>OZ245049.1:4882500-5241564 GCA_965224465.1 Flavobacteriaceae bacterium | reverse complement strand
ACAAATTTGAATCTTTTGAATTGTTTAACGCAATGTTGAGTGCAATTAATAAAGATGTATTATCATTTTTATTTAAAGGCGAATTGCCAAACCAAGAAGCAACACAAGTTTCTCAAGCTGTAGAGCAAAAAAGAGAAAAAGTGCAATTGAGCAAAGAGGAATATGGTAACAGCAGCCAACAAACGCAAACCAATCAAACTCAGCAACCTCAAATTATAGAAACCATTGTAAGAGCTGAACGCAAAATTGGTCGTAACGAAAAAGTGACAATTAAAAATGTTATGAGTGGTCAAAGTAAAGAAGTAAAATACAAACAAGCCATCCCTCTTTTAAGTAAAGGAGAATGGGTATTGACAGAAGACTAATCTGTTTATACCAAAATACACAACGCTCATTTCTTTATTGAAATGAGCGTTTTTTTTTTATCATTTTTAAAATAATTAATTATAAATGATATATATCAACACAAAATACTGATAGATTGAGCAACTTTGCAGCGTTAAAAAAGAAAGGGAATCCCGTTAAAATCTGGAACTATCCCCGTAGCTGTAAGTTTCATCAAAGTAACACTACCTAAACCATTGTTTTGTAAAAATGTAGTGGAACAAGTCAGAAAACCTGCTTTTTTAAAAAAATATCGAATCGTTTTTTCGGAGGAAAGAAATGTTAATCTCTCATGTGAAATTACATGTTTTATACTTCCGTTTTAAGGTTCGAGATAGTTAAACTATAATGGTGCTATCATTTTTTATCATATAAAAAACAAAGAGTAAAAACATGGTATTAGAACATCTTCAATTTAATATTCAAGCACTTTCAGATAATTTAAACAGTGCATTAAAGTTTGAAATAGATCATAAAACAAAACCCTTAGGTTCTTTAGGTCAATTAGAACAAATTGCATATCAACTGGGACGTATTCAACAGAGCCTAAAACTTTCTCTAAATAAACCAACGGTAGTTCTTGTAGGAGCAGACCATGGAATTTGTGCTCAAGGCGTAAGTCCTTGCCCCCAAGAATTGACTTGGCAACAGATGAAAAACTTCGCAAAAAAAGGTGGAGGTATCGGACTCTTCGCAAATTTATACAAACTAGATATGCTCGCCGTAGATGCGGGTGTAGCTTATGATTTTTCTAAAGAAGACGGTGTTTTAGACTATAAAGTTCGCAAGGGAACAAGAGATTTCTCTAAAGAACCCGCCATGACAATAGAAGAATGTAATCGCGCCATAAAAAACGGATCAGATATCGTAAGCGACTTATATAACAAAGGCTGTAATGTAATCGCTTTTGGAGAGATGGGCATTGGAAACACCTCCCCTGCTTCAATATTGATGTCTCAATTATGTGACATCCCACTAGAAGAATGTGTGGGTGCTGGAAGTGGACTCGACCCCAAAGGGATACAGCATAAATTAAATATCCTGAAAAAGGCAGTAAAAAAACACGGGAATTTCAAAGATCCTTTTCATACTTTGGCTTGTTATGGAGGCTTAGAAATTGCCACTATTTGTGGTGGAATATTAAAAGCGGCAGCACTTAAAATGCTGTATATAAATGATGGTTTTATCATCACGTCCGCTTTATTAGTGGCACATGCAATGTATCCAGAAGTTTTAAATTATACCATATTTTCTCATCAATCAAACGAGGGGGGACACAAACATATGATACAGTATATGAAAGGACAACCCATCCTAAATTTAGACTTAAGATTGGGAGAAGGTACTGGTGCTGCCATGGCATACCCGATTATTCAAGGAGCTGTAGAAATGATGAACAAAATGACTACTTTTACAGAAGCTAATGTCACCGATACCACTAAAAAAGGAATAACAATCCTCTAATCATCATTTAATAAAGCACTATGATATATCTTATTAGACATACAAAACCCCTTATTTCCCCAGGGATTTGTTATGGGCAAAGTGATTTGGATGTATCAAAAACCTTTAAAGATGAGGTAGATAAGATTCGTACAAAACTAACCATCGACCCCTCTTTTAAATGCATCAGTAGTCCTTTACAACGTTGTACAAAACTTGCGAAAGCAATTAGCCCCACAACAACTATTGTATATGAACAAGCTCTAAAAGAGTTGAATTTTGGAGATTGGGAATTAATTCCTTGGTCAAAAATTGAAGAGAACGCATTAAAAATATGGTCTGAAAATTATGTTGACGTTGCACCTCCAAACGGAGAAAGTCTACGTGATTTATCCGACAGAGTACTGAATTACTGGAACTCACTCGAACATCTAACAACAAATTATGTAATTACTGCGCACGATGGAGTACTTCGTGTAATTCTTGCTCATTTACTTGAAACCCCCTTAAATAAAGCCTTCACGTTAAAAATTAATTATGGTGAAGTTCTAAAAATTGACTTTTTTGACCAAAAAAATTGCCGTATTGAATATGTGACTGGTGGTGTCACTTATTAATTACGAGTTATCAGTTACGAATTACTTATTAATTAGATAGTTACACCAAATACATTTTCAAGTGATGGTTTAGAAATGGGATTATTTTTTGTTTTAGCTAGGCGAAAAATGGATGGATAGCTTAGCTATCATTCTGTTTTTCAACAACAACAATAATAGCACGTAAAATAAATTATTTATATCGGTCCTTTTAGAGTGTATAGGTCTTATTCATCAAAACGTACCTATCAATCCGATGGATTTTACTCCTGCTCTAACATTCCACGAGATGGTTTTTTCTTTACGACTCTTCATTTTTTTCTCTAAAAAATTATCGATACTATCCACTACAAGGACACTGATTACAATACCAAATGTAACATCTGTAAGCCAGTGCGCGCCTTCCCAAAGTCTAGAAACAGGAGAGATAAGTCCAACTGCATAAATCCCCCCTTTTACCCAAGGATTAGAAAATTGCTTTGCAATAGCATGGGAAGCTGTCATAGATAAAATAGTATGTCCAGAAGGAAATGAATGATATGTACCTTCTTTACTAAACGGCTTAAACACTTTGCTTCCAACATTTTCACCCGGTCTTGCGCGTCCAAAGGCATTTTTGGTAATTGTCTGTATCAAGCCCGTTGCAACCGCCGATGATATAATTAAAATCCCAGTTTTTCTAAATTTTTCGTTTTTAGCAAACAATCCATAGCCATAAATTCCACCTGAAATCATAAAAAAGTTTTGTGGACTCCCATAATACCACCCTATTTCTTTTAAAACACCAGGAGCATTGTCTCTTTGATCTCTAAAAAATGTACTCGTTTGTTCATCTGCCAAATACAACAACGCTGTTCCTCCTACGATGACACCTGCTTTACACCAATCATCTTTTTTCCAATATAGAGGTCTTGTAAACGCATACTTCACTCCGCCTAACATGTCTCCTCCATCCTGTTTTAAATCTGCCCAAATAGACGGTTTTTTAACAATATTCTCTTGAGATTGCAATGTATGGAACGTTAAAAACACAACAAACACAACGCTTACTATTGATTTTATAGAATTCATTTTTTACTTTAATTAAGTCTTATTTTTTTAATTAGTACTTTTTTATAATTACTTTAGATCATTTGAGAAATGTAAAATAATTTTATACTAAAAAACACCTAAAAAATAAAAGCTCCAAGTAGGAGCTTTTATTTTTTGTTTTCACTTACAAATTAATCAAAATTTGTATCCAATTTTATATAATCTATAAATTCTCGACGTACAGCTCTATCTTTGAATTTACCACCAAATTCGGAAGTAACAGTACTACTTTCAATGTCTTTAATACCTCGAGAGTTTACACAAAGATGTTTTGCATCAATAACACAAGCAACATCATCTGTCCCAAGTGCTTCTTGCAATGCTTGTACAACTTGCATGGTTAAGCGTTCTTGTACCTGTGGTCGTTTTGCAAAATGCTCTACAATTCGATTCATTTTAGACAAACCTATTACCCGCCCTTTTGAAATATATGCTACATGCGCTCTTCCTACAATAGGTAATAAATGGTGTTCACAAGTAGAATAAACAATAATGTTTTTTTCTACCAACATCTCACCATACTTATAATTATTATCAAATGTTGATAATTTAGGTCTATTGGCAGGATTTAATCCTGAAAAAAGTTCGTTTACAAATGATTTTGCCACACGTTTAGGAGTTCCTTGCAAACTATCATCTGTCAAGTCCATCCCCAATGTTGTCAAAATATCATATACACTTGCCTGAATTCTCTCAATTTTCTCGGCGTCCGATATATCAAAAGCATCTGCTCTTAATGGTGTTTTAGCCGATGTTCCGATATGGTCATCGCCCATTTCTTCTATTTGATCGTTTTTCATTCCGTTTTTACCTTCAAACATGTTCTAGTAATTAGCCCACAAATGTACGATAAATTGTAGTACAAATCTGCGGCTTTAATAAGCTTTATTTATTGATTAATAACTGAAATCAATGTCTCTAAATCACACACTTCTTGATCCCCTGTTTCCATATTTTTTAATTTAAAAACTCCATTTTCAATTTCAGAAGCTCCTGCAAATACTACAAAGGGAATCATTCGTTTATTGGCGTAATTTAGTTGTTTTTTCTGTTTTGCTGCTTCTGGAAACAATTCAGTTTTAATCCCGTTGGCACGTAATTGAGAAATAGCTTTCATACAATACAACGCTTCTTTGTCTCCAAAATTAACGAATAAAACTTTCGGTTTTGCTAATGCTACTTCCGACAACAGGTTCAATTCTTCAAGTACTAAATATATTCTATCCAGTCCAAAAGAAATCCCAACGCCACTCATATCTTTTAAACCAAAAATACCTGTCAGATCATCGTAACGACCTCCACCTCCGATGGATCCCATTTTGACACCTTCTGGAGCAGCAACTTCATAGATAGCTCCTGTGTAATAATTTAACCCTCTCGCCAAGGTTACATCAATGGTTAGATTTGTTGTTTCCAAGCCTAATTCTTCGACCGAACTAATAATAAAACGCAATTCCTGAACTCCTTTTAATCCTTCTTCGGAATCCGTTAACATATTTTCTAATTGGGCTAGTTTCTCTGTATTTGTTCCTTTAAAACTAAATAGGGGTTGTATTTTTTGAATAGCATCTTCGGATATCCCTTTGGAGAGCATTTCCTTAGTAACTCCTTCTTCACCAATCTTATCTAATTTATCTAGAGCTACTGTAAAGTCAATCAATTTATCTTTAGCTCCTATAATTTCAGCAATCCCAGATAAAATTTTTCTGTTGTTCAATTTAATGGTTGTACCGACCAATTTTAAGGCTGTAAATACGGCATCATATAATTGTACAAATTCCACTTCTTGCCACAATCCTTTACTTCCTACAACATCGGCATCGCATTGATAAAATTCACGAAAACGTCCTTTCTGAGGTCTATCTGCACGCCAAACTGGTTGAATCTGATACCGTTTAAACGGAAAAACAATGTCGTTTTGATGCTGCACAACATACCTTGCAAAAGGAACAGTTAAGTCATAACGCAACGCCTTTTCAGAAATTTTAGAAATCAACTTCGTACTTTCTTTTGCGACTAATAAATCTGCATCTACTTTTTTCAAATAATCTCCTGAATTCAAAATTTTAAAGATCAATCGATCTCCCTCTTCTCCGTATTTCCCCATAAGGGTTGACGAATTTTCAAAGGAAGGTGTTTCTATCGGTTGAAATCCAAAGGTTTCAAATGTAGAACGAATGATTGAAAATATATAGTTACGCTTTGCGATTTCAGTTGGAGAAAAATCTCTAGTCCCTTTTGGGATCCCTGGTTTTTGTGCCATTTTGTACAAATTCTGTATGAAGTACAAAAATATCAAAAAACTACAGGACTTCTAGCGAAAAAGTTGTGTTTTTTCATCGTTATTTAATTCTACTTCGTCACTAAATCGGTTTCGCGATGGAAATAC
The DNA here is from genome assembly GCA_965224465.1 of Flavobacteriaceae bacterium. GTDB lineage: Bacteria > Bacteroidota > Bacteroidia > Flavobacteriales > Flavobacteriaceae. The sequence continues at coordinate 5,235,660 of OZ245049.1, read as the reverse complement.
CGTCAACATCATAAAAACCAACAAGCCAACAATTAGCAAATAAAAGCTATTATTAGTGACATAGGTAAAGTACAAACACATAAATGCAGGGAATTCTAACATCGCCAATCGCACAATATGCGCGACTTTATACTTCTCTAATTTCAATGCTAATCCTGCCTTAAACGGAAGTTGACGCATCAGCTTACGAAACATTATTTTACCTGAAAATTTACCTCCATAGCCTATAATCAATGCCATAAACATAAATGTCCTATTCCCATCAAAATCAAGATTCAAAGCTTCCTTCAAAAATATAAAGAGTAAAAGGCTCAAAAAAATCAGACTCAACATCATACCAATATGAATGGCTTGTAATAACTTAAAAAAGGCACTTGGAATAAATTTGTTCATTTAGCGGGTTTTAGGACTGAATACTTTAAAAACCTTAAAAATAAGCCAAAATATCAAACCTACAAAAATAAATGCAATGATTGGAAAAAATAATGCTGTCACAGACATCGCTACAGCAGATCCTGTTTCCACTGTTGCAATCACTGGGTTTCCAATTCCTACTGTTGTAGCAGAAGAGGTCAAACGTGTGACGCTTGTACTTCCTTTGATTGCGGCGGCTGTGCCTCCTCCAGCAATAATGGCCAATGCCCATGTAATACTAGGGTCTACATCCGATATGGTCGCCATCATAACTGCGGTGCCAGCAACGGCTGCCAATGGTACCGCTATGGCATCTAACATATTGTCAATAAAAGGAATAAAATAAGCCAATATCTCCACTGCCGTAGCAACTCCTAAAACAATAATAGCCACAGAACTCCCCACCCAAACCCAAGATTCATTTAAAGGTATGATTCCAAAATACGCAGCCAAACTCAAAGAAAATAGTGGTACAAAAATACGGAATCCAACAGAGGCTGCCAGTCCTATTCCTAGCAGGATACTAAAAATTGTTTCAGGTGTTACGTTCATTTTTTTATTTAAATATAAACAAAATATGCTTCTTATCTATACTTCAAATAAACAATCTCAGCCCAAGAGTACGAGGTATACTTACGAAAGACTATGTTCTATTTCGAGAAACCCCTCTAAAAAACCATCCAACACAGGGGGAACTTGTTCTTAATTCAACCGTCGTAATCCTTGAACTTATACAATTACAATCCAAAATGATCGATATAAATAGTTTGTTTTACGTGCTTTCCTTGTTAAAAAACAGAACGATCGCTAAGGCTATCCTTAAATTTTCCACCTAACTAAACAAAATTAAGTCCATCCCTAAAACGTCACTTAGAGATGTGTTTGGAATTACTTTAACAACCCTGCTATCAAAAAATTATCCGCTTCTTGAGCTAACTCAAATGCTGTCATATTATTTAAAGTACCACGCAACATTTTATCTACGTTCTCATAACAAAGTAACTGTTTTACAATTCGCTCTTTATTATAAAAAACAGCGACCATCAACGGAGTGAAATTATTTTCAACTACATCATCTTTAATACTAGTTGGGCTTATTTTTAGTGGATGAACTCCATAATTCATATCAGCACCGTTGGAATAAAGCATTTCAATTATTTCAGGTTTATCATAATACACTGCTAATAAAAGTGCTGTAGCTCCATCCCTAGCCGAAAGATTCGGATTCATTCCTTTAAGTAATAATGCCTCAAAGAGTTCCATCCCTTCATTATTTTCACACAATGATCTAGCAGAAATAACATTTAAAGGTAATTTGTTCCTCTTATTTTTTTCTTCCAAAGAAGGATCAAAACCATTTTCTAGTAAAAAAAATCCGAATTTATAGTGCTTCCCTTTCAAGCATTTATGCATGGCAGTTGTGTACCTATCTATTGTATTAATAGCAGCGCCTTTTGTTAATAAAAACCGAGCTATTTCTATATTTCCTTTGATAGCTGCAAGAGAAAACAAACACTTTTTATACTTTTTTACAGGAATATAATTTGGATCAAAATCCGCTTTTGTAAATGCATTACGAAATTTACTTACGGCATTCTTATCAATCAATCTAGCTAATTTTATATAGGTTTTAGAATCCTGATTTGATTGTGAGTATACAGATCCTCCATAAATCATAAAAAAGAAAAGCATTCCGTATATTGATTTTTTAAATATATTTTTAAACATTGTATTCCTATTAATTATATTGATATTATAGTTGTATTTCTTAACGATATTATATTCTTTAACACTTCCAGAGAAAACCGTCACTTGGAAACGTATTGGGTATAAAAGATAGCGGAGGGATTCCTTTTCATAGCAATATTCAAGACCCCTCCTTAATCTTTTACAGTAAAAACTTTTTCCTAACATTTTTTTTGTCACCTGTACTTAAATAATTCTTTTTCTAACATTTCAATTCCCCATTTGTTTTTTATATAATCATACCTAATTTCAATTCTAATGCAACAACATATATACTCCTCCCAACATTAAAAGAATAAGGGCAAACAAAAACTGACATTTCCCTAAAATAGTTCTCAACCAAAGCCCTATCTCTTTGTTATCTTTATTTTTTTCTAAAAAACAAAAAGAGAATAAGCAATACATCAATAAAAAAGAAATAAACGTTTGAATGGTACTTATAACCAATTACAATCCAAAATAACCGATATAAATAGGTTGTTTTACGTTCTAGTATTGTTAAACAATAGAACGATAACTAAGGCTATCCTTAGACTTTTTGCTTCGCTAAAACAAAAAAGAATTCCATTATTAAACCGTCACTTGAAAATGTATTTGATATTATTTCTATAGCAAACCTATAGAAATCAAAAGGGAGTAGAAAAAATAATTTATAAGCGTACCTATATGTTTTATAAGCGCAACTAAAAATCAATTCCTAGCGTTTAGAACCTGCTAGGTATGCCTGAATCATCGTTTTTTTACGTGTAGAAATTGGTACCATATCCGCATTAGACATTTCTAAAAACGAATTCTTTAAAACCCCTTTCACTTGACTCAAATTTACTAAATGAGACTGGTGACAACGCATAAAGCCATCTTCTAGGATCTGTTGATAAAACTTTATATTCTTTGACATTACTATTTTTTGACTCACCGTAATAAACGTTGTATAAGCACCATCAGCCTCTAAACGAATAATATCTTTTAAAAAGACCACATACTGATAGTCCGATGTTTTCAAAACAATAGTAGGTTCACTATTATTTAAATTATGTTGAAGTACTTCTAATAATTTATGATGTTGGAATTCGAAATTCACAGTCTCAATAGCTTTCTTTAAAGCCACTTCTAATTCCAAAGGATCAATCGGTTTTAATAAATAGTCTATGGTACTATACTTAAATGCTTTTATAGCAAATTGATTATAAGCAGTCGTAAAAATAATTTTAAAATCAATAACTTTAAGTTGCGTCAATATTTCAAAACTAGCCCCATCTTCTAATTCTATATCCATAAAAACAATGCTAGGTTTGTGCAGTTCTATCAATTGTACGCCTTCTTTTACAAAACCAGTTTCTGCGAGAATTTTAATTTCTGGAGCCATTAAATGAATCATTTTTCTCAAGGCAGCTCTCGCATTAATTTCGTCTTCTATAATAAGTGCTGTAATCATAACTTTAGTGAAAATTTAACGCTGGTACCTTCCGATGAAGCAGTAATTAAAAACGATTGCTCTTCTTTATACTCTCTTAATTTTAACCGCTTCTTAAAAATATCAATTGCATGCACTCTTCCATCATTTTTAATATGGTCTTGGTAATTGCCATTGTCTTTAATTTCATATAAAACAACACCATCTCCTTTAGAGATAATCAGTTCTATACTCCCTTTCTCTTTTTTATTTTTAAAACCATGTTCAATCGCATTTTCAACAAATGGCTGTATTAATAAAGGAGGAATCTCTACCGTGTCTACATCTAGGTTATCTAGCAGCACTATTTTATATTCAAAACGGTTACTAAAACGTAGTTGTTGCGTATCCATGTAATTTTTTAGCGCATCAATTTCATCAGATAACGGTATTATTTTTTTATCAACAAAATCAAAATTTTGTCTGATTAACTTTGAAAACCTGGCTATATAAGAAGCCGATTTTAAAGGATTGTTTTCCAATAAGCTGTTTTGGATAGCGGCTAAGGCATTAAATATAAAATGAGGATTCATTTGAGACCTCAGTACTGTTTGTTCAAGAATTAATTTTTCTTTGGCATAAAAAAGAGTGTTATTCTTAATCTTAAGAAACAACAACAATATCCCCAGTAAAACCAATAACAACACTATAATAAAAATAATTTTATTCTTAGAGTTAAGTTCCTTAACCTGTAAGAGTTCTTTTTCTTTCCAAAATAACGCATGTTGTTTTTCAAGCATTTCGACTTTTTCATTTCCTTCTTGAATCAAATTTAATTGTTGTATTGAATCAAACTTTGTCTTGTACAAAAACACCTTATCAAAATCCTTTAATTTAATAGCAATTACCAACAATTGATCGTACAGATTAGTGATGCGAAATTGATTCTTATTTTTAATTTCTATGTCTAATGCTTTTAAATAATTAAAATGTGAATCTGTATAATTCCCCATTTTATAATACAAATCCCCGATGTTTTGATAGGGAACACTATTGGTGATTTTTGCTTTAAAATTATGTACAATCGCTTTTAAGAAATACTCTTTTGCTTTTTCCCTATCATTCAACAACAAATAAGAGTCCGCTATATTACAATATGAACTCCCAATATTAGCGTTGTTTTGTAGTTTTAAATCAATTTCCAACGATTTTTCACTCACCTCTAAAGCCTCCTTAAAGAATCCAATTCTCCTATAAATAATAGCTAAATTATTATATGTTGCAGATAATAAGGTGCTGTCCTTTTCTTTATGCTGATAAGCTATAGACTTCAATAAGTACTCATAAGAATTTGTGTACTTCATATTAGAATACTCAATATAAGACAGTGTTGAATATGCAGATGCAACTAGACTATACAATTTATTTTCGCTTGCAATATCCAACGCTCGTAAGGCCTGACTTGTAGCTTTTGTGTAGTTTTTAAGTGCTGAGTTTGAGTGCGCCTGTACAATTAAAATTTTTACAAAATAGGTGTCCGATGCATCAAACTTAAGAACAATACTTTTTAATATTTCAAGTGTTTTTAAATGATTTTTAGTCCCTTGATACGCAACCGCCTTATAGTATTTAATAATGCGAATTTCCTTTTTAGTTAACTTGTTTTTAGGGAGCAAAATGCTATCTGCATACATAATCGCTTCCACAGGAGAAGTATTCACCTTATGCAATAAAACTTCCAGAACCTTGCTTTGAGAAATTGCAGAGGTACTACATAACAATAAAAAATAAACGAATATCTTTTTCATAGGAAAAAACAAAATTATGTACACAAAATTCATACCTAAATAACTGATTTTTAGCACGTACTAAAAATCAAATATCAGATATTTTATCGATAGTAAGATGCTATACGAATAAAAATAGCATTTATCCATATACACATCAACATATCTAACTACAATACAGGATGTTACATGTTTAAAAACACACAAACTATATCCAACACTAAAAATAACACTCCCAAAAATCTTTTATATTCGAACATAAGACAAGAGAATTACCCCCTTAGTAAAGGATTAAATAATCTTACCACTCTCTATAAATGACTTAAGAAATCAAGTTAGGTACAGTTTTTTTTTAGATTTCTATTCCCTAGATAAAAAAGAACAATAACTAGGGCTATGTACCCAAAAAAAACAGCATTCAATACCTAAAAAACTGTTTTACCTATCTGTTTTCGCAAGATCAGAAAGCTGCTTTGTAACCTCGGCGATATTGTACAATAGCACCATTTTTTGGCGTTGAGAACCTCTTTCCATAGCATCTAACCTATTGGATAATTTATTTAACAAATAGGGTAAATTAGAAGCTGTTTCATTTGTACTATCACCTTTTAAATAATTAGAAGTTTTATCTAAAGCTTTATCCACTTGATATAAAATTCGTTCCACATCCTCTGTCAATTCAAAAGAACTGGTACGATGTGCCCCAAAAGCGGACAAATAAGAGACCAATGCATGGTTTAAATAGGTTAATCTAAAGGCTAAATCCTGAGATTTCTGGTGTTTTTTAGGTTCCATTTTCATCCCTTGCCAAGCCAAGGTCAACGCATTATCAGATTGATGTGCATTAAATCTGGCCTCTCTGTATGATAAATCATCTGTACTTGCCTTGTGGTATTCCTGTACAATTGCTCTAAAATAGGCGGTATTATTATCTAAGGCGGTAGCTAATAATTTAGGCAATCGTTTGTGCTGCCAATCTGGCCATAATAACCGCACAACTATTATTGCCAACGTAGCACCAATTATAGTATCGAGCAATCTAGGTCCCATTACGGCAACCCCTTCATTGGCAAGTAGATTAAAGGCAGCAATTACAAAAAACGTAATAAAAATAACCGCAACTGAATAATTTTTACGCAACCAATAAAAGAATAAATAAGAAGACACACTTAAAAAACACAATTGCCCTAATACTGTAGGTAATAATTGCACGACTAATACGCCTCCTACAACGCCAATTATTGTCCCAGAAATACGTTGAAAAAGTCTTTTTCTTGTTTCGCTATAACTAGGTTGACAAACAAATAAACTTGTTAAAATAATCCATTCACCCTTAGGTAAATCAAATAATTGCAGCAAGACATATCCCAGTAAAAAACAAACACTCAATCGGATTGCGTAGCGCAACCTTGGATGGTTCCAATTCAATATTTCTTTTAAACGCACCCAAACACTACGTTCTTCTCTTTTAATACGAGGTACGGCATCCAAACTTATATTATAATTCAGGTTTTTTAAGGATCTATGAGATTGTTTTAAATTACGAAACAATAGGATTAGACTTTCATTAAGAATCTCTTTTTTAACTTCTATTTGATCCTGTAATGCTTTTACTGTCCATGACAACGCAACGGGGTGCTTATAGGTATTACGTGTCAGTAAATTATCCGAAAACTGAGTACAAGCAGCAGCTAATTGGAGTAATAATTGCCCCAAACCTTCCATCAATTCTGTATTGTGAATTTCCTTACTCAGCACATCGTATTTCTCATGACTAGAGGCTGCACGTTCATGCAAACTCTGAACCAATATAAATTTCTGAAAATACGGTCTAAGTACTTCCAAATCTTGCACTGCATTTTCATAACTATTCATCACCTTTCTGCACTCTTCTAAGGAATTCACCACCTGAATATTGAGTACAGCAAGACCATTTCTAATTTTTGTTTGCACGCGTTCATCACTAGGAAAAAGTTTGGATTTCTCTTTCATATAGGCCGCAAGTGCTTGGTAAGAATTTGCTAATTCTTCTTCTAATAAACGAAACGGATGTAAGTATAATAAGCCCAAAGATAATAATCCATAAAACAAGGCTCCTAGGGGTAAATACAAGGGTTGGTGATACCAATTAGGACTAAATTCTGATCCTAACATAGAGTAGATAACAATTAAAATAGCCCCAAAACTTATTCCTCGATACCGATCACTCAAACCACCAATTACAATAAAAGTGATGGTAGACCCTACCAATCCTATTGCAAAAAGTATAGGATAAGGACGTAGAATTTCTACCGAAACACTTGCAACTATAAAACTTGCCACGGTAAGTAACAATGCTTTTAAACGTCCTTTTGGGTGGTCATTAGTTTCAGCCAAAGCTCCTGCTAACGCACCTAATGCTAAGGTTACTCCAATATTAGAATACCCTAACAAGACAAAAGGAACACATAATAAAGCCATACTTGCAGATGCCTTAAAAGATCGCATTCGAACTGGGTATCGCCAAAAATTTCGACGTAAGGATTCGCTAAAAAATTCGCTAATAAATGTATTGGGAGTGGTTGATTTCATACGTATTGAGAATTACCTAAAAGAAGAAGTAAATTCACTATAAACAACCTCAATCTCTTGTGTTTTGCAAATATAGCAGTTTCAAAAACGCTATAGACTACTCAACTACAAAAATTAAACGTATTTTAACGCATACGATTTCGTAATAAAAACAGCTTTGTTTCTCACAAACTAAAATCAATAACTTCGCCCCAAGGAGAACAGAAATTATGCTACAAAGACCAATTCTTGAGTGATAAATCCCTTACTAAGAGATTCATTATATCCCTACAAGTACTAGAGTGGTTTTTTATAAACGATAAATCCCTGCATTGTTCTTCTCTAGATACTTTTAAAGAACACAACACATTTACGAGTCTTGACCGTCTGGATCTTCTGGTAATTTATTTTTAAAACTAGGAGACGCTTCTCTATAATTCAGTTTTTTCTTTTTAGAAACCGTTACAATTACATCTTTATCCAAACTAAAAATGGTTGCAAATCTAAATTTTTGATCTAGTAATTTAGTGATTTCTTCAAAAGCTTCTGAAAACGAGAATGTTTTTAACTCATTGGTTTCTGCATACCTATATTTAAAACGCAACACCTGTTTTTGATCTATCATTACCAAGCGAACATAGACGTTTAAAAACCCTTCTGCCTTACGGATAGGCTTGCTTAGCGTTAATTTTACAAAATTATTATTGGCGATACTTTCAGAAGCCGTTTTAAAAAAATATTCAAGTGTTTCCATTTGGCGAAATTATAGGATTTTAAGAGATTAACAACCCTTTTCTAGTAAAAAACAAGGTGATTTATTTACAACCGTCATTTTCAAATTTGTTGGATCTAAAAACTCCTGCATTTTCAACATACATGTGTCTGTGTTTGCTTACAGGTATGATACCAAATACATTTCCATTGACGGTTTTAAAAAAAAGCAACGTTAGAAACTTCAACGTCCGATATTTCTTTGACCAGCAATCAAATAAACCACTATTTAAAATTCATGCTCCTGTCAGATTCATCTAATATTGACTGTTATTCTACATCAATCCAAACAAGCCTACATTTGTTAATTTTGCTTCTTCTGCAATTTCATCTTTATTCTTTTCAGTTTCCAAATCGTCCATAGTCCACCATTTTTGCAAGGAAACTATATTATTTTTTTCATCATTCTCTAAGATTTTTTCTTCTGTACGTTTCCAGTTTTTTAAAATTCGTTGAATCTCACGGTTGTCTTTTTGAGGAATGAGTAAAAGCCTGTACTCTTCTAAACTCGTAAATGTTTTTTTTGCATCAGCATAGCCAAAACCTTTATAAATCCCCATTTCTACCATTACGAAAGCACTTTCTTCCTTTGACCGACCTTGCTGAGTGATTATATAGGTTTCATCTTCGGTACTCACATAATCAATCGCCGTTTTCACGCGTCCATTATAGGCTACCACTGATTCTTTTTTTTGACAAATCCCTTTGCATTTTTTCAGTTGAGAATCCAAACAAGTAGCCACATTATTTTGTAAATGACAGTATTTGGGGCACAACTTATATTCGTTACACAACTCTTCTAAAAATACTTTTCCTTCTGTATTTGTATAAAAATTGACCAACGGATCTTGTATAGACTTTAATCGACTCACTCCCAAATGGATAATTCCATCTCTATCTTCAAAACTAAACAGTCCATAGCTTTCGCTCACATTTTTCTGTACGCTATTGTAGGAAGGGGAATACTTTTTTATTTCTGCTGATTCCAATAAAACCGCAAGCAACTCACTCCCTGTGCTTTGATACGTAACATCGACAGTTTGCATACACATGGTCAGTTTCTTCTTTTTTTTATCATTAAAATGACGAAGCACGCCCTGCTTGATATTCACATCTTTTCCTACATAGATAATTTCCTCTTCGGAATTTTTAAAATAATACACTCCTTCCGATTCAGGTAATTTATCTACCGTTTCTTTAGCTATTAAAGGCGGCAAAACGCCCTTTTTAGAACCAGGGTTTAAAAACGACTCAAACACCTCACTGTCTGTATCCAAAGCCAACAATCTCTCAAATAAAATTACGGTAGCCTCTGCATCTCCCTTAGCACGGTGGCGATTTTTAATCACAATATTCTGTGAAACACACATTTTACCTAAACTATAAGATGATAAGCCAGGTATCAATTTTCTGGACAAACGAATTGTACACAATTTTTTACGTTTAAAAGTAAGGCCGAGTTCGTTAAACTCTTTATGCATTACGTTGTAATCAAAATTTACATTATGTGCTACAAAAACACAATCGGCTGTAAAGTCAATAATTTTCTTAGCTACCTCATTAAATTTAGGAGCACCTTGTACCATTGCATTGGTAATCCCTGTAAGTTCTGTAATAGTATACGGTATGGAACATTCTGGGTCTATCAGACTGTCATAAGTATCAATCACCTGTGTTCCATCGTGAATAAAAATAGCGATTTCAGTGATTTTATTCCCCTGAACGCCCATTCCTGTTGTCTCAATATCAATAATTGCGTAATGCATTGTAATTAATTGTCTAAATTAGATACTATTTATAAAAAGGAATTATGACACCAAAAAAAATCCAATTGACCGATATAAATCAAGTCTTTTCTGTTTCTAAACAGTCCGTTGGAAATTAATTTTCCATAATGCCTAATTCAATTGCTTTTTAAGTTCTTTTAACTCCACCCCCAAATCATTAAACATGGACATGATGCTGCTCAACTTCAACTCGTGTTCATCATATTCCTGCGTATTGATACTACAGGTAAACTCCCATAATTCCAAGACTTCGTTGGCAGGCACGTAATATGATTCGTACTTTTTATTATCTGAAACTAACATTAAACATTGATGATTTTCCATCTTATCAAAAACACGTTTGTACACAATACCATCGTTCAAAGTCACCACAATATAGGTTCTTCCATCTTTGATGTCCCGAATATCTTCTATAAATTTCGCAACAATATAAGCGCCACTTTTAACTGGCAACATAGAGTCTCCTTTTATAGGAAATGCACGATGCTTTCCTGTGGGTAAAAAGGGTAATTTTATTTTTTCTAAATGCTCAATGTATTCTGGATCTGAATAACCGCGTAAATACCCTGCTGATGCTTTTATCGGAATAATTTCGATCAAGTCTTCATTCTCTCCATCTACTATAATAGGGAACAACACACGCTGATTTCCTATTTCTATAAAGGATGCATCTGTAGCTGCTGTCAAATCACTTTTAATTAATACATCTACAGGTAAATTAAAATACGTAGCGATACTTATTAATGTAGCAATGGACGGCTCCGACCTTCCCTCCTCATAAGATCCGATTCGAGAACGTGTTACGTGTATTTCATCGGCAAATTGCTCCTGTGTTAAATCTTTTAATTTCCTTAAATGTCGAATGTTTTTTGATATTTTCCCCATAATACTACAAATGTAAGCTTTTAAAGTTTAGAAATGTAGTGATTGCTAAAAAAGTATTGAGATGTTAATCGTGAGAAGTGAGAACGCCATTGTAACGGAATAGTCTCCAATCTCTTGTCTCTATTTTTACAAACCTCACTACCAACACCTCACTACTAATACCAAATACATTTCTAAATCGTTATTTGGAAATGTATTTGGTATAATATCTTATTTAAAAAAACCTTTTCTACGCATTAATGGCTCCATTTTAGGTGCTCTACCACGAAATTCTTTATACAATTCCATTCCTGATTTTGTACCTCCTTGAGACAATAATTTACGAAATTTATTTGCCGTTTCTTTATCAAAAATAGAGGTTTCTTTAAAGGCTTCAAAGCCATCAGAATCCAATACTTCGGACCATAAATAGCTATAATACCCCGCGGAATACCCTCCAGAAAACACATGATTAAAATAGGTAGCACGGTACCGAGGAATAATTTGGGCTATCAATCCTATGCGTTTCATTTCTGCTTTTTCAAAAGCACCAGTATCAATAGTTCCTTCTTTTTTTAAACTATGGAAAGCCATATCTAAATAGGCTGCAGCCATATATTCAACCGTTCTAAATCCAGCATTAAATTGATTGGCCTTATTCATTTTTTCTACCAATGCATCTGGAATCACTTCGCCTGTTTTATAGTGTTTCGCATATAACTTCAAGACTTCAGGATCGCTCATCCAGTTTTCCATTACTTGAGAAGGAAACTCCACAAAATCTCGTGGCACATTTGTCCCCGATAAGGATCCAAAAGTTACATCAGACAACAATCCGTGCAATCCATGTCCAAATTCATGAAATAAAGTTTGTGCTTCTGAGAACGATAATAACGAAGGTTCACCATCCATTGGAGGAGGAAAATTACAATTGTTTGTCACAATAGGATGTACAATCCCATCCAATTTAGACTGTGACCTTAAGCTATTCATCCAAGCCCCTCCACGTTTACTTTCACGGGCAAACATATCCATATATATAATCCCTATATGAGTTCCATCGGCTTCTTTTACTTCAAAAACTTGTTGGTCTTTATGCCATTTAGGCATCTTATCTAATTCGTTAAATGTAATTCCATACAATTCAGTAGCCACTTTAAAAGCACCTTGCATAACGGCTCCACATTCAAAATATGGACGCATTTCGTCTTCATTAAAAGCATAGCGTTCTTTCCTTACTTTTTCTACATAATGTCTCCAATCTCCTCCCGTTAACGTCTCACTCAAAGCACTCCTATTCTTGAGGCCTCCTAATTGTTCAATTTCTTTATTTTTATATGCCTGTAAAGCCCGTACTTCCTTTTTAGCCATCTCCAAAGCAGCCGGCCATAATTTATCTAAAAACTCATATACATTTTCAGGATTCTCTGCCATTGTATTTGACAATTTAAACGCTGCATGAGACTCAAAACCTAGTAATTGAGAGCGCTCTAAACGTAAGCTCACTACCTTTTCTACAATCTTTTTATTGTCCCTCTCATTGTTATTATTCCCTCTTAGAGCATATCCATCATATATTTTTTGACGTAATTCTGAATTGCTCGAAGCCTGTAGAAATGGATTGATACTCGGTCGCTGTAAAGTAATAGACCAACCTTTCTCATGCCCCCTCTTTTTTGCTTCATTAGAGGCAATAGCCTTTAGATTACTAGGCAACTCTCCTAGCTCTTTTTCATCATTTATATACAGTTCAAAAGCATTGGTTTCTTCCAGTACATTTTTCCCAAATAGTTCTTCCAACGAAGCTAATTCAGCATTAATTTCACGCAAACGAGTATTTGCTTTCCCTTTCAGGTTAACACCAGAACGTATAAAACCTTTATATGTTTCCTCTAATAATTTACTTGATTCTATGTCTAAATTCAAAGAAGCACGTTGCTTATACACAACAGCTACTTTTTCAAACAATGTATAATTCAAATTAATAGCATCCCTATGCGTTGCTTTTAGAGGAGCAATAACACGTGCAATTTCTCTAATCTCTTTATCAGAATGCGCTGCATTTACCGCAGAAAACACACGATTCACTTTACTTAAAGTCTTTCCTGATCGTTCTAATGCCAAAATTGTGTTTTCAAAAGTTGGCAGTTCCGTAGTATTTGTTATTGCCTCTATTTCTGCTCTATTTTCCAAAAAGCCCTGTTCAAAAGCGGGCAAATAATGCGCTGCTTTTATTTTATCAAACGGAGGCACTCCAAAGGGGGTATTCCATGTTTCCAAAAGAGGATTATTTTCGTGGTGTTTCGTCATTGTATTTTTAGGTAAATCGCCGTCACAAGACAGCTGTGTAAGTAAAATTAAGCAGGTTAAAAGATGGAGTGTTTTCATGAAAATTAAAAATTTTAAAAATTAAAAAGATACATCCATTAAAAGGAACTTTTGTACGTCAGTTACACTTACAATAATAAGGAATTTTAAGCAAACTATTATGTTTTCGTAATTACATTTTAGAGATTAACTGTTATATCATGGCTATTAAAAATCTTCTACGTAAATTTGCCTACTTAAATTAAAAATTCTTTTTTTTATGAAATATGATATCATTATAATTGGTAGTGGTCCCGGAGGCTATGTTACAGCGATTAGAGCTTCTCAACTAGGATTTAAAGTAGCCGTAGTTGAAAAAGAAAATCTAGGTGGAATTTGCCTAAACTGGGGATGTATCCCTACCAAAGCACTTTTAAAAAGTGCTCAAGTGTATGATTATTTAAAGCATGTAGACCAATATGGTTTAAAGGCGGAAGCCATAGACAAAGATTTTAATGCCGTTGTAAAACGCAGTAGAGATGTTGCTGATGGAATGAGTAAAGGTGTTGCCTTTTTAATGAAGAAAAACAACATCGATATTATTGACGGTTTTGGGAAAATAAAAACAGGAAAAAAAGTAGACGTAACAGATGCTGATGGGAAGGTTACAGAATACAGTGCTGACACTATTATTATTGCTACTGGTGCTCGCTCTCGTGAATTACCAAATTTACCACAAGACGGTAAAAAAGTAATCGGTTACCGAGAAGCATTGACTTTGCCAAGCCAACCAAAAAAGATGATTATTGTAGGTTCAGGAGCTATTGGTGTTGAGTTCGCTCATTTTTACAATACAATGGGTACAGAGGTTACTATTGTAGAGTTCTTACCTAATTTAGTACCTGTTGAAGATATTGACATATCAAAACAATTTGCACGTTCTTTCAAGAAATCGGGAATCAAGGTGATGTTAAATTCATCTGTTGAGTCTGTTGATATTTCTGGAAAAGGTGTAAAAGCAACTGTAAAAACAAAAAAAGGAACAGAAATATTAGAAGCTGACATCCTATTATCAGCAGTAGGTATCAAATCTAACATTGAAAACATTGGTTTGGAAGATGTTGGAATTGTTGTTGACAGAGATAAAATATTAGTCAACGACTTTATGCAAACAAACATCCCTGGTTATTACGCTATAGGTGATGTTGTACCTGGACCAGCATTGGCTCACGTTGCGTCAGCAGAAGGAATTACTTGTGTAGAAAAACTAGCTGGTTTAGACACTGAAGCTATAGACTATGGAAACATCCCTGGATGTACATATGCCACTCCCGAAATTGCAAGTGTGGGAATGACAGAAGCCCAAGCAATAGAAAAAGGATACGAAATAAAAGTAGGTAAATTTCCGTTCTCTGCATCAGGAAAAGCAAAAGCAGCAGGAACACCTGAAGGTTTTGTAAAAGTTATTTTTGACGCCAAATATGGTGAATGGTTAGGTTGTCATATGATTGGAGCAGGAGTTACCGACATGATTGCGGAAGCCGTTTTAGGACGTAAGTTAGAAACTACTGGACACGATGTCTTAAAAACCATCCATCCACACCCAACAATGAGTGAAGCTGTAATGGAAGCTGTAGCAGATGCTTATGACGAAGTGATACACTTGTAAAAAAGTGCCCCTTCTTTATTACCGCTAATAAATAAACAAAAAAGAGCTGAATCATTTATGTGATTCAGCTCTTTTTTTGAAACCACAAATCTCATTAAAAAAACCAGTTTCAAAACTTCCTTCTACCCCTTTTATTCTGGTGTGATTTTTCTGGAATACAGAAAACAAATATCTATAACCAACACAGCTAAAAACACATATTTGTTTCCCTACATTATTTCACTTATATTCCAATTTCATATCGCTTAAAGTAAATCGTTCATTATGCCATATCAATTTAAAATATTTAATGATGAAAAAATCATTGTAAAAAAATTCAGAGGAACTATTGACCTTATCGAATTTCAACAAATAATTATTAGGACCATGCAATTAAATGATCAATATCCAGATTTTCGTATTTTAAATGATTTTAGGTTCTCTAAAATAGACATTGAAAAAAGGGAATTTATGACATTCTTAAATGGAATCCACATAAAAAACGTTCCGAGTCAAACAAAAGGTTTTATCATAGAAAGAGAAGAAACAAAAAAATTGTACCTCATCTATATCAAAAAATTTAATTTCACGAATGCCTTAACATTTGACACCGTAAAAGCCGCGGCAAATTATTTTAATATTGACGAAAAATTAATTACTGATTTTCTAAGTTAACATATTTCTACAAAGGTCAACAAACAGCATAAAACCATTCTTTTTTTAGCGGTTTACACACCAAACTGACTGTTTATTTTGTGAAAATAATTTGAATTTTAAAACTGATATATCTAGCATTCATCTCATAAAATCAATTCAACACCTATCAACAGCCTCTCCCCAAGGCAGGAGATACACTTTCAAAAGACTCGTTTCCATTTAGCCCCATAACTCCAGGAAATACCCTCACTCAATAAGGGATTAACACCAATTAAAACTCAAAATAACCGATATAAATAGTTTAATTTACGTTCTAGCGTTGTTAAAAAACAGAATACTAGCTAAGACTATCCATCCATTTTTCGCCTAGCTAAAACAAAAAATAATTCCATTTATAAACCGTCACTTAGAAATGTATTTGGTATAAACATGAACACTTTTCATCTATTGGCTACAACAAATGCTGTCCTAAATTATTTAGGATTAAAAAACAGAACAATACCACACTTTTTAGCCTTCGATTAAATCAGCATCATTACCAACACGTACACATAATGCGCACAAGTACCTGCGACAACACCTCCAATACTATGAGACAACAATGCCTTTGTAGTCAACTCACGATATCCTAACGTATCTAACATTGCAGTATGAGTGCTCAAGTAACCACTCCAACACATACCCATTGCTGTAAAAACGGCAATCACATTACCATCTACAATTCCTTGAGCAATAAATGCTTTTACCAAAGACAATGCGGCACCAACTGCACCAAGAGATGTAATAGGAAAAGCAATTAATTCTGGATGCTCAAAACCAAATAAACCTTCAAATATCCACCAAACTTTATCTGCTAATTGCGGCAACAATGTGACTCCTTCATACGCCAACCCCTGATAACCAATAGCAGCATCTTTTGGTCCAAATGTAAGCATCATAATAAATGTAGAAATAATCAACACGCCTGGGATAATTGCCAAACCTAGATCTACTCCCGATTTACCTCCATCAAGAATCGCATTCAAAAAACGGATAAAAGCACCTCCTTCGGATTTGAAACTAATTTTCTCGTTCGCCCCTTCCAGATCATCCTCTTTTCTTGGTTTTATTTTTCCTTTGATAAAATATTGCATCAATCTAGTAGATACAATAGCACCAATCAACGCTCCAAACAATCCAATCAGTGCAGGAATAAACATATTTTCATCGTTGCCCGGTATTTGTAAGGTAGACATAAAGGTCATAACAATTAAACCCATACCAAAAGCGGTACCGAAATTCGTCAACGAAATAAGTTCATATTTCTTAAAATATTTACTAAAATTTTTATCATGTGCCAAACTTATAATAGCTGGGTTATCCGATAAAAAAGTCAACACACCCGCCAAGGAAGCAACACCCGGTAAATTAAATAACGGACGCATTAAAGGCGCTAATATTTTCTCGAGTAATCTCACCACACCAAATTCTATCAATAAACGCCCCAGCGCACCAGACAACACCGTTATCCCCATAATATAGAACACCGTATTCATCAATAAATCCCAGGCTGTATTCATGATGGTATTCAGCATATTAGCGACTCCCATATTATGTCCAATATAACTAAATACACCAAAAAACATGACTAAAAACCCAACGGCTTCATATTGTCTTTCTCTTAAAAAACTTGTTTCTTTTAACGATTTAATACTTTTCATATTCATGATACGTACTCTTAAAATTAGGTTAAAATTCTTTTATAAATGTACTTGAGAAAAAGTAAATAATCGTATCGTAAAAAGCACTATTTTTAATAAAAAGTCGATTTATCAAAAAAATAACAAAACAGTCATTAGGCGTTTATATTTTCATTTAAAATCGATAAATAATATCAAAAAAAAAGCGAAGTCTTTTAAACTTCGCTTTTTTATTAATTAGCTACATCGCTAATAAACTTTATTCGCATCAAACGGAGTTCTTCAAGGTCGTAATCCCCGTCAAATTCTTCTAATGCATCTTCTATTTTATCGGTTTCAGATTCCATAAAATAGTCAAATATTTCTTCTTGTTGGTCTTCGTCTAAAATATCATCTAAATGATAGTTAATATTTAATTTAGTACCACTATATACAATACGCTGTAATTCTGCAATCAAATCGTCAAATTGCAAGCCTTTGGATTTTGCAATATCCTCTAAAGGGATTTTACGATCTGTATTTTGTATAATAAACAGCTTTAAACCAGAGTTTTCACCTGTACTCTTGACAACAAAATCATCTGGACGCATTACCTCATGATCGGCAACATATTCTGCTATAAGTTCTACAAAAGGTTTCCCGAATTTACGTGCTTTTCCTTCTCCTACACCAAAAATATTTGTAAGTTCGGATAAGGTAATAGGATATTTAAGTGACATATCTTCTAAAGACGGCTCTGTAAAAACAGCATACGGCGGTACTCCTTGTTTTTTAGCGACTGATTTTTGTAATTCTTTCAACATTTTCATCAACACAATATCTGCAGCAGCTCCTCCACTTTTAATATCGCTTATTATATGATGGTCATCTTCTTCTTCGTACAAATGGTCTTCGGTCATCATAAAAGAGTAAGGAGTTTCTATAAAACTTCTCCCCTTCTCTGTCATTTTCAACACTCCGTATTGTTCTATTTCTTTTGAAAGAAACCCATTTACAAGCGCTTGACGAATCAATGCTGTCCAGTACTTATCACTCTTATCTTTCCCCTTGGCAAAAAATGGTTGTAAATCTGTTTTATGAGATTTTAACATTGCATTTGCTGCTCCAACGATGGTACTCACAACGTCTTTAGCTTTGTATTTTTCTTTTGTCAATAAAATTATTTCCAGCAATAATTTCAGTTCATCTTTAGCTTCGGTTTTTACTTTTGGATTTTTGGTGTTATCGTCCATTTCCGCACCTAGGCCATTAACCTCATCAAATTCCTCCCCAAAATAATGCAACAAATACTTACGTCTAGACACAGAGGTTTCACAATAGCCCACTACATCTTGTAGTAATGCATGTCCTATCTCTTGTTCTGCAACAGGTTTTCCTGCTAAGAATTTTTCAAGTTTTTCAATATCTTTATATGCATAATAAGCCAAGCAATAGCCTTCACCATCATCTCTACCCGCACGTCCTGTTTCTTGGTAATAACTTTCCAAACTTTTAGGAATATCATGGTGAATCACAAAGCGAACATCTGGTTTGTCTATTCCCATTCCAAAGGCAATAGTCGCAACTACTACATCTATATCCTCCATCAAAAACATATCTTGATGTCGAGCACGTGTTTTCCCATCCAATCCAGCATGGTAAGGCACCGCTTTTATTCCATTTACCTGTAGTACTTGAGCAATCTCTTCTACTTTTTTACGGCTCAAACAATAGATAATCCCTGATTTCCCTTCTCGTTTTTTTATAAAACGGATAATATCAGCATTTATATTTTTTGTTTTAGAGCGTACATCGTAAAATAAGTTAGGTCTATTAAAGGATGCTTTAAAAGTATTGGCATCAGACATTCCTAAGGTTTTCAAAATATCTTCTTGTACCTTTTCGGTAGCAGTAGCGGTGAGTCCTATAATAGGCACATCACTTATCTGTTTGATAATATTTCTTAAATTCCTATACTCGGGTCTAAAATCGTGTCCCCATTCCGAAATACAATGCGCTTCATCAATCGCTACAAATGAAATTTTTTGCGCTTTTAGAAACTCCACATATTCCTCTTTTGTGAGAGATTCTGGAGCAACGTACAACAATTTGGTAACCCCACTTTCAATATCACTTTTAACTTGGGCAATTTCTCCTTTATTTAAAGAAGAATTTAACACATGAGCAATACCGTATTCAGAAGAAATACCACGAATGGCATCTACTTGATTCTTCATCAAGGCAATTAATGGGGACACTACAATTGCCGTCCCTTCATTAATCAATGCGGGTAATTGGTAACATAGCGATTTCCCACCACCTGTAGGCATAATCACAAAAGTGTTCTCTTCGTTCAGAATACTACGAATAACAACTTCTTGCAGCCCCTTGAATTGGTCAAAACCAAAATACTGTTTTAGTGATTTGTGTAAATCAATTTCCTTACTATTCATTCTATTATTAATCTAATTTTAGATACATTTGCAACTAAAGATAATACATTTTTTTAAACCAGAAAATTTTTAACTTTTGAAAAGCAAAAATAATATAATTAAGAACGCTCAACAGACAATTTTAATTGAAAGTAAAGCGATTGCGAATTTAGTCAATTTAATTGATGTAGATTTTGAAAACTCTGTTAATTTTATCCACAATTCAAATGGAAGGGTAATTGTAACCGGTATCGGGAAAAGCGCCAATATCGCTACAAAGATTGTCGCTACCCTAAATTCAACTGGAACTCCTGCCATTTTCATGCACGCAGCCGATGCTATACATGGAGACTTAGGAACCATACAACAAAATGATGTTGTTATTTGTATCTCAAAAAGCGGAAACACTCCAGAGATAAAAGTACTCATTCCTTTGATAAAAAATTATGGAAATAAAATTATTGCACTTACGGGTAATAAAGAATCATTTTTAGGCACAAATGCAGATTTTGTTCTGAATGCGTATGTAGAAAAGGAAGCGTGTCCTAATAATTTGGCTCCGACTTCTAGCACAACAGCACAATTAGTTTTAGGTGATGCACTCGCAGTCTGCCTTTTAAACCTCAATGATTTTACCAGTAAGGACTTTGCAAAATACCATCCTGGTGGCGCCTTGGGAAAAAAACTCTACCTACGTGTTAAAGACCTGTTGGAAAACAACGAAAAACCACTTGTACAAACCACGACTAATGTAAAGGAAGTGATTATTGAAATTTCAGAAAAACGCCTTGGAACCACAGCCGTTTTAGAAAACGACTTGATTGTAGGTGTTATAACAGACGGAGACATTCGAAGGATGCTGACCAATACCGATAATTTCACGAAATTATCTGCTCAAGACATCATGAGCCACAACCCTAAAACCATTGCATCAGACGCAATGGCTGTACAAGCCTTAGAACTTATGGAAAGTAATCATATAACTTCGCTCTTAGTAGCTGATAACGGTTCTTATAAAGGAGTAGTACATTTACACGATTTAATCAAAGAAGGAATTTTCTAAATGAACAAAAAAGTAAATGAAATGTCGTTTTTAGACCACCTAGAAGAACTTAGGTGGCATCTAATAAGATGTATTTTGGCAATTTTAGTAATTGCAATTGTTGCATTTGTAATGAAAGATTTTATCTTTAACACCATCATATTTGCTCCAAAAGACCCTCAATTTGTTACATATCGGTTTTTCTGTAGTGTAAGTAAATTATTACATGCAGAAGGACTATGTATAACAGAAATACCATTTACCTTCCAGAGTTTAGCCATGGCAGAACAATTTTCTGTTCATATATGGACTTCGCTAACTTTTGGATTTATAGTGGCTTTTCCTTATATTATCCACGAATTTTGGGTATTTATAAGTCCTGGTCTATATTCAAGTGAAAGAAAAAACGCAAAAGTTTTTATCGTAATTTCCTCTTTGTTATTCTTTTTAGGAGTCGCGTTTGGTTATTATGTAGTAACCCCATTGTCTGTAAACTTCTTAGGATCTTATTCTGTAAGTGATCAAGTAGCGCGGAACATCAAAATCGGGTCATATATAGCCCTTTTACGTTCATCTGTACTGGCTTCTGGATTGATATTTGAATTGCCTATTGTCATTTATTTCTTATCAAAAATGGGCTTAGTAACTCCTGCTTTCCTGAAAAAATACAGAAAGCATGCACTTGTAATCGTCCTTATTATAGCAGCTATAATTACCCCTCCAGACATAATTAGCCAAATAATTGTAGCCATTCCAATTCTTATTTTGTATGAAATTAGCATCAAAATATCGAGTATTGTAGAAAAACGATTAAACAAAAAAAATGTAGGACTTAAAAAGTAATTTTAATAGCTAGCGTTTATTTAACTTAGATACCGATGCTTATAAAAAAGTATTTAAAATCTAAAAAACAGTAGCTTTGATAGCCAATGGTATTACACCTATCAAATACCATTGGGTAAAACGGCAATAAATCTGGATTATAAAAAGAACAAGTATCTAAAAAACTAGCAATCGCAACCGCATATTTACCTCAGTTCTATAAATACAAAGGGTTGCTAGAAAAACATAAAAAAAGGCAGACTGAAATGATGTTTTTATCGTTTCAACAATTAAGCATCCTATAAGATGTAATCTATAAGAAAACAGAATATGATATTACGTGCAGAAAATATAAAGAAAAAATACGGAAAACGCTATGTAGTAAAAGGTGTATCTGTTGAAGTAAAACAAGGAGAAATTGTTGGATTATTAGGGCCGAACGGAGCAGGAAAGACCACCTCTTTTTATATGATTGTGGGCATGGTACAACCCAATGAAGGGCATATTTATTTAGATGATAAAGAAATCACAAACGACCCAATGTATACCCGTGCAAAAAACGGCATAGGATACTTGGCTCAAGAAGCTTCAATTTTCAGGAAATTATCTGTTGAGGACAATATTTTATCAGTACTAGAATTTACTGATAGAACAAAAGCGGAACAAAAAGAAAAACTAGAAGAATTAATTGAGGAATTTAGCTTAGGACGTGTCCGCAAAAACCGTGGAGACTTACTCTCTGGAGGTGAACGCAGAAGAACAGAAATTGCCCGTTGCTTGGCTTCTGACCCTAAATTTATTTTACTAGATGAACCTTTTGCTGGGGTTGATCCCATTGCTGTAGAAGATATACAAAGTATTGTAGCCAAATTAAAAACAAAAAATATAGGCATTTTAATTACCGATCATAATGTTCAAGAAACACTTGCCATTACGGACAAGACTTATTTAATGTTCGAAGGAAGCATTCTTAAAGAAGGAACTCCTGAAGAATTAGCCGCAGACGAAAACGTACGTCGCGTGTATCTAGGAATGGATTTTGAGTTGAAACGAAAGAAATTTTAGTCACAGTTATAATCAACATCCTACTACCAAGCCACGCTATTATAACTTTTATCTTGTAAAAAAATCAATATAAAGATACGACTTTACAAAAATAAAACACCGCCTTTTTCAATTGAAAAGGCGGTGTTTTTATATAAAATCTCAATACTTTTTTATAAAAACCCCTCGATTTTTAATGCAGCGTTCTTATACCAATACAGTCTAAAAGGACCAATATAAATAGTTTGTTTTACGCTCTAGCGTTGTTAAAAAACAGAACGACAGCTATGGTTTTCCGCCTAGCTAAAACAAAAAACAATTCCATTTCTACACTGTCACTTGGAAATTTATTTGGTATTACTTCTAATATAATACTTACTTTTTATTCTTACTGCTTTTATTACGATTCTCAAGCACTGAAAAAAGCACATACATAATGATGATTAATGGGATAGCTACAAATTGTACTCCGATCAATAACAGGATACTCAAGCCTAAAAAACTAAATTTAATCTTGTTGTTTTTCCATGTATAATCTTTAAATTTTAGAGCAAACAATGGAATTTCTGCATTCATTGCATAACAGCCAAAAACTGTAATTAAAATTAATACCCAAGGCGTTTGAATCATCTCCAAAGCCCAAGAAAAATTACTATACGCTACAATTAAGGGCAATGCAACAACCACCAAAGTAAATGCAGGTGTAGGTAGCCCTATAAAAGAGGAAGTTTGACGTGTGTCTATATTAAATTTTGCCAATCTATACGCAGAAGCCAACGGAATAAGTAAGCCGACTAGGGCGAGAAGACTATTTGGAGTAATAATACCTGTCAAAAACGAATCACTATGTGTAGGCAAACTATTCTTAATCAACAGCATCATAATTACCCCTGGAGCAACTCCACTAGTCACCATATCTGCCAAAGAATCCAACTGTTTTCCTAATTCTCCCGAAACCTTTAATAAACGCGCAAAAAATCCGTCAAAAAAATCAAAGAAAATCCCTAATAAAATTAAAAAACTCGCTATCAATAAAAAATCTTGAACAGCAAAAATTACGGCAAGAACACCACAAAACAAGTTTAACAAGGTAATAATATTAGGAATGTGTTTTTTTATGCTCATGGATTCTAAATTTTCGTAAAAATACTAAATAGTTCCCCATTAAAATGACTAATTTTCAACTTTGTTTAACAACCTGCTATGCCTATTCTAGAAAACACGTACCATCCCTCTCCTATGCTAAGACATGGTTTTATAAATACCGCGTACAGAACCTTCACTAGTAGAAAAGATACTAGCTATACAAGGAGTCGAATTTCTACCTTAGATGCTGATTTTTTAGACATTGATTTTGTACATCAAAACTCAAACACCATTGTTATAATACTCCACGGGCTAGAAGGAAGCAGTCAATCTGTTTATATAAAAGCTATTGCAAACTATCTAAAAACTCAAAAAATAAGTGTCGCAGCACTTAATTTTAGGTCTTGTAGTGGTGAGGACAATTTAAAACTAGCAAGTTATCACAGTGGAAAAACAGACGATTTAGCCTGCACTATTCAATATATCCTTCAAAAATTTAACTACTCCAACCTATGCCTTTTAGGGTTTAGCATGGGCGGAAACATTGTACTTAAATACTTAGGAGAAACAAAAAACATCGACCCAAAAATAACTTGTGCGATGGCGGTTTCTGTCCCCTGTGATTTAGAAGGGGCATCTATAGCGCTCTCCAAAAAAAGAAATTATATATTTATGCAGCGGTTTCTTCGTTCCTTGAAAAAAAAGACATTTCAGAAACTCCACAAACACCCCAATGCTATTATTCATAAAAAAGCAGTAAAAAACGCAGAAAATTTTTATGATTTTGATACGGCTGTTACCGCACCACTCTTTGGGTTTAAAGATGCACAAGACTATTGGAAACAAAACAGTTGCAAGCCTTTTTTAAGTAAAATCACCATCCCTACCCTATTGATCAATGCCCTGGACGATTCGTTTTTAAGTAAAACGTGTCATCCCTTTGAAGAAGCAAAAGCAAACAAATACCTCCATTTTATGCCTACAACTTTTGGTGGTCACGTAGGGTTTAATCACCCTTTTATAGGAAAATCGGAACAATGGTTAGAAAAAAAACTAATTCACTTCCTACATCAACATCATATCACCGATATTTGCAATCAATAATTTATTATGATACAACGTTTTTTTACCCTTATCTGCTTAATTCTTATTGGATACAGTCCAATAATTGCGCAACAAACCTTAACTAATAACGCTTCCGTAAGCATTATTACTTGCGGTCCTGGTTCGGAGTTATTCACTACTTTTGGACACAGTGCTTTCAGAATAAAAGACCCAACACTAGGTGTTGACCGAATATATAATTATGGAACATTTGATTTTAATGCACCTAGTTTCTATTTAAATTTTGTCAAAGGAAAACTTATTTATCAATTGGGAACCTCAGATACAGGACGATTTTTACGAAACTATACGTATGAAAAAAGATGGATAAAAGAGCAAGTACTAAATATTCCCTCAGAAAAAGTACAGCTATTTTACACCTTTTTAGAAAACAACGCATTGCCTAAAAACAAAGACTATCGCTATGATTTTTTCTATGATAATTGTGCTACAAAACTTGAAGAAGTAGTCTCTAAGGTATTAGGAGCTAGCGTTCAGTATTCCAATGCACATTTATCAAGTAATAAAACACATCGAGATTTAATAGCAGATTACACCCAACAACATCCCTGGGGTAAATTTGGAATTGACTTAGCCCTTGGATCCGTCATAGATAAAAGAGCTACGTTTGACCAATACCGTTTCTTACCCGATTATATGATGCAAGCATTTGCAAACGCCACTATTACTATTGGAGAAAAGAAAATCCCTTTGATAAAAGAAACAAAAGATTTAATCCCTCCTTTTCTAAACTCCTCCATGGCTTTTGGATATTATCCACTGCTACTTTTTACGATTATTTTACTGATTGTATCCTATATTACCTATACCGATTTTAAGAAAAAACAACGTTCAAAATTATTGGATTTTATACTGTTCTTCGGAACAGGAATTGTAGGCGTGCTTGTCCTATTATTATGGTTTGCTACAGATCATACAGCGACCTACAAAAACTTGAATTTTTTATGGGCATTTGCTCCAAATATTATCCTTTCGTTTTTGTTTTTAAAAACAACCATTAAAAAATGGGTTCAATACTATCTTTTGTTAGTCCTACTTTTATTAGACCTGATGCTAGTGGTATGGTTTTTAGAAATTCAACAATTTAACACCGCACTTATTCCCATGATTTTAGCCTTGTACGTACGGTATGTTTATTTGTATTTTAACGTTAAGCTAAAAATTAGTGCTCAATAACGCAAGCTATTTCTTATAATACGCTTTATACGATTTTACAAAAGCGGCAATCCCTTCCTCTACAGATGTCGACGGTTTAAAATTAATATATTCAAATAAGCTTGATACATCCGCATAGGTAGAAACAACATCACCCGCTTGCATGGGTTTAAAATTAATTTTCCCTTTAATGCCTAATGCTTTTTCTATCGCCTTGATATAATCCATCAATGCAACAGGGCTATTATTTCCTATATTAAATATTTGATAAGGCTGAGAACTTTTTGAAGTACTCGGTTTTTTAGCGTCAAATTTCGGATTGTTCTTTTGGGGAGGCAATGGCATCAATCGCTTGATACTTTCTACAATATCATCTACATAGGTAAAATCACGACTCATTTCTCCATTATTAAACACGTCAAATTCCTTTCCTTCTAACATGGCTTTTGTAAAAATATAGTAAGCCATATCAGGCCTTCCCAAAGGACCATATACCGTAAAAAATCGCAAGCCAGTACACGGAATATTGTATAAATTAGCATAGGAATGCGCCATCATTTCGTTGGCCTTTTTACTTGCCGCATATAAAGAAATAGGATGGTCTGTACAATTATCTTCCTGAAAAGGCAACTCTTCCGTCAATCCATACACCGAGCTAGAAGAAGCAAAAATTAAATGTTTTACGGGGAATGCTCTACAGGCTTCCAAAATATTAAGAAAACCACTTATATTACTATCTATATAAACGTGTGGATTTTCTATAGAATAGCGAACCCCTGCCTGTGCAGCTAAGTTAATCACTACATCAAATCTATATTTTTCAAATAATGATTTTAAATTTTCTAAATCGGTTAGATCTAATTTATAAAAGGTACAGTTATTTGCAACTAGGGCTTGATTATATTCAATATTACCTGTCGAAATCCCTAAGTTTTCCAAGCGAGTTAATTTTAGTTGTGGATCATAATAATCATTCAGATTATCTATCCCAACCACCTCATACCCTTCTGTTTTTAATAGTTTTGATAAATGATACCCAATAAAACCGGCCATACCGGTGACTAAAATACGCTTCATAAATATTCACTTTATTGTACCGTACAAAAGTAAAACTATTTTTAGTCTCCTTTCCTATTTCATGAAGAATATCATGAATAAATAAAATTATCTTTCTACATTTGAGAGACTAAATTAAACACACAATGAATACACAATTAATAGAATGCGTTCCTAACATAAGTGAAGGACGTGATATGAATAAAATTAATGCAATTGCTGCAGTCGTAGAAACGGTAGAAGGAGTTAAATTGCTGGATGTAGACCCAGGAAAGGCTACAAACCGAACCGTAATTACCTTTGTCGGAGAACCTTCAAAAGTAATAGATGCTGCATTTCTATTAATTAAGAAAGCATCGGAACTTATAGACATGCGCAAACAAACAGGTGAGCATCCAAGATTTGGGGCAACCGATGTATGTCCGCTTGTTCCTATAGCGAACATATCTATGGAAGACACTGCAAAATATGCACATAAATTAGGGGAACGTGTAGGAAAGGAGCTAGGAATTTCTGGTTATTTTTATGAGAACGCTGCCAAAGAAGAAAAACGCATCAATCTAGCAAATTGTAGATCTGGAGAGTATGAAGGCTTGAAAGAAAAATTCTCTAAGCCAGAATGGGCACCAGATTACGGACCAACAACATACAATGAACAGGTTGCAAAAAGTGGTGTAACAGCTATTTCTGCACGAGATTTTTTAATTGCCTATAATGTAAATATAAACACTACCTCTACGCGTAGAGCCAATGCCATAGCGTTTGATATAAGAGAAGCCGGACGTGTAAAAAGAGAAGGAAATAAAGCTACAGGTAAAAAAGTTTTAGATGCCAATGGGGAGCCTATTCGTATCCCAGGAAAACTAAAAGCTGTAAAAGGAATTGGATGGTTTATAGAAGAGTATGGAATTGCACAAATTTCATACAACCTAACCAATATCAATATCACGTCCATGCATGTTGCTTTTGACGAAACCGTAAAATCTGCTACAGAAAGAGGAATGCGCGTTACAGGCTCTGAATTGATAGGTTTAATTCCCTTAAAAGCAATGTTGGACGCAGGAGATTTCTTTTTAAAAAAACAAGAACGATCTTTAGGAATTAGTGATGTAGAAAAAATAAAAATTGCCGTCAAGTCACTCGGACTGGATGATTTAAAACCTTTCCATCCCAAAGAACGTATTATTGAATATCTACTAGAGGATTCAAGCGAAAAATTAGTGGACTTAACTATTGCCAATTTTGCGGAAGAAACTGCTGGAGAATCAATGGCTCCAGGTGGTGGTTCTATTGCTGCCTATGTAGGTACTTTAGGCGTTTCTTTAGGAACTATGGTTGCTAATTTATCGGCACACAAAGCAGGATGGGATGATCAATGGGAATTCTTTTCTGAATGGGCAGTAAAAGGACAAGCCTATAAAAATAGACTCTTATTTTTAGTTGATGAAGACACCCATGCTTTTAATAAAATAATTGATGGTTTTAGAATGCCAAAAACCAACGATACAGAAAAAGAAGCACGTAAGCAAGCCATAGAAAAAGCAACAATATACGCCACTGAAATTCCTTTTCAAGTTATGGAAACTGCTTACAATTCTATAGAAGTAATGCAAGCAATGATCAAAAAGGGAATGCAAAGTTCTTTATCTGATAGTGCTGTAGGTGTTTTATGTGCTAGAACGGCTGTGATTGGTGCTTATTTTAATGTGAGAATCAATGCAAAAGACATTAAAGACCGTGTTTTTGCAGAAGCTATTTTAGCAAAATCTAAAAAAATATATGAAGATACGCTGGCTGCTGAAAAAGAGGTCATCGCTTATATAGATTCTAAAATGTAAACCTTGTGTTTGTACACAAAAAAAGAGGAAGCATTAACTTCCTCTTTTTTAAACTATTTATTTGACCTTAGAACTTATACGCAGCACCTAAAGAAATGACTCCTACCGATAGATCATCTATAGCAATGCCTTTATAAGCAAAGAAAATATCAATAACATCCGTAGCATTATAACCAATTTTAGGTTGGTAATATAAACCTCCATCAATATCATCATCTGTACTAATTGCATACCCTAAATCTGCCCCCAAATAGAATTTTGGAGATAGCCCATATTCTATTGAAGCAGCAAGAGGAATAAAAGAAACATCATCTGTACTAATACTAACCGAAGATCCAGCGAATGAAGATGTTATCGTTTTACCAAAGAAATTTGTATAGCCAATTGTTCCCCCTACTTTAAAATCATCATTTATACTAAATAAATAAGTAAGGTCTAAACCTGCATTAAAAGAAGACACCTTCTCTATATCTCCTGTTGGAATCCCAACATGAATACCTGCTTTAAAACTTCCTTCCTGAGCAATAACAGAGACCGAAGAAATAAGTGCAATAATGGACATTAATAATACTTTTTTCATAACAATTTAATTTTTATATTAATTAATCAACTTCAAATATACTGTTTTATACGTGTTTACATAAAAAATACTGTTTTTTTAATCCTTTTACTATAAAAACAAATCGTCCTACCACCAATGTTGTAGGCACTTAATTTTAGCACTTCTAATTCACTTAAGATCTTTAATTATTTGTAAAATAATCGCGTCATTTTTGATGTATTAAAATTCTAAACAAACGATTTCAAAAAAAAAGAACGCTTTCCTTTAAATGGTAGATGCAAACAAATACATTGCTAAAAAACAGATCACTCTCAGGCAGGTCTAAAAAAATATCATTTTAGCAGCTGTTTACAATAAGTCTTTGCAATTTTCTAAAGCTACAAGTATGTTCTTCCGACACAACAATACCAATTACAATCCAAAATAACCGATATACATAGTTTATTTTACGTTCTGGCATTGTTAAAAAACAAAACGATAGCTAAGGCTATCCTTCCCTTTATCGCTTAGATAAAACAAAAGATAATTCCATTTCTAAACCGTCACTTGGAATTTTTTTTGATATAAATACGATTTTAAAAAGCTTAAAACAGCCCTCCACTCGTTAATGTTAGTGATTCTAAAAATGAACCTATCTTTAGTAAATACAAAAAAACTGAATGCTTTAAATGTTGATTTACGACTTAAAAATAGCGTTATAGATTACTGGAAAGGAGTATAATTTGAACTTAGACCAACCGTTTATCCCTTGTAAAAGTCAGGAATCAAAAAAGAATTACAAAACAAAAAACAACCGCCTCGCACCAAGGATACGAGATATGCTTCCGAAAAACTATTTTCTATCTCTAGATAGCGCATCGAACAATTCAATTACAATCCAAAATGACCGATATAAATAGTTTATTTTACGTTCTATCGTTATTGAAAAACAGAACGATAGCTAAGGGTATCCTTAGATTTTCCGCCTAGCTATAAATCCTCCGTGAAGGAATTAAAAACACACGTAGCATTCGCTTTTTATAAAAAACTTTCCACTGCCAAGGCATAACTTTTCATTCCAAATCCAGAAATAACTCCCTTTGCATTGGGTGCGATATAAGACGTATGTCTAAAGGATTCTCTTGCATGTACATTTGAAATATGCACTTCTATTACAGGACACGCTATTCCCTTAATGGCATCTCCAATAGCAATTGACGTATGTGTATAAGCCCCCGCATTTAACACAATACCATCATAGATAAAACCTACTTCATGTATTTTATCAATCAATTCTCCTTCTATATTGGATTGGTAGTATTCAAAATCAATCTTAGAGAATTTCTCCTGTAATTTTTTATAATAGTCTTCAAAGGTATCTGAACCGTATATTTCTGGTTCACGTTTCCCTAGTAAATTTAGATTTGGACCATTTAGGATGAGTAGTTTCATAAAAAAATAAAAAATAGAAAGCAATAGCACTTTCGATTTCAAATATAAGCTAAAATTTAATGAATTGAACGTATACCTCACCCCTATTTGGAACAGGATTTTTTAACAATAATAGCATGGTCTTCTGACGAATCAAAAAACGGTGTATTGTATGAACTCGAATAAATATCTTAACGATTCATAATTCTCAATAATATTTTAAATTCAACGCGAATCGTTTTGTTTTAATCAGTATTTTTGAACATGAGAAAATTTAAGACACAAAGGTACCTACTCTTTTTCCTATTTATACAGCTTATTTTTATACGTATAATCGGGTGTTTTCCACAATTTATAGAATTGTATTACGCCCATGGAATGTATCCTTATATTGCTCAATTTTGGAGAACTTTAACAGGATGGATACCTTTTTCTGTGGGAGACCTATTTTTATTCACCCTAATTGGACTTTTTATCAGGACATTGTTTCGACTGATAAAAAAGAAAATAACCCTTCAAAAAACAGCCACGCTTCTTTTATCATGGTTATCTGTCTTACTTTTTTTCTTTTATTTTAACTGGGGGCTCAACTATTTCAGACTTCCATTGTCTGAAAAACTAAATTTCACCATAGAGGAATATTCCAATGACCAATTAGAAACAGTAGCTACCTACCTAATCAAAAGAACAAATGCACTACAATTAAACTTGATGGGCACAGACAGCATCCAGGTAAAAATCCCGTACAACTACAAGGAAATGTACCTCTTAGCACCTAAAGGATATGAAAAACTAAAAGACCTATACCCATTCTTAAGCTATAAAACCCCTTCCATAAAAAGTTCGTTAATGAGTACTTTTCAAAGCTATATAGGTGTTGGCGGCTACTTAAACCCCTTAACGGGAGAAGCACATATTAACACAAACGGACTTCTCAGCAATGCTCCGAGCACTATCAGTCATGAAATGGCACATCAGATAGGATATGCCGCAGAAAACGAAGCAGAATTTATTGGTTTTCTAGCATCTACACAACATTCCGATATCTTTTTTCAATATTCTGGATACAAAAACGCTATGCTACACAGTGTTTATGAATTCCGTAAGCGAGATAGCATTGTTTTCAAAAAACTATTTAAACAATTAAATAAGGGAGTCAAAAAGGATCTTCAAGCATACTACACGTTACGAATGCAGTATAAAAACCCCTTTGAACCCTATGTAAAGAAAGGATATCACTTATTTTTGAAATCAAACAAACAAAAAGATGGCATTAAAAGTTACAACAAAATGGTGTTACTTCTTATTAATTATTACGCTCAGAAACCAGAAGAATTAATGATGAAAAAAAAAGAGTCAAAGTAAGCTACGAAATAAAGGTATTTTTAACTTATTTTTGTCCTATGCATAAAAAAATTGAAAGCTTACAAAACCCACTCATCAAGCAATTGATTAAACTAAAAGAAAAATCTCGAGAGCGAAAAAAATCAGGGCTATTTTTAATAGAAGGATCCCGAGAAATCTCATTGGCATTAATGGGGAACTATCAACTAAAAACAATTTTAATTTCTGAAGAAATAGACATTTCTACGGAGTTAAACTTTTTAAACCCCTCCAAAGATGTAGAAATTATTGTGCTATCAAAAGAAGTCTACAAAAAACTAGCTTATAGAGAATCTACAGAAGGACTTATTGCTGTCGCATACAGTTTATCTTTGAATTTAGAATCACTTACATTTAATACAAAAACGCCACTCATTTTAATTGCAGAAGCCCCCGAAAAACCAGGTAATATCGGCGCCTTACTTAGAACCGCCGATGCCGCAAACATAGATGCTATAATTATTGCAAACCCTAAAACAGATCTCTACAACCAAAATGTAGTACGCTCTAGTGTAGGCTGTGTGTTTACCACACAAATTGCCTTAGGTAGTAGCACCGAAATTTTAGCTTTTTTAAAAGAGAAAAACATCGCTATATACGGAGCTGCATTAACAGCATCCATTCCGTATACAGAAGTAGATTACAAACAGGCCTGTGCCATTGTTATGGGAACTGAAGCCACTGGTTTATCCGAAGAATTCCTGTCCAATACCACCCAAAATATAATCATACCAATGCGCGGTAAAATAGATTCTATGAATGTATCTGTATCCGCTGCCATCATAATCTTTGAAGCCACTAGACAACGAAATATATAATATGAAACAATTTTTTATTCTTTTTATCTTTACCTTAATATTAAGCTCTTGCGGAGCAAAAAAAACAACTCATACCCCTAGAAAATCTTCCAAAAAAGAAAAATTAGTCCGTATTTATAGTAAATACAAACACACTCCTTATAGATATGGAGGCACAAACAGTAACGGATTTGACTGTTCTGGATTTGTCCAAAAAGTATATCAAGAAGCATTTAATATCAAAATACCACGTACTACACGCAAGCAAATTTCTATTGGAAAAAAGGTCTCTAAAAAAAACTATCAATTGGGTGACTTACTTTTTTTTAAACCCTCCAAAAAATACTATCATGTTGGAATTTACGTAGGAGACAATTCTTTTATCCATAGCGCATCATCTTCTGGAGTTAGCAAAACAAAACTAAACAATCCGTATTGGAAAAAACACTATTTACAAGCACGGAGAGTTTTAAGAAACAACTAATGGCAGTAGGTTCTGTTATTGCCTTATTATTAACACCAATTACAATCCAAAATAAGCGATATAAATAGGTTGTTTTACGTGCTAGCGTTGCTGAAAAATAGAACAATCGCTAAGGCTATCCTTAGGATTTTCGCCTAGCTATAATATCAATTAAAATCCAAAATGACCTATATAAATAGTTTGTTTTTAAACCGTCTCTTGGAAATTTAATTTGGTATAATAAAAAATAATTCCATTTCTAAACGTCACTTGAAAATGTATTTGGTATTATTCACATGTTTTAGGACTAAAAGCAGCAAGTTTTCATATAAGATTGGTCGTTTTTGTGTTTTTATACGCACCAATTTCGATATTTACTAAAATTATCAGGAATTTAACCTTTAAAAAATCTGAATATCAAGCAGGTAACTTTGCTAAAAACACGTATTCCAACATCGTATTAATGCTTGCACTTAAAATACTTTCTAAAAAGAGCCTCAGTAACTTAACTCCACATCCATGGTATGTATTTATAATGTATTCCCACCCCACTTTATGAGAGCGGATTAATAAATTAAAATAAGAACTAGAAAAGTTTGCTTTCCATGTAATAAATATTACATTTAATGATGAGCAATTCAATGACGAAAGAAGAAGAAGAGGAAAACAAGGAAATAGCTAGGCGTTATAAAGATTTATTAAAAGACTCGTATCAAAGTTTTACGAAAGACGATAAAAAATTAATACGAAAAGCGTTTAATCTAGCCTTGGAGGCGCATGCTCCTCAACGAAGAAAAACAGGTGAACCTTATATATATCATCCCATAGCAGTAGCTAAAATTGTTGCCAACGAAATTGGACTCGGAAAAACATCTATCGTGTGTGCATTGCTACATGACGTGGTAGAAGACACTCCCTATACATCCGAAGATATCGAACAATTATTTGGAGAAAAGGTAGCACGTATTGTGGCGGGTCTAACAAAAATATCACATCTTAAAAAAGATCAAAACGCCTCCTTACAAGCAGAGAATTTCAGAAAAATGCTCTTGACATTAAACGATGATGTGCGTGTAATTCTGATTAAAATTGCAGACCGTTTGCACAATATGCAAACCATGGATGCAATGCCTCCTCACAAACAAATAAAAATTGCATCTGAAACATTGTATATCTATGCTCCACTTGCACATAGATTGGGCCTTTACAATATAAAAACAGAACTAGAAGATTTAGGACTCAAATACACAAACCCTAAAGAATATAACGATATCTTAGGTAAAATAACCGCCAGTAAAGAAGAACAAGAGATTTACATTCGTGATTTCTCAAAAACGATAGAGAATTCTTTAGATGAAGAAGGCTTTGATTACTATATAAAAGGACGCTCAAAATCTATTTATTCAATTCGAAAAAAAATGCAAGCACAAGGCGTAGGCTTTGAAGAAGTCTACGACAAATTTGCCATTAGAATTGTTTATAAATCTAATTCTAAAAACGAAAAGTTCGACGCTTGGAAAATATATTCCATTGTCACCAATCACTTTCATCCAAATCCCGTACGATTGAGAGACTGGATAAGCCAACCTAAAACCACGGGATACGAAGCCTTACACATTACCGTAATGGGTTCTAAAGGGCAATGGGTAGAAGTCCAAATTAGATCTCAACGGATGAACGAAATTGCCGAAAAAGGATATGCCGCACATTACCGTTACAAACACAATTCAGAGAAGGAAAGCGGCATGGAACTTTGGCTAAATAAGCTGAAAGAGACCTTGGAAAACCAAGAGGTGAATGCTGTGGATTTTGTAGAGACGTTTAAATTGAATTTATACGCAAAAGAAATATTTGTATTTACGCCCAATGGTGATTTAAAAGCCATCCCAAAAGATGCCACTGCCTTGGACTTTGCTTTTTCTATTCATACCCAGGTAGGAATGACGTGTAGAGGTGCTAAAGTAAACGGAAAATTATTACCAATCAGCCACATTTTAAGAAGCGGAGATCAAGTAGAAATAATTACTTCAAAAGCACAAAAACCCAATATAGGATGGTTAGATTTTGTGGTAACTGCACGTGCAAGAGCGAGAATTAAAGCCGCATTAAAAGAAGATCAAAAAGCCATTGCCGATTTAGGAAAAGAAACATTAGGCAGAAAACTAAGGCATTTAAAAATTGCTTTGAATGAAAAAACAGTAAATGAACTGGTTACCTTTTTTAAGTTAAAAACAAGTTTTGAATTGTTTTATCAATTTGGTTTGGGATCTATTGACAACAACCAATTGAAACAATATATTGCTTCAAGAAATAATGCCATAGTAAGTTTCTTTAAAAACAGGATGAAACGAAGCATCCCAAATCCAGATTTAAACAAACCTGAAATTACTGAAAAATATGATTTACTTGTTTTTGGAAAAGAAGAAGAACGCTTGGATTACAAACCAGCCATGTGCTGCAACCCGATCCCTGGAGACCGCGTATTTGGATTTGTAACCATTAATGATGGTATCAAAATTCATAAAAAAGATTGTCCAAATGCCATTAGTCTACAAGCAAATTTTGCCTACAGGATAATGATTGCAAAATGGATCGACTCTACCAAGCAAGACTTTAAAGTGATTTTAAGTATTCACGGAATAGATCATGTAGGAATGGTGAGTCAGATATCACAAGTAATTTCCGGAAATATGAGTGTGAATATTCATAATTTAAGCATCTCTGGAAACGATGGTGTTTTTGAAGGAAATGTGACTATCAGCATCAAAAACAAAACACAATTAGACAAGCTTGTTGCCATTCTAAAACGTATAGAAGGCGTCACAAAAGTGGACCGAATATACAAACACACTTAATGGAGACGAAATTCGATAATAATTTATATCATTTTCTAGTAAATCTAAATAAAAATGATTTAATTTCGTAAAAAATATACAGTATGAGTAGCGACAATCAAAAAATTGTTAAAAAGGTGTTCATCAACTTTTTAGAAAAAAACAATCATAGAAAAACGCCTGAACGTTTTGCTATATTGCAGGAGGTATATGCGTTGTTAGATCATTTTGACATTGAATCACTATATATTCAAATGAAAAACAAAAACTATCGTGTAAGTAGAGCTACTTTGTACAATACGATAGAACTCTTATTAGACGCTGGTTTGGTACGAAAACATCAATTTGGTCAATCTCAAGCACATTACGAGAAAAGTTATTTTGACAGACAACACGATCATGTCATCATCACAGATACAGGAGAAGTTATGGAATTCTGCGATCCACGAATTCAAACAATCAAAAAAACGATTGAAGAAGAATTTGGCATCGAAATCCACAATCACTCTCTCTATTTCTACGGAACAAAAAAAAAGAATAATTAAACAACAACATAATTAATACATTAAAATGGCTGTAAATTTATTACTAGGGCTACAATGGGGCGATGAAGGAAAAGGAAAAATCGTAGATGTTTTAACCACTGATTACGACATTATTGCTCGTTTTCAAGGAGGACCAAACGCGGGACACACCTTAATTTTTGATGGTCAAAAACATGTATTGCATACGATTCCTTCAGGAATTTTTCGCAAAAACTCTATCAATATTGTAGGAAATGGTGTCGTGATAGACCCTGTAATCTTCAAAAAAGAATTGGATAATTTATCTGCATATAATATAGATTTCCCTACTAGATTATTGATATCTCGCAAAGCACATTTAATCCTACCTACCCACCGATTATTAGATGCCGCTAGTGAAGCAGCAAAAGGAAAAGCTAAGATTGGTTCTACATTAAAAGGTATTAGTCCCACTTATATGGACAAAACTGGTAGAAACGGAATGCGTATTGGTGATTTGGAAATGAGCAACTGGAAAGAAATTTACAGAGCTCTAGCCAATAAACATTTAAAAATGTTAAGCCATTATGATTCTCAGTTAGAATTTGATTTAAACGAATTGGAAACTGAATTTTTTAATGCTATTGAAACATTAAGAACATTGCGTTTTATAGATAGTGAAGAGTATTTCCATCAAGCATTAAAAGCAGGGAAAACAATTTTAGCCGAAGGTGCTCAAGGATCTTTATTGGATATTGACTTTGGAACGTATCCCTTTGTAACATCTTCCACCACAACCGCCGCAGGTGCTTGTACAGGATTGGGTGTTGCTCCAAATCAAATTGGCGAAGTATTTGGAATATTCAAAGCTTACGTAACACGCGTTGGATCAGGACCATTCCCTACCGAATTATTTGACAAAAACGGAGAAGAAATGGCTAAAGTTGGGCATGAGTTTGGTGCAACAACTGGACGACCACGTAGATGTGGATGGTTGGATTTAGTAGCACTTAAATACGCTGTTCAAATAAATGGTGTAACTCAATTAATGATGATGAAAGCAGATGTATTGTCTGGTTTTGACACCTTAGAAGTATGTACTAAATACAATTATAAAGGAGAAGAAATTTCACATTTCCCATACAATATTGAAGAACACAACGTAACACCTATTTACGAAACTGTTCCATGTTGGAAAGAAGATTTGACAGAAATGGACTCTAAGAGTACCTTACCAAAAGAATTGAACGATTATATCAAATACATCGAGGATTTTGTAAATGTACCTATTACTATTGTATCTGTAGGTCCAGACAGAAAACAAACCATCAACAGATAAACTGATTGAAATACATAATAAAAACCTGTAGATTGAAAAATCTACAGGTTTTTTTATATTCTAACAGAACTTTAATACTGGTTCTTTACAAATTGGTTATTTTTACCACAAATTAAAAAACTTGAAGCAATTACTCCTATTATTCTGTGTACTTATGTTAACACAAGTACAATCGCAAACACCAAAAATAAAAATTTTAAGTGCAGACGATACGTTTAGCAATGAAGAAAAATACCCCGGAGCTATTATTTCTTTTGGCAATGTATTTCTAGAACACGAAGGGGCGACAATGCGTTGTAAGATGGTCATACGATACGCAGCAGAAAACAAGCTTAAAGCGATGGGTGATGTTGTCTTTAATCAAGGTGATACCATAACACAAACCAGTCAGTTTATTGAATATTTCGGAAATACAAAACTGGTAAAATCTTATGGAAACGTGATTTTAAAAAATCAATTCATCACTTTAAAAACAGATACTTTATATTTTGACAGAACTGCACAAAAATTGTACTACCCCACCAAAGGCATCATTATAGACACAACCAACACCCTTAAAAGCAATAAAGGAACATACTATTTGAAAGAAAACAGATTTGTAGCCAATTCCCATGTAAACGTGTATAACGAAGAGAATGATCTTGTATCTGACAGGTTGGAGTATTTTACCGAAACTGGAATGGTAAATATTAAAGGTCCCTCTACAATCATCCATAAGAAAGACAGCACAAAGATATATACAGAAAGAGGAGACTTTAACTCAAAAACCAATATTTCACATCTTTTAAAAAACTCTAAAATCTACTTTAAAAATAGAATTATTCAAGGCGATAGCATCTACTACAATCAACCAAAAGAATTCTCCTCACTTACTGGAAATATAAAAATAACAGACAGCATCAACAAATCGGTTGTCAAAGGTGGTTATGCCGAATTATATCGTTTTA
The DNA here is from genome assembly GCA_965224465.1 of Flavobacteriaceae bacterium. Lineage (GTDB taxonomy): Bacteria > Bacteroidota > Bacteroidia > Flavobacteriales > Flavobacteriaceae. Next base: position 5,196,240 of record OZ245049.1, on the reverse strand, counting down.
AAGATTCTCTTTTTATTACCAAACGCGCCGTTGCTATTTCTCTTGTAGGTAAAGATTCTATGTATGTTCATGGAAAAAAACTAATGATTACAGGAAAACCAGCGCACCGTGTATTACGTGCCTTTACACATGTTAAATTTTTTAAAAATGATATGAGTGGAAAATGTGACTCCATGCATGTAGATCAGAAATCTGGGCTTACACAATTATTTAAATCTCCCGTAATATGGGCTCAAGGAAATCAAATTAGTGGTGACACCATTCAATTATTATCCAATCCAAAAACAGAAAAACTGGATTCATTAAAAATATTGAGAAATGCCTTTATGATACAGAAGGATTCTGTTGGCTATAATCAAATGGCAGGAAAACGCATGCTAGGTAAGTTTATAGATAATGATTTACGAAATTTACATGTAATAGGAAATTGCCAAGTAGTCACATATAACAGAAATGAAGCACATGAGCTACTCGCAATTTCTACATTGAGAAGCAGTAGAATAGAAATAGAAATGAAAAACAAAAAAGTGCTCTATATTACTCATTTTAGAAGTGCAAAAGGAGATACGTATCCTGTAGAAGATTTTCCAAAAGAAAAAAAAACCATCAAAGGTTTTTTATGGAGAGGAGATGAACAACCTCTAAAAATTGAAGATATATTTATTCATGATACCCCAGAGAAAATCCTAAAAACATCAACACTTAAAAAGAAAAAAGTACGTATCGCTTTGCCTAAGAAAACCTCCAACGTATCAACAAAAAAAAATATAGTCCCACAGAAAAAAGCAAACAGAATCAAAGAAAAGGGATTCAAAAAAAGAAATTAAATTGAAAGCAGATTTCCTAAAATACCAAGCACAAACATCCGAACATCCATTGGCTTTGGAAATAAGCCATGCAAAGGGATCTTATGTGTATGATACAGACAAAAAACCATATTTAGACTTTATAGCAGGCGTGTCTGCAAACACGTTGGGACATAACCATGCTGCAATAAGCGCTGCGATTACTACACAAGTTTCAAAATATACGCACGTTATGGTGTATGGAGAATTCGTACAGGAACCTGCCGTAAAATTAGCGCGATTTATAGCTGAGCACTCCCCTGCTCCACTAGACACCACATACCTGACTAATTCGGGGACAGAAGCAACAGAAGGCGCCTTAAAATTAGCCAAACGCGCTACTGGAAGATATGAAATTATAGCCGCACACAACTCTTATCACGGAAATACTCAAGGAGCTATGAGTGTCTGTGGATCCGAAGAACAAAACCGTGCATTTAGACCCTTAATTCCAGGAATAAAATTTATTAGCTTCAATGCAGAAAACGAATTAAAAAAAATAACCACCAATACCGCAGCAGTTATTCTAGAAACCATTCAAGGAGGTGCTGGATTTATTATTCCTAAGCATGACTATTTAAAAAAAGTAAGCGCTCGGTGTAAGCAGGTTGGTGCTTTACTTATTTTAGATGAAATTCAAACAGGCATTGGACGTACAGGAAAGCTGTTTGGATTTGAACATTACAACATTGTTCCAGATATTGTAATTGCAGGTAAAGGATTGGGAGGTGGCATGCCGATTGGCGCATTTATTGCCTCCAACAAATTGATGAGTTTACTAAAAACTGCACCCAAATTAGGGCATATCACTACTTTTGGAGGTCATCCGGTAATTGCTGCAGCTGCATTGGCTACATTGGAGAGTTTGTACAACGAGCAATTGATGGAACAGATTGATAAAAAAGAGCAATTAATTAGAAAACTATTGCAACATCCTTCCATCTTAGAAATACGAGGACAAGGATTAATGCTCGCTCCTATATTTAAAAGTCCCGAAATTGCCACTCAAGTCATCTTAAAATCTATGAAAGAAGGCTTGTTCCTCTTTTGGCTTCTTTTTGAAGGCGCTGCTGTTCGCATTACCCCTCCTTTAAACATAAGCATGCAAGAAATAGAAAAGGGATGTGGAATAATTCTTTCGGTAATTCACAGTTTAAAATTGAAGTAATATTTAGATCGTTCAGCATTGATTTGTTAAAAGTCAATAAGCTCGAGGCGAGCCCACGAGGCATGAAAAAGAAAAAACCTTCATCATTTCGATGCAAGCATCGGGGAATTAAACCCACTGGTGGGATTAAACACGTATCTAAACACGTGAATGCACCTACGTTATAAAAAATTAGTAAAAAAGAAACGCTGTACGCTGAGCAATACATTGTAAAGTTATTCGCTATTTATTTTGAATAGCGTCGATTATTCTGCAATCAAATCGTCTAAAAACTTCCGAATCGAATCCGCATTCCAATTTGCCCTTCCTGAATTTATTACAATCATCCCTTTTTTATCAATCACAAATGTTCTAGGAATACTTTCGGTCTCGAGTTCTTTTGGCGCACGTGTTATTAAATTATAAACAGGTAAATTAAACCCCTTCTTCTTGAAATAGTCCGTTATTTTATCTTCCGTTTCATTACTAACTGTGACAAATACCACTTGATCCTTATAATCATTATACAATGCTTGAATGCTTGGTTTTTCAGCAACGCATCCAGGACACCATGTCGCCCAAAAATTAACAAATACAACCTTATTCTTGAAGTTTTCAAAATTCACATCCTCGGTATGTATTCCTTTTAATTGCCACTTATAGGTAGACAATGCTATTCGGTCTGTTTTTTTTTCAATGGAAGGTGAAAAACTGAGTTGTTTTAACAGCCAAGCCCTAGAACTAGGAATTAAAACAATGGCAAATACAAGTATCCAAAGAAGGTTAAAAAAATGTTTTTTAGTAAATTTCATTGCTTTTATTTGAGTGTAAAAATACAAAAGCATCGCCAATAATAACGATGCTTTTGTTACAAACTATTTCCTTCTTATTAACGAGTAAATGTTCCTGTAGGAAAATTTAAATTCTTTGAAATAGCGTAGGTCGTGTGATCTAAAGCGTCCATAGGAATATCACCTACCAAGGGTTTTAATAAAAATGGTGCCGCGTTATTATCAGGGACAGGTTCTATTGAAATAACAACTTTTCCTCCTTGAATATTTGTTGGAAATGTAAGTCCTGTTGGTGCATTCATTATAAAATCTTCACCAGGAAATGCGGGCCCATTATTCAATACACCACTAAATCCACTAAAAGAATCAGCTCCTGTACTCTTAGAAAATGTCCCCGTAGTTACAGGAATTCCATTAATAACCACCCATCCTTCGTATATCCATCCATCAGGTAAGGCAGGTAAAGTTAATCCAGGAGAAGTTGGTGCAGATTCAAGAGATACAAACCATATACCACTTTTTTCATTATTCATAGATCCATCTGTAGGAGTTCCTAAAATATATTTCCCAGCAGCTGTAGAAAAATCATTTCCTAGAGCCTTTTTATGAGAAATAGTAAGATTTCCAGCATTTCCAGAAAATTCACCTGCCAATATATGGACTTTACTTGGGGCAGGATCATCACCTGTTGCAGGTTCTATGGTTAGAATAAAAGATGTCGCAATTTCTAAATCATTTTTATCTAAAGTAAAAGTAGATGTATTTAATTTACCTTTATCATCTACAACAAAGCGTCCTGTTGTCTTGGCAGCGTTGTTGACGATAATCCATCCTTCATACACGTAATCACTTCCTAAATCTTGGAGTCCTTTAATGTTTAAATATAAATCTTTTGTAGAATTTTCTTCATCTTCTTTATCGCAAGAAATAAAGCCTATAACAATCAAGGCTAAAAAAATAAGTTTTTTCATAATATATAGTTTACCGATTAATAGCTCTCAAAGATATTTCTAAAAAACAATTTAAAATGTTAGCTAGCTAACACTTTAAAAAAAAGCTGTACCTACACTTGTAGGTGGGACCTATTACAATCCAAAATTACCGATAAAAACAGTTTGTTTTACGTTCTAGTGTTGTTAAAAAACAGAACGATATCTAAAGCTATCCCTCCATTTTTTACCTAACTAAAACAAAAAATAATTCCATTTCTAAACCGTCACTTGGAAATGTATTTGGTATAAACCCACTGGTGGGATTAAACCCTCAATAAGGGATGTAAAGTAAATACACCGGTATCGCAAAGAGTAGCTAGTACGTTGAAAGGTACTAGTCATCACAATTTATTAAAAAAACTGAGGGAACAATATAATATTTTTCCCTTTATACGTCAATATATTTTCCGCTTTCAAATCATTCAAAATAATATTTAATGTAGGCCTTGATGTTCCCAACAAATTGGCAATATTTTTTTGAGAATACGGATGTTTAATTATTGTATTTCCTGTATCAGGACAGCAATCACCATATTCTTCTGCCAATTCTAATAAAAAATCCAACACACGATCCCTTGCATCTTTAAACAGTAAAACTTCTAACCTACGCTCTAATTTTTTGAATCTAAAATTTAAAAACTTATATATTTTCAATGTAAATGTTTGATTTTCTTTCATTAAATCATGTAATACAGAAACCTCAATAGGGCAAATGGTAGTTTTAGTATCAATTGATTGCGCAAATTCATTTCGTGCTTCTTCTCCCAATATAGCTTTTTCACCAAACAGCTCACCTTTAGAAAGGATACATTTTATAACCTCACTACCCGCTTCTGTATAATAGCCTATCTTAACCTTTCCTTTTTCTATCAAATACACTTTATTGGACAGGTCCTCTGAAAAATAGACATAATCATCCTTTTTATAACGATCAAAAACATGGCAATCCTTATAATCCGAAAATTTATGGGGACACAAAATTTTAAATAAGTTTACATTTTCAAGAATCCAGAAATGTCGCATTGTAATATATTTTTTAAAAAAACTTAAATCTAACAGCTTTACGATTTAAATATACAAAAAAAACTTGTAGCGAATGCTACAAGTTTTTTTAAAAAAATAATATCTTAATCTCTAATATCTTAAACGTTCTCTTTTTTAATCAAATTTAAAGCAGAACCCTCATTATACCAATCTATTTGACCCGCATTATATGTATGATTTAGTTTGATTAAATCTTTGGTTCCATCATCGTGTGTAATTTCCAACGCTAATTGTTTCCCTGGTTTAAACACGTCTAAATCTGTAAAACTAAAAGTATCATTTTCCTGAATCAAGTCATAATCTGCTTCATTTGAAAACGTCAACCCTAACATTCCTTGTTTCTTCAAATTTGTCTCATGAATACGCGCAAATGATTTCACAATAACAGCTGCTACCCCTAAATGACGAGGCTCCATAGCGGCATGTTCACGAGAAGATCCTTCCCCGTAGTTATGCTCTCCAAAAACTAATGATTTTAACCCTGCGGCTTTATAGGCTCTTGCCGTAGCAGGCACTGCACCATACTCACCTGTCAATTGATTTTTAATTGTATCGGTTTTCTCATTAAAGAAATTCACTGCACCAATCAAACAATTGTTAGAAATATTATCCAAATGCCCTCTGTATTTTAACCAAGGTCCCGCCATTGAAATATGATCCGTTGTACATTTACCTTTAGCTTTTATCAATAGCTTAGCTCCCGAAATATCACTCCCTAATGGTGTAAATGGGATCAGTAATTGCAATCTTTCAGAAGTATCAGAAACACTGATAACGATTCCGCTACCATCTTTCATAGGAGCTACAAATCCAGAATCCTTTACTTCAAACCCTAGTGGTGGTAATTCAAAACCAGTTGGTTCATCAAATTTAACTTCTTCTCCATTTTTATTTGTCAAAGTATCTGTTATTGGATTAAAATCCAAACGACCAGAAATAGCAACAGCAGCAACCATTTCAGGAGAAGCTACAAAGGCATGGGTATTAGGATTACCATCAGCTCTTTTACTGAAATTACGGTTAAAAGAATGAATTATAGAATTTTTAGGTGCATTTTTAGGGTCACTATATCGTGCCCATTGCCCGATACATGGACCGCATGCATTGGTGAATATCTTGGCATTTAAATCTTCAAATATTTGTATCAATCCATCACGTTCGGCAGTATAGCGTACTTGTTCAGAACCTGGATTAATTCCGAAATCTGCTTTTGAAACCAAGCCTTTATCAACGGCTTGTTTTGCTATAGATGCAGCTCTAGACAAATCTTCGTATGATGAATTTGTACAAGAACCTATCAATCCCCATTCTACATCCAATGGCCATCCATTTTTAGTAGCTTTTGCATGCATTCCTCCTACTTCTGTAGCTACATCAGGAGAAAAAGGACCATTTATATGTGGTAATAATTCATCCAAATTAATTTCAATCAACTGATCAAAATATTTTTCTGGATTTGCGTATACTTCTGGGTCTCCAGTTAAATATTCTTTCACTTTATTTGCTGCATCTGCAACATCCGATCTATCCGTAGCACGTAAATAGCGCTCCATAGAAGCGTCGTATCCAAACGTAGAAGTAGTTGCTCCAATTTCTGCCCCCATATTACAGATGGTTCCTTTTCCTGTACAAGACATTCCAATAGCTCCTTCTCCGAAATACTCAACAATAGCACCTGTTCCACCTTTTGCAGTTAAAATCCCTGCTACTTTAAGAATCACATCTTTTGGTGCAGTCCAACCACTTAATTTACCTGTTAATTTCACACCTATTAGTTTAGGAAACTTTAATTCCCAAGGCATTCCTGCCATCACATCTACAGCATCTGCTCCTCCTACACCAATCGCTACCATTCCAAGACCACCAGCATTTACGGTATGTGAATCCGTACCAATCATCATACCTCCTGGAAAGGCATAATTTTCCAATACTACTTGATGGATAATTCCAGCTCCAGGCTTCCAAAACCCAATTCCATATTTATTAGATACAGCACCTAAAAAATCAAAAACTTCTGCAGACGTTTTATTTGCAAAAGGCAAATCAATACTCGCTCCATTTTTTGCCAGGATCAAATGATCACAATGCACAGTAGTAGGCACTGCAACTTTTGATTTTCCCGCTTGCATAAATTGCAACAGTGCCATTTGAGCAGTTGCATCTTGACACGCAATTCTGTCTGGAGCAAAATCCACATAATCTTTACCTCTAGAATAAGCTGTATTAGCTTTGCCGTCCCAAAGGTGATTGTACAATATTTTTTCTGCTAAGGTTAAAGGTTTACCAACTTTTTCACGAGCCGCATCTACGCGCTCCGCCATTCTGTCGTAAACATTTTTTATCATATCAATATCAAATGCCATAATATATTTTTATTTTTGTTAAGTCTTACAAAATTACAAAATAGATGCATCTTTTAAAAGATTTTTATGAAATCAATAGTATTTGTATGAATCTTATACTATTTTGGGTAAATAAGTCATAATCATTAAAATAAGCCGTCTAAAAACAGTTTGAATTCATTATTTGATAAAAATAATGAATAAAAAAGCAGACCGATAAGCCGGATTCTGTCCCTTTTACATGTAAAAGGTTCTTATCATTTATCTACATTGTATATTACTATACAATTTTAACTACCTACCCCTTGGAATCGAACGAGTAGTTCTCAATTTCCAATATACGTGGTATTGCACCGCATAGAGTTTACCTGGTTTCACTACAGCCGAACTGTACTTGCTTTCTGTTGCACTTGTCCTCGACTCTCGCCGGACGGGCGTTACCCGCTATGCTACTCTATGGTGTCCGGACTTTCCTCTTTTTTACAAAAGCGATAAGATGGTCTGCTCGGCTGCAAAAGTATTGTTTTATCTGGATTAATTACCTAAATATAGAAAATATATTTAGGGGGGAGATATGAGCGGAAAAATAGAGCTATAAAAAACTGAAACAAGGTCAAATAACAACTATAGGATAAACCATATACAAATTCTAACAACTTAATTTATAAATAGCGTTATGATGCTATTGAATTATATGTTGTAAACTAAGATAGCTTAGCTTCTGCTTGTAACAATACTCTATTTTATTCGAAAAAAAAAAACGATATAATGCTAGATTATAAGGTTTAATTGGTTGAATAATTTTAGGTAAAACCATTACATAAACACAGACTTACGAACTTCACATAAAAAACCCACTTAAAAAAAATCTAAGTGGGAAAATTGCTATGAAAAAGAAAAAGTGTTATTAACATAGAAGTTAATAACATTGCAAATATAGAACTATATCTCATACTGTGCAAAAAAATACTGTGTTTTTTTGTTAAAATCTTCTCAAAAACAACGGTTCTAAATAGAATACTCTCTTAGTCTTATGTAGTTATACGCGCGCTAGAATCCTCTATAAGGTTCAATGTCCCCTTACTCTACGCCTAGCGAGCCCACAAAGTAAAACTACCAAGAATAAAACATAAGAGACTCTTTTGTTTCTGTTTAATCCTGTATATTTTATAAGAATACGTTTAAATTATACGTGATGTCACTTTAGTGGCATTTTATGTTCTAAAACAAAAATTAAAGGCAAAAGAAAAACCCACTTAAAAAAAATTAAGTGGGAAAATTGCTATGAAAAAGAAAAAGTTGTTATTAGCTCAAGGCTAACAACAGTCAAATATACTATTATTTTTTCTAATTCGTATACCTTCTTTTTAAAATTATTTAAGAAAACATATCTTTAACTTTTTCGAAAAATGATTTCTCTGATAATGAAGGAGATGGTGTAAAATTATCATCCGCTAAGTTTTCTTCAAAAAAGTCTTTTTGTTCCTTAGAAAGCTGTTGAGGCGTCCATACATTCACATGTACCAATAAATCCCCAGTTCCGTAATGTTCAATACTAGGCAATCCCTTTCCTTTTAACCTTAATATTTTTCCTGATTGCGTACCTGCTTCGATTGGAATTTTTACTTTTCCAGAAACGGTATCAATATTTTTCTTTGCTCCTAAAACGGCTTCTGAAAAATTAATATACAAATCAAAATGTAAATTGGTTCCCTCTCTTTTAAGAGTTTGATGCTCTTTTTCTTCAATTAAGACTAATAAATCACCAGAAATAGAGTTTTTACCTGGCGCTTCATTTCCTTTACCTGCAACTTTTAACTGAACACCTTCTGTAACACCTGCTGGAATATTAATAGAAACAGTTTCTTCTTTACTGATCATCCCATTGCTGTCAGCACCTTTAGGTCTATTGCTTAAAGATTGTCCTGCTCCTTGACAAGTAGGACATGTGGATGCAGATTGCATACGTCCAAGTATTGTATTGGTAACTCGCATGACTTGTCCACTACCTTTACACGTTCCACATGTAGAAAATTCTGCATCAGAAGCCTGTACTTTACGTTTTACTTTTACTTTTTTCTCTACACCGTTTGCAATTTCTTCTAGCGATAGTTTTACACGAATACGCATATTACTTCCTTTGATACGAGCAGAGCGGCCTCCACCACCGAATCCACCACCAAAGCCACCGCCACCAAAGATATCTCCAAACTGACTAAAGATATCGTCCATGTTCATGCCGCCACCGCCAAAGCCACCTTGATTTCCATCAAATGCAGCGTGACCATATTGATCGTACTTTGCCTTTTTATTCCCATCGCTAAGAATTTCATATGCCTCTGCTGATTCTTTAAACTTATCCTCTGCAGATTTATCATCAGGGTTCTTATCTGGATGATACTGAATGGCTTTTTTACGGTATGCTTTCTTTATTTCAGTAGCCGTTGCATTCTTAGAAATGCCTAATATTTCGTAATAATCTTGTTTCATATCTTATTGACTATTGTCCTATTACAACTTTTGGGTATCTTATAATACGTGAACCCAATTGATACCCATGTTCTATTACATCTATAATTTTCCCTTTCATATCCTCTGTAGGAGCAGGAATTTGAGTAATGGCTTCATGAAATTCTGCATCAAATGCATCTCCTGCTTTTATCTCTACTTTAGACAGTCCTTTTTGTTCTAAAATACTATGAAATTTACCTTTGATTAATTCCATTCCTTTAAACAATTCACTGTCTTCACCTTCTTTTTTAATTTCGTTTAAACCTCTTTCAAAATCATCCAAAACTGGCAATAAAACTGTCATTAATTCCTTATTGGCAGTTGCATATAATTCGATGCGTTCTTTTGATGTTCTTTTTTTATAATTTTCGAACTCAGCAAACAAACGTAAAAATTTATCTTTCTCTTGTGCTACCTCTTTACTCAATTGTTCTTCAATGCTTAATTCTTCTTGCTTTTCTGTATTTTCACTAGGAGTTGCGGCTTCATTTTCATTCGCGATTTGCTCGTCCTTAATGTCTTTATTTTTAGCCATAATTTTCTTGGTCGTTATAGTTCACAATTAACAATACAAAAGTACTGCCAATTGTGAATCTGTGTCAAACTGTCATTAACAGTGACGCGTAAAAGTTGTTGTTTAAATGTTAATTAAGTCGTTCAATCTTAGCACCAATAGAACGCAAACGTTCATCAATATTTTCATAACCACGATCAATTTGCTCTATATTGTGTATGATGCTTGTTCCTTTGGCAGACAATGCAGCAATCAACAAAGAAATTCCTGCTCTAATGTCTGGAGAAGTCATGGTCGTTGCTTTTAAAATACTTTGAAAATCATGTCCAATAATTGTAGCACGATGTGGATCACACAAAATTACTTTTGCGCCCATATCTATTAGTTTATCTACAAAGAACAAACGACTTTCAAACATTTTTTGGTGTATCAATACATTTCCTTTAGCCTGTGTAGCAACAACCAGTATAATACTCAATAAATCTGGAGTAAACCCAGGCCATGGAGCGTCCGAAATAGTCAGTACAGATCCATCTATATAAGATGTAATTTCGTAAGATTCTTGAGCAGGGATATAAATATCATCGTTTCTACGTTCCAATTTAATTCCCAACTTTCTAAAAACAGAAGGGATTTGTCCTAAATTATCCCAACTTACATCTTTGATCGTTAATTCTGAACGTGTCATAGCCGCCATTCCAATCCAACTTCCTATTTCTATCATATCTGGAAGTATCCTATGGGTACATCCTTTTAGTTCCTTAACGCCCTCTATTGATAATAAATTAGAACCAATTCCGGTAATTTTAGCTCCCATACTATTAAGCATAGCGCACAGTTGCTGTATATATGGCTCACATGCAGCATTGTAAATAGTTGTAGTTCCCTTTGCAAAAGTTGCAGCTAATACAATATTAGCGGTTCCTGTAACTGAAGCTTCATCAAGCAACATATAAGTCCCCTGTAGTTCTTTTGCTTCTACTCCGTAAAAATGTTCTTCTTTATTATATCTAAAGCTTGCTCCTAGTTTGATAAAGCCTTCAAAATGTGTATCTAGTCTACGTCTCCCTATTTTATCGCCTCCTGGTCTTGGAATAAATCCTCTTCCAAAGCGACCTAATAATGGGCCAACAATCATAATAGAGCCTCTAAGTGAACCTCCATCTCTTTTAAACTCCTCCGATTCTAAATAATCAAGATTAACAGCATCGGCTTGAAAACTATAAGAATGCGAAGATAATTTCTCAATCTTTACTCCTAATTCTCCCAAAATAAAAATCAATTTATTTACATCTCGAATGTCCGGAATGTTCTCTATAATTACCTTTTCTGAAGTTAATAAAACTGCACAAATTACTTGTAATGCTTCATTCTTAGCGCCCTGTGGTGTAATTTCACCTTGAAGTTTATGCCCTCCTTCTATTTTAAATGTAGCCATTAATAGGTGTTAATTACGTTTAAACGTACGTTTTGAAAAATTCTTTTTCTTATTATTGTTAGATTTCTGCCCACCTTTATGACCACCTTTCGGATTGTTGTTATTGTTGTTATTACTATTGTTGTTGTTATGATTCTGATTCGTATTGGTCTTTTTTCGTAAAAAGTTTTTACTGTCCGATAAGGGTTCCTCTCTTGGTGCTAAATCAATTTTTCCATGTGACAAGTCTAATAAATGTTTAAAAATAACTCGATCATCAACAGTGTCCTTATTCCAATTCAAATAACATTTTTTCATGTGATTTGCTATGGCATAGTACAATCCTTCTCGCTTATCATCTTCAGGCCATGTTATGGCTTCTTCAATCATTATCTGAATGGTATTTCCATAAAAGCGGTATTTACTTCTTAATTTAGGGTATCCTAAATGTATGGGTTTCTCTGCCAACTCTTCTCTTGATGGTTTTTCGTAAGGCGAATCAACATCCAATTCAAAATCAGCCATAATAAATAATTGATCCCAAAGCTTGTGCTTAAAATCTGGCACATCTCTTAAATGCGGTTGAACATTACCCATCACCCCAACAATAGCTCGCGCCATTTTATTACGTTCTTCTTTCTCTTCTAAACCCTTACAATGATTTATTAATTTCTGAATATGTCTCCCATATTCTGGAATGATTAAAGTTGAGCGTTCCGCATTGTATTCTAAATCAAAATTCATGTACTTATTTCTTTGTTTATAACGCAAATTACAATAATAAATGCATTACTTCATTATTATTTTATTATTTTAAGTTTGGCAAATTGCAACAATAATTTTTTACATCCTACCCCAGGGAATTTAATCTCAGCCTTTTGATTGGCTCCTTCACCTTCGATCTTTAAAACTTCCCCTTTTCCAAATTTTGAATGCATTACAAAATGTCCTGCTTGTATTTCACTTGTAAAATCAAAATCTATGCTTGTTTTTATAACTTTTTTCAAATTTCGTGGTGGCATTTTTTTTGCCATCACTGTTCTTTTAACCTCTCCTTTTGCAGATGATGGTCGTGGTGCAGGTTTTTTAAACCTAATTTTTGGTTTTGGGCTATAATTAGTTCGTACATCCAATTCTCCAAAAATATCATCGTCCAAATATTTGTTTTTCAGTGGTTCAGATACTGAAGTCATAAATTCCAAATACTTTTGGTCTATTTCTCCTAAAAACCTACTAGGCTCACAATCTACCAGTTTTCCCCATCGGTATCGATTGCGTGCATAACTCAAATATGCTTGTCGTTCAGCACGGGTAAGAGCAACGTAAAACAAGCGTCTCTCTTCTTCTAAATCTGCCCTACTTGTCATGCTCATAGCTGAGGGAAACAAATTTTCTTCCAAGCCTACTACATATACAATCGGAAATTCCAATCCTTTAGACATGTGAATAGTCATCATAGCTACTCTTGGTTCATCATCTTTTCCGTCGCCATCTAAATCCGAAGCTAAAGCTACATCTTCTAAGAAAAATGCCAAAGAAGCGTCCTCTTCTTTTTCTTTTTGATCTACAATAAAATCCTTTACACCATTTAGTAATTCCTGAACATTCTCTACTTTACTGATCCCTTCTGGTGTACCTTCTTTATCCAAATCTTTAATTAATTTGGTTTTCTTAACTACCAAATCTGCTACTTCAAAAGCGTTTCGCGTTTCAGCAGCAATTTGAAAAGTTTTAATCAGAGTAACAAAATCTCTCAGCTTTGTTTTGGTACCTGCATTAATCTTTAAATCTATTTGATCTATATGTTCAAGGATCTCATAAATTGATTTTTTATAGTGATTGGCTGCTACCAATAACTTATCAATTGTAGTAGCTCCTATCCCTCTTGGCGGATAATTAATTACACGTTTTAAGGCTTCTTCATCGTTTGGATTCACAAGCAATCTTAAATATGCCAAGGTATCTTTTATTTCTTTTCGTTGGTAAAAAGACAGTCCTCCATAAATTCTATATTTGATGCCTTTTTTTCTCAAAGCATCTTCAAAGGCTCTTGATTGAGAATTGGTGCGGTACAAAATACAAAAATCCGAGCTTTTAAGTTGCTCGTTCATGGATGTTTCGAAAATATTTTCTGCAACAAAACGCCCTTCTTCTCCATCTGTAGTGGTTCGCATAACTTTTACAGGAGCTCCTTGATCGTTTGCTGTCCAAACATCCTTTTCAATCTTTGTTTTATTTTTATCAATAACACTGTTTGCAGCTTGCACTATATTCCCTGAGGATCGGTAATTCTGTTCCAACTTAAACATACGAACATCTTTGTAATCTTTTTGGAAGTTTAAGATGTTTTGAATATTTGCACCACGAAACGCATAAATACTCTGAGAGTCATCCCCCACAACACAAATATTCTGGAAACGATCTGCCAATGCTTTTACGATCAAATATTGAGAGTGATTCGTATCTTGATACTCATCTACCATGATGTATCTAAATCTATCTTGATATTTTGCCAAAACGTCTGGAAAACGCGCCAGTAACTCATTGGTTCTCAATAATAAATCATCAAAATCCATTGCTCCAGCTTTAAAACATCTATCTACATATTCTTTGTAGATATCTCCAATTCTTGGACGACTTGCTTTCTTATCATCCTCCTGCAATTCTGGATTACCAAAATAGGCTTTTACAGTAATTAAACTATTTTTGAATTGTGAAATTCTACTCAATACCTGTTTGGACTTATATCTATCTTTGTCCAACTGCATTTCTCTAACAATAGAACCTATCAGACGCACAGAATCTTGCGAATCATAAATCGTAAAATTAGAAGGAAATCCTAACCTACTCGATTCTGAACGTAAAATACGTGCAAAAACCGAGTGGAATGTACCCATCCATAAATTTTTACCTTCACTTCCCACCGTATCTATAATACGCTGTTTCATTTCCTTAGCCGATTTATTGGTAAAGGTTAATGATAAAATATTAAAGGCATCCACCCCTTTTTCTAACAAATAAGCAATCCGATACGTTAATACCCTGGTTTTTCCAGAACCTGCTCCTGCAATAATAATCATAGGACCATTCATTTGCAGTACCGCTTTTCGTTGTGATTCGTTAAGACTATCTAAGTAATTTGACACAATTTTAATTTAATCGCAGGGAATTCTCCCTCTTAGTTAAGTGTACCGACAACAGCGTCTGGCACTTTCTATTCCACATACAATTGCACGTGCGCATTTATTTGCAAAAGTACTACACACAACATCGAAAAACAAGTAATTTATGGAGAACCTATCTTAAGGCATTTTTTTAGGCCTTGAAAACAACTGAAACCCCCATAATAATAGGATCCCTAAAACCATAATAGCACTTGCAACAAAAACCAATAACAGGTAAGAACCTATTGGTTTCCATTTGACCATGTATAAAAAACCTTGCGTAAAGAAAAGTAATTCTGTGCTAAAAAATCCAGCTAAAAACAAACTCAATCCAAATTTAGGAAAAACAGGTTTGAAATAATAGCCTCTAAGTTCCACAATCAATGTGAGTAAAAAGAAACTGACAAAACCTATCGTAACCATATGTAGATATCCAATGATAAAATACGGTTTTAATTCCACACTCTTTGTTATTATATATGGAAAAGCAGCTAAAAACTGCGCCACCAACTTGAGTCCGTAAGATACAATCACTGTCATTAATAATATACGTGAATAATTACTCAAACTATAACGTACAAATGTTTGTTTTATAATCACCAGTAAATACACCAGTCCTATCAATTGTACAACAGCTGCTATTCCTCCAATTATATGAAACCCAAAATGCACATTACTCCACAGAATAGACAAGGCAAATGCAGGGATACAAGCGATGTTTGTATAATAATAAAAATGTTTGATACGTCGCTGTGATATAAGCATGCTTTTTTTACGTAGCATTTTAAAGAACACTCCAAAAAGTGCAAACACAAAAAATCCGTTATACAAGAAATGTAAATAAAAATATATCGAATTATAATATAAATCCGTCTTCCCTTGTGTAACAGAAACGTAGCCAATAAACCATGTTGCTAAACTAGATAACAGGTAATAATAAATGCTTGTTCTTGCAAATTTAGAAGATATAAGATGTTCTGTATCTTTCTTTAAGTCTTTGAGCATTTCAATACAATAAATATATGAACTTATTCCAAAAACAGTCAATAAAACAATCGAAAACACTTTATAACCACTTAAAGCAAAACTTGCCAACATCAAAGTAATTGCCATAAACATACTCCAAAAGGTGATCTGATAAAGCTTCTTTTTTCGTTGATTGGCGTCTAAAAATACATATTGTAAGGCTATAAGCGTCGTTAAAAACCCCCAACCTAAAAAAGCAACATGAGAATGACTCTGCAATACGTTGGTGTAATCCAATTCAAAAATAGGATGAATCACCTGTAAACGCATCAACAAACCATATACCGCTGAAAAAACGAACAAGGTGAGACACAATTTTAATTTTATTTTATCTATTTTATTTATAATACCCATGAGTTTAATTTGGAAAGTCCACAAATAACGACCTTTTAGACTTTCTAAGCAAGTTTTAAAGTCCCTATCAGAAAGCTTCTTTCATATAATTACAATTAAGACAGTATACATACTTGATTACTACCCTAAAAAACTTTTTATTTATCCGTTAAATCTATCATACTAAATATATAAAGCACTTAATATAAGAATTTCTACAACAGCGTCGCTCTGTTTTATCGCACCTTTACAAAACTATGACACGCCAACAGAAATGTTTTAGGGACAAAATCGATTCACAAATAGCGTATATCAATCACTCAAAAATGTTAAATTGATTAAAAAAAGTGATATTTTTGACAAAAACTTATCCCATGAACACAGAATTGCTATACAGTGCTTTATCTTATACTCTTCCTGCCATCGTTACCGGATGTACGGCAGCATTTGTCATCAAAAAATTTTTAACTCACGCAGAAAAACGAATGCTTGTAGAAGCCAAGAGTATAACTTCTAGAGAAGGACTCCCCTTAAAACTCCAAGCATATGAACGCATGACACTCTTTTTAGAACGTATAGACCCGTCAAAATTACTCACAAGAATAACCCCCTCTTCTACTGACAAGCATAACTATACTGCAATTGTTATTGCGACCATACAGCAAGAATACGAACATAATTTGGTGCAACAAATATATATTTCTGACGAATGCTGGGGACTAATTTTAACAGCAAAAAATTCTATTATTAAACTTGTGAAAGATGCTGATTCTAATACAAATATAACAGATGCTCAACAATTAAGAGAGCATATTCTTACAGGTACGATCAAAGAACCCGCAGCAAGTAACAGCGCTCTTAGATTTATAAAAACAGAAGTAAGAAAATTAATATAAAATATTCCATTTGTAAACCGGCACTTGGAAATTTAGTTGGTATTAATCTCTTCAATAAAGGATTGAATCGATATTTACACCTAGTTAATAATCACATTGTACATCATTTAAAAAAACGCTTAAAAAATGGATTTAGGGTTACATAATAAAATAATATTTGTTGCTGCTTCTAGCCAAGGATTAGGAAAAGCTACCGCCATAGAATTTGCGAAAGAAGGTGCTACAGTAGCTATTTGCGGAAGAAATCTAAAAACACTAGAAACAACAAAACAAGAAATTATACAGGTTGGAAATGGAGATGTATTTTCTATTGCTGGTGATTTATCTATAGAAAAAGACCGTCAACATATTTTAGCTAGTATCTTCAAAAAATACGGAAGAATTGATGTACTTGTAACCAATACAGGAGGTCCTCCTACAGGTAATTTCGAATCCCTTAACTTAGAAGATTGGAGGCAATCGTTTGAATTGCTATTGGCAAGTACCATCTCTTTGATACATGCAGTTCTCCCAGGCATGAAAGAACGAAAATGGGGCCGCATTATAACCATCAGTTCTATTTCTGTAAAACAGCCTATAGACAATCTAATGCTATCTAACGCTATGAGAGCCGCAGTTGTAGGACTTATGAAAACACTTTCTAACGAACTCGCAACAGATAATATTACCGTAAATAATGTGATGCCTGGCTATACAAAAACCAATCGTTTGAAAAAATTACTGCAAGAAAACCCCGCATTACAAACAATCACAAACCAAATCCCTATGCAACGTTTTGGAAACCCAGACGAGTTTGCTGCAGCCGTGGTTTTTATGGCAAGTAGTCGTGCAAGTTATATTACAGGAACCTCCCTTGCAGTAGATGGTGGATGGATAAAAAACATGCTTTAAAAATAAAATTTCAGCAGCAAACCATCCAATAACAAAAAACTGTATCTTATTAAAAATGATAGTTTTAATATAAAACAAATAAAACTACGGTAAACCACAATACAATCTATTTTTGATTGAGTACATTGCATATAAAAATTCATCATCCCAAATTATTTGTTTTTTTTAATGCATCATACTTATACAATCATACCATCCTTAAAATTAGTATTACAACTTTTAACAAAGGAAATCACTCTTAAAGAAATGATTACTGCTAAAAACACGGTGTTAAACGACCCAGATTTTAATGCTGATTATAATTTTATAGTGGATGTAACAATGGCAAATTACAACTTCTCAAACAGTGACCGCACCCTCTTTTCTCATTATATAAAAGACCTGATAGAGAACGGAATTCAAATACGAACAGCCTTACTCACCCTCACTCCAAACCAAGTAGTAAATGCTTCTCTTATCTATCAAAATACAGGCGGTCTAAAAAATATCAACTACCAATTTTTAAGTCAGTTAAAAACCGCGGTGTCATTTTTTAAATACTCAAGAAATGATTTTAAAACTATCCATAAGGCTTTTACTCAACTAAAAGAAACAGCTAACTGTAAGAATACACCAAGGAGTAACTCCTTCATTAACAGAACAGATCACAATGGTTATTACCGTCATAAAATAATACCCAAGGCAAAACTAATCGTACAATGTCATATCAACCATGTAGATTTGCTGAATTCAAGTCACAAACGCAACTTTTAGTTAAATAATAATTGTTCCATTACAAATATAGGGTTTTGATATTTATGTCTCTTCCTAGGTCTGTTATTTAATTTTGTTTCTACCTCTTTGATTCTTTGATCTGTTAGG
Source organism: Flavobacteriaceae bacterium (assembly GCA_965224465.1). GTDB lineage: Bacteria > Bacteroidota > Bacteroidia > Flavobacteriales > Flavobacteriaceae. Next base: position 5,177,466 of record OZ245049.1, on the reverse strand, counting down.
TTTGTAAAGTCACTTCCTTTGGCAAAATATTGTCTAATCAAACCATTTAAATTTTCGTTAGATCCTCTTTCCCAAGAGTGATATGGATGCGCAAAAAAGTAATCAATACATAAATTTTCTGCAACCTGCTCATGGCCTGCAAATTCTTTTCCATTATCAGCTGTTATAGTATGTAGATAAGGCTTCCAGTCTTCTAATATTTCATTGATAGCTTTAGTGACAACAACTGCTTCTTTAGAGCTTACTTTTTTCATTTTAAGCATTCCAGAAGCTCTATCATTTACGGTAAGTATGGCTTGATTATGGTTTTTACCTATGATTAAATCGACCTCTAAATCTCCAAATCGATTTCTTTGTTCAACAACTTCAGGGCGTTGTTCTATACTAATACGATTCTTTATAACCCCTCTAGAATCCTTTGATGAGCCACGTTTTCTATATCTCCTTCCCTGTCTGCGAAGGTGTGTATGTAAATCACCATCATTCCTCTTGTCTTCCCTAATATGCTGATATATACGCTCAATAGACACCGTTTCTTTACCTTGTTTTTTTAGGACACCAACTACTTGCTCAGGACTATAATCGTCTCGCAATAACAACTCTATTGCTTGTTGAATATCTTCTGTAAAGCGTTTTCTTTTAGGCTTTTCTTTATGACGTTTAGCATACTTTTTTTGGGCTAATTCATGCTTGTAAACTCCATTTCTTTTGTCTGAATTACGCTTAATCTCTTTGCTAATAACAGACTTGTCTTTTCCTATAGCAGCTGCTATCTCAACCTGTTTATAACCTTGTTTTAACATGCAACAAATTGTGTATCTTTGCGCTTGGGTGATGTGTTTCATACAACTTCTTTTTTCGAGATTTGAGACCGTAAGATACATATCCATCAAGACAAGAAAGGTAGGTTTTCCTACTTTTCTGTTTTGAAAATATAACCATCATAGAATCAAATCGAAAAGTTGCGTTTATTAGTTGAATTTAAGTTTCAAAAAGACCATCGCATTTAAAAAACGAATTTATGCGGATGAATTATTTAATTCGACCTATAATAACATCATAGATATGAGAAGTTCCACTCTTGGATTCAGTCCTGTTGAATCAAAATTATACGCCGATTTTCTTATTTCAAATTACCCAGGTGATCAGGCGGAAAAAACAGCTATAATTTCTACTATCCCCGTAGAAGTTGCAAAATCATTTCTAATAAAATCTAACCTAGGAAAACATTCACAGAGCAGAAAAGTCTTTACAGATATAGATACAGCATTACTATGGCTATCATGTGAGAACAAGTACTTTTCGATGATAAAAAAAAGCTTAGAAATATTAAATACAACATAAAAAAAGCCAAGAATAGTACATCTTGGCTTTTAAGTGTTGTAGTAAAAAAAGGCGTTTTAATTATTAAAATAAACTCCATTTGGAGAAATCCCTGTAGCAAGCGTCGCAATTTTTTCTTTCGTCAAATACTTATAGACTGTTAAAGCACCTTTACTCTTATAATCCTTAGCATCTGTCACAAATAAAAATCCACCAGCTGCTCTTAAACCATATACAGAAAGTCCATCTAAAATACTTTTACTTGGCAATTCAACAGCACCATTCCCCATTCCATAAACACTTGTCCCATCAGCATACAAAACATTTTTACCATCTATAGTTAAATGATTTGGATGAGAATCCACAAATTTAAACGTTTTTTCTATTTCGTCAGAAATTGAACTAATTCTATGCAATGATCCAAAAGTATTTATAGAAGGATCCTTCCAAGAATCAATACCTCCACAAAGCACCCATAAATTTCGAGCACTATCTACACCCATAGAGTTTGGAACATCACCCACTTCAATAATCTTTTCCACCGTCTTTGTAGTGGTATTTATAACAGAAATTTTATTGTTAAAACCATAAGCTCCTTTATGAGCAACATAAATTTTAGTTCCAATCACTTGCAATTTTTCAGGACCTAAAACAACAGGAATTGACTCTTTAAAAGCCAATGTATTGGCATCAAAAACAGCTATAAAATCGTCAGTTATATTGACTGCATCTCCCCAGTTAGACACATATAAGTTTCCTTTTACCACCACTGCATATCGTGGGTTTACAAGGTTTTTATCTATCGTACCTTTATGAAGAAACGTAAACCTATTCACAACTTCTATTTTATGTGAATTATTTACCACCAAAAAAGCTTGATCCCCAGACAAGAGCATAGATTGAAAAATATTCCCTAAATCATCACCGTTTTTACTTTTGTAAATACCATCTACAGATTTTTTTAGATCATTAGAAACATAGGTTACTGTTCCAGACCCATTTTCAAACGGCCCTTCGTTCACCACAAATATTCCTTTGTCGTAATTCCCCTTAGGTTTATAAACAGGTTCATCGTTGTCTATATTACAAGAGACTAATAATAATGTTGCCGCGACAACTGATAATGCGATTTTTTTAAAGTTCATGATATTAAATTTTAATTTGTATTTGAAATTGATAATTAATGCCCGGCATTGGACGGTAACTAATTACTGCATATTTTTTATTTAAAATATTGTTTACCTGTACTCCTAAAACGGGTTGGACTTTCTTAAAAATATTCAAGGTATAATTAACACCTATATTATGTAATAAATAAGAACTCACAAAATAAGAGTTATCTGTTGTAGTAAAGCTTTTGCCATGATATAACAAATGATAATACATAGAAACTTTATTTATATCTGCCGATAAATTATAATTTAACTTATGCTTTGGGACATATAACAACTGCATGTTTGTTTCCTTATCTTGGGCTATGGTATAACTGTAATTTACTTGTGAAGTAAGTTTAAACCCATAAATATTTAGAGGCACTTTTAATCCTAGTTCTAAACCATAATTCTCGGCTCTAGAAATGTTTTTTGGAGTCCATGCTCCGACACCACCTCCAGCACCATTTTGAATATCTAAAGCCGTATTAGGAGACCATTTAATCAAATCTTTAGACGCAATATAAAATGCATTCAACGTAGCCTCAATACCTCTTTTCTGAAACGTTGCACCCAATTCTCCCTGACGAGATGCTTCTGGTTTTAAATCTGGATTTCCTAATGTAGCCCAATACAAATCGTTAAACGTAGGAATACGAAAATTTGTAGAAGCATTCATTTTATACACAAAATCACCTCTTTTATATGCAGCATCTAATCCTACTAAGACAGGAACCTCAAATGTATTTGAAAACTCTTTACGAAAGGAAAAATCGTATTGAAAGCGATGAGAAACCCTGTGATTAAGCATTGAATACAAGGCATAACTGGTTCTTGTCACATCATTTAAACTATCCCCATCCCCTTGATTATAACTGAGGTCTATTCCCGATAGTATTTTTAATCGCTGACTTAATTTATAATTTATTTGATACTTTAACAAGCTGTTTTTTGAGGCTCCTTTTGAAAATAAAAGAGGAGAAGTACGCTTGGCATAATAGATAAATTGATCATATAAATAAGCCATCTTTAATACCGATGATAATCGTTTCTTTGTATATTTCCATTCCAATAATAATTTGTAATTTTCATCATCTTGCTTGGAATTAGAAGGCGCTGTCAACGTGTTAGACAAACCTCTCTCAGAAATAGTCCCATCCACATATAAGCTTAGTATATGCGCATCACTACATTTAAATCCAAAAACAGCATTCAAATTAGTATTAAAAAAATCACCATTATTATTATAAACATCGGTATCCCAGTATTGGTAATCGTTCTTGGAAGATATTCGACCAAAGCCCACTTGCGTATAGTACTTTTTTGAACTGGTTCTAAAACGATAATTTAGTTTATACGTATTAAAACTACCAAAAGAGCTCAATAAATGATGGCTTGTTTTAGAATCAAAATTCATATTATTTTTTAAATGTATACTTCCTCCAATAGCTCCACTTCCAAACAAAATACTACCTCCACCCGCTCTTACACTCATTTCATCAATAGATACAGAATTTATCATATTAAAATCCGTCTGTCCATTTAATGTAGAATTTACTGGAATTCCATTCCAAAAAACTGCTGTATGGCTCGCTCCAGTCCCTCTAAAGGAAGGGGAAGACAGCATGGCTACTCCATAACTTTTAAAATAGATAGAAGACGATGTTTGTAATAAAGCACTCAAACTTTGATGATTTGACTGTAAAATCGAATCATTAAATGTAGTGATGTTAAATCCTACAGAATAGGTTCTTAATTTACTAGAAGGAAGCAATACTTCTTCTAATAACTCCACCTCTTTATTTTGGGCAAACAACGTACTCAAACTAAAAATTAAAAATACAATACTTATAAATTTATTCATACCTAAACCTTTCTTCCCGAAAGTCAAAAAAATGTTATGTATTTGGTAGGTCTCCTGGCTTGCGTAGTTTTTACCCCCTTCCCATTCCAAACTGAAGAACAGTGGTTTATTAACAAAAACTCGCCTTAATGGCTAAGCATACAGTTGCGGGCACAGCTTCGGTTTTTAACCGAATTCCCTATTTATTTCTACTGAATATTTATCAGTATTGAAACCAAATACTTAGCAAAGATACTTTATAAAAAATTAAAAGATGATTAAAATCCTTCTATCTTAAAAAAAAACATGCAATCTTTGTAGTTCAATAAAAAGACCTAAAATAATGATACATTATATTTCTGGAGGAGAACGGTCGGGCAAGAGTTCCTATGCTCAAAACTTGGTTGAAAAACTTTCTGATTCACCTGTGTATTTAGCCACTGCCCGATGTTGGGATGACGACTTTAAAGCGCGAATTCAAAGACATAAAGATCAACGTGGTTCTCAATGGATAAATATAGAAGCCGAAGTTCATTTGGCAGCAGCCACTCCAAAAAATCAGATTGTTTTATTGGATTGTGTTACTTTATGGATTACAAATTTGTACTTAGATTTTGACAACGATGTTGAAAAAGCATTGCAGTTTGCAACGGATGAAATTGATAAGTTAGACGCTATTGACAGTACCATTTACATTATTTCAAATGAAATAGGCATGGGCGTTCACGCTCAAAACCACATGGCTAGGAAATTTACCGAATTGCAAGGTTGGGTAAATCAATACATCGCAAAAAAAGCAAAAACTGCCACCTTTATGGTTTCTGGCATCCCTTTAAAAATAAAAGAATAACATGATACAACATACAATTAACGCTGTGGATACAAAAATCCAAAAAGCATTACAACATAAAATTGATTTCAAAACAAAACCTCAAGGATCTCTCGGAACTTTAGAAGTGATAGCAGCCCAAATCGGAGGCATTCAACAAACCCTAAGTCCAAGCATACTAAAACCAACTATGTGTGTTTTTGCAGGAGATCATGGCATTGCAACAACAGGTTTGGTGAGCCAATATCCACAAGAAGTTACAGCTCAAATGGTACTCAATTTTCTTCAAGGAGGTGCTGCCATCAATGCCTTTTGCGCTCAAAATAACATGGATTTAAAAGTAGTAGACGCAGGAGTAAATTTTGATTTCCCAGAAAACGACCTACTAATAAACGCCAAAATTGCCAAAGGAACTCAGAATTACAACGAAGTACCAGCTATGAGTTCAGCGCAATTAAAAAGTGCACTCTTAAAAGGAAGCGACATTGTAAAAATCATCCAAGAAAAAGGAAGTAATCTAATTTGTTTTGGAGAAATGGGAATTAGCAATACCTCTTCAGCTGCTTTAATTATGAGTAGTATTTTAGATATTCCTATAGCAGTTTGTGCTGGAAAAGGTACGGGACAAAACAACGAAGGAATGTTAAAAAAAATTAGCGCCTTAGAGAATGTTCAGAAATTACATGGAAAATTAGACCGTCCAGAAGTTATACTTGCTACGTATGGTGGATTTGAAATTGCAATGATCTGCGGGGCTATGCTAGAAGCTGCCTCTAGAAAAATGATTATTTTAGTAGATGGTTTTATCGTAACCAGTGCCTTATTGGTAGCTCAATCCATAAACAAAAATATATTGGATTACTGCTTGTACGCCCATTCTTCCAATGAGCAAGGTCATGAAAAAATGCTGGACTTTTTAAAGGCAAAACCAATCCTAAATTTAGGCATGCGTTTGGGAGAAGGAACTGGAGCTGCCTTAGCCCTCCCTATTATACAAGCATCTGTAAATTTCTTAAATCAAATGGCCAGTTTCGAAGAGGCAGGTGTAAGTACTAAAGAATAATATGAAAAAAGAATTCCATATATTTTTAACAGCAATAATGTTCTTTACACGAATCCCTTGCCCAAAATGGGTAGATCATTCTAAAGAATTATTGAACAAAAGCACCCGTTACTTCTCTCTTGTCGGCATTTTAATTGGTGCGTTTGGAGCAGGAGTCTATTACGCTACAAGCTATTTATTTGATCAAAGTTTAGCCGTTTTATTTAGCATGATGGCTACAATATGGATTACTGGAGCCTTCCATGAAGATGGGTTTGCAGATATGTTAGATGGGTTTGGAGGCGGCTGGACTAAAGAGCGAATTCTCACCATTATGAAGGATTCTCGATTAGGGACTTATGGAACTATTGGTTTGTTGTTTTTACTCGCAACAAAGTTCCTTGGGCTTCAAAAAGCGACAGGAATAGATTTTCTTTTTCTAATGATTTCTGGACATGCTATCAGTCGATTTTTTGCCACTATATTAATTTATAAATTACCTTATGTACGAGATGATGGCACTGGAAAAGAAAAGCCATCCGCAGATAATATGCGCTTAAAATCCTTAGTATTAAATGCCCTTTTCGGACTCAGTCCATTGCTTTTATTTCAAGATATTTTCGCCTTTATCGTTCTTATCCCATGCGCAATTGCGACCTATTTAATGGGGCGTTTTTTTAATAAATGGATTGGAGGACACACTGGAGATTGCGCTGGTGCTACGCAACAAATTGTAGAAATTGTTTTCTATCTAAGCATGCTTGCTTGTTATAAAATACACATCCTAGAGCCATTTTAATCTAGGGTATTTATAGAATCTGACACATAAAATAGTTGAATATAATAATATTAACAAATGTAAAATGAAAGAAATTAAAAAACTACTCTATACATTATTTATTATCTCAGTACTTGCTTCATGTACTACAAATAAAGAGAAAAAAAACATAAAACATACCGATAAGTATCTTAAATACGCAAAAGGCTTTCAGATTTCAACGGTTGATAACTACACAAAACTACGTATTTTAACTCCTTTTCAAGGAGCTACATCACCCATAGATTTTTATATCATAAAAGAAGGAGAATCCGTTCCTCCACAATTAAAAAAAGTCAACTATATCCAACTCCCCTTAAAAAGGATGGTTCCGACAAGTACCACTCATATCCCCATGATAGAGCTACTTAATGGAGAAGAAAACATTGTTGGATTTCCAAGTACTAAATATGTCTCCTCTCCCAAAACAAGAAAACTTATAGACGCTCAAAAAATAATAGATTTAGGAAACGAGCAACAGTTGAATACTGAAGTTCTTTTGGATTTAAATCCGCAATTGGTCATTGCATTTTCTGTGAATGGGAATCATAAAAATTACAACACCATCCGACAAATGAATATCCCAATTATTTACAATGGTGATTGGCTGGAATCCAGTCCTCTTGCAAGAGCAGAATGGATCAAGTTTTTTGGTGTTTTATTGAATAAAGAAAAAGAAGCTGACAGTATTTTTAACCATATTGAACAGAATTATTTAGCGGCAAAAAAATTAGCAAATAATCAAACCAATCAAAAAATAGTTTTTTCTGGAGGTCCTTACAAAGACATTTGGAATATTCCCGCAGGAAACAGCTACGAGGCACAGTATTATAAAGATGCCAATTTAGATTATATATTTAAAAACACCAAAGGACAAGGGAGTTTGTCTATGAATATAGAAAAAGTCTTTGACCAAGCACAACATACCGATATTTGGCTCTCTCCAAGTTTTTATAGCAGTATGAAATTACTTGGTGAAGCCAATGCTATTTTCAAGGAGTTTGATGCTTATAAAAAACAACAAGTGTACACAACTGCAAATACAAGAGGAAGTACTGGAGGACTTCTCTATTTTGAACTGGCAACCACAAGACCCGATTACGTATTAAAAGATTTGATAAAAATTGGTCATCCTGATTTGCTACCTAATTATACAATGCAGTTTTATAAAAAACTGGAGTAGCACATGTAGCTGTTTTATTTTTCAACAACGCTAGAACGTAAAATAAACTATTTATATCGGTTATTTTGGATTGTAATTGTATAACATAAAAACAAGAAATCATAAAGCAAACGTCTAATTTATTTTTTTTATAAATATCAATTCGTACATTTGCAAAACTTAAAAAAAGGGTTCATTTTTGAATTATTAAACTATTTACATAATACTGATACACGTTTTTTTATTCCAATATTTATCGTAAGTTTGTAACCAATGTATAAGGTTGAACAACATGGTTACAAAAGATTATTATTCCTTAAATGAAGTTTCTCAAATCTTAGGAAAGAGCAAAGAGACTCTTAGACGCTGGGATAGGGAAGGCAAGTTTTCTGCAGCTAGAGAACCTATAAGTCAATACAGAATCTACAAGAAAGAACAAGTAAACGCGCTATTAGACCAACTGTTTATTGATTATGAAGATACCGTAGATAATTTTGTTGCACCAATTCAAGAGTTTCATGTTTTAGAATTATTTGCTGGAGCTGGAGGATTGGCTGTTGGCATGGAAAAATCAGGAATTAAATGTGTAGCGTTAAATGAAATTGATAAATGGGCTTGTCAAACATTACGAGAAAACAGACCTAACTGGAACGTATTGGAGGGTGACATTAAATCTTTTGATTTTTCTAAATATAACAATCAAGTTGATATTGTCACAGGAGGATTTCCTTGTCAAGCATTTAGTTATGCGGGAAAAAAATTAGGTCTACAAGATGCAAGAGGAACTCTTTTTTATGAATTTGCAAGAGTCGTAAAAGAAGTTAATCCGCTTATCTGTGTAGGGGAAAACGTAAAAGGATTATTGTCTCATGAAAAAGGGAAGACAATAGAGGGAATGATTTCTATTCTAGATGAAATCGGTTATAATGTTATGCCTATACAAGTATTAAAAGCAATTAATTATAGAGTTCCACAAAAACGAGAACGTGTCATATTAATTGGAGTCAGAAAGGATATAGATATAAAATATAAATATCCAAAACCTCATAATAAAATTTACAATTTAGTTGATGCCCTAAAAAAAGGAGAATTATTTGATTCAGATGTTCCTAAATCGGAAGGCTCAAAATACCCAGATCATAAAAAAGCAGTATTAGATTTAGTTCCACAAAAAGGCTATTGGCGTAATTTGCCATTGGATATTCAAAAAGAATATATGGGTAAAAGTTTTTTCTTAGGAGGAGGGAAAACAGGTATTGCACGTAGAATAGGTTGGGATGAACCAAGTTTAACATTAACGTGTAGTCCTGCACAAAAGCAAACAGAAAGGTGTCATCCAGATGAAACACGTCCGTTTACTGTTCGAGAGTACGCAAGAATTCAAACCTTTCCAGACAACTGGAAGTTTATGGGGTCTATTTCTCAACGTTACAAGCAGATTGGCAATGCAGTCCCTTGTAATTTAGGACAAGAAATAGGCTATTCGATTATTAACTTTTTGAATGCCTATTATTCAAAATTGAACAAATCAGAAGTTTCTATTTCTCTAGACAATGCTAAGTAGCCTTGCTTAAAAAAATCTTCAGAATTTAATGATAAAATCATTTTATCTAAATGAACAACCAACTTATCATAAAAGTTTGGAAACCCTGTTATTCTATGCCAAAAGTCAGCACCAATAATTACAGGGTGTGTTTTGTCAATTTTTTTATAGTGCTGACTTAATTGAGATTCTTCACCATAAAGAACCCCTAAAATTAAATCAGAATTGTTTAAATCAATTTGATTCGTTCTGGCTAAATTGGCTACTGTAGAAAACTTCTTAAGTAAAGGACTTACATCTTCTGAATTTATTGTGTTTGGTCCATATTTTAATTGACACCATTTTTTTCGATGATCAATTTTATCTATAAATTCAATATCCATCCCCTTTATTAAAGAACCTTCTGCTAAATTAAGGTCTACAAACATTTTCTGAATCCTAGTCCCAAATGATGTGTTTATTGAAGTTCCCAACACCCTTGGATAATACAATGCTTTTGCGATTCCAATAGGACTGAAATTATCCTCTAAAATTTTCGATAAATAGTTAACTATTATAGGATTAATCTTATACGATTTTAATTGGGAATGGTTTTTTAAAGCACTGATTTTATGATTATCAAATATCTTTTCTTTAAAGTAATCCGTGACAATTTCTAATAGTTGATTTTCGTTCATAACCTTAATATATTGATTTTTACTGGATATTTTTTGTAATATGCCACCTACATCATCAACCTTTAAAACAACTTCGCCTGACTATCTTGATCAGACACATCCTCTATAGTCACATCTAATTCTTCGGGAGCAGGCGGTGTGTATGGTAATGACTCCAACATATTCACCGTTTTAATCTTATCTTCCGTCAATTGATTCCCCATCGCTTTATAGCCTTTCACAGAGATAAATTCCTCAAAATTTATTTTAATTGTATCTAAACTACGTTTTGAAAAGACCACCTCAGCCATCGGTCTATAGTCTGTTAACACAATTTGTAATACTGATTTTTCATGCTCTCCTATAAATGATTCTTCTTTCCCTACATGCTCTATCAAAAATCGCTTTACATAATAGCGGGCCTTTTCTCCGTCAAAATAAACGGCTGAAATAGGTTTTGAAGGCATCCATTTTTCCAAGACAATCATATCATTTGAGAAATGCATCGTCAGCTCGGGTTTTACTGCTTTTGCCATTCCTTTTTGAGTGATAATCAGCAAGCGATCTTCTGCTGTAAATTCACCCAGCAATTCTCCTCTCGCATCTACATTTAATCGTAAAACGGTATCGTCAAACCATATTTTACGTGGCTTTAAGGTAGAAATTCCTTCGTGTTTTAATTCGATTTTCCGGATGGGATGCTTAGAAACTAAATTCCCCTTTACCCCTCTTCCTTTGATTAACAAATCAGAGAAATCAATGTCCCACTTAATTTTTTTGAGACCTGCAATTGCTTTTAAATGTAAGCTAATCACCTCTGCCTCACCATTTGGGTTAGGCGTAAAATAATGCACAATTGAAGCTTTATTTCCATTGGTTAAATCGTATGTCTTATCACGCGTAACACCAGTAACAGCAAAGCGTTTCATATAACTAGGCCCACTGCGTCCATCGCGATAAATCATATTATAAACGGTGCGTCTATCGTTCTTTTTAAAAATGGCAATATGAATAATGTTTTTCCCTACAAAAGTTTTAGAGTCTACTTTTGTAATCATCATTGTACCGTCTTTTTTAAAGATAATTACATCGTCTATATCCGAGCAATCATCCACAAATTCTTCTCTTTTTAGTGATGTCCCTATAAAACCTTCTTCTCTATTTACATATAGTTTTGCATTTCTCATGACCACTTTTGTAGCCACAATATCATCAAATAAACGAATTTCTGTTTTGCGGTCTTTGTCTTTTCCAAAAGTCTTTTTCAAGTCTCTAAAATATTCAATTGCAAAATCTATCAGGTGGTCTAAATGGTGATTTACTTCTGCAATTTTTTCTTCTAATGCTTCAATCTGTAATTTAGCTTTATCGATGTCAAACTTTGATATTTTTTTTATGCGTATTTCTGTCAATCGCACGATATCCTGTTCGGTTATGGCGCGTTTTAAATGTTTTATATGTGGTTTTAAGCCCTTATCAATAGCTTTAATAACCCCTTTCCAAGTTGCTACCTCTTCTATATCTCGATAAATACGATTTTCAATAAAAATACGCTCCAAAGAAGCAAAATGCCATTGTTCATGTAACTCCTCTAATTGAATTTCCAACTCTCGTTTTAACAAATACACGGTATGATCGGTAGAACGTTTTAAGATCTCACTAACACCAATAAAAATTGGTTTATTATTATCAATAATACATGACAAAGGCGAAATTGAATTCTCACAAGTTGTAAATGCGTACAATGCATCGATGGTCTTATCTGGAGATATTCCTGCGGGTAAATGAATCAAAATCTCTACCTCAGCGGCAGTATTGTCTTCAATCTTCCTGATTTTCAACTTTCCTTTTTCGTTGGCTTTTAAAACAGAATCAATTAAAGAAGTGGTTGTAGTTCCAAACGGAATTTCACGAATCACCAATGTTTTTTTATCCAATTGTTCCATTCTAGCACGGCATCGGATTTTCCCTCCACGCAATCCATCATTATAGGCACTTACATCTGCAATTCCTCCAGTAATAAAATCTGGAATCAATTTAAAACTTTTTCCTTTCAAAATTTTAATGGAGGCATCTATCAACTCATTAAAATTATGCGGCACTATTTTCGTAGACAATCCAACGGCAATCCCCTCTGCTCCTTGCGCTAATAACAAGGGGAATTTAACGGGTAAGTCTATGGGTTCTTTTTTACGTCCATCGTAGGACATTTGCCATTCGGTAGTTTTTGGATTAAAAACTACGTGTAAGGCAAATTTAGACAAACGTGCCTCAATATATCTAGATGCTGCAGCTCTGTCTCCTGTATAAATATTACCCCAGTTTCCCTGCATATCTATCAGTAATTCTTTCTGAGCTATTTGCACCATGGCATCAGCAATAGAAGCATCACCATGTGGGTGATACTGCATGGTATGCCCCACAATATTGGCTACTTTATTGTAACGTCCATCGTCTAATTCCTTCATAGAATGCATAATTCTACGTTGTACTGGTTTCAATCCATCATCAATTGCTGGGACAGCACGTTCCAAAATTACATAGGAAGCATAGTCTAAGAACCACTGCTTAAACATGCCTGTAACTTTAGTTATGGTCTCTTGATTTTCGAAATTATCTGGGTGCTCTGGGTGTTCTGGGTGTTCGTTTTGCATGTTATTCTTCTGCTATATCAAGTTCCACTTTTAAATTATTGATGATAAATTTTTGTCTATCTGGGGTATTCTTCCCCATATAGAACTCTAATAATTTATCAATAGACATTTCCTTATCCAACATTACAGGTTCTAATCGAATATTTTCGCCTATAAAATGAACAAATTCATCTGGAGATATTTCCCCAAGCCCCTTAAATCGGGTTATTTCTGGCGTTCCTCTCAGTTTTTTAATCGCTGCTACACGTTCTTTCTCAGAATAGCAATAGTAGGTATCTTTTTTGTTCCGAACTCGAAACAAAGGTGTTTCTAAAATATATAAATGTCCATTTTTAATCAATTCAGGAAAAAACTGAAGAAAAAAGGTGATAATTAACAATCTAATATGCATTCCATCCACATCGGCATCCGTTGCTATAATAATATTATTATAGCGTAAATCTTCCAAACCATCTTCTATATTTAAAGCGGCTTGTAAGAGATTAAACTCTTCGTTTTCGTACACAATTTTCTTATTCATATTGTACGAATTCAGTGGTTTTCCTCGCAAACTAAACACCGCTTGCGTGTTTACATTTCTAGATTTGGTAATGGATCCACTTGCCGAATCTCCCTCTGTAATAAACAATGAGCTATCCAATCGGTTTTCTTTTTTCAAATCACCTAAATGCACACGGCAATCACGTAATTTTTTATTGTGTAAATTCGATTTTTTAGCACGTTCTCTTGCTAACTTTCGAATTCCAGAAAGGTCTCTTCTCTCTTTTTCTGCTTGTAGAATTTTTTTCTGAATCTTATCTGCCGTATCTGGGTTTTTATGTAAATAATTATCCAGTTTTGTTTTTACAAAATCGTTGATAAATGTACGTACAGTTGGCAAGCCATCCCCCATTTCGGTAGACCCTAATTTGGTTTTTGTCTGGCTTTCAAAAATAGGTTCCATCACTTTAATACTAATGGCAGTAACAATGGATTTCCGAACATCTGAAGCATCGTAATTTTTACCGAAAAAATCACGAATCGTTTTTACAATTGCCTCGCGATAGGCACTCTGGTGCGTTCCTCCTTGTGTTGTATGTTGTCCGTTTACAAAAGAGTGAAACTCCTCGCTGTATTGCGCTTTACTATAGGTAAGTGCTATTTCAATGTCTTCTGCCTCCAAATGTACAATTGGAAACAACATAAATTCTTCCGCAATGTTTTCTTCCAATAAATCTTTCAATCCGTTTTCAGAAAAATATTTTTCGCCGTTAAAAACAATCGTCAATCCTCTATTCAGGTAGACGTAATTTTTAATCATTTTAATAATATATTCCTTCCTAAATTTAAAGGTTGGAAATATCTCGCCATCTGGCTTAAAAACAATTTTGGTTCCTCTGCGTTGCGTGGTATCTTGTCCTTGTTCTTTGCTTAGTAATTCTCCTCGTTCAAATTCAGCATCTGCTGTTTTTCCATCTCGAAAAGATTGGACCTTAAAATAAGATGATAGTGCATTCACAGCTTTCGTTCCAACACCGTTAAGCCCCACCGATTTTTTAAAAGCCTTGGAATCGTACTTCCCTCCTGTATTCATCTTAGATACAACATCTACCACTTTTCCCAATGGAATTCCACGACCGTAATCACGAATGGTAACACTCCCGTCTTTTACATAAACTTCGATGGTTTTACCAGCCCCCATCACAAATTCATCTATAGAGTTGTCCAACACCTCTTTAATAAGTATATAAATACCATCATCAGGCGATGTACCATCACCTAATTTACCTATATACATTCCAGGTCTTAAACGAATATGTTCTTTCCAATCGAGGGACCGAATATTATCCTCGGTATATGCTGCTTGTTTTGCCATCTAGTTCACTAAAAATATCTTGAAGAAAATCAAAAATACCATTTACATCTTTAAAATAAAAAAATCTCAGACAAAATAGTTATTAACAGTGATAAAATATAAAAAATTAATGACTGATAAATGGTGACTAATGGCTGATGACTAGTGATTGATGGCACAAAAAAAAGTCGTTTTATTTAAAAACGACTTTTTTGAAATATTTTAATAAGCATCTAATTACACATTAAAACGGAAATGCATCACATCGCCATCTTTTACAATGTATTCCTTTCCTTCTACTTTCATTTTTCCTGCTTCTTTTACTTTAGCTTCCGTACCATAAGTCACAAAATCATCATAAGCAATAACTTCTGCACGAATAAATCCTTTTTCAAAATCGGTATGGATAACTCCAGCAGCTTGTGGAGCCGTATTCCCAACATGAATAGTCCAAGCTCTTACTTCTTTTACTCCTGCGGTAAAATAGGTTTGTAAATTCAATAATTTATACGCCGATCTAATTAATTTAGAAGATCCTGGTTCAGACAAACCTATGTCTTCTAAAAACATTTGACGTTCTTCGTAGGATTCTAATTCCGTAATATCAGCTTCTGTTCCGACCGCCAAAATAATTACTTCTGCATTTTCATCCTTTACGGCTTCTTTTACAGCTTCAACGTAAGCATTCCCATCTACAGCAGATTTCTCATCTACATTACAAACATACAATACCGGTTTGTCTGTAATTAACTGTAAAGGTGCAATATATTCTTCACGTTCTTTTTCTGTCAGTTCAATAGCTCTCACAGAAATCGAAGCTTCTAAACTCGTTTTCACTTTTGTTAAAGCTACTTCTTCTGCTTGCGCTTCTTTATTTCCAGTTCTAGCCGCTCTTTTAACTTTTTCAAGTTTTTTTTCTACCGTATCTAAATCCTTTAATTGTAATTCTATATCAATAGTCTCCTTATCTCTAACAGGATCTATAGTGGTATCAACATGAATTATATTATCGTTATCAAAACAACGTATAACGTGAATAATTGCATCTGTTTCACGAATATTTCCTAAAAACTGATTTCCAAGTCCTTCCCCTTTACTCGCTCCTTTTACCAAACCTGCAATATCTACGATATCTACAGTTGCAGGTAATACACGTTCTGGATTTACCAACTCCTCCAATTTTTCCAAACGAGGATCTGGAACATTTACTACTCCAATATTAGGTTCTATTGTACAAAATGGAAAATTCGCACTTTGCGCTTTTGCATTTGACAAACAATTAAATAATGTTGATTTTCCAACATTCGGTAATCCTACAATACCTGCCTTCATAAATATATTTTTTTGCGGTGCAAATATAAGCTTTACAATTGTATTATTCTAATTTGATTTTATCCCTTACAATATTCCGCATCTGACTTCTAAATATCAGGCTTAAATATACACGTTGCTCTCCTATGTTTACAGACTTAAAATTAAAACGAATGCGTACTATAAAAAGGCATTCTATAATTCTACCGACCGTTACAAATTTTAAATAAACAACAATAACAACCCTTAAAAAATCTTCTACATTGATTTTTAAAACACAGCAAACAGGACTTCCGTCTTGACTTTAGCTACGTTAAACGATTCCCCCCTGTTATTCGGATAAAAAACAACACTCATTTTGATTATATAAAGTATATTTATGCCCGTATTTAAACAATTTTATAAATCAATTAAAACTCAATAACCTTGTCTACTCAAAACAATTATTCAAAGTCATTTTCACTGTTGACTTCCCTTTTTTTTATGTGGGGATTTATTACAGTAATGAACGATATCCTGATCAATACCTTTAAAGGCATTTTCAGCTTATCTCCTACACAACGATCACTCATACAATTTTCGTTTTTCGGAGCCTTTTTTATTATTTCCTTAATATACTATTTAATATCATCTACAAAAGGAAGAGACCCAATCAATAAAATTGGGTATAAAAATGGAATGGCCATCAGTCTTGTTGTTTGTGGAATAGGCTGTGTGAGCTTTTTTGGTGCCGCACATGTACATTCTTATTACGCCTTTTTATGTTCGTTATTTATCCTTGCTTCTGGTGTAACCATGTTACAAATTTGCGCCAACCCTTATGCCACTATTCTAGGAGAGAAAGGTGCAGAAAGCAGTCGTTTAAACTTAGCTCAAGGATTAAACTCTTTGGGAACAACCTTAGGACCTATTATTGGAACCATCCTTATTTACAAAGTATTTTCTGACGGTGAACTGACTGCATTTTCCATCAGTAAAACATATTTAGCTTATGGAATTGTTTTCTTTATTCTAGCAATAGTAGTTAAAATGAGTAAAATGCCTTCGTTCCAAAATAAAGAAACCGTTGGAACAGGAGCTGCTGTTTTTAAACACAAACATTTAACCCTTGGTATTTTGGCTATCTTCTTTTATGTAGGATCTGAAGTAGCTATTGGTAGTTGGATTGTAGAATATTTAAAAGATGATAAAATAGTGGGTGCTTCTGAAGAAGATGCGAGTTATTTTCTTTCTTTCTTCTGGGGAGGGTTAATGATAGGACGTTTGATGGCTAGTTTTGCTTTAAATGATTCGATCACAAAAGTCAAAAAATACGCATCTATGATCGCTGTAGGCTTAGGTGTATTTATGATGATGTATGTAATTACAGGAATTAAATTTCACGAAGGTTCTTTTACGTTCTCTCCTATTGAATTCAGTAAAATAGCCATGTACCTAGTATTCATCGCCTTGTGTTTTGGCGCATTTATAATGAGTAAAGGTAAACCAGCAAAATCATTGGTGATCTTTTCTTCTATCAACTTAGTACTTCTTGTGATTGCCGTATTAGCAAAAGGACCTTTGGCATTTATTGTAATTATCAGTACTGGATTATTTTTCTCCATTGGATTTTCAAATATATTCACTTTAGCCATTAGCAACCTAGGAAAATATACTTCGCAAGGTTCGTCTTTACTAATCATGGCAATTGTAGGGGGGGCATTTTTACCTATGATACAGAGTGTAATTATAGAACATGTAGATGTACAAACATCCTTTATCATCCCAATTCTAGGAATGGCCTATTTGATTTTTTATGGTTTAAAAGGCTACAAGCAAAACAACTTAAATACATAGAGCTTCAAAACACTTATAATTACAATCCAAAATGACCGATATAAATAGTTTATTTTACGTTCTAGCGTTGTTGAAAAACAGAACCATATCTAAGGATATCCTTAGATTTTTCGCCTAACTAAAACAAAAAATAATTCCATTTCTAAACCGTCGGAAATGTAGTTGGTATAGTCCAATAAGAATATTTTAAACATCAAAAAAATCCGTTAAATAAACTATTTAACGGATTTTTTTTTATGAGAAGAGACACAATACACCTCTACTATTTAATAAAGCACTAAAATATAGAAACCATGTTTTTTATTTTTTCTATATCCACTTCCATTTTTGTTCCCATATCCAATTTTGTAGATTTAGAAACAGGTTTTCTAGCAGTAAAATGAACCTGTTCAATTCCTATATCTGCAAATTTTTGAATATTTAAAACAGTTACACCACTTCCTGCCATAATCTGAATCTGACCTCCATAATTTGCTTGCAATTTTTCAAGAACAGGCAATCCTATTTCTGCTGTTTCAGCCAATCCAGACGTTAAAATTCTATCAAATCCATAAGCAATCAAAACTTCAATCGCAACATGCATGTTTTTAACAAAATCAAATGCTCTGTGAAAAGTAACTTCTAAACCCAATGATTTTGCCAACTTTAATAAATTAAAATTTACAGTTGCAATAGTTCCATCATCATTTAACACGCCAAAAACAACACCTTTAACACCTGCTAAAGCCAATTGTTGAATGTTGTTTTTCATCACAGAAATTTCATCGTTCTGATACACAAAATCACCTTCTCTAGGACGTATCATTGCATGAATTTCTATATCCCCATAACCTACACATTGGATTACCAACCCAATACTAGGCGTCAACCCACCAACGGACAAGGCAGCACATAATTCAATACGCTTGCATTTTTGCTCTTGAGCAGCGACTACACCTGCCAATGAATCTGTACAAATTTCGAAAATCATGATTTTTATAATAATAATAATAATGAAATGGACTCATGCCTTTATGAAGTTCTTACGCACAGTACACAAGCGATATTTAAGCGATACAAAAACAATGTATTCTATCTAAATAAATGTATTGTTTATCGATAGATGTTCTGAATCCTTCCTTTTGGTGAAGACATAATATATGTACGTCTCCACCTGTGGGGATTATTTGTGCAAAAATTCTTTTTTTGCGGTCAATTGTATTTCTGTTTCTTCGTTCTCCTCGTCTGGGACACAACAATCAACAGGACAAACTGCTGCACATTGCGGCTCGTCATGAAATCCAATACATTCCGTACATTTATCTGCTACGATAAAATAAACATCATCTTCAATTGCCTCTTGTTCTTGATCCGAATCAAATTCGTTTCCGTTTGGTAATACCACATTTCCTGTTAAAGAGGTTCCGTCTGATAATTTCCAATTTTCAGCGGCTTCATATATTGCATTATTGGGACATTCTGGTTCACAGGCGCCACAATTTATACATTCGTCAGTAATAATTATTGCCATAATATTATTTAAATTAAATTTGCACAAATATAAACTAAAATTTATTCCAATCGATATGAATTTGGACCAACGAATTGAAGCCTTTACTGCGCTCGGAAATTTTTTAAGTCAATTTACTGAAAAAGAAATCAAACAACAAGAAGGAATTCCACACAACGATCTCTTTTTTGATGCATTTCACATGCAAATAAAACGCGCCCGCGAGCAAAACAGTTGGTATACGATCAACAATGTACTTTTTGCAATAGAAGGCTGGAGCAACGCCTTATCAAAGAATAACTTAGACAAATGGCTGGAAAATTATACTATTACAGCAAAGAAGCCACAAACAGTGGCTATTATTATGGCTGGAAACATCCCACTAGTAGGCTTTCACGACTTTTTATCTGTATTAATTACGGGGCACAACGCTTTGGTTAAACTATCATCTAACGACAAGCAAATGCTGCCTCTATTCGCCAAATATTTAGAGCAAATACAGCCATCTTTTAAAGGGAAAATCACTTTTACAGAACAGAAACTAGAAAATTTTGACGCCGTAATTGCAACAGGAAGCAACAATACATCCCGTTATTTTGATTATTATTTTGGAAAACATCCAAATATTATCAGAAAAAACAGGAATTCTGTAGCCATATTAACGGGAAAAGAAACACCCAAAGAATTAGAAGCATTGGGTGATGATATTTTTCAATATTTTGGTTTGGGTTGCAGATCTGTTTCAAAATTATATGTCCCGATAAACTACAATTTTGATGCTTTTTTTGAGGCAATGTTTAAGCATAAAGACATTATTTATTACGATAAATACGCAAATAACTACGATTATAACAAAGCAGTCTATCTGATGAGCCTCTTTAAATTGAAAGACAACGGTTTTTTGGTATTAAAAGAAGAATCTAGTTTTGGATCTCCTATAGCGACACTTTTTTATGAGTACTACAACGATATAGGAGCACTTGCAGAGACTTTAGAATCCCAGTCAAAAAACATACAATGCATTGTAAATAAGTCAATTGACAACAACTATATCGATTTCGGAGACACACAGAACCCTCAATTATGGGATTATGCGGATAGGGTAGATACTATTGAATTTTTGATAAAATTGTGATACTTTTTTTAACTAATATATGGTGTAGATTTCCTTTTTTTTGTTAAACTTTGCAATAGTAAAATTTCACAACTAAACAATTTTATCTAATCATTTTATGAAAAAACACAATTTTAGTGCAGGCCCTTGTATTTTGCCACAAGAAGTATTAAAAAAGGCATCAGAAGCAGTCGTAAATTTTAACGGTTTGGATTTATCGTTAATTGAGATTTCTCATAGAAGTAAAGATTTTGTAGAGGTAATGGAAACTGCTCGCAGTTTGGTGAAAGAATTATTGGAATTACCTGAAGGGTATTCTGTATTATTCTTACAAGGCGGTGCAAGTTTAGAGTTTTTAATGTCCGCGTATAATTTAATGAAAGTAAATGGAAAAGCGGCATATTTAGACACTGGTGCATGGAGTTCTAAAGCAATAAAAGAGGCAGAAGCTTTAGGAGAAGTAGTTATAATGGGATCGTCTAAAGACAAAGGTTTTAATTATATTCCAAAAAATTACGTTGTTCCGACTGATGTAGATTATGTACATGTAACATCGAATAATACTATTTACGGCACTCAATTAAAAGAGTTTCCAAAAACAGATGCCTTATTAGTTTGTGATATGAGTTCTGATATATTTTCTAAGAAAATAGATTTTACTCAATTTGATTTAATTTATGCTGGAGCTCAAAAAAATATGGGCCCCGCAGGAACTACCTTGGTCATCGTAAAAGATGAGATTTTAGGAAAAACAGGACGTAAAATCCCTGCAATGTTAGATTACCAAGTACATATTAGCAAAGACAGCATGTTTAATACACCACCTGTATTCCCTGTATATGTATCTATGTTAACATTACAGTGGGTTAAAAAATTAGGAGGTTTAGAAGCCATCGAAAAATTAAACGAAGCAAAAGCAGCCATTTTATATAATGAGATTGACAGAAATCCATTATTCAAAGGCTATGCTGCCGTAGCAGACAGATCGTTGATGAATGTTACATTTAACTTAACAGACCAAAGCAAACAAGAAACATTTGACAAAATGTGGAACAAAGTAGGGATCAGTGGATTAAAAGGACACCGTTCTGTAGGTGGTTACAGAGCAAGTATTTACAATGCTATGCCTATCGAAAGCATCCAAGTATTGGTAGCTACTATGAAACAATTAGAAGAACAAGTTTAAAATAAAAACTATGAAGGTACTCGCAAATGACGGAATAGCCACAAGTGGTGTAATTGCATTGGAAAATGCAGGTTTCGAAGTAATATTAACAACGGTTTCACAAGACCAACTCATTAAATACATAAACAAACATCAAATTGATGTAATTTTAGTACGTAGTGCCACTACCGTACGCCAGGATATCATAGACGGTTGTCCATCATTAAAAGTGATAGGACGCGGAGGCGTTGGAATGGATAATATAGATGTTGAATACGCTCGAAAAAAAGGTTTAAAAGTAATAAATACACCTGCTGCTTCTTCACATTCAGTAGCTGAATTGGTGTTTGCACACTTATTTGGAATGGCGCGTTTCTTACATGTTTCTAATAGAAATATGCCTTTAGAAGGCGATGCTAATTTTAAGGGATTAAAGAAAGCATTTGCTGGAGGTGTAGAACTTAGAGGAAAAACATTGGGTGTTTTAGGCTTTGGACGTATTGGTCAAGCCACTGCAAAAATAGCACTTGGACTTGGGATGAAAGTGATTGCTTTTGATCCTTTTATTGATCAAGTAAACCTAGAAGTAACATTTTTTGATGACCAATCTTTATTTTTTAACGTAGCTACCATCTCAAAAGAAGACGTATTGAAAGAAGCTGATTTTATCACGCTACACGTACCAGCTCAAGAAGAATACGTTATCTCAACACAAGAATTTGAACTCATGAAAAAAGGAGCTGTCCTCGTAAATGCTTCTCGTGGAGGAGTTGTAGACGAAATGGCACTTGTACAGGCTTTAGAATCTGGACATATTGCCTCTGCAGCTTTAGATGTTTACGAAAATGAGCCGCAACCAGAAGTTCAATTATTAATGAATCCAAACCTATCACTTACACCACATATTGGAGCTGCTACAGGAGAAGCTCAAAATAGAATAGGTACTGAATTAGCAGATCAAATTATTGAGATTCTTACTTAAATAAAAATCACATCTATTTAAAAGAGCCACTTGTACAAGTGGCTCTTTTTATTCAGAAAAAAGACTTCTAAGTGCTAGAACGTACAGATTAAAGAAAAAAAACTGCATTACGGAATCATTTTCTTAAGACAAACAAACAATTATTAAGGAATTTCTAAATCTTTACGAAAACGTTTTTTTTATTAAAAATAGGTGATTTTCATTGTACCTTTGGGATACACATACTCAAATACGAGAATCTTATGGCTATTATAAAACCTTTTAGAGCAATACGCCCTACACGCGACAAAGCTGCACTCGCTACTTCCCGATCCTACGAGGCCTATAAAGAAGATGAATTGAATGCGTCTTTAGATTTTAATCCCTATTCTTTTTTACATGTCATAAAGCCTGGATACACAGATAATATTGAATATTCAGGAGAAGAACGGTTCAAACTTGTTGCAGAAAAATACAAAGAATTCAAGCAAGAGAACATTTATCTTAAAGATGATAAACCCAGTTATTACTTACATCAAAAGACTTTTGAAGACGATTTATTTTGGGGAATAATAGCCGTAGCAAATGTGGAGGATTATCAAAATAATGTGATTAAGAAACACGAAGACACCATACAACACAAAGAGGAGCTTTTTGGAAATTACTTAAACATTACTGGGTTTAACGCAGAACCTGTACTCCTCACCTATCCAGACAGCAATCTTATCAATCGTATTTACACAAAATACGCCAGTAAACGCTCCGAATACGAATTTACAACACACACAAAAAGGACGCATAAATTTTGGATTATAGATGACGATCTAGATATTTTTAGCATCGAAAAAGAATTTGAACAGATGGATTGCATATACATCGCAGACGGACATCACAGAAGTGCTTCTTCCAATTTTTTAGCAAAAAAATTAAAATCTGAAAACCCAAACCATACTGGAGAAGAGGACTATAATTTTTTTATGAGTTATTTAATTTCAGATGCCAATTTACAAATCACTGCTTTTGATCGTTTGATAAAGGATCTTAACGGGCTGAGTAAATCAGCATTTTTAGCTGCATTAAAAGTCACGTATCGCATTGAAAACCGTAGACAGCAACGTTATAAACCAACAAAAAAACACCATTTTAGCATGTATTTGGACGGTGAATATTATTCCTTATACTTACGGAATATGGATTATAAAATCAACAATGCCAAATCCGATTTGGATCCACATATTATTTATAAAACCATCCTAAAGCCCATCCTGGGAATTGAGGATTTAAGTATCAATACGCGTATCAAATGCATGCCTGCAAAATTTGACGACCAACAACTCAAAAACCAGGTAGATTCTGGAAAATACAAGGTTGGATTTGGTTTATTCCCCGTCTCTACAACTCAGCTTAAGGCTGTTGCAGATGAAAATTTAAAAATGCCCCCCAAAAGCACATATATCGAACCAAAATTACGAAGTGGGCTCACCATATTTGAAATGAAAGCGCAGTAAAAAGCTCATATTTTTACCGTATCTTTGACTTCGAAAAAAAACAACATTATAAGGTATGAGTATTGAAGCAAATCTTGCGAGTATTCGAAAAGAAATCCCCAATAACATATTACTTGTAGCGGTGTCTAAAACCAAACCTGCAAGTGATATTTTAGAGGCTTACAAAGCTGGTCAGCGTGTATTTGGAGAAAATAAAATTCAAGAAATGGTCGCCAAATTTGAGGAATTACCAAAGGATATCAAATGGCACATGATAGGACATTTACAACGCAATAAAGTAAAGTATATGGCTCATTTTGTAGATTTGATTCACGGAGTAGATAGTATAAAAACCTTAAAGGAAATAAACAAACAAGCCAAAAAGCACAGAAGAACAATCTCTTGCCTACTTCAAATAAAAATTGCCGACGAAGATACTAAATTTGGAATACCAACAGATCAAGTTGCAAACCTGCTACTATCTGACGAATTTAAATCTTTAGAAAATATCCAAATCAAAGGTTTTATGGGGATGGCAAGTTTTACAGAAGATACTACGATAGTAAAAACAGAATTTGAAGTATTAAAAGCACTTTACAATCAGCTTGCACCCATCCATAATTTTGACACATTATCTATGGGGATGAGCGGTGATTATCCACTAGCCATAAATTGTGGAAGTACTATGGTACGTGTAGGAAGTGCTATTTTTGGAACTAGAAATTATATTTAAGTGTACGCAATATTAGACATAGAAACCACAGGGGGGAAATTCAACGAAGAAGGAATTACGGAAATAGCCATTTATAAATTTGACGGTCATACGGTGATTGATAATTTTGTAAGCTTGGTAAATCCAGAGCGTGAAATACAACCTTTTGTAGTACAACTAACGGGAATAAACAGCAAAATGGTTCGCAATGCACCAAAATTTCACGAGGTAGCAAAACGAATTGTAGAAATCACTCAAGACTGTGTAATAGTAGCGCACAACGCTACTTTTGATTATCGAATTTTACGAACCGAATTCACACGATTGGGTTATGATTTTATCCGAAAGTCCTTATGTACAGTAGAACTAAGTAAGACCTTAATTCCAGAAGTAGAATCTTACAAACTAGGACGCCTATGCAAATCTTTAGGAATCCCTATATCCAGCAGACACAGAGCAGACGGAGATGCACTTGCTACGGTACAATTATTTAAACTACTCTTACAAAAAGATGTTCATAAAGAAATTGTTTCAGGGTCTATACATCCAGAAATAAAACAAAACCTAGCACCAAAGCTACAAAAATTATTGCTTGAATTACCGAAGACAAAAGGTGTGTTTTACGTCCATACAGCTGACGGAACAATACAATATATAGGCAAAGGAAAAAACATACAGAGAGCTGTAAATCAATTATTTCTAAAAGACAGTAAAAATGCAAAGCGTATTCAACGTGATGTAAGTTCTATTAGTTACGACCAAACAGGTTACCAACTCTTGCTGCAATTAATTTACGTTCAAGAGCTTGCTGCAAAGGCTCCCCAGTTTAACATCAGCCATATAAAACAATATAAAAAAGTCCAATTTTCCAATCCCAACCTTTTATTGATTGATAAAGGACGTACAATTGGAGAAAAATCAGTAATTTTAATCGAAAATGACATCCTAATAGGTTATTGTTTTGTGGATTTGGCACATCAAATTGAAAAAATAGACATTTTACATACGATGATTACGCCACTAAAAAACAATGATCAAAACAGATTGATTATCAAAAAATACCTACAAAGTAACCGTGTAGGAAAAATTGTTCGATTTTAATTTATGACAAAAAAAAATAGCTTGTGGAAATCTAAACTCCACGAAATCATTTATGAGGCTGACACCAAAGCAGGAAAACGCTTTGATGTGCTGCTTATTTTTATCATTTTATTAAGCATCATATTAGTGATGCTCGAAAGTGTTCAAAGTATTGATGCAAATTACCATAACTTTTTAAATACCGCAGAATGGGTAGTAACCATTCTGTTTACTATAGAATATATTCTTCGCATTATTTCTATTAAAAAACCTTGGCATTATATTTTTAGCTTTTATGGCATTATTGATTTTTTAGCTACGATTCCTAAATATCTATCTTTAATATTTGGCGCAGGGCATGTGCTAATTGCTTTAAGAGCATTGCGCCTACTCCGTGTTTTTCGGATTTTAAAGCTTGCTCGTTATTTGGGTGCTTCTAACAAATTAATTCAAGCTTTAAAAGCTAGTAAAGCAAAAATATTAGTGTTTTTATTTGCCGTGATTGTATTGACAATTATTTTAGGAACGGTCATGTATTTGGTGGAAGGTGCAGAAAATGGCTTTGATAACATTCCTAAAAGTATGTATTGGGCAATCGTCACATTAACTACTGTAGGTTATGGAGATATTGCTCCTCACACTGCTTTAGGGCAATTTATTGCGAGCATTGTAATGATTCTAGGCTATGGTATAATTGCCGTACCTACAGGTATTGTCACTTCCGAAATAACCAAACAAGACGCTATAAGTACCAACACTCAAAGCTGCCCTGAGTGCAGTTCTGAAAATCATTTTGACCATGCCGATTATTGCTACAACTGTGGCGAAAAACTAAACCATGACTAAACATTTATTTACCGTTGTTGGCCCTACAGCCATCGGAAAAACTGCTTTAAGTATACAAATAGCACAGCATTTAAACTGCGCTATTATTTCTTGTGATTCACGTCAATTTTATAAAGAAATGTCCATCGGAACCGCTGTTCCCAATGCGGAAGAATTAGCCGCTGTTCCACATTATTTTATTCAAAACAGGTCTGTATTTGAAAATTATAGTGTCGGTGGTTTTGAAAGAGATGCCTTGCTTAAAATCACCGATTTACACAAGGACAATTCCAGTGTTGTAATGGTAGGCGGAAGTGGATTGTATGTAAATGCAGTTTTGAAAGGCTTGGACTATTTCCCAGATGTTGCTCCTGAAATAAGAATACAACTAACAACAGACTTAGAAGAAAAAGGGATACAAACCTTACAGCAGCAATTATTAAAGCTTGACCCCGAATCATACCATAACATCGCACTAGACAATCCACACAGACTAATCCGTGCCTTAGAAGTATGCATTGGTAGTGGACAAACGTATAGTTCGTTTAAAAATAAACCAAAAACTCCTAGGAATTTTAACAGTGTACAAATAGGATTGCGTAGCGACAGACAATTAATGTATGATCGCATCAATCAACGCGTAGACATTATGATAGCAAACGGACTGCTAGAAGAAGCACGAACATTGCACAAATACAAGTCGTTAAACGCACTTCAAACCGTTGGATATAGAGAATTATTCTTGCATTTTGACGGAGAAATATCATTGGAATTTGCAATTGAAGAGATTAAGAAAAACACCCGTCGTTTTGCAAAGCGCCAAATTACTTGGTTTAAAAAAGACCCCACAATTACTTGGTTTGATTCCGATGTAGATTTTGAAGAAATACGTTTATTTATTGATAAAAACACTTCTAAAAAATAATTCTATTTCTAAACCGTCACTTGCAAAGTAAGCATACGGCGTCCTACATATTGCACATCTAAATGAATAGTTTTTGCTTTGTAATTCATAAAAGCAACCTATAACATGTTCAATTTATCAAGTTCCCAAAAGTTTTATTTGTACAGTGAAAGTACAGATATGCGAAAAAGTTTTGACGGTCTGAGTGGTCTTATATTGACTGCTTTTGATCAAGTACCCACAAGTAGTTCGGTTTTTATTTTCATAAATAAGCGGCGAAACAAAATGAAATTATTACATTGGGCAGGAGGAGGGTTTGTTCTTTATTACAAACGATTAGAAGAAGGTACATTTGAACTTTCTGAATATGATATTGACACAAGTTTGATTATTTTAGACTACACTAGTACAGTTATGTTAATTGATGGAATTAGTATTTTAAACATCAAAAAAAGAAAGAGATTTTAACAGGTAACTCCTTGGTATTACTTGGTTTTAATAGTGATATTTCAGCTTAAAAAGCGTATCTTTCTACTATGGATAGAACGCTTGAGGTGGAATATGTTTCAAAAGAAAAGTACGATAAAGTTTGCTCTGACAACGCAGATTTAAAGTTTCAATTAGATCAGTTACAACGAGCTCTTTTTGGAAGGAAAACGGAACGTTTTATCCCTAGTATTGATGCGCAAATAGATTTATTTACAGGGACTTCTGCATGCGATCAAGTAGAAGAAAAAGAAAAAACGATTACATATACTAGAAAGCTCAATAAGAAAGAAAAGAAGAAGCCAATTCGTATGATTTTACCTGCTCACTTACCTAGAGTAACGGAGATTATAGAACCCCTAGATAAAGAACATGGCGCAAAGAAAATAGGAGAAGAGATTACAGAAATATTGGAGTACAATCCCGCAAATATCTATGTACGTCAGATTATAAGACCAAAATATGCGTATAAACAAGGGGTTTTAATTGCAGATTTACCCAGTCTCCCTATTCCAAGATCTAATGCAGGGGCAGGAATGTTAGCTTATGTTTGTGTTTCAAAATTTATAGATCATCTACCTTTTTACAGACAAATTCAAATTCTAAAGCGCCAAAACTTAATAATTAGCGCTTCTACTATGGGAGATTGGTTTAACGGAACTTGTAAATTGATACGTCCTCTTTTTGAAGCCTTAGAATCTCAAGTTTTAGAAAATACAGATTATTTACAAGCAGATGAATCACCTATAAAAGTACAGGATAGTCATAAAGTAAAGGCTTTACATCAAGGTTATATGTGGCTTTTCAGAAATCCACAAAACAAGCTTGTACTATTTAAGTATGATCAAGGACGTAGCCGTAAACTTCCAGAACGCGTTTTATCAAACTTTACAGGAATCTTACAGACGGATGGCTACAAAGTTTACCAAATACTTCAAACAAAAGGAGAAATAACACTTTTGGGCTGTATGGCACATGCAAGAAGGTATTTTGAGAAAGCCCTAGATAACGATAAAGATAGAGCTGGTCACGTTTTAAAACAAATACAACTCCTATATCAGATTGAAGAAAAAGCTAGAGATAGGAAAGTAGAAGTGGGCATTCTAAAAAGGTATAGACAATTATATGCTGTACCTATTTTGGATGCATTAAAAATATGGTTAGAAGAAAATAGTTATAAAGTATTACCTAAAAGCGCAATAGGTAAGGCAATAGCCTATACCATGAATATTTATGAAAATCTAAATAGATACGTCTTGGATGGCAAATTTGAGATAGACAATAACAATATAGAAAATGCGGTCAGGCCATTAGCTTTAGGTCGTAAAAATTACTTATTTGCAGGTTCTCACAATGCTGCAGAAAATATTGCAATGATGTATTCCTTTTTTGCTTCCTGCAAAGCTTATGGTATTAATCCTTATACTTGGCTTGAAAATGTATTGGACAGAATCCAAGAACATAAAGCAAATAAACTATATGAACTTCTTCCTGGTAATTGGAAAAACGTATAAACATAGATGTACTTGACCGCATGCTTACCTTGCAAAAATATTTGGCCTTATCGAAAAAAAAAGTCACCCAAATGGATGACTTTATATCTCTTAAAAAAACTTAAAACTATCGTGAATAATTTGGAGCTTCTTTTGTAATGGTAACATCATGAGGGTGACTTTCATTGATTCCGGAAGCGGTAATTTTCACAAACTGTGCTCCTTTTTGAGTATCAATATCTTTAGAGCCACAGTAGCCCATCCCCGCCTTTAATCCACCAACAAACTGGTGCATGGTCTCGAACAATTCACCTTTATAAGGAACACGTCCAACAATTCCTTCTGGAACTAATTTTTTAATATCATCTTCCACATCTTGAAAATAACGATCTTTAGAACCTTGTTTCATAGCTTCCAAGGATCCCATACCACGATACGATTTGAATTTTCTACCTTCAAAAATAATTGTTTCACCAGGAGATTCTTTTGTTCCTGCTAATAAAGAACCTAACATCACACAGTCAGCACCCGCAGCAATTGCCTTTGGAATATCTCCTGTATATCTAATTCCTCCATCTGCAATTACAGGAATTCCAGATTCTTTGATTGCTTCAGCAACTTCAAACACAGCCGACAATTGTGGGTAACCAACACCTGCCACTATACGAGTAGTACAAATAGAACCAGGTCCAATACCTACTTTTACACCATCTGCACCTGCTTCCACCAAAAATTTGGCTGCAGCTCCCGTTGCAATATTCCCAACAATTACATCTGTCTCCGGAAATTTGGTTTTAACAGCTTTCAACACTGTTACCACGCCTCTGGTATGTCCATGAGCTGTATCAATAATCAAAGCGTCAACACCTGCCTTTACCAAAGCCTCAGCTCTTTCAACAGCATCACCCGTAACACCGATTGCGGCAGCTACACGTAAACGTCCATATTTATCTTTATTTGCATTTGGATTTTCTCTAACCTTGATAATATCTCTAAATGTAATTAAACCTACCAGTTTAAAATTAGTATCAACAACTGGCAATTTTTCGATTTTATTATCTTGCAAAATAATTTCTGCTTGTTTTAACGAAGTCCCTACAGCCACTGTTACCAAATTTTCTGAAGTCATTACTTCTGAAATTAAACGACTGTTATTTTTTTCGAAACGCAAGTCTCTATTTGTTACAATTCCAATCAATAGCCCTTTGTTGTCTACTACAGGAATTCCTCCAATCTTAAACTCAGCCATTAATTTTTTTGCAGCCATTACCATTTCATCAGCATGCACGGTTATAGGTTCTAAAATCATCCCAGATTCTGAACGTTTTACCTTTTTGACTTCTATCGCTTGCTGCTCAATAGTCATGTTTTTATGCAAAACACCGATACCTCCTTCACGTGCCATGGCAATTGCCATTGCAGATTCTGTTACAGTATCCATTGCAGCTGAGGCAACTGGAATATTTATGCTTATGTTTTTTGAAAATTTAGTTTTTGTACAAACTTCACGTGGAAGAACCTCTGAGTAAGCAGGTATTAATAGTACATCGTCGTAGGTGAGTCCTTCTCCTACAAATTTTGAAGTATCTGAAATCATGGTGCAATCAGTAAAAATTAATTGCATGCAAAATTAGACTATTATCTTTAAAAAACTATTTTTTTTGAAAATAAATTTTCACAAACACCCCTAAACATTGGTTTGTCGCTGGTTGTTGTTCTTATCTATAGATTATTTATTTAAGACAAGAGATTGACACGTTCAATTCTAAAAACAACTTCCGCCTATCAAAATAAATAGTAACCCTTTATATTTCTGCCATATAAATCCGATAACAGCACCTTTTGAATTGGCATCGGAAACAGCTTGTGTAAGCTAGAAGCTACGAACCACACGAACCTTAGTTGTTAAGAAGCGTTATCCTGCTTTTTCATACATAAAGTATCTATTTACTTTCTTAAAAACAACATTGATATTGGGTGAAGTCTTATTAAATAACCTGTATCAGTTTTATAATACCAACTAAAATCCAAAATCACCGATATAAATAGTTTATTTCACGTTCTAGCGTTGTTGAAAAACAGAACAATAGATATGGATATCCATCCATTTTCCGACTAGCTATAATTCCATTTCTAACCCTCACTTGGAAATGTATTTGGTATAACAGGCATGCTTAATAATTAATATATACCCAACCTTGAACTGGCACCTGATTCGTCCCTTTATCAAAACTATAAAAATAAGCACCTGCTGGAAGTTGATTATTGCCTACACCATTTAAACGTCCATTCCAATCATTCTTATACTGATTTGTTTTAAAAACTAAATTTCCGTTTCTATTGTAAACACGAAGTGTACTCTTTGGGTAATTCACTACATTTTGTATTATAAAATAGTCTCTTAAACCATCACCATTGGGTGAAAACCCTTTAGAAAACACCAAATCATTTGAATCACAAACATCTCCAATCCCATCGTTATCAATATCTAACTGATCCGTATTAGGTATGGTCGGACAGTTGTCCTCACTATTAATTATACCATCACCATCCATATCTCCGTCACAACTATCCGGAATTAAATCATGATCTAAATCATCTCCATCAATACTTATAATTGCAGTAGCTTCCTCTATATTCCCACTAATATCTTCAACGATTAAAGTAACCGCATAATCACCTATAGGATAGCACGAAAAATCAGTATTACTCAGTTTCATGAATTTAATAGCACAATTATCAGAACTACCATTATCTATATCTTCCACGCTTATAAAGACATCCTCACCCGCGTTTACAACTTTAAAATCTTTCACTTTAACAATCGGCAATACTTGATCCTTAATTACTATTTTCTGAGTTTGCCATGCTATATTACCAACACCATCATCGTATTTCCAAGTAATGGTATAGTTTCCTTGCGCATCAAAATTTAGAGCACTAGAGGTCGTCCCAACAATTATACCTTGACAATTATCTATAGCCAACGGCGCATCAGTTACACTTGCTTGGCAAACCCCAGTTACTATAGGCAATATGGCAACGGCGGGAACTGGAGCTAGGACATCTGCAACTATTAACAGAAAACTACAGCTATTCGTATTACCACTATCATCTGTAGCAGTAATTACAATTTTTGTATTCTCATCGATAACAGTACCTACTTTAGGTAGCTGTGTAAGACTTACATTTGAATCGCAAAAACCAATCACATTTACAACACTTTTAAAATCTGGCACCTGAATATTACACGCTGAATTTAATCCAATCCTAAGATTTACAGGACAGGTTATTTCTGGAGCTGTTGTATCTTTAGTGAAAACCATAAATCTACACGTATTTGTATTTCCACTGCCATCAGTCACCGTAATAACAACCTCTGTATCTTCTTGTATTAAAGTTCCATGTACAGGTGTTTGAGTGATTTTTATTCCTTGTAGGCAATTATCTGTGTATGTAAGCTGCTTTGTATAATCCTTTAAAGAAACATTACAACTTTTAGAAAAGGAGACCGTTTGATCGGTGATGCATTGAATGGTGGGCATAATCATATCTAAAACCGTTACAATTGCATTTACAGAATTTGAATTTCCAGCAGTATCTTGTACAGAAAGCCTCACTTGATTTTTACCTAAATTAGAACAATCAAAACTTGTTTTATCAAGACTCATAGAGGCAATAGTACAATTGTCTGTACTTCCATTATTTACGTCAGCTGGTGTAATACTCGCTTTCCCTGTGCCATCCAAACTAACAGTTATATTCTGTTTGGCAATCACGGCAGGAGGTATATTATCAACAACGGTAACCTGCGCCGATTTCGTCTGCACATTCCCAGATGTATCTTTTATCGTTAAAATCACTGTATTATCACCTAAATTTGAACACTCAAATTCCGTTATATCCAAAGACATTGTTGCAATAGAACAATTGTCCGAACTTCCATTGTTAATGTGTGAAACTGCTATTGAAGCTTTTCCATCAGTGCCTAATTCTACCGAGATATTTTTTGTTTTTACAATGGGTTTTAGAGCATCAAAAACTGTGATTTTTACATTTTCAGTCTGCGTATTCCCCGTAGAATCCTCTACAGAAAAAAGCACGGTATGCTCTCCTATATCTCCACAGCTAAACGTAGTTTTACTCAAACTTCTGCTTGCAATTCCACAATTATCTGCGCTGCCATTATCAACATCAGAAGGATTTACCGTTACGCTACCGTCAGCAGAAATATATACAGAAATATCCTTAGCAATTATGGAAGGGGGAATAGTATCTTTTACCGTTACAGTTACAGTTGCAACATTTGAATTTCCAGAAGTATCTTTCACCGTTAAAATCACCGTATTTACACCTAAATTTGTACAATCAAAACTTGTTTTATTAAGACTCATAGAGGCAATAGTACAATTGTCTGTACTTCCATTATTTACATCAGCTGGTGTAATACTCACGTTTCCTGTGGCATCTAAATGAACTGTTATATTTTGGGCGATTGCTACAGGTAATATTTTATCTTCAACAGTAACCTGCGCCGATTTCGTCTGCACATTCCCTGATGTATCTTTTATCGTTAAAATCACTGTATTATCACCTAAATTTGAACACTCAAATTCCGTTATATCCAAAGACATTGTTGCAATAGAGCAATTGTCCGAACTTCCATTATTAATATCTGAAACTGTTATTGAAGCTTTTCCATCAGTGCCTAATTCTACCGTGATATTTTTTGTTTTTACAATGGGTTTTAGAGCATCAAAAACTGTGATTTTTACATTTTCAGTCTGCGTATTCCCCGTAGAATCCTCTACAGAAAAAAGCACGGTATGCTCTCCTATATCTCCACAGCTAAACGTAGTTTTACTCAAACTTCTGCTTGCAATTCCACAATTATCTGCGCTGCCATTATCAACATCAGAAGGATTTACCGTTACGCTACCGTCAGCAGAAATATATACAGAAATATCCTTAGCAATTATGGAAGGGGGAATAGCATCTTTTACCGTTACAGTTACAGTTGCAACATTTGAATTTCCAGAAGTATCTTTCACCGTTAAAATCACCGTATTAACGCCTAAATTTGTACAATCAAAACTTGTTTTATTAAGACTCATAGAAGCAATAGAACAATTGTCTGAACTTCCATTATTTAAAGCCGCTGCCGAAATACTCACGTTTCCTGTGGCATCCAAATTAACTGTTATATTTTGAGCGATTGCTACAGGTAATATTTCATCTACAACAGTAACCTGCGCCGATTTCGTCTGCACATTTCCCGATGTATCTTCTATCGTTAAAATCACTGTATTATCACCTAAATTTGAACACTCAAATTCCGTTATATCCAAAGACATTGTTGCAATAGAGCAATTGTCCGAACTTCCATTATTAATATCTGAAACTGTTATTGAAGCTTTTCCATCAGTGCCTAATTCTACCGTGATATTTTTTGTTTTTACTGTAGGTTTTAGAGCATCAAAAACTGTGATTTTTACATTTGCAGTCAGCGTATTCCCCGTAGAATCTTCTACAGAAAAAATCACGGTATTCTCACCTATATCTCCACAGCTAAACGTAGTTTTACTCAAACTTCTGCTTGCAATTCCACAATTATCTGCGCTGCCATTATCAACATCAGAAGGATTTACCGTTACGCTACCGTCAGCAGAAATATATACAGAAATATCCTTGGCAATTATGGAAGGGGGAATAGTATCTTTTACCGTTACAGTTACAGTTGCAACATTTGAATTTCCAGAAGCATCTTTCACCGTTAAAATCACCGTATTTACGCCTAAATTTGTACAATCAAAACTTGTTTTATTAAGACTCATAGAAGCAATAGCACAATTGTCTGTACTTCCATTATTTACATCAGCTGGTGTAATACTCACGTTTCCTGTGGCATCTAAATGAACTGTTATATTTTGGGCAATTGCTACAGGTAATATTTTATCTTCAACAGCAACCTGCGCCGATTTCGTCTGCACATTCCCTGATGTATCTTTTATCGTTAAAATCACTGTATTATCACCTAAATTTGAACACTCAAATTCCGTTATATCCAAAGACATTGTTGCAATAGAACAATTGTCCGAACTTCCATTGTTAATGTCTGAAACTGTTATTGAAGCTTTTCCATCAGTGCCTAATTCTACCGTGATATTTTTTGTTTTTACTGTAGGTTTTAGAGCATCAAAAACTGTGATTTTTACATTTGCAGTCAGCGTATTCCCCGTAGAATCTTCTACAGAAAAAATCACGGTATTCTCACCTATATCTCCACAGCTAAACGTAGTTTTACTCAAACTTCTGCTTGCAATTCCACAATTATCTGCGCTGCCATTATCAACATCAGAAGGATTTACCGTTACGCTACCGTCAGCAGAAATATATACAGAAATATCCTTGGCAATTATGGAAGGGGGAATAGTATCTTTTACCGTTACAGTTACAGTTGCAACATTTGAATTTCCAGAAGCATCTTTCACCGTTAAAATCACCGTATTTACGCCTAAATTTGTACAATCAAAACTTGTTTTATTAAGACTCATAGAAGCAATAGCACAATTGTCTGTACTTCCATTATTTACATCAGCTGGTGTAATACTCACGTTTCCTGTGGCATCTAAATGAACTGTTATATTTTGGGCGATTGCTACAGGTAATATTTTATCTTCAACAGTAACCTGCGCCGATTTCGTCTGCACATTTCCAGATGAATCTTTTATCGTTAAAATCACTGTATTATCACCTAAATTTGAACACTCAAATTCCGTTATATCCAAAGACATTGTTGCAATAGAACAATTGTCCGAACTTCCATTATTAATGTCTGAAACTGTTATTGAAGCTTTTCCATCAGTGCCTAATTCTACCTTATTATTTTTTATTTTTACGATTGGTTTAACCGTTTCTAATTTTATTTCCTTTTCAAAACATGGACTTCCAGAAAAAGCACATCCACCAGAAGGTCGAACAGCATAGGTATTACTTTCTGTAATATTAAAAGAAAAAGTATTGCTAGAGGTTGTACCGATAACAGTTGTGGTTCCTGAACATGAACCTTTAAGAATTTGCCATTCCGTAGCTTCATTTAAGTCCCCAACAATAGTGATTGTTATTTCTTGATCATAACAAGGATTTTCTATAGTGCTAAAACTAGTAAGTACAGCGGCTTCACAATACACATTATAAGAACAACTGGTGTTTCCTTTCGGATCATACGTAACTGTATTTGAAGAATCCCAATTAGATACATTGTAAACAGCAGCACGGATATCTACAGGTTTTCCTGATATCGTCTCTCCTCCTGTCATCAAATTACAATTAAACTGCCAATTGTCTTTATGTAAAGTTCCAACATGCAATCTAATAGCGGTATCTCCATTTGATAAACCACTTGGTAAGCCCGAATTATATAGGCTGGTAGCAGATCCATCCCAAAGGTTATCCGATGTATTGCTATCTACAAAGGTTGTTAGTCCCGTAATAAGTCTTGGGTTTCCCCAGCCCCCTTGAAAAGCAAATAGTTGATCCCCTTTACGCTCATCAACACCTATAGTTACAGGATCATAAACGCCTCTTGGGTGTCCCAAAAAACTCAAAGCGATTTTACGTATTGTACCACGATTCACAGCAGTTCCTATAGTATATCTAAAAAAATAATCACCCAGTCCCAAGCCCGCTTTAAACTTAGAATTAACACTATCCCATCCTATATCGGTAAATGATATTTCTGTACCAGCAGCAACATCAACTAAAAACAGTACAGAAACCACATGATTTGAAGCAGGACCATCAGCATTAATCCCTAAAAAAACAAGATCACCTGCTTTAAGAACTGTTTGTGAAAACAAAAAATTAGGAATAAAAAAAACAAGAATAACGAATACAAAAAATGATTTCTTGAACATAAAACAGGTAATAAACAGGAATTAATCTTATATGAAAATTTCACAAAACGTTAATTCCTAGGGGTTAGTTAGTGTGTACAAGATAGTAAAAAAATACATTAAGGCATGTTATATACAGATTTTCCTTTAAAACTGTAATTTCTTATGTTCAAAAAAGACTTCTAAAAAGAGGTACTATGCATTAAATGTTTACAAAATCAACAATTAAAAAATGTCACCTAAAGTCTTTTTTAAAACATCCACATTTTAACAGCACAACAAATCGATCACTAAACACACATTACCAGCACATTAGTAGACTTATACATGATTTGTATCGGTTTTAAAATCCTAAAAAAAAATCAAAAAAGGAATTAGATTAAATTTGCATACTTACTGTTATTCTAGTATCTTTGCCGTATTACTTCTTTATATGTTTATCATATAAAAAAGTAATTTCAGTCGTAATGCTTGCATTATAAATTTTCGTGGGGACGACGTTTAAAACACAAGTACATTACGGCTGTTTTTCTTTTATAAAGTAAAAACATAAAGGAAGTCAGGAATATTATATTACAATGAATACCTCACGGTCTCTTTTTTCGAATTGTTATATTCAAATTCAGGAATCAAGGTATTAATTTTTACTTCTTCCATATTAATAATCTGACTTTTATCTGACTTCTCACAAACTAAAGACACCGAATTATTAGCTGTGTTTTTTTTCAAATCTAAATTCATATTTTATCGTTTTATAAAAATATTTGTAAAATAATTCATTCCTTGTTTATCCGATTTAATTGAAATACCAAAATGAGTAAATGCTTCGGTTTCGATAATAGCTCGATGTCCATCACTAGCAATCCAACCATTTACCACACCTTTTGCAGTAGCATATCCAACAGCAACATTTTCACCTACAAGAGTTGCTTGCACCTTAGATGCCAATTCTAAATATCGTTTGTTAAAATAATCATGACTTAGCTCTTGAGCTTTTATCATATAAAGGGTATGATTCTTAGAAATGGATGAAACTAACTCTAATCTTATTAAAGGTGGAATTTTTTTTGAAATGCGATATACATTTATTAAATTTAAGACATCACTTTCAAATGAAGTATAGGTACCTACATTTAAATGTTTTTGAGTTTCATCTATGATTTCGGAATCTGTTGTCTCATTTGTACATGAGATAGATAGCAGGCACACTAAAGCTAGCATGCTGTTTTTTAGTCTGTTAAATTTCATTACTTACTAGGGTATGGGGGTAGGGATTAGGGATTAATTAGTATGGGGTTTTCAATACAACCGATAAAACACTTCTTGTTTTATAAATGTGATTGCTTACTACAGTCAAATATAAAAAATAATTCTTCCATTTCCAAATCAAAAACTTAAATATGAGAATATGAAATCTGTTTTCGAAAGATTATTTTATTTTTAGAGACCAGTCCTAGGGGAATTATATGTAAAATAAAGGAGTAATTTAGATGCATCTATCAAAACACAAGCCATCATTCTCAAACAGTAGATACGCCCAACTATATAGTTGGTTAACCAGCCACAATTTATAAAGTAAATTAACACAAAGAGGCAGAGTCAAAGTTCTTACTAATCATCAATTTCAACAATGCCAATCGGATTACATCCCGTGTGACTACAGTGAAACTGCTCTCTTTTATGTTAAGATATTCTATTTATATTTCAGAAGACCTGTAATTCTAATACTGTCTTCAATCCGTTAAAGACTATAGCAAAACACTCGTTTTAATCAACAACCTCACCCAAAAGAACGAGGCATGTTTCCTAAATAATATTATCTTTGGGAGAATATTCTGAAGCCCCCCTTTCATAAAATCTTAAAAAAACATTTTAATGATCCTTTAAAACTTTTATTCGGAAATATTGACATTATATGTTCTATTTGTCTAACAACTTCTTTTGATTCTAAAAATCACTAATTATTTATTTCAACTATTTAGACGCCGTGTAATGTAGTGTTTTAATCGCACTCATACACGAACCGTGATAGCACTCCTTTCCTCCTAGCATTTGAGATAAAACATTTTGTAAATGTACAATTCATGCCTGGTGTTTTCTCAAACAGAAATCCCGAAAATAGACTGGAATAAATAACAATCAAAACCCTCTTCCTTAGGAGAGAATTATGTTTCAATTAGAGGTATAAAAAAAACTTCAATCTTTCAATTGAAGTTTTTTTGAAAAAATTTGCTATGCAAACTTTGAATATGTTAGAAAATCTTATTTATTTAATAAAGTTGATTTTACGCATTCTCAAACTAGCAGGAGTCACTTCTAAGTATTCATCATTTTTAATATACTCCATACATTCCTCTAAAGAAAAATCTTTCTTAGGTGCAATATTTACAGCAGTATCTGTTCCTGATTTACGAACGTTTGTCAATTTTTTACCTTTTGTCAAATTGATCGCAATATCGTCCTGACGGTTGTTTTCTCCTACAACTTGTCCTTTGTATATTTCTTGATTCACATCAATAAAGAAGATACCTCTATCTCCTAATTTATCGATAGAATATGCAGTTGCTCTTCCCGCTTCAGCAGATATCAATGCTCCGTTTACTACATCATTAAAATCACCTTTATAAGGGCCGAATTTTAAAAATGTATGATTTACGATCGCTTCACCTGAAGTTGCAGTTAAAATTTTATTACGCAAACCTATCAATCCACGAGAAGGAATTTCAAATTCTAGATGTTGTAAATCTCCTTTTGGTTCCATCACTAATAAATCACCTTTACGTAACGAAACTAAATTTACTACTTTACTAGAAGAATGTTCTGGTACATCTACTACCAATGTTTCAATTGGTTCAGATTTAACACCGTCTATTGTTTTAATAATTACTTGTGGACGTCCCACTTGTAATTCATATCCTTCTCTACGCATGGTTTCGATCAATACTGACAAGTGCAAAACTCCACGGCCAAAAACCATGAATTTATCTTCACTATCTGTAGTATCTACACGCAATGCTAAGTTTTTCTCAGTTTCTTTGAACAAACGATCACGTAAATGACGAGACGTTACAAATTTTCCTTCTTTCCCAAAGAATGGAGAATTATTAATGGTAAATAACATGCTCATTGTAGGTTGATCTACTTTAATACGAGGCAATGCTTCTGGTTCTTCTAGATCAGCAATGGTATCACCAATTTCGAATCCCTCAATCCCTGTAATAGCACAAATATCTCCACTACGAACTTTTGAAACTTTGACTTTACCCATCCCTTCAAACACGTGTAATTCTTTGATACGTACTTTCTTAGTAACACCATCAGCTTTACACAACATGTAATCTTTATTTTCTTCTAAATCTCCTCTAAATACACGACCAATAGCAATACGTCCTGTAAATGCAGAGAAATCTAATGATGTAATTTGCATTTGAGGAGTCCCAACTCTATATGGTGCTTCTGGAATTGTTTCCAATACAGCATCTAACAAATCCGTAATATCTTCTTTAGGATCTTTCCAATCAGTGCTCATCCAACCATTTTTAGCAGAACCATAAATAGTCGTAAAGTCTAATTGTTCTTCTGATGCATCCAATGCGAACATTAAATCAAACACTTTTTCGTGAACGATGTCTGGTGTACAGTTTTCCTTATCTACCTTGTTTACCACAACAATAGGAGTTAATCCTAATTCGATTGCTTTTCCAAGTACAAATCTTGTTTGTGGCATTGGCCCTTCAAATGCGTCTACTAAAAGCAATACACCATCAGCCATTTTTAATACTCGTTCTACTTCGCCACCAAAATCGGCATGCCCTGGAGTATCAATTACATTGATTTTTATACCCTTATAATTTATAGAAACGTTTTTAGATAAAATGGTAATACCACGTTCTCTTTCCAAATCATTACTATCTAATAATAATTCAGTTCTTACTTTCCTATCATCAAGAATTTTTGCTTGATCAATAATTTTATCAACCAATGTAGTTTTCCCGTGATCGACGTGTGCTATAATAGCGATGTTTCTAATAGATTGCATCTTCTAATTTTTTGATGTGCAAAAGTAATCTATTTATTATTATAAATTGAATAAAAATGAAATAATGACGCAT
Source organism: Flavobacteriaceae bacterium (assembly GCA_965224465.1). Lineage (GTDB taxonomy): Bacteria > Bacteroidota > Bacteroidia > Flavobacteriales > Flavobacteriaceae. The sequence continues at coordinate 5,135,742 of OZ245049.1, read as the reverse complement.
ATCATACAAAATACATGAAATAACAACTATATTCCTTGTAAATAACAAGTCCATGGTATTTATTCTTAATTATTTTAGGATATTTTCTCAAAATAACACCCGCATAAAACCACTTCCCTCCAATCAAAACAGCAATAATCAACCAATAAAAATTTTCCGTTTACTTTTCAAAACAAAAGAGAATAGGTGCTTTTAAGAATTTAAAAAAACAAAAAAGTTGAAGTTTTCACTTCAACTTTTTTAAAATTTTCAACCTGTATTTATTACATTTTTCTTCGTTTTCGTTCCGTGCTAATCAAGTCTAATTCTCTAGTTGTTTGCCCTGCTACAGAGGTGTTTTCTTCTGCACGTCTAATCAAATAAGGCATCACATCTTTTACCGGACCAAATGGCAAATATTTAGCGACATTAAAGGAGCGCTCACTCAAATTATAACTAATATGATCGCTCATACCGAACAATTGACCAAACCACAAACGAGGATCGTTCACAGACAATCCATGTTTATCAATCAAATCCATCATTAATTTAGAGCTATCCTCGTTATGAGTCCCAGAAAATATAGCCATATCTCTAAGATGTTCAAACATATAAGAAAGCACCGCATTGTAATTGGCATCTGTAATTTCTTTGCTTGCACAAATAGGATCTTTATAGCCATATTCTTCTGCACGCTCACGTTCTTTTTCCATATAAGCTCCGCGCACTAATTTCATCCCAATTTTAAAGCCTTTATTTTGCGCTCTTTCGTACAATCCTTTTAAGTAATCCATACGATCCCAACGATACAATTGCAAGGTTCCAAACACAATCACCCGCTCTGTATTGTATTTTTCCATCATGCGTTCTATCAATTGATCTGCTGCATCCTGCATCCAAGATTCTTCAGCATCTATAAGTAATGGCACATTGGCTTTTTCTGCAGCCTTACTCACCGTATTGTAACGTTCTACTATACGTTTCCATTCTACCTCCTCATGAGCATCTAATTTTTCTCCTTCAGACACCTTCTGATACAAACTTAATTTACCAAAACCTGTAGGTTTAAATACCGCAAATGGAATTGATTTATTCTCTTTAGCATATACAATAGTATTGAGGGTTTTATACATTGCAAAATCAAACTGTTCTTCTACTTCTTTTCCTTCTGCTGAATAATCCAAGATAGAATGTACATTTTTAGTATACATTTTATTTATATTCGGCATACAATCTTCTTCAGTAACCCCACCACAAAAATGATCAAACACTGTTGCCCTTATAAGTCTTTCTACTGGTAACCTTGCATTCAAAGCAAACTTAGTCAATGCCGTCCCTATTTTCACTAAGGGTTCTCGCTTAATCATTCCAAACAAAAAATACGCTCTTTCTAACTGACTATCAGTCTTTAAGGCAAATGCTGTTTTTGTGTTGTTAAATATGTTTTTCACTTCGGTAAAATTTAGATGTTACAAAGATAATACGTAAGGCTTTAATAATTCGATTTTTTAGCCTTAATTTGCATCTAAATTCGTAAAAATGCAGTCAATTTTATCTGATAATTATCATGTCCACTTTAATGAGTATTCATTTCGCGCATTAAATGCGTTTATTCTTGAAAATACCCCTTCAAAAATTTTTATTCTTGTTGACGAAAACACACATGAACATTGTGCCCCTATTTTATTGGCTCAGCTAGAAACACATTGCGAAATTGAAATGCTAGAAATAGAATCTGGTGAAGTTCATAAAAACCTAGACACTTGCATGGGACTGTGGGGGACACTTACAGATTTAGGAGCAGATAGAAAAAGTTTACTGATAAACCTTGGAGGCGGTGTAATTACAGATATGGGAGGTTTTATAGCTTCTACCTTTAAACGTGGTATTTGGTTTGTAAATATCCCTACTACCTTACTTAGTATGGTAGATGCGTCTGTAGGAGGAAAAACAGGTGTTGACTTAGGCGTACTCAAAAATCAAATTGGTTTATTTTCTTATCCTGAAATGGTTCTTATAGATCCCTGTTTTTTAGAAACTTTGCCAGAAAGAGAAATCAGATCTGGACTGGCAGAAATCATCAAATACGGACTTACATTTGATATTCAGATATGGGAAACTATCAAGAATTATGAATCTTTAGAAATCGATGCACTCAAAAAACTAATTCACCCATCGATAGAAATTAAAAACAAGGTAGTTTTAAAAGATCCAAAAGAAGGACACTTGAGAAAAGTACTTAATTACGGGCATACTCTCGGTCATGCCATTGAGTCCTATTTCTTAGATTCGGACAGTAAAGAATCCTTAACACATGGAGAAGCCATTGCTATAGGAATGGTCTGTGCTGCTTACATTTCCTATAAACAATTAGGTTTCCCAATAGATGACGTTGAATCCATAAAACACCATGTCTTACAAATATACGGTCGTGTACATATTGAAACTTCTGAGTACGAAGCCATTTTAGAAATGCTTATCCACGACAAAAAAAATGTAGGAAATCAAGTGAAATTTGTGCTCTTAAAAGCAATAGAAGATTTTGTAATAGATTGCCATGTAACAAAAGAAAACATGGTTGCTTCTTTAGATTACTACAATTGCTAAACCTGTCCTCTACTAGAGGGCTAATATCAATTACAATCCAAAATAACCGATGTAAATAGTTTATTTTACGTTCTAGCGTTCTTAAAAAATAGAACGATAAAGGCTATCCTTAGATTTTCCGCCTAGCTAGAACAAAAAATAATTCCATTTCTAAATCGTCACTTGAAAATATATTTGGTATAACTCGTATTTAACCTTATAATGCCGCATTATATTGTTTCTTTTTTACAAGCTATTTTAACTTTTACCTTGTGGAAAATAATTTAATATAATGATACGATTTCACAAAAACAAATGGGTTCCATAGCCAAAACACATCCAAATGACCGATGTACACTTCCATATAGAAATACATTTGGTATCTCCATAGGAAAAGCAAACTAAATTTGTGTTCACAAAAAAACTAATGCAGATTAAGAACGCATAAAAATTAACATGCTGAATGCAATCAAACACACAGCAATAGAAACAGGTACTTATTATTTGCGTCTTATAAGTCCAGTGATTTTTACGAATAAAAGTGCGTACAAATTTCAAATACACCTCAAGGTTCGTCAGACAATTGTAAAGGGCTAAAACTAGTCACAATCTTCCCCAATCACATCCTTGTATATTTTTTTATAGCTAGGAAGTACGTTTTGAAGTGAGAATCTTTGCGCATTTTCAAAAGCCCTTATTTTAAATGCAGCCAAACGCTCCTCATCTTTCAGCATAAAAATGGCATTATCTGCCATGTCCTTTATATCTCCAATATCACTGAGGTATCCTGTTTTACCATGAAAATTTACTTCTGGTAAACCTCCTGAATTTGTTGAAATTACCGGTGTCCTAGCTGCCATTGCTTCCAATGCCGCCAAACCAAAACTCTCGGTTTCTGAAGGTAACAAGAACAAATCAGAATAACACAATAGTTTTCCTACCTCATTACTATTCCCTAAAAACAACACCTTTTCTGACAGCCCCAACTCTTTTGTCAAACATTCCATAGACTCGCGAGCAGGTCCATCTCCAATCACCAATAATTTAGAAGGAATGGCTTTTTCTATCCTTGAAAAAATTTTAATCACATCCAATGGACGTTTCACTTCTCTCAGGTTACTAACATGTGAAATAATACGTTCGTTATTTTTAGCAATTGAATTCCGTTTGCACTCTGCATCTGTAATTTTAGGGTATTTTTCAAAGTCTATAAAATTATAAATAACTTTAATTTCTTTTTTAATATCAAACAAGCGCAGTGTATCTCTTTTTAAACTATCAGAAACCGTGGTTACAACATCCGAATTGTTAATGCTAAATTCTACCGCCGTTTTATAGGTAGGATGACTTCCAACCAACGTAATATCTGTACCGTGTAGCGTGGTAACTACCTTTACAGAAATCCCTTTTTCTGCGAGCATTTGTTTGGCCATATAAGCCGCATATGCATGAGGAATTGCATAATGTACATGCAGTATTTCTAAGTGATGCATTTCTACAACTTCCACCATTTTACTAGATAAAGCCAATTCGTATGGCTGAAACTGAAACAGGGGATATTCCTCCACAAAAACTTCATGAAAATGAATATTATCGCTAATAAAATCTAAACGTACAGGTTGTTTATAAGTGATAAAATGAACCTGATGCCCTTTTTCTGCCAAAGCCATTCCTAATTCTGTTGCCACTACCCCACTCCCTCCAAATGTTGGATAACACACAATACCTATTTTCATATATTTTAAAATTTAATCTTTCTTTGTTCGTAAAAATAATGGTTTACTTACAAAATACAGCGTATTTCTTTAAAAAAATACGTTAAAAAAGCTCTCTATCAATGACAGAGAGCTTCGTATATGTTTATTTTCTAATTTCTTAATAGTCTCCCAATGTCTCAGGATTCTGAGCTAAAGCAGATGCCAACTGATCATCACTTGGTGGTTTTCCATGCCAAGCATGTGTTCCCATCATAAAATCTACCCCATTCCCCATTTCTGAGTGTAATAAAATACATACAGGTTTTCCGTTTCCTGTTTTAGATTTAGCTTCTGACAATCCTTTTTTAATAGCCTCAATATCGTTTCCTTTATCAACATCCAAAACAATCCAACCAAAAGCTTCAAATTTCGCTCTTAAATCACCCATAGGCATTACGAGATCTGTAGGGCCATCAATTTGCTTTTTATTATAATCTATAGTACAAATTAAATTGTCTACGTTTTTTCCTGCAGCATACATTGCTGATTCCCAAACTTGACCTTCTTGTAATTCACCATCACCGTGCAATGTATACACAGTCTTAGTATCTCCATCCAATTTTTTAGCCTCTGCTACTCCAATAGCAACACTCATTCCCTGTCCTAAAGATCCCGATGCAATACGCACACCAGGCAATCCTTCATGCGTAGTTGGGTGTCCTTGTAAACGGGTGTTTAACAATCTAAACGTTGCCAATTCACTTACTGGGAAATATCCACTACGTGCTAACACACTGTATAAAACAGGTGAAATATGACCATTTGACAAGAAAAATACATCTTCGTTTTTCGCATCCATATTAAAAGATGGATCGTGATCCATTACCTCTTGAAATAAAACTGTTAAAAACTCAGTACAACCTAAAGACCCTCCTGGATGCCCTGATTGTACAGCGTGTACCATTCTAAGAATATCTCTTCGAACTTGTTGTGAAAAATCTTGTAATTGTTGTGTTGTTGCCATTTTTTAATATTTGTTTTGGCAAAAATAATAAACTGTTTTGATTATCGTGGCATTAGGTGTGTTTTTTTGTTAAAAATGTAAGATGATGGGTGAAATAAAGGATCCTATTCCTATTAAAGGACTCTTTTGTGCAATACTCGCTATAAATCAATGAATGCATTCAATACTTTTTATGCTTTTATTTTAAATTCTTTGATGTTTGTACAGCTGCCTTGCAACTATTTTAGATAAAGCAGCTTTAAAAACCTCACATTCCCTCTATAAAGCAGCGTACTGATATCCTTGTACGAATCTAATACTAAATACATTTAGAAGTGACGGCTTAGAAATGGACATAATTTTTATTTTAGCTAGGCGAAAAAAGGGGTGGATAGACTTAACTATCGTTCTGTTTTTTGATACTGATTTGTTTTATATAGCAGTATTTAGGCATGCGTTTTAAAATCGGTTATAAGATTATGTGATATTATTGAGTCTTTGAAAAACAGCGTTTAACTATTTGTACTTTTACGAAAAACAATAAAAAGGAAGTATGCGCAATAGGCTTGTTTCGTATATTTGAAGAACGCTGTACAAAGTAATATAGATAAACACACCGATGTATTACGGATATACCTTTAACTTTAGGGATATTTATTGTGGATATTATAGATGTTACCCACAAGCATCACAAAACCAATATAGATTAACAAAAAATACTCAAAAAAAAAAAAAAACAAAGAAAAATTTTGATTAGTTAGGAATCCTTACTATATTTGCAACAGCAATATTGCTGAATTAGTTAAAACAAATAATTATGAGTAAATCAATTTTTTATCACGCAGGATGTTCTGTATGTATAAGTGCAGAACAAGACATATTAAACCTTATCAATCCATCAGATGTTGAAGTTGTTAATTTTTCAGAAGACAAATCGCGAATAGATGAAGCGGAAAAAGCAGGAGTAAAATCTGTTCCAGCATTAGTGACTCCAAATGGAAATGTACTTCACATTAATTTTGGAGCATCTATGGAAGATCTTAAAAGTTAAAAAAAATATAATTAATAGTTAGGAATCCTACTTACAATAAGATTCCTAATTATAAAAAATTCAAGAAAAATGAAAAATATAATATCAATATTAGTAGCAACTCTATTCATAAGTAGTACACAATATGCTTGTCATAAATGTAAAAATTACAAAAACGATAATTTTAAAATCACAAAAGTTTCCGTTTTCCATAAGGCATCAATTTCAAGCACTATTTGGAAAATAGAAGTTGTTGGAAACGCTGGAGAAACAACACCAAAACCAGTTGGTCAATTAAATGGCGCTCCAGTTTTAGGTTATGTTTTTCCAACATCGTTAAAACCAACTGATGTTGGCTTTAGTCAAACTGATGGAATTGTGGCATTGGCTTTAACATCTCATCCAGATTTTGACGACACTCCACTTTGGGATGAAAACAACGATAAGAATTACGGTAATGATGGAATCATTTGGCATCCACATTGGGTAATTTTAACAGAAGACAAAAGAGTTAATGGAGGATTATCTGTTAAACAATTTAAAAAAGGCGATAAATCGGTAATATTACCTCCAACGAATCCAGGAATGCCAATGTATATGGATTCTCCAGGATTTCAAGTTACTACAAAAGGTACTACTATAACTGTTGTTGTTCCTGATTATCGTATGAATAACCGAATTGATTTTAAATATGATGGTGTTACAGTTTATATGCAAGTAAATACAGAAATGAAAGACAAACCAATGTTAGGAGTCTATACAGTTTATAGTGTAGCAAGTGGCGACCTTTCTCTTCCATATACAGTAAAAAGGAAAGATTAATTGTGAACTTTAATATTCATGTTAACAGAAATATAACTAATCAATCCTAAATATTCAATTTTCGGAAAGGATTATATAAAAAAGTAAATCATTCACTAGCGTAGAATTAACATCAAAAGAATGTTATTCTGTCATATTGAAAATGCTTCAGAAATAGTTATAAAAGAAATTGAAACAAAAGGCTATTTAAAAAATGTAGTTATTTATTTGAATAGAATAATTAGGATTACTAACTTTACCTGCTGAATTAAATATTTAGCAGGTCTTTTATCTATGGAAAAAAGTGTTTTTAATATAGATTTTCAACAGAAAAGCATCACAAGTAAAATTGTTGTTGGACTGGAACGTGTGTCTGAAGTTTTTAAAGTTTTACTTTGGGAACACGCAAAAGTTATAGGTTTAAGCCCAATTCAAATCCAAATACTAATTTTCATTGCCTATCATAAATCAGAGCTTTGTAATGTTAGTCATTTGGCAAAGGAGTTTAACATTACCAAGCCAACAGTAAGTGACGCTATTCGAGTGCTAGACAAAAAGAAATACATCATTAAAGATTATTCGTCATCAGATAATCGGAGTTATTCAATTTTATTATCTGCTTTAGGAAAAAAAACAGTTGCAGAAACTGAAAATTTTGCAAATCCAATAGAAAAACAATTAAAAAACATTAAAAAATCAGATTTAGAAAATCTTTTTAAAACATTGAGTACGTTAATTTATCAATTAAATAATAATGGAATTTTGACTGTTCAACGAACTTGTTTTGGTTGTAAATTTTATGACAAATCTGAAAATAGAAATTATTGTAACCTAATGGAAAAAGAATTGTTAACTTCTGATATTCGATTGGACTGTCCTGAATATGAGGAAAAGCCAACTAACAAAACTTAATGTTAAAAAATAGAACGAAAGCTATGTATATGTTAACCGAAAAGTATACCACTTAACCATATCAATATAAGTTACTTATATTGATTAAATATGATTAGCATGTGTACAAAACAAGAAATAATACTTCAATAATAGGCATAACGGTTATACCAACTACAATCCAAAATGACCGATATAAACAGTTTAATTTACGTTCTAGCGTTGTTAAAAATCAGAACTATAGCTGTGGCTATACATCCATTTTCAACCTAGCTAAAACAAAAAATAATTTTATTTCTAAACCGTTATTTGGAAATGTATTTGGTATAACCACTCCCATGTTACATTTTTTATTTGATTACGAGATTGCCCTACAATATTAACACTCTGAAAAACAGATATTTACTGTTTAAAACTTTCACGAAAAAAAACAATCAAATGGTAGTGTGCGAAATAGACTTGTTTTGTATATTTGAAGCGCGCTGTACAATGCATAATTAAATTGAGAATTAAATAGATAAACACACCACTGTATTATTGACGTAACGGATATCCCTTCAACTTTAGGCTGTTATTGTGAATAATATGAGGAGAGGTTGTGTGTAATTTAAAGAACTTTACATAATAAAAAATATGAAAATACAAGTATTATTAATTGCGACTTTTTTCGCTACAAATTTGTCAATTGGTCAAAATATAGAAAAAATGAATTGGCTCAACGAACCATCGTCTTGGAAAGTCGAAGACGGAAATCTAAAAATGGATGTAACACCTGAATCTGATTATTGGCGAAAAACGCATTATGGTTTCACAGTAGATGATGGACCATTTTATTATACCACTAGAGGCGGAGAGTTTGAAGTTTCGATGAAAATATCCGGGAATTATAAAACTCGATTTGACCAAATGGGTTTGATGCTGAGAATTAACGAGGAACATTGGATTAAAACAGGAATAGAATACGTTGATGGTGTCTATAATTTCAGTACTGTAGTTACAGATGTTCATAGCAGTTGGAGTGTAGTTAAGTTAGACGGGAAACCTAAATCAATTTGGATTAAGGCAATAAGAAAAATAGATGCTGTTGAAATTTTTTATTCCTTAGATGGCATTACATATAAGATGTCTAACGTAGCATATCTACCTGACAATAAACCTGTAATGGTTGGAATGATGGCTGCCAGTCCTGATGGAGATGGTTTTAATGCTTTATTTGAAGAATTTTCAATCAAACATTTACCTGACTTGAGACGCAAAGAGTGGCTTAAAAATAATAAATAGATGTACATTGGAGCTGGTAGTGCCAAATAATTAAGAGTAACTAAGTTTGTGAGGTAGTTGGGTCCAGATATAATAGCTGGAAGACGCCTCACATCTACCAACTACAATCCAAAATGACCGATATAAATAGTTTAATTTACGTTCTATAGTTATTAAAAAATAGAACGATAGCTAAGCATCATTATTATTTTTTACCTACCTAAAACAAAAAATAATTACATTTATAAACCGACACTTGGAAATGTATTTGGTATTACTCCCTTTATATAGGCGGCACTGTTTGATCATAATAACCATTTATTACTCAATAAACCTCCTTTTTTTAAATCTTGTATAAAAAACGTAAAGAAAGGAAAATTCAATAATCTCGGGCCAAGCACGCGAGGCATAAAAAAGAAAAAAAACTTAATCATTTCGATGTAAGCATCGGAAAATAAAACCCACTGGTGGGATTAAAAAAACGAATCTTGGTAATTCCAAAAGTTTTTGTTTTTTTATACGCACCTATCATACATAGACTGTTAGGCATAACCGAAAATGAAGACCGAAATTATCCAATATTATGATAAATTAGCCCTAAAGTATGATGCTGATAGGTTTGCTAATTCGTATGGAAACTATATAAACAACCAAGAAAACAGCATCCTAAAGAAATACTTAAATAAGAATGATACCGCAAAAAAATTAGATATTGCTTGTGGAACTGGAAGGTTTTTAAAATATGCTGACTATGGAATTGATATTAGCCAAGAAATGGTTTCTGTATCAAAAAAGAAGTTTCCAACTAAAAACATTTCAATTGGAGACATCGAATGTTTACCCTACGAAAAAGCCTTTTTTAAGAATGCATTTTCCTTTCACTTATTTATGCATTTGGAATATCAACAACTAAAAAACATATTTAAAGGAGTAAGTAAAGTAGTTGAAGAAAACGGATTGTTTATATTTGATATTCCATCAAAAAAAAGGAGAACATTCACTAGATACAAGGCAAGTTCCTGGCACGGTGGAAATCAAGTAAATTTAAACGAATTAAAAGAACTTACATCAGAACATTGGGATTTAGTTGCTTTTCACGGAATTGGTTTTTTTCCTATTCATTTAATTCCGAAAAGAATTAGAAAATATATAATTTTATTGGATAACATCTTAAGTAACTCAATATTTAAAGAAATGAGTTCTCATATTATCTACATTTTAAAAAGAAAATGATAAAGAAAATAGTCCCCTATTATCTAAAAGTTCGTCTAAATATCTTGAAAAATAAAATTGAAGATTTTTTTGATGGTAATACTTTTAAATATGCTAAAACCTCGGACAAACAAATCAATTATATTGGAAATATAGAAATTGTTCAAAAAATAAAACAAACTGCATCATCAACTGCAAAACTTGAAAATTTTAAAATTGCTATTAATAAAATTGAAAAAATTCAACTAAACCCAAATGAAATATTTTCATTTTGGAAAGTAGTTGGTGCTCCTTCGAAAAAAAATGGATTTGTAGAAAGTCGGTCAATAGTGAATGGAAAAATAACACCAACTTATGGAGGTGGTTTATGCCAATTATCAGGGATTATATATTATGCGAGTTTATATGCAAATCTTGATATTATAGAAAGATATAATCATTCAACAGACATATATACAAATGAAACAAGGTTTACGCCATTAGGTTCTGACGCTACTGTTGTCTATGGTTTTAAAGATTTAAAAATAAAGAACAATCTTAAAAACCCCATAAAATTTTCGTTTTCACTCAAAAGAAATTCGCTTACAATTAGAATAAATAGTGAAGAGATAATCGATACTAATAATATTGAATTTATTAAAAACAAAAAGGATGTTGTTACATATATTAACGGAAAATATCTAACAAAATCTAATTATAAATAAGATGTACGTCCAATCAAGTAGATGACTCCAACTAAATAACAGGAAGACCTCGCCCTCACCATTCCCGTGGTTACATTTTTTTTGTTTGATTATAAGATCCTGTGATATTATTGAAATACTGAACTACAGCGACTCACTGATTAAATATTTCACAAAAATCAATCAAATGGTAGTGTGAGTAATAGGCTTATATATATATATTTGAAGGGCACTGTACAATGCATAATTAAATAGATAAACACATCGCTGTATGTTTAGGTATAACGGATACACCTTCAACTTTAGGGTGTTATTATGGATATATGGGTGTTAGATGCAACCTGAAAAATATCCAACCGCACAAAACAAAAATCCCCTAAAAGAGCTTGAGAGCAAATGACCTAAAACAGGCAGTTATCTATTAAGGTCTTTGTCGATAGCCTCTTAATTAAAACACGCAATCCCCATAGCATCATCTTTTTAGCTGGTATAGTCAACAGGATGTTCATGCTGGGCGCTACGCACCGCACGTACACTTAGTTATTAGAGGTAGTTTTTATTACCATCCACCAATTAGCCTACGTCTAGCTTGTTGTTCTTTGGTAGCCTCGGGAGTAGCAATGTGACTTTCAAATAAAGGTTTAGGAAATCCTTCTTTTTTTCTACGTTCAAAATCTTTCTTTCGATAAGGGTCAAAAGCGGTACCAGGAGGTAAAGGTCTGTTTTTATCCATATACCATACATACAAACTCCATTCTTCATAAGGGTCGTCATAAGTAATGGTTCTTAGTACATCTAATTTACGGGGTTTAAAGGTATTTACAAATTTCAAATATTCTCTACCTGCACCACCATCTATATCACCACTCACCGAGATTACTGCTTTTAAATCTGTAAATTTCCCTTTTAATTGAGGTAAATAAAACAAATCGGGGTAGGTTACCATGCCATTGAGCCTATCTAACACAAACATCTTTTTTTCTTTTTTAGCGGTTAAGCCATAGATAAAAAAGAAAAGACCTATTGCAATAACACAATAAATAAAAACATATTGGTATAACTCCCCCCCCCCCAGTTGAGATCCATATACCCCAAAAGCAACAGCTATAGCGCCTAAGTTTCTGCTTACTTTAAGTGTTGTTTTACCTTCAACTTTATAAAATCCATCATTCGCTTCTAAAATCAATATACCCTTATTAGGGTATACATCTTCATTATTCACTAAAGTAGGAGTAGTTAATATCGTAAAGGGTTGATGATAGCTTTTTCTTTGTTTACTCATTTTCTAATTTGTATGATTGTAAATGGTTTACTTGGTCTATATCAAAAATAGTACGTTTATGCAACGCCTGCTCTTGTGTTAGTTGTTTGGGTTTAATGCTTTTTGTGTTCATTGGAGATGCATAATGCGTTTGTGGATTATACAAGTTTTGTATTGCTGCTGTTTGTCCTGTATAGGTTTGTTTTACTGACATATATACATGCGTGTACCTATCTTTATTATGTAAGGTTTGTGGGGTGTATTCACAAGTTGCTGCATTATTGATTACTCGAATTAAAAAGAGTACTTCTGCATGTATAAACTCATAACCAAATTGAGCGGGTTCGTAATAATACTTAGCATCGTTGGGTATCGCAAAATCGATACTACAGCTAGGTACTTGTTTTTGATTAAAACTGTAAGGGTCAGGTTTTGGGAAATGGTATATAAAGGTGGTGATTTCTGTTCGTTTAGCATTAGGTTGTATGCCATTAGGGTAAAACCAAGCTTTAATATCTAAATCATCTATATCAGCACATGGGCATGCGGTATATAAATGTACTTTAAAACGATGTGCATAGATATTATATGTTTCTGCATAATGCAACGAGGTGTGATAGGTTTTATTACTAGCTCGTTTTAATTGACTTTCGGGCAATAGCACTTCTACTTGGGTATAGTTAGGTGTAAGCATATCGGTAAGTTCTACAAAGGCAACTTCTAAATCTTTAAATCCTTGATATTTACCTGAACCACTTATGCTATCTTCTATGTTTGTTAATAAACGATTTGCATATTGATAAGGTAGCTCTCCAGTATTGGGTTGCAAGGTATAGTCACTTAACGGAAAGTTTTTAAAATAGGATTGTAACTCCGTATCTTTTAAATATTTATTAATAAGATACAGTGTAACCACAATAGCCCACCTACTAACGCAGCAGGCCAAAAACCAAGTACTAAAAAACTCGCTCCCCCAAAAGAAGCAATAAGTGCCGAGACATCGACAGCCAAAAACACGCCACTTAAACCTGTTGCTACGCCATAGGCTAGTGCTGCATCGGTATCACGGTATGAAAAACTGGTTAATGCCGAATTACCTAAGCTGTATACACTAATAGCAGAACTGGCAATACCTAAGACTTTACCATATTTTTTAAACTCTTTAGCTGTTTCTTTTGCAAATAACTTTTCATAGGTTTTGGTTTCTTCTGCCAATCGGGTAATGGCAGCCCCTAGCTTTATACTTGCTCCACTTAATACTAAAAAATTTGATACATTTTTATCTTTATTAAATTTATGAACAGCTTCTGCCCAAAACACGCCTTCTATAACTAATAACACACTAGCCAAAGCCCCCGATTGGTAAAACTTTTTTATTTCTTGTTCAAAACGCTTAGGACTATTTTGCATGTTTAGGGTTACCTTACCTTCATCAATAAATTGTTGTGCGGCTTTGGCTGTCATTTTTTCATACTCAATATGCCAATATTTTTTAAACTTTTTTAAGGAAATGCCCTTACCGTCTAATTCTAAACGTAATTGTTTTTTATTTTCTAAAAGATATTGATCAAAATTTTCTAAAGCTCTAAATTTAAAGGTCGCTACTTTAGTGTTTTTGTTTCTAAAATAAGATACTTTACGGTGTAGCGCAAGTGTGGCATAGCCTCCTTTAAAATCAGAATGGTTGGCGTAGGCTTTTAAAATTTTACGCATATTGCTTACTGTTTTCCCGGCAAGACTCAAGGTAATAATATCTTGAAAATCTATTTTGTAATCTAATAGTTTTGTAGATTTTATAAACAGTTCGGGGTTTTCGTTGTACAAGGTGTTATTAATAGGTTTGTACCAAGTGTCTTGTTTGGGTTGATATACGGTTTTTAAATCTAAATGTTTATCGTGCATATTGGGGTATTGGCCTAATGCGATAAGGTGTTCTGCCATAATACCTTTGGCATCCTCAATACTATCAGCTATACTGTTTATATAATCGTCTGTAGCATTTTGGTAATACTCAGATTTCATTAAATTACCCAAGTCGTCTCTGTAACTATTTATAACACAACGTTGGTCTGCTCTTTCTTGTACGCCTAATAGTTTTTCTAACTTGCTTTTTTTAACACCGTTTTGCTCAATAAAAGGTCTTAATAAGCCACCAACTGTTAAATCTAATGCAATGTTAGCAGTGGTAGATTCTATAAGGTCAGATTCATATTTCTCTGCATTTTCACGATTATTATATACAAAGTCATAGGTTAGTTGAGCTAAACGATGTAAGTATTGTATTTGTTTGCTTTTTTCTGAGTCTTTAATAGGTACTTGTTCCTTTTTCTGTAAATAAGGAAAAACTTCTTCAGCACTTTGACCTGTTTGAAGGCTAATCATAAGAGCTTTTAATCGATTAATTTCTGTATCGATACCTACGCACATTATATCTGCACATCCCATTGGGTCGTCTAAGGTGATAAACATATTTTCTAAAAGCGTGTTTCCTCCTTCTTCGTCTTCTTTTTGTTCCTCGCTAGCAATTCTATCTAAGATTTTGTTGTATTTATATGCCATGGGGTTGTTGCCCTCTACTACAATATGTGTTTGTTTATAATGGGTTACCTCAATATCGTTTGATCCTTCGTTTTTAGATATTCCTTTGCAAAGCACTTTGGTTTTACAACGTTCGTCTCTTTTTTGTTGGTTTGTTAGTAGTTCGTTTACATAAGCAGCGCTCCATTGCACAGGAGAGTATGCAAAACAATAGGTTTGGTCGTCTCTGTCGAGAATTTTGTACATCATACTTTTGCCATTAGCTTTGCGCTGGTCTAAGTATTTTCCGTCTTTTTTGTTTTTACTCCAATCAATTTCATAAATCATCCCATAATCATCTACCCTAAACTCTTTAAAATCATCAAGAGGAGTTGCATCATTAATCATATACACATATCCTGCTCGTAATGGTGTTCTTGCGGTATTGAAGTTTTCGTTATCGGGTATGCTATGATTTATGATGACTTCTTCTAAAAGGATAGAAGGTTCTATAATAGCTTGCTGCTGATTGGATTTATTAGCTGGTTCGTTTCTTACCTTAGCTATGGTAGCTTTTTCTTGTTCGTCTACAAAGATAGACCTATAAAATTCCGCACTATCAGGAGAAGTGTAACTTGTAGTAGGCGCTGAATAATCACTTACGATATCAAATAATCCGTAACGCAAAAAATGTAATGCTATTCCTTTTTTTTCTACGTTTAGAATTGATCTTTCGTTGCTAGTAACACCATCAACTTCTACACTAAACGTGTACTGTGCAATTACTTGTTTAAATTCTTTTTTCTGATTTTCTTCTAAGGTTAGGTTTTCTTTCAAAGCAATCTACTTTTAGTGGTTTGTGTTGTTTTTAATGCTATTTATTTTCTTGTTGTGATTCTTCTAACACCCATTCTACAGTTACTTTTTTGTATTGAACAGTTCTTGTCAATTCTATTATTTTTTCTTCTTCATTTTCATTGTCTGACGGATTCATTACTTTGATGGTAGCGGTTTGTCCGTCAAGAATATTTAGTACATCAGCAGTTAAAGTAACAATTTTTAAAACTTTACGGTTACGTATCACCGTTTCTACTTTACGCCATTGATAGTTATATATTTTGGGTTCTCCGTCTGTTTTTTCAGATTCATTACGTAAAGCTTTTTGATTAGCTATAGCTTTTTTAGCATTACCCAAAACTCTGTTTGTAAAAGTAATTTTAGGAAAAGGTGTTTTTTTGATAGGTTGTATTACTGTAGGAGGTTCAGGCGTTTTACTACCAATAATAATATTTGAAAAACCAGAAACAATCACACCTCCATTAGCAGTCAAATCTCCAACACAAGCTATAGCTTTTCCATTGATTAATACAGTTGGATTCCGTTGTGCAATCATATCTTGTGACCCAACGCAAGTACACATACTGCCTAACGTTGCTATTGGTTTTCCTGCCATAATTCTTTTTCTTTTTTTAGATTACGCTATACTTTTCCGTTTGAGTGAGCAATTGCTTAGAACGTTTATGTGTATGGTTTGTTGCGTAGTTAAGCATCTAATTTAGCAACTAAATCACATATAAAATATTCCGCAGAAATGTTAGTAAGTCGGCAGTGACCAAGTAATTAATTATACATGGTGTTGAACCAAACCTAAAGGTAGCTTTTACACTCATATTCTACATAAAAGTAAAAATCACTACCTTATAGTTTCAATTTTAAAACATAAAATTACACAACTATCCGAAAGTCTGATTTTTAAAAAGCCTGAGAATCCCTTATTTTTGTTAAGTAAAAATAAAAATAATTTTATGGGACTCTTCAAGCGAATCAAAAATACAAATACTCCTTTAATCCGCCAAATAATAGATTTAGTACCTCGTTGGATGTTGAATCGTTGTACCGCAGAACATAAAAGTGACAAAGGCTGCAGTAAGTACAAGACTTATGACCAGTTTGTCGCCTTAACTTTCGGACAGCTGAATAAATGCCTTACTTTAAGTGATATTTCTACTGGTATTGGAGTGTCCGAAGGATTTATAGCCAAATTAGGCCTGGTTCAAAGCCCTGCCCGTTCAACGATGAGTGATGGTAATAAAAAACGTAGCTATAAAGTCTTTGAGACTTTATACAGTAGGCTTTTAACACATTACAAACATATACTTTCAAAGCGCCATAAATCTCATATTATTGAAGAAATTAGAGACCGTAATATTAAACTGATCGATAGCTCAGTAATCAGTCTATGTCTGTCGATGTTTGATTGGGCAAAGTTTCGGACAGCTAAAGGAGGTATTAAAATACACACTTGTTGGGATGACACCATGATGATACCAGATGTTGTTAATATTACTCCTGCAAAACTTCATGACAGGTATGGATTAAAGCAGTTGATTTTCGTTAAAAACACTATTTTCGTTGAGGATAGAGCGTATTTTGATTTTGATTTAATGATGCAGCGTGTAATAGCCGAAAACGTTTTTGTCACTAGGATAAAGACAAATACAGTCTTTAAAACGGTACGAGAATTAGGCCTTCCAGAAGAAGTAGATCAAGATATTTTGAAAGACGAAATCATTATATTAACAAGTCCGAAAGCTATAAAAACAGGAATTAATCAAGTAGAATTACGGTTAGTACATGTCTACAAACCTGACGAAAATAAGGTTATAGAAATCATCACAAATCAATTAGATTGGAAAGCAAGAACAATTGCAGACCTGTATAAAAAACGTTGGGATATAGAGTTGTTTTTTAAGGCAATTAAACAAAATTTACAAATTAAAACATTTGTAGGAACAAATGAAAATGCAGTAAAGTCACAAATTTATATTGCCCTAATCAATTATCTACTACTTCAATTAATAGTAAGAACAGTAGCCAATAAAAAACATGCTTTTTCTAATTTTGTAGAAAAAATAAGAATTTGCCTCACATTTTATCTCACACTAGACTACGTCTGTAACCAAGTAGGCGAAGGAGCTAAGAGAATAAGAGAAAATCCTCAAGGTAATTTAAAGCTTCAGCCTGACTTATTTTCCATCTAAAATAGAGGGACCTCTTAGTTTCATTGGCTTACAGAGTGAAAAATTACAATTTATGAAAACTTTCGGATGCTAGTGAGAGTTCTTGTAAATAATGATTTTAATTTGTCTGTTAACAGTATTTTTTCACGAGCAAATTCGTTTGCACATTCAATATAACTTTTAATCCACTCGTTAATTCTGTTTTTATATTTAGAATGTCCAACACTTTTAGGTTTAGACTTAAAAATTAGGTTGTTTGCAAGTTGAAAAGCAACAAGTTTATGATAAATCTCTCTCAATGAGTTTATTTGAAGTTCATTATATCTTGAGAATTTAATTTCAGACTTTTTCAAGTCAGTTTTAAACCTTTCAATTTTATTCGAAACCCATATTGATTGGAAAAGTTGGATAAGACCAATTATTATAACGAAACAAATGAGAATAATTAAATGATACTTTTTAAAATCTGCAAAGTATTCATTTAAGGCTTGCTTTATTAGTTCATCCATAAGTTAAATTTCTATCTTTGTAAAGTAAATATCTTCAGTTGGTTCACTCCAATCAAATTCATAATTCCCTTTCAAAATAATCGGTGACCCAAATGGTAATACTTTTAAATATGCTAAAACCACGGACAAACAAATCAATTATATTGGAAATATAGAAATTGTTCAAAAAATAAAACAAACTGCATCATCAACTGCAAAACTTGAAAATTTTAAAATTGCTATTAATAAAATCGAAAAAAATCAACTAAATCCAAATGAAATATTTTCATTTTGGAAAGTAGTTGGTGCTCCTTCGAAAAAAAATGGATTTGTAGAAAGTCGGTCAATAGTGAATGGAAAAATAACACCAACTTATGGTGGTGGTTTATGCCAATTATCAGGAATTATATATTATGCGAGTTTATATGCAAATCTTGATATTATAGAAAGATATAATCATTCAACAGACATATATACAAATGAAACAAGGTTTACGCCATTAGGTTCTGACGCTACTGTTGTCTATGGTTTTAAAGATTTAAAAATAAAGAACAATCTTAAAAACCCTATAAAGTTTTCGTTTTCACTCAAAAAAAATTCGCTTACAATTAGAATAAATAGTGAAGAGATAATCGATACTAATAATATTGAATTTATTAAAAACAAAAAGGATGTTGTTACATATATTAACGGAAAATATCTAACAAAATCTAATTATAAATAAGGTGTACGTCCAATCAAGTAGATGACTCCAACTAAATAACAGGAAGACCTCGCCCTCACCACTCCAGTGGTTACATATTTTTGTTTGATTATAAGATCCTGTGATATTATTGAAATACTGAACTACAACGACTCACTGATTAAATTTTTCACAAAAAACAATCAAATGGTAGTGTGAGTAATGTATCCGTCCGACCATCCCCATATTTTTTAGTAGAAAAATAGCTTCTATTTTTGACGCATGAGAAAAAACGAAGAAAAACGAGCCTATATGGCAGCTGTTGTTTCCGATTGGAAGTTGAGTGATTTAACCTTGGAAGATTATTGTAAAAGTCATAAAATTACACTTTGTAAATTTAGGTACTGGAATAAGAAATTGACCTCCAAAAATGCCAGTGGATTTTCAAAGGTTGAACTTATTGATGCTCCTATTGAAAACAGCAGAAATTCTATTTTAGATAGTTTTAAAATCGAGTATCCAACAGGTGTAAATTTGGTCATTAACAAAGAGATTACACTTGTCGATTTACAAAATTTAATTCATTTGTAATATGCTAAATCTTTCAAGTGAACTTGATTTTCATCTGCACCTAGAACCCACAGATATGCGTAAAGGATTTAATGGTTTGTCAGGTGTTATCCGTAATAATTTAGAAGAGGATCCTAGTAATGGAGCTGTTTTTATCTTCATAAATAAACCTCGAAACAAAATAAAACTATTGCATTGGCAAGCAGGTGGATTTGTACTGTATTATAAACGATTGGAACGAGGTACTTTTGAACTTCCGGTGTATGATAATCTGAAAGGAAGTATACAAATGAAATACAGCCAAATGGTGATGCTTCTTGATGGACTGTCTATCAAAAACATCCAACAAAGGAAACGTTATTAATGTCTTTTTACAGGTAAAAAACCTAATAAAACCAGGCTGTTCATGTATATTTTTCGTATATTTAATGTATGGAAAAAGACTTAGAACAGCTATCAAAAAAAGCACTTATAGCCCTATTACAGGAGGCTAATTCTAAGTCAGATTTACTTATCAAAAAGACAAATTCTCTTAGCTCAAAGAATGAGTTACTTAATACAAAGACAAGTTCTCTTAGCGCAAAGAATGAGTTACTTACTATAAAGACAAAAGACGTTACTTTACAAAAGGCTATCCTAGAAGCTCAATATAAAGAATTAGAGACAAAATACGGATATGGACAATTTCAATTAGAGCAATTACGTCGTATGATTTTTGGGACAAAACGTGAGCGTTTTATAATGGCTAATAACCCTTTTCAAATGCAACTCCCTTTCGAAGTTTTAAAAGAGATGCCCCAGGAAGAAGAAGCTCCTGTAAACATTACATATCAACGTAAAAAGGCTAAAAAAAGAACGATTGGAAGTTTAAATCTCCCCAGTCATTTACCTGTTGAAATTATTAATTTAGAGCCTAAAGAGACTATAGAGAACCGAATAAAAATAGGTGAAGAAATTACAGATAAATTAGAACTTGTACCCACAAAGCTATACATAAAACGATATGTCAGACCAAAATACGCCTTAAAAAAGAAAGTACAAGACACATTGATTGACAATGGAAACCCTTTAGGTATTAAGACCGTTATTATGGCTGATTTACCAAGTTTTGCTATTGAAAAATCTGTAGCATCAAACAGCCTGCTAGCACAGCTATTGATTGATAAATTCTTAGATCACTTACCGTATTATCGACAGATAGAACGTTTTAAACGAGAAGGAATCTCTATAAGTTCATCTACAATAAATGGATGGCAAAACAGCTTAGGACACTTACTTAAGCCGCTGTATCAGGCTATGAAAAACACGGTGCTGTCACAAGGATATGTACAGGCCGATGAATCAACTATTCCAGTGCTAGACAAACAGAAAAAAGGAAAAACTCATACTGGATATCATTGGGTGTACTATTCACCCATACAAAAAATGGTATTGTTTGATTATCGTCCCTCTAGATCTAAACATGGACCTAGAGAAATGCTTAAAAACTTTAAAGGGTATTTACAAACAGATGGCTACGCTGTATATGATGAATTTGCACATAAAAAAGATGTCACTTTAGTAGGGTGAATGGCACATGCACGTCGTTATTTTGAGAAAGCACTAGACTATGACAAAGTAAAAGCGAGTCATGCGATGGTACTCATTCAACAATTATATGCCATTGAGCGACATTGTAAAAAACAGGAATTTACTCCTGAGCAACGGCATGCTTATCGCCTAGATAAAGCACAACCAATAATGGATACATTTATAAAATGGTTGATCCATAACACCCAAGGAAGCTTACCTAAAAGTTCCTTAGGAAAAGCAATCACTTATACATTAAAACGATGGGACTACTTAAAAGCCTACCTGTATGACGGTACTTTAGAACTAGATAATAACCTGGTAGAAGGATCTATCAGAACATTAGCTATTGGACGTAAAAATTATTTATTTGCAGGTAGCCATGATGCTGCAAAAAATGCTGCCATGTTCTACTCCTTTTTTGGGACTTGTAAAAAACACCAAGTAAACCCCTATAAATGGATGAAAAAAGTACTGGATATAATCCCTGATTACAATGCTCGAAAGCTAAATGAGCTATTTCCACAAAATTTAAACCTCGATCAATAAAATCGAGGATTTTTTATGTATTTTTAATTCCTATACGTACTTCGTCGGACGGATACTGAGTAATATGTTTATATTAACCCAAAAGTATACCACTATTTCAGTCGAAAAGTATACCAGTAAATTTAAATAAAAAAACTGGTTTCACAAGACATTAAAAAAAGGGTACCCTTTTTTTAATGTCTTGTGAAGTTGGGTTTTGGATGTTTTTTTTCATTTTTCGTTTGTTTTTAGGGCATTCATTTCTTTGGTTTCTTTTAGGCGATAAGAGGCTCCATTCATATTTATTAAATGAGCCTTGTGTGTGAGACGATCTACTAAAGCGGCAGTTAATATAGGGTCACCAAATATTTCTTCCCAATGATCAAAGCCTAAGTTAGTGGTTATAATCGTTGATTTTCGACCTGTTCTTAATGAAAGGTGATTAAAGAGTAGTTCTGCGCCACTTCTGTCAAAAGAAACGTAGCCAAATTCGTCACATATCACCAAATCGTACTTTTCAAAACGGAGCTCTACTTGCCTTAATGTTCTGTTTGAGTGTGACTCTCTCAGTAAGGTTAACAAACGGTGTACTGTTATAAAAAGCACCTTATATCCTTGCATACAAGCTTTTAATCCAAGTCCTGTTGCTATGTGTGTTTTTCCTGTTCCTGGATTCCCTGCTAGTATTATGTTTTGACCTGATTTTATAAAATCGAGGCGTTCTAATATAGGAAGTTTGTCTTTTGCATCTATGGGAAGTTGTTCTAAATTCAACTCATCTAAATACATTTTTGAAGGAAAACCAGCCTGTCGTATCTGGCTTTTTTTCCTGTTTTCTAACCTTCTTTCATATTCTCTTTCCATTAATTGTAGTAAAAAATCTTCATAAGAAGCTCCTGTTTCAGTAGACTCAATGGCGAGTTGTTCAAAGTCTCTTCCAAATATTGGTAAACGAAGATTTTTACTGTATTGTGCTATTTGTATATGTGTGTTGCTTGTCGTTATCATGATGATAGGTTTTGATTCATTAAACTGGTTAGTTCATATAAATGACTTTTTGCAAAATTGTAGGTTTGGTTTTTTGTAAACGCGATCACTTTTTCATCTTCGGTTTTATTCCCTAGTAATGCTTTTATTTTTTCCAAAGTAAGAGCTCCTGAGCTGCCTTTAGATAGGCGCTCTACAGTGGTTTCTAAATGCTCATTATCTATTTGATATTTCTTGCAAAAGATAAGTAACTCAATAAATTCTTTTGGTTTTTCTGTGAAAAATTGCACAAATATTTCTTTTAAATAGTTACTATTTAATAAAGCAACACTGTCACGGAGTGCTCCTGGTTTTCGCTTAAAAGTATCGAGATAATGCTCAATATTAACAAGCCATTTATGCACTTCATAACTACGAAGATGATCAGCTACATGTTTGTTTACATGGTATATTTCTAATTTTAAACTGTATATTTTTACAGAAACAAATTCTCCTACTAAGCTGTCGGGTACTGAATATCGATTTTGTAAAAAACCAATCGTAGCGTATTTATCTACTCGATATTCCTTTGTATAACAGCACTTAAGTGGATACGGTTGTTTGTGTAAAAAAGGCTTCTCTAAAGAGAAAAGCTCCATCGCTGTTTTTTCCGTAAGCTGTTGTTTCGTGTTATTTAAGGTGTTTAATGTTTCTAATAAATGAGACTGTGCAGACTCTATGGAATCAAATTTAGTATCAAAACTAAAAGCTTTTCGCCTTATGTATTCGACACTTCTCTCCACATGTCCTTTTTCATTTCCTTTACGAACGTTGCAAAAACGATGTCTAAAATTATAATGCCCCTTTAAATCTAACAATGCTTGTGTAGGTTCTTTTTCCGTTCTTCCGATAAATTTAGCTACAGCTACACGCATATTATCATAAATCATTTCTTGATAAACACCCTCTACATGACTGTGAAAGTCAATATGAGACTCCATAAATGCTAAGGTGTCTTGGCGATGATAAAGTACCGCATAGCGATAATTACTGTAAGTTGCTGTAAATACTGCCAATTGAAGCCTTACCAACTCGTTCCCTATATGGAGTTTAAGTTCTCCCCAGTCAAATTCACAACTACCTCCTGGAGTGTACGACTGACGAATAAAGGCTTCTTTTTTACTTAGTCCCTTTGTTTTCTCCCTAATGTAGTTGCAAACAGTAGTGTATCCAATAGAAAAACCCTGCTGTTTAAGACGCTGATAAATATCTATCTTTTTTAATAACTGTTTCCGTAGACCTTGTGATTTGTTTTCTTTGTTTTTTTCTAAAAGTAAATCAATAGCAGATTGTATTTCAGGTGTTAAACAAATTTTAGGACGCATTCCTACATGGTACATTGGAGCAGACAACTTAGTAGTGTCTACCTGTGTGTTTTCCTTGTTTTCGGAAGCAACGTATTGATCAATGTATTTTTTGACCGTAGTTCTGCTAATTCTTAAATCTTTGGAAATAAATCGCTGACTTTTACCTTCACGATAATATTGAAGTATTATTTCTTGTTTTGTATACATGCTAATCATATTTAATCAATATAAGAAACTTATATTGATATGGTTAAGTGGTATACTTTTCGGTTAATAGGTGGTATGGTTTTCGGTTAACATATACACACCAACTACAATCCAAAATAACCGATATAAATAATTTATTTTACGTGCTGGCGTTGTTAAAAAACAGAACGATAGCTATGGCTATCCATCCATTTTTCGCCTAGCTAAAACAAAAAACAATTCCATTTCTAAACCGTCAATTGAAAATATATTTGGGATTAAACCCACTAGCGGGATTAAAAAAAAGAATGTTTATTCCTGAACTACAAACTATTTGTAATGATTCCTATAAAACACGCGGCTAATAATTCTATTTTAGTACTTTAGAACCATGAACTGGACAGCACATATTACAGATTACAAACTCTATTTACAAATAGAGAGAGGGCTAAGCAAGAACACTATTATAAGTTATTCAAAAGATGTTGAAAAGCTAAAAAACTACTTAGAAACCTATGAGATACAAATTACACCTCCTTCCATTTCAAAAGAAACGATAAAAGATTTCATCTATACATCTTCTCAAAAACTAAGTCCTGGTTCTCAATCTAGATTAATTTCTGGACTCAGAAATTTCTTTGATTATCTAATTTTTGAAGAGTATAGAAAAACAAATCCTACAGATTTACTGGAAAACCCAAAAATCGGAAGAAAACTTCCTGACACACTTTCTGTTGAAGAAATTGATACTTTAGTTGCTTCCTACGACGATAGCAAGCCCCTTGAACAACGTAATAAAGTAATTATCGAATGTTTGTACAGCTGTGGTTTACGTGTCTCTGAGCTTATCAATTTAAAACATTCTGACTTGTTTTTTGACGAAGGGTTTATTAGAATTATTGGAAAGGGAAATAAAGAACGATTTGTTCCAATTTATAAAGAAACCCAACATTTAATCCAACACTATTACAATTTTATTAGACCTAACTATTGCAACAATAAATACACAACAGAAGTCATATTTCTAAATAGACGCGGAAAACCACTAACAAGAAATATGATTTTTCTAATTGTTAAAAAACTCGCTGACATTAACGGGATTAAAAAGAACATCAGTCCACATACTTTTAGGCATTCTTTTGCTTCACATCTGCTTGAAAACGGTGCTGATTTACGAATGATTCAAGAAATGCTTGGTCACGAAAGCATTACAACTACAGAAATTTATATGCATCTAGACACTACAAAACTGTGTGAGGTAATCAATAAATACCACCCAAGGAAAGCGCATAAAAAATCAAAAAACTGACCCCTCAACAAGAAGGGAAATAAAACAGAATAAAGTTTTTACATAAAAAAACCCCACCAAAAGGCGAGGTTTTTTTTATATTTCTATTTAATTTTACTTTGCAATATTTACTGCACGTGTCTCTCGAATCACAGTAACTCTTACCTGACAGGATAGGTCATTTCTGTCTGAATTTTATTTGTAATATTGAAAGATAATTCTGATGCTTTTGCGTCAGACACTTTTTCACAATCAACAATTACACGCAATTCTCTACCTGCTTGAATCGCATACGCTTTTTGTACACCCGTAAATCCAAATGCTACATCTTCCAAATCTTTTAGACGTTGAATATACGAATCCAATACTTGACGACGTGCACCAGGACGTGCACCAGAAATGGCATCACATACTTGCACAATAGGTGCAATTAATGTTTTCATTTCAATCTCATCATGATGGGCTCCAATAGCATTACATATATGTGGTTTCTCACCATATTTCTCTGCCCATTGCATTCCTAATAAAGCGTGAGGCAATTCACTTTCTGTATCTGGAACTTTACCAATATCATGTAACAATCCAGCACGTTTAGCAGCCTTTGCATCCAATCCTAATTCTGCAGCCATCACACCACATAAGTTTGCGACTTCACGAGAGTGCTGTAACAAGTTTTGTCCATAAGAAGAACGGTATTTCATTCTCCCTATTACTTTAATCAACTCTGGTCTTAAACCGTGAACACCAAGATCAATCACAGTACGTTTACCAACTTCTATAATTTCTTGATTTATTTGTTTCTCTGTCTTTTTAACAATTTCCTCAATCCGTGCAGGATGTATACGACCATCTGTCACTAATTTATGCAAAGCCAATCTTGCGATCTCTCTTCTTACAGGGTCAAAACAAGATAAAATAATTGCTTCTGGCGTATCATCAACAATAATTTCTACACCTGTTGCAGCTTCTAAAGCCCTAATATTTCTTCCTTCACGACCTATAATACGACCTTTAACATCATCTGATTCAATATTAAAAACAGACACACAGTTTTCTACAGTTTGCTCTACTCCTACTCGTTGAATCGTATTTAAAATTATTTTTCGAGCTTCCTGATCGGCAGTTAATTTGGCTTCTTCTTGCTTCTCTTGAATAAACACCATCGCATCTGTTTTCGCTTCTTCCTTTAAGGATTCTACTAAATCTTGCTTTGCATCTTCTGCAGACAATCCAGAAATTACTTCTAGATTCTCTACTTGTTTTTTATGCAGTTTATCAATCTCCTCATTACGACGCTCCATGTATTCGATTTTCGTATCAAAATCTTGTTCTTTATGTTCTAAAGCAGAGGTCGTTTTTTTATTTTTATCTAGTAATTGCGATACATGAGACTCTTTATCTCTAATTCGTTTTTCTGCATCCGCCATTTTTTTATCTCTCCCTAAAATCACTTTTTCATGTTCTGATTTCAATTCGATAAAACGCTCTTTGGCTTGTAAAATCTTGTCTTTTTTGATCGCTACAGCATCAATGTTAGCTTCTTTTATAATCGTAGAAGCTTCCTTCTTAGTATTGCTAATCAATCTATTCGCATTGCTCTTATCTAGCATTTTAGCAATAATATAGCCTATTGCTAATCCGATGACAATACCTATAATTATAGGTACAATATATTCTCCCATATCATTTATTTATATATAAAAAAAGCCTACATTAATTCGGTTTTATGTAAACTCCTTATAAACAGGTTTAGGACTAACTAACTGATCAAGGATCCAATCTAAGCTGGCTTGCTTTTACAATTACGACTCATCCTTTTTAAACTAATAGTGTTGAGTTTAACAAACAATAACTAATGTAGGCAGTAATTTTGTGTTATTTATTTTAAAGATCGTCTTTTAGATGTTCGTCTAAAAGTGCATTCATTTTTTTTATCTTTTCTGAGACATGTACATTCTCATCATTTTCTTCAATCGCTTTAATTTCCAATAAAGAGGCAAATTGTAAGGCACACATTGCCAATACATCTTGTTTATCGCTAACCGCATAATTCTTCTCGAATTTTGTCACCAATTCGCTAATTTTCTTTGCTGCTTTTCGCATTCCTTCCTCTTCATTCGCATTTTGAATACTCAAAGGATAAACCCGATCTGCAATGGTTATCTTTATTTTTAATTTCTCAGCCATTTAAAAGATCTTATTCGTTTAATTGAATGATACATTTATCAATATCACGAATCAATGTATTTATTTTCAGCTTCGTTTCCTTTCTGTCTTGTTTACTGCCTTGAATAGTTTTGGCAATTTTTAGCGATTGAAATTTTTCTTCCAAACGAATATGCGATTGTTTTTCTTGTGCAAATTGATGCTCCAAAGATGCGATTTTCTGTTGTAGAAACTCATTTTCCTCTTTTAGGAATGTAAACGTTTCCAAAAGTCGTTTGAGTTTATCCTCAACTTCGTTCACAGCTTTTATTAGGTTATGCATCAATTTATAAGAATCAAAACTATAAATACAAAGTTAACATTCCAAGTTGAATATAACAACTCTTTTCTATCATTTTATTCAAAATTTTGATATTTTTGATCCAAAATGGTCTTAGATTTGCATTAAGACATCCATATCTAAGAAAAAAACGCAATACATCTATGAATTTTAAAAAAACAGCAGCTCTTATTTGGCTCTCTCTTTCAGTGTTTTATGTAACCTGTCAGGAGAAATACCCTACTCATTATTTTCAAAAACCTTTGAATATACCGTTAATCCTTTCTGGAACATTTGGAGAACTAAGATCCAATCATTTTCACGCAGGTTTAGATTTTAAAACGCAACAAAAAGAAGGTTTTGATGTTTTGGCTTCAGCAGATGGCTATGTCTCTCGTATAAAAATCTCACATTGGGGTTATGGAAAGGCTATTTACGTCACTCACCCTAATGGATATACAACCGTTTATGCACATTTAAAAAAATTTAATAAAACCCTAGAGGCCTATATTAAATCCAAACAATACAGAAAAGAAAGTTTTGAAATTCAAGTATTCCCTACATCTCAAGAATTACCTATAAAAAAAGGAGAAGTTATTGCCTTTTCTGGCGCGACCGGAGGCTATGTAGGCCCTCATTTACATTTCGAAATTAGAGATACTAAAACGGAAAAACCCATCAATCCTCAACTATTCGGTATTAAAATTAAAGACAGTAGACCTCCAAAAATCAATGTTTTGATGGGTTACCCTTTAGATGATTTTTCTCAAATAAATCAATATAACACACCTGTAAAACTGACTTTCAAACCCATATCCAAAGGCGTATTATTGGCAAATAAAATTAAGGCAAGCGGCCTTATTGGTTTTGGAGTTAATGCATTTGACAGGCAAGATGCCGCATGGAATAAAAACGGAATTTACAACTTAAAAATGTTGGTAAATGACGCATTGGTTTATGAACACGAAGTTGGCTCTTTTTCCTTTTCAGAATCTCGACAACTCAATTTATTAATAGATTACAAACGCTTCAAAACATTAAACCAACGGATCCAACGTTGTTTTATCGTTCCTAATAACAATTTAAGTATTTATAAAAATTGTGTTCATCAAGGAAAATTATTTATAGAAGAAGGTTTTACTTATACGGTGAAAATTATTGCTTCCGATATCCAAGGAAACAAAACAACCCTTCAAATCCCTATAGTAGGCGAAAAACAAAAGATAACAGTTCCTAAAAAAGACACGACAACAGCATATCCAATTATTGCTGCAGCATTTAATAAGTTTATTCTAGATGATGTTACAATAGCCTTTCCTAAAAATACATTTTATGAAGACACCTATATAGATTTTAAAATTATCAATAAGATTGCGTATATCCATAAAACTACCATTCCTTTACAGAGAAAATACACCTTGACTTT
The DNA here is from genome assembly GCA_965224465.1 of Flavobacteriaceae bacterium. Taxonomy (GTDB): domain Bacteria; phylum Bacteroidota; class Bacteroidia; order Flavobacteriales; family Flavobacteriaceae. Next base: position 5,106,247 of record OZ245049.1, on the reverse strand, counting down.
TGATGTAAGCACCTATTCTGAGAAAGAAAAAAAGCACTTATTTATTGCTAAATTCTCAAGTAAAGACCAACCCTTTTATGTAAAAACAATCAAAAAAGGACATCTTTTTTATACAACAACTAAAAATCTAGGAAAATACTGTCTGCTTAATGATTCTATCCCTCCAAAAATTAAGTTTTTGAGTTTTAAAAACAATCAATGGATCAGTAGCAAACAAACCCTGAAAGTTAAAATAACAGACAATTTCTCTGGGATAAAAAAATACAGAGCAGAAATTAACGGCCAATGGATTTTAATGGAATACAATCCTAAAACAAAGATCTTGACCTATAATTTTAAAGATAAAAAATTCAAAACCACTAAACATAAACTAAGAGTTACCTTAATAGACAATGCAGGTAATACATCGATAAAAACAGGCTATTTTTATAGGAAAGTAATCTAATTGGCAAAAACAATAAAACGCACTCAATACTACAATCGAGTGCGTTTTTTTATTTTTTTTGAACCAACTTGGGCACTACTAATACCTCATACATCCTTACTGCACAAGTCTACTCACTTCTAAAATTACAACGTCTCTTTTAACCATCTAAAAAACTCGCGTTGCCACACCATTGCATTTTGCGTTTGCAATACCCAGTGGTTTTCGTTTGGAAAATACAGAAGTCTACTTTTGATTCCTTTTAATTGTGCGACTTGGAACGCTTCTAAGCCTTGTCCGATTGGCACTCTATAATCTTTCCCTCCTTGGATTACCATGATAGGAGTATCCCATTTAGCAACATGACTCACAGGATTAAATTCTCCATAAGATTTTTCTGTAGTTTTATTTTTATCCCAATAAGCACCCCCTAAATCCCAATTTACAAACCACATCTCCTCTGTAGTTCCATACATTGATCTCCAGTTAAAAATACCATCGTGAGAAATAAATGTTTTAAACCTCTTTTGATGCGTCCCTGCCAATTGAAATACAGAATACCCTCCAAAACTCGCTCCAATAGCACCGATCCGATCACTATCAACATAAGATTCTTTAGAAATCTGATCAATTGCAGAAAAATAATCACGCATTGGTTGTCCTCCGTAATCTTTACTTATAGCACTGTTCCATTCCACACCATGCCCTGGCATCCCTCTGCGATTTGGTGCTACAATAATATACCCTTGAGATGCCATCATTTGGAAATTCCAACGGAATGAATAGAATTGAGACAATGCTGACTGCGGCCCTCCTTGACAATATAATAAGGTTGGATATTTTTTGTTTTTATCAAAATTTGGAGGAAAAATCACCCATACCAACATTTGCTTACCATCGGTAGTAGTAACGTATCTTTTCTCCACTTTACCCAAATTAGTTGTTGCATAAACGGCATCATTTACCTTGGTCAATTGTGTAAAACTAAAGTCAGACTTGGCTACCGAAAATAGCTCCGTAGCATGATTCATATCCGTTCTAGTTACGATAAGAGCATTGTCCAATTCACCAACAATGCTAGTCACATCAAATTGACCTTTTGTCAGTTGTCTTACCACTGGTGCTTTTTTTGTTTTCCCAATATAATCTACCGTAAACACTTGTTTTGTTCCATCTATTGGTGCAATAAAATAAAGTGACTTTCCATCTTTTGCCCACACAAAACTTTGCACCACACCATCCCATCTTTTTGTGAGGTTTATCGTATGATATCCATTATTTACAATAAGATCAATTTTATCCGATTCAAAACCATCAGTAGCCATGCTTAACCAGGCCAAGATACCTTTAGACGAAAATGCTGGACTTAAATCATAGCCCATCATTCCTTCTGTAATGTTTTTGGTAGTTTTATCTGCAATATTATAAGCAAAAATATCCGTATTTGTACTTTTTGCATAAGCACTTCCAAATTTCTTCTTGCAAACATATAACACTTCTTTACCGTTTGGATTCCAAATATAATCTTCAGAACCTCCAAAAGGTTTGGTTGGAGACTCATACTTTTCTCCTTTTAATAGATCTATCCCGTCATCAAAACCACTACTTGTAAGTCTGTGTAAAAAAACATGGTCAAATTTCCCGTCTTCCCACGTATCCCAATGGCGGTAATTTAAATCATCATAAATCATGGCTTGAGATTCTTTTAAATCCGGATAGAAATCACTTCCACTTACCTTCAATAATTTCACTTCTTTTGAACTAATTTTATACTGTCCGTCAATAGAAATTTTATCATTTAGAAGATATTTTTTCGCATCCTCAATTTTAATTGCCTCACCACCCGAGACAGGTATTTTAAAAAATTCTTTTTTCCCTTTGTTTGCGCGTACATTATATGTTTTAACACTATAAATAACATGGGTATTGTCTGTACTTAATCCCAAAGCACTGACTCTACCTAATTCAATCAAACGTTCGGGAGTCATATTGGTCTGTGCAGATATAGTCATGGCAAATAATAAAAATATGGATACAATGGTTGTTTTCATTTATTTAATTTTAAGACTCAAATTTAAGAGAAAAATACACAGTATGTGCTTAAAAAAAGAAAATAAGTTTATTTTTACCTCCAAAAAAAACTTTATGGATAAATTTACTTTAATTATAGCTGTTAGTTTCGGCTTACTCGCTGTTGTTTTTGGCGCATTTGGTGCACATTACTTAAAATCAAAACTAACTTCCCAAGCCTTACAAAGCTTTGAAACGGGTGTAAAATATCAATTTTATCATGCCTTATTTTTATTGATTATTGGGTTTAACGGAACCATCATTGGAGAAAATATTCGTCTAATCTCAACAATAACCACCATTGGAGTACTCTTGTTCTCTTTTAGTATCTACGGATTGGTTTTAAGTGATATGAAAGGTAAAAAACTAAAAATACTGGGACCTATTACACCTATTGGAGGTTTGTGTTTGATAGCTGGTTGGGCAATATTACTTTACAGCGTATTATAATACCAAATACATTTTCAAGTGACGGTTTAGAAATGGAATTATTTTTTGTTGTAGTTAGGTGAAAGATGAATGGATGAATATATTGGACAGCCTAGCTGTTATCGCTAAATTTAAAACTCAAATTTAAGACTGATTAGTTACCTTTTATTTAACAACGCTAGAACGTAAAGTAAACAATTTATATCGGTCGTTTTGGATTGTAATTGTTATTAATCAAGCCAATTGGACATTAATTTCTAATCCAGTCATTAGAACGTTTAATGGCTACTATTAGGTTACCATACCCAACATAACAAAAAAGAGGAGCTTTATAAGCTCCTCTTTTTATATATTTAATTTTGGATTGCACTTAAGAATACATCTTAGCTCTTAACTCTTTTAATTTTGGATCTTCTAAATACTCATCAAAAGAAGCGTATTTATCAATCACTCCATTAGGTGTAATCTCAATAATTCTATTGGCAACTGTCTGCGCAAATTCATGATCATGCGTACTAAATAATACGGTTCCTTTAAAATTAACTAAGGAGTTGTTAAAGGCTTGAATAGATTCCAAATCCAAGTGATTTGTTGGTTCATCTACCATCAATACATTGGCTCTTGTCATCATCATACGAGACAACATACAACGCACTTTTTCTCCACCAGAAAGAACATTACATTTTTTCAAGGCTTCCTCTCCACTAAAAATCATTTTACCTAAAAACCCACGTAAATGTACTTCTTCACGTTCCTCTTCTGTTTGTGCATATTGACGTAACCAATCTACTAAATCCATGGATGCATCTTCAAAAAACGCTGCATTATCCACTGGTAAATATGCTTGCGTAGTAGTTACTCCCCATTGATATTTTCCTGAATCTGCTTTTTCAGAACCGTTTAGTACATTATAAAAAGTAGTAACGGCTTTCGAGTTTTTCGAAAAGATCACTACTTTATCACCTTTATTAAGGTTAAAGTCAATATTTTTAAACAATACTTCACCTTCAGCACTCGTTTTGGTTAAGCCTTCTATATTCAATATTTGATCACCAGCAACACGATCACTTTCAAAAATAATAGCAGGATACCTTCTACTGGAAGGTTTAATTTGACTTACGTCTAATTTATCGATCATTTTCTTACGACTCGTTGCCTGTTTAGACTTTGCCATATTGGCAGAAAAACGACGGATAAACTCTTCTAATTCTTTCTTTTTATCTTCTGCTTTTTTATTTTGTTGTGCGCGTTGTTTTGCAGCTAACTGGCTAGACTCGTACCAGAACGTATAATTACCACTATAGTGATTAATTTTCCCGAAATCGATGTCAGAAACATGTGTACAAACTGCATCTAAGAAGTGACGGTCATGTGAGACTACAATAACTGTATTGTCAAAATTAGCTAAAAACTGTTCCAACCAACCAATAGTTTCGAAATCTAAATCATTGGTAGGTTCATCCATAATTAACACATCAGGAGAACCGAACAGTGCTTGTGCCATTAACACACGTACTTTTGTTTTCCCATCCAAAGAGCCCATTAAAGAATAATGTTGCTCTTCTTTTATACCAAGAGAAGACAATAAGGTAGCGGCATCACTTTCTGCATTCCAACCATCCATTTCTTCAAAAACAACACCTAAGTCTCCAACTTTTTCACCGTCAGCATCTGAAAAATCTGGTTTCGCATAAATTTCGTCCATTTGCTTTTTAATAGCAAACAACTCTTTATTCCCCATCATTACAGTTTCCAACACTGGAAAAGCATCGTGAGCAAAGTGATCCTGGGATAAAACAGACATCCGTTTCCCTTTTTCCAAAGAGACATGTCCTGAGGTAGGATCAATATCACCTGCTAAGATTTTTAAAAATGTGGATTTCCCTGATCCATTTGCTCCAATTATCCCATAACAGTTTCCTTGGAGAAATTTTGTATTCACTTCGTCAAACAATACACGTTTTCCAAATTGTACAGATAAATTTGATACTGATAACATTTTACTATTTTTAAATTTCTTGCAAAAATAGGAAATTCGCTGCATTAATTGGTTTCTAATTTTAATAATTAACTTTTAACATCACATTAACAACAATCCACTCTAAAACAAAGTATTTTTGTATGAACACAAAACAGCAAACAATTGGTCCCACAGAAATATCATACGATACTCATTACAATGCTTATAATCCCACTGTTATATAGCTGTTCTTCTAGTGAGAATAAAGATACTTTTACTTATTTTGGAGGAAACATTACAAATCCTAAAGGCGATATTATCATCTTACTAAAAGATGGTAAACCAATTGACACCATACCACTTGATAAAAAAAACACTTTTCTAAAAAGATTTAAAAATTTAAAAGAGGGACTTTACAGTTTTAAACATGGATTTGAATTCCAATACGTGTATTTGGAACCAAACGACAGTATTCTAGTACATTTGAATACATGGGATTTTGATGAAAACCTTGTCTTTAGTGGTCGTGGAAGCGAAAAAAACGAATTTTTAGTAAACTCTTTACTGAATATAGAACATACCGAAAAAATTATTGAAAGTTACTACGCTCTTAAAGAAGTTGGTTTTTTATCGAAACTGGATTCTTTACAATTATTAAAAATAATGTCGCTGAATCAATTTAAACATTCAGTTGAACTAATAAGCCCTGGGTTTATGCATTTGGCAGAAGCCTCTGTCTACTATCCCTTTTTACGCAGAAAAGAAGCCTATACTTATTTTTATAAATTAGCGCATAAGTTAAAAGAATTCCCAAAAGTAAGCGCTCATTTTTACGACTATAGACCTACAGTAAATTTAAACGACAGTGCACTCGTATCTTTTTACCCCTACACCAACTACGTAACTAATTATATATACAATGCAGGATACACAAAAACAGCAAACAACAAAGAATGCAAAGTACTAGCTACTAACATGCTAGAGGTTATTTCTGAGCACATAAATGGAAGTGATTTTAAAGATAAACTACTTAAAAGTGTCTTAATCCGTGACTTTTTAAAAGGAAATAGCACCTGTTCTTTCTCAGAAAAAAATCTCAAATTATTCTATGAAAACTGTAATAACCAAGCATTTAAGAACGAAATAACAACTTTAGCAAAAGAAAGTAAATTAATCCAAAACAATAAATCCTTACGGTCTTTTGATTTAATAAACAGCAATAACGATACGATTGCAATTGCTTCGATCATCAAAAACAAATCTACTGTATTGTACTTTTGGTCAACGGATTTTATGAGTCCCGAATATTTAGCAAAACGACTTGCCTATTTTAAACAGAAATATCCGAATGTTTTATTTGTAGGTGTTCAAACAAATGCCGATTTTGAAGTAAGTCATGCGTTAAAAAAATTAACTTTAGGCTATCAATTCAGAATTCCTACCAATGGAATTGCACATTCATATTTCTCAAGCAATTTTCCTAGAAGTATCATTATCAATAACAAAGGAACAGTAATAAATGGATTTGCTTATTTTAATTCTAAGTTTTTTGCACCACAAATGGCTGCGTTAATTAAATAACATACTTTCATTAGAATAAGAAAATATATTGTACATTTGCACGCTGAAACCGATTTACAGGAACGCAGGACGTCTGTAAATCACTAAATTTACAGAATGTCGATATTTAATGAATTAGGGCTCAATGATGAAATTGCAAATGCCCTTGCCGATTTAGGCTACAAAGAACCAACACAAATTCAAGCAAGTGCTATTCCACAGATTATAAAATCTACGGATGATTTAAAAGCATTTGCACAAACAGGTACAGGAAAAACTGCTGCTTTTAGTTTGCCAATATTACAATTATTGGATCCTCAAAGCAATCAACCACAAGCTATTATTTTATCACCTACACGTGAATTAGCGATTCAGATTGGAAACAATATCAGAGAATTTGCTAAATACCAAAAAGGAGTAAAAGTAGCTACAGTATATGGTGGAGCTAGTATAGAAGACCAAATCAGACAGTTAAAGCGAGGTGCTCAAATAATTGTAGGAACTCCAGGTAGAACCTGTGATTTAATCAAACGTAGAGCATTAAATCTAGGTCAAATCCAATGGTTAGTCTTGGATGAAGCAGATGAGATGTTAAACATGGGCTTTAAAGATGAATTGGATAAAATTTTAGATGCAACTCCAGACTCTAAACAAACCTTATTGTTTTCGGCTACTTTCCCAAAAGAAGTAGAAACTATTGCGCGTAACTACATGACCAATCCTGTTGAAATCACTTCAGGAGAAAAAAATAAAGGAACTGAAAATGTAAGTCACGAATATTACATCGTGAACGATCGTTCCCGTTATTTAGCCTTAAAACGAATTGCTGATATCAACCCTGATATCTACAGTATTATTTTCTGTAGAACGCGTAGAGAAACACAGGAAGTTGCAGACAAATTAATCAAGGACGGATATAGCGCAGAAGCATTGCATGGAGATTTATCTCAAGCACAACGTGATTCTGTAATGCAAAAATTCAGAAAAAAACATGTACAATTATTGGTTGCAACTGATGTTGCTGCTCGTGGATTAGATGTAACAGATCTTACACACGTAATCAACCATAAATTACCAGACCAAATAGAATCTTATACGCACCGTAGTGGTAGAACTGGACGTGCTGGTAAAAAAGGTATTTCTATAGCTTTAGTAACACGTCGTGAAAAAGGAAAACTATACCCTATCGAAAAGAAAATTGGTAGAAAATTCGAAGAAGGAAAAATACCTACAGGAGAGGAAATTTGTCAAATTCAATTAATGAAATTGATTGATAAAGTACAAAATATTGATATTGAAAACTCTCAAATAAACGAATTCTTACCTTCTATTAATGAAAAACTGGAAGGCATGGATCGTGATGAATTAATCAAGAGATTTGTTTCTTTAGAATTCAACACCTTCTTAAACTATTACAAAAATGCACCAGATTTAAATAACGAATCTGCAGGGCGTGACCGTGAAGAAAGAGGAAGACGTGAAGTAGATGAAAATATGTCTCGTTTCTTTATCAATATTGGTAGAAGAGACGGTTTAAGACCTGCAAATTTAATTGGATTAATCAACGATCAAAAAATTACCAGTAATCTTAAAATTGGTCAAATAGAGATTTTAGATTCTTTCTCTTTCTTCGAAGTAGATAAATCATTTACTCAAGAAACATTGGCTTCTTTCCAAGAAGACAAAGCAGACTATAACGGACGCACTGTTAACGTAGAAATTACAGAGAAGAAAAGATCTGGTCGCGGCGGTAGTGGCGGCGGAGGCGGAAGACAACGTGGACGCAGAGATGGCGGTAGAGATCGTGGAGGCGACAGACGAAGAAGCGACAGCGATAGAGGTGCTGGAGCAAAATTTGGTCGTAGCCGTGGAGATCGTTCAGACCGTTCAGATCAAGGTGGTGATAACAGAGAATTTTCTCGTAGAAGACGTCGTAGAGACTAATTTCTATTAACTATACATATAAAAAAGACTCGCAAATTGCGAGTCTTTTTTTATGCCAATAAATAACACCAAATCCATTTTCAAGAGAGCGTTTAGAAATGGAATTATTTTTAGTTATAGCTAGGCGGGAAATCTAAGGATATCCTTGGCTATCGTTCTGTTTTTAACAACGCTAGAACATAAAACGAACTATTTATATAGGTCATTTTGAATTATTATTGGAATAAGCTCGTCCCAAAGGAACGAGCTATGCTTCCAGAATATTTTTTCTGTTTAAAGAAGGGACTCTTTAAATTTAACCCTGAATAAGGAATGATTATTTTTTAAATTCGGACATCGTTTTTTTAATGATCGCAATACATTCCATCAATTGTTTCTCGGTCATCACTAACGGAGGTGCAAATCGAATGATGTTTCCATGCGTTGGTTTGGCTAACAAACCATTGTCTTTTAATTTAACACATAGATCCCATGCAGTAGAACTCTCTTCTGTATCATTTATTAAAACAGCATTTAACAAGCCTTTACCTCTCACAGAAGAAACCAAATCACATGTTTTTGCAAATTCACCTATTTCTTTTCTGAAAATTTGTCCCAAATATTCAGCATTCTCAGCTAATTTTTCGTCTTTAACAACGTCCAAAGCAGCAATTGCCACAACAGCAGCAATAGGATTCCCTCCAAAAGTAGACCCGTGTTGTCCTGGTTTAATTACATTCATTATAGCATCATCTGCCAAAACAGCCGACACAGGATATACGCCTCCAGAAAGTGCTTTTCCTAAAATAAGAATATCTGGCTGTACGTTTTCGTGGTTTACTGCTATTAATTTCCCTGTTCTTGCAACTCCTGTCTGAACTTCGTCTGCAATAAACAATACATTGTACTTTTCACACAATGCTTTTGCCTTGCTTAAGTACCCGTCTGCTGGAACATAAACTCCTGCTTCACCCTGAATAGGCTCCACTAAAAATCCTGCAATATTTTTCTCCGATTGTAACATCTTCTCTAATGCTTCAATATTATCGTAAGGGATTTTTAAAAAACCTGGCGTATAAGGTCCAAAGTTTTTCCGAGCATCTTCATCGTTTGAAAAAGAGATAATGGTTGTAGTACGTCCATGAAAATTATTTTCACATACAATAATCTTGGCTTCGTTTTCCTGAATCCCGTTTACTTCATAAGCCCATTTTCGACATAATTTTATGGCAGTCTCAACGGCTTCAGCTCCAGTATTCATAGGTAGTACCTTATCAAAGCCGAAATAAGAGGTTATATATTCTTCATATGTTCCCAAAACATCATTGTAAAATGCTCTAGAAGTTAAGGTTAATGTTTGCGCTTGTTTAGTTAATGCTGCAACAATTTTCGGATGACAATGTCCTTGGTTTATAGCAGAATATGCGGATAAAAAATCGTAATATTTTTTTCCTTCAACATCCCAAACATATACACCTTCTCCCTTACTTAACACCACTGGTAATGGATGGTAATTGTGGGCTCCATACTTATTTTCTAATTCTATTGCTTGTTCTGCTGATAATTGTTTAGTACTCATTGTAGAAATACGTTTTAAATATAATAGTTTCCAATTCCTTCTTAGGGAGAGAAATCATCCCAATACGCATGCAAATTACTAAATATATCATGAAGTACTAACTCTAAATATCAATTTAGAAATTCATACTTCCCATATCTTCTCTAAACCAGCCCAAATTTTAACATTATTTGTAAATTATAAACCGAACAAACCCAATAGAAACGCCGAAAACACTCGAGATTCTACACAAAACAATGTCTAAATTTGAAAAAAAACAAGCATTATTTACTAATAATAAGGATCGAACTCACCTCACAAAACAATCAACCGATTCTCTAACAATAGATTGCATACAAAACACTATTTTTATTTAGAACAATTTAAAATAAGTCTATTTATATTAGGTCTAAATTAAAATAGATGTTACTTTTGCAAACAATTAGAAAAAAAAATTAACATAAAATGAGACATATCACATTACTATTTTTTATTTTGATATTTTCTATCAGTAAAGCACAAAGCCTCAAAAAAATTGAGTACAAAGCCTATGGGGTTGTTAATTATTACAATTTTGAATGGGATACAGACACTGAAAAACGAAATGTAGTTGATACTGAACGTTTAAACATCTATTTAAAATATAACTTTAGCGATAAAATTCAATTAAAAACAGAATTTGAATTTGAGCATGGTGGTACTGGAATTACAATGGAACTAGACAAATTCGAAGAATTTGGAGAGTACGAAACGGAACTAGAAGCTGGAGGTGCAGTAAAATTAGAGCAATTAAATATTTTATTCAGATACAAACAGTGGCTTAATATAAGAATTGGACGTATTAAATTATACATGGGTAATGCCTCTAAGTTAGACACCCCAACCCAGTATTTTACAGGGTATAGATCTGCTATGGAAAGTGCATTACTACCTATGGGCTGGTACGAAAACGGAATTGAATTCTTAGGTGACTTAGGAGCTAATAAACAGTTTAGCTATAAACTATTTCTTGTAAACGGCTTATCGAGTGTTGGATTTACTTCTGCAAATTGGATAAAAAGAGGACATCAAACAAGGTTTGAAACCATCAATACAAATAGCCTTGCCTTTTCAAGTAGGTTTGACTACAATTTAAAAAACAAAGGTTATATCGGCTTTAGTACATATATAGGTGACGCCAATAAAAATCGTCCGAAACCAGATTTAGATCATATAAGAGGCTTGGTTAGCATTGTAGATATACATGCCAATATAGAACATACAGATTTTAAGTTTAGAGCCATGGTATTATATGGTAACATCCAGAACTCTGATAAACTAACAGCTACAAACAAAAAACTTTCCAATAATTTAAACGTAAAACGCACCCCAGTCGCCAAAAATTCTTTGGGATATTATGCAGAAGTTGGCTATAACATCTTAGCCCTATCAAAAACACCTACAACAAAAAAACTCTTTGTTTTTGGCAGGTATGATTATTACGACAGCATGTACAAAACTATAGGTAATGTTTTTGACAATCCACGTTGGGAACGCAGTGTTATAACTATGGGAGCAAATTACATGGTACATCCAAAAATTAGTTTAAAAGGGCATTATGCCGTAAACACATTGGGAATGGATACAAAAAACAAAGAAAAAACATTCCTTCTAGGAATGGGCTTTACTATATATTAATAAATATCACTAAACAAACATGAAAAATTACAAAACAATCGCAAAATTTGCCTTCTTGGCGATATTGTCTATCCAGTTAATCTCTTGTGATGACGATGACACGAATACTGAGACAGACAAATTATACAGTGAGCACTTAGAAAACATAACAGACAATGTAATTGTTGAAACATACTCCGATTTAGCCAATAAAGCAGCTATCTTATTCAATGAAATTAAAGATTTCAAGGCAAACAAAACTGTATCTAACTATGACGAGGCAAAACAAGCGTGGAGAGATGCTAGAGCTCCTTGGGAACAATCAGAAGGGTTCTTATTTGGACCTGTAGATACAGAAGGAGTAGATCCAGCTATTGATTCTTGGCCTGTAAACGAAATAGACTTAAAAAATGTTTTAAATTCTAAAGATGTACTTACGGAAGCTTATCTTGAAAGTGCAATTGATGAAATAAAAGGATTCCACACCATCGAATTTTTATTGTGGGCTGTAGACGGTAACAAACAAATGTCAGATTTTACAGATCGTGAATTTGAATATTTATTAGCCGCAACTGAAAACTTAAAAAACAGAACGCAACAATTGGCAAATGCTTGGAAAAAGAATTATGCTAAAACGTTTAAATCTGCAGGCGAAAACAGTGTTTATAAATCACAAAAATCTGCATTAGAGACTTTAGTTACAGGTCTTATTGGTATAGCGAATGAAGTAGCTACAAGTAAAATTGAAGATCCTTTAAACGGAAATAAAGGCGCAGCAAATCAAACAAAAGAAGAATCAAGATTTAGCCACAACTCAAAAACTGATTTCTCTAACAATATTAAAAGTATTGCAAACATATACAACGGAACTTATTTTATTGATGGAAAAGGACTTTCTGACATTATCAAAGCAAAAGACAGTAAATTAGACGCCACTTTCAACAAGGCAATTATAGATGCCATCCAAGCAATTGACAATATCCCAGGAACATTTACAACTGCTATTGTATCTAACCGTACTGCAGTAGCCAATGCACAAACTAAAGTAGCTATTGTTCAAGCACTTTTAGAAACAAAAATAAAACCAATTATTAATAAAATCTAAGTCCATATTATTAATTTTATCACAGTGCTCTTTCTTTACTTTTGTAGGGAAAGAGTTCTGTTTATACCAATCATTACACTACATGAAACATATTTCACTAATTGCAGCAACCATTCTTCTACTATCATCCTGTACCAAAGATGACAATCACAACCTAACAAGTATACCAGACAAGGAAGCACGTTTATATGCAGGTGGAAAAACAACAATTTTCGAAAATACTTCTTTTTCTTTTGACAACCCCGCTCCGAATCTTAGTGAACATAACCTAGACATGCACTTATCTGGAGATATGCAATTTGAACAAGCATTTATAACAGCTCCAGCAGAAATAAACCCTGGACTTGGTGCACAATTTAACAATACATCTTGTATTGCTTGTCACCCAAAAGATGGTAGAGCTGGATTCCCAACTAACATCAATTCAAGAAGTGGTTTTTTCTTAAGAGCAAGCATTCCTGGAACAGATGCTCATGGTGGACCTAATCCTATCCCTGGATTTGGTGGGCAACTTCAAAACCATGCCATCTATGGTAAGCAACCAGAGGTGAAATTTACCATAACCTACCAAGATTTACCTATCCATTTTAAAGATGGTAGTACCATTATTTTAAAAAAACCAATCTACGGAGTCACTGATAGCTACATTCCAATGCCTTCAGATGCAATGTTTTCTCCTAGAATAGGCCCTCCCGTATTTGGTTTGGGACTATTAGAAGCCATTACAGAAACAGATTTATTAAAAAAAGAAGACATTTTAGACCTGGATCAAGACGAAATTTCAGGGAAAGCAAATCGTGTATGGGATCCTGTTTCTAAAACCCTTAAAATAGGTCGTTTTGGATGGAAAGGAGGCGCTCCATCAGTGATGGTTCAAAGCGCAGGAGCCTATAATGGAGATATGGGAATTACCAGTCCTTTATTTCCAAACGAAGCCGATGCTGGACAATCTAACGGAAATCCCTTAGCACAAAAAGCACCCGAAATCACCCAAGAGATATTAGATCAAATAGAAGTATACTGCCAAACATTAGCAGTACCCGCAGCAAGAGGATTGGACGATCCACAAGTAATCAGAGGATATCAAATTTTTGAAGATGCAAATTGCGTAGCCTGCCATACTCCTAAACATATAACGGGAGTCATCTCTGGAGTAGCCGCCATCTCAAATCAAACCATTTATCCATATACAGATTTATTGTTACATGATATGGGAGATGATTTAGCCGATAACAGGCCCGAATTCTTAGCGGATGGTAACGAATGGCAAACAAGACCTTTATGGGGAATAGGTTTGACAAACTTAGTAAACGGACATACAAACTTTTTACATGATGGACGTGCAAGAAACATAGAAGAAGCCGTCTTATGGCACGGAGGAGAAGCTAAAAATTCGCGAAAATATTATACAGATTTAAAGAAAAGAGACCGAGAAGCATTAATTGCATTTCTAAACGCCATTTAGTAAACACATTTTTATGTACGAATTTATCATCACATTTAGAGAAACATTAGAAGCTGTTTTAATTGTAAGTATTTTTTACACGTTAGCTCTAAAATTAAAAGATCCAAAAGCGTTACAAATATTATGGAAAGCAATAGTCGCAGCGATTATTGCCAGTATAGGTATCGCATTTTTACTTCTTAAATTAAAAACAATATTTAAGAATTCCATGTATGAAAAATTAACAGAAGCATTGTTAATGTATCTCGCTGCTGGATTTCTGCTTTATATGATACTTTGGATGAAAAACAATGTTGTACAATCCAAAAGTAAAGCCGAAAAAATAATAGCATCATTTAGTTATACTGCGCTTTTCTTTTTAATCTTTTTCTCTATTACAAGAGAAGGTTTTGAAACCGCGTTGTTCTTAATTGCAAGTAACAATGCAACATCATTTTCCTATATTGGGTGTATTGGAGGCATCAGTATTTCAATAGCAATTGGCTATGCCATTATCCTACAAGGAAAAAAAATACCCTTACAATTGTTTTTTAAAATTAGTTCTATTCTCCTTATCTTTTTTGCTGCCGCAATGGTCGCCTATGGCACACATGAAATGGAAGAATTTTTAGTCAAATCAAAACAACTAGAAAAAGAAAACATAACACGGGTTTGGGACATTCTTAAACCAACAGAAAGCACACCAAACAATCCACTGCTTTACACCTATAACGAAGAGAAAAAAACATACACCCACTTTTTACATGATAAAGGAAAAGTTGGTGTTTTTCTAAAAGGACTTTTCGGTTACAATAGCAACCCTAATTATATAGAGTTTTTTGCATGGCTAAGTACCATTATCCTTGCGTTTTATCTTTGGTTAAAACCTCAAAAACAATTAGAATGATTCTAATTAGTCTATTGTCATGAAATAAGCTTAAAGGAAGCCGCATAGTCTCTAAAAAAAAAATTAATTTTGATAACAATTATAAACAAAATTAATCATGAAGAATTCAATCCTAATGTTAGGCTTAGCAGCATTTATGTTCGTAAGTTGCGGAGACAAGAAAAAAGACGAAGTTAAAAAAGAAGAAGTTAAGAAAGAAGTGAGCACTACTATAGAAAAAGAAAAAGTAGTTGCAGAAGTTGGTTCAGCTGTTGAAAAAGGGAAGAAATTATTTACAGAAAAAGGATGTATTGCCTGTCATCAAGAGACTGTAAAAGTAGTAGGTCCCTCAGTAAAGGATATTGCAGCTAAATATGCTTCTGAAAAAGGAAACATTGTCAAATTTTTAAAAGGAAAATCTGCTGCTATTGTAGATACAGATGCTGGACAAGTTGCCATTATGAAAGCAAATTTAGATGGGTTTGTTAAAGATTTATCTGGAGATCAATTGGCTTCATTAGCCGCCTATATAAGAAGTGTTAAATAATATTTTTCACATCTATCTAAAAAGCACCTTTTCTAGGTGCTTTTTTTATGCACTCATTGCATTTAAGTTTTCTGTAATTCGGGGAAGTTATGTTTTTTTACAGCCTATTTGTAAAAAATAATTCCATTTAATGATACGACATTAACAAATAACACCAATTACAATCTAAAATGACCAATATAAATAGTTTATTTTACGTTCTAGCGTTGTTAAAAAACAGAACGATAACTGAGGCTATCATTAGATTTTCCGACTAGCTAAAGTGAAAAATAATTTCATTTCTAAAACGTCACTCGGAAATGTATTTGGTGTAACTTGGTCTTAAAAATATAATATTTAAAAGGAAGAAGAAAGCATAAAAAAACCGAAAAGCTATGTGTATTGAGAATACAAAACATGTACCTTTGCAAAATGGCAAGAAAAAAGAAACTACAGATATTTGAGAATATCGAAGTGATTGATGCTGGCGCACGTGGAAAAACCGTTGCTAAAGCCCCAGATGGACGTGTTATATTTTTAACGAATACGGTACCTGGTGATGTTGTAGATATTAGAACAGGAAAAAAACGCAAAGCATATTACGAAGGTACTGCTATAAAATTCCATAAATTATCCGATAAACGTACAGAACCTGTATGTGAACATTTTGAGCACTGCGGTGGTTGTAAGTGGCAAAATATGGGATACAAGTTCCAATTGGAATACAAAGAGAATGAGGTTACCAATAACTTAATTCGCATTGGTCATTTAGAATTGCCAGACGTCACACCTATTTTAGGCTGTGAAAACATCTACTATTATAGGAACAAAATGGAATATTCTTTTTCTAGTACACGTTGGCTAACCTTGGAAGAAATTAACAGTAACGAACAAATAGACAACAGAAATGCTTGTGGTTTTCATATTGCCGGAATGTGGGATAAGATATTAGATGTTACCACTTGCCACTTACAAGAAGAACCTTCAAACGCCATTCGTAATTTTATCAAAGATTACGGAATAGAACACGGCTTAGAATTTTTTAACCCGAGAGAACAAACTGGTTTTTTAAGAACCATGATGATTCGCATTGCCTCTACTGGAGATATCATGTTGGTCCTTCAGTTATTTAAAGAAGATACCAAAAACAGGATTGCTCTTTTAGATGCCATTGCTGAAAAATTTCCAGAAATCACCTCCTTACAATATGTAATCAACGGGAAAGGAAATGATACCATTTACGATCAAGACATTATCTTATACAAGGGATTGGATCATATTTTTGAAGAAATGGAAGGCTTAAAATTTAAAATTGGACCTAAATCTTTTTATCAAACAAATTCAGAACAAGCCTATGAATTGTATAAAATAACACGAGATGCAGCTGCGCTTACAGGAAACGAATTGGTGTACGATTTGTATACAGGAACAGGAACAATTGCTCAATTTGTTGCTAAAAACGCCAAAAAAGTAATTGGAGTAGAATCTGTACCTGATGCCATTGCAGATGCAAAATTAAATGCAGAAAACAACAAGATAGACAATGTTGAGTTTTTTGTAGGTGACATGAAAGATGTTTTTAATACTGAATTTATCAATACACATGGGCATCCAGATGTAATTATTACCGATCCACCTCGTGATGGAATGCATAAAAATGTTATCGCAAAAATATTAGAAATTGCACCAAAACGTATTGTTTATGTAAGTTGTAATTCTGCCACTCAAGCTAGGGATCTCGCTTTGATGGACCATCTGTACAAAATAACCAAAGTTCAAGCAGTAGATATGTTCCCACAAACACACCACGTGGAAAATGTAGTGGTATTAGAACTGAGATAAAAAAATGCAACAAGCCCCAAAAAAAAGATACCATACCTACAGTGCTTATATAAAAAATCACTTTGGAGAAAGGGTACAGAAAATAACCTTAGACACTGGATTTTCTTGCCCTAACAGAGATGGTAGTAAAGGAATTGGAGGCTGTACTTATTGTAACAATAATAGCTTTAATCCCGATTATTGCAACCCCATAAAAGGGATCACTCAACAATTAAATGAAGGCATTGCTGTGTTTTCTAAGAAATACAAAACACAGCAATATCTTGCCTATTTCCAAGCCTATACCAATACATATGCCGACATTAAGCTGGTAAAAAAATTGTATTTGGAAGCCCTGAGCCACCCAAAAGTACTCGGAATAGTAATTGGAACTAGACCCGATTGCATCAGCGAAGCATTGATTGATTTTTTGGAAGAACTAGCCAAAACCACCTATATATCTTTAGAATTTGGTGTAGAAAGCACTTTAAACAAGACTTTAAAAAGGGTCAACAGATGCCATACTTTTGAAGAAACAATTGCTGCCTACGACTGTGTAAAAGGCAGAGGCATACATCTTGGAGCACATATTATTTTAGGGCTTCCAGGAGAATCAGAACAAGAAATGATGGCGCATGCCGCCAAATTATCAGCCTTGCCAATTGACAGTTTAAAAATCCATCATTTACAAATTGTAAAACACACCATGATGGCTGTACAATACCGTAAAAACCCAACAGATTTCAACTTATTTTCCGTCGATAATTACTTAGAATTCATCACCGAATTTATAGCGGTCTTACGCCCAGATTTAATATTAGAACGCTTTATAAGTGAATCTCCAAAAGAGTTATTAGTAGCACCTAACTGGGGAGGTATTAAAAATTATGCCATGCTAGACAAAATAGACAAAATACTTATTCAAAAGAATTACTTTCAAGGCATACACTACAAAAGAGAGAAATATCTTAGTTCCGAGACGCTGAAATAAGGAAATCTTGAGAAAGAAACCTTAAAATTAGAAAAACCATCTATTTTCTTAGTATTTTTGACGTTTAACAAAAAGATATTGCCACCAATGGCATTAAAAAATAATTTTATGAAAAGAATATTTATTCTTTTAGCTTGTAGCTTTTTAATGATTTCATCCTGTGAAAGTGATGAAATATGTGACCAAACCATACAACCTACGCCCAGTTTAATCATCACATTTTATGACAACAATGCTCCTGACACACGAAAGGAAGTTATTAAATTCTCAGCGAAAGTGATTGGCAAAGATGATCTTATTACCTCTAAAACTACAGATTCTATTCAACTTCCACTGGATGTTTATAGTTTGAATACAAACTATCAATTTACCCAAGGAGCACTCATAGACAAGGTAAGCTTTAGTTATAGCACAAAACAGATTTTTATGTCGAAATCCTGTGGATACCGCACTCAATTTAACGATTTAAAAGCAACAGTTTCGAACAATTGGATCAAAAAAATAAGCATAGAAGAAACCACTATTAACGATCAAAAAACAGAACATGTTAAAATATATCATTAGTTGTTTGCTCCTAAGTTCTATTGTTATGATGGGGCAAGTAAGTACAGAAGTTCAAGATTCTATACCGTTGCCCAAAAATCAAAAATACGGTATACGTGTTGGAATAGACATCAGCAAGCCGATACATTCCCTTTTTGACAATCAAAACAAAGGCTTTGAAATAACAGCCGATTATCGCATAAAACCGAATCTATTTATTGCGGCAGAATTAGGAGCCTCAAACAAAATATCAGACGAAGACTATTTTAATTTTACAACCAAGGGAAGCTACATAAAAGCAGGAATAAATTTTAATGCTTACAAAAATTGGTTAGACATGCAAAACGAAATTTTTATAGGATTTCGCTATGGTTTTAGTACCTTTAGACATACAATTAATAGCATAAGTCCAAATCAAAATGGAACATATTTTACAGGTCAATCGTTGACTACTCCAATTAAATACGATCATTTAACAGCACATTGGGCAGAATTTATTTTCGGTATAAAAGCAGAAATATTCAACAATCTATACCTTGGGTTTAGCGTTAGCTTAAAAGGCATCCTTAGTCAAACCCAACCTGACAATTTCAAAAACCTTTACATTCCAGGTATAAACACCGTAAATCTCAATAACAATGGCGTCGGATTTAACTACACCCTCTCCTACTTGATTCCGTTTACAAAGAAAAACAAATAATTTTTTGTAAATTTATAATCTACTAACTACTAAACTATGCAAAATATACCAAGTGTCGACTTATCGGATTTCTTATCTAAAGACTTACAGAGAAAAGAAAAGTTTATTTTAGAGATTGGAAAAGCCTACGAAGAAATTGGTTTTGTTGCCTTAAAAGGACATTTTTTAAGTGATTCCTTAAGTAAAAATTTATATGCGGAAGTCTCCAGCTTTTTTGACCTACCAGAAGACATAAAAAAATCGTATGAAATAGAAGGAATCGGTGGACAACGTGGATATACTTCTTTTGGAAAAGAAAGTGCCAAAGGAAAAAAAGAAGGAGATTTAAAAGAATTCTGGCATTTTGGACAAGAAGTAATAAATAACGAAAAACTAAAAAAAGAATATCCAGCAAACGTACACGTTCAAGAATTAGAACATTTTAACAGTACGGGATTAGAAACCTATAAAAACTTAGAAAAAACAGCTACGTATGTATTGCGTGCATTGGCACTATACATAGGTTTAGACGAATTGTATTTTGACAAATACATATGCAATGGAAACAGTATTTTACGTCCTATCCACTACCCTCCTATTGTAGGAAAACCAAAAGGAGCTGTGCGAGCTGCTGCCCATGGAGACATCAATTTAATTACATTATTAATGGGAGCCTCTGCTGCTGGTTTGGAAGTACAACATAAAAATGGAGATTGGATCCCAGTAACTGCACTTCCAGAACAATTGGTCATAAATGTAGGAGATATGCTAGAACGCCTAACAAATAATAAACTGCGCTCTACTATTCACCGTGTGGTAAATCCACCAGAAAGCGAGTGGGGAAATTCTAGGTATTCCATTCCTTTTTTCACTCACCCAGTTGGAGACATGTCTTTAAACTGTTTGGAAGCGTGTATTACTAAGGAAAATCCAAAAGCGTATGAAGACATTACAGCTGGTGAATTTTTAAATCAACGATTAATAGAATTAGGACTTATAAAATAATGAAGAAACAAATCATCCCCTTTTTTTCCTTTGGAATTGTATTGGTAATCGTTGGAGCGATTGGAAAAATAATGGACTGGAACCAATCCAATTTAATCATGGCAATTGGCCTGATGTTTGAGTTATTAACTGCCCTATTATTTATTTGGCAAAAGATAAAAAAATAATGAACACCACAAGCCCTTCACAATATGCCTTAATGGGAATGATGCTACTTTTAGGATCTGTTAAAATAAAGGAGTCTTGTCACTGGTGTGGAATCGGTGTTATTGCATTTGCAGCAATCATCTTTGCAATTGCAATTCGTAAATATTATATACAAAAAAAATGGCGAAAAAGAAATTAAACAGTTTAGAATCATTGGGTGGATTTGTGTTTTCTACAGACACTAATTTTGATTATAACTCCGAAGAATCTACAGAAACAAGCCCCCCAAAAGAGCAGTTTTTAGAAGCATTATTTTCTAATAAAGGACGTGGAGGGAAAACAGTAACCGTGATTAGAGGTTTTGTAGGTACTGGTACAGATTTAAAAATTTTAGGTAAAAAACTAAAAACAAAATGTGGGGTCGGTGGCACTGTCAAAGACGGAGAAATTGTAATCCAAGGAAAATACAGAGATAAAATAATGGAGCTTCTAAAAAAAGAAGGATACAATGTAAAACGTGTGGGAGGTTAAGCCTTATACTTATTAACATTATCATGAAATAGGGACTATTATTTGTACATTCGACTACTCAATAGTATGGAGTATTACAAAACGATAAATACGAATAATCATGAGCAGAATAGCAGATTCAGAATTAATATTAAACCCCGACGGTAGCGTTTATCACTTAAACTTATTACCAGAACATATTGCCACTACAATCCTATTTGTAGGAGATCAGAACAGGGTAGAAAAAATAACCAAGCATTTTGATTCCATAGAATTTCAAACACAAAAACGTGAGTTTAAAACAATAACAGGAACCTATAAAGGGACACGAATGACGGTAATGTCTACTGGAATTGGCCCTGACAATATAGACATTGTTATCAACGAATTAGACGCATTGGTAAACATAGATTTAAAAACAAGAACCGTAAAAAAAGAACATACCCAACTCAAAATAGTACGTATTGGAACCTCTGGCTCTTTACAAAGCGACATTCCTGTGGACAGCTTTGTATTGGCAAAATACGGATTAGGACTGGATGGAATGCTCCAATCTTATGCCTGTGAATCTATCTTAGAAGCCCGTATGGAAGATGCTTTTATTGCACATACAAACTGGAGCAATCGCAAAGCAAGACCCTATATAGTAAAGAACAGTGCTTCTTTAGAAGCTCAATTATCCGATCCTATTTTATTTAAGGGAATTACGGCAACTGCCCCTGGTTTTTATGGACCACAAGGACGTGTGCTACGTTTGGCATTGCAAGACGCAGAGCTCAATAATAAAATGGATGGTTTTGAATTTGAAGGAACTAAAATAACCAATTTAGAAATGGAAACATCTGCAATTTATGGTTTATCAAAATTATTAGGACACAAAGCATGTTCTTTAAACGCTATAATTGCGAATCGAGCAAATGGAACCTTTAGTAAAGACCCATATTCCGCAGTAGAAAAATTAATAGAATTCACATTAGATAAGCTAAAAGAATAATATATTACCCTATTTTACGTTGAAACATATAAAACTTATAAATGAAAATAACTAGATCAATTGTAATAGTAGTAATATGTTTAACGTTAACATCGTGCGGAGCCATTAATTCCGGGGGATGCGGATTAACCAGTGACTCAACTACAAGCCCCAAACCCATCGAATTTCAGGAAAATATAAGTTCTGAATCCGTATAAAACTAAGTAAAATGATAAAAAAACTCCTAAAATCTGCATTATTAATAAGTTCAATCTTTCTATTTGTTGGCTGTGGAGCTACAAATTGTGGTTGTGGACTGACGAGTGATGTAGATACGAGTAAAAAACTCCAAAAAACAACGATAATACAGGTTAAAAAAACAGAGAACGCAAGATAGAAGAATCCTATCTTGCTTTTTTTAGCCTCCTGTATTTTTAGGTACACTATAGCCAAATGAATTTTAATATTTTTAAATCTCACTTACAAAAAGCAATTCAAAAGCCACTTGGGGGCATTTCTATTCTGTTAGAAATGGCTCCAGAAATACGAAAAAGAATATCTGAAGATTCCATTGCGGGTAAAAACCCACGAAAAGCTGCCGTAATAGCCTTATTTTATCCAGATATAAAAAAGGAAGTCTATTTTTCACTGATGCAACGTGCACAATACAATGGAACACATTCTGCTCAAATAAGCTTCCCAGGAGGAAAAGCAGAACTTTCAGATAAGAATCTAGAACATACGGCATTGAGAGAAACAGAAGAGGAGTTTGGAATCAATGCAGGGTGTATTAAAATCATAAAGGAATTAACCACCACCTATATTCCTCCAAGTAATTTTTTGGTAACTCCCTTTCTTGGACTTTGTGAGAGTACGCCCGTATTTACACCAAACAACGAGGTAGAAGCTATCATAGAAATAAAGCTCTCTGAATTACTCAATGAAAAAAACAGTGGTACAACTAACATTACTACATCCTATCAAACAGACATGAAGACTCCTTGCTTTAATTTTAACGGTCATATTGTATGGGGAGCAACGGCGATGATGTTAAATGAAATCAAACACATGTTAAAACAGGCATAGATAGATTTTCTTTTGTATTTTAGCCGCAACTAAAACTTAACATTTACATGGCACTATTTAAACGAAACCCGTTTGGTCATATTTTATTTGTAAAAAGGTGGTTGATCCGATTTTTCGGAATTGTATCACATGGTCGTTATAGACGATTTAACAAATTACAAATAGAAGGCTCAGAAATATTACGAGACCTCCCTGATCAAAATGTCCTATTTGTATCAAACCATCAAACATATTTTGCAGATGTTGCAGCAATGTTTCATGTTTTTAATGCATCCCTAAAAAACCGAGTAGACACTATTAAAAACATTGGGTATATTTGGGATCCAAAATTGAATATTTACTTTGTAGCTGCAGCAGAAACCATGCGATCGGGCTTATTGCCTAAGATATTTGCCTATGCAGGTTCTGTATCTATAGATAGAACATGGAGAAATTCGGGAAAAAACGTAAACAGACAAGTAAAGATGTCTGACATCTCTAATATAGGAAAAGCATTAGACGATGGATGGGTGATTACATTTCCACAAGGAACTACAAAACCCTTTAACCCTATCCGTAGAGGAACAGCTCATATCATAAAAACTTATAAACCAATAGTTATACCTATCGTAATAGATGGATTTAGACGCTCTTTTGATAAAAAAGGACTCCGAATAAAAAAACGTGGTGTACTACAATCAATGGTGATAAAACCACCTTTGGAAATAGACTATGAGAACGATGACATTGCAAAAATAGTCACCCAATTAGAAATGGCTATAGAACAGCACCCATCAATGTTAAAAGTAACTCCGGTAGACCAATACGCCAAGGAAGAAGCTGCTTTAAATAAAAAGCGTAAATTCTGGAACACCTATTAAAATAATTATAAGTTGTAAGTGTTAAAATCTTAATTTAACACTTACAACTTAAGAATTATACCATTCAAAAACTATTTGAATGTTAATTTGCCATCCATGCTGTTAACATCCAAATAGTTTTTTCTTGTTCCGCAATAAAATCACTCATCATAGAATTGGTTCCCTCATCTTGAGCATCATCTGAGCTTACTAATAATTCTCTTTCTATTTTCAGTAATTCACTTAAAGAATTTAATACTAAAGCTACAGCTACCGTATCTTTTGATATATTTTTACCAATGGGAATCTTGGCTAATTTTAAATAATCTTCAAAGCTGTGTAATGGCACACCTCCTAAAGTTAAAATACGCTCTGCAATCATGTCTATTTTTTCTTGAGAGTCTGTATATAGCTCTTCGAATTTAACATGTAACTCAAAAAACGACTTCCCTTGAATATTCCAATGCAAGCCACGTAAATTTTGATAATAAACTTGGAAATTTGCCAATAAACTGTTTAAATTTGTAGCTAGTACTATTGATTTCTGAACGTCTAGTCCAATGCGTGTTGTATTCATTTTATATAATTTTAAATTTCTATACTGCAAAATTGTTCAAAAAAAACAGTAAATACATATAAACATAATCAATAGTTTTAATATCTTTATCAAATAAATTTATAACGATGACAATTACCCAATTAAAATATGTGCTTTCTGTAGCCGAGTACAAGAATTTCACCGTAGCTTCTGAGCACTGTTTTGTCACTCAACCAACATTGAGTATGCAAATACAAAAATTAGAAGACGAATTAAAAGCTAAAATTTTTAATCGGAACAAAAAACCGATACAATTAACGCCTATTGGGGAGAAAATAGTGATGCAAGCAAAAATTATTGTAGATGAGAGCAATCGCATCATAGATATTGTAGATCAACAAAAAGGGTTTATTGGAGGGGAGTTCAAATTAGGGATTATACCTACGATAATGCCAACGCTACTTCCTATGTTTTTAAAAATTTTTATACGTAAATACCCAAAAGTTCAATTAAAAATAGAGGAGCTAACGACAGAAGAAATCATTAAAAAATTAACGGATGGTCATTTAGACGTTGGTATTGCAGCAACTCCTCTAGAAAATGACGTTATTAAAGAACGCTTGCTTTACCACGAACCTTTTGTAGGCTATGTACCAGAAGAACACCGCTTATCTTCTTCTAAAAAAATAAATATAAACGATTTAGATATTGATGACATTCTGTTATTAGAAGATGGCCATTGTTTTAAAGATAGTGTTGTTAATTTATGCAGTGCTTATCGAAAAAAACCAAATAGTACATTTCAACTAGAGAGTGGAAGTTTTAACACCCTTATAAAATTATCAAAAGAAGGGCTGGGTATGACACTACTCCCCTATCTACAAACACTTGATTTGTCTGATACCGATTGCGAAAACTTAAGGGAATTTGAAGCACCAGTACCTGCCAGAGAAGTTAGTTTACTCTATCATAAATCACAATTGAAGATTCAATTAATAGAAGCCTTAAAAAATGTAATTGATGGCGTTGTACGAGGAGCAATTTCTTTTAATGACATAAAAATAATAAGTCCATTACAAAAAAAAGGAGCTTAAAAGCTCCTTTTATCTATATGTTCTACTAAGGTTATACACCCATTTAATTCTGGTTTATTTCTTGTAAATGATTCAAGCCATAAATAAAGTTCCGTTATTTCAAAAGGTAACAACCTTTGTAATGCTTTTTCTAATTCGTTTACAAATAACTCTTTATTGAAGCTTACTTTTTTGAGTATGGTCTTGGTATACTCGAACATTGCTCTTGCCATAAATAAATTGTTTTAATTACTTAATTTAATAACGCAACCGTCACTAAATTATTACGCTAATTTAATAAATTAAACCAACACTAAAAACATTTTAACGCTTTATTAAGAACAATTAACTATAAGCTAAAGGTTATTTACCTTCACAATAAACTCTGAAGCTACTTTTTCTAAATCCTCACTAATTAGTTTGTAATGTGCTTTTTTGTTTTCTATATTTTTATCAGAAACACGCACTAACAAAGCGTCGAAAGTAACAAAAACATCATTAATAATAGCTTCTGTATTTACGGTATCTTTTTTAGGGTTTTCAAGCTCCCAAATATAACATTCTTCAATAATATCCCCCAAAACATAGTTAATGTCTTTTTTTAAATTTTTTATACTTGCCATAATCCTAAATTTTTAATTTTGTACAAAATTACATTAATTACACTAATCTATTCTCTTTTTACTCCACTAATCTCGATGAATCTACTCGCTTTTTAAAAATTTCAGAGCCTCGTCTATATGTTTTTCTGCATGCATCATATCATCAAAAACATATTGAATTACCCCTTGATTATCTACAATATATGTAACACGCCCAGGAAACAAGCCTAAAGCACTTTTAGGGACTCCAAACAATTTCCGAACCTGGTTATCAACATCTGCTAATAAAGTAAAAGGAAGTTGATATTTTACTTCAAAAGCTTTGTGAGACTCCACAGAACCTTTACTAATCCCAATTACTTTAACATTTAAGTCAGAAAACGCTTCAAACTCATCCCTAAATCTACAGGCTTGTTTTGTACAACCCGGTGTATCATCTTTTGGATAAAAATAAATAACCACAACTTGTTTTCCAATTACCGAAGTACTTACAAACGATGCGCCATTTTGATCTAACAATTCAAAAGGAGGCACCTTGTCTCCAATTTCTAATCCATTTTTATCCTCTTCCTTATTAAAAATTTTAAATCCCATAATTACACTGATTACAACAATTACTACTGGTATAAGTTTCTTCATTAGTTTTATTTTTCACAAAGGTCGCTATTTTTAACAAAACACCAATATTATATCAATTACAATCCAAAATAACCGATATAAATAGTTTGTTTTACGTTCTCGTGTAGTTGAAAAAACAAAACGACACCTATGGCTATCCTAAGCCCTTTCACCTAACTAAAACAAAAAATAATTCCATTTCTAAACCGAAACTTGGAAATGTATTTAGTATTATGCGTAAAACTAACAGTAAATTGTTAATTTTACAAAATGAATACATTTATACACCAATTACCCAAAGCAGAACTGCATTTACACATTGAAGGCTCTTTTGAACCTCAGTTAATGTTTGATATCGCCAAGAGAAATAACATTACCATACCATATACCTCCGTAAAAGAAATAGAAGAAGCATATAAATTTGACTGTCTACAAGATTTTTTAGATATTTACTACCAAGGAGCAAGTGTTCTAATTAATGAACAAGATTTTTACGACCTTACCTACGCCTATTTAACCAAATGTGCTGCTGAAAACATTAGACACACAGAAATTATGTTTGACCCACAAACACATACAGAGCGAGGTGTCTCTTTTGAAACTGTAATTACAGGTATTTCTAAAGCCGTAGAAGATGCAAAAGAAAAACTGAATGTTTCCGCTTTGTTAATCATGAGCTACTTAAGACATTTAAGTGAAGAAGATGCCTTTAAGACACTTGAAGAATCATTGCCTTTTAAAGATAAAATTAAAGCCGTAGGATTAGATTCTTCTGAAAAAGGGAATCCTCCATCAAAATTTATCAATGTTTTTAAAGCCTCTGTAGAAGCAGGATATATCCCTGTAGCACATGCAGGAGAAGAAGGTGATTCTTCGTATATTTGGGAAGCTATTGATGATTTAAAAATTCAACGAATAGATCATGGAAACAATGCATTACAAGATTCAAAATTAGTTTCTGAGATTATCCGTAGAGATCTAGCACTTACGGTATGCCCTTTATCCAATACAGCATTAAAAGTAGTGGAAGATTTGAAAGACCATCCCTTAAAAAAAATGATGGATTTAGGATTGAGCATCACCATAAATTCTGACGATCCTGCCTATTTTGGAGGTTATTTAAATAAAAATTATAGTGAGATCCAAAAAGCTTTAGACCTCTCAAAAAAAGACCTTATAAGCTTGGCGTGGAATTCTTTTAGATATTCTTTATTAAATAGTAAAGATAAAGAACAATATTTACAAGAATTATTCGATTATTATCAACACCATATAAACTCTTAAAAAATTATTCATGAAAAAGAAAGCCCTCTTTATACTTCTGATACTCGTATCTATTGGTTTGCAAGCTCAAACAAATATAGAAACCACAGAAAAAAAACTAAGTCTAGATTATGGAACAATAGAAAACCAGTTTGACTTCTTAATTAAGAAATCTGGTCGTTACCAAGAATTTAAAGTCATTAAAAAAACATGGGTTTTTAAATTAAAAAACAATGTTCTTGACTCTCTAAAACTATTTAACACAAAAATAGCTACACAACAAGAAGAAATAGCAAAACAACTTAATGTTATAACTAACTTAAACCTTGAGGTAAGTGAAGCTACAAAAACCTTAGAAAATGTTAACTTAGAAAAAAACAGCATGCAACTGTTTGGCATAAACATGGACAAACCTGTATACAACAGTCTATTATGGTCTATTATTGCAGGACTCGTACTCGTTGCTGGTATTTTTATCTTCAAATTTAACAGCAGCAATCAAATCACCCAGAATGCCAATCAAAAACTAACCGACTTAGAGGAGGAATATACACAACACAGAACATCTGCCATTGAACGCGAGCAAAAAGTTCGTCGACAACTTCAAGATGAACTCAACAAAAACAAGAAGGATTAATATCAAATCCATTTCCAAGTTACAGCTTGGAAGTAGAATTATTTTTTGATATTTTTTAACAACGCTAGAACGTAAAATAATCCGTTAATAGCTATCATTTTGGATTGTAATTGGTATCATAGCCTTACTTTCTTAAAATAAAATAAAAAAAAGAGTCCTATAAAGCTATTTTAAAGGGCTCTTTTTTTTATGTACTCAATCGATACAAAAAGTACTAGATCGGCTACAAAATTTTGATATTGTAGGAATCCATAACAGTTAAAAAAATCCAGTAAAAAATTTAGAAAAATCTTTTGTACCTTTAGCCTGTATCATGAAAAAAATAATCACAACTTTCACATCCATATTTCTTGCCATTGTAGTGCTTGTTTCTACAATGTCTTTTACCGTAAATATTAGATACTGTGACGATAACCTTATAGTTAGCACGCTAAACTTAGACAACGATTCTTGTCAAGAAATCACTTTAATTGATGTAGAAAACTGTTGTATTCCGAAAGAAGATTGCTGCCAAGATGCCGAAATTATTTTTAAGGGACAAGAAGAAATAAGAATTATAGCAATACAAAAGTTAAAAAGCAACAGCTTTGTACCTCTGGCAATGTCCGTTAAATACACATTCGCTCTAAAAACAACATGTACGCTAAAATCTAGTACCTACAAACCCCAGCTTCCTCCTTTTATTCGCAAAAAACAATATCTCTTCCACCAACTATTTTTAATTTGATTAGCATATCGTTTATCAAAACATGCGTTGTTTATTTCTAACAATAGCATCCATAAACCATTACTAAATCAACAACCTCAGCCCAATACAAGGCTACTAGGTGCTGTCTCCGACGGATTGTTTCTAATTCAGAGGTAAATCTACGAGACACTAATTCAAATGCAATCCAAAATGACCGATATAAATGATACTTCCATTTACAAACAGTCACTTGGAAATGTAATTGGTATCCCCCCTATGAGGTATTAAAATATTAAATTTGAAACATTTACACTTTTTATTATTCTTGCTTCCACTCACGGTATTTTCTCAAACTAGCATGAAGGGAACCGTATTGGAAAAGACTACAAATAACAAA
Organism: Flavobacteriaceae bacterium; assembly: GCA_965224465.1. Classification (GTDB taxonomy): domain Bacteria; phylum Bacteroidota; class Bacteroidia; order Flavobacteriales; family Flavobacteriaceae. The sequence goes on along the minus strand of OZ245049.1, from coordinate 5,076,296 downwards.
AAACATCCGCTTGCTGGCGCTACTATTTATTGGAAAAACACTTCGGTAGGCACCATTAGCGATTTTTCAGGAAATTTTGACATCCCGTACAGTCCTAATTTCAAAACCTTAATTATCAGTTATATTGGGTATAAAACAGCTACACTTCAAATAGATTCGACAAAAAAAAGAGCGTATTACCTATCTCCCTCTAGCATACTTAGTGAAGTAAAACTAGAAACACATAAAAAAACCTCTTCTGTTTCCTACATAAGTGCTGCATACGTACAAAATGTAAGCCACGAGGAGCTATTAAAAGCAGCCTGCTGTAATCTCGCTGAAAGTTTTGAAACCAACCCTTCCATTGATGTCAATTTTTCGGATGCAATATCTGGAACAAAACAGATAAAAATGCTTGGGTTGACAAGCCCTTATTTATTAATAACCACAGAAAACATCCCTTCAATAAGAGGAGCTGCACAAGCATATGGAATGAGTTTCCTCCCAGGAACTTGGATAGAAAGCATTCAAATAACTAAAGGAGCAGGAAGTGTAACCAATGGATTTGAAAGCATTACGGGACAGATAAATGCAGAATTTAAGAAACCTTTAAATGATGATGATTTCTTCTTTAACACGTTCGCTGCTTTAGATGGAAGGTCAGAAATAAACACCCATATAAATCAAAAACTAAGTAACAAATGGGATACCGGTCTGTACCTTCACGGAAACATACGGACTAAAAAAACAGACAACAACAACGATAATTTCTTAGATGCCCCACTTTCTAAGCAAGTAAATATAATGAACCGATGGCAATATATAGACACAGAAAAAGGAACAATAGCCTTTATAAATTTGAGATATTTAAACGATAAAAAACAATCTGGTGAACTAGATTTTGATCCTAAAAAGAAGAAGTTAGCTGCCCAGTTCTGGGGTTCTGAAATAAACACAGAACGCTTTGAAATATCAACAAATATCGGATTTATAAACCCAGACATTCCCTATCAAAAACTAGGAGTACAACTAGCGACAAGCCAACATAAACAACATTCTTATTTTGGTCTAAACAGGTATACTATTAAACACCAGAGTTTCTATAGCAATGTAATGTATAGCTCTATTATCAGTGATTCTAGGCATCAAATAAAAACAGGAGTTAGTACTACATATGACACTTATAACGAATACGTAAATTCTGATTATTTTGGGAGAATTGAAAAATCAATCGGTGGATATTTTGAATACGCATTTGACAATTTAGATGCCATAACTTTAACTGCTGGAATTAGACTGGATCACCACAATTTACTAGGAACGTTTGTAACACCACGTTTTCATTTTCGATATGCACTCTGGGAAAAATCTGCCTTTAGAATGTCCTTTGGTCGTGGCAAACGAAGTGCACATATTTTTACAGAAAACCAAAAAATGTTCGCCACATCTAGAAAGATAAATATCCAGAATAATAACGGAAAAATATATGGTTTACATCCAGAAATAGCATGGAATTACGGACTATCTTTCCTACAAGGATTCAATTTATTTGGAAGAAAAGCAGACCTAACTATTGATTATTTTCAAACAACATTCAAGCAACAAGTAGTCGTAGATTGGGAAACTCCAACAGAAATTAACTTTTATAATTTAAAAGGCGACAGTTTTGCCAATAGCTTTCAAGCAGAAATAAATTATAGTATTTCTAGAAACTTAAAGCTCCGCATTGCTTATAAAAACTATACTGTAAAAACAGATTATAAAACAGGAACTAAAGAAAAACCACTGTTACCAAAACATCGTTTTTTTGCTAATATTTCCTTTGACACAACTCTTAAAAAAAATGGAGCACATTGGAAATTTGACGCTACGTTTAATCACCTTAGCAAGCAACGTTTCCCTTCCAATTTCAACGTTCCTATTATATATCAAACAGGTGTATATTCCCCCAGTACATCTACATTAAACATACAGGCAACAAAGATTTTTTCTCCAACATTTGAAATATATACAGGTGGTGAAAACATTACAAATCTACGGCAAAAAAAACCAATCATAAGCGCAGACAATCCCTTTGGTCCCTATTTTGATACCACTTCTATTTACGGCCCCATTTTTGGAGCCTCTTACTATATAGGATTAAGATATAAAATCAATAAAACAAATAAAAACTAATCAAACCATGAAAAATTTAATTCTAATCATCGCATTATTAATAGGAACAATTGCTAATTCTCAAAACAAAAACCAACGCGCCACAATAGATGTAGATGGCGTTTGCATGATGTGTAAAGAACGTATTGAAAAGGCATGCATCAAAACAAAAGGAGTTAAATCTGCCATGTGGCATCCAAGAACCCACGAATTAAAATTAATATACAATGCACGAAAAACAAATTTAGATAGCATTAGGAAAAGTGTGGCAGCTGTAGGACATGACACCAAAAAACTAAAAGCAAGTACCCTCGCATACAACTCCTTACACCATTGCTGTAAATACAGAGAACAACGAGTGATTGACGATCATAAAGAAGAAGAATAGCTAGGTGGTTATAAAAAAGGCTGTCTAAATTAGACAGCCTTTTATCACAACTTGTATCACAGATAAAGAGACGTTAAAACACGACTCTTAAAACACCTATAATACTTCAATTTTATAGCTCATTTTATCAACTCCATCAAACTCCGTAGTAATTTTAATAACCCATTTATCTTTATCCATAATTATATCACCTGTTAGTGCAGGTTCCCCTTCTTGTTCTAATGAAAACAAAACAGGAATATCTGCATTATCATTATAATAATCTTCCAAATAAATATAACTATCTCCAAGGGGAGGTAATAGACTTATTTCCTCCACATTTGTAGCTTTATCACTATATCCCAAAACAGTCAAAACAGCAGGATATCCATTCACATAAATGTCTTTTATAGGAGCCATTTTATCAAACATAATCAGTCCGTAATCATAAAAATCGTTTTCCCAATTAATACGAATGGTTACATTTTTTGGAACAAAGTACAGCAAGCGATTATTTACAACTTTTAACGATGTTGCAGAGGATGCCTTCACAGAAACATCATACAAACCACTCTTTAGAAAAACAATGCTTGTTGCTCCTTCAAATGTTTCATTTTCTATAAGCGCATCATCCATTTCATAATCAACATTTAATTCCGCTATACTACCGTTTTTCAACACTGTAAATTCCACACTAGTATCTGTAGTCATGACATTGTTAATACCTGCAACAATTTCAGTGCTTTTCCCTAGTCCAACCATAGAAACAGCTTCATATACATTAGCTGTCACCATAAAAATCGTGTTTTCTTGTGTGGTAGTTCCTTTTGTTAAAATATCGCTATAATCTTCATTGTCATCACAACTAACCACTGCAATAAGTGAAAAGAACAACAACAATTTATATGTGTTTTTTAAATTTTTCATATTTTTTATTTTAAAGTGAATGTAACTCTTCCAAATACATACCTACCATTAAACCCAAATTGAGAAGTTCGCCTTGAGAAAACAAACTGTCTCCCATAGTTATTGCCAGTTGGCACTTTCCCAGGATATACATCTAATAAATTATTTGCACCTACAGCAAATTTTAAATTATCAGAAAAATCATACGCTGCTGTAAAGTCGGTAATTATTTTTGCTCCATAAGTTACAGGAGTCGCTGTCCCTCTAAAATCAGGATCATTAACAGCTCCAAAATAAACATTTCGCAATAAGAAATTCCATTTTTTTATATTATAACTATTGGTTAAATTAATTTTGGTTCTAGGCATTGCATCCTCTATATATCCTTTTAACTTCTCGTCCAATATCTCAACGCCAATAATACTTTTAACATCTTTGACTTCGGTTTCAGAAAATGTTCCAGAAAGACTATTGTTTAAGGTTCCTTTCCCTAATTCCATCTTATGAGTAATTACTACATCAACCCCCATGGATTCTGTATCATAACCATTGGTGAAGAATTTAGCTTTTCCTGCCGAAGCATTTTCAAAAATAGACACTATCTCTGGAGTTGAAGTGCTTCCTGTAGGAGAATAATTACGCGTCAAACCTACTCTATCTTTTACACCAATATAATAACCATCTATTGTAAATTTAACTCCCAAATCTGGAAGTTTAGCTGTCAAACCAAGGCTTATATTTTGAGACGTTTCCTCTTTTAATTTAGGAATCCCTAATAGATTTGCCAACCTACTATTGTTTGCAAAGGTCCCCACTTCGGTCGGAATGTTATCTATAAACTGGGTTGCTGTAGCATTGAAATATATTTGATGTAAATCTGGAGCTCTAAACCCAGTACTTACCGCAGCTCTTAAAGCAACATCCTGTGTCAGTTTATACCTTGTAGATATTTTCCAATTGAATGTATCTCCAAAATCACTAAAGTTTTCGTAGCGCAATGCCGCAGTCAATAAAAAAGATTCAGAAACATCTGCTTCAACATCTATATAACTTGCATAACTATTTCTATTTTGATCTACTTCGTTCTCTGGTCTGTATCCTGGAAAAACCTGAGAACCACCAGGGACTAGTTTTCCAAAATAACTATACACTTTATCGGCGTCTGGGGTAGTTTGAGTCACCACTTCTCCATTTTTATCATAACTTGCCCAAGAAGCTTCTTCTCCAGCAACCTCTTGATAATTTTCTATTCTATACTCTGCACCAAAAGCAACATTTAAGCCCTTTAAGGTGTTTTCATAAAACTTAGAAATATCAATATTGGTTGTATTTTGAGCAAATGAGAAACCACCTGCTTCAAACTCACGCGGGCTAGAAGTTCCCAATGTAGCATTAACAGTATTCTTGATTGTAAAATCAAAACTATTCGCACCATAGGTGTTGCTAAAATCGACATTCCATGCGTTTATTTTTCCTTTTATTCCAATAGCCAAAGACTTATCTTTTACTCTGGAAGCAATATGTGGTAAGAATCCGTTTGCCAAGGCATTGGTAGTTCCACGTCCATCTGTATAGGCAGGTCTTCTAAAAAAACCAGCAGACAAACCATCTCTAAAACTCATTCCTCCAAAAGAGTATAATACGGCACCATTATCATCTAGTGGCAATTCCATATTCATAAAAAATTTCCCGCCACGTACTTTAGATTGCCCAACTTTCATTCTAAAATCATCCCGCGATAAACCACGTTGCGATAATTCGTAATTAGAAACTGCACCGTTTAAAGCATTGGATGTAATAATATCATAAAAAGAATCTCCATTAACAATACCTGCATCATAAACTGCCTGTAAAGAAGCGTCTAAACCACCAACATAAGCAGCCAATGCACTTGGATTCATTTCAAAAGCTTGATCATAACCTAAATTTCTAGTAGCAATATCAAACATGGTGTAAATAGGTTTCCCCATGGTATCACTTCTGTTTGTTGCACCTCTATTTTCTAAAGACCCTGTAAAATTAATAAAACCGCCATTATTTCCTAAGTTAAGACCATAATTGGCATCCAACACAAATTTTTCTCCATCAATGCCCCCTTTATTGTATTTTTCGGAATGCTGACTTATATTTGCACCAGTATTTATATTAATTGTCAATTCGTTTGTGGCTTTTTTCAATATAATATTGATTACACCAGCCACGGCGTCTGAGCCATACTGAGCAGCAGCACCATCTCTTAGAACTTCAATTTTAGCGATAGCAGCGGTAGGAATTGAATTCATATCCGTACCTACTGTTCCCGTACCAACGGTTCCATTTACATTAACCAAAGCAGATTTATGCCTTCTTTTCCCATTGATCAATACCAGAATTTGATCTGGCCCCAACCCTCTTAATGAAGCAGGATCAACATGATCCGTTCCATCCGCAACAGTTTGTGTAGTAGAAGTAAACGATGGCGCTACATAATTTAAAATTTCATTGATTGTAGTTTGTGGCCCTAAAGCCGCTAGTTTGGCTACATCAATAACATCTACTGGAACTGGACTATCAATAATAGTTCTTCCAGTACTTCGAGACCCTAATAAAACTACTTCATCCAATGCTACACCACCACTAAGTACCGTGTTTATAACTTTGGCTCCGTGCATTACAATGGATTTATTCGTATAACCAACATACGAAAACTGTAATACATCACCTTTCTTAATTTTTAAGGAATAATTCCCATGAAAATCAGTCGTGGTACCATTTGAAGTTCCTTTCTGAATAACAGAAACTCCAGGAATACCCATCCCACTATCGTTTTTAACTGTTCCTTTAACCACATAGCTCTGCGCCATAATAGTCATAGAAATCAAGAAGAACGATAGCAATAAATAATTTTTCTTTTTCATAAATTTATTTTTTAAATGTTCTTATAATGGAGCAATATAGAAACATTTTCTAAAAATAAACTTAAAAAATTAAGAATATTATAACAATAAAAGCATTACACTGAATAAAAAACAGCTAATCACGTCTTTTTTTAACGATAAAATAAATTCCAGCTACAATTAAGGGTAAACTTAACACTTGTCCTGTATTTAAACCCAAAATCCAGTCTTCTCGACTAGCGACCTGAGCTTCCTTAAAATACTCAATCACAAATCTCACCGTCCAAAGGGATGTAAAAAAGAAGCCAAATAGGAGTCCTGACTTTTTCTTAAAATCGGTTTTCCAATATAAAAACCACAAGACAAAAAAGATTGTCAAATAGCTCAAAGCTTCATAAATTTGCGTTGGATGTCGAGGAATGGTTTCTCCTGCTCTTTTAAAAACAAAACCAATGGATAAATCTGTTGGCTTACCATATATTTCAGAATTCATTAAATTCCCTATTCGGATACAAAAACCAGCAAAAGCAACCACAATACCACCACGGTCTAAAATCCACAACAATGGTTTTTTCAAAACATTTTTACTGTACAAATACGACCCTATAAGCATTCCTATAACGGCACCATGGCTAGCGAGCCCTTGAAAGCCAGTAAACCTATAACCATTTATAAACCAAAACAACGTTCCATTAGGATCTTCTTTGATTGGTAAAATAATTTCTAATAAATGATGTTGGTAATAGCCCCAACTATAAAAGATTACTTCTCCCAGCCGCATTCCTATAAACATAGATAAGATAATGTACATGAACAGGGGATCTAATTTCTCTAAAGAAACTTTCTCATTGATAAAAATCTTTTTCATCAACTGTAAACCCACTATAAATGCAACCACAAATAAAAGACTGTAGTAACGTATCCCAAAGGATCCAATTTTAAATAATATTGGATCTGGATTCCAATCAATAGATAATGTAATCATAGGTATTCTATTTATGTTTTTTACAATTATGTTTATGTTCAGGTACTGGATCGTACCCTGACCCTCCCCAAGGATGGCAACTAAATATTCTTTTCAAAGCCAAAAACCCTCCTTTAAATACACCGTGCTTTTGCAATGCTTCTAAAGCATAACTAGAACAGGTAGGAACATACCTACAACTTGCAGGCGTATATGGAGAAATTGCCGCTTGGTAAAAACGAACGAGTCCTATAAAAGGAAGCGCCAATATTTTTTTCAGAAACGACATTTAATTAAGCGTAAACGAAGTTCCTTCCTTTCCATCTTTTAATTGAATTCCTAGCTCCACCAATTCGTCTCTAATCTGGTCAGACAAGGCCCAATCTTTATTATCACGTGCTTCTTTTCTTAATTTTATCAACAACTCCACAACACCACCCAACTTATCTGAATGATTGTTAGCAAGCTCGTTTGGCAATCCTAAAACATCAAATACAAAAGCATTCAAGGTTTGAGAAAGTAGTTCTAAATCACCAGTCGTTATCTCAGCGCTTCCTTCTTTTAATAAATTCACTTGTTTCACTGCATCAAATAATTGAGCAATTAAAACAGGGCTATTAAAATCATCATTCATAGCATCGTAACATTTCTGTTTCCATGCTTCAACGTCAAAAGAACTTTCTGCTCCACAAGTCACTCGTGGCAAAAACGAAATGGCCTCCATTAATTTGGCATGTCCTTTTTCTGAAGCCTCTAAGGCAGTACTAGAAAAATCTAGAATACTACGATAATTGGCTTGTAACATAAAAAAACGTACCACTCCTGCCGTAAACGGTTTACTTAAAATGGTATTATCTCCAGAAAATATCTCATCTGGAAGGATATTATTCCCTGTAGACTTCGCCATCTTTTGACCATTCAAGGTCAACATATTTGCGTGCATCCAATAATTTACGGGGTAGACTCCGTTGGTTGTTTTAGACTGTGCTATTTCACATTCATGATGAGGAAACTTTAGGTCCATTCCTCCTCCATGAATATCAAATTGTTTCCCTAAATATTTTGTACTCATAGCTGAACACTCCAAGTGCCATCCAGGAAAACCATCACTCCAAGGTGAAGGCCAACGCATAATATGACGCTCGTCTGCTTTTTTCCATAAGGCAAAGTCTTGTGGATTCTTCTTTTCTGACTGACCGTCTAACACTCGTGTATTATGAATAGAGTCCTCAATATTTCGTCCAGAAAGAATTCCATAATGTTCAGTTTCATTATATTTTAATACATCAAAATAAACAGATCCATTTATTTCATAAGCCAATCCCTTTTCCAAGATCTCTTTAATAATCTCTATCTGCTCTACAATATGACCTGTAGCCGTAGGCTCTATACTTGGTGGAATATTATTAAATTGCTGTAAAATAGTATGAAAATCTACGGTATAACGCTGCACCACCTCCATAGGTTCAATCTGTTCTAAACGTGCTCTTTTCGCAATTCTATCTTCTCCCTCATCTGCATCATTCTCTAAATGACCCGCATCAGTAATGTTACGCACATAACGCACCTTAAAGCCCAGGTGTTTTAAATATCGAAACACCAAATCAAACGACATAAACGTACGTACATTTCCTAAATGCACATTACTATAAACTGTAGGTCCACACACATACATTCCAACATTCCCTTCAACAATTGGTGTAAATACTTCTTTCTTTTTTGAAAGTGAGTTGTAAATTTTAAGCTGATGCTTTTTGTATAATTCCATAAAATTACTGCAATAAATAAGTGGTAAAGATACACTTTATTGCAATAAATCGAAAATTTTTAAATACTCAAAAACACGTAATCTATCTCCTAAGTTAAAGCCTAAAATATTAAATACAAAAACAGGATATAGCACATTAAAAACCAATATCTTATACGATTACACAACTACTAATTCCATTTCAAATCCATTTACATAATTATTCTTAAATCAACATGAATTGCTCATAAGCTACACCTATTGTATATCATCGGTAAAAACAAGAGAGCAAAAACAAGAACTGTAAAACGACAAAAAATCAATTGCTTTTAAAAAGAACGTATCAAAAATTAATTATAAATAACCGAATACTGCTCCACGAATCAGACAAAACAGACCCCAATACAAATCACAAAAACACAAAACAAAAATGCCACAAATAAAAGAGTGAGTATACGAATTGCAAAGTTTGACAAATCACATTCTAAAATCTAATTGTATGCTATACATTTAATAAAATCCATGTGTTTTAGCAATAGTTTAAGATAGTTCCTGTAAAATAGCATGACAATTTGAGTGCGTTTTATTACTTTTGGCAATAAAATTAATCGAAAGGTTTCTTTCATTTCAAAACACCAAAGACATGAAATTTAACCCTGAAACTTTTGAATAGTTATTAAAATAAAAAAACAATAAATGTCATATCAGTTTACAATCATTATCCCCGTTTACAACGAAGAAGACAACTTAAAACGTGTTGAGTCCGAAATGCTCAATTATTTTAAAATTGCAACAAAAAAGACCAAAGTATTGTTTATTAATGACGGAAGTCAAGACAAAAGTCAAGCAATGATAGAAGACATCTGTAAAGAAAATAGTGATTTTTCATTTCTGTCTTTCGAGAAGAATTGTGGACTTAGCGCAGCAATAGCTGCCGGTTTTCACCAATGCAATACAGAATTGGTTGGCTATATAGATTCTGATTTACAAACGACCCCTACCGATTTTAATTTACTATTAAAACACATACCTCAGAATGATCTTGTAACTGGTGTAAGAGCAAACAGAAAAGATTCTTTTGTAAAAAACATTTCCTCTACTATTGCCAATGGCATCAGAAGAAGTTTTACAAGTGATGGGATGGATGATACAGGATGTCCTTTAAAAGTAATTAAAACTGAGTACGCGAAACGCATTCCAATGTTTGAGGGATTGCATCGCTTTTTACCCGCCATGATTTTATTACAAAACGGAAAAATAAAACAAGTCCCTATACAACATTTTCCACGCATTGCTGGTGAAGCTAAGTATGGTGTTTGGAATCGATTAGTAGGCCCCTTAGTCGATTGTTTTGCGTATTTATGGATGAAAAAAAAATATATTAATTATTCTATTGCAAGCAAAGGATAATGAGTGATTGGATAATTTACAGTATCGGTTTTTTCGCACAAATTCTTTTTTCTGGACGACTTATTTTACAATGGGTATTGTCAGAAAAAAGCAAAAAAGTACTCACGCCTTCTCTTTTTTGGAAACTGAGTTTAATCGCCTCGTTTTTACTATTTGTTTATGGCTATTTACGTGATGATTTTTCCATAATGCTTGGACAAAGCCTCACCTATTTTATTTATATCAGAAACTTACAATTGCAAGGAGAATGGAAAAAAATGCATCGGGTATTCCGATGGTTTTTATATATTTTCCCTGGACTATTGGTTATTTACTATTACAATAATAACACCTACGACATTAGTAATTTATTCCAAAACCATGACATTCCGTTTTGGTTATTATTTTTAGGAATTATTGCCCAAGTAATATTTACTTTTCGTTTTGTATACCAATGGCTATATTCAGAAAAAAACAACGAATCTAGCTTGCCTTTTGGCTTTTGGTTACTCAGTTTAATAGGTTCGTTTTTGATATTAATATATGCCATCATTCGCAAAGACCCTGTCTTATTTGTCGGACATATTATGGGCTTGTTTATTTACAGTCGAAATCTAATACTTCTAAAAAAACAATCATGATCTCACTCATAGAGAAAAGACCTATACTCACTATTTTTTTGGTAGTGTTTTTAATGTTAATCATTCATTTAGACATTCCGAACATCACGATAATGGAGGCTCGAAATTTTATCACTTCACGTGAAATGATTCAGGATAACAACTGGATTTTAACCACCATGAATGCCGTACCTAGATATCAAAAACCTCCTTTACCTACATGGCTAACCGCATGTTCTGGACTCATTTTCGGAACCAAGAGTCTTTGGGCTTTAAGGCTTCCTGCTGTATTGTTTGTATTTATATCGGGGGCATTTATTTATCTCATCTCTCAAAAACTTAAATTATCAAAACAACATAGTTTAATCAATGGATTAATTACAGTGACTTCCTTTTACGTATTTGCCATCACTAACGAAGGTCCTTGGGACATTTTTACTCACGGATTCATGCTCATTGCCATCTATTTTTTAATTGATTTGTTTCAAACAGATGCTAAGAGGTTCTCAAATGGAATATGGGCTGGATTTTTTATAGGCTGTTCTATTTTAAGTAAAGGCCCCGTTTCGCTATTTGCCTTACTATTGCCTTTCTTAATTGCCTATGGCATCGTTTATAAATATAAAGGTTTTAGCAGCAAAATACTGCCCTTAGTAGGACTATTCATCGTTTTAATACTCGTAGGTTCCAGTTGGTTTTTATATGTAAGATTTGAAGACCCCGAAACTTTTCTAGCAATCACAAAGAAAGAAACGGGGAATTGGAGCAGTTATAATGTACGTCCATTTTACTATTATTGGAGTTTCTTTATACAATCTGGAATTTGGGCTATCCCAGCACTTATAGGTTTGATATATCCATATATATCTAAAAAGACAAGCATAGGAAAACACTATAAATTTTCTTTTTTATGGACTGTTTTAGCGGTTGTATTATTATCACTTATTCCAGAAAAAAAAGCAAGGTATTTAATGCCTGTCCTGCTTCCTTTAGCTATAAATACGGGAGTTTATATACATTACTTAGTACAACACTTTAAACAAATGTCTAAAAAACAGGAAACCTTAGCCGTTTACTTTTCTTTTGGACTAATCGCACTTATTGGAATTGGATCCCCTATAGGTATTTTTATTTTGTTAAAAGACGCAGCCAATCCCAATTGGTTTTCTGGTCTACTCACAGGAATTGCTTTAGCAGGTATCGGTATACTAATGCTGCTAGCTTTAAAAAACAAAAATATACTAAAGGTCTTTTACTTAACAATCGCTTTTATGATCAGTGCGTTTCTATTTGGTTTACCTATGGCAAAAACATTGAATTCTAACCCTAAGTTCAATTCTATAGATCAATTAAAAAAAATAGAAGTAAAATACAATATCCATTCATACAGCTATTCTGATGTAACGCCCGAATTAATTTGGACCTATGATGGCATCCTAAAAAACATAAATAAAAACCAACAATTTAAACTTCCAAAAGAGGCTTCTTTTGGGCTACTAGTAGACACGCAGCACTTAGAAAGCTTTAAAAAAGAAATACCTGAGAGTTATACCATTCGAAAAATAACGGTTTTTAATCATAATTATATCAAAAAAGAAAGAAACAGACTCATTAGTCATTACTTTGTTATTTCAAAATAATCGTACTTTTGTATTAAATAGAACATACCATGAAAAACATTCCAATCACTAGATTAGAACGCATAAGTTATATTGTATTGGCACTTATATTAGGATTTGGTGCATATTACTCCTTTACCGACGATGAATATTTCAACACGGTTTACGCAAGAGAGGACGGTTTAGCCGAATCTGCAACCGCAGTTGTATTATTCGCGATTAGTGTACTTACAAGCATTAGATTGTTCAAATTATGGACTTATAAAAAAGGACTTTGGAGGTTTGGAATGATTGTTTTGATCCTCATTTTTATTTTTGGAACTGGAGAAGAGATCTCTTGGGGACAACGTATTTTTAACATAGAATCTTCTGAATATTTTTTAGAAAACAATGCGCAAGGAGAAACCAACCTCCACAATATGGTGGTCAACGGAAAAAAAGTAAACAAAATTGTTTTCAGTCAATTACTGACCGTTGTTTTAGTAATTTATTTACTGATAATGCCTTTTATGTATCGCAAAAAACTGTGGGTACGTAATTTTGTAAATAAATTTTCTGTTCCCGTAGCAACTTGGAAACAAGTAATTGCATTTATAATACTCACTGATATTATTGTAATAATGCCTTCCAGCAGAAAATGGGAATTGTATGAATTAGGTTTTGGAATTATTTTCTATTTAATTGTCCTTAATCCTTTTAATAAAGCAGCTATTTACACTAAGTAACACCAATAATACAATGCTGAATGACCGATATAAATGGTTTAATTTACGTTCTAGCGTTGTTAAAAAACAGAACGATTAGGGCTATCCTTAGATTTTCCGCCTAGCTATAACAAAAAATAATTTCATTTCTAAACCGTCATTGGAAATGTATTTGGTATAAGACTCAAAAAGACGGTTGAATTAAAATTCAACCGTCTTTTTTTATGGTGTAATTTATGTAAAAACAAGCGTTAACTATCGTAATTTATTATCAAACTTACTTATAAATAATTGAAGTAATTTATAAAAAACAAGTGCGTAGACAGTCCCCACAAAGAAGCCAAATACAACATCGCCAGGAAAATGAACTCCTATATAAATACGACTATAAGACACTACAAAAGCCCATAATAAAAGACCTGAAAACAAATATTTATAATAGGTTCTTAGTAACAAGCCAAAGTAAACAGCAATCGCAGCAGAATTAGCGGCATGGGCAGAAAAAAAAGAATATTTGCCTCCACAACTAGACTTTACCAATCGCATAAAATCCATCAATTCTACATTGTGACATGGTCTCAAACGTTGAATACCATATTTAAAAAACTGAGAAGTTTGATCGGAAACTGTTATTAATAATAAAATAAAAACCACCGCAAGAGTGGTTTTTTTAATTCCTATTTTTCTATAACTTAAGATTAACAAGAACACATACAAAGGGATTGCACTAAATTTATTGGTCATAACTAACCAAAAGGTATCCCATTGTACCGACCCTAAATTATTTAAGTACAAAAAAAGTTCAATATCATTTTCTAAAAGAGACGCTAACACAAGACTATTTTTTTTCTAAAATTTCTAATACAAACACCAAGTCTGTATCTGGCGGAATTAAGTCCCCTGCTCCTTGTTTTCCATAGCCCAAATGAGAAGGAATAAAAACCATGGCTTTGTCTCCATATTTTAATTGTTGTAATCCTTCTTTAAACCCTGGGATCAAACGTGCCTCATCACTGTAAACAGATTCGAAAGCGGTATACCCATTTTGTTGGTCACGTTTTTCGTCATACACGCCATATTTCTCAGCAATTTTCATATAGCTTGTATCGAACAAACGACCATCACTAAAGTAACCTGCATAATTCACAAATATTTTTGCTCCTTTTTTAGGCTTGTCACCATTCTTGCTCTCTAAGATATAATACTTTAAGCCAGATTTTAATTCCGTAGCTTCTTTTTCGTATTGTAACATTTCGGACTTGGTTGTTGCTGCTACCTTAGTTAAGAGATCTGCTTGATTTTTATCCGCTTCAAAGGCTGCATTTACGCTATTTTCAAATACTTCAGCGGCATTAAAACTTTTTGCTAATTTACCAATTCTGATAAAATCAATCTTATTGATATAATCTCCTTTTACAATAGTGTCTACAATATTCTGACCTTTAATCACATTTCCAAAAACAGTGTGTTTCCCATCCAACCAATTCGTGCTCTTATGCGTTATAAAAAACTGACTACCGTTGGTGTCTGGACCTGAATTAGCCATAGACAACACTCCTGGTCCGTTGTGTTTTAATAGGAATTTGCCTTCAGCATCTTTTGGAAACTCATCAGGAAACTGATACCCTGGTCCACTTGAACCTGTTCCTGTAGGATCGCCTCCTTGTATCATGAAATCTTTTAAAACACGGTGAAATACAATTCCATTATAAAATGGTTTCCCTTTAAAAGAGTCAATCACTTTGGTGTTGGTTCCATTAGCAAGAGAAACAAAGTTAGCAACTGTCATCGGTGTTTTTTCAAACTCCAATTTCAATAAAATATCACCTTTATTGGTCTGTAAATCTGCATACAAACCATCATTCAAATTAGTATACTTGACTGTTTTGGCGGTTTTGCACGAAGCAAAAACCACCAAAGCAAGCATTACAATATAGTGTAAGTATTTCATTTATTTATTAATTTTTATCAACTCAACTTCAAATACCAAAGGCATAAATGGTTTGATAGCTCCTGTACCACCTTGAGGTGCATTTACTCCATAAGCCAATTCTTGAGGGATAAAAAACTTATATTTAGCTCCTTCTTTCATTAACAGTACACCTTCTGACCATCCTTTTATAACACGGTTCAAGTCAAAACTAATTGATTTTCCACGATCAACAGAACTATCGAATACAACTCCATCAGGTGTTGTTCCATGGTAATTAACCTCTACATTTGCCTCTGGTCCATCAGGAGTCTCACCCGTACCTTTTTTTAAAACAACATATTGCAAACCACTTGAAGTTGTTACAACCCCTTCTTTTATTTTATTCTCTTCAAGAAATTTAATTCCTTTTGCTTTAACGTCTCCGTACTTTTTCTCAGCTTCTTCTATTTGTTTACGTTGTTGTTCTTTATGTTTACGTTGTTGAGCTTTTTGAAAATACGCACTTAACTGTGTGTCAATTCCATTTTTATCAACCAATAAAGTCACTGAATCTAATGCATCCGAATAGCCTTGAATTAGTAAATCTTTATCTACTTTTGGAAAAGTATTACTTAATTTATTTGCCATATCCACTCCCAAACTATAGCTTACAGAATCCAATTCGTTGTTTAAGCTTGATACTCTTTTTACACCCTGATTACATGATGCTAATGTTGCTACTGCTAATACTGCTACAAGTAGTTTTTTCATTTTTATTGTTTTTTGATTTTTATTAATTCTATGATTACTTTTATAGGTTCGTTTCCTCCTATTTTTTTCCCATCTCCTACTAAGCCATAAGCTTTAAAGGAAGGAAATAAAAACACAGCTCGCTCCCCTTCTTTCATTATTTTAAGACCTTGTTGTACACCTTCTATATCATGCCCTTGTTTATCCACTTTATACGTCATAAGTGTAACACTATCCTTTGGGTATAACAATTTATTATTAAGGTTATACACTTCGTAGTTATAATAAACAGTAGCATACGTTTCTGGAAACTTCCCTTCTTTATTTGATTGAAGTATCGCATACCAAAACCCCAAAGAAGACTCTTTATATGTTAACGTACTGTCTAGATCCATAAAAGATTTTATCAATAATCCCTCTTGATTATTCAATCTTTTATTCAGCTGTACCGATTCTTTTAAATAAATATTAGTTTTTTTACTAATCGGTTTTCTTGCTTTTGTTCCACTGCATGAAACAGCAAACAATACTACTATAATTAAAAAATGGTTAATTTTCATAAGAGCTAGATAATTCGTCTTTATATTGAGGCAATAAATCTACGAATTTTTCTACAGTTTCTTTAATAGTAAGTGCTGATCTTCCTCCAGAAGCATTGTCATGTCCTCCTCCATCAAAATGATTTCGAGCAAATTTATTTACAGAAAACGAACCTTTAGAACGCAAAGAAATTTTAATAATTCCTTGATCTGGATCCTCTATAAATATAGCTGCCAATACAACTCCACTCACAGAAAGCGCATAATTTACCACTCCTTCTGTATCCCCTTTTTGAAAATCATGAGCATCCAGTTCTTTGCGAGTCATGGTAATATATGCCGCATTATATGCTGGAAGCACCACTAAATTATTTAAGGCTACTCCTAACAAATGCAATCTACCAATAGAATTTGTATCATACACATTGTTATGAATTTTGGCGTTTTCTGCTCCTTTATCAATTAAATCAGCAATAATCCGATGCGTAGTACTAGTGGTTGACGCAAACCTAAACGAACCTGTATCTGTCATAATCCCCGCATACAAACAACTGGCAATGTGTTGATCTACAGAAGAAACCATATCTAGCATTTCTATAAAATGATACACCATTTGGCACGTAGAACAAATACTAGTATCTGAATACGTAAATCGAGCAATTGCATCTGGTTGTTGATGGTGATCTATCATAATAAAATCTCCTTGGTACTTTTCCAAATAAGATTGCATATCATTACCAACTCTATGGAGCGCATTAAAATCTAATAAAAAGATAAAATCGGCATTGTCAATTGCTTTTTTTGATTGTCTATTTTGGACATCGTATTTCAAAACAGACTTTGCCTGTGGCATCCATTTTAAAAAATCAGGAAAATCATTAGGTGCAACTACCGTTACTTCATGTTTCATTTTTTGAAGAAAATGCAACAATCCTAAACTAGATCCAATGGCATCACCGTCTGGATTTCTATGAGGAACAATTACCAAGTTTTTAGGACTTGAAAGTAATTGTTTTAGTTCTTTAATTTCAATTATAGTCATATAGCTTGCGAATATACAAATTATAGTCAAATTTCATGAAAATAGCGCGTATATTTGTGGGAGTATTGATAACAATAAAAAACCATGAAACAACGCTCTATTCCCTTCCTTCTTTTAATTTTATTAAGCAGCTGTAGTCATAAAAAACCGATAACAATTGTAAAAAGCGCCAATTATATTCAATCTGACTTCACGCTTTCCTTTGGTTCCTGTAACAACCAGTCTCTAACCAATACTTTATGGCCAGAAATATTGAGAAACCACCCAGATGTATGGATTTGGGGAGGAGACATCGTGTATTCAGACACCGATGATATGGAAATAATGAAACGCAGTTATGACCTTCAAAAAAACAAGAAAAACTATACTGATTTTAGAAATAGCGTGGATGTGTTAGGAACATGGGATGATCATGATTATGGACTAAATGACGGAGGCGCTGAATACTCAAAAAAAGACGAAGTACAATCCATATTACTAGATTTTTTAGATGTTGATGCACAAGACTCAAGAAGAAAACGAGCAGGAGTTTACCATACAAAAAACTATAAAATTGGCAGCAACAGCATTCAAATAATTGTACTCGATACACGGTACTTTAGAACCGCACTTACCAAAGACCCATCAGGTAAAAAACGCTATCTTCCAAGTAAGGACAAAAATGGAACTATGCTTGGAAAAGCACAATGGGAATGGTTAAAAACTACCTTAAACAACTCCAATGCCAATTTTAACATTATTGTGAGTAGCATTCAATTTTTATCCTCAGAACATGGATTTGAAAGTTGGGGAACAATGCCATATCAACAACAAAAAATGGAAGCACTTATACTGAGTTCTTCTGCAAAAAACACACTAATACTGAGTGGAGACAGACATATTGCCGAATTTTCGAAAAAAGAAATCGGCCCATCACATTTCCCTTTAATAGACTTTACATCAAGTGGACTCACCCATTCTTATGATAGTTTTAAAGGCGAAGAAAATCCGTTTAGAATAGCTCCTGTAATTGCAAGTAAAAACTTTGGAATTCTTAAATTTAATTTCAAAAAAAACATTGTTAAATTTGAAATACACGGAAAAAACAATCAATTATTGTCCTCTTTTATACAGAAATATTAAGGCTGTTCTACAGAATACAATAGACGTGCTCCATCGTAAATAAGAAACTTAACACCAATATAGTACATATTCCAATTGACATATTAAAGAAATTGGTATATTTGCACGATTTTAAACATAGAAAATAATACAAATGACAACAAATAGAACATTTACAATGCTTAAGCCTGATGCCGTAAAAAATGGACATATAGGTGCTATTTTAGACAAAATCAATGCTGCTGGCTTTAGAATTGTAGCAATGAAGAAAACACAAATGACCGTTGCAGATGCAGAGCATTTTTATGCCGTACATAACGAACGTCCATTTTTTGGAGAACTGGTAGAGTTTATGACTTCTGGACCTATTGTTGCTGCTATTTTAGAAAAAAACAATGCTGTTGAAGATTTCAGAGCATTGATTGGAGCTACCAATCCAGCAGATGCAGCAGAAGGAACAATCCGTAAAATGTTTGCTACTTCTATGGGAGAAAATGCAGTACACGGTTCTGACAGTGATGAAAATGCTGCTATTGAAGGAGCATTCCATTTTTCTGGAAGAGAAATGTTCTAAAAAAACAACACTTACAAATAAAAAAAATCCGTTGACTTTATCAACGGATTTTTTTTTACAATTAACAGAATTCGTTTAATAAAACGAGTACTTATACCAACTACATTCCAAAATAACCGATATAAATAGGTTGTTTCACGTTCTAACTAAATAAAACAGAACGATAGCCAAAGCTCCTTAAATTTTCCGTCTAGCTAAAACAAAAATCAATTCCTTTTCTAAACCGTCACTTGGAAATGCTTTTGGTATTGTATTTAACCAATAGGTTCTATTTCGAGATGAACCTCTGTGAATTTCACCAACAAAAAATTTAATAATAGAATTTAAGTAGTACGTTTTTTCACCTAGTTAAAAAACACAAAAATAGCATTTCTGTCTATGATAGTAATTACAATCCAAAAGGATCGATATAAATAGGTTGTTTTACGTTCTAGCCTTGCTAAAACAAAAAAATAATTCAAATTCTAAATGTAATTCATACAACTACAGTCATATTATACAACAACAATCAGCAAAAAAGGCTTGATTTACAACGTTTGTTTGGAATATTCTTTGGCATAAAACCAATAATGCTCGTTATCCTAAGATCACTCTAGAAATTACACCATCGCCCAATGCCTCATTCATCATTTTAATAATATTAGATTTCCCATAACTCAATTCTTCTCTTAACGCAGAAGACGATAATTTTACAATCAAGGTTTTCCCTTGTATGGTAACACTTTCTGTATAGGATGCCACGCCAGGCCCCATCATATCAATCCACGTTTCGTACGCTGTTAATTGTTGAATCCCTTTGATGAGTTTATTTTCTTTAAGAACTTGACTCATGATATCTTTCATCGAAAAAACTTCTTTGTTTCGTTTCGCCATTTGCGTAATTATAATTTAAATATTTTATAGGATTGGTTTGTTTTTTTTACCACTTCTTCTGTTCTTTCGGCATGAGTATCACTAATAAATATCTGACCAAAATGATCCTGATTTACCAATGTAATAATTTGCTGTACACGCAAATCGTCCAATTTATCAAAAATATCATCTAGTAAAAGAATAGGTTTCACCTTTGATTGTTCCTTAATAAAATCAAACTGTGCTAATTTTAAAGCGATTAAAAAAGATTTCTGTTGCCCTTGAGAACCAAATTTCTTTACAGGAAATCCATCAATTTCAAAGACTAAATCATCCTTATGCACCCCAACACTTGTGTACTGTAACACACGATCCTTCTCTAAACTTGCCGTTAACAAATCCAAAACATCCGATGCTTCTAATTGAGACCTATATCGCAAGCCTACTTTCTCTTTACCTGCAGAAATCGCAAGATAACGCTCTAAAAAAATGGGTGTAAAAATCTTCAAAAAAGCAGCCCTACTTTGATATATTTTATCTCCATATACTTTCAGTTGCTCATTATACACCTTTAAATTGAGTAAATCAAACGTTCTATTTGAAGCAAAATACTTTAACAAAGCATTTCGTTGAGATACAACTCTCGCATAGCTAATCAATGTTTTTAGATAAACAGAATCGGATTGAGAGATCACGGCATCCATAAATTTCCTACGAACATCACTTCCTTCAGCAATCAAATCTCTATCTGAAGGAGAAATAATAACCAAGGGGAACGCACCAATATGGTCCGAAAAACGTTCGTAAATTTTACCATTTCGCTTGATGATTTTTTTATGCCCTTTTTTAAAACTACAAATCACATGTTCTGAACGCTCTTCTAATTGATACTCTCCATCAATCATAAAATACTCTTCTCCATGTCTAATATTCTGACTAGCAACGGTATTGAAATAACTTTTAGCAAAAGACAAAAAGAAAATTGCATCCAAAACATTGGTTTTACCCACGCCATTATTGCCCACAAAACAATTAATTTTACTGTCAAAATCAAAATTTTGTGATTCGAAATTTTTAAAGTTAAGAAGGCTTATTTTTTTTAAATGCATTGAAAATAAATGAGGGTATAAAATTATTACTTTTATTTGATATTTAGACTGATTTCCATTTTTAGTTTTCAATTAAATATGCTACTTTTGCTCTTCAATTTATATAAAAAATAATGGCAACCTACAAAAAAACTGGTACTAAAATTAGAAATAAAAAAACACAGACTTCTACAGTGACTGAAGAATCAACAACTGCTGAAGTTTTTAATACCTTAGACGAAACTGCTTCAAAATCTGAACAATGGGTTATAAAGCATCAAAAAGCAATTTTTGGGATTATCGCATTAATTGTATGCTCTATCTTAGGATTTATGGCGTACCAAAAATACGTAGGGGAACCACAAGAAAAAGAAGCTGCTAACGAATTGGCATATCCTAAAGTATATTTTGAACAAGCAATTAACAGTTCTGTTGCCGTAGATTCTTTATTTAATTTAGGTTTGAATGGAGCCGAAGGAAAATATGGTTTTATAGATGTCGCAGACAAATTTAGTGGAACAAAAGCAGGAAATTTAGCTCATTATTACGCGGGTATTTCATTTTTAAAAATGAAACAATACAAAAAAGCAATTTCACATTTAGAGCAATTCAGTTCTAAAGATGCCTTATTAGGACCTACCGCTAAAGGAGCTATTGGTGATGCTTTTGCAGACATCAACCAACCAGAAGATGCATTGGACTTTTATATCAAAGCAGCCAACTTACAAAAAAACAGTTTTTCTACTCCTTTGTTTTTATTTAAAGCAGGAAACATGGCTTTGGACTTAGGTAAATCTGATAAAGCATTGTCTTTATTTAAGCAAATAAAAAAGGACTACCCTACTTCTGAAGAAGGAAGAAACATTGAAGTATTTATTAGTAAAGCAACTTACGCTACCAAATAAATGGCAACAACAAACTTATCATCATACGATAAAACAACAATCCCAAGCGCGAAACAATTTCGGTTTGGGATTGTTGTTTCTGAATGGAATCCGGAAATCACAAAAAGTTTAGCAGCAGGAGCTGTAGCTACATTTTTAGACCATGAAGTAGCCGAAAAAAACATTATTCAATGGGAAGTACCAGGGAGTTTTGAATTGATTTACGGTTGTAAAAAAATGTATCAAAAACACCCAGAATTAGATGCAATTATAGCCATTGGAAATGTAATCCAAGGAGAAACAAAGCATTTTGATTTTGTATGCGAAGGCGTAACACAAGGAATTAAAGATTTGAATGTACAACAGGATGTTCCGATCATTTTTTGTGTACTTACAGACAACACCAAACAACAATCTATAGATAGGTCTGGTGGAAAACACGGAAACAAAGGTACTGAATGTGCTGTTGCAGCAATAAAAATGGCACTTATAAAGAATATATAGAAGAAAAATTATCTTCTTAAAAAAAAGAACAATTTAACGGTTGTTCTTTTTTTATTTCTAGTATTTCTTACTTGCCATCCAATTAATTCAAACTCATAAAAGCACCGAATTAACAGAACATCTCCAATACAAATAATACCACATACATTTCCAAGTAACGGTTTAGAAATATAATTACTTTTTGTTAATCATTCTATTAAGGGTTTAATAGAACACATATCTGCCTCAAAACAAAAACAATCTCTAGAAAGCATACCTCGCCCCCTTATATCAGGCTGTTGATTATCAGAAAAAACTAAGGATATCACTAACTATTGTTCTGTTTATCAAGAACGAGAGAACAAAAAACACCTGATTTACATCGGTCCTTTGAATTTGTTTTCAATAGTAAACCAAAAAAATGCGTTGATCAATTTGACGCAACTATCAAATTCAAAATCAGTATTTTGGAAATAAAATTGGGATGACTACCCATTTTAGTCTAACTTTAACAACTATCTTATAAACAAAATTTGAACAACCGTTACAAATTCTGTACTTTTGATGCTTACTAAAATATTGTAATTACAACTATCATTTATGTTTGGAAAAATGTTTAAATCTCGAAGTCATTACGTTTTTGACTACAAGCCTCGTTATTATAATGAGCGAAAAGAACGCATTCAAGATTTAGAAAAAAAATACAATAAAGACGGTCATTTAACCGATGAAGAATACAAAGTAACATTGGTAAAAAACAACCTGAGAAACGATTGGGTAAAAGCCACTAAAAAGGTAAACGAAAACGGAGTAAGTCTTCGATTAGCCCTTATAATAGCAATTCTTGTAGGCATCGCTGCCTATATTTTAGATATTCATACTTTATTCTAATGTCTGACATAATTCAGTTATTACCAGACCATGTAGCCAATCAGATTGCTGCAGGAGAAGTGGTGCAACGTCCTGCATCCGTAGCCAAAGAACTCTTAGAGAATTCTATTGATGCTGATGCAACACATATCAAATTAATTATAAAAGACGCAGGAAAAACCCTGATCCAAGTAATTGATAACGGAAAAGGAATGAGTACTACAGATGCCCGATTGAGTTTTGAGCGTCATGCTACTTCAAAAATAGCAAAGGCAGAAGATTTATTTTTACTAGAAACCAAAGGTTTTAGAGGAGAAGCATTGGCATCTATCGCTGC
Source organism: Flavobacteriaceae bacterium (assembly GCA_965224465.1). Classification (GTDB taxonomy): domain Bacteria; phylum Bacteroidota; class Bacteroidia; order Flavobacteriales; family Flavobacteriaceae. The sequence goes on along the minus strand of OZ245049.1, from coordinate 5,052,539 downwards.
TATTGCTCATGTAGAAATGAAAACAAAACAATCCGATCAAGACTTGGGTACCTTGTTAAAGATAGAAGGAAGTACTGTTACAGAACAAGACGTAATTACCACCCCTGTAGGAACTTCTATTGCTGTAAAAAATTTATTTTACAACATTCCTGCACGTAGAAACTTTTTAAAATCAACAAGCATAGAAACCCGTCATATTATAGACGAATTTCAGCGTGTATCATTGGCGCACCCCAATATTGGGTTCTCTATGTACCACAACGAAAACGAACTCTACAATTTTAAACCTTCGAATTTAAGACAACGTATTGTTGCTTTATTCGGAAAAAAAACAAATGAAAAACTTGTTCCAATAAACGAAGAAACTGACATCGTTACCATCCAAGGATTTGTAGCCAAACCAGAATATGCTAAGAAAAAAAGAGGAGAACAGTTCTTTTTTGTAAACAGTAGGTTTATAAAAAGCGCCTATTTAAATCACGCAGTAGCCAGTGCTTTTGACGAATTACTATCTCCAGGGTACTTTCCTACCTATTTTTTATATTTAACAGTTCCTCCAGGATCTATAGACATAAATATACATCCAACAAAAACTGAGATAAAATTTGATAATGAAAAGGCTTTGTACGCCATTCTTCGTTCGACAGTTAAACATGGTTTAGGGCAATTTAATGTTGCTCCTGTACTGGATTTTGAAAGAGATTCAAGTATGGAAACACCGTACACATTCACGGAAAACACAATACCCAAAACACCAAACATTGAAGTAGACCCTTCATTTAACCCTTTTAAAACAGCATTTAAGCCTAGTAATTCCAAAGGAAATTACACGCCTAAACCTAACAATAACTGGGAAAGTTTATATGTAGACATCACACCTAGCTCTACGGAATACGAATCAAGTACAACAAAATTTGAATCCATAATTTCCAAAGAAACAGCCAAGGAAAACTCTTTGTTTAAAGAAGACAACTCCAATGGAAAAACCTATCAGTTACATAACAAATACATAATTAGCAATATAAAATCAGGTTTGGTAGTTATCCATCAAAATTTAGCACATCAACGGATTTTATATGAAGAATACTTAGAAAACAGCACTGTAAAAGAAACCATGAGTCAGCAACTCCTTTTTCCTTTAAGCCTTTCTTTTATCCCAAGTGATATTGCTTTATTACTAGAAATAAAAGGAGATTTAGAAAGTACAGGCTTTGGTTTTGAAACCATTGCAGACGAAACGGTTGTGGTTAAAGGAATTCCTACAAGTATCAGCGAAAGCCAAGTAAGTATTATCTTAGAGCAGTTGTTAGAAGATATAAAAAACGAAATCCCTGACACCAGTTTTAGCCAAGTAGACATTTTGGCAAAAAGCATGGCGAAAAGTATGGCTATTAAGACTGGCACAACTTTAGATATTAAAGAACAAGAAGAAATTGTAAATAAATTATTTTCGTGTAAAGACCCCAATACATCTCCTTACAGTAAAACCACATTTATTACGATGAGCATAGATGAAATTGATAAAAAATTTAATTCATGAATAAAGTCACCGATGTAATCAAACATTTAATCATATTAAATGTAATCCTATATTTAGCCCCTCAGTTTTTAGATTTTGACATACAGCATCTATTTGCATTGCACTTTCCCGAAAGTGATGAATTCGGATTTTGGCAATTTTTAACGCATATGTTTATGCATAGTCAACATTCGTTTATGCATATCCTTTTTAATATGTACGGACTTTGGGCCTTTGGAACACCTTTAGAACAAATGTGGGGGAAATCTAAGTTTATTTTCTTCTATTTTTCTACGGGACTTGGAGCAGGATTGATCTATACAGCAGTGAACTACTACCAATTTAATAGTGTTTACGAACAGCTTACAAATGCAGGAGTCTCAATAGCAGACATCCAAAACCTTTTAAAAACAGGCTCCTATAACAACCTTATTTTAGAATCTATCAGTGAACAACGTTTGGGTGAATTTTATAGTATCTTCAACTCACAAGTTGTAGGAGCTTCCGGAGCTATTTACGGAATATTAGTTGCTTTTGGGTTGGCATTTCCGAACGCCAAATTAGGTTTAATGTTTATCCCTATTCCTATCTCTGCTAAATATTTTATTCCTTTAATTATTGCAAGTGATATATTCTTTGGAATCACCAAGTACTCAATAGGAAACATTGCACATTTTGCACATGTAGGAGGTGCTATCATTGGATTTATCATTGCTTGGTACTGGAAAAAACATCAATTTAAACAATTTAACTAATGAGTATTTTTACCGATTTACAATACGAACTAAAAAAAGCAGACCCTGCCGAAAAATTGATTTACGTTAATGTAGCTCTTTTTTTAGTTACTTATTTGGCAAGAACATTTATGTTGGATTGGTTTACCCTCCCTACAGATTTCTCCCTTGCCTTGTACAAACCTTGGACTATTATTACCTACGCATTTGTACATGTAGATCTATTTCACATCCTATCCAATTTGATGGTCTTATATTATATTGGTCGAATTTTTCTAGATTTCTACACTGTCAAACAATTCTATAATTTCTTTTTTTTAGGAGTAATTGCAGGAGGAATTTCATTTTTAGGACTTAACTATATCAACCAAAATTCTGGTATGTCATTAGGAGGAGCTTCTGCTGGCGTATTAGCCATTTTTATTGGAGTCGCTACCAAAGTACCGCGTTATGCTCTGCGCCTAAGATTTATAGGATCGGTAGAACTTTGGGTATTAGCAGCAATTTTTGTACTCCTAAACGTACTACAAGTACAAAACATAACTAACGGTGGTGCAGCAATAGCGCATTTAGGAGGTGCCTTATTCGGTTTTATCTATGCTAAACAGCTCATGAAACACAACGATATAGGGGCATGGTTTACAAATGGACTCAATGCTATTATCAATTTATTTAAAACCAATAAGAATCCGTTAAAAACGGTTTATAAATCCAAAAACCAAAAGAAAACCTCCAAAAAATACAGCAAACCAATTCATCAACATCAAATAGATATTATCCTAGATAAAATCAGTAAATCAGGATATGAAACCCTGACTAAAGAAGAAAAAGATTTCCTTTTTAAAGCGGGAAAAAAATAATAGTGTATCTTCCAACCAAGAAATGCTCTAAAAAATTAGATGAAAAAATTGAACCCGTTTAACGTACTTATTAAATTCATAAACTCCATTGTGGCTTTGTGTTTATTAACTGCTATTTTAATAAAATACATTTCTCCTTCCAACTATACTTTTACAGTGTTTTTGAGTTTGAGTACTCCCGTGTTAATTTTACTAAACAGTGCGTTTGCCATCTATTGGATTGTACAACTTAAACGCCCTTTTTTAATTTCCACACTTGCTTTATTACTGAGTTTTAATACAATTCAGGACTTTTATGGATTTCAACCTCAAAAAATAATGCTCCGCAACGATTTAAAAATAATGAGCTATAATGTCCGTATGTTCAATATTTTTAAATGGATTAAAAGTGATAGTATCAAACAAAACATTCTTGGACTGATAAAAAAAACATCCCCAGACGTCCTGTGTTTACAAGAGTACTATCCCAACAAGAAACTGGGAAATATGTACTCCTATTCATATAAAAAAACAAGTGTAAAAAAAACAACTTTTGGTCAGGCAATATTTTCTAAATACCGCATTATAAAATCAGGATCTTTAGATTTTACTAAAAGTAATAACAATGCTATTTATGCTGATATTGTACGAAAAAAGGATACTTTCCGCGTATACAATGTCCATTTAGAATCGTTGAGAATAAATCCGAAAAAGGAAAATTTCGGTCAAAAAAACGCCAAAAAATTACGATTACGCATGGAAACCTCCTTTAAAAAACAGGGACAACAAGTAAAAAAACTCCTAAAGCACCAACAAAAATGCCCGTATCCAATTATTATCTGTGGTGACTTTAACAACAATGCTTTTTCTTGGGCTTATCATCAATTAAAAAAGGAAAAAAAAGATGCGTTTACAGCAGCAGGAGTTGGTTTTGGAAAAACCTATGATTATGTTTTTCCCCTGCGCATCGATTTTATTTTAAGTGATAAAAATATCAAAGTAAATAACTTTAAAACATATCAGAAAAAATTCTCTGACCACTTCCCTATCATGGCTAGATTACAGTTAAATTAACAGCCCTTTATGATATTTATCCTTCTTTAAAACATGTGATTACGTATCTTTGTGTCTTAAACTCAAACTTATTTTATCCATGAAAAAAATAATGATACTTTGCGTATCTTTCATACTTTTTCAAAGTGTGGCGCAGCAAAAAGAACTCACCATCGAAGACTCCGTATTAGGATATTACAAAGGTCTTTACCCACAAAGTATGCGTGGTTTACAATGGGTAGACGATAGCGAAACTTATATAGCACGTTCTAAAGACGCCCTTATAATTACAGATGCTGCAACACACAAAAACATCCGAACTATTACATTAAAGGAATTGCAACAGTCTTTTCCTACACTCCAAAGACTGCCCAATATAACAAGCATCAATACACAGCATTTAACCTTCAGACTAAAAAATAGTTATGTTCGCTATAATTATATAAAAAAAACAAAAACAGCACGCATTCAATTTCCTGAAAATGCAGAAAACGTAACATTTAGAGAAGCACCTCTTTTAGTAGCCTACACCCTTGAAAATAATTTATACCTCGCTACAAAAAACCAAGAAAAAATTGCAATTACTGCTATCTCAGACAAAAACATAGTTTCTGGACAAGCCATTCACAGAAATGAATTTGGAATTTCTGGCGGAATTTTCTGGAGTCCAAAAGGAAATTACTTAGCCTTTTATCAAAAAGACGAAACCAATGTTTCTTCCTATCCTCTAGTAGACATAACAAGCTACCCAGCCACTTTAAAAAGCATAAAATACCCAATGGCAGGTCAAGGAAGTGAACAAGCAAAAATTGGTATTTATAGAATATCAAGTGCGCAATTAAGCTATTTAGACATAGACACTACCGACGAACACTACCTTACAAATCTAAGTTGGTCTCCTGATGAAAACCAGGTGTTTTTAGCCGAAATTAACAGAGGACAAAATCATGTTTGGTTTAACAAATACGATGTAAGTAACGGAAAAAAAATCGCTACACTTTTTGAAGAACAGGAAGACACTTGGGCAGAGCCAGAACATCCTGCTACGTTTTTACCTAATAGTACAACAGACTTTCTTTGGTTTAGTGAACGTGATGGTTTTATGAATCTTTACCAATACACCACAAATGGAAAACTCGTAAAACAATTGACTAATTTTAAATGGGTTGTTCAAGATATTCTTGGGTTTGATGCCAAAGGAAAACACGTAATCATTTCAGGTACAGGAAAAGATGGCCGTGAAAAACACAGCTTTAAAATAAATCTAAAAAGCGGTAAATCTACCGCACTAACAAGCATACCGGGAACACATAGAACACTATTGAACGCTAACGGTACTTATTTACTAGATTCTTATTCTAATAGTACGACTCCTAAAATAAGTCAACTAATTTCTGTAAAAAAAGGACGTAAAACTGAAATTTTCAAAGCAGAGAATCCCCTAAAAGGATATAAATTAGGAACCAGTGAATTTGTAGATCTTTCTACAAAAGAAGGGATCGTATTGCATGCAAGAATTACAAAACCTGCCAATTTTGACCCTTCAAAAAAATACCCAGTACTTCTTTACGTCTATGGCGGTCCTCATGCTCAAATGGTCACCAATACATGGATGGAAGGTGCAAGTTTATGGATGCCCATTTTTAGCGCAAACCAAGATTACATTCTATTTACTTTAGACAATAGAGGATCCAAAAACAGAGGATTTGCCTTTGAAAACGTCATTCATAGAAATGTAGGAGTTCATGAAATGGAAGATCAATTAACAGGTGTAGAATATTTAAAATCGCTCCCTTATGTAAACAGCAATCGAATTGCCATAAACGGCTGGAGCTACGGAGGATTTATGACCACCTCCTTAATGTTAAGACATCCTGGAGTATTTACTACAGCAGTTGCTGGAGGTCCTGTAATCGACTGGAAATATTATGAAGTAATGTACGGAGAACGCTATATGGACACCCCGCAAGAAAACCCCGAAGGCTATAAAAAAGCCCATGTAACAAATTACATCAAGAATTTACAAGGTAAAATGCTACTAATTCACGGAAGTGTAGACCCTGTTGTAGTGCCACAACACAGTATGAGCTTATTAAAAAAAGCAGTCACAGAAGGCATACAGGTAGACTTTTTTACCTATCCCATGCACGAACACAATGTAAGAGGTAGAGACCGCATACATTTGATGCATAAAATGCTAGATTATATCGTTTTAAACAACAAATAATACCAAAAACATCTCCAAGTGACAGTTCATCAATGGAATTGTTTTTTGTTTTAACTAGACAAAAGATCTAAGGATAGCTATCGTTCTATTGTTAAACAAGGCTAGAACGTAAAACAAACTATTTACATCTGTTATTTTGGGTTTTAATTGGTATCATACCAATGCTACGAATCCGAAAAAAAACTATTAAAAAAGACGTGCATTACTGTGCGTCTTTTTTTTCTAGTAAAAAATCATACTCGCGTAGTACTTGACAAATCCGTACTTTAAATTCCGAATACCAAATTTCTTTTCCTTGTTCTATCGCTAATTTATGTTCTGAATGGACACGCCATTTCTGAATATCTTCTAAAGATTCCCAATAAGAAACAGTTATCCCAACAGTCTCCCTAGCACTTTCAATCCCAATAAATCCAGGTTGTTTTTTTGCTAATTCTATCATCCGTACGGACATATCGCTATACCCTTTTTCACCATCCGTTCTAAGGGATGTGAATATCACAGCATAATAATGATGCTTGTTCTTCATTGCTTCTACTTTTATAACTCATACAAATTTAACCATATACTATGATATCGTTTCTTTTTTTTATCATCTATTCGTAAAAACAGCTTCCCCAACAAAGACGGTGCGAACTAATGTACGTTTTATAACCCCTAAAAAGTAAATCAATATAATTAGGCAACTTTAAATTGGTGTAATATCAAATACATTTACAAGTGACGGTTTATAAATGGAATTATTATTTGTTTTAGCTAGGCGAAAATTATACACACAATTCTATTTTATTCTAATCAATAGCTGCGCTCGAAAAGAACAAGGCATCGTACCAAAAAACTATTTTATATTCGAGGCAGCGTCTCGGGGAATTAAACCCACAATAAGGGATAAAAAAAAACAATCCTTTAAATGAACACAATATATCTATAAAAATTAACCAAACATAAAAGATATTCTTAAACTATTGAATTTTAAGCAGTTTCCAAATCAATTGTTCTGCTTTTATTGGTAAAATTATTGTAAATTTGCACTCCATTTTCGGGATAACTCATGCTTTATAATGTTTATTTGTTGATACTTCTTTGCAAATCAACATGAACTGAAAATTAAAAAAAAGTACCATTGCGATACAAGCATCGAGGAATTAAACACCTTAGAAGGAATAAAAGATAAAATTACAGAATGTCAGATAAAAAAGTAGCTTTTTACACTTTAGGATGTAAATTAAATTTTTCAGAAACCTCTACGATCTCAAGAAGTTTTGTTCAAGAAGGATTTAAACGTGTTGAATTTGATGAAATTGCTGACATCTATGTAATTAACACATGTTCTGTTACAGACAATGCAGACAAGCGATTTAAAACCATTGTAAAATCTGCTTTAAAACTGAACGAAAATGCCTTTCTAATTGCCATTGGTTGTTATGCTCAACTCAAACCAGAAGAACTTGCCAATATAAATGGTGTAGACATGGTTTTAGGAGCTACCGAAAAGTTTAAAGTAACCGATTACATCAATAACCTTTCAAAAAAACCTATCGCAGAAGTACATTCTTGTGAAATTGAAGAAGCCGATTTTTACGTAGGTTCATACTCCATTGGAGATCGAACACGTGCTTTTTTAAAGGTACAAGATGGTTGTGACTATAAATGCACCTATTGCACCATACCATTAGCTAGAGGAATCTCTAGAAGTGATGCCTTAAATAATGTATTAGAAAACGCTAAACAAATATCCGCCAAAGGGATTAAAGAAATTGTATTGACAGGCGTGAATATTGGTGACTATGGAAAAGGTGAATTTGGCGATAAAAAACACGAAAACACCTTTAGTGAACTCGTAGAAGCACTGGATGATGTTGAAGGAATCCACAGGCTACGCATCTCCTCTATCGAGCCCAATCTCTTAAAAAACGAAACCATAGAGTTTGTTGCAAATTCTAAATCATTTGTACCACATTTTCACATTCCGTTACAAGTAGGAAGTGATGTGTTGCTCCGGAAAATGAAGCGTCGTTATTTAACACAAACCTATACAAACAGAGTGGCAAAGATTAAAGAAGTAATGCCAAACGCTTGTATCGGAGTCGATGTTATTGTTGGATTTCCTGGAGAAACAGATGCATTGTTCTTAGAGACCTATAATTATATAAATAATCTTAATATTTCCTACTTACATGTGTTCACTTATTCTGAACGCCCAAATACAGAGGCCATTTCCATGGAAGGTAGCGTAGATTTAAAAGTAAGAAATAAACGCAGTAAAATGCTTCGTGGCTTGTCAGAAAAAAAACGTAGATCCTTTTACGAATCTCAATTAGGCAATACACTTTCCGTACTTTTTGAAGGAGAAAACAAACATGGTTATATCTACGGATTTACAGAGAACTATGTCAAAGTAAAAACACATTGGAATCCCAGCTTAATCAACACTATTCACAAAGTTAACTTAAGTGAAATAGATGAAGATGGCTTGGTGAAATTTAACTGGATAGAAACCCCCACATACATCTAAAAAAATGAACAGTAAAACACCTTTATATTTTGTTCCTGGACTTGCTGCAAGCACAAAAATATTTGAATTCTTACAATTTGATAAAGAAAAATATGAGGTCTACACATTAGAATGGCTAGTTCCTTTCTCTAATAAGGAAACCATAGAGGATTACTCCAAGAGAATGGCCGCCCAAATAAAACACGAAAACCCAGTATTACTAGGTGTTTCTTTCGGAGGAATTATGGTTCAAGAAATGAGTAAACACCTAAAAACACGCTCTATAGTTCTAATTTCTAGTGTAAAAACAAACAAAGAACTTCCCAAACGCCTCAAAGTAATTCAAAAAACACAAGCTTACAAGCTATTCCCAGTAAAAGCAGTACAAAACCTAGATCAATTTTCTAAGTTTCTGTTTGGTGATTTTGTTCAAAAACGCATCAAACTTTACGAAAATTATTTGACCATGAAAGATGAAAAATACTTAATCTGGGCCATTTATAACGTCTTACATTGGAAACAAACAACTCCTCTTCCTAATACCATACAAATCCATGGCACAGAAGACTATGTATTCCCTATCAAACATATCGTAAAGCCAATCAAAATAAAGGGAGGTACGCATATCATGATTTTGAATAAAGCAAAAACCATTAGTGCCATTATTGACAAAGAATTATCCAAGCTCTAAAAACAGGAAAGTTTCGAAAAGAAGAGCTCCTAAGAATTCTATCTCAAAAGTCAATAACACCGAAAATAAATTCCTTAAAAGCTACGCTATATAAAATAAAAAATAATCCAATAACTATACCCATTGTCCTAAAATAAATAATTATAAAACACACTCCATTCCTACGATATTTCTAATATTTTTGTATATTAAGAACAAAAATAAATTGCTGAATTATGAAAAGGTCTTTACGTATACTACTAATCATCAACATTGTACTGCTTAGCTCATTTTTTATATTTGCTACAAAGTCAAGCATAAAAACGACGTTGGTTCCTACAAAATCCGATAAAACACAAAACGAAACCACAAAAAACGTGAGTGAACTGTATCAGATCCGTGCAGTTAAAATTCCAAACAACTTAAATTTTGCAGGAGAACGTCTTCCTTTAGAAAAATGGGACGTTAAAGAACGCATAGATCGTGAATTATTAGTCAATACATATTGGCAATCCAATAGTTTATTACTTTTTAAAAGAGCCAATAAATATTTTCCCATTATTGAGCCAATTTTAGAAAAATATGGCATTCCAAACGATTTTAAATACTTGGCGCTGATAGAAAGTGGGCTACAAAACGTAACTTCACCTGCTGGAGCTAAAGGTTTTTGGCAAATAATGAAAGCCACAGGAAAAGAAAACGGATTGGAAATCAACGATAATGTAGATGAACGATACCATCTAGAAAAATCTACCGAGGTTGCATGTAAATACTTGAAAAAATCTTTTGAAAGGTATGGAAACTGGACTTTAACAGCTGCTTCCTATAATGCTGGAAGAGCAGGAATATCAAGACGATTAAAAGCTCAAATGGTAACTGATTACTACGATTTATTATTGGTAGAAGAAACAGCACGCTACATGTTGCGAATTATTGCTGTAAAAGAAATTATTAGCAACCCAAAACTGTATGGGTTTACATTCGATCCCGAAGATTTATACACACTATCCCCTAGTCAAATTGTAGAAGTAAATTCAAGCATTCCAAACATTGCTAAATACGCTAAATCTCTAGGCACCAACTACAAAGAATTAAAACTATTAAATCCGTGGTTAAAACAAAACAAATTAAACAATGCTTCTCATAAAAAATACTATTTAAAAATTCCCCAATAAACAAAGGGACAAAAATGTCCCTAAAAACCTTTATTATTATTATTGGACGTTGCACTAGGAATCTTAAGTAGCTTAGTAGGCGTTTAGACTCATTTGTTTTAAATCCATCGGATCAAGTGCATTAGCCATGTTGCGTTTTAGGCAACAATTTAGTTGAACTTGATCTTTTAAAGTGGTATTAATTGAACTGTAGTTATTTTTTACCCCAAAACCAAATGGCAAAAGTTGACCATAATCGGTGGGACAAATAAAACCATCATAGCCAATAGAAAGCTGGACTTATTTGAATAAAATTTTTTCTATTTAAGGTCAGAAGAGTATAAAACTATCTATAAGACCTATGGTTTTTAAGCAAGGAATTATCACCCTGCAATTGCTAGATGGATGAATATTGACCAGTTGGCAGAACAAATTCGCAGGCACTCACCTTCTAATTATACCTCTGATAATCCTATTTATTTTATTGAGACTGACAGAATGAAAGCTGTTGATTTATATAGAAAATACAAATGGGTGGAGTAATTAGGGCTTGCTGATTTTATAAGCGATTAACTAAACTTCAGATTAGATATATATCTATTTTCATGATAATAACCACTTCTATTAAAAAAACAGAAGAACTTATTTGATTCATTTTTTGAACAAATACTATTTTTATTCCTTTTTTAAAAAAGGCATAAAAAATAGCATATAGATCTGCTATTTTTAATAAAGTTACTAGATTCATTACAAAGAAAATTGCACCAATCCAGCTTTGTGAGGTGTCGTTTGTTTTGGCTTTTATATTGCTTAGTCCGTATCCATTTTTAGCTTGCCCAAATTTTCCTTCGATTAGATTTCTTTGGTTTCGCTCTTTCTTTAGTTTTCGTCTCTGATACGCATTGAGCTCTTGTTTTGGTGGACGCCCTAAAGGTTTTCCTACAATACGAATCTCTCTTTCTTTAAGCCACTTCCTGTTCTTTCTATTCAGATAAATACGATCTGCCAATAACAATTCTGGATAATTACCAAAGGTAGTTTTGTAGGTTTCTATCTGGAGTTCTAAGTCTATGGATTCATTAAAATTATCCCAACTGATGTGTTCTACACGACTCATTCCGTCTACTTCGCTTCCGCTTATTTTTGCGCCAAACTCTGTTCTTGCATTGTCTTTTCCTCTTGCTATGGGACGTACGTAAGGCTGATAGATATTAACAACTCTGTCTTTTACGCTATGTACTTTTTGATCATACATGAATTGCTGTTGCTCATAAAGAAGTTGTACAACCCAGTATATTTTCTGATCTCGTTTAGAAATTGGAAACCTAAATGGATAAGCATCTTTTAAATCGGGAAATACTCCTACTGATTGTCCTTGTTTTCTTTGAGCTTCGATCTGATCTAAAAGTGATTCGATATAACTGATATTACGTTTTAAATAACCTAACTGTTTTCGAATAAATTTACGAATTACTTTTTGCGACTTTCTTCTGTTTTTTGAAAAGTTTAAGTATTCTGTCCTAGCTATTCTACGGTAATCACGTGGCTTTTTATCCAAACCAGCTTCTTTGTATAATAAATCAATAATCCGCTCACTCTCTTTTCTTGCTCCATTTAACAATCCTGCATCAGTAGGAAATGCTATTTTCTGATTCGCTACGGTGGCATCAATTTTTAGTGTGCCTTTGTTTTGAGAAGTATCATTCTTATTTTTACTAATGTTCTTCTTTTTATCAGGTTTTAATTCATCTGCTCTTTCTATAACAAGTGCATTCCATGCTTCAAAATTACTTGCACCCATTCGCTTACGAATATCAACAAAAACTGTAGGATGGAAGGGTGGTTTTGTTTGGAAATTTCTCAAACCACAAAAATATTGAAGATAGATGTTTTCACTAATCATAGCAACAGTTCCCCTGTCATCTAAATTTAATTTATGTTTTACAATTAGTGCACCAATAACCATACGAACATCTATACTCTCTCTACCAGAGCTAGAATTAAGCTCTTTTGAATATACAGATGCTAAAGCATCCCAAGGGATCACTTTAGCTAATTTTACCCAACGATTTTCTTTTGATAATTCCTGATCAAATGGATGAGAGAATCCTAATAAAGTTAACTGATTTGAAGGCGTATATTTTACCATAAGTGCACAAGTTTATTACCTAAAGATACGAAAACATACGCACTTATCAAAAAAAATAAAGCACAAAATACAAGTTAATATTCTGATAATCAAATATGTAAGTTGTGTTTAGTTGAAAATCAGCAAACCCTAATTAAATATGATAAAAGTATCAAAAGTCAAGCTGACTTGGGTAAAAAAGGAATAGAAGGTAAATATACTCCTGAATTAATTACTACTAAACACCAAAATGGAGATATCTTTGCATTCAATGTAGGAGGCACAGTAACTGATTCTGATGTAACTGTTTCATTGAATGAAGTAATATCTTAAAGTTACTGAAGATGAGATAGATTTTCCGAAAACAGGAAATATTGTTGCTGTTATTGGACTTACCCTTAAACTAGCTACGGCAGGAACAGATGTAGTAACACCTGACCCAAGTGATGTTGTGGCTACACCTAAAGCGATTGGTTATGGCATTCTAAGCATATAGGCAACAATTACGAGTAACTTAATTAGAGAAGAGGTAAGAATAATAAGGAATTAGAAAAAATAGACTCTTTTATTTATACCAATCAGGGAAAACTAAAACTTTAAACAAAAAAGACCCGCAAAATTTGCGGGTCTTTATACGATTATAAATTAAAAAGCTTACTCAACTCTTTTCTCCATTTCTAAGTTTTCGTAGATACCGTTTAAGGTAGCCTTGATTGCATCCGTTTTACCAAGCTCGTAAGCTTTTTCATAAAAAGGAAGCGCTTCTTTATAAATAGGGTCTAATTTATTTATTTTGATAGCATCATACTTATCAAAATTCATAGAATTTTTATTCATCTCTTCAATTACAGGCTCCGCTTTTTGCAACAAAGCAGCACCAATATTATTGTATGCATCACCATAATCTGGCTTAAGCTCAATTGCTTTTTTGAAGTTACGAATAGCGTCTGCTACATTTTTTTGATCTAAATTCATCACACCAACATTGTAATACAACGTAGGATCTGTAGGATTAATAGTAATAGCTTCCTCTAGTTTCTCTTTGAATTTTTGTGTATTTCCTTTATGATAATACACATTTGCTTCGTCTATTAATAAACTATAATCTTTTGGATTTGCGACTCTTGCTTCTTCAATAGCAACCAATGCATTATCGTTGTCACCTTTAGCAATATAAATTTTAGCTATTCTTGTTAAGATATTAGATTTACGAGACTCTTTTAACACAGTTTCTGGTTCAATAACCATTCCTAGTTTCACTTGGAATTTCATTGATTTTTCATCGTTAAAGTACTGAACTTTACCTGTTTCTTTGTCTTTAGCTTTATACTCTGTTTTGATACCGGTATACCCCATATCTAATAGAGATCTATACACCTCCATAGATTTATCGTACTCCTTAGCAGCAAAATAAGCCATTCCTGCATTTTCAACAAAGGCAGTATCTTTTGGGCTTAGCGCAAAAACCTCTTTAAATCCATCAGCTGCAGACTTAAACGTCCCTAAATCCTTAGATGCAATAGCTTGGTTGTATAAATCAGAAGATTTACCCGCAACCTTATTTATCAAGGTATTTAGCAAACCACCTATTTCAGTAGAGTATTTTTGTTTTCCTTTTGTTTGTTCGTAATCAATTAACTCGTTAAATGCTTTTCCTATACTTGCATTATCTTTTCCTGCACCATTAGCATATACAGACATAGCTTTTAGGTATAAAAACTTTGCTTTGTATTTTTTAGCATTCTTATCATTAATAAGACCTTCTGCCTGAGATAATGCAGCCAAAGCAGCTGGATAATCGTTAGACTTCACTGCTTTTGCTGCAGTTTTGATCTCGTTTTTTTGTGCTGACACTGCCATCCCTACGAATAAGGCAGACACTATTATAAATTGTTTTCTCATTGTTTATATATTGATTGTTTATTCTTGATTATCGTTCTCTTCTGATGATGTATTTTCAATATCCATGCCATTATCATTTTCATCTAACACTTCCTCTTCTTCTTCATGCATAACCTTTGCAACCGCAGCAATAGAATCCTTCCCTTTAATATCTATAAGTTTCACACCTTGCGTAGCTCTACCCATAATTCTTAAATTTTTGACTGCCAATCGTATTGTAATTCCAGATTTATTGATAATCATTAAATCATCATCATCTGTAACATTTTTAATAGCAACTAATCCTCCCGTTTTATCGGTAACATTTATGGTTTTAACACCTTTACCTCCACGGTTTGTAATTCTATAATCATCTAAACTAGAGCGCTTTCCATATCCTTTTTCAGAGACTACAAGTATTTCACTTGCAACATCGTTTACAGCAATCATTCCAATTACTTCATCATTTTCTTTTGGTATAGAAATTCCTCTCACACCCGAAGCACTACGTCCCATAGGTCTCGTTTTACTTTCTTCAAAACGGATAGATTTCCCAGATTTTAATGCCAACATTACTTGGCTATCTCCTGTTGTTAATTTAGCTTCCAATAATTCATCACCTTCTTTTATAGTAATCGCGGTAATTCCATTGGTTCTTGGACGAGAATATTGTTCCAATAAGGTTTTTTTAACCTGTCCCCTTTTAGTCGCCATAATGATATAATGACTATTAATATAGTCTTCATTTTTCAAATCTTCGGTTACCAAAAATGCTTTTACTTTATCGTCTTGTTCAATATTAATTAAGTTCTGAATTGCACGTCCTTTAGAAACTTTTCCTCCTTCAGGAATTTCATATACACGCATCCAAAACACTTTTCCTTTTTGAGTAAAGAACAGCATATATTGGTGGTTGGTACCAACAAATAAATGCTCTAAGAAATCTTCATTTCTAGTACTCACTCCTTTTTGACCACGTCCTCCTCTATTTTGAACTTTATATTCTTCTAAATTGGTGCGTTTTACATATCCTGCATGAGATATTGTTACTACAACTTTAGAATTAGGAATCATATCCTCAATACTCATACTTCCTCCTGCATACTCAATTACAGAACGTCGCTCATCTCCATATTTATCACGAATGGTTGTTAATTCGTCTTTGATAATATTAAACCTACGTTCTTCATTTGCTAGAATATCTTTTAAATCGATAATTAAAATCATGATTTCGTCATACTCAGCACGTAATTTATCTTGCTCCAGTCCCGTCAATTGACGCAAACGCATTTCTACAATTGCTTTGGCTTGAATTTCTGATAATTCAAAACGTTTTTCCAAATTAGCACGTGCTTCATCTGGATTTTTTGAAGCGCGAATAATTCTAATTACTTCGTCTATATTATCACTTGCGATAATTAATCCTTCTAATATATGAGCTCTTGCTTCTGCTTTTCTAAGTTCAAATTGCGTTCTACGTATCACTACATCATGGCGGTGCTCAACAAAATAATGAATCATTTGTTTTAGGTTCAATAATTCTGGACGGCCATTAACCAAACATATATTATTAACACTAAATGATGTTTGTAAAGCGGTGTATTTATACAACTTATTCAATACAATATTAGGAATTGCATCACGTTTTAAAATATACACAATTCGCATTCCTCGTCTGTCAGACTCATCGCGAATATTAGAAATACCCTCAATTTTTTTATCATTTACAAGTTCGGCAGTTTTCTTAATCATGTCTGCCTTATTCACTTGATAAGGAATTTCTGTCACAATAATACATTCCCGACCTTTAACTTCCTCAATCACAGCTTTTGCACGCATCACAATTCGTCCACGTCCAGTCTCAAAAGCATCTTTTACTCCGTCATACCCATAAATGGTACCTCCGGTAGGAAAATCTGGTGCTTTTATATGATCCATTAATTCAGAAATCTCAATATCGTTGTTATCTATGTATGCCATGATACCATTGATCACTTCTGTTAAATTGTGGGGTGCCATATTGGTGGCCATTCCAACCGCAATTCCAGAAGCACCATTTACTAACAACGTAGGAATACGTGTTGGTAATACGGTAGGTTCCTTTAAGGTATCATCAAAATTCAACTTATGATCCACTGTATCTTTTTCAATATCAGAAAGCATTTCTTCTGACACTTTTTGCATTCTAACCTCTGTATAACGCATTGCTGCTGGGCTATCTCCATCTACTGATCCGAAATTCCCTTGACCATCAACCATTCTATAACGCATACTCCATTCCTGAGCCATACGTACCATCGCGTCATATACCGATGTATCACCATGTGGATGATACTTTCCCAGTACTTCCCCTACAACTCTCGCAGATTTCTTATAGGTTCCTGTAGCTTTAATTCCCAATTCATGCATTCCGAATAATACCCGGCGATGTACAGGTTTTAAACCATCTCTAACATCTGGTAATGCACGAGAAACAATAACCGACATTGAATAATCAATGTAAGCTGATTTCATTTCATCTTCTATGTTAATAGGAATTATTTTCTCTCCGTTTGCCATAAATTTTTGATTTATTTTTTTGCCTTTTTAACAACTAGCAATATACAATTTTTGCATGTTTTACACTAAAAAAAGAGCATTCATTTCAAAGGGAGTTATCAACAAAACACATACGTTATATAAGGAAATTAACCTGTTGAAAATCAACGCTATTTAAAAGTATTTTCAAAATTCAACTATTTAATTATAAAATGTGGTTCACTTTTTGTACGTTTAACAAAAAAAATCTACTAACTTTACTACAAAAATTGAAATATGGACGATAATTTTTCTCCAAAAGTAAAAGATGTCATTGCTTTCAGTAAAAAAGAAGCACAGCGGTTGGGTCACGATTTTATCGGTACCGAACATTTAATGCTAGGAATTCTTAGAGGAGGATCTGGTAAAGCGATTGATTTAATGAATGCAATTAACATCAACCTAGAATTACTCAAGCAAAAAGTAGAGACCTTAAGTCCTCCTAACCTTTTGCATGAACTTAGTACACAAAAGAAAAGTGTCCACTTAACTAGACAAGCTGAAAAGGCCTTAAAAACATCATTTCTTGAAGCAAAACTATACCAAAGTGACTCCATAAATACGGGGCATTTACTACTGTGTATTCTGAGAAATGATAATGATCCTATCACGAAAATATTTAATAATTTTGACGTGAGTTACTATGAATTAAAAAAAATATTTATGAATTATTACATGGATGGTGACAGCCCACAGACGCCCCTAGCACAAGGAACTTCTGATGATGATTTTGACAGCCCTAAATCGAATCCTTTTGAACCAGCAAAAGGAGGAAAAACAACACAAAAGAAATCAAAAACCCCCGTTTTAGATAATTTCGGTAGAGACTTAACACTCCTTGCAGAAGAAGGCAAATTAGACCCTGTTGTAGGGAGACAAAAAGAAATAGAAAGAGTCTCTCAGATTCTGAGCAGACGAAAAAAAAACAACCCAATGTTAATTGGGGAACCAGGGGTTGGGAAATCTGCCATTGCAGAAGGTTTAGCTTTGCGTATTGTACAAAGGAAAGTGTCTCGAATACTTTTTGATAAAAGAATTATATCCTTGGATTTAGCCAGTTTAGTAGCTGGAACTAAATACCGTGGACAGTTTGAAGAGCGCATGAAAGCCTTGATGAACGAATTGGAAAAGAATGAAGAAATCATTTTATTTATCGATGAAATTCACACTATTGTTGGTGCTGGTGGTGCTACAGGATCTTTAGATGCCTCTAACATGTTAAAGCCCGCTTTGGCAAGAGGAGAAATCCAATGTATCGGAGCAACAACCCTCGATGAATTCAGGACTAATATAGAAAAAGATGGCGCTCTAGAAAGACGTTTTCAAAAGGTGATTGTAGAGCCTACATCAATCGAAGAGACGATTGAAATACTTCACAATATAAAAGATAAATATGAAGAACATCACCGTGTAACCTATACCGACAATGCTATAGAAGCTTGTGTGAAATTATCAAGTCGCTATATGACAGATCGTTTCTTACCTGACAAAGCCATTGACGCTTTAGACGAAGCAGGATCACGCATCCATATTACAAATATTGTAGTACCTAAAGATGTATTGGAACTTGAAGCAAAATTAGAAACGGTACGAGAATCCAAAACAAATGCTGTAAATACTCAAAAATACGAAGAAGCAGCTAAACTTAGAGATGATGAAAAAAGCATTGAAAGCGCCTTGGCTATTGCCCAACAAAAATGGGAGGAAGATTCTAATCTAAACAGGCAAGTAGTCACAGAAGACAATGTGGCAGAAGTAGTTTCTATGATGACAGGTATTCCTGTGAATCGTGTGGCAGAGGCAGAAAGTAAACGCTTGCATGATTTGCCTGACTTAATTAAAGGTAAAATTATAGGACAAGATGAAGCAGTACAAAAAGTAGTGAAAGCTATTCAAAGAAATCGCGTTGGATTAAAAGACCCGAACAAACCTATTGGATCCTTTATCTTCTTAGGTCAAACAGGTGTAGGTAAAACCCAATTAGCAAAAATATTAGCCACCGTACTTTTTGATAGCGAAGATGCCCTGGTTAGAATTGACATGAGCGAATACATGGAGAAATTTGCGATTTCAAGGTTGATAGGAGCTCCTCCAGGATATGTAGGTTATGAAGAAGGTGGACAATTGACCGAAAAAATTAGACGTAAACCTTATGCAGTTGTTTTATTAGATGAAATAGAAAAAGCACATCCTGATGTGTTTAATATGCTCCTTCAAATTTTAGATGATGGATATATTACAGACAGTTTAGGTAGAAAAATTGATTTCAGAAATACGATTATCATCATGACGTCAAATATTGGTTCTAGACAACTAAAAGATTTTGGTGCTGGAGTTGGTTTTGGAACTTTATCAAAGGTTGCGCAAGCAGATGCCAATGCAAAAAGCATCATAGAAGGTGCCTTAAAAAAGACTTTTGCTCCTGAATTCCTGAACAGAATAGATGATGTTATTATTTTCAATACACTAGACCGTGACGATATTCACAAAATTATAGATATTGAATTGGCAAAATTATTGAAACGTATTGAAGGTATTGGATACACTTTACACCTATCAAAGGATGCCAAAGATTATATTGCTGACAAAGGTTTTGATAAACAATACGGTGCCAGACCTTTAAAAAGAGCCATTCAAAAATACATTGAAGATGCACTCGCTGAAGAAATTGTAAACTCTACACTTTCTGAAGGAGACAGTATCTACATGGATTTGAATCCTGATTCTAAAGAATTGACCATCAGAATTGAAAAAAACAAAGAGACTACCAAAGAATAATTTAGTTTCTAAATAATATGAAGTGCCTTCGAAAGAGGGCACTTTTTTTTATGGAAATGAATTATTTTTTATTGATACCAAATACATTTTCAAGTGACAGTTTAGAAATGGAATTATGTTTTGTTTTAGTTAGGCAGAAAATCTAAGGACAGCCTTGCCATCGTTCTGTTTTTTAACAATACTAAAACGTAAAACAACCTATTTATATCGGTTATTTTGGATTGTAAAGAGCCTTGGAATCTAAACGAAACAACAACTAAAAGGCATGATCGCATCAGATCTAGAACTCTTATAAAAGAGAACACTCATCAGAGGTAAAATAACATCCTGTATCCTCGTGATTTTTCACCGATCTATTTCTTAAAAAAAAGTACAAACTGAGCTTTCAAAAAACCAAGCCCATAGCCTGTAAACTGAACTATCGTAGTAATACAACTAAGTGTTGCCACAAGTACATTTTTATTTCTAAACATACTGTCTATAAACAATATACAAAAATACACTCCAAAACAGGAAATTAAAAACGTTGAGCCCATAACATACCCCAATACTGCTATCAGCAAAAACAAAGAAAAAACGAAAGGAAACCAATATGTGATTTTTGCAGTTTTAGGAAACTTTTTATTTAAAAATGGACGTGCGTAGCCAAAATTATTAGTCTGCACGTAAAATTGTCTTAAGGTACTTCTACGCTTATGAAATACATAGGCTTCTACGATTAATTGTGTATCAAAACCTGCATCCCATAACCGAAACGTTAAATCTATATCCTCCCCTATCTTCATTTTAGAAAAACCTTTTGTCTTTTCAAATGCTTTTTTAGAGATGCCTAAATTAAAACTTCTAGGTTGAAATTTGTTTTTAGCATTTTTATTCCCTCGAATTCCTCCGGTAGTAAGAAGGGATGTCATAGAATAGTCAATGGCTTTTTGCAATACCGTAAAAGAAGGATGGGCTGCGTCTGGACCGCCAAAAGCATCGGTAAAATCTTTAGAAAGTCTTTTGTTGATTTCAAAGACATAATCTTTGGGGACAATAACATCCGAATCCAAAATTAAAAAGTAATTCCCCTGTGCTTTGTCCATTCCAAAATTCCTACTTTGTCCAGCTCCAGAATTGGGTTTAAAAAAATAATGAACATTTAAGGTGTCTCGAAACGATTGTACAATTTCTTTCGCAGAAACATCAGAGCCATCTTCAACAATAATTACTTCAAATTCTTTATAAGATTGTTCCTCCAAACTCTTCAATAATTCTAGAATTTCTTGAGGTCTATTATAAACTGGTACGATGATGGAATAGTGTAGAATCATGAATTGTATGGTAAGCCACTCCTTAGACGTCTTCCCAGAAAAAAAATGGAAACGTGTTTAGAAGGTGTTATTGGTTGTAAGCTCTATTTTAATTATTAGCCTTTAATATTTCTTTTGCTTTCAAAGCAATCCTTTATTCAGAAAAAATATCCATCACTTCTTTACTCATTCCAACATTAGAAAACCCTCCATCGTGAAACAAATTTTGCAAAGTCACTTTTCGTGTCAAATCAGAAAACATACTAATGGTATAATCAGCACATTCCAACGCGGTTGCATTCCCTAAAGGCGCCATTTTATCAGCATATTTTAAAAAACCGTGTAGGCCTTTCACTCCTTTCCCTGCGGTAGTTATGGTTGGTGATTGAGAAATGGTATTCACCCTAACGTTGAATTCTTTTCCGAAATAATAGCCAAAACTACGAGCTATAGATTCTAAATACGCTTTATTATCAGCCATATCATTATAGTCTGGAAAAACACGCTGAGCAGCCACATAGCTCAAAGCAATAATACTTCCCCATTTATTCATGGCTTTTGCGTTGTACAATACCGACATCACTTTATGAAAAGACAATGCCGAAACATCCCATCCTTTTACAGAAAAATCATAATTCAAATCTGTATAGACTCTTTTTTTACGTACGTTTACAGACATACCGATAGCATGTAAAACAAAATCCAATTTACCTCCTAAAATTTCTTGAGATTTCTCAACCAATAGTTGAAGATCCTTGACAGAAGTAGCATCTGCAGGAATAACCACTGAATTTGTTTTTTTTGCCAATACATCAATACTTCCCATACGCATAGCAGCAGGTGCATTTGTCAATACAAAAGTAGCGCCTTCTTCGGAGGCTCTCTCTGCTGTTTTCCAAGCGATAGATTGAGGATCTAATGCGCCAAAAATAATTCCTTTTTTACCTTTAAGTATATTGTACATATTTCTTATTTACAGCACATTTAATAATTGCTTCGCATGTTTAACTGCTGTATCAGAGGCATTTTTCCCTTCCAACATTTCAGCAATTTCAACAATACGCTCTTCGGTAGTCAAGGCCTTTAAATGCGTTATTGTAACATTCTTTTTTACTTGCTTATACACTTTGTAATGCTGGTTTCCTTTGGCAGCAATCTGCGGTAAATGGGTAATAGAAATCACCTGCATATTGGCACTCATAAACTGCATAATTTCCCCCATTTTATTAGCGATATCTCCTGAAACTCCAGTGTCAATTTCATCAAAAATGATGGTAGGTAATTTGGTGTATTTTGATAATATTACTTTTACAGCCAGCATAATTCTAGACAATTCACCACCAGAGGCTACTTTTTTCAAGGTTCCAAAATTACCTCCTTTATTTGCAGACAACAACCATTCCAACGTATCTGTACCATTATACATAAATTGACTGGTTTTCTCAAGAGCAATACTAAACTGCGCATTTTCCATTCCCAATACACCGAGCACTTTATGCAATTGTTTGGTTAATTTTGGAATGGCAACCAAGCGATTCTCATGTATTTTATCTGCGAAACCGAGCACCTTATTTTCAAGGGCTAACAATTCCATTTTTTTGGCATCGATACTCTCTGAAATACTACCTGATACCGCTACTATTTCTGATAATTCACGTTGTTTTTCAAGCAATCCTTCAACAGTATCTACTTGATGTTTTTTCTGTAAATCATACATCAATTGCAAGCGATCGTTCAATCGTTCTATTTCCGAAGGATCGTACTGAACACTTTCGTCTAAGGTTTCCAATTCCGAAACAATATCATCTAACTCAATTACAATACTTTCTATACGCTTGCTCAATCCTTTATAAACGGCTCCAAAAGGTGCAATTTTTTTCAAATTATTCCAGAAATTATGACTTACACTTTGCAAGCCCACTTCTTCAGAACTTCCAATTGCTATTGCTTCAGACAAATTAAGTTTAATCTCTTCACTATTATTTAAGATCGCCAAATCTGCTTCAACCTCTTGCTGTTCACCAATTTTAAGATGTGCATCTTCCAATTCTTGAAACAAGTGATTGTTGTATTCGTATTTCTCAGATAATTCCTTTTGATTGTCTAACAATTCTTGCAATTCCTTTTTGCATTGTTTGTAAACTTTTAATCCTTTTGCGTAAGACACAAGTACCGTTTTATTGGCAGCCAACGCATCCACTACCATACACTGAAAATCAGTATCAGACAGTTTCATAGTTTGATGTTGCGAGTGTATGTCAATCAAACTAGATCCTAGCCCTTGCAATACTTTTAAATTTGCAGGAGTATCATTTATAAAAACACGTGATTTACCACTGGGTAAAATTTCGCGGCGGATAATGGTTTGCGGTTCAAAGTCAAGGTCTGATTGTTTAAAATATTTTTCCAATCCGTAGTGTTGGATATCAAATTCGGCTTCTATAATACACTTATCTGAAGATTTTTTTAAGACACTTAGGTCTGCCCTATTACCGAGCACAAGACCAAGGGCACCTAAAAGGATAGACTTCCCTGCTCCAGTTTCACCAGTGATGATGGATAAATCTTTCTTAAATTCGATATTTAACGTATCGATTAAAGCGTAATTATTTATATAAAGTTTTGTTAACAAGATTCAATGTGTTTAAGCAAAAATACTATTTTATTTTCACCCAGTTATCAGCATTCAAGGGAGAAATTTTCTGAAGATTATTTTTTAATTGACTGGTATTAAATAAGGGACCATCGCTAAAAACATCAGCAATTTCACTGGCTTTAGAATCCATAAAAACACGTAACAAATACGCTTGTGGACGGCTATCGTACACATTTTTTAATAATTGGATAGATTCCGCAATAAATATTTTCCCTGTTTTAATATCCGAAGCCATAATATCCAGTCCTTTTCTATGATATATATAGGATGCACTTCTAAAATCGGCATAGGCAGGTGACAATAAATTATCGATCAACGTATATCTAGTACGATTGCCATCATTCTGATTCCATCCTTTAAAACCACTTTGCTGGGCTAAAACTAAAATATTTTGTGCCGTTTTAAAATATTTTGTGCCTCCACTTGGAGCAAAACTATCTGCATCCATTCCTAAAATAGTGTAGACATAAAAGGTGATGAGAGATTCCAAATTAGAATCATAATTATCTTTACTGTATTGTAAAGGTTGATATTCGGTATAATTAAAAGAAAAATAATCGTCTTTAAAATTAAAAACTGGACTTACATATACCGAGCCATATACAGGTCTAGATGTTTGTATTTGTATATTTCCTTTAAAGGCATCTCCAGAATATTCCGTAATGGTAATGGTCATATTACAAGTAATACGCTCTTGTGTTTTATACGCTAAGGAAGTCCATTTCTTACGATTTACAAATTCGCTCAATGTGTTTTCTAGCGTTTTAAACACTTGTTTATTAGATCCCGGGATTTTATTTGCATTGACAGTGATGGAACAATTTAATTCTTGTGCCTGTACACTATTTGAAACGATGAGCATAAAAGCTACTAAAAAAATATTACGCATTAATTTTTGAAATTATCTCGTTAAATATATCTACTGCAACAGCTGCTTTAGATTTGAGACTAAATTCCGAAATTTTTTCCGATTTATCAATTAAAGTGACTTTATTCGTACTTTTTTTAAATCCTGCTCCTTTGTCTTGCAATGAATTTAAGACGATAAGATCTAAATTTTTCTTCTTTAGTTTCTCTAAAGCGTTGGGGATTTCGTTATCAGTTTCTAAAGCAAAACCGACTAAAAACTGTGTTTTTTTCACAGCACCCAATGACGCTAAAATATCTTTTGTTTTGACTAAATCAAGTGCTAAATCACCTGTTGTTTTTTTAATTTTTAAGGTTGACACATGCTTTGGTGTATAATCTGCTACTGCCGCTGCACAAATCACAATATCACAGTCCGAGTATTCCACATGTGCCGCATCATACATATTTTGGGCACTTACGACATCTACACGTAGAATCGATGTATGTGAAACTAATTCGTGACTTGGTCCAGAAATCAATAGCACTTCTGCACCTAAATTGGCGGCTTCTTTGGCCAATTCAAACCCCATTTTTCCCGATGAATGATTTCCTATAAACCGAACAGGGTCTATAGATTCATACGTAGGTCCAGCAGTTATCATCACTTTTTTACCTTTAAGAGGTAAATCTTGAGACAATTTTTCTGTGATAAATGCAACAATTGATTCAGGTTCAGCCATTCTTCCTTCTCCGACTAAACCACTCGCAAGTTCTCCAGAAGTCGCTGGAATACAA
The DNA here is from genome assembly GCA_965224465.1 of Flavobacteriaceae bacterium. Taxonomy (GTDB): domain Bacteria; phylum Bacteroidota; class Bacteroidia; order Flavobacteriales; family Flavobacteriaceae. Next base: position 5,026,893 of record OZ245049.1, on the reverse strand, counting down.
ATGTTCCCAAAAGAAGTTAATGTTTGAATGTTTTTTAAAGTACTTGGATGTAAATACATATCCAAATCCATGGTGGGTGCAAAATACACGGGGCATTTTGCAGACAAATAAGTTGCTAATAATAAATTATCACAAATCCCATGAGCCATTTTTGCCATAGTATTAGCCGTAGCTGGGGCAATAATCATAAAATCTGCCCACAAACCGTATGCTACATGGCTATTCCATTTTGCACTGTCATCATTTTTATTAAAAAAATCAGAGGCAACAGGATACTTAGAAAGTGTAGATAATGTAAGTGGCGTTACAAAATCCTTAGAAGCAGGAGTCATGATAACACGTATCTCGGCTCCTGCTTTTATAAAATATCTTACAAGATGTGCTGTTTTATAGGCTGCTATTCCGGCTGAAATGCCTAACACTATTTTTTTACCTTTTAATACAGACATCGTTGTAATGTATAAGATTATTGGTTATCGTTTTCTGGATTTCTGTGATACACTCTTCCTTCCAACCATTCTTGAACTGCCATAGCAGTAGATTTTGGTAATTTTTCGTAAAACTTAGAAACTTCTATTTGCTCTTTGTTTTCAAAAACCTCATCCAAACTATCGTTATGAGTTGCAAATTCTTCTAATTTCTCAACAAGCTCATTCTTCAAATCTCCATTTATTTGCGTCGCTCTTTTTGCAATTATAGAAATAGCTTCGTAAATATTCTGCGTAGTTTCTTCAATCTTAACTTTATCATAAGTAACTGTTGATACTTCTGCTTGTGTGTTTTTATAATCCATTGCTTTATTTTTCTACTGTTAGTGCTTCTAATGCGTTTATTTCTTTGGTTATGTTTTCCATTAACTTATCAGCCTCTTTTTTAAATGGTGATGCTGGAAAATTACGATTAAACTTTTCGTACGCTTTTTTTGCGTCTTTTAATCGTACTTCTTTTTTTGTATAAAAACTCTTAATTCCTAAATCATGTGCTGCTTTTAACTTATAAAACAAAGCCTCTTCCTTATAAGAAGTCCCCAAGTGATCTGATAATAAATTATCAAACGAAGTGATAGATGCACGGTAATTTCCTGTATGGTAATACTGTCTTGCTATTTCAAATGATTTTTTTTCTAACTTATGTGTCAGTACTTTGATCTTTTGATTTGCTTGTGGCAATCTCTCAGAATTTGGATATTCATAAATAAACTTCTGCAATGCATTTAAAGCCTCATTGGTTTGTTTTTGATCCAAACTGTACCTAGGCGAATCTAAATAATAACTATCGGCAGATAAAAAAGCAGCGTCTTCCTTTTTAGAACTATTTGGATAATTTTTTGCAAACTTATCAAAATAATATGCTGCCATCGTATAATCTCCTGTATTATAATGCGCTTGTGAAACCATGTATTGAATACGTTCCATTTGTGGTTTTCCGCGATATGCAGGTGTTATTTTCTCAAATAACTGCAAACATTTTGAAAATTTTTGTTGTTCGTATAATTTAGTAGCTAACTTATATTGCTCCTGTTTTGTCCCTTTATTTAATACTTTCTGGTACTCACTACATGACACTAAGCTAATAGCCGCCAACAGTATGATTGAAAAATTTTTAATTTTTTGCATTTTGCAAAACTAGTTATTTAAGTTGGATTAATAAAATTTTTTACTTGATTTATGAATCACAAAAATAACAAGCTATTTAATTAATAAAGCATCTGTATTCATAATTGTATGTTAATACTACAGTCCTTCTGCTGCTGCTTGTGCTGTTGCTGAGATTTGTTTAATATCATTATCAAACAAATACAATCCTGCTGTATTATCTCCAATTAATTTTATTTTATCTAAAATCATACGTGCTTGTGCTTCTTCCTCTATTTGTTCTGCCACATACCACTGTAAGAAATTATGTGTCGCATAATCTTTATTTTCAAAAGTAAGATGTACCAACTCGTTGATACTTTCAGATACAAACAACTCGTGTTGAAATAAGGTTTCGAACATTTCTTTGAATGATCCAAATTCTAAATTAGGTCCGTTCAATGCACTTACTTGAGCACGTCCTCCTCGTTCGTTTACATAACGAAACAATTTTAGCATATGCAAACGCTCTTCCTCTGATTGGTTATACATAAATTGTGCAACTCCTTCCAATCCTTGTAATTCTGCCCATGATGCCATGGCCAAATAAATTTGAGAAGATTCTGCCTCAATTCTTATTTGTTTATTCAATGCTTTTTGTATAGAGTCTGATATCATAGTAAACTATTTATAGTTTTTAATAAAGGTATGTATTTTTTTATGTAATTCTGCAGAAGCCTTTACCAAAGGCAAGCGAACTTCGTCAGAACAAATATCTAATTGTTGAAGCATTGCCTTGATTCCAGCAGGATTACCCTCACTAAAGATCAAATCTATACTCTCCAATATTTGATACTGTAAAGTAAAGGAATTTTTAGCATCATTTTGTAAACCTAAGTCAATTAATTTAGCAAATTTTTCTGGCAACCCCTGACCGATTACTGAAATAACACCTGCTCCACCTGCCAAAGTTATAGGTAAAGCAATGGCATCATCACCAGAAATCACCATAAAATCTTTTGGCGTACGCTGTATCAATTGCATGGCTTGTACCAAATCACCTGCAGCTTCTTTTACTGCGATAATATTTTTACAATCATTCGCCAAGCGTACCACAGTAGTCACCTCAATATTTGAACCTGTTCTACTTGGAACATTGTATATAATAATAGGTTTAGGGCAGGCTTTCCCTACGGCTAAGAAATGCTGATAAATCCCCTCTTGGGTAGGTCTATTATAATAAGGAGAAACAGATAAAACAGCATCAAAATCACTTAAATCTGTAGCTTGTACCTCTTCCACTACTTCTGCTGTATTGTTCCCTCCTATTCCCAATACCAAAGGCAACACTCCATTATTTGCCTTGACAATCGTCTTTTTTACAAGTTCTTTTTCTTCTGAAGTAAGTGTGGCAGGCTCTCCTGTTGTTCCCAATACAACCAAATAATTAATTCCATTGGTTATCTGAAACTTCACCAACCGCTCCAACCCTTTTGTATCTACTGTTTTATCAGCATTAAATGGGGTTACTAGCGCTACTCCTGTTCCGAAAAATTTGTTCATTATAATTTTTTTAAAATCTGTAAATATTTTTTTGCCTCTTCATTTAAAATGGATACATCTTTTAGACCTGTTGCTACAACTAAATCGTATAAATCGTCGTTAATTCCTGCATGACTTACCTTAAATGAGGCTTTTGAAAGCAAAACTAAGACATCTATATACAAATTACTTTTTTCACTGTAGTTTATTAACAAATCAAAGTCGGATTGTATAAAATCTTGCACTAACGGATTATTAATACGTCCAAACCAACCAAAATCTGAATTCCCGAATTTACCTTCGGTATTGGCTTCTTTTTTTACATTCAATTGAGGTTTATGTACCAAAAAAGTGATTTGATGTTTCTCAAAACCAAATACTTTTATCAGATTATGAACCACAGAAGGGCCTTCAATATCATCGGTAAGAAGTACACCTATTTTTCTAATTTTTCTTGAGTTTTTCTCTGAAACTCTATCTTTTATTTCTTGGCGCTTTTTATCAAAAAAAGTTTGAAGCGTTTTTCGTTTTAATCCTGCAAAAATCATCTATATTTACACTTAGGTACACAAAACTAAACAATTTACTTTGTTAAAAAAATTAAGAAGAGACCAAACTCTATTTCTTCTTAATAAGACCTTAAAAACATGTAACATATGTATTCTTTAAATTTTAAGCACATCGCTTATTGCGCGGCTTTTTTTATGACCATTTCTTGTTCTACCAATAAAAAACATCTGGTAGAAATACAGTCTCAACTTCTTCCCATTAGCCAAAAATATCAAGCCGATAGCTTGATAGAAAATTACATCCAACCCTATCGGACTTCTGTAAAAAAGGAAATGACAAAAATAATTAGCTATACTCCTGTAAATTTAAATTCTCATGATGGGGAATTAGAGAGTTCTCTAGGGAATTTATTAGCAGATTTATGCTACGAACAAGCCAACCCCGTATTTTATAAACGCAATCAAAAGAATATTGATTTTGTAGTATTCAATCACGGAGGAATTAGAGCTCCAATCGGAAAGGGAAACATCACATACAATCATGCATTTCAACTAATGCCTTTTGAGAACGTTTTGGTTGTTGTTGAAATTACTGGAGAAAAAGTACTTGAAATGGTAAAATACTTAGAGAAAAGCAATCGTGCTCACCCGATCTCTAAACAAGTTAAATTACTTTTAAAGGATCATAAAATAGAGCGCTTTACTATTAACAACATCCCCTTTGACCCGAGTCGCAACTATTATATCCTAACCTCCGACTACCTTCAAAAAGGTGGAGATCGCATGGACTTTTTTGCAAATCCTGTGCATTTGTACGAATTAAATTACAAATTTAGAGCTGCCATTATCGATTACTTTATAAAAAAAGACACGGTACACGTGGAATTAGATCAACGCTTTAAACGTTTAAACTAAGCCTTATGAAAAGAAGAAATTTTATAAAAAACACTGGATTTATTACCGCTGGGATCACTTTAGGTGGTCTTACATCGCTTTCGTTTGACAAAGATACACGAACAAAAATAACCATTTTACATACCAATGACACCCACAGCCATATAGATCCTTTTGATGCCAACCACCCCAAATACCCCAATCAAGGAGGCGTTGCAAGAAGGGCGACGCTAATCAATAGTATCCGTACAGAAAATCCTAACACATTACTACTAGATGCAGGTGATATTTTCCAAGGAACTCCTTATTTTAATTTCTATGGTGGTGAATTGGAATTTAAATTGATGAGCATGTTAAAATACGATGCTGCTACCCTAGGAAATCACGATTTTGACAATGGAATAGATGGATTCTACAAGCAATTGCCTCATGCTAAATTTGATTTTGTGTCTGCTAATTACGATTTTAAAAACACCCTTTTAGATAGCCACGTAAAACCGTATAAAATATTTATAAAAAACGGAATTAAAATTGGTGTTTTCGGATTGGGGGTTGAATTAGATGGTTTGGTATTAAAACAACTTTATAAAGAAACAAAATACCTAGACCCTATAGAAATTACACAACAAACTACGCGACTATTAAAAAACCAAGAACAATGCGATTTAATCATTTGCCTCTCTCATTTAGGCTATAATTATAAGAAAAATCCGAATCACATTTCTGACTTAATTCTAGCTTCCAAAACCAAGGACATCGATTTGATTATAGGAGGACATACGCATACGTTTTTAGATAAACCTACCGAGGTAATCAACAGCGACGGAAAAACAGTACTCGTAAATCAAGTAGGAAAATATGGCATTCACTTAGGACGGGTAGATTTTTATTTTGATGCTCTTAAAAATGTAGCATCTAAAGGTAAGAGCATTCATGTTTCGTAAAAAAAACACCTCAAAAATGGGACTCTGTTTGTTTTTAAATACTTATAGTCCCTTTTACACCAATTACAATCCAAAATAACCGATATTCATAGTTTATTATCCTTTTCACCTTATAATATTGCACTATTTTGTTTCTGTTTAAAAATCTATTTGTAAAAACAGCTTCCGCTAACAAAGGCCATGCGAAGCAATTTTAACTTTTACCTTACAAAGGATGATATAATGATACAACTTTGCAAAAACAAATCAGAAATAATACATAGAGAACACCAACTGATTTTTATTGTTTCTCCTCGGAAAAAATAAGGATCGCGATTCATCTATTTTTAAACAACAGAAAAGACTTGATTTTACATCCGTTATATTGAATTGCTTTTGGATACTATTTTCAAGTAATTCTGATCATATTTTTTGTGCTTAAAAATTCAATTACCTTAAAAAATCATTTGCTTTCAATGCCTTATGAATCGAAACAATGTCTATTGGTATTTCTGCAGATAAAAGCCAATTTACATCCAAGCCATTTTTTACAGCAGTTGACATTACACAATTATTTGCTCCGATCAACTCACCTAACTGTATTAATCCTGTTTTAAATTCGAGTAAAAAATCTTCATCCATTTTATGAATTAGCAGTAACACTTTAAAAACCCGAGCAACAATAGCCACGCAAAACTTCCGCAATTTAACAGGAGGTCTGGCTGTTAAAATATTATTTTTATTTAACCTAAGAGTTTCATTTAAAAGCAATAAATTCAAACTAGCTTCTCCAAATTTATCTTTTGTTGTGCGTACATGAGCTGTAATATCTCCACTCAACCACCGCACCTCAACATTTAAATACGCTATAGAATAAAAAGTTTTACTCATTTCAAATACTTTGGAAACAATATGCTTTTCCATTAATCCTCTACGTTCATCAACAGAACGGGTATCTACTAATTCGAAATACAAGCGCTTGGCAAGATTTAAATCTTTTTTAAGTAAACGTAAAATTAAAGTGTCTTTTTCTTTTGATGATATATGGGTCAATGCTTCTTTAAATTCTGTTGTAAAAATTGACATATTGTGATTTTATTAATTTAATTCAGCTCTTAAATAGTGGGCCTTTTACAAATATAACAAAAAAAACGGTTCAATGTATAATACCAATTAAAATCCAAAATGATCAATATAAATAATTTATTTTACGTTCTAGCGTTGTTAAAAAACAGAACGATAGCAAAGGCTAAACTGTCAACAATAATATCCTTGTAGCTATCCCTCGTAAATACATCTAATCAATTCACTACAGCAAAACTTTCAAAACAGAAACCTTCTAGATTGTGAAATTTATAATTACGTCTCATTTTTAAAGGTATTGTTTTTTTTCAGGAATTTGAATAAATTAGGGCTTAACGTTGACGCCACACGATAAAATCGTGGTAGCGATGGTGGTTATTCGTGGCAGCGGGGGGGCTTATCATAAGAATAATCGTCCCTTGTATTTGTGCCGTCTTTGAATCCGTAGGTTTTAACAAGGAATAGGAGGGAAATGTATGTGTAGCCAGTATGTAAAAAACCACAACATTGCTGCTGTGGTTTTAGTAGTTTTAATTGCTGGTTGGCTTAACGTTGACCCCACGAGATACAATCTCGCGGTACTGCTATGGGGTAGCGCTACGGTTATTCGTGTGCTGACGAGGTTTTGCTGTTTTCGATTATATCAATTCTCAAATCAATTTCTATCGTATCATTTACACCTACATCTTCCATTAATACTTTAACTTTTTCATTGTTTTTAGATAAAACCTTCATTTTATAAATGATATCTAGAGAATCAATAATTTTATTTTTACTAATTATTATTCCTTTCAAAATTAAATCCAATGAGTCATTATAAACCCAGTCACTGTCTTCTGGATAAATATACTGTACAGCGTTTCTACCATCGTCGATAGGTCTTCTTAAAAAAATTGTATCACCAATTTTATACTTTTTAATATATTTAGAAGCTCTTTTATAATTCTTTAACCTCTTTTTTTGAAGCTCATTTTGAATTTTATATATAGATTCCAGTTGACCGTATAAATCAATATCCATGTTATTTAATTTTCTATGAAGAGAAATAAATATAATACCAGACATATGGTCTTCATGTTCAATATTTAAGTTAAGAAAATAATTTAAGAGAGTTGAATCTTTAGGAGTTCTAAAGTATTTATTGCGATACTCAAGTGCTCTAGTAAAAAAGATTTCTGCATTCGCATTTTTTATATCCTTTTTAGCAAAATTATTTAAGGCCTCTTTAGTCCATGATTTTTGAATTTCTTCAAGTGCTCCATCTAAAGGTGTTTTGTCTTTTTGACAACTAAACAATAGCACAACTAATGCTAGTAAACTAAATAATTTGATTAAACTCATTTTTTCTTTTTTTAATAAAATTTCCAAAGATTCGCTGGTATATTACTTCTAAGCACCTTAGAAGTTTTCTCTCCTAAATGAAAATTGGCTTTTCTTAGCTGCCCTTTTTTATTGGACATATATGTTGGTACGTTATACTTTTTTGATACAGTTTGGTCTGAAGAAAAAAGAACTCCGTCTCCTCCTGTAGAAAAATCGAGACTACCTCTTCCGTGAGTATGGACAAGACCAACTAATTCCCCAGGCATTTTCAATGAGATAGACTTACCGGAAAAACCATTTTTTACAACATTACCTCCATAAATCATTTTTCCTGCATCGATTGAACTTCTGTCTCCTGATGATACTCCATCACCTAGGATAAAGGTTGACCCAATCGATTCTCCATCTGCATTTGTCAAACTAACTTCGTTTATAGCTGCACCGATTTCAGCATTGCTATCAATTGATGATTGATTATATGCTTCGGCATGACCTCCAGCTGCATCATCAACTGATTCGAAACCATAGTAGCTATTATTATTTAAAACACTTACAGCTTGAGATCTTTCTTCAGGGGACAGTTTAGTGTTATTAGCCGTATTTACTAAAGCTTTGGCATTACCATCATTATGACTCATTATTCTAATTTTTTGACTTTCCCCAACTTGATTAATGAATTTACCATCTGCTGCATATATTCTTTCTAAACCTTCCAATTCTGCTGAATCGACAACTCTGTTTTCTGCAAAGTTGTATGGTGATTGATAACTGTAATCCTCTGCTAGTGGGTCAATATTCATAAATCGCCCGATAGCTGGGTCATGATTTCTCCACTTAAATGATATCCAATTGAGCCCCTAATTCATCTTGAGTTTCTTGTCCTTGGAATTCATACTTGTGATGTCTCCCATTTTTGTTATAATTATACCCTTTATGCTTTAAGCCAAAGGGATACAAACTACCCGTCTTTTTTGAGAGCTTTTACACTTTTATTAGCAGTAGCTTACTCTAAAAAACATCTATTCCAAAGAACATTTCTTACTCCCTCAAAGCTAAATATTTGTGATGAAACGACCTCCTCTTTTTAATGATTATTTAAAATTGGAATGATTTATGTATCTTTGTTTCCATAAATACTTCATTGTTATGGGAGCACTAGAATTAAGAGAAAAATGGGTTCAATCCATTGGTACTGTAGATGAACGTTTTTTACGTATGGTTGACGCATTATATGAAAGTTACTTTAAAAATGAAACTGTAGCTTTTTATCCTGATGGCTCACCAATGTCTCGTAAGGAACATAAAATGGCTTTATCTACTGCTGAAAAGCAAATAGAAAAAGGAGATTATATTTCTGTCGAAGAGTTTGAAAAAGAACAATAGTAGATGAAAGTAAAAGTGAGTAAGATTGTTTGACCCCTCCAAGCAAGAGAAGCTTTAAATGTTATTTTAGATTACAGATACTCTAAAATTCCTTCTGCAAGAAAAATTGTACGTAAAGATATTATTGACGCCTCTAAAGGCGTTATTATTGTTGAACAATTTCAAAGTGATGAGATTTCTCCCGAATACAGAAGGATTATTATAAATTAATTTATAAAGCTAAAAAAAGCATTGTTTATATCTTAAACGTTGTTTGTTCAAAAGCTGAAAAATTAAAACCATCCTAAACTGAATGGTTTTAATTTTCACAACTGGTATATAAATAACGATTTTTTGAATATAATTGTTTTTTATTTCGTTATTCATTCAAATAGTACCTTTCGTTCATTTCAGAATTTGAATTCAAATCTCGATAAACTATTCTCATCATAATTAGATCTTTAGAGATTTTACTTTCTATTTCTTCCCTTATTTTATTAATAGCTTTACACTCTTCTGACGTTAAATAAAAATTGATTGATTGAAAAAACCTCATTCCTCTGTTAAAAGTCTATTTATCTAAATTAGTCACGTTTAAAAGACTGTTAAAGTTATCAATGGATTCTTCAATGAGACTGTGTTTTATCTGTGGTCTTAAATCAGGAATTAAATTAATCATTCCATCCTCTGAAACAACAACTATTACTAGTGGTGCATCTTTACCAAAATGCTCATAGTATCGTATTGCTGAATTATATCGAGAACCTCTTGAAGAATCTCCTTTTGTAGTTGCCAATCCATCAAGTATGACCCCGGCTCTCGATTGTATCGTGTGACAGTAGCAGCTTAACAACACTTTTCACCCATTACAATAATACGCAACTTCCACGCGATGGTGGTTATTCTTGCGGCAGCGGTTTTTTTTGACTTAAACTGTTCCGTAAAAGAATGGTTACAAATCTTCTTAACCTTTACTTTTAGACCTCTTGTATGGCTTACTCATGCAGGACACGGATTACAAATCTCGCGCTATCACGTTGGTGGCATGTCCGCGCGTTCGGGTTTAGCAAAAAAAGTAAATTCTTCTCGTGTGATGATTGGAAACTACGAACGTAATTCTAATACACCTTCTATCGATATTATCTTAAAAATTGCTAAAGTGTTTGATGTTTCTCTAGATTACCTTGCAGGAGAAGGAAAACTGCCTACTTACGATAAGGATGTTTTAAAAGGGACTGTAAACTCAACTCTGTCTGAATAAAAAAAAGTATTAACTTTATTCAAACAGAAAACATGACAAAAGACGTAAGCGTACGGAGAACTACATCTTGTAAGAAGTTAAAAATAATCTAATTTTTGCATCTAAACAAAAACGAAAATATAAATGTTAGGATTAGGTACAGAACACACGTATTATTATCACTTATCTGCAGTTGATATGCGAAAAGGATTTAATGGATTAAGTGGATTAGTTAGTGAGCACATGGAACAAGAGCGAGATAGAAATAGTGTTTATGCATTTATCAATAAGCAAAAAAATAAACTAAAACTTCTTCATTGGCGACCTGGAGGATTTGTACTGTATTATAAACGATTGGAACGAGGTATTTTTGAGCTTCCAAAATACGACATTGAAGATGGATTAGTAGTTTTGAGTTATACCCAAATGGTTATGGTTTTAGACGGAATTAGTATTATAAATACTCAGAAAAACGAACGTTATTTAGAGGCTAAATAATTCAATAAAACTGTAGGTTTTACCTGCTATTTAGTCTTGTTTTTTGTATATTTATAGTGTGGAAAACAATACAATAGACATACAAAAAGAGCTGGTAATTTTAAAGATTGAACTTGAAAAAACAGCTCAAGAACTAGCTGAAATTAAGCAGCAATACGAGCAGCTTAGAAGAATGGTTTTCGGGTCTAAAAGCGAACGTTTTATCCCTGTTGACACAAATCAATTGTCGCTTTTCGGAAAAATAATAGCTGAGAAAGAAGAGGCATACAAAAAACATATTGTAATCTACGAAAGAAAACAAAAGAAGAAAGGAAAGAAAAAACCTGTTCGCTCTTCTATACCTGCGCATTTTCCGCGAGTAGAAGAGATTATAGAGCCTAAGCACATAGAAGAAGGAGCTGTAAAAATAGGAGAAGAAGTTACAGAACTTTTAGAAATAACGCCTCTTTCCGTTTTTGTAAGACGAATTGTAAGACCTAAATATGCACTTCCGGAAGAAAAAGGCGTTGTTATAGCAGAATTACCAAGCTTACCGATACCTAAAGGAAATGCATCAGCAAGTTTATTGGCCTTTATACTTATTTCAAAATTTGTAGACCATTTACCACTTTACAGATTAATTCAAATTTTTAAACGACAAGATTTAAAAGTAAGTAAATCAACAATTGGAGGATGGGTATCTAAAAGTTCGGAGCTTATCGCTCCTTTATACGATACATTTAAGGCTCAGTTTTTAGAAAATGCCAATTATATTCAAGCAGACGAATCTCCTATAAAGGTTTTAGATAAAGACAAGAAAAAATCAACACACAGAGGGTATATGTGGGTGTATCGAAATCCTGTTAAAAATTTAGTTCTTTTTGAATACAATAAAGGGAGAGGAAAAGTTGTTCCAGAAGAGTTTTTTAAAGATTTCAATGGGACACTACAGTCCGATGGGTATGCTGCATACCAAAACTTAACAACAAAAGGAGAAATTACTCTTTTAGGTTGCATGGCTCATGCTAGGCGGTATTTTGAGAAGGCGCTGGATAATGATCCTAAAAGAGCGGATGTTGTTTTGTTGGAAATTCAAAAGCTATACAAGATAGAACGTAAAATAAAAGAACAAGAATTAACTATTGAGCAAACTAAAGCATATAGAGAAAAACATGCATCACCTGTTTTAGACGGAATAGAAATTTATCTTACAAAAGAGCGAAAAAACGTACTGCCTAAAAGTGCCATAGGAAAAGCAATTGCTTATACTCTTAAAATATGGCAAAACCTAAAACTATACATCGATGATGGCAGGTTTGAAATAGACAACAATAATATAGAAAATGCCATAAGACCTTTAGCTATTGGCAGAAAAAATTATCTCTTTGCTGGCAGTCATGAGTCCGCACAAAACATAGCTCTATTTTATAGCTTTTTTGCTACTTGCAAAAAGAATAACGTAAACCCACATACGTGGCTATGTGATGTCCTTAATAGATTACCAGAACATAAGGCTAATAAACTTTCGGAGTTACTGCCTCAAAATTGGAAGCCTGTTGATAAATAATCAAGGGTGTACTTTACCGTACGCTTACCAAAAGACGAGTTAGCCAACATTGAAAAAAAGGCATTGGATCAATTATTATCAGGAAAAAGTTTATTCGGAAAAGAAGGTGCCTTTGCTCCTTTAATGAAACAATTTCTTGAGAAAGCATTGGAAGCAGAAATGGAATCACACCTTAGTGAAGAGGAACGTTCTAAAGGGAATAAACGTAACGGAAAGGGCAAAAAGACTGTTAAAACTAGTATTGGTAGTTTTGAAATAAGTACGCCAGCGGATAGAAATAGTAGTTTCGAGCCTGTTCTGATAAAAAAGCGTCAAACCATTTTAGCAGATAATTTATCAGATAAGATCATTGGATTATATGGCTTAGGAATGAGCTTACGCGATATTTCTGGTCATATAAAAGAGATGTATGATACAGATATATCACACACTGTTTTAAGTCAAATTACAGATAAGATCATACCCGATATAAAACAATGGCAAAGTCGTCCAGTAGAACAGATGTACTGCATTGTTTGGCTTGACGCTATGCATTACAAGGTAAAAGTAGACGGTAAAATACAACACAAAGCACTTTACAATGTTTTAGGAGTAAATAAAGAAGGGATAAAAGAGGTTTTAGGAATGTATATTTCAGAAAGTGAAGGCGCAAATTTTTGGCTTCAAGTATTGACAGACCTTAATAACAGAGGGCTTAAGGATATCCTAATTGCCTGTACAGACAACTTAAAAGGGTTTTCAGAAGCTATCTTGAGTGTATTTCCTAAAACACAAATTCAAAAGTGTATTGTTCATCAAATTCGTAATTCTTTAAAGTATATAGCTTCCAAAGATCAAAAAGAATTTATTCGAGATTTAAAGCTTGTTTACAAGGCAGTTAATAAAGATATTGCTGAGTTGGAGTTATTGAAATTAGAAGAAAAATGGGGAGAAAAATACCCTGTAGTTTTAGAAAGCTGGAACCGTAATTGGGAAGAGTTATCTCAGTTTTTTCAGTATACAGAACCTATCAGAAAAATAATTTACACAACAAATGCAGTAGAAGGTTTTCATAGACAGGTAAGAAAAGTAACTAAAACAAAAGGGGCTTTTACCAGTGATATGGCACTATTGAAGCTTGTTTACTTAGCAACAAAAAATATCGAAAAAAAATGGACAAACCCTTTACATAATTGGTGCTTGACAATTCAACAATTATATATTAAATTTGAAGATCGAATAACGTTGGATTTACATAAAAACGGAAGCAGTTCGTGACGCTAGCCGCTGGGGCTCATTTTAAAATAGTTCGATTTTTAAAGCAGCCTTATGAAGAGAAAATCGAACTATTTTAAAACGTAGAAAAAAACAAGCAGACAGAGTTTAAATTACACAACCTTTTAAAACGTATTGAGGATATTGAACAACTTGATGATGAAACTAAAAGTAAATTGTTTTTTTTGATTGATAACGTCATTCAGAATTTCAAAACTAAACAAGCTTTCTCATAACAAAAAACCACCTCGTTAAAGGTGGTTTTTTGTTTATAATTGTATTCAACTACTCACTATATATCTTCCCTTTATTATCAAAAATAATTGATTTCCCGTGTAAAAGAACATCTATTTTATACAAAACATAACCATCTTCTTCTTTATCTATTCGATTTCTTTCTGATAAGTTTTTTAACTCAGTTTTTCTTAAATCTGTACCAAAGGTATAGTCTGAAGTGAAAATTAATGGATAAAACTTATCATTTATAAGCACCTTCCTATTAGAATTATCCACATATCTATATTTATTTACTGCACTAAAATTATTCTTTAATTTATCTCCAATTATAAATATCTCATACTTATACTCGCTTTTTGACGATAAGTAAAAGCAATAATCAATTCCTTTTTGTTCATTTATAAGATTAAACAACTCTTGTTCAATATTTCTAGGCAAAAAATACGTAATAGACTCACTTATTTTAATTGATTTACAACTTCCTACTATAAATAATAACCCGATTAATAAAAATGCTTTTCTCATTATCTTCCTCCTTTTAATAGATTGGTTAAAATTTGCGTGAAATTGATAGTACCTGTTCCAGCGCCCTTTGTTTTACCAACAAAATTTGTCTGTGTACCGCTTTTGTTTACCGAATGCACATTATATTTCCCTCCTGCTGTTCCATTATACGAATCAATGGCGAAAATTGTAACACCAAGACTAACAGCAGTAGGTTTATCTTTATCACTGGACGTTCCTGGTATATTTTCTTTTCCACTTTCTGTGGTTTGAGGATGTCCGTGAACTTGCGCTAAAAGCATTAACCCACTACCTGTCCTTGCCGCACCACCTTCACCTAAACTATGTGTAGATATTGTTGTTTCACTATTAGTTCCATTTAAACCTCTTTGTGCAGCAACTTCTCCTGAATTCACATTTAATGTTATAAACGCTTGATTTTCGAATCCTTCACTTTTTGTGTCATCAGCAACAGATTGAACCTCATTTTGAATTTGCGATTCATTAACTGTTATTAATTTACTATTATCTTGAAGTTCTTTTGTCGCTGCAGTAGAAATACTACCTCCGTGATCTTCCTTTACGCCGTCCCATTCACGTTTATCAATAACCCTTAAATTATTCGTTGATGCACCATCTTGCCCAAGAACCTTACCTGTTCTTCTGTCAATATACCAATCTACAGGTGCCATTCCATCAGGGTCAATAAAGAAAATAGGATTATTGTATGCATAATTATATGGACTATGTCTACGCATTTTTTCTGCTAATGGGTCAATGTTCATCCATCTACCCAAAGCAGCATCATAATTCCTAGCAGTAATATCAATCCAGCCAAGACCTAGTTCATCTTGCTCTTCTTTACCACTAAAACCATATTTATGATACCTTCCATTTATGTTAGTATTATACCCCTTATGTTTCAGTCCAAAGGGATAATAATTATTTTCTTCAATAATTTCATCCTGTTTAATTGTCCCATTCCCATCTGCATCTGTGTATGACAGTCTGATATTCCCTAAATGGTCTTTGTATTGATACACATAGTTAAAGGATGAGATTGCCGCGCTACCGCTCGCAATAACTGGTTCTACATAGCCCTCTGCATGATTAAAGAATTGAAGGTTGTTATTCTCATAAATATAATTACCCGCGTATTGCGTGGTTGTTAAAGAACTTCCCTCAGTTACTACTTTTTGTTGTTTTACTCCTGAGGCATTGTAAATATAATCAATAAAACGGTTAGTTCCAAAAACTACTTTGACGGGTAGGTTTAAATAATTGTAGGTTATGGCGCTAATCTCTTTATTGGCATCGGAGATCATGTTTCCGTTTTTGTCGTAGGTATACGTTGCCTGTATTTGTGCCGTCTTTGAATCCGTAGGTTTTGTCTTTCCTTTATGGAAATGACAAGGAGGAGGAGGGAAATGTATGTGTAGCCAACATATAAAAAAACCACAGCTTACTGCTGTGGTTTTGTTGTTTTAATTGCTTGTTGGCTTACTCGTGGACACTACATGAAAGATTCGTGTAATAGCGATGGCGGTTATTCGCGCACCAACGGGGAGGTATGCTTACTCTACCCTGAAAATACTATCCATTACATACACTTCTTTTACGAAATGAATAAAAGTTCTTTCAATTCGTAAAACGCTATCAAATTTACTTTTATCGTCATTCAGAGCTTCTTCTAAAATAGTCCCTCTAATTTTTTTGAAACCAATCTTGTTTGCATAGACCCCAAACCAAGGGGCTAATGTGCCATCACTAAATGTATCTTTAACTATTCTGCCATTATCATATTCGTTTTCAATAATAACTGATAATAAATAATCGATATCACTCCTTCTTGGCTTATAATTAACAATTTTTCCAACGTTCTTTCCAATATATATAGTGTCACTTAACTCAATCAATCCTATATACTCATTGTACTCTGTTTTTTTCTTTTCAATAATTTGGAATGAATTATTAGATTTTACTACTTCTTCACTTTTTATATTAGATTCTTTAATGCTGGGGTTTCTATTATTACAGCCAATAACAATAACTAATGCTAGGATAAATGAATAAAAATATTTATACATAATTATGTTTTTTTTAATTAAAATTACCATTCTCTTACTCTCCTTTTTCTATTTGCATTTTGATTTCTAACTGAATCTTTTGTTTTCTCTATGTTAAAAGTTTTAATTTCAACAGTATCTCGAACTATAGAATCAATTTTATGAAAAACATTGCCCATTCCATCTTTTTTATGAAATGATTTTAGATAATGTTTTAAAACAACTTTCACATTTCCTGGTGTTTTCTTTGATTCCTCTTTTTCAATGTTCTCCATTGTAGACACATTAGGTTCAAATACTTTATTTACATTATTTACCGTTGAGAATAAACCACTAATAAATCTTAAAATTTGAGCTAAAACAGAACTTGATTTACCTCCGCCACCTAAAGGAGTAAAATCATCATAACCTATTCCATGAGTAGTAATACCCTCTCTACCTGAAGTATCTGTACCAGCCCCATGAGTAGTAAAACCACTAGATTTTTCTACTGAAGTATCTGTACCGATTCCATAAATAGTAAAAGCACTAGAAGATGTTCCTGTTACAACTACTTCATTTAAAGCCTGCACTCTAGTGTGAGGATCCCCATTTACATCCCAAAATGTTCCATTTATTTCATCATAATATGTGGGTCCCATATAAGTCCCTCCATTAGGAACATCACTAGGGCCAAAAACATTAGAATCATACCATACATTGTTGTTCTTATCTCTATAATAATCAGACTTAATTACCGAATTATAGGGCGACATTCCGTCTGAATCAATATAATAAATCGGATTATTAAATGCATAATTATAAGGACTATATGTCATCATTAATTCCGCAAGCGGGTCAATATTCATCCACCTACCAATTGCAGGATCATAGTTCCTTGCTCCAAAATCATAGGTATTTAAAGTGCCATCAAAACTTTCATCATATTCCTTTCCTCCAAACTTATAGCGTTGCGCTACCGAATTCCCTAAAGAAGATGTATTAAAATTATACCCTTTATGTTTCAGTCCAAAGGGATAATAATTATTTTCTTCAATAATTTCATCCTGTTTAATTGTCCCATTCCCATCTGCATCAGTATATGACAGTCTGATATTCCCTAAATGGTCTTTGTATTGGTACACATAGTTAAAGGATGAGATTGCCGCGCTACCGCTCGCAATAACTGGCTCTACATAGCCCTCTGCATGATTAAAGAATTGAAGGTTGTTATTTTCATAAATATAATTACCTGCGTATTGCGTGGTTGTTAAAGAACTTCCCTCAGTTACTACTTTTTGTTGCTTTACACCTGAGGCATCGTAAATATAATCAATAAAACGGTTAGTTCCAAAACTTACTTTGGTGGGTAGGTTTAAATAATTGTAGGTTATGGCGCTAATCCCTTTATTGGCATCGGAGATCATGTTTCCGTTTTTGTCGTAGGTATAGTCGTTGTCTGTATTTGTGCCGTCTTTGAATCCGTAGGTTTTGACAAGGAGGAGGAGGAGGGAAATGTATGTGTAGCCAGCATGTAAAAAACCACAACATTTCTGCTGTGGTTTTAGTAGTTTTAATTGCTGCGTGGCTTACTCTCTGACGCCACGAGATACAATCTACGTGGTAGCGCTGCGGTTACTCACGCGGCAGCGGGGGGAGCAACCTTACGTGACGCACTTTGTGGGCACGGATTGCAAATCCGCGCTATCACGTGGGCGGTATGTCCGCGCCATCGGGATTTCATTTTCTTGATTGCGTCAAGTTCTGCTTTATAATACTTACTTACTTTTGTCTTTAAAGCTGACTTAACTCAAAAATCAGCACAATAAAAAACTGGTAAAAGCAATAGTTAATCTCTTACTTTTTTTCTTGCTTCTGATAATATATTGTTATAATTATTGCTAAAAGTTTCATCTACAGCTTTTTCCAATGTTGCTTCAATATCCCATAGTACCCTTTCTTCTGATTGGTCTTGAAATAAATCAGGATGCTTTTTTTCATTGAATGTAAATAACCAATTTAGAAAAACAATGGCTTCTTCTTTAGATAATTCAATTGATATATTATTTTTAATTTTTTCTGCTTTCATTTTTTAATCATTTTATAATCCTCCATGCTTAATTACATTTTCTAATTGTTTAGAATTAAGTTTCCACCCACTAACAAAAGTTCCATTTGGATTTGCAATTACATTTAATCCAGATTTCGAATTTAAATAATGAACTGCAGGATTACCTCTATAAGTTCCTTGTATAATTTGAACACTCGAAGAATTAATATGTTGGTTAATAACTGAACTAAATTTACTACCTGCTCCTTTATTCCAACTTCCTTTTACACCAAAATCTACTGCATGTTTAAATTTAGCTTGTAATTGTTTCGAAGTGAAATTCAATATTTTTGAACTATTTCTTGCAAGGTTATTTCCTAAACTTTTTAAGATAAAACCACCTACACCAACAGAAACATATTCTAAAGCACCTGCTGAACCTGTAACTTCTCCTGTAACAGTTAGTTCAGGTTGGACAAAAGCATAATCATATAAGTTTGATAAACTAAAACCATCATAAGAGTTAACACTATTATAAAACTCATTATATCCATCAGCTACATCTCTACTAACACCAATAGATGTCATACCATTTGCATCTGGATTGGAATTGATTTCATTAGCAAAAGATTTCGCTTTCTGAAAATTAGAACTATTAACTTTTATAGTCTTGTCAATACCATCATCTACTTCAACTGTTTCTCCACTATTTATATCTTCATAAATAGTTTCAGGTGCTAATCCTGTTGGGTCGATATAAAAAGAAGGATTATTTTTAACAAAGTTATAAGGTGACCATTCTGGAAACTCATCACTTAAAGGATCTGGATTAAACCATCTTCCAATATCAGGTTGGTAATTCCTTGCTCCATAATCGTACCAATTTAAACCTAATTCTTCTTGATGCTCTTTTCCGTGGTATTTGTACTTACTTTCCGCACCATTCACGACATTATTGTACCCTTTATGTTTAAGTCCAAAGGGATAATAATTATTTTCTTCAATAATCTCATCCTGTTTAATTGTCCCATTCCCATCTGCATCTGTGTATGACAGTCGAATATTACCTAAATGATCTTTGTATTGGTACACATAGTTAAAGGATGAGATTGCCGCGCTACCGCTCGCAATGACTGGTTCTACATAGCCCTCTGCATGATTAAAGAATTGAAGGTTGTTATTCTCATAAATATAATTACCTGCGTATTGCGTGGTTGTTAAAGAACTTCCCTCAGTTACTACTTTTTGTTGTTTTACTCCTGAGGCATCGTAAATATAATCAATAAAACGGTTAGTTCCAAAACTTACTTTGATGGGTAGGTTTAAATAATTGTAGGTTATGGCGCTAATCCCTTTATTGGCATCGGAGATCATGTTTCCGTTTTTGTCGTAGGTATAGTCGTTGCCTGTATTTGTGCCGTCTTTAAAGCCGTAGGTTTTGACAAGGAGGAGAGGAAGGAGGAGGGAAATGTATGTGTAGCCAACATGTAAAAACCACAACATTTCTGCTGTGGTTTTAGTAGTTTTAATTGCTGCGTGGCTTAACGTTGACGCCACGAGATAGAATATCGCGGTAGCGATGGTGGTTATTCTTGCAGCAGTGGAGGGTTTGATTTAATACACTCAGAAAACCCTTTTCCAAAATACCTGTTAAGATATTTCATGTCGGATGAATAATTAACTATTTTCCAAACCCTATCTTTATCTAAATATAATATTTCAAATTTCTTTTCTATTACTTCTAACTTTTTTGAATTAGGATTAAAAAACACATTTTCTTTTCCGTATTTTTTATAATTTAACCGTAAAGCAATAGAATCTATATGTGGGGTTAATTCTGATTTATGAACCCCATATTTAACAATGTAATAAGGTTCTACCACGATTTGTGTGGGTACAAATCTAAACCTCCATTAAAAAATAGTATTGCACTTCTAAAATTAGCGAAAGTTCTGTAACCTTTACCGATAGATTTTATTTCTTGTATTTTACCATTTAGTCTTTCTGCCATTGCATTAGAAGCAGTCTCAATCATTGCATTACACACCCCTTCTATATGGTTATTAAACATCTTAGCAACCTTTATAATTTCTTTAATTTTTGTTTCCAAAACACTTGCTCCCCATTTGATAAAAAGACCTAAAGCAACTTTCAAAGATGGGCTTCTAAATATATTTTTAAAATTTTCTTTAGCTAACCATGCTTTACTTGCTTGATAATTTGCTTCTTGTATTTTGTCAAATAATACTCTTTGTTTATCCGTTAAGTTTTCTTTATTTTTAAGCAATACAAATCTACTATTTTTAAGACCTTCTTCTTTTTTCACTTCACGTCTGCGAACTTTATCTATAGCATCATTTAAGTACTTTACTAAGTGAAATCGATCATGGACAACTTTCGCATTTGGAAAAACTTCTTTTACTGATGATAAATAGGCTTTCCACATGTCAATAGAAACGGTCTCTACTTCATCTCTATTTATCTCATTTACAATCTTTTTAAGTAAAATTTTAGTCTCTTTTTTAGTCCTGCCTTCTGCAACATCAATTACAATTCCTGTACTCGGATCACTAACTACAGTCACATAGTTATGCCCCTTTTTGAAAGCTTTTTCATCAATACTTAGATGAGAAAATTTTTGGTTTTCTGACCTCTTAGAAAGCCCTCTTTTTACAGAAGTATGTATGATTCGGTTTACAATATTAAAGCCACAACGTAATAGTTTAGCCGTTTGACTTTGATTTTTTGTTGCTTTCAATAAGTCTATAGTTAGCCTTTCAAATAGATAAGTATGACGATAAAAATTACTAGCCCATGGTACCGTTATCGTTTTAACGCCTTTAGTTGACTTAACTCTTGGGACTTTACAATTAATGTAGGTTTTGAATTGTAAGGTGTCTAAATGACGCCATCTACGAGTGCTTCTATGATCATAAATACTACACAACTCTTCTGTGTCTGGACAAGATGCTTTAGTTGGTATATAGTCTATAAATATGTCTATTTCTGAATCTAGATAATTAACTTTTACATCACAAACCTTCCAATCTGTTCCTAAATTTAATAGTAACTCAAACAGTTTTGTTGAAAACATCTTTTTGAGGTAAAGATACTAATTCCACAACATTCGTGGTAGAACCAGCATAATTATACGGAGAGTGTCTACGCATTTGGTCAGCCAGTGGGTCAATATTCATCCACCTACCAATTGCAGGATCATAATTCCTAGCTCCAAAATCATAGGTATTTAAAGTACCATCAAAACTCTCATCATATTCCTTTCCTCCAAACTTATAGCGTTGCGCAACCGAGTTACCCAAAGAGCTTATTCCGTTATTATACCCTTTATGTTTCAGTCCAAAGGGATAATAATTATTTTCTTCAATAATCTCATCCTGTTTAATTGTCCCATTCCCATCTGCATCTGTGTATGACAGTCGAATATTACCTAAATGATCTTTGTATTGGTACACATAGTTAAAGGATGAGATTGCCGCGCTACCGCTCGCAATGACTGGTTCTACATAGCCCTCTGCATGATTAAAGAATTGAAGGTTGTTATTCTCATAAATATAATTACCTACGTATTGCGTGGTTGTTAAAGAACTTCCCTCAGTTACTACTTTTTGTTGTTTTACACCTGAGGCATCGTAAATATAATCAATAAAACGGTTAGTTCCAAAAACTACTTTGACGGGTAGGCTTAAATAATTGTAGGTTATGGCGCTAATCCCTTTATTGGCATCGGAGATTATGTTTCCGTTTTTGTCGTAGGTATTCGCCCCCTGTATTTGTGCCGTTTTTGAATCCGTAGGTTTTGACAAGGAGGAGGAGGGAAATGTATGTGTAGCCAGCATGTAAAAAACCACAACATGGCTGCCTTGGTTTTTGAATTAAACTGTTCCCTAAAAGAACGATTACAAATCCGTTTAATGGTTGCTTTTATACCTATTGTATGGCTTACTCATGCAGGGCACGGATTACAAATCTCGCGCTATCACGTTGGTGACATGTCCGCGCGTTCGGGTCTTAACGTTGACGCCACGAGACACAATCTCGCAGTAGCGCTGCGGTTACTCGCGCGGCATCAGGGGCTTACCAATATGAAGTTTAAAGATTTTTTTGATAAAAATATAGCTTTACTTTAGAGCATAAAAAAACCACTCCGAAGAGTGGCTTTTTATTATAAATATTATTTTAAACATTAACTCATTGAAAAAGATATTGCTACTATTGACAATACAATAAGTAGAATAGTACTATATAATAAAGTCTTTTTTATATTATTATTTTTAAGCAATTTATTAACTATAGCCATAAAGCCTATTATAAGAGCTATTACCGCTAAATTAAGAACAAACTTCTTAAAGAAAAAAGATACTCCCGAGTTGTCAATAACCATCTCGTGTTGGTCTTGGCTACCAATCCAAAAATTGGATATAAAATACACAATATATGCACCTAATAGTACCAGTATAATATTAACCGTTAAATAAGTGTTTTTACTAATATTAGTCATCTTTTTAATTATTATCTCTTATAAATTCAAATTTAATTCCACTTTTTGTTTCAGTTACATTAACACCTGTCGCTCCTGACGCTGCTGCTTTTAATAAAGCTTTGGCAGACTTAAACACAGATGAACCTTTAGTAGAACCGTGAGCATACTTATTTTTGTCTGATTTCTTCTCATATTTATCAACTACACCAATAATATCAACACCTTTACTGATTTCTTTATTTCCAGTTACCCAATCTCCACCATAACTTAATTGATAAGTATCTGCTTCTTCAGGTGTTTCGAATTCGTCTCCTTCATCTGTAGATAAATGTAGAACGGTTTCTACGGTATGTCCTTTCTCTATTAGATATCTCGCAACTCTTGCTCCATATGCACCTCCTTCACTATGAGTGACAAGTTTAAAGGTTTCATCTTCTGCTAAACCATCTGTTAATGTAGTATAATTTGCTTTAGCATATGCATATCCATCTTTTTCTCTACCGCCACCACTTGAATCTCCTCCAAAAGATGAAGAACCATCAATATAATTAGAATCAGAAACAGATGAATAATCTCCAAAAAATCTTTGAGCAGCACTTGTAAATCCACTTCCCCAGTATTTCTTACCTAGATTACTTGAACCTATAAGACCTCCAATCCAACTATTCCAATATCCATTTACAAATAGTATTCTTTTTCCATCTGGGTCGACTGCTATTGTAGGACTATTACCAACATAAACATAAGGGCTAAATTTATAATACTTATCAGCTAACGGGTCAACACTCGTCCATCTTCCTATAGCTGGATCATAACTTCTCGCTTCATATTCTAACAAATTCAAACCTAAAGATTCGTTAAGCTCTTTCCCGTTATAATTGTAGTAGTTGTTTTCCGCACCATTGACAACATTATTGTATCCTTTATGTTCAAGTCCAAAGGGATAATAATTATTTTCTTCAATAATCTCATCCTGTTTAATTGTCCCATTCCCATCTGCATCTGTGTATGACAGTCTGATATTCCCTAAATGGTCTTTGTACTGGTACACATAGTTAAAGAATGAGATTGCCGCGCTACCGCTCGCAATGACTGGTTCTACATAGCCTTCGGCATGATTAAAGAATTGTAATTCATTATTCTTACACACATAATTACCTACATATTGGGTAAGTGCATTTGGAGTATTTTTTTCAATGATCGTTTTTTGCAACTTATAAAATACATTTCCAAGTGACGGTTTAGAAATGGAATTATTTTTTGTTTTAGTTAGGCGAAAACTCTAAGGATTACCCATAGAATCCATTCAGTTTCCCAAGCAACAACTTCACCTCAAGAGTCCGATGTAAATTCCCCAAAGACTATTTTCTATTTCGAAGTCTAGCCCCCTGAATTTTAGATTTTCTGTTTCAAAACAACAGCACTATAAATCAAGTACTGCGCTAGGACATACGTAAACATCACTAAGATATTCAACAGCATCATGGGTTTGTAAAACAAATTGATAGACAAGATGGTATCTGACACCATAAATACAAATGCACCTAGCATCATGGTAAATGCAGCTTTCGTTTTTCTTTGCTGATACAATATCGTAGCCACTGTCCCAAAGGCACCTATAACCATGGCGTACACAACAACAGGAACAAACATTTCATCTAAATAACTTCTTAAAAACACAATCAAACCTGTAACCAATAACACAAAAGGAACCGCCGTTAAAAGTAAATTTCTCAATCTAAATTCCTTCCACCACAAAACTACGAGTTTGATAAAAAACAAATGCGCTATCAAAAAAGCTCCTAATCCTAACATAAAAAACAAATCCCCTTGAAACAACAAAAAAACATCTCCAAAAAAAGAAAACACCAAGGCTAATAAATAGGGAGCGTGTATTCCATTACTCGTACTTACCTTATACAATGCCATTAAGGACAGTAGAATTAAAGGTTTAAATACAAATCGTAGTACTTCAATTTCAAGAATAATTCCGAGCATATCTATGCATGCTACACTTGTAAAGATAAATAGGGCTATTTTTTTATTCATTGATTGGTTTCTTGATTCATTACCCCCGCTTTGTTTGGCATCTCTCCAAAGGAAAGAGTTTAATAGTACTACGGGCTTCTTTATTAATTTACAGAAATGATTGTTGAAAAATATAAAATTATTTCTTATTCATACTACTAAAGTAATACTTTTTACATTTTATGTTGTCTGAATTCAGTCTCCAAAAAAAACCGAAACCTTAAATTTAAACATCTCCCAACTGCCGATCTAAAATACAACTCCAATGAACATCAGTTTACTTCTCTACACTAAAAAAAAATCGCTCGATAAAAAACAGAATACGCAATAAAGAGAAGAGTTCCATATAATTAATAGCCCCCTATTTTAACAATAATCTATAGAACCCTAAATAAGTACAATTGAATTCTGTAATGTCCAATACATTTCCTAGTCACGGTTTAAAAATGAAACTATTTTTTTTTAGCTAGGTGAAAATTCTAAGGATAGCCTTCGCTATCGTTCTGTTTTTCAACAATACTAGAACGTAAAACAACCTATTTATATCCGTTATTTTGGATTGTAAATGGTACAAATAGTTTAGGGAATCTAATCGACGCTAAAACTCCTCATCTTTTCAATCCTTAAAATAGAGGACGACCGCAGTAAATCCCCCTCTATTTCTAAGCTATTATTTGAAAAACCACCATTCCAACAAATGTTTTATTGACGCTTTTTTAAAAAAACTATATAATCTTATTGCTATACAGAATCAGACAGGACACACTTAACCGTTACAAAACAACAAACTGAACTACTTAAGTGTCCCTCAAACAACAAAAAAAACAATGCAATTTTATCTTAGTGTCTTGATCAATTTTAAAAAAACTAGACAAATTATGTTAAATCAAGAAATATTAATCTTATCTTTGAAATATAAATTAATATAGGTAAGTGATTTAGCCTTATTAGTACTGGATTTTTATGTCATTTTCAGTCATATAAGTAAGTTAAAAAATTATCAAACAGTAAAACATAATACACAAATGAAAAATGGTACAGTAAAGTTCTTTAACGAATCTAAAGGTTTTGGTTTTGTTATAGAAGACGATTCAAAAACAGAGTATTTCCTACACGTTACAGGATTGATTGATGAAGTAAGAGAAGGAGACGCAGTTGAATTCGAATTAACAGAAGGTAAAAAAGGATTAAATGCAGTAAACGTTAAAGTAATTTAATTTTACGCAACTTTTTTAAAAAAATAAGCTTCATTTGATGGAGCTTTTTTTTATGTAAAAAAAATGAATAGACTTGACAAGAGTACGTGCTTTTTTTTCGAAGACTTTTTTCCTTTTAAGGGACATACCCTTGCCCCCTCAATAAAGAAGTCAATAACCTCGGAGCAAGCCCACGAGGCATGAAAAAGAAAAAAACCTTAATCATTTCGATGCAAGCATGGGGAAATTAAACCCACTAGTGGGATTAAAAATCACTGTGTCCTACACTTTTCGCAATGGCGAAAATTACGGGGATATTTGGATAACACCAAACACATTTCCAAGTGAAGGTTTAGAAATGAATTTATTTTTTGTTTTAGCTAATCGAAAAATGGATGGATAGCATTAGCTATCGTTCTATTTCTTAACAACACTAGAACAAAAAACAACCTATTTATATCGGTCATTTTGGATTTTAGTTGGTATAAATGCCTCACTCTACTTTTTTATAACTCCCTCAGAATATAGACTAAGCGCCGACCATTGCAATATAATCTTTCTCCGAGATAATTTCAATCCCTAATTTCTCTGCTTTTTCGAGTTTACTAGGTCCCATATTATTTCCAGCAATTACATAGCTTGTTTTTTTCGAAATAGAACTTCCCACTTTACCCCCATGGCTTTCGATATTTTTCTTCAGCTCGTTTCTTGACATTATTTCAAACACTCCTGAGACCACCAATGTTTTCCCTTCTAACAAGCAAGATAAATTATCTTCTTCATGCTCCAAAATCTCCAATTGCAATCCATATATTTTTAAGCGATTCACCAATTCTATATTCCCTAAATCATTGGAGAACTCCACAACACTTTCTGCAATACGTTCTCCTATTTCGTCTACGGCAATCAAATCAACACTATTGGCAATCATCAAATTAAAAATAGATTTATAGTGTTTCGCTAATTTTTTCGCCACTGTTTCACCAACAAATCGAATTCCCAAGGCAAATAAAACTTTTTCGAAAGGAATTTGTTTTGAAGCCTCGATTCCTGCAATCATATTTTGAGCGGATTTTTCGGCCATACGTTCCAACGGGATAATTTCTTCGACTTTTAAATCATATAAGTCGGCATAATTTTTAATCAACCCTTGTGCAAATAATAACTCAACACTTTCGCTCCCTAACCCATCTATATTCATGGCTTTTCGACTTATAAAATGTTGAATCCTTCCTGTAATTTGGGTAGGGCAACCATAAGTATTCGGGCAATAATGTTTAGCATCCCCTTCTGTACGCACAAGATCGGTATAACAATCAGGGCACGTTTTACTATAGATTGTAGGTTGAGAATTTGGAGGTCTTTTCTCTAAGTCTACCCCTACTATTTTCGGAATAATTTCCCCTCCTTTTTCAACAAAAACGGTATCATTTTCACGAATATCCAATTTTTCTATTTGATCTGCATTGTGCAAAGAAGCTCTTTTTACAGTAGTTCCTGCCAATTGAACTGGTTCTAAATTTGCTACAGGAGTAATGGCTCCCGTACGCCCTACTTGATAGGTTATTTTATGCAACAAGGTGCTTACTTGCTCGGCTTTAAACTTATAAGAAATCGCCCATCTAGGAGATTTTGAGGTAAACCCAAGTTCATCTTGCTGATGTAAATCATTCACTTTAATTACAATTCCATCCGTTTCATAAGGCAATTGGTGACGTTTGGCTCCCCATTGTTGTATGTATTGATACACTTCGTCTATACTCTTACATAAAGCAATTTCTTGCGGAACTTTAAATGCTATTTTTCGTGCTGCTTTTAAGGTTTCGAAATGTGTTTTATAGGTATTATTCACATCTACAACATGATATAACAAGCAATCTAATTGTCGTTTAGAAACGACAGAACTATCCTGTAATTTTAAACTTCCACTTGCTGTATTTCTTGGATTTCGATAAGGTTCTTCCCCTGCTGCCACTCTTTCTATATTCATTTGATTGAAACGGGCAATTGGTAAAATAATTTCTCCTCTAATTTCAAAATCATCTAAAAAACCATCACCTAACACCAATGGTATCGACTTTATAGTTTTTATATTTGCAGTAACATTGTCTCCCATAAAACCATCACCTCTTGTCACTGCACTAACTAGAATGCCTTTTTCAAAAGTTAAATTAATAGAAGCTCCATCAAATTTTAATTCACAAGTATATGCGATATCTGTAGTCCCCAACATTTTTTGAATCTTCTTTTCCCAATCCAATAAATCATCCAATGAATACGAATTATCCAACGAATACATCCTGTTTTTATGGCTTACAGTATCAAAATTTTTAGTGATTTCTCCTCCCACTCGTTGGGTTGGAGAATTGGAATCAAAAAACTGAGGATTTTGATTCTCTAACACTTCTAAATCTTTCAATTTCATATCAAAATCATAATCAGAAATACACGCATCATCCAATACATAATATTGGTAATTATATGCACGTAATTCTTTTCTTAAATTTTGAATTTTCGTTAAAATTGATTTCATATCTTCAAGTAATGGTTCTTAATATGGAGCGAAAATATACAAAAAAACCGAAGCTGAGACAGACTTCGGTTCTTAAATATTAACAAATGCATGGGGCTAGTAATAGGTAAACCTTCTTACTTTGGAAACATAGCGCGCCAAACGCATTACTTGATGGCTATATCCATATTCGTTATCGTACCAAACATACAGCACAATACTTTTACCATCTGCCGTAGCAATAGTAGCATTACTATCATAGATAGATGGTGCTGAAACCCCTACAATATCAGAAGACACCAGTTCGTTACTTTTCGAATATTTAATCTGTTCAACCAAACTTCCTTCCAATGCATATTTTTTTACCGCTTGATTTACGGTTTCAATACTGGCTGCGTTTACAATCCTTAAATTTAAAATAGCCAAGGAACCATTTGGAACTGGTACTCGAATGGCATTGGAAGTTAATTTCCCTTCTAAAATGGGGTACGCTTTAGCCACTGCTTTTCCAGCACCCGTCTCTGTAATAACCATATTTAATGCAGCAGCACGTCCTCTACGATATTTGCTATGCATATTATCTACCAAATTCTGATCGTTGGTATAAGCATGTATCGTCTCTAAATGCCCGTTTTCTATTCCAAAACTCTCTTCTATCGTTTTCAATATTGGCGCAATAGCGTTGGTAGTACAAGAAGCCGCAGAAAAAATATCAACGTTATCCGGAGAGTGTTCTAAATGATTCACTCCGTACACTATATTTGGAACTCCTTTCCCTGGCGCCGTCAATATAACTTTACTTGCACCTTTAGATTTTAGATGTCTACTCAGCGCTTCTTTATCTCTAAATACCCCTGTATTATCCAAAATCAAAGCTTTATGAATACCGTATTGGGTATAATCTATCTCTTCTGGCTTATCGGCTGAAATAATATAAACTGTAGTTCCATTGATAATAAGCGCTTTCTTTTCTATATTGGTCTGTACTGTCCCTCTAAAATCACCATGAACAGAGTCGTCTCTTAGCAATGCTGCACGTTTTTCCAAAACAGTTTCTGTAATTTCACCACGTGTAACAATAGCTCTTAAACGCATCAAGTTTCCTTTTCCCGTCCTTGTCATTAACTCACGAGCCAATAAGCGTCCGATACGTCCAAAACCATAAAGCACAACGTCTCTAGGCTCAAATCCATTGGCTTTTTTAGCTCCGCTCAACTTCCCTTCAATAAAAACACCGATGGAAGACTGGCTTGAATGAAACTCATACACCAATTTACCAATATCTAATTTGGCAGGAGGTAAATTTATTTTTTTAATAGCATTCGCCATTTCCAAAGCATCAAAAATTGAAATAGGCTTCTCTACAAAATCACCTGCGTATTCTAGCAAGGATAAAATTTCACTCACATTTCTATCGAGCAATTGGTTTCTAAATAAAATCAATTCGATGGTATCATCATACCAAAAGTCGCTAATAATTTTAATAAAATTAACGGTTGCTCTTCTGCGTTTGGCTTGAAAAGCAAGTTCTTTTTCGTAAACTTCCGTGTTTTGCATTGTTTGAGTTTTACATTCCCACTTTCATAGGAATGACGATTAATGTTGTTTTTCGGCAAAAGTAGCTATTTCAAACGTTTTCGCTGCATGTTTCAAAAAAAAATCCTCTCCAAAATGGAAAGGACTTTTTACTAGCTATTATAATCAATCAATTTATCTAAATACATACCTTTCTATTTGCCCACGGTTGTTCAACATTTCTATGTACATCACTTCTTTTCCGTATTTACTAGAAATAATTTGAATGGCATCATCTGCACTTCTCACTTCTTTTTTATTTATTTTTACAATGATAAACCCTTTTTCTACGCCTAAATTCACCAAGTCTTTATTGGAGACCGATGCAATTTTAGCGCCTCCATTTATACCATTCTTCTTCCCTTCTTTCTTATCAACATCCTTTAATATCAATCCTAATATTTTTAATTCCTTAAAATTGTTTTTTGTCAATATTACTGTTCTTGACAATTCTTTACCGTTTCTCAAAAAAGTCACTTCTACACTATCCCCAGGTCTTTTTGCACTCAATTGACCGCTTAAATCTGAGAATTCTGTAATTTTCACCTCATTGATTCTTGTAATAATATCATCTTTAATTAAACCCGCTAAATCAGCACCTCCATTGGGAGTAATTTCACCAATTTTCACACCTTCAAAATGATCATTACCACGCGTACTGTAAGAAATACCAATCAACGCACGTTGCACTGTACCGTATTCCATAATATCCTCTATCACTTTTTTGGCAATATTAGAAGGTACTGCAAAAGAATAGCCAATAAACGACCCCGTTTGTGAAGAAATTGCTGTGTTAATCCCTATCAACTCTCCACGAACATTTACCAAAGCACCTCCACTGTTTCCTGGATTTACGGCAGCATCTGTTTGCAGAAAAGAATCTATGGAGGAATTACCACTCAAATCACGACCTTTTGCACTAATAATACCTGCAGTAACGGTTGAGGTAAGATTGTAAGGATTTCCAACAGCCAATACCCATTCTCCCACTTTTACATCATCGGAATTTCCAAAAGTAATATACGGGAAATCAGTTCCTTTTATCTTTACCAGCGCAATATCATTTTTAATATCAGTTCCTATCAATTCCGCAATGTATGTTTTTTTATTATCCATTGTAATTTCAATTTCTGTAGCATTATCAATCACATGATTATTTGTGATAATATACCCATCTGCTGAAATTATAACGCCACTACCCGTACCAATTTGAGCTCTTTTTTGTAAACCATTTGATCCTCCATGAAAATATTCGGTAAAAGGATCTGAATACGTCTTAATAGCCGTGTTTTTTACATGAACCACAGCATTTAATGTTTTCTCTGCTGCATGTGTGAAATCTGTATTCTCAAAAGAAGCCACAGCCCTAGGGTTAAAATTAGTCTTTACTTGATGATTGACCTGTTCTGAATGATTGACTTCTTCGATAGATGAAGTATCACCATCCACTAACGTAACGTATGCAGCAAGAGTAAGTGCACCTCCTAACATAGAAACCAACAACATTTCTCCAATTTTCTTCATAATATTATATTTTAGGGATTTATAATCCATTCACATTCCTTCTCAAAAGTAGGCCTTAAAATACTTCAATAGTTATCTTTAACTACAGTTAACTAAACCTTAACTGAATTTAACAAAATATAAAGGAACAGCACATAGACCTCAAAAATTATTCCTATTTTTAGTATATTTGTCCGAATGAAACTAGAATTTTACAAATACCAAGGAACGGGAAACGACTTTGTTATGATTGACAATAGATCATTGGATTTTCCAAAAGATAACAAAAAATTAATAAACAAATTATGCGACCGACGTTTTGGAGTAGGTGCTGACGGATTAATTCTATTAGAAAATGATTCTAAAAGTGATTTTAAAATGATTTATTTTAATGCCGATGGTGCTCTAGGAAGTATGTGTGGAAATGGAGGCCGTTGCACAGTAGCCTTTGCAAAAATGATTGGTGTAATCGATACAAAAACCACCTTTAATGCTGCTGACGGATTGCACAGCGCATCCATTACAAACGGTATTGTGAGTTTACAAATGGCAGATATTAACCTCCTCACACATTTTGAAGGCTATAGTTTTTTAGATACAGGATCCCCACATCACGTTCAGTTTTGCGAGGATGTAGCATTGGTAAACGTAAAAGAAGAAGGAGCAGCTATCAGATATGGAGATTTGTATTTAGAAGAAGGTTCTAATATTAATTTTGTCACTCAAACAGGCGATGCACACTTTAGAGTACGTACTTACGAACGTGGCGTAGAAGATGAAACACTCGCCTGTGGAACTGGGGTTACTGCTGTCGCAATTATAGCCCATAACCTAGAAAAAACGACAGCTACAAGCATCGATCTACAAGTAGAAGGAGGATTGTTAAACGTGTCATTTTCCATAGAAGACGATGTGTATACCAACATATTTTTGACAGGACCTGCCGTAAATACATTTTTTGGACATTTAGATTTTTAAACATATGTTACACGGAAAAAACATCAAACTTCGCGCTTTAGAACCAGAAGATCTACCCTTTTTATTTGATACAGAAAACAATCAAGATTTTTGGGAAATAAGTGGTACAGTAAGTCCTTTTTCAAAACATATTTTAAAACAGTACATCTCCAATGCTCATCAAAGTATTTTTGAAGCACAGCAACTACGTTTTGTCATTGACTTGAACAATACTCCCATAGGCATGATTGATCTTTTTGATTTTGAGCCACTACACCACAGAGCAGGTATCGGAATTATTATACTCCCAAAATTTAAAAATCAAGGACATGCTAGTGAAGCTTTGGACCTATTGATTTCGTATAGTTTTAACCAACTACAATTACATCAACTCTATGCAAACATTACTACAGACAACGACCATAGCATCCAATTATTTACACAAAAAAAATTCAAAGAAGTAGGATGCAAGAAAGATTGGATCTACACAAAAAACACCTATAAAGACGAATTATTATTTCAGTTGATAAACACCCATGAATAAAACAAAACTCATTCTCCTAATAAGTACCCTATTACTTATTTTAGCAAGTGTTTTAGCCTATAGCTATTACAGCAAAATTTACAGCCCAAACACCGTTAAGGAAGGCTATTTATACATTCCTACAGGCGCTAATTACGCCGAAGTCCAAAACTTACTTCGCCCTTTTGTAAAACGAGTAAAACCATTAAATTGGGTCGCAAACAAAAAGAAGTATCCTTCAAAAATAAAGGCTGGTCGCTATTTCATACGTAAAGGAATGAGCAACAACAGCGTCATCAACCTATTGAGAAGTGGCAAGCAAAAAGCTGTAAAAGTAGCTTTTAATAACCAAGATTCCTTAGAAAAACTAGCGGGTCGTATTGCAGCACAAATAGAAGCAGACTCTTTAAGTATTCTAACGGAATTTAAAGAACCTTCTTTTTTATCCAAAAACAATTTCAATACAGCAACTGCACTAGCCATGTATATTCCAAATTCTTATGAATTTTATTGGAATACCTCTGTGTCAAAATTCAAGCTTCGAATGCACAAAGAATACCTTCGATTTTGGAATAGTAAAAGAAAAGAAAAAGCATCAAAGCAAGGATTAACGCCAATACAAGTAAGTACTTTAGCGGCTATTGTTCAAAAAGAAACCGCCGCTATTAGCGAACGTCCCCAAGTTGCTCAATTATATTTGAATCGGTTAAATAACGGTTGGCCTTTACAAGCAGACCCTACAATTATATACTGTATCAAAGCTCTAAAAGGGCAAGAGACGGTTATCAAACGAGTCTTATTGAAAGATTTAAAAATAGAATCAAACTACAACACCTACAAAATCAAAGGTTTACCTCCAGGGCCTATTGGAATGCCAGATATTTCTGCTATTGACGCCGTTTTAAACCCTACAAAACACGATTACTTTTACATGTGCGCCAATATAAATACACCTGGAAAACATGTTTTTGCGAAAACGTTGTCGCAACACAATAGAAATGCAGTAAAATATCAGCAATGGCTGAACCAACAAGGGGTACGAAGATAGAAAGCTAGCATCTAACACAATAGCTAAAAATAGCAATAAAAAATAAAAAAACAATGAACACTTGTTAATTACAAATATTTATATATCTTTGCACCTCGAAATTTTAAAGGGATATTTTAACCTAAAACCCTGAAAATGATGAAAAGACACATACTGTATACAATAATTGTTACACTTATATTTTCGTTTTTAGCACTAACGAAAAAGAAGAACACCTCTATTTATAATGTTACTTACAACGAAAATACCGTAAGTACCGTTTTAGCTTTAGAAGCCAGTGAACAAGAAGAAACATCTCAAATACCATTTGCAGGAAACTCATTTGTAGGATTCAAAGAAGCGGTTGCTTTTAAAGAATCTCAAGGAAAGTATTCCGTTGTAAATAGTTTAGGCTACTTAGGAAAGTACCAATTTGGGAAATCGACCTTAAAAAGGTTCAAAATTTACGATACCCGTAAGTTTCTAAACACACCTCAACTTCAAGAGGATGCATTTATAGCTTTATGCTCGTTAAATAAATGGATTCTACGAAGAGATATCAAACGAAGTGTTGGGAAACGAATGAACGGGGTAAGAATAACGGAATCCGGAATTCTTGCAGCTGCACATTTAGCAGGCGCAGGAAATGTTAAAAAATTCCTGAGAACAGGAGGATCACATGCATTTGAAGATGCCAATGGCACAAGCATTAGGCACTATATGAAAAAGTTCTCAGGATACAATACTTCTACTATAAGGGCCTCTAAAAAACCCGTTTTAGGAGAAATGATCTAAATTTGGTTAGACATTAAAAATGCTCACTTTTAAAGTGAGCATTTTTTTTATAACAATACAAACAAAAGTAATTCGTTAAAACAGCTGCGTTCTAAATATGGAGAACGTAATTTCTATATTTTACTTATTACACGAACGTTCTAAAAAGTATTCCTTAACTTTCTGGCAAGTCGTTTTTAATTTTATCCCAAAACAATGGTGAAAATAACTGAGCACTTCCAACAATCGCTGCCGCTTCACCTTCTTTCGAAACTTGCAGTCTAACGTCTACGCCTTGCGCTTTAAATCCTGCTTCTACGTCTTCTAAAAAATGAGTACTTGCATTGGATATATTCCCTCCTAAAACTATCAATTCCGGATCAAACTGTATGATATAAGGCATCATAAATTTCACAAAATTGGAACTGAATTCTGAAAAAACTTGAGCAGAAACAGTTGTAAAATTACGAACAATTTCTTTTACACCTTTCAATTCAATTCCTGACAATTCGAAATAGCGTTTTACAAACCATCGTGTCGAAAAATAATCATCAGCCATTCCATTTTTGAATTTTTTATCCCACAAACAACCTCCTTTAGGAACATTTATAGCTTCTACAACAGGCAATCCATCGTTTATAAAAGTAGCTCCAAACCCTGTTCCCAAAGTCAATGCAATTACTTTTTTAACTCCTTTAGATTCTCCCAATCTAGCGACACCTACACCAAAGGAAGTCGCATCGTTCATAAAACGAAAATCAACTCCTGATGCTTCTAAAAACCGAGACAATTCTTTTGGAATAGAAACATTGTACAAGTTTTCATATTTATCGTTGTTTTGAAACAACGTCACTCCTTTTTTATAATTACATGGACCAGGCATCGCAAACGCTATTTTTGTGTTTTGTTTTAATTCGTTAACACTATTAATAGTTTTATTAATTACCTGACTCCATCCAGATAAGACCACACTTTTAGCAGCCTTATTATCTATTTTTTCCGAGAAAGTAGAATTCGGAATAATTTCAAATGTATTTAAATTTACCGCAGCACTTATAATATGACTACCTCCTACATCTACTCCTATGGCTATATTCTGTTTCATTT
This sequence comes from Flavobacteriaceae bacterium, assembly GCA_965224465.1. GTDB lineage: Bacteria > Bacteroidota > Bacteroidia > Flavobacteriales > Flavobacteriaceae. The sequence continues at coordinate 4,990,606 of OZ245049.1, read as the reverse complement.
ATATATAATTTAAACCTTAAAAAAGGTTGATTTTTCTTTCTTCAAATATTTTTTATTTCAATCAATTCTTTCAAACCTATCCCACAATTAAAGCTATTTACGCACTTAAGTTTTTTAATATTAATTAACAATTTTTAATTCTGTTTGTAAACATTATACAGAAAAACAACTGCTATAACTAAATGGGTTTCAAACAAAAAGAAGAACTAGTCCACATCACTAATTCTCCTTTATTAATCTATCTTAATTCAAAATAACACTTGTAGTACCGTCCTAAAACGATACGTAATCTTTATGAAAATGGATTTAACAAATTGTGGTTTAAACCCAAATAAAGATATTTAATTTACACTACATATTATAAAAAATTCGACCAATGGCAGATTTAATCTCCTAAACGTCTTTTTTATTTTTAAAAATATTTCAAAAAAAAAGAGGCTACTTTATAAGTAACCTCTTTTAATAATAATTAGAATTCTATTAGTTCTTTGGACCAGCACCGTATAAAGGGTTGCTAATATCAAACCATAATCTTTCTTTATTTAAGATTGTAGGATTATTAGAACCACCAGTAAACCCTTGCTCATCGATAGCTTTTTTCTCATTCTCATAGTTCTTACTCCCTGTAGAAGCAGCAGCAACAACAAACCTACGCGGCACTGTTAATTCAGTTCCACTTGCTAAGAAAGGCTCTCTTGGAAAAATAGTACTTCCTGTTTTAGGAATTCCAGAACGACGAACCGTTGTCCAAAAATCACCAGGAGTTGCAGCGAAATTGATATATTGTTGAATATATATTTTCTCCAAACCATCCACAGACAAATCACATGCAGGAGTTGATAACAAGGCAGTAATCTCACCTGAAACTAATTTGGTTGCACCTGTCAATTTCTCATTTTCAGTTGCGTAAACAGGATCTCCTTTATAATAAGGATCTCCATTATTTTTTGCCAAGGCGTCTAATCTTTCTACAGACAAACGAACACCTTCGTTAAAATAATGTTGCGCAGAACCAGGAAGATTCGCTCCTAAGGTCTTAAACTCTGCTAAATATAAATTTGTTTCAGCAGACGAACCTAAAATAACATTTACCCCAGGATAATTATCTTTTACCTCTAACAATCTTCCTATTTTAGTAGGGAATGTAAAATTCATTCCCGTACGTGTTATTCTTTCAGAATAACTAGAAGTAGACCCGTAAGATTTTTGTTTATCTCCAATAACTATTTTATTAAGAAGACCTTGTCTAAAATAGATATCATTATCAGGATTATTTTGTGCATCGGGAGACAATGGCGCTCCATAATAACGAACCCAAGGCTCTCCAGCACCAGCCCATTCTTTAAAATCACCATTTCCATCAAAGACAATGTTTGCTTTTACGTATGGAGGTAAATTAACACCTTCTTTGATAAACTGCTGAACAACCTCTGCATTGAAAGAGTTTTTTGTAAACAAGAAACGTACACGAGGGTCTTTATTAGCAACTAAAAAATCGATGATATTTTTACCTGCTCCTCCTGGAGCTGTACCATCTCCAGTTCCAAAATATTTAATTCCTCTTCTATAAATAAAGTCATCATCCAAGCTAGACATAAAACCAGCACTTGAATTCGCAACTTCTTCTGCAATAGCCAATGCTCTTGATCGATCAGTATTCACCAATCTAGCAGCTATTTTTAACTTTAAAAGATTACAAAATTTAGCCCATTTCGCATAATCACCACCATAAATAACATCATTTGCACCAATGTTAAATTGATTTTCTTTTGCTAACCCAACAATTGCAGCATCCAATTCACTTAACCAAACAGTAAACAATTCCTTTTGGCTCTCATACTTAGGAGTTAAAAGAACAGGAGTCGTATAAGCTGCCATTCCTGCTTCAGAATACACCATAGACCCCGTATTATCAGTAATTGTGATTGCTGGTTGAATCTGAATAGCATACGTCATTGCACGCATCGCTTGCATACTCGCAGATGTTTCCGTGTCCAATTTATTATCTATTGTATTTCTAATATCCAAGGTATTTGGAATTACCCCTAAATACAGACCTCTACTCTGAGAAGAAGAAGCCCCCATCTTTACAAAGTTCTCGTCATTACCTGTTCCTACCCCTGTTAACTGCCCCCAAGGAAAAGCGTAATCAAAATTATTGTAGAACCATACTGTATAATCGTTCTCAAACATTTGCTCTACAGACCTTGTCACTGAATATCTCAATTCTGCTTTTGACAATTCTGATGGCTTACTATTTAATTTCGCAAACTCATCTTTATCACAACTTGTAACAAAAACAGTTAAAAGAATTAAACTTAATTTAAATATATTTTTCATCTTATTTCATATTAATATTAAAAGTCAACTGCAATTGTCATTGTATAACTTGCAGTATATGGACTGAATGAACGCTCACGAAAAGAAGCACTACTACTTGTCCCTCTAAAACTTTCAGGATTCAAATCATTAGGTAGTGAATTGTACAAATACCCTAAGTTCCTCCCATTTAACGATATATATAAGCTTTTTGCACCTATTTTATCCGCTACAGTATTAGGTAAATTATACCCAATAGAAATATTACGCAAAGCGATATACTTTACTTCATTAAACCAATCGTCATTAACCACTCCATCTGCCCATGAATTATTACGGTAATGGAAATAACTTGCGTGAGTAGGTTCTACTAAACCTTGATCAAAAGCTTCTTGATATGTTAAACCACCAACATCTACAGATCCTTTGGGCCCTTTGATTGTTTGTCCTTCAGCAAAAACCCCCTCAGGAATTACACCATCTTGATACTTAGAACCTTTATCATCAGCATAAGAAGAAGCCCAAGCCACACCACCGTGTTCAGCATCTCTACCTTTTAATGATGTATTTAACCAACCGTAAGCTGTTCCATATCTATTAGAGTACGAGGCCATATACCCCCCATAACGGGCATCTAGTAATACTGACAAATTAAATCCTTTATATGTAAAGTTATTACTAAAAGACCATTCAAAATCAGGCAACATTTTTCCTATTACTTTTTTTTCATTAGATCTAGTATAAGCAGCACCACGTTTAGAATCAGACCAAGTTAACACTTTCATACCGTTTCTTGGATCCGAAATATTCTTACCGTCAACATCAGTTGACTGCCAAACCAAAGGGGTAGAATCAGACATTAAGACCCCATATTCGCCTCCTTCGAAAGCAACAGATCCAACACGGAAACTTCCATAAGAAACATCTCCTGCTAAAGGTTTATAATCTCCATAATCTTTATGCAGGTCTTTTACTTCTGTTTTAGAAGTCCAGTAACTAGCTGTTGTTTCCCATTTAAAATTTGCTGTTTTAACAGGTGTTGCGTTTAAAGTAACTTCATACCCTCTATTTGTCAACGTTCCAATATTGGACAATAAGTTTTTATACCCTGTTTCTTTATTCAATGGCACACTACCAATTTGATTTTTAATAGTCTCATCATAATAAGCTATATCCAAACCTAATCTGTTAGATAAAAATCGTAAATCTGCTCCAATTTCAAAAGAATTTTTTCTTTCTGGTTTTATTGAACGATCTACTAATGTTGTATTAATTCCATTATGATACACAAAATTACCTCCGTCCATTTGATATTTCCCAACATTATATCCTTTATTAATAGCATATGGATCCGTATCAGAACCAACCTGTGCCCAAGAAGTTCTCAATTTTGAAAATGACACCCATTCTGGCATATCAAAGGTTTTATCCATAATCCAAGATGTAGAAACTGAAGGGTAAAAATATGAATTAGACCCCGTACCATCCGTGTACACTAATGCAGATGACCAGTCATTACGACCTGTAACATCCACAAACAATTGATCTTTAAAACCAAAACTAGCCATAAAATACGCTGAACTAATTTGTTTTGTTCCGTAAACACCACCTTCAGATTTTAATGTCTTCTTTGAATTCCCAAGATAAAAACGACCTGGAACAATTAAACCTCCATCTGTTTTTACTTTGGTATATGATTTTTCTTGTTTCCATATTTCAGACCCTAAAAGTAATGAAGCCGTAAAATCTTTAGAGAAATCTTTAGAAAAGTTTGCCGTAAACTTACCTGTCATACTTTCATCAGTATCGTGATTCAAAGCATACGAACCTCCGTAATTAAAGTACCCAGTACCAATTTCTTTATTTTCTGTTTTAATAGTATAACTATTCATATTACCTTCAACAGCAAGTGATAACCAATCCGTTACAGTTGCAGTCAAACGCACAACGGGTCTAACAACTTGCTCTTTACGTTCAAAATCTTGCATCAAATAATCAAACCAAACACCTCCATTGGGTACATTTGTATATTTATCACCGTATTTAGAACTAGGTACACCTCCATGTGTAGCTTGCCAATATTTGTTTTGCTTATACTTATTAGTATCGTAAATATTTGTCCATCCGCCTCCTAAGAACATTTGAGAAAGGTCACTCTTAGGATTTTTAGAAACAGAATGAGCAATAGAAATAGATGCTTTTGCTTTTAACCAAGGAGCTAATTGATAAGATCCAGACAATAAAATTGAATTTCTTAAAAACTCACTATTAGGAATAGTTCCCGTTCTTTTATTATAGGAGTCAGACAAGTAGAAATTACCTTTTTCATTCCCTCCTTTTAATGCGATAGATGTATTGGAATTATATCCTGTATCATAAGCATTAATCATATTATTTTTTACAGGACTATAAGTGGTCATTTCACCATCATATCCAATTATAGGGCGTCCATCATATTTAGGGCCGTTCCCCATCCACCCTGTCCAAGGTCGATTTACTAAAGTAGCATCCCCATTAGTATCAGTAAACATTTGTTGTGTATCAAACTTATAGAATCCACCTGCTGGATTTTTTTTACCATAAGTAACCCAACCAGCCACCTTTCCTTCACCGTACTCATACTGTAGTCCTGGCTGCTTGTAAACTGTTTCAAAACCAACAGTTTGTTTTATTGAAACACCAATCCCACGAGCACTTTCACCATCTTTAGACTGAATGATAATAACACCATTGATACCACGAGAACCATACAATGCAGTTGCTGCCGCACCTTTTAATACAGATATACTTTTATAATCATCTGGATTTAAGTTTTTCAATATATTACCGTAGTCATTCGCACTTGAATTCCAATCGGCACTAGCATCAGAAACACTGTTTTCTAAAATAACACCATCAATCACAAAAATTGGTTGGTTATTATTTGAATTTAAAGAAGCGATACCTCTAATTTGAATTTTAGAATTCCCAAATAAACCTCCATCAGAAGCACCAATACTTAAACCGGCAGATTTACCTTGTAAAGCCAATACAGGATTTATAGCATTTGTCTTAGCCAATTCAGCCCCTTTAACCTCTGTCATAGCGAAACCTAATTTCTTAGTTTCCCTTTTAATCCCAAGCGCAGTTACCACAACTGTATTTAAAGATTCTGCACTTTGCTCTAAAGCTACATTAATCATAGCTTTTCCATTCACCGCAACTTCTTTAGTTGTGTATCCCATGTATGAAAATACAAGGATAGCATTGGTTTTTTCTGTATTGATAGAATATTTACCATCAAAATCTGCAGAAACACCATTTGAAGTTCCTTTAATAATTACATTCACACCAGGAAGTGGACTCCCATCTACGGCATCTGTAATTGTTCCATTTACTGTTTGTGCTTGCAAACTAGAGATTCCTAGTATACAAATAGCAAAAAACAGTTTTAATACATTTTGCATCATTAATTAATTGTTTGAGTTAATATCTTGTTAAAAGTAGTAAAATTGAGCTTTTAGGTGGAATGTTTTCGACCAAGAGCGCTTCTACATCGTTGTAGGAAGGCTGTATAATCCGAGTAAATATGCAGTAAAAACAAGGAATAGATACGATATTGATAAAATTAACACCCCTAACAGAAAAAAACAAAATGAATTACCATTTTTAAGTTAAATATTAATAAATAAAATAAAAAGAGGTTGTCAATAAAATTGACAACCTCTTTAAAAAACTTATATATGTATCTGTATTAACAATCGCTATTTAGCAAACCACAGCTTTGTTCCTTGCACATCCTCTCCTTGAGCAGAGATAGCTGCAGAATAATTAGGATTTGTTTGCGCATCACTACCGTACCTCATACGCTGTGGATAAGCACCATTTAAAGTTCCTAACTCAAAAATCTTTGCTTCAGAAACTCCTTGATACAACTCGGTTGGATATCCTGTATCACGAACTACTGCCCATGCTTCAAAACCGTCCGTATAATTTAATAACCAACGTTGAATCGCTATTTTTTTAAGTTTCTCGTCCAGAGTACCTGCACTTATATTTGCAGCATCTTGATCTGCTATGTACACAGCGATTTTTCCATCACTTACATTCCACAATTTCATTGCTTCCATAATTCCATTTTCAAATAAACTTTGAGCATTTCCTGAGCCAATACCTCTAACCGCTGCTTCAGCTTGTAAAAAATAAGCCTCTGCACTGGTCAATATAATTTCAGGATACGCTTCTTGCCCCTTACCTGTTTTCTGTGTCACCAACTCACTTGGAGAACTAAACATATCAAATTTCACCAATGGCTTGATGTCTCCATTCAATCTTGTTGGTTGACCAATAAACTGACCTGGTTCAATAGTAATGGTTGTGATTTCACCAACCACCGTTTTTGTATAAATTGCATTTGATTTATCTAAAGTAGCAATCATAAAATCCAGTCTTTGATTAAAATCTATTTTTTTATCTGCTCCATCAGAATCTGAAGGCACAAATTCAAATACAAATTCTCCCCCTACAACAGGTTTTGCGTAAGCAGCTAAACGTGGATCTGAGGTGCTTTTTAATATATTAATCAAAGTTTCTCCCATTGTCCAGTCGGAACCACGACCAAAACTATGCCATACATCTCCATAAGCACAACTAGCCCATTGACCAATTTTTACGTCTTTTATCATGGTAACACTTCCTGTATTCATATCTAACAAAGGACTTGCTAAAGCAGCATTAATTGCATTGGCAGCAAAATCTTCTCCCGAAGCACCTAAAGCACGCATTGCCATTCTTAATTTTAATGTATTTGCGAGTTTTTTCCACTTCTGTAAATCCCCTCCACAATACACATCATTTTTTGAAATAGCCTCTACTCCTACAGCCGTTTTTTCAGTATCTCCAATAATCTGCATCGCTTCATCTAAATCGGCAATTACATTTTTGTAAATGTCCATTTGAGAATCAAATTTTGGTGTTAAAATACCTTCAACCCCAGCTTCACTATAAGGAATCATTCCAAAGGTATCTGTATACATTTGATAATATAAAGACCTCATGATAAGTCCCATTGAATACAAATATTCGTTATCAAACTCAGCATCTTTTTTGGTAATATCGATAAAAGCCTGAACTTTACCAAAATAACCAGACATCCAACCATAAGTTGCATCCGTATATCCTGCTGAATAATTATAGCCTAAACCATCACCCCACCAAGAACCATCGTGTCCAAATGTAAAATGCCCTGCAAATCTATCTGCATGAATTAACTGTGCTCTCCAGTATGGATAACGTGCTGGCGCATATAATTGGAATTGCGCTTCTGTAATAAAAAAGTTAGCATTTAACTCCGACGAATCAAAACCTTGCTTATTAGTGTTGATTTCATCAAAATCTCCGGTACAAGATAACGCTGTAAAAAACAGCGCACTAAATATAAATAATTTGATATTTTTCATTTTAAATAGAATTAAAATTTAACATTTAAACTCACTCCCATACTACTTGTGGTAGGTAAGTTGTAATACAATACTCCTTGTGCAAAATTACTCGTAGAGTAACTTGTCTCTGGATCAAAATTCTCACTTTCTTTATAAATAAAGAAAAGATTTCTTCCTGTAAGACTTAAAGATGCATCTTTAATAAATGTTTTACTTAACATTTTAGAAGGCATTTTGTAAGTTACACTCAACTCTCTCAAACGTACATTTGTTTGATCGTATATATACTCAGAAGCAATACCACTTACAGACCCCCAGTAATCCTGAGCACTGATATTTGTTGTATTTGCTTTTAAAACACCTCCATCATCCCAAACTCCGTCGACAATTACTCCACCTTCTCTGTATTTTAATGAACGTAAAGAAGATCCACTTGCATCTAAAGCAGCGTCTGTTCCCGAATAAATTTCTCCACCAATCCTAAAGTCGATCAAGAAATTTACAGAGAAATTTTTATAGTTAAAACTATTGGTTAGCCCTCCAACCATGTCTGGTTGATAGTTCCCTAACTTCACTCTTTCATCACTTGCTTGAGGTCTTCCTGTAGCAGTTAGTAATATTTGTCCATCTTCTGATCTTTTCCATGTCTTTCCATAGATATCACCAAATCCACCTCCTACTTGAGCTCTTACATCGATTACTCCACTATTAGATGTTGAAAATTTAAAGTAGTCTTGCCCCTCTATCAAACTAACTAATTTATTTTTGTTTTGTGATATATTTGCAGACACAGTCCATATAAAATTCTCGTTTTTAATAGGGGTTCCCCCAAGCATCAACTCAAATCCTTTATTGGTGATTTCTCCAACGTTTTCTCTAAAATGCGAATATTTAGTTGCAGCATCTACAGGTACATCAAAAATTAAATCCTTTGACGCTATGGAGTAATAAGTGAAATCTGCAAAAAATCTATTTTTAAATGCCTTTAACTCAAAACCAACTTCTGTAGATGTAACATCTTCTGGCCTTAAACTTTTACTAAACTTAATATTAGGTCTAGACACAGTAACATTTCCTAAATAACCATTTGAAGCAACGCTATACAAATTCACTATCTGTTGTGCTCCTGTATCGTTACCAACATTTGCAAAACTAAATCTGATTTTTGCAAAATCAACTCCTGCAGCAGATAAATCAACCATTTTACTTACTAATAAACTTAAACTTGCAGATTTATAAAAATAAGAACGGTTCTCTGCCGCTAAAGCAGACGACCAATCATTACGACCTGTTAAATCTAAATATGCCATGTTTTTGTACGATAATGAAGTAGAACCATATAAAGAGTTTACTTTTTTCTCGATCAAATCAGACTGTGAAACTCTTATTTTCTCTCCATCTGTATTTGAAATAAAATACTTACCTGGAATTTTAAAGTCCTCACCTCTTATAGAGGATCCTATATATGTAGAATGTAAGGAATTTCCTCCTAAATTTGCAGACAAATTAAAAGCATCACTTAAATCATCATTATACATAAATAAGAAATCATAGTTGGTCTCTCTTCTATCATTTTTGGAATAACTAATTCTTCCATCTGGGTAAAAATGATGCCCTACAGCTGTCACACTTTTTGTGTTATGTGAAACTGCATCAGTACCTATTCTCATAAATGCTTGTAATTTATCACTAAAATCATATTGTGCTTTTGCAAAACCTGTAAAACGAGTTCTGTCATCTTCATTCAAATCATTGTACAAAATAGCATAAGGATTACCCCCACTAGAACTTGGAGCAATAATACCATAACCATTGTCTAGATCTTGGTATTTTTTTAAATCCTCTGTTACAATATTTCTAGGCATACCATATACATACGCCATAATACCTTCGGTTCCTTGTGTAGCTCTGTTGTTAGCATCTTGTAAAAAATAAGTTACTTTAGCATCTAAAGAAAACTTATCTGTAATTTTTGAGAAACCTCTTAAATTAAAATTATTTCTTTTCACTTTAGAATTAGGTAAAATAGATCCTAAATCTGAATTAGAATAAGAAAATCTTAAAGATGAATCTGTAGTACTTTTACTAACAGCAATTGTATTTACCAAACTCACACCTGTTTGAAAAAAGCTCTCAACGTTATTTGGTTGTGCAACATAAGGTCTATTTTCTCCATTATAATACAATTGTGAAGATCCATCAAATTTAGGCCCCCAAGAACCATTTGATTTTAATTCTGTTAAATCAGTAGCAAAATTGCCATCTTTACCTTGACCATATTGATTTTGATATTGAGGTAAAACTAGAGGAGAGTTAAAAGTTGTACTTGAAGTTAAAGAAACTCCCAATCCTTTTTGTTCACCGCCTTTTTTTGTTGTAATAATTATTACACCATTACTTGCTCTTGAACCATACAAAGCTGCTGCGTTTGGTCCTTTTAAAACAGACATAGATTCGATATCGTCAGGATTAATATCCGAAATACCAGTTCCCAAATCTGAACGACTATACTCACCCGTATTTGAACCGTTTGCAGAACCAATACCAGAATTATCTATAGGAACACCATCTACTACATACAATGGCTGATTGTTCCCTGTAATAGAGTTATTCCCTCTGATGATGACTCTTGTTCCTCCTGCAGGTCCAGAGGCTGACTGGGTAATTACGACCCCTGCAACTTTACCTGCTAATGAATTTACAACATTTGATTCTTTTGCTAAAGAAACCGATGCTCCTTTTACTTCAGAAACAGAGTATCCTAAGGATCTTTTTTCTCTTTTAATCCCCAAAGCAGTTACAACGACTTCGTTTAACGACTCTGCACTTTGAGCTAACTTAACATTGAGCACTCTTCGTCCATTTACAGTTACATTTTTTGTCGTATAGCCCATATACGAAAATTGTAATACACGTTGTCCTTCTGATAATTCGATGATATAGTTACCATCAAAATCTGTTGAAACACCATTTGTCGTTCCTTTTACAATTACATTCACTCCAGGAAGTGGGCTTCCATCAACAGCATCTGTAATTGTTCCTTTTACTGATTGCGCTTGTAAACTAGTTATTCCTAGTAGACAGATCACAAAAAGCCTTAATACATTTTGCATCATTAAAAAATTGTTTGAGTTAATATCATCTTAAAAGTACGTTAAATTCACGAAAACGTTTTCATTTTTTCGACCAATGTTTGTACTACACCGTTGTAGGAATAGATTCCACACACTAAAGACATTTCACAAAAACATTCCTAAAAAGAATCCTCTCTGTTTTTTTTATTCAACAACAAGTCTTTTTTACTAACTATAACATAAACATACAAGGATAAACACCACAAATACACAGTAAAAAAACATATTTAACAGTAATATCATACCGAAAGGAAATATGCAATTTCATCACAATACTTAAAAAATTAACACGCTCAAAAACACATTTAACAAAGTGTATCCATTAAAATCCAAAATAACCGATATAAATAGTTTATTTTACGTTCTAGCGTTACTGAAAATTAAAACGGTAGAGGGGCTATACTTAGATTTATTACCTAGCTAAAATATAATTCCATTTCTAAACCGTCACTTGTAAATTTAGTAGGTATTATTCAGTACTCATTTATTGATGATTGAATTCAACTCATAAATACCGCTTTTTTGATACACAAAAAAAGAGGCAATCCTAAACTATTCATTTAGAAATACCCCTTTTATTTAAAAAATTCAATAACCTTGGGGAAAGCCCACGAGGTATGAAAAAAAACCTTAATCATTTAGATACAAGCATCGGTGAATTAAACCCACTAGTGGGATTAAAATGATACTACTCCCGCTCCAAGCCTTTTACTTTTAAAAAACTAGTGAGATTTTGTTCATTTAATTCCTTACTATCTCCATATTGTACACGGAGTTCTATTAGTCTTTTGTGTAACTCCGCCTGAACAGTCACATACGCAGCATTATTATAAAGGTTGTTCATCTCTGTAGGATCTTTTTCTAAGTCGTATAATTCCCAATAATCATCTTTATAGTAAAAATGAATGAGTTTATAACGATCTGTTCTTACCCCGTAATGACGCTGAACATTATGTTCTCCCGGATATTCGTAATAGCTATAATATATAGCGTCACGCCATTGGGTCTGTTCTCCACTAAGTAACTTACGGAAAGACATTCCTTGAATATCCTTAGCAATAGGCGCTCCTGCATAATCCAAAAACGTAGGTGCAAAATCTAGATTCTGAATCAAATTATTCACAACGGTTCCTGGTTTAATTTCTTTTGGATATCTCATTAAAATAGGTGTTCTAAAAGATTCTTCGTACATAAAACGCTTGTCAAACCAACCATGCTCTCCTAGATAAAACCCTTGATCTGAAGTGTAAACCACAATGGTATTCTCTGTCAATCCATTGGTTTCTAAATAATCTAAAATCTCCCCTACACCATCATCTACCGATTGTATAGTACTTAAATAATCTCGCATATAACGATTAAATTTCCATAAAGCCAATTCCTTACCTGTTGGTTTTTCTTTTTTAAATTTGGCTATAATAGGATCATAATGTGCATCCCATAATTTTTTCTGTGCCTCATCCATACGGTCATATTGCCCTTGAAACCACTTTCTATATTTAGTTTTTAAAGTCCCTTCTTTGTCTAACATTTTTAAATCATAGACCACATCCAAATGTTTATAGATTCCCATTTCGTGCTGCGCTGCCGCTGGACGTCCTTTATAGTCATCAAAGAAATTTGCTGGAGGTGTAAAATTCACCTTTGTCAACAGGTCTAAATATTTAGCTTCTGGCATCCATGTTCTATGCGGTGCTTTTTGATGATATAATAGTAAAAAAGGAGCATCTTGTTTTCGTTTGTTTTGCAACCAATCCAAAGCGATATCCGTAGTTATGGAGGTTACATAACCATGATAGGTTTTTTTTACACCATTTTCTATAAAATCGGGATTGTAATATTCGCCCTGCCCTGGCAGTACATTGGAATAATTAAATCCTTGAGGAAGCCCTTTTAAATGTATTTTCCCAATAAGCGCTGTTTCATAACCAACCTTCTGAAGCCCTTTTGCAAAATTATCTTGTCCCCAATTAAACGGTAAAATATTATCTACTTTCCCATTGATATGACTGTGTTTCCCTGTCAACATCACAGCCCTACTCGGCGCACAAATAGAATTGGTAACAAAACCTCTATTAAAAATAGCGCCTTCTGTAGCAATTCTATCAATATTAGGTGTCTTATTCAATCCATGTCCATAGGCACTGATAGCTTGATAAGCATGATCATCACTCATGATAAAAATAATATTGGGTTGCTTTTTTACGGCTGTCTTCTCTGTACAACCAATCATTGCCAAAACACACAAGCAACTCACTAATAAATAGTTAAATCTCATAAATTAATTATCTCTGTTTAATTATTGTCTTAAGTCCTTTCAAAGCTACAGCTTTTAGATTAATAAGCGTAATAAAAACCTTTATTATTTCGTTTATTTTTAAATCAAGAAAAACAAGCAGCATGACTATAGGTAAATCGTAATTGCTATTATGGAAAAAACACACTACTCATATCTATTACAATCCCAAATAACAGATATAAATAGTTTGTTTTAGGTTCTAGCGTTGTTTAGAATCAGAAAATAATTCCGTTTCTAAACTGTTACTTCGAAATGTATTTGGTATAAAAGGAGGTATGAATCATAACAGGCAAATGATCAGAAGGATATTTGCAATTTTTTGAATCGCTAATTATTGCAAATTTATGTACAATTACATTGCCTTTGGAAGTAAATATATAGTCAATCCGATCCATAACTGGTTTTTCAAATTGAAAGGCATTAAAAGTTCCTTCGGGACCAAAAGGCTTGTGAATGCTTGTAAACTTAGCATCATTAAATTGTGTGGATAAATAATGAATCGGTTTACTTTCTGGCAACAAATTAAAATCACCCATTATAAAAAAAGGAACATGCTCTTTATTTATACCTTCAATTTTTTTAGCGATTAGCTTGGCACTTTTAATACGTGCTTTAGTTCCTATATGGTCAAAATGGGTATTGAACACATAAAATTTAAGCCCCGTTTTTTTGTCTTTTAACAAGGCATAGGTACAAATACGTTCCAATGCTGCATCCCAACCCACCGATATTTTTTCTGGAGTTTTAGATAGCCAAAAGGTATCACTTTCAAGTACTTCAAAAACAGTAGCATTGTAAAAAATGGCACAGTACTCCCCTTTTGTTTTTCCATCATCTCGTCCAACTCCTACATATTTATACTCACTAAAATAGTTTTCTAAATAGATTACTTGAGAATGCAAGCCTTCTTGAATACAAAAAACATCAGGATTGTAATAAGAAATTTGATTGCAGAGATACTCTTTTCGTTTTTCCCATTTGTTTTCTCCATCATGGCTGTTACTATAACGAATATTATAAGTCATTAACTCATAATTTTGTGCCATTGAAAATTGAAAAAAACCTATGATTAAGATCGTAATAGAAATATATTTTTTCATTATTTTTTGATTCATCTTTAAAATTAACGCTTAATTTACAATCACCTCATCTGCAAAAATCCAAGCTGGCAACCCTGCTGCATGATGCCAATAAGGAGCTTTCTTTATGTTTTTCCCTAGCACTTTAATGTACCGAGCAGTTGTTTTTGGAAATGTTGCGTTAAAATATTTAATATCATTTATTTTACTCTTTTTCACCAATGGAACATCATTCTCAAGGAATGCCAATTTACGAAACACATTAGCATCATTCGAAGCAAAATAGGTTACATTCTCTGGAAAAAACACCACGTGATTGGTCACTTGTAAAAATGCCGTAGATATGGTTGATATTTCAGTTAATGCTCCCAAATCAATCACTACCTCTAAGTTATTCCCTTCAAACCCTAACCAATTGGCATAAAAACTATTCCCTCCCAAGGCACCATCGGTCAATACTTGTGGATCTTCTTTGGCATATTTCTTAGGTTTTGTAAGCAAGGTCACCGTTTTTCCTTTAGCTATGTTTGGGAGTACCGCCACATCTAAAGCCATCTTATAATTGTTGTAATATTCTTGCACAGTAAAACCCATTTCATTCATTACTGTAATGTTTGCCGCTTTACACGTTGCGACAAAAGATTCCAACCTAGCCACCACTTTTGGGTTGATTACTTTTTTTACACCATCCCCAGGTATTACCAAACTCAAGTGTTGCGTCAATCCTTTTTTAGAAGCTTCTAAAATAGCATAATCAACACCTATTCTCGCTTCTTTTATTCGCTTCACCAAGACAGCATCATTTTTAACAGCTTCCATAGCTTTCTTAAAAAAACCATCATATATTGACAGTAATTTCGGGCTTAAAAACGATTCAAATCCTTGAGAAGGATCCCCGTATAAAAACAAGAAAAACTCAGGAGTTTCTTGAATCTTTAGACTTATTAAATCTACATATTTTTTTACATACACACCCGCATCTCCATAATAACCGTTTGTAAACTCCGTCAACAAATCATTGTAATTTAAACTAGGATCCCATAATAATTTAGCGGTAATATAAGAACGTAATTCAAACAATTCACTTGGATTATTACTGTGTTGCTCAAATATCCATTTGGCATTATTGGCGCTAAAAAACTCAATGTTTGGTTTTAAGGTATGCATGTTAGGGAATGGCGCTAAAAAATTGGTAAACTGCGTGGTATAATCCCAAATTCTAATAGTATTGGTTATCCTGTTCCATGCTCTAATATCATCGGCAAAATCGGTGCATTTCTCAGAAATAGGGCCACTTCTATCACATTCTATAGAACACAACGTAATCAATACATTTTTTAGAGGTTTCACTTTCGGTGCTTTTCTCGTGTATTGATAGGCCAGAGTAGAAATTGTTTTGTTTGGAAATTCAGCGGCTATTTTATTGACAAAATAAATCAAGGATCCTGCCTCACTTTCTTCTTCCTTATTAATTGCTGAACAGGCATCACAAGTACAAAACTGTTGATTATCATTTTGACTCACGGAAATCACAGATGCTTCTGGATACTCTTCAAACAATTTATGTACGGCATTTTTAACAATTACGACTACAGCAGGGTTTGTCAAACACAATTGCGTTGGATAGCGTTTCCCTTCTCTCAATGCAAAATATTCTGGATGGCTTGCGTAATAGGTTTCTTCTGGCAAAAAACGTTGAAAGGTATGTACTCCTGTTTTAGGAACATAAAAAGGAAACCCCTCTGTAGTTACTTTTAGCTTTGCTGCAAACTCATGATTTTCATAAAACAAGCGTGAATGCACCGTTCGTGTCGTAATTTTAGGACTGTATGTGTAGTTTATGTTTTTAGCAATAGTAATTGTTTTTGACAGAGGAACTACTTCGGCATCAGGCGCATAAAATTTACATGCTAAATAACGTTCTAAAAACTCGTAGACAGCATTAGAAACCGCCGCATCTGAACCTCCTTTAATCATTAGATTCCCCTGAGCAGTTAAGAACTGTATTTCATCTTTTTTAAGATTTCCTAGTCCAACAGAAATACTCCCTTTGGTTTTACTTGGTACATTACAAATGGGGATCTTTACGGCTGTAATTTTATACATATAATTTTGCAATACTTCTGCAGAATTCTGAATACTCTTTGAAGCTGTACTGAGCACAACAATTTCGTAATTAGACCTTCCGTTTTCAACTAGTTTTAATGTGTTATCTGATGTACAAGACATCACACTAATCAATAGTAAAAAGAATACACTTCGCAATCCTTTATTAAAATACATAGTACTTGTTTTATAGGTTATGGTTTATTTTATCACTTTAAATACCGAGGTTGAAACGTCTACTGAATTAGGGCCTACCATCACTTCAAAGTCTCCTGGCTCCACTACATTATTCATTTTTAAGTTCCAAATGGCTAGTTTTTCTGGTGTCAACTCAAATACTACTGTTTTTGTTTCTCCTTTTTTAATATGTACTCTTTTAAAATCTTTTAAGGAAATTCTAGGACTTGTAACACTGCTGTACACATCATTAATATACAACTGCACCACCTCATCACCATCAACATCGCCTGTATTGGTAACGTCCACTGTAATTTTTAAAGACTCATTTATTTTAATGATTTTTGAGCTCATTTTAACAGCACCATAGCGAAATGACGTATAACTCAATCCAAATCCAAAAGGATACAAAGGCAATTCACTTTCGGCTACATAACGATGAATAGCCGTAGGTTTTTGATTGTAATAAATAGGCAACTGTCCTACAGATTTAGGAACTGTGATGGGCAATCTCCCCGCTGGGTTATAATTCCCAAATAAAACATCCGCAACAGCATCCCCTCCTTTTTCACCAGGAAACCATGCCTCTATAATTGCAGGCACATTGTTCTGAACCCAATTGATAGCTAAAGGACGACCATTTAATAACACACATATAACAGGAGTTCCTGTTTTCTGAATCGCTTTGATTAAATCTTCTTGCTTTCCGTGTAATTTTAAAGTGGCAACATCTCTATTTTCCTCTACCAATTCCCTAGATTCTCCAAGTACAACAATAGCAACGTCTGCTTTTTTCGCAATAGCAATAGCTGGCTGAAAATTAACTTTTTCCAAATTCCATCTAAAATGTGCACGCGCTCCCCAACCTCCTTCCCACATTTCGATGCGGACTTTATAGTTTTTTTTCGCCTTAACTTCCATTGGATACGTCACAATATTAGTCCCGCCTTTTTTCCAATTATCGATTACTAACACATCATCAATCCACATTCTAATACCATCATCTGAGCTTAGACCTAGCCAGCCTTTAAAAGAGGTTTTAGCATTTAAAAACCCTGTCCATCGTATAGAAAATTCATCATCATTTACGCCAATACCTGGCGACCATGGCCAATCAAAATTCAATTGTTTGTCTATTCGTGTCAATGCAGGAGTTCCCTCCAAATTACGATTGTTAAAATATTCCCCTTTCAATCCGTGTTCTAATCTATCTGGAGTTCGTAAATTTTCTGAACCGATAATTTGTCCTTTTACAACTAGAGGTACTCCTTCTTCATAGAGTACCGTTGTTCTTTTTCCAACAATTTTTCGAATCCCTTCCAATACCGTAATCGCAACTTTATTTTTAACCGAATACCCTCCTAATCTTGATGCATTGGCATTAGGTCCAATCACAGCAATGGTTTTTATATTTTTTGACAAAGGAAGTATCTCTGCTTCATTTTTAAGTAAAATGATAGATTTCTGAGCCGCCTCTAAAGCCACTTGTTGATTTTCTATTGAATGAAAACGTGTTGCAATCAAGCCTTTTTCTGTATAAGGATTTTCGAATAAACCTACTAAGAACTTTAATCTCAATACCCCACCAGCCGCACGATTTACATATTTTACATCCATTTCTTTATCTCTAACCAAATCAATAATTGTCTGTTGCCAAAACTGATTGGTAAAGTCATAAAACTGCATATCTACACCAGCACTTACGGATTGCTTGATGCTTTCCTTGGGTGAATCCGCCGTGTAATGTGTCGTTTGAATGTATTTAATCGCTCCTAAATCAGACACTACAATTCCCTTAAACCCCCATTCTTTACGCAATACATCGGTCAACAACCACTTATTGGACGCACATGGCACGCCATCTAACTCTGAATAGGCACACATCGCACCCAAAGCACCTCCTTTCATATATGCTTTTTGAAACACTGGCAAAAAATCTTGACGCGCAGTCCGTTCTCCTACAATTACAGGAGAGGAATTCCCTCCCGCTTGCGGAGCACTATGAACAGCAAAATGTTTTGGTTCTGCAATAATAGAGTGATTAGAAGCCAGCGTATCGCCTTGCATTCCAAGTATCATTGCCAAGCCTATTTCACTTGCCAAATACGTGTCTTCACCAAAGGTTTCAGCAACCCTGCCCCAACGAGGTTCTCTACCTATTCCCAACACAGGCCCTAAACCATAATGAACTCCATGAGCCCTAGCCTCTGCACCAATTACAGCGCCTACTTTTTTCATAATATCCACATCCCAAGTAGCTCCAAGACCAATATTCATAGGGAAAGCTGTACTACCTTCATCTAAATATCCATGTAGCATTTCGCACATAATTAATGCAGGAATCCCCCAACGGTTACTTTTAATAACTTCGCTTTGTAAATCGTTGATCATTTTAGCGGATCTTGGGTATAAATCATGAATCGCACCTATCCCCAAACTTCCTGTTTGTTTGACTGTTTTTGAGGCAGAAAATGATTCACCATCCTTAAATCCCCATCCTTTGTACATGTCCATTTGGCGGACTTTTTCCTCCAAAGACATGCGGCTTAATAAATCGTCTACGCGTTCATCAATAGATAGCTTTGCATTTTGATAAGGATAGCTACTGATTTCTTGACTCTGCAGATTAAGACTAAAAAAAAGGAATAAAACACTATAAAAACAATTCCGTAAACTCATTTAAATTAAATTTTAAGATTCTATATGAATACCTATTACAATCCAAAATGACTGATATAAATAGTTTATTTTACGTTCTAGCATTGTTAAAAAACAGAACGATAGCAATGGCAATCCATCCATTTTTTACCTAACTAAAACAAAAAATAATTACATCTCTAAACCGTCACCTAGAAATGTACTTGGTATAATGGATTCACCCGCAACGATAACGTTTGCGAAGCACCTTTAAAATTAACTAAAACTAGAAGATAAAACAGCACTATTTCGTCCAATGCGCTTAGAACGAGTACGAATGGAAACATCTTTATTTTTTTACATAAAAAAAGACAGTCCTCCAAACTGGAAAAACTGTCTTTAATCTATTTTATTCTCTGTCGCTTTCCCCCGCTATTCGTAGGTTAAATACGCCGACACCAACCAATGATTTAACTTATCAGCCACAGCTTCTGTAGCAGGAATACTAATTTTCAACTGATGTGTTCCTTTCTTTAAATACCCAAGCTTGGCTACTATTGGTTTTACAGAAGATCCTGGGCACCAGTTTGATCTAGAAAGGTCAGAAGACGCAATGCGTTCTTCAATTTCTTTCTTCATATACTTCATGGCTTTCATATCAATATAAGAAGCCGTATCTTTTTGCAGCCACACGCCAGAGGTAGGATTAAATCGTCTAAAAGACGCACAATCATCTCGCCAAGGAATGGTATCAATAACTAATTTCTGGTCAAAATAAACACTGTTTTTAATTTTGATAAACTCATCTCCACCTTCATGACCTCCATGTCCTGTAGTGATGTAATTTAGTGTTACATTCTTGGCATTTTTAGGCAATTCAAAACTGTAATCTACATCGGTACGTGCAAAAAAGTCGGGAATCCCTTGTCCGTTTACATAGGGAACATTATTTAGTAATGGCATTACTTTTAGGTTCTTTTTAGGGCGGTTTGAATAGGTAAAACTCAAATCTACAGCATAGCCTTCTGGAGTCCATGAATCGATCCAAACTCCCACATAGAATTCACCACTTACCACACGTACCAAATCAGAAATATCATGTGTCCATTTCACTTCTTTTTCCCAAACAGGTATGTATACTGGCTTGCGATGTTTTCCTTTATCGCTACTGTAATGTCCCACACCAAAAGGCGTCATAAAACGCATAATTTCCAAGGCTGGAGTGTAGGTGTCTGTTGCTAAAACCCCATTAAATTTAGTATCTACAATCGCCGCTTTAGGAAACGTAGCATTCCCTTCCGAAACCTTTAGAATTGAAATTTGATCTGGGTCTGTAATTACAAAACAAGATCCAGACTTATCCCATCGATCCCCATTGGAACGCAGCGTCAAATTTACCCATACATCGGTACCTTTTCTAAAAGTAGGCATGGTCACTTTTTTATAAATAAGTCTACCTGATTGTAAACGTACTACGCCTTGATCACTTCCTTTATCTCCATTAAAATTTATAGGTTGATTTTTAAATACTACATGTGTTTCTGGCTCTTGAGCAACTAATGCTACTACTGAAAATAGCCACACACATACAAAATACAATTGTTTGTTCATATTAATATTGATCCTAAGATCTTTTATTTTAAAATAATTTCTAACACCTTACTCTCTACTAAGTCTTTATGATCGATAAAATAGCCTCGATGCCGCTTTCCATCGCTTAAAATCTTAGAAATTTTCCCTTTAGATTTTCCGCCTTTTTTGATCACCAAGTCCTTGTTTTTATAATAATTGCTATCCAATTGAATGGTTATTTTATCAAAAAACGGAGTGGTAATTGCGTACTTAGTTTCTCCTGGAGATATCGGATACACTCCCATCATGGCATAGACCAACCATGCAGACATAGTTCCAGTATCATCATTCCCTGGCAATCCTGCAGGTTTATTTTGAAAATATTTACGCACTAATTCTTGCACTTTTTCTTGACTTCTCCACTCTTGACCTTTCACATAATTAAACAAAAATGGATAGGCGATATCTGGTTCATTTGCCATGTCAAATTTATCGGTATCAAATACATGCTGTAAATTTTTAGAAAACTTTTTCGCTCCTCCCATTAATTGCATCAAGCCCTTCATATCATGCGGAACCATAAAGGCATATTGCCAAGCATTTCCTTCTATAAAACCAACGTTTTTAGTAAAATTAGCACCCGCATCTGGATCAAAAGGTGTGTACCATGAGCCATCTGCATTTTTAGGGCGCAGAAGTCCAAATTTAGGATCAAACAAGTTTTTATAAGACAAGGATCTTTTTTTAAATCTCTTGTAATCGTCTTTTTTCCCAAGTTCTTTCGCCAATAAAGAAATGGCATAATCGGACGTATTGTACTCCTCGGTTGTAGACACCGAACCTCCAGATTTTGCAGGTAAATAACCTTTTTCAATATAACTTTTAAGTCCAGGTCTTACAGGGTTCTTCTCCATTTGATCTGCTCCTTTTAACATGGCTTTATAAGCTTTCTGAACATCAAAATCACGAATCCCTTTTAAATACGTATCCGTAATTACAATACCTGCAGGATCTCCTACCATCGTAAATGTTTCGGTTGAATTCAATTCCCACTTAGGCAACCAGCCATTTTCGTCATACATATCTATCATACTTTTTACCATATCAGACTGCTGTTTTGGGTATACCAAAGACATCAATTGGTGTAAATTACGATAGGTGTCCCACAAAGAAAACACGGTATAACGCGTCCCTTCTGTAGTTCCAATCTTACCTGTTTTTATTTCTGGATATTGACCGTTGGCATCATTTAAGGTATTGGGATGAATTAAAGTATGGTATAAAGCGGTGTAAAAAATGGTTTTATCATCTTTAGACCCACCTTCCACTTTAATTCTTGACAACAGCGTATTCCATGCCGTAAAGGTTTCTTTATAGATTGTTTCAAAGGATTTATTCCCTGTTTCTATCTCTAAATTCTCACGGGCGTTTTCAATACTTACATAGGAAACTCCGACCTTAACAACCACCGACGTCTCTTCTTCAAAATGATAGGTAAAATAAGTCCCTATATCATTCCCAACCACCATTCTAGTCGCATTTTTCATGATTCGTGTTTTCCCATTATACCCCATCCACTGGGCTTCTACCCCTTTATAGGTTTCAGGTTTTTTCCAAACGCCAAATGCAGTAGCTGGTTTTGAAAATTTGGCAACAAAATAAACTGGATAGGCAGCCTCGGGACTATTATAACAGAACGACCCCACGCTTCGCATTCCCTCTATTTCTGTAGCAGACACTATTTTTACCATTGCACCTTCTTCGTTTGTCAAACCAAGACCTAGATTTAACAGTACATTGGATGTCCCTTTAGGAAAAGTGTATTTATTTACCCCCACTCTTTTTGTGGCGGTGAGCTCCACTTTTACCTTCGATTTATCTATAGTTGTACTGTAATATCCCGTTTTTGCAAGCTCATTGGAATAGGTAGATCCATATTTTAAGTGATCTGTTTCAAGTGCTCCTGTGGTAGGCATCAATAATAACACGCCCAAATCAGGGCAACCAACACCACTTAAATTTACTTGAGAAAACCCTGTTAGAAAGGTGTTTTCATTTACATAAGGATTGGACAACCAACGGCTGTCTTTTTCCAAAGGCATGTTTTGTGGGCCCGCCACATTAAAGGGGCTCACACTAGCCATTCCTCTAGGTGCAATAGGCCCCGGGAATGTAGCTCCATAATTAGAAGTTCCAATAAATGGATTTACAAAATCTGCTGGTTGTTGCGCTAATAGTATGGATACATTAGCCAAGCAAACCAATAAAAAACTGTTAAATTTATTCATTTAAAATCTGTATTTTAATTATTCTACCGCTTCAATTTTTAATGTCCAGGCATACTTACACGGTAAATTAGCACGCAACGACCTTGGTATTTTTACTTTAAACCCCTCTTTCAATGATGACCATTTTAATGTTTTATTAGATCCTAATAACGTAATTTTAGAACCCTTTTTAGGACTGATTGACTTGAGCACAATTTCAGAAGGAATTTTAGTTTCACCCTCTTTTGCCAAATAAAATAAAAACACGTTACCCGCTTTATTTTGAGTCATACAAATATTCCCCTCCTTAAAAGGAGCTATCGGTTTGGTATTGTAAATAGCGGTACTATTTACAGCCATCCAGTCTGCATATTCATTTAACAAATCATAGGCTCCTTGTTGCCATTCTCCTTCTGGGCTTGGGGCAATATTCAATAATAAATTACCGCCTTTTGCAACCACATCAATCAACATCTGAATTCCTTTTCTACCACTCATATACGTAGCATCTGGCGTATAGGACCACCCACCTCCAGAGATAATACAAGATTCCCATGGATAGGGCAAGCTTTTTTCTGGAACTCGATTTTCTGGTGTTAAATAATTTTGATTTTTACCATGTACTGCTCTATCTACAACAATTAAACCAGGTTGTTTCTTCCTTGCTTCGATCACCAATTCATCCATTTTAATATCCTGATTCACGATAGAACTTTTTAAAAAACCACCTTTATTATTCGCGATTTTCTTCATATAAAAGGCGTCAATTTCTTTTTCAGAAGTCTTTGCAACCCATCCACCATCAAGCCATAAAATATCCACCTTTCCATAATCACTCAATAATTCAAGAATTTGATGGTGGGTGAAATCAACAAATTTTTGCCATTTTTCGGGATGTGTAGCAGGATCATAATTTACGTTTCTATCAAAAGGAGGGAAATACGGATCCCAATAATTTTCGTTATGCCAATCTGGCTTCGAAAAATAAGCACCAATCCATAACTGTTCCTTTCTAAAGGCATTAAAAATTTCTTTAGTGATATTTGCCTTAGGATTCGTACTAAAAGCACATTCCTTGTCCGTTACTTTATAATCGGTATACTTAGAATCAAACATCGAAAAACCATCGTGATGCTTGGTCGTAAATATCATGTATTTCATCCCTGCTTTCTGAGCTGCATGAGCCCATTTTTCAGGATTAAACTTCACTGGATTGAAACTGTTTTTCAAGCCTTCATATTCCTTTTTATATGCATAATAATTTTTAGGATTTGCTCCTTTTTTACGCTCACACCATCCGTAATCTTCTGGACATAAAGACCAAGACTCTACAATACCCCATTGACTATAGGTCCCCCAATGCATTAGCAGACCGAATTTCTTATCCTGCCATTGTTCTAATTTTTTTAGAACCAACGGATCTGTTTCGGGTACATAACGCTCATCTTCATAGATGGCTTGAGAAAATAATTGAGAGGAAAAAATCAATACTAATAATACTACACAATTTTTCATAACAGGAATAATTTAAAAATTACATCATTTATTTTTTTTCGGTACTTAATGAATATGGTACATTTTCTATCTTAGCTCCCCAGCTTTTATTAGGCTGTGCTCCCATCTCAAACAACAAAGAACCTCCTTGTTGAACGGCATCAAAATTAAGATATGTGTTTGAGTATGGTTCCCCATTTAATGAGGCTTTTTGAATATAGAAATTATTTTTTGAGTTGTTTTTTGATTTAATTTCAAAGGTGTTTCCGTTTTCTAAATAAAGCGTCGCCTTATCAAATAATGGACTTCCAATAACATATTGATCCACTCCTGGCGTCACCGGATAAAATCCTAAGGAACTAAACACATACCATGCAGATGTTTGACCATTGTCCTCGTCTCCACAATATCCGTCAGGAGTAGCCGCGTATAACCTCGTCAATACTTCACGAACTCTTGCTTGTGCTTTGTAGGGTTGATTTACAAAATCATACAAATAAATCATGTGTTGAATTGGCTGATTTCCATGCGCATAATTCCCCATATTGGCAATTTGCATTTCTCTAATTTCGTGAATGGTTTGTCCGTAATAAGAGGCATCAAATTTAGGAGGCATTGAGAATACAGCATCCAATTTAGCAGCAAATTCTTCTTTTCCTCCCATTAAATCTATCAAGCCTTGAATGTCGTGAAAAACAGACCAGGTATAATGGAGGCTATTTCCTTCTGTAAAGGCATCTCCCCATTTCAATGGATTGAATGGCGTTTGAAAATCACCTTCTTTATTTTTTCCTCGCATTAGATTTACACTGGGATCAAATACATTTTTATAATTCATCGATTGCTTAAAATATTTTTCAGCAATGGCAGTCTTCCCTAATTTTTGAGCCATTTTTGCTATCGTAAAATCGGCATAGGCATATTCCAACGTACGTGCTGCATTCTCATTGATTCCAACATTATAAGGCACATACCCTAATTTATTATAGTAATCCAATCCAGCTCTACCAACAGAATTAACAGGTCTTCCTTCCAATTGGGTCGCATTTTTTAAGAGGGCTTCCAGCAACAATTCTGTATCCATATTTTTCACACCTTTTAAAAAGGCATCCGCTATAATAGGTGCCGAATTCGAACCAATCATACAATCTCTATGACCAGGACTCGCCCATTCTGGCAACCAACCAGATTCCTTATAGGTATTCTCCAATCCTTTCATAATATGACCATTCACTGTTGGATACATCATATTAAAAAACGGAAATACGGCTCTAAACGTATCCCAAAACCCATTGTCTGTAAACATATATCCTGGGAGTACTTTTCCATTGTACGGACTGTAATGCACTATTTTATTGTCTTTATCAAACTCATAAAATTTTCTAGGAAACAACAAGACACGGTACAAACTAGAATAGAACGTTTTTAAGTGCTCTTGGTTATCATCTTCTACAACAATGCGTCCTAATTCTTTCTCCCAAGCTTGTTTTGCTTTCTCTTTTGTTTGTTCAAAAGTAGCCGTACCTACTTCTCTAGACAAATTAATTTGTGCTTGTTCAGGGCTTATAAACGACGATGCTACTTTTACATGTACTACTTCCCCTTTTTTTGTTTTAAAACCGATAATAGCTCCTACATGATCCCCTTCACTGTCCAACGAATTCTTTAGTAATTCCCAACCATCATTCCATGTGTGATGTACTTCAAAATCCTTATCAAATTCCGCCACAAAATAATTGTGAAAATTTTCAGGAACACCACCACTATTATTTCTACAATAGCCAATAATTTTACGTTCTTCCGGAATAATCTTCACCATAGACCCTTTAAAAAAAGCATCTAAAATAATATAAGACTCCTCAGATTCCGGAAAGGTAAATTTAAATTGTACCGCACGTTCGGTAGGTGTTACTTCTGCCACAACATCGTAATCGGCTAAATATACCGAATAGTAATAAGGCCTTACAGTTTCTGACTTATGAGAAAACCAAGACGCACGTGCATCTTCTTGAAATTTCAAAGGGCCCGTTGTTGCCATAAAAGAGAATGCAGCATAATCGTTAATCCAAGGACTAGGCTGATGTGTTTGTTTAATACCTCTGATTTTATAATCATCGTATTTATAGGTCCAACCATCCCCCATTTTTGCCGTAGTTGGGGTCCAGAAATTCATTCCCCAAGGCAATGCAATCGCAGGATAGGTATTTCCATTGGACAGTTTAAACTCGGAATCTGTCCCCATTAATGGATTCACTAAATCTACTAAATCACCTGCTGTTTTTTTTGTTTGCTGCTGATTTTCTTGTTTAGAACAAGAGAATAACACAAGTGCCAATACAACGGATTTTACTATATATTTCATCATTATTTCTCGTTTATTTAGGATGATATCTTCTTCTGTAACTAATTGATTAAAACCTCATCAATAAAAATAAATACACCACCATGATCTTTTTTATAACCTTCGGCGATTACTTTTACAAAACTCGTTTTTTCAGTTTTAAATACAATTTCAAAATCTTTAAGAACCGGTATTTCATTTTTCACAAAGTCTCTTTTTAAACTTCCAACCTCCTTAAAGTGTATGCCATCATCAGAAATAAACACCTTAAAACTGCAAGGATAAAAAATACCTGGAATTTGATTTTCCATCGCACCAACAGTTACTTTACCTACCTCTGTTTCCGTTTCTAAATCAATGATTAATTCCATGTCTGTATCTAACCAAGCTTGCCATTGACCATCGTGAAAATTTGTACTCCCCCTAATGGTATTTACCAATGTATAAGCGCCAACACCTTTATAACTATCGTTATAATCCGTAAGGTACTCTAGTGTTTTCCCTACTGCTTTGTGATAGATAAAAGACTGACTCAGTAACTTTCCTACAGCCGTACTATTCTCAAAAACAGAAGCATTGATATGACACGTTTTTTGGATCAAAAAAGGTTTCGTATATGAAACACTCTCTGCTGTCACAGGACTACCATCCAATGTATATCGAATATCAGTTCCTGTAAATTCGTTTTGCAAACTAATTTCCAATTCTTTGTGTTCCGATGTTATTTTTGTGTCATAGGTCACTAAAAAAGCACTTTTCGCATAATTGATTCCCAAAAGATCATAGCGCTTTAATAATGAAAATAAACGTCGGGAAAAATCGTCCCACGAAAGTGATTCTTTAGGAGTCCACAGCACCTCGGACATTGCGGCTAACCTAGGAAACATCATGTATTGCGAATGAGATTCTGTAGGAATATATTCTGACCATAAATTTGCTTGTCCTCCTAAAACATGTGCAGCTTCCTCTGGCGACATGCCTTCCACTATAGGATCAAATTCATACACTTTACTCAAGGTAGTAAAACCACCCCAAGCCAATGGTTCTTCGGATTGAGGCCCTTGATAATGGTCAAAATAACAGTGACTTCCAGGTGTCATCACCACATCATTCCCATGTTTTGTAGCTTCCAAACCACCTTCAACACCACGCCAACTCATCACTGTAGCATCTTTTGCCAATCCACCTTCCAAAATTTCGTCCCAACCGATCAAGGTTTTCCCTTTCGATGTTAAAAATTTATCCATGCGTTTGATAAAATAACTCTGTAATTCGTCTTCGTTTTTTAATTTTTCGTTTATAATACGTTTTTGACAGTCTTTACATTTTCTCCAGGTATCTTTTCCTGCTTCATCTCCTCCAATATGTACATATTTAGAAGGAAACAAAGGCATCACTTCCAACAGTACATTTTCTAAAAACTCAAAAGTGGCTTCTTTTCCTGCACAATACATCCCAGGGTTTTCCCAATCAGAGGCTGGAATATCATTTAAATACCTACCACAGCTCAAGCTTGGATACGCAGCCACAGCACTTCCAACATGCGCTGGCATCTCAATTTCTGGAATTACCTCAATCCCTTTTAAGGTGGCATACGCTACAATATCCTTGATATCCTCTTGGGTATAAAACCCTCCTTGCGTTTGCTCATAGCCCTCGACTTTTCCATTAATATCTTTCAATTGCTTATTCTCCGAGTCTAACCTAAAAGCACCAACAGATGTTAATTTGGGATACTTTTTAATTTCAATTCTCCATCCTTGGCTATCTACTAAATGTAAATGCAACACATTCATTTTGTGTTTGGACAGTCCATCTATCACCTGTTTTATATAATCAACCTTAAAAAAATGACGAGAAACATCTAACATCAATCCACGCCATTTAAAACGCGGTTGATCTTTAATTGCTATATTAGGAACAATCCAGTCGATATCCCTTAGTTCCTTTAAACTTTCAATCTGAACAGGAAGTAGTTGTAATAAACTTTGTACTCCATATAAAAAGCCTTGTTTACTAATGGCTTTTATAGTGATCAGCCCATGATCTACATCCAATTCATAGCCTTCTTTTGTCAAAGAGCTGTCGGTTTTAAAAATAATTTTATCGCTATTCTTTCCTTCGATATCTTTAATAATTACTTCAATACCTGCGGCTACTTTTAGTTTTTTACTCAAAAGAATAACAGCCTCATTAGCCAGTGGGTTTAAGACGGTAATGCTTGTATTTTCATCAAATTCAAATACTCCTTTTTTTAAAACAGCTGAAACTGGTTTTGGAATAATTTTAATATCCTCGTCTGTAAAAACCTTTGCTGTTTTTGTACGACAAGAAAGCAATGCAATACTAAAAAAAACACATAGTATATATTTAAAATAAGTCATTTTACACCGTATTAATTTATTAAAATTTCATCTACAAATAACCAAGTATCGCCACCGTTTGGAGCTTTTCCTAAATTTTTCGCTATCACTTTCAAAAAATTAGTATGTTGAACGCCTACAGGAATTTCAAAATTATGCAATGCAGCATTGGCATTTTTAGCAAAAGGTCTGTCTATTTGAGCAACTTGTTTAAAATCTACACCATCGTCTGAAACAAGTACCGTAATCTGGCTTGGAAAATATATCCCAGAACCTTGATCTTCCATAGAACCAACAGTTATTGTTTCAAAATCTATCCCTTTTGTAGCGATCACAACCTCCATATCATTTCCAATCCAACCTTGCCATTGACCATCGTGAAAATCCTTAGACCCTCTGAGTACATTCACCAAACCAACAGCTGCAGCTCCTTTGTATTGATCGCTATACTTTTGGATATAATTCACTTTTTTACCAACAGCCTTGTGAAAATTGATCGTTTTCTCAAACACCAATCCTACAGGTTTGTTATTTTTAAATAGAGAAGCATGTATTGTTGTTGTTTTTGTCAACAGGACAGGTGTTGCGTATTTGACCGCATTTTCAGTAATTGCTAAACCATCCAAATTATACCGAATATCAGCATCTAGAAACTCGTTTTTTAAGGAAACTTCTACTTGGTTGGTTTCTAAATTCATTTTAGTAGCAGCCGTAATCAAATACACACTTTTGGCATAATTGATTCCTAGATATTCATAGCGTTCAAACATTGCTGGGATGCGCTTAGAAAAATCGCCCCAATTCCGGGATGCTTTAGGACTCCATAAAGTTTCTGCCAATGCAGCAATACGTGGATAAATCATATATTCAGACTGGGAAGCTGTAGGTACAAACTCAGCCCATAAATTTGCTTGACCTCCTAGTACATGGTTGGCTTCTTCTGCTGTCATCCCATCAACCACTGGATCAAAAGTATACACTTTACTTAAAGGTGTATAGCCTCCCCATGCTTGTGGCTCATTATCTCTAGGTCCTTGGTAATGGTCAAAATAACAATGACTTCCAGGAGTCATCACCACATCATTGCCATGTTTAGCCGCTTCCAAGCCACCTTTGACACCTCTCCAGCTCATCACCGTTGCGTCTGGCGCCAATCCACCTTCTAAAATCTCATCCCAACCTATGAGTTTCTTTCCTTTTGATTTGATAAATTTCTCTATACGCTTGATAAAATAGCTTTGTAATTCTTCTGCATTGGCAAGCCCTTCCGTTTTCATACGTTTTTTACAATGCGGACATTTTTTCCAATTGGTTTTGGTGGCTTCATCCCCACCAATATGGATATATTTAGAAGGAAAAATATCCATCACTTCTAACAATACATTTTCTAAAAATTCGAACGTATGCTCTTTTCCTGCACAATAAATATCAGTAATGGGCCACAATCCACCAGAAGGCACGCCTATTTTAGTGTCAAAACAAGACAGTTCAGGATATGCAGCAATGGCAGAAGACACATGGGCTGGCATTTCTATTTCTGGAATAATCTCTACGTTCTTAAGTTGGGCATACAACACAATTTCTTTCAAATCTTTCTGAGTCAAAAACCCTCCATAGGTTCCTTTTTGATCCGCTGTTACCGCTTCTCTACCATTCCAAGGTGCATCTTCTTGATCTACACGCCAAGCACCAATACTTGTTAATTTAGGATACTTTTTGATTTCTATTCTCCACCCTTGGTCATCCACTAAATGCAAGTGTAGTACATTCATTTTATGCATTGCTAGCGCATCAATCGTTTTCTTCAAATACGATTTTCCGAAAAAATGACGCGAAAGATCCAACATCAACCCTCTCCATTCAAAGCGAGGTTTATCCTTAATTTCTACAGCAGGAATCACCCATTGCGCATCACTAACCAGCGTATTGCTTTCAATAGCTGTAGGTAATAATTGACGTATGGTTTCCAATCCGTATATAAACCCAGCGTTTGTCTTTGCTTTAATGGTGATACTAGAAGAAGATACACTTAAAGTATAGCCCTCTGTAGCCAAAGACGCATCCTTTACAAATGCAATAAAATTAGTATTTACAGGGGACGATATTATGTTAACATCCAATCCAGCAGCCGCTTTCAATTTTTTAGTCAATGCAGCAGCAATTTCGTGTTGCTCATCATTATTTACTACAAAAACGGTGTTTTTATTAAATTCAAACACTCCCTTATTTAAGACTAAAGAGACCGGTTTTGGAATGATTTTCAGGTCACTTTCTACAAAAACTTTTGTTGGTTTTGTACAAGAGACAGCTAAAAATAACATCATTAAAATCCTAAAAACGTTGCGAACTATATGTTTCATAAATGTATGTTGTGGTTCCCTATTATTTAATATATGCTTCTAATAATTCTGAATAAATATTCGATTTAATTTGGTATGATTTTAAACTCGCTGGAATTAAAATAGTTTCCCCTTTTAAGACTGTTTCAAACTGATTATCACCATAATGAATGCTTGCTTCACCTTCCACACACATATAAATCACAAAGGAATCTTTGTCCGTATTGTCTATGGATAAGGTACCGTCTACAGCCACCATATTGGTCGTAAAATATTTACAATCCACCATAGGAGAAGATGCATTTACAACGGTATCATAGTCTGTCGTATATTTTTCTTGGGCTTTATAATCAATAGCATCCAATGCCATTTCCGTATGTAACTCACGTCCATTCCCTTGATCATCCACACGATCCCAATCATACACTCTATAAGTAATATCACTTGTCTGTTGAATTTCTGCCAATAAAACACCTGCTCCAATAGCATGAATACGCCCCGTAGGTATAAAATAACAAGCTCCTTTTTTTACTTTTTCTTGGTTCATTATCTCCAATAATTTCTTATTTTTCAAATGTTCCACATACGATTCTTTGCTTACAGTTTTGTTAAAACCAACAATCAGATCACCTGCTGCTTCTGCCTGCATCACATACCACATTTCTGTTTTTCCGAATGAGTTATGACGTTCTTTTGCCAACACATCATCTGGGTGTACTTGGATGCTCAAGGCTTCTTTCGCATCTATAAATTTGATTAACAAGGGGAAATTATCACCAAATTTTTCATAGACTTTATGCCCTACCAAACTGCCTTTGTGTGCTTTTAATATTTCTTGTAAATCCTGACCTTTTAAAGCACCGTTGGTCACCACAGAAACATTTCCATTTACATCAGATATTTCCCAGCTTTCACCGATATCATTTCGTGTAGATTTTTTATTAAACAATGCTTTTAATTTTTCACCTCCCCAAATTTTATCTTTTAAAATTGGTTCGAATTTTATAGGGTAATTTGTCTTCATCTTTATTGGTTTCCTTGCATACACAAGGATGACGTTTATTCGTTAAGGATCCTCTCTGCCTTCAGTTTATTCCCAAAGAAAAAAAAGGATCGTTATATATAGTTTAATTAATCTGTATTCTTTTTATCAGCTAACATTTCACGACGGTAAAACTCCTGTACTCAATGCGAGTCGCTAATCATCCCAAGTCATTTTAAATGCAGCATCTTCCATTCTGTTCCCCTCTTTTTGATCATGTATGGCATAATTGAATCCAGAACGCAAGCTGTAAGCTCCATGAACACCTTTATTATTTAAAGCGATAAATCCCACTTGTAAATAAGGCATGTCCTTATGATTTTTATGTTTATTATAAATACGTTCTACTATTTCTTTACATGCCTGATTCGGAGATTTTCCTTGACGCATCAATTCTACCACCATGGCAGAACCTGCGGTTCTAATCACTGCCTCTCCAAGTCCCGTAGCAGCGGCTGCACCCACATCATTATCAAGAAACAAGCCTGCACCAATTATTGGAGAATCACCAACACGACCGTGCATTTTCCAAGCAGCACCACTGGTGGTACATCCCCCAGAAAGATTCCCGTCTTTATCCAATACCAACATGCTAATAGTATCGTGATTTTCTGTATTAATTACTGGAGCGTATTTAGATTCCTCCATCCATTTATGCCAATCTTTTTCTGCTTCGGCAGTCAGTAAATTTTCTTCTTTAAAGCCCTCTTCTTTTGCAAATTGAAATGCACCTTCCCCTGATAACATCACATGAGGCGTATTTTGCAATACACGTTTTGCAACAGAAATAGGATGCATTATTCCTTCTAAGAAACACACGGATCCACAATCACTATTATGATCCATAATACAAGCATCTAAGGTTACTTTTCCTTCTCTATCAGGAAACCCACCATAGCCTACGCTTCTTACTTTTGGGTCTGCTTCTGGAATTTTCAATCCTTTTTCTATGGCATCTAGCGGAGGTTTATGTGCGTGTAAACTTTCCCAAGTGGCAGCATTCGCAGGTAATCCATGATTCCATGTAGAAATAATTACAGGTTTTTTAAGTGTTGTATTCTTGGGTTTTACGACCACTTCAGCAGTTTCCTTAGTTCCTTCTTTACAACTCAAAATGGCAGTCATTCCAATAGTACCCAACGCTGCTTTTTTTATAAAATTTCTTCTACCAGACATTTTTTTTGTTTTTTTATTGATATATTTTTGAAGATAAAGCCATCAGATGCTTTCCTTTCTTATTAGGGGTATTTCCCATGGTAAACACAAGTGTTCCACCTTGGGTAATTTCTTTATGGGTGATATAACTACGATGGATTGTTTTTCCATTCAGTACAACAGACTGAATGTAGTAATTCTGATCATTATTATGTAGGGTCTCTACCACAAATTGTTTTCCGTTTTCCAAATTCAATACTGCTTTATCAAACAAAGGAGCCCCAAAACTATACACGCCTTGTGCTGGATTTACAGGATAAAAGCCAAGAGAACTAAAAATATACCAAGAAGACATTTGACCACAATCTTCATTTCCACAGTGTCCATCAGGCGTGTTTTTATATTGTGTTTCTAGTATTTCTCGAATAATTTTTTGGGTTTTCCATGGTTTCCCTATATAGTTATACAAATAGCCCACATGATGACTTGGTTCATTTCCATGTGCATATTGTCCGATCATTCCGGTACTAAAAATAGGCAATTTATCAGTTGCTAAAGGTCGCAAACTAAACATGGTATCTAATTTTTTTTCAAATGCTTGATTTCCTCCAAGAGCTTGTATCAAACCTTCCATATTTTGAGGAACAGACCAAAAATACTGCCATGCATTACTCTCACAAAAATAAATGGAATATTCCTTAGGAACAAACTGTTTGATAAAATTTCCATCCGCTAATTTTGGACGCATAAATGTACTCTGAGTATCATATAAATTACGCCAATTCTCGGATCTCTTATAAAAATAAGCTTGGTCTTTTGTATGCCCCAAAGCCTTTGCAAACTCTGCAATACACCAATCGTCATAAGCATATTCCAAGGTTTTAGAAACTGACCAGTTTTCATGATCGGTAGCTACAGGAACATAGCCTAATTCTTTATACTTATCTATCTGACGTGTGTCTACCATTGCACTTTTTTTGCATGCTTCATAAGCAAAAGCAACATCAAAATTCTCAATTCCTTTAAAATAAGCATCTACGATAACAGGAACCGCATGGTAACCGATCATCATATTCGTTTCATTCCCTTGCATAGACCAAACAGGTAAAATCCCTGTTTCTTTATAATGCGCCAATAAGCTATTGATCATATCCGAGGTCCGTGCAGGATGTAAAATAGTGTACAAAGGATGCGCAGCACGATAGGTATCCCATAAAGAAAATGTATCATAACGATCAAAACCAACCGCTTTTTCTATGTGACCATTTGCCCCTTTATAATCTCCATCAAGATCACTTAATAAGGTAGGCGCCAACATAGATTGATACATCATGGTATAAAATATGTGTTTTTTTATAGTATCGTTTGTTGTTATTACAATTTTATTCAATTGCTTCTCCCACAAATCACTAGCATTGCGTTTGTACTTTTCAAAATTAAAATCTGGAGCTTCTATTTCTAATGATTTGTATGCTCCAGAAATACGTGCTGTAGACAGCCCCGTTTTAAGTACAATTTGTTCTCCCTGATCTGTTTTATAATTTAAAACAATGCGTGTATTTTTACCTTTTACGGGTGATGACACCAAAGAATCGTTGCTGTATATTTGGTACGAATCAAAAGGTTTTGATACTTTGATTACAAAATAAGCACGTTGGTCTTTTGCCCAACCCGTTGATTTTCTATAGCCTTCAATAGTACTCTTATCAACTACTTTAAGATACGTATCAATAGGACTGTCCCAGTTTAAGGCATAGCCCAAATCGATCGTAATTTTAGAAGCGTCATCTTTAGGAAACGTATATTGATGAATTCCTGTCCTAGGGGTCGCCGTCAATTCCGCTTTAATCCCATAATCTAACAAGTCCACACTATAATAGCCTGGACTTGCCGTTTCTTTCTGATGAGAAAAACTCGAAAATGGTTTGTAATTATTTGCAGGAATACGCTTAGCG
Source organism: Flavobacteriaceae bacterium (assembly GCA_965224465.1). Taxonomy (GTDB): domain Bacteria; phylum Bacteroidota; class Bacteroidia; order Flavobacteriales; family Flavobacteriaceae. The sequence continues at coordinate 4,954,907 of OZ245049.1, read as the reverse complement.
AATCGGCTGTTGGTAGGCATCACAAGAATATCATATAAATCTCCGGCCCCTGTACCTGTTAAATGCAGGTGGGAGAATCCAGAAATGATAGAATCTTTGTAATAATATCCTGCAATCCGATCCCAGCCAGGTATTCCAATATCTGGGCTTAATTGCACCATTCCAAAGGGCACTGTAGCCCCAGGATACGTATTTCCAGGGCCATCTGTCCCAATAAATGGATTTACATAATCCACTAAATTTAATGGTTGAACATCTCGATTTTTACATCCTATGGCAAGCATTATAATTCCTATGATAAACAGCCCTGTTTTACGCATTCATTCTTAGTTTAAACTATCTTTTGTTTCTTTAATTGCTTTTAAAAATTCGGGAGTCAAGGCTGGACCATCAAAGAAAGTCACCCCTTTAGCTCCATTATTTTTGGCAAGCATAATGGCTTTTTTAACCTCATCAGCCGATTTAAACGGAGGCATATAAATACCGGTATTCACACCTATTCCCTTGTCTTTAACATCATCCACTCCTTGTTTGGTAGCAAATCCAATCCAATCTATTTCTTCGTTATAAAACCCGTGATATATCATTGGATACACTTCATCTATATTCCATTTATCCCAACGTTGACGCACCATGTGATCCGCCATTTCTGGATAAGGAAAAACAGCAGCTGTTAAACGTTTGTTGTATTTATGAACAATTTTATACGCATCATTCACAATATTTTTCACACTGTTTAAACGAAACTGTTTCCACTCCATATCGATAGAAGTATTGGCACTTTCTAATGGATTTTTATGATGTAGCGCTTCAAATTTAGCCAAACAAACATCACAGTAGCAAAAATCATATTCAGGCATTTCTGTTTCCTGCTTTAAATTGTACTTAGGTAACAATCCAATAGGTAAGAAAATATCAGCAAAACGGATATAATCTAAATGAACACTCTCAATCCCATCCACTTTTGCCAATCCTTCTATCAATCCTAAGATATGATTTCTAGAGGCTTCTCTATTTGGACAAAGCCATTGGTAATAATCCACATAAGGACGGGTATCAAAACAAGACTTCCCTTCCTTACTCACCGCGTACCATTCTGGATGTTGCAATGCTATTGAATCCCCTGGACGGTTCATCGTCATAATCCATGCATGTACTTTTAAACCCGCTTTTATTGCTACAGGAGTAATGCGCTGTAACAAAACAGGATCCGTTCCTGTATTGATCAGTACTTCATCAATTCCCGCATCCTTATACTTTTTAAATTCTACGGCATAGGCTTCGTTTGAAGTTTTGTTCTTTGCAGTAATCCATACGCCAAATTCAAAAACATCTTTTTCTTTTACAGATTCCTTTGTTGTTTCTTTTACCGATTCTTTACTCGAAAGGTTACAATCGGTACATGCTGCGATACCTACAAGAAGTAACAAGACACTTATAATGGTAACTTTTATTAAATTTTTACTTAGAAATGAATTTTCCATCTTCTTTTATAATTAATGTTTTATGTGAAAAAGGGCTTTTTATTGTAATATTCCATCCTGTGCTATGATTTTCTATCGAAGGAATTAAGGTTTTATGATCTACAATAATTTGTTTCGAAATTAAACTATCAATACGCGTAGCATAGGTTTTATATTTTGAATGATATGATTTTTGAGCACGTAACAAACGGTATAATTCCCATTTGATTTTTTCGTCTTGAGGAATTGTAAATACATCCGTTTCACCTACCTTTTTAGAACTAAAATACACATAGCCCCATTTTTCTGGTTCATGCATATTTATCACTCCCATAGGAGACCATACCCAATTGTATTCATGTACATAGTTTCCTTTACTGTCTTTTTTTCGAGAGTATTTTCCATCTACAAGGTCAAAATCCCAATTGACTCTAGAAAAATTAACCCTCCAGAAGTCATTTTTAGGCACATTTTTTTCGAAATAAGATTTTTTATAAGCTGCCCAAGGAATGGCCATTTCTAAGGTCCATCCTTTGTCTGTATCAGATGCATTATTAATTGTCCCTTGTACTTTTACAGCAGATTTTAAGCCTGTCAATGTCCAATCGTTCAAGACCACATTTTCTTCTCTATAAGGTTTGGTCATGAACAAGTCCCAGACCGTATTCAAGGCGTTAATTTCCAATTCGTAATAGTTATGCGTATCACCATCAGGATCTATAAACACTTCAAAATCATTATTATGAAAAATTATAGCATCCCTTTGGGTAATATCTGCCCAAACATGCGGCTCTTCCATCTGTACTAAAATGTAGAAATACTTTTGATCCCACATCATCTTCACTTGGGTTTTATACGTTGGCTTTTTAATCCCTTCTATATCCATAAAAGCGTTGGACCATTCCACCTTAGACCAAGATTTCTCCAAAGCATCACCATCTATGGTAATGGTTTCATCTGTTTGAAAAGCCACATAGGTCTCTGGAATAATTTCCTTCGAACTCTGTGCACAAGCCATCAATGAAAAACATCCTAAAACGGCACTTAAAAAATTTAATTTCGAGTACATAATCAATGGGTTTATAAACTATTATCCTTTGTGTATTGTATCAATTCGCTCAGTTTAGCAAAAGCCATGGCGACTACCGTATCTGCTGCTCCGTAATAAATAGCAATTCTATCTTTCTCAAAATCGTGCAAAGCTGCACATGGAAATACAACGTTTGGTACATCCCCTGTAAGTTCATACGATTCCGCAGGTCCTAATAAATAAGGTTGGGTTCTAAACAATACCTTGCTTGGATCCTCTGTATCCAAAATTGCAGATCCCATAGCATATCTAAAACCATTACACGTATTAATTACACCGTGATAAATCATCAACCAGCCCTCTTCTGTTAAAATAGGAACAGCACCCGCACCTATTTTTGTACACTGCCAAGCACTGTCTTCAAAAGGAGTTGCTTTCATCACACAGCGATGTTCCCCCCAATATTTCATATCAGGACTATAACTAATATATATATCACCAAAAGGTGTGTGTCCATTATCGCTTGGACGACTTAACATGGCATATTTCCCATTGATTTTTTGCGGAAATAACACCCCATTTCTATTGAAAGGTAAAAAGGCATTTTCGCATTGAAAAAATTCTTTAAAATCAAACGTATATGCAATACCAATGGTGGGACCATGGTAGCCATTACACCAAGTAATCCAATATCTATCTTCTATAAACACAACTCTTGGGTCGTATTTATAATCAGATGCGATCATATCTGTATTCCCAGCCTGCATTACAATAGGATCATGATTGATATCCCAATCAATACCATTTTTACTAAAACCAGCAAAAATATTCATTTGAACTGCCTTGTTGTCACATCTAAACACACCTGCAAAGCCACCTTCAAAAGGGACAACCGCAGAGTTAAAAATACTATTTGAAGAAGGAATTGCATATCTATCTATAATAGGATTTTCAGAATATCTCCACACTACATCATTACTACCTTCTGGTTTATCTTGCCAAGGAATATCACTCATTTTATATCTATTTAATAATTGAAACTTTTTTTTACTAATTATAAGCGTGCTATAAATTTTTAATTTTATCGTACCATGTGAATTTTAAAATGGTTGAAGTCACCAAAAATACAGCTAATGCTATAAACCCTTTTGGATAATCACGAATAATAAAATAAATAGGCAACACAATCATGCTCGATTGCCAAATCACACCAATCACACTATTCCCCATATCGAACCAAAAATTCTTGTTTTTTGTAAACGTTGGATCTTCCTCTTGGATTGCTTCACAAACAGGTTTCCACCAACCCCAAGGATGTACGGTTTTATAAAAGGATTTTAAGGTATCCATATCTGTAGGTTTTGTAAACCAAGTACCCAAGAACGATCCTAATAAGGAAACACCAAAAATAATAGGGAATAAATAAATTGCATTTATTTCTGACAAGTCATGTATCAATGTTCCTTCAGTAAATGTACCTTTATAACTATCCATTACAAATTGTAGAGAAGCAATAAATAGTCCTGCAAACATTCCCCAGAAATAACCCCATCCGTTAAAACGCCACCAAATCCATTTCAAGAAATTTGCTGCTACATAGCCTCCAAACAACGCAGAGGTTATCCAAAGCGTTAAGGAGTTAATAGAATTTGCAAAGAAGCCCATAAACACCCCTAATCCTACAACGGTAAAAGATGCAATATGACTGGCTCTGATATAGTGTTTATCAGTTGCCTCTGGCTTGAAATATTTTTTATATAAATCGTTTACAATATAAGCAGGTCCTGCATTTACAAAAGCAGAGAACGTAGACATAAACGCGGCTAACAACCCTGCCAATAACAATCCTTTAATCCCAACAGGAATATGGAAATTAATTACTTTGGGTAAAATCACTTCTAAATCAGCTCCACTAAGCAATGGATTCTCAGCCATTACAGGTGCTAATTCTACCAAAGCAACCACTACAATCCCAGCAATTAATAAGTATCTAGGAATAAACAATATTAGGTTTGTAAACCCGCTCATTAAAGCAGCTTCTTTTACCGATTTTGTAGATAAAATACGTTGTAAATCATAACTAGGAGTAGGCCCTGCAATACTTGCAAAGAATCCTTTAAAAATAGTCATCCCAATCAAAGCACCAAACATTTTATAACCTTCAGAATCGATCAAATCGTTAAACGCTTGGTATTTATCCGACCAATGGGTTTCTAATTCCCATCCGAAAAATACAGAGCGCCATTCTGGGGTAATCACCGCAGCAATTTGAGCATCACTAATGGCATAAAAAGTATAGCCCGCCACTAAAATTCCAGCGATTACCATAATTCCATATTGCAATACTTCCGTAGCTACTACAGAAAACATCCCCCCTTTTACGGTATAAAAGGTAGTTAAGATAATTATGATTAATGCATAAACATGTTCAGATGTTAGCAATACACTATCTCCCATAGCCCATGTTAAATCCCAAGGTAAAATAACGGTCATAAACTTCCCTACTCCTTCAAAAAAGTAAGCAATAAACCCAACGGCAGAAACAATAGCAAAAACCGCTACAATCTTATGAGATGCACGTCCAGCCTTATCATTTCCAAAGCGTGTTAAAATCCACTCAGAACCTGTCATAATATTAGAACGTCTGATCCAAACAGCGAGGAACATCATCACAAATATTTGATTCCAAATAGGCCATAGCCACATGAACATAAAACTTTTAAGACCATATAAAAACAGAATTCCTACCATCCAAGCGGTACCAGAAACGTCGAACATCCCAGATCCATTACTAAGTCCTAGAAAATACCATTTAATATTATTACCTCCTAAGAAGTATGATTTTAATCCTTTTGAAGCCTTTTTTGAGACCCAAACTCCTACAAATAATGTCAGTAGAACATATACTGCTATTATTGTGATATCAATTATATCCATTATTTACTCGTTAATTTTTTTAATCCCCAGTTTTTATTTGGTGTATTTCCCATCACAAATTTGAGTGTACCACCCTTTTTCATTGTTTGATGGCTGATGGTTGTTTGGTTGAATACTTCTCCATTCAACGTAGCTGACTGTATGTAAATATTATCTTTTGAGGCATGTACTGCTTCAATTACAAAGTCAATTGTATCAGACATTTTAATTGTTGATTTTTCAAACATTGGGCTTCCAATTTGGTATTCACCCGATGCAGGACTGTATGGATAAATCCCCATAGCACTAAACACGTACCAGGCAGACATCTGCCCACAATCCTCGTTTCCACTTAAGCCATCTGGAAGTGAAGAGTATTGTGTTTCCAGTATATGACGTACCCAATATTGAGTTCTCCAAGGTTTATTCGAAAAATTAAACATATAGGCGATGTGATGACTTGGTTCATTTCCATGTGCATATTGACCAACCAAACCAGAAATATCAACAGAAACATTGTCTCCTGTTATTTCAGAAGATGCTGTAAATAATTGCTCTAATTTTTCACTGAATTTAGCAGCTCCTCCATGCATTTTTACTAAATTATCTGTATCGTGTAATACAAACCAACTATGTTGCCATGCATTTCCTTCTGTATATTCAGCATGAATTCTATGTGCAGAATATTTTGGATCAAAGGGCGTTTTCCAAGAAGTTCCTTTTTGGTCTTTCCCCCTCATAAAACCAGTTATAGGATCAAACAATTTTTCGTAGGCTTTAGACCTATTCATAAAATACTCAAAATCTTCATTTTTATGTAAAGCTTTTGCTATTTGAGCCACACACCAATCATCATATGCATATTCCAAGGTAATGGTCACGGATTCGTCTAATAGATTATACGGAATGTATCCGTATTTTTTATACAAATCCAAGCCACGTTCGTCTTGCATCATCGTTCCTTTCATAGCTTCATAAGCCTTGTTAATATCAAATCCTTTGATTCCTTTTAAATACGCTTCGGCAATAACTGGAATGGAGTGATAACCTGTCATTGTATTGGTTTCATTTCCATACAAAGTCCAAACAGGAAGTATTTTTTTAGTTTGATAATAGGCCAACATAGAATTGATAATATCCGCCACTTTTTCTTGATCAATAAGTGTCATTAATGGCTGTTGCGCTCTAAATGTATCCCATAAAGAAAGTGTTGAAAACGCGGTATATCCCGCTGCTTTTACAATTGAATCATTTTCCAATCTAAACGCTCCATTTACATCACTAAAAGTAACAGGAGCAATTTGGGTATGGTATAAAGCCGTATAAAATATTTTCTTTAAATCTTCATTTGGTGTTTCTATTTTAATTTTATCCAATGTTTTAGTCCAAATTTTCTCAGCATCATTTTTTATCTGATCAAAATTAAAAGCATCCCCTTGATCCGCAATATTTTCAAATGCATTTTCTATACTCACAGAAGAGACACCTACTTTGACTTGAAGTTGATTGTTGCTTTCTTTTTCGAAAAACAATTGGGCTGTTGTTTTTTCACCTTCAACCGTTTTTACATTGGTTATATATGTGTTGTCTGCTACCAAATCAAAATTCTTAATTGCCTTTGAAAATTTAGCAACAAAGAACACTTTTTGATTTTTTGCCCAACCTTTACTATATCTATATCCAGAAATAGTATGCTGATCCACAATATGAATAGCAGATGCCGTTGTTTTATCCCAATTAATGGCAAATCCTAAATCTACAATTACAGACTGTAGACTCTCTTTTGCAAAGGTATATTTATGAAAAGCTGTTCTTAAACTCGCTGTCAACTCCGCTTTAATATGAAAATCTTTTAATTCAACTGCATAATATCCCGCTGTTGCGTTTTCTTCCGAGTGGCTGTAGACCGATTTGTATGGAATATCATCTCTTGTGGTTATTTTTTTAGACAAATCCACCTTTTTATTGATCGGCATAAAACGAATATCATTCAAATCTCCAATCCCTGTTCCACTCAAATGTAGGTGACTAAAACCAATGGTAATAGAATCTGTATAATGGTAGCCCGAGCACCAATCCCATTTAGAGATCCCATTGTCTGGGCTCAATTGCAACATTCCAAAGGGTACAGTAGCGCCAGGATAGGTATGCCCATGTCCTCCAGTTCCAATAAAAGGATCTACATATTTTATATTAGATGTCGTCTCTTTTTGGACGACAATATCCTTATGTTTACATGCAGTAAAAAGGATGATAAAGGCCGTTAAACTCAATAAATATATTTTCTTCATAATGATTATTATCAAAATTTAGTTCTGTTGATTTGTGATAAATAAAATTAAAGCTAAATATTGTGTAATTTTGCCTTTTATCAAAAAATATTAGACGTATAACACTTAAAGTAGGTTGAACAAAAACAAAATCACAAACCCATGGCAATAGATTCTCAGAACACAAATATGGAGCAACTGAAGTTCTCTGAAATAGAATTAAAGCATCACATTATTTTTTGGATGATCTACTTTGGAGTGAATGTCCTTCGTTGGGGATTCTACTTCGATGATTTTGATTATTCCATCAAAACAAATCTTATAGGATTCCCTATACACATGTTATTATGTTATCTGAACATCTATATTTTAATGCCCCTTTTTGTTTTTAAACGCAAATACTTTATTACCTGCTTTCTATTTCTGGAATCTTATTTTTAATGGTTTTTATTAAATTTTACTTGACTTATTTTTTAGTTTCTAATGATGTATGGCCAGAAGGACCTGAAATTACACGAAAGTTTACTGTAAATTACTCTTTGAACATGATGATCGGAGAATTGTACGTAATTACATTTGTAACTGCCATTAAAATAACCATGGATTGGATCCAAGAACATCAACGCTCTACAAAGCTCGCAAAAGTACAACTAGAAACAGAACTTTTATTCTTAAGGTCTCAAATATCTCCACATTTCTTTTTTAACACATTGAACAATATCTATTCGTTGGCTATAGAAAAATCAGACAAAACTGCTAAAATCATTTTAAAGCTATCTGAATTTATGCGCTATTTATTACACGAAACTAAAAATAAAAGTCAAACTTTAGACAAAGAAATTATGTGCATTCAAAACTATTTGGACCTAGAACGCATACGTTTTGATGAGCGACTAGAGATAAATATGGAACTCTCTGGTGAGCTGATGGACAAGTCTATTCCCCCCATGTTACTCCTTGCTTTTGTGGAAAATGCATTTAAACATGGAGCAAACAAAAATATTGGAAAAATTAAAATTGATATAAGTATAACAGTTAAAGAAGATTTTCTTTACTTTCGTATCGAAAACCCGCTACCAGCGAAAACGATATATGAGCAACGTTTTCAAACAAAAAGCGGTTTAGGGTTAAAAAATGTACAGAAAAGATTAGAGCTAGGCTATAAGAAAAACGAATACGAAGTAAAAACCGAAGAGAAAGAAGGACTTTTTATTGCACAACTTAAAATAAAAATACAATGAGGACGAGATGCTTGATTATTGACGATGAACCTTTAGCTATTGAAGTTATCAAAGGACATTTATCTCAGTTTACTGACATAGAGATGGTTACAACTTTCAACAATGCCGTAGACGCACTCAATTTCCTAAAAGATAACGAGATAGACTTGATTTTCCTAGATATTAACATGCCCTTACTCGACGGTTTAAGTTTTATCAAAAGTTTAACTAAAAAACCCTTAATAATAATCACCACAGCACATACCGAATTTGCCATTGAAGCTTACGAATTAGATTTACTAGATTATTTAGTAAAACCTATTGGGTTCCCCCGGTTTGCTAAATCAATTAATAAAGTTTTTAGCATTCGAAACAACATCAATCACGTAGAACAATCCATCAATAATCGCCCTCATATCTTTGTCAAAATAGACAAAAAGAAAATGAAAAAAATATACTTGGACGAAATTCTTGTCATTGAAAGCTTAAAGGATTATTTAAAAATAATAACACTTACTAGCAGGTATATTATTCATCAAACACTTCAGAGTTTTACGGAAAACTTACCTTCAGAGAACTTCATCCGAATTCATCGATCTTACACTATAGCCATAGATAAAATAGATATGTTAGAAGGAAATAGTGTAGAAATTGGCGGCATTAGATACACCATTGGGCGCACCTATATTGACCAAGCAAAACACTGTATTCTACACACTTAAAAGTATCTTAAAATAAAAAAAAGGAGCTGTTATTTTATTATAACAGCTCCTTTTTTTATCAACAGCCTCTCCCCAAGAGTACGAGGCACACTTCTTTATTGCGAGGATGAACCTCGGAAACCTCAGCCAAGAGTGATTAAAGTTTATGAATTATAAAAATCGTAGGTCTTTTATGCAAACTAGGTTTGTGTTTTTTCCATTCTTGGATGGTATGTGTTTTTATATACTCGGTACTCAATGTAATATCACATGCGATGCATAAATCTGTCCCTGGTGTTAGGATCGTCTTTAAATCTGTAAACATTTTATCGTTACGATACGGTGTTTCAATAAAAATTTGAGATTGATTATTTTCTTTAGAGAACCGCTCTAAGTGTTTTATCATTTTTTTACGTTCAGATACATCAATTGGTAAATAGCCATTAAATGCGAAGTTTTGCCCATTTAATCCAGACGCCATCATCGCCAATAAAATAGAAGAAGGCCCTACCAAAGGCACAACTTGTATTCCTTTCTCATGTGCCATTTTTACGATAAACGCACCAGGGTCCGCAATAGCAGGCACACCAGCTTCAGACAATACCCCCACAGAAATCCCTTCTGCACAAACGTCTAAATAGCGTCTAACTTCTATTTCATCCGCATACTTATCTAAAAGAAAAAGCTTTAAAGATGGTTGTGACTTTCTAGGGCTAATTCGTTTGATGAATTTACGAGCACTTCTATCATTTTCAACAATAAAATAATCCAACTCTTCGATCACTTTTTTAACCGATAGCGGCAATACTTCTAATGGTTCTGAATCTCCCAACATCGTAGGGATCAAATACAACTTTCCAATACTACTCATAACTTAACTTTTTATTGATACTATCACAGGCTAGATCTAACATGTCATATACGTTTTTAAAACCATGTTCCCCTCCATAATATGGATCTGGAACCTCGCTATTTGTTGTGGGAGAAATTTCGTTTAAAATTAATTTCACCTTATTTATTTCCTCTTCTGTAGCAGCCAAAGATACAACGTCCTCAAAATTTGATTGATCCATTACATAGATAAAATCAAAATTATTAAAATCGGAAGTATTGAATTGACGTGCTTTTTGTTTGCTTATATTAAGTCCGTGTTCTTTTGCTACCTTCACTGATCTTGGGTCAGGTCCTTTCCCAATATGGTAGGCAGCTGTACCCGCAGAATCTACGCTTACTTTACGGTGATTAACTTTAGATTTTAAAATCCCTTCCGCCAATGGTGACCTACAAATATTCCCCAAACAAACCATCAATATATTTACCATTCCTATAAATTTGAATTAAATTTAAAAACGAATGTAACTTTTAAAAGCCACATTCGTTTTGATATTATTTTACAAGAGATCTTATTTTAAAAAGTTAATTTCTTTCTCAAGTCATCTACATATTTTCTAAACTGTTTATCTGTTTCAGAAAGGTTATCGACAGTTTTACAAGCGTGTAATACTGTGGCGTGATCACGTTTTCCAATTTGAGCTCCAATATTAGCCAAAGACGCTTTTGTCATACGTTTTGCAAAAAACATTGCCAATTGGCGCGCTTGAACAATATGTCGTTTTCTAGTTTTAGATTGCAACGTAGCTACATCTAAGTCAAAATAATTAGAAACTACTTTTTGAATATAATCAATAGAAACTTCTCGTTTTGTGTTCTTAACAAATTTATCTACAATTTGTTTTGTCAATGCCAAGGTAAATTCTTTGCGATTAAAAGAAGCCTGTGCAATCATAGAAATAAGAACGCCCTCTAACTCACGTACATTGGAGGTAATATTTTTGGCGATGTACTCAACAATTTCTTCTGGCATTTCCACACCATCTCGAAACAATTTATTTTGAAGTATTGCAACACGTGTTTCATAATGAGGTGCTTGCAGTTCTGCAGACAAGCCCCATTTAAAACGAGACAACAATCGTTGTTCAATATCCTGCATGTCTACGGGCGCTTTGTCCGAAGTCAAAATCACCTGTTTTCCATTTTGGTGTAAATGATTGAAAATATGGAAAAACACATCTTGTGTACCTGTTTTACCTGATAAAAACTGAACATCATCAATAATCAATACATCTATCATTTGGTAAAAATGAATAAAATCATTTCTTGTATTTCCTTTTACCGAATCTATATATTGCTGTGTAAATTTCTCAGATGAAATATACAATACCGTTTTATCTGGATACTTATCTTTAATCTCAACACCAATAGCGTGGGCTAAATGTGTTTTACCTAAACCTACACCTCCGTAAATTAATAAAGGATTAAAAGAAGTTCCTCCTGGTTTATTTGCTACAGCCATACTTGCTGATCTTGCCAACCTATTGGCATCTCCTTCTATAAAACTATCAAAATTATAATTTGGATTTAATTGAGACTCAATTTTCACTTTTTGAATCCCTGGGATTACAAAAGGATTCCGTAATTCTCTTTTATTGAACTCTGCAGCCACTGCCATTCCCTGAGGATTGATAGGATTCCTGTTTGAACTTGGAATTTTAACTGTTCGAGGTTTAATATTACTATACGTATTCTCCATACGTACATCGTAAATCAACTTAGCATCTTCTCCTAGTTGTTTTACTAAAGCAACTCTTAACAATTTAATGTAGTGCTCTTCTAACCATTCATAAAAAAACTTGCTCGGCACTTGAACTGTAAGTGCTTCGCCCGTCAATTTAATCGGGAGTATCGGTTCAAACCAAGTTTTGTACGCTTGAGGCTTGATATTATCCGATATAAAATATAGGCATTCCTGCCAAACTGATGCTGCAGTTTTACTCATTCTATTGTGTAGCGTTTAATTTATTTAATTAGCTGAAATTCATAGAGTTTCCTCTACGGGTCATGGTCATACAAAAGTGTGAATAATTTTCAGTATAAAAAAATGTTTTTACTATTGATTATTAACTATTTTTTGCGTAAGATAAAGAGCACAATTTTTAATCTAATTTATTAAAGAATGACACACACAATTCAATTCAGAATTCGTTATAGTGAAACGGACCAAATGTCTTATGCATATCATGGTAATTATGCCCAATATTTTGAGATGGGACGCATCGAATGGCTTCGTAATTTAAATATCTCTTATAAAAAGATGGAAAATGATGGAATTATGCTGCCCGTAATTAACCTAAATATAAACTACTTAAAACCAGCAAAATACGACGACCTTCTTACATTAAAAACGACATTGAAATCTAAACCAACGGCACGAATTGTCTTTCAATACGAGATATTTAACCAACAAAAGGAACTATTAACGACAGGAGAAAGCACCCTTGTTTTTATCGATATTAAAAAAAATAAACCATGCAGAATACCTGCATATTTTATGCAAAAATTAACATGCTTTTAGTCTTCTATTTCCTTGATTGAAAGGCATCTTAAATCGGCGTACAATCGAAGTATTTTCGCTGCCTCACTCTTCCTAACAGAGATAATATATTCACAGTTCAACTCCATTTTTTGAGTGCAGATTTTTAGCTTGTTTTCTTTGATTATCCGCATCACTTTATTCATATGTGGGTAATCAAACACAAGCTCAAAACGAATACAGATTGTTTTCTGAACAATTCCTGATGCTTCTAACGCCAGCTGAGCACCTATCTTATATGCTGATACTAAACCTCCTACACCTAATTTTACACCGCCAAAATAACGAACGACTACAATTAAAACATTGGTAACATCTTGTGATAAAATCTGTCCATAAATTGGTTGACCTGCAGAATTACTTGGTTCGCCATCATCATTTGCACGAAACCTGAATGTTTCCGTTCCTAAGCGCCAAGCATAACACCAATGACGCGCATCGTAGAATTCTTTCTTAACTTCAGATAAACAACGCTTTACATCATCTTCATCCGCTACAGGGAAGACAATTCCTATAAACTTGCTGCCTTTCACTTTGTGCACTTCTCCTTGACTTCGTTTTACAACGGTTCTGTATGTGTCTTTTATTTCGATACCTTGAGTTTTGCTGCAAATATATAGCGTGAACCTCAATAAATTAACATTTATTAAATATATTTGAGCTTAAATCAAAAACAAATGAATAAATTTCCCCTGTTCGTACTTAGTATCCTATTATGTACTAGTTGCACTAAAGACGCAAAAAACGCTAAAACAGAACAAAGTCCTTCTTCTCAATTTTCCATCGTAATTCACGGAGGTGCAGGAGGTATTAAACGTGCTTACTTTTCCAAAGAGCAAGAAACAGCCTATAAAGACAAATTGGAAGAATCTCTGAATGCAGGTTATCTCGTATTACAAAACAATGGTTCTTCTATAAATGCCGTCCAAGCAGCCATCAACATCTTAGAAGATTCACCTTTGTTCAATGCAGGGAAAGGTGCTGTATTTAACAGTGAAGGAAACCAAGAAATGGATGCTTCAATTATGAATGGAAAAACCTTAAATACGGGTGCCGTAGCTGGAGTAAACCATATAAAAAACCCAATTACTGCGGCAAACATAGTACTTGATAGTTCTAAACATGTTCTTTTATCGGGAAAAGGTGCTGAAATTTTAGTAAAGAAATACGGTGCTAAAATGGTGCCATCCTCCTACTTTTTTACTGAAAAACGACTCAAACAACTCAGAAAGACACAAGGAAAAGACACCATTACACTAGACCATACTGCCTACCTTATAAAGAACTCCTTAATAGACGATCACAAATACGGTACTGTAGGAGCTGTAGCAATAGATAAAAATGGGACAATAGCGGCAGGAACATCCACCGGAGGAATGACCAATAAAAAATACGGACGCATAGGAGACTCTCCTATAATAGGAGCAGGAACGTATGCTAATAATAATACGTGTGGAATTTCTAGTACAGGAACTGGAGAGTATTTTATACGAACGGTTGCTGCTCATGAAGTTTCATCCATCTTAAAATACACGAACAACACTCCAAAACAAGCCTTACACGATGTACTATTCAATCAGATAGAACCATTAGGTGGATCTGGAGGAATGATCTTAATAGACAGCAAAGGAGATGTATATTGGGATTTCAATACTACTGGTATGTTTAGAGCCTATAAAAAATCTAACGGTGAATCTCGCATTGAACTCTTTGAAAAAACTGAATTCCCTAAAAATAAAACAACAACAAAGCAACAATAGCTAGCAATGCTCCTAACCAATTGGTTTTAGAAAGTTGCTCTTTAAAAAACAATACGCCTATAATAGTTGCCAACAATACAACAGCAACATTATTTACTGTAAAAACAGCAGCACTACTAATCCCTTGAGTTTTTAACGCCTTTAATAAATAATAAACGGAAAAATAATTTGGGACTCCCAAAGCAATACCGGCTATGATGGTTTTAAAACTCAAGGGTTTTCTACGTTTTAAAAAAAACTGCTTAATCATCAGAAAAAACAGACCAAACCCTCCCGCCATCATAAAGATACTCGCAGTATACAATTCAAATTCGGAAGTAGAAACATACGTAGTTTCTATATATTTCAATAAAGTGTCCAAGACTCCTGCCCCAATAAACAATAGCAATGGAAAATAAATATGTTTCCGATCAAACTTCTGCTGTTTAGATTTCTTTTTTGTTATAAAATACACGGCTAATAGGGCAAAAAGAAGACCTATTATTTTTGCCGTATCCAAAACGTCTCCATACATATACACAGCAAAAAGTACGGGGATCACCAAACTCATTTTTGAAGCAACAGAAACTATCGAAAATCCATATTTCTGCGTTGTTAAAGCCAGTAAATTAAATACAGAAACAAACAGAACACCTAAGAAAATTACGCCTAAAAACCATGATTGATCAGGTATTTCCTGAAAACGAACATCACTTTTAGACAACATAAATCCTATAGAAAAAGCAACAACATAGTTTACGATTATCGCTTGTAAATTATCGATTTCATATTTTTCGAATCCTTTAAATACCAAAAAAATAAACCCTGTTAACAACACAGAAAACATCAAATCTAACATTGGTTTAAGTACTTTTTAAGAACATCCGTTCCGAAAGTAATTTCGTCGAATAATTTTCCTGTTAACACTGGAGCTATCAAACCTTTTTCGAAATAAGTATCCCCTACAAATACAAATGCTTCGTCCCAAATATTAGCTTCAATAAAACTTTCTAAGGTGGTTTTTCCCCCTTCAATAATTACAGATTGAATGTTTTCTAGATAAAGCACGCTGCAAACTTCATATGCCAAATCCTTAGAAAAATCAATCTTTTTATAAAAAACAGTATCACTGTCTTTAATGCTTTGCTCAGTAAAAACAATTGTTTTTACCGAACCATCAAATACAGCATAATTAGATGGGACTCTCAAAGACCTATCTAAAACAATCCGTACAGGGTTTTCTCCCTCCCAATTGCGAACGTCTAATTTAGGATTATCATTTATCACCGTATTTGTCCCCACTAAAATAGCATGCTCTTCAGCTCGTAATTTATGAACAAACTGACGTGCATAGCTATTTGTTATCCAAGTAGGTTTGGCATTTACAATATCTGTTTCTTTTCTATAAACATCTATAAATCCATCTTTGGTTTCTGCCCACTTCAATATAACAAACGGCCGCTGTTTTCCATGAAATGTCAAAAATCGCTTATGGTGTTGTTTACACGCCTGCTCTAAAACTCCTAAAACCACCGAACATCCAGCGTTTTTTAGAATCTCAATGCCTTTTCCTGCCACTTTACTAAACGGATCTACAGTTCCTATTACCACATTAGGAATCCCTTGCGATACAATTAAATGAGCACAAGGAGGTGTTTTTCCATAATGTGCACAAGGCTCTAAGGTTACATAAATAGTCGACTTCTTAAGTAACTTCTTGTTTTTTACCGAATTAATCGCATTCACCTCTGCATGTGAACCGCCATAAGGGCTTGTAAATCCTTCGCCAATGATTACACCTTCACATACAATTACACTCCCCACCATAGGATTTGGACGGGTTGTTCCGAGTCCGTTTTTAGCAATCTGAATGCAGCGTTGCATGTACTGAGTATGTTGCATTATTTTTTAGTTTTAAAAGATATAGTATCTGAATAATTCAATGGATAATCATAGGTAAATGCACCCAGTTTATAGGTTACGACACCTGTATACTTCACATGGATTTTTTTATCAAGAAGTACATTTAAAAGGTTTTTTAACAGGTTGTTTCGATCCGATTTAAACAACTCATCATATGGAATCCTCGCAATTAAAGGTACTGTAAATTCTTTTTTTGAAGGCACCTCAAAAACTTCAGAACGTATAACTCCTACATTCAGACCATTCACACTTACTTCTATCCCATCACATTTTAAGGTCCCTCCTAAACTATTTGGGTTTAAAAATTTTAATTCTGCAAAAACCTCAATTTCCTTAGTGTCAAATTTTTGAAGTTTCACTTCTTCTAAACCAACAAATTCTGGTGTTTCACTTACGGTGCAAGAAACCAGTCCAAAAAGCACAAATACTATTATCTTTTTCATTTTCTACAATATCATAATTTCACCACAAATATAAGCTTTCTAATACTGAATCCAAGCATAGAAATACGACCTATTGAAAAAAGGAATTGTAAAAAAGTCGCTTTATTACCAGAACTATTTTGACATCATTTAATGCATTATTTTAAAAAAACCTTATGCCAAGCCACTTCTAGAGCAAGTCTACCAACCGTAAAAACACACAAAACTCAGCTGTTTTACCTGTCAATAACCTCGGAGTAAGCCCAAGAGGCATGAAAAAGAAAAAAACCTTAATCATTTGGATGCAAGCATCTGGGAATTAAACCCACTACTGCGATTAAAAAGGTATAGAAATAGAAACTAAAATGATGAATTTATGTCTTAGATTTGCAAAAGAAGCAGGTTTTTGTCAATACGACAAAAAAAACCACCCTATTACAAAGGAAGCTCAATTATTATACAAAAAATATGGATTCAATTAGAGCAACAAATACATCGAAAATACGGAACACTCTACTTGTAATTTTTAGACACTAAAAGACCTGTAAAAATGACATTAAAAAACTACAAAAACTACTTTACCGACACCTTAGAAACACAGTACCCTACAACAGAGGTACACTCGTTTTTCAACCTTATTTCTGAATATGTACTAGGTTTAACTAGAGTAGATATTATTATGAACCCACTATTGGTTATAAATGACAGCGACCTAAAAAAACTAAATCAAGCGTTGTCTGAATTAACAAATTACAAACCCATACAATACATCCTAGGTGAAACTGAATTTTACGGTTTCCCTTTTTATGTAAACGAGCATACATTAATTCCTAGACCTGAAACAGAAGAGCTCGTTTCTTGGATTCTTGAGACCACAATTGATAACTCCAACAAAATTTCCATCCTAGATATCGGAACAGGCTCTGGGTGTATCGCTATTTCTTTGGCTAAAAAATACCCCAATGCCCAAATTACAGCTTTTGACATCTCTGAAAAGGCATTGACAACAGCAAAAAAGAATGGACAGCTAAATAATGTCTCGGTAAAATTCGAATTAGTCGACATTCTAAAAACAGTATCCCTGACGGAGAAATTCGACATTATTGTAAGCAATCCTCCCTATGTTCGGAATTTAGAAAAAAAAGAAATTCAAAAAAACGTATTGGAACACGAACCTCATACCTCCTTATTTGTAGCAGATGATAATCCATTACTTTTTTATGAAAAAATCGCACGTTTAGCAAAAAATCATTTAAAACCAGGTGGTTATTTATTTTTCGAAATCAATCAATATTTAGGAAAAGAAACCGTTTCACTTGTAAAAAACAATGGTTTTAACAATGTTGTTCTAAAACAAGATATTTTCAAAGCCGATAGAATGATTAGAGCGAAGGTAAATATGTAATACCAATTACAATCCAAAATAACCGATATAAATTGTTTATTTTACGTTCTAGCATTGTTATAAAATAGAACGATAACTAAAGGCTACCCTTAGATTTTTTACCTAGCTAAAACAAAAAATAATTCCTTTTCTAAACCGTCACTTGGAAATGTATTTGATATAGTAGCCAATAGTGAAAGAGAAAAATAGTATAGAGATATAGACAAGAGACTCTAGAGAATGATATCTTTGCCACATGCGAATAGATATTATTACAGTTTCACCTGATTTAATTAGAAGTCCTTTTGAATATTCAATTATGAAAAGGGCTATTGACAAACAAATGGTAGAAGTACATTTTCATGACCTTCGAAAATTTGCGTTGAACAACTATGGAAAAATAGACGATTATCAATTTGGTGGTGGCGCAGGAATGGTACTTATGATAGAACCCATAGATGCGTGCATCAGTCAATTAAAATCAGAACGGGACTATGACGAGATCATTTATATGACTCCCGATGCCCCAACATTAAACCAACAAACTTCAAACACCTTATCTTTAGCTAAAAACATATTAATTTTATGTGGGCACTATAAAGGAGTAGATCATCGCATACGAGAAATGCACATCACAAAAGAAATATCTATAGGAGATTATGTATTGAGTGGTGGAGAGTTGGGTGCCGCTGTACTTTGTGACACAATCATCCGATTAATCCCAGGCGTTTTGGGTGACGAAACCTCCGCTCTTACAGATTCTTTTCAAGACAATTTACTCTCCCCTCCTGTTTACACAAGACCCTCGGAATACAAAGGACTCAAAGTACCCGCAGTTTTATTGTCTGGTAATTTCCCGAAAATAGACGATTGGCGTAACGATCAGTCCTTTTTAAGAACAGAAACAATCCGACCAGATTTACTTTCGAAAGACGATTTGTCAAATTAAAAAAAAAGAGTACTTTTGCAGTTCCAAAACCAACCTCTGACGAGAATCGTGAATGTTGCTTTTGAAAACAATTATACAATACAACATGGAAGCATTAATTAAATTCGTACAAGACGAGTTTGTTGCTAAAAACAAATTTGAAGATTTCAAAGCTGGAGATACAATCACAGTTTATTACGAAATTAAAGAGGGTGAAAAAACAAGAACTCAGTTTTTTAGAGGAGTTGTAATTCAACGTAGAGGAGCAGGAGCTTCAGAAACGTTTACAATTCGTAAAATGTCAGGTGCATTTGGTGTAGAGCGTATCTTCCCAATCAACTTACCTGCTATTCAAAAAATTGAAGTAAACAAACACGGTAAAGTTCGTAGAGCTCGTATTTTCTACTTTAGAGAACTTACTGGTAAAAAAGCAAGAATTACAGAAAAAAGACGTTAATTCTCATTTTTACAAAAAAACGATACCTAAAAAGGCTGTTTCTAAAAAACAGCCTTTTTTTTTGCTATATATACAATACGTAGCAACTTGCACATCATTAATTTGAGCAACTAAAAAAGATATCGTAATTTTAGAGCCGAAAACTTAATATACAAACAGATTAATAATTAAATTCTTACACATGTCGAAATCCTCAACGATTGTTTACACGATCACCGATGAAGCGCCTGCCTTAGCAACTCGCTCGTTACTCCCTATAATTACTGCCTTTACAAAATACGCTAACATCACTATTGCTACAAAAGATATTTCTTTATCTGCACGTATTTTAGCTACTTTCCCAGAGAGCTTAACTTCTGAACAACAGGTTCCAGATGCTTTAAAAGAACTTGCCGAATTGGTAAAAAAACCAGAAGCTAACATTATAAAACTTCCCAATATTTCTGCTTCCGTACCTCAATTAAAAGCAGCAATTGACGAATTAATTTCTAAAGGATTCAAGATCCCTTCATATCCTGACGAACCAGAAAATGATATAGAAAGAGACATCCAAAACAGGTACGATAAAATAAAAGGTTCTGCAGTTAACCCCGTTTTAAGAGAAGGAAACTCTGACCGCCGTGCTCCAAAAGCAGTAAAAAACTACGCCAAAAAAAACCCACATCCTATGGGCGCTTGGAATCCTAATTCCAACACGCACGTTGTAACTATGGAAGCAAATGATTTTGCTTCTAACGAAAAATCTATCACCTTAAAAAACGCAGGTAATGTAGCGATCCAACATATTGCAAACAATGGAGACATTACTGTTTTAAAAGCAACAACTCCTGTTTTAAAAAGTGAAATCATAGATGCTACAGTTCTGAGTAAGAAAGCATTGATTTCCTTTTTAGAAAAAGAAATAGCCAGTGCAAAAAAACAAGGTGTTTTGTTTTCTTTACATCTAAAAGCTACTATGATGAAAGTGTCTGATCCTATTATTTTTGGACATGCAGTAAAAACGTACTTTAAAGAACTTTTTGACACTTACGGTACTCTTTTTGAAGAAATTGGCGTAGAACCAAACAATGGATTTGGTAATATTTTACAATGCATCGAAACATTGCCTAGTGCAAAAAAAGCAGAGATTCAAGCTGCTATAAAAATTGCCTTAGAAAACGGTCCAGATATAGCCATGGTAAATTCAGACAAGGGTATTACCAACTTACACGTACCTTCTGACGTAATTATTGATGCTTCTATGCCTGCCATGATTCGTACTTCTGGACAAATGTGGAATGGCGCAGGAAAATTACAAGACACAAAAGCAGTAATTCCTGATAGTTCTTACGCAGGTATCTATTCAGAAACCATCGCATTTTGTAAAAAACACGGAGCATTTGACCCTACCACAATGGGAAGTGTTTCCAATGTAGGACTGATGGCTCAAAAAGCCGAAGAATACGGTTCTCACGACAAAACATTTGAGATTTCTACTGCTGGAAAAGTCCAAGTGATTATGGACAACGGTCAAATTCTACTAGAACATTCTGTAGAAGAAGGTGATATATGGAGAATGTGTCAAGTAAAAGATGCCCCTATCCAAGACTGGGTAAAATTAGCTGTTGGACGTGCTAAAGCAACAAAATTACCAACCATTTTTTGGCTGGACGAAGCCAGAGCTCATGACAGAGAAATCATAAAAAAAGTAACATTATACTTAAAAGATTATGACAATGCGGGATTAGAGATCTTGATTTTATCTCCTGTGGATGCAACAAAATACACCTTAAAAAGAGTGAAAGATGGTCTAGACACCATTTCTGTCTCTGGAAATGTACTTAGAGATTATCTAACCGACCTATTCCCAATATTAGAACTAGGGACATCTGCAAAAATGTTGTCTATCGTTCCTTTGATGAATGGTGGAGGATTGTTTGAAACAGGTGCCGGAGGGTCTGCCCCTAAACATGTACAACAATTCTTAAAAGAAAATCATTTACGTTGGGATTCTTTAGGTGAGTTTTTAGCCCTCACAGTATCATTAGAACATTTAGCAGACAGCAGCAATAATCCAAAAGCAAAGGTATTGGCTACTGCTTTGGACGATGCTACAGATGCATTCTTAGAAAACAAAAAGTCACCTTCTAGAAAAGTAAATGAATTGGACAATAGAGGATCTCATTACTACATCACATTGTACTGGGCACAGGCACTCGCAAAACAAACCGACGATACTGATTTACAACAAACATTTCAACTGATTGCTGAAAATTTAGAAAAAAACGAACTCGTAATTAACAAAGAATTAATTGCTGTTCAAGGCTCAAAAGTAAACCTTGAAGGATATTACAAACCTAGCGAAACACGTATAACCGGAGCCATGCGACCAAGCCCAACACTGAATGAAATTATTAACAATATCTAATAGTAATTACAATCCAAAATGACCGATATAAATGGTTTATTTTACGTTCTAGCGTTGTTGAAAAATAGAACGATAGCAAGGCTATCCTTAGATTTCTCGCCTAGCTAAAACAAAAATTAATTCCATTTCTAAACCGTCTCTTGGAAATGTATTTGGTATTGTACCAATTACAATCCAAAATAACCGATATAAATGGCTTGTTTTACGTTCTAGCGTTGTTGAAAAATAGAACGATAGCTAAGGCTATCCTTAGATTTTCCGCCTAGCTATAACAAAAAATAATTCCATTTCTAAACCGTCTCTTGGAAATGTATTTGGTATAAAAAAAAGACATGTATAGCAGTAACGCCTTTTACATGTCTTTTTTTTATAATAACTCAAAATATGAAAGCAGATAAAAAGGGAAGCTTTCGCTTCCCAATTCATATCAAACAAACAAACTTTTACCTACTTGATGTTGTGCTACCGTGTATTTATATTGAATTGTTTTATCCTTAATAAAAGCTAAAACAGATTAACATAGGTACAGTACTCTATGGTTTATGTGCATAAATTGTAAAAACAATAAAAGGCAACATTACAAGGCAACATTACAAGGCTTACTTAGAACTAACCATTGTAACAACTCGCTGAGGAAGAGGCGCTTCATAGTTCGCTTCTACTAATGCTTCTACTATTTTTTGTCTTGTATCCCAATATACATCCCAATACCCATCAACAGAAGCATAAGGCAAGGCTACCAATTCAATCGCATTTTCACCAAGACTATTCACCGCTACACGAGGGCTAGGTTCTTTCAATACATTAGAATCATTCTTTAATACATTTTCTACAATTTGCATTGCTTTTTGAATGTCTGCACCATAACGTATCGCAAAAGGCATATCTACTCTTAAATTCCCAACAGTTGTATAATTCACAATTTTATTAGAAGTAATCGTTCCGTTTGGAATAATCACTGTCTTATTCTGAAACGTTTCTAAAACAGTAACAAATACTGAAATTTCATTCACAAACCCCAATTCTCCATTTACTTCGATTAAATCTCCTACTTTAAAAGGACGGAAAAACAATAACATCACCCCAGAAGCTAAATGCCCCAAAGCCCCCTGAAATCCAAGTGCAATAGCACCCCCAACAATCCCCAATAAAGCAATAAATGAAGCAACATTAATCCCTACAATACCCGCAACAGAGATAAAAAGCACTGCTTTCAATGCAAAACCGATAACAGTCGTTAAAAAAGGCCTTAGTGTAGCGTCCAAATGATTGGTTTCAAATAGTTTTTTTATACCTTTCATTAACAAGCCAATTACCCATAGACCAATCATAAAAGCGACAATGGCACCTAACACACGAGGCGCCCAATTCCCTACCCCTTCAAAAATTGAATTGATAAACGTTGATAAAGATTCTTTAATTCCTAACATAACTATATAGATTTTTAAACAGGATTTGTATTAAATGTACACCAAATTAGACACTTTTTCTACATAGAAGTCACATAATTGGTTCATAAAGGAGTTAAACGTAACTTTTTTAGTATTTTTGATAACTAATATTCATAAAATGAGCACTAACAAAACACTCTTATCTAAAGGAATCAAATATCTAGCCATCGCCCTACCCCTAATAATTGCAGGTCCCGTTTTAATCACCATTGGATTCAAAGCATTGAAAGACGCTAATTACAGTTGGCTAATCATAGGATGTATTTTCGGAATCCTAGGAGTTGGCATTGGATTTAAAGGAATCATGACCATTGTAAGTGCTTTTTTTGACACAGAGGAATAGGCATGAAATTTATAAAGAGTTATGAATATTGGCCCTCGTTTTTATTCTACCTACCTATACTACCTTATGCTGTATACCTCGCCATAAAAGCAAAAAACAGCGTGTTTTTTTACGCCACAAACCCTGGGATTAAAAACGCTGGAGACGGCACAGAATCTAAATACAAAACGCTTCAATTAATCCCTTGTCAATACAGACCAAACTCATTGTTTGTCCCTGCCAATAGCACCATCAATCAAACACTTGAGAAGCTCACTACAACAGAAATTTATTTTCCATTGATCATAAAACCAGACATTGGATTCAGAGGCTTGCTTGTCAAAAAAATAGAAAACAAAACGGAACTAATTCAGTATTTAGAAAAATGCAACAGTATAGATTTAATCATACAAGAATTTATTTCTTACCCCTTGGAATGCGGGCTTTTATTCTATAAAATACCAAACGAGAAAACAGGAAATATTAGTTCCCTAACTTTTAAAAAATTTATTTCCGTAACAGGAGATGGTATCACAAACATATCGGCATTGATACAAAAGAACAACAGGACCAAGAAATACATCCACCTATTAAAAGAACTCAACGAATCTCGCTTTTACTCCATCCCTCCCAAAGGCAAGATTATTCAATTAGGATACATCGGAAACCACTCAAAAGGAACACAATTCATAAATGCAAAAAAACACATATCCAATACGTTAATTGAAACGTTTAACCAGATAAATAAACAAATAAACGGATGGGATTATGGTCGTATCGATATAAAATACAATAGTTTTGAAGAATTAGAAATCGGAAAATCATTTACAATACTAGAAATAAACGGTATTATTTCAGAACCAACACATATTTATGACTCCTCGAATGGAACCTATATAAAATCGTTAAAAGAAATATGTAAACATTGGAGAATTATTTATACAATCGCAACATCTAACATTAAAAAAAAGCGTCCCCCTTCACAAAACCTAAAGCATTTAATACAGTCACTCCTACAGTTAAAACACTATACGTACAGAATTAACAAACTGAAAGACTAATACTTAAAATAAAATAATCTTATAAACCATGTAAATGTTTAAATTATTTTACTTATTTTTGGCAAAAAACAAAAACAATCAAAAGTCAACCGTTTCACAAAACAAACCTTTTGTTGTAAGTTATGAGCAATACGTATAAATAAAACGAATTACAACCCAAACCATTCGTAAATACTTAATTTTACAAATATTAATGCACCCCTACTATTTAGCAAATGAAAAGATTTTCCCTTATAACATTCTGTCTCGTTTCGTTCCAATTTTACAGTCAAGTAAAAATTGGAGAATCCCCACAGAACCTGAATCCTAGCTCTTTACTAGAACTAGAGAGCACCAATAAAGTGTTTGTTTTAACTAGAGTAACATCTACACAAATGAATGCAATTACACCGTTGCAAGGTGCTCTCGTCTATAATATAGATGAAAAATGCATGTATCAATTTAATGGATCCACTTGGACGCCGCTATGTAACAACGGCCTCTCCTCTGATGGGATTGCTTCAATTGATTTTAATAATAACTCAAGTGTTTTAACTGTTTTGTTAAACTCGGGAGCCACCAAAACCGTGGATCTCTCTACTCTTAATAATACAGATGATCAAACCATTACAGATTTTTCATTTGATCAAAGTACAACTACTCTGTCTATTACCTTAGAAGATGGTAATACTAAAACGGTGGACTTACAGTTTCTAGCTTCGAGTGTCACAAACCAACAACTAAGCTTTGACTCACTGACCAATATATTGAGTCTAGAAAATGGTGGTACTGTTGATTTATCACATTTTATAGACAATACAGACAATCAACAATTAAGTATCGACAGTACTGGACATATAATTAGCCTAGAAAATGGTAGTTCAGTAACAATCACCGATAATGTGGATGATGCTGATAATGATCCTACGAATGAAAACCAAACAGTAACAGCTGGAGATGGAATTTCTGTGATTCAAACCCTTCAAGATTTTAAAGTAAGTGCTTCTATAGATAATACAAGCATCGGATTTAATGCAAGCAATGAATTAGAAGTAAAACCAGGAACAGACGGACAGGTTTTAACAACTGTTGGCACCGAAGTAAAATGGGCAAAAGCAATAGGACTGTTGGCAGAAATATATTTAACTGCAGGTACACAAACCATAAGTGATACGTTTACTGATATTAATTTTGGTACCGACGGAATTATAGACAGTGGTAATTTTACAGCAACAACCAATTCAATTAACATAACACAGCCAGGGATTTATAAAATCACCTATCGTGTAAGTCTAGGATTCGGAACAAATAGTAATAATAGGACGGAATCAGAATTCCGATTAGCAAAAGACAATACAGAAATCCCTGGTTCAACTACTTTTGGATACCATAGAAATGCTTTAAATAATAGAAATACCGCAACAGCAACTATAATAATTCAGATTACAAATGCAGGTACTCATAAAATTACAGTGCAAGCAAAAAGAATTTCTGGAGCTGCTACACTGCAAACAATTCCCAACGCAACATCTATTTTAATAGAGAAGCAATAACATCAATAAGTAACCCACAACAACAAAACAATAACACCATGAAAAAAGGACTACTTTTTTTACTTTTTATTTTAACCATGCACCTGTCCTATGGACAAGCCCTCACTGGTCATAAAACACATACCCAAACAGAAATAAATAATATCAATACAAACTTCCTTGCAGCAGAAGGAGATATGTATCAAGTAAACCCTAGCCCAACTACCCCTGCAACCGCTACTAAAATTTGGTATATCGGATTGAGCGATGGTTCATTGCAATTAATAAGTAACAAAGTAAAAAATAACGGAAATGGTACTTTTTCTTTTGTAAACGAATTAGGACTCCTTGTTACTTTTACTCCTGAAGCATCAGGAACTACCTATAACAATGGGACTTCTGGTCTTACTGCAACTAACGTAAAAGCTGCCTTAGATGAGATTGTAGCAAATATTGCCTCTTCAAATACAGAGATAGATCAAAAAACAATAATAGGTACTGGATCTACTACTGATAAATACAGAGTTAATTTAGATAATAATACATTAGAATATAATACTACCAACGGTGTTCAAGTAAAAGATGGTGGGATTACGAATACACAATTAGCTAATGATGCTGTCCTAAGTGTAAACATCAAGGATGCTAACGTTACAACTGTTAAAATTGCAGATGATGCAATTGACAAAACTAAAATCAATCCAGATGTTGCTGGTACTGGTTTAAAACAAAATATCGATGGTTCTTTAGAAGTTGACCCCACTGCTTTAACAGCTGACGGAGATATTACTTCTACTGATATTACTGTAACTGGTGGTGTAGATGCTGCTCTTAACGATGTAACTCTTACCATTGCAGATGATGCAATTGACAAAACTAAAATCAACCCAGATGTTGCTGGTACTGGTTTAAAACAAAATATCGATGGTTCTTTAGAAGTTGACCCCACTGCTTTAACAGCTGACGGAGATATTACTTCTACTGATATTACTGTAACTGGTGGTGTAGATGCTGCTCTTAACGATGTAACTCTTACCATTGCAGATGATGTTATCACGACTGCTGAACTTGCTATCAACGCTGTCGAAACTGAAAACATCAAGGATGCTAACGTTACAACTGTTAAAATAGCAGATGATGCAATTGACAAAACTAAAATCAACCCAGATGTTGCTGGTACTGGTTTAAAACAAAATATCGATGGTTCTTTAGAAGTTGACCCTACTGCTTTAACAGCTGACGGAGATATTACTTCTACTGATATTACTGTAACTGGTGGTGTAGATGCTGCTCTTAACGATGTAACTCTTACCATTGCAGATGATGTTATCACGACTGCTGAACTTGCTAACGACGCTGTCGAAACTGCAAACATTAAGGATGCTAACGTTACAACTGTTAAAATAGCAGATGATGCAATTGACAAAACTAAAATCAACCCAGATGTTGCTGGTACTGGTTTAAAACAAAATATCGATGGTTCTTTAGAAGTTGACCCTACTGCTTTAACAGCTGACGGAGATATTACTTCTACTGATATTACTGTAACTGGTGGTGTAGATGCTGCTCTTAACGATGTAACTCTTACCATTGCAGATGATGTTATCACGACTGCTGAACTTGCTAACGACGCTGTCGAAACTGCAAACATTAAGGATGCTAACGTTACAACTGTTAAAATAGCAGATGATGCAATTGACAAAACTAAAATCAATCCAGATGTTGCTGGTACTGGTTTAAAACAAAATGCTGATGGTTCTTTAGAAGTTGACCCTACTGCTTTAACAGCTGACGGAGATATTACTTCTACTGATATTACTGTAACTGGTGGTGTAGATGCTGCTCTTAACGATGTAACTCTTACCATTGCAGATGATGTTATCACGACTGCTGAACTTGCTAACGACGCTGTCGAAACTGCAAACATTAAGGATGCTAACGTTACAACTGTTAAAATAGCAGATGATGCAATTGACAAAACTAAAATCAATCCAGATGTTGCTGGTACTGGTTTAAAACAAAATATCGATGGTTCTTTAGAAGTTGACCCTACTGCTTTAACAGCTGACGGAGATATTACTTCTACTGATATTACTGTAACTGGTGGTGTAGATGCTGCTCTTAACGATGTAACTCTTACCATTGCAGATGATGTTATCACGACTGCTGAACTTGCTAACGACGCTGTCGAAACTGCAAACATTAAGGATGCTAACGTTACAACTGTTAAAATAGCAGATGATGCAATTGACAAAACTAAAATCAATCCAGATGTTGCTGGTACTGGTTTAAAACAAAATGCTGATGGTTCTTTAGAAGTTGACCCTACTGCTTTAACAGCTGACGGAGATATTACTTCTACTGATATTACTGTAACTGGTGGTGTAGATGCTGCTCTTAACGATGTAACTCTTACCATTGCAGATGATGCAATTGACAAAACTAAAATCAACCCAGATGTTGCTGGTACTGGTTTAAAACAAAATATCGATGGTTCTTTAGAAGTTGACCCTACTGCTTTAACAGCTGACGGAGATATTACTTCTACTGATATTACTGTAACTGGTGGTGTAGATGCTGCTCTTAACGATGTAACTCTTACCATTGCAGATGATGTTATCACGACTGCTGAACTTGCTAACGACGCTGTCGAAACTGCAAACATTAAGGATGCTAACGTTACAACTGTTAAAATAGCAGATGATGCAATTGACAAAACTAAAATCAACCCAGATGTTGCTGGTACTGGTTTAAAACAAAATGCTGATGGTTCTTTAGAAGTTGACCCCACTGCTTTAACAGCTGACGGAGATATTACTTCTACTGATATTACTGTAACTGGTGGTGTAGATGCTGCTCTTAACGATGTAACTCTTACCATTGCAGATGATGTTATCACGACTGCTGAACTTGCTAACGACGCTGTCGAAACTGAAAACATCAAGGATGCTAACGTTACAACTGTTAAAATAGCAGATGATGCAATTGACAAAACTAAAATCAACCCAGATGTTGCTGGTACTGGTTTAAAACAAAATATCGATGGTTCTTTAGAAGTTGACCCCACTGCTTTAACAGCTGACGGAGATATTACTTCTACTGATATTACTGTAACTGGTGGTGTAGATGCTGCTCTTAACGATGTAACTCTTACCATTGCAGATGATGTTATCACGACTGCTGAACTTGCTATCAACGCTGTCGAAACTGAAAACATCAAGGATGCTAACGTTACAACTGTTAAAATAGCAGATGATGCAATTGACAAAACTAAAATCAACCCAGATGTTGCTGGTACTGGTTTAAAACAAAATATCGATGGTTCTTTAGAAGTTGACCCCACTGCTTTAACAGCTGACGGAGATATTACTTCTACTGATATTACTGTAACTGGTGGTGTAGATGCTGCTCTTAACGATGTAACTCTTACCATTGCAGATGATGCAATTGACAAAACTAAAATCAACCCAGATGTTGCTGGTACTGGTTTAAAACAAAATATCGATGGTTCTTTAGAAGTTGACCCTACTGCTTTAACAGCTGACGGAGATATTACTTCTACTGATATTACTGTAACTGGTGGTGTAGATGCTGCTCTTAACGATGTAACTCTTACCATTGCAGATGATGTTATCACGACTGCTGAACTTGCTAACGACGCTGTCGAAACTGCAAACATTAAGGATGCTAACGTTACAACTGTTAAAATAGCAGATGATGCAATTGACAAAACTAAAATCAATCCAGATGTTGCTGGTACTGGTTTAAAACAAAATGCTGATGGTTCTTTAGAAGTTGACCCTACTGCTTTAACAGCTGACGGAGATATTACTTCTACTGATATTACTGTAACTGGTGGTGTAGATGCTGCTCTTAACGATGTAACTCTTACCATTGCAGATGATGTTATCACGACTGCTGAACTTGCTATCAACGCTGTCGAAACTGAAAACATCAAGGATGCTAACGTTACAACTGTTAAAATAGCAGATGATGCAATTGACAAAACTAAAATCAACCCAGATGTTGCTGGTACTGGTTTAAAACAAAATATCGATGGTTCTTTAGAAGTTGACCCTACTGCTTTAACAGCTGACGGAGATATTACTTCTACTGATATTACTGTAACTGGTGGTGTAGATGCTGCTCTTAACGATGTAACCCTTACCATTGCAGATGATGTTATTACTACTGCTGAACTTGCTAACGACGCTGTCGAAACTGCAAACATCAAGGATGCTAACGTTACAACTGTTAAAATAGCAGATGATGCAATTGACAAAACTAAAATCAACCCAGATGTTGCTGGTACTGGTTTAAAACAAAATATCGATGGTTCTTTAGAAGTTGACCCTACTGCTTTAACAGCTGACGGAGATATTACTTCTACTGATATTACTGTAACTGGTGGTGTAGATGCTGCTCTTAACGATGTAACTCTTACCATTGCAGATGATGTTATTACTACTGCTGAACTTGCTAACGACGCTGTCGAAACTGCAAACATTAAGGATGCTAACGTTACAACTGTTAAAATAGCAGATGATGCAATTGACAAAACTAAAATCAATCCAGATGTTGCTGGTACTGGTTTAAAACAAAATATCGATGGTTCTTTAGAAGTTGACCCTACTACTTTAACTGCTGACGGAGATATTACTTCTACTGATATTACTGTAACTGGAGGTGTAGATGCTGCTCTTAACGATGTAACTCTTACCATTGCAGATGATGTTATTACTACTGCTGAACTTGCTAACGACGCTGTCGAAACTGAAAACATCAAGGATGCTAACGTTACAACTGTTAAAATAGCAGATGATGCAATTGACAAAACTAAAATCAACCCAGATGTTGCTGGTACTGGTTTAAAACAAAATATCGATGGTTCTTTAGAAGTTGACCCTACTGCTTTAACAGCTGACGGAGATATTACTTCTACTGATATTACTGTAACTGGTGGTGTAGATGCTGCTCTTAACGATGTAACTCTTACCATTGCAGATGATGTTATTACTACTGCTGAACTTGCTAACGACGCTGTCGAAACTGCAAACATTAAGGATGCTAACGTTACAACTGTTAAAATAGCAGATGATGCAATTGACAAAACTAAAATCAATCCAGATGTTGCTGGTACTGGTTTAAAACAAAATATCGATGGTTCTTTAGAAGTTGACCCTACTACTTTAACTGCTGACGGAGATATTACTTCTACTGATATTACTGTAACTGGTGGTGTAGATGCTGCTCTTAACGATGTAACTCTTACCATTGCAGATGATGTTATTACTACTGCTGAACTTGCTAACGACGCTGTCGAAACTGCAAACATTAAGGATGCTAACGTTACAACTGTTAAAATAGCAGATGATGCAATTGACAAAACTAAAATCAATCCAGATGTTGCTGGTACTGGTTTAAAACAAAATATCGATGGTTCTTTAGAAGTTGACCCTACTACTTTAACTGCTGACGGAGATATTACTTCTACTGATATTACTGTAACTGGAGGTGTAGATGCTGCTCTTAACGATGTAACTCTTACCATTGCAGATGATGTTATCACGACTGCTGAACTTGCTAACGACGCTGTCGAAACTGCAAACATTAAGGATGCTAACGTTACAACTGTTAAAATAGCAGATGATGCAATTGACAAAACTAAAATCAATCCAGATGTTGCTGGTACTGGTTTAAAACAAAATATCGATGGTTCTTTAGAAGTTGACCCTACTACTTTAACTGCTGACGGAGATATTACTTCTACTGATATTACTGTAACTGGAGGTGTAGATGCTGCTCTTAACGATGTAACTCTTACCATTGCAGATGATGTTATCACGACTGCTGAACTTGCTAACGACGCTGTCGAAACTGCAAACATTAAGGATGCTAACGTTACAACTGTTAAAATAGCAGATGATGCAATTGACAAAACTAAAATCAATCCAGATGTTGCTGGTACTGGTTTAAAACAAAATATCGATGGTTCTTTAGAAGTTGACCCTACTACTTTAACTGCTGACGGAGATATTACTTCTACTGATATTACTGTAACTGGTGGTGTAGATGCTGCTCTTAACGATGTAACCCTTACCATTGCAGATGATGTTATTACTACTGCTGAACTTGCTAACGACGCTGTCGAAACTGCAAACATTAAGGATGGTGAAGTAAAAACTTCAGATATTGCAGACAACAATGTTACTTTAGCCAAAATAGCAAATGGAACAGCTAATGGACAACTAATGCAATGGAACGGAACTAATTGGATTCTTGTTGCTCCTTCAACTTTAACAGTAACAGAAACTCAAATCCTATCAACAGATAACACCGCAGGAAACATAAAAATAACTGGACAATCTGCCATTACAATAAATGTAGACGACAGTGATGCTAACGCTACTAACGAAATCCAAACAGTAGCTTCTGCTGACGGTTCCGTTACAGTTACACCTACAGGAATTAACTATGATTTAAAAGTAACAGCAGCCGACGGTTCAGAAACTATCTTAGCCAATGGTAATGCAACAACAGTTGCAGGTGCAGGTACTACAGCTAGTAATTATAAAGTAGATGTAAACGTAGATAATGCAACCATTGAAATAGCAGCTACAAAACTACAAGTAAAAGCAGATGGAATCCTAACAGGACACATTGCCGCAGGTGCTGTTGAAAACAGTGACTTAGCACTAGACGCTGTTACAACTAGTAAAATAAAAGATGCTACTATACTTGCAAAAGACATCAATCAAAACAGTGCAACTGCAGGGCAGGTATTAGCTTGGGATCCGACACTTCTAGCAGGAACAGGAAACTGGGTAGCAACTACCGTTTTCACCTCTTCTGTAGCAGAAATATATGATGCTGCAGCAAACACCACAACCATTACAGGTGATGGAACTTCTGATGTAGAAACTACTGGTGTTATTATTACTTTTGGAAACATTGAACCAATAAGTGATGTTTCTGCTAGTGGTTATACACTTACAAGCAATTCTATTTCTCCAAAAGTTGCTGGAAATTACAAAGTTACTTATAGAGTTACTTTGACAATATCAGACAATTCTAACAACCGTACAGGGTCTGAATATATTTTATTAAAAGGAGGAGCTGTAGTACCAGGAACCTATAGTTCGAACTATCACAGAAATAGATACATCAACAGAACTACTGCTACAATGACAAAAATTATGGCATTGAATGCAGGTGATGTACTAACCGTTAGAGGTTATAGATATAGCGGAGCTGCTAACTTAACAACCAAACAAAATGGATCATCTCTTCTAATAGAAAAAATATAATTTTAAAAAAGGGTGCATTAGACAATGCACCCTTTTTTTTATTTAAAGTCTAAAAAAAAGTAGCAATACCCTTTATAACAAACAAAGGTTATCCTTATTATCTTAGATATTAATTACCCCGATTACATATCTATTTTTCACTACTGATTCATTTTTTAGATTAAACTTAAGATTACATATATACAAATCAATAACAAACAATAACAACAGGAATCATTTACTTTATCTACCCGATTCCTAAATTTGATCTAACCATCAAAAAAAAACTATCCCAAAAAATTTTATCCCTAATAAGTTTTTAATCATGAAATACGTTATACCCCTTATTCTTTTATTCTTTACTATTACAAATACAACTGCACAGAATTTAAAAGAAATAACAAACATCAACATAGCTGCAAAAGATGCAGGAGAAGGAGACCTCTACAAACACAAGTTTACCAATATTATTTATATTGGACTCACTGATGGTACTTTTCAACCTATAAATAAGAATTTAAAAGAAATTTTAGCAGAGGCAAATGATGCGAATGCTCTAAAAATAACAAACCTAGGTACCCCTACAAATCCTAAAGATGCTGTCACCAAAGAATACGTAGATATTTCAAATAATAAAGCATGGAAATTAACAGGAAATACGCCTACGACAAATGCTAATTATATTGGGACTACAAATGCTCAAGACCTTATTTTAAAATCAAATAGCGTAGAAAAATTACGACTGGTAAATAATAAAGGCCAGGTACTCATAAACCAAGCAACAACCTATAAAGATCATCCTTTGGTACTAAGAGCAAACGGAAACGAAGTATTAGCATTTGAGGACGCTTCAGGAGTCGCAAAATGGGATTGGAACCTACTCCCCAACGGACTAAACTTTGAAGAATCTGGTGTTTTTAATTCTCGATTGTTTTTAAAAAGTGGCGGAAATATAGGAATAAATACAACCGACCCACAAGCAAAACTACATATTGCAGGAGACCTACAAGTAAACAACGCCTTTAAAGATAAAGACGGTGATGCAGGAATTTCTGGACAGATATTAAGTTCTACAGCAACGGGTACTGATTGGGTTACACAAAACTCTTCAAAAAACATTTACAATACCAGTGGCCTTTTAACTTCAAATAGAAGCCTAAAAGGACAAAATAACGACCTATCGTTTAGTGCCATTAATAACTATTCAATTGATTCCTCTAGCCTGTTACTTACTGCTACAGGTAATACACAAATAAACACATCTGCTGGTTATACACAAATGTGGGGTTCATCTGGTATTCTTTTTTATGACAACAGTACTTTTGAAGAAAACCTTTGGGTAAAAAAAATACTGAGAGATAGTCAAGGAGATAGAGGAATCGCAGGGCAAATATTAAGTTCAACAAATGTTGGTACAAAATGGATTAATAATTCATCATCCAATATATTTATATCCAATGGGACGCTTACATCCCACAGAACTCTTTATGGAAATAAAAATAATTTATATTTCAGAGGGATAAAACGACTTCTATTTAAAGTAACAAAAATAGAAAATGAAGCTGAAACTAACATATCCAATAAAGCTCCAACGATAACAAGTACTGCTGCAACTATAGTCAATACTGGGACAACCATAACTAACAGTGGTACAACTATCACGAACAGTGCATCAATCACGACCAATAGTAGTTCAACCATTACAAATAGTTCTTCAACAATAACTAATATAGGTACGACCTTAATTAATAATTTTAAAAATTTTAGGACCTTTGGTGAAAACTTGATTCAACTAAGATCCACAGCAGGCAATATCCAAATAGCTGGAGCAACAGGTATTCAATTACAAAACAATACGCAAGTCACCGGAGACCTTTCCGTATCTGGAAGCTATATAGACAGTAGTACCAGCCCAGGTGCCACAAATGATATTCTTTCTTCTACAGGTACTGGAACAGCTTGGCGTCCTCTAATAAGTAATGATGCAAATAATAGTATCGTAATAGGAACGGACAACGGAATTTACAGAAAAGAAAAAACATTACAACTCTTAACATCTGAAAGTTCCGGTACTCAGGCATGGTCTCAGTTAAATAATAACGAACTCGTCTCTAAACTCACCCTAACATTAGAAGAAGAAAGTATTGTATCTCTTGATTATATTTTTACCTATACCATTGAAAAACTTGATAAAGTCAATAATTTTAGAGGTGTATTAGTCTATATTACGGGAAGCACCACTCTAATAAACCAAATGACGTCTATAAACGATTTACCTTCACATCTAAACGGTAAATTTTCTCCAACACTATTCATTGCAGACACCTGCAGTGCTAGTAGAAAATATAAACTTCCTATAGGAACTTATTCTTTTGAAATGTATTCTTTTGGGAATACAAATTGTAAGACAGAAACAAACAATAGCATTTCAGGCGGTTGGAGTTTTGATGTATGCGCTACACCAACTGGCATTTAAACCTTAATAACTACTAAAAACAAATTCCTAGATCAAATATGTTAATCTAATTAAAAATAAACATATCCATTAAAATTAATAAATATGAAACACTTACTTATTATTATTTTTTCTATTTTAGGAATCGGTATAACAACCGCTCAAAAAACAGTTACAAATGTTGAAGTCTTGGCAGGAATCAATGCAGGAGAAGGAGACCTATACATACATGAAACAAGTCATGTAATTTATATAGGACTCAGTAATGGCAGCTACCACCCTATCAATAAAAATTTAAAAGAAATATTGGAACAAGCAAATGACGCCAATAACCTAAAAATAACAAACTTAGCATTGCCCATAAATCCAAACGATGCTGCTACCAAACAATATGTAGATAATTTAACAGGAAACACCAATTGGTTATTAAGTGGAAATAATCCTACACCGGGCGGTGCTCATTTTTTAGGAACCATCAACGACACTAAGATGCAAATTCGCTCCAATAATTTACCCATGTTAGAATTTGGGCGAAGAGCGACCTTAGGATTGGTCGCTGCCTATTTAGATTATGACAATAGCGATCAAGCAATTGTACATTTAAATGGAGATGGAAATACAGCTGCATTACAATTTGCGGCTTCTGAAGCTGATTTTTACAAGCCCATGTTTTTTACAACCACCAATGGAAGTTTTCGTTTAAAAGGAAGTTCTGGAAAATCCGATTTATTTGAAATAGGTTCTGCGGGTCCTCTAAATGAAGGACGCTTAGAATTTATAATAGGAGATGATGGTGCAGAACCAATTATATTTAAGCGCTATGACTATCGAAATAGCAAATCACATTCAGAACTATTCAGAGTTCAAGGAAGCAGTAACAGTGCAGATGCTAAAACAAGGTTTGGAATTAATATAAATCCTGTAGCTAGACCCATAGTTACCGATTATGGTGACGATGCCAATATTGGATATAACATCGCAAATTCCACGCTACAAGTAAATGGTTCTATCTCTACAAGTATTTTTACGACAACACAAAGCTTAACCTTATCAGAAGATCATCACACGCTAATAATTGGTGGAAATCATAGCATTACACTACCAGATGCAACAATAACAACTGGGAGAAATTACATCATAAAAAACCCTACTAGTAATAGTATTACTGTGAACAATTATGTAGATGCGTTTGGAAATGAAATTTCGACACTCTTACCTAATCGCATCTTGCTATTGCAAAGTGACGGAAGTAAATGGCAACAGATCAACAATTCTAACACCACTACCACTACTCCAACGCTAAATGTAACAAAGGAAACTATCGGTTATATTTTTGCTGCATCCCATGTGAACTGGGACGGATTAAATAACGGATATAATATCAATGTTACCGATGCAAGTATTACACGTACAGATCCAGGTAGGTATTCTGTACTTTTCACAAGCCCGCATCCAAACGGCTATTATTACGACATTACGTTTGGTTATAAAGGGAATACTGATAGAGATGGAAGAAACATTCAAGTATTAAACCAAGATGCAGATGGTTTTACAATAGAAATAACAACTGGAGATAATGGAGGAACAGCAGACACTTACGTAGACTCTACATGGTATTTTAATGTTACGTCCACCAAAGAAGTCATAACAAATGTTAGTTTAAATTAAGTTTTTAAGCATAAGACAAGGGATTTTAAGTGAAATTATCCCTTGTCTTATGCTAACCGATACGTTTTAAAAAACAGGAATCGCATCATCCAAAAGACATGTCTTATTTTACACCAATTACAATCTCAAATAACCGATATAAATAGCTGATTTTACGTTCCAACGTTGTTAAAAAACAGAACGATAGCTAAGGCTATCCTTAGATTTATCGCCTAGCTAAAACAAAAAATAATTCCATTTCTAAACCGAGCACTTGAAAATGTATTTAGTATAGTACCATTAGATTTTAAGAGAATAAAGAAAAAAACGAATCCCGATGAAGCAATTCTAAACATCATTTCCTTTTTTTTTTATACCTTTGCAAAATAATATGTGCATTATATTTAAAGTACATACACATTTGCTATGAAAAACATTTTTTGCATAATAACAATCCTATTGGGAAGCGTATTTTCTTATGGACAAAGTTTAATAACCGCTGCAGACATTAGTAGTATGAATGCTGGTGAAGGAGATTTATATAAAGATTCCAGTGGTACTATATACATAGGACTTACAAATGGTGTTTACCACCCTTTATCCAATATTCCGAACACGAACATCTATACCAACGATGGTCAAATCACAAACAATAGATACGTGAGAGGTGTTACTACAAACTATCTTTGGTTTGATAAATTTTCGGAAATCTATTTTACTACTTCTAATTACTTTAGAATCACATCTCAAAACAGTATTGAGATAGATGCAGCTAACACCACTAGAATTAAAGGAACCAATGGTATACTTCTTTTGAATGATACAAAAGTAACAGGAAACATTGCGGTGACAGGAAGTTATATCGACTCTAATAATACTCCAGGAACAACAGGGCAACTACTCAGCTCAACAAATTCAGGTACAGAATGGATCAGTCCTAGTGCAATGATCAGTTCTGATGCTAACAACAATTTGCAAGCAGGTACAGACAACGGTATCTACTATAATAATCCTCTAAAATCTTATGGGAAAATTAATGCAGATGGAACTGCTGCAAAAATAAAGAACGCAACGGTCTCTAAAATCCCTAGTAGCCTCGGTCAATATCAAATAACGTTTACCACAGCGATGAGTGACGCCAACTACATCATTCAACTCACCCAGCCAAGCAGAAATGGAGCTGGAAATGACGATCCAGGAATTGCGTATTACGACCAACAAACAACAGGTTTTAAAGTACGTATTGGTGACAACGACAATGGAGGAACAGATAGAAGTAAATTTGATTCCGGATTTATGTATTCTATTTTTGATTAAAACACCTTATTCGTATAATATGTACAGCTTTCCGACATCTTGATAAAAGAGATCAGACTAAGCACTTGAAGAATAAAAATGGGTACATACCCCCTATTTCTCAAGTAAACAAATACGAAAAACACAGTACCAACTGATAATCAGTAGATTAATTCATTTAAAGTCAAAAAACATAGTTCTTGTAAGATTTAAAAATTTAAAGACGTTTAAATCAATAAATTACATGAAAAATTTACATATTTTAAGTTGCTCATTGCTTAAAATAGGTTTACTTTGCAAAACTAAGTATTTACAATCACATTTGTTATGAAACTCCAGCTATCTATATATTTATCGTTACTATTTACCTGTACCACTATTGGAATAAAGGCACAAGAAGCCTTGGCTGTACACGGAAATATGCAACTACATAAAAACGCAACTGTTGGGATTCATACAAACCTAATCAACGAAGGCACCTTCAATCAAAATCTAGGGAGCGTTGGTTTTTACAGCGACACTGAAACATTAACAATATCAGGAAGTAATATTGCTGCTTTCCATGATTTAGAAATTGATGTTAAAAATGATTTGGTATTACAGACCTCTGTAGATCTAAAAAATTCTATGTCGTTTATCAACGGAAAAATACGTACGCCAAGAGCTACTAATTCCATTCGTTTTAATTACCTAGAAAACTCATTCTATGCTGGAGAGAACAATCAAAATTATATCGATGGATATGCATTGACACTAGGCAACGATGCTTTTACTTTTCCCATAGGTGATGATGATCGATTAAGACCACTTTTAATTCCAACTCAAAAAATAAGCCCGTACTTTAAAGCAGCCTATTTTTTCGAAAACCCAAATACACCCTCTATATTTAACAATCCATTTGACACAAATAAGATAGAAAAAACGATATCAAAAGTAACTCAATTAGAATTCTGGGACTTTGACGGTACCGAAGAAACAATGGTAACCTTAACTTGGGATGACGTAAGCGATATCCCAACTCTGAGCCCAATACTTTCAAGATTACGTGTTGTAGGATGGGACAAAACAACAGATAAATGGGTAGATTTAGGAAATACCGCAATTTCTGGAGATCTAAATGCTGGAAGTATACAATCCAAATCATTTATCCCAAACAATTATGAGGTTCTTACTATTGGTAGTGACCTAAGAGGAGTTTTAACAACAGATGTTAACTCTGGAAATTTAAATTTTGCGATTACTCCTAATAACGATGGTAAAAATGATATATTAGTATTTGATGATTTACATTTATATAATAATAACGAACTTATCATATACAATAGATGGGGATCTCTAATCTATAAAAAGAAAAACTATAACAATACATGGAATGGGGTATCTAAGAACAGTCTCACCTTAGCCAAAAACAACAAATTACCTACGGGAACTTATTTCTATATCCTTCGTTTAAACGACAACTCAAAAATATTAAAAGGCTGGATATACGTTACTTATTAGATTTGGTTTTAGCATTTCTAGGTGTTGTAGGATTGTATCCAAAATCATTGTCTGGCAACTCAATATCTAATTGAGCAATAATATACCCAATGCTTGCAAAGTGATGAATTGCGTGGCTATGTGCTTGAGCTAATGCACTTGCAATGGTATACTTTACCGTTACAACGCCCTGACCTAAATCATCAGACACAAGAATTAACTGATCAAATTTATCTGACTGTACGGCATATAAATTGGTTATAATCTTTTGAAAATACGCAATTCCATCCTCGGTTTTAAGTTCTGCCAATTCCATACGCTTGCGTGCTGATAAATCTACTTTACCCATTTCAATCCCATCAAAAATACACTCAAAAACATCCAAAACATGCCTCATATGTACACCTATACTCGAATAATACGGAGCTATAGAAGTATCCGAATAGGTCTCATCACTCATGCTTTCTAATAATTTAACCCCTCTAAATAGATTATTTACAATCGCTTCAATCATAGCATTCCGTTGGTTTTATACCAAATATATAAAAATTAAGTCATTATTCTCAATAATAAAACCACTCCTAAAAACAAAAACAGTCCCGCTAAAATATAATTAATATTTCGCGCAATATATTGAGCTCTTTTTATAATTACTTTTGAAAACTGAACATACACTGCAAATAAAGTAAAGGCACCTATAGAAGCTCCAGAAACAAAAAACAGTATATAAGGAAGCTTCATAATTAAGTAACCATTCCTTTCAAAGTAAGTACTTAAACCCAAATAAAATGGGATTGCCATCATATTCATTAAGGACATAAATCCTCCGATCAAAAACTGATTTCCACGTTTCTTTTTCCCTGCATATTCATTTTTTGTACGAGCCTGTATAAAGAAAACGACAGACAAGACAAAGAAAACGACAACTGCTGCCATGGAAAGGTTTTCTAAAACAGATGGATGTGCCACAAAATAACTCGCAAAAAACAAGGCAATTAAGGCTTGAGGAAACACAATAGCAGCAGCACCAAGCGAAAACTTAAAAGCCTCACTCCTACTTGTTTCAATAGCCGTTCTTACAGCAGTCATATTTAACATTCCTGGAGCTATCAAGCCAAAAAACGCCATTAAAAATCCATAAATGATATGTAGTATATATTCCATTTTTTACTGTAAAAATAATACTTTTAAAATCTCTTTTCTTTCGTATGTAACCTATATCACATTGACTCTGAAAATATAATGTACTTTTGATACTAATTGATTTAATAACAACAACTTCTGACTATAGTTGTCACATAAAAGTCACTGAATACTAACCTATTGAGTGGCTTTTTAGCAATACTATTAATTATAAAACACTCTTTTTATAATGTGATTTCAAATAGCCATTCAAATCCTTAGAAATACTCAAAACGTACACAAGAACCAAGTATAAAACAGTTACTATTGTACTTTTACATAGTATATTGACAATGGGATGAAAGTTAAATTCCCAAAAAACAAATCCAAAATAAAACAAAACCAATAGCAGCAACAACTGTATTGATTTTTTACTAAAAGGAGAAAAGCCAAACGTTTGCTTAACATACCATAACTTTACAGTATTAAATACAAATACAACTATAAAAGTAGATAAGGCAGCCCCGTTCATCCCTATCTTTGGGATCAAATATCTATTTAAAAAATAAACACTCAAAGCCATTAATACAGCATAAGGCAATAAAATCTTATACTTTTTAGAATTAGAAATAATAGCGCCATTATTCCCCAAAATCATGTGGTATAATTTGGAGAGAGAAATCATCAAAACAACAGGAATTCCCATTGTATAATTTGATGTATCCAATATCGATTCCAAGAAAACATATAACTGTTTAATATTTACGTTGATCAGCACAAAAAGCAATCCAGAAACAAGCATTAAATTTATAGAAGTCTGTTTGTACAATGCTGCAATCTTAGCCCACTTGTTTTCGTTTATTGCCAAGGCAGTAATAGGATTCACAATTTGAGACATTGCTCTCCCTGGCATTTCTACAACAGATCCGATATATAAAGCAACAGAATAATAGGCAGTAATAGCAATAGCTTCGTGTTGAGGCAACATCACTTTGTCTATATCTAGTAAAATAGTTCCTGCTGAACCCGCTAAAATCACATACAAAGAATAACGTATTACATCTTTTAAGTTTGGAGGAATTCCCCAAGTAAACACAGGCTTTCTTAAATAAAACGCGTAGCACATCATCAAAACAAGCCGTATAAAATAGCCCGCTGTCAATAAATAAATAAAGGTAGTTTTTGTAAAAAATTCGAAGCTAAAACCAATCAACAAGAGAAAAACAATC
Source organism: Flavobacteriaceae bacterium (assembly GCA_965224465.1). Classification (GTDB taxonomy): domain Bacteria; phylum Bacteroidota; class Bacteroidia; order Flavobacteriales; family Flavobacteriaceae. The sequence goes on along the minus strand of OZ245049.1, from coordinate 4,911,758 downwards.
AATCGTGGATATATCTCCTTTAACAAATTACCAAATACCGATTGTAATTGAACTTTTGACCAAGCATAAAAAACTTCAAAATAAGCCGTTGCTAGGGCAATTAAATAAATAATAAACGTGTACTCTTTTACAATTGCATTTTTTATTGACAACCAATCTGACAATGTTTCGTAAAATAAATTTCCTATAAAACCAAAAGGAATTGCTACAAATAAAGGAAAGGCAAGCATGGTTAATAAAAACTTATCCTGCGCTATCTTATCTGAATAGGACGCATAAAATTTAATAATCGTATACTGAACACCAAAAGCAATTAAAGGCATCAATAAGTTTGAACTCGACAATAAAAAAGTAACCAAACCATAATACTCCTCTTGCAAAAAACGAGGATAAAACCATAAGGTATTCACAGCCCCAATTGCAAAAGCAAAAAGGATAACAATAGTGTTTGTAAAAGATTGTTTGATTATGATGCCCATCCAAATGCTAAATTACGCTATTAATTCTTCTATTGATTTAACAATAGAACTTCCAATATTATCTCCAAAAAGATTCATAGAAAAATCACTGTTTTTAAGCTTGTAATAAACATACGATGCTTCTATTTTTTTTGTATCACTACCAACCACCATTGCAAAATCATGTGATACCAGTTCTACCCATTCTGTTTCTGTACGTGCTATTACACAATGTTTTTTATGAAAAAAGGCTTCTTTTTGCAAACCTCCACTATCTGTTACCACAACAGAACAATGCTTCAACAATTCCATCATATCAAAATACCCGACAGGATCAATAAATAAAACACTATAGGTCAACCCCTGTTTTTCCAACACCGCCCTAGTTCTAGGATGTAAGGGCATTACTACTTTTTCCTTTTTTGAAATAGTCTCTAAACCTTCAAATATTGCTTTTAATTTACTGATATCATCTGTGTTTTCTTGGCGATGAATGGTAGCTAAAACATAAGGAGTATCGCATAAACCTAACGTTTTTAAGATGGTAGATTTTTCCTCAGAAAACTGACTGTAATAAAAGACAGCATCTTTCATGATATCGCCACTCTTACAAGTTATATTTTCTAGATCCCCAAAACCTTCTTTCTGTAAATTACCCATTGCTTGTTGTGTTGGACAAAGCAATAAATCAGAAATTCTATCGGTAAGAATACGGTTTATCTCCTCTGGCATCTGCATGTTAAAAGAGCGCAAACCAGCCTCTATATGAACCAGTTTAATTCCTAGTTTCTTTGCTGCCAAAGCTCCTGCCAATGTAGAGTTGGTATCTCCAAACACCACTACTGCATCTGGCTTTTCAATTATTAAAATCTTCTCTATCTCTTCCAACATCTGCCCAGTCATTGCACCGTGTGACAAGCCGTTTATATTTAAAAAATACGCAGGTGTAGGAATGTCCATTTCTTCAAAAAAAACAGCGCTCATATTGGTGTCGTAATGCTGACCCGTATGTACAATAACTTCGTCTATAGTCTTGCTTTTAGCAATTTCTCTGCTCAATACAGCCCCTTTTATAAACTGAGGTCTAGCCCCTAATATAGTCACGATTTTTTTCAAGTAAATGTTATTTTTTAGTGTCTTGTACTAAAGTACAAATTAATTTTGACAATGTTTCTGTCAACGATTTTCTATGAAACTGTTTGATGTTTTTTGTAGAACAACTCAGGGTTCCTTTTTTATACTTCTGATACAAGTCCAACAGCCTTTCCTTTAATGCTATTTTATCCTTAAAACCAATACATGCTCCAGCATTGCAATCTGATAAAACAGCTGCCAAATCACCATCGGTTGGCGCAAGAGCTACAATAGGTCTATTCGCATTCAAATATTCAAAAATCTTGCCTGTTAAAATCCCTTTTGCACTAGGCACATTATTTACAGAAAGCAATAGTACTTGAGATCTTTCCTGGTATTCCAAGACTTGACTGTGCGGAACATAATCAATTATTTCTACCAAATCCTCCAATCCAAACTCTTTAATAGAACGCCGTACTTCTGGAGCTACTTTACCTATTAGTTTGAGTTTAAAATCATTTTTAAATCCCCTATTCTCCTCAGATAACTCCGCTATAACTTGCCATAAAATCAAATGATTTCTATCATTATTCATCAATCCAATGTGCGTTAGGCTAAATTCTTTATCCAAAGAAACTGAATGTTCTTGTTCAGAAGAAGTATCAAAGCCATTGTAAATTACATGGGTATTTTGATTTAATTTTAAATAAGATTTCTGCATCGTTTTACCGACAACTACAACCGCATTTGCTGTTTGAACCACCTCTTTTTCTAATTGGAAATGACGCCTCTTTGATGCTTTTGTCAAAGGCAACTGATGGAAATAATCAATGGCTGTCCATGGATCTCTAAAATCCGCAATCCATGGAATTTGACTTGTATTTTTCAAGGTTTTAGCAATCAAATGCACACTATGAGGTGGCCCAGTAGAAATGATAAGATCTACCTTATTATTAGAAAGGTATTCTGTTAATTTCTTAACAGAAGGCTTCACCCAAAACTTCCGTGCATCTGGAATAAAGTAATTCGCACGTATATAGTGCATCACCCTACCAGAAAAAGAAGGATTTGGATTTAAAAACCCAGCACTGACATCTTTGTTTTTTTTTCCTAAAAATGAAAACAATTGATTTGGCTCCCAAATAGCTTGCCTCAATACTTCAATACCTTTCGGTATTTCCTCTATTAGCGCATCATCTTTTAAAGCATACAAAGGTTGCGCAACAGTAAACACGACAGGCTCTATACCAAAACCACGCAAATACTTCACGAATTTTAACCAACGCTGCACTCCAGAACCTCCTGCTGGTGGCCAATAATATGTTATGATAAGTACTTTAATCACTATAAAATGGTTTCGTATAAATCAATTAAATTTCCAGATGCTTTTTCCCAACAAAACTCATTCACAATAAACGATTTCCCATTGACTCCCATCCTTAAGCGCTGTTGTTCATCATTAAAGAGAGATGTTGTTTTTTCAGCAAAATCAGCAGCATTCCGCTCCTCGTGTACCAAACCTGTTTCCGTCCTTTCTATCAATGTCTTTTGAGCTGTGGCATTACTAACAAGCAATGGTTTCTCAAAACTCATGTATTGAAACAATTTGTTGGCATAAGCTACATCATGTTGAATGTTTCGATGCAATGGCGACAAACACACTGTACTCGCCATAATATAAGAAGGAAATAAGGAAACGTTTTTCCAACCTTCAAAATCTACAAACTCCGAACAGCCCAAAGATTCCACTTGGTCTTTCAATACTTGGTCTGAAGAATTTTTTCCTACAATTACTAATTTCACCTCAGGGAAATTTTCTTTTAAAATAGGTATGGCTTCGATTACTGTCTGCAATCCTCTTCGCAACCCTGTATCACCAAGGTATAACAACACTTTATTATTTTTATACCTGTCAATAATTTTTTGATCAATTACGGCATCCTCATAAAAAGAAGATAACACCGTATTTGGAACAAGTTTAATCTTATCTAGAGAAATAGCTGTTCTGCTTACAACCTCCTGTATAAACTCGTTAGAAACAGTAATAACCTTGCTCGCTTTTTTAATAAATTCTTCTTCTTTTTGTTTCCATTTCTTAGAAGAAATCAAATACTTTCCAGGGAAATTTTGAGTATGTGGGTAATACTTTAATATTTCTGGCATATTATCATGTAGATCCAGAACCGTTGGTAAATTTAACGATGCATTTGCCCAAAAAACTGCTTCTGCAATACGCATATCATGAATATGAATGACATCAATAGAAAAAGCAATCAAAAACTGCTTTATATCGCCTTTTAAAAGCATCGAATAAACAGGTACTGTATAAGCCAATGCCGAAAATTTATAGGTCAGTTTATTGGATGCATACCTTTTTACAAGAATTCCATTTATATCTTCTTCTAGGAGTTCTTGTCCATAAGTAAGGCAAAACAAATAGACTGTATGCCCAGCTTTAATTAAAGAAATCGCTTCATTCTCGACTCTTGGATCAGGAGGAAACGTTTTGTCCAATACCATTCCTATATTCATACTGATTTCGTTTTTTTTCGTTTTTCAATAAAAAACCAAGCCCCTGAAATAAGTAACATCAACACAAAACTAATCAAACTAATAGTTCCACCAGTCTTAATTACTGAAGGTTCAAATTTAAACACAATATCGTGATTACCTGTAGGGATTTCCATTCCTCTTAGGACATAATCTACTCTAAAATGAGATGTTAGCTCACCATCTATATACGCATTCCATCCAGGTTGGTAATACATTTCTGAAAACACGGCAAGCTGAGGGCTTTTAGCACTTGATTTATACTGTAATTCATTCGCTTTATAATGCGTCAATTTGATAATAGCAGTACTATCAACAGGAATTATTAAAGATGCAGGTTTGTATTGATTTTGATTGATAACTACATCTGTTTTAGAATTAAATACACCTTTTTTCAAGCCCATTATTTCATCATTCGCAGTCCTTACCAAATGAATATTGGAAACAAACCAAGCATTGCCATTAGCTTCAAAATTCTGTTGTGCATTTAAACGGTCATCCCCCCCAATAAACATAAAGTATTTGGTGTTTAACATATTTAACACTTCCATATTATTGTTGGCAATATGATAATCATACAATTCTTGATAACGCCCTGGCTTGGCAGCGTGATAACCACCAATAGACTTATGAAAATAAGAAGTTGCCCCATCATTCATAGGGTTTCCAGCTAAATTAGCAACTCTATAATAACTCGTATCTTTTAATATTTCTTTATCAATAGCACTTGCTACAAATGGTTTATCAACTTTTCTTGCCGTCACAAAATTAGTTGCATTTACATAATTATAAGCCACCGTAGACAAATCAAATAATAACAATGCCCCAATAATTACAATGGCAACATCACGTTTTATCTTTTCTTTTAAAAACATCCAAAGTACCCCAGCAGTAGCAATTATCAAAAGCAATGTTCTTAAACTATCAGAAAAAAACATTTCTATTCGATCTGATTGAATCGCCTCAGACAATCCTGGCAGCATTTTATCATATTGACCATCATTTGCGCCAATAAAATCAAAGATAAACGAGCCAAACAAGGTAAATACAGCTGCAAAACCACCTGTAATTAATAGCGAATACTTAATGGCAAATTGTTTCTTCTCCTTAGGGATCTCTTTAGAGAATAGCTCTTTTAAACCGAGTATCCCTAACAATGGAATCGCAATTTCCACCAAAACTTGCATGGAAGAAACCGCTCTAAATTTGGAATACAAGGGAACATAATCGATAAAAAAGTCGGTTAAAAACGCAAAGTTCTTACCCCAACTCAAAACAATAAAAAAGATTACGGAAGCTAACAACCATTGTTTTAAAGGGCCATGCACTAGAAATAATCCTACAATAAAAAGAAATATAAAAACAGCGCCAATATAAGCTGGTGCAGCAACCCCGGGCTGCTCCCCCCAATAAGTTGGAGCTCTATCTGACCAATCCATTGCTTGTCTAGGAGCTACCTTACCTTTTAAAAAATTATAGATATGAGAATCTGTCCCCAGATTTTCTACACTCGCCCCTCCCATAAATCGAGGAATAAACAAGTTAAATGTTTCTAATTTCCCGTAACTATATGCTGTAATATATTCCTTTGAGAGTCCACTGGTTTGTTTCTTAGGACTGCCATCTACGTCAATAGTCAAATCGCTTTTCCCTCTAGTACTATGTGCAACATATTCTTTTGTTGCCATCAAACTAGACGCATTGGTACCAATAGCAAGTACAACAGCAATTAGTAATACCCCTACTTGTTTGAATAATACCGAAAGCTCTTTTGCACGCAGTGCTTCTATCAATTTAAAAATACCTAAAATAAGTACTGAGAACAATAAATAATACGTCATTTGAGGATGGCTCGCATTTATTTCCAACGCCATCGCTATGGAAGTGAGCATAAAACCCCATAAATACTTTTTCTGAAACACCAATAAGATACCTGCTAACACCATTGGAATATATCCTATAGCATGTGCTTTTGCATTGTGACCTACTCCTAAAATAATAATAAAATAGGTAGAAAAACCAAAAGCTAAGGAACCAATTAAGGCAATTTTCCAATCACATTTAAGGGTTAGTAATAGGATAAAGAAACCAAGAAAATACAGAAATAAATAATCTGCAGGGCGTGGTAAAAAGCGAAGGAATCCGTCCACTTTTTTAACAAAATCATTTGGATAATAGGTACTCACTTGATAGGAAGGCATTCCTCCAAACGCAGCATTGGTCCAATACGGTTCAGCGCCATATTCGGCTCTATAATCTACAATTTCCTTAGACATCCCGATAAACTGTTTGATATCGCTTTGTTCTATTTTTTTCCCTTCCAATACTGGATAAAAATAAATAATGGACACTAACGCAAAAACAACGAGAGAAATAAGGTACGGAAACAGTTTTTTAAAAAATATATTATTCATCATTTAGCTCTTCAAAATCTATATATTCTCCTACATTATTACTCTTCTTTTCTGGGCTTGGCTTTTTATCAATCACAGTCTCACCTTCTTTTACTTTAGGTTCTGAATAAGAAGATTGTCCTTGCTGTGCTTTGTATTTTTTTTCCATAGTAGACACCGCCTTTTTAAAAATCAAAGGCATGATGAATTTTCCTATAAATTTAAAAATATAGTAAAATACAAATAAGTATACTATCGTTTTTAGAACTCCAATCATTTATGATATTTTTAATTTAGTTCAAAAATAACAATTTGTTAGCAACTAGAAACGTTAAAAAAAGATAAAATCTTATATTTGACTAAAATTACCAATAGAATTATGAAAAAAACATACCTATTCCTATTTTTACTTTGCTCAAGCACCTGGATTCAAGCTCAGTATACAGAAATAATTAATTCAAAAAGACCTGGACTCTCAGAAAGTCCGTATAGTGTAGGAACTGGCGTATACCAGGTAGAAGCAGGTTTCTTTTATAAAAATAGTGACAAGCAATCTACTTTTAATTCAACGCGATCTATTGGTACTAATTTATTATTAAGAACAGGGCAGTTCTTCGAACGTTTGGAGATAAACCTAGATCTATCCTATCAACAAGACCGTAAAAAATTTCAAAACACTTTTACGACTACAAAAAAAATCAACGGCATCAGTAAATTTACCGTAGGTGCTAAATTTCTTGTTTACAAACAAAAATACAGGGATATATCGAAAGAAATAAGAAGTTGGAAAAAAAAATATTCCTTTGACTGGAGACGTATCATTCCATCGGTAGGGATCTATGCTGGTTTAAATACAAATATGTTAGCAGAAGGGTTTAAAGATACAGGAATGACACCCAAAGCAGCGCTTCTATTACAAAATGATTTTACAGACAAATTGGTATTAATCACCAATATTATTGGAGATAAAATTACTGGAGACAGTCCAGAATACGGATATATAACTACAATTACCTATGCTCCTTCGACACGATTTTCAATGTTTGCAGAAAACCAAGGTATATTTATTAAAGACAGCAATAACGAATTTAAAATTGGAGCTGGATTTGCTTATTTGCTTACTCCCAACCTTCAATTTGACATTTCAATGCGAACAAACCTCAATAAAAGTTATACGGAAACCTATGGTGGCTTAGGTTGTAGCTGGAGGTTAGATTTTCATAAGGATTCATTTAAAATCAAACGACAAAAAAAGAGACCTAAACGTATTAAATCAAAACGTGGTTTCTTTTCAAAACTGTTCAAAAAGCATTAAAAAAGTATGATTCAAATACAAGAACTTTATACGCAAAAGGAATTGAAATTATTTGTCACCTTTCCTTTTAGCCTTTATAAAAATAATAAGTATTGGGTTCCACCCATCATAAAAGAGGAAGTAGCAAGTTTTGACCCTGCAGAAAACCCTGTATTCAATCATGCCGAAGCTCGGTATTTTATAGCTCTTAAAAACGGGAAGATTGTAGGGCGAGTGGCTGCCATTATAAATTGGATTGAAATCAACCAGCAAAAAATAAAAAAAATGCGTTTTGGTTGGCTCGATATGATTGATGATATTGAAGTTACCAAAGCATTGCTAAATGAAGTGAAAAACATTGGACAAGCACATCAATTGGAGTTTATGGAAGGGCCCGTAGGTTTTTCGAATTTAGACAAAGTAGGTGTTCTTACCGAAGGGTTTGACCATATTGGAACAATGGTTACATGGTATAACCATTCTTATTACAAAGAGCATTTAGAACAATTAGGTTTTGTTAAAGGAAAAGTTTTTCTAGAAAACAAGATGGATTTCGAAAACATTCATCCCAAATATTTTGAACGTATTTCTACCTTACTGGAAAAACGCTATGACTTACATCCAGTAAGTTTTAAAAAAACAAAGGATGTTATGCCTTATATAAATGAAATGTTTGATTTATTTAACGAATCCTACGCTTCTTTGGCTTCTTTTGTGCCAATTTCTGACATTCAAAAAGAATACTTCAAAAAAAAATACATCAGCTTTATAAACCCCGAATTCATTAAGTTTGTAATGGATAAAGAAGGGAAGATGATTGCTTTTGGAATTACCATGCCTTCATTTTCTAAAGCCTTACAAAAAGCAAATGGAAAACTTTTTCCGTTTGGAATTTTTCATTTATTGAGAGCCAAAAAGAAAAGTAAAGAAATAATTTCGTACTTGATAGGCATCCATCCAACCTATCAAAAAAGAGGTGTAAATTCTATCTTATTTAGAGAGTACCATAAAGTATTTAAAAAAAATGGTATTGAAAGCTGTATACGAACACCCGAACTAGAGGAAAACACAGCCATTCATCAATTGTGGAAAAACTTTAAACCAATAACCTATAAAAAAAGGTGTACTTACCTAAAAAAAATATAATGCAATTATTTTTTAATAAAACCATCCAAGAAACCGACGTAGATTTTACTTTCGACAAGCAAGAAAGCAAACATATTGTTCGTGTGTTGCGAAAAACAGAAGGAGACCTACTAAACATCACCAACGGGCTAGGAACACTGTTTGTTTGTGAAATAATGCTAGCCAGTGACAAAAAATGTTTGGTCAAAATAAAAGAAATTCAACAACAAAAGAAACAACGGAACTACAGCATTCACATTGCCATAGCTCCAACAAAACTAAATGAAAGGTTTGAGTGGTTTTTGGAAAAAGCAACCGAAATTGGTGTAGATGAAATTACACCAATTATTTGTGATCATTCAGAAAGAAAGGTAATCAAACAAGAGCGTATGGAGAAAATAATACATACGGCGGCTAAACAATCGTTAAAATACCATTTTCCAATATTAAATCCAGCAATAAAACTGAGTGAATTTCTCAAGGCCAATCCTACTGGAACATTACTCATTGCACATTGCGAAGAAACCGACAAAACATCCTTAAAATCGCTCCTTAAAGCATCCGAAAACTACACCATCCTAATTGGTCCTGAAGGTGACTTTTCTACAAAAGAAATAGCACTCGCCTTGGATCACAAATATATTCCTGTATCTTTGGGTACAAGCCGATTACGAACAGAAACAGCTGGAATTGTAGCCGTACACAGTATCGCGTTTACCAATGAACAATGAAAAAACCATTCTTAAAGTCCCATCTTAACATTGTAATTTTATGTACTTTCTCCCTGTTATTTCACCAAATATTAATAGGTCAAGAGCTGGCAATATTAAAATATGATGGCGGTGGAGATTGGTATGCAAACCCCACAGCTGTTCCTAATTTAATACAGTATTCGAATGCCAATATTCATACAAATATTTCTAAAAAACCTGTAGTTGTATCCGCCAGTAATAAAGACATTTTAAACTATCCTATTCTTTTTATGACAGGGCATGGAAATGTTCATTTTTCAGAAAAGGACATCAAAAACTTACGAGGATACCTATTATCTGGAGGCTTTTTACATATTTCTGACAATTATGGATTGGACAAATACATCCGACGAGAATTAAAAAGATTATTTCCCGAATTAACATTAAAAGAAATCCCGCAGAATCATCCCATATACCATCAACATTTTATTTTTAAAAAAGGGATTCCAAAAATACATGAGCATGATTTAAAACCTGCTCAAGGTTTCGGTTTGTTTTCTGGAGACAAAATGATTGTTTTTTATGATTACGAAACCGACTTAAGCGATGGATGGGAAGATCCAGAAGTGCATGGAGACAGCCAAGATGCAAGAGAAAAAGCTTTACAAATGGGTAGTAACATCATAGAATACGTATTTAGTCATTAAAAAAATCAACAAGATCGTCCCAAAGCACAAGATTTTATTTCGAAAGGCTATTTCGATTCTGAGGTCGATCCATGCCATTCCCTATTCTATAAGATGATACCTATTACAATCCAAAACAACCGATATTAATAGTTTATTTTACGTTCTAACCTTGTTAAAAAACAGAACGATAGCAATGGCTATCCAACCATTTTTCGCCTAGCTAAAACAAAAAACAAGTCCATTTCTAAACCATCACTTGGAAAAGTATTTGAATATTGCTACTCGTCAAAATAAAAGGCGCAAAATCAATACGAATTAATTTTGCGCCTTTACACATTGTGCTATTTAGACATATTACAATCCAAAACAACCGATATAAATAGTTTATTTTTGAGAAACCTTTCCTTTGTTATTTGAATTTTGCTTGCCTTTTAAAAAAGGTTTCTTCTTTAATAATTGCACATCATCAATAATTGCATCTTGAATAATTTGTTGCACTCTTGTTCGGATTCCTTCTTTCACCAATCCATAATTACTCATTTTTGGATACACTCTATTCGACAAAAACACATATACAATTTCGGATACAGGATCTGCCCAAGCATACGTACCTGTAAAACCACTATGCCCAAAACTCTGATCAGATACACAACCACAAGTCGCAGAAACATCAGGATCCATTTGAGGTTTATCAAATCCTAAACCTCTTCTAATACTATCTTTTTCATAGTGACGTTTGGTAAAGGTATTTATCGTACTTGTTTTAAAATAGCGTTTACCGCCATAAAACCCTTTTTGAAGGTACATTTGCATCATCTTAGCAATATCATTTGCATTCCCAAACAGTCCAGCATTACCACTTACCCCATTTAACATAGCAGCCCCCATATCATGTACATAGCCTTGTAGCAATTGATGTCTATAATAATCATCATCTTCTGTAGGTACAATCGTATATTTTGATATTTTATTAAGGGGATTATACATCAAAGAATTGGCTCCTAAAGGCTTATAAAAAAGACGATCATTCAAAACATCCATTTTCTCCTTATATGTATCCTCTACATATTTTTTAAACAAATAAAAGGGCAAACCACTATATTTATACCCGCTTTTACGACGTTGAGGCACATCTACAATTCGTTGAAAAATAGTATCAATATAATCCTTACGTAAATATAAATTTTTCGCTATTTTTATAGGGAATTTATAAGATCTTTTAGACCTATAATATTTTAAAGAAGGCAATTTGGTAACGCTATCTATCGTTTTTAGATAAAAAGGAATCCATGGTTTTAATTTTCCATTATGAGACAATGCTTCTCGGATGGTAACTGTATCTTTATTAGAACCTCTCAGGATAGGCATAATATCACCTAATGTATTATCTAAATCAAATTTACCTAATTCTTCACTTCTCATTATCATTGGTAATCCACCCAATATTTTTGTTAAAGAAGCCAAATCGTACACGTCATTTTTTCTGACTCTTCGAACTTTTTTATCCGTATGGTAGCCATAAGTCCTATGGAAAATAACTTTTCCTTTTCTAGCAACCAATACCTGCATACCTGGAGCCATTTTTTTTGCTACAACTTCTCTACCAATGGCATCAATTTTATTTAAAATATTACTGTCCATTCCTACTTCTTCAGGGATGCCGTATCCCAATCGTTTTAAAGAAGAACTCATAAGACCATGCCCTTCAGAAAATTCGTTTCGAATAGAAACTGGCAACTTTCCTTTTGCTGGAATTGCTCCAAAAATCATTTGTGCAGAAACCTCCTGAGAAATTTTACTGTTTTGATAAGACACTAGTAACCCATCAATATTCTCAAATGTTTTAATATCTAACAAACTATACGGGCTTGCAAAAACATCTAAAATAACATCGTTTTCTCTCGCTATTTCTTGCAACCAAAACAATTCTTTATGCTTAAATTTAAAAGATTTCCACGGGTTTTTATTGGATTTATGATAGCCCATAATTACTACGTTAAATCCTTTGAGTTTTTCTAAAATAATATCTATAGTTTTACCAGAAATAACGGTGATATTCGTGTATTTCCGCAACATTCTTAGGTAATCCTTATTCTGAGCATCCCCAAATTTCACATAGGCAATTTTTTTCTTATCCAAATTTTGAATTGGAAATACATTGCTAGAATTTTTAATCAAACTCACCGCATTTTCAAGTAATTTTTCGTGCAACAGTTTATCTGTAATCGTATTTAAATCTTTGTTTAAATTGGTCAACTCAACATATTTCTTTTTATACAAACCTGCCCAATACTTGGCTTTTAATATTTTTCGAACAGAAATATCCAAACGTTCCTCTGTCAATACTTCTTCTTTTAATGCCGATTTTATCTTATTTAAAGCAATTGACACATTCTCTGGAAATAACAACACATCATTACCAGCGAGTAATGCTGCCAAATCAATAGCGCCAGGTTCCGCAAAATCTGAGGTCCCTTTCATATTTAAAGCATCCGTAATTATCAATCCTTTAAATCCTAAATCCTCTTGTAAAATCGTCGTAATAATATTGTATGATAACGAAGATGGCAGTCCTGGATTAGGCTCTAAACTAGGAATACTTAAATGAGCCGCCATAATACTGGTGAGTCCGTTTTTAAATAATTCCTTATATGGATATAATTCTACCGCTTCTATCCTTTCTTTTGAAAAGGAAACAAACGGAAGCGTTTTATGAGAGTCTGTTGCTGTATCGCCATGACCAGGGAAATGTTTAGCATTTGCAAGTACACCTTGACTTTGCATTCCCTTTGTAAAAGCGATGGCTTTTGAAGCAACATTTAATTTGTTTTCTCCAAAAGATCTATTACCAATAATTGGATTGTTTGGATTTGTATTCACATCTACTACTGGAGCAAAATTTATATGAATTCCTAATCTTTTACAATGCTTTCCTAGTTGTTTGCCAAATTGTTCTATCAAAGAATCATTCCTGATGGCTCCCAAAGTCATATTCCAAGGGTATTTATATGTATTTTTTAAACGCATATCTAAGCCCCATTCACCATCAAAACCAATCAACAAAGGTATTTTAGATTGCTTTTGGTAACTGTTATTTAACCGGGCTTGTTTTAAAGGAGTTCCTTGCATAAAGATAAGTCCTCCAATTTGGAAATCACGAATCAAACCATGAATATAATCCGTATGCTTTTTACCTTTATTCGAATAAGCTGCCACCATAAATAATTGTCCTATCTTTTGATCAACGGACATGTGGCTCATTAAATTATCAACCCATTTTTGCTGTGCTACAGCATCGCTGGTAATTAATGGGTCTTTAATTTGAGAAAAACTTGTTAAAGAAAAGACAAAAAGAAACAGAACTAATAATAGTATTTTATATTTCATGTAAATATTTTAATAAGGGGGAATATTATAATAACGATACCATAAACAATTCAAAATAGAAGTATTCAATAAAAAAAGGGACTTAGTTAAAGTAGCGCTTGTGCCAACTTAACTTTGCAGGAATCTCCCATTGAGATTCAAACTCAGATTTAGTACTCACTATATTGTTAAAGACAAGTGTGTCTTTATCAATCTTATTTTCTTTGACCAAAGCATGGAACTCTGGAAGGCTAACTACGTTAATGGATTCATTATCTTTATAAGCAGTTTGCATTCGATCTAATAATACTACTTGAAGTTCCTTTTCTATTTCTTTTATAAAAAAGACAGATGCATCTATAGAGCAACCAGAAGCAGATGTTGCATTCTCATCTATTCCTAAAACGATAAATTGATTATATTTCACCATTGCCGCGGCATTTAAGGCATCACCATGTCTTGTCCATCCTTTAAGAAAAACAAGCATTTTAGCCTCAATACGCACTACCTCTTCATTTGTAAATGCCCTACTAGATTGGTAAACCCACACACGAGAATTACCTGGCAATTCATTAAATTCCAACACCATAATTAACCTAATTTATTATTAAAACTACGCAATTTAATCGCAGTTAGTACTTTTTTTGTATACAACGGGAAATCAGATTTCTGAATCCAAGCATAGTAACCTTGATCTTTTGCTAAAATAGACTCTACTTCTTTTCCTTTATATTTACCAAAGGTAAAAATTTCTTTATCTTTATCATTAAACATAATGAATCCAGCAAAATCGGCGCGTTTGTTATGCGTAGAAAATTCACTTAAGCTTTTTACATCGTTCTCTAAATCTGTATATTTATCTAATTGTGCCAATAAAATCTCGTAGGTAGCATTTGTATCCGCTTCTGCAGAATGCGCTCCTTCCAAATCTTGCCCACAATAAAACTGATACCCTGCCGATAGCGTTCGTTGCTCTTTTTTATGAAAAATAACCTGTACATCAATAGCGACACGATTTTTCATGTCAAAATCAATATCGGCACGAAGCATTTCTTCAGCTAATAACGGAATGTCAAATCTATTAGAATTAAACCCCGCCAAATCACAATCTTTAATCAAAGAACTAACCTCGGCTGCTAATTGTTTAAAAGTAGGTTCATTCATTACTTTTTCATCAGTTATATGATGAATTTCTGATGATTCTTTCGGAATCGGCATTTCTGGGTTTACCAACCAAGTTTTACTTTCCTTATTTCCGTTTGGAAATATTTTCAAAATAGATATCTCAACAATTCTATCTTTTGCAATATTAATCCCAGTCGTTTCTAAGTCAAAAAACACGATTGGTTTATGTAATTTTAATTCCATGATCAAATTTATACTGTAAATATACTCGATTGATATCGAATAACGGAGTGGATTCTTAATTTATTCCTGTAACAATTCTTTTTTGTAATTCTCAATCTCATCGTTGTATTTTTGTGGTAATTTAGGGTATTCGAAATGATAATTTTTAAGAATATCTAAAATAATCCTAGCAACAATTAAACGAGACGAAGGTTTATCATCTGCAGGAACAACATACCAAGGTGCTTTTTCTGTAGAAGTATGATTCAAAATATCCTCATAACAAGATTGATAATCATCCCATCGTTTACGCTCTTTTAAATCACCTGGCTCAAATTTCCAATTCTTTTCTTTAATGTTTAACCTACGTAACAAACGTAATTTTTGTTCGTCTTTAGACAAATGTAAAAATATTTTAATTACAATAGTTCCATTATCAACAATATGGTTCTCAAAATTAACCATAGATTTCATACGATCAAAATACAATGAATCATCCACTTTAGAAACATCATCTAAACCAGGGATTTTCTCTCCTACAATATATTCGGGTCTAACACGTGTAATCAATACATTTTCATAATGCGTTCTATTGAATATAGAAAACTTACCACGTTGCGGTAATTTCTGATAATGACGCCACATATAATCGTGTTTCAATTCTTTTTTGCTTGGACTCTTAAAACTGTGAACATGTATCCCACTAGCGTTAAACTCCTTAAAAACTTCACGAATTAAACTGTCTTTTCCCGAAGTATCCATCCCTTGTAAACATAATAATACAGAATATTTCCCCTGAGCGTACATAACATCCTGTAGCTTACTGATTTTCTTTCGAATCTTAACTAACTTTTTTTCTGCTTTTTTAATTTCTTCTCTTGTGTCTAATTGCTCAATTTTTATGGTTTCTTGAATTCTATACTTTTTCATAAACTTAATATTTAATAGTGAAAGGTACGGTATTTATACAATTATACATTCTTATAACATCTTTTAATTATAGC
Source organism: Flavobacteriaceae bacterium (assembly GCA_965224465.1). Classification (GTDB taxonomy): domain Bacteria; phylum Bacteroidota; class Bacteroidia; order Flavobacteriales; family Flavobacteriaceae. Next base: position 4,895,766 of record OZ245049.1, on the reverse strand, counting down.
ATAACGAGAGAAACTTAACAGACTACATTTGTATACTTATAATTGGTATTATCAAAGGGTGACATTACTAAAACAAAAAAATACATAGGCAAAACCAATGCAATTACGCTGCATTCGATAATGATACTTAATACATTTCCAAGTGAAGGTTTAGAAATGGAATTATTTTTTGTTTTTTTTATAGACGGTAAACTGAAGGATAGCCTTAGCTATCTTTCGGTTTTTTAACGACGGAAAACAAACTATTTACATCTGTCATTTGGAGCTGTTTTTGGTATAAGACAGGGAAACTCAAAGCAGTCTATCTGCTTAGCGGAAGAGTATCTCTCGCCTATTGGTTGCAACGAATAAAAGCATGTACAAATATGCGAACAAAAAAAAACGTAGTCACGTAATGGGAAACGAATACCAAAACGCTACTGACCAATACTTATTCGTATCTAAAAATCGTACAAATCAATTCATTAACAAATAACCTAAAACAAGTGATATCTATTAAGGTATTTGTCGCTAGCCTCTTAATTAATTACGCGTAATCCCCATAGTATCCTGTTTTGAGTTGGCATCTGCAATAGAATGTTTATGCTGGGCGCTATGCCTTTTAACGTAAAAACAATTTGAATGTATATTTGCATACATGTATTTGCCTTCTTGTTAATTTAACAGGTCATCCCTCTGGGATTCTTATTCTATTAATTTTTTATTTGCTACGAACAGTTTGTCCCTCTGGGACTTCTACTTTTATTTGCTCCAGAAGAACAATTTGTTTGTGTTTCATCTTTTATGACAACTCTTTTGTAGCCCCTTTTTTGTAAGTAAGAAAGTAGGTTGTTTTCTAATATTTATTCGGGTTATGTGGTCATAGTTATCGCTTATAATATGCTCCGTAGGAGCAAACTGTTTGTGTTTCATCTTTTATGACAATACTTTTGTAACCCATTTTTTGTAAGTGAGAAAGCAGGTTGTTTTCTAATATTTGTTCGAGTTATGTGGTCATAGTTATCTCTTATAATATGCTCCGTAGGAGCAAACTGTTTGTAGCACCATAGGTGCAAAGGTTATCCATCCATTTTTCGCCTAGCTAAAAAAAACCATTTCTAAACCGTCACTTGGAAAATTAATTGGTAGAATATATTTGTGCAATTCATCACGGTTTTGTTTAGGCATTAGGTTTTGCCTGCCTTTTAACGTAAAAACAATTTGAATGTATATTTGCATACATGTATTTGCCTTCTTGTTAATTTAACAGGTCATCCCTCTGGGATTCTTATTCTATTAATTTTTTATTTGCTACGAACAGTTTGTCCCTCTGGGACTTCTACTTTTATTTGCTCCAGAAGAACAATTTGTTTGTGTTTCATCTTTTATGACAACTCTTTTGTAGCCCCTTTTTTGTAAGTAAGAAAGTAGGTTGTTTTCTAATATTTGTTCGAATTATGTGGTCATAGTTATCGCTTATAATATGCTCCGTAGGAGCAAACTGTTTGTGTTTCATCTTTTATGACAATACTTTTGTAACCCATTTTTTGTAAGTGAGAAAGCAGGTTGTTTTCTAATATTTATTCGAGTTATGTGGTCATAGTTATCGCTTATAATATGCTCCGTAGGAGCAAACTGTTTGTAGCACCATAGGTGCAAAGGTTATCCATCCATTTTTCGCCTAGCTAAAACAAAAAACAATTCCATTTCTAAACCGTCACTTGGAAATTAATTGGTAGAATATATTTGTGCAATTCATCACGGTTTTGTTTAGGCATTAGGTTTTGCCTGCCTTTTAACGTAAAAACAATTTGAATGTATATTTGCATACATGTATTTGCCTTCTTGTTAATTTAACAGGTCATCCCTCTGGGATTCTTATTCTATTAATTTTTTATTTGCTACGAACAGTTTGTCCCTCTGGGACTTCTACTTTTATTTGCTCCAGAAGAGCAATTTATTTGTGTTTCATCTTTTATGACAACACTTTTGTACCCCATTTTTTGTAAGTAAGAAGTAAGCATGCGGTCAAGTACATCTATGTTTATACGTTTTTCCAATTACCAGGAAGAAGTTCATATAGTTTATTTGCTTTATGTTCTTGGATTCTGTCCAATACATTTTCAAGCCAAGTATAAGGATTAATACCATAAGCTTTGCAGGAAGCAAAAAAGGAATACATCATTGCAATATTTTCTGCAGCATTGTGAGAACCTGCAAATAAGTAATTTTTACGACCTAAAGCTAATGGCCTGACCGCATTTTCTATATTGTTATTGTCTATCTCAAATTTGCCATCCAAGACGTATCTATTTAGATTTTCATAAATATTCATGGTATAGGCTATTGCCTTACCTATTGCGCTTTTAGGTAATACTTTATAACTATTTTCTTCTAACCATATTTTTAATGCATCCAAAATAGGTACAGCATATAATTGTCTATACCTTTTTAGAATGCCCACTTCTACTTTCCTATCTCTAGCTTTTTCTTCAATCTGATATAGGAGTTGTATTTGTTTTAAAACGTGACCAGCTCTATCTTTATCGTTATCTAGGGCTTTCTCAAAATACCTTCTTGCATGTGCCATACAGCCCAAAAGTGTTATTTCTCCTTTTGTTTGAAGTATTTGGTAAACTTTGTAGCCATCCGTCTGTAAGATTCCTGTAAAGTTTGATAAAACGCGTTCTGGAAGTTTACGGCTACGTCCTTGATCATACTTAAATAGTACAAGCTTGTTTTGTGGATTTCTGAAAAGCCACATATAACCTTGATGTAAAGCCTTTACTTTATGACTATCCTGTACTTTTATAGGTGATTCATCTGCTTGTAAATAATCTGTATTTTCTAAAACTTGAGATTCTAAGGCTTCAAAAAGAGGACGTATCAATTTACAAGTTCCGTTAAACCAATCTCCCATAGTAGAAGCGCTAATTATTAAGTTTTGGCGCTTTAGAATTTGAATTTGTCTGTAAAAAGGTAGATGATCTATAAATTTTGAAACACAAACATAAGCTAACATTCCTGCCCCTGCATTAGATCTTGGAATAGGGAGACTGGGTAAATCTGCAATTAAAACCCCTTGTTTATACGCATATTTTGGTCTTATAATCTGACGTACATAGATATTTGCGGGATTGTACTCCAATATTTCTGTAATCTCTTCTCCTATTTTCTTTGCGCCATGTTCTTTATCTAGGGGTTCTATAATCTCCGTTACTCTAGGTAAGTGAGCAGGTAAAATCATACGAATTGGCTTCTTCTTTTCTTTCTTATTGAGCTTTCTAGTATATGTAATCGTTTTTTCTTTTTCTTCTACTTGATCGCATGCAGAAGTCCCTGTAAATAAATCTATTTGCGCATCAATACTAGGGATAAAACGTTCCGTTTTCCTTCCAAAAAGAGCTCGTTGTAACTGATCTAATTGAAACTTTAAATCTGCGTTGTCAGAGCAAACTTTATCGTACTTTTCTTTTGAAACATATTCCACCTCAAGCGTTCTATCCATAGTAGAAAGATACGCTTTTTAAGCTGAAATATCACTATTAAAACCAAGTAATACCAAGGAGTTACCTGTTAAAATCTCTTTCTTTTTTTGATGTTTAAAATACTAATTCCATCAATTAACATAACTGTACTAGTGTAGTCTAAAATAATCAAACTTGTGTCAATATCATATTCAGAAAGTTCAAATGTACCTTCTTCTAATCGTTTGTAATAAAGAACAAACCCTCCTCCTGCCCAATGTAATAATTTCATTTTGTTTCGCCGCTTATTTATGAAAATAAAATATGCTTATCCGTTAACTTCCCCAAGATAATTCCATCTATATGATACCGCTGCAATCATAAGCCTGTCGAATAAGTTATTAAATGTTCTCCTATTGAATTTGTAGCAGTACTCGTTCAAGTAATTTTGAAGAAAATCATCATCTATTCTATGATGGACATCCAGTAATAGCCTTTTGGCGTTACTAATTGCTTTGTGAACCCAAGGTAAAATAGAATTGATATTTTTCTTTGGCACAACATTAGAGACTAGTTCAAAATCCTTAGTCAAGTCATTAAAGCTATTTGATCCATCGGAAATTATTTTGCTACCTCCTTCAACCATTTGATTTACAGTTTGAGCTACCTCTTCTTTCTTTAAAGAACTGATTACTTTCATCTTTAGGAATTTCACTCTCTTATTCACCCTGTGTTTCTTGCTGTTATAGTGTTCTGATTCTAGTTTAGACTCTATACTTACTAATACTATTGATTGTCTTTGACTTCCTCGCCCCCTTTTTAAAGGTGCTGTTTTATCTCTTGTTATTGAAACGGTTTCAAAAAACCCATCATCCAATTCAACCTCATCACTAAGCTGATATTCATCGTCTCTTAACCCCATAACGCATCTTAACTTATGAACCATTGCCCAAATAGGCTCATATCTTTTATGACCTATCTGACGTTGAATCTCTTTAGCCGAAAATGATTTTTTTGTGCTTGTTATTAAATGCATAGCTATAAACCAATACTTAAAAGGTAATTTACTGCTTTGCATAACAGTACCGCTTTTCAACGTTGTTCTGTGAGTACAGTTTTTACATTCCCACTGTTCTCGTTTCTTTTTCCAATAATGAGTAGTTCCTCCACACTTTTTACACTTAACCCCTTCTTTTTCGCGATAGGACTTAAATGCTGCTTTACAACTGGCTTCATCTGGGTAGTGCTCACTAAATTCAATTAATCTCATATCGATTATTTATGTTTTATGAAAATACAACAAAAATATTAGGGAAACTAGCGGACAAGCATAAAATAAAAACCGAACTACTTGTGGGTACTTGATCAAAAGCAGTCAATATAAGACCACTCAGACCGTCAAAACTTTTTCGCATATCTGTACTTTCACTGTACAAATAAAACTTTTGGGAACTTGATAAATTGAACATGTTATAGGTTGCTTTTATGAATTACAAAGCAAAAACTATTCATTTAGATGTGCAATATGTAGGACGCCGTATGCTTACAGTAAGAAAGCAGGTTGTTTTCTAATATTTGTTCGGGGTATGTGGTCATAGTTATCGCTTATAATATGCTCCGTAGGAGCAAACTGTTTGTGTTTCATCTTTTATGACAACACATTTGTAAGCCCTTTTTTGTAAATGAGAAAGCAGGTTATTTTCTAATATTTATTCGGGTTATGTGGTCATAGTTATCTCTTATAATATGCTCCGTAGGAGCAAACTGTTTGTAGCACCATAGGTGCAAAGGTTATCCATCCATTTTTCGCCTAGCTAAAACAAAAAACAATTCCATTTCTAAACCGTCACTTGGAAATTAATTGGTAGAATATATTTGTGCAATTCATCACGGTTTTGTTTAGGCATTAGGTTTTGCCTGCCTTTTACCGTAAAAACAATTTGAATGTATATTTGCGTATATGTATTTACCAGCTTGTTAATTTAACAGGTCATCCCTCTGGGATTCATATTCTATTAATTTTTTATTTGCTACGAACAGTTTGTCCCTCTGGGACGTATACTTTTATTTGCTCCAGAAGAGCAATTTCTTTGTGTTTCATCTTTTATGGCAACACATTTGTAAGCCCTTTTTTGTAAGTGAGAAAGCAGGTTGTTTTCTAATATTTGTTCGGGGTATGTGGTCATAGTTATCTCTTATAATATGCTCCGTAGAAGCAAACTGTTTGTAGCACCATAGGTGCGACCATAATAGCCAGCACCAGAGACTGATTAGAGGAAGAGCACCTCCCGCCTATTGGTTGCAACGAATAAAAAAAATAAACGCAGTCACGTAATGGGAAACGCATACTTACATACTACTAGATAAAACCAATCAGCACCGAAAAAATAGTACAAATCAATTCCTACGGAAGAGCCTGAAAGCCAATGACCTAAAACAAGTAGTTATTTAAGGTCTTTGTCGCTAGCCTCTTAATTAATTGCGCGCAATCCCCATAGTATCCTGTTTTGAGTTGGCATTGGCAATAGAATGTTTATGCTGGACGCTATGCATCATAGGAACACTCTTAGTTATTATATGTTGTTTTTACTCAATTCTGAGGTTTTTATATTTTGGATATTTAACTAGATATTTTAACTCAAACCTTTTTTTCTCATTCGGTTCAATTGTAAATTCCCATTTTATTTCTCCTTTTACAGGGTCATATTTAGCACCTGACATTTCAGAAACTTCAATTTTGATTTCTTCTAGAGTTGAAACTGGAACTTGATCAAAAATTAACATATTAATTGTTTCTGATTTTTTGTTTTTCACATCTATATTCCAAACTCTAGATTCTACTTTCTTACTTCCAATGAATCTCTTGGTTGTGAAATATTTAACTTTTTCTCTATTCACACTTACATTTTTGTCTCTACCAAGTGATATCTGTAATGTATCTGTTGCATACCTAACATCTAGTAATGTTTTACCAACGTAAGTCCCTTCAAAAAAGATATTTGCCTCTCCTTCCAATAAATTATATTTTTCCCAATTCGAAATATTCGCTATTAAAAACACATCCTTATCAATCTTTGGAACACAATAATATTGATAAAAAGCAGCTAAATTATAACTATCAATATCAACAGAATAACTTTTATTATCTGATTTAATAGTATATGGAGTTCTAATTTCGAAATCAACAGTTGTTTGATTTTCAATCTGAACTGTAGGAATTGGAAAACTACTTACTCCCCGAATTTGAACACCAGATAGCTTTCCTGTTAGTACCCCTACTATATTTCTCTTTTTTTGACTACCATACCCAACCACAACAACTTCATCTAACATATCAGTACTTTCCTGTAAAAAAACATTAATAACTGAACTTTGAACAGGTCTTGTTTGACTTACAAAACCTAAGAAAGAGAATGTCAAGGAACTTTGGTTGTTTGGAATTATTATTGAATATTTACCATCGAAATCAGTTGATGTTCCAATAGTAGTCCCTTCTACCTTAACCATTGCACCAGGTAATGGTTCGTTATTCCTATCAAAAACAATTCCACTGACTTCGTTAGTTGCTCTATTATAGACAGGTGGTTGTGTATTGTAGTTTAGAAAATATATTTTTAACTCAGGAGCTACTCCTGATACATTTGGATTTGCAGATGACAATCTCAATTTTACATTATTCCAGCTAATTTTAGTGTCTTGTTTTACATTTGCTTTATAAATAAGTTCTATTGGTTCATTAACGTTTTTTGCTCGAATATCATATGTTGGAAACCAGCCTGCATTTTCAACTACATAAGAGATCTCAAAATTTGTTTTGGAATTATTTTTTGAATCTATTTTAACTAGAATTTCACCATTTGAAAATTCTTTTATTCCCGTAATTGTTTTAATTTGATTTGATAAATCTTTTCTCTGTTGATTTAATTTTTCAACAGAATTATACCTTTCAATCTCTTTGATTTTAAATTCGGTGAGTTTTTCTCCGTAAAAAATGGATGCATTTTTTAAGTTTATTACACTTAACTCTTCATTTTTTCCACCAATTTTTCTGTTTTCTTTTAGAAAATCAATCTTTTCTTTTAGTATTTCTAAATAGGTTCTTTCAAGTTTAATTTTATCCTCAATTCCTTTCATTTTCACTTCCAAATCAACTAAATCTTTCTGTTTCCCTAGTCTTTTTATGAAATTCTGTTGATGATTTACAGCCAATACAGTAACATTTCCATTAGCTTTAACTTGAACACTTTTTGCATCAATAAATGGTGATAAATCTATAAACTTAAGAACTGTTTTCCCCGCTTTTAATTCCACTGTTTTTTTTCGTGTAATTTGTGCTCCTTCGAGAAATACAGTTACCTCATTTACTACCGTTTTAATATTTTTTTCAGGAATCTCTTGAGAATAAGATTTGCTAATAGATATGCAAAGTAAAATAAGAAGTAGTTTTTTCATAGTTAATTGTTAAGGTCAGATATATTTGTTAAAATTATGTACAACGCCTAGCGATGAACTAAACCTAAAGGCGACTTTTACACACATATTTCTACATAAAAGTAAAATCACTACCTTATAGTTCTCGATTTTTAAAACATAAAATTATGAAAAAAAAAGGAACTATCTTAGAAAAGGCATGTAAACTTATTCCTGGTTTTGAACAATCCATTGTTTTATACAAAATGTATTACTACGTTTAAAACCATCAGAATTTATCCGGCGGTTTTCATTACATATATCACCCAAATAATTTATTAGAATACGGCATTATGTATGTTTAAGCAGTACTGGAAACCAATTGTATTTAGCAGTTTAAAAGTAACTACTAGGAGTCCATAAGCTTCCAGAAAAAGCACCAGAGACTGATTAGAGGAAGAGCACCTCCCGCCTATAGGTTGCAACGAATAAAAGCATGTACTAATAAGCAAAAAAAAAACGTAGTCATGTAATGGAAAACGCATGCCAAAATACTGCTGACCAACGCTTATCCGTATCTAAAAACAGTAAAAACATATCCCACAAAAGAGCGTGAGAGAAAATGACCTAAAAACAGGTGGTACCTATTAAGGTCTTTGTCGATAGCCTCTTAATTAAATCACGCAATCCCCATAGTATCCTATTTTGAGTTGGCATCGGCAATAGAATGTTTATGCTGGGCGCTATGCGCGGCACAAACACTTAGTTATTGAGCAAAGTGTTTATTCCATTGTTCGATAGCGTCATTGTAATCTTTTGCGTTAAATTGAATTGATTCTCCCGTATATTCAACAATTTCCTTTTTGTTTTTAGAAGCATTTTCCATTGTTTGAGACAGTTTAGTGTCAAAAATTTTATTCTTTTCAAGTTTCTTATAAAAATCTAAAACCTTTTTTAAATACTCTATTGATTTTTATCTCAATCCCCTTTTCTTTGAAAAATTCACTTTGATTTAGGTACTTTATAATATTTAGATTAGGGTTACCTATTTAAATCTCACTAATATTTTGTTTTTCTGAAAGGATTTTTTACTTTTAGAGCTGAATTCAAGTCACAAACGCAACTTTTAGTTAAATAATAATTGTTCCATTACAAATATAGGGTTTTGATATTTATGTCTCTTCCTAGGTCTGTTATTTAATTTTGTTTCTACCTCTTTGATTCTTTGATCTGTTAGGTTTGTAAAGTCACTTCCTTTGGCAAAATATTGTCTAATCAAACCATTTAAATTTTCGTTAGATCCTCTTTCCCAAGAGTGATATGGATGCGCAAAAAAGTAATCAATACATAAATTTTCTGCAACCTGCTCATGGCCTGCAAATTCTTTTCCATTATCAGCTGTTATAGTATGTAGATAAGGCTTCCAGTCTTCTAATATTTCATTGATAGCTTTAGTGACAACAACTGCTTCTTTAGAGCTTACTTTTTTCATTTTAAGCATTCCAGAAGCTCTATCATTTACGGTAAGTATGGCTTGATTATGGTTTTTACCTATGATTAAATCGACCTCTAAATCTCCAAATCGATTTCTTTGTTCAACAACTTCAGGGCGTTGTTCTATACTAATACGATTCTTTATAACCCCTCTAGAATCCTTTGATGAGCCACGTTTTCTATATCTCCTTCCCTGTCTGCGAAGGTGTGTATGTAAATCACCATCATTCCTCTTGTCTTCCCTAATATGCTGATATATACGCTCAATAGACACCGTTTCTTTACCTTGTTTTTTTAGGACACCAACTACTTGCTCAGGACTATAATCGTCTCGCAATAACAACTCTATTGCTTGTTGAATATCTTCTGTAAAGCGTTTTCTTTTAGGCTTTTCTTTATGACGTTTAGCATACTTTTTTTGGGCTAATTCATGCTTGTAAACTCCATTTCTTTTGTCTGAATTACGCTTAATCTCTTTGCTAATAACAGACTTGTCTTTTCCTATAGCAGCTGCTATCTCAACCTGTTTATAACCTTGTTTTAACATGCAACAAATTGTGTATCTTTGCGCTTGGGTGATGTGTTTCATACAACTTCTTTTTTCGAGATTTGAGACCGTAAGATACATATCCATCAAGACAAGAAAGGTAGGTTTTCCTACTTTTCTGTTTTGAAAATATAACCATCATAGAATCAAATCGAAAAGTTGCGTTTATTAGTTGAATTTAAGAGAAAAAGAAAGCTATGAAAATATTAAAAGAATTATCTCGTAAAGAATTTCACACTAAGTTTGGAGAAGAGAGTTTATGTTTATCTTTTTTATCATCTGTAAAATGGGAAGAAGGTTTTTCCTGTTTTAAATGTAAAAACACAAAGTTTTTAAAAGGAAAAAGAGCGTATAATAGACGTTGTACAAAATGCGGATATGATGAGTCTCCAACTGCGAACACTCTATTTCATAAAGTTAAATTTGGTATTGTAGAAGCCTTTGAAATGACTTATGATATAGTTACCAGTAAGAAAGGAGCGAATAGTATTTGGTTAGCAGAAAGGCACGGTGTTAAACAGATGACAGCTTGGTTGTTTAGAAGAAAAGTACAAGAAGCAATGAAAAGTAGTGAGAAATATCCTTTAGAAAAAGAAGTTCATGTAGACGAGTTTGAAATAGGTACACCAAAAAAAGGAGAGCAAGGACGTAGTAAATCAGCTACTAAAATTAGAGTTGTAATTGCCATTGAAAATAGAAATGGTAAACCAGGCAGAGCATACGCAAAGGTGATAGAAGATTATAGTTGCAAATCATTAAAACCAATATTTGAGAAACATATAAAGTTTGATGCCAATATAGTTACAGATGGCTGGTCAGGATATAAACCTTTAAAAAAGAACTTCCCAAATTTAACACAAATATTATCTAATAATGGTGAGAATTTTAAGATGCTACATTTTCAGATAAGAAACTTTAAAAATTGGTTAAGAGGCGTTCATTCGTATTGTGAGAAAGAGTATATAAATCAATACATTCAAGAGTATTTCTATCGATTTAATCGACTCAATTTTAGAGAAAACATCTTAGAAAACCTACTAAAAAGAATGTGTAAAGAAAAACCAATAACCTATAAATCAATCAAATATATTGCGACTTAAGAGGGTAACCCTATATTTAGATTAACTGTGAATAATCTAAAAAATGGATGTGGATGTTTATGTTCTTTATAATAAATTTCATGAAGGTCAACATAAAAATTTGAAATATGATTTAGTAAACAAGAACAAAGTACAATGATTGTAAATTCCACATTTTCTTGAGTTATGTTATCTCCAAAACTTTTTTTTAATATACTGCTGTATGTGTGTTGCAATTGCAATTGAAGCAAAAGTGTCTGCATTCGTTTCTAGATGTTGTTTTACTTGGTTATAAGTAAATGTCTTTACAGAACGTTCTTGTAATGATATATTCTTTCTCTTTTTTTCGAATTGAATTAAATGAGCAAATTCGTGATAATATGTAAATTGTGTTGCTATTTGAAATGCTAATCCAGTTATAGGATTGTCAAAATACTTAATTATATCTGAATATTCTTTTTCTAGATATTCATCAAAGTGTTTGTTTTTCAAATAATTATCTTCGCATTTTTTTATTAAGCCAACATTTATATGTATTGAAAAGGTGTCATTTTTATATTGAGCCATAACATTAGAGCCGAAAAACCCAGTATAAATAAAAATGGATGGTTCAATATTATATATTTTTGAATTATCGTTTAGATGTTGTCTACAAAATTTATAAAAATCATTACATAAATATTCAAAAGGTGTTTCTCTAAAGTCAAATATATCTCCGCTATTGATAGCGTCCTTTTCCTTTGCTAATTTTATTTCGTTATCGTAGTTCATCACATTTTGCATAACACCTCAATATCCACAATAACAAGCCACAACTTGACGTTACTTCCGTATAAGCTACAATAGCGGTGTAATTATATATATTTTTAAATCCGCTATATACGGTATACAGCACCCTTCAAATATACAAAAGACATCCTTTTCGCACACTAACCTTTTAATTGTTCTTAAATTCAACTAATAAACGCAACTTTTCGATTTGATTCTATGATGGTTATATTTTCAAAACAGAAAAGTAGGAAAACCTACCTTTCTTGTCTTGATGGATATGTATCTTACGGTCTCAAATCTCGAAAAAAGAAGTTGTATGAAACACATCACCCAAGCGCAAAGATACACAATTTGTTGCATGTTAAAACAAGGTTATAAACAGGTTGAGATAGCAGCTGCTATAGGAAAAGACAAGTCTGTTATTAGCAAAGAGATTAAGCGTAATTCAGACAAAAGAAATGGAGTTTACAAGCATGAATTAGCCCAAAAAAAGTATGCTAAACGTCATAAAGAAAAGCCTAAAAGAAAACGCTTTACAGAAGATATTCAACAAGCAATAGAGTTGTTATTGCGAGACGATTATAGTCCTGAGCAAGTAGTTGGTGTCCTAAAAAAACAAGGTAAAGAAACGGTGTCTATTGAGCGTATATATCAGCATATTAGGGAAGACAAGAGGAATGATGGTGATTTACATACACACCTTCGCAGACAGGGAAGGAGATATAGAAAACGTGGCTCATCAAAGGATTCTAGAGGGGTTATAAAGAATCGTATTAGTATAGAACAACGCCCTGAAGTTGTTGAACAAAGAAATCGATTTGGAGATTTAGAGGTCGATTTAATCATAGGTAAAAACCATAATCAAGCCATACTTACCGTAAATGATAGAGCTTCTGGAATGCTTAAAATGAAAAAAGTAAGCTCTAAAGAAGCAGTTGTTGTCACTAAAGCTATCAATGAAATATTAGAAGACTGGAAGCCTTATCTACATACTATAACAGCTGATAATGGAAAAGAATTTGCAGGCCATGAGCAGGTTGCAGAAAATTTATGTATTGATTACTTTTTTGCGCATCCATATCACTCTTGGGAAAGAGGATCTAACGAAAATTTAAATGGTTTGATTAGACAATATTTTGCCAAAGGAAGTGACTTTACAAACCTAACAGATCAAAGAATCAAAGAGGTAGAAACAAAATTAAATAACAGACCTAGGAAGAGACATAAATATCAAAACCCTATATTTGTAATGGAACAATTATTATTTAACTAAAAGTTGCGTTTGTGACTTGAATTCAGCTAATATTCATAAGGATCAAATACTTTTGCATATGATTTATATGCATGGCACTACTTCTAATATGATCTTCTCTTAATCGCTGATAAATTCGAAGTTCTTGCACTAAATCTTCTGCAACAAAACAGCGACTAAGTAAACCGTAACTATGCAGTTGCTGAATCCATTGACAATCCTTAACATCAGTTTTTCTTCCTGGAACTTGCTTAGTACTTCTTCCAT
>OZ245049.1:3587500-4877500 GCA_965224465.1 Flavobacteriaceae bacterium | reverse complement strand
CGTAAGGGCCGTGATGATTTGACGTCATCCCCACCTTCCTCGCGGTTTGCACCGGCAGTCTCTCTAGAGTCCTCAGCTTAACCTGTTAGCAACTAAAAATAGGGGTTGCGCTCGTTATAGGACTTAACCTGACACCTCACGGCACGAGCTGACGACAACCATGCAGCACCTTGTAAGAAGTCCGAAGAAAGATCTATCTCTAAATCATGCATCCTACATTTAAGCCCTGGTAAGGTTCCTCGCGTATCATCGAATTAAACCACATGCTCCACCGCTTGTGCGGGCCCCCGTCAATTCCTTTGAGTTTCAATCTTGCGACCGTACTCCCCAGGTGGGACACTTATCACTTTCGCTTAGTCACTGAGAAATAAATCCCAACAACGAGTGTCCATCGTTTACGGCGTGGACTACCAGGGTATCTAATCCTGTTCGCTCCCCACGCTTTCGTTCATTAGCGTCAATATATACGTAGTAGACTGCCTTCGCAATCGGTATTCTGTGTAATCTCTAAGCATTTCACCGCTACACTACACATTCTATCTACTTCCACATAATTCAAGACTAACAGTATCAAAGGCAGTTCCACAGTTGAGCTGTGGGATTTCACCCCTGACTTATTAGTCCGCCTACGAACCCTTTAAACCCAATGATTCCGGATAACGCTTGGACCCTCCGTATTACCGCGGCTGCTGGCACGGAGTTAGCCGGTCCTTATTCTTACAGTACCGTCAAGCTCCCTCACGAGGGAGTGTTTCTTCCTGTATAAAAGCAGTTTACAACCCATAGGGCAGTCATCCTGCACGCGGCATGGCTGGGTCAGAGTTGCCTCCATTGCCCAATATTCCTCACTGCTGCCTCCCGTAGGAGTCTGGTCCGTGTCTCAGTACCAGTGTGGGGGATCCCCCTCTCAGGGCCCCTACCTATCGTTGCCATGGTAAGCCGTTACCTTACCATCTAGCTAATAGGACGCATACTCATCATTAACCTATAAATATTTAAACACAAATTCATGCGAATCTGTGTTACTATGGAGTGTTATTCTTCATTTCTAAAGGGTATCCTCCTGTTAATGGTAGATTGTATACGCGTTACGCACCCGTGCGCCGGTCGTCATCTGTAGCAAGCTACAATGTTACCCCTCGACTTGCATGTGTTAAGCCTGCCGCTAGCGTTCATCCTGAGCCAGGATCAAACTCTTCATCGTATAAATTTTAAATATTATTTCGATGGCAAATTCTTCAAAAAAATTAAACAAGTATTAAAACTTGTGTTCTTACTCAATTACGCTGTCAATTTCAATATCTTCAATGATCGTTGTGCCTAACTTTAATAGCTAAGCGGGTGCAAATATAATAACTTTATTAATTCTGACAAGCTTTTATTAATAAAAACTTAATCTAAATGTAAAGATAACATACACCATGTGTTTGAACTTTTCCGTAACTAATCTTGCGATTATTTCCGGTTGCAAATGTAACACCTTTTTTGAATTAAACTAGAAAAAGTTTTAAAACTTTTCTTGTCGTTTTCTTAGTGACATCAGCATGTTCAGAACTTATTTTTGCTTTGCGTATTCCGCTTAGCGAGTGCAAATATAGAAGGTTTTATGGTTCCTGCAAGGGGTTTTTGAAAGTATTTTTAAAGAATTATTGTGTAAGGGTGATTAAAGACTGGTATTGTGTGGGTTGGGGAGGTTGTTTTTTTATTGCAACATGCGAATCTTCGCATGTTTGGTGTTTAAAAACAGCATAAGATGGAGTATTGTTTGATTATTGAAGATTGCTGGGGTGGTTTGACCTAGCATAGCTCCCTTTATATACTCAGAATCGAATCATTGATGTTCTTGATTCGAATGCATTTTTTTATAAAGGAACTTCCTATTCAAACTATTAAGTATCAACTGTGCGCACTTTTTATAGCATGTTCCCTTATTCAAGGGAATAACACCACACATACACGAGGATGATAACTGGGACTGATAAACAATACATAATGATCCATTGATAGTAGCCCTACAAAACACAGATGCAATAAGTAAGGTCGAAATATTTTTCGCCCCAACGAAAAAAGGCTCAACTACATTGTATATTTTAAGATTTAAAATATAAGAACAACATACGCTTCTCATCAGGAAACTAATAACTACGTTCAGAGAGATAACTTCTCTGTTCACAATATTCAACTGTAAGCCCTCTTGCAATAATCGATTTGAAATTAGGGACACGAACTAAGGGATTCCCTTTTATTAATCAGGAAACGTTAAGAAACAAAAAACCGCACTAATAATGTAGGCTTGCTCCTTGCGAAATGCTATCATTGAGATTATTGATTGAAATACTATTCTCGATACCTTTTTTTTAGCACCACTTCTAGATTCAGGAGCGACGCACAGTTTTGGGCATGCTATTTTTGACTTCGCTATTTAGAGAAGCAAAGCGAAGCACCTTACAAATACCTATAAAAACAATATGGATGAGCAAAAAAATTAATCAAGAGGAATAAAGAGTATTGATCTATGAGCCATTAGAATTGAAAGAGAATGCAAATATGATATTGCACAATACAAAGGGACTATACTAACAACAAAAAACCTTCAAAATCCTAAGATTAAGAAGGTTTATTGTGATCGCAGAAGGATTCGAACCTTCGACCGTCTGCTTAGAAGGCAGATGCTCTATCCAGCTGAGCTATGCGACCATTTCAGAAATACATCTGATATTATTTGACAAATTAACATTGTTTAATTTGTCGGGGTGGCAGGATTCGAACCTGCGACCTCCTCGTCCCAAACGAGGCGCGATAACCGGGCTACGCTACACCCCGAAATTTGCAATGATTAGTTACAAATCAAAAGCGGAGAGACAGGGACTCGAACCCTGGCGACAGTTACCCGTCGACAGATTAGCAATCTGCTCCATTACCACTCTGGCACCTCTCCTAGCATTAGTAGTGATAAACACTATCCGTTTTGCGAGTGCAAATATAGAACTACTTATCAATAACCACAATGTTTTTAGTAGTTTTTTTTAATTTATTTTTACTTTTTTATTCTGGGTATTCAATACGTAAATGGTAGATGTTCTTTAACTTCTTCTTTAGCACTTTCTTAACCGTCAAAAGTTCCTTAAAGGTAATGTCTGCATTTACAAACTGACCATCGTCCATTTGCTTTGAAATAATTTTATCTATCAAATTATCGAACAATTCTGCTGTAGGTTCCTTTATACTTTTAGAAGCTGCCTCAGTAGCATCGCACATCATTAAGATAGCAGTCTCCTTAGAAAACGGGATAGGACCAGGATACTGAAAGTCTTTTCTATGAAAATCATTTGGAAATTCCTTTTCCTGCATCTTATAAAAATAATAGACAACACTTGTTCCGTGGTGTGTTCTTATAAAATCAATGATACGATCTGGTAAATGGTGTTTTTTTGCCAGCTCTACCCCTGCTATCACATGATTAATAATAATATGTGCACTCTCTTTTGGAGGCAACTCATTATGAGGGTTCACATTGGTTGATTGATTTTCCGTATAATACATAGGGTTGTTCATCTTACCTATATCATGATACAGTGCCCCTGTTCTAACCAACATGGAGTTTGCTCCTATTTCATTCGCACATGCTTCTGCTAAGTTTGCTACTTGTAGAGAGTGGTTAAACGTGCCTGGTGCTTTCTCAGACAGCTCTCTTAACAACTTAGAATTGGTATTAGAAAGTTCCTTTAAAGACTCGTCGGAGACCAAACTAAATAATTTCTCAAAAACATATATCAAAGGAAGTACAAATAACGCCAAAGCTCCATTTACAATAAAGTGAATAAAATTATCATAATCTTTAGTCAAAGACTCTGCATTTCCTTCTTGGATAATTGTAAATGCAAAATAAGCAATAAAATAAACCAAGGTAATTTGAGCAACGGAAATAAACAAATTAGCTCTTTTATAAAGTTCAGAAATTGTTAAAATAGTAACAATCCCTGCTATAATTTGTAAAAATATAAACTCAAAACTATTTGGAACTATAAATCCTAGCAGCAATACTGTTAATACATGTGTAAACAAACCTAAACGTGCATCAAAAAACGCTTTTAAGACTAGAGGTAGAATCACCAATGGTACGACATAGACATACTTGGCATCGTATTTTACAACCACCGTAATTAACAACACCATTAAAATAACATTAAAAAATATGAATGTCACCTTATTGTTGTCTTCAAAAATTTCTGTTCTGTATTTTCTAAGAAACAATAACAACATTAAAAACGCCAAGGCCACCAACATTGTATAACCAAAAACAATCCAGTTATAATTTGACTTACTCCACACTTGAGATTCAAACTCTTTTTTAATAGAGTTTAACACTGCTAATTTCCTCCCTTCTACAATATCTCCCTTAAAAATAATTCGTTCATTTTCTGCTACAAGCCCTGTTGTGTATGATATTTTCTTCAGAGACTCTGTCAATTCATGTTGTGTAAATTTAGCGTCAAAAAACACATTTGGTTTTACTAAAGCCACCAATATAGAAACAATTTCTGTTTCCTCTTTGGACAGTTCCGACACTTTAAAAAACGGTTCAACCACTGTTAATAACGGCCCTTCATAAGTTAACCTCTTAGGTATTACATCTATAATTTCGTTGCCGCTCCTCAGTGCTATAACACTCGATTCATCTATAATTTTCTTAGCACTCTCCTGATCTATCAATCCAAACTCATAGATACTGTTAATTAATAAGCGAGCTCTATTTAGCAAATCGGTTCTAGATTCAACACTAGAGGTTCCATTCGCTAAATACTCTTTTACCTCCAGTAAAAAATCATTTTTAACTTGGGTTGCAATCGTATTATCGCATTCAAAATACTGTTTTCCATTTTTCTCGATTGCCATTTTTTCCGCAGCAATGGTTTCTGGGCTTTTCTGAACTGCAAAATCAAAAGGTGCATAATAATTCTCAAATGCCCATGGCTTCCCTTTTTGAAATTCATACTTGAATTGTCCTCCTTTTGGAAATAGGTACACGACAAGAATAGTAGCCGCTACGTATAAGAAGAACTTATAAATTAGAGAATGATTTTCGAATATTTTATTTAAAACGTTTTTCACAAAGTAAATTTTTTATTCATCAAAATTAACAAATTATATAAAATCTCAAGCCATATCCATCAAATAAATCTCTTTAAATGTAAAATTTCATAACAAACTGTACTCTAAAAATTATAAATCGACTAAAAATAATTAAATTCGCATTCAAATTAAATGCACACGCTATGAAAGAAGTCGTAATTGTTTCAGTCGCCAGGACTCCAATTGGCAGTTTTTTAGGTAGTTTAGCTACTATTCCAGCACCAAAACTTGGCGCTATTGCCATAAAAGGTGCAATGGACAAAATTAATTTAGATACCAATAGTATAGATGAAGTAATTATGGGTAATGTACTCTCTGCTGGTTTAGGACAGGCACCTACAAAACAAGCCGCTATTTTTGCAGGTATCCCTAACACTGTCCCCTGTACTACTGTAAACAAAGTTTGTGCTTCTGGAATGAAATCTGTAATGATGGCTACTCAAGCAATTAGTTGTGGAGATGCAGAGATTATTATAGCTGGAGGAATGGAAAACATGAGTCGTATTCCTCATTATATAGATGGTAGAAACGGTGTAAAATTTGGAAATATAAAAGTAATTGATGGATTGTTAGCGGACGGTTTGACTGATGCTTATGATCAAAAGCACATGGGAACTTGTGCAGATGCTACTGCAGAAAAATACAATTTTTCAAGAGAGGATCAAGACGCTTATGCGATTGAATCTTACTCACGTAGTGCCGCAGCATGGAAGGCCCATAAATTTGACAACGAAATAGTGCCTGTAGAAATTCCTCAACGCAGAGGAGCTGCTCTAATTTTTAAGGAAGATGAAGAATACAAAAACGTACGCTTTGATAAAATTCCTACTTTACGCCCCTCTTTTAGCAAAGAAGGTACTGTAACTGCTGCAAATGCATCTACGTTAAATGATGGAGCTGCTGCAATGGTACTTATGAGTTCAGAAAAGGCACATAAATTAGGACTAAAACCAATTGCTAAGATTATTGGATATGCGGATGCCTCTCATGAACCACAATGGTTTACCACAGCGCCTTCAAAAGCAATTCCTAAAGCGTTAAAAAAAGCAAATATCACTTTAGATGATGTTGATTATTTTGAACTGAATGAGGCTTTTTCCATCGTAGGTTTAGCAAATAACAAAATTCTAAACTTAGACAATAACAATGTAAATATAAATGGAGGAGCTGTGTCTTTAGGACACCCATTGGGAATGTCTGGAGCAAGAATCATTATCGCTCTGACAAGTATTTTAGCGCAAAATGACGCCAAGATTGGTGTCGCAGGAATCTGTAATGGAGGAGGAGGAGCCTCTGCCATTGTTATCAAAAAAATATAAATAAAAGACTCAATATAAAACATGTTATTCGGAATTTGTAATTTAAGCATCGTACCCGTTCGATTAGAACCCAATGATACTTTCGAAATGGTCTCCCAAGTATTGTTTGGAGAACATTTCAAGGTACTAGAGAAAAGAAAAGATTGGAGTAAAATCCGAGTATCTTTTGACAAACTAGAAGGATGGATAGATAATAAACAATATTTAGAAATATCTGAAGAATACTATCTCAAATTAAACAAATCCTCTCATTGCTATGCAGGAGAATTCATCGATTTTATTACTGATAAAAACGAGAGCCTCTCAACAATTCCCTTAGGAGCGAGTTTGCCTTTTTTTAAAAAAGGAACATTTGAATTACTGGACACCCAATATACATACGAAGGGACAACTTACACTTCTGTTCTCAAAAAAGAGGCCTTGATTAAAACTGCTTATATGTTCTTAAATACTCCTTTTTTAAAGGGAGGTAAAACACCATTCGGGATAGATAGTGGAGGTTTTACACAAACGGTCTATAAATTATGTGGTTATCAATTATTTAGAACTGCAAATAAGCAAGCAAATCAAGGAGAAGTATTGAGTTTTATTGAAGAAAGTGAAGCTGGAGACTTGGCTTTATTTGATGATAGTGAAGGTAATATTGTTCATGTAGGTTTGATTATGAAAGATAACTACATTATTCATTCTTATGGAAAAGTTCGAATAGATCGATTAGACCATACTGGTATTTTTAATACTGATACAGGAAGACATACCCATAAATTAAGAGTCATTAAGAAAATAATCTAGCTACTACGCTCCCCTCCCCTGTCTTTATATTTTACCTAAACAGTATTTAACCCCCAATACATCAGCTATAAGAATTTAAAAGAATTCTTTTTATTTCACATCAACCTTTGGTCCTAAAAACTTTGGTGTCACACCAAAAATCAAATCAACAAATACTTTTACTCTGGCTAATTTCTCCCTTATATTTGTCTTAAACCCGTATCTTCCTGACACATTTCTGGCATTCATTCCTATGGCATCCAAACCTATTTGATGCGCTATAAACACCGCTCGTTGGTTATGAAATTTCTGAGAAATCACCGTAAGGCTTGTTTGTCCAAATACTGATTGAGCTCTCACCATAGAATCCAATGTTCGGAAACCTGCATAATCTAAATAAATACAATCCTCAGGAATACCACCTCTTATTAAATCTTCTTTAAAAGTAGTAGGTTCATCATACGCTATACTTCCATTATCACCACTTACAAGCACCCTGGAAATTTTACCAGCATTGTACAACGCAAGTGTTGCATTAATCCGATAGGCATAATACAAATTAACCTGGCCGTTTCTTAAATATTTCGAAGTTCCCAATACCAATCCAACGTTATTATAAGGTATTGTATCTACGGAATCGTATAGTTTATTTTTAGACACTGTATTAATTCTGTAATTCGCTAGAAAAACACTTATTCCCACAAGCAAAAAGAACAAAACAATCACTTTAAATACTCTTTTCATACTGTTATTTTATCATTTTTATACATTTTAAACTACTGTTATTCGAGTAATTCACCTCCTTAAATCAAAAAACAGCTACAAAAGGGATTGTAGATTAGAATATGGAAAACTATCCATTTGAAAACAACAAAAGCAAATCCAATAATCTCAGTTAAAAAAAGGGAATGAATTTTATAGAAAAACAAATGCATGCTACGCCTCAAAAGCAATACCCAAGAAGTAAACCCAACACATGAAACCATTTTCCTCAAACAAATCAACAAGCTCGCACAAAGTGCACGAGCTATGCTTTTGAAAAATTATTTTCTATTTCAAGGCAGCTCCTCTGGGATTTAAACCCTCAATAAGGGAATCAAATTCATTTATAATTTCTTCAACTATCTCAGCTGCTGGTTTAATACTGTGAATCAAGCCTGCAATTTGACCAATTTCTAATTCGCCTTCTTCCATATCCCCTAAAAACATTCCTTTTTTGGCTCTTGCTCTACCTAATAGCTCCTTCAATTGATCCGCTGTTGGATTTTCTGTATATAAGGACTGTAACTCTTTGTAAAACTTATTTTTTATCAATCGGACGGGTGCTAGTTCTTTTAAGGTTAGATGTGTATCTCCATCTTCTGTATCTACAACTAACTCCTTGAAATTTATATGCGCCGAGGACTCTTCACTTGCTACAAACCTACTTCCAATTTGTACTGCATCAGCTCCTAAAACCATGGCGGCTAACATGCCTCTTCCGGTAGCAATTCCTCCTGCTGCAATCACTGGAATAGTTACTTTTTCCTTTACCATCGGAATCAAAGTAAACGTAGTTGTTTCTTCTCTTCCATTATGACCACCCGCTTCAAAGCCTTCAGCTACGACAGCATCTACGCCAGCCAATTCAGATTTTACAGCAAATTTAACACTACTCACTACATGTACCACTATAATACCATGTCCCTGTAAATAATGCGTCCATGTTTTAGGATTCCCTGCAGAGGTAAAAACAATGGGAACTTTCTGAGCTACAATTATCTCCATAAGTTCCTTAATGTTTGGGTATAACATAGGTACATTCACTCCAAAAGGCTTGTCTGTTGCAGCTTTACACTTTACAATATGTTCTTCAAGAACAGCGGGATACATTGACCCTGCCCCAATAACACCTAAGCCCCCTGCATTACTAACTGCTGAAGCCAATTTCCAACCACTATTCCAAACCATTCCTGCTTGAATTAACGGGTATTTTATATTAAATAATTTGGTTATTCTATTGTTCATCCTAATGTGTTATTAATTTATAATACCAATTACAATCCAAAATGACCGATATTAATAGGTTGTTTAACGTTCTAGCATTGTTAAAAAAAAGAACGATAGCTATGGCTATCCTTCCAATTTTCGCCTAGCTAAAACAAAAAACAATTACATTTCTAAACCATCAATGGAAATGTATTTGGTATAAGTACTCTTTTCTATGCGAGTGCTCTTTTCGCATTATTACAAAAAGCTAAAAGATCACTCCAGATCCAAGCAATTCATCCTTTTTATACCAAGCCACAAACTGACCTTCTGTAATAGCTGATTGATTCTTTTCAAAAGCAACATACAAGCCCGTTTCTACTTTAAATAATTCAGCTTTTTCTAGTTTTTGACGGTATCTAATGCGAGCTTCAACCTGCATAGACTCTCCGTTTTTAAGTGTTAAATCTGGACGAATCCAATGAATTTCATCATTTGTCACAAACAACACTTTGCGATACAGCCCTGGGTGGTCTTTACCTTCTCCTGTATAAATAATATTGTCCACTACATCTGTATCAATTACAAATAAAGGTTCCTTAGTACCTCCTACAGCGAGCCCTTTGCGTTGTCCTTTTGTAAAATAATGAGCTCCTTGATGCGTACTTACCACGTTTCCACTTTCTGGACTATACGTGAATTTTTCAGCAAAAAACGCCAATTCTTCCTCTTTGTTTTTAAAATTAGGAACCTCTCTATTATAAATAGGAGCATTGCTTGGAATGGTTATAATATCTCCTTTCTTAGGTTTCAATTTTTGTTGTAAGAATTCTGGTAACCTTACTTTTCCAATAAAACAAAGTCCTTGTGAATCTTTCTTATCAGCTGTAATTAAATCTTGCTCCGCAGCTATTTTACGAACCTCTGGCTTTGTCAGTTCCCCTATAGGAAATAAGGCTTTTGACAACTGCTCTTGTGATAATTGACATAAAAAGTATGATTGGTCTTTGTTACCATCTTCTCCTGCTATTAACTGAAAAGTTTCTGTTCCATTTACAGCTACGATTCCTTTTTTACAATAATGCCCCGTAGCCACATAATCAGCGCCTAAATCCAATGCTATTTTTAAAAAAACATCAAATTTTATTTCACGATTACACAAAACATCTGGGTTAGGCGTACGCCCCATTTTATATTCTCGGAACATATAATCTACAATACGTTCTTTATATTGTTCACTTAAATCGACTACTTGAAAAGGAATGCCTAATTTTTCAGCTACCAACATCGCGTCGTTACTGTCTTCTAACCATGGACAATCGTTAGAGATTGTCACAGAATCATCATGCCAATTCTTCATAAATAACCCGATCACCTCATAGCCTTGCTCTTTTAATAAATAAGCGGCCACACTGCTATCTACACCACCTGATAACCCAACAATTACTCGTTTCATTTTTGTACTTTTTTAATCCTACAAAAATACACAAATCATTTCAGTATTATAGACTATCTGAATAGAGAAAACAGAATGAATAATAGAGAAAAATTATCATTTAATACTTTCCTAAACTTTTTTTACTAGGATCTCCATTTTCAAAATACTCCCACTCGCCTATTTTCTCATTATCCGAAAACTGCCCTGTACCTAAAAGTGATCCTTTTAAATTATAATAATTTGCCACACCTTCCAATTTACCTGCTTTAAAATGTGTAAACTCAGCGAGCACTCCATTTTTATAATACATTTTATACGTACCTGACAATTGCCCTTTTACATAATTTTCTTCTGAGCTCTTGCTACCATCTGAATAATAAAAAACCCATTTCCCTACTCTATTCTTCCCGTCAAACTCACCAGAACTTTGTAAAACACCATCCACAGTAAAAAATTTCACTTTAGATACAGTACTGTGAGCTATAAACTCTTTAATAATACTAGGATGTTCACTAGCGTCCTCTTTATAAAACTTAAAAACACCCATTTCCTTTCCATCTTCAAACTGTCCCTTATACCGAAGAGATCCATTGTCATAGAACTTCTCCCATGCACCCGTCCTTTTTCCTTCTGCATTTAAATTATTAACCGTTGATTGTGCGTTTAACGTACCACCAAAAATTAAAACCAACATTATACATCTAACTATTCTCATTTTTTATTTTTTTTAAGGATTTGAACCATTGCACTAATAATTGTTGTTGTTCCTTGGACAAAGCTGCTTCTTTATGCATTGTTAAATAACCTTTTGTAGGCATCGTATGCTGTTCTACACTTTGTATCAATTTATTAATTATAAATTTTTTCTGATACTCATTATACTGTAGCCATTCAGAAAAATTCACATGTTCCTTTCCTGAGGTCACATGATTAGAAATCATCCAAGAAAAGGGTGCTACCGTATCATACCAAACAGGTTTAGTACTGTTTGAATGACAATCATAGCAAGAGTTTTTTAATATCTCCTTTATAGGTAATGGCATATCAAAGACATTTGATATATGGTTTGTACCGTCTTTCTCTGTATTTATCTCTGGACGAATTAATTGCATTAAAACAAGTACAACGAGTACTATTATTCCTTTTTTTTTCACGTAGTCTATTATTTTATCAGCTAATTAAAAGCCTATAGATTCAACTTCAAAATTCGCATTTTATTTTCTATTCTACGAACTAAATCAACTAAACTTACATAAAAAATGATTTTTAGTTAACTATTACAGTTTAGGAATACAATAGATTTTGTATTTTTGATAAAAAAAATGTCGAAATTTTGGTATTACTCATTAATGACTGTCATTGTTTTACATGTGGTCATTGTTTTTGTGTATTTATTATACAAACTAAACGGTCCAAAAAAGAAAGAAAAAAAAGATGTCAAAAAACCAATTGATAGCTAGGCTAGATCAAATGCCAAATGCCAAACGAATCTATAGAGACAATCTTGCAGATGAGACCCTCAAAATTAAGAATGGCGTAACTTTTCTTGTTGAAATTACTTTTGAATCTCATGGAAAAATATCCATAAAAGCTGCTTGGGTATTAGACATAATAGCATCCAGAGATTATTTACAATTAAAACCCATTTTAGCTGTTTTTTGCTCACATATTCATCTTTTAAAAATAGATTCTGCCAAGCGACCTTTCGCCAAGATAGCATCCATTCTCTCAACAGTAAATAGAACTAAAAAAGACCTCGTTTTATCTACATTGCAACAAGAGCAATTAATTGAAACTAATTTTGACTGGCTTACCACCAAGTCAGACATCGCAGTAAAAGTGTACAGTATGGAGGCTCTATTTCAATTGGGATTTTCAAACCTTTGGGTACATGAAGAACTCAAATTAATTCTCCAAAAAAACATTTCACAACAATCTCCGAGCTACAGTTCAAGAGGAAAAAAATTACTCAAGAGCCTACTTATAGTACCTTAAAAATTAATAGATACTCACGGAGTATTAATACCACACAATCCAAAATGACCGATATAACAAGTTTTTATTCATTCTTGCGTTGTTAAAAAACAAAACGATAGCTGAGCCTATCTTTTCTTTTTCCACCTAGCTAAAACAAAAAACAATTCCATTTGTTAATTGCAAGAATTTAATAAGAAATCTTCTTTTGAACACGCAAATTCTATCATTTGTTTCCCTGTTTCTGCTCCTCAAATAACTGAAATTATTCCAATAAGGAGGATGTCGACTGACTTGTTTATATCGCTTCTAGGTCTTCTATGTTGCCAAAAATACTTATTAATGTACTTTTTGAATTAATATTGATATACAATTGACTACCAATAGAATCTACGCGATATTAATAAGTAAAACAACCTAAACTCAAAGAATTTAACTTAAAAAAAGTGTGAGTCTGCTCTGTATCTGGTATAAGTCTATTTTTTTAATTATCTTTACCTCTTCAAAAATAAAAAAACATGCCCTTTTTAAGAGACGAAGAACTACTAGTACTACACAACAATATAGATAACAGCAAAACTAAAGCAGATGAATGGCAGGAGAAACATCAAAAGATCTCAACAGAAAACACGGGTTTAAAAAGAGCGAAAAAAGGCTACCTCATCGCGCTTATAGCACTCGGTATCATTTTCTTATTTTTATTGTACACGGCGAGAGTCAAACCTTTTTTACTCACTAATAATAAGACTTTAGAAAAATCTGGATACCAACTGATACAACTCGATACTACCAGAACAGAGACGGAAAAGCTAATAGACTCGACATCTTACACAGCTCCTAGATCCATAGAAAATTATGATGGAGTCATTTATCAGGTTCAAATTGGAGCTTTCAAAAAATTTGACATGGCCATACATTCTAAAGACTTTAGTCATTTTAATGAATACACCAATGGTTTTAATAAATATGCACTTGGAAAATTCTCCACCTATTCCGACGCTACAACATTTAAGAACAACCTAAAAAAAATAGGCTTTAAAGAAGTTTTTCTTATTTCTTTTTACGAAAAAGAACAAATAGACATCAAAGAAGCCTTAGAATTAAGTAATGAACTTGAATTTTTAGAATAAAAATTCAAGCGATAAATCACAACGCATATATTCAGTAGAAAAAGCACACGCTCTGATAATTTGTTAAATCATAAAAAAACTAATACATTTGATTTAATTCTCACTAAAATTATTACCTATTACACTTTTTTTACAGCTATGAAAACAAAATTACTAATCCTTATTCTTGCATTCCTATTCTTTAATAAGACAGATGCTAACGCACAAATTAACGCAGAACTATTAGTCAACATACACAGTGTTACAGCATCTGAAATGAATAACATCAGCTCTCCAAGCACTGGCAGCTTAGCATTCAACACAAGCAACAAAAAGTTACATGTCTATGACGGAGCCAATTGGAACCCTTTGGGAACTTCTCTTATTGAGGTAATTAATACAGCAGCCCTCACCTATAATTTTACACCTCCAAACAATTCAGCGTACCATAAATTAGATGGAGCAATCCCCCCCACTACAGTTAACGTATTTGCAGGAGACATTATAGATGTCAGTTTACAACTTGCTGCGGATTACAATCAGTACAACTCTATAGGGGACATCGTTAAGTTTTACATTACTATAGACGGAACAAACATCTCAGATCCTATTTTTTCAGGATTAATAACAGGGGGAGACAACAAATTAGAAAGCGGATACGCTTCTTTAAACCAGTCATTTAAAATAACAACCAGTGGAGAATTAAAAGTTGGAGTACTGGTAAAAACTGCAAATACAACAGCAAGAGTTTACGCTCCAAATAGCCTAGGAAAAGGAGGATTAAACCTCATGATTTACAGATAGAAAACAAGTGAACAATAGCGTTCTTTTTTCTAAATCAAAATCAACAGCCTCGTCCCAAAGGCACGAGGTCTGCTTCCAAAAGACTATTTTCTATTTCTAGGCAGAGCCACGAGGGATTAAACTAACATTTAAGCATTGTTTTCTATAAAAACATACGGTACGAAACTAAAAATTGTATATTTTTGCAGTTAACACAACTACAAAATGATATTAAACGAATTAAGCGCCATTTCTCCAATTGATGGGCGTTATAGAGGAAAAGTTGCAGCTTTGGCTCCTTTTTTTTCAGAAGAAGGATTGATTAAATATCGTGTAAAGATAGAAATTGAATATTTTATTGCTTTATGTGAAATCCCATTACCTCAGCTACAACATTTTGACAAGGCATTATTTGCTGATTTACGCAAACTATATACTGACTTTAGCACAGAAGATGCCAAGGCAATCAAAAAGATAGAAAGTATTACCAATCACGATGTAAAAGCTGTTGAATATTTTATCAAAGATAAGTTTGATCTATTAAACTTACAAGAATTTAAAGAGTTTATCCATTTTGGCTTGACCTCTCAAGACATTAATAATACCGCGGTTCCATTATCTATTTTAGATGCTTACGATGCTGTTTATTATCCAGAATTGGATAAATTATTAGAAAAATTAAGAGCATTATCTGAAGAATGGAAAGATATTCCGATGCTAGCACGTACCCATGGACAACCAGCTTCTCCAACGCGTTTAGGAAAAGAAATTTCCGTATTTGTAGAACGTATAGAACAGCAAGTAGCTCAATTAAAAAAAGTTCCTTATGCCGCTAAGTTTGGTGGAGCAACAGGTAACTTTAACGCACATTTAGTTGCTTATCCATCTATAGATTGGAAATCATTTGGAAAACAATTTGTAGAAAAAATATTGGGATTACATCATTCATTTCCTACCACTCAAATTGAACATTACGATCATATTGCAGCTATGTTTGATGCTCAAAAACGCATCAACACTATTTTAATTGATTTTAATAGAGATATTTGGACCTATGTGTCCATGGAATATTTCAAACAAAAAATCAAGGCTGGTGAAGTTGGTTCTTCAGCAATGCCACATAAAGTAAACCCTATCGATTTTGAAAATTCGGAAGGAAATTTAGGTTTTGCCAATGCTATTTTTGAGCATTTATCTGCAAAATTACCGATATCAAGATTGCAACGCGATCTAACAGACTCTACAGTTTTAAGAAATGTAGGAATTCCTGTTGCCCATACCATCATCGCATTTACTTCTACTTTAAAAGGATTGAATAAATTAATTTTAAACAAAGAAAAATTTGCTCAAGACTTAGAAAATAATTGGGCTGTTGTAGCAGAAGCGATTCAAACTATTTTACGTAGAGAAGGGTATCCTAACCCATACGAAGCGTTAAAAGGACTCACTAGAACTAACAGTAAAGTCACACAAAATTCTATTGCAGAGTTTATTGACACATTGGATGTTTCTATTTCAATTAAAAACGAATTAAAAGTTATAACCCCAAGTAATTACACTGGGATATAGACTTAAAAATCAGTCAAAAAAAAGCCGCTTTATTTAAAAATAAAGCGGTTTTTTTTGAAAAAATTTGAAAGCATATAAAAGGAATTTACATTTACGTTTTGAAACCCTTAAGACTATGCCATGAACCGTATTACTTACGAAAACATTGTTGCGTATGAACAGCTTTTACTCATAAAAACACATATTGGTAATTTTACGGTAGACCAGCTCATAGACTCCTGGGAACTCGCCATAAAAAATGGCAATCTAAAAAAAAGAACCATTGGAGCCATTTTAAATTTTAACAATGCACATTTAACAATCAACTTGAAAAGTGACATCGAAAAACTTGTTACATATCTGAATTCACAACCCAACTATTTTATGAATTTCAGATTTGCTGTAATCATGCATGAACCAAGTCAAATAACAATTCCTTTTATAGTAGAAAGAACAAAAAAAATATTTAGCACAAAAACATTTCACTCCATTCAAGCTGGAAAAGAATGGATCTTAAAATAATAGTAAATCTCCATCAAAAAACTATTTATTTTTATATTTTTGTTGAACTATGAGAACACACAAAAACAGATACCTGCTAAGCAGCTTAATTCTAGTACTTTTTATTAATTGCACAAATAAAGAGCTAAGCCCTGACCGATTTAAAACTGGAAATTTTGAGATTCCTGCAGAAAAAGGATACAGTATAACACATATCCAACGTATAGATAGTCTACAAATTGAACGCTACGAAAAACGCGTCGACACGCTAATAATACACTGGGAAACGCCTTTCAAATACACGTTAAAGATGCTCCATCCAAAAACAGAATTAGACAAAGACCCCATCCATATTAAAATTACAGACATTAAAGAGAAATCCTATGATTTTGAAGCTACCATTGGGAAATCTAACTACAAACAAAAAGGAACTTTAATAAAAACCACCAACTAATGCTAGAAATTCTAACACAACCAGATGCCTGGATAGCACTACTTACCTTAACTTTTCTGGAAATTGTTTTAGGTATAGATAATATTGTATTTATTTCTATTGTTTCCAATAAACTAAAACCAGAAGACCAACCAAAGGCACGAAATGTCGGACTTATTTTAGCCATGGTATTTCGTATTGTATTACTGTTCGGAATTACATGGGTTTTAAAACTACAAGGAGTTTTACTCCACATAGAATGGTCTTGGCTAGAGGTAAGCATCACTGGACAAAGCCTTATTGTTTTTGGAGGTGGATTATTTTTACTATACAAAGCTGTGACAGAAATTCATCACAAACTAGAAGGCGAGGAAGAAGCAGGGAAAGGAAAATCTACCAATACTTTAACCAAAGCGATCATTCAAATATCCTTGTTAAATATTGTGTTTTCTTTTGACAGTATTTTAACCGCTATAGGACTGGTAAGTTTGGAAAATCCACCCGCTGGTTTTGGCTATGATGGAGGTATGTTAATTATGGTTGTTTCTATCATTATCTCCGTGATTATTATGATGGCTTTTGCAGGACCTGTAAGTAAATTTGTAAACGACCACCCTACCATTCAAATTCTTGGTTTATCTTTTTTAATTTTGATAGGTGTGATGTTATTAGCAGAAGGATCACATTTGGCACATTTTAAATTGTTTGGAGACATGGCAGTAGAAGCCATTCCAAAGGGCTACTTATATTTTGCCATTTTCTTTTCACTACTCGTTGAATTCCTCAACTTAAAAATGAAAAAGAATAAAAACCCTGTAAAACTCCATAATTCTACAATTGTAGATGAAAAATTAAAAGATACCGAAATAGGGAATTAACCAATCGTAACAAACCGTATTTTAAATCCACTTATATATATTTAGGGTTTGCTGATTTTCAACTAAACACAACTTACATATTTGATTATCAGAATATTAACTTGTATTTTGTGCTTTATTTTTTTTGATAAGTGCGTATGTTTTCGTATCTTTAGGTAATAAACTTGTGCACTTATGGTAAAATATACGCCTTCAAATCAGTTAACTTTATTAGGATTCTCTCATCCATTTGATCAGGAATTATCAAAAGAAAATCGTTGGGTAAAATTAGCTAAAGTGATCCCTTGGGATGCTTTAGCATCTGTATATTCAAAAGAGCTTAATTCTAGCTCTGGTAGAGAGAGTATAGATGTTCGTATGGTTATTGGTGCACTAATTGTAAAACATAAATTAAATTTAGATGACAGGGGAACTGTTGCTATGATTAGTGAAAACATCTATCTTCAATATTTTTGTGGTTTGAGAAATTTCCAAACAAAACCACCCTTCCATCCTACAGTTTTTGTTGATATTCGTAAGCGAATGGGTGCAAGTAATTTTGAAGCATGGAATGCACTTGTTATAGAAAGAGCAGATGAATTAAAACCTGATAAAAAGAAGAACATTAGTAAAAATAAGAATGATACTTCTCAAAACAAAGGCACACTAAAAATTGATGCCACCGTAGCGAATCAGAAAATAGCATTTCCTACTGATGCAGGATTGTTAAATGGAGCAAGAAAAGAGAGTGAGCGGATTATTGATTTATTATACAAAGAAGCTGGTTTGGATAAAAAGCCACGTGATTACCGTAGAATAGCTAGGACAGAATACTTAAACTTTTCAAAAAACAGAAGAAAGTCGCAAAAAGTAATTCGTAAATTTATTCGAAAACAGTTAGGTTATTTAAAACGTAATATCAGTTATATCGAATCACTTTTAGATCAGATCGAAGCTCAAAGAAAACAAGGACAATCAGTAGGAGTATTTCCCGATTTAAAAGATGCTTATCCATTTAGGTTTCCAATTTCTAAACGAGATCAGAAAATATACTGGGTTGTACAACTTCTTTATGAGCAACAGCAATTCATGTATGATCAAAAAGTACATAGCGTAAAAGACAGAGTTGTTAATATCTATCAGCCTTACGTACGTCCCATAGCAAGAGGAAAAGACAATGCAAGAACAGAGTTTGGCGCAAAAATAAGCGGAAGCGAAGTAGACGGAATGAGTCGTGTAGAACACATCAGTTGGGATAATTTTAATGAATCCATAGACTTAGAACTCCAGATAGAAACCTACAAAACTACCTTTGGTAATTATCCAGAATTGTTATTGGCAGATCGTATTTATCTGAATAGAAAGAACAGGAAGTGGCTTAAAGAAAGAGAGATTCGTATTGTAGGAAAACCTTTAGGGCGTCCACCAAAACAAGAGCTCAATGCGTATCAGAGACGAAAACTAAAGAAAGAGCGAAACCAAAGAAATCTAATCGAAGGAAAATTTGGGCAAGCTAAAAATGGATACGGACTAAGCAATATAAAAGCCAAAACAAACGACACCTCACAAAGCTGGATTGGTGCAATTTTCTTTGTAATGAATCTAGTAACTTTATTAAAAATAGCAGATCTATATGCTATTTTTTATGCCTTTTTTAAAAAAGGAATAAAAATAGTATTTGTTCAAAAAATGAATCAAATAAGTTCTTCTGTTTTTTTAATAGAAGTGGTTATTATCATGAAAATAGATATATATCTAATCTGAAGTTTAGTTAATCGCTTATAAAATCAGCAAGCCCTATTTATAAGTGGATTTTTTTATCCCCTTATAACAACTATTTTAAGCGCAGTAACAATTGTTACGTCCATACCAAATCATGCCATGTACATTTGCAAAAAACATAAACGCAAATTTCATGGACAAACTTTTCTCTCACAAAACAAAATCAATTGTAATTGTCACCCTTTTACTTTTTGTAAGTACCCTAAGCTTTGGACAAACTACGCCACTCACTTATGCGGATTTTAAAACAACTGTTTCAACTCACAATTACAAACTCAAAATTTCTGAAGCAACTATAGAAATAGCAACCGCCGATGTAATTCAAAGTAACAGTCTTTTCCTTCCTGATATATCCATCTCTTATACAGGAATCACCACCACAAATCCCATGATGGCATTTGGATCAAAATTGAATCAGGAAATACTAACTCAAAACGATTTCAATCCAGCAATACTAAACGACCCTGCACCAATTGATCATTTCTCAACAAGAATTGAAATACAACAACCTCTTATAAATTTAGATGGATTGTACAACAGAAAGGCAGCAAAAGCCACAGTACAAGCCTATCAACTACAAGCCACACGCACCAAAGAGCAATTAGATCTTCAAACCTACAAGGCTTACATGCTACTACAACTGGCATATAAAACCACTGAAGTCCTTGAGGTTTCGTTAAAAACAGCACAAGAAAACAACCTTTTAGCAACGCGTAGTTTCAAACAAGGCCTGCTACAGAGATCGGATGTTTTGGCTGTAAAAGTAAGACTAACTGAAGTAAAAAACAGGCTGCAACTTGCCCAAAGTAATATTCACAACCTCTCCGATGGCATATCACTACTTATGGGAAAGGTTAGCAATACAGTATACCTACCAATTGACAAATTAGCCGCTGTAGAAAACAATGATTTATACAACAGTTCATTTTCTGAAAACCGTTCAGATTTACAAGCTCTAAAAAAAACTAACGAAGCTTATTCTTATCTTTATAAAGCAGCTAAAATGAGCTTTTTACCAAGACTTAATGCCTTTGGAAATTACGAACTACACGACGGTAATTTTCTAGGAACAACAGCGAAAGGCTATCTAATTGGAGCACAACTATCTTGGAATGTTTTTAATGGAAATAAACGGCTAGGGAAAATTAAAAAGAGCAAAGCAACACACGATAAATCCTTACTTAATTACGAACAGTACAAAACAGAAAGTAAGATGGCCTTACAAAAAGCAATCAGGAACTTAAAAGATGCAAAAAACCAATTAAAACTAACACAATTAGCGATGAAGCAATCCAAAGAAGCACTTCGAATTCGGGTAAATCGTTATAAACAAGGACTTGAAAAAACCACAGATTTATTATTCTCTGAAACGCAATATTCACAAAAACAACTAGAATACTATCAAACAGTATTTCAATATAATTATGCACAAGCAAGCCTATTATTTTTAAGTAATACCAATTACAACCCAAAATGATAGCTATAAATAGTTGTTTTACGTTCTAGCGTTGTTGAAAAACAGAACGATAGCTACGGTTATCAACCCATTTTCCGCCTAGCTAAAACAAAAAATAATTCCATTTCTTGCCGTATAAAATTTCAACTCTTAATTATATCAGTATAAAAACATAAAACCATGAAAAACAGCATCTATATAATACTCCTATCACTTTTAACAACAATAAGTAGCTGCACGAGTAAAGAAACCGAGCATAAAGACAAAAAACAAGTGAGCATTCCAGCTACAATTGCATCGGTCAATACAAATACTACTCAAGAATTCACGAGTAGTACGGGAAAAATGGCTGCTGTCAACAGCGCCAATATTAGTACCAGAATGATGGGATTTGTAAACAAAATCAATGTAAAAGTAGGAGATAAAGTCAAAAAGGGACAACTCTTAATCCAAATAAACAGCAGTGATATTAACGCCAAAAACGCCCAAGTATCTGCGGGTATTATAGAAGCCTCCGCAGCGCTAAAAAACACAGAGACAAACTACCATAGATATAAAGTACTCTTTGAAAGTAACAGTGCTTCACAAAAAGAAATGGACGACATTACAGCACAATACACAATGTCAAAAGCGCAATTAGTAGCTGCTAAAGCAAGAAAAAACGAAGTAAATGCGTTGCTTTCCTATACAAACATTAGAGCTCCTTTTTCAGGAGTGATCACAAATAGTTATGTAAAAAAAGGTGATATGGCTCGCCCAGGAAGTCCACTTATCAGCTTGGAACAAGGATCAAAACACGAGGTAAACACCATGGTTTCAGAAAATATTATTGGAAGAATTTCAAAAAACATGAAGGTTGATATACTTCTAAAATCTACAAACACCATTATTAAGGGATGGGTAAGTGAAATAAGTAGCTCCTCTATAAACACCGGAGGGCAATACTTGGTGAAAATACAACTAGAAACTTCCAAAGAGCACATATTATCTGGAATGTATGCCTCCGTACAATTTCCAATTACATCAAATAACACGATAAAAAAACCACTGCTAATTCCAATAAGTGCCTTGATAAAAAAAGGAGAATTAGTAGGGGTTTACACGGTAAATAAAAACAATATTGCTTTGTTGAGATGGTTGCGTGTAGGAAGAACCTATGGTGATCATATCCAAATACTAGCAGGACTTAGTGAAGGAGAAACGTATGTGCTCTGGTCTCAATCTCCATTAACAAACGGCGTAAAGCTTCAAATAAAAAATTAACATTATGAAAGAAGGTTTAGCAGGCAGCATCGCCAAAATATTTATGAACTCAAAACTAACCGTGTTATTAATGGTTATGTTTTTAGCCATAGGAATTTATACTTCATTTTTAATTCCTAGAGAAGAAGAACCACAAATAGACGTGCCCATAGCAGATATTTTTGTTCGCTATCCTGGTGCGAGCCCTAAAGAAGTTGAGTCCCGAATTATCAAACCATTGGAAAAAATAGTTTCCAATATCAAAGGTGTAGAATATGTGTATTCTACCTCTATGAACGAACAAGCCATCATCATTGTTCAATTTTATGTAGGTGAAGACATTGAACGTTCTTTCGTGAAATTGTACAACGAAATCATGAAAAACATGGATCAAATGCCTCAAGGTGTTTCACTTCCATTGATA
The DNA here is from genome assembly GCA_965224465.1 of Flavobacteriaceae bacterium. Classification (GTDB taxonomy): domain Bacteria; phylum Bacteroidota; class Bacteroidia; order Flavobacteriales; family Flavobacteriaceae. Next base: position 4,854,762 of record OZ245049.1, on the reverse strand, counting down.
AAAACACGTGCAATAGATGATGTACCAATGTTGGGACTCACCTTGTGGAGTGAAACTTATGACGACTATCAACTAAAAAAAATAGCGCAAGAACTACGCACAGAAATTGAAAAGATAAATGATGTAGCGATCACTAAAACTATTGGGGGTCGAAATCAACAATTTCGTGTAGTACTAGACAAAGCTAAAATGGCAGAAAGCGGTGTTGATTTTTTAAGCATCAGTCAAAAAATACAAGCCAACAACGCTCAACAAACAGCAGGTAGTTTCAATAATAACGATACTGAATATCTTGTAAACACAGGTGATTTTTTAGCCACTATAGAAGATGTAGAAAACCTTGTGATTGGCATTCATAAAAACCATCCTATTTACTTAAAGCAAGTAGCTTCTGTAATAGACGGCCCTGAAATCCCAAAAAACTATGTATCGTTTGGCTATGGAAAGGCTCATAAAAATTCAAGTAAATTTAAAGGTGATTATCCTGCTATAACCCTATCCATTGCAAAACGAAAAGGGGCAGATGCCATGAAAATATCCGAAATTATCCTTGCCAAAGTTGAACATTTAAAACAAACATTAATTCCAAACGAAGTGCATGTTTCCGTTACAAGAAACTATGGAGAAACAGCTTCTCATAAAGTGTCTGAATTACTATTGCACTTATTCGGTTCTATTATTGCCGTTACCATCGTAGTTATGTTGGCTATGGGATGGCGCGGAGGATTGGTCGTATTCCTTTCCGTTCCTATCACCTTTGCTTTGACCTTATTTAGCTATTATATGCTAGATTACACATTGAATAGAATTACACTTTTTGCATTGGTATTTGTAACTGGAATTGTTGTAGACGACTCCATTATTATTGCCGAAAACATGCATCGTCATTTTAAAATGAAACGCCTGCCTTTTAAACAGGCTGCACTCTATGCTATCAACGAAGTTGGAAACCCAACAATACTCGCAACTTTCACCGTAATTGCTTCTGTATTGCCAATGGCATTTGTATCTGGTTTAATGGGGCCTTATATGAGTCCCATGCCTATCGGAGCGTCTATTGCTATGATATTATCCTTATTTGTAGCCTTGACTATTACACCGTATTTAGGCGTGCATTTATTAAAAGAAAAAGACAAACAAGATGCAAAGAAAGTAAAAGGATTGGAAACCACTTTGATTTATAGGATTTACAACAAAATGGAAAAACCTTTGTTAGAAAACCGTAAAAAAAGATGGCTATTTTTAGGAATTACTTTTGGAACATTACTTCTTTTTATGACATTGTTTTTTACCAAATCAGTAGCCGTAAAAATGCTGCCTTTTGATAACAAAAACGAGTTCCAAATAGTCATAGACATGCCAGAAGGAACAACCTTAGAACGCACCGCTGCTGTGACTAGAGAAATAGCCTATTACCTTTCGCAACGCCCAGAAGTAGACAATCATCAAAGTTATATTGGCACCTCTGCTCCTATTACTTTTAATGGATTGGTACGTCATTATGACTTACGAGGTGGCTCGAATATGGCAGATATTCAGGTAAATTTAATAGACAAAGAACTCCGAAGTGAGCAAAGCCATGCTATTGCTAAAAAACTAAGAGCCGACATACAAGAAATTGGAAATCGCTACAATGCCAATGTGAAATTAGTAGAAGTTCCTCCAGGACCTCCCGTATTATCAACTATTGTAGCAGAAGTTTATGGCCCTGATTACAAAGGACAAATGGCTATTGCCAAACAATTGGAATCCATACTCAAATCTACACCAGATATTGTAGATGTAGATTGGATGGTGGAAGCCGACCAAATTGAATACAACTTTAAAATAGACAAAGAAAAAGCAATGCGCTATGGCATTGCCCCTATTCAGATTGTAAAAACATTAAAAATGGCATTGTCAGAAATGCCTATATCAACTATTTACAAGGAAACTGCCAATCAACAAATTGGAATTGTTTTGAGTTTGGATGAAAAAGAAAAATCCTCTATACAAGATTTGAAAAACCTAAAAATTATTTCAAAAAACGGTATGTCAATTCCTATTGGAGACCTCGTTAACATCGAAGAATCAATACGAAAAAAAGCCATCTACCATAAAAATCAAAAACGAGTGGTGTATGTATTGGCAGATATGGCTGGAGTGTTAGAAAGCCCTGTGTATGGAATATTAAACATGTCAGACAGACTGTCAGAAATTGACATGCCAACAGGATACATCTTGCAAGAAGAATTTAATAAACAACCAGAATACGAAGATCAATACACCGTAAAATGGGATGGAGAATGGCAAATAACGTACGAAGTATTTAGAGATTTAGGAGCCGCTTTTGGGATTGCAATTTTAGTGATTTACATCCTTATTGTAGGTTGGTTTCAAAACTTCAAAGCTCCTTTAGTAATGCTTGTAGCTGTTCCTTTATCGATGATAGGAATTATCTTAGGACACTGGATTATGGGTGCATTTTTTACTGCAACCTCCATGATTGGAATGATCGCATTGGCAGGAATAATGGTACGAAACTCGGTATTGTTAATTGATTTTATCGAACTCCGTTTAGATGATGGAATCCCCATAAAACAAGCTGTAATAGAAGCAGGAGCCGTACGAACAGTGCCTATCTTATTAACAGCTGGAACCGTAGTAATAGGTGCATTTGTTATTCTATTTGACCCTATTTTTCAAGGACTTGCTATTTCCTTAATGGGAGGAACCATTGTATCTACGATATTGACATTATTAGTAGTTCCGCTGGTATATTACATGACAGAAAAACATAAGTACCCAAACAATTAACACCAATTACAATCCAAAATGACGGATATAAATAATTCCATTTCTAAACCGTCACTTGGAAATATGTTTGATGCAACTATCAAACAACATGTGAACACCCTATAAAAAATATGACCATACATTTTTATAGGGAGTTCATATACTCATCTTAAAAATCTCAAATTATGAAACTATTAGTCATCACTACCGTCACTGAATTTGAAAAAGACATTTACACCCTTTTTAAGAAATCTCAAATTGACATCTACAGTACTTCAAACATTCAAGGACGTAAATTTTCTCCTATAAAAAACATGAGTGAGAATTGGTTTTCTCCCCAAAGAGATAGCTTAAATTCCAAACTATACTTTACATTTTCAACGGAAGAAAAAATAGACACCATGCTAAAAAGTTTAAAACAGTACAATACTGAATACAGAACCAACAACCCTGTAAAAGCAATTGTATTGCCAATAGAAAAATTTATCTAATTTAAAGACCGAAAAATAATGAAACAACGTTTAATCAAAGGAATTGCAGGTGTTTTTATCCTGTCAAGTGTATTATTAAGTATCTACGTACATCAAAATTGGTTGTGGCTCGCAGGGTTTGTAGGCGCCAACTTATTACAATATGCATTTACCAACTGGTGTATGTTAGAAAAAATATTAACAAGATTAGGAGTGAAAGACAATTAACACCCATCTATACCAATTACAATCCAAAATGACCGATATAAATAGTTTGTTTTACATTCTAGCGTTGTTAAAAAATAGAACGATAGCTATGGTTATCCTTCCATTTTTACCTAGCTAAAACAAAAAATAATTCCATTTCTAAAACGTCACTTGGAAATGTATTAGACCAAAAACACATCCAAATGACTGTTGTAAATCAAGCTTTTTTCGTTTTATCATTCTTAAAAAACAGAACGGTAGCTAAGGGTATCCTTAGATTTCCAGCTAGATAAATCAAAAAATAAAACGTTCTTCCTATACAGTCATTTGGAAGTTTTACGGACATAATTCACTAAAAACCAACGCGCAGGATGTGTGATTTCTCAAAAATAAGATGCACTTCCTACTATTTTTTTGTTTCCTTTTGTCTAAATCAACATTCCTTTATTCGCTAAAATTCACACCTTTCTTTTGTACCTCTAACTATCAGGGTGTATCTTTGTATAATATCATACAAAATCATCAAAATGCAAACCAACTTAACCAAAAGAATTATTATTGGTGTACAATTTTTATTTGTCGCCTTTGGTGCTACGGTACTCGTTCCACTATTAATTGATATTGATCCTGCCGTCGCTTTATTTACCGCGGGTGTAGGAACTCTAATTTTCCATCTTATTACCAAAGGGAAAGTGCCCGTTTTTTTAGGGAGTAGCTTTGCTTTTATCGCACCTATAGTCGCGGCAACTAAACTGTATGGCTACCCAGGAACACTTGGAGGGCTGATAGCTGTAGGAATTGTCTATGGAATTGCTTCAGGAATTATCAAACTTTGGGGACTCCGAATTATTGAAAAAATATTCCCCGCTGTAGTTGTAGGGCCTGTAATCATGATTATTGGATTATCATTAGCAAAAGTTGGTGTAAAAATGGCTTCCACCAATTGGATGATTGCGCTGTCTGTCTTAATTACAGCCATTATTATTATCAGCTATGGAAAAGGAATGATGAAACTAATTCCTATTTTTATTGGGATCATCGTAGGGTATACCATCTCCATTATTTGGGGATTCGTAGATTTTAGTTCTGTAAGAGAAGCTGCCTGGTTTGCGTTGCCAAAATTTACACGTCCAGAATTTAATTGGGGAGCTATTCTCTATATGATTCCCGTAGCCATTGCACCTATTATTGAACATATTGGAGATATGTATGCTATTGGAGGGGTTGCTGAGAAAAATTTTGTCAAGGATCCAGGATTGCATAGAACATTATTAGGAGACGGTGTTGCAACTGCCTTTGCTGGTTTTCTAGGAGGCCCGCCTAATACCACCTATTCAGAAGTTACTGGAGCTATTGCATTGACTAAAATTGTAGACCCTAGAGTTTTGAGAATTGCAGCAGTTTCCGCCATTGTATTTTCTTTAATAGGAAAAGTAAGTGCTTTATTAAAAACCATCCCGAAAGCTGTTTTAGGAGGCATTATGCTTCTACTCTTTGGAATGATTGCCAGTATTGGAATCAAGACATTGATAGATGCAAAAACCGATTTTAATAATTCTAGAAATCAGATTATCGTATCCATTATTTTAACTATTGGTATTGGTGGAGCAAAATTTTCTCATGGAAGCTTCTCTTTAGCAGGTATTGGATTGGCTTCTGTTGTAGGGGTAATTCTAAACTTAGTGCTACCTAATAAATCTAAAGGATTAAAGCGATAAAAACTATCTATTTAAAGGATCTTAAGGTGCAATCAGTTCATGATTTTGCACCTTTTTTTTACATAAACCTTATGTTTCTCTTCAAAAAACAAAAATTTAAACGTATTTTTAACGTTTATTAAAACTCAAACACATCATGAAAAAAATCACCTGTCTATTGCTGATTTACATTTGTTATTCCTGTTCAGAACCAGTAACAGAAAACAATGTTTCAAAACCAAAGACTCCATTAATGGGTTGGGCAAGTTGGAATAACTACCATACAAAGATCAATGAAGACATCATTAAAAAACAAGCAGATTTTATGGTCTCTTCTGGAATGAAAGATGCGGGTTATAGTTTTATTAATATAGATGATGGTTTTTTTGGAGGAAGAGACAGTATCGGTAATTTACTTTCACATAAAACACGATTTCCTTCTGGAATGCGTAGCCTCTCAGACTACATACATTCAAAAGGATTAAAAGCAGGAATATACTCCGATGGAGGAATCAATACTTGTGGTTCCCGTTGGGACAAAGACCCTATTAGTGTAGGATCTGGAATGTATGGACACGAACAAAAAGACATCTCTTTGTTTTTAAAAACATGGAATTATGATTTTTTAAAAATAGATTGGTGTGGAGGTGAATGGCTTGGACTGGATGAGCAAACCAGTTACACCAACATTGGGAAATTAATTCACGAAATTAAACCCACTGCCATTTATAATATCTGTAGATGGGAATTCCCTGGTAAATGGGCACTCCCAATTGCTGATTCATGGAGAATATCTGGAGATATCACGAACGAATTCCAATCCATCCTAGACATTATAGATTTAAATGCAGATTTATGGATGTATTCTTCTCCTGGACATGTAAACGACATGGACATGTTACAAGTAGGACGCGGAATGACATTGGACGAAGATAAAGCACATTTTAGCATGTGGTGCATGATGAATTCTCCTTTATTAGCGGGAAATGATTTGAGTGCAATGTCGCAACAGACAATTGATATTTTAACCAATAAAAAACTTATTTCCATCAATCAAGACGCATTGGGCTATCAAGCACGTAGATTGATAAAAACCGACAGTGTGGAACTATGGGCTAAACCTCTTTTGCATACCATGAGTGGAAAAGTAGCTGTGGCTCTACTAAATCGTTCAAATAAAACAGCTAGCTTTACTTTTGACATCAAAGATATAGGAATGCAAGCAAGCGCTGGTTATACTATAGAAAACCAATGGACGGATAAAAAATACGCTAAAAAAACAGCTGAAAAAATCACTTTTACCATTCCAAACCATGCTGTAATAGTGTTGAAATTCAAAGGAACTTCTAATAATTTTAATCCTTTTCAAGAAGCAAAAACTAAGAGTCCTAAATAACTTATATCAATTACAATCCAAAACCAACGATATAAATAGTTTGGTATTACTTTAGGTCTCATTCTTATTTAAAACAAAAGATAGCCATTGTGGCTATCTTTTGTTTTTTCAATCTATTCGCTTATACGTCCCTAAATAAGGGAAGAGATATTTTTTTAAACTAAGAGAAAGCAATACCAACCTAAGTTAGTAAAACATTAAATTCAGGAAATAAAAGGAGGACAAAGGTTGTTAATACCAATAGAATATAATTCTGTTTTAATTGAAAACCTCCTCCTTTTTAAGTTATAAACATCGAACAATTTATTGGGTACAAAACCCGCTTATAGCTTGCTGACCTCCTGCCTATTGGTTACAACGAATAAAAGCATGTACTAATAACCGAACAAAAAAAATAAATGTAGCCCCTTAAAGGAAAACGCATGCCAAAACGCTGCTGACCAATACTTATCAGTATCGAAAAACAGTACAAACCAATTCCTATGAAAGAGCGCGAGAGCAAATGACCTAAAAATAGGTGCTATCTATAAAGATCTTTGTCGATAGCCTCTTAATTAAAATACGCAATACTCATAGTAATAGATTTTGAGCGGGTATAGTCAACAGGATGTTCATACTGGGCGCTACGCACCGTAGGAACACTTAGTTATTGTAGCCAGCTATTGTATTTCTTACCCAATTATTGGGAATTAGTAGGTGTTTTATGTATATTTGCATAAGCTATATAATTACATCTATGATAATATTACCAGACACGATTGACAATATTAAAATAATACAGGAATTTCTAGCAGAGACAAAAAAGAGAATTTCTGAGGGCGTAGATATAACTTTCACAAGAAAAGCGAATTCTGAGTTAGAGGAATTAATGCTCGATTATGATATAAATGAGGATGACATAGAATATGCAATTCTAAATTTAACACCTGAAAATTATTACAGAGGTATTGCCCCATCTGGCGGAGGTGATTTTAATGTTTGTGCTTTTCGTGTATTTGTCGGAAATGCTAAGGTTGAAGTTTATTTGAAATATGGACTTGAAGTTAATGGCTTACAAATTCTAATATTCTCAAACCATATACCTGATTACCCAATGAGTCAACCATTTAAAAATTAAAATTATGGAAACAAAAAAAATATTAACAAGAGAGAATAAACCTACCGATGAATTACAACGAACTGTAGAAAAAACGTTCAAAGGTATTAAGTTAACATATAAGGAAGTGTATTATTTAGACTATGATGTTGATGAAGATACTGGTATGATCAATAGACAAAGTAAAGTTGAGTATTACACTAAGGGTCAAGTTAGTCGTAATATGAAAAAACTAAAGAGTTCTTATCTTATAGCCAAAGGGGCTGCTGCTCCAAATGAAATTATTAGTTTTAGGGAAAAATATCATATTGCTGCATCAACATTAAGTGTCATATTAGGTTTTAGTAAAAATACAATCTCTAATATTGAAAATGATGGAGTAACATCTCTGACTAGTGGAAGATTAATCAAGATGAGTATTAATAATAAAGATATTTTATCTTATTATATTCGAGTGTGTGATTCTATAGACAATCGTAAAAAAGAAGAACTTTCGAAGAAAATAATGGAATTAGGAATATAGAAATCGCCATTTCACCATCTCTATTCCAACGGGGTACAACACCTCTATATTCACAATAACAAGCCAAAACTTGACGTTATTTCCGTAATAGCTACAATAGCGGTGTAATTATATTTATTTAAAAAATCCGCTATATACAGTATACAGCGTCCTTCAAATATACAAAAGACATCCTTTTCGCACACTAACCTTTTAATTGTTTTTCGTAAAAGTTTTCAACCATTAATCTCTGTTTTTCATAATATCAACAAGAGTACCTATTTTTATACTAAACGAGGTATTTTAATATTAGGTAATTACGTTGTTTTCACAGAGAATATTTAGGCGTATTTAGTAATTTTCAGGTGTTTACTAGCTCCTTAAGAATGTTTTTACGACGTTTTTAGAGGTGTACAGAGAAGGAATTGGAAAGCTTTTGTGAGTTTATTTGAAGTTTACGAACTGGTAAAATACGTCCCTAAATAAAGGGAAGGTGCTGTTTTTTAAAACTAAGAGAAAGCAATACCCATTTACCCTAAAACATAAAGAATAATGGACTTAAAACAAGTGTTTTTATAAAAAAATGGCTGTAGTCAATCCAAAAATGGCTGTCTTCAAATTACACAACCAAAAATACACAAGGAGGTATTTTAATAACTATTGCTTGTAATTACACGGCGTTCAGTGCAACAAGACGATAAAATTAGTAGGATTCAACGGCCCCACGTAATTTTAATCACTAGGGGTTAGGGGCACAGTTTTATTCCTCAAGGCTCTTTTTTAACTCAATTCCTATTGATAAGCTAATCCTTAAATTATCTAATAAATCTTCTAATTTTGTTCCAACGTTAGTTTTAGCTTTATTTAATTCTTTAGACATCCTTGGTAGATCATTTACCGATTGTAAAAAACTGTTCATACTATCTATTCCAAATGATATTCCTTCGATAAGGCTTGCTAAGGATTCTTTAGTTTCATCAATTTCATCCTGTTCGACACCTAAGTCGTTTGTTGAAATATTAATTACATTAGATAATGCGTCTATTCCTTTTTCAAAATATTCTTGAAATATTGGAATTTCAGGTTCAATACGATTAGCATAATTATCCATTATTTTGGCAGTTCTAATAAAATAATTTTTTAATGTTTTGAGACTGGGTTGATTACCATTAGCTGTCATAGTATTTGCCTCGGCTGTTTTTTTATTCAGCTGTTCGCCAATCCATTCGGTAGCATTTGAAATTCTTAACAAAGATTCTGTAGATTCTCGAAAACCATCTTCTATCATTTCTTGATAATCAATTAGTCCAAACTCTTCACTTAATATCTCAACTGCTAAAACTTCATCTTTTTCTATAATAGCTAACTTATTTTGTGCACTTTTTTTTAATTCTAATATTCTTTGAGGAATATGTATTCTCAAAAACTTATTTAATTGCTGTGTATCTTGATACTCCCAATATAAAACTTTTTTATTTTTCCCTATATCCGATTTGAAATTTTGAATTTTTAATAATTGTTCAGCATTCATCTCACTTATAGATACTGGTTTACTATTAAAATAAAAGAGAATCTGTAGTGAATTAGGATTTTCTAAAAATCGATTATATGCATTCAAAAATTCTTCCTCTGTTCCAGAATCAGCTTCTTTTGTTGGTGTTCCAAATTTTTTCCAGATAAGTCCAATAAATAAATCATAGTCGTCTCCTAAATCAGAGTTTATAATTTCTTGAGGATGATTAATTGCAATTGCTGGTGCTGAATGTGTTTCCCATTTTAATAGTTCCAAATGAATATCGTGTTGCTTTCCAAATGTGAAATTTAACTCATTTATAACTTCGTCAATAGAAGCTCTATCATCCTGAAGGTCACTTGGTGAAGCTAAAAAAATCTTATACTTTGTTATTGTTGATGGCATTTTTTTTTAGAATAGGGCTAATAGCAGTACGACCGAAGGGTAGTATTGATTTTAACTAATGTTGGGTGTCAGTGCTTCGATTTTGTTACTCATATTGCTCAAATCTATAAAAATCTATTTCTAGGAAGCACTATAGTACTAGAAAAGAACCAAATAACAGATATATCCACAATAACAAGCCAAAACTTGACGTTATTTCCGTGACAGCAACAATAGCGGTGTAATTATATTTATTTTTAATTCCGCTATATACGGTATACAGCGTCCTTCAAATATACAAAAGACATTCTTTTTGCACACTAACCTTTTAATTATTTTTCGTAAAAGTTTTCATACATTAATCTCTATTTTTCAGAATATCAACAAGAATACTTGTTCTTATCCTAAACGTGGTATTTTAATAGTAGATAATTACGTTGTTTTCACAGAGAATATTTAGGCGTATTTAGTCGTTTTTCAGGTGTTTTGTTTATCCACTTACAATCCAAAATGATCGATATAAATAGTTTAATTCACGTTCTAGCGTTGATAAAACATAGAACGATTGTAAGACAGGAAAACTAAAAACAGTCTATCTGTTTAGCGGAAGTAGACCTCCTGCCTATTGGCTACAACGCATAAAAGGAGCTACTAATAAGCAAAAAAAAACATGCCAACGTAATGGGAAACGCTTACCAAACGCTGCTGACCAACAATAATCCGTATCTTAAAATAGTGAAAATCTATCCCCACAAAAGAGCATGAGAGCAAATGACCTAAAAATAGGTGCTATCTATAAAGATCTTTGTCGATAGCCTCATAATTAAATAACGCAATCCCCATAGTATCATCTTTTGAGCCGGTATAGTCAACATTATATTCATGCTGGGCGCTACGCACCGTAGGAACACCTAGTTATTTGTAAGGAAATTTTGAATAAACACTTAGGATTTCTTTTTTCCCAAGTAAAGTTACCCCACTTAAAAGTTGTTCGGATTCTATTATTATGTCTTCTAAATCAAAACCTTGCATTGTTCTTCCTAGTAAAAAAGAGATTGTATAGTTTTCCCAATTTGAACCTAAACTTTGAGCAACTTTTACGGCATTGTTTATAAGTTCCCAACATTCTTGTTCTGATAAATAGCCACACCAAAAGCACCATTTTGTTAACGATACAGATCTACAAGTATCCCAAGCAAAAGTTGATTTTACTTTTTGTATTTCTTCTAGTTCTAATTTTAAACCTTTTGCTATATTCTTTTGCACTTTAGTTAAGTCGGAAGAAGGCTGTTCTAAAAAGGCATCAAATTCTTTGCTTCTTTCTAAAAAAATTAAATTATTAATTGTTTCAAGTGCTTCTTCTTTACTTGTTATTTCCCAAGAATCTCTAAGTCCGTTTTTGTATAAATCAATTGAATCCTTTGGCTTTATTTCTAATATATCTTCACCTCTATGATAAGAAAGGATTGCACCAAAGACTAAAGTGTTTTTTTCGTTTCTATTTAAGGGTTTAAGGCTGGTGAATTTCTCTAGTTGTTTTTTCTTTCTTTTACTTGCATAAGTGCCCACAAAGATTATATAAATTGTAAAAACGACTGCAATTCCTCCTATTATGTAGTATATATTTTCGCTCATATTAATTATAATTTATTTCTTAGTTGTTGTATTCCCGAAATTAATGCAATAAGTCCTACAACTTCAAAAATTGCAAGGATTGCGTATTTTCCTCCAAAGTTATAGACTAGTTGAAATATTTTTTTCATACGAACTTCTGTTCCTGCTATTTCCTTAGATTGTATGTCTAAAAAAAAGTAAATTCCTGCTGCAATTAATATTATTCCAATTAAGAAAACCCAAATCTGGTTTTGTTTTTCTAAAATATTTTTAAGTTTACTCATATTTTTGTTTTTAATGTTTTACAACACACGTATATCATCAATAAACTCACAAAACTTGACGTTATATCTATAATAGTTTCAGATTATGTGATGTTTTTTGTTAAATGTATTCAAATTTTTTAAATTTTCAAGCAATCCAACAATTTTTTCATTATTCATTTCGATGGTCTTGGTGTAAATCTCTGTGATTTTTGGAGAAGCATCGCCTAAATAAAAGTAGGTGCTAATAAGCAAAAAAATAAATGTAGACACTAATGGAAAACGCATACCAAACGCTGCTGACCAATACTTATCAGTATCCCAAACACGTGGTCAAAATACCAAGTGTTAAGTTCACTTTCTTTTGCATCTTGTTTTTCTTGTATAGAATCATCAAAACTTAAAATAATGTTTTTTTTTGCTTGAGTCAATTCTTCAATATAAGGCTTTACCGTTTTCTGTAGAAATTTACTGTCGTAAACACCTGTTGACAATGCTCTTGTTATTTTATCATGTTTTACGCAAAGCAAGTGAGACATTCCTGTTGCTGTAGTATAAGAACTTGAACTTATCAAATAATCGGTGTATAAATCAACAAAATTATCCGTCTTTTTTCTTCTCAGAGTTATTAACAATATAGACAATTATTTCCTTAAATCTAAATTAATATTGCGTAAGTTGAGTTAGTTATTGTAGCCAATTACTTTATCATTCCTTTTGAACGGTCAAATTCTCGGATACATTCCTTTAAATTATTGAAATCCATAGAATACGAATAATGAGTACCTTTTATTTTAAAATAACGTAAAAGTTTGTAAGAATCACTACGGAAGTATATATACCCTGAATCATCAGCATCAATTAACTTATAATGGCCACCTGCAATTTTCAAACTGTTAATAGTTTCTTTAATATCGTAGGATACGTTTTCTTTTTTTAAGATATTTAGTACACCATGCTCTTTATCATACTTGTCTTCATATTCTATATATGCAGTATCTCTTATTTGATATTGAATAAGATTTTTATCACTAATATCATAACTTAGACTATCACTTAATGAAAAGATATATATTCCCCCATTTTTTTCTTTTTTAATTTCATATTTAGAGGGGAAAGTGAAGGCTAGATTTTTATGTATTTTTAATACTCTTTCATCAGAATTATTTTTAACCTTTCTTATTTTTTCTAATAATGGTAAGAACTCTTCATTATAAGCGGTTTCATTTTCTGAATCTGATTCTTTAAGTGATAATTCGTCTAGTCTCACATCTAAAGATTTTAATTGTTTTAATTGCTCTTGTAAAATTTTAATTTCAGCATCATAATCAGCTAAAATCTTTTTTGGATAATCATATCTAGTTCCGTCTTTAAGAACTATTTTACTTGGTCTGACCTCTACACGTAAGTCATATTCTTGTAAATTGGTAATAGGATATTCAGGGTTTTTCAGTTGCTTTTCTAAGCGTTTACTTTTTGCAATTATTGGAGATAAGGACCTTGACACATAAGCAAAAAAATCGCCTTCTCCCTTTGACCTTCCTTTTTCAGAACCACCACCAGACACCACAACATCAATCACTTTATTTTGAGAAATGGAGTATATACATAAATTAAACATATATTCAGTTATTTCGGTTAAGTTACCTTTATTAAGTATTTTAACACTAACAGTAGGTTCATCCCAACTTCCTTTATAGATTTTGATTCCTGTAGGTTTAAAAGCTTCTAGTATTCTAATAATAGAATCAGTCTTTTTTCTATTTAATCCTATATCTGAAATTTTCATTTCAATTTTTTTTATTTTTTCTTTATTTTCTAGTTTTAGAAAATTTTCCGCAAAATCAACAAGGCCATTGTACGTTTTATTGTTTACAATATCTAGTGTGATTTCGTTTATAGATTTGTCAATATAGTTGTCAGAATTATTCCATTTCTCTTCCATTGCATATAAGGCAACAATCCTAAATGCTTTTTCTAACTTTTCTTGTTCTTCAGATGTTAAGTCTTTTATCACTTCTATTCGAGATGATTTAAAATCTTCTTCTGAAGTTCCTGAAATTTTATTTTGACAACTAACATGAATTAGTGCTAAAAGACATAAAAAAGTAATTTTTAGTTTCATATTTTTTTTCTTTAAAAGTAGGAATTGGCTACAACGGTTTATATAAGAATAATAAGGAATTAAAATGCACTTACTTTTCGAGTTTAGCACTTATCCAAATTTACAATTTTTACCTTTATTTTCTTTATACCGTTAAAATATAAATTTGGTGGACTTTATTAATACACACCAACTTCTGGCTTCGCACTTAACCCTTATTATTTTTACACTTTGTTGCACTAAACACCTCAGGTGTAGCTTACGTTGCGCCCCCTTAACTTCTGTGTTATTCATTTAAAATCAGAATAACATGAAAAACACAGAAGAAAAAAGCCTTAGTACAACAGAAGTAAAGGTAGTAAAAAAAGAATTAGCAAACTTGGTTCGTATTTATGAAAATCGGATGATCGTTGCTAATAAATCCGATCGAACCATACGGAACTATGTCCGTGGGCTAGTCAAATTGTATGATTTTCACGATAAAGACCCCAAGGAATTGGAGCTAGATCAGATGATTGATTTTTTAGTTTTTTTTAAAAATTTACTGGTATACTTTTCCACTGAAATAGCGGTATACTTTTGGGTTAATATAAACACAGGATTGCGATACTACTTTCAGGAAACACTAGAAAATGTATCCTTAACACAGAAAACTCCCTATCCCAAAGAAAAGCCAAGTTTACCTTTAATTATTAGTCGGGAGGAGTTACAATTATTGTTTGAAAGCTGTATTAATCATAAGCACAAAGTCATGTTTCGCTAGTTGTATTCGATTGGCTCCGAAGACCTGAACTAGTACATTTAAAAATACATGACATTGAAACAAAGGATGGAAAAATGCGTGTCTGAATTAATAAGGGGAAAAGGATCGAAAGACCGGTACACCATTTTATATAATACAATTTTAGAGGAGCTACGCAGGTATTTTGAAATGTGTAAACCTAAAATACATCTTTTTAATGGAAGGTTTAAAGGCGAGCCTATGAGTTCTGGAGGTGTGCCTCATGCTTTTGTGCAAGCACATAAAAAAAGTGGTATTGATAAGCCTATAACAATGCATGCCCTACGACATTGCTTTGCGTCTCATGCATTAGAAGATGGTTTGAATATAAAGACACTTCCGCATTTACTATCGATAGCCTCTTAATTAAAACACGCAATCCCCATAGTATCATCTTTTGAGCCGGTATAGCCAACAGAATGTTCATACTGGACGCTACACCGTAGGAACAATTAGTTATTGGGCAACGCATTTAGTTCTTTTTATATTCGATTAGTTTTTCTTTTAGTTTTTCCGCTCCTTTTTTATCAAAGGAAAAGTTGGAGCCGTCTACTCGATTGGGTTTTTGTTGTTTTATTTTAATTCTACCAAATATCATTTTCTTTGGTGTAACGAGTGATTGATACTTGTCCTTAAACCCCTAAATTTAAATTTTCTCAGGTGTAATGTCAATATCTTTTATCCGATACATTTCAACGCTATCACATTTAACTTTATGTTGTTCAAATAATACAACATTTACTCCTCCAACTAAATCTAAGGAACTATTAAATAAAATACCATCAGCATTTGTAATATACCTAATGTATTCACAAATAAATTGGGTTGGAATATATTCTAACCTTGAATCATACCTGCGAATTGGCTTAGAAAGTGATTTACTTATCCTGTTTTTTAGTAACACTCCTTTTGTATGATTTTTAATATTATCAATATTTTTAAAAGCATTTAATTTTTCAGTAAAATCAACCAAAATAATATTTTCACCCTCTTTAATCTTAAACTCTCCAATACTTAATTCATCAAGGTAAGATACACGCGTTTCATACAATGTAGTTTTAAGAGCTTTACTCAGATATAAGTATGGTATACCTTGTGGATTTGCTCTGCCTTCTGATACTTTTTCTTTTTCAGGGTAACCCATTTCATTTGTAGCGTAAGGTTCTTTACGCTCTGCATGATGTACTCTTGCTCTGTAAAGAGTTGTATTAGCAGGTAAAATATTTTCAATACTGAAAAGGCTATCCCATCCTAAGTTTTCAAGTTCTTCTGTATTTGTTAAAAACCTTTTCCGCCACTTCAACTCTTCCTTTAGTGTATCCCAATATGAAATACAATCATTAATTCCAGTAGCATAACTCACAATGTCAGAAGGAGAAGTAATTGGAGTACCTAATGCTAATAGAATATCAGATAAAACATCATGTGCTTCACTTTCTCCTGCAAATAAATTCCAATCTTTTTGAATAAGCTCAGTTAATGTTTCATTTCCATCAGGATCTTCTTCAAAAACATCAACAAATTCTGCGAAGAAATCTAACAATTCTCCTACTTCAATTAATTCTGAATGAATGCCATTGCTACAATAATCACATTTTCCTTTGTCTAATGAATTGAACTCTATAAAACTTCTAATTTCAATATCGTTGAAACATTCTTTACAAACTTTCATATACTATTTTGAAATTACTTTGTTGATTAATTCTAAGTGGTTTTTAATTGAAATTTTTTTTACCATTCCAAGCCCAGGATACTTCTCTTCAACATAATAATTTTTCAATTCTTTTGTTGCTTCCGTATCTAATGACTCTGTATCAATAAAATTAACTGCTTTTCTTACAGCCTCTGCAAACTTTCCTTGAATATTTGCAATATCATCATTGCTAATAGATGTAAAATGACGAATCCAAATATCTTCACTATCCTTTTGATAGGTCAAGTGAATGGCAACAGCATATGGTGCTCCACCTCCCTCTATAAAATCACTGATAAGAGCAGTATAGTCCGAAAAACCCGCATAATTATCATCTTTATAAAACAAATGCTCTTCCGTAAACTTTTCTTCACTTATGGATAAAAAATCTTTATTCCTTTTTTGTGAGTTAAAACTATCATCTAGCCTAATAACATCTTTTCCTTTTAATTTTCTTTTTAAAGTTCTGTTCTCTTTAGAAACAACATATTTTATTCTTTTATCAGATATAAATTCTAAAAAACCAGCACTCGTTGTATCAGCTCTATCCGAACAAATAATCATAACTTCAGTATAATTATTGCTCTCAATTTCTTTATTTATTAAATCAATATTGGTTGTAACAATAAATGCAGGAATCCATTTAGATTTATCTGCTAATTGCTCTTGTAATTCAGTAACAATAGTTTTAAAATTTTTAATTTCTCCAACCTGCGGGTTTAGTATCAATGCAAATCTCATATTCCCTTCTATAAATTTGGGAATAGCCAATTTTAAACTGTTAAACGTTTTTTTAACAGGCTCTATTATAGGTATAACATTATTATTTTCACCTCTGATTAAAGCGTACTCTCGTAAAGCAATTAACTCAAATTGTCGTCCTCTAAGATATGGATAATACATAATATTATAATTTAATAGTTGTATTGAGTTTATTAATTAATTGCCCAGATAGTTTAGCATCTAAATTTAAAGCAATACCTATTTGTCTCAATTCTTTAAGGTGTGTATTTATTTTAGATGTATTGGATTTTCTTAATTTTAACTGCCCAATAAATAATAGATTGAGAATGTCATTAGGAATTTGAAACAATAATTCTTTACAAATATTAAACATATTAAAACTAGTCATTTCAGGTAATTCATTGTAGTGTTTCTTTACAATACTTTTGTACTCGTTGGTTCTAAGGCAACGCATTATCGTTTCAGAATCCACTTCTTCATTCTCTATTGCGGGTCTTACTTCTTGCATTTTCAATCCTCTTGGGGTTTCAATTAATTCAATAATACCGATAGAGTTATCTTCTTTTAAATATTTAGCAGTAAGCGATTCGTGAGTAACAATATAACATTCTTTAAATGCTTTTTTATAATCTAGTAACTGACCACTTAGGCGTTTATCTGTGTCGAGTTCAGTTTTAATTTCAAAGGCTTTACTTGTTCCATTAAACATAACAAGGTCTGCAATAGAATTACCTACACGAAATTCATTGATAACAATAGTATCTTTTACACCATAATCATTGATTAATATTTCGTTAATAAATGTGTTTTTATAAATATATTCATTACGGTATTGTTTCCTTAATTCATTATATGTGTATTTGATATAATCTGTGTAAGTATGAATTTTCACACCTATTTTGGGGATATCATAACGGGATATTTTAGAGTTAATAAATGAAAAATCATCTTCTTTTAATAATTTAGAAAAAGAAGTGCTAGAAAATATCGAAGAATAACTTCTCATTTTATTATTGATATTTCTTTCTTTTAATGTCATTTTTCTATATGATTTTCACAAATGTAGCAATTCAACTCCATTTTCTATCAAGGTGTGTTAGAAAAATTTCAGCTATTATCTATTTCCTTTTGAAATGTATTAAAATTTAGATGAGCTTATCTAATGAAACCCAACCCCCATATATCATCAATAAACTCCCTAAACTTGACATTATTTCCGTTATGTCTATCATAGTTTCGGGGTATGTGTTGTTTTTTTAAAAAAAGTATTCAACTTTTATAAATTTTCAAGCAATTCAAAGCACTCACATTCCGTAAGCATCTTTAAATCAACACAAATAACGAATGTAAATATTATTGAAGTCTATTTTTAAAGTTAAAAAAACACTTATTTCCCCTTATATTTTAAGCGATCTAATTCTACAGCAATTCCTGTTTTTGCCAATACTGTAAATATAAAAGCCCCCATAGCCCAAATTCCTAATGTTACAAAAATCTCCACCATACTAGGAGTATATTCTGCTATTTTACCCCATGGTCCAGGAATAAATCCAGGTACAATTAAGCCAAAACCTTTTTCGATCCAAATAGCAACAAACAGCATTACACAGATAACATACAACAACTTAAAATTAGTACGTATTTTATTAAATGTCAAGGCAATAGTAGCCACTACATTCAAACTAATGGAAGTCCATATCCACGGCAACAAAGCTGTTTTATCACCTATCCCAAAAAACAAATACACAGCACTAATACTATGATGTGTAGGCGCATAAAACTCTTTAAACAATTCAGACACCAACATTATTAAGTTAATCTGAGCTGCAACAGTTACAATTAAACTGATTTTTTTTATCGTTTTATCTTCTATTTTAAAATCGGTAAACTTTCTAATAATTGCCAATACCAAAATAATTAATGCGGGACCAGCTGCAAAAGCAGAAGCCAAAAAACGAGGCCCTAACAAGGCATTATTCCAAAATGGACGGGCTTGTAATCCTTGGTATAAAAACGCTGTTACCATGTGAATTCCTACAGCCCAAAATACAGATAAAAACACCCCTGGGATATACACTTTTGGATTCGGTACTTTTCCTTGGTAACGCATTATCAATATGTACAATGGCACCGTAATATTAATTAACAAATAACCATTTAACACCAATACATCCCATGTCAACATAGAATTCGGGAAATTAAACACGCCTATTCCTGGCAACATATGCCACAATCTTGCAGGTCCACCCATGTCGGCAACTACAAAGGCCAAACACATACATAAAGCTGCTACCGCCAAGCCCTCCCCTATTAAGACAGCTTGTTTAAAATCTACATCTTTTAGTACATATGTAGGCATTACCAACATTACAGCTGCAGCAGCCACTCCTACTAAAAAAGTAAAATTAGAGATATACAAGCCCCAGCTCACTCTGTCCGTCATACCTGTAGCACTTAATCCTTCTTCTAACTGAATGGAGTAATTATACATTCCAAAAAGCATTAAAAAAGTAAGTACTGCCATCCAAATATGATAGTTCCTATCTCCATGAGTTACCTCAACAAAACCGTCTTTTACTAAACTACCAAAAACTTTTAATATTCTCATTTTATACTTATTTGGGCGTGTTCTTTTTTATCTATCAAAAAAAGAAGGAAATGGTTTCCGGTTCGCATTTGCTTTTGATTACAAACAACACTCTTTGGACTACCTTACAATCCCTTCACGCAAATATTACTATTCATTTTAACTGTTTTAAAAACCAGTCTTTATTTCTAATTATTCCATTCCTTTGATCCCTACATAAGAGCCGTTTAAAACAAAAAAGCGATCCTTTTAATACGAGCATCGAAAAAAACCTAACAGCGATCAATCCATATAATACCAAAATTTAGGTTCTGTTCCCAAATCTTCTTTTAGCCTAAACACTTTTTTATGTTCTAAAATCCATCGAATATTGCTCTTAGGATCTAGCAAGTTTCCAAAAGTTCTCGCCCCGGTTGGACACGCTTCAACACATGCAGGATTTTGCCCTTCTCGAGTCCGTTGGATACAGAAAGTACATTTTTCCATCACCCCTTTTTTGCGCAATCTATTTCCTAAATAATGTTGTTTTTTGTTCACCTCAGCTTCTGGAACTTGTGGTGTTTTCCAATTAAAGCGACGACCATCATACGGGCAAGCAGCCATGCAATATCTACATCCTACACACCAGTCATAATCAATTACTACAATCCCATCTTTCTCCTTCCAAGTGGCTTGTACGGGACATACTTCGACACATGGCGGATTGTCACAATGAAAACATTGAGTTCCCAAATAAAAATGACCTTTGGCAGGCACCTCGTGATAGTAATTATCATCTGCCTCTTCAAAATTAAATCCTTTACCGTCTTTCATTTCATGAATACGGATATATTGCATTTGACTAGCGCGGTCCTGATTATTTTCTTCTACACACGCATTTACACAATCCATATACCCCTGACATTTGGAAATATTAAATGCATAGCCAAATAAAACATCCTCATTGGCTTCTTTAGAAGACAAGTCTAGGTATTTACCTGTACGCAGTTCATACGAACGGGTCAACCTTTCGACGGTGTTTTTTTTATCTTCATCGGTCATTAATTTATAATTCCCTTTAAAATATTCGTCCCATTCTATCTGAGACATTTCTTTTCCCTCATCACTTTTAGTCACACTACAAGACGAACTCACGGCAGCAGCACCGATTAATAAACCTGCGGTCAATTTTTTAAATGCTGACCGTCTACTCATCGCTACATCCAGTACTTGGCTGTATCCATCATTTGACTTACAGTTTTCTTTCGTTTCGTTTTTTTCACAAGAACAAGATGCGCTAGATTTACTACGATTCAAATTCAGCGAAAACCATTTTTTTTTCGTATCACTCATTGTTATTGTTTTACTTTCTTTCAGCAACTTTTTGCGTATTATATCTTACAGGCCATCGTTTCTCAAAGGCAGGTATATGCGGATTGTGACAATTCACACAAGTATTGGAAAGTCGTGGTGGCGCCCAGCCTCCCAATTGCTTTCCATGTGCGCCACCCTTCCAGTCTTTAAACTCGCGTTGGTGACATTGACTACACAATTTATAGCTATAATTAAAATCTATTTTTTGGTTGGTTAAACTGTGCAAATTATCCATATCGTTTCCTGTATGGCACGTAGCACAATTCATCGTTTTGGAATCTGCATGTATCAATTTAATATTCCAATGGGCTTTTTTCCCTATTTGCTTTTCTTTCAAGCTATTCAAAGGTTCGCTATGGCACTCTGTACAATTAAAAGAAGTAATTTGATGCTTTCTTTCTGGAATTAAAAACTCAAATTCACCTTCTGTCACAAGAATAGTTTTGATTGTTTCATTGTAAATTTCAGAACTTAAATCACCTTTATATGCAACACTTTCTGCCTCTATTTTATCTTGAACAGTATGGTATGTTGTATGTGCTGGATCTCCTTTGCACGAAAACATCGATATACAAAGGACAATGCCCAACATTTTTACGCTATTATTTAGTATCATTTGTATCATATTTATCGTGAAAAACTACCAATATCCGGCATTGATTTATTATTAAGCACGTGACATTGGCGACAATTAGATCGTTCAGGATGACTTACTCTTATTTCCTTAGGAGCTGCTGGTCCAGCATGGCAAGCCAAACAATTTTCGTGCAATTGTATTTGGTGAGGAATAATAGGAGGACCTCCAACAAAGGCCTCATTTCCAACAGCAGGTCTTGTATACAAAAGTGCGTTCTCGGCAACAAACAATCCATTGGTATTTTGTGTGACATGGCACTGTCTACAGTTTACTTTTTCTGGGTGAGGAACTACAGGAGCAAAGGCATTAAATTTACTTACATAACCACCGTTCTCATGGCATTTTAAGCAGGCTTTATCTCCAATAATTCCATCTTTAGAAATTGGATGCGGAATGATAGGAGGTGCACCATGAAAGGCACGATTTTTATAGTACTCTTTTAAGGACCTTCCTCCTTTAAAATTCACATTCATTTCTGTGTAATCATTGGCAAATTCAGATCGTTGAAACACACCTAGTTCCTCTGTTAATATTGCTTTTCCAACTTCTATTGGTAGCGCTACAAAAGCCTCTTCTTGTGAGGTATAATAGCTTTTAGACCATACAAAAATGGTAGCAACCACTAACAAAGTGAATAATCCAATAAAAAATAATCGCTTCATCTTTTCTTTTTTTAAAATCAGGGTTACTAAACTAATTCCACTTTTATTTAGCACCAATAACTTTGTTTAAACTTTCTCTATTTTAACTGCACATTTTTTATAGTCTGGTTCTTTTGAAATTGGACAAAAAGCATCCAAAGTCACATCGTTAATCAGCATATTTTCATCAAAAAAGGGCACAAATACTTGTCCGATGGTAGGCAAGCCTCTTTCGTTGATAGAAGCTGGCAATACACAAGAACCTCTGCGAGAAACAACTTTCACTTTTTCTCCATTTCTAATTCCCATTTTCCTAGCATCATCGGGATGCAGTTCCACATAAGAATGTGGCATTGCTTTGTGTAATACAGGAATACGACGCGTCATAGATCCTGTATGCCAATGTTCAATTACACGCCCTGTATTTAACCAAAAAGGATATTCTTGATCCGGCACTTCTGGAGCGGGCTCATAAGGACGTTGCCAAATCACCGCTCTGCCATCTGGTTTTCCATAGAAATGAAAATCTTTTCCATTATCACATGCAGGATCGTATGCTGCATTAAACCTCCACTGGGTAGATTTACCATCTACATAAGGCCAAATAACACCTGATTCTTTTTTCAACACTTCCAATGGTGCCATTCCGTGTTTTTTCCCTTGATGAAACTGACGGTATTCGTTGTATATTTCTTCTACGTGATTTTCTTTTGAGTATGGAAATAAATGCCCGTAGCCCATTCGTCTGGCTACTTCAATGGTCATCCAAGCATCGGCTTCTGTTTCTCCTGGACCTTCCACCATGGATTCCCAATACTGCGTTCTTCGCTCAGAATTCCCGAACAATCCTCCTTTTTCTATATGCCATTTTGCTGGCAGAATTACATCTGCAACATCCGTAGTAGGAGTTGGAAATACATCCGAAACTACCACAAAGCAAGAATCTTTTTCCATCGCAGGTCGGTAACGACTTGTTTTTGGTAAGGATACTAAAGGATTTGTAACTTGAGTCCAAATAAATTTGATATCTCCACGATCTACCGCTCTAAACATCTCGGTTGCATGGTACGTAGGTTTTGGTGAAATGTTTTCGTAAGGTACTTTCCAAATTTTTGCTGCCAAACGACGGTGTTTTTCTTTCATTACCACTCCTTTTGGTAACTTATGAGTGAATGTTCCTACTTCACGTGCCGTTCCACAGGCGGATGGTTGTCCCGTTAAAGAGAATGGGCCATTCCCCGGTTGTGAAATCTTCCCTGTTAATAAATGAATATTGTACACCAAATTATTTATCCAAGTACCACGTGTATGTTGATTCATTCCCATACACCAGTAGGAAACAACTTTCTTATTAGGATCTCCGTAGATTGTTGCTAAATACTTAATATCTTTTACGGAAACTTTTGAGTATTTTGAAACTATTTCTGGAGTATAATCTTCTAAAAATAATTTATAATCCTCAAAACTAATTTTAGTTGCTTTGTCTTTAAAGCTAAAATGATCTTCTAAACCGTAGCCTATATTTGTTTTTCCTTTTAGAAAATTTGTATGATCTTCTACAAACTTTTTATTGACCCATCCGTTATTGATAATTTCATAACAAATAGCATTTGCCACTGCTAAATCCGTCTGAGGTTCAAAGAGTATTGATTTATTAGACGCCATACTGGAACGCGTAGTTCTGGTAGCAAAATCTATAATTTTAGCACCTCTATTATTTTTTTGCTCTAACATACGAGAGAACAACACGGGATGCATTTCTGCCATATTATTTCCCCATGTAATAAAATAATCTGCATGATCTATATCTTCGTAACAACCCATCGGCTCATCAGCTCCAAAAGTAGTTAGAAATCCTGTCACCGCACTTGCCATACACAAACGTGCATTGCAATCTAAGTTATTGGTTCCAATGGCACCTTTCATCAATTTAGAAGCTACATACCCTTCTGGAATGGTCGACTGACCAGAGGTGTACATCGCTACCGAATCTTTTCCATATTTTTCAATGGTAGATTTCATTTTACTTGCCACTAAATCTAACGCTTCACTTAAGGAAGTTTTTACATATTTACCATTCTTTTTTACTAAGGCATATTCCAACCTATCTTTTGCCTGAATGCACATCGCTTGATGGTATCCTTTTACACAAAGCAACCCTTTATTTACAGAAGAATTAGGATCCCCTTTTACAGCCACTGCTTTTCCATTTTCTACGCCTACCAATATCCCACAACCTACCCCACAAAAACGACAAGGTCCTTTTTTCCAAGATAAATCACCCGTAGGTATTCCTAGTTCCTGCTCACGTGCAAAAACAATCCCAGGAAACATGGTTGCCGCTGCTGTCATAGCCGCTACTGCAGCCATTTTTTTAACAAAAGATCTACGATCAATTCTTTTTTGTACCATATCTATTTTATTTGTCTTCAAAGCCAGAAACTAGAGAGAGATGTTTCAAACTTTTTAGATCATTGATTTTATTAAATAAGTTGCAATCTGCAATTTCTGAATCCGTATCAGTAACAAGTACGACAACATCAAGATTCTCAGAAGGAATAATTTCACATTCTGAAAATTGAGTTAAATCCTTCTCAAGTTTACATCGATCCCCTTTAAAAGAATGAAGTATATAACTTTTTATAGGCATTTTTTTATGATTTTTTTTGTGGTTGATATTAAAACACGCATAAAACTACTAATAAATTCAATCACAAACACCCCATATTTTATGTATTTTACATATTTAAAACTATTCTAAACAAGCACTTAAGAAAGGAGTTTACGATACTATTAGTCACCAAGACACCTTCTAATTAATTTGAGAATCAAAAAAACAGGGATTTAAAAACAGGCACTCTGTTCTAACTTGCATATATCGGTACTGTTACCCTACGCAATCAAACAAAAACAATTTTGAAAACTCCGTAATAAATACTGTCCCCATCACGGTATTTACGAGGAAGAAACTCTTTTAGATTAAAAAAAAGCATACGAGATAACGAAATAAGAAAGTAACAAATACGATTGTACACCAATTACAATCCAAAATGAAAGCTATTAATAGGTGATTTTACAATCTAGCGTTGTTAAAAAACAGAAAGATAGCTGAGGCTATCCATCCATTTTCCGCCTAGTTAAAACAAAAAATAATTCCATTTTTAAACCGTCACTTGGAAATGTAGTTGGTATTACACAACAAAAGGGAGTTGCATCTCAATGCAACTCCCTTTTGTTAATATATATAAAAATGACAAGTAATGTCAAGTCTTTTTTCTTTTTCTATGGTTAAGAAATAGAACAACAGCTATGGCTAGCCATCTATTTTTTTGTCAATATAAAACAAAAAACAACCCGAACTCAGATCGATTGGAAATTGTTTCCTAAACAATCTTCGAAATGAACATGTGTTAAGCAATATAAAATTTCACCAAAAACAACACAGCGATTAAATACATAATAGGCTTAATTTCTTTATACCTCCCTGTGAGCAATTTTAGGATCACAAAAGACAACATCCCAAAAACAATACCTTCTGCAATACTGTATGTCAACGGCATCATTACAATAGTAAAGAATGCAGGAATCGCTTCTGTAAAATCTTCCAAATCTATTTTCTTAATGGGTGTAATCATAAACAGGCCCACAATAATTAATGCAGGAGCTGTTGCTGCCGCAGGAACAATCATAAATACTGGTGCAAAAAACAAGGACAAAGCAAACATAATGGCAACCGTTAAGGCCGTCATTCCTGTTTTTCCTCCTTCTGCTACGCCCGCAGCACTTTCTACATAGGTAGTTACCGTAGATGTCCCCAAAATAGCGCCAAAGAACGTACCAATAGAATCTGCAAACAAGGCTTGTTTTACACGAGGAACACGCCCTTCTTTGTCCAACATATCTGCTTTAGAAGCCACTCCTACAAGTGTCCCTACCGTATCAAACATATCTACAAATAAGAACGTGAATAAAACAATTAGCATATCTAAAGTAAATACTTGAGAAAAGTCAAACTTAAAAAATACAGGTTCTATAGATGGTGGTAAACTCACAAAAGTAAATCCTTCAGGAATTACAGTAACTCCAACAAACAAACCAATAACAGTAGATGCTAAAATCCCAATCAGTATAGCTCCTTTTACCTTTTTAGCCAACAATACTCCTATTATAATAACACCAGCCATTCCTACAAAAACAGCAGGGTTTTTCATATTCCCAAGACTCACTAAAGTAGCTTGGTTATCCACAATAAGACCTGTGTTTTTCAATCCAATAAAAGCAATAAAAAATCCAATACCTACAGATACCGCATGTTTCAAATTTAAGGGAATGGAGTTCACAATTAACTCACGGATATTAAAAGCCGTTAAAAGGATAAAAACGATTCCTTCTAAAAACACTGCTGTCAAGGCAAACTCCCAAGAATAGCCCATACCTAACACTACGGTAAATGCAAAAAACGCATTCAAACCCATTCCTGGCGCCAAGGCAAAAGGTAATTTTGCGACCAATGCCATCACTAAAGTTGCAATTACAGCAGACAAGGCAGTAGCTGTAAATACAGCTCCTTTATCCATCCCCGTTTCTCCCAAGATTCCCGGATTTACCGCTAGGATATACACCATAGTCATAAAGGTAGTAATCCCTGCAATAATTTCGGTTTTCATGGTAGAACCGCTTTCTTTTATTTTAAAATATTTATCTAATTTACTCATAGCTTATACGATTATAAATTCCATTTAATTGCAACAGTTGGACGCACTTTAAATTCAAAAACATGTGCAAAATTATTAGAGAATTCTACTTCTCCACCTATAGAAAACGTTTTGTTTAAGTGATACCATAATTGGGGCTCAGACAAAAACACGGTCTTGTCTGTCAATCCGTTTTCACTCCAAACATCAGCAAAACCAGAAAATGAAAAATTCTTCGCAAAATTATAATACCATGTTCCTGTTACTTGGTAGTTTCCTTCCCCTCCAATACCTGTAAAAGCTTTATATCCCGCATAGGTAGAAAACCCCCAAGTAGCATTTCCTTTCGAATAATTGGCTCCCAAAATCCATGCTTCATTTATAGTATAGCCCCCTTGATTTGGCGCATTACCAAAAGTTCCTAAACCACCGTTGTATTCAATATGTAATCCAACAGGCATTTTCTTTGTTTTTAACACACGTGCTATTTCAAAATAAGCCCCACTAATTCCTGCTTTGGCATTATAATCTAGATCAATAAAAGTATACGTGTTTCCATACGAGTCCATTTTGAAAAATTCTAAGGTAGTGGTGATCTGTTCCCGTTCAAAATCATAGTGCATTTGTAAGTTCTGTGCAGTAACTGCAACTGTAGCAATAAAAGCTACTAGTGTACTAATTTTTTTCATGTGTTATAGTTGATTGATTTGATTGCAAAAATAGTAAAACCATCAGTTTAATAAAACCCAAGTACAAAGTGATTATTAACAGTTACTAAAACGTTTTCTTTACCCAGAACTTTACAGCTTTTTTTTAACGGGAAGAATGATACCAATTACAATCCAAAATAACCGATATAAATAGGCTACTTTACGTGCTGTCGTTGTTAAAGAATAGAACCATGGCTAACTAAACCTATCCTTAGGTTTTCCGCCTAGCTAAAACAACAAATAATTCCATTTCTAAACCTTTACTTGGAATTTAATTGGTATAAAAGTACTTTCAGAATAATTTGGACTAAAAACACAAACTACTGTTTTATAAATAATGTTAATAAGTTTTGTTAAAAACTGAATGTAACTAAACGTAAAAGAGGATTGGTTGCATCAAAAAAAAAGACATAAAAAAAGGCTTGAACAAAACGTTCAAGCCTTTTTAAAAAAAACTACAATTTATTATTCAATAACAAATAACACATCGTTTTTTTTAACCGCGTCACCTGATTCGTACTTAATTCCAGAAACTACTCCGTCCTTAGTCGCTTCAAAGTTGTTCATCATTTTCATAGCTTCCACTACAACTACAACGTCTCCAACTTTTACAGTATCACCGTTTTTTACATTGTATTCTATAATCATTCCTGGGATTGGAGAAACTGTTGCTCCTTCCGCTCCTGCTTCTTCAACTACTTCTCTTTTCTTACGTTTGGTACGTCCTGTAGCTTTATTGCTAGGAATAGAAACATTGAATGTTTCACCATCAACAATTACTTCCATTTCTACCATTCCTTTAGCTCCAGATTTAGCAGCTGTCAATTCACCAGACAACGCTTTCTCAATTAAAGCTTCTTCTTTGGCTACATCTTCCAACGTTTTTGCTTTCATATCTGCTGGCATTTCTTCTAAACCGTATTTGATTTTTAAGAAACGTTTTCCAGTAATAGGATATAATGCTAACAATACTTCGTCATCCGCATCTTTTGCAAGATCTTTAAACTTTTCTCTTACAGCATCCATTTCTGGTTCTAACACACTTCCTGGACGACAGGTAATATGTTGCTCACCTCTTGGATATCCTTTCAATGCTTTTTTACGTAATTCCTCGTTGATAGGCAAGGTAGTTTTACCATACAACCCATAACAAAGATCTTTTACCTCTTGCGTAATTTTTGAATACTCACCTTCATAAGAATCAAACAATACATTATTTACCGTTTGTACACCTACAATTTGACTTGTTGGAGTTACCAATGGAATTGTCCCTAGATCTTTACGAACTTTAGGCAACATTTTAAATACATCATCCAAACGGTCTAATGCGTCCATTTGTTTTAATTGATTCACCAAGTTAGATAACATTCCCCCTGGAGTTTGATGTAAAATTACATCTGTATCAATAATAGCATATTTAGGATTGTTTGCTAAGTGCTTGTACTTAGGAATAATTTTTTCCATTTGATTACTGATGTTTGATAATTGTTTGATATCAAATCCAGTATCACGATTGGTTCCTAATAAAGAAATTACAAGAGGCTCAATAGCAGCATGAGAAGTACGGTATGCATACGGAGACATACAAGTATCTACGATATCAATACCAGCTTCAATTGCTTTGAAAATTGCTAAATCTCCCATTCCAGAAGTAAAATGCGTGTGCAAGTTTAAAGGAATATCTGTAATTTTTTTCAATTCAACAACCAAGTTATAAATATCATAAGGGGCAATTAAACCAGCCATATCTTTGATACAGATAGAGTCTACTCCAAAATCAATTAATTCTTTTGCTTTGTTGATATAATAATCTAAATTATAAACGTCACCACCCATTCTAGGTTCTGTTAAGGTATAACAGATAGTCCCTTGGAAGTGCATTTTGTTTTGTTTTACAATTTTAGCCGCAGTTTCAAAGTTACGGTAATCGTTCAATGCATCAAAACATCTAAAAATGTCAACACCATTATCACAGGCACGTTGTACAAAATTTTCAACCACATCATCTGCGTAATTTCTATACCCCACTACGTTTTGACCACGTAACAACATAAAGAAAGGAGTTTTAGGCATGTATTTTTTTAATACTCTTAAACGCTCCCATGGATCTTCACCCAAGTAACGGTGCATCGTATCAAAAGTAGCTCCACCCCACGTTTCGATAGCGTGAAATCCTACTTCGTCCATTTGTTCAGCAATAGGAAGCATATCCTCTGTTCTACCTCTGGTTGCAAACAATGATTGGTGACCATCACGGAAACTTAAATCTTGAATTTTGATTGGGTTTGCTGCTTTTGGTCGGTCTACGCTATAGTTAGTATCGGTCATTACTAATGACCCGTGTTTATCGTATATCATGATAATTTGTTATTGTATTGTTGATTATAAATTCTTTTGCCCTACGAGTCTTCCTCTTCTGAATAACACTTCTTTTCCAAGCATAATTCGTTGAATTCCTGCATTTCTCCAGGCTTTCTCATTGGTTGGCTGTACTTCTTCATCCATTTGTTGAATGTAACAACTAACGGCAATGGCGGCTGCACGTTTCTTTTTTGCTAATAAATCCATAACTTTTAGTTTTAATGAGGAATATTTCCGTGTTTTTTTGCTGGTAATATTTCTGTTTTAGATGCTAATACTGTTAAGGCAGAGATCAAACGTTCTCTTGTTTCACTTGGAAGAATTACTTCATCCACATACCCTCTTTCTGCTGCAATGTATGGTACACTGAATGCAGTTTCGTATTCATCAATTTTTTCTTTAATCTTAGCTAATTTATCATCTGCTTCACTAATTTCTTTTCTGTAACTAGAAATTACTTCTACAGCTCCTTTAGCTCCCATCACTGCAATTTCAGCAGTTGGCCAAGCGTATACCATATCAGCACCAAGTTGTTTAGAACTCATCGCTAAATAAGCACCTCCGTAATCCTTACGAACAATAACTGTTAATTTAGGTACTGTAGCCTCTGCATAACTCCATAATAATTTTGCACCGTGGCGGATAATCCCTCCTAATTCTTGATCTACTCCTGGTAAATACCCTGGTACATCTACAAATGTTACTAAAGGAATATTAAATGCATCACATGTTCTGATAAAACGACTTATTTTATCTGAAGCATCGATATCCAAACACCCTGCAGAAATCATTGGTTGATTTGCAATAATACCTACTGTTTGATTATTTAAACGACCATATCCTATGATACAGTTTTCTGCAAAATAACGGTGTATTTCAAAAAATTCTCCTTCATCCAATACCTCTTCAATGATCTCTTTCATATCATAAGGTCTTTTTGCATCGTCTGGAATAATTGTATCTAATTTTTCACAAACTCTGTCTGGCTCATCATCCATTTCAACAGCAGGAACACTTTCCATATTGTTGTTTGGCATGTATTCTAACAATTCTCTAATTTGCTCAATCGTATCTTCATCGTTTTCACAAGCAAAATGTGCATTACCACTTGTTGAATTGTGTGCCATTGCACCTCCTAATTCTTCAAAAGTAGTTTCTTCACCAGTAACTGTTTTAATAACATAAGGACTGGTAATAAACATGTGACTGGTCTTTTTTACCATAAAGATAAAATCAGTCATTGCAGGTGAATACACCGCACCACCAGCACAAGGGCCCATGATCGCAGAAATTTGAGGAATAACTCCTGATGCTCTAGAATTACGGAAGAAAATATCTCCATATCCTTGTAATGCATCCACTCCTTCTTCTACACGTGCTCCTCCAGAATCATTCAATCCAACAACTGGCATCCCAGCTTTTACAGCCAAATCCATGATTTTACAAATCTTAGCTGCATGCTTTTCTCCTAACGATCCTCCTCTTGAAGTAAAATCTTGAGAATAAGCAAAAACAGGTCTTCCATTGATCATCCCATACCCAACGATAACACCGTCAGATTCGATCACTACATTTGCCATTCCGAAATTAGTAGATCTGTGTTTCACAAAAGCATCTATTTCATGAAAACTACCTTCGTCAAACAATAAATTAATACGTTCTCTTGCGGTAAGTTTACCTTTTTTGTGTTGCTTTTCAACGCGTGCTTCACCTCCTAGTTCAAGCACTTGTTCTCGCTTGCTTTTTAATAAAGCTATTTTTTCTGCTACGTTCATATTATAATTGTTATTGCTTTTTGTTTTATCTACAAAACTTCCAAATTTGATTCCTCACGGAGATTTGATTTTCGGCTCATTTCATAAAAATTAAACTGTAATTTTTCTGTTTTAATAGAATGTAACTAATGGTACATTCATCATTTTAATTGTTGATTTTTTAATGATCTTATTTCAATTCTATCACTACTCAAATATACTATTAGAACACCCAAAAAACACGACATTTATCATGTTTACACTTCCCTAGAAAGATATATTAAGTATAAGAAAAACACTCTTTCAATTCATTAAATATCAATTTACACAGCTAACAAGTACGAATCCTGCAAAAAACTTCACAAATATGTGTTTTTACTGATAAATCAATAAAAAATCAATCATTAAACAACAAGAAAACAAACGCCTATAAAAGAAAAATAAACACATTTAAAACACCTTAAAAAAAGACACAAAAACAACTCCTAAAACGCAATAGTACTGTGGTTTTAAGTAACTTTTATCACTTATAAATTTAATTATTTCAGGGCATAAACAAGAAAAAAAAAAGCTAATTCGCGCAAAAAAAGAAGCACGGAGCAAAAAAAAAAGCGAAAATTCACTACAAAATTACATTTTAGACAGCTCCTAAACCTGCCAAAATTCTTTAATTCTGCGTATGGAAGCGTTTCCATCGTGATTTTTCATTCTTCATGCGATTTTCAAACTTTGAAGGAAGGGCAATTTCAACACACATTTTTTGATTTGTAAGTGGATGTGGAAAGCAAATTTTTGTAGCCACCAAAAACAATCCTTTGTGCAATAATGTTTTTTCTGCATACAAAGAATCACCAAGAATAGGCAGTCCAAGATTGGCCAAGTGAATTCTTATTTGATGCGTACGCCCCGTTTTAGGAGTTAACTGAATCAAACTTAAAAAATTATTTTTCAAAGAAGGAAGTACAGCAATACTTTTATAGAATGTTTCCGCTTTTTTCCCTTCAATAAGATCGTTCATCACTCCCGTTCCTTCTAACTTCCCCATCACCAAAGCGTGGTAGGTTTTCATCATTTTTTTTTCTTCAAACAAGTGTCCCAATACCACACGTGCCTTTCTTGTCTTAGCTATCACAAGCAAACCACTTGTCATATTATCCAACCTATGCACGGGTAACGGCCAAGGAAGAGCATCCATTTCTGATGATGAGGCTAAATTAAACGGCAAACAATTTAGGATTGTTTTAAATTGATTTCCACTTACAGTAACTCCCGCAGGTTTATTCACAACAGCCATTACATCATCCTCAAACAATACCTCTAATTGTAATTTAAAGAGTTTAGGAGGGGTAAGTTCCAAGTCTACTACAGATACTATATCACCTATTTTCATCCAAATAGCTCCTTTTGCAAAACTGCCATTCAATCTTAATTTCCCTTTTAAAATTGCTTTTTTAACACTACTTTTAGAAGGAAACTCCTGTACAAATTCTTCACAAAATGTACAAAAACGCATTCCTACTTCTGTAGGTGAAATACTATATGTGTTAATAATCTTCACTGAAATACTATTTTACGTGTTTGGTACGATTCATAAAGCTCAATATAACAAATCCTATAACAAAAAAACCTCCAAGTATCAAAATAAATAGTTTTAAGGAACTGGTATATGATGCCACTATTCCAGAAATAACCATTCCTACAACAATCGCAATCTTTTCTGTCACATCAAAAAAACTAAAATAGGTAGCATGGCTCTCTGTACTGTCTGGTAATAGTTTAGAATAGGTAGATCTAGACAAAGACTGAATGGCTCCTAATACCAAGCCCAACAAGCCTCCTAATCCAAATATTTTCGACAACAAGGTTGGGTCTCCTTTTTCTAATACATACCCCGCAAAACAACATAAAGTCCAAATAACAATCGTAATTTTTAAGGCTTTGATATTTCCTATTCTATCAGACAATCTAGAAAAAGAATAAGCACCTACAATCCCAACCAATTGCATAATTAATATGGTGATAATTAGATCGCTTGTCCCTAAACCTAAGTCTTTTGAAAAATAGATACTCGCTAACAATATCAATGATTGTACACCTATACTATATACAAAAAATGCCATCAGGAATACTTTGAGTTCGTATTGTTTTTTTATATCCTTCACAATTTCTTTTAACGCTTTAAATCCTTTAAAAATATAATCTTTCTCTGGTTTTTTATGATACATATTATTCGGTAACTTTTTAAATGTATACTGGGCAAATCCCAACCACCAAATAGCCACCATCACAAAGGAAATCCTAGAGGGTAATGTTCCTTCTGTTATCCCATACATCCCTGGATTCATCACCATCGATAAATTAAACCCCAACAATAGCATAGATCCTATATAACCATATATAAACCCTTTTGCACTTACCCTATCTTGTTGTTCTGGCAAAGCTATTTCAGGTAAATAGGCATTATAAAATACCAAACTAGACCAAAATCCTATACTTGCCAACACGGTGAATACAATCCCTATCCACAAGGTATCCTTGCCTTCAAAAAAGTATAACATCCCAACTGATACCGATCCCATCAAACAAAAAAACTGCATAAAACGCTTTTTGTTTCCTGTATAATCTGCAATAGAGGATAATATTGGAGATAAAAACGCCACAATCAAAAAGGAAAGCCCCAAAGCATAGGAATACAGCGTAGTATTGTACCAATCGGTCCCTAAAAAGTGAACCACACCATTATCGTCCTTGGTTACTGTTGCATAATAAATAGGGAAAACTGCGGTACTAATAACTAGGGAATACACAGAATTTGCCCAGTCGTAAAACGCCCAAGCATTGATTAATTTTTTACCACCTTTTTGTAACATATATAAAATATTAGAGCCGCCCATTTTTGGACGGCTCAATATACTATTTTTGTTTTAATAAGAACTATTCATTTTTTTATAAAACAAAATACTGTTTAATTTCGTAACATTTGTGCATTGTACTTCTTTGCCAAAGCAGTAGCTGTAGGCAAATAAGCCCTTAAATTTTTAATTCGTGTTTGATTAGAAGGATGCGTACTCATAAACTCTGGAGGTGCTTTGCCTGCTCCTGCTCTCTTACTCATTCGAATCCAAACATTTACTGCTTCTTCTGGTTGGTACCCAGCCATTACCATAAATACCATTCCTAATTTATCAGCCTCGTTTTCATGTGTACGACTGTAAGCCAACATCCCCAACTGAGATCCAACTCCGTATATCGTATTCCACATTTGTGCTTTTTTAGGGTCTTTACCTCCCGTTGCAAGCATCACTGCCAAACCACCAACCTGTTGTCCATACGCCGTAGTCATACGTTCTTGTCCATGTTTTGCAAAAGCATGCGCAACTTCATGTCCCATTACTGCTGCAATACCATCAGTATTAGCACACATCGGTAAAATTCCTGTATAAAAAACAACTTTTCCTCCAGGCATACACCATGCATTAATCGCATCGTTTTCTATCAAATTAAACTCCCATCGGTAATTATTTGCTTCCGAACTCATATTATTTGCTCGCATAAAACGATCCACTGCTTTGGATATTTTTTTTCCTACATTTTTTATTTCTGCGGACTTAGAAACATCCGTAGACAACTTATTCTCTTTTAAAAACCCTTGATATTGGGCAAAACTGGAAGGTAATATTTGAGAATCCTTTACAACATTGATTCTCTTTCTTCCCGTAATAGGCACTGTACTACAACTCACCATCATCAATGCAACTAGGCATAAGGATATCATTTTTTTCATAACTTTCTTTTTTAAAATTTCTATTCCGTAATAAGCACAAAATAAATTCGCTTAAAACGTACAACTTCTCAATTTTATGTTTTTTTTTCAATGTACAAATTCTATATTTACCACCAAAAATAACAACATAGATGTCAACCAACAAAATTACAAAATATACCAACGCAAATAGCGTTCCAAAACCAATTTTATTTATTGCCAAGTTTCTCCAATTTATCTCTCCTACACTTGCTACTAAATTTGCCGTATACCTCTTTAAAACTCCTATTAAGTTTAAAACTCCAAAACACGAACTCGATATGGACAGGCAATCTAAGCAACAAACAATTCATATCAATTCGCTTGATAAAAAAATACGCACCTATAGTTATGGTCAATCGGACAAAAAAATATTGCTTGTTCATGGCTGGTCTGGCCGAGGCACACAATTGGTTTCTATTGCCGATGCTTTATTAAAAAAAGGTTATATGACCATTAGTTTTGATGCACCTGCCCATGGAAAATCACCCACAAAATCTACCATGATGCCAGAGTTTGTTGATTGTATACATCAATTAGAAAAAG
Source organism: Flavobacteriaceae bacterium (assembly GCA_965224465.1). Lineage (GTDB taxonomy): Bacteria > Bacteroidota > Bacteroidia > Flavobacteriales > Flavobacteriaceae. The sequence continues at coordinate 4,818,438 of OZ245049.1, read as the reverse complement.
ATTTTGGTCCCTTTGAGGCATCTATCGGACATTCCCTTGGAGCTATGGCTTTACTAACCGCCGTAAAAGAAGGCTTCTCTATAAAAAAATTAGTAATTTTAGGCTCTGGAGATAGCATTAACGATATCATTCATATGTTTATTGAAAAAATGAAATTAAAACCCGTTATAGGCACAAGAATGAAACGTATTTTCTTTGATATTTTAAATTTTGACATCGAAAACTACTCCGCTAATATCGCAGCAAAAGAGGTCTCCATACCCACCTTACTCTTCCACGATGAAAATGATATGGATGTCCCTGTAAGTTCTTCTAAAAACATACGACAAAACTTAAGAGATAGTGAACTTATAATCACTCAAAACCTAGGACATCGACGTATTTTAAAAGACGAAAAAGTAATTGCTAAAATACTCGAGTTTTTAAGCAAATAACCCATGATTAAAATAGCAACTTTCTGTATCCTTATATTGTTTACACTTCAATTATCAGCTCAGAAAATTAACACAAAAAAAATGCCGAAAAAAATCATAAAATCAGACTCAGAATGGAAAGCCGAATTGAGTGCACAAGAATACTATGTTTTAAGAGAAAAAGGAACAGATAAACCAAGTCAAGATGGGTACACCCGTCATTTCAAAAAAGGAACATACCACTGCAATGCTTGTGATGCTCAACTTTTTAAGTCTAACAGCAAATTTGAATCTCACTGTGGTTGGCCTTCCTTTGACGATGCCATTGAAGGAACGGTACACTACGTTAAAGATGAAGCACATGGAATGATTAGAACCGAAATAATTTGCGCAGCGTGCAAGAGTCATCTCGGACATATTTTTGATGATGGTCCAAAGGAAACAACAGGAAAAAGGTATTGTGTAAACACCTCTTCCATCCAATTTAAAAAAGAAATACAACCAAAAGAATAGCTTCAAAATACATTATTTATAGTGTATCAATCAAAATAATAGTCTTGGGACACCAATAATCCCTCTATTAGAAAGAAAAAAAATAGTCTTACAAAACATAGGTCACCCTAAATACTAAATTGAATTAGTTTCATTTTCAACAAATTATTTAATGTTCATATTTAGGGTGATTTTTTTTTACTAGAAACCTCCCGAGAGTTATACCAAATACATTTCCAAGTCACCATTTAGAAATGGAATTATTTTTTTTAGCCAGGCAAAAATTGAGTAGATAACCTTAGCTATCGTTCTGTATTTCAACAACGACAGCACGTAAGACAAACTATTAATATCCGTCATTTTAGATTTTACTTGGTGATATTTTCTATTATTGATAATTTATCACCAGAAAAGGGGGACCTAATCATACGCACAGAAAAACATACCGTTCTAGAGGCGAACAACAGACACGTATCTTAGTATTCATATCCTATAGCACAACTTGTTTATAATAGAAAAACGACTCAAAATTCTACTTGGAAACCCCTTTCTATTCCAAAAAACCAATCCGATCTATTTAACAAGTTGAAATTCAAAAAATAAAGCATGTTTTTCTAAAAATGAACTCACAATTTTAGATGCAATTTAGTATCTTTGCAGTTCTATAAAAACGAAGCGAGATTTTATGTTTAATAATTTAAGTGATAAGTTAGATAAAGCCTTACATGTATTAAAAGGGCACGGAAAAATTACAGAAGTTAATGTAGCTGAAACATTGAAAGAAGTGCGTAGAGCGCTATTGGATGCCGATGTTAACTTTAAAATTGCAAAAGATTTTACCAGCAGATTAAAAGACAAAGCACTAGGACAAAACGTTTTAACCACGTTAAACCCTGGACAGTTGATGGTGAAATTGGTAAAAGACGAACTGACCGATTTAATGGGAGGGGAGACTGTTGGCATCAACCTAGGAGGAAACCCTACCGTCATCTTAATGTCGGGATTACAAGGGTCTGGTAAGACTACATTTTCTGGAAAACTCGCCAATTACTTAAAAACAAAAAAATCTAAAAACGTATTATTAGTAGGATGTGATGTCTATCGTCCAGCCGCCATCAAGCAACTACGTGTTGTTGGAGAGCAGATAGGAGTAGAAGTATATGCTGAAGAGGATAATAAAAATCCTGTTCAAATTTCTATAAATGCTATCAAACATGCGAAAGCAAATGGATTTAATGCCGTAATTATTGATACCGCGGGTCGTTTGGCTGTGGACGAAGCAATGATGACGGAAATTTCAAATATCCACAAGGCTGTACAACCACAAGAAACCTTATTTGTAGTAGATTCTATGACAGGGCAAGATGCTGTGAATACTGCAAAAGCCTTTAATGATATCCTTAACTTTGACGGTGTTGTGCTAACAAAACTTGACGGGGATACTCGCGGTGGTGCTGCATTGACCATTAAAACGGTTGTAAACAAACCTATCAAATTTATTGGTACTGGAGAAAAAATGGAAGCTATTGATGTATTCCATCCAGATCGTATGGCAGATCGTATTTTGGGAATGGGAGATGTTGTTTCATTAGTGGAACGTGCCCAAGAACAATACGATGAAGAAGAAGCCCGAAAAATTCAAAAGAAAATTGCCAAAAACCAATTTGGTTTTGACGATTTCTTACAGCAAATCCAACAGATCAAAAAAATGGGTAACATGAAAGATTTGATTGGAATGATTCCCGGTGCTGGAAAAGCCATGAAAGATGTAGATATTGACGACGATGCCTTTAAAGGAATTGAAGCCATTATCCATTCTATGACTCCTGATGAACGCAGCACTCCAACTACCATTAATGCAATTCGTAAAAAACGTATAGCCAAAGGTTCTGGAACATCTGTTCAAGAAGTAAATCAATTGATGAAGCAATTCAATCAAATGAGTAAAATGATGAAAATGATGCAAGGCGGAGGAGGCCGCAAGATGATGCAGATGATGAAAAACATGAAATAGTAACTTTACAAACTAACAAATGACATTACTTGACGGCAAAAAAACCTCGAACGATTTAAAAGAAGAAATTAAAGCACGTGTAGACTTGCGAAGAACCGCGGGTAAAAAAACACCACATTTAGCAGCTATTTTAGTAGGAACTGATGGCGCAAGTATGACCTATGTAAACAGTAAAGTAAAAGCCTGTGAATATGTTGGCTTCAACTCCTCTTTATTAGACATGCCTGCAAGTACATCTGAAGCTACTTTGTTAGAAAAAATTGAAGGGCTGAACAACAATCCTGATATTGATGGTTTTATAGTACAACTTCCATTACCTAAACACATAGACGAACAAAAAGTATTAATGGCCGTAAATCCCGATAAAGATGTTGACGGATTTCATCCAACAAATGTAGGGAAAATGGCTTTGGATTTACCTTGCTTTTTACCTGCAACTCCTTTTGGAATTTTAGAACTACTAGAACGATACAAGGTAGAAACAGCTGGAAAACATGTAGTAGTTATTGGACGTAGCCATATTGTAGGACGCCCTATGAGTATTTTAATGAGCCAAAAACGCCCTGCAGGAAATGCAACTGTAACCGTTGCCCATAGCAGAACCAAGAATTTAAAAGAATTGTGCTTGCAAGCAGATATTATCGTTGCCGCTTTAGGGATTCCAGAATTTTTAACAGGAGACATGGTAAAAGATGGTGTCACCATTATTGATGTAGGAATCACACGCGTAGATGATCCAAGTAAAAAAAGAGGCTATCGACTGGCGGGAGATGTACACTTTGAGAGTGTAAGTAAGAAATCTTCGTTTATCACCCCAGTTCCAGGTGGTGTTGGACCAATGACCATTGCAATGCTCCTTAAAAACACATTGCTAGCTTGTGAACGTCGAGATTAAGTAGAGAAAGAGATCCTCAATTTAAAATGCGCAAAAAGTAAATAATTTATACCAATTTCAATCCGAAATAATCGATATAAATAGTTTGTTTTACGTGCTGTCGATGTTGAAAAACAGAACGATATCTAAGGCTATCCTTAGATATTTCGCCTAACTAAAAAAATAAATTGCATTCGCTAACCGTCACTTAGAAATGTATTTGGTATTACAAGTACACCATCATTCTTAGGAGCATGGCGATTGTAATATCACTTTAAACAAAATAAAAAAATCCCATTTTGAAATTCAAAATGGGATTTTTTATATGATAACACTTCTTGACATCAATCAAACCAAATGGTGAAATATTTTACTTTAGCCAAATCTGGAATTTGATCTATCGTCACTTTTTGAAGAGTAAAATCTTTAATCCCTAATTCTGATTTATCAATAGAAATAGTTGCATTCAAGGCATCAATAAACAAAATTACAGAAGTAAATGTTGTTTCTACTTTGTTAATTTTACAGTGGGTATTAATTTCCTGAAACGTAGAATGCAATCCAATTCCATTCGCTGTTTTAAAACGAGGGTCAAAAATCTGAACACTCTTTATTGTAGAAATAGAATCGTGTTGATTTACAGGTTCTATTTCTAATAATTTCTTTTTATCGATTTTAGAATACACAAAATACTGATCATCTTCCACTAAATATTTACTAGTTTGACCTCCTAAATCTCCTTCACTTAAAATTTTGACTAAGGAATCTGATTTAAAAATTACTTCTAACTCTTGAACTGTAGTTCCTTTGAGGATATTCCCTACACGTCCCTTTTCAATTTCAAAAGCCTTATCACCATTACATTGTACAAACAATAAGGATAAGATAATAAATGGGGTTAATTTTTTAAATATAAACATAAGTTATTTTATTAATGTTTCAATTATTTAACGTCAAAAGTGCAATAATATTTACACATAAACACTGTTTTTTTTAACGCATTACTCTTTTTAAAATTCCGAGGACTCCTCTTATAAATGATGCACTGGTCACGACCTTTAAAATAGGATTCATTCTTGTGCTTCTTCTTCTGGTAGTACGAGACCTTTTGGAGCTCTCTTTCTTTTTTTCTTCAGCCTCCTCTTCTTTATGTATCGCCGCAATTTTCTCGTTTAATAATTCATAGGCACTCTCTCTATCCACCTCCTTATTATATTTCTCAACCAATCTTGAATTGTCCAATAATTGTTTCAACTCTTTTTTTGTAAGAATATCCATTCTACTCATCGGTGCTCTTAACATCGTAGCCGCTAACGGTGTTGGACGTCCTTTCTCGTTTAATACAGAAATTAAAGCCTCTCCTGTCCCTAGTTCCGTTAGTAATTCTGAGGTCTTATAATATTCCGAATCTGGATAATTCTCTGACACCAATTTAATAGCTTTTCTGTCTTTTGCTGTAAACGCACGGAGTGCATGCTGGATTTTTAACCCCAACTGAGCCAATACATCTTCTGGAATATCCTTTGGATTCTGCGTCACAAAAAACAAACCAATACCTTTTGAACGAATCAATTTTACAATACTCTCTATTTGTGACATCAATGCCTTGGATGCTTCTTTAAAAATAAGATGCGCCTCGTCTATAAATATGACTAGTTCTGGGCGTTCACTATCTCCTTGTTCTGGAAAAGTAGCATATATTTCTGCTAATAATTGCAACATAAAAGTAGAAAACAACTTTGGCCTGTCCTGAATATCAGTCAATCTCAAAATTGAAATAACACCTCTTCCTGCTTCGTCTATCCGAGTCAAATCATCCACTTCAAAAGAACGCTCTCCAAAAAACAAATCACCACCCTGCTGCTCCAACTCAATAATTTTTCGCAATATAGAACCTGTACTTGCTGTTGAAATTCTACCGTATTCTCCTTGGATCTCTTCTTTCCCTTCGTTGGTAGAAAACTGGAGTACTTTTTTAAAATCTGCTAAATCTAACAAGGGTAACTTCCGATCATCACAGTACTTAAATAACACAGAGACAATACCACTTTGCGTATCTGATAAATCCAATATACGAGCTAATAAAACAGGCCCAAATTCAGAAACAGTAGCACGCAAGCGTACCCCTTCTTGATCAGAAATAGTCAAGATTTCTACAGGGAATTTCTTCGCCTCAAACGGCAATCCAATAGCTGCATGGCGCTCATCAATTTTAGCATGTCCTGGACTTGCCTGTGCCAAACCACTCAGGTCTCCCTTTATATCCATCAACAACACAGGAACTCCTTTTTCAGACAAATTCTCTGCCATCACCTGTAAGGTTTTTGTTTTACCTGTTCCCGTTGCTCCCGCTATTAAACCATGACGATTTAATGTTTTTAACGGGATTTTCACAAAAGCATCGGTGATCGTTTCTCCATCCAACATGGCAGCTCCCATCGTAATAAATTCACCTTTGGTTTGATAGCCCTCTGTAATATGTTTAAAAAAGTCTTCTCTGTTACCCATTCTAAAAATTTTTATAAAAATACACTTAAATCACACATATTAAAATTGTTTGCGCAAATATTCCTGCCAAATGTCAGTTATACCAAATAGATTCCCAAGTGACGGTTTAGAAATGGAATTATTTTTTGTTTTAACTAGACAAAAAATGGAAGAATTGCCTTAGCTATCATTCTGTTTTTCAACAACGCTAGATCGTAAAATAAACTATATTATATTGGTCATTTTGGATTGTAATTGATATTCGCTTTATGTATCTTTGCCGCATGACAGAAAAATCACAGGAATCATTGTTGGCAGAAGGATTGATGTTACCAATAATGGAAGAATTTTACACCATCCAAGGCGAAGGTAATCACACAGGAAAAGCAGCCTATTTTATCCGTATCGGTGGCTGTGATGTTGGATGCCATTGGTGTGATGTAAAAGAGAGTTGGAACGCTAAATTACACCCCACTACAATGGTAGATAGTGTAGTAGAAAATGCTGCTTCTCACGCTCAAACCGTGGTTATTACTGGAGGTGAACCCCTTATGTGGAACTTAGATTACATCACAAATGCATTACAAGCCAAAGGTCTAAAAACACATATCGAAACTTCGGGAGCTTATCCCCTATCTGGAACTTGGGATTGGATTTGCTTATCTCCTAAAAAAACAAAATTACCACTAGATCATGTACTCAAAGAAGCGCATGAATTAAAGGCTATTATTTATAATTTGAACGATTTTAAATTTGCTGAAGAACAAGCCGCAAAAGTATCCGATAATTGTGAATTATACCTACAACCAGAATGGAGTAAAAAAGATAAAATGACCCCTCTTATTGTTGACTATGTGATGAAAAATCCACAGTGGAAAATATCCTTACAGACTCATAAATTTTTAAACATTCCTTAAAGAGCCTTCGCAAGGTTGTGGAATGGTTGTTAGTTCTTGGCTATGGAATAGCTGAGGGCTATTCCATAAAAATAATACAAAACCGATTACTCATCCCCTAGCACACGTTCCACCAAAGTGTAAATTTTCTCAAACTGCTCTTCCAAGGTCATGTCTGAATTGTCAAATTCAATAGCATCGTCTGCTTTTACTAAAGGAGAATCTTTTCTTGTAGAATCTATATGATCCCGTTTTAATACGTTTTCTACTATTTCCTCTAACCGTACTTTGTCTCCACGTTTTATCAACTCGTCATAACGTCTACGCCCTCGTTTTTCTGCAGATGCTGTCATAAATAATTTGAGCTCTGCAGACGGAAATACAACAGTACCTATATCTCTTCCGTCCATAACAATCCCTCCTTCTTTCCCCATCTCTTGTTGCTGCGCGACTAACTTTTTACGCACTTCCGAAATGGTAGAAATAATACTTACAAATTGAGAAACATACAAGGTTCTAATTTCTTTTTCTACATTCTTATCATTCAAAAAAACCTCAGCAAAACCAACAGATTCGTTGTATTTAAAACTAATATTAATGGTTGGTAAAGCAGCGAGAATAGCCGCTTTATCTAATTTTATAATTCCAATAAAATCATGTTGCAAGGCAAACAATGTAATTGCTCTATACATAGCTCCCGTATCCACATAAATATACTTTAGCTTGTTGGCTAATTGTTTTGCAACAGTACTTTTTCCTGTGGATGAAAAGCCATCAATAGCTATGGTTATTGTTTTCAAAATAATTCGGTTTTTAAGGATGTAAAGGAACGATAAAGAAGCATAACTTAAAACATCATCCGTCTTTTTTTATCAAAAAAATATTCTGAACAAGATATCTCTAACAGATACATCCATGTAATACCAAATACTATCCAAATAACTGATGTAAATAGTTTATTTTGCCTTCTAGCGTTATTGTTGTTACAGCTACGTTCCTTTTTTGATTTTACCAGCCCCCAATACGATTTCGTTCCGCTTGCTGCTCAGGCGTAGTTTCTGGCGTTGGAATATCACTAGGATATAAAGGTGTAGGAAAACCTGCTGCTTTTCTGCGTTCAAAATCTTGTTTACGATAAGCATCAAATCCTTTCCCTGGAGGTAATGGTCTGTTTTTGTCCATATACCATACCAGAAAATTCCAATAATCTTCTCTATTCCAATCTACTAATCCCATTGCCGCTTTGGGTTCTATGCCTTTTTTTGTTTGAAAAAACAAGGACGTATATACATTGTTTGCATAATAACTTTTTATGATACCATCTCCATCATCAAAATTCACAATTTTTTGTGGCTTCTTTTTAGAAATAGGCAGCTGTAGCTTACCCGTTTGTCTGTGAGCAATAAAATGTTTTGTGGGAGCTATATAATGGTAGAGATACATATATCCAAAAAACGCCAAAAAAACACTACAAAAAAGTATAGCTCCTAAACTTTTATTTGAGAATAGAAATAAAACAAAAAAAACCATACCCATACCTGGCCACATCCATTGATAATTCCAACCTTTACCTTTAGCACAATAAGTCCTATCTTCAATATATTCAACATCATCTGCTTTTATTGCGAACTCACCTGTATCAATTCCAACAGCATCTATTTTATTTTTCTCAGGAAAAGCTGTTATGCGTTTTGCTAATGTATCCATACGTATGTATTTATTTCCAATTTTTAATTTCTTTTAGCGTACCAATACGTATATTAGCCCCTAAATAATCATTCATTACTGTATTCGATATTTCTGCTAGGAACTTAGCTGTACCTGCTCTACCCATACCTCCTATATCATTCGTGGCATTAAACTTATACCCATGATAGCGGGATTTACCACGTTGGCTAGGCCAGTATTCGTTCGCTTCTTTATTAACACAAACTTGGCTGAATAGTAGAAATTCTGAACCTCTAGTCATTATTTTTCGCAAATTACTGTTTATAGAAAACTCTATTTGTAATCCATCTAATTTTTTATATTCAATAAGCCGAACTGCTGTATTGTTTAAAAATATAGCTGCATTATCTGGTTCCTTATTTTTTAATCCTTTAGGGAATAGTACCAAGGCATAATTAAATTCACTTACGTTATGTATAAATTTTTGTAGTATTATGGTAATGACTATTTTTTTATAGGTTATCGATTTCATACCAGCACCAATCTGATTAACACTACGTATATAATCCATCATGGATTCTTTTTCATTTTCATTCTCCTTGTAGTCTACCATTTCCAAATATTGAAAATCTACTCTATAACTAATTAACAAATCGTATAAATCATCTGAAGCGACAACAAAATCACGCCATCTGGCAACTTCACTATCTACCAGCGTGTCGCTGTTATTATACAATGCTTGTACATATTTATAAGGCATTGTTTCGGTGGAATTAAAAGGATTATCATTGCTTAAAATATTATTCTTTAAAAACCTCTCCAAAGCCTTATCTGTAAGATACATAGCTAGCATTGTAAGACCTACAAATAAGACCAAGAATACAAGCCCCCAACCAAAAGTCAAAAAACCCACTGCAGTACCTGCAGCCCACCAAGCCGCACACGCTACGATACCATCGGCTAACAACACACCCCCCACAACTGCGGTAAAACCCCATGTTATACTCGCATCCATATCACGAAGCTGATAACTATCTATAGAATCCCTAACACACATGGCTACAGAGATACCAGAGCCAAATAAACCCGCTACTCTACCCATTTTTCCAATATACCTAAGGGATCGGGTAGTTGCATTTTCCAATTGCATACTAGCTTCTTGATACGCCAATACAGCGGACGTTAAATCAGCTCCAGCCCCTGCTAAACTAACAAGGTTTTTATTCGAATCCTTCTCTGCGTAACTATTCACTTTGATAAGTGTAATCACCAGTTCCATCCCTGCTATAAATTTTCTAAAATTAAGATTTTCTAGTAGGTTTTGTAATACTCTAGAGGTCTTCGTACCTAAACCAATCCCTGGTATAATAATACTTTTATTTAGGGCTGCTTGTTTTGCTATGCGTTCAGAGGTTTTAATTATAATTGTTTTCCCTTTACCATCAAAAGAGATATTGGGAGTTTCTTTAATACTTTTAACATGCAATCCGAAATTTAGTTTTCCCAAATGACTATTGGCAGATTTTGTTTTAATTTTAATATTCCAACCACTTTTAGATTTAAAAGCCTTTACCGATTCATCTACAATTCTAAAATCTTTAACCCTTACCGCATGTTTAGTATATGCTGCAAATCCATCTTTCATAGATTTTACAATCATTGCAGAAAGTGTAAATCCATTTTTAAATGCTATGTAACTTAGTTTAAAATCGTCTATATTAAACTCTTTGGTGAGCAGTTTTCTAATAGTATCATTAGAATTCACTGAGCTTTCGATAAAACTATCTACATCCTTATCATTATTTCCTTTATACTTTTCTATAACATCTATAAACCTATCTTTGTGTTGAGGGTGTTCGATTAATAGCGACATGTGAGAAGCAATAATACTTCTTACCTCAAAGGTATCTTGATCGTTTCCTCCTAAACCATCATTAAAGTAAATTTTATAATAATCGCTTTTTAAAATCCTTAAAAAATCCTGTCTAAAGTACATTATTCTTTCTCGCTGTTTTTCTCGGTATGAAAAAGCAAGAATGGTATTTATTTTTTTATAATCTAAATACTTCTCATATTCATCTTTTATTTTCTCATCACAATTTACAAGTTTGTATAGCGTAAGTGCATTGCAGAATAAGGCATTTATCTGTTGCCCATACCCAGAATTAATAAATTCAGATTTCCCTTCCTGTTTATTTTGTAATCTTTCAAAAATATCCTTTTCATCTTCTCCGGTTTGTATAGACTCTACCGTTGCTCTATGTTTATCATGTGCTTCATCTAAAAGCCCCCCAACATCTTCTGCAATACCTATAGGATCATCAATAATAAAGAATAAGTCTTCAAAGGTATCATTCGTTCCTTTTAGATCTTCTCTTTTCTCATCGGCATGAATTTCATGTAACGTTTTCTGAAATGCATAAGCCTCAGATTTGTTTTTTACAGAATACATTGCCTCTACCTCTCTGTAGGATATAGGCTTAATTCTATAATCTTCCTCCCCACCTAAATGTTTATCTGTAGACGCTTTATCTTTCTGCCCTCCTTTTTTAATGGCTACGCAATCAAAAAGTTTCATGCGCTTTTTACGTTTTTCTCTATCAGAATTTAAGTCGGCGTGATATTCTCTAGACCATTGTGTAGCAGAATAAGCAACCCATAGCTTTTTTCCTGGCGGGTGTATTCTTTTACTTTTTATTGATGTTACTGAAGGCGCTCTTACATCCAGTTCCTTAGCATCTTTACCAATATTACGTTTGAACTTCCATTCAACATAATTGAGTTTACCAAAATCGTCAACATGTAATTCGCAATAGTCATTAGGGTCATCATCATTCATCAAATAAATATACCCTGTACTTAAATTTGTGGGATGAAAGTAAAAGTTTTTCAACCCAGACAGCCCTTCTTTAGTGTAGACAGTAACTTTGTCTAAAGAAATTTCTTTTTCTTGATAATTTATAAACTTGTCAACAGGTTTAGCAACTCTCGTATTATCTATTTTAACTAAACAGCTTTCAATTAAATTATTATTAAATTTAATCAATCGCTGTTGCTCAGGTGTAATCGTCGTGTTTTCATCTATGTTAGTTGTGTAATTAACATCTAGTTCATCTTGATTTTTTGCATTTCTATCAAATAGTCCCAAACGCAAAAAATGTAAATAAATTCCTTTTTTCTTAATCTCTATTTTTGCTTCTTCTTCAGATTCAACTCCAGCACCTTTTACCGTAAATGATAAAGTTTCAATAACATCATTAAATGCGTTTTTTTGATTGGTCATTTTTAATTTTGACTTGATTTTTGATTGCTCTCTTCAGTAAAGTCTTTAATTTTCCAAATAAGCTCAACCTTTTTATCTTGTACCGTACCTTTTAACTCAACAAGATCTTCTGTATCTTCTGTACTGTCCCCAGTATCATTGGTAGATTTAAGAGGTCTTTTAACGGTAAACACTAAGGTTTCTCCATCAGGAATATTTAGAACATTCGCACGTAAAGTGACTTCTTTTAATTCTTTTGACTCTTTCGTTATCTTCTCATCTTTAACCCACTGTAAATTATATATAATCGGTTCACCATCATTAGATTCAGAAAGTTCTTTAATCTTCTGCTGATTGGCAATGGCTTCTTTTGCATTGCCAAATAATCTATTTACAAATGTGATTTTAGGAAAGGGTATTCTTTTTATAGGCATTATTTCAGTAGGAGGATTGGAGGTTCTACTACCAATAATAATATTTGAAGACCCTGAGATGATTACACCTCCATGAGCTGTCATATCACCAACACAGGCTATCGGGTTCCCATTAATTAATACGGTTGGGTTTCCTTGCACTATCATATCTGGAGCTCCTACACATATACACAAACTCCCTATAGTTGCTACGGGTTTTCCGTTAAATAGCACCGTAGGTTCTCCGTGAGTTACTGGACCTCCTACGTGTGGTGTTGTCCCACTACACATGGGACAAGTATGATTACTTCCTACTGTTGCTGCTTGTTTTCCTGGCATAATTTTTTATTTTTTTAAAAACGATGTTATTCCGTTTAAATGCGTCTCCTGCTTACAAACTCTTTTATCTTTAAGCCTATCATCAACATGAAAGCACCCCACGTTTTGATGTAAAGCAAGGAGCGTTCTTCTCTACTCCTTTCAATCAACACAAAAAACAAACCCAAAAAAACCTGTAAATCAAAGCCTTACCTCCCTTTAGTTTTTAAAAAAACTAAAAAAGGCTGTTATTACCCTTAAATTTCCTGCATAGAATCAGGAAAAAACAGTTCTTTTTCTAAAAAGTCATTTATAAATACGTTTGATATATCTCCAAATAATGATACAGATTTAACAAATTAAATGCATGTAAAAAAGGAGCATTTGCACATTCCTCGCCGACAAAGATACACAAACCAACACAAAACGCACACTAATACCGTTATTTATTTAACAAATCTTAGGTACATCAAAAAACAAGTAGCTTTCTATTACCTTATAATAACCGTTATAAAAAAAAGCTCTCGAAAACAGAACAGGTGTTTTTTAAAAAAACTCTTTAAAATTCAATTAGTTTTGAAATACTGAATCGTTATATTGAAGTCTTATTTTCATAAAATAAACAGCCACATCCAAGAATTCGAGATATATTTTCTGTTTGAGGCAAGCCCTCTGGGAATTACAATCCAAATGACTGATGTAAATAGTTTAACAACACTCAAACAGAAAATAATTACATTCCTAAATCGTCATTTGGAAATATATTTGGTGTTAAATAGTTAAATGAGGGATTAAAAAATAGCGTGTCGTAACCTAGGCTACGACACGCTATTCTGAGACTAAATTGACATGAAACAGGACATATTTTATTATTTCACCCTAAAAAACAGCGCTTAAAAACAACCCCCTTTTAAATTAATAAAAACATTTTTCAAACCCAATTCTTGTAATAATTGAATGGCTTTTTTACTTCTAAGTCCAGACTTACAATACACCACAATTTCTTTTGCTGTTTTCAGTTCTACAAACCTATTACGAAGTGCATCCAACGGAATATGAGTTCCACCAATATGAAACGCTTCCCTTTCTTCTTCTGTCCTCACATCCAACAGCATATAGGAGTCCCTATTTGCCATTAAAACTTCCAATGTTATTTCGGAAACAGGGGCAGAAAGACCACAAAACAATCCGTAATCCTTTTCTAGCCTAGTAATTACATCTGCCTTATTTTTAGAGAATTCAAATACACGTTGTTCTAAACTAAGTGCATTTAAAGTCCATAACTTCCCCGACAATACGCTGCCAATTTCACAAATTATTTTGAGCACCTCATTGGCCTGAAAGGCAGCAACAAGACTTGGAAGTACACTAAACACCCCTATTTCAGAACACGAAGGCATGGCATGCGCCTCTGGAGCCGACGGAAATAAGCACCTATAAGTAGGGCCATTTTTATAATTGAATACCGAAACCTGTCCTTCAAATTTAAAAATGGAAGCAAACACCAATGGTTTCCCTACCAAAACAGCGGCATCATTTACCAAATAGCGTGTTGGGAAATTATCTGAACCATCTACAATAATATCATAATTAGAAAACATAGAAATGGCATTTAGAGCGGTCAATCTTTCCCTATAAGTTACAAAACGAATATAAGGGTTTAAGCCACTCAAACGCTTGGCTGCTGCTGCTACTTTATAATCACCTAGATCCTGATGGGTATACAATAATTGGCGTTGCAAATTACTCTGCTCCACTTTATCATCGTCTATAATTCCAATTGTTCCAACACCTGCAGCTGCTATAATTTGCAATACAGGACAGCCCAATCCACCAGCACCAATCACAAGAACCCTTGCTTTTTTAAGTTTCAATTGCCCTTGCTCACCTATTTCGTTCAGCATTAAATGACGGCTGTATTGTTTTTGTTCCTCTATAGAAAACTTCATTATCTTAGGGTTTAGAGTAGCTCCAGTTATTTTCCCAATCTTTCCATACCGCCTCTATGCCTTGCTTTTTTAACATTTCAGCCACTTCTTCTGTACTTCGATCATCAGAAATTTCAAACTGTTCTAAAGATTGTTTTTCAACCACATAACCTCCAGGGTTTGTCTTAGACTCAGCACTTATAGATGTAATCCCTAGTTGTACAATATTATTTCTAAACACTTCACTTTCTCTGGTAGATATAGACATTTCAACATCCTCGTCCAGCAACCTAAAAGCACAAATTAACTGTACTAAATCGGCATCGTCCATGGCTACTTTAGGTTCCAATCCTCCAGAATGCGGGCGCAATCTAGGAAAAGAAATAGAATACTTTGTTTTCCAAAATCGCTTTTGTAAGAATTTTAAATGCATGGCAGTAAAAAAGCTATCTGCCCTCCAATCTTCTAGCCCCAACAAGGCTCCAAGTCCTATTTTATGAATCCCTGCTTCTCCTAATCTTTCTGGTGTTTCTAAACGGAAATCAAAATTTGATTTTTTACCTTTTGGGTGGTGTTTTTTATAAGCATCTTTATGATATGTTTCTTGATAAACCATCACCGAATGCAATCCGTTTTTTATCAACAATTCATATTCATCGGTTGCTAAAGGCTGCACTTCAATAGAAATATTGGAAAAATGAGCCCGCATTAAACGAATGGCATTGTTAATATATGGCACTCCTACACTTTTGTTTGCTTCCCCTGTCACCAATAAAATCTGATCATATCCTTTGGACTTTAAATAGGCTACTTCTTTTAATATTTCAGCATCCGTTAGGGTTCTTCTTGGAATTTTATTGGTCATACTAAAACCACAATAAGTACATATATTATGACATTCGTTACTCAAATACAGCGGCACATACATCTGAATGGTATTTCCGAAACGTTTTTTTGTCAACTGACTACTCAATTGAGCCATCTGCTCCAAATACGGTTTTGCAGCTGGAGAAATCAAGGCTTTAAAATCTTCTAAATCGCGATGCGTCTTTCCCAAAGCACGTAAGACATCACTTTCGGTCTTATCAAAAATACTTTGTAAAGTTTCCTTCCAATCGCAGGCGCTTAGTGCTTCTTTAAATGTCTTCATAAAATTGTTTTTTTACAGGCCTTTAATTTAAAAAATGCGTCAAGGGGCTACTTGCTACAGCTTGTTTTTTAATCGGTGCCATTTTTGCTTCATAAGCCATTCTTCCCGCAATTACCGCCAACTTAAAAGCCTTCGCCATTGCTACAGGATTTCCTGACACTGCAATGGCAGTATTTACCAACACAGCATCTGCTCCTATCTCCATTGCCAAAGCAGCATGAGATGGAGCACCTAGCCCTGCGTCTACCACCACAGGAACATTGCTTTGTGCAATAATAATCTCCAAAAACTCCAATGTTTTCAAGCCCATATTAGTTCCTATAGGAGCACCTAAAGGCATCACTGCTTGGACGCCAACATCTTCTAACCGCTTACACAACACTGGATCTGCATGGATATAAGGCATCACTACAAAACCTAATTTCACCAATTCCTCTGCTGCCATTAAAGTCTCTATCGGGTCTGGTAATAAGTATTTTGGATCTGGGTGAATTTCTAATTTGATCCAATTAGTTCCGAGTGCCTCTCTCGCTAATTCTGCTGCAAAAACAGCTTCCTTAGCAGTTCTTACCCCAGAGGTGTTTGGCAATAAATTGATAGAAGCACCTGTCAAATGTGATAAAATATCATCCTGATCATCCTTGAGATTCACTCTTTTTAACGCCATTGTTACCAATTCACTTTCTGATGCCAAAATGGCTTCTTCCATCAATAATGAATCACTAAACTTACCTGTTCCGGTAAATAATCTCGATTTAAATTCGGTTCCCGCAATTACTAATGTACTCATAGTCTGATTTTATTTCTGCTGTTGTTTTTCCTGACAAAATGCCCGAAACAGCAACACCGTTAATGTTTGTTTTAAAAAGCGCCTCTACATCTTCCTTTTGGATGCCTCCAATAGCATAGATAGGTGTATTACACCCTCTTTTTTTAAGCTTCTTAAGAATATTTATATAGCCTTGCAATCCTAGAATTGGGCTTAAATGTTGTTTTGTATTCGTAAATCTAAAAGGACCTAAGCCTATATAATCTACCTGTTGATCGAGCAATGCTACACAGTCTTCATAGGTATTTGCAGTAGCTCCAATTATTTTATCTTTGCCTAATAAAAGCCTTGCCTTTTTAGGACTGCTATCTGATTTCCCCAAATGAACACCTTGTGTATTTATACGTACTGCTACCTCAACATTATCATTAATAATTAAAATAGCACCGTAAGAATCACATATTTCTTTTGCTTGTAAAGCGATTTGAATATAGGTCTCTAGCGGCTTGTTTTTTAGTCTCAACTGAACCAATCGAACACCTGACTCACATACTTTTTGTATATTTTCTAAATGATTTCCCTGAGAGATATAATATAATTTATCCATGATAACCCAATAAGTTTGTAGTAGAACTCAATAATTTTTCTGTATATCGCTTGCCTTTTAAACAGGCTGCTTCTAAGGAGAATCCCTGGGCTAAAAAACAAGTAATTGCAGCCGACAAAACACAACCACTTCCATGCTTTTCTGTACAATCAGCATCACTTGGAAGCATTTCAAAAGAAGTTCCATTGCAATGAAACAAGACATCCTTCCCTAAAAAATCTTCTCTATGACCGCCTTTTAAAAGTACAGATGTATGCTTAGAAATATAAGCAATGGTCTCCTCCAAACTTTTATCAGCATACAACAATTTAATCTCCTTATAATTAGGAGTTATCAGGTGAATTTTTTTTAAGATGCCATCAAATATAGACTCCTGTCTTCCCTTTGAGTGAAAAACAAAGTTTGAACTCGATTTTAACACGGGGTCTAAAATGATTTTCACACCCGCATTCTTTGTCAATACTACAGAAATCAAAGCGTCTAAAACCTCCCAACTTTCCACTATTCCTATTTTCACAAAGTCAATATCAAAGCGTTCAAACAACACATCAATTTGATTTTTCATGATTTCAAGAGAGGTCCAATGGCAACTTTTAAACAATACATCGTTCTGAACAGTATTGGCAGTACACACAGATAGCCCATAGCATTTTAAAGACTCCATCGTTTTTATATCCGCTGTAAGCCCAGCCCCGCTAGAGGGATCAAACCCAGCAATAGTCAATACCAATGGCCTTTGACCTGTTCTTTTATGTACTACAAGACTCATAAGATTCTTTTATTTTTTTAAACCCAAGCACCGGGTTTTCAGTCCCCCATACCGCTCCTAAGACAGCCATTCCTTTATAACCTAATCGCTCCATTGATGGAATTGTTTTTTCTGTAATTCCTCCCAAGCCTACAATGGTTTTATGGGAATTAGAAACATCAAACCCTTTGCCTTTGTATCCCTTTTTAGAAAGAGAATCAAACACAGGGCTCAATAGAAAATAATCGAACGGAATGGTACATGCCTCCAATTTTTCTCTTGTATGAAAAGAAGCACTCACACAAAACCCTTCTCTTTGAAACTTTTGTGTAAAATCACTCCCTTTGTCCTGTAATACATCTCTAAAGCCCTCTTTTAAGTGCACTCCCTTTACTTGAAATTCAGCAACCAAATCATAAAACTGATGCAGCATTATATATTGGTGATACTGGGCATCGATGGCAGTGATCAAACGTTTACATTGCTTCCTTGAAGCGAATGGTTTTCTAAGATGAAACAAGGTCATTCCAACACTAAACAATTGGTTTATTTTGCTTGCTTCATCTAAGATTTCCGTTTCAGAACTTATAACAATCAACATAGATACGTTATTGAATTCATCCTACTGATTATAAATAAACTTCGCTTCCTTTGTCTTTAAATTCTTTAGATTTCTCTTCCATACCAATTGCAAAAACCTCATCTCCTACAACTTTATTTACCGCTGCAAAATCACGGACTTCTTGAGAAATTTTCATAGAACAAAATTTAGGTCCACACATAGAGCAGAAATGCGCAATTTTAGCACCTTCAGCAGGAAGAGTTTCATCGTGATACTCCCGTGCTAATTCAGGATCCAATGCTAAATTAAATTGATCTTCCCATCTAAATTCAAAACGTGCTTTACTCAAGGCATCATCACGATGTTGTGCTCCTGGATGTCCTTTTGCTAAATCCGCTGCATGCGCAGCCAATTTATAGGTTACAACTCCTGTTCTTACATCTGCTTTATTAGGCAATCCTAAATGTTCTTTTGGTGTCACATAACAGAGCATGGCACAACCAAACCAACCGATCATGGCAGCTCCAATTCCTGAAGTAATATGATCATATCCTGGAGCAATATCAGTCGTCAAAGGGCCTAAGGTATAAAAAGGAGCCTCGTCACACATTTCCAACTGCTTGTCCATATTTTCTTTAATCATGTGCATTGGCACGTGACCTGGTCCTTCAATAAAGGTTTGAACATCGTGCTTCCAAGCAATTTTTGTCAATTCTCCTAAGGTTTCTAATTCTGCAAACTGAGCTTCATCATTTGCGTCAGCAATACAACCAGGGCGTAAGCCATCTCCTAGAGAAAAGGCAACGTCGTACGATTTTAAAATCTCACAAATATCTTCAAAATGCGTGTATAAAAAACTCTCTTTATGATGTGCCAAACACCATTTTGCCATGATAGATCCCCCTCTAGAAACAATTCCTGTAATACGTTTTGCCGTCATCGGAACATAACGCAAGCGCACCCCTGCATGGATGGTAAAATAATCCACTCCTTGCTCTGCTTGCTCTATCAATGTGTCTCTAAAAATTTCCCAAGTCAAATCTTCTGCCTTACCATTTACTTTTTCTAATGCTTGGTAAATAGGCACTGTACCAATTGGCACTGGAGAATTTCTTACAATCCACTCTCTGGTTTCATGAATATTTTCTCCCGTGGATAAATCCATGATATTATCTGCTCCCCAACGGCAAGCCCACACTGCTTTTTCTACCTCTTCCTCTATGGATGATGTTGTTGCAGAATTCCCAATATTGGCATTAATTTTTACTAAAAAGTTACGTCCTATAATCATAGGCTCACTCTCTGGATGGTTTATGTTTGCAGGTAAAACAGCACGTCCTCTGGCAATTTCGTCACGTACAAATTCAGGTGAAATTTTAGCAGGAACACTCGCTCCAAAATTTTCCCCTGGATGTTGTTTAGACAAACGTGTTATTTCGTCTATTCGCTGATTTTCACGAATGGATACATATTCCATTTCGGCAGTAATAATTCCTTTTTTCGCATAATACATCTGGGAAACATTCTTTCCTTTCAATGCTTTTAAAGGCTTTGCTACATCCGTAAATCGCAGGTGATCCAATTTTTTATTTGTCAATCGTTCGTTACAATAGTCCGAAGAAAAGGCTTCCAAACGTTCCACATCTCCACGTTTATCAATCCATTCCGCTCTTAACTTTTTCAAGCCTTTATGAATGTCTATTTCAATAGAAGGATCTGTATAGGGACCTGATGTGTCATACACGGTAATAGGTTCGTTAGGTACTTTTTTTCCTGTCAAGGAGTTTGTAGTATCCTGCAAAGCAATCTCTCGCATGGAGACCTTAATTTCAGGATATATAGTTCCTGAAACATATACTTTTTTTGAACTAGGAAAAGGATTTCTAGTAATACTATCTTGCTTAGGAGCTGCATCTTTTTTTTTCATAAGATAATCTTTAAAGTTTAGTTTTTTTATAATACGTATTTGGCAGTGTAATGAAAACATTAACCACCTTGAGTCGCTTTAATAATTAACACTTGGTCTTGATCTTTTAAGTACTTTTTAGACCAATTATCTTTAGAAATTATACGTTCGTTTACAGCAATAGCAATCCCTTTTTCTGAGACACTAAGTTTTGTTAAAACATCGGCAATTGAAGCCTGTTTATTGAAGGTAATTTTCTCTTTGTTTACATGAACAGTAATCATACAATTCGGTTCTAAAATGGTTTATTTTTATATACTGTAAACCAAAAAGAGATAGAGAGACTTATAAAAAGAAGAAATGCAAACATGCATTCAAACACTTTTTCCTACGCAGGTATCAACCAGGTCAGGTTCTAAGGATGTTTCTCAAACTATTTATTTAATAGTTACTCCTAAAGTTTAACAAGGCAAATATATAGAATTATTTAGCTCTAAATTTGAATTTATTTATTTTTTGTTTTTAAACCAACCATAAACAGCTTAAATACATGTTATTAATTACAGTAATTTTTACTCATAACAAATAACATTTCGTAAATTATGACGCATATCTGGGCATAAAAAAAACACCTAGAAAAATGAATCAAGTGTTTTTAAAAAAATCGTATGGAATCTAAGAATTTAAAATCGAGTCCTAAATAGAGACATCGCAAAAGGCAATTTTACAGGAGAATTTCAGTGTTTTTTTATCAGTACAAGCCTCCTTAAAACATTCGTTTTATAGCAGTCTAATAAATACAATATAACTATTCTTCTTCTACTTCTTCTTCTATAATACCCGAATAATAGTCCAAAATTTTAAGTAACAAGTCTTTAACCTCAACAACAGATGTTGTGTAAATAGTATGCATTGGGATCTCCCAATTTTCGTTTTTAATAATATCTATTTTGAATTCTCCAGTGTTCTCCTTGAGATCACCATACCAACCCAAATCAATAATAAGACTCTCCTCTGGAAAGGTACATTGAAATAAATCTTCGTTTAAATACCTATAATTATCGGCTTCCGTAAATGCTATTAATGGATCGTAATTGTGAAAATCATTTGTAATAATTTTACAATCTAGTGGTACTTTTATTTTTTGAATACTTATCATTTTCATGTGCGCTGCCCTTTTATGAAAGCCTCGTAAGATTGCGAAATTACGCTTATTATTTGACTTGTGTATTGGCAGGGGAACCTTTTGATGATTTCAAAATTTAATCATAGCTTTCCTTAGCGTACCAACAATCGTTATTAATTGTCGAATAGTTCCCTCATAAATACTGATTTTAATAAATGTGATATGACACACTTGGTATTGTTCCATGTACTGTAAAAAAGCAGTTATACACGGACTAGATCTATGAAGGTTTTCTATCATTCCGAAAACACCTCTCCTAAAACAGTGCTTTAACACCTTGTTAAATTCGAAAAACAATAGGCAACGACTGACTTAATTTATAATAATTTTATGACTCTCCGTGTCTGTTTTTACAATGTAAATACCTCTTCTTAATTTACTAATATCATAGATTTTAAAACAATCATCCGACCTAATCAAATGAACCTTAAACGTTACATTTCCACCGCTTAGATTAAAAAAACGAACCGTGCTTATATCGCTTTTGTTTTTTCCTGTAATTTTCAATTCCGATGTTGCAGGTACAGGGAACAGTTTTAATTTTATGGTAACTTTCTCCTCTAAATCTATTTCCAGATCCTCAGACATAGGTATAGGCAGCGGTAGATTTTTTAAATAACCAATTTCATCCTGAGATAATATATGAGATATATTCTTGTGCTTAAGTTCCATTCTCGACGTAACAGGCGTTAAAGGTACTTGATTTAAAAACGCGTCTGAAATACTTTTTTTAGATTTCTTAATATCTAATTTCATTTCATTAAAAACAGCAACTTCAGTTTTATTTTCTCGAGACATTTTATTTTCTTCTTCATAAGGCAAAGGCGATAAATTAGACCTTAAAGCCAATTCATGTGCTGAAAACTGAGGTGGTTTCACACTATAATCAAGGTTTCTTAAATGCTTCGGTTTTAACATCTCTTTGGCTATCTTTTTAAATATTGTTTGGAAAGCTCCTAATTGATGTCTCCCAAAAAGCGTGTGTCCTCCTTCATAACGCTGTTCAAAATATTCTTGATAGGTTGTTGTATAGCCTGCATATTCATTTGCATATGAAGATATAATTACCTCCGTAACACCTAATGGCTTAAAAGCATCTTTAATTGTCTTTTGCAACCTATTATATGCCACTGTCGTAATTTCTGTTGGTATACCCGCAATCACTAAATTACCAATCCTAGTCACCTGAACAGGTAAAATCTTAGTAATCAAGGTATGTTCTTCCAATGCTCCTTTATCTTGAAGCCTCAATAACTCTTCTACTAAAACATCCTGATCTTTTAAAATATTAAAGAAAAAATAAGAAAAAGGATCAGAAAATATACTTGCGGGGTACTTAGACAGAGGGACTCCTAAAATTGTTTTATTTTGATTGTCTATAAATATACTCTTAGGATATTGTGACAAAAACAGTGCGGTTTTATAATCTCTTTCTTCCTGAGAAAGATGAGGATAGTCAAGAATCTGAATTAATTGAGCAAGATATCCCAAAATAGAACCTCCTGCTAATTCAACTTTATCATTATCATAGTAAAAAGTACTAAACACCTGTGCAACACCAGTCACAGGTGGCCCTGTTCTAGCATAATCACCAGACTCACCAAAAGAAAATTCAGGATCTACTTGAACAGAAGACATGTCTACATATATTAATTCATGATCAATCTTCCCTGAAACATTCTTCTTATTATATGATTTTCTAATTTTAAGTGCCTTGTTAGCCTGTAAACTTCCATTAAATTTTGATAACTTAAGGCTTGATTTTTTATGATGAAAATTAGGTTCATTTAAGACCCCTTGCATCATAGAGTCAAATCTTTCTGAATTATGCCCATCTACTGTTCTAACATCTCCAGCAGCAGACTGAGCAAATATAGCTACAACATCACTGTCCATCTCTTTTTCTGCACTATAAGCTGCATAGCCTTTAGAAGCTCCCGATATTTCTTTGAAATCTGTCAACATCTCTATCGGATGCACCCCAAACCAATTTATAAATCCTCGATTCGCATTTGTAGCATCATTCACTATGTTTAAAACTTGCATTTCTCTATTAATAGCAAGATTACTTTGACTTTTACTTCGTCGAACAACTTCGGGATTTTTATTATAGGCTTTTACGGCACGATTATATGCTACGGGTACATTATTTTTAAACCTTCCTTTTTTAATTTCTAAACTAGAAATCTCCATATCCTTCATAGAATGCTGAAAAGATTTGAAAATTCTATTTACAGTAACGTTTATCATCCTAGGCTTAATTCCAGGAGTATTACTTGTATACATCGCATAATGTCCAAACCCATTTGGACCATGATGCGTGTGTGATGCTGTAATCATAATTGAACTATAATGTATATAAGGATAATACATTGTTATTTTGTTAATTAACTTATCCCTTATCGCCTGAGAAACCATTCCAAAATCTAAATGTATAAAAACAAGTAAATTAGATGATTTTAATTCTTTCACTGTAATTACTCTTGAATATAACCGGGAAGAAATAGCTCCTTTTTTTATTCTATGAGTGTAAACCCCAAAACCAAAAAGTCCTAATTCGTCTTCTGTATATGTTATGTCTGTCTTCCCATAACCTACTAAATATTTAGACTGTGAATTAACAAGCGCAATATTGCCAATTAAAACAAACAACAATATGATAACTAAATGCTTTTTCATAAATTAAAATTAAAGGTGAATTGTAAAAAGTTTTTTTCTAAAAACAGGTTTTCAGAAAAACAAATATAACAAATGTGTTATTTTACAAAAACAAACAAAACCCTAATTTATTAGAGATTATTTCTCTTAAAAATTATTTTTATTTAAAATATATCAACACAAAACACAATACCTCAAACTACTGACAACTAGTACCTTAAGTGTTAGTGTGAATAAAAAACCTCTAAATAAATCTAAAATACGACAAGAATACGGAAAACCACAATCAACGATTATACCAATTACAATCCAAAACAACCAATATAAATAGGTTGTTTTACGTGTTGGTGTTGTTAAAAAACAGAACGATAGCTAAGGCTATCGCATCGCGTTCTCCTCTTAAAAAAGAAGAAATACAGCACAATACAATCATACGGAAATCAGAAGATGTTTTTGGATTAAATATCTTTTTTTTAGCGATTAATTTTCAACCATTTATCATAAGAAATTATTCCCCTTTTAGGTTTTGACTCCCCTTTTAACATCCCAATAAACTCGAGAGAATGCCCATCTGGGTCGTCAAAATATATTGAAACAGCTGGCATCCAAGCAAAAACCATGGGTCTTTCTGTCCCATCATTTAAGAAATTCCTACACGTAATATTTCTTTTTTTTAGATACTCTACAGACTCATTTATAACCCAATCAGCTTCGCATTCAAATGCGAAATGCCTGATATCAATAACAGCCTGTTGTTTTTCCCACAATCCGAGCATTGCTTGTTTTTCTTTCCCTATCCAAAAGAATGCCGCTCTTCTTTTTTTTTCATAATAGCATTGCTGAAGCTTAAGAGTCTTCGCATAAAACGCAACCGACCTTTCTAGGTTTTTAACATGCAGGTGTGTTTCAAAAAGTCCTTTAATCATATGTTTTGTTTTTAAAACGAAAAACATTCAAGCACCTGAAATTTAACGTATTACACGCTTCGCGTCTCCCGTTTTTTTAGTATATCAATAGAGGCATCATTACAGCCGTTGTAACCATAATTAACCTTTTAAACTAATAATTAGTTACGTATAAACAATTTAATAAGATCCATAAATCATCCGTGCTCGACACTATTGTTCCGCTTGTATAAAACACCGTAGAATTAATTATCAGTCCATTAGAATCTGAAATACTCCATATTATCCTCCTTATATTTTCATGTTTCCAATAGGTGGTTTTATCATTGATTGCTATAGAAGCTTTTGGCATCCAATTATTATATATTATACCCATTACAATCATGCCTAGATTTAAAACTTATGTTCATTTTTATCCGCAACCACCACCTTGAAACACACCACTTTGGAATTTGAATACGCTATAAAAGCAACACTCCTTTCTGTCACAAACCCGATGATTCCCACCGCTGGTATTATCTAGATATTCTATTTCAAATTTGGCTGAGGAGTTATCCTTAAATAAGGTGTAATTTCTGTATATCCTTTAGGAAATAAACTTGGTATTTGATCATTTGTAACAGCAGGAACAATAACACAATCATCGCCGTTATTCCAGTTCGCAGGTGTAGCAACTTTATGGTTAGCGGTTAACTGTAATGAATCAATTACTCGCAATAACTCATCAAAATTCCTTCCAGTAGAAGCAGGATACGTAATCATTAATTTAACTTTTTTGTCTGCTCCGATCACAAATACAGACCTAACCGTTAGCTTACTGTCTGCATTGGGATGTATCATATCATAAAGCATTGCTACTTTACAATCTTCATCTGCAATTATAGGGAAGTTAACCCTTGTATTTTGTGTCTCGTTAATATCTTTTATCCATCCTTTATGTGAATCAAGACCGTCAACACTTAAGGCAATCACTTTAACATTCCTTTTATCAAACGCTTTCTTATACTTTGCTACAGTACCTAACTCCGTTGTACAAACAGGAGTATAATCCGCTGGATGAGAAAATAGAATTCCCCAGTTATCACCGAGCCAATCGTGAAAATTAATTTCACCTTCTGTTGTTTGTGCTGTAAAGTTTGGAGCTTTATCTCCTAATCTAATCGTACTCATTTTTTTCTTTATTTAATTCATAAAAATTATTTTCAACCTCGCATACAATAGCAAACTGTATGTTTCGTCTTGGTTAAAAATACACTATTTTATGATACCAACCGTAAAACAAGCAGAACTATAGATATTATTTGGATTAATACTGTTTTTAATGAACAATCCATTTTCTATATATAATACCAACTACAATCGAAAATAACCCCTATAAATAGGTTATTTTACGTTCTAGCGTTGTTTAAAAACAGGACTAAGCTATCCTTTGATTTTTGAACTTGCTAAAACAGAAAATAATTCCATTTCTAAACCATCACTTGAAAATATAATTAGTGTAATTATGACATCTTGTAGTTGGTTCCTTGCCATACCTGTTAAGGAGAGAAAATCATTATATTAATCACAATAGATTGTCCTAATACAGTTATCTTTTTGTTTTAGCTATCTAGAATCAAAGACAATAAAAAAGAGTTACCTAAACTATCTATAGGATTGATGTATCAGAGAACAATCACTAAAAAAACAAAAACCCATTCCAAAAGGAACGGGTCTTATCTCAAAAATAATAAATTTAAAATAAGTTTCCTTATTTTAATCCTATGGTTCTACTATTTAAAAACAGTATTTATTTTCTGCAATTACTTTATTGGCAATAGTTTTACGTAATTCTATCACTTTTGGATAGTTTACATATTTTGTAAAACGTTTTAATCCCATCAGCATCATGCGTTGCTCATCACCTTCTGTAAAAGAAATAATTGCCTCTTTACCTCTACTTCCAACAATTTCAACAGCATTGTACAAGGCTAATTTTGCCATGGCAATTTGTGCTTCGTTTACATCTTCTGACGTTTTATTTACCAACTTTTCTGTTTTTAAAACAACGCTTTCTGCCACATAAATTTGAATCAACATATCCGCAGCATTCATAATTAATTGCTGTTGTTTGTCCAATTCCATTCCAAAAGTTTCTACTGCTTTCCCTGCAACCATTAAGAACGATTTCTTCAACTTTCCAATCAATTCTTTTTCTTCCGAGAATAGCACTGAATAATCTGGCGTCTCAAAAGAAGGAATCCCCATAAGGCTCTGTCCTACTTCCATCGCAGGTGTCATAATATCTAACTGTCCTTTAAATGCTTTTTTCAACAACATACCTACAGTTAACAAACGGTTAATTTCGTTCGTTCCTTCATAGATACGTGAAATACGAGCATCACGCCAAGCAGCTTCCATTGGGGTATCTTTTGAAAAGCCCATTCCTCCAAATATTTGGATTCCTTCATCTGCTACATATTGTACACTTTCAGAAGCGAATACTTTTGCAATAGCACATTCGATAGCAAATTCTTCCACTCCTTTTAACTCTGCTTCTTGATGTGTTTTTCCTTCTGTTACTAGCGCGTCAATTTTATTTTGAATGTCTCTAGAAATACGATACGCCATGGCATTGGTCGTATACGTTTTGGTTGCCATTTCTGCAAGTTTAAATTTGATTGCTCCAAAATTAGCAATTGGTGTTTTAAACTGAATACGCTCATTGGCATATTTTACAGAACCTGTGATCAATCTACGAGATGCATCCAAACCAGCAGCTGCCAATTTAATACGTCCTACGTTTAACGAGTTCATTGCAATTTTAAATCCTTTGGATCTTTCAGACAACATATTATCTACAGACACCACGGTATCGTTAAAAAACACTTGACGCGTAGAAGAAGCATTGATTCCCAATTTTTTTTCCTCTTCGCCCAAGGTAATTCCATTTGGATTTTCAGCATCATAATCTACAATAAATGCGGTGATATTTTTATCATCTTCAATACGTGCAAAAACAATCATCACATTACAAAAACCGGCATTGGAAATCCACATTTTTTGTCCTGTAATTTTATAAGACTTGCCGTCTTCAGAAAGTACTGCTTTTGTTTTTCCAGAATTGGCATCTGATCCAGCACCAGGTTCTGTCAAACAATAAGCACCTATCCACTCTCCTGAAGCTAATTTAGGAATGTATTTTTCTCTTTGAGCTTCCGATCCGTACAACAGTATAGGCATCGTTCCAATTCCGGTATGCGCACCATACGCAGTTGCCAAAGAACCCGAACCACCAGAAACATAATCACAAACAAGCATGGTAGAGACAAATCCCATTCCCATTCCTCCGTATTGCTCTGGAACAGAAATCCCTAACATTCCTAGATCTCCTAACTTTTTCATCAACTCAGCTGTTAAAGCATAGTCTTTATTTTCAAAACGTTCTCTATGAGGCAAAACTTCTCTATCCGTAAACTCGATGATAGATTCTTTCATCATGTTTTGTTCCTCAGTAAATTCCTCTGTGATAAAAATATCCTCACATTTTGTTTCTTTGATGACAAATTCACCACCTTTAATTGCTGTCATTATTGTCTTTTTTTTTGTTCCTGTTTCCATATTGTAGTTTTTTTTTGAGACCTGGCAGGATCTAATTATTTTAAAAATTCATATACCCCAGCTGCTCCTTGTCCAGTACCTACGCACATGGTTACAACTCCGTATTTACTATTTCTACGACGCATTTCGTTGATCAACTGTACCGTTAATTTTGCTCCTGTACATCCCAATGGATGTCCGAGTGCAATAGCGCCTCCGTTTACATTTACGATGTCTTGATTCAAATCCAATTCACGCATTACAGCAAGTGATTGCGATGCAAAAGCTTCGTTTAACTCAAACAAATCGATGTCATTTTGTGATAATCCTGCTTGTTTTAATGCTTTTGGAATGGCTTTTACAGGTCCCATTCCCATAATACGTGGATCTAAGCCCACGGCAGCATAAGACACCATTCTTGCCACAGGTTCTAAGTTGAGTTCTTTGACCATTTCCTCACTCATTACCAATACAAATGCAGCACCATCACTCATTTGAGAAGAATTCCCTGCGGTTACGCTTCCTCCTTGCTCAAATACGGGTCTCAATCTAGCCAAAGCTTCTATTGAAGTACCTTTCCGAGGTCCTTGATCTGTATCTACTATATATTCTTTGCGTTGTTTTTTATCGTTTTCATCAACAAATATTTGCTCTACGGTAATCGGACAAATATCCTCTTTAAAAGTACCATCTATTTGAGCTTTCAATGCTTTCATATGCGAATTGTACGCAAATTGATCTTGATCTTCGCGAGACACTTTAAACTGATGCGCCACCGCTTCTGCTGTCAGACCCATTCCCCAATAATAATCTTCATGTCCTTCGCTTGCTGATTTATAATTAGGCACTGGGCGGTATCCACCCATCGGAATAAAACTCATGCTTTCCACCCCACCTGCGATGATACAATCTGCCATTCCTGCCTGAATTTTAGCAGCTGCAATAGAAATAGTTTCCAATCCAGAGGCGCAATATCTATTCACGGTCATTCCTGGAACGTCTTCTATTTTTAAACCCATCAAAGAAATCAAACGCGCAATATTTAAACCTTGCTCCGCTTCTGGCATGGCATTTCCGACCATCACATCGTCAATACGTTTTTTATCCAATTGAGGCACATCTTTTAATAAATGCTCAATGGTTTCTGCCGCTAATTCATCCGGTCTTTTAAATCTAAAGACTCCTTTTGGTGCTTTTCCTACTGCTGTTCTATATCCTTGTATTATATATGCTGTTTTCATTTTTTTTAGATGTTTGTTATTAGATGTTCGTATTGAGGTGTTAGATTTGTTAGTTCGACTCTTTTAAAAACCATAATTCATTTCCCAAATCTCTATCCCTAATCTATCACTTGTTACACTTTTGTTTTACTTAGTAAGTTTAATTTAATAATTAATAATCACTGCGTTTGTAATACTCAAAAAAAGCTTAAATTCCTTTGTGAAATTTATTCCTGTTCCTCTGTAATATTTAAAGGAATAGAAATAGTACTTTTTTTAA
The DNA here is from genome assembly GCA_965224465.1 of Flavobacteriaceae bacterium. GTDB lineage: Bacteria > Bacteroidota > Bacteroidia > Flavobacteriales > Flavobacteriaceae. Next base: position 4,788,103 of record OZ245049.1, on the reverse strand, counting down.
GCTGAGAAATCAATCCGAATTTTTAGTTCGTAGTAAATTCTGAAAAGAATACATCAACTTGCTAGCATAAAAACATCGCCTTTATCCAAATTTTCTAGTTTGTGCATGTCCTTATTTTTAATTACAAAAACTCAATACTCATATCTTAATTATTAATTCCTAAGCGGTTTCCCTGTTTTTAACATATGTTCAATGCGTTCTAGTGTTTTACGTTCCGTCATTAAACTCATAAATGCTTCACGTTCTAGATCTAATAAATACTGTTCAGACACCAATGTAGGTTCGGATAAATCTCCTCCAGCCATTACATATCCTAATTTATTTGCAATTTTCTGATCGTGTTCTGAAGCAAATTTTCCATGTTTTAAACTATCTGTACCTACTAAGAACATCCCCAATGCTTGTTGTCCGTACACCATCACTTCTCTCAAAGGAGCTTGTGTATAGCCATCTTCTAACATAATTACTGCATGGCGTTTAGCCGTTGCTATTTGACGATCTCTATTCACTACTACAATATCTTTATGCTCTTTAAAGAAGCCTAAATCATACCCTTCATGTGCAGATGTTGCCACTTTTGCCATCGCTACATTGATAAAGTAATCACGTAGTTTATTTAATTTTACATCATCTTTTAAAACACCTTCCGATGCTCTTACTGCCATTTCTTTAGAACCAGCTCCACCAGGAATAATACCGACACCAAATTCTACCAATCCAATATAAGTTTCAGCTGCAGCCACCACTTTATCTGCATGCATACTTAGTTCACAAGCACCTCCAAAAGTATAGCCATGTGGCGCTACAATAGTAGGACAAGAAGAGTATCGCATTCGCATTACGGTATCTTGAAAATATTTAACAGCAAAGTTTAGCTCATCATATTCCTGCTCTACAGCCATCATAAAAGGCATGGCTAAATTAGCACCTACAGAAAAGTTAGCGCCTTGATTTCCTAAAATCACCGCATCGTATTCCGTTTCTGCTAAATCTATCCCTTTATTAATAGCTTCTAAAACCCCTCCACCAAGAGTATTCATTTTACTTTGAAACTCTACATTTAATACACCGTCACCTAAATGCTGGATAGAAGCATCTGCATTGGACCAAATAGTTTTTGCTTCACGAATATTATCTAAAATAATAAAACTATCCTGACCTGGAATTTTTTCTTGTTTTTTAGAAGTGATTTCGTAGTAAAATTTAGCACCTTCATCAACGGTATAAAAGCGAGTGCTTCCATTTGATAACATATCTAACACCCATTGATTAGGTGTATACCCTTCTGCTTTCATCATTTCAATCCCTTTGGCAACACCTATAGCATCCCAAATTTGAAAAGGCCCATGTTCCCAACCAAAACCAGCTTTCATAGCATCGTCCAAACGATATAATTCATCAGAAACTTCAGGAATCCTATTCGAGGCATACTGAAACAAGGCTGCAAAAGTTTTGCGATAAAAATCACCTGCTTTATCTTTCCCTTTCACCAATACTTTAAAACGATCAACCACCTTTTCAATGGTTTTTGTCATTTCTAAAGTAGCAAATTTTGTTCTTTTTTTCGCACGATATTCCATGCTGTTCAAATCCAAGGTTAAAATGGCTTTTTTCCCATTTTCATCTACAGATTTTTTGTAAAAACCTTGTTTAGTTTTACTACCTAACCAATTGTTTTCTACCATGGTATTAATATAACCAGGCAGTTTAAAAATGGCGATAGACTCATCCGAAGGGCAATTGTCTTTAACACCATTGGCTACATGCACCAACGTATCCAGACCTACCACATCACAGGTACGAAACGTAGCAGATTTAGGGCGACCAATTACAGGCCCCGTTAACTTATCTACTTCCTCTACCGTTAAATCCATCTCTTTTACGATATGAAACAAACTCATAATACCAAAAACACCTACTCTATTCCCAATAAATGCAGGAGTATCCTTTGCCAAAACCGAAGTTTTACCTAAAAACTTTTCACCGTACATCATTAAGAAATCCGTAACTTCTTGTTTACATGCAGGTCCAGGAACCACTTCAAATAGTTTTAAATACCGAGGTGGGTTAAAAAAGTGAGTCACTGCAAAATGCTCCTGAAAATCATCACTTCTCCCTTCGTTCATAAACTTAATAGGAATTCCAGAAGTATTCGAAGTAATCAACGTACCTGGTCTGCGGTGTTTTTCGATTTTCTCAAACACTTGTTGTTTAATATCCAAACGCTCTACAACTACTTCAATAATCCAATCTACATCCTTAATTTTATGCAAATCATCTGTTAAATTCCCCGTACTTATCCGAGATGCAAATTTCTGACTGTAAATAGGAGAAGGCTTTGATTTCAAAGATGCCTTTAAACTATTGTTTACAATACTATTTCTTACAACCTTACTTTCAAGAGTAAGTCCTTTTGCTTTGTCTGCATCACTCAACTCACGTGGTACTATATCCAATAACAGTACTTCAACGCCAATATTTGCGAAGTGACATGCAATACCTGAGCCCATAATTCCGGATCCAATAACTGCGATTTTTTTAATACTTCTTTTTTTCATAAAATAAAAGGTTTGTTAGATAATACGATATATATTACCTTGTAAATATTTGTTTTTGATTGATGAGTTTATTGATAATCTCGGTAACTTCAAAAAAATGTTTTAACTGTTCTTCTGAAACATTTGCTAAAATCAATTGATTAAACTTAATAACAATTTCTTTTGACACTTCACGCTTTTCCTTTCCGTATTCCGTCAACTTTATCAGAACACTTCTCCCATCTTCTGGATTCCGCTCCCTGTAAATTGCACCTGCCTTCTCCATGTTTTTTAATATGCGAGACAAACTTGTCGGCTCCATTCCCATCTGAGGTCCTAAGGCTGTAGAAGGTGTTCCTCGCTCATAATCTATATTTAAAAGCACAAAGGCTGTTGCCATCGTACTGCCGTGTTTTGCAGCCTCCTCGTTGTACATTTTTGCGATACCTTGCCATGTTGCGCGTAGCACATGATCTATCGTTTTGTCTTTTTGCATTTTTCAAATATAGAAAAAATATATTATGCACGCATAGCAAAATCAAAAAAACTCAAAAAAAAACATGGAAACCGTTAAAATATGGAAAAGATAATTCACAAAACTGTATATTTGGGAGTTAAAATTAAAATTTGATATGAATGACTTATTAGAAGTTAAAAATATAAGCAAGAGTTATGGAGACTTTAAAGCTTTAAACAATGTATCTATATCCATTCCTAACCAGAGTATTTTCGGGTTATTAGGACCTAACGGAGCGGGTAAAACAACGCTCATAAGAATTATTAACCAAATAATAATGCCAGATCAAGGGGAAATACTTTTGGATGGCGAACCTCTCAAACCTGAACATATATCACAAATAGGATACTTACCTGAGGAACGTGGTTTGTATAAAAACATGAAAGTTGGTGAACAAGCTATATACTTGGCACAACTTAAAGGTATGAGCAAGTTGGAAGCTAAAAAAAGGTTGAAGTATTGGTTTGATAAATTTGATATCGGTTCTTGGTGGGATAAAAAAGTACAAGAACTTTCCAAGGGAATGGCACAAAAAGTACAATTTATTGTGACCGTAATGCACCAACCAAAATTATTAATTTTCGATGAACCTTTTAGTGGTTTTGATCCTATCAATGCCAATTTAATTAAAGATGAAATTCTACAATTAAAGGAAGAAGGCGCAACTGTTATTTTTTCTACCCACCGTATGGAATCTGTAGAAGAGTTGTGTGATCATATCGCATTAATAGACAAATCGAATAAAATATTAGACGGAAAATTGGATGACATTAAACGCGAATTTAAAACCCATTCTTTTGAAGTCGGATTGCAAAGTGATGATCAAGAATCCTTAATGCAACAACTTAAAGAACGCTTTACTTTAGCTCCTGCAACATTCAAATCTTTGGAACAAGATCTCAAACTAAACATCTCTCTAAAAAAGGAGGACAGTTCTAAAGATCTCTTGCAGTTTTTAAACCAACATTCTCAAGTCACCCATTTTACAGAAATCATACCAAGCGCAAGCGACATATTTATTAAAGCAGTTGAAAACAATGAATAAATTATCACTCATCATCAAAAGAGAGTTTTTAGCCAAAGTTAAAAACAAATCCTTTATCGTAATGACCATTCTAAGTCCGCTTCTTATGGTCGGAATGATGTCACTCATCGTTTTTCTAAATATTAAAAACACAGAGGAAATACGTACCATTAGTTATATTGATGATTCACATCAATTAGGTGCTATTTTTAAAGACAATGAATTTACAAAATATATTAATTTAGAAAAATTAGGTTTTGACAAAGCCAAAGAAATCACCTTAGAGTCCTATTATGGTTTTATCTATATTCCTCAAAACGACCAATTAGAAAATCTATCAAAAGGAATATCTTTCTATTCGGAAGACGCTCCAAACTTAACCATTATAAAAGACTTGGAATATGTTATTGAACGAAGAATTCGTGATTTAAAAATAGAAAAACTCAATTTTGACATAGAGAAAATTAAGGGAGCAGAAACTGATGTTGCCATTGCTACCGAAACTTTTGCTGGTGAAAAATCTTCTAAAATGGGAAGTATTTTAAAAATGATCGCAGGGGGCGCCTTTGGATACCTCATATTTATGTTTATCATTATTTATGGAACTTCCGTTATGCGTAGTGTGATTGAAGAAAAAACAAGCCGCATCATAGAAGTGATCATTTCTTCTGTAAAACCTTTTGAACTGATGTTGGGGAAAATCCTAGGAAATGCCTTTGCAGGAATCCTACAATTTATTATATGGATTATTTCGGCAAGTTTACTAATGATTGCTATATCATCCTTTTTCGGAGTAGACCTAATGGCTAGTTCTCCTTCTATACAGACTGGACAAGAAATGGTAAATCAAGTACAACAATCTGCCACAAACGATATCCAAGCCATGATATTAGAGATTAAAAACCTACCGTTAATGACGTTGTTTTTATCATTCATCGTCTACTTTTTTGGTGGATACCTCATCTATAGCTCTATCTACGCAGCCATCGGAGCAGCAGTGGATAACGAAACCGATACACAACAGTTTATGATGCCTGTAATGATTCCTCTAATGATTGCCATCTATGTAGGATTTGGTGTTATTGAAAACCCTCATGGGTCTATTGCTGTCGCATTTTCAATATTCCCCCTAACCTCTCCTATTGTAATGTTGATGAGGATTCCTTTTGGAGTTCCATGGTATGAATTACTAATATCTATGGCATTATTATTGGTGACATTTATCGGAATTGTATGGTTTGCGGCTAAAATTTACCGCGTTGGAATTTTAATGTACGGTAAAAAGCCAAGCTACAAAGACTTGTATAAATGGTTGAAATATTAAAGAAAAAAAAACATGAGTAATATATTAATTATTGAAGATGAAGCTGCCATTCGCCGTGTCCTTTCAAAAATTATTTCGGAAGAAAATGATACTTATATTGTATCTGAAGCATCTGATGGATTAGACGGAATAGAACAAATCACTAAAAATGATTTTGACTTGGTATTATGCGATATAAAAATGCCAAAAATGGATGGCGTGGAAGTATTAGAGCGGATCAAAAAATTAAAACCTGAAATTCCGTTTGTGATGATTTCTGGTCATGGCGATCTAGATACCGCGGTAAACACCATGCGACTGGGAGCTTTTGACTATATCTCAAAACCACCAGATTTAAACCGCTTATTAAATGCAGTACGCAATGCACTAGATCGCAAACAACTACTCGTAGAAAACAAACGCCTCAAGAAAAAAGTAAGTAAAAAGTACCAAATGATTGGGGAAAGCGATGCCATTACGCAAATCAAAGACATGATAGAAAAGGTAGCTCCTACAGATGCCCGTGTTTTAATTACAGGACCTAACGGTACAGGTAAAGAGATTGTAGCTCATTGGATACACGAAAAAAGCAACCGTGTTAAAGCCCCAATGATCGAAGTAAACTGTGCTGCTATTCCTTCAGAATTAATAGAAAGCGAACTATTTGGACACGTAAAAGGATCTTTTACGGGCGCAAATAAAGACAGAGCAGGTAAATTTGAAGCTGCTAATGGAGGCACTATTTTCTTAGATGAAATTGGAGATATGAGTCTTTCTGCACAAGCAAAAGTACTTCGTGCCCTACAGGAAAATAAAGTCTCTCGTGTAGGATCTGACAAGGATATTAAAGTAAATGTCCGTATTGTAGCAGCCACTAATAAAGACTTGACCTACGAAATTGAACAAGGTAGATTTAGAGAAGATTTATACCACAGATTGGCAGTAATCTTAATAAAAGTTCCCGCGTTGAATGATCGAAGAGAGGACATCCCTTTGCTTGTCGATTTTTTTGCTAAACAAATTGCAAATGAACATGGAACTGCGACCAAAGTATTTACAGAAGGCGCCTTAGAAAAATTAAAATCATACGATTGGACAGGGAATATCCGTGAGCTTAGAAATGTAATAGAACGCTTACTGATTTTAGGCGGAAAAAAAGTGAGTGAAGCAGATGTAAAAATGTTTGCAACAAAATAATTGATTGTTGGTTATTGCCCCACTCAAAAGAACCATCTCTTCGAGACAATTTCTTAACATTATTAAAAAAGAGGTCCTTATCATAATTTATTTGATAAGAGGCCTCTTTTTTTTAGGGATGTTATTTCAACAAATAACTTTAGTAATCACACATTATTTTATACACTAATAATTGTCCTACTCCTATAAACAGTTACTACCAATTACAATCCAAAAACACCGATATAAAGAGTTTGTTTTACGTGCTAGCGTTGTTGAAAAACAGAACGATAGCGAAGGCTATCCATCCATTTTTCGCCTAGCTAAAATTAAAAAACCCCCTTCACCCCTAACACTAGGTTGTTTAGAGAAAATATAATCCCCAAGCCCTTTTTCTAATGTATCTTTACCCTTCAATCCATACAATTATGAATAAAAAATGCAGCCTTCTATTTTTACTAACAATACTCTTATTCAGTTCCTCATTTGCTCAAGAAAAAATTGAACCAACATGGGAATCCATCAACGGAAGAGAATATCCACAATGGTTTAAAGATGCCAAACTCGGAATATTTATTCACTGGGGATTGTATTCTGTACCTTCCTATGGAGGAAAAGAATCCTATGGAGAATGGTTTTTAAGAGGCATCCAGATGAAAGACTCTCTACGTACCAATTTTATGAAAAAAAATTACGGAAAGGATTTCACCTACAGAGATTTCGCCCCCTTGTTCAAGGCAGAATTATTCAACCCAGACGAATGGGCAGATTTGTTTGAGAAAGCAGGCGCAAAATATGTATTGCTCGTATCTAAACATCACGATGGATATTGCTTATGGCCAAGTAAACAAGCCCCCGGTTGGAACTCCGTAGACGTGGGGCCTAAACGAGATTTAGTTGGAGACTTAACCAAAGCCGTGCGTAAAAAAGGATTGAAAATGGGCTTGTACTATTCCTTGCCTGAATGGAATAATAAACTACATCGATGGTATACAGATCCAAATGAGAAAATAAAGGATTATGTAGACAAAATAATGATTCCGCAATTTAAAGACCTTATCAGTACCTACAAACCTTCCGTAGTTTTTACCGATGGAGAATGGTTTAACTCTGCAGAAGATTGGCATGCAAAAGAACTCATCTCTTGGTATTACAATACTGTAGGAAAAGACGCCATTGTAAATAACAGATGGGGAAGCGGAAGTGATACTGGTTTTTTAACTCCCGAATACAGCGCAGGAATAAATAGCCCTGATAGACCTTGGGCAGAATGCCGAGGAATAGGACGTTCTTTTGGATTGAACCGAAACGAAGCACTAGATGCCTACATGACTCCAAAAGATCTGATTCACTTTTTTGCCAAAGCCGTAGGGAACGGAGGAGGAATTACTCTGAATGTTGGTCCAAAAGCTGATGGACAAATTCCGTTATTACAACAAGAACGTTTGATTCAGTTAGGAACATGGATTAAAATCAACGAAGAAGCTATCTACGCCTCCAGACCTTGGATAAGATTTGGAGAAGAAAAGAAAATCACCAAAACTAGAATTGATGCCAATATCGATTTTTACTGGGCTAGAAACACACCTTTAAAACCTATCAAAGAAGATCATTTTAATGTAAATTGGGAAGGATTTATCACTCCAAATTTTTCTGAAACATACACTTTAGAAGCCAAAGCAGATGATGGAATCCGCGTGTATATTGATGGAAAACTCGTGCTAGACCAATGGAAAAACAAAGATCAAGAGTTTGAAGGCAATGTGATGAATAATGTAAACACAGAAAAAGCCAGCAATACCATCACCCTAATAAAAGGGAAGAAATACAGTATAAAAGTAGCTTATTTTGAATCTAGACAAAATGCTTTTGCTCATTTATATTGGAAAAGCAACAGTCAAGAGAAACAAGCCATTCCTGCAAGTGCCTTTAGTTTAACTGATAAAAAAGACAGTAAAAAAGGACTAAAAGGAACATATAACTCTATGATACAACATATTGCTTACACCACTAACAATAATAATTTATACGCAATTTCTTTGGAGTGGCCAGAAAATGAAGTGTTGGTATTGAACGTTCCAAAGCCTTCCAAAAACACAAAAATATCTTTACTAGGAAGAAAAGGAAATTTAAAATGGAAATTCAAAAAAAATAGACTGCATATTTATTTAAATGCTGTTTCCTATAACCAAATGCCAAGCAATGCTGCCTGGGTATTTAAAATTAAAGACTACTTAAAGCAATAAATAAGTGCTATTTTTTAACATTATAAAAAGTGCAGGCTCTGTGGCCTGCACTTTTTATATGTTTTCTACCTAGAGCTATTTAATGTAAGGTCTAAGACCCTTGCTCTCTCACGATTCTATCGTATAATCATAGCAGCTTAAGACCCCTAATATGAACTCTTTTTACCCATTACAATACTATATAAAAAACAAATAACTGCATGGCTTACTCATTGTTGTCACACGATACATTAATGCAGAAGCTATGGAGGTTACTCGTGCCACAACAAGACTCTAAAAACCAAACGAATTACCTAAAAGAATATCAAACCAACGAATAAAATACTGAAAGTAAGAAAAGTAAAAAATTAATACTACATTGACCACATAAAGGGTATTTAACAACTATGAAAACAAAGCGAAAAAGTCACAAAATTGGAAACGGAATAATTGCAGACCATTAAACGGTAGCTGTACCTAACAAAGTCTCTTTTATTTTTCTGAGAAAGAAAGTTAAACAAACAAAAGCTTTGCTAGTTCTTATCTAAATACTCCGAATCTCTATAGTCCATACTGTGCTTATCACAACGTATAGGAAGCATTAGAAAAAAAATAAACAAGCAAAAAAAACCAGTAAAAACAGAAACAATTGACTCATTATTTAAAAAAAATCAATAAATATATTATGAAAAAAAGTACAATTCTATTATTCTTGTTAGTTTATAATGCTGCTTTTTCGCAGATAGACTATAAAGGACTTGTTAGAAATTTAGAGGAAATAACTTACGAAACGAATATAAAATCATTTTTTAAAGGCCTTAAAATCAGAAAAAAATATGGAGACTCTGGAGATTATTTATTTGAGGATGAACGCTTTTTAAAATTTCACGGGATCACTGTTGAGAAAGTAGAATTTTCAACCAATTGGAAAGGAGACAAAGAAATAAGTATTACTCCTTTTAATAATATAGAAGAAACTCAATTATTTATTAAAAAATTAACAGAATTATATGGTGAGTCTAAAAAAAATAGGCACAACAATTTGATTTGGAAAACGGACTTGAAAACGATTTTTTTAGACATAGAAAACAATGAAAAAGATGAATTTAAAAAAATTAATAAAATTGAAATCACTTTATATGAAATTAAAAATAATTAGCTTAACAATCCTAGTTTTTTGTTTGACATCTTGTAATTCAGGTGAAAAATATGATTTTGGCACAATCCATTCTACAGAAGATTATAATGCATTGTTAGCTGAAATGAGAAATAATGGAATTGAAATAGATAGTTCATTTCTGTATAAAGAATTAACTTTAAAAGGCATGTTTTATAATGACGTCCCAATTTCAAAAGCAATATTGAATGATGCAGAAATAACGCTACATACTGATACTATAAATTTTTCAGCAAAAAAAATATTAGAATCAATAGAAACCCACAAAGGATTCGGCTCTTACAGCAAAGGTTACTCCATTAGTAAAAATGAGTTTAAATGGGATAACGAACAAGAAAATCTAAAACTGAACCTCAATTTAGCAGCAGGAAATAATCTTGCTAAAATTGGAGAACGTGATACAGCTACACTTGACATTACTTTTAATCAAACATATGATATTCCTTTAGCTAATATTCATAAAGAGATTAAAGTTTTTAAAAACGAACCCAATTATATGCTAAACATAAGTAATTATGGTTGTAATTACAAAGTGTTTTTAAACAAAATTAGAATTGATAATGATTATTACCTCGTTTCAATTAATCGTTTCATCTTAAATGACACACCTATTTCTTTAAAAATAATTATCTCTCCAATAAAAGGAAATACTTTTATGAAAGATCATTCTTTTAAAGCTAAATTAATAAATACAACTACTGAAGAGGTAATAGCTTCTGTTGGAAGTACAACATACAATAATATCGAAAAAACAAGAGGCACTACTTATTATTCCATGATTTCTTCATTGTATAGAAAAAAGAAAGAACACTTCGAAATTAATTTTACACCCAAATTAAATATTCCTAAAGCTTGGTCTAACGGAATAGATTTACGGAACAACAAGGATTTGAAAAGAAAAGTTTCAGCGCTTTACAAAAAAATTGGAGAACTTGTTTTAGCAAAAGACGAACAAGGAATTAATAATTTATTATATACAATGGTTTTAGAAGAAAACCAATCAATTCAAAATACAGATTACAATTTTTTTGTTGAGAATTGGATTCGTTGGCTAGCGTGTTTTAACTCAACATATAAGTATACGATTTCACAAAATTTCAAAATAGAGTATAATAATACAGGTAAATTAATAAAAGCAAAGGCTTTAGACAGAAACAACATGCTCGTATTAACAGGTAAAAAATTTAGTTCAGCACATGATTATTACTTATTCCAACCAAAAAACAGTTCCGAACTTAAAATAATAAGACAATGAGAAAATTAATACAAATACTATTTATAGTGATTTTTTTTAGTTGTTCTAATGACAAAGTGAATACACAAAATGAGGAATTAGAAGAATATTTAACTGTTTTAGATAGCTTGACAATTGATGAAGTAAAAGTTACGTTTACGAAGCAAATTACTGCAGCAAAAAAGTTTTTAGAATTTTTTGATAGTTTTTCCAGTAATGAAATCAAATTTTTTGAAGAAGAAACATATGAAGCTGCTTTTAATATTGACACTACAAATGTAGCTATAGCTCTGTCTCAATTCAATGCAATTGAGTTTGAGCAGGATTATGAAAATGACATTACCAACTTGGAATTTAATTTCAGGAACGATTCTTATACAAGTCTCGTTAACCTTGGCGAAGGTGTAACAGAAGAATTTATTCCAAAAAAAATATTTTATAAAAACGGAGAAGTACTCACTGAAAACATTAATAATAATAATGTCAGTTTCCATTTTTCGTATGATTGGGGAAAAATAGCAATCATTGACAGTATTGAGATAGCTTACGAAATAAATTATATTAATGATTTTAAAACAATTTCGATAACACCTGAAAACCCAATCATTAATTACAAAGGAGGTATTATTGAATTAATTAAACTTGAAAAAAACTATGCCTATTTTAAAATATCGGATACAATCCCTTCTTTTATAAAAACACAAGCTTATAATAACGAGGGGAAAGCTTTATACAAAACCTCTTCTTCTTCGAGCAGAGGTTTTCCAATTGAAGAGCGTGAAGAGAAGATTGAAAGGGCATTAAAATATGGTGAAAATATTGAAAAAAAGTTAAACAATAATAAATTCAAGACTATTGAAGAATTAAAAAATTATTTAAGAGCAGATTTAGCAGATTTAGATTTTTTTAAATCTGATGGATTTCGTTACAAAGAGATGTATTACAAGGGAAATGTTGCCGAAATAAAAATTTACTTTGAAAACAAGTCTACAACTAAAAGCTCAAAATTCATAGCTGTAAATAGTATAAAATCACAAGATGTTATTGAAGTAGCATTAGAAAACGGAACATTATTTCTAGATTCAAAAGGAAAAGAATTGTTTAAAACAACAAATAAGAATTTGACTCATTTAACATCTAATTATTATGAAGATAATGATTACTATTATCATTTAAAAGATTCTTTAAAAAGTTTAGACACACTACTAGTATATAACATCATAAGTCTTAAAAATGGAATTGTAGCAATACAACAAAATAACGATGAGGATAATTTTGCGTTGTTCGATTCCAGAAACAAACAAATTACAACCTATAAGTATTGGGAAATTAATGAGCTTTATAGCCAGCAATTTGGAAGAACTGAAAAAGAATATTTCAAAATTGATTCATTGGGAAATGAAACATTATTACCCAATGTTTCTCAAATTAATGATGCTGAAGGGAAAATGATAGCTTTAAAAAATAAAGAAGGGAAATATGGGTTTATGAATAGTAATGGAACCAATATATCCCCTATAATCTACAAAGATTATGATGAATTTAGTGAAGGATTGGCTTTTGTATCGAAAGATGGAGATAATTATGGATGTATTGATAAAACAGGAAAAGTAGTACTGCCATTTAAATTCAAATTAACAGAAAAATTTATAGATGGGATCACAACTGTTAAATCGGATAAAAAGTATAAAATAATCAACAAAAAAGGAGAAGTTTTACTTTATTCAGATACTCCAATCTATATTCCAAGTAGTGGAGCAAGAACCTATAAACTTGATAATGGAGAGGTTTACAATTCCAAAGCACAATTAATAAAAAAAGAGTAAGTATGTGTTTGGATATTCCGGAGAAAGCTGCCCCTCTAATTATTAAGAGTACTCATTTTTTGTAACGGAACATGCCCCCTAGCCCCTGCTCTCAATTGTATCGTGTGACCGTAGCAGCTTAAGAATCCCTAATACGAGCTCTTTTTACCCATTACAATACTATAAAAAACAAATAACCGCACGGCTTTCGTCGCTACACGATACAATCGTGGTAGCGATGGCGGTTATCAATTACAATCTAAAACACCGATATAAATAGTTTATTTTACGTGCTAGCTGTGTTGAAAAACAGAACGATAGCTATGGCTTCTTTATAATTTCCGCCTAGCTAGAACAAAAAATAATTCTATTTCTAAAACGTCACTTGGAAATGGTTGGTATACGTTAACTCAATACTTGATTTAAGAGAATGCGAGGTATTTCATAAAAAAAAATAATACGACAACATTCTAGCGAATACTCATGCTGGCGCTCTTTTTGTTTTTTATCCCTGTGTTTTTTAATTAATTTATTTGGCAAAAACAAATTAAACTGCTAATTTAGTGATAGATATGGCGATTTAGAATCTTATTCTTCTTTCCAAAATAAACTGTAATATAATATCTATGCTTCGTATTTTCTTTACGAAAGCTTTAAAAATTTCAGTTTTTTTGTTCGGGAATTTGTTCTAAATGCACCATATAAAATCAAAATACTTTTATAGGAGTAAAAAGGCGGATTGATTTTAAAAAAGAATTGCTAATTATAAAAAACAAATTAATGGGATCATTTAGAGCTCACCTAGAATTAGGTGGTACCAAATTTGACGTGCTTTTTTCAGAGTATTCATTCAGTCGTTCAACAGACAAAAAAGGAAAAGTATCTTCCAATGTAATCGGAGGAAGAGTTACAGTAGAAATTGAATCAACAGAGGATACTTCAGTAATTGAAGCCATGTTAAACAGTCAATTTAAATCCGTAGAAGGAAAATTAGATTTACAGTTTCAGCCGAAGAAATTATCATCGGAAATGCATCCATCGATAATCGTTGGCCAAAAGCATAGTACCCTAAAAAATAGTAAAAAAAGGAGTGAGCAGTTGCTTTACTCCTTTTTTTGTACTGGGAATCGTTTGCTTTTTGAATAAAAACGCATGCTTTTCTACAGTATTAAATAACAAAAACAAGAGGGATCCCCCTAGTTTTTCTAGCTTTAGTAATAAAAATAATTGCAAAAAAAAGAGATATGAGTGCACCAAAAACCAGCCTAAGTATAGACGGGAAAACCATTACAAGTTTTACTAAAATACACTTAGTTCAAAAAATAAATGACCATCATTTTTTTGAAATTATTTTAGACAATGATGTGGTAGAAGAAACCGGAGGACATACCATAGATAAATCGAAGGATTGGCTAGGGAAATCATTAATTATAACTTTTGGCACCGTCGATTTCTTAGGTTATATAAGTTCCATAAACCTTGAGAACAAGGATGGGCATAATGGTAATTTAATCATAAAAGGATATTCGCCCACCATAGTTTGGGTGGTTGGAATGGGGCTCATCTTTCTAAGATATTATCCGAAAAAAAATATACAGTTAAGATGTTAATCACTTTAGATCCTGTAGGAGAAGGAGCATTAGTTTATATAGGGTCTTCAATATATTATAGAAAGCCTAAACCTAAAGCTAATTTTTGGATTAATATTAGAACTACTCCAGATGAAGAGAATAGAGATCAATCTGATGGTGTTGCTGATTTTGGAGAACAATGGGAAGTTTCTGAAGGACCAGATATCAACAGCAAAATAAAAACAAGCCATGGGAGAGCAGGTGAAATGTTTAAAAGTAAGATAGCGAACGGTAAATCGGCAATGGATTACTTATACGAATCAGTAAAAAACAATCTAAAATAATGATGTTTAATAATATTTATATAGCAGGATTATTATTATTTATAGGATATCATACGTTGGTTTTTATAATATTAAAAAGAAGAATGTCTTTTTTAAAAATAATATTTATCTCTATATTAATCATACCTATTATAGATGTTTTATGTTTGTTTTTCATAAAACTCGTCTATAAAGAGTATTCTGCTTTAGCAAAAATTTATACTTTATTTGTCGCTAACGGGTTGTCCATTTTTTTAGGAATTATAGTATTAGTCATAAAATTATTTGTGGCCTATAGAATTACTAATAGGAAAGAAAAGTGAAAGAATTAATAGTAAAACAAAAAATATTTTTCATGCCAGGTGATAAAATGGTTCAATAAAATGAAGCTGGTTTAAAAGTAGATAGAGATGTTTTTGTGCTTGTTGTGAAATTTAACACTCACTTTATCAGAATCTTTCGGTAAATTTTTAAGAGCATATACAATTCCTTAAGCAGTAAATAAAAAACAGAAGATACTGTTCAAAAGAAATCATGGTTAGAAATAACAACATTAAACATTTTACCAGGCGAAAAAGTTGAGTTTGAAGTAGATCAAGAAGAACCAGAAAAAGAAAGTTAGTTTATGAATAATGAAGAAAAAACACGGTATAGTGCAGTAGTAGATCATACGGGGAAAGCTTATATAGGGATTAGTCTGGAGGTAAGTAGCAGCTTTAATGATTTGGAAGGTGATTCTACAGCCCCTAGTTTGGAAGAAGGATGGTGGTCACCTGATAAAGAAGGTGAAAAAAAATTAAATAAAGCAAAATTAGGAGATACAGTTTTTTTTCATGTAAGAACTAAAAATATTGATAAAGAAACAATAAAATTAACTTTAAGAGATTGGGATGATTGGATAAATAAAGACGATTATCCAAAAGGAGGACCAAAAAGCATAACGATAAGCTCTAATAAAGGATTTATAGAATTTACTATACCTGAAAAATGGGGAGAAAATATTATTGAAGATTATGGTGATGAAATAGAATTATATTTTGATATTGAATATAAAGGTAAGTAAAAGGTTGGGAGAAGTATTTTTAAATACTAAAACGAAAACTATAAAAATATATAATGAAATTTTGTTTTACGGTTCAAAAGCAACAAAGGCATTAGCTTTTCAAATGGCGAATGATATAGAATCGATGTGGAATAATGCAAAAGGAAAAGTTGTTATAAAAGGAGAAAGTTATTCTGTGAAATTTTCTATTAAAGGAAAAATAATAAATAGTAACATTAAAAATATCATTAGAAATAATAGAGATAAGTGGAAGAAATTTATTCGGATTGAAGATAAAACTAAAGCATCTGTATCTTATGTAGACGATTTAAAATCGAATACAGGTTTTTTTCAATTAAAAAATTAGGGTTACCTATTTAAATCTCACTAATATTTTGTTTTTCTGAAAGGATTTTTTACTTTTAGAAAAAGAAAGCTATGAAAATATTAAAAGAATTATCTCGTAAAGAATTTCACACTAAGTTTGGAGAAGAGAGTTTATGTTTATCTTTTTTATCATCTGTAAAATGGGAAGAAGGTTTTTCCTGTTTTAAATGTAAAAACACAAAGTTTTTAAAAGGAAAAAGAGCGTATAATAGACGTTGTACAAAATGCGGATATGATGAGTCTCCAACTGCGAACACTCTATTTCATAAAGTTAAATTTGGTATTGTAGAAGCCTTTGAAATGACTTATGATATAGTTACCAGTAAGAAAGGAGCGAATAGTATTTGGTTAGCAGAAAGGCACGGTGTTAAACAGATGACAGCTTGGTTGTTTAGAAGAAAAGTACAAGAAGCAATGAAAAGTAGTGAGAAATATCCTTTAGAAAAAGAAGTTCATGTAGACGAGTTTGAAATAGGTACACCAAAAAAAGGAGAGCAAGGACGTAGTAAATCAGCTACTAAAATTAGAGTTGTAATTGCCATTGAAAATAGAAATGGTAAACCAGGCAGAGCATACGCAAAGGTGATAGAAGATTATAGTTGCAAATCATTAAAACCAATATTTGAGAAACATATAAAGTTTGATGCCAATATAGTTACAGATGGCTGGTCAGGATATAAACCTTTAAAAAAGAACTTCCCAAATTTAACACAAATATTATCTAATAATGGTGAGAATTTTAAGATGCTACATTTTCAGATAAGAAACTTTAAAAATTGGTTAAGAGGCGTTCATTCGTATTGTGAGAAAGAGTATATAAATCAATACATTCAAGAGTATTTCTATCGATTTAATCGACTCAATTTTAGAGAAAACATCTTAGAAAACCTACTAAAAAGAATGTGTAAAGAAAAACCAATAACCTATAAATCAATCAAATATATTGCGACTTAAGAGGGTAACCCTATAAAAAATATTCAAAAGTCTAATTCTACCACGGAAGCACATGAGTTTGGACATACTTGGGGGTTAGATCACCCTACAGGACATGATTATCGCGGTAAAGGAACACCACATATTATGCTTCCTAGAGGAACTTATGTTGATAAAAGATTCCAATACGATTCTAATGCTGAAGTGAATCTTGGAGAAAAAGGATCAACAATCAACCCAAAACACAGAAAAGTACTAAAGAAAAATATTGATGATTTGAAAATAGAAAATTTAATATTTAAGAATAATTGGTCTAATCTTTCTAATTTAACAAATAGATATCATGAGAAAATCACTTAGCATAATGGTAATTATTTTTTTTCAATGTAAACAACCACCACATATTGAAAAACAAAATGAATTTAACATGACAAACGATTTGCAGGGGAATTGGAAAGCAAATTTAAAATTAGAAGAAGTTAATTATCCTGAGATAATTATTAAGGATAAAAATCTAATATTAACAAGTAAAGGAGATACTTTATATAGATATACGTATCATATTAAAAAAAACACAATAATTTTTAAATCTATTTTTGATGAAAATTTTTTATTTAAAACTAAATACCAGGTTGATAATAAGAAGTTGACTTTTGATAGTTTACCAAATAAAAAAAATAAGATCCATTTTTATAAGGTTTTGCAATAGAATAAGTCAATAACCTCGGGACAGCCCATGAGATATGAAAAACAAAAAAACCTTAATCATTTTGATGCAAGCATCGGGGAATTAAACCCACTAGTGGGTTTAAAAAATAAAAACAAGCCATGGGAGAGCAGATATTAACATGATAGAATATTCTAAGGCTAAAAAATTTTCAAATTACTTTAATGGTTATGATATCTTTAATGGTGCCCTAAAAGGGGCTCAAAAAGTATTAACTGTTCTCAACTTTATAAGTATGAGTAAATATATATAATTATTAGAGATGATGCTTATCTGAAAAAATATTGGAAACAAAAAAATTCTTGTGAAGATTAAGAATACAGGCTTGATACTCTGTTTGAAAAATTAGGAGAACGAATTACAATACCTATAAAATGGTGATTTTATGAATATAAAAAAGAGTATAAAATATCTATTAATTCTTATGGCAAGTGTATTGGCAAGTGTTGCTACCTGTATTTTTATAGGAGGTTTTAATTTATTATGCACAGAAGAACATATAGCTGTTTCTGGTGTCATACAATTTATAGTACTGATTGTTTGGTTGGTGGTATTTTTAGTTTTGTCAAAAAAACATCACAATAAATATTCAATTTATACCATACTAGTCGTTGTTACAACGGCAATACTTTGTTTAGGAATAGCGTATATTGATGAGGGATTCACACATAATTACGCAATAACAAATGGATGGTTGGATTTATTTGGATGGAATAAATATGATTTCGGAAAAGAACCTATGGCACATCGAGTTTTGGGATTTATTTTAGTGATTTATCCCATTGTAATAATATTAAGTAGTTATTTGAGTTACATGTTTTATTTAAGAAAAAATAAAACATGATTTATATGTAATTCATATTCAAAAAAAAATGATGCTACGGAGCGTATGTTTTTACTAATAAATAAATGAGATAATGTCGGAACAAACTAAAATACTAACTTTAAAAGGGAAAGCATTCTTTGTAACAGGAGATAAGGTTGTGGAGTCAGAAGTAGCGAAGCTTAATATCCATAAAGTACCAACAGATATTGTTGTATTTGTACCTGGCACAACAGACCCCATAAATACATCAGGTTTAAAGCATCAAGCACTTAATTCCTCTTATTTTCATGACGAACTCCTGGGAAAAGTAGGTGAATTAAAGCGTCAGTTTCTCGATTTACATATTCTTAAAGAACACCTTAGTTGGTCTGGGGATAATAATACGGATGAGCGGATTAAAGCCGCCGATCGCTTATTAGACTTATTACTAAGGTACTACCCTGGGTATGATAAAAACAATGTTCATTTTCACCTTATCGGTCATTCCCACGGAGGGAATGTAATAAACCAATTTACAGAGTTAATAGCAACAGATAAGCGTTTTCCTGAAAAATGGAAAATAAAAAGCATTACCTATCTATCAACACCGTTTTTTAAAGAAAAACACCAACTTAACCATGTAAAACTGCATAAATATTGTAAGATTATTAATGTATATAATGAGTACGATATTACACAGCGTTTTGTGGCAGATTTTTCGTTGGTAAATTTAGAATACGTTTTAGCTTCTCTTGATAGCGATATACTTACTAAGACACTTAAAAAGATTCGTTTAATAATAGCCTCTAATGTATATGCACCGTTAACAGAAACATTTAATACAATAGATAATCACACAGAGGGTCCACTTATATGGGCTAGAACGGCTCTTTTACTAAATAACGTTGCTATTATTTTTAGCGAAATACTCAAAACTATTAATAATTTTAAAATAGAAACATTATTAGCTGAAAAAAATGAACTTATTAGGGCGTTCACAGCACTTCATAATTGGGCAACTACAACAGCTCAGGTTTTTGAACGTAATTCCAATAATAGAAATAGAGGATACGATTCTTGGGACTTTGGTACTGATTTAAATCTACTGCCAGAACTACAAGTTCTCAATAATTTACTTCAAATTGAAAATGGTGTAGAGGATTCTAATATTCTAGGGATTTTAGCAACTATTTTTAGTGATAACTCTGGAGTTACGGATAGTATAGACGATACCTCTTGGACACCTAAGAATCAAATAAAAGATATTAGCATGGAGCCTGTTAATATTACAACAGAGGATGAATATCATACAAGAAACAGAAAAACAAATTACGATGGTTTTGTCTCTGGTGTTGAAAATGCTATAAAGAACAATAATTTAAGAGAAGTATTAATGAGGCTATTAAGTCAATTAATAGCTGTTGAAAATATAGATTCGATTATTGATAGTGTAGACAAGGTTGAATATATTATTAAAGGTCAAGCAGACAACCAATTAAAACGATTAAGAAAAGATCTGCTACCTGTATACAGACGTTTGATAGATCAGTTTAACGCTAATTTAATAGCCGAAGAGGATATTCCAACCGAAGAAAATGAGGAAGAAAACGAAAACAGGATGCCAGACAATGCGTTCTCTACCGAAGCGCAGGAGCAATTTAACGAGCAATTAGCAGCAATAGAAATTGAAACTAACACACAGACAACAGCTACAGTTTTAGTACATGGAAGCATCCATTATTTAGCCACAGTGTCGCATAGCTTAAGTCATACGCGCTTATGGGAGGGAGTTGAAAAAGAATTACGTAAGGCATTTAGTTCCGGTAAAAACCCAGGATATAAAAAAAAGTAGGATGAAGATATTTTTTAAATACATACTATTAGTAGCATTATTAACTTTTATAATATTACAATTATGGACACTGTTTTTAGACAAAAACTCTTCGCTATATTATGCTGTTTTTCCTAGTGTATTTATAACAAGTATATTGTTTTTTCTGATAGATTATTATTATTTAATAAAAAAACATAAAGGGCTACAATTATATAGCGTACGTTTTTTATTTCTGCTACTACTTCATGTAATTATAATATTAATTGCATTTTTAATAACATTTGGAGAGATTAATATTTTATTTAAAGAATTTAAATAGTGTGGTAAAAGGAGATAACATTTCTAGTCTAGGGAAAAATATAAAATATAAAAACAAGTAACATGAAAATATTTATTTATAGAATACTTTTTATTATAGTTTCTTCATTCACGCTTACATTAGGGTTTATGTTTCTGTATGAAGATCATGCTTTTGTAGTGTGGGGAGCTGGAATACCAGCTAGTATAATAGCATCAATACTGTTTTTGATTATAAACTATTATATACTTCAAAAGAATACTAAAATAAAGTTGTTTTTTAAAGCTATTATTTTAATAGCGCTATACATATTGATATCCTTACTTATGATCAAAGGAGGAGATGTACTGTTTTGGATACAAAGTAAATTGGGTTTAGCATAACAGTTTATACAAAAATAAGTTGAGAAATGAATTTATCTCAAGGTAAAATTCATGATGTAAAAAATAAGAGTAAAGTGAGAATGATCGTAAGATCAATTAGAAGTGTTTGTATTCCTGCAATCAATCACAGCTAGTAATTTTAAAAATATAATAGGATAAAACTATGTTTAAAATAAAAAAAATAGCTCAAAGTCCTCGAACATTTGATAGGTATAATGCACTTTTAGAAGAAGTACAAGGAATACTTGGTACTGCCAACACAGTAATGGTAAACAATGGTCTCCCAGAAGCATCTACCAATGGCAGTTATTACCCCAGTAAGGTAACTGGTCCCAAAACCATACAATCAGGAGAAGAAGCAATTTATGAGGTAACCGGTTTTTCGCTGTATAATGGAAAAAAAGAAAATAAAGAAGACTTAGTAAAAGATAAAACCAAGTTTAAGTGGATATTTCACATGCCTGATGTTGAAATAAAAAACAACCTTTTAAAATATTTTGAACTCTGTAATGGAATAAATGGTCGCGCAAAAAGACAAGCCGATAGTAAGACCGATTTTATGGATATTGCCGACCCCAAGAAACGTACCGAAGCCATAATGAAACATGGCATTACCTATGTGAAAATTGGAGGTGACGAAACAAATCAAAAAACAAAACTCACCGTAAAGTTCTCTAAATGGCTAGATGGTTACAATATACATATAGAAGCTTACCGACGCAACCCTGACATAAAAAAAGAAGCAAATGGAAGTACTGTAGCTACCACCGTAAAAGCCCCTCCCGAAATTACAGAAGGCTATTGGACCAACGACAAAAGAGAGAAAATAACCAATAAAACTGTCGGCTATAAGGACACCGTATATATGTGTGTAAAAACCTTAGGAATGTCAGGTAGGGAAATTATAAGTGAATTATGGGAAGAAGGCATATCATTTATGGGGAATATCAACAGTAATGATGAAACAATTTGCATGAACGAAGATGTACGCTTTAAAATTACAGAACGCTGTACTTATAAAAAATTAGTACTCCCAGACCAAGATAGCGAAGATTACAAAAAACAACGCGAAGGTATTTGGGAATCCGACCCATTAGAGTTGTTCTATGCCCTACCAAGTGAAAGACAAACCAGAGGTTACCAAGCTAAATTTGGAAGGTTACTTTACCTAAGCACCAAAGAAAAAATAACAGCAGCCTATTTTGCAAAACAAACAAAGCAACAGACCATAACCGATGCTACGGTACAAGACTCAATAGAAAAAAAACAAGAAAAGATACATACTGTAAAAAGTAACGAAAGCCTTTCTAAAATAGCAGAGAAATATGGCATCTCCAACTGGGAAAAACTAGGAAGTGATAATAAAATTTATGCTCCTTGGACATTGCGCATTAATCAAGAAATTATATTACCAGACAATACCGTAATACCCAAAGAAACCACCACTACCACCACAAAAAAAGAAGAAACACCCAAAGCAGCAACAGAAACTGTGTACGAGCGTATAGAAACCATAAGTATTGGAAGCGAGGTTTGGTTAGTTGTAGAAAGTGCCAACCTACAAGGCAAAAAATGCAGTATAGAAATCTATGAAAAAGCCCCATTATTAGCCGAAGAAGAAAAACCTTTGACCATATTAAAAGATGATACAGAAGTTACTAAACTAGAAAACCTTATTTTTGATGATAGCGGACAAGCCAAAGTAAAAATAAAACTCCGTAAAAAAAGTGAAGCCGAGTTTAAGAAGCAGAAAGAGGAGTTTAAGGATGATAAAGTAGCAAAACTCTACCTAAAAGTAACTTCTAAAGGGGAAGATAAACGGCATGAGCTTGTGTTTTTGGAGGGTGAGGAGTTTGAGGTGAAAAAAGGAAACTGTTGTATAGAAGTTACTCCTGAAATGTTAAAACAGATTTTTACTGACTCAAAAGAAGGAAGAAGAAAAGAAGTATCTGAGGCGATTAATAAACATAAATGTAAGTTCAAAATAAATAACATTAACCGTCTTTCTCACTTTATAGGACAAATTGGAGCAGAAACAGGTCAATTAAATCAATTAAAAGAGAATTATAATTATAGTGCTAAGACAATATATAATATCTTCTTAAGAAAAGTTTTAATAAGCCATCCAACTGCCTCTGGGAAATATACTTTTAAATATCATGATTTAATAGATGGCTATAATGCAGATTTAACTTGTGAATATACCAATCCTACAACGTCATCCCAGAAAAATCATGGACATAAAAGAGGCGTGACAAATCCTATTGAAGTAACAAAAACTGCGGGGAAAGCTTCTTGGTCATATGCGGAATTCAAAGCGTTATATACAATAAAATCGAGTTATGTAAAAAGTAAATCTCTTTTTGATTATGTATATGGATGTAGAATGGATAATGGTAATAAATCAACTTTAGATGGTTCAGATTACTTCGGAGTTGGATTTATACATTTAACAGGAAAAAATAAATATAAACTGTTAAACGACGAATGGAAAAAACTATATCCTAAGGATCCTAAGGATTTTATGAACGATGACATTTCTCTTTTAAAAACGGATGTAGATATTGCAATGAGAGCATCTATGATTATTTGGATAGACTCTTCAAAAACAACAAATACAAAATGTGATGGAGGAATAACAAACGCTATTATTACTAGTGTTACTCAGGATGTTAATGGGGGTGATAATGGATTAGATGATAGAAAAAAATACACTAAAAAAGCATATGAAATTTTAAGCAATGAAGATGAAAAATAAAATAATACTTTTCACAATTTTACTGTTAGCAGTATCGTGTAATAATAAAGTACATAAAAAACTACTTACAGAAGAAATAGTTATAGAGAAGAAAAAAGATTCTATTATAAATACAAACACTGAATCTGAAAACACCTTTGATTTAGAATTGATACAAGGTATTTGGAATGGAGAAAAAGATATTAATATGACAAAAGCATATAGGGTTATTAATAATAATAAAGTACTAGAAATTATATGTGTTGAAGGAGTTTGTGATGGAGTTAATGATTTTACACACTTAGAGTTTGGTTATATTGGTTTTATAAATAAAATAAAAATACCTATTAAAAACCTTAAAACAAATGATTTAAAAAATCAAGGCAAATACCTGATTTATGCAAATAAAAAAATAAACGATAATTTATTAACCAAAATACGTTTTGATGAAAACCAGCTATATAGATCAGATTTAAAATCTTACAAAACAACACTGTCGTCAAATTACATGTACGAAACAATTTACTATGGAAGGTTTGATATACAGGACACAACGGCTACATTTTATAAAAAAGATGTCCTTAATAATGTTGTATTTAGTTTTATCAAAAAACAATCAAAAAAAGACAAAAAAGATTATATAAAAGAATATAATATAATAGGGTTTTCTAAAAAAATAAAAGTAATAGCAGATAAAACTTATTTTTATAGCGATTACGAGTTAAAAAAAATAAGAAAAGCCTTTTTAGTAAAGGGAGATATTGCTTACCTAGAAAGTATGGGAGATAAAGGAGTACAAGTATATTTTGATGGTAAAGTTATAACTTCGGGTTTCTTAAAACGTAAGGATGTAAAAAATTTAGATGATTCTAATATTTGGAAATAAATAATCTACACGAATAAAAGTACAGCTATAAAACCGTAGAATCCTTCGCTCTCAAACGATTGTGTCGTGTGACCGTAGTAGATTAAGAGTATTTAACATGACTCTTCTTACACATTCCAATATTACATAATAAAAATAATTGCATGGTTTACTCGTAGACGCTATACAATACAATTGTGCAGTAGCGCTGCTTCGATAGACCGGAAAAACATCCAAGGCAGCATCGGAAACTCAATCACAGGTTTCAAACCAGTGCGCATTCTCATCTACTACATCATCTGTATTTACTAATGATACATAAATCACCTTTTTCCGTAAACCTTTCCGCGAAACATTCCTAGCAGACACTCAGTTACTGGCGCGGATTTTAAATCCGCGCGAATGCATTGCTTTGCGCTATCAACTTTTACCAACCGCCAATACGCTCACGTTCTGCCTGTTGTTCAAGCGTAGCTTCTGGAGTTTCAAAACTACAAGGAAATAATGGCTTAGGGAAACCCTCAGATTTTCTACGTTCAAAATCTTGTAAACGACACGGATCAAAACCTTCCCCCGTAGGTAATGGTCTATTCTTATCCATATACCATAAATAAGATGATAAATCTTCATAACAACTATAGCCCCTTGTACATAAATACAAGGAATACGTCCTGTCTGGTCGTACAATTTGCAACATATAAGCACCTCCTCCCTGAATACTAGGTGATGACATAGAAAATATTATCTTATGTATAGGCATCGTTATGTTTTTACACCACATAAACCCAGGAAAAGTGTATCCGTCCGACGAAGTACGTATAGGAATTAATAATACATAAAAAAACCTCGATTTTATTGATCGAGGTTTAAATTTTGTGGAAATAGCTCATTTAATTTTAGCGCATTGTAATCAGGAATTATATCCAGTACTTTTTTCAGCCATTTATAGGGGTTTACTTGGTGTTTTTTACAAGTCCCAAAAAAGGAATAGAACAGTATCCGTCCGACGAAGTACGTATAGGAATTAAAAATACATAAAAAAACCTCGATTTATTGATCGAGGTTTAAATTTTGTGGAAATAGCTCACTTAATTTTTGAGCATTGTAATCAGGGATTATATCCAGTATTTTTTTCATCCATTTATAGGGGTTTACTTGGTGTTTTTTACAAGTCCCAAAAAAGGAATAGAACATCGCTGCATTTTTTGCAGCATCATGGCTACCTGCAAATAAATAATTTTTACGTCCAATAGCTAATGTTCTGATAGATCCTTCTACTAGGTTATTATCTAGTTCTAAAGTACCGTCATACAGGTAGGCTTTTAAGTAGTCCCATCGTTTTAATGTATAAGTAATTGCTTTTCCTAGTGGACTTTTCGGTAAGCTTCCTTGGGTGTTATGGATCAACCATTTTATAAATGTATCCATTATTGGTTGTGCTTTATCTAGGCGATAAGCATGCCGTTGCTCAGGAGTAAATTCCTGTTTTTTACAATGTCGCTCAATGGCATATAATTGTTGAATGAGTACCATCGCATGACTCGCTTTTACTTTGTCATAGTCTAGTGCTTTCTCAAAATAACGACGTGCATGTGCCATACACCCTACTAAAGTGACATCTTTTTTATGTGCAAATTCATCATATACAGCGTAGCCATCTGTTTGTAAATACCCTTTAAAGTTTTTAAGCATTTCTCTAGGTCCATGTTTAGATCTAGAGGGACGATAATCAAACAATACCATTTTTTGTATGGGTGAATAGTACACCCAATGATATCCAGTATGAGTTTTTCCTTTTTTCTGTTTGTCTAGCACTGGAATAGTTGATTCATCGGCCTGTACATATCCTTGTGACAGCACCGTGTTTTTCATAGCCTGATACAGCGGCTTAAGTAAGTGTCCTAAGCTGTTTTGCCATCCATTTATTGTAGATGAACTTATAGAGATTCCTTCTCGTTTAAAACGTTCTATCTGTCGATAATACGGTAAGTGATCTAAGAATTTATCAATCAATAGCTGTGCTAGCAGGCTGTTTGATGCTACAGATTTTTCAATAGCAAAACTTGGTAAATCAGCCATAATAACGGTCTTAATACCTAAAGGGTTTCCATTGTCAATCAATGTGTCTTGTACTTTCTTTTTTAAGGCGTATTTTGGTCTGACATATCGTTTTATGTATAGCTTTGTGGGTACAAGTTCTAATTTATCTGTAATTTCTTCACCTATTTTTATTCGGTTCTCTATAGTCTCTTTAGGCTCTAAATTAATAATTTCAACAGGTAAATGACTGGGGAGATTTAAACTTCCAATCGTTCTTTTTTTAGCCTTTTTACGTTGATATGTAATGTTTACAGGAGCTTCTTCTTCCTGGGGCATCTCTTTTAAAACTTCGAAAGGGAGTTGCATTTGAAAAGGGTTATTAGCCATTATAAAACGCTCACGTTTTGTCCCAAAAATCATACGACGTAATTGCTCTAATTGAAATTGTCCATATCCGTATTTTGTCTCTAATTCTTTATATTGAGCTTCTAGGATAGCCTTTTGTAAAGTAACGTCTTTTGTCTTTATAGTAAGTAACTCATTCTTTGCGCTAAGAGAACTTGTCTTTGTATTAAGTAACTCATTCTTTGAGCTAAGAGAATTTGTCTTTTTGATAAGTAAATCTGACTTAGAATTAGCCTCCTGTAATAGGGCTATAAGTGCTTTTTTTGATAGCTGTTCTAAGTCTTTTTCCATACATTAAATATACGAAAAATATACATGAACAGCCTGGTTTTATTAGGTTTTTTACCTGTAAAAAGACATTAATAACGTTTCCTTTGTTGGATGTTTTTTATAGACAGTCCATCAAGAAGCATCACCATTTGGCTGTATTTCATTTGTATACTTCCTTTCAGATTATCATACACCGGAAGTTCAAAAGTACCTCGTTCCAATCGTTTATAATACAGTACAAATCCACCTGCTTGCCAATGCAATAGTTTTATTTTGTTTCGAGGTTTATTTATGAAGATAAAAACAGCTCCATTACTAGGATCCTCTTCTAAATTATTACGGATAACACCTGACAAACCATTAAATCCTTTACGCATATCTGTGGGTTCTAGGTACAGATGAAAATCAAGTTCACTTGAAAGATTTAGCATATTACAAATGAATTAAATTTTGTAAATCGATAAGTGTAATCTCTTTGTTAATGACCAAATTTACACCTGTTGGATACTCGATTTTAAAACTATCTAAAATAGAATTTCTGCTGTTTTCAATAGGAGCATCAATAAGTTCAACCTTTGAAAATCCACTGGCATTTTTGGAGGTCAATTTCTTATTCCAGTACCTAAATTTACAAAGTGTAATTTTATGACTTTTACAATAATCTTCCAAGGTTAAATCACTCAACTTCCAATCGGAAACAACAGCTGTCATATAGGCTCGTTTTTCTTCGTTTTTTCTCATGCGTCAAAAATAGAAGCTATTTTTCCACTAAAAAATATGGGGATGGTCGGACGGATACGGAAAAGTAACCAAACCGTCCGCTCTATTAAAAATAAGCTCTTTTGTTGGCATCGTAAAATAATAGGTTGCAAAAAACAAAAATCCTAGAAAAGAAAGAAAAGTTATTAAATAAAATAATATATAATCGCCATTGTCTTTGTCACTTGGTGTAAGATATACATAAATACAAAATAAAAATAAAAATACGCTACCCAACCATAAAGGCATTATCTTAGGAACAACAGGGCATTTTAAAAAAACATCTGTAGCAAAAGGAAAGCCCCCTTTAGTACCTACATCACTTTTTTTCATAACATGCATGTCATCTGTTATACGCATAGTCAGCATTCTGCTAAATCCTCCTTTTTTGGTTTCTTTATCTCCATGTTTGTATTGGGTATGGGTTATAGGGCGTTTGTAATTAAAAGTCGCATCTACCATGTTTTATCAAGTTTTAAGTTCGCTAAGGTATCAAAAACTAAATTTTGATTATCTGTGTTATTTTCCCCTGAATTAGTGTATATGTTTTTATATAACTTAAATTTAGCACCAATATAGCGTTCAGGTTTGTCTAGTAGTCTGTAAGGGAAGTAATGGTTTTTCTCTTTATTAATTCTTACACGTATGGCTAGTACCATTTCTAAATCTTTATCGTCTTTTATTAATTTTCTTTTTTCGTAAGGTATTGCTACAATTACTAAAAGTTGTTGTTGTCCATTTTTCATGCTTATTATTTTGGCATCTTTTAATATTAAATTAAATTCTTCGGCATTACTTCCAATACTATTAACCCAGGTATGACGCACTATCATACCTTTTGCTTCTAATTGATTTACATCGTATAAAAAATGATTAAAATTCATAGTAATACCAAAACTACTTACATAATACCCCGTACTTCTACCACGTCTGCCTGCAAATTTCATTTTCATGTTTTCTACATAGTAATTAATGCTGGTACATACCGTAAGATCGTGTAAACTAGCAATAGCATCCTCAGGATACATTAGGCTATTTTTAATGTCGTCATCCTCACTCTCTACTAAAGTCTCAATACTTTTATAGACAAGACGGTTGTATGCCATAGGACTGTTATTACCAATAGGTAATTTTTTATGATCGGATAATAAAAAGTGTTTAAAATAGAATTCCAAGTCTGTGTCTATAAAAACATTTGCTAAAACCACTCCTATTAAACCAATCCCTAAGGCAATCCAACCTACAGGCCCTGATAATAAAAAAACAGTTCCTCCCCAAATACCTGCCGCAGTACTTACTGTAAAAGCAACACCTGCCAATCCCCAAGCAATACTGGCATCAACATCACGTTTATTAAAGACACTAACAATTCTTAATAGTTATCATATTATTTTCTAATTAATAAGAGTTACAATTCTTTGTTTTTTACTTTCTTTTTTTTGAAGGCTTGTATTCTGGAATATGAATACTACAAGGATATAACCCTTCTGGAAAGCCTTCAGATTTTCTTCGCAGATAATCTTTCTCACGATATTCATCAAAAGCAGTACCCGGAGGTAAAGGACGGTTTTTATCCATATACCATACTATAAAATACCAATCTTCCAACACATCTGCCCCCATAATATCGGTGCTAAAAAAACCGTTGGGATGAAAAGCAGAAAGCGAAGGTCCTGAAGGGTTGATTCCTGAATTTTTTACTGACCATGCTACCAACATATCTTTAAAAGGCATGCAAATAGGTTTGCCCCATAAAAAGTTGGGAAAAGTAACGATCCCATTGAGTCTATCTAAAATAATCTTTTTTACTGGAGCTGTATAATTATATATGATAGATAATGTTCCAAAAGAAAATAAAAAAAATAAAAAAATAAAACCAACATCTTTATCTGCAGAAAGTCTTATTGCTATTGTTAATAACATAAAGAAATAAAGGGCTAACCCTATATATAGATATATATTACCAAATAAATCATTATTCATTATAAAAAACTCATCATTAGCTTTAATATAATATTCTCCATCCATTTCTTCTTTTTTTATATCTATTGTAGGTCGTCCATCAATACAATGTGGCAAATAACCTCCCCATTTACCAAAACGCTTTTTAATTTTTGCCATAGACTTATATATTTAATACGGGTTCTTTAGCCCATTTTAATAGTTTACTCAAGTTTCGCACCCATCATTTACAGGTGTTTAAGTAAAAATAAATAGCATGAAAACCAAGGTAATCCCCTGGTTTTATTGTACTTTTAAGTACGAACAAGAAAGTACAAAACATGCTAGAACACGAAGATATCACAAAAACACAGGAGATAAAAGGAAAATTTAATAAGATTTGGCTTAGTTCAGAATACCTACAAGCACATCTAAATATTTTAGGATTCAATAAAATTAAAAACAAGTTTAGTTGGTGTAAGAAATCGGGGATTTCATTCGGTAATTTAATCTCTACACTTTTAATTTTACCTATTATCGGATTTGATTCTATTCATGGACTTACAAGTAGTAAAGACAAGGGATTAGGTCAGTCGGGTAAAGATTCATACTATCGAATCCTAGCAAATCAAAAGATAAATTGGAGGGTTTTTCTAGCTCAGTTTGTGAAGCAATATCTATTAAAAGAAGAGTTCTTTACTCCATCTCAAGACGCTACAAAGTGCTTGATCTTTGACGATACTGATCTTTCTAAAACAGGAAAGACAATTGAAGGTGTTTCAAAAATATACAACCATGTGTCAAAAACGTATTACCTAGGCTTTAAGCTACTTGTAGCTGGTTATTGGAATGGAAGTGTATTTATCCCTGTTGACTTTAGTTTGCATCGTGAAAGTAAAACATCAAAATTAAAATACGGTCTAACGGCGAAGCAACGTAGGCTTCAAAAGAAAACTCCAAGATGTAGTAAAACAATTGCAGCAAAGAGGTATCAGGAACTCAATAAAAAGAAAACAGACCTGCTAGTTCAAATGTTCTCAAGGCTTGTAAAACGTAAAATCCCCATAGATTACATCTTAATAGACACCTGGTTTACAAGTGTTAAATTACTTAGAAAGCTACGGAACATTAGTAGTTCAACTCATATTATTGGGATGTATAAATACAACAGTAAGATTGAAGTTCGATCAAAGATAAAAACGTTGTCACAACTCAAAAAACAGAAAATAAAACCAAAACGATGCCGTAAATTCAATTATTACTACCATCATTACATAACTGAAATTGATGGTCTTAAGGTTGCTGTATTTATTTCAAAACGTGGAAAGAATGGCAAATGGCACACGTTAATATCAACGGATACAACACTGAAATTTGTAAAGGCTATTGAAATATACAGTATCAGATGGTCCATAGAAGTGTTTTTTAAAGAAGCTAAGCAGTTGTTTGGTCTTGGAAAATGTCAGTCTACTAATTTCGATATTCAAATCGCACAAATAAGCATTATAATGGTTCAATATTTACTCACCAGTATTCGATATAGAATGGAAGCCTACGAAACTATAGGAGGCTTGTTTAAAGATTTAAAACAAGATTATATAGAGAATAAGCTAAACATCAGGATATTAGCAGTTATCAGCTTGGTGATTGACATTTTGGAAAAGATGATTGAATCTATTGATGTTGAAATGGTTACACGTAAAATAATAGCGAATATTGAAGATTTTGGATTCCTAGTGAATACCCACAAGCTTAACTATCAAGAGGTTGCGTAAATCTATCTAAGTGCGAAACTTGAGTAGTTTATCTAGAGTATCTACCTCTACATTTTTATGATAATACCCTTTAAACTCGGTTGGTTTCGGAGGGAATAGTAATCCATTCATGTTTTTAAAATTATGAGTTCTAGATTGTGATAATTGCATTTTTATACCCATATAGCGATCTTTGCCTACATAAGTATGTGGATAATATTTTTTATGTTGTTCATTTAGTAGCAATCTACATACAAATACTAGTTGAAAAATAGTAAACCTATATTCATGTTTTTTCCTTTTCTCATGTACCCATTCAGGTATACGTATGCTTGTTTCGGTTCTAGGAATACTACCTTCTTCTTTTACAATATTAACTTCCCCTCTTAATTCTTCAAAAGGAATTTCTTCATAAGCACCTGTACGTGTGTCTACTATAAAAGACTGATATTCATATTGATCTTCATACCATAAAAATTGACGGAATGAGGTTTGGATGGTTACTCTTGTAATATTGGCAGAAGTAAAGGTAGCACCAGCTCTATCATTACCTCCAATTTGGATAGAACGACATTGTAAAAACCAGGAATTTACTCCTGAGCAACGGCATGCTTATCGCCTAGATAAAGCACAACCAATAATGGATACATTTATAAAATGGTTGATCCATAATACCCAAGGAAGCTTACCGAAAAGTCCACTAGGAAAAGCAATTACTTATACATTAGATATTCCGATGATGTTGACCCCTCATTCCGGTGATGTTGACCCCTCTGTAGATTTTGGTCTTAAAAATGAGATACTGACAAAGTTACAGTTTTTTTCTTAGACTTTTTCCTTTTAATTCTATTCGGTGAGAGCGGTGTACTAATCGATCCAAAATGGCGTCTGCTATGGTTGCTTCTCCGATGATTTCATACCAGTTTTCCACGGGTAATTGACTCGCTATTATGGTGGATGATTTTCCGTGTCGATCTTCAATTAGTTCCATTAAATCCATTTGTTGCTGGTTATTTAAATGAGTTATTCCAAAATCGTCGAGTATCAATAATCCAGATTTTGATATTTTCTCCAATAACTTAAAAACACTTCCATCAATACGTGCCATTTTAATAATGATGAGTAGTTTTTGAAGATTATAGTATAACACCTTTACTCCTTGAGAACATGCTCTGTGTCCCAATGCCGATGCTGTAAAGCTTTTACCACATCCAGTGGAGCCTGTTAGAAGTATTGACTCTCCGTTTTTAATGTAGTTTCCCGTTGCAAGCTCGGTCACTTGTGATTTATTTAAGCCTCTAGAGGTTTCAAAGTTTAACTCCTCTATACTGGCACTATATCTAAACTTAGCACTTCGTTTTAAGCGTTCAAAACGCCTATTTTCTCGATCTAATTGTTCAGCTTGTAGCAATATTTCTAAGCCCTCTGGTAGTGATAAATCATGATGCTGACGTGTTTCTTTTAAGGCCTCCCATTGGGTAGACATTCCTAGCAGTCGTAGTTGATTAAACTTGTTTTCAATGTTGTTCATCTTTATTTAAAATTTAGTAATTATACATTTAAACGCTTATTTATAGTGTTTTTTTCCTCTGATATTCTTATGATCAGATAGTGGTTTTGAAGATGCAGATTCTGTATTTTCTGTCATCTTATTTTCTAGTATTCGTTTTAAAAAACCATAGGAGTAATTATTGTTTTCTTGGGCTATTTTGACGGCTTTTATAAATTCTGTTGGATCTGTTTTTTTAGACAAGTTTAAAATGCCATCACAGGTTCTATAAAGCTGTTCAGGGTACTTGTCCTGCTTAAATAATCCATTTAGAAATAGGTACAACTCCTCAGAATGAAGATATGCTTTTTGTAAATAATAGGTTGGGCTTCGTTTTTTATAATACTGATGTTCTGAACATAAATGTGCACTTGTTGTAGTATATCCTGATTTTTTCAGTCCTCTTGGATGTACAGCTATCTGCTCATTATCGTAATAAACACGAACTAAGCTACGTGTGTAAATCACCCTAACCTGTTTTCCTATATGAATGTAAGGAACGCTGTAATAATGCTTGTCTGAAGCTAAATAGATGTGATTATTATGAGCTACTTTTAAGCTTTTATAATATTTTACTTCAAAATCAGTAGTTGGCAAAGCCGCTAAAGTATGTTGCTCATCAGCTATAAATTTTTCTTCTCTAGAGTAATCCTTGCGTTGCATTCTAGTTTGCTGAATTCAACTTATAAACGCAACTTTTTGGTTAAACAATAATTGATTCATTACAAATATAGGGTTTTGATATGAAAACCTTTTCCTAGGCCTTCTATTTAATTTTCCTTCCACCTGTTTTATCATCTGCTTAGTTAATATCGAAAAGTCACTTCCTTTAGGGAAATATTGCCGAATAAGCCCATTTAAATTTTCATTAGATCCTCTTTCCCATGAATGGTAAGGATGTGCAAAATAATAATCGATTCCTAAAAATTCAGCTACTTTTTTATGTCCTGCAAACTCTTTTCCGTTATCAGCTGTTATAGTGTTTATATACGGTATCCAATCTTCTAAAAGCTCATTAATAGCAGCTGTTACAACAGAAGATTCTTTAGATGCTATTTTTTTCATCTTTAGCATCCCAGAAGCCCTGTCATTGATTGTAAGAATGGCTTGATGATGATTTTTTCCAATTATTAAATCCACTTCTAAATCTCCAAAACGTTCTCTTTTCTCCACTATATCTGGTCGTTTTTCAATACTAATTCGATCTTTAATAATACCACGTGAGTCCTTGAATGCCCCTCGTTTCCTGTACTTCCTTCCTTGTCTTCTTAAATGAGTATAGAGTGTGCCTTTATGCTTCTTATCTTGCCAGATATGCTGATAAATACGTTCTACTGAAACAACTTCTTTTCCTTGCTTAGTAAGTATTCCAACCACTTGTTCTGGACTATAATCATCACGTAACAGCTTTTCAACCTCGCTTCTTATCTTCTCAGTAAACCTAATGTGCTTTCGCTTTTTCTTATGTCTATCCTTCCACTTTCTATGTGCTAATTCGTATTCATAGGAGCCGCTACGAGCATCGCAATTACGTTTGCATTCTCTACTTATAGTGCTTTTATGTTTCCCTATAGCCAAGGCTATTTTGGACTTAGAATACCCCTGTGATAACATACAGGTAATTGTGTATCTTTGTTCTTTGGTTAAATGTGCCATACTACTTCTTTTTCAGAGACTTGAGGGCGTAAGGTAACTATTCCATCAAAACATGAAGGAGAGGTGACTCTCTTTCTGTTTTGAAAAATAAACCTTAGAAACTCTCAAATCTAAGAAGTTGCATTTACTACTTGAATTTAAGTTTGATTATGAGCTTTAACCAATGTTTTTATGGCTGTATTAAGTGATGATAATGATAAAAATTGCTGATTGCGTAACTTAGCATAAACCCTACTGTAGATTAGCTTTACTTGGTTTTCAACCAATGCTTTGTCTTGTGGTTTTCTAGATCTTGCAGGGGTTACAGTGGTATTGTAATGGTTCGCAAAATCTTCAAGCACTTTATTTACTGTTGGCTCATAATTTGCTAGCCTTTACTATGGCAGCTTTAAGATTGTCGGGGACTAGTGTTTGTGGTACGCCTCCTATATCTTTTAAACAGCATTGTAATGCCATAATAAAATCATCTGTTTTCTGACTTGGAACAGCTATAGCAAAGCAATAATCAGAATAAGGAAGGCAGGCTACAAATACCTGAACATCTATTATTTCCCCTGTATCAATGTCAATATAAGACAACTTTTTTCCTGCGTAATCAATATAAAGTTTGTCTCCAGGATGATGATCTAAAACCATCGATGGTTTACTACTGCGACGATATTGGCGTAAATGATCACAAAATTGACTATAACTATAATAGTTGGGGGTGAACTCTGCTTTGTACTCATCCCACAGAACCACACGGTTTACACCAATCTTTGTGAGTTCTTTGGCATAATAGCCCAACTTATCCTTTAAAACTTCATAGCGTTGATCTTTATAGGCTGGGTTTCCAGCGAGCAATGCTTTTTCTAATAAAGGATCTTCTAGTTTTAATAAATTTTCGAATGGAATGCCGCTGTCTTTGACTTTTAAAATATAGCTTTTAACGGTGTTTTTACTCACACAAAGTGTTCTTGCAATGGTTTTAATACCAATGCCATTGTGGTGCATTCTTAATAATTGTTTTACGAGACTCATACGTGTTGATTTACCTGCCATCTATTCTCATTTAGTGATTAATTACCACTAAGTAAAACCAAAATTATTTAGGGGATCAACATGCTCCGTTACAAAAATGAGCTCTCTTAATAATTAGAGGGGTCAATATGCTCCGGAATATTAATCCGATAATTTTAGAGGGGGTCAACATACGTCAGAACGTCAGTATGTAATTACATCTTTTTTGAGTCCCGGTAGAGGGGGCAGCTTGCTCCGGAATATCCACGTGAGATTGCTGTACCAACATTACCCCCCAATCAAAACATTAATTATATAACCAATTTACAAAACACACTTGATAATAAAGTTGATAAAATTGATGGGAAAGGACTCTCTGAAAATAATTTTACAGGGACTTTACTTACAAAGCTAAAAAACTTGTCAAATTATATACATCCTCAATCCCATCCGATGTCTATGATAGATGGTTTACAGGCTGAATTTGATGCATATAATATTTTAAAGGTTGATAAAATTGTCGGACAAGGCTTGTCTGAAAATAATTTTACAAACGATTTAATATTGAAATTACAAAGTATTGAGAAATTAGCCACCGCAGATCAAACAGGAAATGAAATAAAATCTTTATATGAGGCAGAACCTAATACCAATGGGTTTACGGATGCCGAAAAAACAAAATTAGCAGGTTTAGAAGCACCTCATTTTAAAGGGCAGTTTCCAAATATTACGGCATTAAGAACAACTATCCCTGTGGGTATAGAAGGTAATTATGCCTATGTAGATGCGGGTATTGGTTCAGATGTAGAATCTTATATATGGGACAATACGGATAATGAGTGGATTTTACAGCAAGGAAAAAGCACTGCTGAAACCGCTGCATCAATAAAAATTAAATATGAAAGCAATGCTGATACTAATGCCTTTACGGATGCATCACAGGCTAAAGTTAATTTTATAAGCGTTTCTGCAATAATTAATTTAGATACTATAAAATCTGATACCACCGCAAATTCTTTGCTAAGAACTGGAGGAGATTTTGGTAGTGTGAATATTAAGACTGGAGGAAGTATTTCTGAAGGCGGTATTTTATTATCTAATAAGTATTATCACTCAGGGAATTTTAATAAATCAGACGTTGATTTTGTGGCAAATTACGTTACGTCTAAAGGTATTTACGTAGGAGGCAGTTCAGGATTAACTTTTACAGAAAGGTCGGGAGGTCCTATTAAGAAGTGGGATATGATTTTAGGAGGTGCAGGTGATGATTTTGTTGTAAATAGATTTTCAAATACAGGAGCATATATTGGGCAAGGTTTTAATATAAATAGGGTAACAGGCAAATTCTCTACTGGAGATTTTGACGCTAATAATGGGGTGTTCTCAGGAAAAATAACAGCAGCTATAATAATACCTAATTTATTAGCAATAAAAGACCCCTCAGGAAATTCTTACAATATTAAAACATCTGGTAGTACATTGCAATTTTTAAATAATTCGGACCAAGTAAAGGCAAGTATTGACTTTAGTGGTAATGCTGCATTTTTAGGGAACGTTACATTAGACAATGAGTTAACAGGTAAAGGGATAGGAGCAGCAAGTGGTGATGTTTTATTCAAACTCCGAGCATGGAACAGGAATCAGGGCTTACCAGTAGCTAACATTTCTTTTGAGTTGCCAAATATTGCAACACCATCTAATTATGCAGATATTTCATTTAATGCATGGAACGGGTTTAATAACATGCAGGAGAGGCTTAGATTGCATAGAGATGGAGCTACATTCTCAGGAGATGTAACATCAAAGGGGACTGTTTTCAGCCAATCATGGCAAGGAACCTCAGACCGTAGAGCAAAAAAGAATATCATTTATTTATCACCAAAAAAATTAAATACGAGATATGCTTCTTTTAATTTCATAGAAGGAGATACTAAAATGCGTCATGTTTCACCAATAGCACAGGATATGTTGTTAGATAATGATTTAAAAACATTCGTATCAGGTTCTGAAAAGGACACATATAAAGTTGCAATTATAGATTTACATTCAGAGGAAATCGCATATTTAAAGTATCAAGTAGCACTTTTAACTCAACAACTAGGCATAAAATGATAACAACGACCAACACTATAACTATAGAGGATATTTTACAAGAGATATATGGGGATACAAATACATTGGGGCGTTCTTCTATACAAATATTTATAGATGCTATAGGTGTTTATGACCCAACTTATAAAGTAGGAGACGGTAATAATTTTTTAAGTTTTAGAGGGTATCAGCATGTTAAGCCAACAATGGATGTGAATTTACAACATTCAATAGGAGGTGTGAACATATCACAGTTTTCAGATGAAGATTTAAAATGCCTTTACAGTAAGGAATCAATCAACATTTCGGGATTTACTTGTAAAAGATATTCGACAGCTCCTATTACTGTAGGTGAACAACTCTATGGATATATGTCCCCATATTATAAAATAACATTTACAGGAACTTATTTTTATGGAGGTTCTTCAGGATCTACAAATACATTTACAATTTATCATATCGTAAATGGAGTAATAACCGCAATAATATTATCAGATACAGTAACAGCATCAACAGGATGCTAAATAAATATAAATAATGAGTAATCCAGTCACAATCAACAAAGAAGATTTAAAGGAATTTGAAGCGTTTAAGATAGTTCAAAAAGCAAAAAATGAGGAAAAAGAAGCTCAAGAGGAATTAGTAAAAAAAATGGAGGAATTTCATAAAAAACGACAGGAACTAGAAAAAGAGTTTGGCGTGCAATTATCCGTAGATGCCTCACAAGTGAATGAAGCTTTAAAAGTAGCCAATCAAGCTATAGGCAAAGCATTTGAATTATTAAATCAAATACAAATAGGTTGGATTCCTAAACAATAAAGATGGCAAGAACACTCAACGACATACAGGAATCAATATTAAGAGCTAAGAAAAAGGCTTCGGAGTTAGATACATTAGAGGTGCTAACAACAAATGAACGCAATACAATTGCTGGGCTCACAAGTACCTCGAGAGTGGCTATTTGGCGTTTATGGATTTGGGTTGTCGCTGTGGTAGTTTGGACATTGGAATCAATATTTGATATCCATAAAAAGGAAATGGATGATTTAATTAAAAAAAACAAGATTCATAATTTCACTTGGTATGAAGAACTCGCATTGGCATTCCAATTTGGACATGCTTTAGTTACGGAGACGGATAAGTATAATAATTCAACCCTAACAATTGCTCAAATAGATGCTGCTAAAATAATAAAACATGTAGCTGTTATTCGTAAAATAGTGAATGGTCGGGGGCATTTGGAATTAAAACTGGCAAAGGAGGTTAATAATGAGTATGTCCCTTTAGAACCGGCTGAAATGTTGGCATTTGAAGACTATATTAAACAAACGGGGGATGCGGGTACTAAGATTATTCCCACCTCCAGAGTAAATGATAGTTTAAAGTTAGTATTGGATATTCATTACAATCCACAAATATTGAGTGCTGCAGGTGCTCGATTGGATGGAACTGCTAATACTCCAGTACAGGAAGCAATTAAAAGCTTTTTGTATAATCTTGATTTTAACGGTGAGTTGGTGTTAACCCAACTAACGGATCATTTACAATTAATAGAAGGTGTAAAATTGCCAATTATTAAGTCAGCTGAGACAAAATATGGCAACTTAGAATGGGCAACTATAAATGAAACCTACATTTCAGATGCTGGATATATGCGAATGGATGAAGGTGCAACAACTATAAATTGGATAGCTCGTGGTCAATAGTCGTATTTATATTATCAACTTTAAAAAACTCCTGGTACTAAATTTACCAATAGAGCTACGTAAGCGTATTCAGATTGAGTGGTTAAACGCTCTTATAACACCATTTAAAGAGTTGTATGGGCAGTTTTTAAACTTTCGATTTGTGTCTATTTACGAGGTAACACATAATAGTCAAGTATGTTATTTACAGGCTGCCTTAAATGATATATTTGACAAGGAACAGCGAAGGTTTAAAATAACAGATGGAAGATTCTTAGAACCATTATGGATCTATTCTGAGGCAGAAAACAAACCAGCCTTTATTTATTCAGAACAAGAACAACAGCCAGTGTTTGTATATTCAGACAACGATTTTATGGGGGTTGGATCCGACTTTGAAGTATTGGCTCCTTCAGATCTATTACCAGTAGATGAAATTGCAAAAACAGCATATGTAAGTGGAGTGGCTGCATTAATTGATTATTACAAATTAGCAAGTAAAACATATAACATACAATGGATTATTTAGATTTAAAATCAGGTGGTTTTGGGCTTACCATAGAGGGATTCAAATTCCTTCAAAAGTCACTACAGTATGGAATCATTGGATTATCTAAAGCAATAGGTAAAAGTGTGATTTTGGAAGGTGTTGTTGTTACTGCAGGGAATGTGTCCGCAGGAACAATTATTTATAATGGCGAAATATTTCCGTTTAAAGCATCCGTAGAAGCAACTACAATAACTATTATTGAAACTAATGTAGCTGCTGTTTATAATGAAGATTTAGACTTGGATGGTAATTTAGACACCAAGCCAGCACATATTATTAGAGAGGCAAAATGCGGTACTGGAGGAGTGATAACGTTTAGTTTTTCGGAATTAAAACGGATTTCAAAATTACAAAATCATAGCACACCTATTGGAGGAATAATAATGTGGTCTGGATCAATTAATACCATTCCTAATGGATGGAAATTGTGTAATGGATCTAACGGAACACCTAATTTATCAGGTAGGTTTATTGTTGGCTTTGATTCTTCATCTCCAGATTATAGTGATATTAGTACTTATATAAATAGGACTGGAGGGTTTGAAAAAGTTAAATTAAGTGAATCACAAATGCCTTCTCATAACCATAATGGTAATATAATTATTCCGCCTCATAAACATTCGCTACCTCATACAGTTTATGCAAAAGGAGGATCATCATCTCAGAATGTACTTACAAATAATAATAACATTAATGCCTTAAGTGTTTCTGAGACAACTTATTCGCCTCAGCAATCTGTATCTCTAAGTACTATAAACAAAGGAGGGAATGAAGATCATGAGAATAGACCTCCTTATTATGTTGTTGCGTACATTATTTATGTAGGATAGAAAACTAAATTCATTGGGGGAATGAATTAAAAAAAGTCCTTCAGTTTTAAAAAATATCTGACCACTTTTTAAACAAGAACCACACAGGCTACTGAAGGACAAAATCCTTTGGTTGCTTGTGTGGTTTTTTTGTTTTTTAGTGGTCAGATGACAAATATATTAATATAAGAATGATAAAAACACCAATTATTAAGAAAATTTTTAAGGTGTCTCCATTGCCTTTTATGGGGCAAAAACGTAACTACCTAACAGCCTTTAAACAAGCGCTTGAGAAATATCCCAAGAATGCTATTTATGTAGACTTGTTTGGTGGTAGTGGATTACTTTCAAGAACTGTAAAAGATTATTACCAAGAGGCTACAGTAATTTATAACGATTACGATAATTTCAGGGAGCGTATTGAAGCAATTCCAACTACTAACACCTACCTAGAGCAACTAAGAATTGTTTTAAAAAATGCTCCTCGAGGAATAAAAATAACAGAACCATTCAGATCTGAAGTATTGGAATTATTTGAAAAAAACACTGGTTTTGTAGATTACCAAACAATCTCTAGCTCGTTACTATTCGCAATGAACACTGTGACCGATTTTAAAGGACTTTCAAAGGCAACACTTTACAATAAGATACGAAAGAGTAATTATAATGCTGATGGCTATTTGAATGGTTTAAAAGTGGTTAAAATGGATTATAAAGATTTATTTGCTAAGTATAAAAGTGAGAAGTCGGTAGTATTCCTAGTAGATCCACCATACCTAAGCACAGACTGTAGCACTTACAAAAATTATTGGAAATTAAAGGATTACTTAGATGTGCTAACGGTATTGGATGGTACAAACTACTTTTACTTTACTTCTAATAAATCCTCAATTATAGAGCTATGTGAGTGGATAAGCCACAGTACATTTGATAATAATCCCTTTGATAATGCAGAAAAGAAGGAAATGAAGGCTAACACCACATCCAATACCAGTTATACGGATATAATGCTTCATAAAGGCTGGACAAGCACGGTATCATAGTACTTAAAAGCCGTTTAAACTCTGTTTAAGCGGCTTTTAAATTTAAAAAAATAGTGTACAATTCGTTTTTAAAATGTGTACAATTCGTTTTCGGGATTATAAATGCTTAAACTTTATAAATTAGCACGAAACCGCCATTAATTATACACTTTGTTCTAAGCAATTTTATTTTAAAATACGCTCAACTTCCTTAAGAAATATAGAGTCTAAGAATACAAAGAAATCTTGATCGAAAAAAGATTTTTGTTTTAAAACCCAAACATTATTTTTCTTTAAGTATAATTCATAATTGAAATTTTCACTAGGACTAAAAACACCATCTTGTTCATAAATATTATCTTTAATTAATAATAAAACAAGGTTATATGATTTTTCGTTTTTTAAAATATATTGTTTTGTTTCTGTTACAACTTTCTCATTAAAAGATAGCTCATCAAATACCCAATTGTCTTTTATTTCGTTGTTATTGGAGATTACTGTTATTGCATAATAATAGTCTTTGTTTTTATTATTAAAAAACAAAGGAAATCCAGAATAAGGATGTAGTTCATAATTAAGTTTTTTTAAACTTGTCGAAATTGTATCTAATAAACTTTTTTTAACTTGAACTTTATTAATGGGAATTTCTAATTTCTTATTGATAAAGTTTTTTTGTTTCTTTTTACAAGAGAAAGTTATAACAGAAACAAATAAAATAAATAAAAATTTTTTATACATATATTATTTTTTTAACGGAGTGTAAAACCTACAATTTGTATAGCCTACTTTTTTATGACCTATTAAGTGGTATTCTTTTCTTTTCCAAACGCATTTAATAGTACCTCCAAAATTAAACCTATAGTAAGATGATTTATTAATTAGTTGAAAACCTTTACTATTTTCATTTGCTAAAGTATTTCCTGTAATGGCTTCTATTGTAGTAACGGTATCTGTATTTTGGTCATAAGCAACAACAACGCCTGTATGTCCCATTCTGCCAGAATTGCTTTTCCAAAGAAAAATATCTCCTTTTATAGGTTTGTAATTTTCGTCATCATTAATTCTTAATTTATCAGGATGTTTCTGTGCATATGAATAAAGCAAAGCTGTTGTAAGCCATTTAACTTCTTTACTCCAACCGATTTTTTGTAAATACCTACAAACAAGTTCTGAACAGTCTAAAGATTCTTCCCCTTTGTCTGTAATTGCAGTTCTAGTATCACTATTAACATCATTTTTATATTTTACTTTAAAATTATCACCTTCTTTTCTTTCTTGCATTGTTATAGCAATAGAGTCTAACCACTCAATACCAGATTTAATATCAAGTTCCCCAGCAATCATCTTCATCTGTTCCACAAATGCAATCGGGTGAAAATGATACACATTAGAATTAGTTGAAAATTGTCTTTTAACTCAATCCTTTAGGAGGCATACTGATGTGTCCATATTTATGTTTATCAATGTGTTCGTATTTGTATTTAATTTCTTTTAGCATACCAATCTTTATGTTTTTGGTCTTTAGAATAATTATAAACCCTTATCAACGCTTCCATAAACTCTTCGTCGTTTTTTAGTAGCCAATCTAATTGGCTTTTATCGTTATTAAAAAGATATTTATTTCTAGCTACAAATGTTTTTAAATTATTTGAAATATTATTTTCTTTGTCTTCACTCCATTTAAATACCTTTATTGATTCACCATTTTTATTTTTTTGATTGATTTTAACTTTATTTTCAAATTTAGATATTTCTGGATATATATTTTTGTAATTTAAAATCTCTGCTACAGAATAAAGAGGTGTTATAAAATTACCCTTTTTAATAATAAATATAGCGAAAGGGTTTATTTGAATTGAATTATCATTTCTATAAAACTTTTTAGCTCTATCTAATTTATTATTAAAATTCACATATAAATAATTTGAATTACTTGCAAAATCAACAGTTCTACCAAATATCTGTTTGATTATTTTTTTAAACTTTATATTTGAAGGAACATCATAACCGATTAGATTTTCCTTCAAAAAAGGTAGAATGACATCTAAATCCTTCTGACTATATTTATAGGTCACAACATCAAAAGAATCATCATACAAAGCAGATTTACCCTTCGCTAATTGTTGTTTTAAAATATTTTTTAATTCTTTGTCATCAAATATTTGTTTTTTTGTACTGTCTTGTTTTTTTGCTTCCGTTTTTGTTTTTAAATATATTGAAACATGATTGTTTTTAGGGGTTTCTTTATTATTCTTACAAGAAATAATTGTTAAGAAAATTATTTCAATTAATAGTAATCTAATATTATTA
The DNA here is from genome assembly GCA_965224465.1 of Flavobacteriaceae bacterium. GTDB lineage: Bacteria > Bacteroidota > Bacteroidia > Flavobacteriales > Flavobacteriaceae. The sequence continues at coordinate 4,743,360 of OZ245049.1, read as the reverse complement.
TATGTTTTCATAATTAGTTATGTGTTTCTTTATAACCTAATTCTTTTCCACCTGAAGATATTACAGGTAATTCTTTATTTGAATTTAAAGGATGATTTTTTGGTTTTACTAACCAAAACTTTGTATTAAAACCTGATTTAGATTTTGGATTTGTACAAATTGTTCTTTTTCCCGGCCCTTCATTTGTAGCTCCATCTGATTGGTTACCTCCTAAATAAATTAAACTTTTTTTGTCTTTAGATTGTCCAGCAATAAAAGCTACATGGGAATGCGAGAAAACTATTACAGCTCCCACAAAAGCATCTTCAATATTTTTAATTAATTCACCGTTTAGTTTTTTTAATAAGGTTCTGAAAAACTCTTTAATTTAAAACCATCAATACTTTTAATAAAATAAAAAGTAATAAAATAATCTATACTTTGTGGATCTTGATATCTAACTTTATAGAAAGAATTGTTTTTCTCAATAAATTTAGCTTCTAATATTTTTGAAAATTCTTCATTGCTTCCATCTTCTTTAATCTCTTGATAGTTATTGTAAAAAATAGATTCTCCACCACTGCTAAATTCTAAAGGAAACTTTATAGATTTATTTATTATCTCAATGTTATTACTTTTAACAGCAAGTTGTAACCTTTTTAAAAAAACTACAATGGTCTGTTTTTCTACTTCTTTATCATTAATGGTCTTTATTCTTTTTAAAGTATCACTTTTAATAATAATTTTATTTCTATTAGAGATATTACTTTTAGTTGGTTTAGCTTCTTTTTTACAAGCTATTAAGAGTAGTGTTAATAAGATTATACTAAGTAGTTTTTTCATTTTTCCCATCAGATTTTACAGCTTTACCAGCCAGTTCATTATTTAATTTTTTCATGTTTACAACATCTGGTTCCTTACTATTAGATGTAAAATAATCCATAGGTAAGAAAAAACCATTAAATTTCTGCTCCACAAAAACAACACCTTTTTCAGACTTCTGATATTGTTCAAAAGTAGCTAAAACTCCTTTTTTTTTATATCTAGAAAACTTTATTGTATCACGTTGATTTCCTCCTAAGCATATTAAATTATCGTTAGAATCAATTCCGTATAAAAAAGTAACGTGTCCATTAGAAGTTTGTTTACCATTACTTTTAACATAATTAGTTAATAAAACAATACAACCATATACCGGTTCATTAATACGCTTAAATAGTTTTCCTTCATTCCAAAGTATACTTTGTGAACCCGCTGATTTTACACTTTTTTGACCAGATTCGTTTAAACACCAATTAACAAAAGAGGCACACCAAGCTGTAGAACCAGTAGCTTTAGGCATCCCTACATAAGTATGGTATTTATTAGCCATTTCAGATGTTGGACTCAAAGTTTCTCTAATAAACTTAGCTTTTTTAGCTTCTGCTAAAGCCACCTCCATCCAAGGTGGTGTAGTAGCACATATCATCTTCATCTGCTCAACAAATGCAATAGGATGGAAGTGATACACATTAGAATCCGTAGGGAATTTTCTAGGTGTTCTTTCTTTCTCTAAGTCATCAAACTCTTTTGCTAAACGTATCTCTTCTTTACTTGTGCCTTTCGGTAACATACTTGTACGCACAGGTTTATGTTTGTCAATATAATCTTGTTTACGTTTACTGGTAGGTACAAGATCTCCTGTTTGGATTTTATCCCAAAAACAAAGGTTATTAATTTTATCTTCTAAGAGTGCTATTTTATTATCTCTTGCCTCTTCTAAAGCTGTTATCTCAGCTTTAACTGTTTCTTGCTCTATTCCTTTTTTATAAATATTTTCTACCTCAGTTTTAAAATCTCTTATTTTGCTATTAGTATCCCACTCACTAAAATGCTTACATATAAATTTACTTAGTATTTTAGCTCCTGCTTCTGAACTTCTTGCTTTTTGTAACTCATATACGCTTAACACTTTATCATTATCGCTATCGTATTGCTTTAATTGCTCCCATAATGTAGTAACAAAATTATGAGGCTCGGTATTTTCTACAGAATCTCCAAATTGATAAAAGTATTGTGATCCGGTATCATTAAGGATTTGCCATTCATATGGGTTTATCTCTGTTAGTTCACTTAATTTTATCCAACCTTGTTTATCTTTATGTTTTCTTTTACCTTTTACTTGTAACCATTCTGTACCATCTTTATCCTTAGTAGCTGTTACTTTTCGTACAGAAAACGCTTCTGTAGTCACAATATCATTATCGGTTTCTTTTGGTTCTTTTTCATATACTTTAGTTTTTGGTGTTGGAGTTGTTACGAGCGTGACGCTCACATCAGAAGAGGTGGAAAAACACTTATCTACCTTCAGACTCTAATTTATTTAAGTAGATTTTGCCATTAATTTTATTAAAATAAATATATAAAGTTTCCTCACTTAGCTCTCCGTCATCTTTTTCATCTTGTGTTAAATTGAAAGAACAATAGATCTCACATTTCAATTCATCTGTACAATCATTAATTTTAGTTATAGATATATTTTGATTTAAACAATCTGTACTCTTCAAGTAACTAACTATATACTCTACACTTATATTTTCTTTTTTATCAAAATTATTAAAAAAATTATCTTTTGTTGGTACAGCAAAAAAATCTTTGATTTTAGAAATATCAGATTCTGTAAAACATTTAGGATTTTCTCTATCTATCTTATTAGATTTTTCACCCTTAATTTTAAATAGATTAATTTTTGTCTCTTTACCTATTGTAATATATGCGTTATTTCTAATTTGATTTGATTTAAAATTAATTAAAGAAACACTTTCTGCAAACTCTCTTTTACTTTCTGAATTTTGAAAATATACAGGAATACCTATTTCATAACTTGATTTCTTATCATCCCAAATATTTATTTTTAGCAATTTAGGTTCTTCACCATCACAGCTATGTATAATAGGAAAGAATAAAATTTGATGATTATCCTCATTTATAACCTTAATTTCATCAATTAAAATCTTTAAGTCACAAAGGATACTTTTATTTTTAAAAGAAAAGCTATCAATTAAAATATCTTTATTTAAAATTAAAACTTCTAACTCTTTAGTAAAACCTTTAGTACCGAGTTCTCCTTCCTCTTTTAATAAAAATATAGATTTTAAGTTTTGTTTATTATATTTAAACATAACTTCTTTAATAACTTTTCTTCCTTTGTAAGTTTTATTTATGCTATTCTGAGAAGAAATTAGATTTTCTTTTTTCTCATTTTTACACGAAATTAAACAAAAAGCAAGTATACTTATTTTAACGAGTACTAGATAAGGTTTCAACACTGAGGTTTGTATTTTTAAATTCATCATATTTATAATCTTTTTGTTCTGGAGTATAGTTTTCAGGTATTCTAAAATAATCAATTACAGATTTGTCATAGCGAGATACACATACTTTACCATAAGTACTTTTATCACCACCTGTTTGATTACCTCCTAGTAAATAAACATTGTCTCCATCTACATTAACAACAAATCCAACATGTCCTGCACCATCATCATTTTCGTCCCAATCTATAACAGCTAATGACCCATACATAGGTTTATCTTTAGAATCTTCCTTGCCCCAATTATTCCAATTAGTTGCTTTTGCCGTTATTTCCCCTGTATATTCTTTTGATTGAGTAAATACCCAACATACAAAAGAAGAACACCATGGCCAATTACTATCATCAGTTATATTACTACCTGTATGACCTGCGGATGCATGATATTCAAGTATTCTAGGATTATGTTTTGAACCAGAAATTTCTTCTGTCCATAATTCACCATATGCTATCTGTATCCATGATGCACGATCCTTTAATTTATAAATATTAGGATTATTTATACAAGCTGTATTAAATTTAAAAATAGGATTCAATTTATTAAATACCTTAAGCCTATGAGACCAACCATTTGGATCTGGTTTCAAATATTGACTTCTTCCATACCCATTTATAACCTTAGATTGTAACCAGAAATACTTAGCACCTTCTTTAATTAATAAAGATGTTTCATTTAAAGATTTGCCCAAAGCTTTACTAAAATGCTTCCTTTTCTTTTTATAAACGCTTGCATTTGCCCCAGTAGTAGTAGTAGTACTCCATTTAGGTATTTTTTTATGCTTTGAAAAATACCATCCTGCAGAATCAATTGTATAATGAATATTTTCTGCAATTGTATTAGGGCTAGTTACAATATCCTGATCTTTAATATAATCAGCATAACTTTGATATACATCAGGTTCATCATACAAACCCGTTGAAGTAACTATACCTCCAGTTAATTGTATGATACCTCTTCCTTTGTAAACACTTTGGCTAGATGATGTATTTCCCTTTTCTTCTACTGATTGCCTAAACATTCCTGTTTCTGCTCCTACTTGGGCTAAAAATGCTATTTTTTGAATACACTCATTAATATCATATTTTTCAAACATTATGTTTAATTCATTAACTAGTGTGTCATAACTTTTATCTGTTATAGGGCATGGATAACCTTGTTTTCCTTGCCAAATTTCTTCTTTTCCTGTAATGGTTTTAACAATTTTCTTAAATTCAACTAATAAACGCAACTTTTCGATTTGATTCTATGATGGTTATATTTTCAAAACAGAAAAGTAGGAAAACCTACCTTTCTTGTCTTGATGGATATGTATCTTACGGTCTCAAATCTCGAAAAAAGAAGTTGTATGAAACACATCACCCAAGCGCAAAGATACACAATTTGTTGCATGTTAAAACAAGGTTATAAACAGGTTGAGATAGCAGCTGCTATAGGAAAAGACAAGTCTGTTATTAGCAAAGAGATTAAGCGTAATTCAGACAAAAGAAATGGAGTTTACAAGCATGAATTAGCCCAAAAAAAGTATGCTAAACGTCATAAAGAAAAGCCTAAAAGAAAACGCTTTACAGAAGATATTCAACAAGCAATAGAGTTGTTATTGCGAGACGATTATAGTCCTGAGCAAGTAGTTGGTGTCCTAAAAAAACAAGGTAAAGAAACGGTGTCTATTGAGCGTATATATCAGCATATTAGGGAAGACAAGAGGAATGATGGTGATTTACATACACACCTTCGCAGACAGGGAAGGAGATATAGAAAACGTGGCTCATCAAAGGATTCTAGAGGGGTTATAAAGAATCGTATTAGTATAGAACAACGCCCTGAAGTTGTTGAACAAAGAAATCGATTTGGAGATTTAGAGGTCGATTTAATCATAGGTAAAAACCATAATCAAGCCATACTTACCGTAAATGATAGAGCTTCTGGAATGCTTAAAATGAAAAAAGTAAGCTCTAAAGAAGCAGTTGTTGTCACTAAAGCTATCAATGAAATATTAGAAGACTGGAAGCCTTATCTACATACTATAACAGCTGATAATGGAAAAGAATTTGCAGGCCATGAGCAGGTTGCAGAAAATTTATGTATTGATTACTTTTTTGCGCATCCATATCACTCTTGGGAAAGAGGATCTAACGAAAATTTAAATGGTTTGATTAGACAATATTTTGCCAAAGGAAGTGACTTTACAAACCTAACAGATCAAAGAATCAAAGAGGTAGAAACAAAATTAAATAACAGACCTAGGAAGAGACATAAATATCAAAACCCTATATTTGTAATGGAACAATTATTATTTAACTAAAAGTTGCGTTTGTGACTTGAATTCAGCTTTCTTTACATCATCAACTGTAAAATCTTTATTACAAAAACAATCTCCGCCACCCTCTCCAAAAACAAGTCTCATCTACTCCACCCAAGCAATTGGATAAAAGTGATGTACTATATTGGTACTTGGAAACATACGTTCTGGTGGCACTTCTTTCTACGGTATACTATGCTGTGGCTTGATCTGTTAATTAATAACTTTTTGTTTATTGCTGTACTAAACCTATATCTTTTAACTTATAGCTAGTTACTTCTCTTGAAACTTCTTTTTCTTCATAATTATCTGTATTAGTGTAATTGGTTTTAGTAACCTCTAAACTATCATGATCCAAGTATCCGTCCGACGAAGTACGTATAGGAATTAAAAATACATAAAAAAACCTCGATTTATTGATCGAGGTTTAAATTTTGTGGAAATAGCTCACTTAATTTTTGAGCATTGTAATCAGGGATTATATCCAGTATTTTTTTCATCCATTTATAGGGGTTTACTTGGTGTTTTTTACAAGTCCCAAAAAAGGAATAGAACATCGCTGCATTTTTTGCAGCATCATGGCTACCTGCAAATAAATAATTTTTACGTCCAATAGCTAATGTTCTGATAGATCCTTCTACTAGGTTATTATCTAGTTCTAAAGTACCGTCATACAGGTAGGCTTTTAAGTAGTCCCATCGTTTTAATGTATAAGTAATTGCTTTTCCTAGTGGACTTTTCGGTAAGCTTCCTTGGGTGTTATGGATCAACCATTTTATAAATGTATCCATTATTGGTTGTGCTTTATCTAGGCGATAAGCATGCCGTTGCTCAGGAGTAAATTCCTGTTTTTTACAATGTCGCTCAATGGCATATAATTGTTGAATGAGTACCATCGCATGACTCGCTTTTACTTTGTCATAGTCTAGTGCTTTCTCAAAATAACGACGTGCATGTGCCATACACCCTACTAAAGTGACATCTTTTTTATGTGCAAATTCATCATATACAGCGTAGCCATCTGTTTGTAAATACCCTTTAAAGTTTTTAAGCATTTCTCTAGGTCCATGTTTAGATCTAGAGGGACGATAATCAAACAATACCATTTTTTGTATGGGTGAATAGTACACCCAATGATATCCAGTATGAGTTTTTCCTTTTTTCTGTTTGTCTAGCACTGGAATAGTTGATTCATCGGCCTGTACATATCCTTGTGACAGCACCGTGTTTTTCATAGCCTGATACAGCGGCTTAAGTAAGTGTCCTAAGCTGTTTTGCCATCCATTTATTGTAGATGAACTTATAGAGATTCCTTCTCGTTTAAAACGTTCTATCTGTCGATAATACGGTAAGTGATCTAAGAATTTATCAATCAATAGCTGTGCTAGCAGGCTGTTTGATGCTACAGATTTTTCAATAGCAAAACTTGGTAAATCAGCCATAATAACGGTCTTAATACCTAAAGGGTTTCCATTGTCAATCAATGTGTCTTGTACTTTCTTTTTTAAGGCGTATTTTGGTCTGACATATCGTTTTATGTATAGCTTTGTGGGTACAAGTTCTAATTTATCTGTAATTTCTTCACCTATTTTTATTCGGTTCTCTATAGTCTCTTTAGGCTCTAAATTAATAATTTCAACAGGTAAATGACTGGGGAGATTTAAACTTCCAATCGTTCTTTTTTTAGCCTTTTTACGTTGATATGTAATGTTTACAGGAGCTTCTTCTTCCTGGGGCATCTCTTTTAAAACTTCGAAAGGGAGTTGCATTTGAAAAGGGTTATTAGCCATTATAAAACGCTCACGTTTTGTCCCAAAAATCATACGACGTAATTGCTCTAATTGAAATTGTCCATATCCGTATTTTGTCTCTAATTCTTTATATTGAGCTTCTAGGATAGCCTTTTGTAAAGTAACGTCTTTTGTCTTTATAGTAAGTAACTCATTCTTTGCGCTAAGAGAACTTGTCTTTGTATTAAGTAACTCATTCTTTGAGCTAAGAGAATTTGTCTTTTTGATAAGTAAATCTGACTTAGAATTAGCCTCCTGTAATAGGGCTATAAGTGCTTTTTTTGATAGCTGTTCTAAGTCTTTTTCCATACATTAAATATACGAAAAATATACATGAACAGCCTGGTTTTATTAGGTTTTTTACCTGTAAAAAGACATTAATAACGTTTCCTTTGTTGGATGTTTTTTATAGACAGTCCATCAAGAAGCATCACCATTTGGCTGTATTTCATTTGTATACTTCCTTTCAGATTATCATACACCGGAAGTTCAAAAGTACCTCGTTCCAATCGTTTATAATACAGTACAAATCCACCTGCTTGCCAATGCAATAGTTTTATTTTGTTTCGAGGTTTATTTATGAAGATAAAAACAGCTCCATTACTAGGATCCTCTTCTAAATTATTACGGATAACACCTGACAAACCATTAAATCCTTTACGCATATCTGTGGGTTCTAGGTACAGATGAAAATCAAGTTCACTTGAAAGATTTAGCATATTACAAATGAATTAAATTTTGTAAATCGATAAGTGTAATCTCTTTGTTAATGACCAAATTTACACCTGTTGGATACTCGATTTTAAAACTATCTAAAATAGAATTTCTGCTGTTTTCAATAGGAGCATCAATAAGTTCAACCTTTGAAAATCCACTGGCATTTTTGGAGGTCAATTTCTTATTCCAGTACCTAAATTTACAAAGTGTAATTTTATGACTTTTACAATAATCTTCCAAGGTTAAATCACTCAACTTCCAATCGGAAACAACAGCTGTCATATAGGCTCGTTTTTCTTCGTTTTTTCTCATGCGTCAAAAATAGAAGCTATTTTTCCACTAAAAAATATGGGGATGGTCGGACGGATACTGATCCAATATGAAATTATATTTATCTACATTTTTAAAATCATGAACATAAGTTCCATATAATTTTTTGATTTGTTGTTGGTCACTAATAATTAAGTAAACATGCAAATCTTGATCAGGATAATAAGTTATAATTAGTTTATATTTTGAATTCTCATTACAGTCCAATTTAAAAATTGATCCGTCAGATAAAACGTCCATTATATTATCCGTAAAACCTTTGTGAGGTAATTCAATATCAATCAATTTATCTGGTAATTGATCATTCCTAATCTTTTCTCCAGTTAAAGGATATATTTTTTCAATTTCTTTATGGTAAAAATCAATGCAATTTATTTTTTTTGGAGTTATATCACTTTTTCCGTTTTCTAAGCTTTTAATTTTATCAATATATAATTGTTCTTCATCTGTAAAAGAAATTGAAATGTTAGAGTTTGGCTCATACCATTTTTGTTTTGAAAAATAATTTTGCAAGTCTTTTCCTTTAAAGATATATCCCTTTCTTGCAAACATCTCATTTCTAATCAAACGAAGTTCTTCTTTTGACTTGGGTTCTAATTCTTGCTCAGATAAATACTCAACGTTTGTAGTTATAGCTTTTGATTTCGTTTCGGTTTGCCCTTTACAGTTAGTAAATAAAATAATAGATACCAGTATTATTAAATATTTCATTTTATATTTTTTTAGTGTAATTTTTAGGTCTGAAATAGCCTTTCCACCCTGCGTGTCCTGATAGAGCACCTCCTGTACGATCATAAACTGAGGTACGTGTGGAGTTTTTACCTTCATACCCTCCATTATTATTATTGAACTTTTCATCTGATGAGCCGTTATGTCCAATAGATTCTAATATTGTTACTTTATCTCCATCTACGCTATGTACAATACCTGTATGTCCACCTCCAGTTGTTCGCCAAACAAAAACATCACCTGCTTGAGGAATAAAATCTGACTTTTCACTTCCTAAAATATACTCAATATTATCATTACCTAAACTAGTTCTAAATTTTGCTTGAGTAGTCATAAATTGAGTTCCAATAGATTTAATTGTACTTGTTACACCCAGTTTATGGAGATAACGGCATACGAATTCAGAACAATCTAATCGACCTAAAGCTTCTTCCGTAACAGCTGTTCTATATTTACTTCCAAGTTCTTTTTTATACTGCACATGCTTATCTGCCCATTCACGCATTTCTTCTAAAACACCTTCACCATATACAGGTGCTTCGTGTTTGCTACTATCGGTACTACAACCATGAGGGTAATTAAATATTTCTTTAAGTTTAATCCAAGCAATTCTACGGTCTTCATATCCATGAGTGCTACCATTAATTTTTTTTGTGGTTTTTAAAATATCATCTGTTTCTGATAAAGAATTCAGTTTGCTTTTTTCCCAAAACCAACCTGCTGTGTCAGCTGCCAATTCTAAATCACTTGCTACTTTTTTATAGTTAGTCCCTGATTTAACATCTGTATTCCCTGATATTTCAGAATATTCTTTGTAATGATAATCCCAAGTTAAATGCATAAAACCACGACCAACATAGGGTTTGTATTCATTATATCTTTTTTTAGTAGGATCTGGTAATTCCTCGGTGGCTGTAAAGTACATTGTCTCTACATACATATTGGCTAAAAAATGTATTTTATGAATACAATTTGTTATACCGTATTTAGTAAACGATTTATTTAGTACATTTTTAAACTTCTCAAAGTTTTGATCTGATTCAGGCACACCTCCGCGACCATGAAATAATCTTTCTTGATGAAATTTAGTAATAGACTTACCTTTATAGAAAGTATTATCTCTAATTCTTTTTACCATTGCTTTAAGGTCGTCAGCTTCAAAATCTCTATTACAATAGCATTCACCAGTTTGTTTTTCCAACAACCTCATCTGCTCCACCCAAGCAATTGGATGAAAGTGATGTACTATATCTGTACTTGGAAACATACGTTCTGGTGGCACTTCTTTTTCTTCTACTTTAGTTTCTGGTGTTGCAGGTGCTTTTGTTGGAGTACTATCTTCCGTTGGTTTAACTACTGTTGTTTTACTACAACTTTTCCATATACTATATTCAGTATTTCTCTATTAACACAGGTGCATATGAGGTTTTAGTTAAAACTGATTTAATATAAATATGTTCATTATTTTTATACATTCTTATCAGTGGTAAATATTTTTCTAATGCATCTTCATTTCCTGACAATCCTTTATGATAATACAAAGCTAGTGTATCTTTCACTTGATTTGCACTTAATTTATATTTATGATAATACCTAATCCCAACAGACTCATAAATCATTTCTTTTTTCGATATTATAATTGTATGACCTATTCCTTCTTCTTCAAAATAATATTTACCTATCCATTTTAAGGGAGTTTTCACATCTTTTGGTTTTTTATAAATTTGTAAATCTTCATATTCTTTGCAAACTAAATCATTAGGTCTAGCTTCATAATATATACCGTTGTAAAAAGACCATTTAACCAATCTATTATTATAATCAAGAATTTCTACCTTAAAAGTATCTCCATACGAGCAATCATGTATAATTTCAAATTCAAAAGTAGATGAATTTATTTTTTTTATATTTAGTATTTCACATTTAAAGGCTTCCATTCCTGTTTCATCAATAAGATAATCACCGTTTATCTCTATACTTCTATTTTCAGGGTCACAAGGTGTTTCAATTTCTGTATTTACCCATTTTTTGTTTATAAACTCCTTAAAATCTTTAATATTAGAAAAATATTCCTTTTTTAAGTTTGGTTTATTTAACTCTTTATTTACTTCCTTTTTTAATTCTTTTGTATTATTTGATTTCTTAGTTTTGAAACAAGAAACTAAAATAAAACTTATAAATAATAAAATTAATATTTTTTTCATTCCTTTTAATTTTTTCTTACTTGGCTTACAAAATATTCTTTACTTGTATTACTTGCAGGATTCCCTTTTAATGAAAAATTACTTTCCAAAAATAACTTATTATTTAAGTGCTGACCTTTTTCAGGGTAACTAGTACCTACTTCATAAAACCTATAATACTGTTTATTGTCTTTACAACCTCTACCAACAATTACAACGTAATGATCTGTAGTACCTTCGTTTATCACTTCCCCTTTAAACCTATAATTAAGCGTATGATTTAAACCAACTAATATAGGGTTACCTTTTTCTAATTCTGTATTTATATACTCTACACCTGCTTTTGCATCAGTTGTGACAGCAATAGAAGTATGAGTGTCATTTTCTTTTGCTGTAGTAATCATACCTTTTGGATAACCAGAAGTTTTACCCAAACCAGAACTTATCAACAGTTTTTGTGATGTTCTCCAACACCCTCCAGTATTCATTATACCGTTTTTAATTTCACTTTTATTGTACTGTGTTATCCAGACGACCTTATTGGTCAAATCAACACAATCTTTACCACAAGAACAATCTTTATTACAAGTGCAAGTGTTAGAATTATTAGTTTCAGTAACTCCCTTATCATACCATTCTTGTATGGCTTCAGCTATTTCCCAAACATACGTTTTACCTCCTTCTTCCCCATGACGCTCGTAAACAACTCCTTTACTGTTTTTTTTGTATTCATCTCCCTCTCTATGGAAAGTCGGATTAGCTTTATACCCTTTTTTTCTAATCCAAGTAACATCTTTTTTTACTTTACCATTAGGTTTATAATTTAGTGCTAATGAACTATCAAAGACAACATAATCTTTTTGATTCCCTTTACCAACATCGATAGGCATTAATACAGCTAGATAAAAATCTGCTAAAGTTTTTAATTTTCCTTTTTGTCGATGTAAAAAATATTCCACGTAAAGCAATTGGTCTTCAGCTGTGAGTTTTTGTAAATAACTCTTTGTAATTTTTACTCTATAAAGAAAAAAGTTTTTATTTATATCTTTTACTGCATCATCACCAAATTGGATTAAACCAACATAACCTTTTGAATTTTTAATTGCTGAATCAAATTTACCACCAGTTTCCAATGCCATTGCTGTCATTAAGTGATTAGGGTCACATTCTAAACGTTTACTTATTTGGATTACTCGTTTTCTAAATTCACAAGAAACTTTTTTACCCCATACAAGTTCTGGACACTCATCAGTACTATTATCCTGCAACAACATCATTTGCCTAATAAAAGCAATTGGATGAAAGTGATGTACTATATTGGTACTTGGAAACATACGTTTTGGCGGCACTTCTTTTTCTTCTACTTTAGTTTCTGGTGCTGGAGCAGCGGTTGTACTTGTCGTTGGTATACTATCTTTCGTTGGTTTAGCATCTGGTTTAGCTGCTGTTGTTTTATTGTCTAAAGGTACAACATCTTTTTGTGGTATTTCTTCTACCACTGTACCTTCTGGCAACATAGAAGGTCTTTTGGTGCTACTCGTTTTTGTTTTATCTTCTTCTTTTATGGGTGCTGTGTAGGGTTTTTTACTTGCCTCATCCCACCACATTAAATTTTCTATTTTGGTTTCCATTTTGGCTAAACTATCATCCCTTTCGGTTTCTAGTTTTTGTTTTTCGGCTGTAACTTCTTCTAATTGTATACCAAAATCATAGAGTTCTTTTACTTCTGGTTTTATTTCGTCCATAGTATAAGACCATTCATTTTTGTGCTTACATACCAAACGAGATAGTTTTTGTGCTATTTCTGGTTTACTAAACGCTCTAATAAGCTCTAGTATATCTAATACTTTATTGCCATCTGTATCTATTGTTTTATCCCAAATTTCGGTTACAAAATCGGCACTATCTGTTGCCTCACGTAAGTCTTTTACAGAGTATATGTATTCATTACCTGCGTCTAGATCTTTAAAACCAAATTTTTGCCAATCGTAAGCGCTAAATTTGTCAAGATCCTTTTCTTTTACCCAGCCTTTTACTGCTACACATTGGCTACTAGTTGTATCATCTAATACTACTTTATACCAAAGGTCTTTTTTATCGTCTTTTACTTTTTTAAATTTACGTAAGTCAACTACTTTTTCTTTTTCTACAGTTACTTCTTCTACATCGGTTCTAAAAGGGACTTCGATATATGCCTTACATACATCTACATATAATGTAGTTTTTTCTCCTGTTTTGGCTTCTCTTTCAACTGTTTCGTATTTTTGTTCTTCTGTTAAAAAATAGTCAGGAATAATTGAGGTAATTATACCTGCTTCTTTTTTTATTTTTTCTGTTATTTTGGAAATAAATGTTTTTTCTACCCAAAACACTTTACCATAGCCATTTGGGTAAAAGGTAACAGTTCTGTTTAAATTTGTTCTCCAATTTCTTGGTGCTTTTACTTGTTTTGTATTGAATGTGGCATCTTTAGTTGCAAGACCATTAAATGCTTTATTAACCGTAGTAAGATTTTTGATAGTATAAAGTTTATTGCTATTAAATGGTTTTACGTTATCATTAATATCTGTATCTCTAACTAAGGTTGCAGTAATAGATGTTACTTTTATTTGTGCATAATCTCCTTCAATTTTAAGTACTTTTATAGGGGTATTTAAGTTTGCTTTAATATCTACTTTGTAAAATAGGCTTGTTTTTAATTTTGTGCCTGCTATAATATTTGTAAAATATTGTTCTTCTTTTCCATCTTTTTTTTCATTACTTAAAAACTCACAAACATCTAATGTATTTTCTAATGATACCTAAATCACCTTTTTCCGTAAACCTTTCCGTGAAACATTCCTAGCAGACACACAGTTACTGGCGCGGATTTAAAATCCGCGCGAATACATTGCTTGTAGATTTGTGCTAACAGGATTTTTAGTTGTTAGAATTCAACTTAAAAACAGCACTCTATTTCTCTTTTGGTCTTTCCAAAAAGTTTCACGTAGTAATTGTTGCTCCAGGCTTGCCTCTAGGGTTGGAACCCTACTCTTAAATAACGGAGGCGGAAACCCTGCTGATTTACGACGCTCAAAATCTTTTTCTCTAAACTTATCAAAAGCTTCACACTCAGGTAAGGGACGGTTTTTATCCATATACCAAACGTAATATGACCATATCTCTTTTGGGGTAGTCGCTGCATGGTGCAAACTTATATGATCCTTTGGTCTCCATGGTCGGAACATTACAGGTTTGGTATCATTTATAAAAGCTAAAGACTTACCTCCATAAGTATGTTTGGTTCCTGTTACAACCTCTCCCGCGATTAAATGAGAAAAAGGTATGGTAAAATAACTTTGTTCATCTGATGTAGGCATTATTAATAAGCTATTAAGCCGATCAAAAGTAACATAAGTTTGCTCAGGAGCTATGTTATACTGTTTAAAAGACCTGTAAGCCATAAAAGGAAAAGGCAAGCCTAAAAAAAAGAAGATCAAATAAATACTAAAACTCAATAATTCTCCGTTTCTTATACAAGATAAAACAGGTAATAGTATCCAAAAAAAAGAACAAATCCCTATATGCATATAAATATCCATTTTTGCAGGCGCCTTATTCGATGCTAAATATTCTTTGATACAATTGTTATTAAAAACAGGGTATAATTTTTTATTCTGTTTGGTTTTAATATCAATTTGAAGTGAATCTGTACGAATTACAAAAGGCAAAGGCCGCAAGTATTTACTCTTAAATTTTTGTGCATGTTGGTATTCTAAATCTATTTCCATATTTTTTTGTTTAGTAATTCTTGTTGTGTCCCTACATAAACACGATCATTGAGACCATCTCTATAAACAAACCCTGACTGCGAATCATTTCGAATCACAGGTATTGTTACCGCAATATAACGTGGAATTGTTTTTTTGGGAATTGGAAAAAATTGATTGTTATTTATATTTAAACGACACATAATAATAATCTGAGAATATTTATTAACATCATAAAGATACTCTAAATCAATAGACCAATGTGCTTTTGGCACTTGGCTTTTGAGAGTACTTATGGTAATATTACTTTGGCATAAAAAAGTAGTTACCTCTTCTGCTTCCTTTCCAAAACCCATCCTCAAGAAAAAAACAGCAATACAAATACAAGTAGCCGATAAACAACATAATTTCACGCAAGAGCTTTGTTGTAATTATTTAAAAACATATAGTCACTAAAGACGCAATCGCACGAATTTGAAATCAATGCGATCACATAGTTGGTAGGTCTAGCATCGGAATCGATGGCAAATAAAAGTAAGCTTCTGCATAAAACTCTACAATAATAACGACCGTTTTAGCTTTGATGATTATACCTGCTTCTATCTTCAAACCAATAGTTTCTTTTGCATCAAACGTATCTTTTCACCAGAACCAGCAGTATATGAAGCTGTATTATAAGTACGACTGAATTCAGCTTATCTACACCTATTCTTTTTGTACTGATCTTTTAAATGATTTCAAATGTATTGGTTTCTTTATTAAAATAGAATTCTATATCTAATTGTATTTCTTCTTTTGTTTTGCGGTTTAAAAATTTTAAAGCAGGTTCTCCATAAAAAGTTTTAAGGGACACTTTCTTATTATTTGCTGAAATCACTACTAATGCTTCTTTGTTTAATACCATCTCATCGAAACCGCTTTCAAAATCTTTAATGAGTCCATTTAAACGTGCTCTAGAATCCACAGGCTCTAAATACATTGAGTTAGCCATATTAAATTCTCTATTAGCTATTTCTTTTTTAAAAGCATCATAATTTTTAGTTATTATAAGGTTTCCTATTTTATAATAAGCTCTTCTTAATTTCGCTTGTAAATCATTTATTTCACTAATATCCTCCCCATTTAACCATAAGGTTTTTAAAGAAAAAGGAACAGTAGCTTGAAAAGGTATTTTATTTATAAATGCAGGTATCATTTTGTTTTTATTAACTTTAGGTGTTTTATAGCCTGAAAATTCTTCTTTAAATTCAAAACCATTTGATACATCATAAAGTAGAATATCATATTTAAATTCAGCTCCTTCATTAAATATGCTATTACCAGAGTTTGGAAGCACCTTTACCGTTATTTCTTGTAAACCGCTTTTAAAAATAGCATAATTTATAGGGATATTAGTCGCTGCTTGACCGTCTAAATTTAATGTTATTACAGGAATATCATTCACACGTATTTCAAACATACATGCAAATCCACTAAATTTTATCATATAATATGGTTTCGTCATAGTAAATACTTTTAATCTTCTAATGGTTTGTTGCTCTTAATTTCCTTTAAATAATTTTCATCCCATCTTTCTTTAGCTTGGTATTTAGCAAATTGTAAATAAGTGTAATTAGGGTCATTTCTTTTTGCCCTTTCATATACATAGTCTCCAAAATACTGAAAACCTGCACTATAAAACCTATCTATTAATTGCTTATCAGTATTGTCAATTATACGTAAGTCACTTAGTTCTGTATCAATCCCATTAATACTACTTTGGTAATTATGTGCAAACAAATATGTTATAGTGTCTTTCTCCCATACTCCATAAAAAATCTCATCGTCTTTTCTATAGTATACAGGCTCTCCTAGTTTTTTTAAAAGTGCTTTGAAAAGATTCTGGCTCTGTTTAGTTGTAAGTATTTCTATTTCAAAAAAAGGGATTGTTTTTTTTATGGGGTCAACATGAAATACTAAAAAATTATCATTTAGAAATTTATTTTTAGAAGTGGTTAGCCTACCAGATAAGTCCGTATCATTAAAATTTAAAAGATTAGAATCGTATGTTCTATACGATTCTAGGTGAATAAAAAGACCTGCGGGACTCCTCTTATAGGTAACCGTTTCATTTAGTAATTTATTACTTGGATATGGTATTTCTATTTCCGCTAAATCAATCGTTTTTTGTGAGCTGCATGAAGTCATGAGTAAGATTATTACAGTAATTAATGCTATTTTTTTCATTATATTTATGGTTTTATTATTTGAATTACAGGGCTTATCCCAGATATTTGTTCTAATTTTTTAATAATATCAAATTCTTCCCAGAATTCTCTTTTTTTATTATAATTTATTGGTTGCCAATCAGCACTTATTACTTTGTACGACAAACCGACTTCTACCATTAATACTACTTGGGCAATACATGCATCTAACTTTAATGTTGGCGTATAAAATAAACCTTTGTAAGTTTCATATTTAAACGTGTGTCCTGAGGTTATTCCCATTTTAGCCGAGACACTAGCTTCTCCTTCTACCCATGCACTCGCTTTTAGTATAAGCACTTTTGCCTTCAGTTTAAGACCTGCACTAAGTTCTGCACTTATTTTAGCATCTATGTTCGCATTAACAGCTTTCTTGTCTGAGGCGGTAATTAATGTAAAATCAACACCTCCACTAATAGTACCTTTTAGAATTAAATCTATCCACATGTCAAACGATATTTCAACGTTTTCGGATTCATAGCCTTTTGAAGCCCATTTTTTAACACGAATAAATATATCTGCTGCAACTGTATTACCAGTTGCCATCATTGATGCACCTTTTAAAGCAATATCTAAAAGGTCAATTATAAGCTTTAGCCCGATTAGTGGTTCTGCCTTTAAATAAACTTTTATCTCAGTACCTATTTCCTTTATAGCCTTTTGTTTTAGACTACCTCTTGCGAGCATCCATTCTGCTCCAAAGCATATATTTGGAGGGATTATCTCTACTTCAAAAGGTTGTTTGCTTCCTAATACTTTTGTTGCTTTACCTTTAGTCTGAGCTGTTATTCCCTTGGAAATATTTTTTAGAGAAGAGAATAAATTATATAATGTTTTAAATTTATCCTCATATTTAGCAGTAATTTCTTTGGTTTCATCATAGTTTAATTCATCTATTTTATTCCAACTAGCTTTTAACACAGCTCCAAATGCAGCTTCTGTTTGTTTCCATCTTTCTTGAGCTGCAATCTTCCCGTTGACTTTTCTCATTTTAGTGTCATTGGCTTTACTCAATCCTTGCCATTTTACAGCTAAAGGGTTACTTAGTTTTGCGTAAAAATGAAAATCCCATTTAATATCTGGATATACTTTAATAAGTATAGCAGCTTTTGTTTTATTCGCATAATACCTACAACTATTAATGTAAAACTTAAATAAATTTGTTTTACTTTTATGTGGTAAAATATAATCAAAAGGAATAAATCTAGATTTTGAAAGGCTAGAATACACTTTGTAGTTTACTGGTTTGGAACCATCTTTAGTGTATGGTCCATTTTTTCCGTCTGAAGTTAATTCTATTATTTTTAAGTTATTGGCTTCATGTTTTCTTGCAGTATCATTTTTTCTAAGACACTGTTCTGTTACATAATCTGTAATGTCTATTTTTATATCTAATGGTTTTGTTTCACCTCCCGCAATAGTTTCATAAACAATACTTTCAGCATCGCCTCCAGATATTAGAAACTTTATGGTTACACGTCTGTTCTCTTTATGTTCAGCTTCTGACAATTCATTTGGATCTCCAGGGATAACAGGTCTTCTTTTTCCATAGCCTTTCCATCTAATATTATTTCTAGATATTCCTTTTGTCACTAAATAATCGACAACAGCTATAGCACGCTTCTTTGACAAATTGTCATTATAATAGTCATCACCTCTACTATCGCAATGCGCCCCTAATTCTGACGGCACATATGGATTATCTAACAACAAGTCTATTAAACCATTTAGCACTTTTTTGGTCTCATTTTTAACATTCCATTTATCAAAATCAAAATAAATTGTTTGAGAAGCTTGAAATTCTGTTCTCTTTTGTTTATCAGAAAGTATTCTACCTTCTTCAAAAAGTGATATTGAATTTTTTCCTTTTTCCGTAATTGCTATTTTTGTAAAACGGCAGAGGTCATATCGTTCTACATTTACTTCACTCTTTCCTACTTTAACAGGCTTGGCACTTTTTTGCTCGACCACCACCCTTCTAACAAGCTTATCTTCAATCAGTAAGTAGTTGTCTTTTTTATTCGCCTTTATAACACTTGAACTTCCTCTTTTTCTTATTTTAATATAAAACTTTTCATCATTAGTAACAAACCAACCAGTTGTTGCTCTCCACAAAGAGGTATTAATTATATGGTTAACTTCCCCAGACATACATTGTACATAAGGAATTGTACATACCTTTTTGTCATCTCCCGATTGCTTATTATACACATCTATCTCTAAAACTGCACCATTTAATCCCTCTGTCTGTACATTTAACCAAACTTCTTGACCATATTTAACAGTTGACCCTCCTATATCTTTACCTCCATTTGTAAGACTCCATCTTGTGTTAATAATTTTTTCTGGAGCGACCCCTAAAAACACTAATTGAGCTGGGTATTTATTTTCCGGTTTTGTCATAAAAGCTTCAATTACATACTTTTTTGGTCCGCAATATTTTGCTTCTAGAGATATACTTCTAGAGTCTCCAATATTTCCACTTTGGTGTCCCTTAGTAAAAGGACCATCCTTTTTAGGTGCTACAATCCATTTTGCATGCCCTTTTTGATTCTCTGGAGTATTTGGGTGATATATTGCTCTTATTTTTATTTTTTTATTCGCAATTATACGAAATACCTTCTGTGACATTTCTATTCCATTGTATACTACTACTGTTTTTTTTATCCCTACTGCCATACTAACTGATTATTATTTCTTTTATTTCAGAATTTTCGGCATTCATCTCTTCTAAATTAACCATTGGATTTAATTGTTGTTGAACATCTGAATTAGCTTCCTTACTACTACTAGAACTCCCTTCTACAGTTTGACCATGGGCTATTACACTTATGCATGGGCTGCCAGATATAGGACATATAGCCTTACTGTCTTCTAAAATAACTTTCCCTCCACTACCTAGTTGTAAATTTTCATAAGGATCATTCCATTTCGTAACTAAAATTTGACAGGGTTTAAAACTACTACCCGTTGGTTGTAGTTTACATTGTCCAAATGTGTTTTTTTCAAAAGTACTACTTCCTATTTCCATAGTAGTAGCTATTAACTTTTCTGAACCATCAGGATCATTTGCAAAATATTTTTTATGTGAAAGTACTTTTAATTTATCAGGGAAATCTCCAAACTCACATTTACACATAGCTCCCTGTATAAGAATATATTTTTGACTCATATTTTAAATCCTTTAAATAACTTTGACCAAAACCCTTTTTTTAAATTTGGATTTCCCTCTTCTTCTATTTCATTTCCTTTAAGTTGTTCTACTAAAAACATTTTTACTAAAACTTTTTTAGGGTTTTTAAATTTTGTGTAAAAAACAGCTTCTACCCCCTCAATAACACCCGTTTTTTCATCTAATAAATACGTTATATCACACGTTCCTTTAAGTACTTTCTCTTCTTTATTTAGCAAACCATAATAAGGCTCGTCAAGCTTTTGTTCCAAATCAAGAGCACAACGCTCATCGTTTATAGTTCCTTTTATATTAACTCTTACATCCGTTCGTCCTACTTCTTTTTCAATTTCTATTTTACTAACCGTTTCATACCTTACATGGTTTGTATCTCCTAATAAAGGATAGTACATTTTATCATCAACATATAAATCTGGTGAATAGAATTTATATAAATCAGAAAAATATAAATTTAAAAACCAATCAGAAGTTATTTTTTTAAACAAAATATCTTCTGATTTTAATGTTTTATCAGCTAATGCAACATAGTCATCAACTATTTTTCCTTTATATTTTTTATGTATAAGTACTTTTTCTTTTTCCCATCTATTTACTATTTCGGTATAATTTAGAATTTTAGACAAAACACCATTATATGTTGTATTAATCTCTAAAGGATATAGTACCTGACCTACTTCAAAAGCCAACGTATCCATAAAACTATCTAAAAGAATATCATTAATATAAATCTTAGAATCTCTTTCTATTCTATACCAATTTTCAAATTCAGATACATTACCTATAAATTTAATTTTTAATTTATGTCTAATTTCATTTTTAGATGCGCCATCATCATAAAGAACTGAGCACCCATAATTACCATAAAAACCTTCCAAATTATGCCTAAGGTTATAATTTTCAAAAACACCAAGGCTATAAGCATTGTCTATATCTTTTATCATATAAGATAATTTATCTCTGTTTTATATTGTAATTAAAATAGCTTTACCTTTTCCTTACTTTGTATATCTATTATTTTTCCAGACGATAGCGTTAAGTTTTCTTTATTACTACTTATTGTAATTTCATCGGCTACATTAACTTGTTTCTTAGAATCTGTCGACATATTTTGTTCTGCAATTACAGTAATATTTTTAGTCATAACATTATAATTTTCTGATATACTTGTAGTGAAATCTTTCCCAGCAACCATATCTATATTCTCGCTCGCTTTTAATTTAATATTCTTTGCTTGGAATTCAATATTCTCCGTAGCTTGTATATACAAGGATTTTGCTTGGGTATCAAAAGTGATGATACTTCCTTCGTTATCGTAGATATTTATTTTTTCTTCACCATCTTTATCATTTAGTTCAATGGTGTGTCCGCTGCGGGTTCTTATAATTTTAACATCGTTGGTGTCGGTTTTAAACGCTTCGGGTTTGGCATTTCCCGTGTACAAACTCCCCAATATATAAGGATGTTCTGCATTCCCTCCTTCAAAGCCCACCAATACCTCTTCGTCAATTTCTGGTATAAAATGGAATCCTTTATTGGCTCCTCCATGTGGTGTTACAATGCGCACCCATGGGGTTAACTCGCTATACTCCACTTGCCATGGAAATTGCACTCTTATGCGCCCCAATCCATCGGGATCTGCATTTTCTTTTACGGTAGCTACCTGTGTTTCGCTTTTTGGAAATGCGTTTATGTTGGTGTATGGATATGCGTTTATATCTGCGGTAATTCCTTCAAATTTATTTGTATAATCGCCAATTTCATTATTGCTATGTGTAACCTCTATAATTCTGTATCTATTGCCTTCTATTACAACTACGCTCCCAATTTTTACTCCTGGATTATCACAAACACCCTGTACTTTTACTTGTTTTACATCAATCGCTTTTTTCTGCAATTCCACCGCTGTATCTAAACGCTGTTGCACTTCTGTATTGCTGTATAAATTGTGCCAAATTTTTGTTTCTTTTCTGTAAATAGCATTTGATTTTTCAGAAACAAAGCCTCCAAAACCTCTTAAACCGGCATTGGTTTCGCTTGTTGATTTTTCTTGTACCTCATCGGTTAGATAATCATTTGCAAATATTTTGTAATTGTTGGATTGAGGTATCAAACGTATCTGATACTCTACTAAATCAAATCCATAGGTGAGTTCTAAGTCTTCGGTACCAGGCATTCCAAATACTAATTTCGCGCCATCGTAATAGAACCACTCTCCGTATTGTGCTGCAAGTCTACTTACATACGTAAAAGCACTTTCGTTATGCTGTACCGAATAATGCAAACTAGGGTTGTTTTGAGGGCGTATGTCTACTTCTAATTTTGAAGTATCATAGCCTTCAAACGAACTATCAATAATTTCTGAGAGGGAAACATCGTTGTAAGACGCAAAATGCGGACCATCATTTGTTAAAAAATCGGGGCTTTTTGCCACTATAACTACTTTATCACCATCACTTACCTCATGCCCTTTTATGATTTTTATTTCGGTAATAATACCTTTAAACGTCAATTCGCCATAACGGTCTTCAAAACCATTTGCAGGAATCGTTTGCAAGGAAATTGTTTCCCCCAAAAACTCCTTACTGTTGGTTGCAAGTTCTTCTTCTAGATCTTCAAGTGTGTCCATTCTAAACGTAAGTGTTAACAAATGGGATGCATCAATTTCCTGATGTAAGTTAAGGCTTTGAAAACTTGAAAATTCTTGTCTCTTAATAATTATAGTTGTGTTGCTTTGTAGCGCCATATTTTCTAAATTAATAGTGTTCTCTAAAAAAAATTACAATAATAAATTCATTTTAATTGATTGCATCAGGGATGCTTCTACTTTTTTATTCTCTATCAAACCAGTTATTGGAAAAGGTAGTATTCTTTACTGTAATTTCTTTTGCAGACACAACAATCCGTGTTTTTAAAGGTTGGTTTCCTTCTGCATCAAAATCTTCTTGATAGCTCAAACAATAGGCATTTTTAAAAGTAATGGTTTTTAAACTAGACATATTATCTCTTTTATAAAAAACAACCTCTCCGTTTTTGGTCATATTGGGAGAGATCATCCATTCTAAAAAATCTGTTTTACTAGTAGATTCTATTAAAATTATGAGTTTCCCTCCACTTGGTCTTTGTGATGGTTTACCAGCAGCATCTGCACCTTGTTCAAAGTTAAAAGAACATCGCAATACATTCATGGTATCATCGGCTATTGTTAATTGTGATAAAAACGACATTTTATAGTATTTATTTTTGTTAAACTAATTAAATTAAACGCAAAAAAGGAAGTGTTATGTAACACTTCCTTTTTATTTTCTTAGATATGTTACACTATAGCTAAAACGGTATTACACCCAATCATTTACATGTTCACCATTCCCCATTGCAACAGATTTTGCTGAAATGATAAATGACTCTGACATTGGATTTTTACCTGTAGAATCAAAATTCTCTAGATATTTCACCATATAACCTTCAGAAAACTTTAATTCCTTTGCAGTAGCTTCGGTATCTCTTTTTAAGAAAACAATAGAACCGTCTCTACGCTCAAAGTTATTAAACATCCAATCAGACAAACTTGTGTCTGCTGTAGACTCAACCGTTAATCTAATTTTCCCACCTCTAGTAATAGAAGATGGTCTTCCAGTTGCATCAGTTTCTTGATGTAATTCATAAGAACAAGACAATACATTGTACTCGTGTCCTCCTACTTTTAATTTTGCTTTAAAAGACATAATAAAAAAATATTAGTAATTAATAATAAGATATTTATATATATAAAAATATTTACATGTCAAAAGTAATAAAAAAAAGCATATATCCTTTTAATAATTAAAAAATATTAATTCGATCTATATTAAGCCCAGTACACCACTGGTAATAGCGCTCATTTCGCCAATAAAACAAAGGGCTCTATCGTTTTTTAATAACAAAGAAAAAAACTGATATTTTACTCTTTTTTAGGTGAAAAAGAAGGTGTATTAGATAAAACATCTCTCGAAATTATCGATATTCTTCGCGTTCGTAACCGTTAGGACTATTTCAATGCAATTAATCAAACCCTTATTCAAAAGAGTTATCTACTGTATATCCATTTTTAATTTCTACATCTTTAATAATATTTCCAAAAAATTCGAGACAGGTTAATCGTATCATTTGGTAGTCTTTTATTTTTATATTTAAAATCAGCCTTTTTATCATTCAAAGAAATAGTTAGCAATTCGCCAATTAATTTTTTGGTTTCAATATTCAAAAAAACGTTCTCGCCTATTTTTGTTTTATCTATTCTGTTTCGATTAAGGTCCGTTAGGTAGTCGTCTAAAACTTTTGGTATTAAATCTTCTTCTTCACTATTTTTTCTTGATGTTGGTTCAACTTCTTGTTCAGGAAAAGTAGTTCTCCAAGATGCAGAATATTCAACAGTAGAATCGTTTGTTTTTAGTCCAGCAGCAGTAATCTGTAAATTATATGTCATAGACATATTTCCTGTTGCAGAAAAAGTAGTATCCAAACCTACTAAATTAGCATCTGAAAAGTAAAGGATTCTAGTTTTTTCTTCTTGTCGTTCTTGAATATGGAGTTCTAATTGTTTGGTTTGATTAGGAGAAATCATCCAACTCATTAAATCTGTTTTATTGTTAGATTCTAATCGTAATAAAAGTTTGTGTAATACGGTTTTGGTTGTAGGTTTTCCATTAATGCCTGCACCTTTACTTAAATTAACACTGTACCTTAGAACATTAAGTTCTTCTTCGTCAATAATTACTGTTACTTTAAAACTCTTAGTTTTTTAGTCTTTTCTTTCCGTTTTGTTATGTTATGCCGTTTGAGTGATCGTCTTGTTGCCAACACCTCTACATCCACAATAACAAGCCAAAACTTGACGTTATTTCCGTAATAGTTACAATAGCTGTCTGTTTATTTTTAAATCCGATATATACAGTATACAACGTTCTTCAAGTATACGAAAGACATCCTTTTCGCATACTAACTTTTTAATTATCTTTCAGAAAAATTTTCAACCATTAACCTCTGTTTTTCAGAACCTCAACAAGAGTGCTTGTTCTTATGCTAAACGAGGTGTTTTAATATTAGATAGAATCGTTGTTTTACGGGAGGCATTTATGTGTATTTAGTAGTTTACTAGATTGTTTTATTTCGTTTTTAGAGGTGTACAGGGAAGGAATTGGAGGTTTATTGTAGTTACAATAAATGGATCTATATTTTACCTTTTCACTACAAAAGAAATGCTCTACAGTATCAAGAATCAATATAAATAATAAAAAAAACAAAAAGTTATTAGTCATTTATTTTCCCTATATTCGTATCCTTAAACCCCTGAACAAACAACAATAACGTATAAAAATCCCCAGTCCCTAACCTTCCCTTAAAACAATCAAATGTCAATCGTATTTGGAAAAAATCATTTTATATTAAAAAGTTATACCCTAGAAGAATTAGAAATTTCTAAAGAGATTTCTCCTATTAGAATTGTAAAAATACAACGGTATTTTCACCTATACTGGATTCCATTTTTTCCTATCGGAAAAGAATGGGCCATCCGAAGAGAAGGAAAACTCTACGAAGTACCTCAAGAATACATCTATATTCTCAACAAAAAAAAGCTGGTACACAAAACACCTTTTTACGCATATTCCTTGCCTTTAATCCTTCTATTTGGAGCTATCCTCTATTTTTCAGCAACAGAAATACAGCAATATACTTCTAGTAAAAGAGCGCAGTCAAATTTTAAAGTTCAAACAGAACAAAGCAGCACTCATTTAAAAACTCCTAGTTTAAATGATTTTTATGAAATAAGACCCACATCCAGTTATTCTGGAGACACCTTTTTAAAAGTGGTTTCGTACAACGATTCTGCCATACAGTTTCAAGTCCCTAATAAAAAAATAGAAGGCTACAATAAAAACGCTGGATATATAGCATCATGTTTTTCTTCTCCTGCAGATGAATATGAATGTTTTTGGCTCTCGAAAAAAACAATAGACAGTCTTATCAAAAAGGAATATGGATACCAGAAAAATAAAGGAGCAGAAATTCCCTTTTTAAGTTTTGACGACACATACGTTTTAAAAAAAATTCACCACTTTCAAGGTCCCGATATAAAAGACACTGGAGAAGGCAAATCTTATCAAAACAGAATTTCTATCATCTTAAAAAACAAAGGACTTGAAACAAACATAACCAGTATAAAAAATATTGCAGGAGACGTACAATGGAACCTGTCTCTCCCTTTAAAATTATCACCTAACAAAAAATTCGAACTCAGAGGAAGCTATTCTGATTTACCTATCTACACCCTAGAAATTACCTGTACAAGCCAGGACAAAAGTGAATACAAATACCTTATCACTGGAAAAGGAATTGACAGGAGAATAAAAAGAATAACCGTTCAATAATTCAACATAAAACAACAAAAATGATTCAACTAAAAAACATATTTTTACTCGCCTTTATTAGTGGCGTCTTCTATAGCTGTAATGACAACACGGCAGAATTAAAAGAATTCGGAGTTCAAACCATAGCTATTGTTAAAAACGGGACAGAAAAAACAAAAAGAAATCATAGCACTTATACATTAGACATCCAATTTACTACAAAAATAGGAACAACAATTAAAACCTCCATCGTAGTAAATAACAGTGAGTATTCTAAGGTACATAAAGGAGCGGAAATACCAATTATATATTCCTCAAGACATCCGCTTACATTAGACTTAATTCTTTCGGATGCATCAATCCAAAAACACTTAGGAATAAAAAACAGGGCGCTAAACATCGTAGATTTACAAAAAATAGTAGAGGAGCAAGAACAAGACAGTGTTTTAAATTACTTAAACACTATCAGCTATAAGTGGAATAAAAATGTGTCCGAAAAGAAAAGGCTAATTTTTAACAATACTAACGGAGATGAATACCTTACGAAAAACGAATTAGGAACACTCACCTATATTTCCTCTAGTTATAAATTTCGTATTGGTTTCAATAAAAAACTAGCAGACTTAGGGTACATCAAGATTATGAAAGATTCGACAGGACTAGAACTCTATGAAAATAAAGCGTACAACCTTTCCTTCGAAAAAAAAATAAAAAACAATAAAAGAGTAGGCATGCATACGATAACAGTTTATAATATTATTAGCCTTCGTAAAAAATAATTCTACTTCTTAACCGTCACTTAAAAATGTAATTGTATTATTTATCATTACAGATATCCCGTACAAATAAAGGATAAGAATTAAAAAAAAAGGATAGCCACAGCTATCCTTTTTTTTAACCTAAAACTCATTCCAAGTCCAAGAGAAGTGCTTCCAAAACTACACAGCGTATTTAGAAGCAATCCACTGGAGCTAAGAGCTTATCCAATTTACAAGCCCAAACAACCGATACAAATAGTTTATTCTATTTCTAAACTGTCACTTGGAAATGTAATTGGTCTTATTTCACTAATGATCCTTCGATAATCTCTTCGACTACTTCTGGATTTAAAAGGGTAGAGATATCACCTAAATTACTCATATCATTGCTTGCTATTTTTCGTAAAATACGTCGCATTATTTTTCCAGATCTTGTTTTCGGCAACCCTGGTACAAACTGAATTTTATCTAATTTTGCAATAGGTCCAACGGTACGTCCAATCAAATCGTTAATTTCCTTTCGTAAAAATTCTTCATTTTCTGGAATGTCATATACAATTACATAAGCATACAAGGCATTTCCTTTGATATCATGTGGATACCCAACAATGGCAGACTCTACTATATTACTGTGTTCATTAATTACATTTTCGATCGGAGCTGTTCCAAGATTATGTCCAGATACAATAATCACATCATCTACACGCCCTGTAATTCGGTAATTCCCTTCTAAGTCTCTAAAAGCACCATCACCGGTAAAATACATCCCTGGAAAAGCGGTAAAATACGTTTCTTTATAACGCTCATGATTGTTATAAATGGTTCG
Organism: Flavobacteriaceae bacterium; assembly: GCA_965224465.1. Lineage (GTDB taxonomy): Bacteria > Bacteroidota > Bacteroidia > Flavobacteriales > Flavobacteriaceae. Next base: position 4,714,825 of record OZ245049.1, on the reverse strand, counting down.
TGCTATGGAAGGCCAAGGATATTTTATACACAGGCGTCCATCAGATGGATTTGGCATCAATTCAGTGCCAACAGTATCTACCAAAACAGGTTGAATCCCAGGCAAAGGACGTGTTGCAAATGTTGGTTTTGTAGGGGTCACATTTGCCAAAGGAGAAATCATAATTCCACCCGTTTCTGTCTGCCACCAAGTATCTACAATTGGTGATTTTTGTTTTCCTATTTTTTCATCATACCAGTGCCAAGCCTCCTCATTAATTGGCTCTCCAACGGTTCCTAGTACTTTAATCGAACTAATATCATGCTTGTCTATTAATGCAGTTGGATGCGCTGCTAAAGCTCTAATAGCCGTAGGTGCAGTATAAAACTGAGTGACCTTGTGTTTTTCTACAATCGCCCAAAAACGACCATAATCAGGGTAACTCGGTACGCCTTCAAACATCAATGTAGTTGCACCAGCACCTAATGGGCCATATACGATATAAGAATGTCCTGTAATCCAACCAATATCCGCCGTACAGAAGTACACGTCATTTTCTTCGTATTGGAATACGTTTTTAAAACTATAAGCGGTGTACACCATGTATCCAGCACAGGTATGCACCATCCCTTTAGGTTTCCCTGTAGATCCAGACGTATACAGGATAAACAGCATATCTTCGGCATCCATAATTTCTGCAGGACATACATCAGAAACCCCCTCTAATTCGTTGTGCCACCAAACATCACGTCCAGGCTTCATAATCACCTTTGAATTGATTCGGTTGTACACAATAGAAGTTTCTATTGTAGGACATGTTTCAAGTGCTTCATCCGCAATTCCTTTTAAATCAATGGCTTTTGCACCTCTATTCACCCCATCTGTGGTTAATAGCACTTTACATTCAGCATCATTAATTCTAGTAGATAATGCCATTGCAGAAAACCCAGCAAAAACCACCGAGTGAACAGCTCCAATACGCGCACATGCTAGGGTGGCAATGGCTAGTTCTGGAATCATAGGCATATAAATACATACCCTATCTCCTTTTTTAACACCTCTATTTTTTAACACATTGGCAAATTTACACACTTCTGCATGTAACTGCTTATATGTAAATTCACGCACCGCTTCCTCTGGATTATTTGGTTCCCAAATAATGGCACGTTTGTTTGGTCTTGTTAGTAAATGACGGTCTAAACAGTTTTCGGTAATATTTAATTTAGCCCCTTTAAACCATTCAAACTTTGGCTCATCCCAATTAAACTCCAATACTTTATCCCATTTCTTATGCCATGTAAACGTTTCAGCAATTTCTCCCCAAAACCCTTCTGGATCGTTTATACTATGTTGGTATTTCTTATAATATTTGATATACGAATCTATCTGATGATCGTCCAGAGTTTCTTGTTCTTCGATCGTAGCATCTGCAAATACCCCTATTTTATGTAATTTAAATACATGTACTATTTCATCAACAACTGCGGGATCGTCAATAGTTGAAGGGATAGTATAATCAACACCATCGGCAATATTTCTCAATAATTTCCTTAAAATTTTACCAGACCTTGTTTTAGGCAAGCGTTTTACCATTAACACTTGTTTTAACGATGCCACAGGGCCAATTTCTTTCCGTATCATCTGCACAACATTGTATTCCAATTCGAAGGAAGAAATATAATCCCCCGATTTTAATACGGTCAATGCCAATGGAACCTGCCCTTTTAATTCATCATGAATCCCAAAAACAGCACATTCTGCTACAGATGTATGAGAAGCAACTATTTCTTCCATTTCTGCCGTAGACAATCGATGCCCAGCAACATTAATCACATCATCTACACGTCCTGTTATAAACACGTATCCATCATCGTCCTTGTATCCTCCATCACCTGAAAGGTAATAGCCTTCAAATCTTTTTAAATATCCATTTACAAATCGATCTGTATCTCCCCAAATATCTAACATATTCCCTGGAGGCAATGGTAATTTAACCACTACTAATCCTTCTTGATTTGGACCAACTTCCTGTCCTTCATCATTCAAGATTCGAACATCATACCCCGCAACTGCTTTGGCTGCAGACCCTGGTTTTACAGGTAAAAGCTCTACCCCTACCATGTTAGATAGCATAGGCCATCCAGATTCTGTTTGCCACCAGTGATCAATCACAGGTACCCCCAAATGTTTTTCTGTCCATGCTAAGGTTGCAGAATCACAACGCTCTCCTGCTAAAAACTGATACTTTAAACTAGACAGGTCAAATTTCTTAATTAAATCTCCCTCAGGATCCTCCTTTTTTATTGCACGAATAGCGGTAGGAGCTGTAAACATAACAGCTACTTTATGCTCACTAATTACCCTCCAAAATGTACCTGCATCAGGAGTACGAACAGGTTTTCCTTCAAAAATGATGCTTGTATTCCTATTTAATAAAGGTCCGTACACAATATAACTATGCCCTACAACCCAACCTACATCAGAAGCTCCCCAAAAAACAGTTCCTTCGTCAGCTCCATATACGTTTTTCATAGAATATTTTAAAGCCGTCGCATAGCCTCCAGTATCTCTTAAAATCCCTTTAGGTTTCCCCGTAGTTCCCGAAGTGTACAATATATACAATGGATCTGTAGCATGCATTACTACACAGTCTGCTGGCGCCGATTTCTCTATCAATTCCTTATAGTCCACAAAGCGCGCTGTTTTGGTCACTATTGCCCCCAAACTGCGTTGATACACAATCACTTTAGTTGGTTTGTGTGCTGCCAACTCAATAGCCTCATCTACCATTGGTTTGTACGGAATTAAGCGGTCTATTTCTATACCAGAAGTTGCCGTAATCAACACTTTAGGTTTACAATCATCGATTCTGATTGCCAATTCATGAGGAGCAAATCCCCCAAAAACTACGGAATGTATTGCGCCAATTCTAGCACAAGCAAGCATACTAAAAGCGGCTTGAGGAATCATGGGCATATAAATAATTACGGTATCTCCTTTGCTCACTCCTAAATCTCTCAATCCACCTGCCAAACGCGCTACTTCAAGCTTCACATCAGTATAAGTGTATTTGACAACTTTTTGCGTAACTGGCGAATCATAAATAAATGCAATTTGATCTCCAAAACCATCTTCGATATGTTTATCAAGAGCCAAATAACAAATGTTTAGCGTTCCATCTTCAAACCATCGGTAAAAACCTTGGTCGTTTTTAGACAAAATCTTGGTTGGTTTTTTATACCATGCTATATTTTCGGATTGTTCCTTCCAAAATTTTTCTGGATTGCTAACACTTTCTTTGTAATGCTCTAGATACTTCATATTCTATATTTTAGTTAGTATTTTCTGCCCCATATAAGAAGCTTGTATGATTTACACCAAATCCAGTTCCAAATAACCGATATAAATCAAGTCGTTTAAAAGTTTAGTTGGTATTACAATTGATATTTACCAATATCAAATTGTGTACTTATTATTATTTTTATGTTTATACGCGTGTTTTATACCAAATACATTTCCAAGTGATGGTTTAGAAATGGAATTACTTTGTAAGTACTAATTTTTTGACTTCACTTACCAGTTTCTTTGTAGAAAATGGTTTGGCTATATATTTATCTGCCCCTAGGCTCAGTCCTTTTTCTATGTCCGTTGCTTTGCTTTTAGCGGATAAAAAAATCACTTTTATATTCTTTAATTTTTCAGATGCCTTTAGGTATTTTATCACCTGATAGCCATCTACTTTAGGCATCATCACATCCAACAGCACAAGATCTGGTATGTCTTGAGCTAGGATTGCTAATGCTTCCTCTCCATCTCTTGCTATAAACACTTCGAACCCTTCCTTTTTAAATAAGTATTCGAGTGACATCACAATATTAGGTTCATCATCTACAATTAATATCTTTTTCATTTATTCATTTAATATTAGTGAAAACGAAACTTTCGCTCCTTTTTCTATGTTATTTTCTGCCCAAATTTTTCCCTTATGACTTTCAATAATCTGCTTACTTATTGCCAATCCAAGACCGCTTCCAATAGGTTTCAATATATTTTGATTCTTGGATTGATAAAACTTATCAAAAATAAGTTCCAATTCGTCTGTTGGAATTCCTTTTCCATTATCTCGAATAGAAATATGAATAAAATTAGCGACTACTTCCAAACTTACGATTACTTTTCCATGCTCCTTTTCAGCAAACTTAATAGCATTGGTCAATAAATTAATCAACACTTGAATAATGCGATCTTCATCGTAATTTAAAACCCGATCAAGTGTGTTTTTATTCTCAATGTTCACCTTATTTTTCTGAGCAAATTGTTTTACTTTATCGATAGATATTTTTACAGTTCTATCAATTTGATGAGAACGCACCTCTAATTCTTGATTTCCTTTTGCCAATTTTTCTATATCTAACAAATTATTAATCAATCTGCTTACGCGCTCACTTTCACTCAATACAGAACTCAAAAACTTCTTACGCATCACTGGATCTATATCTTCATTGTCGAGTAAAATTTCTGAAAAAGCTCTGATAGAGGTGATTGGCGTTTTTAACTCGTGCGCCACAGTATCCAAAAAATCGTCTTTCTGCTTGTCTTTTTGCTTGAGTTCTATATTGGAGTTTTTAATGGTATCTGCCATTTGTTTTAACTCTTTAGACTTCTCTCGCAACTCCTTATTGGACGCCTTTGTTTTTTGTGTTTCATCTAAAATATTTAGCACCTCAGACAAACTTATTTCCTCTTCTTTAACCACCGTAGAAATCAAAATTCTCGAAGAGGCACTTCCGATGGTACCTGTCAATAATTTTTCAGAAAAATTCACCAATCTCGCATCCGCAAACGGAGAATCTACATCCAAATCATATTTCATATAAAACAATTTAAAAGCCCTATCCGTACGAATCACTCCTAAAAATCGATTTAAAATATTTTTCAAATCCTTAACATAAGCCTCCCCTTTCCATACATAAGCATCTTCATGTAAAGCTGCGTATTTGGTATGATCTACAAACATTTCAGCAAAATTACGTTCGCGATAACTCCCTGCTGTACTTACCGAAATAAGACCATAACATGCCGTATTAAAAAATAAACTCCAAAAAAATGCGTGGGGAACTGGCTCTAAAAAATCCATTCCAAACAAGTGATACGGTCGCAATAGTTCTAATCCAAACAAGCCATCTTGCACAAAAGAACTATCAATAAGTTGCGAATCTATAGTAAAAGGAATAATCAAGGTAAAAACCGTCATTAAAAAACCTACTAAGATCCCGATTTTACTTCCTAAAGATGATCCCCTTCTCCAAAACAGTCCTCCAAAAAAAGAAGGTGCAAGTTGTGCAATTATTACAAAAGATATCAATCCAATGGATACCAAAGAACGATTCAGAGTAAAACTTTTATAAAATAAATAAGCGATGATAATAAGAAAAAAAATTGCCAACCTGCGAATGGTTTTTATCGATTCCATATTTTTCCGAGAACCTTCTTTACTAAACTTACTCAAAAACCCATAAGGAATAATTAAATTATTACTCAGCATCGTAGAAAGCGCAAGTGTAGAAATTACAACCATAGACATTGCCGAAGAAAAACCTCCCAAAAACACCATTAAGGCGACCAACTGATGATCGTTAATCAAAGGAATCATCAAGGTATATAAATCTGCATCTACAGATTGACCTTCAAATATAATAGTTCCACCCCAAGCAATAAAAATCACAAAAACGTTGAACAACATTAAATAGAGAGGAAATAACCAAATCGCTTTTTTTAAGTATTTTTCACGTTCATTTTCCAATACGGCTACTTGAAACTGCCTCGGCAACAACATAATAGCAAACATAGACAACATACTTAAGAAAAACCAGTTGAAACCACCTTCTAATCCACCAATATCTAATTTTTCGGAGAAACCAGGCAAGAGTTTCGCTTTTTCTACAATATCTACAGGTCCATTAAATACATAATAGGTGACATAGAGACCTATCCCTATAAAAACCACCAGTTTTAATAATGATTCAACGGCTACTGCCATCACAATTCCTTTATGACGCTCGGATGCATCTGTATGCTGTGTCCCAAAAAAAGCAGCAAAAACAGCCAACATTATAGCGATATAAAAGGTAGTATCTCCCACCATACTCGCACTGGTTGTTTGCTGGTTTGTAATCACATTAAAAGTTTCTGAAATCGCCTTTAACTGTAAAGAAATATAAGGAACAATAGCCAAAACACAAACCACTGTAACCAAGGCACCTAATAAACGATCGTTTCCATAACGCAAGGATATAAAATCTGCAATAGAAGAAATTTTATTGCCTTTAGAAATGCGCATAATCTTACGCATTAATAAAATCCAAGTAGGAATAATAATGATTGGTCCCAAATAGATTGTCAAAAATTTTAAGCCAGAAGTAGCTGCCAATCCCACACCTCCATAATAGGTCCATGCAGAACAAAAGACGGCTAGAGATAGCGTGTACACATAGGGATTATTTACCCATTTACTCTTTGCATTTTTCTCAGCCCAAAAAGCTACATAGAAAATAAATCCTAAGTAGATAACAATAATTGATATGACTAAAATGCTACTCATAGTATTTTTTAAGCAAAATATATGAAACAATAATACTTATTACCCAAACAAAAAAGATATAAAAATACAAGACAGGCAAGCCAAAAACGCTCCCTGTTTTGTTAAAAATTAATAAAATTGGCACATTTAAACACACCAATAACACCAATGATACTGCTACTAATTTTTGCTCATGTCTTTTTTTCACTCCTTATAATTTTAAGGTATTTATAAAACGAGGCCGTTTGAATTAACGTACTAAAACTATGGATACCAACATCCAAACAACCTCGAATACAAATTTTATATGTTATTAATGATCTATTGCATCACCTGCTCCTGAGGGAATACGAATATCCTCTACAAGATCTTGTATATGTTGTGGCGGTGCAGCGGTAAATCGAGACACCACTAGCGATACGGTAAAGTTTGCCAACATGGCAATGGTACCAAATCCTTCCGGAGATATCCCAAACCACCAATCAGATTTTAAAGAAGCAACTACTTCTTTACCTCCACCATCAAACAAACCAAATTTGAATTTCATCATGTAAAAAATCATAAATAATAGTCCAACAATCATTCCCGAAACGGCCCCTTCTTTGTTCATTCGCTTATCAAAAATCCCCAATAAGATCGCGGGGAAGAATGATGCTGCAGCCAGACCAAAGGCCAGCGCGACCACCGCCGCTACAAAACCAGGCGGATTGATTCCAAAATACCCCGCGACAACTACCGCAGCAGCTGCACTCAAACGAGCGGCAATCAATTCTCCTTTTTCAGAAATTCCTGGATTGATAATTTTTTTAATTAAATCGTGTGATATAGAAGATGCGATAACTAAGAGCAATCCTGCTGCCGTAGAAAGTGCCGCTGCCAAACCACCAGCTCCTACTAAGGCAATCACCCAGTTAGGCAATTGTGCAATTTCCGGATTTGCCAACACCATAATATCACGATCTATCGTCAGTTCGTTTAGCTCTTTATCGGCTACGTATTGTACCAATCCATCCCCGTTTTTATCATCAAACTTTAACAAGCCTGTTTTTTCCCAATTCCCAAACCAAGAAGGCAATTCGGCATATTCTTTATTACTAACTTCCTCTATTAATTTAATACGCGCAAAAACAGCTACTGCAGGTACTGTGGTATATAAAATAGCGATGAACAATAAAGCCCATCCTGCCGATTTACGAGCATCCGCTACCTTAGGCACCGTAAAAAACCTTACAATTACATGCGGTAAACCTGCCGTTCCAACCATCAAAGCTACCGTGATTGCAAAGACATCTACCATCGATTTTTGCCCCGAGGTATATTCATGAAAACCAAGTTCACGTTGCAAACCATCTAATTTATCCAATAAATACACACCATCTGCTCCTTCACTACCAAAACCTATTTGAGGAATCGGATTTCCTGTCATTTGAAATGATATAAATATGGCAGGCACCATAAAGGCAAATATCAATACACAATATTGAGCTACTTGAGTATACGTAATCCCTTTCATCCCACCTAATACTGCATAAAACAAAACAATCGCCATTCCTATATACACTCCTGTATCAATCTCTACTTCCAAGTACCTAGAAAAGACAATTCCAACACCTCTCATCTGTCCAGCTACATAAGTAAACGAAACAATTAACGCTGCAATTACAGCCACAATACGTGCGGTATTAGAATAGTAACGATCCCCTATAAAATCAGGGACTGTAAACTTTCCGAATTTTCTAAGATAAGGTGCTAACAAGAGCGCCAGTAATACATATCCTCCAGTCCATCCCATTAGATAAACGGAGGCATCATAGCCCGAAAACGAAATAATTCCCGCCAACGAAATAAAAGAGGCTGCCGACATCCAGTCCGCTGCAGTTGCCATTCCGTTTAAAATTGGGGGAACTCCTCCTCCAGCTACGTAAAATTCTTTAGACGATCCTGCGCGTGCCCAAATAGCGATACCGATATATAAGGCAAAGGTGATTCCCACCAGAATCCATGTCCATGCTAATATTCCCATGATTTAAAAAGTTTTGTTAGTTAATAGTTAATTAGTTAATCCATGCTATAACAGCATTACACACTCCCAAACACTTAGACGTATGCACCTTGTTCCTAAATAGTAAAAAATTTGTTAGTTCATAATAATTAGGCGATACCAATTACAATCCAAAATGACAGATATAAATAGTTTATTATACCTTCTAGCGTTGTTAAAAAATAATTCTATTTCTAAACCGTCACTTGGAAATGTAAGTTGGTATTAGTCTTCGTTGTAGCCATATTTTTTATCCAATGTATTCATGATTTTCATGTACACAAAAATAAGGATGACAAATACGTACATAGCGCCTTGTTGCGCAAACCAGAAGCCCAATTTAAAGCCTCCAAGCTTGATTGTATTTAATTGTTCTACCCATAAGATTCCTGCTCCATAGGAGACCAAAAACCAAATAGTTAGCAAAATCGCCAAGTATTTAAGGTTTTCTCTCCAATAAGCCTGTTTGTTAGTTTTAGACATAGTTATTAGGTTTTAAAAATTATAAATCGCAGTGGTTATTAGTCTTAAATTACCAACTGCATCTGTAGTTCCTGCATCCATTTTTCCATTGGCATCTAAGCCTCCGTATTGTGCAGAAGTATATTCTGTTTCGACTCCTATTTTCAACTTTCCTGATTTCCATCCTATGCGAGGTGCAACTCTCCAAGCATCAACAACTGAAGATGATAGAAAACCAGCTACATGTGTTGCCTTTTCACCAAATCCACCATTTTCTGTATATCCTCCAAAGACTCCCCACTCCATTGTTTCAGAAAAATCTCCACTAAATTCGGTCCACATAGACAACGTATTTGTACTTATATAATCATTACTAGCATCCGTACCAAAACCTCCTATTTGTAATAAATCTGACATATTATCTCCATAGGTAGCCTCTGCTTTCCATGTCATATTTCCAAATTTAGTTCTATAGTATCCAATATAAGCCAAGGAAGAAAAGTTATCCATTCCCAATCCAGGACGGACCGTTTTAAGATTTATTCCAAAACCTCCAAGTGTCTTAGATGCATCCCCAAATTGCAATTGTGCATGAAACTGTGGAATTCCAGATTGACTTACACTGGCGCCTCTTGTTTTAAAATCACGTTCGGTAAACATGACCCCAATAAATTTTACATTTCCTTTGGTTTCTATTCTCAATTGAGGATTTCTAGAAAATGGTTGAAAAGGTACTCCTGTATTAAAAGAGTAGGTCCCTGGAAAAACAGCGGTTACAAACATGGGATGCCAATATTGTCCAACTATAAGGTCTATTTTATCGTTCGATAACTTCACAAAAGCATGACGCAATCTAAATTCTCCTGTTGTGGCATTCGAATTTCCGAAAAACGCTCCTTCTATCATCCCAGATGTTTTCATTCCAAAAAAATCTGGACCAGAAATTTTTGCTCTTAAACGGGACTGAATGGATAAAAAGTTCACATTAGATTGATCGTTTAAATCTTTAGTCCCATCCATTTTTTCAGGTGCTGGCAAAATCATAAAGTGACCTTCCCGTGCATTTGTTGTTTGCCTAGAATCATACATAAAGTCTGTTTTTACAAACCCACTAAACTTAACACTTACTTTTTTAGTCTCTGATTGACCATAACTTAAAAATGCGCCCCCTATTAAAAGTGCTAATACCGTTGAAATTTTACGTTTCATAAATTAATTTCTTAAAATTTAATAAATTGTTTTATTCTTAAAATTTGCTTTCACAAGTTGCAAAGAAAAACAACTTTATTAAAATCTGATATACTATTTCGCTAAATAGTATAGTTAATCTTTAAAACGCTCCCACCTAATCAACATATATTTATCACCTAGCTCGGTCACAATTACCCCAGCACCACTTAAATTATCGGAAGATGCAAAATACTTTGCCAACTCCGTTGCATTTAAAATCTTATATGTAGAGTGATATTCAAAACTATACGGGCGCTTGATGTTGTATTTTTTTACCCAATTGATAATACTCACGTGGGAAATTCCTAGTATCCGTTCAATCTCACGATAACTTAAACCTTCCAAATACAACTGCAAGGCTTTGTTCACATAATAGGAATCTATTTGCTTCCCCATTTTATTTACAGTAAAATAATAATTACATTTCTTACACTTATAGCGTTGTCTATTCTTAACTACACCACTCTTTACATAAGAATCCGAGTTGCAATTTGGGCAAAATTCAATGTTCATATATAGTAATTTTGCATAAATATATCAATTTAGCATGAATATTCAAACATAAAACCAACAAAAACAAAAGATTAAAACAACAAAACCAGTCAATCATTGATGTTTTCACATAGAAACACCCCGTCAATAACAAAAAACACATTCCATACAAAAACAACTGAAATCAAAACCATTTCCCCCTTTTACACCTTAAAACCTAAACAAAAAACAAGCGCGCCATCACAAAAAGGCACTAAAACAGCCTTTTTATAGCAGCCATAACAATTTTTACTATATCCGTAAAAAATTAACAAAAAGAATCAATTTCACAATTTAAAGGCTGTAAACAAGCTCAATCCCAATAATACCTATAAAAACCATACTATATTTACACATTTACTATCACTTTTTTTAATTGCCCCTATTAAATAAAACGTTTTCGTAGATACATTATATTATCATCAACAAAATCATTAGTTTTGTGAAAATAATTCAAAACATACTTTATGAAAAAACAAGGACTTTATTTACCAGAATTTGAGAGTGCAAACTGTGGAGCGGGATTTATTTGTAATTTAAAAGGTGTAAAGTCAAATACGATTATTCATGATGCATTAGAAATTTTAGAAAAACTAGAACATCGCGGTGCTGTAAGTTCGGACGGACGTACTGGTGATGGTGCAGGAATCCTTATCGACATCCCACATGCATTTTTTAAAAACAATGTTGATTTTGATTTACCAAAAACAAATGAGTATGCTGTAGGAACCGTGTTTTTTCCAAAAAGTAACAACCAATTAAAATATTGCAAACAGCTTTTTGAAAAAGAAGTAAACAACCAAAACCTTGAAATATTAGGATGGAGGACAGTCCCTGTAGACAGCTCTCATTTAGGAGAAATCGCCAAGGAAACAGAACCCGAAATACTACAAGTTTTTATTGGGAAAAATGGAGCTGACTTAACCGAGCTTCAGTTCAACGCCAAATTATATTCTGCAAGAAAAATAGCAGAACACATTATATCTGACAGTAAACTATCACAAAAAGAGTCCTTTTACCTCCCCAGCTTATCCACAAAAACACTTATATACAAGGGACTGTTAATGCCAGAAGACATTGGACGCTATTATACAGATTTAAACAATCCCGAACTCGTAACTAGGCTCGCATTGGTTCACCAGCGTTTTTCTACCAATACCTTTCCTTCTTGGGATTTGGCACAACCATTTAGATACATGTGTCACAATGGAGAAATCAATACCTTAAGAGGAAATGTAAATAGGATGAATGCCAGAGAAGAACTGATGAAATCTGATCTTTTCGGAAAAGACATTGACAAATTATTCCCCATTATAAATACAGGGAAATCCGATTCAGCCTCTATGGATATGGCCGTAGAATTATTGTTACTTACAGGAAGATCACTTCCAGAAGTTATGATGATTTTAGTGCCAGAAGCTTGGGAAAAAGACCTCCTGATGAAAGAGGACAAAAAAGCGTTTTACGAATACAATTCGTGTATTATGGAGCCTTGGGATGGCCCTGCCTCTATCCCATTTACCGATGGTAATTTTATTGGAGCGCTGCTGGACAGAAACGGACTTAGACCCTCCAGATACACCGTTACCAAAGACGGGTTTGTAATTATGGCCTCAGAAACAGGCGTGGTAGAAATTGCAGACGAGAATATAGAAAGACACGGAAGATTGGAACCAGGAAAAATATTTTTGGTAGACATGAACGCTGGAAAAATATTAAATGACGAAGAAGTAAAACAAGAAATAATTTCAAAACATCCTTATCAGCAATGGATCAAAAAGAATCTATTAACCTTAAGTGATATTGAAAACACGGGAAACAAAACCCCCAAGGAAAGCATTCCTTTACTAACACGTCAACGTGCTTTTGGCTATACCATAGAAGAATTGACAAAACTTATTATCCCAATGAGTTTTAAAGGAAAAGAAGCCATTGGATCTATGGGAAACGACACCCCTTTAGCTGTTTTATCAGACCAGCCACAGTTGTTGTACAACTATTTCAAACAATTATTTGCTCAAGTTACAAATCCTCCTTTAGACGGAATTAGAGAAAAAATTGTAACTGACACCAGTCTTACTATTGGTTCTGACTTTAATATTTTTGATTTGGACGACAGTCATTGTCAGAAATTAAAAATACAAAACCCAATAATCTCTAATAAGGATTTAGACAAATTAAAACATATAGAACATCCAAATTTCAAATCATTTACCATCCCTGTTTTATACAAAAAAGAGCAAGGATTAAACGGCATAGAAAACAGCTTAGATAACATTGTTGACCAAATAGAAAAAGCCGTAGACAACAATGCAAACCTAATTATATTGTCTGATAGAGGTGTAAACAAAGAGAATGCGCCTATTCCAATGTTACTGGCATGTTCTTTTGTAAACGACCAATTAAAAAAACGGAACAAACGTTCTAAAATGGGGATTATTATAGAATCTGCAGAACCTAGAGAACCGCATCATTTCGCCCTATTATTTGGTTATGGAGCCAGTGCAATAAACCCGTATATGGTGAACGAAATTATCCGTCAGCAAATTAAAGAAAAACACATTCAAATAGATCCCTCAGATGCTATTGAAAACTTTAACGAAGCCATTGCTACGGGTATTTTAAAGATCATGAATAAAATTGGGATTTCTACTTTAAAATCATACAGAGCTTCTCAAATTTTTGAAATCCTCGGATTAAAAACAACATTTGTAGACAAATACTTTCCAAACACACCTTCTAGAATTGAAGGAATTGGTTTGTATGAATTGGAAAGAGAAATAGACAAAAGACATAAAGAGGCTTTCCAAAAATCTGAAATAGCTGCTGATTTACCTTTAAAAATAGGTGGTGATTACAGGTGGAGACGTAACGGAGAACAGCACATGTTCAACCCTACCACGGTTGCTAAATTACAACAAGCTGTACGGAACAACAGTTTCTCACAATACGAAGAATACACAGAACAGATTAACAATCAAGCAACACGCTTAATGACAATACGCGGTCTTTTTGAATTTACAAACCACGATCCAATTCCATTGAACGAAGTAGAGCCATGGACTGCTATTGTCAAGCGTTTTAAAACAGGTGCCATGTCTTATGGTTCTATCAGTCAGGAAGCACATGAAAACATGGCAATTGCAATGAATAGAATTGGTGGAAAAAGCAACTCTGGAGAAGGAGGAGAAAACACCAATCGTTTTAGGAAAGAGCTAAATGGAGACAGTAAAAACAGTGCGATCAAACAAGTTGCCAGTGGTCGTTTTGGAGTTTCCAGTAACTATTTAACCAACGCAAAAGAAATTCAAATAAAAATGGCACAAGGAGCCAAACCTGGAGAAGGAGGACAACTCCCCGCAGAAAAAGTAGTGCCTTGGATTGCCGAAGTAAGAAACTCAACCCCTTATGTAGGATTGATTTCACCACCACCACATCACGACATATACTCTATTGAAGATTTATCACAATTGATTTTTGATTTAAAAAATGCAAACAGAGAAGCACGTATCAATGTAAAACTAGTCTCCAAAGTAGGTGTTGGAACTATCGCAGCAGGTGTAGCCAAAGCAAAAGCCGATGTTATTTTAATCTCCGGATATGACGGAGGAACAGGTGCAACCCCTTTAACATCACTACGACATGCTGGTTTACCTTGGGAATTAGGTATTGCCGAGGCGCAACAAACCTTAGTGATGAACAAACTAAGAAACCGTATTGTATTGGAATGTGACGGTCAATTAAAAACAGGACGTGATGTAGCAATCGCCTGTTTATTAGGTGCAGAAGAATTTGGTTTTGCCACCGCCCCTCTTGTAGCATCAGGTTGTATTATGATGCGCGCCTGCCACTTGAACACCTGCCCTGTAGGAATTGCCACACAAGATCCAGAATTACGTAAAAACTTTAAAGGCACACCAGAACATGTGATTAATTTTATGTATTTCATCGCAAGAGAATTGCGTAAAATAATGGCGCAACTAGGCTTTAGAACCATTGATGAAATGGTAGGACAAGTACAAAAACTAAACACAAATAAAGCCATAAAGCATTACAAAGCATCTGGATTGGATTTATCATCCATCTTATACCAACCACCACATGAAAGTAACGATGACCTAAGAAATACTTGCAAACAAAATCACGATTTAGAAAATGTACTAGACCAAAAAATTGTTCGCATAGCACATCCAGCAATCTACAGAAAAGAGAAAATGAAATTGAATTTTGACATTAAAAACACCGACAGGTCTGTAGGTGCAATAATCAGCAATGAAATTTCAAAAATATACGGCGAATTTGGATTGCCTGAAGACACTCTAAGACTGACTTTCAAAGGTTCCGCAGGGCAAAGTTTTGGTGCTTTTGCCACGAAAGGACTTACATTAAAAGTAAAAGGAACTACCAATGATTACTTAGGAAAGGGATTGTCCGGAGCCAAACTTATCATCAGAAAACCTGAAAAAACAACATTTGAATCACATAAAAACATCATCACTGGAAACGTAACACTCTATGGCGCCATTAAAGGAGAAGCTTATATCAACGGAATTGCAGGAGAACGATTTGCTGTCCGTAATTCAGGAGCCTTAGCCGTCGTAGAAGGTATTGGAGATCATGGTTGCGAATACATGACTGGAGGATCTGTCATTATTCTAGGAAAAACGGGACGGAATTTTGCCGCAGGAATGAGCGGAGGTACTGCCTATATTTTCGACAAAGACAATACCTTTAAAAAAGGTTTGTGCAATATGGAATTGGTAGAACTAGAAACCCCAGGAATCGAAGACATGCTATTTCTTAAAAGAATGATAGAAAACCATGTGGAATATACAGAGAGTGGAATCGCTAAATACATCCTTTCTGACTGGAAACAACTAGCAAAAAACTTTGTAAAAGTGATACCAACAGATTATAAAAAAGCCTTACAATTACAAGAGAAGGAGAATGTACAACAAGAAAAAACGGCTTAATTATGGGAAAAACAGCAGGATTTAAAGAATATAACAGAGAGATAGAAGCTTATAAAGCCGTAGGAGAACGTTTAAAACATTACCAGGAATTCACCATTCCCTTAGAAAAATCAGCCATCGAAAAACAAGGCTCTAGATGTATGGATTGTGGAATTCCTTTCTGCCACAGCGCCTGTCCTTTAGGGAATTTAATCCCTGACTTTAACGATATGGTACACCATGCAGAATGGAAAAAAGCATTGCATATTTTACATTCAACAAACAATTTTCCTGAATTTACAGGTCGCTTATGCCCTGCCCCTTGTGAGCAAGCCTGCGTTCTAGGAATTATAAAACCACCTATTACTATAGAAAACTTAGAGAAAAACATTGTTGAAATAGGGTTTAAAAACAACTGGATTACCGCTCAAAAACCATTGAATTCTACAGGGAAAACGGTAGCTGTTATTGGCTCTGGTCCTTCTGGACTCGCCGCCGCACAGCAATTAAACCGCGCTGGACATGCCGTAACCGTTTTTGAAAGAGACGACAAACTAGGTGGACTATTGCGCTACGGAATTCCAAACTTTAAATTGGAAAAAGAAGTGATCGATCGTAGGGTCGCAATTTTAGAAGCAGAAGGCATTATTTTTAAAACAAATACAGAAGTCGGAAAAAATTACGATATTAAAAAGTTAGATTCGTTTGATGCAGTTTTGCTTTGTGGTGGAGCTACACAAACCAGAAGCCTTCCTATTAAAGGAAACGAAATCCCTGGAGTTGTACAAGCCATGACCTTCCTAAAACAACAAAACAAACGCAATGCAGCAATTAGTTTTGATGCAGAGGACATCCTAGCTACTGATAAAAATGTAATTGTGATCGGTGGTGGTGACACGGGATCCGATTGTATTGGAACCTCTAACAGACAAGGAGCTAAAAATGTAACAAACTTTGAAATTATGCCAAAACCTCCTGGCGAAAGAGCAGAAACTACGCCTTGGCCTTTTTGGCCGCTCCAAATAAAAACATCTTCTTCTCATGAAGAAGGCTGTGATAGGAATTGGTTGATTTCCACAAAATCTTTTAACGCGGACAGCAAAGGAAATTTAGAGAGTTTGACCACCGTAAACGTGGATTGGAAATTCAAAAAAGGAGGACGACCACAATTAGTAGAAATAGAAGGTACCGAAAAAATATGGCCTTGTGAACTGGTTTTATTAGCGCTTGGTTTTACAGGCCCAGAGGCTACTTTAGCTGAACAGCTAGGTGTAATTACAGATCCAAGATCTAACTACCAAGCCACCAATTACCAAAGTAACAACCCCAAAGTTTTTGTTGCTGGTGATATGCGTAGAGGGCAATCTTTAATCGTTTGGGCAATTTCCGAAGGACGCGAGGCTGCCAGAGAATTAGACATCTATTTGATGGGAAGTAGTCATTTACCTACAAAAGGACCTGGCGACTTACCAACACTTTAAACCATACATTTACAACATATTAAAAATGACATATATCATTTTTAATGTGTTTTTTCTCTCCTAACTTAGAGGTTTATAAAAAACCTTATCACAATGAGAAAAATAGCAATCGCCATCCTTCTAATCACATTTTTAGTTTCCTGTAAAAACGACAAAAAAGAAACTCAAAAAGAAACAAATCCCATAGAAAAACCAACCGAAGTAACAAACCTTATTTCTATTGATAATTTTGATATAAAAGCGGGGGAATTTGTAAATCAAAAAATTGCCATCACAGGTATTGTGGACCATATATGTAAACATGGTGGGAAAAAACTACTACTGGTAAGTGATAACACTAAAATACATGTAACCTCAAACAAACGCTTTGAAGACACATTAATTGGTTCTGAAATCACACTCTCAGGCATCGTTAAAGAAGAAATTATTGATGAAGCCTACTGCCTAAAATTGGAAAACGACAACATAAAAAATCATTCCGAAGGAAGAAACAACAGCGATGATTTTAAGAAAAAAGAGATGCATATACAAAAGTATAGAGATGAAATGAAGCAAAAAAACACAGATCATCTTTCTAATTATTCTTTGGAATATATTTCACATAAAGAAATCAAATAGAAACCTGTGTTAAAAAACATTCGCAAGTGGAGCCGAATCCTTCACAGAGATTTCGGTTTCTTTTTTATTGGCACTGCATTAATTTACGGTATATCTGGCATCGCTTTAAACCATATGAGTGATTGGAATCCAAACTATTCTGTAGAATTAAAACAATTCACAAGCAGCATACCACTGCATGCATCTAATCAAATTAAATCAAATATTTTACAACTTTTAGATGAGATAGACGACAGAGATAATTATAAAAAACATTACTACCCAAAACCTCAACAATTAAAAATATTTTTAAAAGGAGGATCCTCCATAGTCGTAGACACATATAGCGGAAAAGGCACCGCAGAATATTTAAAAAAACGCCCGCTATTTTATCAAAGCAACTACCTACACTACAACCCAAATAGAGCTTGGACATGGTTTTCAGACGCATTTGCACTTGCACTAATTTTGTTTGCTTTAAGCTCTTTATTTATGACAAAGGGTAAAAATGGAATTTTAGGAAGGGGAGGAATATATGCCCTTTTAGGCATCTTGGTTCCGCTACTATTTTTATTGATGTAGGCTTTTTTAGACAAATCAACAGACGTGCCCCGAAGATACGAGACATTCTTCTGGGAAACTATTTTCTATTTCGAGGTAGAATTTAGAGGAATTAAACCCTCCATAAGTGATTCATAAAACAGATTTAGGAAATTATCAAACTTCAATTGCTAAATCGTTAAAAAAACAAAACAATTTCAAGGTTTTACTTGACCTTGAGATTGTTTTTACTAACTTTCTGTGAATTAACACGCAACATCCATAAAGATTATGAAAAACAGAAAATTATTAATGATCCCTGGCCCTATTGAATTCGAACCATCCGTATTGCGTATTCTAGGCGCTCCTACAACCAGTCATGTAGCACCTAATTTTATAAAATCGTTTAGTAACTCCTTAAAATACATGCGAGAAGTTTGGCTCAGCCCAAAAGGTCAGCCTTTTATTTTGGCTGGCTCTGGAACACTCGCCATGGATATGGCTGCCTGTAATTTGGTAAACCCAGGGGATAAAGCATTGGTTATTTCTACTGGCTATTTTGGAGAACGATACGCGACTATTTTAGAACGATACGGTGCTGATGTCACAGTTTTGACTGCGGGTTTCGGAGAAACTGTCCCTCTTGAAACCATCGAAAAAACCTTACAAAATGGAGATTTTAAAATCCTAACTTTTACACATGTTGATACCTCAACAGGAATTATTGTAGCCCCAAAACCCATTGGAGCACTTGGTAAAAAATACAATGTATTGACTATTTTAGATGGTGTTTGCTCCCTAGCAGGAGAAAGTATCCACCAAGACGAATGGCATATAGACGTAGTACTCACCGCTTCCCAAAAAGCAATAGGCGTACCTCCAGGACTTGCTTTGTTAATGATTTCAGAAAAGGCAATGCAGGTATTTAAAACACGAAAAACCCCTGTTTTAAATTATTATGGAGATTTTAACAATTGGCTTCCTATTATGAAAGCTTACGAAAATGAAAGTCCTTCTTATTTTGGAACACCTCCTGTAAATTTAATCATGGCATTGGAGGAAAGTTTGAAATTAATACTACAGGAAGGCATGGAAAAACGTTTTACGAGACATCAACAAATAGCCACCGCTTTTAGAGAAGCCATGCAATGTATTGGACTGTCTATTTTACCTGTCTCTAATAATATTGCAGCAAACACACTCACCGCAACTTATTATCCTAAAAATGTTTCGAGAGGTGATTTTTTAGCTGCCGTAAAAGAATCTGATATTATTTTGGCTGGTGGATTATTACCGAGTCATAAAACCAAATATTTTAGAGTGGGACACATGGGAATCGTCAATCAATCGGATATTATTGCTACTATTGCCGGAATAGAAAAAGCATTAAAAAAATGTGGTCACTCCTTTAATCTAGGTGATGGCGTAAAAAAAGCACTTATTATTTTAAGTGATTAAAAAAGAAACATAAGAATCCGGACTTCTTATCATTTCTAAAAACAATGACACCAATGATACCAATTACAATCCAAAATGACCGCTATAAATAATTCCCTTTCTAAACCGTCACTTGGAATTTAGTTGGTATAAGAACAGGAATCAAGACGCAAGACATCTTGACATTCGCCTACAAAAAAAGCCTAAGATTTAATAACCTTAGGCTTTTTTAAAATACAGTCTTTCTGATTTTTTATATTCACATTTTTATAAAAGTGGAAGATTCAAAGTACAATACCAAGTACACCCCAAAACAACCGATATAAATAATTCCATTTTTAAAGCTTCACTTGAAAATGTAGCCGTTATTAATCACCCGTCTATAAAGCTATTACAAATAAACAGGGTGTAAAAACATGTTAACACAATCATTTTTACAGGCTATCTTATCAGACCCTTAAGTTTGTTTAAAACGATGCTTTCGCACCATGATGTATCAACATACAATCCAACAAGACCATTGCTGACAAGGCTTCCACAATAGGAACAGCTCTTGGAACTACACATGGATCATGACGTCCTTTTCCCATCATTTTCAACGTTTCTCCTTTTGAATTAATCGTATCTTGTTCTTGCATAATGGTTGCCACAGGCTTGAATGCCACTCTAAAATAGATATCCATTCCGTTGGAAATCCCACCTTGAATTCCTCCAGATAAATTAGTTTGAGTAGAACCATCAGCGTTAAAAATATCGTTGTGTTCACTCCCTTTCATTTTAGCACCACAGAATCCACTTCCGTATTCGAATCCTTTTACTGCGTTTATTGATAACATTGCCTTTCCTAATTGAGCATGTAATTTATCAAAAACAGGTTCTCCCAGTCCTAAAGGTACATTTTCAAGAACACATGTAACGGTTCCTCCAATAGTATCACCTTGTTTACGAATCGCATCGATTTTTGAAATCATTTGCTCCGCAATAGCAGCATCAGGACAACGCACTATATTGGATTCCGTTTGACTAAAATCCAACTCTTGGTAAGGCTTTTCTAAAAATAAATCACCTACAGATGAAGTATATGCATTGATATCGATAGATTTTATCACTTGCTTTGCAATGGCGCCTGCAACCACCCAGTTCACTGTTTCGCGAGCAGAAGTACGTCCTCCACCACGATAATCGCGATGTCCATATTTTTTATCATACGTAAAGTCTGCATGAGAAGGTCTGTACACATCTTTTATATGGTTGTAATCTTTGGATTTTTGATTGGCATTTCTAATGATAAATCCAATAGAAGTCCCCGTTGTTTTACCTTCAAAAATCCCTGACAAAAACTCAACTTCGTCTGGTTCTTTACGTTGTGTTACAATTTTAGATTGCCCAGGTTTACGCCTATTAAGTTCCTTTTGAATTTGGTTAAAATCAATATCAACTCCGGCTGGACAGCCATCAATTACACCTCCTAATGCCGGACCGTGCGACTCTCCAAAAGTAGTCAGTGTAAATATCTTTCCTATAGTATTTGCCATCTGTAGTTTAAATGCTTTAATTCCCTACAAATATAATGATTGTTGTTTTTATAACTCAATTTTCAGCATCGAATTAAATAAAATGTAATAAAACCTGTTTAACAAATGTTTATCTGTAGTCAAAACTTGTTTTAAAACAAAATCCTTTATTTATGACTCTAATAACTTACCTCTAAAAAAACCATAATTTTATAGCCATCCCTATCACCATGATTATTAAGACCACCTTTACCAATTGATCTCCTTTTTTAACAGCATACCTACTGGTCAACCACGCCCCTGTAGCACTTCCAACAGCCATTGCAATTCCGTACTTCCAATTTACCTTATCATTATAAGCAAAAATAGCCACGGTTAACACCATATAAACCAATACCACAAACATTTTAATGGCATTGCTCTTTATTAAAGTAAACTGATTGACATTCGAGAGAATCAGTAAGATAAGAAATCCGACACCTGCCTGAATAAATCCTCCGTAGAGCCCTATAAAAAAGAATAAAAATACAGACCACCATTTACGCTTTTTAGTCAATGGGATTTCTTCCTTAAGTTTCTTTTTAGGAATCACCATATACACCACTACAAAAACCATCACAACAGCAAGAATCTTATTAAACAATTCTCCTTTAATATCTACCGCTAGTTGAGCACCAATAACGGCTCCTACTAATGCAGATGCTGCCGCCCATTTTCCAAAAGAAAAGAAATCTATTCCCTTACTTTTAAATCCTGCAACTCCAAATATATTTTGAATTAAAATTGCCACTCTATTGGTTCCATTAGCAACTACAGGAGGCAAACCTAAAAAAATCAAGAGCGGCAAAGAGATTAACGACCCTCCTCCAGCAAGGGTATTTATAACCCCTACAAAAAGCCCTACGCCTACTAACAATATAATTTCCAACACACTATCCATTTCCTTTAAGATTCTAATATTAATAACGGATAAAAGTATAAAAAACTAAATTCAAAAAATCATTAAAAAAAATTAAAATCACACGTGTATATCCAAAAAAGGACTTATATTTGCAACCGCTAACAGGAAACTGTAAGACACTCGGGAGAATTGGCAGAGTGGTCGAATGCGGCAGTCTTGAAAACTGTTGAGGGTCACACCTCCGGGGGTTCGAATCCCTCATTCTCCGCAAAAAACCTCATAATCTATTGATTGTGAGGTTTTTATATTTTATATTAATTATAAATAAAACGACTTGATTTTTGTAACTTACACGTCTCAAATTCAGGTTAAAACAAGAATAAAAACATGTCATTCCTGAAATAAACGTTTGACAACAAATACATTTAGAAATACCAAGATCATGAACAACGATAGCATCAGCAAAATAAACGAAATCATTTCAAAGTACTTTGAGGAGCATGACACCAACTGGATTCCAGCCAAAGACTTAATGCCAGCTTTAATAAAAGGTGGGATATTTAACAAAGACAACAAAAAAGGATTGCCTCTAAGAAAACTCTTACGCACGCTAGACAAGAACAACACCTTGGATCAAATTCCATGTGTACATGCAGAACGCAACGAAAAAACCATCTATTGGTACATCGTAAAAGTAGGAGCTACATACACTCCTACGAATGCAATACCAACCATCACCAACAAACAAAAAGCACTCAATACTATTAAAAACAGTGACGAGACTTTTATTTTAAACTTATGTGATGAAATATTAAATCAAACAGCGGTACGTAAACATACTTTTGATTTCTTATTAGGTGACATGCATAAAAACAGCAAATCTAGAACTAAATTGCCTATTGATGCTTTTTACAAAGACTTAAAATTAGCCATCGAATTCGAAAGTTATTTTAAAGAAGAAATTGCAAAAGAAGGATTTTTAGACAGCGCAAGAGCTGCAAAAATCGACATTTACAAACAACGTAAAAAAGATTACTTAGAAAAAAAGGAAATCAAATTGATTACGATCAATTATAAATCTTTTGACTGCGACGAAAACGGAGCTATTGATAGAGAAGCTGCGAATATTCCATTGATTTTAAACGGAAAATTAAGAGATTTCAAATCTTAACTAACAGCATCTCAAACAAGTATACTTTTGTATAAAAAACATGCTTGAAAATCAAAAAAAGCGTTTATATTTGCACTCGCAAGACGCTTTGGAGAAATGGCAGAGTGGTCGAATGCGGCAGTCTTGAAAACTGTTGAGGGTCACACCTCCGGGGGTTCGAATCCCTCTTTCTCCGCAAAAGGAAAACCAACACGGGAGTGTTGGTTTTTTTATATCCCAAAACGTCGAAAGCTAGCTTTCGTAACTTTTGGGATATAAAAAAACCAAAAAGCGCACGCAGTGAGCTTGGTTTTATATGCTTGCCAAGGATTCCCTTCTGGGAACGCGAAGCAATCCCTCCCAAAACTCAACTTTAAACCTAAAAAAACAACAACCAACAACTCACGCAGTGAGATTGGTTTTACATTTACCTAAACCCCCACTCAGGGAAAGCAAAGCGAATCCCTCCAAAAAATCAACTTTAAAACTAAAAAACCAACAACCAACAACTCACGCAGTGAGATTGGTTTTACATACATACCTAAACCCCCACTCAGGGAAAGCAAAGCGAATCCCCCCTCCCAAAACTCAACTTTAAAACTAAAAAAACCAACAACTCACGCAGTAATATTGGTTTTACATACATACCTAGACCCCCACTCTGGGAACGCGAAGCAATCCCTCCCAAAACTCAACTTTAAAACTAAAAAACCAACAACTCAAGCAGTGAGATTGGTTTTAAATACATACCTAAACCCCCACTCAGGGAAAGCAAAGCGAATCCCCTCCCAAAACTCAACTTTAAAACTAAAAAACCAACAACCAACAACTCACGCAGTGAGATTGGTTTTACATATACCTAAACCCCCACTCTGGGAAAGCGAAGCGAATCCCTCCAAAAAATCAACTTTAAAACTAAAAAAACCAACAACTCACGCAGTGAGCTTGGTTTTATACGCTTACAAAAGACCCCCACTCAGGGAAAGCAAAGCAAATCCCTCCCAAAACTCAACTTTAAAACTAAAAAACAACCAACTCACGCAGTGAGAGTGGTTTTACATATACCTAAACCCCCACTCTGGGAAAGCAAAGCGAATCCCCTACCCAAAACTCAACTTTAAACCTAAAAAACAAACAACCAAAAAGCGCACGCATTAATATTGGTTTTACATACATACCTAAACCCCCACTCTGGGAAAGCGAAGCAAATCCCTCCAAAAACTCAACTTTAAAACTAAAAAACCAACAACTCAAGCAGTGAGATTGGTTTTACATACGTACCTAAACCCCCACTCAGGGAAAGCAAAGCAAATCCCTCCAAAAACTCAACTTTAAAACTAAAAAACCAACAACTCACGCAGTGAAACTACTTTTACATGTTTGCAAAAAATTATTCAAGCTCAAGCCCTCCCCTTCAATCGCAATAGTAAAGACAGCTCAATATTTAGCATTTATACCCAAAACTAAGTGGCACAAGTTGACCATAATCGGTGGCACAAATAGAAACGTGGCAGCCACCTGACAGGTAAAAATGAGCCTACATTAAAAGTAGCGCGTGATATTAGCATTAAATTAGATATTGATCCCGTCATCACTTAGGGCTTTCCTAAAAAAAACCTATTTATTTGTAGCAGCGTTTTATAGGGTGAATTAAATTGCAATTTCATTCATCTTTTCATCCAAGACCTTCTCGTTAGCAATACACTTAAACAGTGCTAGCCAAAACGACTTAGAATGGCTTCTGATTTCAGCATGAACTATTTCGTGGACAAGGACTCTAAGGTAATTTAATCGCATCTATATTGATGATAATTGTATTCGATGGTGTACAGTTTCCTCTACGTTTTTCTAATTTCCTTAATTTAATCGGTCAAGACCATCGGAATATATAAAAGTGGTAAACTGAGCCATAACCGAGACCACAAATAGAAACGTGATAGCAATTAGTTTTCACATGCTTACCCAGCCCCATCTTCTAGGATGGCACAGCCAATCCTTTCTAAATACCCCCTCCCTTATTTCTATCTAAAACATAATATTGTTCTATCTACAATTAAAAAAGAGGTCCTATTCTCTATATAATCAAATACCCAAAGCATATTCAGCTACCAATTATACAAACCAACTCTTTGTATGAATTTTTTAAAACTGTAATCAACTTGTTTAATTACTTTTTCTACGGCATTATTCACTATAGAATGACTGTAGTGATGTTTACCTTTAGAGTTATCAAAAAATCTACCTGCAGGATCAATCATAACATAACTACCCTGCATTTCATTATTAGATTCTGGCACCATACTATTTAAACCCGCATGTTTTGCTACAAAAGTATTAAACTGCTTACCACTAATTTTAAAAGCATCTATTTTATGATCGTTCTGCCCCTCTATTGGTAACACTTGTAATACTTTCCATCTTTTAGGTTTCGCAAAATTAATGAAATCGTTAAAATCATCTAAGTGATTGTACGCATTTACAACGGTGTTTACTTTTAAACCGTAGCCATGCTTTTTTATATCCTTAATACGCTCTTTATAAAACGCCTCCGTTAATGCACGTTTCCCCACAATAGCCCTACCTATGTTTAAATTAGTAGCCTCATTAAGGCTATCTATACTAATAGCAATCCAATCTAAATAGGTTTTATTTTCTATTAAAAAACGTTCTGTTAGTTGACTCCCATTTGTAACAAGCATCGTTGTCATCCCTAACTCCTTTGCTGTTTTAATTAGCATTGGCAACCAAGGACAAAGCATAGGTTCTCCACCAGCAAAAGTTATCTTTTTAAAACCATAGTCCGCTAATTTTTTAACTACGTTTATCGCTTTTTCTTTTGATAAATGCCCTTTGGGTAAAATAGTTTGCTTCACATCTTGAAACGTGGCAAAGCAAAATTTACAACGCATATTACAAGGTTCCCATAAATGAAAATTTACACTTGGAATAAATTTAGTTGTTATCATATCGAATTAATTTAAAATTGATCCTCTCGGATA
The DNA here is from genome assembly GCA_965224465.1 of Flavobacteriaceae bacterium. GTDB lineage: Bacteria > Bacteroidota > Bacteroidia > Flavobacteriales > Flavobacteriaceae. The sequence goes on along the minus strand of OZ245049.1, from coordinate 4,688,431 downwards.
ATTAAATCGATACTTATAAACTTACTATTACAAACCTATTATTACATTAAACTTAAAAAGGGGTAATTATTAATCATTTGATTCGCTAAGTCCACCCCTTTTTGATCCCCAGACTCTGCTAATGTATATGCATAATTTTTAAGTACTAGAGGTTCATTAGGAACAATTTCTAAGGCTTTTTCATAATGAAAAAACGCCTTTTTATAATTCTTTAAATCTGCATAAACATTTGCTATAACACCATGCACTTCAAAATCTTCATTTTCTAACTTTAAACACTCATTAAGTGACTTGATCGCATTTTTATGATATCCTTTTTCGCTCAATTCTATCCCCTTATCATAGTAATGACGGTACTTAGTTGCTTTTACTTCATCAAAGTGTTTCCATGAGAAATTACGATGTTTTGTGTTTGATATTGAAAACAATCCTTTAAACATAGTATTCCCTTCTATTAATTCTTTAGCAATGGAATTAAAGTAGGTATCCTCCTCAAAAAAAGAAATAAAATCAGGCAGCGTTTTAAAGGTCATTCCTTCAGTATTACTTAAAACATTGACAAGATCTAAATAATTCACTTTTAAGCAGTTGTTAATCTCTGTATTTACTTTTTCAAAGGAATTAGAAACAATCCATTTTGTTACTTTCCTGTTTTTTAAGTCAAATACAGGGTTTTCAGTTGTAAAATACTGTTCCGCATTATTCAACTGATTCGCAGCTTTTAAATCTGTATGTATATGCTCATAATATTGCGCTTTATAATCTAACCTTAAACTTGTTCGTTTTAATTGAATTAATAAGACATTATTATCATCAGAAACAATTAGGTCTGCATCCCCATTAATTAAACTTACTTCTTTGTTACTTGGGTGCTTTATCTCAAGCCCATGTGCTACTAATAAATCTTCTAATACGTTTTCAATATCACTTGCAGTACGTCTGTTATCGTTTTGAAGTAAGGATTTTACATATACGTTTTGACTTGTAAAACTGGTAAAAAATAATACAGGACTAAATATATAATCTCCTAATAATATAAAGGGAGTATCTATCACAGCGTACTTTAAATTAAAACGATCAAATGGTTTTAATCCCACTCTATTTAATCCAAATTGATTTAACACTTGATTACTCGTTGCTAGGTCAAATTCCTTGTCTGCTTTTATATTCAAATCAAAATACTCCTGTTTTGATGTATAGACAAAAGGAAGTTGGTAGCCTTTTCTATGAGTACGTACCAGTTCCAAAAGTGCCGTTTTCCAACTATTTACGGATTTAGGCGGACTCTGTTGTATGTTTCTTAACCCTTCGTAATATCTCACCAATCTATTAAAAGCATATACATATAATGGTTTTATAACAGCTACAGGTGTAACTTTTACGTTTTTAGAATTAAAATGTGATAATTTCAAATCGTTCAAAACTGTAATAACAGCTTGTAAATTGCATGCTAAACGCTTATTATTTAAATAATGTGCTTCATCTATACCTGGAATTAGCATTCCGTTTTCCAATTGCCTTTCAACGATAAGAGTTCCCTTTTCCTTATAAACTTCTTCGTTTACTTTATAGCGAAATTCATCAACATTCCACTGGTATTGAGATTCTGGAGACTCATAAAAACATAAAGATTCATAAATATATTTTGGAACAAAATCAGCGTTAAAACAGTAGGTCTGAAAAAAACTAGAATTAAGACCTTGTCTATTCATAATCAGATTAAGACATTTAGATATGGCGTTTTCAAGTTCCAAATCTTTATTTTTAAAAATAGTTAGAATAAAGCCCTTCTCAAATTGTTCTGTGCTAAAACCTTGTTGCTTTACCTTCGGATTTCTTAAAATTAAGTCTATAAAAAAACTATAGCCCTCCGCTAAATAAGTCTGATTTGGGAGATCAAAAGCAGCTTCGTAATTTTTAGTTTCAAAATAGCCTACGGTATAAAACAAAATATGCTCTAAAGGGTATTTTTCAATTATAACTATTGTGGACTCAATTTGATTCCAGAGTTCTAATTCTACGCTTTGAAAAGACTCCCAAACATCTTGATGAATTACAAACTCATCCACTAACAAACCTTCCTTTAGCAAAAAATCAATACGATCCTCTCTGAAAAAAACTTCATTTTTCCGAATAGCTTCCACAAAAATACGCGGGTATTCTTTGGCTAATTTTGTTTCAAACGCCTCATTAAAAATAATTGTTTTTGAAAAATAATTGTGCAGTAACTCCACCGGTCTTTGGGAAGAAAAACAAGCTGAAAACACATTTTCTTGCAAGATAAAGGTATCCCAAAAATAGCGATAGCCCTTAGTATTCTGCTTTTTCCAGTTAATAGCTAACCAGTTCTGTTTTTTAGTCCTACGGTCTTCACTTTGAGAAAACTCTAAAAAACCAACTACACCAAGCTTCCATAAAGTATTAAAAGCTTTTGGGTAATCCTTGTTGTTAAACGCTTCTTGAGCATTATTTTTTATTTGTACTGTTGTCATTGTCAAAAATTATAGATTGGCACATGGCGAAATTTTTGATTTAGACAAAGCAAACTTAATTTATTATTAGATACTATCCTAAACTTAGATTGATTCATTTAAAATATAAGCTATTTCCTCTTTAATTCATCTAACGTTAACCCGTTTTCATCTCTCCAAGACATCCAACCATTTGCAGAACGCCCTAAAATTGTAGCGGCAGCAGCACTAGGCGAATTAAAAATGTAATCTTGTTGAAATATATACACCTCGTTCACTTTCTTAAGGATCCCTTCATCTATTAAACGTTTTCTTAGAATCCCAATCCATTTATTCATTCCTTTGGTTTCTTCTACAGTTGATTCTCCATCTTTGTACACTAAAAAACCATCATCTGTTAATTCACCAATAGCTGAAACGTTTTTACTCTGACAATAAAAAAGTTCTTTTTTGCTTTTTACTTTACGCTTTTCTTCAAAAATAGGAAATCCCAATGTTGCTAATAATATTTTAGCAGTATCAAAACTGTCCAATAAATCATACTCTCTACTTTCAGATATTGATGGCTTTTTAGAACCCGTATCGTTATCAATAGAATAACGCCCAATTTCTTTTGCTTTTGACAGACAATAATGCTCTAAGTATTTACCATCGGTTTTGGTATACTCATCTGTTTTAGCAGCAATAATAACACAGTGCGTCCAAAAATCTTTTTTCCTATTATGTGATTGTATACGTGTAAAGCAATCTTCTCCTTCTCCGATGTATACCATTGGCTTTGCTCCGTCTTCTGTATAACCAAACAAAAAGTAGACACCTGTATAGTGCACCATTTTACGTTTTGATACTTCTTCCATCTTATTTCTAGGAAATAAAATAGCTTTCACCAATCTAGTGGTTATTTCAGCTTCACGTATACTCGTTGGAGAACCATCGGGCAAGAATATTTGTATGGTTTGTGGTTTTGTCATGTATATATTGGCTGAATTCAAGTCACAAACGCAACTTTTAGTTAAATAATAATTGTTCCATTACAAATATAGGGTTTTGATATTTATGTCTCTTCCTAGGTCTGTTATTTAATTTTGTTTCTACCTCTTTGATTCTTTGATCTGTTAGGTTTGTAAAGTCACTTCCTTTGGCAAAATATTGTCTAATCAAACCATTTAAATTTTCGTTAGATCCTCTTTCCCAAGAGTGATATGGATGCGCAAAAAAGTAATCAATACATAAATTTTCTGCAACCTGCTCATGGCCTGCAAATTCTTTTCCATTATCAGCTGTTATAGTATGTAGATAAGGCTTCCAGTCTTCTAATATTTCATTGATAGCTTTAGTGACAACAACTGCTTCTTTAGAGCTTACTTTTTTCATTTTAAGCATTCCAGAAGCTCTATCATTTACGGTAAGTATGGCTTGATTATGGTTTTTACCTATGATTAAATCGACCTCTAAATCTCCAAATCGATTTCTTTGTTCAACAACTTCAGGGCGTTGTTCTATACTAATACGATTCTTTATAACCCCTCTAGAATCCTTTGATGAGCCACGTTTTCTATATCTCCTTCCCTGTCTGCGAAGGTGTGTATGTAAATCACCATCATTCCTCTTGTCTTCCCTAATATGCTGATATATACGCTCAATAGACACCGTTTCTTTACCTTGTTTTTTTAGGACACCAACTACTTGCTCAGGACTATAATCGTCTCGCAATAACAACTCTATTGCTTGTTGAATATCTTCTGTAAAGCGTTTTCTTTTAGGCTTTTCTTTATGACGTTTAGCATACTTTTTTTGGGCTAATTCATGCTTGTAAACTCCATTTCTTTTGTCTGAATTACGCTTAATCTCTTTGCTAATAACAGACTTGTCTTTTCCTATAGCAGCTGCTATCTCAACCTGTTTATAACCTTGTTTTAACATGCAACAAATTGTGTATCTTTGCGCTTGGGTGATGTGTTTCATACAACTTCTTTTTTCGAGATTTGAGACCGTAAGATACATATCCATCAAGACAAGAAAGGTAGGTTTTCCTACTTTTCTGTTTTGAAAATATAACCATCATAGAATCAAATCGAAAAGTTGCGTTTATTAGTTGAATTTAAGTTATAATTCAAACAAGTTTTCTTTTTTATAGCATCTAAATTTATAGCGTATAGATAATCTATGTTCGGATTGTTTTCTTGATTAATTAATTCCAGATAATAAATAGGCTCAAACCATCTAGATAGCCGAGATAAGCAAATAGATAAATATGACAAACAGGTTGATAATTGATTTTCTGAAAGAGTAATTTTTAATTCTATATGCTGAGTGTAAACTTTAAGAAGATAAAATTTTGACTTCAATAAAAAATCAGTTGTTTCTTTAGAAAATTTACCATCACACTTTCGGTTTTCTAATTCATAACGGTAGAATAGAACTTGTGCATATAGAATTTTAGATTTAATTGGTAATTTAGAAAATAATTTACCTTTTAATTCAGGACTTTCTATTGCCTTTATTATATTATTTAAAGTTTCAATACTTTCAAATTGCTTAGAATATTCTATAAGTGAGTCAAACATAAATAAATGAACATTTAAAAGAATTTCTTCTATTTTAACGCTAATCAAACATATTTGATAAAAGGCATTAAGTTCATTCTTTGCTTCTGAACGATTTTTATTTTTTAAATTTATCCTTAGATTAAGAAATTGGTTATCTAGCCGTTCAAGTAAATTTTCAGATTTAAAAAAGTCCTGAGGAAGAAAAATCATTTGTTTTATGTTTTCAGTATTTATCTTCATTTTTTTCAGCTTGCAGGTAACGGTCTTGCAAAGGTCGTGGGCGATTTCAAAGAGTAATCTTATCAATGCGCCAAATAAGCAAGTCGATTAAATTTATAATTTTAAGCAAACCCATTTAATTGGCTTGCTGGTATTTATTAATTGCACTAAACTTTCAAACGACACATCAGCGCCCATGAAATTTAACTTTTGTTATGGGCTGGGCGTTATTCATTCATCATCTTCTTTAGTGTAAGAAATTAAAATTTTATCACACTTGCTTTTCATTTTAACTACATCTTCTTTCATATCAATTATTTCCTGCAAGTTAGACACATAAGACTCTAAAAATTCAACCTTTTTATATCCTATATTTATTTCATGCCCATGTAGATCTATTATCTCTTCAACTTTATGATGCGCAACTACAGGAGCATTTATCTCATTAACTTGCCTTAATTGTTCAATATTTTCATCATAACCATCAAATAAATTCAGCGTCAATTCATCATTCCAATCATATTCAACTTTTTCACCATTAATAACTGTAATTAATAATTCAACTTTCTTAATTACCGAATCTGTCACAGAATGAATACTTATATTGGAAAAACGCAACTTATAATATTGTTCTATCTTTTTGAGGTTGTTAAAATAATTGAGAAAGAAATATCCTTCATCTTGTAATGGTTTCATAATTGGAAAAGATTTTTCGAAAACTTCTCCCGATTTTGCGAAGACAGTAAATATTTCACCTTCACCTAATTTTTTTAAGAAGGTAAATAGTTCGATTTCATCTCTTACATTATTGCAAATTTCTTTATGCGTATAGTTAAAATTCACCTTTGTTTCAGGTAAGGTCTCCAAGTTAAGATTGACAATAAGATCAGCATTTTTAAATTCAGCGTGTATTTCAATTATTGATGGAGAACCATATAACTTTATAGGTAGATCAGTAATCTCAAATCCGTCCTCAAAGCGAATATCTATAGATGTATTAACTTTTGGACAACTCTTAAATTCGAGTTTAGCAATACCTTCTGAGGCTGGAAATTTCAATCCACCATACCAAAAATCAGCGTTTATTAACTTATCCCCAAAGATTTCAAAAGTTCCTATTTTTTTTCCTGTTACATAATCATTAAGTTCCTTTATAAAAACTGGATCATTTTTAAAAGTTAGGTTCATTTTCCCCTCAACTTTATCATTATTTCCTTTAATTGACTTTACCTTAAAGCCCTCCTTTTCTGCTTTTAATTCGGGTAGTAAATCAATATTTGACAGAAAATGACGAAAGGTGTCTGCTGTTGTTTTACCTTTTTCAATATCCGCAATTGTATTTTCTTTTAAATTTTGAAGCAATTCAGAAATTAGGACTTCAGCAGTAGAATTGATATAGTTAATACCTTTTCTAATTAGGTCATTAACTTTTTGTGGAGGTAAATCGGGAGCTACAAGAAAACATTCTTTTCTGTTTGAACCTAACTCATCAGTAATTTTATCAAATATTATAGAAACATTAGGATCTTCAATATTGTATCCCAAAAACAGAACATTGTTAGTAGAAAGTCTTTCTTTTATAACAGTCCAATAAACACCATTCTCACTATTAATTTTGAAGAATTTGTTGTAGTCAGAGTATGTTATTATTATACTATCAGGTTCTTGCAAATCACCATGAGCTTTGAATATTTGAGTTTTACCATTTTCAAGATATGGTATATGCTTTACAGAGTATACTAATTGTCCATTTTGCTGGTAAGCATTTTCAAATAACGTATCATAATTAGTAGTTATAATGGTTTTAAAATGAGGAATGAGTGCAATATTCTGATGACATTCTGTAGATATTGGTTTTTTGTCTATGAATGTTTGATTTAATATCCTGATTAATGAGTTTCTATTATGGTTTTTAATCCTATAGAATTCTTCGGCTAAATTAGGTAGAGGAAGATTAACATTTATATTCTCTTTTTCAGATATAGATAAGTTATCAAGAAGGATTTCGCCAAGCTTTTTACCTGAGGGAAAACCAGCGTAAAGTGATAATCCAGCACCAGCCCAAATCACAACTTCTTCTTTTCTTATTAATTCAAATAGACTTTCCTTATACATAGTTGATTCTTTATATTAATGTGCTGTTTAGCCTTGACCATACATAACACCCATATATCCACAACAGAAACCTTAAACTTGAGGTTATTTCCATCATATCCACAGCACAGGGAGCATTATTAAAACTATTAATAAACAAGGTCATATAAAGCACCTCGCACTTCAAAGATACATAAATAAAGGTTATACGCAAATCCCAACAACCTTTATTTACAGACAATTAACAACAAGAAAAAGGGGTGTAAATTAAAAACACAGCAAACACGACCGTTAATACGCAATACGTTATAAAAACAGCATCTCATTTATTTTTCCAATCCCTCCCCTACTTAGAACTGTTTAAGACAGGAAACAGTACCGAATAAGCAACTGTATATTTTTTAAATAAATAAGCAAACAGCCAATGATAAAAACAATCTTAAAAACCGAAAACACAATCACCCTTATTTTTTTACCAAAAAAAAAGAGAAACAAGCACCTCATCCATCCGACCATCTACATTCACTACTCCCCTTGCGTTAGGGATAGCAGCGGCATCCTTTTTTTTCTTTTAAAAAAAAGATATAGCGGATAGCCCGACCCTCTTGGGGAACGCCCAAACAAACTAAATCTTGGTAAAAGTGTTATTAAGTAATTTCTGATGGCCTGTAAATTTCGAATTTATTATTATTTTCTTCATTTAATTTCTTTTAAATAAAATGTACTAATACTTGTATCTAATCTCTAAAAAACAGCATCCGTTTGGTGTTATGCCTCTTTTTCATCCAGCATCTCCAAATAAATATCCTCTACATGCAATCGAGCCCACGGGGTTTTTCTTAAAAAACCGAGGCTTGATTTCATCGTAGGATTGTACAAGAAACAGCGAATATTGACACGCTCTCCAAGATACTCCCATCCATAAAATGCGACTAGGCGTTCTAAAACCTGCACTAGTTTGACTCCATGAAACGGATTGCTTAGTTGTTCTTCAGTCGCTTGTCTTCTTTTTCGTTTAGCAGGTTCCTTTTCATTGAGAGTTGCATTCGAAATAGGCTTGAGCTCTGTGTTTAAATCCTCCTCTGATTGCTGCTGTTTATCTGTCGGTTGGTTCTTTTGATTGTCTTTTTTATCCATTTTAGGTATACGTAGTTGCACTAAACCTAAAGGTAGCTTTTACACTTATATGCTATACAAAAGTAAAAGCACTGCCTTATAGTTGTTGAATTCAATTTTTAAAAACATAAAATTATGAAAAAAAAAAGAAACTATCTTAGAAAAAGCATGTAAACTTATTCCTGCCTTTGGACAATCCCTAGTTTTATACCTATTATCGGAAAAAAGTAAAAGTACGGTCAATAATTACAGCAGGTGTTTGGTGGATATGGTAGTTGCTATGAATTACGACCTCAGGGTATTGGAAGAAGATCGGAATGTTGGATTATTTAATCAAAAAAAAAGCGTTTGCGAATTGAATTCAGTTACGTACAAATACCTGTTTTTAAAAATCAGTATTTATACGCTAGTAAAACGCATCTTATAATACGTTCTTTGAGATGTAAATAAGAACAACGATTCGATTGAGTAGCTACTATCATTTTTTTATTACAAAGGCGTAATCTGAAAAGCCTAGTTTAAATAGAGTAGGAAAATATTTTTTTTAAAAAAATTAATCATCATGGAATTACTTGTAAATGAACAACAATTAAGTATTGCTAATGGAACAACAACTAGCGCAGATGGATGGAAAGTAACCACTAAGAAAGGAAGAATATCTGGAGTAGGAGTCTCTGTATCAGGCTCGGGAGCTTATGCTAAAATGAAGGGGAAATTCAGCTTCGAATTGAGGCGAATGGAAAGCTCAAAGACGTACAATAAAATGGTCTCAGAATATAATATTAGCGGTGGAGTTAGCGGCTTTTTCTCTTGGATTGGTTTTGGAGTTAATGCAAGCACTCACAAAAAAGAGATTCAAGAATCACTTAAGGAGATGGCGAGTTCCGAGAATGTAGAGGGGAAGGTTTGTATAGATATGATGGTTGAAGGTCAGTATCCTAATGTACAAGTAGATGCTTCCGCTTATATCCTTATCCTACAACTTACAGATAAACAAGGAAATAAGACCTCTGTTTTCTCTAACAATTCTCCTAAAGCAAACACAGGCGCACAAGATTCTAATGGAAATAATCTTCATACTACGGATAACAATTCAACTATAGATATTTAGTCCGATTAGACGTGTTTTATTCTATCATATATAAAATACATCAAGCGCTATTAAAGCAAAGCCCTTCTGAGATGGAGGGTTTTTGAATCAAACTTTAAATTAGTTTTTTAAAAAAGTTGTTTTGCATATGTACCAATAGTATCCATTTAAGTTATTGTCACAACTATGATTAAATTCAGTGTTACTAACACCAATTACACTCCAAAACGACCGATATAAATAGTTTATTTTACGTTCTAGCGTTGTTAAAAAACAGAACGATAGCAAGACTATCCTTCCATTTTACACCTAGCTACAATACCAATTAAAACCCAAAATAACCTATATAAATAGTTTATTTTATGTTCTAGCGTTGTTGAAAAATAATTCTATTTCTAAACCGTCACTTGATAATGTATTTGGTATAATTCAATAAAAAATGAAATCATCCTATTTTAGAACCTTGATAGCTATTACGCTACTACCATTATGCAGTTTAGCACAAAATGAAAATACGAATCACCATCAGTATACCTGTTTACCCCATATTGAATTCAAAATTGAATCAGGTATCTCTCAATTATTAATCCAGGGAGACTATAGTCTAATGTTTGACTCAGAAACCAACTCAAACCTTACTTACGTAGCGCTTATTGATCACTCAGGGAATAGAAAAATTAAGCCTGGATTTTTTCTAGGAGCAGGAGTCAGCTACACGCTGAATAACAGATTTTCCTTTGGCATAATTTACAAGGTGATAGGGAAGCAAATATTGAAAGAAACAGGATCTATAAGTTCGATTAAAGTTATAGGACCAAATACCATTTCAACAACATCTTCTGGAAACTATTTAATGGTTTCTGAACTTAGTAATTCAACAATCATGATGCGTGTGGCAACAAACATTTTTACAGCAAAAATAAATCGTTCTACTATCGTTTTGAATTGTGGAGTATCTGCTGGATATTCTAATATTAAAGCAACAACACATGTCCCAAATGCTCAATTCAACTTACGTACATATTCCAAATCATTTCAGGCACAAATTAAGACCAATAGCTCAATCGCAAATCAAGAAGTGAAAGAAAACAATGCCTGTTGGTCCGTATTTTCAAATGTATCATTTGAATTTATTAATGCTACTAACATATCCATTGGGTATAGATTTACGAGATTAGGAGAGATCACATTAATTAAAAAGACGCCTGCATCCGTCAATTTGATTCAATCCTATTTATCTAATAATGAGCAAAATTCGAATACAACAGAAACGCTATCACTAGCTACTACTAATAGCAGACTCAAACTATTCTCCCACAATTTTTCAGTTTCTATTATATTTTAATTTGTTTGACCAATCACACTTCAAAATAACCGATATAAATAGTTTGTTTTACGTTCTAGCGTTGTTAAAATATAGAACGATAGCAAAGCTATCCTTCTATATTTTAACCTCCTACTATCCTAAAGAAACTTTTTAGACATCAAAACCACTTGGTTTCATTGCTTTAAAACACATTTCAATGTATCAGCGTTGTTTATAGTACTCTTTTGTTTGTTCAGTTTTTATTAAAACCCATTCTAAAAGAACATATCAATATTCTCAAAAAATTAACACAGCTACCAATATTATCCTAAAATAAGTCCTAAAATAAGAAGCACATAATTCCTTTCCAAAGAGTTTGAGCTAAACTATGTATATAAACAGAAAACCAAGCTTCGTATCTTAAAAAAAGATAAAAGCTTGGAATTCCACTTATAATATTAACTCAAAATATTATAAAAATATTATTTCCATCCAGGATTTTGAGTAAGAGAACCTTTACTCAATACTAGTTGTTCGGTTGGAATAGGCTGTAAATAATCTCTAGAAGGATCAAAACCAAAACCATTAGGAATCGTATTTTTATACGGATCTATATATCCATTTTCATCTACAAAAATAGAAGAACCTATCAAATCAGAAAATTCAGCTTCTATATCACTTCCTACTATTTTAAATCCTTTCAATCGTTTTCCTACAAACTGATCCGCAGCACTCCATCTCAATAGGTCACTCAATCGTCTCCCTTCTAAACACAGTTCAATACGACGTTCTCTTCTCACTTCGTTGATTAAATCACTCAACCCAGGAAATGCTTTATTAGGATCTGCTACCAAACCGGCAATGGTCATTATAGGCATCCCTACACGTTCTCTTAATAAGTTGATAGATTTATCCAAATCCCCTTGAGTTAAGGTTCCTAATTCTGCTTTTGCTTCTGCAAAATTTAATAACACTTCTGCATATCTATATATAATAGATCCCATTTGGCTATCTTCTCTTTCGTCTTCATCAGTAGATCCACCTTTATAGATTTGAAACCCTGTAGTACACACAATTTCATTATTATCTCTAAATGTTGGAAATTTAAAATAAACATCATCACTTGCTGCATATTTCGTCAATAAATCACCAGGGGTACAGATCAATTGTGCCAATCTAGGATCTCTATCTTTTACAATAGCTTCTAGACTTTTTTCACTATCTGCTCCGTATAAAGAACTAACAGAAATTGGTTTTCCATCGGCACATAAAAAACTATCTACTAATGATTTTGTAACCCCTGTTCCAGATCCATTTCTTGGAATATAGTGCCCTACTTTGTGGCTGACACCTTCAGATTGGTCATATCTTTTCCAAAACATTACTTCTGTATTATTTGAATAATCCATTTGATTAAACAAACTCCAATACGTAGAAGTTACATCACCATTATTGTACAATGCGTAATTACCTTCATTCATTAATTGTTCGGCAGCACTGGCTGCTAACTCCAAATACTTAGTACTATTATTTACACTTCCAGCAAATACGGTTCCTGCATGGTATTTTTCCCAAGTTCCTTCAAATAAACAAACATTAGATTTTAATACCAAGGCGATACCTTTGTGTACTCTAAAGCTCTCTGCACTACTTTTTGGTTTCAAATTAGCTATTGCTAAGTCTAAATCTGCAATAATTTTATCTACCACCTCATTTCTTGGTAAGCGCTCCATATACAATTCCTCAGAATCTGTAGACAAGGTTTTATCTATATACGGTAAAGCTCCAAATCTTTTCATAAGTTTAAAATAAAACATTGCTCTGAAAAAATAAGCCTCTCCATTATAGTGTTTGATTTCATCATTATTACCTTCAGCTTTATCCTTATTTTCCAAATAAAGATTAACAGAACGAATACGTCCCCAACTCCAACCACCTCCAGTGTTAGGAACTGTTGAATTTTCACCTACAAAACGATTATTAATATTAAAATTAGCTAAATTATCGCTATTGTTATCAATTTCAAATGTACCTCCGTTCCATCCATTATGCACAGAGAAAGACGTGTAAAATTGATTGAGGTATAATTTTAAATCGTTAGGGGTTTTCCAATAATCCTGTGGAGCTATTTCATCCTGTGGATATTTTTCTAAAAAGTCTTCACTGCAAGAATTTGATATAAATACCAATAAAAACAGTATGCTTATATATTTTATGTTCTTCATTCTTTTACTGATTAAAATTTAACATTCATTCCTATTGCTAGTACTTTTTGCAACGGATATATTTTTCCACTTCCCCAATAACCTCCTGTGGTTTCTGGATCAAACATATTCGCCATTTTTGTAAAAGTCAACATGTTTTCCCCTGAAACAAAGAATCTTACCTTGTTTAATTTCAAAGTATTTAAAATAGATGCTGGGAGCGCATATCCAATACTGATATTTTTCAAACGTAGATAGGCTGCATTTTGTAAATAGCGTGACTGAGTTTCTTGGTTTCTCCATGCAGATCTAAAGGTAGGTCTTGGGTAATATGCATTGGTATTGTCTTTAGACCAATAATCTAAATGATCCTCAAAACCAGCAGACTGCCACATGTTTCCTTGTACACCAAACATATAAGGGCCTCCTACATATAAATCTCTTTTTCCAATTCCTTGCCATATCATAGATATGTCAAATCCTTTATAGCTAGCATTTAAGTTTAAACCAAACTGGTATTGAGGTGTTGAGTTTCCGATAACCTTCATATCCCCAGGTTTTTCGGAAGTAGAATCTCCCCAATCTATGTGTCCATCACCATTGATATCTTTGTAATGTACATCTCCAGGATGCCATACACCACCCCACATGGTAGACTGATCTGCTCCATTATCTATCTCCTCTTGTGATTGATACAGACCTACAGATTCAAATCCCCAAATCTCTCCGAGTGTTTGACCTTCTCTATAATTTTTCAATAACATATTAGGATTTTTATACGTCAATACAGTTGTTTTTGCATTGGATATATTAAAACTAGCACCATATTTAACCGCTCCTATATTATCATTCCATTTTATCATCAATCCAAATCCTTTAGTTTCTAAGGACGCATTGTTACTCTTAGGAGCTGCAGTACCTAGAAGTGCTGGATAACTTTCTGCGGGACCTACCATATCAAGGGTTTTTCTCACAAATACATCTAAACTAGCAGAAAGTCTATTACGTAAAGCTGCTACATCCAATCCGAAATTTGTAGTAGACACTTTTTCCCAAGTAATTTGAGGACTTATTAAACTCGGTGAAAGCGTATAATTAGGACGTCCTTCCGCATTCATCCACCATGAGTTGGTTCTCACTGGCATGCGAGGTACATATAAATAATTACTTACATTTTGATTCCCTAAACTTCCATAAGAAAACCTCAATTTTAATAATTTAATTTGATCTACATTCCAATAATCTTCATTAGCAATGTTATACCCAGCAGAAACCGAAGGAAAAAACGCCCAACGATCTGCTTTCGGAAATTTTGATGACGCATCATACCTTCCATTGAACTCTAATAAATATTTTTCTTTATAATTATACGCTAAACGACCAAAATACCCTCTGGTAGAAGAATGCCCTACAGAGTCATCCGTTTTATCATCTCCCACTGCGGTACTAATAGAAGGTACATTATCGGTAATCAAATCGCTTCTAGAACCAGACAATGCAGTATACTCATTGTTTTCTTGTTGAAACCCAAGTACAGTACTAAAATTATGCGTTTCATCATCAAATGATTTATTATAAGTAACTACAAGATTTGGAGACAGGTAAGTATTCTTACTAGCGTACCTTCTAAAACTATTGGTTTTTCTATTTTTAATCTCGTTACCATCAGGCCCAAAAGTAGATACTTTGGCATTGTGACTGCTAGACATATACCCTATATTTCTATACAATAATGATGCTGTTATCTTCAAATCTTCAATAGGTTCAAATACAAAATTCAAACTGGTATTATTGCTTTCTACCTCATTTTTATAACGTCCTCCATTTAATAAGAATGGAATTTCTGAACCAGTAGAGTAACTACCATTAGGCATTACAACACCATTTACAGGCCATCTACGAGCAATATTATGTAAATATAACCCTTTATTATAACTAGGTCTATCAATGGACGTTTTGGCAAGTCTCATATTGATATTAAAAGAAAACCAATCCGTTACCTCTGTATTTATTTTTGAATTTAAAGTATATCTATTGTATTTATCATCTCCATACTCCATAATTCCAGCTTGATCATAAAAAGATCCAGACATAAAATATTTTACTTTATTTTGTTTCCCTGACAAACTAAGATTGTGTTGCTGTCTTGTTACAACATCCTTATACATGGTATCAAACCAATCTGTATTTGCATTTGAGCCAGTATATTGCAAATAATCCTTTCCAGAAGCATTTGGTATCGTATTTGGAGTATTTACGGGATCTTCTTGAAAGGCAATAATTCTGTCCATCACCTCATCACTAAATACTTTTCCACTACCTCCATTGGTTGATGCTAAATTAAAATAATTAGCAAAATCCAACGAGTTCATCATTTCTGGTAACTTTAAAGGAGATGCAAAAATAAAATTATTAGAATACGTTACTCGTACACCATCTAATGCTTGTCCACTTTTTGTAGTTATCAAAATCACCCCAAAAGCAGCTTTTGATCCATAAATCGCTGTAGAAGCAGCATCTTTTAATACAGAAATATTTTCAATGTCTTCTGGGTTGATATCATTAATTTCAGAAATATCATCCAATGGCATTCCATCTACAATCACATAAGGACTAGAACCATTTAAAGATCCAACACCACGAATACTAATCGACATATTTGAACCAGGTTCACCTCCAGAGTTCCCAACACTTAATAGCATATTAGGTACAGCACCTTGAATTGC
Source organism: Flavobacteriaceae bacterium (assembly GCA_965224465.1). GTDB lineage: Bacteria > Bacteroidota > Bacteroidia > Flavobacteriales > Flavobacteriaceae. Next base: position 4,672,656 of record OZ245049.1, on the reverse strand, counting down.
AGCCATTACATTTGGAACAGGTCTAGATTCGATCTGCTCAGCAGAAACAGAGCTAACCGCTCCTGTCATATTTACTTTTTTCTGAGTTCCATAACCTACAATCACCACTTCGTCTAATGCTGAAGCATCATCCTTTAAAACTATCTTTAAATAAGAAGTACTTTTAATTATCACTCTTTTTGTTTTCATACCTAAATAAGAAAACTCAAGCACATCTCCTTTGTTGGCTTTGATACTAAATTTCCCATCAAAATCTGTATCAGTTCCTATTGAACTACCAACAATCATAATACTAACACCTGGTAAGGCATCACCCGATGAATCTGTTACGACTCCTTTTATCTCCATTTTTTGCACTACTGCTACAGAAACTGTAACCGCATTAGCAACGGAGCGTTGAATTACTGAAAAAAACAATAAAAATACTAACAATATTTTTATCTTAAAATAGTTGTTCTTCATAAAAAAAATTTAAAGTTAAAGTTTGTAAATAATTGATACTGTAGTCATAAAAAATTACGAATACGTTTTACTTATGTTGCGTAAACATTCCATCTAATAATTGCTTTGAGTATGGTATAAAAAGCCAGTAAATAAATGTAATAAATACACTTTCAAATTTAACATCTTATTTATGATTTAGAAGAGATAAATCATTCATCTAAGCAGGAATATTTAGTCGTTTTTAAGAGGAGTAATCAATCATAAACAAGAGGTTTTTAAGTCAAAAACAAATGCAATTAATTTACAGTCAGTTAATTAAAAAAATACACCTTTCTCAATTAAATGAATAAAAAAAACAGCAAACTTTAACTGTATTTTTAACAATTACTTAACTTAAGTTATTAAAATTATTGGTTTATAAATTCAAAAAAAGAGAGATGTACACTACATATATAATCATAAATTAGCGACATCCTGTTTATAATTGAACGCTAATTTAAGATGTCCCGTTTGACTCTAAAAAAGCTAATTTGGATTGACAAAACAACGCCCCCTTTAGAGCACCGAACCCCCTCTTTTCAAAACAACATATTTCTAGTTGTATCATTTCCATATTGGATAAAAACAGCACCCAATTGGATTTGTGTTTTTAAATGAGTATCTTTCTCCTGAACCTATATTTAAAAAAAATGTTTTTAACACCTACAAAACACACCTTTTTAAATCATCCTCAAACAAAATCAATGACTTACCAGTTATTTATTGTCTTTCTCAGGACATGGCTAAATAATGGTAAAACAAATATTTTTTATCTGATTTTTTAGTAAATTTGAAAACATCGAATTCCCCACATTTACACCATGAAAAACCACCTAGCTCTCGTTTTCATTATTCTTTTTAGCTTTATTATCCACGGACAAGAAAGCGTGTTTTCTGTCGAATATATTACCATTCAAAACGGACTAGCTGACAATACTATTAACAGTATTATAAAAGACAATACGGGTTTTATGTGGTTTGGAACTAATAATGGAATCTCAAAATTCGACGGGTACAATATTCAGAATTTCAATCCAAACAATTATTTTATAAACGTATTAGATTTATTACAAACTGAAGACGGTTTGATTTGGTGTCCTAGCTCTAATGGACTTTATTGCTTTGATCCAAAAACGGAACAATTTATTTCTTTAAGTAACAACAAAGGATCAAAAAAAATAATAGAAGGTAAAATAAACAGCATCTGCAAAGGAAAGAATCAAAGCTTATGGATTGCAAGTTCACAAGGATTATGGCATTTATCTCAGATAGATAAAGAATCGCTAAGAAACAATACATTTAATAGCACACATTACGACACCACAAATTCTACTATTCCTTCGTCTATTTTAACTAGCGTATTACATGATAGTAAAAAACCCCTTTTATGGATTGGCTCTTGGGATCAATTTTTATTCAATTTTAATACAGACACAAGGGAATTTAACAAAATCCCTATTAAGATACATAACTACAACCATAAAAAAATAACAACTATTAATACCTTGTACAGTCAGGACTCCACCTTATGGATTGGAACAATACAAGGAGGACTCGTAAAAATGAACACCTCCAATTACACGTACGAAATTATAGAACATCAAAAAACACAACAACTAAGTCATAACGATATTTACGGAATACAATCAGATTTTTACGGAAACTTATGGGTTGGAACATGGAATGGGATTGACCATATACACAAGAAAAGCAATGCAAGAGATCCTTATAAAATAGAACATTACAACAGGGATCATCCTTTTTTTAATGAAAAATTAGAAAACAGAATTAGCACTTTATATTGGGACGATGGAGGAACTATTTGGATAGGCACTTTTGGAGGCGGAGTAGTCAAAATAGATTTTAGCAATAACAAATACAAACGATATAAGTTTGACAGTAGGTATGAAATCAATTCTTTCACAGAAGATAAAGATGGATTTTTATGGATTTCCATGTACCATGGTGGGATCAAAAAAAGCAATGAGAAGATCTCTAAAAACACCCTATATACATTTAAAAACTTCACCAAAAAGCAATCAAATTCTGGACTTACAACTGATATTATTTTATGTGCAGCCAAAGATAATAAAGAAAACATTTGGTTTGGAACTGATGAATCTACCCTCTATAAAAAAGACAAAAACGGAGAGGGATTTAGCGTCCATAAAATAGCACCTATCAATCAACCTACATGGAAAGAGCCTATAAAAGCATTACACATAGATAATGAAGGGGTTTTCTGGATTGGAACAGATAAAGGGCTGCTACGCTACGATAAAAAAAAGGGAGACATTCAACGTATACCTCAGGTGGATCAAAAAAACAACCATATAGAAACTAATTATATAAAATGCATTACTCAAGATTCTGAAAAAACAATATGGGTAGGCACTTGTTTTGGAATTCAAAAAGTAATCAACATCAACAATCATTACTTTCTTCAATCATTTGACGATATCTCCATTTCAAGTGAAGTATTAATAAATAAAGAAGTCTGGACTATTTATGAAGACAACAAACAAAATTTATGGATTGGATATAGAGGAGGGCTAGGACATTATGACAGAAAAAATAATAATTTCACCATCCACAATATCAGGGATGGACTTGCAAATAATTTTGTATCATGTATTATAGAAGACAACGAAAATAATCTTTGGTTAGGTACGGCTTCTGGCATATCTAAGTTTAATTTAACATCTAAAAAATTCGAAAACCTATATATTGCTAATAACAACAGAGCAGCATTCAAAGATAATTTCGGTAATTTATATTTCGGGAACAACAATGGTTTTGTAACATTTAATCCCAAAAACATAAAGAGAAACAAAAATGTTCCCGCAGTAATTATCTCAGACCTTATAATTAATAATAGATCTGTTAGTGTAAACACCGTTACAAACGGACAAGTAATTTTAAATAAAACCATTCCCTATACAAGTTCCATTAGATTAGAACATTTAAACGAAAGCTTTGCCCTAGAATTTAATAGCCTTTCGTTTCCGTTCAAAGAATTCAATAAATATGCCTACAAACTCGAAGGTCTAGATGTAAATTGGACAGAAGTAAATTCAAGATCTAGAATCGTAAGTTTTCACAATTTAGCTGCTGGAGACTACACTTTTTTAGTGAAAGCAGCTAATAGTGAAGGGATTTGGAATACAAAAGCCACAAAACTTCATATTAAAATTGTCCCAGCATGGTGGGATACATGGTGGGCAAAATTATTGTTAATTATTACAATCACGTTTTTACTCCTTGCTATTTATTATATACGTATCCGACGAATTTACGTAATAGAACACCAAAATTCTGAACGAATAAAACTAGAACACACTTTAAAAACGGCAAAATTCGAAAAAAACAAAGAAACAGAATTGAGCGAAATAAAATCTAAATTTTTTACAAATCTCTCTCACGAAATACGAACACCTCTTACATTAATTTTAACTCCTTTACACGATTTAATACAGTCAGATTCCTTGACTAACAAAATCAAAGAACAACTAAAACCAATAGAAAAAAACGCTTTTAAGCTCCTAAAGCTTGTAAATCAACTGATGGATTTTAGAAAAATAATTTCTAACAGAATGCAGCTTCAAATATCAGAAATAGATATAGACATATTCGTAAAAGAAATTTTCGATTCATTTATCCCTTTAGCCAAACAACAGAATATTCGCTATAATTATATCAATACACAAGGTTCTTTTAAAATGTGGTTTGACAGAACCAATATGGAGATTGTAATTACAAACCTTATTCAAAATGCATTTAAATTCTCCCCTACCAATAGCGAAATAACCATTAAAATTGATGTTTTCTCTATAGATAACTGCTGTAAAATATCTGTAAAAGATACAGGAAAGGGAATTTCTAAAAAAGACCAACTACATTTATTTGAACGCTACTACCAAGCATCAAAAAGTACAGATGTACATTTTAAAGGCTCAGGTATAGGCCTGTCTCTAGTAAAAGAAATCATAGATTTACACAATGGAAAAATCACCATCGATAGTACGTATGGAAAAGGAGCTGCTTTCCAAGTAACACTTCCTATACGTAAAGAACAGTATCCTTCGGCACAAATTCTTAAATTACCAGAAGAAATTAGCAAAAAAATATATACAGATTTCACCACAAGTCAACCGCAAATTGATTTTATAAAAAAAGAGAATAACAAACACATCCTATTGGTTGAAGACAACCCCGAAATACTTCTGTTTTTAAAAAAAATATTTCAGGAAAGTTATCAAATTTCAGAGGCCACAAATGGAATAGAAGCCTTGAATATAATAGAGATAAAACATCCCGATTTAATTATCTGTGATCTAATGATGCCTGTAATGGATGGAGTAACCCTTTGTCAAAAATTGAAAAAGGAACTAAAAACAAGCTATATCCCTATCATTTTATTAACGGCAAACACGAATGAAATTAAAAAAATAGAAGCCCTAGCTTCTGGTGTTGATGCTTATATTACCAAACCTTTTGAGACACAAGTTTTAAAAGCAAAAGTAGAAAATTGCATTGAAAACAGGAAACGTCTTAAAAACTTCTTCAGTAAAAAAATCACTTTAGAACCCCATAATATAGAAATAAAATCCAGCGAAGAAATTTTTCTTCTTAAAACAATAAAGTTGATAGAAAACAATCTAACAAGTAATACTTTTAATGTAAAAATACTGGCAGAAAAACTAAATATGAGTCAAGCAACACTGTATAGAAAGGTAAAAATGTTTACCGACTTATCCATCACACAATTCATAAAATCCATTCGTCTAAAAAGAGCTGCGCAATTATTAAAACTGCAGAAATATTCTATCTCAGAAATATCTAACATGGTCGGTTTTTCAGACATTGCATATTTCCGAAAAATATTTTTCAATCAATTTGACATGAACCCATCTGTATATGCTAAAAAACACAGTCCTCCATCCAAATCCCTGGTTTCATAAAAATATAAGTACAAAAAAACTCGAGATATCATATCCACACAACCATGCCCCTATTTCCCCAAGAGAAATAGCTCCTGTTGTTTTTAAAACACAAGAAAAAACGAACCCATCTCTGCTACGTATCTAAAAACGCATGTTTAAACACTGCTTGTCAACACCTATCAGTATCCATAAACAGTTCAAACCGATTCCTACGAAAGAGCGTTAGAGTGAAAGCACGTGTTCTTGAATGTGGCACTAAAACCATTATTACACCAATTAAAATCCAAAATGACCTATATAAATAGTTTGTTTTATACTGTGTTTGTAATTTTGGCCGTTTATCTAATTTCAAAAACTCCTGAATTCATATTCCAATTTTCGTTTAACGAATTGCCTAATTTTCTAATAAACACTTTGTCTGAAATTAGAACAAGCCAATAACCATCTACATTTTTAAATAAATAGTAGTTTGAGGTAGGTGTTTCATCCAAACTACACCCCATTCTGTACCCAGTAAAAACACCTAAGAGTTCAAGGTTTTTATTTTTTAACAGGCGTGTTTTCCAATAATAGATGTAATTTTTATCCGCTAAAAAAACATTGTCAAATTCCGAAATATTCACGAATTTCACTGTTTCCGCATCAATTCCTTTCAGACTTATTAGCCCTCTTATTCTATCATAATAATACACCTTATTTTTATCTTTATAATAAACGTAATTTAATGATTCAAAGCTTTCTCCGTCAGCAATTGTTACCGTATCCCCCCAGTAGATGTTCTTTCCTTTTTTAGTTAATAAATAGTCATATTCTTTATCAACAGGAATTATTCTAGCAGCTATTTTACGAATAAACAATTTGTTTTCTCTAGCACGTACTAGTTGCTTTTCTGTTAAGTTCTCATACAAGACTTTACCCCAGGGATCATAGGCTTGGTTTTTATATACAATATATTTTGAATCATCCGTTATAAATGTGTTTTTTTGAGTGACTAACGCAGCATATTTAAATGGGAATTTTACGTATTTTATTTCTTTTTTTTCTTTATTCCATTCTCTCTTGTAAACGCCATTTTTATCAACACAAAAATCCGAATGTGGTAGCATCCAAAATGTTTTGGCATCAAAAATATTTTTTAAATCGTAATTTCGATCATATACCTTTTGTCCGTCCGAAACATACGCACTATTTACTTGATCCCAAACTTTTATATATTTAAAATGTACTGGCTTTATAGGTGATTTTTCTGTTTTGTAATAGACATAATTTTTATCTATTGAGTATGATTTTGATAAGCCTACAATTGTTGAAGCATCCATATCTAGCTTCTCAAATTTTTTTGTAAGCACATATTTTGATGTTTTAAAAATTACAGCATTAATTGGAATTACTTTTTCTGTATCGAATGTTACGATTTTACCATCTAAATAAGATTGCTTTTTATCAAAGCAAAAGTTACCACAAGTTTCAACAACGCTAGAACCATCTGAGCCATCTATTTTTTTATCAAAGTAGTACACATAATTTTTATCTTTAAAATAAGAGCCATTAAAACATTCTAAAGGTTTAAAACTTGCGACGTCAGAAACAGGAATAGGTTTGGTGTTTTTATAAACTTCATTTTTTGTTTTCCATAAAATTTCTGGGTTATTATAATCATTATTGCTGCCTATAATTTCAAAACCTGTAGTGTCGATTTTAATTAGATTTCCTCTAAAATATACGCCGTGTTTATCTAATGCAAAAAAACCTCTTTCATTATGCTTTGGAAACCTAAAACTTGATAGGTTTGGGTAAAGATATTTTCTTGTATTACAATTTTCATAAATTACATAGCCCGGATTTATAATATAAATATCTTCATCAAAATACTTACAATTAGACAATTCAACTGTCAAACTATCATTTATTATTGGTTCCGTAAATGTTTCTACTAATTCAGGTATTATACGCTTGTTTTGAGAGCAACTTATTGTTGTGCATAAAACAAAAATAAAGGTTATTATTCTTAACATATTTAATATGGTATTAATTTCTGGTGCTGACAACGATAGGCTTCTATAAAAAACAAAAATCTGTTAACATGCACTTTATTCCAATTTATTACTTAGCTAAATACACCTATTTTACTTTTGTTTTTTTGACTGTCACATTTTATTTTTAGCGTAATTAAACCCGTTAAACTCGAAAGACTCCTAAAAAGTATAATAAGCACAGCATCGCAAAAATGATAATCCAATTCAAAGAGACATAAAAAAAACGTTTTATTTGACTCATTTTAAACACTCGGGAATTCCAAATTATTATGAACAATAAAAACAAGAATAAGAATCCAAATTTAATAGTTTTATGAGAGTTCAATAAATTTAATACTACTGATATTGGACTGAAAACTATTGAAAACAGACTCACATTATAGATATTCAAAATAAGGTGTTCATAGAAGCTTTTTTTATAGTTTAGGTAATTTATAAAACCTGATATAGAAAACAACAAAACAACTATAAAAATCAATGAAAACTGTTGCGCAAATTTACTTGTAACAATGACTCCTAGGAAATCATTAAAAATCATTATTTGGACTAAGAAAAACAATGATGCAATTGCCAAAAATTTACTAGGGCTATAATAATACCCTCTAAATCCTTTCCAATAATTTGAAATAAGTATTTTGGGATTTGTTAATCCTATAACGATGTTCTTAATAAAAGATTTTTCTAAAGAGAAAATATTTCCAAACAAATCTGTTACTATTGTTCTCGTAGAAATTCTTTCATTTTTGAAATACTGACCGCATTTTGAACAATAATTTCCTGATATTTCATTTGAACAGACGGAACAAATCATATTTTATTACTATGCTTTTAAGGTTTATCTATCATTGTTTTACATCGTTCTGTACTTGTACGCTTCTATCCCGCAAGGAAAGCAATAGACTTTATGTGTGACTAGCACGAGTAACTTTTAACTATGGAAAGGTAGTTAATTAATCTAGAGGATGCAAACCCCAAATCTGCAGACATAACATTCTGAATGGTGTAGTGCTCATAAACTCCATAAAATGAAATCCCGTGAATATTTATTAATTAAGACACAATGGTATAGAATATTAGGTTTTAAATGATGCTTATTTACGATTAAACAAACACCTTTACAAACTTGTACAATCGCCCAGAATAAACCACATACAGCGGCCTAATTACAGAAAAATGCAACACATCATTGCAATGTATAAAAAGTATGTTCTCCTAAACAATCATAACTGCGTAATGGGAAACGCATGCCTAAATCCTGCTATTCAACAGCAATCAATATCAAAAAACGCTACAAATAATTCCTACGAAAGTCTGAGGGAGCAAATGACCTGAAAATAACTGGCATCCATCAAGATTTTTGTCAATAGCCTCTTAATTAATTGCACGCAATCCACATAGTAGTATCTTTTGAGCTGGCATCCTCAACAGGATGTTCATCTTGGGCGCTACGCACCGCATGAATCTTAGTTATTACCAATCTGTTTGATGATGTAATCTAACTGATTATCTTTCCCTTCAATTAAGTCTTTAATTGTGAAAGGAATTTGAGTGTCCGGTAAAATTCCAGTGCCTTTCTTTACGGTTTTATCTATGATATATCGATTTATCTTCATAAACGAAATCAACACTTTAATTTTTGAATTAGGTAATGTGTAGATTATTGGATATCCAGCTGTCTGCGTGTAATATCCTCCACCTGTTTCTTCCCCAATTAATGTAACACCTTGATTCTTGCAGAATAGCGCAAAACTTGAGCCTGCTGAAAAAGTTTTCCCTCCAATTAATACATAAGTTTTCCCTTTAAACCCTTTTTTGTTTGGAATCATAAATGGTTCATTCTCATCAGTCATTGATATCCATTCGTTTTCTTTCCTTGAAGAATTCTGGTAATACTTTTCGAAAAATGTTTTATAAGTATATCCATTCACTAAATTTTGGCTGTATTTTTCTTCTGGCAAGCTAGAAGTAATTACGCTTGTTGATTTTCTTTGTTTGAATGATTTATTTGCTATGTATGAAAAAGCGTTAATACTATTTAATGGATATCCTCCTTCATTTTGTCTGATATCAATAATGAGATTTTGAATCTTTTTTCGATTGAAATTTTTAAAAAAAATCTTTAATTCCGATTGAAATTTATCAACATCTAACTGGAAGGAGTTTATTGTCAAAACAGCTGTATTTAGAGAGTCAATAAAATATGTGAATGGTTCTCTTTTACCTATTGTGTTCTTTACAAATTCAATTTTGTTCTTTGCGTTATGATATGTTGAAAAATAGGAATTTCTATTCACAAATCTGCCACCAATACTTTCAAAAGATTGACTTTCAATATTCTTTTTGAATACCTGATTCGAAAATGTTTTGTATACTACTTGGTAAGTGTCTTTAATACCAAATTCATAGAAATGTAGAATGCCAAATTCTCGTTCTATCTGTCTATCTTTTTTACTCGTATTATATCCATCTGAAGGAGCATATTTTAGAAACCTATTTCTTAATTCTTTTGCACTCATATTATTTATGGAAATTATTTCAGACCCTGTTGGAATTCCAAAATCATCCGTATCAGTATAAAATTTCTGGTCAATTATTTTTAGTAATAATGGAAATAATTTAGGTATTGTAGTAAGTTGTGGACGCATAACTATTAAGTGTCCATCTTTGGTATAGTCAGTCAGCTCTGTAATGGATTTGTATAAATCACTAATACTTTTAACAGTGCTTAGTTTTTCCTTTTCAAAGTTTGTAAATAAGCTGTCCCATTCAGATTGAGAAGTATATTCATACAGGCTTGGATAGCCTTTGCTAAGGACATTCTTTAAAATGGTGTAGTCCTCAGTTACTTGTTCTTTTGTCAGTTCTTCTTGACCAAAAACGAAAAAAGGGAAAAAGATAATTATAAATATTATGGATTTTGTTTTCATCTTATGTGTGGTAACGTTCGGTATAATAAATCGTAGGGCGGTTAAAAAGCACGGACTTTATAGGTTAATACTTAGCCAAATTGTAAATCTGGCTGACTTCGTTAACATATAGCTACGTTGGGTTTGGCACTTAACCCTTATTATTTTTTATACCTTATTAGCTTTTGGTGCCTTTTTATTCATTGCAATTCAACTATCTTCTAATGATTTTTCTGTATTAATAAATATTGTTAGTTATTTGACTTTTAGTACAATTCATTTTCAAATGGCTTAAAACTGTTAAGTTGGGGCAATGGTCTTATATGTACTTCTTTCTTAATATTTAACGTAATTTCAGAAGTTTCGATTATTTCAGATTGTTTTGTGTATTTTCCAGTTAGTAGATTAAATTCTGTTTCGGTAATATTTATACCGTCCCAATTAACATAACTAAAATAAATTAACTCAATTTTTCCGTTTTTAACTATAAATTCATATCGAGAATTCCCTTTTATGTAAAAGTCTAACTGTAACTTTCCTTCTTCAATATAAACATCTGGAATTTGACTACCATTATGCTCCCCATTTTTTTTAATAGGATACATTGCTTCAATTATTTCGGTAGACGAAAAAAATAATTTAAACATCCCGTTTGGTTGAGAAAAGAAGATTTGCAGTCTCAGTGGTCTTGTTTTGTTTACCGTATCCATGGATATGATAGCCTTGTCTAATAGGCCATCGTTGTTTAGGTCGCCCACAGATTGTCTTATCAGATAATTAAAATTATCATTCAAATATTTACTCTGTGAATAAACATTCACGTAAGCGAAAAGTAATATTATTAGAATGATTGTTTTTTGCATTTTAAATTCTTTAAAATTGATGAATTATGTATTTTTTTTTGCATTAAAGCTACCCCATATATCATCAATAAACTTCCAAAACTTGACGTTATTTCCGTTATATACATAATAGTTTTGGGGTATGTGTTGTTTTTTTATTAAAAGTATTCAAATTTTTTAAATCCCCAAACGGTCCTACGAATTTTCAATTGTTTATTTCGATGGTCTTGGTGTAAATCTCTGTGGTTTTTGGAGAATCATGGCTAACGTCTCTTAAATTCAACTAATAAACGCAACTTTTCGATTTGATTCTATGATGGTTATATTTTCAAAACAGAAAAGTAGGAAAACCTACCTTTCTTGTCTTGATGGATATGTATCTTACGGTCTCAAATCTCGAAAAAAGAAGTTGTATGAAACACATCACCCAAGCGCAAAGATACACAATTTGTTGCATGTTAAAACAAGGTTATAAACAGGTTGAGATAGCAGCTGCTATAGGAAAAGACAAGTCTGTTATTAGCAAAGAGATTAAGCGTAATTCAGACAAAAGAAATGGAGTTTACAAGCATGAATTAGCCCAAAAAAAGTATGCTAAACGTCATAAAGAAAAGCCTAAAAGAAAACGCTTTACAGAAGATATTCAACAAGCAATAGAGTTGTTATTGCGAGACGATTATAGTCCTGAGCAAGTAGTTGGTGTCCTAAAAAAACAAGGTAAAGAAACGGTGTCTATTGAGCGTATATATCAGCATATTAGGGAAGACAAGAGGAATGATGGTGATTTACATACACACCTTCGCAGACAGGGAAGGAGATATAGAAAACGTGGCTCATCAAAGGATTCTAGAGGGGTTATAAAGAATCGTATTAGTATAGAACAACGCCCTGAAGTTGTTGAACAAAGAAATCGATTTGGAGATTTAGAGGTCGATTTAATCATAGGTAAAAACCATAATCAAGCCATACTTACCGTAAATGATAGAGCTTCTGGAATGCTTAAAATGAAAAAAGTAAGCTCTAAAGAAGCAGTTGTTGTCACTAAAGCTATCAATGAAATATTAGAAGACTGGAAGCCTTATCTACATACTATAACAGCTGATAATGGAAAAGAATTTGCAGGCCATGAGCAGGTTGCAGAAAATTTATGTATTGATTACTTTTTTGCGCATCCATATCACTCTTGGGAAAGAGGATCTAACGAAAATTTAAATGGTTTGATTAGACAATATTTTGCCAAAGGAAGTGACTTTACAAACCTAACAGATCAAAGAATCAAAGAGGTAGAAACAAAATTAAATAACAGACCTAGGAAGAGACATAAATATCAAAACCCTATATTTGTAATGGAACAATTATTATTTAACTAAAAGTTGCGTTTGTGACTTGAATTCAGCTCTTAATATATCACGCTCCATGGTTACGTTACGAAGTTCCTTTTTTAACGCCTTTAGCTCCACTTCATCCTTGGTTGACTCTTTCTTTTTAGAAAAGTAACCCGATTTAATCTTGTATTCTCGCTTCCATCGAGACATCATACTTACATCCAACTCGTAATCTGTACTAATCTTGTTTTGCTTGCATTCCGGACTTTACTTGAACTGATTATCATGCTTTTTTCTTCCCCTAATTCAAATATATAAATTAATAGGCTTCATAAAACCGTCACAACAAATGTAGACACTCCAAATTTTATATTTAACGGGGCTCTGCTAATAAGCACATAACTTTAGGTTTAGTACAAATACCCTATTTTTTTTTATATCTTATTGCTTTTAATAACTGATTTTTTTTAAAATATTTATTAAGTAAATCTCTTCCATTAACTATTATAAATGCAGTGATACAAAGATACATTGATAGATAAATAAAAAACATTTTTATCCCAGGAATTCCCATAAACAAAAACATAATTTGCGAAGCAAAGCCTAAAATCCATCCCACAGCAAAAATCATAATTATCGAAAACGAAAGCAATCCTATGTTTTCGTTTGGCGTGTAATTCCATGTTTTCTTTAAAACCCCAAACGGAATGCATAGCAACAAAAAAGCAAACGGATGAAATGCAGCAAAAGCTACCAAAATACCTGGTTCTTCGTGTATCCTCCTTATTATTTCAATAATATCAAAAGATAATTCCATCGTATTTTTTTTCTTGCTCAGTTATTTTTAAAAGTTGTTTTTGTTTATACGATAGTAGTTTTGCTAAAATAAAACTTGGAAATTCAGCAATACCAATATTGTACATGTTTACACTTTCGTTGAATAATTCTCTTCGGTCTGCAATTGCATCTTCTATTCCAGAAACGCGATTTTGTAACGTTAGGAAGTTTTTATTTGCCTTCAAATCGGGGTAATTCTCTGATATCGCAAAAATTGATTTTAATTGGTTCTGCATTTCTCCAGAAAGCACTACTTTTTCTTCCACCGAAGTAGCTTTTAAAAAATCAGTTCGTAATTCAGTAAGTTTGGTTAGTACTTCACTTTCATACTTTATTGATTCTTTTACAACCTTTATTAAGTTCGGTATTTCGTCTGCTCTTTGTTTAAGAAGAACATCGATGTTTACGAAAGATTTATCTATGTTATAATTCAACATTATCAACCGGTTGTATATAGAAACCAATGTGTTTGTAAGTCCTAAAACCACCAAGCCAATAATCACGTAACCTAAAATTTGCATCATACTATTTTGTTATACTTAATTAATTTTCGTTTTTTAATTTGAACTATTCTTTATGTTTTTTAATCATTTACGGAATCCGAAAAGGATGGCCCCATACTACATCTTCTATAACACCTTCTGCACTTTATAACTCATAGCTTTAATCAATGTTACTGTGAGGATCCACAACTATTTCTACATTTTCTATAATTACACCTTCTACTTCATTTTCTGTCGCATAGTCTTCATCTACAGTATCATAAGAATCACCTGTAATAACAATAGCTTCCAAAACATTAACTGCTGCTTCACCTTCTTGCTCATAGCCTTCATATTCATCATTATCTGAGTTTACAGAGTTTACAGAGTTTGAGTTTTGAAAAGGCATGTCAAAATTTATTTTTCCAAACTCTATCGTATTATTATTAATATGGATTGGTGTAAATAAAATTAATGCAATTAAAATTACCCAAAAATAAATAAAATAACCTGCCGATTTTAAAAGTGGTTGCAAATCATTATACTTCTTTACCTTATCTGCAGGAGCAATTCCAAAAACATTTTTAATTTCTTCTTTCTGAAAAACAGGAGTGTTATTTTCTGTGACCCCTGCTTTCCCAATAAGTAGAACTTCCATATTTTCTTGTAGAATGTATTGAGTGTAACGTTTCATTGAAGATTGATATTGTATATCTATCTCAAAGTCTACAAATTCTATCTCATCAGACAAAACTTTTATTTCTCCCGTTTTATCCTTTACAAAAAAAGGATTACAAATAGTTTCTGAAAATTCAAGGGAATACGAATTGTGCCCCTTATCATTTCTAGTTACATTTTCTCTAATATACAAATAACCTATACATTCTTTTTTACCTAACCTAGAAATAATTGGTTCTATTGTTTTTGCTTTCCCTGAAATTTCCGCCAAGCCCATTGCAACGGATCTCACATTTGCTGTTGGCAAGACACGCTGAATTTTGTAAAACTTCTTTTTATTAGTCTTCCTAAAAATAGAGGTTAAAAAAGGTAATATTATAAATAATAAAATTATAACATAAGCAGGTCCCAATACAAATACGAATATGAAAAAAGCAAGTCCTGATAAAGACATTATAGCTTTTTTCCACCAAGGAATTGGTTTTTTACCGTTTTTGATTCGGGCTCTATCTTCTTTTTTTGATTTTTTGTAACGCTCTATAATGGGAACTATGATAATTCCTAAAATCCCAAAAACAAAGACAGAAATAAATAAGATAATAGCTACAAAAGCCCCCATTCGTGTATCAACTAATCCCGCAAGAGCAATTAAAGATGGGTTTAAAAAAAAGAACAACCACTTTGGCTTGATTTTGACCTCCCATAATCCTATAATAATTACGGTGTGAAAAATAGCGACACCCGCACTCATTAACATCATAAAACCTAGCATTATCCAATCTACTTCTAGATTTTTGTAAAATTCCGTTAGTTCTCCCAATATAATGTATCTGTTTGTAGTTTTCTTCTTAAAATTTGAATTAGCAGCAACATAGCGCGTGTATGACTAATTGGGTATAAATATACAAAAACTTTTTAAAAAAGAGTGGTCTTCTTAAAAACACTAAGCCTTCGGGCTAGAAATAGTCTAGGATTTGGTAAGTTTATTAATGCTTCATTAAATTGGGATAAGGCACGGGGTTCAGAAATAGTTTTTAATAATATCGTTCTTGTTTCCAAATCATGTTTAGAAGGAAGAGAAGGCAGCCTATTATATGCGTTTTTACCTTCATTTTTTTTATAGTCAAGGCTCATAGCTACTCTCGTAGATTCTTAAAGTGTAAATACAACCATTTTTCACTCTCGTTATAGACTTGAAGTTAGTTATTACTCAAGTTGGACATAGAATACAACGGTTGCTATAAGAACAGTAGCGGATTCCAAGGTAATAACCAAAGATACTCACTTTGAATTTAGCAGATCTTTGCCAATAGTCTCTTAACTAAATCACGCAATCCACATCGTAGTATCTTTTGAGCTGGCATCCTCAACAGGATGTTTATGCTAGATGCTACAGAACGAACACTTGTCAGTTATTTGATTTAAAACAGTGTGTGATACATCTGTATCGATCTCTTTATAGAACCAGAAATTTCGCGTAAACTAATTCCTAGACCGTATAATCCAATAATCTTATCAGAACAGGTTCAAAACTATTATTCCTGTCAGCAGGAATACGTATTTCAAAGCTTCCAATACTACTTTTAACCGTCTTTTCCCCTTTCTCGTCACACTTAGTTCCCTTTTGATCGTTCTTCTTTCCTATGGTGTGATTCCATTTCTGATTCCAATGCCTTTTTATTATAATTTATTTTCATAACGCCGAATGACTTATCATCTATTCCATAACTATGAAGGGTATAACGTTTATTGTTCTACTTTTTTATTTTATAAATTTGTCGACTAAATTGTTAATTTTCTTTATATTCTTCAAGACAATAAAAGTCAAATTTACATCCACTAATAGAGATTTATTTTTAACCATTTTTTGTAAAACAACACCAATCTCTATATATATTATTCTGGGCATTAATATTAAAAACAATAAACTTAGTATAAATAATTTTTTCATAATTTTCTTTTCTAGTGGGTTTCTTTTTTTAAATGAGCTACAACGTTAGTATAATAAATCGTAGGGCGGTTAAAAAGGAGGTTCGCACATATCCTAATATACGATTTGTCTGTTTGTTTTTTTATACATCTTAAATTCAACTAATAAACGCAACTTTTCGATTTGATTCTATGATGGTTATATTTTCAAAACAGAAAAGTAGGAAAACCTACCTTTCTTGTCTTGATGGATATGTATCTTACGGTCTCAAATCTCGAAAAAAGAAGTTGTATGAAACACATCACCCAAGCGCAAAGATACACAATTTGTTGCATGTTAAAACAAGGTTATAAACAGGTTGAGATAGCAGCTGCTATAGGAAAAGACAAGTCTGTTATTAGCAAAGAGATTAAGCGTAATTCAGACAAAAGAAATGGAGTTTACAAGCATGAATTAGCCCAAAAAAAGTATGCTAAACGTCATAAAGAAAAGCCTAAAAGAAAACGCTTTACAGAAGATATTCAACAAGCAATAGAGTTGTTATTGCGAGACGATTATAGTCCTGAGCAAGTAGTTGGTGTCCTAAAAAAACAAGGTAAAGAAACGGTGTCTATTGAGCGTATATATCAGCATATTAGGGAAGACAAGAGGAATGATGGTGATTTACATACACACCTTCGCAGACAGGGAAGGAGATATAGAAAACGTGGCTCATCAAAGGATTCTAGAGGGGTTATAAAGAATCGTATTAGTATAGAACAACGCCCTGAAGTTGTTGAACAAAGAAATCGATTTGGAGATTTAGAGGTCGATTTAATCATAGGTAAAAACCATAATCAAGCCATACTTACCGTAAATGATAGAGCTTCTGGAATGCTTAAAATGAAAAAAGTAAGCTCTAAAGAAGCAGTTGTTGTCACTAAAGCTATCAATGAAATATTAGAAGACTGGAAGCCTTATCTACATACTATAACAGCTGATAATGGAAAAGAATTTGCAGGCCATGAGCAGGTTGCAGAAAATTTATGTATTGATTACTTTTTTGCGCATCCATATCACTCTTGGGAAAGAGGATCTAACGAAAATTTAAATGGTTTGATTAGACAATATTTTGCCAAAGGAAGTGACTTTACAAACCTAACAGATCAAAGAATCAAAGAGGTAGAAACAAAATTAAATAACAGACCTAGGAAGAGACATAAATATCAAAACCCTATATTTGTAATGGAACAATTATTATTTAACTAAAAGTTGCGTTTGTGACTTAAATTCAGCCATTATTGTATTTTCGTGTATTATTTTTCAGAAAAGTCCCCAACCATTAACCACTATTTCTCAGAATCTCAACAAGGATACAAGTTCTTACTAAACATGGTGTTTTAACATTAGATAGTTACGTTGTTTTCACAGGGAATACTTAGGCGTATTAAGTAGTTCCCAAGTGTTTAATCACCTTAGCCTATTCAACTTTCTTGTGTTTATTTAAGGATCAAAAAAAAGCCCTTGAACGTATTGTCCAAAGGCTTTTTTATATTAAAAATGAATTTATTTTTTCTCAAACGTATGCGTTGCGTAGTTCAATCCCAAGGCATCGTACATTTCTCTTAAAGAAAGTAGACGTTCGCTAAAATTGTTCCAGTCTTTCCCCTTTTCAGGCGACCAAACAACTTCTGACAAGGCAGACATACGCGGTAAAATCATATATTCTACATCCTCTGTAGTTGCCATATATTCAGTCCATACATTTGCTTGAGCTCCTAAGATATATTTTTGATCCTCAAGAGACAATTCTTTTGGAGAAGGATTGTAATTGTACACATCTTCTACGGTGGTCAAGCCTCCAATAGCCAATGGCTCGTTTTTTTTATCTTTATATTGATAATGGTCAAAATACACAGAATGACCCGGTGTCATAATCACATCATGATGTTGTTTTGCTGCAATAATCCCACCTTTCTCGCCTCTCCAAGACATTACAGTAGCGTTAGGAGCGAGTCCACCTTCTAAAATCTCATCCCATCCAATGATTTTTTTCCCTTTGGCATTTAAGAATTTCTCTATGCGTTGGATAAAGTAACTTTGCAATTCATGTTCATCAGCAAGCCCTTCATCTTTCATTCTTTTTTGACAATTAGGACAACGTTTCCAATTTCCTTTTGGACATTCATCACCACCAATATGGATATATTCTGAAGGAAACAACGGAATCACTTCTTCCAATACCTGTTCTAAAAATTTGAACGTATTTTCTTTTCCAGCACAAAACACATCATCCATAACCCCCCATGTTTCTTGTACAATTTTAGGAGTTCCATTTGCCTGTACTTCTTTTCCTTTTTTAGCTCCCATATCGTTGTGAATTTTCGTAGGCTCGTTTGGGAAACAACTTAGGTTTGGATAGGCTGCAATAGCAGCACCACTATGTCCGGGCAATTCAATTTCTGGAATTACCGTTACGTGTTTACGTGTAGCGTAAGCCACAATATCTTTGACTTCCTCTTGGGTATAAAATCCACTATGAATGGTTTCGTAGTTAGAAGAACCAGGGTAATGACCTACAATAGTACCGTATCTAGAAGCGCCAACTATAGTTAATTTAGGCAAGCTTTTAATTTCTATACGCCATCCTTGATCCTCTGTTAAATGCCAATGAAAAGTATTCATTTTATGCATGGCTATCAAATCGATGAATTTTTTAATAAACGGTACTGGAAAATAATGACGCGCCACATCCAAGTGCATTCCTCTATACACATATCTAGGAGCATCTTTAATTTTTACCGCGGGTATGGTACAATCACCATCCTTAACTGAAAGCAATTGTCTTAAGGTTTGAACCCCGTAAAAAACCCCTTTTGAGGTCTTCCCTACAATCACAATTTTATTGTATTCTACAGACAATTCATAGCCTTCTTTCGCTGTAATAGAAGCATCTATTTTCAGTTCAATATCTCCTGAATTACCTTCTGAGAACAACACTGTTTTTTTTGAAGCTCCACTGAGAACTGTCGCCAAAAATTCACCTTCGTTCTTTAATGAAGCAAGCCCGTACACTTTTGTACTGCTGTTTACTAAAAACTTACCTGGCAATTTCTCTAAAGAAACAGGTTTTGGTATTACCGAATAATCCTGCTCTAAATTTTCTACATGCTGATATTTCCCAGCACAAGATATCATTAAGAAACAGGTTAAAATTAATAGTGCTACTCTCATAATTGTATGGTTTTTTATATTGATCTCAAAATATTTTTCTAAATTGCGGCATACTTTGTAAAAAAACTAATTATTTCGACTAATGTCACAATTCGAGGCACAAAGTATAAAAAATTGATGATGTAGCTCTTAATTCCTAACAATATTAAACGTTTTTTTTACGCTAATTAATTTTATTTAATAGAACATTAGTATATTTACATTAATATGAATAAAATCAAGACTACTTTCATTTTTTAACAGAAAATAAAAAAGCAAGCACTATCAACCAATATCAAATTAATGAACACAATAAACACTTCTTCTGAATATATCAAACAAGAAAAAATTCTTGTAGCTGTAGACTGTATTATTTTTGGTTTTGATTCTGAAAACATAAAACTACTTCTATTTAAGCGGCGCGTAGAACCGTTAAAAGGCGCATTGTCTTTAATTGGGTCTTTTATTAAAAGCGACTTAAATTTAAATGATTCTGCCAAGCAGGTTCTCGAAGAATCAACAGGCTTAAAAAATATTTTTTTAAAAGAACTGCGTACCTATAGTAATATAGACCGTGATCCTGGAAACCGCGTGATTTCTGTAGCCCATTACGCACTGATTCGCATCAATGAGCTAGACATCAAAAACGTTGAAGAATACGATGCGCACTGGTATGATTTTAACGACATACCTGATTTGATTTTTGACCATCGACAAATGGTTGAAGATGCCATTCAAAGATTAAGAGATGAAGCGAGAAGAGAGCCTATTTGTTTTAATTTGCTTCCAGAAGAATTTACCATTCCTCAATTACAATCTATTTATGAATGTTTTTATCAAAAAAACTTAGACTCAAGAAACTTTAGGAAAAAGATCCTATCGTTCGATATTTTAAACAAAACAAATAAGAAAGATAAATCTGCCTCTAAAAAAGGAGCTTTTTTATATGTCTATGACAAAGGAAAATTTAATGATTTTATTTCCAAAGGAAATAGATTTCAGCTCTAAACACCTACGTTACAAGACCCTAAAATGTACCGTGTTTTGTTATTTATCCTAAAAAACAATGTAATTATTAACCCTAAATTGACATGTATTTGATCTTACACCAATTAAAATCCAAAATAAATAGTTTATTTTGCATTTTAGCGTTGTTAAAAAACAGAACGATAGCTAAGGCTATCCATCCATTTTTTGCCTAGCTAAAACAAAAAATAATTCCATTTATAAATCATCACTTGGAAATTTAATTGGCATTACTATAGCTTCAAATACATTCATGATTAATACATTTGAATATGCCCCATTTACTAAAACACCTCCTGTTATGCTTTTTGTTATTTTTAGGAATAACCAAGTTAACTGCACAACAGGATCCAATATACACTCAGTATTTTAACAACCTCCCCTTGTTAAACCCTTCATTTACGGGACTGTATACCCACACCACTTTTACATTGGGAACAAGAAACCAATGGACAGGAATAGAAGATGCCCCCGAAACACAGAGTTTTGCCGTAGGACTTCCTTTAACTAAAAAAATGTCCTTGGGTTTCTCCATTGTCAACGATCAGGTTTCTGTATTAAAGGAAACTCATTTTTATGCAGATTTCTCTTATGCAATTCAAGTGCAAGAACATGCCAAGGTTTCCTTTGGGCTTAAAGCAGGAGGAAGTTCTTTAAATGCAGACTTATTATCATTAAACATCTTGGACGACCCCGCATATACCGAAAACATAGACCAATTTAATGTCAATTTTGGATTGGGAATTAATTATGCAACTCCCAACTATTATATAGGGATTGCTGCTTTAAATTTATTAGAAAAGAAACATTTCCGTAAATCAAAAAATAATTTCACCTCATCTGCTTCGGAAAAAGTAAAATATTATTTCAATGCAGGGTATTCATATCCACTTAACGAGCATTTGCTTATTAAACCTACCATTGTCACCAGATATGTAGAAGGCGCACCTTTGTCTACAGACCTATCTATAAATGGAATATACAACCAGTTATTTGAAATAGGAATATCCTATAGATATGAAGAATCCATGGCAACCTTACTACAAATTAACCTTTCGGAATCGTTTAAAATGGGTTATTCTTATGATTATGTGTTGGGAAACTTGGGGAATTACAGCAAAGGTTCTCATGAATTGTTTTTCCAGATTAAAATTGGAATAAAGAAAGAAACCCCTATTTTAAAAGAAAATAAAAATATACTTCCTGTAATAAAGAGCTAACATCAACAGCCTCTCCCCAAGGGGTACGGTGTCTGTTTCTAAAAGAATTGTTTTTTACAAATAGCTTGTAAAAAAGGAACCCTATAATGCGACATTATAGGGTTCCTTTGGTCTTGACATCTCCATAAGGAATTCAAGAATTTATTTTACACAAGAAGTGAAAATAAGTGCGCTCCTCCAATTCCAGAGAAGGATCTATACGCATTGTTTATTCTCTGTCTTATCATCATTAAAACACAGAGAAATACGCTTTAGCTACATTTATACCAATTACTACCAACCAATTCAAAATAACCGATATAAATAGTTTATTTTACGCTCTAACGGTAAGCGTACGGAGAACTACATCTTGTAAGAAGTTAAAAATAATCTAATTTTTGCATCTAAACAAAAACGAAAATATAAATGTTAGGATTAGGTACAGAACACACGTATTATTATCACTTATCTGCAGTTGATATGCGAAAAGGATTTAATGGATTAAGTGGATTAGTTAGTGAGCACATGGAACAAGAGCGAGATAGAAATAGTGTTTATGCATTTATCAATAAGCAAAAAAATAAACTAAAACTTCTTCATTGGCGACCTGGAGGATTTGTACTGTATTATAAACGATTGGAACGAGGTATTTTTGAGCTTCCAAAATACGACATTGAAGATGGATTAGTAGTTTTGAGTTATACCCAAATGGTTATGGTTTTAGACGGAATTAGTATTATAAATACTCAGAAAAACGAACGTTATTTAGAGGCTAAATAATTCAATAAAACTGTAGGTTTTACCTGCTATTTAGTCTTGTTTTTTGTATATTTATAGTGTGGAAAACAATACAATAGACATACAAAAAGAGCTGGTAATTTTAAAGATTGAACTTGAAAAAAAAGCTCAAGAACTAGCTGAAATTAAGCAGCAATACGAGCAGCTTAAAAGAATGGTTTTCGGGTCTAAAAGCGAACGTTTTATCCCTGTTGACACAAATCAATTGTCGCTTTTCGGAAAAATAATAGCTGAGAAAGAAGAGGCATACAAAAAACATATTGTAATCTACGAAAGAAAACAAAAGAAGAAAGGAAAGAAAAAACCTGTTCGCTCTTCTATACCTGCGCATTTTCCGAGAGTAGAAGAGATTATAGAGCCTAAGCACATAGAAGAAGGAGCTGTAAAAATAGGAGAAGAAGTTACAGAACTTTTAGAAATAACGCCTCTTTCCGTTTTTGTAAGACGAATTGTAAGACCTAAATATGCACTTCCGGAAGAAAAAGGCGTTGTTATAGCAGAATTACCAAGCTTACCGATACCTAAAGGAAATGCATCAGCAAGTTTATTGGCCTTTATACTTATTTCAAAATTTGTAGACCATTTACCACTTTACAGATTAATTCAAATTTTTAAACGACAAGATTTAAAAGTAAGTAAATCAACAATTGGAGGATGGGTATCTAAAAGTTCGGAGCTTATCGCTCCTTTATACGATACATTTAAGGCTCAGTTTTTAGAAAATGCCAATTATATTCAAGCAGACGAATCTCCTATAAAGGTTTTAGATAAAGACAAGAAAAAATCAACACACAGAGGGTATATGTGGGTGTATCGAAATCCTGTTAAAAATTTAGTTCTTTTTGAATACTTAAATTCAACTAATAAACGCAACTTTTCGATTTGATTCTATGATGGTTATATTTTCAAAACAGAAAAGTAGGAAAACCTACCTTTCTTGTCTTGATGGATATGTATCTTACGGTCTCAAATCTCGAAAAAAGAAGTTGTATGAAACACATCACCCAAGCGCAAAGATACACAATTTGTTGCATGTTAAAACAAGGTTATAAACAGGTTGAGATAGCAGCTGCTATAGGAAAAGACAAGTCTGTTATTAGCAAAGAGATTAAGCGTAATTCAGACAAAAGAAATGGAGTTTACAAGCATGAATTAGCCCAAAAAAAGTATGCTAAACGTCATAAAGAAAAGCCTAAAAGAAAACGCTTTACAGAAGATATTCAACAAGCAATAGAGTTGTTATTGCGAGACGATTATAGTCCTGAGCAAGTAGTTGGTGTCCTAAAAAAACAAGGTAAAGAAACGGTGTCTATTGAGCGTATATATCAGCATATTAGGGAAGACAAGAGGAATGATGGTGATTTACATACACACCTTCGCAGACAGGGAAGGAGATATAGAAAACGTGGCTCATCAAAGGATTCTAGAGGGGTTATAAAGAATCGTATTAGTATAGAACAACGCCCTGAAGTTGTTGAACAAAGAAATCGATTTGGAGATTTAGAGGTCGATTTAATCATAGGTAAAAACCATAATCAAGCCATACTTACCGTAAATGATAGAGCTTCTGGAATGCTTAAAATGAAAAAAGTAAGCTCTAAAGAAGCAGTTGTTGTCACTAAAGCTATCAATGAAATATTAGAAGACTGGAAGCCTTATCTACATACTATAACAGCTGATAATGGAAAAGAATTTGCAGGCCATGAGCAGGTTGCAGAAAATTTATGTATTGATTACTTTTTTGCGCATCCATATCACTCTTGGGAAAGAGGATCTAACGAAAATTTAAATGGTTTGATTAGACAATATTTTGCCAAAGGAAGTGACTTTACAAACCTAACAGATCAAAGAATCAAAGAGGTAGAAACAAAATTAAATAACAGACCTAGGAAGAGACATAAATATCAAAACCCTATATTTGTAATGGAACAATTATTATTTAACTAAAAGTTGCGTTTGTGACTTGAATTCAGCATACAATAAAGGGAGAGGAAAAGTTGTTCCAGAAGAGTTTTTTAAAGATTTCAATGGGACACTACAGTCCGATGGGTATGCTGCATACCAAAACTTAACAACAAAAGGAGAAATTACTCTTTTAGGTTGCATGGCTCATGCTAGGCGGTATTTTGAGAAGGCGCTGGATAATGATCCTAAAAGAGCGGATGTTGTTTTGTTGGAAATTCAAAAGCTATACAAGATAGAACGTAAAATAAAAGAACAAGAATTAACTATTGAGCAAACTAAAGCATATAGAGAAAAACATGCATCACCTGTTTTAGACGGAATAGAAATTTATCTTACAAAAGAGCGAAAAAACGTACTGCCTAAAAGTGCCATAGGAAAAGCAATTGCTTATACTCTTAAAATATGGCAAAACCTAAAACTATACATCGATGATGGCAGGTTTGAAATAGACAACAATAATATAGAAAATGCCATAAGACCTTTAGCTATTGGCAGAAAAAATTATCTCTTTGCTGGCAGTCATGAGTCCGCACAAAACATAGCTCTATTTTATAGCTTTTTTGCTACTTGCAAAAAGAATAACGTAAACCCACATACGTGGCTATGTGATGTCCTTAATAGATTACCAGAACATAAGGCTAATAAACTTTCGGAGTTACTGCCTCAAAATTGGAAGCCTGTTGATAAATAATCAAGGGTGTACTTTACCGTACGCTTACCTCTAACGTTGTTAAAAACAGAACGATAACTAAAAACTATCCATCCATTATCTGCCTAGTTAAAAAAACAAACTGGTACTTGCAAAAGTATTTGTATTAATTAACAAGGTAATTTAACAAGCCTTTTGTTTTTGGATCCGAAGGTCTAGACACATTAGCATCTATAATCTTACCCTCTGTATCCAGTAAAATAAATCTAGGAATTGCAGAAATAGCATATTCCTTGATAAAATCGGATTCAAAACTATCATCCGCAAACAATTGAATTCCTTCCATTTTTTCAGCAGCAATCAATTCTTTCCACGTATTATAAGCTGTTTTTTTATCAACAGACAAACTTACAAACTTTATGTTTTTTCCTTTAAATTCAGCAATCAATGCCTTCAAATAAGGAGTTTCCGCTTTACACGGCGTACACCAAGTTGCCCATACATCTATATAGACAAAGGAGCCTTTAAAATCGTCCAACGAAGAAGTACCACCTTGGTAATTTTGATACTTAAAAAACTTTGGAGACATTACCCCTCTAGCCAAACGTAGTAAATTCTCATGTTCTTTTGGGTATCTATTGGTAATAAACCGTATAAATAATGCGTTGTTCTTAATGTCTGATTTCAAAATAATGGAATCTACATTTGGCGCATTAGCACTCATTTTCTCCAACTGTAGTTTTGTTTCTGCAATGGATTTTTGAAATTCTTTTTTCGGTAATTTAAAATAGCTTTTAGGGATTGCTTTACCGCTTTTAAAAAAGGTTCTTTTGCGTTCCATATACCTATTTGTTTCACTACCAACACCTTTAAAAGAAACGCCTTTACTAAACGCAGCTTCTTTAAACGCCAGGCTTAAATCATATCCGTTTTTTAAAAACAGTGCAAGTCGTTGTTTTTTATAAATAATAGTATGAACACCAGCAAGTACTCTCAATGTATCAGAAAAAGTACCATCTGCATTCACTTTTATTTCTTTTCTATAGTTACGTCCTTTAATAATAACAAGCCCTTCACCCTTGGTTTGGAGTTGTCCCTTTAAGCTTAGAAAATCATTTTCTTTCTCTACACAAGACACTAAAAGCATCACGGTAATAATAGTAAGTATTTTTTTCATATTTATTTTTAAAAAACAATGCTACATTCATAAAACCATGAATGTAGCATCTATTATATCTGTTATTAATTTTAGATTCCTAAACTGGTGTTTAACATTTTTTTAATTTTATCACTAGAAGGTCTTGGAGCATTTGCATTCACAATATTTCCTTTGGGATCTATTAAGATAAAGCGAGGAATACCTTTAATTAAATATCCTTGAACAAAGTCTGATGACCAATTTTTATCTGAAAACAATTGAATTCCTTTCAATTGTTTTTCATTTACCATTGCGAGCCATTTATCATGATCTACAGCTTTATCAACAGAAATACTCACAAACTCGATATTTTGTTTGTGGTATTCTTTTTCCAATGATTTTAAGGCTGGGATTTCGGCTTTACACGGTCCACACCATGTTGCCCATACGTCTACATATACAAACTTCCCTTTCAAATCATCCAAAGAAGTAACACCTCCATTTATATTCTCATAGTTCACAAACTTTGGAGACGTTTGCCCAGGAGCAATGGTTAACAAATTGGTATAGACTTCTGTAATTTCTTTTGTGAAATCTTCATTTTTTTGCAATTCAGTAAACTTCGCAAAATACCCTTCTAAATTGTCTGAATAGGTAATGGTATATTTAGCGGCATCATACACCAATACATCTTTTACTTTTTGATTGGTCACTTCTTTTTCAATAACTGCTAAATAGTCCAATCCAGATGCATCCTCTTTATTTACTACTTTATCCATAAAAAAGTCTGTAATCACATTTTTATAAACTGGGAGCACCAACAATTTCTCATCTTGCATATTTATCCCTTCCGTTACATTTGGAAAAGAATCAGAAACTTTAAAATCTGGAAGTTCTGCAAAATGTTTATGATAGCGTTCATAATTTTGTAGTTTACTTACGCTATTTAATTTAATAATGTTTTTTTCTAAGTATAAAAACGATGCAGAAAGTCCTTTAGCTTTACTCAAAAAGGCATTTGACTTATTTTTAAGTGAATCTATTTTCGCAACAAAAACAGTTTCGTCCAGTTTAGAGATCGTCCTCATATCACCGTCCTTTTTTATTGCCTGATTAAAAGTGAATTTAGTTTTTAAGTAATTATTTTCTATACTTCCCTTTCCAGAATAAACAATAGATTCATCAAATTTAGACGCATCCATCTCTAGAGATAAAACAAAACCATCCTCTACATAAAAAGTAGAATATTCACGCCCCAAGGAAAAATTTAGATATCCAGCAGACACTCTTAAAGTATCCGAAAAAGAACCATCTTCTCCCAAGACAATTGTTTTGATATTTTTTCTATCTAAAGTAACAATTTGTAAATTTTTAATTTTAGCATTGGCTATTTTACCAGAAAACAACACATAATCTACGGGCACTTCTTTAGTGCATGAGACCATTGCTGACATGCATATTAAGGATATAATTATTTTTTTCATGTTTGGATATTTAATTGATTTTATACAAATTCAAATATAACTTATATAATTTCAATTTGTTAAGACTATCCTTTTTTTTAACAAAACATTTAGAAATCCAATAGTCTATTTCTTATCCTTAGAAGAATCTATGGATATTTTCCCAGAGAGCAGTTCAAAATACATTACAAAATCGGCTTTTAAACTCCATAAGGGATACTTAAAAGTAGCAGGTTTGTTTTTTTCAAAAAAGAAATGTCCAATCCACGCGAAACCATACCCAGCAATGGGAATATAGATAAGCAGTCTAACATCCAAATAATACATTGAAGTTAACAACAATGCAAACATGGTAGTTGTGCCTACAAAATGTAAAACCCGGCATGTTTTATCTTGATGTTGCGTTAAGTAAAAAGGGTAGAATTCTTTAAAAGACATGATTCGTTTTTCCATAGCAATAAATTTTTAGTCGTTTTATTTGTACGCTTAAATTCAACTAATAAACGCAACTTTTCGATTTGATTCTATGATGGTTATATTTTCAAAACAGAAAAGTAGGAAAACCTACCTTTCTTGTCTTGATGGATATGTATCTTACGGTCTCAAATCTCGAAAAAAGAAGTTGTATGAAACACATCACCCAAGCGCAAAGATACACAATTTGTTGCATGTTAAAACAAGGTTATAAACAGGTTGAGATAGCAGCTGCTATAGGAAAAGACAAGTCTGTTATTAGCAAAGAGATTAAGCGTAATTCAGACAAAAGAAATGGAGTTTACAAGCATGAATTAGCCCAAAAAAAGTATGCTAAACGTCATAAAGAAAAGCCTAAAAGAAAACGCTTTACAGAAGATATTCAACAAGCAATAGAGTTGTTATTGCGAGACGATTATAGTCCTGAGCAAGTAGTTGGTGTCCTAAAAAAACAAGGTAAAGAAACGGTGTCTATTGAGCGTATATATCAGCATATTAGGGAAGACAAGAGGAATGATGGTGATTTACATACACACCTTCGCAGACAGGGAAGGAGATATAGAAAACGTGGCTCATCAAAGGATTCTAGAGGGGTTATAAAGAATCGTATTAGTATAGAACAACGCCCTGAAGTTGTTGAACAAAGAAATCGATTTGGAGATTTAGAGGTCGATTTAATCATAGGTAAAAACCATAATCAAGCCATACTTACCGTAAATGATAGAGCTTCTGGAATGCTTAAAATGAAAAAAGTAAGCTCTAAAGAAGCAGTTGTTGTCACTAAAGCTATCAATGAAATATTAGAAGACTGGAAGCCTTATCTACATACTATAACAGCTGATAATGGAAAAGAATTTGCAGGCCATGAGCAGGTTGCAGAAAATTTATGTATTGATTACTTTTTTGCGCATCCATATCACTCTTGGGAAAGAGGATCTAACGAAAATTTAAATGGTTTGATTAGACAATATTTTGCCAAAGGAAGTGACTTTACAAACCTAACAGATCAAAGAATCAAAGAGGTAGAAACAAAATTAAATAACAGACCTAGGAAGAGACATAAATATCAAAACCCTATATTTGTAATGGAACAATTATTATTTAACTAAAAGTTGCGTTTGTGACTTGAATTCAGCACGTTTCTATTGCAGTATACAAAATAAAACTTCAAACACCTACTTACATTAGTCATTTAGAGTAGATTGACATTAATCATCATCAAAATCATCATCATCATCATCAAATTCGTCGAAATCATCAAAAAGATCATCCCCAAACTCAGATTCCAACTCATCTAACAATTCACGTTCCATTTCTTCATTGGTATCAGGACTAAGAATATCTTTCATAGCCTCTCCAATAAAATCGACAATAGTAGTTGCAGTAAAAGATTCCATAACCATATTCGCGATCGCCAAATCTGCCGTTGTCCCATGTAAAAACACTCCAAAAATAGCAGCATTTAAAGAGGAATACCCTTGTGCCATAAGTCCTGTAATTATCCCTGTGAGCACGTCTCCACTTCCAGCAGTAGCCAATGCAGGATTCCCAGATGAATTTACATACATCTGATCTTGATAAATAATTTTAGAATACGCACCTTTAATAACCAATACCACATTGTATTTCTTAGAAAACTTTTTTGCTTTTTCTAATTGATCATAATTAGAAACGCTTGCTCCTAACAATCTTTCTAATTCTTTGGGATGCGGAGTTAAGACGGACAGGCTAGGAATATCTTTTATTATTTTTTTATTTAATGATAAGCAATTGATAGCATCTGCATCTATAACCATAGGGGTTTTTGTTCTTTTTAGAAATTTCCCAAACCCTTCAACTGTTTTCTTATCTGTCCCCATTCCTATTCCAATACCTATCACTGTTGCTTCAGTTTTTGGGCTAAAGGATTCTAAGATTTCAGGAGCATCTAATTCTACCATTGCTTCAGGAATAGCCGTTTGGAGAATTGAACATCCGCATTTAGGAATATAGGCTGTAACCACACCGCTCCCCACTTTTAATGCGCCATTTACAGCAAAACTAACAGCTCCCATTTTCCCTAAACTACCACCAATTATTAATGCATGTCCAAATGTTCCTTTGTGAGAAAAACGCTGTCTTGGTTTGTACAACGGAACAATATCATCTTTAAGAATAAAAAAATGTTTGGAAGGTAGTTCATCTATAAATACATCGTCAAGACCAATTCCTATAATTTCAAAATCCATTACATATTGTTCGTTTTCTGGCAATAAAAAAGCGAGTTTAGGAGATTCGAAAGTAATAACATAAGATGCTTTTATAACAGCATCTGGATCGGACACAGACTTTTCAGCAAAAAGACCTGATGGTATATCTACAGAAAATATAAAGGTATCTGTATTATTTATATGTTGAATTAATTTTTTGGTAAACCCCTCTGGACTTTTATTTAATCCAATTCCAAAAATGGCATCTATAATTATTTCACCATCATTCAATTTGGGTAAATCTTGTACTCGTTTAATTACCGTTGGCCAAATACCTTCTTCTTTTATCTTATTGTAGTTTTCTAAAAACTCAGCTGTTCGCTTCTCACTAAAATTCACAATATAACAGTTTACATTGTAACCGTTTTGCAATAAAAGCCGCGCGATAACCAATCCATCTCCCCCATTATTTCCTACCCCACAAAACACATGAATCTTGATAGGATTTCCTTTTAATAAAGTATTTAACCAATTAAAGCAACGTTTTCCTGCATGCTCCATTAAGTCTAAATAGGTAGCATCATGAAATTGAATAGTAGCCTGATCGGCTGCTTTTAACTCTTCGGGGTTTAATATTTTCATCTGTGAACTAATTTTTTTTGAAGATATGATTTTTTTTGAACAGCAATGCAGAAAAACCTTTTAATTATAGCAAAACAACCAACAAGATTAAAACATTGGCTTCCTCCTAAATCCCCAACTTACAGTTCAGAAATAGGACTCCGATCTCTTAAGAAGAGAAAACTTTTTAATACTGTCTGACAAACAGCGGTGATTTAATATTACTTTTTGGTAGTCTCTTGTTTTAAGAATAGCTATAATACCAATTAAAATCCAAAATAACAGCTATTAATAGTTGGTTTTATGTTCTAGCGTTGTTGAAAAACAGAACGATAGCTATGGCTATCCTTCTGTTTTCCGCCTAGCTAAAATACCAATCAAAATCCAAAATGACCGATATAAATAGTTTATTTATAGTATCTTAGATAGATACTGAATTCCTTTTTGAAAGATAAAAACAGCAGAGCATAAATAAGCCTTTCTTTGAATTCTCTATTTCCACAAATAGTTGGCTGGTAAAGAACGGTCTTTTAAAACGCTATTATAAGGTTAAATTGGTCATCTATAAATCAAAAAAAAGCCTCTCAAATTGAGAAGCTTTCGTATGTTATAAGACGCTAAAGTGGCAATTATACCAAATACAATCAAAAATGACCGATATAAATAATATATTTTACTTTGATTCTCCAATACAAGGAATCAAAAAACCACGTTTGGCATAAACTATTCGTTATAAACACCCATATTAGAGTATTTTTCCATGCGTTGAGCAACCAAATCTTCAGTAGAAAGTTTACTGAGCTCTTTAAATGCTTTCAAAATTGTTTTTTCAACTTCTTTAAAAGCGCCTTCTCTATGGGTATGAGCACCTCCTAATGGCTCTTTAATGATTCCATCAATAAGCTTGTGTTTTTTCATGTCCTGAGGAGTTAACTTTAAGGCTTCGGCAGCTTTTTCTTTATGTTCCCAACTACGCCATAAAATAGAAGAACATGACTCTGGAGATATCACAGTATACCAAGTATTCTCCATCATATAAACTCTATCACCTACTCCAATCCCTACGGCTCCACCAGAAGCACCTTCACCAATAATAATGGTAATAATAGGCACTTTTAACAAGGTCATTTCGAAAATATTCCTTGCAATAGCCTCACCCTGCCCACGTTCTTCAGCTTCCAAACCTGGATAAGCACCTGGAGTATCTACGAGCGTTACAACAGGAATACCGAACTTTTCTGCCATTTTCATCAAGCGTAATGCTTTCCTGTAACCTTCAGGGTTTGCCATTCCGAAATTACGGTATTGACGTGTTTTTGTATTGAATCCTTTTTGTTGACCAATAAACATAAATGACTGGTTCCCAATCTTACCTAGACCACCTACCATGGCTTTATCATCTTTTACAGTCCTATCTCCATGAAGTTCCATAAAAGATTCACCCGCCAATGCAGCGATATGATCTAAGGTATAAGGTCTGTTTGGATGTCGAGACATTTGAACACGTTGCCATGCTGACAAATTCCCATATATATCTTTCTTTGTTTTTTCTAGCTTTTTTTCGATATTAGCACAACTCTCTGTCATGTCCACATCGCTTTCTTCACCTATTAAAGCACACTTCACTAATTGCTCTTCCAGTTCTTTAATTGGTAGTTCAAAATCTAAATATTCCATAAGTTTTAAGTTTGGATCTTGCGACAAATATAGCAACTTCTATAACTTAGCTACTATATTATGAAGTTTTTTTAGCTTTTATTATCCCATTAACAAGCACAGTAACAATAATAACAACAGCACCAAAGTAAAACTGTGGAGTCATTTTTTCTTTTTCACCAAAAATTAACAATGCCAAGATAATACCATATACGGGTTCTAGATTAATAGAAAGCATTACAGTATAAGGAGATAGATATTTCATTATATTAACAGAAGCGACAAAAGCATAGGCAGTACATACGCTACTCAATATAAATAAATAGGTAATATCCGAAGTACTTAATTGAAAAAATTCCATTGAGAAACCACCCGTTAACAATAAATAGAGGGTAATAAAAAGGACCCCAAAAAACAATTGATAGAAGGAAATTACGGCACCATCATGTTTTTTAACATTTATTCCATTAATCACAGAAAACAAGGCAGATAAAAAGGATGCAAACAATGCATACATAATCCCTAATACATACTCCCCTTCTACACTAAAAATAATATAAAGACCCGCAACTACGATAAGCCCCATTAAAAATTCCGAAAATATAATTTTTCGTTTAAAAAACAGGGGTTCGATCAAGGAGGTAAATAAAGCACCTGTACTCATGGCTATTAAGGCAATAGAAACATTGGCAACTTTAATGGCTGTAAAAAAAGCAATCCAATGGGTTGCAATAATAATACCTCCCAACATAAAATTAAGTCCTGTTTTAGGTGTTATTTTTAATGATTTTTTCTTGTATAGAAAATACACAAAAATAAACCCAACAGCAAACAGCATTCTATACCATACCAATGGAATTGCATCCAAACTGATCAAAACACCAAGTATAGCGGTAAAACCCCATATAAAAATAATAAAATGGAGTTTTAAGTAATTTTTAAGGTTAGTTTTTTGCATTAAAATATAAGTAAAGAGCTAAAAAACCGAATAAAATATTTGGCAACCACACTAGAAACAAAGGACTTGAATCTGCGCTCGCTCCCAATACTTCAACAATTTTTAAACAGAAAACATAAATAAACATCAAGGCAATTCCTTTGGCTAAATTGATTCCAATACCCCCACGTTTTTTTTCAGCTCCAAGAATTACTGCAATAAAAGTAAGAATATAAGAAGATATGGGTAAACTTGTTCGTTTATACAATTCTACGAGATATACATTCAAGTTTTTGACCCCTCTTTTTTCTGCCTTTTTGATAAAGACACTCAAGTCTGTACTAATCATTTCTTTTGCTGAATTATCCACCATAATTAACTCCTTGATTGTGAAATTAAAAATTGTATCAAATTTAGTTCCTGTTTCAATGGTTTCTTTTCCATTATTAAACCAGCGTTTCCGGTACATTCTCAATCGAAATACAGAATCTTTTTCTTCCCATCTGATATTATCAGCAAGAATTTTATATTTTAATTTAATGCCATCAAAACGCTCATAAGAAAACCTATAGGCTTTTTTACTGTTCAAATTCACGGTTCTAAAATGCACGATTTCTGACTCGCTTAATTGCAACGTAACATCAGAAGCCATGGTTTTATCTCTTTTTCGATTGCGTAAAAATTCTTCCGAAAAATCCTCCATTGCTTTATTACTGTATGGAACTACAAAGTGATTCATCCCTAAGGCAACCATAGTAACAATAGTTCCCCCTATAAAATAGGGATATAAAAATCTTCTAAAAGAAATTTGAGCACTGTGAATGGCAACAATCTCTGAATTATTAGACAATTTTGAAGTAAATAAAATAACGGCAAGAAACAATCCTAAAGGCAAAAAGGTATTTCCGTAAATGATTACAAAATTTACGTAATAATCCTTAATTATTTGCACTATCGTTAAGTCTTCATGACGTAGAAACTTATCTACTTTCTCAGAAATATCAATGGCAATGGCTATTGGAATTAACAGTAATAACACCAAACACAAGGTAGTCATGTACTTCTTTAATATGTATTTATCTAATATTTTCAAATTACAAGCGCTTATTCATTTGATTAACCATCATTGTTTTCCAAGTTGCAAAATCTCCTGCTAAAATATGTTTTCTAGCCTCACGAACCAACCACATATAAAAACCTAAATTGTGAATGGTAGCTATTTGCTTCCCTAATAATTCTTTTGCAGCAAAAAGATGACGTAAATACGCTTTTGAATACATAGAATCAACAAATGTAGTTCCGTTTTCATCAATTTGAGAAAAGTCCATCTCCCACTTTTTATTTTTAATATTGATCGTACCATGCGCTGTAAACAACATTCCATTTCTTGCATTTCGAGTTGGCATTACACAGTCAAACATATCTACCCCTAAGGCAATGTTTTCTAAAATATTAATAGGGGTTCCTACTCCCATTAAATACCTTGGTTTATCCTCTGGAAGAATACTACAAACCACATCTGTCATCGCATACATTTCTTCTGCGGGTTCACCTACTGACAATCCACCAATAGCATTTCCTTCAGCTCCTACGGAGGCGATAAATTCTGCAGATTGTTGTCTTAAATCTGTATAAGTACTTCCTTGAACAATGGGAAAAAATGTTTGATCAAAACCGTATTTGGTAGGTGTTTTATCCAAATGACTAATACATCTTTTCAACCATCTATGGGTCATATGCATAGATCGTTTTGCATATTTATAATCACAAGGATACGGTGTACATTCATCAAAAGCCATGATGATATCCGCTCCAATAGAACGTTGTGCTTCCATAACATTTTCTGGCGAAAAGAAATGATAAGAACCATCTATATGACTCTTAAAATTAACACCTTGCTCATTTATTTTTCTATTATTAGATAAAGAGTACACTTGATATCCACCACTATCGGTCAGAATATTACGATCCCAGTTCATGAATTTATGTAAGCCTCCCGCTTTCTCTAATATCTCGAGTTTTGGTCGTAAATATAGATGATAGGTATTTCCTAATATAATATCAGGATTTATTTCATCTTTTAATTCCGACTGGTGTACTCCTTTTACTGTTCCCACAGTACCTACAGGCATAAAAATAGGTGTTTCTATTTTCCCGTGGTCTGTTGTTACGATTCCTGCACGTGCCTTACTGCGAGGATCTGTTCCTTTGATTTCAAATTGCATAAGTACAAAGATATGGAATCACACCTATTTAAAATAAAAAACGTGCAAAAAGG
Source organism: Flavobacteriaceae bacterium (assembly GCA_965224465.1). Taxonomy (GTDB): domain Bacteria; phylum Bacteroidota; class Bacteroidia; order Flavobacteriales; family Flavobacteriaceae. The sequence continues at coordinate 4,636,609 of OZ245049.1, read as the reverse complement.
TAGTCTTAAAAACAAAAAAATCACGATTCTATAAGAAGCGTGATTTTTTCTGTATTAATTGAGAAGGCAAAAGCCCTCCTTGTATCAATATTGATTAATAAATACGGTATTTGAGACCTATAAGTAAATTACCTTTAGGCATGGGTACTAAATTGGTTTCTGTATACACTGCATTCAAAATATTGTTTGCAGTTAAAGACAATTCGAAGCCATTTTTTACTTGAGCCACCACTTTTGCATCCAATACATTATAACTTTCACCATCGGTACGTTCCACATATCTATAAGAGATACTCTGACTCAATGTTTTTGAAAAACGCGTGTTGAGCGCTGTATTAAATTGATGTTTTAAACTATTTAATGAGTACCGAGTAAAGTCTACATTATCATCATTAATTTGATCGTTTATATAACTATAGCTAACAGAGATACCTTGTTCTAATGAACCTAAATCAAATTGATACTTCACAGAAAGATCTAAACCTTTGGTCGCTACTTGACTAAAGTTTTGAGTTTGCCACTTATCATCCATACTTTTCTTTGTCCAATCTATCAAATCCTCAGAATTACGATTAAACAAGGCAAAGGTAATTTGTACTTTATCTCCTAAATATTTCGCCCCCAACTCTTGAGAAACAGCAGATTCTGGTTGTAAATCAGGATTTCCTAAAGTAGTAGAACCTACATAATACAAATCTGTATAGGTAGGAACTCTGTACGTATAACCAATATTTCCAAATAATTTGAATGCTTCCGATACACTGTATCCAATATCAAATCCCGGCAAAAATTGCGTATCAAAATCAGAAAAAGAACTCACTGCAACTCCTAAAGTAACATCAAATTTTTCCATTTGATCAAATCTTTGTTCAAGAAAACCAGTAATAGAAGTTCGTTGATGATCGTTTAAATTATTACTTACAATAAAAGAACGCGCGATATCCACACCAATACCTGTTTTACCCAAACTACTTTCAAAAACAACATTTGTTTCTGCTCCCATTTTATTTGTGATGTGTAAATTTCTATAATAAGAAGGATTCTGACGGATAAATAAATACATATCTTGATTTCTTCTCCAATAAGCACGAGGCATAATTTTAAAACTTCCTTTAGTCATCTTTGTAGAAACACCAACTAAACTTGTTTGAGTTTCCTCGTATTGATCCACAAATTTAGGACTGGCATAAAACCCATTCGCACCAAATTTACGTTCAGCAAAAGAACCAATAAAATCGATACTTCCAAGCGATCCTTTTAAAAATACAGTTTTATTTTCAAAATCTGTATTGTGGCGATAGCCATCAGATTTTTGGTAGCCTACATTTGCAAAAACAGTTGCATTGTCAAAATTATGACTAATTGCAATGCTTGCTTTTTTGTTTGCAAAAGACCCAAAACCAACAGAGGCTAACAATTCGTTCTCTTTAATTTTTTTAGTAATGATATTAATGGCTCCTGTAAATGCGTTTTGTCCATAAATACGTGCTGCAGGCCCTTTAATAATTTCGATGCGCTCAATATTATCAAGAGATAAAATAGCATTCATTGTATGGTGACCTGTTTGAGCATCATCCATTTTTATTCCATCAATAAGCAATAAGGTTTGTTCAAAATTACCTCCTCTAATATATAGATCAGATTGCATACCATCAATTCCTCTTCTACGAATATCAACACCAGCAACATGTTGCAACAGGTCTGCAGTATTTGTTGCAGCAACTGCTTTCATCATCTCAGCAGTAATTATTTCAATAGACCTAGATGATTCAGAGAATGGAACCGCAATTCTATTTCCAGATATTATAATTTCCTTCAGTTTAATAGTATCTTTTTGAGACCATACAACCGTGTGCATCACAGTACATAAAACGATGAGGCTAAATTTTAAATATTTCATTTTATAATTTCAATTATTAAGTTCAACACCTTTGTATCTTTTGGTTCCTTTTAATCAGTATTAGGGATTAAACTACACGTTTTAAGTGAAGACAAAACCAAGGTGTTTTAAGAATGCAAATGTAGTCAACCCAAACAAATCGGGACGTTATAAACAAAAAAAAGCTGAACTTTCGTTCAGCTTTTTTCTTGTTGTTATGCTTCTCCCGTGGGCCCAAAATTCATTGGGATAGGGATCTGTTCATAGTCTTTTATTTCACCATGAGCTTCTTCAAAACGTTTCACATTATCTGCCAACGCTTTTACTAAGCGTTTAGCATGTTGTGGCGTTAAAATAATTCTAGACTTTACTTTAGCCTTCGGTTGTCCTGGCATTACTGAGATAAAATCTACAATAAATTCCGACACCGAATGGTTGATAATTGCCAAATTGGAATAGATCCCATCTGACATTTTTTCGTCCAATTCAATATTTAATTGACCTTCGTTTTTGTTTTTAGAATCACTCATACTAGCTTATAAATTATGGTCCATTTCATCTTGAGATCCAACAATAATATGCTCATAGTTACGCATACCTGTACCAGCAGGGATTCGCTTACCAACAATTACGTTTTCTTTCAATCCTTTTAAGTCATCTACTTTACCATGTACCGCTGCCTCATTCAACACCTTAGTAGTTTCCTGGAAGGATGCCGCTGAAATAAACGATTTGGTTTGTAACGATGCTCTTGTAATACCTTGCAATATTTGTTCTGCTGTTGCAGGATTTGCATCTCTAGCTTCAACTAAATTCTTATCATCTCTACGAAGTTTAGAATTTTCGTCACGCAAGTCACGAGGTGATACAATTTGACCTTCTTTCAAATCTTCAGATTCACCAGCGTCGGTCACAACTTTCTTTCCGAAAATATCATCATTTTCTTTAATAAAGTCATTTTTATGTACCAATTGATTTTCTAACAATAAGGTATCACCAGAATCAATAATCTTAACTTTACGCATCATTTGTCGTACTACAACTTCAAAATGCTTATCGTTAATTTTTACTCCTTGCAATCTATAGACCTCTTGAATTTCATTTACTAAGAATTCTTGTACAGCAGCTGGTCCTTGAATCTTTAAGATATCCGAAGGTGTTACCGCTCCGTCAGATAAAGACATACCCGCTCTTATAAAGTCATTTTCTTGAACTAAGATTTGACTCGACAATTTCACTAAGTATTTTTTGATATTACCTAATTTAGACTCTACAATAATTTCTCTATTACCACGCTTGATTTTACCAAAAGTAACCACTCCGTCAATTTCAGAAACCACTGCTGGATTCGAAGGATTACGAGCTTCAAACAATTCTGTTACACGAGGAAGACCCCCTGTAATATCACCTGCTTTACCAGATTTACGCGGAATCTTAACAAGTATATCACCTGCTTGAATTTCTGATTCATTTTCAATCATCAAGTGAGCACCTACAGGTAAGTTATAAGAACGTAATACTTCGTCGTTATTATTCATCACTAATAATGATGGAATAACTTTTTTATTTTTAGACTCTGTAATTACTCTTTCTTGGAAACCTGTTTGTTCATCTGTTTCAACACTAAAGTTCATTCCTCTTTCGATATTCTCAAAAGCGATCTTTCCTTTAAATTCTGAAACTATCACACCATTAAATGGATCCCACTGACAGATTTCATCTCCTACTTTTATTTTATCTCCATTTTTAATAAAGATATGTGAACCGTAAGGAATGTTATTTGTACTATAGGTAATTCCAGATTTTACATCAATTACTTTAATTTCAGAAGAACGAGAAATAACCACTTCAATAGCATTTCCATCAGAATCTTTTGTTGCAATGGTACGTAAATCTTCAATTACAGCTTTTCCTGCAAACTTGGCGATTAACTTATTATCTTCAGATATATTTCCAGCTACCCCTCCAACGTGGAACGTTCTAAGTGTTAACTGTGTACCTGGTTCTCCAATAGATTGTGCTGCAATAACACCTACGGCTTCCCCACGTTGTACATTAAATCCTGTAGATAAACTCACACCGTAACATTTGGCACAAATTCCTCTTTCAGCTTCACAAGTAAGTGCTGAACGAACATCAACGCTATCAATAATCGAAGCTTCGATTCTATCTGCAATTGGTTCTAAAATCAACTCTCCTGCTTCTACCAATAATTCATCCGAAATTGGATCAACCACATCGTGTAATGCTACACGACCATGGATACGTTCTCCTAAAGTTTCAACAACTTCGTCGTTTTTCTTTAAATCCTGAACGCTTAATCCTCTTAAGGTATTACAATCTACTTCGTTTACAATTACGTCTTGAGAAACATCTACCAAACGTCTTGTTAGATATCCAGCATCTGCTGTTTTCAAGGCTGTATCCGCCAATCCTTTACGTGCACCGTGCGTAGAAATAAAGTATTCAAGAATAGACAATCCCTCTTTAAAGTTAGAAAGAATTGGATTCTCAATAATTTCTCCACCTCCTGCGCTTGATTTTTTAGGCTTCGCCATCAATCCACGCATTCCAGTTAACTGTCTAATCTGTTCTTTTGATCCCCTTGCACCAGAGTCAAGCATCATAAACACGGAGTTAAATCCTTGTTGATCCTCACGCAAACGTTTCATAGAAAGTTCTGTCAAACGATTGTTTGTAGATCCCCAAACATCAATAACTTGGTTGTAACGTTCTTTTTGGGTTAACATACCCATATTATAGTTACCTATAATATTATCAACCAGCTTATTAGCATCAGCAATCATTCCTTTCTTTTCTTTAGGAATAATAATATCCCCTAAAGAGAATGACAATCCACCTTGGAATGCAAATTTGAACCCCATGGTTCTCATACTATCCAAGAAGAGTCCAGTTGTAGGAACATCTGTAACTTTTAATACCCCATGAATAATATCACGAAGTGATCTTTTATTCAATACTTCATTGATATATCCAGCTTTCTCAGGTACAATTTCATTAAATAAAACTCTACCACAAGTGGTTTCAATAATTCTTTGAACAAATTCACCTTCTTCATTTAAATCTTGAGTTCTCACTTTAATGCGAGCATTCAATTCCAATTGTTTTTCGTTAAAAGCAATGGTAACTTCTTCTGGCGAATAGAATGTCAAATCTTCTCCTTTGATTTTTCTATCTGGAGTAGACAATCTTTCTTTGGTCATATAATACAGACCCAATACCATATCCTGAGATGGTACCGTAATAGGTGCACCATTAGCAGGATTCAAGATATTATGAGAAGCTAGCATTAACAATTGAGATTCTAAGATAGCCTCAGGACCTAAAGGTAAATGTACCGCCATTTGATCCCCATCAAAATCGGCATTAAACGCCGTACATACTAATGGGTGCAATTGGATTGCTTTCCCTTCAATTAAGATAGGTTGAAAAGCTTGAATCCCCAATCTGTGAAGGGTTGGCGCACGGTTTAATAATACCGGATGCCCTTTTAATACATTTTCTAAGATATCCCAAACTACAGGTTCTCTTTTATCTATAATTTTCTTTGCAGATTTAACTGTTTTTACAATTCCACGTTCAATCAACTTACGGATTACAAATGGTTTGTATAATTCAGCTGCCATATCTTTTGGCAATCCACATTCAAATAATTTTAATTCAGGTCCAACAACAATTACAGAACGTGCAGAATAATCGACACGTTTCCCTAATAAGTTTTGACGGAAACGACCTTGTTTCCCTTTTAAACTATCAGATAACGATTTTAAAGGTCTGTTAGATTCTGTTTTTACAGCAGATGATTTACGTGTGTTGTCAAATAATGAATCCACAGATTCTTGCAACATACGTTTCTCATTACGTAAAATAACCTCTGGTGCTTTGATCTCTAACAATCGTTTTAAACGGTTGTTACGGATAATTACACGACGGTATAAATCATTTAAATCTGAGGTAGCAAAACGTCCCCCATCTAATGGTACCAATGGACGTAATTCTGGTGGTATCACCGGAATTGCCTTCATGATCATCCATTCAGGTTTGTTTTCTGCTCTATTTTTCACAGAGTCTCTAAATGCTTCAACAATGTTCAAACGTTTTAAAGCCTCAGTTTTACGTTGTTTAGACGTTTCTGTGTTTGCTTTGTGGCGCAATTCGTAAGATAATTCAGACAAATCAATACGAGCCAACAAGTCGATCAAACATTCAGCTCCCATTTTAGCGATAAATTTCTCTGGATCATTATCGTCTAAATATTGGTTTTCAATTGGGAATGTCTCTTGAATATCTAAATATTCTTCTTCCGTTAGGAAATCCATTTTTTGCAAAGGTTCACCCTCTGCATTTTTTGCACCTGCAGGTTGAATTACTACATAACGTTCGTAGTAAATAATCATGTCCAATTTCTTAGAAGGCAAGCCTAATAAGTAACCCATTTTATTTGGTAATGATCTAAAATACCAAATATGGGCAACAGGCACCACTAAGTTTATATGACCAACTCTGTCTCTACGAACTTTTTTCTCTGTAACTTCTACACCACATCGATCACAAACAATTCCTTTGTAACGAATTCTCTTGTATTTACCACAAGCACATTCATAGTCCTTAATAGGGCCAAAAATACGCTCACAAAATAACCCATCACGCTCTGGTTTGTGGGTACGGTAATTAATGGTTTCTGGTTTTAAAACCTCTCCTTTCGATTTTCCTAAGATAATCTCCGGTGAAGCAAGTCCAATAGAAATTCTACTGAACTTTTTTACCGTATAATTATTATTATTTCTTTTTGCCATAATTAAAATTGTGCAATTAAATAATTACTTTTTTGATTCGTTAATATCTCTACCAAATTCATCTTCCAAACGAACATCTAATGCCAATCCTTTTAATTCGTGCATTAACACATTGAATGATTCTGGTAATCCCGGTTCTGGCATAGCTTCCCCTTTAACGATTGCTTCATATGTTTTGGCTCTACCTAATACATCATCTGATTTTACAGTCAAGATTTCTCTCAATGTAGCAGATGCTCCATAAGCTTCCAATGCCCAAACTTCCATTTCTCCAAAACGCTGACCTCCAAATTGAGCTTTACCTCCAAGTGGTTGTTGCGTAATTAATGAGTACGGTCCGATAGAACGCGCATGCATCTTATCGTCAATCATATGACCTAATTTAATCATATAAATAACTCCAACAGTTGCAGCTTGATCAAAACGATCTCCCGTACCTCCATCATATAAATATGTATGTCCAAAACGAGGCACTCCTGCTTCATCTGTATAGGCATTAATTTGATCGAGTGTTGCTCCATCAAAAATAGGAGTAGCGAATTTTTTACCCAAATTTTGACCTGCCCATCCAAGAACGGTTTCATAGATTTGACCAATATTCATACGAGATGGTACTCCAAGTGGATTCAATACGATATCTACTGGTGTTCCATCCTCTAAGAACGGCATATCTTCTTGACGAACGATACGGGCAACAATACCTTTGTTTCCGTGACGACCCGCCATTTTATCACCTACTTTTAATTTACGTTTTTTAGCAATATATACTTTTGCTAATTTCACAATACCTGCAGGAAGTTCATCCCCTACAGAAATAGTAAATTTCTCTCTACGTAAACCTCCTTGTATGTCGTTTACTTTAATCTTATAATTGTGAACTAATTCACCAACCAAAGTATTCAATTCAATATCTGTAGTCCAAGTTCCTTTAGTAAGGTGAACAAAATCATTCACATTGTTCAACATTTTCTGAGTGAATTTCTTACCTTTTGGTAGGATTTCTTCACCTAAATCATTTTGAACACCTTGAGACGTTTTCCCATTAACTAAGTGGAATAATTTATCCACCAAAATGGTTCTCAAAACTTCTAATTTAGCAGAATACTTATCATCTAATTTGGCAATATCAACTTTATCCTTTGCTCTTTTAGATTTATCTTTAACAGCACGCATAAACAATTTCTTGGCAATCACAACACCTCTCAAAGATGGAGAAGCTTTTAAAGAAGCATCTTTTACATCTCCTGCTTTATCACCAAAAATAGCACGTAGTAATTTTTCTTCTGGAGTAGGGTCAGATTCTCCTTTTGGAGTAATTTTTCCTATTAAAATATCACCAGGTTTTACTTCTGCACCGATACGAATCATACCATTCTCATCCAAGTCTTTAGTAGCCTCTTCTGAAACATTCGGTATATCGTTTGTCAACTCCTCTGCACCCAATTTAGTATCTCTAACATCTAGAGAATACTCATCAATATGAATCGAAGTAAAAATATCTTCACGTACCACTTTTTCAGAAATCACAATTGCATCCTCAAAGTTATACCCTTTCCAAGGCATAAAGGCAACTTTCATGTTTCTACCCAAGGCTAATTCACCTTTTTGTGTCGCATAACCTTCACAAAGTACTTGTCCTTCTTCAACTCTATCACCTTTTTGAACAATCGGTTTTAAGTTGATAGACGTACCTTGATTTGTTTTACGGAATTTAATTAAGTCGTATGTTTTATCATCATCGTCAAAACTCACCAAGCGCTCTTCATCAGAACGATCGTATTTAATGACAATTCTATTCGCATCCACATATTCAACAACTCCCGGTCCTTCAGCATTCATTAGAATACGAGAATCTTTTGCAACTCTACGTTCCAATCCAGTTCCAACAATAGGAGAATCAGGACGTAATAATGGTACTGCCTGACGCATCATGTTAGATCCCATCAATGCACGGTTGGCATCATCATGTTCCAAGAAAGGAATTAACGATGCAGATATAGATGCAATTTGATTTGGAGAAACATCCATAAAATTCACATCCGTAGGAGGTACAACTGGATAATCCGCTTCTTCACGAACAATAATTCTGTCACTTACAAATTTCCCGTTTTCATCCAACTCTAGGTTAGATTGGGCGAATTTCATTCCTTCTTCTTCCTCTGCACTTAAATAATTAGGAGTGTCTTTAATATTTACAACACCATCTATAACTTCCCGATAAGGAGTTTCTATGAATCCTAAATTATTTACTTTCGCATACACAGCTAATGACGAAATAAGTCCAATATTTGGTCCCTCTGGTGTTTCAATTGGACACAAACGACCGTAGTGCGTATAGTGAACATCTCGAACCTCAAAACCTGCTCTTTCTCTTGATAAACCACCTGGTCCAAGAGCCGATAAACGACGCTTATGTGTGATCTCTGCTAATGGATTGGTTTGATCCATAAATTGAGACAACTGGTTGGTACCAAAGAATGAGTTAATTACTGATGATAATGTTTTTGCATTGATCAAATCTATTGGTGTAAACACCTCATTATCCCGAACGTTCATACGTTCACGAATAGTACGCGCCATACGAGACAATCCTACACCAAACTGGCTAGCTAATTGTTCTCCAACTGTACGAACACGACGGTTTGATAAATGGTCAATATCATCCACCTCTGCTTTAGAATTAACCAATTTGATTAAATTCTTAATAATGGTGATGATGTCTAATTTGGTCAATACACGTTGATTGATATCAATGTCTAATCCCAATTTTTTATTCATTCTATAACGACCAACTTCACCTAAATTGTAACGTTGTTCAGAGAAGAATAACTTGTCAATAATACCTTTTGCAGTCTCATAATCTGGCGGTTCTGCGTTACGTAATTGACGGTATATGTGTTCTACGGCTTCTTTTTCAGAATTCGTAGGATCCTTTTGTAAGGTATTGTGAATAATGGCGTAATCAGACGTTAAGTTGTCTTCTTTGTGCAATAGAATAGTTGTAGAACCAGAATCTACAATGGCATCAATATGCTCTTTTTCCAACAAGGTGTCACGATCAAAAATAATTTCGTTACGCTCAATAGAAACTACTTCACCAGTATCCTCATCAACGAAATCTTCAAACCAAGTTTTTAATATACGTGCTGCTGTTCTTCGCCCTAATACTTTTTTAAGTCCACTTTTCGAAACTTTAACTTCTTCTGCAAGGTCAAAAATCTCTAAAATATCTTTATCTCGTTCAAAACCTATGGCTCTAAATAAGGTAGTAACTGGTAATTTCTTTTTTCTATCAATATACGCATACATCACTTGATTGATGTCTGTCGCAAATTCGATCCATGATCCTTTAAAAGGAATTACACGAGCCGAATACAATTTTGTTCCGTTTGCATGGAACGACTGCCCGAAGAATACTCCCGGAGAACGGTGTAATTGAGAAACCACAACACGTTCAGCACCATTTATAACAAAAGTACCACTATTGGTCATATAAGGTATAGTACCTAAATATACGTCTTGTACAATCGTTTCGAAATCCTCATGTTCAGGATCCGTACAATATAATTTAAGACGTGCTTTTAGCGGCACACTGTGAGTTAACCCTCTTTCAATACACTCTTGAATAGAGTATCTTGGTGGGTCTACGAAGTAATCGATAAACTCTAAAACAAATTGATTACGAGTATCAGTAATTGGAAAATTATCCATGAAGGTCTTAAACAAGCCTTCATTACTTCGTTCGTCAGCTTTTGTTTGTAATTGGAAAAAATCTTGAAACGATTTTACCTGGATATCTAGAAAATCTGGATAATCCATAACCAATTTAGCTGATGCAAAGTTGATTCTTTCGGTGAATTTTTTTGTAGCCAATGGACAAAAAATTTAAGTTAAAAAAACTATTATAATATAAAAACAAATATATACGCAAAATGGTTTAGGTCGAGAGATGAACCCCAACCTAAACCTAATCTTGTCTGTTTAGTAAAGCTTACTTAAGCTCAACCTCAGCTCCTGCTTCTTCTAACTGAGCTTTTAAAGCTTCAGCTTCGTCTTTAGAAACACCTTCCTTAATTGCAGATGGTGCGCTATCTACGATACCTTTAGCTTCTTTTAATCCTTGTCCAGTTAATTCTTTTACTAACTTTACAACTGCAAGTTTAGAAGAACCTGCTGCTTTTAAGATTACGTCAAATTCAGTTTGTTCTTCAACTGCTTCTGCACCTGCTGCTGGACCTGCCACTGCTACAGCTGCTGCTGCTGGCTCGATACCATATTCATCTTTCAATATATCAGCTAATTCATTAACTTCTTTTACTGTTAAGTTAACTAATTGTTCTGCGAAATCTTTTAAATCTGCCATTTTTCTGGTTTTTTTTAATTTTTATATTAGTTTATTAGTGCGCGAATTTATTTGTCCGCCAAAGTCTTAAGGATACCTGATAGTTTATTACCACCTGATTGTAACGCTGAAATAACGTTCTTAGCTGGTGATTGTAACAATCCGATAATGTCTCCAATAACTTCTTCTTTAGATTTGATGTTAACCAATGTATCTAATAGGTCATCCCCAATATATACAGCAGATTCAACATACGCTCCTTTTAAAAGAGGTTTATCTGACTTCTTACGAAACTCTTTAATTACTTTTGCTGGTGCATTACCAGTCTCAGAATACATTACTGATGAATTTCCTTTCAATACTGAAGGAAGGTTTTCAAAATCTTTATCTGAATTTTCCATTGCCTTTGCAAGCAATGTATTTTTAACAACTGTTAATTTTACGTTTGCCTTAAAACAAGCTCTACGTAAATCTGATGTAGTCAATGCATCCAATCCAGAGATATCTGCGATATAGATGATTTTTTCTTCAGTTAATTGTGCTGTTAAATCTTCTATTACTTGTGCTTTTTCTGCTCTTGTCATAATTTCTTATTTAACAGTTTTATACTGATTTTACATCAATAGCGATTCCAGGACTCATCGTACTAGACATAAAGATACTTTTAACATAAGTTCCTTTCGCTGCTGTTGGTTTTAATTTTAATAAGGTTTGAATCAATTCTGCTGCATTTTCTTGGATTTTATCCGCATCAAAAGATGCTTTTCCAACAGATGCATGAACGATACCAGTTTTATCAACTTTAAAGTCAATTTTACCCGCTTTAACCTCTCTTACTGCTTTTGCAATATCCATTGTTACAGTACCAGTCTTAGGGTTAGGCATTAAACCTCTTGGGCCTAATATACGACCTAAAGGACCTAATTTACCCATAACACTAGGCATTGTAATAATCACATCTACATTAGTCCAACCACCTTTAATTTTTGCAAGGTACTCATCCAATCCAACATAATCAGCACCTGCTTCTTTAGCATCTGCTTCTTTATCTGGAGTAACTAATGCCAATACTTTTACATCTTTTCCAGTTCCGTGAGGTAATGTTACAACACCACGTACCATTTGATTTGCTTTACGAGGATCTACTCCTAAACGAACAGCTAAATCTATAGATGCGTCAAAGTTTACATTGGTAATTTCTTTTACCAAAGCTGAAGCTGCTTTCAAGCTGAATGTTTGATTTACATCAAATTTCGCCGTTGCTTCTTTTTGCTTTTTTGTTAATTTTGCCATTTTAAACGTGCTGTTTTATTGTTTAACAGGAGCTTCTCCCTTAACAGTTATACCCATAGAACGCGCTGTACCTGCCATCATAAGCATTGCTGATTCAACAGTGAAAGCATTTAAATCTGCCATCTTGTCTTCTGCAATTACTTTTAATTGATCCCAAGTTACACTTGCTACCTTTTTACGGTTAGGTTCTCCTGAACCTTTTTTAATTTTTGCTGCTTCTAAAATTTGTACTGCAGCCGGTGGAGTTTTGATAACAAAATCAAAAGATTTATCCATGTATACGGTAATCGCAACTGGTAAAACTTTTCCTTGTTTGTCTTGAGTTCTTGCATTAAATTGCTTACAGAACTCCATAATATTCACTCCGGCAGCACCTAAAGCAGGTCCAACTGGTGGTGAAGGATTTGCAGCACCTCCACGCACTTGTAATTTTACTACTTTGCTTACTTCTTTTGCCATTTCTTAATCTTAAGATGAAAGACTATAGGATGATGGAAGCCATCCTTTTTGTCTAAATATAATTTGTAACAATTATGAAATTTTTTCTACTTGCATATAGCTTAGTTCTAAAGGTGTTTTTCTTCCAAATATTTTCACCATTACTTCCAGCTTGCGTTTTTCTTCGTTTATTTTTTCGACAATTCCATCGAAACCATTAAATGGACCATCAACAACTTTTACCGTTTCACCAAGTATAAATGGTATTGCCACGTTTTCATTGCTAACTGCCAATTCATCCACTTTACCTAACATTCTATTTACCTCACTTTTACGCAACGGTACAGGATCTCCTCCTTTTACCTCACCTAAAAATCCGATAATACCAGGTATCGCTTTAATAATATGCGGAATTTCTCCACTCAAGTTTGCCTCGATCATAATATAACCAGGAAAATATACACGTTCTTTGTGTATTTTTTTTCCATCTTTTATCTGAATCACCTTTTCTGTAGGCACCAATACTTGAGCAACATAATCCTCAATTCCCAATCGGGTAACCTCGTTGTCAATATAAGTTTTCACTTTATTTTCTTGACCTCCAATTGCTCGGACTACGTACCATTTCTTTACAGAATTAGACATACTAAACTTGTTGTTTTTTAATTAAATTAGTTTGAAAAACTCTCCCAATATACCTTGGAATACTTTATCTACTGCAAAAATTGCTATGGCAAATAATACAGTAAAAGCAGCAACAACTACTGTCGATTGTTGAGCTTCTGCCCAAGGAATCCATGACATCTTAGTTGTCAATTCTTCGTATGAATCTTTAATATAATTTACTACTTTCATTTCGCTATCTATATTTGCACGGATTGAGAGACTCGAACTCCCGACACCTGGTTTTGGAGACCAGTGCTCTACCAACTGAGCTAAACCCGTAAGTTAAGGTGCTTTGCGAACAAAGCACCTTGATACTTTTATACTAATCTTGTTTACTAAAGAATTTCAGTAACTTGACCAGCTCCTACTGTTCTACCTCCTTCACGAATTGCGAAACGTAAACCTACATTCATTGCAATTGCTTGGTGTAAATCAACAGTAATTGTTAAGTTATCTCCTGGCATAACCATTTCAACTCCATCAGGTAACATAATAGTACCTGTTACATCCGTTGTTCTAACGTAGAACTGTGGACGGTAGTTGTTGTGGAATGGAGTGTGACGTCCACCTTCTTCTTTTTTAAGGATATAAACCTCAGCTTTGAATTTATCATGTGGAGTTACAGAACCTGGCTTACAGATTACCATTCCTCTTTTGATATCTTCTTTCGCAATACCTCTTAATAAGATACCTACGTTATCACCAGCTTCACCTCTATCTAATATTTTACGGAACATTTCAACTCCTGTTACAGTAGAAGTTAATTTTTCAGCTCCCATTCCAATAATATCAACAGAATCACCAGTATTAGCTACACCCATTTCGATACGTCCTGTTGCTACAGTACCACGACCAGTAATAGAAAATACATCCTCGATTGGCATTAAGAAATCTTTATCTATATCACGTTTAGGCAATTCGATCCAAGTATCAACAGCATCCATCAATTCCATGATAGACTCCATCCATTTTGGCTCTTTGTTCAATCCTCCTAAAGCAGATCCTTGGATCACTGGAGTATTGTCACCATCATAGTCATAGAAATCTAATAATTCTCTGATTTCCATCTCTACTAACTCAAGCAATTCTTCATCATCAACCATATCCACTTTATTCATGAATACAACCAATCTAGGAATTCCTACCTGACGACCTAATAAGATATGCTCTCTAGTTTGAGGCATTGGACCATCTGTTGCAGCAACAACAATAATAGCACCATCCATTTGAGCAGCACCTGTTACCATGTTCTTTACGTAATCCGCGTGACCTGGACAGTCAACGTGAGCGTAGTGACGTTTCTCAGTTGTATACTCAACGTGTGAAGTATTAATAGTAATACCTCTTTCTTTCTCCTCAGGAGCGTTGTCAATTTGATCAAAATCTTTAACTTCAGAAAGACCTTTTTCAGCTAATACAACAGTAATAGCTGCAGTTAAAGTAGTCTTACCGTGGTCAACGTGACCGATTGTACCGATGTTTAAGTGCGGTTTCGAACGATCAAAGGTTTCTTTTGCCATGATTATTTAATTTTTATTCTTAGTTATATAATTATTCTATTTTTAAACTATTTGAGCCAACAATGGGATTTGAACCCATGACCTCATCCCTACCAAGGATGCGCTCTACCAGCTGAGCTATGTCGGCAATAATTTGAGCGAAAGACCGGGTTCGAACCGGCGACATTCAGCTTGGAAGGCTGACGCTCTACCAACTGAGCTACTTTCGCATTGTTTTGCAAATCTACTAAAAGTTTTGCAAAGATACACAAAATAATTGTGGTGAGAGAAGGATTCGAACCTTCGAAGCTTGCGCAGCAGATTTACAGTCTGCCCTCGTTGGCCACTTGAGTATCTCACCATATAATTATTTCTTTCAATGAACACATCTAGGAAAGGACTTTTCTTCGATATTTTACTTAGTTTGCTATTTCGTCCTAACTCATAAAAAAAATGTATTGCTACATTTTTTTTAACCTAAGTACTTTATTATTCCAGAGCCAATGGAGGGACTCGAACCCGCGACCTGCTGATTACAAATCAGCTGCTCTAGCCAGCTGAGCTACATCGGCTTTTGTAAGTGCTTTAAACAATTACAGCCCGTTGTTTTTCTAACGGACTGCAAATGTATAAAAGTTAATTAGCTAAACAAAATTTTTAGCGATAAAAATCATTATTTTTTTTCTTAGGATGTTCGTTGTTTTTCTTTAATCTTTGTCAATTGACGTCTTAATACATCTACAGCAAGACTCGCTCCTTCTTCAAAAGTTTTCGCTTGCTTACTTACAACAATTTCATTTCCAGGTATATTTACTTTAATCTCTACTGTTTTATTCTCTTTTTCACTTGTCTGTTGCACTTTTAAAAACACCTCTGTATCTACAATTCTATCAAAATATTTTTCTAGACTATTTATTTTCTTTTCGACATAAAGTACTAATTCTTTGTCTGCGGTAAAATTCACTGATTGTACAAATACTTTCATAATCCTTCTTTTTTTTTAGCGCCCCTTGGATGGGCATTGTTATACACTTCTTTCATTTTTTTCAAGTTTGTTTTTGTATAAACTTGAGTGGATGCCAAACTCGAATGTCCCAATAATTCCTTAACCGAGTTTAAATCAGCACCTTCATTTAACAAGTGCGTTGCGAACGAATGACGCAGCACATGCGGACTTGTTTTTTCCTTCGAAGATACCGCTCTAAAGTACTTCTTTATTACCCGATAAACAAATGTACCATACAATTTTTTACCTTTTACAGTTAAAAAAAAACAAGACTCACTTGTTATTATTAAAGCTCTATGCTCTATGTACACCCGCATCGTAGCAAGTACTGGCTCTAATAACGGTATAAAACGTTCCTTATTTCGCTTCCCTAAAACCTTTATCGTTTTTTTAACAAGATCTACGTCTTTATACTTCAGATCTATCAATTCAAACCTACGAATTCCTGTTGCATACAAGAGCTCAATCATACATTTATCTCGAATAGATTCAAAATCTGTACAGGTATCAAAAGCAGACATTACTTCGGCAATCTCTTTTTCTGAAAAAGGAAAATGCAATCGCTTGCTCATTTTTAAACTCTTATGACTCACCAATGGAGAAACTTCCAAGCGCTCTATCCGTTGTAAAAATTTATAATAAGATTTTAAGGTACTTACTTTTCGATTGATAGAAGCATTAGACAGGCCTTCTTCTACTAAACTTCCGATCCATGTCCGTATTTCTACATAACTCACATCTTCTATCCCTTTCCTTTCAAATGTTAAGGCACAAAAATCTCGATACACCTCAAGATCATTTTGATACGCTGTAATTGTATTGGAAGCGTAATTTTTCTCAAAACTCAAATACTCTAAAAATGCACGAATCGCCATAATATTTATTTAAAGTATAAATATAAAAAAAACCATTAGCTTTTCAAATTACTAATGGTTTTCTATACTGTGTAAGGATCTATTTATCCTTGTTCTTCTGCAGTTCTTAATTTCTGAACGTATGAAGCTTTTATATTTCTTGCACGTTTTACAACTGATGGTTTGTTGAATTGCTTACGTGAACGTAAGTTTCTCATAGTTTTCGTACGATCGAATTTTCGTTTGTAACGTTTTAACGCTCTATCGATGTTTTCACCGTCTTTTACTGGAATAATTAACATAATGTATCACCTCCTCTCAAAATCTTCCTTTTAAATTGGCTGCAAATATACAATTAATTTCAAATCATCGGTAATATAATCCTACAAATCAACAACTATTTTGTAGCTTTTCTATATTCCTTCTTGTCTATCACCATTTTCGCAATAATCTCACATAGAATCTCGGAAGTCCCTCCCCCTATGGTACCTATTCTACTATCTCGAAATAAGCGTGCCATAGGATATTCTTCCATATAACCATAGCCCCCTAACAACTGAAGACATTCGTAAATTACTTTATCAGCAATTCGTGTAGAATTTAATTTAGACATACTCGCTTCTTTTACTACATACTCCTTATTAATAAGGCGATGTGTAATATTGTAATTAAAAATCTTGCACATTTCTACTTCACTCGCCATTTCGGCTACTTTATGCCTCAGTACTTGAAACTCATTCAGTTTTTTCCCAAAAGCAGTACGTTCTTTCATATATTGGATTGCATAGTCTATGGCATACGCTGCCCTTGCATGTGCATTTACTCCCATCACCAATCTCTCCAATGCAAAGTGTTGCATGATATACGAAAAGCCTTTGTTCTCTTCACCCATCAAATTTTCTGCTGGTATTTTTACATTATCAAAAGATATTTCTGCGGTATCCGAAGCTTTCCAACCTAATTTATCTAATTTGGTTGCCGAAATTCCAGGCGTATCTCTATCCATTATAAAAATACTCATTCCTTTATGTGCCAAATCCGGTGCTGTTTTTACAGCGACTACTAAGTAATCACTTAGAAGTCCATTGGTAATAAACGTTTTGGATCCATTGATAATATAGTTCTCTCCTTCTTTAACAGCTGTGGTACGCATTCCTGCAACGTCTGATCCTCCAAATGGTTCCGAAATACACAGACATCCAATTTTATCTCCAGCGATACTCGGTCGTAAATATTTTTCTTTAATCGCTTCTGATCCTTCTTCTAAAACATGTGTCATTGCCAAATAGGTATGTGCCCACATAGCGGCTGCAAACCCTCCAGAGTTTACTTTTTGAAGCTCTTCTAAAAATATAATGGTATAAAACAAGTCCAATTCCAATCCTCCGTATTTTTCGGGGTAGTGCAATCCAAAATAGCCCATATCACCAAATTTTTTCCAAATAAAGCGTTCTACCTCGCCATCTTCCTCCCATTTATTAATATGTGGAACAACTTCTCGTTGTAAAAATTCTTGAAAACTTGCCCTAAAAGCATCGTGTTCCTCTGTAAAAAATGAACTCCTCATAGATAATTTCAATTTGCTTTTTTTAATCATTTAATTTGCCTCCAAATATAATATTATTCTGTCGAATTTCTCCATCGGAAAACCAGGTATATTTTTTAATTCGTTTAAAGATTGATATTCTGCGATTTCATCACGATAATTCATAATTTTCTTCGTTAATTCGTAATCTATGTATACAATCTTCAATAGTTCTTTAAATTGTGCTGTGTTTACATTAATTTTTTGAATAGTCACAGGTTTTAACACCTTAAAATAGTTCAATATTTGATCTGCCATTGGTCTTTTCAAATACCAAACCTCATACAATTGTGAATCCATACTATAATAGGACAGTTTGTTTCGGTATTTTACAATCCGTTTTGCCAATGATTCCGAAACACCATTTACCTGCATAAAATCTTTATACGTAGCCGTATTTATATCTCTTACTCCAAGTTTAAAGCTCCGGTCTTTTCTATTCCTGTTTTTTTGCTGTCTAGCTGCTTGTTTTTGTACAAGCCAATCTGGGAATTTAAAAAAAGGAGTCAAGACCTTGAGTAAACTATCACTAATACCACTAACCTCTTGAAAGTGTTTTGGAGAATTGATATATTTCCCTTTTTCCCGATGATATAGTAACCTGTCGATCTCTTGAACAGATAAGCCTAATTGATACCCTTTATAATCACTTATAAAGCTAGGATTGAATGTCCATTTTTTTGATTTTCGTTCTAGGTTCACTATTTCTTTTAATGAATCTATTTCTCGTAAAAAAGAGACGAGCTCGGCCTTTTCAATTTTCGGTGATTTCCCTGTACTAAAATCAGTAAATACATAAACAAGTTGGATCAATACACTAATAAGGAGTATAAAAAAAATCCCCCTTTTCTGGCTTTTGGTAAACCTAAAGTGGGATTTTTTATATCTCATTTAAATGCGTTTTTATGTCTTGGTAGCCTTTATAGCTTTCATATATCTTGTCAGTTCGCTTTTTACTTTCGGAGCCAACAGTACTAATCCTATCATATTAGGCACCATCATCGCAAAAATCATAGCATCGGAAAATCCTATTACAGACCCCAAACTCGCAGCCGCACCAATTACCACAAACACACAGAACAAAAGTTTGTACGCATATTCCATTTTTTTGCTTCTTCCAAATAAGTAAGCCCATCCTTGAAATCCGTAATACGACCAAGAAATCATAGTACTAAAAGCGAATAATACTACCGCAACAGTTAATACATAAGGAAACCAAGAAATTACAGAGGCAAATGCTCCTGAAGTTAACAATATTGCTTGAGCTTCATTCAACGAAGCATTTGAAGTTGCTACGTTTCCTGTAATAATTAAGACTAAAGCTGTCATAGTACACACCACAACGGTATCAATAAAAGGTTCTAGTAAAGCCACTAAACCTTCAGATGCAGGGTATTTTGTTCTCACGGCAGAATGTGCAATAGAAGCAGATCCTATTCCCGCTTCATTTGAAAATGCTGCCCGTCTAAATCCTTGAACTAATACACCTACAACTCCACCTACAATTCCGTCTGCTTTAAATGCTCCGTCAAATATTTGAACAAATGCATCCCCTATCATGTCATATTTTGCTATTAAAACAAACAATGATGCTGCCACATATATCACCACCATAAACGGCACAACTTTATCGGTTACCTTTGCAATTTTTTTTATACCTCCAATAATTACAATCCCTACAAAAACTGCCATTACCAAACCGAACAACCATCCTCTTCCATGTAAAAAAGAAGCCTCTCCTCCCGTAATGTTTTCTACCAATTGAAAGGCTTGATTTACTTGAAACATATTTCCTCCACCAAAAGAACCTCCAATTACAAATACCGCAAACACAGCTGCCAATACTTTTCCTAATTTCTCAAGTCCTTTTTCTTTCAAGCCTTTTGTGAGGTAATACATTGGCCCTCCATATACTACTCCTTCACTATCAATATCTCTGTATTTAACTCCTAGTGTACATTCTACAAACTTGGAAGCCATTCCTAAAAACCCAGCAACAATCATCCAAAACGTAGCCCCTGCTCCTCCAATAGAAATAGCAATGGCAACTCCAGCAATATTCCCCAATCCAACCGTCGCAGAAAGTGCAGCAGTCAATGCTTGAAAATGTGAAACTTCTCCTTCATGACCTTCAATTCTTGCCGTTTCGATTGCATCACCTCCAGGTGTGGAATCTCCAGCCATCACATCTGAAGTTACATGATCTATGGCATCGTATTTACCTCGAACAATATTGACAGATGTTAAAAACCCTCTGAAATTAATAAACTTAAAATAAATAGTGAAATAAGTCGCTCCTAGAATCAATGGGAATAAAACCCAAAATATTTGCACATCCTCAGAAAAAGGAATTTTATAAAATATTAATTCTACAAACCAGCCAGTAGCATCGCCAAAGACTTGGTCTATTTTTTTATCAAAACCCTTTTCTTGAGCAAAGGTCAATACAGGTATAATTAGTGTTAAAATAGTCAGCAATTTTTTCTTCATAATAAGGTATAAGTTCTACATTCGTTTAAACGTACCGCAATATCATAAAAAAATGAAAGTATTACAAGAAAAGCTACTATAAATGTCAATTACACCCTCAAAAAATATTGTATTCTAAAACAATTCCTGTAATTTTTGAATTTGTCCTAAACGTCCTAATACTATTAAATAAGTATTAGGCTCCAATACCGTATTTGGTTCTGGATTGATAATATATTCTTGGTTTGCCTTTTTAAATCCAATCACAGAACAGCCAGTTTGCCTACGTAGGTCCAAATCTCGAATGGTTTTATTCAAATACTCTATTGGCAAATCATTAATTGAAATCTCTTCTAAATTCGTAGACCCTTCTTCAGAAATAGTTAAGCGCTGCACAAACTCTACCAAATCTGGAGTTACTACCAAAGAAGCCATATGGTCGCCTCCCAGTTTATCTGGCATAATAATATTCGTAGCTCCTGCGACTCTTAACTTACTAACAGATCCTTCATTTGAAGCTCTACTAATAATGGTGAAATCTTTATTTATTTGACGGGCAGAAAGCACAATAAATAAATTATCTGCATCCGATGGCAAAGCTGCAATCAAACTATTAGCCCTAGATATCCCCGCTTGTATTAACGACTCATCTTCTGTCGCATTTCCTTCTACATAAGGTACTCCAAGTCTTTCTAATTCCTTAAACACTTCTGGATCTCTTTCAATCACCAAACAAGGCTTATTAAATTCTTTTAATTTTGCTACGGCCTGTTTCCCATTTCTTCCATAGCCACAAACTACAGTATGACCTACCAATTTATTGATTCGTTGTTGCATTTTCTTTCTTTTAAACTGTTCATAAATAACGCCGCTTGCCAAATACTCAGACATTACCGTTACTGCATACCCATAAGAGGTGATACTAAAAATAATCAACCCTATCGTAAATAATTTTCCATTTCCATCTAAAGAATGTACCTCGGAAAAACCAACCGTTGTCATCGTAATTATGGTCATGTACAAGGCATCTACAAAAGTATACCCCCAAAAAAAGCTATACCCTAATACACCAATAGTACTAATGATAATCAACAATAAAACTGCCCTGTATAATTTACTTTTTATCAACATAACTACAAATCAAATACAGAGGTTCGTTTGGTATATACCATATCTTTTATTTTTAATAAAAATGCCAAGGTTAAGTATATTCCGAAGGACAATCCTACTGTTACAAACGAAATGTAAATAAAAAACAAACGCACATTAGAAACATTAATTCCCAATCTATCCGCAAAACGTGAAGAAACCGCAAAACCGTGCCTTTCAAAAAAATGACGTAGAGAATGAATCCACTGCATAAACATAAATTTTAATGCAAGATAGTATTTTTAGTGAATTCTATCTGAATTAATACATTTAACACCTCTAAATCTTTTAAAAATCACCTTATTTTGTAGCAAAATCTCAAATAAAAAGTCCCCTACTCTATTAATAAAATCATTTTGTATAAATTTGCTCTTTTTGACAATTTTCAAATGGCTAAACAACAAGAATATATAGAGGTGTTTGGAGCACGTGTTCACAACCTCAAAAACATAGATGTAAAAATCCCAAGGGAACAATTGGTAGTAATTACTGGTTTGAGTGGTAGCGGAAAATCTTCACTCGCTTTTGATACTATTTATGCAGAAGGACAACGCAGGTATATTGAAACATTTTCTGCCTATGCTAGACAATTTCTAGGAGGACTGG
Source organism: Flavobacteriaceae bacterium (assembly GCA_965224465.1). Classification (GTDB taxonomy): domain Bacteria; phylum Bacteroidota; class Bacteroidia; order Flavobacteriales; family Flavobacteriaceae. The sequence goes on along the minus strand of OZ245049.1, from coordinate 4,614,006 downwards.
AACGCCCTGATGTAGATAAAATTGACGGCCTGTCTCCTGTAATTTCTATAGAACAAAAAACCACCAATAAGAGCCCTAGATCTACTGTGGGTACCATCACAGAGATTTACGATTTCTTACGCTTATTATTTGCTAGAGCATCTGATGCCTACTCATTTAATACCAATAAAAAAATGGTGAGTTATAATGATGAGCAAATCCGAGATTTAATACTAGCATCTTACGAATCAAAAAAAATAATGGTACTAGCTCCCTTAATTAAATCAAGAAAAGGGCATTACCGAGAACTGTTTGAACAGATAGGAAAACAAGGTTTTGTAAAAGTTAGAGTGGATGGTGAAATTAGAGAAATAGAAAAAGGCATGCGTTTAGATCGGTACAAAACACATGATATAGAAGTGGTCATAGACCGTTTAAAAATAGATCCTAAATCTCAGAAAAGACTGGATGAAACCATTAAAACAGCCATGTATGCTGGAGACAATATATTAATGGTATTGGACTTTGACACAGAAACACCTCGCTATTTTAGCCGAGATCTAATGTGTGAAGCTACTGGAATCTCCTACCCAAACCCAGAACCAAATGCATTTTCGTTCAATTCTCCAAAAGGAGCTTGTGCGCACTGTAGCGGTCTAGGAAGAGTAAATGAAGTAAACCAAGACAAAATTTTACCAGACAGCACACTTTCCATAAAAAACGGAGGAATTGCCCCACTTGGAGAACAAAAAGACAGTTGGATTTTTAAACAATTACAATTGATTGCTGACCGCTATAAATTTAGCTTGACAGACCCCATCCGTAAAATTCCAAAATCGGCACTGGACATTATTATGAATGGAGGAAACGAAAAATACACGATCTCTTCAAAAACAATGGGAGTAACTCGCTCCTACGAAATAGATTTTGAAGGAATTGTCAATTTTATTCAAAGTCAGTATAAAAACAGTGAATCAACTTCTATAAAAAGATGGGCAAAAGCATACATGGATGATATTTCTTGTCCGAGTTGCAAAGGTAAAAGGTTAAAAAAAGAAGCCTTGTTTTTTAAAATTAATGATAAAAATATTTCCGACTTGGCGCAGATGGATATTGACGAATTGGCAAACTGGTTCGAAAACATCGAGAAGAAACTAAGTGTTAGACAATTAAAAATAGGAGGAGAAATATTAAAAGAAATACGTACTAGAATTCAGTTTTTATTGGATGTTGGACTCAATTATTTGGCCTTAGACCGCAGTTCAAAATCCCTTTCTGGGGGAGAAGCACAACGCATACGACTGGCAACACAAATTGGCTCTCAACTGGTAGGTGTTTTATACATTCTAGACGAACCCAGTATAGGATTGCACCAACGAGATAACGAAAAACTAATCAAATCCTTGATTAAGCTACGCGATATCGGAAACTCTGTTATTGTAGTTGAACACGACAAAGATATGATAGAACATGCCGATTATGTATTGGACATAGGTCCTGGGGCTGGACATAATGGAGGCGAAATTGTAAGTAAAGGAAGCTATCAGGAATTATTAAAACACGATACCTTAACAGCGGATTACCTCACAGGAAAACGATCCATTAAAATCCCTTCAACACGAAGAGAAGGAAACGGGAAAGAGATTGTTCTTTCAGGCGCAAAAGGCAATAACCTAAAAAATGTAACTGCAAAATTCCCCTTAGGAACTTTTATTTGTGTTACAGGTGTCTCTGGAAGTGGAAAATCTACCTTGATTAACGAAACCCTCTACCCCATTTTAAATGCACATATATATAATGGTGTAAAAATACCAATGCCCTATAAAAAAATCACAGGCTTGGAACATATCGATAAGGTAATTGCAATAGACCAATCTCCAATAGGTAGAACACCACGTTCTAATCCAGCTACCTACACAGGTGTTTTTGGAGAAGTCCGAAGTCTATTTACAAAAACTACTGAGGCCGCTATTAGAGGATACAAACCTGGTCGGTTTTCTTTTAACGTAAAAGGAGGTAGGTGCGAGACGTGTCAAGGAGGCGGAGTTCGTGTGATTGAAATGAATTTTATGCCAGATGTTCACGTAAGCTGTGAAACCTGTCAAGGCAAACGTTTTAACAGAGAGACACTGGAAATCAGATACAAAGGGAAATCAATTTCTGATGTATTGAATCTAACGATCAACGATGCCTGTGAATTTTTTGAAAATATTCCTAAAATTTACAGGAAACTAAAAACCATCCAAGATGTAGGATTGGGATACATAACATTAGGACAACAATCCACTACCTTATCTGGAGGAGAAGCCCAACGTATTAAATTGGCTTCTGAACTCTCCAAAAGAGACACTGGAAACACCTTTTACATTCTAGACGAACCTACTACAGGGCTACACTTTGAAGACATCCGAGTCTTAATGGAAGTACTTGAAAAACTCACCAACAAAGGAAACACTGTATTGGTAATAGAACATAATTTAGACGTTGTAAAAATGGCAGATTATATTATAGATGTAGGCCCCGAGGGCGGGAAAAATGGCGGAAAAATAGTGTGTACTGGAACTCCCGAAGAAATAATTAAACATAAAAAAAGCCATACGGCAAAGTTTTTAAAAAAAGAGTTATCTTAGCGAGTTCCCAAATTCAAAGAAATAAATAAAAAAAATAGAAGATATGATCTCAAAAGAAGATAGAAGAATACGAAATAAATTCAAGCATAAAACTTGGAACGAAATAAAAACAAACGACTCTTGGGCCATTTTTAAAATAATGTCCGAGTTTGTAGATGGGTATGAAAAACTGAGTCGCATTGGTCCCTGTGTAAGTATCTTTGGATCTGCAAGAACCAAGCCTGGAGAAAAATATTACGAACAAGCAGAAGCCATTGCTTTTCAATTGACCCAACACGGTTACGGAGTTATTACAGGTGGTGGCCCTGGTATTATGGAAGCGGGAAATAAAGGAGCACATAGAGGAAAAGGAGTGTCTGTAGGATTAAATATAGAATTACCTTTTGAACAACACGACAATCCATACATTGATAGCGACAAAAGTTTAGACTTTGATTATTTCTTTGTCCGTAAAGTAATGTTTGTGAAATACTCACAAGGATTTGTGGTCATGCCAGGTGGTTTTGGAACCTTAGATGAATTGTTTGAAGCCATGACATTAATCCAAACTAAGAAAATTGGGAAATTTCCAATTGTTTTGGTTGGAAGAAAATTTTGGGGAGGCCTGATGGACTGGATCAAAACAACCTTGGTTGAAGAGAAAAACATCAACCCTGACGATTTAAAATTAATTTCACTTGTAGACACTTCTGACGAAGTACTAGAAGTAATTGATACGTTCTACAACAAATACAGCTTAAGTCCTAATTTCTAAACTCACTCTATTAAACAAATAGTTACCATAGCATTTATTTTATTAAATCTCAATTTTATGATTGCCCAGCAGCATAAAATTGAGATAAATGCTGTGCTAAATACTACTACAAACACCTTACAAATACAACAAACTACTACATACAGAAATAATAGCGATACAGCTATGGACACCGTCTATTTCTACAATTGGGCAAATGCTTACAAAGACAAGCACACCCCATTAGCCAAACGTTTTATAGAAGACTATTCCAAATCTTTTCATTTTGCAAAAAAAAGAGATCGTGGACATGTTACGATCCACAACTTAACTATAAACGGAATAAATCAAGCATACGTAATCAAAGAAAAAGTTCCCGATATTTTAATTATCCCTTTAAATAAAGCGTTAAAAGCAACGGATTCGTTAATTATAAAAACCTTCTACTCTGTAAAAATTCCTAAAAACAAATACAGCAATTATGGATTTCACAAATACGGTTACGATCTTAAATACTGGTACTTAATCCCTACTCCTTCTGACAGGTATCCTGCCAGTATGAGTAATTTAAACATGGATGATTTGTACGCTGACTACATGGATTATTCCATTGACATTTCTATTCCTGCAAATTTTGAATTACACTCAAACCTAAACAGCTCGTATTACTTTTTTCAAAACTATAAAAACTACAGTTTAAAAGGAATTGGAAAAACAGATGTTGAAATTTCTATTTCAAGCCTTTCAAAATTTGAGACAATTTCCACAAAAAAAATAGACATTGTCACAAATTTACAGGCAACACAATTAACAAACCCCATCAAACAAAAAATAGTAGAAACACAACTTCAATTCTTACAAAAATATTTAGGAGACTATCCCCATAAAAAACTTTTTATAAACCGTGTTGAATACGCAAAAAACCCTGTTTATGGCTGGAATCAATTGCCTTCTTTTTTAGCTCCTTTTAGCAATTCCTTTGAATGGGATATCAAACTATTTAAAATACTTACAAAAAAATACATAGATCAGTTAATCCTTGTAAATAAGCGCAAAGATTACTGGTTTGTAGATGGTTTACAAACATACCTAATGATTAAGTATGTAGAGAAAAACTATCCAAACCAAAAGATTTTAGGGGAACTTTCTAAAATATGGGGACTTAGAAAATTTAACCTAGCAAAGGCTAACTTTAATGATAAATACGCTTTTGTTTATCAATTTTCAGCTAGAAAAAACATTGACCAGTCTTTAACAACGCGCGCAGATTCACTTTCAACTTTTAATCGGAAAATAGTTAATAAATACAAAGCAGGAATCGGATTACGCTATATGGATGAATACTTGGGAGACTCAATCATCCCTCAAGAAATACGTTCCTTTATTGAACACAATAAGTCGAAAAAAATAAGCTCCAATCTGTTTATAAAAAGACTAGAAAAACGGACACAAAAAAATATATCTAACTTTAGTCGCTACTATCTAAACACCTCAAAAAAAATAGACTACACCATAGAAAAAGTACAAGATTTAGGAGACTCTTTGGCTATTACCATTAAAAATAAACGAGATTTTAAAGCCCCCGTATTATTATATGGTATTCAAAATAAAACCATTAAATTTAAACAGTGGATTCATGCTATTGACAGTACTGAAACCATCTCCATAAAAAAAGAAAACTTTCAGAAGGTTTCCCTAAATTACGAATATCTATACCCAGAATACAACAATAGAAATAACTGGAAAAACATCAAATCAAAACTATTAAACCGCCCTATCCAATTCAAATTATTTAAAGATTTAGAAGACCCGTACTACAATCAAATATTTTTAAATCCACAAATAAGCTATAACTATTACGACGGTGCTTTATTAGGGCTTTCATTCTCTAACAAATCATTATTAAACAAAGAATTCAACTATATCATTACCCCTACATACGGCACTAGGAGCGGGCAAATTAATGGTTCGTTTTCTGTACTCTACAAATACCTTCCCAACAGCTCCAATATAGAACGTTTTACTATAGGATCCACAGGGAACCGCTATCAATACGCACCCAATTTAAGATACACACGCTTCAGTAATTTTGCATCCATCCTATTTAAAAGAAAAAGCTTACGTGATGTTGGAGGCAGTGCTATCGTAGCTTCCTACGTGCGCGTAAACAAGGAAGCAGACAAGCGTATCTCTAACATCAAAAAAACAAACAACTATGCTGTTTTTAATATTGGGTACCGCTATAGCAAACCCGAAATCATAGATGATGTGAGGTTAAGCACAGGATTTCAATTTGCTAAAAACTTCTCTAAATTTAGTATTGATGCCCGCTATAGAAAACTCACCAATACCAACCGCCAATTTGATTTTAGATGGTATTTAGGAACTTTTATACATAACAATACCAATTCAGATTTTTTTAGTTTTGCCTTAGACCGTCCTTCAGATTATCTCTTTCAATACGGTTATTTAGGAAGGTCGGAAACCAGTGGTTTTTTTAGTCAACAATACATCACTAACGAAGGAGGTTTTAAATCATCTCTCAACACCCCTTATGCGAACCGATGGATTACAACATTTAATACCAGTATCGGAATCTGGAGATGGATTGAAGTATATAACGATGTTGGACTCGTAAAAAACAAGGGATCAAAAGTGTATTTTGCACATGAAAATGGCATTCGTCTAAATTTTATTCACGACATATTAGAAATCTATTTCCCTATACATTCCAATTTAGGATGGGAACTACAACAACCTGACTATACCACTAAAATTAGGTTCGTTTTAACAATTCAACCTAAAAAGATTATCAATTTTTTCAGGCGAGGTTTTTACTGATATAGAAGCCAAAACACTTTCAATGTATCAAATCATTAATGAATCCTTAATTTATTTCAATTTTGACCTTCCTTTTTGAATTATACCTAAAAAATATAAAGCATTTTTAAATATCAGTTAAAAAAAGTAACTTTGCCAAAACTAACAAATCCATATTTTTATGCAGGTAAGCCCTTCACCCGAAAGTAAAGAAAAGATCTCGTTTAACGATTTTAAGAATGAAGTCCTCAAGGATTACCGCATTGCTGTAGTTAGTAGAGAATGTAGTTTATTAGGTCGTAGAGAAGTATTGACAGGCAAAGCAAAATTTGGTATTTTCGGAGACGGGAAAGAAGTTCCTCAATTGGCGATGGCTAAAGCCTTTCAAAAAGGTGATTTCAGATCGGGCTACTACCGCGATCAAACATTTATGATGGCTATTGGAGCTCTAACACCGCAACAGTTTTTTGCAGGTTTATATGCAGATCCAAACATTAATAACGACCCTATGTCTGGTGGGCGTCAAATGGGTGGGCATTTTGGAACCCAAAGTTTGAACAAAGACGGAAGTTTTAAAAACTTGACAGAACAATACAATTCAAGCTCCGACATCTCCCCTACAGCAGGGCAAATGCCGCGTATGCTAGGATTGGCACAGGCATCAAAACTATATAGAAACATAGACGAAATTAAAGGGCATACGAATTTCTCTAAAAATGGAAATGAAATTTCTTGGGGAACCATAGGAAATGCAAGTACGTCTGAAGGAGTATTTTTCGAAACTTTTAACGCAGCAGGGGTATTACAAGTCCCTTTAATTATAAGCGTTTGGGATGATGCATATGGAATATCCGTTCATGCAAAACACCAGACCACCAAAGAAAACATCTCTGAAATTTTAAAAGGATTTCAACGTGATGACAAGAAAAACGGTTATGAAATATTTACCGTAAAAGGATGGGACTATGTACAGTTGATGGAAGTGTACCAAAAGGCAGCAAAAATAGCAAGAGAAGAGCATGTGCCAGTACTTATCCACGTACAAGAACTGACCCAACCACAAGGACACTCCACTTCTGGAAGTCATGAACGCTATAAAAGTAAAGAGCGCCTAATTTGGGAACTTCAACACGATTGTATTGCCAAGTTTAGAGACTGGATCATACAATTTGAATTGACCGATACCGAAGGGAACACACTCTCTTTTATAGAAAACGAAGACGATTTAATTCGCATAGAAAAAGAAGCAAAAAAAGAAGTTAGCCTTGCCAAAAGAACTGCATGGGCTGCCTTTTTAAATCCTATAAAAGAGGAACGACTAAAGCTTACCATATTACTAGAAAACGTAGCTCAGAAAAGTCAACAAAAAGCTTTCATACTCAAGTTACGAAGTGATTTATTAGCCATAGGAGACCCTGCTCGTTTAGATTTACTCTCACGTGCCAGAAAGATAATCGTATATCTAAGAAATGAAGATTTTACAGCAAAAACAGAGCTTCAAACCTGGATTGCTAATTATATGAAAGAACAACAACCAAAATTTAGTTCGCACCTATACAGTGAAAGCGAATTAAAAGTTGGCAATAGTAAAGAAGTACTACCTACCTATAACGAAAACGCAGAAATGGTAGATGCGAGACTTATCTTAAAGGATAATTTTGACCATCTTTTTGCAAACAACGACAATGTCGTAATTTTCGGAGAAGATACGGGAAACATTGGCGATGTCAATCAAGGTTTGGTAGGGATGCAAGAAAAATATGGAGAACTTAGGGTTGCAGATGTAGGTATTAGAGAAGCGACCATATTAGGTCAAGGAATAGGACTGGCACTTAGAGGGCTGCGTCCAATTGCAGAAATTCAATATTTAGATTACCTACTCTACGCCATACAGATAATGAGTGATGACTTGGCTACATTGCATTACAGAACGGTAGGAAGGCAAAAAGCACCACTTATTGTTCGTACCCGCGGACATCGACTAGAAGGTATATGGCATTCTGGATCCCCTATGGGAGCCATTGTTCACCTCTTGAGAGGAATGCATATTTTAGTTCCTCGAAACATGACCAAAGCAGCAGGATTCTACAATACTTTAATAGAATGTGACGAACCAGCTTTAATTATTGAAAACCTAAACGGATACCGTCTAAAAGAGAAAATGCCAAACAATATAGGGGCATTTAAAACACCTATAGGACTGGTTGAAACTGTAAAAGAAGGAACAGACATCACCGTTGTATCCTATGGATCTACACTTAAAATAGTAGAAGAAACAGTACAACAGTTAAACGAAGTAGGCATCGATATAGAACTCATAGATATTCAAAGTTTATTGCCTTTTGACCTGAATCATGATATCGTAAAAAGCGTACAAAAAACCAACCGATTGATTGTCATAGACGAAGATGTCCCTGGAGGCGCATCTGCCTATATTTTACAGGAAATATTAGAGCAACAAAACGCCTACAACTTCTTAGACAGTAAACCGGCTACACTTACAGCTAAAGAACACAGAACTGCATATGGATCTGACGGAGATTACTTTTCCAAACCAAATCACGATGACATTTTTGAAGCTATTTACGCCATAATGAGTGAATCTGACCCTAATACATACAAAAAACTGTATTAAACACCTTTTTTAACTCATTCTAAATAAACTAAAAAAACCACCTTAAGGTGGTTTTTTTATGGACTTTAGTTAAATCTCAACGCCCCCTTAACAATAACAAATCATGACATTCATCAGTCAAATTGATAAATATCATATATTTTATACCATAATGGTTATATATTTGAGAATAACAAAATTTACCCCTATTAATCACCCCTAAAATTATCATAATGGCAAAAGTTAAAGGCGCGATAGTAGTAGACAGTGAAATTTGCAAAGGTTGTGAAATCTGCATCCCTGTTTGCCCAGAAGATGTCATAAAAATGACACCACAAGTAAATAGAAAAGGTTATCATTATGCTTATATGGAAAATCCAGAGGCATGTACAGGATGTACAAACTGCGGTATTGTTTGTCCAGATAGAGCCATTTCCGTGTACCGCGTAAAAGTATCATAAATTTATCCTTTTAATTACAACATATGTCTGAATTAAAATTAATGAAAGGTAATGAAGCATTGGCCGAAGCAGCAATTCGTGCAGGAGTAGATGCTTATTTTGGCTATCCCATCACCCCGCAATCCGAGGTGATTGAATATTTAATGGCCGAACAACCTGAAAAACGTACCGGCATGATAGTGCTGCAAGCAGAAAGTGAATTGGCCGCTATAAATATGGTATACGGTGCAGCAAGTACTGGAAAAAAAGCAATGACCTCCTCCTCTAGCCCAGGAATGTCTTTAAAATTAGAAGGCATTTCTTATTTAGCAGGCGCAGAACTACCAGCAGTCATCGTAAATGTAGCACGTGGAGGTCCTGGATTAGGAACAATCCAACCCTCACAAGCAGATTATTTCCAAGCAGTAAAAGGTGGTGGACATGGAGATTACAAACTCTATGTTTTAGCTCCTGCATCTGTACAAGAAATGTCAGATTTTGTAGAAGACGCCTTTGATATCGCCTTTAAATACAGAGCTCCAGTATTGATTTTATCTGACGGATTGATAGGTCAAATGATGGAAAAAGTAGCGCTCAGACCACAAAAAGTACGTAGAACAAACGAAGAATTAATTACAGAAGAAGGTTCTTGGGCTTGTACAGGAAAAACACCTGAACGTGAACGAAACATTGTAACTTCTTTAGACTTACAGTCCGAAAAGTTAGAAGAACGTGTACATCGTCTGTATGCTAAATACGCTCAAATGGAACGCGAAGATTTACGCTACGAAATGGTAAACTGCGACGACGCAGAATACGTGATGGTTGCCTACGGGTCTAGTGCACGTATCGCATTAAAAGCAATGGAATTGGCAAGAGACAAAGGATATAAAGTAGGCTTATTAAGACCTATCACCCTATTTCCCTTCCCTAAAAAACAATTATTTGATCTTGCTGATCGCGTAAAAGGATTTTTAAGTGTAGAATTAAGCACTGGTCAAATGGTAGAAGATGTACGTTTATCTGTAGAACACAAAGTACCCGTTGAACACTTTGGACGCACCGGAGGAATTATACACACACCAGAAGAAATTTTAGAAGCATTAGAACAAAAAATCATACACAATGGAACTGTTAGACATCATAAAACCAGCCAACAAAGTATTTTGTAAGACCGAAGCCATGACGGATACCTGTTTGTCCTACTGCCCCGGCTGTGGACACGGAACCGCTCATAATTTAGCCATGGAAGTTGTGGCAGAAATGGGAATTATTCAGGACACTATCGGAGTCGCTCCTGTAGGTTGCTCTGTACTGGCTTATGACTTCATGAATATAGACATGACACAGGCAGCTCACGGTAGAGCACCCGCACTTGCCACTGCAATTTCAAGATTGTGGCCAGAAAAATATGTATTCACCTACCAAGGTGATGGCGATCTAGCCGCAATTGGTACAGCAGAAACAATACACGCTTGTAACAGAGGAGAAAACATCGTCATTATTTTTGTGAATAATGGTATTTATGGGATGACAGGCGGGCAAATGGCACCTACAACTTTAAAAGGAATGAAATCCTCCACCTCCCCTTTTGGAAGGCAAGAAGAACTGACAGGTGCACCTTTAAAAATGACAGAGTTGGTTGCCAATCTTCCTGGTGTTTATTATGCCACAAGACAAGCAGTACACACCCATAAACATGCACGTAAAGCAAAGAAAGCGCTAAAAAAAGCTTTTGAAAACACACGCTTACACAAAGGCATTTCTTTTGTAGAAATAGTCTCTAACTGTAATTCTGGATGGAAAATGACTCCGACAGAATCTAATATTTGGATGGAAGAAAACATGTTTGCTTACTATCCTTTAGGAGATATTAAAGTGAATGGTAAATTAAAATAAATCAGCATGACAGAAGAAATTATAATTGCAGGATTTGGAGGTCAAGGCGTACTTTCTATGGGGAAAATATTAGCTTATTCTGGTATTATGCAAGATCAGGAAGTAAGTTGGATGCCTTCTTATGGACCAGAAATGCGAGGAGGTACTGCAAATGTAACGGTTATATTAAGTGATGACCGCATTAGCTCTCCCTATTTAAAAATATTTGATACCGTTATTGTTTTAAACCAACAAAGTATGGATAAATTTGAGGAGGCTGTAAAACCAGGAGGCGTATTAATCTACGATCCCAACGGAATTACAGAACATCCAAAACGTAGCGATATTCATATCTATCAAATAGAAGGAAATAGACTGGCAACAGAAAAAGGGAATTTAAAAATTTTTAATATGGTGATTTTAGGGGCGTTCCTAAAGGTTAAACCAATTGTTAAATTGGAAAACGTGATCGAAGGTTTGAAAAAATCGCTACCAGAGCGTTACCACCACTTAATTCCTTTAAATAAAGAAGCCATCAATTTAGGAATGGCCAATGTAAAGACTTTACACTTTGAAGAGGTTTTTAATTTAAAGTAATAACACCAACCATAACAATGTTTGATACAAGTTTATAATTACTTATAACCCCCTCTTCCTTATCCATAACCAGTTGTTTTGAAACTTTCAAAACGGCTGGTTTTTTTTATCACTTAGGTTCATTACTTAAACAAAAGACTTCATCATAGGCATCATTAAAAACTGTTAAAATTCACTTTTTCTGACAAAACGTTGAGTGCATCGTTTTTTTTATATAACTTCACAAAACCTAAACGATTCCGTTTAGACACTTTCCCTAATTTATGAATAAGTATATAATGCATTTTTATGCATTACAAACATGTTTTATACCAATTACATAATAATAAATTTTACTAGAAAATATTATGTTAAAAAAAACAACAAATTTACTTATTGCAGGGCTATTTATAACCGCATTAACATTTGCTAGCTCCAATCATAACAAAATACCAAGCGAAGAAACTCAAGATTTTTGCTGTGAATATGCAATTAATAGTACTGGAAATTCATACGCAACTTTCGGAGCAGTTTATGACGACTGTTGCAGATAAACAATACCTATTATCGCTCTCTGAAACAATAGTTTTAGAAGGTTTTTAAATAAAACAAACTCAATGAAAAAATTAATAATCACACTATTTCACTTACTCATTTTAAGTCAAATAACACACTCCCAATACAACTCAGGAAAAATAACTTACGAAGGCACACTAACTCTAGCTAAAAAAATAGCCAACTTACATAAAGCTCCCAAGCAATTCAGAAGTAAAATGCTAGCAACCTACAAAAACATACGCCCCGTAAGCTTTACGTTGATATTTAACACAAATGAAGCATTATTAGAAAAAAACGAGCCCTTACAATTAGATAATGCAGGTATTAATCTTGCTTACTATCAAGACAGCGACAAAGTACGATATGCCAATATATCAGAAAACTACCAACTACGATCAAAAGAAGTAAGAGGAGACAATTATTTAATCCGAAGCCCCTTTAACAAATGGAAATGGAAGATAAGCTCTCAGACTAAAAAAGTAGGTAAATATGTCTGCTATAAAGCTACTGCATCTATGGAACAAGCAACACAAAAAGGGATAAAAAAAACGGTAATATATGCATGGTTTTGCCCTGAAATCTCCTTCCCTTTTGGTCCTCATAGTTTTGGAAGTCTTCCAGGAATGATTCTCGAATTAACAATCAACAACTTTACCTACAAAGCAAAAAAAGTAATCATAAATAAATCCAAACTCAATATTTCAGCACCTAATAAAGGAGAAAAAATAAGTCAACAAGAATTTTTAAAGTTAGAGAGCAGTATTTGGGAAGGCATTAAAAACATGCGTAATTAATGAATTGTAAAACTGTTTTATTTCTTAACATTATTATTCTTATTGGATGGAGCTCCTATGCACAAACCATTCTTAAAGGAACAGTTAAAGACAGCATACAAAACCCTATTGTTTATGCGAACATTATTGCTGAGCCTGCAAACAAGCAACTACAATTAAAATTCTCGATTAGTGATGCCAAAGGAAGGTATCTACTAAAACTCAAACCAAATGAATCTTATAGTGTAAAAGTTAGTTATATGGGATACAAATCCTATAGTTTCAAATTTGAAGCAGTTAAAAACAGTTTAAAAGAGATCATCTTAAAGGAACAGTCCAATAATTTAGAAGAAATAATTATTGAGCTACCCGTATCCATAAAAGAAGACACAATTACTTATAACACCTCTAAATTTATAAATGGCAAGGAAAGAAAATTAAAAAACATATTAAAAAAACTACCGGGTATAGAAATCTCTAAAGATGCTGAAATTACCGTACTTGGGAAAAAAATAGACAAATTATTAGTGGATGGAAAACCGTTTTTTGGAGGAGGCACAAAACTTGCCATTGAAAACATCCCCGCAAATGCGGTAGGCAACATACAAGTATTGGAGAACTACAACGAGATTGCATTTTTAAAAAACGTTTCCGAAAGCAATCAAACTGCCCTGAATATTTTATTGAAAAAAGACAAGAAAAAGTTTTTGTTTGGTGATATTGAAGCAGGAAAAGGCAATAATAAGTATTACAGAGCTCATGGAAATTTATTCTATTACAGCCCAAAAACAAACATCAATTTAATTACAAACACAAATAATACAGGAGAAAAGGTATTCACATTTAAAGATTACATGAATTTTCAAGGAGGCATAAACGCGGCATTAAAAGGTGATGGTACTTTTTTTGGAAGTAGCATGAATGATTTTACGCAATTCATGGACATTCAAGATTACACTGCTAGTAAAAACAGATTCAGTGCCATCAACATTCGACAAAGCATTACTAATAAAACGGAAGTTTCTGGATATGGTATATTTTCAAACACACATACTAAAAGCACTACAAAAACACTAAATCAATACACACAATTCGACGAGCTTAACAGTAATAACTCTTCACAAAAAAACGGGTTAAGCATCGTCAAAATCACCTTTGATTATGAACCTAGTGCACATTCTAAATCGCTTTTAAAAACCCAAATTAAAAAGAGTGATCATTCAAATAACAACAGCATCAATTCTACAATTACAGATGACAGTACTATTATTTTAAGCAAGCAAAATACTAAAACAAGCCATATCCTTCAAAGCTTAGAATGGCATACTCAATTAAGCTATAAACACACATTTTCTTTTGCTGTTAATATTGCCTTGAACAAGAACACCCCCTACACCACTTGGTTTACAAACAAGCAATTATTACAAGGATTAATACCTTTAAAACCACAAGACAACTATACATTTATACAAAAAAAAGAAAACAGCATTCATACGATTGATTTTATTGCCAAACATTATTGGATTTTAGATAAAAGTAATCATATATACACAACACTTGGCAGCCACTTATTAGATGAAGAATTCAATACTAACGACTTCCAAAAATTAAAAGACGGAAGCAGTAAAAACTTTGACGTAAACGGATTTAACAATCAACTTAATTATAACTTACAGGATGTTTTTTTAGGATTGGATTACAAATTCAAAATCGGTAAATTCACAGCGAAACAAGGTGCTTTTTTGCATCAATACAACTGGAATATAAATACGGGACTGTAAACTCAACTCTGTCTGAATAAAAAAAAGTATTAACTTTATTCAAACAGAAAACATGACAAAAGACGAGTTAGCCAACATTGAAAAAAAGGCATTGGATCAATTATTATCAGGAAAAAGTTTATTCGGAAAAGAAGGTGCCTTTGCTCCTTTAATGAAACAATTTCTTGAGAAAGCATTGGAAGCAGAAATGGAATCACACCTTAGTGAAGAGGAACGTTCTAAAGGGAATAAACGTAACGGAAAGGGCAAAAAGACTGTTAAAACTAGTATTGGTAGTTTTGAAATAAGTACGCCAGCGGATAGAAATAGTAGTTTCGAGCCTGTTCTGATAAAAAAGCGTCAAACCATTTTAGCAGATAATTTATCAGATAAGATCATTGGATTATATGGCTTAGGAATGAGCTTACGCGATATTTCTGGTCATATAAAAGAGATGTATGATACAGATATATCACACACTGTTTTAAGTCAAATTACAGATAAGATCATACCCGATATAAAACAATGGCAAAGTCGTCCAGTAGAACAGATGTACTGCATTGTTTGGCTTGACGCTATGCATTACAAGGTAAAAGTAGACGGTAAAATACAACACAAAGCACTTTACAATGTTTTAGGAGTAAATAAAGAAGGGATAAAAGAGGTTTTAGGAATGTATATTTCAGAAAGTGAAGGCGCAAATTTTTGGCTTCAAGTATTGACAGACCTTAATAACAGAGGGCTTAAGGATATCCTAATTGCCTGTACAGACAACTTAAAAGGGTTTTCAGAAGCTATCTTGAGTGTATTTCCTAAAACACAAATTCAAAAGTGTATTGTTCATCAAATTCGTAATTCTTTAAAGTATATAGCTTCCAAAGATCAAAAAGAATTTATTCGAGATTTAAAGCTTGTTTACAAGGCAGTTAATAAAGATATTGCTGAGTTGGAGTTATTGAAATTAGAAGAAAAATGGGGAGAAAAATACCCTGTAGTTTTAGAAAGCTGGAACCGTAATTGGGAAGAGTTATCTCAGTTTTTTCAGTATACAGAACCTATCAGAAAAATAATTTACACAACAAATGCAGTAGAAGGTTTTCATAGACAGGTAAGAAAAGTAACTAAAACAAAAGGGGCTTTTACCAGTGATATGGCACTATTGAAGCTTGTTTACTTAGCAACAAAAAATATCGAAAAAAAATGGACAAACCCTTTACATAATTGGTGCTTGACAATTCAACAATTATATATTAAATTTGAAGATCGAATAACGTTGGATTTACATAAAAACGGAAGCAGTTCGTGACGCTAGCCGCTGGGGCTCATTTTAAAATAGTTCGATTTTTAAAGCAGCCTTATGAAGAGAAAATCGAACTATTTTAAAACGTAGAAAAAAACAAGCAGACAGAGTTTAAATTACACAACCATAAATACTACACACCATCAAAAAACAGTTGTACTTCCGCAATTTACAGGCACTTATAAATTTTCAAATTCTAAAAAAATCACCTTAAACTACCATCTTAAAAGTAAGTTTAGCAATGCATCAAAACTAGCCAACAATTACTACCTACGTTCTTACAACTCTATTTACAAAGGAAATACTGCTTTGGAAAACGAAATCTATCACAATGCAAGACTCTCCTTCCGTAGATTTAGCTTATACAGAGGCCTGATGCTTTATACCAACCTCAACTATTCTAAAAAAATTAAAGGTATTGTAAACAGTGTACAGTTCGAAAATAAAAATCAATATTTAAGCCCGGTAATGCTAAACAATCCAAGTGAAGACTGGAGGTACAGATTGGACATCCATAAAAAAATAAAACGCATAAAATACCGTTTAAAAACAACTTATTCCACTTCAAACTATTTACAATCCATTGACCAAACTCTTGTAAAAAACAAGAAAACCGAAACCAGTTATCAACTCTCTGCAAAAACTTTATTTGATAAATTTCCAACCATTGAAATTGGATACAAGCAACGTTTTGGAAAATATACCTCTAGCGGAAACATATCTAATTTTGTTACCCAAGAACCATTTCTAAACATTGAATATGATTTTTTAGAAAATTTCAGTTTCTCTTTTGAATTTGAACAATACCACTATCAGAACAAAAGTATCAATAACAGAAATACCTATAAAATTGCACAATCATCTCTGTTTTATCAACAAGAAAACAGTGCTTGGAGTTTTCTCTTAACAGCTAACAATTTATTTAACCAACATTTTAAACAAAGTAATAGTTTTAGCAGCTATATAGTTTCTGACAGAAAAACATACATCACACCAAGAATTGTACTTTTTTCTATAGGCTATAAATTGTAAAACTCTTCTTGTTTTCACAAGAAATCTGATTTGTTATGGATAAAAAAACAGAATGACAACTAAGGGGATATTCTTATGTTTTTCGCCTAGCTAAAACAAAAAATAATTCCATTTCTAAACCGTCTCTTGGAAATGTATTTGGTATAAACAGGCTGCCAGGATGTCCCTCCCGTTTTTGAATTCTTAAACCAGATAGCAGCCTTTTTATCATTAATGATATGTTGTAAAGTTGTTGTTTTTAAAAATCAGCAACCTCATATTCTATATTCAGACGTATTGGCTCTAAGCTTGTTTTTCCTTTTGGCATATATAAATGAATATAATCAGTGTATATCGTATTCTCTTTTTCATCGATTGCTAATAATGCACTTTGTCCTTTATAAGGAAGGTTAATTCTTTCCAAGGTTACCAATTGACCATTTGCAACTACTTTCATTTTATAATCCTCTAAAGGAAGCATAAAACCTTCTTGATCTTCTACTAATTCTCTAATATTTTCGTCAAATTCATGCCATTTTTTTTGATAATAGTTGGCAATAACAAATTCCTTATATCCTTTGGCGTTTTCTTCCATAAATTGATCCACTTTTCCTTGATTTAAAATTGTTCTTAAGTGTTGAAATTTAGCTACCACCATTTTTTCCAACTCTTTTTGATCTATTTTTGATAAATCTTGTCCATCTTTCCATCCATCTATTGTGTAGGGAACTTCGGCATCAAACTCCCATGTGTTTTTATAATAATATGGTATTGGAGTTGGTATATCAGGGAAATCAAACTTCTTTTCCAACTTTGTGTTTTCATCATTTTCATCTGCACTATAAATTGCTAAACTTATTTTTTTAAATATATCATTTGGCATATTAGAATTAGGTTTTAAATCACGGTCAATTAATGTTATTGTTTGTTTTCCCGAATTCAGAATGTAATCATTCAAATACTCCATACCAGATACTGGTCCCAATTGAATGTAATTGGTTAATTTTACATCATTTATATATAATTCATAAGACATAAATAGCTCATAGTTCAGGAAATATTGTTTTTTTGGTATATTCATTGCGTATTTTTTATGATCGTTTGTTTTTTTACTTTCTTGTCCTTTACAATTAACAAGTACTAGCATTGCAATGCTTAGTATGAGGTGTTTTTGTGCTTTCATTTTTTATTATTTTATTTGAATTCTCCTTTCTTTTTTAAAATATCAAAAGAAGTGCTTAAATCGTCGATTATGGAAAAAGTAGAGGGTTTATCCTTTTTCTTTCTCCCTCCTTGAAATTTAACAAAAATGGTGACTCCTGAAAAATAAAAATCCGTCGAAAAATCAGACTCTATGTAAAATACCGTGGGTAATCAAATTTTAACTTTCTTTTATTACCATCGCACCCATTTCCCAGTAACCTTATCTATGTATATATAAACAGGCTGCCAGGATGTCCCTCCCGTTTCTGGATTCTCAAACCAGATAGCAGCCCTTTTATTAACTTTCCTAACCAGAGTTACAATTCTATTGTGATAATACATGCGCATTTCAAAATTCTCTAAGGGTTGTGGTTCTTTTCCATCTCCAAGATTTATCATACCATCAATCACCTCGTCTTTAAGTTTTTTCCCTTTGTATAATTGTATAAGTGGGCGTTTTATAGCTTTAGATAAAGCTTCTTTGTCTTGTGTTTTATTAATAATAGTTGCTCTTATTCTAGTAAATTCTGTAAGTACTTTCTCTAGCAGTATGTCTTTGTCTATTTTAGATAAATCAACTGCCTTGGTGTCAAGTGTATTAATTGTATAGGGCATCTCTGCTCTAAATACAGTATCATAAACAAATAAGGGTAGTTTTTGATTCTCAATATCTGGCATTTCCCAGTTCCACAATACGGTACTTCCTCCATATTCATTTTCTAAATCTGTCATGTCTGCATATTTTATCAAACGCATTTGTAGGTTGGCTTTTGGAGACAGGGTATCACCTTTATAAGGAACTATTTTTAAGGAAAGACTTTGTGTTCCACTTTTTAATATTTGAAGATTTAGAGGTATTCTTGTTGAATAAGCAGGGTATTCGCCATAATACTCTGCACTACTTAAACCATTTGTATCCAGTTCGTAATAACAATTCTGATTATTTATTTGTAAATAATAACCAGGTCGGCTGTCGTTTTTATACGGGTAATTGTTCTGTTGGCTGGTTTGGGTGTTCATGTTTTTTTTCTGTTGTCCATACACTGAACAACAGAAAAAAATACAGCCCCACGAAATCAATAAAATTCTATTCATACTTTCTTTTATTACCATCGCACCCATTTCCCAGTAACCTTATCTATGTATAGATTAACAGGCTGCCAGGATGTCCCTCCTGTTTCTGGATTCTCAAACCAGATAGCAGACCTTTTATTAACTTTCCTAACCAGAGTTACAATTCTATTGTGATAATACATGCGCATTTCAAAATTCTCTAAGGGTTGTGGTTCTTTTCCATCTCCAAGATTTATCATACCATCAATCACCTCGTCTTTAAGTTTTTCTCCTTTGTATAATTGTATAAGTGCACAATCTATAAAATCACATAAAGCTTCTTTGTCTTGTGTTTTATTAATAATAGATGCTCTTATCCTAGTAAATTCTGTAAGTACTTTCTCTAGCAGTATGTCTTTGTCTATTTTAGATAAATCAACTGCCTTGGTGTCAAGTCTATCAAGTGTATAGGGCACTTCTGCATTAAATACAGTATCATAAACAAATAAGGGTAATTTTTGATTCTCAATATCTGGCATTTCCCAGCTCCACAATACAGTACTTCCTCCATATTCGTTTTCTAAATCTGTCATGTCTGCATATTTTATCAAACGCATTTGTAGGTTGGCTTTGGGAGACAGGGTATCACCTTTATAAGGAACTATTTTTAAAGAAAGACTTTGTTTTCCACTTTTTAATATTCGTAAATTTAAAGGGATCCGTACTGAATATGATGGGTACATACCAAAATAATTACCTCCATTAAAATCATTAATTCTCAGTTCGTAATAACAATTCTGATTATTTATTTGTAAATAATAACCAGGTCGGCTGTCGTTTTTATACGGGTAATTGTTCTGTTGGCTGGTTTGGGTGTTCATGTTTTTTTTCTGTTGTCCATACACTGAACAACAGAAAAAAATACAGCCCCACGAAATCAATAAAATTCTATTCATACTTTCTTTTATTACCATCGCACCCATTTCCCAGTAACCTTATCTATGTATATATAAACAGGCTGCCAGGATGTCCCTCCCGTTTCTGGATTCTCAAACCAGATAGCAGACTCTTTATCAACTTTTTTTAGAAGAGTTACAATTCTATTGTGATAATACAAGTGCATTTCAAAATTTTATAAGGGTTGCGGTTCTTTTCCGTCTCCAAGATTTATCATACCATCAATCACCTCGTCTTTAAGTTTTTCTCCCTTATATAACTGAATAAGCGGACGTCTTATCCCCCTTATTAAATCTTTTTTATCTTGTGTTTTATTAATAACAGATGCTCTTATTCTAGTAAATTCTGTAAGTACTTTCTCTAGCAGTATGTCTTTGTCTATTTTAGATAAATCAACTGCCTTGGTGTCAAGTGTATTAATTGTATAGGGCACCTCTGCATTAAATACAGTATCATAAACAAATAAGGGTAGTTTTTGATTCTCAATATCTGGCATTTCCCAGTTCCACAATACGGTACTTCCTCCATATTCGTTTTCTAAATCTGTCATGTCTGCATATTTTATCAAACGCATTTGTAGGTTGGCTTTTGGAGACAGGGTGTCACCTTTATAAGGAACTATTTTTAGGGAAATATTTTGTTTTCCACTTTTTAATATTCGTAAATTTAAGGGGATTCGTACTGAATATGATGGGTACATATCAAAATATTTACCCCCATTAAAATCATTAATTCTCAATTCGTAATAACAATTCTGATTATTTATTTGTAAATAATAACCAGGTCGGCTGTCGTTTTTATACGGGTAATTGTTCTGTAGGTTGGCTTGGATGTTCATATTTTTTTTCTGTTGTTGTTGTTGTTGTTGTTGTTGTTGTTGTTGTTGTTGTTGTTGTGCGCAAGCTGTAGTTAGCATAAGAACAACAGCAATTAATAAAATTTTATTCATAATTTTAAAAGTAAAAAGTTTTATCTATAAAAGTAGTTTTCTCTATAATAATATACTTAAAAGATTCTTCGGAAGTCCCTCCATATTCATCCATTTTTGTTTCTAATTTCCCTGCGGCAATAAGACCTAGGAATTCTAGTTTCACTCCTACATAGGGGCCTTTATGAGCCGTAACGCCAGTGGATAGGTTTAATTCAAATCCTGTTTCCGCATAGGCGGTATAGGTGTTTTTTGTCACAGCACCAATAATATCACCACCGGCAAACATAAATCCTACCAGTCCATCTCCTATAGTAATACTTGCTTCTATAGTCATTTTGAGTCCTGCACTCATTTTAGTTTCTAGTTTTTTCTCATTGGTGTCGCCGTCAACTTTTATTGTACCTATTAGTGATAATTTAATTTCCCCCATGGCAGTAAGCTTCAATACAGGCTCTATTCCAGCAACATTTAATACAATATCAACTACTTTTATTACCTGTCCAATAACAGGCATAAAAGTAGCACAGGTAATTAAATCTAGGCTTCCTTCCATTTTAAATAAAGGATCTGCTTTTAAAAACACATCATATGTTATAGGAGCATTGCAATTTGTTTGTGATTCCAATGTTTTCCTACCCCATGCAAAACCAGCTGAAAAACTGGGTTGATACACTGTTATGGTAACAGGTAGTTTGTCTAGTTTTTTCATCCATTTTCCACCAAGATTTTTTATCCGATTTTTGTATAATGAATTTTGTTTTTCTTTACTAACAGAATTTCCACTTATAGAATCAATTAAGTTTTAGCTTTGGCAAACTCATATATTAGGTCATGTATTTTTTTACCTAAATCAGGTGTTAAATTAATTTTATTTGTACCATAAGCAGCGGCTATACCAAGTGAGAAGTTGATTTTTTTTAATACTTCTTTTTTTTCGGACAAGCCACTTTGCCCTTTAACCTTATCTATGTATATATGATACCAATTACAATCCAAAATGACCGATATAAAAAATAATTCCATTTCTAAACCGTCTCTTGGAAATGTATTAAGTATAAACAGGCTGCCAGGATGTTCCTCTCGTTTTTGAATTCTTAAACCAGATAGCAGCCTTTTTATCATTGATGATTAATCTGTTGTAAAGTTGTTGTTTTTAAAAATGAGCAAGATCATATTCTATATTTAGACGTATTGGCTCTAAGCTTGTTTTTCCTTTTGGCATATATAAATGAATATAATCAGTGTATAGCCTGTTTATTTTTTCATTGATTGCTAACAATGCACTTTGTCCTTTATAAGGGAGGTTAATTCTTTCTAAGGTTACCAATTGACCATTTGCAACTATTTTCATTTTATAATGCTCTAAAGGAAGCATAATTCCCTTTTGATTACCTATAGTTTCTCTAATGTTTTCGTCAAATTCATGCCATTTTTTTTGATAATAGTTGGTAATAACAAATTCCTTATATCCTTTGGCGTTTTCTTCCATAAATTGATCTACTTTTCCTTGATTTAAAATTGTTCTTAAGTGTTGAAATTTCGCTACCACCATTTTCTTCAACTCTTTTTGATCTATTTTTGATAAATCTTGCCCATCTTTCCATCCGTCTACGGTGTAAGGAACTTCAGCATCAAACTCCCATGTGTTTTTATAATAATATGGTCTTGGAGTTGGTATATCAGGGAAATCAAACTTCTTTTCCAACTTTGTGTTTTCATCATTTTCATCTGCACTATAAATTTCTAAACTTATTTTTTTAAATATATCATTTGCTATATTAGAATCAGGTTCTAAATCACGGTCAATTAATGTTATTGTTTGTTTTCCCGAATTCAAAATATAATCGTTCAAATATCGTAATCCAGATACTGGTCCAGATTGAATGTTATTTGCTATTTTCATGTCATTTATATATATTTCATAAGACATAAATAACTCAAAGTTTAGAAAATATTGTTTTTTTGGTATATTCATTGCGTATTTTTTATGATCGTTTGTTTTTTTACTTTCTTGTCCTTTACAATTAACAAGTACTAGCATTGCAATGCTTAGTATGAGGTGTTTTTGTGCTTTCATTTTTTATTATTTTATTTGAATTCTCCTTTCTTTTTTAAAATATCAAAAGAAGTGCTTAAATCGTCGATTATGGAAAAAGTAGAGGGTTTATCCTTTTTCTTTCTCCCTCCTTGAAATTTAACAAAAATGGTGACTCCTGAAAAATAAAAATCCGTCGAAAAATCAGACTCTATGTAAAATACCGTGGGTAATCAAATTTTAACTTTCTTTTATTACCATCGCACCCATTTCCCAGTAACCTTATCTATGTATATATAAACAGGCTGCCAGGATGTCCCTCCCGTTTCTGGATTCTCAAACCAGATAACAGCTCCTTTATTAACTTTTCTAACTAGAGTTACAGTTCTATTGTGATAATACATGCACATTTCAAAATTCTCTAAGGCTTGTGGTTCTTTTCCATCTCCAAGATTTATCATATCATCAACCACCTCGTCTTTAAGTTTTTCTCCTTTGTATAATTGTATAATTCCACGATTTACCAATTTACATAAAGCTTCTTTGTCTTGTGTTTTATTAATAACAGATGCTCTAATCCTAGTAAATTCTGTAAGTACTTTCTCTAGCAGTATGTCTTTGTCTATTTTAGATAAATCAACTGCCTTGGTGTCAAGTGTATTAATTGAATAGGGCACCTCCGCTTTAAATACAGTATCATAAACAAATAAGGGTAGTTTTTGGTTCTCAATATCTGGCATTTCCCAGTTCCACAATACGGTACTTCCTCCATATTCGTTTTCTAAATCTGTCATGTCTGCATATTTTATCAAACGCATTTGCAGGTTGGCTTTTGGAGACAGGGTATCACCTTTATAAGAAACTATTTTTAAGGAAAGACTTTGTGTTCCACTTTTTAATATTTGAAGATTTAGAGGTATTCTTGTTGAATAAGCAGGATATTCACCATAATACTCTGTACTGCTTAAGCCATTTATATCCAGTTCGTAATAACAATTCTGATTATTTATTTGTAAATAATAACCAGGTCGGCTGTCGTTTTTATACGGGTAATTGTTCTGTTGGCTGGTTTGGGTATTCATGTTTTTTTTCTGTTGTTGTTGTTGTTGTTGTTGTTGTTGTTGTTGTTGTTGTTGTTGTTGTTGTTGTTGTGCGCAAGCTGTAGTTAGCATAAGAACAACAGCAATTAATAAAATTTTATTCATAATTTTAAAAGTAAAAAGTTTTATCTATAAAAGTAGTTTTCTCTATAATAATATACTTAAAAGATTCTTCGGAAGTCCCTCCATATTCATCCATTTTTGTTTCTAATTTCCCTGCGGCAATAAGACCTAGGAATTCTAGTTTCACTCCTACATAGGGGCCTTTATGAGCCGTAACGCCAGTGGATAGGTTTAATTCAAATCCTGTTTCCGCATAGGCGGTATAGGTCTTCTTTGTCACAGTGCCAATAATATCACCACCAGCAAACATAAATCCTACCAGTCCATCTCCTATAGTAATACTTGCTTCTATAGTCATTTTGAGTCCTGCACTCATTTTAGTTTCTAGTTTTTTCTCATTGGTGTCGCCGTCAACTTTTATTGTACCTATTAGTGATAATTTAATTTCCCCCATGGCAGTAAGCTTCAATACAGGCTCTATTCCAGCAACATTTAATACAATATCAACTACTTTTATTACCTGTCCAATAACAGGCATAAAAGTAGCACAGGTAATTAAATCTAGGCTTCCTTCCATTTTAAATAAAGGATCTGCTTTTAAAAACACATCATATGTTATAGGAGCATTGCAATTTGTTTGTGATTCCAATGTTTTCCTACCCCATGCAAAACCAGCTGAAAAACTGGGTTGATACACTGTTATGGTAACAGGTAGTTTGTCTAGTTTTTTCATCCATTTTCCACCAAGATTTTTTATCCGATTTTTGTATAATGAATTTTGTTTTTCTTTACTAACAGAATTTCCACTTATAGAATCAATTAAGTTTTTGGCTTTGGCAAACTCATATATTAGGTCATGTATTTTTTTACCTAAATCAGGTGTTAAATTAATTTTATTTGTACCATAAGCAGCGGCTATACCAAGTGAGAAGTTGATTTTTTTTAATACTTCTTTTTTTTCGGACAAGCCACTTTGCCCTTTAACCTTATCTATGTATATATGATACCAATTACAATCCAAAATGACCGATATAAAAAATAATTCCATTTCTAAACCGTCTCTTGGAAATGTATTTGGTATAAACAGGCTGCCAGGATGTTCCTCTCGTTTTTGAATTCTTAAACCAGATAGCAGCCTTTTTATCATTGATGATTAATCTGTTGTAAAGTTGTTGTTTTTAAAAATGAGCAACCTCATATTCTATATTCAGACGTATTGGCTCTAAGCTTGTTTTTCCTTTTGGCATATATAAATGAATATAATCAGTGTATATCGTATTCTCTTTTTCATCGATTGCTAATAATGCACTTTGTCCTTTATAAGGAAGGTTAATTCTTTCCAAGGTTACCAATTGACCATTTGCAACTACTTTCATTTTATAATCCTCTAAAGGAAGCATAAAACCTTCTTGATCTTCTACTAATTCTCTAATATTTTCGTCAAATTCATGCCATTTTTTTTGATAATAGTTGGCAATAACAAATTCCTTATATCCTTTGGCGTTTTCTTCCATAAATTGATCCACTTTTCCTTGATTTAAAATTGTTCTTAAGTGTTGAAATTTAGCTACCACCATTTTTTCCAACTCTTTTTGATCTATTTTTGATAAATCTTGTCCATCTTTCCATCCATCTATTGTGTAGGGAACTTCGGCATCAAACTCCCATGTGTTTTTATAATAATATGGTATTGGAGTTGGTATATCAGGGAAATCAAACTTCTTTTCCAACTTTGTGTTTTCATCATTTTCATCTGCACTATAAATTGCTAAACTTATTTTTTTAAATATATCATTTGGCATATTAGAATTAGGTTTTAAATCACGGTCAATTAATGTTATTGTTTGTTTTCCCGAATTCAGAATGTAATCATTCAAATACTCCATACCAGATACTGGTCCCAATTGAATGTAATTGGTTAATTTTACATCATTTATATATAATTCATAAGACATAAATAGCTCATAGTTCAGGAAATATTGTTTTTTTGGTATATTCATTGCGTATTTTTTATGATCGTTTGTTTTTTTACTTTCTTGTCCTTTACAATTAACAAGTACTAGCATTGCAATGCTTAGTATGAGGTGTTTTTGTGCTTTCATTTTTTATTATTTTATTTGAATTCTCCTTTCTTTTTTAAAATATCAAAAGAAGTGCTTAAATCGTCGATTATGGAAAAAGTAGAGGGTTTATCCTTTTTCTTTCTCCCTCCTTGAAATTTAACAAAAATGGTGACTCCTGAAAAATAAAAATCCGTCGAAAAATCAGACTCTATGTAAAATACCGTGGGTAATCAAATTTTAACTTTTTTTATTACCATCGCACCCATTTCCCAGTAACCTTATCTATGTATATATAAACAGGCTGCCAGGATGTCCCTCCCGTTTCTGGATCCTCAAACCAGATAGCAGCCCTTTTATTAACTTTCCTAACCAGAGTTACAATTCTATTGTGATAATACATGCGCATTTCAAAATTCTCTAAGGGTTGTGGTTCTTTTCCATCTCCAAGATTTATCATACCATCAATCACCTCTTCTTTAAGTTTTTTCCCTTTGTATAATTGTATAAGTGGGCGTTTTATAGCTTTAGATAAAGCTTCTTTGTCTTGTGTTTTATTAATAATAGTTGC
Source organism: Flavobacteriaceae bacterium (assembly GCA_965224465.1). Lineage (GTDB taxonomy): Bacteria > Bacteroidota > Bacteroidia > Flavobacteriales > Flavobacteriaceae. The sequence continues at coordinate 4,586,961 of OZ245049.1, read as the reverse complement.
TCTTATTCTAGTAAATTCTGTAAGTACTTTCTCTAGCAGTATGTCTTTGTCTATTTTAGATAAATCAACTGCCTTGGTGTCAAGTGTATTAATTGTATAGGGCACCTCTGCATTAAATACAGTATCATAAACAAATAAGGGTAGTTTTTGATTCTCAATATCTGGCATTTCCCAGTTCCACAATACGGTACTTCCTCCATATTCATTTTCTAAATCTGTCATGTCTGCATATTTTATCAAACGCATTTGCAGGTTGGCTTTTGGAGACAGGGTATCACCTTTATAAGGAACTATTTTTAAGGAAAGACTTTGTGTTCCACTTTTTAAGATTTGAAGATTTAAAGGGATTCGTACTGAATATGATGGGTACATACCAAAATAATAACCTCCTTTAAAATCATTAATTCTCAGTTTGTAATAACAATTCTGATTATTTATTTGCAAATAATAACCAGGTCGGCTGTCGTTTTTATACGGGTAATTGTTCTGTTGGCTGGTTTGGGTATTCATGTTTTTTTTCTGTTGTCCATACACTGAACAACAGAAAAAAATACAGCCCCACGAAATCAATAAAATTCTATTCATACTTTCTTTTATTACCATCGCACCCATTTCCCAGTAACCTTATCTATGTATATATAAACAGGCTGCCAGGATGTCCCTCCCGTTTCTGGATTCTCAAACCAGATAACAGCTCCTTTATTAACTTTTCTAACCAGAGTTACAGTTCTATTGTGATAATACATGCACATTTCAAAATTCTCTAAGGCTTGTGGTTCTTTTCCATCTCCAAGATTTATCATATCATCAACCACCTCGTCTTTAAGTTTTTCTCCTTTGTATAATTGTATAATTCCACGATTTACCAATTTACATAAAGCTTCTTTGTCTTGTGTTTTATTAATAACAGATGCTCTAATCCTAGTAAATTCTGTAAGTACTTTCTCTAGCAGTATGTCTTTGTCTATTTTAGATAAATCAACTGCCTTGGTGTCAAGTGTATTAATTGAATAGGGCACCTCCGCTTTAAATACAGTATCATAAACAAATAAGGGTAGTTTTTGGTTCTCAATATCTGGCATTTCCCAGTTCCACAATACGGTACTTCCTCCATATTCGTTTTCTAAATCTGTCATGTCTGCATATTTTATCAAACACATTTGCAGGTTGGCTTTTGGAGACAGGGTATCACCTTTATAAGGAACTATTTTTAAGGAAAGACTTTGTGTTCCACTTTTTAATATTTGAAGATTTAGAGGTATTCTTGTTGAATAAGCAGGATATTCACCATAATACTCTGTACTGCTTAAGCCATTTATATCCAGTTCGTAATAACAATTCTGATTATTTATTTGTAAATAATAACCAGGTCGGCTGTCGTTTTTATACGGGTAATTGTTCTGTTGGCTGGTTTGGGTGTTCATGTTTTTTTTCTGTTGTCCATACACTGAACAACAGAAAAAAATACAGCCCCACGAAATCAATAAAATTCTATTCATACTTTCTTTTATTACCATCGCACCCATTTCCCAGTAACCTTATCTATGTATATATAAACAGGCTGCCAGGATGTCCCTCCCGTTTCTGGATTCTCAAACCAGATAGCAGCCCTTTTATTAACTTTTCTAACCAGAGTTACAATTCTATTGTGATAATACAAGCGCATTTCAAAATTTTCTAAGGGTTGCGGTTCTTTTCCGTCTCCAAGATTTATCATACCATCAATCACCTCGTCTTTGAACTTTTCTCCTTTGTATAATTGAATAAGTAGACGGTTCATGCCTTTACATAAAGCTTCTTTGTCTTGTGTTTTATTAATAATAGTTGCTCTTATCCTAGTAAATTCTGTAAGTACTTTCTCTAGCAGTATGTCTTTGTCTATTTTAGATAAATCAACTGCCTTGCTGTCAAGTGCATTAATTGTATAGGGCACCTCTGCATTAAATACAGTATCATAAACAAATAAGGGTAGTTTTTGGTTCTCAATATCTGGCATTTCCCAGCTCCACAATACGGTACTTCCTCCATATTCGTTTTCTAAATCTGTCATGTCTGCATATTTTATCAAACGCATTTGTAGGTTGGCTTTTGGAGACAGGGTATCACCTTTATAAGGAACTATTTTTAAGGATAGGTTTTGTTTTCCGCTTTTTAATAACAGAAAATTCAGAGGTACTCTTATTGAATAAGCAGGATATTCACCATAATACTCTGTACCGCTTAAACCATTTATATCCAGTTCGTAATAGCAATTCTGATTATTTATTTGTAAATAATAACCAGGTCGGCTGTCGTTTTTATACGGGTAATTGTTCTGTAGGTTGGCTTGGATGTTCATATTTTTTTTCTGTTGTTGTTGTTGTTGTTGTTGTTGTTGTGCGCAAGCTGTAGTTAGCATAAGAACAACAGCAATTAATAAAATTTTATTCATAATTTTAAAAGTAAAAAGTTTTATCTATAAAAGTAGTTTTCTCTATAATAATATACTTAAAAGATTCTTCGGAAGCCCCTCCATATCTACCTGCTTTTGTTTCTAATTTCCCTGCGGCAATAAGACCTAGGAATTCTAGTTTCACTCCTACATAGGGTCCTTTATGAGCCGTAACGCCAGTGGATAGGTTTAATTCAAATCCTGTTTCCGCATAGGCGGTATAGGTCTTCTTTGTCACAGTGCCAATAATATCACCACCGGCAAACATAAATCCTACCAGTCCATCTCCTATAGTAATACTTGCTTCTATAGTCATTTTGAGTCCTGCACTCATTTTAGTTTCTAGTTTTTTCTCATTGGTGTCGCCGTCAACTTTTATTGTACCTATTAGTGATAATTTAATTTCCCCCATGGCAGTAAGCTTCAATACAGGCTCTATTCCAGCAACATTTAATACAATATCAACTACTTTTATTACCTGTCCAATAACAGGCATAAAAGTAGCACAGGTAATTAAATCTAGGCTTCCTTCCATTTTAAATAAAGGATCTGCTTTTAAAAACACATCATATGTTATAGGAGCATTGCAATTTGTTTGTGATTCCAATGTTTTCCTACCCCATGCAAAACCAGCTGAAAAACTGGGTTGATACACTGTTATGGTAACAGGTAGTTTGTCTAGTTTTTTCATCCATTTTCCACCAAGATTTTTTATCCGATTTTTGTATAATGAATTTTGTTTTTCTTTACTAACAGAATTTCCACTTATAGAATCAATTAAGTTTTTGGCTTTGGCAAACTCATATATTAGGTCATGTATTTTTTTACCTAAATCAGGTGTTAAATTAATTTTATTTGTACCATAAGCAGCGGCTATACCAAGTGAGAAGTTGATTTTTTTTAATACTTCTTTTTTTTCGGACAAGCCACTTTGCCCTTTAACCTTATCTATGTATATATGATACCAATTACAATCCAAAATGACCGATATAAAAAATAATTCCATTTCTAAACCGTCTCTTGGAAATGTATTTGGTATAAACAGGCTGCCAGGATGTTCCTCTCGTTTTTGAATTCTTAAACCAGATAGCAGCCTTTTTATCATTGATGATTAATCTGTTGTAAAGTTGTTGTTTTTAAAAATGAGCAACCTCATATTCTATATTCAGACGTATTGGCTCTAAGCTTGTTTTTCCTTTTGGCATATATAAATGAATATAATCAGTGTATATCGTATTTTCTTTTTCATTGATTGCTAACAATGCACTTTGTCCTTTATAAGGGAGGTTAATTCTTTCTAAGGTTACCAATTGACCATTTGCAACTATTTTCATTTTATAATGCTCTAAAGGAAGCATAATTCCCTTTTGATTACCTATAGTTTCTCTAATGTTTTCGTCAAATTCATGCCATTTTTTTTGATAATAGTTGGTAATAACAAATTCCTTATATCCTTTGGCGTTTTCTTCCATAAATTGATCTACTTTTCCTTGATTTAAAATTGTTCTTAAGTGTTGAAATTTCGCTACCACCATTTTCTTCAACTCTTTTTGATCTATTTTTGATAAATCTTGCCCATCTTTCCATCCGTCTACGGTGTAAGGAACTTCAGCATCAAACTCCCATGTGTTTTTATAATAATATGGTCTTGGAGTTGGTATATCAGGGAAATCAAACTTCTTTTCCAACTTTGTGTTTTCATCATTTTCATCTGCACTATAAATTGCTAAACTTATTTTTTTAAATATATCATTTGGCATATTAGAATCAGGTTCTAAATCACGGTCAATTAATGTTATTGTTTGTTTTCCCGAATTCAGAATGTAATCATTCAAATACTCCATACCAGATACTGGTCCCGATTGAAAATTATTGGTTAATTTTACATCATTTATATATAATTCATAAGACATAAATAGCTCATAGTTCAGGAAATATTGTTTTTTTGGTATATTCATTGCGTATTTTTTATGATCGTTTGTTTTTTTACTTTCTTGTCCTTTACAATTAACAAGTACTAGCATTGCAATGCTTAGTATGAGGTGTTTTTGTGATTTCATTTTTTATTATTTTATTTGAATTCTCCTTTCTTTTTTAAAATATCAAAAGAAGTGCTTAAATCGTCGATTATGTGAAAAGTAGAGTCTGCTTTACCCTCTTTTTTTCTCCCTCCTTGAAATTTAACAAAAATGGTGACTCCTGAAAAATAAAAATCCGTCGAAAAATCAGACTCTATGTAAAATACCGTGGGTAATCAAATTTTAACTTTTTTTATTACCATCGCACCCATTTCCCAGTAACCTTATCTATGTATAGATTAACAGGCTGCCAGGATGTCCCTCCTGTTTCTGGATTCTCAAACCAGATAGCAGACCTTTTATTAACTTTCCTAACCAGAGTTACAATTCTATTGTGATAATACATGCGCATTTCAAAATTCTCTAAGGGTTGTGGTTCTTTTCCATCTCCAAGATTTATCATACCATCAATCACCTCGTCTTTAAGTTTTTCTCCTTTGTATAATTGTATAAGTGCACAATCTATAAAATCACATAAAGCTTCTTTGTCTTGTGTTTTATTAATAATAGATGCTCTTATCCTAGTAAATTCTGTAAGTACTTTCTCTAGCAGTATGTCTTTGTCTATTTTAGATAAATCAACTGCCTTGGTGTCAAGTCTATCAAGTGTATAGGGCACTTCTGCATTAAATACAGTATCATAAACAAATAAGGGTAATTTTTGATTCTCAATATCTGGCATTTCCCAGCTCCACAATACAGTACTTCCTCCATATTCGTTTTCTAAATCTGTCATGTCTGCATATTTTATCAAACGCATTTGTAGGTTGGCTTTGGGAGACAGGGTATCACCTTTATAAGGAACTATTTTTAAAGAAAGACTTTGTTTTCCACTTTTTAATATTCGTAAATTTAAAGGGATCCGTACTGAATATGATGGGTACATACCAAAATAATTACCTCCATTAAAATCATTAATTCTCAGTTCGTAATAACAATTCTGATTATTTATTTGCAAATAATAACCAGGTCGGCTGTCGTTTTTATACGGGTAATTGTTCTGTTGGCTGGTTTGGGTGTTCATGTTTTTTTTCTGTTGTCCATACACTGAACAACAGAAAAAAATACAGCCCCACGAAATCAATAAAATTCTATTCATACTTTCTTTTATTACCATCGCACCCATTTCCCAGTAACCTTATCTATGTATATATAAACAGGCTGCCAGGATGTCCCTCCCGTTTCTGGATTCTCAAACCAGATAACAGCTCCTTTATTAACTTTTCTAACCAGAGTTACAGTTCTATTGTGATAATACATGCACATTTCAAAATTCTCTAAGGCTTGTGGTTCTTTTCCATCTCCAAGATTTATCATATCATCAACCACCTCGTCTTTAAGTTTTTCTCCTTTGTATAATTGTATAATTCCACGATTTACCAATTTACATAAAGCTTCTTTGTCTTGTGTTTTATTAATAACAGATGCTCTAATCCTAGTAAATTCTGTAAGTACTTTCTCTAGCAGTATGTCTTTGTCTATTTTAGATAAATCAACTGCCTTGGTGTCAAGTGTATTAATTGAATAGGGCACCTCCGCTTTAAATACAGTATCATAAACAAATAAGGGTAGTTTTTGGTTCTCAATATCTGGCATTTCCCAGTTCCACAATACGGTACTTCCTCCATATTCGTTTTCTAAATCTGTCATGTCTGCATATTTTATCAAACGCATTTGCAGGTTGGCTTTTGGAGACAGGGTATCACCTTTATAAGGAACTATTTTTAAGGAAAGACTTTGTGTTCCACTTTTTAATATTTGAAGATTTAGAGGTATTCTTGTTGAATAAGCAGGATATTCACCATAATACTCTGTACTGCTTAAGCCATTTATATCCAGTTCGTAATAACAATTCTGATTATTTATTTGTAAATAATAACCAGGTCGGCTGTCGTTTTTATACGGGTAATTGTTCTGTTGGCTGGTTTGGGTGTTCATGTTTTTTTTCTGTTGTCCATACACTGAACAACAGAAAAAAATACAGCCCCACGAAATCAATAAAATTCTATTCATACTTTCTTTTATTACCATCGCACCCATTTCCCAGTAACCTTATCTATGTATATATAAACAGGCTGCCAGGATGTCCCTCCCGTTTCTGGATTCTCAAACCAGATAGCAGCCCTTTTATTAACTTTTCTAACCAGAGTTACAATTCTATTGTGATAATACAAGTGCATTTCAAAATTTTCTAAGGGTTGCGGTTCTTTTCCGTCTCCAAGATTTATCATACCATCAATCACCTCGTCTTTAAGTTTTTCTCCCTTATATAACTGAATAAGCGGACGTCTTATCCCCCTTATTAAATCTTTTTTATCTTGTGATTTATTAATAATAGATGCTCTTATCCTAGTAAATTCTGTAAGTACTCTCTCTAGCAGTATGTCTTTGTCTATTTTAGATAAATCAACTGCCTTGGTGTCAAGTGTATTAATTGTATAGGGCACCTCTGCATTAAATACAGTATCATAAACAAATAAGGGTAGTTTTTGATTCTCAATATCTGGCATTTCCCAGTTCCACAATACGGTACTTCCTCCATATTCGTTTTCTAAATCTGTCATGTCTGCATATTTTATCAAACGCATTTGTAGGTTGGCTTTTGAAGACAGGGTATCACCTTTATAAGGAACTATTTTTAAGGAAAGACTTTGTGTTCCACTTTTTAAAATTCGTAAATTTAAAGGAACACGTACTGAATATGTTGGGTACACACCAAAATAATAACCTCCTTTAAAATCATTAATTCTCAGTTCGTAATAACAATTCTGATTATTTATTTGTAAATAATAACCAGGTCGGCTGGCGTTTTTATACGGGTAATTGTTCTGTTGGCTGGTTTGGGTATTCATGTTTTTTTTCTGTTGTTGTTGTTGTTGTTGTTGTTGTTGTTGTTGTGCGCAAGCTGTAGTTAGCATAAGAACAACAGCAATCAATAAAATTTTATTCATAATTTTAAAAGTAAAAAGTTTTATCTATAAAAGTAGTTTTCTCTATAATAACATACTTAAATAGTTCTTCGGAAGTCCCTCCATATTCATCCATTTTTGTTTCTAATTTCCCTGCGGCAATAAGACCTAGGAATTCTAGTTTCACTCCTACATAGGGACCTTTATGAGCCGTAACGCCAGTGGATAGGTTTAATTCAAATCCTGTTTCCGCATAGGCGGTATAGGTGTTTTTTGTCACAGCACCAATAATATCACCACCGGCAAACATAAATCCTACCAGTCCATCTCCTATAGTAATACTTGCTTCTATAGTCATTTTGAGTCCTGCACTCATTTTAGTTTCTAGTTTTTTCTCATTGGTGTCGCCGTCAACTTTTATTGTACCTATTAGTGATAATTTAATTTCCCCCATGGCAGTAAGCTTCAATACAGGCTCTATTCCAGCAACATTTAATACAATATCAACTACTTTTATTACCTGTCCAATAACAGGCATAAAAGTAGCACAGGTAATTAAATCTAGGCTTCCTTCCATTTTAAATAAAGGATCTGCTTTTAAAAACACATCATATGTTATAGGAGCATTGCAATTTGTTTGTGATTCCAATGTTTTCCTACCCCATGCAAAACCAGCTGAAAAACTGGGTTGATACACTGTTATGGTAACAGGTAGTTTGTCTAGTTTTTTCATCCATTTTCCACCAAGATTTTTTATCCGATTTTTGTATAATGAATTTTGTTTTTCTTTACTAACAGAATTTCCACTTATAGAATCAATTAAGTTTTTGGCTTTGGCAAACTCATATATTAGGTCATGTATTTTTTACCTAAATCAGGTGTTAAATTAATTTTATTTGTACCATAAGCAGCGGCTATACCAAGTGAGAAGTTGATTTTTTTTAATACTTCTTTTTTTTCGGACAAGCCACTTTGCCCTTTAACCTTATCTATGTATATATGATACCAATTACAATCCAAAATGACCGATATAAAAAATAATTCCATTTCTAAACCGTCTCTTGGAAATGTATTAAGTATAAACAGGCTGCCAGGATGTTCCTCTCGTTTTTGAATTCTTAAACCAGATAGCAGCCTTTTTATCATTGATGATTAATCTGTTGTAAAGTTGTTGTTTTTAAAAATGAGCAAGATCATATTCTATATTTAGACGTATTGGCTCTAAGCTTGTTTTTCCTTTTGGCATATATAAATGAATATAATCAGTGTATAGCCTGTTTATTTTTTCATTGATTGCTAACAATGCACTTTGTCCTTTATAAGGGAGGTTAATTCTTTCTAAGGTTACCAATTGACCATTTGCAACTATTTTCATTTTATAATGCTCTAAAGGAAGCATAATTCCCTTTTGATTACCTATAGTTTCTCTAATGTTTTCGTCAAATTCATGCCATTTTTTTTGATAATAGTTGGTAATAACAAATTCCTTATATCCTTTGGCGTTTTCTTCCATAAATTGATCTACTTTTCCTTGATTTAAAATTGTTCTTAAGTGTTGAAATTTCGCTACCACCATTTTCTTCAACTCTTTTTGATCTATTTTTGATAAATCTTGCCCATCTTTCCATCCGTCTACGGTGTAAGGAACTTCAACATCAAACTCCCATGTGTTTTTATAATAATATGGTCTTGGAGTTGGTATATCAGGGAAATCAAACTTCTTTTCCAACTTTGTGTTTTCATCATTTTCATCTGCACTATAAATTTCTAAACTTATTTTTTTAAATATATCATTTGCTATATTAGAATCAGGTTCTAAATCACGGTCAATTAATGTTATTGTTTGTTTTCCCGAATTCAAAATATAATCGTTCAAATATCGTAATCCAGATACTGGTCCAGATTGAATGTTATTTGCTATTTTCATGTCATTTATATATATTTCATAAGACATAAATAGCTCATAGTTCAGGAAATATTGTTTTTTTGGTATATTCATTGCGTATTTTTTATGATCGTTTGTTTTTTTACTTTCTTGTCCTTTACAATTAACAAGTACTAGCATTGCAATGCTTAGTATGAGGTGTTTTTGTGCTTTCATTTTTTATTATTTTATTTGAATTCTCCTTTCTTTTTTAAAATATCAAAAGAAGTGCTTAAATCGTCGATTATGTGAAAAGTAGAGTCTGCTTTACCCTCTTTTTTTCTCCCTCCTTGAAATTTAACAAAAATGGTGACTCCTGAAAAATAAAAATCCGTCGAAAAATCAGACTCTATGTAAAATACCGTGGGTAATCAAATTTTAACTTTTTTTATTACCACCGCACCCATTTCCCAGTAACCTTATCTATGTATATATAAACAGGCTGCCAGGATGTCCCTCCCGTTTCTGGATTCTCAAACCAAATAGCAGACCTTTTATTAACTTTTCTAACCAGAGTTACAATTCTATTGTGATAATACAAGCGCATTTCAAAATTCTCTAAGGGTTGCGGTTCTTTTCCGTCTCCAAGATTTATCATACCATCAACCACCTCGTCTTTAAGCTTTTCTCCTTTGTATAATTGTATAAGTGCACAATCTATAAAATTACATAAAGCTTCTTTGTCTTGTGTTTTATTAATAACAGATGCTCTAATCCTAGTAAATTCTGTAAGTACTTTCTCTAGCAGTATGTCTTTGTCTATTTTAGATAAATCAACTGCCTTGGTGTCAAGTGTATTAATTGAATATGGCACCTCCGCTTTAAATACAGTATCATAAACAAATAAGGGTAGTTTTTGGTTCTCAATATCTGGCATTTCCCAGTTCCACAATACGGTACTTCCTCCATATTCGTTTTCTAAATCTGTCATGTCTGCATATTTTATCAAACGCATTTGCAGGTTGGCTTTTGGAGACAGGGTATCACCTTTATAAGGAACTATTTTTAAGGAAAGACTTTGTGTTCCACTTTTTAATATTTGAAGATTTAGAGGTATTCTTGTTGAATAAGCAGGATATTCACCATAATACTCTGTACTGCTTAAGCCATTTATATCCAGTTCGTAATAACAATTCTGATTATTTATTTGTAAATAATAACCAGGTCGGCTATCGTTTTTATACGGGTAATTGTTCTGTTGGCTGGTTTGGGTATTCATGTTTTTTTTCTGTTGTCCATACACTGAACAACAGAAAAAAATACAGCCCCACGAAATCAATAAAATTCTATTCATACTTTCTTTTATTACCATCGCAGCCATTTCCCAGTAACCTTATCTATGTATATATAAACAGGCTGCCAGGATGTCCCTCCCGTTTCTGGATTCTTAAACCAGATAGCATCCCCTTTATCAACTTTTCTAACCAGAGTTACAATTCTATTGTGATAATACAAGCGCATTTCAAAATTCTCTAAGGCTTGCGGTTCTTTTCCATCTCCAAGATTTATCATACCATCAATCACCTCTTCTTTAAGTTTTTTCCCTTTGTATAATTGTATAAGTGGGCGTTTTATAGCTTTAGATAAAGCTTCTTTGTCTTGTGTTTTATTAATAATAGTTGCTCTTATTCTAGTAAATTCTGTAAGTACTTTCTCTAGCAGTATGTCTTTGTCTATTTTAGATAAATCAACTGCCTTGGTGTCAAGTGTATTAATTGTATAGGGCATCTCTGCTCTAAATACAGTATCATAAACAAATAAGGGTAATTTTTGGTCCTCAATATCTGGCATTTCCCAGTTCCACAATACGGTACTTCCTCCATATTCATTTTCTAAATCTGTCATGTCTGCATATTTTATCAAACGCATTTGCAGGTTGGCTTTGGGAGACAAGGCATCGCCTTTATAAGGAACTATTTTTAAGGAAATACTTTGTTTTCCACTTTTTAATATTTGAAGATTTAGAGGTGTCCTTGTTGAATAAGCAGGGTATCTGCCGTAATACTCTGTACTTCTTAAATCATTTATATCCAGTTCGTAATAACAATTCTGATTATTTATTTGTAAATAATAACCAGGTCGGCTGTCGTTTTTATACGGGTAATTGTTCTGTTGGCTGGTTTGGGTATTCATGTTTTTTTTCTGTTGTTGTTGTTGTTGTTGTTGTTGTTGTTGTTGTTGTTGTTGTTGTTGTTGTGCGCAAGCTGTAGTTAGCATAAGAACAACAGCAATTAATAAAATTTTATTCATAATTTTAAAAGTAAAAAGTTTTGTCTATAAAAGTAGTTTTATTTATAATAACATACTTAAATAGTTCTTCGGCCCCCCCTCCAAATTGAACCATTTTTGTTTCTTTTTTTCCTGCAGCAATAAGACCTAGGAATTCTAGTTTCACTCCTACATAGGGGCCTTTATGAGCCGTAACGCCAGTGGATAGGTTTAATTCAAATCCTGTTTCCGCATAGGCGGTATAGGTGTTTTTTGTCACAGCACCAATAATATCACCACCGGCAAACATAAATCCTACCAGTCCATCTCCTATAGTAATACTTGCTTCTATAGTCATTTTGAGTCCTGCACTCATTTTAGTTTCTAGTTTTTTCTCATTGGTGTCGCCGTCAACTTTTATTGTACCTATTAGTGATAATTTAATTTCCCCCATGGCAGTAAGCTTCAATACAGGCTCTATTCCAGCAACATTTAATACAATATCAACTACTTTTATTACCTGTCCAATAACAGGCATAAAAGTAGCACAGGTAATTAAATCTAGGCTTCCTTCCATTTTAAATAAAGGATCTGCTTTTAAAAACACATCATATGTTATAGGAGCATTGCAATTTGTTTGTGATTCCAATGTTTTCCTACCCCATGCAAAACCAGCTGAAAAACTGGGTTGATACACTGTTATGGTAACAGGTAGTTTGTCTAGTTTTTTCATCCATTTTCCACCAAGATTTTTTATCCGATTTTTGTATAATGAATTTTGTTTTTCTTTACTAACAGAATTTCCACTTATAGAATCAATTAAGTTTTTGGCTTTGGCAAACTCATATATTAGGTCATGTATTTTTTTACCTAAATCAGGTGTTAAATTAATTTTATTTGTACCATAAGCAGCGGCTATACCAAGTGAGAAGTTGATTTTTTTTAATACTTCTTTTTTTTCGGACAAGCCACTTTGCCCTTTAACCTTATCTATGTATATATGATACCAATTACAATCCAAAATGACCGATATAAAAAATAATTCCATTTCTAAACCGTCTCTTGGAAATGTATTTGGTATAAACAGGCTGCCAGGATGTCCCTCCCGTTTTTGAATTCTTAAACCAGATAGCAGCCCTTTTATCATTGATGATTAATATGTTGTAAAATTATTTTTTTGAAAAATCAGCAACCTCATATTCTATATTCAGACGTATTGGCTCTAAGCTTGTTTTTCCTTTTGGCATATATAAATGAATATAATCAGTGTATATCGTATTCTCTTTTTCATCGATTGCTAATAATGCACTTTGTCCTTTATAAGGAAGGTTAATTCTTTCCAAGGTTACCAATTGACCATTTGCAACTACTTTCATTTTATAATCCTCTAAAGGAAGCATAAAACCTTCTTGATCTTCTACTAATTCTCTAATATTTTCGTCAAATTCATGCCATTTTTTTTGATAATAGTTGGCAATAACAAATTCCTTATATCCTTTGGCGTTTTCTTCCATAAATTGATCCACTTTTCCTTGATTTAAAATTGTTCTTAAGTGTTGAAATTTAGCTACCACCATTTTTTCCAACTCTTTTTGATCTATTTTTGATAAATCTTGTCCATCTTTCCATCCATCTATTGTGTAGGGAACTTCGGCATCAAACTCCCATGTGTTTTTATAATAATATGGTATTGGAGTTGGTATATCAGGGAAATCAAACTTCTTTTCCAACTTTGTGTTTTCATCATTTTCATCTGCACTATAAATTGCTAAACTTATTTTTTTAAATATATCATTTGGCATATTAGAATTAGGTTTTAAATCACGGTCAATTAATGTTATTGTTTGTTTTCCCGAATTCAGAATGTAATCATTCAAATACTCCATACCAGATACTGGTCCCAATTGAATGTAATTGGTTAATTTTACATCATTTATATATAATTCATAAGACATAAATAGCTCATAGTTCAGGAAATATTGTTTTTTTGGTATATTCATTGCGTATTTTTTATGATCGTTTGTTTTTTTACTTTCTTGTCCTTTACAATTAACAAGTACTAGCATTGCAATGCTTAGTATGAGGTGTTTTTGTGCTTTCATTTTTTATTATTTTATTTGAATTCTCCTTTCTTTTTTAAAATATCAAAAGAAGTGCTTAAATCGTCGATTATGGAAAAAGTAGAGGGTTTATCCTTTTTCTTTCTCCCTCCTTGAAATTTAACAAAAATGGTGACTCCTGAAAAATAAAAATCCGTCGAAAAATCAGACTCTATGTAAAATACCGTGGGTAATCAAATTTTAACTTTTTTTATTACCATCGCACCCATTTCCCAGTAACCTTATCTATGTATATATAAACAGGCTGCCAGGATGTCCCTCCCGTTTCTGGATTCTCAAACCAGATAGCAGCCCTTTTATTAACTTTCCTAACCAGAGTTACAATTCTATTGTGATAATACATGCGCATTTCAAAATTCTCTAAGGGTTGTGGTTCTTTTCCATCTCCAAGATTTATCATACCATCAATCACCTCGTCTTTAAGTTTTTTCCCTTTGTATAATTGTATAAGTGGGCGTTTTATAGCTTTAGATAAAGCTTCTTTGTCTTGTGTTTTATTAATAATAGTTGCTCTTATTCTAGTAAATTCTGTAAGTACTTTCTCTAGCAGTATGTCTTTGTCTATTTTAGATAAATCAACTGCCTTGGTGTCAAGTGTATTAATTGTATAGGGCATCTCTGCTCTAAATACAGTATCATAAACAAATAAGGGTAGTTTTTGATTCTCAATATCTGGCATTTCCCAGTTCCACAATACGGTACTTCCTCCATATTCGTTTTCTAAATCTGTCATGTCTGCATATTTTATCAAACGCATTTGTAGGTTGGCTTTTGGAGACAGGGTGTCACCTTTATAAGGAACTATTTTTAAGGAAAGACTTTGTTTTCCACTTTTTAAGATATGAAGATTTAGAGGTATTCTTGTTGAATAAGCAGGGTATTCGCCATAATACTCTGCACTACTTAAACCATTTGTATCCAGTTCGTAATAACAATTCTGATTATTTATTTGTAAATAATAACCAGGTCGGCTGTCGTTTTTATACGGGTAATTGTTCTGTTGGCTGGTTTGGGTGTTCATGTTTTTTTTCTGTTGTCCATACACTGAACAACAGAAAAAAATACAGCCCCACGAAATCAATAAAATTCTATTCATACTTTCTTTTATTACCATCGCACCCATTTCCCAGTAACCTTATCTATGTATAGATTAACAGGCTGCCAGGATGTCCCTCCTGTTTCTGGATTCTCAAACCAGATAGCAGACCTTTTATTAACTTTCCTAACCAGAGTTACAATTCTATTGTGATAATACATGCGCATTTCAAAATTCTCTAAGGGTTGTGGTTCTTTTCCATCTCCAAGATTTATCATACCATCAATCACCTCGTCTTTAAGTTTTTCTCCTTTGTATAATTGTATAAGTGCACAATCTATAAAATCACATAAAGCTTCTTTGTCTTGTGTTTTATTAATAATAGATGCTCTTATCCTAGTAAATTCTGTAAGTACTTTCTCTAGCAGTATGTCTTTGTCTATTTTAGATAAATCAACTGCCTTGGTGTCAAGTCTATCAAGTGTATAGGGCACTTCTGCATTAAATACAGTATCATAAACAAATAAGGGTAATTTTTGATTCTCAATATCTGGCATTTCCCAGCTCCACAATACAGTACTTCCTCCATATTCGTTTTCTAAATCTGTCATGTCTGCATATTTTATCAAACGCATTTGTAGGTTGGCTTTGGGAGACAGGGTATCACCTTTATAAGGAACTATTTTTAAAGAAAGACTTTGTTTTCCACTTTTTAATATTCGTAAATTTAAAGGGATCCGTACTGAATATGATGGGTACATACCAAAATAATTACCTCCATTAAAATCATTAATTCTCAGTTCGTAATAACAATTCTGATTATTTATTTGTAAATAATAACCAGGTCGGCTGTCGTTTTTATACGGGTAATTGTTCTGTTGGCTGGTTTGGGTGTTCATGTTTTTTTTCTGTTGTCCATACACTGAACAACAGAAAAAAATACAGCCCCACGAAATCAATAAAATTCTATTCATACTTTCTTTTATTACCATCGCACCCATTTCCCAGTAACCTTATCTATGTATATATAAACAGGCTGCCAGGATGTCCCTCCCGTTTCTGGATTCTCAAACCAGATAGCAGACTCTTTATCAACTTTTTTTAGAAGAGTTACAATTCTATTGTGATAATACAAGTGCATTTCAAAATTTTCTAAGGGTTGCGGTTCTTTTCCGTCTCCAAGATTTATCATACCATCAATCACCTCGTCTTTAAGTTTTTCTCCCTTATATAACTGAATAAGCGGACGTCTTATCCCCCTTATTAAATCTTTTTTATCTTGTGTTTTATTAATAACAGATGCTCTTATTCTAGTAAATTCTGTAAGTACTTTCTCTAGCAGTATGTCTTTGTCTATTTTAGATAAATCAACTGCCTTGGTGTCAAGTGTATTAATTGTATAGGGCACCTCTGCATTAAATACAGTATCATAAACAAATAAGGGTAGTTTTTGATTCTCAATATCTGGCATTTCCCAGTTCCACAATACGGTACTTCCTCCATATTCGTTTTCTAAATCTGTCATGTCTGCATATTTTATCAAACGCATTTGTAGGTTGGCTTTTGGAGACAGGGTGTCACCTTTATAAGGAACTATTTTTAGGGAAATATTTTGTTTTCCACTTTTTAATATTCGTAAATTTAAGGGGATTCGTACTGAATATGATGGGTACATATCAAAATATTTACCCCCATTAAAATCATTAATTCTCAATTCGTAATAACAATTCTGATTATTTATTTGTAAATAATAACCAGGTCGGCTGTCGTTTTTATACGGGTAATTGTTCTGTTGGCTGGTTTGGGTATTCATGTTTTTTTTCTGTTGTCCATACACTGAACAACAGAAAAAAATACAGCCCCACGAAATCAATAAAATTCTATTCATACTTTCTTTTATTACCATCGCACCCATTTCCCAGTAACCTTATCTATGTATATATAAACAGGCTGCCAGGATGTCCCTCCCGTTTCTGGATTCTCAAACCAAATAGCAGACCTTTTATTAACTTTCCTAACCAGAGTTACAATTCTATTGTGATAATACAAGCGCATTTCAAAATTCTCTAAGGGTTGCGGTTCTTTTCCGTCTCCAAGATTTATCATACCATCAACCACCTCGTCTTTAAGATTTTCTCCTTTGTATAATTGTATAAGTGCACAATCTATAAAATTACATAAAGCTTCTTTGTCTTGTGTTTTATTAATAATAGATGCTCTTATTCTAGTAAATTCTGCAAGTACTTTCTCTAGCAGTATGTCTTTGTCTATTTTAGATAAATCAACTGCCTTGGTGTCAAGTGTATTAATTGTATAGGGCACCTCTGCATTAAATACAGTATCATAAACAAATAAGGGTAGTTTTTGATTCTCAATATCTGGCATTTCCCAGTTCCACAATACGGTACTTCCTCCATATTCATTTTCTAAATCTGTCATGTCTGCATATTTTATCAAACGCATTTGTAGGTTGGCTTTTGGAGACAGGGTATCACCTTTATAAGGAACTATTTTTAAGGAAAGACTTTGTGTTCCACTTTTTAATATTTGAAGATTTAGAGGTATTCTTGTTGAATAAGCAGGATATTCACCATAATACTCTGTACTGCTTAAGCCATTTATATCCAGTTCGTAATAACAATTCTGATTATTTATTTGCAAATAATAACCAGGTCGGTTGGCGTTTTTATATGGGTAATTATTCTGTTGGCTGGTTTGGGTGTTCATGTTCTTTTTCTGTTGTTGTTGTTGTTGTTGTTGTTGTTGTTGTTGTTGTTGTTGTTGTTGTTGTGCGCAAGCTGTAGTTAGCATAAGAACAACAACAATTAATAAAATTTTATTCATAATTTTAAAAGTAAAAAGTTTTATCTATAAAAGTAGTTTTCTCTATAATAATATACTTAAAAGGTTCTTCGGAAGCCTCTCCCTTTTTGTTGATTTTTGTTTCTAATTTCCCTGCAGCAATAAGACCTAGGAATTCTAGTTTCACTCCTACATAGGGGCCTTTATGAGCCGTAACGCCAGTGGATAGGTTTAATTCAAATCCTGTTTCCGCATAGGCGGTATAGGTCTTCTTTGTCACAGTGCCAATAATATCACCACCAGCAAACATAAATCCTACCAGTCCATCTCCTATAGTAATACTTGCTTCTATAGTCATTTTGAGTCCTGCACTCATTTTAGTTTCTAGTTTTTTCTCATTGGTGTCGCCGTCAACTTTTATTGTACCTATTAGTGATAATTTAATTTCCCCCATGGCAGTAAGCTTCAATACAGGCTCTATTCCAGCAACATTTAATACAATATCAACTACTTTTATTACCTGTCCAATAACAGGCATAAAAGTAGCACAGGTAATTAAATCTAGGCTTCCTTCCATTTTAAATAAAGGATCTGCTTTTAAAAACACATCATATGTTATAGGAGCATTGCAATTTGTTTGTGATTCCAATGTTTTCCTACCCCATGCAAAACCAGCTGAAAAACTGGGTTGATACACTGTTATGGTAACAGGTAGTTTGTCTAGTTTTTTCATCCATTTTCCACCAAGATTTTTTATCCGATTTTTGTATAATGAATTTTGTTTTTCTTTACTAACAGAATTTCCACTTATAGAATCAATTAAGTTTTTGGCTTTGGCAAACTCATATATTAGGTCATGTATTTTTTTACCTAAATCAGGTGTTAAATTAATTTTATTTGTACCATAAGCAGCGGCTATACCAAGTGAGAAGTTGATTTTTTTTAATACTTCTTTTTTTTTCTTTTCTTCTACGGAGAGCTGTTTACTTCTAAAAATTACTTCTTTACACTTATTTATTAGTGCTGCTTTTGTTTCGGATATTTCTTCTTTATACTTATTTATTAGTGCTGCTTTTTTTTCGGACAAGCCACTTTGCCAATCTTCTTTATGTTTTGGATCTACCTTCCCAAAAGAAAATGAAATAGACCAATTTATGTCTGGATATATTTTTATGACAACGGTTTGATTCGGGTACCTACAAGTTCCAACAGGGATAAAATAGGTTTGTGCTTGATTATCTCTGAGTAAAAAGTATCTTAAAATCCAAGCTTTATCAATAAAATCATTCGTCCATTCTCCTATTTTTAGTCCAATTATTTTTTCTACAGAAGTATCAAAAGTCTTATTGTAAAAATACCCAACCTTTAGTTCTATACCATTTTTGAGATAGGTGTATTCGAGGTTTTGTTCTTCTATATTAATTGTACCTGTACCGTCTGTCTCTACAATAGCAGTAGATACATTACTTATAGCATCTGGGTATAATATATAAGCGTCTTCCATAGGAAACACATCTTTAATGGAGTTGTGCTTAAAATCTAATTGTCTTTTATGTTTTATTTTTTTATCCGTCAGAATGCCTTCTTTTATCTTTTTTGCGGTGGTAATACCATAACATTTTGGTTTTCGTTCTCCTTTATCTTGATAGTTTTGTATGGCTAAGCCAATGGCTGTAATCTTAATCGTTTCTTTCTTTGTTGCTGCTATAATGGAAAAGGCTAAATTGGTATGGTCTATTGGTTTTTGAGTCGTCTTCTCTTCGTCAAAAAGTACAAATGGTTTCTTTCTACTTTTATGTTCTATTTGTAATTTAGAGAATTTACAAGATCCTGTTTCTTTTGAGCTGTATTCTACATCACCTACAACAGCCAACATATTATTTTTTCCCGCTTCGTATTTCTCTAATATCACATCCATCGTATCATCTTTTACCTGAAAAGATACTTGCTGCCCTTCCAGGACAAAACCATTATTTTTTGTATCGTATATCTCTTTTAAAGCAGTTTTGGTGTATTTACGAGCGTTATCTATACCATATTGTACATGTCTCCCGTAACCACTATTGCTAATCATTTCATCTTCGCTTGTATAAGTGACTCCAATTACCTCTCCGTTAGGAGCAACGCTTTTAAATTTGTTTGTAAAATTATTGCTATTACGATTTTCTTTATCATTAATAATTAATCCTTCTCTTACATAGTCCACTTCTTTACCTGTAAAAGAATCTTTATTGGCGTATAAAGTTGTTTTTATTGTAGCATGATATGTTTTTACTTTTTCTTTTTGTTTACTTTCTCCTCTCCAAGCTTCATCTATAAAGATAGTAACAGATGTTAATGTATTTACCGTAAACTCATTGATTCTTGTTCTTTGAAAATACCGCAAAGGTTTTTTTGTTACTTTGTTGTTCAGATCATCATAAATATCAATTTCAAATAGCGCAAAATTATGAAATGAAACCGTATAATTTGGCAAAAGATGCCCTAAAATATACAGTTGTACACTTCCTTTGTAGGTAAAAACACTGCTTCCTTTAGTCTCATTTGGGTATAAAAATTCATCTTTATAACGTGCAAAATAAGCAGATAAAATTTTAGGCTCGTCAATAATAGCTATGTAATCCCCTGTTATAAGAGTAGGTTGATCGATGAAGTGTTCAATATAATAAACCTTACCTTCGTTCTGTTTATCTAGACCAACTGTAAGTGTAACGGTACTTGCTTTTGCGTATTGCTTTCCTATACCAAATTTATTTATTGGTTTTTTATCTGCTTTGTTCGGCCAGTTCCTCCATTTGGGGAAAACAACCATGGGATCTATATTTTTAGCTTCTTCTAAATATTCCATAGAAATATTTATCCATTTCTGAGACTTGATACTATTATTTTTAACTGAAAAACTCTTTTTTCCACCTGTTTTTATTGTATATAGAGAGGCGTCCGATCCAATACGGATTATATCTACTGCTTTGGTTTTAACAGTTTCTGGTTTCACTTTTTTCATGTTTTTTAGTGCTGATTTTTTGGTACCTGTAAGATGTACATGTTTTGAGTTAATTTACCCGAAGAGGCATCCATTTTTGTATAGAAAATACCTACCCCCCTAGTGTTAAGACTCGTAGTAAGGGCTGTGTCAAAAACAATATTTTTGAATTTCCTTTTATAATACAAACATGCTCCCATTATTTTAAATGGAGTTTTTGGAGAATTCCTCGCTTTACCTTTCCTTTTTTTTCTTCAGAACCATTGTCTTGCACTGTAACGCTTATACAATGATAAGGAGACGGGTTTTTAATTTCTTTTACTGATAGGATAGGAACAACTTGACTTATAATTTCATCGTCTGTATTCTCTAAGTTTTGTACTGAGGGGCTTCCAGTTTGTCCATGAAATACTATTTCTACACAGGGAGCACCTGCTATTGCACAAGTAGCTTTACTGTCTTCTAGCAGAGGAGCACCTTGATTGCTTTTTATCTGTGTCTTCTCATGGAAACCATCCCAAGCAGTAATGCTAGGAATACAAGGTAAATAACTAGTAGAAGTAGGTTGTAACTTACATTGTCCAAAAGTTTTTGCCTGAAAAGGCATGCCTATATCTTTATTGGTTGCCACAAGTTTTTGACTTCCGCTATGGTCGTTTATATATACTTTTTGTTGTGTAAGTACGGCAAGTGTGTCTGGTGTAAATCCAAACTTACATTTACAAAGTGCTCCATGGCAAACTAATTTTTTTTGACTCATAACATTAAGATTTATGTAAAACGTGAAACCATTTTTTTTTGTTTTTTATTGCTCGTTTAGTATCTTCATCATCTTGATCTAAGAGAACATTTTTTATTTCTTTTTTTTGTTTCTCTAACACAATCTGTATTTCAATGTTTTTTTGGAGGCTTTTATTTTTTACGTCATTTATAACACAAGTAGAATGTATCCATACAGGCATACGCGTTTTGTAGTCAAAATCATAATCCACTTCTAAAAATGCTTCTTTTGTAGGTTGCTTATTTTCTCCCTTAAAGCGTACTTCAATTGTACTTTGCTCTGTACGCATAGGGTTTAATGTATTTGTCCCTTCAAAAACAACAGGTGTCTTATTGGGATCATAGGCAAATATCATTTTATGAGGTATTGTAAGAAGCGTATTGTAACTGACATAATTCCCAGCAAAAAACAGGTTAAAAAACAGGTCTATATTTAAAGAATTTTCAATTTCAGATAGGCTGTTTACTTTCTGATCTATATGTTTTATAATAGTTGTAATTACCGCTCCTTTGTATTCTTTTTGTAACTTAATCCGTTGCGTTTCCCATTTGTTTTTAATAGATGTTATATTAGTTACTTCGATGATTTTTCCTTTATAATTTGTTAAAACCTCAATAGGGTAAAAGCTTTTGGCTATTTCGCAACTTAACTGTTCTATAATTAGAGATGGTTGTTTTTGATTGATAAAAAAATTTGATTTATCAATTCTAAAAAGATATTCTAGTTTATCATTGGTCTCTAAAAATTCAACAGTTATTGTATAGTCAAGTCGTTTTTCGGTTTCAGCATCCAGATGTTTTATAGAGACCGCATAGGTATGTACCCCAATTATGGGGCGAATATTTAAAGTGTCACGACCGTCCAAATTAAGGTCATTGTTTTTAAAAGCCTTCTCGTTACGTTCTGTGTCTGTTATAAAATCAAACATACACTTAACTTAAAATATTTTTTTCAGCACTATTACTCACTACTTGTTTCGCACTTGAAAGTTCTAGGTTTTCTTTGGTACTATTTATTGTTATTTTTTGCGCATTTTTAAGATACTCTTTAGCTTGAATTTCTGCTTTTTCTTCAATTAAGATGGTGCTGTTTTTTGCTGTTAAAGTTTGTTTTTTTGCAATGCTTTCGTTTTTGTCCTTTCCTACAAATATATTTAGATTTTCTGTAGTGTTAATCTCAATGTTTTTAGCTTTAAAAGTCATTGTTTCATTTGCCGATATCGTTATATTATTATTTGCGGTATCAATAAAAACACTATTATTCTTTTTATCTTTTATAGTAATGCTTTCTGCACCCTCTTTATCATTAAACTCAATAGTATGTCCGCTACGGGTTTTAATCGCTTTAATATCGTTGTTTTTTGATTGAAAAGCACCTGCACCTTGACTTCCATTGTAGAGACTCCCAAGGACATAGGGATACTCTGCATTCCCACCTTCAAAACCTACCAATACTTCTTCGTTTATTTCTGGAATAAAATAAAAGCCCTTATCTGCTCCCCCATGTGGCTGTACCATTCGTATCCATGGACTTATTTCTCCTGTGATTTTTTGCCAAACAAACTGTACTTTTACACGCCCTAAACCATCGGGATCATCGTTGTGTTTTACAACAGCTGTTTGACTTTTACTTTTTGGAAATGCGTTTATATCTGTATACGGATATGTATTTATATCTGTGGTAATGGCTTCAAATTTATTGAGGTATTCGCCTGTTTCTGTATTGGTATGTGTAATTTTTACAACCCTGTATTTATTGCCTTCTATTGTTACAATACCTCCCAGTTTTACCCCTGTATTGTCGCTTGTGACACGGACAATTACTTGTTGTAAAGCAATCGCTTTTATTTGTATTTCTGTAGCCCTGTCTAAGCGTTGTTGCGTTTGTGGACTGTTGTGTAAATTATGCCAAATTTTAGTTTCCTTATGGAATAGATGTGCGGATTTACCTGATACAAAATCGCCATATCCTCGCAGTCCTGTATTTATATTAGCTGCCGATTGCTCATATACCTGGTCTGTTAAATAATCGTTTGCAAAATAGGTGTAATTACTAGATTGTGGCTCTAGCTTTAACTCGTATTCTTTTAAATCAAATCCGTAGGTTAATGCAACTTCTGTTTGATCTGGTTTTCCAAAGACCAATTGGATTCCATCGTAGTACATCCATTCTCCATGCATAGCCGCTAACCTACTTGCATAGGCAAAAGAACTTTCGTTGTGCTGTACCGAATAATGTATGGTAGGGTCGTTTTGTAAGCGTGTTAAAACGGATAGCTTTGAGGTGTCGTAAAGCTGAAAATTATCGTATATAATATCAGACAAAGAAACATCGTTGTACGAAGTGAAATGTGCGCCATCGCTAGCTAAAACAGTAGGACTCTTTGCGCTAATAATCACTTCATCGCCATCACCTGCCTCAAAGCCCTTTATGCTTTGCACGCCCGTTACAACCCCTTTAAAAAGGAGTTCTTTGGCGCCTTCAAACCCTATAGAGGGACTTATTTCTAAGCTGATAACCTGACCTAAAAAATCCTTGCTGCTCTTTGCTTGTTCTTCTTCAAAACCCTCTAAAACATCCATGCGACAAACTAATTTTAGGTGGTGATGGTCTTTTATATTTTGATGTAATTCTAATGATTTAAAATAGGATATCTCTGTTGATCCTATCCAAATAGAAGTGATGCTTTGTAATGCCATACGTTTTTTTTTACTTTTTAATTTCGCAATTATTATTCTATTTCAGGAAGCAGCAATCGGTCTTGCTTTTCCTGTGATAGGTGTTTTTAATAGTGTATTAAAATTTTATATTTCCTTATAAACCACAAAGGAAATCCGTTTGATTTGCAAAAAAGAACACGCATAACACATCTCCAAATGACTGTTTAAAAATAGTGTATCCCATCATATACGTACGAACCTAATTTGTTTTTCTTGACAAAAAAACAACGGACAGCCGTAGCGATGGATCTATTTTTTAACAACGAGAAAATTAAAAGCTGGTCTATAAATTGAGCGACTAGCCATTCTCGGAGACATGTGGGGATATCTAATTTGTAATTTAAAACTTAATTTGATGTAAATGTACTGAAAAAAGAATCACAAGTAGCTGTTTATCACGATGAAAATTTCGGTTTATTTAAAGGGTGAGATATACCCGATGGGATTTTAAATTTGGGTGCATCCTCACCCTAAAAAAATCGTCAATAAAATAAGGCGAATTACAATCCAAAATAACCGATATAAATAGGTTGTTTTACGTGCTAGCGTTGTTAAAAAACAGAACGAGAGTAAAACAAAAAATAATTCCATTTCTAAACCGTCTCTTGGAAATGTATTTGGTATAAACAGGCTGCCAGGATGTTCCTCTCGTTTTTGAATTCTTAAACCAGATAGCAGCCTTTTTATCATTGATGATTAATCTGTTGTAAAGTTGTTGTTTTTAAAAATGAGCAACCTCATATTCTATATTCAGACGTATTGGCTCTAAGCTTGTTTTTCCTTTTGGCATATATAAATGAATATAATCAGTGTATATCGTATTTTATTTTTCATTGATTGCTAACAATGCACTTTGTCCTTTATAAGGGAGGTTAATTCTTTCTAAGGTTACCAATTGACCATTTGCAACTATTTTCATTTTATAATGCTCTAAAGGAAGCATAATTCCCTTTTGATTACCTATAGTTTCTCTAATGTTTTCGTCAAATTCATGCCATTTTTTTTGATAATAGTTGGTAATAACAAATTCCTTATATCCTTTGGCGTTTTCTTCCATAAATTGATCTACTTTTCCTTGATTTAAAATTGTTCTTAAGTGTTGAAATTTCGCTACCACCATTTTCTTCAACTCTTTTTGATCTATTTTTGATAAATCTTGCCCATCTTTCCATCCGTCTACGGTGTAAGGAACTTCAGCATCAAACTCCCATGTGTTTTTATAATAATATGGTCTTGGAGTTGGTATATCAGGGAAATCAAACTTCTTTTCCAACTTTGTGTTTTCATCATTTTCATCTGCACTATAAATTTCTAAACTTATTTTTTTAAATATATCATTTGGCATATTAGAATTAGGTTTTAAATCACGGTCAATTAATGTTATTGTTTGTTTTCCCGAATTCAGAATGTAATCATTCAAATATCGTAATCCAGATACTGGTCCAGATTGAATGTTATTTGCTATTTTCATGTCATTTATATATATTTCATAAGACATAAATAACTCAAAGTTTAGAAAATATTGTTTTTTTGGTATATTCATTGCGTATTTTTTATGGTAAGCGTACGGTAAAGTACACCCTTGATTATTTATCAACAGGCTTCCAATTTTGAGGCAGTAACTCCGAAAGTTTATTAGCCTTATGTTCTGGTAATCTATTAAGGACATCACATAGCCACGTATGTGGGTTTACGTTATTCTTTTTGCAAGTAGCAAAAAAGCTATAAAATAGAGCTATGTTTTGTGCGGACTCATGACTGCCAGCAAAGAGATAATTTTTTCTGCCAATAGCTAAAGGTCTTATGGCATTTTCTATATTATTGTTGTCTATTTCAAACCTGCCATCATCGATGTATAGTTTTAGGTTTTGCCATATTTTAAGAGTATAAGCAATTGCTTTTCCTATGGCACTTTTAGGCAGTACGTTTTTTCGCTCTTTTGTAAGATAAATTTCTATTCCGTCTAAAACAGGTGATGCATGTTTTTCTCTATATGCTTTAGTTTGCTCAATAGTTAATTCTTGTTCTTTTATTTTACGTTCTATCTTGTATAGCTTTTGAATTTCCAACAAAACAACATCCGCTCTTTTAGGATCATTATCCAGCGCCTTCTCAAAATACCGCCTAGCATGAGCCATGCAACCTAAAAGAGTAATTTCTCCTTTTGTTGTTAAGTTTTGGTATGCAGCATACCCATCGGACTGTAGTGTCCCATTGAAATCTTTAAAAAACTCTTCTGGAACAACTTTTCCTCTCCCTTTATTGTATTCAAAAAGAACTAAATTTTTAACAGGATTTCGATACACCCACATATACCCTCTGTGTGTTGATTTTTTCTTGTCTTTATCTAAAACCTTTATAGGAGATTCGTCTGCTTGAATATAATTGGCATTTTCTAAAAACTGAGCCTTAAATGTATCGTATAAAGGAGCGATAAGCTCCGAACTTTTAGATACCCATCCTCCAATTGTTGATTTACTTACTTTTAAATCTTGTCGTTTAAAAATTTGAATTAATCTGTAAAGTGGTAAATGGTCTACAAATTTTGAAATAAGTATAAAGGCCAATAAACTTGCTGATGCATTTCCTTTAGGTATCGGTAAGCTTGGTAATTCTGCTATAACAACGCCTTTTTCTTCCGGAAGTGCATATTTAGGTCTTACAATTCGTCTTACAAAAACGGAAAGAGGCGTTATTTCTAAAAGTTCTGTAACTTCTTCTCCTATTTTTACAGCTCCTTCTTCTATGTGCTTAGGCTCTATAATCTCTTCTACTCGCGGAAAATGCGCAGGTATAGAAGAGCGAACAGGTTTTTTCTCTCCTTTCTTCTTTTGTTTTCTTTCGTAGATTACAATATGTTTTTTGTATGCCTCTTCTTTCTCAGCTATTATTTTTCCGAAAAGCGACAATTGATTTGTGTCAACAGGGATAAAACGTTCGCTTTTAGACCCGAAAACCATTCTTTTAAGCTGCTCGTATTGCTGCTTAATTTCAGCTAGTTCTTGAGCTGTTTTTTCAAGTTCAATCTTTAAAATTACCAGCTCTTTTTGTATGTCTATTGTATTGTTTTCCACACTATAAATATACAAAAAACAAGACTAAATAGCAGGTAAAACCTACAGTTTTATTGAATTATTTAGCCTCTAAATAACGTTCGTTTTTCTGAGTATTTATAATACTAATTCCGTCTAAAACCATAACCATTTGGGTATAACTCAAAACTACTAATCCATCTTCAATGTCGTATTTTGGAAGCTCAAAAATACCTCGTTCCAATCGTTTATAATACAGTACAAATCCTCCAGGTCGCCAATGAAGAAGTTTTAGTTTATTTTTTTGCTTATTGATAAATGCATAAACACTATTTCTATCTCGCTCTTGTTCCATGTGCTCACTAACTAATCCACTTAATCCATTAAATCCTTTTCGCATATCAACTGCAGATAAGTGATAATAATACGTGTGTTCTGTACCTAATCCTAACATTTATATTTTCGTTTTTGTTTAGATGCAAAAATTAGATTATTTTTAACTTCTTACAAGATGTAGTTCTCCGTACGCTTACTTTTTTATGATCGTTTGTTTTTTTACTTTCTTGTCCTTTACAATTAACAAGTACTAGCATTGCAATGCTTAGTATGAGGTGTTTTTGTGATTTCATTTTTTATTATTTTATTTGAATTCTCCTTTCTTTTTTAAAATATCAAAAGAAGTGCTTAAATCGTCGATTATGTGAAAAGTAGAGTCTGCTTTACCCTCTTTTTTTCTCCCTCCTTGAAATTTAACAAAAATGGTGACTCCTGAAAAATAAAAATCCGTCGAAAAATCAGACTCTATGTAAAATACCGTGGGTAATCAAATTTTAACTTTTTTTATTACCATCGCACCCATTTCCCAGTAACCTTATCTATGTATATATAAACAGGCTGCCAGGATGTCCCTCCCGTTTCTGGATTCTCAAAACCAGATAGCAGCCCTTTTATTAACTTTTCTAACCAGAGTTACAATTCTATTGTGATAATACAAGTGCATTTCAAAATTTTCTAAGGGTTGCGGTTCTTTTCCGTCTCCAAGATTTATCATACCATCAATCACCTCGTCTTTAAGTTTTTCTCCCTTATATAACTGAATAAGCGGACGTCTTATCCCCCTTATTAAATCTTTTTTATCTTGTGATTTATTAATAATAGATGCTCTTATCCTAGTAAATTCTGTAAGTACTCTCTCTAGCAGTATGTCTTTGTCTATTTTAGATAAATCAACTGCCTTGGTGTCAAGTGTATTAATTGTATAGGGCACCTCTGCATTAAATACAGTATCATAAACAAATAAGGGTAGTTTTTGATTCTCAATATCTGGCATTTCCCAGTTCCACAATACGGTACTTCCTCCATATTCGTTTTCTAAATCTGTCATGTCTGCATATTTTATCAAACGCATTTGTAGGTTGGCTTTTGGAGACAGGGTGTCACCTTTATAAGGAACTATTTTTAAAGAAAGACTTTGTGTTCCACTTTTTAATATTCGTAAATTTAAGGGGATTCGTACTGAATATGATGGGTACATATCAAAATATTTACCCCCATTAAAATCATTAATTCTCAGTTCGTAATAACAATTCTGATTATTTATTTGTAAATAATAACCAGGTCGGCTGTCGTTTTTATACGGGTAATTGTTCTGTTGGCTGGTTTGGGTGTTCATGTTTTTTTTCTGTTGTCCATACACTGAACAACAGAAAAAAATACAGCCCCACGAAATCAATAAAATTCTATTCATACTTTCTTTTATTACCATCGCACCCATTTCCCAGTAACCTTATCTATGTATATATAAACAGGCTGCCAGGATGTCCCTCCCGTTTCTGGATTCTCAAACCAGATAGCAGCCCTTTTATTAACTTTCCTAACCAGAGTTACAATTCTATTGTGATAATACAAGCGCATTTCAAAATTTTCTAAGGGTTGCGGTTCTTTTCCGTCTCCAAGATTTATCATACCATCAACACCCTCGTCTTTAAGTGTTTCTCCTTTGTATAATTGTATAATTCCACGATCTATAAATTTACATAAAGCTTCTTTGTCTTGTGTTTTATTAATAACAGATGCTCTTATTCTAGTAAATTCTGCAAGTACTTTCTCTAGCAGTATGTCTTTGTCTATTTTAGATAAATCAACTGCCTTGGTGTCAAGTGTATTAATTGTATAGGGCACCTCTGCATTAAATACAGTATCATAAACAAATAAGGGTAGTTTTTGATTCTCAATATCTGGCATTTCCCAGTTCCACAATACGGTACTTCCTCCATATTCATTTTCTAAATCTGTCATGTCTGCATATTTTATCAAACGCATTTGTAGGTTGGCTTTTGGAGACAGGGTATCACCTTTATAAGGAACTATTTTTAAGGAAAGACTTTGTTTTCCACTTTTTAAAATTCGTAAATTTAAAGGAACTCGTACTGAATATGATGGGTACATACCAAAATAATAACCTCCTTTAAAATCATTAATTCTCAGTTCGTAATAACAATTCTGATTATTTATTTGTAAATAATAACCAGGTCGGCTGTCGTTTTTATACGGGTAATTGTTCTGTTGGCTGGTTTGGGTGTTCATGTTCTTTTTCTGTTGTTGTTGTTGTTGTTGTTGTTGTTGTTGTTGTTGTTGTGCGCAAGCTGTAGTTAGCATAAGAACAACAACAATTAATAAAATTTTATTCATAATTTTAAAAGTAAAAAGTTTTATCTATAAAAGTAGTTTTATCTATAATAATATACTTAAAAGTTTCTTCGGAAGTCCCTCCATATTCATCCATTTTTGTTTCTAATTTCCCTGCAGCAATAAGACCTAGGAATTCTAGTTTCACTCCTACATAGGGGCCTTTATGAGCCGTAACGCCAGTGGATAGGTTTAATTCAAATCCTGTTTCCGCATAGGCGGTATAGGTGTTTTTTGTCACAGCACCAATAATATCACCACCGGCAAACATAAATCCTACCAGTCCATCTCCTATAGTAATACTTGCTTCTATAGTCATTTTGAGTCCTGCACTCATTTTAGTTTCTAGTTTTTTCTCATTGGTGTCGCCGTCAACTTTTATTGTACCTATTAGTGATAATTTAATTTCCCCCATGGCAGTAAGCTTCAATACAGGCTCTATTCCAGCAACATTTAATACAATATCAACTACTTTTATTACCTGTCCAATAACAGGCATAAAAGTAGCACAGGTAATTAAATCTAGGCTTCCTTCCATTTTAAATAAAGGATCTGCTTTTAAAAACACATCATATGTTATAGGAGCATTGCAATTTGTTTGTGATTCCAATGTTTTCCTACCCCATGCAAAACCAGCTGAAAAACTGGGTTGATACACTGTTATGGTAACAGGTAGTTTGTCTAGTTTTTTCATCCATTTTCCACCAAGATTTTTTATCCGATTTTTGTATAATGAATTTTGTTTTTCTTTACTAACAGAATTTCCACTTATAGAATCAATTAAGTTTTTGGCTTTGGCAAACTCATATATTAGGTCATGTATTTTTTTACCTAAATCAGGTGTTAAATTAATTTTATTTGTACCATAAGCAGCGGCTATACCAAGTGAGAAGTTGATTTTTTTTAATACTTCTTTTTTTTCGGACAAGCCACTTTGCCCTTTAACCTTATCTATGTATATATGATACCAATTACAATCCAAAATGACCGATATAAAAAATAATTCCATTTCTAAACCGTCTCTTGGAAATGTATTTGGTATAAACAGGCTGCCAGGATGTTCCTCTCGTTTTTGAATTCTTAAACCAGATAGCAGCCTTTTTATCATTGATGATTAATCTGTTGTAAAGTTGTTGTTTTTAAAAATGAGCAACCTCATATTCTATATTCAGACGTATTGGCTCTAAGCTTGTTTTTCCTTTTGGCATATATAAATGAATATAATCAGTGTATATCGTATTTTATTTTTCATTGATTGCTAACAATGCACTTTGTCCTTTATAAGGGAGGTTAATTCTTTCTAAGGTTACCAATTGACCATTTGCAACTATTTTCATTTTATAATGCTCTAAAGGAAGCATAATTCCCTTTTGATTACCTATAGTTTCTCTAATGTTTTCGTCAAATTCATGCCATTTTTTTTGATAATAGTTGGTAATAACAAATTCCTTATATCCTTTGGCGTTTTCTTCCATAAATTGATCTACTTTTCCTTGATTTAAAATTGTTCTTAAGTGTTGAAATTTCGCTACCACCATTTTCTTCAACTCTTTTTGATCTATTTTTGATAAATCTTGCCCATCTTTCCATCCGTCTACGGTGTAAGGAACTTCAGCATCAAACTCCCATGTGTTTTTATAATAATATGGTCTTGGAGTTGGTATATCAGGGAAATCAAACTTCTTTTCCAACTTTGTGTTTTCATCATTTTCATCTGCACTATAAATTGCTAAACTTATTTTTTTAAATATATCATTTGGCATATTAGAATCAGGTTCTAAATCACGGTCAATTAATGTTATTGTTTGTTTTCCCGAATTCAGAATGTAATCATTCAAATACTCCATACCAGATACTGGTCCCGATTGAAAATTATTGGTTAATTTTACATCATTTATATATAATTCATAAGACATAAATAGCTCATAGTTCAGGAAATATTGTTTTTTTGGTATATTCATTGCGTATTTTTTATGATCGTTTGTTTTTTTACTTTCTTGTCCTTTACAATTAACAAGTACTAGCATTGCAATGCTTAGTATAAGGTGTTTTTGTGATTTCATTTTTTATTATTTTATTTGAATTCTCCTTTCTTTTTTAAAATATCAAAAGAAGTGCTTAAATCGTCGATTATGTGAAAAGTAGAGTCTGCTTTACCCTCTTTTTTTCTCCCTCCTTGAAATTTAACAAAAATGGTGACTCCTGAAAAATAAAAATCCGTCGAAAAATCAGACTCTATGTAAAATACCGTGGGTAATCAAATTTTAACTTTTTTTATTACCATCGCACCCATTTCCCAGTAACCTTATCTATGTATAGATTAACAGGCTGCCAGGATGTCCCTCCTGTTTCTGGATTCTCAAACCAGATAGCAGACCTTTTATTAACTTTCCTAACCAGAGTTACAATTCTATTGTGATAATACATGCGCATTTCAAAATTCTCTAAGGGTTGTGGTTCTTTTCCATCTCCAAGATTTATCATACCATCAATCACCTCGTCTTTAAGTTTTTCTCCTTTGTATAATTGTATAAGTGCACAATCTATAAAATCACATAAAGCTTCTTTGTCTTGTGTTTTATTAATAATAGATGCTCTTATCCTAGTAAATTCTGTAAGTACTTTCTCTAGCAGTATGTCTTTGTCTATTTTAGATAAATCAACTGCCTTGGTGTCAAGTCTATCAAGTGTATAGGGCACTTCTGCATTAAATACAGTATCATAAACAAATAAGGGTAATTTTTGATTCTCAATATCTGGCATTTCCCAGCTCCACAATACAGTACTTCCTCCATATTCGTTTTCTAAATCTGTCATGTCTGCATATTTTATCAAACGCATTTGTAGGTTGGCTTTGGGAGACAGGGTATCACCTTTATAAGGAACTATTTTTAAAGAAAGACTTTGTTTTCCACTTTTTAATATTCGTAAATTTAAAGGGATCCGTACTGAATATGATGGGTACATACCAAAATAATTACCTCCATTAAAATCATTAATTCTCAGTTCGTAATAACAATTCTGATTATTTATTTGTAAATAATAACCAGGTCGGCTGTCGTTTTTATACGGGTAATTGTTCTGTTGGCTGGTTTGGGTGTTCATGTTTTTTTTCTGTTGTCCATACACTGAACAACAGAAAAAAATACAGCCCCACGAAATCAATAAAATTCTATTCATACTTTCTTTTATTACCATCGCACCCATTTCCCAGTAACCTTATCTATGTATATATAAACAGGCTGCCAGGATGTCCCTCCCGTTTCTGGATTCTCAAACCAGATAACAGCTCCTTTATTAACTTTTCTAACCAGAGTTACAGTTCTATTGTGATAATACATGCACATTTCAAAATTCTCTAAGGCTTGTGGTTCTTTTCCATCTCCAAGATTTATCATATCATCAACCACCTCGTCTTTAAGTTTTTCTCCTTTGTATAATTGTATAATTCCACGATTTACCAATTTACATAAAGCTTCTTTGTCTTGTGTTTTATTAATAACAGATGCTCTAATCCTAGTAAATTCTGTAAGTACTTTCTCTAGCAGTATGTCTTTGTCTATTTTAGATAAATCAACTGCCTTGGTGTCAAGTGTATTAATTGAATAGGGCACCTCCGCTTTAAATACAGTATCATAAACAAATAAGGGTAGTTTTTGGTTCTCAATATCTGGCATTTCCCAGTTCCACAATACGGTACTTCCTCCATATTCGTTTTCTAAATCTGTCATGTCTGCATATTTTATCAAACGCATTTGCAGGTTGGCTTTTGGAGACAGGGTATCACCTTTATAAGGAACTATTTTTAAGGAAAGA
Organism: Flavobacteriaceae bacterium; assembly: GCA_965224465.1. Classification (GTDB taxonomy): domain Bacteria; phylum Bacteroidota; class Bacteroidia; order Flavobacteriales; family Flavobacteriaceae. The sequence continues at coordinate 4,553,433 of OZ245049.1, read as the reverse complement.
CTTTGTGTTCCACTTTTTAATATTTGAAGATTTAGAGGTATTCTTGTTGAATAAGCAGGATATTCACCATAATACTCTGTACTGCTTAAGCCATTTATATCCAGTTCGTAATAACAATTCTGATTATTTATTTGTAAATAATAACCAGGTCGGCTGTCGTTTTTATACGGGTAATTGTTCTGTTGGCTGGTTTGGGTGTTCATGTTTTTTTTCTGTTGTCCATACACTGAACAACAGAAAAAAATACAGCCCCACGAAATCAATAAAATTCTATTCATACTTTCTTTTATTACCATCGCACCCATTTCCCAGTAACCTTATCTATGTATATATAAACAGGCTGCCAGGATGTCCCTCCCGTTTCTGGATTCTCAAACCAAATAGCAGACCTTTTATTAACTTTCCTAACCAGAGTTACAATTCTATTGTGATAATACAAGCGCATTTCAAAATTTTCTAAGGGTTGCGGTTCTTTTCCGTCTCCAAGATTTATCATACCATCAATCACCTCTTCTTTAAGTTTTTTCCCTTTGTATAATTGTATAAGTGGGCGTTTTATAGCTTTAGATAAAGCTTCTTTGTCTTGTGTTTTATTAATAATAGTTGCTCTTATTCTAGTAAATTCTGTAAGTACTTTCTCTAGCAGTATGTCTTTGTCTATTTTAGATAAATCAACTGCCTTGGTGTCAAGTGTATTAATTGTATAGGGCATCTCTGCTCTAAATACAGTATCATAAACAAATAAGGGTAGTTTTTGGTTCTCAATATCTGGCATTTCCCAGCTCCACAATACGGTACTTCCTCCATATTCGTTTTCTAAATCTGTCATGTCTGCATATTTTATCAAACGCATTTGCAGGTTGGCTTTTGGAGACAGGGTATCACCTTTATAAGGAACTATTTTTAAGGAAAGACTTTGTTTTCCACTTTTTAAGATATGAAGATTTAGAGGTATTCTTGTTGAATAAGCAGGGTATTCGCCATAATACTCTGCACTACTTAAACCATTTGTATCCAGTTCGTAATAACAATTCTGATTATTTATTTGTAAATAATAACCAGGTCGGCTGTCGTTTTTATACGGGTAATTGTTCTGTTGGCTGGTTTGGGTGTTCATGTTTTTTTTCTGTTGTTGTTGTTGTTGTTGTTGTTGTTGTTGTTGTTGTTGTTGTTGTTGTGCGCAAGCTGTAGTTAGCATAAGAACAACAGCAATTAATAAAATTTTATTCATAATTTTAAAAGTAAAAAGTTTTGTCTATAAAAGTAGTTTTCTCTATAATAGTATACTTAAATAGTTCTTCGGAAGTCCCTCCAAATTTATCTATTTTTGTTTCTAATTTCCCTGCAGCAATAAGACCTAGGAATTCTAGTTTCACTCCTACATAGGGGCCTTTATGAGCCGTAACGCCAGTGGATAGGTTTAATTCAAATCCTGTTTCCGCATAGGCGGTATAGGTCTTCTTTGTCACAGTGCCAATAATATCACCACCAGCAAACATAAATCCTACCAGTCCATCTCCTATAGTAATACTTGCTTCTATAGTCATTTTGAGTCCTGCACTCATTTTAGTTTCTAGTTTTTTCTCATTGGTGTCGCCGTCAACTTTTATTGTACCTATTAGTGATAATTTAATTTCCCCCATGGCAGTAAGCTTCAATACAGGCTCTATTCCAGCAACATTTAATACAATATCAACTACTTTTATTACCTGTCCAATAACAGGCATAAAAGTAGCACAGGTAATTAAATCTAGGCTTCCTTCCATTTTAAATAAAGGATCTGCTTTTAAAAACACATCATATGTTATAGGAGCATTGCAATTTGTTTGTGATTCCAATGTTTTCCTACCCCATGCAAAACCAGCTGAAAAACTGGGTTGATACACTGTTATGGTAACAGGTAGTTTGTCTAGTTTTTTCATCCATTTTCCACCAAGATTTTTTATCCGATTTTTGTATAATGAATTTTGTTTTTCTTTACTAACAGAATTTCCACTTATAGAATCAATTAAGTTTTTGGCTTTGGCAAACTCATATATTAGGTCATGTATTTTTTTACCTAAATCAGGTGTTAAATTAATTTTATTTGTACCATAAGCAGCGGCTATACCAAGTGAGAAGTTGATTTTTTTTAATACTTCTTTTTTTTTCTTTTCTTCTACGGAGAGCTGTTTACTTCTAAAAATTACTTCTTTACACTTATTTATTAGTGCTGCTTTTGTTTCGGATATTTCTTCTTTATACTTATTTATTAGTGCTGCTTTTTTTTCGGACAAGCCACTTTGCCAATCTTCTTTATGTTTTGGATCTACCTTCCCAAAAGAAAATGAAATAGACCAATTTATGTCTGGATATATTTTTATGACAACGGTTTGATTCGGGTACCTACAAGTTCCAACAGGGATAAAATAGGTTTGTGCTTGATTATCTCTGAGTAAAAAGTATCTTAAAATCCAAGCTTTATCAATAAAATCATTCGTCCATTCTCCTATTTTTAGTCCAATTATTTTTTCTACAGAAGTATCAAAAGTCTTATTGTAAAAATACCCAACCTTTAGTTCTATACCATTTTTGAGATAGGTGTATTCGAGGTTTTGTTCTTCTATATTAATTGTACCTGTACCGTCTGTCTCTACAATAGCAGTAGATACATTACTTATAGCATCTGGGTATAACTTAAATTCAACTAATAAACGCAACTTTTCGATTTGATTCTATGATGGTTATATTTTCAAAACAGAAAAGTAGGAAAACCTACCTTTCTTGTCTTGATGGATATGTATCTTACGGTCTCAAATCTCGAAAAAAGAAGTTGTATGAAACACATCACCCAAGCGCAAAGATACACAATTTGTTGCATGTTAAAACAAGGTTATAAACAGGTTGAGATAGCAGCTGCTATAGGAAAAGACAAGTCTGTTATTAGCAAAGAGATTAAGCGTAATTCAGACAAAAGAAATGGAGTTTACAAGCATGAATTAGCCCAAAAAAAGTATGCTAAACGTCATAAAGAAAAGCCTAAAAGAAAACGCTTTACAGAAGATATTCAACAAGCAATAGAGTTGTTATTGCGAGACGATTATAGTCCTGAGCAAGTAGTTGGTGTCCTAAAAAAACAAGGTAAAGAAACGGTGTCTATTGAGCGTATATATCAGCATATTAGGGAAGACAAGAGGAATGATGGTGATTTACATACACACCTTCGCAGACAGGGAAGGAGATATAGAAAACGTGGCTCATCAAAGGATTCTAGAGGGGTTATAAAGAATCGTATTAGTATAGAACAACGCCCTGAAGTTGTTGAACAAAGAAATCGATTTGGAGATTTAGAGGTCGATTTAATCATAGGTAAAAACCATAATCAAGCCATACTTACCGTAAACGATAGAGCTTCTGGAATGCTTAAAATGAAAAAAGTAAGCTCTAAAGAAGCAGTTGTTGTCACTAAAGCTATCAATGAAATATTAGAAGACTGGAAGCCTTATCTACATACTATAACAGCTGATAATGGAAAAGAATTTGCAGGCCATGAGCAGGTTGCAGAAAATTTATGTATTGATTACTTTTTTGCGCATCCATATCACTCTTGGGAAAGAGGATCTAACGAAAATTTAAATGGTTTGATTAGACAATATTTTGCCAAAGGAAGTGACTTTACAAACCTAACAGATCAAAGAATCAAAGAGGTAGAAACAAAATTAAATAACAGACCTAGGAAGAGACATAAATACGAAAACCCTATATTTGTAATGGAACAATTATTATTTAACTAAAAGTTGCGTTTGTGACTTGAATTCAGCTAATATATAAGCGTCTTCCATAGGAAACACATCTTTAATGGAGTTGTGCTTAAAATCTAATTGTCTTTTATGTTTTATTTTTTTATCCGTCAGAATGCCTTCTTTTATCTTTTTTGCGGTGGTAATACCATAACATTTTGGTTTTCGTTCTCCTTTATCTTGATAGTTTTGTATGGCTAAGCCAATGGCTGTAATCTTAATCGTTTCTTTCTTTGTTGCTGCTATAATGGAAAAGGCTAAATTGGTATGGTCTATTGGTTTTTGAGTCGTCTTCTCTTCGTCAAAAAGTACAAATGGTTTCTTTCTACTTTTATGTTCTATTTGTAATTTAGAGAATTTACAAGATCCTGTTTCTTTTGAGCTGTATTCTACATCACCTACAACAGCCAACATATTATTTTTTCCCGCTTCGTATTTCTCTAATATCACATCCATCGTATCATCTTTTACCTGAAAAGATACTTGCTGCCCTTCCAGGACAAAACCATTATTTTTTGTATCGTATATCTCTTTTAAAGCAGTTTTGGTGTATTTACGAGCGTTATCTATACCATATTGTACATGTCTCCCGTAACCACTATTGCTAATCATTTCATCTTCGCTTGTATAAGTGACTCCAATTACCTCTCCGTTAGGAGCAACGCTTTTAAATTTGTTTGTAAAATTATTGCTATTACGATTTTCTTTATCATTAATAATTAATCCTTCTCTTACATAGTCCACTTCTTTACCTGTAAAAGAATCTTTATTGGCGTATAAAGTTGTTTTTATTTGGAACCTAGCTATATACCCAAAAAGTCGATTAGCTGACGTTTTCATATTTCTGACCAGGGTAGCGCCAAAACTTTAAAAATAAATTATATGTTAATTCATTTACAAACTCTTCAGCAATTTTTCCTTTGTATTCCATTTTTTCTAATCGGCTATAACGTTTGGCTAAGCGAAGTATGGATTAGAAAGTACGGATGCTTCTAATTCTGTAGATGGTGATGTTTCTATAGGTGGTTATTTAGTAGGGTATGAATATACTATTGATGGATTGGTTATTAATAGCGTTGCCGGTAGTATAATACACTTATTATTCTAAGCAGTTATTTTAGGTGGCTTTAATTTTTATTTTTAAACCTATTTTCCACTCGTTTCAGGCGAGGGTGTTGAAAACTGATATCCTTGTGTTTCCCAGTATGGTATTTGAGATTCTAAGTAAGTATTTATATGGATATCTCCTTTACGACCAATTCTAATATTATTCACTGTCCCTTTATACCATAGCTCTAATATTTTATTTTTAAATCCACCATCATATTCGATTTCCCTTTCTTGTTTAATGTCGAAATCGTTTGGTTTTACGCCATCTTTGATTAACAAGTTTTTAAAATCATCAACTGTTATTTGCTTTTCTAATCTTTTGTCATTTTCAAAAAGCCATTTAGTCAATTTTCTTTTAACTCTAATTTCTATATTTATTGTATCTATATAGAAATTAGATTCTGATTTATACAGGTTAACTATTTCATCCCAAGCTTTATGTATTTTTTTACTATTTCTTTTAGTATGAATTTCCATAGGTAAATTAGAATACCCTACATCACAATTAGCTAAGTTTGTAACTTTATATGGAGCTTGTTTTTTTATCGAATCAAAGTTTGATAAAAAATCTGAAGTTATTAAAAAAGGAACTTCTTTATTGCTCGTACAAGAAGTAATAAATGTAAATAATAAAAATAATTTACTAATAAAATATAATAATTTCATCATTTTGATTTGTTTGTTTTTTTTCATAATAATGTTTACTATTCTGACCGATAAAACTTTCGTAAACATCTCTTGTAACTTTTGATAATTTTATAGGACCACGCAAATCATAAAATTTCGAAGCTGGTAGTGCCAAACTTGAAGAACCTATTATGTCCATTAAATATGAAACAATTTCTTGAGATAATTTATAAGCTCTACCAACTGGCACAAACATTGAAACTGCACCGATTGCTGTTCTGATGTTGTCGAAGTCAGCCATCTCATCACTAATTACAGCGTAAGGAAAGGTAGTATCGTTCTCTCTTGTAAAATTGCCTATTTCATTTAAGTATTTTATAAAATTTTTTTCAAGTTTAATATTTACGTTAGATTGACAAACTAAAATTTGTTTATTTAAAACATCATTAATATTCTGTTCTTTAACCCTGTACGTTTTATCACTTTTTGTTTTATGTTCAAAATATTTACTAGTATTTAATATACTATCCCAAATTCCTCCATCTCCTTCTTTTCTTATTTCATCAATTTCTCTTCGATGATGCCATCCTGTAATAGGAGTTCCGTTACCATCTAATGCTATATGTGTAATGTCTACGTGCCTGTAGATAATTTCATTTTTAATTGGTTCAGGTATTCCATAATACCGTTTTAAATCCATCCTTGCAACAACAGTAAGAGCATATTTTTTTCCATTCACAAATTCATCTGTTACGTAACAATAATAGAAATATTGATGCTCTTTATATGGTTTTTCTAATTCTTTTAATTCACTCCCTCCGATAATCATAGATAATTCGTGTGTTTCTCCATTTATATTGGCTGTGGCAGTCATTTCAGATTTTTTGAGAAATAAGTCTACTAATTTTTTTTTCATTTTTAAGAATTTACAATTGGTTTACATTCATTATCAATGATACTTTTTATATAATCGTGAAAAGCATTTCCTAAATTAAGCATTAACCTATCGTGTTCTGTTTCACTTTTTTTAGACGCTTTTATAATTCTTTCGGTCACTTCTATGATATGAGCCCCTTCTTTAAAATTATAATTAACATCTTTAGGTACATATCCTTTTGTTGTTTTTATTTTTGGTTGTTGAATTTCATTGTTTTTGGCTTTCTCTTGCAAAATTTTAAACGTTTTTTTTAAAATTTTATTTCCGTAAGCTTCTTTACATTGATTTATAAAATCCTCTGTTTCTGTTTCTTTACAAAATTCAACAAATTGTTCAATTGCAACTGTACTTGTAATTGATATGTTTTCATCATCACTATAAGCTTGTTCTTTAATTTTTTCAATGTTAGATTTAGATACTTTAATCTGTTTTGAAGAGAATATTTTATCGATTAAATAAATATTTGGAAAAGGAATATCCTCTAATGGCATAGTTACAATATTTGGAGGTTTGTTTCCTGCAATCAAAGCATTGACTTGTCCAGATGTGATTACTCCTCCGTGCGAAGTCATACATCCCATATAAGCAATAGGTACTCCATCTACTAATACATTAGCATCTCCTTGTACAATTATTGTAATCATCCCACATCCAGTACAAATACATTTATCCCCCATACGTGCTACGGGTTTATTGTTAATAAAAACACTTTGAGAGCCTGAAATAATTGTTCCTCCAGTATGAGGTTTTGTAGCTGTTATCATTGGACAAGTGTGTGTCGCCTACCGTAGCTATTAATTTTGATATCATTTTTATTTTTTTAAGTTTAGTGGTCTAATTGCTTAGAACGTTTGGCTAAGCGCAGTACGGATTAGAAAGTACGGACTTTCAATATTGCAATTAGCCAAAGCTTTTTATTTTGTTTTTTCTTTATTCTCTTAAAACCAAATCAAAAGATTTGCCTTCGGTGAGACTTCGTGTTAGCGGTATTCGTTAGATGTACTGAACTTTATTGTAAGCACCAAACCTGCATTACGTTTAGGTGCTGTTAAGTACTTTTACTATTCATCCATTTAAAATTATAAACAGATAATAGAGCTTGTTCACTACTTTCAAGTTTCAAAGTTACTTGATTTATTGATTCAGAAATTACATCCCTGAAAATCAATTTATTCTTTCCCTTTATTTTAAACATATTTTCTTTATTTTCAATATCATAAGAAGCTAATGCCCCAGCTACATAATCAGGAATTCGAATTAATTCATCGAAATAATTTTCTCTACTTTTTTCAAGTCTTGATAAAAAAATTTGATTTATCAATTCTAAAAAGATATTCTAGTTTATCATTGGTCTCTAAAAATTCAACAGTTATTGTATAGTCAAGTCGTTTTTCGGTTTCAGCATCCAGATGTTTTATAGAGACCGCATAGGTATGTACCCCAATTATGGGGCGAATATTTAAGGTGTCACGACCGTCCAAATTAAGGTCATTGTTTTTAAAAGCCTTCTCGTTACGTTCTGTGTCTGTTATAAAATCAAACATACACTTAACTTAAAATATTTTTTTCAGCACTATTACTCACTACTTGTTTCGCACTTGAAAGTTCTAGGTTTTCTTTGGTACTATTTATTGTTATTTTTTGCGCATTTTTAAGATACTCTTTAGCTTGAATTTCTGCTTTTTCTTCAATTAAGATAGTGCTGTTTTTTGCTGTTAAAGTTTGTTTTTTTGCAATGCTTTCGTTTTTGTCCTTTCCTACAAATATATTTAGATTTTCTGTAGTGTTAATCTCAATGTTTTTAGCTTTAAAAGTCATTGTTTCATTTGCCGATATCGTTATATTATTATTTGCGGTATCAATAAAAACACTATTATTCTTTTTATCTTTTATAGTAATGCTTTCTGCACCCTCTTTATCATTAAACTCAATAGTATGTCCGCTACGGGTTTTAATCGCTTTGATATCGTTGTTTTTTGATTGAAAAGCACCTGCGCCCTGACTTCCATTGTAGAGGCTACCTAGGACATAGGGATACTCTGCATTCCCACCTTCAAAACCTACCAATACTTCTTCGTTTATTTCGGGAATAAAATAAAAGCCCTTATCTGCTCCCCCATGTGGCTGTACCATTCGTATCCATGGACTTATTTCTCCTGTGATTTTTTGCCAAACAAACTGTACTTTTACACGCCCTAAACCATCGGGATCATCGTTGTGTTTTACAACAGCTGTTTGACTTTCACTTTTTGGAAATGCGTTTATATCTGTATACGGATATGTATTTATATCTGTGGTAATGGCCTCAAATTTATTGAGGTATTCGCCTGTTTCTGTATTGGTATGTGTAATTTTTACAACCCTGTATTTATTGCCTTCTATCGTTACAATACCTCCCAGTTTTACCCCTGTATTGTCGCTTGTGACACGGACAATTACTTGTTGTAAAGCAATTGCTTTTATTTGTATTTCTGTAGCCCTGTCTAAGCGTTGTTGCGTTTGTGGACTGTTGTGTAAATTATGCCAAATTTTAGTTTCCTTATGGAATAGATGTGCGGATTTACCTGATACAAAATCGCCATATCCTCGCAGTCCTGTATTTACATTAGCTGCCGATTGCTCATATACCTGGTCTGTTAAATAATCGTTTGCAAAATAGGTGTAATTACTAGATTGTGGCTCTAGCTTTAACTCGTATTCTTTTAAATCAAATCCGTAGGTTAATGCAACTTCTGCTTGATCTGGTTTTCCAAAGATCAATTGGATTCCATCGTAGTACATCCATTCTCCATGCATAGCCGCTAACCTACTTGCATAGGCAAAAGAACTTTCGTTGTGCTGTACCGAATAATGTATGGTAGGATCGTTTTGTAAGCGTGTTAAAACGGATAGCTTTGAGGTGTCGTAAAGCTGAAAATTATCGTATATAATATCAGACAAAGAAACATCGTTGTACGAAGTGAAATGTGCGCCATCGCTAGCTAAAACAGTAGGACTCTTTGCGCTAATAATCACTTCATCGCCATCACCTGCCTCAAAGCCCTTTATGCTTTGCACGCCCGTTACAACGCCTTTAAAAAGGAGTTCTTTGGCGCCTTCAACCCCTATAGAGGGACTTATTTCTAAGCTGATAACCTGGCCTAAAAAATCCTTGCTACTCTTTGCTTGTTCTTCTTCAAAACCCTCTAAAACATCCATGCGACAAACTAATTTTAGGTGGTGATGGTCTTTTATATTTTGATGTAATTCTAATGATTTAAAATAGGATATCTCTGTTGATCCTATCCAAATAGAAGTGATGCTTTGTAATGCCATACGTGTTTTTATACTTTTTAATTTCGCAATTATTATTCTATTTCAGGAAGCAGCAATCGGTCTTGCTTTTCCTGTGATATGTGTTTTTAAATAGTGTATTAAAATTTTATATTTCCTTATAAACCACAAAGGAAATCCGTTTTATTTGCAAAAAAGAACACGCATAACACATCTCCAAATGACTGTTTAAAAATAGTGTATCCCATCATATGCGTACGAACCTAATTTGTTTTTCTTGACAAAAAAACAACGGACAGCCGTAGCGATGGATCTATTTTTTAACAACGAGAAAATTAAAAGCAGGTCTATAAATTGAGCGACTAGCCATTCTCGGAGACATGTGGGGATATCTAATTTGTAATTTAAAACTTAATTTGATGTAAATGTACTGAAAAAAAAGTCACAAATCGGGTATATATCACGATGAAAATTTCGGTTTATTTAAAGGGTGAGATATACCCGATGGGATTTTAAATTTGGGTGCATCCTCACCCTAAAAAAATCGTCAATAAAATAAGGCGTAAACATCACGTATATTTTCTAAAACTGAATAATTGCTTCATACCAAAAAACTAGAAATTTCCGTTAGAAAAACCTAATTGATTTTAATCCCTTTATTGGATATTTATTCAATAAAGGGATTGAAAATAAAATGATATTGACGTTAGTGTTTATATCTTTATAGTAACGATATATAACAAACTGAAAGAGAAAGAGAAAAACACATCTGATTTTTTCCTTATTTAAATTTCTTCTTGAGTTTTCTTTTTAGCTCTATTTTTCGTTTCCATTTCTATATTCTTGTCAATTTGTTTTTTTTCTTGTCTTTTATTGTAGTCTGAGGTTAGTATATACTTTATTTCCGATTTAAAATCTGTACAACATTCAATAGAAATTATGATTGTTTTTCCGCCTTTTCTAAAAGTGTAAATATTTTGTCATATTCATGATCTTTCGATATAGCATCAAAAAATGCTTTAGATATATCATCTAAAAGTTGGTTTCTTCTGTTAGTTATTTGTGGTTTTCCATATTTATTGGAATACATTCTGATAATTTCATTTTTATAATTTTCGCCTACGTTAATTCTTTTGCTATTTTCATAATCGTCTATTGGAGATGTATAAAAACATGGACCTAGAAGAGAAATTGTACTAAGTAGCCCTTCTGAATCAAATTCAGCTAACAATTTTGCGTAATAAGTTTCTTTAGAAGTGTTTAATTGCGCATATTTAGTTGTTGTTATTGAATTCCAATCGTCATTTTCTTTCTTCGCCGAATTATCGCAAGAAAATAAAATGATCAAACATAGTAGATAAAAGATCTTAGTCATGTGTTATTATATAGTGATTAATTATGCTCAATCTTTGGCTATGATTAGTACAGGGTTTCGGACAAGCTTGAACAAAAAGTATAAAGAACGGTTTAATTACTCCTGGTTGTTAAAATGAAAAATATCCAGTAGAGGGAGTTTATTGTTGAGTACCTCCTTTCAGGAATTGGCAATTAAGTAATTAAAAGATTTTGAAACGTATTGTAAGCAACACAATGTAACGTTTAAATACAATGAGAAAGTAGTTGGTTAAAAGGATGAATTTCGGTTAAGTGAGATCACATCAATATGTTAAAAATAACGCAAAAGTAAACCTACAGGTTGATTAAATGGAAATAATTGATATATTTGCAGAGAAGTTATACGCAATAAAGCATCCAAAAGATGTGGAACATGTATACAAGACACTATTAGATAATTGGACGGATGTAAGTTTTGTGCGAGATTTTGTAAAAACACATCAGGCTGATCTTAACGGAAGAAGCATTAATAGTGTAGTAAAAGAGATTATAAGAGATACTGAGCAAATAGAAGATGATATTATTGATTTATGTGAGAGCAAGACAGAAATATTAGATTCATTTTTTAAGCCCTTAGGAAAAGAAGATTATGGACAATTATTACCTAGAGAAAAAGGACGTGTTACTAGAATTAGCAATACACGAATCTATGCTGTAAAAATAGAGAGTAACTGTTATGTTATAACAGGAGGTGCCTTAAAGTTCACACGAGCATTACAACAAAGACCTCACACCCAACAAGAGTTAAACACTATTAATAAAGTAAGAGACTATCTAATAGACAAAGATGTTATAGATAAGGATAGCTTTATTGATTTTAAAAACGACTAAAATGGCAAATTTAAAAAAGTTAGCAAGTATCGCTAAAAAGCCTAAAACTGATATCCTAACTACCGCTAAACAACGTAAAGCGAACAGAAAATGGTTAAGATACTCACAAAGCATTGCTTTAATTGTATTGGATATCCTAGATCAACCACGATGGTCTCAGAAAATATTAGCAGAAAAAATGGAGGTTTCTCCACAATACATCAATAAATTACTAAAAGGAAAAGAAAAATTAAATATAGAAACCATTGCTAAATTAGAAACGGCATTGGATATTTCTTTGATTAATATAAATGAACATGAAAAACCTGCTAAAAATGAAACTAAAGTTATAAAAGTATCATTTAACCATTCTTTCGGTCCAAAAATATTTGATAATTATATACCAGTAACAGCATAAGATGGAGCAATTAAAAATACCTTTTGTACTGAACGATATTGTAACTAAACAATGGGCGTCATTTCCTAAAAATCAAGTAGAATCAGCAAAGACGAGTTTAGATTTTGAATTTGATTTTATTGTTAATCCATCAATTAATAAAGTGCATTGTGAGCCTCGACTCACTATTTTAAATGATGATAAGACTGTTGCAGTTTTAGAAATGGGTTTTGAATTTTTGATCGAAAAAAAGGCATGGGACAGCCTAAATAAAGATGGAAAACTTACCATCCCTAGGGGTTTAAAAGAGCATTTTTTAGTACTTTGTCTAGGTACCATGAGAGGGGTTCTTTTCGAAAAGACACAAGCAGATTCGGAGCAGTTGAAGAAAATAGTATTTCCTACTATTAACTTAAGAAGAAACACAGGGGATGATATTGTTTTTGATATTGTTCCTGATAAAAAATAATACTTTATCTTGGTGGTAGTGATGGCTTTTGAATAAAATAGAAGACATTATATAGTTAAATGCCAAATTATAAGTACATTTACATAGACAGTACACGCCACGATACCCTTTAGAACAGCTTCCTAGGGTGTGTCTTTTACTTTTTATAAGCTATTGTAACTACTATGAAATCATTTCTTTTTTAGAGTTTCGAATAATATGTGGTTAATATACTACTTGTTAAATAGCATCCAACCACCAAATGATTTTACCGAAAAACTAAATAGTTTATTTTTGAAATATCCAAAGTAGCTCCCAATGCCTTAGGTATGAAACCTAACTGGAAACAGGGAACCCGTTTGGAAATCCGCCTCAAAAACACACTCCTTCTCGCTCCAATTATTTTTAAATTCTCAAATGCTCCAATTATTTTTTTATTGTTAATTTCGATGGTCTTTGTATATATTTCTGTAATTTTTGAAGAGGCATGTCTTAGCATATCCTGTAGAGGATTCATAATTATAGGTTTATAGTCCAATGCGTAGTAAATGAATATCCTAATGTATCTACTGTTGTCAAAGGGTTTATGTTAGAATATTCTACGGCATGTCTAAAAAAACTACGAGTACTACTTTGAGTATGTTTTTACTTATTCCCAAAAACTTTCAAACTGGCCCCACTAATTTGCAATAAAGCACAATTCACACATTTATTTAAAACTACTGAGCTAAGTCAATAACCTTAGGGCAAGTTCACGAGAAAAGAAAAAAACCTTAATCATTTATATGTAAGTATCGGAGAATTAAACCTTAAATTCAACTAATAAACGCAACTTTTCGATTTGATTCTATGATGGTTATATTTTCAAAACAGAAAAGTAGGAAAACCTACCTTTCTTGTCTTGATGGATATGTATCTTACGGTCTCAAATCTCGAAAAAAGAAGTTGTATGAAACACATCACCCAAGCACAAAGATACACAATTTGCTGCATGTTAAAACAAGGTTATAAACAGGTTGAGATAGCAGCTGCTATAGGAAAAGACAAGTCTGTTATTAGCAAAGAGATTAAGCGTAATTCAGACAAAAGAAATGGAGTTTACAAGCATGAATTAGCCCAAAAAAAGTATGCTAAACGTCATAAAGAAAAGCCTAAAAGAAAACGCTTTACAGAAGATATTCAACAAGCAATAGAATTGTTATTGCGAGACGATTATAGTCCTGAGCAAGTAGTTGGTATCCTAAAAAAACAAGGTAAAGAAACGGTGTCTATTGAGCGTATATATCAGCATATTAGGGAAGACAAGAGGAATGATGGTGATTTACATACACACCTTCGCAGACAGGGAAGGAGATATAGAAAACGTGGCTCATCAAAGGATTCTAGAGGGGTTATAAAGAATCGCATTAGTATAGAACAACGACCTGAAGTTGTTGAACAAAGAAATCGATTTGGAGATTTAGAGGTCGATTTAATCATAGGTAAAAACCATAATCAAGCCATACTTACCGTAAATGATAGAGCTTCTGGAATGCTTAAAATGAAAAAAGTAAGCTCTAAAGAAGCAGTTGTTGTCACCAAAGCTATCAATGAAATATTAGAAGACTGGAAGCCTTATCTACATACTATAACAGCTGATAATGGAAAAGAATTTGCAGGCCATGAGCAGGTTGCAGAAAATTTATGTATTGATTACTTTTTTGCGCATCCATATCACTCTTGGGAAAGAGGATCTAACGAAAATTTAAATGGTTTGATTAGACAATATTTTGCCAAAGGAAGTGACTTTACAAACCTAACAGATCAAAGAATCAAAGAGGTAGAAACAAAATTAAATAACAGACCTAGGAAGAGACATAAATACGAAAACCCTATATTTGTAATGGAACAATTATTATTTAACTAAAAGTTGCGTTTGTGACTTGAATTCAGCAACCCACTGGTGGGCTTAAAAATTTAAAGCTACAAATACGTAGCGCTTTACACAAAAAGTGTTTTATAATACGTAGAACCAAACATATATTCATTCCTTTTGTTGTTTATCACAGTTATTAATCATTTCCAAAATCACTGTTTTTTTTTTACAACTCCGTCAAAAACACTACCAAACAATTGACACCAATAACTTATTCACCTTTAAGGCATTCACCTTAAAACTCTATGTAATTAGCAATAATAATGGTCAAAAATTACAAATAATTAACATAATACGTAGTTTTTGTTATATTTACATAAATCAAAAAAATCAAATTATGAAAACTAAACACATTATTTTTAGTGCATTACTCTGTTTTTACACACTCTCGTGCAGTAAAGACGAAACATTTGAACAAAAACCAACAGCGTTTGATCAAGAACCTCTGAGCGTGACACACATCAATAAAGTTATTGAAAAATCACTTCTAGAAAACGGTAAATTTAACTGGAGCGAAGTAGACGACCACACATTATGGAGTGCGTTAATACATGGAGAAAACATTCTTTCTATAGGATATGGTGAAAAAGAAGAGCACTTCTCATCAAATCCTAACAGCAAATTAACAACTCTAAAAAACAATTTAATAGCGATTGTAAGCGAAAACGAAGAAACAAGCAACAAAAAAACACTAATAACAGACTACACAATTATCAATGTATTAGATGTGCAAGTAAAAAAACTAAGCACCATCAAAAAATTAAGAAACACAGAAGGCGTTCGTTATATAGAACCTATCGGATATTCAAAATTCGGAACACTTAAATCATCAAAGCTCAGTTCCTCTGGATGCTCTCAAGAAGGAGAAAACCTAAACGCAGCTGACTACACAACCACAACTCCTAATAATGCAAAAGTATCATGGCATTTAAGCAAGCACAACATCACAAAGGCATGGCGCTACGCTACAGGAAAAGGCATTACTGTAGGACTTATTGACACAGGTATTTCTAGACAACAAACACTTCTAAATCCTTCTGGTTTTAACGATGGATACTCCAATGGTAGAACTATAGAAAAATATGGAGTCTTTATTGATTCTTATTGGTGGTGGTCTAGTAATTACGATGGGCCTCATGATTTATGTGGACACGGTACTTCTATGGCATCACTTATAGCAGCACCAAGAAACGATGACGGACTCCCAGTAGGAGTTGCGTATAATTCGAACTTAGTAGCATATAGAGCGACAGAAGACGTTGTTTTAAACGACTACCACGAACGAAAAGGAGTAACAAGAGCCTTGATTGAACTAGCAAACCGTCGAGATGTTAAAATAATTTCAATGTCTGTAGGATACTTATGGAGTATCGGAAACATAAAAGACGCTATTAAATACGCCCACAGTAAAGGTAAATTAATAATTGCAGCTGGAGGTACTTCTACCTCTTACACCACTTGGTACGGAGTGATATTCCCTGCATCCATGAGCGAAACAGTTGCGGTTACAGGAGTAAAAGACTCAAGTAACTATCAAAAATGTAATGTATGTCATACAGGTTCCGAAATAGATTTCACCATTATTATGGAGCGCACAAACAACACAAACAGCCATGCAATAGCACTCGGTTTTTATAACAATCAGGAAAGTTACGTAGGAGGATCGTCTTGTGCTACTGCTACAACCGCAGGAATCGCAGCTTTAGTCTGGGAAAGACATCCTGAATGGACTAAAAATCAAGTGTTAGAAAAATTAAAACAGTCCGCTGATTTTTACCCTAACAAAAACTCAAAATTCGGATATGGAAACATCGATGCTTTACGCGCTGTTCAATAAAACAAGCTGTCCTATTTAATTACAAAGCACAAAAAAAAAGCCTTCCTGTTACCAGGAAGGCTTTTTATATAAAAAGTCAGTAAAAAGATTACTCTTCTTTTACTTCTTCAAAATCTACATCTTGAACATCGTCAGTTTCAGCTTTTGGCTCTTCTGCACCTGCAGCTCCACCTTTAGCAGCTTCTTCTGCTTTATACATCTCCTCAGATGCATTTTTCCATGCTTCATTAATAGCTTCCATTGCAGTATCAATTAGCGTAATATCTTTCGCTTCATGTGCTTTTTTCAACTCTACTAAAGCAGCCTCGATTGGTGTTTTCTTATCATCAGATAATTTATCACCAAACTCTTTCAATTGCTTTTCTGTTTGAAAAATCATAGAGTCAGCTCCATTAATTTTTTCTGCAGTTTCTTTTGCTTTATTATCAGCTTCTGCATTTGCTTCAGCATCAGCTTTCATACGTTTGATTTCCTCTTCAGTCAATCCAGAAGAAGCTTCGATACGAATATCTTGCGTCTTATTAGTTGCTTTATCAGTAGCAGATACATGGATAATACCATTGGCATCAATATCAAATGTTACTTCGATTTGAGGAGTTCCACGTTGTGCTGGTGGAATATCCGACAAATGAAAACGTCCAATTGTTTTATTATCTGCTGCCATCGCACGCTCACCTTGAATTACGTGAATTTCAACCGATGGTTGATTGTCCGCTGCTGTAGAGAATACTTGAGATTTTTTAGTTGGGATGGTTGTATTAGACTCAATTAACTTAGTCATTACATTCCCCATAGTTTCGATCCCTAAAGAAAGAGGTGTTACGTCTAATAACAATACATCTTTTACATCTCCACTTAAAACTCCACCTTGAATGGCTGCTCCTACTGCAACAACTTCATCAGGATTCACTCCTTTAGAAGGTGTTTTTCCGAAGAATTTTTCTACTGCTTCCTGAACTGCAGGAATACGTGTAGAACCACCTACTAAAATAATTTCATCGATATCAGAAGTTGATAATCCAGCTGCATCTAAAGCAGTTTTACAAGGCTTGATTGTTCTTTTTACTAAATCATCAATCAATTGTTCAAACTTAGAACGTGTCATTTTACGTACCAAATGCTTTGGTCCACTAGCAGTAGCGGTAACATAAGGCAAGTTAATTTCTGTACTAGTTCCTGCAGACAATTCAATTTTCGCTTTCTCAGCTGCTTCTTTCAAACGTTGTAACGCCATTGGGTCTTTACGTAAATCAATCCCTTCTTCTGCTTTGAACTCTTCAGCCAACCAGTCGATTAATTTTTGATCTACATCATCTCCACCTAAATGTGTATCTCCATCAGTAGCCAATACTTCAAAGACACCATCACCTAATTCTAAGATAGACACATCATGTGTTCCTCCACCAAAATCAAATACAACTATTTTTTGGTCAATTCCTTTTTTATCCAATCCGTAAGCCAATGCAGCTGCCGTTGGTTCGTTTATGATACGACGTACTTTCAATCCTGCAATTTCAGCAGCTTCTTTGGTTGCTTGACGTTGTGCATCATTAAAATATGCAGGCACAGTCACAACTGCTTCTGTAACATCTTGACCTAAGTAATCTTCGGCCGTTTTTTTCATTTTTTGCAAAATCATTGCAGATATTTCCTGTGGCGAATACATACGACCATCAATATCTACACGCGGCGTGTCATTGTCTCCTTTTACAACAGTATAAGGTACACGTTCTGCTTCCATTGTACATTCCGAGTATTTGTTACCCATAAAACGTTTGATAGAATACACGGTTTTTATCGGATTAGTAACTGCCTGACGTTTTGCAGAATCACCCACTTTACGCTCACCACCTTCGATAAATGCAACGATAGACGGAGTCGTTCTCTTTCCTTCTGCATTAGGAATTACCACTGGCTCATTTCCTTCCATTACAGAAACACAAGAGTTGGTAGTACCTAAGTCAATTCCAATTATTTTACTCATAATATATAATTTAATTTATGTCTTTTTATTTTTATTCAACACTTGTAATTTGTCAATGATTATGCCATTCATTTTTTACTGACATCTTGACATAAAATAAAAAAAACACTGAGAATTCATAATGATTCTGTCCGAATAACTGTGAATTATGACATGTTTTCAGAAGGAATCCTTTAAAAACTCAAGGCCAATTATATTTTGTTTTTTGTTAATAAAATATGCCTAAAAACCCTTTATAAATACCCTATATTTGCTCCAATATCAATAAAACCGAAAACGTTTTCGGTTTCTATTTCACAGGGAACAATCCCTAAGATTAAATGATAAATTATGGAATGTATTTCAATTTTTGACATGCTAAAAATAGGTATTGGACCTTCTAGCTCACATACCTTAGGCCCTTGGAGAGCTGCCGAGCGTTGGATAAAAGAACTAAAGGCTTCTGGAGACTTTGACAATATCCATAAAATAAAAGTAGACCTATACGGATCTCTATCACTTACAGGAATAGGACATGCCACAGATTTAGCCATCCTACTGGGGCTGACAGGTGCAGATCCAGAATACATCCCTGTAGATAACATCTCCAAAATCACAAAAAAGATACAAGAAACAAACCGTCTTTCTTTTAATAATGAACGCGAAATATCGTTTGCCCCTAAAAAGGACATCATTTTTAATAAAGAATTTTTAAAATTCCATTCCAACGGACTTACGTTTACAGGAATCACCAAAGATTTAAAAACCATCAAGCACACCTACTATTCTATAGGGGGTGGATTTGTAGTAAAAGAAGAACGTACCAATAGTAAATCCAATGCGGTACTACACAATAATTTTCCTTTCCCTATCCAAACAGCAAAGGAATTACTCCACTACTGTACTACACAAGACAGAAAAGTATCCCATATTGTACTAGAGAATGAACGCTCGTTAAAGACCGATTTAGAAATAGATAAAGAAATAGCAAGAGTTTGGGACACTATGATGGAGTGTATGTACATTGGCTGTCATACCGAAGGAATTTTACCTGGAGGATTAAATGTGAGTAGGAGAGCTTTTATTATGCATAAAAAATTAATGACTAATTGCAATTATAGCAATCCTTCTGAGTGGCTGAAAGAAATTAGAAATACAGAAGTAAAATTCAGACAAATTTTAAAATGGGTAAGCTGCTTTGCACTAAGTGTTAACGAAGTAAATGCTAGTTTAGGACGTGTGGTTACCGCCCCAACAAATGGAAGTGCAGGAGTTATTCCTTCAGTAATCATGTATTATTTAGCCATAGAAAACCACAATGCAGGTTTTAAAGAGATTAAACAATTCTTATTGGTAGCTGGAGAAATAGGAAGTATTTTTAAAAAAGGAGCCACTATTTCTGCCGCAATGGGTGGATGTCAGGCAGAGATTGGCGTATCATCCGCCATGGCAGCAGCAGGACTCTGTGAATTGCTTGGAGGCACTCCTGAACAAGTATTAATTGCTTCAGAAATAGCCATGGAACATCACTTAGGGCTTACTTGTGATCCTATTGGAGGATTGGTTCAAATACCTTGCATCGAAAGAAATGCTATGGGAGCCATTAAAGCAATCAACGCTGCCGAGTTAGCCTTAGATTGCGACAACGCCAAAGTACCTTTGGATAAAGTCATAGAATCTATGTGGAACACAGCAAAAGACATGAATTCCAAATACAAAGAAACATCTAAAGGAGGGCTCGCAGTAAGTGTAAATATCGCAGATTGCTAGGGAATTATTTTGTTAGTAACAATAAATCCCTATATTTGAGTATTGAAAAACTATAATTAATAAACTAAAATTGTTACAATGAGTAAATTTGATGAAAAATTAGAAAAATACGAAGAATCAATGAAAAAACTAAATATTAGTTTTGACGCTGTATTGTTTAGAGCCGTTACCAAAGGCTTAGGTCCTTCAATATACAAACCGGATGCTGAAACCGTATCTGGATCAGATGAAAAAGAATTAGCTACCGTAAAAAACAACTTCTTAATTAAAAAATTAGGATTGACTGACGGCCCTAAATTAGATGCTGCTATCGCAAAATCAATGGAAATACTAGGAAAATCTAACCGTAACAAATACAGAGCTATCGTATATTATGTATTAGTAAAAGAATTCGGAAAAGAAGCCATTTACTCGTAAACAACTATCATTTTACATAAAAAA
The DNA here is from genome assembly GCA_965224465.1 of Flavobacteriaceae bacterium. Lineage (GTDB taxonomy): Bacteria > Bacteroidota > Bacteroidia > Flavobacteriales > Flavobacteriaceae. The sequence continues at coordinate 4,532,731 of OZ245049.1, read as the reverse complement.
ACCTCGTATTTTCGAGGTTTTTTTATGTAACAATATCTTTAACACCATTTTATCCCAAATACATTTCCAAGTAACGGTTTAGAAATGGAATTATTTTTTGTTTGTTCTCCGACTGAGCAAATAGCTAGGTAAAAAAACAAATGAATAGCCTTAGCTATTATTCTGTTTTTCAACAAGGACAGAACATAAAACAACCTATTTATATCGATCATTTTGGATTGTAATTGATATTACCTTGTAAACACAAGTTCCACTTCAGATGATAATTTATCATCAAAACCATACCCTTCACAATCAAATCTTTTTAAACCTTCCACTGTTTCGATATTATTATCTATAATAAAACGAACCATTAAACCTCTCGCCTTTTTTGCATAAAAACTGATAACTTTTAACTTCTCGTTTTTATAATCCTTAAAAACAGGTGTTATTACGGGGACATTTATTTTTTTTGAGTGTACCGCTTTAAAATACTCGTTGCTTGCTAAATTGACAAAAATCTCATTTTTAGTCAATTCCGAATTCAAAGCATCCGTAATTTTTGAATCCCAGTATTTATATAAATTATCTTTAGTTCCTGTTTTTAACTTTGTCCCCATTTCTAATCTATAGGCTTGCATCAAATCCAATGGTTTTAACACCCCATACTGCCCTGACAAAATACGCAACGTATCCTGTAACTGTTCTATCTTTTTTTCCGACAAAGAATACGCATCCAAGCCAATATATACATCCCCTTTAAAAGCAAAAACGGCTTGTCTTGCATTTTCAAGATTAAAAGGCACTGCCCAATCTTGATTGCGCTTCCAATTTAAGTCTGACAAGGCTGAAGAAATATGCATTAATTCCCCTAATTTATTAGGTGATAATTTTTTAAGTTCACTATTCAATACTGCTGCTTCTTTTAAAAAAACTGCTTCTGTGTGCTTTTTTATTGGCACTACTGTTTCAAAATCTAATGATTTTGCCGGAGATATTACTATTTTCATTGCTGTTGGTTATTAGTTGCTAGTTGCTGGTTAAAGATACTCATTTCATCATCTTGACATCATATTTCAATAAATTATTTCTATAAATCAACAAGCTCAGCCCAAGGCTACTAGGAATACTTCCAAAAGGCTATTTTCTGTTCCGAAACAGAGATTTTACCCCCTCAAAAATAGACATTTTAAGGATATCGAAAACTTTTCACAAAAAAAATCCTCCATAAAGAGGATTTTTAAATTTTATTGAGTTCAAAAAGGAATTACACCAATTACAACCCAAAATGACCGATATAAAATAATTCCATTTCTAAACCGTCACTTGGAAAGTGAATTGGTATTATTAAGTCCTTTGATTTTCTGTATAATTCATCCACTTGTCCAAACATTCCTTCATATCTGCGGGGATTTCTGAATTAAACTCCATAAACTCTCCAGTTGTTGGATGTACAAAACCTAAAGTTTTTGCGTGTAAGGCTTGTCTTGGAAGGATATTAAAACAGTTGTCTACAAATTGTTTGTATTTGGTAAACGTAGTTCCTTTTAATATGCGTTCGCCTCCATAACGTTCATCATTAAACAATGTATGTCCAATATACTTAAAATGAGCGCGAATTTGATGTGTACGTCCTGTTTCTAACTGACATTCAACTAAAGTAACGTAACTAAAACGATCCAACACTTTATAATGTGTCACCGCATGTCTACCAAAATCACCCTCTGGAAAAACAGTCATTTGCAACCTGTTTTTTAAGCTACGCCCAATATTTCCTTCTATCGTTCCAGAATCTTCTTTTACATTTCCCCACACCAAAGCATGATAGATACGTTTGGTAGATTTATCAAAAAACTGTTTCGACAACTTCTCCATAGCCAGCTCCGTTTTTGCGATTACGAGTAATCCACTGGTATCTTTATCTATACGATGTACTAAACCAGGACGATCATTACTATTCATCGGAACATTTTCGCAATGGTGTATTAAGGCATTCACCAATGTACCACTATAATTACCATGACCTGGATGCACCACCATTCCTGCTACTTTATTGACAACCAATACTTGGTCGTCTTCATAAACAATATCCAAAGGAATATCTTCTGCCACCAACAATTGTTCGTGTGGCGGATGCTCTAAAACCAACCTAACCACATCATGCGCTTTCACCTTATAATTAGATTTAACGGAAACATCGTTTACCAAAACATTTCCTGCTTTGGCGGCTATTTGTATTTTATTTCTTGTTGCATTTTCAATAAAATTCATTAAGAATTTATCTACACGTAAAGGCTCTTGCCCCTCTTTGGCTACATATTTAAAATGCTCGTATAAATCGTTTTTGTCTTCTGATTGATTCATTAGTTATTTTGTTGAGTATAGTTATAACGTCCACTTCCTTTTCCATCACCTAAAACAAATGTCAATAAAGAATTTTTAGGTATTTTATCTCCTTTTTTAAGGTCTTTCCCTTTAAATTTTATTCCTCTTACAACATCCTTAGCAATGTCAGAAACATATATATATTTCTTAGAGATTCGAAATCCTTGAGCAATAAGTATCGGAGAGATATTTCGTTTGGTTTTCCCATAAAATTTAGAAATGGTGACATTTCTATAATTAGAAGGATTTAAAGTCAAATATATTTTTCTTTTTTCTTTTACAAAATCACCTGCTTCAGGGCTTTGTTCAATTACTGATTTTTTAGGATAATTAGGGTTGAAACTTGTAGAATCGATGATTTTATATGCCAAATCCAATTCGTCTAAGGTATCTTCTACTTCACTTAATACCATTTTACTCAAGTCAGGAACTTCAATTTTTTGGTTGTGATTGGTAGAAATATTCAACCATTTAAAAAGTAAAAACACAAATACCATCAATACAACGATCCCGAGACCTAATTGTATTAAAAACTGTTTACTCTTAAGAAAATTTATAAAATTCATAATTTGTTTTTAGAATTGACAAAGATACTATAAAATGTATGGTTACAAAACACATTAATTTTTAAATGTTTGCTTTTTAGCGTATGTTTGTATCTATACTTAATAAACTTATAAACTAAAAATGAAACAACATATTGCCATTGTGATGGGCGGATATTCTTCTGAGGTTGGAATTTCTTTTAAAAGCGGAGATGTCGTATACAACGCGCTGAAAAACAGACACTTCACCCCTTACAGAATTCACATATTAAAGGAGAAATGGGTATTGGTAAATGAGAATAAGGACGAATTTCTAATAAATAAGGATGATTTTTCTACATGTATAAATGGCAAAAAAATAACATTCGACTGCGTTTTTAATGCCATTCACGGCACACCAGGAGAAGATGGAACGTTGCTAGCCTATTTTGAACTTCTGGGAATCCCTCATACTTCTGCTCCTTTTTATCAAATGGCAGTTACATTTAACAAAAGAGACTGCCTAAGTATTGTAAAACCATACGGTGTTAAAACTGCAACCTCCTACTATTTGGATTTGGGCGAAGAAATAAACACCAAATCCATTATAAAAAAAGTAGGATTGCCTTGTTTTGTCAAGCCAAATAATGCGGGGTCTAGTTATGGAATTTCAAAAGTTTACAAAGAGGAATCATTAATTGCTGCCATAGAAAAAGCTTATAAAGAAGATTCACAAATACTTATTGAATCGTTTTTGGATGGACGTGAAGTATCCGTTGGGGTCATCGAATACAAAGGCGCAATAAAGGTGCTTCCGATTACAGAAATTATTTCGGAAAACGACTTTTTTGACTACGAGGCAAAATACGAAGGTAAATGCAATGAAGTGACACCTGCAGATTTAACGCCCTCTATAGCGCATCGCGTTCGAGAAATAGCCATGCTGGTCTACAAAAGTTTAAACATGTCAGGTTTTTCAAGAGCCGAATACATTTTGATAAATAACGAGCCTCATTTTCTAGAAATAAACACCGTACCAGGACTCACAACTGCAAGTTTACTTCCTCAACAAGCCATTGCAGCTGGAATATCATTAGAAGATCTGTTTTCTAATGCCATTAACATGGCCTTAAAATAAACGAAAAGAACAAAACTAAATATCACTCCTAAAAACATAAAAAAATGAACATTGCTATTTTTCCAGGATCTTTTGATCCTATCACAAACGGACATGTAGACATTATAAAAAGAGCACTTCCATTGTTTGATAAAATCATTATTGCAATAGGTGTAAATTCTGACAAGAAATATATGTTCCCTTTAGAACAACGCAAACAGTTTATTTCAGACACTTTTGCAAACGAATCAAAAATAAACGTAGATACCTACCAAGGGCTGACCATTGATTTTTGCAAAAAAACAGGCGCTGACTTTATCTTAAGAGGATTGAGAAACCCAGCTGATTTTGAATTTGAAAAGGCAATTGCACACACAAATCGGATCCTATCTAATATTGAAACCATCTTTTTATTAACCTCTGTTGAAACATCATTTATAAGCTCTAGTATTGTTCGTGATATTTTAAAATATGAAGGTGACGTTTCCAAACTTGTTCCTAATTGCGTTTCAAAAATTAAGTAATACCGTTCCAAATATACTTAGATCATAAAAAATAGCTAATATAGTTAGGGTGTTTAGTTTAATGATATGTTTCAGTAAATTAAAAAAATCCTTTCGTTTTTTTATCACAAAAAACCTAAAACATTATTTATCAGCACCTTTTTATTTGTGTTATAGTTTTAAATCTATTTTTGATACTCAATAAACGTATTCTTAACATGCTTCTAGTCAGTGATGTATCTTTTTTTTATTTAAAGAGGCATACTGATTAGTTACAAAACAGGTGCTACCAGCTAAAAACAACAGACCTACATTTACTGTCCAGATCTAAGTATGTCTTTCAAAAACCTATTATACCACACAATCCAAAATGACCTATATAAATAGTTTATTCTATTTCTAAACCGTCACTTGGAAATGTATTTGGTATTAGATATCGCTACATCAGCGCTATATCGCCCTAAAAAAACAACTGTTTTGCTACCTATATGTATACGAATCCCCCTATTTAATACATTTATTTGATCTAATTCTGGCTTGACTACTGAGCATCATGAATTTTTATATAGTCTTTCATCTCCTTGTCAAACCTAGCAAGACGACTAAGGTCAATTTTTTGTTTTACAGAATATGCCGTAACATTCATCATATTAAAATTGATAAAAACTTCAATTTCATTAGTTTCAGGATAAAAATAACCATCAACTTTACCATTACCTGTAGCACCTGGTCCTAATGCTGCTTCTGGTTCTGCTGGGTTCCAAATACCTGTTGCAGCATTGTTGCAATACAGACGTACTCTTTCTACTCCATTTTTAGTATCCTTTTGTAAATCTACAAGCCCCCTGAAATTTACGGACAAAGGCATTTTCCCATAGTGAAACTTTTTAAACTCTAACAAAAGCTTATCTGGATTATTCTTATTGTACTTAAAATGAAATTTCATAGGCATGCCAGGCTCAACAGTTCTTGGATCACCACTTATAAAAGCCATTGTAGTAAGCACAATCGTATTGTTAAATACTTTATTGAACTGCGCTGTATTATCAGGTGTAGTTTCTTCCATTTCTTTTTTCTCACAAGAAAATAATGCGAATAAACTTAATAGTATAATTATTTTTGTTCTCATAAATTTTAGTTATTAAAAATGGATAATTGACACTGAAAATAAGTATCAACTATCCATTATATTTAGTTATTGCTTAGTACCATTAAAAGTCACATCGGATGTAATATCCCAAAACATAATTTTCTTTTTGGCATGAATAAAAAAGTGAAACTTGTTATTTATTATAGTTCCATTATAATCACCTTTAAACCTATAGTTTGTGTATGGCCAAGAACTTAACTTGAGCGAAACACACTTGGGCTGGGAACCTACAAATGAAATATTTCCATTAGAAGCGGTTGTAAACTTTGTGTTTTTAATATCAACCTTTAATTTACCAGGCATCGTCCCAACCTTAAAAGGAGGCAGGTAAATATTCATTTTATGACTGCCAGATTGGTCTTGAGACAATGTAAAAGTACGGTCAATATTACTGTATGTTTTCCCATTCATTATCGGTTCTAAAACCCCCAAATAATCTCCTATAAACGCAGCGTTATTAGCGGCATATTTTTGACTTGAATTTGCTGTTTTTTCATAGATCTCAGAACTTAATATATCCTTAAATTTTGCTATAAAAGCTTTGGTTTCTGGCTTTTCACCAACCTCCTTATCTATGGATAGTAAAATTTTCTCGCCATCATCTGTTGCATTTAACACCGTAGGATATATAATTTTACAAGAAGGAAGACCTATTAATAAATTATCAAAACCTGACACTAAAGATTGAATTTTAGATAGGTTAAGTTCTTTCAATTTAGGAAGGTTTCGAAACATAAATCCCGTAAAATTTTGTTTATCACGACTTGGAAAAACAACTTTTTCTAGATCTGGGCAATCTAACAGAGCAATCTCTACTCCAAAAGGACTGGCAATTGTACCAAAAGATTCTGAAAAGGAGAGGTCAACTTCTTCCAAGCCTTTTACATTTCCCAGTCCAAAAGAAATCAATTTCTTTGCATTTTTCAAATCAATGGCTTGCGTAAAATTAACATTAATAAATTGCAATACTGAAACTTCTTTTGAAACTTTAAAATAGCCAATACTTGTACCTAGAGAAGCTTTCATATTTACCACTATATTTCCAGAAAAGTTTTTATAATTGGTAATATACTGTATCCCTTCTAATGATTTAACATCCTTATCGTAAGTAAGATACTCATTAATTAATAGTAGTCCATTTCCTCCTTCTAAAACCGCCATTTCTTTAGAAAGATCAATTTTATCACCTGTAAATACCGAAGGGAATTTTTGTTTCAGACCAGCACGTAAAAGAGGATCGGGTACGCTACGTAGGCTTGTATATTTTATTAATTTACTCCCCATTCTTATTTGTATATCTAACTTTTTATTGGCGGTGTAATATGCCAATACTTCATCCATATTGTACTTAGCAGTTTCTGGCAAGTATAATTTGGTGAACTTTCGCTCAGTCTTTAGTGTTTTATACTCGTAAAGTTTATTGCCTTGTAAATCTAACTCCCTAACAGCTAAAGGCAGTTTTGTGAAATCAAATTCTTGAAGGTGATTGTTTGATAAATTTAGTTTTATAATTGTGACTGGCAACTTGCTAAAGTCTGGGTCTTCAAACATATTATTAGCTAAGTTTACTTCTGTTAAAAGCGGAAAAATATCTAAACCCGTAAAGTTTGTTAATTTTTTCCCTGATAAATCAAGACTTTTTGTCTTTGCCGCCTTATCATTTACAATCAACTTATTATCAGCATCAAACTCATATCCCATAGCTTTAAGTACTGTTTTTAACTCGGTATTTTTCAGAACTTTCCCTTCTGAAAAATCATCATCTTTATCGCAAGAAGCGAATATACTCAGCATTATAAATAATACTGCAACTAATTTAATTGTTTTCATACCTATTTAAAATTTAATTGTTTTTATTTATTTTTCACTAATTGTTATGCAAATTTCTTTACATCTTAAAATGGCATCGTGGAGAATTACACCAATAACAATCCAAAAGGACCGATATAAATAATTTATTTTACGTGCTGGCATTGTTATAAAATAGAACGATAACTAAGGCTATCCATCCATTTCTTGTCTAGCTAAAACAAAAAATAATCCCATTTCTAAACCATCACTTGGAAATGCATTTGGTATGATGCATTATTTTGAGTCCAAAAAATATTCGATCTCTATTTCTTTAATAATTGATCACATTTAAAGCTAATTTTCCCACCTCGCTGTCCAATATTTTTATATTGATCATACCAACTAATAATTTGTAATTTAAAATAATTCATTCCATCAGCAGTACGAATTATATACACATGATTAGAAGGCGTATATGATGGTGGCGGCCCAGAAAACATCAAGGCGCTACTTAGCAACTTATTAGCTGTAGATTTCATTTGCTTAGGTCCCGAATTAGGATCGAACCACGGCTCTTTATTTATAGGGAAGTATAGTTTGTTCCACATCTTCTCACTCATCGTAATTTTAACTACAGAATCCTTTATAAATTCAGCATTGTCGGGTATTTGTGTTAGCGATACAATATCTTCATAGGCAACAAGTCCCATATCATAAACGCCTCCTTTTTCCGTACCGCTTAGTCCGCTATTGGTTCTAATATTGTATCGGTTAAAGGCAATATCCCAATCGTTTCGGTTGAATTGCTTTCCTTCTATTATAATACTTTTGGTTCCCTTTATAGAATCTCCCGATTCTGATTTATGCGGGTTTAAATATGTATCCTTCGTTAAATTATAGTATAACCAATCGTTACTATATTCCGTTCTTCTAGGAAGTGTTTTTCCACTAAATGGCTCGGCATCGTATTTTACACAAGCGGTTAATATACTTAGTACTACACATATTATAAGTGCTATTTTTATTTTCATAATTACCCTTTGCTTAATTATTAAAAAATTTATCTAAAGTAAAGTTCATTTGGACAAAAAACCTGAGTCCAGAGGTTGCAGGGACGTTAAACATTGTAACTCCAGCACCTAATGTTTTAGGCTTATAGTTAAACAGATTATCTATTCCTGTTGTAAGTTCTGTTCTGTTTTTAAATTTTTGATTGATGGATAAATTACACATAACATACGTAGGTGTTTCTACTTCAAAAAAAGCATCGTATGTTTTTCCTTTTAATACTATTTTATCTTGTACACTAAATTCTTTTTTCCCTGTAATGGCAAGGCTTAAATTTGCTTTTAGCTTATAATCTTCTTTTTTGTATTGATATTCAAAGCGTATATTTCCTGTATGAGGTGAAGATGTATTTATTTGTATCCCTTCTACTTTATCAACATGCACGTAAGAATATGAAAGGCTTATAGATAAAGGATCGCTCAATTTTACACGACCTACTATTTCAGTCCCTAATATGGCGTTTTTTGATAGGTTTCTGTATTCAAAATTGTATTGAAAATTATAAATTCTCCATACTCCTTCTATTTTATTTCTGAAATAATTAGCATACACATTTCCGGAAAAAAACAGCTTTCGGGTCCTGTACTCACTAGAAATAGAAAAATAATTATTTTTTTCTGGCTGTAAATTTTCATCTCCTACAATTTGAAACATCCCTAAATGATCCCAATTAAAATACAGTTCTTTTATGGAGGGAGACCTATACCCTGCAGCATAATTAAAACGTATAGACACAGGATTTGATGGAGAATATTTTACGGCTAATTTTGGAGCTATGTTGGTTCCATAATTTTCATTATAACTGGAACGAAAACCTCCAACTATCATAATTTTATCAGTAATATTGTATTCGTTTTGTAAAAAAACATCCAAATCTTTCTTACTTCGTTTTACTAATTTGTTGTTTTTAAAACGGTCACTAGTTAAATCATCTTTAAAATATTCTATTCCAAATAATATACTATTGTTCTTAAAATATTCAGAAGAAATAATAATACGAGGCTGATAAATCTGAGAGTCATACACTATATCTCTAGTATCTATGCGCTCTTGCCTTTTAAACCGTTTGTAAAAATCAGAATGCATACTTAATGTCACCTTTGCAAAATCATTAAAATTGTAAGCTATATTTACACCTCCCGTAATATCTTTTGCTTGTGAAAATTGCAAATCTTGTACTAAATCATACGTATTTAGAAAAAATAAAGAACCGTATAATTGGGCAGATAAATTGGTAGACGGATCATAGTATAATTTCTGAGAAATATTTACATGTTCCGATCCTTCGACACCTAGAGGAGGTCTTGGCAACCAAGAGGTTATAGTAACTTCTTCCTTCAATCCAATTTTAGGATCCGCAGGAAACTTTTTAATATCGTAGCCTGATTGAAATAAATAAAAAGCATCTGAACTACTATACAGTACATCTGTTTGTGAAGTAAAGTCCCCAATATTACTCCCCACAGAAGCCCATGCTTGTAAATTAGGCTTATCTACATTTTTTTGATACATGTAAAGAAAGTTTGATTTACGAGGCTTTTTGTAATTCACTTCATTCATTTGCCCGTAGCGAGCTCCAATTTTGGCAACAAAAGGTTTTTTTGTTTTTTTTGTTATCATATTAATAACTGCTCCTGCTGCTCTAGAACCATATAAAGTAGAAGATGCACCTTTTACAATTTCTATTCTATCTATTGCGTGTAAGTTAAACCTTTGGTAGTCTAAATTACCCGCCATTTCTCCTGTAAGCCTTTCTCCATCAATAAGAAATAATATATGTCTAGCATCTAAACCAGAAATATTAATATCTGTTCCAAAACCAACTTTTTGAAAATTAAGGCCAGGCATCTCTTGCATTAATGCACCTTGAATATCTTTAAAACCAGATTCTGTAAGTCTAGAAGCAGGTATCACCTGTGTTACTACGGGAGATAATTTTATAGACCTAGGTGCTCTACTACCTGTTATAACCACTTGATCTAATTCATGCCCGATAGGATTAAGGAATATTGTGAAGGTATTTTTAGCCGTACGTATTTTACCTTTTTTAGTTTCGTAACCTATAAAAAAAGCTTTGTAATAACACGCTTTGGCATACGGAATGGCAATTTCACCTAAATTATTGGATACACATCCTTTAGACTTTTTCATGTCTTTAGCCAAAGAAAATATAACTTCTGCTGTTTCTAAAACTTCTAAAGTTTCAGCGTCCTTTAAAATCATTTTTTGCTGACCATAAAAAACCGTGGAATTACTATAGAATGCCAATAGTAACAAAAGCGCTTTTATACTCTTCATAATTTATAATTAGTCTTAATAAAAACTGCAAAGATATAATTTAAATTAGATGACGTACACTAAAATAATTTTAATTTCAAGACAAACCTAAATAACAACGCTAATTATAATTTTTAGATACTGATAATCAGCCGTGTACGATTATTTTAAAAATAATTGTTTTTTATAAAAACGATGCTGTTTTATACTAAAAAGGCACAAAACAACGCGAAAAGGGTTGATTTACAACAGCATAAATTGCACTATCAAACTTTTTATAATCAACGCCTGATAAAAGGAAATACCCCTTAGACAACAAGGAATTACATCTAATTTTACTTAGGAACTACTCTGTAATAAATAGAAGAAAATGTATGCTTTGTTTTTATTTAAAGGCATAAATATAAGTGATTAACAGAAGCAGAAAAATACAACCACGGGATTGTGGTTTAACATTTTAACATGGAAATAAGGATCAATAATCGTACACTCGTCTATTATTAACCTATGTTCATAATAGACAAGTGTACGGAAATCATATTGGTTAAAATACCTAGTGAGCAGCTTTAGAAACTACAAGGTAAAACCACACTTTTAAAACAGCATAAAAGAAAAACAAGAAAAAGTATAAGAACAAAAAACGGTTTGTACTAAGCCAACATAGAACCACAAATACCAAGCCTCACTAAAAGATAAAATCCAGCAAGAACAAAACATACTTTATAGCAATTACAATCCAAAATAACCGATATAAATAGTTTATTTCACATTCTAGCGTTGTATAAAAAAAGAACGATAGCTAATGCCAATCCTTAGATTATTCGACTAGCTAAAACAAAAAACAATTCAAATCCTAAACCGTTACTTGGAAATGTATTTGAATTACTTACTTTTTTACTGTTCGTACATTCATAATTATTCCTGCAATAATTAACAAAATGGCTGTACAAAACATGATTGTGAAAATAAAAAACACAATTAAAAATGGATAGATGACACTAAAAATAAGAATCAACTATCCATTCCATTAGTTATTGCTTAGTACCATTAAAAGTCACTTCAGCTATAACATCTAAAAAACTCGTTTTCTTTTCGGCATGAATAAAAAAGTAAAACTTCTTATTTATTATAGTTCCTTTATAATCACCTTTAGCACTATAAGTGATGAATGGCCAAGATGTTAATTTGAATGTAACACACTTTGGCTGGGATCCTACAAAGGAAATATTGCCATTATAAGCGGTTGTAAACTCCGTATTTTTTATGTCAATTTTTAATTTACCTGGCATCTTATCAGTTTTAAAAGGAGGCAGATAAATATTCATTTTATTAGTACCTGTTTGGCTTTGAGACAATTTAAAAGTGCTGGCCACATCCTTGTACTTTTTATCATTTATGATTGGCTTTGAAACTCCCAAATAATCTCCGGTGAATGTAGCATTACCAACAGCAGGTTTTTGACTTGAATTTACTGATTTTTTATAGATCTCGGAACTTAATATATTCTTGGATTTTTCCGTAAAAGATTTTGTTTCAGACTTTTCACCAACCCCCTTGTCTATGTATAGTAAAATTTTCTCACCATCGCCTGTTGAATTTAACGCCGTAGGATATTTAATCCAACAAGAAGGAAGCCCCAATAATGAATTGTGTAAACCAGACTCTAAAGATCCTATTTTTGATAGGTCAAGTTCTTTCAAATTAGGAAGGTTTTGAAACATAAATCCAGCAAAATTTTGTTTATCACGACTTGGAAAAACAACTTTTTCTAAATCTGGACAATCTAACAAAGCAATCTCTACTCCAAAAGGACTGGCTATTTTACCAAAGGCTTCTGAAAAGGAGAGGTCAACTTCTTGCAAGCCTGTTGCATTTCCTAGTCCAAAAGAAATCAATTTCTTTGCACTTTTCCAATCAATGGCTTCCGTAAAGTTAACATTAACAAACTGCAACACTGAAACTTCTTTTGACACTTTAAAATAGCCAATACTTGTACCTAACGAAGCTTTCATATGTACCTTTACATTTCCAGAAAAGTTTTTAAAATTGGCAATGTACTGAATCCCTTCTAATGACTTAACATCCTTATTGTAAGGAAGATCTCCATTCAACAACAGCAATCCTTTTTCTCCTTCTAAAACAGCCATTTCTTTTGAAAGATCAATTTTATCACCTGTAAATACCGAAGGGAATTTTTGTTTCAGACCAGCACGTAAAAGAGGATCCGGTACGCTACGCAGGCTCGTATATTTTATTAATTTACCACCTGTTCTTATTTGTATATCTAACATTTTATTGGCTGTGTAATATGCCAATACTTCGTCCGTATTGTACTTAGCCGTTTCTGGTAAGTATAATTTTGCAAACTTACGCTCAGGCTTTAGCGTTTTAAACTCGTAAAGTTTATTGCCTTGTAAATCTAACTCATTAACTGCTAAAGGCAGTTTTATAAAATCTAACTCTTGGAGATGATTGTTTGATAAATTCAGCTTTATAATTGTTACTGGTAACTTGCTAAAGTCTGGGTCTTCAAACATATTATTAGCTAAGTTTACTTCTGTTAAATGAGGAAAAATTTCTAAACCTGTAAAGCTTGTTAATTTTTTCCCCGATAAGTCAAGACTTTTTGTCTGTATCGCCTTGTCATTTACAATCAGCTTATTATCAGCATCAAACTCATATCCCATAGCTTTAAGTACTGTTTTTAACTCGGTATTTTCCAGAGCCTTTCCTTCTGAAAAATCAGTATCATCTTTATCGCAAGAAGCGAATACACTCAGCATTATAAATAACACTGCAACTAATTTAATTGTTTTCATACTTATTTAAAATTTAATTATTACTAATTGTAATGCAATTTATTTATGCCAAAAATGGCATTGTGGAGAATTATACCACACAATCCGAAATGACCTATATAAATAGTTTGTTTTTAAACCGTCACTTGGAAATGTATTTAGTATTATGCATTATTTCGACCCAAAAAAATATTCGATCTCTATTTCTTAATTCTTTATTTATTGATCACATTTAAAGTGATTCTTTTCATTAGTGGCACATATTATATACTCGTAGTGAGATGGAGTGTATGATGGTGATAAGCCTTAAAACATCAAGGCGCTACTTAACAACTTATTAGCAATTGATGGCTCAACTTGTAAATAGCGTATTTATTTCGTAACTTACTGAAAAACAGAATCATTATGGATAATTCAGCTATTTTAAAATATTTTGACTGTCTAGATGTAACTAAGCAGGATATTTTGCTTAAAGAATTTCAGTCTCTTTGTAAATCAGGAAGTTATGTAGATATTATTAAAATGAGAGGGAATGCTTTAGATGACAGAAGGGGTGAATGCCCTTACTGCAATGGCTATCACTATATAAAAGCAGGTGTTGATAAAAACAGCAGGCGTTATAAATGTAAAGATTGTAAACGTACTTTTACTGAATTTACCGGCAGTTGGCTAGCTGGGATACACAAAAAGCAACGCATACCAGCCTTTTTAAAAACACTTGAATTGAATTTAAGTTTGGTTAAAACAGGAAAGGATCTTTCCATAGATCCAGGGACGGCATTTAGATGGCGTCATCGTTTTTTATCTGCTATGTTCCAAGAAACCACAGGTCATTTCAAAGGAATCACCGAGAGTGATGAGACCTTTTATTTACACAGTCAAAAAGGTAAAAAGTGTGTACATAGACCTCCCAGAAGTAGATCCGAAAAGAAAGGGGCAGGTATAACAAAAGAATACGCAACGGTATTAACAACCCAAGATAGAGCAGAACTATGCGTTTCTAAATTTACAAATATGGGCAGAATTACCAAGAGTAATATAAAAAACACTATCGGAAGCATGGTAGATAATAGAACCGTATTTTGTTCTGATGGACACCGTAGTTTTACTGGGTTTAGTAAGGATTTACATTTAGAGCATCATGTTTTAAACAGTAGTAAAAACCAACGAGTCAAAGGGACTTATCATATTCAGCACATCAATAGTTTGCATAGTAGGTTAAAGACATTTTGTAACGTAAAATTAAAAGGAGTATCCACAAAATATCTTCAAAAATATTTAAATTGGCAAACAATTAAAGATTCATATCGTAAAGAATCAAATTGGGTAGTTACTGTCCTTAAGTACTCAATGAAACGTTCAAATGCAATTAAAATATATAACAATATCCAAACTGATTATGACAAAATTTTTATAACAACGCTAAATGCTAGTTGAGCCCAATTGATTTATTTACTAAGGATCCGAATAAGGATTGAACCACGGAACCTTATTTATAGGGATATATAATTTGATCTACTTCTTATCACGCATCAAAATTTTATCTACAGAATCTGTTATAAATTCAGTATTGTCGTTTTTTTGTATTACCGATACAATAGCTACATAGGCAACAAGTCCCTTATCATAAATGCCTGCTTTTCCATACCGCTTAGTCAACTATTATCCCAATTACAATCCAAAATAACCGATATAAATAATTTATTTTACGTACTAGCGTTGTTAAAAAACAAAACCATAGCTAAGGTTATACATCCATTTTTCGCCTAGCTAAAACAAAAAATAATTCCATTTCTAAACAGTCACTTGGAAATGTATTTAGTACTCGTTTATATATGGTATCGGTTAAAAACAATATCACAATCGATTCGGTTGAAAATCATATTTTACTGACCCTAAAAAACCGTGGAATTACTATAGAATAACAATAGTAACAAAAGTGCTTTTATGCTTTTCATAATTAATCTTAATAATATCAAAAGTATAATTTTAATTGTATGACGTACACTTAAATAATTTTAACTTCAAGACAAACCTAAAAATCATCTCAAATTACATTTTTATAAAGCATTAAAAATCAGTAATCTAATTATGTTTTAAAATAATTATTTTCTCTCTAAACGATGTTGATTTATCCTAAAAAAAAACAAAAAACACTCAAAATAGTTGATTTACAACAGCATAAAATAGCACTATCAAACATTTTATAATCAACGTCTGACGAAAGGAATTAGCCCAATATTACTCCTTAGATAACAAGGTCTTACATCTAATATTACTTCGAAACTAGTATGCAATAAATGAAAAAAAATATATGATTTATTTTTATTCAAAACAGAAATACAGGCATTAGCAGGAACAGAAAAAGTATAACTGTTGGGGTATGATTTAACATTTTAACATAAAAAAAAAGAATCGATTTTCCAACACAAGTCCTTTATTAGCCTATGTTAACAAAGGAAGTGACTTTACAAACCTAACAGATCAAAGAATCAAAGAGGTAGAAACAAAATTAAATAACAGACCTAGGAAGAGACATAAATATCAAAACCCTATATTTGTAATGGAACAATTATTATTTAACTAAAAGTTGCGTTTGTGACTTGAATTCAGCCTCATTTATTTAACAAGTCACAAAAAACCCCCTTGTTTTCCACCCATTTCCTATGCTTATTTTCAACGCTATATTCTTTTTATAAATAACAATTTTAATTGTTATTTATAAAAAGAATACAATTAAAAATGGATCGTCGACACTAAAAATAAGTATCAACTATCCATTACATGTAGTTATTGCTTAGTACCGTTAAAAGTAACATCGGCTATACTATTAAAAAAAGTCAAATCAACCATCGCAATAGCATTTGGATTCTCAAGAACTCCCCATCAACCTAAAACCAATTAGGGTGCCAAAAACAACACCGATGATAATGGCTACGCTATTGAGGTATTCCATCACATCGGTCTTTTTATTTTTCAAATATCGATACAAACTTTAGGTACAAAAAAAAACGCTAAATATTCAAAAATTAAATGAATATTTAGCGTTCTTCCAAAAAGTATAGGTTCAAAAGGAATTCCCATCACTAGGAATCATACAATCCTTTTGAAAAAGCTTCTGGGTTTGCAGCTAGGTGATAGCGAGGATCGTCTATATCATCTACAATTACTTCTGCAAATTTGGGACTTCCTTTTAATAATAATATTTTACACTCTTCACTTAAATGCTTTAAATGTACTTTTTTTCCTACTTTTTCGTATTTCTCTACGATATTAAAAATTGCTTCAATTGCAGAATGATCACTTACACGAGACTCAACAAAATCAATTTCGATTTTATCTGGGTCGTTTTTAATGTCAAATTTTTCAACAAATGCAGTAATGGATCCAAAAAACAAGGGACCCCAAATTTCATATATTTTTGTTCCATCTTCTTTAATTCTTTTTCTAGCTCTAATACGTGTTGCATTTTCCCAAGAAAAGACCAGTGCACTCACAATTACCCCTGCAACTACTGCAACAGCCAAATCAAATATTACTGTTAAAGATGATACTAAAACAATCACAAATAAATCTGCCTTCGGTATTTTATTAATAATTCTAAAACTACTCCAAGCAAAGGTTCCTATAACCACCATAAACATCACTCCAACAAGAGCTGCAATAGGAATTTGTTCAATATATGAAGATCCAAACAAAATAAACAAGAGTAATAAAACAGCTGCAACTATTCCAGACAACCTTGTACGCCCACCACCTTTTATATTGATAATAGACTGACCGATCATGGCACATCCACCCATTCCTCCGAACAAACCTGTTACAATATTTGCACCACCTTGCGCGATACACTCTCTATTGCTATTTCCACGAGTATCTGTTAAATCATCAATTAAATTTAAGGTCATTAAGGATTCAATCAAACCGATAGCCGCTAAAATTAAGGCATAAGGGAATATAAATTTTATAGACTCCCAACTAAATGGAATTTTCTCAAAGGTTTCCAAATGTAGCATTGGCAAGCCTCCTTTAAGTCCTTCTCCTCCTCCATCTTTAATAAATGATCCTACGGTAGCCACATCTAAACCGAAATATATGGCTAAAAAACTAACGACCAAAATGGCCAATAAGGCTTCTGGCACTTTCTTTGTATATTTAATTTTTGGCAAGCCCCACATCATCAACATGGTAAGAACAACCAGTCCTGACATCAACCAAAATTTGGTATTGCTAAGCAATTCCATCCACCAAGCATGATTATTTTCCTTAAAAGAAATACCATCAGAAACAGCATCAGGAAACATTCCTAACTGAGAAATAAAAATCACTATCGCCAAACCATTTACAAACCCCATCATTACAGGATGTGGAATTAAACGGACAAATTTACCTAGCTTCAAAAGTCCTGCAAACACCTGAATTAGTCCCATTAACATTACCGTAGCAAATAAATAATACAAGCCTAAATTATCGGCGGGCAAGCCCATTGCATTCCCTTCTTTTACTAAAGAAACCATTACTACTGCCAATGCTCCAGTAGCCCCTGAAATCATTCCAGGTCTACCTCCAAAAACAGACGTAATTAACCCAACCATAAAGGCCGCATACAAACCAACCAACGGATCTAGCCCTGCCACAAAGGCAAATGCAACAGCTTCTGGCACCAAAGCCAAAGAGACTGTAATACCCGACAATACATCGTTTTTAATATTTGACGCCCTCTTCCTTATAAATTCAGTCATAATTCAATATTGGAGTATCCACTCCTATTTTTACACATGACACCAATAATGTCATCCAGTTAATTTTCAAAAAGCTGCAAATGTACAGTTTTTATTTTTAGCGTTTAATTTAAGATCCTCGAAGTTTTGAGTAATTCTACAATATTTTCATAGCTATTCTTCAAGGCTTCCAATGCTTCCGGTTTAGATTTAAAGCAAACAGCATCAATATCTTCTTCAGTTTGCGGCACAAGCCTCCCCTTATCGCTAGAAAACATCTGATACCAATATGTAATTTTCAATACCATATCTCCATTTCTTATAAACATATGATAGGTCGTAGGCATTTTATTTTGAATCTTTAATTTAGAGATTCCACATTCCTCTTCTACTTCTCTGATCGCAGCATTCTTTTTACTTTCTCCTTTTTCTATATGTCCTTTAGGTAGGTCCCATTTCCCCAGTCTATGAATAAACAACAATTCGTTATTATCATTATAAACAAGTCCTCCTGCTGCTTTTTCAATTTTAAAACTGGATGTAAACAATGCCCATATCTCTTTTATCTCAGGATGATAAATGCACATTTTTTTTAATTGATTGTTGTACAATTGATCTACAATTTGCTTAAAATTCATCTCTTTTACATTAGACAAACATGCCTCATTAGCATCCTTCTTAGTATTGACAAAAATTAAAGGACGTTCATTCACAAAAACTTTATACATTTGCACTATGATTTTCAACAAAGATACAGCAAAAAAAACAGCAGAGCTTTTACTTCAAATTAAAGCGATTAAGCTTAGCCCACAAGAACCTTTTACATGGGCTTCTGGATGGAATTCTCCTATTTATTGTGATAACAGGACCACATTATCATTTCCTACCATACGCACCTATTTGCGCGAAGAGTTAGGGAAAATAATAGAAGAAAAATATGGCAAGCCAGAAATCATAGCAGGTGTAGCCACTGGGGCTATTGCTATTGGTATTCTCGTCGCAGAATATTTGAATGTACCTTTTATCTATGTACGTCCTGAGGCAAAGAAACACGGAAGACAAAACCAAGTAGAAGGAATTTTAGAGCCTGGAAAACGAGTCGTAGTAATTGAGGATTTAATCAGTACTGGAACAAGCAGTCTAAACGCCGTTAAAGCATTAAAAGCAGCTGGAGCTAACGTAAAAGGGATGGTCGCTATTTTTTCTTATGGCTTTGATATTGCAGACAAAAACTTTGAAGAACAGGATGTAGAACTTACAACTTTGAGTGATTATGATCATTTATTAGAATTAGCCAATGATAATAATTATATTTCAGAGACCGAATTAACAACTTTAAAACAATGGCGTATTAACCCTAGTACGTGGAATAAATAACAGCAAAATGAACTTAGAAAGTAATACAACATCTGTAGGTAAATCTCAAAAAGAGACTTTTGAATTTTTAATTAAACTGGAAAATTTCGAACAATTATTACCCGAAAATACCGAAAAATTCGAAATAGACGAAGAATCTATGATTTTCTCATTAAAAGGAATGCCTGAAATCAGATTGATTTTAAAAGAAACACAAGAATTTGACAAAGTTGTTCTTGGAGCTGCTAGCAGTAAACTACCCTTTACATTAACAGCAGACATCAAGGCTATCTCTGATAGTAGCTCGGAAACAAAATTAAGTTTCGTAGGAGACTTTAATCCAATGATGGCGATGATGGTAAAAAAACCACTGCAAAAATTTATAGATACCTTATCTGAAAATATAGCAAAAATATAAGAACAACTATCTGTACTTACTGACAGTTGTTTCTGTGTTAAAACTCGAAAATTTGATTTCTTTTAAATTAAATTCTCGAGTTTTTCCATTTTTCGTCAATACTTGAAGTCTCCCTTCATAAGAAACTCCTGTGATTTTACCAGAAAAAACCACTCCATTTGAATCTGAAAAAATGTTCCATTCGTTGAAAAGATATAACTTCTTAAGGTATCTATTTGTCAAAAAATCAAAACCATCATGTAGAACAATAGTCATAAAATACTCAATACTCGTAACAATATCATCCATAATCTGATCCAAATCAAAACACGTATCACTTAATATTTTAAACGATGTAGGATTGGGAATCTCACGCGGAAAACTATCTTGATTTACATTTAAACCAATTCCGATTATAACTCTGTTTAATGTATTTCCTGATAAACTATTTTCAATTAAAATTCCTGCTATTTTTTTTCCGTCTGCCAAAATGTCGTTCGGCCACTTAACCCTGATATTATTTGTTAAGTAACTCGATAAAACCTTTTGAATAGCCAATGAAACAGCCATGCTTACAAAAAATTGATCACGCACCTTAAAACTTAAAAAATTAACTAGAACACTCATTGTTAAGTTTTTACCATCATCAGAAACCCAAACAGTCCCCAACTGACCGCGCCCATAAGTCTGAACATCTGCCTGTACCACAGTGTAAGATTGTTGTTTTTCTTTCTGGCATA
Source organism: Flavobacteriaceae bacterium (assembly GCA_965224465.1). Taxonomy (GTDB): domain Bacteria; phylum Bacteroidota; class Bacteroidia; order Flavobacteriales; family Flavobacteriaceae. Next base: position 4,511,925 of record OZ245049.1, on the reverse strand, counting down.
AGTCCTTTAAATATGCATTTGTAGAGCCAATGGCACTAAGTTTGATTAACTTCATAATTAATAATAAAGAAACAAAGTTAACACAACCACGATTACTAACAAAAAAATAATAACTTTGTATTAAATAAATAATTTTTGATGACAAAAAAGAGTGTAAATGCGGATGAGTTAATTGCTGTTATTATAAAAGGGATTGACGAAGTCAAAGGGGACGATATTAAATTATTAGATTTAAGAGATATAGAAAACACAGTATGTGATTATTACATCATTTGCTCAGGGAATTCTAACACCCAAGTAAAAGCCATCTCTGGTTCTATCCAGAAAATGGTAGGAAAACAATTAAAAGAAAAACCATGGCATGTAGAAGGTGAAGGAAATGCGGAATGGGTTTTAATGGATTATGTTAACGTAGCTGTACATGTTTTCCAAAAAGAAACTAGAGAATATTACGATTTAGAAAGCCTTTGGGGCGATGCTAAAATCACGGATATTAATACTGCCAGTTAATAATACTGCAACATTTGAAAAACGCATATGAACAAAAACAATTCGCCAGAAAATAAAAATAAAATAAAAGTTCCTAAATTCAATTTTTATTGGATTTATGGAATTGTTTTTTTATTATATATCGGTTACCAAGTCATGAGCAGCGGTAACTTAGGTAATCAAAATTTAAGTCATAATAATTTCATTAAAACACTGAATGATAACGACATAGATAAGATAGATATTGTAAACAATAACACTGCAGAGATCTATATTAAAAGCGAAGTGTTAGACAAGGAGAAGTATAAGAAGTATACAGAATCTACCTTGTACAATAAAAATGCTCCTTTGTTTCACTACGATTTTGGAGATTTACAAAATTTCGAAAATCAAATTCAACAAGCAAAAAAAAATAAGAACTTAGATGTAGATACAGAACATATAGACAAGACAAACATCATGGATTCTGTATTGATGTACTTACCTTTTATCTTTTTAATTGGATTGTGGATCTATTTTATGAGACGTATGTCTGGCGGCGGTGGCGGTGGAGGAAGTCAAATATTTAATATTGGAAAATCCAAAGCCAAATTATTTGATCAGAACACAAAGGTAAAAACTTCGTTTAAAGATGTTGCAGGGCTCGTAGGAGCAAAAGAAGAAATACAAGAAATAGTAGATTTCTTAAAAAACCCAGGGAAATATACCGCTTTAGGAGGTAAAATCCCCAAAGGAGCTTTATTAGTAGGGCCTCCAGGAACAGGGAAAACATTGCTAGCAAAAGCAGTTGCAGGTGAAGCAAGCGTACCTTTCTTTTCATTATCAGGTTCTGATTTTGTAGAAATGTTTGTAGGTGTTGGAGCTTCTAGAGTACGTGACTTGTTTAAACAAGCCAAACAAAAATCGCCTTCAATTATTTTTATAGATGAAATAGATGCCATTGGTAGAGCTAGAGGAAAAAGCAATATGACCGGAGGAAACGACGAACGAGAAAATACGCTAAACCAATTGCTGACAGAAATGGATGGTTTTGGAACAGAATCTAACGTAATCGTAATCGCAGCCACAAACCGTGCAGATGTTTTAGACAAAGCATTGATGAGAGCAGGTCGTTTTGACCGTCAGATTTATGTAGATTTACCAGACATAAACGAAAGAGAAGCAATTTTTAAAGTACATATCAAACCTTTAAAATTAAACAAGGACGTAGATATCCATTTTCTTTCACAACAAACACCGGGATTCTCTGGGGCAGACATTGCAAATCTTTGTAACGAATCTGCATTAATTGCAGCTAGAGAAAATAAAACATCAGTACACCACATTGACTTTTTATCAGCTGTAGACCGTATTGTTGGAGGATTAGAGAAAAAAAATAAAATTATTTCTCCCTTAGAGAAAAAGACCATTGCATTTCACGAAGCTGGACATGCGACCGCAAGCTGGATGTTAGAACACGCTTCTCCACTAGTAAAAGTAACCATTGTACCAAGAGGTCAATCTTTAGGTGCAGCATGGTACTTACCCGAAGAACGTCAAATTGTACGTACAGAGCAAATGCTAGACGAAATGTGTGCTACATTGGCAGGTAGAGCAGCAGAAAGAGTTATCTTTAATAAAATATCTACAGGCGCGTTAAACGACTTAGAAAAGGTAACAAAACAAGCACGAGCTATTGTAAGTGTGTATGGACTTAATGATAAAATCGGTAACATTACGTATTATGATTCTTCAAATAATGGTGATTACAGCTTTACAAAACCATACAGTGAAGCTACCGCTCAAAAAATTGATGAAGAAATCTCGAAAATTATAGAAGAGCAGTACCAAAGAGCCATTAAAATTTTAACTGAAAATAAAGAAAAGTTAATTTCTCTTGCAGAGTTATTATTAAAGAAAGAAGTGATTTTCAAGAAAGATTTAAAGGCTGTTTTCGGAGAGAGACCCTTTCCAGAACAAGTAATTGAAACAAGGTCTGAAAACTCAGTAACAGAGGAAACTAGCGTTAACGTGAATAAAAATGAAAATAAAGAAGAAACTAACGATTAATCACTAGTATTTCTTTACTTTTGAAATTATTCAAAATGTAGCATGAGTTTTTTTAAAAAAATCTTTAAAAAATCAAAAAAGGATTCTATAAAATCTAGTAAAAACACTATCAAAGAGGAATCTATTGATAGTGTTTTTGTTAAGAATTTTATAGAACACGGAGGTAAATTCCTATATTGTACAAGTTTACAAGAAGTCACCGAGTTTCTAACACATATTATTAGTGAGAACAAACATTGGGATTCTGTTACTTGTATTGATAACGATTTACTCAAACTCATTGGTGCACTAAGTATCAAAAAGACCCCCCATTTTAGCGAGAAGGCACCATTATTTACATGTTGTGAGCATTTAATCGCCGAAAACGGGAGTATTTTATTTTCATCAAACCAACTAAGTGATATAAAATTGGCCGATTTATCGGTAGATTTCATTGTTTATGCCACAACAAGCCAAATTGTAAAAAACCAAAGCGAAAGTTTAACTGGAATAAATGCTCATTATCGAGGAAATATCCCAAGCAATATTGGTGCTGTAAAAAACTATAGTCCTCACAAAAAAGATGTAGACTTTATGAATTATGGTTGTAACAATGCAAAAAATTTATACCTCTTACTTTTCGAAGATTTATAATTTATGAGCACAATAGCCAAGCGCACACTTTCAGGACTAGTATTTGTTACAGTACTTGTTTTTTGCATTCTATTTAATAAAATTACATTTATTACACTATTCTTTTTATTAATGATGGTTTGCCTATTTGAATTCAAAAGAATGATAGGACTAAAAAGTGTATTCCCTTATTTAATAGGTGTTTTATTTTTTATTTTCGGAAATATATTAAACGTGGAAGATGTCCCTTCAAAAACAATCTTTACGTATGCCGGAGTTTTATTATTTTTAGTCATATTTTCATCCTTTGCTTCTATTTTATTTGCAAAAAAGGAAGAAGTTATTTCTCATCTCGGAAAAATATTCCTTACCGTCGTTTATATTATAGCTCCATTTACATTGATGGTACAAATTCCATTTTTAAATGTCTCTTTCGAATATGTAAACACCACTATTTTAGGTGTATTTATTTTAATTTGGGTCAACGATTCTTTTGCATATCTCGTAGGTAAAAACATTGGAAAAAGAAAATTACTAGAGCGTATTTCTCCAAACAAAACACAGGAAGGTTTCTTAGGAGGACTGGTTTTTACATTTATCGCCTGTATTATTATTGCCAATTATTTTACAGACCTAAGCCTACATCACTGGTTTGCTATCGCTGCAATTGTAAGTATCTTTGGCGTTTTAGGTGATTTGATCGAGTCTATGTTTAAAAGGCAGGCTGGCGTAAAAGACAGTAGTAATTTTATCCCAGGACATGGTGGTTTTTTAGACAGATTTGACAGTGTTATTTTTGCAGCCCCTTTTATATTTATTTACCTACAACTAGTCCATTAATATGTTTCACAAAGAAGGATTTAATAGTATATTAATTGCAGCAATCTTCACAGGAATTAGTATTATTTTAATTGAAAACTATACGACAACTCTCTGGGCAAACAAAACCCTAACTGCCATTGTACTTGTCGTTTTAATAAGTGTTTTACAATTTTTTAGAAACCCAAAAAGGAATACAATTTTAACCGAAAATGCCATTATGGCACCTGTAGACGGAAAAATTGTAGGAATAGAAGAAGTATTTGAAAACGAATATTTTAAAGAAAAACGACTTCAAGTATCTATCTTTATATCTCCCATAAATGTACATGTAACAAGATATCCAATTAGTGGAAAAATAGTTTACAGTACCTACCATCCAGGAAAACACTTGCTAGCGTGGCATCCCAAAGCTTCCGAAGAAAACGAACGCACTACAATTGTTATAAAAAACGATACTATAGGAGCAATACTTTATAGGAACGTGGCAGGTGCATTGGCAAGGCGTATTGTCAATTATGCAAAAAAAGGAGAAACAATCAGGCAAGGAACCGACGCTGGATTTATAAAATTTGGCTCACGTGTAGATTTATATTTACCTTTGGACTCAAAACTATCTGTAAAGATAAACGATACAGTGACAGGTGGAGAACAAATAATTGCAACTTTATAACTACTATTTTTCAAATATCATACAATGGAAAATGAATTAGACATTGAATTTAACAAGGCCTATGAAAAAGCAAATGCGTCTCGTCAAAAACAACCGGCAGACGTAATGCTCCAACTATATGCTTGTTATAAAAAATCTACAAAAGAAAACAACTATCAATCGCTTTACAACGAAGAGAATGATGTCCGCAGTGCATTTAAACTAAATGCTTGGATGCAATTAAGTAGCCTTACTATTGAAGAGGCAAAAAAAATGTATATCCAATTAGTAGAAAAACATATTACTTCCTAGTTTAAAAAATATATCCGAATTTAGAACGTTAAGTTTTATAATACATACAAAATAAAAACAAATACCATGAAAAATTACTACACCCTCTGTTTCTTAATCCTAACAACTATTACATTCACTTCTTGTAAAGAGAACAAAAAGAAAGATGCTCCTGCAAAAGACACTGTAATGTATGTTGTAAACGAAAAAACAACTTCTGTCAAATGGACAGCTTACAAAACAACAGAAAAACTACCCGTAAAAGGAGAGTTTAGAGTTGTAAAATTCACAAAAGCAAAGCCCGCAGCAAATTTAAAAGATGCATTGAATAACTTAGAATTTTCAATTCCAATTTCTTCTTTGTTTTCTAATAATGAAGAAAGAGATGCTAAATTAAAAACTTCATTTTTTGGTGCCATGGCGGAAACTGCTGAGATTAAAGGGACACTGATAATGGAGACCGAAACCTCTGGAAAAGTAGAGCTCACCCTTAATGGAATTACTCACGAACTCCCTATCACTTATTTTCTAGACGGACAGATGGCGACGATGGAAGCTACCATGAATTTAGATAACTGGCAAGCTCAAGCTGCTATTACAGCTTTAAATGCAGTTTGTAAAGACCTACACACAGGACCTGACGGTATTACAAAAACGTGGAGTGAGGTTAAAATTAACATTGCAACCTATATAAGTGTACAAAAATAAACTATAAGTTTAGACATAAAAAAACCTGCAAATTGCAGGTTTTTTTATGTCTAAATTATTGAATTTAAGGATAACAGTAATTAAAGTCCAAAATAATAGATGTAAACAGTTTATTTCACGTTCTAGCGTTGTTAAAAAATAGAACGATCGCCTATCCTTAGAATTTTTACTTAGCTAAAACAAAAAATAATTCCATTTTTAAACCGTCACTTGAAAATTTAATTACTATAGCTCAACGTTCTTAAATACGCCAATTTATTTTTCCAAATTTTAACATTGTCTTTGTGTTGATCAATATTTTTAAGAACATTTATTAAGAGTGGATTATCATCTTTTACATTTGAAATAAATCCTAGGTTATTTTCTAACTGTTGTACTTCTTTCATACATTCATCAATTCTCTTTCTAACAAACAATTGTTCAGCATCTAACTTTCTGTAATTTTTTTGTTCTAAATAGTTAGAAATTACATTTTTAAATTTCAACATTTCAATAGCTTCTTTATCTAGGTTAATAGATTCAGCAACAGTTGTTATCAATTTATTAAATTTACCTTCAATATATTTTTTATCAAAAGGAACTTTTCCTATTCCTCTCCACTCAGAAATATATCCATCAATCGTATCTAGGGTAATCTCAACTTTTTCTTCTAAATTATTTTTAATGGTATCTAGTAAGGTTTTCTTAGCATCATAATACGCTAATTCTTCTTTACTATCCGCATCTTGCACTTGATGTAATTTATCAAAATAATGATTACAGGCATCTTTAAATTCTTTCCATAACTTATCCGAATACTTACGTGGCACATGTCCTACTTTTTTCCAATCTGACTGAATTCTCTTCATCATATTGGTAGTGTTTTCCCAATCGTCGTTTTCTTTTAAAGCGTTTGCTTGAGTCACCAGTGCTTGTTTTCTCTTTAAGTTTGTAAGTTGCTCATCTTTTACATCTTTGTAAAAAAGATTCTTAGACTTATTAAACTTGTGTGTTGCCGTTTTAAACAACTGCCAAACCTCTTCGTTTTTAGCACGAGGAACAGCTCCACATTTAAAAAACTTATCACGTAACACCTCAATTTCCTTTATACTTTTTTGCCAATCAGAACGCGATTTATTATTGGAGGTATCATAGGCATTGATCTCTTCTATAACAGCTATTTTCTTATCTACATTCGCTTCGTATTCCGAACGCAACTCTTTAAAATGTTCGTGTCTTTTGTCATGGACTTTTTTGGTTGCGGCACTAAATCGATTCCAAACTTCCTCGCGATGTTCTCTTCCAACAGGCCCTACTTCCTCTTTCCACAATTTATGAATAACTTGTAACTCTTTAAAAGCAAAATTAATATCTGGGTGTTCCGCCAATTCTTCTGCTTTGGTTACCAATTTTATTTTTTCTTCTAGATTATGTTTAAAATCTAGATCCCGTAAATCATTGTTTAAATGTAATAAATCATAAAAACGCTCTACATGATGATGGTAGGTTTTCCAAGTATCATTATAAGTCGCTTTAGGAACAGGTCCAATAGCACGCCATGTATCTTGTAAGTTTCTAAAGTTTTTGTACATTGTATTACCGTCCGCATGTTCTATCAAGTTTTTCAACTCCTCAATTACATTGTTTCTAGAAAGTAAATTTGCATTCAGTTCTTTCTCCACACCTGCAAAATGAGTATCTCTTTTAACTTTATAATCAAACAACAGTGCATTATAAGATGTTTTTAAAGGGTTGGAATATTGAAAATCAATTTCGTTTCCACCTTCCTCTAAAAACAAGTCTTTTTTAGCGGCTAATAATACTCCGAACTTTTTATTAAACGCACTTTTAATTTCGTTTACACTATTTTTAATTAACAATACTGGTTTTTCTTTCACTAACACGGTTAGTTCAGAAACCAATTGTTCCAGTTCCATACTTTTATAATCGAGCAGTTCAATTTGTTCTGTTTCAACAATAGTTTCAGAAGATTCGGCTACTTTTTTATCCATTTCATCAATTGCAGTATCATGTTCTACTATCACTTTCTCCTCAGCATCAACCTCGGCAATTACATGCTCAGCATCCTCCTTAACTTCAACTACTTCTTTCTCAGCATCATCAATCGTTTCAACTACTTTGGTAAGTTCAGTTTCCACTTCTTTTACACTTTCAACAGACTCCACAACTTCAGCTGCTGTTTCTGTCTTTATCTCTTGATTAGTCGTTGCACTTGTTTTTTCAACTTTTACAGCTGACGCATCATTGTTTTTTTCGTCTAACATATTTATAATGTTTATGGTTCCTTCAATTAAAATCTAAAGATAGTAATTGCGATGTACATGAGAAATTATTTTAAGATGATTTTTACTAATAACCACTAAATATATTAATTCCAAATATCCCATGCCTTTTCCGCCTGTTGTTCTAACATTTCTAAGCCATTTTTTATAGCAGCTCCTTGTTCTTTTCCTTTGGCTAAAAACAAGGTTTGATCTGGGTTATATATCAAATCAAACAAGACATGCTTTTTGCCAATAAATTGATACGGAATGGCAGGGCATTGGTCAATATTAGGAAATGTTCCTACAGGAGAACAATTTACAATTACGGTATAATCTAGGAGTAATTCCTCTGTAATGTCCGCATAGGAAATTTGTGTTCCCACAGCAGAACGAGATACAAATTTATACGTTATATCAAGACTATCAAAAACATAAGCCACCGCTTTAGCAGCGCCTCCAGTTCCCAATATTAGTGCTTTTGTATCTTGCTTTTTCAGCATCGGTTCTATGGCCTTTTTAAAACCATAAACATCCGTATTATATCCTATTAATTTATAGTCGTCTGTGACTTTAATACAATTTACGGCTCCAATTTTACGAGCTTCTTCTTCTACATCATCTAAAAAATCAAACACATCATGTTTGTAAGGGATAGTAACACTAAACCCTTTGAATTTTTTAAAATCCTCCTTAAAAAAAAGTTTTAATTCTTCTGTGTTTTTCTTGTCTACATTCTCATAACTATGCGTATTTAGATGTAGTTCTTCAAATTTATTGGTAAAATAGTGGCGAGAAAAAGAATAGGAAATATTTCTCCCTACCAAACCATATTTATGTGTTTTGTCTATCATATTTTTCGGTAATATTTTGTTTAGAAAAAAAATCTATCAATAAAACAATGCCTACTCCAAAAAGAATATAGAATATAGCCATCCAAGTTTCCGTCAAAGAAACATCGGGTAAAAACCGTTGGTAATTTTGAATGATATTATTTCCATTTACATCGGTAAGCAGGCTTCCATTTTCACTTTTAAAAACAACCGTTTTCCAGGGCCAAACAATCCCAAGAGAACCAATGATAAAACCTAAGATCATGGCCGTTACCAATTGATGCCAACGTTTTAATACAAAGCCCAAAATATGGGATATAAAAATTAGTCCAAAGGTAGAACCCGCAGTAAAAACCCCTACAATTTTTAAATATTTAATACGTTCTGTATTCTCCAAAAAATCAAAATTCCCCGTAAACATATCAAATATAGTTCTAGTCAACACATTTACTGAATCTACAAGTAACAGCACATAATTCCCCATTAAAATAAGGATAAATGAACCAGAAAGCCCAGGAAGTGTCATCCCTGAAACACCAATAATTCCACAGAAAAAAACAAAATACAAATTTGTATTCTCCTTTGCAGGACTCATAAAACTGATTGCAATCCCAAGACAAATTCCTGTAACAACGCTCAATATATTAGACAATCTAAAATCGTTAAAATCTTTTGCTATATAATAAATAGATCCTAATATCATTCCAAAAAAAGCAGACCAAACATACAATTCATAAGCCTTTAATAAATAATCCAGCACTAGAGAAATAGTGAAATAACTACACATACTCCCTCCCATTACTAAGAGTAAAAATTCAGCATTTATATATTGATAAAAACTTTTGAATCTCCCTGTAAAAAGCAGCTTCAATGCTTTCCAATTTATTTTTTTAAACGAATAAATAAGCTCTTCATAAAAGCCCAACACAAACGAAACTGTCCCCCCAGAAACCCCAGGAACCTTATTGGCAGCCCCCATGGAAAGCCCCTTTACAAAAAGGAAAAACTTATCTAATAATGTTCTTTTTGATGCCATTTATTGCTTTTTCTTCGCTAATTTTTCAAGGATTAAAATAAGAGAAAAACCTATAACCGCTAATACACCTGCATAAAGCAGTAAACTATCTCCTTCATAATTCATAGGAAGTACACTTTTTTCTTGTAGGACCACAAGTTTTTCTCCAAACATTTTAGAATCCAAGACTTTTTTCCAAGGCCAAATCTTATTAAGAGATCCTACAATAAAACCAGTTAACACAGCCAACGTTGCGTTTTTATAATGGGTAAACAGCCATTTTAACAATCTAGAAAAAGTGAGTATTCCCACAAGAGCTCCTGCTCCAATAATAGCAATAGATTTTAAATCACGCTCATGTACAGAATCCAAAACATGGCGATAAGCTCCTAATAACACCAAAATAAATGATCCCGAAATCCCTGGTAAAATCATAGCACAAATAGCTAAAGCACCGCAAAGGAACAAATAAAGGGGAGCTATTTCGTTGCTTGTAACAGGCGTTAATGTAGTGATATAAAAAGCTAAAAAAGCGCCAATTATTAATAATAAGACATTCAATACAGACCACTTTGTGATTTGTTTTGCTACGTATAGCACACTCGCGAGTACCAATCCAAAAAAGAACGACCATAATAAGATGGCATGTTCATCTAAGAGATACGCAATCAGTTTAGCCAAAGAAGCCACACTAATCCCTACTCCCAAAAATAATGCTGCCAAAAAGCTACCGTTAATTGCCTCCCAAAAACACTTAAAACCTTTGTCTTTTAATGTTTTTAAAGCAGCTAAATTTACCGAACTTATGGAATCTAATAATTCTTCGTAAATCCCTGAAATAAAAGCAATGGTACCTCCTGATACGCCAGGGACCACATCTGCAGCTCCCATAGCTATACCTTTTAAGGTAATAATAAGATAATCAATACATCTTCTTTTTTGCATCTGTCTTCAATATTTGAACACAAATGTACTCTTTTCTTAGAAAGAAAATTTGTAAAAACTCACAATATCTTGCACTACGTGTAAATCAAAAACGGATGGATACATTTCCTTGATTATTAGATGGTAATCAAAATCAATTCCCAAGGCTTTTTTCAGGTAATACACACCGTTTTCTTCTGTATCAAAAAGAAAATGAAAACAAGACAATCTATAATTCAATTCGGGAGAATCTGCATGCACTGTATCTGCTTTTTTTAAGCTGTCCATTGCCAGTTCAAAATCTCCTAGAAAATACTGTACATCTATCAATGCCAACCAAATATCCAAATCATCATCTCCTAGTTCTATACATGTTTCAAAAACCTTTACAGCTTCTTCGTAAAAACTAAGTTTGATATTTATTTCTCCAAAACGTCTTAAATATGCCGTGTTAACCTCATCAATATCCAAGGCTTTGTTAATATAATATAGCGACTTTTCATAATCCTTCTGTTTATAATAAATGGAAGATAAGGCCATCCATCCCTTATCTAATAATGGATCTTCGTGAACCGTACGCTTGTAAAACTTTAAGGCATTTCCGAAATCTTCAAGTTCTAAATAACATTCACCTATCCGTAAAAGGGCAAATGTAGTGGCATCTTCAAGTTCCAAGGTAGCCTTGTAGTTCTCAATTGCCTCACTATAACGTTCTAATTTCTCAAGGGTTTTAGCTTTTTCGATATAAGCTCCAACAAAAAATTCGTCTACCAAGACCGCGAAATCAAATGCACGCAATGCCTCGTTAAACTGATCCAATACGTAATGTTGACGTCCCAGCTGATGCCATGCAACATCGCTGTAAGGATCTTTTTCTATATATTCTTTTAAGAACTCGATCGCTTCTACATGCTTGTTTTCCATATCAAAACAATAGACTACATTATAAAGAGAAGAATAATCCTCAAAATCTGCTTCCAAACAAGCTATAAAATTATCTCGAGCATCCTTAAAATTATATAAAAACAAATATTCCATCCCTAACAACGCATAGACTTCTGCTTTATCATCCGCAAATTCTAATGCCGTTTTTAATATATCGACCGCTTTCTCGTGGGCATTTGTTTTTGAAAAAATAGTTGCTTTTTGAATAAAAACCTCTTCGTTGGTAGGCTCCATTGCTTGAATGATATCCAAAATCTCAATGGCAGCAGCGTATTTATTATCAAAAATCAGAATCTCTGCATCTAATAATTTTAAGGATATAGACATCGGATGCTGCTCCAAACCAAGCATTAATGCTTTTTTTGCAAGAGCTGTTTTTCCCGAGTCTATATAATACTGTATAATCTCTTCGAATTCTAAAGAATCAAAAAAATACACATTATTAGTCTTAAGCATCGACTCAAATTTCTTCAAGGGTTTATTATATTCTGAATACTGCTCCTCCATAGGGTTTCTCTTACTGGACAAAATTAAGCAATAGATAGGGGAAGTTCCCTAAAAAACAAAAATCTTTTTAACAATCTAATTAACAAAAAATATGTAATTTTGTACTCCAAACAACGTGTTGGAACTTATGAGTCAAAAAATACTGCTTAGTGCGAAAGAAATTGATATCATTTTAAATCGATTGGCCTGCCAGCTGATCGAAAATCACACTGATTTTTCGGAAACTGTTTTAATTGGAATTCAACCTAGAGGCATTCATTTGGCTGAAAGGTTGCGTAACATCCTACAAGACAGCTACGAAATAAATGATATTCAATTAGGACAACTTGATATTACCTTTTATAGAGACGATTTTAGGCGAAGAGAGATTCCTATTGAGGCCAATAAAACAAACATCGATTTTATTGTAGAGAATAAAAATGTAGTTTTTATAGATGACGTACTCTATTCTGGACGTAGTATCAGAGCTGCACTCACCGCCATTCAATCTTTTGGACGCCCCTTAGAAATCGAACTACTTGTATTAATAGACAGGCGATTTAGCCGTCATTTACCCATCCAACCTACCTATTTAGGTCGTCAAGTAGACGTCATAAATGAAGAAAAAGTATTGGTTCAATGGAAAGAAAAAGACGGATTAGACGCCGTTTACATACAAAACAATTAACACTATGAATCAACTTAGCGTTCAACATCTTTTAGGAATAAAACACTTAAAAGCTTCCGATATCCAATTGATATTCAATACAGCTGATCATTTTAAAGAAGTGATAAACCGACCTATAAAAAAAGTCCCTTCACTTCGTGATATCACCATTGCCAATCTATTTTTTGAAAACAGCACACGAACAAAATTATCTTTCGAACTCGCAGAAAAAAGATTATCCGCAGACGTTATTAATTTTTCTGCAAGCGGATCTTCTGTATCCAAAGGAGAAACGTTGATAGACACAGCCAATAATATTTTATCTATGAAAGTAGATTTAATTGTAATGCGGCATCCACATGTAGGAGCCTGTGATTTTTTATCAAAAAATGTAAATGCCCGCATAATAAATGCAGGAGACGGCACCCATGAACATCCCACACAAGCATTATTAGATTCCTATTCCATCAAAGAAAAACTAGGTAATGTAAAAGGAAAAAATGTAGTAATTGTAGGAGACATCCTTCATTCCCGAGTTGCACTATCCAATATTTATGCATTGCAATTACAAGGAGCCAATGTAAAAGTATGTGGCCCAAAATCTTTGATCCCAAAACATATTGAAAGTCTAGGAGTTGAAGTAGAATCCAATTTAAAAAAAGCATTAGAATGGTGTGATGTAGCCAACATGTTACGAGTTCAAAATGAACGTATGGACATTAACTACTTCCCTTCTACCAGAGAATACACACAATTATTTGGGGTAAATAAAGATTTATTAGATGCCTTGTCAAAAAAAATCATTATTATGCATCCCGGCCCCATTAACAGAGGTGTAGAAATCACAAGTGATGTAGCCGATGCTGACCAATCTATAATTTTAAACCAAGTAGAAAATGGAGTTGCCGTTAGAATGGCAGTCATTTATTTATTGGCTCAGCAAATTAAAAGATAAGAACCAATGATTATAGCTAAAACAGCATTGTATACAAGCCTAACGTTAGACGGCAATTCTATTGAGAATTTTCTATCAGAATTCTCGAAAAAAAACAACGAATTTAAAAATCAACACCTAATTATTGATATTTCTTGTAAAAACAACGTTACAATTCAAGAATTATTACTATTTTTGACTGTAAATTCAGAAACAAAAGACAATGGCATGTCTTTTGTAATTGTTTCTACTCAAACTTATATGGATCAACTACCAGAAGAACTGATAGTTGTACCAACATTTACAGAGGCCGAAGATATTTTACAAATGGAAGCCATAGAACGAGAATTAGGATTTTAAAAAAACAAATGTCTATTGATGAAAAAACTACTATTTATAACTTTACTATTATTCCTAAGCTCCCCTATAATTGCACAGCAACATATTTGGAAAACTACAGTTGTAAAAAAAGTAGCATTAAAAACATTGACCGTAGTAACTGCGTATCCTAACCCGTTCCAAGTTTCAACACGCATCAATTTCACCTCTTCAGAAATACAAATAGTTACCTTTACTGTAAAAAACCTACTTGGAAAAACAGTTTTTATGGAACGTATCCATACAAAAAAAGGCAGAAACTACATTCCTTTTAAAAGAGAGGACTTGCAAAACGGCATGTATATCTACTCCCTACAAACCGATACGGAAATAGTTTCGAAAAGGTTGGTGATTAGATGAGTCTAAAACTCACTATTTTAGGTTGCCATTCAGCCACTCCACGAGTAAACGCACACCCTACTTCACAATTTTTAGAAATTAATAATCGTACTTTCTTAATTGATTGTGGCGAAGGTACACAAGTACAGTTGCGTAAATATAAATTGCGGTTTTCTAAAATTCAATGTGTTTTTATTTCTCATTTACACGGAGATCATTTTTATGGTTTGATTGGGCTTATCTCTACATTTATGCTGCATAAACGAAGTAATGAGCTACATATATACGGTCCAAAAGGAATAAAAGAAGTAATCACTCTTCAATTAAAACTTTCTAAAACTTGGATTAATTACGGACTCTATTTTCACGAATTAACAAGTAAATCTTCTGAATTAATCTACGAAGATGACAACGTAGAGGTACATACCATTCCATTAAAACATAGAGTTTACACAAACGGATACCTCTTTAAAGAAAAAGAAGGAAAACGTAAATTAAACATGGCTAAAATCATCAAAAATGATGAAATACAACGTTGTGATTATCGAAATTTACAATTAGGAAAAGACTTTAAAAACAGCGATGGAAGTAGTGTGAAAAACACCATTTTAACTCTTGCTCCTAAAGCTCCCAAATCCTATGCCTTTTGTAGCGATACCATGTACCTAGAAAGCATTATCCCTATCATCAAAAATTGTGATTTACTTTATCACGAAACTACATTCTTAAAAGACCTAGACCAATTGGCAAAAACCACCATGCATTCTACAGCCATACAAGCAGGGAGAATAGCCAAAGCAGCAAATGTCAAAAAACTTATTATCGGTCATTTTTCTTCTCGATATACAAACCTCAACGACTTTAAAGAAGAAGCTCAAGAGCTATTTGAAAACACAGAACTTGCAGCCGCAGGAAAAGAATTTGACGTTTAATAACTTTATAATAACACGACTTTATAATAATAAATAGGCATAAAAAGAAGCTATAGAATTAAGCTTTTTTTTATTGTTTCACTTGTCTTTTACAAAATACTTTAGCAGCCTTCGTTGTTTCGATTTTAAATTAATGTGTGCTCTCCCCTTCCCTTATAGTTACCTGTTGATACCAATTACAATCCAAAATCACCAATATAAATAGTATCTTATACATTTTAGCGTTGTTGAAAAACAGAACGATAACTAAGACTATCCTAAGAATTTTCGCCTAGCTATAATACCAATTAAAATCCAAAATGACCTATACAAATAGTTTATTTTATGTTCTAGCGTTGTTGAAAAACAGAACGATAGCTACGGCTATCCATCCATTTTCCGCCTAGCTATAATACCAATATCATTTTACACATCCTCTATATAAAGCTTATCTACAGATACTTACTAGTAAAAATTAACCAACGTTCATTAAAATTCTTAAATGCGATCGTTCTTATCCTTATTAAGTCTAAATAAGTAGTATATTTGCCGAACTTAAATTATAAAACTAAAAATAATTCTTTGTTTCATATCAAAATATTGATTATTAGGTTATAATTTTTACACAAAAAAATAGAATTACAGAATTGATGGTAAATAGATTGAGGATTTATATATTATTAGTAGTAGCAGGTGCAAATAATCTATTGCATGCACAAGAGAATGTGATGATGGGGAAGGTTGTTGATTCTCAAGATCAACCAATCTCTTTTGTTCTGGTTATTAATAAGGCAAATAATAAATATACCTCCACAGATAGTAATGGAAACTTTACTCTTGATGTAAAAACATATCCATGTAAGTTAGAGCTCTCTATATTGGGTTATAGAACTAAGGTTATAGCTGTTTTGAATAATAAGCATTCAATGTTTTTCTTAGAAGAAGAGTCTTTGATGTTACCTGGGGTTGTAGTTACAGCACAATTAAAGAGTTCTGATAATGGCACTTCTGCTTATAAAATTGGTAATCAAGCAATAAAACAGGTGCAAGCTATGAGTCTTGGAGATATTCTTTCTGTTCTTCCGGGGCATGTAATCAGCCCGCCTAGTATGACTAATGTTCAGCAATTTACTACAAGAACTACAGAGAATACAGAAATAGATGCTTTTACTTCTAAGATAATAATTGACGGAGTAAGTCTTTCTAATGATGCAAATTTGCAGGCATATAATCCAGCACAAGGAATTTTTGGAGGTAAGTCTGCTGTTGGAGGAGGATTTGATTTGAGAGCAATTACTCCAGAAAGTATAGAGAGTATAGAGGTTATTTCGGGAGTTCCATCTGTAAAATATGGTAATATTGCTTCAGGGGTGGTGCTTATAAAAAGGAAGGTTACTCCTCAAGACTTTTCGCTAAGCTCTTCTTTGAATGCAACAAATTATCAGTTGGCAGTACATCATGGGCTAGAACTTCCTAATGGAGGGGTGTTGTCTTATAGTTTTTCTGGCACCTATGCTACGTTAAGTCCTACACAACAAAAGGATTATTATCAATCATTTTCGGGAACATTGCTTTGGAACACAACCTTATCTACAAAATTTAATTGGGTAAACACTCTTTCGCTACAGGGAGGCTATGGACTTAACAGTAAAGATTTTGAGGATGAGGATGTTTTTAAGAATGATGAAAAGTTTACAACTAAAAATATTAGTATGTCTGTTGCAGGAAATTTAGATCTTGGTGTAAGGCTAGACTATTCATTTTCAACTGATATTAGGAAGCAAAATTCATATAGAGACACTAAAGAAAACAATGGTCCTTTACCCCTATTAGAAGGTTTAGAAACAGGAACATACAAAGTCCCTTTCAGCCCATTTATATACAGATTAAAAGAAGAAATTATTGGGATGCCCATAAATTTTCAAGGTCAACTTAATTTTTCTGATAGAAAGGAGTGGGGGAAATTTCATTTGATAAACAAAGGTGGTATTCAGTTTTCATTTGATAAAAATTTTGGAGAAGGGCGCATTGGAGGGAAATCTATTGTTGGGGCTACAGGTGCAATAGGAAGTAGAGCCGCAAGTTTTAGAGAAATTCCAGCGCTGGAAATATGATCAACGTACTACGAAGCCAAAACCAGTTATTACTTTTCTAACAAACAACACATTGCATTAACTTCTGGTTTGCGTTATGATAATATAAATACAATGTATAATCTGTGGTCGCCTCGATTTTCGGCATATGCTCAGGTTTCAGATTGGCTTAGGGTGAGAGGAGCGTGGGGCGTTTCCTATAAAGCGCCTGCTTTGATACATTTATACCCAGGACCTACCTACATAGATTTTACAAACATGAGTTTCTTTTCTGACAATAAAAAAGAACGAATGGGATTAATAACAACGACTAAAATAGAACAAAATAATAATCATTTAGAGCCGATAAAAGGAGAGACTTTAGAATTTGGAGTTGATTTGAATCTGAAAAAATACGGAAAACTTAGATTAACGGTATTTGAAAAGAAAATAAAAGGAGGAATCATTAGTTCTCCTGAACTTTTAATTCTTTCAAAACAAACGTACAAAATTATAAAAAGATATCCAGATAGAATGCCCGACGTTGCACCTGTTTTAGGGCAAGTGCAGAAAATAATGCTCCAATTTAACAGGATGAAAAATGATATTGAAATGAATACAAAAGGAGTGGAACTTGTGTTCTCTTCCAAAAAAATAAAGGCGACTCAAACCTCTTTTGATTTTCAATTATCTCTCTTAAACACTAAGAAAAAAAATAAGGCATTTAGAATGGTGAATTCCCAATATACATTGGGTGATAATTTGCCAAGAATTGGAGTGTACGAAAATCCAATAAAAGAACACTACAAAGGTGTTGGAAGCATCACTGTAATACAGCATATTCCAGCCCTAAAGTTAATATTTACATTACGTACAGAATTAAATTTATTTGACTATTACGACTATAAGTCTTCTTCTATTTTCCCTATAGGATATTACACAAGAGAGAACAACTATACTTCCCTGTCAAAGAAAGGACGTAGAAATATAGAAAATAAAGATTTATTTCTTTCTCCTAGAGAATACACTAGAAGTATAAAACCTCCTTTTTATCCAAATTTTCACTTACAGGCTAGAAAGGAATTTAATAAGGGAAGTTCATTACAATTTTATGTTCATAATTTTCTATGGCATACGCCAACTTATGAAGATAAAGGAATGAGATGGTCCTTAAATTCAGATATTTATTTTGGATTAAGTTTAACAATTAATTTACAGAAATCATGAGAAATTCACAAAGTATTATTCAAAAATTAGTAGTAGTTTGTTTAGTTATGACAAGTTGCCTATTCTTCACTTCTTGTGAGGAGGATGATGACGATAACTTAGGACAATTAGAACTGCAACTTATATTGCCAAAGGGAGCAAAAGTTAACTTAGCAGATCTTAAGGCTAAAATACTTAATGTTACAAATAAAAATGAAATAGAGGCTTCTGTTAGTGCTTCTGGACTCGTACAAATAAGTAGTGTTCCTGAAGGAACATATAACATTATAGTTGATGAAAAAATAGAAGGAATTAATGTAACAGGAAACCTAGCAGGAGTTCTTGTAACAAGCAATCAAATTACTAAAAAGGAATTGCAACTAAAATTAGGTGTTGCTAATGCAGGACTTGTTATCAAGCAACTCTATTATTCAGGTAGTAATGAACCTAATTACTCCATACTGTTTAAAGATCAATTTATACAAATACACAATAATTCTTCTGAGACTATTTATGCAGATGGCTTATATGTTGCTAATTTACATGGAACATCCGCTTACTCTGAATCGAGAAAATCATTTATTGTTTCAGAACAATATGATATAACAAAAAAAGTATATGCAAATTGGATTATTCAGATTCCTGGCTCAGGGGAAGAATATCCTGTAGCATCAGGAAAAAGTATTACAATAGCTTTTAATGCGATAGATTTCACTAAAGAAATTGATGCTTCGGTAGATAAATATACAATTATAGACCTTTCTAACGCTGACTTAGAAACTTATGCTACAGACTACTTAGAAGCAAGAGGAGGATTTGGTTTTTATTTCGATCAAAATAATCCTGATGTTCCGAACTTGAAAATACACTTCCTAAGTTCTGACGCATGCTATTGGGATCAGTCAGGTACGAGTGCTGTTATTTTTAGAACGGATAAAACCTTTTCTGATTCGGATGTTATTGATTTTATAGAAGATGATGGAACTAGTTCTGGAAGTGTAAAATTAATAGGGATTGACGTAAAGACTATAATTGATGGAATTGATTGTCTTGGTAATGCAACAGCTCAAGATCACAAGCGTCTTCCAAAGTCAATAGATAATGGTTTTTATTATTTGTTTGCTGAAGGTGATGGTTCTTTGACAGGTAAAGGAGTACATAGAAAAAAGGATGAGGAATTGACTAGTAAATTAGGTTTTACTGTGTATAAAGACACCAATAATTCTTCGGTAGATTTAGATGTAGTAAAACCGAAAATTTAATAACATGACAAAACTTACTGTAATTGTTGCGCTCCTTTTTACTGTTTTTTCTGCTTTTAGTCAATCTTTAGTAGGGCGTGCGAAAGTTGTGGATGCTTTTTATGCTCAAACGGAACAGAATGCTTTCCTTTTGAAGAAAAACCCCCAGCCAGATACAACTTCAGTTGCATTAAGTTATAAAGTGCAAAGGGGAGATTTATTCTCCCCTATTTCAGTTAGCGGGATTAAAGGGGGTACATTTACTACCTCCTCTTTCCTGAAAGTTTCTAAATGGAACTTGTATGGTTCATTTCATTATGAAAACCTATTCTCTGATAAGTCAAACGCTATTTTGTCTGCTTTTCATTCTGAATTTTCACCTATATTTTTATTCCAAAACAAGAGCACTTCATCACAAGTTATCTCCTATATTTTCAGTACAGTCGCTTCAAGGAATATTTTCAATAAAAGCATGTATTTAGGGCTAATATTTGACTATGAAGGAGGATCGTTTTATAGAAAAACAGATTTGAGAAACACCCAAAACTTATTAAAGATTAAAACTGGATTGAGTTTAGGAAAAGAGTTGAATGATACTTGGACAGTAGGCTTAGATATTCTTGTTGATTGGAAAAAAACCAAACCAACTCTTTCGTCTATTTACCAACATGGCTATGATGATACTACTTACAAACACTATATGAGTATTGGTTTTGGAACCGTTGATGAAAAGCCTGGCTACTCTTTTGATGTAAAAACATTTGAGCCAAGTGCTGTCTTTTTTGTTTCAAATTCAACTGATAAATTTGAACATCAAATGCATTTGAAAGGTGCTTTCTCTTCTTGTGTATGGGAAAATAAGTTAATAAAGGATGTTCTGAAGTTTAATAAGCCATATAAGTATGAACAAATAACTTTCAGTGCAGATTATTTGACAAAAATAAAACTTAGCAGTGGAATGCTTTCTTCTTTTTTTGGGGTGGTTTTTTCAAAAGGAGATTCATATTGGCAAGAGAATAACAGAATAAATTATCTACAAGCTTATTGGAATAAGAAAATGACGATGGATTATTCTTTGAATTACGAGAAGAAAACGGGTTTTCTAAGGAGGGCTGAGATAAAAACTTCTATGTTGATTCGAAGTATTCGTGATAAGAATTACGGAAATAAACTTGCGTACAATAAACTACATACTACTATAAATACTTCGTTTTGTCTAATTCCTAGGAGTCGTTTGAAACCAATACTGACCCTTGGATGTGAGATCTCGAGATTATTAAATATTGAAAAGGAGGAGCATGCCTCCGTTTCTAATAATTTTATGGAATTGATTGGAAATAGGCTTAATGATTATTGGACTTCTGAAACATTAGGAGGTGTCGTAAATATTGATTTTTGTCCAACTAGAAAAAAAAATCTACATATTTTTCTCAATTCTCGTTATGTAAAAAATAGGAGTGACAATTTTTATAAAAATACGTATTTCTATGAATCTGTTATTGGTATGAGACTTAATTATTAACATTATATTATAAATATATTAAAAATGAAAAAAAAGATTTTAGTACTGTTTTTACTGTTTTTTTCTGCTGCTATCATGTATGCTATTGGTCAGTACTCAGGGAATAAGAATAGACTTGTCACACACACCATTTATGATAGTACAGGGAAGCCTGTTTCATTTTCATCAATGTTAAAAGAACTATCCAAAGCTGATGTTTGCCTAATGGGAGAGTTTCATAACGATCCTATTGCTCACTGGTTGGAGATAAAGTTATTGGAAGGTTTTAATAAAACAAACCCTGGTAAGTTGGTCTTTGGAGGAGAAATGTGGGAGAGAGATCAGCAGTCCATCACAGATGAATATATAAAAGAAAAACTCATTGATATTGATAGTTATAAGCGTAGTTCTAAGCAGTGGCAAAATTTTGAAACAGACTATCAAATATTACTAAAAATTTGCTACGAGAATGAAATTCCATTTTATTGTACCAATGTCCCTCGTCGCTATGCTAATTTGGTCTCAGAACAAGGAGATGCTGTTTTAGATAAGCTGTCTGATGAAGCTAAGCGTTATCTGCCTCCTCTTCCTATTGCATTCAATTTTACTGAAAAAAGTTATGTGGATTTTTTAAATATGTTGAAAATGGAGGGAATGCATTCGATGAAAAAAAGCTCTGTAGAAAACCTTATAAAAGCACAAGCTCTAAAAGATGCAACTATGGCTTATTGGATTTCTAAATTACATAAAGAAGGGCAACTTTTTTTTCATATTAATGGTGATTTTCATAGCGCATACAGATCAGGAATAAATTATTACTTAAAATTATACAACCCTACGTTGGTAACAAAAGTAATTAGTGTCCAGTATGCAGTTGAAGGAGAAGCGTTAGATTTTTCCAAAGGGGATTACAATATTGTAATTGATAACGACATACCTAAAAGTTATTTGTAAGGATGAGTTTACTTGAAATAAAAAATGTTTCTTACTCTTATAACGGAAAGCAGAAAGCATTAAACGATGTCAGTTTTTCTATTGATACGACTGGTGTTGTTGGATTGATAGGGGCAAATGGAGCAGGAAAATCAACTTTAATGAACTTAATCTGTGGTCTGTTGCATCCCAAAGAGGGAGAAATTTCAATTAATAACTGTTCCATCGCTAAAAACAGAATAAGTTACTTAAGTAATATTGGTTTTTTACCTCAACAACCTCCTTTGTATCCTGAATTAACAATAAGGGAGTTCCTTACACATATAGCAGATTTTAAGAATATAGAAAAGAGCTTAGTGTCAAATGCTGTAGCTGAAGTTATGGAAAAATGTGGTTTGACACATTTTAAGAATAGGTTAATAAAAAACCTTTCAGGGGGATATCAGCAGAGAGTTGGTATTGCTCAAGCTATAATACATTCCCCTCCTATTATAATTTTAGATGAGCCCACTAATGGATTAGATCCTAAGCAAATTATAGAGTTGCGACAATTGGTGAATTTTATAGCAAAGGATACTCTGATATTGCTTTCTACGCACATAATTTCTGAAATAGAGAAAATTAGTGACCGTATAATTGTTTTGGAGCAAGGGAAATTAATTATTGATAAAAGTCTTGAGGATTTTAGAAATATGCTACCTAACAATCAAATTATAGTGACTATAAAAGAAAATATTGGGAGGGCTTTAGAAATTTTGCAAACAAATGAATTTACGGTGCAAAAAAAATCAACAGATCAACTTTTAATCTTTGAGCAGCTTGGAGGTGATGTTACACGTGTGATGACACTGCTTTTTGAACATAAAATTAAGATTTATGCGATATATCCAATTACACCATCAATTGAGGATGTATATCATTCTTTAGTTAATATAAAATAAATAATGCGAATCATTTTTTCAATATTAAAATTAGAATTAAAGAGTTTATATTTCTCCCCAATTCCTTGGGTTATAGTTGCTATATTTTCTGTACATAGTGGTTATATATTCACGGAATTATTGAAAGAAACGGTCTCTCAGCAAGAATTGTTTGGAGGCGCTATGGATATTACGTATAGTATATTCAGTTCTTCTCAAGGGCTTTTTAATCAATTAATACAAGTGCTATTTTTATATGTTCCTCTTATTACAATGGGGATATTTAGTAAAGAGTATAGTCAAGGGACTTATAAAGTATTATTTTCATCTCCTATAAAACTGAGAGATATTATAATAGGTAAGTTCTTTAGTTTACTTTCTTTCTTTGCTGTCTTACTTCTTGCCCTTTTTCCTGTTTTTATAACAGCAATGCTTAAAATTCCTCATCTTGATTTAGGTCTCTTAGCCTCGGGGGTGTTAGGACTTTTTATCTTATTTGTTTTGTATGCTTCTGTAGGGCTGTTTGTTTCTTCTATGACACGTTACAGTGTTTTAAGCGCTGTTGTTACATTAGCTATTTTATATCTATTTAGAGAAATTGGTGATATTGGAAAATATTCAGTTTATTTTAGAGATATTGCTTTTAATTTGGCAGTTGTTGACAGAACAGATAGTATTATAGATGGATTAATCTGTTCTAATGATATTTTATACTTTATTTTAGTGTCATTTTCTTTTCTGTGTTTGGCTTTCTTACAGCTTTATAATGTACAAAAGCAACCAAAAATCTCATCTAGATTTGTAATGTATTTGAGTTTTGTTGCAGGGGTGATCTTAGTATTAAAGATTATTGAAATACCTTATTTTATAAAATGTTATGATGCTACAGCAAACAAACAGAATACGCTCTCAAAACAAAGTGTAGCTATCTTAAACAAGATAGATGAACCTGTACAAATTACAACATATGTAAATATGGCAGATTATTTAAATTGGGTTGCAGTTCCTTCTGAGATAAATACAGATAAGAAGAGATTTAGAAAACACCTTCGTTTTAAACCTGATATTTTAATGAATTATGTTTATTATGAAGCAGAACCTCTAAGAAACTCAGACTATAATTCGCCCAATCGAATGCCTACTTCTAGTATTGCAAGGGTCTTTTGTGAATCCTATAGAATGGAATATTCTGACTTAAAACCTTTTTGGAAGATAAATAATGTGAATTTTGAATTAGAAAATAATTCTATTTTTAGAATTCTTGAGACTGAATCAGGAAGAAAAACTTCCGTATTGAGAATTTATGACGATATGATGATGCATCCAAAAGAAAATGAAATCTCATTAGCTTTTAAAGCATTATTAGAAGATAAAACCAATATTGGGTTTGTTACATCTTCTACAGACAGGACTCTTTCTGTTTCTCAAGAAATTGGTTACGGATCGGTGTTAGTTCAAAAAGGGAATCGGTATGCTGCGATTAATCAAGGGTTTAATGTAACAAAATTGAACTTGGACAGCCTCGTATGTATTCCCAAGGATATTGATATCGTATTTGTAAGTGATTTTGTTTCGTCTAAATTTTCGGAACAGAGCTACAACCTTATTAAAGATTATATAAACGATGGGAAGAACTGTATGTTTTTTCTAGGAGATAAAAATAGTAGTAGGCAAGATCGTTTATTGGATTTAGTGGGAATTGAGACTAAGCCGGAAATGATCCTATTTCCACAGAAAATAATAGATACGAAAGTGATCCCTTGTATTGCAACCAGTCAAGTTTCGTCTACTAGTAAGATGGGGGTTGCGGGGCAATGTGTTATACTCCCAGAAGCAAAATCACTAACATACAATCTTGGAACTAGTTTTGAATCCTTTCCATTACTTACAACTTATGATAATAAATGTATATCCATCGATAACAAAAACCTAAGTTACGATATAACAAAAAGAATTAAAACGTGGAAAAATTATACGCCTGCTTTAGGTATGGAACGTAATTATAAAGAAAACAAACAGCGTATTGTTGTGGTGAGTAACGCTGATTTTATTTCAAATAAAGAGTTGAATACAAATAGAGAAGGATTTAATTCAGATAATGAGACTTTTTTCGTCTCTTTACTACATTGGCTTTCTGGAGGTACAACTCCTTTAGATATAACTAGTATAAAAGGACGAGATGTTTTTGTAAGCCTCACAGCTAAAGAATTAAAAGGATTGGAGTTTTGGATTATATATCCTTTTGCAATAATATATCTGCTTGGTGGATCTATTTTACTTATTAGAAGAAATCGGAATTAACAAAGAAGTCTATTCTTTTAGCGTAGAAAACGGGTTGGAAAATACAGTTTCAATACAAGACCAACCCTATGTTTTCTCACAGTCATTTCTCAGTAACCTTATCTAGGTCTATATGATACCAATTACAATCCAAAATCACCGATATAAATAGGTTTTTTTTACGTGCTAGCGTTGTTGAAAAACAGAACGATAGCTAAGCTATCCATCCATTTTTCGTCTAGATATAACTCCTGTAATTGATACTCTTATTTTATCAGATGAGTTTATGGAAATACGTATGTGAAAACAAAAATATTTTTTCCGATAAAAACCCAATCCAACCATTTTTAAATAAATGTCCTATTCTTAAATGTTGCTTCTATTGAAAGCAATATTTAATTGTAAAGATAAAAAATGATGAAAAAAAGAAAAAATGAGTTGGGTAGAAAAAGACAGGAATGTAAAAACTGTGAAGGTTGTGGTCTAGTGCAATCTAAAGACGGGAGTATAACTATAGATTGTACTACATCTAAAGGTTCAGGGTTTTACAATCCTTATGAATAATCAGATGAATATGGCTCAACTAGCATTTAGCGTTGTTATAAAAATTTTGTCATAATCAGTTTGGATATTGTTATATATTTTAATTGCATTTGAACGTTTCATTGAGTACTTAAGGACAGTAACTACCCAATTTGATTCTTTACGATATGAATCTTTAATTGTTTGCCAATTTAAATATTTTTGAAGATATTTTGTGGATACTCCTTTTAATTTCACGTTACAAAATGTCTTTAACCTACTATGCAAACTATTGATGTGCTGAATATGATAAGTCCCTTTGACTCGTTGGTTTTTACTACTGTTTAAAACATGATGCTCTAAATGTAAATCCTTACTAAACCCTGTAAAACTACGGTGTCCATCAGAACAAAATATGGTTCTATTATCTACCATGCTTCCGATAGTGTTTTTTATATTACTCTTGGTAATTCTGCCCATATTTGTAAATTTAGACACGCATAGTTCTGCTCTATCTTGGGTTGTTAATACCGTTGCGTATTCTTTTGTTATACCTGCCCCTTTCTTTTCGGATCTACTTCTGGGAGGTCTATGTACACACTTTTTACCTTTTTGACTGTGTAAATAAAAGGTCTCATCACTCTCGGTG
Organism: Flavobacteriaceae bacterium; assembly: GCA_965224465.1. Lineage (GTDB taxonomy): Bacteria > Bacteroidota > Bacteroidia > Flavobacteriales > Flavobacteriaceae. The sequence goes on along the minus strand of OZ245049.1, from coordinate 4,485,288 downwards.
ATTCCTTTGAAATAACCTGTGGTTTCTTGAAACATAGCAGACAAAAAACGATGACGCCATCTAAATGCCGTCCCTGGATCTATGGAAAGATCCTTTCCTGTTTTAACCAAACTTAAATTCAATTCAAGTGTTTTTAAAAAGGCTGGTATGCGTTGCTTTTTGTGTATCCCAGCTAGCCAACTGCCGGTAAATTCAGTAAAAGTACGTTTACAATCTTTACATTTATAACGCCTGCTGTTTTTATCAACACCTGCTTTTATATAGTGATAGCCATTGCAGTAAGGGCATTCACCCCTTCTGTCATCTAAAGCATTCCCTCTCATTTTAATAATGTCTACATAACTTCCTGATTTGCAAAGAGACTGAAATTCTTTAAGCAAAATATCCTGCTTAGTTACATCTAGACAGTCAAAATATTTTAAAATAGCTGAATTATCCATAATGATTCTGTTTTTCAGTAAGTTACGAAATAAATACGCTATTTACAAGTTGAGCCATGAATATCAATTCATATTAGTTGTAATTCGCCATCATTCCTAAAAACGTATTGTATAAGTAGATACGTTTAAATAAGAACTAGGATTTGACTAAAATGGTTGGAATAGGCTGGACTTAATTAGCAGAAAACTATTTCTCATACAATTACGGGTTTCCATAATTATAGTTGGAATAGTTTTCTTATTTTTAAGGCGACTATTAAAAATCACAGAGAAACGCATACATGGCAAAAAAAATTACCTCAAAAAAATCAAAATCTATCGAAGAAACGCTTTGGGATTCCGCAAATAAATTAAGAGGAACTGTAGAAAGTTCTGAATACAAACACGTAGTTTTAGGATTGATATTCCTGAAATTTACCTCCGATAAATTCGAAGAACGAAAACAAGAACTCATCTCCGAAGGCAAAGATAAATACCTAGACATGGTGGAGTTCTATACCATGAAAAACGTATTCTACCTTTCGCCAGAATCTCGTTGGGAATATATTATAGAAAATGCCAAGCAAACCGATATCGCATTAAAAATAGATACGGCATTGAGCACCATAGAAAAAAACAACCCAAGCTTAAAAGGAGCTTTACCTGATAATTATTTTTCGAGATTAAATTTAGATCCGAGTAAGCTATCGTCTTTATTGGATACCATTAACGATATTGATACCATTGCCGACAAGGAAAACGATATTGTAGGGCGTATTTACGAATACTTTTTAGGGAAATTTGCTTCTGCCGAGGGAAAAGGTGGTGGAGAATTCTACACCCCAAAATGTATTGTAAACCTGATTGCCGAAATGCTAGAACCTTACAAAGGGAAAATTTACGATCCTGCCTGTGGTTCGGGAGGTATGTTTGTGCAGTCTATTAAGTTTGTGCAAAACCATAAGGGAAACACCAAAGACATTTCTATTTATGGACAAGAGTACACGGCTACGACCTACAAACTGGCAAAAATGAACTTAGCCATTCGTGGTATTTCTGCCAACCTTGGTGCTGTGCCTGCCGATACGTTTTTTAAAGACCAACATCCCGATTTAAAAGCCGATTATATCATGGCAAACCCACCCTTTAACCAAAAGGAATGGCGTGGAAAAGATGAATTAACCGACGATGCTAGATGGAACGGTTACGATACACCACCTACAGGTAATGCTAATTATGCGTGGATTTTAAACATGATTTCTAAATTGTCCGAAAACGGAACCGCTGGTTTTGTATTGGCAAATGGTTCTATGAGTTCCAATACCTCGGGTGAAGGAAAACTCCGTAAACAAATGCTAGAAAACGATTTGGTAGATTGTATGATTGCCTTACCAGGGCAGTTGTTCTATACCACTCAAATTCCTGTTTGTTTATGGTTTATGACTAAGAACAAGAAGGAACAACAATTTGAAGACCAAACCAGAAACCATAGAAATAGAGAAGGTGAAACCTTATTTATAGATGCCCGTAATATGGGAACTATGGTAGACCGTACCCATAAAGAACTAACTACAGACGACCTTGCCGAAATTACCAGAACCTACCACGCTTGGAGAGGTGAAAGTAAAGACGGAACTTACGAAGACATAGCAGGATATTGTAAATCTGCCACTTTAGCCGAAATAGAAAAAAATGACTTTGTATTAACGCCTGGGCGTTATGTTGGTGTTGCCGAAGAAGAAGGCGATGGTATTCCTTTTGAAACCAAAATGGGGTCATTGACCCAATTATTATTTACTCAAATGGAGGAGGCTAAGGATTTGGATGTGGCGATTCGTACTAACTTAAAAATGTTGGGTTATGAGTAATGGTGGATGGAGAGAAGTTGTTTTGGGGGATGTTATTGAGTTTGTTTCAAAGAAAATAAAAGTGTCAGAACTTAGTTTGGATAATTATATCTCAACAGAAAATATGATGCCTGACCTTGGAGGGATATCAGTTTCGTCAGGATTACCTTCTGCGACTACGGCTAGGTCGTATATAGAAAACGATGTCCTTTTTTCAAATATTAGAACTTATTTTAAAAAAGTTTGGTTCGCAGATCGCGATGGAGGATGTTCTAATGATGTATTAGTATTTAGGTCTTCAGGGAAATTAGCTCCTAAGTTCTTGTATTCCATTCTGTCAGGGCAAGATTTTATAGATTACACCGTAGCTACAGCTAAAGGGACAAAGATGCCTCGGGGGGACAGAGACGCAATTGAACAATACAAATTCAAACTACCACCCCTCCCAACCCAAAAAGCAATAGCTAAAATACTGGGCGATTTAGATGCAAAAATAGAACTCAACCGCAAGATGAACGAAAGTTTAGAAGCCATGGCACAAGCCTTGTTTCAGTCTTGGTTTGTAGATTTTGATCCTGTATTAGATAATTTCTTGGTAAAAAATGGTGGAAATGTAGAAGCCTTGCCAGAGCCTTTGCGTAAAAAAGGAGGGCTAAGGTTAGCAGTTACCAAGAAAAATACACCTGAAATTAATGAACTGTTTCCAGATAGCTTTGTGTTTAATGAAGTGTTGGAGAAATGGATTCCTGTAGGGTGGGGAGTAAAACCGCTAAAAGATATTACAGTGGAATTAAGAAGAGGTGTTTCTCCAAAATATATTGAAGATGGAGGGATTAGAGTTCTTAATCAAAAATGTATTAGAAATCATATTGTAAATTATTCTTTAGCCAGAAGGAATGATCCAACCAAAAGAAAAACAGAAGGAAGGTTACTGGAAATCGGAGATATTGTAATTAATTCCACAGGAACTGGAACATTAGGAAGAATTGCGACTATTTTATCTTTAGATGAGCCTACCATAGTAGATTCTCATGTTACAGTTGTAAGGGGAAATAAAAGTATATTAGAAACTAGTTTTTTTCAATATTTAATGTTTTCAATTGAAGATTATATTGAAGCTATGGGAGAAGGAAGTACAGGTCAAACAGAACTCAGTAGATTACGCTTATCAGAAGTTGAAGTTCTAGTTCCACCAAAGAGTGGACAATGTTTAATTGAAAATTCTCTATCAAATTTTAATTCTAAAAAGGACAGTAACAATATTCTTTCTGGTAAACTAACCAAACTTCGCGACACTTTATTACCTCAATTAATATCGGGTAAGTTGTCGGTGCCAGATGCTATGTTGGAGGTAGAGAAAGAAATTAATTAAGAAAAAAGTATAATATGGAGACTTATAGCAATAATAGTGGTAATTCTGGTGTACAAGCTTATGAAATAGGCTTAGATAACATTTCAGTCAAATTTAGTGGAAATTCTAGAATTTATAGCTACAGTTATACTAGAGCTGGCAGGGATAATGTTGAGGAAATGAAAAGTCTTGCGAGAAACGGAACTGGATTAAATGGTTACATAAATAGGTGTGTGCGTGACTTATATGATAGGTAACAAACCTATTCTATTAAAACTAGAGCGACTGTTGAATGAAAGAAATTTTAGATATTCAGTTGTAAAAACAAAAAAAAATCAATCACTCACCAAACTTCGCAACACTTTATTACCTCAATTAATCTCGGGTAAGTTGTCGGTTCCAGTTGCTATGTTGGAGGTGGAGAAGGGAAATAAATAATAAAAAAACCATCATGAATATATATAGAAATTTAGGAGGTATCAAACACATAAAGGAAAGCGTAATATTAATTATAAATGAATAAGAGACACCTATGTTAGAGACTAATTTTTTATTATACACAGCTCCAGGCGGAGATATTCGTTTAGATGTAGTACTTATGGAGGAAAGTGTTTGGCTTACACAAAAAGCGATGGCGGAACTTTTTTCTGTTGGTGTGCCAGCGGTTAGCAAACATTTACGTAATATATTCGAAAGCGGAGAATTGAAAAAAGAGATGGTTATTTCCAAATTGGAAACAACCACTCAACATGGTGCTATTACTGGGAAAACTCAAACCAAATTAGTAACTTTTTACAATTTAGATGCTATTATTTCGGTTGGGTACCGCGTTAATTCTACAAAAGCTACTCAGTTTCGTATTTGGGCAACAAAAACGTTAAAAGAGTATATCATCAAGGGGTTTACCATAGATGATGAACGTTTAAAACAAGGGAAAACATTATTTGGTAAAGATTATTTTAAAGAATTACTAGAAAGGGTTCGCTCTATTCGCGCAAGTGAAAGACGCATTTACCAACAAGTAACCGATATTTTTGCTGAGTGTAGCATTGATTATGATAAGAATTCATCTGTAACTAAAAGGTTTTATGCAACAATCCAAAACAAATTCCACTTTGCGATTACAGGTAAAACAGCCGCAGAAATCATCTATTTAAAGGCGGATCGTAGGCAAGAAAATATGGGTTTAACCAATTGGAAAAATGCACCAGAGGGTCGTATTATTAAGTCGGACACAAGTGTTGCTAAAAATTATTTGCAAGAAAAAGAGATAAAACAATTAGAACGCACAGTTACAGGGTACTTTGATTATATAGAAGGTTTAATTGAAAGAGAAAACACCTTTACCATGGAGCAATTGGCTTTGAGTGTAAATAAATTTTTAAGTTTTAATGAATACTTGGTTTTAGAAGGTTTAGGTAAAAAATCTAAAAAACAAGCAGAAAAAAAAGCACATACCGAGTATGATGTGTTTAATAAAACTCAGAAAATTGTATCCGATTTTGATAAAATGGTAAAAGGATTAGAAAAAAATAAGGGTTAATTATATATGAAATAAATTAGATAAACATGTTAGCATCCGTAAACAGAACCGCTTTAATTATCACGCCCAAACAAGCCTTATTTGATTGGGTAAACAGCATATTTCCAGAAGACCCTATACATAAGGACGCTTCTAATAAACATGATGAATCCACCGTGTATTTAATTCCAGAATATGATTGTACGGAGGAATCAATCCTTTTTTTAAAAGCAAATTTCGAATATCTTTTGGAAGAAATACTATTCGGTTGGTGCACCGATGAAAGCAAATGGCCAAGCACAGAAATTGGAAGTTGTTTGAATGTTTTGTGAATTATTCCATACAATCTGTAGTGCAAGATTTTGCGGAAGGGGAGATTAGGAAAGAGGAATATTAATGGTTGATGATTAATTATAAATTAAATAAACATGTTAGCATTATTAGAGAAATTTTTATCGGAAAATAAAATTCCTGTTATTAAAAAAAAGCCCTTAACTTTTTTAGGCATCGCCAAGCAGCCACATTACGAAAATGTATTGTCTAATATCTATGCTTTTTTCTTTAATGTAAATGAAGAACATAGTTTGGGGGATTTGTTTATTAAAAGTTTTATAGAGCTCATTGCTGCCTCCGAATTAGGGAAAAAGAAAACAGGACTGCAAGATTTTTCTAACTTTAAAATACATACGGAATATAGTACGATAGCTAACGGGAGAATAGATCTTCTACTTGAAAATTCGCAACAAGCCATTATTATAGAAAATAAAGTAAAGCATCATATCGAAGGTAATGATTTAGTAGATTATTGGAAAACTATTGTCAAAGAGAATGCGTGTGAAAACGGATATATAGGTGTGATACTTTCTTTAAAAGCGGTCATGTATTCGCATAAGTTGGGAAGTGAGAAATTCATAAATATCACCCATCAGCAACTCATGCAACAAGTAATGAGAAATAGCGGTCCTTATTTGATAGAATCCAAGGATAAATACATTGTTTTCTTAAAGGATTTTGCACAAAACATTTATAATTTAAGTACTCCTACGATGAAAAAAGAAGATTTTGAATTTTATATAAAAAATCAAAAAGCTATAAACAGTGTCATTAAAATTAGTGAAATAGCAAGGGAACATATTACGCAACAAATAAACGAAGTTATTCCTAAAGATAATAAAGAGTTTACGCTTAATCAGTCTAGTGGGAACTTAAAAAAGATTTTACGTTATTTTGTTTCTAGGAGCAATCCTAATATAATGTTTACGATTATATATGCTGGATTATTGACTCCCATAAAAGAGTTAAAGATAATTGTTGAATTACAAAACAAGGCATTAAACAATAAAGAACAATATGCCGATTTAAAATTGTCTTCCGAAGAAAATAAACATCTAGTAAATAATTTCACTCAAGATAAGAATAAAAAATGGGCTCATTTTGCTACAAAAACATATGTTTTGAATGATGATGAGATTTATAATCTGACAGATTTTTTAATTTCAAAATTAGAAGAAGATCAATTCTTTTCATTAGTTGAAAAGATAGTACTTTTACTAAAAGAGGAAAAAGGAGTCATCAACCATTAATAATTAAGTATTAACAATTACCCCATGACAGAGACCAATCGCATCGAATATAAAGAAATACTCACCAAGGACATAGACCTAGAAAAGGAAGTGATTGCTTTTTTAAACTATCAGCTAGGAGGTGTGGTAATTTTTGGAGTGAACAAACACGGAGTATTTGTTGGAATAAGTGATGTAGATGATGTGATGTTGCGTATAAAAGACCGTTTAAAAACCAATATCCAACCCTCCTGTATGGGCTTGTTTGATATTTCGCTTATGGAGCAAGAGGGCAAACAATTGGTAAAAGTAACGGTGGCTAGTGGTAGCGAAAAACCGTATTTCAAAAAGAAGTACGGAATGTCTGAAAAGGGCTGTTATGTACGGATAGGAACGGCATCCGAACCTATGCCGCAACGTATTATTGATACATTATATGCTTCCAGGACCAGAAACACGATTAGTAAAATACTGTCGCCCAAACGATCCTTAGCTTTTGAACAGCTGCATATTTATTATCAAGAAAAAGAAAAGACATTAAATGGGCAGTTTGCTGTTAATTTAGAGCTGAAAAACGAAGATGATCAATGGAATTACGCAGGGTATTTATTATCGGATATTAATAATATATCCATAAAGGTAGCCAAATATGCAGGTACGGATCGTGTAGCTCTTACAGAAACCAATGAGTATGGGTATTGCTCCTTAATTAAAGCCTGTAAAAGTGTATTGGATAAGTTAGCCATAGAAAACCGTACGCTTGCTAAAATTACAGAAAAGGACCGCATAGAACATCGCTTATGGAATGCTATGGCATTGCGTGAGGCTGTAATAAATGCTTTTGTACACAATGATTTTAGCCGTGAAGTAGCTCCAAAATTTGAAATTTTTAAGGATAGAATAGAGATTACATCGGCAGGGTCTCTGGTGGAAGGTTTAAGTGAATCAGAATTTTTTGAAGGATTTTCTATTCCTAGAAATAAAGAACTGATACGGATTTTTAAGGATTTAGATTTAGTAGAGCAATTAGGTTCGGGTGTGCCAAGAATGTTAGCAGCTTATAATAAAGATTGTTTTAAATTTTCTGACAATTTTTTACGCATTGTTTTTCCAACTACCGAACAAGTCACCGTACAAGTCACTGACCATGTTACCGAACAAGTCAGTGATTTAACAGCCAGGCAAAAAGAGGTTTTTAAGCTTATTGTAAATAATCCTAAAGTTTCTATTTCTCAAATTGCTGATCATCTAAAAATTAATAGATCTGCTGCACAAGAACATATAGGCTTGTTAAAAAACAAAGGAGTTATTAAAAGAGCAGGTGGTACTAGAGGTATTTGGGTTATTACAAATACTAGCGATAATGAAATAAAATAAGTGGGTGGTATAATAGGTAGTACAATAGGTGGTATAATAGGTAGTACAATAAGTAGTCTAATAAATTTAACTTAAAATGAACAAATTCAACGAAGCACAATTAGAAAATGCCTTTATAGCCCTGTTAGATTCCGAAGGAATTAAACACTTAAGAGGAGATGAAATCAATCGAAAGAATGATGAAGTCTTGATAAAAGAAGATTTAAAAAACTACTTACATTCACAGTATGTAGAACTTTCTAAGGCAGAAATAGCATCGATTGTTCGAAAACTAGAAGTGCTTCCTAGCTCGGATTTATACGATTCTAATAAGCAACTCATGGATTGGATTTCTAATGGTTTTGTATTGAAGCGTGAAGATCATACCAAAAAAGATGTTTTTATTCGCTTGATAGATTTTAGCGAAAAAGACAAGAATACCTATCGCTTTGTAAACCAATTGAACATTGTACAGCATCATCCAGAAGGGCGTATACCAGACGGTATCATCTATACTAATGGAATCCCATTGGTGGTGTTTGAGTTTAAAACGGCTATAAACGAAAATGTAACCATCCAAGATGCCTATACACAGATAACCACACGCTACCGACGTGATATTCCTGAATTGTTTAAGTACAATGCCTTTTGTGTGATTTCTGATGGTGTAAATACCAAGGCAGGATCTTTTTTTGCCCCATTTGAGTTTTACTATGCATGGAGGTCGGCATCCGACAGGCAGTTATTTGAAGAAAAGAAAGAGGTAGATGGTATTGAAAGTCTGTTCACTTTAGTAAAAGGTATGTTGAATACGGATAGTTTACGGCAAATTATCCATCACTTTATATATATGCCCGATTCGGGTAATAAGGAAATTAAAATTCTGTGTCGTTATCCCCAGTTTTATGCAGCCAATAAATTATTTAAAAATATAAAGTTGCATCAAAAACCAGAGGGTGATGGTAAGGGGGGGACTTACTTTGGAGCAACAGGTTGTGGTAAAAGTTTTACTATGTTGTTTTTAACACGTTTGTTAATGCGTAGTACCTATTTTAAAAGTCCTACCATTATTCTTATTACTGACAGAACGGATTTAGACAGTCAGTTGTCAGAAGAATTTACCAATGCCAAAGGCTATGTTGGCGATGCTACTATTGTTTCGGTAGAGAGTCGTTCTCATTTACGAGACTTACTCCAGGGCAGACAGTCTGGAGGAGTTTTTCTAACTACCATTCACAAGTTTAACGAGGATATAGAATTACTGACCGATAGAAACAATGTTATTTGTATTTCTGATGAGGCACACCGAAGTCAAATAAACTTAGATCAAAAAATAAAAGTAACAGACACCGGTATAGAAAAAACCTATGGTTTTGCAAAATACCTACACGATTCTTTACCTAATGCTACCTATGTTGGGTTTACAGGAACACCTATTGATGCCACCTTGGATGTGTTTGGAGAAATTATGGATGCCTATACTATGACGGAATCCGTAGAGGATGAAATTACGGTTCGTATCGTCTATGAAGGACGTGCTGCAAAAGTGGTTTTGGATAATAGTAAGCTTGCTGAGATAGAGCAATACTACGAACAATGCGAAACAGATGGTGCCAGTGATTATCAAGTAGAAGAAAGTAAAAAAGCCATGGGGAATATGAACGCCATTTTGGGCGATCCTGATGTGGTAAAATCTATTGCTAGTGACTTTGTAAAACATTATGTAAAACGAGTATCCGAAGGTGCTACCGTGATAGGAAAGGCAATGTTTGTATGTTCAAATCGTACTATTGGTTATGAATTACATCAACAAATACTACTTTTAAAACCTGAATGGGGCGAGGTGTTGGTTGCAGAAGAAGGCGTAACACTTTCTGAAAAAGAGCAAAAGGAAATCAAGGCAATCGAGCGGGTAAAAATGATTATGACCCGTGGTAAAGATGATCCTAAGGAAATGTACAAGCTCTTAGGGAATAAGGAGTATCGTAAAGAATTGGCGAAACAATTTAAAAAAGGAAAATCAAATTTTAAAATCGCGATTGTTGTAGATATGTGGTTGACTGGTTTTGATGTACCGTTTTTGGACACTATTTATATTTACAAGCCTTTGCAAAAACACAATCTTATTCAAACTATTTCTCGTGTAAATAGAAAGTTTAAAGGTAAAAATAAAGGCTTGGTCGTGGATTATATTGGGATTAAAAAGGCTATGAATTTAGCTTTGGCAATGTATAACCAAGCGGATTCACAAAATTTTGAGGATATTGCACAGTCTGTAGTGGTGGTAAAAGATCACTTGGATATTTTAAGTAGGATATTTCACACCTTTGATAATACCGATTATTTCAATAGCTCTTCCTTGGAGCAGTTACAGTGTTTGAATAAATCAGCCGAATTTGTACAGGCTACCTTGGGACTTGAAAAGCGATTTATGCACCTCGTAAAACGATTAAAAGCTGCTTATGATATCTGTGCAGGAAGCGAAGCCTTTGATGGAGAACAACGCGATTATATTCATTATTATTTAGCCGTACGATCTATTGTATTCAAGCTAACAAAAGGGAACGCTCCTGACTCATCACAAATGAATGCGAAGGTGCGAGAAATGATAAAAGATGCTTTGCAAAGCGATGGTGTACATGAAATTTTTAAACTTGGAGACGAAAACGAAACCCAGATTGATATATTTGATGAAGACTATTTAGCTAAGATTAATAAAATAAAACTACCAAATACAAAAATCAAACTCCTACAGCAACTGCTACTCAAAGCAATTGCAGACATTAAAAGTGTAAACAAAATGCAGGGAGTAGATTTCACAAAACAATTCCAAAGTTTGGTAGAAAAATACAACGAACGTAAGGATTCAGATATTTTAAATTCGGAGGTGTATGAAGATATGGCAGAAAGTCTAACCACCTTAGTACTACAAATCAAACAAGCTTTTGTAGCAGGAGACGAATTAGGAATTGATTTTGAAGAGAAAGCCTTTTACGACATTCTAAAACAGTTAGCTCATAAATATGATTTTGATTATCCTGAAGATAAATTAATAGTACTAGCCAGGCATGTAAAAAAAGTGGTAGACGATAAAGCCCAATACACCGATTGGAACAATAGAGCCGACATCAAAGCAGCACTAAAAGTGGATCTTATTCTTCTCTTAGGAGAAAATGGCTATCCTCCTGTAGATAGAGATGAAGTATACCGAGAAATTTTTGAACAGGCGGAGCATTTCAAGAAGCATAGCGTAATTGCTTAAGTATGGACGATAAGAATAAAACCAAAGAGATTCATAAAGTAAGCCCCATTACAATCCAAAATAACCGATATAAATAGTTTATTTTATGTACTAGCGTTGTTGAAAAACAGAACGATAGCAGGGCTATCCATCCATTTTTCGTCTAGCTAAAAAAACAAGCAGACAGAGTTTAAATTACACAACCGAAATGTATTTATTAGTCTTGTCGTCTTGGCTATAATCATAAAGGGTATTTACTTCTGTATTTCAAAGAACTGCTTGTAATCCGTTATTCGTCTAATAAAAAACGGCTCTTCTTTTTGTTACGATATATCTTAATTTTACCGTAACCTAAAAAGGAAACTAACTCTAAAACTCTTTCTTTTTTATCAAATTCGATCCTATTTAAAAGATAACTATCACTATCTATATCAATAATAATTAGTAAAATATTGAATTCTTGTAGTACCTTATTAATTTTTATAATAACTTCCTCTACTTCTAAATCATTATTTAAAAATTCTAAATCTAGGAGTTGATTTTTTATTTGCTTAGAATTTGAATGACATTTAATTAACGCTAAAGTCGCTTCTACAAAATCTTCAGGATAAGATTTCCAATCTAATTCTTGTAGAAACCCCTCACGATACAATCCATTAATCATTGCAAACCAAGGCAATTCAACAATTGGCTTCTCAATACCTCTTTCTGCTAAATCACTTGCAAATAAGGAAAAGTATTCTTTAGGTTTATTGACAGATAGTTTTACTTCTTTTTGAATGTTTATTTGATCTTTCTGATCCTTATTCACTAATAAATAAGATAGTTCTAAAATGTAACACATTATTATTAATCTTTAAAATGTACCATATCATAAGGGTAGTATTGTTGATCTTTTAAACTACTATCATCTAAATTTAGGATTTTTGCTATTGCACCTGCTTCCCAACTCCAATAACCTGTATGAATATTCCACTTGCTTTTATGAGTTTCGACTTCAATAATACCTCTGTACCAACATTTTGATATATATGTATTTAATTTCACTGATGCTTCTATCTTACTCTTTTTTGATAATTCTATAATACCATTAATGTTTTTATAAGGTATATTTATTAAAAAAGTATTGGATTGTATCCAATCCGGTTTATAGAAATTAATTAAAAAATCAATTAAAAAATCTTCATCTTTTGTTTTCTTTAAATACCTCTCTACTAATTCAATTAGTATCTTAAACTCATCTTCATTTATTTCAAACATAATCCCCATAGAAATTAATCTTAAAATATTTGCATAACCTGAATGAGTTTTAGAATCATTTATAAAGTTAATAACATCTAAATAATACTGTTTAATTACAGACAATTCTTCTCCTACTGAATATTTAGTCTCAAGTATTTCACGATAAAAAGTTAGAATGCTTTTTTTGGAACTTATAATAATGTCATAATTAGGCTTAGGATATTGTTGAATCCCATCAATTTCATCTTTTTTTAGTTTTTTTATTTTATCAAACCTAGAATTAATAAATCGATCTTTTTTATCTATTATTTCTTGATATCCTTCTTCTGTATTTAATACATCTCTTAATTTCATATTTATATATTAGTTATGGCCAATTACCTATAATATTACCTGCACTATTTAATTGTTTACTAACTACATTCCCATTTACGTCAACACGGCTTATAATTTTTTCCACTTCTCCATTTTCTAGTGCTTCCATTATTTCATCAGCTTTTACATCACCTACTTGATCTATTAGCCTATTATTTCCTGTTTTTTCTCCTAACAACCATCCATCACTCATCTGCTTGCCATCTTTGGTTTTACCAAGTTGAGCGGTATTAAACTTAGCTTCATCTATTACAAACTTGGGTGGTGGAGTTGCGTTTTCATACAAACCGTCAATTCCTTTTTTAATGGTATTATTAAATCCTGTTGGGGCTTTATCACCAATTCTTGTCAGGTCATACCCTGCACTTTTTAACTTCTTATTTTTTGACAGGTTAGCAGCTGCTTTTATCTCTCCAAAATTACCTTTTTGTTTGTTTGTCGCATTAGCAACATCAAGAACTTGATCTGTAAATTTTAATGATTTAAGTCCTTTCTCAACAACTTTCCCTGCTCCTAAAAACAAAAAACCTAAGGCTACACCTTTAAACAATGCTTCTTCGTCACTATCTTGGCTATAATCATAAAGGGTATTTACTTCTGTATTTCAAAAATACTATACTACCTTAATTAATCATCTAATAAAAAACGTGATTTTTTTGGCGGAGGTTTTAAATAATTTTCAATACTTTTTCTAAATTTTGGGTCTTCATCTTTAAATATATCCTCCCCTTCTAACATATAGCTACGCAATAATGATTGTCTGGACTTATCAATCTCTCCTAGTAGAAATAAAACTTGACCTAAACTAAAATGAATATATGCGTTGCCCATACCTTCTGGGCAATTAAGAGCATTGTAATAATTGTTTTTGGCTATTTCTAAATCATTAATTGAAAAATACACATCTGCTATGCTCGTATAAAGCCATGTGCTTGCTTCCCAGTTTGTTTTTGGAATAGGAAGTAAATTTAATGCTTGTTCATATTTCTTTAAGGCATCTAAAAATTGCTCTTTTTCGAATAAGTCATTGCCTTCTTCGCTAAGTTCTTCTACTGTTAAATAAAGACCGTTATTTAATTCATTCATTTGTGTATTTTTCAGGATTTAGATAAAAATCTTTGTATTTTGAATTTTCTCTTTCAAAATATCTATAACCAGCTTCTTTTACTACATAATTCCATTTTTCCAATGCTCTAGTATAATCTTTCATTTCAAAATGCAATTTCCCAATATTGAAATCTATATCTACATCAAAAAGGTGTAATTTGTTGTTATTTAGAACCATTCTGTTTAGCCACTCCTCAGCTTGACACAGTAAACTGCTATTTATCAAGTGCTTAAAAACCATTTTACAAAAATTATACGTTTGATTCCAGTTTTCTTTTGGCTCAGGAAACTTATTCCAAGCTAATTCCGAAAACTTAATGAAGTTATTTAAATCTCCTTTTTTTATTGATTCTACAGATTTTTTTCCTATTACTATAATCTCATCATAAATAATTGCTTCTAATATTGCCATTTTTTGTTTTTTCTTATTAATTAATTGGAGGTAAATAAGTTGTTGTTTTTCCTAATATTGCGCCTTTTGATCTATTCGTTCTAAAATACTCATAAACATAATTATCTGAATCCAACATCCACTTACGTACCTCTGTAGATTTTGCCCCTAGGTATCTTCCTGTGTTATTCCAATACGAAACGGCATCCTCAATATGCCCCATATCTGCTTCCATAACATCCCTCCATACCTTATTATCAGAATCCCAAAACTCTTTAGTTACATTTCCAAAATCGTCCTCAAGTCTTGCAGTAGGAGGTTTTCCGTTTAACATTCTTTCAAAAACTTCTCTGCCTGTTTTAGAGGATTTCCCAGGTGTTCTTCCTAAAAACTGTAGCCTTTTACTTATTTTCTTAGTAACCTGTTCTGTTACTTCGACAATGGCTTTACTGTTTTTAAGTGCCCTAAACCCTTTCTCAACAACTTTCCCAGCTCCTAAAAACAAAAAACCTAAGGCTACACCTTTAAACAATGCTTCTTCGTCACTATCTTGGCTATAATCATAAAGGGTATTTACTTCTGTATTTCAAAGAACTGCTTGTAATCCGTTATTCGTCTAATAAAAAACGGCTCTTCTTTTTGTTACGATATATCTTAATTTTACCGTAACCTAAAAAGGAAACTAACTCTAAAACTCTTTCTTTTTTATCAAATTCGATCCTATTTAAAAGATAACTATCACTATCTATATCAATAATAATTAGTAAAATATTGAATTCTTGTAGTACCTTATTAATTTTTATAATAACTTCTTCTACTTCTAAATCATTATTTAAAAATTCTAAATCTAGGAGTTGATTTTTTATTTGCTTAGAATTTGAATGACATTTAATTAACGCTAAAGTCGCTTCTACAAAATCTTCAGGATAAGATTTCCAATCTAATTCTTGTAGAAACCCCTCACGATACAATCCATTAATCATTGCAAACCAAGGCAATTCAACAATTGGCTTCTCAATACCTCTTTCTGCTAAATCACTTGCAAATAAGGAAAAGTATTCTTTAGGTTTATTGACAGATAGTTTTACTTCTTTTTGAATGTTTATTTGATCTTTCTGATCCTTATTCACTAATAAATAAGATAGTTCTAAAATGTAACACATTATTATTAATCTTTAAAATGTACCATATCATAAGGGTAGTATTGTTGATCTTTTAAACTACTATCATCTAAATTTAGGATTTTTGCTATTGCACCTGCTTCCCAACTCCAATAACCTGTATGAATATTCCACTTGCTTTTATGAGTTTCGACTTCAATAATACCTCTGTACCAACATTTTGATATATATGTATTTAATTTCACTGATGCTTCTATCTTACTCTTTTTTGATAATTCTATAATACCATTAATGTTTTTATAAGGTATATTTATTAAAAAAGTATTGGATTGTATCCAATCCGGTTTATAGAAATTAATTAAAAAATCAATTAAAAAATCTTCATCTTTTGTTTTCTTTAAATACCTCTCTACTAATTCAATTAGTATCTTAAACTCATCTTCATTTATTTCAAACATAATCCCCATAGAAATTAATCTTAAAATATTTGCATAACCTGAATGAGTTTTAGAATCATTTATAAAGTTAATAACATCTAAATAATACTGTTTAATTACAGACAATTCTTCTCCTACTGAATATTTAGTCTCAAGTATTTCACGATAAAAAGTTAGAATGCTTTTTTTGGAACTTATAATAATGTCATAATTAGGCTTAGGATATTGTTGAATCCCATCAATTTCATCTTTTTTTAGTTTTTTTATTTTATCAAACCTAGAATTAATAAATCGATCTTTTTTATCTATTATTTCTTGATATCCTTCTTCTGTATTTAATACATCTCTTAATTTCATATTTATATATTAGTTATGGCCAATTACCTATAATATTACCTGCACTATTTAATTGTTTACTAACTACATTCCCATTTACGTCAACACGGCTTATAATTTTTTCCACTTCTCCATTTTCTAGTGCTTCCATTATTTCATCAGCTTTTACATCACCTACTTGATCTATTAGCCTATTATTTCCTGTTTTTTCTCCTAACAACCATCCATCACTCATCTGCTTGCCATCTTTGGTTTTACCAAGTTGAGCGGTATTAAACTTAGCTTCATCTATTACAAACTTGGGTGGTGGAGTTGCGTTTTCGTACAAACCGTCAATTCCTTTTTTAATGGTATTATTAAATCCTGTCGGGGCTTTATCACCAATTCTTGTCAGGTCATACCCTGCACTTTTTAACTTCTTATTTTTTGACAGGTTAGCAGCTGCTTTTATCTCTCCAAAATTACCTTTTTGTTTGTTTGTCGCATTAGCAACATCTAGAACTTCATCTGTAAATTTTAATGATTTAAGTCCTTTCTCAACAACTTTCCCTGCTCCTAAAAACAAAAAATAATTCTATTTATAAACCGTCACTTGGGAATGTATTTATTAGTTGCCGTCTTGGCTATAATCATAAAGGGTATTTACTTCTGTATTTCAAAGAACTATACTACCTTAATTAATCATCTAATAAAAAACGAGATTTTTTTGACGGAGGTTTTAAATAATTTTCAATACTTTTTCTGAATTTTGGGTCTTCATCTTTAAATATATCCTCCCCTTCTAACATATAGCTACGCAATAATGATTGTCTAGACTTATCAATCTCTCCTAGTAGAAATAAAACTTGACCTAAACTAAAATGAATATATGCGTTGCCCATACCTTCTGGGCAATTAAGAGCATTGTAATAATTGTTTTTGGCTATTTCTAAATCATTAATTGAAAAATACACATCTGCTATGCTCGTATAAAGCCATGTGCTTGCTTCCCAGTTTATTTTTGGAATAGGAAGTAAATTTAATGCTTGTTCATATTTCTTTAAGGCATCTAAAAATTGCTCTTTTTCGAATAAGTCATTGCCTTCTTCGCTAAGTTCTTCTACTGTTAAATAAAGACCGTTATTTAATTCATTCATTTGTGTATTTTTCAGGATTTAGATAAAAATCTTTGTATTTTGAATTTTCATCTTCAAAATATCTATGACCAGCAATTTCAAACATTTTATTAAAGTATTCTAAGGACTTTTTAAAATCCTTCTTTTCAAAGAATATTTTTCCTGAATAATATTCAAATGAACCTATCCAAAGTCCAAGGTTCTCATGAATTTTAACCATTCTTGTATACCAAATCATTGCTTTTTCAATTTCACCATTTTTTAAAAGATCATCTAAAGCGTATTTAGCAGTATTATAACTCTCATTCCAATTCTCTTTTGGATTTGGATACATTCCCCACGCTTCTTCCATTAGTCTATATGAAGTTTCCTTATCCCCAACTTCATAACGCTTGTATGATTCATTAGATAATTTATCTATTTTATCTTGTGTGTGTTTTTCTAAAATTGCCATTTTTATTTTCATTAATTAATTGGAGGTAAATAAGTTGTTGTTTTTCCTAATATTGCGCCTTTTGATCTATTCGTTCTAAAATACTCATAAACATAATTATCTGAATCCAACATCCATTTACGTACCTCTTTAGATTTTGCACCTAGGTATCTTCCTGTGTTATTCCAATACGAAACGGCATCCTCAATATGCCCCATATCTGCTTCTTTTATATTTCTCCATTTTTGATTATCATAATCCCAAAATTCTTTTATTTCTTTTTTTCCTATTCTTTTAACTCTTGCAGTAGGAGGTTTTCCGTTTAACATTCTTTCAAAAACTTCTCTGCCTGTTTTAGAGGATTTCCCAGGTGTTCTTCCTAAAAACTGTAGCCTTTTACTTATTTTCTTAGTAACCTGTTCTGTTACTTCGACAATGGCTTTACTGTTTTTAAGTGCCCTAAACCCTTTCTCAACAACTTTCCCTGCTCCTAAAAACAAAAAACCTAAGGCTACACCTTTAAACAATGCTTCTTCGTCACTATCTTGGCTATAATCATAAAGGGTATTTACTTCTGTATTTCAAAAATACTATACTACCTTAATTAATCATCTAATAAAAAACGTGATTTTTTTTTCTTAAGGACACCATCGAGAGTTTCTGACTTAATATTAACTTTTGTTAAATTCTTAACTTCTTTTGGAGAAACTCCATTAAAAACTATTTTAATAGTCTCGACACATTCATCATAGTTAGCATATCGTTGGAAATTCAAAAAAGATGGTGGATTAGGTAAGTCTATAAGCCATTTATCTACATCTTCCCAAGAAAATTGTATTACTTCACCTAGGGTTTTAACACCAAAAAATGAACCTTCTATTTCAGATAATTCATAAAACTCGGTTAAGGCTTCATTTAGGTGTAATTCTTCATCTAATAATTCATACTCCAATTCTGAGTCATATAAAAAAACAATCATATTTATATTTTTAGAAATTTTTCAAGTGCCATTATTGCTTTGGGTTTTGCTATGGAGATATCTCCTGATATATCTCCATGATTAGACTCCTTAATACCAAATTTTTTTTTAAGAATATCTTGCGTACAAGTTATGATTGTGCTATCTAATACATATGAATTATCACCTAATAGTGCATTATAATAACATTTAAGAATACTTTTGTTTAATCTTAAATTGTTATACCATATTTGCCTCATAGCTGAAGCTGCGTATCCTCTCAAATCTTGATTTTTATTAGAATTCATTACCTTATCAAGAATCAATACTTCTTCTTTTTTACCAAGCCAACCTAAAACAATTATGGCTTTGTATTGAAGACTAAAAACTGGTTCGGAAAGAAGTTCTATTGCTATTGGTGTTATCTCTTCACATTTCATTCCTCCTAAAATTTGAAGAACTTCACCTTTTAAATCCAAATCTTTTTCTTTTTGAATTTTTTTTAATAAAAATAATTCCGCTTCGCTTCCTCTTTTTTTAAAGGAACTTCTAATATATTGAAAAAATTTCTTATCAGATTTCTCTTTTAATAAGTCATAATGATAGTTCATTATTTCATTATTATTGTTTTTTATCAATTCATCAATGAAGTCTAATTTAAAAGATAAATCATCCGATTTTATTACTTTTAAATACATTTCTTTAATACTTTGTAAATTCATAATTTAATTTTTATTAGAATGGGAAATCATGAAACTGGTCTCCACATTTTTTGTGTCTTTTTCTATGTACGTTTTTCTGCTGAGTTTTCATATTACTTGCTCTATCTAAAGCTTTTTTACCAGTAACAGTTTTTTCTGTGTATAATGGAATTTCATGAGAAACTTCATGACCTTTTGGTACATTTTCCCCATTTGAATCTAAAATTTGTTTTCTAGCTCTATCAGATAACCCACTATTGGGGTCTTTTGCATCTCTTAATAATGCTTTTTTTCTTTCAGAAGTATTTCTATTAAATTTAACAGTATTTGAGTCCTTAGCAAAAGTACCGTCTTTATTTCTTAATTTCCCTTGAGCATCTCTACATGTACCTAGAGGTTCTACTACATCATCAATTCCTTTTGCACTAGCTTCTATAATCTCATCTCCTCTTTTGGTAAAAGATTTTATAATTTTACCACTTACTTTCTCAACAACTTTCCCTGCTCCTAAAAACAAAAAACCTAAGGCTACACCTTTAAACAATGCTTCTTCGTCACTATCTTGGCTATAATCATAAAGGGTATTTACTTCTGTATTTCAAAAATACTATACTACCTTAATTAATCATCTAATAAAAAACGGCTCTTTTTAACTATATCATATCCATTTATTCTTTTTCGAATACTATTTTCCTTTTTATAATCATCTATTTCTAAATAATTTTCATCATCAACATAATACACTTTCTCTTTATAACATTGATCAATAGTTTTTAGCATATTTAAAATACTATCATGAACTACTTCATCATCATAATCTAACATAAATTCAACTATTGGAGATTTATTTTTATCTGAGCAATCTACACAATAAAAATCACCTCCTCCATTGGCAAAAATTGGAAACCAATTTTTGTTCCAACGACTATCATCTTTGTAGTTATTATAAAAAAATATAGATCGAGCAATAGGTATAAAATAAAACCCTGGAAAAAAGTGAAAATCATCTAATTTGTTTCCCTTTTTTATATCAACTCCTAAGCTAATTTTATATAGTTCTATCAATTCATTTGGAATTTCTAATTCAGTTTCCTTTAAAATTTTATTATAAATACCGTATCTACTACCGCCTTGTAATTTCCTAAGCATAATATCTCTGTTATTATTCTGTAACCAAGTAATTATATTATTAAATATTTCTTTCATAATTTAATCTATTATTTCTACGATAAACTTATCTCCTTCTTTTATACCATTTTTTTATAAAAACTAGACATAGTACCTCCTTGTATATTTTGTTCTTTAACAGGTACAGATTTTACGTTTGCTCCTACACCTCCTTCTTTTGACGAAGCAAAAGGATATTCGTCTAATGAGTTACCATCTATTGCATCGTCTACTCCTTTTAAAGCATTCCTTCTATTTGCACTGATAGCAGATTTATCAGTTTCTCTCGCTAATACTTTTGGTTGCCCAGTCTCAATAGCTTCATCAATATTATCAGCAATATTTGGCATTTTTTTCCTGCTAAATTTCAATATTGGTAAATTATCAGCTACATCTATTACCTTGTCTGCCAATTCTACCATTTCATCGCCTGCTCTCATAGCTCTAAAAGCCCTAAACCCTTTCTCAACAACTTTCCCTGCTCCTAAAAACAAAAAACCTAAGGCTACACCTTTAAACAATGCTTCTTCGTCACTATCTTGGCTACAATCATAAAGGGTGGAGTTCCTAATAAATATGTGACTATTTTACTAAGCCACTTTCTTAATTTTCTTTTTTAGTTTTATTTCCATTTCAAGCGGTGATAAATACCCTAAACTTGAATGTAATCTTTTGATATTGTACCAAGAGATATATTCATTTATCGACTCGTGTAATTGCAGATATGACATGTACTTGAAACGATAGAGCCACTCATACTTTATGGATTTAAAAAAGCTCTCAGCAACAGCATTATCCCAACAATTACCTTTTCTACTCATGCTTTGTGTTATTTTCTGATTAAAATTTAAAATAGCAGTCATTTTATTAGATGCGTATTGCACTCCTCTGTCTGAATGAAAGATAAACCCTGGATTAATAGCTCTTGTTCTTCTAGCCGCAATCCACGCTTTTACAATGGTGTTTTGGGTGGTCATGTCTTCACTTAATGACCAACCTACCACTTTTCTGTCAGCTAAATCAATTATCGTCGTTAAGTAATTCCAATCATCATTTACGCGTATATAGGTGATATCTGACACCCATTTATCTCCTGTTTTCAAACTGGTAAACTCTCTGTTTAATATATTTTCAGCAATAGGATAATCGTGTTTAGAGTCTGTAGTTACCACAAAAGCCTTCTTCAGAACACTTCGCAGACCCATCTCTTTCATCAACAGCGCCACGTAAGAACGGGAATAATACACTCCTTCTCGCTCCAGTGCTTTTTGAATTCTATGACTCCCATAGATCTCTTTACTTTCGATAAAATGATAGGTAATCCTATTCATCAAGTCTACTTTAGCTGTATTATGTACGCTGGAACCGTTATTGTTTACCCAGTGATAATATGCATTTTCACTAACGCGCATGGATTTGCACATCTTTTCAACAGGGAAGGATACTCCATTATTAAAAATGAATTTATACCTTATCTGTCGCTCTTGGAAAAGATGCCTACCGCCTTTTTTAATATATCACGCTCCATAGTTACGTTACGAAGTTCCTTTTTTAACGCCTTTAGCTCCACTTCATCATTGGTTAACTCTTTCTTTTTAGAAAAGTCACCCGATTTAATCTCGTATTCTCGCTTCCAGCGAGATATCATACTTACATCCAACTCGTAATCTGTACTAATCTGTTTTGATTTCATTCCGGACTTTAATAGTTCTACTATCATTACCTTGAACTCATTATCATGCTTTTTTCTTCCCATAATTCAAATATATAAATTTATAGGCTTAATAAAACCGTCACAACAAATGTAGACACTCCAGGGTATTTACTTCTGTATTTCAAAGAACTACACTACCTTAATTAATCATCTAATAAAAAACGGCTCTTTTTAACAATATCATATCCATTTATTCTTTTTCGAATGCTATTTTCTTTTTTATAATCATCTATTTCTAAATAATTTTCATCATCAACATAATATACTTTCTCTTTATAACATTGATCAATAGTTTTTAGCATATTTAAAATACTATCATGAACTACTTCATCATCATAATCTAACATAAATTCAACTATTGGAGATTTATTTTTATCTGAGCAATCTACACAATAAAAATCACCTCCTCCATTGGCAAAAATTGGAAACCAATTTTTGTTCCAACGACTATCGTTTTTAAAGATATTATAATCTAAAATAGATTCTTCAATAGCCATAAAATAAAATCCTGGAAAAAAATGAAATCTATTTAGTTTATCTCCTTCATTTATATTAACACCTAAACTAATTTTATATAACTCTATTAGTTCATTTGGAATTTCTAATGTTGTTTTTTTAAATATTTTACGATAAATATTATCATTACTACCGTCTAACAAACGATTAAGCATGGTGTCCCTATTGTTTTTCTGTAACCAAGTAATTATATTATTAAATATTTCTTTCATAATTTAATCTATTATTTCTACAATGAATTTATCACCATCCGCTATATTATTATTTTGATAGAAACTAGACATAGTTCCTCCTTGAATATTTTGTTCTCCTTTCGGCACAGATTTTACGTTTGACCCTACACCTCCTTCTTTTGATGAAGCAAAAGGATATTCATCTAATGAATTACCTTTCTTTGCTTTATCTATTTCATTTAATGCCGCTTTCCTATTCGCTTTAATAGCAGACTTATCAGCTTCCCGTGTTAAAGTACTAGGATGTCCAGCCTCTATAGCTTCATCAATATTATCAGCAATATTTGGCATTTTTTCCCTGCTAAATTTCAATATTGGTAAATCATCAGCTACATCTATTACCTTGTCTGCCAATTCTACCATTTCATCGCCTGCTCTCATAGCGGTAAACGATCTAACCCCTTTTTCCAAGAACTTCCCTGCTCCTAAAAACAAAAAACCTAAGGCTACACCTTTAAACAATGCTTCTTCGTCACTATCTTGACTAAAATCATAAAGGGTATTTACTTCTGTATTTCAAAGAACTGCTTGTAATCCGTTATTCGTCTAATAAAAAACGGCTCTTCTTTTTGTTACGATATATCTTAATTTTACCGTAACCTAAAAAGGAAACTAACTCTAAAACTCTTTCTTTTTTATCAAATTCGATCCTATTTAAAAGATAACTATCACTATCTATATCAATAATAATTAGTAAAATATTGAATTCTTGTAGTACCTTATTAATTTTTATAATAACTTCTTCTACTTCTAAATCATTATTTAAAAATTCTAAATCTAGGAGTTGATTTTTTATTTGCTTAGAATTTGAATGACATTTAATTAACGCTAAAGTCGCTTCTACAAAATCTTCAGGATAAGATTTCCAATCTAATTCTTGTAGAAACCCCTCACGATACAATCCATTAATCATTGCAAACCAAGGCAATTCAACAATTGGCTTCTCAATACCTCTTTCTGCTAAATCACTTGCAAATAAGGAAAAGTATTCTTTAGGTTTATTGACAGATAGTTTTACTTCTTTTTGAATGTTTTTTTGATCTTTCTGATCCTTATTCACTAATAAATAAGATAGTTCTAAAATGTAACTCATTATTATTAATCTTTAAAATGTACCATATCATAAGGGTAGTATTGTTGATCTTTTAAACTACTATCATCTAAATTTAGGATTTTTGCTATTGCACCTGCTTCCCAACTCCAATAACCTGTATGAATATTCCACTTGCTTTTATGAGTTTCTGCATTTGCCATTTTTCCGAAATCTTTAAACCATTGCTTTGAAAGATATTTTTTTAAAGATTTTATAACTTCTGTTTTATCTTGAACATCTAAAATTTGCTGAATATTTGTATATTTATTATATTTCAATAGAGTCTTTTTAAATTCTCTTTTAACACGGTAGTTTATTAAAAAATCCAATAGTTGATCTGAATTTTTTACCTTATCACGTATTTTTATTATTTTATCAAAATCGGCATTACCAACCTCTAATAAAACCCCCAAACTTACTAAGGTCAAAATTTGCTGGTAATTATCTGTTGTGTAATACGGATCTTCATCAAAGCCATGCTTAAAATCTTCAACTGATTTTAAATTCCAAGAAATTTCCATTGAACCTAATAACTGACTAAAGATCTCTTTAATTTTAATAAAATCACTACCAACAGAATACTCTGCTTGTAATAAATTTATATATTTCCCTACTAAAGAGTTTGAGATAGATTTAATAATCTTAATATTTGGTTTTGGATATTGTTGAATGTTATTTTTTTCATCTTCTTTTCTTTCTTGAATTCTAATTAAATCTTCATTAATATATTGAGTTTTTTTGTCAATTATTTCTTGATACCTTTCTTGAGTGTTTAATCTATCTCTAATATTCATTATTATATTTAATTTTACGGCCAATCACCTATTATTTTACCTAATTCATCTAAACTTTTTGTAACTACATTTCCTGATTCATCTATGTTAGATAATATTTTTTCTACTTCTCCGTTTTCCATCGCTCTAATGATCTCTCTAGCCTTATCTTCATCTACTTGATCAGTTAACCTTTTATAATCATTAGCTTCTATCCATCCATCAGACATTTGTTTATTCCCATCAACTGTTTTACTTAACTTAGATGTCCCATATTTTGCCTCATCGATAACAAATTGAGGTGGTGGAGTTGCGTTTTCGTACAAACCGTCAATTCCTTTTTTAATGGTATTATTAAATCCTGTTGGGGCTTTATCACCAATTCTTGTCAGGTCATACCCTGCACTTTTTAACTTCTTATTTTTTGACAGGTTAGCAGCTGCTTTTATCTCTCCAAAATTACCTTTTTGTTTGTTTGTCGCATTAGCAACATCAAGAACTTGATCTGTAAATTTTAATGATTTAAGTCCTTTCTCAACAACTTTCCCTGCTCCTAAAAACAAAAAACCTAAGGCTACACCTTTAAACAATGCTTCTTCGTCACTATCTTGGCTATAATCATAAAGGGTATTTACTTCTGTATTTCAAAAATACTATACTACCTTAATTAATCATCTAATAAAAAACGTGATTTTTTTGGCGGAGGTTTTAAATAATTTTCAATACTTTTTCTAAATTTTGGGTCTTCATCTTTAAATATATCCTCCCCTTCTAACATATAGCTACGCAATAATGATTGTCTAGACTTATCAATCTCTCCTAGTAGAAATAAAACTTGACCTAAACTAAAATGAATATATGCGTTGCCCATACCTTCTGGGCAATTAAGAGCATTGTAATAATTGTTTTTGGCTATTTCTAAATCATTAATTGAAAAATACACATCTGCTATGCTCGTATAAAGCCATGTGCTTGCTTCCCAGTTTGTTTTTGGAATAGGAAGTAAATTTAATGCTTGTTCATATTTCTTTAAGGCATCTAAAAATTGCTCTTTTTCGAATAAGTCATTGCCTTCTTCGTTAAGTTCTTCTACTGTTAAATAAAGACCGTTATTTAATTCATTCATTTGTGTATTTTTCAGGATTTAGATAAAAATCTTTGTATTTAGGATCTTCATCTTCAAAATATCTCATCCCTTTTCCTATTTCAATACACTTATCAAAATATTCTATTGCCTTCTCAAATTGTCCTATTACAAAATATGTTTTTGCTGCATAAAACTCATAGCTTCCTTCCCATGTTTTTTGAAAATTTGCTATCAGTTCTAGTTCTTGTAACCACTTTAAAGCATTATTAACCTCATATTCTTCATCTAAAATATAATCTAAAACATATGAACAATAGTTATAGCTTTCATTATATTTCTCTCTAGGCTGAGGTATTATCTTATATGCCTTTACAAGGTAATTACCCGATTTTATAATATTTCCTTTCTCGTAATATTCAGAAGATTCACTTAAAAAATTATCGATTTTATTTTCTATTTCATTACTGAATTCTTTCATATTAAAAATTTTTTATTTTAATTAATTGGAGGTAAATAAGTTGTTGTTTTTCCTAATATTGCGCCTTTTGATCTATTCGTTCTAAAATACTCATAAACATAATTATCTGAGTCCAACATCCATTTACGTACCTCTTTAGATTTTGCACCTAGGTATCTTCCTGTGTTATTCCAATACGAAACGGCATCCTCAATATGCCCCATATCTGCTTCTTTTATATTTCTCCATTTTTGATTATCATAATCCCAAAATTCTTTTATTTCTTTTTTTCCTATTCTTTTAACTCTTGCAGTAGGAGGTTTTCCGTTTAACATTCTTTCAAAAACTTCTCTGCCTGTTTTAGAGGATTTCCCAGGTGTTCTTCCTAAAAACTGTAGCCTTTTACTTATTTTCTTAGTAACCTGTTCTGTTACTTCGACAATGGCTTTACTGTTTTTAAGTGCCCTAAACCCTTTCTCAACAACTTTCCCTGCTCCTAAAAACAAAAAACCTAAGGCTACACCTTTAAACAATGCTTCTTCGTCTCCGTCTTCGGTATAGTCGTATAATGCTTTTACTTCACAATACAAACCAAACCCTTCTAATGCCACAACACCTACAGCTATTGTAGTTGCCAATGCACCTGTCGCAGCACTTACAGCAGTTACTGCCGCTATAACAGCTCCTCCTGTAATCACAATTAATGCGACTGCTGCTACTACCAATACCGTGGCAGCTACTATTTCCCAGAAACTCATTCCATCATCGCCACATGCTGCTTGGGCATCTTCTAGCGAGTAATGTATTTCTATTTTTCCGCCTACACCACATTGCATCACGGAGTCTTCTAATAATGGGTTAAAGTTACCAATAAATATACCATCTTCAAAACCTTGCCAAACAGTTGGCACAGGTACGCAAGGGTTTCCATATTTTACGCTACAGGCTCCAAAGGGTTGTATATTAACATTGGGGATCATATCTCCCGTATTGGCAACGGGCTCATCAAACAAAAAAACATTATTATTATTCGTTATTTTAAATTCGGTTGGTACAGTTCCTTTATCGCAAGCTAAATACACGCCTTGCGGTACGTATTTTTTATTGCTCATCGTTCAATTCTTCTATTTTTTGATCCGTTTCTGCCATGTAAAACCCCGGGATTGTTACTTTTACTTTCTGTCTTGCTCTTGTTAACCAATGGCTTCCATCAAATTCAAAACGCTCTTTATAAACAACTTGAAGATCCACTTTTAAATTTATTTGATCTTTTAACGATCGTATAAAATGGGTTAATTCTTTTTTGTTAAGGCGTTCTTCTGCAACTTCCCCTTCGCCTTCAATTATCATGGCTTTGCTTAGCCTATCATACGCTACAATTTTATAGGTAATATTTAAAGGCAATGGTTGTGTTACTAAAAATTTATTCAAATCTCTTGCGATCACGATACAATTATCCTTGCCGTAATTTGTATACAAACCGTTCAGTAAAAAATGCAGCATGCCTTGGCTAGCGATGTCTTTAACAAAACTACCGTTTTCTAAATTTTCTTCTACTGCATCTATCGTTTTTTGTACCTGTTTTCTGTTTTTCCTAGGGGCCTCTTTTTTCCATCGCTTTTTAAGAGCATCCCATGTATCGATCACTTGATCCATGTTGAAAATTGTTTGCAGTTCTCCTGTTGCGGTAGTTCCTACACTTATATGATGCATTAAGCTATTTAAATCGGCACTTAATTTACCCGTGGCACTCTCTTTTCCTTGGGTTTCAGACAGGGTGTCAATTCTAAAAATAGCACCTGTATTATGAAAATTCTTCTTAATGTACTTTTTTTTCACAATAGCTTCTGATGAGTTTTTCATCATCATTTTTTCTGTTGCTACTATAGACTTAGATACATATTTGTACACTTTTTTATCTATAATATATGTTTCGAGTTCTAAAGTTCTCATACGAATACTAGCCTTTATTTATAAATACTTTTCCTCCTGTTAATTTACTGCTACTTTTACCGTGCATTTTTAATTCATTACCCGCCAATACGTCAACCGTTTTATTACCTACAATTTGTGTCGTATTCTTTGCTTTAATTTTTAAATTGGCATTTTTACTACGAATATCTACATCTTCTTTAGCACTTAATTGTAATTTTGAATCCTTACTATGCATCCCTATATCCTGTTTTGCTTCTATGGCGATACTGCTTTCGGCTGAAAACATTTTAATTTCATTTTTTGCTTTAATCTGTATCGTATCTGCACTAAGGGTTATGTTTGACGGGGCTGATATATTGATGCTAGAACTTGCAACATCGAATACTATTTTATTACCACTCTTATCTAAAATAGTTATCGTTTCTTCCCCATTGGTGTCTTTGAATTCTATTAGGTGACCTCCGCGAGTTTTAATCGCTTTGATATCATTATTTTTTGATTGAAAAGCACCTGCACCTTGACTTCCATTGTAGAGGCTTCCTAGGACATAGGGATACTCTGCATTCCCACCTTCAAAACCTACCAATACTTCTTCGTTTATTTCGGGAATAAAATAAAAGCCCTTATCTGCTCCCCCATGTGGCTGTACCATTCGTATCCACGGACTTATTTCTCCTGTGATTTTTTGCCAAACAAACTGTACTTTTACACGCCCTAAACCATCGGGATCATCGTTGTATTTTACTACAGCCGTTTGACTTTCACTTTTTGGAAATGCGTTTATATCTGTATACGGATATGTATTTATATCTGTGGTAATGGCTTCAAATTTATTGAGGTATTCGCCTGTTTCTGTATTGGTATGTGTAATTTTTACAACCCTGTATTTATTGCCTTCTATCGTTACAATACCTCCCAGTTTTACCCCTGTATTGTCGCTTGTGACACGGACAATTACTTGTTGTAAAGCAATCGCTTTTATTTGTACTTCTGTTGCCCTGTCTAAGCGTTGTTGCGTTTGTGGACTGTTGTGTAAATTATGCCAAATTTTAGTTTCCTTATGGAATAGATGTGCGGATTTACCTGATACAAAATCGCCATATCCTCGCAGTCCTGTATTTACATTAGCTGCCGATTGCTCATATACCTGGTCTGTTAAATAATCGTTTGCAAAATAGGTGTAATTACTAGATTGTGGCTCTAGCTTTAACTCGTATTCTTTTAAATCAAATCCGTAGGTTAATGCAACTTCTGTTTGATCTGGTTTTCCAAAGATCAATTGGATCCCATCGTAGTACATCCATTCTCCATGCATAGCCGCTAACCTACTTGCATAGGCAAAAGAACTTTCGTTGTGCTGTACCGAATAATGTATGGTAGGATCGTTTTGTAAGCGTACCAAAACAGATAGCTTTGAAGTGTCGTAAAGCTGAAAATTATCGTGTATAATACCCGACAAAGAAACATCGTTGTACGAAGTAAAATGTGCGCCATCGCTAGCTAAAATAGTAGGACTCTTTGCGCTAATAATCACTTCATCGCCATCACCTGCCTCAAAGCCCTTTATGCTTTGCACGCCCGTTACAACCCCTTTAAAAAGGAGTTCTTTGGCGCCTTCAAATCCTATAGAGGGGCTTATTTCTAAGCCGATAACCTGCCCTAAAAAATCCTTGCTGCTCTTTGCTTGTTCTTCTTCAAAACCCTCTAAAACATCCATGCGACAAACTAATTTTAGATGGTGATGGTCTTTTATATTTTGATGTAATTCTAATGATTTAAAATAGGATATCTCTGTTGATCCTATCCAAATAGAAGTGATGCTTTGTAATGCCATACGTGTTTTTATACTTTTTAATTTTGCAATTATTATTCTATTTCAGGAAGTAGCAATCGGTCTTGCTTTTCCTGTGATAGGTGTTTTTAAATAGTGTATATTTCCTTATAAACCACAAAGGACATCCGTTTGATTTGCAAAAAAGAACACGCATAACACATCTCCAAATGACTGTTTAAAAATAGTGTACCCCATCATATACGTACGGAGCTAAGTTGTTTTTCTTGACAAAAAAACAACGGGTAGCCGTAGCGATGGATCTATTTTTTAACAACGAGAAAATTAAAAGCTGGTCTATAAATTGAGCGACTAGCCATTCTCGGAGACATGTGGGGATATCTTATTTGTAATTTAAAACTGAATTGAATGTAAATGTACTAAAAAAAGAATCACAAATAGTTGTTTATCACAATGAAAATTTTGGTTTATTCTGTACTCCGCTTATATCCTACCAAAAGAAGACAGCTTAAGAGTCTGAAGGTTGTGAGACTTCCTCTTCTTAAAATCAACAGACTCACCTAAAGTTACCAGCTATGCTTCCAAAAGACTATTTCTATTTTGAGGCAGGATCTCGGAGGATAAATTTCCGGCTTTAACAAATACTACCACAAGAAATGTCCATCTTGTCCGTAGAAATAGCATTGGTAAAACGCCAATCACACAACCTTAAAATCTGTAGTAATTTAGTGTTTCTCTTCTTTTTTAAAATGTTAAAAAGAAGTTAAAACCAAATTCACAGGTAACATTCATCCGCTTCCTTAGTCTTAATCACAAAGACCTATAAAAAGCAATACCAAAATCGATATAATGAGATTAAAGCAACCAGACATTACTAAAAACGAAATACGTTTTAAATTACACAAAATGTCGGTTTTACCCCCTTCAAAACAAGGTATATCTAAGCTCTTTTAAAAAATCAATACACCTCAACCTAAAGGTGCGAGGTATGCTTTCGAAAGCCTATTTTCTATTTCCAGGTCAGACTTCGAGAAATTAAAATCACAAACTAATCAACAAATAATCAAACACAAATCACAATGAAAAAACTATTCATCATTTTCACCTTTTGCTTTATGGTAATTACACCAGCACAAGCAAACAGTACCATTCCTAAACAAGGATCCGTCTCTGGAAAAGTTATTGATGCGCATTCAAAAGAATCCTTACCTTATGTAAGCATCATCATAAAAGATGCAGAAAACAAGATAATAACAGGAGGTATTACTGGAAACAATGGACATTTTATGATTCATAAAGTACCTTTAGGTAAAAACACCATCGAAATTCAATACATCGGATACAAAACGTATACAAAAGTATTGATAATGGATAAAAATACACATAAAATCAACCTTGGAATCATCGTATTGGAAGAGACTGCAGCTGCCTTAGATGAAGTTGTAATAATTGCCGAAACCTCTACTATCACACAAAAAGTAGACCGAAAAGTAATCAATGTAGGCAAGGACTTACAATCGGCAGGAACAACTGCAGCAGAGTTATTAAATAACGTACAATCTGTGAGCGTAGATTCTCAAACAGGAAACATAAGCTTAAGAGGAAACGATAATGTACGTATACTTGTAGATGGTAAACCTACCAATATTTCTGCAGCTCAGTTATTACAACAAATCCCTTCTAGCGCTATCAAATCCATAGAATTAATTACCAATCCTTCTGCAAAATACAACCCAGAAGGAATGTCTGGAATTATTAATATTGTATTGCACAAAAATGCGACTATTGGTTTTAATGGAAATGTAGAACTAGGACTTACACATGGCGACAACACCCGTTACAATGGATCTATCAACATGAATTACAAAGTAGACAATGTTAATTTTTACATGAATTACGGAGCAAATAGAGGAAAACGATCCAATAAAGGAGACATTAGACGCTTAGATTTAAACAGTAGACAACGTTTGTCTATGGAGAGTGACAATACATCTGATCTTCTTAAATTAGGCGTAGACTACGACATTAATGATAACAATAGTATGTCTTTTTACACCACGCAAAACTGGAGTACTGGATTTTTAAATTCTACAACAAATAATGTATACGCCAATGGAGAATACCCAAATACCATGGAGATGATGATCAAAGAAAATGATACAAAGAGTGAAACCTATAATTTTAATTACACGACTACATTTAATAAAAAGGGACATGCATTGGATTTTGAAATCAACAACGCTACCTCTACACCAGAAGGAACACAGCGTTATACAGAACGGAATAATCCTCTAAACAACATTTTAAACTATCAAGTATCCTCCAATAATAAAAGAGAGAATACCATTGTAAATTTAGATTACACAAACCCTCTTACAGAGCATTCAAAATTAGAAATAGGAGTAGAATACAGAACGCAAAACACACAAAACGGACGTACTTCTAATCAGGGGAAATCAAATCCTACAGATTTTGAAATTAACAAATTTACCTATAATAGAGATATCTACTCTTTCTATACAAATTACAATACGAAATGGAATAAATTAAGTTTACAACTAGGAGCTCGCTTGGAACAGTACAATGTAAAAGCAGACTTTTCTGAAAACGGAGTACAACAAACACCTTACAAAGATGAAATTTTTAGTTTGTACCCATCAGCCTTTTTAACCTATAACCCTTCCACAAAAAATCAATTCCAAGCAAGTTATAGCAGAAGAGTAGACAGGCCAGGTTTAGGGCAAGTAAATCCAAATTTACAATGGAGTACTTCTACTATAGATTCTAGAGGAAATCCAAATTTAAAGCCTCAGTTTACAAACTCATTTGAATTAAACTACACCAAACAATTAAAAAAAGGATCGGTAACTGTTGGTACTTTTTACAGATTGATAAGCAACAATATAAGCAGAAGTTTAAGTGCGCATCCTACGGATCCAGAAAAAGTAGAATTATCGTATAGAAATACTGATGATACCGATGCCTATGGAATTGAAATTTCTTCTAATTTGAGAATTGCAAAATGGTGGAGAATTAATGGAAGTTTTGATTTCTATCAAAACAACGAAAACGGTCTTATAGACAATCAATTGGTATCCATAAGTAGTGTGCAATGGAACGCTAGATTGAGCCAAAGTTTTACGGCAACAAAAAAATTACGCTTTAATGTATTTGCAATGTACCGAGGCGCTGGACAAAGCATACAATTTGAAACAGAACCAATGTGGATGGTAAACACTGGAGCTACTTATAAAGTACTGAAAGGAAAAGGAACTATCAGCTTGCGTTATAACGATATTTTTAAAGGAATGAAATTCCAGTTCGAAACAAAAAAACCATACCCACAAACAGGAAAATTTAACTGGGAAAGTCAAACCGCATACCTAGGTTTTAGTTATCGATTTGGAGGAGGAAAAAACAAAGCAAAACAAAGAAAACGAAGAGCTAATAATGAGAAAAAAGGCGGTGGAGGATTCATGTAATACCAAATACAATCCAAAATAATTCCATTTCTAAACCGTCACTTGGAAATATATTTACTATAACTTTAGCTAAAGCATGCTACTGAATATCGATGACCTCTTTGTAACAAAGGGGGCATCGTTGTTTGGTAAATACATTCCTTCCATTTTATGATACCAACGCACTCCCTAAAAAGCTCAAAAAAAAGTTAAAAGCAGCGTCTCAATACCGCAGCCAAAACACTATGCCTTTTCTAAACACAGACTGCAAATTCCTGTTGCTTGAATTTCCAATTGTTCTACTTGATAATTAGGCAATACTACATGTGGAAACTCCGAAATTTCCACACAACGCACCGTATTGCATCGCCTACATTTAAAATGAACATGCTGATGCTGGTGTAATTTTGAAGAACAGGCATCTTGGCATAAAGCGTAACTAGAGGCTTCACCACTCATGGATATTTCATGAATCAATCCCTTTTCTAAGAATATTTTAATAGTTCTGTATAAAGTAATTCTATTATAATCTTTTAAATCCTTTTCAATAACTGCCATTGGAATGGCAATTTTGTAGTTCATAAAAATGGTCAACACCTCTTTTCTAAAAGGGGTTTCGCTTAATTTTTTACCTTTTAACAAATTTATCATAATATTTTAATGCAACAATGTTGCATTTATTAAAATGTTTTATACATTTGCAACATCGTTACAAATATATAAAAATCATGCAAAAAATCACATTAATTATTGCCCTAATCTTACTATCAATAAATTCTTATGGACAGAATTTTAAAGGTATTGTCTTAGATAGAGAAACAGAAAAACCCATTCCCAATGCTGAAATTTACATTTTAGATTTGTCCACCAGTACAACAACCGATAAAAATGGAGTGTTCCATCTAGCACGTTTCAAACAACACGAAATACAACTTTACATACAAGCCTTAGGCTATCGTATTTTGAGTTCAAAACTTCAAAATAACGAGGGAAGTCCGAAAACTTTTTATTTAAGCCCTAGTCATTTTGATTTAGAAGAAATAGTACTCTCTGTACCTACAGGGAAATTACAAAGCAGTACCACGGTAAACATCAGTCATAAAAAAATAAAGGCACTGCAACAGACAGCACCTATTTCTCTAGCTGCCGCCATTAGTCAAATCCCTGGTATTGATCAAAACACCACAGGAGCAGGTATCGGAAAACCTGTTATCCGTGGGCTATCAGGAAATAGAATTGTTACTTTTGCTCAAGGCATCCGAGTTGAAAATCAACAATGGGGTTCCGAGCACGGCTTAGGTGTAGGGGAAATCGGAATTGAAAGCGTAGAAGTAATTAAAGGACCTGCATCCCTCTTGTATGGATCTGACGCGCTAGGAGGCGTCTTATATTTTAAAGATGAACGATACACCCGAGAAAACAACCTAGAAAGTTCCTTCGGAAGTACGTACCTTTCTAATACAAATGGTTTTCAAACAAACATAGGAATCAAACTACATAAAAACAATCTAAAATTCAATATTTTCGGATCAAAAGCAACACATTCTGATTACGAAACACCCACATTAAAAAAAGTATTTAACACCCGTTTTAATGAAAAAAACATCAAAACATCTATTGGATTCAACTACAATAATTGGATAGCAAATATAAGATACAGTTATTTAGAAAACGATTTTGGAATTGTAGAAGATGCTACCTATCACGAATCTAACACTAAAAAACTAACACTTCCTTTTCAAAACATCAGCAACCACAGCCTTAGTTTTGACAATAGCTTTTACACAGGAGATTCCAAACTCCATATAATTTTGGGCTATAGTTCAAATTACAGAAAAGAATTTGAAGAAGATAAAGAACAACACGCCCTAGGACTTAAACTTAACAGTTTTACCTACGATGCTAAATGGTCTTCCCCTGTATTTAAAACCTATTATGATCTTGTTGTTGGAATTCAAGGAATGACGCAAGACAATAAAAACAACGGAGAAGAAATCTTAATACCAGATGCTACAATTACAGATGCTGGTGCTTATGTATTAGGAAATTACAAGCGTAAAAAACTAGAATTACAAGGAGGAATTAGAACAGATACTCGACGAATTAATACTGTTTTAATGAATTCCGATGGACATAATTTTCCGTCTCTACGCAAACAATACAACGGTATTACCTTTTCCTCTGGAGGAATTTACAGTTTTAAAAACATAAAACTAAGAGCCAATATTTCTAGTGGATTTAGAGCTCCAAACACCTCAGAATTAGTATCCAACGGAGTTCATGAAGGCACCAATAGGTTTGAAAAAGGAAACAACACTTTAAAAAGCGAAAAAGCCACACAAATAGATGTCTCGATAAGCTACCAAAACGAACATTTTAAATGGTCTATCAATCCATTTTACAACCAGATAAAAAACTATATCTACTTGTCTCCAACAGGGAATTCTATTCATAACAATCCTGTTTATAACTATTTACAAACAGATGCTTATTTGTATGGAGGAGAACTCGGGTTTCATTACCATCCACATGCGATCCATTGGTTGCATATAGAAAGTAATTTAGCGACTGTATTTGCAGAAGACACAAACAATAATGCACTTCCTTTAATCCCTCAAACAAATATCAATACTACATTAAGTGCCGCGTTTAAAAGCAACAGTAAAATTGCCTTAAAAAGTATTTTTATAAAAAATGAGTATAAATTAAAACAGCATCACATCGGTATTTTTGAAACACAAAGCCCTGCATATAATCTGATGCATATTGGATGTCAATTAGCCTTGCGTACAAAAAACAAACCGATAGAAATAAAGCTAGGTATAAAAAATATTTTCAATACTACCTATATAGATCACCTATCAAGATTTAAAGAAATGGGCATTCCTAACCAAGGAATTAATTACTATTTAGGTCTAAAAATACATCTATCAAAAGTAATTTAAATACAAAAACTGCATTCATTTTTAAAAAAATGAATGCAGTTTTAAAATCAAGAAGCTCTCTTCAAGGTATGTTACCAATTACAATCCAAAACGACCTATATAAATAGTTTATTTTACGTGCTAGCGTTGTTAAAAAAACAGAACGATAGCTAAGGCTATCCTTAGACTTTTCGCCTAACTAGAACAAAAAATAATTCTATTTCTAAACCCTCAATTGAAATGTATTTGGTATGCTACCAATTACAATCTTAATGTCTTTTTTTAGGAGAAATCACAAACGAATAGTTATAATCCTTCGCAGGGATGGTATATTCTGGGTGTACCTTTCTACCCCAAGAAGTATCTCCTCCAACACCCATTTGCAAATAATCAATATTAAACTGAAAATAATTGGCGATTTTTATTTCCGCTCCATGTTTTTTGGTCACAGGCACCAAACCAGAAGCAGATTTTGATCCGTCTTTTAAACTATCGAAATCTATTTCTTGCTGAGAAAAAGGCCAAATACTTGTATTTAAGAAATAATCTCCCAAAGGTTTTACGGTTAAATCAACAGACTTCCCTGTGACACGCACCCAACGCACTTCGGTGAAATTCCCTGTTTCCTGTGGTCTAGAATAACGGTGAAATAGCGCTGACGGATCCCCCGAATATTCCCCTATTTTATTTCCAGATTTACGATCCCAATACGTTTCTAAAGGTCCTTTTCCATACCATTCAAAAAGTGTCTGCCCTTTTGGCAAAATCATATACATTCCAATACGTGGAATATTTGGCAAGTCTTTTTTCAATACTTTTAACTGATAATCTACTTTTAAACTTGCATTTTTTTGAAAAGTATAATTCACCGTAACCTGAGCTACCTTATCTTTTAACAAATAGTGTTGAGAAAACACAATTCCCTCTTTAGACAACCTTGGTGTTTTTGACAAAACAGGGCTCGCAGTATAGGTAGCATCCTGCCAAATCTTCGCCCATTTATCCATTCCATTTCCTAAATCATTATCCGTAGGAGCGCGCCACAAATTAATTTTTAAAGGCGCCTCTGTAAGCAACAAATTCTCCATGCTCCATTTTTTAATTTCGCCTGTTATTTTATCAATTAGTAAGCTGTTTTTTCCTGCTGATAAAATAAATACTGAATCTGTATCTTTTATATCTAATGGCAACTCAATATTTATCACATTGTTCTTTTGTTTTCCTTTTTGAATTACAAACTGCTCCCATGCCAATTCATGCTCTTTTTCCTGTAAGTATTCCTTTTCTTTTAAAAGAATCCCCACCTCCAAAATCAATTCAGCATTCGCATCAAACGCATTTATTTGAAACGGTAATTTCACTTTCAGTTGTTTTTGTGCCAAAACATCCAAATCACGGATACTTCCATCGGCTACTTTTTTTCCGTTTTCTAAAATTCTCCAAGTCAAATAGTGATTGTTTAATGCCTTAAAAAACCATTTATTACTTATCACTAGCGTATTTGTTCCTTGCAAACTAAATGCAATTGGTTGGTACACTTTCTTAACTTCCGACAAATGTGGATGTGGATTTCTGTACGGATCTACCAATCCATTATTTAAGAAATTCCCGTCGGTAGGTAGGTCTGGGTGATAATCGTGCCCATAGGCTAAATACGGCACTCCCTCTTTATTTATATATTCCAAACTCTGGTCTACCCAATCCCAAATATATCCACCCTGTAGGTTATCGTACTGTTCAATAATATCCCAATAATCTTGTAAATTACCAACAGAATTCCCCATCGCATGTGCGTACTCAATCATTACAGAAGGTTTGTCTGCATTGTTTTTTGCATGATTTATTAAATTGGAAGGAGCTGGATACATTGGACAATAAATATCTGTATAATCCTCTTTTCCGGCAGGCTCATATTGCACAATACGATTCGAATCATGCGATTTTAACCAAGCATAAGTCGCTTTAAAAATAGCACCTTCTCCAGCTTCATTCCCAAGAGACCAACTGTAAATAGCTGCGTGATTTCTATCCCTATAAAACATACGTTGTGTACGTTCCATGTGAGCAGGTAACCAAGACATTTCGTTCCCAATTTGCGTTTTTGGATCTATCGCTAAAGGATGACTTTCTATATTTGCCTCATCAATTACATACAAACCATAGCGATCACACAAATCTAACCAATAAGGATGGTTTGGGTAATGCGAACTTCGAACTGCGTTGATATTGTTCTGTTTCATCAAACGTATATCTTTTAACATCAATTCCTTAGAAATCACATGCCCTGTATAAGGATCTGTTTCATGCCTATCTACTCCTCTAAAATAAATAGCCTTTCCATTTATTAAAATTTGACCATTTTTAATTTCGACACGTTTAAACCCTACCTTTTTATTGATAAAACTCTCCTTATCTATCGTTACTTTTAAAACATACAAATTAGGGATTTCAGCAGACCATTGTGCTACATTTTCAATACGCTCAGACTGTTTGATTTCTTTGGATTCTCCAGGTTTTAAATGCAGCATAAATGTTTGACTAAAAAGAGATAAATCTTCTTTTTCTAAGGCTACAGTTACTTTAGATGTCACCTCTTTATCGCTATCATTTTTAATAACATAAACACCTTTAAAGATACCATTCTTAAAATCATCAGACAAAGAAGCAACTACCGAATAGTCCTTCAAATGCACTTTTGGTTGCGCATACAAATACACTTCACGCTCAATACCACTCATACGTAACATGTCTTGACTTTCCAAATAACTAGCATCACTCCACCTGTACATTTGCAACGACAACTGATTTTCACCATCCTTTAAATACGCATCTAACACAAATTCTGCAGGAGTTTTTGAGCCTTGAGAATACCCAACATACTTACCGTTCAAATACACATACATCGCAGATTTTGCAGCCTCAAACTTCAAAACTATTGTTTTATTACTCCATCCTTTTGGCAGGGTAAAACGAGTACGATACGTCCCTACAGGATTGTAATCTGTTGGAGCATCTGGCCATTTTGTAGTAAACGGATAACGTTCGTCTAAATAAATAGGATGTCCATAGCCTTGCACTTCCCAATTACTAGGAACAGGAATGGTTCCCCAATCCGAATCATCGTACTTGGCATGATGAAAAGTCATAGGCCTATCTTTGGGAGATTTCACCCATTTAAATTTCCAATCTTTATTTAAGGATAAAAACCGACCAGACTGTTCCTTGTTTTTTTCAGAAGCCTTATCAGATTCAAATTCAAAGAAGGTAGCTCTTGGCGCTAATTTATTTTCTTCAAATATTTGATGATTGTAATGATTCTCCTGAATTGGAATCGAAGATAATTCTTGTTGATTGCAACTTGTAAATAGTACCACCGCAGTACAAAAGCTAAAAAAAATCGTTTTATTCATTTTATATGGTAATTAAAACATCTATTATTATATCTCTCTCTTCTCTTATTATTTTTATATACGCATAAAATCTTCCGCCAAGATAAGGGCTAAATACTCCATAAGCTCAGAG
Source organism: Flavobacteriaceae bacterium (assembly GCA_965224465.1). Classification (GTDB taxonomy): domain Bacteria; phylum Bacteroidota; class Bacteroidia; order Flavobacteriales; family Flavobacteriaceae. The sequence goes on along the minus strand of OZ245049.1, from coordinate 4,445,100 downwards.
GCATTTTCTAGGGTAAAGACCAACGGCGGTTTTATTTTGAGCACATTATAATCAGGACCATCTGTACTCATGAGCACTTTAAACTCCTTGATTCTATTCACTAAATAATCTGCTTTATCTGGCACGGGTTTTCCGTTAGCATCTAGCAGTTCAAATCCTAAAAACAGCCCTTCACCACGCACATCGGCTATAATTGGAAATTTTACTGCTAAGTTAGTCAGCGCAGACTTCAAATACGTTCCCGTTTCTAATGCTTTTTCTTGTAAGTTCTCTCTTGTTATTGTTTGCAATACAGCTGTTCCAATAGCACAAGACACGGGATTCCCACCAAAGGTGTTAAAATACTCCATTCCATTAGCAAATGCACCTGCTACTTCCTGTGTACAAACCACTGCTGCCAATGGATGTCCATTTCCTAATGGTTTACCTATTGTTACTATGTCTGGAATCACATCATGGAGTTGAAAGCCCCAAAAGGTTTTTCCTAATCTCCCACACCCTACTTGTACTTCATCCGAAATGCACAAACCTCCTGCATGTCTAACCATTGCATATATTTTTTTCAAAAAACCAGAAGGTAAAGGAATTTGTCCTCCACAACTAATGATAGGTTCTAAAATAAGTGCGGCTACGTTTCTTGATTTGGCATGTATTTTATCAAGTAACAATTGAACCTCATTGGCGTATAAATCCGCCGTATTATCACCTGTATATTTTCCTCTAAAGGCATCAGGTAATGGAAAAATATGGGTGTGTTCTGGAGCTCCGTGCCCTCCTTTACCATCAAACTTATACGAACTAATATCAATACAGGCATTCGCATTTCCATGGTATCCCACTTCTGAGGCTATAAAATCTTTGGCTCCTGTAGCCGCTTTTGCCATACGGATTGCCAACTCATTGGCTTCACTTCCCGAATTCACAAAATGAATAACATTGAGAATAGAAGGCATGGTTTTAATAATCTCTTGCGCCAATTGATTGATATTATCATGTAAATACCTCGAATTTGTATTTAACAAGCCCATTTGCGCCTGCCCTGCTTTTACCACCCTAGAATTTTCGTGTCCTACATGGGCTACATTATTTACTGTATCCAAGTATTTTTGTCCGTATTGATCTATTAAATACGCCCCATCACCACGCACCATTTTTAGAGGTGTTTTATATTGAAGGCTCATGCTTTTTCCTAAGTATTTTTTTCTATACTGAATCATTTCCTTATTAGTGACCGTTTTTTTAATATTGAAATCATCCAACTTAAAAAGCAAATTTGGATTTGGACAAATACTACTCCAAACGGATCTTTGACTTGGAAATCCTAGGCCTGGAAAATCATCAGAAAAACTGAATAAATCCAATGTTAGTTGAAAATGTAAATGAGGACACCACTGTCCGTTTTCAAAAGAATCTCCAATAAAACCAAGGCAATCACCTTTTTTCATCAGGCTACCACAAGGTAAATTTTCAACACTTCTTTTTGATAAATGACCATAGATACTATAAAAAGTAACATTCGCATTTTGATGTTTCAACACAAGCAATCCACCATAACTTTTAGGCGGTTTTTGCAGCGTACTCATAACAACTTCACCAGGAAAAACACAGTGAACTGGGGTATTTGAAGGAAGCCAAAAATCAATTCCTAAATGATTGGTTCTATATTCAAATCCTTGATTAGACTTTTGTTTATAAGCGTTTGTAGAATAAAAAGGACGTAATTCCGCATAGCCTCCTGCCAATATCTTAGAAGGATGCTGCTCCTGAATTTGATCCAACTTAAACTGAAATAGCTTCTGATTCTCAAATTCTGAAAGAGAACCAACCAATGTTGATTCCATACCCAGATCTAAAGAGAACACCTCTTTTTTACCCAAAGTCGGAAATAGTTGATTGAGACTTACTTGTTGATTTTTACACCAATTCACAAAATTGATTTCCAAAGGATGCGCCGTAAAACCACAGGCATCTCTAAAGGAACAACACGCTAAATCTGCATCAATTAAAAACCATTTTCTAAGTACGTTCCATGCTGATTTTTCACTGATTAACAAATAAGTATTGTCAGGTTCTTTTTGCTTATTGATGGCAGATTTTGTAACAGAAATAACCAAACGCATAGCAATTGCTGTGTACAAAACTTCCAATTCTTTTTCTTCCAAAGAAAATTCTGAATGATATCCTTTTAGAATAGGCAAAGCTGCCTCTAAAGGTTTTTCATGTCCCATAATTGCATACGCACAACAAATGGCAACATCGTTAATTAAAGCTGTACGGATGGCATCTCCATAATCTATGGCAGCTACAACTACAGGATTTTCCTTATCATCCGAAACAATCACATTGTTATCATTGGCATCGTTGTGAACTACCTGCTGTCTTAAACCTTGAAATAAGGATTGCTTTTTAGAAAACAACGCTTGAAAATACTGAATAATTTTCTGATCTTCCTTTTCAAATAAATGCACAAATGGAACGGCCCAAGCAGCTTGATTCACATCCCAATCAAAAACACGAGTATCCAGTGGATGTTGAAACGACTGCAATGCTTTTGACAACAAGCCACATTGCCTTCCTAAACTATAACGTAAAACATCGGATTGGGGATTTACCTGAGACCATACCCTTCCATAAACCCATGTAAGTAAACGCACCTTACGTTCTCTTCCATAGTCGTCTACAATACAACTTACTGCTAAATTATTGACATCCAATACTACTTTTGGAGCCGTAATCTCTGGAGACACCTTTGCTACATGTTGCAGTAATTTCTGTTGAAAATCCAAATAATTAACAACTTCTTCTGGACGACTTATTTTTAAAATATACGCGGTTCCTTTGTCCGTTTGCACCTTAAAGTTAACATCGAGTTCTCCCGGAAGCCTTGTTACTTCTCCAAAAACATTAAAAAGATCAGCAGCTATTTTCACTGCTTGACTGTCGCTTATATTGATCTCTGTGTAGTTCATAATTATTTACCCTCTTCTGTTAGCAACATCAATACATGGGCAGCACTCCAACTAAAATTTTGTGCATTCAATCCTTTTCCAGAAATTGGATGGTAATTTTCTCGAATAGAAGGGCCTATTTCTAACAGTCCTTCAGCTCCTTTTAACAACTGTACAGTTGCCTTGGTAGCCTCGGTATCAAACCCGTAATTATGCAGTCCTACAATTCCAAAATAAGATTGATCCAACCAATTAGGACCACGCCAATACCCTTCAAGTGGATTAAATTTAGGATGATTTGCCGCAAGGGTTTGGAAAGGAACTTTCGTAAAAAACGTCGCTGGATTCATCATCACATTTTTTACTTTTTCTGCTTGATCCTGTGTAGCTACATTGGCCCATAAAGGCAACCAACCTTCACATCCTTTTACTTTTATTTTTGTTTTCCCGTCTAACGAAGTATCGTAAAACCAACCATCCACCTCATCGTAAAACTGCGTTTGAATCTTCTCTTTAAGAAGAGCCGCTTCGCTTTTATATTGTTTGCTATCCGCTAGCAATCCGATTTTTTCTGCCAATCCACTCAAAAATAATTTTTCTGCATACAAATACGCATTTAGATCTACACTTTCCTGATCTAAAGAATAAGCAGTATTAGACGTTTTTAACATTTTACTATCATCAAAACGTACAGCATTGTCCATCCCGCTTTCCCATTTGGCAGCCACCAAACTACCATCGGTAGATCCGTACTCGCATAAACCATCCTGATCATAATCTCTATCTTTATACCACCAACTATGGTATAATTTTAATTTTGGATACATTTCTTTTATAAACGCTACATCTGAATCCTCTGCAATAATTTTAGAAACCGCCCACGCAGCTAATGGAGGTTTTGTATCTCTATAATTGTGTTTTTCTACCGTAGTGTCTCTAAAAATACAATCCACTATAAAACCATTTTCTGACTGATAATCAAACATCGTACGCATTTGGTTTTTTGCCAATTCCACATTAAATTTAGCCAATCCCACAGCATGTTTCCAAGAATCCCAAGCCCAAAACCCATGAAACCACTTGTAGTGATAACTAGGAAATAATCCCTCAACCTTTAATTCACCTGCCGCAATACGCCAATTATTTTGCAATGTAAACACCGTTTTTGCTAAAGGTATTTTATAAATACTATCTCTTAGTATTTCCTTTCTAGCGTAAAACAATCTCGCCAATTGAATCTCTTTATCTTCAATCCTATCGGACAAATTACATCCAAAACCAGAAGTTTTTATACTCTTTTTTTCATCTTCCCAATTGTATTCTGGGAAAATAAATGTTTGAGAAACTCGCAATTCTTTTTGCTCCTTAGGAAGGAGGGTGAAATTATACCCTTGACTGATATAACTACTATCAGTTACAGACAAGACCGTTTCAGAATCAAATATAAAATGTCCTACCGCTTGAGATTTCGTACTGTTAATAATGAGTTCGTTTTTGCCTTCTGATGTTATTTCTAAGCCTAAACCACCAAACAAAGCCCCTTTCCAATTTGTTCGTAAAACCACTTTTTCCTCAGAAACATTGGTAATAAAAGTTTGAAGAATCGCTGTATGTCCACTGCTAAAAAACAATTGTTGACGTACTTTTAAATGGTCATTCACCAATATTTGTTCTAGGTGACTCAAAAAACCATCATTCTTATGTGAATTAAACGTTACTGGATTCCCGTTTTCAATAATTTCAAGCTCCAAAAGCATAGGACTTGCCCAAACACCATTCTGTTGGGTCATTAAAAAAGGACCCGAAAATCCTAATCTCATGTTCTTTGGAAGGCTGTAGCCAAACCAAGCACCTTGATCAGAAAACATTAACATAGACCTGTCTTTAGGCTCCAACGGTTCTCCAATATAATTTAATGTATTGACTGTTTCGGCAACATAATTAGAATTCATCAAAGGAACTTCACTGGAAGAGTTCTTACAAGAAATGATTAAAAACACGCCTAAAACAAGAGTAAAAAGGTAATTCTTCATATTTTTTCTTTTTTATTAAATCGATCCAACGATACCTTAAAAAGAATGCTATCAACGAGTGAAATACACCCTTTAAACATGAATACACCCTAAATACCTGCAATCGAAATTTTATAATAACGGTTAACTATCGGTATAAAAATACATTAAGGGTATTAAGTACACTAATAAATGTTAATAAAGTGTTCGTTTATGGTAGAATACTATTGCTAGTAATGCACAATAACAGGTGACTAATAACTGGTGATTGGTGACTAAAAACAAACTAAAAGATAAATCACAATTCCTACCCCCCTATTTCACATGTAATTACACTAAAAACTATTCTTTTGCTGTTAAAAAAACGGAAATACATTTGGCATTCCCCCCTTCTTGCAGGAACAACAAAACCCTCCATACTTAACGTGGACTTTAATTCAAGATTGTATTTTCTCTCAAAAGAACAAGAAAAACACAAACAATCAACAGACTCGCCCCAAGAGAACGAGATTACACCAATTACAATTCAAAATGACCGATATAAATAGTTTGTTTTACGTTTTAGCGTTGTTAAAAACAGAACGATAGCTAAATCCTAAGAATTTACGCCTAGCTAAAACAAAAAACAATTCCATTTCTAAACCGTCACTTGGAAATACATTTGATATTACTTCCGATAGACTATTTTCTATTTCGAGGCAGAGCTTCGGGGAATTAACCTCACAATAAGGGAATAAACATACTTTATCAAACGATTTGTTCAACAGCACATAAAAAACCCTGCGTCTGACACATTCCAAACCAACACCTCGAAATAGTTAAACCTATGGCTTTAATTGTCCGAGGTGATGGTGAATGGCAGTTTTTAGTTACTTGATATGGATATCCATTTTTATATCCCAGGTCACAGCTTCGTTAGCCTGCAACACACGCAATCCTGTTTTATTATTAAAACTATCCGCGATACAAGTCATAGGTTCTAAGGCAATACTTTTACCGTGCGGAGGCGTGTACACTTGCAAATAACTCTCTAGATTATCCGATGTAGAAAAGGACACTTTATAAGAATTTGTTTCTAAAGAACTGGCACTTGTATGCTGAATAAAACCAGTATCAAATTGATGATTTTCTAACTTAAAAGCATTTGGAAGACCATGTTTACTACGTCCAACAGGAATCATTGCAGCATCACAATCTACTTGATCTTCTCCGTCAAAACTTAGTACTGTATCATTAAAACTATCCATTAAAAAATAAGGATGCCAGCCAAATCCGTAAGGAAAACTAGCGAGACCTGTATTATTAACCGTAAGAGAAATAAACACAGAAGATGTTGAAAAACGATAGCGAACCAAACAATCAAAAGTAAAAGGAAATCCAGTTACTTTTACAGTATGTTTATACTTCAATAAAACCTCCACATACGCTTTTGTACATTCTTGGGATTGCACTGTAAAGGCGGCATGATCTAAACAGCCATGTATCGCATTTTCCCGTCCGTTTTCATTACAGGAAAGTTGGTAATTCGCATCTTCAAATGTATACTTTCCTTTTGCAATCCTATTCGGGAAAGGAAATAAAAACGATGAACTATAAGTACCTTTATAGCTATTTAAACCTTCTACATCCTGAGAAAGCCCATCTATTAATGCTGTTTTTCCGAAACTTAATTGCTGTAACGAAGCTCCTAAATTTGGATAAATAATGGCTTTAAAATTAGTATCTGAATGACTAATTATAAGTTGATTTAGTAAGGAATTGGAATGGGGACTTTCAATAATCTGAAACATGGTAGTCTTAATTTTCTTTTTGTTTAGGTTGTCTATTGGCATCTTTCAGACATTTGTGCAACATCCACTCCAATTGACCATTGGTGGAACGGAATTCGTCGGCTGCCCACTTCTCAATAGATTTGAGCATGTCCTCATTAATGCGTAAAGCAAAAGCTTTTTTCTTGGCCATCTTATTCTTATTCTTTTTTATCGCGCTCCAACACAGCTTTCACAACTCCTCGATGCACAAATGTATTCAATACTTGCCATCCTGTTTTTGCATAACTATTTAACAAGGCTTCAAAATCCTCATCTTTTTTGATAGGTGTTCTTTTCTGACTGATAAATCTATATTCTTTCATTTTAATTCATTTTTTGTGGAACAATCACCTGTTTTCTTATCTATCAACCATCGTAGTCCGATAGTAACCAAGAAACAACCAAAACAGATTGCCAGGGAAGTTTCACTTCTATTGATTGCCAAAACTACAGCAATTACAGGTAAAACGCGTCTCAAAATTCTATAAATATTTAAAGACATTGTCAACGGTTCTTATCACGCATCATCACTGCCTTAACAATAGCCCTTTATTTTTCTAAAGTCCGATACTTATATTGAATTATTATTTACAAGATAAACGTTAAAATAAGTTGTGAAAAAGAAACCATCGCATGTAACATTATAAGGCTCAATTGCTACAACACTTCCTAATTTACATCTATCAAATACTTCCTGTTTTCCAATCCTTAACAAGAGCTTAATGATTCAATGTCCCTGTATTTACAATAGGTGTCGCATCCTTATCAGAACATAGCACCACCATCAAATTACTCACCATCGCAGCTTTTCGTTCTTCGTCCAGTGACACAATACCATTTTTATTCAACTGATTGATGGCCATTTCTACCATACTTACCGCACCTTCAACTATTTTATGGCGTGCTGCGATAATGGCTGTTGCTTGTTGCCTTTTTAACATGGCATTAGCAATCTCTTGAGCATACGCTAAGTAACCAATTCTAGCTTCTAAAACCTCAATACCTGCCATCTCTAAGCGTTCGGAAAGTTCTTTTTCTAAGGCTATATTTACTTCATTTACACTGGCTCTCAAAGTAATTTCTTCTTCCTTACCATCATCTTCAAAATTATCATACGGATACAAACTTGCCAATTTACGCACCGCTGCATCTGATTGTACTCTAACAAAATTCTCATAATTATTTACTCACCTTACGCAATAATAATTTAGATTTAAGGAAATAATTGTCTATATTGTTAATAACTTTGAGAAGAAAAAAGATGGATAATTTTGTTGATTTATATACCGATTATTTGATAAGTTCAAGTTCTTATACTACAGCAACAGGAATGTCTCACTTGCTTTGCATAAAACATGATAAAATAACAAGAGCATTGTCAACAGGTGTTTACGACAGTAAATTTCTATGGAAAACGGCAAAAACTTATATTGAAGAATTGACACAATCAAAAGAAACCGTTATTTTAAGTTTTGATGATTCTATACAAGAAAAACAATATACAAAAGAAAGTGAACTTAACACTTGGCATTTTGACCACGTGTTTGGGAGGTCTGTAAAAGGAGTTAATTTTCTAACAGCTTTAATAGAAGTAGCCGGTATGCGTTTGCCTTGTGGTGTAGAGTTTATAAAGAAAGACCTTTGGGTAACCGATAAAAAAACAGGAAAACAAAAGCGTAAAAGCAGCAAAACCAAGAATGAATTATTTAGAGATATGTTGCGAGAATGTAGTAGCAAAATACGCTTTGATTATGTTTTGGCTGATAGTTGGTTTTCATCTGTAGAAAATATGATATGCTGTAAAACAGCATTAAAAAATAATTTTATTATTGCTTTAAAAAGCAATCGAAGAGTAGCCTTATCATTAGAAGATAAGCAAAAAGGAATATACGTGAATATTAAAACATTACAGCCAGAACAGCAGACCGTGGAAGTTTGGTTTGAAAAACTAGACTTTCCGCTGTTGCTTACAAAGCAAATTTTCAAAAACGAGAATGGTACAGTCGGCGAGTTGTATTTGGCTTGTAGTGATTTAAGTTTAGCGTATGACCAAATAACTACAATCTACAAAAAACGGTGGGCAGTAGAAGAATATCACAAATCGATTAAAAGCAATACAGGATTTGCTAAATCTCCAACAAAAAAAATAGAAACTCAAATGAATCATTTTGTCTTATCCATTGTAGCATATATAAAGTTGGAGTGGCTAAAACAAAGGACAGGAAAAAATCACTTTGCCATGAAAACACAAATTTATTTAGCCGCTCAAAAAGCAGCCTATAATGAACTCAAAAACTTATCAACACCCAAGGTAGCATAATCTCTTTTTTAGAGAAAATTATGCGTAACATGAGTTACTAAATTCAATGCTAAAACATTGATACATTTAATGATTATTTTAAAAACTAAAAAAAAAATTTAAATCAATTATTAAGATGAAGTATTTCCTTTTTTTACTGTTTATACCTGTTTTTGTTTGGGGACAAATTAAAGGAAAGGTTATTCGTGTCAAAGATGGTGATACTATAGTGGTTTTAGACAGTCTTTTTAATCAACACACCATTCGTATAGCTGACATTGATTGTCCAGAGTATAAGTAGCCTTTTTCAAAAAAAGCTAAGAAGTTTGTTTCTAAAGAAATTTATAGAAAACAGGTCTATGTAGATATCAAATCTAAAGATCATTACGGTAGAATTATTGGATATGTTTATTACGATGGTAAAAACCTTTCTGAAGAACTTTTAAAAAAAGGATTAGCCTGGCATTATTCTTATTATTCTGATAGTGAATATTTTCAAAGCTTAGAAAATGAAGCTCGTTCTTCTAAATTAGGGTTATGGAAAGATCAAAATCCAATTAATCCTTATCTGTGGCGAAAGATGAAAAGAAATAAATAAGATTTGATTTAGATCACCTTGACTTCATACCAATAATACGCAAAATTTCCGTTAGGATACTTATATTTAACACTTGACATTATTACTAATAGTGTCAAGTAAATTTAAGTTTTATGAATAGTTTGTTCACTTTCGTCATATTACAATACTTAAAATCTGACAAAATTCTTTAGTTTTGTCAGATATGAGCGAAATGAGACTTTTTGACCCAGACGGAAATCGTCTATATTTGAATTCTGCCGAAATGGATAATTTTTTAAAATCTGCAAAAGAACAAAACCCTAAAATAAGAACTCTTGCTGAAACCATGGCATATACTGGTTGTAGAATTTCGGAAGCCTTACAGTTAACTACAAGGAGTATTGAACGAGAATCAAATAGAATAGTTTTTAATAGTTTAAAAAAAAGGAGAGGTGATGTTTTTAGAACAGTTCCTGTACCACATCAATTAATTGATCTATTAACTATAGGGCATGAACTTATAAAAAAACAAAAGAAAGTAAAAGATTCTAAGGTTCTTTTATGGTCATGGTCAAGACAACACGCTTATGAACTTATTAAAAAGGTAATGATTGATGCTGGAATCTCCGAAGGGAAGCATAGATCACCTAAAGGACTACGTCATGCATATGGTGTTAACGCTATATCAAAAGGAATCCCGATTAATATGTTGCAAAAATGGATGGGACATGCAGATATTGCAACTACCTCAATTTATGCCAATGCCATAGGGAAAGAGGAAGCAGAAATTGCTAGAAAAATGTGGGATTAACGAACTATTGGGTATAGAATATAGCAGTATATTAAAAAGCTCCAACTTAAATATTATGGCAATAAATTTAATAAAAACTAATATTTTTGTTAATACTAATTGGTGTTTATGACATTATTTACAATCAAACAATATCAACCTCTATACTTCAATGAAGAGCAGAAATGATTTTGTGATCTTTTTGGAATCTATTCTATCTACTGTATAGTCATTATTGGAATGTCTAGTTTTGTTGGTATAGTTTTAAGTGATTAATCATCGGCATATATATATTTTCAGAAACAGGAAACAGTCCCCCTTTTACATCTAAGTTACTTTTAAGTATCAACTCAAAGTCCAATATAAGTTTATCACACTCCTTTTTGGAATTACTTGTATTAAGTCCATAATATTTTTTAAAATCGCTAAAAATTTGAATTATTTCTTTCAATTTTAAATTTATTTTTGCTCGTTTATATCATACCTATGCATCCAATATTTTGATTTCTCTATGTCTTTTTTAACGCCTTCTCCCTTGAAATAAATACTTCCGAGTAGATATTGTGACTTTTTATAACCTGATTTTCCGCTTTTTTCAAACCAAAAAAGTGCTTTTTCTTTATCTGATAAAATTAAACCCCCACTAAAATACAATAGACCTACAAAGTGTTGTGCTTTTAAATTTCCTTGATTTGCACTTTTCAAAGCCCAGTACAGTGCTTTTTTATTCTTACGATTAAAAAACATTAAACCCAGAAAAAACTGTGCATCTGAATTTCCATTTACTGCACTTTTCTTAATCCAATAATAGGACTCTTCATTTTTAGCTGTGTCATAAAACATGATTCCCAAACGAAATTCAGCTTTTACAAATCCTTGTTTTGCGCTTTTTTTCATCCAATAAAAGCCTTTCTCTACGTCTTGAGCTACCTCCTCTCCATAGTAGTACATGTATCCTAAATGATATTCCCCTTCAGCTAAACCTTTTTTAGCAATAGATTCTATCTTTACAAAATTATTTTGACCATTTGAAATTAACGTAAAAAATAACAGCACGAGAAATACATTTCTATTCGCATTCATAACCTAATGTATTTTAAAAAAAATTAACATTTTCATTTAATCGAAGTAGAAATGTTTAAATACGCATTCTACAGATTCTTTTTCAAAAATATAAAGCCCTCCTTCAGATATACCAATTAATTCTAGTCGTAGATATCTAGGATCTAAATCAAATGACTCCAAATATTTTTGCCTAATAGAATATGAATCACTAATACCTCTAGAATAGCCACCACCACAAGGAGGGAAATGAAACATATCTATTTCATAAAGGCAATTTCCATCAATAGCATCAAAAACAAAACCAGGACTGCTACATGCCAAATCACTTATGGACTCAATTAAAAAACGAGGGATTTCTTGAGCGTGATATTTATAAATATACAATGTAGAATTGGATAAATTATAAACATCGACAATTTCATTTGTCTTCTCTAGGGGGAAAGTAAAAATATTGTACATATTTAAATCATATTCATTTACTTCTTGCACCAGAATAGGTACATTATTTACCATTTCATACAAGCTAATATGCCCCGGTAATGGGACAAGCACCAAATATTCGTCAGATTTAAGGAAACAATTATATGTTAATTGGGCAATTTCTTTATATTTTTTATCACTTGAACATAAAAATATTTTTTTTATAAACTCTTTCGTTCCTTTTTGATAAATAAAATAATAGCCATACAACTCATTCCAACTCCACGCTGTAGCTGCCTGTAAATATTTAGGAATATCATATTCTATTTCAAATGGTTCAAAAGAGACTGAGTTGATATTTGTTTTCATATAAATAGCTTACAGTTATAATAATACAGAAATTATATTCAATTACATAATATCAAATTATTTATTTTATAAATAATTTGATTAACAACAAACCTTTTAAATTTTCAACAACTATTCAAAAAAAACAACTACATTTATCTTGCTAAACTACTTGCTTATGTATTGGATTATTATTATTATTATTTTAATAATAGGTTATTTAATTTCTTTTTTTTTAGGCTTAAACAAAGACAATCAAGAACTTAGAAAACTCCCTCTTGATAAAAAATTCAGTATAATAGTTGGCATAATAAATAACACCTTTTTTGATGGGGTCGGGGTTATTACGAAAATTGATTCTAGAGAATTTAATCTTTACGAAGAAGGAAGAAATCAAATTATTAAATTTCATTATAGTACTGGTCATTTAACAATAATATGGCGATATAAATATTATCAGAAAGAAATAGTATATGAAAGACAATTTAATAATGTTAGAAACTTAAGTATTTTCGAACAACAGGAAATTGGAGAAGAAATGATAAGTCAAATGTTAATTGTTATAGAAAATCATAAGAAGAATGTAATGAGTTCAAAAAAAAATATACGTTTTGATAAACCATTTGTGGATTGTAATGATGGAATAGGTTATCTTAAAAAGAAAGAGGTGTTTGAAGATGATGTTTTATATACACTTTTTGAAAGACGATATTTAAACGGACAATTGTGGGAAAGATATATAATTAGAAATGGTGAAAGAGATGGTGAATGGACAAATTACAATGAAAACGGCAACTTAAGTACTAAAATATCCTATAAGAGTGGAATAAAAAATGGAATTTGTGAAGAGTATTATGAAAATGGTCAATTAAAAGAAAAATTATATTATCTGGATGGTAAATTGGAGGGAGAAGGCTGTCTTTACTTTAACAATGGTAAATTAAAAAATAAGACAAATTTTATTTCAGATAAATTGTTAGGTTATCACTATGAGTATTATAAAAATGGAAACCTATTAAGTAAAAGTTATTTTATTAATGATAAAAGAGATGGGGTTAGTGAGGTATATTATGAAAATGGACAATTAGAAGAAAAGTCTTTTTATAAAAATAATTTAAAACAAGGTCACTTTGAAGAGTATTATGAAAATGGTTATTTAAAAGAGAGAGGTATTTACAAAGATGATAATAAATGTATAGATAATCGTATACTAAAAAATAATAATTTAACAGAAGAATGGTGGAATAATTTATCGCCAGAATGGAAGAAACTTATTTTATATAATATTAATTTCGTTCCACACACATATAACAATAAAAAATATAAACAATCCATCAATACTTATGATACCGAATATTACAGCTACACAAATGTGGTTGCATGTTTGAAATATGACAGCACTCTCGAATTAAATGAGACCGATACAGATGAAATTTTAAGTAAGGTTTGGGAATTACAGCGTTTCTTTATCCAAGGTTTTTCAGGTAGAATATGCGATTTAAAACCATTATCTAAATTAATTAATCTTAAAAGTTTAAATATATGGAGTAGTAATGTAGACTACAGTGCTATTAATAGCATGACCAATCTCATCGAATTACACTTATGGAACAACAAAAGTAGATCATCACTAAACTTAATATCACTATCAAAATTAAAAGAACTAACCCTATTTGGGCATAGGGGAGAGATTATTTCATTAGAAAAATTAACAAACCTTACAAAGTTAAATGTTTGCAAGACTATAATGGAATTAAATTTATTGAAAAATTTAAAAAACTTAAATAAATTAGAAATAAGCCACACTTTTGACTACCAATCTGATTTTGACAAATGGGACAGCGAATTAATCTCTCACACGTTCGACCTAAACAAACTGTCAAGCTTAATCAGTATAAATGAGATCGTTATCCATAGTTTAAATAGCCAAATAAAAGGATCTGTCGACAAGTTGTCATGTCTTGTCAATTTAGAAAAAATTGAAATAAATGGCTTTATTACTGATATTAATTTCATAGAGAAATTAGAAAAGCTTATTTATTTAAAAATTTCAAATACAAGGACACCTGTAAACTCTGAATTTGAATTAGGTTTAGATTTAAATCCTTTATCGAATTTAACAGAGTTAAAACATCTTGAATTAGAATTATGTAATTCAAATTTGAGTCCTATTAAAAACTTAATTGGTTTGAAAGAATTAAAGTTAAGTGGTGAAAATCTTAATTTAAATCCTATTTCAAAATTGATAAATCTTGAAATTCTTAATTTAAATTATATGGTGGATTTAGATGGAATACCGGAATTAGGTGGTGATCCGAGGGGGCTAATTAAATTTATAAGCGAACTTGATGAAATAGACTTTTCCTCAATATCTAGTTTATTAAATTTAAGAGAACTTGATTTATCTAGTAATAATATCGTAAATTTAGAATTAATTATTACTAATTTAACTAAATTAGAAAAATTGAATTTGGAAAGCAATGATATAGGCTCATTAGATAGTCTTTCTAATTTAGTAAATCTTACTCACCTTAATTTAAAGAATAACGAAATTTCAAACTTAAATCCCCTTTCTAATTTAAAAAATCTTACTCACCTTAATTTAAAGAATAACGAAATTTCAAACTTAAATCCCCTTTCTAATTTAAAAAATCTTAAGGAAATTAATATGGAAGAAAGAAATTATAAGTTTCTTATTTATGACTTAAGCCCTATTTCCAATCTGTATAATTTGAAAAAAATAATTTTGACTAATAGAAAATTAAATACAAGTTTGTTCTCTGATAATAAAAAATTGGAAGTTGAATTTCCAGAATATTATTATTTGTAATTTTTCATTGTATTTCCCATAATATGGAAATATGCTTTTTCATCACTCATAAATACAGTTGTGAAAACTCCTAAGGAAGCTAAAGTACCAGTATACGTATTCGGTTCAATCTCAATAACATTTAATACAAGTATTCTCTCGTTTGGAGTAGAAATTATTATATCGTTATTTCCAGTTAGTTTAAATATTGTTGGGAAATTTACCCATTCTCCAGTATCTGTTTGTGCAAGGTAATAGCTATGTACATCGGGATCAACCATTGTATGCTCTTTTCCATTGTTATATAGATATACAACCAAAATAACTACAAGTAGTATTGCTAAAAATGTGCCCATATTTTATGTTTAAAGATTTTATTTTTATAATTATTTGATGAATTTATCCTTCTTGGCTATTATGGTCAAACAGGTTCTTCTTCAGATTTGGGGAATTATCATCCCGTTTGAGACAATATCACTTTCTTGCGTAATAGATCAAAGCTAGCCCTGCCATACATTTGCCTCTTGATACTTTTTATCCGATTTACATGACCTTCCACAGCACCATTACTCCAAGACATATTAATTCCGTTTTTAACGGCTTTAATGTCTCTTAATAATCCATTGGCAAAAGTAATTAATCCTGTCATCTTGTATTTCGATCGTTTTATAAAATCAATCCATCGGATTATATTACCATGCCCTCTTTTTAACATCGTTTTAAAAATCTGTACCAATTTTCGGATGACTTGTAGTTCTGAGATATTATTTAATAGTGTTTGTAAATACTTTCGCTCATCGGGATTCTTAATAACAGTAAGGTCCACCTCTTGTATTTCATATTTTCAAAGTTAATGTTTTATATCCAACATTTACTCCGAGCTTTTAGGGGGCTAAACTAAGGGGTTGGATAAATTATTATGGGAAAATAAAGCGTAACTCTCTAAAACCTGTCTTTTATTATCTCCATCATCGAATTATTAAAAGGATTTTGAACAAGTATAAACGCTTCAAAAGAAGTCGCGTTTTAGCTGTAAAATGGTTAAGACGTGTTACGAAAGATTATCCAAATATGTTTTATCATTGGGCATTAGGTTATCACTTAACCTAAGTATTGACTGCATAATAAGAGCCGTATGAATTGAGAGGTTCACGTACGGTTCTGTGAGAAGTTTGGGGTGAAACTCCCCTTACTTACTCGACTGTGCATAGTGCTTTCCCGCTTTTTATATTATTTCGAATGTTTTTATAAAATCCTGAAATTTCTTTTCAACATTATTATCGTATGTAACTTGAAGCATATAACTTTTCATTTTATGATGAAAAAACACTGCTTTTGTAGTTCTTCCGTTTTGCGTGTTATCGTAATATACTGCATCAAATTTCTTAAATTTACCTCGATTATTATTTATTGACATTTCATCAAATTTAGTTTGGTAATAATCTAAATCGGTTTTATTATAATCGGTTATTTCTTGTCCAGTTTGTCCTGCAAGTACACTATGATAACTGCTTACATTAATATTATAATCTATTCCATTATCGTAAACGTGAAATGGTCTTGAATTATCATCCATTCCATTTTGTTTCATTTGTTGTATTCTTAATCTATCGAGTTTTATTTCTTTATTGCATTTGACCATAAAACCGTCTTCTTGAAATACTTGGTAGCCATTTTCTATTGCTTTATTCTTGTCAAATTTATTTGCAATAGGAATGTTCAAAGCATTTTCTTTCATTGTAATAGATTTTATACCTTTAGCTATTTGAACAAAATTATTGTCGCTTAATGCCATAGAATTAATTGTAAATTGATCTGTGTCATTTCGTACTATTGCAAAAACTCCGTAAGAAGTTAAGGTAACAATTCCAGCACCTTGTTTTTTCAAGTCTTCTTCATAGAAGGAAACAACTCCTTTAAGTCCGTTTTCTTCAAAATCTTCTGTCTTTATAAATTTGCTGTTATCAAATAAATCACTAATATTTCGAGAAGCTAAATAATCTGCCAGCTCTGTTTCTAAATCTGAATTCCCAATTTGACCTATATTAATGTTAAAATAAGAGTGTTCGCCTGCTTGCCAAGTTAATTCATTGGTTTTGCTATATTTTTCTGGCAAATCAATTGAATAGCCATTTCCAAAATCGAACTTCTCAAATGATGTATTTCTTTTTTGGTCACAGGAATTTAGAAATAGGATTAATAAAAAGACAGTAAAATAATTATTTAGATTTTTCATATTGGTAAGTTTTAGTTGCAAGCCTTAAATAAAAGCATAATTATAAATCCTGAAATTGAATAAAAAATAAGCATTTGAAACATTTTCGCTCCAGCCTGTTTAGTTGCTTCGACACTTAATTCTCCAATTTCCTTTAAAGTTTGTTTTGCTAAATCCACCGCTTGTTTTTGTGCATTTCGAATCCATTTCTCTAAAGTTTCATCTTTTATTTTATATTCATAACTTCTTGATTTTGTGTTTTCTTGTTTTTCTTTATTCTTTTTTGGACGTTGATATTGTGTTTGTTTTTTGAACTCTTTATACTTTGAATATTCAATATCATACCTTCTTCTTGCATCAATGTCTTTAAGAATTAGATAAGCTTCATTTATTTCTTGCATTTTTGTTGTAGTGTCAGTACCAATATTTTTGTCAGGATGCCACTTTATAGCTTGAGTTTTAAAGGCAAGTTTTATGTCTGCTTGAGTTGCGGTTTGAGGAATTTCGAGAATAGAATAATAATATTTAAACACAATTAGTCTCTTTTGTCAAGTTGATGTTTATCCGTTTCTGTCATCTCATTTTTGACCGCAGGTTTTTTCCAAACTGCTCGAATTCCAGCAACCATTCCAGCAAAAAGAATTAATCCTAAAAACCCAGGTGTTCCACTTCCTTTATTTGCTGCTACAATTACTCCAAATAAGAAAATGAAAGCAATAATAATACCTATGGTGACAATAATTTTTGACATAATTTTTTGGTTTAGTTAGTTTCAAAATTCCGAAAACGATTTATATTTTATTTACGGTTTTCCATAATTAAGGATGTTTATTTTATGTTCGGATTTTTTTTTAACATTATGCATAGCGCAAGTGTTCTGCATAGTTGTTTTTAAATGGTGTGAAGCAGGGGACTCGAACCCCTTTAACCCTCAGTCCTAAAAAAGTATAATTTCCGTCAGTTACTAACATTCCAAAGCAAAGGCTCCATTCTTCACACGAGGGTCGCTTCACGAATAATCATTTTCAATTTTTCCATAATTACAGATTTTATCAATTCAACAAGCACTATTGCTAATGTGAAGAATAGAAATTGACTGAGGTCAAATAGATAACTGGTTACTAATTCTACTTTGTTGCATAGGTTCTTAAATATTTTTAAAACGGTAAATCTTCCCAATCAGCCGTTTCTACTTCATTTTTTTTGTTTTCCTGTTCTATTGTTTTTTCAATAGTCTCAATAAACTTTATCGAATTTGTGACATTATTGAAAATAAGAACACTCTCGGAATAATTCAAAATTTGATTATCGTGAGCAAAGCTTCTATTGTTTCTAATATCATTAAAGGCTTCTATGACGTGGATAGAATATTTTAAAATTCTTTCAGCCATTTTAGACTCAATTTTTTCATTTGCTACAATGAACTTTACATACTTGCCAAATATTGCATTAAGAGATTCCTCTTTTTTAATTTCAATTTTATGATTCTCACATAATTGCCTGATGAATTTCATAACGTATGTATGTAATCTATCTAAAGCAACTTCAGGTTCATTTTTATTTATACTTTCTCGAATAGACTTGGCAAGTAAACTGAAATCTCTATCATCCTCAATTTCCTTTATTACATCAATTTCTTCAACAATTGTTTCTTCTTTTAATCTACTTGCAATTTTTAAACATTCTTTATAAATGTTTTCATTTTTCTCAAAATCGAATCCATATTCTTTTGCAATTGCTTTAGTATGCCAATAATCTAAAAGTGCGGTCAAAAGTTCTCCGATTTTGTAGCTCGGCTCTTCACTAAAAAAGCCTCTAAGTCTATTTGCTTTCGAACCACTCGCATAAAAGTATTTGTCGTCATAAATATTGATACAAATACTGTCGTAAATGAATTCCTCAAAGGTTCTGTTGGAAAAATCCATCACATACCCTGATGGCATTTCAAATAATTTCTCAATTAGGAATTTCTCTTTGTAATGTAATTTAGTCAATTTTGGGGGTTCTTTTTTAATTATGCAACAACACCTGTACATCTACAGTTTTCTACTAAGTTGACGATATATCTCTTATATCAGTAATATTCTTCGTATGTTTTATTTGATAAAGATATTTATTTATTTTATGTTTTTGAGTATATTTTTACTTATTCCCAAATACTTTCAAACCGGCTCCCACTAATTTGCGTATATATAACCGTATGTTTAGGGTCTCGATGTCCTAAATAGTCTTGCATAGTTCTTAAGTCTGTCCCTTTGTTAGCCATATAATAGCCACAGGAATGCCTTAATGTGTGTGGGTGTACATTATCTAGGGTTGCTTTTTTAGCTGCGGTCTTGATTATGTAATTGATTGTTTTACGGGAGAATTGATCCATGCGTTCATTGATAAAAAGATAAGGAGAATTGTCTGTTTTTTCCCTGGTTCTCAAATAACGTTTGATTGCACGCTTTTCATCACCCAGAATTGGGTGTTCCAAAGATAATCCACCTTTTAACCTATTTATCCAAATCAGGTTGTTTTCAAAATTTATACTTTTGATCCGGAGATTGATAAGTTCCGATACTCGTAAACCATGACGAAACATCATAAGAATCATTAAAGAGTTTCTAATAGGGTGCCGGCTATTTTTAGATGCCAGGATCAATTGTTCTACTTCGTTTTCTGTTAAATAGAATTTTCCTTTCTCATGGAAATTAACGGGAAGCTCTTTGCTGTTTTTCATACTTTAGACATTACGCCTGTTGGTCATGTTTCAAAATTGTTTGAAATCGCCAATAGAACCGCTTCCAAATATACGCAACTTTAGACAAAAGACTGATTTTGTCTAAAGTCATTTGATTCTTAAATTAAACACAAAGTAATATCTTAATAATTTTTACTAGTTGGAGATAGTAATTTTTAGGCTAATGGACATTTTATACAATTTTTGGTATGGAGCCATTATCGAGTTGCTCTTTAGAATGCAAGCCAAAAGCTGTATCAACATTCCAGAACTTGTGTTCTATAAATAATGGCGAATTTATAGTTCCCTTACGTCCAATAATAGTTGTATTTTCTTCACAAATATACTTATCAGCATACCCCATAATTTTCCCCGCACTTCCAATGATCCTATATTTTCCGTTTGGATTTTCAACGACTTTCTGGTTTCTTCCACTTCTTATCTCAAGAACGTCATTCCATTCTTTTAATTCCCAACCATCAGGTGAAACTGTTTTAGTATCCTTAATCATTCTTTATCAATTTTTTAAGGTTTTTCATAATAGCCGCACTTTCCTTACTTAAATTCAACTAATAAACGCAACTTTTAGATTTGATTATTTGATGGTTATATTTTCAAAACAGATAACTCGCTTAAATACATCCATTAAGTACTCATAACCGTTGTGTCATAAGCGAAGCGTATCCATAGCAATTATTGTTTATTTTGTTAGATTAGAAGACTCTTTTCTAGTTAGAGCCTTCCTTAATTCATGCTTTTAAAAAGCAGAAAAACAGGAATCCTGCCTTTAGTCCAACCATGCAAACACTAATACCTAGAATTAAAACACAAAAAACACGTGCGTATAACTATTTTTTGTACATTTGAAGACTGCTTATACATATATACGTCTGAATAATAAAATAACCCAATGCTACATCGTAGGTTAAATGGATATGACATCTTGTTTAGCACTGCTACTGTGAGAATATGGGATTTTAAGTAATTTAACGCACTCAAGCGGTAGAACATAACATAAAAAACAAAAAATTATGCCAGGACCAGCAGCAACAATATCACACATGCACACATGCCCTATGTATAGTGGAACAAGCCCACATACTGGCGGCCCCATTATAGGCCCGGGAGTGCCAACAGTTTTAATAGGAGGAAAACCTGCCGCAGTAATGGGGGATCAATGTACCTGTTCGGGACCACCCGATGTAATTGTAGAAGGTGTTTCTACCGTATTAATTGGCGGGAGACCCGCAGCTACTATGGGATCAAAAACAGGTCATGGAGGCGAAGTAAGCATTGGAAATACTACTGTACTTATTGGTACAAGATGTAGTGCTCCTACCGCAATAATGCCTTTGAGTCAAATACCTTTTCCTAAAATCACTCTAATTAATAGAATATTAGGGAATACAAGTCAAGCGCAAGAAAACCAAGAAAAAATAAAAGAAGAAGCTAAGAAACATGGATATCTTAGTGATTTTAATTTAAGTATCTAAAATGAAAATCTATGAGAGTAAGTTATCCGCTAAAAGATATTAGTACTGATGCCGAAGCAAAAAATTATTTGGGGAATCGTAACCTTTTTGGAAAATACCCTATTGGAGCGCATAATGCTTGGCATGGTGGTATACATTTAGAAGGTGCAAGTAGAGAAATACAATGCATTGCGCAAGGTCGTATAATTGCCTACCGCTTTGCAAAAGAGTATAAAAAAACGATAATAAACAATACGGATCACTTATATTCCAACGGATTTATACTCATACAACACGATTATAAAAGTAAAGAAAAACAAAAAATGACCTTTTATAGTTTGTATCATCAATTAATGCCCGAATCGGATATTATTAGTGATGAAAACAGTGCAAAAATACCTAAGTTTTTAAGTAAAAGTTCTTATATTATAATAAGTAAAGAAGGCATACCAATTGAAGGGCTTAATGCAAGAGTTTTAAAAAACAATAAAATAGATATATCTGAAAAAGGAGTGTCTGTAGTAATACCTAAAGGAAGTACTGTAAATTTAGCTCCTTTAGAAGACAACAAAATAAACACTGGAAGTTACAAGCGAATTAACTACACAGATAAAGATGGTAAAACATATACCGATATTTATATATATGTAAAAATCGGAAAACAAGTAAAAAAAATAACAGAAAATACCTTAGAAATAATTACTACAGAAGATGAAACAGAAAATAAATCTGTTTTAGGAGCTAGAGTAAGAGAAAGTGGAAAGTCATCATCCAAAATTATAAAAATAGTGCCTTATGATGAGGTATTAGAAATAGATGAAACAGTAAAAGGTAATTGGAAAAAATTAAAAGATGGATCTGGCTTTATACATAACTCTGGTTTCACAACAAAAATTACATTTGATAATTCCAAAGGAAAACTAGACGAAATTACAGCTTGTGATATACCAATAAAAGCAGGTGTAACCATTGGCTATACAGGTAACTTAGGTTTTAAAGGGTACAAAGGATATAAAGCAACCCACTTAGAAGTATTTACAACAGATGATGTTTTTGAGTTTTTAAGTAATGAAAAAAAAGATGGAAAAGAAGAACAATATTTTACAAATATTATAGCAGGCACAAAATTAAAAACAAGCCTATCTTACAAAGTAGATATTAAAGCAAATACACCCATAAAAGTACTTAAAATTAAAGGAGATTATGCACAAATAAAAGTAACATCTATTACTGCAACCTTAGTTAGAGATACCGATATTAATGATAACGTAAAACCATTTAATAGCAATAAACTTTATACTATCAAAAATCTTACTACGGTTAATAAAGCATTTAATGGTCTTGCAACTAAAGATGCCACATTCAATACAAAACAAGTAAAAGCACCAAGAAATTGGAGAACAAATTTAAACAGAACTGTTACCTTTTACCCAAATGGCTATGGTAAAGTGTTTTGGGTAGAAAAAACATTTATTTCCAAAATAACAGAAAAAACCAAAAAAAAAGCAGGTATATTTGTCTCAATTACTCCTGACTATTTTTTAACAGAAGAACAAAAATACGATACAGTTGAAAGAGAAGCCAAAACAGGAGAAAAAACTACATTATATGTAGATGTATGTAAGGCATATATCGAAGTCCCTTTTAGAACCGATGTAGAAGAAGTAACTGTAGAAAAAGAAAAAGTAGTTGACTTACGTAAATTTAAAAAAGCAAAAGACGATAAAAAAGACCTTTGGTATAAAGTAGTATTAGATGATACAACTAGTGGCCAATGTGTAGCAGTAAAAGGCTGGGTAAAAGAAAAGGATCTTGACAAATTTAGCGCTTACGATTGGCAAAAATTTGGTTTTAAAGATCTAGACGCAGGTAATGAATACATATACTCTGTAAAAGACTTATGTAAGGCAACAGATAGTGCCGCTTTTGTAACCGAAATTTGGGATAAAACAATAGATACAGATGGCAATAAAGTATTAGATATACTAGAGCTTATTAGAGCGTTTAGTAAACCGGAAATAGCACAAAAACTATCTCGTTTGGTATGTAAGCATAAAAATGAATGGTCTTATACTATGGACGAAATAAAACCAGAAGTAAAAGAACTCTATGATTTTGGTATACAATTAGAAGAAGTTACAGCCGAAAAACAAAAACTAGAAACCGAAAGGGATGATAGTTTAGCCAAAATGGAAACCAAAATAGAAAATT
Source organism: Flavobacteriaceae bacterium (assembly GCA_965224465.1). GTDB lineage: Bacteria > Bacteroidota > Bacteroidia > Flavobacteriales > Flavobacteriaceae. The sequence goes on along the minus strand of OZ245049.1, from coordinate 4,421,416 downwards.
TAATGTGGTGGGATGAGGCAAGTAAAAAAACCTACACAGCACCCATAAAAGAAGAAGATAAAACAAAAACGAGTAGTACCAAAAGACCTTCTATGTTGCCAGAAGGTACAGTGGTAGAAGAAATACCACAAAAAGATGTTGTACCTTTAGACAATAAAACAACAGCAGCTAAACCAGATGCTAAACCAACGGAAGATAGTATACCAACGACAAGTACAACCGCTGCTCCAGCACCAGAAACTAAAGTAGAAGAAAAAGAAGTACCACCAAAACGTATGTTTCCTAAAAGCAATATAGTACATCACTTTCATCCTATTGCTTGGGTGGAGCAGATGCGGAGGGTTTTTGGAGATGAAAAATGCCCAAGATGTCAAGAAGAAATAACTGTTGAAAATCTTAATGAAACCGTTGGTAACAAAAATGATCAAGATTACCGAAAACAAATAGTTACACTTATAAATGAATATATTAATAAAAGAAAAGGAACAGCAAATGAACTGCATATAAATACCTGTTTATTAAAAGCCCATTTTATAAGTCAAATAACCACAGAAACTGGATTGTTAAAAATAAAATTAACTGAAGGGAACAGTTCTCCTTATTACTCTAAAAATAATATTAAAGCCCTTTGGGGTGCAGAATATAAAAAAATGGTAAATAATGGAACCATTGTGAGTATCGCTTCCGAAAGACCCCAAAAACAACTTCTCAACACCGTATATGGAAGTAAAAACGGAAATAAAGGAGGTGATGATGGTTGGAATTATAGAGGGCGAGGTCTTATTCAATTAACAGGAAAAAGCAACTATAAAAATGCATCTACATACCTGAAAAAAGTTTTTTCTGATGAATATTTAGATTTAGAATTAAATTATCAGAAAGTCTCTGACATTAAATATGCTGTTCTTAGCGCAATTGCATTTTGGGAAGGTAAAGAAGTATATGTAAAAGCTAAAAAAGTATAAAAGTATAAAGATGTTTCTAAAGTTAGAGCTATTATAAACTATTATGACAGAAATAACTCAAAAGCTATTAATTATACGAAAAATGCCTTTAAAACATTTAAAACAAATCAATGTACTCCTCCTCCTTTTAACGCAGAAGATCTTATTACATTTAGAATTTATTCGCAAGGTGAAATTGAAAAACATATACCAAAAAATATAAAAGAAGAATTTAAAACTAAATTCAAATATATATACCATGATAAAAAAAATATAGAAACAGAAATTTGTGTTGTTGAATGGAATACTACAAAGAAAAAAAGTGTAGGGCATTTAAAAAGTTCTAAGCCAATACACAGCGTTATCACATCTGATAACATTGTTTCTGACGGGAATACAACTAGGAGAGTGAAATATCAAAATGGAGATATTGCAGAATATGGAAGCCATCCTAGTAAAGGAAAAATATGGAGATTGTATATCGCAGGAAATGAAGATATTGAGCTAGTGAGAATGCCCAACTCATTGGATGTTTCGAAAAGTGATTTTAATATTACTTAAATTCAACTAATAAACGCAACTTTTCGATTTGATTCTATGATGGTTATATTTTCAAAACAGAAAAGTAGGAAAACCTACCTTTCTTGTCTTGATGGATATGTATCTTACGGTCTCAAATCTCGAAAAAAGAAGTTGTATGAAACACATCACCCAAGCGCAAAGATACACAATTTGTTGCATGTTAAAACAAGGTTATAAACAGGTTGAGATAGCAGCTGCTATAGGAAAAGACAAGTCTGTTATTAGCAAAGAGATTAAGCGTAATTCAGACAAAAGAAATGGAGTTTACAAGCATGAATTAGCCCAAAAAAAGTATGCTAAACGTCATAAAGAAAAGCCTAAAAGAAAACGCTTTACAGAAGATATTCAACAAGCAATAGAGTTGTTATTGCGAGACGATTATAGTCCTGAGCAAGTAGTTGGTGTCCTAAAAAAACAAGGTAAAGAAACGGTGTCTATTGAGCGTATATATCAGCATATTAGGGAAGACAAGAGGAATGATGGTGATTTACATACACACCTTCGCAGACAGGGAAGGAGATATAGAAAACGTGGCTCATCAAAGGATTCTAGAGGGGTTATAAAGAATCGTATTAGTATAGAACAACGCCCTGAAGTTGTTGAACAAAGAAATCGATTTGGAGATTTAGAGGTCGATTTAATCATAGGTAAAAACCATAATCAAGCCATACTTACCGTAAATGATAGAGCTTCTGGAATGCTTAAAATGAAAAAAGTAAGCTCTAAAGAAGCAGTTGTTGTCACTAAAGCTATCAATGAAATATTAGAAGACTGGAAGCCTTATCTACATACTATAACAGCTGATAATGGAAAAGAATTTGCAGGCCATGAGCAGGTTGCAGAAAATTTATGTATTGATTACTTTTTTGCGCATCCATATCACTCTTGGGAAAGAGGATCTAACGAAAATTTAAATGGTTTGATTAGACAATATTTTGCCAAAGGAAGTGACTTTACAAACCTAACAGATCAAAGAATCAAAGAGGTAGAAACAAAATTAAATAACAGACCTAGGAAGAGACATAAATATCAAAACCCTATATTTGTAATGGAACAATTATTATTTAACTAAAAGTTGCGTTTGTGACTTGAATTCAGCTTAAATATACTTTTACAAATACAAAACGTAGATATACTAGTCCTGGTCATTTAGGTGCATTTATTGGAGCTCTTGCAGATAATAACTTTTCTATCATTACTACAGGAAGTTGTTTTAAAGAAGGATCAGCATTTCCAAGTTATGATCATTCAAATGGAAAAAGTATTGACACAAAATATTTGAATAATTCAGATGAGCAAAAATTTATTGATGCCTTACAAAAATTTGGTTTTGTAAAACATTTAAGAGGTTCAAAATCAAAAAAATTCAAGCATACCAATGATGGTGGCAGTTTACATAATTCACATTTACATTCTTCATTTGATGAAGATTCAGTAATAATAGTTAAAGAAAAATGAAAAAACATTTACCCATAATAATAATAATAATAATACTTTTAATTTCATGTAAGAAAATCAAACCAATACAAGAAATAGGTAATATAGAAATAAGTCAAAAAAAATTTATAGATAATATAGATAAAACTTGTAAAGGAGTTAATAATAAATGTAGTTCATTATTTAACTTAAAGTATTCTTATAAAAAAATATCAAAAGAAAAAATAATATTAAAAAACAACATTAAATTATATTTTTTATTAAGACACTCTAATTTAAAAAAAGAAACATCTCCACATTATAAAACATTAAATAAAGAAATTTTTCTATTTTCAAAAAAAGAAAATAAAGTAATAGACTCAATATTAGTTTTTAAAGAATCTTTTAATGATTATTCTGCTATATATAAATACTTCTATCTAAATCAAAATTTGGATTTATGGATTTTAGATTTCTTTAAAGATGAAGAAGGGACATATATTAGTAAATGGAAAAAATATAAAATAAATGATAAAAACGGAAGAATAGTTGTCAAAAAAGAATTAATAGAAAAACGTTTTCCAATAAAAGAAGAGACAAATGCAAAATCAATAAACAGTTTTATTAAAGAGTATAAGCTTTCAAAGATGGTGAAATCTAATGAAATCACATTAAATTTTAATAATGATAAGTTCCAAGATAAAATAATAACATTCGATTATAAAGAAAATTTTGATTGTTCTAATAATAAAATTGGCGTAAAACCAATTCTGATTCTTGAAGGTACAGAAAATAACAAGTTTAAACTTTATTCATACAATACGACCGTTCTTCCATCTGCCTGTTGCTATGGTAATGCAGATAATTATTTAGATATATCCTATAGTAATAGTAAACTACAATTTAGCAGTGTATATTTATCTCCTGATAAACAAATAATAAAAAGAGTATACTATTTTGATGAACATTTATATTTAAATAAAATTATTTTCACTAAAGAAATTATTGGAAGTTCTCCTGTTCATACATTAATAGTAAACAAAGAAACAATAGATAAAATAAATATTAAAGATTTTGTGTTAGATGACTATTTGGAAACTAAATATTCATTTTAAAAACTTATTTTTGTATTATTGATTGAATTGGCTCAACTAGCATTTAGCGTTGTTATAAAAATTTTGTCATAATCAGTTTGGATATTGTTATATGCTTGCCCGCTAGTTTCCCTAATATTTTTGTATCCGTCCGACGAAGTACGTATAGGAATTAAAAATACATAAAAAAACCTCGATTTATTGATCGAGGTTTAAATTTTGTGGAAATAGCTCATTTAATTTTAGAGCATTGTAATCAGGGATTATATCCAGTACTTTTTTCAGCCATTTATAGGGGTTTACTTGGTGTTTTTATAAGTCCTGTATATGTTAACCGAAAACCATACCACCTATTAACCGAAAAGTATACCACTTAACCATATGAATTACACCTGGTCCAAATAAGATCATAGCTATTAGTTTTATAGAATTTAAATGAGATCTATTCTCTATTTTAAATGAACACTGACAGTTATGGTGTAATAAAGGCTATCCGTAAGTTAATTGTTATCAGTTTTATAGAATTTAAATGAAATCTGTTCTCTATTTTAAATGAACGCTGACAAAAGTATAAACAACTGTTCAGTTCTCCCTGTTTCAATGTATCCGTCCGACCATCCCCATATTTTTTAGTGGAAAAATAGCTTCTATTTTTGACGCATGAGAAAAAACGAAGAAAAACGAGCCTATATGACAGCTGTTGTTTCCGATTGGAAGTTGAGTGATTTAACCTTGGAAGATTATTGTAAAAGTCATAAAATTACACTTTGTAAATTTAGGTACTGGAATAAGAAATTGACCTCCAAAAATGCCAGTGGATTTTCAAAGGTTGAACTTATTGATGCTCCTATTGAAAACAGCAGAAATTCTATTTTAGATAGTTTTAAAATCGAGTATCCAACAGGTGTAAATTTGGTCATTAACAAAGAGATTACACTTATCGATTTACAAAATTTAATTCATTTGTAATATGCTAAATCTTTCAAGTGAACTTGATTTTCATCTGTACCTAGAACCCACAGATATGCGTAAAGGATTTAATGGTTTGTCAGGTGTTATCCGTAATAATTTAGAAGAGGATCCTAGTAATGGAGCTGTTTTTATCTTCATAAATAAACCTCGAAACAAAATAAAACTATTGCATTGGCAAGCAGGTGGATTTGTACTGTATTATAAACGATTGGAACGAGGTACTTTTGAACTTCCGGTGTATGATAATCTGAAAGGAAGTATACAAATGAAATACAGCCAAATGGTGATGCTTCTTGATGGACTGTCTATAAAAAACATCCAACAAAGGAAACGTTATTAATGTCTTTTTACAGGTAAAAAACCTAATAAAACCAGGCTGTTCATGTATATTTTTCGTATATTTAATGTATGGAAAAAGACTTAGAACAGCTATCAAAAAAAGCACTTATAGCCCTATTACAGGAGGCTAATTCTAAGTCAGATTTACTTATCAAAAAGACAAATTCTCTTAGCTCAAAGAATGAGTTACTTAATACAAAGACAAGTTCTCTTAGCGCAAAGAATGAGTTACTTACTATAAAGACAAAAGACGTTACTTTACAAAAGGCTATCCTAGAAGCTCAATATAAAGAATTAGAGACAAAATACGGATATGGACAATTTCAATTAGAGCAATTACGTCGTATGATTTTTGGGACAAAACGTGAGCGTTTTATAATGGCTAATAACCCTTTTCAAATGCAACTCCCTTTCGAAGTTTTAAAAGAGATGCCCCAGGAAGAAGAAGCTCCTGTAAACATTACATATCAACGTAAAAAGGCTAAAAAAAGAACGATTGGAAGTTTAAATCTCCCCAGTCATTTACCTGTTGAAATTATTAATTTAGAGCCTAAAGAGACTATAGAGAACCGAATAAAAATAGGTGAAGAAATTACAGATAAATTAGAACTTGTACCCACAAAGCTATACATAAAACGATATGTCAGACCAAAATACGCCTTAAAAAAGAAAGTACAAGACACATTGATTGACAATGGAAACCCTTTAGGTATTAAGACCGTTATTATGGCTGATTTACCAAGTTTTGCTATTGAAAAATCTGTAGCATCAAACAGCCTGCTAGCACAGCTATTGATTGATAAATTCTTAGATCACTTACCGTATTATCGACAGATAGAACGTTTTAAACGAGAAGGAATCTCTATAAGTTCATCTACAATAAATGGATGGCAAAACAGCTTAGGACACTTACTTAAGCCGCTGTATCAGGCTATGAAAAACACGGTGCTGTCACAAGGATATGTACAGGCCGATGAATCAACTATTCCAGTGCTAGACAAACAGAAAAAAGGAAAAACTCATACTGGATATCATTGGGTGTACTATTCACCCATACAAAAAATGGTATTGTTTGATTATCGTCCCTCTAGATCTAAACATGGACCTAGAGAAATGCTTAAAAACTTTAAAGGGTATTTACAAACAGATGGCTACGCTGTATATGATGAATTTGCACATAAAAAAGATGTCACTTTAGTAGGGTGTATGGCACATGCACGTCGTTATTTTGAGAAAGCACTAGACTATGACAAAGTAAAAGCGAGTCATGCGATGGTACTCATTCAACAATTATATGCCATTGAGCGACATTGTAAAAAACAGGAATTTACTCCTGAGCAACGGCATGCTTATCGCCTAGATAAAGCACAACCAATAATGGATACATTTATAAAATGGTTGATCCATAACACCCAAGGAAGCTTACCGAAAAGTCCACTAGGAAAAGCAATTACTTATACATTAAAACGATGGGACTACTTAAAAGCCTACCTGTATGACGGTACTTTAGAACTAGATAATAACCTAGTAGAAGGATCTATCAGAACATTAGCTATTGGACGTAAAAATTATTTATTTGCAGGTAGCCATGATGCTGCAAAAAATGCAGCGATGTTCTATTCCTTTTTTGGGACTTGTAAAAAACACCAAGTAAACCCCTATAAATGGATGAAAAAAATACTGGATATAATCCCTGATTACAATGCTCAAAAATTAAGTGAGCTATTTCCACAAAATTTAAACCTCGATCAATAAATCGAGGTTTTTTTATGTATTTTTAATTCCTATACGTACTTCGTCGGACGGATACGTTTCAATTACAAATAAAAACTCTATGGTATTAACAATGAATGGTAAGGAATTACAAAAATATGCTAGGGAAAAAACAGACATAGTTGGCCAATATGACATTGCGTGTCATGATTATATAGCTTCAAGATTATGTTTTTTTAATGATATGACCGAGCAATCATATATTTTGGCAGCACAAGCAATTGAAAAAATGTTGAAAAGTATATTATTATTAAAAAATGGAAAAGTAAGTAGGACTCATGACCTTGATAGACTTTTTTATGAGGTAAGTAAAGACATCAATCTAAAATCTTTCCGGGAAATAAATAATAAATTGAACATTTCATATAGTATGTTTAGATATCCTGATAACTACCCTAAAACAGGAAAAGGCGGAAGTTTAGGTTGCTGGGGAGGTTCTGAAATAAATAAAATAGATGAATACTTTATGTGTTTATTAAAAGAAACTTAAATTCAACTAATAAACGCAACTTTTCGATTTGATTCTATGATGGTTATATTTTCAAAACAGAAAAGTAGGAAAACCTACCTTTCTTGTCTTGATGGATATGTATCTTACGGTCTCAAATCTCGAAAAAAGAAGTTGTATGAAACACATCACCCAAGCACAAAGATACACAATTTGCTGCATGTTAAAACAAGGTTATAAACAGGTTGAGATAGCAGCTGCTATAGGAAAAGACAAGTCTGTTATTAGCAAAGAGATTAAGCGTAATTCAGACAAAAGAAATGGAGTTTACAAGCATGAATTAGCCCAAAAAAAGTATGCTAAACGTCATAAAGAAAAGCCTAAAAGAAAACGCTTTACAGAAGATATTCAACAAGCAATAGAATTGTTATTGCGAGACGATTATAGTCCTGAGCAAGTAGTTGGTATCCTAAAAAAACAAGGTAAAGAAACGGTGTCTATTGAGCGTATATATCAGCATATTAGGGAAGACAAGAGGAATGATGGTGATTTACATACACACCTTCGCAGACAGGGAAGGAGATATAGAAAACGTGGCTCATCAAAGGATTCTAGAGGGGTTATAAAGAATCGCATTAGTATAGAACAACGACCTGAAGTTGTTGAACAAAGAAATCGATTTGGAGATTTAGAGGTCGATTTAATCATAGGTAAAAACCATAATCAAGCCATACTTACCGTAAATGATAGAGCTTCTGGAATGCTTAAAATGAAAAAAGTAAGCTCTAAAGAAGCAGTTGTTGTCACCAAAGCTATCAATGAAATATTAGAAGACTGGAAGCCTTATCTACATACTATAACAGCTGATAATGGAAAAGAATTTGCAGGCCATGAGCAGGTTGCAGAAAATTTATGTATTGATTACTTTTTTGCGCATCCATATCACTCTTGGGAAAGAGGATCTAACGAAAATTTAAATGGTTTGATTAGACAATATTTTGCCAAAGGAAGTGACTTTACAAACCTAACAGATCAAAGAATCAAAGAGGTAGAAACAAAATTAAATAACAGACCTAGGAAGAGACATAAATACGAAAACCCTATATTTGTAATGGAACAATTATTATTTAACTAAAAGTTGCGTTTGTGACTTGAATTCAGCAAACTCCATTACTTCCAGAAATTAAATATAGTGTTGGTTTCTTTACAATTGTATTTAGGGAAGAGGATTATGGTATAGCACCAACTTTTTGGGCAAAAGAAAAAAATTTAAGTTTAAGTCAAAATTGGGATATGTTTAAAAAAGAATATGATGAAGTTAAATATCATCTTTATCCATCATTAATTAAAAAGTAAGTCTAAATAACCGATCAGTTCAATACAAGGAACATTGGCGGTGGCAAAAAGAACATTCAAAATGTAAACTTATTGTAAAAAACAATCTTCATAAATAAGGTTCTTTGGGTTTAAAGGATTTATGCATGGTATATACTGAAGCTTATCATAGTCGTTTATACCTGAACCGTTAAGTATGGCTGAAATGTTTTTATAATTTTTACTTCTAACTAAATTTTTATCTTTCTTTCATTTTTATTCCTATCCATTGGCTGCCCGTGTAAATATGTTCAAATTCTTCTGATATTGGTAAGAGTTCATGTACATCACATTGTAAAGACTGTGCTATAGTTAGTAACCTATTTAACGATGGGTTATTTAGTTGGTAATAAGCTGATTTAGTGAAACCAATTTTATCAATAATTTGGTTTATAGAAAGCCCTTTACGCTTTGCAATCTTTTTTATTTGTTTTCTAACCATAAACAAATATATAAAAAATACAGTTATTACTGTTTTTTTTTGTTTAGGTACAGTTATTACTGTATATTTGTTGTTCGTAATTACACTATTGAGATTAAACGTATCAGGGCAAACTCATACTATTTTTAAGTTAATCTCATTGAATTTAAGTTGCTTATCTAATTAATTATCAGTATATTATACTTATAATTAGATAGGTAACGATATGAATTCAGACAGTAAAATAATGAGTATTTTTGGCAATATAGAAGACCCTAGAAGCGATATAAACAAGTTGCACAACTTGGTTGACATCCTCCTTATTGGGATAATTTCAGTCATTTGTGGAGCAGAAACATGGAAACAAATGGTTGAGTTTGCTTGTTCAAAAGAAGGTTTTTTAAGGAAATTTCTACAATTACCAAATGGAATACCATCAGAAGACACTATTAACAGGGTATTCTCGTCGATAGACAGTTCTCAGCTTGAAACATGTTTCATAGAATGGGTCAATTCTATTTCAACTATTTCAACTATATCAAAAGGGCAGGTAATAGCTATTGATGGAAAAGCGCTTAGAGGAGCAAAATCAAATGGAAAAAAATCACCTGTACATATGGTGAGTGCATGGGCTGATCAAAACAATTTAGTTTTGGGTCAAATTAGAGTCAATGAAAAATCTAATGAGATAACTGCGATCCCGGAATTACTTGATACTTTGTGTATAGAAGGCAATATAATTACAATAGACGCAATGGGAACTCAAACTGATATTGCGGATAAGATTATAAAAAATGATGCCAATTACATACTTGCCGTAAAGGGAAATCAAAAACAACTACTAGAGGAAATAAAGGACGAATTCAAATTCTCAAAAAACATAGAAATAGATACAGACTTTGACCTTGGTCATGGAAGAATTGAAACTAGAAAATGTAGCGTAATTTCTGATTTTCAATTTATTAAGAACGCAGATAATAAATGGAATAAGTTGACTCAAGTTATAAAAATAGAAAGTATAAGGGAGTTCAAAAACAGTGATAAACAAACAGAAAAGGCAACTAGATATTACATTTCTAGCTTAAAAGATACCGCTGTAAATCATCAAAGTCATATTCGTTCTCATTGGGGTGTAGAGAATAAATTACATTGGACATTGGATGTTGCATTCTCAGAGGATGCCTCTAGAAAAAGAAATAAAAATGCAGCTCAAAACTATTCAATACTATTGAAAATTGCCCTGAATCTATTGAGAAACGAAAAAACGGAGAAACAAGGTATTGCTGGAAAAAGACTTAAAGCAGGCTGGAATCAAGCATACCTGTTAAAAGTATTAAGCATTAAAGTGTGAGTTTGCCCTGTTAAACGTATACTATTTTAGCAGAGTTTGTATTTTATTTTATACTATTCTCATATATAATTACTTAATTTATAAAACTTTAAAATATTTTACTATGAAAACACAATTTTTAAAACTTTTGGGATTAGTTATTTTTTCAGGTCTTGTTCTAACTTCTTGTAATAAGGAGGATAAAGATTACATTATGGAATCATCTATTGAAAGTATTATCTCTTCTCATGATGATAGTCCTTTATTGGAAAATTTTAATATTACCAATGATAAATGGAGCATTATAATATCATTTGAGAAAATGAGTATAGATGCAGAAACTTTTTCTAAATTTACTATTTCTCATGATACATTTGATGATTTTGAAACGTTACATTATTATGAGGTAGATAATTATATCAAGATATCTTTTAATTCCGTGGGTATAACAAATAGTTCTGTTGAATTGGTGGATATATATGGGAAAAAAACAACTTATAATATTAAATCTAATCTTTACAGTTATTAAATTTTATAATATATATTATATAGTCAATGTGAATATTTATAACTTAAAGCTGAGTGATGGTATCAATCATCATTCAGCTTTTTTTTATTACTTACTCATGTTACGCATAATTTTCTCTAAAAAAGAGATTATGCTACCTTGGGTGTTGATAAGTTTTTGAGTTCATTATAGGCTGCTTTTTGAGCGGCTAAATAAATTTGTGTTTTCATGGCAAAGTGATTTTTTCCTGTCCTTTGTTTTAGCCACTCCAACTTTATATATGCTACAATGGATAAGACAAAATGATTCATTTGAGTTTCTATTTTTTTTGTTGGAGATTTAGCAAATCCTGTATTGCTTTTAATCGATTTGTGATATTCTTCTACTGCCCACCGTTTTTTGTAGATTGTAGTTATTTGGTCATACGCTAAACTTAAATCACTACAAGCCAAATACAACTCGCCGACTGTACCATTCTCGTTTTTGAAAATTTGCTTTGTAAGCAACAGCGGAAAGTCTAGTTTTTCAAACCAAACTTCCACGGTCTGCTGTTCTGGCTGTAATGTTTTAATATTCACGTATATTCCTTTTTGCTTATCTTCTAATGATAAGGCTACTCTTCGATTGCTTTTTAAAGCAATAATAAAATTATTTTTTAATGCTGTTTTACAGCATATCATATTTTCTACAGATGAAAACCAACTATCAGCCAAAACATAATCAAAGCGTATTTTGCTACTACATTCTCGCAACATATCTCTAAATAATTCATTCTTGGTTTTGCTGCTTTTACGCTTTTGTTTTCCTGTTTTTTTATCGGTTACCCAAAGGTCTTTCTTTATAAACTCTACACCACAAGGCAAACGCATACCGGCTACTTCTATTAAAGCTGTTAGAAAATTAACTCCTTTTACAGACCTCCCAAACACGTGGTCAAAATGCCAAGTGTTAAGTTCACTTTCTTTTGTATATTGTTTTTCTTGTATAGAATCATCAAAACTTAAAATAACGGTTTCTTTTGATTGTGTCAATTCTTCAATATAAGTTTTTGCCGTTTTCCATAGAAATTTACTGTCGTAAACACCTGTTGACAATGCTCTTGTTATTTTATCATGTTTTATGCAAAGCAAGTGAGACATTCCTGTTGCTGTAGTATAAGAACTTGAACTTATCAAATAATCGGTATATAAATCAACAAAATTATCTATCTTTTTTCTTCTCAAAGTTATTAACAATATAGACAATTATTTCCTTAAATCTAAATTATTATTGCGTAAGGTGAGTTATTTACATCAAATGCCGCTTTATATGTGTTATTTACACGCCAAACCAAAATGGTACTAATCATAATTGGATTCCCTAGTTTGTCGTTTACTTTTACACGTTCACTATCAAAGCTACTCGCTCGTAAAGATATATCTCGTCTCGTATAAAAAGGATTTGCCCAGAAAAAACCATTCTCTTTTACCGTACCTACATATTTTCCAAAAAGCAACAACACCTTAGAAGTATTGGGATTCACTAAAAAGAAACCTTTTGTCAATAAAACAACTGCAACACTTAAAAATGCAATTGCTTGATGCACTACAAAAGTCCCATATCCTATTGCTATAATAAGTAATGTTAGAACCCCTAACGCCACATACCCACTTTGTACTTTCTTAAAACCCTCTTGATTCATAATGATATCATTTTGATATCGTAAAGATATAATAAAATTTACGACTTTTCAAAATTTATATTGAAGTTTATTTTATCTTAGCCTCAAATTTATTTTTATGAACATTTTTAAATTATATGGATTAAGTCTCTTGTTTTTAAGCATTCACTTTCATGGTTCTGCCAATACGGGAGAAGATTGGGGAGCTACAGGACACAGAACTACTGGAAAAATAGCCGAACAATACTTAAGTAAACGAGCCAAACGAAACATTTCAAAATTACTAGATGGAAAAAGCTTGGCTTTTGTATCTACTTTTGGAGATGAGATAAAATCTGACAAGAACAGCTTATACCGTAGCTTTTACAGTTGGCATTATGTAAATTTCCCATTCAATACAACATACGAAGACTCAAAAAAAAACCCAAAAGGTGATCTAATAGTAGGAATTGAAACCTGCATTCAAAAAATAAAAAGCAACAACACAACAAAAGAGACCAAAGCTATTTACTTAAAAATGTTGATTCATTTAATCGGTGATTTACACCAACCACTCCACGTAGGACGCGGTAAAGACAAAGGAGGAAATACCATACAAGTCCAATGGTTTAGAAAAGGAACCAACTTACACCGCGTATGGGATTCTGATATGATTGACCATTACAACATGGGCTATGTAGAATTAGCTAACAATGCAGATAAGCTAACAAAAAAACAAGTGCAATTGATCCAAGAAGGAACTGTTTTAGATTGGACCTATGAAACTCAAAAACTTGCCATTAAAGTATATGACAGTGCCAAGTCTGGTGATAAATTATGGTATGATTATCCCTATAAAAATTTCGGAACTGTACGTAATCAATTGCAAAAAGCAGGGATTCGATTGGCAAAGATCCTGAATACTATTTTTGGATAACACCAATTAAAACCAAAAAAAACAGCTATAAATAGTTTGTTTTACGTTCTAGCGTTGTTAAAAAATAATTCCATTTCTAAACTATCACTTGGAAATTAAATTGATACAACACCTTAAAAAAACACATATAAAAAGAGTCGATAGTTTTTAATTATCAACTCTTTTTTTATACTATTGATTGTATTGTATTGTATCCTTATTTATTCCACCACAAACGCGTTGTTAAGCGAACATAAGGATTGTTGGTTGGCATGTTTTCATAATTTCTATCTTCTTCATTATACTCATACACCATTGCTCTAATCCAATCATTATCACCAGGAAAAATATCTAAATTCACATTTTCAGGTCTTTTTAATCCATGGTAAATTTCATCACTATAGTCCATCCTTCTCATATCTACCCATGTTTCTGGATTGAATACGTTTACAATGTATTTTTGCACCATAATATGCGCCAAAGAGATATTAGTTGCACCAATTTCTGTATCTAAGAGCGTCAAGTAGGCATTGGTTTGTAAAGCATCAATATGTAGCTTTTCAAAATCTGCTTCCACGGCAACTCTAAACGCATCATAAGCACCACTTAAATCTCCTTTTCTAAATTTAGCTTCTGCTTCTATAAACTTTACTTCGCTATAATTTATCATGTCAGTATCAGAATTAGGACTTGTATAGAAACCACCGTTCCCTAAAGAATAATCATCTTTTAGTGTTTTATCCAATCCACGACCAGTCACCACTCCTTTATACCCACCATTTACAGCTTCTGGAACAATCACAGTCAAGCGAGGATCCCATTGCGCAACAGTCAAATTAAGAGGGTTTTTAAGTAAGTTTACAAAAAAGTCTGAAAAATAATCAACACGAGAAGAACCATAACCATCACTAGAAAAAGGCTGTATATCATTGGACATTTCTCCACCTCCATATACTTTTTTCGCAGTCAGTTCATTCGAATCAATCGCTAATTTACATGCCGCTATTACAGCATCTGCATCATAGGCTAAATCACCCGCAGTAACTGCATTCAAATGATTTAAGTACCGTGCTTTTATAGCATACGCAAATTTCTTCCATTTCTCATGATCTCCAGCGTACAATACATCACCATCCTCAATATTCAATGCTATTTCACTCTCTTGATCTAATTCTAAAACAGCTTGATCTATATAATTAAAAATAGTTTTATACACCTCTTCTTGAGATGAGAATTTAGGTGTAATATTCATAGAACTCTCACCATCATAGGTTCCTTGAACCACAATATCACCGTATTGATCCGTGACCATCCCCATGATATACGCTCTTAATATCTTACCCACAGCAGAAAAATTCGGAGAATTATCTCGTTTTCCTAAAACAATAAGATCCGCTGTATTAGGCAAGGAATAAACATAAGCATTTTGCCATAAAAAATAGCGCCCCGTAGTTATGTACCTATTCCAAGATTCGGAATAGTAACTCGCTACATTTTGAGAGCCATATTGTGTAATCCCCAACACTTCTCTAGACCCTCGATACTGAGCTTGTGCGGTCGTATTTTCAATAGCACCCTGAATTCGAAATTGAGGAGCCAATGAAGATGTTGTAGGACGTGTTTCCGACCCGTTTACATCAAAATAATCATCACTGCACGACACAAATAATACAGCAACAACAAATAAAATATAGTTATATGTTTTCATGATCTAATTATTTTTTAAAATCTTACTTTTATTCCTAAATCTACACCCTGAGTATTTGGTGTACCTAAGTTATCAATAGACATAGAACCTGCCCCAGCTATTCCTGCTCCAAACGTATTTACCTCTGGATCTACTCCGCTATAATCAGTTATCGTTACCAAGTTTCTAGCTGTAACAAATAATTGAAGAGATTCTAAATGAATTTTACTCAAAACTGTTTTTGGAAACTTGTAAGACAGGGTTACATACCTCAGTCTTGCAAAGGATCCATCCTCGATGAAATTCTGAGAATTCTTTGAATAAAAATCCTGATAAAAAGCCTGATCCTTAGTTATTGGAACCGTGTTTTTTACTCCATCTGCGTCTACCCCTGGCAAGATTACTGTTTCTCCCCTTCCAATAGTCCTATCGCTTAAACCATAAAACACCAAAGCAGATTCCGTTGCATTATATACGTCTATTCCTTGAACTATGTCTACTAAAAATGACAATCTAAAGTTTTCATAAGCCAAGGTATTAGAGAAACCTAACGTCCAATCTGGCATTCTACTTACATTCTCGTAAGTAGTATCTACCAATGTATACAAGCCACTTGCCTCGATAACCACTTCTCCTTTATCATTTAATTTAGGCTGCTTCCCTCTCAATCCAAATAAAGAACCATCTAAGATAGCCGCACCTGCTGCAGTAGCATTGAATGTCCAAGAATCTGATAAATAAACTTCATTTAAAAACCCTGGTAAATCATTCACGGTACTCTTATTCATTCCAAAATTCAAGTCAATATCCCATTTTAACTTGGAAGAAAACGGCAATACTTTTAATTTTAATAAAGCCTCAACTCCTTTATTTGTAATAGACCCTCCGTTTAATGTAGCGTAAAAAGTACCTGTTGTGGGAGGTACGCGAATATCTCTTAATATTTGATTTTCAGATTTACTGGTATAGTAAGTTATATCAAACCCTACACGGTTTTCAAAAAATCGTGCATCCATTCCTACTTCAAAACTGTTTGTGAATTCAGGCTCCAAATTAGGATTCCCAACATTCACTCCATTCCAGGTGTAGCCAGAACTTGCCAATGAATTTATATTGGTAGATAAAGAACTTTCCAAGGCTCCAATAGGTGCATCCTTCCCAACTTTAGCCCACGTAGTTCTAAATTTTAAATACGTAAGCCCCTTTTCTGAGGTAATATCATTTCCTGATTTTTTTAATAAATCTGTTACAACACCAGACAATCCAACAGATGGATAAAAGAAGGAACGTTTATCTTTAGGAAGTGTAGACGACCAGTCATTTCGCCCTGTAGCCGTTAAAAATAACGCATTCTTCCAATTAAATTTTACTTCCCCAAAAACACCCACAATACGTTTTCTTCTGATCAACTCACTAATTTTTTGATCTTCCGATTTTACATTTCCAATACTGTAAATCCCAGGTGCCTGAAATCCATCTCCTCTAGAATACGTAGTTCTAATATCTACCTCCTCTACAGAATTCCCCACCATGGTACTGACACCAAAGTCTTCAGAAATATCCTTGTCATAAGTCACTACTAAATTTGAATTAAATCGTTTATGATCTTTCTCAAACTGACTGATATATCCATCTTCTCTATTTTCGAGAAGTGATCCTGTCCCTGTAATTCTTTTATTGAACTCCGTATAATTGTCTATCCCTAATTTATAAGAAAGGTGTAAGTCTTCAAAAACTTTATAATTTAAACTAATCACACCTAACAATCTATTAATCTCGGATGTGTTTGGACTATTATCGATACTCCAATAAGGATTGTCTACTTGCTGATCTAAATAAAATTCTCTTTGCGAATTGTCTGAATTTATATAATTCTCCATATTAACATCCGAAGGATATGCTAAAAGACTTCTAAAACTACTTCCAGAAGAATTCCCTTGCTTGGTACTTTCTGTTTTAACATTTATATAATTAGCAGAAAGTCCCAAAGATAATTTCTTAGTCACCTCACTGGTTACGTTTATTTTAAACGATGTTTTATCATGACTTGTCCCTTTTATAACTCCTTCTTGAGACACGTCTCCAAAAGAAAAATATACCGTAGCCTTTTCAGAACCTGCAGAATAACTTAATGTATGGTTCTTAGAAATTGCTGAATTAAAAAAATTATCAATGTTTTTATAGGTCTTTCCTGTTATTTTATTTCCCCAAGAAAAAGGAGATTCAGGATCTATAGTTGTATTATCTTTACCTACAATTTGTTTCCCATGACCATATACATCTTGTACTTTAACTGTACCAAGTACATTATTAACAGACATAGATCCAGAATAAGAGACCGTACTAACACCAATCTTCCCTCTTTTTGTAGTAATAATAATGGCACCTTCGGCAGCTTGAATCCCGTACAACGCTGCAGCTGCAGGCCCTTTTAACACCGAAATACTTTCAATATCCTCTGGATTAATATCAGAAGCTCTGTTAGAACTAGACACCTCTAAACTAGACGTAGTAGAATTATCTATTGGAATTCCATCTACCACAAATAACGGTTGATTATTTCCTGTAATAGAAGAACCTCCTCTAATCATAATAACTGCTGAGGCTCCTGGAGCACCTCCAGAATTAACAATAGTCACACCAGAAACTTTCCCTTGCAAACCATTTACCAGACTATTACTATTCCCTTCTAACAACTCACTTGATTTGACTGCTTGCACTGCGTAGCCAAGTGATTTTTTTTCTCTTTTGATCCCTAAGGCTGTCACTACAACCTCGTTCAATTGATTCGCGTCCTCTTCTAGAACCACATCTAAAACGACACTTGTAACGAGTACTTCTTTACTTTTAAACCCAACATAAGAAAACACTAGCGTTTCTTTCTTTTGAATCAAAATCTGGTACATACCATCAAAATCAGTGGCAGTTCCTTTTTTTTGTCCTTTTACAATAACATTTACTCCTGGTAAGGTATTTCCAGAAGCGTCTGACACAGTCCCTTTAACATCGATTTGTTGCGCATACAACGTTGTCAAAGAGCCTATGAGTAAAAAAACCACTGTAATAAATAAGTTTTTCTTCATAATATTGCTGTTAATTTGTTTGATTAAGAGCTAAATATAACAAGAATAGCAAAATATACCTATAAATTTGCAATCTTTTTGCTGTTAATCACCAAAATAAGCTATGCATATGCAGAATTCTCATAATAATTTGATCGTCAAAAGACACGTTTAACCGTAAATCTTGTTTATAAGTACATCATCTAAACACCAAAACTTCTTCTTCTTCTTGAAGAAAAACATCTCCAGACCACGTATCCAAAAACTAAACAACTACAACATTCGTAATAGCACCTAAAAAACCAAAACTATAAGAATAGCTTTTGCTATCCTTATAATTTTGGTCAACATAAAAAACAATTCAATTTACACCCAGTGATTTAGATATTAATTCGGAATAGACATAAGAGTCTCCAGGTATAACACCATTACAATCCAAAATAACCGATATAAATAGTTTATTTTTTAACTACATGTTTACTTGTCATATTAGCACCACTTTTTATTGAGATAACATACACCCCTCTAGGGAAACTACTCATATTAAGTACTGCATTAAGACCTTTTATCTTTGTCTTAAATACTATCATCCCTAAAGAGTTAAGTATCGAGATGTCAGCATCAACATACTCTTTTGACATTTCAAGAATTATATTATCTACACAAGGATTAGGATACGCCTTAAAACTTACGTCTTTAGAATAATCAAGATAATTACTCACACTGGTATTATCGGTACCGGCTGTCCTGTTTAAATGTGCTGAATTACTACTTATATTAGAGGCTACTGAAGCAGAAAGTGCATCTTTATAGAGGCTACTACCCTTCACTATAAGTGTATAATCATGTGTTTCTCCTATATAGGAATTATCCTTACATGGATCTAAATTTTTACTCAACATATATCTTATACGCATACGAGTAACCCCTGTTATTGCGTCCATCGGTGTTGTTACAACCACCTGAGGAACAAGTTTTCCTGATTTGTCCATCACTTTTTCTGAAGCATCAAAAGTACCATCTTGATTCCAATCTATCCACGCTTTAGTTCTTGAACTTTTCATCTTGTAAGAATTGTCTACAATAAGATTATTGCTTTTACCTTTTTCGAGAACTCCTAATTGATCAGAAAAATGAATATAACCATCTGTATTAAACATATCATTTTTATTCTCTATTTCTGCAAATTTAACCGATTTTATATGTGCATAACTATCACTCGTTTTTGGTATACAATATTTGGTATTTGATTTATCAAAAATCTCTATTGCATTCGTTATTGTTTTACTATATTTTCTCGAATTATTATCTTTTATTTCTAAGCTAATATTATATGTTCCTGCTTTATCAAATCTTATTTTTGTGGTATTGTTTTTTTCTGATAGTACGTATCCTCCTTGAGCTACCCATAGATAAGCATTAATGTATCCTGTTGATGTACTTGTCACAACAATCTCTTTCCCTATAATACCTACGCGTGAACTTATTTCGAAATCACATACTGCAGTATCACTAGAGTTTTTATCTTTTAGAGACCCTGTGATATAAAAATCGGCAGTATTCCGATTTACATTCTTATAATACCCCACTAAAAAATCAAAGTTGTTTATATACTTATCTTCATTTAATTTTTTTATGATCTGATCTAACTCTTGATTGAATCTACCGCTTGTAAGCTTCCCTTTTATCCCAAATCTTGCAATAGATGTACTCGCATCCGAAACAACAGAAATATTTTTTATCCCTGTAATTCTCTTAAATTCAGTTGCTATATCTTTAAGTGATTTTACATTTAACAAATCATGCGAAAGATATGCTGTGGTAGGAACCCACCAATCCTCTGTTTTAGCAATGGAATTGGTTATAAACGTATCTACATTGCGTTGAAAAGCAGAAGAGTTTTTTAAAGTGTTAACTTTTCTATCGAAAGCACTAATATCATCCTTTTTAATTAGATCCATTAATATTTTCATGTCCTGATATTGGTTATGATATAAGTATAACCAAATCATATATGAATATCTGTAAAACTTGAATCCACTAGAATAATTTGCTCCGATAGTTTCGCTTACAGGCATTCTATTTGCTCCATCTCTTTTTATATTATTCATCATACTACGTCTAAAACGTATACCATCTGAAGAGGTACTCCCTGCCATAAATTCAGCCATTCCTTCCTCGAACCAAGTAAGTCTCGCTTTTTTAAAAAAATCTGTATCCCCCCAAAAACCGTTCTCTATATATCTCCCTTGTAAATAATGGGTATACTCATGACGAAATAGCTCCTCGAGAGAATATACACTCTCTTGCTCTGTACGTTGGTATGTATAAAATGTTGCATCTTTTTCGATATACATACCTCCATTGTCGGAAGATAAATTATTAAGAAAAGTTTGATATTCGCTATAGTCAGATAATGTACCATAAACAACCATATTTAGGGTTACGTTCTTGTCATCAAGTACCGATTTATCTGTTTGAAGTATTCTGTACATTTGTGCTTCCACCTCCTTGGCTGCATAGTACAATGGTTCAACTTCCTGGTAGCTAAGAGGGGTTTTTATTAACATTTTACCATTGTCGAACGACCATATATGGGTGAATAATTTATCATCTAACTCTTTTCTTAAAGCAGTCATATCTCTACACAAATCATATTTAGCGCAATTACAATATTTATTAAGAGCCTCTACACACTTTAACCTTCTTACATCTAAGCGTTTGTATTTTCTAGAAATAGCTACAAGATGTTTTTCTAACAATGGAACTAATTTCTTTTCAGAAGCAGCTCTCACTAATTCTCCTATGGCATTATTTTGAAGGAATTTCAATTTCTTGTTTTCACCTATCTCTTTATCAAGGGCTATTTGTGAAACAAGATTAATAAAATTAGGGTCCTTTGCTATAACATTAACTAGTTCTTTTGATTTCCTTTTCTTTTCCCCTTTCTTTAATTCCTCTTTACCAATACCTCTAAACATATAAAAGAAGATTCTGTTTGCCATTACAGAATATGTTCTCAATACTTTCGGTTTTTTGACTAAACTTTTCCAATTTTTTACTTGTACTAAATTAGACATGACTTTTTTAATCATATCAACAACTACTGGCTTATGTCTAATTTTATCATTATCTACCATGATGAGAAACTCACTTAAGATATTCAATGCTTCTGGCTTTAGATCGTACAATTTAGCATTTTGAGTAAAGGATAAACATGCATATTCATACCACGTCATAGCATTATCATCTATATGAATCGATTTTTCATAAAATTCATGATATGTAGCAGCGTGTAAGTAAAATACAAGACCGTACATACCACTCGTATAGTCCCCGTTATGTGAGATAGAAATGTAGTACATTGCCCTAGCAACACTTTCTACATTCCTACTCGAGAAGATATACTTACCGTATGATTCATCGAAGTCGAATAATGACTTTAGTTCTGTACTGTAATCGGTACTTTTTTTTAATTTAGTGACCAAGGCATTACCATTGACACCATACCAATCAGAAAACCGCATCGCTTGACTTTTCGATTTAGAGCCGCTTTTACTATAACTAAGAAATTCATTTGCAGGTAAATAACCTGGATCCACACTCCCAACAAGCTCCCTAACTTGCTGCCTACTACACTCGTAGTGTTTTTCGTGATTTTGAGCCTCAACAGGTGAAACAAACAAAATCAAAACAGCACATAACACAATTGTTAGTACTGTTGTATAATTCTTTTTCATAACAATTTATTTAAATTATTTAATTAAACTGAAATAAATATAGAAACATATGATAGAACAGCCTAAAAAAATAGTCTCATAAACAAATAAAAAGAGGAAATAAAAACCTGCTAAAAGCCACCTCTTTCGCTTTGTATTTAAACTCAAATACGTAGCTATATGTTTAGAAACACGACATTAAGGACTATTTCTTTCAAATCGGAAAATTAATATTTTTCACATTCTCAGTAAGACATCATAAAAAATGTTAATAATTAAATAAATTAACATTTATTAAGCTTTAAAACAGTGGTTTTAACAAAAAGATGAAATTTTACGGTTAAAAAAAAACTGATTTATTGTAAATATAAGAATCTCTAAAAAATGTCTCTTTTGAGGTGTTTTGGAGGCTTATACGAATACATCTAAACCGTCACTTGGAAATTCAATTGGTATTACACTAACCTAGGCTGAATTCAAGTCACAAACGCAACTTTTAGTTAAATAATAATTGTTCCATTACAAATATAGGGTTTTGATATTTATGTCTCTTCCTAGGTCTGTTATTTAATTTTGTTTCTACCTCTTTGATTCTTTGATCTGTTAGGTTTGTAAAGTCACTTCCTTTGGCAAAATATTGTCTAATCAAACCATTTAAATTTTCGTTAGATCCTCTTTCCCAAGAGTGATATGGATGCGCAAAAAAGTAATCAATACATAAATTTTCTGCAACCTGCTCATGGCCTGCAAATTCTTTTCCATTATCAGCTGTTATAGTATGTAGATAAGGCTTCCAGTCTTCTAATATTTCATTGATAGCTTTAGTGACAACAACTGCTTCTTTAGAGCTTACTTTTTTCATTTTAAGCATTCCAGAAGCTCTATCATTTACGGTAAGTATGGCTTGATTATGGTTTTTACCTATGATTAAATCGACCTCTAAATCTCCAAATCGATTTCTTTGTTCAACAACTTCAGGGCGTTGTTCTATACTAATACGATTCTTTATAACCCCTCTAGAATCCTTTGATGAGCCACGTTTTCTATATCTCCTTCCCTGTCTGCGAAGGTGTGTATGTAAATCACCATCATTCCTCTTGTCTTCCCTAATATGCTGATATATACGCTCAATAGACACCGTTTCTTTACCTTGTTTTTTTAGGACACCAACTACTTGCTCAGGACTATAATCGTCTCGCAATAACAACTCTATTGCTTGTTGAATATCTTCTGTAAAGCGTTTTCTTTTAGGCTTTTCTTTATGACGTTTAGCATACTTTTTTTGGGCTAATTCATGCTTGTAAACTCCATTTCTTTTGTCTGAATTACGCTTAATCTCTTTGCTAATAACAGACTTGTCTTTTCCTATAGCAGCTGCTATCTCAACCTGTTTATAACCTTGTTTTAACATGCAACAAATTGTGTATCTTTGCGCTTGGGTGATGTGTTTCATACAACTTCTTTTTTCGAGATTTGAGACCGTAAGATACATATCCATCAAGACAAGAAAGGTAGGTTTTCCTACTTTTCTGTTTTGAAAATATAACCATCATAGAATCAAATCGAAAAGTTGCGTTTATTAGTTGAATTTAAGTAGCAAAAAACAATTACCACACAAAATAATATACACCTTTTTTTCAAAAACTGAACGTCAACAAATACATGTATAAAAACCCACCAACAAATTGCACACAGTCAAGATAGTTTGTACTTTTACCGCTTCACTAAAAAAACAATCATAGCATGCTCCGATAGCATCTATACCCACAGAAACCTTCTTATGATAGTCAATAGCAGAATCCCTATTTCATATTTCTTTCACAAAATAAAATGGGACTTACTTATCAGTACCTTTTTATCCATATTTATATATTTCCTAACAAGTTACGGTCATATTATATTCAAATTACCTCTTACATTTAGTGGTCTTCTAGGTACTTCTATCTCCTTATTACTCTCTTTTAAACTGAGTCAGTCTTACGACCGATGGTGGGAAGCACGTAAAATATGGGGAACCATCTTAATTCAGACACGCTCCTTAATAATTCAAATAAAAAACTACAGCAAAGACTCCGAGACTATAAGCCCTGAACTTTCTAAAATCACCTACCGCCAAATAGCATGGAATTACGCTTTAAGTAGGTCTTTAAGAAACCAAGACCCTCTAAAACACCATGCGCATTTTCTTGACAAAGAGGAATCTATAGAGGTTCAAAAACACTTAAACATCCCACTAGCAATACTAGACAGACAGTCTAAAGGTGTAATGTCTTTATTAAAAAAAGGTGTCATCAATCAATTTCAACAAATACAAATAGATCAAACCATCTCCAATTTGGGAACGTGTATGGGACAAGCAGAACGCATTAAAAACACGTACTTCCCTAAAACGTATAGACTAACACTACATTTATTTATCTATTTATTCTTAGTGTCTTTGTCTTTTTCGTTTTACTTAGACAATAGTAATGTTCTTGTATATACACCTCTAATTGTTTGTATTTCTATTCCCTTCTTCCTGTTGGAAAAAATAGCTTTTGACATGCAGGATCCCTTTGAAAACAAACCTACAGACACCTCATCTACTGCAATTTCTACAACTCTAGAAATCAACTTAAAACAGTTGATTAATGATCCTGATGTTCCAGAACCATTAACTACGGATACTTTTTATATTATGTAGGGTTAGTTATTGTGATAGTACACCAACTAAAACCCAAAATAGCCGATATAAATAGTTTATTTTACGTTGTAGCGTTGTTAAAAAATAATTCTATTTCTAAACCTTCACTTGGAAATATAATTTGGTATTAGTATGGGAATCGTGTAAAAAATAAGCACAACACAGGAATACAAGACTACAATAACATCTTGAGTCTCAAAAATAGGTACAAAAAAATCCACCCTTTAACAGGTGGATTTCTCAAAAATCAATAAGATTGATTTCTTATTTTATCATTTCGAAACTACGTTTGATAAAGTTTGTTAAGTCTTCACCTTGTAATAAATTCTGAGATAATTTTGCTAAGTCAAATGCTTGTGTAATCAATCGTTTTTGAAGCTCTTCATCTTTAGAAGATAAAATTTCACTTACTAAAGGATTGTTGGTATTCACAACCAAGTTGTACATATCAGGAAAATTCCCCATTCCCATCATTCCACCACCTGTAGCTTGCATATCTTTCATACGACGCATAAATTCTGGTTGTGTAATCATAAATGGATTGGCTGCAGAATCCATTGCTTCTAATTGAACTGTATAAGATTCTTTAGGAACATTTGCCTCAATTATAGGCTTTAATGTTTCTTTT
Source organism: Flavobacteriaceae bacterium (assembly GCA_965224465.1). Classification (GTDB taxonomy): domain Bacteria; phylum Bacteroidota; class Bacteroidia; order Flavobacteriales; family Flavobacteriaceae. Next base: position 4,395,881 of record OZ245049.1, on the reverse strand, counting down.
TCTTCATCACTCAACTTAGAAATAACATCCTCGTCTTTTTTAATCAAATTATCAATATGATCCGAATCCACACGTACAAACATTACATTCTCCTTTGCCCCTTCTAATTTTTGAATTAAGTGCGGTGCAATCTGAGTATCTAATAATAATACTTGGTATCCTTTGTCTTTAGCAGACTGGATAAAACTGTGTTGTCCTTTTACATCAGAAGCATACAATACTACCATTTTACCATCCTTATCGGTTTGGTTGGCTTTGATTTTCTCTTCTAATTCTGCATAGGTAAAGAAGGTATCATCTACCGTTGGGTATAAAGCAAATTTTTCTGATTTCTCAAAGAATTTGTCTTCTGTTAACATACCATACTCGATGATCATCTTAATATCATTCCACTTTTTCTCATAAGCTTCACGATCACTTTTGAATAATCCAGCTAATTTATCACCTACTTTTCTAGTGATATAACTTGCAATTTTCTTCACTGCACCATCCGTTTGTAAATAAGAACGAGACACGTTTAAAGGAATGTCTGGAGAATCAATTACTCCACGTAACATTTGTAAAAAGTCTGGTACAATCCCCTCTACATTATCCGTAACAAATACTTGGTTTTGATACAATTGAATGCGGTCCTTTTTAGGATCCATATTAGGTGTTAACTTAGGGAAGTATAAAATTCCTGTTAAGTTAAATGGATAATCTACATTTAAGTGAATATTAAATAAAGGCTCTTCAAACTGCATTGGATACAATTCACGGTAGAAGCTTTTATAATCTTCATCCTTTAAATCAGCTGGTTTTTTAGTCCATGCTGGAGTCGGATTATTTACAATATTATCTACTGTAATTTCTTCGGCTTTAGCATCTTTATCAGCATCCTTTGGTAAAGGCAAGGTTTCTGTTTTTGTTCCAAATTTAATTGGAATAGGCATAAACTTATTGTATTTACTCAACAACTCATTGATACGTCCTTCTTCTAAAAACTCTAATGAATCTTCATCAATATGCAATACAATCTCTGTTCCTCTTTCTGTTCTTTCTGTATCTTCTAAAGTATATTTAGGACTTCCATCACATTCCCATCGCACTGCCTGAGATCCTTCTTTGAATGATTTTGTAAAAATCTCTACCTTTTCAGCTACCATAAAAGCAGAATAAAAACCAAGACCAAAATGACCAATAATTCCTGTTTCTGCATCTTTGTATTTCTCTACAAATTCCTCTGCTCCAGAAAATGCTACTTGGTTGATGTATTTCTCAACTTCTTCTCCCGTCATCCCAATTCCTTGGTCGATAATGCGTATTTCTTTAGCCTCTTTATCTACTTTCACCTCTAACATTGGAGTTCCAATATCTCCTTTTACCTCACCTAAAGTAGACAGGTGTTTTAATTTTAAAGTTGCATCGGTTGCATTCGAAATTAACTCACGCAAAAATATCTCGTGATCCGAATACAAGAATTTTTTTATAATCGGGAATATATTTTCTGCCGTTACATTAATGTTTCCTGTTGCCATATATATTTTTTTTTAGTTTTTATATTGATATACCAAATCATAGTCAAAAAAAATACCAAACCACACATTATGACAAGATGGCAGAATATCAACAAAAAGAGCCTCCTTTAATTAGAATCCTCTAAAATTAATTCCTTATCTTTAGAAAAATTACGCTAATGACAACTGACTATATTTTAATTGATGGCTTTAAACACCTAACTCACATCCCCGAACAATACACAGAAGATGAAATACTTAAGAAAACAAAAGCACATTTCAACTTTATGGATAAACGAAGGTCAATACGTCATTTTTCAGACAAACTAATTCCTATTGAAATATTAGAAAACCTTATCAAAACAGCTTCTACCGCACCCAGCGGAGCAAATAAACAACCTTGGACTTTTTGCTTAATTCAAAGTCCCCGAATTAAACTAAAAATAAGAGAAGCTGCAGAAGCCGAAGAAGAAAAAAGCTATACCAAACGTATGAATGACAGTTGGATCAGAGATTTAGCACCTCTTGGAACCAATGCTGACAAACCTTTTTTAGAAACTGCTCCCTACCTTATTGTCGTATTTAAAAAACCATACGAAGTAGATGCTAACGGAGAAAAAAAACAAAACTATTATGTCAACGAATCGGTTGGATTGGCATGTGGTTTCTTAATTTCTGCCATTCATAATGCAGGACTAGTCACCCTTACTCACACTCCAAACCCCATGCGATTCTTGGAGAAAATTTTAGACAGACCTAGCAACGAACGTGCTTTTTTATTACTTCCCATTGGCTATCCTGCCAAAGATGTTTTTGTACCAGATATCAAAAGAAAAAAATTAGAAGACGTTTATAAACTATACTAAATCAAACCTCTAAAAAAAAAGAGCTCCTATTCAAAACTCATTTTAATATAGCTTTTTTAAAAAACCCACACACCCCCCAATGTGCTACTTAAAAGGAACACCCAACCCCTCATTAAGGGTTTAATACCAACTACAACCCCAAACAACCGATATAAATAGTTTATTTTAGGTTCTAGCGTTATTGAAAATCAAAACGATATCTAAGACCATCCTTAGGTTTTCAACCTAGCTAAAACAAAAAATAATTCTCCTAGGTTCAGCCATAAAACAGAAAATAATCATTTGGAAGTATCCCTCGCCCCCTTGGATCGAGGCTATTGATTTTTGCTCATCATTTAATTTAAACAACCTGAACAATAAATGTTACAGAAACGTTTGTTTTGCAGAATCGTAAAATTTAAGTTGTACGCCCTATCGAATTTTAGTAATTTTACATAAAATATATCAAAAAATTTAACTTTATGTATAATTCGAAAATAACTGGACTAGGTTATTATGTCCCTGATAACATCGTTACAAACAACGATTTATCTGAATTAATGGACACTAATGATGCGTGGATTCAGGAAAGAACTGGTATTAAGGAAAGACGATGGATAAAGCCAGGAAGTGATGATACCACCTCTGTTATGGGAGCGAAAGCTGCTCGAATTGCTATAGAAAAAGCGGGACTGACAAGTGATGACATTGACTTTATAGTTTTTGCCACTTTAAGCCCTGACAATTACTTCCCTGGAGGAGGAGTTGAACTGCAAGAAATGCTTGGAATGAAAACCATCGGAGCCTTAGATGTACGCAATCAATGTTCTGGTTTTATCTATGCACTTTCCGTTGCCGATCAATTTATAAAAACAGGTATGTACAAAAACATTCTTGTTGTAGGATCTGAATGGCACTCCTCTGGACTGGACTTAACAACACGCGGTAGAGGTGTTTCTGTGATTTTTGGAGATGGAGCAGGAGCTGCCGTATTATCAAGAACAGAAGACAATACCAAAGGAATTTTATCTACACATTTACACTCCGAAGGAAAACACGCAAAAGAATTGATTGTAGAAGGCCCTAGTAGTAAACGATGGGTAACTGAAATCTTAAAAGAAAACAATAAAGACGACGAGTCTTACTTCCCATACATGAATGGTACTTTTGTATTTAAACATGCGGTAGTTCGTTTTTCTGAAGCCATTATGGAAGGATTGCAAGCCAACAACCTTGAAGTTTGTGATATTAACTTATTAGTACCACATCAAGCAAATCTTCGTATTGCTCAATTTATCCAACGAAAATTCAAATTAGAAGACGATCAAGTATACAATAACATCATGAACTACGGTAACACAACCGCTGCTTCTGTAATTATCGCCTTAAGTGAAGCCTTTGAAAAAGGAAAAATAAAAGACAACGACCTTATTGTATTGGCTGCCTTTGGTAGTGGATTTACATGGGGAAGTGTGATTATTAGATGGTAAAAAACTTGTATATAATTGTTAGCCCAGCATTAGAGCAAAACAATTATTAAACCACAATCAATACCAATATTAAAACAAAAAGCCCTAGCTACACAACGTAGCTAGGGCTTTTTCTATTCCGTAAACGAAACTACTTCTTAGGGTGCACTAATTTCATTTCATCAATTAAATGACTAGCTCCTGCAAATTTATCTACAATAAACAATACATAACGTACATCCACCATAATATTGCGACAGATAGCTGCATCGTAATTTAAATCGCTCATAGTCCCTTCCCAAACACGGTCAAAATTTAATCCAATTAAGTTTCCATGAGCATCTATAGCCGGACTTCCTGAATTACCTCCAGTGGTATGATTTGTTCCTATAAAACACACTGGCATTTTTCCGTTTACACCATACTGCCCAAAGTCTTTAGATTTGTACAATTCTTGTAATTTTTTCGGCACATCAAACTCATAATCACCAGGAACAAATTTCTCCATAACGCCTCCTAAATAAGTTGTATTCCCATAAGAAACACCATCCACTGGATCATACCCTTTTACCTGTCCATAAGTTACACGTAATGTACTATTGGCATCTGGAAAGAATCGTTTTTCTGGAAACAACTCCATCAATGCTTTCATGTATTTTTTCTGAACAGCGGCTATTTTAATGTTTAGCTCATTAAACTTAGGATTGATTAGATTGTTAAAATCTGCAGACAAAGCTTTCCCCACTTTATAACCTACATCCGCATTTAGTTTTTTAATTACTTCTTGCGGAGAACCTTCTAATAATATTTTTACTTTAGCAAGAGAAACCAATGCTGAATTTGCATAAATATCATCTGCCATTTCAGTAATATTTCCATTCTTTAACACCTCATTTAAAAATGCTACAGGCATTCCTTCTTTGTACATTTGCACCAATCTAGCAAAAACAGGCTTATCTACTTTTGGACTGTAATTTTTATAAAATCCTTTAAAACGATTTAACGTAGCAGTTCTAGCCTTATTAAATCCAGCTTCACCTCCACGCTCAAAAGCATTTTCTAATTGATATAATTTGAACGACGCATTCAATAACTCAACATTTCTGTACACCACTTCAACCCAATAATCACGTGCCAAAGCTACCTCTTCTACTTCCGCATATAAGGTTTCAAAATCACTTAACAAAGAAGTATACCCAGTTAAATCTTTCGCTACAACACGCTTTGAAAACTCAGTTTCCAAGGCTACTTTTTGAGCAATAGCATTTGACTTCTGAATTCCTTGATTCTCTCCTATCCATTTTTTCCAATAATTGGCTACTCTAGCATACTTAGAGGCGTATTTAATCTTAATCGATTTATCACTACGCATAAATCCATCTACAATTTTTAAGGCATTGGCACGAATGTCAATTTTCGCAGGATTTAAAACATGTACAATTTGGTCAATCGCTACGGCAGGTAAATATTCGTTGGTTCTCCCTGGAAAACCGAACACTAATGTGAAATCATTTTCAGCAACACCGTCTAAGCTTATAGGCAAAAAGTGTTTTGGCGTATAAGGAACATTGTCTTTTGAATATTCTGCTGGGCGGTTATTCTTGTCCGCATACACTCTAAACATCGAGAAATCTCCTGTGTGACGTGGCCACATCCAGTTATCTGTATCTGATCCAAATTTCCCAATAGATGTAGGAGGCGCACCTACCAAACGAATGTCTTTAAACTGCTCGGTTACAAATAAAATATATTGATTCCCTTTGTAAAAAGATTTTACATGTGCCTTTTGCCAAGCTTCTTTTGAAGCGTTCTTGGTTACTTTTGAAATATTTTTATCAATCAAACGCTGCTGTGTTCTCAAGTCCATAGATACCAAGACCCCTTCCATAACTTGTAGTGTCACATCATCAATTCTATTGATAAAAGTAACCGTCATCCCTGGGTTTGTTAATTCTTCGGATTTGTTCATCGCCCAAAAACCATCTTGTAAATAATCGTGATCTACGGAAGAATGAGACTGGATTTGTCCATATCCACAGTGATGATTTGTCAATAACAAGCCTTGAGAAGAAATAATCTCGGCAGTACATCCTCCATTAAAATGAACGATGGCATCTTTTAAACTAGAATTATTTACGTCGTAAATATCCTGTGCCGACATTTTCATCCCTAAATGTTGCATTTCTGCTTCATTCATCCCTTCCAATAAAGAAGGAATCCACATCCCACCTTGCGCCTTTTTTGCATCAATGCTGCTTGTTTTAGCGCTCTGTGTGCTTTGTGTAGTTTTACACCCTACTAAAAAAAGTACGGTAGCAAAAGCCATCAATTTTAAAAACTTCATATATTATATTTTTTTTAAATGATAAAAAAGAAACATCCAATAGACAGCTATCTTTTCTAATATAGTGTTGCTAATGGATGTTTACTTTTTTTGAATTCTTATTTCTTTGGATGCACTAATTTAAGTTCTTTCATCAATCTATCTGCACCTGCAAATTTATCCATGATAAACAAGACATAGCGAATATCAACACTGATACAGCGAACGATATCTACATCATAATACATATCCGACATAGTTCCTTCCCAAGAACTGTCAAATGCCAATCCAATTAAATTACCATGAGCATCAATTACTGGACTTCCAGAATTCCCTCCTGTAATGTGATTTGTTCCTAAGAAACAAACTGGCAGCTTCCCATTTGATTCTGCATACGGTCCATAATCCTTTGCATTATAAAGGTCTATTAATTTTTGAGGTAAATCAAATTCATAATCATTTGGTTTGTATTTTGCAATAACACCTTCTAAATATGTTTTAGATTTATAGGTAACACCGTCTCTAGGATCTGTACTACGAATAGTTCCGTAAGAAACTCTCAAAGTACTATTGGCGTCTGGAAAGAATTTTTTCTCTGGAAACAACTCCATCAATGCTTTCATATATGTTTTTTGAGTAGCTGCAATTTTCTCGTTTATCTGACCGTATTTTGGATTGATAACATTAAAGAACATTTCGTGAAATCCTTTACCAAAAGCAAATGCTTTATCAGCTTTGATCTTAGCCATCACCTCTTCTGCCGTTCCAGACAATAAGTCTTTTGCACCTTCTAAACTTAGCAATCTAGAATTTGCAAACACATCATTTGTTACTGCCACTATATTTGCGTTTTTTACGCTTTCAGGAACAAATTCACTCGGCACCTTATTTTTATATAAGGATACCAACTTCTCAAATACAGGCTTGTCTACTATTGGACTATAATCCTTGTAGAATTTTTCAAATCCTTTTAACGTAGCTGTTCTTGCTTTTTCAAATCCTACTTCTCCTCCTCTAACATAGGCTTGTTCTAATTGATACAAACGAAATGTAGCTTTTAACATTTCTACATTGCGATACACAACCTCTACCCAGTAATCTCTAGCAAGTGCTACTTCTTCAATTTGTTTGTATAACGTTTCAAAATCCGACAACAATGTCTTATACCCTTCTATATCTTTAGCTGCGACTCTTTTAGAAAATTCCTTTTCAAATACTCTTTTTTTTGCAATCGCATTTGCTTTTTTAATTCCAGTATTTTCTCCGATCCATTTTTTCCAATAATTAGCGACTCCTGCAAACTTAGAAGCATATTGAATTTTTATCGCTTGATCCTTTCGCATAAATTCATCTACAATTTTAATAGCGTTTGCACGAATCTCAATTTTAGCAGGATTTAACACGTTTACTGTTTGATCAATAGCTACCGCAGGTAAATACTCGTTGGTACGCCCTGGGAATCCAAAAATTAAACTAAAATCTCCTTCTTCTACACCGTCCATAGAGATTGGTAAAAAGTGTCTTGGTGTATAAGGAACATTGTCTGCTGCGTATTCCGCAGGTTTATTATCTTTTGTTGCGTAGATTCTAAAAAGTGAAAAATCACCTGTATGTCTCGGCCACATCCAGTTATCAGTATCTTTTCCATATTTACCAATAGATGATGGCGGTGCTCCTACCAAACGAATATCTTTAAATACCTCAACTACAAATAACAAATATTGATTTCCTTTAAAAAAAGATTTCACATAAACAGATTCCGTGGCTTCTTTTTGAGCGTTTTTTTGAGCTTTTTCGATGTTTTGACTTATCAAATCTCTTTTAGATTTTGCGTCCATTCCTTCGGTAATCCCCTCAAAAACGGCATCCGTTACATCGTCTATACGTTTGATAAACGTTACAGCCATCCCTTCGTTTACTAACTCGTCACCCAGTTCCTTTGCCCAGAAACCATCTTTCAAATAATCGTGATCTACACTTGAGTGTTGTTGAATTCTACGATATCCACAATGATGATTTGTTAATAATAATCCCGAATTAGAAATAACTTCCGATGTACAACCACCATCAAAATGTACAATGGCATCTTTTAAACTAGAATTATTCACATCATAAATATCCTTGGCAGACATTTTCATCCCCATGTCTTGCATTTCTGCTTCATTGAATCCATCCAGCAAAGAAGGAATCCACATCCCTCCATTCTCTTGTGCTACAGCACTAAAGGTGATAAAAAAAACGAGTACTTTTAAAAATTTCATTTGTTTTAATTTAATGTTTTTAATTAAAATATATCCTATTTAAACCCTTCATATATTGGGGAATACAAATGGACATATCAACGTGTTTGAACTTACCTGAACAAATATAGTTAACCATTGTCATTTTTTGCTTAGTAAAATCATAAATTTTGGTATTTTAGCGAAAACAAAACTCACTTATGGATAAGGTCCCTTTTTTAACACAAGACACCATGGTATTCGGATTATTAATACTCTCTTTGGGTATTGTTTTCTATACCTCTTCTAGTAACAATTTCTTTTGGAAAAAATTCTACAAATTTGTCCCTGCACTTTTCATGGCTTATATGATTCCTGCTATATTTACTACTTTTGGAATTATAGCTCCTGAATGGGAAACAACAAATGCAGTAGGTGAAATCACCGAACACAAATCTAATATTTATTATATTACCAGTCGTTTTTTATTACCTGCAGCATTGGTTTTAATGACTTTAAGTATCGATTTAAAAGCAGTTTTTGACTTAGGTTGGAAGGCATTGGCAATGTTTTTTGCTGGAACTGTTGGGATTATAATAGGAGGTCCTTTAGCCATTTTGTTAATTTCCATGGTATCTCCAGAAACTGTAGGAGGTATTGGACCGGATGCTGTATGGCGTGGATTATCTACCCTTGCAGGAAGCTGGATCGGAGGAGGCGCGAACCAAACTGCCATGTTGGAAATTTATAAATACAACCCAAAACTCTACGGAGGAATGGTATTTGTAGACATTGTTGTTGCAAATATATGGATGGCAGTCGTACTATTAGGAATTGGAAAAACAGATAAAATAGACAAATGGTTGGGAGCTGACAGTTCCGCCATCGAAGCTCTAAAAGAAAAAGTATCCAAATTTAGTGAAAGTGTAACTAGAAACCCGAGCTTAGCAGACTTAATGGTTATCTTAGCAATTGCATTTGGAACGGTGAGTATTGCTCATTTTGGCGCTGACATCCTAAGTGGTGTTTTTAATGATTTTGTAAATAACATTAAAAATGTAACTACCAAAAACATGTTCACTTTCTTGAGTTCTAAATTCTTTTGGATGATTAGCCTTTCTACCATTATAGCTATCTTGCTTTCTTTTACAAAAGCGAAGAATTACGAAGGAGCAGGAGCGAGTAAAATAGGAAGTGTATTTATCTATATTTTAGTGGCATCCATCGGAATGAAAATGGACTTGACCATGATATTAGACAATGTAGGGCTAATTGCTATTGGAGTTGTATGGATGACAATACATGCTGCCCTTATGGTATTGGTAGCCAAATTAATCAAAGCCCCTTATTTTTTCTTAGCTGTAGGAAGCCAAGCAAACGTAGGAGGAGCCGCTTCTGCACCAATTGTAGCGGCTGCATTTCACCCTTCCTTAGCCACGGTAGGTGTCTTATTAGCAGTCTTTGGATATGCCGTAGGAACAGTAGCTGCCATTGGATGTACTATTTTAATGCAAATTGCAGCTCAATAAACAATAAAACGAACTATATATTTATAATCAAACTCAAATGAAAAAATTAAGTGCTTTCGCAATACTCATAATCATTTTAATTTCTTGTACTTCTAAACAAGGCAATATGACTGTAAAAGGAAATATTAAAGGGCTTAAAAAAGGAACTGTTTATTTACAAAAAGTAGAAGATGCCGCATTGGTAATTGTAGACTCTGTAGTGATAGATGGCAATAGCGAATTTACCCTTGTAGATAACATTATCAGTCCTGAGGTATATTACCTAACCTTAGATAAAAAATCGAACGAACACATTACTTTTTTTGGTGATAAAGGAGAAATCACCATTAATAGTAAATTAGAAAAGCTCGTATATTCAGCAAAAATAAAAGGGCATAAGAACCAAAATTTGTTGGAACAATACAATAAGATGATTAAAAAATTCAATGACAAACAATTGGATTTGATCAAAGCAAATTTTGAAGCGCAACGTGACAAAGATCTTGAAATGGTAGAAGAAATTAGCAAAAAAGAAAAAAGCCTGCTCAAACGAAAGTACTTATACACCGTTAATTTTGCAGTTACGCATTCAAAAAATGAAATCGCTCCTTATTTAGCCTTAACAGACCTATACAATGCCAATGTTAGCTTGTTAGATACCATAAATAAATCCTTGTCTAAAAAAGTAAAAAAATCTAAATACGGAATAGAATTACAAAAATATATAGATACTATAAAAAGTTCCAACGTAATTAAGTAAATTTAATCCCCTTAAAAAAGAGTTGTATCAAGTAGTAAAATCTTGAAAACGACTCTTTTTTTTTAAATAAGACTTTTTTTGATTTAGGAATCAGGGCAAGCATCGTCTTAAACTGCCTCTAGATTCTTGACTTATATATCTAATTTTTGAAATGGAATCTCATCGTATCGGATACAACCAGGTACTGACTATTTTTATAATTTTAACGTCCTATCTCACAGTTCTAGTCTTCTTAAAATTTTTACGAACTATTTCTGTAACATTTTGTACTTTTAGTGGACATATAAAACAAAACCAAACTATCAAGTGGATAAACAATTAGAATTGAAATTTGTGAATGAACTTGAGAACAATCAGAACATTGTGCACAAGATTTGTCGTATTTACACTACAAATTCACACGATCACAAAGATTTATTTCAAGAAGTAACCATACAACTTTGGAAGGCCTATCCAAAATTTAGGGGCGACTCAAAATTTAGTACTTGGATGTATCGCATTGCCCTAAACACGGCGATTACACTGTATAGAAAATCGACTCGTAGAATAAAGACCAATAATTTAGACACCATTCATTTTAAATTAAAAGACGAAGCTCCAGAGGACGACGAACAATTAAAACAATTATACAAAGCAATCCGATGGCTTTCCGATATAGAAAAAGCATTGATTTTTATGTACTTAGAAGACACTCCTTATAAAGATATAGCGGAGACTTTGGGAACAAGCGAAGGAAATGTTCGGGTAAAATTAAACCGAACAAAAAACAAATTAAAACAACTTTTAAATCCCTAATGATGATGATGGAACTAGACGGATTAAAAAATATCTGGAACAAACAAACTACCCCCGATAAAGAGAAAGTATCTTCTATCGAAATATATAGAATGATACATTCTAAATCTTCAACAACGGTAAAATGGATTTTTATCATCAGTTTGATAGAATTAGGACTGGGGCTTATAATTGGAATTTTATCAGCCTATTTTGATGGAAACCACAAGGGAATTGAAATAATGAAAGAAATGGAGATTTATCACTATTTCGAAATTATATCTATATTTATTTACGTGGTGATACTCGCATTTATCGGCTTATTCTTTTATCAATACAAAAAAATATCAGTTGCAAAAAACATCAAACAACTAATCAATACAATTATCAATACTAGGAAAGTTGTTCACTATTATATTTTATTTAACTTGGGGGCATCCGCAATAATTTTTACTATAGCCCTATTATTAGGGATATCTAAAGGATATAACGATGCAATGCTATTAGATGGAATCGAAGACCCACACATGCCTTTAAAAGTATGGCTATTATCAAGTCTTATTGTAATTGTTATAGTTGCTGTATTCATCATTGTAATTTGGTTTATATACAAATTAATTTACGGACGATTACTTAAAAAACTACACAAAAATCATACAGAACTAACAGCATTAGAGAACTAATACCAACCTAAGTTTATAAAAACATTAAATTTATAATGATACAAGTTCACAAAAAAAACAAGCATCGCAGCAAATCAACAGCCTCTACCCAAGGGTGCGTCGTATACTTCCGAAAGACTATTTTTTAGTTCGAGGCAGAGCTTTGGTGAAGCAATACCAAATACATTTCCAAGTGAGGGTTTAGAAATAGAATTATTTTTTGCTCTGTTTTTTAACAACGCTAGAACGTAAAACAACCTATTTATAGCGATCATTTTGGATTGTAATAGGTATTATAGGTGATTTTACAGCACCTATAATTAACAAGCTCTACCAAATCCACGAGCATGTTTCCAGAAAACAGTATCTACTTTGTGAAAGCCCCAGGCGCCCCCTCCTCAAATAAGGGATTAAATTCAATATCTTATTATTTAAAGTATTCTTTGGACGTATCTCATCAATAGGCAACAATGCACGTTACATTGACCTCTTAAAATGATAACCCTAAAAATTTTAATACGTCCAATCTATTGCCACAAAGAGGTTCATCTATGGTCTCAAACGCACACTCCATTCAAATTCATAGGCAGAAACCTGAATACCATCTTCGTTTTTACCTATAGATTTTAACAAAATGGTTTGCCCTTCACCCGTTTGAATAGTTCGCTTAATAGCCGCTTCAATTTCTTGCCCATTGTCACAAATAAAAGTGATTCTCCCCGTTGCTTTCTTCGTGAAATTTCCGTTGTGATTAGTCACCAGCATAGATATTTTCTTACCGCTTTCGTGAATTTTCTGAATCACCAAAGCCCCTGTTGTAAGTTCTGCTGCCATGGACTGTACAGCAAAATACATAGAATTAAAAGGATTCTGGTTTGTCCAACCGTATTTCACAGTCACCACAGCACTGGTATCTGTAATTTCTTTCATTCGCACTCCTGTAAAAAAAGCCGCTGGCATTTTAAACATAGAAAACCAATTCATTTTTCTAGCTGTTACTTTCATAGATACTATTTTAGTTAAAGCGTACAATATAAGCATTTAATCCAATGTACAAAACAAACTTAAAATGTTAAACTTTGTTAAACTTTAGTACTATGCTTTGCATAATACTAGTTTTTATCCATATATTTGCAATAGACAATACTAAAGACAACTAACTATGATTACTAAAAACGATAAAAACTACAGTATATTCACGCATTTATCAGGTTTCGCAGGTTACTTTTTCCCTTTCGGAAACATTATTGCCCCCTTAATAATGTGGATGCTCAAAAGACATGAAAGTTCTTTTACAGACTCCCATGGAAAATCAGCAGTAAATTTCCAATTAAGTCTAGTTTTATATGGTTTTTTATTGGCTATTTTTATTGTCCCTATCACCATTTTTTCGTTAGGATTAGGGCTCATAGCAGTAATCATCTTGTATATTCCATATCTTATTTTAAAAATTATCGTCATTATTACAGCTAGCATATCCGCAAATAATGGCGAATCCTATAAATACCCTTTTACAATTGATTTTATCAAATAAACAACGGGCACTAAAATCATTTACCGATGAAAATAGAAAACACAAAAGCACAAATGCGTAAAGGGGTTTTAGAGTATTGCATCTTATCCATATTACAACACGGAGATGCCTATACTTCAGAAATCCTATCACATTTAAAGGACGCTAAATTACTGGTTGTGGAGGGAACAATATACCCCCTACTTACCCGTCTTAAAAACGCAGGACTCCTAAGTTATCGATGGGAAGAATCCACCTCAGGCCCCCCAAGAAAATACTATGCACTTACAAAAGATGGTATTTTATTTTTAACCGAATTAAACAATACATGGAGTAATCTAGTAACTTCTGTAAACGAAGTAATCTCCACAAAACCTTCAAACAATGAACAAAACAATTAATATAAATTTGGGCAGTATCTTTTTTCATATTGATGAAAATGCTTATCAAAAACTAAAAACATACCTAGATTCCATTCGTCGCTCTCTGAGTGATGACCCACAGGGAAAGGATGAAATCATAGCGGATATTGAGGCTCGTATTGCGGAGTTATTAACAGAACGTGTTAAAAACGAACGCCAAGTAATTAATGAAACTGACATAGAGGAAGTCACAAAAGTAATGGGACAACCAGAAGATTATGCCATTGATGAAGACATTTTTGAAGATCAACCAAGAACTCGTAAACGCAGTTCTAATAAAAAACTATTTAGAGACAGAGACGATAAATTTTTAGGAGGTGTAAGTTCTGGATTGGCACATTATGTGGGTATGGATACTTTCTGGATGCGTATTATATGGATTATTTTAACCCCTTTAACTAGCGGAATGACCTTATTATTATATCCGTTTTTATGGATATTATTACCTGTCGCAGAAACCACAGCAGAAAAATTACAAATGAAAGGAGAGGCTGTAACTATCAGCACCATCGAAAAAAAGATTAGAGAAGAGTTTGCTGATATTTCTGAGCATGTAAAAGAAGGAGCAAATGCATTTTCAGAAAAAATAAAGAATACAGAATACAATAAATATGAAAAACAAGCAAAATCTGGTATCCAAGACATCCTAGAAACAATCGGGAAATTATTTAGAGTGCTTTTTAAAATATTCGGAAAGTTAATAGGTGCATTGATTATTTTTATATCGGCTGCAACACTTATCGGACTTATAGTAGGTCTGTTTTCTTGGGGGAGTTTTGAGATTTTAGGATTTGGAAACGACATGATCAAATTCCCTCCATTTATTTATGATTCAATAATTCCATTTTGGCTACTAGGACTCTTTTTCTTTTTAGCAATTGGAATCCCTTTCATCATATTATTTATTATAGGATTACGTATCTTATCTAACAATGTAAAATCGTTGGGGCTAACCACAAAGCTTTCTTTATTAGGAATATGGATTATAGCCATTTTAGGCTTGTCATTTTCTGGAATTGAATTTGCTGCTAGACATGCGCACGTAGGAGTATCCACTATAAAGGAAAATTTATTACTAGTCAATAATGCTCCTTTAAAAATAAAGATGATTAACAACGAAGAACTGAGTAATAGAAGTAGTATACATTACCGAAATGATTATGAGACTGTATATGACGGAGATACTAAAAATCTACTATCGAGCCGAATACGACTGGATATTAGACAAAGCGACAGTAATAATGTTAAAATAAAAATTAGAAAAAACACGGAGGCTAAATCAAGATTGATTGCTAATAATTCAGCAGATGCTATTGAATACGAATTTAATTTAAATGACAACAACTTACTATTGAATAGTTATTTCCTGTCTTCTATCAGTAATAAATTTAAGGATCAATCCGTACATATAATTGTTTATTTACCCATCGGAAGTAGTGTTTACTTAAATGCAAATACACGCACATTTATAAGAAACATCAAAAACATTCAATATATTAATGACAACGATATGGCCAAACACAATTATAAAATGACAGAAGACGGCTTGTATTGTTTGGACTGTGACGAAGACGATTACGGTCGTAATTATGACCCTGAAAATGACACTTTTAATTTATCGATAAACAGCAATCGTTTAAAACTAAAAATGACGAACAATACTAAAAGTACCGAAATAAAAATTGATACTAGTGGGATTACAATTGACTAGTAACAATTGAACCTTAAAAAACAACAATTCGGTACTATACATTTTAAAAAACAGACAAATAAGAACAGTTTTACATAAATATTAAAAATCAACTATCATGGAGTCTTGTGTAATAATACCAATTCTAAACCATCACTTGGGAATATATTTGGTATAACGGACACCTAGCATAGACTAAACAACTCTATTATGAAAAAAACAACAAAAATTATAGCCTTAGTAATTCTAGTAGTTTCTACCACTTCCTGCTTATTTGATAGTTTTACGGGCATCAAAGGAAATGGAAATATACGCTCAGAGCAGCGTACTATAGAAACACCTTTTGATGCGATTGATGTAGGACAAGGTATACACGTATTTCTTACTCAAAGTTCAGAACAACGCATAGACGTAGAGGCAGATGAGAATATCATAAACCTTTTAAAAACAGAAGTAAAAGGCCATACCCTGCATATTTTCCTTGAAAAAAATGTGTATCGAGCAGCTGCAAGAAACGTATATGTAAACACTTCCAAAATTATACATTTAGCTACTTCTAGCGGTGCTCGTATACAAACAGGAAACACAGTTAAAACCGATGATTTAGAACTAGATGCAAGTAGTGGTAGTTCTATGAAATTAAAAATTACAGCACAAAACATTCAATGCGAAACCTCTAGCGGAGCAGACATTAGAATAGAAGGAACAACAACATTCTTTCAAGCCAAAGCAAGTAGCGGAAGTACTATTTACGCAAGTAACATGGAATCAGAAAACACCACTGCCAAAGTATCGAGCGGCGCCAATATGGATGTATATGCATCTGAATCACTTACAGCAAAAGCTAGTAGTGGTGGCGATATCGATTATGCAGGAAACCCAAAAGTAATTGATAAGGATACGTCCTCTGGAGGTTCCGTATCCAAGTATTAATACTTTTCTATCGCCAAGTCCTATCATGGGCTTGGCTTTTTTACTTCTTTTTTAAACCTATGAAAACACGCCTTTGATAAACAATTTTAAGAACGTTTATGTTTGTATGCTTCTTTCATTAAATCACCCAAAGATTTATTTTCAAGAATCTCTAAGGTTCTATCTCTAACTTCAATCATCAAATTATTAAGGCAACAGATCGTTTCATCCATGCAGTCTTCACATTTTTCGTAATAGTTTAAACTTGCACAAGGTAACATAGCAATAGGTCCTTCTAAAACACGAATAATAGATGCGACCGAAACTTCATCTGGATTCTTTAGGAAATAATAGCCACCACCTTTTCCTTTTTTTGAAGATAAAAAGCCTGCTTTTTTCAGGCTTAATAGAATACTTTCTAAAAATTTCAACGAAATATTCTCAGCCTCGGATATTTCAGCTATTGAAACTGGAATAGATTTGTCTTTATTGGCTAAATAAGTAAGCGCCTTTAATCCGTATTTTGTTTTTTTAGAAAGCATCGTTTAAATTTACATAAATACTATTAATTACTATTGCCTTGGCAAAAACACTTCCGACATCATACAGCGCGCACTTCCACCTCCACAGGCTTCAATTACGTCTAAAGAACTAGATACAATACGACAATGTTTTTGTAATATTACCTTTTGATGTTGCGTCAAACATGTAAAGGCAGCTGTAGACATTACAAGCAACGCTTCATCGTCCTTCCCTTTTATTTGCAACATATTTCCAGCAAAATTATTCACTTGGTCTTCTGTAATAAGTATCAATTCCTTTCCATCTTCTTTTAAGTGCATCTTTACCATTTTACGCTCTTTCTTGTCATCAATACTATCCAGACAAATTACCGCAAATTTTTCACCTAAACACATCATTACATTGGTATGATATATCGGCAAACGCTTCTCATTTACCGTTTGATACGATTCAAAAGGCACTGGAGTAAACTCAAAATCTTCACAAAATTCTATAAATAATTCTTCCTCTGCTCGTGGAGAAATAGCACAATAGGCTTTTCTATTAACACGGTCCAATAATAAACTACCTGTCCCTTCCAAAAATACTTTTTCGTCTTCTGCTGCTGTGTAATCCATAACATTCTCTATTACAAATCCTTTTTCTTCTAGAAGTTCCAAAAGGTCTTCTCTACGTTCCAATCGGCGATTTTCTGCAAACATAGGATATAAAGCTACCGTTCCATTTTCGTGAAAAGAAATCCAGTTATTAGGAAATATAGCATCTGGTGTATCAGGAGTTTTTGTATCATCCATAACAATTACATCCACTCCTTCTGCTCTTAATAGAGCAACAAAAGCATCAAACTCAGCCAATGCTTTTTCTTGAATGGTAGCTGGAGATAGATCTTCTAGAACTTTTTGGTAATAATTATTTACCGCCGTTTGTTCGTTCATTCTAAAAGAAACTGGGCGAATCATGACAATCGTATTGGTCGTTTGGTTCATACTTAAAAACTGTTATTTAGTTATGGAGCAAAAATACTAAAAACAACCAACCTAGCTCATCGAAAACTAGATAATACCATTTTTTATACTTTTAACGCTATAAATAATAGAGGAACAGTAAAATTAACTTCCTATATTTGTGCTTATACTTAAAATATGCATTCATTTTTCATTAAAAGTGTCAGAAACTTTATTTTTATTGCTTTTTTCTTCTCGTGCCACAGTCCAAAAAAGCAGCCATTGACCATTGCTACTGCTTCAAATATGAAAGTTACGATGAAAGCTTTACAAACTGCATTTGAAGAACATACAGGGATACAGACACAATTGGTAGTAGCATCTTCAGGAAAACTCACCGCCCAGATAAAATCAGGTGCACCTTATGATCTTTTTGTATCAGCCGATATAAAATTCCCAACAGACTTGTATAATGAGGGCTTTGCAACAATCAGACCTTATATTTATGCATACGGAACACTTATCTTATGGACCTGTAAGAAAAACATTCACCCTTCCTTAGAGTTACTCACATCTACCTCTATAAAACACATTGCCATTTCCAATGCCAAAACAGCTCCTTATGGTGTTGCAACAGAGGAAGTTCTTGAATTTTACTCTTTGAAACCACGCATAACAGCCACTTTTATAACTGGAGAAAGTGTTTCTCAAACCAATCAATTTATTCAGACAAAAAACGTAGATATTGGTTTTACATGTACCTCTGTATTACACACTCCTCATTTAATAAATAAAGGAAGTTGGATCACAATACCAAAAGAGTCATACACTCCAATTGCACAAGGAATTATCCCCTTAAACACTAAAAAATCAAGCATGAAATTCTTTGATTTTATGCAATCAACAAAAGCCAAAAACATTTTAAAAAAATATGGTTACCATATAATTTAGTACCTTTAATAAATGAATATTTTACACGGAAAAATAACGGAGATTCAAACGAGTGGAAGCGTGAGTATTGTGAGCATAGATGTTCAAGGCTCTCAGGTGACAAGCATTGTCCTTGAAAACCCAGAATCTTCAAGTTATATAAAAACAGGAGCAATAGTACAGGTGCTTTTTAAAGAAACAGAGGTCGTGGTAGGAACAGGTGAATATAAGAATTTGAGCCTTCAAAATAAATTCAGAGGAACAATTTTAAGCCTAAATAAAGGTGTGATTTTAAGCACACTAGAAGTAGCTACAAATGTAGGAATTATAAGTTCTATGATCACCACAAACGCGGTAAACCAATTACACTTAGTCATAAACACCACCGTAACGGTAATGATAAAATCAAACGAAATAATGCTTTCTAAATGATAGATTGGTCTCCTCTTATTTTAACATTTAAATTAGCAAGTATTACTGCTATCTTACTCATAATTATAGGGATTCCCCTTGCGTATTGGTTGGCTTATACTAAAAACAAACTCAAACCGGTAATAGAAGCATTGGTAAGCATGCCTTTGGTACTCCCTCCAACGGTACTTGGATTTTATTTTCTAATTGCTTTCAGTCCTCAAAATAGCTTTGGCGCATGGTTGGACACCAATTTGGGAATCCAATTGATATTCTCATTTGAAGGCTTAATAATCGGTTCTATAATTTATAGTTTGCCTTTTATGGTACATCCAGTTCAGGCAGGGTTTTCCAGTATCTCTACTCATTTAATAGAAGCATCTAGCCTATTAGGCAAATCAAAATTAACAACCCTATTTAAAGTACTACTTCCCAATATAACACCTTCTTTGATTACTGGAGTAGTATTGTCTTTTGCACATACTATTGGAGAATTTGGCGTTGTTTTAATGATAGGAGGAAACATACCCAACAAAACAAAGGTAGCTTCCATCGCCATCTATGACGAAGTAGAATCTTTAAATTACGACGCTGCCAACACCTATTCTTTAATTTTATTTAGCATCACATTTGTCATTTTATTATTGGTCTACCTCCGTAAAAACAACTCTATAAAAAACGTATTTTAATGATTTTTTTAACCATTCAAAAACAATTAAACAGCTCAAGTGGAATCCTAAATTTAAACCTAGATATTCAAATTAAAAAAGGTGAATTTGCAACATTATACGGAGCTTCAGGAGTTGGAAAAACATCTACTTTACGCATGCTCTCTGGCTTGTTAAAACCAGACAAAGGAAGCATACGTGTTGACGGTATTACATGGGATGATACTACGACAAAAAAACATATAAGACCACAAGACAGGAATATTGGCATCGTATTTCAAGATTACGCTTTATTTCCGAATATGACAGTGAGAGAAAACTTGGAATTTGCCTTACAAAAAGGACAGTCTAAATGCATGGTGAATGAATTGATAGCGATTATAGGACTGGAACAATTACAAGACAGAAAACCAACTTCGCTGTCTGGAGGACAACAACAACGAGTAGCATTAGCAAGAGCCCTTGTAAAAAAACCGCGCATTTTATTATTAGACGAACCTTTATCTGCCATAGATCACGAAATGCGATCCAAATTACAGGATTATATTTTGATGGTACACAAAAAATACCAACTGACAACTATTATGATCAGTCATAATATTGGGGAAATCATAAAAATGTCAGATAAGATATATGTTCTAAAAAATGGAATTATTGAAAAACAAGGGGATCCATTGACGGTTTTTACTCAAAAAAAAATCAGCGGAAAATTTCAATTTACAGGAGAAATCATCAAGATAGAGAAAGAGGATGTTATTTATGTACTCACCATTTTAATTGCAAATACGGTTGTAAAAACGGTAATGATGCCTTCCGAAATAGACAAATTTAGCATTGGAGACACCGTATTGGTCGCTTCAAAAGCATTCAACCCTCTGATTCAGAAAATCTAGTAAACACCCATTACAACCCAAAACAAACGATATAATTAGTTTATTTTACGTGCTGTCGTTGTTAAAAAAAAAAACGATAGCTATAATTATCTTTCCCTTTTCGCCTAGCCAAAACAAAAAACAAGTACATTTCTAAACCTTCATTTGGAAATGTATTTGATATAAAATCACCTATAAAAGTATAAAAATAACTTTATCGTTTCCATTGCACGCACCCTTTCAACTAAAGTATTAAAAAGAAATAATGACCTTCCTACACTTGTTATTTTAATTTATTTACGCTCTGATTAAAGGCAAAGTAGAGCAGCGTAACAAGCCTTCTTGTTTTGCTATTTCCGCATAAGGCACTTCCTCTACAGTTATTCCTTTACTTCGCAACCAAGTGTTAAGTCGCGTAAAATTCTTTTCAGAAATCACAACATTTGGAGCAATAGAAAACACATTTGAATTCATATGATACATTTCATCTCTTGTAATTTCAAAAACATTCTCAGCGCCAAATAAATCAACTAAAAACTGGTATTCCTTTTCTACTAAAAATCCTCCTTTGTAAATAATAGCTTTATCAGTTCCTACAGGTTGAAAACAGCAGTCCAAATGCAATGCATTGTCACGTGGTTCCGTATTTGATTTTTTCAATTCAAAAGAGACAACTTTTTTATTAGGAAACATTTCTGTCAGGTAATCAACCGCATGTTTATTAGTTCTTGCCGTAATATAATCAGGGTAATCTTTTGCTGTATATGTTCCAATAAAAAGATAGTCATTCCAAGGCATAACATCACCACCTTCCACATGAACAAGATCTGGTAAGTTAATTATTTTGGTAGGATCTATAAGATCCATCACGTGTTTAATAGCATCAATTTCTTTCTCTCGATCTGGTAAAATATTAGATTTTATAAAATAGTCATCAATCACAAAAGCAATATCTCTTGCAAATATTTGATTGTAACCCTCTATTTCAATAGGTCTGTAGACAGTAATATCATATTTTTTAAAAACTGCAGCAACAGCCTCCATTTCGCGAACCATATCTGATTCAACAGGATACGTTCCTGCAATAACGTGTTCCCTAGATTTAGGGTCATAACAATCCTCTAACAGAGGGGGCTGTCCATTATTCCTTGCACTTCCAAGCACTACTGCTTTTAATTTAGCAGTTTCGTTTGTAACGTTTAATTCCATCATTCGTATTAGAGTTGTATGTCCAAAAATAAGAAAACCTCATATTTCTATGAGGTTTTTATAGCTTTTTTTTAAAAAAAATTATCGATCAGCATATTCTTTAAACGCACGTAACGGTTCACCAATATACAATTGACGCGGACGCCCAATCGGCTCGTGGTTTTCACGCATTTCTTTCCATTGTGCAATCCAACCTGGCAAGCGACCAATAGCAAACATAACAGTAAACATTTCTACTGGTATTCCTAATGCACGGTATATAATTCCAGAATAGAAGTCTACATTTGGAAACAATTTACGTTTTATAAAATATTCATCTTTTAATGCCACTTCCTCTAGGTGTTTGGCGATGTCCAAAACAGGATCATTCAAATTTAAATCTTCAAACAATTCGTCACATGCTTCTTTAATAATTTTGGCACGTGGATCAAAGTTTTTATATACGCGATGTCCAAAGCCCATTAGGCGGAATGGATCATTTTTATCTTTAGCTCTTGCTATGAATTTTTCGACATCTCCTCCATCATCTTTAATTGCTTCCAACATTTCTAAAACAGCTTGATTGGCACCTCCGTGTAATTCTCCCCAAAGAGCAGAAACACCTGTGGCAACCGATGCAAACAATCCAACATGGGATGAACCAGAGATACGAACCGTAGACGTAGAACAGTTTTGTTCATGATCTTCGTGTAATATCAACAACTCGTCCATTGCTTTAACAGCAATAGGATTCATTTTATAAGTTTCGGTAGGCAACTTAAACAACATTTGCATGATGTTAGAAATATAATCCAACGAGTTATCTGCGTAATTTAAAGGCAACCCTTTATTTCTACGATGAGACCAGGCAGCTAAAACCGGGAATTTTGCAAGTAATTTTACAATTGCAATATACATTTCGTCTTCAGTACCAACATATACAGATTTGGGATTAAAAGCTGTCAACGCACTTGTAAGCGAAGCAACCATTCCCATTGGATGAGCATTTTTAGGAAATCCATTTACAATCCCCTTCATTTCTTCGTTAACAAGGCTTTCCTTTTTAACGTCATTATCAAACTTAGTAAACTCCTCTTTGGTAGGTAACTCTCCAAAAATAATTAAATACGCTACTTCCAAAAAACTAGCTTTTTTTGTTAAATCTTCGATAGCATATCCCCTATGTCTTAAAATCCCTTTTTCTCCATCTAAAAAAGTAATAGAACTTGCACAAGACCCTGTGTTTTTAAAACCTGGATCTAAAGTTATTACACCTCCAGTAGCAGTTCTGAGAGCTTTTAAATCAATTGCAACTTCATTTTCCGTTCCTCTAATTATTGGGAATTCATATTTCTGTCCATCTATTTCTAAAATCGCTTTTTCTGACATAGTATATCTATCTATTTTAATATTATTGTTGTTAAGTGTTCGTAATAGCGAATTTAGTGTTTTTTATGTAATTTATATACAAATCGGATAGCTCTTTTGCTAATTACGTATAGATTATTACAAACAAGAAAAAGCCGAGTTTCCTCGGCTTTTATCAATTATTTCTATAAAATTATATATTACTTAATTTTAAAGGCATTATTTTGAGGATAGTAAGCTACGCTTCCTAATTCTTCTTCAATTCTTAATAATTGGTTGTATTTAGCCATACGATCAGAACGAGAAGCAGATCCAGTTTTAATTTGACCTGTGTTCAATGCAACTGCTAAATCAGCAATTGTATTGTCTTCAGTTTCTCCAGAACGGTGAGACATCACAGAAGTATAACCTGCATTATGTGCCATATTAACAGCTGCAATAGTTTCTGTTAAGGTACCAATTTGGTTTACTTTGATCAAAATTGAATTTGCGATATCATTTTTGATACCTTTAGACAAACGCTCTACATTAGTTACGAATAAATCATCCCCAACCAATTGCACTTTATCTCCAATTTGTTCGGTTAAATATTTCCAACCATCCCAGTCATTTTCATCCATACCGTCTTCGATAGAGATAATTGGGTATTTAGCAGCTAATTCAGCTAAATAGTCTGCTTGCTCTTCAGAGGTTCTAATAACACCTGATTCACCTTCAAACTTCGTGTAATCGTATTTTCCATCAACAAAAAATTCAGCTGCAGCACAATCTAAGGCTAACATAACATCATCCCCTGGAGTGTATCCTGCATTTCTAATTGCCTTTAATACTGTTTCAATAGCGTCTTCAGTACCATCAAATTTAGGTGCAAATCCACCTTCATCACCTACAGCAGTACTTAAACCACGTTCGTGTAATAAAGTTTTAAGGTTGTGAAAAATTTCAGTTCCCATTTTCAATGCATGAGAAAAACTTTTTGCTTTTACAGGCATCACCATAAACTCTTGGAATGCGATAGGTGCATCAGAGTGAGAACCACCATTAATGATATTCATCATTGGAACAGGTAATGTATTAGCACTTACTCCACCGATGTAACGATATAAAGGTACATTTAACTCGTTAGCTGCTGCTTTAGCAACTGCCAAAGAAACACCTAAAATAGCATTAGCTCCTAATTTTGATTTGTTTGG
The DNA here is from genome assembly GCA_965224465.1 of Flavobacteriaceae bacterium. Taxonomy (GTDB): domain Bacteria; phylum Bacteroidota; class Bacteroidia; order Flavobacteriales; family Flavobacteriaceae. The sequence goes on along the minus strand of OZ245049.1, from coordinate 4,371,192 downwards.
AGTACCATCCAATTTAATCATCAATTGGTCAATAGCGTTTTGTTCAAAAACAGAAACTCCTAATAACTCTTCAGCTATAATTTCGTTTACATTTTTAACAGCAATTAAAACACCTTTACCCATAAAGTCTGAACCACCATCACGTAATTCAACGGCTTCATGTTCTCCGGTAGAAGCTCCAGATGGAACCGCTGCTCTACCCATTACTCCGTTTTCTGTAACTACATCAACTTCAACAGTTGGGTTACCTCTTGAATCAAAAATTTGTCTCGCGTGTACTCCTAATATAATACTCATATGTATACTCTTTTATGATAATTTTGTTCCTCAAAGATACAAAAAATTAAGACTTAGAAGTACTTAGCAAACTTAGTTTATACTACAACGTTTTCGAGATGGAAGACAAAAAAAACAGCCATGGTAAATGGCTGTTTTTATAAAAGTTTTTATTATTTTTTTATGTTTTCAATAAACTGGTCAAATAGATATTCAGAATCATGTGGTCCTGGGCTTGCCTCTGGGTGGTACTGAACTGAAAAACAGTTTTTGTTTTTCATTCGCATACCTGCCAGTGTATCGTCATTTAAATGAACATGTGTTATTTCGAATTCTGGATGTGCTTCCACATCGTTTCTATCCACTACAAATCCATGATTTTGTGAAGTTACTTCACCTCTTCCACTTATCAAATTTTTAACAGGATGATTGATACCTCGGTGACCATTGTGCATTTTAAATGTTTTAATTCCATTAGCCAATGCAATAACTTGATGCCCTAAGCAAATACCGAATAGCGGTAAATTTTTTGCAATAATCTTTTTAGCTACTTCTTGTGCTTCCTTCAATGGAGTCGGATCACCTGGTCCATTAGAAAGAAAATATCCATCTGGATTAAATGCCTCCATTTCTTCAAACTTGGAATTGTATGGGAACACTTTTATATAGCAACCTCTTTTTGCAAGATTCTTAAGGATACTAGTCTTGATACCTAAATCTAGTGCAGCAATTTTAAGTGGCGCATCTTCTTTACCGAAAAAATAAGCTTCCTTAGTAGATACTTTAGATGCTAATTCTAAACCATCCATATCTGGCGTGTTTTTCAACACCTCTTGTAATTCTTTAATATTTATATTTGTAGAGATAACAGCGTTCATTGCACCCTTATCACGAATATATCTCACCACAGCCCTCGTATCAATATCAGAAATAGCCATGAGTTTATTTTTTTCAAAATAGTTCAATAAAGAACCCGATGAATCTTTACGAGAATCATTAAAACTAAAGTTTTTACAAACCAAACCAGCAATTTTAATACTGTTAGATTCAACTTCCGAGTCATTTACTCCATAATTACCAATGTGAGCATTGGTTGTTAACATCATTTGTCCAAAGTAAGACGGGTCTGTAAAGATTTCTTGGTATCCTGTCATACCCGTATTGTAACAAATTTCTCCATAGGCTGTTCCTTCTATCCCTATAGATTTTCCTTCAAATACAGTTCCATCTGCTAATAAAAGAATGGCTTTTTTGTGTTGTGTGTATCCCATTTATACTACAATTTATTCATTTAACTGGTGAGCAAATATAAAAAAAAGGATAAACAAAAATGTTTATCCTTTTAAATATTATACTAAACGTATCATTACTCTTCAGAAGATTCGTCCTTAGTATCAACAACTGCTTCAGTAGACTCAGCTTTTTTGCTACGCCCTCTACGAGTTGTTTTTTTCTTCTTTTTACCGTTTGGATTATAAACTTCGTTGTAATCAACTAATTCAACCATTGCCATTGAAGCATTATCTCCTTGACGGTTTCCTAATTTGATGATACGAATATAACCACCTGGGCGGTCTGCTACTTTTACTGAAATTTCTTTAAAAAGTTCAGTAACCGCATATTTATCTCTTAAATAACTAAAAACAATTCTACGATTGTGCGTAGTATCCTCTTTAGATTTAGTGATTAAAGGTTCCGCAAACATACGTAATGCTTTGGCCTTTGCAACTGTTGTATTAATACGTTTGTGCTCAATTAGGGAACAAGCCATATTAGCTAACATCGCTTTTCTATGGGCTGTTTTTCTTCCTAAGTGATTAAATTTCTTTCCGTGTCTCATGTTATATTATTCTTAACTAAAACTTTTCAGTTTCTAATTAATCCTTATCTAATTTATACTTACTTAAATCCATTCCAAAGCTCAAACCTTTGTTGTGAACTAATTCATCCAACTCAGTTAAAGATTTTTTACCGAAGTTACGGAATTTCATTAAGTCATTTTTATTAAACGATACTAAGTCTCCTAAAGTATCAACCTCTGCCGCTTTTAAACAATTTAGCGCACGAACCGAAAGATCCATATCAACTAATTTTGTTTTTAACAACTGACGCATATGTAATGATTCCTCATCATATGTTTCAGTTTGAGCAATCTCATCAGCTTCTAATGTAATACGCTCATCAGAGAATAACATAAAGTGATGAATTAATATCTTAGCTGCTTCAGTTAAGGCATCTTTTGGTGAAATTGAACCATCAGAAACAATATCAAATACTAATTTTTCGTAATCAGTTTTTTGCTCCACACGGAAATTCTCTACAGCGTATTTTACATTCTTAATAGGTGTAAAAATTGAGTCTGTAAAGATTGTACCTAAAGCTGCGCCAGATTTTTTATTTTCTTCTGCAGGTACAAATCCTCGACCTTTTTCGATTGTGATTTCCATATCAATCTTAACAGAACTTTCCATGTTACAGATCAATAGATCTGGATTTAACACTTGATATCCTGAGATGAATTTTTGAAAGTCACCAGCAGTTAATTGCTCCTGTCCTGAAAATGACATTGTCACTGTTTCACGATCAGAATCCTCAATCTGCTTTTTAAATCGAACTTGTTTAAGGTTTAGAATAATTTCAGTAACATCTTCTACAACACCTTTAACTGTTGAAAATTCATGCTCTACACCTTCGATACGAAGTGATGTAATAGCAAACCCTTCTAGCGATGAAAGCAATACGCGTCTTAAAGCATTACCAACTGTTAAACCAAAACCTGGTTCTAACGGTCTAAATTCGAATCTACCTTTAAAATCAGTAGAATCAATCATAATTACTTTATCGGGCTTTTGAAAATTTAATATTGCCATAGTTGGTTTAATTATCTTTAAAAATTATTTAGAGTAAAGCTCTACGATTAATTGTTCTTTAATATTTTCTGGAATTTGAAGCCTTTCAGGAGCACTTACAAAGTTTCCTTGCATCGCATCGCCATTCCATGTCAACCATTCGTAAACATCTGATCTATTAGCTAATGAATCTTCAATCGCTATAAGTGATTTAGATTTCTCTCTAATTGCAACAATGTCTCCAGGGAGTAAAGAATAAGAAGGTATGTTAACAATTTCTCCATTCACAGTAATGTGACGGTGAGAAACCAATTGACGTGCCCCACTACGACTAGGAGCGATCCCCATTCGGTACACTACGTTATCTAAACGTGACTCACAAAGTTGAAGTAAAACTTCACCTGTAATTCCTTTACTAGCAGAAGCTGCTTTAAATAAGTTACGGAATTGACGTTCTAAAATACCATAAGTATATTTAGCTTTTTGCTTTTCCATTAACTGCATAGCGTATTCAGATTTTTTTCCTCTACGTCTATTGTTTCCGTGTTGTCCTGGAGGATAATTTCTTTTTTCAAAAGCTTTATCATCTCCAAAAATTGCCTCGCCAAATTTACGAGCAATTTTAGTTTTTGGTCCTGTATATCTTGCCATTTCTTGTTGTTTTTGATAGGGATTATGAATTAAGGCTTATCCTTCGATAATCTAATAACCTATCGTCAAAATTAATTTAATTATACTCTTCTTCTCTTCGGAGGTCTACATCCGTTGTGTGGTAATGGAGTAACATCGATAATCTCAGTTACTTCGATCCCTGCATTGTGAATAGTCCTCATTGCAGACTCACGTCCATTTCCAGGTCCTTTTACATACACCTTTACTTTACGTAAACCCGCTTCATGTGCAACTTTTGCACAATCTTCTGCTGCTAATTGTGCTGCATACGGAGTGTTTTTCTTAGAACCTCTAAATCCTTGCTTTCCAGCAGATGACCAAGAAATAACATCACCTCTTTTGTTTGTTAAAGAGATAATAATGTTATTAAATGATGCTGTAATGTGAGCTTCACCTACTGCTTCAACAACAACTTTACGTTTTTTTGAACTTGCTTTCGCCATATCTTTTCGTCTTTAGAATTTAGTACTTAGTAGTTAGATAAATATCAATAAATTAAGATTTATCTAACTATATATTCTAACTACTAATATCTATTTGTTATTATTTAGTTGCTTTCTTTTTGTTAGCTACTGTCTTACGTTTTCCTTTTCTAGTTCTAGAGTTATTTTTAGTTCTTTGACCACGTAGTGGTAACCCAGTTCTATGTCTAATTCCACGGTAACAACCAATGTCCATTAAACGTTTAATACTCATTTGAATTTCAGAACGTAATTCACCTTCAATTGTCAAGGTACCAACTTGCTCACGAATTGCAGCGATCTCTTCATCACTCCAATCTTGAACTTTAGTACTTTCGTCAACTTTTGCAGCAGCCAAAATCTCTTGAGCTCTGCTTCTTCCGATTCCAAAGATATAGGTTAAGGCAATAATACCTCTTTTATTCTTTGGTATATCAATACCTGCTATTCTTGCCATAATTATCCTTGTCTTTGTTTAAATCTAGGATTCTTTTTGTTGATTACATATAATCTGCCTTTTCTACGCACAATCTTGCACTCGGCACTTCTCTTTTTTATTGATGCTCTAACTTTCATCGTAAATACATTAATATCTGTAAGTAATTCTTGCTTTTGTTAAGTCGTAAGGGCTCATCTCTAACTTCACTTTATCTCCGGGTAATAATTTAATGTAATGCATACGCATTTTTCCAGAGATATGTGCTGTTACAACGTGTCCATTTTGAAGCTCTACACGAAACATTGCATTTGACAATGCTTCTGTGATAGTTCCATCTTGTTCTATTGCTGGTTGTTTTGCCATTATACTAACGCTTTTCGTTTGGTTCCTTTTTTCATTAATCCATCATAATGACGGTTCAAAAGGTGTGAGTTAATTTGTTGAATTGTATCAATAGCAACTCCTACCATAATTATTAATGATGTTCCTCCATAAAACATAGCCCAACTTTGTTGAACACCTGTCATTACAACAAATGCAGGAAGTATTGCTACAAGAGCTAGGAATATAGATCCAGGTAATGTGACCATGGATAAAATCCTGTCTAACAAGTCCCCTGTATCTTTCCCTGGCTTAACACCTGGTATAAATCCTCCACTACGTTTTAAATCATCTGCCATTTTATTGGTTGGTATTGTAATTGCGGTGTAAAAATAACTAAAAATTATGATTAACAAAGCAAATACTAAATTATACCAAAAACCAAACATATTTTGAAACTGCATTCCTATGGTTTTAACCGTATCATTTTCTGAATGGGCTAGCAAAGCTGGTGCAAACATAATTGCCTGAGCAAATATAATTGGCATCACTCCAGCAGAGTTTAACTTTAAAGGAATGTACTGTCTTGCTCCTGCAACACTCTTAATTGATCCAGCAACTGTTTTACGAGCATACTGAACTGCAACTCTTCGTACAGCGGTCACAAGATAAATACTAATAAGAATAACTAGGAACCAAGCCACAACCTCTAACAAGATCATGATTAATCCTCCATTCGATTCATTTGTACGAGAAGCAATTTCTTTTAAAAATGAAGAAGGGAAACGAGCTATAATTCCGACCATAATCAACAGTGAAATACCGTTACCAATACCTTTATCAGTAATTTTTTCACCCAACCACATTGCAAACACTGTTCCTGCTGTTAATAATACCATTGAAGATACCCAAAACATAGAACCACTGATATAAAATGCTGATGCTGGAATAAGGCCATATATATTAGCAATATACGCCGGTCCTTGCACTGCTGTAATAGCAATGGTCAACCAACGTGTAATTTGATTTATTTTCTTTCTTCCACTCTCACCATCCTTCTGCAACTTTTGTAAATAAGGTATTGCCATTCCCATTAATTGAACAACAATAGATGCCGATATATAAGGCATAATACCCAATGCAACAACAGAAGCTTGCGCAAAGGCACCTCCTGTAAACATATCGAGTAATCCTAAAATACCACCACCTTCTGTTTGGCGGGACAATGCTGCTTGCGCGACATTCATATTGATCCCTGGTAATGAAACGTTTGATGCAAATCGATAGATGGCCATAAAACTAAGAGTAAGAATAATCTTAGTTTTAAGCTCATCGATAGACCAAATGTCCTTTATGGTTTGAACTATTTTTCTCATTTAAAATAAATCTTATAGCATTACTGCAGATCCACCAGCTTTTTCAATAGCCGCTTTCGCTGATGCAGTAAATTTGTGAACAGTTACATCTAATTTAGCAGTTAATTCGCCATCACCCAATATTTTTACTAGGTCATTTTTGCGAACTAAACGATTTTCCATTAATACTTCCAAAGTTACTGTACCAGTAATTTTTTTGTTATCAACTAATTCTTGTAACTTACTTATATTAATACCTGCGTATTCTTTTCTATTAATATTAGTAAAACCGAATTTAGGTACACGTCTTTGTAAAGGCATTTGTCCCCCTTCAAATCCTATCTTTCTAGAATATCCTGAACGAGACTTAGCTCCTTTATGACCACGAGTTGCGGTACCACCTTTTCCAGTACCTTCACCTCTACCTATACGCTTTTTACTGTTCTTAACAGAACCTCTAGCAGGTCTTAAGTTATTTAATGTCATAATTAACTTATTATTTAATTTCTTCTACAGAAACTAAGTGTTTAACTTTATTTACCATTCCTAGGACTGCAGGCGTAGCTTCATGTTCTACAACCTGATCAATCTTACGTAAACCAAGAGCTTCTAAAGTTCTCTTTTGTTTTTGTGGACGTCTAATTTTACTTCTTACTTGCGTAACTCTAATTTTTGCCATCGTAATAATTGTTTTATCCTTTAAATACTTTTTCTAAAGAAACTCCTCTTTGTTGAGCAATCATAGAAGCACTACGTAATTGTAATAATGCGTCGAAGGTTGCTTTTACCACATTGTGTGGGTTAGAAGATCCTTGAGATTTTGATAATACATCATGAATTCCAACAGAATCAAGAACGGCTCTCACCGCTCCACCTGCAATAACTCCAGTACCCGAAGATGCTGGTTTTAAGAATACACGTGCTCCACCATACTTTCCTTTTTGTTCGTGCGGCAAAGTAGCATTTATAATTGGAATTCTAACTAAATTTTTCTTAGCATCTTCAATTGCTTTTGCAATCGCAGAAGCAACATCTTTAGATTTACCAAGTCCTTGTCCTACAACTCCGTTTCCATCACCAACCACAACGATTGCTGAAAACCCGAAAGTACGACCCCCTTTAGTAACTTTCGTTACACGTTGTACTCCAACTAGGTGATCTTGTAGTTCTAAACCGCTTGGCTTAACTCTCTCTATGTTATTGTATTTATGATACATAATTTAATTAAAATTTTAATCCAGCTTCTCTTGCTGCGTCAGCAAGAGCTTTAACTCTACCGTGGTACAAAAATCCGTTACGATCAAAAGCTACTGTTTCAACTCCAGCTTTTGTTGCTTTTTCGGCCAAGGCCTTTCCAACAATTGCTGCAATTTCAACTTTTGTTCCTTTTGCATCGATTTCTTTATCTCTAGATGAAGAAGCAGCGATTGTAACACCTGCTTTATCATCGATTAATTGAGCATAAATTTCTTTATTACTACGAAATACAGTTAGTCTAGGACGTTGTGCAGTACCTGTAACAATTTTTCTAATTCTATGCTTAATTCTAATTCGTCTATCAAGCTTTGATAATGCCATAATATTAATGCTTATTATGCAGATTTACCTGCTTTTCTTCTTAATTCTTCTCCTACGAATTTAACTCCTTTTCCTTTATAAGGCTCTGGTGGACGGAAACCGCGAATTTTCGCTGCTACTGCACCTACCAATTGCTTATCAATTGAAGTTAATTTAATAATAGGATTCTTCCCTTTTTCAGAAACTGTTTCAACTTTCACTTCAGTAGCAATTTCTAACACAATATTGTGAGAAAAGCCCAAAGCTAAATCTAACTTCTGACCTTGATTTGAAGCTCTGTAACCTACACCTACTAATTCTAATTCTTTAGTAAATCCTTTAGTTACACCTTCGATCATATTTGCTATCAAAGCACGGTATAAACCATGTTTCGCTCTATGAGGAACGCTATCAGAAGGACGGGTTAATTTAATTAAACCGTCTTCTAATACCACCTCGATACCATCTTTTATCTCTTGAGATAATTCTCCCATTTTACCTTTAATAGTAACTACATTATCTTTTATTTCAAATGTAACACCATCAACCAAAGTAATTGGGCTCTTTCCTATTCTTGACATCTCTTTAAGTTATTTTAGTATACGTAACACAATACCTCACCTCCAATATTCTCTTGGCGAGCTTTTTTGTTTGTCATAACACCTCTTGATGTTGAAACGATAGCAATACCTAAACCGTTTAATACACGAGGCATTTCATCAGCACCAACATACTTACGTAAACCTGGAGTACTGATACGTTCCATTTTCTTTATAACAGAGTCTTTAGTTTGCTTGTCATATTTCAACGCTATCTTGATGGTACCTTGTACAGCATCATCTTCAAATTTATAGCTTAAAATAAACCCTTGATCAAATAAAATCTTAGTGATTTCTTTTTTCAATTTTGAAGCTGGTACTTCTACCACTCTATGTCCTGCACTTAAAGCGTTTCTTAGACGTGTTAAATAATCTGCGATTGGATCTGTGATCATCTTCTTACTTTTTATTAATTAGTTTACCAACTTGCTTTTCTAACTCCTGGTATCAATCCTTGATTTGCCATTTCACGGAATGTCACACGTGACAATCCAAATTGGCGCATATACCCCTTAGGTCTTCCTGTTAATTTACAACGATTGTGTAAACGAACTGGTGACGCATTTTTAGGTAGTCTTTGTAATGCATCGTAATCTCCAGCTTCTTTTAAAGCTTTACGTTTAGCAGCATACTTATTTACTACTTTTTGTCTCTTAACCTCACGGGCTTTCATTGATTCTTTAGCCATTCCTTAATTCTTTTTAAATGGTAAACCTAATTCCGTTAATAATGATTTTGCCTCTTTATCAGTTGGAGCAGACGTTACAAATGCAATGTCCATTCCTCCGATTTTATTGATTTTATCAATATCGATTTCTGGATATATAATTTGTTCAGTTATTCCCAAATTATAATTTCCTCTACCGTCAAAACCATTCGCTTTAATACCTCTAAAATCTCTTACACGTGGTAAAGAAATAGTTACAAAACGATCTAAAAATTCGTACATTTTTACACCCCTTAAGGTTACTTTTGCACCAATTGGCATCCCTTTACGTAGTTTAAACGTAGCGATATCCTTTTTAGAGATCGTAGATAATGCTTTCTGACCAGTGATTTTAGTTAATTCTTCAACAGCGTAGTCAATCAATTTCTTATCAGCTACTGCAGCACCAACTCCTTTACTAATTACAATTTTTTGTAATTTAGGAACTTGCATTACACTTTTATAGCTAAATTCTTCCATAAGAGCCTTCACTATCCGGCTCTTATATTCTTCTTTAAGTCTTGGTATATACGCCATCACTAAATTGCTTTATCCGTTTTTTTAGAAAACCTAATTTTCTTACCATCTTCAGTTCTTACACCAACTCTGGTAGGAACACCATCTACAACTAACATTAAGTTAGAAATATTGATAGGTGCTTCCATTTTCTCAATTCCACCTTGTGGACTTTGAGCACTAGGTTTTGTATGTTTAGATACCATGTTTACTCCTTCAACGATTGCTCTACCTTTGGCGGCAATAATTTTAGAAACACGTCCTTCTTCTCCTTTATGATCTCCAGCCATTACTCGAACTGTATCTCCTGTCTTTATCTTTAATTTCATCTTTAAAATAAATTATTAAAGCACTTCAGGTGCTAATGATACAATTTTCATGAATTGTTTATCACGAAGTTCTCTCGCTACAGGTCCGAATACACGGGTACCTTTCATCTCTTCACCTGCGTCTAATAAAACACATGCATTATCGTCGAAACGGATATATGATCCGTCTTTACGTCTGATCTCTTTTTTAACACGAACTACAACTGCTCTAGAAACTTGTCCTTTCTTAACACTTGAATTTGGCGCAGCTTGTTTAATAGTCACAACAATCTTATCACCAATAGATGCATAACGCTTCTTTGTTCCTCCTAAAACACGGATTACCAATACTTCTTTAGCACCTGTATTATCCGCTACTTTTAATCTTGATTCTGTCTGTAACATATTATTTAGCTCTTTCTAAGATTTCTACTAATCTCCATCTCTTTGATTTACTCAAAGGGCGAGTTTCCATTATTTTTACAGTATCACCAATATTGCAATCATTAAGTTCGTCGTGAGCAACATATTTCTTTGTTTTCAATACAAACTTTCCGTACATAGGATGTTTTACTTTTTTTACTTCTGAGACAACAATAGATTTCTCCATTTTGTTACTAGAAACAACTCCTATCCTCTCTTTTCTAAGATTTCTTTTTTCCATCTTTTACTTACGAATACAATTATTGTAATTCTCTTTTAGTTAATTCTGTAGCTACTCTGGCTACAGTTCTTCTTAAACTTCTCAACTGCAATGGAGATTCCAATGGAGTTATAGTATGAGCCATTTTAAGATCTGTATAACTTTTCTTTAAACTTCCGAGTTTGTCTTGTAACTCTTCTGTTGATAATTCTTTAATTTCTGATTGTTTCATAATTAAATACAATTAAGCGTTATCAAAATCTTTAGCAACAACAAATTTTGTTCTTACTGGTAGTTTTTGAGCTGCTAAACGCAATGCTTCTTTAGCAACTTCCATTGGTACACCACCTACTTCGAACATAATTCGTCCTGGTTTTACAACTGCAACAAAATATTCTGGTGCACCTTTACCTTTACCCATACGTACTTCTAATGGTTTTTTGGTAATAGGCTTGTCCGGAAATATTTTAATCCATAATTGTCCTTCCCTCTTCATATGTCTAGTAGCTGCGATACGAGCTGCTTCAATTTGGCGAGACGTAAGTAAGTTTTGGTCTAAGGCTTTGATTCCAAACATTCCATTAGATAACTGATGTCCTCTACCAGAATTCCCTTTCATGTTCCCCTTTGCCTTCTGTACTTTACGATATTTTACTCTCTTTGGCTGTAACATTTTACCTTCTAATTTTTAAAAAATTACTTTCTTCTACGTGGTTGTCTCTTAGAGCTATTTCCTCCTTTACCTTGCTTTTTTGATAAGCCAACTAAAGGTGATAAATCTCTCTTTCCATAAACCTCGCCTTTCATAATCCATACTTTTACGCCCAAACGACCGTAAGTTGTATGAGCCTCTACAAGTGCGTAGTCGATATCTGCTCTGAACGTAGAAAGAGGAATTCTTCCATCTTTATAGTGTTCAGATCTCGCCATTTCTGCTCCGTTTAAACGTCCAGAAATTTGAATTTTGATACCTTCTGCATTCATACGCATTGATGCTGAAATAGCCATTTTGATTGCACGACGGTAAGAGATACGATTCTCAATTTGACGCGCAATACTTGCCGCAACTAATTTCGCATCAAGCTCAGGACGTTTGATTTCAAATATATTTATTTGAACCTCTTTTCCTGTAATTTTCTTAAGCTCTACTTTTAACTTGTCTACCTCTGCTCCACCTTTCCCAATAATAATACCAGGTCTAGCAGTAGTGATAGTAACGGTTACAAGTTTAAGTGTGCGCTCAATAATAACTCTTGATACACTTGCTTTAAATAATCTAGCATTTACATACTCTCTTATTTTATAATCTTCAGCAATCTTATCACCATAGTCATTTCCACCATACCAGTTAGATTCCCATCCTCTGATAATTCCTAAACGATTTCCAATTGGATTTGTTTTTTGTCCCATTTCTATATGTGATTAATTACTTAAGTTTTTACTACCTAACACTAAAGTAACGTGATTAGAACGCTTGCGAATTCTATGTGCACGACCTTGAGGTGCTGGTCTTAATCTTTTTAACATTCCTGCGCTATCTACGTAAATTTCTTTTACGAATAAAGCGGCATCTTCGATATTAGAATCTTCATTCTTTGCTTGCCAGTTTGCAATGGCAGACAATAATAATTTTTCTAAGTTAATAGATGCTTCTTTAGAACAAAATTTCAAGATTTGTAAAGATTTCTCAACTTCTACTCCTCTTATTAAATCCGCTACTAAACGCATTTTTCTAGGTGAAGTAGGACAACCGTTAAGTTTAGCAACGATAAGTTGCTTCTTCTCTTCTTTAATCTGTTGTGCTCTTAATTTTTTACGAACTCCCATGATATCCTACTATTTTTTACCTTTATTTTTCGAACCACCATGCCCTCTATAAGTACGAGTTGGTGAAAATTCTCCTAATTTATGTCCTACCATGTTCTCAGTAACATATACTGGAACAAATTGGCGACCATTATGCACAGCTATTGTCTGTCCTACGAAATCTGGAGTAATCATAGTTGCTCTAGACCAAGTTTTGATAACTGTCTTTTTGTTAGATTCAACGTTTGCTAAAACTTTTCTTTCAAGTTTATATGCTACAAACGGTCCTTTTTTTAATGAACGTGCCATAATATTTCAGTTATTTTTTTCTACGTTCTACAATATACTTATTACTCGCCTTGGTTTTAGATCTAGTCTTAAATCCTTTTGCTGGTATACCATTACGAGATCTTGGATGACCCCCTGATGATTTACCTTCACCACCTCCCATTGGGTGATCAACTGGATTCATAACTACTGGTCTAACACGTGGTCTCCTACCTTTCCATCTTGATCTACCTGCTTTACCAGATACTAACAATTGATGATCAGAGTTTGATACCACTCCAATAGTAGCCATACATGTCAACAAGATTAATCTTGTTTCTCCCGATGGCATCTTTACTGTTGCATACTTACCATCTTTTGCCATTAACTGAGCAAAAGAACCTGCACTACGAACCATAACAGCTCCTTGTCCAGGACGTAATTCAATACAAGAAATTGTAGTACCTAAAGGCATTTCGCTCAAAGGCATTGCATTTCCAACTTCCGGAGCAATTCCTGTTCCTGAAATAATTGTTTGCCCTACAGTTAATCCATTTTGAGCGATGATATAACGTTTTTCTCCATCTACATAGAATAATAACGCGATAAACGCAGTACGATTTGGATCGTACTCTATTGAATTAACTACGGCTGGGATTCCCGCTTTATCTCTTTTAAAATCGATAATACGGTACTGTTTTTTATGACCACCACCTATGTAGCGCATTGTCATTTTCCCACTGTTGTTTCGACCTCCAGATCTTTTATTCGGTGCCAATAATGACTTTTCCGGCTTATCAGTAGTGATGGCGTCGAATCCATTTACTACTCTAAAACGCTGACCTGGTGTTACTGGTTTTAATTTTCTAACTGACATTTAATCTTTTTAGATATTGCTATAAAAATCAATACTTGCTCCTTCAGCTAACTGTACGATCGCTTTTTTATAAGATCCTTTCATCGCTTGAACTACACCGTTTTTAGTGAATTTCGTTTTGCGTTGTACTGGATAATTTAAAGTTCTCACTGCTAAAACATCAACTCCGTAAGTTTCCTCTACGGCTTTTTTAATTTCAACTTTGTTAGCCTTTTTATTTACTACAAACGTATAACGATTATTCATTTCGCTATCGTTTGTCGCTTTTTCCGTGATAATAGGTTTAATTAAAATACTCATTTCTGTGACCTATTTGCTTAAATTTGATTCAATTCCCTCTAGAGACCCTTCTAAAAGTACTACCTTGTTTGCATTCAAAATATCGTAAGTATTTAATCCTGAGTCACTTACTGTTTTTAAGCTTTTCAAATTGCGTGATGCCAAATATACGTTTTTATTTGACTCACCCAACACAAATAGCGATTTTTTACGCTCTAAACCAAGCGCTTGTAAAATTGCAACGAAATTTTTTGTCTTTGGAGCTTCAAAATCGAAGTTTTCCATAACAACAATATTCTCGTTTTTTGCTTGAATACTTAATGCTGATTTCCTAGCCAAACGTTTTAAGTTTTTATTCAACTTAAAAGAATAACTTCTTGGTCTTGGTCCAAATACACGACCTCCACCTCTAAAGATAGGAGATTTTATACTACCTGCACGTGCTGTACCAGTACCTTTTTGTTTCTTAATTTTACGAGTAGATCCTTTAATATCTGCTCTTTCTTTTGCTTTGTGCGTCCCTTGACGTTTATTGGCTAAAAATTGCTTAGCGTCTAAATAAACGGCGTGATCGTTCGGCTCAATTGCAAAAATACTGTCATTCAATTCTACTGAACGTCCAGTTTCTTTCCCTTGTATGTCTAAAACTGCTACTTTCATTACTTCTCGATAGTTATGTAAGAGTTTTTATGTCCAGGAACACATCCTTTGACAACAAGTAGATTCTTTTCAGCAACTACTTTTAAAACTCTTAAGTTTTGAACTTTTACTTTTTCACCTCCCATACGACCTGCCATACGCATTCCTTTGAATACACGTGCAGGGTAAGAAGCAGCACCAATAGATCCTGGAGCTCTTAATCGGTTATGTTGACCGTGAGTCGCTTGACCTACACCCTTAAAACCGTGACGTTTTACAACCCCTTGAAACCCTTTACCTTTAGAAACTGCTGCAACATCAACAAAATCTCCTTCAGCAAAAAGTAACACATCAATTGTATCACCTAATTTAAATTCTTCTTCAAATCCTTGGAATTCAACGACTTTTTTCTTAGCTGCAGTTCCCGCTTTCTTAAAGTGCCCTTGAGCAGCTTTAGTAGAACGTTTTTCAGCCTTGTCATCGAAACCAAGTTGAAGAGCACTATACCCGTCGACCTCATCGGTTCTGACTTGGGTAACTACGCATGGACCTGCTTCAATTACTGTACAAGGAATATTCTTCCCGTTTGCATCGAATAAGCTGGTCATTCCGATTTTTCTTCCTATTAACCCAGACATTATTATTATATATTAATTATTATTAAAAATTCAGAGCCAAAAATAAATTCAGCTCTGAATGTATTTTTACCGTTTTTCCTTCGCGAAACGCTCCGGACATGTCATCTATTACTAGATGTTGCGAAATTAAACTTTAATTTCGACTTCTACGCCACTTGGCAGTTCAAGTTTCATTAAAGCATCAATAGTTTTTGAAGAAGAACTATAAATATCTAATAAACGCTTGTAAGAACACAATTGAAATTGCTCTCTAGATTTTTTGTTTACGTGTGGTGAACGTAACACTGTGAAAATCTTTTTATGTGTAGGTAAAGGAATTGGTCCGTTTACAACAGCTCCAGTACTTTTTACCGTTTTTACGATTTTTTCAGCAGATTTATCTACTAAATTGTAATCGTACGATTTTAATTTTATTCTAATTTTCTGACTCATCGTTCTATAATTTAGAGATTATCCTTTTGCTTTTTCGATTACTTCCTCTGAAATATTAGAAGGAGTTGCAGCGTAGTGAGAGAATTCCATCGTAGAGGTTGCTCTACCAGAAGACATAGTTCTCAATGCTGTAACGTATCCAAACATTTCTGATAAAGGGACAGTTGCTTTGACAACTTTAGATCCAGCTCTATCGCCCATATCTGTTACTTGCCCTCTACGTCTGTTTAAATCACCTACAATATCTCCCATGTTTAATTCAGGAGTTAATACTTCTAACTTCATGATTGGCTCCATAATTACGGCTTTGGCAGCTTTAGCAGCAGCTTTATACCCTAATTTTGCAGCAATCTCAAATGCTAATTGATCTGAATCAACTGCGTGGAAAGATCCATCTCTTAAAGTGATTTTTAAAGAATCCATTTCATAACCTGCCAATGGGCCGTTTTTCATTGCATCTCTAAATCCTTTTTCAATAGCTGGAACAAATTCCTTAGGAACATTTCCTCCTTTAATAACAGATTTAAACTCTAATCCTGATTTACCTTCTTCCAAAGGTTCCATTGTAAATACAATATCAGCAAATTTACCACGTCCACCAGATTGTTTTTTGTACACTTCTCTATGTTCTGCAGTTGCAGTAATAGCTTCTTTGTACTCTACTTGTGGTTGACCTACATTTACTTCTACCTTAAACTCACGTCTTAGTCTGTCTACAATAATATCAAGGTGTAATTCACCCATTCCAGAAATAATTGTTTGACCTGAAGCCTCATCAGATTTCACTTGGAATGTAGGATCTTCTTCTGCTAATTTAGCCAAAGACATTCCTAACTTATCAACATCTGCTTTTGTTTTAGGTTCCACAGCAATACCAATCACTGGCTCTGGGAAATCCATACTTTCCAATACAATAGGTGCATTCAATGCAGATAGTGTATCTCCAGTTTTTATACTTTTGAATCCAACAGCAGCTCCAATATCACCAGCCTCGATATAATCGATAGCATTTTGTTTATTGGCATGCATTTGATAGATACGAGAAATACGTTCTTTTTTTCCTGAACGATTGTTCAAAACATAAGAACCAGCATCTAATCTACCAGAATATACACGGAAGAAAGCCAAACGTCCTACGAAAGGATCAGTTGCAATCTTAAATGCTAAAGCAGCAAACGGTTCTTTTACATTTGGTTTACGAATAATCTCTTCTCCAGAATCTGGATCCGTACCTATAATTGCTTCTTTATCTAAAGGAGAAGGTAAGTAACGACATACACCATCTAATAAGAATTGAACACCTTTGTTTTTAAACGCAGATCCACAAACCATAGGAATAATTGCCATGTCCATTACAGCAGCTCTTAAAGCAGCGTGAATTTCATCTTCTGTAATAGAAGTTTCATCTTCCATAAATTTCTCCAATAAGTCCTCGTCGTAACTCGCAACTTCTTCGATCAATTTACCTCTATATTCTGCAGCTTCTTCTTTTAATTCTTCTGGGATATCAATAACGTCAAAAGTAGCTCCATTGTTATCTTCATGCCAAACAATCGCTCTATTCTTAACTAAATCAACAATTCCTTTGAATGTTTCCTCTTCACCAATTGGTAAAACGATAGGCACTGCATTAGAACCTAACATTTCTTTCACTTGCTTACAAACCATTAAAAAGTCTGCACCTTGACGGTCCATCTTATTAACAAATCCGATACGAGGAACGTTATAATTATCAGCCAATCTCCAGTTTGTTTCTGATTGAGGCTCAACACCATCAACAGCACTAAACAAGAATACCAATCCATCCAATACACGTAATGATCTGTTTACCTCTACGGTAAAATCAACGTGTCCCGGTGTATCGATAATATTAAAATGGTATCCATTTGCATCTTCAGTAGGTTCTCCATTTTCTGAAGGGAATTGCCAAGTACAAGTAGTTGCAGCGGAAGTAATCGTAATTCCACGCTCTTGTTCTTGCTCCATCCAGTCCATTGTAGCAGCACCATCATGTACTTCTCCAATTTTATGAGAAACTCCTGTATAAAAAAGGATACGCTCTGTAGTAGTGGTTTTACCAGCATCAATATGCGCAGCAATTCCAATATTTCTAGTGTATTTTAAATCTCTAGCCATAATTATTAAAATCTAAAGTGAGAGAATGCTTTATTTGCATCTGCCATCTTATGAACATCAACTCTTTTCTTATAAGCAGCACCTTCTTCTTTTGCAGCAGCTATGATTTCTCCTGCCAAACGAGTTGCCATTGATTTTTCATTACGTTTTCTTGCATACAAAATCATCCATTTAATCGCCATAGATACTTTGCGATCTGGTCTAATTTGCATTGGGATTTGGAAGGTAGCTCCTCCAATACGACGACTACGTACTTCTACGTGTGGCATCACATTTGTTAGGGCATCTTTCCAAATTTCTAATGAAGTCTTTTCTTCATCTTGATTCTTTTCTTCTACGATAGCCATTGCATCGTAAAATACTTTAAAAGCAACAGATTTTTTACCATCCCACATCAAGTTGTTCACAAAACGTGTAACTAACTGATCGTTAAATTTTGGATCTGGTAAAAGAATTCTTTTTTTCGCTCTCCGTTTTCTCATGTCTTTACATTAACAGATTAATAATTTACTTCTTTGGGCGTTTTGTACCATACTTAGATCTACGTTGCGTTCTACCTTCTACACCTGCGGTGTCTAAAGCACCACGTACAATGTGATATCTAACTCCTGGTAAATCTTTTACCCTTCCTCCTCTAACTAATACTATCGAGTGCTCTTGTAAATTATGTCCCTCTCCTGGAATATATGCATTCACCTCATTA
Organism: Flavobacteriaceae bacterium; assembly: GCA_965224465.1. Classification (GTDB taxonomy): domain Bacteria; phylum Bacteroidota; class Bacteroidia; order Flavobacteriales; family Flavobacteriaceae. Next base: position 4,352,713 of record OZ245049.1, on the reverse strand, counting down.
CCATTCGTTAAACGAACTCTTGCTACTTTACGCATCGCTGAGTTTGGTTTTTTAGGTGTAGTCGTGTAAACACGAGTACATACTCCACGTCTTTGAGGACATGAATTTAAAGCTGCCGATTTGCTCTTCTTAGTTATTTTGGTTCTTCCTTTTCGTACTAATTGCGAAATTGTTGGCATACTAAAATTTGTTATTAATTATATTCTTTTTTATTACTACTCTTTTTATAGAGCGTGCAAATGTACGAATAATTTATTGTTTTTCAAACAGCTAAGTCACTTTTTATCAAGACTCCTAGCTGAAAACATAAATCATCCTATAAATTAAACTAAAATTTAACAATCTTACTAAAATTGACTTCTGATAAATTAACATTTATCAACTAAAAAAGAAAAGGAATTTGAAAAACATAACGCGTTGCGTAATTCATCAAAAAAAACACCTTTAAATTACTTATATTTTAACCAAACACACATAATTAGAGAATTAACACTGTTAAATATAATTAATTTTACAAATACCTCAAATACGCCACAACCTCAACACCCACCCAATACGACAATGTATTTTTTACATCAAAATAACTATTAAATTACAGATTATTTAATAAAAGAGTTGTGTATTTAACATTTTATTCACATTTTTGACCTAATTAATTCAAATAATCACAAAATGAAAACAAAGTTTAATGGAATTTTAACGCTGCTACTGGCGTTAATTGTGCAACTATCATTTGCGCAAGAAAAAACAATTTCTGGAACGGTATCTGATGAAACAGGACCGCTGCCAGGAGTTAGTATTCATATCAAAGGAACATCCACAGGCTCCGAATCAGATTTTGATGGAAACTACACGATTTCCGCAAAACCAGGAGACATCTTAACATTTAGTTATATTGGGATGGATTCAAAATCTATTACTGTAGGTGCAGCTAAAACAATAAACGTAACCTTAACAGGTGGAAACGTCTTAAACGAAGTTGTTGTAACTGCTTTAGGAATTTCGAGAGATAAAAAATCTCTAGGATATTCAACTCAAAAAGTAAGTGGAGATGAAGTATCCAAAGTAAAGGATGCTAACTTTATGAATTCTCTTTCCGGAAAAGTGTCTGGGGTTCAAATTAAATCAAGTGGAACCATGGGAGGATCAACAAATGTTGTAATTCGTGGAAACAGTTCACTAACAGGAAATAATCAAGCGTTGTTTGTTATTGACGGAGTTTTGATAAACAATAGTAACAATAACTCAAAGGATCAACAAAAAGGCCGTGGTGGTTACGATTACGGGAATGCAGCTTCAGACATCAATCCAGATGACATCGAATCTATCAACATTCTAAAAGGGGGAGCCGCATCTGCCTTATACGGATCTCAAGCAGCCAATGGAGTTGTAATTATCACAACAAAATCAGGTAAACAAAATTCAGGTGTTGGAATCACCCTTAATTCAAGTGTTACTTTTGGTCAAATGGACAAAAGCACTTACACGGAATACCAAGACCAATACGGAGCTGGATATGGTGCCTATTATGGAAGTACGGGGTATTTTGAAGACATAGATATGAATGGAGACAAGATTAAAGACTTGGTAGTGCCTTATACAGAAGACGCCTCTTTTGGAAGGGCATTTGATCCTAGTTTACTTATATACCAATGGGATTCTTTTTATCCACAACTAGATACTTACGGAATCCCAAGACCATGGACAGCTGCAAAGAACAATCCGCTATCCTTTTTTGAAACCGCAATAACATCGGTTAATAGCATTTCATTTTCTGGAGGTGGTGAAAAAAGCACTTACAGATTGGGATACACCAACTTTAATCAATCTGGAATCCTTCCTAATAGTTCTATCAAAAAGAATACAATTGGATTTGGAGGCTCATTAAACCTAACGGACAAGTTAAAAATAAGTTCTAAAGTAACCTATACAAATAACAAAGGAAAAGGAAGATACGGAACAGGTTATGACGCTAGGAATCCAAACCAATCTTTTAAACAATGGTACCAAACCAACGTAGATCTAAAAGATCAAAGAGCGGCATACTTTAAAACTAGAGAAAACATTACTTGGAACCCTCAAAGCCCTACCAATCACACACCTAAATATTTTGACAATCCATACTGGACCCGATACGAAAACTTTCAAAACGATGAAAGAAACCGTGTTTTCGGACATGTATCCTTAAGCTATGATATTAACGACTGGTTAAATATAATGGGAAGAGCTACGTTAGATAGCTACAATTCTATTGAAGAAGAACGTATTGCTATAGGATCCGTAGACCCGTCTGAATACATAAAAAGACTCAGAAACGTCTTAGATAACAGTTATGATTTATACCTTAATTTTGACAAAGATTTCTTTGACGATAAGCTAAATGTTAGAGGATTGATAGGAACAAATATTGAGCGTCACTATACAGAGACTACCAGTGCAAAAACTACAGGAGGATTGGTAGTTCCAAGACTCTACGCTTTAAGTAATAGTAAAGAACTATCTAAGGCACCGTATGAATACAAAGCAGAATACGGAAGAAACTCTGTATTTACAAACGTAAGTCTGGGATACCTTAATACCTATTTTATTGAAGGTGCCTATAGACAAGAGAAAGCATCTACCCTACCTAATGGTGACAACAAATTTGGCTACGCTTCAATTTCTGGAAGTCTTGTTTTTTCAAACCTGTTTGAATCAGAAACTATAACTTTCGGAAAACTTAGAGCTGGTTTTGCACAAACTGGAAATGCAGCAGGTCCATTACAAATATATGACGTATATACCTCTACAGGAAACCTAAAAGGAAACCCTCTATACTCGCTACCTCATACCAAAAACAACGCGAATCTAAGAGATGAGCTTTCAGAAGAACAAGAAATAGGTCTTGAAATGAAATTTGTAGACAACAGATTAGGGTTTGACATTTCTGCTTACAGTAAAAAATCTACGGATCAAATAATGTCTGTATCCGTTTCTACAGCCACTGGATATAATTCTCAATGGGTAAATGCAGGAGAGATGACCAATAAAGGTATTGAGGTAAGCTTATTTGCAACACCTATAAAAACAGATGATTTCAAATGGAACGTAAATATTAACTGGGCAAAAAACACAAACAAAGTAATAAAATTATACGGAGGTGTTAACGAATTGCAATTAGCAAGCGTTCAAGGTGGTGTATCTATAAACGCAACCGTAGGAGAACCTTTCGGGACAATCAAAGGATATAATTATGTTTTTGATACTAATGGAAGAAAAGTTATTGGAGCAGATGGTTACTATTTAAAATCTAAAAATAAAGAAATCATAGGAGACATCAACCCAGAATGGATTGGAGGAATCAATAACTCTTTCAAATATAAAAATTGGGATTTCAGCTTCTTAATTGATGTAAAAAAAGGCGGAGATGTATTTTCACTTGACACCTGGTATGGTTATGCAACAGGGGTATACGCCAACACAGTATACACAAACGATCTAGGAAAACCTGTAAGAAATACCATTGCTAACGGAGGTGGAATTGTTTTAAATGGAGTTCTAAAAGACGGCAACCAGAATACGAAAAGAGTACGAGCAGATTATTATGCCAACCCATGGGGATACAAACATGCAACAAATGCTGAACACACCTACGATGCAAGTTATGTAAAACTAAGGGAAGTATCATTATCCTATAGCTTACCTAAAGAAATAATAAGTCGATTAAAACTTTCTAACTTAACATTAACTGCCATAGGAAAAAACGTATGGATTATTCATAAAAACACTCCGTTTTCAGATCCAGAAGCAGGCTTAAGTTCAGGTAATATCCAAGGATATCAATCAGGAGCATACCCTGCAGTAAAAGAATATGGTATCAACCTTAAAGTTCAATTCTAAAAACATATCAAATGAAAAAAATACTTTTAATAGCCTTTATCATCCTTGGAACTATCTCCTGTCAAACGGACTTTAGCGATTGGAATAAAGACGAAAAAAATGCCACTAAGGTACCCGCCAGCACGTTATTCAGTAACGGACAACGCAACCTAGTACGAACAATGAAAATGCAAAACGTTAATGTAAATATCTTTAACTATTTTGCACAATACTGGACAGCAACCACCTATCCAGATGAAGCAAACTATGACATTGGTGTACGTGACGTACCTGGAGGGTTCTGGGACAGAATGTACAGAGATGTATTAAACGACTTAAAAGAAACACAAAAAGTTTTAGATACAGAAAAAGAGACATTAGCAACATCCCTCTTACCAGTAAATAAGAACAAAAAAGCAATTACTACCATCATGCAAGTATATACCTACCATGTATTAGTAGATGTTTTTGGAGATATTCCTTATAGCGAAGCATTAGATATAACAAACCCGTCTCCTAAATACGATGACGCAGCAACCATTTACGCAGATTTATTTATCAAACTTGACAATGCAATCAAAATGATGGATGGAAATTTTGATTCTTTTGGTGATGCTGATTTTATTTACAAAGGAAACGTGAAATTATGGATGAAGTTTGCTAATTCATTAAAACTAAGAATGGCATTAAGAACTAAGGACAGTCAAAAAATTAAAGAAGCAGTTGCTGGAGGTGTATTCGAATCCAACAAAGACAATGCAGCTTTTATGTTTACAACCTCTGACCCTTATTCGAATCCAATGTGGGAAAACCTAGTACAAAGCAATAGGACTGATTTAATATTATCTGACAGCTTTGTAGATTTACTTGCTCCATTAAACGACCCACGATCAACCGCATTTATGGCAGATAACAAATCACCATACAAAGGAGGGCCATACGGAGGAAATAATTCTTACAATTCATATACGCATTTAGGAAAAATATTTCATAAACCAGATTTTGAAGGAATCATATTTGATTATGCAGAAGTTGAATTTTTATTAGCAGAGGCAGCAGCAAGAACTCTTGGTGATGTTTCAGATGCAGCAACACATTACAATAACGGTGTTAAAGCATCCATAAACTACTGGGTACCTACTGCAGACGCACAGGCATATTTAGATACACAAACATTTGATGCTGCAAATTGGAAACAATCTATTGGAATTCAAAAGTACATCGCACTCTACTCAAGAGGATTTGAAGGATGGAGCTCTTGGAGACAATTTGGAGTCCCAACATTAACAGCTCCTGAAGACGCTCATAAAAGCGCCGAAGGACAAGTACCTGTACGCTACACCTACCCTGCAGACGAAGCACAACGTAACGGAACAAATTACGAAGCAGCAAGTACTGCTATAGGAGGAGATAAATTAACAACCCCTATATTCTGGGACAACAACTAAAAACATTCATAATGAAAAATAATATAAAATATATAATACTCGCATTCTTAACTATTGGAATGTACTCTTGTGATGAAGAGGAGTATTCTCTAGAAGGTGCAGATATCGGAGGAAACAGCATTCTTAAAGATACAAAAATCAGTGTTTTCGACACCAATGAAGACCTGCAAATTGAACTAATCACTTCTGAGGGTACTACCGTAAGTAGTCTAGCAGTAAATAAAAGTGGATCAAAAATAGCAGATGCATCCATTAATGGAGCTGCAGCTACTTTTAGCTCTTCAAGTTTAGGTACATTTATCTTTGGAGAAAATTCAGATGAACCTACGGGAAGTTTTAGCGTAGATTTTCTTTCTACATTATCTAATGGACAAACTTACACCAATGATTATACAATCGAAGTTGTACATGCCATTACAATGGATAAAGAACAAGCAAGCGTAAAATACATGGACACCACTTCTCAAATAGTGAGTTTTAAAACTTTTACCAAGCATGCAAAAATAGACAAGTTAATGGTAGAATGGAAAAAAGGAAAACTAGGAACCTATGCCGAAGACAGCAATTATACATTTAATGATGATCTTATGAAAATAGATCTCAAAGACTTCGCTTATGTTAATGAATACAGTTTAGTGGCTGGAGATACTTTATATTACCGATTTACAGCTCAAAGTGGTTCTCTAATGGATGTAACAGAAACCAGTATTGCAATTGTAGCACAAGAAATGGGCAGTACAAATAAAGGCCTCGTCTCTACAACAAGTACTGAATACAGTTTCACAAATAAAGAAGCTAAGAATGGAGAAATTAAATACGTATCTCCTTTAGGTTTTGAAGTGATTGCTCCAACAGCTATGAAACTAGAATTTGTTGAAATAACACTTCCTACTGGTGTAACTGCAACAGACTACTTTAATAATGGTGACATTGTAGACGCTAAAACACAATTCAACAATGGACCAACAATGAACGCTACAAGTAATCTTGTAAAAGACATGTTGTATGCCTACAAAATCATTAGAGTAGAAAAGGATAAGGACAAAAAAGATGTAAATCAAACCTATTACGGACTCCTAAAAATTGGAGACATCATCTTGACCAATTCAACTTCACATGAAGAAATTAATTTTGACTTTAAAGAAGGATACTTAATAGGAGAATAACAATTAATACTTATAATAAACAAGCCACTGGATAATTATCCAGTGGCTTTTTTTATGAATAACTCAGTGAAAACGAAAATTATCATAACATCATTAAAAACCAAAAAAAATGTTAATTTTTCAATTACTAAAGCCAAAATCACAAAAACATAAACTTATTCTTAGGATTTAATCAATAACACCCGATAAACAACAATAAAAACGTTAAAAAAATTAACAAATCAATCCTTCAAAATTTTAATATTGAAATTATATACACTAAGTTTACGCAACTTTATTAGGAGTTTAACATCTACTTAATACTAAGTTTATCGAAAACAACTGTTCAGATAGCCCCAAATATAATGCAGATGTTATTCGAATACTAAAGCATCCAAATAAAATTAATTCAAACAATTTTACAAATGAAAACAAAGTTTAAAGGGATTTTAACGCTGCTACTAGCGTTAGTTGTGCAATTCACCTTTGCACAGGAAAAACAAATTTCTGGAACTGTATCGGACGAGACAGGTCCGCTTCCAGGAGTAAGTGTAATTATTAAAGGCACCAGTAATGGGGTAGAAACCGATTTTGATGGTTTGTACAAAATCACTGCCAAACAAGGAGATGTACTTATGTTTAGCTACGTAGGTATGAATGATGTTTTTAAAAAAGTTGGTAACGGAACCACCTTAAATGTAACCTTAGAAAGCTCTAATTTATTAGATGAGATTATAGTAGTAGCCTACGGTACCGCAAAAAAATCATCAATTGTAGGATCCGTGGCAACAGTTTCACAAGAGATCCTAAAAAACGTCCAATCCTCAAATGTCGCAAAAGCATTAGAAGGAGCTATATCTGGAGTGCAGGTAGTTGCTTCATCTGGACAACCAGGTTCTGCTCCTAGCATTAAAATTCGTGGAATTGGTTCTATCAACTCGTCCAATGATCCGTTATACGTATTAGATGGAATACCTTTTGAAGGAAACATTAATTCTATTCCACAATCAGACATCGCTTCTATCAACGTTTTAAAAGACGCTGCAGCAAACTCACTATACGGAGCTAGAGGGTCAAATGGTGTAATCCTTATCACGACAAAAAAAGGTAAGGACGGAAAAATGACTGTATCGTTAAGTGCAAAAACAGGAATCAATTCACGTGCAATTAATGATTATAGCATTATTAAATCACCAAAAGATTACTACGAATTATTTTGGCAAGCAATCAAGGGAAGAAACATATCCAATGGGCAAACAGAAGCACAAGCTGCACAAAGCGCAAGTAACACTTTGGTTAAAGAATTAGGAGGATACAACAACTACAATGTTCCAAATACTGAACTCGTAGGTGTTGATGGAAAATTAAACCCTAACGCAAAATTGCTATACCAAGACAGCTGGGAAGATGAATTCTTTAATAACGGATTTAGAAAAGAATACAGTTTAAATGTTAGAGGAGGAAATGAAAAAGCAAGATACTTCTTTTCATCAAGTTATTTATCAGATGAAGGTTATGTAGCTCGTTCTAATTTCGAAAGACTCACAACAAGATTAAATCTAGAGATGAATATCACAGAAAACATAACCCTAAGTTCATCTCTTTCTTATTCGAATACCACATCCAACACACCAACAAGTAGCGGAAACAGTTATACAAATTCATTTCAATGGTCTAGAGGAATTGCTCCAATTTATCCTGTATACGGATATACAGCAACTGGACAACCTATTTACGATAATAACGGAGAAAAAGTCTACGATTTTGGAAACGGTGAATACGGAGGAACAAGAGTGTATGGTGCAGGAATACACCCGCTAGCATCAAATAAATTAGACATTAAAGAAAGAATAACTGATAATTTTAACAGTAATTTATCACTCCGATATAATTTCTTAGAAGATTTTAATTTCACCTACAACTACAGTGCACAAATTTACAATTCCAACTATACTAGCTGGTCAAATAACACCTATGGTAGTGCTGCAGGAGAAGGATCAGACAATGGAAGTGGATACCAAAGCGCTGGACGACAAATTGTAATAACAAACCAACAATTATTTAACTACTCTAAAGAATTAGGTGGTTTAAACATAGACCTACTATTAGGTCATGAATCGTACAATTTAAATTATAAAAATTTGAATGGTACAAAAGCAAATTTTTTATTATCTGATAATCCTAATTTTGATTTTGCTGCTTTAACAAAACAATTAAGCTCATACACCCGTGATTATTCTGTGGAAGGTTATTTATCCAGACTAAAACTTAACTATGATGAAAAATATTACATATCAGGAAGCTTTAGATATGACGCTTCCTCTGTATTCCACCCAGATAATAGATGGGGTTCTTTTTGGTCTACTGGAGCAGGGTGGATTCTTAGTAAGGAAAACTTCTTAAAAGATTCTTCTTGGATTACAATGCTAAAACTAAAAGGTAGCTACGGTACACAAGGTAATGACGCCATTTTATATGAAGCAGGAGGAAACAGGAACTATTACGCATACTTAGATCAATACAAGGTAGCAGGAAATGCAGCGAATGAGCTTACAGTAACAAAAACGTATTCAGGAAACAAAGACATAACTTGGGAAAAAAGTAATTCCTTTAACTTTGGACTTGAAGGAAAATTATTTAATAGAGTATCATTCAATGCTGAATACTTTGAAAAGAAAACAACTGATTTATTGTTCTTATTTAAAAAACCAGCTTCTTTAGGTATCCCTGATGTTCCAAAAAACATTGGAGACATGAAAAACTGGGGTTACGAAATTGAATTAAATGCCGACATTATTGCCTCTGACAAATTTAGATGGAACCTATCAATTAATGCCACGCATGTAAAAAATGAAGTAACAAAGCTAGCCCCAGAATTTAAAGACGGTATTACAAATGGAACAAAGCTAATATCTGAAGGAAACTCTATCTATGGTTTTTATTTGGTAGAATCTGCAGGTGTAGATAAAACAAATGGAGATGCTTTATACTGGCAAGATGTTGTGGAATTAGATGCCAATGACAAGGTAGTCTTAGACAAAAATGGAGATGTTATAAAAACCGGAGAAAGAATAAAGACAAGTAAATATAGTGATGCATTAATCTACAGCAAAAAATACACAGGAGACGCTCTTCCTGATCTTTACGGAGGCCTTATATCAACAATGGATTATAAAGGTTTTGATTTAGGTATCCAACTATCTTATCAATTAGGAGGTGACATTTACGACAGTGTACAATCTGGATTAATGGGAGCTGGAGAAGCAGGAGACAACTGGTCTACAGACATTTTTAACGCATGGACGCCAACAAATACACAAACAAGCGTACCTCGTTTAGATATTTCATCTCAAGATGCAAACTCTAGGTCAAGTCGTTTTTTATATGACGCATCATACCTAAGTCTAAAAAATGTTACCTTCGGATACTCTTTACCATCTAATTTTACCGACAAAATTAATATTTCTAATTTCAGAATATACGTAGTGGGAGACAACTTAAAATTATGGTCAAAAAGAGAAGGTTTAGATCCTAGACAATATTCTTCAGGTACTACAGGTCAAAATTATGCTCCTATCAAAACATTATCTTTAGGAATTAATGTTCAATTTTAAAATTATCAAAATGAAACAATTTAATAAAATATTATATATTGGCGGAATTTTATTCTTTTCACTTATTGGATGTGAAAAAGATTTTCTTGAAACCACACCTGGAGAATACGCAGGTACTAAACAATTACAAAACTCACCAATAGCTGGTGAAGCAGCATTATCAGGCCTATACAGTTTTTTGTTTGACCAAAGCTTATCTGGCAGAGATGATTATTTTGGTCTTGCCTCAATATCAATAACAACAGACCTTATGGGGACTGACATGGTACAAGTATTACACCACTGGTTAGGATGGGATTACCTTATTGAAGACAGATCAGCAGCATATAGTAGAACTAGAAACAACTGGAATTTCTTATATAGAATCGTGAGTACTTCAAATGGAATAATTCAAGTTTCGGCATTAGACTCCGAAACAGCATCTATTAGATACAGTGCTGGACAAGCCTATGCAATGAGAGCTTTTTCTTACCATTATTTAGTACGTTTATACCAACATACGTATTTAGGACATGAATCAGACCTAGGAGTACCACTATGCTTAGAAAATGACACCAATGGAAAAGCAAGAGCAAGCGTTAAAGAAGTATATGACCAAATAGTAATAGACTTAGAAAAGGCTATTATAGCATTGGATGGTTTTAATAGAGCGAATAAAACTATAATAAACAAAAATGTAGCTCAAGGTATTTTAGCTAGAGTCTATTTAGACATGGGAGAATGGCAAAAGGCTGCAACTCTTGCAGCATCAGCACATGAAGGATATCCTCTAATGTCAGGAACTCAATATTTAGGCGGTTTTAATGACATTACAAATACAGAATGGATGTGGGGATCTGATATGACCGTTGAATCTTTTAACGAAAACGGAAAATACGCGTCATTCATTTCTCATATTGCTACAGATACACCCGGATACGCAGGATTGATAAAAGCCTATAAAGCAATTGATAAAAAACTTTATGACAAAATTCCAAATACTGACAAAAGAAAAAATGCATTTTACCCTAATTACAATAACAAAAAATTCGTTGATGCCAACGGAGATTTCGCAAGTGACCTAGTCTATATGAGAGCTGCTGAAATGTACCTCATCGAAGCTGAAGCTAAAGCACATTTAGGAAACAATGAAGGCGCACAAATTCTTTTTAACATGGTTAGTACTCGAGATAGCGGTTACACTTTACCTTCTATGTCTGAAGCAGATTTACTAGAAGAAATTTGGACTCAAAGAAGGATCGAATTATGGGGAGAAGGGTTCTCGTGGTTTGATTTAAAAAGACTTAAAAAAGGTTTTACAAGGGACTACCCTGGCACAAATCATAGACCTGACGCTCTATTAACAAAAGCAGCAGAAGACCAAAGTACTTTTGTTTACCAATTACCAATTTCTGAATTTGAAAGCAACCCTAACTTACCAGATAATCAACAGAATAAATAAATACTGTCATTTAAAAGCCTTCTCAATTGAGAAGGCTTTTTTATTGTTTTCATCTATTTAAACGACAAAAAAACCATCCTGACATGTATTAATATTGCACCCCTTTACGATAGAATAAATCGTTTTGATTCATGACTTAACAAAATGTATCATAGAATGTAAACCAAAGACGTTTTCCTTTTCTTTATATAAAAATCTTAATTTTTACATCTATTTGTTAACTCCATTACTTCTCAAAGAAACGCATCAGCACTAACATCGTTAAGTGAAGATATAATTCTAAATGAAAGAAGAAAAGAATTAATGTTTGAAGGTTTCCGTTATGATGACCTGATGAGAACTGGAAGAAATATTGATAAAATAAACAGTAAACAACTGTTCTTAGCGACTATCAATTACGGAGATGAAAGATTAACATTCCCAATTCCAGATAAAGAACTCGATGCAAATTCGAATATGGTTCAAAACAAAGGTTACTAAAAGTAGTGTTTTTATACTTAAACATTTCTAAATAACCAATTGTAGATAGCTTTTATTCTAAATAAAACCATCATACTATTTACAGTAATTACAACTGTTTGAATCATCCAAAATAATCAACACAGATTATTAGGTGTTACTAACTTAAAGCTGAACGATCTTACCATCGTTCAGCTTTTTTTTGCTAAATAAGTACCCTCCGAAAGCAGAAAAAGCACAGATAAGGGATCAAGCACAAAGCTGGATCTACATAATTACTGGGGAATATGCTATATTTAGGCTTAAATGTTAGTTCGTTCTATACAGGAAAAAAGGGACGTCCCTAACACATCTACTGCGCTTCGGAAATATTTTATCTTAGCATTAAATGATTACCTTTGATGAGGACTTCGTCGTTCATAAGAAGCATTTGAACTTCTATTTTCAAAATAATTTAAAATGGAGTCCTACTTATGTTCAATTGTGTTTCTTATCGCATTAAAGGATTTCTAAATCGGTACCTTCAACATTATTGTACCAAAGCGCTAGTTTTACTCTTGCGACACCTTTTCCTTTCCTAACTTCATATACCGATTTTAAATCTTGAGTCAAACTATAGGTGCCTTTTATCACTAGGTATAAATCAAACAAAAAATAGCAACCCTTTCTTTTTAATTCTTCATCCATTTATCTTGTGAGTTGAAAAGTAAACACCTACTTCTAGTTAGTAATTGTCGCTTGCCCCCCATTCTGTAGAGTTTTAGGTTTGTAGACAACTTTCTGTTTTTTTTTGAAATTGAGATTTATTCGTTTTCTAAATCGATTATCATCCACCTTAAACGTATTCTAACCACTTGTACAGCATCAACGACAAGTTTTTGTACATGAAACCTATCGGTAACTATTTTTTTGAAGGAAACATCTTTTAGCTATTAAATTCATTGCTCCAGCCATATCAACAGTAACTTCTTCAACTATATTCTTTTTAGACTCGGAGATTTTATTAATGACAGAAATTACGTCTTCTGCTTTTGTTCCTTTAACTGCAGCTACGATACTTCTTTCTTTCCCTTTACCTGATTTATTTGTCAGGATAGTGTATAGCTCTCCGTTAGATAGACTTGTTTCGTCTAAACTCCTGTGTTTACCTAGATGTTATCCTCAAACAGTAACCAGTCTTCTGCATGTTCTATTTGCGACCAATCTATAAAATCACTTAGTATATTTTTGTAGAGAAATTGCAATCTTTTACCATTAAATTTATAGTAACCTAGCGCTTACGTTATTTTTATCCAAGGCTACCTTTTAAAAAAGCTCCGAATTCAGAAGTAACCCGAGTACTTTCATCACTATATACCAATCTCTTTTGACGACATCTTGACTTTCAACGACTAACCAGCTCCTTCATTTAATGTGAAGTAAAACTGATTCCCCTCGTAAAGAAAAATCTTCAATTGTAGTTTCAGAAAGGAAGCCTTCAGCATGGTATTTATCGTTTTTAAACTTAATTATAAAATATTTTTCTCCTCTAAGTAAAAACAATTAAACACAACATAGGCTTCAGAATAATGAAAGAGTAAAAATCAGTCCAACACATAAATACACCCCCATCCTTCTCCAGTTTTAAGTTTAAAACATGACAGTTTTGATTAAAAAAAACACATAAACCATACAAAATACAATAAAAATTAGCTGATATACACAAAAAAGCACAAAACCAAAACACGTAAACAATACATAAAACATAGATTTTTCAAGTAATATTTAAATTTATATATAATTTTATGCTATTATTAACATTATCAATAAATATAATAATTTCTAATTTTTATACTATTATTCAATAGCAATATCATTCATAAAGCTTCAATTCAATAAAGCTTACATAAACCGTTATGGATAATTAATAATAACGTTAAATAAATGACAATTTCGTAAAAATAACCAAAACACATAAATAAATAATTACCCTAGTTTTACAGTTCTCTAAAGACTATCACGAGTCAACCATGTACTACCTAATCAACTAGGTGGTCATAATTTCTTGTGTTAGATGGTAGAGTCCAAATAAAATTAATTCAAATATTTTCTCAAATGAAAACAAAGTTTAAAGGAATTTTAACGCTGCTACTAGCGTTAGTTGTGCAATTCACCTTTGCACAGGAAAAACAAATTTCTGGAACAGTAACGGATGAAACAGGTCCGCTTCCAGGAGTAAGTGTAATTGTTAAAGGCACCAATAATGGGGCAGAAACCGATTTTGATGGTTTGTACAACATTACTGCCAAACAAGGAGATGTACTTGTATTTAGGTATGTTGGGATGAAAACTGCTGAAAAAACTGTTGGCAACTCAAAAGAAATAAACGTAGTACTTGAAAACGGAAATCTTTTAGAAGAAGTTGTAATCATAGGATATGGGACTACAACAAGACAGTCTTTTACTGGTAGCGCAAAAGTAGTAAAGTCAGATGTATTAGAACTTAAAAGTGTTTCTAACATATCCCAAGCATTGGCTGGTGAAGTAGCTGGTGTAAATGTAATTAACACCTCTGGACAACCAGGTACAACTGCTACAATTCGTATTAGAGGTTTTGGATCGATCAATGGGAATAGAGATCCATTATATGTTGTTGATGGAGTTCCTTTTTCCGGAAGTATAAATTCAATAAACCCATCAGATATTGCTTCAACTACAGTATTAAAAGACGCAACAGCAACAGCAATTTACGGATCTCGTGGAGCTAATGGAGTGATTTTAATTCAAACAAAGACTGGTAAAAACGGTGAACCAACAATGGAGGTAGACGTTAAAACTGGATACAACTTCAGCTATTTACCCCGATACAATACCGTTAGTGACCCTAACGAATATATCGCATTATCTTGGCAAGCAATGGCAAATAGAGCTTTAGACCTTGACCCAACCAGTGACCCTGTAGCTTACGCAAACAAGTATTTATTCAATAATAAACATGGTATTAACACAAATTACAATTTATATAACACAACAGATGTCTCACAAATAATTGACCCTCAAACCGGTAAAGTAAGACCTGGAGTAACAACTAGATACACACCTGAAAAATGGGGAGATTATGGATTTCAAACATCACTTAGAACAGAAGCTAACTTAAAAATGAGTGGAGGAAATAAAAACACTAAATATTTTGCTTCTTTCGGTCACCTAGACGATCAAGGTTATGTAATTAACTCTAATTATAAACGTTTATCAACGCGTTTAAACTTGACTCACAAACCTAAAGAATACATGACAGCAAACGCAAACATTGGTTATGCATATTCTGAAACTATGAATAACGGGCAAACTAGTGATTCAGGGAGTGTTTTTTGGTTTATCGATAATATCCCTTCTATATATCCTTTATTTCTAAGAGATAAAGACGGAAATAAAATTCCTGACCCAAAATTTGGGGGGAATATATATGATTATGGAGAATCAGGAAGGGGATTTGGTGCTTTAACGAATTCAATATCTGACGCTCAACATAATAGCAGAGGAAATAATAGACACTCATTTAATGGAAACTTCTCAATCAATATTGATTTAGCAGAAAACCTTAGTTTAGAAAACAAATATGGAGTCCAATATTATAGTAGAACATATAATAGCATAAACAACCCATTCTATGGAAGTGGAGCGGCCAATAATGGAAGCATTTACCAAACCAATTCAGACGCTCTAACGCAAAACATATTAAACTTGTTACGATATTCAAAAAGTATAAAAGAACATACTGTTGAAATTATATTAGCACATGAATCCAACCAATACAAATACAATTATTCAAACGCTAGTAAAGAAAACGTTGTGAATTTGATTCATGGTTTAGATCAACTAAACAACTACGTAAGAACATCGTCACCCTCAGAAGGATACCAATTAGAATCAAGTATCGAAAGTTATTTTGGTCAAATAAACTACAACTACAATCAAAAATACTATGTAACAGGTTCACTTCGACGTGATGGTTCTTCTCGTTTTGCAAAAGATAAATGGGGAAACTTTGGTTCTATTGGTTTCTCTTGGTTATTGAACAAAGAAAATTTTATGCAGAATGTACAATTTGTAGATTTCTTAAAACTTAAAACTAGTTATGGATTCATTGGTGATCAAGCTGGAGTAGGAATATATTCTGGACAGAACTCATACACAATGAACAACCTAAACAACAACATTTCTTTAGGAGTTAAAGCTGTTCAAAATCCAAATTTAACTTGGGAAACTACCAAAATATTCCAAGCAGGTACAGAGGCAACATTATTTAACAATAAACTAGATGTATCTTTTGACTATTACATCAAAAATACAGATAACCTAATTTTTGACAGAAAAATGGGACCTTCTATAGGAGATGCTCTAATTAGAGTAAATGATGGACAACTTAGAAATAGTGGTTTCGAATTTGACATTACTGGTCATTTAATTCAAAAAGAAAATTTTATGATAGACTTTGGAATCAACGGTGAAATGTTAAATAATGAATTAATAGCAATGCCAATAGATCCTTCTACTGGTAAACAAAAAGTATTAAACGTAAGTGGAAGATATGGTAGATCCGTAGGACATTCACTATATGACATGTACTTAAGAGAATGGGCAGGTGTTGACAAAGAAAATGGAGATCCGTTATGGAATGTTTATTACCACGATGCCAACGGTAATGGAAACATAGACTCTGGTGAAAAAATTAAAAGTTTAACTGAATACCAAAATCTAAATCCAACTCATAAGATAAGTAAGAAAACGACAAATGTATACCAAGACGCAACACAAAAATACTTTGGAAAATCAGCTATCCCAAAGGTAAGAGGTGCATTTAGATTAAGAGGTAGGTATCATGCATTCGACTTCAGTACTCAATTCGCATACAGTTTAGGTGGTTATTCTTATGATGGAGCCTATGCAATCCTAATGCATAATGATAGAATCGGAGACAACAACTGGCACAAGGATATTAAAAATAGTTGGAAAAAACCAGGCGATATTACAGATGTTCCAAGATTAATTAGTAATGAAAATACGAATGTAAATAAAGCCTCCACAAGATTTGTTATATCTTCTGACTACTTAGCTCTTAGTAACTTAAAATTAGGATACACCCTAAAAGATACTTTTGTAGAAAAAGCAGGGATTTCGAATGTAAACATCTGGTTGGCTGGCGATAATTTATTATTATTAAGTAAGAGAGATGGTTTTAACCCTTCAACATCAGAAACAGGTGCAACCAGCACCTACAGATATTCACCTTTAACAACAATAACACTAGGCGTACGTGTTAAGTTTTAATCCTTAAAAAACGATATAAAATGAAAAATAATATTTTTAAACTTTTCGTTGTATGTAGTGTACTATATACAGCCAGTAGTTGTTCAGAAGATTTTTTAGATAAAAGTCCAACTGAATTTATAAATGAAAGTGATTTAGATGAATCTGGGAAATTAAACCCTACTGTTTTAGAAGGCACCTTAAACGGAATCTACTCTAACATGTTTACAATAGGTACAGGAGGAACAAAAAATCATGATGACTTAGGTCAAAAAGGATATGATATTTATGGAGATATGTTAAGTAGCGACATGGCATTATCTGTAGGACGTTACGGATGGTACACAAGACTAACTCAATTAAAAGCAACCGTAGATTATACAGATAATGCGAATTACAAACCTTGGAGATTCTATTATAGAATTATTCGTTCAACTAACTTAATGATTAAAACATTAGGAGGAAACGACGCTGTAGTTGAAAAAGACAATGCCTATAATTATGGACAAGCAAAAGCAATGCGAGCGTATGCATATTTTTATTTAAGCCAGTACTTTATAAAAGAATATGATCCCGCATCTAAAATCCTTCCAATATATACAAGCCCTGACCAACCAAACCAACCCCAAAGTTCAACGGAAGATGTTTATAAACTAATGATTAGTGATTTGGAACAAGCAGTTACGTTATTAAAAGGCTTTGACAGAAGCGCCAAATACGAAATAAACCAAGATGTTGCAAAAAGCTTATTAGCGTATGTATATGCATCAACGGGAACAAGTGAAAACAATCTAAAAGCCCTATCTCTAGCAAAAGACGTTGCAGCAGCATATCCATTAACAAGCAAAGATGAAATAACTGGAGGATTTAATGATGTTGCTACTCCATCATGGATTTGGGGAGTAGATATTACTGTAAACCAAGGTTTAGATTTAATTTCGTTTTGGGGACAAATTGACATATTTACATATAGCTACGCAGCAGTTGGAAATACAAAAGCAATAGATAGAAATTTGTACGATGCAATTAAAACCAACGATTATAGAAAAATCCAGTTTAAAGATGAACCAGGTGATAAGTACGAGTTAACTCCCTATAAGAAATTTTATAACGAAAAACGGGAAGTATTTGGAAATAGAACTGTTACCGATGATTATGTTTACATGAGAGTTGAAGAAATGGTTTTATTAGCGGCAGAGATGGCAGCAAAAGAAGGTCAGAACGGAGTCGCTATATCGTACTTAAAACAATTATTATCTAAACGCTTTGATCACGCTAATGACTATGATTACATTAACAATTTGTCTGGTCAAGATTTATTAGATGAGATTATCCTTCAAACACGTATTGAAATGTGGGGTGAAGGTAAAAGTTACCTTTCTATGAAACGTAATAAACTTACCACCATTAGAGGAGAAAATCACTTAAACCATGTAGGTGAAGAGATTAAGTATAATGATGAAAGATTAACTTTTGAAGTTCCACAATCAGAAATCCAAAACAATCCTTTTATCAACTAATTTTAGTTAATAAATAACAATCTAACCCACCTCCATACAGAGGTGGGTTTTTTAGTCAATAAATTATCCGATTTAAAACACAAATTCAGAAATAATAGCTAGGCTATTCAAAACATTCATTCCGTTTTTGAAAATGGTATCAATAATATATATTTTCTCAGAAAAAACCTGTCCGCCTCTTCTTTTTTGAACTTCCCTGAGATTTTTATTAAACTTTTAAATAACAGATTTCTATTTTCGAAGCATTGTTTTCCGCTGGCATCTATTCAATAAAAAAATATAAATGGGCTTGCTGTTTTAAAAATCACTGTAAGAAATGGCAAATTCAAGATTACATTTCTAACTTAAAAGATACAGCAGTAAATCAACAAGGTCATGCGTTCTCATTAGGGTGTAGAAAATAAATTACAATGCACAATATGTCACTTCTTAAGACTCCTATAGAAAGGAAATAAAAATACTGCTCAAAACTATTCAATAGCTATTAAAAATTACACTTAATTTATTGAGAAATAAAAAGCAAAGAAACAACGCATTACAGAAAAAAGACTAAAGAAGGTTGAAATCTAGCATATTTGTTAAAAAAATTAAAGTATAAGTTTACCCTAAAAAAAAACATATAAACCATACAAAACAAAATATAGGTTAAACCTCTATACACAAAAAAAGCCTAAAACCCCTGTATTCAAACACTACATAAAACATAAATTTCATAAGTAAAATTAAAACTTTACATATAATTTTAAGCTTTTATTAACAGTATCTACAAATATAATAATCTTATATTTTTACATTTTTATTCAACAGAGGCAATATTAATACAACTTCACTTAAGCACATGTCAAATAACACCCATAAATAACTAACAATACCGTTAAATAAATGATTATTATACAAAAACAACCAAAACACTTCAAAAATTAATTACTCTAGCTTTACGGCTCTCTAAAGACTAATTACATAGCGACTATGCGCCGTCTTATTAACCAGATGGTCACAATACCTAATAGTTAGAACATAGAGTCCAAATAAAATTAATTCAAATATTTTCTCAAATGAAAACAAAGTTTAATGGAATTTTAACGCTCTTGTTAGCGTTAGTTGTGCAACTTTCTTTTGCACAAGAAAGACAAATTTCTGGAATCGTATCGGATGACACCGGTTCTCTACCAGGAGTAAGTGTAATAATCAAAGGTACAAGTACTGGAGTTGAAACAGATTTTGATGGTTTATATACCATTACAGCAAAAACTGGTGACATCCTAAGCTTTAGCTATGTTGGAATGAATGATGTAACCAAAAAAGTTGGCGCATCCAATAAACTAAATGTTACCATGATTAGCTCTAACTTACTTGAAGAAGTAATTGTAGTTGGATATGGTACAACTTCTAAAAAAGATTTAACGGGGTCTATCTCTACAATAAGTGCTAGCGATTTGCAAGACAAACCAGTTGCTGATATTGCACAAGCTTTACAAGGTAAATCTGCTGGATTACAAATTGTAAGTACAGGAGGAAGATCAGGAGACGGAACTCAAATTAGTATTAGAGGAAATGGATCGCTAAGTGCATCTAATGGTGCGTTATACATCATTGATGGAGTCCCTCAAGAAAGTATGGGGAGTATTTCTACAGAAGACATTAAGAGCATTAGTATTTTAAAAGATGCTGCTTCTACCGCAATTTATGGATCACGAGCATCGAATGGGGTAATCCTTATCGAAACAAAAAAAGGAAGTTACGATCAAGAAACTGTAGTTTCTTTTTCTAGCTCTTATGGAATCCAAGACATTGTAAAATCTCCACATATGTTAAATGCAAAACAGTACAAGCAAGTATTGGATGCAGCGAGAGTAAATTACGAAAATGATATTGCAAGCGGAGCATTGTTCGGACCAAAAGATCCTACAGAGCTAAACCCATTGCCTAGTAGCGATGTTGACACCGACTGGATGAAACATGTTTTAAGAAATAGTCCAATTGTTCAAAGAAATCAATTGAGTGTTTCTGGTGGTGGAGAAAACACAAAAGCATATTTATCAAGTTCGATATTTAAGCAAAACGGAATTATCAAAAAAGATTCTTACAAAAAAGCGAGAGTAAGACTGAATGTAGAGCAAAAGCTAAATAAATTTATTAATATTGGAGTGCGCTCTTATTTCTCATATTCAGAATCAACTCCAGTAGCTGATGATAACAGTACGTATCAACCCTATTCTAAGGCGATGCAAGCTAGACCAGACGTAAGCCCACGAGATGCTAATGGTAAAATTGCAGATTACAACTTTATCAATCCATTATACGCCTTCGAAAGACAGCTTACAGATAAATGGCAAAATGTTGGAGGTACTTTCTACTTTGATGCAAAACCAATTGACGGTCTTGTATGGCACTCATCATACAGTGGTAACATACACAGTAATCGTTACAACAGGTATGATGCTCCAAACACAAAGAGAGGTTTAAATGGAAAGGGAATACCTACAGGTTATGGATACTATGCAACTTCTAATAATCGCGATTATCAAATAGAAAACACCCTTAATTTCACAAAGAAACTTTTTGATGACAGATTAAAATTTAATTTCTTAGCAGGTCATTCCTTCCAAAAATGGGAATATGAAGATTCTTATGTTCAAGGTGAGAACTTTCCTTCAAGTGATTTAAAATGGTTGACTTCCGCAGGAGTAATAAATAAAGGGCGTAGTTACATGAAAGGAATGGCACTAGAATCTTATTTTACAAGAATACAGATGTCTTTGGATAGTAAATATCACCTAATGATATCTACTAGATATGACGGGTCTTCTAAATTTACTAAAGATAACAGATGGGGAAGCTTCCCTGCAGTATCAGCAGGATGGACTATTTCGAATGAAAAATTCTTTAACATCCCTCAAATAAACAACTTAAAATTAAGAGCTTCTTTAGGGTATACAGGAAATCAAACAGGAATTTCATATTCATCTGGTCAAAACCTTATTGGTGCTGGTCAAAATTATGACAAAAACCCAGGATTAGCCGCTACAAATATCTACAATCCTAATTTAACTTGGGAAAAAGGAGAGGCAATTAACATTGGATTAAACCTTACTTTGTTAGATAGATTTGACCTTACTTTTGATTACTACAAAAAAGAAACTCAAGATTTATTAAGTAGAATTAATGTACCACAAGAAAGTGGATACAGAACAATGCTTACCAACGTAGGTACCATCCTAAATGAAGGATTTGAAATTGACTTAAATTCAAATTTGGTTCATACCGATAATTTCAACTGGGACTTTGGAGTAAACTTCTCTTACAATAATAATGAAGTAGTAAGTATAGGAACAGAAAAAGGAGAATATACAACAGGTTTTGTTTCTATCGTAAAAGAAGGAGAAAGTCTAGGTTCATTCTACGTATGGGAAGCAAACGGAATCGCACAAAAATCAACAACCTATATGGATAAAGATGGGAAAGCTGGTATTACTGTAGCCGCAGGAGATATGTTATATGTTGACCAAAATAAAGATGGAAAAATTAATGATGCTGACAAAAAAGTCTTTGCTGGTGGAATTGCTCCAATTTATGGAGGACTTCATACTCAAGTATCATTCAAAGGACTAGACCTATCTATTAGTGGTCAATATTCTTTAGGAAAAAAGATATTTACTGATTACAAAACAGGTGCTCTAAATGGTGGTAGTGTAGGAGCTCCATCATATTCTGAAAACATGATCACAGAAATGTTAGATTATTGGACTCCTGAAAACACAAACGCTTCAGTTCCAAGACCACATTTATCTTCAAAAATTTCAACATGGAATACAGCACGTTCATCTAGATTTATAGAAGATGCTGATTATTTTAGAATTTCTGACATCACTATTGGGTATAATTTTAAATCATTGAATCTTAAGAATTTAGACTTTTTAAAATCAATGAGACTTTATATTCAAGCTAGAAATGCATTTACATTTACCAAGTATTCTGGAGCAGATCCAGAAGTTAGTTATGTAAATCAAAATTCAGAAAAAGGACAAGACAGATCTGACACAAGTAAAATTACAGCAGGGGTTGATTTAGGAGGAATACCTAATATAAAATCATTTTTGATCGGTCTAAATATTAAATTCTAAAAAAATTAATTATGTTAAAAAAACTTATAATGATACTCTGTATAGGAGTATCAACACTTACAATCTCATCTTGTAGTAAAGAATTAGAGATCCCTTCGGAAGCTTCTCTTTCTGCTACAGGAGATTTAGCCAAAGAAGACGTTGATAAATTACTAACTGGTGTCTATAAAAAACTAAGACACCCAAATAATTATGGGTATTTTGCGATTATGAACACCGAAATAATGGGTGATAATTACAAACCCGTAAAGTTTCAATGGTTTCAAGTAAAAAACTTTTATGAGAACACCGTGCCAGCGTCAGATATTCTATTGGGCTATTTTTATGCAGATTATTATGCTGGTATTGACAGAGCAAACGTAATCTTAAAAATAACCAATGCAGACAACAATCAGCGTGGTAGAGCAAGATACTGTAGAGCTCTTAGCTACCTCAGGTTATACGATATGTTTGAGCGTGTTCCATTAATAGATGAGAAATTTGACAGATCATCTGTTGCACCATCTTCTAAAGAAGACGTATTAAACTTTATAATTGCAGATTTGAAATATGCAAAAGAAAACAGTACACCATCTAATGTTCTCACTCTTTTAAATGATCAAAAGCAACCAACAAAAGAAGCCGCAACAGCTCTATTAGCTAGAGTTTACAGACTACAAGGAGATCTTACAAAAGCAGCAATAGAGGCTGAAGAACTTATTGAATCTGATAAATTTTCTCTTTCAAAAAACCCTTTAGAAAGAGATAGCGAAGTAATTTTTATGTTCAAAGGAATTAAGGCTGAAACCGCTGGGTATTGGGGATATATCATGAGTCCTCAAGCTCGTAATTGGAATTGTTTTGCAGCAGCTGATGATTTAACAGCACTGATAAAAGGAGACGATACACGTAAAATACTTTTTGACTTTGAAGGTAAGAAAGAAAATAATGGGTATATCTATTCTAAAAAATACAAAACAAATGATGATTCAGACTTGTTGGTTTCTAGAATTGCTGAAATGTACCTTATCTCTGCGGAAGCAGGAAATACAAATCGTTTAACAGAACTTCAAGAAATTAGAAAATCATCTTTAACCTTAGATGAAGAAAGAAGATTAGAGCTTTCTTTTGAATGGACAAGATGGGAAGATCTAAAACTAAAAGGAGAAAAATATATACTTCCTTACCCAAGTTCTGCAACAAATTCAAATCCACTTTTGAAATAAAGAAATTGCACTTTATAAACAACGTCCAATTTTAAATAAAATAATAGCTGAACAACCACCATATTGTTCAGCTATTTTTTTTGACATACATTTTCGAACCTTAACTATTTTTAAATGACAGTTGTTAAACAATCATTTTGAAAAGAAAATCTAATAAGACAAAAATCACTCAATAAATACGCTATTACACCTATTACAATCAAAAATCACCAATACAAATAGGTTGTTTTACGCGCTAGCGTCGTTGAAAAACAGAACGATAGCTAAGGCTATCCTTAGATTTTTCGACTATCTAAAACAAAAAACAATTCCATTTCTAAACCATCAATTGGAAATGTGGTTGGTATTACTAAGCAACACTACAAGAAGTATTTTTTATATCAAACAATTACCCCTACCTTTGTGGCCATGGAAAAAAAGACAACTAAAATATTTGGTTTACGTGCTATTATCGAAGCAATCAACAATGGAGAATCAGTAGAAAAAGTGTATATGCAGCGCGATTTAAAAGGGCATCTTTTTAGCGAATTGAACAGCTTGATCAAACGCGAAAAAATAACCTTGAGCTATGTTCCTGTAGAAAAGCTAGACCGCTTATCTAAAAACAGTAACCACCAAGGAGTTGCTGCACAAATAGCCCCGATTACCTACCATGATTTAGATGAACTAATTTCCAAAACTGTGGAATCTGGTGTGACACCTTTATTTTTAATTTTGGATGGAATCTCCGATGTACGAAATTTTGGAGCAATTATCAGAACTGCAGAATGTACAGGTGTACACGGTATTATTATTGCCAAACACGGGAGTGCTCCAGTAAATGCTGACGCTGTAAAAACATCTGCAGGTGCCGCCTTTAAAATGCCTATTTGTAAAGTAGACCATGTAAAAGATGCTGTATTCCAATTTCAAGCCGCAGAAATTCAATTAGTCGCAGCTACTGAAAAAACCGAAAACTCCGTATTTGATGTGAATTTTGACCAGCCTACTGCTATTATTATGGGATCAGAGGACAGAGGTGTAAACCCTTCAATCTTAAAATTAGTAAACGAAAAGGCTAAGTTACCTATCTTAGGATCTATTGAATCTTTGAATGTATCTGTTGCATGTGGTGCTTTTTTATACGAGGCTATTCGTCAACGTCAATATTCGAAATAGAAGATTCTTCCTCTATACTTTCTTTTAAATTCCCCTCTTCATCAAAGTACGTATCAAACTCTGATATTGTATAGGTATGCTCCGTTTTTTGAAGTCCTATTTTTCTGTAAATAACAGCAAACAATACGCCTATTACAAATCCTGATAAATGTCCTTCCCAAGAAATTCCTTCTTTTACTGGAAACACATACCAAATCATACTTCCGTATAAAAAAACAACCCCTAAAGAAATGGCTACCAAGCGATAATTCCTTCGGATTACTCCGCTAAAAAATATAAAACTAAACAATAAGTAGATCACACCGCTTGCGCCTATATGATAATTATCCCTAGCAATGCTCCATGTCATAAATCCAGAACACAGCGTTCCTATAAGTAACACTTTCCATGCAACCTCCTTATAAAAAAAGAACAAACAAGCAGACAATACCACTAATGGCACTGAATTATTAATTAAATGATTGGTGTTACCATGGATAAAAGGAGAAAAAAACACGCCTCTTAAGCCTTTTAAAGACTGAGGGTAAATCCCATATTTATTAAAATTAAATCCGAATTTTATCTCTACTATATAAACCATCCATATAGAGACTAACAAGAGTAGTGGCACAAACCAAACTATGTGCGAATATTTAATGTCATTTTTATTTTGCATGTGTAAATATAAAAACTAAAACAATAATCACACTTTTTAAAGTAGTATTTTTACACTATGAATGCACCATTAGCAGAAAGAATCAGGCCTCAAAACTTAGAAGATTACATCAGTCAGGGACATATAGTAGGTCCAAAAGGATCACTTACACAACATATTAAAAGAGGAGTCATTCCTTCCCTTATTTTCTGGGGACCTCCTGGCATTGGAAAAACTACTTTGGCTACTATTATTGCAAAGCATTCTGGACGTCCATTTTACCAATTAAGTGCTATCAACTCTGGAGTAAAAGAGGTACGGGAAATCATCAATAAAGCCAAGCAACAAACGGGACTTTTTACTACAAAAAATCCTATTTTATTTATTGATGAGATTCATCGTTTTAGTAAATCACAACAGGACTCATTATTAGGCGCCGTAGAAAAAGGATGGGTAACATTAATTGGTGCTACTACAGAAAACCCGAGTTTTGAAGTGATTCCTGCCCTACTCTCTCGCTGTCAAGTATATGTTTTAAATGCCTTTACAAAGGACGATTTAATCCAACTCTTAGAACGCGCCATGACAAAAGACAGCATTCTATCCTCTATAAAAATAGAATTAAAAGAAACAGAAGCTCTTTTAAAACTCTCAGGAGGTGATGCAAGAAAACTTCTCAATATTTTCGAGTTAATTATCAATTCAGAAGACGAACCCATTTGTATTACCAATACTATGGTAGCACAAAAAGTACAACAGAACATGGCTCGTTACGATAAAACAGGGGAGCAACATTACGACATTATATCGGCATTTATAAAATCTATTAGGGGAAGCGACCCAAATGCAGCTGTATACTGGCTGGCTAGAATGATTGAAGGTGGAGAAGACGCCAAATTTATTGCACGTCGCCTCTTAATTTTAGCATCAGAGGATATCGGAAACGCAAATCCTACAGCTTTAATTATGGCAAATAACACTTTTCAAGCAGTCAATATTATTGGTTTTCCAGAATCACGTATTATCCTGAGTCAATGTGTCGTGTATTTAGCAAGTTCTGCAAAGAGCAATAGCAGCTATGAAGCTATAGGAAAAGCACAAGCACTTGTAAAAGAAACTGGGGATCTCCCTGTTCCTTTACACCTCAGAAATGCCCCTACAAAATTAATGAAAGAACTCAATTATGGGAAAGAATACAAATATGCCCATGGCTATGAAGGCAATTTTATAGATCAAGAATTTATGCCCGAAGAAATTAAAGAAACACGCTTGTTCAGCCCTGGTGCAAACCAACGCGAACATGGCATGCGAAAATTCTTAAACGAAAAATGGAAAGGAAAATACGGGTATTAAATCACGATACACTTCGTAGCCTGTTTTTGGTAATGATGTCGAATGATAAGTAATACCAATTACAATCCAAAATAACCGATATAAATAGTTTGTTTTACGTTTTAGCGTTGTTGAAAAACAGAACGATAGCTAAGGCTATCCTTCCATTTTCCGCCTAGTTAAAACAAAAAATAATTCCATTTCTAAACCGTCACTTGGAATTTAATTGGTATTATACCAATTACAATCCAAAATAACCGATACAAATAGTTTGTTTTACTCAACAATACCAGATGTCGCAAGCATCAACAAAAAAAAGGCACAACATGTGTCGTACCTTTATTTTATTTCAACTTAAATTCAATGCGTTTTATTGTTTCTTTTTATAGATTTTAAATCCTGAATCAGTATCTATTTTTAAACTATTATCAGCTGTTATTTCTGCTAATTTAGGCTCCGTTTTCCCTAGCCACTGAACAATAAACAACGTAGCAGTTGATGTTTTATACAAGGTTGCTATTTTGCCTATTTCTGGATGTATCAATTCAAAACCACCCCCTTTTAATAGTACTTTAAAAGACATATTTCCATTGGAATAATCTCCTTCAATTATAGCTTTTGAAACACTTGGAAGTACTTTTTCAGGTACATCCACTACGTATCCATCAGAAACCACATGCGATCCATTTAGATCGGATACTTCTTTTTTTAGTTCCTCAAATACGACCACTTCCCTACCTGTATAGCTGTATTTATAATCCTTCAACACAGCGAAGCTTTTTCTAATAGCTGCATGATATGCTTGTTTGTAATCTTTTATCTTACTCATACCTACTGGCGTGGTGTACACTATTTGATTCTTGCAATCGCGAAAATTAGCAGACAGTTCCGTATTAAACATTCCAGATTCATCTACCAACTCAACCGTTAAAGCCACGCAGGAATTGACCGCCAAATCGTTTGGGAAATTGTCTCTATCGAATAGTACATGTAAATTGTTTTTCATTAACAAAAACTTGGTCAGTGAGTTCAACTGATACGCATCAGCGGATTTTTGAAAACCATACTGTTTTTTTACAATAATATATTTATAAGCATTTAGTTCTGTTTGTGCATTTACAGTAAAAACCACACATAAAAAGGCAACGAGTACTATTATTTTTTTCATCTAAATCAAATTTTCAAGGGTAAATATACAATTAATAAGTGCCAAAAATAAAATTCATTCCTAATTGTACATTGGCACTCTTCATAGCATAAACATTCTGTACGCCTAGTAAATTATCAGCAGCTGCATAAAAATGAAAAGCACCTGCCCTTGCAGACATTCCAAATCCAATATTTGCATAAGAAAAAGGATCTACTGTATACGTTATTTTTGTTGAAAGTGACTTCCCTAATCTATGTTCATAAAACAACGTCCCCGCAATATAGGAATGGACTAGATTCAAACGAGAAAATAAATGCGCCCCTACTTTATGCCTGTACGGTGAGAATTTATTAATAAAATTACAGTCTCCAATACGTTTTCTTCCAAAAGAATAAGATACTGATCCATTTAATTTAACAGGTCTCAAATTCATAAAAGGTGAACGAATCGTATCTGTAACAATATCCTTTTCAAAATCATCCTTTAACTCTTTCCAATAATCATCTGGAGAATCTGGATCAAATTTTAACTGAAACCCCTCCAGTTGATAACTTCCTCTTACACGATACGACGCTACATTATTTGTGTAGTAAATAAAACCTAAATCCTGAATACTTCCTGTAACCTCCCATTGTTTTTCTGGTGTATATGTAAAACCAAAATCTACCCCCAGTCCTAAATCACCTCCCAATAAAAATTGACTCTTAATATAAGTTGGCCCGGTATCCATATCATCTGGAAGATCAACTCCAGAGGTCTCCAATAGTACATCTACATTCTCTAAATGTTGTCTGTAAATATTCTCTGTTCCATTTTCTGTATAGATATACCCTTTGTTTTTCTTGGTAGATATACTTGCAACACTCGAATAAATTTTTACACGCGCTCCCATTCGCGTAAACGAGCTTATTTTACGAGAAATCCCTACATGAAAAACACCTAACAACTCGGCTTGGGCTGATAAATTACGTATGGAATATTTACGATTTAATACGGTATTTCCATTGTAAAACAGGTCTACCAAATCTTTTGGAAACTTAAATAAAACGTCCAATTCTTGATAATACCCAAAACTTATATAATCGGAATTAGGATGTCTGAACCCAATATTTAAAATTTCTAATTGCTGATTCAAGCTCATAAATTCGGTCTTCCCAAAGGAATCATAAATATTTTTTATCTTATCATTAACAGGCACACTATTATCCGCCAATAAATCATAGGCAGAAAACCCACTAAAACCTCCATGTAAAGACAACTGAGAAAGACCCGGAATACCTATATGAAATTTACCCTGAAAATCTACCGCAGGATTTAACATCAAGGATTGAGGAATGCCTACAAAATCATACAATAGCTGCTTGTTCTGAGCACTGCAAAGAAAGGTGATTAAAAAACTACTAATTAGAATGAATTCTCTCATACCTTTCTTAAGTTAAAATATAATTTCATTGCTGATTTTAAATTAAATTCAGAGCTGTCTGAAAACTTGATAACATCACCTGTTTCACTATTCCATAGAGACATCTGCATTCCAAAATAATAGGTACTGTAAATAATATTGACATCCTTCTCTGGAATCTCAAGAAGATATGTCAATTCATCGGAATTTAAAGGAACCGTTATTACAGGTTGCAGCGTATAGATAATATTTTTATTCTCATCAAAAAAGAGGATACTCAATGTAAAATTTCTATCAAAACTATTGGTTGTTTTTACGGTGAACTCTACCCGCTTGAGATAGGGATGTAAATCGTCTAAACTAGGCCCTTGAATTACATCACTTGTAACAGGGATTTCTTGATTGAGGTCATCTAAAAAATCAGGTGCTTTTAAATTTACATGAACCAATGTCAATATAAATGAAGAATCAAAACTTGCATTGTCTAATTGATCAACATCTATAGGTTTGGTACACGAATAACAGATAACAATCATACATAAATAACAAATTTTCTGAAAACTTAACATTTTATTGATTTTAAAGGTTATTATTTATAAAAACTGTTTAATCTCAAACAAATTGTTCACAGACTTAATATTTTCTCCAACAGGCTGTTGATTAAAATTACAATAAACAACATCCATTCCAATATTTTTGGCTCCCATAATATCTGCTTCCCAGTTATCACCTATCATTATAGCATTGGCTGTCGTTACATTGGCTTTGCGTAATGCCTCTTTAAAAATAAGTGGATTTGGCTTTTTTACACCAACGTTTTCTGAAGTAATAACTTGGTCAAAATATTCATTTATATTAGAGTTTTCGAGTTTCTTTTCTTGGACTTTCTTAAAACCATTGGTTATAATATGTAATGTATATCCTTTCTCTTTCAAATACTGCAATAACTCATGAGTTCCATCAAATAGCACATTAGAATTTGGTAATTCTAATAAGTAATCCGTAGCTAATAATTCTATTTGTTCTTTTGATACGTTAATTTTAAGTATCTCAAATGTTTCTTTAAGGCGTCCAAATTTAAGTGTTTCTTTAGTTATTTTTTCGTCCCTAAATAATTTCCAAAACTTAAAATTAATTGGCACATAATAGTTTAAAAACTTCTCCATATTAACAGGTATTTTGTGTGTTTTAAAAATGGCTTCAAATGCCACTTTTGAATTTACTTCAAAATCCCATAAGGTATGATCTAAGTCAAAAAAAACGTCGGTAATTTTTCTCATTTATTTTACTATATTTTTATATACGGTTTTCCATCCTTCCCATTCTCCATAATTTCCAACACTTTCATTATGAAAAACAGTAATAAATGTACCATTCACTTTTTTAACTTCGTTTTTTAATTCGGTAATTTTTACCAAACTTTCATCCACTGTATAGTTTAGTATTGTATTTAATGCCCTGTCAGAAACTGCAAATGGAAACAACTTTAATGGTGTCTGAATTTCAAAATCTATATTGTAGAAATAAAAAGGCGTACAAGTACTTGCTCTAAATCCTACTGCTGTATTATAGCCCATTGAATAATCTTCCAAAATATCTAAGTCTAGTAGATTTTCATACGTATCGGGAAAGTTTAATCTCAAATAATGTTGCCGTGTTCTAAATACAGGGATATTTGTGATACTTTCTAATTTGGTTTTTTCTTTCTTTAACTTTTCTAAATTATTATAGGTAAAATAAGAAGGGAGAATTCCTACTTTTGCGTAATCTCCAACCGATTTTATTAGAGAAACATAGGTATCGCTTGTTGTAGAAATATTTGTATCATAAGTTGTGTAATTACTTATTAAAAAAAAGAACAACGTTTCAATACCCGTTTCTTTTTGTATTTTTATAAGGTGATCAAAGGTATTGTAAGGATCTCTTTTAAAATTAAAAATAACCAAAATTCGATTCCATAAATTCATCCATCGAAGGGTGAAAAAATCATTTAAAACACCTCCAAAAGTACGTATTATCCCTTTGTGTTTGAATGCAAATGCCTTACTTACATTGATCGTAGAAATAAATTCAAATTCTCTTTTTGGATATTCATAATCAGGAAATTTATCTTTTAATAATTCTAAAAACTTATACGCCCAAATATCAATAATAGGCTTTTCTAGAAATCCATTTTTAAAAGCAATACTTTGCTCAGGAGAAAACCGTTGGTGCTCATCTTTCACAAAAGGCAAGTATTCTTCGTACCTACTTAATAAATAAAAACTAGCAGAAAAAATATCATACGGTATTGTAGATGTATCTCCTGTTGCAAAAAAACAAGCTTCATCATCCCATTTTTGAACAATTATCTCTACATCGTTTACTCCTTGCTCAAATAACAAACCATGACTTCTAATAAAAAACTCCGTTCCTAAAGGTGCTTTTGTATAGGTGATTTTAGGCCCACTATGCGCCACAAACTCCTCTACTTTATTTGTAAAAGTAACAGGTATTTGTAAGATTCTAACAAAAATATGTTTAAAAACATAATTGACTCGTGGTGTAATTTTATGCGTATATACAAGTAGCACTCTCTCTTATTTTAAATTTATAACAGCCCTTCATCGGCAAAGCTAAAATACATTTTTTCTGTAATAATCACATGATCCAGCACCTTTATATCTAAGGTAATGCCTCCTTTTACAATTTTATGTGTCAATACTTTATCAGATTCGCTAGGTTTTTCTTTCCCTGAAGGATGATTATGGCACAGAATTATCCCCGTTGCCAGTAAACCAATTGCTTCCTTAAACAATAATCTAGTATCCACCAGTGTTCCTGTGAGTCCTCCTTTGCTCAGTTGGGTTTTATGAATAATTTTATTAGAATTATTTAAAAAAATAACCCAAAACTCCTCATGATTCAAATCTCCAATCAAAGGTTTCATTACGGTGTACACATCTCTACTCCCTCCAATAGAAACAGGAGCCACCTCCTTGGCAACCAATTGCCTTCGTCCCAATTCCAATGCTGTAATAATAGAAATTGCCTTTGCTTGACCTATCCCATTAAAGCGCATCAATTCTGCTACAGATACTTTTCCAAAAGCAGACAAATCATTATTAATAGATGCCATAATGCGTTTGGATAAATCTACTGCTGTTTCGTTTCTATTTCCCGACCCTATTAGAATTGCGACCAATTCGGCATTTGACAAACTTCTTTTTCCATATTTTAATAATTTTTCTCTAGGTCTATCATCAACCGACCACGATTTTATAGTCATCAATTTTGGAGGCGTCTTCATAACTTAATTTTTTTACTAAAGATAAGATTTTTATATTTGTGCTAAATACACACTTAACATGAAGATTATAATTGCAGGTGCAGGGGATGTAGGTTTTCACCTGGCAAAATTGCTATCTTTTGAATCACAAGACATATATATTATTGATATGGATGCTGAACGATTAGAATACGTAAGCAACCATATAGATGTGATTACAAAAAAAGGAGATGCCACTTCTATAAAAGACCTCAAGGATTTAAAAATTCACGAGGCAGATATTATGTTGGCGGTAACAGAATCTCAAAACACTAATTTCACCATATCGGTACTCGCCAAACAATTAGGAGCCAAAAAAACCATTGCTCGAATATCCAGCCACGAATATCAAAACAATCCAGATATTGATTTTGTCAAAATAGGAATTGATTTTATGATATCTCCAGGAGAACTGGCTGCCGACGAAATCCAACAATTATTACAACAATCTGCTTTTAATGACACCATAGAATTTGAAAACGGCATACTCAACATCATTGGTAGTACCTTAGACTATAGTTCTCCTCTTATTGGATTGACTGTACATGAAGCAAAAAACAAATTTCCCGAAGTAGAATTTATAACCATTGCCATAAAACCAGAAAACAGTGCCGAAACAATCATCCCACGAGGTGAATCCGTGTACAGTTCTGGAGATCAAGTCTATTTTTCAACACCTAAAAAATCCATTCCTCATATCTACAAATTAATTGGGAAAAAACAATTTGGTGTAAAGGATGTGATGATTTTAGGAGGAAGTAAAATAGGGATTAAAACAGCGCGACAATTATGCAAATCCAATTTTAATGTGAAATTGGTAGAAAATGATAAAAAACGCGCCAATGAAATAGCCGAAAAGATACCAAACACACTGGTAATTCTTGGAGATGGACGTAATGTAGAATTATTAGACGAGGAGGATATCGCCGAAATGGATGCCTTTGTAGCAGTTACTGGAAATACAGAAACAAATATTATGTCTTGTTTAGTAGCGAAATCTAAAGGTGTAAAAAAAACCATTGCTTTGGTGGAAAACATGGACTATATCAACATATCGCAAACCATTGGAATTGACACACTTATAAACAAGAAATTACTAGCTGCAAGTGCTATTTTCAAGCATGTCCGTAAAGGAGATGTCCTTAAATTAGTTAACCTACACAATGTAGATGCCGAAGTGCTAGAATTTAAAGTTAAAAAAGGTTCTTTAGTGACTAGAAACCTAGTTAGAGATATAAAATTGACAAAAAAAGCGGTTTTCGGTGGTGTTATTAGAAATGGAAAAGCCTTTATGACTTTTGGTGACTTTCAAATTCAACCAGACGACAAAGCAGTGGTTTTCTGCTTGCCAGAAGCCATTCATAAAGTAGAAAAATTGTTTAATTAATTATGAGGCACTTTAACTTTAAAATTATCCTTAGCTTTCTGGGATTAACGTCAATACTAAACGGTCTTTTTATGCTATTGGCGGCTCCTTTTAGTTTCTATCATGAAGAAGAAGCATTCAAAGGAATAGTAATTGCTGGGCTAACAACAATTACTCTTGGCTTTGTAATGTGGTTTTTTAATCGAAACACAAAAAAAGGAAGTTTACAAAAAAAAGAAGGCTACCTTATTGTTACTTTGGGATGGTTAATGCTAACGCTTACAGGAACCCTACCCTATGTTTTTACAGGTAGCATTCCTTCATACACAAATGCTTTTTTTGAAACCATCTCTGGCTATTCTACTACGGGATCATCCATTTTACTAGACATTGAATCCATGCCTAGAGGAATTTTATTTTGGAGAAGTGCTACCCACTGGATAGGAGGCATGGGAATTATTGTACTAACGGTGGCTATTTTACCCCTATTAGGAATTGGTGGAATGCAGCTCTTTATGGCAGAAGCACCTGGACCGTCTGCCGACAAAATGCACCCGAGAATTACAGAAACTGCAAAACGACTTTGGTTAATTTATTTTACCCTTACTATGGTAGAATTCTTTCTGCTAAAAATAGCGGGTATGACATGGTTTGACGCCATTAACCATGCCATGGCAACTTTAAGTACTGGTGGTTTCTCTACAAAAAATAGCAGTATGGCATTTTACAATAATATGCCCGTTGTACAGTATATTGTAATTGCTTTTATGTTTATTGCTGGAACAAATTTTATCCTCACCTATTTTGCTTTAAAAGGAAAAATACAGCGCGTATTGCAAAACGAAGAATTCAAATATTATCTTTTTGGGACGCTATTCCTCGTAGTTTTACTCACTTTTCTAATCATTTTTAAACAAGACCCTAATTTACATACCAGCATAGACCACCCAATGGTTTGGGGAAAAGCAGAAAGTGCCTTTAGACATGCGTCTTTTCAAGTGATTTCTGTCCTTACAACTACAGGCTTTGTAAGTGCCGATTTTACAATGTGGAACTATTTTACAACCGCACTTATGTTTTCGCTGTTTTTTATAGGAGGATCGGCGGGATCTACAAGTGGAGGAATCAAGATTGTGAGACACGTTATCATGATAAAAAATAGCTTTTTAGAATTCAAAAAACTAATACACCCCAATGCTATTATCCCAATTAGATACGACAACGTAGGTGTTAGCCAAGGGATTGTAATGAATATTATTTCATTTTTTATTCTTTATATGCTCATTTTTATCTGTGGCACAATAATACTCACCTTTATGGGAATGGAATTTAACTCCGCATTAGGAGCTGCAGCTTCCTCTCTTGGAAATATTGGCCCTGCTATTGGCAGCGTGAGTCCTGTAGATAATTATGAACATTTAAGTACCAGTGCAAAATGGTTTTGCTCTTTCTTAATGCTAATTGGCCGCTTGGAATTATTTACAGTATTGATACTGTTTACTCCATATTTCTGGAGAAAAAACTAAAAACGGAATCATTTTTGATATATTATACCAGTTACAACCCAAAACGATCGATATAAATAGTTTGTTTTACGTTTTAGCGTTGTTAAAAAACAGAACGATAGCTAAGACTATCCTTAATGTTTTTACCTAGCTAAAACAAAAAATAATTCTATTTCTAAACCGTCACTTGGAAATGTAGTTGGTATGATACAACAAAGCTGTTCGAAAATACTCGGAATGCTTCTAAAATAATATATTCTATTTCTAAACGAGCCTCCAAGCCCCCACAGAACAAGAGGCTCATCATTATATAATACCTTTTTTTAAAAGTCATTTGGAAATGTATTAGACATAACATATATTTGATTTTGTAAACAACAATTAACAACAAATACTCATGAAACACTTATTTACAACATTTTGCACCCTTTTAATCGTAGGATCCTTATCCGCACAAGACGTTTTTGGAACATGGAAAACCATAGATGATGAAACTGGAAAAGAAAAATCTATCGTAGAAATTTACAAAAAAAACGGAAAGGTTTATGCAAAAATCATACAATTACTAGACAAAAACAAACAAAATGCTACCTGTGAAAATTGCGAGAGCAACGATCCTCGAAAAGACCAACCTATAAAAGGAATGGTTATAATAGATGGTTTAAAAAAAGACGGAAATGAATATAGCGGAGCAACCATATTAGATCCTAAAAAAGGAAAAATATACAAATGTAAAATATGGCTTGACGAAGAAGATTCTAACAAATTAAATGTACGTGGCTACATCTCTTTTTTCTTTAGAACACAAAATTGGTATAGAGCTACAAAGTAAGCACATATACAATTACAATCCGAAATAACCGATATAAATAGTTTGTTTTACGTTCTAGTCTTGTTGAAAAACAGAACGCTAGCAAGGCTGTCCTTAGACCTTTCACCTAGCTAAAACGAAAATAATTCCATTTCTAAACCGTCACTTGGAAATGCATTTGGTATTATTAAATCATTAAAAAGTCCGATTTATTTGATAAATCGGACTTTTTTTG
Organism: Flavobacteriaceae bacterium; assembly: GCA_965224465.1. Taxonomy (GTDB): domain Bacteria; phylum Bacteroidota; class Bacteroidia; order Flavobacteriales; family Flavobacteriaceae. The sequence goes on along the minus strand of OZ245049.1, from coordinate 4,315,710 downwards.
TTGAATTTTTCACCTAGCCTAACATCGCTTTCCCTTCATCACTAATCATTGCAGGAGTCCATTTTGGTTCAAAAACTAAATCTATACTTACAATAAAATCAGGATATTTTTTATATATCGTTTCTCTAATATTTGCCATAATTGTCTCTCCTAACGGACATGAAGGCGTAGAAAAAGTCAAGTCTATATTTACAATTTCTTTTCCGTCATAGGTTAACTTATAGATCAATCCCATATCTACAATATTAATCTCCACTTCTGGATCTATTACTTTTTTTAATAATTCTAACAATTCTATTTCGAATAACATAATCTCTTCTGCTGTCATAATTAAGCTGCTTTTTTAGATGAATGTACTATTATTTTCATCACATTAATGGTATATAATATCCCTACTACCAATAGTAAATAACTTCCTACTTTAATAATTAAAATCTGCTGAGTAACAATCCCAATACTCATGACCGCCAAACACATAAAATGAATATAAAATTGAATCTTTGCTATTTTTTCTGAATACAATTCTCTCGGCAAAGGAGTTTTTATCTTTCCTACTAAGTGCTGATAATTATACAACCAAACAATAAATGGCAAGGTCTTGTATGTCTGACCTAAAATTAACGTAGTCACAACTCCGAACAGCACAGAAAACCCGTATAATATAACTGCTCTATTTACAAAAACATCTTCTATAGAAACTGCTTTTAAAACAACCATAAATACAACTATTGGCAACACCATTAATGCCATCGCCAAAGCAGAATAGCGCATTCCTACATCCAGTTTTTTACGCAATCTTTTTTTATAGGATTGATATATATATCTCAGAAAATAGACAATCCCTATGATCGAAGAACTAAAGGCGACTATTTCAAAAATATTTTTATGTACAAAAAAACCATTAACTAACAGAAACAACATCGACATATTCAAAAATATAAAAGATTTTCGCAACCAGTTTCTATTCAATTCGTGAGAAATAAAGAACATAGGTAACAAGGTAGCACCAACACCTATAATCAAAAATAAAAACCAACCAACAAATCCCACCGTTGCATGAATTTTTAAATAATGTAAATGAATTTCACTTAAAAAATTAAATTTAAAGTTAAACGCGATCATGGTTCCTATTAATTCCGTGACAGCCAGCCATACAATAGACATTAAAATAAATTTAGATTCTATTTTTTTTACAGGGGATTTCTTATAGGAAAGAAACACATTAATTACAAAGAGCAACAAGGATATAAAAGTTGCCAAAGCTGCATAAGGAAGCAATACGAAAAAACTATTAATCCAAAAAGCATAACATAAAAACAGTACAGAAATCCCCAAACTGTAAAATGTAATTTTTGCCAAGCGCTCACTGTAAAGCGACGTTTCAAACACAACAGGTATCAATTGATATAAAGCCCCAAAAATAATCATACTTGCCCATCCTAATATGGTCAAATGAGTAATTGCAATTAGTTTTCCGCTAAAATACACTTGTATCAAAGCATTCTCACTAAACAGCAATAATACAGCCACCCCTATAAAAGCAATCGCTGCAAACACAAAATGAGGAATAATAACACTTGGATGTGGTGCATTATTGGTTTGTAATCCTTGCATTATACCTGTTTAAAAATTAACAATTGTAAATGATGTTCATTTATTTCTCTATACATAATTTCATAACCTCTACTCACCAACTCTGGTAATAAAAACTGAGGTACTTTTTTATGCTCTACAAATAATACGGACGTATTTGACAGTTGTTCTAACGCCTCCAATATGGAGGTCATAGGTTCTGGCATTTCCATTAGTCGCACATCTATTCTTGTCACATTCTCTTTAAAAGAATCTAATTTAGCATCAAAATCTATTGATTTAGATGGACGTATCGGGGCTGACTTTACGTTTTCTTTCTCTTCCGTTAACTGCTTAAAATACGTAAAAACAACGCCTTCCTCCGAACGTCTAGTCCAAGAGTCATAGCCCTTTTCTTTTAATTTATGAATCAATGGAATGGGCTCGAAACTATTGATTATTTCTAAGGTTTCTTCCTTTTTTAATTTCTTAACAGCTCCCATTATTGCTTTAAAAGGATCTGTACCAGCTTCTAAGATAGGACGTACATCCAAACTTACCAAATCTGTTATTTCCTTATTACCAGTAGTTTCCAATACATTAACCTCACTATTTTGATCAACCTGATCCTGTTCAATCTCAAAGCCAAGCTCGCTAAGCTTTTCAAAAAACACTGCTACAGACACTCCTCCTACTTTAGCAGCATCTGCAATTGTAATTCTTGCTGCCAATACTTTTCTAAGGATTGGATTTTGTAATTTTTTAAAATGTTTATTTATAGATGCGATGGCATCAATTGTTTTGGGATTTTCCTTTATTAGGCTTGAAATTTTTGTATTCCTATTGATCTTCATAATAGCTTATTTATAACCGTTTTTCTAAGTCCTCAAAATTTAATCCTCCGTAATTCCCAGAACTCATGAGTAACAATGCAACATTTTTAAATTCTTTAGCAAGTAAAAACGATTGAAACTTTAATGGATCCGTAAAAACAATCAAATCTTCTCTTCCAAAAGCATCTTTTATCTGCTTTTCACTCACTTCCTCCAATTGTTTTATCGCCACTGCTTTTGGAGAGTAAAAAACCACTGCTTCATCTGCCGCATCAAGTGTTCCTTTATATTCTTTTAAAAAATCGGCATTTAAACTGCTGTACGTATGCAGTTCAAAACAAGCCAATACATGCTTATTTCCAAACTGTTCTTTAACGGCATCCATGGTTGCCTTTACCTTAGAAGGTGAATGGGCAAAATCTTTAAAAGCAATATTAGAAGCTGTTTTTTTAATGATTTCCAACCTTTTATTAGCACCTTTAAAACTCACAATTGCTTCGTAAAATTCTTCTTCTCCAAGTCCCATATGTGCGCAAATCCATTGAGCACCCGCCATATTTTGTAAGTTGTGTTTCCCAAAAATCTCTAAAGGAACATCTCCCATAGCTGTTTCCACAAAGGTAACTCCGTCTTCTATCCTAAAATTAGGTGTTTTATAGGAATATTGTTTAAAATGGTGCTTGCTATTTTCTACGATATTTTTTACCTCTTCATCTTCCTCATTATAAACCATAATTCCACCATTTGCCAATGAATCAACAAAAATAGAAAATTGTTCTACGTAGTTTTCGAAAGTCGGAAACACATTGATATGATCCCAAGCAATCCCACTAATCAAAGCGATATTGGGACGGTACAGATGAAATTTAGGTCTTCTATCTATTGGAGAAGACAAGTACTCATCACCTTCCAATACCATAAACTCGTTGGTATTTGTTAAATTCACCATCGTTTCAAAACCATCTAACTGAGCGCCAACCATAAAATCAACCTCAACATCATGATAATGCAACACATGTAAAATCATGGAAGTAATGGTTGTTTTCCCATGAGAACCACCTATAACAACGCGTGTTTTATTTTTAGATTGTTCATATAAAAACTCGGGGTATGAGTATATTTTAATTCCAAGTTCCTGAGCTTTTAACAATTCAGGATTATCAGCTTTGGCATGCATTCCAAGAATTACAGCATCCAACTCTTTGGTGATTTTATCCGAAAACCAGCCCATTTCTTGTGGCAACAAGCCTTTATTTTTTAATCTAGATTTTGAAGGTTCAAAAATGGCATCATCACTTCCTGTTATTCGATCTCCTTTTTTATGCAATGCCAATGCCAAGTTGTGCATAGCACTCCCTCCTATAGCTATAAAATGTACGTTCATCCTTTCGTTTTATAAAGGATAAATTTACAAAAAAGGACACAATTATCGTTTATTTTAAACAATAAACTTTAGCTACTGGTACTATTATTTAAATACAAAATTCTGAATTTTTGAAGCCAATAGTTTGGGTTGTTCCAAGGGAATCATATGTCCTGTTTCTGAAATAATTTCGAACGTAGCGTTTTCTAATTCCAAATACATATCCTCCATACTATCAGGTGTCACCAACATATCGTTACTTGCTCCCAATAATAAAACAGGCATTTTCAAATCCTTCAAATCTCCCGTTAAAGAGGCTCTTCTAGAAGTAGCCTTCAACTGCCTAATTAACGTCTCTTTACCTAAATCTGCATCCATTTTTCGAATTAATTCAGAAATCTCCATATAATTACAGGCTTCCGAATGCACAAATTGACTAATTCTAGCAGAAGAAATTCCTTTATAAAAATGGTTTTCTAAAAAATGAATGGTGCTATTTCTCAATCTAATTTCTTCCGCATTCAAGCCCTTTGACGAAGCACAAATCATCATCAATTTTAACACTTTATGAGGGGATTTCACTGTGAAATTTAAGGCAGAAAATCCTCCCAAAGAAAACCCTATCAGAATCCCTGGTTTTTCCATTGCATCCGCTATCAAATCGTTTATTTCCTCAAACGACTTGGCGGTGGTAATATCAATATAAACAGGATCAATACCCTCCAATTCCGGAAAAACCCATTGCCAAAGACACTCATTATTCATAGTTCCTGATAAAAAATAAACCTTCTTCATATACTTATTTAAACTCCGTTAATTGAATTGTTTTTACAGCCATCTCCCTACAGTCAATAACCTCGGCGCAAGCCCACGAGGCATGAAAAAGAAAAAAACCTTAATCATTTCGATGCAAGCATCGGGGAATTAAACCCACTAGTGGGATTAAATGATTTAAAATCTTACTTCTTTGTACTAATTACACCTAGTATTACTTGTTATAAATCTCAAAAACAACACGCAGTAACACGCCATAATATTGTTGCTTTTATCGTATTTGAACAACACATCTATTTACGTGCATAAAAACTTCTCACATGGCACTAAACAATTTAATTATTCGAATCCGTATTGCTGATTTGTATTTTTAACAATTACAAGCAATACTTTTTTTCTGTAAATATAAGGATTGACAGCAACTCTTTTAGATTTTAAGTACATTTGCAAAAAAAACACGATCAACATGGATTTAAATCTAATTCCTAACATAAAACATACCGACAGCGGAAACTTCTTTTTACTAGCTGGGCCATGCGCCATAGAAAGCGAAGAAATGGCAATGGAAATTTGCGAAAAAATACAAAAGATAACCGACAAATTGGAAATCCCATTTATATTTAAAGGGAGTTTCAGAAAAGCGAACCGTTCTAGAATAGATAGTTTTTCTGGTATTGGTGATAAAAAAGCATTGGAAATATTAAAAAAAGTAGGTTCAACATTCAACGTACCAACCGTCACTGATATTCATGAAAGTTCAGATGCGGCACTTGCTGCCAAGTATGTAGATGTCTTACAAATCCCTGCTTTTCTAGTAAGACAAACCAGTCTAGTTGTAGCGGCTGCAAAAACAGGAAAGGTTGTCAACTTAAAAAAAGGACAATTTATGAGTCCTGATGCCATGAAACATGCTGTACAAAAAGTAAAAGACAGCGGGAGTGAAAAAGCATGGATTACCGACCGTGGTACTATGTTTGGTTATCAAGATATGATTGTAGATTTCAGAGGAATTCCTGAGATGCAAAAATACGCACCAACGATACTGGACATCACCCACTCTTTACAACAGCCCAACCAAGCAAGTGGTGTTACAGGAGGCAAACCAGAATTAATAGAAACAATTGCCAAAGCAGGAATTGTAGTAGGTGTAGATGGAATTTTTATTGAAACCCATCCAGATCCAGCCAATGCAAAATCTGACGGGGCAAACATGCTGAACTTAGATCATTTAGAAGATTTATTAACAAAGTTAGTTGCTATTAGAAAAACAATTAATCAGTTTTAATTAGAACATATATATTACTAAATAGCTCCATTTTATGGGGCTATTTTTTTTTGATTGAGGCATTTTTCCTTTTTTTATCCAATTAATAACACCAACTAAATTTCCAAGTGACGGTTTATAAATGGAATTATTTTATATTTTAGCTAGGCGAGAAATCTAAGGCTATCCTCAGCTATCGCACTGTTTTTCAATAACGCTAGAATGTAAATTAAACTAATTACTGATTTCAATAGCTGTCTTCACTAATTCTATAAATTCAATCTCATCCATATCTTCAATGTTCTCCAACTGAAGCGAGCGCGTATATTTTCTGTTTTTATAATCCTTTAATATTGGAAACCGCTCCTGTAGCAAGGCTCCTTTTACAAAAGCAATATCTACAAAATTAGTCCCTTTTAGAATATTTAGATAACACAAAGGCTTGTTATTAACATAATAAAACGGAATTCCATATTTGTGTTTTTCTACAATCTCAAACCTAGGTTTTAACAACAAGCTACGTACGTAGAGCATCATGGACTGATAGGGTTCCTGTTGACGCAAAAAATAATTTTCTATAGGATTCAATTGCAATTAGTGTTTTGACATCACATGTATATCCTCTTTATTAGTGATACTTAATTCAATTTTATCCAATGCTATTTCCGCCTCAGCCATCGTTTTATATTTTGCTATTATTTTATTCCCAGACGACATAAATCCAGCACTCTTTATAACAGCCATTAGATATGTTTTTTTTCCGCTCTTCATAATTTTGACAGAGCACACATTTATTAATTCTTTATTATTTTGAGTTTTAATCCACATTTATTGATGGTATTTATTTGATTTATACTGTATTGCTCACTTTTAAACGAATAAACATGCCGATAATTAGCCAACAGATGCTATTTTACGAATATAATATCCAGCGCCTACTTCTTCCAATACAAAAAAGGCAACTGGAAATAAAACAATCTCCAAATACATTTCCACGTGACGGTTTAGGAATAGAATTGTTTTTTTGTTTTAGCTAGGCGAAAAATGGATGGATAGCCTTAGCTATCGTTCTAATTTTCAACAACGCTAGAATGTAAAACAACCTGTTTATATCCTTCATTTCGAATTGTAATTGGTATAACAGCACTCCTATAAGTATTATTTCTCTATTTATCAATCTAAAGTACTCTTAATAAATTCAAATAGGCATACATTCAAAAAAAACTCGTTACTATTTTCACAGCAACGAGTTTTAATCTAAGATATATATTTAGTCTTATCCACATTTACTGCTTCCACAGCTCTTACAAATAAGACATCCTTCTTCATAAACCAACCCATCTGGATCTCCACATTCACTACATTTTTTATCAGCAGCTACAGTCCCGTCTGGCACAAAATGCTTTAAGGTACGCGCCACTCCATTTTTCCATGTATTGATATTCTCATTATCAAAATTTAGATTTTGAACTAAATCTACTACATATGCCATTGGCATTCCGTGACGAATAATTCCAGAAATCAATTTTGCATAATTCCAATATTCTTTATCAAAAGAACGAGACAAACCTTCCATGGTTACTTTATATCCGTTTTTAACTTCGTATTGAAAATCGTAACGTGCTTTCCCACTATCTTCTCTGTTTTTAATAATCCAGCCTTTATCCAGCGTTGTTGGAAGCACAAAAGAATCGTCTACTTTTCCTGTAAATATTTCATAAGGTCGCCCTTCTAAAACCCCAACAATAGCTACCCATTTTTCATAATCGTTTTGAAAACGAACAACTTTTGCCTCTAATTTTCTAGGACGTTTAGGGAATTTAGTCTGTTCAAAACAATCTTCGTTTTCTTGTTCATTCTTTGTATCATTGGAAACTAAAATTCCAGACCTTGAACCATCACGATATACGGTAATTCCTTTCACTCCTTTCTCCCAAGACTCAATATAAATATCACTCACTAAATCTGTAGTAACATCACTCGCCAAATTAATAGTTGAGCTGATAGAATGTGTAGTATACTTTTGAACCAACGCTTGCATTTTTATGCGTTTTTTCCAATCAATTTCAGGAGCAGTTGCACCTTCATAAGGACTTTTTGTTATGTCAGTTTCTCCCGTTTGATCCATCCATGTTTTTAATTTTGCATGGTATACATCAAACTCTTCAAACGCATCTCCTAACTCATCAACATAGGCAACTTTTGCATGTGCATCGTCTTTATTTACTTTTCTACGTCTTTTGTAGCTCAATAAAAACACAGGTTCTATTCCAGAAGAAACTTGCGCTAACATACTCAAAGATCCTGTTGGAGCAACGGTGCTAATAGATATATTTCTACGACCATACTTCATCATCCTTTTATAGATCTCAGGAAAATCTGTAACTAACATTTGGACAAATTCTGATTGGTCCTCAATCTTAGGGTCAAATATCTTAAACTTTCCACGTTCAATAGCCATATCAATACTACTATCAAACTCTCCTGCCAACTTGGCTTTCATAATTTCATCTACAACATCAATAGCTTCATCGGTGTCGAATTTTTTACCTAAAGCAGCAATTGCATCCGCCAATGCGGTAAATCCTAACCCTGTTCTACGTCCATTCTTCCCTGTATCTGCAAGTAATTTCCAAGTGTCATTTTCGATTTTTTTAATATCAGTAGGCTCTTGGTCACTATCTATCTTCTTAAATATTTTATCTACAGCTTCTAATTCAAGGTCTACTAAATCGTCCATTAGACGCTGTGTATCATAAACCACTTCATATAATTTCTTGTAATCAAACCGTGCTTTATCCGTAAAAGGATCAATAACAAAACTATATAGGTTAACTGCAATTAAACGACAACTATCTCCACCTTGCATTGCAATTTCCGAACACGGATTGGTAGAATCGTTTTTAAATCCAGGATATAAGGATGAGGTAGAATAATAATGTTGACGGTCCCAAAAAATCAACCCTGGTTCTGCCGTATTGTGTGCGCATTCTATAATAGTATCCCATAATTCTTTAGCTCTCACTACTTTTCGAAACTCTGGATCCTTGCTATCAATAGGGAATCTCAAGGTATAATCAGTATCGCTCACTACCGCCTTCATAAATTCATCAGAAATACGAATGGAAATATTAGCGCCTGTTACCTTGGTTAAATCTTGTTTTATTTTTATAAATTCCTCAATATCTGGATGTGCAATATCCATGGTCAACATCAAAGCTCCTCTACGTCCATTCTGAGCTACTTCTCTCGTGGTATTTGAGAAACGATTCATAAAAGAAACTGCTCCCGAAGTAGTCCCTGCTGAGTTAGAAACAACAGCACCATTAGGTCTTAAATTAGACAAATCTACCCCCACACCACAACGACGCTTAAATAGTTGTGCCATTTGCTGATCTGTATAAAATATACCTCCATAAGAATCCAATACTGGAGGAATCACCACACAGTTTGATAAAGACGCAATCGTATTTTTATCACCTAAGGATGACATAACACTCCCTTGTGGAATGACATATTTAAAATCTTTGAATAAATCAAAGATAACTTCTTCTGTTAATTTCTGACGATTTTTACCATAGTCAGATAATCCTTTATTAGGAGTTTCGGTTGCATCATAATTTGCTTCGATTCTAGCAAATTCTTTTGCCATACGTGCATGCATATCATTTGGAGTACTTTCTAAAAAGGCTCCTTCCCTATTTTTAATCGCATATTTATTCATCCAAGTAGTTGCTGCCAACTCATCGTCCTTAAAATAACTTAAAGATGCTTTTAATACTTCCTCACGCGTAAACACTTTTTCCAAAACTAGCTGATTGTCCATTGTTTATAATTTATTTCTTATGTAATTTTCCGTCAATAAAATTAGAAAATAAATGAGTTCCATCATCACAATAGATCAATTAGTTAATAACATTATTTGTTGAAAAGTTTTCCGTAAAAAATATTAAATAATTTAGCTTGGAGAATAGATTGATTTTGATTAACTTTGCATTTCAAAGTACTCTATAGAATGGAAAAAGCAGATTATCTAGAAGATATTTCAGAAATAAAATCGATTTTAAATAAATCTTCACGGTTTATTTCACTAAGTGGACTCTCAGGAATCCTAGCAGGAATTTATGCATTGATTGGAGCTGGAATAGCACATTACCTAATTCTAAACCACTACAATTCGGAAGAACTCCTTAGCTATACACAAAATTTGTATTTAGAAAATTATTTATTCATCATCGGGCTTATTGTTGCGGGCGCCTCTATAATTACAGGAATTATTCTCACTGTCAAAAAGGCAAAAAAAAGCCAGGAAAACATTTGGGATAGCAGCACCAAACGATTGCTCATAAATTTCACAATTCCATTAGCAACTGGAGGCTTTTTTGTCCTTGTTCTTTTAGATTACGGTATGATAGGACTTATCGCACCAAGCACGCTTATTTTTTACGGCTTATCTTGTGTTAACGCTAGCAAGTACACCATTGGAACTATCCGTTATTTAGGAATTTCTGTAATCATACTAGGATTCATAGCTACTCAATTTATAGGTTACGGACTCTATTTCTGGGCAGTAGGATTTGGCTGTTTTCATATAATTTATGGTACTTTTATGCACTTTAAATACGACCAACGTATTTCGTAAATTCATTTAAAAAAAGCACTCTTATAGTTTGAAAAATATACTTACACATATCAATAAAACATTTGACCACCGCATTAGACTAGGAATTATGTCCGCATTAAGCGTCCATGAATCTATTACGTTTAACGAACTTAAAGAACTCCTAGGTGCTACCGATGGGAATTTAGCCAGCCACATCAAATCTTTAGAAAAAGTAAGCTATATATTGGTACGAAAGCAATTTATCGAAAGAAAACCCAATACAAGCTATGCGATAACTACAGAAGGAACTGTGGCATTCAGAAAACACATCATTGCTTTAGAAAAATTAATAAAACTTAAATAAAAAAATTTATTCACATACTTTGAAATTCAAAGTACTTTTAATTCGTAAAAAAAATGAAATCAACAACAAAAAGTAAAATTGGAAATTGGGCAAAAAATTCAATATCTGCAAGAATGTTAACTGTAGGTTTTTTAATTTTAGTTCTCCTTATCCCTCTTTCTTACATCAAAAGTTTAATCCTAGAAAGATCCTACAGGCAAGAAATAGTGGTCAAAGAAATCAACAATAAATGGGGAACAGAAGTGTTACTATATGGACCTATTTTAAAAGTACCCTATAACTATTATACGGAGGAAACTATTACTATAGATAAAGAAAAACAGATAAAAAAACATAAACATACACAATATTATTATTTTTTCCCAAAAGAACTGACAGTAGACAGTACAATTAAAAACAAAGAGAAAAGAAGAGGAATTTACGAAGCATCCGTCTATAAAGGAACCAATAAAATAACGGGGAGCTTTGGAGAACTTAAATTCGATGCTTCTATTTCAGAAAATGATATTTGTTGGAATGAGGCTAGTTTTATATTTAAAACCACCAATTTAAAAGGTATTACAAACGAAATAAGCATACAAATAGCAAACAAAGACAACGTCTTTATCTCAAAGTATTCCGATGAAAACATGGCTAGTGGAAATGTAAAATTACACACACTTGAAACAAAAAAAATACAACTGGATCCTAAATTACAACAAGATACCACACCTTTTAGCATGCAATTAAATATAAGTGGAATTGAACAATTTAGGATCATCCCAATAGGAAAGAAAACACTCCTCAACATAAAATCGAATTGGAAAACCGCTAATTTTATAGGGGAATTCTTACCCTATAATTCTGATAAAATAACAAAAGATGGCTTCGATGCAAAATGGAAAGTACTACACATAAACCGCCCTTTCCCTCAGGTATTTCATAAAAATATTCCCAACCTCAATAAATATGCCATGGGTGTCAATTTTAAAATACCGGTAAATCAATACCAACAAAACGAACGAACAGCAAAATATGGTTATTTAGTAATTGCACTCACCTTCCTTGTGTTTTTCCTTATCCAAACCATTAGTAAAATAAAAATCCATCCTTTTCAATACATCATGATTGGTTTGGCACTGGTTTTATTCTACACCTTACTCATCTCTATTTCTGAGCACAGTAACTTCTTTAAAGCCTATTTAATTTCAAGTAGTTCTACTATTTTACTTATCAGTTTATACTCAAAATCTATTTTAAAAAACACAAAATTCCCTCTTTTTATTGCGCTATCGCTAACTGCATTATACGGTTTTATATTTACTATTATACAACTCGAAAACTATGCACTACTGACTGGAAGTATTGGTTTATTTCTAATTTTAGCAATGGTTATGTATGTCTCAAGAAAAATAGACTGGGAGTAATACCAAATACATTTCCGAGTGACGGTTTAGAAATGGAATTATTTTTTACAACGCTAGAACGTAAAATAAACTATTTATATCGGTTATTTTGGATTGGAATAAAAAACTAAAAATCCATCGCCACATACTGTAGCGATGGATTTTATTATGGCTGTAACTTGCGCACTAAATCTTCTAGCCCATTTAATTGTAATTCGTATACCAGCCCCATCATATCACCAAGTTTACCTTTGGGAAATCCTTTGTTTCTGTACCATACAATATAATATTCGGGCAGGTTTATAAGATACCTTCCTTTGTATTTACCAAAAGGCATTATTGCCTTGGCTACATCTTCTAAATTAAAACTGGGAGTGACGTTCATACTTTATCATTTACAAAATCCTGTAAATACAGAAAATGCTTTGTTAGTTTCCCTTCTTTTGTCATGCAGGCTCTTTCCAAAACTCCATCTTTATCATTATTAAAAAATGCAGGAATCACATGTTCAGCAAAACTGGTACCAAACCCTTCCGAAGCATCAATTGGAAGTTCACAAGGTAAATTATCCACTGCCATAACAGCAATAGCATGCTCGTTCTTAAAATACACCTCTTGCTCTGACATTGGTAAATACCCATAAATAGGTTCTGCAATTATTGAAGGTCTTATTGTTGATGCCACAGGACCATCAATATCACAACTAATATCTGCCACTACCTTAATATTAAAATCAGGAGATTTAGCATCGTCTCTCGTAAATATATAAGGAGCTCCATCTCCAAAAAAGTGTCCAGCTATATAAAAGTCACTCACCTTTGCAAAACGCATAAAGTCACTTACATAAGCACTCGCATTCTCATAAAAATCTTGATTATCTATCGTTTTATTATCTTTTCGTTTATTGTAATCTAAGACATCTATCTGTACATATACAGGTTCTGAAAAAACAGTATTCAAATACGCATCTACAGACACCTCTTCTATCCCCATACCATCCAGCATTTCTTTGGCACCATTTCCTACACGCCCACATCCTGTCAATACAATTTTTGCACGTACCAATTTATCTTTAATAAGACGCAACTCAGAAATTAATTCTTCTTGACTTTTAAGTGTTTCCGCTTTAGGTAAAGCAAATAAATCAAATTTTAACCCATAAGTTCTAAAGCCATTATACGTACCAACAATTCCTGCATACCTTCCAAAAGCAACCAAACGCTGCCCTTTACTATTGGTTATTACTTCATGATCGTACAACTGAATGCCTTTCTTCAAAATAGCTTGCAACAAGTCCCTACTATAGGATTGTTTTTTAATTGTATGCGAAAAGAAAAAATATTTTTTATGAGGTATTAATGCATCAATCGGCACTTCTTTTACTCCCAAAAGCACATCACAATCATCCACATTATCTACCACTTGTATTCCTACATCTAAATAATCCTGATCAGAAAAAGCACGAATATCAGAACTTTCTACTACAATTTCCAATTCAGAAAAAGTATTCAATAACTCTTTGCATTTTTGAGGCGATAATACTACGCGCTTATCTGGTGGTGATTTTCTTTCTTTGATAATGCCTATTTTCATAAAATATCTTTGATTTACATGTAAAAATTGCAGGTTTTAACATCACTACAATTGGGTTATATTATTAATAAACACCTATTCTACAACCAAGTAGTCTAACTATTTAAACATTTATAAAACAACTTCCGCTTTGGTATAAATATTGTGCTAATATATCTGAAAATAAAGAAACCTACAAATTTATAATTGTATAGATTTTTTTAGTACTTTTGCAGTCCTTTATAATTAGAGGAACAAGATCATACACATATTGGGGACGACTGGTTTTGACAGCGAGATCAGAGAAAATGTAAGCATGTCGAGTTATGAAATAGCACTCGTAAATCTCAATTTCAATTTTTTACACGGCGAAGATAACTACGCTTTGGCTGCTTAATCCGAATTACAGTAGGATGAGCCTCGGCGCACTAGGTGCGCAAGCTAAATGTCTCATGAAAGCCTTGGTTAGCGGCGTTCAATATAGAGGCATCGTAAATGTTAACATAGAAAAGTAAGCATCTCGATTATTTTTTGAAACTTAAGAGAATAAGCTTTTTGTGGATTGTTTTTAATCAGCTCTAAGTCGAAAATTAAGAAAAAACTAAGCATGTAGAAGGCTTTTTGGCTGCTTGTTTGGACCCGGGTTCGATTCCCGGCGTCTCCACTAAACACCCTCACCAACCTAGCGTTTGTGAGGGTTTCTTGTTTTTAGCAACAGCATCCTTTACAGTTATCCTGTTTTAAACAAGTTCCTTTTTAAATTTTTACGAGGTAAGTATTGCTGTGAAAGCACCTATTTTATGATTCGTAAACCCCTTCCTTTTCCAATAGTATATTTCACAGCAATCCATACTCAACTCTAATTTCTCCTATCTATCTCTCAATTTTGGGCGTTCCCCAAGGGTCGGGCTATCCGCTATATCTTTTTTATAAAAAACAAAAAAGGATGCCGCTGCTATCCCTAACGCAAATGTAAATTTAGAATTAAAATATTAGAAATCCATAGCCCAGCCATCAGGAGAAGAATCCAAAAACATTCCAAAACTTTGTTTCTCATTGCTTAAATATTGAGATTCGAAAATAAATTCAAATCGAGATCCGAAATTAGAGAAAATTAACTTTTCAACCAGTAACCGTTGTAATAAAAAAATAGATAAGCAAGACCCTGCAGTTGAATTAGAAAAACACAATCACCTTTTTTCTCAATATCATAAAGCAATCACATGTATCTTTTAATAATAATCAAGCGGGAAAAATTTAAGAATGCAAAAAGTAACCAATTGTTTCAAATCTAAGCCCATGTTAATATCTTGAAAAAATAGGAGAACATATTACCTCCATAAAAAAAAGTAATATAAGCTTGAAAATATCCCTCAAATATTTCATAAAACCGTTCACCCCTGTTCCTAAAACAATAAAAAACACACTATAATTTACTGATTTACAAATAGATCTACCTTAAAAAACAGCAATTCAGACACTCTCTTATGTTTTTTTAATTATCTTCCGAAAAAAAACTATGAGAATATTATTACTACTAATTATGATGAGCAATGTCGCTTTTTCACAATCTACACGATCAAAAACCATAACCATTGAAACTAACGTACCAGCACTATTATTTCAGTTTACGGAACCAAAAACTTTCGCAACGAGTCATTTTTCCAATGATAGGGAGATCCAAATAAATGACATCCTAGGTCTTTATCCATTCGATTTCAAAAATGATTTATTAAGTGAAAATCGTGCTTATCCCAATTTTGTTTCTGAATTAGAACTCCATTATACCGCACCTGAAATTCAGATCAATGAAAAGAAAGATAGGACTGGGAAAATAACAAAAGAAATACTTATCATATCACAAATTACTGCAACACAATATATTTCTGAAAGAGGAAAAGGATACTTTTTTAAACGATCTATACAATTGTCACCACTATCCAACCTAAAATATTCTGCTTTAGATGATGTAACTAACTTTAAATACAAATCAAACACTACCTCCAAAAACAGTATTCTAATTATTAAAAATGTAACAAGCTCCACCATAAGTTCCATTTTTACAGTGAATGCAAACGGGGAAAAAATTGTAGCTACAGAATATTTAGACCCTGTAAATAATGTACAAATATATAAATTAAAAAGAAATGCAGTTGGCTATATAAAAAGTGCTTTTAACACTCGTAAGAAAAAAAATTATTACCGTTTTTATTATATAAAAAAATGGAAAAAACAAGAACTACAATTAAAAAAATACAATAACATCCTCAATGAATTTGCCATATTCATAAAAAATAATGACATTGAAAACGTTAAGAATTCCATAAATAAATGGAAAGAATATAACGAAAACCTAGACTTAGAGGAACGTCGTCAGAGAGTAGTTTATTTAAAGACGTTAGAAAATATAGCCACCGCATATTATTTGATAAATGACAACAAAAATGCCTTGATCTATATTCAAAAAGCACAAAAAACGAGTAAAAGCTACTTAACATTATTGAACATAAACAATAAAATAGATGCGAATAAACAATCTGAAAAACAAGAAATAACATACACACCCATTCCAAAAAAGCTAAAATGTACCAACTATTTTGAAAGTAAAAACGAAACTAAAATTGACGAAATAGGGTCCTACAGAAACAAAACAGCAAGTAACTTCCTGTATCTAACAATGTTAAACAAAATAACAGAGAAAATATACCATAGAGACAGACCTCACGATTACGAAACAGTTATCTTATTGACAATAAGCACATTATCAATACCTAGATTTTACAAAAAATCTAATAAAGAAGCTGTCAACAAAATTAAGGAATACAAATCTTATATCAAAAAATTAAAAAAGGAATTACCTTTTCAAATGCAGAAACAACGATTCTTTGAAAAATACAGCTACGATGACATTCATAAAAACATAGCCCTGCCAAATATTTCTTATATGATAAAAACATATAAACTTACAGATTTACAAACTAACATCGTAAAGGGTTTATTAGAAAAGGTCAAAAACATCCATTTGGCAAGGGTAATTAGTTCCGATACTCAACTCGAAGGTTATAATACAAACAATGATCTACTCATAAAAAATATTCAAAAATACATCCAAGAAAAAAAATTCGAAACGGAAATTGAAACCGAAATTTTACTATCTCTAAAATATATGGACACCCAAGAGCATACAAAAAACTTTGAAGATGATAAAAATGGAAATATCCTAAAAAACATAATTACCTATTTCTCAGATTTTACTTTGTAATCGAAATCATTAACACTGCCTTGGATTTTACATTGCGTAAAGCAACGGAAATTAAAAGTGAATTTAATATTATTTAAAAACAAACAACATCTATAAAAACAAAGCAACACCAACCTACAATCCAAAATAACCGATATAAATAAGTTGTTTTACGTTCTAGCGTTATTAAAAACAGAACGTTAACTAAGGCTATCCTTCCAATTTCCGCCTAGCTAAAAAAAAATAATTCCATTTCTTAACCGTCAATGGAAATGTATTTGGTATTACTCCCCGAAACACTACGGTCTGCATTTAACTTTTCCGCTTCGGGGCTTATTTTTAGGCAGTATTTATAGTTGGTTTTGTTGTGGTCTATGCCAACACCTATTACACTACCGAATGATATTTAATCTGTTAATGTAGATTGTATTATAAGAGACGAACGGATAAAGACCTTTGTATCCTTTCCTGTTTCATCTAAATAATTATTTTTTTCTATGAATATTTTCGTGTAATTCGATTCCCATAAGTCGGAACAATCAAATTGACACAATGGTTGCCCATACACAAAAGTGTAATTATTGTCAAGGAAGATCCTTGTTTTATGAGTTATGGGGGTGTTCTGATTAATAACTTGGATAAATATACTTTTTCTCGTTGCTTTTTTTTGGATTCTTATTTTTTCTCGAGCAACTATCTCTTCATTTGTTATTGGCGTTGCTGTTGAATTTTCATTTGCCATTCCAGAAGGAATGCCTCCTTCAACAATTCCTTCTTCACTACCCAAATAACTTAAATTAGAGTAAGATAATTGAGGAGCATCAATAGTCTTTTCTTCAATAATAAACATTATTTTACGAACACGATCTTCTTTCACTATTACTTTTACATTTTTAACAGGATTACCTAAAAACAGAAAATGTGAATCATAGATATTATAAAAAACGATTGTTTTATCATTTTCTATCTTTTCATTCTTTGTGTAATTATTGATGTCACTTAATATAGAAGTTAAACCTACACCACCTAGCAAGGTACTAATGTCATATTTTGTTTGTTCTTGAGCCGATAATTTTAACCCCAAACTGATTAAAATAGCTAGTAAAAAAATTGTTTTTTTATTCATTTCTCTTTTTTTTAAAATTAAATCTTTTAGCTTGACTACGTATCGTTAGTCTCTCTTAAATAACCTCAAATGCAGTCTTCCCTTCTGGAATATAAAAGGTAATATCTAGCATAAGTTCTTCTTTAGTTTCTTCGTTATAGAGATATAAAGCTGACTCTCCATTTATTTTTTTTAATGCTGCCACTTTTCCATTTCCATAAATTTGCACAACAACGCCTTTTGATATTGGCATAACTTTAAATCCTGACTTAAAATCTGATATTAACCCTAGAACTCTTGACTGTGTTTCTTGTGTAGATAAATACATAGAAGTTGCCATATTGTTTTCCCTACGCTCAATTATAGCTTTAAAAGTATCATATCTTTTATTATTTATTAAACGACCAATGTATTGATAGGCTACAACTAATTTTTCACTAACCTCTTTTATCTTACTTAAGTCTTGCCCGTTTTGCCAGGCTTTAAGAACATAGGGTATTTCTGCAATAAAAGTAACTGCATACTTTAGAACTGGAAGTTTTTTATTAAAATCTATTACAGATTGATATTCTTTAAATTGCTCTTGATACACAAAATCGTTCGTAACATCAAAAAGCATAATCTTAAACCTTAAATTTGCTTTTGGATGTATGGTAGTTTCTCCAAGTAATGGTAGCATAGTAGCAGAAACAACTTGTTCGCCACTTTCTAATACTGCGTAATTGATAGGGATATAAGTTGACACTTGTCCTTCAATATTTTGCGTGATAACTGGATAGTCATTAATGCGAATTTCAAACATACATGCCGACGCACTAAAATCTATCATATAATATGGTTTAATACTCATAAATTTTACTTTTAAGGTGTGAATATTTGAATAAGTCTTTCAGCAGCAGTTTTCCCAGAATTTGTTAAATCCATAGGCGTATTTCTTACAATATAAACTGATGATGTTATTTTTTGCTCCCACTTCTTATTTTGGATAGGGTTCCCGTCCAAATCAACATACCTTTTACGCGGATTGTACGATTCACAATAGATTATTGTAATATCTTTAAACTTCCATAAAAAAGAATGAAAACCATCTAGTAAACTATCTTTTGCTGTTCTCTTTGGCATGCCTTCATTCTTTAATCCAAGTCTCCCTCGTCTTTCCGCCAATGTTTCTTTTATTACTGGCTTTGGACTTATTTCCTTAGGAGTACCATATTTGTTTTTTAAAGCCTTAAACACTTCATCATCTTGAGGTATAGTTATACTGTATCCTGCTATAGTAAACAAACTATCTTTTGTATTATATGCTTTCTCTAAATAAAACCCTATGGATTGTATAGAGCCATCATAAGGATTATGTTTCAATTCAGTATTACCGAATTTAAACCAATTAATATTTGTAGTTTGTAGAAGAGGCAAACCTGTTGATGGATGAATTTTATCCAGATTAAATTTAGATCTATCTTTTTTTGCAACAATTGATTTTAAAAAATCTTCTTTTAATGTTAATGATAGTAAGTCAATTTTTTTTTCCGAATTACAATTCATTAAAGTAACAGACAACATTAGTATTAGGTATTTAATTTTCATTTTTCTAATTTTTAATTAATGGTATATTAGCATCAAATTCAAAAAGTTCCTCTAAACTTTTAATCACATCAAAAGGCTTTACAAGTTCTTTATATCCACTATCTAAAACAATCATATCATCACTACTTGGTGTGCCTCCTAGTACTTTTTTAGTAGAAGATAGTCCTACCTTACCTTTTATAACATATTCGGCAGTAACACCATCAAACCCTAATTTAGGCTTATAATAGAGTCCTTTGTCATCATAATTAATACCATGACCAAAAGTAACAGCTGCAGTGCCTTTTGCGCTCATTTCAAAATACCCATCAAGTTTTACAATAACTAAAGCTATCTCTGCCTTAATCCATAAACCCGCCTTTATTTCTATTTTTAGCGTATTAGTCGCTTCTAATCTAAATTTAGAGTCTTTTGCTTTTCCTGCAGTATTAAACTCAAAACCAATTGTTGTTTTTATGGTACTAGAAATAACCAAATCTATAAATACATCGGCTTTTATACTTGCGCCTAAATTCTCATTTCCAACTTCAATGCCTGTATTAATTTTACCTTTGATGACTTTATACAACCTCATTGCTGGTTGAGAGCCACCACCAGCTGTTATGGCTCCCGCAACTGCGCCAACCTCAAGGCAAAGTAAATCTATGGTCATCTCCATACCAATAAGCGGTTTCGCATTAAATGAGATATCGACTTTTGTTCCCAACGCTTTTCATCCCCAATTTTACCCGCTCTTTTTTGTAATTCTTTATGCTTTGATACCGGTTGGTCACTCCATTTAACACTTAAATCGTTGGTAAGGTTAAGAAAAAATGATAATGTCCACTTAATATCAGGATATGCTTTTACAACTACCGTAGGGGTATGAGGATTAAAAAAATAACGACAACTATGTATATGTTATGTAATAAACCAACTTTTCGTCTTCGTTAAAACATTAAATAACCTCAAATTCAGTTTTACCCTCTGGAATATAAAAGGTAACTGGTAAAATAAGTTCTTCTTCTGTGTCTTCATTCTCAAGACGTAAGGCAGACATATTATCTTCACTTATTAAAGAAGCCAACTTTCCATAAGCAGAATACTCAAGTCTTATGTTTGATGTCAATGGCATTACCTTAAAGCCTGATTTAAAGTCAAAAATCAATTTTGAAATTCTATTTTGAGATTCGCTATCAGATAAATACATTGCTGTAGCAGCATTTTTCTCACGCTTTTTTAAGGCATTAAGTAAATTGTCAAACTCTCCCTTTTTTAAATGCGTAATAAGTTTATTGTAGGCAATTTTCAGTTTGGCTTTAATATTTTCAACATCCTTTAAATCTAAACCTTTTTGCCATGCCTCTAACTTATAAGGAACTTCTGCTAGAAATGTGCTTTTATGAACTATTAATGGACTCCCTTTCTGTACAGGAGCAGTTTGATGATTTTTAAACTGTTTTATAAACTTATAACTTCCTGTACTAAGGTCAAAGTCATTAATCTGATAACGTATATAGGCATTCTCATTTAGCGCTATTGAATTGGATAATGGCAATCCCCTAACTTCTATTTCTTGCACTCCGCTTTCAAGGATTCCCATATTAATAGGGATATCTGTTCGCATCTGACCATCAATAGGAGCAGTAAACACCTCTACATCATTTATTCTAATTTGAAGCAAGCAATTTAAGGCACTACAATCAGCTTCGTAAAATGTTTTTTTCATTTTATTTAATATTTTATTATTGAACTTAAATTCAAATAATTAATCTATAGGGTCTAAAACTTTGTTTTTGAAAATATGAAAAAGATATGCATACTCTGGGTTTTCTTTAAAATACACTTCAAGCTTTTCTTTATCTCCTTTTCTATGAAAAGGATTTCTATCGTCAAATTTAAGACCATGCTTTAAAATTATAATTTTTGTACTGCTAAAAACTTGCACTTTACCTGTTTTTATGTTCTTGTGTTCTTCATTATGTTTATCATAAAAGATAAACTGATTACCTTTTTCAGCATTCCATATATATCTGGTCTTTATAGTTCCATTTAATATTTTCATACTTTTTTAATGGACTACCATAAGTAGTGTTAAAGTACAACAAGAATTCATCACTTATTTCCTCATTAATAATTTCTAGATAAAAACCTACATATTTTTTAGTCTCATAAGAGTCCACAATTAAACTAAGTTCATTCTTGTAAACATTACTTTCCCCTTTAAACGTAATACTTTCTTTTTTTAACTCAATATCTCCATAATGGTAATTTCCTATATCACTAACATTATAAATATCTTTTAAGGGAATAGTTAGGTTATAATCTTTAATTAATTTTTCGGTTTTTACTGGCAGTATCAAATTTTAATTTTTTAATATCAATTTTTTCTTGACATGATGTTATAGAAATAATTATTAGCAGTATTGATACTAATTGAATAAGTAATTTCATATTTAATAGTTTAAATTCTGTTTCGGTTTAATTTTCATACTAGAAACGAAAAATTTCACTCTTCAGGAAATTCATTTTTAAAAATTTCTAACAAATCAAAAGCATTAGGCTTTTGTTTTAAAATTTTTCTTGAATTTTCTGGATCATTCCTTTTGTCATCAGAATCGATCTCAGCTATTAAACCTAATTTTAGTATGATAATTTTAGTTTCACTTAAAGTTTGTTTTTCTCCAGTTTTAAAATTCTTATGACCAGACTCATTACGCTTATAATAATAGATCATTTTATTAGATAATGTATCTATCCACAAATATTTTATACGCTTATATTTGTCTTTTACATATTCACTTTTTTTAAATGGAGTTTTATACTTTTTGTTAAACAAATTTAAAAAATCATTACTTGTTTTTTCATTAATCAAAGAAAGTTCAAATCCTATATAATTATTCATTTCAAACGAATCTACAATCAAGAGCAATTTGTTCTTTCTGATATATAATTCATCTTTAAACTCAATACTTTCATTTTTAAATTTTATTGTATTGTATTTAAACTTACTTATATTTTTCAGCCTATACAAACTAGGCCATGGTACATATACACTGTACTCCTTGTTTAATCCATCGATTTGAATTGGAATTCCCCTGTCAAATTCAAATTCCTCTATATTCATCTTAGAGTTACATGAAGTTAATATAATTAATATCATTATGGTCGTTATCACTTTCATGTTTCTATTTTTTATTACTGATTAAAGGAATATTAGCACTAAAACCAAAATATCCCTCTAGTTCTTTAATTACATCAAAAGAAGGGATTACATCTGGAAAATCACCTTCTGCAAAAGTATGTTTACCCCCATGTTTTATGTTGATTTTACTTTTATCTTTTGCGATTTTTATAGCTAAACCAGCACTTACTTGAATAATATATTTGGCATGTAAGCCATCAAATCCTAGTTTAGGTTTGTAATACAGCCCTTTATCATCATAGATAATACCATGGCCAAATGTTATAGACGCTTCTCCTGCTGCAGAAGCTTCAAAACAAGCTTCTGCCTTAACTACTAATATAACTATTTCTCCTTTTATAATAACACCTACTTTTAACTCTACCTTTAACTTGCTATCTGCTTCTATTTTAAAGTCAGAATCTTTAGCGGATTCTGCTGTGTTAAATTCAATCTTCGCTTTTACATTAATAGTATTGGATATAATTAAATCCATAAAAATGTCAAGATTAGCTTTTACACCAACCTTATCATTCCCAAGATCAATACCTTCTCCAAGCTTTCCTTTAATTTCTTTATATAATTCTACAACTCCTAAACTAGCACCAACTATAGAGCTAGCAACAAAAACAATAGCGCCCAATAAATCAATAGTTATTTCTAAACCTATTAATGGTTTTGCATTAAACTCAATAACACCTTTAGTTCCTAATTTGTTATTATTTGCTCTTTCCAAATTCCATTGACCGCTAAGCGATAAGTTAGGTGGTTTTATAGCAAAACTTACAGGAATACCTTTTAGTGGCGTAGAACGTACTTTCCCTTTTGTTTTACTAGTAATACCTTCGGACAGGGCACTAATAGAAGAAAACATCTCATAAAGTTTTTTAAACTTTGTTTCATATTCTGCTTTTAACTCTCTTTCTTTATTAAATTTACCAGCACTATTTTTATCCCATTCACTTTTTAGGCTATATCCAAAAGTAGCATCCTTTTGTTTCCAACGCTTTTCAGCCCCAATTTTACCAGCTCTTTTTTGAAGTTTTTTATGTTCATGAGCATCCAAATTTTGCCATTTAACACTTAAATCGTTGGTAAGGTTAAGCAAAAATGATAATGTCCACTTAAACTAACTGTGGGTAGATAAGGTAATGACTCGAACTAACAGAAAAACATTAATTTTACAGTACCATTCGGATAGAACAGCTTTTATATAATTTCAAATGAATTGGTTGTTTTATTAAAATAAAACTCTATATCTAACAGAAGCTGCTCTCTTTTCTCTTTATTTCCAAAACCTAAAGCCGGATCTCCGTCTATTTTCTTCAACGCTATTTTTTTTCCGTAAGATGAAATAACAGGTATTGCAAACTCTTCCTCAAATAGAAGATAGTCATATCCGCTATTTAAATCATTAATTAAACCCTGAATCCTCCTATTTGACTCATTTGAAGAAAGGTACATTGAAGTAGCTATGTTATATTCTCTATCAGATATCTTTTTAGAAAACAAATCAAATTGCTCTCCTTTAATTAAGTTTATTATCCCTAAATATGCTCTCCTTATTTTTTTTTCATAATCCTCAATGTCTTTTATCTCCCCACCATCTTTCCAATAATCTTTTAACTTATATGGAATTTCCGCATTAAAAAAAAACGTATTCGTTATTATTAGAGCTGTTGTACTTTCAATTTTCATAGATTCAAAACCATCATACTGCTCCTTATACTGAAAATCATTTACTGTATCAAACAGCTTTATAGAGTAGCTTAGCTCTGCTTTGGATGAAAATTTTGTTTGCCCTAACAATGGAAGCATTTTAACAGAAACTTCTTGTTTTCCACTATTGAAAATTGCATTATTAATAGGGATTCTTGTTGATGCCTGACCTTCTAGGTTCATTTTTAATACTGGTTGATCGTTTACTCTAATTTCAAATAAGCATGCTCCTGCATTAAAATCAATCATATAATAAGGTTCTTTCATAACTCTTCTTTTAATGTTTTAATTGGATATTTATTTGGTTATTATATTCTGAATATAATCAAAATTCATTTTTAATCGTTCAACTAGACAATCTTGATAGGAATAATTTATTTCTTTTTTCATGATTTTATATTGAACAAAATAAACCATTTAGTTTTCTGAAAATCTTCCGGTATCTTTATTTATTTTCATAAAACATATCATCAGAATATCCTAACGCACCAATTAAATTAATCCATTCTTTGTGGTTTTTATTAAAGACAAATAATATGTTTAAAAACACGTTTTTTGAATTTTCTTTTTTCATAATATAATAAAAATACATATTGTTATTTACCCAATGATGGGTTTCAATAGTACCTAATTTATATTTTTTTACTCTTTATTTTCTATAATTAATGACTTTAAAAAGTAAATCGGCTTTACTTTCTGTTGCTGTTTTTATTTAATACATACCCAATATGTTATCTTTCTCATTATAAATGGCTCCAAATTCTTTGTCTATTTTACCATAATGAAACAATACTTGGCTTTTAACTTCATCGTTCTTATTAAAAAGTTGTGCTCCATTAAAAACTAATAAGTTCTTTTCAGAAAATGCTACCCTTTGATTCCCTAAATAGGTGTAATCGTTCACTATTAACGTGTCATTTAAGGATGTATGAGTTGTTAACAATATATCATCAATATTTTCATTTAAGGTAAGATTTGCTAAATCAAATGGTTGCTGCATTGTTCCATTGTTTTTGTTTCCTTTTTTCTCTTGTGAGTTACACGATTGTAACAGAACTGTCATTAAAATGATTTCCAGTAGTGTTTTCAAAAGGATAATATTTCATTAGCTTCAGGGTAACTTGAAGTACTTAAAAAGCTGACCCATTCTTTATGATTAAATTTAAATACAAAAAGTTTACAAAAGTATTGCTTGGGTTTATTTTCTACTTCTGATTTAAAATAGTAATATATTAATTCATTCTTCTTCCAAATAAATACTTCTTCATTAAATTTATCTTTTGTAGGGATTAGATTGTTCTCTTTTATATCAGCTATAAAACCTTCTCTTGTTTTTGTGAAAGCACATTTACCGAGTTTGCTATTTAAATTAACAAAGAGCAATTCACTTTCTTTTTTTGTGTTTAGATTGAGTTGATACATTCCTAAAATATCATCTTTTTCATTATGAAATGCTCCTAATTCTTTGTCTATTTTACCATAATGAAACAATACTTGGCTTTTAATTTCATCGTTCTTATTAAAAAGTTGTGCTCCATTAAAAACTAATATGTTTTTTTTAAAAAATGCTACCCTTTGATTCCCTAAATAGGTGTAATCGTTCACTATTATGGTGTCATTTAAGGATGTATGAGTTGTTAACAATATATCATCAATATTTTCATTTAAGGTAAGGTTAGCTAAATCAAATGGTTGCTGCATTGTTCCGTTGTTTTTGTTTCCTTTTTTCTCTTGTGAGTTACACGATTGTAACAGAATTAAAAATATTATACTAAAAAGTTGTTGCGCTACTTTCATTGTGTTTTTTTTATGAATTTATGAGTATTATTTTAACCTCTTTACCAGTTAGTTCTTTAAGAACATCAAAAGGGGCAAAAAAGTGTTTTTTTTGTTTTATAATCCAGTAAATCTCCATCATAATCTCCTTTAAACCAACCTTTTTTAATTAAAAGACCAATTTCGGTTTTAATCACAGCACTTACTTTTAACCCATCAAAATTCAGTTTTGGAGCATAATACAACTCTCTATTTTTGCTATTTACCTGCTTATAATATAATCCATGGCCAAAAGTTACGGATGCCTTTCCTTTAGCGGATGCTTCTGCCTTAAAATAGGCTTCTCCAATAACTATAACAATTGCGGCTTTAACTTCAATTCCTGCTTTTAATTCTATAGAAAGTACCGTTTTTAACTCAGCCTCTCCCTCATTAACGTATGAGGGAGTATTCAATTTAAACTTTGTACTACCATTAACTTTTTCTCTTTTTAAAGTGAGCTGTGTTAAATCGAAATCAGACTACAATTCACAAGCTTTTAAAAAACAATCTATTAAGTTGGGGATTATCTATTTGGTAAGTTGATTCTTAAAATCATTTGAATCGTTTTTCAATCGTTCAGACAGATATTCTTGATAAGAATATTTGAGATTTTTTTGTTGTTGCCTTGTATATAGAAAATCTTCCCAATAACCAAAAGAACCTATTATATTTACAGGGCAAACTCATACTATTTTTAAGTTAATTTCATTGAATTTAAGTTGCTTACCTCGTTAATTATCAGTATATTATGTTGATAATTAGATAGGTAACGATATGAATTCAGACAGTAAAATAATGAGTATTTTTGGCAATATAGAAGACCCTAGAAGCGATATAAACAAGTTACACAACTTGGTTGACATCCTCCTTATTGGGATAATTTCAGTCATTTGTGGAGCAGAAACATGGAAACAAATGGTTGAGTTTGCTTGTTCAAAAGAAGGTTTTTTAAGGAAATTTCTACAATTACCAAATGGAATACCATCAGAAGACACTATTAACAGGGTATTCTCGTCGATAGACAGTTCTCAGCTTGAAACATGTTTCATAGAATGGGTCAATTCTATTTCAACTATATCAAAAGGGCAGGTAATAGCTATTGATGGAAAAGCGCTTAGAGGAGCAAAATCAAATGGAAAAAAATCACCTGTACATATGGTGAGCGCATGGGCTGATCAAAACAATTTAGTTTTGGGTCAAATTAGAGTCAATGAAAAATCTAATGAGATAACTGCGATCCCGGAATTACTTGATACTTTGTGTATAGAAGGCAATATAATTACAATAGACGCAATGGGAACTCAAACTGATATTGCGGATAAGATTATAAAAAATGATGCCAATTACATACTTGCCGTAAAGGGAAATCAAAAACAACTACTAGAGGAAATAAAGGACGAATTCAAATTCTCAAAAAACATAGAAATAGATACAGACTTTGACCTTGGTCATGGAAGAATTGAAACTAGAAAATGTAGCGTAATTTCTGATTTTCAATTTATTAAGAACGCAGATAATAAATGGAATAAGTTGACTCAAGTTATAAAAATAGAAAGTATAAGGGAGTTCAAAAACAGTGATAAACAAACAGAAAAGGCAACTAGATATTACATTTCTAGCTTAAAAGATACCGCTGTAAATCATCAAAGTCATATTCGTTCTCATTGGGGTGTAGAGAATAAATTACATTGGACATTGGATGTTGCATTCTCAGAGGATGCCTCTAGAAAAAGAAATAAAAATGCAGCTCAAAACTATTCAATACTATTGAAAATTGCCCTGAATCTATTGAGAAACGAAAAAACGGAGAAACAAGGTATTGCTGGAAAAAGACTTAAAGCAGGCTGGAATCAAGCATATCTGTTAAAAGTATTAAGCATTAAAGTGTGAGTTTGCCCTGATTATATTTAACTCTTGAATGTTTGTAGAGTTATTTTTCACTTCTAAATTTGCCTTTACTGTACCGTTTAAACCATATCGAAGTTGATATAAGTGATTATTTACAGTATCCTCCCATAGCAAGGCGTTAAAATTATTCTTTTCTTTATCTTCAGCACTCCTATAGCTAGTGTAGTTAGGTTTACCCAATTTTTCATATAAAGCCTTAAGTAGGTCTTTTGCTTGTTTTTTAGAATAAATAGAAATTGTATATTTATAAATGATACTATCTACTTTAGTATAATAAAAAGACACCCCATTTATACCATATTTATGACTATTTGGATTTTGACGTCCAATTAAATTTGTGCTATTAAATTTTAGCAACTTATCACTTTTGACAATTATATATTCTTTATCTGTAACTGTTTTATTGACTAATGGGTATACCTGTTTTGTCATGTCCTTTGTAACAAAGTCTCCAATTTTTTCTCCTTTTAGAGTTAGTTGCGTTAAATCAAAATCTGTTTGCGATCCACAACTTTGCATCATAGAAGCCATTAAAAATATTTTAAATAGTTTGTTCATTTTTTATAATTGTTATTAAGCATGTTCGTTTTAATTATTATAATCCATTTTATAAATATTATCCTAAGAGTGTTATATTCGCACTTAATCCTGTTAATTTTTCTATGCCTTCAATGATGTCAAAAGGTTTAAACAATTCATATTTTTCGTTAAAATCTACTAGATCTTTATTATAATCACCTTCAAACCATCCCTTTTTAATTAAAAGTCCTATTTCCGCTTTAATTTCTACCTTAGCCGTGACACCATCAAACATTAGTTTAGGTCTATAGTATAATTTACTAGTTTGATGTACTAACTTATGCCCAAAGGTTATAGAGCCTAAACCTTCAAACTTAGCGTAGGCTTGTGCATAAAATTCGCCTACTATTACTACTAATCTGGCTTTTACAACCAAGCCTGCTTCTATCTTTAAACCTACAGTTGCAGATGCGTCTAATTGTGCTTTTTGTTTTGGATCTGTACTATCAGAAGCGGTGTTGTATTGTAATGATAAATCTGAGATTTGAATTGTACCAAAAACAACTAAATTAAGATATATATCGATTGATAGTGGTCTGTTTTCATCATCATCACCTTTTAGCCAATCTCTTATTTCTGAAACAATTAAAGCCGCAGCTGGACTTGCTACGGCTGTAACAGCAGCATTTAACAAATCAAAAGTTAGCTCTATTCCTAGAAGTGGCTCTGCTTTAAAATAAAACTTTAATAATGTCCCTAACTCTGTACTTTCTTTATTATTTTTTATACCTCTTTCCAATTGCCATTCGACACCTAGACATAAATTAGGAGGTAAAACATCAACGTCTAAAGGAAATTTTTTACCAACTGTTTTTCCAGCTGTACTTTTTGTTTTTCCAGCTATTATTTTAGAAGCTTCTTTTAATTGAGAAAAAATCTGATAAAAACGTTTTATCTTATCTTCCCATTTTAATGTGAGGTCTAATTCACTTCCATAATTACTTGTAGTTGGGTTTTTATCCCATTTTGCGGCAAGTACAACACCAAAATCTATATCGGTTTGTTTCCAGCGTTTTTCGGCGCCAATTTTCCCTGCATTACTTTGCATTTTTTTATGTTGTGCAGGAGAAAGGTTTTGCGATTTCACAGCCAAACTATTACTTAAATTTAAAAATAAGTGAAAATCCCACTTAATATCAGGATATGCTTTTACAACCACTGTAGGGGTATGAGCATTAAAAAAATACCGACAACTATGTATATGCGCAATATAGGTTGCTGCAGCGTCCATGCTTTTTTCTGGATTAATTAGGTTGTATTTTGGCCAGATATATTGTAAAGGAGCTGGGTTTGCTGCTGACAAGGTGGATTGTATGGGGAACTCTAAAGAGTTAGCTCCGTTTTTTTCTGTTGCATTGTCCGATAGTACCAGGATTTCTACTTTATGCTTGTTTGCTTCTCTAAAACAATCTTTTGTATCAAAATCCGTAACATCTATAGTGATGTTTTTTTTATGACTTGGGGCAATAGTTTCATAAACTATTGCTTGATGCACTGGAATGTTAAAAGAAATATCTACCCGCCTCGCCTCTATATAATCCTTTTCGTTTATAAATGCGGAAGAATCCTTATCTTTACGATTAGCTTCTCCATAACCTACAGATGTAATACGGTCTGGATCTAGTTTTCCTTTTGCAAAAAAAGCCTTTATAGCATCGCTTCTTTTTTCAGCTTCGGTTGTGCCCAGAAGCCATTCTTCTACTTTAAAAGAGACAATTGATTTACTTAGATCCTGCACTCAACCCATAAATATAAACAGAGTAAAAGAGCTTTTCAAATTTTGTGTTTTCCATAATTTTACACTACAATCAGTTTACTATCTAGTAAAGCTTCGCTATAGAAGGTGTTTTGAGGAAAGTCTTTATACGTTTTGGTATGGCTTAAAGAAATTCTTCTAGCAGCTGTTTTCCATTGGTATTCAATTCCAAAGTCACTCTCGTAGGTTATTTTTTTAGTTCCATATAATTCTGACAATGCTTCTATTTCTTTGCTTGCTTTATTGTTGTTTCTTTTTACCGAAAAACCAACTATTGTATTGTTTTCACAAAAAACAAAAACTTTTTCCCCTGAAAAAAAAGAATGTTCAAAACTCGAAATAATATAATAGGAGAAATTGCTGTCGCCTTCTTTGTTATACCCTTTTAGTATATCTTCTGATTGCCCGATTAAATTATCTAAAGACATTACTTCTCCAGAGCAATTGCTGAATTCAAGTCACAAACGCAACTTTTAGTTAAATAATAATTGTTCCATTACAAATATAGGGTTTTGATATTTATGTCTCTTCCTAGGTCTGTTATTTAATTTTGTTTCTACCTCTTTGATTCTTTGATCTGTTAGGTTTGTAAAGTCACTTCCTTTGGCAAAATATTGTCTAATCAAACCATTTAAATTTTCGTTAGATCCTCTTTCCCAAGAGTGATATGGATGCGCAAAAAAGTAATCAATACATAAATTTTCTGCAACCTGCTCATGGCCTGCAAATTCTTTTCCATTATCAGCTGTTATAGTATGTAGATAAGGCTTCCAGTCTTCTAATATTTCATTGATAGCTTTAGTGACAACAACTGCTTCTTTAGAGCTTACTTTTTTCATTTTAAGCATTCCAGAAGCTCTATCATTTACGGTAAGTATGGCTTGATTATGGTTTTTACCTATGATTAAATCGACCTCTAAATCTCCAAATCGATTTCTTTGTTCAACAACTTCAGGGCGTTGTTCTATACTAATACGATTCTTTATAACCCCTCTAGAATCCTTTGATGAGCCACGTTTTCTATATCTCCTTCCCTGTCTGCGAAGGTGTGTATGTAAATCACCATCATTCCTCTTGTCTTCCCTAATATGCTGATATATACGCTCAATAGACACCGTTTCTTTACCTTGTTTTTTTAGGACACCAACTACTTGCTCAGGACTATAATCGTCTCGCAATAACAACTCTATTGCTTGTTGAATATCTTCTGTAAAGCGTTTTCTTTTAGGCTTTTCTTTATGACGTTTAGCATACTTTTTTTGGGCTAATTCATGCTTGTAAACTCCATTTCTTTTGTCTGAATTACGCTTAATCTCTTTGCTAATAACAGACTTGTCTTTTCCTATAGCAGCTGCTATCTCAACCTGTTTATAACCTTGTTTTAACATGCAACAAATTGTGTATCTTTGCGCTTGGGTGATGTGTTTCATACAACTTCTTTTTTCGAGATTTGAGACCGTAAGATACATATCCATCAAGACAAGAAAGGTAGGTTTTCCTACTTTTCTGTTTTGAAAATATAACCATCATAGAATCAAATCGAAAAGTTGCGTTTATTAGTTGAATTTAAGATTTAATAGAATTCCTGAAAAAGAAATACCGATAACACCTATTGCTGTATTTTTTATAAAGTTTCTTCGTTGCATAAAATAATCTTTAAATTATACTAAATCCTTTTTCTTGACTTCGCATGTGTAGTTTTACATCCAACTCTATATTGCTTTGTTCTTCTGGTTTTGGACTTGCGTATTGTAAAGCAGCACTCCCATCTAATTGCAACAGGCGCACTAATCTACCATATCCCATAATTTGCAATTTTAAATTTGAAGGAACCAATGGTAATGGTGCTAGTTTTTGACTAAATAAACTTATGGCTCCTGCTCTAAAGCTTTTTTTACGCTCCTCGGTAAAGTAAAATGCTTGTTCTTGCAGTTTCATTTTTTCTTCAGATATTTCTAAAAACTTAGTTGCATTGTGTGCAGCCATTATAGCATGTATTTGGCGATAATAGTCTAAAACATCTTGAAACAGCACCTTTTCTTTAATTTTAGATAAATCTACAGAGTTTTGCCAACCATCTAATACAAAAGGGAGTTCTGTTATTTTAAATTTGGTTTTTGAAATGTATACTGGTAAATCATTAAATACGTCGCTAATAAATTTTTTCTTATTTTCATCCCAATTTCCAGAAGAGGGCGTGTCTATTTCAGGATGAAAGACAATACTACTTTTTAAAACATTTACTTCTCTACATTGAAATGCGATGTTATATAAATCGTAAGAGGATGAATTTCCTAAAAGTTTATTACCATACCTAGGCAATAATTTACATTCTAATTCATATTCTCCATTTTCTAAAACAACTTGATTGATTGGTATTTCCCCAATATAGTCACCATCAGCCGTTTGAAGTCCTACCCAACGAACTAGTGGTACATCATTCACCCAAATTTCTCCTGCACTAAGCTCATATACATAAATTGAGTAATATGGTTTTTCAAATTTTGTGTTTTCCATAATTTTACACTACAATCAGTTTACTATCTAATAAAGCTTCGCTATAGAAGGTGTTTTGAGGAAAGTCTTTATACGTTTTAGTATGGCTTAAAGAAATTCTTCTATCAGCTGTTTTCCATTGGTATTCTATTCCAAAGTCACTCTCGTAGGTTATTTTTTTAGTACCATACAATTCTGACAATGCTTCTATCTCTTTGCTTGCTTTATTATTGTTTCTTTTCACTGAAAAACCAACTATTGTATTGTTTTTACAAAAAACAAAAACCACATCCCCTGAAAAAAAAGAATGCTCAAAACTCGAAATAATATAATAGGAGAAATTGCTGTCGCCTTCTTTTTCAAATCCTTTTAGTACATCCTCAGCTTGTCCTATTAAAGTATCCAAATACATTACTTTTCCAGCGCAATTTAATAAAATTCCTGAAAATGAAATGCCAATTGTACTTATGGCTATGTTTTTCATAAAGTTTCTTCGTTGCATAAAATAAGGTTTTAAATTACACTAAGTCCTTTATCTTGACTCCGCATGTGTAGTTTTACATCCAGCTCTATATTGCTTTGCTCCGCTGGTTTTGGACTTGCGTATTGTAATGCAGCACTCCCATCTAATTGTAATAGGCGCACTAATTTACCATATCCCATAATTTGTAATTTTAAATTTGAAGGAACCAATGGTAATGGCGCTAGTTTTTGACTAAATAAACTTATGGCTCCTGCTCTAAAGCTTTTTTTGCGCTCTTCGGTAAAGTAAAATGCTTGTTCTTGCAGTTTCATTTTTTCTTCAGATAATTCTAAAAACTTAGTTGCATTGTGTGCAGCCATTATAGCATGTATTTGGCGATAATAGTCTAAAACCTCTTGAAACAGCACCTTTTCTTTAATTTTAGATAAATCTACAGAGTTTTGCCAACCATCTAATACAAAAGGGAGTTCTGTAATTGTTAATTTCGTCACATCAACATACACTTCTAAATTAATAAGGGGATCTTTCCAGTTATAATCAGAAGAACTCTTTTGATAAGGTCTTTCCATAATATAAACATCTCCATTTACATTTATACCACTTTTTATATTATCTACATGTCTACAACGAAACCCAATAGTGTAAACAGAGGACTCAATAGTATTAACCAACTTTTTTTGACCATAGTGAGGCTTTAATATACACTTCAACTCATAAACACCATTCTGTAATACTACTTGATTAATAGGTATGTTCCCATTATACACACCATCCGTAGTTTGTGGTCCTTTCCAATTTAAAAGAGGCACATCATTCACCCATATTTCACCTGCACTCAATTCGTAAACATAAATTGAGTAATATGGTTTTTCAAATTTTGTGTTTTTCATAATTATTATTTTTTAACTTCCTGAAATATATGTTTTATCCATTGTGTACGAACTAGGCTCGATAATCACTTCTTCTAGAGTATAACTGACGCCCATCCAACTCCACCAGCCAAATTCTCCTTTAATTTCTGCTACAATTTTTGCACCCGAAAACTCAACTTTAGGTATTATATACACGCCATATTTGTCTGAATCAATCTTTAGCGAACCACCAAATCCTATTTGCATTATAGCAGATACACTTATTTTTATAATTGGAGCTTTTTTTGAAGATTCTATTTTACCAACTTCTATACTAATTTCTAATCTTATAGCCATAGTAAATTTTCCCCCAAGATCAAACCCACCGTCAAGCTTAATACCATTTACACTATGTATTTGTAAATTAGGAAATTTAATAAACAATTCACCTGTAAAAACAGCATCAAAGGCAACACTCGCACCAAGGTTTTCTGCAATCCCTGTAAACTTGTTATATAGCTTTACTACAGCAGGACTACCTGTTGTTCCAATAGAGATGGCATATATGGTTGCTGCAATTAAATCTACAGTGCCAACTGCCCCAATTAAAGGATCTGCTGCAAAACCAATTTCGCCAACGGTGGCTAGTTTACCGTTTTTTTGAGCCCCTTCTGCATACCAAGATATTCCAAAAGAAACTTTAGGGTATATAATATCAAATGTAATTGGTAATCCTGTAAATTCGGCCGCATTTCTTCCCCATTCACTGGCTTGGTCTAGTACACCTGCAACTTCCTCTACAGTGTCTGTAAATTTCCTGATTTTACTTTCTATTTCTGCACTAAATTTACGTTTAGAATTCTTTTTATTCCATTCCGCTTCAATACCAAACCCCCATTTAATTGGTACGCCAGCTTTTGGAGTAAGTTTTCCTTCTTTATTTCGTCTATTAATAAGGC
This sequence comes from Flavobacteriaceae bacterium, assembly GCA_965224465.1. Lineage (GTDB taxonomy): Bacteria > Bacteroidota > Bacteroidia > Flavobacteriales > Flavobacteriaceae. The sequence continues at coordinate 4,280,314 of OZ245049.1, read as the reverse complement.
TTCTTGCAACTCCTGCTGGCTGAGCATCTTTCCAATGTTTATTCCAGATAGCTCCTTCTGGCATATTCGAAAACTTCTTATGAGATATATTTATAGCTAATTCAAATGCCAGTGTCCATTTTATATCTGGATAGGTCTTTACTACAAGAGTGGCTTTCTTTTTATTTGAATAATACCGGCACGAATTAAGGAAAAAATAAAACTCATTACTTTTTGCATTGGATGGCCAAAGATATTCTAAAGCAGCATAATAGTTGGCATCAAAAAAATCTTTTTGGTCTGGCAGCGTAGAAAATACGGGATATAAAATACCTTTTTTTCCGTTTGCGGTTACTTCTTTGGCTACATCACTTTCTATTATTACTTTTTCATTGTGTTTATCTGTATCTCTAAAGCAATCTTTTGTATCAAAATCTGTAATATCAATCGTTAAATCGGTGCTATATTTTTCGCTTCCTGCTACAGTTTCATAAACCAATGTATTGGCATCATGGGCGTCAAATGTAAAGGATACGTCCACTTTACGTGAGTTTATATAACTGGCTTTGTCTCTATTTGCAATAGTATCAACTTCTTCTACATTAAACTCTCCAAATCCTAAGCTATTCATTCGTCTAGCGTCTAAACCTCCTTTTACAAAAAAAGCTTTAACGGCATCGCTGCGTTGTTGCGATAGTAATTTGTTAAAATCTATATCACCTATAACACAAGCGTGTCCTTTCATTGTTATTTCTGTTCCTTTATGCCCTAATAGAAACCCTAAAATATTATTTAATTTTTTTTGAGCATCTGGTCGTAAACTTGCATCATTAAAATTAAAGTTAATAATTCGGTTTATATATTCCTTAATAATTCTTTGTCCTTCTCTTTTTTGACCATCCTTAAAAATAGAGATGGTTATGGGTTTTAATTTTCCGTTTTTTTCTTTTAGTTCAGTTACTTTAATTTCAGTAAATCTGCAAGGGTCGTGGCGTTCTGCATTTACCTCAGTTTTAAACACTTTAGTAGCTGTGATATTTTCTGAAGGCAGTGTTTGAGCAGATGCTAATTCTTTTTTAACATTAAGATATACGGCATGTATATCATCATCTAGATGGTCTTGAATATATTTACCATCTTTCTTAACTTTAATGCAAAATTTCTCTATTCCCCTTATGTTATTAACCTTAGCCATCCAAGAAGCAGTATTTCCAATTTTAAGAAACACTTCCCCGTCTTCTATAGTAACATTTGTGTATGTAAAAATTAAATCATCGCTTCCCAGTGCTTTATTATAAATTTCAATTGTTACATCATCCCCGTTTAGACCTTCGGTTTCTAGCCATAAATAAACTAGTTCTCCATATTTTATAGGGTCACTATTTTTAATATCCTCTCCGTTTTTTGTTTTTCGCCAATCACTCGCTTTTATAAGAGCTGTTGTAGATCCGCTTACATATATACCCGCTTTATTTTTAAAGTCTCGGTTTCCAGACCTACTCGCTTCTATATAAAAAGAATAAGGGCCACATAATTTTTTCCCTATTTTAAATTGATACTCTTTAGCTTTATTTTTATATATAATTGTTCTACGATCTTGTGATTGCCGCATCCAATATACACCTTCTTCTTTTTCAGCTTCCGTAGTGTCCGGAAGCCATTCTTCTACTTTAAAAGAGACAAACTGATCTGGCTGTATAGTAACTTGCGTGGTTAATGAAGCCGACTGGTCCGGATAGTACATTCCTTTGTATAGCTTTATTTTTTTAACTCCTTTTGGCATAATTGTATTTTTTAACTCGCTTTATCTTCTACTCCTTCTTCCGTATTACTATTTAAAAACAAGTCCTTTGTATCAACTAATGGGTTTAGTTGCGCTTGTACATCTTGGTCGGCATTTGCTATGTTTTTCTCGCTTGGCTCGGTTATTTGCCCATGGTCCTTTATTTTAATACAGGGCGCCCCTGCTATGGCACAAATAGCTTGGCTATCTTCCGTAAGTATATTTCCTCCATTCTTTAGGACTACATCTTCGTAAAAACGGTTCCATTCGGTAATATTGGGTTGGCATGTTTTATAGCCGCTAGGTGTTGGCTGTAACTTGCATTGTCCAAATGTGTTTTTCTCGAAAGGTTGCCCTATTTCTAAGGTGGTTGCTATTAACTTTTCGCTACCTTCTTTATCATTGGCATACTCGTTTGTATGTGAAGCTACTTTTAATATGTCTGGTAATGTACCTTGGATACATTCGCAAGTTGCACCTTGCACAAGAATGTGTTTTTCGCTCATGATGTTTATTTTTATGAAAATAACATTTTAAAAAAAGAAGCTTTCTTTTCTTTGGGTTCTATAATAGCATCCGGATGCCTGTTGCTTTCATTGTTTTTTATTTCTGATATAGAAATGCTTATCCGTTTCTCTTGTTCAAGTTTTAAACTACATTCTAAAAATGCAGCTTTTATTTTTTTTGTCCTTGGATGTAAAAAATACAATGCCCTATACTTCCCTACTACTGGAATCGGGTTTTTATGAATCATTGCAGGAAAGTAATTTCCGTTTTCCAATTCTGTCCTACTTCTAGGGTCCGAACACAGTCCTTTTAATTCAATTTTTATTTGTTGATTCTTTAAATACGTATCAACTTCTTGTCTAACCGTAAATTGCACAGGAGTAGTATTTGGTAATATGGAAAAACTTAACACACTCTCTAAATCGTAATTAGGTGTATACTTTGCGTATATTTTGTTAAAATAGACTTGAAAAAACCAATCCTTTTTCAAAAAATGAAGTAAGCTGCTTTTTGAAGCTAATGCTTGTTCAAAAAGTTGAAAATAATTTTCGGCCACCTTTCCTTTATAATATGTTAGATTTATTATCTTTTGCTTTTTCCAACGGGACAAAATAGCATCATGGTTTTGTATTTCCACCAACAATCCGTCATTATCCAGCTGTAAAACAATAGGATATAAAGACTTCATACAAGAAATAGCTAATTCGTCGGTAATAAGGTCTGGCTCTTCATTGTTTATATATGTGCTGGAAGTAACATCTATAGAAACATAATGTTTATTATTATCATTCACATAAAAACGAATACTTACGTGGTATTTAATAGTTGTTTTATTGCTAGCAGTCTCTATGGTTTTAAAAACAGCATAAGCAAGATCGCCTATAAATTTAGTATTGTAAAACTTTCCACTATAAGAAAGCTTTACGTGTACAGGTTTATCCCCATATATCTTGTCCCAAACTTCTTTACCATTATTAAGTGTAAAACCTTTAGGAGGTAGCACTATCTCCTTTACATGCTCGGGGATCCCAAATAAAATCCTATCATATATAGAGGATTTATTATTGTGATACTCCTTTAGATCTTCTATATCTAAATGGTGTTTTTTAGCGATAGACTCAATTGTATCGGTCGATGTAACTTTGTATCTTAAAAAATATGTCAAAATATACGCTTTAAAGTTGTTATTTTATAAAATCAATAGTTTTAACTAATCGTACTGTGCTAAGTATACATAAACTACATTTTAGCTTAGTATTCTTCATATATATACGCTTCTTCCTTTTCTTCTATAATAGTTCCTGTAATAATATTTAGTAAGTATCGTATTGTTATTAAAGTCTTTTTTTAGTCTTTTTTCTATACTCCAAAATGGCTGTTTCGTTTTTCATCTACCCAACGGAATACTTTATATATCTCTTCATTTTTTAATACTATTTTCATTTCGTTAATCTCATCGAGTTTGGCCGTTTTAGTCCATTTTTGAGTTTGCGGTACGCAAGGTGCATAGCCGCTTGCTATTGGTTATAATTTACAGCTACCTAACGGTTGTATGTTTTCATTTGGTTTGTCATCTTCTTCGGTTGCCACCAATTTAACAAGGATTGTCCCTTTGTCGCATTCTAATTGAGCGGTTTCTTTTATTTTTTTGTGGCATAGTTTTTATTTTTAGAGTTAGCCTCTGCAAAATGAATATTTATCTCATTAAGGGTTTATAAATTCTAATTCTTTTTCACTAATTATACGAGCTGAAAATCCGTGTAATTTTATCTCTTTTAGTTTGTCGCCTGCTATTTGCCAAGTTATTGTCCAAATGCCCTGTTCTTTTTCTACATCTTTATCTAAATAAATAGTTGTCTGAAACCCTGAAAATTCTTTATAGCCTTTTGTTAATGGAATGTTATTTTTATTACAGTATCTTAATATATAACGCCAACCTATTTTGTTTTTTGGTTGATTATAATCCGTTTCTTTTATGAGTTTACCTTCTTCGTTGAATTCGTACCAAATACCATATGGAGAACCATTGTTAAAAGAAATAATTTTTGATTTTATATTACCATTGTCATAAAAGAATTTACTAATCATAAAAAAAGACTCATTCTCGTAAATTCTGCGTATATATCCAGGTTTTTGGTAATTTTCTTCTAGGTAGATTAAATCATTTTGGATTACTCTTTTTTTGCTAATTATATTGACCTCTTTATTGAAAATTTCTATATCAAAAACTTCAAATTTGTTGGTTATTATAGGTATATTATATTCAGGATATTGCATGTTGTTATTATTTAATATTGTTGTTGTTTTTTGTGTAATACAACTTAATGATAAAGTATATAGTACTATATAATATATTAGTTTCATTATTATAATTTAAGTGATAGAATTATTTGCTTGTATCCATTGCCAATGAAAAAGTCCACAACGTTTATTATTATTTCTACCTATATGATGTGAATAATCTAACAAATTGTCTGTTTTTTTATATTCATACGTAAATTTTGCGTTTGCACTTGCTACTTTGTTGGTAAACGTATGAGCTAAATTAAAGGAGTGTAAAAACTCATGCGAAGCTGTTTGGTCGTTTGCTGACTTAAAGACAACAACATAATCAGCTTTAGGTTGTGAATAACCACTTAGCAAACCTCCGCTAGAATGATAGCCATCTTCTGCAAAATAAAATGCTTTAAAAAAGCCGTCATATTTAGTGCCAAATTGAGCGGTTAGTTGAGCTTTTAAATAATCTTTTAAACGACTGCCTCCTGTAATATTACTTTTAGAACTCACTTTTCTGCTTTTTATATATTGTAAAAATGTTGTTACACTCGAAAGGTCTAAATCTGCTATTTCAGAATCAGCGTGTAACTCTATTAAAGCTTGGTTAAGGTATTGGCTGATTCTTTTTTCTTCTTTACTCGCATCGGCAGTTCTTTTACCTTTCGTTAAAATAATTTCAGGAGTCTTTATTTGAACAAACACTACTTTTGTTTTTTTACGTTTAGCAGTATCGTTTGCCCAAATTTTTAGTTTACCTGCTATATTGCTTTCTAATTCACCCGTAGTTTTATTTTTTTTATAGGCTTGTATAACTAATGTTTGGTCGCTTGTAAATTCTGTTTTACAACTAATAGTTATTTCTTCAGTTTTAAGAAGTCCTGTTTTTCCTTTAATGTTTATTTGGGGGATTTCTTTAAAATGTTCGTTGGTATCGAATTTTAAATAATCGGCTTCCTCTGTAATGTCAATAATTAAACTTAAAGTAGCTTCGGTATTTTGGTAAATAGTTTGTGTTGAAAGTGTTCCGTTATCATCGCAAGGTACTTCGTTAGGATACAAAGATAACCAAGGTACAAAATAATTTTCAGCGACTTTTACACCATTTTTTATTGTTGTTTTCCAAGGTATTGTATGAGTATTATAGTCGTTTTTTAATAAGTTATAAAGGGTTTTATCTTTTTTAAAATCACCTTTATAAACATTACCATCTGTTTCTAAGGTATTTGTTCCTTTTTCATACTGTTTAGAAACGATTGCTTTATAATTTGCATCGTTAAATAAGTTTGTATCTCCTATACGCATCCAGTCAAAACCAAACTCACCCTTCCAGTCATCTTTAGGCCTAAAGTGTACAGCTATTTTTGCTGGAATTACAGGACCTATTATAACTCTTTCTATAACCTTAACTTCTCCAAATTTAACTTTCACAGCCGCCATTACTTATCACTTTTTTATTACTACCTAATTTTAAATCACCATCTATAGCGTCAATAGTTATACTATCTGCATATTTCTCCAGTTTCCCTCCTATAACTGCTTGATAGTTGTTATTAACAACAACCTTATAATTTTTTGCTTGTCGTATTATTGCCATAATTAAAATAATTTACTTTTTTCTGCACTATTAATAACAACTGTCTTTGTACTTTGTAAAGTCATGTTTTCTGCCGCACTAAATAAAGAAATTTGGTTTGCATACTCATCAGAAGTTTTGGATTGTCGGCTATAATCTTTATCTATTAGATCTTTACGTTTATCAGCAATTTCAGTCATTTCTCCTGCAGCATTTAACATCATATCTTTCCCTGCAGCCACAGATATATTCCGTCCAGCCGTCTCATCTATATTCTCTCCCGCATTTACCACAATATTTTTACCTGCGCTTATGTTGATGTTTTCTCCCGCAGTAATATTAATATCCTTTAATGCATTGATACTAATTGTTTCATTTTTAGTATCTATAATTATATGATTGCCTTTTTTATCCGTAATGGTAATACTTTCACTGCTCGGCGTATCATTAAACTCAATACGATGTCCACTTTTAGTAATGATGGATTTTATATTATTGTCTTGTTTTCCTCCTGCGCCATTTTCACTATGAAACATACTCCCCATCACAAAGGGTCGGTTGGGATCGTTGTATTCAAAACCTACCATTACCTGGTCGTTTACTTCGGGGATAAAAACATGTCCTCTATTTTTTGCATGGTTTTTACTGCTTCCAGCATCGGGTGTCATTACACGTATCCAGGAAGTTTTCATGGTGTGTATTTGCCAATTAAAACGTACTTGTACGCGTCCCATTTCTCTGGGGTCGGCATTAGACATAACCGTGGCTAGTTGGTTTGATGCCTTGGGCAAGGATACCTTGGGTTCTTCGAGTACTGCAATTCCAGACGGAATCGCCTCAAAGGTGTTGTAATATTCCGAACGTTCTGTAGCATGGTGGCTTATATTGGTAATCATATACTCCCCATAATTTTTAATGTCAAAGCTAGTTTCCTCGTCTACCTTGGCAGATCTCACCTTAATCACAGTTCCTACGGTTAAGCCCTGTTTGGTGCTTTTTCCTTTCATTACATGCAAGCCTGCACTTAGCGTGGCTTGTTTACGTGCCACTAAATCGTCTATTTGAGATTTCATTTCAGTCTCAATATTGGTGAAACCATTTTTTGGGTTTTTGTAGGTTTCCAAAGAGGTATAAAAGGCATGTGAGCCCAGTTCGTTTAATCCTGCTACTTGATCCTTGGACGAAGTGCTTATTAATCTGTTATTGGTAGCGTTGTAAGAAAATTTTGTTTGTCCGTGATCCTTTATTTTTATTTCTAATTGTATTTCGGACAGGTCTCTTCCGTATTCGATTGCTACAGCTTCTTCTTGGGGTGGTTTCCCAAATATTAATTGTACGCCGTTATAATAAAACCATTCGTTGTATTGTTTTGCCAATCGCTGTAAAAAATCATAATTATTTTCGTTGTATTGTACTTGGTATTCTATGACTTCGTTAAATGTAGGTTTTATGAGTAACGGTACTCGTAAGTCTCCCATGGTTTGTCTTACAATACCTTCTAAGGTGTTTTGTCGCCAAGAACACAATTGTTTTCCTCCTTGTAAAAGTATGGTGGGCGAATATCCTTTTATGATTAAATCACCATTATGTCCATCCTTATTTTCAAGGTTTATGGAGCTTATATAACCTAAGAAATCGACGGTACCAAAAGTTATAATTAATGATTTCCCTAGCCAACCCTTCGATTTATCTATCGTATGTCCTCCAGTTTCTTCTACCACATCATTGTCTAAAATAACTTCAAAAAAATGATGGTCATTTATTTTTTGAACTAAGTATATTTTAGTAAAACTTGTAATGGTTTTCCCGTCTATACTTAGGCTGGTTTTTGGTGCACTCATATCTCTTTTTTTTGCAATTATTTTTATTACTAAAGCTAGAAAAACTATGGGGATCCCTCTTGTTTTTTGTTATTTAATACTGTAGAAAAGTGTGCGTTTTTATTCAAAAATCAAACAATCCCCAATACAAAAAAAGGAGTAAAGCAACTGCTCACTCCTTTTTTAACTATTTTTAGGGTACTATTATGCTTTTGGCCAACGATTATCGATGGATGCATTTCCGATGATAATTTCTTCGGCTGAAACTGTAAATCTAATTTTCATTGGAATGTCTCCGTTTACGTCTAAAGTTTCGGTAAAATGTATGAATACCAACTACAATCCAAAATAACCGATATAAATAGTTTATTTTTTGTTCTATCGTTGTTAAAAAATAGAACGATAGCTAAGGCTATCCTTAGATTTTCCGCCTAGCTAGAACAAAAAATAATTCTATTTCTAAACCGTCACTTGGAAATGTGGTTGGTATAAGTAGGCATTTTTAAATTCTACTTCTTTCATTTTAGAATCTTCGTCTGTTTTTTTGTAGACTAATTTCCCTTCTACAGATTTAAATTGACTGTTTAACATGGCTTCAATTACTGAAGTATCCTCTGTTGATTCAATTTCTACTGTAACTCTTCCTCCGATTACATTGGAAGATACTTTTCCTTTTTTGTCTGTTGAACGACTGAATGTGTACTCTGAAAAAAGCACATCAAATTTGGTACCACCTAATTCTAGGTGAGCTCTAAATGATCCCATTAATTTTTTATTTAAATTAGCAATTCTTTTTTAAAATCAATCCACCTTTTTACTAGTATAAAAGTATTTTGATTTTATATGGTGCGTTTAGAATAAATTCTCGAACAAAAAAACTGAAATTTTTAAAGCTTTCGTAAAGAAAATACGAAGCATAGATATTATATAACCGTTTATTTTGGAAAGAAGAATAAGATTCTAAATCGCCATATCTATCACTAAATTAGTAGTTTAATTTCTTTTTACCAAATAAATTAATTAAAAAATACAGCGATATAAAACAAAAAGAGCGCCAGCATGAGTATGTACTAGATTGTTGTAGTATTATTTTTTTTATAAAATACCTCACATTCTCTTAAATCAAGTATTGAGTTAACTTACAATCACTTAGTTTTACCCTCCCGGATATAAATAGGTTGCTTTCCGTGCTAGCCTAGTTGAAAAACAAAACATTAACTAAGGCTATCCTTCCATTTCCCGCCTAGCTAAAAAAAAATAATTCCATTTCTTAACCGTCAATGGAAATGTAATTGGTATACGCCTCTATCTTGCTTTGTTTTTTTTATAAAAAAAGTCAATAACCTCGGAGCAAGCCCACGAGGCATGAAAAAGAAAAAAATCTTACTAATTTCGTTGCAAGCATCGGAGAATTAAACCCCACTAGTGGAATTAAAAAATATAGCGGTACATGAATTAAAATCGTATTTAGTTGTGGATCTCACCCATACAAGCGCCATCAAGAAGAAAAACTCAACCATTTGATACAGCTCACATCCAATGAACCTTCTTAAGACATGAAAAATACTCCTTTCTCTTACTAACAAATACATCTTTGTCCCTTACCTTGCGCCATACGCAAATACACCAATGCTTAGGAAAACGTAAAAGACTATATTTAGCTTTCCTTTGCTTATGATTGTTATAAAAAAGTCATTCAAAAAAACAAACACATGAATTTCACAACCATAGACTTTGAAACCGCCACAGCATTCAGGAATTCTGCCTGCGCCGTAGGTATTGTAACCGTAGAAAACGGAAAAATAACAGAAGAGTTTCATACCCTTATAAAACCACCAAACAACGAATACAACTGGCGGAATACCCAAGTTCACGGAATTACTCAAAGAGACACTCAAAATGCACAATCATTTGCTGCTATTTATCCTGAAATCAAAAAACGCTTGCAAGGAAAAATTATAGTTGCTCATAACGAATCTTTCGACCGTAGCGTACTAAAGAATACCATGGCAGCCCATCACCTCGATTATGATTCTCTTAATATTGCAGATCGTTGGGAATGCACCATGAAATTATGCAAAGCAAACGAGAAATATCCTTCAGGAAAGCTCAATGAATGCTGCATGGTAGATAATATTGAGCTCAAACATCACGAGGCACTATCTGATGCTCGTGCATGTGCAGCACTTTATTTAATACGAGAGTTCTGATGTGTTAACCCCTAGTGTAAAAGAATAAATTTGGAGTATATAAATATTCAATTACAGTTAAATTTAAAGGAACGAATCCTTCCCCCTCGACTCCGCTCAGGCTTCTAACGAAATAAAATCAGACTTTTAGAACATATATTTCTGTGTTATTTTCAAAGGCGCTCTTTTCTTGGAACAAATTAATTTAGTAATCTTTGTTTCAGAATACAGCCTTTTGTTTTGAGTATCCTAAATAATGATACTGAATATGAATGAGATCTTGAAAATCATCAAGAACATTCTAACTAACCAACAACCGCTACCCAAAGGCACGAGGCAGAGCCTCGGGGAATTACCGAATCGACCCAGGATTAAATGTTTTGAAGGCATTGACAAAGTAATTATTTAGAAAAACATTAAGAATAGTTTTCCTGAAACCTATCACTCATAACATTCTTAGTAGAACCCTTTTACACCAATTACAATCCGAAATAATCGATATAAATAGTTTCTTTTACGTTCTAGCGTTGTTGAAAAATAGAACGATAGCGAAGGCTATCCTTAGACTTTTCGCCTAGCTAAAACATAAAATAATTCCATTTCTAAACCGTCATCTGGAAATGTATTTGGTGTTACACCAATTACAATCCAAAATAATCGATATAAATAGTTTCTTTTACGTTCTAGCGTTGTTGAAAAATAAAACGATAGCGAAGGCTATCCTTAGACTTTTCGCCTAGCTAAAACATAAAATAATTCCATTTCTAAACCGTTACTTGGGAATGTATTTGGTATTATAAAATAGCTTTGCCTAAATTAAAACCCGTACTTTTGCAAAAAAGCAACCTACAACATGGCCTACAAATTAATCTGTTCAGACATTGATGGAACATTATTAAATGCAAACAGAGAATTATCACAAAATACCATTGCACAAGTGCAACGTGTTTCACACATTCCTTTTGTTTTAATTTCATCGCGTATGCCATCAGCAATGCAGCACTTACAAAGAGATTTAAAGAATGAATCTACACCTTTAATTGCCTATAATGGTGGTTTAGTGATTGCGAATGACCAAATTATTCATTCAACATTCATTTCTCCGACTATGATTCAAAATATAGCAGATCAATGCAAAGAAAACAGTGTGCATTTGAGCTTGTATTTTAATGACGAATGGTATGTTCCTAGTATGGATTTTTGGGCAAAAAGAGAAGAGAATAACACCAAGGTCAGCCCTATTGTAAAATCTACTGAGGACGTCATACACAGATGGACTCAAGAAAAAAAAGGAGCTCATAAAATAATGTGTATGGGAGATGAAAACGAGATTGATATGCTCTACAAATACTTAGAAAAAAATCATTCCGACGACGTCCATTTGTACCGCTCCAAACCTACATATATAGAGATATCACACAAATCAATTTCTAAAAAAACAGCTATAGAGGTATTGCTAACACATACATACAGTACTATTAACATGGAAGAAATTATTGCATTTGGTGATAATTTTAACGATATTGAAATGCTAGAAGCAGTAGGAATGGGTATTGCAGTAGCCAATGCACAAACGCAAGTGCTTGAAATTGCAAACATGGTAACAGATACTAATAAAAACGATGGCGTAGCAAAAGCCCTCAAAGAATTATTCTAAAATGGAAACACAAAAAAACAACCCAGGACATGGGGTCAAATTAGTAGACATGCTCAAGGAATTAGAAAAATATTACGGATGGGAACACATGGCTTATAAAATACCTATTGGCTGTTTTAAAAGCAATCCTTCCATAGGGTCTAGCTTAACTTTTTTAAGAAGAACCAGTTGGGCAAAAAACGAAGTTCAAGAATTATACAAAACAATGAAACTAAGTCAACAATAAACAAGTTATTCACATTTTTACTCTCCATTGAAACTTTCTATTATATTTGACTGCTAATCAAAAAATAAAAAGATATGATCATAGGAATTTCTTATACAGAATGGGTAGGGTACTTAGCTTCACTAATACTGATTGTTTCGTTTACCCGTAAAAATGTAAACCACCTTAGAATTATCAACTCCATAGGCGCCATACTATTTGTTGCTTATGGATTTATGCTCGCCACTTCTTGGCCTGTTATAATTACCAATATGTTTATCTTATTTTTAAACATCTATTACTTAACAAAAAAAGATACGTCAAAAAACTAACGTTTTACCACTTCAAACAATTCGCCACCCTCACATTTCAACGTTTTATACGGGTATTTTAAAATCAATGCATAATCATGGGTGGCCATTAGAATGGTTTTACCACTGGCATGAATTTCTTTTAAAACCTTCATAACCGTCATTGAAGTTGCTGGATCTAAATTTCCTGTTGGCTCATCTGCCAAAATCAATTCTGGATCATTTAGCAAAGCTCTTGCAATAGCTACCCGTTGTTGCTCTCCACCAGACAACTCAAAAGGCATCTTAAATCCCTTAGCATCTAAACCTACTTTCGCCAATACTTCATCGATCTTAGATTTCATTTTTACCTTATCTTTCCAACCTGTTGCTTTCAATACAAACAACAAATTATTAAAAACAGTCCGGTCATTCAATAACTTAAAGTCCTGAAAAACAACACCTATTTTCCTTCTTAAATAAGGAATCTCTTTTTCTTTGAGCTTTGTCAAATCAAAATCAACAATACGTCCTTTACCTTCCTGCAAAGGCAAATCTCCATAAAGTGTTTTCATTAAGCTACTTTTACCACTTCCTGTCTTCCCTATTAGGTAAATAAATTCACCTTTATTTATATGTAAATTCACATTGGAAAGCACCAAGTTATCTCTTTGATAAATGGCACAATTATTCAAATCTAATATGGTCTGAGACATCGTATATTGTTTCCTACAAACATAACAAATTCATACACTTCAACAAAATATATTTTCACACTCCAATTCCTATAAAATAAGACGATTTTTATCAATTTTATGAGTTGATTATGCAATTTTGAGAAAAAAAAGCGTTATTATTGATAAACCATTTATTCTTTAGCGCTAATTAATATCCGAATGAAACATTTTAAATTAGTAATTACATTGGCACTCACTTGTTTAATTTCAAATAGTTATTCGCAAGAAACTATAATTAAGACAAATGAGCTCCAATCATACAATCATGCCTTGGAATTATTCCAAAACAACGCCTATGTTGCTGCTCAGTATGAATTTTCGTCTATCCAAAATTCTTTTGAGCCAGACTCTGAACTCAGGGCAAATTGCTCCTATTACATTGCCAATTGCGCTGTGCAATTAGGAAACAGAAATGCCGATAAGTTAATGCAGAACTTTGTAGACAAATACCCTACAAGCACCAAAAGAAATGATGCTTTTATGGATGTAGCCAATCATTATTTTAAGAAAGGTAAATACAGCTACGCCCTTAAATGGTATGAAAAAGCAAGTACCGATAATTTAAGCGGAAGCTCCTTGGATACTTATAATTTCAACTATGGATATGCCTTATTTATCAGAAAAGATTATGCAAATTCTAAACAGTATTTCGGAAAACTATTAAATTCTAAAAAATACGGTTCTCAGTCCAAATATTACTATGGATATATGGCATACAAAAACGATGACTATAAAACTGCCGATAAATATTTAGGGGAAGTTTCTAAGGATGAATCCTATAAAAAAGAGGTTTCCTATTACCTCGCCGACATGAATTTTAAGCTTGGAAAATTCCAATTAGCTATAAACAAAGCGGAACCGCTCCTAGGAAAAGCAACCAAGAAAGAACATTCGGAAATATCCAAAATCTTAGGTGAAAGCTACTTTAATTTAGAAAAATATGCAAAAGCCATTCCTCATTTAAAAAATTACAAAGGAAAAGGAGGTAAATGGAATAATACGGATTACTATTTTCTAGGATATGCCCATTACAAACAACAAGAATACTCTGAAGCCATTTCTTATTTCAATAAAATAATCGATGGAGACAATGCCGTTTCACAAAATGCTTATTATCATTTAGCAAAATGCTACTTAAATCAAGAGCAAAAATCGGAGGCTTTAAATGCTTTTAAAAATGCAAGCGAAATGGATTTTGATCCCGCTATCCAAAAAGATGCTTGGCTAAATTACGCAAAACTGAGTTACGAAATAGGAAATCCTTATCTACCTGTACCCAACGTACTTCAAAACTATTTAAAACAATATCCAAAATCAAAAGCTTTCTCTGAAATACATCAATTGGTTGTGAATGCTTTTATGACCAGTAATGATTTTGATGGAGTAATTCACTACCTAAAACACAAAAAAGACCCAAATAGTAAAAAAATGATGTCAGAAGCACATTTTTTTAGAGGTCTTCAATTATTCAGTGCAAAAAAATACGAAACCGCAGCAACAGATTTTAAAACTGTAACTGAAGAATCGCGAAACAACAGCCATCGACTAAGAGCGAACTACTGGTTAGGAGAATGCTCTTTTAGATTGGGTGATTTCCTAAACGCAAAAAGTAATTTTCTGATATTTGAAAAATCCATTCACACATCAGGATTGGAAGAAGAAAACTTGATTCATTATAATTTAGGATACACCTATTTTAAACTGCAAGATTACAGCAATGCCTTCATCACTTTTAAACAGTATGTAAACCAAGAAAACAAAACCACTGAATTACTCAATGATAGCTATCTTCGTATTGGGGATTGTGATTTTGCCCTAAGCCGATACAGTGCAGCCATTTCTATGTACGAAAAAGCGCTAAATAACAAAACCAAACAAAGAGCTTATGCCGAATTCCAACAAGCTGTTAGCTATGGATACCTTGGGAAAAACAAACAAAAAATTGCAGCATTACAACAATTTCTAAAACAACATAAAAAATCTCGTTTACATGATGATGCTATGTATATATTAGGAAACACCTATATGAACAAAGGACAATCTAACAAAGCATTGCAAAGCTATAACCGATTGATTGAAACACATAAAAAAAGTACTTTTGTTATAAAAAGCCTCTTAAAAAAAGGAATTATCTATTACAATACAAACCAAAATTCTAAGGCATTAGGCATCTACAAACAAATAGTTCATAATTACCCGAATACAGCCGAAGCACAAGAATCGGTTAAAAATGCTCGTAAGATATACATAGACATGGGCGATGTGGACAGTTATGCCGCTTGGGTCAAAACACTCGACTTTATAAACGTAACCGACCAAGAGCTAGACAATGACACTTTTGAAGTTGCTGAAAAACAATACATGCAACAAAACACGCACAGAGCAATTGGAAGTTTAAAAAAATACTTGCAACGCTTTCCGAAAGGAAGCCATCGCTTAAAAGCAAATTATTTCTTAGCACAAACATTGTACAATCAAAAAAAATACCCGCAATCAATACCTTACTTCGAAACCGTTTTGGCTCTTAACACCAACATTTACACAGAAAAAAGTTTATACCAATTGTCTTCTATTTACATCAAAAAAGAAAACTGGAAAAAAGCCATGCCGCTATTACTAAACTTAGAGGAGTCTTCGAATGCTACAGACAATGAGATTTTTGCACAAAGCAATTTAATGAAAGGTTATTATACCTTGAAAAACTTCAACAAAGCAGAAAGCTATGCCGAATTGATCTTAAAAAATACATCTGTAGACAACGCTATAAAATCAGACGCACAAATTATTATTGCACGTTCCGCCATCCAGACCAATGATTTTGAAAAGGCAAGAACAGCCTACAAAAAACTAAATATTATTGCTACAGGATCTTTAAAGGCAGAAGCGCTGTATTACCAAGCATTATTTGAGTCGCAAGATGGAAGTTATCGCGTCTCCAATAAGACTATAAAAAACATCGCAGCCAACTATGCTTCGCATCGTACATGGGGAGGAAAAAGTCTTATTATCATGGCAAAAAACTTTCACGAATTAAACGACAGCTATCAGGCGACTTACATTTTACAAAGCGTAATCAAAAATTTTAGTGAATTCGACAGCATCGTTGAAGAAGCGACAAATACATTGAGTGCTATAAAAAAAGAAGCTGCCAAAACCAATGAATCTATACAAACTATTAAAAATTAAGATGATGTTGAACAGAAAATCATTTCACTATCCATTGATGAAAAATCTATTTGTTAGCCTCATTTTTATAAGTTCTAGCGTAGTACTAGCACAAAAAAAAGACACGCTACACACCCAAGAAATTACCATCATAAAATCATATAAACCCACCGTTTCCGATGCTTTTAAAATAAAGAGCAACCCGAAGCTGAAGGCATCAGACTCCATAAAAAAGCACACCGTTAATTATCAAATTTTCTCTTTCCCCGTTGCTTCTACATTTACACCAAGCAAAGGAAAAGCTAAAAATATAGTCAGAGAACCTCAAGCAAAATTTTACAATAATTATGTTTCTGCAGGATTTGGAAATTACACCAGCCCAATGCTTGAGGCGTATATCCACAGCCAAAGCAACAGAGACAATGATTTCGGATTGTTTCTAAACCATTACTCCTCAAAAAACGGAGTTAAAAATGCCCTGCTAGATACTAAATTTTCTAACAGTGCCATCTCTTTGTACTACAAACAATCTGACAGGGATTTCGATTGGAAAGTAACTGCTGGATACCAACGAAAACAACAAAACTTTTATGGAATTCCAAAAAACGTAAATTTTGAACCTGGCTTTTTTGACACCCTAGATATAACACAAACATTCAATACCTTATCCGCTGGAGGAAATATTAACTTTTACGACTCCTTTCTGACAAATACCAATGTACAAATCTCTAATTTATCAGATGCCTTTGATAGCAGCGAAATACACCTACTTATAAAACCAACCCTTGAATTACCTATTTCAACGGAACTCATAAATACAGTGATTTCTATCGAAATGCTTTCTGGAAAATTCAAACAAGGATATGCCAGTATTCCTAAAGTTAAACACCGTTTTGTAAACTTAGGAATCAATCCGAATTTTGAAATAAGACGTGACGACTTGACCTTTAATATAGGAGTAAAAACATATTACAGTATGAATTTAGAAGAAAAAGAAAACACCTTCTATGCCTACCCAAACATTACGGCTTCATTGCGAGTACTTGACGATACTTTTATATTAATAGGGGGACTTACCGGTGATTTAACCCAAAATTCTTACCAAACATTTTCTAATAAAAACCCTTGGATATCTCCTACATTACACATTTTACCTACGGACAATAAATACAATGGATACCTTGGAGCAAAAGGAAAATTAGCATCTAACATCAGCTACCAAGGAAAAATAACCTATAGTAAAACCAATAACAAAGCCCAGTTTATACACCATAGAATTCAAACAAACGGAAGTTTAAAAATTGCAGAAATCTACAGAGCAGAAAACTCTTTTAACGTCGTATATGACGATGTAAAAAGTATTAGTTTTAATGGAGAAATTAATGTTAAAATGGCCAAAGAAATTAACATTGGAGCAACCGTAGATTACACAAACTACACCCCTACAAACCTTCGTGAAGTATGGAACACCCCTACGTTAAAAGCTTCTGTATTTTCCAATTACCAATACAATAAATGGTTTGGTAGTGCCAAACTATTTTACGAAAGTTCTAAAAAAGACTTTGTGGTTCCTTTTGGCAAAAACCCGAGTCTGATTACTGCTACCAAAATTGACGGTTTTGTAGATGTAAATCTAAATATTGGCTATATTTTTTCTGACAGACTAAGTGCTTTTATAAAAGCAAATAATATCACCAATTCACACTACCAACGTTTTTTAAACTACCAAGTACAAGGAACTCAATTGTTAGGAGGCCTCACCTATAAATTCGATTTATAAATACAGCTTCACCTTTTTTAAAAGATAAAAAACGAACCCTTAGATTTTTCTCTAACGGTTCGTTTTTTTTGACTAAATTTATCCTCCAAATAACTACAAATGAAAAAACTACTTTTGGCTTTTATTTCAATTGCCACAATCACATCATGTCAGCACAACAACACAACATCACAAGACCACACCAGTCCTTCAAAAACGCACCTTCAAGATTCGACAGTAATAAGAGCCATTTTTGACACTGCTTTAAGCGATGGTAAAGGCTATGACTGGCTAAGAGATCTCACTCAAAATATCGGACATAGATTGTCTGGTTCTGTACAAGCAGAAAAAGCAGTACAATGGGGAGAGCAATTAATGAAAACACAACAATTTGATTCTGTTTGGCTACAAGCCATAATGGTTCCACACTGGGTACGAGGCGCACAAGAAACTGCCTTTTTCACCACAAAAAACAACAAAACAACCGTTGCAATTTGCGCATTAGGCGGCTCGGTTGCTACTCCTAAAAACGGAATAACTGCTGAGGTTATAGAACTACACAGCATTAAACAGGTAAAAGAATACGGAGAAAAACTAAAAGGAAAAATCGTGTTTTTTAACAGACCTTTTGATCCAACACTCGTCAATACATTTCATGCCTACGGAGGTTGTGTAGACCAACGATGGGCAGGTGCTCATGCCGTAGGGACTTATGGAGCATTAGGCGTAATTGTTAGATCTATGACAGGGAATATTGACGATTTCCCACATACAGGTTCTATGGGATACAAAAACTTACCAAAAGAGCAACGTGTCCCTGCTGCAGCCATTAGTACAAAGGCTTCCGAAGAATTAAGTGCTGCTCTTAAAGCAAGTCCTAAATTAAAATTTCACTTTCAACAATCGTGTAAAACATTGCCAGACGCTCCTTCTTTTAATGTAATTGGTGAATTAAAAGGCACTCAATTCCCTGACAAATACATCACCGTTGGAGGGCATTTAGATTCTTGGGACTTAGGAGACGGAGCACACGATGACGGAACTGGAGTTGTACAGTCTCTTGAAGTTTTACGTATTTTTAAAACAAATAAAATTCAACCGAGACACAGTATAAGAGTGGTTCTTTTTATGAATGAAGAAAACGGAAATAGAGGAGGGAAACGATACGCAGAAGCAGCAAGAGAAAATAAAGAAATTCATGTTGCAGCCCTAGAATCAGATGCTGGAGGACACACCCCTAGAGGCTTTAGTTACGACGGAAATATAGATAAAATCGAATTGTTTAAAAGTTGGAAAAAACTATTATCTCCTTATGGATTGCACGAATGGGAAAAAGGACATACAGGAGTAGATATTGCCCCTTTAAAATCTGATTCTATTGTTCTTACGGGATATCTACCAGACTCACAACGCTATTTTGATTACCACCATTCTGCAAACGATACTTTTGATAAAGTAAACAAACGAGAGCTTCAATTAGGAACGGCAGCCATGACTTCACTTATCTATTTGTTAGATCAGCATTTGGACTGATCTATTTTTAAATAATACATATAGAAAACACATGACAAACAAGTGAGAATTTACTTCTATACTAAAAATACACAATAACGATTCGCGTAGATTTAAGATTAAAATCTGCGCGAATTTTTCTGTGTAATAAACACTCCTCCATAATTCAACAAAGTAATTTCATTTGTAAACCATCAATGGAAATGTTTTGGTATTCCAAGACAAAACTATCTTATTACACTCCTTTTTTGTATTTTTGAACATTCATCAAAATCAACATTTGACCTCTATAAAACCAACATGAAAACGTACTTAATATTAATTGCTAGCAGTATTCTTTTACTTTCTTGTGAATTAAAATCCGCAGTAGATACCATCATTATCAATGCAAACATTTATACGGTTAACGATAATTTCGATGTGGTTCAATCCATGGCTATCAAAGATGGACGAATTGTCGCAATTGGAAGTAATTTAGAAATTCAAGCTAAATACAGACCTGAATATATTAATGATGCAGAAGGAAAAACCATCGTACCAGGGTTTATAGATGCTCATTGTCATTTTTTAGGACTGGGGCTCTCCAAGCAAAAAGTAAACTTAGTAGGCACTAAAAGTTTTGACGAAGTAATTGAACGCATCGTCAATTTTCAAAAAGATAAAAATGTAGTTTATATCACAGGTCATGGATGGGATCAAAATGATTGGAAGATCAAGGAATACCCAACAAAAGAAAAGTTAGACAAACTATTTCCGAACACTCCTATTGCCATACGCCGTATTGATGGACATGCCTTATTGGCAAACCAAGCAGCTATAGATCTTGCCCAAGTAACTATTAACACTCCTTTTAAAGGAGGAGAAATCTTACAAAAAGAAGGACAGTTGACAGGTGTGTTTATAGACATGCCTATGGATTTAATTGAGAATAAAATTCCAACTACCTCAAGAAAACAACAAATAAAAGCATTGTTAGACGCTCAAAAACACTGCTTATATTTTGGACTTACAACCGTAGATGACGCAGGACTCAGTAGAAACAGCATCGAGCTCATTGACAGTCTACAACAAACTGGCGCCTTAAAAATGAGAATTTACGCCATGGTTTCAAATCAAAAAGAAGACGTAGACTACTACCTTCAAAAAGGAATTTACAAAACTAATAAATTAAATGTACGTTCCATAAAAGTATATGCTGATGGTTCTTTAGGTTCTAGAGGTGCCGCATTAAAAAAACCATATAGTGACAAACACAATCACTTTGGAGCCTTATTATCCTCTCCAGAATCATTTAAAAAAATAGCCTTACAATTAGCAAACTCCGAATTTCAAATGAATACACATGCTATTGGAGACTCTGCAAATTCCATGTTATTGAACATCTATAAAAATGTTTTAAAAGGCAAAACAAATAGACGTTGGAGAATTGAGCACGCACAAATTGTAAGTCCAAGTGATATAGCATTGTTCAAAAACACAATCCCATCCGTACAACCTACCCATGCCACTTCTGATATGTACTGGGCAAAAGACAGGCTAGGAGAACAACGTGTAAAAACGGCTTATGCTTATAAAAAACTATTAAAAGCACATGGAAAAATAGCATTAGGTACAGATTTCCCTATCGAAAAAGTAAGCCCTATTTTAACTTTTTATGCAGCAGTTGCAAGGAAAGACATGAAACAATTTCCTGCAAACGGTTTTCAAAAAGAAAACGCCTTAACAAGAAAAGAAGCATTAAAAGGCATGACAATATGGGCGGCATACGCTAACTTTGAAGAAGATGAAAAAGGAAGTTTAATCACAGGTAAATTTGCAGATTTCACAGTATTGAATAAAAACATTATGGAAATTCCAGAAGCCGAAATTCTAAAAATACATGTAGAAGAAACCTATATAAATGGTGAGATTGTTTACAAAAAATAAAAAAGGAACGATTTTGGCTATATCTCAATAAATAGAATTATCTTATTTTTTAAATCCTATTAAAAATAAACAGATCCTAATCAGTTCATTAATATCAATGGTTGCTTTATATCTTTAGCAAAAAAACAACACAAATGAAATCAATTTATTTAAACATTCTCTTATTGTTAGCAATGGTTTTTCTATCTCCTAAATGCATTGCTCAAGACCTTCCTAAAGGATTTGTGTATGTAGATGAAATAATTCCAAACATAACACTAGACTTGCGATATACAAGCTATAATAACTTTGTTGGACTTCCAATTGAGGGCTACCAAAAAGCACGATGTATCTTAAGTTTAAACGCAACAGAAGCGTTAAAAAAAGCACAAACCTCCTTAAACAAACAAGGGTTAGGTTTACTAGTATATGACGCATATCGACCTCAGCAAGCTGTTAATCATTTTATGAAATGGGCAAGAAACATCAATGATACCTTGATGAAACAACACTTCTACCCCAATGTAAAAAAGAAAAATTTATTTAAAAAACAATACATAGCTACTAGATCTGGGCATAGTAGAGGAAGTACTATTGATTTAACTCTTATTGATTTAGAAACAGGAATTGCATTGGATATGGGAAGCCCTTTTGATTTTTTCGGCCCAGAATCCTGGGTGTCAAACACAAAGCTAACAGCTTCTCAAATAGCGAACAGGCACTTATTACAAACTACAATGCTAAAATATAATTTCAGAAACTACCCAAAAGAGTGGTGGCATTTCACCCTCCGTTGGGAACCGTTTCCTAAAACTTATTTTAATTTTCCAGTACACTAACGAATGCTACGTACAAAAGCATCAATGGTATCCACCCCTTTTTCGGTCAAGTGCTTTACAAATGCAGAACCTATAATTGCCCCTTTGGCATACATAGTCGCCTGTTGGAATGTCTCTGCATTGGAAATGCCGAAACCAACCACCTGAGGTGTCTTTAATTTCATATCATCAATGCGTTTAAAATAGGATTTCTGAATCGCTCCAAAAGTATTCTTCGCCCCTGTTACACCCGCTGAGCTTACCATATAAATAAATCCATTAGAAATATCGTCGATAAAACGAATGCGTTCCTCGGATGTTTGAGGTGTGATTAAAAGAACATTGATCAAATCGTATTTTTCAAAAGTTTCTCGGTACAATTCGTTGTATTCCCTAATTGGTAAATCAGGAATAATCAAGCCATCAATTCCAATTTCCTTACATTTTTTACAAAACGCTTCGATCCCATATTGCAACATAGGATTAAAATAACCCATAATTATAAGGGGAATTGAAACCGTTTTCCGAATGTCTTTTAACTGCTCAAACAAGACTTCTGTAGTCATCCCATTATTTAAGGAGATGGTAGAACTCGCTTGAATGGTAGGACCATCTGCCAATGGATCACTAAAAGGCAAGCCGATTTCTACAAAATCCACTCCGCTTTTTTCGAGTTCCTCTACTATTTTAACCGTACTATCTGGTTCGGGATATCCTGCCGTAAAATAGATAGATAGTAGTTTTTTATTTTCGTTTAATTTATGTTGAATTCTATTCATTTTATTTCTTTTTAATGTTATTGAATGCGCTTATTCTCATCATTTAAGATTCGAAAAACAAGATCAAATAGGCAAAGTAATCGCTAGGAATCCAATCCAAAATAGTTGATATACGTATTCAAATCCTTATCTCCACGCCCTGATAAATTCAGCACTACTAGATCGTCTTTTTTGAATTTCTTCGCTTCAAAAACAGCCAGTGCATGAGCACTTTCTATGGCAGGAATAATTCCTTCCAATTGACATAAATCCAAACCTGCTTTCATGGCTTCATCATCTGTTACCGCAATAAATTCTGCACGTTTTGTCTTATATAAATGAGCATGTAATGGCCCTACCCCAGGATAATCCAATCCTGCAGAGATGGAATACGGTTCTGTAATTTGACCATCTTTTGTTTGCATCAATAAGGTTTTACTTCCATGTATAACACCTTCGTACCCCAACACACTTGTAGCAGCACTTTCTCCTGAATTTACGCCTTTCCCAGCTGCTTCCACAGCAATCAACCGCACTGATTCTTCCTCTAAATAATGATAAAACGCCCCAGCAGCATTGCTTCCTCCACCAACACAGGCAATCACATAATCTGGATTCTCACGCCCTTCTTTTTCTAATAATTGCGATTTCATTTCCTTAGAAATAACGGATTGAAAACGCGCCACCATATCTGGATACGGATGCGGGCCTACTACAGAACCAATAATATAATGAGTATCTACCGGATTATTTATCCAATCACGGATCGCCTCGTTGGTCGCATCTTTTAATGTTTTACTTCCAGACAATGCTGGAACCACGGTAGCCCCCAGCATTTTCATACGTGCCACATTGGGTGCCTGACGTGCAATGTCTATTGCTCCCATATACACAACACATTCCAATCCCATAAGCGCACAAACGGTCGCCGTAGCCACTCCGTGCTGCCCTGCTCCTGTTTCTGCAATAATACGTTTCTTCCCTAGACGTTGTGCCATTAAAATCTGCCCAATGGTATTGTTAATTTTATGTGCACCTGTATGGTTTAAATCCTCCCGTTTTAAATAGATTTTGGTTTGGTATTTCTCTGACAATCGCTTTGCAAAATACAAAGGTGTAGGACGCCCTACATAATCTTTTAATAAACTATCAAACTCCGCTTTAAAGGAAGGTTCACTCATTATTTCCAAATACTGTTCTCCTAATTCTTTTACGTTTGGATATAACATTTCAGGAATAAATGCGCCTCCAAAATCACCATAATACCCGTTTTCATCTACAAAACAACTCATACCAACTTATTTTTAAATTCTTTAATCTTATCTATATTTTTAAACCCTGGACGTATTTCAAACTTACTATTTACATCCCAACCAATACACGTATCAGCGAGAGAGGTTTTCATAAACTTTTGAAGTTCACTCACAGAGTCCTCTCCCAATCCACCACTCAATAAAAAGGGTTTCTTAGACATGTTTTTTTGTAATAAATTCCAATCAAACACCACTCCGTTCCCTCCAACTTTTTCTCCCTTAGCATCAAACAAGAAACAATCCACATAAGCATCAAACGCCTCTAACTTTTCAAAATCAAAAGACTCCCCTACAGGAAATGCTTTTATTATTTGTGTTTTAGCAGCCATCATTGCTTTCAATCCCTTGCAATATGCAGCGGTCTCATCACCATGTAACTGGACACAATCCAAGGAATTCTTCCTTACAATATTGCTTACATATTCCAATGATGCATTTACAAACACCCCCACTTTTTTAATCGAAGAAGGAATTTCAACCTCAGGGAAATCCGTCACATTTCTACTTGATTTTTCATAGAAAATAAAACCAATATAATCTGGTTTTAACTGGACTAACTCCTTTATATTTTCTGCATTACGCATGCCACAAACTTTTAATTTCATGAGCGGTCTAATTGTTGGATAAACGCCTTACAAGCCGCTCCAGGATTTGTTGTTTTCATAAAGTTTTCTCCGATTAAAAACCCTTTAAAACCATGTTTTTTCAAGTCTAAAATAGTTTGAGGACTGCTAATTCCACTTTCAGAAACTTTGATACAGCTATCTGGAATTTGACTCGCCAACTGAATGGAATGTTCTAAGTCTACTTCAAAAGTCTTTAAATTTCGATTATTGATGCCTATAATTTTATCCTGCAACTCTATTTTATCTAATTCCTCTTGACTGTGTACTTCGTATAAAACACTCAATCCTAAATCTGTTGCCAAAGCACCAAAATTTTTCAGTTCTTGTCGCGTTAAACAAGCAGCAATCAGTAAAATAACATCTGCTCCCATTGCCTTACTCTCAACAATTTGAAATTCGTCCACCATAAAATCTTTCCTGAGAATTGGCAGCGATTTATTGAGGACTCTTGCGCTTAATAAATCATCATTTAAGCCCCCAAAAAAAGAAGTATCCGTCAATATAGATTGAGCAGCTACACCGGCATCCAAATACCCTAATGTTACTTCTTGGATCGTATTTATTCCGTTAATCAATCCTTTCGAAGGAGATTTTCTTTTGTATTCAGCAATAATTCCAGTACTATTTGCTGCCAACAAAGACGTTTCTAAAGAAAGTGTATCCCTTTTAAAAAAAGGAGACTTTTCCAATGTTGAAATACTTATTTTTTCTTTTAATACAGCAACCTCCTTTCGCTTTTCTGCGATAATTTTATCTAATATAGTCATGTTTATCTATGCTAATAAATTGGTGAGACACTTGGCGCCTTTTAATCCTAATAAGGAATCTTTTGCTTGTTCATACGCCTGTTCAAAAGAACAAGTTGGAGCAATGGTTTGAATGGCAAAAACAGTATTTGCCAACACCACATTGTTTTGAGCATCTGTTCCATTTCCTTCAATAATATTCTTAAATATTTTTGCTGATGCAGCGACGGAAGCCCCCCCTACAATAGCCTCTTGATCCAAGCGTTTAAAACCAATTTCTTCAGGAGTATAAATACGTGTGCCTTGGTTTGAAATAATCGTAAACTTACTTGTCAATGAGATTTCGTCATAACCATCAAAACTGTGAACCACCTTATAATTACGAGAAGATTTTTGCATTAAATAGCCGTATAAACGTGCAATTTCCATGTTAAAAACGCCCACCATTTGATTTTTCGGTTGGCTAGGATTTACAAGAGGTCCCAGTACATTAAAAAAGGTTTTTAAGCCTAGTTCTCTACGTATTGGCCCTACTGCTTTCATAGCTGGATGAAACAAAGGTGCATGTAAAAAACAAATATTAGCCTTGTCCAATTGACGTTTTAACACTGTTTCATTATTGGTAAATTCATAGCCTAGATGTTCTAACATATTAGAAGAACCACAGGTAGAAGACACACCATAATTTCCATGTTTTGCTACTTTATATCCAGCACCAGCTACAATAAACGAGGTGAGTGTAGAAATATTAAACGTATCCTTACCATCACCACCTGTCCCACATAGATCAATGGTATTGAAATCTGAAAGATCAATTTTTATTGCCAATTCTAATAAGGCATCTCTAAAACCAATCAACTCGTTTACCGATAATGATCTCATCAAAAAAACGGTTAAAAAAGAGGCTATTTGAGAAGAATTAAACTCGTTTTTAGCAATTCTGATTAATATTTCCTTAGCTTCTTGTGCTGTCAAATGCTCATGAGCAAATAACTTATTTAAAATTACCTTCATCTCTAATTAGAATTTGCGTCAATAAAATTTTGTACTATCTGTTTTCCTAAGGGTGTTAAAATAGATTCTGGATGAAACTGCACAGCACTTATATTATATGCTTTATGCTGTAGAGACATAATCCCCCCATCATCATCTATCGCTGTAATTTCTAGTTCTGAAGGGAAATCCTCTATTTTTGAAATCCAAGAATGGTAACGTCCTGCCTCAAATTGTTTAGGAATTCCTTTGTAAACCACCGCTTCTTTACCGGTCTGAAACATGGTAGTAGCCACTCCGTGAAATACCTCATCCATATTTTCTATACGTCCTCCAAAAACTTCTGTAATCGCTTGCAATCCCAAGCAAACTCCAAAAATTGGTTTTTTACCTGCATAAACTTTGATCACCTCTTTTAAAATCCCTGCCTCTTCAGGAATCCCAGGACCTGGAGATAAAATAATCAAATCATACGCGCCTACTTCCGCAATGCTAATTTCATCATTTCTAAAAACTGCAGGGTATGTGCCTGTAATATCTTCGACCATGTGCACCAAATTATAGGTAAACGAGTCGTAATTATCTAGTATTAAAATCTTCATTTCTTTTTTTTTGATCGTTTGAATGTCTTTAATCACTGTCAAAAACGCTATTATATATTTTCTGCCAATGTCAATGCCTTATTTAAGGCGGCCAATTTATTATTTACTTCTTGCAATTCACTTTCTTCACTTGAACTGATTACAATTCCAGCTCCTGCTTGTGAATACAATACATTGTTTTTACTCACAAAAGAACGAATGGCAATGGCTAGATTCACCTCGTTTTTTAAACCGATAAAACCAACAGCACCTCCATAAAAACCACGTGTTTGATTTTCGTAAGTATCTATTAACTCCATCGCCTTGTATTTTGGAGCTCCGCTCAAAGTACCGGCAGGAAACGTATCACCAACAATTTTTATAGCATCGCCTTTAGGAGTTCCCTCTACGGTAGAAACCAAATGAATTACATGGCTAAAATACTGTACCTCTTTAAAAACACTGACTTTAACATCACTGGCATGTTTGCTCAAATCGTTTCGAGCCAAATCTACGAGCATCACATGCTCTGCATTCTCTTTTTTATCTTTTAACAACTTCTCTCCCAAGAGTATGTCTTCCGCCATATTTCCAGTACGTCTAAAAGTACCTGCAATAGGATTGATAATAGTTTTAGTGGCATTGACCTTAATTTGCGCTTCTGGAGAGGATCCCATGAGTCTGAAATTTCCATAATCAAAATAAAACAAATAAGGAGATGGGTTGATGGATCTCAGTGCTCTATACACATTAAATTCGTCTCCCTCAAACCCTTGTTGAAACTGTCGTGACAACACCAATTGAAATACATCACCCCGTTTACAATGCTGTTTTCCTTTACGTACATACTCTTTGAATTCAGCATCTGTACAATTTGATTTTTCTTCTCCCACCATAGAAAAGTCATACAATGGAAATGCCTGTGTATTAATTAATGTTTGTATTTTTTCTATGCTAGGCAATTCACCTTCCTTTACGTTTTCTATCAAGGTCATTTCATCATTAAAATGATTGATTGAAATAATGTATTTAAAAAAGCTAAACTGAAATTCTGGAATATCAGAAGGTGCTTTTTTAGATGAAAATTGTATCTTTTCAAAATACTGAACAGCATCAAAAGAAATATAGCCATAAAAGCCATTAAAAGCAGCCACTTTATCGTCACAGCTTACATCAATAGTTTTCTTATAGCGTTCAAAAATTTCATAAAAATTACCGTCTATCGTTTCTGTTGCTTCAATCACAGTATCTTTTTCGTAAGAAAAAACACCGTTGTCTACTTTAAAAGTCACCAAAGGCTCAATACATATAAAGGAAAAACTCTCCTCCTTGCTGTGATAATCGGAACTTTCCAACAATAATGTGTTCGGAAATTTATCTCTAATTTTTGTGTACAAACTAACCGGAGTGATCGTATCCGAAAGTTGATTTTTTACGGTAGTGGTGTATTTTATTTTTTTCATAATTGCACAAAAAAAAGGACTTATCGCGAGATAAGTCCTTTTTAAATTTATATAGTTTATATATAGAGGTTATTGCTCGCTTGTTTGATTAAGAGAGTTCCACCACCATATGTTTGTATTTCTTGTCATTGTTGTTTATCTACTTTAATTTAGATATGACAAATGTAACATCTATTTTTAAATATGCAAATTTATTTTTTGTTTTTTTTACAACATTGTCAATATTTGTATCACAATAATCAATAAGACCATGGCAATTGGATACACCGTTGCATAAGCAACAGCTGGCGCATCTGTATCAACCATATTATCCACTGTAGCCAATCCAGGGGTACTGGTCATACTTCCTGTTAATGTTCCCAACAAGGTTAACAAATTCATTTTAAAAAATGTACGAGCAACAATTGTAGTCAAAATCATGGGCAATAAAGTGATGACTATTCCATACATAAACAGCTCCACGCCATACTCTTGAAATGTAGACACCAAGCTAGACCCAGCACTTGTTCCAACAGCAGCTAAGAAAAACAACAATCCAAACTGGCGTAACAATTGATTTGCTGCCCCGGTCATGGTCCACATAATTGGTCCTGTTTTTCCTGTTCTACCTAATACCAGTGCCACCAACAAAATACCACCTGTCAACCCTAAACTAAAGGAGAAATTTCCCATATTAATGCTCAATTTACCTACCAATATCCCCAATATAATTCCTGTAGCGATCGGTAAAAAATCTGTGTTTGATAATTTTTTATCATCATCTCCAAAAAAGCGTGTTACCAATTTCATATGTTCTTTATCACAAGCTATAACTAACTTATCACCAAACTGTAACTTAGCAGAAGGTTTTGGTAACAAATTAATTCCAGACCTACGAATGCGTGTAATTGTAGCATTAAAAGCAGTAAATATATTCAGTTGTCCCAATGTTTTATTCACCACATTTTTATTGGTCACCAATACTGATCTCACTTCAATATTCGTGTTTTGAGGTATCTCTTTATCTGTAGGAGACCCCATTAATAATTGAATACGCTCCAATGAATCTTTGGTTCCCACGGCACGAATTATATCTCCTTTTTTAAATATAATTTCTGGAGAAGGCGCTAACACTACATCACCTTGCATAATTCTAGAGATTACAGCCTTGGTCATAAAACGAACATTCAATTCTGCCAAACTCTTCCCTAATACTTTCTCGTTTTCTACTACAAAATACTGACGAACAATTTCTGGAAACCCTTCTTGTAGCTCATCTTTATATTTTTGCTCCTCTTCTAAAATATTGACACGTAATATTTTTGGTAAAAAACTCACAAATAAAATAACTCCAATAACACCAAAAGGATAGCCGATACCGTAACCAATAGAAGCCAAGGGAGAACCTGTCGCATCAATTGCTGCGGCTAATCCAGGAGTACTTGTTAGGGAACCTGCCAATAAACCAATGGCTAAATTTTTATCAATCCCAAAGAAATAATACACTGCAAACGTAACTAAAGAAGCGGAAATAATTAAAATTCCTGCCAATAGCCCCAACTCCTTCCCATTCATTCGAAAAGATTCAAAAAAACTAGGACCTGCCTGAATTCCAATCGTAAAGATAAAAAGAACCAAGCCCAAATATTGAAAGTCTTTAGGGATGGTCACTCCATAATGCCCAAACACCAAGGCCACAAAAATTACTGCTGATACATCTAAAGAAATACCTTTGATTTTTATGCGACCTAAAACAAAGCCAATTACAATGATTAAAAAAAGTACAAAATAACTATTCGAGAATAAATCCATAATATTTGATTAAGCAAGCAAAACTACTCTTTTACATTTTTATAAGCCTTTAATTTATTACTATTTCACGAAAACATTTGCATAAAAAAAACTCAGACCGAAGTCTGAGTTTTCCTTTAATTTATAGTATGATATCGGTTTAAATTAACGAGCCCAAATACCTCTCAGAATCCAAGGCTGCCATACATCCTGTCCCTGCCGCAGTAACTGCTTGACGGTATTCTTTGTCTTGAACGTCACCTGCTGCAAACACGCCTGGCAGATTCGTTTTTGTAGATTTTCCTTGAGTAATAAGGTATCCTGTATCATCCATATCCAATACATTTTTAAAAATATCAGTATTTGGCTTGTGCCCTATCGCAATAAACACCCCTGTTACATCAACCACGTGCGTATCGTTTGTTATATTATTCACAACACGAACTCCAGTCACTACATTATCACCCAACACCTCATCAATTTCTGAGTTGTATAACACTTCTATATTCTTAGTTTTTGCGACTCTATGTTGCATAGCTTTAGACGCTCTCATATAGTCCTTACGCACCAAAATAGTAACTTTGTTACAAATATTAGATAAATAAGTAGCCTCTTCTGCAGCGGTATCTCCAGCACCTACAACAATAACATCTTGTTTTTTATAAAAGAAACCATCACAAGTAGCACATGCAGAAACACCTCCACCTATTAGACGTTGTTCACTTTCAATATTTAAGTATTTTGCAGTAGCCCCCGTAGAAATAATCACAGTTTCTGCTTCAATGATGGTCGTACCATCCACTTCCACTTTATGAATTCCTCCTAGCTCTTTACTAAAATCAACTTTGGTAATCAAGCCAAAACGAACATCTGTTCCGAAACGTTCCGCTTGAATTTTCATATCGTCCATCAAAGCAGTACCATCAGTACCTTTAGGGTATCCAGGGAAATTATCCACTTCTGTTGTGGTTGTTAATTGACCTCCCATTTGCATTCCTGTATACATTACTGGTTTCAAATCAGCACGTGAAGCATATATTGCCGCAGTATATCCTGCAGGCCCCGAACCTATAATAAGGCATTTAATTCTTTCAATTGTATCAGACATTATTTTTTGTTTTATTACTGCTACAAACTTATCAATTTTCTAGCGCTTGAGAACTGGTTTCCAATCTTTTTTTATAATACTCGTATAAAAAAAGCCTATATGTAATATTCGTTACACGATTTAACGCTTGAGGTTTATCTTTGTAAAAAAAATAAATATAAATGAATGCCTCTAAACAAATAATTGACACGTTGGAAGAATACAAACAAATTACAACGCAGCAAGAAGCTGTGCTCTTCTACTATTCGAGTATTTCTTGTGGTGTTGCCGAAGCATTGGCTCCAAAAATTAAAAAATTAATCAAAGAAAAATTCCCTAAAATCAGTTATTACCAAATTAATTTACCTTTTTCAAAAAAAATATGCGCGGCACATTCTGTCTTCGTAGAGCCCACAATTTTAGTGTATTTTAATGGAAAAGAAAGCATTAGAAAAAGTAGAAACATCAATACACAAGACCTTGAAAAAAGCATTGCTCGGCTTTATAAAATATTTTTCGAATAAATGTTTGTAGGAACCATAAAAGTGGCTATATTTGCACTCGCAAAACAAGCACCTCGGGGTGTAGCGTAGCCCGGTTATCGCGCCTCGTTTGGGACGAGGAGGTCGCAGGTTCGAATCCTGCCACCCCGACAAAAGTTCACTTTAACTTTAAAATAAAGTAACGCCGATGTAGCTCAGCTGGCTAGAGCAGCTGATTTGTAATCAGCAGGTCGCGGGTTCGAGTCCCTCCATTGGCTCTTTGAAATTTTGAAAATGTATAAATGGTGAGATACTCAAGTGGCCAACGAGGGCAGACTGTAAATCTGCTGCGCAAGCTTCGAAGGTTCGAATCCTTCTCTCACCACATTTTTCAAATTTTAAAAAGTCGTTTTTAATAAGCGAAAAAGTTTTCACTTTAACTTTAAAATAAAGTAAAAAGCCGATGTAGCTCAGCTGGCTAGAGCAGCTGATTTGTAATCAGCAGGTCGCGGGTTCGAGTCCCTCCATTGGCTCTTAATTAATTCAGATTATTTCTTGTTTTACAAGTTAAGACAAGAAATAGTACTGAATACTCCAAAAGGGTTTTCCCTAATGGCTATTTGAAAATGTATAAATGGTGAGATACTCAAGTGGCCAACGAGGGCAGACTGTAAATCTGCTGCGCAAGCTTCGAAGGTTCGAATCCTTCTCTCACCACATTTTTCAAGATACTTTCAAAAAAATCATTCTTATTTACTGACATAAAACTCGAAAATTAAATCGATTTTTATCTGTTTTATCACGTACTAGCAGTAAAATTTCGTAATTTTGTACACTGTAACTAAATACACAAAACAGATGTTGATCATAGGAATTGCAGGAGGAACAGGAAGTGGAAAAACAACCGTAGTGAGACAAATATTGGATCAACTACCCAAAAACGAAGTTTGTGTAATCTCGCAAGATTCTTATTACAAAGCCACTCAAGGAATGAGTTACGATGAACGTACTCAGATAAATTTTGACCATCCAAATGCTATAGACTTTGAACTATTGGTTGCTGATTTAAAGAAATTAAAATCAGAACAAACAATAGAACAACCTGTTTATTCATTTGTGACTCATAATAGAACTCAAGAAACACTTACAACTCCCCCCAAGAAAGTATTGATCGTAGAAGGAATACTTATATTTAATAATAAAGAACTTCGCGACTTATTTGACATCAAAGTATTTGTCCATGCCGATGCCGATGAACGATTGATACGTCGTATAAAAAGAGATATCCAAGAACGAGGAAGAGATATAAACGAGGTCTTAACGCGATACCAAGAGACCTTAAAGCCAATGCATCAAACCTTTATAGAACCTACAAAAAATTATGCAGATATAATTATTCCTAATGATAGGCACAATACAGTTGCTATAGATATCGTTAGAACAGTAATTAGTGACAAACTATAACGTATGACTTTAAAAGAACTCAAAAACAATTCATTTTTCAAGGTAGCGACAAACTTCTATGTTATCGTAATTACCGTTTTTGTACTATGGATGTTATTTTGGGATGAAAATTCTTATTTAGTACATCGTGAGTTCAATAAAGAATTGAAAAAATTAGAATCTCAAAAAAAATATTATATCGAACAAATCACCAAGGACAATGCCGTTATCAACGACTTAAAGGATCTGGAAAAACTGGATAAATTTGCACGTGAAGAATACCATATGAAGAAGGAAAACGAAGACATCTTCCTTATAGAATATGACACTTTACAATAAAACGACACCTATTTAGCATATTTTCTAACACTATTGTGATTATTAAAAATATTTTCCTGAATTTTGGATCATAATTACGACTATGAGCCAATCTATCACATATAACTTCGATCCTGTTTCAGCTGCTGCTTGGAAACAAAAAATACAAGTAGATTTAAAAGGTGCAGATTACAATAAATCCTTATTAACTCAAACAAACGAAGGAATAACAATCAAACCATTTTACCATGGCGACGATTTTAAAAAATTAGAAATCCCAACACATAATAGTGATGTAATCATCTGTGAAAACATTTGGGTATCATTTGAAAAGAAAGCCAATAAAAAAGCATTGGACGTATTAAATAGAGGGGCAAACGCCATAAAATTCACATGTACCAAACCTTTTGACATCGCAATTCTATTTGATAACTTATTACAAAACACAACGGCATTTCATTTCGATTTTAAGTTTATAGACGTAGACTTCTTGCTCTCTTTGAATGATTTTTTAAAAAATGAAACAGTGTATTTCAATATAGACTGTATTGGGAATTATGCACATACTGGGAATTGGCGTAAAAACCAAAGCCAAGATTTTGAACAAGTAAAAAATATAATTCAGAAGTACCCTACCAGAAACACTCTCGGGATAGATGCAACGATTTATCAAAATGCAGGAGCAAACACTGTACAACAAATAGCTTATAGTTTGGCACATGCAAATGAATACCTATCCGAGTTTGGAGGGAGCATCGCACCCTACATACAATTTAACCTCGCAATAGGAAGCAATTACTTTTTTGAAATTGCAAAACTCAGAGCCTTGCGATATTTGTATCCTTTAATTTGTAAAGAATACGGAATTGAAACAACAACACAACTCTTCTGCGAACCTAGTTTACGCAATAAAACTATTTACGATTACAATGTAAATCTACTACGCACTACAACCGAATGTATGAGTGCCATTTTAGGAGGAGCACAAACCATCTCAAACCAGCCCTATGACCGTCTGTTTAACAAAACCAACGAATTTGGAGAGCGCATTGCAAGAAATCAATTGATTATATTAAAAGAGGAAAGCTATTTTAACAATGCACAACACATAGCAAATGATTCGTATTATATCGAATCTCTCACCAAACAAATTGCAGAAAAGGCATTGGCTATATTTAAGGAAATAGAAAAATCAGGCGGCTTTTTAAAGCAATTAAAACAAGGTACTATCCAACGTAAAATAGCAGAGAACGATAAGAAGGAACAGGAACAATTTGACACGGGTGCATTGGTATTATTAGGGAGTAATAAATATCCAAACCCATTAGACCAAATGAAAAACACGCTTGAATTAGACCCTTTCAAGAAAAAAACGTCCTATAAAACATCGATTGTCCCTCTCTTGGAAAAACGATTGGCAGCAGCATCCGAAAAAAAACGTATCCAGAGCGAAAAGTAAAAGCAGTTCCATTAAAAAAAAACAGCATGTCCAGAAAAGATTTTTCTCATTTAAAAGTACAGACAACGGATTCAAAAGAAACCATTTTTGAACACGAAAACTATATTGCAGGAACAGCACCTAATTTACGCGGACCTTATTCCACTATGTATGTTAGAAGACCATGGACGGTACGCCAATATGCAGGTTTTTCTACAGCAGAAGAAAGCAATGCTTTTTACCGAAGAAATTTAGCCGCAGGTCAAAAAGGACTTTCTGTTGCTTTTGATTTGGCAACACACAGAGGCTATGACTCCGACCATGAGCGCGTACAAGGCGATGTAGGAAAAGCTGGAGTTGCCATTGACTCCGTAGAAGACATGAAAGTACTCTTTGACCAAATCCCCCTAGATAAGATGTCTGTTTCTATGACTATGAATGGCGCAGTACTTCCTATATTGGCTTTTTATATTGTTGCAGCCAAAGAACAAGGAGTGGATCAGGAATTACTTTCTGGCACAATTCAAAACGACATTTTAAAGGAGTTTATGGTACGTAACACTTATATATACCCTCCTAGCCCCTCCATGAAAATTATTGCTGATATTTTCAAATACACTACGGATCACATGCCTAAATTCAATTCCATCTCCATCTCTGGTTATCACATGCAAGAAGCAGGAGCTACCGCAGAAATTGAACTAGCCTATACCTTAGCCGACGGATTGGAATATTTAAAAATAGGGATTGCAAACGGAATGACCATTGATTCTTTTGCTCCAAGATTGTCCTTTTTCTGGGCTATTGGAATGGATCACTTTACAGAAATAGCAAAAATGAGAGCCGCCAGAATGCTCTGGGCAAAAATAGTACAGCAATTTGATCCAAAAAATCAAAAATCACTCACATTGCGAACACATTGTCAAACTAGCGGATGGAGTCTGACAGAACAAGACCCCTTTAACAATGTTGCTAGAACAGTTATAGAAGCCATGGCAGCAGCCTTAGGAGGTACACAAAGTTTACATACAAATGCATTGGATGAAGCCATTGCTTTACCCACTGATTTTTCTGCTCGAATTGCGAGAAACACCCAACTTTTTATCCAAGAAGAAACAGGGATTACAAAAACGGTAGACCCTTGGGGAGGCGCCTCTTTTGTAGAGAAACGCACTGAAGAAATTGCACAAAAAGCATGGGAACTTATCCTAGAAGTTGAAAAACTTGGAGGAATGACCAAAGCGATAGAACAAGGCATTCCCAAAATGCGCATAGAAGAAGCCGCAGCAACTAAACAGGCACACATAGATAGTGGAGAAGACACTATTGTAGGAGTAAACAAACACAAACTAGCACAAGAAGACCCTTTACAAATTCTAGAAGTAGACAATCAGGCCGTTCGAAAATCCCAAATAGAACGTTTAAATTCGATCAAAAAATCAAGAAACAATACTGCGGTAAAAACAGCCTTAAAAAACATTAGTAATTGCGCAGAAACAGGAGAAGGAAACCTCTTAGATTTGGCGGTCAAAGCAGCTGAGCTACGTGCTACTTTAGGAGAAATTTCAGATGACTTGGAAACAGTTTTCGGAAGGTACAAAGCAACCATTAAATCAATCACAGGAGTGTATAGTAGAGAGATAAAAAACGATAGTGAATTTGAAAAAGCCAAAGTAATGGCTGATACATTTTATGAATTAGAAGGAAGGCGACCGAGAATAATGGTAGCAAAAATGGGACAAGACGGTCATGATAGAGGTGCAAAAGTAATCTCTTCTAGTTTTGCTGATTTAGGTTTTGATGTTGATATAGGTCCCCTATTCCAAACCCCTCAAGAAGCCGCCAAGCAAGCCGTCGAAAACGACGTGCATGTCTTAGGAATATCATCATTAGCAGCAGGACACAAAACACTTGTACCTCAAGTAATTGAAGCCTTAAAGAAATATGGAAGAGGCGATATTATGGTTATTGCTGGTGGCGTTATCCCTGCTCAAGATTATCAAACATTGTTTGACGCGGGAGTTTCTGGTGTTTTTGGCCCTGGAACAAAAATCGCTACTTCTGCTATTGATATTTTAGCGAAGTTGATTGGACGTATTGATTAATTTACACCAAATACATTTCCAAGTGACGGTTTAGAAATGGAATTATTTTTTGTTTTAGCTAGGTAAAAAATAGAACGTAAAATAAACTATTAATATCGGTCATTTTGGATTGTAATTGATATTACATACAAAAAGGAGAACAATTAAAATTAATTTTAATTGTTCTCCTTTTTGTAATTTGACCTGCTGCGCAAAACCAAGCAGGCTACTATTAGTTCCCCCTAACATTAAAACGATCACAAGAACTGTTAATTCAAATCATTACGAATCATTTCCACCAAGTCAATATCTTTTTCATACAGTACAAAATCACCGTCTCTAATATAGGCGATTTTTCCAGTTTCTTCAGAGACTATCAAACACAAACAATCTGTTTTTTCTGTAATTCCGATGGCTGCTCTATGGCGTAGACCAAAACGAGAAGGCAAGTTTTTCTTAGACAAAGGCAATACGACCCTTGTGGCTTTTATAATATTATCGCTAATAATAACTGCACCGTCATGCAAAGGGCTGTTTTTATAAAAAATACTTTCTATAATAGGTCCATTTACTTCAATATGCATTGTGTCTCCTGAATGTTTTAAAAAATCTAGATTCTGTGTTCTCTCTAAGACAATTAATGCCCCCGTTTTTGTTTTTCTCATATTGATACAGGTTTCTATAATCGCCTCTACATCGGTCGTTGTCTGAATCTCTGTGTTTAAAAACTTCAATTGTTTTAAAAAATTTCGCTTAGAAGTAAAATTAGTTGAACCTATCATCAATAAAAACTTTCGTATTTCTTGTTGAAATACAATTAGCAAAGCAATGGCTCCTCCACTAATCAAAGTTCCCAATATCCCACTGAGCAATTCCATTTGCAAAGCCTGAGTTATTTTCCAAATCAACACTACTAAAGCAATTCCAATAAAAATATTAATAGCTACAGTACCTCGCAACAATTTATATACATAATATAAAAGCAATGCTACCAAAACAATATCGAGTGCATCTAAAAAAGAAAAACTTAAAAAATCTAAAAACAACAACATAAATTCTTAATTGAAACGTGAAATTAATAAAAAAAACAGTAGCATTCCGCTAACAATTACAGTCTGGGATTTTAGAACGGTCAAAAACAAATTCGTTCACACTAATCTTAATTGCAGCAGATTGCATAGAAAACACCATTGTTCTATATTCTAAATACGCTTGATATGTTAAATTATCCTGAAAATTCAAATGAATCATTGTTTGTCTTCCTTCAGCCGAAAAGTCGATAAATTCTTGCAAGGTATCTTTTATATCCTCGCTTCCGATATCAGAATCGTTGATATACACCGTGTTTTTATAAAACCTCAAATTAACATTGTGATAATTGGCATAAACATCTCCTTTTAATTTTAATAACTCTTTAGAAGTAGTACTATCTCCTTTATATTTAACCTGAGTAAATTCAATAAAAGACAGCATCTTATTAGTCTGATTTGAATAGCTAAAAAAGTCCAGTGTTTTTTTATCCGCATGCATGCCATTTTTGTGCTTATATTTCATCTTTTTAAGCACTGGAATTACTTTTTTTAATGGGAGTTTTTTATCTATATTAAACACCCAATTAGTAGATATAATAGTATTTGAACGATTTAATAAAGCAATCGTATCCGTACCTTTTACTTCAAAAAACACCCAAACCTCAGAGAAATTTTTAATTTCTTGAATCCCTGCTATCGGAATTACAGGCACTTTGATTTCTTTTTTTGCACAGCTTGCAAATAGCAAAGCCATCACAATATATTTTAATAATTTCATTTTTTGTTTTTTAAATTGACACTAATAACATTGCCTCTTTTATAGAAAGCAAATGTATTCCTAAATAACCGTTTAGAAAAGACATTGTTTTTTTGATATTCTTGATTTTTTTAGTCATTCACCATTGTCAAACTAATAATTTTAAGTGCCTCTGCGGCTTCCTTTACATCGTGAACACGAACAATTGAAGCTCCATTTAGTACAGCTATCGTATTGGCCACTGTAGTTGCATTTAATGCATCTGAAGCACTTACACCTAAAGGCTTATACAACATAGACTTTCTAGAAACACCTACCAATAATGGAAAACCAATGTTTTTAAACAAAGATAATTGTTGTAATAATTTATAATTATGCGCCATTGTTTTCCCAAAACCAAAACCAACATCGATTAAAACATCTTTAAGTCCCAATAATTTTAATTGGTTCGTTTTATGCGCAAAAAAACTCAAAACAGATGTCACCACATCCTTATATTTCGGATCTGACTGCATATTTTGAGGTGTACCTAGCATATGCATCATACAGTAAGGCACCTGTAATTCAGCAACAGTAGCAAACATATTCGCATCCATTTCTCCTGCGGATATATCGTTAATCATCGCTGCTCCTCTAGCAATACATTGTCTTGCAACTTCACTTCTAAAAGTATCCACCGAAATTAAAATACGTGGAAAATGTAGCATCAATAAATCAATAATTGGAAGCATTCGATCTAATTCTTCTTCTTCAGAAATATGGATCGCTCCAGGGCGTGAGGAATAAGCACCAACATCAATAAAAGTAGCTCCTTCGTCCAACATTTTCTGAACTTGTGTAAGGATCGTTGTATCCTCCATATACTTCCCTCCATCAAAAAAAGAGTCTGGAGTTATATTTAAAATACCCATTACTTTTGGCACACTTAAATCTACTAGGATTCCCTTACAATTTATCGTCATTTAACGTACAACTTTATCTATTATTTTTGATTTTTTTGGCTTTACATAAGAATCCATTTGAGCGAACAAACCTTCTACAGTATCAGAGACAATTAACAGAGACCTGTTTTCAGGTTTTAAAAAACCCTCAGCTACCATCACATCTAATTGCGCCAAAACATGATCAAAAAAACCATTTGTATTCAATAGACCTACAGGCTTATGCTCTACCCCTAACTGATTTAATGTCAAAACTTCAAACAACTCATCCATTGTCCCAAAACCTCCGGGCATCGCAATATAGCCATCTACTAATCTACTAATAATTACTTTACGATCACTCATAGACTTAGCAACAATCATCTCTTCAACAGCATCATGCATTACTTCTTCGTCTTCAAGGAGCTCAGGAATTACCCCTATCACAGTTCCGTTATTACGAATCATTATATCTGCAATAGCCCCCATCATTCCAATTTTACCACCACCATATACCATGTCAATTCCTTTCTTACAAAAATAGACACCTAATTTTTCTGCTTCCAACTTATATTTTTTATTAAAACCAAGGCTTGAACCACAAAACACTGCTACTCTTTCCATATCTCTATTTTATTTATTTAAATCACGTAAAACTCTTAAAATTCTTGCTCGAATTACAACTAATGACTACATTCGTTTGAATTAACAAATAACACGTGCGTTGGCACGAAAATAACAAATTAAAAAGAGTTCCATGCATAATACCACAGAACAATACGATTCTATTATAAATAAATGCCAAACACTATATCAGAACAAATTAAAAGACTACGGTTGTGCATGGCGCATTCTAAGACTACCATCACTAACAGACCAGATATTCATCAAAGCTCAACGCATTAGACAATTACAAGAAAACAGCATTCGCAAGATTGATGAAGGTGAAATTTCCGAGTTTATAGGTATTATCAATTATTCAATTATGGCGTTGATCCAATTGGAAAAAGGAATTGCAAACAAACCTGATTTATCTACACAAGAAGCGGTTGAATTGTACAAAAAACACATTGGAATCACCAAAAAACTAATGGAGGACAAAAACCATGATTATGGAGAAGCTTGGAGAGAAATGCGTGTGAGTTCTCTAACCGATTTAATTTTACAAAAACTTTTACGCGTAAAACAAATAGAAGATAACCAAGGAAAAACCATTGTATCAGAGGGCTTAGATGCCAATTACCAAGACATGATTAACTATGCCGTTTTTGCATTAATCCATTTAAACCATTAATTTTATGAAAATATTTGTTAGCATTGCCCGTTTTTTAGTTGGAATCACATTTTTGTATTCTGGTTTTGTAAAACTAGTAGATCCTTTAGGTTCTGCTTATAAATTCCAAGAATATTTTAGCGAAGATGTTTTGAATCTAGAGTTTCTAATTCCTTACGCCTTGCCTTTCTCTATTGGTTTAATTATTATAGAAATTATGCTTGGAGTTTTGGTTTTAATTGGCTTTAAACAAAAATTCACAACATGGAGTCTACTCCTTATAATGCTTGTCTTTTTATTTTTAACATGGTATTCTGCCTATTTTGAAAAAGTACAAGACTGTGGATGTTTTGGGGATGCTCTAAAAATATCGCCTTGGAACACCTTTTATAAAAACATAATACTGATAGCGCTTGTCATATTTTTACTAATTAAATCTTATGACATCACGCCTATTTTTGGTCAAACAACAGAAAAATGGGTCACTTTTGCCTCCCTTTTCACATTTCTATTTATTACCTACTACGTACTGGTGCATTTACCAATACTAGATTTTAGACCTTTTGCTATTGGAAAAAGCATTCCAAAAGGTATGGAATACACAAATAACGAAGACTTCCCTCCTATCAAAGATTTCTTTTTAGAATCTGAAACAGAAAATTTAACAACATCATTATTAGCAGAAGAAAAATTACTTTTGGTAATCGCTTACAACTTAGACAAAAGTGATTTAGAAGGCTTTGCAAATCTTAAACCTATCCTAACAAAAGCCAAAAAAAATGGCTATAAAATTTACGGTGTTTCTTCTTCACTAAAAGATGAATTTGATGCCATTAACAAAAAAAATGGTTTGGATTTTGAAGTTCTTTTTTGTGATGGCACAGCCTTAAAAACGGTCATCCGATCCAACCCAGGACTGATGACTATCTCTAAAGGAATTGTAATGGATAAACGCAGTTGGACAGACGCAAATGACTTAATCATAGAATAAAACAACACTCATGAAACAACTTTTGCTCATCTTTATAGGCGGAGGCTTTGGAAGTATAACCAGATACGCACTGAGCAAATGGCTAAATAATAACAGCTCAATACCATACGGCACTTTACTTGCCAATGTTTTGGGCTGCTTAATTATAGGAGCCGTACTAGGGTACTTTATGAAAAGCACCAACACCAACCAGCACTTAATCCTACTTATAGGTACTGGATTCTGTGGTGGATTCACCACCTTTTCTACCTTTGCCTTTGAAAACCAAACATTCTTAAAAAACGGTGATTTTATCAGCTTTTTCTCTTATGCTTTTGGATCTATTATACTAGGACTTAGTGCTGTATTCTTAGGCGTGTATTTGGTTCGGTTTTTAAACTAAAAAACATAATTTCTAAACAATACTTTAGTAATACCAATTAAATTTCCAAGTGAAGGTTTAGAAATGGAATTATTTTTTGTTTTAGCTAGACAAAAAATGGATGGATAGCCTTCTATCCTTCAGTTTTCAACAACATTAGAACGTAAAATAAACTATTTATATCTGTCATTTTGGATTGTAGTTGGTATAATACAAGCAATATCCTCCTTCAAAACTCATAAACAGTAGCATTACTAAAAGCATCTTCAAATAACTGACGTAAACAGTTCTTAAGAAATGCATCTGCAATACATTTCCAAGT
This sequence comes from Flavobacteriaceae bacterium, assembly GCA_965224465.1. Taxonomy (GTDB): domain Bacteria; phylum Bacteroidota; class Bacteroidia; order Flavobacteriales; family Flavobacteriaceae. The sequence continues at coordinate 4,237,381 of OZ245049.1, read as the reverse complement.
GACAACACTATAACGTAGAATAAACTATTTATATCAGCCATTTGGGATTGTAATTGGCATAATAATATGACTTTACAAAAATAAAGGGTGTATAAAATCAAACATAGGCAATTTTTCTTTTTTATAAAAACACAACTATCCCCGAAAATCACCTTCAAAAAAAACATTCTCCTTCCCAAATAACCAAAAAATAGCATCCTTTTTTCATCAACCCCCTTTTTTTTGATTCAATTATCTCAAAAAAAACACATAAACCGATTCTTTACCCTTCAAAAAATAGGGGTATAAATAATAAATATCATAAAATTTAAGTAATACCCTTGTAAAAATTAGGGGTTAACTCTTATATATCATATGTTTAAAGAAATTAACCTGTAAAAATAAAGGGGTATGAAAAAAATTGAAGCGATCATTAGGGAATCAAAATTTGAAGAAGTAAAAGAAGCACTACACACAATTGGCGTCAATTTTTTCAGCTATTGGGATGTTACAGGCGTTGGAAACGAACAACAAGGACATGTGTACCGAGGAGTAAGTTACTGCACTACAGACATACAGCGACGCTATTTATCAATTGTAGTTACAGAGCCTTTTTACGAAAAAACAATCCAAACACTTTTAGAAGTAGCCTATACGGGAAATGTAGGAGATGGTAAAATTTTTGTTTCAAACATTGAAGAAACGTTCAGAATCAGAACCAAAGAAACTGGATCAGACTCCTTAAAATAACCCTAGCCACTCACTAACAACTAAAAAAAAACGAACTATGGAAAACACACTACTCACAATAAACAATGTATGGATGATGCTCTGCACGGCATTGGTATTTTTTATGCATCTAGGATTTTCACTTGTAGAAATTGGATTTACGCGCCAAAAAAACGCTATCAACATCTTATTTAAAAATGTATTTATCATTTCTATCGGACTTATATTATACGCACTCATAGGATTCAACCTTATGTATCCTGGAAGTTTTATAGGAGGAGTTATGCCCGACTATTTTAGTAAACTATTTGGTTTATCCCTACCAGAAAATGGGCTCACTGCTGCTTATGCAGACGCGGGATACACCTATTACACCGATTTTCTATTCCAAGGAATGTTTGCAGCCACAGCAGCAACAATCGTTTCAGGAGCTGTTGCAGAACGTATTAAACTTGGCAGTTTTATGTTATTTACTATATTTTATGTAGGACTTGTCTATCCTATAGCAGGCTCCTGGCAATGGGGAGGAGGTTTTTTATCAAGTCTAGGAAACCAAGTAAACGGACTCGGAGAAACCATCAAAGAAGCTGGTTTTTATGATTTTGCAGGATCTACACTCGTACATTCTGTAGGAGGATGGGCTGCATTGATAGCTATATGGTTGCTAGGTTCAAGAATAGGAAAGTTCAAGAAAAACGGAAAAATAGGCGTACTCCCAGGTCATAATATTCCATTAGCCACAGCAGGTGTTTTAATTTTATGGTTAGGATGGTTTGGATTTAACGGAGGATCCGTTTTATCTGCAGACCCTGGAGCCACTTCTCTCGTTTTAGTAACCACCTGTTTATCCGCAGCAGCTGGAGGATTAACAGCATTTATGATTTCGTTTATAAAATACAAAACCTACGATTTATCCATGTTCTTAAACGGTATTTTAGGAGGACTTGTCGGAATTACTGCTGGTGCGGACCAAATGGGAATTAGCAACGCCGTTGTTATTGGATCCATTGCAGGAGCCATCATCGTATTTGGAATTGCATTTCTAGACAGGCTAAAATTAGACGATCCTGTAGGAGCAATCCCAGTACATCTCTTCTGCGGAATATGGGGGACACTTGCTGTTGGAATATTTGGAAAAATGGCGAGTTGGGAACAGCTAGGATACCAAGCTATTGGAATTATAGCCGTTGGTATATTTTGCTTATTAACTTCTTTTATCCTGTTATTTACAATCAAAAAAACCTTAGGACTCCGGGTTTCTAAACAAGAGGAATTAGAAGGCTTAGATATTCATGAACATGGAATGGACGCGTATCCAGACTTCCGTTTAAACCAACATTAGCAACAATACAATTTCAACTGACCTCTGTAAAATCAAGTTTTTACCGTTGTTATTTATTTACAAAACAGAGGGGTAGTTAAGCTTACCCTTCTATTTTTTAACAATGCTAGAACGAAAAAAAAAAACTACTTATATCGGTTATTTTGGATTGTAATTGGCATAACTAGCTAAGCAAGCAATTCAAAACTAAAGGCAACTCAAGCACATCCTACGTATAACATCCATAAATATCAAAAACAATGAAAACTTACAAATACTATGCATCTCTTGTTCTTATCACCTTTATGTTTACTAGTAATTTTGCTCAGGAATCCACCAAAGTTACTGTTGATTTTGGAGCAGATCTAGCCAGTAGATATGTATGGAGAGGGCTTGAATTCTCGGATTCTCCAGCCATCCAACCATACATCGAATTTAGCTATAGAAACCTCACCTTAGGAGCTTGGGCTTCTTACGAAACTGGAGGACAGGTAATCGGGCAAGAATTTGACATCTACGCAAGTTATGCCTTCGGTGATTTTAGCATCGATTTTACAGATTATTCATTTCCTGTTGATGGCTTAACAGACAAGTACTTTCAAATAAAATCTCATATCGGAGAAATTATGATTGGTTACGACAATACAGATAAACTTCCGATAACAATAAAAGCTGGTGCTAACATCTACAATGATGATAAGCATTCTATATACACAGAATTAGGACTTCCTTTCAAAATAAAAAACATAGACTTAACTGTTTTTACAGGAGCAGGAAACGAACAATACACCCGAAATAAAAATTTTAAGCTCATGAATTTTGGACTATCCGCGAGCAAAAACATTGCAATAACCACTGCGTTTTCAATAAACACAACTGCTCGTATTGTTTTCAACCCAGATACGAGTGATGCCTATTTCGTTTTTGTGCTTTCATTATAAAACATAGGCAACTAAAAAGGTTGCGTTACCGTATTTTGCAACAAGACCTTTTTAGTTTTTTAAAAAAACAATCTCACATCATCTTTTCTTCCAAAAGGTTTGAGCGGTAGCACATACTTTACTACTCCCTTCTATTTTAATACTATGAATAAATGAATGCGCTACATCTCCTTTTGTCAAAGAAATAATAGTATCATCAAATAGTGCCTCCGTAATAAAACGCCCTTCAATTTTTACTAAATAATAATGATCTACAATCTCCTTTGGCAGCGACTCCATCAACCATTGTAAATAACGGATATTATTTACATGCTCGTTCATATCGGTATCAAAACGATTCACTTTAAAATTTTTAGAAAAGGTAGCTATATCCAATACTTCTATTTTTCCAGAAATACTATGTTCAATACTCAAAGTACTATCACTAGACCAAGCCTGTTTAATAGCATCAAAAATCCGAATAGGTCTTCGTTTTTGAATATCAAAAAACACCCACAATCCTCTAGACCTACCAATTACAAGTCCTTGTTCATCATAGATTATATTCTCTCGAAATCCTTTGATCATAGAATAGGAAGACAGCCATGTTTTAATTGTAATTTTTTCTTTGTATTTAGGATAGCGATCCATCTGCATTACCCCGGACAACAAAACCCACCCTACATTTTGAGCTATCAAATCATATAAACCATATCCAATTGAATAACAATGATCTGCAGCTGTCTCTTCCAGCAGCATTAGCATAGTTGTAGCAGACGCTTCTCCAAATTCATTCATTTCGAAATAGCGCAACTCAAACTGTTTTTCAAAATATTTTTTCATAAGCTTATTCTTTTACAGGGGACACATGGGGTCATAATTCTTAAAAATTAACATCAAACACAAATCAAGCATAAAACTACCTAAAAAACAATTTACTCATGCGCTTTAAATCTTAAATTCAACTAATAAACGCAACTTTTCGATTTGATTCTATGATGGTTATATTTTCAAAACAGAAAAGTAGGAAAACCTACCTTTCTTGTCTTGATGGATATGTATCTTACGGTCTCAAATCTCGAAAAAAGAAGTTGTATGAAACACATCACCCAAGCGCAAAGATACACAATTTGTTGCATGTTAAAACAAGGTTATAAACAGGTTGAGATAGCAGCTGCTATAGGAAAAGACAAGTCTGTTATTAGCAAAGAGATTAAGCGTAATTCAGACAAAAGAAATGGAGTTTACAAGCATGAATTAGCCCAAAAAAAGTATGCTAAACGTCATAAAGAAAAGCCTAAAAGAAAACGCTTTACAGAAGATATTCAACAAGCAATAGAGTTGTTATTGCGAGACGATTATAGTCCTGAGCAAGTAGTTGGTGTCCTAAAAAAACAAGGTAAAGAAACGGTGTCTATTGAGCGTATATATCAGCATATTAGGGAAGACAAGAGGAATGATGGTGATTTACATACACACCTTCGCAGACAGGGAAGGAGATATAGAAAACGTGGCTCATCAAAGGATTCTAGAGGGGTTATAAAGAATCGTATTAGTATAGAACAACGCCCTGAAGTTGTTGAACAAAGAAATCGATTTGGAGATTTAGAGGTCGATTTAATCATAGGTAAAAACCATAATCAAGCCATACTTACCGTAAATGATAGAGCTTCTGGAATGCTTAAAATGAAAAAAGTAAGCTCTAAAGAAGCAGTTGTTGTCACTAAAGCTATCAATGAAATATTAGAAGACTGGAAGCCTTATCTACATACTATAACAGCTGATAATGGAAAAGAATTTGCAGGCCATGAGCAGGTTGCAGAAAATTTATGTATTGATTACTTTTTTGCGCATCCATATCACTCTTGGGAAAGAGGATCTAACGAAAATTTAAATGGTTTGATTAGACAATATTTTGCCAAAGGAAGTGACTTTACAAACCTAACAGATCAAAGAATCAAAGAGGTAGAAACAAAATTAAATAACAGACCTAGGAAGAGACATAAATATCAAAACCCTATATTTGTAATGGAACAATTATTATTTAACTAAAAGTTGCGTTTGTGACTTGAATTCAGCAATCGTTTTACTCCCGCTTTTATCTTTAACTCTAAATTATTTTCAGAAGGAACAACAGGACAAGAATAATTCATATTGTATGCACAATAAGGATTGTATGATTGATTAAAATCGATCACTATGGTTGTCGCATCAGCAGGGGGGATTTTTACATCAATATAACGTCCACCACCATAGGTCGAAATACCATTGGTCAAATCAGTATAGGGTAAAAATAATGAATCCCCGTATTCAACTGAACTTATAAATTGTTGATTCTGATACAAATTTAATTGCAGCTTTTCCCCTTGTATTTCAAACGTTGCAATACCATATTTCCGATACAACGGTTTGCGATTGGTGGTCGTAGGCATTTCAAAAATATCGGTATCTGGAGTTTCTTTAAAATCTGCAATCACTTTAAAATTCTTATTTATTTCAAAAAAGACCAAACTTTTAAAAGACTTCATATCTTTTGGAGTCAAAGGAGAATCGTCTACATCAGAATATTGCACATTCAATTTATATTGGAACTGCTCTACTTCTTTTATAAAATCGTTCTTTTGAGCATTACAACTTGCAAGACTTGCGAGTAGAAAAAGTATTATAATTTTGTTCATATTCATCTTTATAATATTAAAAATTAAAGGAATCTACTTTACTATATGGATGCGCTTTTATTTGTTGCTACTAACTGTTTTACACCAATTACAATCCAAAATAACCGATATAAATAGTTAATTTCACGTTCTAGCGTTGTTAAAAAACAGAACGATAACTAAGGCTATCCTTAGAATTATCGCTTAGCTAAAACAAAAACTAATCCCATTTCTAAACCGTCACTTGAAAATGTATTTGGCATTAATAACCGATGGACAAACAATTTGTAATTCATTGGTTTTGTTTAAATAATTTGATACGTTTGCTATTAAAATTACCTTTAAAAAAAACGCATAAATAGTTTTTTTTTAGCCTTTACAATATAGCAATTCATGCACAATTTCATAATGTTCTCTCACAGAAATAAGCACCCAATTATTTCTTTATTTCACCTTAAAATATCAGTGAATTTCTCGTTTGTAAATCAATAGTCTCGCCGCAAAGACACGAGGTATACTTCAGGAAAACGATGTTCTATTTTAGGGAAGTGCCTCTGGGAACTAAATCCAAAGCCATCTACTTCCGAAAACTAAAATACTGATTTCTAGATAACATCCCACTTAAAATCACTAAAACGCATACTAAGCAGTCCAAGACCCAACTATAAGTAGGGTAAACGCATCACTTAAAAGCCTTCTCTTTTTTATTGTTTTTATTTTTTATGTACAATCTATAAGCAAAAAAGAAGGTTAAAACCTACTATCACAAATACAGCATTCAAATATAACAAATAAAAGAACGAAGAAATTAAAAAATAATGTAGTTTTGATTTTCAAACAGCTTATAAATGAACATCTATTATTCACATATCAAAAAGTATACGCGCGTGGTTCCACTGAACCCCCGGAAAAATTGACATGAATGGATAGTACTTATATACAATATTTCAAAACAATTTAAACCCGGCACATCGCCGGGTTTTTTATTTTTATACTATGGTAAGAAAACTATTAACAAACTATAAAGCATCATTTTCTGGGCTATCAAACGATATTTGGTGGCTTGCACTTGTAACATTTATCAATAGGGCTGGCACCATGGTTTTACCCTTTTTATCACTCTACCTAACAGACTACTTAAATTTTTCTTTAAGTAATGTAGGTTGGATAATGAGTGTCTTTGGACTTGGTTCTCTTGCGGGCTCATGGCTTGGCGGAAAACTTACAGATAAATTTGGATTTTACAAAGTAATGGTTTGGAGTTTACTCTTAACGGGACTTTGTTTTTTAGGCTTACAATTTGCGAGTACTTTTACTGAATTTAGTATTGGGATATTTATCACTATGACCATAGCAGACACATTTAGACCTGCCATGTATGTCTCTCTTAAGGCGTACAGTAAACCTAAAAACCAAACTAGATCATTAACATTAGTCCGCTTGGCCATTAATTTAGGATTTTCACTGGGTCCTTTCTTAGGAGGGATTATTATATCTTTCTTAAGTTACAAAGGATTATTTTGGATAGATGGACTCACCTGTATTTCGGCAATTTTAGTATTTAAAACAGTTTTAAAAGAAAAAAAGATAAACACACCAGAGATTAAAGAAACAACAAAAGAAGAGTTTCAAAAAAACAAAACCATTTCTATATACAAAGACAAACCTTATTGGATATTTTTAGCTATTATGTTTTTAATGGGTTTTGTGTTTTTTCAATTATTTACAACCATGCCTCTTTTTTATAAGGAAGTACACGGACTCACAGAAGTGGAAATAGGCTTACTTATGTCCTTAAACGGCTTGCTTATCTTTTTTTTAGAAATGCCAGCTATCCACTATATAGAAAAAACGTTATGGAACAAGATAAAAATAATACTATTTAGTATGGTATTATTTTCATGTAGCTTTTTTTTATTACCAATCTCTTGGATCGGAATACTAATTGTTAGTATGATAATCGTTACCCTTGCAGAAATGCTTGCTTTTCCATTTACAAACACATTTGCAATGAATAGAGCAACCAAAGGAAAAGAAGGACAATACATGGCACTATACGCAATGTCATTTTCTTTAGCTCATATATTCAGCGCAAAAGTAGGAATGGAAATAATTGACACCTACGGATACAACAGCAATTGGATATTGATGGGATGTCTTTCTATTATAGGAGTGTTTTTATGTGCTTGGCTATTAAAATCATTAAAAACAACACCTTAACTAAAAACAAGCTATTGCAATTTGTTTCTATATTATTTCTCCTGAAGCAAATTGCATATCGTATAAATTTTTATAGAAGCCCTCTTTTTCCAATAGTTCTTTATGCGAACCTATCTCCATAATTTCACCCTGATCCATCACAATAATTCGATCAGCATTTTTTACTGTGGTCAATCTATGAGCTATAATAATTGAGGTCTGATTTTGAGTAATGGCCTCTGTTGCATTTTGAATTAATTGCTCAGAATAGGTATCAATAGACGAAGTAGCTTCATCTAAAATTAAAATACTTGGCTTACTGATATAGGCTCTCAAAAAAGAAATTAATTGACGCTGTCCAGAGGACAACATAACTCCTCGCTCTCTTACATTATAAGAATACCCACCAGGCAAACTCATTATAAATTCATGAATCCCTATTAATTTCGCAGCTTCAATCACTTTTTCTAAAGGAATATCAGTATTATTTAAAACGATATTATTATAAATAGAATCCGAGAACAAGAAAACATCTTGTAACACTACTGCTATTTCATTTCTTAAAGTTGACACGATATAATCTTTTATATTTACGCCATCCACAGAGATTACACCATCTTGTATTTCATAAAAACGGTTTACCAAATTGACAATCGTAGATTTTCCTGCTCCAGTAGCTCCTACTATCGCCACCGTTTCACCGGCTTCTACTTTAAAACTAATCCCTTTGAGTACTTCTTGATCTTTCACATAACTAAAACGAACTTGATCAAACTCAATAACACCTTTAAAATTATGAGCGGTTACCTGTCCTGATTTTTCTATCTGACTTTCTGTATCTAGCACTTCAAAAACCCTATTTCCTGCAACCATCCCCATTTGGAGTGTATTAAATTTATCCGCTATTTGACGAAGAGGTCTAAACAACATCTGCGCCATCATGATAAAAGAAATAACATCTCCAACAGACACCTGCTCTCCGGCTGCCACTTGTACACCTCCGTACCACACCAATAACCCAACAGCTATGGATGACAAAATCTCCGCAATAGGAAAAAATATAGAATAATACCAAACAGTTCTTATTTGAGCATTTTTATGACTTTCATTTATTTTAATAAATTTTTCCCGTTCTATTTGTTCCCTATTAAACAATTGAACAATACGCATTCCAGATACGCGCTCTTGTACAAAACCATTAAGTTCTGACACTTGTTTCCTCACATCTTGAAAAGCCCCTTTGATGGCTATCTGAAAAACACGCGTCGCATACAACAATATAGGCAATACCAAAAAAGCAATTAAAGCCAATTTCCAATTCATATACAGCATCAATGCGGCAATAAATATCATTTTTAACACATCGCTTACAATCATAAACAAGCCTTGGCTAAAAAACTGAGCAATAGTCTCTGTATCAGAAACCACCCTTGTCACTAATTTTCCAACCGATGCATTATCAAAATATGTCATCTTAAAATTAAGCATATGTTTAAATAGCACCGCTCTAATATCGCTAATAATGTGTTGTCCCAACCAATTTGCCGAATGTATAAATATAAATTGTAAAAAAACTTCTATAAAAAGAACAGCAACTACTAATAAGGAATAAAAGAGCAAGCCTTCAGGATCTTTGTTAGCCAACATATGAACATCTACTATTTCTTTTAATAAGTAGGGTCTTGCAGCGGCAAACACAGACAATAAAATAGCTGCGGAAACAGACAGGAAAAATTGCCATCTATAATTTTGAGCAAATTTCATCAAGCGGGTAAAAACCGCAGCATCAAATGCATTTCCAGTTGTTTTTTTATTCATAATCAAAGATTGCTAACGGATATCCTACTTGGGTTAAAAACAAGCCACAGGCTGGCATAGAAGTACCTGCATTTCGTCTATCCTTGCTTTGTATCACATTTTCAAATTGTTCTATCGTCATTTTTCCTTTTCCAACTTTCAATAAAGTTCCTACAATGGCCCTTACCATGTTTCGCAAAAACCGATCTGCAGAAATATAAAAAACAAGTTCTTTCCCATTTATCTTCCATTCTGCACTCGTAATATCACAATTATACGTTTTTACATCTGTTTTTGTCTTAGAAAAACATTTAAAATTTTTATAATTCAATAATAAAGAAGCTGCTTGATTCATTTTTTCAATATCAAACTGCTGATTTACCACTTGCAAAGAATAATCCTTAGCAAACGGATTTTTCTCTAAACTAATATGGTATTCATAACTTCTAGAGACAGCTGTAAATCGCGCATGTGCATCTTCTTTTACACGCACCAAGCTTCTAGCAGCAATATCAAAAGGAAATAAGCTATTCATTTTATACAACATATCCTTTTCGTCCAACACACGGTCAAAATCCATATGTACAAATATCCGAGAGGCATGTACTCCAGCATCTGTTCTTCCTGCGGCAACCACTTCTATTGGAACTCTCAATATCGTAGTCAAGCACTCTTGCACCACTTGCTGTACCGATGTATCGTGGGGTTGTATTTGCCAGCCATGATAATTTTTACCATTATAGCTTAATTCTAGAAAATATCTCAATTGAATCGTGTATTTTTGAATTCACAAAGATACAGCTTTTCGGTATTTTAACAGAACTTAATTCGAATACAACTCAATGAAAAAAATATTGCTCTTATCTGACACCCATGGATATTTGGACGAACAGATTTTAAACCATGTAAAACAAGCGGATGAGATATGGCACGCAGGAGACATCGGAAGCCTCGATGTTACAGATAACATTAAAAAAAAGGGAGTTTTAAGAGCTGTTTATGGAAACATTGACGATCATAATATTCGCAAAGAATTCCCTTTAGACAATAAATTTAAGATAGAAAACGTACAGGTTTGGATGACACATATAGGAGGATACCCCAATAAATACGATACACGTATCCGACAAAAACTATCCCTCGAAAGACCGAATATCTTTATAAGTGGACATTCACATATTTTAAAAGTAATGTTCGATAAAAAATTAAATATTTTACATATAAACCCAGGAGCGGTTGGAAAGCATGGCTTCCACAAGGTGCGTACTATGGTACGTTTTAAAATAGAAAAAGAACGAATTTACGATTTAGAAATCATAGAAATGGAACAAAGAAACTAAGGTTTAACAGGCACTGAAACAAATATTTCCGTGCCTATTCCTAGCTTAGAATTCACGATAAACACACCATCCATACTTAAAACTCTATACTTGACTTGAGACAAGCCCAAGCCTTCTTTTTCTAGTACTTTATCCATTTCAAAACCCATACCATTATCGGTAATTAAAAGGTGAATCTTTGAACCTTTATCTTCAATAACAACAGATGCCTTATCTCCTCCGCTGTGTTTTAGAATATTATTCACCAATTCATTAACAACAGCGTGCATTTTAATTTCGAAGTTTTGATCATATCTCTTCAAACCAACACACTCCCCTTTAATACAAAGCTTACTATTGGATGCTTGTTCACATAAATCGAGAATGGCATGGTCGAGTCCAAATTTTAATAAAAGTGAAGACATTAAGGTATGAGATAAGTCTCTAATTTCTTGGGCGGCTTCAGACAAAATCTCTTGGGACTTATTAATCTCCTCAGGCACTTCACAATTCAATATGGCTCTACTCGCATGTAAATGTAAACTAGCGGAAGCCAGCAAGGAACTCACATTATTATGTAAAATACATGCTATGTTTTTGCGCTCTTCTAATCTACCATCCAATGCAGCATTCATACAACGTACTTGCATCAGACTCTCCATTTTCTTAAGTTTATTTTCATTTAACAACTGCTGCTGATAAAACTCCAATCGCATATTTTTTCTATTAAGTTTGGCCAGCTTGAATAAAAACCACCCTGCGATAACGATCAAGAACAACAAAAAAACAAGACCATAAGAGATCAATTGTGCTTTTTTTACTTTTAATTTTGAATTGTTAATTTCCGTGATATTTTTAAGTAAGGTATATTCTGCTTGAATCTTGGCTATTTCTTTACGTTTGAATTCGTTTTGTAAACTATCATTTAAAGAAAAATACATGTCTTGATGATAAAACGCTTGTTTAAAATCCCCTAATCCAGAATATGAATTTGCTAAATTAAGATACGAAAGACAACGGGAAGTCCGATGCGTATCTGTATTCCCCTTCTTAGAAAGATCCAATACTCTTTTATATGATTTTAGAGATTTATTATAAGCTCCTTGCATAAAATAGGTCGCAGCAATACTATTAAGGATCACAGATCCCAGATCAGAACCACCTAACTCTAGCTGAATACTATCCCCTAATTCTAGCGCAGTATCAACATCATTCTTCAGAGAATAAACAGGAGACAACTTCCTATTAATAAGTGTACTTCCCTGTTTTAAAACAGGAAAATCAGCGATATACAAAGTCGGATTTTTAGAATGATAGATAGCCGTATCTAACTTATCTATGCCGTGAAAAACGACACTTTTCATTAAAAAATCGGCATTATTTTCACGCTGATTATCCGTCTTATGAGACCACAATAATGCAGGACTACAATCCCCGCCTAAGGACACGTGTTTCTCCATTAAACAACTAAAACTAATTGACTGACGACTATCACCTAAGACCTCTTCACTCTTCTTACAATCAAAAAGTAAGACAATGCTTAGACTTTTATTACCGTCAGAGATTATCTTTTCTCTTTCATAAAAATCGAAAGACTTATATGAGGAGATATGGTGGTTCAAAAAAGAAGGATTTAAAGGCAATGTCCCTGCAAAGGAATTTACAAAGGTTATAAACAGCAATCTTAGAACTATTTGATTAAACAAGGACATACAAGAAATTAAAATCTTTTAATAATAGCCTAGGTAAATACACAAGAAATAAGATTAGACTATATGGTTTTTTATAGCGTATAAAACCAAACCTACCACATTCTTAACATGTAATTTTTTTATTAAATTTTTACGGTGAGTTTCTACTGTATTTATACTAATACTCAATGCTTCTGCAATACTTTTGGAACTTTTCTCTTTCGTAATAAGTTTTAAAACATCAATTTCTCTCCGCGTCAAATCGTTGTGAAAGAATCCTTCGGGAACAGTCTGTAATCCCGATGAAACACCTGAAAAATCAGACAAAATGCGTTTTTTTACACCCTCGCTAAAATACTGTTCACCTAGATGGACAGATTTTATGGCTTCTATTATATTTTCTCCTGCACAATTTTTAGCCAAAAAACCACTTGCCCCCATTTTCAATACCTCCTTAATAAGTTTGATATCATCGTAACTAGAAAGCACAATAATTTTAGGTTTAGAAGGATCGTCTTTTAAAACTCTCAAAACATCCAAACCGTCAAGTTTTGGCATGTTGATATCTAAAATCAATACATCCGAAGAATTTGTCTTATACCAATCGATGACTTGAATACCGTCCAAGGACTCCCCAACCACATTGATTGAAGGATCTGTTTTAAGAACTGCCTTTATGCCATCGATCATAATCTTATGATCATCTGCTATGTGAATATTGACTTTTTTCATAGTTTCCTGATTGCAAAGATACGCTTTTAAGTGCTTAGTTAAAATACCTACATATCATGAAATCGCAAACTAATGGTTTTCCGTGATGAAAAAAATCCATCCGTCACAAGACAGATGGATTATCGCACTCTATACACTAAGATGTTAGGTATTATCGCAATCTATCAACTGATTTTACGAGCTCCTCATCCTTTTTAATCGCATTATTTGCCAAAACCAGACAAACAATTGCTAATACAGGAATAAATAACCCAATACCTTTCTCAGAAACCAAGGTTTCTCCAGATATATTTAGAGAATGATATACTAAAACGCCTAATAAAATAAAATTTATCAAAATATTTAACCTTCCAAGTCCAAGTTGTCTTAATCTATTTTTAAACATAAAAATAGTGACAAAAGAGAGGAAAGCAGATCCGTAAAACAAAAAAGGAATGCATTTTAATAACATAGCTTCAGAATGCATAGCATCTGATATTGTAAACGAAACTTCTTGACTGTCAAGCCACAAAAAAACACTATTTATAACACCTCCAGAAATTATGGCAGCCATTAGTAAAAATAGCGATTGTATTCTTTGAATCATCCGTACTTTTTAAACGTTTACAAAGTTACATTTTATTATTTAACAAATAAGCAACCAAATTGAAAAATATTTATTATATTTGTCAAAGCTAGGCGATTTCAAACCTAGCACTACCAAAAAAAGATCCACAAACTTTAATTATCACAATACTTTTCGATGAAGTATTGTCAATTAACATAATATTCAATAAAATTTAAATGTTTGAAATTTCACAACTCAAGGAAAAGACCCTTGTGCAGTTACAGGAAATTGCTAAAACTATTGGAGCAAGTAAATACAAGCAACTAAAAAAGCTTGATTTAGTTTACTTAATCTTAGATGTTCAGGCATCCAACCCGAAAACTGAAACCCCAGAGGCAAAACCTAAGCCCAAACGCAAGCGAATTGTTAAAAATTCTACGAACAAAAAGCACGCTGCGAAAACTTCTCAAAAAGAGAAAAAGAATATCAACGAAATTTTCTCTAAGCCTAGTCCAGCACCAGAAGTAGAAGAAAATAAAATTCCTAAAGAAAAAAAGGAAGACGATACGGATAAAAAGATCCAAAAAAAGGAGAAGGAAATAGTCGCTGAAAAAGTGATTGATACGAAGGAAACAGACACTAAACCGTCAGAACCTGAACAAAAAAAAGAAGGTATAAAAAAAGAAGAAAGTTCGCCTGAAATCAAGCCGATTCAAAAAGAACAACAGCCTGTTAAAAAGGAAGATACTCCTGAAAAGGAAGACACTGCTAAAAAGGAAGACTCTCCTAAAAAAGACAAACAACAACAACAAAACAAAAACAAACCGAATCCTAATCCTAATTCAAATCCGAATCCGAATGCTAAAAACCAACCAAAGAAAAGTGGTAACAAATTTAGAGAACCGGATTATGAATTTGATGGAATTATAGAAAGTGAAGGTGTCTTAGAAATGATGCCTGACGGGTATGGTTTTTTAAGATCTTCTGACTATAATTACTTGTCCTCCCCTGATGATATTTACTTGTCTCAATCTCAAATAAAATTATTTGGACTTAAGACTGGAGACACTGTTAAAGGAATTGTTCGTCCTCCAAAAGATGGAGAAAAATACTTCCCATTAATTAGAGTATCAAAAATTAACGGATTGAGTCCACATGTAGTAAGAGACAGAGTGTCTTTTGAGCATTTGACACCTTTATTTCCACAAGAGAAATTCAATTTAGCTAAAGCTGGAAGTACTTTATCTACCCGGATTATAGATTTATTCTCACCTATTGGAAAAGGACAAAGAGGTATGATTGTTTCACAGCCTAAAACTGGTAAAACTATCCTCTTAAAAGATATAGCAAATGCAATTGCTGCAAACCACCCTGAGGTATATCAAATTATATTATTGATTGATGAGCGACCAGAGGAAGTTACAGATATGCAACGTAGTGTTAAAGGAGAGGTTGTAGCCTCTACTTTTGACGAACCTGCAGACAAACATGTACGTGTTGCTAATATTGTTTTAGAAAAAGCAAAAAGATTGGTAGAATGCGGACATGATGTTGTTATCTTATTAGATTCAATTACACGACTAGCCCGTGCTTACAATACCGTTGCTCCTGCTTCAGGAAAAATACTATCTGGAGGTATTGATGCCAATGCATTACACAAACCTAAAAGATTCTTTGGCGCAGCCCGTAATATTGAAAACGGCGGCTCTCTAACTATTATAGCAACAGCTCTTACAGATACTGGTTCTAAAATGGATGAGGTGATTTTCGAAGAATTCAAAGGTACAGGTAACATGGAATTACAATTGGATAGAAACATCTCAAACAGACGTATATTCCCTGCGGTTGACCTCGTAAGATCTAGTACTCGTAGAGATGACTTATTATTCGACGCCAAAACAGTTCAACGTTTATGGGTACTTAGGAAATATCTTGCAGATATGAACCCGATAGAAGCCATGGAATTCATCCAAGATAAAATTAAATATTCCAATTCAAATGAGGAATTTTTGATGTCTATGAATGGATAAAAAAAATAACTATAAAGAAAAAGCCCTAACAATTGTTAGGGCTTTTTTTATGCCATAAAATCAATATTCAACTTGTAATTCAATTACAATCCAAAATAATCGATATAAATAGTTTCTATTACGTTCTAGCGTTGTTAAAAAACAGAACGATAGCAAAGGCTATTCTTAGAATTTTTACCTAGCTAAAACAAAAAATAATTCCATTTCAAATCCGTCTCTTGGAAATGCATTTGGGATTACACTTCTTTACCTACACTAAAAGACCGACAAATACGCATTACACAATTCTTTTTAGCCGCTAAAAACTGAAACACATACACTAATGAAACTGCATAAAAAAAAGCGAGCTAAAGCTCGCTTTTTTTTTATAAATTATCTAAAAAGGTATATCGTACGTTTTTAATATGTTTGACCTCTATAATCTTCAATCTGAGAAGCTTCCTTAAGTGCATTGTACAATTGACCTGTTCTATTTTGCAGCTTACGCGTTAATGAGTTTCTAAAAGTAGCGTAGTTTTCTAAAGTAGCAGGCAATTCACGTTTTGTAACCTCGACCGCAAACACCCCTTTATTACCAACCAATCCTTTTACTACTTTATTTAATTCTAACGTAGACATTGCTCCAACAATAGCAGGTTCGTTTCCTACTCCAACCAACATAGGACTAACTACGGTAACGGAAGTTGCTTTTCTAACTCCTGTTTTGTTTTCTTTAGCAATTTCACTCAATGTCTCACCCTTCATTCTCTTTAAAAGAATTGCAGCTTTTTTACGATTCATTAAGAGAGGTCTAATTTCGTTTACAACAGAAGTAACTGGAGCCAAACCTTTTTCTATAATACTTGTTAGGCTAACAACAGCATATGCCCTTTTACCGTTTACATCAATATCAAAACGTTTAGAATCATTTAATACTCTTTCTTTTTCAAATCCCCAAGAAACAATTAGACGTTGCGTTCCTAAACTAGTAACGTTTTCATCCAATACTTTAAGTCCTACAGCAGACTGTAAATTATAATTATTTTCTTTTGCTAAATCATTGATGTTTTTTCCATCAGACAACTGAGAAGCAAGCGTTTCTGCTTTTGCAAAAATAATATTTTCTGTATCTTCAGAAGCTTCTATCAGCTTCGAAACAGTCGCCAATTTAACCGCTTTTTTCTTCTCTTTTTGTGCGTCAATTCGAATGATATGAAAACCAAAAACCGTTTTTACTACAGCAATATCATTTGTTTTATTTTGAAAACAGAAGTCTCTAAACTTAGGCGTCATAGCACCATAAGTAAACCAATCCAAATCTCCACCTTTAGCACCACTTGTAACATCAGAAGACAATGCTTTTGCAATTTCAGTAAACTTGGCTTTATTCCCTTTTACAACTTTCAACAAACTATCTGCCGTTTTTTCAGCATCCGCCTCCGAGACTAAACTAGAAGAACTTGCTGCTCCAGAAAACGAAATCAAAATATGACTTGCTTTTACCGAGTCTGGCATCATAATAACATCAGAAACTTTCGATAATTTAAAATAACCATTATGTCTAAACGGTCCAACTATAGCACCTTTTTCAGCCTCAAAAACTTGGGCTGCGATAACAGCAGGCAATTCGTTCTTAAAACGGAAAGTTCCGTCATAAGGCAAATCGGATTTACTATTCTCTATAAAACTTTTATCATCTGTTGCATTTTTAAATCCAGGAATAATCACTTTTCCTTTTGCAACAGTACTGTATTCTTCTCTATCATTAACCATTGCTACTAATTTTGCTTTAATAGCATCTTCGTCTTCTTTTGAAGCAACAATATCAAACTTTACAAATTCTAAATTACGAGAAGCATCTACGTTATATTTTTCTTTGTTTTCTTTTATATAAGATGCAATCTCACTATTAGAAACACTTACTAAACTATCCAGTACAGAAGTGAAAGGAACATATACAAAACTTGCGTTAACCGTTGTATTATTATTAAAGTAGTCAATTTCACCAGATTTTAACGAAGCTCCTAAACCAACTTTCACCAAAGAAGTGTATGCTTTACGTTCTAAGTTTTGTTGAATGCTTTTTTCTGTAGCCAACCAATTATTCCAAGCCGTCTTATCGCCAGTCTTAGCGTCGTCTCTTAAGGTTGCAACATATTCTTTCAATTTCTCTTCATCAAACAATCCAATTTCATTTTTAAACAAAGGCGAACCTTGAACCGACGGTAAAGCTACCATAGCATCCCATAGATCTTTTTCTCCAATAACGATGCCCGCTTCTTCTAGTTGCGTTTTAAAAACACCTTCGCTCACCATATTGTTCCATACAGCATTTACTGCTTGCATCGAAGTTACATTACGTCCTGCTCTTGTCTTATACGACTCCACAGCACGTCCAAACTCTTCTCTATCAATAGATTCTCCATTAATTTCACCAATTGAATTAACCTTTCCTGAGCTAAAGAAACTCTGAATTGCACTAGGGTCTAGTACGAATGAAAATAGAGCCAAACCAATAATAATGATTAAGAACATTGATCGATCTCTAATTTTTGATAGTATTGCCATTGTATATTCTATTAAATTAAGTGTGCAAAAATACACTTTACTATCGATAAATAAAAGTTAATGACCTATAATTAATCAGAAAAATGATTAAAAACAACAAGATTTAGGTTTTTAATCTTTTCTATCCAAAACCTTTAAGTAAACCTCTACGATTCTAGAAGAATCCACTTGCGTCATTTCAAAGTAAAAACCATCTATTTTTACCTTTTCACCAACACGTGGTATGTTTTCATTACAATACACAATATACCCCCCTAAAGTCTCATAGGCGTCGTTCTCGGGAAGTTTTAAACCATAGGTGTCATTCAAGTAGTCGATCTCTAAACGGGCAGAAAAAATATACTCTCTACTATTTAACTTTTCTTCTCTTAATGCAATAGAATCATGTTCATCTTCTATTTCCCCGAATAGCTCTTCCACAATATCTTCTACAGTAACAATTCCAGAAGTACCACCATATTCGTCCAATACCACCGCCATGCTTTTTTTTCTCTTGGTCAATAAATTTAAAACATCATTTATGAACATACTTTCAGGAATAAACTCTACAGGAAGTAAGATAGAACGTAAATTTTTAGGATCTTTAAACAATTCAAATGCATGAACATACCCAATAATATCATCGAGAGATGATTTGAATACTAAAATTTTAGAATAGCCTGTATCAATAAATTGTTTTTTCAAGACTTCCAAAGACTCTGTACTATCTACGGCGACTAATTCCGTTCTAGGGATCATAATTTCCCTCGCTTTTACATTGTGGAATTCCAGCGCATTTTGAAAAATTTGAATTTCACTATCTACCTCACTATTTTCAGCAGTGTTCTCTAATTGTTCGTTGATATAATTCCCTAACTCGGCTTTACTAAACTCCTTCTGACAATCATCTGGGTTGGTTTTAAAAAACACCCTTAAGAAAAAATCAGAAATCAACGTAATAAAATCAGAAATGTAAAAAAACAACACATAAAAAAAATAGGCTGGTATTGCAAATATTTTTAATGTTTCGTTTGCATAAATCCTAAAAATTGTTTTTGGAAGAAACTCCGCAGTCACTAATATAACAAGGGTAGAAATGACAGTTTGCAACAATAATTCGGTAAAAACATTGAACTGAGTAAACACAGAAAAACTAAGAATAAACCTCCCCATAAAAAAGCTATAGATGACTAAGGATATATTATTCCCTACCAACATAGTGGTTATAAATTTAGAAGATTTACGGGTTAATTTCACTAAGATTGAAGCGACAATACCTTCGTTTTTCTTTTCAATTTCAATCTGTAATTTATTTGCAGAAATAAAGGCAATTTCCATTCCAGAAAAAAAGGCTGAAAACAACACCGACAAAAGAATAATTACAATCTGAAACTCCATATAAATTATTTATTAATTTTTTTTCTCATCATTTTTTTAAACACATACATTCCTATTGCTGCAAAGGCAAAAACAAGTAAGACATATGCATCATTTCTATCCTTATTCCAAATGCTATACACTCCCTGAAACAACAGCAGAGCAATTAACAAATAAGCATATTCAAAAATTCTACGTACAATTTCCATATTATTCTGTTTCAATAGTTGCTTTTCCTCTTAAATCTTTCACCCAACTCTCGCTCAAATCATCTTTTGACTCAAATCCAACCCCTTTTATGGTGTCCAATTGCGTATAAAAAGTAAACGCTACATCTGTAAAAAAATAATTAGTATTCTCATCCCAATACAATTGAGAAGTTTCTAATCGTAATTTTTTTTTATAATTCCGAATCACTACATGTTCTTTTATTTCAGAAACGCGGGTTTTAAGGTAGCGCAAAGCATAGCCTCCTGCAATAGTAACAGAGTCTCCATTTTTCTCCAATGTAGTAATCTTAATTCCTTTGGGGAATTCAAAATAGGGATGCGCTTTCCTATTGCTAAAATCGTACATTAACAATGAATACAATTTCATTGTTACCCTTGCCGAATCCGTGTGAACAAAATGTACTTTTTCTGTAATTCCGATCGGAAGGTTTTTATCTGCTAAGAAATCCTGAACTTCTTTTGCATTGTTCTTACACGAAAAAAGTATTGCCACCATAAATAGGGTAGCAATACTCTTTAAGATATGCATAACGTTTATTGTCATACAACAAATATATTATTTTTTTTGGTTCTATTTACGGTATGCGAACTGTTTCACCAATCCAACATCCAATTCTATACGTTCCTCCAGATTTTTTACCCAATTGAAAAATCAATTTTGTAGTTGGAATTTGAGAAGCATAACTTCTAATATGACGATTGGCTGCAGAAGAAACACTTGGATCTACCACTTTTGCTCTTCTGGCTTTATTTAATGCCGCAACATACACCATTCTTTTCTCAAACTCATTATTTCCACATCTATTTGCACTTTTTGCGTACATTCCTGATATTAACAAATATGCTTTCCCCATGCTTGGATTAAATCCTAAGGCTCTATTTGCATATGTTCTTGCTTTACCGTACTGACCTTTCTGTCTCAACGACTGTGCAATTTTATACAAATACTTCGCTTTCTTAAATGAATCCGACTCTTGATCCACGGCTTGTTTGTAATACTCCATTGCTTTGGCAGTATTCCCTTTTTTCAACAAGATTCCTGCATAAAATACAGAAGCATCTGGTGATGGTGCTGCAGCCACATAAGCTTCTACCAACGTTTCGTAGAACGGATCTTCTTTACATCCTTTGTTATACATACGAGACACTGCTCTTTTCAACCATT
Source organism: Flavobacteriaceae bacterium (assembly GCA_965224465.1). Taxonomy (GTDB): domain Bacteria; phylum Bacteroidota; class Bacteroidia; order Flavobacteriales; family Flavobacteriaceae. Next base: position 4,216,162 of record OZ245049.1, on the reverse strand, counting down.
GACCATTTCCTTTATTTGCTTCAATATCTCTTTTATACAAAGGGATTAAACGTTCACAAGTAGCAATAGCGGATAATTTTTGATCCAATCCTGTTTCTGCAATACCTAAGTTATTTACTATTTGATTGTAAATTCTAAGTTTTTTAGCATCTTTGGCACTCAACTTTTCTCCAGCATCCACTCTTGCTTGTAATGGAACTCTTTTTGCTAAATAACTATTTCTTTTCTTTTCAATACCGTCTAAAATATCATCATAAGAATCAAAAACAACCTGAGGATTTGTGTCTTTATTTTGTTTTAATATGATATCGAAATAAGAGTATATATTTTTAACAGACATACTGGTAACATCTGCTTTATACGCCATCTTCAAATATTTAAATACTTCATCTTCAGAAGCACCCTGTCCTTTTTTAAAGGTTGCTATATTGTCATAGGTTTTTGCCAAGTTTTTAGGAAAATGCTCCATTCTCTGTTCAAAAACACGCATAACCATAGCTTTACAAGTTTCCTTGTCTGCGTCTGCGGCATTTTTTAATTTATATTGTGCAATTTTAAGACCATACTTATAAATATTCACCGACAATGTAGGACAACTATCCATAACCCATAACCAGTTATCATAAGCAGCATCATACTTTTTTGCTTTATAATCTCCTTTAAATAAGTTGTACTTAATGTTACAATCCTGTGACTGTCCAATAATTGAACTTACAGAAAGGAGTATCATCAAGCCTAATACAATTTGTGTAATTTTTTTCATCATTCTCTATTTTATATTCTTAAAATATTTCTCGTTTTTTAAACCACTTGTCAGTCAACGAAAGACTCAAGTTAAAATTAAAGTAATTTTCTTCTATCAAACCATTTGAGGTCGTCCCTCTTTTTCCAATTTCAACTCCAATATTTATACCTGACAGTTTGTTCCCGATTGGTAACCCTACTCCAAAAGACATGCCAAAATCCCTAATCTCTGTAAATGAGCCTGCCGTTTTAGACGTATTAAACATCAATCCGTTATTCTCTAATTTCACTCCAGCTCTATATGCCACTCTATCCCAGTAACTAGAAATAGAATTAAATTTAGGAATATAAAATCCTCCTAAAGCTATGTTACTTGAGTTGGAATATCTTAATTTCGAGTTCGTTTTTTCTAAGTCTCCAGAAAAGGTAACTTTACTTCTAAAGCTATAATCCGCACCTAGAAACCATTTATTATCCTCTCCCATTCCAACACCAATACTCGTTTTTAGAGGTTTGTTAAAATAGCTAGTGATTTTTTGATTTAAAATAGTATCCTTCGCAACTTCGGTAGAAGAAAGAACCACAGAGTACAAATACTCATCTCCTTTTGACTTCACTTCATTTCCCAAAGCAGCTATTAATCCGGCGCTAATATAAAGCTTGTCTTTCAATTTCCTTTTATATTGAGCTCCAATTTTAAAACTTATTCCAGATACATTTGTTACAACTTCGTATTTGGTAGCTCTACTCACATTCTTAACTTGGGTCAAAACATTTTTTTCGATTTTACCAAACACATACTCTCCTTGGATTCCAAGTTTCAAACCTTTAAAAACGTTAAAACCTGCTCCTAAAAATATTTTACTCGTCCCTCCTTCTCCAGAAAACAATGTAGCTTTCGAAATTTCCCCATCAGTATCCAATTCATTTGATTGTAATGAATAGCCAACAGATGAATTCGGAATTATACCAAAAGCCATTCCTCCAATTTTACCAAGTGGAATTCCTACAGCCAAATAAGAAATATTAGAAACAGAGGCACTTTGTCTCTTCGTAGCATTCTTTACAGACATGTTTTGGTTTTTTAAACCAAAAGAATAATTTGTTAAGCGAAGGGATGCCAATCCTGCTGGATTTGAAAATGTCAAGTGATAAAAATCAGAAAATGCCACATTTACACCTCCCATACTTACCTGTTCAACTGTTTTTGAAGAGCTCTCATCTCCTATTCCAAAAAAGGAATAAGCAGATACATTGCTTTTTTGCGCGAAGTTATTTGTCGTTATAAGAACGAAAAACACCAGGAATATTTTTTTGGTCATTGTTATTTATTATGTGTCAATATTATGTTTAACCCCCTAATTAGAAAATTAGGATTGGCAAATATGCTATTTTTTAATCTTTTAGACAAGAAATTTAAGTCTCCTCCTGTTAAAACAATTGTTAATTCCTGAAATTTAGCTTGATATTGTAAAATAAAACCCGAAATTTCTTGAATTAATCCGTTTTCGACTCCACTTTGTATAGATGTTTGGGTACTATTCCCTATTAAAATAGGTTTTAAAGACGATTTTACACGCGGTAATTTAGTCGTAAATGTATGTAATGCATTAAAACGCATTTCTAAACCTAAGGAAATACTCCCTCCTAAATACTCATTTGAACTTGAAATAAAATCATAAGTAATGCAGGTACCTGCGTCTATCACCAATACATTTTTATGAGGATATATTTTAGCCGCGGCTGCAATTAATGCCAAACGATCAACCCCCAAGGTTTGAGGTGTGGTGTACAAATTCTTAAAAGGAAAATCTAAGGCATGCGAAAGTAGGATCATCGGAATCAAAGTTTGTACCTCTTTCAGCGTGTTTTTATCAAAAAAACCTACAGAAGATATGATTCCTTGTCTGCAATTGTATTTTTTTATAACTTTTTTAATTTTTTCTAAAAAAAATTCCTCAGCAACTACCTCCTTCATTAAAATGGCATCTCTCTGAAAAACAGCAATCTTAATTCGTGTATTACCTACATCAATTATTAAATTCATTCTTCTAAATAATATTTACCAAAAATACGAATACATTTTTTCAAAAACACTAGGTTTAATAAGAAAAAAGCTTTTATATTTGCAACCGCTTAACAGCAGTGTTAGGTACCTTAGCTCAGTTGGTAGAGCAATGGACTGAAAATCCATGTGTCCCTGGTTCGATTCCTGGAGGTACCACCACAAATCCCATACTTTTATTAGTGTGGGATTTTTTGCTTTTACATGAGTTTCAACACCTTATAAAAAAAACAAAAAAAACCTCGTTTTTCTATTGCTATATTCAGATAAGCGCTTATATTTGCAACCGCTTAACGGCAGTGTTAGGTACCTTAGCTCAGTTGGTAGAGCAATGGACTGAAAATCCATGTGTCCCTGGTTCGATTCCTGGAGGTACCACCACAAATCCCATACTTTTATTAGTGTGGGATTTTTATTTTACAGTAATACCACATGTTGAATACCGTATAAAGAAATACCGATGCACAGCTACCTACGCATCGGTTTTAAATAATTCTATTTCATTTACAGGTTATTACACCAATTACAATCCAAAATGACCGATAGAAATAGTTTATTTTACGTTTTAGCGTTGTTAAAAAACAGAACGATAACAAAGGCTATCCTTCCGTTTTTCGTCTAGCTAAAACAAAAAATAATTCCATTTCTAAACCTTCACTTGGAAATGTAATGGTATTATTCATAAAAGCCCAATTCAGCAATCGCTACTGTCTTCTTCCCTCCTGCAATGGTTTTTGATTCAATTTTAAGATACCTCGTTTCTAGGCTGGACTTAAAATCATACCTTCTCTTAACAGGGTCATTGATTAAGTTACCAAACTCAAAATCTCCTATTACTTTCCACACCCGTCCATCTACACTCGTATAAATTCTACCCTGCTCCATCATACCTCCTTGATTTTCTGTTTGAGGTGTATAAGAAAACCCTTTAACTGCATGAATCTCTCCCAAATCAACAGCTATATAATGAGAACCTGCTTTTGAATCACTTTCCCAGTATGTCTCTGGATTTTCATCAATAGCAAAATTCTTTAAATGTTTTGCACTTTCACTATCAACGTCCAATACATTCCATTCCTTTTTTATCAATCCAAAATCAACCGATGCCACACCTCCCAAACGTCCTTTTTCAATAGCTACAGCTTTTACTACTTTTGACTCAACAACAATAGCCCCCTCAAATAAATTTGCGTTCTCTGAAGGAGAAGTCCCATCTAATGTAAATCTAATTTCAAAACCCTCATGCAAGTTCCCAAACACATCCTCTCCATGAGGCTTCCAACTAAAATCATGTTTTTTTGATGTAATAACAAGCACGCCCTCTCTATTTCTTGAGATAAGCAATTGAGGAGGCCTTGTCTTGTAATAATGTGCCGATATCTTCGCAATCGCAGGCTGTAAACGCGCCTTAGTCACTCTAAATCTAAACATATTAGAAGTTACCTCAGGGAATCTTAAAACCTTCTTATACCCCACATTAGTCCCTGTTGCTATTTCTTTCCATGCCCCCTCTAACCAAGCATCTACAGCATGCTCCTCAACCCTTTCACTATGCGTGCTAATTGCTTCTTGAATAGACAAGCGGTTGATGGTGATTTTAGTAGGTGTTGTTATTATTATAGTCCGATTTTCATCTTTTAACAGTTCAAAACTAAGTTCGTCCTGATCCAACACCTTTTCGGGGCCTTTGGCATCAAGAAAGAGATCTGTTCCATACGTTTCTTTTATACGTTTCCCAACCTCCTCTAACACTGCAACATCCTCCTCCGAAAACTTACCACCCCTATTTGGTGGGATATTTAACAAAAAAACTGCATTCCCGCCTACAGAGCGCTCATAAATATCAAAAACATCGTCAGCATTACGTACTTTTTGTCTTGTATCATCTCTATAAAACCAACCTTCCCTAATGGAGGTATTTATTTCCGCAAACTGATAATGGAGGTATTTAGCAGCATACAATTCTTTACGACTTCCAATAGATTCGCCAGTGAGGTCTGGAAAACGATTCATTTGACTTGGATCTTCCTGAAAAGGAATAATATTCCATTCCGTAGCTCTTGTTTTACCTGATTCATTCCCACACCACCTAATATCTTGTTTCCCAAAAACAACAGCTTCTGGTGCCAGGGTCGAAATTAATTTTTTCCATGCCAAATAATCATATTCCTGCCCTCCTTTTCTCTTTGGATGCGCTCCATCAAACCAAACTTCATAAATAGGCCCATATTCCGTCAATAATTCAAACAATTGATTTAAAAAATACTCATTATAATCATCTACCTTAAATTTAAAAGTCGTTTTATTTTTAAACGGACGACCTGCTACTGGTCTTGGAATAATTCTTTCGGTAGGTTTACTTAAATTCCCATACAAACCGTTTTTATTTTCTATCTGATATAAATCTGCAGGAGACAAATACACTCCTAGTTTTAATCCAAATTTGTGACAGGATTCTGACAACGCTTTCATAACATCTCCTTTTCCATTTTTAAACGGAGAAGACATAACACCCTGTTTTGTATAACGTGATTGCCACAAAGTAAAACCATCGTGATGTTTCGCAGTAAACACCACCATTTTTATCCCCGCAGACTTCATAGCTTTACACCACTGGTCTGTATCTAAGTTTTTGAGATCAAAAACCGCTGGGTCTTCCATCCCAGTCCCCCATTCCAAACGCGTGAATGTATTAGGTCCAAAATGAATAAAGGCGATAAATTCATTTTTTAACGCATTGTATTGATTCGCTGTAGGAACAGTATGCGCCGCCTTAAAAATAATAGCTTCTTTACTGTCTGAAGCTAGTACAACTTCGGTGCTATTTACTTCTTTTTTTAGTTCCTCGGAATTCCCACAAGAAACCAATAGGTAAGCCATAAAAATAAACGGTATTGTGATTTTCATATAAACAGAGTAAATTAAAGCTGAATTTTAAGTACAAACACAACTTTTGGTTGACATTCAATTGATTCATCACAAATATAGGTTTTTCATAGAAAAGCCTTTTACCAAATCTTATATTTAACTTTTAAACCAATTACAACCCAAGACAACCGTTATAAACAGTTTATTTCACGTTCTAGCGTTGTTAAAAAACAGAACAATAACTAAGCTATCCTTCCTTTTTCTGCCTAGCTAAAACAAAAAACAATTACATTTCTAAACCGTCACTTGGAAATGTGTTTGGTATTACTAGCTGCACAAGCTTATATTTTTTCCGATAGCCATAAAATAAACGGAGCAATTAATACAGCGGCAACAACATCTAGTAAATAATGTGCTTTAATATAAACCGTAGACATCACAAGAATAATAGTAAAAGGAATCGCAATTTTAAAAAACAAAGGAGCTACTTTTTTTGCCAGCCCTAAAATAATGAGTGAAATCCCAACATGAGAACTAGGAAAAGCTCCTGTAGGTTGCTCGCCTCCATCCTGTATAAAATGCATGATCTTGTCAAAAAAATATGCTTGAGGTAACTGTTTTTGAGGAAAGTCAAAATAAAATTGTGGTCCCATAGCAGGAAAAATTCCGAAAATAAAATAAAACAGATACAACGAAGAACTCAACAAAAACATTGTTTTTAGAAAATGACTGTTATTTTTAAAATAAACACACAAAATAAATCCGATAATTAAAAGGTAAAAAGAAAAATACCCAAAATACATGAGCTCACTAAATAACATACTATTAAAAGTAGTTGAAAAAATGATGCTTGGCTGAAACCCAAAAACCAACAATTCATATTTCTCAAGCAATGGATCTAGATTATCGAATAGTAACTTATTATAAAAAACAGTTTCCGCATATAAATAACCACTAAAAACAATTGGATACACATTTCGAAGCAAGCCCAAGAGTGGGTTTTTAAATTTTGTTTGAAAATATATGAGTGCCATAGCAACACCAACAATGCAGACTCTAATACTGAACAGTTCACCCATATTTGAACATGTCCTCCAAGACAACAATAAAAGAAGTGATGTTAAAAGGATAAAACTAAAGAACAAAATGTCAATTTTTTTTAAAAACTTCATGTACATTGGATTAGACACCTTTAAAAAGGTTTACAATAAAAATTAATTAATTATTTCAGAGAGTGTATGAGAGGGCTTAAACTTCAGTTTTAATTTTAATTTTGTAGCAGAACACGTCCAATTCATCGCTGTTATTTCCGTTGCTTTCTCAATGCTATTTAATGCATTCTCAATTTTAAAAAAACGTTCGATTAAGCTATTTACGTAGGCTACCGAATACACGAGAAAAAGAGGAATCTGAAACCGCCACTTAAGAGGCTTATTTAAGGATTTAGACACCGTATTATAAACACTTTCTAAGGTGTATTTATGTCCGTCAGAAAGATTAAAACACTGGTTTTCCACCTTCAAAATCAAAGATAGAAAAATCACTTTTGCCACATCTTCTGCATGAATAAACGACAACGATTGTTTTGGGTTTGCAGTGTAAACTGCCACTCCTCTATTCACCACATTTATCAAATCTTTATAATCAAGAGAACCCACACCATATACAGCTGTAGGACGTAAAATAACGTAGGGAAATCCAGAAGAAACAACTTCCTTCTCTGCCCTTAATTTACTTTTCCCATAATGTGAAATAGGCTGCTGTAATTGTTCCTCTGTAATATCATTTAACAACTTTGGATCCCCAGGACCTAGAGCTGCCAAGCTACTTATATAAACAAATCTACCTTTTAGTAATTTTCTTTTTCGTAAAACAGTGCAGATATTTTTTGTTAATTCTACATTGTATTTATAGAACAATGCCTTAGCACTAGACGACTTAACACCCGCATTATGAACAACTACATCAAAAATCAAGTCAGATGAAAAAGATGCATTTATTGTTTCTTCGGATGAAAAGTCCACCTGTATTGTATGAAATTTAAACGCATTAATTCTTTTTATACTGCTCGTCTTTCGAACGGCAATATATACTTCGAAATTATTTTTCAAGGCATGTTCCACAATATATTTACCTATAAAACCAGTCGCCCCTGTAATTAATATTTTTTTTTGCAGATCTGCCATACTATATGTTTTTTATAAAACAACGTCTTCTTTTATGTAATTCCGCGTCAAAATATTTCCATAGCGATTGTACATTCGCATTGTCTTCTAATTCAATATTAGTTTCTATACGTTTGATCCCAAAACGAATCGATTCTTTGTATAATTGATCAATCATAACTACACTCACCCCTTTATCTCTATACGCGTCTTTGACAGCCACAAGATACAAATCAAGAATCGTATTAGACTTTAATGATTTCAATAGATGATACCAACCAAAAGGCAGCAATTTCCCCTTTGCTTTTTGCAAAGCCTTCGTAAAAGAAGGGAGCGTAATTCCAATACCAACAATCGAAGCATTCGCATCAATTATAATACTAATAAATTCCTTTTTCACAAAGCTGAAATAAAGATTCCCATAATATTCAATTTGATCATCATTAAGCTCTGTAAAGCCATACAAATTTTTATACGCAACGTTAATTAAACTGAAAATTTCAGGAATATATTTTTTAAGCTCTTTTTTACTATTTATTTTCAAAGGTCTTAACGCGTACTTTTTTTGAACAAAATTGGATATTCTCTCAATTTTCAATGGTACTTTATCCTTAATTTCAAAAGTATATTCTACCCAATCAATACTTTTTTTAAAGTTAAGTTTTTCGATATGATTTTGATAATACTCAAAGTTATATATGGTAGCCATCGTTCCTAAACGATCAAACCCGCTTATTAACATACCCTGCCTGTCAAGATCTGTAAACCCAAATGGCCCGTGTATATTTTTAATTGCACGCTCCTTAAGCCATTTTACAGCGGCATCCATTAAAGCCCTGGAGACTTCGTAGTCATCTACAAAATCATAAAACCCAAAACGTCCAATCGGAGTTGCTGCTTTTTTTAATTCTGTTGCATTAATAATAACAGCTATTCTACCAACAACTTTATTGTTTTTATAAGCCAACCAATAACTTGATGTACAAATATCATGGGCTGGATTTTTTCCGTCAGTTAAGGTAGAAATTTCATCAAAATCTAAAGGAAAAGCTACATATTGATTCGCTTTATATAACTGATTATAAAATTGAATAAAAGTATTCAATTCTTTTTTACTTTTTACTAATTTAATTGATACAGGCATCGATTTTAATTGTTTGTTTTGAAAAATAATCAATAGATTTTGCTATTTCTGATACTGCAAATAATATTTGATCTTTACTATGTGCAGAAGTAAGAGAAAAACGCAACAAGGAATCCGAATCTCTTACGGCAGGCGATACAACAGGATTCACATAGATTCCGTTATCAAATAACATCTTAGCAACTCTAAAGGTTTTTTCAGTATTTCTAATATAAATGGGGATAATTGGAGTTTCACCACTACCAATATCCAATCCAAACTCTTTCATTTTAGCAATGGCATAATGGGTGTTTTCCCATAATTTCTCTTTAAAACTATTGTCTGTTTTAATAATTTCTAATGCAGCTAGTGCACTAGCAACAGACGCTGGAGGTAAACTTGCACTAAACATAAACGATCTAGAAGCATGACTTAAATATTCTATCATATCAGAATCTCCAGCGATAAACCCACCAACAGACGCTAATGATTTACTAAAAGTTCCACCAATAAGATCAACCTGATCCGTAACTCCGAAATGAGACGCCGTTCCTGCACCATTTTTACCTAAAACACCAATGGCATGCGCACAATCGACCATGGTAATAGCATTACAATCTTTCGCTGCATCAACAATTTCATCCAATTTAGCAATATCTCCATCCATAGAAAAAATACCATCAGTAATAATAATTTTCTTAGCTCCAGCTACAGTAGGCAAAGCAAGCTTCTTTTTTAAATCATCTATATTGCTATGTTTGAACTTCACTCTTTTGGCATGACTCAACTGACAGCCATCGATAATGGAAGCATGATTTAACTCATCTATAAAAACAGTGTCATTTTTACCTGCTAAAGCCGGGATCACACCTAAATTGACTTGAAAACCAGTAGAAAAAACAATGACTGCTTCTTTATTTAAAAACTCTTTTAGACTGTCCTCTAACCTATGATGTAAATCTAAAGTTCCGTTCATAAAACGGCTACCAGTACAAGATGTTCCGTATTTAGCAATAGCATCCTGTGTTGCCTTTATTATTTTTGGATGATTGTTTAATCCTAAATAATTATTAGATCCAAACATTAAAACTTTCTTATCTCCAAAATACGCAACATCCGTTTGAGAGGAGGTCACTTCTTTAAAAAAAGGATACAATCCTTGTGATTTTAAGTAGCTAGTCACCTTGGTAAGTCTACTCTTTTCTATAAAATCATATTTTCCCATTCATTTAGTTTTATAAGCACTGTAATCGGCTTGGTTAGTATTGTTACTATTTTACGTTTTTAAAAAGCGATACTAACGTCTCGAAAGACACGATATATGCTTTAAAAAAACATTTTCTATTTAGAGGTAAACCTCATAAAATTCAATAACCTCGTCCCAAAGGCACGAGGCATGATTTCTAAATAATATTTTATATTTCCAAGGCGCTTCCTCGGAAAACAAAACCCTTGATAAGGGGTTAAAAACTTACTTCTACTCTTAATCTTATCGCTCCTTTTATAGATATTCCATCATAAAAACTCCCTGTATTTATTCGCTTAACATACTCGATACGCAATACCTTAAATATATTACTAACGCCAATTCCTAGTTCCATATAAGGTTGATTTGATATGGTTTTTAAACCTTCTGGTAGTTTAAAAAATTGTGAATTGTTGTTTCTTAATTTTCCGTAAAATGCTTTAAACGACAAAGACTCTCTCAAATTTAAGGAAGACAATATCGGCACCTTATTAAACAAAACCCCTCCTCCATTAAAACTTAGATGTAAATTGGTAAAAACATCAGAGGTAAAAGAAATAGGATTTAGTAAATTATAATTAAACCTAGCCAATCCTATATTTTGATTTCCACTCGGATTATTAAGCAATGGGTATGGTACTTTTCCGAAAATACAACCTGCATTCATATATAGTTTTATAAAACTTGTCCCTAGTAAAAATTTCTTTTTAACCGATGCATTTAGTCTCGTATAAAAACCAGAGAACCTATCCGAACTCCCAACAATTTGGTTACTCCCCACTTCTACTGTTAAGTGATAAACAGGAATTGTTGAACCAAAATAAATTCTAGAAAAAAATTGTTGATCAAAATTTCTAGCCTTTGAATACCTTAAATCTGTCACCAATCCAATTGTTTTAAATCCTTTTATTTTAATTCCATTATGAATTAACGGGTTGAATTTATTTTGCTCATACGAATCGTAAAAGGGTTTAAAAAACAACCGAGAATTTTGATTGTTTTGATATGAAACACTAAACTCGAAATGTTTTCTTCTAAATAAATGATAATCCAAACGATCGTTACTACTAAAAACAGAAAGAATATTACCTCCTCCAGAAGAATAAGGGTTTTCTTGAATAAATTTTATATACCGATTCTGCGTAATTGTTTTATAATCATCAAAATAATCGAATGTTAAAACAGTGCGTTTATCTACTGGAAGCAAGTATTTTAAATTGACACCATATTTAAACTTTTTATCTTTATTACCATATCCGAGATAGCCACCAACAGTGAATTTTTTAGACATTTTTTTACTCGTTCTTAAGGGGATCGTAAAACGACTTCCTTCTAAGCCATTTTTATAATACAAGTCAAAATAAGGCCCCAAATCAAATGTATTCAAGTTGTAATAACCATTTAAAGTCATGGCTCCAAAACGGTCTACAAATTTAATGAAACCATTATTTTTGAGTTGATTTATTCCTTTGAGTGTCTTTTTCTCAAAGGCATCTAATTTCACCTCATCCATTAAAAGTAGTGCATTACTATTTCCAGATACGGAGGAGTTTAAACCACTCTTTGTTGGTGTTATTCCAACAATACTCTTATTAAAATCAACAAATCTTTGATTTTTTTGGACAGAAAAATAACTGGTATTTTTTTTGTTTTTAGAGGAGACAAAAGAAAAAGAAGTAGTTGTTTTCTGTGATGACACCATCCAATATGTACCCGCTACTTTTTTGTATTTTAAGGCAATCTCTAAACTTTTTATAAAATTCACATTTGCTTCAACAGGAATAGAAGCTTCAATTTCTGTAAGTGCATAAGAATTTGTATCTACCCAAAAACTACCATCAAATACGGCGTTTTTTTCGTTCTTTGGATAATACTCAAACTGGTAATGCTTGACACCGTTTACAAACGTACTATCTGCCAATATCATTCTATAATACGCTTTGTAATTTGAAGAAATAGGACTAGGAAAACTCCTTCCTAATAAATCAATATTATCATCATAGAAATTAACAGATTGTGTTATTTTATTATTTATTGTTGTTTTTATCAAGCTATTTAATTGTTCTAAAGTACCTTTCTGTTCACTAAAAATATTTGTTTTTATATTTTTATTTTTATTAATCGTGTGAGAAAAAATCTCTTTACTAAAAAGAACAGGCATCATAACCATAGAATCCTTATCTCTTATAAAAGCTTCTTTATAATTTCTAAATCGTCTAGAGCTTAATATATCCTCGTCCAAATTTGACAAATAAACAGCTAACAATGAAACCTCCTTAAACGTAACTTTCTTAACATTTGCAGGATTATTGTTTTTTTTATTCCGAATTATTTTTCGCATCAAATATTCGGTATAAGGCAATTCCTTTGCGGTTAAAACAACTGTTTTTAGTTGGCTTTCTTCTGATTTCAAGAAAACAACGGTGTTTTTATTTAAGGCATTTACCGATAGTGTTTTTGTATGATATCCCATAAAACTAAATATGAGAGAGTCACTTTTAATAGATCTTTTTTTACTTATAGAAAATTTACCATCAAGATCAGAGGTAACACCTATAGAGGTCCCTTTAAAATATATATTTACAAAAGGTAAACTCGTATTTTCTTCCTTGTCCTTTATAAGCCCATTGAATTCTTGCCCAATACATAGATTGAACGAAAACAAAAAGAATACTAAAAACAAGAACTCACAATTATTCTTATTAACTCTCTGGTTCATCAGCTTCTTTTAACGTTATTCTTTTATACAAAATATCATCCCATAAAAAAGCCCAATACCCCGTTGCTTTAATCGTATCTTTACTTTGTAATTGTATCACTCCCCGATAGGTTCTTTTGGTAATAGGATCATAAATTTTCCCGTTTTTCCATGTTAAATTAGCACTGTATTTAAACTTATACATTACTTTTATTCCTTTTTGAGGTTTATCTTCTTGCCATGACCCATCGTTTCTTTGAAAACCTATTAAATGAGCCGTTGGAATCCTGTTATCATCTAGCACCACACGAACAACCATGTTATCATCTTCATCGCAAGACTTCCAATAGCCCTCTATATCGTTTATTTGCTGCCCCCATGTAAGCATTCCTATAAAAAGGAACAGCAGTGTACATAGAGACTCTCTATTAAATCTGATCATTTATTCTTCTAATTTCATTAGCAATCCACACGTCTTACCCCCTTATAAATGGTGCTATAAGACAGAACACTAGCCTCATCTTATACAGATGGTCTGGCAAGGTTTTTTTGCTATTTTTAAAACATCAACTCTTTTATTATTTTTCTTGTATTTCTGAGATCAAATACATCAAAGCCATGCTCTTAAAGACAAGAATATCTTCTGTCTTTAAAACATATCCACTTATATCATTAACTCCTATTGTCCAAAACAGCAATACTCCGTATGATTTTTAACTTATTTTACATTTTTATAAGGATGCATACCCTCCAACTGCTTCAAATAGGTCAGACAAAAAACAACAAACTTATGTGTAATAACGAACACAACGTAAAAACCGTATCTATGCCACTGTTTTTAATCCTTATTTAACACAATTGGATAAGATTCCAAGGAGACGCCCACAAACACCTTTCAAGTAAACACATATAATACAACACTTAAGACACGTAAGCACACATATACCTTTGTAGGTTTATCCTTATTTTTCAACAAAAAAAAGACACATACTCCCTTTTATTAACGCAATATTGCTTGCCTATCTTTCATTAATCCATTTTTATACCGTTCACTTGCTGTTTGATAATAAGATATTGTTACATCTTCAAATAATTTATTTGAAAGCTTTGCTTTATGCATTTGTTTTAATTCAGAATCCCAATTATATTGATGGATTTGTTTACGGTCATTAATTTCTGTAAACACAGCATTTCTTAACATTCCTACTGTTCTATAATTACCTATCAATGCTCTTTCCTCTTTTTTTGACATTTGACAAATATCCTTGCCGTATAGTGCCGTGGTATAATTCCAATTTAAATATCCAAAAACAGTAGGCATAATATCAATTTGAGAAACCAATTTAGAAATATTCTCTGCTGGAATCCCCGGTAAATTATAGATAAATGCAGGGATATGATGTTTATCAATAGTAATATCCCATTTCCCAGCACTACTTGCACAATGATCTGCGACAACCACAAAGACAGTGTTTTTAAACCATGGTTTTTGTTGTGCTTTCTTTATAAAATCACCCAGAGCATAATCTGTATATTTCACAGCTGCTTCTCTTGATCCTTGTGGCATATCAATTTTCCCATCAGGAAAAGTATAGGGGCGGTGGTTAGATGTAGTCATCACAAAACTAAACGTAGATTTTCCTGCTAAATAATTAGCATCTGCCGTTTGTAGCACTTTGGTATAAATATCTTCATCACAAATCCCCCAAGCATTTTCAAAAGTCACTTCATCATCTGTGATATTGGTACGTATTGTTTTGATATCGTCTGACAATGGGTTACCTCTATTTCTATCAACAATATCAAATCCTTGCCCTCCAAAAAAACTATTCATATTATCAAAATACCCATCTCCTCCGTAAAAGAAACTCAAATCGTATTTTTGTTGTCTTAAAACAGATGCTATGGAATACAAATTACTATTACCTGGTCGCCTCACAATGCTATGACCAGGAGTAGGAGGCACACTTAAAGTAATTGCTTCCATCCCCCTCACTGTACGAGTCCCTGTTGCATACATGTCTGTAAATAAAATACTTTTACTAGCTAAGGCATCAAGATTTGGAGTCAGTCCTTTGGTATTCCCAAAGGACTGCATAAAATCCGCATTAAAACTTTCGAGACAGATTAATATGATTGTTGGCTTTAAAGCAATTGAATCGCTTTTAGTATCCCTTAAAAATATAGTATTTTCTGTAGATAAAAATTCTTGATTCTCCTGTTTTAACTCCTTTCTCATTGTATCAAATGCCTCTTTTTCAGTTAAAGTTGCATAAAATGTATGAAAATCTAATTCGTTAGATCGATAGGCTGCAAAAAAAGAAAAAACACCATTTTTAGACAATTCATTATTGTACGTATTATCACTTACCTCAGCTTGTTTATTAGTTACACATTGAATATAAAACAAGAAAACAAATAGAATTCCCAAAAAGTGTAAAAATCTAGATTTAAAACTTGTTTTAACAGTAAACGTATTCTGAAATCTTTTAGTTACTGTAAATATATACAGCAATGCGAGACACAAAAACAATAACAATGCAATAAGCATAGGTAATGGATAAGACTGATTGATATTTTCTACTACTTCGTACGTGTAAATTAAATAATCAACAGCAATAAAATTATACCGCGTATTAAACTCCTCCCAAAAAGGAATTTCTCCTAGAAAAGAAAATATTGTGATAAACAAAGTCAACGATAAAATCGAATAAATGGCTATTTTATCAAGAACCGACCCTATTATTTTTGAAGGAATAATAAGCAAATAACTAGCATAAATAAATATAAAGAAAATTGCAGCTCCCAAATCGTATAGAAACCCAAGCGAAAGAATGCTTAATACATTAAAAAACGAAAAATCTATCTGTTGATAAGAGAGTACGAAAAAGATACTTCGTATCACAAATGAGATAATTAGGTACGCTATCACAAAGGCATACAATGTGGAAAAACGACCGTTAAAAATTTTATTATACATAGACTTTAAAATAGGGTACATAAATAATTATAAAAATAATAAGACCAAAAAGTGCTGCAAATGCAACAGCTCCAGCCGCAATATCTTTTATAAAACCAATTTTAGGGTGTTGTTCTATATGTACAAAATCCGCTAGTTTTTCTACCGCTGTATTTATGCCCTCTGTGGCTAAAACAAGTCCCATAGCAAGAAATTGATTGATCCAATCCTGTTTTGAAATACCAAAAAATATCCCCATGCAAATAATCATTAAAAACAATGATGTTTGCGCAATAATGCTGTGCTCTGTCCGTATCAATAGAACCATACCTCTAGAAGCATATTTAAAGCTTTTCAATCTAAATTTTATGAAATTTTTCATTTTTAATTATTTTTTTAATAGTGACCTATTTTTATTCAAAACATAAAAACACCCCTTATTTCTTTTATTCTTAAATTTTATTAATTACAATTTCCCTTCATGGAATTTCATACGCATGGTATACAAAAGATTCATGAAAACACAAAAAAAACAGTATTCTAGTGTTTCTTAAACACTCCAATCCTTCCTGTATACATTTTTATTTCTAATCTAATTCGATATTAATTTTTGTTTTTAAGCAGTTCTACATGCAACATCAGGCACAAACAAACCATGGGAACGGGCACTTAATATTAAGCTGTTTTTATTAATAGTTGTTTACAAATAGCATTTTCCCTCTTATAAACCAGCCCCTATTGCTGTTACTATCTATAGCAAATATGCCTATTCAATCACTCCAAATAGCATTTCTTAACTATAGTATTCTATGAGGCGCTAGGTCTACATTATTCTTCAGAAAGCACTTTTAATCAGCCCTCAAAAGAAAGCGAGTGGTTTACATCATCATTTATTGTGTTTTTAATATTCGTATTCAGAAAGACAACAACAAACAATTGCTTTACCCTATTTATTTTTTTAGATTTATTAAAAAAAATAGATAGTCATTAAAATAAATAGGGTAAACAAAAAGAAAGTTGTTGTACTTATAAATGCAGGTTGAATAAAATAAGAATGTTAATATTTTAATGTTAGAAAATATTTAATTAGTTTTGGAGCAACAACATAGCCCCTTATTGATGACAAAAAAAAATCTATCTGTGAAGAACAGAACTTTAAAATGATTTTTGACAATCATTCTGAAGTGATTCGGAATTTTATTTATTATAAATGTGGAAATCTTCAACAAGCAGAAGACATTACCCAAGAAGCATTTATAAAACTATGGAATAATTGTAAGAAGGTACTCTTTGAAAAGGCAAAATCCTTTGTCATGAAAATTGCTCAGAACACCTTTTTCAACGAAGTAAAACACTGTAAAGTAATTTTGAGATACAACGAAACGGTAGACACTTCTAAATTATTTGACCATAGCCCTGAATTTTTAATGGAAGAAAAAGAGTTTTTGATAAAATTACAACAGAGTATTTCTAATTTACCTCAAAAGCAAAGAGAGGTTTTTTTACTCAGTAGAAAAGATAACAAAACATACCGAGAAATTGCTGAAATTATAGGAATCACTCAAAAAGCAGTGGAAAGAAGAATGCATTTGGCACTCTTGGAATTAAAAGAAAAAATTGGCATCGCTATTTAATATCAAATACAATATTGTTATGACAGATATAGATCAATTATTTTCTGTTTTTTATCAAAAAACAACCGACACTCAACCCGATTGAGGATCTGTTTTTAAACAATCATTTGGGAAAATATTGCTATAACATCATTAAAAAATGGAAAAACGTAACAACATAACTAATTTTTTGGCTAAATGGGCTAACGGAACCTTAGCCGATCACGAAATTGCGTCTTTTGAAAAAACCGAAGAATGCAAGCATTATAAATCCATTCTAAAAGGAACTGATTTATTAGAACTCCCAGGTTTTGACAAAGAATATTTATTAAAAAAAACACAAGACAAAATAATACATGTAAAGAAAAAAAGCACGGTATTCTCCTTGTGGACATACGGTGCTGTAGCAGCTATAGCTATATTAATCACCTATGTATTTTCCTTTAAGAACACCGTCGAATACAACACTAGCACTGGACAACAGTTAGCAATTTCACTTCCAGACAGCTCCCAAGTATTACTGAATGCTACTTCTACATTAACACATAAAAAAAGAGCTTGGAAAAACAATAGACGCTTAAATTTAACTGGAGAAGCTTTTTTTAAAGTAGCCAAAGGGTCTACTTTCAAAGTAGTAACACCCCAAGGAGACGTGAGCGTTATAGGCACGCAATTTACAGTAAACGCCCGTAAAAATACTTTTGAAGTTTCTTGTTATAAAGGTTCTGTTAAAGTAGAAAAAGCCCCCTTTTCTAAAACAATTCACCAAGGTCAGGCCATTAGATTTCTAGACAATTCTTTTGAAAAATGGAATATCAGTGAGAATTCACCCTCATGGACAAAAAAATTAAGTAGCTTTTCAAACACTCCTTTAAACCAAGTAATAACTGCCTTAGAAAACCAATACAACATTAGCATAGACAGTAAGAAAGTAAACACTAAAATTCGGTATACTGGTGGTTTTGTACATAGTAATTTAGAAAAAGCATTGCAAACAGTTTTTGAACCTTTAAAAATAAAGTTTACTTTTGTTGACAAGAACAACATTGTTCTTGTTGATAGATAAATGAAATTATTTTTTATTGTTGCTTTCCTCATCGTTTATTTGAATGCCAATGCCCAAACAGCATCAGCGAGTATTCACTATAAAAACACACCTTTTATTGAGATCCTGAATGGTCTTGAAAAAAAGTTTAATGTTAAATTTGCCTACAACACTACCCAGCTTAAAAAGCAATACATAACGTGTGCATTAAAAACCAGTTCACTAGAAGGAATAATTGAAACCATTGAAAAAAACTACCCCTTAGTTTTCAACCAGATAGATACTAATTTTTACAGTGTAAAGATTTTAGACAAAATAACTTTTTGTGGCTATGTAAAGAATGGAATAAACGGAAAGTCTATACACCAAGCTACAATTATATCTCAAGACAAAACAGTAGGAACAAGTACTGACAAAAACGGGTTTTTTAGCATTAAAAACTGCAAACCAACCGACATTATATCCATTTCTTTTTTAGGCTACAAAACGATCCATATCTCGCTGAAATTAAATGAAAAAATAAATTGCAATACGTATATCCTTCCCTCAAAAAATTATGCATTAAACGAGGTTGTAATTAAAAAACATATCACAACTGCAATCGTAAAAGCAAAAGATGGTTCCCTAAATTTCAAGCTTAATAGTGTGGATATATTAGCAGGACTTCCAGAACCAGATGTCTTACAAAGCATACAATTATTACCAGGCATTGAAAGCCTTTCAGAAACAGCCTCAGACCTATACATTAGAGGAGGAACTCCAGATCAAAACCTAATTCTTTGGGATGGAATAAAGATGTACAATTCCAATCATTTTTTCGGAATGCTATCCATATTCAACCCCTACATTACCGATCATATTAAAATATATAAAAGTGGAGTAAAACCAAAATACGGAGATCGAATAGCAGGAATTATTGACATTGAAACCCAGTCTAAAACACCAAAAAAAACTACTGGTTCTATAGGTCTTAACATGACACATGGAAATGCTTGCCTTAAAATTCCAATTTCAAAAAAAATAGGAATTATTGTTTCTGCAAGAAAATCGATACCAATTTCATCTGAGGAAGGCACCCTCACCTTTGGAATATTTGCAGATAAAGCATTCCAAAACACACGGTTTAACATGGACTTTGACTACAATCCCAATGACGACTCTAAAGAAAACGCCTCGTTTTACTTTTATGACTATACTTTTAAAATATTGAGTAACACTCCAAAAAACAGGTTTAGCTTCTCCAGTATCTACACAAAAAACAGGCTGAAATACAATCTAGATATTGATGAGAACGGATACAGCTTTAAAGACAGCTTTAATATTTATAATAAAGGAATGAGTGCTACATGGGAAAGAAACTGGACTCAAAACTTATCTTCTAAAATTCAATTGTACAATTCCATCTATGATTTTTCTCATGAAGGAAAAGAATATAATTATTACTTAAAAAAACCGCTCACACTAAGAAAAGAAAACCATGTTAAAGAGCTAGGAATAAAAATGCATTCCAAATTAATTCTTTCAGAAAACTTTACCCAAACTACAGGTTACCAATTCTTCTCTACCAGTGCTAGTCACCTATTCAAAGAACCCAATACTGATGTTATAATAGATGCAAAAAATGGAACAACACATGCATTCTATACAGGGATTCACTATTCAAATTTAAGTGCATGGAATATAGATCTTGGAATGCGAGCAGATTATTACTCTTCCTTAAAAGAGCTTTTTATAGAACCCCGATTTCATATAGAATATCAAACAGGAAATATACTTAAACTAAGAGGCTCTGCTGAAAAAAGGAACCAATCTGTAAGCCAAATTATGGAATTCTCAGATCCAAATCCAGGACTCGAAAATCAAATATGGGTTTTAGCACATAGAGAAGGTGTCCCTATTTTGAAAAGTGATCAACTTACACTTGGTTTTTCAATCAATAAAAATGGATGGAAAATAAATACCGACTTCTATTATAAAAATATAAATGGCTTTACCACACTTACAAAAGGATTCAAATCACCCATTAATAACGATCTATCAAAAGGTAATAGCACCATACGAGGGATAGATATATTACTAAAAAAGAAAATAAACAACTATACTTCATGGATTGGATATACCTACGCTACAAATAATTATACATTTGAAAACATCAACCAAGGAAATCCCTTCCATGGAAATAATGATATTACCCATTCGCTTACCTGGTCTCAGTCCTACACGTTAAAAAAATATCAATTTTCACTAGGATGGAAATACAGAACAGGAGCTCCATATACCGATGCGATAGGTATCAAAACAAGAAACAACATACATTCCATTGAATATGCTCCCATAAATTCAAAAAACTTACCCGATTACCATCGCTTGGATTTTTCGGTATTGTATCATTTTAACTTTACAAGAAAAATAAATTCAACAAAAGGAGAGTTTGGTTTTTCGGTTCTCAATATTTACAATAAATCGAACATACTAAATACAGATTTTTATATACCTGACAACACCGACAGTTCCAATAATAAATCAGTAAAAATTGAAACATTCACAACAATATCATTAGGACTAAACCCTAATTTTTTCTTTCGATTTTATTTTTAACAGCATCCTTAAAAAGTTAACTTATAGCATAGTTCTAAGTACCCATTAATCATTTTCATTCGTGGTGCTCTCTAAAAAAATAATATGCTTGTCCGCTAGTTTCCCTAATATTTTTGTTGTATTTTCATAAAACATAAATAATCGATATGAGATTAATTGAATTTAGTGAGCACTACCCAGATGAAGCCAGTTGTAAAGCAGCATTTAAGTCCTATCGCGAAAAAGAAGGGGTTAAGTGTAAAAAGTGTGGAGGAACTACTCATTATTGGAAAAAGAAACGAGAACAGTGGGAATGTAAAAACTGTACTCACAGAACAACGTTGAAAAGCGGTACTGTTATGCAAAGCAGTAAATTACCTTTTAAGTATTGGTTTATAGCTATGCATTTAATAACAAGCACAAAAAAATCATTTTCGGCTAAAGAGATTCAACGTCAGATAGGTCATAAAAGATATGAGCCTATTTGGGCAATGGTTCATAAGTTAAGATGCGTTATGGGGTTAAGAGACGATGAATATCAGCTTAGTGATGAGGTTGAATTGGATGATGGGTTTTTTGAAACCGTTTCAATAACAAGAGATAAAACAGCACCTTTAAAAAGGGGGCGAGGAAGTCAAAGACAATCAATAGTATTAGTAAGTATAGAGTCTAAACTAGAATCAGAACACTATAACAGCAAGAAACACAGGGTGAATAAGAGAGTGAAATTCCTAAAGATGAAAGTAATCAGTTCTTTAAAGAAAGAAGAGGTAGCTCAAACTGTAAATCAAATGGTTGAAGGAGGTAGCAAAATAATTTCCGATGGATCAAATAGCTTTAATGACTTGACTAAGGATTTTGAACTAGTCTCTAATGTTGTGCCAAAGAAAAATATCAATTCTATTTTACCTTGGGTTCACAAAGCAATTAGTAACGCCAAAAGGCTATTACTGGATGTCCATCATAGAATAGATGATGATTTTCTTCAAAATTACTTGAACGAGTACTGCTACAAATTCAATAGGAGAACATTTAATAACTTATTCGACAGGCTTATGATTGCAGCGGTATCATATAGATGGAATTATCTTGGGGAAGTTAACGGATAAGCATAAAAAATAAAGTAGAAGTCCCAGAAGGACAAACTGTTTGTAGCAAACAAACGGACAAGCAATAAAATAATAATAATCCCATAGGGATGACCTGTTAAATTAACAAAACAGTGCTACAAACAGGATTGCTCCTCTGGAGCATACAGCAAAGAAGAAATCATGACCAAACAATCTGAACAAATATTAGAAAATAGGTTATAATTCCTTAATTACAAAAATGGGGTTACAAAACATAAACAGGCGCTACAAACAGGATTGCTCCTCTGGAGTAAATAAAGAAGAAGTCCCAGAGGGACAAACTGTTTTTAGCAAACAAACGGACAAGCAATAAAATAATAATCCCAGAGGGATGACCTGTTAAATTAACAAAACAGGCGCTACAAACGGGATTGCTCCTCTGGAGCATACAGCAAAGAAGAAATCATGACCAAACAATCCGGACAAATATTAGTAAACAGGTTATAATTCCTTAATTACAAAAATGGGGCTACAAAACATAAACAGGTGCTACAAACAGGATTGCTCCTCTGGAGCATACAGCAAAGAAGAAATCATGACCAAACAATCTGAACAAATATTAGAAAATAGGTTATAATTCCTTAATTACAAAAATGGGGTTACAAAACATAAACAGACGCTACAAACAGGATTGCTCCTCTGGAGTAAATAAAGAAGAAGTCCCAGAGGGACAAACTGTTTGTAGCAAACAAACGGACAAGCAATATAATAATAATCCCAGAGGGATGACCTGTTAAATTAACTAATACATACACGCAAATATACATTCAAATTATTTTTACGAAAAAAGGTTGGTAAGACCTAATTTCCTGAAAAAACCGTGAAGAATTACATAAATACATCACAGGTATTATCCGCAAACGGAACCAAAAATCATTAGCCATATTTGCAATGCCAGATCATATTCATTTATTGATTGCTGAATTCAAGTCACAAACGCAACTTTTAGTTAAATAATAATTGTTCCATTACAAATATAGGGTTTTCGTATTTATGTCTCTTCCTAGGTCTGTTATTTAATTTTGTTTCTACCTCTTTGATTCTTTGATCTGTTAGGTTTGTAAAGTCACTTCCTTTGGCAAAATATTGTCTAATCAAACCATTTAAATTTTCGTTAGATCCTCTTTCCCAAGAGTGATATGGATGCGCAAAAAAGTAATCAATACATAAATTTTCTGCAACCTGCTCATGGCCTGCAAATTCTTTTCCATTATCAGCTGTTATAGTATGTAGATAAGGCTTCCAGTCTTCTAATATTTCATTGATAGCTTTGGTGACAACAACTGCTTCTTTAGAGCTTACTTTTTTCATTTTAAGCATTCCAGAAGCTCTATCATTTACGGTAAGTATGGCTTGATTATGGTTTTTACCTATGATTAAATCGACCTCTAAATCTCCAAATCGATTTCTTTGTTCAACAACTTCAGGTCGTTGTTCTATACTAATGCGATTCTTTATAACCCCTCTAGAATCCTTTGATGAGCCACGTTTTCTATATCTCCTTCCCTGTCTGCGAAGGTGTGTATGTAAATCACCATCATTCCTCTTGTCTTCCCTAATATGCTGATATATACGCTCAATAGACACCGTTTCTTTACCTTGTTTTTTTAGGATACCAACTACTTGCTCAGGACTATAATCGTCTCGCAATAACAATTCTATTGCTTGTTGAATATCTTCTGTAAAGCGTTTTCTTTTAGGCTTTTCTTTATGACGTTTAGCATACTTTTTTTGGGCTAATTCATGCTTGTAAACTCCATTTCTTTTGTCTGAATTACGCTTAATCTCTTTGCTAATAACAGACTTGTCTTTTCCTATAGCAGCTGCTATCTCAACCTGTTTATAACCTTGTTTTAACATGCAGCAAATTGTGTATCTTTGTGCTTGGGTGATGTGTTTCATACAACTTCTTTTTTCGAGATTTGAGACCGTAAGATACATATCCATCAAGACAAGAAAGGTAGGTTTTCCTACTTTTCTGTTTTGAAAATATAACCATCATAGAATCAAATCGAAAAGTTGCGTTTATTAGTTGAATTTAAGATTGGATTAAAACCCTATATTTCAATTTCAGATTTGGCAAGAAATATAAAAGCAGGTTCATCAAAATTCATAAAAGATAATAATTGGGTAAATGGCAAATTTAGTTAGCAAGAAGGATTTGGAGAATTTTCATATTCAAAAAATCAAATAGACACTGTGGTGAAATATATTTTGAACCAAGAAAATCATCATAAAACAAAAACATTCAAAAGAAGAATATCTAGATTTTTTAAAGAAATTTGATGTTGATTATAATGAAAAATATTTATTTGATTGGATAGATGGGGGAACAATTAACAGGTCGCACCTATGGTGCTACAATAACATTTTCACCTATGGTGCTACAAACAGGATTGCTCCTCTGGAGCATACAGCAAGGAAGAAATTACGCCCACACAATCTGGACAAATAATAATCCCAGAGGGATGGCCTGTTAAATTAACAAAATAGCTAATACATACACGTAAATATACATTCAAATTATTTTCACAAAAAAAAGTTGGTAAGACCTAATTTCGCGAAAAAACCGTGAAGCGTTAGGGATAGCAGCGGTTACCCTGCAGTTTTTTTCAGATTGGAGGAACGGTAGTTACTCCAATCTAAAAAAAGCGAAGCGTATGAGCGTATAGCCCGCCCCTTGGGGAACGCCCAAAGCAGATTTATTATGTATCCCCCGACCATAATAGCCATGTATATGCTATGGAAATATACTATTGATAAAGGAGGATTTTACAAACACTAAAATCAGCTGCTTCCTAAGAATAGTAGTGCTCTCTAAAAAAGAAACAACAGATAATTCCAATCATTTTTAAAAGTCCATATTCCTTAAAATAAGTCCATAAAAAAACCCGAAAATAAATTTCCGGGCTTTCAGCTTGTACAGGCGGAGAGAGTACAAACACCACAAACAGCCACATACTCACATTACCTAGTTTCATTGAAAAATACTATTAAAAGCAATACACAGCAAGCCTTTTCGAATATAACTACTTTTATTTAGATTGCAATAGTTTTAATCAATTTGATTTTAACCGTACAACTACCGTACAATTTTCTATATTTGTATTGTTAAAAACATACACCTATGGCATCCATTAATTTTTTATACCGTTCAAGAAAAGAAAAGGCAAATTTAGTTTTACGTCTACTACATAGAGATATTGACAAACCATCTACTATAATTAATAAGAAAACAGGAGAAGCAAAAGAACTCCCTTATACAGATTATAATTTTGGAGCGCAAACAAAATTTGAGATTGAAAAAAAATACTGGAGCAAACAACATAAAAAAAAATCAAAGGATATTGAAGTTACCAATAAACAAACCGAAGTAAATTCTGAACTCAACAAAATAGAAAAACACATTTTAACCGCTTTCAATTCTGTAAACCATGAAACCATAAACAAAGAATGGTTACAAACTCAAATTGATTATTATTACAATCCTCCCACAGAAGAAAAACACGTTCCTTCCGACTTAATCAACTACATAGATTTTTACAATGACTACCGTAAAAATGAACTCACAAAAAGCACGCTAAAAAAGATTAACGTAATAAAAGCACTTTTAAAACGCTTTGAAGCTTTCAGAAAAAAAACCATATTAATCAATGGCGTAAACGACAGCTTTAAAAATGAATTTGTAAACTACTGCAAACAGGAATTGTACGCACAAAACACCATCCAAAGGGCATTTGTATTTATAAAAACATTTTGTTTCCATGCTCGTTTTTTAGGTATTGCAACCCACCACCAATTAAACGGACTAAAAATTGAACGTGAAAAAGTAGAAATAATCTATTTAACCTTTGAAGACTTAAAAAAAATAGAAAACATCAGCAGTAGCCAATTAACCGACAGCCTAAACAACGCAAAAGATTGGTTAATTTTCAGTTGTTATACTGGACAAAGGGTTTCGGATTTTATGCGCTTCACAGATAAACAAATACGTATTGAAGACGGCAAACACTTAATCGAATTTACCCAAAAGAAAACAACTAAGAACATGACCGTGCCTTTGCATCCAAAAGCATTAGAAATACTCAATAAAAGAAACGGAAAATTTCCTTATTCAATTTCAGACCAAAAGTACAATGACTTTATAAAGGTAGTTTGTGAAATAGCAGAAATAAACGAAATAATTAAAGGCAGCAAAAAAACAGAAACAGAACCTGACAGTAAAATTTACAGAAAAAAAACAGGCTTATACAAAAAATACGAATTAGTAACCTCGCATATTGGAAGACGCTCTTTTGCTTCTAACTTTTACGGTAAAATACCCACTACCCATTTAATGTACATAACAGGACATAGTACCGAAGCAATGTTTTTAAAATACATAGGTAAAAGCAACAAGGATTTAGCAATGGACATGAGTAAGTATTTTTAACAAAAAAAAATAAAGTTGTTTTTTTTACTACATTTCGTACATTTATTGCATAAAATAAAATTCCTCAATGATATTAGATTTAACTATAGAAAATTACACGTTATTAGAAAAATCAGATTTTGAGTCAAAAGATATTTATAATATTTTAAAAAATCAAGGCAATTACAATTTAAACTATAGTGAAAGCCGTTTTCATATTGACCATAAGCAGAAAAAAATTCATACAGATATTGACTGCTGCAAGTTCTTAATGCAATTAGAAGACCGTGACCACTTCCCAATTGATTACCTCTCCTTAATCCCCGAATACTACGAAATTACACTTAAAAAATACCTTAAAACAAAACAGGAAGAAGGATTCAATAACCTTATAACCAAAAGTAAACAAACTCAACTTTTCATAAAAACACAAATTAAAAAATTTGAGCAATTCAATAAGTACGACCAAGTTTATCTTGACAAGTACGGAACTGAACATTTCGGAATGAAAGCAATTAATATCGAAAAACGTGAAGCCTACCTAATATATTTAGAAACCAAATTAGGAGAATTAGATAACCCTAGGCATGAAGAACCTCAACAAAAAGAGGACATTCAACCTAATTTACACAATAATATTTTCAAAGGCAATACCTTTGATTTATGGGAATTATACAGAACTAATAAAAACATTACTGCAAGTAGTCAAACTGACTTAAGCGTAATCTTTCAATTGATGATGTTAGATAGTTATTTTCAAGAAACAGTTGAATTAAAGCATTTTATTAATTGGATTAATGGAGAATATTTTGAAGGTACAATTACCACATTAAGAAAGCAAAACTTAAAGTCGAATCCTAATATCCAAAGAACAAACGATTATAAGCAATATAAAAGCAACCTGAACATAACCTTGAAATAGGTCGAAAACTACCATTTCAAAGGTCAATCCCAAATCAATATTTGTCTATTATTAATTTAAATAGTAGATAAATGACACAGTCAATTTTATTACAGAACGTAAGTCCTGAAGGTTTAGCACAGCTAATCAAAGAAAGCGTAAAAAGCCAATTAGAAGTCTTTAAGAAAGAGTTCCATAATCAAACAGCCAAAGACGATTTGATGACAAGAGAACAGGTATTGTCACTTCTTCAAATCAATCCCACAACTTTATGGAATTGGCAAAATAGCAAAAAGATTATCGTTTACAAATTTGCTAATAAAAACTATTATAAACGCAATGAGATTTTAGAAAGTCTAAAACCTCTAAAAAAATAAGGCTATGAGTACTACCAATACACAAAGCCTTAATTTTAATAGTTCTAAGCAAGGTAAAGATACAAAAAAGGCAAACAAAACACAACTTTTCAATTTACTACACAAGAAACCTTTAACCCGTAGAATGGCTGCAACACAGTTAGGGTTTCCAGACCAAACCTACATGGTTACTCAATATATTTCAGATTGGATTACCCAAGATAAAGCCATGGTTATAGGAGTAATAAAATGCGAACGTTCAGGGCGCACCGTTCAAGCCATAACCACAGACCCAAATTTATTTCCTCAGACCAACCAATTAAAAATGTTTTAAGTCATGAATACAAGCAAGAACAAGTTAAATACCATCATTACAGATGAGGTACAAAAACTATCAGAATCCTTTGAGTATTCAGAAAAAACAACCGATGATATTTTACAGGAGCTATCAAAAAGCATTAATAAAATTGACTTTCAAATATTAGCGTTTCCCGATATTGAAATTATAAAAAACAAATTGAAGAATTAAAAGAGTTTGTATTTAATGACGACGGAAGCTACAACAAGGAAAACAAGGCGGAGTTTGACAAATTCAAAAAACTAAATAAACGTATTAGCGGCTATAAGCTTTCTAAAAATCATTATTTAGTTCTATGCATTGAACAACTTTTAAAAATCGCAAAGGTTAATAACTGGGGTTTATGCAAAAAAAATGGTTTCATTTATTTGTATAATGGCAGCTACTGGAGCGAAATCAACAAAGAAAGCTTTCAATCTTTTTTAGGCAATGTATCTTTTAAAATGGGCGTTGAAAAATTCAAATGTAAAATTCACACTTTCAAAGATGAGTTATTTAAACAGTTTATGGCAGATGCATATCTACCCACGCCAAAGACAAACAAAAAAAATGTACTCATTAATTTAGAAAATGGAACGTTTGAAATAACTCCCACAAAAAGAGAGTTAAGAGCATTTAACAGAAATGATTTTTTAACACATCAATTACCTTTTGAATACATCCCCGAAAACAAAGCACCACTATTTCAAAAATATTTAGATGAGGTACTACCCGACCCAAACAAACAAAAAGTATTTGCAGAATATTGTGGGTATATTTTCATAAAACCAAGCGTTTTAAAATTAGAAAAAATGCTTATCCTGTATGGAACAGGAGCAAACGGAAAATCCGTATTCTTTGATATAATAAACGCCCTTTTAGGTCTTCAAAATATTAGTAACTATTCATTACAAAGCCTAACAAATGACAACGGATATTTTAGGGCAAAAATAGCAAATAAATTAGTCAATTATGCTAGTGAAATAAACGGAAAACTAGAAACCGATATTTTTAAACAAATGGCTTCAGGAGAACCAATTGAAGCACGTTTGCCCTATGGAGAGCCTTTTATTTTAAATGAATACGCAAAGCTTATATTTAACTGTAATGATTTACCAAAAGACGTAGAACATACGAACGCATTTTTCAGACGTTTTTTAATCATTGGTTTTGACGTTACCATACCCGAAGACAAACAAGACAAGCAGCTCGCAAACAAGATAATTGACAGCGAGCTATCAGGGGTTTTTAATTGGATTTTATCAGGTCTTGAAAGAGTTTTAAAACAAAAGAATTTCAGTAAATGTGAAGCCATAGAAAACGCCCGAACCGATTACGAAAAACAAAGTGATAGTGTAAAAATGTTTGTTGATGAGTTTGAATATAATACTTCGACAGATTACACACCTATCAGCAAACTATACTGCCAATACAAAGCATATTGTATTGAAGACGGTTTTAGACCAGTTAATAAATCTAACTTTATGAAGCGACTACGGCATTTTAAAATAGTTGTGGAGCGTAAAACAGCAGGGAATGTAGCTTATATTTCAACTAAAAAAAACATTTTATCTTATGGAGGTTTTTAAATATTCCTTAGAGAAAAGTAGTAAAAAGTATGTTTGCCCTAACTGTTCTAAAAAGACGTTTGTTTATTATATTGATACAGAAAAGGGCAACTACTTAACTACTGATTTTGGCAGATGCGACAGGGAGCAAAACTGCAACTATCACAAAGCACCACCAAAAGGAAAAAGAGGGTTTTTAGTACCCTTTTTAAGCATTAGCAGCATAACAGACAAAGCGCATAAATTAGTAGATGAAAATGGAGCTATAGCCATCATCCCCACTTCACAAATATTAGAGCAAAGAGAAGGAAGCTGTTTTATTACTGAATGGTATTTAAAAACCTCAACAATCAATTATCTAAATAATGAAAGTAAGTATTTCAATACTGACGGAACATTTTTGATAAATGAAGTAAAAACGATCAAAGCACCTGAACAAATTGAACCAAGCTTTCACAGTTTAGAGATACAAGACGGCTTAATAAAAAAATACAACAACCAACCATTTGACGATAACCTAACAACTTATTTACTAAAGAATTTTACACTTACCGAAGTACAAAAAGCAACAAGTAACTACTATCTAACTGGCACAAATTACTTTTGGAAAAACGCAACTATCTTTTGGCAGATTAACACAAAAGAGCAAATAAGCGGTGCTAAAATAATGCTCTACAATACAGATACAGGCAAAAGAATAAAGAAGCCATACAATCACATCAACTGGTTACATAAAGCCGTTAAAGAGCCTAATTTTAACCTTTGCCAATGCTTATTTGGTTTACACTTAATTAATGAGGACTATCAAAAAAACATTGCCATTGTTGAAAGTGAAAAAACCGCTATTATTATGAGTATTTATTTACCTGATTTTATTTGGCTTGCTACTGGGAGCAAAAGCAATTTTAAATTTGAATTACTAGAACCCTTAAAAAAAAGGAACTGTTTCGCTTTTCCCGACAAAGGAGAGTTTAACAACTGGAGCAACAAAGCAAAGGAGCTAAACACCAAAGGTTTTAAAATTGCAGTTAGTAAATTACTAGAACAAACCTCTTTTAATAACGGCTTTGATTTAGCAGATTATTATTTAATAAAGTAAAAACAAATAATAAATGTTCTCTAAGAATTTAGGTTTCATTTATCAAAACTAGACACTATGCCGAAGCCTTATACAGACCCTACCTTATTCGATAATGCGCTACAACTAAGCATTACTAAACTTAAAGAATGGGGTTATCTTAACTCAAACATTATTAAAAGCGGAATAATAAAATGGAGTAGTAACGGAATAGAAACAGGGTGTATTTCAATAAAAGTAAACACCATAAATCAACAAGCCTTTATTGAATTAAACTACAATTACTTTGATGAGCCACAGCAACACAAAATACTTTTGGTTTCTGTACCCTCTAATTTAGGCAAGGGCGTTGTATGGTTTTTCCTCTGCCCTCGAACAAATAAACGTTGCAGAATCTTATATTTAATAGGCGCATCCTTTTTACATCGTGAAGCTTTTATAAATTGTATGTATGAAAGTCAAACACATAGTAAATCAAATAGGCTATTAAAAAAAACAATGCAAGCATATTTTAAAACTGATGAAGCCTTTGAGCAGCTTTATAAAAAGCATTTCAAAAAAACATACAAAGGAAAACCTACAAAACGATACTTAAAATTGATGCAACAAATTGAAGATTCAGACAGTATAAACTTTGAAGTGTTTGAAAAAATGTTATTAATGTAGATTTTTTTGATAATTATAAATGAAGAACGATGTAAGAAATGCACGAAATGTAAGCTGAAAAACATCTTTTTATCTTTATCAAATGTAAGCGTACGGTAAAGTACACCCTTGATTATTTATCAACAGGCTTCCAATTTTGAGGCAGTAACTCCGAAAGTTTATTAGCCTTATGTTCTGGTAATCTATTAAGGACATCACATAGCCACGTATGTGGGTTTACGTTATTCTTTTTGCAAGTAGCAAAAAAGCTATAAAATAGAGCTATGTTTTGTGCGGACTCATGACTGCCAGCAAAGAGATAATTTTTTCTGCCAATAGCTAAAGGTCTTATGGCATTTTCTATATTATTGTTGTCTATTTCAAACCTGCCATCATCGATGTATAGTTTTAGGTTTTGCCATATTTTAAGAGTATAAGCAATTGCTTTTCCTATGGCACTTTTAGGCAGTACGTTTTTTCGCTCTTTTGTAAGATAAATTTCTATTCCGTCTAAAACAGGTGATGCATGTTTTTCTCTATATGCTTTAGTTTGCTCAATAGTTAATTCTTGTTCTTTTATTTTACGTTCTATCTTGTATAGCTTTTGAATTTCCAACAAAACAACATCCGCTCTTTTAGGATCATTATCCAGCGCCTTCTCAAAATACCGCCTAGCATGAGCCATGCAACCTAAAAGAGTAATTTCTCCTTTTGTTGTTAAGTTTTGGTATGCAGCATACCCATCGGACTGTAGTGTCCCATTGAAATCTTTAAAAAACTCTTCTGGAACAACTTTTCCTCTCCCTTTATTGTATTCAAAAAGAACTAAATTTTTAACAGGATTTCGATACACCCACATATACCCTCTGTGTGTTGATTTTTTCTTGTCTTTATCTAAAACCTTTATAGGAGATTCGTCTGCTTGAATATAATTGGCATTTTCTAAAAACTGAGCCTTAAATGTATCGTATAAAGGAGCGATAAGCTCCGAACTTTTAGATACCCATCCTCCAATTGTTGATTTACTTACTTTTAAATCTTGTCGTTTAAAAATTTGAATTAATCTGTAAAGTGGTAAATGGTCTACAAATTTTGAAATAAGTATAAAGGCCAATAAACTTGCTGATGCATTTCCTTTAGGTATCGGTAAGCTTGGTAATTCTGCTATAACAACGCCTTTTTCTTCCGGAAGTGCATATTTAGGTCTTACAATTCGTCTTACAAAAACGGAAAGAGGCGTTATTTCTAAAAGTTCTGTAACTTCTTCTCCTATTTTTACAGCTCCTTCTTCTATGTGCTTAGGCTCTATAATCTCTTCTACTCGCGGAAAATGCGCAGGTATAGAAGAGCGAACAGGTTTTTTCTTTCCTTTCTTCTTTTGTTTTCTTTCGTAGATTACAATATGTTTTTTGTATGCCTCTTCTTTCTCAGCTATTATTTTTCCGAAAAGCGACAATTGATTTGTGTCAACAGGGATAAAACGTTCGCTTTTAGACCCGAAAACCATTCTTTTAAGCTGCTCGTATTGCTGCTTAATTTCAGCTAGTTCTTGAGCTGTTTTTTCAAGTTCAATCTTTAAAATTACCAGCTCTTTTTGTATGTCTATTGTATTGTTTTCCACACTATAAATATACAAAAAACAAGACTAAATAGCAGGTAAAACCTACAGTTTTATTGAATTATTTAGCCTCTAAATAACGTTCGTTTTTCTGAGTATTTATAATACTAATTCCGTCTAAAACCATAACCATTTGGGTATAACTCAAAACTACTAATCCATCTTCAATGTCGTATTTTGGAAGCTCAAAAATACCTCGTTCCAATCGTTTATAATACAGTACAAATCCTCCAGGTCGCCAATGAAGAAGTTTTAGTTTATTTTTTTGCTTATTGATAAATGCATAAACACTATTTCTATCTCGCTCTTGTTCCATGTGCTCACTAACTAATCCACTTAATCCATTAAATCCTTTTCGCATATCAACTGCAGATAAGTGATAATAATACGTGTGTTCTGTACCTAATCCTAACATTTATATTTTCGTTTTTGTTTAGATGCAAAAATTAGATTATTTTTAACTTCTTACAAGATGTAGTTCTCCGTACGCTTACTATCAAATAAAGTGCTTACACCTATAGTCCGACCACTTAACCCGAATAAAAGAAATTACTCACAATATTAGAAACATGAAACACAGTCAAGACAACAAGCAAAATAAATTATACACACCTCAGCAACTAAGGTTATTTCACCTGTCTTAACTTAACATAGGTTAAATATAAAAAAGAGAACCAATCGTAAAGCATACTAACTATAGAAAAATCAATAAATATTAAAATATAAAGGCAATAATATCTAAAATAAATTATAATTTCAACAGTTAATTAAAACCAAATCAGATGAAAAAATTATTATTATCCCTGTTAGTCTTATCAATTATTGGGTGTGCAGAACAAACCCCTTTTGAAAAAAGCATAGAAAACTATGTCCAAACAAATTTTAAAGACCCTTCTAGTTATGAAAAAATAAGCATTAAATTCATGGACACAGTTACGGTCGCAAAAAAAATAGCAATTTATAAAAAACGAAATGCAGATGTATCCCATTTCAAAAATGACCCACTAGATAAAATTTTATATTTTACAATTAGTCACAAATACAGAGCAAACAATTCTTTTGGAGCACTTACAGTACACGATGATATTGTTTCAATGAATACAGAATACAAAATCACAAGAAGTCACGCAGTAGGCAAATAAAAACCACTAAAGAGATAAAATTATATTACGTAATTTTCAAATGAATCGCCATTGAATTCTCCTTTGTTATTTTGCGCATTTACTAAATTGTAAATTATGTTTGCTGAAAACATAAATAATACTTTCTATTTAATCATTATTAGGGGTTTTAACTGTTCCTTTAACTCCTTATATTTTTCCTCACTCATCATTTCTAAATCAAGTAAATCTTTAGCTTCTTTTAATTTTGCAATAGCCTCACTTCTCGTCATAGGTCTGTTTGGATTAATAATTTCACCTTTTAAAATTGCTAGTTCTAAGTTTATAATACTTCCATATTTTCCTAATCCCGTTTTTGTTCCGTCTTTTTTAGTAAACTCAATTGCGGGTTGAATTACTCTTTTTGTTCTAAATACTTTAATTTTTTCAACTACAATTTCTGTCTGAGAAAAAGTGTCATAAAAATAGACAGCACCTAGAGCGCTCATAATTGTATATTTTCCAATCATTAAATAACTGAAATTTTTATTATTTACATCTTTATGATTTGAAGGTTTTCCAATTGTAAAATCACTTCCCTTTTGGACTATCGAACCGTCTTTAAGAATAAGCACTTTAACATCAATATTATTCTTGAATTTTTTAAACATTTCTTTTGCTGTAGTTTTATTTAAATCAAGTGTATCAATTGACTTTAATTTTTTTTGTGCATTTGAGATGTTAATTGAAAGTACTAAAAGAATAAGTGTAGCTAATTTTTTCATAATTATTTTTTTGTGTTAAATCGTTACTGTTTTTAATAATTGTGGTTAAACACATCTAATGTATAAAATTAAGTTAGTTACTATGCTGATTAATAAAATATTTAAAATCATTCTAAACTACAATACTAAAGATTTAGATTGGTTTTTACTTTTATTAAAAACTAAATGTAAAGTAGTATTATGTTTACAGAAAAAAAAGTAATGCAGTAAATGCACGAAATGTAAGCTGAAAAACATCTTTTTATCTTTGTCAAATAAAGTGCTTACACCATCAAACAATAGCTGACCGTACAATAATCGTACAATTAAAAGCATAAAAAAACCTCAATCCGTTGATAATCCAACGGTTGAGGTTTCAGCTTGTACAGGCGGAGAGACTCGAACTCTCACACCTTGCGGCACTAGATCCTAAGTCTAGCGTGTCTACCAATTCCACCACGCCTGCTTGCGAGTGCAAATATACACTTTCAAGTCATATTTCAAAGAAGTTCGTCAACATTTTTTGTACTTTAGCATCAGAAAAATTTAAAACAGATGGAAAATATAAAATCATACATTGACACGCACAAAGATCGTTTTATAAACGAACTGATCGAACTCCTTAAAATACC
Organism: Flavobacteriaceae bacterium; assembly: GCA_965224465.1. Classification (GTDB taxonomy): domain Bacteria; phylum Bacteroidota; class Bacteroidia; order Flavobacteriales; family Flavobacteriaceae. The sequence goes on along the minus strand of OZ245049.1, from coordinate 4,180,519 downwards.
GTCAATTAGCGCAGATCCTGCCTATAAAAAAGACATTTTAAAAACTGCAGATGCCATCAAAATCGCTCTTGAAAAAGCAGGTTGTGATACTGTAGAAATATGTGAAACTCCCGGAAATCCGATTGTTTATGGCGAGAAAATCATAGATCCTGCACTTCCAACAGTACTTGTTTACGGACATTACGACGTGCAACCTGCCGATCCATTAGAATTATGGACCAGTGGCCCCTTTGAACCTGTAATCAAAAAAACAGACATTCATCCAGAAGGTGCCATCTTTGCACGTGGTGCTTGTGATGACAAAGGACAAATGTACATGCATGTAAAAGCCATGGAATTTATGACTGCCAATAACAAATTACCTTGCAATATCAAATTTATGATAGAAGGTGAAGAAGAAGTTGGTTCAGAGAGTCTAGAATGGTTTGTTAAGAGAAATCAAGAAAAATTAAAAAATGATATCATCTTAATCTCAGACACAGGAATGATTTCTAACCAGCAACCATCCATCACCACAGGATTGCGTGGATTGAGCTACGTGGAGGTTGAGGTAACAGGTCCAAACCGTGATTTACACTCAGGATTATACGGAGGAGCTGTAGCAAATCCCATCAATATATTGGCTAAAATGATTGGCTCTTTACAAGACGAAGACAACCGCATTACCATCGATGGTTTTTATGATAATGTAGAAGAATTAAGCTTGGAAGAACGTGCAGAAATGGCAAAAGCTCCTTTTAGTTTAGAGGCGTATAAAAAATCTATCGCCTTAAGTGATATTCACGGAGAAAAAGGATACACCACCAACGAACGCAACTCCATCCGCCCTACCCTAGATGTAAACGGAATATGGGGAGGATACACTGGAGAGGGAGCAAAAACAGTGATCGCATCCAAAGCACATGCAAAAATATCGATGCGCCTAGTACCCAACCAAACACCCGATGAAATTACAGAGAAATTCACCAAACATTTCTTAAAAATAGCACCTAAATCTGTGTCGGTAAAAGTCACCCCACACCATGGAGGGCATGGCTATGTAACACCTACAGACAATATTGGGTACAAAGCAGCTCATAAAGCCTACGCTAAAACTTTTGGAACTACGCCGATTCCACAACGCTCAGGAGGAAGTATCCCTATTGTAGCCTTGTTTGAACAAGAGTTAAAAAGTAAAACTATCCTTATGGGATTCGGTTTAGACAGCGATGCCATTCACTCGCCAAACGAGCATTATGGAATTTTTAATTACCTTAAAGGAATTGAAACCATCCCTTACTTTTTTGAATATTTTACAGAAATGAGTAAGTCATAAAGCAATTACAAAATTCATTAATCCGTTCAGCAATGAGCGGATTTTTTTTTGGGCATTCCGTCCCTATCGGTCCGTCGGGCTATCCGTTTCAAGTACGTTGCCACAAAGTGGCATACGGGCTTTCCACTGCTATCCCTAATGCGGAATCTCGTAAACCAACAACATTCCATTTCCTACTTATACCATCTTAACACAGCAAGAACACAACAAACAGGTAGTCCTATAATTATTGGCATAACAACAATTCTGTTATACCAACTACATTTTTCAAGTGACGGTTTAGAAATGGAATTATTTTTGTTTTAGCTAGGCGAAAAATGAATGGATAGCCATAGTTATTGTTCTATTTTTTAACAACGCTAGAACGTAAAACAACCTATTTATATCGGTTATTTTGGATTGTAATTGTATAAGTACTTCAAAAAATTGATGGCTGACACAAACCATATTATCCATGTAAAGCACATAGAAAACAAAGTACCGAAGAAAAATTTTACTTGTACAAGAATAAAAAGGGCGTATGCTATTAAAATCTCAAGCAAATACGTTTTAAAAGTCTTCAAAAAAATGGACATAAAAAAACCCACATATCTAATACGCAGGTTTTTATCCAAATAATTTCCAAAGTTTAATATCTATATTATCATAGGCCGAACCTTCTTTTATTGTTCCATACAGAACGTTTTGCATTCTCAATTCTTACAAAGTTTCCTTTTCCTTTAGGAGCTCCGTTCAACGTTTCGTTTAATAAACCAAATTGTTTCTTTAACGCTTTCATAATAGTACTCTTTTATTTGTTTGTTAGCCGAATTCTTTTTACGAATTCTATATTCTTTTTCTTTCGCACTGCAAAGATATTACGTTTTTCACAATTAAAAACACTTATTTTAATAATTTAATACGGTATTAACATTTTACAAGGGATATTTTACGATTTTCATTCCATAAAAAACAGCAAAAGAGAAATAGCTCTGAGAATTACTCAACTTTTACTCTATGGAACTATCAATAGAACATCCTTTTTAAAGTTGCTCCATTTTTATGGCAAATCGTACTTCGACGACTTTTTAAATGTAATTTTAACACTTTTAACATTGTCTTAAAAATTCCTTCACAATTTAGAACATAACAAACGCAATTAAAGCCGTAGAAACCAAGCTGTAAATCGGGTTCAAAATGAAACTAAACTAGCCAAAAACAATCTTATCTTACCCCCTTAGTAACACGTGCTGAAATAAATTCATATTTTTAAAGAAAAATTTAGGAGAATGGAGAACGTACAGCTTATAAACGGTGTTTTTATAAAAAACAACACCCATTTCAAAGAATTGATTGCCGCACTTAAAAAAAACTTCTCAGAAGCAACTATTAATGTACCTCCACGCCATCATCACGATTTTGAGAACCCTCTCGAAAAAAAAGACAGTACCTTACTATTAATGCCTGCATGGAACCCTGGCAAAGAAGTTGGAGTCAAAATCGTAACAGTAAGCCCTAACAATGGGATCTATAAATTGCCCTCCATCCAAGGAACATACATTTATTTAGACGCACAATTTGGACATATTAAAGCCATTTTAGACGCACAGGAACTCACGGCAAAACGCACAGCTGCAGCATCTGCTCTAGCTTCTAGCTATTTATCAAAAAAGGACGCCTCCTCACTACTCATGGTTGGAACTGGCGCCTTATCCAGCAACCTGATTTTAGCACACGCAAGTGTACGCCCCATTAAAGAGGTATTCGTTTGGGGACGAACGCTAGAAAAAGCACGCCGTATTTGCAATCAATTAAAAAACGAAGATTTCACCTGTACTCCTGTTTCTTCCATAAAAGAAACCGCAGCTCATGTTGCTATTATATCATGTGCTACACTCTCAGAAACACCACTTATATTGGGAGACTTTATAAAACCAGGTACGCACATAGACCTTGTTGGTGCTTACAAACCAACCATGCGCGAATCTGATACCGATTTAATAAAAAAAGCAAGCCTTTATGTAGATACATTCGAAGCAGGTCTTAGAGAATCTGGAGATATTGTAATTCCTTTAAAAGAGAACAGCATTACAAAAAAGAATATTTTAGAGGATTTATTTTCTTTGTGCAGTACCAATAAATTTGCTAGGAAAAACGACAAAGAAATCACCTTATTCAAATCTGTAGGCCATGCCCTAGAAGATCTTACTGCTGCCTCTTATTATTACACTAAATACATGGAGAAACTATGAAAACCACGCACCAAAACATCCTATCAAATACACAGTTCTCCCCTCCTTCCAATTGGATGCAAATAAAAACCATAGACATGCATACAGGAGGCGAACCATTGCGTGTTATTCTAGATGGTTTCCCTCAATTAAAAGGAAATACAGTGTTAGAATACCGTAATTACTGTAAAAAAAACTTTGACCTATTGCGTACCGCTCTTCTATTTGAACCTAGAGGACATACAGACATGTACGGATGCATTCTAACACCTCCAAACGATGACGAAGGAGATTTTGGCATCCTATTCTTACACAACCAAGGCTATTCCACCATGTGTGGACATGCCATAATCGCTATTTCAACACTCGCTATTACCCTAAATTGGATCACAGTTAAGGAAGGAGAAAACACACTTAAAATAGATGCTCCTTGTGGTAGAATTATTTCTTATACCAATGTTAAAAACGGGATAGTAACAGGTGTACGATTTCACTGCGTCCCAAGTTTTGTAGTCGGATTAGACAGGAAAATAATACTCCCAAAAATAGGAGAAATCACTTACGACCTAGCGTACGGAGGGGCATTTTATGCCTATGTAGATTTACAAAAAAATAATTTTGATTTTGATTTATCTCTCAAAAACTATCAAACGCTTATAAAAACAGGCATGGACATCAAACAGGAAGTCATTAAAAAAGACCTTGAAATCCTACATCCATTTGAAGATGAAATGAGTGAACTGTATGGCACTATATTTATTGACAGTTCCAAGAATAAAGGAGTGGATAGTAGAAATGTATGCATCTTTGCCGATGGAGAAGTAGACCGATGCCCTACTGGATCTGGCGTAGCTGGAAGAATGGCTATTCATAAAAAAAGAAAAGAAATAGATTTTAACCAAAAAATGAGCATCGAAAGTATTACAAATTCTGTATTTTTAGGTTCTGTAATTTCAGGTTCTGTAATTTCAGAAGAAAAATACGGTCCATTCACCGCTGTAATTCCACAAGTAGAAGGCACCGCACATATTACTGGAACAAATACCTTTATGATAGATCCAAACGACCCGATGAAAAACGGGTTTATTTTAAGATAAATAAATTTAAAACAAGCATATGAACATTAAAACACCCAAAATTCTCTTCTTATCTTTTTTGCTATATAGCATTGCAGGTTTTTCACAAGAGACGCAATCATCCATCTTAGAAAAACTACAAAACATACCTATTGTAACAAGCGCAATAGAAACAACAAAAACAAGTCATTTTAACACCAATTACGAACTTTGGTTCACACAACCCATCGATTATACAGACCTCGAAAAAGGCACGTTCAAACAACGCGTTTTAATTGGATATGTTAACCCCGATAAACCAGTAATTGTTGAATTACAAGGCTATGGAATTTACACCAATAAGGCAGGAGAATTAGCCAATCATTACCAAGCCAATCAACTAACTATTGAACATCGCTATTTCAACAATTCGCGCCCTAAAAAAATAGACTGGCTCACTCTTACCATAGAAAATGCAGCCAAAGACCAAGAACGCATTATCAGCGCTGTACGAAAAGCCATCTATCCTACTGCTAAATTTGTAACCACAGGGATTTCTAAAGGCTGCCAAACAACCATGGCACATCGTCGTTTCTTCCCAAACAATGTGGACGCCTCTGTTTGTTATGTAGGTCCTTTAAACTTTAAACGTGAAGACCCACGTGTTTTCCGTTTTTTAAAAACAGTCGGAAACGAAAAAGAGCGTGAACAGATAGAAAACTTTCAAAAATTATGTTTTGAAAATAGAGCCGCACTTTTAAAGCAATTTAAAAAAGTAGCTAAAACAGAAAAATACACTTGGGAATTTGGTATTGAAAAAGCCCTTGATTATAGCATTCTAGAATACTCTTTTGCTTTTTGGCAATGGGGAAGTTCTCTTAAAAGAATTCCCAATAAAGATGCCAGCATTCAAGAAATATACAAACACCTAATAACCGTTTCAGGGTATTCCTTTTTTGAAGAGCAAGGAGTTACAAACTTACAACCTTATTTTTGGGCTGCACTAACCCAACAGGGTATTTATGGCTACGAAACCAAACCTTTTCAAAAATATTTAAACACAGATAAAATTTATACTTTTGATTGGGCTTTTCCAGAAGGCATCACTATAAAATTTGACGAAAAACCAATGCAAGAAATTGATTATTTCCTAAATAATTTTGCTCATAAAATGCTATTTATCTACGGAGAAAAAGACGCATGGAGTTCCACAGCGGTACAATTAAGAAACGACCCAAAACAACGTGAGATGTACAAATTTGTACACAAAAATGGAAGCCATAAAACGCGCATCAATTCTTTCAATCAACAACAACAACAAAACATCTATTCTATTATTGATGCTTGGGTAAAATAATACCAAATACACTTCTTTACTAATTGTTTCATATAAAAAATGCCCTCCTTTTAAAGAGGGCGTTTTTTTATAGGTATCCTATCAAAACCTAACTTTATATTTGTACTCTACAAACTTAAAATAAGTATACAATTTGTAATTTACATCCATCCCATAATCAACACCTTGCCTATAATCAATTTGGTTTTCATACAAATTAGGGTCGTATCTCATAGGATTGCTTGCTCTAATATTCCACTCGGAGACATAAAAAATATTTTTTTGCTCATAATAAGATTGTGAGTGAAAATTAGCAGGTTTAGCAATGGAATGTAAATACCTATCAAAACCAATATCAATAATAATAATTTCATATGCCAATGCATCATTCGCGATTCGCACTGCATGTTCAGGTAACTTATTGGATCTATCAACAGTTTTAGTCGTAGACACACAACTAGAAACTGTAAAAATCATCATAAAAAAGAAAGCTATATATCTCATAACACAGGATTTTATACATTAAAGATAACAAAAATTATTCCGTTCTCACAAAACAAAAGAATCGTATCTTTAGCACAATCCAAAACCAACAACTTCGATTGTCAAACATCGAGGAATCAAAAAAAAACTATGACAAAAAAAAGATGCGCTTGGTGTAAAGATGATCCTTTATACATTAAATACCATGACACCGAATGGGGAACTCCTCAACGCAATGAAGATAAATTATTCGAATTTCTAATCTTAGAAACATTCCAAGCAGGTCTCAGTTGGATTACGATACTCAGAAAAAGAAAAAATTTCAGCACTGCTTTTGATCATTTTGATTATAAAAAAATAGCCAACTACGGGGAGGAGAAATACAATTCTTTGTTACAAAACTCAGGAATTATAAGAAATAAACTTAAGATAAAATCTAGTATTTCCAATGCACAAGCTTATCTAAAAATTCAAGAAGAATTTGGATCTTTCAGTACATATATATGGGGATTTGTCCAAAACACACCCATCCAAAACAATTGGAAAAACCAGTCAGAAGTTCCTGCAAATACCGGTTTATCCGACAAAATATCAAAAGATTTAAAAAAACGTGGTTTTAAATTTATAGGTTCTACCGTTATTTACGCTTATATGCAAGCTACAGGTATGATCAACGACCACGATGTAGCATGTTACCGCCATAAGGAAGTGCAGGAATAATTAATAGATGGTGACTCGTGGTTATAAACCAAAAAACTAACACGTACTAAACCTTACTTTCTTACAGGAAAACTAAAAAGCAAGTATTCCAAAAACAACACTGTTTATAGCCTCTCTTTTAAAAACACATTCAAACACCCGTATATCCACAAAACCCACTATTCCAATGGTAAATAGATTTCCGTTACATAATCCGCTGGATTTTTTGTGGTTGTAGGAGAGGTTAAGTAGACCTCAAATGGTTCTGCGTTTTCCGGCATTTTTAAGCCCATTTCTGCGACTGTTTTAAACGCAAACTCCCATGCTTCCTTTCCAAACTTATAATCTCCATTCGCAATAAATCGAGCTGTTTTTATCGGTTTTCGAAAACCTATCAACACCGTCCCATCTGTCTTCACACGCTCTCTAACAGGTATCCCTACGGAGAACATCGTCGTTTTATTTTCTTCGTCCCATTTATGGTACATATTAAAAGGATTTCCCGAAGTAACAATCGCATGATCATCAACGTATTTTTGAATTACAGGCATCATTTCTTCCATTTTATCAGGGATCTGGGCAATTGTACATGAAGTTGTCAAATACAGGTAAAAGCCACCTCCATAATCTACTTCGGAATTAAACGCTACACTGTGCTCCTCCATTTTAAGAAGTAAATATTCCTCTAGCAATTCAAAACCTCGCTCGTACATCGGTCCAATTTTCTGATCCATGCTAGCAGCCATCCACCGTGCAATAAAAGGCATTTCTCCTTTCATACCCCAAGTTACTTTTGTGCCTTCAGCTACCTCTTCAAATTCCCAATAAACATCAAATTCATCCAAATCATCCATTTTTATCTTTTGCAATATCTCTTTGTTTTTTACAACAGATACATTGCGCATTTCACCTTTTTCAGGATCGATCCCTGTCCATGAATACGACGCATTTTCTCCAGAGGTTATTGCAGAAAAACGATAAACAATAGTACTATCTTTTTCTTTCCACGGCCCCCAGTCTCCCCAAGTCTTAAATTCATTAACAGTTCTAAAAGTCATTGACAATGGCGCTTTAATTGTGCAACTCCTACTCACATCATATGTACCGTCCAAAGACCCTAGATAAACAGCACCCGCCACCACAATAATCAACACAAACAACAGTACATATTTTAGAATTTTCATTTTTACAAAGAATTTAATTGATTTTTAAAGGCTAATTTATAAAATTATTGTTGGTTTTAAGTACTTTTGAAATTCAATCCTAAATTATTTACAATGAAAATAAAATATACTGCCGTTTTTGGAATGGCAATAGCGTTGCTTTTCTCTTGTACCGATACACAAAAGAAGGAAGAAGAAGTAACAAAAAAACAAACTGCTTTCCAATACAATGTAGAACAATTCAGTGATATCAAAGTGTTAAGGTATCAAATCCCAGGATTTGAAGCTTTAGACTTACGCCAAAAAAAACTGGTTTACTTTTTAACCCAAGCAGGTTATGAAGGACGTGAAATTATTTATGACCAAAACTACCGTCACAATTTGACCATTAAAAGAGCACTAGAAAATGTCTACACCACTTATAAAGGGGACAAAACTTCTGAAGACTGGAAAAATTTCGAGATTTTTCTAAAAAAAATATGGTTTGCCAATGGCATCCACCATCATTATTCAAATGCTAAATTTGTACCTGCATTTTCCGCCGAATACTTATCTGGTATATTAAAAGAAACCAATACAATATTGAAAGGAGAAGCTTTTGACGTTTTGTTTAACAATAAAGATGCTAAAAAAGTAAATCTAGATGCTTCAAAAGGACTTATAATAGGATCCGCTTCTAACTTCTACTCTCCGAATGTAACAGCCTCAGACATTGATGCTTTTTACAGTTCTAAAATGGACAAAAACGATGCTACACCCATTGAATATGGACTGAACTCAAAATTAATAAAAAATGCAGATGGATCTTTTGAAGAAAAAGTTTGGAAATCTGGAGGCATGTACGGAGCAGCTATTGACAAAATTATTACTTGGTTAGAAAAAGCAAAAACAGTTGCAGAAAACAAAGAACAAGCACATACTTTTGACCTATTAATCAGCTATTATAAAACAGGAAATCTTAAAACTTGGGACGCATACAATATCGCTTGGGCAACCAATACTGACATTTCTATTGATATCATAAATGGATTTATTGAAGTATATAATGATCCAAAAGCGTTTAGAGGTTCTTACGAAACCGTAGTTCAAATCAAAGATTTTGACATGTCTGAAAAAATGTCTGTATTGTCAGAAAATGCACAGTGGTTTGAAGACAATTCTCCTTTATTTCCAAATCACAAAAAAGCAAATGTTGTAGGAGTTTCCTACAAAACTGTAAATACTGCAGGTGAATCTGGAGACTCTTCTCCTTCTACACCTATTGGAGTGAATTTACCAAATAATAACTGGATCCGTCAACACCATGGATCAAAGTCAGTTTCTCTTGGAAACATTATTAATGCATACAATAATGCTGGTGGTTCTGGACGTTTAAAAGAATTTGCTTTTGACCAAGCAGAAATTGATGCAGAGTTAAAATACGGACAGTTAGCAGACAAGCTACATACCTCCCTTCACGAAGTTATTGGACATGCAAGTGGGCAAATAAACCCAGGGGTAGGTCAACCAAAACAAACCATGAAAAATTATGCTTCTACTTTAGAAGAAGCACGTGCAGACTTAGTAGGGCTCTACTATTTACCAAATAAAAAACTGGTAGAACTAGGTGTTTCTCCTAATGCTGAAGGCATCGGAAAAGCAGCCTTTGACGCCTATATCAGAAATGGATTGCTAACACAATTAATCCGTTTAAAATTGGGGGATGATATTGAGGAAGCACACATGCGTAACCGTCAATTGGTAGCTGCTTGGGCTTTTGAAAAAGGAGCTAAAGACACTGTAATTGAAAAAGTAATAAAAAACAATAAAACTTATTTTGTAATTAGAGACTATAAAAAATTACAAACTTTATTTGGTGAATTATTACGTGAAATTCAACGCATCAAATCTGAAGGAGATTTTGAAGCAGGAAAAGCATTGGTAGAAACCTACGGAGTTAAAGTTGACCAAGCGATACACAAAGAAGTACTGGAACGTAACAGTCAATTTAAATCAGCTCCTTATAGTGGTTTTATCAACCCTGTATTGGTTCCTGTAAAAGATAAAGACGGAAACATTACCGATATCAAAGTAACTCAACAAGCTGATTTTACAACTCAGATGTTGTACTACGCTAAAAACTATGCGACACTACCTAGTGTAAACTAAGTTTCTTTAAAAAAAATAAACCTGCCTTGAATCTTTGATTCTTAGCAGGTTTTTTTTTGATAAAAAGGAATGAATTACAACTCGAAATTATTTTTTTAAAAGAAAAATCACAGGGAATCCAATCCTCCATACAACACCAATCAAAAAACAATTCACAAAACAGCACCCTTCCTACTTGTAAATAAACACAATAACTATAGTGTAAAAACTATTTATTTCTAAGGACAAATGCTCCTTGCATACAAAAACAACAATTCCTATCTAAATTTTACCTATATTTAGTTTATTCAGATAAATAAAGAGGTTTTAAAGACCAAAAACTCATCGCAAATAAATGAAGCATGCTTCCAAATACTATTTTTATTTCGAAACCAATTTTTGGAGAATTAAACCCTCAATAAGGGATTGATACCAAATCCAAAATAACCGATATAAATAGTGTTAAACAACACCAGAATATCGGAGCTAACAAATCCCAACAAACAGTAGAACAATGAAAAAGATAAAAGACCCTGGTTTTGGTTACGCAAATAAACGAGACGCTAAGAGGCTCATCAATAAAAACGGAACTAGCAATGTGCTGCACAAAAACAAAACTTTTAGTCCTCAAGACACCTACTCCTATTTAATACATATAACTTGGGGGCAGTTTTTAGGACTTGTATTTCTAAGCTATATTGCGCTCAATACTTTTTTTGCACTCCTCTATTTATCAACAGGTATCAACGAGCTAACTCCGAGTACAGGAAACACATTCGATGATTTTTTAAATGCCTTCTTTTTTAGCGCTCAAACTATAACTACCGTAGGATATGGTGGTATTTCTCCTCATGGCATGTGGTCCAATTTAATTTCTAGTATCGAAGCACTGATTGGACTTTTAGGTTTTGCTTTTATCACAGGAATACTTTACGGACGTTTTTCTAAACCCAATGCATCTATCAATTTTAGTGAAAACATTATTTTAAGACCCTTTAATAATGGAAAGGCTCTAATGTTCCGTTTGATGAATAACAGGACTACCATTATGATAGAACCCGAAATATCTGTAATGATGTCCATCTCTAGCGCTGATAAAAACACCCTATACAAGCGCAAATACTACCAACTAGATTTAGAACGTAGTCATATAAAGTACTTGCCCACTATTTGGACTATTGTACATGAAATAGCACCCGATAGCCCTTTATTTGAGCTCAAAGCTGAGACCCTTAAAAATATGGACATTGAATGGTATGTATTGGTAAAATATTTTGACGAATCGTTTGCTCAGCAAGTATATCAAATGCATTCTTATACAGCTAAAGAACTTAGTTGCAATGTCAAATTTGTTCCTTCCACTACATTTGACAGCAATGGGTTTACAGTCTTAGATCACGATTCACTCAACAAAACCGAAGTTTTTATAAATCCTTAATGCAGAGAAAAAGTAATGATTGTAAACAATCCTATAACAGCCATCGCGGCAAGAGCGATTATGTAGGTGTTTTTATAATGAATTTTATGTAGTTTTAGATCTTTGCGATACGTCCATATTAAAATGGCTACAAATCCAATAATAAAAAAAACAGCAAAATATAGTTGACCAGTACTAAACATGAATAAATGTATTTCTGGCAAATGTACTTAAAAAATAAGCAGCAGCAACCCTTGTTTAATGAGTTCAGAAAATAAATATTGCAACAAAAAACACTTCAAAAAATGAAAAACAAATTAAAGGCCGTCCATAAATTTCACTCAACATTTGGTTTAGGAATAAATGAATCACCTACAGCAGCGCTCTCAGACAGTAAGGTAAGACTTAGGTTTGACTTGATGAACGAAGAAAATAACGAATATTTAGAAGCTGCAAAAAACAAAGATTTAGTAGAAGTAGCTGATGCCTTAGGAGACATGTTATACATTTTATGCGGCACCATACTTGAGCATGGTTTACAACATAAGATAGAAGACGTATTTGACGAAATTCAACGAAGTAATATGAGTAAAGCTGGAGCAGACGGCAAACCTATTTTACGTGCAGATGGGAAACTTCTTAAAGGCCCCAATTATTTCAAACCAAACATTTCGGACATTCTAAAATAGAACTATAAAAAAAGGAGCTAATTAAGCTCCTTTTTCACTAAATATTTATATAAAACTCACTACTACTTTAGACTTGACTCACAATCAAACACTTTATAGTAATTTGACCTATAATATTCTACTATATTATTTCTTTTTCAGAACCTATTTATAAAAACAAATTACCATAACAAAGGACACGCTAAGCTATCTTAACTTTTACTTGTCAATAATAATTCAACATAGCTACACTCCGCCCCTAATAAATCGTTCAAACAGCTCCTCGAAAACAACTTAAAATCTTTCGCCGAAATGTCTAAAAAAAATAGGACTTCCTACGGTCTTTATAACCGCTTCTGTACTTGCCTGATTTGTAACAAGATCATAGGTATAAAACCCACTATCTTTGGCAGTAGACAAACCAAACATCACCTTATTATTGTACAATCCTACACTACAATAACCATTTCCGTGGGGTAATTTTAATTTTTTAATCGTTTGAGTTTTTAAGTCGATTACAACCGCAACACAGCTCTTATCAGTAATAAAGTTAGGCTTTTCACTTAACAATGCAGGAATATTAACGAGTGCATAGAGCTTCCCTTCCCCTACATACTGAAGTCCTGCAGCCCAACTCATTTTGAATTCAAACCCCTCAATTTTAGCATCTGACAAAACAAACTTATAACTGCTATCAAATTCAGTTTCTCCATTTTTAATTCTTAAAAGTCCCGCTTTATGACCAGTCAATGCTCCAAAACCACCAAGTCCTACAATGTAAATATCATTATGTTCATCTATAAATATAGATTTACTATCAACAGGTCTTGTTGGTTGAGATATTTTTGAAGTTTCTTCAGTTATCATTTTCATTACTTTATCTGTTTTGGTATCAACAATAAGCACGTCCGACTTCGCCCTTTTAGGATCTGGAAAATACCCCCCTACCATTTGATTTAAGGCCACAAACAACATATTGTTTCTAATAACCATTCCACTAGGATCTGGATTTTCATCTCCAATTCCATACTCTTTCAAATCTATCTCACCTGTTTTTTCCATCGTTTCTGGGTTAAATATAATTATCTTTCCTTTCCCTAACAAGGTGATGTACCCTTTGGTTTTACTTTGAATACATACTTGTGTTGGATGTGAATTTGCATCGATAATCAATTCTTGAATACCACCTAAATCCTTTGTACTTGTTCTTGTATATTTTTTAATTACAGCAGTACCAAAAAATGGCAATTCATAGATGTTTTCTCCTATCATTTTGGGTTGTGTACCAAAAGAAATGGGATATGCTGTTTTATTATCATAAGACTGCGGCGATAAATCATTTATTAACTGCAAGTAAGAACTTCCTGAAAACCCATCTGGATTTACCAATGATGTTGCAATGGCAATTTCACCTTTAGCTGTTTCAAAATTCTCATCGTCTTTTTTACAAGAGTTATGTATGATGCAAATACCTAATAATAATGTAAGTTTACTTAATTTATTCATTTTTTTTATTTTAAAATATAACGTAGTTTAACCCCTGCTGTTCTACCAGGCAATGGTCTATTAAAGATTGATAAAAGTTTTTGGTTTGTGATATTATTTACTTGTATCCCAACAATGATACTCCTATGCTTAAAACTATGTTCAATACCTACACTGTGAGATAAGGATTTAGGAATACGCCTGTTTTGATGAATACTTTGTTCAAAATCGTAATAATATTCTTGTACAAAAGAGCTTTCAAAATAAATTTTACTCCCTTGTTTATTCCCTCCAAATAAGTTTTCTGCATGCAATTCAAAACCTCCATTTGCATATAAATACGGCATATTAGGCATCCTATCTCCTTTCGTAGGATTTGCATTTGTTGACCCTGGAGAAAACGTACGGGTATCTCTTAGATCTTGATAGGTAGCATTTGCATATAGATAAATGTTTTTTGTAATATCGTATTTAACATCTAAATCTGCTCCAAGAGTTTTCATTTGCCCAAAATTTGTATACTTAGATTGTAGCACATCTTTTGTAAAACGAATCATGTTTTTTAATTTCATAGAAAAAAAATTCACTTCAATTTGAAACCTATTTCTCCTTGCATTGTCAAAAACATACATGACACCAACATTAAAACTCTCGTTTTTTTCTGGCTCTAAATCACCCGATGCTCTTGTTAGAAACCCATTTCCTAACAACTCTGTTTCGCTAGGCAATCTTACATCGTTTGCGTAAGAAGCTTTTATTAAGAAATCTTTTGTAAACCGATATCTAATGGCATTACTAAATCCGAAATTTTGTTTTGTAAAAATCACAGTTCTAGGATCTCCTAATTGATACGCATTTGTAACTGTTGTATTAATATTATAATAATAATACTTCACAGAAAATGAATTTGTTAGTGTTTTATTAAAAAAGTGTTGTTCATAATTAAGCCCTGCAACCATTTTTTTCATTTTACTTTCAAAATTTGTATTAAAACCAATTGCCTTATCCTTTAATACATCTTTAGGAATTCCTCTCACAAAATTAAAAACGGTATTCAAATTTAAAGAACTATTTTCTGTCACTACATAATTTAAATTTGTTCTTTGTGTTATCAGATGCTTTTTATTGTTGGAATCGTTCGGATTCGTACCAATCTCACCACCATATTTAGTAACTGGAGCAAACGTAGAACCGTCAAAATTATAACGTTTCATAGCCTTGTCTATAAATTTATATAGCGTAAAGGCATACGAAGTATTAAAACTAACATCCAATCCCGAGATTAAAAAGTTGCATTTTTCTAAAATATTTGAAAAAACATACGCATTTGCGGAGGTACTAGCTTCTTGTATATTTTTATCAATTCCTTGTATTTCTTTGTCTCTAAATACAACTACGGGTTCAAAGATTACTTTATCAAACCACCAATTTTTAAGTTTAATTCCCATCCCAATTGATTTTGCTTCAAAAACATCGTGATCCCTTTTTATTTTCAAACCTGGGACATACGGAGATTCCATCGTATAATTATTTTCTGCATAAGTATAAAAACCACCAACACCAAATTCGGTACCCGTTTTCTTGTTGTTTTCTTTATATATAACACTAACATTATGTGCATTATAAGACTGAAGACTATAACTAACATCTACATATTTCGGTGGATATTCTTTTAAGACTAAATTTACTGCACCTCCAATTGCTGAGCCACCGAATTTTGCAGGAACAATTCCTTTATATATTTCAATTCTTTCAATTAAATCTATCGGAATATCATTTAAGCCAATAAAATCTGAATTCTCGCTCATCGGAATTTCATCAATAAAAAAACCAACTCTTTTCCCCTCCAACCCTCTTAAAGAAATTTGTGTTGCACTTCCAATACCTCCAGCAGTTTTTATCTTAATTCCCGAAGTTTTATTTAACAACTCACCAATACTACTAACAGCTCCTTGAACCTGGTCTAGAGAAATAACAGTTACAGGAAGTGCCTGTTCTTGTAAAATTCTCGCCTTTGTTTTTGCAGAAATCAAAACTTCTCCGAGACTTTCAATACTTTCTACTAAGCTAAAATTACAGGTATTTACCTTCTTGTACTTTAATCTAATCTTTTTAATTACACTTTTATAGGTAAGAAATGAAACGGTCAGTTCCTGATCTATATTTTTGATATTATTAAGTTCGTAATAACCGTTTATATTGGTTGATGTCCCTCTGTTCAAATTCAATACGATATTGACTCCTGGCAGAGGCTTTCCTGTTGTTTTATCAAGTACTCTACCTTTCAATGTAGTGGAGGTTTGCGCTATTAAAACAGTAGACAACAGTAATAAAAATAGCATTGAGATGTTATATTTCATGTAGTATCAATTAATTACTTATCCGTATTTTCTTGTTTATCATAGGTTACTTTAAGTAAAATAAACCCTATTTTTGTTCTTATTTATAACGATTAAAAATAACTACAAATATAATGAGCCTCTTTCTGTTAACTGTTTAATGTACTGGGCTAAAAATTTAATTTAAAGGGTATGAAATACAGAGTTAACCTAACAAACAAAGATCTAGATCAAATTATTCAAAAGAAAATACTAGATCTCGAAATAACAGGAAAAAGCAAAGATTCCCAAACCACAGAAATACACCTAAGTAGTTTAGGAAAAATGAAATACAGGACAATAATGACTCCCGGAATTATCACCACTGACTTCGAAAGCTTATTCATTAAAAACACCACCTTATCAGGGAATTCTGATTTAGCAACACTATCTATGTCTTTTATGCTTGAAGGGGCATGTAATTACCAAGTCCCAAATTTAAAGAGTGATGTTGTAAAATATGGAACCAATAATATATGGTCTCTCCCTAGTGGAGATGTTGGAATTGCACAATTTTTAAAAAACAAAAAGACAAAATCTTTTAGTGTGATTTTTGATAAAAACTATCTGGAATCTCTAGTAAACAGATATCCAGATCTCTTTTCAGACACATTCGAAAAGCACACAAAAGGAGTGCCTTTTTGTATGGTAGAACAACACTTTATCACTACAAATGAAATAAATTTGATAATTTCTCAAATTAAAAACTCAAACATTATGGGAAATATTCAGAACTTATATATTGAATCCAAGGTACTTGAACTATTTGCACTACAACTAAAACAAATACAACAATACAGAAGTAATACTTTTATATATTGCAAGACTGCAACAGATATAGATAAGATAAGAGAGGCAAAAAACATTTTATTAAAAAACTTAAACGCCCCTCCATCAATTCAAGATTTAGCTAAAAAAATTGGTATGAATGACAAAAAGTTAAAATATGGATTTAAAGAGATCTACAAGCAAACAATATATGGTTGCTTATTTGATTATAAGATGAATTTAGCTCGACAATTATTGCTTGACACTCAAAAAACAATTTTTGAAATAGGTATCAGATGTGGTTACGAATATGCCTCTCACTTTTCTACTGCATTTAAACGTAAATTTGGTGTGAGTCCAAATGTATTCAGGAAACACTAAAAAAAAGGAGCTAATTAAGCTCCTTTTTTACTAAGTCGGCGCTATAAAAGCCACCTCTATTCTCTTTTCGTTTTTTAGAAAACTGGGTAATTAGATACGCTGTTGTTATCAAATTCCTCAATTCGCACAAATCCACTGATAATTCTGAATGATCGTACAAACGTTTGTTATCTTCATACAAAACTTTTAAACGATTCTCTGCGCGTAGAAGGCGTTCATTTGAACGTACAATCCCTACATAATTACTCATAATTGTTTTCACCTCTTCTTTATCATGTGTAATCAGCACTTTTTCCATGTTTTTTACCACGCCAGAATCATTCCATAAAGGAACCCCTGAAGGCATTTCTATTTTATGATAGCGTTTGATAATATTTTTCAAGGCTTTGTGACTATACACCAATCCTTCTAATAAAGAGTTAGATGCTAATCTATTTGCCCCGTGCAAACCAGAACAGGTAACCTCTCCACAGGCATATAAATTTTTTATTGAAGTTTTTGCTTTTCTATTCACATACACTCCTCCGCATAAATAATGTTGCGCAGGACAAACTGGAATATAATCGGTTCGCACATCAATACCTAAGCTCAAACATTTTTCATTAATATTAGGAAAATGCTTCAAAAAAGCCTCGTAATCCATTTGTGTACAATCTAAAAACACATTGGGTTTACCACTTTTTTTCATTTCATTATCAATAGCTCTTGCTACAATATCACGAGACGCTAATTCTTGACGTTCATCATAATTATGCATAAAACGATTGCCGTGAAAATCTCTCAGGATAGCACCTTCACCACGTACAGCTTCAGAAATTAAAAACGCAGGATACTCTCCTGGATTGAACAAAGCAGTCGGATGAAACTGAATAAACTCGACCTCTGCAATTTCTGCTTTGGCACGATAAGCCATTCCTAAACCATCACCTGTAGCAACTACAGGATTAGTTGTAGAGCTATATACTTGCCCAGAACCACCAGTTGCCAACATGGTAAATTTAGCAACAAATGTTTTGACAACTTCTTTTTTCTCATCCAAAACATAGGCTCCAAAACAGCAAATTTTACCTTTACGCTTTGTATGTCTTCCCTTTACTTGATGTTCTGTAATAAGATCAATCGCAAAATGATGTGATAAAAACGTTATATTCTCAGCGGCTTCTACTTGAGCAATCAATGCGCGCTCAATTTCAGCTCCAGTTACATCTTTATAATGTAAAATTCGATCTTGCGAATGCCCTCCTTCACGTCCTAAATCATATTCACCATCTCCATTTTTATCAAATATAGTTCCCCATTTTATCAACTCTTCCAGTCTTTCAGGAGCATCTTCGACAACCATTCGCACGGCTTTTTCGTCGCACAAACCATCTCCTGCTAGTAAAGTATCTTGGATATGTTGTTCAAAATCATCCACTGCTTTATTATAAACCGTGGCAATTCCTCCCTGAGCATATTTAGTATTCGATTCGCTTTTCGTATCTTTTGTAACAATGGTAATCTTAGCATCTTTATAATGCAAGGCCGTTTTTAGCGCAAAAGAAAGTCCAGCAATTCCCGATCCAAGGATTAGAAAGTCGGATTCGTGAATAGTGTTTGTAGCATTCATTAAATTTATTGTTATTAAGACAATTCCAACATGCGTTCTATAGAGACCAATGCTTTTTTACGTAGGCCCTCTTCTACTTCTACACTTGGAAGCTCGTATTTAAGACAAAGATACAGTTTTTTCATGGTATTCATTTTCATGTAATGACACTCGCTGCAATTACAATTATCGTCATCTACAGGTGCCGGAATTAAAATTTTATTCGGAACCAATTGCCTCATTTTATGCAAAATACCTACTTCTGTTGCAATGATAAACTTTTGAGCATCACTTGTCTGTACATAATTCAATAAGCCAGAAGTGGATCCGACATATTTTGCTACCTTCAATAAATGAGCTTGAGATTCTGGATGTGCAATAATTTCTGCATCTGGGTTTTCTGCATACAATGCCAATATTTTTTCAATTGAAAACGCCTCATGTACCAAACATGCACCGTCCCACAATAGCATATCTCTTCCTGTTTCTTTGATCAACCAAGCACCTAAATTACGGTCAGGACCAAAAATAATAGGTTGATCTTCTGGAATAGAATCAATAATTTTTTTCGCATTTGACGAGGTACACACAATGTCAGTCAATGCCTTTATGTCAGCAGAAGTATTTACGTACGACACTACCAAATGGTCTGGATGTTCTTTTTTAAAGGCAGCAAACTCATCTGGAGGACAAGAATCCGCCAAGGAACAGCCTGCATTCAAATCTGGCAACAAGACTAACTTTTCTGGATTTAAGATTTTTGCAGTTTCAGCCATAAAATGGACACCAGCAAATACGATAATATCAGCTTCGGTTTTTGCAGCTTCTTGTGCTAAAGAAAGACTATCTCCTACATAATCAGCAATATCTTGAATCGCATCCTCTTGATAATAATGGGCTAAAATAACGGCGTTTTTCTCTTTACACAGTTTCTTTATCTCAGCAGCATAATCAATGTTAGAAGGGGTTTCTACATCTAAAAACCCCTTTAACGTTAACTCTTTGGTTGCTTTGTCTAATTCGGTCATCTCTTTATTTTTTGTTAGTACTCATATTTAGTCAATAAATATGCCGAAATATAAGCTATTATATTTTATATCTCCAACCAAATTGATCTTCAGATTTGTTGGTCTGAATATCGGTCAATCTTTTCTTTAGATGTTTTGCAAAACTATCTTCCATTTTTGGCATCTCATACGAGTAATCACCATGAGAAAATGCACAAATAGGACTGATAACTGCGGCGGTACCAGAACCAAACATTTCTTTTAACTCTCCTTTTTTAGCTGCAGCAACAATCTCTGTCACAGAAACTTTACGTACTTCTAGGTCTATATTATCTGCTTTGATAATCTCCAACAAACTCTTTCTGGTAATTCCATCTAAAATTCGATCACTTGTAGGCGCAGTTAACAACGTATTATTTACTCTAAAAAAAACATTCATAGTTCCAGCTTCTTCTAAAAACTCATGCGTAGCGGCATCCGTCCACACCACTTGATCATATCCTTGTTCCTTCGCCAATTTCGCAGGATAAAAAGATGCTGCATAATTCCCAGCTGCTTTTGCAAAACCTACGCCTCCGTTTGCAGAACGACTATATTTATCAGCAAAAACAACACGTACATCTCCTGAATAATACGACTGTACTGGTGAGCAGATAATCATAAATTTATATTGATTGGCTGCAGATGCAGACACACAAGACTCTGTTGCTATAGAAAATGGACGTATATATAGAGCACTATCATCTCCTTTTTTAATCCATTCTTTATCTAATTTTAATAATTCTGTCAAGCCTTCAAAAAACAATTCCTTAGGAAAAGCTGGCATATCCAACCGTTCCGCAGAAATATTAATACGTTCTTGATTTTGATCTGGTCTAAACATCCAAATGTCATCATTATCGTCTCTATATGCCTTCATTCCTTCAAAAACCGCTTGCCCGTAATGAAAAACTTTTGCAGACGGATCTAGCGTTAAAGGTTGATACGGTTTAATTGTTGGATTCTTCCATTCACCATCTATAAAATCACATTCAAACATATGATCGGTAAAAACCGATCCAAACGTCAAATTATCAAAATCTACATCTCCAATTTTAGATTGGGCAATCTTCTCAATTTTTAAAGTCATCGTTTTAGTCATAGTTATCCAAAATTTAATTTGAACAAAAATAAAGAAAATAATTAAATTTATACTTAGAAACCCATCACTAATCTCGTTAGTTTGATATCTTTGTGTCTCTAAATTAAACAATTAAATACTTTAAAATGAAAAAAATTAACATATTACTACTAATCATTACTTTAGCTTTCATATCCTGTAAAAATACAATCAAAAATAACACAAGTTCTGAACCTAAAAAAGCAGATATAGCATATGCTTCTTTCGGAGACACAATCAATGATCAACATGTTATTTCTAAAGAAGAAATGCTAACCAAATACAATGCAATGAGTAAAGGAGACACCATTCAAGTAAAATTCTCCTCTAAAATCAATAAAGTATGTAAGAAAAAAGGCTGTTGGATGTCTCTTACCTTAGATAAAGACCATGAATCTTTTGTGAAATTTAAAGATTACGACTTTTTTGTTCCACTAAATGCTGACGGAAGAGATGTGATTGTTGATGGTAAAGCATTCTTAAAAATCACTTCCATAAAAGAATTGCAACACTACGCCAAAGATGCGGGGAAATCTGAAGAAGAAATCGCAAAAATTACAGAACCAAAACGCACACTTGCTTTTGAAGCCACTGGAGTATTAATGACCAAATAGCAGTAATCTATAGAACTACGAGACGATTTTTACGTCCTATTCTAAAAAACTACGCTAGTATCTAAACAATTCAATTACAATCCAAAATGACCGATATAAATAGTTTATTTTACGTTCTAGCGTAGTTGAAAAACAATTCCATTTCTAAACCATCACTTAGAAATCTATTTGGTATAATTAGAAATAGGATTGATAAAAAACAAATAAAAAAATAAAAAATAGATGAAAAATTTAACCCTATTTTTAATACTCAGCACAGTACTAGTATCTTGTACTTTTTCAACAAAAGAAAAAGTACAGGACACTAAAAAGGAAGCCCTTATCATGTATAAATCGTCAGAAATGGCATTGCTTATGCGAGATATGTTCCAAACCAACCTGAAATTAAAGAAAGCCATTATACAACAAGATTCTATAGGGATATTCCCCCAACGATTCGAGAAAATACACCAAGCTACTTTAACAGATCCTTCGGATAGAACAGCAAGTTTTAATAGCTTTTCTAAGGCGTATATTTTAAATCATCAAGAAATATACAAGCTCCCTTCTCAAGAAAGAAAAGAACAATTTAACACCATGGTGAACACCTGTATTGCTTGCCACGAGACCACCTGCGTTGGCCTTATCCCAAAAATTAAGAAACTAGTACTTAAATAGGGTTAAACTCGGAATAAGGCTGGATGCATATTCTTATCTTAAGAACATGAAAAACAGGGGTTAACATCTTTTCCAAACAGAAAAGAGGGGTAATATTGCTTAGACAGTACGCATTGAAAACAAAAAAAACTTAGTTTTAAAAATTTCAATTACTTTTTAAAACTAATCATTGTATTCCCTCCAATAGAAAAACACAATTAACAGTTCTTTCTTACGACCTATTTAATCTTAATTTATTTTCACCTTT
Source organism: Flavobacteriaceae bacterium (assembly GCA_965224465.1). GTDB lineage: Bacteria > Bacteroidota > Bacteroidia > Flavobacteriales > Flavobacteriaceae. Next base: position 4,157,762 of record OZ245049.1, on the reverse strand, counting down.
GAAAAACATTTTTAGCTATAAACGTAATAACATCATTAACAACTAACAAACTATTAGCTGCATTATACTTGTTGCAACAATGTTTATGCAGACAAACATAAGTAAAATATTTCAATTTCCCTAATATTATTTTATTTACAGATTTCAATTCTACCCTACATACGCCTCCTTTCCAAAGAACACCCTTCGTATATTCTTTAAATTATATATCCGCTTGTCAAGTAAAAGCCATATCAAATTTAAACGAACTGCTTAAATAAAATCATGTTAACAATCCCCTTACGTACACCAGTTCCTTAATAAATGTACGAAACCCCGTAAATTGATTATTTGTTTTTGTAATTTTGCTAGAAACAAATTCAAATTGAAAAGAGAAATCATTATTACTTCGGACGGCTCTACAACCATTCATATCCCCGAATGGAATGAGCAATACCACTCCAAACACGGAGCCATTCAAGAGGCTTATCATGTTTTTATAAAACACGGCCTACAGTTGTTCTCAAAAGAAAATGTTGCCATTTTAGAAATTGGATTCGGAACAGGACTCAATGCGTTTATTACTTTTTTAGAACACAAAAAACAAGAACTTACCATTGATTATACAGGAGTTGAAGCCTATCCTATTTCTGCTAAAGAACTGGAACAACTCAATTACGTAACAGCATTAAAAGCTACAGAACAGCAATCCATTTTTGACGAAATGCACGCGTGTAGTTGGGAACAGAAAATCGCAATAAACAGTTCTTTTTCTTTGGAAAAACAACAATTATTATTCGATAAAATAAGCGCAAAAAACTGCTATAATTTGATTTATTTTGATGCATTTGGTGCGCGTGTTCAACCCGATTTATGGACAGAAGCTATTTTTAAAATTATGTTTGATAGCTTGAAAGAAAACGGCGTACTTGTCACTTATTCTGCAAAAGGAAGCGTCCGCCGTGCAATGCAAACAGTAGGATTTGAAGTAGAACGACTGCCTGGACCTCCTGGGAAAAGAGAAATGCTGCGCGCCATAAAAAAACAAAACTAATTCCAACTTTTCAACATGTTTTCCCATGAAATTTGACAGAATAAAACAACGTAAAAAACCAAATCCAAAAAGAGGTATTGTACTTGTACTCGTGCTTTTTCTTATTATTTATCTTTTTTTCAATACCGACAGAATTATAGAGCAACTATTCGGATAAAACTCAACAACCCACAATGACCTGACTCCAAACAGGAAAAACAAGACTGTAACTCTAGGTTTTACGCCAATATAAAGCCCTAAAAACGCGCTTTGAAGTTTGATACTTATAAAAAGACCTGTTTTTGTGTCTAAAAACAGTATTTTTGGGCTAAATAAAAAGAAATTGAGTACAGAAAAAATAATTTTAGGCATTGACCCAGGAACTACCATTATGGGGTTTGGATTGATACGTATCGTGAATAACAAAATGGAAATGCTTCAATTGGATGAATTAATTCTCAAAAAATACAAGGATCCATACATCAAATTAAAATTGATTTTTGAACGCACACTTCACCTGATCGACACCTACCACCCTGATGAAATAGCATTGGAAGCGCCTTTTTTCGGGAAAAATGTCCAATCCATGTTAAAATTAGGACGCGCACAAGGAGTTGCCATGGCAGCAGGATTGTACCGCAATGTTCCTGTAATGGAATACGCTCCTAGAAAAATAAAACAAGCCATCACAGGAAATGGAAATGCAAGTAAAGAACAGGTTGCAAAAATGCTACAGAGTATTTTAAAACTAAAAACACTCCCTAAAAGCTTGGATGCCACCGATGGTCTGGCAGCTGCTGTTTGTCATTTTTACAATAGTAAAAACATAGTACAAGGAACATCCTACACAGGTTGGGAATCCTTTGTAAAACAGAACAAGGAACGCGTAAAAAAATAAACCCATTTCATTTTTCTTAACTTTGTAAAAAATAGTTCAATTGGCTGGAATTTATATACATATCCCTTTTTGTAAACAGGCATGTTATTATTGTGACTTTCACTTTTCAACATCACTCAAACATAAAAAGAAATTATTAGTTGCTCTGGAAACGGAACTCTTATTGCGTAAATCTGAATTAGACGGACAACAAATACGAACCATCTATTTTGGAGGAGGCACACCTTCTATTCTAAATACAGAAGAAATTACAAGGATTCTAGACCTTATTTACACTAAATTTAATGTTGACCCAACAGCAGAAATCACCTTGGAAGCCAACCCTGATGATTTGACTGTAGAAAAACTAAACCAATTATCAAACACTAAAATCAATAGATTAAGCATAGGTGTTCAAAGCTTTTTTGAAGATGATTTACAGTTTATGAACCGCGCACATACAGCAAAAGAATCTATTACCTGTATTAAAGAAGCCTCCAAACATTTTGACAATATTACGATCGATTTAATATACGGAGTTCCAAACATGAGTTCAGAAAAATGGCAACAAAACCTCAACATAGCTTTTGAACTAGGTGTGCCACATATTTCTTCCTACGCACTTACTGTAGAAGAAAAAACAGCCCTTTCTAGTTTTATCAAAAAAGGAACTGTAAAACCACTAGACGAAACCTTAGCACAGGAACATTTTAACATGCTTGTAGCAGAAACTAGCAAACATGGATTTGTACATTACGAAATTTCAAACTTTGGAAAACCACTCTTTTTCTCCAAACACAATACCGCATATTGGCAAGGAGAAACCTATGTAGGCATTGGTCCTTCAGCACATTCGTTTAACAAAACACAACGTTCTTGGAATATTTCTAACAATCAAAAATACATCCAGTCCATCGAAAAGGGAGTCCTTCCTTGCGAAACAGAAACACTTAGTGATAGCGATCGTTTTAATGAATATATCATGACAGGCTTGCGAACTATTTACGGGGTTTCTTTAGCGAAAGTTCTCAGTGATTTTGGCGATACTACATACAAAACTCTTCTTAAAAACGTAGAGAAATTTATATCGCAAGGCTTATTAGAAATCAAAGACAATACCTTGTTAACAAGCCAAAAAGGAAAGTTTTTAGCCGATGGAATTGCTAGTGATTTGTTTGAGATTTAGAGAACACCCTACATCAATTACCACCCTCCAACATCTTTAATCAATAAGCTCACTCCATAAATATAAAGAATACTCTCTAAAAAAACTATAAAGAACGATTCAAAACTTATCCCTATATTTGAATATTAAAAATTACCTATGGAATTATTAATCGGATTATTTTTTGGAGGTTTTGGAATGTATTTTTATTTTAAATACGTTGCTAAATCACCTCAAAAAGGAAGTGAAAAAGACGCTGTTATTTTAATAGAAAAGATAAAAAGAGTCTGTAAACTGATCACTGTAGAAGGAGATTTTGCAGAGATTTATCATTATGAAGACACCAAGGAACACTTTTTGAGCCTTTTTACAAGTAAGAAAAAGGCCATTATCCTAGTCAATGCAAAAGCACATATTGGTTTTGATCTCTCAAAAATCCATTTGGAATCAAATCCTAAAAAAAAGACCATAAAACTGACTCATTTTCCACAACCAACAATCCTAAGTTTGGAATCTCATTTAAGTTATTACGACAAGTCTGACGGCTTATTCAACAAATTCGCCGCAGAAGATTTAACGGATTTAAACAAGGAAGCTAGTTCGTTTATTCGGGAAAAAATCCCTAAAAGTGGCTTGTTAGAAAACGCAAAAAAAGAAGCCTTAGAATCTATTTTAATGATTGAAGGTATTGTACAAACAATTGGTTGGAAACTTGATTACAGTAATTTAAAAATAGAAACAAGCATCCAAAAAGAACTCGATAATTAAAATGAATATAGAAGTATTTAGAAGCTACTGTCTTCAAAAAAAACACGTAACAGAAAGTTTTCCTTTTGACGAAAGCACCTTGGTATTTAAAGTGGCAGGTAAAATGTTTGCACTTACAGGGCTTGACAAAAAACCATTTACTGTAAATCTAAAATGCAATCCAGAAAAAGCACTCGACCTACGTGACCTACACGAATCAAGTATTATTCCAGGATGGCACATGAACAAAAAACATTGGAACACTGTTACTTTTGATCATGATTTACCACAGGATTTATTGATAGAATTAATAGACCATTCCTATAATTTAGTCGTTCAATCGATGACTAAAAAAGCACAAAAAGAATTGGGTTTAATCATACAAAATTAGCAATTACTATCCTTAGATTCCCCACCTAGGATTCATAAAAACACAATTCTATTTCTACATCACCTTTTTAAAACACATTTGAAAGCATCAATGACGTTTTCTAAATTCTGAAGGAGTCATTCCTTTTAAGGCTTTGAACTTTCGATTGAAATTCGCTAAATTGTTAAAACCACTTTTATAACAAATCTCTGTAATACTGGCTTCTTCGTCCGCTCGTAACAACTTACAAGCATTTCCTATCCTGATATCAATTAAAAAGTTGACATAGGTTTTATTGGTTCTCTGCTTAAAGTAACGACAGAAAGCATTGGGAGTCATATTGGCTATACTCGCAATCTCTTTTAGTTCTATTGTTTTATGGAAATTATTCATGGAATGCTGAAAAATATCACGCATACGTTTTCCTTCTAAACCAGCATATTTTTTTCTGTTTATCAAAGAAGACAAGGTTTTATAATCGGACGCAGACAACACATGTAACACTTCTAAAAACTGAATAAACTGTAACAACTTGTCTTTTACTTGCAGCCCCAATAATTTAGACCTGATCAAAGAAATATCACTTTGAACACGAATTCCTAAAAGCGCATCATTAAAAAGCGTTTGCACATTTTGAAACAGACTCATTTCAAAAAATTGAGGACCAAAAGAACGCTTTGTAAAAAACACAGTAATCATGTGTACATCTTCTTCTAGCTCGTCACTTTTAAACACATGCGGAAGGTTCTCCCCTATTACAAAAATACAATTTGGAGAAAAATCCCCCACACAATCACCAATAATAAAAGTTCCTGTTCCTTTGATAACGATGCTTATTTGTATTTCCTCGTGTTGATGTAATTTCCCATAAAAAGCAGTTCCTTTATCTTCTTGTAAATACAAGGACGTATTTTCTGGTTTCGGTATTTTAAATGGTAATACTTTCATTAGATATCATTATGTATAATTTACACAATATTGAGTGTACAAATATATAAAAGAGTTAATATAATACCAAAATAAGCACGATTTAGTATTGAAAAAAACACCTATTTCTTCAAAAACTTTGATTTAATCCCTCCTAAAAGTCCTTTTTATTAAATACCTTAGTAGCATATTAGATACAACACCAAAACAATTCTACATAATGAATGTAAACAGTTACTTGGGAATACTTTTGGCATCCCAAATAAATACCCTAAAAAAACAACCATGTCAGAGAAATTAACAGGTAAAAACTATATAGGAAATCTGTTATCTGCTAGTGGCGAGGTAACTTTTACTACTTTTAATCCGCTACTAAACATTAAAAACTCAACTGTATTTACAGAAGCAACAACTTTAGAAATAGAACAGGCCGTAGGATTGGCATGCTCCGCATTTGATGATTTCCAACAAGTCTCCAATAAAGACAAGGCTACTTTTCTAACAACTATTGCCGAAGAAATAGAAAACCTTGGGGAACACCTCATCACTATTTATTGTTTAGAAACAGGACTCAGTCCAGTACGCGCCGAAAGTGAAAAAGCAAGGACCTTATTCCAATTACGGAATTTTGCTGCATATATATTAGACGGAGAATGGCTAGAAGCCTCCATAGACACCGCTCAAGAAAACCGCTTACCAATAGCCAAACCCGACCTTAGAAAAATAAATATTCCTTTAGGGCCTGTGGTAGTTTTTGGCGCAAGTAATTTCCCTTTAGCCTATTCTACTGCTGGAGGAGACAGTGCTTCTGCTTTTGCGGCTGGCTGCCCTGTGATCGTAAAATCACATCCTATGCATGCTGGAACAGGAGAACTCGTGGCATCCGCAATAATTAAAGCAATAGAAAGAACCGGGATGCCAAACGGAATTTTTTCAAATTTAAACAGTAAAGGCATCAACTTAGGACTACAATTAGTACAACATCCTCAAATAAAAGCTGTTGGATTTACAGGAAGTATTCAGGGAGGACGTGCCTTATACAATAGTGCTTCCATGCGCCCTGAACCCATTCCGTTTTTTGGAGAGATGGGAAGTGTTAACCCTGTATTATTACTTCCAAACGAATTAGAAAAAAACGGAAAGAAATGGGCAAAATCTTATGCCGATGCGATCACTTTAGGCGCAGGTCAATTCTGCACAAATCCAGGGTTAATTCTTGGAATTAAAAGCAAATCGTTGGATACTTTTGTTCAGTTATTAGCCAAAACAGTGATTGAAAAAGCACCACTCTGCATGTTACACCCAAATATCCATGCGAACTATACAAATAATAAAAAAACGCTATGCCAACAAAAAGGGGTACATATTGTTGCTCAATATGCGGATAGGATCACTCCTAATTTTGCAGACCAAACTATTGCTACAATCTCAGGAGAAGATTTTATTAAAAACCGCGAAGTACAGACAGAAGTGTTCGGCCCTTTTTCTATTGTTGTACTGTGTAAAAACGCGAATGAGTTAAACAGCATCGTAAAAACATTGGAAGGACAATTGACAGGAACTATTATAGGAGATGCTCTGGATTTAGACACACATAGCTCCCTTATAAAAAACTTAAAAAACAAGGTGGGTCGCATTATATTTAATGGCGTATCAACAGGCGTAGAAGTCTGCCCCTCCATGTTACATGGCGGTCCTTACCCCGCATCAACAGACAGTAGATTTACAGCAGTCGGCATCGATTCAATCAAACGATGGGTACGTCCTTTTAGTTACCAAAACTGTCCAAACAACTTATTGCCTGAAGCTTTAAAAAATAGCAACCTATTAAATATAAGTCGACGTATAAACGGAACAATCACAAAAAAAAGTCTTTAAATTACTTTTCATTTTAATGACAACATCATATTAAAAACAGTACAAAAAAACAGAAAAATGAGTATTATAAACACTAGAATATCGGCATTGAGAACCGCTATGAAAACACAAGGCTTAGCGGCATATATTATTCCTTCAACAGATCCACATCAAAGTGAGTATGTGAATGATTATTGGAAAATACGTACCTATTTCTCTGAATTCACAGGATCGGCAGGAACGTTGGTTATCACCCAAAAAGAAGCTGCATTATGGGTAGACTCTCGTTATTTCTTACAAGTGACCAAACAGTGTAAAGAAAGTGAAATAAAATTGCACAAACAATCCATTCCACATGCTCCAGAACATATTCCATGGCTTTGTGATATACTAGATAAGAACGACACCATAGGACTTGATTATCGTCAATTTTCAAAATCTCAAATAGATTATCTTGTAGAAAACGCCCTTTCTAAAAATATCCAACTGCAAAATGACGCCGTGTTAATTGATCGTATTTGGACAGATAGACCACAACTTCCAACCAATAAAATTTCACATCAACCGATTGAATTTAGTGGTGAATCAACCCAAAGCAAGCTACAAAAGCTACATACCGAAATCCGTCTACAAAAAGCTGACTACGCATTTATCTCAAGTCTAGACGAAATAGCTTGGCTCTACAACATCAGAGGAACCGATGTTGATTATACTCCCTTGGTTATTTCTTATGCCTTAGTAGGTACAAAAGAATCCTTTCTGTTTTGTAACAAAAACAGGTTTGACGCTTCTTTACTAGAAACCTTAAAAAAGGACAATATTACCGTATTAGAATATGATGCTTTAGCAAACAAACTCCCCTCTATTACAGAAGGAAAAGTAATTCTTACAGACCCAAGTTCTTTAAATTATGCCTGTTTTGATGCTATTAATGGTTCTTTTGTATACCAAAAATCCTTGATAAAAGAACTCAAAGCCATTAAAAACAGTGTTGAAATATCCAACGCTAAAAATTGTATGGAAAAAGATGGTGTCGCCATGACTCAATTCTTTATGTGGTTAGAATCAGAAATCGAGCAACGAGAAATTTCAGAATATGAAATCGGACGCACATTGGATAGTTACCGCCAAAAACAGGCGCATTATAAAGGAGAATCCTTTGCTGCCATAGTGAGTTATAAAAACAATGGCGCTATTATCCATTATACAGCTCCAAAAGAAGGCTCTACTATGGTAAAAAATGAAGGCATCCTTTTAATAGATAGTGGTGCTCAATACCAAAATGGAACTACCGATGTTACCCGTACCACATTTCTAGGAAAAGAAGCTACGGACGACGAAAAAAAATCATTTACACTTGTACTTAAAGGATACATTACATTAGAAACGATACAATTCCCAAAAGGAACGGTAGGCATGCAATTGGACTCTTTTTCAAGAATGCATTTATGGAAACATGGACTTAATTTTGGTCACGGAACTGGACATGGGATCGGAAGCTATGGAATGGTACATGAAGACGCACAAGGTTTTGCCGCTAGTATGACCACCTCTAGAGGAAGTGAAGTCCATAAAGAAAATCAATTTACCACCATAGAACCAGGGTTCTATAAAGAAGGCGCCTATGGTATACGAACCGAAAACGTAGTAATATCCTACATCAAACAAACAACCAGTTATGGCGATTTTATAGGATTTGAACCAATTACCCTCTTCCCTATTGACACCCGATTGATTGAGTTTAAACTGATGAGTAACGAAGAAATTAATTGGTTAAACAACTATCACCAAAAAGTGTACAGTACTTTATCTCCAATGCTAAACCCTCAAGAAAAACAATGGCTAGCTGATAAATGTAAAGAAATAAACAGCTAGAAATCAATACTACATTTGTAGGATTTAAACCTAAAAAAAAGCCTCCAAATTGGAGGCTTTTCTCGCTAGTTAGTAGTAATTAAACTATACTTGAGGCCCAGCAGCCACAAGTATTTTTCCCTCTTCATTATCTGAATATTTCTTAAAATTATTTATAAATAACCCTGCTAAATCTTTCGCTTTTTTATTCCAAACATTCACATCGCTATACGTATCTCTTGGATCTAAAATATCGGTACGAACACCTTCTAATTCCTTTGGTACTTCTAAATTAAATACAGGAATAATGGTTGTTTCTGCATCCTCGATAGAGCCATCCAAAATTCGATCTATAATCGCACGGGTATCCTTAATAGAGATTCTTTTACCAGAACCATTCCATCCTGTATTTACAAGATAAGCTGTCGCTTTGTGCTCTTCCATTTTTTTTACCAACTCGTGTCCGTATTGTGTTGGATGTAATGATAAGAATGCCTCTCCAAAACAAGCAGAAAATGTAGGAGTTGGTTCGGTCACACCTCTTTCTGTCCCCGCCAATTTAGCCGTAAATCCAGACAAGAAATGATATTTGGTTTGCGCTGGTGTCAACTTAGACACAGGAGGCATTACTCCAAAAGCATCTGCTGTCAAGAAGATCACTTTATTGGCATGTCCCGCTCTAGAAATAGGTTTTACACTATTTTCTATATGTTGTATTGGGTAAGATACTCTTGTATTTTGCGTCACTGATGCATCTGTAAAATCGATTTTCCCATTGGCATCTACGGTCACATTTTCTAGTAAGGCATCTCTGCGAATTGCACCAAAAATATCGGGTTCAGCATCACGGTCTAAATTGATAGTTTTTGCGTAACATCCACCTTCAAAATTAAAGATTCCGTTCGCATCCCATCCGTGCTCATCATCTCCTATCAATTCACGTTTTGGATCTGTAGACAAGGTGGTTTTACCTGTGCCTGAGAGTCCAAAAAAGACAGCTACATCTCCTTGCTCTCCTTTATTCGCAGAACAGTGCATTGCAGCCATTCCTTTTAAAGGCAAGTAATAATTCATCATGGCAAACATTCCTTTTTTCATTTCACCACCATACCAAGAACCTCCAATAATTTGCATTTTCTCCGTTAAATTAAACACCGTAAAAACTTCCGAATTCATTCCGTGTTCTTTCCAATTTTTGTTTACGGTTTTGGAGCCATTCATCACTACAAAATCTGGTTCTCCATAATCCTCCAACTCTTGAGCCGTTGGGCGAATAAACATATTTTTTACAAAATGAGCTTGCCATGCAACCTCCACTATAAAACGAACTTTTAAACGAGTGTCTTCATTAGCACCACAAAATGTATCTACTACATACAGTACTTTATTGGACAATTCTGCTGCAACGATTTTCTTTAAATCGCTCCATACTTCTTGAGACAATTTTTTATTATCATTCACTGCCCGGTCCGAGGTCCACCAAACGGTATCTTTTGTCACCAGATCTTCCACAATATATTTATCCTTTGGAGAACGCCCTGTAAACTTCCCTGTCATCACATTTACAGCGCCCAATTCGGTGTCAAATCCTTTTTCAAATCCTTCCAATGAAGGATTCAATTCAGCCTCGTACAATAATTCATAGGATGGATTGTGAATAATTTCTTTCACATCCAAAATCCCATAATTTAAAAGAGACTCCTGTACTGAACTTAATAATTTTTCCATTGTTGATAGTTATAATTGTATTGTTTTATTTTCTCTCTTCATAAAATGTACTTTTTAACTAAAAGACAAATCCTCGACAGTCTCCTAATTAGTAGCACACTCTATTCCCATAACATCATCTTAAAAAAGTCTCTAAAAAAGAAAAAAGCAATGCGATATCTCTGAAAAAATATAATTCACGAAATCGTTTTCGTATTTGTATAAAAAAAACATTTTATAAAATACTCTTAAAACAAACGAAATCGTTTTCGTAAAATCTCAAAAAAAATGTTTTTCTTTTCTTTCAACTTAAATGATACTGCAAATGTAGATTTATTTGTTGTGTTAACAAATAAATCTAGCAGCAAATTTTAATATATCTTCTAATTTTTAGCGGGCTTCGAAAAAGAGAACAGCATCCACAACCAGCCTGAGATAAGAAACAAGCCTCCCAAAGGAGTTACAAACCAAATGGACTTTGCTTCCACTCCAAAACTTATGGCATAAATAGAACCCGAGAAAAGTAACATCCCTGCAAAAAACAAATAACTAATACTGTTTTTTTGTTTTTCAGAAAACAATTGAAACATATTTACAAACAGCAATACAATCACATGATACATTTGATACCTCACGGCCGTTTCAAAAGATTGCAATGCCTCAGCGCCCAATGTTCCTTTTAAAGAATGTGCTCCGAAAGCACCTAAAATTACTGAAATTGCTCCAAAAGCAGCTGCTATCTTTAAATTTTTATTCATGTTAGTTATTTTCTGTAAATATATTGAAATAGCATCACTTAATCCAATTTTCCCAAAAATAGATTCTAAAATCTACCTCTAAATAATAGAGATAATTGTGTGTTTTTTTTCGTACCTTGAAACAAAAACATTATGGAAAAACATCTGGTCACTATACTAACTACACATCTTTTGCATCAAATTCATATTGCAAAGGCAAAATTGGCTGAAGAAGGTATTGAAAGCTACATTTTAAATGAGCATATAGATACCACAATAGGAACAGCTTTTGTTGAAGGATACCAATTAGAAGTGGACATCCACCATCAAGAAAAATCCTTAAAAATATTAAAATACAGAAACGACGAATAATTATCTAAAAAATACACAATGGACGAAAACGAAAGAAAACTCGTTATAATTTTCACTTCTCAACAAGAATATCAAGTACAAATAGCCAAAGGAAAACTAGAAGAAAATGGCATTACTTCATATATTGTAGATGGACATATAGATTCGACTTTAGGAGCATTGTTTTCCGATTCTTATAAGCTGGAGGTAGATAAAAGTGATAGAGAAAAGTCACTAAAACTACTTGAATACCTTAAATAACAGCTACTTAAAACCAAATTTGTTTTATCCAAAACAAAATGTGTATTTTCGTAAGACATAAAACTCAACAATGCGAAACATATTAGTTATTGGTGCAGGCAGATCTGCATCCTCGTTAATCAACTATTTATTAAACAAATCCGAAGCCGAGAACTTACAAATAACAATTGCTGATATCTCTTTAAAATTAGCAATTAGTAAAATAAATAAGCATCCAAAAGGAAAGGCTATTTCTTTAGATGTTTCCAATAAATTACAACGAGAGGCTGCTATTAAAAATGCAGCTATCGTTATATCAATGCTACCTGCTCATTTGCATTTAAGTGTTGCTAAAGACTGTTTAACCTTTGGAAAAAACCTAGTTACTGCTTCTTATATTTCTAAAGAAATGAGTGCCTTAGATACACAAGTTAAAGCAAAAGGTTTGACTTTTATGAACGAAATGGGTTTGGATCCTGGTATTGACCACATGAGTGCCATGCAAGTAATTGACCGTATCAAAGACCATGGAGGCAACATGCTCTTATTCGAATCTTTTTGCGGAGGGCTGCTAGCTCCAGAAAGTGATGACAACTTATGGAATTACAAATTTACTTGGAACCCGCGCAATGTTGTCTTAGCTGGACAAGGAGGGGCTGCAAAATTTATTCAGGAAGGCAAGTATAAATACATCCCTTACCAACGCTTATTTAGGAGAACCGAAATCCTGAAAATTGAAGGGTATGGGAAATTTGAAGGGTATGCCAATAGAGATTCATTAAAATACAGGGAAGTGTATGGATTGGAAAATATACGCACAATGTATAGAGGAACTATCCGTAGAGTTGGATTTTCTAGAGCATGGAATATTTTTGTTATGCTAGGAATGACAGATGATAGTTATACAATCGAAGATTCAGAAAAAATGAGCTACCGAGATTTTACCAATTCGTTTTTAGCTTACGACCCAAATGATTCTGTTGAATTAAAATTACGTCATTATTTAAAAATTGACCAGGACGATATCTTATGGGAAAAACTATTAGAAGTAGACATTTTTAATCCACATAAAAAAGTAAGTTTAAAAAATGCGACACCTGCAAAAATATTAGAAAAAATATTAAAAGACAGCTGGACACTTCAGGAAAAAGACAAAGACATGGTGGTAATGCAACATTTATTTGGTTATGAAAAAGAAGGAAAACAGCATCAAATAATAAGCAGTATGGTTTGTATGGGAGAGGACCAAACCTATACTGCTATGGCAAAAACTGTAGGACTGCCTGTAGCCATAGCTACCTTAAAAATATTAAATGGCGATATTTCTTCTCCAGGAGTGCAACTTCCTATTCGTAAAAATGTATATGAACCTATCTTAAAAGAGTTGGAAGATTACGGCATAAATTTCACGGAAAAAGAAGTCCCTTATACAGGGTATAACAACTAAAATCCAAATCAACCGATATAAATAGGTTTTTTTACGTGCTAGCGTTGTTAAAAAATAATCCCATTTCTAAACCGCCACTTGGAAATGTATTTGGTATTACACATATTATAAAAAGCATAAATTAATTTAAAGGAAATACTTATGACTAAGATTTACTGTAAGCGTACGGTAAAGTACACCCTTGATTATTTATCAACAGGCTTCCAATTTTGAGGCAGTAACTCCGAAAGTTTATTAGCCTTATGTTCTGGTAATCTATTAAGGACATCACATAGCCACGTATGTGGGTTTACGTTATTCTTTTTGCAAGTAGCAAAAAAGCTATAAAATAGAGCTATGTTTTGTGCGGACTCATGACTGCCAGCAAAGAGATAATTTTTTCTGCCAATAGCTAAAGGTCTTATGGCATTTTCTATATTATTGTTGTCTATTTCAAACCTGCCATCATCGATGTATAGTTTTAGGTTTTGCCATATTTTAAGAGTATAAGCAATTGCTTTTCCTATGGCACTTTTAGGCAGTACGTTTTTTCGCTCTTTTGTAAGATAAATTTCTATTCCGTCTAAAACAGGTGATGCATGTTTTTCTCTATATGCTTTAGTTTGCTCAATAGTTAATTCTTGTTCTTTTATTTTACGTTCTATCTTGTATAGCTTTTGAATTTCCAACAAAACAACATCCGCTCTTTTAGGATCATTATCCAGCGCCTTCTCAAAATACCGCCTAGCATGAGCCATGCAACCTAAAAGAGTAATTTCTCCTTTTGTTGTTAAGTTTTGGTATGCAGCATACCCATCGGACTGTAGTGTCCCATTGAAATCTTTAAAAAACTCTTCTGGAACAACTTTTCCTCTCCCTTTATTGTATTCAAAAAGAACTAAATTTTTAACAGGATTTCGATACACCCACATATACCCTCTGTGTGTTGATTTTTTCTTGTCTTTATCTAAAACCTTTATAGGAGATTCGTCTGCTTGAATATAATTGGCATTTTCTAAAAACTGAGCCTTAAATGTATCGTATAAAGGAGCGATAAGCTCCGAACTTTTAGATACCCATCCTCCAATTGTTGATTTACTTACTTTTAAATCTTGTCGTTTAAAAATTTGAATTAATCTGTAAAGTGGTAAATGGTCTACAAATTTTGAAATAAGTATAAAGGCCAATAAACTTGCTGATGCATTTCCTTTAGGTATCGGTAAGCTTGGTAATTCTGCTATAACAACGCCTTTTTCTTCCGGAAGTGCATATTTAGGTCTTACAATTCGTCTTACAAAAACGGAAAGAGGCGTTATTTCTAAAAGTTCTGTAACTTCTTCTCCTATTTTTACAGCTCCTTCTTCTATGTGCTTAGGCTCTATAATCTCTTCTACTCGCGGAAAATGCGCAGGTATAGAAGAGCGAACAGGTTTTTTCTTTCCTTTCTTCTTTTGTTTTCTTTCGTAGATTACAATATGTTTTTTGTATGCCTCTTCTTTCTCAGCTATTATTTTTCCGAAAAGCGACAATTGATTTGTGTCAACAGGGATAAAACGTTCGCTTTTAGACCCGAAAACCATTCTTTTAAGCTGCTCGTATTGCTGCTTAATTTCAGCTAGTTCTTGAGCTGTTTTTTCAAGTTCAATCTTTAAAATTACCAGCTCTTTTTGTATGTCTATTGTATTGTTTTCCACACTATAAATATACAAAAAACAAGACTAAATAGCAGGTAAAACCTACAGTTTTATTGAATTATTTAGCCTCTAAATAACGTTCGTTTTTCTGAGTATTTATAATACTAATTCCGTCTAAAACCATAACCATTTGGGTATAACTCAAAACTACTAATCCATCTTCAATGTCGTATTTTGGAAGCTCAAAAATACCTCGTTCCAATCGTTTATAATACAGTACAAATCCTCCAGGTCGCCAATGAAGAAGTTTTAGTTTATTTTTTTGCTTATTGATAAATGCATAAACACTATTTCTATCTCGCTCTTGTTCCATGTGCTCACTAACTAATCCACTTAATCCATTAAATCCTTTTCGCATATCAACTGCAGATAAGTGATAATAATACGTGTGTTCTGTACCTAATCCTAACATTTATATTTTCGTTTTTGTTTAGATGCAAAAATTAGATTATTTTTAACTTCTTACAAGATGTAGTTCTCCGTACGCTTACGATTTACTGTGTAAAAACAGTTTATAGGAGTCATTGGTGTTTTTTTTATTTTTAATTCGACTCCCACACAAACTAGATTCACAGTACTTCTTGAGGTTTATCCCATACCAATTACAATCCAAATCAACCGATACAAATAGTTTGTTTTACGTTCTAGTGTTGTTGAAAAATAGAACGATAACATGGCTATCCTTCCATTTTCCGCCTAGCTATACTACCAATTACAATCCAAATCAACCGATACAAATAGCTTGTCTTACGTGCTAGCGTTGTTGAAAAACAGAACGACAACATGGCTATCCTTCCATTTTTCGCCTAGCTATAATAATCCCATTTCTAAACCGTCACTTTGGAAATGTATTTGGTATTATTTCGCAATTATTTAACGTTGATTTTACAAACCACGAATATTTCAGCCATTAATTTAAGTGTTCCAACAAATATCATGTTATTTACTAATCCGTGGTTGTAAATTGCCAAACACAAACAGTAATGGTGGCTTGATCCCCAAAAATATATTGAGCAACCTTTTCCTAAAACAACTCTAAATGGAATATTTTAACTTTCCTGAATTATGGAAATCATATCGCGAAGAAGATTGGAACGAAAATGAACGTTATGAATTTTCAAATTACGGACGTATCAAATCATTTAAATTTGATTTAATCCATGGTACATTAATTAAGGGCAGCGAAGTTAATGGTTATAAAACCATTCATGCTAGGCGTACATCTGGAAAAACTACCAGTAGATATGTACATAAAATAGTGGCACAATTATTTCTGGACAAGCCAGAAAAAGCAAAATTTGTGATTCACTTAGATTTTCAAAAATTCAATAACAACACCATCAATTTAAAATGGGCTACTCAAGCCGAATTATCTTTACATCACACGATGAATCCTGATAATAAATTTAGAAAACCAAAATATTCTAAACTATCAGAAACCACGGTAAAGCTTATAAAAAGAAAACTTGCCGACCCAAATAGAAAAACAAGATTAAAAATATTAGCAAAGCAATTTGGAGTTTCTGAAATGCAGCTATGGCGTATTAAATCCGGAGAAAACTGGGGGTATGTAAAAGCTGAAAATGTATAATACCCTTACATTTTCAAATAAAATGATTTCACTAAATCAATATATTCCTTAGTATAAACGTGGCGTTCTATTTCTATCGTTAAATTTGTTGCTTGTACTTTACACCTAGCAAAAGATAATTGTAGAAGGCTGCGTTTAATAGCAGCTCCTTCTCTTCCTTTTACGTGGGTAATTCTACAGGGAAATAAGGCATTCTTTTTAGCTATTTCTAAAAAAGCAGCTTCTTGTTCAAAAGGTATTATAAAGGCACATTGCCCATTTTCGGTAAGCATTTCAGCACAGGCACTTAGCAATTCGTCAAAAGACAAACTTTCCGTATGTCTTGCCATAGCACGGGCTTGCTCTAATTCCTTATAAGTACTGGTATAAAAAGGAGGGTTTGAGATAATTAAATCATACGGTTCTTCTATTTCATCCACAAATTCTTCTAAGGAAGCATGGTAACAAAACAATCGATTTCCCCAATCACTTTGCTCAAAATTAGCCACACATTGCTCATAAGCGTTCGCTTCTATTTCTACGGCATCAATCAGTTCTGCATCCGATCGTTGCGCCATTTGCAGCGCAAGAATCCCAGTACCAGCTCCAATATCTAAAACACTAAACACGGCATCATCAATACATGTCCAAGCCCCCAAAAGTACGGCATCTGTACCAATTTTCATGGCTGTATTATCTTGTGATACGCTAAACTCCTTAAAATCAAACGGCTTCATCTACTGCAATTAAATATCTTTATACATGGCAATCAATCCTTCTGGGGTATTGACTACTACTTTTTTATTTTCACGGTCTATTTTCACAATAAACTCATCAATCATTGGAATTAAAATTTCTATATCACCCTCTTTAATTTCAAAAAGTGGCTGCGCAGTACTGTCATTAATCCCATCAATAACCCCTACGTTTCCAAAATTTACATCTTCCACTTCAAAACCAATCACTTCATGAAAATAGAATTTATTTCCTTCTAATTTTGGCAACATGGTCAATGGCATATAAATACCACTTCCTAAAATATTATCGGCATCAGCCTCGCTATCAACATCTTCAAACCGCACCCTTAATTGATTCCCCTTTTGCAACAAAGATTCCTCAATAAAAAAAGGAATCAAATTTCCGCCCAGAAGGACGAAAACTGATTCCAAATTTTGGTACAGTCCAGGTTCATCAGTGTCTAATTTAATAACCACCTCACCTTTAAAACTGTGTTTTCTAACGATTTTGCCTAAATAAAAACAATCTTTTTTATGCATCCTCGATATTTTTTTTGTGTACGAATTACTCAGCAGCGTTTTGTGCGTCGTCAATACTTTCTGGAGCTTCTTCCTTCGCTTCTTCAGTTTTGGCAACAGCAGCTTGAGCAGCAGCTTTCGCGTCTGCAGCAACTTTAATAGCTTCGTTCTTTACTGCATCAGCAGCAGCCTTACGGTCTTCGTTTACTTTTTGCTCAGCAGCAAAAGCTTTCGCTTTTTCTTCCTCAACATTTTTAGCTAATCCATCTTCTTTTGCAGTAATTTTTCCTGCTTTAGCATCTACCCAAGCTTGGAATTTCTCCGCTGCTTGCTCTTCTGTTAAAGCTCCTTTTCTTACTCCTCCTGCAAGGTGATATTTTAGCATAACTCCTTTGTACGACAAGATTGCTCTTGCAGTATCTGTAGGTTGCGCTCCGTCTTTTAACCATTTTACAGTTCCATCAACATCTAAGTCAATAATTGCTGGGTTAACGTTTGGATTGTAAGTACCTAATTTCTCTAAGTATTTACCATCTCTTTTTGCGCGTGCATCTGCAGCTACTACCCAATAAAAAGGTTTTCCTTTTTTACCGTGTCTTTGTAATCTAATTTTTACTGGCATTTTGTGTTAAATTTTAAGGTACGCGACCTTGATTATTAATTTTAAGTGTGCAAATATATGAAGATAATCTGAATCATCATATCAAACACATCTTATTTTCTTAAAAAAGAAAACTCAAAGAAAAAAAGAGACCTTCCCTTAAGTATCTAAACGACACTGCTTTTAGCTCCACAACTATACCAATCCTGTAAAACCAAGAAAAGCCATAGACAACAAACCTGCAATAATTAAATTAATTGGCACTCCTTTCATCCCTTTAGGTACTTCTGCCAATTCCATTTGTTCTCTAATACTTGCAAAAATAATCAATGCCAATCCAAAACCAATAGAATTTGCAATGGCATAAAAAACAGCTTTTAGTAAACTTACATCTTCCAAACCTAAAGCCAAAATAGCCACTCCTAATACGGCACAATTTGTTGTAATTAGAGGTAAAAACACCCCTAAGGCTTGATATAATGGTGGACTCACTTTTTTTAAGATAATCTCTACCATTTGCACTAAGGCGGCTATCACAAGGATAAATGTAATGGTTCTCAGATACTCCAATCCTGCAGGTATTAATACATATTGATGTAATAAATACGTAGCCATTGTGGCAATTGTCATTACAAAAAGCACTGCACCTGACATTCCAATTGAGGTAGAGACTTTATTAGAAACCCCAAAAAACGGGCAAATCCCTAAAAACTGAGCAAGTACTATGTTATTTACAAATACCGCTGATATTAAAATTAAAATATACTCCATGATGTCTTATTTTGTAGGTATTTTATTAAATATTGCTGATAAATATGCCAGTGCAATAAATGCACCTGGAGGCAAGATAAACACGATAAATGTACTGGCGTTTTCAGGTACAAATGACAATCCGAAAATACTTCCACTTCCTAAAATTTCCCTGACCGTTCCTAACAGGGTTAAGGCCATAATAAACCCTAATCCCATTCCCAAAGCATCAATAATTGAATCTAACAAATTATTTTTCGATGCAAAAGCTTCTGCCCTACCTAGGATCAAACAGTTGACTACAATTAAGGGAATAAAAATTCCCAATTGCTCATATAAAAATGGAATATACGCCTCAAGCACCATTTCTACAATGGTTACAAAAGATGCAATAATGATGATAAATGCTGGAATACGCACCTTACTTGGAATTTGATTTTTTACTTGTGACACTACAATATTTGACATCAGAAGCACAAAAGCAGTTGCAACTCCCATCCCTAAACCATTAAACCCCGAAGTTGTAACACCAAGTGTAGGACACATCCCTAACAACATCACAAAAATAGGATTCTCGGAAATAATCCCTCTTAAAAATGTTTCTTTTTTATTTACAGTTGATTCCATATTCCTAGTCCTTTTTTAAATTTTCAAACACATCATACGCCTGTTGTACCGCCTCGCTAAAAGCACGTGTACTAATAGTTGCACCAGTCAAAGCATCTACCTGACCACCATCTTTTTTAGGTTTCAAATTAAAAGATGTCGGATTTTTAGTTACATATTGTTGAATAAATTTCTCGCTTTTAATCTTTGTTCCCAGTCCCGGAGTTTCCTTTTGTTCTAACACTTGAATGTTTTTGATTGTACCATCAGGATTAAAACCTGCCATCACTTTGATCAATCCATTAAATCCTTTTAAACTCATTCCAATCACAGCAGCACCAACAAACTTTCCAGAGCTACGCGCTATATACACCTCAACACTATCTTTAAATCCTTCTTTAAAAACGGTCTTCATTTCCGCTACAGGATTGTTATCAAAAGAAGGGACTACCATTTCTATGGCGGCCACCTTACGTTTTAATTTCGCTTCTGCAATAGGACCTTCCGTAGCAATATTAACAGAAGACAAAGCCAGTCCTGAAATTAAAGTCACTATAAATAATGCCACTAACATATTTATAAAAGTTGATTCTTTTTTCTTCATGATTTACACAAATTTAGCAGTTATTTTAGCTCCAAAACGTTTCGGTTTCAGCATCTTATTTAACAATGGAACAAAAGCATTCATGATTAAAATCGCAAACGAAACTCCTTCTGGATACACTCCAAACATTCTAATAATCATGGTAATAATCCCTATCATAGCAGCAAAAACTAACATTGCCTTGGTTGTCATAGGACTCGTTACCATATCCGTTGCCATAAAAAAGGCGCCTAGTACAGCTCCCCCTGCCAACAGATGAAATAACGGACTTGCATAAAGCTCAGGATCATACAACCAAAACGCTCCTGAAAACAACATCATACTCCCTAACATAGCTACAGGAATATGCCATGTAATGACTTTCCGAATGATTAAATACACACCACCTAAAAGCAGTGCTAATACAGAAATCTCTCCCAAAGAACCACCTGTCATCCCTAAAAACAAATCAATATTTGACGGGATTTTTGCAGCGAGATCCGACATAGTTTCTCCATACATTAAGCCTTCTTTTACAATCCCTAAAGGGGTCGCACCAGAAACCGCATCACTTAAAGGCATTTCACCTGGGCTAGCACTTGGCCAACTCGTCATTTGAACAGGAAACGAAACAAGTAAGAACACACGCCCAACAATCGCAGGATTAAAAATATTAAACCCCAATCCACCAAAAGACAATTTTGCCACACCAATGGCTACCAAACTCCCAACTACAATCATCCAAAGAGGAATAGAGGAAGGAAGGTTAAATGCCAGTAACAATCCCGTAATTAATGCCGATCCATCTGTAATAGAGGTTTTGGTTTTCATTATAAAACGTTGAATCCCATACTCAAATAACAAACAAGATGTCACTGCAACTGCCGATGTAATTAACGCGGGGACACCAAACACATAAATGGACACCAAAAATGCAGGAATCAAGGCTATGACAACGTCGTACATAACCGTATTTAATGCTTTACCCGAATGTACATGCGGTGAAGCGGATATTATATTTTTCTGAATACTCATTATTAATTCTTTAAAAGGTCTAATTTTCTAACAATTGTTTTTCCCAATCTAATATGGTCTAAAATAGGACGATTAGAAGGACATACATAACTACAAGAACCACATTCTATACAGGTCATAATATCTTCGGATGCCGCTTGTTCAAACATTGTTTTCTCTGTCAAGCTCATCAATAAGTTTGGCTCCAATCCCATAGGACACACAGATACACAGGTAGCACATCTAATACAATTTTGAACTTCTTTTCTGCTCGCTTCCTTCTCAGAAATCAACAAAATACCAGAAGTTCCTTTAGTAACAGGGATGCTGGTATTTTTAATGGCTTTACCCATCATTGGTCCTCCATTTATAATTTTTCTAGTATCCTCTGGAAGTGCACCAACAGCTGCAATTAAATCAGAAATCGGTGTCCCAATTTTCACCCAAAAATTCCCCGAAGTTTCCAAAGATTTCCCTGTCACTGTTACCACTCTCTCGGTTAAAGGTCTCTTGTTTTGTACGGCATCGTATACTGCAAAAACAGTCCCTACATTATGCACAACCACTCCCACATTTAAAGGCAATCCCCCCACAGGCACTTCTCTACCTAAAATAGCTTTGATCAATTGTTTTTCACCTCCCTGCGGATATTTCACTTTTAAGGTAGCTATTTGTATTTCAGGTTCGTTTACACAAAATTCTTTCAATGCATTAATAGCATCTTTCTTATTGTTTTCAATTCCAATGATTGCTTTGTTAATTCCAAAAGCTTTTAGCAAAATTTTGATACCGATAACTATCTCTTCTGTTTTTTCGAGCATCAATCGATGATCGGCTGTTAGATAAGGCTCACATTCCACCCCATTTATCAACAAACAATCTATATTTTGATCCGGTTTTAAGGCTAATTTCACATGCAAAGGAAACGTTGCTCCTCCTAAACCTACAATTCCATAATCAGCAATTATCTTTACAATCTCTTTGGGGGTTTGACTTATTTCATGTTTTATAGGAAATTCTTCGACGGCTAAATTACTTTCGTCTTTCATGTCAACACGAATCACAATACAGTCTTTTTTATACCCACTACTGTCTATAATCTTATCAATTTTGGTGACTACACCCGCCACTGGCGAATGAATATTAGAAGACACAAAACCACCAGACTTGGCTATTACTTGTCCGATAACCACTTTCTCTTTACGTGCTACTATTATCTGAGCAGGTGCACCTATATGTTGTGCCACAGGAACGTGTACTGTTTTTGGCAACGGTAATTTCTGAATACTTTTAGAAGCCGTAATTTTATTTTCTGGAGGATGCACACCTCCTTTTGGAAATGTTTTAAGCATTGTTTTCTGTTTTTTCTGAGGTTACACTTTCAACCATAGCTTCCATTTTATTAACAGCCGATATTGGTTCTTTTTTAATTGTTGGTTTTACCTTTACAACCACGCCATCATCATTTTTATCCTTCGCTATTATTTTTAGTTTCTTTACTGGTTTTTTAGCATCATCTTTCTTTATTTTTGGCGGAGGAAAATTGGTTTCCAAAATAGAATTGGTAGGACAGATAGGTACACATTTTCTACACAAGGTGCATAGATCAGGATCAATATAAGCCAACATATTTTCCATAGTGATGGCATCTTTAGGGCAAATATCAAAACACTTATTACATCCAATACAGGCAACGTTACACGCTTTTCGTGCAATCCCTCCTTTGTCTTGATTCATGCAACTAACAAATATTTTTAAGTCACGTTTTTTCTTAGGACGCATTTCAATAATATCTTTTGGACATGCCTTAACACAAGCACCACAAGAAGTACATTTATCCGTAATAACTACAGGTAAACCCGTTTTTTCATCCATAAACATGGCGTCAAACTCACAAGCATCTACACATTCACCCATTCCCAAACACCCATATTCACAATCTGTTTCCCCTCCATATAATAAGGTAGAAATACTACAAGATAACGGCCCTTGAAACTCACTAGTTTTAGGACGTACATCACATCCTCCTTGGCAGCGAACCACTGCTACAGTAGGTGCTTGTTCCGTCACTTCTTTTCCCAATATTTCTGCCACTGCTTTCATGGTATTGTTCCCTCCTACTGGACAGAACAAATCAGATATATCTTCGGTTTTTACTAAATTTTCAGCAAATGACTTACAGCCTGGAGAACCACAACCAGCACAGTTTGCACCAGGCAATACATCTTCTACTTTTTCGATCAGCGGATCTTCATATACATAAAACTTTTTAGAAACAACATACAAGATGAGTGCCGCAAAAACGCCCAACATCACCAATAATAAAACGCTATACAACACTGTCATTAGTTCTTAATTTGATTTAATAATGAAACTCTAAATTTTTCGGTAAACGCTGCTCTCAAAAAATAAAGCAGTATATAATAAGGAATCAATACTGCTAAGGACAACAGTCCCGCCATTGATTCTGATAAGAAAACAGATCCTATAAGTAACGTGGTTAGCAACAATAAAAAAGGAAACACATAAGCATATACAACGGCTATTAAACCTTTCTTTTTATCTATTCCTACGGTAATTAGCGTGTTTAAATCTAATGATTCATCCAAGGCTACATGTACAATTTTATCCCCATTATCTACTCCACAAGCAGATTGCGCCTTACAACCATCACAATTAGCATTTGACTTTAATCGCACTTTCGCAAAACCTCCATCTACCGATTCTATAACTCCTGTTGTTCTAAAAAGCCTGTCTGAAATTAAATTTTGATTCTTATTACATGTATCCATACATCCACTTTTACCTATTTAACATGTTAAAATTACGACAAGGTCATTTTAAGAACTATGACCTATGTTAGGTTTCTCATCTAAACACGTACAATTCACAAAAACCTGCCTTAAAAACACAATTAACACCTTTAAAACAAGTGATCTAATCTCTTATTTGGTATGAGTCTATTTAGACAGAAGTAAAGCTGTTGATAAAATTATTACATCAATCAAGGCTATCAATTTCAAAATGGTTAATTTTAAACCCTCATTTTACACTAAAAATATTTAGACTTCATGTACCTGATTTTTGATACAGAAACTACGGGCTTACCCAAGAGTTGGAATGCTCCAATTACAGACACAAACAACTGGCCTCGCTGTGTGCAAATAGCTTGGCAGCTGCACGATACCTTTGGAAACCTGATAGAACATGATGATTTCCTAATCATCCCTGAAGACTATAACATCCCGTATGATGCGGAAAGAATTCATGGTATTTCTACCGAATTGGCATTAGAACAAGGGATTGATTTACGTACAGGATTAGACCGTTTTAACGAAGCTCTAGGCAAAACCACCTTTGTTGTAGGTCAAAATGTACGTTTTGATTTAAATATTATGGGCTGTGAATTCCACAGAGCTGGAGTGGAATCGCTATTAAACAAACTTCCTATATTAGACACCTGTACCGAACGCACTGCTACTTTATGTCAAATTACTGGAGGTAGAGGAGGGAAATTTAAACTTCCTACCCTAACAGAACTACATGAGTTTCTATTTCAAACTCCGTTTTCAGAAGCACATAACGCGACTGCCGACGTAGAAGCAACTACGCGTTGTTTTTTAGAATTGATTCGTACCCATAATTTTACAGAGGACGAACTACTAGCGAGCGAAGGTTTCCTAGAAACTTATAAAGCAAAAAACCCAAATACCATTCAAGGAATTGGCTTAAAACATGTCAACCTTAAAAAACAAAGTGAGAAAATAGCCAAAAAAATTCAGCAATCTGAAAGCATTACCGAAGACATTAATCTATCGGATAATATTGCTTTGCTAGAGAAAGCCGAATTTGCACATCTACACAACCATACACAGTTTACCATTTTGCAGTCTACTATGCAAATTAAAAACATGGTAAACGCTGCGGTAAAAAACAAGCATTCTGCTGTTGCCTTAACGGATAGCGGAAATATGATGGCAGCTTTTCATTTTGTAACCGCTGTTTTAAACTACAATAAATCGGTTGAAGCAGACAATGCAGCACTTATAGCAGCAGGAAAAAAACCAACTAAAAAAATATTAAAACCTATTGTTGGATGTGAATTTAACATTTGTGAAGACCACCTCAACAAAAAGGTAAAAGACAATGGATATGCAGTTGTCTTGCTTGCAAAAAACAAAAATGGATACCATAATATTGCAAAAATGTCTTCCATTGCCTTTGTAGATGGATTTTATTATATTCCACGAATTGACCGAAAAATTATAGAACAATACAAAGAAGATGTTATTGTATTAACAGGGAACATGTATGGAGAGGTTCCTAACAAAATCCTAAATGTAGGTGAAAAACAAGCCGAAGAAGCGTTGCTTTGGTGGAAAGAGCAATTTGGCAAAGATTTATATATAGAAATCATGCGTCATGGTCAGGAGGACGAAGATCGAGTAAATAAAACACTGATTTCGTTTTCAAAAAAACATGACGTAAAATTAATTGCTACCAATAACACCTTCTACCTAGAACGTAAAGATTCCATACCTCATGATATTTTACTCTGTGTAAAAGACGGTGAAAAACAAGCCACTCCTAAAGGACGTGGTAGAGGCTATAGATACGGATTGCCAAACGACGAATACTACTTTAAATCGAGTTCAGAAATGAAAACGCTGTTTAAAGATGTTCCTCAAGCAATTAGCAATATTCAGGAAATTGTTGACCAAATCGAAATTTACACCTTGGCAAGATCGGTATTATTACCTGCCTTTGATATTGGTAAAGAATTTGAACACGCAGAAGACCTCGTTGACGGAGGAAAACGTGGTGAAAATGCCTTTTTAAGACATATTACCTTTAAAGGAGCAAAAATAAGATATGGTGAAGAGCTGAGCGAAGAAGTAATAGAACGCTTAGATTTCGAACTCGAAGTAATTGAAAAAACAGGATATCCTGGGTACTTTCTAATTGTTGAAGATTTTATCCGTGCTGCCAGAAAAATGAACGTAAGTGTAGGTCCTGGTCGGGGATCTGCTGCTGGTTCTGTAGTTGCTTATTGTTTATGGATTACCAATATAGATCCCTTAAAGTACAAATTACTTTTTGAGCGATTCTTGAATCCAGAACGTGTATCCATGCCCGATATTGATATTGATTTTGATGACGAAGGACGTGGGCGCGTAATGGACTATGTAATTGAAAAATACGGTTCAAATCAAGTAGCACAAATCATCACTTACGGCACCATGGCCGCCAAATCTTCTATTCGAGATACAGCACGTGTATTAGATTTACCCTTGTTTGAAGCCGACAGGATTGCAAAGTTAATTCCCGAAATGACCAAACTGAACAAAATTTTCGGGTTGGATGATAAAGGACTAAAAGAAAAATTTAGGTCTGAGGAAATTGAATTAATAAACGAGTTAAAAAGAATTTCAGAAGGAAACGGACTAGATGCAGAAGTAATTAACAAAGCCCTTGTACTAGAAGGATCTGTAAGAAACACAGGGATTCATGCCTGTGGGGTGATTATTACACCCGACGATATTACCAAGTTTGTGCCAGTAGCCCTCGCTAAGGATTCCAACATGTATGTGACCCAGTTCGACAACTCTGTAGTAGAAGATGCAGGCTTGTTAAAAATGGACTTCTTGGGATTAAAAACACTGACTCTAATAAAAGACGCCTGTGCCTTGGTCAAAGAAAAGCACGGTGTGGATTTAGACCCTGAGGAATTTGACTTGGAAGATGTAAAAACCTACGAACTCTTTCAACGTGGAGAAACTGTCGGTATTTTCCAATACGAATCCGCAGGAATGCAAAAATACATGCGCGAATTAAGACCAACGGTTTTTGACGATTTAATTGCCATGAATGCCTTGTACAGACCAGGACCTATTGAATACATCCCTTCTTTTATTAATCGTAAACACGGTATTGAAGAAATCGAATACGATTTGGCCGATATGGAGGAATACTTGAAAGAAACCTACGGTATTACTGTATACCAAGAGCAAGTGATGCTACTCTCGCAAAAATTGGCAGACTTTACAAAAGGAGAAGCCGATGTATTACGTAAAGCGATGGGTAAGAAACAAATTGCAGTACTGGCAAAAATGAAACCTAAGTTTATTGAAAATGCCAAAGCAAAAGGGCATAACGAAGATAAATTAGAGAAAATTTGGACAGACTGGGAAGCATTTGCATCTTACGCATTTAACAAATCGCACTCTACATGCTATGCTTGGATCGCCTACCAAACAGCCTTCTTAAAAGCACATTACCCTGCAGAATATATGGCAGCAGTACTTTCAAATAACATGAACGACATTAAAAAGGTATCCTTTTTTATGGAAGAATGTAAACGAATGGGACTCAAAGTACTGGGGCCAGACATCAACGAATCTTCTTTAAAATTCACAGTAAATGACAGTGGCGCTGTCCGATTTGGTATGGGAGCAATCAAAGGTGTTGGAAATGGAGCCATCATGACTATTATTAACAACAGAAAAGAAGATGGAAAGTACAAGTCTGTTTTTGATTTGGCAAAAAGAATAGATTTAAGAGCCGCAAATAAACGCGCTTTTGAAGGACTATTACTTGCAGGAGGTTTTGACTCATTTACAGAAACACACCGGGCACAATACATGGCGGTAGACGGAAACTCTACCTTTTTAGAAAAAGCCATGCGTTTTGGAAATAAATTTCAAGAAAGTAAAAATTCAGCACAAATCTCCATGTTTGGAGAACACTCAGATGTTCAAATTCCAGAACCTATTATTCCTGATTGTGAAAAATGGGGCGTTATGGAAAAGCTATCTAAGGAAAAAGAAGTGGTTGGAATTTATATTTCAGGACATCCTTTAGACGATTTTAAAACCGAAATCAAGTACTTCTGCCCTACCCCTTTAAGTGTTTTGTCAAACCCAGCATCACTCGTAAATCAGGAGTTATCTATTGGTGGAATTGTAACCGAAGTCCAACACCGAGTTTCTAAAAACGGAAAAGGATGGGGGGCGTTTTTTATCGAAGATTATTCTGGCTCACATGAATTCAGAATCTTTGGGGAAGAATATTTACGACACAAACATTTCCTAATACCCAATGCTTTTTTATACCTAAAAGTATTTGTTAAACCAGGATGGAACAATGGAGATGTCCGTTTTATGTTTACGAACGTTCATTTATTACAAGACATTTTGGGTGAATTCTCTAAAAAAATAACCATTTCTTTTAATTTAGAACAGATTAACAAAGAGCTGATTACTAAACTAAACGAGATTATAAGCACCTATCAAGGGCAAAAGAGCTTACACATCGTTATCAATGAGACTACAGAAAAAATAAGTTTAGACATGCCAAGTAGAACTCGTAAAATAGATATTACGAACGAATTTATAGATACCTTAACAAAAGGTGGTTATCAATTTAAATTAAATTCATAGATTTGCCCCCGATATGAAAAAAACAATACTAATTTTATTATTAATGCATATTGTTTCTGTGGGGTATTCTCAAACTACCAGCAGAAAACCTAGTTATGTGCAAGCTGAGTACTTTTACGGGAATATTATTGCGCATAGTCCAGACTCTTATGTATTCATTAAAGGACATCCTGAAGGCCTCTTATTAAGCTGGAATCAAAAAAATTATGGAGCAGAAGACTGGGCTTCTCATTATAACTACCCCGATTTTGGAGTTTCACTCTCCTATCAAAATTTTAAAAACGATATTTTAGGGAAATTATATGCTGTTTATGGGCATTATAATTTTTACCTATTGAATCGTAAAAAAGTCAACCAACTGATTCTCCGTACAGGCTTTGGTATTTCTTACAATACCAATCCGTACGACAAGGTGAAAAACAATAAAAATATTGCCTTCGGATCTGCATTGGGTTCTAGCACCTATTTTAAATTGTACTACCAACGCGAAAACATATTAGACCGTTTGGGCTTAAATGCAGGAATCACTTTTATTCACGCCTCCAATGCCAATGTAAAATCTCCCAACAACGGAATTAATACATGGGCAGCCACACTTGGTGTGAATTACCAACTGGATGAAACTCCAGCTCCTTTTGAATTAATTCCAAGTAGTATCAATCAAAAACAGCGTGAACCTATCAAATTGAATATTGCGATTCGTGGAGGCGTAAACGAATCTGAATTTATAGGAAGCGGTATGAAAGGGTTTGCTGTATTCTCTGTCTATGCCGACAAACGATTCAATAAAAGATCTGCCATCCAAATCGGTTCTGACGTCTACTACTCCCCTTTCCTAGAAGATTATTACAATATAAGTAACGTAAACAACCCAGACAAACTCACGCACCTCTCCAATATTAGAATTGGTGGTTTTATAGGATATGAACGCATTGTAAATAAATTTTCTGTAGAAGCTCAGGTAGGTTATTACCTAAAAACAGAGTTCTTCTATCAAAGTAAAGTTTATGAAGCCCTCGCATTAAAACGCTATATAAACAATAAGTGGTTTGTTGCAATTCGTTTAAAAATTCATGGTGCCAATGCTGAAACTGTTGAATTTGGTGGCGGAATAAGATTTTAATTAGCAATGCGTAAAATGAATAAAAACATAAAAAAACTACTTGCTCTTTTTTTTCTATCTGGACAATTAATTTCGTACGCACAAAACAATGTACAAATTGATGCGATCTATGGACAATTGATTGAGCACGATAAAAAACTTGCCGTTGCCATAGACGGAAACATTTCTGGAATGTTGATTTCTTGGAACACAACACGCCATAAAAACGAAGCATTCAAGCATCTATACAACAGACCCGAAAAAGGATTTTCGCTGTTGTATGAGGACTTAAATTCTAATGTTCTCGGCAAGGCATATTCTGTATTACGACAGTATTCGTTTTTCTTAAACAAAAGAAACAACCCCAATCATTTTAAATTAGTAACTGGCGCAGGGCTTGCTTATATTACACGTCAATACAACGCTGTTACAAACCCAAATAATTACGCTATAGGTTCTCCTATTTTATTTGCTGGTTTTATCAAATTAGATTATTTACGCCCGCATATTATTGGCAACTGGGGAGTTGAAGCAGGAGTGGGATTGTATCACTATTCCAATGCCGCATTTAACAACCCAAATCTAGGACTAAACACCATAGCTGCACATGCAGGAATCAATTACAGTTTTAGTGAAAAGACATTAGAAACGGATTCCTTTATAACTAATATCGAACCTTTTAAAAAGGAGCATCTATCTTATAACCTAGTTTTTAGAGGAGGAGTAAACGAATCCAAAATTATCAATAGCGGCTTGTATTCTTTTTATACACTAACAGGCTATGTCTCTAAAAAAATAAACTGGTATTCAAGCATCACCGCAGGAACAGATCTTTTTTATTCCAATTTTATGCCAAGATATGCCAAGTATCAAAACAAAAACGAAGGAGAAAACTTGGTCACAAATAAGAAGCTCAGAGCAGGGATATTTATTGGACACGAACTCCATATGGATACTTTTGCTTTCATCACTCAAATAGGATATTACGCCTATAACCCCACGCATTATGTCACCAATATGTACGAACGCCTTGGCTTCAAACATCAAATAAATAATCATATTTTTACAGAACTCACTCTTAGAGTAAATCTATTTAGAGCAGAAGCTTTAGAGTTTGGACTGGGGGTACGTTTTTAAAAAAGAAAAAGAAATCATGAAAAAAATAGTCATACTACTCCTTTTAGTAAACCTTACTGGTTGCGATAAAGAAAACACAGGAGACTGCTTTCAAAAAGCAGGAACTATCATAAGTCAAGAAATGGAATTGCCCATTTTCACAAGAGTAACTGTACAAAAAAATATTCGTTTGGTCTTAAAATATGGCGCCACACAAAAGGTTGAAATAAAGACTGGAGAAAACCTAATGCCAGAAATTTACGGCACTATAGATGGGGACAGGTTGATACTAACCAACGAAAATGATTGTAATTTTTTACGTAAATATAACATTACAGTAGTAACCGTAACCTCTCCCAACTTAGTAGAAGTTAGAAACTCCTCTCAAAACACCATCACATCTTTAAACACCTTGGAATACCCAAGTCTTTTTATACATGTTACAGGAGATAAATTTGATTATTTACCTATAGGAGATTTCGACATATCTGTAAAATCAAAAAACATTCGAGTGTGGGCAAATGGAATTGCTACCATCAAGGTAAAGGGAACTACTGACAATCTAAATGTCCTTTTTTCGGATAGTGACCCTAGATTTTTAGGTCGCTATTTAATTGCCAAAAACGTTGTGGTTAACAACACTTCAACCAACGACATGCATGTATATGCTACAGACAAAATTGAAGGAGACATTTACCGTCTTGGCAATGTATACTGCTACAACAAACCCCCTATTGTAACTGTAAAAGAACATTATAAAGGACGCCTAATTTTTAAGTAGTCAAGGCAGAAAACAGACTCTCCAAACTTTTATCTTTAGATGTAAGTTGGAGGATCTTAAACCCTTTATCATGCGCAAAATCGAACACAGAAGCACGCATATCCATACTGGTATTAAATGTCAATACCCAAGAAAAACCACTAAAATTATTCACTTGTTTTAAATGTTTTAATTCGTGAATATCTTCCATCGAAATATCCCTATCAAACTCCACTTCCAATAATTGAACCTGTTGTTCTATCAAAGTAGACAAACTTTCATCTGCTACAATTGCTCCTTTATTGATGATAATAACGCGATCGCACATCGCTTCGACTTCCTGCATAATATGAGTAGACAAGAGCACTACTTTGTCCTTGGCTAATTCTTTAATTAAGTTTCTAATTTCCACCA
Organism: Flavobacteriaceae bacterium; assembly: GCA_965224465.1. Lineage (GTDB taxonomy): Bacteria > Bacteroidota > Bacteroidia > Flavobacteriales > Flavobacteriaceae. Next base: position 4,125,587 of record OZ245049.1, on the reverse strand, counting down.
ATTGATTGGGATCTAATCCCGTAGTAGGTTCGTCCAAAATAAGCACGGAAGGATTGTGCATAATCGCAGCAGCCAAACCTACACGTTGGCGATACCCCTTAGATAATTGCTTTATTTTTTTAGATGATTCAGATTTCAATCCAACAGCATCAATGGCTTTTCCCACCTCTTTTTTATTCAACTTATGAATATTTGCCAAAAATGATAAATACTCACGTACATACATTTCTAAATACAATGGATTGTGTTCTGGAAGGTAGCCAATTTGTTTTTTTACATCCGTAGTCTCACTTGTCATTATTACATCATCAATTAAAACCTCTCCAGAATCCGCTTCAATAAAGCCTGTAATAATTTTCATCATAGAAGATTTACCCGCTCCATTAGGCCCTAAAAACCCCACAACTTCTCCTTTTTTTAAAGAAAAACTCACCTGGTTTAAAGCAATTTGATTGCCGTATTTCTTAACTATATTTTTAACATTTACAAACATGTGATGATTTTTTACAAAAGTACATATTTATAACGTTGGAAAATGATTTTATTTTTTAGACCTTTGGAAAATATTAGTAATTCTAAAAATAACCTTATTATGAGTTTTTGGCGTGTATTATTAGCTATTTTATTTCCTCCTCTTGCCGTTTTAGGTAAAGGCTGCGGATCTATCATCATTGTTTTTTTACTCACACTATGTGGTTGGGTTCCTGGTGTAATAGCCGCTTTAGTAATTATTAACAATCCTAAAAACTAAGTATTTATGCAACAAGTACAACTTCAAAATTTAGGTTCGAAAGATTATAACGAAACTTGGGAATACCAAGAGAAATTATTCCAAAAAATAATAGACATTAAAATCTCGAATCGTAAAAACAACACAGAAGACACTACCCCAAATTATTTTTTATTTGTAGAACACCCTCATGTATACACCCTTGGAAAAAGTGGAGATATTAGTAATTTATTACTCAACGAAGCACAATTAAAAGCAAAAGGAGCTACCTTTTACAAAATAAATAGAGGTGGAGACATCACCTATCACGGACCTGGTCAAATAGTAGGATATCCAATTATTGACCTCGATAATTTTTTTACTGACATCCACAAATACCTGCGTTTATTAGAAGAATCTATTATTCTAACACTTGCTGAATACGGCATTAAAAGTGAGCGTAGTAAAGGTGAAACTGGTGTTTGGCTAGATGTAGGAACCCCATTTGCTCGCAAAATATGCGCCCTAGGAGTTCGTACAAGTCGCTGGGTAACAATGCACGGATTTGCACTCAATGCCAACACAAATTTAGGGTATTTTGACAATATTATTCCTTGTGGAATCAAAGGAAAAGCAGTTACATCTATGGAAGCCGAGCTAAATAAAAAAGTAGACATCGACGAAGTACAAGGAAAGATTTTACATCACTTCGCTTCTTTGTTTGATGCTGAAATTATAAAATAACACCAAATACATTTCCTAGTAACAGTTTAGAAATAGAATTGTTTTTTAACAACGCTAGAGCATATAATAAACTAATTATATCTGTCATTTTGGATTGTAATTGTATAATTCTCAGGAAAGAAAAAGGGTCCTGTTTGGATTAAAGTTGAATCCTAAATGTATTCTAAAAAAAGTACTATTTTAAGTAGTCCCGAGAAAAAACCTCACCATGATATTGACTCCCCTATAAATGGAATAAATTTATAGGGGAATTGTATCGCTTAGACTATTGAACAATCAACAGCACGCCCAAAGGACACAAGAGACACTTCAGAAAAACGATGTTCTATTCCGAGGCAACCCACGGAGAATTTAATTCTCAATATGGGGTAAACGATATTTTTAAGTATAAAACACCCTCCTAAACAAGAAGTAAGAATCGCTAAAACTACTTCAACTCATTACTCAAATTCTCTTCTCTCTTTTTAGCATAAGCATAGCCCTGTTTCCACCAAGAAGCCATTTGTTTTTTATTAAACACCAAGGAATTGGTTGTCAAAACCGTAGGTGTATAATATAAATTGAGTTGGACATTGTTTGTTTTTGCCTCCAATTTACCGATCGCCACATTTTGACGTTCCACTTGGTCTAACATAAACTCAATTACTGTAGATAATAAAGAAAACGGACTTGTAGATGGCAACCGACTCAAATGCTCTGTTTCGGTTTCTAATATAATAACATCTATCTCTGTAGCTCCTCTTTTGATGGCTTCATTTATAGGCACCAAAGCACCAAAACCACCATCTGCATATTCATAGCCGTTTTTATGTAACAAACTCATAAAAGGCACATAATTACACGAGCCCCAAATCCAATCACAAAAGTCGGTATAACTATGGTCGTTAATCGATTTATACTCCACCACATTGGACGTTAAATTAGAAACAGTAACTACCACATCAGTTTTTGAAGATTTTACAGCATCAAAATATTCCTCTGTTATTTTCTTCTTGATAAACTTTCGTAAATTTTTACTTTCTCCAAATGTTTTACGACCATTCATAAAGTTCCAAATGGTATTTAAGTGTCGCACACCCACTACCTGTGCTCCATCTACTTTTCTCACATAAAATGGATTGTTACTAAAAATAGTTCGCTGTTTAATATTGGAATAAATAGTATACAATTCATCTATCTTTTTCAAGGCTAAATGTGTTACCATCAAGCTACCTGTAGAGGTACCGATAATTATTTCGTAGTCGTTTTTCTTATCTTCAATGAGGAATTTAGCCACGCCTCCTGCGAATGCGCCTTTACTGCCTCCTCCTGATATAACCAATGCCTTTTTAGGGGTTCTTTCTTCGCTCAAGGTGTACGTAAGTTTATTTAAAAATTAAAGTAGGAAATTACGTAAAACAAACGAGACAACACCTCGCCTTCTCAAAATAATTTTACCAAGGCTTAAAGTCAACTTAATAGATAAAGAACAGGATTTTAAAACAAAACAAGAACCCATAAAAAAAAGGAATACATTGCTACGACTTACATCATACACAACGTATTCCTCTTTTAAAATTTTATTACACGCAGTTTTTAAGTTTCTTCAAAACCTAAATTAACTACTTTTCCTCGTTATAGAACACCTTGTAAAACTTCATTTTCTTATCCTCATCAAAACCTTGCTCAATATATTCTGTATACGCATCAGGAGCATTGATGTCTAATTTAATTTGGATGTTGGTATCTAATTTAATTTCCGTTTTCATCTTTGTCTTTTGCTTTTTCAAAACAACGTCTGAAATGGCAAAATCGTTGCGAACAACTACGTCATTTGCTTCCTCATACTGCTTTTTATACTCTTCAAAAAGCTCCATACGTCCACTCTCTGGTTCAAACACTTCCTCTTTAAACTCGTTGATATTCACGTGATCGTTTTCACTGAAAAAATCTACAGTACTCGCCAAAAATTTATTCTTTTCATGCAATCCAAATTCTTCTTGAATTACCTGATCAGAAAAATCTTTACACATTTCTATATACGTATTTGTATGCTGATTGGCATCATCCGCATATTTAACATTCAAAAAATTCTTTAACCAATACTGTGCATCGTAATTGTTATTATCCACACATAGCACGGTACGCCCTTCATCATCCGTAGAATTAATAATCAAACATCCTTTATCTATACGCTTGGTGCTGATCCCTTGCTGAAGCATAATCTCGAAATTTTCATCATCCATATAGGTCTGAAAAAAACTAGTTTTACTTTCTATTTTAAAAATCCCAATAGCGGTAGTCATAACATCTCTATATTCTACATCTTCAAAAAACACAACCAACACATCTCCTCTTTTTATTTGAGCAGAATTAGACTGTTCAAATAAATGATTCACCATGTTTTGAGAAACCTCCACAAAAGAATCACCGTCCTCAAACATTTGTTTGGTATAACTATTTATCTCATTCAACGAAATGTCTGCATGATGATTAAAACGAAAACTCTCCGCTACATTTGTAAAAGGTTTTAATAAAAAAGGCAACATCATTTCATAAGTCTCCTGATCAAATTCTAATATTTTGTCCGAAAAAGCATTGGTGGAACTATTGAATTTATTCCCTACTTTATGAATGATAAATTTTGATATTTGTGCACGACCTCTTTTAATCATAATACTAAATTTTAGGAAGCAAATTTCACTTAAATATCTATCATTTACAAATCTATTTTTGAAATAGTATTTAGTAGTGATCTCTTATACCAATTACAATCCAAAATGACCGATATAAATAGTTTGTTTTACGTTCCAGCGTTGTTAAAAAATAGAACGATAGCTATGGCTATCCTTAGATTTCTTGCCTAGCTAAAACAAAAAACAATTCCATTTCTAAATCTTCACTTGGAAATGTAATTGGTATTATACCAATTACAATCCAAAATGACCGATATAAATAGTTTGTTTTTACATAGTCATAAAGTATCATCCCCCTATTTATGAACACAAAACTCTAAACTTTCTATAATTACATCTTTGTACGATTTCCTTGTAAACACATCAATCCAATCCATTACAGTAGCTGTAAAATGTATCTTTTCTTGATCTCGTATAATACAACCTTCTTTCCTTATTTTATTCTTTGCTAATGTGAGCAATATAATGTCGCTAAGTCGGGAGACTTTGCGAAGCGGGTTTGTTTTACATAGCCATAAAGTATCATCCCCCTATTTACGAACACAAAACTCTAAACTTTCTATAATTACATCTTTGTACGATTTCCTTGTAAACACATCAATCCAATCCACTACAGTGTCTGTAATAAAATGTATCTTTTCTTGATCTCGTATAATACAACCTTCTTTCTTTATTTTATTCTTTGCTAATGTGAGCAATATAATGTCGCTAAGACGGGAGACTTTGCGAAGCGGGTTGTTTTACATAGTCATAAAGTATCATTCCCCTATTTATGAACACAAAACACTAAACTTTCTATAATTACATCTTTGTACGATTTCCTCGTAAACACATCAATCCAATCCACTACAGTGGCTGTAATAAAATGTATCTTTTCTTGAAATCGTATAATACAACCTCTTTTATTCTTTGCTAATGGGAGCAATATAATGTCGCTAAGTCGGGAGACTTTGCGAAGCGGGTTTGTTTTACATAGCCATAAAGTATCATCCCCCTATTTACGAACACAAAACTCTAAACTTTCTATAATTACATCTTTGTACGATTTCCTTGTAAACACATCAATCCAATCCACTACAGTGTCTGTAATAAAATGTATCTTTTCTTGATCTCGTATAATACAACCTTCTTTCTTTATTTTATTCTTTGCTAATGTGAGCAATATAATGTCGCTAAGTCGGGAGACTTTGCGAAGCGGAGCAATTACAATCCAAAATGACAGATATAAATAGTTCGTTTTACATAGTCATAAAGTATCATTCCCCTATTTATGAATACGAAACTCTAAACTTTCTATAATTACATCTTTGTACGATTTCCTTGTAAACACATCAATCCAATCCACTACAGTGGCTGTAATAAAATGTATCTTTTCTTGATCTCGTATAACACAACCTTCTTTCCTTATTTTATTCTTTGCTAATGTGAGCAATATAATGTCGCTAAGTCGGGAGACTTTGCGAAGCGGGTTGTTTTACATAGCTTAAATTCAAGTAGTAAATGCAACTTCTTAGATTTGAGAGTTTCTAAGGTTTATTTTTCAAAACAGAAAGAGAGTCACCTCTCCTTCATGTTTTGATGGAATAGTTACCTTACGCCCTCAAGTCTCTGAAAAAGAAGTAGTATGGCACATTTAACCAAAGAACAAAGATACACAATTACCTGTATGTTATCACAGGGGTATTCTAAGTCCAAAATAGCCTTGGCTATAGGGAAACATAAAAGCACTATAAGTAGAGAATGCAAACGTAATTGCGATGCTCGTAGCGGCTCCTATGAATACGAATTAGCACATAGAAAGTGGAAGGATAGACATAAGAAAAAGCGAAAGCACATTAGGTTTACTGAGAAGATAAGAAGCGAGGTTGAAAAGCTGTTACGTGATGATTATAGTCCAGAACAAGTGGTTGGAATACTTACTAAGCAAGGAAAAGAAGTTGTTTCAGTAGAACGTATTTATCAGCATATCTGGCAAGATAAGAAGCATAAAGGCACACTCTATACTCATTTAAGAAGACAAGGAAGGAAGTACAGGAAACGAGGGGCATTCAAGGACTCACGTGGTATTATTAAAGATCGAATTAGTATTGAAAAACGACCAGATATAGTGGAGAAAAGAGAACGTTTTGGAGATTTAGAAGTGGATTTAATAATTGGAAAAAATCATCATCAAGCCATTCTTACAATCAATGACAGGGCTTCTGGGATGCTAAAGATGAAAAAAATAGCATCTAAAGAATCTTCTGTTGTAACAGCTGCTATTAATGAGCTTTTAGAAGATTGGATACCGTATATAAACACTATAACAGCTGATAACGGAAAAGAGTTTGCAGGACATAAAAAAGTAGCTGAATTTTTAGGAATCGATTATTATTTTGCACATCCTTACCATTCATGGGAAAGAGGATCTAATGAAAATTTAAATGGGCTTATTCGGCAATATTTCCCTAAAGGAAGTGACTTTTCGATATTAACTAAGCAGATGATAAAACAGGTGGAAGGAAAATTAAATAGAAGGCCTAGGAAAAGGTTTTCATATCAAAACCCTATATTTGTAATGAATCAATTATTGTTTAACCAAAAAGTTGCGTTTATAAGTTGAATTCAGCTAGTCATAAAGTATGGGACTGTAAACTCAACTCTGTCTGAATAAAAAAAAGTATTAACTTTATTCAAACAGAAAACATGACAAAAGACGAGTTAGCCAACATTGAAAAAAAGGCATTGGATCAATTATTATCAGGAAAAAGTTTATTCGGAAAAGAAGGTGCCTTTGCTCCTTTAATGAAACAATTTCTTGAGAAAGCATTGGAAGCAGAAATGGAATCACACCTTAGTGAAGAGGAACGTTCTAAAGGGAATAAACGTAACGGAAAGGGCAAAAAGACTGTTAAAACTAGTATTGGTAGTTTTGAAATAAGCACGCCAGCGGATAGAAATAGTAGTTTCGAGCCTGTTCTGATAAAAAAGCGTCAAACCATTTTAGCAGATAATTTATCAGATAAGATCATTGGATTATATGGACTAGGAATGAGCTTACGCGATATTTCTGGTCATATAAAAGAGATGTATGATACAGATATATCACACACTGTTTTAAGTCAAATTACAGATAAGATCATACCAGATATAAAACAATGGCAAAGTCGTCCAATAGAACAGATGTACTGCATTGTTTGGCTTGACGCTATGCATTACAAGGTAAAAGTAGACGGTAAAATACAACACAAAGCACTTTACAATGTTTTAGGAGTAAATAAAGAAGGGATCAAAGAGGTTTTAGGAATGTATATTTCAGAAAGTGAAGGTGCAAATTTTTGGCTTCAAGTATTGACAGACCTTAATAACAGAGGGCTTAAGGATATCCTAATTGCCTGTACAGACAACTTAAAAGGGTTTTCAGAAGCTATCTTGAGTGTCTTTCCTAAAACACAAATTCAAAAGTGTATTGTTCATCAAATTCGTAATTCTTTAAAGTATATAGCTTCCAAAGACCAAAAAGAATTTATTCGAGATTTAAAGCTTGTTTACAAGGCTGTTAATAAAGATATTGCTGAGTTGGAGTTATTGAAATTAGAAGAAAAATGGGGAGAAAAATACCCTGTAGTTTTAGAAAGTTGGAACCGTAATTGGGAAGAGTTATCTCAGTTTTTTCAGTATACAGAACCTATCAGAAAAATAATTTACACAACAAATGCAGTAGAAGGTTTTCATAGACAGGTAAGAAAAGTAACTAAAACAAAAGGGGCTTTTACCAGTGATATGGCACTATTGAAGCTTGTTTACTTAGCAACAAAAAATATCGAAAAAAAATGGACAAACCCTTTACATAATTGGTGCTTGACAATTCAACAATTATATATTAAATTTGAAGATCGAATAACGTTGGATTTACATAAAAACGGAAGCAATTCGTGACGCTAGCCGCTAGGGCTCATTTTAAAATAGTTCGATTTTTAAAGCAGCCTTATGAAGAGAAAATCGAACTATTTTAAAACGTAGAAAAAAATAAGCAGACAGAGTTTAAATTACACAACCTAAAGTATCATTCCCCTATTTATGAATACGAAACTCTAAACTTTCTATAATTACATCTTTGTACGATTTCCTTGTAAACACATCAATCCAATCCATTACAGTAGCTGTAAAATGTATCTTTTCTTGATCTCGTATAATACAACCTCTTTCATTATTTTATTCTTTGCTAATGTGAGCAATATAATGTCGCTAAGTCGGGAGACTTTGCGAAGCGGGTTTGTTTTACATAGCCATAAAGTATCATTCCCCTATTTATGAACACAAAACTCTAAACTTTCTATAATTACATCTTTGTACGATTTCCTTGTAAACACATCAATCCAATCCACTACAGTGACTGTAATAAAATGTATCTTTTCTTTATCTCGTATAATACAACCTTCTTTTATTATTTTATTCTTTGCTAATGTGAGCAATATAATGACGCTAAGTCGGGAGACTTTGCGAAGCGGAGCAATTACAATCCAAAATGACCGATATAAATAGTTCGTTTTACATAGTCATAAAGTATCATTCCCCTATTTATGAACACAAAACTCTAAACTTTCTATAATTACATCTTTGTACGATTTCCTTGTAAACACATCAATCCAATCCACTACAGTGGCTGTAATAAAATGTATCTTTTCTTGATCTCGTATAACACAACCTTCTTTTATTATTTTATTCTTTGCTAATGTGAGCAATATAATGTCGCTAAGTCGGGAGACTTTGCGAAGCGGAGCAATTACAATCCAAAATGACCGATATAAATAGTTCGTTTTACATAGTCATAAAGTATCATTCTCCTATTTATGAACACAAAACTCTAAACTTTCTATAATTACATCTTTGTACGATTTCCTTGTAAACACATCAATCCAATCCACTACAGTGGCTGTAATAAAATGTATCTTTTCTTGATCTCGTATAACACAACCTTCTTTTATTATTTTATTCTTTGCTAATGTGAGCAATATAATGTCGCTAAGTCGGGAGACTTTGCGAAGCGGAGCAATTACAATCCAAAATGACAGATATAAATAGTTTGCTTTACATAGCCATAAAGTATCATTTCCCTATTTTTGAATACAAAACTCTAAACTTTCTATAATTACATCTTTGTACGATTTCCTTGTAAACACATCAGCCTAATCCACTACAGTAGCTGTAAAATGTATCTTTTCTTGATCTCGTATAATACAACCTCTTTCATTATTTTATTCTTTGCTAATGTGAGCAATATAATGTCGCTAAGTCGGGAGACTTTGCGAAGCGGGACAATTACAATCCAAAATGACCGATATAAATTGTTTGTTTTACATAGTCATAAAGTATCATCCCCCTATTTATGAACACAAAACTCTAAACTTTCTATAATTACATCTTTGTACGATTTCCTTGTAAACACATCAATCCAATCCATTACAGTAGCTGTAAAATGTATCTTTTCTTGATCTCGTATAACACAACCTTCTTTTATTATTTTATTCTTTGCTAATGTGAGCAATATAATGTCGCTAAGTCGGGAGACTTTGCGAAGCGGAGACTGGGTTAAAATAATTTTAATTGCTCTGGTAACAATCGAAATGTTTTTCTGTGATGCTTGGTGATGCCATGATCACGAATTCCTTGCCTGTGAAGTTTTGTAGGATAGCCTTTGTTTTTATCCCATGCATAGTATGGGAAATCTAGGTGTATTTTTTCCATATAATCATCTCTATATGTTTTTGCCAATACAGAAGCAGCCGCGATACTTAAATACTTACCGTCTCCTTTAATAATGGTTTGATGCGGAATTTCTTTGTATGGATTAAATTTATTTCCATCTACAATAATGTGTTCAGGTACCAAAGAGAGCTTATCTATAGCATTGTGCATTGCCAAAATGGAAGCTTGTAAAATATTAATTTCGTCTATTTCTTCTTGCCATACATATCCCACTGCCCAAGCCAAGGCATGTTTTTCTATAATAGGCCTTAAGAAACTGCGTTGTTTTTCTGTCAGTTTTTTAGAGTCGTTCAACAATTCATGTTTAAAATCAACAGGTAAAATTACTGCTGCTGCCACAACAGGCCCTGCCAAACAACCACGTCCAGCCTCGTCTGTACCTGCTTCAATACAATTCAATTTAAAAAAAGATTTCAGACTCATAATTTTATAAACAGTATTTAAAATAAGCGATGTGTAGATTAAGACTTCAAACCACTTGGAATTATAACGATGCAAAGAACGCAAATATATCGCTACAATTTTAACCTTTTATTATCGTTCAAATAATTTATCTTTGTCCAATACTATATTTTTAACATCAATGAAATTTTTTCTTAGTACTTTTTTAATATGCTGTACATTACTTACAGCAAATGCTCAAATCAAAATAGATAAAGAAGGGCTACGAAATAGAGGATATTCTAACGATGAGATTCAGAAATACCAAGACTCTATTCGTGGAAGTGACGATGAAATTACCGTTTCTCTGAGTGGGAAAACTCATTTTACCGACTATAAAATCATTTCTTTTCAGAACGATACTACCTATATTGATACCACTTTGACTTTGAAAAAAGAGTTCAAACACAATATTTTAAGAAAGGATAATTTTGAATTGATCGCTTTCAATAACCAAGGACAAACCTTTCAAAAACTAGGACATGATTTTTCTGAGGGTAGTATTTACCCCCGTTTAGGTGCAGAAGCCAAACAATTTGAATACATCCCTGTAGCAGCTATCAATTACTTTGAAGTACCAACTGCTACTACAGAGGTCATGTACAGAACAGGAATGGAACAAGGACAAATGCTAGACATCTTGTTTACCGTAAACACTTCTAAAAAGTTTAATTTCTCTATTCAATACAAAGGATTACGCTCTTTAGGTTATTTCAGGAACTCGTTGACAAGCCATGGAAATTTTAGAGGAACTTTTAATTACCAGTCTAAAAAAGGGAATTATGCCGCTCGTGGTCACATTGTTTCTTATGATTTTTACAATGATGAGAACGGAGGTTTGACCCAGAAATCGATGGGGTATTTTAAAACTAACGACAAGAACTTTAGTGATCGTGGACGTATGGAAGTTAATTTTACCGATGCCAATAACATGTTTGAAGGCAAACGGTATTATCTAGACCACCACTATACCTTAGGGAATATGAACGACAGTATTCAAGCGAAAACAAGCTTAAAAATCGGACATCAATTCACTTTTGAAACCCAACATTACCGCTTTAATCAAACAGCAGCACTGAGCACCTATTTTGGCGATTCTTATGAAGATAAAATACACGACCATACCGAATATCAACAAATGAACAATCAGGCGTATGCTGAATTGAAATCCCCCTTAGTTTTAGGTAAATTACGTGCTACCGCCAATCTTTTCAACTACAATTACCATTACAATAAAATCTTGTATTTGACGGACAAAACCATTCCAAACCGACTTAAAGGCAATGCGTTGTCTGTAGGAGCAGACTGGGATACACATATTCAAAAATTCAAATTTAGAGCAAAAGCTACGACTCTATTAACCGATGCGATTACAGGTTATGATTTTAAAGCTGTGGCAAGTTATAAAAAAGACAGTCTCTATGAAGTAAAAGCAACTGCCTTGAGTTCTAGTAAGACGCCTAATTTTAACTTTCTTTTACAACATAGTGATTATAAAAATTACAATTGGCACAATAATTTTGACAATCAAAAGGTACAACAACTGGGATTTGAATTTAATTCAGACCTTCTTGTAGATGTAAAGGCTAGCTATTCTTTGATTAATGATTACACTTATTTCAACAAAAACCAAGTAGCAGCACAATACAATGGGAGTATTAATTACTTGAAAATAAAAGCACATAAAGCCATTACCGTAGGAAAATTCACCTTAGACAATACTTTTTTATACCAAGAAGTTATTAGTAATGATGCCATTTTAAATGTCCCTACTTTTGTGACTAGAAATACTCTTTATTTTTCTGACTATGTTTTTAAAGGCAACCCTATGTTCTTACAAACCGGAATTACCTTTAAATATTTCAGCAAATACTATGCTGATAATTACAATCCGTTACTCAGCGAGTTTTCTATTCAAAACGCCACTAAAATTGGAGCATTCCCCATGTTAGATTTCTTTATAAATGCAGAAATTCGCAGAACACGTTTGTTCTTTAAAGTAGAAAATTTTAGTGCGAGTTTTACAGGACGCGATTATTACTCAGCACCTAATTATCCATATCGTGACTTGACCATTCGTTTTGGATTGGTTTGGAACTGGTTTATTTAAATTCATTCTCTCTATGCAGTAGCTTCTCAAAGAAAGGATAACTACAGGTACTACGTTATTATTAAATCTGTATCTTCGATTTAGACAAACTCAAAAATAATTCCATTTCTAAACCTTCACTTGGAGATATATTTGGTATTACAACAGAATTCAATTATTTATTTTCAAACGAAAAAAACGTTCCAAAAACCTGCATCCTCATAAATATTAAAGAATCCTTTTTGCATTGTGCCAAAGCCTTTATGCGATCAAAATTATGGGACGAAGAATCCAAAATAAAACGCAGTAATTTCCCTACAATGGCTACGATGTTAAAAGAACAACTAAATGGTAGTAGTCCTGCGGAATCTCAAGAAGAGATGGTCTCCCGATATAAAAATGATTTATAGCGCCTTTCTAAAAGGGAAGGAATACAACTAAAAAAGAAAAGACTCGTTTTAGAACAGCTAATCGTCTATATATAAAAACACCAAAAGACAATCCTAATTTACGCTAAATCAACATATCCCTTGCAAATCTAATTAAAAAACCAGCAATAACTAGCAGCAGCATAGCAACAAAAATAAAAACGAGCAATACTCCGAAAAACTTTAATAAATACAAGAGTACCTTTCCAATCTTAAGTTTATAAAAGGTTCCGTACACGTACAGGTAAAACAACATGACAAACCCTGTTGAAGCCATGAATACGGACGGCATATTAAACAGCATTGCCACTCCAAAAGCTGCTATCGCAAACCAAAAAGTAGTTCCCTGCACAAAAGCATTGACAACCAAGTGTTCCCCGAAGAAATTTCTTTTCCAAAAAACAAAGAATGATAACAGTGTATAAATTGGCAACAGTACAAACGAAAATAAATTGAAATATTTAATCACAACTCTTGTTCCATTTTCACTCTCTTGCAACACCTTTTTTCTATACGTCTCAAAATCGACATCCGGTTCTAATGTTTTTTGAAAATTATAGATTTTTTTTACTTGATATTCATTTATAGAACTCCCCATTTTTACATAGTCCTCTACAAAAACATTAAATACAATTAAGGCTATCGCAGCACTCAAAGCAAAAAAGGTCAATGGATTTACATATTTTTTACGCGTTCCTGACAGGTATTCTTCCAATACTTTTCGGGGATGAAACAGCATCATTCTCAAGGTGAAAAAATACTTATTATCCCAGCCTAAAACAGTTGTCGAAAACTCGATCCATAATTTTTTAACGGACACTCTAGCTGTTACTATTTTCCCTCCACAGCTTACACAAAACAAGTCTTTTTCCTTTAATTTTTGATTACAATTTTTACAATTCATAGTTTTATTTTTCTTTTATAGACCAAGATGTATGAACTGTATACGTTCCACTCTTGACAAAACTATTAGAGATTGAATAATGCAACCATCTTTTCATAAATAGCACTAAAAAATAAGCGTACTAAATTTAAAAAAATCGTACTTGAACTGTCTTATAAACATATTTCAATGGGGGATGTCTTAATTTAAAACCTAATCCGTTGGTTGAACAGGTTTCTTTCCTTTTTTCTTATCATCTACCAACATTTTTATTTTAATATGAAATGCGGCAAACAACAAGGTCATAAATGGACTCAACCAATTAAAAACGGCATACAAAGCATAGTCAAAGACAGATACTCCTAACACTCCTGATTGGTATGCTCCACAGGTATTCCACGGCACTAATACAGAAGTTACGGTACCAGAATCTTCTAATGCTCTACTTAGGTTTTCTGGCGCCAATCCTTTTTCTTTATACGCTTTTTGAAACATTTTCCCAGGAATAACAATTGCCAAATATTGATCTGAAGCCGTTACATTTAACACCAAACAACTGGCAACTGTACTCGCAAACAATCCAAAAACAGAATCTGCCATTTTTAATAAGGAGTTACTAATTCTGGACAAAGCACCTATAGCCTCCATTACGCCACCAAAAACCATGGCACAGATAATTAACCATATCGTATTCATCATCTTACTCATCCCTCCTGCTACAAATAAATCGTTTAAATCAGCATTGCTCGTTTCGATAGCGGTATCTATGGTAATGGCATTCATAATTCCTTTATAAGCCGAAGAAAACGTCATCGTGTCTGCTCCTGCAACTTTCAATACAATATCAGGTTGAAAAATCACAGCAAAAACACCTCCTAGTAATGTTCCTATCAATAGAGCTACCAATGGTTCTGTTTTCTTAATAATCAAAAATATCACTACTGCAGGAACCAAAAACAACCATGGATTGATATTAAAAGCTTCATCAATAGATGCCAAAATAGCTTCGTTATTAATAGTTCCTGTAATATCTAAATTAAGTCCTATAACAACAAACACAATCAAGGTCACTACAATAGTAGGTACGGTTGTATAAACCATATATCTAATATGAGTAAACAAATCTGTCCCAGCCATGGCTGGAGCTAAATTTGTAGTATCGGACAAAGGAGACATTTTATCTCCAAAATAAGCACCCGAGAGCACCGCTCCTGCCACCATCCCCAAAGGAATCCCTAAGGCTTTACCTATCCCTATCAATGCAATCCCTACAGTTGCGGAAGTAGTCCAAGAACTCCCCGTAGCAATAGAAATTATAGCACATATAATTACGGTTGCAGGTAAAAATATCGTTGGATTTAAAATTTTTAATCCATAATAAATCATAGATGGTATCACCCCGCTAATTAGCCAGGTTCCAGCCAAAGCACCGACAAAAAGTAAAATTAAAATAGCTCCTGTAGTAGACCTCAAGTTATCTGCCACTTCATCCATCATTTTCTGATAAGGAACTTTATTAAAAAACCCAACAATAGCAGCAACAGCTCCACCAATAAGCAAGGCAAATTGGTTAGACCCATTCAGTGCATCATCTCCATAAACAGCTAACACGTTAAATGCCAACATTCCTACTAAAAAAACAATAGGAATTAATGCTTCCCAAATATTTAACTCTTTATTCTCAACGATTTTTGGATCCATATAATTGTATTTAAGTTTTTGTAAGTTTACGGTTTTTAAAAAGGCTATGCAAATAAATTAAAATAAGCCACATAGTCACTATTTGTAACGAAATTAATACAAGTTCATCTAAAATGTTTAATATAATCAATATCTAAACGCATCCACATAAAACATAGGTATAAAAAAACCACGACGTAAAAGCCGTGGTAATATTGGGGATGCAAAACAACAAATAATTCCATTTCTAAACTGTCACTTGGAAAGGTAATTGGTGTTACACAAATTACGCTCCAAAACAACCGATATAGATAGTTTATTTTACGTTCTAGTGTTGTTAAAAAACAGAACGACAGCGAAGGCTATCCTTCCGGTTTTCGCCTAGCTAAAACAACAAAACAAGTCCCTTTCCAAACCCTCACTTGGAAAGGTATTTGGGTTACACCATTTACAAGACATTCAGTGTTTGCATGCATTTTTTCATTTGTTGGTAGGTTCTTTCAATATCATTATCCAATCCGATAGAAAAACGAATAATACCATCCGACAATCCCATTTCTACTTGTTCATCTTCAGGGATTTCAGAAGAAGTACTCGTACCTGGCGCACTAAAGAGGGTTTTATAGAAACCTAAACTCACTGCTAAATATCCTAAGTTTTCTGATTGCATAAGTTCCATCAACTCGTTGGCTTTATCTAAGCCACCAACTTCAACGGTCATAATCCCTCCAAAACCATACTCAGAATTGTACATAGACTTGAATAACTCATGTCCTTTATGACTTTCCAATCCAGGGTAAACCACTTTTAAACCATCATTCTCAAAACGTTCCGCTAAGTATTTAGCATTGTAACTATGTTGCTTCATACGAATGTGAAGTGTACGCATGTTTTTAAGAATACTGGCAGATCTTAAACTATCCATTACAGGACCTAACAACATAGCAGCACCATCGTTTACACTTTTCAATGCATTGATAAAATCGTGTGTTCCACATACAACGCCACCAACAGTATCATTGGTTCCATTAATAAATTTGGTCAAACTATGAATGGTAATATCTGCTCCCATTTTTTGAGGAGTGATAATTAAGGGCGAAAAAGTATTGTCTACAACTAGGGGAATTCCATGTTTCTTAGCCATCTTAGCCAATGCAGGAATGTCTGCAATTTCTAATAATGGATTGCTTATACCTTCACAGTAGATCATTTTTGTATTCTCGTTGATCGCAGCTTCTATTTTTTCTAAGTTTGTAATATCTACAAACGACGTAGTAATATTTAGTTTTGGTAAAAAATTCTTTGCAAAAGCATAGGTTCCACCATAAATAGTTCTACTTGAAACAATGTGATCTCCTGCACCACAGATTTGCAAAATAACCGAAGTAATAGCTCCCATTCCTGAAGATGCAACATTGGCAGTTTCCGTATATTCCATAGCAGCCAAAGCATCTCCTAAATGTAAATTACTAGGACTGGTATGTCTTGAATACAAATAACAACCCTCTGCATGCCCTTCAAAGGTATCTAGCATTGTTTTCGCCGCCAAAAAAGTATATGTAGCTGAATCTGAAATAGATGGATTTACCCCTCCGAACTCTCCAAAATACTGTATATCTTGAATTTTATTTGCTGGCTTTAAAGCCATTTCTTTTGTATCTACCATGGTATAACTTATTAAATTCAAGGTAAATATATAATTATTCCATTTTAAAAACTGGTTTTATTACAGATAACAGAAAATCAATCTAACTAATATAGTTAATATAGTTTTATTATCTTTGAGCACCTTAATAATCCTATAATTATAGGATAAAAATCTAAAAGAATGGATTTGGATACTATCGATATAAAAATAGTCAACTTATTGCAAGAAAACAGCAAAGCAAATACCAAGGAGATTTCCATGCGTGTAGGACTCACGGTTACACCTACTTACGAACGTATTAAACGACTTGAAAGAAATGGTATTATTACAAAATATGTAGCCTTGGTAGATCACCTAAAATTGGGCTACGGAATGACAGTCTATTGTCAAGTTTCTTTACAAGTACATTCAAAAAACCTCATCAACCAATTCGAAAATGCTATTATTAAATTAGATGAAGTTTTGGAATGCCACCATGTAGCTGGAAATTACGACTACTTATTAAAAGTAGTAGTTCCAGACATCCAACATTACCAATTGTTTTTAAAAAATAAATTATCAGTATTATCAGCGGTCGGAAATGTAAGAAGCAATATCGTAATGAGTTCTGCCAAAAACGAGATTAAAGTCCCTCTATAACACCAATTACAATCCAAAATAACTGATATAATAGTTTATTTTACGTTTTAACGTTGTTCAAAAATAGAACGATAGCGAAGGCTATCCTTCCATTTCTCGCCTAGCTAAAACAAAAAATAATTCCATTTCAAACCACCACTTTGAAATGT
This sequence comes from Flavobacteriaceae bacterium, assembly GCA_965224465.1. Classification (GTDB taxonomy): domain Bacteria; phylum Bacteroidota; class Bacteroidia; order Flavobacteriales; family Flavobacteriaceae. The sequence goes on along the minus strand of OZ245049.1, from coordinate 4,107,754 downwards.
ATTTGGTGTAACACCAATTACAATCCAAAATAACTGATACAAATAGTTTATTTTACGTTTTAGCGTTGTTCAAAAATAGAACGATAGCGAAGGCTATCCTTCCATTTTTCGCCTAGCTAAAACAAAAAATAATTCCATTTCAAACCACCTCTGCCAACCGCCCACTGCCCACTACCAACTGCAAACTATCATTCATAAACAAAAAAAAAGTCACCTCAAAATTAATGAGATGACTTTTTTAATATTTTATTTAAAAAATCTATTTTACTGAACTTACAACAATTGAAATTTCAATTTCATCGTTGATAAATTTATCTTTTAAGTTCTCAAAAAACTTTTTTGACTTGTATTTGATTTTAAAATCAGTTCTATCAATTTTAAATGTTTCACTTTTAAAAGTAACGACCCCGTTATTTTCAGAAGTAGTCGCTTTAAACGTCACATTTTCTGTGTGTCCTTTGATGGTTAAATCTCCAGAAACAGTATTTTTCTCAACCTTGGTTATTTTAAAATGTGCGGTAGGATAAGCTTCAACACCAAAAAATTCTTCCGATTTTAAGTGCCCCATCAATTTTGCATTGTATGGATCATCTGCAGGAAGATCTAAGACTACAATACTTGTCATGTCCATCAAGAAATCCCCAGAAACAACTTTTCCATCAGTCAAAGAAAAACTTCCCGATTTAATCTTCAAAGATCCATGGTGAGATCCCGTAGGTTTAAAACCTTTCCATTTTAATTCTGAAGAACTTATGTCTACAACATAATCTCCTTTATAAGCTACTGCTTTCTCAATAACTTTTTTCTCTACTTCTGCTTCTTTTTTAGCTTCTGATTTCTTCTCGTTATCCTTACAAGATGTGAATGCAAGTCCAACAACAGCTAATATAAAAATTACTTTTTTCATTTTTTTATGTTTGTATTAGTTAAGGTTAGTATAAGCGTCGAATATACTAAAAAAAGTTACATTTTCTTAAAAACAATCTTCTCGTTCATCTTTTTTAACATTTTTTTATAAAAAACCTTCAACAATTCATAATCAGAGGCGGGAATCATTCCTGTATTGATAGACAAACTTGCCTTGACACTTAGGCCTCCTTTTTGCTCCTTTATAAACATTACAAAATGTCCCATCCCATCTTTCAGTAGTAATTCTATACTTTCCGGAACAGAAACCACGTTATAATTTTCAGGGATTTTAATAGAAATCTTATAACTATTTGACCAAGGAGTCCCATAATCTATAGGGTACACTCTGTTTTCCATTTTAAAAGGATTGGTTGTTTCTCCTAGAAACAACAGCGGCTTTAGAAACACTTCTCCGTTTACCTCTTCTAACAAATCCTCAGAACTAAACTTTACGGTTTCAACTATGGATTTATGAATATCCTCCTTAAATCTTATGTTTGCTAACGACACATCGATCTCTTTATTCTTCTCGTCTATTTCCTCTAGGAGTTCTTCATCGGAAAACGCATTGTAATTATTTCTGTATTTCAAAGCTGCATTATTCGAATATTTAGTTCTTAAAAAACCGTTGATCTCATCATCATCATTAATAATAACACTTAGAATACAGTCTTTTTTTGAATGTTTTACAGGGATAAGTGCCACCCAATCAGATGTTTTATCTTCTCTAACAATACGCCCCTTCCAATTCAAAATTCTAGAAGGCAAGATATTTGGGGCACTATACTTCTCCGATGCATCTAATAAGATTACGTTCCCTACTTTTTCAACAGCAGCTAACACGTAATTAAAACCGTCTATGGTTGGAAACACTGGCACACCATTACTACGTGTACTCGCTAATACTGGATTGGCAGCAATCCCAGCTTCGCGAAGCATTGCAACTAAAATTAAATTAATCTCAGCAATATTTCCTGTCCCGTTTTTATAAGCAGACTTAACTCCTTTATCCGTATATAAACCATTATATCCATTCCATTTCACCTTGCTTTTCACAAAACTAAAAATACTATTCAGAAGTTCTTGTTGATTTTTAGCCTCCTTTTTTAATAGTTCAAGATCTTTTTTAAAATATGATTTCTTATTCATTTCTGCACCAAAACCACTCTTTTTCAGTATCGTTTTTGCTACATCACTCCAGTTTTTAGAAAAGTATTTTATAGGTTCGTTTGGCCAACTGACTGCGGACAATTCATATTTAATTGAAGTTCTATAGTTATTGATATTATTCACGTAAGATTCCTCTTTTAAAGCAGGCATAAAATCCTTACTCACCTCCATCACATTAATATCATATTTAACATTCTGAGAAGAATAATTGACTTTAACCTTTCCCCATCCACCAGACCTACTTTTACTTGTAAGGATAATAGACCCTGCTTTGACATATTTTTTCATTTCAACCCTTTCAAACCCTAAGGATTTTAGGTCAAAGATATAATACTCTGGAATCTCAATTTTACACTGTACTCTTTTTGCAGGTATTCCATATTGCAAATTCAATTTATCAATTGATTTATAGGGTGAGATTAATTTATATTTCCATTCTACAACACACCCTTCGGTCAACTTAGGCATGGTAAATATTTTTTTAGACCAATACTTATTTACTTTCTCAAGAAAAACATCTGATTTCTTAAACTTATACGCCTTGACTTTACCTTCTTCCAATCGGTACGTTTTAGCTCCTTTCAATATTACTTTCTCAGAATCAGAAGAAGAGGAGGTATAATATCGTATTTTTTTTGTCGCCCAATCATAGCCCTCTTTATTATAAATCTTAACCCTTTCATGTACTTCCGTAATAACTTTAAATCCCCCCTCTTTACTACTTAAATTCAACTAATAAACGCAACTTTTCGATTTGATTCTATGATGGTTATATTTTCAAAACAGAAAAGTAGGAAAACCTACCTTTCTTGTCTTGATGGATATGTATCTTACGGTCTCAAATCTCGAAAAAAGAAGTTGTATGAAACACATCACCCAAGCGCAAAGATACACAATTTGTTGCATGTTAAAACAAGGTTATAAACAGGTTGAGATAGCAGCTGCTATAGGAAAAGACAAGTCTGTTATTAGCAAAGAGATTAAGCGTAATTCAGACAAAAGAAATGGAGTTTACAAGCATGAATTAGCCCAAAAAAAGTATGCTAAACGTCATAAAGAAAAGCCTAAAAGAAAACGCTTTACAGAAGATATTCAACAAGCAATAGAGTTGTTATTGCGAGACGATTATAGTCCTGAGCAAGTAGTTGGTGTCCTAAAAAAACAAGGTAAAGAAACGGTGTCTATTGAGCGTATATATCAGCATATTAGGGAAGACAAGAGGAATGATGGTGATTTACATACACACCTTCGCAGACAGGGAAGGAGATATAGAAAACGTGGCTCATCAAAGGATTCTAGAGGGGTTATAAAGAATCGTATTAGTATAGAACAACGCCCTGAAGTTGTTGAACAAAGAAATCGATTTGGAGATTTAGAGGTCGATTTAATCATAGGTAAAAACCATAATCAAGCCATACTTACCGTAAATGATAGAGCTTCTGGAATGCTTAAAATGAAAAAAGTAAGCTCTAAAGAAGCAGTTGTTGTCACTAAAGCTATCAATGAAATATTAGAAGACTGGAAGCCTTATCTACATACTATAACAGCTGATAATGGAAAAGAATTTGCAGGCCATGAGCAGGTTGCAGAAAATTTATGTATTGATTACTTTTTTGCGCATCCATATCACTCTTGGGAAAGAGGATCTAACGAAAATTTAAATGGTTTGATTAGACAATATTTTGCCAAAGGAAGTGACTTTACAAACCTAACAGATCAAAGAATCAAAGAGGTAGAAACAAAATTAAATAACAGACCTAGGAAGAGACATAAATATCAAAACCCTATATTTGTAATGGAACAATTATTATTTAACTAAAAGTTGCGTTTGTGACTTGAATTCAGCATTGATTATAGTGAACCCGCACAGAATTATACCTATCTCCTAACTTATTTTTAATAGTAATCGCCTTTTTGATCTTAATTTTCATTTTATCAAAAGCCACAATCTGAATAGAAATATTTTGATCTCTAATGATGGCATTCGCATTTTTCAATAAAGGAATTGGAATGGCATCAAAAGCATAAGAAGATTGTGAATTAACGCTTAAAACAGCCAACAGTAATACAACTAGCAAATAATATTTTCTCATAAATACAAACAATTAATATATAATTACTCAAATAAACCTCGAAAACACACTTACAAGGAAATGTATTTCAATAAAAAAGTGTAGGTCTTATACCACTTATCCCAATTACACTCCAAAATGACCGATATAAATAGTTTATTTTACGTTCTAGCCTTGTTAAAAAACAGAACGATAGCTAAGGGTATCCTTAGACTTTTCGCCTAGCTAAAACAAAAAATAATTCCATATCTAAACCGTCAATGGAGATGTATTTGGTATTATTGAACCTCAGCAATTTACAAAAAATAATTAGATTTTATTCTTAGAATCTATGCTGATTGTTAGACCAATTACAATCCAAAATAACCGATACAAATAGCTTGTATAAATCGCTGTAGATTATTGTGGGCACTGGGTTTGTTTTTAAAAAAAAGCAGGTGTTATAGAACCCTATTCATTTACAGAAAATAATTAGATTTTATTCTTAGAATCTATGATGATTGTTACAGGACCATTATTCACTAAAGACACTTCCATGTCTGCACCAAAAACACCACTTTTAACATCTTGACCCATCGCTGTTGTCAAATGCTGCTTAAAAGTTTCGTATAACGGAATCGCTATATCAGGTTTTGCTGCTTTTATATAAGAAGGGCGGTTTCCTTTTTTTGTACTTGCCTGTAGTGTAAATTGACTGACAACTAGAACTTCACCTTTAACATCTATCACCGATAAATTCATCACTCCATTCGCATCGTCAAAAATACGCATATTGCTTATTTTTTTCACCAACCAATCTATGTCTTCAAGGCTATCCTCCGGAGCGATTCCTAACAATATTAAAATCCCATTACCAATCGAACTTTCAATAGAATCATTGATTGTTACGGATGCTTTACGAACACGTTGTACAACTGCTTTCATATTTTTAACTACTAATAATTTAACAAAAAAAGAGATTAATTATAGATATCTACACGGTAATGTTGATCTTCATCATCTAGTAATTGTAAATAACTTGTATAACGAGATTCAGAAATCTCATCTGTTGCAACCGCATCTTTCACTACACAATGTGGCTCGTTTACATGAATACAATTATTGAATTTACAGCCTCCTTTTATTTTGAAAATTTCTGGGAAATAATCCCCAATCTCCTCTTTTTTAAAGGCGACCACCCCAAATCCTTTGATCCCAGGCGTATCAATTATATACCCTCCAAAAGAAAGCTTAAACATTTCGGCAAAAGTAGTGGTGTGAATTCCTTGTTTATGCTGCTTAGAAACCTCTCCTGTTTTTAGATTTAGTCCTTTTTCAACTGCGTTTACCAAGGTAGATTTCCCGACTCCTGAATGCCCCGAAAACATGCTCACTTTATCTTTCATGATCGTTTTAATGATCTCAATATTATGCCCTGTAGTCGCAGACACATTTATACATTTATATCCAATTTTTGTATAAATTGCTGTCAATTCCTCGTTGCGAGCTGTATTTGCTGCTGTATAAATATCCATTTTATTAAACACTATAATTACAGGAATAGAATACGCCTCTGCTGTCGCTAAAAACCGATCGATAAACCCTGTAGATGTAGGAGGATTATCAATAGTTACTAATAAAAAAGCCATGTCAATATTGGCAGCGATAATATGTGTCTGCTTGGATAAATTCACGGATTTTCGCACAATATAATTAGTCCGATCGTGAATCACCTGAATAACACCTGTTTTCTTATCAGCCTCTAAGTCAAAACTAACCCGATCACCCACAGCCACTGGATTGGTGCTTTTAATTCCTTTCATTCGAAAACGCCCAGGAATACGGCAATCATACGGAACTCCTTCTTCTGTCCTCACTGAATACCAACTCCCTGTTGATTTTGTAACAATACCTTCCACTATACATTTGTTTTTTTATCAACGCAAAGATAGTATAATTGTTTTGACATTTAATAATTAGTAACGGATTAGTGATTGGTGACTTCGAACAGTTCCCTTCAATAAGCATGTCTATAGAACACACAACTTGTAAAATTAGATTCCCATAACAAAGGTTATGCTCAACTATTTTAATTTTTATCTTGTAAAAAATAATTCTATTTCTAAACCGTCATTTGGAAATGTATCTGATATAAAAACAAAAACGACCCTGCAGAAGCAATAGTCGTTTTTGTTTTTAATACACCCAATAAGGTGAATCTTGTCTCAAGTTATTTTTGAATCTGCTGTCACTTATAGGAAACAAAGACAAATCATTGGGACTAAAGTTCCCTGTTTATTATTTCTTTTGTTGTATTTTAATAGACTCTACATGGATTGCTTTAAAAATAGTTTCTACAAAATCTTTTGTCAACCCTAATTTTTCACCTGACTCCACCATGGTCTTTAAAATATCTGCCCAACGGTTGCTTTGTAAAATTGAAACATTTTCATTTCTTTTTAAAACACCTATCTGACTTGACACAGCCATTCTGTCCGATAATAATTCTACGAGGTTTGCATCCAATAAATCCAACTCATGACGGTGCATGGTTAATTTTCGTTGAAACTCTTCTGCATTACTGCTTTTTTGTCTAATTCTTAGTTCTTTGGTGATCTCATTCAATCTTGCAGGTGTAATTTGCTGAGCAGCATCACTCCATGCATTGTCTGGATCTATATGAGTTTCGATCATAAATCCATCAAAATTCAAATCCAATCCAGTTTGTGAAACATCCAATAAGGTATCTCTACGTCCACAAATATGAGAAGGATCTAAAATTAAAGGTAAATCTGGAAATTCTTTTTTCAATTCTATCGGCAAGCTCCATTGTGGCTTATTGCGATAATGTCCCGTATTATATGTAGAAAAACCTCTATGAATTACTCCTAATTGCGTAATACCTGCTGTTTGAATACGCTCTACAGCTCCCAACCATAAAGCTAAATCTGGGTTTACAGGGTTTTTTACCAATACAGGAATATCCACTCCTTTTAAGGCATCAGCTATTTCTTGGACTACAAATGGATTCACAGTGGTACGTGCCCCTATCCACAATATATCGATACCGTGTTTTAAAGCCTTTTCCACGTGGTCTGCGTTTCCTACCTCAGTAGTAACCATCATCCCTGTTTCTGCTTTTACTTGTTGCAACCATTTCAACCCTTTTTCTCCCACGCCTTCAAACTGACCTGGACGGGTTCTTGGTTTCCAAATACCTGCTCTAAACACATTGGTATCTGTTTTTTGTAATAGCTTAGCTGTTTCCATCACTTGCTCTTCGGTCTCTGCACTACAAGGACCTGCTATTACTAAAGGGTGATTCAATTGCATGGCGTCTAACCACTGTCTACATTCTTTGTTGTTTTCCATTTTATTTGTATTGCAATAAGCGGTATCGCCTATTTTTATTATAACACTCCAATAATATCTTCAAAAAATCAAAACAAACAGTTTCTTTTTAGTTTTCTCCTCATTTAAAACAAAGCAATAATTATGATTATCTTTCTATTTTTTAACTCATTTAAAACAAAAAACACGCTATTTCTTGACGGTCATTTGGAACTATATTTGGAATTATTTTATTTATTTTATTTATTTATGATTAGGCATCTTCTTTAATGCCACTCAATACTGTTTTAATATAATTAGTATCGTTCATTATTTTGGATAATTCATTGGAATCCTCCTGTTCTATAATCGCTCTAAACTCGTTTAAATTTTTAATAAACCCATCCAAAGAAGCAAGTAAATTCTCTTTATTCCCCATAAAAATAGGTGTCCATGTAGAAGGTAAACTCTTTGCTAAACGTACTGTAGAGGCAAACCCACTACCTGCCATATCAAAAATATGTTCTTCATTGCGTTCAATTTCTAGAACAGTCTTTCCTAACATAAACGAACTTACATGTGACAAATGCGATACGTAAGCAATATGTCTATCATGTTCTGCAGATCCCATCATTTTAATTCGCATGTTCAATACTTTAAACAAACTCAATGCTTTGTCCAAAATTCTCCAATCTGATTTTTCTGTTTCACATAAAATATTCACCTTTTTATCAAACAATCCTAAAATTGCTGCTTCAGGACCAGAAAACTCAGTTCCCGCAATCGGATGCGCTGCTACAAAGTTCTTTCTTCTTAAATGCGAGCTCAATTTCTCACAAATAGTTTCTTTTACAGATCCCACATCAAAAACCAAGGTCTTCTCCCCTATCAAGTCAAGGACTTCAGAAACCACTTTTACCGTTAAATTGACAGGTACTGCTACAATTACAATCGTTGCATTTACAACATCCTCTATCTTTCCAATCTTATCTATAACACCTAAATCTAATGCTTTTTCTGCATGTGCATCCGAAATATCGACACCTGTAATTTCCGCTGGCAAACGTTTTTTCAAATCCAATGCCATAGAACCTCCTATAAGCCCCAAACCTATCACTACAATTCTTTCCATTTCTTAACGTTTTATTCGGTTTAACACTTCGTTTAAATCGCCTTCCGATTCGCACAGAGCTATACGGATATACCCTTTTCCTATAGGTCCAAATACAGTCCCTGGAGTTACAAACACGTCTTTGTTGTACAACAACTCATCTGTAAAAACTTCTGCATCCATGTCTTCAGGTAATTTTGCCCAAACAAACAATCCTGCGGTATCCTTCGCATAAGAACAGTTAAAAACATCTAATATCTCCCAAACTATTTTTCTTCTAGAAGCATAAACAGCATTCAAATTTTTAAACCATCTTTCTGGCTGCTCCATGGCTGCAATAGCTCCTTTTTGAATGCCGTAAAACATTCCCGAATCCATATTGCTTTTTACCTGTAATACCGTTTTAATATACTCTTTTGCTCCTAACAACATTCCGACACGCCATCCTGCCATATTAAATGTTTTACTTAAAGAATTGAGCTCCAATGCTACTTCTTTTGCTCCTTCTACAGCCAAAATACTCAATGGATTATCATTTAAAATAAAGCTATATGGGTTATCATTCACTATTAAAATTTGATGCTTTTTCCCAAAAGAAATAAGTTTCTCAAACAATTCCTTTGTTGCTTTTACTCCTGTCGGCATCTGTGGATAATTTACCCACATTATTTTTACCTTTGACAAATCTTGTTGTTCTAAAACCTCAAAATCTGGATAATAACCATTCGCTGCTATCAAATCATACAGTACAGGTTTTGCGCCTACCAAATTGGTAACCGAAGTATATGTAGGATAGCCTGGGTTAGGAATCAATACCTGATCTCCACGGTTTAAAAATGCCATAGAAATATGTAAAATCCCTTCTTTAGACCCCATCAAAGGCAAAATTTCTCCTGTCGAATCTACGCTTACTTGATAGTGTTTTTTATAAAAACCACTAACAGCCTCTCTAAACTCAGGAATGCCTTGGTAACTTTTATATTCATGTGCCGTGTCATCTTCCAATGCCCCCGTAAGTGCATTTAAAACTTCAATTGGAGGATCCAAATCCGGACTCCCAATTGCAATATTAATAATTGGTTTTCCTGCGGATTTTAATGCCGCTACTTCTCTTAATTTTTTAGAAAAGTAATACTCTTTTACGTCGTTTAATCTTTGTGCTTTATTGATAAGCATTATCTCTTACTTTTTTTATATTCTCCTAATATTTTTAAATCTGATACTCTTGATGCTACCTCATGCATAGCTGACTGATAATCCTGATAACTTGCAAAAACCAAATCCGCAAAAAATGCGTATTCCCAAGGTGATTCTATAACGGGTAATGATTGAATCTTAGACAAACTAACATTGTGCTTAGAAAAAACTTGTAAGACTTCTCCTAAACTCCCTGTCTTGTGTTCCAATATAAATTTAATCGATACTTTATCCGCTAATGGGTTTGTTTTCAACCCTGAATTATTCAAAATCACAAAACGAGTAGCATTGTTTTTTATGGTTTGAATTTCACTAGCCAAAATTGTTAAATCATAGTATTCTGCTGCTCTAACACTAGCGATAGCGCCTACCCCTTTTAACTTTTTTCTATGGATTCTTCGTGCCACCTCAGCGGTGTCTTGATCCTCAATCAACTTAATATGTGGGTAACTTTTAAAGAACTTCCTACATTGCAACAAAGCCATAGGATGAGAATACACTTCTGAGATCTCCTCAATTCTCTGCCCGTTTAAAACCATCAAATTGTGCAAAATAGGCAAATAATATTCACCCGAAATGGACAAGTTATGTTCATCTATTAAAGCATAGTTTGGCAATAAAGCCCCTGCTATTGAATTCTCTATAGCCATAATAGCAGAACTCGCCTCTTTGGTATGCAATAAATCTGGCATTTCACTAAATGTCATGCATTCCAATAAATCGGTGTTTGTTCCAAAAAATTGCTCCGCCACAATATGGTGAAATGACCCTCTAATTCCTTGAATAGCTACTTTCATAAGTTACCTACTGTTTTTTCCAAAAAAAAAAGCCTCAAATTAATTTTGAGACTTTTTGTTATTTGTTAGTTTATATCTTAATTAACACGTACTGTCTCCTTCTCTACTTTCAAATAAAAGTAAAAATAACAGAAACTCCAAGTGTTAAAATTATTCATTGTTCTTGTTTTGTATTGACAAATCTATACTAAAATTCTGACTAGACAAGCAAACTATTGCATTTTTTGTATTTTATTTTTGAATTAGCGATAATTTGAGAAAAATTCAATTTATATGTATTTTATTTGTGTATTCAATAATAAAATAACCAGCTACTTGGAAGAAGTAATAAGAACGTTGGACTGTATGGGCTTGTAAATGGCGAACAGAAAGACCAACTGGGCATTGTTGTGTTTAAATAGAAAGGTTTTTTTACTATAGATACGCATACGCGATAAAAAACACCACCTCCTCCTTATGTTTACATAGAAAACAGTACTTTTACACCTTTAAAAAAACTACATGAAAAAACATATCATTATTGTACTTCTAGTACTTATAGCACATAAAGGATTCTCTCAAGAAAAACACAAATACTCTTTAGAACTTAGCTCTATCTTTTCTAGCAAAGAAACACTGCCCTTTTGGATGGTTTCTAACAAGCAAGGTGCAGTCCCAAACAGCAATAACGGAATGGTGATTATTGGACTCTCAAAAGACTTTGACGATTCCAATCTAAAAAACTGGCAATTTTCCTATGGCGCTCAATTTACAGGGAGTATCGCTAAAGAAAACGACGTCTTAATCAACCAACTATACAGTAGTATTCGGTATAAAAAATTACAATTAGATCTAGGTGTAAAACACAATCCAATTCTCTGGCAAGGACTCTCCTCTTCCAATGGAAATATTACGGAGTCTGGCAATGCACGCTCTTTACCTGGATACAATATCCAGCTTACACAATACATCCCCTTTCCTGTTTTCAAACAATGGCTCTCTTTTAAAGGACAGTATGGAGACTACCTTATGAACGACCCTCGTTTTATAGACCACACAAGACTTCATAAAAAAAGCATTTATTTTAGGGCGGCTCTAAATAAGCACTGGAACTTAACGGCAGCCTTAAACCATTATGTACAATGGGGAGGCACTAGCATCAACGGCTCAAAACAGGCGCATAGTTTTAAAGATTATTTAAGGGTAGTTTCTGGAATGTCTGGAGATGCAAACACCGTAGATAACGAGCGTTTAAATGCCTTAGGAAACCATTTAGGGTCTTACTTATTGAAATTGGATTATAAAGGAGACCGTAAAAATATTAGCTTTTATTATTCCCATCCTTTTGAAGATCGCTCTGGTAGAGAATTACAGAATTGGCGTGATGGTATTTATGGGTTCTTTGTTGATTTCAAAAAACCAACGGCTATTGTTTCACACCTATTGACAGAGTTTACATATACCAAAAACATGAGCGGTAGTTCTTCGCATGGTAGAGATGAAAATGGCAAACCAATTATGGCGAGAGGAAAAGATGATTATTTTAATAATTTCGTATTCAAATCAGGATGGACCTATTTTGGAAACTGCCTCGGATCTCCTTATTTTACCACAAAAGATATAGGTACTAATGGCATCACCGAAGGATTTAAGGACAATCGTTTTATGGCATTTAATCTAGGTCTGAAAGGAACTATTAAAAGTATTGAATACAAAGCCATGCTAAGTCACACTACCTATTTTGGATGGTTCGGAAGTGAATACAGCCCAAAACCAACACAGTTTTCCGGCTATTTGGAATGTAAAATACCACACATAAAAAAACTACCTATAGATATTATTCTAGGTAGCTCGTTTGATACAGGTACCTATCGCCCTGTAAATATTGGTGGATTTATTTCTTTGCGTAAAACAGGCTTGTTTTAAAAAGGGGTTGATGTACTATACTCAAAACAAAAAAACCAAGTGATATACATTATATCACTTGGTTTTTTTATATGCTGCCTACTCTTGTTTTTTATCTGTTGTGATGATGATACATAGACGCTAATCCATCATTTAAGCAAACAAATGTCCCTTTAAGAAATCTTTAAATGCTTTACAGTACCTTTTGTCTTTTTCTTAACATCTAACACTGCATATTCAGAATTGTTAGATATAAATTCAGGTACAATTATTTTCATTGTACGTACTATATCTACATTATTAGCCGTTTTTCCAAGTTCACAAAGCGCAATAATATCCAAATGCTTCTTCTCTATTTCAGAGCAATATACTTTGGCTATCATAATTTTTTCGTGATGGGTAGGCAATGTGTTCTCTTCGTTTGCCAATAGTTCTTCATATAATTTCTCTCCTGGCCTTAGTCCTGTAATTTCAATATCAATATCCTTTGGGTACTGAAAACCGGATAAATGAATCATTCTTTTTGCCAAATCAAAAATCTTTACAGATTTCCCCATATCAAAAATAAAGATTTCACCTCCTTTTCCCATTCCTCCAGCCTCTAAAACAAGCTGACAAGCTTCTGGAATCGTCATAAAGAAACGTGTAATATCTTTATGAGTTAAAGTAAGTGGCCCTCCATTTAACAACTGTTTTCTAAATAGTGGGATCACAGAACCATTAGATCCGAGTACATTTCCAAAACGAGTGGTTATAAATTTAGTGCGTCCCATATTATTTAAACTACTCACGTACATTTCTGCAATACGCTTGGTGGCTCCCATAATATTTGTTGGGTTGACTGCTTTGTCCGTAGAAATCATCACAAATTTAGAAACACCGTACTTTAAAGACAGATCAGAAATTTTTCGAGTCCCTGCTACATTTACCTTAACGGCTTCGTAAGGGTTTTGCTCCATCAAAGGCACGTGTTTATATGCTGCTGCATGAAATACATACTGCGGTAAGTACTGGGCAAACAAATAATCCATTTTTGAGGCATCTCGTACATCTCCAACAATAACTTTAAGATTCTTACATTTCTTTTGTACTAATTCTTGCTCTAATTCGTATAAAGGTGACTCTGCCTGATCAATAACTATAATTTCCTTACAACTATATATACTCAACTGCCTTACAATTTCACTTCCAATAGATCCTGCCCCTCCTGTTACAAAAATAGTTTTCCCCATAAACTCTTGTTCAATCTTTGGATTGTTCAATTCTATAGGAGTTCTGTCTAATAAATCTTCAATCTTTACTTGTTTTATTTGCCCTGATTGAAGGCTTCCATCTAACCATTCCGATACTGGTGGTACAATTTTAACTTTTACTCCAAATTGCAAATAATAATCTACAATTTCCGTCAATCTAGCTCCTGACAAATTCTGAATGGATACAATAATTTCTTGTAATTGATGCTTATTTATAAAATCTAAATTGACAGACTTCTGCGCGTAAACATTTAAGCGATGTACCTTCTTTTTTACTTTTCGTTTATCATCATCTATAAAACCAATCACTCGGTACTTATTTGATTTATCATTTGAAATAGATTCACAGGTTAATATTCCTGAGTCTCCAGCTCCATAAATCATCACACGAGTTGCTATTTCAACTCCTGAAGTAAAACGGTGATACACCATTTTAAACACAAACCTACTCGCAATTAACACCACAAGATTTAAAATAAAATGAATGGCTATGATAGAAATAGGAATGGTAAAACCGTCAACAATTCCAAAAATCCGATTCAGTCCAACAACGGCAATCTCTATACAAGTAAACAAACTAACCGCTAAAAAAACATTGAATGCATCTTTTTCACCGGTATGCCTTATAACTCCTTTGTGGGAGCCAACAATGATAAAGCTTAATCCCGACAATAGAAGTACAAAAGGAATCACCAAATCAAAAGACTGACTGTCAAAATTTAAAGTAAAATTAAATCGAATAAAATAGGAAAAAAACAAACAATGCAATACCAATACCAAGTCTATGGCCCACACCATCCATTTAGAAACATACACATTCGTATTTCTTAATAAAAAAGTTCGTATCATAATTTTCTTTTTTTTTACAGCTTAAAAATAAACATATTTTACATTCTGTGCAAGAATCATTCCGTTCGTTGGTAAAAAGAGAAGGAGATTCCCCTTTTTAATTTTATACCAAAAAACTAGTAGTAAAAATTAAAATTAGTAGATTACATATACAATCTATGGTACAGAAACTACTTCAAAATTTTAAAAAAGGTCAATGTTATCAATTTAAAATATTCAATAATAGATCTATTGTTAATATACCTCATATTATACCTGATTTTATCTGGCATAATGTCCTCAATATATGTTTTTTCAGGATCCTCAGAAGCTCCCAAGAGCATATTTTCATCGATATACTCAATAGAAGCATAATCCGTAATCCCTGGTCTTACAGTAAGGACTTTTAGTTGTTCTTTTGAATACAAATCAACATATTTCCGAACCTCTGGACGGGGCCCGACTAAACTCATTTGACCAAACAATACGTTTAATAATTGAGGAAGTTCATCTAGTTTATACTTGCGTATAAAATAGCCCATATTTGTGATTCTACTATCTCTACCCCCTACAGTAATCAACCCCTTTTTATCCGCGCCAACACGCATAGATCTAAATTTAAAAAGTTTAAAATCAATCCCATTTATTCCTACTCGGCTTTGCAAATAAAATGCACTTCCTCTACTATCAACTTTAATGGCGATAATTACAATGATAAAAACAGGTAACAATAACAATAAACCAATAAATGAAAATACAATATCTAAAATCCTAATCATTTGTATCAATCACTTTTTGAACAGCATTAACGACTGCATTTATAACAATATCAACTTGTTTATCAGACAAATTATAATACACAGGTAAACTTATTTCTCTCGAATAATTATCATAAGAAACAGGGTAATCCTTAATATTATAACCTTGATTCTTATAGAAAGACAGCAATGGTAATGGCTGAAAATGCACATTTACAGAAACATCTTGTTCAAAAATTTCTTGTATGATAGCATCTCTTTGATCTTCTGTAACTTCTTTTATCCGTAAACAATACACGTGATACGACGATGTTTTATCTTTACACCTAAAAATAGGCAACTCTGCCCAATCATATTTTTCAAAAGCAGACGCATATTTAGTAAAAATATCTAAACGCTTTTTTAACATGTCATTCTCATAACGTGCAAGTTCTACCAAACCAATAGAAGCAGAAATATCAGTCATATTAGCTTTATAGCCTGCTTCAACAACATCGTACCTCCAAGCTCCTTTCTTTGTCTTGGCTAAAGCATCTTTATTTTGCCCATGTAAAATCGAGACACATAGTTTATTATAAATTTCTTCACAATCAAAAGGAGCTGGTAAATTTAAAGAGACTGCTCCTCCCTCAGAAGTTGTTAAATTTTTAACTGCATGGAAACTAAATACAGAAATATCTGTTAAACTTCCAGATTTTTTACCTTTATACTCTGCTCCTATTGAATGAGCAGCATCCGATAGTATTAAAATTCTATTTAACTTCTTTTGATTTTCATGATCTGGTGTAAATTGAGCCTTTATACTATCTAAATTTACTAAATCTAAGATCTCATCATAATCACAAGGGTAACCTCCTAAATCTACAGGCATAATTACCTTTGTTTTAGATGTTATTGCTTTTTTAATAGCAGCTATAGAAATATTAAAATCAGACGCATTTACATCTACCATAATAACTTTTGCCCCACAATGCGTCACCACATTTGCAGTTGCGCAATAGGTATAAGCAGGTAGTATTACTTCATCTCCCTCGCCAACACCGTACCAACGCAGCATTAATTCTAGCCCAGCTGTAGCAGAAGAAACGGCTAGTGTTTTCTTATTGCCACAATATTCAGCTAATTTTTGTTCAAACTTTTTTGTTTTTGGACCTGTTGTAATCCAACCCGACTTTAAGGTATCTATTACTTCGTCTATAACAGACTGATCTATTCTTGGTGGTGAAAATGGTATCATCTATTTTCTTCTTTTATTTAATGCATTAAAAACATACCACATAAAATAATATGTTGACTTAAGAAGCCCGAGATTTTCTAGTTTATAATATAAAAACCAAACTCTTTTAGCAGCTTTTATTTTATTCGCAGAAATAGAATTATCACGAACTCTATACTTTACTAATTTTTCTTGTAATCCATAAGCAATATGTCCTCGCTTTAGAAGCGATATCCATAAATACGTATCTTGTCGCGTTCTTATATTGTGAAACTTAAATGGCTTAACACGTTCAAGATCTATCATAGAGGTAGACATACCTATAATAGTATTTTTAAGATATGAAATATAATCAATAGATATTGGAACTTCAATATCATAAAAACACTCTCTCATGTTCTCAGAACAAACCTGATATTCCGTAAAAGAAATAGCAAATCCTTCTTTTAACATGAAATCTACTTGAGTTTCTAATTTATGAGGCATCCATAAATCATCACTATCCAAAAAAGCGATAAAACGACCCTTAACATTTTCTAAACCTTTATTTCTAGCAACAGCAGCACCTGAATTTTGTTTAAGCACAAAAAGTTTTATACGACTATCTAATGCGCAATATTTACGAATTACATCCACACTATTATCATCAGAACAATCATCAATAATAAGCATTTCCCAATTTTGATATGTCTGATTTTGAACTGATTTTATAGTTTCTTCAATAAAGTCAGAAGAATTATAGGAAGGGGTTATAATACTAACGATAATTTCTTGATTCATAATTACCTCCTAATTAGTCCATCCAAAAGGATGATTTTCTAAACCTAGTTTTGCAAAAGGATGATAATCACCTTTTAAACCTATAGATTTCGCGTGTCGAATGTCATGCACAATTTCTATACAGGGCCTTACCTCCTCTAAACCGAATCCTTTTCCGTCAAGAATATGTTGGTAACTTTTGGTATGTAGCTCTGTAAATCCATTTGAAAATTCTACTTCCTCTCCGTCCATTTCTAATAAACGGTATGTTTTTTTACCTGCGTTTCTAATATCCTTAGGGAGTGTTTTTTCATTAATACTTAAAAAGTAACGTACTCGAGCTTGTTCAAACTCCAAATATCCAGAAACTCTATCATGAGAAGCAATATGTACTATGTTTTTTTTTACAGCTCCAAATACCCATTGTAACATATCATAAAAATGAACTCCTATGTTTGTAGCGATCCCACCGCTTTTACGAACATCTCCTTTCCAACTGGTATAATACCAATTCCCACGAGACGTAATGTATGTTAGGTCAACATCATAGATCTTACTTTTAGGTCCATTTTTAACTTTTTCTTTTAATGCCTTAATAGATCCGTGTAAACGCAACTGAAGGATGTTATTTAACTTTCCTCCTGTCTCATTTTCGACCTCTTGTAAGGCATCTATATTCCAAGGATTTAAAACCAATGGTTTTTCAGAGATAACATCTGCACCAACTCTTAATCCATAACGGATATGCGCATCGTGTAAATAATTAGGGCTACATACCGATACAATATCAATCTTCTTTTCTGTCCCTTTTAATTTAGAAATGTGTCTATCAAATAACTCTTGTTGCGTAAAAAAAGAGGCTTCTGGAAAGAAACTATCCATAACACCGACACTATCAAACAAGTCATAAGCTGCCACTAAATTATTTTTCGTATCTCTTATAGCTCTTAAATGACGAGGTGCTATATATCCCGCAACACCAATTATTGCAAAATTTTTCATTGTTTTTATTTAAAAAAAATTATATTATTTTATTTTATACACACGTCCTTCTTTTAAGACGTACTTTTCATTACTATCACAACATGTTGCTTTACCTTCACTATCAAACATTAATTTAGCACCATGTTCACTCATCCAACCTATTTGTTTTGCAGGATTACCTACATACATTGCATAAGCAGGAATTTCCTTTGTTACAACGGCTCCAGCTCCAATAAAAGCATATTCACCAATGTTGTGACCACATACAATTGTTGCATTCGCCCCTATAGTCGCTCCTTTTCGTACTATTGTTTGCAGGTATTCATTTTTCCTATTCACAGATGCTCTTGGATTGATAACATTTGTAAAAACCATTGAAGGTCCTAAAAAAACATCATCTTCACAAATAACTCCTGTATAAATAGAAACATTATTCTGTACTTTTACATTCTCGCCCAAAATCACCTCTGGTGAGATAACTACATTCTGACCAATATTACATCGCTCTCCTAAAGTACAGTTACTCATTATATGCGAAAAATGCCAAATTTTAGTATCCCTTCCTATACTGCAATCAGCATCTATAATTGCAGTTTCATGTGCAAAATAATTAGTTTCCATCTTACATTTATTTTTTAAGTAATTTTTTATAAATGGTGTGCATTTGTGTTACATTTTTATCCCAATCGTAATCTAAAGCCACTTTTTTTCTTCCTGCCAGTCCCATTTTTTTTCGTAAACCTGCATCAAAAATTAATTTCTCAAGTGCTAACATCAGTCCTTTTTCATCCCGTCTTGGAACAACAATACCTGTAACACCATCTGCTACAACTTCTGGCAAGCCTCCTACGTTAGAAACAATAACGGGGCAACAGCATGCCGAAGCCTCTATCACAGCAACGCCAAAACTTTCGTTGTCAGATACAGATACAGATACATCTAACATATTTAAGTACCTAGGAACCTCCTTATGTTTAATATGCCCTGTAAATATCGTTTTATCTAGAATATTAGCTTTCTTACACATACTCTTAAGTTTTTGCTCTTGAGTTCCTCTTCCTACAATTAAAAGTTTTAATGGTAACTCTGGATACTTTTCAACTAATAAAATAAATCCTTTTATTAAGTACCTAATCCCATATATTTTTTCCAGTGATTTTACCGTCCCTATAACTATTGCGTTTTCTGAAAATAACCTTTCTACCTTTTTCTTCTTAAATATATTTAAATCTATTCCAAAAGGAGTTATCTCTATATTTTTGTTAGAATATTTATTGGTTTCTACCGCCATTACATTGGATGTAGACAAAATTTTATCCGTTCTAGAGAGGTTAAATTCAAGTATTTTTTTATGCAAAAAAGATTTTACAGGAAACTCAAAAACATCACTTCCCCATACCGACAAAACAAATGGACTAAAACCAGATAAAGCACCTAGTAATCCATAACTAGTTGCATAATGAGCATGTACAATGTCTGGATTAAATTTTTTTATTTCTTTTTTTAATACTGATAGTACTGTTAAATATTTTAATTTAACAACTATGCCAGCTGTCTTAGACATTCCTTTTTGGCAACCAACAACCATAACATTCGTAAAAACATCATAGGCATCAACAGTACAAGTAGGTAAACTAAAAAGTAATATCTCAATCCCACGATCTGCAAGTGAGCTTACCCATCTAATGGTATGGATATTATTTGCGTCGGATAGTATTAATATTTTCATGTAATTATTATTGTTTTTTAAAGAACTCATAAGCTATAAAAGTATCTAAAATATCTCTTATAGCAGAATTAACCAATCTACTAACTCTATCCATTGTATTTGATCTCTATAAGCCAAACGGATTTATGAAAAAAGATCTCCTCTTTTTGTAAATCATAAATACCTGGCATCACGGATCCATAGTTTTGAAGTAGATATATCATCTCGAAATAACCAACAGGACTATTAGGATCATAGTTTTTCTTGGATGGATAAGCATAAGGATTGTGCAACTTATTTTTCCTTTATTTTAAAAAAGGATATTTTCTTCAATAGTATTCGTATTTTCATACCTATGCATCGTTGCTAAACGATATTTTTATGGAAATGTTACTGTTGAGTTAACTGAATTATACTCATAAAACAACACCATTTATTGAATGACTTCATAAATTCTTATAATTAAAGAAAGAAAACCCTTCTTTTTTTGAATTTTTTACAGAAACTTCGCTTGAACAAAATAAAATACTCGAAATGTCATTTACCTCCTTTGACATATCTATCTCAACGAAAATACAAAGCACATGTTTTTAATTAAATATTATCTTCTATCTATATTTATTTCAGCTATAAAACCTTATTATATAAATACATTATGTTTTATCATAGCTATAGAAACAGAATCTGGTTTTACAAACTGAGGTCTTGCTACTGTTATCATACACACAGTAATTTACATTTAATTTCTTCAATGTTAATCTTTCAAAGAAAAACGAGAGACCACTTCTTCAGCTCTCGCAATCCACGTATTAGATTTAATAATTCCCTGGATATTATTCCGTTTATTGACTATCTCTATCGGATTTTCATTTAAAAACTGTATTAAATTTTCTAATTCGTTTTCTGAATAATTAATCACCCATCCTATATTGTTCTTTTCTACAAAATCAGCTACGCAAGTCCCCTTAACTGCGATTATAGGTTTCTTATATGATATATAGTCAAACAATTTAACAGGCATAACAAAACTCCAATAAACACTAGGTTTTAAAAAAAGGACAGCAATATCACTGGCTCTATAAAGCTCGTCTAAACCAGAACCACTAGTATGGTAAATATAGTCTTTGTGCATATATTCATCATATTCCAACTTTACTTTACCCCAATCTATACTTCTTATGCATAATTTAAATTCAATATTCCTAAACTGTCTGATGACTTTTAGGAATAATTTAACATCATATAACTCGCCTATTCCTCCAACATAAATAAAACGTAATTTAGAATCTTGTTTATCTGAAATTTGTTGTCTAGAAATAATACCAGGAGGTAAAGAATAAATCTCTTTTTTAAAATTTAAAGGTATATAATCATACATTTTAAGAGAAGGTAAATATAAAACATCTATTGTATTCTTATACATAAACAAATCAAATCGGTAAAAAAGAAGAGCAATAAAACGTTTTAAAAAAGAGCTATTACTTTTAGAATGTGAAAAGCGCCAATGAATATCTCGATAAAACAAAGAAACTTTAATATTATTAGATCTACAAAATTTAAAAAAATTAAAATCTAAAAAAGGAGCTACCGGTAAATGATGTTTTTCTGTTAATGCAGTTGGCATTGTAGAACTCTCACTATAGAGGAATTCATATTTAATACCATTCTTAATTTTTTGTTTGATGTCTATTATCTGTTTTTTTCTATCAACTACATATCCCATAACAACATCTACATTAAAGCCTAAATCCTTAAAAGATTGAAGCATTTTCATTGGTCTAATTTGAGATCCTGAAGGTAAATTAGGATCTATATAATTTGGTATGTGAAATATTATATTCATTTAGTTGTTTTATTAATTACTTTCAAACTCTTTCCAAAAAAATACAAGAATATAAAAATTATAAAAATTATTAGATAACCTGCATTATATATATAATCATTAAAGCCTCCAGTAATACTAGATTTATAGGTTAAAAAAGCAAACAAGCCTAGAATAATAGGTGTTTTTTTAAGTTTTAAGAATGTTAAATATAATATTTGCAATACCATGCCTACATAAAAAGGAGCTAAAACAACTCCAATAACACCAAAATTAGCCCAAGCTTCTGCTATAAAAAGAGAGTTCATAACACCTACATGGTCTAAGTTATTTGGATAAATATGCATCATAACCATTCTTGCTGCTCTTTCTGAATGATCTAAATTAAATGCGCTTGAAATGACTGAAGAGATAGAATCGAATCCAATAAAATCATAATTATTCGGAAATATATCAAACATTAAATAAGTACCTGCCGATTGAGAAAGTATTATCCTCCCTATAATTCCTGAATTGTAATGAGATAAAAGAGAAATAATATCAACTGTCTGAGAAATTTTAATATACGCTATAATAATTAATAAAAAAACAGAAACACCAAATGCATACAATACCTTTTTCTTTACTTCTCCGTCTATTAAGACTTTTAAAAACATGAACGATAGAATAAATGCAACAAAAGGTCCTTTTGCTAAATTATAGGTAAGGATTATTATTGCAAAAAAGAACATCAAAAAGAATATATATTTATCTTTTTTTAATTTAGTCATCTTATAATAAGAAAAATAAATAAGAGTAATTATAGGAGTAAGAGTAATTGCTAATATATTCCTAACATATTGATTTCCTGAAAATTCTCTTGAAGCAGAAACCCTTAACCCCATTAATTCCATTGTAGATCCTCCTTTTAATAGTTTAATCATTGGGATTTCTGGTAAACAGTACATTGTATAAATAACCGAACAAATTGATATAAAACTAAGCAATAATAAAGGAATACGAATAAAAGAATCTCTATTACTCAGTAATGGTATAATTGGAGATGAAGTGTACCTCTCAAACTCTTTATTTGGCGATTTCTTTAATAAAAAATTAACAAACAGCATACCTAAAGGTAAAACGATCATGGTATACATTACAGCGGCCCATCCATAAAAACGTGAATCTTGATTTTGCAACTTGGCTATTAAATAATGATTATCCGTATTCGAAATAACCAAAACAGCAGCAAAAAAAGATTGTATTATTAAATTATAATAAAACACCCAAGAAATCATATTTAACCTATTTAGAGCAAGTGTTCCTGCCGCTTTCTTAAATAAGAAAAAAGAAATAATTAATACTAAGGAAGATACTGCAATATACATTTATATTCATCTTTAAAATTTCTAGACCTATTTTTATTAAAACTGCTATTATGCCATAACAAAACAAAATTTGAATTATATTTTTTAACTAGTTTAATTATCGATTTAATGTTTAGAAGCATCTCTTCTAAATTCATTTCCGGTTGGTACGTATAAAAACTCCCTTCCATCACCAAAAGAGGGCGTTCCTTTAATTTTAATTGTTTACGGGTAATAATATTAAACACACTATATTCAGTTGCTGTACCACAACGAAATCCTTCTTTCTCAGCATAACCACAAGTACTATCTACTAGCATACCTGCATCCTCCCACACCTGCCATGTTGTAGGCACTTCGAATCGTAAATAATGCTGTCTTCCTTCTGTAATTTGAAATTCCGAAATTTTTTCTAATCGCTCTTTTTCCTGAATAAATAATTCTAAATTATTATAGGTATTATAACTTGAATGATAGCCTATTCTATGTTTCTTTTTTTTTATAGTATTAATTAAAACACCTACTTTATCAATATTATACCAATTATCAAAAGTAGTTTCACCTCCGCTCATAAAGTAAAAATTACTTTTTGTATTTATTTTTTCGCTTTCATCCATTAAAAAATCAAACGTATCGTAAGGATCCTTTATTAAATTCAGTTTTATTTTAAAGTACTGGTAAAAGTTTTCTCCAGCCTTCATTAAATCCTTTCTCTTTATTAGATCTCCTCCTACTGTTTTTATTAAATGCATTGGGTTTTTCCATGTATCGATTCTGTCGACATCATGGGTTATATAACATTTGTATTTGTGATTTTTTCTAATAAGTGAAGCATCTAGAAGAAATAACATATTCCAAAGCAGTTCTACATATTCATTTACGATAGGTCTCTTTAAAAAATCATTTTTAAATGCAAGACTTTTGTATGCAGAAAATCTATGATGAATGTCTCTCGATTTAATCACATATTCTTCCCAACGTGTCAGCATAAAAAAACAAGATGCAAAAACATCTATAGAACAAGAAATTAAATCGGATACAACAGAAATATCATTTGCCCCATATATTAAAGGCAAATTATCTTCTACTATAAATTCATTACTAATATGGGAAACATTTAAAGGGATATTTTTCTTATTTAAATAAGTACTCGTTTCGTGATGTAAAGAAAAAAAACTGTCTTTTATAATTACACAAGAATTATTAGGTAATACTATTTTATAATCCGTTAAATCTTTGTCTATAGTAATATTACACTCTAAACCTAAAAACTCACCGAATATAATGTTTATTATATATGTTCGTTCTGAAATATTGTTATTTGGTATACTTACAGAAATCATATTATTTTTTTTATGATTCTCATTATATGGATTAATTTAGAATTTGTTTTAGATATAGAAAAATAAGGGGTTTGCACTGCTCCAAATTTTCTGAATGAATTTTCTACATTTTCTATCATACTTCCTTCAAAATCAAATTTATTAGTTTTATCAGCCACAAAACGAATAGCCTCCTGTATTAACAAACTAGCAGCACCACAGTTTCTAGTGTCAGGATCTATTGTACTAATTAAATCATAAGCACTATTTCCGTCCCAAACAATAAATAATGCGCCATGGATAAAATCCTTTTCATCGATAGCGTATATGATTTTCCCTGAATCATTTTCATAACTAGACTTATACAAAGAATTAAACAACTCGAATGAATAACTTATATCCGCACCCTGTTTTTTTAATGTCATAGAATGATTATCGTAAAAGTCCTTTGCAGATAAATCATACTTAATCTTAACGGTTTTTTCAGCCTTTTTAATATTTTTTTTTTTAGACCTATCAAAATTAGCAACAACAACATCTATATCTTTTATGTTATTAATCACATACGTGTACTTCGTTGTCTGTTCAAATGAGTTCCAATAAAAAGGTAACCAATTTGTAATTGAATAATTAAAATTTTGATTAAACACATCAAAATCAGGCAACTTAGTTATCAATTCGTCCATTATTACTTTCTCAAAACTTAAGCGTTTGGCTTCATTTTGATTATTTGGATACTTAATATAGGGGCCTAAAGTTTGAGTTAAAGTAGGCATTATAATTAACGAAAACCCTTTACTTACTGTCTTAATAAAAGGCATACTAGCAATAATATTATTGTTTTTTTTGACTAAAATAACATCCCAATTATCTCTGCCAGAAACAGCATCTAACCACCAATCCTTACTAAATATAGGCATATTGATTTCATCTGAACAAAATGCACGATATTCATCTTTGTCTTTTAAATCATTTACTTTGTTCTTCATATATTTTATTTACACAGTGTATTACTCTAAGTATATCAGCTTTTTTTAAATTTTGGTTTAGAGGCAATAGCACATGATTATCCATTATCTCTCTATTATTTATTTTTCCAAAACACCAATTATTATACAGTTTAATTGTGACTATATTTTCTTTTTGTAAAGCTCTCATAAAAACATCGCGCTTATTAACCTTTATAGGAAAAGAAAAAAGAGCTTGTTTTAAATAATATGCTCTCGGGATATCAAATAATATATTTTTGTTTAAGTTGTCTAAATATATTTCCGCAAAACTAATTCTATAATCCGAAATACGTTTAAAATTTGTATGATCTAAGATAGATTTGGAAAAAAAACTAACAGTAGGATAAGATGTAGCATAGATATTCATTAATCTACTATAATAATTCATGAACTTTAATTTTGACCAAGCAAATAACAAGACCTTTCGAACAAAAATAAGCTTCCCTGAAAAATTACTAATTACAAGTAACTTAAAATACAAATCTATATTTATAAGTTTGGTATTAAAATCCGATTTTGAATATCTAGCAATTGGATTTGGGACCTTATTAAATAGTATACAAGCCCCATCAATTACACCAATGGTCTTAGGAAAGGAAAATATACATACATCGCCAGTCAACGACAAGTTATTAGAATAAACAGAATGAGCAAAATCTTCCATGAAGAAAGAATATTTATTCTTGTTTCTCAATATTAACTGTATATTAATCTCGTTATATAGACCAAAAAGGTGAACATAAACAAAAACATCTATTTTCTCATTAAATATATCTTTATTAATATTACCATTCGCATCAATGTCGTAATGTTTAATTTTAAAACCTAGTTTTAAAAATGGATCATAAATACCTTCCGCAACATAAAAAGGTAATGCTACAGTTTTGAACTCATAGTTTTTCATCAATTGAAAGATACCTTGCCTTAAAAAAGGATAAAAGAAGCTACACTTATCAAAACTATTTACATTTACAGTTCTAAACTTAGATTTATCTATAACTCTATAACAGCTAATCACTAATATTAATATTTAACAAATTGTTTAATAAATATAATTAAACTAAAATGTACGTATAATAAAATAACACCGTCACTACAAACTACAAAGTATTGATTTTTTTCTTTATAAACTTCTCCTATATTTAAACTATGTTCTCTAAGTTGATATTCTCCAATAGTCCACCGGTGTCCATGAAACACACCACTTGGCTGACGTATTGCATTTAACCACAGCTCCGTCCCTCTAAGTAAATGCCATATTCTCTTAATATTCCAGGTATCCCAACCTATCAAAGAAGCATGTTCTGTACTTTTTAAATTACGGGCACGCTTTGTAGAACTTATTGAGTTCTGAACGATGCCTTTGTCTAAGGATTTGCATACTTTAAATATAGCTTCCGTTAATAAATTAATACAAAAAGGTTGTACATAAATAACTTGTTCTTGGGATGTCATACCCAATTTAACTTGATATTCATATTGGCATATTATATTCCCTGTATCTTCACCCGCATCAATATAATGAACAGTTAAGCCATTCGTTTTTTCGGTATTGAAATAAGACCAAAACCAAGAATTAGGACCTCTATATTTTGGTAATAAAGCTAAATGCAAATTAATAGTTCCAAACTTGGGTATGCCAAAAACACTTTCAGGTATTAATTGCGATAAAGAATAAACAATCATTATATCAGCGTCTATACCTTCTAACCATTTTGAAAATTCAACATTTGAATTATAATAATGGTATGGTATATTTTTCTTCTCACTATATTCTTTAAATTGATTTTTATTAGGCAGTAAAAACCTCTTAATTGTTTTACCTAAAGAAGGTATATCTTCTTTTTTTCGAGGTTTCCCTTCTGCAACACCAACAATCTCAAATTTATCATTATCACATAATGATCTTAACGTATTAGAAAATCTTATTGATAAAATAACTATTTTAAATTTATTTTTATTCATTTATAAGTAAACTAGTTTAGTTATTATTTGTGATCCAAAAAGACATTAATCCATTTATATTTTTATACCTCAAAATTTC
This sequence comes from Flavobacteriaceae bacterium, assembly GCA_965224465.1. GTDB lineage: Bacteria > Bacteroidota > Bacteroidia > Flavobacteriales > Flavobacteriaceae. The sequence continues at coordinate 4,080,255 of OZ245049.1, read as the reverse complement.
TTTACAATTCTGTCCTAAAAGACTGCTTAATTGTTGCGTGTTATTTACATCAAAGTTATTAATATTAAAGAGTTTAAAGTATAAATATTTTACCCTAAGCTTAAAACTCTTTGGTATGCATTTTCTTAGAAGAATCATGAATTTATTATGCGATAAAACCTTCGATTTCAGATAACAAACATCCTGATCTTTAAATAACCTATCAAATAAGAAACCATTAAATAAAGCATTATTTATTCTCAAATTATTTGGTATCTGGTACCAATAATTTATTAAATTATCATCCCATAAAGGCATTCTCCATTGGTAGCCATGGTATTCATAAACCCTTAAAGAATTCACAATAAATTTTGCTACTTTATGCTTTGTAAACCAGTCTTCGTTTGATGAAACAAAATCATTCAATAAATCAGTTTCAGATAAATCATGTAAACTTATATTAATATCAGATACAATTTTATTTTTACGGATTGTATCTATGTTGCCTTTATAGTTTACAAAATGATTTTCATAAATATAATCTGCAAGGTTTTTATTTCTCAAAGATTTTTCTCGCCTCTCTAAAAACTCAATTGGCAAATAACTTCCTCCAAGTAAATCTCCACAAAACCCTGGAACAATAACTGAATCACAAGGAATTAATTTCTTCTTAGAAATCTCCGATATCGCTATAAAATCCTGAAAATGAGGACTAGAAGAGAAATTAAAGGAATACTTTAAATATTCTCTAAAATTTGTAGATTCATATAAATCGATCCATTTCTGACTCGTATATTCAATTACAATAATCTTATAATTTAGTTTAGTTGCTACTTTTTTAGCAATATCAATTTCAAAGCTATCTTTATGCCCATAAGTATAACAAATAACATTCTCATATCCCGCTGCTCTGAGGGCAGTAACAATATATCTAGAATCATAGCCTCCACTTAAGGGAACGACTATTGTTTTACCTTTAACTGAGGCAATTAACTTTTCAGTAAAAGAGGTCGTGATATCCATTAACCGATCATAATGTTCTTCTCTAGATACTTCAATCTTTGAACTAGAACTATGATTGTAATAGAATTGTTTATCAACTACTAAACTAGAGACATCTACTTGTATATAACTAGATGCTTCAACTTGTTTAAATCCATCTATTAATGTACTGCTACCCAATGTATATCCACAAGATAAAAACTCGAAATATTTAGTAGATTGTTTATCTATAAATGAAGTTTCAGAAGATATGCAATCCGTTATATTTATATGATTATTTTCAACATTATAAAAAACAGGTATACTTCTAAGTTTATCAACAGCAACATATAAGTAATTGTTTGAGTACACGATTAAAGAAAAAGAACCATTCGCAGTTTTAATAATATCTGAAAAAATTAGATGCTTGTTACCTTCCTTAAATAAATCTAATATATTAGTTCTATCATATAATTTATCTTCTTTAAAAAAATAACCTTTAAACTGTATTTGTTCTGATTTAAACCAAACAAATCCATCATTTCGGGTTAAGTCTATTTTAATGTTTTTTATCATAAAAAATTAATTAAAAACCTTATAATCAGCAAACAAGAATTAACTGAAATTATAGTTCCAAATAATAATAAGAATGCTTTTAAATATCCTATTCCTACTAAATAAAAGATATAAAACAAAAAGGAAATCCAGAACAAACTACCAATTACTGTAAATAGAACTATTGCAATAAAAGGACTATTAAAGAATAAAGCACCTATACATAATGCTAAAGATCTAAAAATGAATATTGATAAATTAAAAATCAAAGATTCTTTTTGCTTTTCCAAGGTAACTAAAAGCGTAGACAAAGGAGATCCTAAGAATACAAATACTAACCAAAGGGATAATACTTGTGCATAAACACCTGCCATTTCCCACTGTGCACCAAAAACAAAAGAAAACAAATAATCTCCAAAAACTGTTATTACACTAAGACACGGAATACCTATAAATAACAATTTCTTGAAGGTACTAAAAGTTAATTCTCTTAATTTATCTTTATCATTTTTATATGTTACCGATTTCTGTAAAAACACTTGTCCTATTGCTCCACCAATTAAACCAGTAGGGAGCGATAAAATTCTTCTTGCCAATGAGTAAAATCCAACGATATTAACGCCAAAAAAAGAGCTTAGTAATAAAACAGGTATTTCAGCAGAGGCCATGTTTGAAAATCCAGATAACATTTCAAATTTAGGGAATTTAGAGTATCGTTTCGCTAAATACTTCAACTTATCAAAATTAAAATCAGCTATAATTTCACTCTTTATCTTCCTAATAAAAACTAGAACAACAATACCACAACCTATAACATTAGCAATTATTAAACCAGATGCTAACTTTAATAAACCAAAACTAAGGTTAACAGACGCAATTGTAAAACTTTGTAGGACTCTCCCTTTTGATAAATCCTTATATTTTAATTTCCTGTTAAACCAATAATTCAAAGTATTAAACAAGCCCATAAACAAAACTGACATAGGTAATAGATATAACCAATTACCTATATCTTCATTCCCAAGTAGCTTTGTGATTTCGGTGTTGAATAAGAGTACTATTAGAAACAGTATAAAACTAAACACCAAAGAGAGTAAAAATGATAGGGCTAAAATATTAGCTGCATTTTTATCCCTACGAGGTAACATAATAGCTAACTCGTACCTACCGGTAGATACAACACTACTCATACTAACTAAACTAACATATAAGGCATATAAACCAAAATCACTAGGAGTATATAGCCTTGTCAATATCGGACTAATAGCAATAGGTATAGCTTGCGCTATCGTCGTACCAGTTAATAAGGTAAGTACATTCTTCCCGAAATCAGAATTAGGACTTAAATTATCGTATATTTTCTTAATCATATTTAACTTACAAACTCCAATAGTCTAATTCAGTAATACTATTTTTAAACCCCCCTTTAACATCCATTAGAATCCCTCCATTTGGCATTATCAATTTAAAATCAGCTTCTGTAAGTTTCAAATATTCCTTATGATTGACTGCTACTATTACAGCATCATAATTAGTTTTATCTAATGTTATCAAACCAAATCCATATTCTTTAAATAATTCATCAGTAGAGGCATTTGGATCAATCAAATCAGGTTCTATACTAAAAGACCTTAACTCTTTAACAATGTCAGCTACCTTAGAATTTCGAATATCAGCAACATTTTCTTTAAAAGTAACCCCCATAATTAAAACTTTAGCATTTGCTAAAGGGACATTATTTCCAATAATTTTTTTAACAGTTGTTTTAGCTACATAAGCCCCCATAGAATCATTCACAAAGCGTCCAGCAGTAATAATTTGAGCATGATAGCCCAATTTAGCAGCTTTATGTGTTAAATAATAAGGATCCACACCAATACAATGCCCGCCGACTAAACCTGGTGAAAATTTTAAGAAATTCCATTTTGTCCCTGCTGCTTCCAATACATCAAAAGTATTGATTCCCATTCTACCAAATATAATTGAAAGTTCATTCATTAAAGCTATATTCAAATCTCTTTGAGTATTTTCGATGATTTTAGCTGCTTCTGCGACTTTTATACTTGTAGCTCTATGTACTCCAGCAGTAATAATAATTTCATAAACTTTAGCTACTACATCTAAGGATTCTTTATCACAAGCAGAAACAATCTTAAGAATACTTGTTAAGGTATTTACTTTATCTCCTGGGTTTATTCGCTCAGGAGAATAGCCTATTTTAAAATCTTCTATAAACTTTAACCCCGAAATTCTTTCGAGAACTGGAATACAATCCTCTTCTGTACATCCAGGATAAACAGTCGACTCGTACACAACATAATCGCCTTTACTCAACACTTTAGCAACAGTCTCACTTGCAGAGATTATTGGTCTTAAATTTGGTAAATTAGAATCATCTATAGGAGTGGGAACAGCCACGATGTAGAAATTAGCTTTTTTTAAATCTTTCAAACTGGTTGTAAAGGTGATATCACATCCTTTAAAATCATCCGATTCTAATTCCTTACTAGGATCAATCCCCTTTTTCATCATATCGACACGGTCTTGTTTTATATCAAAACCTACCACATGGTTATACTTTGAAAACTCTAAGGCTAAAGGTAAACCAACATATCCTAATCCTATTACCGCAATTCTAATATCTTCCATTTATATCTAATTTCAATTAATTTACTTAACTGTTCGAATTATACCTTTCTTAACTTCTTTTCCAAAAACCAATGCTACACCCAAAATACTCCCTAAAAAACTCCATACTATCAAAATCATAGGTCTGTTCGGTTTCGATTTCAAATTAGGTACAGACACAGGTTCAATCACCGTAAATACAGGCGTATCTTCCTTCACTTGTATCTTTTGAGTTTCAACCTGTTTTGCCAATTCAGAATACACTCCAAATACCAAGTTATATTCCACTTGTAGTTTAGACAAGCGAGATTGAGAACGAGAGGTGATTAAATTTAAGTTTTTATCTTGAAAATAAGCCAAGGCACTTTGCTTTTTCTTAAAATCTTTTTCAACTTCTATAAAACGATCTTCAATAAATTGCAATTGCACTTTCGCTTTCTCTACTTTAAATCTAGTTACGGAATTTTGCAATAATACTTGTGCTTTTATTGTCAACTGTGCAGCCGCCAAGGCTTCTGGCATTTTTACCGATAAATCAATATACCCATCTTTATCGTTAAAAGTTAAACCAATTTTCTCGGAAAGCTGTTTGAATAATATATCCTGATCTCTAGTAATTCTTAAAATACCATCATTTACATTTACTTTTCCTTTATTCTCTAGGTCTTTTCCTTTTATTGCACCAAGAATCAAGCTTGGCAATCCAATGGTATATTTTTTAATCCCACCTAACAATCCAATTTGATGATAATTCTGATAATAATCCTGATACGTTACAGGATGATCAATTCCTTGAAAAGTCAGTTTTGTTTGTAATAATTCCAACTTAAACGGAATGCTATTTACAATTTTCGGATATAAACTAGGAGGAATGACTTCAGTTCCTGCGCTTCCACCTAAATTAATCCCTGCCATGGCAGCTAAGCCTCCTAGGCTACCTCCTACTTTGGAACCAGAAGTTTGTGGTACCATAATGGTTTTAGCCGTATATTCTTTGGGGGTAAATATGGCAATAAATAAGCCTATACAAGCAAATATAATAGTGTATTTTATAATGGTACGACGACCTGCCCAAAGTGTTTTGGCGAGTTCTACGAGGTCTATTTCGTCAATATTATTACTTTCTGTTGTGTCTTTCATTTATTATGAAGTGCTTGGTGATTATATCCTCTTTTTGCAAGAACTCTTATGCTCTTGTGTACTTTTTTAACGTTGCCCCGACTCCGCGAGGATAACACTCGCTAAGTGACCTATTATATGAAATTGATTCTTCGTAACTCATGACAATGAGCACAAACATAACAATCTAAATAGGTTCTCATTACATAAATCTCAATCCTGTACTACTTTGTCAAATTATTGACCAATACTCCTAGCGTTGCCAAACTAGTGGTAATTCCCAAAATTGCCTGTACAGACATTCCTTGTCCTCTTGGTTTTTTTGCAGGCACTAAAATAGTAGCGCCTGGCTCCAGTTTTGGATAATTTTTAAAGAATAAAAAATTTGAAACGGTCGCAATGTCTCCATTGGCATAAATTACAAAGACCTTGCTGCGTTTTGCTTTTTCAGAAAAACCTCCCGAACGTTCGATATAATGTTTTAAAGTACGTTTTGGATCAAAGCGCACTAAAGATGGAGATAAAACCTCTCCTTGAACCTCTACTGTTTGTTTGATCGATGGAATCATTAAGATATCACCTTGGTTTAAAATTAAATCCAAGTCCATATTCTTGTATTCCAATATCTTTTTAAGATCTATCCCTATTTTAAATTCTTTGATCTGTGTTACATCTTCCAATAAAGAATCTTTTTTACTAATTTGTTCTAAGAATTTTAGCTGTTGCGCATCTTCAATCCCTTGTTTTTTACGAATCAAAGTCGCTCCTTTTAAATAGGCATAGGGAGACAAACCACCCGCACGTTTAATCAAGTCGGAAATACGTTCCTTTTTATTGGTCATGGCATAATTCCCTGGGAAATTAACTTCTCCTTGTACTTCTACATTTTTTTGAACCGAATATCCTTTTAAATAACGCACCGATACAATATCAAATGGGTGCAATACAAACAAAGATGCATTGGTCAATTTCAAATCACCCTCAACTGTTTCTTGAAAGTTTTGACTGATGGTTTCAAAGCTTCCATCTTTTAAACGTCTAGAAATATCAATGGTATTGGCATCCGCTCCGTCCGTAAAACCTCCTGCCATCGCAATTAAATCTCCAATTTTTATCCCTTCTAAATAATCAAAAGATTTAGGCCTATTTACTGCACCATTAATTGTCAAAAACTTTTTTTCCTGTAAGGAATCCTTATGGTAAATATGCACACTATCTTCTGCCTTTAACAACAAGTGTGTTTTATTTTTTAAAATCTCCGAAACAGAAAAGGAAATACTCTCTCTTGTCGCTTCATCATGGGTTCTTATAATAACTCCACGTGTTAAAAAAGCATCTTTTTTAATTCCGTCCGCCTTTTTTATCAATTCTAAAACATCTAAGTTTTCAAAAAACTCGTAATTGCCTGGTCGGTACACTGCCCCACCGATACTAACACGGTTTAAAAACTTCTGACTAATTTCCTCCACCTTTATTTTATCTCCTCCTTTTAGGATGAAATTTGACTTGCTGTTAAAAACAAATTCTTTTATTTCTCTTTGTCTACCATTTACACGTTCTACAATTAGCTGTTCAGAATACGCATTTGGCTTGAATCCACTGCAATACGTTAATAAGTTCTGCATGGTTTCCTCTTTTTTCAATTCATACAATCCAGGTCTTTTTACTTCTCCTGATATTTCTACTAAATTGCCATAAGGAGCTACAATAATGACATCTTGATCTCTTAATTTTAAATTTCCAGACTCACTGCCGGTCATTAAAAAATTATAAATATCAAAAACGCTAATTTCTTTTCCTGCTCTAATTAATTTTACATTCCTAAAGGTTCCATTCTCCGTAGGACCTCCAGCTGCATATAAGGCATTCAATACCGTAGACAATGCATTTAAAGAATAGGTGCCTGGCACTTTTACTTCACCAATCAAATTTACCTGAACCGTCCTAATATTTGCCAAGCTAATAGCCGTATGTACTTTATTATAACTATTATTTGAAGCCGTTATACCTGCATAAATACGTTTTAAATAACTATTGATTTTAGAAGTTGCATCTTTTATTGTCATGCCATTTACATGAATCAATCCAATATTCTCTATCCGAATAGTTCCTTGCTTATTCACCGTTTTTTTATACGTGTTTTCAGCAGCTCCCCAAACATCGATCAACAACTCATCTCCGGGACCTAATTGGTAATTTTCTGGAGTTGCCAAGTTGATATTCGGTGTAAATGAAATAGAGGGGTTGTTAAAAAAGTCGAAGCCAAATAGTTTGTTTTTTTCTTTGGTGATTTTTTTTTCATTTCCTGTAAGTCCAAACGATAGCTCATTTGAAAATTGTTTTGCAGTCTCCTCTTCATCAAGCTGATCTTTTGGTACTAACGCCTTTGTTCCCAACTGCTGAATTCTCTGTTTTAATTTCGCTATTTGTATGGCAGAGACTCCTTTAGCCTTTGCGGCAAAAGCTACATCATCCAAACTATAGCCTTGACTTTGGGCTTGCTCCCAGTATTTGGCAATCTGCGCATCAGACATTTCGTCTACATTAATTTGGTTTGCTTGTGCTGCACTTATTTGGGCATTTATTTGCTCCGTACTACAGATAGCAATGCAAATGAATAGGAATGTGAGTAGTTTTTTCATTTTTTATTATTAATTGTCCCTTTATCTTCCTTTAGGGGTATTGTATTAGATGTTGGTGAAACTTACTTGTTGTTGCTGGTTTGTGATTGGTAGTATCACTCAATAAGAAAACATTTATATTTCAAACACTTTCCTCAATTTATTTAAATTTTAATTTAAGAAAGTAATTCTGGAAAAGTTTTCTTTACTCTATTATACATCTCTTTTATGTGTCCACTTTCCCCATAAGGCAACACAACAGAAGCATCTTCTGTTGTCACCCAAATTTGATTTTTTATATGATCTGCAAATACCTGTTGTTTTCCAAAAGCAAAGGCATTCACATTATTTTCTCCTTTAATGACATGGAGATTATCAACAATACCTCCCTTATTTTGAAAGGTGATAATGGCATCAAAAGACCCTAAATCTGACCAGTTAAAATTGGAAGCTACTGTTTTTACAATTTTAGATGTTTCCATAACTACACAATCGATGCTTTGAGAAGGAATGGCTTGCATGGCTTCCAAACCTACCACACCATTCTCTATCGTTTGATGTGCCTCTATACATTTTTGATGCATGGTCGGATCAGCCGTTTTTAAAGCCTCCAAAAATGTTTTAGCTTTGAAACAAAACATACCACTGTTCCAAAGAAAGTTTCCTTGAGCTAAAAAAGATTTCGCCGTTTCTAAATCAGGTTTTTCTCTGAATTGCACAACATCTTGACCTTTAAACTCTATATATCCAAAGCCGGTATCAGGACTTGTTGGTTGCATTCCGAAAGTCACCAATGCATCTTCTTTTGCTAAGGCAATGGCTTTTTCTAAACATACTTTATAGGCATTTGCATCACTGATCACATGATCTGAAGGAGTGACAAACATCACATCTTCTGGGGCAATTGACAATGCCGCTAATGCAATAGCAGGTGCGGTATTTCTTCCTATTGGCTCAATGATTTTATAATCTAACTCAATACTCAAATCACTAGCTTGGGCTGATGCTTGCACAAACTGCTTTTTATTAGTGACAATCATAAACTGATCCACCAAGTCTTTATTTCGTTCTAATGTATGCTGAAACAATGATTTTCCATCAAATATAGGCAAGAATTGTTTTGGCTTGCTATGTCTTGACATAGGCCAGAGTCTTGTTCCTGATCCTCCGCTAAGTATGATGTTAATTATTTTCATATTGAATATTCCTTCGGTACAACGAGTGATTAGGTACTTAGGAGTTATTGTATCGATTTATTATGCGACTATTTTTTTAAGAAACATATCTAAAACTAGGCCTTACTCCAAAGGTCACTCCTGAATCTCGCAGTTTTTGATCAGCTTTACTACATAAAAGACAAGCTCCGATGGACTACTATTGATGCCCACCTCGCATTATTTTTCAATAGTTTCTGTAGATCGCTGTCTGTTTTTTCTTACAATTACTTCCCTATTCTATAATATTCAAACCCTTTTTCTTCAATATCATAAGCGATGTATTGGTTTCTTCCATCAAAAATCACTGGACTTTTCAATAATTTAGAAATCTCTCCAAAATCTGGAGATCTAAATTCCTTCCATTCCGTTAATAAAATCATGGCATCCGCATTTTCCAATGCTTGATATTTTGAATGTACGTATGTTATATTTTGTACACCTTTTAAGTAAAATTCTTGTGCTTCCGCTATTGCTTTTGGATCATATGCAAGTACTTTAGCTCCACGAGACACCAATTCTTTGATGATATAAATAGCCGGGGCTTCCCGCATATCGTCAGTTCCTGGCTTGAACGCTAATCCCCAAACACCAAAAGTTTTCCCTGTTAAATCAGCTCCGTATTTATGAATGATTTTATTAGCAATCACCATTTTCTGAGCATTGTTTACATCTTCAACAGCGGTGATTAATTTGGCATTATACCCATATTCCTGTGCTATTTTTTTTAAGGCTTTTACATCTTTCGGAAAACAAGAACCTCCATAACCACACCCTGGATAAATAAAACTGTATCCAATACGTGTATCCGAACCTATTCCTATTCTCACCTGATTTGCATCAGCTCCCACACGCTCACAAATATTCGCTATTTCATTCATGAATGAAATTTTGGTAGCCAACATGGCATTGGCAGCGTATTTTGTCATCTCTGCAGAGCGCACATCCATGGTTATAAATCGCTCTCGAGACATGCAAAATGGAATGTATAATTCTTTCATTTTTGCAATAGCAACTTCTGTTTCTGCACCTATTACCACACGGTCTGGTTTCATAAAATCGTTGATGGCAGCTCCTTCTTTTAAAAATTCTGGATTGGAGACTACATCAAACGTAATGTCTGAACCCCGTGCATCCAATTCTTTTTGAATGGTTGCTTTCACTTTGTCTGCAGTTCCCACTGGCACGGTAGATTTATCAACAATCACTAAAGAATGTTTCATAGATTTCCCCAATTGGCTTGCAACCGCCAATACATATTGTAAATCTGCAGCTCCGTCATCGCCCATTGGAGTCCCAACGGCAATAAAAACAATCTCTGCATTCTGGATGGCTGCTCCTAAATCGGTAGAAAAAAACAAGTTTTTCCGTTCCATATTTTTTAACACCATGGCTTCTAGCCCTGGTTCGTAAATAGGAAGTATTCCGTTTGTTAATTTTTCAATTTTTTTAACATCGATATCTACACAGGTTACATGGTTTCCCATTTCTGAAAAACACGTACCAGATACCAATCCTACATAACCTGAACCTACAATTACTACATTCATTTATAATGTTGCTTTTACTCTATTAGACCTTAACACTCCTTTTACATCGTAAATAACTCCTTCTTCAGATAATAAATTATCAAAATCCAGTGTTTGAAAAGATGTATGTGACACCGTTAATACAATGGTATCGTATTTTTTTGAAGAAAGTGTCTGTAACACTTCCAATTGATATTCTTTAAAAACATTTTGTTTGTTTGCCCAAGGATCAAAAACATCCACTTGCATCCCGTATTCCTTTAAACTATTGATTACATCCACCACTTTTGTATTTCGAATATCAGGGCAGTTTTCCTTAAAGGTAATCCCCAATACTAAGACCTTGGCACCTTTTACAGGAATGTCTTCTTTTAGCATTAATTTTACGACATCGGAAGCTACATACGCCCCCATAGAATCGTTCATTCTTCTACCTGCAAGAATAATCCCAGGATTATAGCCCAATTCTTGTGCTTTTTGTGCCAAATAATAAGGATCTACACCTATACAATGTCCTCCAACCAAACCAGGAGTAAAGGGTAAGAAATTCCATTTGGTAGCTGCTGCTTCAAGCACAGCCTTTGTATCAAGATCCATCAGCCCAAAAATCTTAGCCAATTCGTTCATAAAAGCGATATTGATATCACGTTGTGAATTTTCAATCACCTTAGATGCCTCTGCCACTTTTATACTTGGAGCTTTGTGCGTACCCGCTGTAATAATTGATTGGTATAATGCATCTACTTTATCAGCAATTTCAGGTGTAGAACCAGAAGTCACCTTTAAAATATGTTCAAGACTGTGTGTTTTATCTCCTGGATTGATCCGTTCTGGCGAATAGCCTACAAAGAAATCTTTATTAAAAGTGAGTCCAGAATATTGTTCTAATACAGGAACACATTCATCCTCTGTCACACCCGGATATACCGTAGATTCGTAAATAACAACAGCCTCTTTTTTCAATACATTCCCAACGGTTTCGCTTGCTTTTACAAGAGGCGTCAATACTACTTTATTCGCTTCGTCTACAGGTGTAGGCACGGTAATTACAAATACGTTACAGCTTGCAATTTCTTCAGGATTGCTTGTACAATACAAACCTGCATCTCCTACTGATGGACTTTTTAACCTTAGCACATCACGAAGCAATGCATCGCTTATTTCATGCGTACCATCATGTCCTGAATTCACTTCCTGAATTCTTGATTTGTTAATATCAAAACCAATAACAGGATATTTTGTAGCAAACAGACGCGCTAATGGGAGTCCCACATAGCCCAATCCGATAATTGCAATCTTGGTGTTTTTTAAAAAATCTTTCATTCTTTTCACGGCTTCGCCACGGTCAGTCACATCTTAGCGATGAACTAACAACAATATTATGCTTATATATCACAAAAACTATTGATTGTTACCTCAACAGCTTTATTTCTTTTATTCTTTATTTTCCTTTATCTCCTCTACAAAAGACAAAGGCACCTCTACATCAACTAATGTGCCACATGCTTCCACACGGACAATTACTTTAATTTTCCCTTTGTAATGTACCATTTCACCAATTACACCTGTCATTTGTCCTTTTACTACTTGGACAGGTGTTCCTTTAGGAATTCGTACATCTTTTAATAATTTAATAGCATTATTTTCTCTTAATAAAATTCTTAAATTATTAATTTCAACATCCTTAACAATTGCTGGTTTTCCGAGAAAATTTAATACGCCCACAACACCAAAAATAGCCCTTACTTTTTGTAAAGACAAGGAATCAATTTGAATAAAAACATAGGAAGAAATTAAAGGAACTTCCACCTTTTTCTTTCGATCACTCCATTGCTTTATTGTTGACAACAAGGGCAAATATACAATGTACCCTTCTTTTTCAAGCCTCTCTAATACTTTTTTCTCCGCTCTAGGGGCAGTATATAGGGCAAACCAATTCATGTTTTTTATATTTCTATTCAATTTTTTCTAAATAGCAAACATCTAAAAAGATGCTTTTCGTTATCTTTAAAAACCCCATTTTGAGCAGTCAAAACCCCCTGTTCTTTTGTTCGGTAAAACTACATAAAACATTCCAAACATTGAGTTGTTTCTCTGTTTTTTTCATTGAGAACTCGTGATTTGTACAGCTAAAACCGTTAGCCTTTACCACTAACTAAATCCCACAACAACAAGTCCTAACCCCTAAGTATAAAAGGGTGAAAATCACCTGTTTTTCTTGAGATCTCTGCATTTCTAATATCATGTACAATTTCTATTGAAGTCCTGGAAGCTTCCAATCCAAAGCCATTCCCCTTTAAAATAGCCTCATAACTCAGCGTATGTAAATCCGTAAAACCTCCACTAAATTCAATCTCTTCATCATTTACCGTAATAGACCGATATGTTCTTTGTCCTCTCGCTGCAATATCTTTAGGAAGTAATTCTTCGTTAATAGACAAAAACCAACGAACTCGCGCCTGCTCAAACTCCAAATAACCAGCAGCACTGTCTTGTTTGCGCTCATGTACTACATTACTTTTTAATGGACCAAAAACCCAACTCAACATATCATAAAAATGAACGCCAATATTGGTAGCAATGCCCCCTGATTTTGAAGCATCTCCTTTCCATGAAACATGATACCAATTACCCCTTGAGGTAAGATAGGTCAAATCCACATCATAAATTTTATCTTTTGGGCCCTTTGCTATTTTTTCCTTTAAAGCAATGATACTTGGATGTAATCTCAACTGTAAAATAGAATTAATAGACCCCTCGGACTCTTTTTCTATAGCGACCAATGCGTCTATATTCCAAGGATTTAATACCAATGGTTTTTCACAAATAGCACTTGCACCTCTTCGAAGCGCCATTCTAATATGAGAATCATGTAAATAATTCGGTGTACAAATACTTACATAATCCAAAGAAACTTTGTCCTGTCGCGTAATTTTTTCAATATGACGATCAAAACGCTCGAACTCTACAAAAAAATGAGCTTTTGGAAAATAACTATCCAAAACACCTACACTATCATTCTTATCTAAGGCAGCGATAAGTGTATTCCCCGTTTCTTTAATCGCTTTTAAATGACGTGGCGCAATATAGCCTGCAGCCCCTAATAAGGCAAAATTCTTTGTATCCATATTTAATTATTCAAATACCATGCAATGGTTTTTTGTATTCCTGTTTTAAAATTCTCTGAGGCCTTCCAACCTAAAGTAGTTTCTATTTTTTTTGCGTCAATCGCATATCTAAAGTCATGACCTGCTCTATCTTTCACAAAAGAAATCAATTTCTTGCTAGTACCCTGTTCCTTTTCCAAAAAGGAATCCATTAGATCACAAATCAACCTTACAATCTGTAAATTGGACAATTCGTTTCTTCCTCCAATGGTATAGACATTTCCTATCTCACCTTTTTCAAAGGCAAGTAGCAAGCCCTTGCAGTGATCTTTTACATACAACCAGTCTCTAATATTTTTCCCATCTCCATAGACTGGAATTTCTTGATTGGCTTGTATTTTACGAATCACTGTAGGTATTAGTTTTTCTTGATGTTGTTTAGGCCCATAATTATTGGAACAATTAGTAATTACCGTCGGCATGCCATAGGTGTGAAAATAACTTCTAACCAACATGTCGCTACTTGCTTTAGAAGCGCTATAAGGAGAATTTGGTGCATAGGGAGAATCTTCTGTAAACAATCCTTTTTCTCCAAGACTACCATACACTTCGTCAGTAGAAACATGTAAAAACCTACAAAGTTCATAGCCCGCTTTAAATTGATGTGGACTATCCATCCAATATTTATACGCAACATCCAATACGGTAAATGTTCCCTTTACATTGGTTTCTATAAACACTCCAGGATTCGCAATAGAATTATCAACATGAGACTCCGCGGCTAGGTGAAAGACACCTCTTATATCATGCGTCACAAAAAGATGCTCAAGCAATGCCCTGTCACATATATCGCCTTTAACAAAAGTATAATTGACATGATTTTCTACGCTTTTTAAATGCGTTAGATCACCTGCATACGTTAATTTATCAAGATTTACTACCGCATAGGAAGGATGCTCTTTAATTATATATTCTATAAAATTAGCACCAATAAACCCTGCTCCACCTGTCACTAAAATTGTTTTCATCCCGCTTATCATATTTAGCCTTGTCATCATTTTTAAAAGAGACAAGAACATCTATTACCTCAACTAACTCAATATCAATACCTAAAATACAAGGTCTCAATACTCTTATTTACCTACGAAGACCTCCATAAATTAGCTAGACATTCTTCTAACGCAATTTCCCATGATCTAATTGTAACAGCAAAGTCTTTTTTTATACGTGTACAATCTAAGACACTATAAACAGGTCGTTTAGCTACTGTAATAAACGCACTTGTTTTTATAGGGACAAGCTTTAAGTCATCCGACACTGTTTTTATTATTTTCTCAGCAAAAAAATACCAAGTAGTGGGATTTTTATTTGAAAAATGATACACCTTTACATTATCCGCAGACAATACAGGGATAATTCCTAGAATAACAGTTGCCAAATCTTTTGCATAGGTAGGACACCCATGTTGGTCGTCAACCACAGAAATTAATTTCTTCTCACGAGCCAAACGCAGCATCGTCAACAAAAAATTAGATCCGTATTCTGAGTACAACCAAGAAGTCCTAATAATAAGAGAATTAGACGGATTCACCTCCTTGATTTCCAATTCGCCCGCCAATTTACTTTTTCCGTATACTGTTACAGGATCTGTAAAACCATCTTCCTTAAAAGCGGTTGTTCCTTTTCCTTCAAATACATAATCCGTAGAAATATGAATGAGTTTACAAGCTAATTTTTTCGCTACAATAGCAACATTTTTTGCACCTTCTTGATTGATGCTATAAGCAAGTTCTACCTCGGATTCTGCTTGATCAACCTTTGTATAAGCGGCACAATTGATAATAACATCTATCTGATGCTTTTGACAGTAGCTAAAAAGCGCTTCCAAATCAGCAATATCAACGACCTGTTTGCTTACAAAAAAATAACGATCCCCTTGTTTATCATCCCTACAATCAGCAATACATGTCCCCAACTGCCCTGCTGCTCCAGTAACAAGAATATTATACATATAAATCTTTTGAACTCGTGAAAAACGACGTATTATTAAAACTTGATTGCTCCCTATCTTTCTCCGAAACAACAATATCTTTTGGTAACACTTTCCAATCAATATTCAATACGGGATCATTATACCTAAAACCAGATTCGTTTTCAGGAGAATAAAGGGCGTCTATTTTATACTGGAAAACCGCAACATCACTCAATACTACATAGCCATGAGCAAATCCTTTTGGCACAAATAATTGTCGTTTATTTTCTGCCGACAGTTCAATAGAAAATACGTGTTTAAATGTCGCACTATCTGTTCTTAAATCTACAACCACATCCAGTACCTTTCCAGAAACTACACGTACTAATTTAGACTGTGAATGCATCCCTTTTTGAAAATGCATCCCTCTTAGAACACCAAAAGTAGACATGGACTCGTTATCTTGGATAAAATTGACATTAAAACCTAAATACACATTCAATTCTTCTTGTTTAAAAGATTCCATAAAATAACCACGGTGATCCCCAAAAACTGTTGGTTCACAAATAATTACATCCGGAATAGCACTTTTTATAAATTTCATATTTCTTAATGAGTGTTAGACCAACTACAATCCAAAACGACCGATATAAATAGTTTGTTTTACATTCTAGCATTGTTAAAAAATAGAACGATAGCTGAGGATATCCTTAGATTATTCGCCTAGCTATACTGCCTATTAAAATCCAAAATGACCGATATAAATAGTTTATTCTATTTCTAAACCGTCACTTGAAAATGTATTTGGTATTATTAGGGATTAGCTATCGGTCAATTTTAATAAATACTGACCATAGGGAGTTGCTTTCATTGGTTCTGCAATCATGACTAATTGTTTTTTATCGATCCAACCTCTATTAAAAGCTATTTCTTCAAGACACGCAATTTTCAACCCTTGTCTTTTTTCAATTGTCTGCACAAAATTAGCGGCTTCTAAAAGAGAGTCATGAGTTCCAGTATCCAACCAAGCATAGCCACGTCCCATAATTTCCATCTTCAATGCTCCTTGGCATAAATAATGTTGATTTACACTTGTTATTTCCAATTCTCCACGTTCACTAGGCGTGATTGTTTTTGCAACGCTAACTACTGAATTTGGATAAAAATAAAGCCCTACAACAGCATAATTACTTTTAGGGAATTTCGGTTTCTCTTCAATACTTACTACTGTATTTTGACTATCAAATTCGGCTACACCATATCTTTCAGGTTCACTTACATAATACCCAAATACACTTGCCTTTTGATATTGTTCAACATTTAAAACAGCATTCTCGATCAACTTAGTCAATCCTTCTCCGTGGAAAATATTATCTCCCAACACCAAGCAGACATCATCATCACCAATAAAAGATTCACCAAGTATAAATGCTTGTGCTAATCCATCAGGAGAGGGCTGCTCTATATAAGAAAACTGCATCCCCAACGAAGAACCATCACCGAACAAATGCCTAAAACTATCCAAATCCTTCGGAGTAGAAATAATCAGAACCTCTGATATACCTGCTTGCATTAATACTGATAACGGATAATAAACCATTGGCTTATCGTAAATTGCCAATAACTGTTTTGACGTTCCTTTTGTTACAGGGTACAATCGTGTTCCATGACCTCCTGCCAAGAGTATTCCCTTCATAATTTTATTCGTTTCGCTTAAAAAGCTAAATTAGTTAAATCAAAAGAAAAAGCAACAATCCTAACACAAATGTTTCTTAAGCATTCTTTTTACAACGTGTTCTAAACTCAAAAACCGCAGAAGAACACCTTCAAAAAACACCTATTACACAAAAATTCAGCATGTTAAATACAGCTATAAAATCAGTTCACACATGCTCAAATATCATTTAGAATCAGTCCTAACAAGCACAATTCGTATTTATACCTCCTACAATCCAAAATAACCGATATAAATAGTTTGTTTTACATGCTAGCGTTGTTAAAAAACAGAACGATAGCTAAGGTACTGATACAAACCAAGCCTATTTTATGTTTTCCTTGTAAAAAATAGAACAGAGGCATTGATTCTCTACCTGTTTTCCAACTAAACAAAAACACTTGTAATCCAATTAATTACGATTCAACGCTACCATTCGTTTGGGAAATCATTTTAAACAAAAAAGCATTGCCCAAATAATGAACAATGCTTTTTAAAATCACTTAAAACATTCAAAAACAACAGTATGAATGTGAACTATCTTATCTATTTATAAACCCTGGATTCAACACTACAAATTCAGTTCTACGATTTAACTGATGCTCTCTTTCAGAACATTTTACATTATTTGAACATTGATTTGTCAACTGATATTCTCCATAGCCTTTTGCATAAATCCGAGCAGAAGAAATCCCTCTACTAATAATATAATCAACGGTAGACTGTGCTCTTTTTTGTGACAATTGTTGATTGTAGCTATCTCTTCCTCGACTGTCTGTATGTGATGTGCCTTCTATCTTAAGTTGCGGATATTGTAGCATCACAGATACCACTTTATTTAATTCAAATGCTGCGTCTGAACGTATATTCCACTTATCAAAATCAAAATAAATAGGATTAATATTGATTATTGTACGCTCTGGTGTTACTACAAAGTCACCACGCTCTTTATCCAAATCTAAGTTCAATCGTATTTTTAAATTAGGATCGTCTGTAGTATCGAAAACAATGCTATAATTTTCATATCCTTTTTTCACTCCCACTATTTTATACGTTTTCTCACAATCTGCCTGGAATGCAAATTTAGCATTACTCTCCGTCTGAATTGATTTAATAGTACTTCCTTTCTCTAATATTTCAACAAGTGCATACGGTATCTTTTCCCGAGTGCTTCTATCTAAAACGACTCCACTAATTGCTTGCTTACATTTTTTTGACACCTCTTGATTGTCTGTGAAATAATAAATATCATCGTCTCCTTTTCCTCCTTTACGATTGGATGAAAAATATCCACTCTTCTTTTTTGTATTAAAAATAAAAGCGAAATCATCATTTACACTATTGATGGGTACCCCTAAATTTACTGGAGTCCCCCCTTTTAGATCGGAACGGTAAATATCTAAACCTCCCAAGCCTTCTGCCCTGCTATCTGATGCAAAATACAACACTTGGTCTGCTCCTATAAAAGGAAACATTTCTCTTCCAGGCGTATTGATATGCTCTCCTAAATTCGTAGGAACTCCCAAAGTTCCATTACTAGAAACAGAGACTTTAAAAATATCTGTCTTACCGATACTCCCTGGCATGTCCGAAATAAAATACAGTGTTTTCCCATCTAAAGATAAGGCTGGATGTCCCACCGAGTAGGCATCACTATTAAAATGAACAGACTCAATACCATTCCATTCTCCTTTAGTGCCAACAACTGCTTTAAATAATTTTAAGTTATTTACACCTTCTTTATCCTTTCCGTACTTGCCATTAAAATAATTGCTTCGTGTAAAATAAACTGTATTCCCATCTTTGCTAAACACAACATCTGCCTCATGCCATTTGGTGTTTAATTTTCCAGAAAACTTCTTCACATTTTCAATCTCTCCACTAGGAGTCATATCTCCGATAAACAAGTCTAAAAATGGTTGTCCGTTTGGCTTCCAATTATTTTGTATCACAAAACTTCTTTTTTGAGGAGATGCAAATACAATTTGGTTTGAACCATAATAAGAAGTTCCAAAATTTGAATATTTATTATTCGCCTCTATATTTCTTATCGTATAACGTTCTTCGTTTTGTGCATACGTAATTTGAACACCTAGGCACACTAATAATAGTAACAATTTTTTCATAACTGATTTTTTTAAAAGAATCTAGGTGATTTCCCTTGACGTGAATTATCAATATTATAATGTAACATGATCTCGTGACTTCCTGAATTGTAATCTCCTAAATTTGAAGTTGTATAATCATACGCATATCCAATTCTGAAATTTGGTTGCACAAATAAACTTATGATAGCACTCACAGAATCATCCAACCTATAAGACAATCCCAATTCTATTTTCTCATGAATTAAAACATTTCCCGACAAATCAATTGAAACTGGAGCTCCCGTTGCAGCTTTTACCAACATTGAAGGCTTAAACTTTAAACTTTCTGATAAATCAAATACATAACCTGTTGTAAAAAAGTAATGCATTTTTTCCGATGCCTTACTTATCGCACCTCCATTTTTTTCAAAATAACGCGTCTCTAAAATATTAGGGATCGATACCCCTGCGTAAAAGCGTTCTGCGTAATAAAACACTCCTGCTCCCACGTTCGGATAAATTTCATTCAAGTTATTTACATCAATCAGTGGATCTTCTTTCTCTACTGTAGTCAATCCTTGAAAATCTATTCGCTGAAAAGTTGCCCCACCTTTTATACCAAATGCCAAACGACCGACATCCGAGGTGTTTATTGTATATGAAAAATCTGCATATATATTCTGCTCCTTTACAGGGCCTATTTCATCGGCTATCGCAGTAAATCCTAATCCAACATTTCTACCAACAGGTGCATTGATAGAAGCCGTAACTGTTTTCGGCGCTCCTTCAAACCCTACCCATTGAGTTCTGTACAACAGACCTATACTTAAAGTTCCTTGAGAACCTGCATATGCTGGGTTTATGACATTCATATTATACATATACTGTGTGTATTGTGGATCCTGCTGCGCCTTAGCTAAAACACTAAATAGGAATACGCCCACTACTAAAATTATCTCACTAAATCTTTTCATCTCTGTGTTTTTTTATTGTTAGGGAGTAGGTTTCTACTCCCTAATAATTACATATTATCTATTTAAGTAAATCCATCCTGTTACAGCTTCCGTTTTCCCGTCGTTGTATTTTAACACATAGAAATACGTTCCAACTGGTAATTTTTTTGAACTTTGTAATGTCATTCGTCCACTTGAATAACCATCCCACCATCTTGGCTCCTTATCTTTATCGCCTCCATGCTGATATTCGTAAACACTATTTCCATACCTATTTCTAATTTCCATAGAAAAATTAGGTGCAATACTCTGTAAATTAGTGATCACAAACGTATCGTTCTTCCCATCATCATTTGGCGTAAATGAATTCACAATGGTCGTAGCTCCAGCCACATCGGTTGGGCCATCTCCAAACTCTCCTGGTAAATTATCTACATCATCAATAATTCCATCACCATCTGAATCTTCTCCATCCACAACTCCATCTCCATCAGCATCTAAAATAGATGTCAAATCCGGATTGTTTGGCTCTAAATAATCTGGAATACCATCTCCGTCTTCATCTGGTAAATTTGAATTATCTGCTAAATCACCTTGAGCATCTACCTGACCATCTCCATCTTGATCTTTTAAGTTTGTTTCATCAATATCATTTAAGCCATCATTGTCTGAATCCAAATCTCTATAATCATCCACACCTTCTCCATCTGTGTCTGGTGTAGTTGCTACTGTACTCCCTGTAATTGTTGGATCCACAGCATCTATGATTCCGTCTTTATCTGTATCAATTTTAGAGTCTATCATTCCGTCATTATTAGTATCTAAAGCGGGATCACTCCCTCCTTCTACTAAATCTGAAATTCCATCATTGTCTGAATCTACATCTTGGAAGTCTGGTATATCATCTCCGTCAGTATCTACTGGTTCGTCCTTGGCAACTCCACTATCTGGAGAACTTTCTAATGCATCTGCAAACCCGTTCGATCCATAAGGACCATCTACACGTCCGTCTCCATCCGTATCTTCTCCTCCATTGCTAGATTCCTCTATATCTAATATCCCATCATTGTCTGAATCTAAGTCTAAATGATCTGGTATCCCATCGCCATCAGTATCTCCTCCATTGGTGGATGTTGCGATTTCTACGGTATCTAAAATACCATCGTTATCATCATCTAAATCTACGCTGTCTGGTGATCCATCACCGTCAGTATCTTTACCGTCTCCAAAATTATGTACATCTCCATCTATTAAATCTGGTATCCCATCGCCATCTGTATCCGTTCCCTCTACAATACCATCACCATCAGGATCTTGCTCATCCGTTAAGTCTGGATTGTTTGGTTCAATATAATCTGCAATGCCATCACCGTCTTCATCAGGTAAATTAGTATTGTCTGTCAATGTACCTTCTTCATCTACTTGTCCGTCTCCATCTTCGTCTGGTAAACCTCCTTCAACTACATCATTGATACCATCGTTATCTGAATCTAAATCTTGGTAATCTGGAACACCATCCTTATCTGTGTCTGGTGTGGTTGCCACTGTACTTCCCGAAATTGTAGGGTCTACTGCATCTATGATTCCATCGTTATCTGTATCTGTTGTTGCGTCTATTCTTCCGTCATTATCTGCATCCAATGCTGGATCTGTTCCTCCTTCTACAAGGTCACTAATCCCATCATTGTCTGAATCTACATCTTGGAAGTCTGGTGTTCCATCTCCGTCAGTATCTGTTGGCTTGTTTTTAGCCTCTCCACTATCGGTTGTTGTTTCTAAATCATCATCAAATCCATTGTCTCCAAAAGGACCGTCTACACGACCATCGTTATCAACGTCTTGTGATTGATTTCCTGATTCTTCAACATCTAATATTCCATCATTGTCTGAATCTAAATCTAAATGATCTGGTATCCCATCGCCATCAGTATCTCCTCCATTGGTGGATGTTGCGATTTCTACGGTATCTAAAATACCATCGTTATCATCATCTAAATCTACGCTGTCTGGTGATCCATCACCGTCAGTATCTTTACCGTCTCCAAAATTATGTACATCTCCATCTATTAAATCTGGTATCCCATCGCCATCTGTATCCGTTCCCTCTACAATACCATCACCATCAGGATCTTGCTCATCCGTTAAGTCTGGATTGTTTGGTTCAATATAATCTGCAATGCCATCACCGTCTTCATCAGGTAAATTAGTGTTGTCTGTCAATGTACCTTCTTCATCTACTTGTCCGTCTCCATCTTCGTCTGGTAAACCTCCTTCAACTACATCATTGATACCATCGTTATCTGAATCTAAATCTTGGTAATCTGGAACACCATCCTTATCTGTGTCTGGTGTGGTTGCCACTGTACTCCCCGAAATTGTAGGGTCTACTGTGTCTATGATTCCATCGTTATCTGTATCTGTTGTTGCGTCTATTCTTCCGTCATTATCTGCATCCAATGCTGGATCTGTTCCTCCTTCTACAAGGTCACTAATCCCATCATTGTCTGAATCTACATCTTGGAAGTCTGGTGTTCCATCTCCGTCAGTATCTGTTGGCTTGTTTTTAGCTTCTCCACTATCAGTTGCTGTTTCTAAATCATCGTCAAATCCATTGTCTCCAAAAGGACCGTCTACACGACCATCGTTATCAACGTCTTGTGATTGATTTCCTGATTCTTCAACATCTAATACCCCATCATTGTCTGAATCTAAATCTAAATGATCTGGTATCCCATCGCCATCAGTATCTCCTCCATTGGTGGATGTTGCGATTTCTACGGTATCTAAAATACCATCGTTATCATCATCTAAATCTACGCTGTCTGGAATTCCGTCTCCGTCAGTATCTTTAGCATCTCCAAAATTATCTTTATCACCATCTATTAAATCTGGTATCCCATCGCCATCTGTATCCGTTCCGTCTACAACGCCATTGCCATCAGGATCTTGTTCGTCCGTTAAGTCTGGATTGTTTGGTTCTAATACATCTGGTGTACCGTTGTTATCTGTGTCTGGTAAATTAGCATTGTCTGTCAACGTACCTTCTTCATCTACTTGCCCATCTCCATCTTCATCTGGTAAACCTCCTTCAACTACATCATTGATACCATCATTATCTGAATCTAAATCTTGGTAATCTGGAACACCGTCCTTATCTGTGTCTGGTGTGGTAGCCACTGTACTTCCCGAAATTGTAGGGTCTACTGTGTCTATGATTCCATCGTTATCTGTATCTGTTGTTGCGTCTATTCTTCCGTCATTATCCGCATCCAATGCAGGATCTGTTCCTCCTTCTACAAGGTCACTAATCCCATCATTGTCTGAATCTACATCTTGGAAGTCTGGTGTTCCATCTCCGTCAGTATCTGTTGGCTTGTTTTTAGCTTCTCCACTATCGGTTGCTGTTTCTAAATCATCGTCAAATCCATTGTCTCCAAAAGGACCGTCTACACGACCATTGTTATCAACGTCTTGTGATTGATTTCCTGATTCTTCAACATCTAGGATTCCATCATTGTCTGAATCTAAGTCTAAATGATCTGGTATCCCATCGCCATCAGTATCTCCTCCATTGGTGGATGTTGCGATTTCAACGGTATCTAAAATACCATCATTATCATCGTCTAAATCAACACTGTCTGGAATTCCGTCTCCGTCAGTATCTTTAGCATCTCCAAAATTATCTTTATCACCATCTATTAAATCTGGTATCCCATCGCCATCTGTATCCGTTCCGTCTACAACGCCATTGCCATCAGGATCTTGTTCGTCCGTTAAGTCTGGATTGTTTGGTTCTAATACATCTGGTGTACCGTTGTTATCTGTGTCTGGTAAATTAGCATTGTCTGTTAACTTACCTTCTTCATCTACTTGCCCGTCTCCATCTTCATCTGATAAACCTCCTTCAACTACATCATTGATACCATCATTATCTGAATCTAAATCTTGGTAATCTGGAACACCATCCTTATCTGTGTCTGGTGTGGTAGCCACTGTACTCCCCGAAATTGTAGGGTCTACTGTGTCTATGATTCCATCGTTATCTGTATCTGTTGTTGCGTCTATTCTTCCGTCATTATCCGCATCCAATGCTGGATCTGTTCCTCCTTCTACAAGGTCACTAATCCCATCATTGTCTGAATCTACATCTTGGAAATCTGGTGTTCCATCTCCGTCAGTATCTGTTGGCTTGTTTTTAGCTTCTCCACTATCAGTTGCTGTTTCTAAATCATCGTCAAATCCATTGTCTCCAAAAGGACCGTCTACACGACCATTGTTATCAACGTCTTGTGATTGATTTCCTGATTCTTCAACATCTAGGATTCCATCATTGTCTGAATCTAAGTCTAAATGATCTGGTATCCCATCGCCATCAGTATCTCCTCCATTGGTGGATGTTGCGATTTCTACGGTATCTAAAATACCATCGTTATCATCGTCTAAATCTACGCTGTCTGGAATTCCGTCTCCGTCAGTATCTTTAGCATCTCCAAAATGATCCTTATCACCATCTATTAAATCTGGTATCCCATCGCCATCTGTATCCGTTCCCTCTACAGTACCATTGCCATCAGGATCTTGTTCGTCCGTTAAGTCTGGATTGTTTGGTTCTAATACATCTGGTGTACCGTTGTTATCTGTGTCTGGTAAATTAGCATTGTCTGTTAACTTACCTTCTTCATCTACTTGCCCGTCTCCATCTTCATCTGGTAAACCTCCTTCAACTACATCATTGATACCATCGTTATCTGAATCTAAATCTTGGTAATCTGGAACACCATCCTTATCTGTGTCTGGTGTGGTAGCCACTGTACTCCCCGAAATTGTAGGGTCTACTGTGTCTATGATTCCATCGTTATCTGTATCTGTTGTTGCGTCTATTCTTCCGTCATTATCCGCATCCAATGCTGGATCTGTTCCTCCTTCTACAAGGTCACTAATCCCATCATTGTCTGAATCTACATCTTGGAAGTCTGGTGTTCCATCTCCGTCAGTATCTGTTGGCTTGTTTTTAGCCTCTCCACTATCGGTTGTTGTTTCTAAATCATCATCAAATCCATTGTCTCCAAAAGGACCGTCTACACGACCATTGTTATCAACGTCTTGTGATTGATTTCCTGATTCTTCAACATCTAATATTCCATCATTGTCTGAATCTAAATCTAAATGATCTGGTATCCCATCGCCATCAGTATCTCCTCCATTGGTGGATGTTGCGATTTCTACGGTATCTAAAATACCATCGTTATCATCATCTAAATCTACGCTGTCTGGAATTCCGTCTCCGTCAGTATCTTTAGCATCTCCAAAATTATCTTTATCACCATCTATTAAATCTGGTATCCCATCGCCATCTGTATCCGTTCCCTCTACAACGCCATTGCCATCAGGATCTTGTTCGTCCGTTAAGTCTGGATTGTTTGGTTCTCTAAAATCTGCAATGCCATCCCCGTCTTCATCTGGTAAATTAGCATTGTCTGTTAACTTACCTTCTTCATCTACTTGTCCGTCTCCATCTTCATCTGGTAAACCTCCTTCAACTACATCATTGATACCATCGTTATCTGAATCTAAATCTTGGTAATCTGGAACACCATCCTTATCTGTGTCTGGTGTGGTTGCCACTGTACTCCCCGAAATTGTAGGGTCTACTGTGTCTATGATTCCATCGTTATCTGTATCTGTTGTTGCGTCTATTCTTCCGTCATTATCCGCATCCAATGCTGGATCTGTTCCTCCTTCTACAAGGTCACTAATCCCATCATTGTCTGAATCTACATCTTGGAAATCTGGTGTTCCATCTCCGTCAGTATCTGTTGGCTTGTTTTTAGCTTCTCCACTATCAGTTGCTGTTTCTAAATCATCGTCAAATCCATTGTCTCCAAAAGGACCGTCTACACGACCATTGTTATCAACGTCTTGTGATTGATTTCCTGATTCTTCAACATCTAGGATTCCATCATTGTCTGAATCTAAGTCTAAATGATCTGGTATCCCATCGCCATCAGTATCTCCTCCATTGGTGGATGTTGCGATTTCTACGGTATCTAAAATACCATCGTTATCATCGTCTAAATCTACGCTGTCTGGAATTCCGTCTCCGTCAGTATCTTTAGCATCTCCAAAATGATCCTTATCACCATCTATTAAATCTGGTATCCCATCGCCATCTGTATCCGTTCCCTCTACAGTACCATTGCCATCAGGATCTTGTTCGTCCGTTAAGTCTGGATTGTTTGGTTCTAATACATCTGGTGTACCGTTGTTATCTGTGTCTGGTAAATTAGCATTGTCTGTTAACTTACCTTCTTCATCTACTTGCCCGTCTCCATCTTCATCTGGTAAACCTCCTTCAACTACATCATTGATACCATCGTTATCTGAATCTAAATCTTGGTAATCTGGAACACCATCCTTATCTGTGTCTGGTGTGGTAGCCACTGTACTCCCCGAAATTGTAGGGTCTACTGTGTCTATGATTCCATCGTTATCTGTATCTGTTGTTGCGTCTATTCTTCCGTCATTATCCGCATCCAATGCTGGATCTGTTCCTCCTTCTACAAGGTCACTAATCCCATCATTGTCTGAATCTACATCTTGGAAATCTGGTGTTCCATCTCCGTCAGTATCTGTTGGCTTGTTTTTAGCTTCTCCACTATCAGTTGCTGTTTCTAAATCATCGTCAAATCCATTGTCTCCAAAAGGACCGTCTACACGACCATTGTTATCAACGTCTTGTGATTGATTTCCTGATTCTTCAACATCTAGGATTCCATCATTGTCTGAATCTAAGTCTAAATGATCTGGTATCCCATCGCCATCAGTATCTCCTCCATTGGTGGATGTTGCGATTTCTACGGTATCTAAAATACCATCGTTATCATCGTCTAAATCTACGCTGTCTGGAATTCCGTCTCCGTCAGTATCTTTAGTATTCGTATCTGTACATCCGGTACAACTTGGTGTTGGATCTACAGTAGATGGCGTAACAATCGTTACAACATTACTAAGAGTTTCTCCAGAATAATCAGATGGAACAGCTACTACAACAGTGTAAGTAACCGTCTGATCAACTGCCAAGCTCGTAATTATATCATCCAAATTCCCTGTTCCACTATTCCCGTTCCCTGACCAAGAACTTATTGTAGTTCCTGTTGGTGCTGTATCTTTTACAGACACATTATCAGAAGCTACTGGTCCACTATTAGACACGGTAATTGTATAGGTTATAGATTCCCCTAAAGTAAATGTATCACTACTATCCGTTTTCAATGTCGTAATATCTGCTATACCTCCAATTGGTAATGTTTCTTTACAGTCCGTACAAGGTACAGGATCAGGTTTATCAGGATCTACTGCATTGGCAACGTTCGTTAAGTCTCCTCTAAAATCAAAAGGAACTGTCAATACAACTGTGTAACTAGCTGACTCACCAGAAGTCAATGATAAATTTTCATTTAAAGCTCCAGTTCCAGAAGAGGTTGGACTAGTCCAAGTCATTTCTGTTATTCCAGCAGGCAAAGGGTCTGTTACTTTAATATTTGTAGCATCCAGAGGTCCTTTATTAGTTACAACAATAGTATATGTTGCTGTTTGCCCTGGTGTATATGATGTTTGATCGCTTGACTTTTTAATATCAATATCAGCGACACAATCTGGCGCATCAATCGTTAAAACATGAGGATCACAAGAAGCTGAAGACTTCGCTGTAATCTCAACAGCTCCATCCAAACTTGGAACGGTAATGGTTCCTGCGGCAAGATCTACTATTCCTTTATTTACAGTTACAGAAGCACCTTCTGCAACCGTAAAATTAATTACATAATCACCGCTCATATCCGTAGCACAGTCAATTCCTGCCAAAGAAAATCCAGGTTCAGCACAAGCTGTGCTACAATCTACAGGAGCGAACACTGTTAATGATTGTACACAAGCACCATTGGTGGCAGTGATTGTTACTTGACTACTTGCAATAGGTACTATTAATATATTATTTACAATAGAACCTGCACTTGTGCTTAAAGTAGCTCCTGTGGTCTCACTTAAAATAACTTTATAACTATCTGATGGAGCACACACAGGTTGTCCAATAATTAAATTCGGTTGTACACAAGAATCAGGGCAGGTTAAAGGCCCTTTTACTTCTATTAAAGTACTACAGCCTCCTGCATTGGTTGCTTTTACGGTGATGTCTTTTCCTAAGGGAATCCCTGTAATTGTTCCTTCAGATAAATTCACAGTTCCAACACCTTCAACTACTGATACAGAAGAAGCATCGGTAGTAAACCCAACATTATATCCTTGTGCATTACACGTTATATTACCTACTGACAACAATACAGGTTTACATAAGGTATATGTATATGCACCTGTATAACCATTTGCAGTAACATTTCCAACAGCCTGAATATTGGCAGTAAAACCATTTTCATTCTCTCCTTTTATAGAATTCCCAATAACCGTGAATGGGATTTCAAATGTCCCATACCCAAAAGGGGGAATTTCTTTAATTTGCTCAAAAAGGATTCCTTTTGAATTTCCATAATCAAAATAGACAGGTCTGAAATACGCTAAGCCGGTACCTGTAATTTTACTAACATCCAAATCTGTCAATTCTAGATTTTGCATCTCTAGACTCATTGTTACATTTACCAAGGTTCCTACATTAGGAGGTATTGGTTTATACCCTCCTGTTTCAACCCAACTAAACTTAATTACCCCCGTCCCTCCTTCTTCAACCGTAGCCAAAGGATCTGGAGATAATGATCCGTCAGAAATCTGAATAACTGCATCCTGAGCAAACCCAGATATTGCGCTTAAGCATATTCCAAAAATCAATAAAATGATATTCTTTTTCATAATAAAATTATTTCGTGTATTTAATATTTTCTGAATCTGTATTATTGTCCGTCCTTATTTCTCCTCCCGAACCAAATCTTACCGTAACTCCTATCGGTAGATCACCCGATTGATTTGGAGCAGTAACAGTCAATGAAACCCCAATAAAACTAGCCAAGTTCCCATTATATATACCGTTATTTCCTGTGTAAATAAATCTGTATAAAGACGGATGTGAATCATCCAATCTCCAATTAGAATTATCCAGTGTTTTTCCATTCAAATGGCTTAGATTCGGATCCATTCCTAAAGAGTAACTAGCTCCTTTATTAATGATTAATTCTACATCTGTAGTACCATTGGAATCATTCCCCAATAACTCAATCACTAGTATCGCTAAATCAACAGCACCATTTTCTTTTATAATTACATTATTTGCATAAATTACAGGCTTGTAATCTGGTGCCAAATCCTCTATAATTTCAACATCTTCTTCACTCGCGAAACATCCATTTGCATCATATACTGTAACTTTATACTTCCCTGGAGACAATGCTGTAAATATATTTTCTTCTTGTCTAGTCACCCCATTATCAATACTATACACATAAGACCCTGTCCCTCCTGTTGCAGTCACAATTATTTTTCCATCTTCACAATTTGAACACGATTCCTTAACCGTTTCTACATTTGAGATTTCAACACTAGTCTCAGGTTCAGTAATTTCTGCTGTGACTTCTTTTTCACAATTGTTACCATCCTTAATGGTTACTTTATACGAACCTGCTGGAACACCTATTAAATCTTGGTCGGTTATTGTATAAGATGTCAAATCTACATTGCTAGAAGACCATACATAAGTATATGTTCCTGTTCCTCCTGTAATACTTAGATCCAAACTTCCTGTAGTTCCTCCTTTACATTTTACCTGTACAATATCTATAACACCAGATATCTTAAGGTTTTCTGTTACATTAAATGTTGCTGTTTTTGTACAACCTAATGTATTGTCTACGACAGTCACCAAATAAGATCCGACTCCTACTCCTGAAACTGTAAGCTGATTGCTTGTAATTCCTGTAAGGTCACCATCTGTTGTAGTCCATAAAATTGTATAATTGGAAGATGCATCATTTAAACTAATGGTCAAATCGGTACGATTCCCATTGCATTTTAAGGCAACATCTCCTGTGGTATTGCTTATCGTAAAGCAGCCTGGTGCTGCAATAGTTGTGGATAACTTTACCGTTTCACAACCATTTGCATCCGTTACAACTACCGAGTAAGTCCCTTTGGACAGTCCTGTAATTCTATCTGTAGTTCCTATAGAGACTCCTGTACTATTTGTCCATAGATACGAATAAGCGGCTGTTCCACCAGAGGCTACAACCCATACTTCTCCTTCGTCCCCCGGACTTACCGAAGTAACATCTTTTGAATCTATGCTTGCTGTTAATACTGCTGATGGTTGACGTATTGTAAATGTCTCCTGAGCTCCTTCACAAGAAACACCTCCAACAGTAGAACTTACAACCACTTTATAGGTTCCTGCTCCCAATCCACTTACACTAGCATTCGTTCCTATTTCATCTCCTGATCCATTTGTCCAAACATACACCAATGGTGTTGTTGCTGAGGATCCTGAAGGTATTGTAGCCGTTGCCGTCAATGTAATATCCGTATCTCCAAAACATAAAATCTTTTCCTTACTCGGAGTGATTGTAACATCTACAGTACACGCTGGAACTTCTTCTATTATTACATCATCTCCAAATGAACAACCATTCCCATCTGTTACCAAAATAATATATTTCCCTGGTTTTAAATTAGGTGTTGTCTCTGCCGTCCACAGTTCCGTTGTACTCCCTTCTAATTTGATAGAACTTGTATATGAAGGAGTTCCTCCAGAAGGCACTATTTTTATACTCCCATCTTCCGCATTGTAAGACTGCTCGTTATCCGAGATTACCTGTGCAGAAAGAGCACTTGAAGGTTCTGTTATCGTAGCTATGACTTCTTTTTCACAATTGTTACCATCCTTAATGGTTACTTTATACGAACCTGCTGGAACACCTATTAAATCTTGGTCGGTTATTGTATAAGATGTCAAATCTACATTGCTAGAAGACCATACATAAGTATATGTTCCTGTTCCTCCTGTAATACTTAGATCCAAACTTCCTGTAGTTCCTCCTTTACATTTTACCTGTACAATATCTATAACACCAGATATCTTAAGGTTTTCTGTTACATTAAATGTTGCTGTTTTTGTACAACCTAATGTATTGTCTACGACAGTCACCAAATAAGATCCGACTCCTACTCCTGAAACCGTAAGCTGATTGCTTGTAATTCCTGTAAGGTCACCATCTGTTGTAGTCCATAAAATTGTATAATTGGAAGATGCATCATTTAAACTAATGGTCAAATCGGTACGATTCCCATTGCATTTTAAGGCAACATCTCCTGTGGTATTGCTTATCGTAAAGCAGCCTGGTGCTGCAATAGTTGTGGATAACTTTACCGTTTCACAACCATTTGCATCCGTTACAACTACCGAGTAAGTCCCTTTGGACAGTCCTGTAATTCTATCTGTAGTTCCTATAGAGACTCCTGTACTATTTGTCCATAGATACGAATAAGCGGCTGTTCCTCCAGAGGCTACAACCCATACTTCTCCTTCGTCCCCCGGACTTACCGAAGTAACATCTTTTGAATCTATGCTTGCCGTTAATACTGCTGATGGTTGACGTATTGTAAATGTCTCCTGAGCTCCTTCACAAGAAACACCTCCAACAGTAGAACTTACAACCACTTTATAGGTTCCTGCTCCCAATCCACTTACACTAGCATTCGTTCCTATTTCATCTCCTGATCCATTTGTCCAAACATACACCAATGGTGTTGTTGCTGAGGATCCTGAAGGTATTGTAGCCGTTGCCGTCAATGTAATATCCGTATCTCCAAAACATAAAATCTTTTCCTTACTCGGAGTGATTGTAACATCTACAGTACACGCTGGAACTTCTTCTATTAATACATCATCTCCAAATGAACAACCATTCCCATCTGTTACCAAAATAATATATTTTCCTGGTTTTAAATTAGGTGTTGTCTCTGCCGTCCACAGTTCCGTTGTACTCCCTTCCAACTTAATAGAACTTGTATATGAAGGAGTTCCTCCAGAAGGAATAATTTTAATTGTACCATCTTCTGCGTTGTAAGACGTTTCACCTGTTTTAGATAAACTTACATTAAAATCAGATACAAACTTCACAATTGTAACCGTAGCATCATAAGATGCAGTACATGTTGTATTGGTACTACTGCTTATCACGAAATCAGTATAACTCCCCTCTACTAAACTAGGGATTAACAACGCTCCAGATGCATTTGCTATTAAAGTTATCGTTTGATCCGTAAGACTCGTATCTTTATATTTCACAATATAACTAGCTCCTGCATTCAATCCTGCATTTGTAATTTTTATAGTTCCATCAGAAGCAGGACTACAAGTAGTAGGAGCACTTGGACCAAAACTGGCATTTGTCAAATCAATTTCACAATCATTTACAGTTAATACACTGGTGTCATCTGAAGTAATAGAACTACATACATTGTTATTTGCATAAATCACCAATTTATAATGTGCATTATTCATTGCACTAGTTACACTTTTGATATTCAATGTAATAGTATGCACTCCTGCATACTCATCATCATTAGTCAATGCGGTCCATGTCACTCCTTCATCAGTACTTACAATCCAATTAAGAACTACACTAAATAAATTCACACTTGTTAAACTAGCTGTGATATTATGAGATTCACCAACAGACTTCTCTTCCGTTAATGGCGACAGAGAATTGATTTTCGCAAAACTTGATATTGCCAAACCTGCCTGTGTATAATCTGCTTTACCATCATTATTTCCATCAATTGGAGCAGCATAACTTGCAGCTACAACAGTCCCATTTTCATCTACATAACCACTAGTATTTGTTCCTGTAGCTCCATAAGTTCCATTTGAATCTGTATCTAATGATGTTGAAGATAAATTATTATAGGCTTCATCTACATCTAAACAGCCATCATCATCACTATCGGTATCTGCAGCATCAAACGCACCCGTTCCATCAGAATTTACAGGCCCCTCTCCATTGTTATAGGTTGAAATATAAATTCCCGTCTCCGTACCTTCTTCTAATGCATTCACAAATCCATTAGCACCTACGTTTGTATCAACTAAACGACCTGCATTTGAATCTCCTTTTGGAGAAACAGCCATTCCATGACCTGCCTCTACGGCATCATAGATACCATCGTTGTCTGAATCTAAATCTAAATAGTCAGGTATCGAATCATTATCCGTATCAGGACATGAATTTGGATTGGATGGTCTTAAAATGATTGTATAATTTGAATTAACATTTGTACTAGTAGTGTATACACTCAATTTTGATACTTCATCATTGGAATCCCATATAAAACCTGTCCCATTGTTTATATATGAACTCGTATTATTTTTTACCGAATAATCATTTCCTGATTTTACAGCTTTTAAACCCGTATTGGACAGCGTAGACACAAAAGCATAAGACACATTATCTGTCGCTATAAACCCTTCGGATACACCTGCCCCAATGGAACCTCCTTGTTTTACTCTTAAGTATACAGGCATATTTCCAGAAAAAGTATATTCAACATTTGCATGCGCCCCCCCTGTTACAGCCGAACCACTAGAAATGGTACTTGCATTTTTTACACTAACTATAATTGAACCTAAAGGTAAACCCCACCTATGACTAATATCCTTTGTCGCATTTTGAGTCCCTGATAGATCACCTGCAGTAAAATTAAAATCATCTACATTCGATAAAGCATACCTTGCGGAACTAGGACATTCATCAGCATCCAATATCCCATCATTATCATCATCAATATCAATTAAGTCACCAATACCGTCACCATCAGTATCTGCACAAGAATCTCTTTGAGCATCTAATGCATTCTCTTTATAGGTAGCTATATAATTTATTTCTCCCGAAGTTCCATCTTCAAATTTATCTAACAATCCATTTTGATTGACGTCTGCTCCTGTAGGATAATCCGTAATATTATTATTCGCTACTAAAGTATTGGAAGCCTCTACAGCATCTGAACATCCATCGCCATCCGAATCTAAATCCAAGCGATTAGGAGTTCCATCATTATCTGTATCTATATCCTCACAATTTGAATCAACTAGAACTACTGAAAAATCTTCGACTGTAAAAGCTCCTCTAGAAATCGTTAGCTTATATTTCTGTACAGGTATCGTTCCAGTAAACACTACTACACCATTATGATAATACTTAATATTCCCTTCAATATCAACTTCTATCTTAAATGGCTTATTCAATATGGAAGGAGAAAACCAACCATTTGAATTTGCCCCATTTCTAACATACATCCCATTTGAAGCATCAAATTGAAACTTATAACCTCCATCATTCCATGAACTCGTTATTTCTGATTGATTCAAACCTAACAAGCCTATCATCCCATTACTCACAGAAGTAATTTTACCTACAACTGTAATTGGTAAACTAAATATTTGATCCGAATAGGTGTTTTGCCAAGCAGCACCAGAAACAGTTAATGTTGTTCCATCTGTAGATGATATATTTCCTGCTGCCGTCCCATGCCATGTCAAATCACTTGGACTAAGAGTCGTTATTTTATTACAATTAGATTCATCTATATCCAATATCCCATCATTATCATCATCAATATCGATTAAGTCACCAACACCATCTCCATCTGTATCTGCACACGCATCACGTTGATCATCTAATGCATTCAATCCATAAGTAGATGTATAGTTTATTTCTCCCGAAGTTCCATCTTCAAATTTATCTAACAATCCATTTTGATTGACGTCTGCTCCTGTAGGATAATCCGTAATATTATTATTCGCTACTAAAGTATTGGAAGCCTCTACAGCATCTGAACATCCATCGCCATCCGAATCTAAATCCAAGCGATTAGGAGTTCCGTCATTATCTGTATCTATATCACTACAACTTCCAGTACCTGATCCTGTTCCTGTTGTTTTAAATCCAGATGTAGAGATATTTATAGTCCACCAACCTTCAGCAACTCCTACTACCCAATCAATTTCACTTACAAAACCATCTGTAAATTGAATGGTTCCATTTCCTCCATGACCATGATTGGTTGCTCTTACTATATCTGTTGATTCATCAACGGTTATTGAATAATTCTTAATCAAAACAATGTTCTTATCAAAGTCCATATAAGGTCTTGTTGCCCCAGCTCCCATAGACCAGATATGCATTCTAGGCATATATATAGGTTTTGAAAACGTTAATTTATATGCTCCTGTATTATTTATTAGAGGTGAAGGTATATAGTCTGAATTTGTTGTGCTCGGACAATGTGCAGAAGCCCCCCATAAAGGAGCGTGATAAACATTATGTAAACCATTGTAGTTATTACCCGTCATGGTTACCTCTACTTCCTGTCCTGCTATTGTAATAATTCCTTTTGAAATTCCTCCGACGGAAGATTTCCATACAATCCAACTATCAGTATCTCTTGTTGTATCACAAACTACAGAATTTGACAATGGTCCATTTGACACTACACAATTCTCTTGTTCGTCAACATCCAATATCCCATCATTATCATCATCAATATCAATTAAGTCACCAACACCATCTCCATCTGTATCTGCACACGCATCACGTTGATCATCTAATGCATTCAATCCATAAGTAGATGTATAGTTTATTTCTCCAGAAGTTCCGTCTTCAAATTTATCTAACAATCCATTTTGATTGACGTCTGCTCCTGTTGAGAAATCAGTACTATTATTATCAGATACCAACGTATTTCCTGCTTCTACAGCATCGGAACATCCATCGCCATCTGTATCTAAATCTAAGTGATTTAATTCCCCATCTCCATCTGTATCTGCTGTACACGTAGGTTTGTTATTTAAGGACGCCTTGTAGTTATTTGGATTCAAATAAACTTCTTTTACACGTGCATAATAAACAACACCTGACGCTCCTGTAATTCTATATTTTTTATAAATCTTAGTTGGATGTATTGTATTGGTAAATGTTTCTTTCGCATTTACCACCGTCTTATTGGCGGCAACACTTAAGTCTTCCCATGTACCATTTACAAATCCTTGTAATTTTACTTTGTTTGCAGCTCCATTGGTAAAGGCTAAATTATACATCGAAAAATCGATGCTTTGTACTGCCAATGGAACAGTAGGTGTAATTTCGTATACAGAAATACCTATTCCGCTTTTATTAGGTACAAACCCTGTATAACTCGACGTACTATCATCTCCATCAAAAGCATTTGTATAAGGTCTTGATGCTGACTCAACTGCCATCGCTGAAGTAATATTTGTAATTACTTTTGCCTCTGCTTCTGAATAAAAACAAGCAGGTGATTCAACAGCATCTAACACGCCATCATTATCATCATCAATATCTAGTAAATCACCAACGCCATCGCCGTCTGTATCTGCACACGCATTTAAAGAACTAGTTGTCGCTAACGGACTGTAACTAGAGACATAGTTAATTGTCCCCGAAGTTCCATCTTCAAATTTATCTAACAATCCATTTTGATTGACGTCTGCTCCTGTTGAGAAATCAGCACTATTATTATCAGATACCAACGTATTTCCTGCTTCTACAGCATCGGAACATCCATCGCCATCTGTATCTAAATCTAAGTGATTCAATTTCCCATCTCCATCTGTATCTGCTGTACACGTAGGCTTGTTATTTAAGGATGCCTTGTAATTATTTGGATTCAAATAAACTTCTTTTACACGTGCATAATAAACAACACCTGACGCTCCTGTAATTCTATATTTTTTATAAACCTTTGTTGGATGTATCGTATTGGTAAATGTTTCTTTTGTATTTATCACCGTCTTATTGGCGGCAATACTTAAATCTTCCCATGTACCATTTACAAATCCTTGTAATTTTACTTTGTTTGCAGCTCCATTGGTAAAGGCTAAATTATACATCGAAAAATCGATGCTTTGTACTGCCAATGGAATCGTAGGTGTAATTTCGTATACAGAAATACCTATTCCGCTTTTATTAGGTACAAACCCTGTATAACTCGACGTACTATCATCTCCATCAAAAGCATTTGTATAAGGTCTTGATGCTGATTCAACTGCCATCGCTGAAGTAATATTTGTAATTATTTTCGCCTCTGCTTCTGAATAAAAACAAGCAGGTGATTCTACGGCATCTAATACCCCATCATTATCATCATCTATATCTAGCAAGTCACCAACGCCATCGCCGTCTGTATCTGCACACGCATTTAAAGAACTTGTCATCGCTAACGGACTGTAACTAGAGACATAGTTAATTGTCCCCGAAGTTCCATCTTCAAATTTATCTAACAATCCATTTTGATTGACGTCTGCTCCTGTTGAGAAATCAGCACTATTATTATCAGATACCAACGTATTTCCTGCTTCTACAGCATCGGAACATCCATCGCCATCTGTATCTAAATCTAAGTGATTCAATTTCCCATCTCCATCTGTATCTGCTGTACACGTAGGCTTGTTATTTAAGGATGCCTTGTAATTATTTGGATTCAAATAAACTTCTTTTACACGTGCATAATAAACAACACCTGACGCTCCTGTAATTCTATATTTTTTATAAACCTTTGTTGGATGTATCGTATTGGTAAATGTTTCTTTTGTATTTATCACCGTCTTATTGGCGGCAATACTTAAATCTTCCCATGTACCATTTACAAATCCTTGTAATTTTACTTTGTTTGCAGCTCCATTGGTAAAGGCTAAATTATACATCGAAAAATCGATGCTTTGTACTGCCAATGGAATCGTAGGTGTAATTTCGTATACAGAAATACCTATTCCGCTTTTATTAGGTACAAACCCTGTATAACTCGACGTACTATCATCTCCATCAAAAGCATTTGTATAAGGTCTTGATGCTGATTCAACTGCCATCGCTGAAGTAATATTTGTAATTATTTTCGCCTCTGCTTCTGAATAAAAACAAGCAGGTGATTCTACGGCATCTAATACCCCATCATTATCATCATCAATATCTAGCAAATCACCAACGCCATCGCCGTCTGTATCTGCACACGCATTTAAAGAACTTGTCATCGCTAACGGACTATAACTAGAAACATAATTAATTGTCCCAGAAGTTCCTTCTTCAAATTTATCTATCAATCCATTTTGATTGACGTCTGCTCCTGTTGAGAAATCAGCGATATTATTATCAGATACCAACGTATTTCCTGCTTCTACAGCATCGGAACACCCATCACCATCCGAATCTAAATCTAAGTGATTTAATTTCCCATCTCCATCTGTATCTGCTGTACACGTAAGCTTGTTATTTAAGGATGCCTTGTAGTTATTTAGATTCAAATAAACTTCTTTTACACGTGCATAATAAACAACACCTGACGCTCCTGTAATTCTATATTTTTTATAAATCTTAGTTGGATGTATCGTATTGGTAAATGTTTCTCTTGCATTTATCACCGTCTTATTGGCGGCAACACTTAAGTCTTCCCATGTACCATTTACAAATCCTTGTAATTTTACTTTGTTTGCAGCTCCATTGGTAAAGGCTAAATTATACATCGAAAAATCGATGCTCTGTACTGCCAATGGAACAGTAGGTGTAATTTCGTATACAGAAATACCTATTCCGCTTTTATTAGGTACAAATCCTGTATAACTCGACGTACTATCATCTCCATCAAAAGCATTTGTATAAGGTCTTGATGCTGATTCAACTGCCATCGCTGAAGTAATATTTGTAATTATTTTTGCCTCTGCTTCTGAATAAAAACATGCAGGTGATTCTACGGCATCTAACACGCCATCATTATCATCATCAATATCTAGCAAATCACCAACGCCATCTCCGTCTGTATCTGCACACGCATTTAAAGATGTCGATAAGGCGAGTTCAAATGTAGAATTATACGTAATATTCGCCCCAAAACTATCATCTCCTC
Organism: Flavobacteriaceae bacterium; assembly: GCA_965224465.1. Taxonomy (GTDB): domain Bacteria; phylum Bacteroidota; class Bacteroidia; order Flavobacteriales; family Flavobacteriaceae. The sequence goes on along the minus strand of OZ245049.1, from coordinate 4,040,887 downwards.
CTTCTAAGCTATTCGCCAATCCATTAACTCCATAAGGTCCTGTAGCAATTGCATTATCCAAGGCTGGAGAAGTTGCATTTTCTAAGGAACTACGGGGAACACTGGATTCTTGAGCATCAGAGCATCCATCACCGTCACTGTCTAGATCTAACCAATTGTAAATACCATCATTATCAATATCAAAATTATCACAATTGTTTAACCCTACTACACTTCCTGAAGTTAATACAATGTCTGAATACGTTTCCGTTACATTGCTAGAAAATCTCAATCTATATTTCCCTTGATAATCTCCTACCCCATTAGAAATAACAACATTATTTTTAGAATAGGTTACATTTCCATCCACATCTATATCTATGCTATAAGTAGCTGTTGTATCTAAGGTTCCCGCATTTCTTCTTACATGTCCTGCATCGTAATAATACATGGTAGAAGTGGCGCTATAAAAACGATATGTGGCACCATCTACATGACTCCCACCTGCTACTGTTGAAACAGACTCAGGTGTAAGCCCGATCATCCCAGTACCACTAGTCGTAGGGTTTTTAAACTCTAAATGAATCGGCAAATCTAAGAGTTGGGTTGCATAGGCATTATCCCAACCTGAATTTTTTAAGGTAACCTCATTATTTGTAGCATTCATCACTACATTGTCATCTCCTACATATGTAAAAGCTCCAACATTGTGCGTTGTATAAACAGCACAACCTAAAGATTTCTCAGACACATCCAATACTCCATCATTGTCATCATCTATATCAAAAACATCTGTAACTCCATCAGAATCACTATCTGTAGAATCACAACCATTGATACTCGAATTCAAACCAATGCTTGAATAATGTGAGTAATAATTTGTAGTTGCTGTATCTGTATCATTGGTTTCTAAACTATTCGCCAAACCATTTGTCCCATAAGGACCTGCAACAACACCGTTTGTAACTTTATCTTTTGCGATTCCAGCTTCCAAAGCATCTGAACAGCCATCTCCATCACTATCTAAATCTAAATGATTTGGAATTCCATCACCATCTGTATCTCTAGAAGAACAAGAATAACGAGTGTCTGGAGTAGATTGCGGATAAGCATACACTGAATAACTAGCTTCAGGTGCCCATTGACACGCATTGTTATTAATATTAAATGTGGCGTAAATACTAACACTTGAGCCTGGAGAATTAATGGTATATGTGGCTGTTCTAGAAGTTGGTCCATTCTTAGACAAACTCATACTTCCACCTCCACTTACACTTATAGTAGACGAAGTAAAACCTGGGTGATTTGTATTGTGAATATTTCCCGATACTCTAATTCGAACAGGCACTCCAGGAAGCGTCCTAAAACTAGTTCTCCAATAATACGTACCCGTCTTATCGTTTTCCGTCTGTATACTGGTATTAGATGCTGAAGTATTACCATTCCCTCTATCACATCCAGGATAAAAATTCCCTCCTCCTGGAGTAAGGTTATGAGAAAAACCACCAGCTGTAACATTTACAGTATGTGTTTGAACGCAAACTTCATAGCCTTCATCAATATCTGAAATACCATCATTATCATCATCTAAGTCTACATCATCAAAAACACCATCACCATCTGAATCTGGACAGCCTTTATTATTGACGGTAACTCCTGTTGGAGTGTCTGGACAATAATCATCTATATCTTGAACTCCATCCCCATCAGCATCGTCAATAATTGCCATATCTGCAAAATTCTTATCGCTAATATTTTCCTCTTCTATAGAAAGGTGAATAGGTGCTGTCCTTATTATAGACACATCCGAAGTAAATTCATATTTAATTTTTGCTTTCACAAAAGTACTTACAAAACCAAAATCAATTGGAAATGCAAATATATTTGTAGTGCTACTAAACAACATCAAAAATATTAATCCTCTTAAAAAAGATTTAGAACTGAATAAACAAGCCTTTAAGGTGGAAATTGGTAATTTTGAATTGTAATTTTTTTTCATAATACATATTTAAATAATGACATACTTAAACATGTAATGCTGTGAAGCCTACAATAGAGGTATTATAAAATTAGGGAAAGCTTACAGGTCTACACTGTAATAAAACAGACAGACGCTACTTAAAAGATTTTTTGAGATTTTTGGGGGAGTATTCATATATAAAAGGAGTTAAAAAAACTTTATAGTGTTTAAACTAGTTGACAACCTTACATATAATGCGAGCAAATATACAAAAAAAAAGAGTTTTTCTGCTTTTTTATAAATCAAAACACTCTTAAACAACAAAATACCCAAAAACAGCAATAAACGGTTAACATGCGTTACTTTAAAGCATCTTTGACTCAACATAAAGAAACTACTTAACAAAATAATGTATACTCTCAGGAATCAAAAAGATCAATTTATTCCAAAAAAAAAAGCATCTCAAAATTGAGATGCTTTTTGCGGTCTGGACGGGACTCGAACCCGCGACCCCCTGCGTGACAGGCAGGTATTCTAACCAGCTGAACTACCAGACCGTTGCTCTTAGCGGTTGCAAATATAAGAGCCTTTTCCTTATCCACAAAGCTTTTTGAGACTTATTTTTGTGTTTTTAAAACATCTTTAAAAACACAAAACTAAAGAACTTCACAGACACCACTTTAGCGTTTTTATGCGAGAAAATATTTTTTATATATTTTAGACGGAGGAATTGAAAAGAGACAAAAAAAAAGAAAACAAACACTATTTGCACCCCTATTTTTCTTAAAAATCTGGTTAAAAATAAAATTGACTGCTCCTATTAGCTCCTTCAACAATCACTAATACCAACTACTTTTCCAAGTGACGGTTTAGAAATGGAATTATTTTTTTGTTTTAGCTAGGTAAAAAATGGATGGACAGCCTTTATCGTTCTATTTTTTTAGCAATGCTAGAACGTAAAATAAACTATTTATATAGGTCATTTTGGATTGATATTGGTATCATACCAATATCAAGAGACAAAAAACAACATGCATCGATTTTAAAAACAAAAGAACAGTCCACTTTTAGAAGGAATCCCCATGCAAAACAAAAGGATTTAGAACCGTATTTAGAAAAGAAACATCGGTCAAATTATTAATTACCTATCTACAAAGAATAGCTACTTAAAAAGCATTGCATTCGACGCTGTGCTTTATAAACTACACTACAAAAATAAGGAAGGTGAAATTTAGAAGTATGTGTTTGGAATTGGTTCAGAAAAAGAAGCATCTCTTTCCTAAAAACCAATCCACACAAAAGTGTATAACACAAAAAAAGCATCTCAAAATTGAGATGCTTTTTGCGGTCTGGACGGGACTCGAACCCGCGACCCCCTGCGTGACAGGCAGGTATTCTAACCAGCTGAACTACCAGACCGTTGCTCTTAGCGGTTGCAAATATAAGAGCCTTTTCCGTATCTACAAAGCTTTTTTAAACAAATTTTACAAAAACATTTTTCTTCTTTTCAAATAGGTCATTAATACTTTTTCAAAGCCTTCATTAATATCTACAGGCACGTAATCTATTTTATATTGCATACACTTTAATTTCAAATCATTAAACATAGATTTCACCTGTTTTCTGTAATTTTCCTTTATAGTTTCTGCGTATAAATTGATCTCTTCTCCTGTTTCTACGTCAATAAATTTTTTGGGAGAATTATCAAAATCAAAGTTCAATTCATGTTTCCCATCGTAAGTATGGAATAAAACTAACTCATGTTTGTTGTATTTTAAATGACGCAAAGCTTCAAATAAAGCCATTTGATCCTTATCATTTTGAAACATGTCCGTAAATAAAAACAACAATGAACGCTTGTGGACTTTTTCTGCTATTTGATGTAGTACTTTATAGGTGCCTGTAGTGTCTGTATTTTTTGCTTGCAATACTTTGTCTAGATAACTCAACAACATCCTTCTGTGACGATCACTGCCCTTGGCGGGTGCATAAAAATTAGTTTGATTGCTATAGACACTCAGTCCTACAGCATCACGTTGTCGCTTTAAAATTTCCATAAGAGATGCTGCTGCGTATACCGAAAAGGAAATTTTGTTCAGTTGGCGCAAGCTAGGACGATCAATAACGGGATAGTACATAGAAGCGGAATTATCAATAATAATATGACAGCGTAAATTTGTTTCCTCTTCGAAACGCTTTACAAACATTTTTTTTGTCCTGGCATACAGTTTCCAATCTATATGTCTTGTACTTTCACCTTTATTATAAATTCGATGCTCCGCAAACTCCACAGAAAACCCATGAAATGGGCTTTTATGCATCCCCGTAATAAAACCCTCTACCACTTGCCGTGCCAACAACTCTAAATTCTGAAGCTCGGCTATTTGTTTAACATTTATTTCTGACATCCTTTTCTTTTAACAACACCTTTTAAGGCATCCCTTTGTAAATATAGTAAAATAATCATACTCGAAATAAGAATTGACTTAAGAATAAGAAATGATCTTCGTTAAAAAAACACATAAAAAAAGGGTTCGACATCTGCCGAACCCTTTTTTTATATGTGTCATTTATTTTTATAAATGTGCATCAATTTTACCAGCATAGGTTGCTTTTGGAGCAACTCCTACTTGTTTATCAACTACTTCTCCATTTTTGAAAATAATTACTGTTGGTATATTTCTCACACCATATTTAGCTGCGAACTCTTGATTTGCATCTACATCTACTTTTCCAACAATTGCTTTTCCTTCATATTCGGTAGCTAATTCTTCTACAATAGGTCCAACCATTCTACAAGGTCCACACCATGCTGCCCAAAAATCTACCAATACTGGCTTGTCTGATTTTAAAACTACTTCGTCAAAATTAGCGTCTGTTATTTCTATTGCCATGTTTATTTATTTTAATGTTATTCTTAACGGGACAAATATACTCAATTATTTGGCTATTTGGACATCGCATATAATCAGTTTATCTTATACAAGCATCAAAGCGATTTATAAAATGGATACGTAACAACTGTTACAAATGATTCTTTGCTAGAATAATAAATCAGCCTACCAAAACAGTACAACACCAAATAAGCCATTTGAAATCATTCCGTTTGTATTTTCTCTAGGTAAGAAAACGGGAAACACTTGATTTACATCCATCATTTAAAATTGTTTCTTTTTTTAGAATATTTCTTTAGCAATTGTATAGATATTACTAGACTTGCCCATTGAATAAAAATGAACTACAGGCACTCCTGCCGCTATTAATTCTTTCGACTGCTGTATTGCCCATTCAATCCCTACTTGACGAATCTCCTTATTATTTTTACAAGCTTCAATTTCTTGCACCAATACATCTGGCAAATCCAACTTAAACACCTGAGGCAATATGTGTAGATGACGCTCCACGGCAATCGGCTTAATCCCTGGAATAATAGGCACATGGATTCCCATTTCTTTCGCCTTCTTCACAAACTCAAAATATTTTTGATTGTCAAAAAACATTTGAGTAACCACATAATCTGCACCTGCATCAACTTTTTGCTTTAAACGCCTTAGATCCGCATCCATACTTGGTGATTCCATATGTTTTTCTGGATATCCAGCTACACCGATACAAAAATCTGATTTATAAGGCTTCTCTATAATCTCGTGCAAATACCTACCTTGATTCAATTCATATATTTGAGACACTAAATCCACCGCATAATGATTGCCTCCAGGTACTGGTTTAAAATACTGTTCATGCTTCATAGCATCTCCACGCAAAGCCATTACATTGTCCAATCCTAAATAATGACAGTCCACTAGTACATACTCTGTCTCCTCTTTGGTAAAACCACCACATAAAACATGCGGAATAGCATCAACATTGTACTTGTATTTTAAAGCGGCACATATCCCTACAGTTCCAGGACGCATACGTGTAATCTTCTGTTCCAAAAGCCCATTTCCTTTATCGATATAAATACGCTCTTCTCTAGATGTTGTCACATCAATAAAAGGAGGATTAAACTCCATCAAAGGATCTATATTCGCATATAAATCATTGATGTTTTGCCCTTTTTGAGGCGGTATAATTTCAAAAGAAAACAATGTTTTCCCTACTGCTTGCTGTATGTGTTCTGTTACTTTCATTGGTTATTAATTACTGGTTGCTGGTATTATATCTTTCAAAAATAATGTCTGCTACACATTATTAAGTCTCTTATTCTTGATTGGCTAAATTGGGGAATAACCACTTTTTTGCTTTTTTTAAACTGATGCCTTTTCGCGACGCATAATCCGCTAGCTGATCGTCTGCTATTTTTCCCAAACCAAAATACTTAGATTTTTCGTTCGCAAAATAATATCCCGAGACAGAAGAAGCTGGCCACATAGCCAAGCTTTCGGTCAACTGTACTCCTATTATTTTTTCTACTTGCAACAATTCCCAAATAGTTTCTTTTTCTAAATGATCTGGACAAGCAGGATAGCCAGGCGCAGGTCTAATCCCATTATATTTTTCCTTAATCAATTCTTCATTACTCAGCGATTCGTCCTTAGAATACCCCCAATGTAAGGTTCGAACCCTTTTATGCAAATATTCTGCAAATGCTTCTGCAAATCTATCCCCAATAGCCTGCACCATAATAGCGGTATAATCGTCGTCGTTTTCCTTGTACTCTTTTGCCAACTCCTCTACACCAAAAATAGAGACACAAAAAGTCCCCATATAGTCTTGAATACCACTAGATAAAGGCGCTACAAAATCTGACAATGCAATATTTGGAATCCCATTCTTCTTTTTTAATTGCTGACGTAAGGTTCTGAATACAGCCTGTTCTTTTCCTTTTTTACGAATGATAATATCATCTTTATCATCACTATTTGCTTCAAACAAGCCAAAAACTGCTTTCGGAGTAAACAACTGACCCGCAATCACTTCTTCTATCAAACGTTTTGCATCCGCATATAAATGAGTAGCTTGTTCCCCCACAACAGCATCTGTCAATAAAGCAGGAAACCGACCATGTAAATCCCACGTCTTAAAAAACGGCTGCCAATCTATAAACGGCAACAAATCCTTTAAACTCAATTGCTTTAACATCTGAACTCCTAACTCATTTGGTTTTTTTACCGATGAAGCTTCCCAATCAATCATAAATTTATTCTCCCTAGCTTCACTTATGGATACATAATTTTTAGTTTTTCCTCTATTGAGAAAAGAGATCTTAAATTTCTCGTAGTCGTTTTTTATATTGGCAATATACTCTTTAGAAGTTGATGCATTTAATAAATCACCAACAACAGTTACTGCTCTAGAGGCATCATTTACATGCACCACTGCATTTGAATATGAAGGGTTTATCTTTACAGCAGTATGCGCCTTAGAAGTTGTTGCCCCTCCTATTATTAAAGGAACTTTAAAGTTTTGACGTTCCATTTCCTGTGCCAAATACACCATTTCATCCAAAGACGGTGTTATCAAGCCAGACAAACCAATAATATCAACATTTTCTTTTTTTGCCGCTTCAATTATCTTTTCGGGCGGCACCATTACCCCTAAATCAATAATTTCATAATTATTACAACCCAACACAACGCTTACAATATTTTTACCAATATCATGCACATCTCCTTTTACAGTAGCCATTAAAATACGTCCTAAGCTTTTTATAGACTCACCTTTATCTTCTTCAATAAACGGATTTAAGTATGCAACGGCTTTTTTCATAACCCTTGCTGATTTCACTACTTGGGGCAAAAACATTTTTCCTGCACCAAATAAATCTCCCACCACATTCATACCTGTCATCAAATTAATTTCAATCACTTGGATAGGCTTTGAACTGCCCAAACGAGCTTCTTCAACATCTTCTACAATAAATTCGTCTACACCTTTTACCAAGGCATGTGTAATCCTATCTTGCACAGATTTTTTTCTCCATGACAAATCTAACACTCGCGCTTTCTTAGTTCCTTTTACGGTTTCAGCAAAATCGAGCAATCGCTCCGTAGCATCATCCCTACGATTTAATATCACATCCTCTACATGCTCCAATAAATCTTTCGGAATATCGTCATATACTTCCAACATTGCAGGGTTTACAATTCCAATATTCATACCTGCTTGAATGGCGTAATATAAAAATACAGAATGCATGGCTTCTCGTACTCCATTATTCCCACGAAAGGAAAAAGACACATTGCTTACGCCCCCACTCACATTTACATTGGGTAAATTTTGTCGTACCCATCGTGTGGCTTCTATAAAATCTACGGCATTGTTTTTATGTTCGTCCATTCCTGTAGCTACAGGAAAAACATTTAAATCAAAAATAATATCTTCTGATGCAAATCCAACTTTATCTACTAATACGCGATAAGAACGGGCTGCAATTTCAATTCGGCGTTCATAGGTATCTGCTTGCCCTGTCTCATCAAAAGCCATGATAATAACTGCAGCACCGTACCTTTTTACTAAGGTTGCCTGCTTAATAAAATTCTCCTCTCCCTCTTTTAAAGAAATAGAATTCACCACGCATTTCCCCTGTACCACTTGTAATCCAGCTTCTATAATTTCCCATTTGGAACTATCAATCATCAATGGAACTTTACAAATATCTGGTTCGGCTGCTATTAAATTCAGAAAACGAACCATAGATTCTTTTCCGTCTATCAAGCCGTCATCCATATTAACGTCAATAATTTGTGCACCTCCATCTACTTGATGTCGTGCGATAGCTAAGGCTTCGTCAAATTTCTCCTCCTTAATCAGGCGTAAAAACTTACGAGACCCTGCTACATTGGTCCGTTCTCCAACATTTATAAAATTGGAATTCTCGTTTAAAACGAGTGGCTCGAGCCCTGATAATTTTAAATATTTTTTAAGTACTGGTTGCTTGCTCATAATTGTTGGTTGCTAGTTGTTGGTTAAATTAATTCACGAATTGACTTGGCTCTCTCATAAATCATAACTTTATCTACTCATTTTTAAAACCATTTAACATTTTTTTACAAGTCTCTATTTGAACTAACAATGCTTCGACTTTTATTTTAATACTATAATTTTGATCTGATGACAGATACAATGGTGTTTCTAATACCAAATACATTTCCATTGACGGTTTAGAAATGGAATTATTTTTTGTTTTAGCTAGACGGAAAATCTTAGGATAGCCTTAGCTATCGTTCGTTTTTTCAACAACGATAGAACGTAAAACAACCTATTTATATCGGTCATTTTGGATTGTGTGGTGTAAATCACCCACAAACTCTAGGATCATATCTACTCGCCAACTCCGCAATTGCTTTAATATGTTCTGGTGTTGTTCCGCAGCAGCCTCCAATAATATTAATCAAGTCTTTTTTTAAATATTCCTCTATCTGTTCTGCCATATCTTCGGCAGATTCCTCATATTCTCCAAAGGCATTAGGGAGTCCTGCATTGGGGTGTGCAGAAATTCCAAAACTTGTTTTATTCGCTATAGCTTCTAAATGCGGCTGCAACAAATTGGCGCCTAAGGCACAATTAAAACCAACAGTTAGCAAGGGGATATGGCTGATAGAAATCAAAAATGCTTCGGCTGTCTGACCCGACAATGTTCTACCACTAGCATCGGTAATAGTTCCACTTAACATAATAGGAATGCTACTATTCCTCTCGGACTTTACTTCTTCTATAGCAAACAAAGCTGCCTTGGCGTTCAAGGTATCAAAAACAGTTTCTACCAATAATAAATCCACACCTCCATCCATCAAGGCTTCTACTTGCTGCTTATAAGCAACCCGTAAGTCCTCGAAGGTTACAGCTCTATACCCTGGATCATTTACATCTGGAGACATACTTGCTGTTTTATTTGTAGGCCCTATAGATCCCGCAACAAAACGAGGTTTATGAGGTTCTTTTTGAGTAAACTCAGCCGCTACTTCCTTGGCTATTTTTGCAGATTCAAAATTCAAATCGTATACAATAGCTTCCAAATCATAATCTGCCATAGCAATGGTGGTTGAAGAAAAAGTATTGGTCTCTACGATATCTGCTCCTGCTTCAAAATATTTAGCATGTATACTTTTTATAGCTTCTGGTTGGGTGATAGACAACAAATCGTTGTTCCCTTTTAATGGAGACGGATGTGCTTTAAATCGTTCTCCTCTAAAATCGTTTTCCGAAAATTTATACGCCTGCAACATGGTTCCCATGGCGCCATCCAATATTAAAATTCGTTTTTGTAATTCTTCTTCTATTCTTGACATTATAAAACAATTATAATTTTTATATAACAGTACATTCTGCGTTAGGGATTGCAGCGGCATCCTTTTTTTCTTTAAAAAAAGATACAGCGGAAAGCCCGACCCTTGTGGGAACGCTCTAAAATGTTGTCAAAAAATAATGTAAGTAGATTTTTAAAAATCGATTGAGCTATCTATCCAAAATGGTAGAATGTAGCACCTACTTTAATAAGATAAAGGGTTGCTAAGGCTTCAACGGGTCTAATCCCTCTGCCTTTCTTGATAACATATTCAGTAAATGAATGAACTAAGTAACAAATTAACGCAATATTTTTTTGATTTCACTACTTTTTGTAAAAAATATTAGTTTTCGAACAAGTCCGAAGACAAATAGCGATCTCCTCGGTCGCAAATAATGGCTACAACAACACCTTTATTGATTGTTTCTATTAATTTCAGAGCACTTTCTACGGCTCCACCGCTGCTCATCCCCGCAAATATTCCTTCTTCTTTTGCCAAGCGAATGGTCATGTTTTTAGCTTCCTGCTCTCCCACTTCTATCACTTGATCCACTTTTGTTTTATCAAAAATTTCTGGGACATAAGCTTCTGACCATTTTCGAATTCCTGGTATCTTCGCATTGTCTGTAGGTTGTGCACCAACAATATGAATTTTATTGTTTTTTTCCTTTAAAAACGTCGCCACCCCTATAATGGTTCCTGTGGTCCCCATAGCGGACACAAAATGGGTGATTTCTCCATTGGTATCTCTCCAAATTTCTGGAGCTGTAGTTTTATAATGGGCTTTCCAATTATCGGGATTTTTAAATTGATTTAAAATAAAATATCCGTTGGTTTTATGCAATTCTATCGCCAAATCTCGAGACCCTTCTATCCCTATTTCAGCGGGCGTTAAAATAACTTCTGCTCCATATGCTCGCATTGTTTTCACACGTTCTAATGTTGAATTTTCCGGCATTATCAATATCATTTTCAACCCTAACAACTGGGCTATAAATGCCAAAGAAATACCTGTATTCCCGCTAGTTGCTTCCACTAAGGTGTCTCCTTTTTTTATTTCACTACGCAACAAAGCTTGTTGCATCATATTATACGCAGCACGATCCTTTACACTAGCTCCAGGATTATTCCCTTCTAATTTAACGAATAAACGAACGCCGTTTTTTTTGAAAATATTTTTTAATTCTACTAAAGGTGTATTTCCTATTTGATCTAAAATTGATTGTGATTTTATCATTTTAAAATGCTTTATTTAGATGATTTTGGTTTTATATTTATTTCAGACCTATAGGTAACTAAAGAATCTGCAGGAATACTTTTTGTTATCCAAACATTGGCTCCTATAATACTATTTTCTCCAATACTAATTGTCCCTCCTAAAATAGTTGCATTGGCATAAATTGTTACATTATTCTCTATAGTTGGGTGTCTTTTTGTGGATGCTAAACTCTTCTTGACCTCAATTCCTCCAAGGGTAACTCCTTGATATATTTTAACGTTATTTTTAATAACGGCGGTCTCTCCAATCACAATCCCTGTAGCATGATCTATAAAAAAAGATGCACCTATGGTAGCTCCTGGATGAATATCTGTTCCTGTTAAACCGTGGGCAAATTCACTCATCATCCTAGGGATTACAGGTACATTTTGAAGGAGTAATTGATGACTTAAACGATACATCACAACAGCATAAAACCCAGGGTATGCTAGGTAAATTTCCTGTAAACTTTTTGCAGCAGGATCATTTTTTTCAAAGGCAATTGCATCCAAATCCAACTGTTGTCTAATTTGAGGGAATTTCCTGCTAAAAACAAGCCATTGTTTATCTGCATCTTTAATCTCTAAGGCAGTAGTTATTTCTAAAAATGACATTCTTAAATTTTGTAAAGCTTCCTTTCCTTGCCTACAAGCATCAAATAAAGAATAAAACAATTGTTTTGAAAACTGCTCTACATCATCCTTAAGGCAAACTTTATAACTTATTGGACTCATTTTTTAAATAAATATATTGTTATTTTTTGATTTACGCATCTGTTCTCAATACAAATTTTAAGTAATATCGAATACTTTTTGAATAATCAACATCGAAACACCTTCCCTAAAAACGCACCATAGCTACTTTAGAATTGAGTTTGGAACCACTTCTAATTCTCTATCAAACTTTTTGTTAACCTATTAAGGCTAGATACTTTTCTGGAAAAATCACCAGAGATTCTATCGCGAACTACATTCAGATTTAAAACTACATCATCCAAATTTTCTGGCAATACTTTTTCAAAAAACTGACGTAATCTCTTCGCCATGGTGGGTGATTTTCCATTTGTAGAAATGGCTATTTTCACATTCCCCTTAGTAACAATACCTCCCAAGTAAAAATCACATAAATCTGGTGTATCTGCAACATTGATTAATATATTAAATGACTTTGCATCAAAATATATCTGTTCGTTAAGTTTCTCATCATTGGTTGCAGCAATTACAATTTGTTGCTTATACATTAAATTACGTCCGTATTCTCCAAACACCAACGGAGTCTTGTATTTTTTAGCAAGTACTTTAATTTCATCCGAAAAATAAGTGGCGACCACTTTTACCTTTGCATTCGGACTGGATTTGAGTAAAAAACTCAGTTTCTCACAGGCGACATATCCCCCTCCTACAATAAGGATGTTTAATTCTGATACTTTCAGAAAAACTGGATATAATTGATTTCTTTTCATAATTTATTTTTTTATTTGTTAGTTTTTAATCTTTCGAAGGCTCTTTTTTTTAAAATAACTTGTTGATTAATTTCTTCAAAGAAAGAACGGAATTTCACGCTTTCTTTTACGACTTCACCTACAACAATAATAGCGGGTGATGACAAGCCATTATCAGCAACTACCTCAACAATCGTATCCACTGTACCTAGCCCGACTTGCTCATTTTCTGTACAGCCATTTTGAATAACAACCATTGGTGTTTGATTTTTTCCATATTCCTTAAATAGCCCTACAATTTCTGTAAGTTTACTCATCCCCATAAGGATTACAATTGTGGCAGAAGACTGCGCTGCCAATCTCACATCCGCAGACAATTGACGATTAGACGTAGTTCCTGTAAGTATCCAAAGACTCTCTGAGACACCTCTTTTTGTTAATGAAACCCCTAAATTTGCAGGCACAGAAATGGCAGATGAAACACCCGAAACCACATGGGTTTCTATACCAAAAGACTCCACATAATCAATCTCTTCTGCTCCTCTTCCAAAAATAAAAGGATCTCCCCCTTTTAAACGAACCACATGTCCATGCTCAAACGCATTTTTTACAATAATTTGATTGATTTCATCTTGTGAATAACGGTGAAATCCTTTGCGCTTTCCTACAAAAATCTTGAGAGCATCGGGTGCATAATCTAATAATTCTCTGCTAATAAGCGCATCATATAATACAACATTTGCACTTGCCAAAGCTTTCACGCCTTTTACGGTAATCAAATCTACATCTCCTGGCCCTGCTCCAACAAGGGTTACTATTGCTTTCGGTTTATTTTTCATCTTGTAAAATTGCAGTTCTATACGCTTTCGCTTTTGCATAAAAACGAGCGGCATCATTTATATATTTTGTTGCAAACTCCTTTCCTGGTTCATTCTTTCTAATTTGGTAAACAAAATCAGTAAACGAAGTTCCCAAACTAATTTTATCTAAAAAAAACTGATCAAACTGTGTGATAATTTCAGCTTGTGTATTGGTTTTTTGTTGTTCAGAAATCAACATTGCTTTTGCCGTATTCACGATGCTAGCATAGGCATAATAAATACTATCCGAATATTGCCCTAAATTCAGTGCTTCTCTAGCATTTGAAATTTTCTCTTCATTTTCAAACATTAAGGTTGCAACCAAATCAATCATTACACCCGCACATTCTCCTATACCTATAACCTTCTCATACTTGTTTTCACTCCCCCAATCAATAAAATCACTTGATTTTAATGTACTGGTATCAGCTAAAGGTTTTAATAAATCGTAAAAATAACCCTTCTGTTTTCTGTCATAATAATCTAAAAACGATTCTTCTGCTTGATGATTCGCTTGAAAATCATTCAATATATAACGCAATGCCTCCGGGCCTCTTTTACTCGGTATTTTTAACAGCTTATCTGCAAAGCGCCCTTTCCCATCACCTAAAATCCCTCCTCCGAGTAACACTTGTAATGCAGGAGCTATCAATTTTCCAGATTTTATCGACATGCCTTGAAAGCCTATATTGGCAATAGAATGTTGCCCACAAGAATTCATACAGCCACTAATTTTTATAGTAATATCATTATTCAGCACAAGCTGCGGATATTCTTTTGCTATTACCTGTTCTAATACTGTAGAAATCCCAGTACTACTTGCTATTCCAAGATTACATGTATCTGTGCCTGGACAGGAAGTAATGTCTAATGTAGTATTAAATCCAATAGAAGTATATCCCAATTTAGACAATTCTACATAAAAAAACGGCAACGAAGCCTCCGGAACATGACGTATCAAAATATTTTGTCGGATACTTAACCTCAGTTCATTCCCTGCATATTTTTTAATCAAATCCGCAAGAATCCGTGCATTTTTAGTGTAAAAATCACCTAAACGCACTTTTATTCCAATCGCAAACAGTCCTTCTTGTTTTTGGTCAATTACATTGGATTTTCTCCATATTTCAAACTGATCTACATCTTTAATTTTTACTGATGGAACTGTGATCGGATTCGGAACAACGGCAACGTCATACTTGGAAGTATCAACCCTAACTATTTGATGAGATAATGTTTTCTGCTCTAGCTCTAGCAACTCTCTAAATTCTTCTAGACCTACTTTTTTTAATAAAAATTTCATACGCGCTTTCGCTCTTTTTGCACGTTCTCCATAACGATCAAAAACACGTAAAATGGCTTCTGTTAATGGAATTATTTTAGCTGCTTCTAAAAACTCATAGAGGACATCTGCATGCCTAGGTTGCGAACCAATTCCTCCAGCTATCAACACTTTAAATCCATGGACACCCTTTTCTGTTTTTGCAATAAATCCAACATCATGAATAAAACTAACAGCACTATCTTGATCTGTTCCAGAAAAAGAAATTTTAATTTTACGTCCCATCTCTTGACAAATAGGATTTCTCAAAAAGAATTCAAACAAAGCTTCTGCATAAGGTGACACATCAAACACTTCTGCAGGATCAATCCCTGCAGTTTCCGATGCCGTTACATTTCTCACCGTATTCCCACAAGCTTCACGCAAGGTAATCGCATCTTTCTCTAGTTCCGCCCATAACTCGGGCGTCCTATCCAAACTAACATGATGAATTTGAATATCTTGACGTGTAGTAATATGCAAACGACCCCGAGAATATTCATCAGAAACATCTGAAATCCGATGCAATTGCTCACTCGTTATTTTACCAAAAGGCAATTTAATTCGGATCATTTGGACTCCAAATTGGCGCTGCCCATACACTCCACGAGCTAAACGCAAGCTACGAAATCGTTCTTCATCTATTTCTCCTTTGTGGAACTGACGAATTTTTTTTTCTAAATCAATAATATCCTTCTCCACTAATGGATTTTCAATTTCGGTTCTAAAACTTTGCATAGCTGTATTTTTGTTAGTTTGGTGTGCTGAATTACAGTTCTCTATCATCCCTATAGTATTCCTACAGAAACAACAGACAACCTTAAAACACTTGTAATCTATATGTTATATTAAATACATTTCTAAGTGACGGCTTAGAAATGGAATTATTTTTTGTTTTACCAATTAAATTCCCAAGTGATAGTTTAGAAATAGAATTATTTTTTTGTTTTAGCTAGGCGGAAAACGGAAGGATAGCCTTAGCAATCGTTCTATTTTTTAACAACGCTAGCACATAAAATAAACTATTTATATCGGTCATTTTGGATTGTAATTGGTAGTATAGCTAGGCGAAAAACGGAAGGATAGCCTTAGCTATCTTTCTGTTTTTCAACAATGCTAGCACGTAAAATAAACTATTTATATAGGTCATTTTGGATTGTATTTTTAAGACTCTATAAATCCAACGCCTGCTGTATGATTCGATTGCTGATCAATCAAAATAAAAGCGCCATTGGTTCTATTTTCTTCGAACGTATCAAAAAAGATAGGTTTATTTAACTGAAATGTTACAGAAGCAATATCATTCATAGCTACTTCCGAAACCCCTTCTTGAACACCCGAAAAATCAGTCTCAATTTTATGGTGAATCGTTTTTACTTTAGCCAATACTTTATGTACACCGTGTTGTAGTAAATATTTACTTCCTGGCATTAATTGTTGCGCATCCATCCAAGACACCGTTGCTGTCACCTGCTTTGCCATTCTAGGAATCTCATCAACCTTCACAATCATGTCTCCTCTACTTACATTTACATTATCAGATAAGGTTACAGTCACCGAACTTTGGCGTCCTGCTTTTCCATATTTTTTATCGTAAAAATAGATGTCTTTTACTTTTGTTTTTGTCTTTGAAGGCAATACCAATACCTCATCTCCAACAGATAATACATCTCCATATACTTTTCCTGCATAGCCTCTAAAATCGTGAAACTCTTCAGTTTTTGGACGCACTACATATTGTATAGGAAAACGCATTTTTCCATTATTGTATACATCCTCTGCATCCAAGCTTTCTAAATGATCCATAAGTGTTGCTCCATTGTACCAATCAAAATTAGTAGATTTATGCACCACATTATCTCCTTTTAAAGCACTGACTGGTATATATGATATTTGACGATCTTCAAAATTACTTTTTTTCACTAATTGCTCAAACTCCGCTTTAATTTGATTGAATCTCTCCTCTGAAAAATCAACCAAATCCATTTTATTTACTGCAACAATTACATTTTTTACACGGAGTAAATTATTGATAAAGAAGTGACGATAGGTTTGTTCAATCACCCCGTGACGGGCATCGATCAATATAATTGCAGCCTGAGAGGTTGAAGCTCCAGTCACCATATTTCTAGTATACTCAATATGACCTGGCGTGTCTGCAATAATATAACTACGTTTTGCCGTAGAAAAATAAATATGTGCCACATCTATGGTAATCCCTTGCTCGCGTTCGGCTACTAAACCGTCTGTTGCCAAAGAAAAATCAAGATAGTCATAGCCTTTTAATTTACTACTGCGTTCAATGGCCTCCAACTTATCATCCGTCATTGATTTTGTATCGTATAAAATACGTCCAATTAAGGTGCTTTTCCCATCATCTACACTTCCTGCCGTTGCTATTTTTAATACTTCCATTTATATTAATTTTTAGTTGTTAGTATCCGATTGTTCGTGGAGCAACACGAGCTCCTTGTACATCCTATTCTAAGAACTTATTACGTTTATCCCCCGCTGTCTTGATTGCCTCCCCAAAGGAGAAAATTATCAAATACGTTGGTTGATACTTCTTTTATTTTTTTTACATATAAGCGTTACATTGAGAAACGCTATACTAATTGCTAAAAATACCCTTGTTGTTTCCGTTTCTCCATGGCTGACTCTGATCTTTTATCATCAATACGAGCTCCACGTTCCGAGATGCTAGAATCTCTAATTTCTTCAACTACCTGACTGATGGTTTCTGCATGCGAAGCCACTGCTGCGGTACAACTCATATCTCCAACTGTTCTAAATCTAACAATACGCTCTTCGACTTCTTCTTCTGCGTCTCTGTACACACAATCTGCAGCAGACCAAATCATACCATCACGAACAAATGTTGGGCGTTTATGAGAGAAATAAATGGATGGTATTTCCAATACTTCGTTTTCTATATAACTCCACACATCTAATTCTGTCCAATTAGAAATTGGAAAAACACGTACATTCTGTCCTAAATCTATCTCTCCATTTAACATATCGAACAATTCTGGTCGTTGGTTTTTTTCATCCCATTGTCCAAAATCATCTCGAACAGAAAAAATACGTTCTTTTGCTCTTGCTTTTTCTTCATCTCTTCGAGCTCCACCAATACATGCATCAAATTTAAATTCTTCAATAGCATCTAACAAGGTGGTTGTTTGCAACATGTTTCGGCTAGAATAGCGCCCTGACTCTTCTTTTACTTTTCCTTGATCTATAGAATCTTGCACGTTACGTACAATCAATTCTAAGCCTAATTCTTCCACTAATTTATCACGAAAAGCAATCGTTTCTGGAAAATTATGACCTGTATCAATATGCATCAATGGAAAAGGAATCTTGGCTGGATAGAAGGCTTTTTGCGCCAACCTTACCAAGGTGATAGAATCTTTCCCTCCAGAAAACAACAACACAGGTTTATCAAACTGTGCAGCCACTTCTCTCAAGATAAAAATCGCTTCGTTTTCTAGGTCATTTAATTGTAAAACTTCTGTCATCTTCTTTTCTTTTTATGAATGCAATCCACATTCTCTATTACCCAATACTTTTGTTGGATCAAAATATTTAAACTCGTTTGGCAACTTATTCTCTTCTAAATAAGCATCTAATTGCTTATCCGTCCAATGATAAAAAGGGCTCACTTTTACCAAACCAGTTTTACTTACTGACACCACATCAACTCCATCTCTAAATGCCGTTTGTCCTTTTCTAATATTTGTAAACCATACATCTGGTTGATGTTCTTCCATTGCTCTACCAAAAGGCTCCATCTTTACTTGCTCGGTAAAAACTTCGTGTAATGGATCTTCTATTTGAGGAATCCCCATAGTAGCATCTCTGTGAGCAGCGGTCTGTTTTGGCACGTATAAAAACACGTTCAAATCCAAGCTCTCAATAAGCTCGTTCGCATGTTTATAGGTGTTTGGAGTATTATATCCCGTATCACACCAAATCACTTTTAACTCTTTATCTACTTGTGTACATGCGTGTAAAATTGCCACTTCGTAGGGCCTAAAATTGGTAGTTACCAATGGTTTTTTCGCAAATTCCATTGCCCATTTTATAATCACCTGAGGTGACTTCCCCTTTAATTGTTTATTTATTTTATCAATATCCATTATTTACCCCATTTTATTCGATTCCACAATCTTTCGTGAAAGAAGTACAAAACCATTTTTGTTACCAATTCTACAGAACCAATTGAAAGCGCCATGGCAGTATCTCCTGTCACAAACCATGAGATCAACACCGTATCTAAGGTCCCAATAATACGCCAACTAATGGATTTTAGGATGCTTCTCATAGGCTTTTCAGAATTCTTATCATCTTCAAAAACCGATGGCCCACCATTTTTCTTGCTATCAATTAATTGCTCTACAATCATTTTAATTATTTAATTATTCCGTGACAAACTTACTATAATTTTATTACCCTACCAAGTCTATAGGGTTTAAGGCTGTTATTTGACTATTATTTAACATATCTGTTATATTTTAACTGATTTACAACAATTTAGATAAAAAAACTCGTGCTTATTTTAACAATGCTTGGTCTACATCGGCTATAATATCACTCACATGTTCCAAACCAACCGAAATCCGAATCAATCCATCTGTAATACCTACACTTAAGCGCTCATTTTCAGATAATTTACTATGCGTTGTAGAAGCAGGATGGGTAACAATAGTCCGCGTATCTCCTAAATTAGCCGAAAGTGAACACATCTGAATAGCATCTAAAAATGTACGTCCAGCATCTATTCCTCCTTTGACTTCAAAGGCGATGATATTCCCGCCTAATTTCATTTGTTTTTTGGCAATTTCGTACTGTGGATGAGATCGTAAAAAAGGGTATTTTACTGAATTTACATTTTTATGTCTCTCCAAAAAATCTGCTACTTTTTCTGCATTTTCACAATGTCTATCTAATCTAACAGCCAACGTTTCTAAGCTCTTAGACAATACCCAAGCATTGAATGGAGACATTGCAGGCCCTGTATTTCGAGAGAACAAATATATTTCTCGAATCAATTCTTTTTCTCCTACAACCACTCCTCCTAGAACACGGCCTTGTCCATCCATTAATTTAGTAGCTGAATGGATGACTAAATGCGCACCTAATTTTATAGGCTGCTGAATATATGGAGTTGCAAAACAGTTGTCTATGACCAATAACAACGCATGCTTTTTAGCAATCTCTCCTAAGCGTTCCAAATCTAAAATATCAATGCCTGGATTGGTAGGCGACTCTGCATATAAAATTTTTGTAGCAGGAGTAATCAAACTTTCTATGGCGTCCAAATCGTTGCTTTCAAAATAAGAAGTACTGATATTCCACTTGGGTAAATATTTTGTGAATAAGGTATGAGTTGAACCAAAAACAGCCCTTGCCGACACAATATGATCGCCACTATTTAACAAGGCAGCAAAGGTAGAAAACACAGCTGCCATTCCGGTAGCAAAAGCATATCCGTCTTCTGCACCTTCCATAGCCACTACTTTATCAATAAATTCCGTGGTGTTCGGATTGGTAAACCTAGAATATATATTCTTGTCTTTCTCTTCAGAAAACGAGGCTCTCATATCCTCTGCATCGTCAAAAACAAAACTAGAAGTTACATAGATAGGTACCGAATGCTCCTCAAATTGAGATCGCTCCAATTGGTTTCGGATTGCTTGTGTTTCAAAATTACTGTATTTCATTTTCTGCTTTTTTTTTACTATTTAATTTTTATCTGCTAGCCTAATGATGTCTCCAAAAACACCTCTTGCTGTAACAGCAGCCCCAGCACCTGCTCCTTGAATCACAATAGGCGCATCGCCATAAGACGCAGTGAAAATTTCAAATATAGCATCGGCTCCTTTTATTTGTCCTAATGGACTGTTTGCAGGAACAGAAACCAATTCGACTTTTAGCTGCCCTTTGTCTTGTTGTAAATCGCCAGACAAATCACCTATATAACGCAATACATGTCCTTCCTTTTGATCTTTTTTAATCCTATCAAACACGCTATCTAAAGCCTTTAAGTTTGATAAGAATTGCTGTGAAGATCCTTCTCTCAATTCCTCAGGAATTAAATTCTCTACAACAACATCTCCCAACTCATTTTGCAAATCTAACTCACGTGCTAAAATTAACAGCTTACGAGCCACGTCATTTCCGCATAAATCTTCTCTTGGGTCTGGCTCGGTAAAACCACGATCAATCGCTTCCTGTAACACTTCCGAAAAAGGACGATCTTCCGCTGAAAATATATTAAATAAATAACTTAACGATCCTGAAAACACACCTCTAATCCTCGTAATATTTTCTCCAGAGTCATGTAATAACTTAATGGTTCCGATTAGAGGTAATCCTGCCCCAACGTTTGTCTCGTATAAATATGATTTTTTATAAAAATGTAATTTATCTCTTAACTCTTTGTAAAATTTATATCCAACAGTATTGGCAACCTTATTAGAAGAGACCAAGTCAAAACCGTTTTCTACAAAAGCAACATAATTATTTATAAATTCTGGGCTTGCGGTATTATCTACCATTATTAAATTTTCTAAATGATGTTTTTCTGCATAGGAAATCACATCATTTACTTCATAATTGAGAAGCCTACTTGTTTCCAATTCGTTTTTCCAATGTTTAGACACCCCTTCTTTATTCAAAACAAGCTTGGACGAACCTGCAACAGCAAAAACATTTAAATTTATATTTTTCCGCTTTAAAATAGTAGCACTACTCTCTAAAATTTGATCAATCAACGTACCTCCTACTAATCCCTTTCCAAAAACAGCTATATTTATATTTTTAGATACACCAAATATCTCACCATGAATCACATTCACAGCTTTATTCAACTCCGATTTTTTAACTACCAAACACACATTTTCACCTGTCACTGTATTGTTAATTAAAATAGGCGTTACCCTATTTTTTATCAAGGCGCTATACGGCTGATAAAACGAATGTAAACTCTGA
The DNA here is from genome assembly GCA_965224465.1 of Flavobacteriaceae bacterium. Taxonomy (GTDB): domain Bacteria; phylum Bacteroidota; class Bacteroidia; order Flavobacteriales; family Flavobacteriaceae. The sequence goes on along the minus strand of OZ245049.1, from coordinate 4,018,845 downwards.
CCAATAATAGAAATTACCGAAACATTATCTGTTATATAAATCTTACTAATATCCCTGCGCTTGAACTCGTTAGAAAACTCATCTTCCAATACCTTTTTTGCCTTATAACCATCCTTAGCATCTACTATAAACCCAATCCCACGTTCCGACGATCCTTGAGAAATAATGCTCACACTAATATGTTCTCTTCCCAAAGCGGTAAAAATACGACCATCAACTCCCGTTTTCCCAAGCAAACCACGTCCTACAAGATTTACCAATGCAACATTTTCCTGAACAGACAAGGATTTAATCCCTCCACGTTCTGATGCTTTCCCTATTAAAGTACCTTCGTTATCCGAATTAAACGTATTTAAAATACGCAAAGGAATATTTTTTTCGATCAGCGGAATAATGGTTTTTGCATGTAAGATATTAGTACCAAAATTGGCCATTTCATTTGCTTCCTGATACGAGAGTTTTTTAATTTTTTTAGAATTAGAAACCATGTCAGGATTTGCCGTGTAAATTCCATTTACATGGGTGTAATTTTGCAATTCAGAAGCGTTCAAATAATTGGCAATTAACGATGCTGAATAATTACTTCCATTGCGTCCCAAAGTAGTTGTTTCTCCTTGTTGATTAGACGCTATAAAACCAGTTATCACCTTTATTTCATCGGTGTCATTTTGTTCAAAATAAGCAATAACATTCGTTTCCGAAACACTTTTATAAGGTTGCGCATTTCCGAATTCACTATCTGTTACAATCAATTTTCTTGCATCTACAAAAGATGCTTTCAAACCTTTCTTTGACAATTGATGTGTCAAAAACTTTGCAGAGATCAACTCTCCTTGTGCCAATACTTGGTCTTTTATTTTAGCACTGTAATCGTTTAACAAACTCACGCCCCTAAAAATCTCATCTAGCAATGTAAACTCACTTAAAAAATCAATAGAAGTGTCTGCATTGTTTTGATATGTTTTAAACGTTTCAAACTCTTCGTTGTAAGGAATATTATTCTTCGCTTTTTCTAAAATAGACTCCAAATGATCGGTAGACTTCCCTCGTGCAGAAACCACCAAGGCTATTTTTTCTTTTCTTGCTACTTTTGCTGCTATAATTGCCAAGGTACATTCCATTCCTTTTCCATTGGCCAATGATTTTCCTCCAAATTTAACTATCTTCATTGTACTTTTTTATTTAAAAACGTCTCTTAATATGTTCACTAATTGTTCAAACTCTATTAAAAACGCATCGTGTCCATGGACCGATTTTATTTCTTTATAACTTACTTTTTTTCCTTTTTCTACTAATATATTCAGTGTCTTTTTATTCTGTACTGGCACAAAAAACAAATCAGAATCTACCCCTACCATATGCACCGTTGCTTTGATCCTATCAAAAACTTCCTCTTCTGACGCTCTTCCTTTAAAAATATTAAAAGAACTGAGCAAATGCGTCATTGTTTTATAGGCGTGTACACTAAATCGCTCCTCTAATTTTTCTCCGTGATGCAGCAGCCAGCTTTCTACATTATACATATCCATAGCCTCGTTTCTTGACCCTTTAAATTTCTGCTCAAAAGAGGCTGGGGTACGATAAAAAAGCATGGCCATCATACGGGCATCATGTAATGGTTTGGAAGAATTTTCTAAAATTTGCTGCTGTACTTTATTGTGTCCCAACACCCAATCCGATGCTTTCCAATCTGAGGCTATTGGGATTAAATGTTGAATTAAATTTGGAAACAACACCGTCATTTCCCAAGCAATCCCACCCCCTAAAGAACTACCAATGGCAGCAAAAAGCGATGTTATTTTTAATTCTGAAATAGCCAAACCAAACAAATTAGCCACATCTTTGGCAGAAAATTCATCGTAAGAAAAAGAAGTGTTTTTAATAGCAAACCCATTCCCAGGTATATCAAAACACAGCACTGTATACTTTTCTGTGTCAATTAATTTACCAATACCTACTAATGATTTCCACCATCCATTCTCCCCTGCCACATCAGAATTCCCTGTAAGCGCATGATTGATCAACACCACAGGTGCTGAATGTATTTTTTTTCCAAAAACTTGATACGACAATTTAAAACCCTCGTAGGTAGTTCCTTTTTCAGAAACAATAGTTGGAATGGATATGTATTTAATTTGATGCATGAATAAAACCTAACAATAATTAATTTAAATGTTACTTAAATGTTATTGTTATTAAGAAGGAAAAAATACCAGTGGTTTTATGTCCGTTTGTTATCTATCCGATTTGGTAGAATTTAGCACCTTCTTTAAAATTAAAGGGTTGCTAAGGCTTCAGCGGGTCTAATCCCTCTGCCTTTCTTAATAACAATATTCAATAAGTATATGAACTAAGACACAAATAAACGTATAATCTATTTCTTATACAACAGATTTTTAAGAAAATTAATGTGCCGACACCTTTATTTTAGAAAACGCCTCTTTTAAATCTTGTTTTAAATCGTTGATATCTTCAATTCCTACCGACAATCTAATCAGGTCTTTTGTGACTCCAGATTTCTCTTGTTGCGCATCCGTTAATTGTTGATGTGTAGTACTTGAAGGGTGAATAATCAATGATTTTGTATCTCCAATATTTGCCAATAACGAAAATATTTTGACATTATCCACGGTGATTTTTGCAGATTCAAAGCCTCCTTTTACACCAAATGATAAGACACCACTCTGACCTTTTGGTAAGTATTTTTTTGTGTTTTCATAAGATGCATGACTCTCTAATCCTGGGTAACTTACCCAATTCACTTCTTCTTGCTCTTCTAACCAATGCGCCAATTCCAACGCATTTTTACTGTGTTTATCCATTCTAATAGATAAGGTTTCTAAGCCTTGAATAATTTGAAATGCATTGAACGGGCTCAATGCTGCCCCAAAATCTCGCAATCCTTCCAATCGTACCTTGGCTATAAAAGCAGCATCGCCTAAAGCTTCGCTATAAATTAACCCATGGTATCCCGCAGAAGGCTCTGTAAACTCTGGAAATTTACCACTTGTCCAGTCAAAGTTACCTCCATCTACAATAGCACCTCCTAAAGAGTTTCCTTGTCCTCCAATAAACTTAGTCAAAGAATAAATAACCAAATTAGCTCCGTGTTCTATAGGATTTAATAAATAAGGAGTCGCCACAGTATTGTCCACTAATAATGGAATTTTATTAGCTTTAGAAATATCCGCAATTGCTTCGATGTCCAATACATCTAATTTTGGATTCCCTATAGATTCAATAAACACTGCTCTGGTATTGTCTTGAATAGCTTTTTTAAAATTCTCAGGATCCGATGCATCTACAAAAGTAGTAGTAATCCCTAATCTTGGTAAGGTAACATTCAATAAATTAAAGGTCCCTCCGTATAAAGTACTTGATGCAACAATATGGTCACCTGCTCTTAACAAAGTTAATAAAGCCGATGAAATTGCGGCTGTTCCAGAAGCAAATACTGCTGCTCCAATCCCTCCATCCAAGGCTGCCAAACGTTTTTCTAAAATATCGTTGGTTGGATTGTTTAATCTCGTGTAAATAAAGCCAGGTTCTGCCAAACTAAAAACGTTGGCGGCATGCTGGGTATCATTAAAAACATAAGAGGTAGTTTGATAAATAGGCACTGCTCTAGTCCCTGCTGTTTTTGAAGTATCGTGTCCTGCGTGTAATGCTGTTGTTGAAAATTTTTTATTGCTCATAAGTACTATTTTTTGTATAACTAAATGGAAAAAGCCCCTTTGAATACTGATATTACCAAAGGGGCTTTCTAAATTTTATACTTTAAAAAAACTAAATTTGGCAATATCTTATCATGCAACAACACAGCATACGCATGCGGCACATTATCATCATTAAAAAGTTAAAAATAGTATTCATTGTGTTTCTTGTAAAAAAAAAGCCTCTGATTTCTCAGAGGCTCTTGATATATATTTTAAAATTTATACACTCGCGTCCTCTGCGTAATTAATACACATCATACAGCGACACATTATGTTTAAATTTTTATTCATTTCTATTTCTTATCTATTGGCAAATATAGAAACATTTTTATAGTCTCCAACTATTTTTTAAATAAAACATCTTTTTTATTGATTATTTCGCATCAATATCTCCTAATTCAACGGCTCTTTCAAAGGCGCCTGTTACGGCTTGAATAATCGACTCTTTTACATGTCCTTTGTCTAAAATATCGATAGCCGCTCTTGTGGTTCCACCTTTAGAAGCAACCATCTCAATCCACTCGTTGGGCGTTTCTTTGTGCTTTTCGTAGAGCTTAACAGCACCGTTAAACGTTTGAATTGTCATTCTTTTAGCTTCTTCTTCCGTAAACCCAAGATTTATACTTTTCTCTACAATCGCTTGCATAAAGTAGAAAACATACGCAGGACCACTGCCCGAAATCCCGGTAGATGCATCAATCATTTTTTCATTGGCAACCTCCACCGTAATTCCTGTAGTCTCCATTAATTCGTTTACTAAAAATGATTCTGATTTAGACACCGTTTTAGAAATAGTAAAACTAGTCATCCCTTCTCCAATTTTAGCTGGTAAATTAGGCATGCTTCTAATTACTTTGTCTACTTCTAAGCTGTCTTGAATCGTTTTAATTTTGACTCCAGCCATGATCGAAACAAAAATTTGGTCGGGATTTGTAAACGGTTTCATACTTGTAAATAGCTCCTCTATATTGTACGGTTTTACAGCTAAAAAAACAATGTCTGCTTGCGGTAAACACACGTCTAAAGAAGAGCAAACATTAAAGAGTCCCATTTGTTGAATTTCCGCAATTCTTTGATGAGAAACATCGTAAATATTTATTTTATTCCCTTTTAAAATACTAGACCTGCTCATCCCTTCTGCAAAGGTAAGCCCCATATTTCCAGCACCTATCACTAAAATATTAATTGATTTCATATGTTTTGTTTTTGTTGAGTTTCTATTGGAAGTATTTTTTAAATACGAACAACACGCACATTTTTCATTTATATTTTATGGGATAAATGTACATATTTCTAACAAAAACAAACAATATATAGCATTTTTTAAACACCAAATCAACGTCCAAGAATTCGCTTGAAATAATACAATTTTCTTTATGTATTATGAACAAACACGTCCTAACGTTAACAGCCAAGCTTTCATTTCCATTTTTAATCTAATTATTCTCAGTTAAAACAAACACTGGGCTTCATTTTTTTAATCAAAAAAAACGTTTTTTCTTTATTTTTCTTCTTAAAAGTTACTTTTAAAAATACGAAATCAAAAACAGCCTTCACACAACTATAAAGACAAATAACTATTACTAAGTAAATTAAAATCCAATTCACTTACAAAACCGCTTACAAAATCAAAAAAACAAAACTTCACTTAAAATCACTTAAGCCATTATACCACTACTCTTGCTACAACAACATGATTCTTTCTTACAAATTTTATCAGTCCTTTCTCTCCTGATATATGTTTTCACAGGAATGTCTTTATCAATATCACTGTGGTGTTTTGAATAATCTATCACTATGATTTTACGATATAATTCAATTAAACCCCCAAGTGACCGTTTAGAAATTGCAGCTCTGTGGGAGTTAATTGACACCTCGAAATTTCAATACTATCTCCTTTACAACAAGAAAAAAAGACAAATAAGGACAGTACACCCTTCAGAAAATAAAGTTACATATCCATTAAATTAAAACACAAAAGCAATAATTCTATTTAGAACAACTATAAATAACGGTGGTTTAATTTTAAAAGTCAAAGGTTTGCATTGTGTTTTTTTAAGTATTTTATTATATCAGTTTCTATAAATTGTATATCTTTGCATCTCAAATTAAAAAGAGGAAGAATTTGAACTGATTGCAACCTCATAAAAAAAATGCTAAAGCAGTAATCAATTACTTTCTTTAGCCTTTCCCGTACAATCAGTTTACATTCTTTATAACTAAATATATAGAATAATTATGTCATATTTATTTACTTCTGAATCCGTTTCGGAAGGACACCCAGACAAAGTAGCCGATCAAATTTCAGATGCCTTAGTCGATCATTTTTTAGCCTTTGACAAAAACTCAAAAGTAGCTTGTGAAACAATGGTTACCACAGGACAAGTAGTATTGGCTGGTGAAGTAAAAACAAAAACCTATTTAGACGTGCAAAAAATAGCACGAGATACTATTAATAAAATTGGATATACCAAAAGCGAATACCTTTTTGACGGTAATTCTTGTGGGGTGTTTTCTGCTATACATGAGCAATCACAAGACATTAACCAAGGAGTAGACCGTGCAGAAGGAGAAGATCAGGGTGCAGGAGACCAAGGAATGATGTTTGGGTACGCTACCAAAGAAACAGAAAACTACATGCCATTGGCATTGGATTTAAGTCATCGGATTTTAATTGAAATGGCAGAGATGCGCCGTGAAAACTCGGACATTACTTATTTACGCCCAGACTCAAAAAGTCAGGTAACTATTGAGTATTCTGATGATAACATTCCACAACGTATTGACACCATCGTAGTTTCTACCCAACATGATGATTTTGATAAAGACGACAGCATGTTAGCTAAAATTAAAAGTGATGTTATTAATGTTTTAATGCCTCGTGTAATTGCAAAATTACCCGTAAAAACACAAGCATTATTCAATGATAAAATCACCTACCATGTAAATCCAACAGGGAAATTTGTAATTGGTGGCCCTCATGGAGATACAGGACTAACAGGTCGTAAAATTATCGTAGACACATACGGTGGTAAAGGAGCACACGGAGGTGGAGCATTTTCTGGAAAAGACCCTAGTAAAGTTGACAGATCTGCTGCGTATGCTGCGAGACATATTGCTAAAAACATGGTAGCCGCTGGAATTTGTAATGAAATTTTAGTACAAGTTTCTTACGCTATTGGCGTTGCTGAACCAACATCTATCAACGTAGATACCTACCGTACTTCCAAAATTAATTTAAACGACGGGCAAATTTCTAAGATTGTTCAAACATTGTTTGACATGCGACCAGCAGCTATTGAAAAACGCTTGAAACTAAGAAACCCTATTTATTCCGAAACAGCAGCTTACGGACACATGGGACGTACACCAGAGATTAAAATAGTGAAATTTGTTTCTGGAAGTGGAGAAGTTTTCGAAAAAGAAGTGGAAACATTTACCTGGGAAAAATTAGACTATGTTGCAAAAATAAAAGATGCTTTTAAAATTTAAAAAGTATTCTTATAAACGAAAAAAAAGCCTGTAAAACATAAGTGTTACAGGCTTTTTTTCGTTTATAAATTTACTCATATCAACAAGGTTTCCCTACATTTTTTTTTGCTTTTAAAAGACTAACAATCATTTTACCTGACAACAAATAAAATAACTGGTTTAAGTTAAAATTTCTCCTCACTTCTAAAAAACTTATACCAAATACATTTTCCAAGTGACAGTTTAGAAATGGAATTGTTTTTTTGTTTTAGCTAGGTAAAAAACACAAAATTAGCTATCGTACTGATTTTAATAACGACAAGACATAAAACAAACTATTTATATCGGATATTTTAGATTGTAGTTGATATAAGTCCTAATCCTTCTTCGGCAATTCCTTTCCTATACCCTTAAATTACAAATTATATTTCACACTGAGCACTACATATCTTGGCTGTACAAAATACTGAGAAGACGAACTATATAATTCAGAGAAACTATCCTTATTTATTGTTTTTGTATCCAATAAATTGGTCGCTGCTAATTTAAATTCCCATTTACTATCGCCTTGTTGATAATACAAATTACTACTTAAAAAGGAATACGTATTGTTTATGGAGCCACTTTTATTTTTATATTGATAATAACTATAATCAGCCGTTAAGGTAAAGTCGTTCAAGAAAATTATTTCTAGGTTCACAAAAGGACGATGTGTTTTATACGAATCCACACTCTTATCACTTTCAAACTTATTATAGGTTTGCTGATAGCCAATTTCCATATTTGGCCATTCTTTAAAATTAGTTCCCAACCTCGCTTTGTAGCTTTGAGTTCCCGAAGTGGTCTTACTAATACTATTGTTTTGAATATTATTATAATTGTTCAATCGATAACTACCCTTCAAATTTACTTTTAAGGTATTAAAACGACGACCATAACGAGCACTTGCAGAAAATGAATCTTCAGGATCATCGATATTTACCACGGTATTTACACGATCAATCCCTGTAATAACCGAACTAAATTTAATCGCCTTTTTCTTTTTAGTATAATTTAATCGAGCATAGATATTAGTAAAATTAAACATTCTGAAATTAAAATAGTTTAAGGAATAATTTTCATACAAGGCATTGTCTAAATTCCTATTCCCCGAGAACAAGGTACTATAATTAGAATAAACAGTTCCTTCTGCCAACCTATTTACGTCTGTAAAAGAAGTGGTTATATTGTATTTTAAATTGACACTCTCTGACTTCCCAAAGGATATTTTTACATAAAAATCAGGCAACAATTTAGTAAACGAATTTGTTTCTTCTCTTCCCAATTGCGTATTCCCAAACGAATAATGATGTAGAATTACACCAGGAGTGAACGTAAAAACCCCGGTTATAAATTTATAACGTAGTCCCATATAGCTGTCTAAAAAATCATATTTCACATTATTTAATAAATTAACATCTTCAAAATTAAGTTGACTTCCATCTTTCAGTTTTTGATTGATAGCCGATACTAATTTTTGATCACTCAACAAAGCTCCAAAAGTTAGGTTTACATTACTCTTATTATTTATAACACAATAGTAATCCAACGTAGCAGCTAACTTTTTACTTGTTTGCTTTTTTATTTGTTCTATATTAAATGGGCTCTCCCCTTCTTCCAAGGAAGGTATCATCGCAAAACGTTGCTGTTCTGAAATGGAGTTATACACAGGTTTATCTTTGTTATATTCCATTAATATGGCTACAGAAAAGATGTTTTTCTTATTTAATGTATAATACATATTGGCATTTTGACTAAAGGAAAACGGACTCGAAAGCTGCTTTATATCCAATAAGTTCTCATTCAAAACACCTTCTATATTAGATAAGGAAATTATAGCATTCAATTCATCTGTATTTGATTTTTTGATAAAGGCATCATAATCCAACTGAAAACTAACACTCGGTTTATATTTCAAACTCCCTTTAAACATCGCTAACTCACTCCCTTGATTTGTAGTGGTGATTTTATCTTCAATATGTAACATCTCACCAACATAATTAACGGTCTGTTTACCAGTAAACATCTGAGTATCCGTATTTGAATAAACCCCAAAAGCAGACACATTTGTTTTATCATTGACAGCATAATTATAATTAACTGCCGCAAACTTACTTTCAATCTCTTGAGCTTTGTTGTTTTTTAACATAGACAACCCTGCACTTCCAGAGGAACTCTCTAAAACAGTCCCAGACCCCATACGACGCATTCCACCTGTGAAATTAATATAATCACGAAATGTAAACGGAACTTCACCCGTATTATTCATATCGGTAATAATATTGATGCTTTGTTTTGGACTGTAATAAAACAATTTTGGATGGATAATATAGCGGCTATCTAGTCCTCCACCAGCAGTGATTTCACCAAACCAAAAATTTTTCTTCCCTTCTTTTAATTTGATGTTAATAGCTACATTGTCTTCATCAGTACCCAATCCACGCAGTTGACCAACCTCATTATAATTTTTAAGGACTTCAATTTTACTCACAGCATCCGCAGGAATATTTTTTAATGCCAATTTGGTGTCTCCGTCAAAAAATATTTTTCCTTCTACCATCACTTTCTTTACAACTTTGCCTTCTATTTCTATCTGACCTTCATTATTTATTTCCACACCAGGAAGCTTTTCCATAATATCCTCTAACTTTTTCTCTGTGCCATTGGTAAAAGAATCAGAATTATAGACAATAGTATCTCCCTTTATTGTCACAGGCATTTCATAAGTTAAGGTTACCGTCCCTAAAGTATTATCTTGAGCATACAACGTGATATTTTTTTGCAAGCTTTTTTCTGAGCTATTGGTATCCACAGTAAACGTTTTTGATTTAAAACCAACATAACTCACTTTCACTTGAAAGATCCCTTTTTCTTTCAAATTGATACGGTATTTCCCTTTAGAATCCGTAATAGAATAGTCCTCCATACTACTGTCTGCTTTATTCAAAGCAATCACATTAGCCATTTCTAAGGGATTTCCAATACTGTCTTTTATAAACCCAATCACTTTAACTTGGGCAGACGCACTTGTTATGCTTAACAATGCGATAATAAAAACTATTTTTCTCATGAGTTTAATTCTAAATTAGGTTGATGTTTTTTTTACACCAATTACAATTCCTACTGGACATCCTCCCAAACATTCCTCCAAGCCTTTTTTAGCTGTTTTTAATTTTAGTTTAGTCCCTTATTTAAAGTTTCTGTCAAAAAAATCATACATCAAAAATTAACTGGACACACAAAGCACACTTAGTCCCTTACTTCAATTGTTATTTGATTCCCTTTTCCCTTTTTCCTACTTCCTCTAAAGCGTTTCATTATTTCTTTTGATTTTTTATACTTAATGATATCATACTTTTTTTGACTTACTTTTTTTCCTCGTCTTGGTTGCTTAATCAGCACTGCATTCAAAGGATTCAATACAATTTTAGTACACAATAATAGGTTCTTTCCTTCTGCCACTTCTAAAATTAAACCTGGTAATCCATATAATTTTCCTGGTCCATGACTCACAGGAATCTCTGGCGTATACCATGCAATTATTTTTCTCGATTTTAACGTAATGCTATCTGTCATAAATTTTTTATGTTCATATTCTTCAATGGCTACAGCTTTAAAACAGGTGTAATTACCTATTTTTTTTGATTCCTTTTCTAATTTCCAATCTAGTTTTTCTAAGTGATCCTCTATCAAAAACAACTTCCCCATCATATCTCTTTTGTCCACATACGTTTCCTCCTTGATATCTTTGTATAATTTATTATTACTTCCCTCTTCAATTACAATTTGAATTCCACCCGTCATTTTTGCAGTAGGTGTTGCTAATTTTTCTTGTTCATAATACAAGGATGTTGTTTTATGGAAATGCAATTCATATACTTTTTCGAATCGTTTTTTTAGCATTTCCTGAAGTTGTGCTTGTTGTGCCCCTCCCATTCCTTTAGATTCTATTTTAATGTCCCCTATGCGTTTACTTTGATACAGCGCCTTTCCAGTAAATGACTGCGCACAAACAGCCATCGACAAGAACAAGGCTAAAATGGTATAGTTTTTTTTCATGATATAAATATTTTATGTCTACAAACATAAAACAGAATAGCGTATGACTTAGTTAATTAGTGTTAACGACTGTTAAGTCAGTTATTTTTTAAAAATAAGTCCTTATTTTTGAATCATGAATAAATCAAAATACAGCTATTTATTAATTTTAATCAGTCTGACAATTACACTAACCATAGCAGCACAATTATACTGGAATTACAATAATTACCTTGTCAACAAACAGCGTATCGTCAACGAAATCCAATTGAGTTTGGACAATTCCTTAGAAGAATATTATGCAGACATAGCAAAGAATAATTATTTTTCTATAATTGAAAAAGGAGATCCTAAAACATATACATCCACCTTTAATAACAGTTCTAGGAAACATTTTGTTTCCCTTAGCTCAAATAAAACCACCCATCAGGACAAGAAAAAACAACTGTATAAAATAGATGATTTCAATAAACTAAAACCTGAAAACATTTCCAACATTATCATCTTAAAGGGGGAAAAATCAGGAGACAGTCTTGAGTTAATAAAAGGGTTAACTAAAATAATTATTTCTTTTCAGCAGGATACTATAGCCTATTCTCAAGTAGACTCCTTATTAAATATCCAATTAAAACAACGAAACATTAAGGTTTCAAAGCAACTCTATCATTATAAAAATGACACTCTATTTTACCCTAAATTTTATTTATCAAAGCTAGAATACCTATCTGTATCTTCAAAATCAACTTTTCTAAAAAAGAACGAAAACATCCGTTTGTATTTCAGTAATCCATTTGCTGGTGCCCTTAGGCGAAGTGCCACAGGGATCATGCTATCATTATTACTATCCTGTTGCATTATTGGATGTCTGTTTTATCTATTGCACATTATCAACAATCAAAAGCAACTCTCTGAGATTAAAAATGATTTGATTAGTAATATCACTCACGAATTTAAAACCCCTATTGCAACCATTTCAGTTGCCTTGGAAAGCCTGCAAAATTTTGGAGGACTAGAAGATCCAAAAAAAACAAAAATATATTTAGACACTTCTACGCAACAACTAGAAAAACTAGAATATATGGTTGAAAAACTATTAGAAACAGCCTCTTTAAACAAGCGAAAATCGGAATTTGAAAAGATAAACCTGAGTAAACTAATAGAAAAAATAGTGGCTAAACATCAATCTTTACATACGAACTATCAATTTAAAGTCCATATACCAAATGCTAACATCCATTATAAGGTAGATGAATTTCATTTTGAAAATGCGGTAAATAATTTGTTAGACAATGCTGTAAAATATGGGAATTATAAGGTTTATATCGATTTAAAAGAAGATAAAAATGAGATTACATTAGCCATTTCAGATAATGGAAAAGGCATAAAAAAGCAACATAAAAAAAAGGTGTTTGAACAATTTTATCGCATTCCGACAGGAAATACACATACGGTAAAAGGTTTTGGAATCGGTTTGTATTATTGCAAAAGCATCATTAAAAAAACAGGAGGAACCATTCATATTGAAGGATCCAAAAACAACACATTCATTATAAAACTACCCCATGAGCAATCTTATTAAAATATTATTGGCAGAGGACGAACCCTCTTTAGGACAGATTATAAAAGAGAGCTTAGAAACACGAAATTTTGAGGTGGATTTATGTAACAATGGACAAATAGCTATCGCCCATTATCAGACCAATACACCAGACATCTTAGTGTTGGATGTGATGATGCCTTTAAAAGATGGATTTACAGTTGCCAAAGAAATCAGGCAGTCTAACAATTCTATTCCCATTATTTTTTTAACGGCAAAATCACAGGTAAAAGATGTAATAGAAGGATTTCATATCGGAGGCAACGACTATTTAAAAAAACCATTTTCTATGGAAGAATTGATCGTTCGAATAGAAGCCTTATTACACAGGAAGACCAAGGGGTCAAGCACCGTTAAAATAGGAACATATACATTTGACAACACCAAACAATTGCTTTTCCATGATAACATAGCTGCAGAACTCACACACAGAGAATCCGACTTATTATTTTATTTATACCAATCAAAAAACAAGGTATTAGAACGAGCCTATATCTTAAATAAATTATGGGGAAATGATGATTTTTTTAATGCAAGAAGCATGGATGTCTTTATAAGTAAACTACGTAAAAAACTAAATAAAGACACAAGCATTAAAATACTAAATATCCGAGGTGTAGGTTATAAATTGATTATTTAGACAACTATATACACCGTATAATTATAAAAATTTGATTACTTTTATTTTTTATAAATTTTGAACACCAAATAGTATGCACGTAGCCATTGCCGGAAACATTGGAGCAGGTAAAACAACGCTAACCAAACTCTTATCTAAACATTACAACTGGGAACCACATTACGAATCGGTGGATGAAAATCCATATTTAGATGACTTTTATGGCGAGATGGAACGATGGTCGTTCAATTTACAAGTTTATTTTCTAAACAGCAGATTTAGGCAGATCTTGAAAATCAGAAAAAGTGGAAAAGAAATTATTCAAGACCGTACCATTTATGAGGATGCACGTATTTTCGCGCCAAATTTACATGCTATGGGCTTGATGACCAATCGTGATTTTAAAAACTATTCATCGCTATTTGAATTGATGGAGCAACTTGTATCACCTCCAGATTTATTGATTTATTTGCGTGGTTCTATTTCTTCATTAGTAGGTCAAATTCACAAACGTGGCAGAGAGTATGAAAACTCAATAAGTATAGATTATTTGAGTCGTTTGAACGAACGCTATGAGGCATGGATTACAAATTACGACAAAGGAAAACTATTAATAATAGATATAGATAATTTAGATTTTGTTTCAAAACCCGAGGATCTAGGGACTATTATAGATAAGATAGATGCACAAATAAATGGATTATTTTAAAACAACACCCATTCTAATACCAATTCCAATCCAAAATAATCGATATAAATAGTTTATTTTACGTGCTAGCGTTGTTAAAAAACAGAACGATAGCTAAGGCTGTTCTTCCATTTCTCGCCTAACTAAAACAAAAAATAATTATATTTCTAAACCGTCACTTGGAAATATATTTGGTATAACACACTTAAAAACGCGCAACTAACGCGTTTTTTTTACGCCTCATCTTTACTTCAAAATCAGTGTCAATTATTAGGGTAATTTTAACATTTAACACCTGCTCAATAAAACACGAAATAGTAACTTCGTATTTTCACCAAAAAAAACAATCACGTCCCTTATCATGAAACATACATTCATTATTTTTGCGCTTTTTTTAAGTGTGAATACACTCTTTTCTCAAGAAGAACAAGTTTCGAAAATACCTACACCTAATTATCGATTGGCAGCAAAGTACGCTCCTGAAAATTTAGGAAAACTGGTACATTCCACAAAGGTTAGAGCACATTGGTTAAAAAACGGAAATAGATTCTGGTACCAATACAAAACTACAAATGGATCTAATTATTATTTGGTAAACGCCGATAAACGCACAAAGAAAGTACTTTTTGACAACGAAAAAATGGCAAAATGGCTCACGTTAATCACCAAAGACCCCTACGACTCACAACATTTACCAAAGTTCAGTTTTAAATTTGTCAAAAACGAAACCGCCATTCGTTTTAGAATAACAGCTACAGAAAAAGTAGCCGTAAAAGAAACTAAAAAGGACGCTCAAAAAAAAGACAGTACTGACATTAAAAAATCAGAAAAAAAAGCACCTAAAATGGAATCTAAAGTATATCATTTAGAGTACAAATTGGGAGGAAATAAACTTACGGTCATTGACACTGAAAAAGAAAAAGAAAAGAAATGGGAAAAATGGGCAAACATAGCTCCTGATAGTACTATTGTTCTTTTCTCTAAAAATTTCAACTTATTTTGGATGGACAAAGAAAACTTTCTAAAAGCAGTTAAAGACGAAAAAGACAGTACAATTGTAGAACATCAATGGACCAAAGACGGTGTAGAAAACTACAACTACGGAGGAGGCACCTACGGACAAAACAACGAGAGCAAAGAAAAGAAAAAAGACGACAGAAAAAACATTTGGGGAGTTTGGTCTCACAATTCAAAAAAGTTTGTTTTCAAACGCAGTGACGAACGGATGCTAAAAGACTTATGGGTAATTAATTCGGTAGCTAAAAAACGTCCAACATTAGAAACCTATAAATACCACATGCCTGGCGAACAAGAATTTGCAAAAGAGGAATTGTTGATTTTTGACATCCCTACCAAGAAAGTAATAAATGTAGCGCTTGACAGCACGGTGCAACAAGGAATTTCTATTTATAGAGCCCCTAGAAAAAAAGCAACAATGGATGACGATTTCCGTCCTTCACGCTTACTATCAAAAAAAGGAAAAATCTATTACAGCACAATCAGCAGAGACCGTAAAAACTTAGATATTTGTGTGGCTGACATCCAAACAGGAGAAAGCAAGGTACTTATTAAGGAACGTTTTAACACTTATATCGAAAAACGAAGTTTAGTATTATTTAATAACGAAACCGAACTATTACATTGGGCTGAGCGTGATGG
The DNA here is from genome assembly GCA_965224465.1 of Flavobacteriaceae bacterium. GTDB lineage: Bacteria > Bacteroidota > Bacteroidia > Flavobacteriales > Flavobacteriaceae. The sequence goes on along the minus strand of OZ245049.1, from coordinate 4,003,018 downwards.
ATGGGCACATTTTTATCTATACGACAACAAAGGAAACTTAAAAAACCAAGTAACTTCTGGAGCATATCACGTAAATAGCTTTAAAAACATAGACGAAAAAAATCGCGTTTTGTATTTTACAGCAAACGGTGTCAGTAAAGATCAAGACCCGTATTACGAACACCTCTACAAAATTAACTTAAACGGTACGGGCTTAAAAAACTTAAACCCTGGTAATTTTACTAGCAAAACAAGCATGGCAGATTCTAAGCGCTATTTTGTAAGTAATTACTCTCGGGTAAACACAGCTCCAATTGCTGAATTACGCAGCAATAATGGTTCCCTTATCATGAAATTAGAGGAGGCCGATTTATCTCAATTATTCGCCACAGGCTATAAATTCCCGGAAACATTTAAAATGAAAGCAGACGATGGGATCACAGATATTTACGGTGTTATGTACAAACCCTTTGACTTTGATCAAACAAAGAGTTACCCTTTATTAGAATACGTATACCCTGGGCCACAAACCGAAGCCGTAAACAAAGCTTTTTCTTTGAGAATGGATCGAGTTGACCGTATGGCACAAATAGGTTTTATTGTAGTAACACTAGGAAACAGAGGAGGACATCCAAACCGTTCTAAATGGTATCACAATTACGGATATGGAAATTTAAGAGATTACGGACTCGCGGATAAAAAATACGTTGCAGAACAATTAGCCGATAAACATTCTTTTATCAATATTGAAAAAGTAGGTATTTACGGACATTCAGGAGGTGGATTTATGTCAACTGCTGCTATATTGCAATATCCCGACTTTTTTAAAGTAGCTGTTTCTTCTGCTGGAAATCACGACAATAGCATCTACAATAGCTGGTGGAGTGAAACACACAATGGAGTATTGGCGGAAAAAGATGCCGATGGTAAAATTAAATACAAATATACAATTGATAAAAACCAAGAACTCGCTAGTAATTTAAAAGGACGACTCCTATTAATCACAGGCGATGTAGACAATAATGTACACCCTGGAGCAACAATTAGAATGGCCAATGCACTCATAAAAGCCCACAAACGTTTTGACTTTATGATCATGCCTGGACAACGCCATAGTTTTGGAAAAATGACAGAGTATTCCTTTTGGCTACGAGCAGATCACTTTAGCAAATACTTTTTAGGAAATACAGATAACAGTGTAGATATCATTGAAATGAATCGTGATAAAATGAAGAATTAAACAATCTAGGTAAAACCTAATTCCAATACATTTTCTACAAAATCACTGTTCATTTTCCATAACAGTACTACTCAAAAAAAATGCTCGCAGTTTGCGAGCATTTTTTTTAGTCCACTAAAATTAGTACAGCTATTTTACATTCTTATACCAAATACATTTCCAAATGACGGTTTAGAAATGGAATTATTTATATCGGTCATTTTAGATTGTAATTGGTATTATCACGGGGAGTCCCTTTAAGCGTTGCTTTTTCCACAACTCCCTCCTTAATAATTATTCCATGAGTAGCTCTCCCGTCACTAGACCTAACTGTTTCCTTTATGGTCCCATCAGAACTCCTATTAATTACGACTGCTATTTGAGCTTCCTTTTGACTCGTCATATTTTCCATAAACTGAACTTGCCCTATTTCCGATTTTACCTCTATTTTATCCACATCTAAAGCAATACTCGGTGCAATCACCAAAGCTACTACAGACATTAATTTTAATAAAATATTTAAAGAAGGTCCCGAAGTATCTTTAAAAGGATCACCAACGGTATCACCTACCACAGATGCTTTATGAACATCGGTTCCTTTCCCTCCATTCTCTTCAATAGTCTTTTTTGCATTGTCCCAAGCACCACCAGCATTGGACTGAAATATTGCCATAAGCACACCACAGGTAGTAACCCCAGCTAAAAGTCCACCAAGCATTTCTGCACCTCCCAAAAAACCAACAACCACTGGTACAACAATTGCTAATAAACCTGGCAGCACCATTTCTTTTAAAGACGCATTGGTAGAGATATCAATACACTTTCCATAATCAGCAACGCCATCTGCTTTGTCAAAAATAGCTCTATCTTCTGCGCTTGCTTTAGACATATCCGAATCGTATTTACGCATCACCTCCAAGGCAGCTTTTAATTCAGGTATTTCTTTAAACTGACGTCTCACTTCTTCAATCATTGCCATTGCCGCACGCCCCACAGCATTCATAGACAAGGCAGAGAAAACAAAGGGCAACATCCCTCCTACTAACAATCCTGCCATTATATTTGGTTTAGAAACATCAATAGAAGTCACGTGAGCAGTTTTCATAAAGGCTGCAAATAAAGCCAAGGCAGTTAAGGCAGCCGAAGCAATAGCAAATCCTTTTCCAATAGCTGCTGTCGTATTTCCAACGGCATCCAATTTATCGGTACGTTCACGTACTTCTTTTGGCAATTCCGCCATTTCAGCAATTCCTCCAGCATTGTCACAAATAGGACCATAGGCATCTACTGCCAATTGAATCCCCGTATTTGCTAACATCCCTACAGCTGCAATAGCAATACCGTACAAACCTGCAAAATGATGAGATATCATAATAGCTGCTGCAATTAATAAAATAGGAATCATAGTAGACATCATCCCTACACCCAAACCTGCAATAATATTAGTTGCAGCACCCGTTTCAGATTGTTTTACAATAGACATTACTGGAGGCTTACCTGTTGCGGTATAATACTCTGTAGCTTTTCCTACTAATAATCCTGTAACAAGCCCCGCTATGGTTGCCCAAAAAACCCCCATAGAAGTATAGGTAATTCCAGCTTCCACCCAAGATTCTGGCAACATTTGTTGAATGATAAAATAAGAGGCCACCAACATTAATCCAGCAGAACCAAATGCTCCTAAATCCAATGCTTTTTGAGGATCCCCTCCGTCCTTTACACGTACAAAAAATGTCCCTAAAATGGACATTACAATACCTACAGCTGCCAATACTAATGGCAAATACACAGCCCCTAAGCCATCAAATTGATCCGAAAATTCTGGCAAGGTAGCATATACAGCTCCAAGCACCATGGTTCCAATAATTGACCCCACATAAGATTCGAATAAATCCGCTCCCATTCCTGCTACATCTCCTACATTATCCCCAACATTATCAGCAATAGTTGCAGGGTTTAAAGGATGATCTTCTGGAATTCCAGCTTCTACTTTTCCAACTAAATCTGCTCCTACATCTGCAGCTTTGGTATAAATACCACCACCTACACGGGCAAACAAAGCGATGGAAGAGGCTCCTAATGAAAAGCCCGAAAGAACATTCAATACCAATGCTAAATTTTCATTACCAGACCACATCCCTTGGTATAAGATAAACAAACTGCTCAATCCTAAGACACCAAGACCTACAACTCCCAAGCCCATTACGGCACCACCAGCAAAAGCAACTTCTAATGCTTTTCCTAAAGAAGTTCTAGCAGCTTGTGTAGTTCTTACGTTTGCTTTTGTCGCTACTTTCATCCCTATCAATCCTGCCAATGCAGAACAAATAGCTCCGACAATAAATGATACAGCAATCATTCCGTTAGAACCGTCTTCATAGGTTCCTTTTAAAAATAACAAGCCTGCTACTGCGACTACAAAAATGGAAAGCACTTTGTATTCAGCTTTTAAAAAGGACATTGCACCATCGGCAATGTCTTTTGCAATTCGAGCCATTTTGGCTTCTCCTGCGTCTTGTTTCGTAACCCATTTGTTTTTAAAGAATACAAACAGTAATGCACCCACACCAAATGCAGGTAGAAATTTAACTAATAATTCCATGTTTTTTTGTTGAGTTTAATTAATTTTTCTTTGATTCCTTGCTAATGTACTAAAATAGTTTAAAACAAAAAAAACCACCTTTTAAAAATAAAGGTGGTTTTTTATATGTATTTATGACAGTTCTAAATCGTGAAATTACGATTTTTCTTATGTTCACTTTTTTCGTAACGTGCAATTGATTCATCAATTAAATTATAGGCTTCCTCGGAATTACCCCATCCACCTACTGCTACTTTTTTATCTTCTAAATCTTTATAAACTTGAAAAAAGTGTTCTATCTCTTTTACTTGATGCTGATTCATATCAGATAAATTATCTAAACGATTCCAAATAGGGTCAGACACAGGCACACAAATAATTTTCTCATCTGGTCCTTTCTCATCAGCCATATGGAATACTCCAATAGGTTTTACTTCCATCACACACATTGGAAATGTAGGCTCATGTCCTAACACCAATACATCCAAAGGATCCTTGTCCAATGCCAATGTTTCAGGAATAAATCCATAATCTCCAGGGTACATCATAGATGAAAATAACATACGATCAAAACGAATTTTATGCAATACAAAATCGTATTCATATTTATTTCTACTCCCTTTTGGAATTTCAATTAGAACATCGAATGTTCTTCTAGGTGTGGCACTCATTTTTTTTGTCATTAGTTTAGTATAAAGTTATACAAATAACTCAGTAATTTTAATTCTGTTAGTTCTTTTTAGAAATAAAAACCAAACGCCCCTTTTACAACAAATTTATTAGCATTAGGAGTGTTCATATAGCTTCCTCTCCAAGAAAAGTCGATTCTTAACACTTTAAATATATTGCCTATCCCTAGACTATACTCATAATATCCTTTATCGGGCGCAATATAGTTAATATTTGACGCATTTAATGCAATATTTTCATCAGAAATAGTTCCGTACAACGCTTTTACACCAATTATCTCCCTCAAATTCAACGCTCTAAGTAGCGGAATACGAGACAATATACGCCCATTAAAATTATGTTCCACATGTAAAGAAGCATAACTATCGGTCACAAACTCATAATAATCCAATAATGCGTAGGTATTTGCAATGGTAAAATACGATTGATTCCCTGGCACCACATTTAACAAGCCTAAAGGTACTTCTCCAAACGTTTTCCCTAATTCAAAAGTTGTTGTTGTTCTCCCAATACCACCTATTTGAAACGGTTGATTGTAATAAAATTGTACTTTTTGATAGTCAAAATCACTGTTGATTACCCCTTTTAACCCTCTGGAATAACTGGCAAAAAAAGTAGGATATGCCGCATTTACTTTGGTACGCTCCACCCCATTTCCAATCGTTTTTTTATGCGGAGTATATTTTACAGAGAAATCAACTTCGGACTGTACTAGTTCACTCTTGGTCTCCATTTTATTTACAGCGGTATAATAATCCAGATTAAAGGTACTAGGCGATGCTGTTTTTAAGGTACGATATGAAGCTCCTACCCTAAATAATAAATTTTTCTTTGGCTCCATACTTAAATAAGCATTGGATAAATTAATAGAGGTTAACTTACTGTTATCTCCACTTGCAAAAACTGCCGAAGAGGCAAAACTACGCCCAAGAACATCGTTGGTAGTGGTTAAGCTTACAGCTATCTGCTCTACATCTCGACGATTTCCTCCTCCTATTATAAATCGATTCTTAGTATTAAACATCCACTTCCCTGAAACCCCATACTTAAATTTCTCATCTTTAAACCCATAAGCTAAATAACTTTGAATTCTCCATTTATCATTTTGACTAAAATAGGTTCTCCCTCCTATTCTTAGTCGAACACCTTCTACATCATTCATCCCAAAAGACGAAAAAATAGGGCCGTAATCAAAATTATTAAATTCAATATATCCAGAGCCTAAAATAGACACCAAATTATACATGCGCTTAAACTTGGGGACTGTTTTTAAGGTGTCTAACATTTTGTATATCCCTTTTTCGTTTTCGCTCAATACTTCTTGACGATTCTCATCCCAAAACTCATCATTCTGTTTATAGATTTTATCATCATACACATCAATTTCTGTAGCGTAAAACTTATTTGTTTTTTCTACATCAAACGCATAATTTTTATACATGGTGGTTCGCTTACCATACACTCCTTTGGCTTTGTCTTTTTTATTAAAGCTAAAATTAGACATCATATAGTCTTTCTTTAATAAAAACACAGAATCACTCAACACCTCATACTCTTGCTCAATATAAATGTCTTTTACCCAGTTTATATTAGCACTTCTAGTGGCTTTCATATTAATTTCTTTCACCGCAAAAGTGGTGTCGTTTACCCAAAAATCACCTTTAAAAGTCAATTCGTTTTTACGCCTAGGGTAATAGACAATATTATAACACCATTTACTTTCTATATAAGCACTATCTGTCAATATATAATTATAGGTAGAAACACCAACTCTAGAGATAGGACTCGCAAAGCTCTTGTCAAATATCTTAATATAACTATCATATATATTATAGTCTACGTAGAGATCTTTTATAAATGAAATAATATTTTGATTGGCACTAAACCCAGAATTACGATTGGCAATAATATCTTCCCGAACCCTATTGGTTTTATTATTTCCATATACATCATAAACAGACTCGTTGATAAAAATAGGTAAAAAAGCTTTCCCTGTAATACGGGACGTGTCTATTCCTTTAAAAATAAACTCCATATTTTTAAACAATTTACTATGAATCATAGCACTGTCTATATTGTTCAAATCAAACTCTAATTTCTCGTATTTTTTATATTCGTATCTATCAAATAAATAGATTCCGTTTTGGCGTTTTTTTGCCCACACTTTTTTCAAAATAGCAATAGCTGGATTTCCTTTCTTTTTTATTTTACCACTATAAAGCACTATTTCATTCAAAACCGCTGCAGCTTCTTCTAGTACAATTCGCAATTGTAAATCTCTAGATTTGATCGTATGTGTTTTTGTTTTATACCCTAAAAAACTAACTTCTATAACCTTATAGTTGTTTTTTGATTGTAAGTAGAACGTTCCATTTTCATCGGAAACAGTCCCTTCACTAGAGTTTGTAAAAATTACATTTGCGAAGGGAATAGGTTCATTATTTTGATCCACCACTAGACCTCCAATTTTAACTTGGCCTAACAGGGTATATACTCCAATGAATCCTAAACATATTGTAATAACGTATTTTTTCCCCATATAATTCAATCTTTTTATAAATGAAAATTCCTTTCAGGTACACCTGAAAGGAATTTAAACGCAAAAATTATGCCTTTATTTTATATACATTGCCTCTTTTACCGCCTTCACAACATCATTTGCATTTGGCAACCACTCTGCTAATAATCCTGGAGAGTACGGCGCAGGAGTATCTGCAGTAGTAATTCTCTTAATAGGCGCATCTAAGTGATCAAAAGCTTTATCTTGAACTTGATACGTAATTTCTGAAGCTACACTAGCAAAAGGCCAAGCTTCTTCTAAAATAACCAATCTATTGGTTTTTCTTACTGATTCTAAAATAGTTTCATGATCCATTGGACGAACTGTCATTAAATCAATAATCTCAATAGAAATCCCTTCTTTTTCAAGAATATCTGCAGCTTTAAAAGCTTCTTTAATTATTTTCCCAAAGGTAACAATAGTTACATCTGTTCCTACTCTCTTAACATCTGCTTTACCAATTGGCAATACATAATCACCTTCTGGCACTTCACCTTTATCACCATACATTTGTTCCGACTCCATAAAGATAACTGGATCATTATCTCTAATAGCAGCTTTTAACAATCCTTTTGCATCATAAGGATTAGAAGGTACAATTACCTTTAAACCAGGGGTATTTGCAAACCAGTTCTCAAAAGCCTGAGAATGCGTAGCTCCTAACTGTCCCGCAGATCCTGTAGGACCACGAAAAACGATTGGACAGTTCAACTGCCCACCAGACATTTGTCTAATTTTAGCAGCATTATTTATAATTTGGTCAATCCCAACTAGTGCAAAGTTAAAAGTCATAAACTCAACAATCGGTCTTGTACCGTTCATTGCAGATCCAACAGAAATACCAGCAAAACCAAGCTCAGCAATCGGTGAATCAATCACACGACGTTTACCAAACTCATCTAGCATTCCTTTAGAAGCTTTATAAGCTCCGTTATACTCCGCAACTTCTTCACCAATTAAAAAAATGCTGTCGTCTTTACGCATTTCTTCACTCATGGCTTCACATATAGCCTCTCTAAATTGAATAGTCTTCATATATTTCGTTTTGAATTTGCAAAAATACACAATTCCTAATTATTACAATTATAATGCATACAATTATTTTATTATGCACGCATAGTAATTATAAAATTTTTTGTTTAACTTCGTAGCCGTAAAAAGAAATAAAACTATTAACTAATTTTCAAAACACATCAAATGAAGATATTAGTATGTATCAGTCATGTACCTGACACGACATCAAAAATAAATTTTAAAGACGAAAATACACAGTTTGACACCAACGGTGTTCAGTTTGTAATCAATCCATATGACGAATTTGCATTGACACGCGCTATGTGGCTCAAAGAGAAACAAGGAGCTTCCGTTACTGTAGTCACTGTAGGGAATAACACTACAGAGCCAACATTACGCAAAGCGCTAGCAATAGGAGCTGATGCTGCTATCCGTGTAAACACAGAGGCAACAGACGGTTTTTCAGTTGCAAAACAATTGGCAAACGTTGTAAAAACAGGTGAATTTGACCTTGTATTGACAGGAAAAGAATCCATTGATTTTAACGGAGGAATGGTTCCTGGAATGTTGGCATCACTATTAGATTATAATTTTGTAAATGCTTGTATCGGATTAGAAATCGAAGGAAATACAGCCACAGCAGAACGTGAAATAGACGGAGGAAAAGAAATCATAACAGCTGCACTTCCATTAGTAATTGCAGGACAAAAAGGATTGGTTGAAGAAAAAGACCTACGCATTCCTAATATGAGAGGTATTATGATGGCACGTAAAAAACCGTTAACTATAGTAGAACCAATAGAAAGCACGAACACTACAACCAGTATTTCTTTTGAAAAACCAGCAGTAAGAGGAGCTGTAAAATTAGTAGCCCCTGATAATATTGATGAATTAATATCATTATTACACAACGAAGCGAAGGTAATCTAATCAATCAACTCATGTTCTTTTTAAAAGAAGAACCCTAAAAAAATTAATTTATGTCAGTATTAATATATGCCGAATCATCGGAAGGAACATTTAAAAAAACAGCTTTTGAAGTTGTCAGTTACGGTAAAAAAATAGCAGAATTATTAGGCACCAATACCGTTGCCTTAACTATAAACGCAGCAGATAACGATCAATTATTCAATTACGGTGCAGAAAAGGTGCTTTGTGTAAGTAACGATACATTAAAAGACTTCAACGCCAAATCATACGCATCTATAGTCCAACAAGCTGCCGAATCTGAAAATGCGACTGTTGTAATTATAGATTCTGGAAACAACGGATTATACATGGGCCCTATGATCGCTGTTGGTTTAAATGCAGGATATACGACCAATGTAGTTTCCTTACCAAATTTAGACAATGGATTTACCGTAAAACGAAATGCATTCTCTACCAAGGCATACAATCACACCAACATATCCACAGATACCAAAGTAATCGCTTTGGCTAAGAATTCTTATGGAATTATAGAAAATGCAGTATCTGGAGTTGTTGAAAACTTCAACCCTACAGTTACAGGTAACAGTTTATCCGTTACATCCGTTGAAAAAACAACAGGAAAAGTGACCATTGGAGATGCAGACATTGTTGTTTCTGGAGGTCGTGGATTAAAAGGACCTGAAAACTGGGGAATGATCGAAGAATTAGCCGAAGTATTGGGAGCAGCTACCGCTTGCTCAAAACCTGTTTCGGATTTGGGGTGGAGACCACATAGCGAACATGTAGGACAAACAGGAAAGCCCGTGGCTTCCAATTTATACATTGCCATCGGAATCTCTGGCGCCATTCAACATTTAGCAGGAATCAATGCTTCTAAGATAAAGGTAGTCATCAATACAGACCCTGAGGCACCATTCTTTAAAGCAGCAGATTATGGAATTGTGGGCGATGCATTTGAAGTAGTTCCTAAATTAATTGAAAAGTTAAAAGAATTTAAAGCTCAAAACGCATAATTTTTAGTAAATTGGCGCTCTAAAAGGTCCTCTATTTATAGGCACTACTGTCCTTTAAATTGAGGGTCTTTTTTTGACTTTAAAACCGAATCAATTTTAATGAGTTTAGTTCGATTAAATATAAAAGGAATTTCTTATAGCCAAACACATACTGGAGCTTATGCTTTAGTACTTATCGAAATGAATGGCTCTAGAACATTACCCATCGTAATTGGTGCTTTTGAAGCACAATCTATTGCCATATCTCTTGAAAAAGAAATAAAACCTCCAAGACCTTTAACTCATGATTTGTTCAAGAATTTTGCAGATCGTTTTCACATTGTCATCACTCAGGTAATCATTCATAAATTGGTGGACGGTATTTTTTACTCCAGTATTATTTGTAAAAGAGATGGAATTGAAGAGATTATCGACACAAGAACCTCGGATGCTATTGCATTGGCTACACGCTTTAAAGCCCCTATCTTTACCTATGAAAACATTTTAGACAAAGCGGGAGTACAGCTTCATGAAAAAGAAGAAAAAGACTTAGAACTAGAAACCGAAGAATTCGATATAGAAAACATCATCGAAGAAGATACGGATTCAAAAAAATCTGCTTACGACCAATACACACTGGAAGACCTACATATCAAACTCAAAGAAGCTGTTGGTGATGAAGACTATGAATTGGCAGCCAATTTAAGAGACGAGATCGAAAAACGAAGTTCAAAATAGAGAGCCACATGATTAAAAAATTATCGGTAGCATTGCTTTTACTTAGCAGTATCGCTTCACAAGCACAAAACTCAGAATTAATTAAAAGTCAAGGACTTTCCATTACATCTGTATGGAAAGGAATCTTAGGAATGGTTGTATTAATACTAATTGCTTATATTTTAAGTAACAACCGAAAGGCGATCAATTGGAAAACAGTTGGAGCCGGACTTTCTGCCCAATTAATCATAGCATTTGGAGTGTTAAAAGTTCCTTTTATCCAACGGATTTTTGAATTTGTAGGAAGTGGTTTTGTAGAAATTTTAGATTACACCAGAGCGGGAAGTGAATTTTTATTTGGAGGTATGATGAATATAGAATCTTATGGTTTTATATTTGCTTTCCAAGTATTGCCTACCATTATCTTTTTCTCTGCCCTTACCTCGCTACTATTTTATCTCGGAATTATTCAATATTTAGTGAAATTAATGGCAATGTTACTTTCTAAAATACTTCATATTTCAGGAGCAGAAAGCTTGTCCGTTGCAGGAAATATATTCCTAGGTCAAACCGAAGCACCTCTATTGATAAAAGCCTACTTAGAACGTTTGACAAAATCTGAAATGCTATTGGTAATGATTGGAGGAATGGCTACAGTAGCTGGAGCTGTATTGGCTGCATATATTGGCTTTCTAGGAGGAAACGACCCCGTATTGCGATTAAAATTTGCCAAACACCTATTAGCAGCCTCTGTAATGGCAGCACCAGGAGCCATTGTAATCTCTAAAATACTCTACCCACAAACCGAAAAAATAGATACAGATGTAAAAGTATCTTCAGAAAAAATAGGCTCTAATGTTTTAGATGCTATCGCCAATGGAACTACAGAAGGGCTAAAATTAGCCGTTAATGTAGGCGCCATGTTATTGGTATTTGTTGCTTTCATCGCCATGATGAATGGGATTTTAGGGAAAATTGGATCTGTTACACATTTAAATGATTTTATAGCGTCCAATTCTCCATATCAGGAATTATCCTTAGAAGCCATTTTAGGAACTATTTTTGCGCCATTAATGTGGTTAATAGGGGTTGCTAAAGAAGACATGATGCTGATGGGACAACTCTTAGGAATAAAATTAGCTGCCAGTGAATTTATCGGATACATCCAATTAGCCGAACTTAAAAATATGGCAAGTGCTACCCATTTTACCTATAGTAAATCTGTAATAATGGCCACATATATGTTATGCGGATTTGCAAATTTCGCATCCATCGGAATTCAAATTGGAGGTATTGGATCCTTGGCTCCAGGACAACGGAAAACATTGTCGGAATTTGGGATTAAAGCTTTAATAGGAGGATCTATTGCCTCTTTATTGTCTGCTACTATTGCAGGAATGATTATTGGCTAATTATTATAAAAAAACATTGCTATGCAACAATACTTAGATCTAATTCGCCATGTAAGCGAAAAAGGAATAGAAAAGGGAGATAGAACAGGTACTGGAACTAAAAGTGTATTCGGTTATCAAATGCGCTTTGATTTAAATGATGGTTTCCCGATGTTAACCACAAAAAAACTACATCTAAAATCCATTATACACGAGCTGTTATGGTTCTTAAAAGGAGACACCAATATTGCGTACCTCAAAGAAAACAAGGTGAATATTTGGAATGCATGGGCAGACGAAAACGGAGACCTAGGTCCTGTATATGGTCACCAATGGAGAAATTGGAACAGCGAAGGCATTGATCAAATAAGTGAACTCATTCACACCATAAAAACAAACCCAAACAGTAGACGTATGTTAATTTCCGCTTGGAACCCAAGCGTTTTACCAGACACAGAAGTCTCATTCTCAGAAAATGTAGCCAATGGAAAAGTGGCACTTCCACCTTGTCATGCATTTTTTCAATTTTATGTGAGCAATGGAAAACTATCTTGCCAGTTATACCAGCGCAGCGCTGATATTTTTCTAGGCGTCCCGTTTAACATCAGCTCTTATGCCCTTTTTGCTATGATGGTAGCACAGGTCTGTGATTTAGAATATGGAGATTTTATCCATACTTTTGGTGATGCACATATATATAATAACCATGCAGAACAAATAGCGCTACAACTTTCAAGGACACCAAAGCCCTTGCCTACTATGAAGATAAACCCAGAAGTGAAAAATATTTTTGACTTTACTTTTGAAGATTTCACCTTAGAAAATTACGAACCTCACCCACATATTAAAGGAAAAGTAAGCATATAAACCGCTATTGAAATTAGATTTACACAACAAAAAGATTGAATACTAGTAAGAGTAGCAACCCTTGTAATTTGCAATCTCAAAATCACGCACAACAAAACAACAATTCGTTTTTTAACTTATAAACTACTTATATGTTAATTTCTTTTGGTAATTTTAATCAAAAGAAAGCAGGATGAAAAAAGAAGCACTTAAGAAAGCAATTATTCAGCAAATAATAGATATTGACGATCTAGAAACACTCAATACCTTGCAACATATTCTATCTGAGGATAATTTAGAACATCTAACTGAAGTGATGCACGACCCAACAAAAACGGAAAACTTTAATGATTATATTAAGGAATGGGTCAAAAACATGTAAAATATGGACACAAAAGAACAGCACGAACTCTACGAAAACGCCCGTAAAAGAGTCAAACAAAAAAAACGCCTATACTACCATTTTATTTTATTTTTAGTAGGTTCTGTTTTTTTAATCGTGATAGATAAAGTACTTAACTTTGGTGAAAACTTCTCAAAGGATTGGTTTGTATGGGGAATATTATCTTGGTTTTTCTTTTGGGTACTGCATTTTATCAATGTATTTATTACCAACCGATTTATGGGCAAAGATTGGGAACGCATCCAAACGGAAAGACTCATCCATAAACAAGAATTAAAAATTGCAAAACTCGAACAAAAAGTAGTCAAAGAGCATCCAATAAAAACAGAACGTAAACTACACCCTCTCTTATTTAAGAAAAAGGAAAAACCAACGCAACAAAATCTTCCAGAATGATTACCATTATAGCCGCCATAGCAAAGAATAACGCCCTAGGAAAAGACAATCAACTTATTTGGCATATTCCTAACGACTTAAAACGATTTAAAAAAGTAACCTCTGGTCACCATGTGATTATGGGAAGAAAAACATTTGAATCACTTGGGAAACCATTGCCAAATCGCGTGAATATTATTATTAGCCGAAATAAAGATTATACAGCCAATGGCTGTGTTGTTGTACACTCTTTACAAGAAGCTATAACAGCAGCTAAAGACGATTCAAACCCATTTATTCTTGGAGGTGCCCAAATCTATAAGCAAGCACTTGAAATTGCTGATGTGCTTGACCTAACCTTTGTACACCATAGTTTTGAAGCAGATGCTTTTTTCCCAACTATAGATATGGATGTTTGGAAAGAAGACAGTCGTGAAGATTTTAAAGCAGATGAAAAGAACAAATTTAACTATAGTTTTGTGCGTTTTTTAAAACGATAAGCACTACCATCGTTCCAATTCTTTAGGTTTTTTTTTGAAAATTTTCCCAAAGGCATTATAAACCGCTAAATGCAATACATCTCCATGGTTTTGATTTTTAAAAAACTCAAAATATAGATTCGCATTCTCTTTTGATTCAATTTGTAACGTATCAAACAATTCTTTAGCGTCTCGTTCCATTATAACGCCTTCTTTACCTACAGCAATAAAAATTGTTTTTTTTGACGTGTACGTTACTGGAACCTCTTTAAGTAATGATCCATCGTCCCACCACAAACTAGGGCTGGCAATGATATAATTATCAAATAATGCTGGTTTTTTAAATAAGATTTCTGTCGCAAGAAGCCCTCCTAGTGATTGTCCTATCAAGGTTCTAACAGCAGTTGTTTTATACCTGTGCTTAACAAAGGGTTGCAATTCTTTTGCTATAAAATCTATGAATTTTTTCGACTTACCAGCGGTAGGAAAATCCTCTTTATCCTTTTTATTATTCGTTGGAAACGTAAAATCTCTTTTTCTATCTACATTGGCTATTCCAATAACAATGGATTCTGGCAACATGTCTATCCAAGAAAACGAGCCAAATTGAACAATCCCTAAAACATGAATAAAATCCTCATCCATCGAGCCATCTAATAAATAAATTACAGGATATTTTTTTAACGTATCACTAGAATATCCATTTGGAAGATACACATTTAAAATTCGATTCTCCTCTAAAATATCAGACCTAATTTCAATCCTTTCTCCAATTACCAACGGACTTAGCCCATGTACCTTTGAGATCGTTTGAGCTAATAGCTGATTTGCCAAAAACACCATCATAAAAGCCATTATTTTGTTTAACCCCTTCATATAGTTTTGTTTTTTTAAAAAAATCAGCACTCATAACAAATAACACCAAATACATTTCCAAGTGACCGGTTTAGAAGCGGAATAGTACTGTGTTTTGATTTGACAATTAGCTAAATAACAAGTCCTTCAATTAACGTTGATAATTATTAGCTAAAACTTCCTGTATTCAATTATTCTTTTAACAATACTTTTGATTGAATCGTTTTTAAATTTTCTCCTTTCAATCCAATTCCCTGTCTCATCATACTCATACTTATACTTAAAAACCTTAGTAATACCCTTAACTTTATCAGTCCACACCTCTTTAACTACAAGCCCTTTACAATCTCTAATATATGTGGATTTACCCATTGGATATACCGAATCTATTACTTTCCAATCTACCTCAATTACTAATTTATTATGATCAAATTTAGAAGTATAACCACTTACATACGTAGTATCATTATCTTTTAGATGTACTAAAAAGCTATCTTGCTTACATTGAATTAGTCGCTCTTTTGAATAAAAATAATTTTCTATTTGAAATGATTCTACATCAAAACCTCCACTATTTTCTTTTAAATATCCTCTTGTACTAACTATTTTTCCTTCTTTATAAAAATAATCTACTACGATTTCATTTTGTTGATTGCTCATTTTTCCGATTTCCTTTATTAAAAGGTCCTCAGGATTATAAAAATAATTTCCAGCATAGGAATATTTATCGAATTGAAATTTAAGATATTCCCTTCGCAACAATCCAATACTATCATATTCTACATCCCTAATCGACAAGGTGTCTAGCTTTGAGAGTCCATCCGTAGATGAAACAACACGAAATGAAATTTTCTTTATACATTCCACATCCCCATACAGCCCACTACGCTTTACTTCAGTATTATAGCAATCTGAACAACTAAAGAAAATAAAGAAAAGGATATAACATACAATCTTCATAAGCATACAATTTTTCAATATTAAATTCAAGAAACACATTGAATCATACTTCATACGCCGTTACTACTTAATCACGACGCGCTAAATACGCAATTACATTTCACTTATTTTAATTTTCAACAGATAAACGCTAGATGATACCATCCCACAAGTAAAAAACCGATGCAATAAAACAATAATTCTAACTAGAAACAAGCATCACTTCTTTGTATATAAAAGAAGAGGGACTTAATACATTCTACGTCCCATTCCACCATTCATTCCTCTGTTCATCCCTCTGTTCATGCCAGAAGAACGGTTGTTGTACATACTATTAGACATGGCTGGACTATGTTTTTCTTCTACCGACGGAAATAATTCTCTTCTTACAGCAGTGACATATTTCCCCCATTTTCTAAATTGTTTTTTAGAAAGCATTTTTTTTAGATCCTCTGTCAAACCATCCGTAAGCGCAACTACTTCCACTCTAATAGGGCTCAAAGTTTCATGTGTTTCAATTTGCAATTCGGTCAATGCTTGATAGTCCTTGGATGCCCATAAAGACCTTTGTTTCATATTTACCAACAATTCTGTATCGTTTAATTTTACAAAATGCCGAAATTTAAGTTCATCCATTTCCCTATTAAATTGAATGATACGTTTCGAAACCAAGGCTAGAGCAGGTTTCTTTTTTACTTTCATTTTTTTACAGGCAATTTCCTCATCAAAACGGATAATACCCACTGCATTCTTAGCATTAAAATCAGGGATTTTCTGCCCTTCTTGGGCTGTCAACAACAGCCCAATCATCAATAAAAAACTTGTAGTAAAACTTCTAAAAACTTTCATTATTATTCTTTTAAATTATGCTAGACTTATTTGATAGTAAACACATAAGGAATACGCGCTTGCATTCCTTTTAAACCATAGACTCTTTTAAAGTCTTGGTAAATTCGGTAATTTTCTTGTCCTAACTCTTCTTTTAATATCGCTTGTTTGGTATTCATAAAAGGCAATCCGCCCATTACCTCTTTAAAATCTTTTTTATACACTGGTAAATTAATTGTTTTATAGTCTTCAATCTGTGCCATTTCTGCTGCTGCTGCAACTGCATCATCCAAATTACCTAACACATCTACCAAGCCATTCTCTATAGCTTCTGCACCAGTCCAAACACGTCCTTGAGCAATAGCATCAACCTCTTTAATACTCATATTTCTCCCATCCGCAACACGTTGAATAAATGTAGCGTACACATTTTCTACCCCACCTTGAGCTACTTTTCTAAAAGCGTCGGTCATAGGTTCAAAAACACTATATGAGGGGCTTTTATTAGTACTTACTTGTTCTGCGTTAATTCCTATATTGTCTGCCAACACACTAAAATTAGGCACCGTTGCAAACACACCGATAGACCCTGTTAACGTAGTTGGTTCTGCAAATATTTTATCTGCATTACAAGCGATATAATAACCACCTGAAGCAGCATAATTCCCCATGGACACGACTAAGGGTTTCTCTTTCTTAGCCAACTCCAATTCTCTCCAAATCAAATCTGATGCCAAAGCGCTTCCTCCGGGTGAATTTACACGCAATACAATTGCTTTTACATTTTTATCTTTTACGGCTCTACGAATGGCTTTAGTCATCATTTCTTGACCAATAACATCTTCGTTTCCTTTGGCATAATGAATCTCACCTTGTGCATAAATAACGGCTATTTTATCTTTTGCCTTCGACTTAATTTTCCCTTTACCAGAAGCAATGTATTTTCCTATTTTAACCAATATTAATTTTGCATCCGCATCCAATCCTGACGCCAAACGCAAACGCTCCTCATATTGATCCAAGTACAACAAGCCATCCACCATATTATGTTGTAAAGCCAACTGAGGTGTTCTTGTTTTTAAACCATCTGCAATATCATTTAACACTTCTAAAGTCACATTTCTACTTTCAGAAATATCTGCTAACATCTCTCCCCAGATAGATCCTAAAAAAGAAGAAATTTGCTCGCGATTAGCAGGGCTCATTTTATCTGACAAATACATTTCAACAGCACTTTTATATTTTCCATGGCGAATCACTTCCATTTTTATTCCTGTCTTATTTTGAATATCTTTTAAATACATGACTTCCAAACTCAAGCCTTTAAAAGTTAGTCCACCAACTGGATTCAAGAAAACAGAATCCGCTACCGTACTTAAGTAATATTTTTTTTGGTCATACATATCGGCATAGGCCATCACAAATTTTCCTGATTCCTTAAAGTCGATCAACTTATCACGAATGGCTTGTGTTTGTGCCAAACCAGCATTTATATAATTACTCTCTATGCTAATTCCTTTTATATTGGGATCTGTTTTAGCGTTTTCTATGGCGTTTAAAATTGAATTCAACCCTAATTTACCTTCATATAACTTTAAAAATTCGGAAAATGGACCTGATTCTTTAGGTGCAAAATCTTTCACTTCATCTTCTAAGGCTATTTGCAGAATAGAATTCTTTTTTACCACCACTTCATTGCCCCCCCCCACAGCTGCTGCAATCAAAATAAACAGAAAAAACAAGGTAAATAAACCAATAACAGTTCCTATAATTGATGCAATTAAATTTCTTAAAAAATTCATAGTTTTAATTTATATATTTAAACAAAAGAGTTTCAAGCAGAAAGCTACAGTCTCTTTAAAATGTTTATAAGTTGAATCACAAATATATACTTTTATCTGATACTTTTCTTTTCTTTGTAGTTCGATATGCAAATACTCAGAACAACATATTTATCCATAGGCACTAACCAAGGTGATCAAAAAATAAATCTTCAAAATGCGATAGATAACATTGATGAATCTATAGGAGCTGTGCAGACTATATCTTCGGTATATAAAACGTCTGCTTGGGGGTTTAAAGGCAATGCTTTTTTAAATATCTGCATCAAGGTTCGTACGAGTTTAAATCCAGAGATTTTACTCCAAACGATTCATGAAATCGAAAAACAAATGGGGCGTATCCGCTCAGGATCCAAAGGGTATGCGAACAGGGTGATTGATATAGACATTTTATTGTTTGAAGATGAGATCATTTTTTCTAAAGACCTGTTGGTCCCTCACAAAAGCATGCTCAAGCGTAATTTTGTAATGGTTCCATTGGCAGAAATTGCAGGACATATCATCCATCCCATAAGCAAACAACGTATCTCTAAAGAGGCTGCAACTTGTGAAGATACAGAAGCCATCGAAAAAACGGATATTCAGTTAATTAGACCAATCTCTATTTCTGATAATTTTAACTATATAGCCATCGAAGGAAACATAGGTGCTGGTAAAACAACACTTTCTAATATGATTTCTGATGATTTCAATGCTAAAATAATCTTGGAACGTTTTGCAGACAATCCATTCTTACCAAAATTTTACAAAGACAACGAGCGTTATGCTTTTCCGTTAGAAATGAGTTTCTTAGCCGATAGGTACCATCAATTATCAGAAGATTTGGCTCAGTTTGATTTGTTTAAAAACTTTATTTTATCAGATTACTATATTTTTAAGTCTCTTATTTTTGCACAAATCACCTTACACAGCGATGAGTTTTTTTTATATCGAAAAATGTTTGACATCATGTATAAAGAAATCGCCAAACCAGATTTGTACATTTACCTCTATCAAAGCACAGATAGATTGATAGAGAACATCAAAAAAAGAGGCCGAGATTACGAACAAAACATAAAAGCATCTTACTTAGAAAAAATCCATAAAGGGTATTCAAACTTTATCCAGACAGAAAAAAATCTAAACACATTAGTAATTGACGTTTCCGAAATGGACTTTGTTCAAAACAAAGCAGATTATACCACTATTTTGAACTTGATTAAAGCAGCTAAAAAAGAAATCAAATAGAAAACTAGAGAACTACGATTTTCCAAAACCCCTATACTACTACCTACTCTACCCGCAACAGTGCTACCGCCAACTGCAACCGCCCACTCAAAAGACAACAGTGCTAAAACTGCCTACTCTACCCGCAACAGTGCTACCACCAACTGCAAACTACCCACTCAAAAGACAACAGTGCTAAAACCGACTACAAAAAAAAACCGCACTATCTTTACGACGGCACGGTTTTCTATTTATTTTTTTAATTCTAATTTCTCCGCAAAATAATCACAAAAATCACGCATCGTAGCACTCATTTTCTCATCATCCGTAGCACGTTCAAAAGAATTAGCCATAGACACCAATGTTTGGTGATAAAATATTTTCATTTCATCTACGGGCATATCTTTTGTCCACAAATCCATTCGCAGGGTATCTTTTTTCTCACTATCCCAAATGGAAATCATCAAGGCTTTTGATTCGGCATCTTTGATATCACCATCATCTGCTGTCCATGAAATTTCTTCTGGCACTTTATTCTCGTCCAGTCCTATGGTAAATTCAATTTTTGATTTATTAATTACAGCCATTATTTATTTTTTTGGTTTATATTTTGATTTTTTAAGTAGGGTATCAGCGTCCAACCTCAGCATTTCTTTGACAGAAGTTGTATTGTTTTTCATATAAGAACGCACCATTTGCCAACCCATCCACACACCCACTCTCCCAGGAGAATCTTTGTCTGATAGATTGTAAAATTTAGAAAAAGGTGCATTGTCTATAAATCGCAAGCCCAATTTAGCATCTGTACTATACAGTAATTTCTGTTGGATAAAATAACTCCAAACATTGGCTTGGTTTTCTACAAGCCATGTCAATTGCTCTTTAGAATAGCCCATTTTTTCCGCATCCGATTTTTCAGGTAAAAAAACATCCATCATATACATTTTTTTGCCTTCTGTCACCATTTTATCGATAAACTGGCGCTTGGTGTTTTTTGTCACAGCCAATGCCGAAATTTTAAAAGCTACGTCCACCACCAATTGCTTTTTGTTATAGTTTTGTTTTAAATACAAGGGGAAATCAGAGTAGACTACGCTTGTGTCTCCCAAATACATATCCAATGCTACAAACAAATAATCACCTGTATAGACCACATTACTTTTGTAATCCAAATCGGTAATCAATGTAATTACTTCTGGTGATTTAAAGCTAGGCTTGTATTTTTTTACATGAGAAAACAGCAAGTCAAGTGCTTGTTTTTCTTGGATAAAATCTGGAAAGACTTTGACAGACTTCTCAAACAATGTTTGCTCATCAGTATTGTTTATTTTTGCCAGCCAAACGCTATCACTCACCTGATTTGGGAACAAAAAAGGTACTTTCTTTTTTAAATCTGACAGGCTATTCTTATCCGTCGAATAAAAATCCTGTTCAAAACGATATACGTCTACATCCTCTGTAATAGTGATGCTATGAGTGTTTGTAGTATCTCCACAAGAAATAACTAGTACTAGGGTGCACAAACATGCAAGGAATTTGTTCATTTATTTTATCTTTACGCTATTAAGCAATCGCAAAAATACTAAAATAGTTTTACAATGAATTTAGAAAAAGTATCAAAACATATTATTAAATGGTTAAAATCCTATGCAGAAAACGCTGGAGTAAACGGATTTGTAATTGGAATATCTGGCGGAATTGATTCTGCATTAACTTCCACGCTTTGTGCAGAAACTGGAATGGAGCTATTATGCATCGAAATGCCAATTCACCAAGGAATAAACCAAGTAAACAGAGCCAAAGAACATATAGACCAATTAAAAAAACGTTTTCCTAATGTACGCTCATTGGAAGTGAATTTAACCTCAACATTTGAAGACTTTAAAAACGTATTGCCTAGCATAGAACCCTCTGACAAAGTAGCACTATCATTGGCAAACACACGTGCTAGATTGCGCATGACCACCTTGTACTATTTTGCAGGAATCCAAGGATTACTAGTTGCTGGAACAGGAAATAAAGTAGAAGATTTCGGAGTTGGATTCTTCACAAAATACGGTGATGGAGGCGTAGATTTAAGCCCTATTGCCGATTTATTAAAATCGGACGTAAGAGCCTTAGCAGCACATGCACAAGTCCCCTCTTCTATCTTAAAAGCAAAACCTACCGATGGTTTATTTGGAGATAGCCGTAGTGATGAAGAGCAAATAGGCGCTACTTACGACGAATTAGAATGGGCCATGGCTGCTCAAGAGAAAGGAAAAACAGATACAGACTTTAAAGGAAGAGACTTGGAAGTATTTAAAATATACACCCAACGAAACCGAGCAAATAAACATAAGATAGTTCCTATTCCTGTGTGTTTGATCCCCAACGAATGGAAGTAATACCAATTAAAATCCAAAATGACCGATATAAATAGGTTATTTTACGTTCTAGCGTTGTTAAAAAACAGAACGATAGCTACGGCTATCCTTCCCTTTTTTGCCTAGCTAAAACAAAAAATAATTCCATTTCTAAACCGTCACTTGGAGATGAATTTGATATAAATAGGTATTTAAAAATACATTTGGTATCACATTCCGCTTAAAACTAATAAAAAAGCCCCGAAGAATGATCAATCATTTTTTCGGGGCTTTTTTACATCAGAATAGTGGCCATCGCAGGCTCTAAAAATCAATCCAATTACAATCCAAAATGGCCGATATAAATAGGTTGTTTTACGTTGTAGCTAGACAAAAAATAATTCCATTTCTAAACCTTCACTTGGAAATGTATTTGGTATAATAACCTATATTACTCTGTGCAAACGGTCACTAATTAATATTTTTAATTTGGTATAATTCATTATCAATTCCATTTTCTCCATCCGATCATCATCCTCCCATTTAGCATCCATAATTTCTTTGATTTTCTCAACGATTAACACCCTTCTTAAATTGTAGATGGTATCTAAGACTAATTTGGACAACGATTTTTCTTTTGGCTTCACAACAACTTCTCTTGCCGCCCAATCACTTAATTCATATTTATCATCATCCATCAGAAAATCTGTAACTACACCGGCGATTGCTGGGTCAGGATGATTTATAAATTGATCCGCTGTAATTGGTTGATTTTGGTTCATTTGATGCATCATTTCAAAATAGATATCTTTAAACACAGGATCTGTAAATTCTATTTCATCATCTTGCAAACTCAAGTAAATTTCGTTTGAAACCGTATTGGTAAACTCTTCCATTTTCACAACTCTATTGTTGGGTCTAGACTTTTCTTCATCTTCTATAAAGTCAATAAAATCGACTTCCAAATTACCGTATAACAATAGAATTTTAATAATTAGAAACTCATATTTTCGAATTTCATTTATTTTTATTCGTGGTTTATCATCTTTTACAGCTACCATTGTGGGCTGTTCTTGCGAGTCAGACCTAGAATCTCCTCTCTCTTCCTTACTATTTAACTGAGCCAAAGCACTAAACAAGACAGACTCAGAAATGTCCATAATTCGTGAACACTCCTGTAAATACACTTCTTGTTGGATACTGTCTGGAATTTTAGAGATACTCGTAACAATATCTCGGATTAACCCAGCTTTTTTTACAGGATCGTTTTGGGTTTCTTCTAATAATAAAGAGACTTTGAACTTGATAAAATCCTGAGCATTTTCGTCCAAATAAACTTTTAATTCCTCTGGGCTCACTTTTTTAGAAAAACTATCTGGATCCTCACCATCAGGAAAGGTCAGAACCTTTACATTCATTCCCTGTTCCAAAATCAAATCGATCCCTCGAAGAGACGCGCGAATTCCAGCAGCATCTCCATCAAAAAGAATGGTGATGTTTTTTGTTAAACGATTTACCAATCGGATTTGATCTGACGTTAATGCGGTTCCAGAAGAAGCAACTACATTCTCTATTCCAGATTGATGAAAAGAAATCACATCCGTATAGCCTTCTACCAAATAACAATTATCCTCACGAGCAATCAGCTGCTTGGCATGAAACAGTCCATATAATATTTTACTCTTGTGGTAAATATCACTTTCTGGCGAATTTAGGTATTTGGCTGCTTTTTTATCATTGGTCAAAATACGACCCCCAAAACCAAGTACCCTTCCCCCCATACTGTGAATTGGAAATAGGACTCGCCCTTTAAAACGGTCAAACTTCCTTGGTTCGTTCGGGTTGTTAGGGTTTTCTTTTACTATGGTCAAGCCTGTTTTCTCAAGATATTTGAGATCATACCCGCTATTTATAGCTTCGTCTGTAAAAACATGCCACTCGTTTAAGGAATATCCTAACTGGAATTTTTTTATAATTTCGTCTGTAAAACCACGTTCCTTAAAATACGAAAGTCCAATCGCTTTTCCTTCATTATCCTCCAACAGGACTTTATGAAAATACTCCTTGGCGTATTCCGAAACCACAAACATATTTTCACGCTCATCATTTTGTAACTTCTGAGCATCTGTTTGTTCGGTTTCTTCTATTTCTATATTGTACTTTTTGGCTAACCATTTAATGGCTTCTGGGTATGTAAAATGCTCATGCTCCATTAAAAAAGAGATGCTATTCCCCCCTTTTCCTGTACTAAAATCTTTCCAAATCCCTTTGACAGGAGACACCATAAAGGAAGGTGTTCTCTCATCAGTAAACGGACTTAATCCTTTATAACTAGATCCTGATTTTTTAAGTTGGACAAATTCACCTATCACCTCCTCTACACGAGCGGCTTCAAATACTTTGTCTATGCTGTTTTTAGAAATCAATGTTTAATAGCTTTACTTTTAATCAAAAAAAAATCGTCATTCCAAATTAAAAAACTGATTGAAAATTCTACAACCTGTTACACACTATGGAATGACGACTTTAATATTTTAAGAACTCTTAAAAAAACATTTTTTTAAGAGTCTTATATCTGTATACTTTTTTAGGATACTGCCTTTAATTTTCTCAAGGTAGATTTATTCAATTTTTCTTCAGCGTATTTCTTGGTAACTTTTAATTCTTTAACATCGCTACCTGGCAATTCAAACATTGCATCTGTTAACACTGCTTCACATAAAGAACGCAATCCACGTGCTCCTAATTTGTAATCTATCGCCTTATCAACAATATAATCCAAGGCGCTGTTATTAATGGTAAATTTAATATTATCCATTTCAAACAATTTGGTATATTGCTTAATAATCGCGTTTTTAGGCTCTGTTAAAATAGCTCTCAATGTTTTTGCATCCAAAGGATTCATATATGTTAACACAGGCATACGACCAATAATTTCAGGTATCAAACCAAAAGTTTTCAAATCGCTTGGAATAATGTATTGAATCAAATTCTTTTCGTCGATTTTATCTTCTTTGATAGAAGCTCCATATCCAACTGCTTGACGGTTCAATCGTTTACCTATTACCTTATCTATTCCAGAAAAAGCACCACCAGCCATGAACAAAATATTTTTGGTATTCACCTCAATAAATTTTTGATCTGGATGTTTACGTCCTCCTTTTGGCGGTACATTTACTACAGAACCTTCCAATAATTTAAGCAATGCTTGCTGTACACCTTCTCCAGAAACATCACGGGTAATAGATGGATTGTCACCTTTACGGGCTATTTTATCAATTTCGTCAATAAAAACAATACCGCGTTCTGCTTTTTCCAAATTGTAATCTGCTGCTTGCAACAAACGGGTCAAAATAGTTTCCACATCTTCTCCAACATATCCCGCTTCTGTCAATACCGTAGCATCAACAATAGCAAAAGGAACATTTAACATACGCGCAATAGTTCGAGCGATTAACGTTTTCCCTGTACCTGTTTCACCGACTAAAATGATATTACTTTTTTCGATTTCAACAGCGTCTTTATCCTTCGTTTCTGGTTGTAATAATCGTTTGTAATGATTGTACACAGCAACAGACATAACACGTTTAGCAGCTGTTTGACCAATCATATATTCATCTATGAATGCTTTAATCTCAATAGGTCTTTTCACTTCCAAATCTGCATTTAAAGAGCTCGATTCTCCATGAGACATCTCCTCTTCTACAATACCGTGTGCTTGCTCGATACACTTATCACAAATATGGGCATCTAATCCCGCAATAAGCAAATCTGTTTCTGGTTTTTTACGACCACAAAACGAGCACTCTAATATTTCATCTTTCGCCATTACTATAAATTTTTATAAAAAATTCTATTCTTTTAATTACTACTTATTGACTTATTTTCTCCTTAAAATTTCGTCAATCATTCCGTATTTTTTAGCTTCTTCAGCTGTCATCCAATAATCACGATCAGAGTCTTCACTCACTTTCTTTATGTTTTGACCTGAGTGTTTTGAAATAATATCGTACAACTCTCCTTTTAACTTTAAAATCTCACGAGTTGTTATTTCGATATCACTTGCTTGACCAGATGCACCTCCTAATGGTTGGTGAATCATGATGCGAGAATGTGGCAACGCAGAACGTTTTCCTTCTGCTCCAGCACACATTAAAACAGCTCCCATAGAAGCGGCCATTCCTGTACAAATAGTAGCAATATCTGGTTTGATAAATTGCATCGTATCATACATACCCAATCCTGCATACACTCCTCCTCCTGGAGAATTAATATAAATAGAAATGTCCTTAGAGTTATCTACACTCTCTAAAAACAGCAATTGTGCTTGAATAATATTCGCTACATGATCGTCAATGGCAGTTCCTAAAAATATGATTCTGTCCATCATTAAACGAGAAAATACATCCATTTGTGCTACGTTTAATTGACGCTCCTCTATAATATAAGGTGTTACACTACTTTGTAGTGTATCGTAATGTAAACTGTTAATTCCGTGATGTTTTATTGCGTAATTCTTGAATTCTTTTCCGTAATCCATTTTTAGGGTTTTAAATTTAAATGTGTAAAGATACTAACTATTCTACAATATTATAGTTTGATTTAAAAATAGATAAATTAAATTGTATTTCAATATATTTGAACTTAATTTTTTACAATGAAAAATAACCTACGCATATTTACATATTTACTTTTTATCACTCAACTATCATTTAGCCAATCCTATACCGAACAACTGAATACGTTGGACATTGTACATTATAAAAACGAGATCGTACTTAATGACACTCACAATATAATACAAGGCCGCAGTACGATAGCTCTTATTGTAAAACAATCTATAGATAGCATAAAGCTAGACTTGGCTTCCAAAAACAATGTTGGTAAAGGCATGCAAGTGCTTGCTGTTTTAAAAAACGGAATTACTATTGGGTATTCTCACCGCAACAATCATTTGAAATTTATTAATGATGTTCCCTTAAATACCCTTGTAAAATACACCATTGTGTACAAAGGAATTCCTTCCGATGGTTTAATTATAGAGAAAAACAAATACCAAGACCGCACTTTTTTTGCTGACAATTGGCCTAACAGAGCTCATAATTGGTTCCCTTGCGTAGATCATCCTTCAGATAAAGCTACCGTCGAATTTATAGTTACAGTTCCAAATCATTACCAAGTAATAGCCACAGGAGTCCTTATAGAAGAAAGCAATATCAATGATATGACCGTTTTATATCATTATAAAAGCAACATTCAACTATCTACCAAAGTAATGGTGATAGGGGTAGCACGATTTGCTGTACAAAAATTAGCAGCATTAAATGGCATTCCCTTTTCTAGCTGGGTTTATCCACAAAATAAGGAAGCAGGATTTTACGATTATGCCCTTGCTAAAAACATCACTGCTTATTTTATTGACAAAATAGGCGATTTTCCTTTTGAAAAATTAGCCAATGTGCAATCCAAAACACGTTTTGGTGGCATGGAAAACGCTGGGAATATTTTTTATCACGAACAATCTATAGATGGAAAACGTGGCAGCGAAGCTTTATTAGTTCATGAAATTGCACATCAATGGTTTGGTGATTCTGCCACAGAAAAACACTGGAGTCACTTGTGGTTGAGCGAAGGGTTTGCCACTTATCTAACTGATTTTTATTTTCTAGAAACCCAAGGGAAAACAAAATTCCAGCAACGCTTAGAAAACGAACGTTTGAAAGTAATTCGATTTTACAAAAAACAACAAACACCTGTAGTAGATACTAAAACCACCAACTATTTACAGCTACTCAATGCTAATTCTTATCAAAAAGGCGCTTGGTTTTTACACATGCTTCACAATAAACTAGGGGATGTTCTGTTTTGGAAAGGGCTACGTACCTATTATCAGAAATATAAATTCAGTAATGCCAACACCCGTGATTTTAGAGAAGTAATGGAAACCGTTTCTGGCAACAACTTAGCGCTATTTTTTAATGATTGGCTATTTACCTCTGGGCATCCAATATTAAGGTTGAATTGGAAACAGCACGGTAAAAACATCCAATTTAACATTGTACAAACCCAACAAACCCCCATTTCTTTCCCGCTAGAACTCGCTATTAATTATACCGATGGTAGTTCGGAAATAAAAACGATAAATATTACTAAAAAAACAGCGGCTATTTCTATTAAACGAAAGAAAAAGGTAAGGAGTTTGGACTGGGATCCTGAGGTGAAATTATTGTTTGAGCGAATGGAATAAAGAAGAAAAAACTGCTTTTAATCTCTCATGAAAGAATTCACTTTCCAAGTGACAGTTTAGAAATGGAATTAATTTTTGTATTGGCTAGGCGAGAAATCGAAGGACAGCCTTAGCTTTTTTTTAACAACGCTAGAACGTAAAACAAACTATTTATATCGGTTACTTTGGATTGTAATTGGTACTATAACTTGTATATGACTGAAAACACACCTATTCTAGGTAAGATATAAGATTTAGTATCAGAAATAATATAACTATTAAAGCTGTTTTTATTTTGTGATTTATTATTCAAAATATTTTGTAATGAACATTTAAATTCCCAAGAGGAACTTCCCTCTTTGTAACTGATTATTAATTTGTTTGTATGATAAGTATCCTTTTTATTCAATGCATTGTTCTTTCTAATATAATATGAATAATCTAATAAGAAATTTATTTTATTTAACATTTTATAATTGAAAGTCACATAGGGCTCATAAGTACTGAATTTTAACGTCTGCCTTCCAGAGACATAGTTACTAAACCCTTGTTTATAGCCCATTTCAATACTCGGAAACCCTTTATGCAAGGATTTTACCGAAAATTTAAACAAGCTATTTACATGTTTATTTTTAACCAAATTTGAATTGACATTCTCAACATATTGAAAAGAATTGACTCTTCCTCTAAGCTGATATTTAATATCTTTAAAGCTCTTGTTTATAATTAACACCCCACTCATTCTTTCACTTGGTTCATCTACAAATTTCATAGACACATAATTATCACGCCCCATAGTTTCAACAACGGTTTGCAATCCCTTTATTTTTTTAATAAAATTAACTTCAGCCAATAAGAAAAACCTCCTATATAGATTTGTTGTTGTATAATAAAGACTAGAAAAGTGTTGTAATTCATTTTCTATATGTTCATTTCCTATGTTAATTTGATTATAAGAATTTATATAAAATTTATTAGAAAAAGAGGCACCTCCAGGAAAAGCACTCTGTAATTTATAGGTTAATTTAATTTTATCTGTTTGACTCAGATTCCATTTTGTAACAAAACCAGGAAGTACAACTAATTTATTTTCAGCTAAATAATTTGATTGTTTTACACTCCAGTAATACTTCTGGAGATAGACACTTGGTTTGAATTGAAATTTCCCTGTTCTATATTTAACAGCAATACCAATATAAGATTCATTCAATTTAAATGTAAGGTTATTATTAAAATTTGAATCAGAAAAATCTACATAATTATTGTTTGACAACTGGGAATCAGTTGTTATAAAATCATTCCATCTTTTTTCGTTCCCTATTGATGTTGCTATTTGAACCTTCCTATTCAAAACCCAATAATATTTTAATCGCAAAGAAAAAACACTGTTATCCATTTTTTTTCTAGATATCAACATATATTTTTCAGCAGGTAATAGATTTATTAGATCCTGAAATAATAGTTGATCCGATTCCAAAACAGAGTAGGGATTATTTTTATCATATACGAAAGATGAGTTCAAAGAAAGTATATGTTTTTTCGATACTTTTTTATGCCACTCTAAATTAGTATTTACATTTCTACTTGCATTTTCTTTTAGGTCTTCTATCGTGTTTTTTTCTGAATTAATTTGCGATAGCAAGCTTGAATTCATAGAACTATTTGAGCTCTTAAAATGAAAATTAAAATTCCCGCTTTCTAAGCTATTCGGACGATACTTTATCGCTAATTTTGCAATACCAAAATCATTTATTTTAACTTCTTTCTTCTCCAAATCTTCCACATATACCTTATTCGGAATAACATATTGATTGGTTATAGATTCATTACTCTGAGAATTTGAATGTGAATAAATCAAATACCCTGTTACATCTAACTTTTTATCAATGGATTTAGAAATATTTAAAGCAGCAACGCTACGCTCCGTCTTAACAACATTTATTGCCCCCATAAACTGAGACATGTTTTTTAAATCTAAGTCATAACTTTTCATTTTAAAAACAGATGAACGCGTTCCTTTAAAATTTAGATAATCTTTAAATGTGAATGTTTTTTCTCCTACATTATTGATGTTACCAATAAAATTAATATTAAAACTGGGGTTATAATAAAAAAGGTTTGAATGTGATTTATAAAACCTCTTATTCCCTTTCCCAATTTCAACATCTCCAAATAGAAAGTTTTTTTTCCCTTCTTTTAATTTGATATTCATTGCTAATTTGTCAGAATCCTCTAGCCCTTTTAACAGCGCAACCTCATTATAATCATCTATTACCTCTACTTTTTTTATTGCATCTGCAGGGATATTCTCTACGGCTAACTTACTATTCCCTCCAAAAAAGTTTTTCCCCTCAACTAGCAAATGTGTTACTACCTTCCCATTACTTGTAACCTCTCCGTTTTTAGAAACCTCAATCCCAGGCAATTTCCTTAAAACATCCTTCAGTTTTTGTTCTTCACCATTAACAAATTTACTAACATTATAGATTATAGTATCACGCTTAACCAGTATCGGAAGCTCAATAATAATTTCGTCTAATTGATTTAAGTTCTCAACCAATAAAATGTTTTTTTGCGTATTTTTAATTGAATTAAACTTAAATTCAAGTGAATTATACCCTAAATGACTTACAGAAATTTGATAAATAACATTTGCCACTAGCTCTAAATTGTACCTCCCTTTATCATCAGACATGGTAAACTTCATGGGCATGTTACTAAGGTCTGGCTTTGCAATTATACTTACAAAGGGGATGCTATTCTGCAAAGAATCTCTTACAATCCCCTTCAAGGCATGTGTTTGAGATGTCATGTGAATTGATATAAAAGCAAGAAAAAATACCGAAAAACACTTTCTAAAATTCTGATGCACAGCCATATCTAATTCCTAAACCCACTTATTAATTCTATATATTTCTTATGTGTAATGACTTTTCCTTTAGGTTTTTTTATTTTTATTTTTTTTACATTTAATTCTATACTCGTTGCTTTGTACTGGAGTTCCCCATATTTTGTCTCTATAAACAACTCTAATGTTAACCCAGGCAATCCCGTGAAATTTTGAATTCCGAATGTTACAGGGATTTCTGGTGTATACCAAGCCGTAATTGGTTCAGAATAACACCCTCCTTCTTCACGTTCTTCCTTTAGAATTGATGTGGCTTTAAAACAAATATAGTCTCCAATTTTTTTGGTTTCTTGTGTCAATACCCATTCTAATGGAACTACACTTATAAGTAATTTATCTAAGAAAAAATTTTGCTTTAAATTTTCTTTTGTTGCTATGTTTACATAACTAATATAATCATCACCTGCCACTACCCCTGTTTGATTCCATCCTATTTGCATATCTCTCTGTTCATTTAAATCATATTCAGCATGGTAAAGTGATTCATTTCCATTAAAAAAAAGAAAAAAATTCATAGGTATTGAACGCGAAGCATTACTCATTTTTAATTTCTTTATATCTTCTTTAATACGCTTATCTTTTTTAATCCCCTCCACATAACTGTCCGTATTTATCGATGCTCGGTAAATCACTTTTCCAGTATTGGATTGAGAATTTGATGGCGTTGGATTAAAAACAACAAGAACAACTATTACTATCCATTTTTTAATATTCATTTTTATCGCTATTTAAAATTTTATTTATCACAATAAACCTATTTCATTTTATAATTGAATTTAAGATTTAATAAGGCTATTGTGTTTTTTTATAATTTACTCCTCTATAAATATATTAAGCATAAGACACCTGAATCCAACTCACATTTTTACAAGATTCTGCACACAACCCTATCATCCATAAATCCTTTAACTTGTTTCACATAAATCAGGGATGTCCTAACTAACATAATTACTACCATTGCTACAATGCCTAAAACCCATGAATTTTATTTTTTAAATACCTTAGCATATGGTGATGATTCAATTTGGCAAGAAGCTAGGAAATTTACTTCTTTTATCGCAAGCTCCTCCTTTGTGTTTATTATTACATAAGCATGCGTTTTTAATGAGACAATGTTGTGAACTATCTTCTGCTACTTATAAATAAAATAAGGGGAAACTTCATTTTTTAAAATTCTAATTTATGAAAAAAAAACAATTTTCAAAAAAAAACACAGATATATTTAGAAAATCAGCTAAAACCCTATGAAATTTAATTCCTTTAATCTCAACAATAAAAAAAGAAAAACCCTAATTTTAATTAGTCTATATTTGCAAAAAATTTGAATACATGACTTTTGCCGATTTTAACTTAAACCGATTTTTGTTGCAAGCCCTAGACGAAATGGGTTACACCAACCCCACGCCTATCCAACGAGAAGCCTTTGCTACCATCATGAGCAGTAAGGACATTGTAGGAATTGCGCAAACGGGAACGGGAAAAACCCTTGCCTATTTGCTTCCTATCCTTAGAAGTTTAAGCTATTCTGAGCAAAAATTTGCCCGCGTCCTTATTATTGTTCCTACCCGAGAATTGGTAGTGCAATTAGTCGAAGATTTAGACAAACTGACTCCTTATGTAAAGGTTCGTTACACAGGCGTTTATGGAGGCACCAATATAAACACTCAAAAACAAGCTGTTTTTAAAGGACTAGACATCTTAATTGCTACACCTGGTCGATTGATAGATTTAGCCTTGGATGGTATTTTAAAACTAAAATACATCCAGAAATTTGTAATTGATGAGATGGACGAAATGCTAAACCTAGGATTTAGATCTCAGATTTTGACTATTTTGGACTTATTGCCTAAAAACCGTCAAAACTTATTATTCTCTGCAACCATGACCAATGAAGTGGGTGCTATTTTGAATGATTATTTCAAAAACCCTATTAAAATAGAGGTGGCAAGTAGTGGAAGTCCTTTGGACACCATTACTCAATTGGCTTATCCTGTACCTAACTTTTATACCAAGATTAACTTTTTAGTGGAGTTGTTAAAAGACACCGAAAAATTTAAAAAGGTATTGGTATTTACAAAAAACAAACGTCAGGCAAATATATTGTTTGAAGAAATGGAATTATTACTCCCACAAAAAACATGTGTGATCCATTCTAATAAAACACAGAACTTTAGATTAAGAGCAGTAAAAAACTTTGAAAAAGGATTTTTCCCTGTATTGATTGCAACAGATATTATTGCCCGTGGATTGGACATTGCAGATGTGACTCACGTAATAAACTTTAGTGTTCCTGACGAAACAGAAACCTATATCCACAGAATTGGACGTACTGGTAGAGCCGAAAAACAAGGAACAGCCATTGCTATGTTTACAGAAGAGGAAGCGGAATACCTTGGAGCCATAGAGGAATTCATGAAAAAAGAAATAGACGTATTAGACATGCCTGATACTGTTGCTTATAATTCTCAAAAGATCTACGAGGAACAAGACGATACTATTCCAGAAATTCATGGTAAAAAACGTAAAATAGAAACCCCTAGCGGACCTGCTTTCCACGAAAAAAGCGAAAAGAATAGTAAAACAAATCAAGGGGGTTCTTACAGAAGAGAAATCGCTAAAAAATACAAGAAACCAAAAACGAGACCTCAAAAGAGAAAATAAGTTTTTGATAGTATACCCAACACTAAAACACAAGCCCCTCGGATTTTTCCTTGGGGCTTTTTTATGGACTTTACACTCCAAAAAACCCTGTATTTATGAAGACCAAAAACAAACCTACTAATACCAACTACAATCCAAAAGAACCGATATAAATAGTTTATTTTACGTTTTATCGTTGTTGAAAAACAGAACGATAGCTAAGGCTATCCAAAAATGTTTCGCCTAGCTAAAACAAAAAATAATTCCATTTCTAAACCGTCACTTGGAAATGTAGTGGGTATAAAACATCTGTTTTCAAAACAATATTTAAAGTCCCTTCCGTTAAAAGAAACAATCTGGACAGCTTAAATTCAAATCCATGGCACTTAACCTTAATCCACTATATGGATGTTCTTTTTACTCTTAAAACAAATTATTGACGTTTTAAACAAAAAACAAGTGCTATAAATGTAAAAAATACGTTTAAATAAATAATAAGAAGTTTATAATAATCAAAAAAAGCAACACATTACTTTCAATTGAGAATCAATAATTGATATACGAATTTTACGAAAACGTATTCGTAGATATATTTACTTACTTTGATCCGTCTTGAATCCTAAACATCATAATTATATTAACTTGCTAAAGAACAATTTTTTAGAAACTATTTTATGAAGAACTTGACAGCCTCACTCTTATTATCATTTATTACTGCGATTGGGTTTTCGCAAAACAAACTTCCAAATTCCATTTGGCATTATATTGAAAATGAGCAAGTAATATCCGAAAACAAAGAAGATGCACATGCCAGTTTCACTTCGTTTTCTTCTAAAAAAAACATAAAAAACACGCATTCACAAGTCAAAAAATCATTGAATGGTCTTTGGAAATTCAATTGGGTAAAAAACCCTAAAGATAGACCTTTAACTTTCATGAACCCGAGTGAGGACCTTTCCTCTTGGAATACTATTAAAGTTCCTTCAAACTGGGAAATAGAAGGCTACGGTGTTCCTATCTATGTAAATCATCAATATGAGTTTTCCGATTATAAAGCTCCGATTGCTTCGGACATGGAATTGGATGGAATTTACCCTAAGTATCCAGGACACGTCCCACACCAATACAACCCTGTAGGATCGTATCGTCGCGATTTTAATATCGACAAAAAATGGAACAAAAAAGAGATTTTCTTACATATTGGCGCCATGAAATCGGGTGGATTTGTATGGTTAAACGGTCAATATATAGGCTATTCACAAGGCAGTAAATTACCGAGTGAATTCAATATTACCCACGCTGCTAAAAAAGGAAAAAACACCCTAGCCATTCAGATTTTCAGATGGACAGATGGAAGCTATTTAGAATGTCAAGATTTCTGGAGAATTAGCGGTATCGAACGTGATGTATTTATATACGCTCAACCAAAAACACGCATCCAAGATTTTGAAGTCTTATCCCGCTTAGACAAAGGATATGAGGACGGAATATTTAAGCTAGACATCCGCCTAGAAAACCACAATTCCAAGGCTGAAAAAATAAAAGTATCTTATGCAATACTTAAAAATGGAACTTCCCTTGCCAAAGGAACACAAGATTTAGAATGCAGCGCTGGGAAACGTCAAACATTTTCTTTTAATTCAGTACTAAAAGCGGTAGCGCCATGGAGTGCAGAACACCCTAATTTATATACCTTAAGAATAGAAACACATACTAAAAGAGGTAAACTCTTAGAGATTATAGAACGTCAGATTGGTTTTAGATCTGTAGAGATCAAACAAGGTCTACTCCTAGTAAACGGGCAACGCATTACATTAAAAGGAGTAAACACCCAAGAGGCAGACCCAGAAACGGGGCATGTAATGAGTGAAGCACTTATTTTAAAAGACATTCAACTATGGAAAGAAAATAATATAAATGCAGTCCGATTGAGCCATTACCCTAGAGGGCATCGTTTTTATGAGTTATGTGATCAATACGGAATCTATGTGGTGGACGAGGCAAATATAGAATCACACGGAATGTATTACGGCACCCATTCCTTAGCAAAAAAAGCCAACTGGGAAAAATCTCATGTGGACAGAATGACACGCATGGTAAAACGAGATAGGAACCACCCTTCTGTAATCATTTGGTCCATGGGGAACGAAGCAGGAAACGGTATCAATTTCTACGCAGGATACAAGGCAATCAAAGCCATAGACCAAACAAAGCGTCCTGTGCAATACGAACGCCCTTACAAAGATAGAGATGGCAGTTTATACGACATGGACTGGAACACAGATATTATTGTACCTCAATACCCTTCTCCTCGAACCTTTGAACAAGTAGGACAAAGCCTTACCAATAAACCATATATTCCAAGTGAATATGCACACGCCATGGGGAATAGCACAGGGAATTTTCAAGACTACTGGGACGTAATTGAAAAATATGACAATCTACAAGGAGGTTTTATTTGGGATTGGGTAGATCAATCTATTTGGAAGACCAACGATAAAGGAGAACGATATTACGCTTATGGGGGTGATTACGGAAAAAATATGCCAACGGATAACACCTTCTTAAACAATGGAATCGTATTTCCTGACAGAACACCACAACCTGCATTGTACGAAGTAAAAAAGGCTCATGAGTTTATCAACTTTAAAGCAAAGGGCATCAATCGTCATAATGAGCTACGTATATTATTAGAAAACCTTTATGATTTTACCAATTTGAATCAATTTAATTTTACAGCACAAATTAAAGCAGATGGCAAGGTCTTAAAAACAATAAACCTTCCAGAAATTAGTGTTACCACACATACAGGAGAGCTGATTAGAATCCCTTTAAACGCTATTAATTTTGAAGAAAACACCGAGTATTTTGTAACGATAAGCGCACAACTTAAAAAGGATTGGGGCTTATTAAAAAAAGGATTTGAAATTGCTCACGAACAGATAGCACTCACAAGAAAATACCGTCAGAAAATTACTGAAATTTCAAACCAACACCATCTAAAAGTAAAAACAGTTCGTTCTCAAACTCGCATCTACAACAAAAATATAGGTGTTGTTTTTGACAAGAAGCAAGGGAGAATTATCTCTTATAAAATTAAAGGGAAAGAACTTTTAAACGATAAAAAAGGACCAAAACCAAATTTCTGGAGAGCAATGACTGATAATGATTTTGGAAATAAAATGCAGGTAAAAAATATAGAATGGAAAAAAGCCTCTTTATTTTCTACTGTTAGCAGTGTTTCTCATCAGGTTTTGGACAATGGAAGTGTACAATTACACGTGACATACAAATTACCGGGGGTGGAAACTACTTTTGATTCTGACTATCTCATATACGGAAATGGAGTTATTAAAATAAGTAATACCCTACACAAAACCTCGTACAAAGCAGACATTCCACGTATAGGAATGCGTTTGCAATTGAAACAAGAATACAACAGCCTTAGCTATTTTGGTAGAGGCCCATGGGAGAACTATCAAGACAGAAAACACAGTGCCTTTGTGGGACTTTACAACAGCAGTGTAAAAGAGCAATATGTACCTTATATTCGACCACAAGAAAACGGCTATAAAACCGATGTCCGCTGGATGGCACTCTCCAACAGTGATGGATCAGGACTTCTTGTAGTACAAGCAACAAACCAACATTTTTGTTTTAGTGCTTTACACATGCCAAACGAGGACTTTGACACCACAGCTGACCTTAACTATGGGAATGAAAAAATAGATGACAGTTATAGAATTGATGGAATCCCTGCTATGAACAAAAGCAAGCACACCATAGATATTAAAGAACAAGATTTAGTGCAGGTAAATATAGATTTGAAACAGCGAGGACTTGCAGGTGATGATAGCTGGTATTCAAAGCCTCAAAAAAAGTATCAAACCATGGGAAGCAAAACACACCGTTATAGTTTTTTACTTATCCCTTTTGATAAAGGAAATAAAGAGCAATTTATAAAACTCAGTAAATTATACAGTAATGCAAAATAAGCTGTAAAAACAATTTTGTTTTATTTGAGAAACAGTCCTCTAAACTTATGGTTTGGAGGGCTTTTTTTACACTTGATTCTTTTCTCTAACGCTAGCCCCAGCGTTCACAAGGATGCCAATTACAACCCAAAATGATCGGTATAAATGATATATTTTACGTTTTATCGATGTTAAAAAACAGAACGATAGCTACGGATATCCTTCGGATTTCCGCCTAGGTAAAACAAAAAACAATTCCATTTCTAAACCGTCACTTAGAAATGTGTTTGGCAGTATTAGGAATATGGTACTTGAAACAGGCATAAAAAGCCAAGAGCACGAAGTCTTGAATAGCATTCCTCTTTTTTTCGACACATCAGCCTGGTGGATTAAATCCAATTGACTATCACTTTGCGATTAAAAGAAGAAAATCAATAACTACTAAACACAAAAAACGCTCCAATTTCTTGGAGCGTTTTATATATATAATCAGATTTCAGACCTATTTGTAAACTTCTTTTACAAATGCATCATAAGTAAGTTCTTTTACTTTGAAAGTCATTTTTTCTTTATAGAAGTCCAATAATTTTTGGCTCATCATTTGCTCTTGCAAACGTTTAGCTTCGTCTTGATTGCTCAATACACGTTGTGCAATATCGTCCAATTCTTTTTCTTCTGGGTTCATTTGACCGTATTGTGCCATTTGAGATTTCACAAACTCCTTGGTATACTCTTTTAACTCCTCGAAAGATAATTTAATGTCGTGTTCCTTCATTATTTTCCCTTCGATCAATTGGTAGCGCAACCCTTTTTCAGATTTCTCGAATTCGGCAGTCGCTTGTTCTTCAGAAATTGGATTCTCACCAGCTACAGTCAACCATTTTTTTAAGAAAACGGAAGGTAAATCAAACTTGGTGTTCTCTACTAAATGCTCAGTAATAGCATTTAATAATTGTTGATCTCCCTGTGTTTGAAATTGCTTTTCAGCATCTTCTTTAATTTTCTCTCTCAATTCAACTTCTGTAGAAATTACATCTGCACCAAAAACTTTGTCAAATAACTCTTGGTTCACTTCTGCCAATTCCATTTCGCTTACCTCTTCGATTGTAAACGTTACATCAATCTCCAATCCATGAATCTCATCATGAGACATCCCTAAGGCGCTCATTAATTTGTGATCATCCGAAAACAAGCCTTTGGTTTTCAATACTAAAACATCACCTATTTTAGCACCTACAAATTTCTTTACGTTTGTTTTTCCTTTGATATCAACAACTTCGATGGTTGCTTTTTTCTCAATTTCTTTTTCTTTATTTACAAACGTACCTGTAACGCTCATCCCTTCACCAACTACATCTTTAGAAACTAACTTTCCAAAACGTTTTTGTAGGTTCTCAACTTCTTTATTAATCAAGTCCTCATCTGCAATAATAGTGTATTGAGTAACTTTCTTTTTATCATCTAACTTTACTTCAAAAACAGGTGCCAATCCCAATTCAAACTCAAAAGAGTATGAGTCAGCATCCCAAGAAAAGTCTTCCTTCACTTTAGGCAATGGATTCCCCAATATGTCTAATTTCTCTTCTACTAAGAAATTATTCAAAGATTCTTGTAATAATTTATTTACTTCATCAATCATTACCGATTTACCGTACTGCTTTTTCACCATCCCCATAGGAACTTGTCCTTTTCTAAATCCAGGGATATCCGCCTTTTTACGATAGCCTTTTAAAACTTCATCTAC
This sequence comes from Flavobacteriaceae bacterium, assembly GCA_965224465.1. Classification (GTDB taxonomy): domain Bacteria; phylum Bacteroidota; class Bacteroidia; order Flavobacteriales; family Flavobacteriaceae. The sequence continues at coordinate 3,963,336 of OZ245049.1, read as the reverse complement.
CTTACTTTGGTAATCATCTGCATTAATTTCAACTGTAACTACTGCGTTTAGCGCATCGATATTTTCTTTTGTGATGTTCATTCTATATAATTATTTTCTATAAATTATTAAAAATTGGCTGCAAAACTAGTGTTTTTTTACTAGTTTACAAATATTTAAACCATTCAAATTCAAGTATTTTATTTCGTTTCTTTCAAAAACGAATAGAGTATGGATTGGAAAAAAGAGAGTAAGAGACTAAACAGCAAGGCAATCCAAAACCCCGTCACTGCAAAACCTGACACCAAGTAATCTGCAAGCATAATTATTAGGGCGTTGATAACGAGTAAAAACAAACCTAAAGTCATGATGGTAAGAGGCAAGGTAAATATAACTAAAATTGGTTTTACTATAAACCTTAGCAATGCCAAAACCACTGCTACTATAATGGCAGAAGACGGTGATGTCACATGTACTCCTGGCAGAAAATAGGCTAAAACAACCACTGCCAATGCTGTTAATAATATTCTTAAAATAACTTTCATTCTTCTTTTTTTATGATGAGTAACATCCTTTAACTAAACGCTCCTAAAAGCTGATTTAAAAGGCTTCCATAGACTCATGGTTTCGTATATGAACCATTTTTTATCTTAGACACTCACTTGTTAATTTTTAAACATCCCAAAAACATGCCAAGAAATACCTAATCAAGAAATTCGGTCAGATAGTCATAAAAGTCAGTCGGATTTTCTGCATGTAGCCAATGTCCAGCATTTTTTACTGTCTTAATTACTGCTTTTTGGAAATGCGCATGAATCAATCCCGCGTCATCTTCGGATATATAGCTAGAATTCGCTCCTTTTAAAAACAATGTTGGACCGTCATAATTAGTAAAGCTGGGCAATGCAGCACCAACTTCATCTGTATGTGCTGTCAAACTCTCCAAATTAAAACGATATGCCAACCTTCCTTTTTCCTTCCAGAAAACATTTTTCAGCAAAAACTGACGCACACCAGGTTCTGTAATAGTTTTACTCAGCACCTCTTCTACTTCTTTTCTAGATTTCTGAATTGAAAAATCAACAGTTCCTAAAGCTTCTAATATAAGACCATGATGTGCTGGATAAAAACGAGGAGCAATATCCGCAATTATTAATTTAGCCACTAATTCTGGATAAGTAACGGCAAATAGCATTGCCACTTTCCCTCCCATAGAATGTCCTAGCAATACAACATTCTCTAGATTATGTTCTGAAATATAAGCATATAAATCTTCTACCAAGATTTCATAATCAAAATCATCAGCATGAAAACTCCTTCCATGATTTCGTTGATCAATCAGATGCACTTGGAATCGGTCACTTAGTTTGGCACCGATGGATTTCCAATTATCACCCATTCCAAAATAACCATGCAAAACTAATAAGGGTGTTCCTTCTCCTAAAACGCGAGCGTGTACTAACATCATTTTAAAGTGCGTTTCCTTTTCTTAATTTTTCCAAATACATATTTACCACATTCTCCAAGCCTAAATACAAGGACTCTGCAATTAAAGCATGCCCAATAGAAACCTCTAATAAGTGAGGAACATTGGCTGTAAAAAACTCAATATTTTGCAAACTTAGGTCATGCCCTGCATTTATCCCCATTCCCAAGGCTGTTGCTAATTCAGCACTTTTGGTATATTCTTTTACTGCCTCTAGATTCCCAAGTGCATATTGACTTGCAAAATCTTCGGTATACAATTCAATACGATCTGCTCCAATTTTTGCAGCACCTTCTATTAATTTCTTGTTTGTATCAATAAAAACAGAAGTTCTAATTCCTGCATTTTTAAACTCTTGAATTACTTCTTTTAAAAAATCAGCATTTTTTATAGTATCCCAACCTGCATTAGAAGTGATCGCATCCACCGCGTCAGGCACCAAAGTAACCTGAGTTGGTTTGTTTGCCAATACTAGATCCATAAAGCTCTGAATAGGATTTCCTTCGATATTAAACTCGGTCTTCACTACTTTTTTCAAATCAAAAGCATCTTGATAGCGAATATGACGTTCGTCTGGTCTCGGATGAATAGTAATTCCTTGCGCGCCAAAGGATTCTATGTCCATGACAACTTTTACTACATTTGGAAAATCTCCGCCTCTAGAATTACGTAAAGTCGCAATTTTATTAACATTTACACTTAACTTTGTCATTGTTCTAAATTTTATTGTTTGCAAATTTACAAACAATGGTACAACATTCGTTTTATTTTTAATTAATTTGCACTACATTTAGTACAACAAATGAATACAACATCTTACATATTATCCGATTTAAAGGCGCTTTCTCCAAAGGACAAGGTAGCTGTAGCCATTCAGGTATTCAGAAATCAGCCCATTTCTCATCTCCCTATAGTTGTTGAAAACCAACTATTAGGACTTATTTCCGAAAGTGACATTCACGCCATTGAAGCAAATAGCCTATTAAAAGATTCTTCCCATTTATTTGATGTCTTTTTTGCAGATGAGAACACAGATGTATTAGAATTACTCAAGAAATTTACAGTGAACGAAACAAACATTCTTCCTGTACTGAACAAAGAGCATCAATACATAGGATATTTTGAACTGAACGACATTCTAGAATTGTGTTACAACACCCCTTTTTTAAGCGAGCAAGGATTGACCCTTATCGTAGAAAAAGCTGCTAAAGATTTCTCTTTTAGTGAAATTTCACAAATTGTAGAAAGTACTAAAGCAAGATTACTAGGCGTATTTATCACCGAAAACAGGAACGATATTGTCCAAATTGGCGTCAAATTTTACAGTGATGAAATAAACGAAGTTATACAATCATTTAGAAGGTATGATTATAAAGTAATCACAGAACACAAAGACGATTATTTTTTAGAGACGCTTAAAGAACGCTCTGATTACCTACGTAAATACTTAAGCATTTAGGCCGCCTAAAAGCAACAAATAAATTATAAAACTACAACCTACATGAAGATTGCCTTATACAATCAACATATTACTGAACTTTCAAAAACATACATTATAGAATTGTTTCAACAATTGGAACATCACAATGTAGAAACACATATAGAAGAAGAGTTTTACATAGAGATCCAACAAAAAATAGGTCTTAAAAAAGCGTACAAAACATTCAATCATCACAGTCAAATAGATGAAAGTTTTGACATAATGTTAACCATTGGTGGAGACGGAACTATTTTACGAGCCATCACATATGTTAGAAATACAAACATACCTTTTTTAGGAATCAACACAGGAAGGCTCGGTTTTTTAGCAACTGCTCCCAAAGACGAGATCAAAGCAACCATACAATTACTTATTGACAAAAATTACCATATCAAAGAACGCAGTTTGTTGCGCGTCCATACAGAGCCACCAACTGAAGGATTAAAAAAAATGAATTTTGCTTTGAACGAAATATCAGTGAGTAGAAAAACATCTACTTCTATGATTACCGTAGAAACCTATTTGGATGACGAGTTTTTAACGTCTTACTGGGCAGATGGATTAATTGTAGCAACCCCAACAGGTAGCACTGGATATTCATTAAGTTGTGGTGGTCCTGTAATTACACCCCAGGCCAATAATTTTGTATTGACTCCGATTGCACCACATAACTTAAATGCACGCCCATTGGTGATTCCAGACAATACAAAAATTACATTGCGCGCAAATGGGAGAGAAAACGAATCGTTCTTATCCTTAGACTCACGAATATTTACCATTCATAATGATACTACTATACATCTAAGAAAAGCAGATTTTACCTTAAAAATGATTCAAATAAATAAGCAAACTTTTATAAAAACACTCCGAGAGAAACTACTTTGGGGAGAAGATACTAGAAACACAAAAACATCTAATTAGTTTGGGAACACTTGCAATATATATTACAAAAAATAGTTATTAGTAATCCATAATCATGCAAATAAATAATATTTGCTCGTATATTTGAATATGAAAAAGACAATTTTATTTTTTATTTTTCTGTGCATCTCACAAATTTCAGAAGCACAGATTCATGAAATAGGAATTACTATAGGCGGAAATAATTACATAGGAGATATCGGAAAAGAATCCTACATTTCACCAAACAGAATCGCTTTAGGAGCTATCTATAAGTACAATACTAATCCTAGAGTTGCGTGGCGTATTGCTTTTACTTACGCACAAATAGCTGCAAATGATGCAAATGCAAAAAATATTGTTCGAAAAAACAGGGGGATATCATTTACCAATACAATCAAAGAATTATCCCTTGGTTTAGATTTTAATTTTTGGGAATACGATCTATCAACTATAGGTAGAACAGCCACTCCTTATATCATTTTTGAAGCCGCTGTTTTTAATTCTTTAAAACCTGTAAAAGAAACTTCCTCTGGAAAATACGAGTATAAGAATCAGTATTCAGTTGCCATTCCTTTAGGGGTAGGTTTCAAGAGTAAATTAATAAAAGATATTTCAATTGCTTTAGAACTAAGAGCTAGATACACATTTAGAGATGATTTAGACTACAATCACAAAGAAATTAAATCCCTACAATTTGGGAATCCCAATAATAATGATTGGTATATGTTTAGTACTGTCTCATTTATATATACCTTTGGGCGACCACCATGTTATGCACCACGTTAATGATAGCAACCAAACAATTGATTGATAAAACAAAACTACCCAAACATATTGCCATTATTATGGATGGCAATGGACGATGGGCAAAAGAACAAGGAAAACCACGTATTTTTGGACATAAACACGGTGTTTCATCTGTCCGAGAGACATTAGAATCAGCAATAGAATTAGGAATTGAATACCTTACCTTATACGCTTTTTCAACTGAAAACTGGAACAGACCTAAGCTAGAAGTCACGGCATTGATGAACATACTTGTAAGTTCTTTAAAAAAAGAAGTTAAAAGTATGCAAAAAAACAATGTCCAATTAAAGGTCATTGGAAACATGGAAGCGCTACCAGGATCTGTTCGTAAAAAACTAAATGAAGTCATCAGTCTCACCAAAAATAATACTGGAATTGTCTTATCCTTAGCTCTTAGTTACGGTTCACGTGAAGAAATAGTTAATGCAATCAAAAAAATATCTGAAAAAGTTGTTAATAATTCTATAAAAATTGAAGAAATCGATGAAAAAATTATTAATAACCATTTATATACGTTTTCTTTGCCCGATGTTGATTTATTGATTAGAACTAGTGGTGAACAACGTATTAGTAACTTTCTGCTCTGGCAAATTGCCTACAGCGAATTATACTTTACTGATGTTTGCTGGCCAGACTTTAAAAAACCACACTTAATCAAAGCAATAGCAACTTATCAAAATCGAGAACGTCGCTTCGGAAAAACAAGCGAACAAATAGAAAAGACCTAATGCAAAGTATAAAAAACACCGTTTTACTATTAGCTGTAAGTATCGCTTCTTTTGCCTTAAACGCACAAGAAAAAACAGCTACTAAAGAAATTATCTCCACTTCTGTTGACACTATTTCTACAAAAGATCTTACTAAAAAACTTCCTTCAAACACCAAGTTTGAACATGGGAAATCCTATGAACTAGGAGGAATAAACGTCCAAGGACTCGTAAAATTCTCAGAAGAAACCGTAAAAGTGTTTACGGGGCTAAAGACAGGACAGAAAATAAAACTGCCTGGCGACAAATTAACGAGTGCAATTAAAAAATTATACGAAACAAAACAATTCAGCCAAGTAGATGTTTATATTGCTAAAATAGATGGTACTGTCGCTTATTTGGATTTTGACGTCAAAGAATTACCGCAATTAAGTAAACTTACCATTACTGGAATTAAATCGAGTAAAGCGAAAGACATCAAAAAGGAGACCGAATTAAAAAAAGGAGTCATGGTAACTGACAACTTGATAGTTACCTCTAAAAATTACATACAAGACAAGTATAAAGAAAAAGGGTTTCTAAAAACCAAAGTTACTTTGACCACCAGAAAAGACACCAGTAATATTAACACTGTTAAGATGTTAATTCATGTTGATAAAGGTCAAAAAATTAAAATAAAGAAAATTACGTTTGAAGGTAACAAGGCATTTACAGACAAAAAGCTTCGAAAATCCTTCAAGAACACCAAGAAAAAAATGTTTGGACGTTTCTGGAAGACATCTAAATACATAAAAGATAAATACACGGAAGATCTAGAAAGTTTAATTACAGACTACAGTGAAAAAGGGTATCGCGATGCTCAGATTGTTGGAAAATCTTTGACTTGGAATAAGGACAATACCATCAATTTAAATATCAAATTAGAGGAAGGTAATAAATACTATTTTGGGGATATTAAATTCTTAGGAAACATCAAATTTACGGACGAGCAATTACACCGTCTTCTTAAAATTGACAAAGGAGAAACTTATAATGGAAAAATATTAAAAGAACGTGTTACAGGAGATGGATCACCAGACTCGGAAGACATAACTACCTTATATCAAAATAGCGGATTCTTATTCTCACAAGTGGTTCCTGTTGAAACACGTGTAAAAAACGACTCTATTGATATTGAAATTCGCATCCATGAAGATGAACCTACCTACATAAGAAAAGTAACAGTAAACGGAAATGACCGTACCAACGATCATGTAATTTACCGTGAAATCAGAACCAAACCAGGTTATTTATACAGCAAAGACGCAATTATTAGAACCATCCGTGAAGTTGGACAATTAGGATTTTTTGACGCAGAGACGATTACTCCAGATTTAAAACCAAACTACGAGGACAAAACTGTAGATATTGACTATTCTGTTGCCGAAAAAGGTTCTAGTCAAATAGAATTACAAGGTGGATATGGTGGAGGATCATTTATTGGAACCTTAGGATTATCATTCAATAACTTTTCTATTAAAAACATTTTTAATAAAAAATCTTACAAGCCATTACCAATGGGAGATGGTCAAAAATTAGCACTTAGATTACAAAAAAGTAGGTATTACACAACCTCAAGTTTTTCATTCACTGAGCCTTGGTTAGGAGGAAAAACCCCTAAATCTTTATCGTTTTCTGTATACAACTCGAAACAGTTCCAATATGATTATAGAACTCGAAATGTAAACAAAGACCAACGTTTAAATATTATTGGTGCAACTGTAGGACTTGGACAACGTTTAAAATGGCCTGATGATTATTTCACCTTATCTCAAACCATTAGTTACCAATTATACGATTTAAAAAACTATCCAATATCAACCTTTAGTTTTGAAAATGGAACAGGAAAATCAAACAATTTAGCCTACCAAATAAAATTAGGACGTAGCTCTGCAGGACCTAATCCAATTTTCCCTAAATCAGGATCTGATTTTAGTATTACAGGTAAATTCACCATTCCTTATTCTTTATTGAATGGAAAAGATTATGATAATGAACCAGATTCAGAAAAATTCAAATGGTTGGAATATTACAAGTTTGAATTTAAAGGGAAATGGTATTCTAATATATTTGCAGATTTGGTATTAATGACCAATGCAGAATTTGGATACTTGGGAAGTTACAATGACAAATTAGGAGATTCACCTTTTGAACGCTATTTTGTTGGAGGTGACGGAATGTCTTCTTACCAATTAGATGGACGTACATCAGTAGCTTTAAGAGGATATGAAAACAACAGACTGTCTAGTATTTCTGGAGGGACTATGTACAATAAGTTCCAATTAGAACTTCGCTATCCAATTACCCTAAAACCATCTGCATCTATTTATGTGCTCGGTTTTTTAGAAGCAGGAAATTCTTATGATGGATTTAAACAATTTAATCCATTCCAAGTAAAAAGATCTGCGGGTGTAGGTTTGCGAGTATTTATGCCAGCCTTCGGATTGTTAGGAATTGATTTTGCTTACGGATTTGACGATGTACCAGGAACTTTTGTAAAATCAGGATGGCAAACACATTTTATCATTGGACAACAATTTTAATGCAAATGAGTTATACTTGTAGATCATCAAAAAATTAGTTGGCATGATTTTTTCTTAATACAAAATAGTTATGATAAAAAAAGTTCTTTTATTGGTTGCTTTAAGCATTGGATTTATCTCTTTTTCTCAAAAAGCGCAACGCATTGGTTATATAGACATGGAGTATATTTTAGAAAACATTCCTGAATATACAGAAGCTCAAACAAAGCTAAATGCCAAGGTAGTCACGTGGGAAGAGAAATTGTTAAAACAACAAAGTTCTATAGATGCGTTAAAGCTAGATCTAGCCAACGAAAAGGTACTTTTGACCAATGATTTAATTGTTGAACGTCGAGAAGATATCGAGATTAAAGAAGTAGAATTAAGTAAACTCAGAATGGCATACTTTGGTGCAAATGGAGACTTGTTTAGCATGCGTAAGCAACTTGTAAAACCAATTCAAGACCAAGTCTATAATTCCATTCAAAAAATCGCTAAAATTCGCCAATATGACTTTATTTTTGATAAATCTAGTGATTTAATAATGTTATATTCAAATAAAAAATATGATATTAGCGAACTCGTATTAAAAAGTATCATTCGTTCACAAAAAATGTTAGATACTAAAGAAAAACGAAAGAAAGGTGTCAAACAAGTATCCGCAGCATTGCAAGATAAAAATGCAGAGAGAAATGCTAAAAGAGAAGCTTTAAAAAAGAAAATAGAGTTACAACGCGCTGCAAAAAACAAGAAAAGAGCTGATTTAAAAGCAGCCATTGAGACCAAAAGAAAAAAAAGATTAAAAGAAATTGAAGCTGCGAAAAAGGCAAGAGAAGAGAAAAAAAACGATAAACAATAACAACAATTAAAATAAGCATACAAAAATGAAACACTTTAAAACATTCGTATTCATCGCATTGGTAACTTTTGGTTTTAACACTGCTGTACAAGCACAAAAAGTTGCGCATGTGAATTTTCAAGAGGTATTAATGGCTATGCCAGAAACTGCTACACTGAAAAGTGAAATTGAAAAAACAGGAAAAACATACGAAAACGACATTAAAGCTGCTGCTGACAAATTAAAAGCAAAGATGCAACGTTACGAAGCTGAATTCAAAACTCAAACTCAAGCAGAGAATCAAAAAAGAGGATTGGAAGTACAGAAAGACGAACAAGCTATTATGAAAACACAACAAGCAGCTCGTCAAGATTTAGGATTAAAAGAACAAAAAGGATTGGCTAAAATTTCTAAAAAACTACAAGCTAAAATCGAAGAAGTAGCAACTGCTCAAGGATTTGAGTATGTATTAGAAGCTTCTACGTTAGTAGTAAAAAAAGGAAAAGACCTTACTGCAGATGTAAAAACTAGCTTGGGACTATAGTCTTTAAATAATATTTAATTAAAATCGTTAGAGCGAATCTATTCACTCTAACGATTTTTTTTTATTTTTACTCTATGAGTACAACAGCAGCTATAGGTATTTTTGATTCAGGCATAGGAGGAATCACCATTTGCAATGAAATTATTCGACTTTTACCCAACGAGAACATCCTCTATCTAGCCGATAGCGAGAACGCCCCCTACGGAGAAAAATCGAAAGAGGAGATTATTCAACTCAGTATAAAAAATGCGGAATTCCTTTTAAAAAAAGGATGTAAGATTATTGTTGTGGCATGTAATACTGCCACAACCAATGCCATTCAAGTACTTAGAAAAACATATAAGGTGCCGTTTATAGGTATTGAACCCGCCATTAAGCCTGCCGCCTTAAACAGTCAAACAAACAAGGTCGGAGTTTTGGCTACCAAAGGAACACTAAGTAGTGACCTATTTGCTAAAACATCTAAGAAGCATCTTGATAAGGTAACAATTGTAGAACGAGATGGTGAAGGGATTGTCCCATTGATAGAAAACGGACAATTGAACAGCCCTAAAATGCATCAATTATTACAATCATACCTACAGCCAATGCTAGAAAAAGATATAGATTATCTTGTTTTAGGATGTACACATTACCCCTATTTAATCCCTCAATTAGAAAAAATAGTTGGTAAAGGAGTGAAAATTATTGATTCTGGAGCGGCTGTTGCAAAACAAACGAAATACATTTTAGCACAACAAAATTTATTAAACGACAGTACTACCTTAGGCATACATCAATTTATCACTAATATAAACTCGGGAGTCCTAAAAGGGTTTATCAATCTACAATCTCCTCAAACTTTGGTAGAAGAAGTCTCTTTTTAAATCCGCATTAAAGTATTAATTCCTATAAGATCGCCCTTCAAATAAAAGATTGTTTTCCCAAAGCATCCCTCATCCTTAGACTGAGGCATGTTTTTGCATTTGACTCCGCTCAACCCTCTGTTGTACTACATTCAAATGTAGTTGGTATCAAAGATAGCTGAGCGAAACCGAAGCTATGCCCCTAATTTAAAATACCTCATCACTATAAAGGTACTTCCAAAAGCAAGCACAAAGGCAATAACTGCCCAAATAATTTGTTTTTTTGATAACATATTTATTATTTTTTATACCAACCTGAATATTTGACATAGTTTTCCGCAATTCTGTCTATTTCACCAGAAATCAACTCTTGACTAATATCTTTTACTTTTTTTGCTGGAATTCCACCATAGATAGTCCCACTTTTTACATGAGTTCCTTTGGTTACAACTGCCCCAGCAGCAATAATTGTATTACTTTCTATAATACAATCATCCATCACAATAGCGCCCATCCCTATCAATACATTGTCGTGAATAGTACAACCATGTACCATTGCATTGTGTCCAATAGACACATTGTTTCCAATATTTGTAGGGTGTTTTTGATAGGTTGCATGGATTACTGCTCCATCTTGAACATTCACCCTGTTTCCTAATTTTATATAGTGAACATCGCCTCGTATTACGGCGTTATACCATATACTACATTGGTCTCCCATGCTTACTTCTCCAACAATCACACAGTTTTCTGCTAAAAAACAATCTTCACCAAAGACTGGTTTATTTCCGTTTAATTCTCTAATAATCATACTTACTTATTTAAAAAATGATAATAAGGTTCCTTTTTTAGATGCAGACACAGAAATTTCTTTCCCATTGGTCAGCACCACACTACCCCCTTTTCCTTTATTATAGGCAGTAATGGCATTCACATTCACTAAAAATGATTTATGAATACGCACAAAATTATTACTATTAAGTGCATCTTCAAAATATTTTAACGTTTTACTTACTAATTTTTTCACATCATTTACAAGAAATATTTCTGTATAATTGTCATCGGCTTTACAATACAATATATCATCGATAGAAAGCACTTCGAATCCCTGCTGCGTGGGAATTGTAATTTTTTCACCACTTACAGAAATACTTGGTTTTAAAACCTCTTCTTGTAACTTTTCTTCTTTCTCTTTAATTCCTACCACATAGTCTACTGCTTTTATCAAATCGTCTATAGATATAGGTTTTAATACATAAAAAGCAGCATGCTTATTTAAAGCATCCAGGGCATATTGATTGTAGGCAGTTACAAAGATGGTTTCAAAATTAATATCCCCTACTCTTTCTAATAAGTCAAAAGCATTTCCATAAGGCATTTCAACATCTAAAAACACCAAATCCAATTCCGTATTACGAATAAGGATAAATGCTTCGTCAATATTGGAGGCTTCCCCTACAAGTTCCACTTTCGGGCAATATTTAGCCAAATAATTTTTTAATATATCACGACTTATTTTTTCGTCTTCAACTATAATTGTTTTCAATGTAACCATCCTTCTCTAATTCTTTTTTAATATCAATAATACCTTAGTTCCACTACCATCATCCAACAAATCTGATACAGTAACCATCACTTTATCACCATACATATCATTGAGAATTGCAATCCGTTCCTTTATATTATTCATTCCCTTAGACTCTTGCTTTTTTTGGTTTTTAGTTTTCAATCTTTTAGATTCAGATCTCCCAATACCATTATCAGTTATTAAAATCTCTATGCTGTTTTTATCTTTCATAGCCATGGAAACTACTAGTTTTCCAGCTTCTTTTTTATAACGCAACCCATGCCATACCGCATTTTCTATATAGGGTTGTAACAACATAGGAGGAATCTGAAACTCGTAGGTTTGAATGGCTGGATCTATAGTGAGTTCATATTCAAATTTATCTTCAAAACGCTGATGCTCTAACCTCAAATAAAGTTCTAATAACTCAATTTCATCTGCCAATACAATAAAATCTTTTTCCGAATTATTCAATACATTACGCATTAGCTTAGAGAACTCTGTCAAGTACCTATTTGCTGCTCTTTCATCATTTTGTGCAATAAAACTATTGACCGAATTCAACGCATTAAAAATAAAATGTGGATTCATTTGAGAACGCAAGGATTTTAATGCGAGTAAGTTATTAGTCATTTTTCGTTGTTTATTGCTTCGATACATAAAAAACAAAGACAAAAGCATCAAGAATAGCCCTGCTATCAAACTATAAATAATCATCCGTTGTCGCTTGTAACTCTCTACCGTAAGTTCCTGTTCTTTCGCATACAAACTATACTTGCTAGCAACCAACTCACGGTCTTTTTCTAAACTGTTTATTCTATTTTGTTTGTTTGTAAGATCTTTTCCTAAGGATACAGCAGCCTTAATAGCTGCCTCTTTCTGCTTGTACAAAGCATCTACTAACAGCACATATTCTTGGTAACTAGACAGTGCTTTTTTATAATCTCCAATGTTTTTATACGCATTTGATAAATTTTCTACAGCTCTTTTTTCAAGCGTTACATTTTTGGCTTCTTTAGCCTCGAACTTACTTTTTTCTAAAAATGGTATCGCCATTTTGTACGCTTTTTTATTTACGTACGCTTTTCCTATATCAAAATTTAAGCTAGAAATCGACACTTGGTCAACTTTTACAGATCTAGGAATATCACCAACATTTCTTTGACTTAACACTTCTAATGCCTGAGAACGAAATTCAATTTCTTTGTCAAAATTCTCCTGTACTTTATAATGATTTGCAATGGTATTGGTGACTGTAGCACGCTGCGATAAATTAATGTTTTCTGCAGATTCTAATGATGCTTGAAAATACAATCTTGCCCCTTGAGGGTTTCCTAAATTATCCTTACACATTCCAATTTTGGAATTCAACTCAGCAACATACTGATTGTTTTTCAAGTCCTTTGCTATCTGCAAAGATTTCTCATAATAATTTGCTGCTTTTCTCAAGTCTTTATCAATACTTAAATTATCCCCTAAGCCTTCTTGCACCTTCATTTTTTGAATAGGTGTCAATCGGTCTTTCAATAAATCAATAAATAATTTACTGCTTTTCGCACGCATACCAGAAGTGGCATATACTTGGGCTAGTTTTAATCTAGTCCCCGTAGTGCTATACTGCTCTATAGCCGTTTTATAACTATTAATTCCCAAATCTAATTGGTTTAAATTTACATACGCATCACCTAGCATGCGATAGGCTTCTGATTGTTCTTTTGCTGTATTATTAAACTGTAAACTAGCCAATGCTTTTTCAATAAAAAGGATACTTTTACTTGGATCAATTTTAAAAACACTGCGAGCAGTAGCCATATAATTTTCAAAAGCATGTGTATTTTTATTCTTTTTTAAGAAGGATTTACTCCTATAATCAGCACTCTTATTCTCCATTGGTTGCTCTTCGGATTCTTGTATAGCTACCGCTTGACCTATTAGTTCCCTTTCTACTTCAACCCGAATTCTATCATTGTTTTTAATCAATACATAGCGGGTTTCAAAGCTCTGATGGCTTATTTCTAGTTCGTTACCAACGGTACAAGAAATAGAGAAATCGCCCAAATAATTAGAATACACACTAGACCCACCCAATTCTTGAATACGTACATTCCGTATCCCCTCCGTGCTATGCTGATACGTCACCGAACCTTTTATCAATACTTTTTTTCTATTGAGGTTCTCTTGCCCTTGTAACATATAAGGAACAAATAAACAGCACCATAGTATTCTAATTAACAATCTCATGATCTAAGCTAATATTTTATGTAAAGTTATCAAATTATAGTTGTAAAAAAAACAAGGAGTCATTCAGAATCATAGTTAAGGCAACTCTTTATATGCAATCACTCATTTTAGGAGCACGCTGACTCACTCAAAGTGGCATTTCACTCATTCTTCCTTTTATTCAAGGAAAGAAGCACGTACATTTGACTGAACAAATAAACTAAAAATTATGAAAAACATACTCCTCTTATTTATCTGCTTTCAAACAGTTATGACAGCACAATCAGGTCAAAAGAATTTTATTGACCAACCTTATATAGAAGTAAATGGAAATGCAACCCTGGAAATAACGCCAGACGAAATATACATATCTATTATTTTACAAGAGACAAATAGAAACCTAAAAAACGCTATAGAAGCACAGGAGAAAAAATTAATAACTCACTTAAAAAAAGCGAATATTAATGTAAAAGAAAATCTAAAAGTAAAAGATTTTACAACAAATTATAAAAACTATTTTCTTTATAAAACGGATGTTCAAAAAACAAAAGAATTTGAACTACTTGTAACAAGTGGAAAAGAATTAAGTACCGTTTATCGTATTTTAGAACAATTGAGAATTGCAGATTCATATATCATTAGAGTCGATCATTCGAACATAGAAAACTTAAAACTGGAAGCAAATATAAAGGCTATATCTAACGCAAAAAACAAATGCACTTCCTACTCTAAAGCATTGGGGCAAAAAACAGGGAAAGCTATCTATATTCAAGAACAAGCCCAACTAGTCCAAAATTTCTACCCTTTGTACCAGCGTCAAAGAACACTTTCGATAATGAACGTTTCTCCAGACCAAGAGCAGCCAGTATCAGAGTTTAAAAACATTATTATAAAAGCCAATGTATTGGTGAGATTCACATTACTTTAAAACCAACTACTATGAAACGTACATCAAATAACAGTTTATTATCTATAAGGACACCTTTCTTAAGCATTCCTTTTAAAATGATCAAAACAGGTATAAAATCAACTATTTTTTTAATCGCTTTATTCTTGTTTTCTATTACAAAAACACATGCCAATACGCCCGTCAAACCAACACAGACAATTAAAGTTGCCTTATTGCTAGACACCAGTAATAGCATGGATGGCCTAATCAATCAAGCCAAAACACAATTATGGGAAATAGTAAACGAGCTTTCTTATGCTAAATCCAATGGAAAAAGCCCTAATTTAGAAATCGCTTTGTACGAATATGGAAATGATGGCATTGAACGTACAGATGGATACATCAGACAAGTACTAAATTTTAGCAATGATTTGGATGAAATATCGGAAAAATTATTTTCCTTAAGAACAAATGGAGGTAGTGAGTACTGCGGTCAAGTAATTCAAAAATCACTTACAGAATTGAATTGGAATAGAGGACATAAAAATGATTTAAACATTATATTTATAGCAGGAAATGAACGTTTTACCCAAGGACATATTTCCTATGAAGATGCCGCTAAAAACGCCAAAGAACAACAGGTAATTGTAAACACCATATTTTGTGGAAACTACGAAAACGGAGTTCAAGGAAAATGGAAAAAAGGAGCACTCCTTGCAGGAGGGGAATATTTGAATATAGACCATAACAAAGCGATTGTACATATAAGTACACCCTACGACATCTTAATACTACGTTTAAATAAACGGTTAAATAGCACATATATTAGCTATGGTTCTCAAGGAATTCGTAAACTTCGCATGCAAAACACACAAGACAAAAACGCCTGTAGTTTAAACGAAGTTGTTGAAGTAAAACGAGCCATTAGTAAAAGTAGTAGTATGTATAAAAACAGTTCATGGGATCTGGTTGATGCAGAAAAAGAGGCAGATTTTAGCTATGAAAAACTCAACAAAAAATCGTTACCAAAGGAGCTCAAAGGAAAAAACAATGCAGAAATCAAAGCCTATGTTGCAAGAAAAAGCAAAGAGCGTTCTGAAATACAAAAAGAGATTAAAGCATTGGATAAAAAGAGGAGAAACTACATCCTTAAACAACCAAAAAACACAAATAGTAATGATTTACAATCTGCCCTTATCCGTTGTATAAAAACACAGGCAAAAAAACAAGGATATACATTCAAATAAAAAAAAATATTAAGAAGAAAAAGTCACAACACCTGAATATTAATTCGGGTGTTGTTTTTAGTATTTTATACCAATTACAAACCTAAATAACTGATACAAACAGTTTATTTTACGTTCTATCGTTGTTAAAAACAGAACGATAGCTATGGTTATCTTTAGATTTTCCGCCTAGCTAAAACAAAAAACAATTCCATTTATAAACCGTCAATTGGAAATGTATTTGGTGTAAGCATGCCCATTTAACTTTATAATGATACGACTTTACAACATTAAATAAATATCACAGGCATTTTCTTCTTCTAAGCCCAGTTTTAAACGCTCCAGAATATATGCCCCCTCTACATTCCATATTCCTTTAACCCTTCCACAAATAAGCGTAAGGTAACAGGTTTAATACATTGAATATCGAGCTGCTAATTGGATGCAAGGAAAACATCTTAGAAACCTAAATCATACAAGTAATATTCTTAAAAGGCATTGCGCATATTAGGGCAGCCTATTTGGCGTTGAACAGGTCTTTTAAACAGGTTCAATCCAAGTGTAATTTGATGATACCCTGCATCGTCAAACAAGATATTTCCTATAAGTTTTGTATAGGTATAAGACAACATAAAATCGTTCATATTAAGCCCCACTATTGGTGTGATATAACTCAATTCTTGCGTGTCACCTCCATCAAATCCTTGACGGTAAGAAAGTGCCACCCACAATTGTGCTTTTCCAAATGTTTTATATGCTTTTATATTAAAATCTGCAAATTTTTCACCTGTACGTTCTATTACTTGCCCCATAAACGAAGGTTCTAACTGAATACCATCTTCTCTCCCAAAAAAATAGCCGACAGTTGCTAAATACCTTCTTAAATTAAGAGACTCATACTTATCATTATACAAGGATCTTGCTGAAAGCATTATGTTTTTTGCCGTAAAATAAGAGAAAAAACGATTGCGATGATACGCCATACTAAAATCTGCATTGTAATAAGCTTCACTTCTAACAATCTGAGAAATTACTGGGTCTGGAATCGTAAACTGACTCTCATCTACCCTGTTATTCACAGCCATAAAAGACAATGCAAAAGACAGTTGATTTAACGTCCCCAAGCGCCCAATATTCAAATGATAGGCAAAAGTTCCTTGAATCCCAAGTTGGGAATGGTATCCATTTTTATCGTTAAACAGCACCAGACCAAGTCCCATATTATCTCCCGAACGCATATGAAAACTTAGCGTTTGTAATTCAGGTGCATTCTCCACCCCACTCCATTGATTTCTTGCCGTTAATCTTAATTTCCCCGTATTCCCAATACCTGCAGCTGCGGGGTGAATCAAAAACACATTGTCTGATAAATAATCCGCATATACAGGAAGTGTTTCCTGAGCATTTAAAATAACACAAAACAATACAAATAGTACTCCTAAACCTTTCTTCATTTTTATATTTATATTTTCGCTACATTAATTCAATGGAACTATGACGGGGACAAGAATCAAATATACCTTAAAATTTTAACCTATAAAACAAAACGTTCGTTTGTCAATAATAATTGTGACATGAAGTTGTTAATTGCATTTTTTTTCTAGTTGTCGGAAAATAATAAAGCCTTATAAACTTATGTTTATAAGGCTTTATATATAAATACATTGACTTTGTTACAGTTTCCTACGATTGTCGTTAGAATCTGTATCAATTAGTTTATTGTATGGATCCACGCCAACTTCTGTAGGTTTTTGATCAAAAATTAACGTTACTTTATTGTTAATTTGGGTGATTTTATATTTTTTCAAATACAATTGCACCTCTTTTTTATCCTCAGAATCATCGCTTCCAAAAACACCTATTTCAATATAATCTTTCATAGGTACAGAATATATTGGTTTGCGCATTTTCTCTGTTTTATAGGACAAGGAATCCCGTTTATTATCGCTATAAAAACGACGTCCTTTTTTATTGTTTCTGTACTTACTCACATTAAATTCAATATCTACCTGCCATTTACCATTTTCTAATTCTGTAAGTTCTGCGTTTACTATTCTATTTTTATATAAAGTAACCGTTGTAAACATATCTTTAATTATGTATTGTAATGAGTCTGGTGTAACTTCTTTAATACAATCGATCATTTCTAATGAAGTCGTATAAGGAGCCTCTTGAAATTTTACTTTTTCTAAATATTTTTTCAAAGCCCCATTCAGTTTTTCCTCCCCAATATAATCACTCAAGGCATAAAAAACCAAGGAACCTTTATAGTAACGAATATACCCTTGACCATCATTATATGCCAATGCACTTTCACGTTTTCGTTCCATTGTACGTTTCAATAAATAATCATCTAATGATTTTTTTAAAAACGTACGCATTTTACTTTTTCCATATTCATGCTCCAATACTTTTAAGGAAACATATTCCGACAAACTTTCAGACAACATCGTTGCTCCTCTAACATCGGCACCAATTACTTGATGCGCCCACCACTGATGCGCCAATTCATGTACGGTAATCGCAAAACCATAATCCAATCCATCAGCATCCTCCTGAACATCAGCTATAAAACCAGCCCCTTCTGAAAACGGGATGGTATTTGGAAATGATTGTGCAAAGGACCCATCGGTACGTGGAAATTCAATAATTCTCACCTGTTTATGTTGATAAGGACCAAAATTTTCTGAATTATACGCTAGCGATGCTTTCATTCCGTCCATCATACGCTCCAAATTATATTCATGACCTTTATGGTAAAAGATCTCTAAATTTACATCCTTCCATTTATCACGCTTTACCTCATATCTACCTGAGTTAAAGGCATAGAAATTTAATATTTTATGATCCATTTTATAATGAAAATAGCGCCTTCCATTTTTTACTACTTCTTCCTGTAAATATCCTGGAGCAATTGCTATTTGATCTTCTGAAGTACTCACCCTAGCTTCAAAATTAATCCAGTCAGAATCCCTAGAAATATACGTATTACCTAAAGCAGTACTATCCGTAGGCATTGGTTTTAAATCATTTTTAGCAAGTCCGTATTTTTCACGGGTCTTATCGTCTGTCAATCCTCCTCCTGGATACCCAAGGCTAGGAAACATACTAGAATGTAAAAAAGTACCATTTTCCTTTACAGGAGAATGTGTTCTCAACAAGGTGTTTTTCTTGTTTTTAAAGGTAAAACTCAAACGTATTGAATCGCCCGGAGCTAACTTTTTATCTAAGGCATACATATCAAAGTGATACACCGTGTCTTCAGAAACCAACTGGGTTTTACGATTAAATTCAAAAGTACTCGGGTACTTATTATGGTTTAATAAAATAGTATCAATATCTTGATTTGTTTTATTAACCATTATATAGGTACCACTTGCTTTAAAATTACGCGCTGCCGGAAAAATATCCATCGTTACATTTACATCTACAATACGTGGTTGTAAAAAGTGTTCATATTTTTTATATTTCTTTTCCCAAGTAACATCACTTAGTTCACGCTCTTTAGAGGATTTACGTTCGTTTAGAATATTATTTTCATAATAAATACTTCCTCCCAAGGTAAAAACACCAATCATCAGTCCTAAAAACAAAAGCATCGGAACACCTCTAAATCTAGATCTAGCAATTAATAAACGTTCTTTAAAAGAATGTGGCAAACCGCGCACCCAAAACAAACTGGCTAAGATTAGCAACATCCCACCGGAAAGCAACCAATAAAATTTATAGATAAGATACGGAAGTACCGTTGTTCCATATCCATTCATATCAGAATAGCGATATCCAGGTGCAATATTGTATTTAAAAATAGCCTGTTCTATACCTGCTAACGACAAAAACTGCATTCCGATAGAAACAATCAATAAAATAAACAAGCCCAAATATGGATTTTTTACGAGGCTCTGAATAAACAATGCGAGCATGGCCCATATAACAAAATGCACCAACATTAAGGCATATAATTCAAAGAAATAATGTCCAAATTCAAAGTCATAAAACCCTTTATACACTTGAAACAATACCCCAGCAATCACAATAACCAATAACATAATGACTTGCATTTTTATCAAGGCAATAAATTTAGACAGCAACAAAGTCCAATTTTTAATAGGCGTGGTATCAATCAATTGGTTGCTATTAAAAATACGTGAGCGATGCACCAACATACCCGCATATAAAAAAGTTAATAAATTAATAAACAACGAAAAACCAGTTCCAGGAATCAGTAACATTTGCCATGTCATAGGATACGTACTTGTTCCAAATATTTTTCCTGAAGAGACAGCCATCAACAAAATAAATATCAATCCAACGATTAAAATGCTGATAAAAGGCCAGCTTCGTACAATGTATTTAAAATCTACATGAGACATACGCCACGCAGATTTTAACTGTTCCTTAAAAGAATAATTTAATGTTACTTCTGGTAAATTAATACGCGTGATACCTCCAAAATTATGTTTGATTAAACGCTCCCCTTTCACCTTTCTAAAGCTAAAAGAAAGTGCATTTTGACTAAAACTAAACTTTTTATAAACAAACGCAAAAATTCCAACAGCAATACTCAACCACAGGATTCGATTGTAGATAATTAAACTTCCAATAGGTAATAAGGTTTCGTTTTTTTCTGCAACAGTCCAATACTGAACATAATAACGAATCGCTTCTCCTCCAAAAGGATCTAACAAGCCAGCCATAAACCGATTGTCAACTTCGCC
This sequence comes from Flavobacteriaceae bacterium, assembly GCA_965224465.1. Classification (GTDB taxonomy): domain Bacteria; phylum Bacteroidota; class Bacteroidia; order Flavobacteriales; family Flavobacteriaceae. The sequence goes on along the minus strand of OZ245049.1, from coordinate 3,942,566 downwards.
GATTAATCCACCAGCTAAACCTTGTACAAATAACAATAATACGACCGTTATAAAACCAGCTGAAATATTACGAGTAAACGTAACTACTCCAAAAACAATGGCGCCAAAAAGAAACATATTTGGAATAATATACACCAAGTAGGTCTGAACATATGCCATGACACTAAATCCAGAAACAATCTCTGAATTGGTCCCTGGCAATCGGAAACCAATAAATAAACCTAATCCAATAAAAGCAACAATTAGTAGCACTATTAAAAAAGAACTGAAAAATTTTGCGAGTAAATAACTTCCCTTAGTGAAAGGATAAGAATACAAAATAGTATGCATTTCGCTTTTATAATCTCTATATACAGAGACTCCAATGATAGACGGAAGAAGGAATAACATTAAAACAGTCATCCCGTTAAACATTCCATTAATAGCAAAAGGAGAATTTATAATATTCGAAGAACCAGTGGAGGAAGTAATGGAATCAAAAATTCCAGCATTTGCGGCTGCCATAAAACAAGATATAATAAATAAAATGGCGGCAAAAATGTAAAAAGTTGGCTGTTTAAACCAATACTTTAATTCGTGTTTAAATATAATTGAAAACATGTATTTTATAATTTAAATTAATAACTAACGCTTGTAAAACTTATGCCTCTACGGGTTCATCTTGTTTTAAAGCAATAAAATACACATCGTCTAACTGCGGTTCTGCACTGGTAAATTCCTCTGACGGTTTTTCTGGCGCATGCACACGAACAGTTAAGGAATTATCCTGATTATAGCTTGAAGATAGCACCTGGTATTTTGCTTCTATCCCTTCTAAATCATCACGTTCAACAACACATGACCATATCTGTCCCTTAATTTCTTTAGTGGCCTCTATAGGGGTAATTTGTTTTAAAATACGCCCTCCGTTTACAATGGCCATTTCGTTACATAATTCTTTAACATCTTCTACTATATGTGTAGAAAATATAACGGTACAATTGGTTCCTACCTCTCTCAATACATTTAAAAATCGGTGACGTTCTGCGGGATCTAATCCAGCTGTCGGCTCATCTACAATAATCAACTTAGGGCTGTTCAATAATAACTGTGCAATTCCAAAACGTTGTTTCATCCCACCAGAATACCCAGCAACATACTTTTTTCTAACCTCGTATAAATTGGTGATTTCCAAGACCTCTTTTACTAATTTGATCCGATCCGACTTCGCGCTAACACCTTTGAGTGTCGCAAAATAATCCAGTAACTCTTCTGCAGACATTTTTGGATACACGCCAAAGGATTGAGGAAGATAGCCTAGTATTTTACGCAAACTCATTTGATCTTCAAGAACGTTAATTCCATTAAAAGTAATAGTTCCTGCATCTGGAGATTGCAAGGTAGCAATGGTTCTCATCAAGGTAGATTTTCCAGCACCGTTAGGGCCTAAAAGCCCGAACATACCCGTTCCTATTTCTAAGTTCAAATTATCGAGAGCTTTCACTCCATTTTTATACGTTTTTGACAAACCACTAATACTAAGCTTCATAGATTTTATTGTTTAATTGATTGATTTTGATGTATTAGTACCAAAACAATCAGAAATGTTACAGTAATTCTAAAAAACAACAAAATATAGTTTCTCAAACATCCATTCACATACAACAAGAGCTGCTTCTAAAATATTTTTTTTCTATCTCGGAACACCCCTCGATTGATGAAATACAAGCACCTAATAAACAACACTAAACACGTTCTCTCATCAAGTTTTTTAGCCGTGTTTTTAGCTCCTCCATATTTTTAGGGAGGGTTGCATTGCATGTATTTAACCCTAGATCGTTCATCAAATCAATAATAATTGGGGGTTTTAAATTGGCATCTTTCAGTACTTTTTTTGCACTAAAAACATCTTGAGGAAGCCCACTCATTAGGACTTTTCCTTGATTTAGAACAATCACATAATCCGCCCAAGAATATGCTTGATTTACATCGTGAGTTGCAATAAGAATTGTTTTTCCTTTCCTATTTAAAGCCTCTAAATATTCAAAAATTCTATCTGCATACATTGGATCTAAATTTGCTACAGGCTCATCACACACCACTAATTCAGGTTCCATAGCTAAAATGGCTGCCAAACAAACTCTTTTTTTCTGTCCCGTACTTAATTGATGCGGAGGTTTATTCACAAAGTCCTCTAATGAAAAATCTTGGATTACTTGTTCCACACATATACGGGTCTCTTCCTCACTTTTTAATTGATTTAACAATCCAAAAGAAATTTCTTCATACACCGTAGGAGCTATCAGTTGATAATCCGACTCAGGAAACAGCAATCCAATATTTGATCTTAATTTACGAAGCCCTTTTTTACGGTAATCATATCCAAGCCCTTTATATTTCAAGCAGCCTTTACTAGGTTTTAAGATCCCGTTAAGCAATAACATTAAGGTAGATTTCCCTGCTCCATTTGCTCCAAGCAAGGCTATTTTTTTTCCTTTTGGCAATTTTAAATCTATAGAATCAATTGCAATATCCCCAGAAGGATAGGAAAAACTAACTTTTTCAAAACTGATTATATCCTTCATAATTTACACGATAAAAAAGGCAATAAACAGCCCTGTATTAAATAATATAGGCAGCACTAAGTGCGATTTAAAAAACACGTGTTTTGGTCTTAAAAACAAAAACTCATCACTTCCTAATCTAGATGCCATTGCTATTTCTAATTGTTCGGTCTGTTGCATTGCATGTTTAAAAACAGCACTAAAAAGCAAGGCAAAATTCTGAATGGTTTTTCGTTGACCTTGCGCATATCCCATTCTGCATTTCTGAGCAATCAACATAGACGTTGCCGTATGCGTTAGTAAATGAATAAACTTATACGTAAGCACAAATAAATCTACAAATAAACTAGGAATATTACAGGCGTACATCATTGCTGCAATTTGGGAAATACTATGGGTCAATAAAAAAAAATAAACCACACTTACAATAGCCATACTTTTAAAAAAAATAGAAATAGCCAAGGGATATGTTGCCTGATCTAAGGTCAGCCCCAGAAAAGAAAACGCCTCTGTTTGAAGAGGATCAGTACGCGAGACCAACAAAGTAACACAACCTACAGCGGTAAAAGTAAGCGGCAATAAGAACAAGTGAATTAACTTCAATAAAGGCACACGAGCCACTACAGTACTCCCTATAAAAAACAGCAAAAACACTATTAAATGAAAGTTTGTATTCTCTGACAGGACCGCTAAAACAAAAACAGGTACACAGTACAATCCCTTAATAACAGCATGCGTCTGCACCAATCTGTGATTGTAATTATATAATTGTTCTATAAGCATCTAACCTTTTTTAACACTATTTCTCTTAAAAAAGTAAAGTACAATCACCCCTAATCCTAGCGATGTTTGCAATGCAAAAAGCAGTGTTTCTCCAAAAGCACCTGAAGGCTCCCAAAAATGATCTGCCCAAGGCTTATAACTAGGGTCTATTTCAGCAATCAAACCTACAGCTTGATCATCAGACCCTTGAAAATCGCCCATAATCATGGGAAGAACAAACTGCATGGCTACCACTGCAATGGCTAAAAAAATCACTATTAGATTTACTAATTTAGTATTCTTCATATCACTCTCTTTATATTTTATCGACAACAACTTATACACTTACATCACAAGTATAACAAGTAGTCTTGAACGAATTTTAATTTATTTTAATTTTGGATTTATGAGTCGTAATTCTGCTTTATTATAAGAACGTATCATATTAAAAGCAGCCACGGTAAAGACGCCTTCCAAAATAGCTAAAGGCAATTGAGTCACCGCAAAAACAGACATAAACTTAAGCATATTATCCAGCAAACTACTAGAGTCTGATTGAAAAGCCAATGCAAGTTGCCCAGAAGTAGACACATAGATTAATAGATCCGATAAATACGCGGCTAAAAACACAGCCAGCCATTGAGGAGCTTTTAAATACAACGCAAATTTGAACACCCATACCGCTACAAATGCACCAACAACTGCCATAGAAAAAGCATTGGCTCCGAGCGTGGTTATCCCTCCATGAGCAAGTAATAAAGCTTGAAATAACAATACGATTAAACCCGCAACAGACATGGTAGAAGCTCCAAATAAAATAGCACCCAAAGCGATTCCTGTAAGATGGGAACTACTCCCGGCTACTGAAGGCATTTTAAATGATGACAGTACAAACACAAATGCACAAACAACGGCAAATAACATTTTAGTTTTCGGAACTGCTTCCGTTTGTTTTTTTAACTTCCTATATCCCACAATTAAAAACGGCACAAATACTAGCGTCCAAAACCCCGCCCATTCTTTCGGCAAAAAGCCTTCTGCTATGTGCATACCAAACCCATATATTGGGAATAACAATATGCATAAAAAAACTCCAATGTTCTTTATCATCTCTTAAAAATAGAAAATTAATGTGTACAATACGTACGTTAATATGCGCTCTTCTCCCGAAAGCATTTTTTATCAATGGCAGGTCTTCTGGCTTACCTCATTTTTTCGAACCTTCCCATTTTATAAAATAAAACAGTGGCGAAGTGTGAAAAAATTTATCAAGGCATACAGCTGCGGGTACAGCTCCGGATTCTAACCGGATTCCCATATTAAGGTGTTTTTTATTCCTAAAAAACATCCACCAAATACATAACAAAGATACATTAAAAACCGAGGGACACCCCCTAGTTCCATAAAAAAGATTATGACTTAAATGTTAATTTATAAGTGGCAATTTGCTCTTTTACCAATTCAAATAACTGATCAATATCAAATGGTTTTGAAACAAAACTCACATTATCTCCTTCTAATTTCTGCATCTTATAACACAACCGCTCTGTAAAAGAAAAAAAGACAATAGGAATGTTTGCAAACTTATCCTGCTTTTTTATCAAATTACAAAACTCAAAACCTTTTATTTCGGGTTTTACATCTATTAGAATTAAATCCGGAGATCTCACACCTATAGATACAGAAGCAAGCTCACAACTATCTGCAGGCCAAACTTGGTACCCTTGTGCTACAAACAACTTACAGGTTTTTGCTAATCGGTAATTGTTCGGGTCGATAATTAAAATGTTTTTTTTAGGATTCATAGTATTGATTTAAGCATTAGCAATTAAAAATAACAATTATGAAGGCATCACCGTAGTTCATATTAAAAAATGAAAAATACTACGGGTATATTATTGTTTTATTTTTATAGACACACTAACTAATACAATTACAATCCGAAATAACAGACATAAACAGTTTATTTTACGCTCTAGCGTTGTTAAAAAGCAGAACGATAGCTAAGGCTATCCTAAGATTTTCCGCCTAGCTAAAACAAAAAATAATTCCATTTCTAAACCGTCACTTGGAAATGTATGTTGGTATTAGTCATCGATAATAAAACAATAATGATCTCAAATACTCTATAAGTTTTCGAAAAAAAAAGAACAATAATAATGACATTTATCAATCAACAACAATGAATCCGAAAATTGATGTTATTTATAACCATTCCTTTGAAAATTAATGGGTGCAAATCCATGACTAGATTAAAAACATTTTCTTAATCAAACAGCTATAAAAAAGAACTATTTCAAACAAAAAAGAGGCTGTAACTAGTACAACCTCTTTTTATTTAAACTTAAAACGTCCTTGTTTCAAAATAGAAACTCAGAAACCTATCTCATTTTATTTCCAAAATAATGAATATAGAACAACTAAAATAATCAGTATAGCAAACGCACCTATATTAAATAGAGGAGAGGTTTTAAATAATTTCTTAGTAATATCTATTGCTTTTTCATCATCAGCTCCTTTGTGCTGTATTAAACTTACAATGGCAATAACAATCATTGTTAAAACAGCTGTATACCCCATCTGATCCATCCATGGTACATCAACAAAAACAGCACTAGTACTCCATCCTTTTGGTGCCACTTTAAAATACATGGCAATTGGAATAGAAGCTAAGGCTCCGATAATCGCCCCTTTGTTTGTTGTCTTTTTCCAGAACAATCCTAACATAAATACGGCTAATATTCCAGGACTCACAACTCCTGTATATTCTTGTATAAATTGAAACGCTTGGTCAATTCCTCCTAAAAGAGGTGCGGTAATACTTGCAATCACCAAGGCTATAAACGCAGATAACCTCCCAACATTTACCGTTTGTCTATCACTTGCAGTTTTATTGATGTATTGTTTGTAAATATCCATGGTAAAAATGGTAGATGTAGAATTCAACATCGATGCCAAAGAAGAAACAATGGCTGCTGTCAAAGCTGCAAAAGCGACTCCTTTTAAACCTGTTGGTAAAAACTGTAACAACCATGGATATGCTTTATCTGCTTGATCTACAGAAGGTAAATTTTTCAGTCCAGCTTCTCCCAAACGGGCTAATATTTCTGGATCGTTTACCATTACATAAGCTGCAATTCCAGGAAGCACAACTATTACAGGAATAATCAACTTTAAAAATGCGGCTAATAAAATACCTTTTTGCGCTTCTTTCAATGATTTAGCCGCCAAGGTACGTTGGATGATATATTGATTGAATCCCCAATAATATAAATTGGCTACCCATAATCCACCTACCAACACACCAATCCCTGGCAAGTTTTTAAACTCTGGGTTGGATTTATCCAAAATCATAGCAAATCGATCTGGTGCAGCTTCATATACCGTTTTCAAACCTTCGATTACACCTTCTCCACCAGACACAGTGTCCAATGCCAAATAGGTAGTTACCAAACCACCCATAATTAAGAAAACTACCTGAATTACATCTGTCCAAGCCACTGCAGACAAACCTCCATATAAAGAGTAAGCAGCTGCAAATAACGCCAAGCCCATCACACCATAAACCATTGGAATCCCCATGATTGTTTCTAATGCCAACGACCCTAAATACAGTACAGAAGCCAAATTCACAAATACATACAAGCCAATCCAAAAGACAGCTAATATTGTTTTTAAATTGGTAGAAAATCGTTTTTCAACAAATTCTGGTATGGTATACAGTCCTTTTTCAATAAAAATAGGTAAGAAGTATTTCCCTACAATTATTAAGGTAATAGCTGCCATCCATTCATAAGAAGCAATAGCCAGTCCCAAGGCAAAACCGGAACCCGACATTCCTATAAACTGTTCTGCAGATATATTTGCTGCAATAAGTGATGCTCCAATAGCCCACCAAGGCAACGATTTACTAGCTAAAAAATAATCTTCGGCATTTTTTTGATGCCCTTCTTTATCTCTAGACACCCACAATCCTACTCCTAAAATTAATACAGCATAGGCTATAAAAATGAAATAATCCCAAAACTCAAAATTTGTTGTCATAATGTATTTTATTTGGTTAGATACTTATTGTTCTATACTTGTTCCACCACTTGGCATGGCTTCAAAAGCGGTTAATTTAATCTCAAATGCATCAAAATAGGCCTTAGACACAGCTTCAGTAAACTCGGCAATAGCGTCTTCGTGAATTAAGTTGATTGTACAACCACCAAATCCTCCACCCATCACTCGAGCACCTAGGACTTGATCGTATTTCTTAGAAAAATCAACTAAAAAATCCAATTCTTTACAACTTACTTGGTATAAATTTTGCAAGCCGTGATGCGTTTCATACATATAACGTCCCAAATCTACCAAATTATTATTTTTCAATGCTTCAACAGCTTTTAAGGTACGCTCTATTTCTTGTACTACATAGGTACATCTATTATAAACAATGGGAGACAAATCTAATTTAAATTCCCGTAACATCTCCATAGACACGTCTCTTAATGACGTAACTTTTGAATATTTACTATGGATAATAGACACGCCTTCTTCACATTGATTTCTTCTGGTATTGTATTCTCCGGAAGCTAAATTATGCGACACATTGGTATTGAGTAACACCAATTTATAAGGCGCTATTTCAATAGGCACATGTGTATATTCCAAGGACTTACAGTCAAGTAAAATAACATGACCATCGATACTCATTACAGAAGCAAACTGATCCATAATTCCACATTTTGTCCCTACATAATTATGCTCTGCACGTTGAGACAACTCCACAATCTGTAACTTAGTCAATTGTAAATCAAACAATTCGTTCAATCCAAAAGCCAAACCACACTCTAAGGCAGCAGAGGAGCTAATCCCAGAACCAATAGGAATATCGCTTTGCAACACACAGTCAAATCCTCTCAATTTATCTGTGAGTTGTTGAATTTCATAAATAACCCCCAAAATGTAATTTTCCCATTGGGTGTTACTCTTGGCAATTTTTGTCAGATCAAAAGAAAATTCTGTGTCAAAATCTTCGCTCTTCACTTGACAGAGATTCTCACTGTTATTCTTCCTGAATTTAAACTGAATTTTTTTATCAATTGCCGTAGGCAATACAAAACCGTTATTGTAATCCGTATGTTCTCCTATAATATTTATGCGTCCTGGAGAATTCACAACGATATCATACGAAGCATTGATAGTACTATTTTTTTCCATTTTTTTGAAAGCGGCTTTTTTATAGCTGACTTTTTTAAATTATAATGATTTTAGTTTTTCGGCTGCTGACTCAGCAGTCAGATCCCGTTGAGGCATGGCAAACATTTCATAGCCAACCATAAATTTCTTAACTGTTGCCGAGCGTAATAATGGAGGATAAAAACTCATATGCCAATGCCATTCATCATGTGCTAAGCCGTCTGTAGGAGCTTGATGAATTCCAGAAGAATACGGAAATGAAACACCAAAAAGTCGATCGTATTTTTGTGTAATTGTTTTCAATTGCTGTGCAAAATCCTCTTTCTCTTTACGTGTTAATTCTGCAATAGTACCCATTTTTCTTTTAGGAACAATCATCGTTTCATAAGGCCAAACTGCCCAAAAAGGCACCAAGGTAACAAAACTATCATTCTCACTAATAATACGTACTTCCTCTTCCAATTCTTGTTGAATATAAGTACTTAGTAAGCTCTTCCCATACAATTTATAATGATTTTGCTGGGTTTTGGTCTTTTTTTCAATTTCGGTAGGAATGGCATATTGCGCCCATATTTGACCATGAGGATGCGGATTACTACAGCCCATAATTGCACCTTTATTTTCAAAAATCTGAACATAATTAATCGCTGGTTTCTTTCCCAATGCTACAAACTCTTCTTGCCAAGTATCCACAATTTTTACAATTGCTGCTAAATCCATATCTGGAAGTGTCAAAGAATGATCTGGCGAGAAACAAATCACCTTACAAATCCCACTTTCTCCTGCCGCCTTTAATAAACCTTTTTCGTAATTAAACGTAGGTGTATCAGATAACAAAGCTCCAAAATCATTTACAAAAACATTGGTCTCTTTATAATCAGGGTTTTTTTCGCCTCCCATGCGTTCATTTGTAGGACATAAAAAACACGTTTCATCGTAAGAAACATGCGCTGCCTTCTCTGTATCCTCGGTTTTTCCTTGCCAAGGTCTTTTAGTTCTATGTGGAGAAACCAACACCCACTCTTGAGTTAAAATATTATACCTTCTATGAGGTTGTGTTTCTAAATCTATATTCATTCTTCTCGAAAATTTTAAAAGCTCCTTTTTTTACTTATAAAATAATATATCAACATCCATTTTATAGGTAAAACTCGTTAAGTGTCAAATTTACATTTATTTTTTAGATTCTATGAGTGTTTTTACAGAATTGACAAAAAAAAAGCACCTTAAGGGCATTTTAGTAAATGAACCCGTTATTTAATGTTTGTTTTTAAACAATTCGCTTATTGTTCTGTTAATTTTAACATATCCTATTATATGTACATATAAAAAAACTGTATCTTGCCGTAAAACGTATTTATTACGTTTATTTTTAAGTTCTTGTTTTTATGAGGTTGTTTTCTTTAAATTATGACCAAAACGTCCACATAAACGACTAATGATTCCCCTTTAAAAAGGTAAATCCGAGTAATTTTGCAAGAAGAAACGCTACAAAACACAGCAAAGCCCATACATAATTATGATTAAAACCAATACAACTTCATGAATATAGACAATGAACATTACGATGCCATTGTTATAGGAACAGGAGTTTCTGGCGGATGGGCAGCAAAAGAATTATGTGAACAAGGCTTAAAAACACTTGTTCTTGAGAGAGGAAGACCCGTACACCACGGTACAGATTATGTAACTTCCGAAATGAGTTCTTGGGATTTCAAATACAGAGGTTTTGCTCCTTTAGAAAAAGAAAAAGCACAGTTTAAACAAGCAAGAACAGGCTATGCTACAAGAGAAAAATACAGCCATTGGTTTGTAAACGATCTCAAACACCCCTATTCAGAAAGCAAACGATTTGATTGGATTAGAGGTTACCATGTAGGAGGGCGCTCGTTAACCTGGGGAAGACAATGTTTGCGATGGAGCGATCTAGATTTTAAAGCAAACAAAACAGAAGGCATCGCAGTAGACTGGCCTATCCGATACAAAGACATAGCACCTTGGTATGAAAAAGTGGAGACATTTATAGGGGTAAGTGGAGAAAAACTAGAGCTACCTCAACTGCCTGATGGTCCCTTTTTACCTCCTATGGATTTGAATGTCGTAGAAACGCATTTCAAAAAAACACTTGGAGAAAAATTCTCAGGAAGACATCTAACCATAGGACGTTTTGCAAATTTAACCGATCAAAAAACACGCACAGGGCGATTCCATTGTCAACGCAGAAATAAATGCATGAGAGGCTGTCCTTTAGGCGCCTATTTCAGCAGTAACGCTGCCACCCTACCTGCTGCGGAACGCACGGGAAATATGACATTAAAAACATACGCCATTGTTTCCAAAATTATATATGATGATGCAACAAAAAAAGCAACAGGAGTTCTTGTTATTGATGCCAATACTCATATAAAAACCTTTTATAAAGCTTCCATCATATTTTGTTGTGCTTCTACCGTAGGGAGTACCGCCATTTTATTAAACTCTACGTGTAAAAGATTCCCCAATGGATTGGGAAATGACAGTGGAGAATTGGGACACAATTTAATGGATCATCATTTTAAAGTAGGTGCCACAGCAGATGTTGAAGGTTTTGAAAACGATTTGAACGATACTACAAGACCTGCCAGTTTTCACATCCCTAGATTTAAAAACCTACAGCATGGAGACCCTACAAATTACACAAGAGGCTACGGTTTCCAAGGAAGTGCAAGTCGTAAAAATTGGAAATCTGCGATTAAAGAAATGACCTTTGGAAAAGAGTTAAAAGAACAATTAGACCATCCTGGTCCATGGAAAATTGGTATTAATGGTTTTGGAGAAACACTCCCATATCACGAAAACCAATTATCTTTGGATCCTAACAAAAAGGATGAATGGGGCTTGCCAATTGTTAATTTTGATTGTGAATTCAAAGAAAACGAACGCAAGATGCGGAAAGATATGCAGCAAGAAGCTGTAAACATGCTACATGCCGCAGGCTACAAAAATGTACAAGGTTATGACCACCATAGCGCACCAGGAAACGCCATCCACGAAATGGGAACTGCACGTATGGGACACGATCCAAAAACATCAGTCCTCAATAAATTTAACCAACTACACAGTGTCGCTAATGTATATGTAACAGATGGTGCCTGTATGACTTCATCTGCGTATCAAAATCCTTCACTTACATATATGGCACTCACAGCAAGAGCTGCCAACCATGCCGTAACTTATTTAAAAAAAGAACAACATGGATAGAAGAAAGCTACTCAAAACAATGACCTATGCTCTAGGAGCAACCATTGCTACACCTACTTTAATGTCCTTGCTATCTTCCTGTAACACCAATACAAAAACCGCTTGGACACCCCTATTTCTAGCGACAAAAGAAGCACTTGTTCTAAAAAAGATAAGCCACATTATCCTTCCTATACAATCGGAATCAATAGCAAACGTTGAAATCCCTAAATTTATAGACCTTGTTTTAAATGATGTGATTTCCCCCTCAGAACAAGATTTATTTTTAAAAGGCGCAATCGCATTTAAAAACACCTTTGAAAGGACATACAATACCTCAATTCTCAAAGAAAATACTAAAGACATAGAAACCTTAATCTCCTCTTATTTCTCAACATCAGAAATAAAAAAGCACCCTAGCAAACAACAAAATGCTACGAACAAAGAACAACAAATATACGACTACTTATTTTTTATAAGAAAATACACCATTTGGGGATATGCAACCTCAAAGGCATCAAAAATAGGCTAAATAAAAACAATTAATAACATCAAAATTTCATATTACTCATGAGTACACGAAGAAATTTCATAAAAAAAACCGCGATTGTAGGCGCAGGAATTGCACTAAGCCCAAACCTTAGTTTTGGCGCTATAAAAAGGAAACAAAAACTAAAAGTTGGAATGATTGGAGTCGGTTTACGAGGCACCAATCACTTAAACAATGTTTTAAATAGAGACGATGTTTTGGTAACTGCCATTTGTGACATTGATCCAAGAAGAATCAAGCTTGCACTAAAGTTAATTGATAAAAAAGGACAAGACAAGCCTGCTGTTTTTAGTAAAGATGAGAATGATTACAAGAACTTATTAGCATTAAAAGATGTAGACGCTGTAATTATAGCTACCCCATGGTTGTGGCATACGCGCATGGCAAAAAACGCTATGAAAGCCGGGAAATATACTGCCCTAGAAGTTTCTGCAGCAAACACATTGGAAGAATGTTGGGATCTTGTAAATGTACACGAACAAACAGGAACCCACCTAATGATCCTAGAAAATGTAAATTACCGAAGAGATATTATGGCGGTATTAAACATGGTAAAACAACAAGTTTTTGGAGAATTGGTTCACTTTAGATGTGGCTACCAACACGATTTGCGTTTTGTAAAACTAAATGATGGAAAATCTGCGTATGGCAAAGGAGTAGAATTTGGAGAAAAAGGAATTTCAGAATCTGTTTGGCGTACACAACATTCTTTATTAAGAAATGCTGACGTATACCCTACCCATGGTGTAGGCCCAATTGCCGCCATGTGTGATATTAACAGAGGAAACAGATTTACATCCCTTACTTCTACAGCAACCAAAGGCATCGGACTGCATGATTATATTGTTAAAAACGGAGGAAAAGACCACCCCAATGCCAAATTAAAATTCAAGCAAGGAGATGTAATTACCACCACCATAGAAACTGCAAAAGGCGAAAGCATTATTGTGACGCATGATTGTAATTTACCAAGACCTTATTCTCTAGGATTTAGAGTTCAAGGATCCAATGGATTGTGGGAAGTAGACGGTAACCGCATATATATTGAAGGTATTTCTGATCCACACCGCTGGGATGATGCTAGCAACTGGTTAAAAAAATACGATCACCCACTATGGCAAAAATACGGAGAAATAGCTTCAGGTGCAGGACATGGAGGTATGGACTGGTTTGTAATCAACGCCTTTGTAGAATCTGCTAAACAAAATATAGCTCCCCCAATGGATGCTTATGATGCGGCTGCATGGTCTGCCATTACTCCATTGTCTGAATTATCAATAGAAAATAATGGTGAACCTCAAGACTTCCCAGACTTTACTAGAGGAAACTGGATAAAAACCAAACCTTATAATTGGATGAAAGACACTTTTTAACCCCTTATTTAAAGGGTATTTCCTGAGGCTCAGCCTTGAAATAAAAAAAGTCTTTCAGAAAACACACCTCGCCCCCTTGGGTCGAGGTTACTGAATTATTTTATTGTTTGAATTGTTTGAATTAAAAAGGGTAAAAGATGTATTTCTTTTACCCTTTTTTTTGAACCAAAAAATAATTCAATTTGTAAACCGTCACTTATAAATGTATTATAACACGCAAGAAATACAATATGCTTATCCGTTAACTTCCCCAAGATAATTCCATCTATATGATACCGCTGCAATCATAAGCCTGTCGAATAAGTTATTAAATGTTCTCCTATTGAATTTGTAGCAGTACTCGTTCAAGTAATTTTGAAGAAAATCATCATCTATTCTATGATGGACATCCAGTAATAGCCTTTTGGCGTTACTAATTGCTTTGTGAACCCAAGGTAAAATAGAATTGATATTTTTCTTTGGCACAACATTAGAGACTAGTTCAAAATCCTTAGTCAAGTCATTAAAGCTATTTGATCCATCGGAAATTATTTTGCTACCTCCTTCAACCATTTGATTTACAGTTTGAGCTACCTCTTCTTTCTTTAAAGAACTGATTACTTTCATCTTTAGGAATTTCACTCTCTTATTCACCCTGTGTTTCTTGCTGTTATAGTGTTCTGATTCTAGTTTAGACTCTATACTTACTAATACTATTGATTGTCTTTGACTTCCTCGCCCCCTTTTTAAAGGTGCTGTTTTATCTCTTGTTATTGAAACGGTTTCAAAAAACCCATCATCCAATTCAACCTCATCACTAAGCTGATATTCATCGTCTCTTAACCCCATAACGCATCTTAACTTATGAACCATTGCCCAAATAGGCTCATATCTTTTATGACCTATCTGACGTTGAATCTCTTTAGCCGAAAATGATTTTTTTGTGCTTGTTATTAAATGCATAGCTATAAACCAATACTTAAAAGGTAATTTACTGCTTTGCATAACAGTACCGCTTTTCAACGTTGTTCTGTGAGTACAGTTTTTACATTCCCACTGTTCTCGTTTCTTTTTCCAATAATGAGTAGTTCCTCCACACTTTTTACACTTAACCCCTTCTTTTTCGCGATAGGACTTAAATGCTGCTTTACAACTGGCTTCATCTGGGTAGTGCTCACTAAATTCAATTAATCTCATATCGATTATTTATGTTTTATGAAAATACAACAAAAATATTAGGGAAACTAGCGGACAAGCATAAAATACAATCATTACGAATAAAAAAAGATTGTAAGAAGTACTTGCTGTTTACGAGGTTTTCACATCAAAAAACATCTAATTTGTATTTTTTTAAGCAGGCTTCAGAACCCATTTCTTGGGCTTCTTTTTTAAAGGCATTAGGCGTTTTCTTAAAATTCTTTTTAAAACACT
Source organism: Flavobacteriaceae bacterium (assembly GCA_965224465.1). Taxonomy (GTDB): domain Bacteria; phylum Bacteroidota; class Bacteroidia; order Flavobacteriales; family Flavobacteriaceae. Next base: position 3,927,525 of record OZ245049.1, on the reverse strand, counting down.
TAGAAAAGTATTTCGGATCGTTAAATCCAGAAATATAAGCCGCATCAGCAACACTATATCCAAATTTCGCAATCACGACAGCTGCTTTTTTCAAGCGTAAAAAACGCACTAAATCCACCAAACTCTTATTGGTTAGTCCATGGCATTTTCTATATAAAACAGAATAGCTCATGTGCAAAGCATCTGCCAATTCTTCCATTTTAAAATTTGGATCCTCTAATTTAGAATTGATTACCGCAATAAGGCTTTCAAGAAACACATCGTCTTGAGATTTTTCTATATTAATTATAGGCTGACTTATAATTTCTTTCCTAAACTTAGAAATAATATGCTCTGTTGTCACCATAATATTGTTGATTTTCAACATCAACTCTTTCGTGTCAAAAGGTTTCTTTATAAACTCTATAGCTCCAGACTGCAAACCTATAATCTTAGAATTGGTCGTGTTTTTTGCGGTCAACAATACGACAGGAATATGCTGGGTAAGCACATCTTTTTGCAATAATTTTGCCATCTCTAAGCCATCTAGCACAGGCATCATAATATCACTCAAAATTAAATCGGGATGGTTTGCTTTTGCCGATTCATAGCCTTCTTCTCCATTATCTGCAACGAGAACCTGGTACAAGGGCAATAATAAATCCTTTAAAAAAAGTTGCAACTCTATATTATCTTCTACAACTAAAACAGTTTTACTTATTTTAGGTACTGGAAAATTCTTTATACTTTCTTGAATAGGAAACAGACCGTCAATAGTTTTTATATTTGACTCGGCAACAACACGTTCTTCTTCTAAATAGGCATCCTCAGAAATAGGCAACACTACAGTAAACACGGTGCCTTCGATAGGAGAAGAACTTACATCTATTTTCCCTCGATGGAGGTCTACCAAATCTTTTGTCAACGCCAATCCTATTCCCATTCCTTTGTGTTTTTTCCCCATTTCAGATTGATAAAACAGATTAAATATACTCTCCAGTTCATCATTAGAAATTCCTGGGCCAGAATCTGAAATTGAAATTTTAATGGAATTCTTATTATTTATAGGGACAACCATCAATTGAATATTCCCTTCTTTAGGAGTGAATTTAAAAGCATTTGACAATAAATTATATAAAATGTGTTCTACTTTATCCGTATCATACCATACTTCCTTCAAATTCTGAGGACAATTCACCGAGAAATCAATGTTTTTTAATCGTGCTTGCTCTTGAAAAGAGATTGATATCTTCGAAATTTCATGGCATAAATCATTTTTACTAACAAATAAACGTGCATTTCCAAGCTCTTTATTCCGTACTGTTGTAAGTTCAAATACAATTCGAGACAAGCGTTTCACATTGTTAGAAATAATTTGTAATCGCTGTTGAAGCAATCTATTCCCATTGAGCTCTGCCCTATTTAACATATCGTCAATAGGGCTAATAATAAGTGTTAAGGGCGTTTGAATTTCATGAGAAATTTTGGAAAAAAAATCCATTTTAACCTTATGTAATTCTTTCTCCTTTTGTGAAATAACCTGTCCAGAAATCAATTCTCTTCTTAAACTTATGCCTTTTATCAAGCTATAAAATATCAATATAAAAATAAATAGATAAATAATATACGCATAAATTGTTCTCCAAAACGGAGGTTTAATGTGTATCGAAATACGTTTAACACCGACATCCCAACCTCCTTCTTTTGAACCCGCTTTTACCTCAAAAACATAATCCCCATAAGGAATATTTGTATAGGTTGCCAAGCGTTCTTTTCTGACAACCACCCAGTCATCATTAAACCCTTTTAATCTATAAGCATATCTAAATCGTGGTTTTAATATATTATCTATCGCCGAAAACCGAAAAGAGAAAGAGGATTGATCAGCTTCTAGAACAATACTTTTAAGTTGTTCAATTCCATTTTTAATTTGATTAGGAATTAGGAATCCTGCTGGTTTATTTAAAACTTCCAAGGCATTTATAACCAAATTTGCTTTTGTTATTGTTTTCTTAATTTTTGAAGGATCAAAGTGACTCACCCCTTTAATACCTCCAAAATAAAACTCACCATTTTCTGTTTTTAAAGCAGCTCTCGGTAAAAACAAATTATCTTGTAAGCCATCAACATCATGAAACCTATTCACACTTTTTTCTAAAGTATTATAATGTACAATCCCATTGTAACAACTCAGCCATAAATTGTGGGCATCTTGTACTAAAACAGACAGTATTTTTATGTTAGCCCTCCTATTTAATTGGCGATGAGACGTATATTCACCCGTCTGGGTATCAAATTCTATAAGAACACCACAGTTACTTACCAGCCAAATAGAGGTCCCTTCTCCCAAGGACATATAAGTAATTCCTAAAACATCTTTATCAAAGGTGATTTCGTCAAAATAACTGTGATAGGTAAAGAAAGAATTGTTCAAACCCTCCATGTCCTCATTCAATTTAAACAAGCCTCCTTTTAGATTCCCTATCCAAATCCCTCCTTGCTTATCTTCAATAATACTTTCCGTTACCAAGCCTTTTAAACCTTTTGTATTATTTAAAAAAGTAGCTAACAGACGTTTATTATCCGTATAAACATTGATTGCGATATTAGACCCCACCCAAATTCTATTTTTAGAATCTTTAAAAATAGTTCGAACATCTGTAACAGGCTGTCCTAATTGATTTTTAAATCGTATATGATCAAATAAAGAAGTCTTTGTATCGTAATGCCACAAACCATTTTTATAGGTTCCGAACCAAATATTAGAACTACTGTCTTCTACAATGGTTTGTACATACATCCCTTTTTCATGACCTATCGGTTTAAAAAACTGCTTTTCTTTCTGTTCTATTTTTCCAAAATTTTGAATACGCGTAATCCCTTGCCCATCTGTCCCAACCCATAGATCTCCATTTTTTGTTTTGTGAACAGATAAAACACGTGATGGAATATGATTTTCTGTCCCCTGATGATATCCTATAGTGTTATTAGCTCCTACTAATATATTTATACTTCCATAATTTGGTAAGATCCAAACATTACGATGCTTATCTTCATATATTGCGATGATTGTATTACTGCTCAAAGAAAAATTGTTTATTTCACTATAGGTGTACAAGTTAATGGCACCACTCTGTTGTACCCGATACAAACCACCACCGTCTGTTCCTATCCACATCGTCCCATTATGATCACAGAACATAGAGATCACCATTTCGTTTTTTATATTGTATAGTGGCTTTTTAAACAAGCGATTTTGAATAAATTCCTTCTTTTCTGGATCATATACAAACACTCCATAAATTTCTGTTCCAATCCAGATACGTCCTTGCGTATCTGCTATAATTCTCACATTTCCAAGGAAATCACTAAAAACAGCTTTTAATATCTCTAATTTTTTCGTAGCAAAATTGTAATTATAAACCTTTCCGTAACTAGCTGCAATAAACAATTCATCTCTATTTACACATACTAGCCCTGTGATTTCGGATTTATTTGAGAAGATATTAGGAATTGTAGTGAGTTTTTCTAGCCGATCTAAAAACAAATCGTACCTATAAATACCTCCTGTTTTTGAAGCAATAAAAACATTGTTTTCAAAAAACGAAATAGACTGAACCTTAATCCCTTGAATCCATTTGGGAGATTTAAAACCTACTTCTATATTGTAAACAGCTACCAATCCATTTTTACTGATCAACCAAATATTATTTTGCAGGTCTTTTACTCCTTTAAAAACAATATCATTTGACAGAGGATTTTCAAAAATAGAATCTACACGAATGCTTAAGTAACTATACCCATCATATTTTTTGACTCTTCCATTATTTATCATCCACATATATCCCAATTGATCTTGAAATACATCTTGAAATTGAACTGACCTATTATTTATAACAGGAGATAAATGCCTGAAATTAGAATATTCCTGTGCGACGATCCTAATAGATAACAATTCAAAAAACAAGCACAAAAACACATAAAAATATCTGTATTTCCCAAACCTACAATCAACTATCTTATCCATTATGCATATTAATATAAGTGAATTTCACAAGAGTTTTTCTCAAAGTAATTAGTGGAACTAATATATAGCTAAACTATTCTACACCCCGTATTTTAAACCTCACAAATCACACCAAAAAGAGTATATTTTCATCACTTAGGAGTATATTTTCAACTTCTTAAAATTATGAGTCAATTTAACCTCTTTTACGATTAAAATATCTACCTAATTTCTAAGGCATAGTAGCACTTTTGTTATCAGTAAGTTAAGTTTCTGTTAAAAAAAAGACAATCCCTGAAAAGCACCCTTAAAACGCCTGCTTCAATTTGAAAGAAAATTAAGAACTGAAAAACGAGTGTAAAAAAAAGATTTTTAGAAAAAATGATTCGTTTTTGCACAGGTTCCTAAAACAGCATACTCCAACTACAAACGTAAAACAAGAAACCATCCAAGTAAATAACTAAAACAATTTATTAACTGAATTTTAAATTAACTTTATGAAAAAACTAATCTCTTTTCTACTGATTTTTTCGCTCAGCATTACCTATGCACAAGCCCAAAAAAATATGGTTAAAGGAATCGTATTTGACGAAATTGGAACCCCATTACCTGGCGCGTCAGTAACTATAAAAGGTACAAAAACAGGTGTCACAACAGATTTTGACGGGAATTACATGATAAAAGTAGGTCCAACAGGCATCCTAAAAGTATCTTTTATGGGTTTTACCAGTAAAGAGATTGCTGTAAAAGGACGCACTAAGATAGATATTACTTTAAAACCAGACGTAAGTCAATTAGACGAAGTAATGATTGTAAGTTTTGGTCAACAGAAAAAAAGAAGCATTGTATCTTCGATGACCACTGTAAAGCCAGCAGAATTAAAAATAGCTTCTAGTAATTTAACAACGGCTCTTGCAGGTAGAGTCTCAGGATTGATTGCCTATCAACGCGGTGGAGAACCAGGAAACGACAATGCTGAATTTTTTATTCGTGGTGTTACTACTTTTGGATATGGATCCAGTCCTCTAATTCTTATTGACGGTGTAGAATTAAGCGTAAGTGATTTACGAAGACTACGCCCAGACGACATTGAAGCATTCTCTATATTAAAAGACGCTAGTGCTACAGCCTTGTATGGGGCCAGGGGAGCTAACGGAGTAATTTTTGTAACCACAAAAGAAGGAGAGGAAGGCCCTGTACGTGTATCTGTAAGAATTGAGAGTTCAATGTCAAGACCTACAAGCAACATTAAACTAGCAGACCCTATCACTTATATGAAACTAGGAAATGAAGCTGTTAGAACAAGAGATCCATTAGGACTACTTCCGTATTCGTTAGAAAAGATAGAAAATACAGAAGCAGGCACCAATTCTCAACTCTATCCAACCACAGATTGGCACAAAGAATTATTTAAAGACTATACTGTAAACAAACGATTCAATCTAAATTTAAAAGGGGGAGGTAAAACGGCTCGGTATTATGTCTCAATAGCAGGATCACAAGACAATGGTATTTTAAAAGTTCCAAAAATTAATGATTTCAACAGCAATATCAACTACAAACAATACAATTTACGTTCCAACACAAACATCAATCTAACAAAATCTTCAAAATTAAAATTATCTTTCAATGTAAATTTTGAAAATCTTACAGGACCAAGACAAAGCGGTTCTGACATCTACAAAATGGTAATGAGAAGTAACCCCGTTTATTTTAAACCTTACTATGAGAAAGACAGTGAAAACGAGTTCACAAAACACATATTATTTGGAAATTACGACAATGGACAATACTTAAACCCTTATGCAGAAATGGTAAGTGGATATAAAGAAAGTTCCAAATCTAAAATAATTGCACAGTTAGAATTCAAACAAGACTTAGACTTTATAACAGAGGGCTTGAAGTTTAAACTAATATTCAATGGTACAAAAAAATCCTCTTATATTGTAGATCGGTTTTACAAACCTTATTACTACACTCCTAAGTTAAACAGAGAAACTAAAGAGGTTAAATTAATTCCTCTTAACGAAGAGGAAGGAACAGAACACTTGAGTTTTAATCAAAGAGACCGGTACATATCGTCAACTACATACCTTGAATCAAGATTACACTATGCAAGCGAAATTGATGATGTAAATGAAGTAAGTGGATTATTGGTATTCACTATGAATAACAGACTGACTTCCCTTTCGATTAAGGACTCCAAAAACCTAGAAAAATCTTTACCCTATAGGAACATGGGAATTGCAGGACGTTTTACCTATTCCAATAGTCAACGCTATTTTGCTGAAATAAATTTTGGATACAATGGGTCTGAAAGATTTGCTAAAAAAGAACGTTGGGGATTCTTTCCTTCCATTGGTTTAGGTTGGTTGGTTTCTGATGAAGCATTTATGAAAAGTACGCATAAATCAATTAATACATTAAAAATAAAAGGTTCTTATGGACTTGTTGGAAACGATAGAATCGGAGGTTCAAACGACAGATTTTTTTACTTATCTCGGGTAAATTTAAACAAGGGTGGCTACACCACTGGGAAAGATTTTGACAACGGATACCATGGCGTAAGTATTTCACGATACGCAAACGAGAACATTACATGGGAAACTGCAAGAAAAATGAATATTGGTTTAGAATTAGGATTGTTCAATCAAATAGATTTAAAGGTCGACATCTTTAAAGAAAAAAGATCAAACATTCTAGCAAACAGAATACTGCCTTCATCCATGGGACTCCAAGCAGGCGTTAGAGCCAATATTGGAGAAGCAGAAAGTAGTGGTATTGATGGTTCCCTAGTTTACACAAAAAACTTCCGAAGTGGATTTTGGCTACAGGGACGTGGAAACTTCACCTATGCTACCAACAAAATAACAAAGATGGAAGAACCTGACTATAGCAAAACACCTTGGTTGTCTAGAGTTGGGCAGCCTATTAAACAATGGTGGGGATATGTAGCGGAGCGTTTATTTGTAGACCAAAACGAGGTAAATAACTCTCCCACCCAATCTTTTGGTGGAGAATATTCTGGAGGAGACATTAAATACAAAGACATCAACAATGACGGAAAAATAACCTCCCTTGACAAGGTGCCTATAGGAAACCCAACCGTTCCAGAAATCGTATATGGATTTGGACTTTCTACGGGATTCAAAGGTTTTGACTTTTCCTGTTTCTTCCAAGGAGCAGCAAATTCAAGTTTCTTTGTAAACCCAGCAAATGTATCTCCTTTTGTGGGCGAAAAACAATTGATAAAATCCTATGCAGATAGCCATTGGTCAGAAACAAACCGAGATATTTATGCCCTTTGGCCAAGACTCTCTAATAAAAATGTAAACAACAACACACAAATAAGTACTTGGTTTATGCAAGATGGAGCTTTCCTCCGATTAAAAACAGTGGAAGTTGGATATACATTGTCTACAAAAACTACAGCAAGACTAAAAATGGAAAAAATTAGATTCTACACAAGTGGAACAAATATTTTTGTAAAGAGTAAATTCAAATTATGGGATCCTGAATTGGCAGGAAAGGGATTGGGATACCCTAATCAAAGAGTCTTTAACCTAGGACTAAACGTTTCATTTTAATACCTAATAGAACATGAAAAATTATATATACATACTCTGTGCTACACTCGCCATCATATTTATATCTTGTAAAGATGATTACCTAGACGTAGTTCCCGATAATATTGCAACATTAGACAATGCATTTTCAAACAGATACAATGCGCAAAAGTTTCTCTACACGCTGTATATGGGAATCCCTTCTCCTGGAAGCGTGAAAAACCCAGCTTTAAATGGTGCCGATGAAATTTGGTATCCTAAAAAATCTGCTTACAGAGCAGGAACTCAGATAGCAAAAGGATTTCAAAGCGTAGTCAACAGCCAATATAACAAATGGCAAGAAAGAGGACAATCTGGGCTATATGTAGGAATTAGAAATTGCAATATATTTCTAAGTCGCATTGGTAAAGTACAAGGGCTTGACGAATACGAAAAAAAACAATGGATTGCTGAAGCAAAATTTTTAAAAGCCTATTTTCATTTTTACCTATTTAGAATGTACGGCCCTATTGTAAATAATAAAGAATTAGTTCCTGTAACAGAATCCACACATAACGTAAAAGCGGTTCGAAACACTACCGATGAAACTATAGATTACATCCTTTTACTACTAGATGAATCCATCAAAGACTTGCCGCTAATCTTACAGTTTGAAGATCAAGATTTAGGACGTATTACCAAACCCATAGCCGCCGCTATCAAAGCACGTGTATTGATTACTTACGCGAGCCCTTTGTTTAATGGAAATAGTGTGTATTCTGGTTTTACAAATAAAAACGGGGAGTCTTTTTTCCCTAAGGAATACGATGCAAGTAAATGGGAAAAAGCAGCAACAGCCACCAAAATAGCAATTGACTTATGCCATGATGCAGGTTTTAGATTGCATCTAAAATCAGACTATACAAATGCATTTCCTCAATCCGACCAGACCATGTTAAAATCAGCATTGAGAGGTCGCATTACAGAGAAGTGGAATTCTGAACTTATTTGGGGACAAACTAGTAATACCGCTAGCATAGAATACGAATCAATGCCTAGACTATACAGCTACACAACCAACCCTGTGTTTTCAAGACACTGTCCTCCAATGCGAATCGCTGAAATGTACTACTCAAAAAATGGCGTACCAATTAATGAAGACATCAATTATGACTACACCAATAGGTTTAAATTAAAAACAGCCTCCCAAGAAGACAAATACTATATAGAAGAAGGTCAAAAAACAGCCATTCTTAATTTCGAAAGAGAACCTCGTTTTTATGCAGATTTAGCTTTTGACAGAAGTGTATGGTTTGGAAATGGAAAAGAAAAATCTGACAAAGACCCATGGTATATCCATGCAAGAAAAGGAGAATTCGCCTCTGTATTTTCAACTACTTCGTATTCTGCAACAGGCTATTGGCCGAAAAAGTTAGTCTCTATGAAAACCTTAGTGCAAAATGGAACAAAATTTACCTCCAAACGTTTTGCCTTCCCTATTGTACGATTAGCAGACCTATACCTCTATTATGCAGAAGCGTTAAACGAAAGCAAAGGAAGTCCTGACAATGAAGTATACGAATATATAGACCTAGTAAGAGAAAGAGGTGGGTTAAAAAGCGTGGTTAGTAGTTGGGGGAAATATTCAAAAAATCCTTCAAAACCAAGTACTAAACAAGGAATGCGAGAAATAATTCAGCGTGAGAGAATGATAGAAATGTCATTTGAAGGCACCCGTTTCTGGGACTTAAGAAGATGGAAACTGGCAAAAAAACACATGAACAAGCCTATCAAAGGGTGGAATATACTAGAAAAAGATATCAATGAATATTATACTGTAAAAGTATTGTACAACCCTACATTTAGTGAAAAGGATTATTTATGGCCTATTCCTGAAGGAGAAATAATAAAAAACCCAAGTCTCATTCAAAATCCAGGATGGTAGTCTCTTTTATCAACTTAAACAACATCAATATGAAATACCAAATCAATTATTTAATAGCATCTTTATCCTTACTCTTCTTTGGCTGTGAAGAATACCAACACGGTCCAATATCAAACGACACAGAGAAACCAGCAATGGTAGAAAATGTAATAACAATCCCTACAAATGGAGGCTTTAACATTAGTTATGACCTCCCTCAAGGGACTGACCTCTTATATGTAAAGGCAGAATACCTCAATTCTAAAAAAGAATTAGCGGAAGTAAAGGCTTCTATTTTTGATAATGAAATACAAATTTTAGGACTCGGAAATACGAAAGAAAAAACAATAAAAATTTATACCGTAGACCGCTCAAATAATCAATCAGAACCCGTTATAATTAAAAAAAAGCCGCTGATATCACCTGTTCAAATAATTCAAAAAAACCTTCTTATTACAAGTGATTTTGGAGGCGCTAAATTTAGTTGGGAAAACAAATTCAACACCCCTATTTCCATTGATTTATTAGCCAAAAATGAGGAAGGAAAAATAGAACTGATCAAAACTCAATACACAGAACAGGCATCTTCAAAAACATCCGTTAGAGGATTCGCCCCAAAACCTACTTTATTTTGTGCCATTGTTAGAGACCGATATGATAATTTTTCTGACACCATCTATGCTAAAACTACAGACCTACTATTAACCCCCTTATTTGAAGAGCGTTTGGACAAGAAAAAATTCAAGAAAATAGTCTTACAAAACGATGATAATTGGGATGCTTGGTCAGGAGACTACTGGAATTTCTTTGATGACAATAAAAAAACCATTGTACATACTCCAGGAGATCACGTACGCCCTAGCATGCTAACTGTTGACTTAGGAGTGAACGTAACCCTTAGTAGATTTACCCTATACCAAACTACGCATTCTAAGTTCGCATACACCCATGGTAACCCAAAAAAATACACCGTATATGGAACCAAGGAAACCCCTGGTATTGAAGGGAATTTAGATGACTGGATTCTTTTAAGACACTGCGAATCTACCAAACCATCAGGACTTCCAATAGGACAGAACACAGATGAGGATATGGATCATGCCGAAGCAGGAGATCAGTACACCTTTGACAAACCTATTGAGATAAGGTATTTTAGAATTGCAATTCATGAAACATGGAATTCTTCAGGAATTACAAATGCAGCAGAAATAACATTCTGGGGACAAATCAAAAAATAATTAATTTTAAGAAACAAATTATGAGAAACCATAAATATTATATCATACCTATAATTTTATCCATTCTATTTGGAATTACTGCTTGTAATGACACTTTCGAATTTCATGAAAAATACACCGAAAATGGAGAACAGATTTACACCAATAAAATAGATTCATTAAACGTCCTCTCTGGAAACAAAAGAATTAAAATAATTGGTTATATAAGCAATGCATTTAATGTAAAAGAAATAGAAGTTACCTGGAACAAAGGAAAAGGGAAACAGGTATTTCCGTATAAAAAATCGAGTAATAAGACAGACAAACTCGAATTATTAATTGAAGGATTGGAAGAACAGTCCTACGAGTTTAATGTGATTTCAAGAGATAAACTAGCAAACACCTCTGTTAATGCAATTACGTATGCAACGGCATACGGAGAGACCTATAGAAAAAACCTAAACCCTAGAGCTATTGAAACTTTCTCTTTTGGCAATACTGGAAATGCACTTATAGAACTAAAACCAAGTGATGACCTAGCTAGAGATACCGAAATTAAATTCTCAGATGACTCAGGAAAAGAAATTATTTGTAAAATAAGTTACGATAAGACAGCAGGTACATTAACCAACGTTGACATTGATAAGCCAATAACCTACCGTACTTATTATGTACCTACCTCTATAGATGAAGAAACAGGTGAAGAAACTTCTATAGACCTATTTGCTTCGGACTGGTCTCCATTTAAACTCCCTAGTATTTCATCCATTTTAGAATCCGTAAAACTCAAACCTATTTTAGGAGGGGTATTTATTACTTGGAAAAATCCATCAGAACAAAATATAGGGCTAAAATTTTCCTATAATGTTAAAGGAAAAACCTCTTCACATCAAATAAGCTCAAATACAGAATTAGGAGGGAATACACTAGGAGGACTAGAAGGGATCTCACAAACGATACTCGTCTCTATTAGTGATGCTTACGGGAATAGTTTTGGACCTATCGCACTCACAGTAACTCCAATTGAAGCCCTTAAGTTTAACAAAACCGACTGGGAAGTTATCAGCTATTCTTCACAACACCCTCCTAAACCAGCTACAAATATAATTGATGGGAACTTAAATACTTTTTGGCATTCTGAATGGAAGGCTGTAAAAGCACCCTATCCACACAGTATTGTTGTAGACATGAAATCTGAAAAAACAATTTCAAGTTTCGAATTATTCAGATGGAAAAATCGTTCAACAGGACACACAAAACATCAATTTTTTGTAAGTACAGACAATAAAACATGGATTGCTGTAGGCACCTATACTATGAAAAAAACAAATGCAGCCCAATTAAACACTTTGGACAAAGCTATTATTGCTAGGTACTTTAAATACGTCGCAATAGAAGGCCCTAACTACTATGATCATTTGGCAGAAATAAATGTATATGGTGCTACTAAATAAGTAAGACCAATTCCATTTCTAAACCGTCACTTGGAAATGTAGTTGGTATAAGTATATTATTTTTTCATAAGAAGGGTTCTCTAGAGAACCCTTTCTTATTTATAAATCACCTCAGCTAAATTATGATACAAACAATCAATAAGCCTACCTTGAGACTACGAGGTATACTTTCGGAATATAATTTTTATTTTAAAATCCTCAATAAGAGAATAAAAAAAACCTCACAGATTAAAAAATACGCCCTTAAATACTTCCTGCTTTTCACCCTCAGATACAAACCAAATCCATCAAATACAATTTGAAAAATTAAAATAAAACGTTCTAAAAACAATGTAAAATGCAACTTGAAGCCTCCTCGTAAGAAAAAATTTAGTATCCTTGCATTAATTTCCCCTTCTAATGAACATCGGTTACAGAAAATTGGTAATAAACCATGGATTAGCAAGTAAATACCGTAATTTATGGATAAAATCAACTATATAGAAAGAAATACGAATCAACTTAAACATGAGATTGTCCCTGGAAAAGGACTTTTAAAATGGTTTTATAATGGTTCTATTGGCAAAGCTACACTCCACCTTTTGATGAAACGAAAGATGGTAACTGTGCTCTGCGGGAAATATATGGATAGCAGACATTCCACCAAACGAATAGAAAGATTTATACGAGTCAACGCTGTTAATATTCAAGAATGTAGAAAAAACACCTTAGCCCAATTTACATCTTTTAATGATTTCTTTTACAGAAAACTAAACGCTAATGCACGGACAATAGAAAAAAATATTGTTTCACCTGCGGATGGTAAAATACTAGTTTTTCCTTCCATAAAAGACGTCGACTCTTTCTTTATTAAAGGAACAAAATTTAACCTCGTAAGTTTTACTCAAAACAAAAATATTGCTCAAAAATACGCAGATGGTGCTATGGCAATTATTCGACTTGCTCCTGCGGACTATCACCGATTTCATTTCCCATATTCGGGAATAATTTCACCTTCTACAGAAATAAAAGGGCATTATTTTTCGGTTTCTCCATTTGCCTTAAAAAGAAGTCTCCGTATTTTTTGTGAAAACAAACGTGCCTACAGCACTCTTAAAACAGCAGATCAAGGCGATATTTTAATCACAGAAGTAGGCGCAACTATGGTAGGTAGAATTACACAAACCTATACAGATAACACGACAATACAAAAAGGAGAAGAGAAAGGATTCTTTTCTTTCGGAGGTTCCACCTTGGTACTTCTTTTCGAAAACAAAGGAGGCATCCATTTTAGCGAAGACCTTATCATAAACACTAAAAAAGGCCTGGAAACCACTATTAAAATGGGGGAAACCATCACCTTATAAAAGCCTTAAACTAAAACCAATACATCTTTAACCTTCGTTTCTTTTGTCAAAGCAGGCAAGAAAATAAATACGAACCAATAACTCCGATCATTTCCAATTTCCCGTTTCTTTATCATTAAAAAATAAAGCAACAACTCTAATCACCCCCTCTTTTTCCTTCCAGATAAAAAATCCTTCAAGAAATTAATAAAAAAGCTATCTAACAGTAATTTAGCTTATACTATCGCATTACATTGTCACTTTACCACAACCTATTGTGAAAAACAACTCCTTTCTAAACCGACACTTGGAAATTTAATGGATATAACTTTCCTTCTTATAGGCATTAAAAAAGAATGATTCTAACACATAAAAACACTAATTTTATGGAGTTAATTTATGCTTTACAAGGCATACATTCAACAAGATCAAATCTTCGACAATTAAATCCCATAAGACAATACCAATGAACAAATTAAAAGAAAATCCTTTAGCTAAATTAGTAGGTACATGGAAAGGAAATACAGGAATTGACCTCGCTCCAAAACCAAATGAAGATGAAAACAACCCCTATTATGAAACATTAACAATTAAACCCGTTGATATTGCAATAGAAAATGCAGAAGAACAGGAATTAATTGCTGTTGAGTACAACCAGGTGGTGAGAGAAAAATCAAATGATAAAGTGTCTCATAGTGAAACAGGTCACTGGATATGGGACAAAAACAACAATACCATCCTAAACTCATTTTCAATCCCAAGAGGGGTTTGCGTACTGGCTACTGGGGAATTTGAATCAACAGACAATCAACTAACCCTAAGCGTATTCACAGACAAAAACGATTCAAACGGAGGCATTGTACAATCCGCATTTATGCAGAAAAAAGCCATGACTAAATCATTTAAAAGAGTTTTTAAAATCAAAGACAATACATTGCACTATACACAAGAAACTGTGATAGATATTTACGGTAAAATTTTCAGTCATATTGATGAAAACACATTGACCAAAGAATCGTAATACCACCTATCACAATAAGAATCAAACGCTACAAAAACTTGACTCTTAAATCATAAAAGCTCCTTAAAACAACGTTTTAAGGAGCTTTTATTGTTACTAAGCATCTCTTAACAAAAACGCATCTAAAGGCGTCACATACCCTTACAATCAAAACAAGAGCACCTCCTTAGCCATTAACCAAACACAATCCACAACCACGCTCTCCCCTTTATAAAAACTTAAACATCTACGGTTTTACCGTAGCATTCATACTGCAATTACTACTAATTTTAAGATTCAAAAACATGCTAAAATAAATTGAATTTTTCTGCTAGAAAATACAAATACATAATTGTAGATCCGCAAATTGATGATGTGAATAAACTCAGATATCAATTTGAGAATCACCCTAGCTACAACTGTGTTGGAATTGCAAGAAACAAAGAAGAAGCAATCAATTTAATTCTTGATCAAAATCCACATTTAGTATTTCTAAACACAGAGTTAGCAGAAGAAAAAGAAGAAGCTAAAAAACAGTGTTCTTTTAGTATTATTCATGAACTCCGTCAATTCATAGAAACGTTACCCCTATTTATAATGCTAAGTGACTCCACAGATCACTCCTATAAAGCGATAAAAAACGGTGTCTTTGATTATCTATTAAAACCCTTAAATAACTTTGACTTAAGGAAATCGTTATTGAGATTTGAAAAGAATCAACCACCCACAGAATCCATTTGTTTAAAATCGTTTACGGAATATAGATTTTTATTAACCGTAGACATTATCTATTTAAAAGCAGATAACAATACAACTGATTTTTTTTTAAAAGACGGATCTATGGTTACATCATGTAGCACCCTCAAAAAATTCGAAACAGAACTTCCAAATATATTTGTACGCATTCATAAAAGCTACATGATAAACGTACAATACGTAACTAAAATTCACTTTAGTAAATTTCAATGTACTTTAAAATTCTCCAATCAAATCATACCATTCTCTAAAAGTTTAAAATTCAGAATGCATACCATTAGGGATTTCTTAGAAACCAGTTCCATAGAAAATCACATCATAATTCTAGGCTAAAAAAGACTCCATTCACCCTTCAAATTGGACAGTTCCCTACTGCCCCCTTTCCACTTACCAATAACCAATTTCCAAGTAATAAAACCCGCCAAATTACAACTAATTTTGAATTATAAAAATTGATTAATTTTTTTTTCGATCGAAAATTGAAGCTTCAAAAAGTATAGAATGAAACCGTAATTCCAGTAAGGGAAAGCTTGTTTACGCTTCATTCTATTTGAAATCAATGTCTTCCCACATTGATTGTTTCTTACCGTCTTAATGTAAAAAACATACCTCAAATTTTAATTGAGTAGGACGGCTTTTGTCAAATTTTAAATCAATGAAATGAAAAAGCCTATAAAAATAATAGCTGCTCTTATCTTATTAAGTGCACTCTTTACATCCTGTACAAAAACAGATTCAGATGAAGATTTACAATTATATCAACGCCAAGAATTGTTTGCGGATGATACCGGAGGAGGAGAGAATCCTCCTCCTCCTCCTCCTCCTCCTCCAGGTTATGAAAATGCTGAAAAATAACAAATAAAACCATATCTTTAGAGCCCCCCAAAAAGCCAGCTGCTGTTTGGGGGTTTTATTGTAATACCAATTACAATTAAAAATGAGCGATATAAATAGTTTATTTCACGTTCTAACGCAGTTGAAAAACAGCACAATATCTAAGATTATCCTTCCGTTTTTCGCCTATCTAAAATAAAAATAATTCCATTTCTAAACCGTCACTTGGAAATGTATTTGGTATTTCAGAACCGTACGATCTCGGTAAACACCCATCTTTATTCACTCATTACTAAAACAAAAAACAGCCTATACGCAATGCTAATAACTATTAATCTCAAACAATCCATTGAGAATTTAGTCCGTAGTGTTCCAAATAGGATACTATTTACAAACTTGCTTACTATTATTATGAGAAATAGAATACCTATTTGATTTTAATTGATTTACTTTGATTAAAATAAAAGTTGAATGACGCGTCGTTTTGTAATAATTCTATTCTTTTTCTCCATGTGTTGCTCTGCAAAGTGCACTCCAAGAACAGCTGCAGACAAACACACGCTACCCGCTACAGGTACCATAGAATTAAACACTTCTTTTATAAGAGACTCCTTAAAAATAGATGTACTAAAGAAAACAACATTACTTATATCCAATTTTAAAAATGATTCTTTAAAAATAAATACAGCTTTAAAAACAGCCTACGATTACCTAATAAAAGGGGATTTAGAAAAGTTCAAAAAACTAAACCTCATTGCATTAAAAGTTTCTTCTATTAAAAAAGACACTCTAAGTTATGCCTTAATAAATGAAAATCTCGGATATTATTATCAGCTAAGTTACAAACCTGATAGTTCTTTTTATTTTTACAGTAAAGCTTTAAGGCTTCACAAAAAAGCAAATAAACAAAAGGATGTAGGAAGAAATTACTTAAGTCTAGCGATAATCCAAGAAAACATAAAAGATTACACAGGCAGTGAAATTAATTCCATAAAAGCAATTGAAATTTTAAAAAACAACCACCAATACAGAAGCTTATACCTAGCTTACAATAACTTAGGCGTTGTTTATAATAAATTAAGTCGTTATAATCTCGCCATAGAAAACAACCTGAAAGCAATCAAAAATTTGAAGTTAGCAGGAAACACAAAATATTTAGAGGCAATTTCCATCAACAATATAGGATGGGTGTATCACAAAAGCGAAAAATATGAAGAATCCATTACGTATTACCTCCAAGCATTAAAAATAAAAGGTCTTCTTAGTAATAGGCCTCAAACGTATGCCAATTTATTAGACAATTTGGCATACTCCTATTTTAAATTAGAGCAACTAAATAAACTCCCTGAACTATTTTTTAAATCCTTAAAAATTAGAGACAGTTTACATTTTAAAAACGGACAAGTGATGAGCAATCAACATTTATCCGAATATTACCTTAGTCAATCCGATACTTTAACAGCAATTAACCACGCTTTAACAGCTAAAAAAATCTCACAAGAATCAAATTATAATGAAGGACTTCTAGAGTCCTACCTACTATTATCTAAACTTGAACCAGGAAAAAAAGGTCAAAGACACTTAGAAAAATACATAAAACTATCAGATAGCCTACAGCAACAAGAACGTATCATACGAGAAAAATTTACAAGAATCGCCTATCAAACAGATGAAATAATTATAGAAAAAGAAATAGAAAAAAAAGAAAAATGGCAAGTAATCTTGTTTTCTATAGTTGGAGCTAGTTTCAGTATTCTTTTCTTTATTTACCTTAGACAAAGATCAAGAAATAAAGAATTGGAACATATTCAAGAACAAGGTAAGGCAAACGTAGAAATCTATAATTTAATGTTATCTCAGCAAAAAATGTTTAATGAAGGTAGCTCAAAAGAAAAAAAGAGATTTTCTAAAGAACTGCATGATGATATTTTAGGCAGACTTTTTGGAACCCGTTTAAGCTTAGATGCTATAAACGAAAGTAACGAAGAAAAAGACATCGCAAACCGAGAAAAGAGCATTGAAGAATTACAATCAATAGAAGAAGATATTCGTAAAATATCTCATGATCTATACTCCAGTAAATTCGATGAAAGCATGAGTTTTCAAACTCTCATCCTTCAATTATTATTAAAACAAAGTAAAATAACTAACTTTGAATACGACGTGCGTTTTAGTGAAAACTTAAATTCAGAAAAAATATCGAATACCATTAAAATTAATTGTTACAGAATTTTACAAGAATCCATTCAAAACATCAACAAATATGCGAGAGCATCGAATGTTCGCATCCTTTTTTCAGAAAAGAACGGGTTTATCCTATTTAATATCGAAGATGATGGCATTGGGTTTAATATTAAAAAGACAAAAAAAGGCATCGGTATAAAAAATATAAAGTCCCGAGTAAAAGATTTAAAAGGAAATGTCAAATTTATTTCAAAAACTAAACTAGGAACACAAATTCACATTAAAATACCAATTACAATCTAAAATGACCGATATAAATGAATTGAAGTAGCATTATGAAAAATACGATAAATATATTAATGATTGACGATCACCCCACAATTATTGAAGGTTATAAAAAGATTTTATCCTATAACAAAGATTTAAACCTTCATATTCTTATGGCTAAAGACTGTGATCAAGCTATTCGGCAAATCACAAAAGCCACATTAAATGACGGATTTGACATGTTCTTTATAGACATTCAATTACCTGCATCAAAAGACGGAACCTTAACCTCTGGTGAAGATCTAGCTAACTATGCTAAAACAAAATTTCCAAATGCAAAAATTATAATCTTAACCATGATTGACAGTGTAGATCGTTTACACAACATCATAAAAAAAATACCGCATGATAGTATTTTAATTAAAAGTGACACGACCGCTAAAATACTAAGACTTGCTTTTGAAACAGTTTTAAACAATAAGAAATACTATAGTAAGACTGTTAACAAACTTAAAAACAGCATCATTCAAAATGATTGTATTTTAGATAAAAACGACATGAAAATATTACACCATCTTTCTAAAGGTATCAAAACAAAAAATCTTGTTAACTATATTGACTTGTCATTAAGCGCCATAGAAAAGCGTAAAAAAAACATCAAATTAGCATTTAATATAGAAGGAGACAGTGAACTATTATTGCTTGAAGCAAAAAAGAGAGGATTTATTTAATCCTCTCTTTTTAATAATCTTTTTCACTAAATTTCCCATTTTCTTATTGTTGCGAAGATCGAAAAATGTTCTAAATAAAAAGTACGGTATTCCCGTAATTCTCTTTTTTCCCTTCGTTTTACAATCAAAACAGTCATTTTAGAGTTGTTTTTCGTGTTATTTATGAACATGCGTTAAATATAAGGTGGTTTCTAGAATACAGGTTCCTATTTTTACTTGCTCACGTATTTATGTAAACTAGACACGCCTTTATTCGAAAACAAGCACACCTCTACTTTCAAAATAAACTACAGAATCTATTTACACAATATTATTGCACATAACATTATTTTGTGGCTTTGGAAGACGCTTATTAGATACATACGTCTGGATAATAATAATAATAATACCTACTGAATATCGACACTCCAAAACTTATACAGATTATTTTTTAAGCATTCAACTTTTCGTCAGACACCTAATAAAGAACGTATTTTGATTATTATTCCTGATTTTTCTTGATCACCAATGGTAAACTTTTCTCCACAGTCTATTAATGTAAGCTCTTTGTTATATCGCCTATCAATCTTGGATAAATTAACAATGGTACTCTGGTTAATTTTTACAAAACCATAAGGCTTTAATTTTTCAGATAGTTCGTTAATACTAATTCTAACATTTCCTACAATAACTTCGTCTTTTTCACCCATAAAATGAACATAGTTTTTTTTAGCTTGCTTTCCTTTTTGATTTCTAGAAGTAGTAATGTAAAACGTTTTATCAGGATAAAATCCTATATCCTGAGTGACACCAATTCCAATAGTCAATAAGTCCTTTTTGTTATATGTGATTTCAGTAATTATCTTACCAATAATCTTGTTTTTCAAAACAACCTTAAACTCTTCAATATCAAAAGGCTTACTTAAGAAACCAGAAATATCAAGGCTATTTATAACCAACTTTTCATTATCTATTGTAGAGGTTAAAAAAATAATTTTTTTATTAGAAGCTACCTTTTGAGCTAATTCGATTCCATTGTACACAGGCATTTCAAAATCTACTATTAATAAATCATAGTCTTCTTTCTTAATTTCCTCAAAAGCTTTTTTAGAGCTATTAAAGCTAGCAATATGAAGTAAATCATAATCTTTTGATATAGTATCTATTTTTGCTTTAACTTTTTCTAAAGTTTGAGGGGCGTCATCTACAATTATATAGCGAATCATTTAATGTAAGATTAAGGTTAGTTTAGATAAATACTGATTATTTGACAATATTTTGTGTTCTAGTTTACTTTTAGGATAATAGACGTTGAGTAATTCTTTTAATGCTTTTAATCCGAAGTTAGTTGTTTCTGAATCTTTATTTTGCGAGGATAAAGCTTGTTCTGCACTATTTACCAAACAATAGCTTAATTGTCTTTCCGAATTTTCTTTTAACTCTATGCTTATAAAAGAATTTTCTTCATTTAAGCTACCGTGTTTTAACGCATTTTCTATAAATGGAAAAAACAACGTAGGTTTAATTCTTAATGAGTTATTTTGACTTTTACTTAGTGAATTGTTCAGTATAATTTTCGTATTCGGCTTTAAATATTGAATCAGTTCTAAAAATAAACTGATGTGGTTAAGTTCGTTTTTCAAAGTAGTACTTTCTTTATTAAGAGCAGAAACATTGTAATCTAAAAGCTTAAAGATGTTTTTTAATACTCTAATAGGAAGTATCTTTTGTTTGTTTTTTCTCATTTTAAACTGGACACCTAAAAAAGTTTTGTACCCAGATTGTAAGTCTTCTAAATCTTCATGAACCTGACTAATTACGTTTTTTATAAAATGCGCCCCAAGTCGCGAATTGTTGGCTTCTACATTTTTAAAACTAACATAACGTTTGTAAGCTTCCTCTTGATGACCTCTCTTTTCTTTTTGTTCTGCTATTTCTGCCTCTTTTTGACTTAAAGTAATTTGAAATTTCTGATTATACTCTTCTATATTTTGTTTTAATTCAAGAACCTCCTCTTGCTTATTTACAAGTTTCCCTTTAATAATTTTATGTTTTTTTAATTGCTCTTTATAGTCAATGTTTTCTTTTTGTGATTTATCCAATACATTGTTTAGTTGTGCATTTAAATCTCTATAAGAGTGTTTTTTGTAACGATTGTACCAGTTCCTAAAAACAAGCAGGACAACAAAGATTAGAAAAACAGGAGCTATATCTATAACTCTTTCTACTTCTCTAATTAACTCATTAAATAATAATTTCATAAATAAGGGCGTCAGTATTGCTAATTTCAGCCTAAAAATACTGTTTTTCAAGTTGCTTTTCTATATAAAACCACAAAAACAAGCCCTATATCCCAAATAGGATGACTTTATCACAAAGTGAGAAAATTAAATGGAATCTTTTGGATATTTGAGGTGTAAATAAGATTTTAATAGAAGAGAGTCTTCTAAAAAGTGAAGCCTAATAACTTAATTTAAATATTATGAGTAAATCAAAATCAATGTCACAATCTGCAGCAGCAAGAATACAAGGTAATTCTTCAAAATCTTCAAATTCTGGAGAAGTAACAAAAGGAAGTTTTGCTGCTAGAGCCCAAAGTGCAGCAGCTAAAAATTCTAAAAAGTAAAGATTAATAAAATCTAATGATTTGTTTTTCTGAGAAAGAAAATTAACAAAGAACAGCTCTGCTCTTGCTTAACGAAATGCCTCGCATTTCTACATCCGCACTGCGCTTAGCTAAACGTTCTACGCAATTCGATAAAAAAAGTCGGAATAAACCGAAAAAAGACTAAAAACAGAAGTAGGTGTTAAATAAAAAAAACTAGTATGGCAAAATCAAGCGGAATGCAAAATGCACCAAGTGCAACAGGAAATAAATCTGGAAGTGGAAGAAGCAATGCTTCATCAAGTAAATCAGGAGGAAGTTCGAAAGGAAGTTCATCTGGCTCAAAAGGAGGTTCTTCTAGTTCAAAAAAATAACAATAAAATCGACACGGTTGGAAAACACCAACCGTGTTTTTCACCATCAAATGAACATTGTTCTTTATCTGGATAAAGAATAATTAATTCTAAATTAATAGTTTCCAAAAAGAAATACTCAAAGGTCATTGTTATACCAAAACCATTATCTTGAAAGCGGTTTACACCAATTACAAGCCGAAATAACCGATATAAATAGTTTATTTTAGGTTCTAGCGTTGTTAAAAAGTAATTCCATTTCTAAACCGTCACTTGGAGATGTAGTTGGTATAAGTATATAATGTTGCATTCTATGGTTTCTATTTCACACCTATTTGCATACTTAGATTGCGATAACAAAGGCGAAGCTATTATACCTTTTATCTTGTAAAAAATAATTCAATATAATTATAGGCTTTAACAAATTAAAGAGGCGTTAAACAACGCTTTTAAAAGAAAATAAACAAGCTGACACTAAACAGTCAAACACCTCTACTATCATCCCCATATCAAGCACAAAAGAGGCAGCATACAAAGCTCCTTTATTTATAATTACAAGCGTAAAAGCACTTATAATTCTCATACGTCTTTTATTACCCTCCAGTTTCTGCTTAATTCCATCACAGGGAGCTACATTTTTTCACAAAAAAAAGCTCCATCTTTACGATGAAGCTTTCCGCTTTTAGTAGCGGGGACTGGACTCGAACCAGCGACCTTCGGGTTATGAGCCCGACGAGCTACCTACTGCTCTACCCCGCGATTTCGATTGCAAAGGTACAACCTTTATTTAAATTTACAACTGTAAATTTAATGAAAATATAAAAAAATTATAAACAGAGAAAAGAAGAACATTCAGGTCAAGATTTCGGTTTACTACAGAAACCCAAATAGCTTCAAATTTATACAGGACAAACATCCGATCCGATCACACATTCCCAAACAGTTACTTAAAGATTTGAGTTGCTTGAAAACAAAACCAGCATCCGAGACACGTATAACGTACACCAACTACAATCCAAAATAACAGATATAAATATTTTATTATATGTTCTAGCGTTGATAAAAATAGAACGATCGCTAATGGCTACCCTAAGAATTTTCGCCTAGCTATACTACCAATTAAAATCCAAAATGACCGATATAAATAGTCTATTTTACGTGCTATCGTTGTTGAAAAACAGAACGATAGCTAAGGCTATCCTTCCATTTTCCGCCTAGCTAGAACA
The DNA here is from genome assembly GCA_965224465.1 of Flavobacteriaceae bacterium. GTDB lineage: Bacteria > Bacteroidota > Bacteroidia > Flavobacteriales > Flavobacteriaceae. Next base: position 3,904,140 of record OZ245049.1, on the reverse strand, counting down.
AAAAAGTAATTCTATTTCTAAACCGTCACTTGGAAATGAAGTTGGTATAAAAAACACCCATGATCTTTTTAGAATCATAAACACTACACTTACGCAAATCTTATTCATGTGACAGGTGGCTAGGTGTAATTTTTTTATGTTTACGAAAATCTGTTAGCGCATCATATATTGCGTATTATAGATGTATCTAAGTAGTTTCTATTACCATCCTCCAATTAATTTCCGTTCTTTTTGTTGCGCTTTGGTAAATTCAGGTGTTGCTATATTACTTAGATATAAAGGCTTAGGAAATCCCGCGGTTTTTCTGCGCTCAAAGTCCTTTTTCCTATACGGATCAAAAGCAGTACCAGGAGGCAATGGCCTGTTCCTATCCATATACCACACCATAAAACTCCAATATTCATCTGGATTACTACTTTCTAAATCCCATGTATAACTGTACTTTCTGTCTTTAATGCGTATTTTTTTTCCTGTCGCAGCAAAATCGCCAGTGGTGGTCATGGTAGCATACACGTGCAACGAATCAAATTGTATGGTACGATGTTCTTTATTACCAAACAAACGAGGATATGTTATTTTGCCATGTAAACGGTCTAATATTATTTCTTTTATTGGCGCCATAAAATGTATGATTAGAAAAATAAGGCTTATTAATATAAAAGGAATAACTACCAAATTTAAATTTATTTGTATTTTTTCTTTTGGAGTTCCAATTGTTATTAAAAGAAAGAACAAGCGAATGCCTAGACCCGTAAAAAATGATATTTTCGAATAAATCAGTGCACTTGATACATTTTTTACAAAAAAACGATCGTTAGCTTCTTGTATTTCTAGACGTTTATTAGGTTTTATCCGTTCTTGTTTTATTTGGTGACACTCTATTTGGTGACGTATCACTTTTTCTAAAGGTTTGTTTTTCCAAAAATCACTCATTATTCTGGGTTTTGAAGTGGGTAGGCATTTAAAAAGGCTGTTTTTTTGACAATCATGGCATCAAAAGAACGACGAATTAAATAACCATCACCATTGCGTTGTTCTATTTGCATAGCGGTGTATAAATACCCGTGCTCATCATCTAGTATTAAAGGAAAAATAGTTTCTGTATTTCCTTTAAACTTACATAATACAGCAATTTTTGCATCCGATTTTATTACCATCCTCCAATTAATTTCCGTTCTTTTTGTTGCGCTTTGGTAAATTCAGGTGTTGCTATATTGCTTGGATATAAAGGCTTAGGGAATCCCGCGGTTTTTCTACGCTCAAAGTCCTTTTTCCTATACGGATCAAAAGCAGTACCAGGAGGCAATGGTCTGTTCCTATCCATATACCACACCATAAAACTCCAATATTCATCTGGATTACTACTTTCTAAATCCCATGTATAACTGTACTTTCTGTCTTTAATACGTATTGTTTTTCCTGTCGCAGCAAAATCACCAGTGGTGGTCATGGTAGCATACACGTGCAACGAATCAAATTGTATGGTACGATGTTCTTTATTTCCAAACAAACGAGGATACGTTATTTTGCCATGTAAACGGTCTAATATTATTTCTTTTATTGGCGCCATAAAATGTATGATTAGAAAAATAAGGCTTATTAGCAAAAAAGGGGTAATTCCTAAATATCCTTTTAAAGGAAATCCCCCCTTTATATTCATTAAAGAAATTAAATAAAAAATCAGAACAAAGGCTATACTTGTAAAAAATGATATTTTCGAATAAATCAGTGCACTTGATACATTTTCTACAAAAAAAACGATCGTTAGCTTCTTGTATTTCTAGGCGTTTATTAGGTTTTATCCGTTCTTGTTTTATTTGGTGATACTCTATTTGGTGACGTATCACTTTTTCTAAAGGTTTGTTTTTCCAAAAATCACTCATTATTCTGGGTTTTGAAGTGGGTAGGCATTTAAAAAGGCTGTTTTTTTGACAATCATGGCATCAAAAGAACGACGAATTAAATAACCATCACCATTGCGTTGTTCTATTTGCATAGCGGTGTATAAATACCCGTGCTCATCATCTAGTGTTAAAGGAAAAATAGTTTCTGTATTTCCTTTAAACTTACATAATACAGCATTTTTTGCATGCGATTTTATTACCATCCTCCAATTAATTTCCGTTCTTTTTGTTGCGACTTGGTAAATTCAGGTGTTGCTATATTGCTTGGATATAAAGGCTTAGGAAATCCCGCGGTTTTTCTGCGCTCAAAGTCCTTTTTCCTATACGGATCAAAAGCAGTACCAGGAGGCAATGGCCTGTTCCTATCCATATACCACACCATAAAACTCCAATATTCATCTGGATTACTACTTTCTAAATCCCATGTATAACTGTACTTTCTGTCTTTAATGCGTATTTTTTTTCCTGTCGCAGCAAAATCGCCAGTGGTGGTCATGGTAGCATACACGTGCAACGAATCAAATTGTATGGTACGATGCTCTTTATTACTTAAATTCAACTAATAAACGCAACTTTTCGATTTGATTCTATGATGGTTATATTTTCAAAACAGAAAAGTAGGAAAACCTACCTTTCTTGTCTTGATGGATATGTATCTTACGGTCTCAAATCTCGAAAAAAGAAGTTGTATGAAACACATCACCCAAGCGCAAAGATACACAATTTGTTGCATGTTAAAACAAGGTTATAAACAGGTTGAGATAGCAGCTGCTATAGGAAAAGACAAGTCTGTTATTAGCAAAGAGATTAAGCGTAATTCAGACAAAAGAAATGGAGTTTACAAGCATGAATTAGCCCAAAAAAAGTATGCTAAACGTCATAAAGAAAAGCCTAAAAGAAAACGCTTTACAGAAGATATTCAACAAGCAATAGAGTTGTTATTGCGAGACGATTATAGTCCTGAGCAAGTAGTTGGTGTCCTAAAAAAACAAGGTAAAGAAACGGTGTCTATTGAGCGTATATATCAGCATATTAGGGAAGACAAGAGGAATGATGGTGATTTACATACACACCTTCGCAGACAGGGAAGGAGATATAGAAAACGTGGCTCATCAAAGGATTCTAGAGGGGTTATAAAGAATCGTATTAGTATAGAACAACGCCCTGAAGTTGTTGAACAAAGAAATCGATTTGGAGATTTAGAGGTCGATTTAATCATAGGTAAAAACCATAATCAAGCCATACTTACCGTAAATGATAGAGCTTCTGGAATGCTTAAAATGAAAAAAGTAAGCTCTAAAGAAGCAGTTGTTGTCACTAAAGCTATCAATGAAATATTAGAAGACTGGAAGCCTTATCTACATACTATAACAGCTGATAATGGAAAAGAATTTGCAGGCCATGAGCAGGTTGCAGAAAATTTATGTATTGATTACTTTTTTGCGCATCCATATCACTCTTGGGAAAGAGGATCTAACGAAAATTTAAATGGTTTGATTAGACAATATTTTGCCAAAGGAAGTGACTTTACAAACCTAACAGATCAAAGAATCAAAGAGGTAGAAACAAAATTAAATAACAGACCTAGGAAGAGACATAAATATCAAAACCCTATATTTGTAATGGAACAATTATTATTTAACTAAAAGTTGCGTTTGTGACTTGAATTCAGCTTACCAAACAAACGAGGATACGTTATTTTGCCATGTAAACGGTCTAATATTATTTCTTTTATTGGTACTAAAAAGAATATGATTAAATGAAATAAAGCTAATAAAACAAAAGGTAATCCTATCCATAAAGTAACCATATTAACAAACCCAACACCAAAGTATTGTACGATAATTAAAAAAAACACCCCTCCCACACCCATACTAAAATAGCACCAAAAAGCGGTTAATGCTTCTGTTTCATTTGTTACAAAAAATTGATCGTTAGCTTCTTGTATCTCTAGGCGTTTATTAGGTTTTATACGTTCTTGTTTTATTTGATGATACTCTATTTGGTGACGTATCACTTTTTCTAAAGGTTTGTTTTTCCAAAAATCACTCATTATTCTGGGTTTTGAAGTGGGTAGGCATTTAAAAAGGCTGTTTTTTTGACAATCATGGCATCAAAAGAACGACGAATTAAATAACCATCACCATTGCGTTGTTCTATTTGCATAGCGGTGTATAAATACCCGTGCTCATCATCTAGTGTTAAAGGAAAAATAGTTTCTGTATTTCCTTTAAACTTACATAATACGGCAATTTTTGCATGCAATTTTATTACCATCCTCCAATTAATTTCCGTTCTTTTTGTTGCGCTTTGGTAAATTCAGGTGTTGCTATATTGCTTGGATATAAAGGCTTAGGAAATCCCGCAGTTTTTCTGCGCTCAAAGTCCTTTTTCCTATACGGATCAAAAGCAGCACCAGAAGGCAATGGTCTGTTCCTATCCATATACCACACCATAAAACTCCAATATTCATCTGGATTACTACTTTCTAAATCCCATGTATAACTGTACTTTCTGTCTTTAATGCGTATTGTTTTTCCTGTCGCAGCAAAATCACCAGTGGTGGTCATGGTAGCATACACGTGCAACGAATCAAATTGTATGGTACGATGTTCTTTATTTCCAAACAAACGAGGATACGTTATTTTGCCATGTAAACGGTCTAATATTATTTCTTTTATTGGCGCCATATAATGCATAATCAAATAGATAAGACTTATACATAAAAAAGGAATCAACCCTAAATATCGAGGAAATGATATTTTTTCTTTAGGCATGCCTATTGTAATCAAATAAACAAATATAACTATACCCAAACCTAAAAAAAAATACAACTTAGCTCCAGAAATATAACTTGATACATTTTTTACGAAAAACAGGTCATTTGCCTCTTGTATTTCTAAGCGCTTGTTTGGTATTACTCGCTCTTGTTTTATTTGGTGATACTCTATTTGGTGACGTATCACTTTTTCTAAAGGTTTGTTTTTCCAAAAATCACTCATTATTCTGGGTTTTGAAGTGGGTAGGCATTTAAAAAGGCTGTTTTTTTGACAATCATGGCATCAAAAGAACGACGAATTAAATAACCATCACCATTGCGTTGTTCTATTTGCATAGCGGTGTATAAATACCCTGCTTATCGTCTAATGTTAAAGGAAAAATAGTTTCTGTATTTCCTTTAAACTTACATAATACGGCAATTTTTGCATGCGATTTTATTACCATCCTCCAATTAATTTCCGTTCTTTTTGTTGCGATTTGGTAAATTCAGGTGTTGCTATATTGCTTGGATATAAAGGCTTAGGAAATCCAGCGGTTTTTCTGCGCTCAAAGTCCTTTTTCCTATACGCATCAAAAGCAGTACCAGGAGGCAATGGTCTGTTCCTATCCATATACCACACCATAAAACTCCAATATTCATCTGGATTACTACTTTCTAAATCCCACGTATAACTGTACTTTCTGTCTTTAATACGTATTGTTTTTCCTGTCGCAGCAAAATCACCAGTGGTGGTCATAGTAGCATACACGTGCAACGAATCAAATTGTATGGTACGATGTTCTTTATTACCAAACAAACGAGGATACGTTATTTTGCCATGTAAACGGTCTAATATTATTTCTTTTATTGGCGCCATAAAATGTATGATTAGAAAAATAAGGCTTATTAATAAGAAAGGTAGTAGTCCTAAGCCTATATTCTCAAAAAGGTCATCTTTTTCATTTCCTAGAGAAACTAATATAATAATAAAATTAATACCTACACCTGTTAAAAAATTTATCTTGGCATAGCCCATATTACTAGATACATTCCTAACAAAAAATAGGTCATTTGCTTCTTGTATATTTAAACGTTTACTAGGCTTTATTCGTTCTTGTTTTATTTGGTGATACTCTATTTGATGACGTATCTCCTTTTCTAAAGGTTTATTTTTCCAAAAATCACTCATTACTTAGGGTTTTGAAGTGGGTAGGCATTTAAAAAGGCTTCTTTTTTAATAATCATGGCATCAAAAGAACGACGGATTAAATAACCATCACCATTACGTTGTCCTATTTGCATAGCGGTGTATAAATATCCGTGTTTATCGTCTAGTGTTAAAGGGAAAATTGTTTCTGTATTCCCTTTAAATTTGCACAATACTGCAATTTTCGCATCTGGTTGTATAGTTACTTTTTTAGTAGTTTTACGGGTTTGTTGTAGCATAACCGAAATATTGGCAGATTGTTTTACAGGTGTTGTAACTTTAACTTCTAAGTATCTAGGGATTTGTAACCATAATTGCAGTTGTTGCGTCCCATTATCTTTTTTTATCATAAAGGGTTGTAATTTTCTATTGGGAATACGGTAACTTATGGTTTTAGAAAAAAGGTCTTTTTTCTGTAGTAAGTACACTTCATATTCAATTTGATTTTGGTTTTGCAAAAAGGATGCAAAAGAGATTTGGATATCCATAGAAATCCAAAGCTCTGAATTTGGAACAATTCCATTATTTCTCCCGGATTCACTTAAATAATGTCCTCTATCATTTTTAGAGTGTGGATTTGAACTACCTTCTATTTTAAGCATACCTCCAGCTAATAAATTAGTGAGTCTTACAAAAAGATGCTTGTATGTATTATTATTACTATCCATATATTTAGACTCCCAACGTTTAATAAGTATATCACGTTGCTTATACATTGCACGCGCATACAAAAAAGGATTATCACTTGTAGTAGCATGTGTCATTTGGGTACTAAAAGGGTAATGCTTAAAAAATTGTTCCAAATCACTATCGGTTAAATAATAAGCTAAACCATAGACCAGCATCCCAATACCTGCTACTACAATAAATGGCCCTGTAGAAAGAGCTATAATGCCTAATTCTGCCGCTAATAAACACCCACTAATCCCTGCAGCTACACTATAAGCCAATGCAGCATCATTATCATTGACATTTATTGCTTTTACCATATCTTTGGTTGCTGAATAGACTGTAAAAGCGGAACCTGCCACACTAAAATATTTAGTTGTAGTTTTAAATAAATCGGTTCTTTGTATTCCTCTTATTTTATCAAATTCTTCAACTAGCTTCAAACTCGACGCAGTAGTTTTTACAATTGCTCCTCCAAGGCTTATTTTCGAATTTAAACCCCATCCATTTTTATTTCCTTTCTCTACAGAAGAGATAAGCGCCCAAATTTCAAAAACGAGTACTGCCGATTTATACTCAGGGCTTTGCACCATTTTTTCTAGCTGTTTAGAAAACTTCAAACGATCACGCCCTTGTACCACAATGGAAGTTTCTTTTCCCAAACCTGTTCTACGTGCAATATCTTTACTTTCTTTTAATACCTCTTCATGTATTTTTAAAAAAGCATAGGTTTTAGTAAAGTGGTTGTGACTGCTACTTCTGTACTTTTTATATTTTTCAAAACCAGCAGTTCTTAAAAAATCTTTGCGGTTTATCTTAAAAAAAGGACCTTCTTTTCCACCTTTAGAAATGGAATTTAAATAGTTTACTTTAGTGTCTACCAATTTAATTTCGGTAGCACTTAATGCGCCAACCCCAATGTACGCTTTGGTCATTTTACCAAAATGGCTTAAGAATTTTTTACAAAATTTGACTGCATAAATATTAGCATTGCTATCTTGTTGTTCAACCTCATTAATAGGAATACGGATATTTAAAAGTTCATTTATTGCTGTAAAATCACTATTCCCTGTAATGGTTTTACGTACTTGTTTTATCCATTTATCTTCGTAGGGTTTGTATTCACTGGTTAGCAATAAATGCCTATCTACCATAGTAGGGTGTACTACTAGTGTTCCTAAATGACCAGCAATAATATCTTTACCACTTTCTTTCATTGGGTATGACCCTTGCTTAAAGTCATTAAGTGCAGTGTTATAATACTCACTTTTCAAAAAATTACCTAAATCATCACGCAATTTATTGATTAGGCAACGCTGATTTTTACGCTGTGTAATCCCTAATATTTTGTCTAGTTTTTCGTCATCTATGCCACGATTTAAATACCATTCACCATGTTTTCGACTAAAATCGTCTTTTAATTCTTCATTATCATAAATAAACTTATAGGTAGTAAGTGCTAATGCAAAAATATAGCTAATTTCTTCGGCTTCTTCTGGCGATACTTTAATAGTACTATTATTATAAACAGGTAACTTCATTAATTTATCATACACGTCATAAGCAGATTTCCCTATTTTTAAAGTATCCTTCAAAGCTTTTAACCATGCCATTTCTCCATCAATAACGGTAGCTAAATCATTAGCACACTGTACGGGGTCTTCTAAAAGAATAAACAGGTCTTCAAAGGTAGCATCTTCTTCTTCTCTATTTTCAGGATATTCTAATTTTGAAATATGTTCTAATCTAGATTGTAATATTTTAGCATTGTCTTCTTCATAAACAGTATATGAGGCAGTAAATTCTTTAAAGGACCTATAGCATTTTTCTTTACGTTCTGTTAAATCAGATATTTTTTCAATGGGATTACAAGTTAAGGATTGTAGCCTATCAAAATTATCTGGATTATTAGCATATTCTTGTAATTGTTTTGTAGACAATTGAGATTGAGATAATGTAACCCATATTTTTGCACCTTCCTTTATGATGTATGAGGTAAGATTTTTATCACTTATTTTCTCTCTTATATCTTTATATGTTCCATCTTTATTTATATTTTGTTCCCATAAAATAGGATGCAAAAAACCATAAATATCTACAGCAAATTCTAACCAAAAGTTTTCTTTACCTTCTTCGTGAACATAAATATAACCTTCATTGATTCCTGTAATTCGATACTGTGCTGTATTTAGTTTACTTGCTTTACTTGATGGAGCAGGAACTTTTCTTTCAGCTGTTACAAAAACCTCATCAAGTTCTATGGGGTCGTTGGGGTTTATAAGTTCAGGATCATTATCTACGGGAAAAGGTTCGTAGGGTTTACTTAGATTTGGAGCATGTACATCAATAAAAGATGTTTTATAATACCATCGTGGACTAAAAATACCATACCTTAAAAAGTGTAAATTAATACCTGGTTTTTTCACTTTTAATTCTGCTCGTTCATCAGATGTCTTCCCTGCTACTTCTACTGTAAAAGTATAGGTAGCTAGATCTTGATTGTAAGCTTCTTTTTGGTAAGTTTCGAGAGCCTTGTTTCTTTCCATAGTTTAGTTATTGCTGTTTTCGTTAGCACTCGCGTCTTCCAATTCCCATTCTACGGTAATTCTTTTATTTTTAACAGTTCCTGTAAGTTCAACAACTTGATCTTCTTCATTTCCGTTGCTCGAAGGCTTTAATACTTTGACAGTAGCTGCCTGACCGTCAGGGATATTAATTACGTCAGCAGTTAAAATCACCATATTAAAAATTTTACGATCTCGTATAATGGTTTCTTCTCTACGCCAACGTAAATTGTACACTCTAGGTTCGCCTTCTGTGTTTTCTGCTAATTCTCTTATGGCTTGCTGATTCACAATCGCTTCTTTTGCATTACCCAAAACTCTGTTTATAAATGTGATTTTAGGGAAAGGTATTTTTTTTACTGCCATCACTGCGGTTGCAGGCTTAGAGGTTCTACTTCCGATAATAACGTTAGAAGAGCCCGAAATTATAACAGCCCCGTGAGAAGTTTGATCACCTACACAAGCAATAGGTAATCCATTAATTAACACGGTTGAATTCCCTGTCACAATGGTATCTGGACCTCCATTACAAGTACATATATCCCCGATACGAGCCACTGGTTTATCATTAATAAAAACATCTGGAGAGCCTTGAGTAATCGGACCACCAACGTGCGGCGTAATACCACTACACATTGGGCAAGAATGATTACTTCCTACAGTTGCTGCTGGTTTTCCTGCCATAATTTTCTATTTTCTAGTTGGTTTTCTGTTTCGTTTATACATTTTGAGTGAGTCAAATTACCTAGAACACTCATGCTCCCACAATAGCAGCCCCAAATATGATGGTGCATTCTATTGCGTGGGATGTTGTAGCATTTGGGTATTAGTATTTATCTGCACATACCTAAAGCATTTTTCAAATGTACGTAAAATAGTTATATGCGATAATTATTATTTGGTTGTGTTTTCCTTTTTTTGTACTCCTTAAAAACCGTTACCTTAAGATGGCAATGCATGGAAAAAATATAATTCAGAACTAGATACTTTTTAGGAGCTGTTTTTATCGCTTAAAACTATAATTCGTTACGTACAACCAACTACAATACAAAATAACAGATCTAAATAGTTTATTATATGTTCTAGCGTTGATAGAAATAGAACGATCGCTAATGGCTACCCTAAGATTTTTCGCCTAGCTATACTACCAATTAAAATCCAAAATGACAGATATAAATAGTCTATTTTACGTGCTAGCGTTGTTGAAAAACAGAACGATAGCTAAGGCTATCCTTCCATTTTCCGCCTAGCTAGAACAAAAAAGTAATTCTATTTCTAAACCGTCACTTGGAAATTTAATTGGTAGAATAAAAAATAATTCCATTTACAAACTGTCACCTGGAAATGAAGTTGGTATAATGCGCATTTTTGAGCATGGTTTTTAATAAGTGTTTTTCACCTAAAAAACCACATCTTAAAAACCTTTTATTTTATTTATTATTTAGAGGAGCGAAGTACCTACAAATACCCGTAAAAAAAATATAGGTGCGTAAAAAATGAATCAAGAGGAATAAAAAAAAAGGGATGATAGCTTCGATTATTATAAAGGCAAATAATGGACAAAAAAAAAGCTCCATCTTTATGATGAAGCTTTCCGCTTAGTAGCGGGGACTGGACTCGAACCAGCGACCTTCGGGTTATGAGCCCGACGAGCTACCTACTGCTCTACCCCGCGATTTCGGTTGCAAAGGTACAACCTTTATTTAATTCTAATGCCATTTTTTATTTTTTTTCGTCATTAAAATTTGAATAAATAGTATCTTTGCATTTTAAATACTGAAAATGAAGCATAAAGCAGGTTTTGTAAACATCATAGGAAATCCAAACGTAGGAAAATCAACATTAATGAACGCATTAGTGGGCGAACGTATGTCCATAATCACCTCTAAAGCACAAACAACTAGGCATCGGATCTTGGGAATTGTGAACGGAGATGACTTTCAAATACTGTTTTCGGACACTCCAGGAATCATTAAACCAGCGTATGAGCTGCAAGAATCAATGATGAACTTTGTGAAATCAGCCTTTGATGACGCGGACATCTTAATTTACATGGTAGAAATGGGAGAAAAAGAATTGAAAGACGAAACTTTTTTCAATAAAATCACCCATGCTAAAATCCCTGTATTCTTATTGATAAATAAGATAGACAAATCGAACCAAGAAGAAGTAGAAGAAAAACTAGCCTATTGGTCAGAAAAAGTACCTAATGCAGAGGTGTTTGTAATTTCTGCCTTAGAAAATTTCAACGTACAAGGTGTGTTCGATGCTATTTTGGAAAAACTTCCAGAATCTCCTGCATTTTACCCAAAGGATCAATTAACAGATAAGCCTGAACGTTTTTTTGTGAATGAAGCCATTCGTGAAAAAATATTAATGCATTACAAAAAAGAAATTCCATACGCTGTAGAAATTGATACGGAAGAATTTTTTGAAGACGAAAAAATCATCAGAATTCGTTCTGTGATCATGGTAGAGCGCACCACTCAAAAAGGAATTATTATTGGACACAAAGGTTCTGCAATTAAAAGAGTAGGTACCGAAGCACGAAAAGACCTAGAAAAATTCTTTGACAAGAAAGTATTCCTAGAATTATACGTAAAAGTAAATAAAAATTGGCGTAGTAATACCAAACAATTACGTAGGTTTGGCTACAACGAATAAAAAAATAAATTCCATTGCATCCAATTATCCAACAGTTTTTTAGCTATTTAAAAAAGCCACATGCTTTTTTAAACGAACCCTTGACAGCTCAAGAAAAATGGAAAACTGTTGGATGGATCTTAGGTTTAGATTTATTTCTCGTCTTTATCAGCCTCTCGATTATAGGTCTTATAGACTCTATTATCCCTTTAAAGCAAGATAATTTCGAGGAATTATTAACTAATAAAAGTCCTTTTGAAATACTACTCTTAATTACTATTCTAGTTCCAATATTAGAAGAAACAATTTTCAGGCTGTTCTTAAAATACAAACGCAACTTTCTATTTAGAGCAATAGACAGGGTCAGTAACACACCTATTGCCAAGCATTTTTGGGTGAAATATTTTCATTTTTTCTTTTACCTTTCTGCACTTATTTTTGCAATTGTCCATATTGGCAACTACACAAACACTGGACTCCTATTTTATATGTTAGCTCCACTGCTTGTAATTCCACAATTTATTATCGGAATTTCCTTAGGGTACATTCGCTTAAAACTAGGTTTTGTATGGAGTATTTTATTTCACGGTCTTTATAATTTGATCCTGATGTCTCCTATGCTTATATTTACTGAAAACACAGTAATTACAATGCAAGAAACGAAGGCACATTATTTAAAAATAGAAGCCTTGGAAATGGGATTTAAAAAACCAGCTTCCATTAATATTTACAAAACAAACCAGCTTGTAGATTCAGTTTTAATCAAAAACAGCACCATTAAAACAATAGCCATCCAACTATTCCCTACAGATAGTATCCTTTTAAAAAACACCAAGCATCTAAACATACGTTTTATAAATCACGCTAAAAAAACAGATGCCCATCTACTTATTGCACGTGAATTAAAAAAGTATTACACAAAAAAATAAACGGATATATCAGTGTTCCTTATTTCATTTTTCGTGGAGTCCCCCTTCAATCACCTCGTTCATAAAATTATTGAGAGCAATCATTTGAGAACGTCCTTTTCGTTTTCCTAATTGCCCAATCATATACATCAGCAACCAAATTACAGGCATCGCACAGCATACAATTAAAGGGAATGCAAATGTTTTCCCTAAATTCATTTTTACATATGCCATGATTCCAAAACCAGTAAAAGCAAACGCGATAGCAAAATGAATAAACATAAAAAATGTCCAAATTTGAGGTTTCGGTCCAAAAAGTCCACGTAACAAGCATGCCTTTTCTTGTCCTTTTTCGATTGTAATATTCAATTGAGGTGACCAAAAATGATCTTCGGGAGATGCAATGTCTAAAATAACATGATTTCCGATAACTACTCCCTTATATTTAAATGAACTGTGTTGGATAGCCTTTTCAAATTTGGCTAATAATTTACTCGGCGGAATGGGGAATTCATCTTTAAATCTAGGCCGTAAGTGTACATTACTTCGTTCTTCTCTCATTATTTCTGTTAGTTAGTGCTCACAATATAACATTTTTTATAAACTTATAAATATTTACCTTTAGCCAAAAATCAACAGATGCTTCCAACATTAATAATCATTTTACTTATTGCAGGTTTATACTTTATCAATAAGAAAAGAAAAAATAAATCTATCACTCCGTTTATTTTATCAAGTTTACACATCCGTTTACTTGAAACAAATGTTTTGTATTATTCCAAACTTTCTCCTAAAAAACAAAATTTTTTTAAGCTTCGCATCAGTCAGTTCTTAAGTGATGTAAAAATAACAGGGATAGAAACAAGCGTAGAACCACTAGATCAAATCCTTATTGCTTCTGGAGCTATTATCCCAATTTTCGGATTTAAAAAATGGAATTACTCTTCGTTAAAAGAAGTGTTACTGTACAAAAAATCGTTCACCCAGAATCTAGATTTTACAGACAAGAAAAGCAAGGAACACATAACAGGCATGGTAGGAACAGGGCATTTGAATAATATTATGATATTGTCCAAACCCGCTTTACGACATGGGTTTTCGAATAAAACAGACAAGCAAAACGTTGCCATTCACGAGTTTATTCATTTGATAGACAAGGAGGATCTTACAATAGACGGAATTCCTCAAGTACTTTTGGAGAATCAAATAAGCCTTCCATGGATTGAATTTGTCAGAAAAAAAATAGCTGAAATAAACACGGGTAAATCCGATATAAGAAACTATGGAGGCAGTTCGGCAATCGAATTTTACGCTGTCGCAGGTGAATACTTTTTTGAACGCCCAAAACTACTCAAACGAAAACATCCAGAATTGTACAGATTACTATCTGAACTTTTTAACCAACAAGGATTTAGTAAAAAAAAGAAAAAAACACCTTTAAATATCAGTAAGAAATAGGTCCTAATTAACAAGGAAAAAAAAGTGATTGTTATCATTCAAAAAAAACTACCTTTGCAAAAAAATTAGACAGTAAAAAATGAGTAATATTGTAGCCATTGTAGGGAGACCTAATGTAGGAAAATCGACGTTATTTAATCGCTTAGTGCAACGCCGTGAGGCAATTGTAGATTCGACAAGTGGAGTTACACGTGACCGCCATTACGGGAAAAGTGATTGGAACGGTAAAGAATTTTCATTGATTGATACGGGTGGATATGCCATTGGATCTGATGATATTTTTGAATCAGAAATCAGAAAACAAGTACAATTAGCTATTGAAGAAGCTGACTATATTATTTTTGTAGTAGATGTAGTGGAAGGAATTACCCCTATGGATACTGTTGTTGCACAGTTGCTCCGCAAGGCTAAAAAGCCAATTTTTATGGCGGTAAACAAGGTCGACAACTCTATGCGTAATGATGATGCTGTTGAATTTTACAACCTTGGATTGGGGGAATACTACACCATATCATCTATCAACGGAGGAGGAACTGGAGAACTTTTGGACGCATTAGCAAAAGAGCTAGATGAAGAAGCTATCCCAGACGAAAATGAATTACCAAGATTTGCTGTGGTTGGACGTCCAAACGCAGGAAAATCATCTTTTATCAATGCTTTAGTTGGTGAAGAACGTAATATTGTTACTGACATTGCAGGAACTACACGTGATAGTATTGATACCAAATACAACCGTTTTGGTTTTGAATTCAACTTGGTAGACACTGCTGGGATTCGTAAAAAATCAAAGGTAAAAGAAGATTTAGAATTCTATTCTGTAATGCGTGCCGTAAGAGCTATTGAATACTGTGATATTGCTATTTTAATAGTAGATGCAGATAGAGGTTTTGAAGGGCAAGATGAAAATATTTTCTGGCTGGCACAAAAAAACAAAAAAGGTATTATAATCCTTGTCAATAAATGGGATTTAATAGAAAAAGAAACCAATACCTTACGTGATTTTGAAGCAATGGTAAGAAAAGAAATTGCTCCATTTACAGATGTACCCATCGTATTTATTTCTGTATTAGAAAAACAACGTATTTTCAAAGCTATTGAAACTGCTGTAGAAGTATTTAATAATCGTAAAAAACGTATTCCTACAAGCAAACTAAACGAAACCATGCTAGAGATAATTAAAAGTTATCCACCACCAGCATTAAAAGGTAAGTTTGTGAAAATAAAATACTGTATGCAATTGCCTACACCTACTCCACAATTCGTGTTTTTCGCCAATTTACCACAGTATATTAGCGAATCTTATAAACGTTTTATTGAGAATAAATTACGTGAAATATACGATTTCCACGGAGTACCTATCACCATCTACTTTAGACAAAAATAGAAGTATTCTACTCTATAAAAATAAAACACCCCTTGTCCATTCAGTTGTACAAGGGGTGTTTCTCATTAAAAAACAATCAAACTATTCTTAATTTCGTTACATATGCTTTCTGTATAATCTAGGTATTTTAAATCCCCTTGAGAACACATTGATACAACTTTCTATTTACTTTACATGTGCTGTATCTTTAGCACTATTTATACCAATTCCAATCCAAAATAACAGAGACAAATAGTTTATTTTTTAAACCGTCACTTGGAAATGTATTTCGTATTACAGTACAAATGTAAGGGACGTACTCTTAAAAAACTCCCAATAAAATGTTGTAATTTTATTAAAAAACACCTTTACAAACAAAGAAAATAGCTGAATCCTGTTTTTCTGAATCAACAAACCCATCCTAAATACACCTGCTATACATCCAAAAGAATGATTCTCTATCCTTTAGCCTAACCTCGGATCATCATAGCACTTAATAGCACTAAAAAAAACAACTAATACAAATAAGATTGAGTACAGACAGTTGTTGGATTCTCTAGAAGAAAAAACCTAAAAATTGCTAACTATTCCTTTTTTCCAAGGATAAAAACTCTTGCATCCCCTAATAATTCAATTACAATCCAAAATAACCGATATAAATAGTTTGGGTTACGTTCTAGCATTGTTAAAACAAAAAATAATTCCATTTCTAAACCGTCACTTGGAAATGCATTTGCTTGTACTTGATCTATTATAATAGCCCAAAATAACACCCAAAACCACAGACCATAATGCTGCTAAGCCAATTTGATATGGCTTGTCTAGCATAAAAGTGATGGTATGTGCAGGAATCCAAAACCAGACTAAAGATTTCATTCCTTTATCTAAATTACCCCAGTTATTTTCTCTTGCTATAAGGTTGTCTAAATACCGATGTAAAATCACCAATAGCAATCCAAATTGTAAATTCATACACAAAGAAACAGCAAATGCACGTCCAAAAACACCCAAATCAGGAATCATTCCATGCAGTAATAACCCATCTACAAATCCCTGAAAACCGACAAAAGCATACTTAATACATAGCGCTAACAATGCCCATTCTAACATTTTTAACAATAAGATACGCATAGAATACGGCATAAAAAACACCTCTTTCTGAAGGCATTTCGCTATTAAATCCCCAACCGTTCCAAGGACAGAAAACTGTAACATAGCACTGATTAACGGGTATGATTTTACAAATTCTATATACGAGTCTAACATTTGTTATGTGCTAAAAATTAAACTTAAAATTAAGTGTTATTTCTACCAAGAACACTGTTATTTATCATGTTAGAAAATGCAGAAAACACGTTTGTATAAAGATTAAAAAAGAGAGAAGCACTCCTGAAAAAATAAAGTTGAGCATGGAGCTAGGTTTTACACCAATTACAATTCGAAATGACCGCTTAAATAGTTTATACACAAAGCTTCTTTCACTTGAGTCGCATAGTGCTCTCTACCAACCACTCCAACACCTCCGCATAAATTACATTCTTAAAAAGAAGTTACCAGCCTCCACTAGCTCCTCCGCCTCCAAAGCCTCCGCCTCCACCGAAACCACCGAAACCTCCAGAACTCCCACCAAAACCACCGCTGCCAAAAGCACCACCACTACTACGTCCCATTCCGCTTAACAGAATTGCATCTAACAAACTAGTTGTGGAATCTTTGCGATTCGTACGATGATTGCCACCACCTCCTTTTTTATTTCTCTTCACCAAAAGGATAAATAGAATGATAAAACCGACAATCAAAAGTAACTGGACAGGAAACTTAGTACTTACTTCCTCTTCAGAATCTGCCTGATAAGCACCTTGTAACACTTCAATAATAGCGTCGATTCCTTTGTCCAATCCCACATAATAACGACCTTGTTTAAACTCAGGTAACATTGAATTTTCAATAATCCTACGAGATAGGGCGTCGGTCAATAAATGCTCCACGCCATAGCCAGTAGAAATGGCGATTTTACGATCGTTTATAGCCACTAAAACAAGTATTCCATTATCTTTTCCACCAAGACCTATCTCCCATTTATCCCCTAACTCAGCAGCATAAAAATTAATATTTTCACCATAGGTAGACGGTAAAATCATCAAAAACATTTGTGTAGAAGTAGTATCGCTATAGTGCTCTAATTTAAGCGCTAACTTGACTTTTTGAGCAGCAGTTAAGGTCCCTGTACTATCTATAAGCGCAGGAATAAACCGAGGTTTTTCGGGTATATTTTGTGCATAAATAGCACTTGTAAAAAGCAGTAAAAAAGAAAGCACTATTAAACAACTATCCTTTCGAAATTTCATCAGGCAATTCATTTTTATCATTTGATTGGTGAGGGAAAAAAGTTTTTAATTTAAGTCCACATTCCTCTATTCCATTTACAATTCCTTGTAAATACTCCCCTTGTTTAAACGCGGCTATCAGGGGATCTTTGACCGATTCCCAAAAATCGTTAGGAACTACTTTATCAATGCCTTTATCTCCAATTACAGCAAACTTTTTACTTGCCACAGCAACATAAAACAAGACTCCATTATGATTTTTAGTAGCATCCATTCTAAGCTTACAAAACACCTCTTGAGCCCTTTGAATCGGAAGGTTTTTACATGTTTCTTCTATATGGACTCTTATTTCTCCAGAGGTATTCTTCTCTGCTTTCTGAATGCTTTGTATAATTAGCTGTTCCTCTTTTGGGCTTAAGAAATCTTCTAGTTTAGACATTCTAAAACGATATTTTTGGAGCATTTTTACTTCCTTCATCCGCTTTAAACAATGCCATTTCTTTAAAATCGTAATAACTTGCCAAAAATCTATTTACGAATGAAGAAATATGCTTATTGTAAATATTTGCAACATTATTAAACCTATTTCGTTCTACGTTAATTCTATTTTCAGTTCCTTCCAATTGAGATTGTAATTCCAAAAAGTTTTTGTTTGCTTTTAGATCAGGGTATCTTTCTACGGTAACCAATAATCGAGATAATGCACTGCTCAAACCTTGTTGGGCTTTTTGAAATTGAGCCATTTTTTCTGGTGTTAAATTAGAGGCATCAATGGTTGTTTTAGTTGCTTCAGAGCGCGCTTTTATGACCCCTTCCAAGGTTTCTTTTTCATGAGCCGCATACCCTTTAACTACACTTACTAAATTTGGTATTAAATCTGCTCTACGCTGATATGAACTTTCTACATTCGACCAAGAAGTTTGTGCATTTTTTTGAAACTCATTTGCTTTATTATAAAATCCTGACAGCATTTTAAATGCAAAAAAACCTATCCCTAGAAGAACAACGATGGCAATCAAAAACTTTTTCATAATTATTTTATTTTAATTGATTTATTTTATAAGACCCAAAAAAACGAAAGTAGTTACATCTTCCCTAAGAAATCCTAAGACAATTGATTTTTTATGGTTATCAATTCTGCTTTAATTTTTTCCAATCTCAAAACTATTTCATGGTTGTGCACCGTTTTATTAGGTTGTTTTTTTAACTTATTTTTTGCACCTTCCAAGGTAAAGCCTCTCTCTTTTACTAAATTATAAATCAATTCTAGATTTTTAACATCATCCTTCGTAAATAAACGATTTCCTTTGGCATTTTTTTTAGGTTTTAAAGCATCAAACTCTTTTTCCCAAAAGCGAATCAAGGAAGTGTTTACATTAAAAGCCTTTGCTACTTCTCCTATTTTATAATAGCGTTTTTCTGGAAGGTCTATCAGCATTAGTCTAAAGATTGTCCTTCTATTTGTGCTGCTTTTTGCATGGCCACAAATTCTTCGGGAGTTAAATTACCTGAATAAAAATTGATAGGATTAATTGCCTTTCCATTTTTATGTACTTCATAATGTAAATGAGGTGCTTGAGACCGTCCTGTATTCCCTACAAACCCGATTAAATCACCACGTTTCACACGCTTTCCTTTTACTGTATTGTATTTACTTAAATGCGCGTACAAGGATAAATAGCCAAATCCGTGATTTATACGAATGTGTTTTCCATATCCACTAGAATTATTATCAGCTCTCACAACTACCCCATCACCAGAGGCATACACAGGAGTACCTCTAGGAGCTGTAAAATCCATTCCTTTATGCATTTTCCGAGCCTTTGTAAACGGGTCAGAACGCCATCCGTACCCAGAAGCCATGCGTGTCAAATTTTCTTTCCTAACAGGTTGGATTGCTGGCATAGCGGCTAATAACTCTTCTTTTTTCTCTGCCAAACTAACAATTTCATCTAAGGATTTTGACTGCATGTACAATTGTTTTGCCAAAATATCCATGTTCTTAGAAACTCCAATTATCATTTCAGAATTATCAAATCCTTCCAATGATTTATACCGATTCACTCCTCCAAACCCTGCTGCCTTTTTATCATTTGAAATAGGATTCAATTCAAAATAAACACGGTAAATATTGTTATCTCTTACTTGTAAATCTTCTAAAACTTTTTCTAATTGAACCAGTTTTTTTCCATGTAATTCTTCATTGAGTTTTACATATTCCAATTCTCGTTTCAATTTCTTTTCGTTAGGCGACTCAAAAACAGGGGTAAGCACAACAAAACCAAGTACCATAAAAATACCAGCTGTAACAATAGTCAATCCTAATCTCGCAAACTTGTGTCTCTTTTTATCCTTTATTTTTCGATAAGATAAGGTTTCAGAGTCATAATAATATTTTACTTTTGCCATTGTATAATTTATATTATTTTCGCATATTAAAAGTAGTCATTTAATTTAATATTGCTTTGATCATTAAATACAAAAATACAAAATGTTTTAGAACCGAACATTCGCTTTTGTTTTTTAATAGGAAATTAACGTTTATTTCATATGACATTAGGGCTTCACATCCTTAATCTGACAAGATAAACAATAGCATCAACACAGTAACACTCGGATATGTTCCGAAACCTACCTAAAAAGTAGGAATAATGAATATCATTTATGAAATCACAAGAAGTAAGAAAGCAATTTTTAGATTTTTTTAAGTCAAAACAACATACGTTAGTATCCTCTGCTCCAATAGTTATAAAAGATGATCCTACATTGATGTTTACCAATGCAGGAATGAATCAGTTCAAAGAATTCTTTTTAGGGCAACGAAAAATCGAAATCAAACGTGTATCTGATACTCAAAAATGTTTGCGAGTTTCTGGAAAACACAACGATTTAGAAGAGGTAGGTATGGATACTTACCACCATACTATGTTCGAAATGTTAGGAAACTGGAGTTTTGGTGATTACTTCAAAAAAGAAGCCATCGAATGGGCGTGGGAATTTTTGACAGATGTCTTAGAAATAGATAAAAGCTGCTTATACGTTTCTGTTTTTGAAGGAGCCAAAGACGAAAATCTAGCTTTTGACCAAGAGGCGTATGACTTATGGAAAAACATTGTTCCAGAAAATCAAATAATTTTAGGAAACAAAAAAGACAACTTTTGGGAAATGGGTGCTCAGGGACCTTGTGGCCCTTGTTCTGAAATACATGTTGACATACGTTCTGCAGCAGAAAAAGCACAAGTACCTGGTCGTGAACTAGTAAATATGGACCACCCACAAGTGGTTGAAATCTGGAACTTGGTATTTATGCAATTTAACAGAAAAGCAAACGGAAGTCTCGAAGATTTACCTGCACAACACGTAGATACAGGAATGGGATTTGAACGTTTATGCATGGTAATGCAAAAGGTACAATCCAACTACGATACCGATGTTTTCAGCCCTTTAATAAGAGAAGTAGAAACCATTACAAATACGGTTTATGAACAGGGAGAGGACAGTGAAAAATCTGACATTGCTATCCGCGTTATTTCGGATCACGTGCGCGCCGTGGCTTTTGCTATTGCCGATGGTCAGCTACCTTCTAATACAGGAGCTGGATATGTAATCCGTCGTATCTTAAGACGTGCTGTCCGTTATGGTTTTACATTTCTGAATCAAAAAGAACCATTTATTTACAGATTGGTTGAAGTATTGAGCCATCAAATGGGAGAAACATTCCCAGAAATAGTCACTCAAAAACAACTAGTAACCAATGTAATAAAAGAAGAAGAAGCCTCTTTTTTACGTACATTAGGGCAAGGACTTATTTTATTAGACAAAATTATTGACGGCACTAAGGGCAACGAAGTTTCTGGAAAAAAAGCTTTTGAATTGTTCGACACCTACGGTTTCCCAATAGATTTAACCGCTTTAATTCTTTCTGAAAAAGGATTGTCCTTGGATGAAAAAACGTTTAATGAAGAACTTCAAAAACAAAAAACACGCTCTAGAGCAGCTTCTACCATAGAAACTGATGACTGGGTGATTCTAGATGATACTTTAGATGCTGAATTTATTGGGTATGACACTACAAAAGCAGATGTAAAAGTACTCCGATACAGAAGAATTTCCACTAAAAAAGCAGGCGACATGTACCAACTTGTGTTTGATAAAACGCCCTTTTACCCAGAAGGAGGTGGACAAGCAGGAAGTAAAGGATATATAGAGATTCCTAATAGTGATGTTATTTACATTATTGACACGAAAAAGGAAAACAACCTCATCATACATTTCACAAAACACCTACCAAATACGATTACAGAAAAGCTACATGTAGTTGTAGATAAAAATCAACGTTTTTTAAGTGCTTGTAATCATACGGCAACGCATTTATTACACCAAGCTTTAAGAACCATTTTAGGAGAACATATCGAACAAAAAGGTTCTTCTGTAAATGCCAAAAACTTACGTTTTGATTTTTCTCACTTTGCCAAATTGACCAATACCGAAATTTTAGAAATTGAAGATTTTGTAAATGCACGTATTACAGGGAAACTACCCCTAGAAGAATTTAGAAATATCCCTATAGAAGACGCAAAAAAAGAAGGCGCTATCATGTTATTTGGCGAAAAATACGGCGATCAAGTACGCGCCATCCGCTTTGGTCAATCCATGGAATTATGTGGAGGTATCCACGTACAAAACACCAGTGACATTTGGCATTTTAAAATCACTTCAGAAGGGGGTGTTGCTGCTGGAATTAGACGTATCGAAGCCATTACTGCCGAAGCTAGTAAAACGTTCTTCTTTAATAACACAAGAGATTATGTGGAAATTAAAGACCTGTTCAAAAACAATGATGCTCCAATCAAAAATGTGAAATCATTACAAGAGGAAAACTCCACACTTAAAAAACAAGTAGAAAGCTTATTAAAACAAAAAGCAACCCATTTAAAAGGCACTTTAATTCAAGAAATTAAAACCGTAAATGGCATCAATTTTATCGCTAAAAAACTTGATCTAGACCAAAGTAATATTAAAGATTTACTGTTTGAAATAGGAAGCGAAGTAGATAATTTATTTTTCTTAGCCGCGACTGAAAAAGACGGAAAAGCAATGTTGACTTGTTTTGTTTCTAAGGCATTAGCAAAATCAAGCGATATACACGCTGGAACCGTAGTTCGAGAACTCGGAAAACTGATTCATGGAGGCGGCGGTGGCCAACCTTTCTTTGCTACTGCTGGCGGTAAAAATCCTGCTGGGATCCCTGCTGCATTGGAAAAAGCAATTGAGTATCTTAGTGAATAGTGAGACACAAGACTTTGACATTGCGAGACAAATCGAATTATTGCAAAGAACGCTGCCCAGAATAGATGAGGATGGCGTTCAGAATTGCATCAAACAAGTCAAATTGCTTCGGCATAGCCTCGCAATAAGTACATAAAAAACAATTCCATGGAATTCAGAACCCAAATAACAGGTATACCGAATACGAATCAAATAGATTACCAATCGAACATCCTCTTATTTGGATCTTGTTTTACGGAAAACATCAGTAAAAAACTCACCTACTTTAAATTCAATACTCAAAGCAATCCTTTTGGAATTTTATTCAATCCAAAGGCGCTAGAAACCATCATTACAAACAGTATTCATCAAAAAGTATATACCGAGAATGACGTGTTTTTCTCCAACGAGCGATGGCATAGTTTTGATGCACATTCGGATTTGAGTTCTGTAGACCTACGTCAATTATTAAGTACTTTAAATCATCAAATAAAAACCACTAAAATTGCTTTAGAAAAAGCGAGCCACCTTATTATTACACTTGGTACTGCTTGGGTATATCGTTATATCGCCAAGGATCAAATTGTTGGTAACTGTCACAAAATACCTCAGAAACAATTTATAAAAGAATTATTGACTGTTGATGAAATTTCTGCATCCTTACATGCAATTACATCCTTGACAAAGGATATCAACCCAAACATAGAAATTATTTTCACCGTGAGTCCCATTCGACATTTAAAGGATGGATTTGTAGAAAACTCACGAAGTAAGGCACATTTAATAGCGGGGATTCACTCCTTAATATCAGAAAAAAATAACATACACTACTTCCCCTCTTTTGAAATTATGATGGACGATTTACGTGATTATAGATTTTACACTTCCGATATGCTCCATCCTAGCAATACTGCAATTCAATATATTTGGGAACAGTTTTCCCACGTTTGGATACATCCAAAAACAGCAAGCATTCAAAAAGAGGTAGCAACAATCCAAAAAGGATTAAATCACAGACCCTTTAATCCTGACTCTAAACAACATCAACAATTTACAACGTCACTTGAACAAAAGATTTCAGCATTAAAATCACGCTACAACATTAAATTTTAGATGCATTAAAAATGTTAAAAAAATGTATTTTCGTAAATACCGATGCCATTTCACCAAAAACCAAACGCTTTAACAAAACACTAAAGAACAGATATCATATACCATTTACAATCCAAAATAATCGGTATAAATAGGTTATTTCACGTTCTAGCATTGTTAAAAAACAGCACTTAAAACGCATAAAAAAAGGAAGCCAATAGCTTCCTTTTTATCTTATAATTTAATGAATTTACTTCACAAATTTATTTACATTCTGCCAGGGGCCACCGTTGATACAGTCAACACCATGTTGCTTTAAAAAATCTGTAGCTTGTCCACTACGACCTCCACTTTTACAACAAGCAACTACTTTTTTATTCATTGCTTTAATTTCTGCAATTTTTGTTGGAATGGTATCCAATACAATATTTTTAGAGCCTGCTACATGACCATCGTTAAATTCTGCGACTGTTCTCACATCTATGATCACTGCACCCTCTTTTAAATACACTTCAATTTGGTCTTTATCTCCACCTCCAAATAATCCGAAAAAACTCATTTTTTATTTTTTAAAATTAAGTTACAAATATAAAATAATTATTTTTCACCACCGTAACCTTAATTACACTAAAATCAAATTAGCTATTAGAAATTAATTGCAACCCATTTGAAATCAATTTTTTGAATTCGTTTTTCAAAGACAGCGCATCTAAATGATTTGCTACTCGCATAGAGAGTACCGTGTTTTCTTTTGCTATAAGTTCATATATTTCCAAAGGCAATAACCAATCCAAAGGATATTCTTTTTGAACTTGGTCAAACACTCTTTTTAAACAATCTACAGCGGCTTCCCCTGCCCTCACGGCTCTTACCTCGGCATATAATTTATACAGTATTTTATCCTTTTTAGAATACTCAATCTTATGCGTTTTAATCTCCGAAACTTGTTGAACTCCTTCAAAAGAGTGAACAGATGCTGGGCCTGCAAATGCCGAAATCACAGATTTACCCACTGCCATATCGTACAGTCCCCAAGCAGGATCAAACAATACAATGTCCCCATAAGTAACGGTACAGTTTTTAAAAGAGATCAATATTATTTTACCTTGTAAATCTCGTTTCCCTGTAATAACATCTCCTTGTACCTTAACACCTCCTTCAAATTCTAAACACACGTTTTTTCCTTCACAAATTCCATACACTTCCAAATCTCTCGGTGACATATCCTCAATAGCTAGATTGATTCCTTTTAATTTTCCTATGGGGCTTCCAAATCCATCTTTATGAGCCAGCACTCCATGTCCTATGAGTTCTTTATCTCTACTCGCCAAAGCTGTAGCACCAGTAGTTTGAATATAAATGGGTTTTAATTCTTGTGAAATCACATTGGTAAATAGCCCTGAAATTTGAATTCCCGTACTTAATTCTATCGTCCCTAGATTTCCTGATTTTACCAGTTTTTGCAATCCAGACAAACCACCTTTTCGAATGGCCATATTGTTTGCAAACTCTTCCAATACAAAACTTAAGTGCGCAAAATTTGGCGTTACATATAATTGAGGTTGTGGTTTGGTTATATCAAAACTCTTATATGCCGCTGAAATATCATAGGGTAATTTCTCCACCTCAGTTTTCAAGCAACATTCACTTTCCCCTATGGAGGACAATAGTCCAGCACCATAAATCTTAGGATCCGTCAAATCACCAATCAAACCATATTCTACAGTCCACCAATGTAAATTTCTAATTTGAGCCATTTCAGACAAATCCCCCACATTCTCTTGCAACGCTTCTACTACCCTTTGTGCTGCTATCACATCCTCTTTAGGTACTGTGGGATCTTCTTTTAAAATAGATAATTTCCGCACAGCCTCATACATTTCATAATCCTTTGCAGAAGAAATAGCTTTGCTTCCAATTTCACCAAAACGACGTAAATACTCCGCATATTCTGGATTTGCTATAATGGGAGCATGCCCTGCCGCTTCGTGAATAATATCTGGTGCTGGTGTATATTCTAAATGCCCCAACGTACGTATATCAGAAGCAATTACTAATACATTATAGGCTTGAAATTCCATAAAAGCATTGGGAGGAATAAAGCCATCAACAGCCACAGCCGCCCATCCAATATTTTTCAAAATCCTATTCATCCCTTCCATTCTAGGTATTTCCTCGGAAGAGATCCCTGCAGTCTCCAGCCCCACTAAATAAGACCCATGCGCTACTTTTACCAAATAATCCATATTCATTCGCATTACATAACGCCAGACAGCTTGATTTTGTGCCGTGTAAGCCTCATAAGGTTGTTTTACTATAAACGGGTGTAAATGCTTAGGCAAACGTTTTGTTATTTCATTAAATTCGATAGCTATATTCATTGGTATATTAAAAATTAGTGCCTAAATTTACACATTTTAATAAAAACGAACGAAAAAAAGTATCAAAAAAAATGTATATTGGACATAAAAAATTGCGTTATGAGAAGAGGAAATTCTAAAATAAAACTGCTTATTGGGGCAGGAATAGTACTGTTTACCTTATTCAAATACTATTCGAACAGCGATGTCAACGAATTCACAGGGAAAACACAACATATTTCCATAGAACCACAGGAAGAAATAGCCATTGGATTGCAAAGTGCTCCTCAAATGGCACAACAACATGGAGGCTTATACCCTGATCAAAAATTTCAAGCCTTAGTAGACCGTATAGGACAACGGCTCGTCAAATCAAGTGTGGCAGCACAATCTCCCTATACTTTTGATTTTCATTTGTTAAGAGACCCGAAAATCATCAATGCTTTTGCCTTACCTGGAGGTCAAATATTTATTACACATGCCCTATTTGCACGCTTAGAAAACGAAGACCAATTGGCAGGAGTATTAGGACATGAAATAGGACATGTCATCGCAAGACATTCTGCAGAACGCATGGCAAAACAAGGATTAACACAAGGACTCTTAAGCGGTGTAGCAGTAGGTTTTGACCCAAGCACAGCCCAAGGAGCCGCAGCTATTGCCAATGCTATAAACATGAGTTACGGAAGAGAGGACGAACTTGAAAGCGACCTGTTAGGTGTACAAATAATGATAGATGCGGGCTATAATCCAGAAGCATTAATAGGAGTTATGAGAATCCTAAAAAATGCTGCAGGTCCCAACAGAACCCCTGAGCGATTGAGTACACATCCAGACCCAGAAAACAGAATTGAAAAAATAAAAGAAGCGATTCGAACCTATCAAAAATAACAAAAGTGCACCCCAACAAATCGTTGGGTTGCACTTTACCAAAAAAAATTAACTATACTTATTTTGACAATGCTTTTTCAATAACAGCATACGACGCTGTTGCTCTAGAAATTTTTGCATGTTTTAAAGCCGTAAATCCCTTTTTATCTTTTAGTTTTAATTTTGCGCCATTTTCAATTAAAAACGTAGCAATTTCTGCTTTGTTATAACGGGCTGCAAACATTAAAGGAGTCATCCCTTTAGACCTTCCATTTACATCTGCTCCATTTTCTATAAGTGCTTTTACCCCTTCTAAATTTCCTTTTTGAACCATTTTACATAATGCAGTTAATCTTAATGGTTTTACCAAAGTCTCAACAGTTATCACCTCTAAAGCAGGAGTAGAATAAAAATTCGTAGCGTTCATAGAACTAACACTAACTAAAAATACAGCGGTTAAAAATAAGTTTCTCATAATGATATGTTTTAAATAAATAGTACATGTTTTTGTATACTTAAAAGACTCATATCTTTTAAAATAGTTACAGAAATAGAACATATTAACGTATTTTTAACCAATAGAGCTTAAATGCGTTAAAATACTCCCAATTAACAAAAAACATCTGTAACAATGCTACTACGATAACGTTATCGTAGATTTTTAATCAATAAGAGGAATACAAAAGAGGGTGGCATTTGAGTTCTTAGTATCTTTGTATACTTTTAAAACAACAACTTATGATGACTAAGAAAGTAATCTTAATGATATTAGACGGATGGGGAATTACACAAGACCCAAAAGTTTCGGCAGTATTTAAGGCCAACACTTCATTTATCGATAATTTATACAAAAAATACGCAAATGCTAGCCTTCGAACTGATGGAGAACATGTAGGACTTCCTGTAGGTCAGATGGGAAATTCAGAAGTAGGCCACATGAATTTAGGTGCTGGACGTATTGTATATCAAAACTTAGTAAAAATCAACAAAGCTGTTGAAGAAAAGACTTTGGGGCAAGAAAAAGTATTGAAAGATGCTATTGCATACGCTAAAGAAAACAATAAAAACATTCACTTATTAGGATTGGTTTCTAATGGAGGAATCCACTCCCACATCAATCACCTAAAAGGACTATTGGATGTTGCTAGTGAACAAGGTGCGGAAAACGTATTTGTACATGCTTTTACAGATGGACGTGACTGTGACCCAAAATCGGGAGGCTACTTTATCAATGAGATCGAAGAGCACATGAAAAAAACAACGGGAAGTATCGCTACAATCACGGGGCGCTATTTTTCCATGGACAGAGACAAACGCTGGGAACGAGTAAAAATAGCGTATGATGCCTTAGTAAAAGGAATAGGAACATCCTCTACAAATGCTGTTGAAAGCATTAAAAAAAGTTATGAAGCAGGTGTTACGGATGAATTTATCCAGCCAATAATTATGACGAATGCAGACGGGAAGCCTAAAGCATCTATCGCAAAGGACGACGTTGTTATTTTCTTCAACTACAGAACAGATCGAGGACGTGAATTGACAGATGTGTTGACACAAAACAACTTTCCTGAATTTGATATGGAAACCATTCCGCTACATTATGTTACAATGACAATGTATGATGAAACATTCAAAGGACTGCATGTAATTTACACAAACGATAATTTAGAAAACACCTTAGGTGAAGTATTATCAAATGCAAATAAGAAACAAATTCGTATTGCAGAAACAGAAAAATATCCACATGTTACCTTTTTCTTCTCTGGAGGTCGTGAAAAAGAATTTAAAGGAGAATCTAGAATCTTAAGAAACTCTCCTAAAGTTGCTACATATGACATGCAACCAGAAATGAGTGCCTTTGAACTTAGAGACGCAATTATTCCAGAACTAGACAAAAAAGAAGTGGATTTTGTATGTTTAAACTTTGCCAATGGAGACATGGTAGGGCATACCGGAATCATGGACGCTGCAATTAAAGCATGTGAAACCGTAGATAAATGTGTAGAAGATGTTGTAAATAGCGCTATCAAAAACGACTATACAACTATTATTATAGCAGATCATGGGAATTGTGAAACAATGATGAATCCTGATGGAACACCACATACATCACACACAACAAACCCTGTACCTATGATTCTAGTAGACAAAGAACTTACACAAATCAAAGATGGTGTTCTAGGTGATATTGCACCTACTATATTAAAATTAATGGGCGTAGCACAACCAAAAGAAATGACGAGAAGTTCGTTAATTTAAAAAATATTATTATACCCATTTATTAAAGTCGTATCAATTATATTGAATTATTTTTCGCAAACAACTTGTAAAAAATAAATCCTATAATACGACATTATAACGTTAAATGGTACTACACAAAAAGGACTGCTTCTGCAGTCCTTTTTGTCTTTAAAAGAAAATAGTACAAAAATTTACTTGGGAACGACTATATGTTAAAATTACAAGCTGTCAGACAACCTTCAACATCTATCCTTATTATCTTACTAATTCAATATCTAACAACTTGCAACAAACCCTTATCTTTATATTTAAGACACAAAAGATAAAAATCCGTCACATTTACACCCATTACAATCCAAAATAACCGATATAAATAGGTGATTTCACGTTCTAGCGTCGCTAAAAAACAGAACGATAGCGAAGGCTATCCTTCCCTTTTTCGCCTAGCTATAACAAAAAATAATTCCATTTCTAAACCATTATTTGAAAATGTAGTTGGTATTATACCAACTACAATCCAAAATAACCGATATAAATAGGTTATTTCACGTTCTAGCGTTGTTGAAAAAACAGAACCATAGCGAAGGCTATCCTTCCATTTTTCGCCTAGCTATAACAAAAAATAATTCCATTTCTAAACCGTTACTTGGAAATGTAGTTGGTAGTACACTTAGCACCTGCTTAAAAGTAAAGAATATTTCTGAAAATTAAATTCGATGAAAATCATCTAAATAATAAACGTAAATTTTACGTAAAATAATTATCTTTACATAAATAGCAATCAGATGACCTCACATTCAATTTCAATCATTCTAATTAGTCTTTTATTTTTAACATGTACGCATAAAAAACCCGCGGTTCAGAAACCAAATATTATTATCATTTTAATAGACGATGCTGGGTTTGTAGATTTTGGTTTTATGGGTTCTGAAGATTTAGACACACCCGAAATAGACAAAATCGCAAAAAACGGAACTGTTTTCACAGATGCCCATGTAAGTGCAAGTGTTTGCGCGCCATCTAGAGCAGGATTACTTACGGGAAAGTACCAACAGCGATTTGGTTTTGAAGCCAATGGATCTGGGTCAGAAGACATCGGCTTAAGTGACAATGTAAGAACAATGGCTGATGTTTTAAATAAAAACGGGTACCATACAGTTGCCATCGGAAAATGGCATCTAGGAAGTACAGTCAGCGACCACCCCAACAATAGAGGCTTTGACGATTTTTATGGTTTTTTAGGAGGAAGCAGGTCTTATTTCCCGCTTAAAACTCCTTCCAAGAACACCATGCTCCAACACAATGGAAAACGCGTAATTTTTGACGGATACCTTACCGATAAACTAGGAACATATGCAGTACAATACATAGACAAACACCAAAAGCATCCTTTTTTTATGTACGTATCATTTAATGCAGTACATACTCCAATGGATGCAAAAGCCATACATTTAGAAAAATACAAAAACCACCCACGTCAAAAATTAGCTGCCATGACATGGTCTTTAGATGAGAACATAGGAAAACTAAGAGCTAAACTAAAAGAGTTAAACCTATTAGACAATACACTTATTTATTTTTTAAGTGATAATGGAGGCGCCAGTACCAATACATCAAAAACAGGCCCCTTAAAAGGATGGAAAGGGAACAAATTTGAAGGAGGACACAGAGTTCCTTTTATCATTAGTTGGCCGTTGGTTTTGTCTCCTAACAAAAATTTTTCTGGACTTAGTTCTTCCTTGGATATTTTTGCTACATCATTGGATGCTGCAGGTATTGAAAAAGAAGCGGGGCAAATTTTGGATGGCATTAGTTTACTTCCTTATTTAAAAAACAAAAAGCAAGGAAACCCACATCAACAATTGTATTGGAGAAAGTTAGACAAGGCAGCGATTAGGTATGGAGATTTTAAGATGATTCGAATGAGAAATTACGGAAGTAGGTTGTACAACCTTAAGAACGATTTAGGAGAAATCACTAATTTATCTAACAGCGATAGTATCAGATTTAAATTACTCTCAAATCAACTAAAAAACTGGGAACACAATATGATTGCTCCACTTTGGGAAGAAAGTAAAGCTTGGATGGACGTTAATTATTACATCCATAAACAACTGATGGAAAACAAACCTGTCAAATACAAATCTCCACAAAAAAAATAGAAACCCAAGAAATTAACCCCTTGTATAATACCAAATACAATTCAAAATAACCGATATTAAGAGGTTGTTTTTAAACTGTCACTTGGAAATGTAGTTGGTATAAATACATAAAAAGACCGAGCACATGCTCGGTCATTTTATAACTATTACACCTATTAAAACAACAGTGAAACCAATTCTCAAACAATCAGTTGGAAATAGGGTAACATAACATGTTATTTTTTACTATCAAAAAACTTATCTAAGAGTTTTTCTGCATGATTTTTACCACCTAAACCAAGAGCAATTGCCAAAGCAAAGAATACGGCCATAAATAAATACTGAGTTAATTGAGCAATTAATCCATTTCCGATATTCAATTGAGAAAACACCATAGAAACAGCAATAAGCATAATGGCAAACTTGGAAATTTTACCAATAGCATCTGCATACTCAATATCCATATTCCGCAATCTGTCTGCAATAAACTTACTTACAAAATTAGCTAAGAACAATCCGAAAACCAATAAAACAATAGCGATCACCAAGTTAGGTATAAATAGAATTACTTTATCAAACAGTTGTTTTGCAACTCCCAATCCTACAGCATCAAATACAGATAATAAGACCACTAGCAATAAAACGTAGTAGACTAGGTTTGCCATAATTACTGACAACTTCTGATTGATTCCTATTTGCCCTAATAATTTATCCAACTCAATTTTATCTGCAATGGTATCAATTTTTACAATTTGAAGACCTTTGATTATAAGACGCCTCAATACCTTGGCTATCCATTTCCCAATAATCCATACGATAAGGGCTAAAAAAAGTTTTGGGACAAACCCAACTATTTCATTCACAAAATGCCCGAAACTATCCCAAAGCTGTGCACCTAATTCTTTTGAAGATTCTAAAATTCCTTCCATAATAATTTTGATTGATTTGATTTTTAATATTTATAGCTCCTAATATCAATAATATATTTCTGCTTACAAAAATATCAGTTGATTATCAAGCACTATTCAATCATTAGACACAAAATCATTTGCTTAGGTTACTTTTTCTTGTATTTTATTACAAAAAAAAAGCTGCCAATGGCAGCTTTTTTATAAAATATTAAGTTGAAAATTACTCTCCTACTTTTGTATTTAAGATATCAAAAAATTGATCTAATTTAGGCATTAAAACAATTCTAGTTCTTCTGTTTTTAGCTCTACCTTCAACAGTATCATTACTATCAATTGGAGTGTATTCACCACGACCTGCAGCAACCAATCTAGAAGGTGCTACGTTGAATTTATTTTGTAAAATACGTACAACAGCTGTAGCTCTTTTAACACTTAAATCCCAGTTATCTTTAATTCCAGCAGTACGAATAGAGATATTATCAGTATACCCTTCTACCATTACTTCCATATCAACTGGCTGTGCATTTACCACCTTAGCTACTTTTCGTAAAACAGCAGTCGCTCTATCAGAAATTATAGCACTACCACTTCTAAACAATAATTTATCTGCAATAGAAATATATACAACAGTTTTTTCTACATTCACTTGGATATCTTCATCATGCAGTCCATCTTTCAATACACTTTTCAATTTGAATCCAATTGCTAAATTCAAAGAATCTTTAGCATTCATAGCATTTTGAATATAGTGAATATACTCATCTTTTTTTGCCATTTGAGCCAATGTTTCTTTAATGTTTTCAGAAGCAGACTTAGAAATAACTGTCAAGTCTCCTACAAACTCCAACGTTTTTTCTTTGTCTTTTTTCAACTCAACAACACGTTGTTCCAAAGAGGAAACCAATGTGGTATTTTTGTCTTTTTCAATTTCACATTTCATTAAATTTGCTTTAGCATCAACCAACTCTTGTTTGCTTTTTCCAAATTTACTTTCTAAATCTGCATATTGTTTCTTAGACACACAAGAACTCAACACTACAGATGACATGATTGCCACTACGAGGAATTTTTTCATTATATTAATTTTACAGGTTTTAAAAATATTCGTTTTTTAACGAATGTTACAAATGTACAAAAAGCGTACCACAACAAGAACGATTTCATCCTTTTTAAAAGTTTTTTATACATTTTTTATATTATCTTTGCAATCACTTATAACCACTCACTATTCGATGAAAAAAATTATTCTTTTGATCAGTCTTATCAGTATAATTTCGTGTAAAAAAACTGGTAAAAATCAAGATTTCAAAATCAACGCTTTACAAGGAAATGCTATTGGAACTACCTATTCCATCAAATTTATACATACAGAAAATCTAGATGTACAAAAAGCAATCGACAGTCTCATAAAAGGTGTAAATAAATCTACCTCTCAATACCTTCCAACATCGGATATTTCAAAAATAAATGCTGGAGACTCTACCTTATTAATAGATCATTATTTTAAAGATATATTTCTAACATCCAAACGAATTTATAAAGAAACCGATGGTTTTTTTGACCCTACTGTTGGAATATTAGTCAATGCTTGGGGTTTTGGACCAAAAAAAACAACTTATTTCCCCGACAGTGCTACTATAAAAAAACTACTTCCACTTGTAGGTTTTGATAAAGTAGCAATCGTTCACGGGAGCATTCACAAAAAGCACCCCTCCATAACATTTGATTTTAATGCCGTTGGAAAAGGATATTTAGTAGATGTTATCAGTCGCTATTTTGAACAGCATAGTATTGAAAATTACATGGTAGAAATAGGTGGTGAAATCAGAGCTAGAGGACACAATCAACACAATAAACTATGGACAATTGCTATAGAAAACCCAAACTTTGACGGTTCAAGATCTATCGCTATCACCATACAACTCAATAATGAATCTATAGCTTCCTCTGGAAATTACAGAAAATTCAAAACAGATAAAAACGGACACCGATTTGTACATACCATCAATCCCAAAACAGGCTTTGCTACGGCTAGTAATTTGCTAAGCGCCTCTGTTTTTGGATCCTTTAACTGTGCAGACACCGATGCTTACGCTACCGCCTTTATGGCTATGGGGCTAGAAAAAACAAAAGTATTTATTCACAATCACCCAACATTAAAAGTGTTTTTAATATTTAATAATGCACATGGTGATATAGAAACTTTTCAAAACTTTTAACTGCGTGATTCTTGGAGACTAAATATCAACATTAAGAAACGAGCTCTCATTCGTTTTAATTCCCCGTTTTAAGAAGAATTATCTTCACTAAAAAAAACGGCTCAATTTTCAGAAAATTGAGCCGTTTTTTTATTATATTTTAATAAATATTTTCCGTTTATACAGTATATAAGTTATCAACCAATAAGCCATTATATGTGAAACAGCAAATAACAAAGAGCCGTTCATATTTCCTGCTATCGGTACAAATACATGGTTGTACAAATAAGCGTATCCTGTTTCTGATTTCCCCGAAGCATTGCTTATAGTTACTAAATAAATCATCGTCTTTGCAAACAATCCAGAAAAGACAAAAATAAACAAGGGATTTGTTCCAAAATGCAAGAATGGTGTTGCCCACTTTTTCTTTCCTTTTATATCAATCAAAAACAATAAAAACGCCAAGAATAACATAGCGAGTCCTCCCGTGTACAACACATAGGAACTTGTCCATAAAGCCTTGTTAATCGGAAACCAAAAACCCCAAACGGTTCCTAATGCCACCGCTAAAGAACCATATATTACTAGAGACTTTACCGACTCCATCACCGTAGAAACATTGCTGATAAGTCTTCCTGAAAAATACCCTAACAACACCGTAGCAACCGACGGCAAACAAGACAACAATCCTTCTGGATCAAAAGGGATTCCAAAACCTTTATACACATGATTTTCACCCAAAAGATATACATCTATTTGTCTTACTAGGTTACCCGATAGGCTAAATACGTCAGAAGCATTGTTTAGATGTAATAAGCCCCAATAACTCAACAAAATCCCTCCAAAAATATACAATAGCTGTTTAAAACTAAATTGCATACAAAGCAATGCACCTATTAAGTATGCCACAGCAATACGCTGTAACACTCCCATAACCCTAAGGTTTTCAAAATCGAATTTAGGAAATGCATTTAAAAACAACCCTAACAAGAACATGATAGAAAATCGTTTGAATACCTTTAATAATGCAGGCTTTGTAATGCCTGCATCAAATTTTTTAAAAGCATACCACATGGAGACTCCTACAATAAATAAAAAGAAAGGAAACACCAAATCGGTAGGTGTACACCCATGCCATTTTGCATGTAACAAAGGCGGATATACGTAGCTCCAACTTCCTGGAGTGTTTACAAGGATCATTAACGCAATGGTTAATCCCCGTAAAACATCCAGTGCCATAAGACGTTTGACTGCCATCATTTTATTTATTTAAACCCATTTTATGTCCATATATAGCATAGTATAGAATAAACAAATAACAAGGTAATAAGATCCAATACCCTCCAGTTGCTGCTTGAATGGTAGCTGCGGCTTCCGTCATCCCTTCCGCGACTAGACTTGCCTTATTAATATCTACTATTTTCCCATAAGCAGGAGGAATAATAGCACCACCAGCAATAGCCATAATCAACAAAGCAGAAGCTGTTTTTGTGAATTTTCCCAAACCTTCAAGTGTCAAAGGCCAAATTGCAGGCCAAACCAATGCATTTGCCAATCCTAAAGCTGCAACAAATAAAACAGATGTAAATCCTGTGGTAAACACAATACAAAAAGTAAAAATAATACCAAGTACAGCTGACACTTTCAACGCCAATGACTGACTCACATATCTAGGAATCAAAAACACTCCCAAACCATACATCGCTACCATAGCCATTAATGTATACGCTGTATATCCTTTTGCAACAGAGGCAGGAAACCCTAGGGAAATTCCGTAAGCAATAATTGTATCTCCAGCAACTACTTCTACTCCTACGTATAAGAACAGTGCCAAAACTCCCAACCATAAATGAGGGAATTGAAAAATACTTGTTTTTACAGAAGCTCCATCTTTTCCTTCTTCAATTGGCGCTGCTTCCACATGAGGCAATGGTGCGCGTAAAATTAAAATTGCTAATACTGCTAACACTGCTGACATTACTAAATATGGAGTTACCACACTATCTGCCATAGTATTTAAAATGGTGTTTTTCTCTTCTAAAGATACTACGTTTAATTGCGCTCTAACCTCATCAATACCTGACAATAAAATTGCTCCAAAAATAAACGAACCTAAGGCACCTGCTACTTTATTAGCAATTCCCATTATCGCAATTCGTTTGGCAGCACTTTTAATAGGACCTAAAATGGTAATGTATGGATTGGATGCTGTTTGCAACAAAGTCATTCCCACTCCCTGAATAAAAATAGCGAGTAAAAACAACCAATACGTTCTTGCTTCAGCAGCTGGAATAAAAATTAAAGCACCTATGGCCATCACAAACAAGCCCAAAGACATTCCTTTGCGATACCCAATCTTCCCAAGAATATAAGATGCTGGAAGCGCCATTACGACAAATGAAATATAAGAAGCGGAAGCTACTAGATACGATTGTGCATCTGTAAGTTCGTTAATGGTTTTCATAAAAGGAATCAATGCTCCATTTATCCAAGTAACAAAACCGAAGACAAAGAAGAGTCCTGCAATAATGATAATTGGAATGGTCGTATTAATAGGGGGATTACTTGATGAAGTTGACATATAGTATGTTTTAGTTAAATGAATTTCTTATTTTTTTATAAAAATAATTCAATTTCTAAAGTACTACATTTCTTAGTCTTAATTGCTTTTTTTCCGCTATATAACAATAGGTACTCGCTTAACAGTCTTTTTTTTTAGACCAACTCCATTTTTAAAAACTAAAATCACAAATTCTAACTATAAACTTCCTTGGTATTTAAAATCCGTTGTTTGGTTATCTGCTGATAATTACGTCCTATTGGAATGCGTTGATTGGCTATTTCAACGGTATTTCCTTCAACACTATTTACTTTATTTAAAGCAATAGCAAAAGAACGATGAACCCGCATAAAGTTATCTTCTGGAAGTTCCTCCAGAATACTAATCATGGATTTATGTATCAAATAATCTCCTGTACGCGTACACACTTTTATATAATCTTTCAAACTCTCTATAAAAAGGATGTCATTAAATCTAAATTTCACAAGTTTCTTATCTACCTTTAAAAAAATATAAGGAAACGTTTTCATTGTCAAATCATGGTCTTTTTTTCTTGTTATTTTTAAGCGAGCCAACACTTTATTAACCGATTTTAAAAACCGCCCCAAAGGAATCGGTTTTACCAAATAATCCAACACATCTAAATCAAAACTCTCCACGGCATATTCTCGATATGCAGTTGTAATCACCACCAATGGCTTTACTTGAAGCGTACGAAGAAATTCCAACCCTGTCATCCTAGGTAAATTAATATCTAAGAAAACAAGGTCTACTTTCCCTTCCTCAAGTATCGGTACAGAAGCCATCGCAGCCGTATACACTCCTACCAATTCTATCATTGGGAACTCTTCTAAATATTTTTCAATTATAGTACTCGCTAAAGGCTCATCATCAATTATAATACATTTTACATTCATTTGTTTATCCATTCAAAAAGGTTACACAGGTAATTTTAAACTCACACAATACACACGATCAATAATGCAACTTGTCAATTCAAAATCATCTGTAAACAATAGTTCTAATCTACGTGTTACATTTTGAATCCCAATCCCTTTTTTCCGAGAACTATTTGCAATTTCATGACATGAATTTTCCACCCTGAAATATAAAAAACCGTCATTGTTATTTTTAAAATAAATCTTAACCATCATTGGATCTTCGCCATATTCACCATGTTTAAAGCAGTTTTCTATAAACGGCAAAAACAACAATGGCGGCACCATTACCCCTTCAATATCTCCCTGAATCTCAATAGATGTTTCAATCCTACCTCCATACCTTAAACGTTCCAAATCTAAATAATTTTGCACATATCTCACCTCATCGTACAGGTTAATCTTAGGCTCTTTTACCTCGTACAATACATATTGCATAATATCCGATAATTTAAGAACCACACTTGGGGCCACATCCGACTTTGTCAATGTAAGGGCATATAAATTATTTAATGTATTGAAAAAAAAATGAGGTTGTATTTGAGATTTCAATAAGTCCAACTCCATTTGCAATTGTCCTTTTTTCAAATCTTTAGACCTGTTTAACTCAAACACCCAATCATACGTTAATTTTATGGTCGTTGCCAACGTTAGTACATACAACTCCCCGAGCACCACCGCTACCAAGTGATTAAAAGTAAATGCTTCCTGTACCCCTTGCGCTTCTGGCCAAATCTGTTGACTTACTAACACATAATTAAGCCCCGTCCTCACCACATACACTATTGCAAACAACCCAAGCAATGCCAATATATATGTCCTGTATTTTTTTTTGACAATCAGATAAGGAATCAACCAATAAATATTTACATATACAACACAAATATGCAAGGGAAACTCTACCAAATTAGATTTTAAAGAATACCAATAATCGTCAAAATAACTTCCCCACCTCACTACATTAAATAAAAAATATCCAAGCCAAAAAAGGATATGATACTTCCTAGGAATTACAGCACTTGTGTTTTTAAAACCCTTCATTCTACAAAAAAACTAGATTAGAAAACTATATATTTCCTGAAAAATAGGCTATTTTTTAATGAATACAAAATATATCACTTCCTAATTACCTACCCCTAAAACAATATTGTATTTCATGCATAAAAAGACGTCATCTATATGTATTTTATTACCGTATATAGATTTTCTTTTTCGGAAAAACCTTAACTTTATAGATTTAACAATCAAAAATTATTAATACAATTCAAGCTTATGAAAAAATTAATTCCATTATTAATCCTAATTGTCTCACTTATTAGTGTACAAAACACACAGGCACAAAACCGTATGATTAGCGGAGTGGTAACCTCAAAATCAGATGGTTCACCATTGCCTGGTGTAAATATTTTAATTAAAGGAACTACAAGAGGAAGTGAAACCGATTTTGATGGCAACTTCTCTATTGAAGCCTCTAGAGGAGACCTCTTAATATTCTCTTATATGGGAATGAAATCAGCATCGATTACCATAGGAGATGCAAACAAAATAAACATCGTATTATTGGATGATGCAGAAAGTTTAAGTGAAGTTATTGTGACTGCTCTCGGTATGAAAAAGGAGAAAAAAGCATTGACTTACTCCGCACAAGAAATAAAAGGAGACGCTCTTACACGTGTTAAACAAACCAATCCTATCAATAGTTTATCAGGAAAAACAGCAGGACTTACAATCACTAAAAGTTCTTCGGGCTTAGGAGGTGCGTCCAAAGTGGTATTGAGGGGGAATGCTTCCACCGTAAATAACGACCCCTTGTATGTAATTGATGGCATCCCAATGCTCAACAGCGGAAACGGATCCAACGGAGAAGAAGCTGGAACAAGTATCTTTGGTGGACACACAGGAAACAGGGATGGAGGAGACGCATTATCGCTAATAAACCCAGATGACATTGAAAGCATCTCTGTTTTAAAAGGGGCATCTGCAGCAGCACTGTACGGTAGCCAAGGAGCTAATGGCGTTATCTTAATCACTACAAAAAGCGGAAAAGACGGAAAACTATCTGTGAACATCAGTTCAGGGCTTACTTTTGACAATGTATTATCACTACCTAAGCTACAATCGCAATACCAATCTACATCTGTAGGACAAAAAACAGGCATTAACGGAACAATTGACGACGCAAGATCATGGGGAGCAAAAACACCCGGTTTAAGAAACGACTATGCCAAAGATTTTTTTAATACTGGATATACATCTACACAATCTTTTTCCTTAAATGCTGGAACAAAGAAAGCACAAACCTATCTTTCTTATGCAAACACGTATGCCGAAGGAGTAATGCCCGAAAACAGAATGATACGTAACAATATCAATATCAAAGAAAGCACCTTATTTTTAAATGATAAAATTAAAGTTTCAGCAGGTGTTAATTTATCCGATCAACGTATTTGGAACAAGCCTGGGAACGGACTGTATTCAAACACACTTACTGGAGTTTATTTAAATCCTGTCGGAATTAATTTGGATACTTATAAAAACTTCGAATATTTTAATCCAGAAACAAACATGATGGATCAATACCGTACGTCTTTTAATGAGAACATTCAACAAAACCCTTATTGGTTAATTCACCGCAATCCTACCAAAGATATTGCTCAAAGAGTATTCGTAAATGTTTCTATAAAATACCAATTAACAGAGGACTTATCTCTTCAATCTAGGGCGAGTATTGACAAATCATTTTTCACTTTTGACAAAAGAATGTATGCTGGTTCAGATCAAAACTTAGTTCCTAGTACGGGGCGGTACTTGTTTGAAAAAACAGAAAACACGCAACAATACCTAGATTTTATCGCCAACTACAATACCCAAGCCTCAGAAGATCTAAGTATTGGAATTATATTTGGAACAAGTTTAACAAAATACAAAATAGGAGATCAAATACATTTTGATTCAGGACTTGGAGGCTTAAAATACCCCAACCAATTTAATATTCAAAATTTCTTATCCACAAACGACATCCAACAATCCGTAGGAAACCGCGAACTACAATCTGTATTTGGATCCATAAACTTAGGTTATAAAAACAAGTATTTCTTAGATATAACTGGACGTAATGACTGGTCTTCAACTTTAGTAAACACCAATTCTCTATCCTTTTTTTATCCTTCCATTGGTGTAACAGCCCTACTTAGTGAAGTATTTGAAATGCCAGATTTTGTGTCCTTTGCAAAAATTAGAGGATCTTATGCTATTGTTGGAAACGACATTCCTACGTATGCTACCATACCATTAAATAGAATCCCATTGGTAAACAACGGAGTAGTAGCCGCTCCCTTTGCCCCTTTAAACGGAGAAACATTAGAGCCTCAAAAACAAAACTCATACGAAATAGGAACCGAATGGCGCTTGTTTGAGAGTAGGTTAGGAATTGATTTCACCTATTACAATACAAAAACCACCAATCAAATATTTTACATCCAAGCAGAGCCCAATCCGTATGGATATATTAAAAACATAGTAAATGCAGGAGAAATTTCAAATACAGGAATTGAATTGACCGTAAATGGAAAACCAATTGTTGGAGATATCTTTAACTGGAATACCATCTTTAACTTTGCTTCCAATAAAAATAAGGTGGTTTCTGTACATCCTTCTTTGACAGAAAGCGGAGCTATTTTAACGGAAGCTGGAGTAAACGGATACAGATTCTCTTTGGTAGAAGGAGAAAATTTCGGAAGTATTCAAGCACAATCTTTAGTTAGAAATGCCGATGGATTGCCTATTTTAAATAATGATGGCACCTTGCAAAGAACCGATTTTGAAACCGTAGGTTTTGCACAACCTGACTGGACATTGGGATGGAATAATAATTTTGAATACAAAAATCTATCCTTAAACTTCTTAATTGACGCGAAAATTGGAGGAGAAGTATTAAGTGTTACAGAAGCCATCAACGATTATTATGGCGTTTCACAAGCCACAGCAGATGCGCGAAGCAGAAATGGAGGAATGATTAACGTTGCTTCTAGCAATGGAACCAATCAAATTACTGCCTATAATTACTATAGTCAAGTTGCTGGTAGAGCAGGTTTATTAGGAGAATACGTATACGATGCCACCAATATTCGTTTGGCAGAAGTAGCTATAGGATATACAATTAAAAACCCAAGTCCATTTGTAGAAAATCTACGTTTCTCTCTTATTGCAAACAACCTATTCTTTATTTACAAAGACGCACCTTTTGATCCAAATATAGCCTCCAGTACAGGGATTGGACTCCAAGGGGTAGATATCTACGGACAACCATCTACACGTAGCATTGGTTTTAATATTAACGTAAACTTCTAAGAAAATGAATAAATTTTATAAATATATAGCCGCTTCAATCCTTATAGTAAGCACCTTTAACTGTACAGATAATTTTGAAAGCATCAATACAGATCCATACGGGATTACAGATAAAAGTTTAACCCAAATGAACAACCATATTGGTAGTAAATTTGAAAACATGTTTTTAAACGTTGTCAACGCTACACCTCCATGGAACTATCAACTACAACAAGGTTTAAATGGTGATGTCTACTCTGGATACATGACCCCTCCTACTCCTTTTGCAGGAAATGTAAACAACATGACCTACGCATTGGTAAATGGATGGAATGGTTTTATATGGGGAGACGCATACAACGTAGGAACTATCATGCCTAGTGTTAAAGACATCGAAGACAAAGTCGCTCTTTCTGGTTACAAATCAGGAATCAAATTTGTACACTTAGCAAACATCATAAAAGTAACCGCTATGCATCGAATTTCAGATGTATTTGGTCCTATTCGCTATTCTAAATTTAACGATTACGCAACCACAGGAGAATACGACACACAAAACATTGTCTACCATACATTTTTTGATGAATTAGGCGCTGCAATCATCGCTTTAAAAGCATTTGAAAACGACACACAATTTGTTCCCTTTGACAAAACTAATTTTAAGGGAAACATTGCTGAATGGCGTAAATTTGCCAATACTTTAAG
Source organism: Flavobacteriaceae bacterium (assembly GCA_965224465.1). Classification (GTDB taxonomy): domain Bacteria; phylum Bacteroidota; class Bacteroidia; order Flavobacteriales; family Flavobacteriaceae. The sequence continues at coordinate 3,860,723 of OZ245049.1, read as the reverse complement.
ACTGCGATTGGCTTTAAGAGTTTCTAAAATTGATCCAACCTTAGCACAAACACAAGGTGAATTATCATTGGCAAGTGACGCAGGTTTTTTAACCACAGATGTTGTAGTTAATACTGGATTTCCACACCCTGTAGCTACCATTAGCGGCTCTTGGGGAGATATCTGCATGAGTGCAGAAATGGAATCTATCTTAAAAGGATATGAAGATGGAAGAATAGAGGTGTATTTTAACCCTGCAGAAGACCCTACTTTAAATGGAGCTTACAAAGGAATCCGTATGGGAATAGCCATTACAGACAAAAGTCAATACGGCGCACATTCATCTATTGGCGAAATTGTAGATACAGAATCTATTACATGGATGACTGTTGCAGAGGGGCATTTCTTACAAGCAGAAGCAGCCTTGAGAAACTGGACTGGAGCCTCCGATGCAAAAATGCATTACGAAGCTGGAGTTACTGCATCTTTTGAGCAACACGGAGTAAAAGGTGTGGCTACTTACCTCACAGACACTACAAAAACTCCTGCTGATTTTGTAGATGCTTTAAATGATGCCAATAACATCGCCTACCCAAGCGAAGTAAAAATAGCCTACGACAATACAGCCTCTCAAGAAGCACAATTAGAACAAATAATCACTCAAAAATGGATTGCCATGTTTCCTGATGGACAAGAAGCTTGGAGCGAATTTAGAAGAACAGGATACCCTAGAGTTTTCCCCGTAGTTATCAATAAAAGCGGAGGAACTATAGATACCGACATTCAAATAAGACGCATCAACTTTGTAAATAGCGAAAAAAACACCAACCTCAAAAATGTAACAAAGGCGGTTCAATTTTTATCGGGTCCAGATACTGGAGGAACCCGTTTGTGGTGGGATACACCTGGAAGTAACTTTTAAAATACGCCATTATCAAAACAATTCAACAAACGAAACCTTCAAAAAGTTTCGTTTGTTGTTTCATTCGTGTTATTTGTCGAAATAAATCATAGACTACAGCTATTTGAACTACATTTAGTATCAACCGTCCAAATAAACCAACTTAACTATGAACAGCAACAGCTTTCAACACCAACCTGCTGGACAATTCGAAGAAACTAGGTTCGAAAAAATCCATAACATTATAGCAAAAGATTCCATTACAGGATCCATTATTGTGGCTCAAGAAATTGCTGCACTCATACGGGAAAAAGAAGCTCAAAACAAACCCTGTGTTCTAGGACTCGCTACAGGATCTTCCCCTATAAAAGTATATGAAGAACTCGTTCGTTTACACAAAAAAGAAGGACTTAGTTTTCAAAACGTCGTCACCTTTAACTTGGATGAATATTTTCCAATGCCAAAGGATAGTGTACATAGTTACCATTATTTTATGCACGAACATTTGTTCAATCACATCGACTTAAAACCAGAAAACATCAATATCCCAGATGGTCAAATCCCTCCTTCTGAGCTACATCAATACTGTATAGATTATGAATTAAAAATAAAAGAATACGGCGGATTGGATTTTCAATTACTAGGTATTGGACGTACAGGACACATCGGCTTTAACGAGCCTGGGTCCCATTACAATTCAAGTACTCGAAGCATTACTTTAGATCATTTAACAAGAGCCGATGCCGCACCCAGTTTTTTAGGCATCAACAATGTCCCTAAAAAAGCCATTACCATGGGAATTGGCACTGTTAAACACGCAAAAAGAATTGTACTATTAGCATGGGGAAACAATAAAGCATCCATCATTAAAAAAACAATAGAAGGCGAAATTAGCTCAGATATTCCTGCTACTTATTTACAAGAACACCCAAACACCAGCTTTATATTAAACCATGAAGCAGCAGAGGATTTAACAAGAATTAAAACGCCATGGCTAGTTGGTCCGTGTATTTGGAATCAAGAATTGACAAGTAAAGCCATTGTTTGGTTAAGTGTATTAACAAAAAAATCTATTTTAAAACTTACAGACAAAGATTACAACGAACATGGAATGTCTAGTTTGCTCACCAATAATGGTCGCAATGCCTATGATTTAAACATCATCATGTTCAATAAACTTCAGCATACCATCACAGGCTGGCCTGGAGGCAAACCAAATTCGGACGACTCCAAAAGACCGGAACGCGCCTTACCCGCAAAAAAGAAAATCATTATTTTTAGCCCACACCCAGATGATGACGTAATATCTATGGGAGGCACCTTTGACAGGTTGGTTCAACAAGGACACGAAGTACACGTAGCATACCAAACTTCTGGAAACATAGCCGTTAGCAACAGCGACGCCTTAAAATTTGCAGAAGTCCTCCAAAGTATCGCCCCACAAAACCAACAAGCCCAGCACCTAACCAATGTATTAAAACAGCAAGAAAACAATACCGTAGACCCTACTGAAGTAAGAAATTTAAAAAAAGAAATTCGTAAATATGAATCCTTTGGAGCCACAAGGTATTTAGATGTACCAGACACAAATGTACATTTCTTAAACCTACCATTCTACGAAACAGGAACTATCAAAAAAAACCCTTTAGGCGCTCAGGACATAAAAATTATTACTGATTTAATTAAAGAAATACAACCGCATCAAATTTATGCTGCTGGAGATTTAGCAGATCCTCATGGCACTCATAAAACGTGTTTAGATGCCATTTTTGAAGCCTTAAAAATTCTAAAACCATTAGCATTCATGGACAATTGTTGGCTGTGGTTGTACCGAGGCGCCTGGCATGAATGGGATACCCATCAAATAGACATGGCTGTCCCTATGAGCCCAGATCAAGTATTAAAAAAACGTCGCGCTATATTTTTCCATCAAACACAAAAAGACGGCGTGATGTTTCAAGGCGATGACACCCGAGAGTTCTGGGTACGTGCAGAAGAGAGAAATACCGAAACAGCAAGAGAATATCACAACCTTGGATTGGCTGATTATGAAGCTATCGAAGCCTTTAAAAGACACCATTATTAATTAATTTTGTTTTGATAAAAAGAAGATCGATAGTCTTGACTATCGATCTTCTTTTTTTAAGGGATAAAGCACAAGCCTACCTACATCAATAGTCTCTTGGAATAACACCAACAATCCAAAATAACCGATATAAATAGGTTGTTTCTAAACCATCACAACAAATGTAGACACTCCATACCTCCTCCATAAGGGAATAAAATCCTAATTTCAAATAATAAGGACATTACCAGCACAAAAAACACACGATCTCACAAAACAAAACCCCCCTTATCTATATACCGTTTGATAATTTTTAATAAACCTAGCATCTCAAGTAACAGAACAAGCTAACTATTGTATATATTTGCATAACTTTTTATATTATTATGAGCTATAAAAGAATTTTATTAAAATTGAGTGGCGAGGCTTTAATGGGCGAACGTCAATATGGTATAGATCCAAAACGTCTTGCAGAATATGCGGAACAAATAAAAAACATTGTAGCAATGGGTACAGAAGTAGCCATTGTAATAGGTGGAGGTAATATATTTAGAGGTGTTGCAGGTGCCAGTAACGGGATGGATCGCGTACAAGGAGATTATATGGGCATGCTTGCTACGGCTATCAACGGATTGGCATTACAGAGTGCTTTGGAAGACACCGATGTACAAACACGTTTGCAAACAGCTATCAAAATGGAACAAGTGGCAGAGCCTTTTATTAAGAGAAAAGCAGTCCGTCATTTAGAAAAAGGACGTGTCGTAATTTTTGCTGGTGGAACAGGAAACCCCTATTTCACAACAGATACAGCTGCCGTTTTAAGAGCCATAGAAATAGGAGCTGAGGTAATTTTAAAAGGAACGCGTGTAGACGGAATATACACTGCAGACCCAGAAAAGGACAGTTCTGCTACCAAATACGACACCATAACGTACAAAGAAGTTCTGAAAAAAAACTTAAAAGTAATGGATATGACCGCCTTTACATTGAGTCAAGAAAACGAATTGCCAATTGTGGTATTTGACATGAACACCAATGGAAATCTAGAAAGAGTAGTTTCAGGAGAAAAAATTGGTACAATCGTTGATAAATAAAACTGTATTATTATATTTACACACATGAACGAAGAATTAAAATTCATTATAGACAGCACAAAAGAATCCATGAATGATTCTATTGTCCACTTAGAAAAAGAATTTAGACGCATTAGAGCAGGGAAAGCAACTCCCGCAATGCTGGCAAGTGTAATGGTAGATTATTACGGAACACAAACCCCTCTAAGTCAAATATCAAATGTAAGCACAATGGATGCGCACACTATTACTGTGCAACCGTATGAAAAAAACATGCTTCAAGAAATAGAGCGTGGAGTTATGTTTGCAAATTTAGGATTCAACCCTATGAATAATGGTGATATTATTATCATAGCAGTACCGCCACTTACGGAAGACAGACGTAAAGAGCTAGCAAAACAAGCGAAAGCAGCATCAGAAAAGGCAAAAATAAGTTTGCGTAACGATCGTAAAGAAGCGATGCAAGAAATTAAAAACACGGATGTTTCGGATGATGAAAAAGCAAATGCAGAAATTGACATTCAAAATCTAGTCAAAACTTATACTGAAAAATCAGAACGTTTGGCCTCTGAAAAAGAAATTGAAATAATGAAAGTATAAGCACTTTTATAAATAAACAAAAAGGCGTTGATCTAAACAAATCAACGCCTTTTTTATGTTGTAAAATAATTATTTAATACATAGCCGTATTGGATCAAATTGAACACACGCCTTTTCCCGTTAATTAAGCTCTTTTTTCCATTAATCTTGCCACGTACTTCCCAATCACATCAAATTCCAAATTAACGATGGTTCCTTCTTTAAAGGTGTGGAAATTTGTATGCTCATAGGTATAAGGAATAATTGCTACTTCAAAAGTGTTTCCTACAGAATTAACTACTGTTAAACTTGTACCATTTACGGTAACAGAGCCTTTTTCTATGGTGATATTCTCTGGTCCTTCATCAAATTTAAAAGAAAAAAACCAACTCCCATTTGCAGATTTAACACCTGTACATATCGCTGTTTGATCTACATGTCCTTGAACAATATGCCCATCTAGACGCGCTCCCAAAACCATGGCACGCTCCAAATTAATTTTAGAACCAATTTCAATAGATTTAAAATTAGTTTTATCAATAGTTTCTTTGATGGCAGTTACGGTATATTCATCATTATTTAAATGAACAATCGTTAAACAAACACCATTATGAGCAACACTTTGATCAATCTTAAGCTCGTTTGTGAAATCACACGAAACGGTCACATGAAGGTTATCACCCTCCCAAACTAATTTTTTTACCGTCCCCATACTCTCGATAATTCCTGTAAACATATTTTTATCAATTTTATTGATTACTTTTGTGTATCAAAAGTACAATAATAACGTTGATTAATGGAGAAAACGAACAAAATAAAAATAGGAATTTCTATTGGAGATCTAAATGGAATTGGCTTAGAAATCATCCTTAAAACATTTGCAGATAAAAGAATGATGGACTTTTGTACCCCTATTATTTTTGCTTCTGCAAAAGCCATATCTGCTTATAAAAAAAACATGCCTTTACACGCACAAATAAATAGCGCAAAATCGGTATCACACTGCCAAGAAGGCAAACTAAACGTTGTAAACCTATGGAAAGAAGACATTGTCGTAACCCATGGAATCGCACGTAAAGAAGCAGGAGAATACGCTTTTAAATCATTAGAAGCCGCTACGGAAGCACTTATAAACAAGGACGTTGACGTCTTAGTAACTGCACCTATAGACAAAGAAAACATACAAAGTGAATCCTTTAAATTTTCTGGACATACGGAATATTTAGAATCAAAACTAGAAGGCGAAAGCTTAATGATTTTAATGACCGATACATTACGCGTAGGATTAATTACTGGACATATTCCAATTTCTGAGATAGCACGTACTATTACTCCCGAATTGATTCAGAAAAAGGTAGCTATTATGTACAAAACCCTGGTAACAGATTTTGGTATTACGCGTCCAAAAATTGCCATTTTAGGACTGAATCCACATTGTGGGGATCATGGAGTAATAGGCAAGGAAGATGACGAAATAGTACGACCAACAATAGACGAGATTCAGAAAACAGGAAAACTTGTTTATGGCCCGTATGCCGCAGATGGATTTTTCGGATCTAACAGCTACAAATCTTTTGACGGAGTTTTGGCTATGTATCACGACCAAGGATTGGCACCATTTAAAACTTTATCCTTTGGGAATGGCGTAAACTATACCGCTGGGCTCAGTGAAATTAGAACCTCTCCAGACCATGGTACAGCCTATGAAATAGCAGGAAAAAACAAAGCAGACATCAACTCTTTTAAAGAAGCTATTTTTACAGCAATCCAACTATTTAAAACAAGAAAAGAATATAATACACTGTGCAAAAATGCCTTAAAAACAAAAAATAAGGTATAAAATGTATATTTTTTAAAAACAGCGTACTAAAGTTTGAATAAATTCATATCTTTGCACGCTCAAATTGGTTTCTAATGAAAGCATTAAAAGAATTTATGATTCCTTATTCAGGATTGAAAGAAGGAGAGCATCAATTTGAGTATCAAATTAATAAAGCGTTCTTTGATATTTTTAATTATGAAGATTTTAACGATTGCAGCCTTACCGTTGCAGTAAAGTTTGTTAAAAAACCTACAATGTTTGAATTAGATTTCGACATTTCTGGAAGTATTAACGTTGCTTGCGACGTCACAAACGAGTTATTTGATTTGCCTATTGCAATAAAAATGCCCTTGTTGGTAAAGTTTGGACAAGAGTTTAATGATGAAAACGAAGCGTTACTCATTTTACCTTATTCTGAATACCAACTAGACATTTCTCAATACTTATTTGAAATAATTGTATTGGCATTACCGGCAAAGAGAGTGCACCCTGGAGTTGAGGACGGCACACTTAAATCTGACGTATTAGAAAAATTAAACGCTTACGAAACTCAAAGAAGAGAGTCACAAAAGACAAACGAAAATACAAACGAAGTTGACCCACGGTGGGAAAAATTAAAGGAGATAATAACAGATAAAAATACAGATTAATGGCACATCCTAAGAGAAAAATCTCGAAACAGAGAAGAAATAAAAGAAGAACTCATTACAAAGCAACCACACCACAAATTGCTGTTGATCCAACAACTGGTGAAGCACATTTGTTCCACCGTGCACATTGGCACGAAGGTAAATTGTACTACCGTGGTCAAATTGTAATTGACGCTGAAGATGCTGTTGAAGCATAATCAAAATTCAAAATTATAGGAAAAGCTCTCATTACGAGGGCTTTTTTCGTTTATTATGTATGCATAATGAATTAATGTAATTTTTAGAGCACAATCTAAAATATATTTCATTACTTTGAACCTGATTTTCTGATATAAAAGAAACCAATTATGACTAAAATTACAGCTGCAATTACAGCCGTGGGTAAATACATTCCTGACTTTGTACTTAGCAATACACTACTAGAAACAATGGTAGATACAAATGATGAATGGATCACCTCGCGTACTGGAATCAAAGAACGTCGTATCTTAAAAGGAGAAGGAAAAGGTACTTCATACATGGCTATCAAAGCTGGATTAAACCTTATTGAGAAAAAAGGACTCGATCCTAAAGAAATAGAATTAGTAATTGTTGCTACTGCCACTCCAGACATGCAGGCCGCTTCTACAGCTGCTTTTACAGCATCCGGAATTGGCGCAACAAACGCATTTTCTTTTGATTTAGATTCGGCTTGTTCGAGTTTCTTATTTGGAATGTCTACAGCCGCAAAATTTATTGAGTCTGGCAGGTATTCAAAAGTATTACTTATTGGAGCCGATAAAAACTCTTCGATGATTGACTATACAGACAGAGCCACTTGCATTATTTTTGGAGATGGAGCAGGAGCTGTACTTTTCGAAGCAAACACAGATGGTTATGGATTGCAAGACGAATACCTACGAACAGATGGAATAGGACGTGAATTTTTACGTGTAAAAGCGGGAGGATCCTCTTATCCACTTACAGAAGAAGCCAAAGAAAAGGGAGAAAATTATGTTTTCCAAGATGGACAAACTGTATTTAAAAACGCTGTCTTTAACATGGCAGATGTAAGTGAAAAAATACTAAAGCGTAATAATTTAACAAATGAAGACGTTTCATGGTTAGCCGCACACCAAGCTAACAAAAGGATTATAGATGCTACAGCACGTCGCATTAAACTAGACCCTTCCAAGGTAATGATGAATATCGAAAACCACGGAAACACAACTTCGGCAACATTACCCATGTTAATTGCCGATTACGAATCCCAACTTAAAAAAGGAGACACTATTATTTTTGCCGCCTTTGGAGGAGGATTTAGTTGGGGGGCTATATATCTTAAATGGGCTTATAATTCATAAAGTAAAGATTAAACAATTACAGCTTGACAAGTAAACTACACTTAGAAAGCTTATAAACTAATTATCAACTAAAACCTTTTAGACATGGATTTAAAAGAAATTCAAAATCTTATTAAATTTGTAGCAAAATCTGGAGCAAGCGAAGTAAAGCTTGAAATGGAAGATGTGAAAATCACAATAAGAACGGGATCGGGTAAAACAGAAACAACTATTTTACACCAAGCACCATTAGGAATTCCTCAAATGCCAATGGCAGCCGCACCAATTGCACCAGCAACTACAGAAGCGGCACCAACAACAAGTGACAATTCAGACGAATCGTCTAAATACATCACAATTACCTCTCCAATTATTGGAACATTTTACAGGCGTCCTACACCAGACAAACCATTATTTGCAGAAGTTGGAGATAACGTAACTCCAGAATCTGTAGTTTGTATCATTGAAGCTATGAAATTATTTAACGAAATTGAAGCAGAAGTAACTGGTAAAATCGTTAAAATATTAGTAGATGATTCTAGCCCGGTAGAATTTGGTCAACCATTATTCTTGGTAGACCCTTCTTAGTTTATTCACCTTAAAATAATTTTTAAAACGCTGTAATTAAGCACCTATAAGAAATTATTTTAGCAAACATTTACTGTTATGTTTAAAAAGATATTAATAGCCAATAGAGGTGAAATAGCGCTACGTATCATCCGAACCTGTAAAGAAATGGGAATCAAATCTGTAGCGGTATACTCCACTGCTGATGCCGATAGTTTGCATGTTCGATTTGCAGATGAAGCGGTATGTATTGGCCCACCCCCTAGCGCAGAATCCTATTTAAAAATGTCCAATATTATTGCTGCTGCAGAAATCACCAATGCAGACGCCATTCACCCTGGATATGGTTTTCTAGCCGAAAACTCTAAGTTTTCAAAGCTTTGTGAAGATCACCAAATTAAGTTTATTGGAGCTACTGCCGAAATGATTGACCGCATGGGAGATAAAGCTTCTGCACGTGACACCATGAAAGCAGCTGGCGTACCTATCATACCAGGATCTACTGGATTGCTAGCAACTGCAGAAGATGCATTGGCACTAGCCGAGGAAATGAAATACCCTGTGATGTTAAAAGCATCTGCAGGAGGTGGAGGAAAAGGAATGCGTGCCGTTTGGAAAAAAGAAGAATTAGTAGAATTATGGGATGCCGCTCGCCAAGAAGCAAAAGCTTGTTTTGGTAATGACGACATGTATATGGAAAAACTGATTCAAGAACCACGCCATATAGAAATTCAAATTATTGGCGATTGTGAAGGTACTGCTTGTCACTTATCCGAACGTGATTGTTCCGTACAACGTCGCCATCAAAAATTAACAGAAGAGGCTCCTTCGCCTTTTATGACCACTGCTTTGCGTAAAAAAATGGGAGATGCAGCTGTAAAAGCTGCCGAATACATTAAATATGAAGGTGCTGGTACTGTCGAATTTTTGGTAGATAAAAACCGCAACTTCTACTTTATGGAAATGAATACCCGTATTCAAGTAGAACACCCTATTACAGAACAAGTAATCGATTACGATTTAATAGAAGAACAAATTAAGGTAGCCGCTGGTATTAAAATTTCAGGCAAGAACTATTTACCTAAACTACACGCTATCGAATGTAGAATTAACGCTGAAGACCCTTTTAACGACTTCAGACCATCACCAGGTAAAATCACGACACTACACACCCCTGGAGGGCATGGAGTGCGTATTGATACACATGTATACTCTGGCTATACAATTCCGCCTAACTACGATTCTATGATTGCTAAACTAATTGTAACCGCTCAAACAAGAACGGCTGCCATTAACAAAATGAAACGTGCCTTGGACGAATTTATAATTGAAGGTGTTAAAACTACCATCCCATTCCACAGACAATTAATGGAACACCCAGATTATGTAGCGGGTAATTATACCACTAAATTTATGGAGGATTTCGAATTGAAACCTATAGAAGATTAAATCCGTATAAAAAATAAAAATAGCGAATATGATTCTTCATATTCGCTATTTTTTTATATTTACTTTCTAATCAAAAGTGATGAAAGAAAAAAAACTACATATTGATGGTATTGATAAAATAATCTTAAAACGATTAATGAACGATGCAAGAACCCCCATCCTAGGAATTGCCCGAGAAATTGGAATTTCTGGTGCTGCCATCCACCAACGATTGCGAAAAATGGAAGCTTCGGGTCTATTGGCAGGCTCTAAACTTATCATCAACCCAAAAGCACTTGGTTATACAACATTGGCTTATGTAGGTATTTTCTTAGATGCAGCCAGTAAATACTCCTCTGCTATCAAACGCTTGAAAGAAATTCCTGAAGTAATCGAAAGTCATTATACCACCGGAAACTACGCCATCTTTATCAAAATCCTATGTCGTGATAATGAGCACTTAATGAAACTATTAAACATTGATATCCAATCCATAAAAGGAGTCGCGAGAACGGAAACTTTTATTTCTTTAGACCAGCAAATTGATAGGCAAATTGAGATGTAATACCCATTAAATTCCCAAGTGACGTTTTAGAAATAGAATTACTTTTTTGTTCTAGCTAGGCGGAAAATGGAAGGATAGCCATAGCTATCGTTCTATTTTTCAACAACGCTAGCACGTAAAATAGACTATTTATATCGGTCATTTTGGGTTTTAATTGGTAGTATAGCTAGGCGGAAAATCTAAGGATAGCCTAGCTATCGTTCTATTTTTTAACAACGCTAGAACAAAAAATAACCTATTTATATAGGTCATTTTGGGTTTTAATTGGTATTATAACTAGGTAAAAAATGGAAGGGTAGCTTAGCTATCGTACTATTTTTTAACAACGACAGCACGTAAAACAACCTATTTATATCGGTTATTTTGGAGTGTAATTGTATAAGTTGGTTGTTAGTTCCTGAAAAACACGACTCTTATAGAGATAAAAATGACAAATCATTAACACCCTCCATGGAGTTTACTACACTGTTCTAAAAAAAAGGAGACAAGAAACAAAAGTTTTCACCACAAATCATGTCTAGAAACACCTAATAAAAATGTATAATACATCTTGAAGTTATTATATTATGCATACTAAAAATCAGAAAAACAGTAAATAAAGATCAAACTAAAGCCCTCTTTGCAATCACTAAAACGTACTAATAAGAATACTTATATAACGCATCATAAAAGTTCTCAAATCAATTTAGTGCCATTTCAATATCGCTACCCAATGGTTAGGAAACGTTGAACATTTATCTTATACAAAACTACATTTCCAAGTGAAAGTTTAGAAATAGAATTATTTTTTGTTCTACCAATTAAATTTCCAAGTGAAGGTTTAGAAATAGAATTACTTTTTTGTTCTAGCTAGGTGGAAAATGGAAGGATAGCCTTAGCTATCGTTCTATTTTTCAACAACGCTAGCACGTAAAATAGACTATTTATATCGGTCATTTTGGAGTGCAATTGGTAGCACCTAAAAAAAGCGTAAACTATTGTATAAGCACCACCTTTTTTTTGCGTTTTCGATAAATTATTCTAACAAAAAAGGCTTTCATATAATAGACACATTTACTGCAACCTAAAATATTAAAACCTTTTGTGTAAGATACCGACCTAAATTTCCAAGTGACAGTTTAGAAATAGAAATATATTTTATTATAGCTAGGCGATAAACTTAAGGATATCCATAGCTATCCTTCTGTTTTTTAACAACGCTTGAACGCAAAACAACCAATTTAAATCGGTTATTTTGGAGTGTAATTGGTATCAATAAGAAACTTAGTCTCTACTTCCTAAAATACGCATTCCCCAGTACAACAACATCGCTAAAGAAGCCAATGCCGCAACTAAATACGTACGTGCAGCCCATTTTAAGGCATCTTGCGCGCCATCTTGTTCTTCCTCGGTAAGCATGTTATTGGTTTTTAACCAAGCCAAGGCACGATTGCTCGCATCATATTCCACTGGAAGTGTAATAAAACTAAAAACAGTTGCCAAAGCCATCATTCCTAATCCCACCAAGGCAATCACAAATCCAATTCCCGTTTCCCCAGAAGCAGCACCCAAAATAATACCACCAATTACCAACCATTGCGAAAACTTAGAAGAAATAGATACGACAGGCACTAATTTTGAACGCAATCCTAACCATTGGTATGCTTGTGCATGTTGCAAAGCATGCCCAACCTCATGAGATGCAACTGCGGCAGCTGCAGCATTCCGTTCATTATAAACGGCCTCACTCAAATTCACTGTTTTATTACTTGGATTGTAATGATCTGTTAACCTACCGTTTACAGAAATCACATCTACATCTGTAATGCCGTTATCACTAAGCATCTTTTCAGCAATTTCACGCCCACTCATGCCATTTCGGAGCTGAATTTTTGAATATTTTTTAAATTTGTTCTTCAATTGCCTTCCTACAAGCCAGCTAATTAAAGAAATCGCTCCTATGAGCACATAAAATCCCATCATAATAATCTAATATTTTTAGTAAATATAAATATAAAACCGAATAGTTTACTAGTTTTACATCATAAATTATTCCAAAACTCTTTGAATACAACATGACAAGATTTCCACATATATTATTGATTTACACAGGAGGAACCATCGGAATGGTAAAAGACTTTAAGACAGGCGCCTTAAAAACCTTTGATTTCGACAAGTTAATAAAGCACATACCAGAGATCAATCATTTAAACTGTACCATAGACAGTTACTCGTTTGATCAGCCCATGGATTCTTCCAATATGAATCCAGAAGCTTGGAAATTTATAGCAGAAATCATAGAAAAAAGCTATGATGATTTTGATGGTTTTGTAGTCCTTCATGGATCTGATACCATGTCCTACACAGCATCTGCTTTAAGTTTTATGTTCGAAAACTTGACGAAACCTGTTATTTTTACAGGCTCTCAATTACCTATCGGTGATTTGCGAACCGATGCCAAGGAAAATTTAATTACATCTATTGAGATTGCCTCATGTGTAAAGAACGGAAAACCTGTTATTTCAGAAGTCTGTTTATACTTCGAATACAAGCTGTACAGAGCCAACCGAACCACAAAGATAAATGCAGAACAATTTGAAGCATTTACATCCCCAAACTACCCTCCATTGGCAGAAAGCGGCGTACATTTAAAATTTAACACACCGTTGATTTACAAGCCTTTAAATGACTATCCATTACGAATTCACAAAAAACTAAACAACAATATAGCGCTCTTAAAACTGTTCCCAGGGATCACCCAAAAAGTAGTAGAAACCATCTTAAATATCCCTGAAAACAAAGGCATTATTCTAGAGACTTACGGATCGGGAAATGCACCTACTGAGCCTTGGTTTATTGAAGCCTTACGCAAAACAATTCAGAAAGGGATTCCAATTGTAAATGTGACTCAATGTTCCGGAGGCAGTGTTATTATGGGTGTCTACGAAACCAGTATCGACTTACAAAACATCGGAATAATCAGTGGTCATGACATCACTACGGAATCTGCACTGGCAAAACTGATGTATTTACTCGGAGAGGAGTACAATTTAGCAGAAATAAAGAAATGGTTCGAAATTCCGATCCGTGGAGAGATTTCAGAAACACAGACTTAATTAAGCAATCTATAAGACAAGCAATTAGCAACAACCAAGCCAAAGGCATCACTGTTTAGACAAATTGAGAAGTCCATAATATTTCTTAACAAATATTAAATTTAATGATTTTTAAGGCTATTAAAACTTTCACAATTCAACATTTTTTTGTTACTTGCCAATCACAAAGCGAGATTTAAACGATCTCAAAATGGAGAGGTGGCCGAGTGGTTTAAGGCGCACGCCTGGAAAGTGTGTATATGGGAAACTGTATCGGGGGTTCGAATCCCTTCCTCTCCGCCAGGAAAGAATTTAATAAGAATAGAGTATATTTAACCAGTAAACAATTTAATAAATTAACTATTACACGATGAAAAGAGTATTTACTATCCTTGCAATAACAGGATTAATGTTATTTGGAGCAGCACCTCAGGCGGTGGCTCAAGAAGCAGCTAAAACTGAGCAGGTTGCAGATTCAGTTGAAACAAAAACCTTTCACCAAGAGTTGAAACAACGTTTTATTGAAGGTGGACCGTTTTTTATGGGAATTGTATTGGTTACCTTAATTTTAGGGTTGGCAGTTGCAATAGAAAGAATTATTTATTTAAACATGGCTTCTACAAACACTAAGAAATTAGTAGCTAACGTAGATGAAGCATTAACATCAGGAGGTGTTGAAGCAGCTAAAGAAGTATGTAGAAATACAAAAGGACCAGTTGCCTCAATCTTTTATCAAGGATTAGACAGAATGGACGAAGGTGTAGACGCAGCTGAAAAAGCAGTTGTTGGATACGGAGGCGTTCAAATGGGCTTATTAGAAAAAAATATTTCTTGGTTAGGATTATTTATCGCATTGGCACCAATGCTTGGTTTCATGGGAACAGTAATTGGTATGATTGGAGCATTTGACTCGATTCAAGCAGCAGGAGATATCTCTCCAACAGTTGTGGCTGGTGGTATTAAAGTAGCACTTTTAACAACCGTATTTGGATTGGTAGTAGCAATTATCCTTCAAATCTTTTTTAATTACATCGTATCAAAAATTGATAACATTGTAAATAACATGGAAGATGCATCAATTTCTTTAATCGACCTTTTAGTAAAACATACAAAATAAGAACATTATGAATAAGAAAACCTCAGGAATCATAACAGCTGTTGCAGGTGTTATTGCTCTGATTGGATTCTACTTCTTCGTTCGAATTTTGATGGAAGGAGATGAAGCAATTGAAACAGACGCAGCTGTGCAAGCAGCAATTGTAGACCCGTTTATAAGCTTTTCATTATGGACACTAGGATTAATTGCACTTGTAACTGTAGTAATGTCTATTGTTAGTTTAGTAATGAATCCAGCAGCTTTAAAGAAAACGTTAATAGGAATTGTTGCAATGGCAATTATATTCTTTATTTCATATTCTATGGCTAACGGAGACGAAGTATTAGACACATTTGGTACAGTATTAAAAGGTGGTGCAGCTGGAAGCACTTCAAAACTATCAGGAACTGGAATTTGGTTCGCAATTATCTTAGGAGGAATTGGATTGGTAGGTTTTGTAATTGACACTGTTAAATCATTAGTAAAATAAATTATTATGGCAAGAAGAGAAACACCAGAAATTAATGCCGGTTCAATGGCAGACATTGCGTTCTTGCTTTTAATATTTTTCCTTGTAACAACTACAATGAATGTAGATTCAGGAATTTCACGTAAATTACCTGAACCACAACCCGCAGATTACGTTCCGCCTATTATTAAACAAAAAAACGTATTTGACATTGTAGTAAATCGTAATAATCAACTATTGATTGAAGGGACTGACTTTATTAAAGTAAGTCAACTTAAAGATTTAGTTGTTGCTTTTATCGACAACGGAGGAGGTCTTGGAAATCCAATGGATGGACAACCTGCTGCAGAGTGTGATTGGTGTAACGGTGCAAAAGATGAATCATCATCAGTGCATCCAAACAAAGCTATTATTCAGTTACAGAGTGACCGTGGAACTTCATATGGAATGTATATCTCTGTTCAAAACGAGATAGAAGCTGCATACGTAGAACTTCGTAATAAATATTCTTTAAAAAAGTATCGCACCAGCTATACTCAATTACAAAAGGATATGAAAGACGCTCAAGGAAAAGCTGCTAAGAAAGCTATTAAAGCAAAGATAGATGATGCTAAGAAGCATTATCCACAGATTATCGCTGAACCAGAACCTATTAAATAAATCAATATTATGAGTAAATTTAGAAAGAAGAAAAAAGGCCTTCCAGCCATTTCTACAGCATCGTTACCAGATATTGTTTTTATGTTATTATTCTTTTTTATGGTTACAACTACAATGCGTGAGACTGAACTAAAAATCAATACTCCCACATTACCAGCTGCTACCGAAGTAAAAAAGCTAGAACATAAAAGTTTAGTTAGTACTATTTATGTTGGGTCGTCTAAGAATAAGAACATTACTGGAGATAAAATCCAAGTAAATGATAAAATCATCAATTATAACGAAGTTCAAACTTTTATCTTATCAGAAAGAGCAGAGCGTAAAGAGGAAGAAGTTCCTTTTATGACCACCTCTATTAAAGCAGATAAGAATGCGAACGTAGGAACTATATTAGATATTAAAGAACAATTACGTGAAATTCATGCATTGAAAGTTAGTTTCTCCGTTACCAGAGGTGACGTGAGTAATAATTTTTAATCTCACATTGTTTGTGAAATTTAAAAGGCGATCACATTGTGATCGCCTTTTTTTATAGTTAAAAAATGTAGCATTACGCACAATACATTCAAAATTAATGATATGAAAAAAATGTTTACTGGAATCGTACTTTTCTTTTCGCTATGTATGTTTTCTCAAAACAACGCACTAGACAGCATTGATACGCATTATCTAGAAGACCAAATATACACCAGTATCACTTATAATATCCTTACCAATAAACCAAAAGGGGTAAAACAAAATGGATTCTCTGGAGGTTTTTCTTTTGGTTTTATAAAAGACATCCCTCTTAACAGCCAACGAAATTTGGGAATAGGAATAGGGATTGGGTATAATTACAATACCTATATCCAAAACATACTATTTTCAGAGAATAATGATGTGATTTCTGCCAGTATTGCTCAAAACTACAAGAGCAATAGGTATGCAACAAATGCGATTGAGTTCCCCTTAGAACTTAGATGGAGAACTTCTACAGCAACTGATTATAAATTTACCCGAATATATCTCGGTGCTAAAATAGGCTACGCATTTTATACTAGCAGTAAATTAAGCAATTATACTGGTGTTATTAAAACAAAAAACAGCACTGCTTTTAATAAGTTACACTACGGTCTTACCGCAGCTATAGGCTATAGTACGTTTAATTTATACCTCTACTATGGGCTAAAACCGATGTTTAAATCTTTAAAAATAAATGAAGAAGCACTAGACATGAAAGAATTCCAAATAGGGCTTAAATTCTACATACTGTAGAGTAAATACATTGCAAAAGGCCCTACTAACCCTGCGAAATAGCCAAGAATAACTTCTACCATACTATGTGTTTTTAGATACAAACGCGCAGACAGCATAAACCCTCCTATTAAAACTAAGCCCCCTATAAGTACTAGAAGGTTGAGTCTGTAAAAATGACTTAAACAAATCATAAAGGACGTTAATCCTCCAATGGCAATGGCATGAAAACTTATTTTGAGTTTTAAAAGCAAAAACAAATAAGCACAAATCAATGCAACTGCGTATCCAAAGAAAAAAACACTAAGCCCTTGTACTGACCCACTTTTTATCAATAAATTACCAACACTTACAGTTATCCCTAAAAAAACCACCGTTGGGAATTTACGTTCCTCTACAGATTTCAATAAAAAGTTTTTAATGAGATTTGATTTTTTAAAGAGGCTCAGTAGTAGTACTGGTAAGACATACGTAGTTCCAAAAACGATAATCAATATCAAATACACCTGTTTTCTGGAAACATAGGAAGGTAAAAATATAAAGAATAAAATAGTACCTATAATAGGAAACACCACTGGGTTTAGCACATGCGAAAACAATTTAAATCTTCTCTCCATCTTATATTTTCTTACGTAAACGAGCTACTGGAATATCTAATTGCTCTCTGTATTTGGCAATAGTTCTTCGAGCAATTGGGTAGCCTCGGTCCTTGAGTGCTGCCGCAAGTTTATCATCTGTTAACGGTTTCTTTTTACTTTCTTCAGAAATAATAGTTTCTAAAATCTTTTTAATTTCTCTGGTAGATACATCTTCACCTTGATCGTTTTTCATGGACTCGGAAAAGAATTCTTTGATCAGTTTTGTTCCATACGGAGTTGCGACATACTTACTATTGGCAACACGAGAAACAGTAGAAACATCCATTCCAATCACCTCCGCAATATCTTTTAATATCATTGGCTTGAGTTTTCGCTCATCACCTGATAAAAAATAAGCACGTTGATGCTGCATAATAGCATTCATATTTAGCAAAAGCGTTTGTTGACGCTGTTTAATGGCTTCTATAAACCATTTTGCGGCATCTAACTTTTGCTTGATAAACTGCACCGCATCTTTTTGAGATTTTGATGTTTCTTTGGCATTTTTATAGCCTAACATCATGTTATTATACTCACTTGACACGTGTAATTCTGGAGCATTCCTAGAGTTCAACACCAATTCCAATTCATCCTCTACTATTCGTATCGTAAAATCAGGAACAATTTGCTCTGCTATTTTATTTGCACCTACATAGGCACCTCCTGGCTTGGGATTTAACTTCTCTATTTCTGAAATAGCATCTCTTAATTGCGTTTCGTCGATATCAAATTTATGAAGAAGTTTTTTATAATGCTTCTTAGCAAAATGCTCAAAAGACTGCTCCATAATAGCAATTGCCATCGCGCGATCTTTGGTAACTTTCTTTCTTTTTAACTGAATTAACAAGCAATCTCTCAAATTTTGAGCACCAACCCCTGCAGGGTCTAATTGCTGTACCACACGCAACATCTTAACTACCTGATCCTCTTCTGTGAAAATATTCTGTGTAAAAGCTAAATCGTCTAAAACATCCACAATCTCTCTTCTCAAATATCCACTTTCATCAATGCTTCCTACTAGAAATTCAGCGATAACTGACTCTTCTTCGGTCAGTCTCACGGTACGTAATTGATTTTTTAAATGCTGATTGAAAGATATTCCCGCAGCATAAGGAATTTGTCTGTCCTCATCGTCTGCCGAATAATTATTTGCTTGTGTCTTATAATTAGGGATTTCATCATCACTCAAATACTCATCAATATTAATATCTTCTGCTTCAATTATCTCAGAACCCTCACCTTCATCGTAATCATCTTGCTGAAACTCATCAAATTCATCGGCTTCTTCTTTCCCATTATCCAGGGCTGGATTTTCTTCCAATTCTTGCTTGATACGTTGCTCAAAAGCCTGCGTAGGCAACTGAATCAACTTCATCAACTGAATTTGTTGAGGAGATAATTTTTGTAATAACTTGAAATTTAAACTTTGCTTTAACATATTCAAATATAAGAAAAGTAAGATAGGTATTGGATTAAAAAAAAGAGAAAAACACAATTGTTTCTCCCTTTTAATGTTTTTACTGAATAATTATTCTTAAAATTCTGCGTTTTGTGGTGACCTAGGAAAAGGAATTACGTCTCTAATATTAGACATTCCAGTTACAAACAATACCAAACGCTCAAATCCAAGTCCAAACCCACTGTGAACAGCGGTTCCAAACTTACGTGTATCAAGATACCACCATAGCTCTTTCTCATCAATTCCTAAGGCTGCCATTTTCTCTTTCAATACATCTAGGCGTTCTTCACGCTGTGATCCACCAACGATTTCTCCAATGCCTGGGAATAAAATATCCATAGCTCTCACTGTTTTTCCATCATCATTCAAACGCATATAAAATGCTTTAATAGATGCTGGATAATCGAACAAAATCACAGGGCATTTAAAGTGTTTTTCAACTAGAAAACGCTCATGTTCACTTTGTAAATCAACGCCCCATTCTGTAATAGGAAATTGGAATTTCTTCTTTTTATTAGGCTTACAATTCTTTAAAATCTCATACGCTTCTGTGTATGAAACTCTTTTAAAATTATTTTCTGTAATAAATTCTAATTTTTCAATCAAAGGCAACTCGCTACGCTGAGCTTGAGGTTTAGATTTCTCTTCTTGCAACAAACGGTCTTCTAAGAACTTTAAATCATCCTTACAATGTTTCAATACGTAAGCGATGACCGATTTTATAAAGTCTTCTCCCAAATCCATATTGTCATCTAAATCGTTAAAAGCAACCTCTGGTTCAATCATCCAAAACTCTGCCAAATGACGTGTAGTATTCGAATTTTCAGCCCTAAAAGTAGGTCCAAAAGTATATACTTTACCCAATGCCATTGCATAGGTCTCTGCCTCTAATTGTCCGGAAACTGTTAAATTGGTTTCCTTTCCAAAAAAATCTTTTGAATAATCTATATCACCCGCTTCTGTTAATGGCGCTTTATTCGCTTCAAAAGTGGTTACCTTAAACATTTCACCTGCGCCTTCGGCATCAGATCCTGTTACAATAGGTGCATGAAAATTATAAAATCCATTCTCTGTAAAATATTTATGTACTGCAAAAGAAAGCGAAGATCGCAAACGCATTACCGCACTAAAAGTATTGGTACGAATACGCAAATGCGCATTTTCTCTTAGAAATTCTAAGCTGTGTTTTTTAGGTTGAATCGGATACTCATCGGCATTTGAATCTCCTAACACTTCTAACTTGGTCACAGTCACCTCTACTTTTTGTCCTTTTCCTTGACTTTCTACTAAAGTTCCCGTAATAGCTACAGCAGCGCCTGTTGAAATACGTTTCAAAATAGCTTCATCCGTATTTTCAAAATCAACTACACATTGTATATTATTAATGGTAGACCCGTCATTTACCGCAATAAAACGATTGCTTCTAAAGGTTCTTACCCATCCTTTTAAATATACTTCTTGTAAAATTTTGTCTGAACTTAAGAGTTCTGAAACAGTACTTCTCATTATTAAAATATTTTATGAACGGCAAAGATACAGATTGCTCGTTGTATTAAATTAATTATTTTTATTCGTTTTCAGTTAGTTATCTTCCTTATCTGTTAATATCTCTACTGTTGGCTCTTTAAAAGTTTTTTTATTGGCAATAATTTCCTCTAAAGATAATAATAACGATGGCAACAGCAATAAATTGGACAACATGGCAAACAGCAATGTAATAGAAACCAATCCTCCTAAAGCGATAGTCCCTCCAAAACTCGACACAACAAACACCAAGAATCCAAAAAACAGTACAATGGAAGTATAAAACATACTCACTCCTGTTTCTCTTAGTGCGGCATAAACAGAAACTTTTATACGCCAGTTATTTGCCTTTAATTCTTGACGGTATTTTGCCAAAAAGTGAATCGTATCATCCACCGAAATCCCAAAAGCGATGCTAAAAACTAAGATGGTAGATGGTTTGATAGGCACGCCTAAATACCCCATTAATCCTGCTGTAATCAATAAAGGAAAAATATTCGGAATTAGAGAGATTAAAATCATTCGGAAAGAACGGAACATAAACGCCATAAATAATGCAATCAAAAGAATTGCCAAAGACAAAGAAAGTACTAAATTATGGATTAAATAATTAGTTCCCTTTAAGAAAATCAATGCTTTTCCAGTCATGGTAACAACATACTTACTTTCCGGAAATTCTTTTGCTATTTTATTTTTTAATTGGGTTTCGATCAATTCCATTTTATCCGTCCCAGCATCTTTCATAAAAGTAGTGATCCGTGCATAACGCCCTGTTGAATCTACATAATTTTTTAATAAATTGGAATTATTTTTAGTATTTTTAGTATAACTTAAAATAAAATTTTTGTCTTGTGATGTCGGCAATTGATAGTATTTAGGATTGCCATTATAAAATGCCTGTTTGGTATATTTAATAACATCTACGACAGAAATAGGCCTAGACAACTGTGGAATCTCTTCAATAGTTTCACTCAATCGCTCCATGCGCTTAAGCGTACTCAATTTCATCACACCATTTTTCTTTTTAGTATCTATCAGAATTTCAAAAGGCAAAATTCCTCCAAATTCTTCTTCAAAGAAAACAATATCATGGTAAAAATCTTTATCTTTTGGCATGTCTTCTATGATACTACCAGAGACTTTAATCATATAAACGCCAATCATACTAACGATGATAATCACCACAGAACTTCCATAAATAGCGATGCGATGGTTGCGTACCATATTTTCCATCCAACCCACAATAGCTTCTATCCACTTGCGATCTAAGTGTTTTAGATGTTGTTCTTTGGGCAATGGCATAAAACTATATATAATTGGAATCAATAAAATTGCCAAGACAAAAATCCCTAAAATATTAATAGAAGCAATAATACCAAATTCTGCCAATAACTGACTTTTCGTAAAAATAAAGGTTGCAAATCCAGACGCTGTAGTAACGTTGGTCATTAAGGTAGCATTCCCTATTTTAGTAATTACACGTTGCAATGATTTGGCTTGATTTCCATGTTTTTTAACTTCTTGTTGATATTTATTAATCAAGAAAATCGCATTTGGAACTCCAATCACAATGATTAAGGGCGGAATCAAAGCCATTAACACACTTATT
The DNA here is from genome assembly GCA_965224465.1 of Flavobacteriaceae bacterium. Lineage (GTDB taxonomy): Bacteria > Bacteroidota > Bacteroidia > Flavobacteriales > Flavobacteriaceae. The sequence continues at coordinate 3,838,010 of OZ245049.1, read as the reverse complement.
TCGTAACGGAACCAGCCTATAAATCCAAAGGACCAAACCACCCCAATACACACCACTAGCAAGGTAATAAAAGTAGCTCTAAAGGATCTGAAAAACAAGAAAAAGATAAAGGCGGTAACTGCGAGAGCAAGCCCTACAAACAATCCTATTTCATCCACAATATTTTGTGCATTCAAGGTACGTATATACGGCATCCCTGAAGTCCTTACATTGATATCATACTTCTTTTCAAAAGCGTGAATTATTGGAATTAAATCTTTTAGTATAAAATCTTTTCTAACAGATGTATTTAAGATTTTCTTATCTAAATAAATAGCAGTTTGTATGGTACCTGTTTTTTTATTAAACAAGAGGTTGTCAAAAAACGGATTGCGCTCAAACAATTCTTTTTTAACCTTAAGAATTTCTTCTTTCGTTTTGGGGATTCCTTTAAAAAATGGTTCCACTACAAAACGTTTATTTTTTGGATCGGACTTTAATTTCTTAATATCACCAAAAGACATGGTGAAATCAACCTCTTTATAGGTTCCTAATTTCTTAGATAGAGCATTCCAAGCATTGAATTTTTCTGGCGTAAAAATAGTAGAATCTTTGACTGCTAGTATAATTAAATTCCCTTCTTCTCCAAAAATATCTACAAAATGATCGTAGTCAATATTACTTTGATGATCCTCCGGAAGTAAGTTTGCTTCCGTATGCGAAAACTGCATGTACTGCATTTGTGAAGCCAAAAAACAAGTTGCCGCAGCAATTAAAACCAGTATAAAATAACGTCCCTTAAGAATAACTCTCGAAACTAGTTGCCAAAAATCCATTAATATCCTTTTTGCGCAAAGTTAGCAAAAATGTTGACGCCACAAGGGGCTTCTCTTAAAATCCTAAACTAAGTCTATAGGTGAGTTTAACGGCTAAATTATCACTCCATGTATCCAATTGATAAGGACCATATCGATAAAAACCACTAAATCCAAACCCCTTAAACAGTCGGTTTATTTCCACCCCACTTTCTATATAGCCTTTCTCCATGGTTTTAAATGGAACAACTATTTGGTTCATGGGAGTTTTCATCCAGCCCACTGCAAAACGGGTGATAAAACTCAAATGAGGTTTAAAAACATTGGAAATACGGAATGGTTCTAAAAAATGTTTAAATTGAAACATAACATAAGCATCCGAAATAAACTCGTTATACCCCATCGTTTCAAAGCTATTCTTTCCACCAAAGGTAATTCGTTTTCTATACGGTTGATCATAAACATAATTTGGGGTGGCATTGTACAAATGCGAAAGTGGTGTTTCTCCAAAAGTCAAACCTCCCATCATTAATAAATGTGTGACTCCTTTTTTTAAGGGTTTGATTTGATGCTCTACCTTAAAATTAAGTTGTCCAAAACCAAAATCGCTTTGCGCCAGATGCGAAAAACTTTTCCGCAGCTGTAACGTGTATTGTGGGTAGCCATTTTTAATTCTAATTTTACCGATCGGCGAAATCAAATATTCACTATTGGGGTTGTAATTAAATGCTACCGTTGCCATGCTCAAATGATAATCGCTTAGCATTTTTTTGTTTGAAATATATTTATAATCAAACATTGAGCTATAAGATCCCGAAGTAAGATTTAGTTTTGTCGTAAAATTTGGCTGAATATCATGTGAAATATAAACTTCCCATGTATTGTATTTATAAAAACGACTTAAATTTAAATTCCTAGGATTGATTGGAGAAAAAGAACTCCCTTTTATAATAAAATCAATTCCTGCAGATTCCTGAATATCATCTGTATAATTAATTCCTAACCATGTATTGGCAAAATTATTCAAACGTACAGCAGCTCCTACTTTATATTTTATTGCTGCATCTTTTGTTCCATAAGCAACATAAGATTCTATTCGGAATTTATCTGAAAAACGTGCATTTGTCACCCCTCCCATTCCTATTCTCAAGCCTTCGTAATTATTTAGATTAATGATTTTACCCAGATCAAGATTCAAATATTTTAGTGGATAATAGCCTTTTAATAAATTACGAGCCACATTAATTTTTCGCTCTATATGATCCTTTTCGGAAATACTATCAATTAAATGATACGTCTCTTTGTCCCTCTTTGTAATAGAATCCTTACGGTACAAGTCCCAAAAAGAAGCCTGTTCCTTATTTGCGTTTGCTGCGATGGTAATAACTGAAGATGACCTTTCAATTTTTAAAGGCTGATTTATCTGAATATCAAATAAAAAATTCTTTGCACTTAAAAACACCACGTCAGAGGGTGTTTGAGTTGCTGAATATTGGTATTTTTTTTTCTTTTTATTGCGCGAATCAAAGTCCATCAATCGATTAAAAAACTGAACACCTTTAGAATTGTCTCCATTGCTAATTAACACAGAAGTTTCTATTGGAAACCAACCATTATCTTGCTTAAAAAACTTGAATTTCTGACTGGCTTTCAAGGTAATCGCACCATTAAATGCCGTAACAAAATTTGTAATTGCATAGGACGATTGATCAATGGATAATATCCCAAACAGTCCTATTTTACTTTTCTTTTTTTTGGGTTCAAAATACACCCTAACAGCATTTCCATTGCTCGTTTTTACCGTATCTAATATTTTGTACACATATGATTTAGTCGCATTTTCTGCAATGGGATTGCTGTATTTTGCGCCTGCAATGGTGTAATATTTCTTATACACAGAAAAATCTTGAATTTTTACTTTGAGCAGTTCATAAACTGGGTTTTTAAACCCTGCCATTCGCAAGGCTAAAATATGTTCGTTTTGCTTTTTTCCTTTTTTAAAACTATGTTCAGATATTTTTTCGCTTATATACAGGTGGTGTTTCTCTAGTTCTCTTTTAAACTTATAATTAGCCGAATCCAAACGGATAAATTTACGTTCATCTCTTTCGCTTTGAAACACCGAATCTATCCGGCTATCAATAGCAGTTGGATCAACAGAAACAATGACTTTATGATACGATTTGTAATTAAAATACCCCAAACTAGCTTCTGGATTGTTGTATTTTTTATAGGTAATGGCTTGACGGATAATTTGCAGTGCTTTGTTATTTTCAGCATCAGAAATCGTGATTCCAGAAACGTTCTGCAAACGATATTGATCAGAGAAGCCTTTTTCTTGAGAAAAAAGAAGCATTGGTATTACAAAAAAAAGAAAGAAAATGTTTTTCATCTAAAACGCACCTATTTTAACAAACAAAGATACTCGAAAGAAATTTATTTTCTCCTAACAAAAACACAAAACCCTGAGTTTATAAAAAGAATAAATAACAGCAAGTCCACTCAACAAACAAGCTCACAACACTACCGCACCTAAATAAGCATTCATTAGCAACATAACCCACATCGTTTACAGCCAATTATAAGAACTAAAAAACGCAGTAAATAATCTACTTATACCAAACACATTTCCAAGTGAAGGTTTAGAAATGGAAATAGTTTTTGTTATAGCTAGGTAAAAAATGAATGGATATCCTTGCTATCGTTCTATTTGTTAACAACAATAGAACGTGAAATAAACTATTTATATCTGTCATTTTGGATTGTAGTTGGTATAATTTGTATTAGTCGTCTCTTTTAATCAACACGCTCACTCCAAGAACACACGGTGTACTTCCTTTATGTTTTTTTCTGTTTCGAGACCAACCCACAGAAAACTAAACCCTCGATGAGGGATTCAAAAAAAATATGTATTTTTACCAACGATGAAAAAAATGATTCAACTAAAGTCTTGGTTTTTTATAAGTGTCCTTGTTTTGACAACACTTTTAAATGCAATACCACATGCGCATCATTTACATCAAAAAATAAGTGATAACACGCATAAGACAACGCATCACCATAACAAATCGGATCACCATCACCCTGCATCTGAAAAACAAGAAAAAACTGCATTTCGATTTTCTATTGATTTTTTAATACAGCATCATTTACAATCTGTACATTCTCATGAATGTATTCAGATTGCAAAACAAGTTGTTTCTACAAACGTAAAAAAACAACTAAAAACTGTATGTAACCCTCTTATAACAACTAGCCTGCAATTTCAGCAGAAGAGACTTCACACACAATTTACACATTACAAATACGTATTTTACAAGGCTCCCATAATTGGAGAAACTCCTTTAAGAGGCCCACCATACTTAGGATAATCATATAAATCGCGAAAACTACTGTTAGTTTTCCTTCTAACTTGATTCATTCTAACACCTTATAAAATGTATAAAAAAACAGTATTCGCCATAGGCGTTTACCTTGTATCGTTTGGTATATTTGCACAAAATAGTTCTCTTAAAATGCTGTTGCAAAAAATCGAACAAAACAATAAAGAATTAAACGCTTATGCGCATTTAAACGCGTACAATAAGCTGCAGCTAAAAGCAACAAACAATCTCTCAAACCCTGAAATAAGCACCTATTTTTTACCTTGGGGAACACATGACGGTGGTACTTATTCAGAAATTGAAATCTCTCAGTCTTTTGAATTCCCAACAGTGTATAGTTCTCGTAGAAACTTAGTGAAAAAACAGCTGAAAAACGCCGATTTAACACAACGTATCCTACGTCAAAAAACACTATTAAAAGCGCAAAAACAAGGAATTGAGTACCTCTCCCTTCAAGACAAGCTTGTATTGGAGAAGGAACGTTTAACACAAGCCTCTAAAATACATGCGCAAATTAGGGAATTGTTTGACAAAGAAGAAGTGGGAATCCTTGTTTTAAACAAGGCAACTATAGCATGGATTCAGGCCCAATTTAATTTAGAAAAACTCTTATTAAAACAACAGACAACTTTAAAAATACTAAAAAGTCTGAATGGAAACATACCTGTAGACATAAAACATGTACTCCTTAAAAACCCTAAAAAGTTACTTCCGTTTGAGAACCTTTGGATAGAAAAGACAGGAATAGACCCTGTATTACAACAATTAAAACAGGAAGAATTAATTGCAAATCAAGCCATTAACGTATTCAAAAACCTGTCCTTACCAAACATAACAGTTGGTTACAGCTACCAAGGTGTTTCAGGATCTAATTATTCAGGTGTTTTTGCTGGTATTACAGTGCCTATTTGGAAAAACAAGCACAAAGTAAATGCAGCAAAAGCCAATTATACATTTAAACAACAACTATTAGAAGCGCACTTAAATAAAGCCAAAATAGTGTATCAACACGTGTATAACAACTATAAAATATCGCAAAACAATTATACCAAGTACCAACAAGTATTGGACACATTAAATAGTGAGCAACTCCTTTTTAAAGCCTATGAATTAGGTGAAATTTCTTTTATGGACTATTACGTAGAGGTACAATACTACCGAAATGCAATAGACACCAAAAATCAATTAAAAAAAGAAGTACAGCTATTAATGTCCGATTTATTACAACATCAATTATAAATTTAAACACATTACAATTATGAAAATTTCAAGTATATTAATTACCCTTTCCATTGCATTTGCAGTGTCTTGTACTCCCAAAAAAGCAACAAATGACCATGGCCATGAACACAAAGCTGGTGAAGAACACGTACATGAAGATGCGCCCGTAAAACAAGAAGCGTTTACTGTAAAAAACGATTCTTTAAAAACAGAAGTAAGCAAAGAGGATCACAAACATGATGAACATGATACAAACCACAAACACTAATTATTAAAAAAGGTATACTATGCGATATTTACTATTAATAATAGCTTTTGTAGTAGCTTCTTGCCAACCTACAAAAGAAGAAGAACATGCACATGATGCTGCAGGCGGACATCTTGGAGAACCTAAAGGAACTCCAAGATTGAACGCTACAATATGGACAAAAAACATCGAATTATTTGTAGAATACCCTTCTTTAATTGTGGGGAAAACAAGTAGATTTGCAGCACATTTCACCCTCCTAGACAAACACCAACCAGTACGAGAAGGATCGGTAACTGTAAGTTTAATAAAAGGAACTAAAGGACTGAGAACTTCTGTAGAAAGCCCCTCGTCTCCTGGAATCTTTAACCTCTCATTAAAACCAACAACATCGGGCATTCATCAGCTTATTTTTGAAATAAACACAGCTCAATTTAAAGAGAAAATTATTATAAAAGAAGTCGTTGTATTTACACATTTATCCGAGGCCATCAAAACCATTGGGCATAAAGAAGACGAAGGTCGTATTTCGTTTTTAAAAGAACAAGCATGGAAGATGCCCTTTCAAACTGCCATGGCAGAGAAGCGAGAAATTTACCAAGTTATAAAAACATCCGGAGTTTGGTCTTCTGCGCCTTCAGATATTTCTACGGTCAGTGCCACAACAAATGGAAGTATCTTATTTAACATCGATAACTTAACCATTGGAACTAAAGTAAAAAAAGGACAACTATTACTTCGGATCAATAGCAATCAGTTGTCAAAAAACAATTTAAGCACAGAAATTCAACAAGCAAAAATAAGACTAGAACAGGCAACTGTAATCTACAGCCGTAAACAAGAATTATACGCTTCAAAGATTATTTCAAAATCTGACTTTAACAAGGTTAAAAGCACGTATTTAGTCGCAAAATCAAAGTACCTTTCATTAAGTGCAGGATATACATCGGCAGGAAAAAATATCTCCGCACCTTTTAATGGATACATTCAATCTATAAATGTCCAAAACGGATCTTTTGTCGCCCAAGGAGCCTCTTTATTAAGTATTGTAAAAGAAGCAACCAGTATCTTAGAAGTTCAAGTACCGGCAAGCTATGCCAGCGAATTAGAAACCATTCACAATATATGGTACCAACCAACAACAGGTGTCTGGTCAGATTTAATCACTGCAAAAGGCAGCGTACACACCATCTCTAAAAGCGTGAGTGCCAAGCAACCACAATTGATTGTATTTGCCAAAGTAACGGACGCCGTAAGCATGCCTAAAGGAAGTTTCACCCCTGTACAGGTAACTATTGGAACCCCTGAAAAATCGATAGTTATACCTGTAAATGCATTATTAGAAGACTATGGAAACTATACTGTAATGGTACAACTAACAGGCGAAAGTTTTGAACGTAGACTGGTGACTGTTGGAAAAAGAAATGGAAATTATATAGAGATTACTAGTGGTTTATCCGAAGGAGAAGTTGTAGTAACTACAGGTGCATACCAAGTAAAAATGGCATCTATGTCCGGAGTTGCACCCGCACATGGACATGCCCACTAAACAGCTAAAATATGTTAAATAAAATATTATCAATATCGCTTAAAAACCGATTCATGGTACTTTTAGCTGCTGTGCTATTAAGTATTTCTGGTTTCTATATTGCCCGAACCATGAACGTAGACGTATTCCCAGACCTAACAGCTCCTACAGTTACTATATTAACTGAGGCACACGGAATGGAATCTGAAGAAGTAGAAAAACTGGTAACCTATCAGTTAGAAACTGCCCTGAATGGATCTCCAAATGTGCGAAGAATTAGATCTTCTTCAGCTGCTGGAATCTCCATAGTTTGGATAGAATTTGAATGGGGAACGGATATCTATCGCGCCCGACAAATTGTAAGTGAACGCATTCCTATGGTAAGAGAAAATTTACCCGAAGGAGTTGGAGCACCTACAATGGCCCCCATTTCCTCTATCATGGGAGAAATTCTATTACTAGGAATTACTTCTGATAAATTATCAGCCATGGAATTGCGTACCCTTTCCGACTGGACCATCAGGCCGCGTATCAAAGCCATTGGAGGAATTGCAAATGTAATAGTTACGGGAGGAGACTTTAAACAATACCAAGTTTTTGCAGATCCTGAAAAACTAAAATTCTACGATGTTAGTCTTCCCGAATTATTAGAAAAAGTAGAAGACGCTACTAAAAATGCCCCGGGAGGAACCTTAACTCAGTACGGAAACCAATACATTATAAAAGGAAATGGACGCGCTTATTCCATCGAGCAATTGAGTGAATCCGTTTTAAAACAAGTACATGGGCAAACCATCAAAATTAAAGATGTTGCCACAGTACGCATCGGCAGTTCCGACAAAATTGGTGATGGTTCTTTAAATGCTTCCCCAGCAGTCATCTTAACCATTTCTAAACAACCCGGTGTAAACACATTGGATTTGACAAAAAAACTGGACACAGCTATTGAGGAATTAAAAGCAAGCTTGCCCGAAAGTGTACACATACAAAGTCATATTTTTAGACAGGCAGATTTTATTGAGGCATCCATTAACAACCTCAACAAAACACTGCTAGAAGGCGCTTTTTTTGTGGTAATTATCCTCTTTATATTTTTAATGAACTGGAGAACTACCATTATTTCATTATTGGCAATTCCTATCTCTATTTTAGTCTCCATAATTGTATTAAAACTATTAGGGTATACTATTAACACCATGAGTTTGGGAGGAATAGCAATAGCTATTGGAGCCTTAGTAGATGATGCAATCGTAGATGTAGAAAACGTATTCAAACGCTTACGTCAAAATGTAAAAAAGCCAAAATCAGAACGCGAACCTGTTTTAAAAGTTGTAAAAGATGCTTCCATTGAGGTGCGTAGCTCTATTATTATCGCAACCCTTATTGTAATTGTCTCTTTTATTCCTTTATTTTTTTTAAACGGAATGGAAGGACGTTTATTACAACCTTTAGGAATTGCCTTTATTACCTCCGTATTAACATCTCTTATTGTAGCCGTAACTGTCACCCCTGTCCTGTGTTCATTTTTACTAAAAAGTGATGCTGTATTATTAAAACAGGCAGACGGTACTAAGGTAGAAAAATGGCTGCAAAAACACTATGCAACAATTCTGAATGGCGCTTTAAAAAGGCCCAAAACCATCCTCCTTAGCACAGGAATAGCTTTTGCGATAAGTATGGGAATATTCACCCAACTTGGACGTAGTTTCTTACCCGAATTTAACGAAGGTTCTTTGGTAATTAGCGCTGTGGGAATCCCAGGAATGTCCTTAGATGAAAGTAATAAAATAGGGACAATGGTAGAACAACTCTTGCTTGAATTACCGGAAGTATCTGTGGTAACAAGAAGGACTGGAAGAGCAGAATTAGACGAACACGCCCAAGGGATAAATGCAGCAGAAATAGATGTGCCTTTTACCTTGAACGGAAAAACCAAAGAAGTGTTTTTTGAAGAAGTGCGTAAAAAATTAAGTTTGGTTCCTGGGGTAAACATCACACTTGGACAACCCATAGCTCACCGTATAGACCACATGCTTTCTGGAACACGTGCGAATATTGCTATAAAGATTTTCGGATCCGATTTACAACGCTTATTTGAACTAGGAAAAAGTATTGAATCGAATATCAAATCCTTGGAAGGCATTGTAGATGTTGCTGTAGACCAACAAATAGAAGTTCCCCAATTACGCATCTCACCTAAACGGGATTTACTGGCTGCTTATGGCATGACTGTAGGTGACTTAATGTTGCAAATAGACATCGCCTTTGCAGGTGAAAAAGCAGGCGAAATATATGAAGGACAACAGTATTTTGATTTAATTGTCCGCATGCAACCTGCGGCTAGAGATTCCAAAGAAAACATCGAAAACACCTTGGTTAAATTGCCAAACGGAGGGTTTATAAGCCTCGGAGAACTCGCCGACGTTTTATCTGTTAGCAGTCCAAACACCATAAGTAGAGAAGGCGTGCAACGTAAAATAGTAGTAGCTGCCAATGTCCAAGGACGTGATTTACGTTCTGTTGTAAATGATATTAAAAAAGTCATAACTAATCAAGTAAATATCCCTGAAGGATATCACGTGGCTTACGGAGGACAATTTGAAAGTGAAGCAAAAGCGTCTAAATCCCTATTAGTATCAGCTATATTTGCTGTTTTAGTGATTTTTTTATTACTATTTTCTGAATTCAAAAATGTGAAACTATCATTTATTGTACTGATAAATTTACCCTTGGCATTGATTGGAGGTATTTTAATGGTCTACTTTACTTCTGGAATTGTAAGCATTGCAGCCACAATTGGATTTATTAGCCTGTTTGGAATTGCCACACGAAATGGAATTTTATTGGTCTCGCGATACGAAGATATGCGCAAAGAAGGAGCACAAGGAGTTTCCTTATTGATCGACGGAGCTATTGACCGACTCAACCCCATTCTAATGACCGCATTTACCACCGGACTCGCCTTGATTCCTTTAGCCTTAAAAGGCGATGAACCAGGAAATGAAATTCAAAGTCCCATGGCAATCGTAATTTTAGGAGGTTTATTATCTGCAACTATTTTAAACCTAGTTGTAATTCCTTGCGTGTATCATTTAATGCATCGTAAAAAATAATAGAGACACCAAATGTATTTGGTATCTCTGGTTGAAATTAAATTAGTAGTTACAATATCAAAGTTAAAATAACTTAGCATAGCCTTTGTTATGCTAAGCTATTTTTACAAATAGATAGTGAAAGAGATACCATTTAATAGAACATTATACCAATTACACTCCAAAACAACCAATATAAATAGTTTATTTTACGTGCTAGCGTTGTTGAAAAACAGAACAATAGCTAAGGCTATAATTCCATTTCTAAAACATCCCTTGGAAATGTAGTTGGTATTATATTTAAAAACGCCCCTTGTTATAAGGGGCGTTTTTTTGTTTTTTGATATTGCTATGAGTGCGTTTTTTTTTCGCAGTGTTCTGTCCTTTATTAGGGAGTCTTGTTTTGTATAAAGAAGCGAAAAATTAATTCAGTTTTCGCAATGGAAATTCTGCATTTTCTGTACGTGCATTCTTTAATGTTTTCAACATCCTTTTCAAACGTCTTGGGTGGCTAAGTGCTACATTGTTTTGTTCACCTTGATCTACGGACAAATCGTACAATTCAATATCTTTCTGATATCTCTTTACAAGTTTCCAATCTCCTTTTCTTAATGCTTGTACAGGCCCACGTCCTTCATTAAATTCCCAATAGAGATATGCATGTTTTTTTTGATGTTTTCCTTTTAACGCTGGCAAATAAGATATTCCATCCGTTTTGGATCGCACCTCAACACCTGCCAACTCACAAAAGGTAGGCAACACATCCCAAAAAGCAGCAATATGATCGCTACGAGTTCCAGGAGCAATCACTCCAGACCACTTTGCAACAAAAGGCATTTTTATACCACCTTCATACAAGTCCCTTTTCATCCCTTTATACGGGCCATTACTGTTAAAAAATTCTTTTCTCAACGAATCGTATTCATGTCCATTATCACTCGTAAAAATAACAAGCGTATTATCTGCTATCCCCAATTCTTTTAACTGTTTCATAATATCACCGATATACCCATCCATTCTCGAAACCATTGCCGCATACGTTACATGCCCATTTAAATCATGTAAATAATGCCCTGGTTTCATTTTTCGCAATGGCCATCCTTTGTCCTCATATTGTTTCTTAGAATCTGAAGGCACAGTCAATTCAAAATGAGGAACTGTATAGGCTAGGTATAAGAAAAAAGGTTTCTTACTATTATTCTCAATAAAATTTTGAGCTTTTTCTGTAAATAAATCTTGGGAATAATGCTTTTCCTTAAGTTTGTAATTATTCCCTTTAATCACCACTTTTTTATTGTTTTCCCAAATAGAATCTGGATAATAATGATGTGCAGCCAAATGTTGATTGAATCCATAAAAATAGTCAAAACCCTGATTGTTAGGCTTCCCTTCTCCTAAGTTTTCTGCCAAGCCCCATTTCCCAATAATCCCTGTGGTATAACCCGCCATCTTTAATTCTTCTGCCAAGGTAATCTCTTGATCTTTAATATCTACTGGCTTCCCTGAAGCGGTCCATCTAGGATTGCCTCTTACACTACCATGACCTGTGTGTTTCCCTGTAATTAGACTTGCTCTTGACGGGCCACAAACAGCACTCCCTGCATAAAAGTTATTCATTACAATTCCCTCTTTAGCCAATTGGTCTATATGAGGTGTTTTGATTTTATCCTGACCGTTAAATCCAACATCTCCCCATCCCAAATCATCTGCCATAATTAAAATGATATTTGGTTTTTCTTGAGCCTGTAACAAGGTAGTTACAAGTATTGCCATCCCTAAAACTAGTTTCTTCACGTCCATTATTTGTGCTTTTTATAGCTGTTTTTACTGATTTATTTTACGCCTTTAATCCTATTCCTACTCTGTTTTATACCTTTGCGTTTTGTACTCTTCAAAATTTGACTAAATCAAATACACTAAAGAACCATTCTGTTTTTAGTAAAAAGGATCCCTTCTCTAATTTGAAATGCAAAACAAATGTATATTTTGATAAAAGTACAAAATACGCTTATCACTCGCAAAAAATAAGCAACTCTTATATCAGGGCAATCATTCAAGCCTTTTTAGCCCAAAACACTGCTATAAATCGAGTCTTTTTCATTTTTATATCATTACAAATATATTTTACACAACTGAGATTTTAAAAAAAAGTAGAAAACCTTGCTTTTTTAGTGCACTATTATTTTTCTTATTCTACAAATCAACAAGAGAATCAGAGGAACAATACCTATTAAAATCCAAAATAACCGATATAAATAGTTTGTTCTACATGCTAGACTTGTTAAAAAACAGAACGATAACTAAGGCTATCCTTAGCTTTTGTTTTACATAACTAAAACAAAAGTTAATTCCATTTCTAAACCGTCACTTGGAATTTTAGTTGGTATTACTATTTGTTTTTTAGTGCAATCATTTTCTTTTTATGAGCAAATGCAGATGATGCACTCAGAATTAACTGACTCACATTATTTGTTTTTACAATAAACGCAGCTATTCCAGCTTCCGCATTCACCTTATCAGGCCCCACTATTTCTCCTCCTTCAATCACTTTTAGAACAATCTCAGACGCATTTTTTACACAAAGTGTTGCATTTACATCTTTAATTTTAACATAAACAATCAAAACATCATTTACAGAAGCCTGTTTTCCAGACTCAAAATAATCGATTGTTAAATTCGCAGGAACTCCTGGAGTCTCTATTTTATGTGTAGATACGGGCTTTCCATCCATATAGCCAATCACGCTTAACCTTCCTTTTTCCCATGCTATATTTTTAAAAGTAAACGGAGGATTTTCTAAATTAATAACATTCCCACCATCAAAAGGATTCCCTCCAGCATGCCACGAATCTTTTCCGTTTCCATACGTACTATTAGGTCCGGCATCGCATTGTTGTTTCACAACTACTTTTCCGTTAATTTCCAAAGCCACTTCTTCTACATTGGCATACACTACAATCTTATTATCAACCAACTCCTTATCCCAATAATCTGCAATAAACATGTATGGTTTAAACAGTCCAGAAGGCAGTGGTTGTCCTATAAACATCTGACTTTTAAAAAAAGGGACACTGAACTTATTAATTCTAAAAACATCTGCAATTCCACTCAGACAAATATTATCACAACAGCCTCTATTATAATCATACATACTCCAAATTGCATCCCCCGAAGTTTGAGGATACATAGCTCTATACCTATTATGAGACCATTGGGCATTCCATGCATTTTGCTGAAGCGCCTTTTTTCCATCACCTCTTTTAACCCTAGTTGTACTGTAATGCCCTCCAAATTCGTAATCATAATACTCTCTTATAAAGCCCGCTTTTTCACTATTATTTGGTCTCTTAAAACCCTCTTCCCAATCGTTATATTGAACATCCCATCCATAGTAATCATAACTATCACCCGCAGTAAAAAACTGATTCCCTGGATACTCTGCATGTGCAACGGCATACGCTTTATCTTTCCACCAAGTAGGTGGCCAAGCTTCATTTAAAATCACTTCCCACATAATAATAGAAGGATGGTTTCTATCCCTACGAATCATATATTTTATATCCCTATAGCTAAGGTCACAAAATTGTTTATTTGCATTAAAAAATTGCCATCCAGGAATAGGTTCAATGGCTAAAATCCCTAATTCATCACAAGCATCTAATACAGATTTGTCTTGTATATAATGTCCCAATCTCACCGTATTAAATCCACTTTCCTTGATATGGTACATATCTCTATATTGTGCCTCATCGGAAATTGCATTGCCTATATATGGGTATTCCATATGTCTATTACTTCCTACCAACCTTATTTTTTCTCCATTTATTTCGAATCCATTTTTTTTTGTAAAGTTGATTTTCCGAATACCAATACGTCTTTCCTCACGGTCTATAATTGCACCATTTTTAATAACTTCTGTCTTTAATACATACAGATAAGGTGCATTTGGAGACCACAACCTAGGATTTTTTAACAAAATTTGTTGTTTAACATGTAACGATTCCCCTGCTAAAAGGAGCACAGACTTTTTTGTACTAGCTACTTCAATTCCTGTTTTTCTGTTTTTAAAAAGCCCCTCAATTTGTATAAGTTTTTGTTTTACTTCAACAACAGACGACACTTCTAATTGGTTAAGCACCTGAGTTTGTATATGTATTGATGCCTTTTTATTCGTCACTTCTGGATAGCTGACAAAAACCCCTCCTCCTGCTATTTCATTGGCTAATAATGGATGTGTTATGTGAATCTTATTTTTAATAATAAAATGTACATCGCGATAGATCCCTCCATAATAATTAAAGTCCAATTTATTTACTGGTTTCCCCGGGGGGATTAGAGCATTGTCCCTATTGTCTAATCTAACCATAATTTCATTAAACACTCCAAAATTTAAATCCCTTGTAACATCTATAACAAAGGGGGTATACCCACCTGCATGTTGAAAAACATGTTTTCCATTGATCCAAATGTCAGCCAAATGCATGGCACCTTCAAATTCAATATATAAAACGTGTTCTTTCCAGTCCAGGTCTGCTTTAAATTTTTTCCTATAAAAACAAGTCCCTTGCCATTGCTTTAGCACTGTTAAATCTTCAATTTTTGGTGTATGAGGTATTGTAATAGCTTCCCATTTAATAAATTCCAAAAGGGAAAACTCTCTCTTTAATACATCTTTGTCAATACTCAAAGTATCATGAGTCTCCACATGAGTTACGTTATATTGAGACTTCCAGCCAGTCCCTTGATTTTGGATTTGAGCAGAATTAATTGCCTGTTTATCCAATCGAATAAATTCCCAGTCTGCATTAAATAACGTTTTGTTCTGTGGCGTCACTTTTTTACATTGAGTAAAAAGAACAATCACAAAAGACAGGTACAAAATAATACGTAATTGATTGTTTTTCATTGCTATACATTTTTTACATTCATAGACCTCTAAATTTTAAGCTAAAAAAAACCACCCATTAGATATCATCTAAACAGGTGGTTTATCTATGTCAATTTAGTAGCCTGGGTTCTGAGTTAAATTTGAATTTATATCTATTTCTGATTGAGGAATAGGCCATAAATAATTACGGCTCGTAAAAACTCTGTTTTCTACTTGAATATGATCTAAACCAATAAATTTGACTTCACCAGTATCGGAATTAACTGTTCCTAATCTTGATCCAGTAACAGGTTTACTTAAAACCTCTTCTCCTATTTTCCATCTTTTAATATCAAACCAACGCAAACCTTCCATTGCTAATTCTACTCTTCTTTCACGTCTTATAAGAGTTCTTAAACTCGTTTGATTGTTATAAATAGCTTCGTCAACAACAGGCATTCCTGCTCTTGTTCTTATTTGATTTAATGCATCTATAACTGTATGATCCATTTGATTTGATTCTACTTTAGCCTCTGCATAAATCAACAGTACTTCTGCATATCTCATTGCCATAATATTCAGCCCATTGTTCCACATATCATTAAATCCAGACAAAGGATATAGGTATTTTCTGGAGCTATATCCAGTTTTAGAAGCATTATTCCTTTCGTAGAAATCCGAAGAATCTTCTTCGATAGAATTGTAAAATCTTCCTTCCCATTTTGCGCCAGGATATATGATGGTTGCATCTAATCTAGGATCTCTTTTTGCACAAGGCAGTTCCACATTATACAGAGGAGAATCAACAATTGTTTTTCCGTCGATACATTCATAAGCATCTACAAGGCTTTGTGTAGGTGTTACAGAACTCCACCCACCATCTTTAACAGGAGAAAAAGCACCTTGTAACCAGTTTGAATAATCATTTTCTATATATTGAACATCAAATAAAACCTCGTTATTATCTTCATAATCCTCGGTAAATAAATCAATATAACTTGGCAGTAGGCTATAGCGTCCAAGGTTGATGATTTGTTTTGCGGTAGTCGCAGCATCCTCAAATTTCTCTTCAAACAATTCCATTCGAGCTTTTAGTCCTAGTACTGCTCCCTTTGTTATCCTCCCCATGTTAGCTCCTGAATAACTAAGAGGTAACATTTGAGACACCTCTGCTAATTCTTTTATCACAAAGGCAACAACTTCGGTTTTTGATGTTCTTGACATATTTGCTTCGTCCAAGGTCAAAACGCTTGTAACCAAAGGAATATCACCATAAAACTGTGTCATTATAAAATATTGATACGCTCTTAAAAAACGCACTTCACCAATCAGCCTGTTTCTTAATGCTTCATCCATGTCAATCCCTCCTATATTTTCTAATACATCGTTGCATTTTCTAATCGTTTTAAAAGAAAAACGTGCTGCACCAGTATCCGTTGGAGAAAAAGAACCATTCCCAATACCTGCATACCCTTCCCAAGGGAATTGGTTATACGCATTATCTGTAGCAGCATCCAAATACATAATATTCCCTCCGGATTCCCAACCTTTATAGCACGCATTTACAGCAGTCACTGCATCTTTTTGATTGGACCAAAATGTTTCTTTAGACAAAGCATCTAAAGGCTCTTTATCGAAATCCACACATGAGGCAAATACGAACAAGATCGCTAAAAACAATATACTTTTATAATTTAAAATAATTTTCATGTTTTCCATAATTTAAAATATAACATTTATACCTAACGAATGTGTTTTTACCTGTGGGTAGTAGCTCCCTCTTGTACCTGCAGGAGCTTCTGGATCAAAACCATCAATAAAATTAGTTAAGGTCACTAAATTTTGCCCACTATAATAAAATCTAAACTTAGAAATATTCAAATTTTTCAAAAAATATTTCGGAATATTATATCCAATTTGAAGGTTCTTTAATCTTAAATAAGAGGCATCTTGTATCCAAAAATCAGAAGGAGTTCTCCCTGGGCTATTTTGAACATTTGAAGCTGTCAATAACCTCGGGAATTTTTTGGAGTGATTTTCTGGCGTCCAACGCTCTTTATAAATAGTTAAAGGATTTGAAGTATATCCATTCATGCCACCTAAAGCTTCTCCCCAAACATATCCTTTTACATCTGCAACACCTTGTAGGAAAATACTAAAATCAACGTTTTTATAATTCAAATTAACGGTTGTACTATAGGTAATTCCTGGATCCCAACTTCCTAAACTTACACGATCTTCTCCATTGATCTTTCCATCCTTATTTTGATCTTTATAGATAATGTCCCCTGGTCCGGTTCCACTTCTTTGGGTCGCGTGATTTGCCACTTCCTCAGCTGTATTAAAAATTCCCATACTTTGATATCCATAAAAGGTATTTATAGGCAAGCCTACTTCCCAAACGGTTCTTCCACCGGTTCTCACAACAGGATCTATACCTTTTAAATCCATAATTTCTGTATCTATAAATGAAATATTAGATGAAATATTATAGGTAACCTTATCCAATCTCCCTTTAAAACCTAACTGAAATTCAAAACCACTATTCTCTACAGTACCCGCATTTTGAATTGGAGCACTTAGCCCAAATATTTTTGACACAGGAAGATCCAAGAGAATATCGGTTGTTCTCTTTTTAAAATAATCTGTAGAAAATGTTATTCTATTATTCAATAATGATAGGTCTAAACCAATATCATAGGTCTCGGTAGTTTCCCATTGAATATCCGCATTTCCCGGCGTTATAATGGATGCCCCTGGAGCAATTGTTCCTCCAAAATTATAATTTTCTCCCAAAGAAACACTTGAAATACTAGGATAATACCCAGAAGAAGTCTTTTGATTCCCTAACAATCCCCAAGACGCTCTTAATTTTAAACTGGAAACATATTCCAATTCCTCCATAAAACTTTCTTCAGAAATTCTCCATCCAGCAGAAACAGCAGGAAACAATCCCCACCTATTATCTTTTGCAAATCTAGAAGACCCATCACGTCTTAAATTTGCTTCTAAAAGATATGTATCTTTATAGCCATAATTGATTCTTCCAAAATAAGACTCCAACGCCAATTCCTCCCCAGATCCTTTTCCAATTTGACCATCAGTTGATCCCGCATTAATTTCTTTAAGCTTATTATTTAAAAAATCCTTCCTAATAGCTCTGGTAAAATCAAACCTATAGTTTTCTTGTTCGTACCCTGCTAATATTTTAATAGTGTGGTCCTCTATTTCTTTTTCATATTCAAATAAATACCTCAAAACCAAGGTAGAGGTGTTGGCACGGTAATCATTTTGCTCATTAGGCCCTTGAAATAACGAAGGATCTTTAGATATAAAATCATAAAACTGAATGCTTTTAGTAAATGACTCGATAACATGAGACAAGGTTTTATAAGACATTAGTCCTCTCACTTTAAGTCCTTTAAGTATTTTATAATCCCCATGCACAATTATGGTATTCCTTAATAAATCAACATCACTCGTACCTCCATTTTCTAACCAAGCGATAGGATTCCCATCCCCAATATAACCATAAGAACCATCAGAGTATTTATAAGGCACCCAAGGAGCAATCCTATTCACCTGTCTTATAACTTGACTTAATCCACCTGCATATGGATTTGTAGGCTCTATTGTATTTGTCAAACTATAAGAAATATTCATTCCTACATCCAGTTTTTCACTTACTTTATGATTAAAATTAGTTCTTAAATTATATCTTCTTGTAGCTGTATTTTTTATTAAACCTTCCTGATTAAAATACCCCATAGAAAAAGAATATTGTGATATTTTATTCCCTCCTTTAACATTAAGGTGATGTTGCTGTTGCATACCCGACTGCGTATATAACAAATCTCTCCAATTGGTGTTTGGAAATTTATCAGGATCACTTCCGTCTTTAAATTTCAAAATATCACTGCTACTCCACAGTACAGGTTTCCCAGAATTTACCAAAGCTTCGTTATACAACTCGGCATACTCAGCTGATGAGAATTTTTTAGGTTCACGTGTGGTTTTTTGCCAGCCAACATATGAGTTATACGAGAGTTTTAAAGGCGTATTACTTCCTTTTTTTGTAGTAATTAACACGACACCATTCGCTGCTCTAACTCCGTAGATAGCGGCTGAAGCAGCATCTTTTAAAATTGATATACTCGCAATATCATTTGGATCAATATCATTCATAGTAGATTGAATTCCATCCACCAATATCATTGGGCTAGAAGAAGAATTTAAACTCCCAATACCACGTATTCTTATTTGCGCACCATCTTTTCCTGGCTGTCCACTATTTTGAATAATAGTCATTCCTGGAACCGTCCCTTGGAGTGCGCTAGAAATACTAGTTACGGGCTTGTTTTCAATATCTTTTGTTGTGACTATCCCTACAGCTCCCGTTAAATTTACTTTTTTCTGTCTGCCATAGCCCACAACAACTACTTCTTCCAGTGCTGCTGCATCATCCTCTAACTGTACTTTTATAAATGTGTTTATCCCTATAGTAACACGCGCCTTTTTCATCCCAATAAATGAAAATTCTAACACATCTCCTAGATCCACATCAATAGTAAAATTCCCGTCAAAATCGGTTTCTACTCCTTTACTTGTCCCTACAATAACCACACTCACCCCAGGCAAGGGAGTCCCTTGTGAATCTGTTACAATCCCTTTAATTTCTATTGCTTTTCGAATCACAGAACGCTCTATTTGAACACTAGGATTCGGATTGGGATATAATACAATTTGCCTATCTGTAACGGCATGTAAAACAGGTACATTCTTAAATAGTTGATCTAAAATATAAGTGATAGATTTCTTTTTTACTTGTGTGGTAACTCTTCTATTTAAATCAAAATCGGAGCTATTGTAAAAAAAATTAAATTCACTTTTAGATTCAATGTTCTCCAAAACATCCAATACAGTTACGTTTGTTAAATTCAACGTAATTTTTGTGTTTTGAGAATACGTATTTGCCTGAATCTTAAACAGTGAAACTATCAGTAACAGTGTCGTAAGTCGCATTTTTAAACTTATTTTAGTGGGAACTATATGTAGCGCCCCATTAAATATGATTTTTTTCATACTTTTGTGGTGTTAATTGTGGTTTAATAATATTTTACACCAATTACAATCCAAAATGACCGATATAAATAGTTTATTTTACGTTCTAGCGTTTTTGAAAAATAAAACGATAACTAAAACAAAAAATAATTCCATTTCTAAACCGTTACTTGGAAATGTATTTGGTATTAAATCACTTCATCTAATCGGGAAATGCTGCAACATTTTCCGATTTTTTATGTGAAGTCTATTTTTGTAAAAAATAATAGTCCTTATTTTCTCATTAGCGTTTGTTATTTAAAGTTTGATTAATGATTATATGATTGTTATTTATTGAATAAGAAAACTGTCCATACAATTTGATTGCACGCATCACTTGATCAATATTTTCATGCTCAAAAGTAGCTGTAAAAACAAACCCTTCTAATGCCTTGTAATTGTTCTGAATAGTCACATTATAATGACGTTCTATTTGTCGAATCATCTTTAAAAACGGGGTATTCACAAATAGCAAACCTCCGTCCACCCATGCCGTGTATTGTGCTGTTTCTACAGAGCTAACCGTT
The DNA here is from genome assembly GCA_965224465.1 of Flavobacteriaceae bacterium. Classification (GTDB taxonomy): domain Bacteria; phylum Bacteroidota; class Bacteroidia; order Flavobacteriales; family Flavobacteriaceae. The sequence goes on along the minus strand of OZ245049.1, from coordinate 3,817,251 downwards.
ACCCGACCTTTTAGAGAATCCCAAGAGGCTTTTTGTTTTGGTTTTAACAACAGCACCTTGTTTTTCTTTGAGGTTTTATCTAGCGAATAAATTTCGACTGCACCCGCTACCAAAACAGTTTCCATCGTGTTCTCTTCCTTGTACGAGTTAACATTAAAACGAGTCCCTAATACTTTTATATCATGTGTAGTTGTAGTGACAATAAATGGTTGAGCCGTGTTTTTAGTTACCTCAAAATACCCCTCTCCATCTAAATAAACTCTCCGCGGTCCTTCTTTCCAAAAACGAATAGGGTATCGCAAAGAAGAGCCTGCATTCAAAGCTACTCTTGTACCATCGGACAGCACTATCTTAAATGTCCTTCCATAAGGAATAGACAAAGTATTATACGTTTCTTTTAAAATTTCCATTTTAGTTGATGTTGCGGTATAAGTAAGGACTTCCTTTCCTTGAGTACTTATAAGTTTTCCTTTATTATTTAGAATTTGTTGCGCTTTCCCCTCTGTAATAATTTTTACAGAACCGTCTCCCAACTCCAATTTAATTTCCTTAGACACTCCTACTATAACCATTGCAGGTTTCCGTTCATTACTCCTGAAAAAATACCATGATCCTAAAGTACACAGAGTCAATATAAGTGCGGCATATTTCAAAAATTGTTTTAAATACCTTTTTTTTGATAGTGTCATCACTCTTGCTTTACCATACGTTATTTCTTCTTTGAATATTTCAAAACCTTTTTCTGAATTCATATTAGAACTCACACTTTTTTGAATGTCCAAATCCAACTGTACAGCCCTCTTAAAAGCTGATTTATTTTTATGTGCCCACGTTTGCAACTCTAATAACTCTACTTCTGTAATTTGATTGTCAAAATATTTCACTATTAACAAATCGATATTTTTTCTCGCCATTTCTTTCTTTTCAATAACATAAGCGTGTATTTAACCCTTATTACTCTTAAGACGCAACTCAAACACAATACCCTTACAAATTGATTTATTTATTTATTTTTATAATTGTGATATTTTTCAGTTATTTGTATAAATCGGAATTATTATTAATGAAAACCGTGTTAAACAATCATAAAAACCTAGTAAAAGCACTAAAATCAGGAGATGAAAGTGCCTATAAATTCTTGTTTACTCACTACTACTCTGATTTACTTTATTATGCTTCTGGACTTACAAATAACAAAGACAAAGCTGCTGATATCGTGCAAGAAACCTTTATAAATATGTGGAAAAAACGAGCCACAATAGAGATCAATACCTCCATAAAAAACTACTTATTCAGTACTGTTTACCATCATTTTATTGATGCATATCGCAAAGAAAAAAGCCGTTTAGAATTGTTAGATCAACTAAGATCCGAGGCGCTATTAGAAAGAATAGACCTTCAAGAAAACGATCAAAAAGAACGCTTACAACAAATTAAAAAAATTATAAGTAAGCTTCCTGTGAAATGTAAAGAAATATTTTTACTGAGTAAGAAAGAAGGCTTGCGTTACCAAGAAATTGGAGACACCTTGAATATCTCTGTTAAAACTGTAGAAGCACAAATGAGTAAAGCTTTTAGAACCATTAGAGAAAATTTTGAAATATAAGGGCATACATACTTCAAAAATACCTATCCCCTCTTTTTAAACCTTCGCAGAAAAGGATCGCTTAATCTGACAACAAAAGCAGCTGTCTTTTTCCCCTGGACTTGTTATGTGTTTTTTTAGGATGTAGGAACGCTGTAGGAATTAATGATGCCGCAAAGCGAACCCTTTGTTTTCTGGAAATAAAACTTTTGCAACCTGTACGCCAACACTTCATAACCCCTAATCTATTTAAAAACAAAGAATATTTATGCATGCTTAGTAAATAACCTCGGGCAAGCCCACGAGGCATGAAAAAGAACAAACCTTAATTATTTCGATGTAAGCATCGGGGAATTAAACCCACTGGTGGGATTAAATTTGTACGACATCCGTTTTCTGTATCGCTTTATCACAAATTATTATTTTTGATGGGTCTTCCCTAAAAACACTTTTACCAGCGGTACCTGTTCCTAAAACACGCTGCGTTGTAGAAACATCTATAGGCAACAAAACATCACCTGTAACCCTATTATTTCATCCGAAAAACAGGAAGACGGAATTGTATATTTAAATTTACAGGGAACTTCTATTTCTTTAAAATAGGCGTTTCTATTTAGTTTTAAGCATTTGAATTCCTATGCACTACCTCAGAGAGATTCTCTTTAACAATATCATCAAATAGAAGTTCTGTTTTTAGCTAAATAAGTATTCTATATCTTTTGGGACAACATTAATGTTGTCCCAATTTATTATAAGGATTTGTTTCTGAAGTACCCCAAGTTAGAAACACGGCAGCAGCAGTTCTCTTTTTTTAGAGGTCTTTCTCCGTTTATCTATAAATAGGCTTTAAAACTGTGCTTAGTATTCTTCTTGTTGTACGTTTTTAATCTAATAAAAAGCTTCTTCGGTTTTTTATTTCCTTGTCCGCACTTACTATTTCTTCTTTTACAAATATATTTGAGTCGTTCTTCTTACCGATATAATCTAATTCGTTTAATTTCTTAAACAAGGACAACATTAATTTAGTAAACGATCCCGTTTTTAGTAATACTACATTTATATCCGTATGTACATATTCTAGATCAATCATATCAATCAATACATTTTCAAACGCTCCTTGATTCAGATCACACCAATCGGTCAAATAGTTTAACAATTCCTCTTTTCCAGTACCAATATAGACATCTAAGCTGCTTTTAATGGTTCTTGCCAAATTAATTTGTTTTGTTACCATCTCTATAGGTGGTGCGTACTTGTCTACAAGCCTAAATTCGGAAATTGTATTGTTTAAATATTGCAAGGTTCTTTCTGAAACATGCAACACCATGTGTGCTAAATCGTTGGTTTGTTTTTTTTGATGTATTTTCTGTATAATATGCATGCAATACGCTTCCATTTGGTTTAAAAAAGAAGCTAATTGTGTATAGGAGGATTTTAAATCTACATGGCTTTGTACCGAGGTACATGGCGGAATAAAATCTTCGCATAGCTTTGGCACATCGTCTACTAAAATAATTTTCCCAAGAGTAAGGTGGTACAGGCCAATTTCTTTACTTGTTATTTCAGATTTGGACAAAACACTTATTTTATATTCCGGTAACGTACCTGGATGTCTAGGTGGCTCTTCCTCTGGATCTGCATTCCCAACAGGAATCGTATTGTAAGGGTTTACTGTAAGAACCACATACCATTCTTTCTCTTCTTTATTTAACGTGTATTGGTGTTTTAATATATAACCAGATTGCTCTAGCAACTCTTTTGTTTCTGGTGTAATATAGACCAGACTACCACTTAATGTAATACCTATACATGCGTTTAGTACAACTTCTATCGAATCTTGACCGTCTAAAGATATAGAAATATCAATGGATTCCTGCCCATCGTTATACATAGGTATAATCCCGAAATTAATGGGTGTAATGCTATTTTTAAGACTTCTTTCGAGCAATGATAATAATGAATTTTCTGAATCGATAAAATGATTTTTATTGATTTTCATTCCATCAATCCAATTAACCCTATGTTTTGTAACAGGTGTATTCATGTCATTAATTTTTAAAGGATGTATTTACTTCTTTTGATTGTGATATTTGTAATACAGTTGTTATCATTTCTGTATAGCTTAACTTCTTTTACTTTAAGATTTTTTTCTTTAATAAGTTCACAAAATTCTAAGAAGGTAGTTTTCTCTCCGTTTACAATAATAGTTTTGTTCAAATCACCACATAAATATTCTTTAAAAGCATCAGCAGTTAATTTCTTTTGAGAAACTAACATTAGCTTCTTTTTAAACGAATTCCCCGTGATATACGGTATTTCATCCTTGTCAGTATTAGAGGCATTTGCATGTTGCCCTAAAGCTTCCGAAGTAGGTGCGTTAGAAATTCGTCTCCCTACAGTTCTATTAACCGAAGCGATTACGTTTACTTGAACCTCTTCCCTTCTTAAAGGCAACACATCAATTTTTTTATTAGTAGCATGTTTAATATCACCATTGACAATAAGAGACACCGTTTTTAAACCTGGTGTTTCATAGGTGTATTTTGCTAACTTCTTTTTTGAGTTAACCCCTGCTGTTTCCCCAAAACGCCACTCCCATGTAGTTGCATTCGGAGTTTTATCACTAAGTACAAGTTCTTCGCCTACAATAATAGATGCGGGTAAATTAAACACTGCCAGTTTTGTAACATCTATAATAAATGGCCTTTCTTTTATAATTATTTTTTGAACTTCTTGACATATTCCATTCACTCGCAACCTTACATTATACGCTCCTTGTTTTTTAAAAACATGTAAAGCCTCCTTATTTGTTATTACTTTAGAACCATCATCAAAATCCCATTCCCACGAAACAGCATTAGAAGTATTGTCTACAAATTTAACAAGTTTCCCTTCTACAAGATCTTTTGTTTTTACAATAAATACAACTTCTTTACAGGGAGAATATCGTGTTGCTCTATAAGCTAAAACAGAAGCTGAAACAAAAAAAGCAAGAATAAAGAAACGGATTACAGATGAGTCTAAATGATTAGACATTTTGTTTTTATTTGCACTCATATTTTTTAGTTATTAGCAGTTATTTTCATCAAATATATTAAGTTTTTTTTAGTTGTAAGCTTTTTTAAATCCCCCCTCTAAATTTCTTTTTTTCTATCGTTGGTTTTTGTTTTTAAATCAAATCATCTCCGAAAATAACAGACGCTATTTCCTAATTTCACTAAAAAACTGAATAACAGACACTCACATGTAAATTCGACATGTTTTTAGTGCCAAAACCCTTCTCATACAATGGTATTCTTCCTTAAAATACAGCTAGATATCCATTAATTTCGCTCTAACCCTATGATTAGAGTACTCGTATTTACAGGGAAAAGCCCCGTTATATACTGTTTTTATTTTTTATAAATTATGCATCCGAGACTCTAAAAATACAGCTTCTTTTTTCATGCTTTTCGCATACCTAACGCTCCTGTATATCATTTTAGTATCTTGACCTTTCAAGGAAATTTTAGAAATTACGGAACCATTACATTCATTCTTTGTTGTTTTAGAATCAGAATTTAAGTGTTCATCTCGTTTTTTTGATTTTTTGTTTGCCCACAAGCGGTGCAAAAAACAAGACTCATCAAAAAAATGATCTTTATATGCTGAAATATGTGTTTACCTAATCTCATTAATCTTCTATTGGATTTAATAATTTTTCCTCTCTAAAAATATCTGTAGCTAATTTTAAAGTATTTGATCCTTTTGGTTTATAGAAGAATAAGTATAATTCCATTTCTTTTTTCGGAATCGTACCACTGAGATTAAGTTTTAATTCTTTAGAATTTACATTTGCACTCTCTGGCAAAAGATCAAAATCTTTATCATATCTAATCGTTAATGGTGATTTAGAATAATTCCGTTCAGAAGTTTTCGTTTTCAAAGCTACTAATGTTCCGTCAGCATAAAATTTTATTTCATAATTAGGATCTAATACAACTTTCGATTTATATAAAAAAGGGTGAATCCTGTCAGGAACATTTAAATAGTCTAATCTTTCTTTAGTAGCAAAAGTGGATTGTGCCTCAGTTTTAAATATGGGATCATATAGTTGTAACAGAGTTTCAAAATCCCCACTTTCATACAACCGCCCTATTTCTTTGTATGCTACTAGTACTTCCTGTTGAATATTTGGTGAATTCCTTAAATCTTCGAATTTAAACCAATCAACTTCTTTTTTATAAGGTAAAGTTGCTTCAAATTCAAAACTACCCGAATAACTTTCTTTGCCAACATATTCTGGGGTTTCCCCATCATCTAACATTGGAGGATTATAAATAACTCAAGTTTCGCACCCATCATTTACAGGTGTTTAAGTGAAAATAAATAGCATGAAAACCAAGGTAATCCCCTGGTTTTATTGTACTTTTAAGTACGAACAAGAAAGTACAAAACATGCTAGAACACGAAGATATCACAAAAACACAGGAGATAAAAGGAAAATTTAATAAGATTTGGCTTAGTTCAGAATACCTACAAGCACATCTAAATATTTTAGGATTCAATAAAATTAAAAACAAGTTTAGTTGGTGTAAGAAATCGGGGATTTCATTCGGTAATTTGATTTCTACACTTTTAATTTTACCTATTATTGGATTTGACTCTATTCATGGACTTACAAGCAATAAAGACAAAGGATTAGGTCAGTCTGGTAAAGATTCATACTATCGAATCCTAGCAAATCAAAAGATAAATTGGAGGGTTTTTCTAGCTCAGTTTGTGAAGCAATATCTATTAAAAGAAGAGTTCTTTACTCCATCTAAAGATGCTACAAGATGCTTGATCTTTGATGATACTGATCTTTCTAAAACAGGAAAGACAATTGAAGGTGTTTCAAAAATATACAACCATGTATCAAAAACGTATTACCTAGGTTATAAACTACTTGTTGCTGGTTACTGGAACGGAAGTGTATTTATTCCTGTTGATTTTAGTTTACACCGTGAAAGTAAAACATCAAAATTAAAATACGGACTAACAGCAAAGCAACGTAGACTTCAAAAGAAAACGCCGAGATGTAGTAAAACAATTGCAGCAAAAAGGTATCAGGAACTCAATAAAAAGAAAACAGACTTGTTGGTGCAAATGTTCTCAAGGCTTATAAAACGTAAGGTACCTGTAGATTACATCTTAATAGACAGTTGGTTTACAAGTGTTAAATTACTTAGAAAGTTACGGGACATTAGTAGCTTAACTCATATTATAGGAATGTATAAATACAACAGTAAAATTGAAGTTAAATCAAAGATTAAAACCTTGTCACAACTCAAAAAACAGAAAATAAAACCAAAACGATGCCGTAAATTCAATTATTACTACCATCATTACATAACTGAAATTGACGGTCTTAAGGTTGCTGTATTTATTTCAAAACGTGGAAAGAATGGCAAATGGCATACGTTAATATCAACTGACACAACACTGAAATTCGTAAAGGCTATTGAAATATACAGTATCAGATGGTCCATAGAAGTGTTTTTTAAAGAAGCTAAGCAGTTGTTTGGTCTTGGAAAATGTCAGTCCACTAATTTTGATATTCAAATCGCACAAATAAGCATTATAATGGTTCAATATTTACTCACCAGTATTCGATATAGAATGGAAGCCTACGAAACAATAGGAGGGTTGTTTAAAGATTTAAAACAAGATTATATAGAGAATAAGCTAAACATCAGGATATTAGCAGTTGTCAGTTTGGTGATTGATGTTTTGGAAAAGATGATTGAATCTATTGATATTGAGTTAATTACACGTAAAATAATAGTGAATATTGAGAATTTTGGATTTCTAGTAAATACCCATAAACTTAATTGCCAAGAGGTTGCGTAAATCTATCTAAGTGCGAAACTTGAGTAAATAAAAAAACCACTTAATTCACCTGTTTGATCTATTTCCTCTATTGTTATTTTAATCTTGTCAGTACTTAGAAAGGTCTTTCTATCTAGTGGCCATATTTTAAAAGACACTTTTTGTTTACTACCTATTTTAAGAACACTATTAACACTTTGATAACTTCGGAAAATATGTTGATTATTTTCATAGTCAAAACATTCTTCTACTGGCAAATCATTTATTTGTATTTTATAGTTCGATTTTGTTACCCACACATCGAGATTAAATGTTTTTTCCTCACCAAAGTGCTCCACATTTTTTATAAGGTTAGAAATATAGCTATCTATTTTCATAATTTTAAGATCGTTTTTTATTTTTAGCTTACTTTTTGTTTGCCCACAAGCGGTGCAAAAAACAAGACTCATCACAAAAATGATCTTTATATGCTGAAATATGTGTTTACCTAATCTCATTAATCTTCTATTGGATTTAATAATTTTTCTTTTCTAAAAATATCTGTAGCTAATTTTAAAGTATTTGATCCTTTTGGTTTATAGAAGAATAAGTATAATTCCATTTCTTTTTTAGGAGTGGCAACATCTTCAAACATTACTACATCCCTATTTGCTCTAGTAAGGCCATCAGGGAATTTATCAAAATCTTTATCGTATATGATGGATAATGCACTTTTGTTACAACTTAAAGCCGTGTTTTTTTTCTTTTCTAAAGTAACCAATCTACCCTCTGCATAAAATTTTAATTCATAATCAGCATCTAATGTAGGTTTTGATTTATAAAAAAATGGATGTAAACGTTCCCAGTTTAATCGGTAACTTAGCCTACTCTTTTTTTCTTTAGTTGCATATACAGACTGCGCCTCATCTTGAAAAATAGGTTTGTAGAGTTCTAACAAACTGTCTAAATCTCCTTCTGCATATAATCTCATTACTTCTTTATACGCCTCTAGCACTTCTTGCTCTGTATTTTTTTGATCTTTTAAACTTTTAGACTCAGACCAATCTATTTGTTTTTTATAAGGTAATTTTGCTTCAAACTCAAAGCTTCCCGAATAGCTTTCTAAACCAATATGCTCCGAGGTTTCTCCATCAGATTTCATAGGAGGTTCAAACGTGAAAATTTCTTTTCTTTCTCTAAATTGATCCATAGTTTCTATCGATAACTCAACCCAATCATTGGACTGAAACGTTTTATCTTTTGAAGGGAATAGAGTAAACGTTAAATTTTGCTTGCCCTTTTTATTAAGAGCATTGTTGATACTACTAAAATTCCTATAAGAAGGGGCATCACCTTTTGAAAAATAATTTTGTATAACTATAATATCATTTATTTTAATTTCGTAGTATTTATATGGACCTGGGCTACTTATAAAATAAACAGGTTCTTCTGGATAGTGTTTTACGTTTTTTAATATGGTATTTATATAAGTGTCGATTTTGATAGCCATTTCATCTAGTTTTTTTTGATTTTTTGTTTGTGAACATGCGGTGCAAAAAACAAGACTCATCAAAAAAATGATCTTTATATGCTGAAATATGTATTTACCTAATCTCATTAATCTTCTATTGGATTTAATAATTTTTCCTCTCTAAAAATATCTGTAGCTAATTTTAAAGTATTTGATCCTTTTGGTTTATAAAAGAATAAGTATAATTCCATTTCTTTTTTAGGAATCGTACCATCTCCAAACATTATTAAATCTTTGGCACTTACAAATAAGTTGTCAGTAAATTTATCAAAATCTTTATCGTATATGATGGATAATGCACTTTTGTTATAACTTAAAGCAGTATCTTTTTTCTTTTCTAAAGTAACTAATCTACCCTCTGCATAAAATTTTAATTCATAATCAGTATCTAATATAGGTTTTGATTTATAAAAAAATGGATGTAAACGTTCCCATTTCAATCGGTAATTTACCCAACCTTTTTTGTCTTTAGTAGTATATACAGACTGTGCCTCATCTTGAAAAATAGGTTTATAGAGTTCTAATAAACTGTCTATATCTCCTTCTGCATATAATCTCATTACTTCTTTATACGCCTCTAGCACTTCTTGTTCTATGTTTTTTTGTTCTTTTAGGCTTTTAGACTCAGACCAATCTATTTGTTTTTTATAAGGTAATTTTGCTTCAAACTCAAAGCTTCCCGAATAGCTTTCTAAACCAATATGCTCCGAGGTTTCTCCATCAGATTTCATAGGAGGTTCAAACGTGAAAATTTCTTTTGTTTCTCTAAATTGGTCCATAGTTTCTATCGATAACTCAACCCAATCATTGGACTGAAACGTTTTATCTTTTGAAGGAAATAGGGTAAACGTTAAATTTTGCTTGCCCTTTTTATTAAGAGCATTGTTGATACTACTAAAATTCCTATAAGAAGGGGCATCACCTTTTGAAAAATAATTTTGTATAACTATAATATCATTTATTTTAATTTCGTAGTATTTATATGGACCTGGGCTACTTATAAAATAAACAGGTTCTTCTGGATAGTGTTTTACGTTTTTTAATATGGTATTTATATAAGTGTCGATTTTGATAGCCATTTCATCTAGTTTTTTTTGATTTTTTGTTTGTGAACATGCGGTGCAAAAAACAAGACTCATTACCAAAATGATTTTTATATGCTGAAATATACGTTTACCAAATATCATTAATCCTCTCCGTTTAATAATTTTTCTTTTCTAAAAATATCCGTTGCTAATTTTAAAGTATTTGATCCTTTTGGTTTATAAAAGAATAAGTATAATTCCATTTCTTTTTTCGGAATCGTACCATCTCCAAACATTATTAAATCTTTGGCACTTACAAATAAGTTGTCAGTAAATTTATCAAAATCTTTATCGTATATGATGGATAATGCACTTTTGTTATAACTTAAAGCAGTATCTTTTTTCTTTTCTAAAGTAACTAATCTACCCTCTGCATAAAATTTTAATTCATAATCAGTATCTAATATAGGTTTTGATTTATAAAAAAATGGATGTAAACGTTCCCATTTCAATCGGTAATTTACCCAACCTTTTTTGTCTTTAGTAGTATATACAGACTGTGCCTCATCTTGAAAAATAGGTTTATAGAGTTCTAATAAACTGTCTATATCTCCTTCTGCATATAATCTCATTACTTCTTTATACGCCTCTAGCACTTCTTGTTCTATGTTTTTTTGTTCTTTTAGGCTTTTAGACTCAGACCAATCTATTTGTTTTTTATAAGGTAATTTTGCTTCAAACTCAAAGCTTCCCGAATAACTTTCTAAACCAATATGTTCAGAGGTTTCTCCATCAGATTTCATAGGAGGTTCATAAGTGAAAATTTCTTTTGTTTCTCTAAATTGATTTATAGTTTCTATAGATATTTCAACCCAACTATTAGATTTAAATGTTTTATCTTCTGCAGGAAATAGAGTAAACGTTACTTTTTGCTTGCCTTCTTTATTAAGAGCATTGTTGATACTGCTATAAGTTCTGATTGTGGTAGGGTAATCTTTTGAAAAATAATGTTGATCAATTATAACATCATTTATTTTAATTTCGTAATATCCTGATGAAGAAGAGAGGTCTACTAAATAAACAGGTTCTTCTGGGTAGTGTTTTACATTTTTTAATATGGTATTTATATAAGTGTCTATTTTAATAGCCATTTCATCTAGTTTTTTTTGATTTTTTGTTTGTGAACAAGCGGTGCAAAAAACAAGACTCATCACAAAAACGATCTTTATATGCTGAAATATGTATTTACCTAATCTCATTAATCTTCTATTGGATTTAATAATTCTTCCTCTCTAAAAACATCTGTAGCTAATTTTAAGGTATTTGATCCTTTTGGTTTATAGAAGAATAAGTATAATTCCATTTCTTTTTTAGGAATCGTACCACTGAGATTAAGTTTTAATTCTTTAGAATTTACATTTGCACTCTCTGGCAAAAGATCAAAATCTTTATCATATCTAATCGTTAATGGTGATTTAGAATAATTCCGTTCAGAAGTTTTCGTTTTCAAAGCTACTAATGTTCCGTCAGCATAAAATTTTATTTCATAATTGGGGTCTAATACAACTTTCGATTTATATAAAAAAGGGTAAATCCTGTCAGGAACATTTAAATAGTCTAATCTTTCTTTAGTAGCAAAAGTGGATTGTGCCTCAGTTTTAAATATGGGATCATATAGTTGTAACAGAGTTTCAAAATCCCCACTTTCATACAACCGCCCTATTTCTTTGTATGCTACTAGTACTTCCTGTTGAATATTTGGTGAATTCCTTAAATCTTCGGATTTAAACCAATCAACTTCTTTTTTATAAGGTAAAGTTGCTTCAAATTCAAAACTACCCGAATAACTTTCTTTGCCAACATATTCTGGGGTTTCCCCATCATCTAACATTGGAGGATTATAAATAAAAAAATCACTTAATTCACCTGTTTGATCTATTTCCTCTATTGTTATTTTAATCTTGTCAGTACTTAGAAAGGTCTTTCTATCTAGTGGCCATATTTTAAAAGACACTTTTTGTTTACTACCTATTTTAAGAACACTATTAACACTTTGATAACTTCGGAAAATATGTTGATTATTTTCATAGTCAAAACATTCTTCTACTGGCAAATCATTTATTTGTATTTTATAGTTCGATTTTGTTACCCACACATCGAGATTAAATGTTTTTTCCTCACCAAAGTGCTCCACATTTTTTATAAGGTTAGAAATATAGCTATCTATTTTCATAATTTTAAGATCGTTTTTTATTTTTAGCTTACTTTTTGTTTGTGAGCAAGCCACTAATGTAAATATCAATAGTAATCGGTTACAAAATTTAATAATTTTCATTTTCAATTGTTTTAAAATTTCTTAATGGATCAAATAAATAAATTTTCGGTAGTAAAATTTTTTTTTCTTTAAATATCTGTAGCTAATTTTAAAGTATTTGATCCTTTTGGTTTATAAAAGAATAAGTATATTTCCATTTCCATTTTAGGCACCACACCATCCTCAAACATTTTTAAATATTTTATATTTACCCTTGTACCATCAGGCATTTTATCAAAATCTTTATCGTATATGATGGATAATGCACTTTTGTTACAACTTAAAGCCGTGTTTTTTTTCTTATCTAAAGTAACCAATCTACCGTCTGCATAAAATTTTAATTCATAATCCGCATCTAATCTAGGTTTTGATTTATAAAAAAATGGATGTAAACGTTCCCAGTTTAATTCATAAGAGACCCTATAATCTTTTTCTTTAGTTGCATATACAGACTGCGCCTCATCTTGAAAAATAGGTTTGTAGAGTTCTAACAAACTGTCTAAATCTCCTTCTGCATATAATCTCATCACTTCTTTATACGCCTCTAACACTTCTTGCTCTGTATTTTTTTGATCTTTTAAACTTTTAGACTCAGACCAATCTATTTGTTTTTTATAAGGTAATTTTGCTTCAAACTCAAAGCTTCCCGAATAGCTTTCTAAACCAATATGCTCCGAGGTTTCTCCATCAGATTTCATAGGAGGCTCAAACGTGAAAATTTCTTTTGTTTCTCTAAATTGATCCATCGTTTCTATCGATACATCAAGCCAATCATTGGACTGAAACGTTTTATATTCCTCAGAAAACAGGGCAAACGATATTTTTTGCTTGCCCTGTTTATTAAGAGCATTGTTGATACTACTAAATCTCCTAAAAGAAGAAGGGTCCTCACCTTTTGAGAAATAGTTTTGCTCGACTATTACATCATTTATTTTAATTTCGTAATATCCTGATGAAGAAGAGAGATCCACTAAATAAACAGGTTCTTCTGGGTAATACTTTACATTTTTTAATATGGTATTCACATAAGTGTCTATTTTGACAGCCATTTCATCTAGTTTTTTTTGATTTTTTGTTTGCCCACAAGCGGTGCAAAAAACAAGACTCATCACAAAAATGATCTTTATATACTGAAATATGTGTTTACCTAATCTCATTAATCTTCTATTGGATTTAATAATTCTTCCTCTCTAAAAACATCTGTAGCTAATTTTAAGGTATTTGATCCTTTTGGTTTATAGAAGAATAAGTATAATTCCATTTCTTTTTTAGGAGTGGCAACATCTTCAAACATTACTACATCCCTATTTGCTCTAGTAAGGCCATCAGGGAATTTATCAAAATCTTTATCGTATATGATGGATAATGCACTTTTGTTACAACTTAAAGCCGTGTTTTTTTTCTTTTCTAAAGTAACCAATCTACCCTCTGCATAAAATTTTAATTCATAATCAGCATCTAATGTAGGTTTTGATTTATAAAAAAATGGATGTAAACGTTCCCAGTTTAATCGGTAACTTAGCCTACTCTTTTTTTCTTTAGTTGCATATACAGACTGCGCCTCATCTTGAAAAATAGGTTTGTAGAGTTCTAACAAACTGTCTAAATCTCCTTCTGCATATAATCTCATTACTTCTTTATACGCCTCTAGCACTTCTTGCTCTGTATTTTTTTGATCTTTTAAACTTTTAGACTCAGACCAATCTATTTGTTTTTTATAAGGTAATTTTGCTTCAAACTCAAAGCTTCCCGAATAGCTTTCTAAACCAATATGCTCCGAGGTTTCTCCATCAGATTTCATAGGAGGTTCAAACGTGAAAATTTCTTTTCTTTCTCTAAATTGATCCATAGTTTCTATCGATAACTCAACCCAATCATTGGACTGAAACGTTTTATCTTTTGAAGGGAATAGAGTAAACGTTAAATTTTGCTTGCCCTTTTTATTAAGAGCATTGTTGATACTACTAAAATTCCTATAAGAAGGGGCATCACCTTTTGAAAAATAATTTTGTATAACTATAATATCATTTATTTTAATTTCGTAGTATTTATATGGACCTGGGCTACTTATAAAATAAACAGGTTCTTCTGGATAGTGTTTTACGTTTTTTAATATGGTATTTATATAAGTGTCGATTTTGATAGCCATTTCATCTAGTTTTTTTTGATTTTTTGTTTGTGAACATGCGGTGCAAAAAACAAGACTCATCAAAAAAATGATCTTTATATGCTGAAATATGTATTTACCTAATCTCATTAATCTTCTATTGGATTTAATAATTTTTCCTCTCTAAAAATATCTGTAGCTAATTTTAAAGTATTTGATCCTTTTGGTTTATAAAAGAATAAGTATAATTCCATTTCTTTTTTAGGAATCGTACCATCTCCAAACATTATTAAATCTTTGGCACTTACAAATAAGTTGTCAGTAAATTTATCAAAATCTTTATCGTATATGATGGATAATGCACTTTTGTTATAACTTAAAGCAGTATCTTTTTTCTTTTCTAAAGTAACTAATCTACCCTCTGCATAAAATTTTAATTCATAATCAGTATCTAATATAGGTTTTGATTTATAAAAAAATGGATGTAAACGTTCCCATTTCAATCGGTAATTTACCCAACCTTTTTTGTCTTTAGTAGTATATACAGACTGTGCCTCATCTTGAAAAATAGGTTTATAGAGTTCTAATAAACTGTCTATATCTCCTTCTGCATATAATCTCATTACTTCTTTATACGCCTCTAGCACTTCTTGTTCTATGTTTTTTTGTTCTTTTAGGCTTTTAGACTCAGACCAATCTATTTGTTTTTTATAAGGTAATTTTGCTTCAAACTCAAAGCTTCCCGAATAACTTTCTAAACCAATATGTTCAGAGGTTTCTCCATCAGATTTCATAGGAGGTTCATAAGTGAAAATTTCTTTTGTTTCTCTAAATTGATTTATAGTTTCTATAGATATTTCAACCCAACTATTAGATTTAAATGTTTTATCTTCTGCAGGAAATAGAGTAAACGTTACTTTTTGCTTGCCTTCTTTATTGATAGCATCATTTACACTGCTAAATAATTTAATAGGAAAAGACCCTTCATTATTTGTATAACTTTCCTCAACTATTATATTATTTACTTTAATTTCATAGTATGTTGATGGAGAAGAGAGATCTACTAAATAAACAGGTTCTTCTGGGTAGTGTTTTACATTTTTTAATATGGTATTTATATAAGTGTCTATTTTGATAGCCATTTCATCTAGTTTTTTTTGATTTTTTGTTTGCCCACAAGCGGTGCAAAAAACAAGACTCATCACAAAAACGATCTTTATATGCTGAAATATGTGTTTACCTAATCTCATTAATCTTCTATTGGATTTAATAATTCTTCCTCTCTAAAAACATCTGTAGCTAATTTTAAGGTATTTGATCCTTTTGGTTTATAGAAGAATAAGTATAATTCCATTTCTTTTTTAGGAGTGGCAACATCTTCAAACATTACTACATCCCTATTTGCTCTAGTAAGGCCATCAGGGAATTTATCAAAATCTTTATCGTATATGATGGATAATGCACTTTTGTTATAACTTAAAGCCGTGTTTTTTTTCTTTTCTAAAGTAACCAATCTACCGTCTGCATAAAATTTTAATTCATAATCCGCATCTAATGTAGGTTTTGATTTATAAAAAAATGGATGTAAACGTTCCCAGTTTAATTCATAAGATAGCCTATAATCTTTTTCTTTAGTAGCATATACAGACTGTGCTTCGTCTAGAAAAATAGGCTTGTAGAGTTCTAACAAACTGTCTAAATCTCCTTCCGCATATAATCTCATCACTTCTTTATACGCCTCTAGCACTTCTTGCTCTATGTTTTTTTGATCTTTTAAGCTATTAGATTCAGACCAATCTATTTGTTTTTTATAAGGTAATTTTCCTTCAAACTCAAAGCTTCCCGAATAGCTTTCTAAACCAATATGCTCCGAGGTTTCTCCATCAGATTTCATAGGAGGTTCAAACGTGAAAATTTCTTTTGTTTCTCTAAATTGATCCATAGTTTCTATCGATAATTCAACCCAATCATTGGACTTAAACGTTTTACCATCCTCAGGAAAGAGGGCAAACGATAATTTTTGCTTGCCCTGTTTATTAAGAGCATTGTTGATACTACTAAATCTCCTAAGAGAAGAAGTATCCTCACCTTTTAAAAAATAGTTTTGCACGACTATTACATCATTTATCTTAATTTCGTAGTATTTATATGAACCAGTGCTACCTATAAAATAAACAGGTTCTTCTGGATAGTGTTTTACGTTTTTTAATATGGTGTTTATATAAGTGTCTATTTTGGTCGCCATTTTATCTAGTTTTTTTTGATTTTTTGTTTGTGAACATGCGGTACAAAAAACAAGACTCATCACAAAAACGATCTTTATATGCTGAAATATGTGTTTACCTAATCTCATTAATCTTCTATTGGATTTAATAATTTTTCTTTTCTAAAAATATCTGTAGCTAATTTTAAAGTATTTGATCCTTTTGGTTTATAGAAGAATAAGTATATTTCCATTTCTTTTTTCGGAATCGTACCATCTCCAAACATTATTAAATCTTTGGCACTTACAAACAAGTTGTCAGGGAATTTATCAAAATCTTTATCGTATATGATGGATAATGCACTTTTGTTACAACTTAAAGCCGTGTTTTTTTTCTTTTCTAAAGTAACCAATCTACCGTCTGCATAAAATTTTAATTCATAATCAGCATCTAATCTAGGTTTTGATTTATAAAAAAACGGATGTAAACGTTCCCAGTTTAATTCATAAGATAGCCTATAATCTTTTTCTTTAGTTGCATATACAGACTGCGCCTCATCTTGAAAAATAGGTTTGTAGAGTTCTAACAAACTGTCTAAATCTCCTTCTGCATATAATCTCATCACTTCTTTATACGCCTCTAGTACTTCTTGCTCTGTATTTTCTTGATCTTTTAAACTTTTAGACTCAGACCAGTCTATTTGTTTTTTATAAGGTAATTTTGCTTCAAACTCAAAGCTTCCTTCATGCACTTCTGTGTCAGTAAACTCAGGAGTTTCTGCATCGTCAATCATTTTCGGCTTATATTCAATATAATCTGTAAGATTACCTGTTTTATCTGATTTCTCAATAGTAATTTTTATTCTATCGTTTGCTTTAAATCTGTCTCTATTAAATGGATAAATACTAAAAGAGATTCTTTGTTTACCTGAATTTTTAAATGTTTTATTGAGATTATGAAAGTTTAGTGAAACCCTTTGTTTTTTATCATCTTCATAATCAAAAGATTGTTTAATCGACATATCATTAACCCGAATATTATAAGTTGATTTTGACGCTCTTATTGATAAAAAAAACACTTCTTCATCAATAGAATGTTTAACATTTTTTAATATGTCATTTATATAAGTATCTAATTTCATCGTATAAGTATCAGTTTTTTTATTTTGTGAGCATCCTATAAATGAAAAAGCAAATAGGAGATAATAGATTTTAAAATTCATAAATTTTTATTTTTTAAATTGTCTTAAAGGATCAAATAAATACAATTTTGGGAGTAATATTTTTTTTTCTTCAAAAAACATTTTTTCAAAACCTTCCTCATTAGTATCAATTCCAAAAAATTCTAAAAATGCTTTTTTAATATCATAAAGAGTTTTTCTTCCTTTTTTAGCTACTACATCTATATTAACATTTAAAGAAAACTCTTCGATTGTATATTCTATTCTAAAAAAGGGCCCAATAGTATCAATTCCAAAAACCTTAGCTTCACTAAATCCAAAATCAGTATCAGCACTAGCCGTAATATGTAAGGAAATTGCGTTTGCCCTAGAAGAAACAGGTAGAACAATTTTACCTTTCAATTCAGCATACCCAACTACAGATCCTTTATTCTTAAGTATATACCCGTTTTTCAACTCTTGCTTTACACCATTTTCATTGGTAGTAAATTTTTGTGAATGGGTATTGTACTTTATATTAATATCTGTATTTATTTGACCATCTAATTCAAAAGTTGCTACTAGTTTTTCTAACCATTTAAACTTTTTTATTTTATGTTCTTTCCCTTTTTTATCAATTAAACTTACCCCTTTTTTCTCATTAAGATCAAATTTACACTTCACATTTAAGCCTATTAATGGTTTTGCTTGTATGGTCGCTTCTATAATGGTTGCAATTTCACCATTTTCTTGTGATATTCGGTAGATCCCTGCATTGGCATTGATTTTTGGGTATAATATTGCAAATTCCAGTTCTGTTGCTTCTTCTATAGACTTTATTCTCTTCTTTACCCTTTTTAACGTTCTCTGTAATTTTAGTGCTTTGCCCTCTAATGCTTTTCCTCTGGTTAGATATAATATAAATAAATCTACGGCAAGAGAAACCATAACAAACTGAAAAATAAGATAGTACATATAAGCTTTATATCTTGTTATGGCTGTATAATCTATTTCTTTATCACCATCATATCTTACATGTAAGCCTAATCTGGCATAGGTTTTAGCATCATCTAGCCCAAGTGCTTTAACAAGTTCTTCTAATTTATCTTGGTTTCCATTTGGGAAAAACGTGTCAAAATATTCTTTAAACGGTTCATAAATCCATAAGACAGCATCTTTTATATAATCCATATAGTTAGCATAGCCAAATATTAAGTTTACTTTTTTATTTTGAAAATAAAGGATCTCGTTTTCTTTTATACCATAATTAAAGTGTAATGACCATACCATATCAGGATATATATAAATAGAGGGAGTACGTACATATCTACAGCTACGCACACCAATAAATAGTTCTATTGGATCTATCTGCCAAGTGAGGTATTTAAATAAGAATGTACTTTCACTCCATGCTTGATAGGGGTATGCTGCATTAAACGCCAAGCTGCTTTCTGTAATTTTCCCAACCAAAGTAAAGGGTTGCACTTCAGGAAAAATATTCTTGTTTTTTATATATTTCCAAACTCCTTTTCCTTTTTTAAATTCTAATGGAATAATATCTTCGATATTAAAGGTATTGTTTTGATGCTTTAGCGTGCTATCTTCACATGTTGAAACCTCTGCATCAATTTCAATGAGTACAGGAATAACATTACCTACATTGCCAGCTACCAATTGATAAACGGCTGTTTTATTGTCAGTACACTTACCTGATAATGACCCATCTTTTTCTTCATACAAAAGATTAAATTTGGGCTGATTTCCTATCTTAAGGGATAAACTTGTGTATCTACAGTCCTCAAACGATTGACTTACCAATGGTGGTTTATGTACTTTTACTACTTGCGTTATATAACTAGGTTCATGCTCGTCATAACTAAAATTCCCTTTGTAATTTACGGTAAACGTAATTTCTCTTGTTATAATTGGGTAGTCTTTGGCATGTGATTTTTCATCTGCATTTGTTGGTCTAAACGTAAGCACCATTTTATAGTCTTGCAGAGAATCTTCATCATCTTTTCCTTCTTTATGTTTTGATCTACCTGCCCAACGTAAATCAACTACTAACTCTTCAATAAATTTTCGGTTATAATCTAAAGAAGGATTGTCTTTCTTATTCTGATCTAAATCTATAATTCTTGAGTAACCTTCACTCATAGATGTATCTTCATAAAAAACGCCTAAAGTACAGGTATAATCATCTAATATATTGTGTAAGTTTATATGTATATCTAACATATTACCATAGGTAAGTTCTTGGGTTACATGAGTGGTATCTTCCTGATCTGTAATAACCCCTGATTCTCTAACAATTTTTTCTGGGCGATATCTTTTTTCTACATATAAATTAAGTATCTGTGGTTCGCTAACAGCAATCATAAATGCTCCTTGACTTTCAAACTCAGGAGTATAATTAATACCTTCTATCCATAATCCTTTTCCTAATACTGTTGGCGTATATGATACGCTACCCAAAAGTATTCCTTCTCTTTTTTTTCTATTACTTTTAAAAGGGTTTGTAGGTAGATAATTTTTCCCTATACATTTTGTACTTTCCTCTGTATAGTGTATATAATCTGGATTTTCACTCCCATCTTCAAAAAATGCTACTTCATACTTAGTACCTATATTAAGAGTATTTAAATGGGTCTGAAAGTCGTTTTTATTTTCATGGCTTTCAAAAGATCCGTATACATGTTTTTCGAAATTCGTTGAGTCTTGAAATATCCAGTACACATTTTGCCCAGTTTCATTTATGTTTTTTGCATTGAGAACCTTTAATTTAAAGTTAACTTTTTGATTTAATTGTATTTCAAAAACATAATACCTTTTATAAATTCTTTTCTTTACAATACCAGTATCTAATTTTTTTTGGTCGGCTACAATTACTTTTTGATAGCTACCTTTAGACCTTTTTACATCATCTTTTGAATAATCGTAAGGCTTCTTCTTTTTATCGTGAGGCATCGTCTTTTTTAATTAATGGTTAATATATGATTAACAGGTTCTTCTTTTGCCCCTTTAGGACTCGCTAACGGGTTTATCTGACTATGCACCTGATTGTCTGCTTCTGCTGCTTGTGATTGACTTGGCGCACCAATTTGCCCGTGCCAAGTAAACTCAACACATGGGCTACCTGCAATAGCACATATTGCTTTGCTATCTTCTGTTAAAATTTTACCATTGTTACTTATCGTAACTTTTTTATAAAAATCTTGCCATTGTGTTATGGCGGGTACGCATGGTAAATACCCACTTGATGAAGGTTGTAATTTACATTGCCCAAAAGTTTTGGCTTGGAAAGGTTGCCCAATATCCAAGGTAGTCGCAATCATTTTAGATGAGCCATTAGACTCGTTTACGTATTCTTTATGGGTGCTTACAATTTTAAAGGTGTCTGGTGTAAAACCATATTTACATTTACACATAGCACCTTGACACACTATAGCAACATCGCTCATACACTTATTTTTTAAAAATATTAAACCAATTTTTTTTCTTTTCTTTTAAGACTTCTCTTATTTGTCGTTCTTTTAACATGGTTATAGTAATAGTAATACCATCTTCTTTTAATGCATTATAAATTGCTTTTACTTTAGCAAGTACAAAACTTTCTCTATCAATTAATTGCTCTATTTCCAAGGTGTTATTCTCATAATCAATACCTTTAAAATAAAGTTCATATACTTTTTTGTTTGTAAACACACTTTTTTGCGTCCCTACAAAAGATACGGGATCGTTATAAGCCACAACAGGTAGTTTTATAACAAGCCCCTTCTTTGTTTGATGTTTTGAATATAACGCAGGAAAACTCAGAAAAAAGAGTGCATATAAAAAATCGTTTTTTATGTTTTCATAAAACACTTCTTCTGTTCTAAAACTAGCTTCCATTTGCGCAAAATACTGTTTACAATAGTCGCCTTTAAACTCCCTTTTTAATTCTTTTAAAGTGCTTTTCCATCGCTGTTTTATTTCTTCAAAATTCACAACTTTTTCTTTAGTTAAAATACCAAAAGCTGATATTTGAAAAACTATAGGATATATAACATCCGCACACCTTTGTGCTAACACATCTATTTGGCTTTTAGGCTCTAACTTATTAATAAAGCATCGTTTTTTTGTAAGTTTCAGTAAATAATCACTTTCTTCAACTGCTTTATAAGTTACTTCTACTATATAACTCACCAAATTCTTGCTTTCTTTAAAAAAACATTCTACGCCATACACATTGGTAAGACCATGGTTGAAATGATTTAGTAGTATTTCAGTATTTGTATTCATTCCCCTTTTTAATTTCCAAAAAACACGCCTTGTTTAGCTGTTTCGTTCACATTTTCACCTGCTGAACAATGAATATTATTTGCTTTTAAAGTCACGTCTTTTTTTGCTAAAAGGCGTATCGTACCTTTAGATATTTTAAGTATTTGATTTTTCTTTGCCATTGTTAAAATTTAAAAAAGGTTCGTTTGCTGACCACTGTTATTATTTATTTTTTTTTCAGCCTGCTTAGTTATATTCCCGTTAACACTTGTTATGGTAATGTCTTTATCTGCTTGATTTAAAATCTCTTCAGCTTTGCTTTTTATTGCTTCTGAAGCTATTTCTATAATGTTAGTAGCAGACAACTTATAAGCACCTGAAATTTGCTCTTTTTTATCTTTTCCAACTGTAATAGTAAAATTTTCTTTTACCATTATATCTAGGTCTTTAGACATGATTGTAAGTTTTTCTGGAGCAGAAATAAGGATAGAGCTATCGTTGGTATTAAACTGTATCATGTTGCTATTCTTATCCCTAATAGTAATTGTTTCTTTATTTTCACTATCATTAAACTCAATAATATGTCCACTACGTGTTTTTATCGCTTTTATATCGTTATTTGCTGTCTTAAACGCTTCGGGTTTGGCATTTCCCGTGTACAAACTCCCCAATATATAAGGATGTTCTGCATTCCCCCCTTCAAAGCCCACCAATACTTTTTCTTCAATTTCTGGTATAAAATGGAATCCTTTATTTGCTCCTCCATGTGGTGTTACAATGCGCACCCATGGGGTTAACTCGCTATACTCCACTTGCCATGGAAATTGCACTCTTATGCGCCCCAATCCATCGGGATCTGCATTTTCTTTTACGGTAGCTACCTGTGTTTCGCTTTTTGGAAATGCGTTTATGTTGGTGTATGGATATGCGTTTATATCTGCGGTAATTCCTTCAAATTTATTTGTATAATCGCCAATTTCATTATTGCTATGTGTAACCTCTATAATTCTGTATCTATTGCCTTCTATTACAACTACTCTCCCAATTTTTACTCCTGGATTATCACAAACACCCTGTACTTTTACTTGTTTTACATCAATCGCTTTTTTCTGCAATTCCACCGCTGTATCTAAACGCTGTTGCACTTCTGTATTGCTGTATAAATTGTGCCAAATTTTTGTTTCTTTTCTGTAGATGGCATTTGATTTTTCAGAAACAAAGCCTCCAAAACCTCTTAAACCGGCATTGGTTTCGCTTGTTGATTTTTCTTGTACCTCATCGGTTAAATAATCATTTGCAAATATTTTGTAATTGTTGGATTGAGGTATCAAACGTATCTGATACTCTACTAAATCAAATCCATAGGTGAGTTCTAAGTCTTCGGTACCAGGCATTCCAAATACTAATTTCGCGCCATCGTAATAGAACCACTCTCCGTATTGTGCTGCAAGTCTACTTACATACGTAAAAGCACTTTCGTTATGCTGTACCGAATAATGCAAACTAGGGTTGTTTTGAGGGCGTATGTCTACTTCTAATTTTGAAGTATCATAGCCTTCAAACGAACTATCAATAATTTCTGAGAGGGAAACATCGTTGTAAGACGCAAAATGCGGACCATCATTTGTTAAAAAATCGGGGCTTTTTGCCACTATAACTACTTTATCACCATCACTTACCTCATGCCCTTTTATGATTTTTATTTCGGTAATAATACCTTTAAACGTCAATTCGCCATAACGGTCTTCAAAACCATTTGCAGGAATCGTTTGCAAGGAAATTGTTTCCCCCAAAAACTCCTTACTGTTGGTTGCAAGTTCTTCTTCTAGATCTTCAAGTGTGTCCATTCTAAACGTAAGTGTTAACAAATGGGATGCATCAATTTCCTGATGTAAGTTAAGGCTTTGAAAACTTGAAAATTCTTGTCTCTTAATAATTATAGTTGTGTTGCTTTGTAGCGCCATATTTTCTAAATTAATAGTGTTCTCTAAAAAAAATACAATAATAAATTCACTTTAACTGATTGCATCAAGGATGCTTTCCCGTTTTTTATTCTCTATCAAACCAGTTATTGAAAAAGGTAGTATCCTTTACTGTAATTTCTTTTGCAGACACAACAATCCGTGTTTTTAAAGGTTGGTTCCCTTCTGCATCAAAATCTTCTTGATAGCTCAAACAATAGGCATTTTTAAAAGTAATGGTTTTTAAACTAGACATGTTGTCTCTTTTATAAAAAACAACTTCTCCATTTTTGGTCATATTGGGAGAGATCATCCATTCCAAAAAATCTGTTTTACTAGTAGATTCTATTAAAATTATGAGTTTCCCTCCACTTGGTCTTTGTGATGGTTTACCAGCAGCATCTGCACCTTGTTCAAAGTTAAAAGAACATCGCAATACATTCATGGTATCATCGGCTATTGTTAATTGTGATAAAAACGACATTTTATAGTATTTATAATGATTAAACTAATTAAAATTAAAAGCAAAAAAGGAAGTGTTTTGTAACACTTCCTTTTCATTTCCATAGATATGTTATACTATAGTTAAAACGCTATTATACCAAATGCATTTCCAATAGACGGTTTAGAAATAGAATTATTTTATGTTCTATCTAGGCGGAAAATCTAAGGATAGCCTTAGCTATCGTTCTATTTTTTAACAACGCTAGTACGTAAAATAAACTATTTATATCGGTCATTTTGGATTGTAATTGGTATTACACCCAATCATTTACATGTTCACCATTCCCCATTGCAACAGATTTTGCTGAAATGATAAATGACTCTGACATTGGATTTTTACCTGTAGAATCAAAATTCTCTAGATATTTCACCATATAACCTTCAGAAAACTTTAATTCCTTTGCAGTAGCTTCGGTATCTCTTTTTAAGAAAACAATAGAACCGTCTCTACGCTCAAAGTTATTAAACATCCAATCAGACAAACTTGTGTCTGCTGTAGACTCAACCGTTAATCTAATTTTCCCACCTCTAGTGATAGAAGATGGTCTTCCAGTTGCATCAGTTTCTTGATGTAATTCATAAGAACAAGACAATACATTGTACTCTTGTCCACCTACTTTTAATTTTGCTTTAAAAGACATAATAAAAAAATTTTAGTAATTAATAATAAGATATTTATATATATAAAAATATTTACATGTCAAATGTAATAAAAAAAAGCATATATCCTTTTAATAATCAAAAAATATTAATTTCATCCATATTCAGCCCAGTACACCACTGGGAAAAGCCTTCATTTTATCAATAAAACAAAGGGCTCTATCGTTTTTTAATAACAAAGAAAAAAACTGAGATTTTACTCTTTTTTAGGTGGAAAAGAAGGTGTATTGAATAAAATATCTCTCGAAATTATCGATATTCTTCGCGTTCGTAACCGTTAGGACTATTTCAATGCAATTAATCAAACCTCCTTTAGATTAGCTTACGGGAATATTCACCCTAAAAATCTTGTAATTCGTCTCCTTTTATAAGATACGACCCAAGGAAGCTTACCGAAAAGTCCACTAGGAAAAGCAATTACTTATACATTAAAACGATGGGACTACTTAAAAGCCTATCTGTATGACGGTACTTTAGAACTAGATAATAACCTAGTAGAAGGATCTATCAGAACATTAGCTATTGGACGTAAAAATTATTTATTTGCAGGAAGCCATGATGCTGCAAAAAATGCAGCGATGTTCTATTCCTTATTTTGGGACTTGTAAAAAACACCAAGTAAACCCCTATAAATGGATGAAAAAAGTACTGGATATAATCCCTGATTACAATGCTCAAAAATTAAATGAGCTATTTCCACAAAATTTAAACCTCGATCAATAAATCGAGGTTTTTTTATGTATTTTTAATTCCTATACGTACTTCGTCGGACGGATACAGCAAAGGTCGATGGGACCTATTTGAAAGAACTTAACAAACTCATAAAAATAGACTTATTAATACTCGACGACTTCGGGTTACAGTCTTTTGACAATCATGCTAGGGAAGTATTAATGGATATTATTGATGAACGACACAGTAATAAATCCACCATCATAACATCACAAATACCTGTTTCTGGATGGTATGATATTATCGGAGAAGGAACTATTGCAGATGCTGTTTTGGATAGAATCGTAAACTCATCTCACAGAATAATCCTTCAAGGTGAGTCTTTAAGAAAACGAATACAAAACTGAGATTAAGAATGTTTTTCTTATAATTGCATATCTTTTAGAGTGGCACTGTTTGACCATAATCAGTGGCATGGTCCGACCATAATAGCCAAATAGTTTTCCTTCATTCCAAAGTATACTTTGTGAACCGGCTGATTTTACACTTTTTTGACCAGATTCGTTTAAACACCAATTAACAAAAGAGGCACTCCAAGCTGTAGAACCAGTAGCTTTAGGCATCCCTACATAAGTATGGTATTTATTAGCCATTTCAGATGTTGGACTCAAAGTTTCTCTAATAAACTTAGCTTTTTTAGCTTCTGCTAAAGCCACCTCCATCCAAGGTGGTGTAGTTGCGCTAAAATTAAATGAGCTATTTCTACAAAATTTAAACCTCGATCAATAAATCGAGGTTTTTTTATGTATTTTTAATTCCTATACGTGCTTCGTCGGACGGATACAAATAGGCAAACAATTAAAGATTCATATCGTAAAGAACCAAATTGGATAGTTACTATCCTTAAGTACTCAATGAAACGTTCAAATGCAATTCAAATATATAACAATATCCAAACTGATTATGACAAAATTTTTATAACAACGCTAAATGCTAGTTGAGCCTTAAGAAAGTACTTTAACTAATATTCAGGGAATTTCATTTCATATTTTAGTTGATAATTTTTATTCAGTTGCTTTAATTCAATATAAATTATACCTGAGGGATCAGATTTTTGTATTATTACATTATTTTTTTTCACAGTATAAGTTATGTTGTTTTTATTATCGGTGTAGTTTCGTTTTGGCAATACACTCTTCAAGTTTTTCGATGCATATGGATATTTTTGTTTAAACATTTCATAAGCTTCATGTAATTCATTTGTTTTTAGCTTACATTCAACATTCCAATAATTTCGATTATTCCCAGGTAAACCTATACTATTACATATTTCACTCTTTCTATTAAACTTAGTAAAAGTAAAAAAACAACCTCTATCATGTATTATTATTTCATTTTTATTATTTAAATAAAAAGTTAAATTACCTAAAGGAATACAAGAATTATTTTTATTTTCATACGTCGAAACAATTAAAATGCTGTCAATATTTTTTGCTTTAATTAAAAAAACACTCTCATCACCATACTTTTTAGGTTTAGTTGCGTATTTATATTTAAATATTTCTTCTTGACATTCTCCAATATAGATGTATCCGTCCGACGAAGTACGTATAGGAATTAAAAATACATAAAAAAACCTCGATTTATTGATCGAGGTTTAAATTTTGTGGAAATAGCTCACTTAATTTTTGAGCATTGTAATCAGGGATTATATCCAGTATTTTTTTCATCCATTTATAGGGGTTTACTTGGTGTTTTTTACAAGTCCCAAAAAAGGAATAGAACATCGCTGCATTTTTTGCAGCATCATGGCTACCTGCAAATAAATAATTTTTACGTCCAATAGCTAATGTTCTGATAGATCCTTCTACTAGGTTATTATCTAGTTCTAAAGTACCGTCATACAGGTAGGCTTTTAAGTAGTCCCATCGTTTTAATGTATAAGTAATTGCTTTTCCTAGTGGACTTTTCGGTAAGCTTCCTTGGGTGTTATGGATCAACCATTTTATAAATGTATCCATTATTGGTTGTGCTTTATCTAGGCGATAAGCATGCCGTTGCTCAGGAGTAAATTCCTGTTTTTTACAATGTCGCTCAATGGCATATAATTGTTGAATGAGTACCATCGCATGACTCGCTTTTACTTTGTCATAGTCTAGTGCTTTCTCAAAATAACGACGTGCATGTGCCATACACCCTACTAAAGTGACATCTTTTTTATGTGCAAATTCATCATATACAGCGTAGCCATCTGTTTGTAAATACCCTTTAAAGTTTTTAAGCATTTCTCTAGGTCCATGTTTAGATCTAGAGGGACGATAATCAAACAATACCATTTTTTGTATGGGTGAATAGTACACCCAATGATATCCAGTATGAGTTTTTCCTTTTTTCTGTTTGTCTAGCACTGGAATAGTTGATTCATCGGCCTGTACATATCCTTGTGACAGCACCGTGTTTTTCATAGCCTGATACAGCGGCTTAAGTAAGTGTCCTAAGCTGTTTTGCCATCCATTTATTGTAGATGAACTTATAGAGATTCCTTCTCGTTTAAAACGTTCTATCTGTCGATAATACGGTAAGTGATCTAAGAATTTATCAATCAATAGCTGTGCTAGCAGGCTGTTTGATGCTACAGATTTTTCAATAGCAAAACTTGGTAAATCAGCCATAATAACGGTCTTAATACCTAAAGGGTTTCCATTGTCAATCAATGTGTCTTGTACTTTCTTTTTTAAGGCGTATTTTGGTCTGACATATCGTTTTATGTATAGCTTTGTGGGTACAAGTTCTAATTTATCTGTAATTTCTTCACCTATTTTTATTCGGTTCTCTATAGTCTCTTTAGGCTCTAAATTAATAATTTCAACAGGTAAATGACTGGGGAGATTTAAACTTCCAATCGTTCTTTTTTTAGCCTTTTTACGTTGATATGTAATGTTTACAGGAGCTTCTTCTTCCTGGGGCATCTCTTTTAAAACTTCGAAAGGGAGTTGCATTTGAAAAGGGTTATTAGCCATTATAAAACGCTCACGTTTTGTCCCAAAAATCATACGACGTAATTGCTCTAATTGAAATTGTCCATATCCGTATTTTGTCTCTAATTCTTTATATTGAGCTTCTAGGATAGCCTTTTGTAAAGTAACGTCTTTTGTCTTTATAGTAAGTAACTCATTCTTTGCGCTAAGAGAACTTGTCTTTGTATTAAGTAACTCATTCTTTGAGCTAAGAGAATTTGTCTTTTTGATAAGTAAATCTGACTTAGAATTAGCCTCCTGTAATAGGGCTATAAGTGCTTTTTTTGATAGCTGTTCTAAGTCTTTTTCCATACATTAAATATACGAAAAATATACATGAACAGCCTGGTTTTATTAGGTTTTTTACCTGTAAAAAGACATTAATAACGTTTCCTTTGTTGGATGTTTTTTATAGACAGTCCATCAAGAAGCATCACCATTTGGCTGTATTTCATTTGTATACTTCCTTTCAGATTATCATACACCGGAAGTTCAAAAGTACCTCGTTCCAATCGTTTATAATACAGTACAAATCCACCTGCTTGCCAATGCAATAGTTTTATTTTGTTTCGAGGTTTATTTATGAAGATAAAAACAGCTCCATTACTAGGATCCTCTTCTAAATTATTACGGATAACACCTGACAAACCATTAAATCCTTTACGCATATCTGTGGGTTCTAGGTACAGATGAAAATCAAGTTCACTTGAAAGATTTAGCATATTACAAATGAATTAAATTTTGTAAATCGATAAGTGTAATCTCTTTGTTAATGACCAAATTTACACCTGTTGGATACTCGATTTTAAAACTATCTAAAATAGAATTTCTGCTGTTTTCAATAGGAGCATCAATAAGTTCAACCTTTGAAAATCCACTGGCATTTTTGGAGGTCAATTTCTTATTCCAGTACCTAAATTTACAAAGTGTAATTTTATGACTTTTACAATAATCTTCCAAGGTTAAATCACTCAACTTCCAATCGGAAACAACAGCTGTCATATAGGCTCGTTTTTCTTCGTTTTTTCTCATGCGTCAAAAATAGAAGCTATTTTTCCACTAAAAAATATGGGGATGGTCGGACGGATACATATAGATGGAGTCATTTTTAATTCTAAACTTAGAATATAGTTGAAATTCTTGAGTATATAAATCCCCGAATTTTGTTGTAAATCGTTTGTCTTTTTCGGTTTTTGTACAATTCCAAAAACCTTGTATATTTATTTTTTTAGTAGATTTTTCTACAGTATTATTTTTTGTTATTTCTTTTTTACATGATATAAAAGAAATAAATAATACAACTATTATAAGATACCTTCGCTTAGTGTGTCGAATCATAAATGTTATTTTTGAAAATATTAATTTCGGCTTTTCTTCTTTTTACTAAGCCACTTGTTCCATTATTAGTTACATCACCCATTTCATCAGCTCCTTCAGAGTAGTTTTCATTATTAATTTTCTTTTTTATTTGGGTCTCTCCTTTTCCTGCTCCTCCAGTATTTAAAAAGTTTGAACCTGTGTTGAAAGCCAAACTAACTAATGCATCAAATTCATATTGATGCAAATCAACACTTATATCTCTTTGAATAGAATTTTCAAAGTCTACTAGACGATCTTTAAATAATTCGGTTGCTTTTTCTTTAGTAATTCCATTTTTAAATCCTTCAGATAAAGTAATGTTTTCACATTTATCACGGGCAATTAAGTGCCCATAACCTATTGTACAATAGTCTTCAGAGTCATTATATGCTTCACTCTTGAAACTTTCCCAATATTTAATAAATTGGATTCCTTTTTTACTTGTATTCAAAGTTTTAGGATTAACTCTTTTAGTATCGTCATTTTTGTTTTTAAAAGTACTTTTACATCCTTCTTTTAAAATATTCATTGGATTGATTAAGTCAGACCATAATAGCCATTCATCTGCTCCCCCCAAGCAATAGGATGAAAGTGATGTACTATATTACTTTTAGGAAACATACATTTTGATGGTGTTTTCTAGTCACATTTTTTTAATAATATAGACTCTTTTTCAAAAATATTTTGATTAAGTTCTCTTTTTCTAGTTTTCATATTATAGAAACCTAACCAATTAAATTTTATATTCTTATCTTTTATAGTAAAGTTACCTATAATACTATCATGTGAAATATCTAACCAATCAACGAACTCGTTGTGTCGAGTTATACCTGTTAATACATTATATTTAAGATTATAAATATGATTATATTCTTTTATATCAACACTAACTCTTGCATAATCATTATTAATTCGGATATCTAAATACCCTCTTGATTTATCAAAGATTAATAAAGCAGATTTATCTTCTATACATGTTACTTTCCAACTTCCATTAATATCAAGGATTTGATGATTGTTTTTTATAGGCTTATTAATATCTTCTTCGCAAATTTCTTTTTCAAAAAGGATTTGCTTGATATTAAGACTATCAATGAAAATATCATCATTTATATACCAAAAAAAATCTGTACCTTTTACTTTATTAATTTTTAAAGTATATTCATTTTTCGAAAAATTCTTATTAAGCCCTTTGAATAAAAAGCTACCATCGTTATTAATTATATATACACCTTTAAAATTATAATGTTCCTGACCCCAGTTGTGATATATTGAGTCTTTATAAAATTTATATGTTTCTATTGATGCATAACATGGCTTATATAATACTTTTTTAGACTTTATCTTAGTAACTTTAAGGAAAGTATGTCCTTTAAAATCTTGTGTATTATTTGAATTTTTTTGTTGGCATGATATCAAACTGATAGCCAGTACATAAATTATAAATAACTCAAGTTTCGCACCCATCATTTACAGGTGTTTAAGTAAAAATAAATAGCATGAAAACCAAGGTAATCCCCTGGTTTTATTGTACTTTTAAGTACGAACAAGAAAGTACAAAACATGCTAGAACACGAAGATATCACAAAAACACAGGAGATAAAAGGAAAATTTAATAAGATTTGGCTTAGTTCAGAATACCTACAAGCACATCTAAATATTTTAGGATTCAATAAAATTAAAAACAAGTTTAGTTGGTGTAAGAAATCGGGGATTTCATTCGGTAATTTAATCTCTACACTTTTAATTTTACCTATTATCGGATTTGATTCTATTCATGGACTTACAAGTAGTAAAGACAAGGGATTAGGTCAGTCGGGTAAAGATTCATACTATCGAATCCTAGCAAATCAAAAGATAAATTGGAGGGTTTTTCTAGCTCAGTTTGTGAAGCAATATCTATTAAAAGAAGAGTTCTTTACTCCATCTCAAGACGCTACAAAGTGCTTGATCTTTGACGATACTGATCTTTCTAAAACAGGAAAGACAATTGAAGGTGTTTCAAAAATATACAACCATGTGTCAAAAACGTATTACCTAGGCTTTAAGCTACTTGTAGCTGGTTATTGGAATGGAAGTGTATTTATCCCTGTTGACTTTAGTTTGCATCGTGAAAGTAAAACATCAAAATTAAAATACGGTCTAACGGCGAAGCAACGTAGGCTTCAAAAGAAAACTCCAAGATGTAGTAAAACAATTGCAGCAAAGAGGTATCAGGAACTCAATAAAAAGAAAACAGACCTGCTAGTTCAAATGTTCTCAAGGCTTGTAAAACGTAAAATCCCCATAGATTACATCTTAATAGACACCTGGTTTACAAGTGTTAAATTACTTAGAAAGCTACGGAACATTAGTAGTTCAACTCATATTATTGGGATGTATAAATACAACAGTAAGATTGAAGTTCGATCAAAGATAAAAACGTTGTCACAACTCAAAAAACAGAAAATAAAACCAAAACGATGCCGTAAATTCAATTATTACTACCATCATTACATAACTGAAATTGATGGTCTTAAGGTTGCTGTATTTATTTCAAAACGTGGAAAGAATGGCAAATGGCACACGTTAATATCAACGGATACAACACTGAAATTTGTAAAGGCTATTGAAATATACAGTATCAGATGGTCCATAGAAGTGTTTTTTAAAGAAGCTAAGCAGTTGTTTGGTCTTGGAAAATGTCAGTCTACTAATTTCGATATTCAAATCGCACAAATAAGCATTATAATGGTTCAATATTTACTCACCAGTATTCGATATAGAATGGAAGCCTACGAAACTATAGGAGGCTTGTTTAAAGATTTAAAACAAGATTATATAGAGAATAAGCTAAACATCAGGATATTAGCAGTTATCAGCTTGGTGATTGACATTTTGGAAAAGATGATTGAATCTATTGATGTTGAAATGGTTACACGTAAAATAATAGCGAATATTGAAGATTTTGGATTCCTAGTGAATACCCACAAGCTTAACTATCAAGAGGTTGCGTAAATCTATCTAAGTGCGAAACTTGAGTAAATAATTTCATTTTTAATATTTTTTTTGTTGTTTTTTCTTACCTCTGTTATTGTGTAGTTATATGTCCCTCCATTACTTTTTCCTGAAATAAGCAAATTATCGTCAATAAATAATTTGTTCTTTGTGTCAGTACCTTTTTCTTTAGTTTTAGAACCAACATCAAAAAAATTATAGAATCTTTTTCCTTCTTCACACCCAGAACCTACAACTGAGGAAGAATATTTTCCCGCAGTAATTACCTTTTCAGGATGCTTACTCATACATAGTTGTATATCCTATTTCTTTTTCTGTACCTTCACCAACTCTCAACATTCGCATATATGCTCTAACACTAGCATCACAAACACAAATACCATTATCTCCAAAAACTCTCCGCATCTGCTCCACCCAAGCAATAGGGTGAAAGTGATGTACTATATTTGTACTTGAACATCCGTTCTAGTACTTTGTTATTAATTAATCATTTTTTTCTAATTGAAAAGGTAGATATTCCGATGATGTTGACCCCTCTGTAGATTTTGGTCTTAAAAATGAGATACTGAAAAAGTTACAGTTTTTTTCTTAGACTTTTTCCTTTTAATTCTATTCGGTGAGAGCGGTGTACTAATCGATCCAAAATGGCGTCTGCTATGGTTGCTTCTCCGATGATTTCATACCAGTTTTCCACGGGTAATTGACTCGCTATTATGGTGGATGATTTTCCGTGTCGATCTTCAATTAGTTCCATTAAATCCATTTGTTGCTGGTTATTTAAATGAGTTATTCCAAAATTGTCGAGTATCAATAATCCAGATTTTGATATTTTCTCCAATAGCTTAAAAACACTTCCATCAATACGTGCCATTTTAATAATGGTGAGTAGTTTTTGAAGGTTATAGTATAACACCTTTACTCCTTGAGAACATACTCTGTGTCCCAATGCCGATGCTGTAAAGCTTTTACCAAATCCAGTGGAGCCTGTTATAAGTATTGACTCTCCGTTTTTAATGTAGTTTCCCGTTGCAAGCTAGGTCACTTGTGATTTATTTAAGCCTCTAGAGGTTTCAAAGTTTAACTCCTCTATACTGGCACTATATCTAAACTTAGCACTTCGTTTTAAGCGTTCAAAACGCCTATTTTCATGATATAACTGTTCAGCTTGCAGTAATACTTCTAAGCCCTCTGGTAGTGATAAATCATGATGCTGACGTGTTTCTTTTAAGGCCTCCCATTAGGTAGACATTCCATACTAAGAGAGCTGGCTACATTAATACTTTTTTACAACTTCAAACAAATCTTTTTTATCGATCAAAGATGAAACAACATATTTATCATTTTTAACAAAAAGTTTTAACAAAAGCCCATATTCTTTATCTAAACTATAAATAAACAAGCTATCTTCTTTCTGTCTCACATAACATTTTATATTTCTTAAATGTTGGTACCCATAACTTTTTAGATTGACTGAATCTAAAGAAATATACAAATCGTAATCTTTACCTTCTCTCCAATCTTCATCTTCTTTAGCATTCGTAAATTGATAAAAACCATTCCAATCATTGCTAAAGGTATTCTTTTCATTTATCTTTTCTTTTTCTTCAATATTACAAACATCATCATACGGTTTTGCTACAAAAGATTTTTCATTTAAAGACCACTTTACAATTTTTTCTTTAAAATTTAAGACTTCTACTTTGAATATAACATCACGGTTTAAGCTATTCTCTATTTTTATACTTAGTGTTTTTAAATCAATTTCTACAATCGTATCTATCTTATATTCTGAAGGTTCTATAGTATTATATTCATATACATATCCATTTTTAACAGTTACACTTTGACTATAGGGATGACACGGATTCTCATCTCCTACATCAACCCATTTTTTATTGATAAAATTTTTAAATTCCTCTATGTCGTAAAAATCACCTTTTAAACTGACATTACTTACTTTGCTATCGGGATTCGTATGATTATTTTCTCTTTGAAATTTAGAATGATTATTTTGATTTTTATTATCACAAGAAATCAAAACAAAACTTAGACAGAATAAGAATATTATTTTTTTCATTTAGTTATTGATTTTTTCGTACTTGACTTACTGTATATTTTTTTTCTTTATTATTTCCAGGACTTCCCTTTAAAGAAAAGTCACTTCCTAAAAATAATTTATTTCTAGAGTTTTGCCCATAATGTGCCCAACTTGTACCTACTTCATAAAAACGATAATACACTTTATTTTTTTCACATCCTCTACCTATGACAACCACATAATGATCTGTAGTTCCTGGGTCTCCTAGTGAGGAGTCTGCATTAATTATTTTACCATTGCGTCTATAGTTAATGGTATGATTTAGACCAACTAAGACAGGATTTCCTTTTTCTAGTTCAGAGTCAATATAATCGACACCATCTTTTACTCTCTTTGTCAAAGATAAAGAAGTATGAGCATCATCCTCTAATGCTGTTATAATCATCCCTGTTTTATAACCCGAAGTTTTACTTAAGCCTGCATCAATTAATAATTTTTGGGAAGTTCTCCAGCATCCATCTGTTTTCATAGTGCCATTACTTCTACGTTCACTTTTGTTAAACTGACTTATCCAAATAACCTTATTTGTTAAATCAATACATTTACAACATGAGCAATTTGTATTACAAGTACAGTTACTAGAAGTGTTTTTTTCAGGCACTCCCTTATCATACCATTCTTGTATGGCTTCAGCTATTTCCCATACATACGTTTTACCTCCTGTTTTACCATGTCTTTCGTATATTTTTCCCTTACTATTTTTCTTAAACTCATCATCTTCTCTAAAAAACGTAGGGTTTGAGTAATATGCTCTTTTCTTATTACCACTAGCCTCATCATCGAAAACAATATAATTAGGTTCATTACCGTGACCTACTGCATCTGGCCAAAGTATTGCTAAATAAAAATCTGCTAAGGTTTTAAGTTTACCTTTATGTTTGGCTAAATAATATTCTACATAGCATAATTGCTCTACGGCAGACATTGCTCTTAAATCTTTCTTTTTAATTTTTGCCCTATGTAGAAAATAATTCCTATTCATATCTTTTATAGCATCATTTCCAAGCTGAATTAATCCGATGTAACCAATACCATCTTTGTCTTTACCTAAACCATTATCGACCTTAGGGTCAAATTTCCCTCCAGTTTCTAATGCCATAGCTCCCATTAAATGATTAGGATCGCATTCAAGACGTTTAGATATTTGAATTACTCGTTTTCTAAATTCACAACTTACTTTATTTCCCCAAATAAGAGATTCACAATCTCCGCCACCCTCTCCAAAAACAAGTCTCATCTGCTCCACCCAAGCAATTGGATGAAAGTGATGTACTATATTGCTTTTAGGAAACATACGTTTTGGTGGTACTTCTTTTTCTTCTACTTTAGTTTCTGGTGCTGGAGCAGCGGTTGTACTTGTCGTTTGTATACTATCTTCCGTTGGTTTAGCATCTGGTTTAACTGCTTTTGTTTTATTGTCTAAAGGTACAACATCTTTTTGTGGTATTTCTTCTACCACTGTACCTTCTGGCAACATAGAAGGTCTTTTGGTGCTACTCGTTTTTGTTTTATCTTCTTCTTTTATGGGTGCTGTGTAGGTTTTTTTACTTGCCTCATCCCACCACATTAAATTTTCTATTTTGGTTTCCATTTTGGCTAAACTATCATCCCTTTCGGTTTCTAGTTTTTGTTTTTCGGCTGTAACTTCTTCTAATTGTATACCAAAATCACAGCGTTCTTTTACTTCTGGTTTTATTTCGTCCATAGTATAAGACCATTCATTTTTGTGCTTACATACCAAACGAGATAGTTTTTGTGCTATTTATGTATACTTGATTAAAGTAAATTTAAAATACTAATTTTTAAATGATTAAATTCTTAACTTAAAAACATTGAACTGGCGGGATCGGGGATTAAAAACCATCGACATTACCTATATCACACCATTTTAAAACAATAGAACCATTCTCTATTTTATTTGTAAAAGGGTTTTGCTTAAACTCTCTTTTTTTTGTTTTTCTATTATAAAAACCATACCATTCAAACTGTATTTGACCTTCTGTATTATTAACAATCTTACCTATTGGTTTACTCAAAGAAAAAGAAGCGGCATCATTTAAACTACTTGGTACAGGGGCTAATAATGGTGGCGAAAAATAAATATAATACTCTGTCTCATTAATTCTTTTAAGTCGTGAATTAAAAAAAATATTTTTTGTTATAAACTGTCCAGCAACTAAAAAGAAAACATAATCATCACTTGAACAATCTGTTGAAAACTTCCTCTTTTTAAGCTCATAAATAGTTTCATATGTAATAGCTTCTTCCTTTTCCAAAAAATCTTTTCTCAACTCACTTTTACCAGTAAAAGAAGTTGTTGTCATTAACAATTGCTGCATAGGATCACATTCACCTTGATACTTACCATAGCTACAAACTAACTCTACTTCATTCTTATTATTATCAAATTTTAATTGTTTTATAACTGAATTATTTTTTACTTGATAAGTGTTTTTTCCTATTAGTGAAGCTTCTCCTTTATCTTTCATTTCACACATCAGGTTTTTCATGACTATCTTAAATTTTATATTAAGACTATCATTCCATTGTATTTTTAATTCTTGCATTGTGTGTTCTTCACCTTCCCCATCCGACTTTCTCTTTGAATACAGGTATGTTACAAATTCTGTATTAGTTTTTTTTTCTGAAGTAACTTTAGAAGATGTTTGTAAATCTGATTGAATTTTGACACCTTCATTTTTTTCTTTCTCATTAATTTTACAAGAAAATAAACATATAATTGTGCAAATTATAATAATTCGATTTATAAAAATAGACATGATTTTTAATTTAGATTTTATTATTGTTTTTATTTAATCCAAGTTTGTGGATCTACTATGTTTTCTCCTGTGTTAGCTTTCCCTTCGGTAGGATTATAATGCTCCATTTTTCCTGCTGAATTTTTTTTATGTATTTCATAATGCAAGTGACAATCAGTTCCATTTTCTTTAGCAAAAGCAGAAGAACCTATTTCACCAATAATTTGTCCCTTTTTTACTTTATCTCCTATATCTACTAAAAAAACACTTAAATGAAAATATTTTGTTTGAAAAGTCCCATCTTCAGACTGTATCGTTACTCTTCTTCCTGCTCCTTCAGTTTTATCATCATTTTCTTGTGCTTTTCTCACAACGCCATCATGTGTAGCTATTACAGGCGCACCATAATCATCATATCCAGAACCAAAATTCATATCAATTCCACGATGTTGACCTCCATTTCTAGGTCCAAAAGGACTTCCAAATCTTCTTTTATGACCATTATGAGATTTCCTAACAGGCCACCCACCCTCATTATTAGATAAAGTATCATCATCTTTACAACAATTAAAACCAAATTCTTTTAAAAAACCTGGTTGTAAATATAAGTCAGTTATGCCTTTTACTTCTTCTCTATAAAACTTACGGTAATTCATCAAACAGCTATCACTCATATGTTCTGCTGGTTGATACCTAAGACCATCTGGCATTAGGTATCTACTTTTTTTATGTTCGAAAGGTATACCTTCATTAGGTAAACTAGCCCAAATTTTACTCGCTTTTGTTCTAATAGCTTTTTCTATTTGCCCTTCAGCAAGTAACTCTATTAGCCCTTTTCCGTAATGTTTCATATAGATAATACACAACTTATCTTGAGATAATGGTTCGTAATCTGGTATTTTATATCTTGTTATAAGGTCTTTTTTAGGATCAGCGTCTCCTACTTTTTTATTTTTCACAACTGTAAACCCTTGCATTCCCCAATAAGTTTTATTTATAAATTGGTACCCTCCTGAAGCACTAGAGCCCTCATATACAGTTTCTTGACGAGTACTTAAATTAGTCATCGTTCGACCTCCATAAGAAGTATAATAACCTTTTTCACCAACAGATCCTTCCCCAATACGCAACATTCTCATAAATGCCTTAACTCTTGCTTCTGCATAACAGATTTCAGAAATTTCACCACCTTCCCCAAATATCAACCTCATCTGCTCCACCCAAGCAATTGGATGAAAGTGATGTACTATATTGCTTTTAGGAAACATACGTTTTGGTGGCACTTCTTTTTCTTCTACTTTAGTTTCTGGTGCTGGAGCAGCGGTTGTACTTGTCGTTGGTATACTATCTTCCGTTGGTTTAGCATCTGGTTTAACTAATGTTGTTTTATTGTATAAAGGTACAACATCTTTTTGTGGTTTTTCTTCTACCACTGTACCTTCTGGCAACATAGAAGGTCTTTTGGTGCTACTCGTTTTTGTCTTATCTTCTTCTTTTATGGGTGCTGTGTAGGTTTTTTTACTTGCCTCATCCCACCACATTAAATTTTCTATTTTAGTTTCCATTTTGGCTAAACTATCATCCCTTTCGGTTTCTAGTTTTTGTTTTTCGGCTGTAACTTCTTCTAATTGTATACCAAAATCATAGAGTTCTTTTACTTCTGGTTTTATTTCGTCCATAGTATAGACCATTCATTTTTGTGCTTACATACCAAACGAGATAGTTTTTGTACTATTTCCGGTTTACTAAACGCTCTAATAAGCTCTAGTGTATCCTAATATTTACTGCCACATCTTTCCGACTTCCATAATTAGATATTAAATCCCCTCTAATGTTAATCTGTTATTTCATTATCTGAATTATAAATCTCATCAAAAAACGCATCACTATTAATTGTTTTTATATCGTAATTAATATTATTAAGTTTATATTTAGTTATTTTACCAAAATCATATGATTCTGCATATGATTTAAATAAAATTAATGATTTTTTTTTATCATCAAAAAACCAAAATGTTTCAATATAACTACGTTTATTGTCCATGTTTTTTAATCTAACAATCTTGTTCTTTATAAGTTCTATTTCGTGATAATCTATTTGAAAAATAGGATTTTCAAATTTATATATTTCATTGTTTTTTAATAATATTTCTATATTTTCCTTATCTCCACCAATTAATTTCACTGTCTTAATATTTGGTAATAATTCATATTCGAAATTATTAGATTTATTATTTGAACTTTCTTCTATAACAATTATTTGAACTTTTTTTTCTTCTTTTATTTTTGGTAATTTATGTTCAAAAGAATAACTAATCCATTTGTTTTTCATTGCCTTAAAGAAAATTTTTGGGGTTTTTTTACTTATTTCTATTATCTGTCCTATTGGATTATCAATTGTTAATTCATCAAATTTATTTACACCTAAACCATCAATAAAATACCTCTTATTATCTTTTGTGTCAAATAATATTATTTTTAAACTTTTAGGCAACTGTTCTGATTTTATATAATGGTGGTAAGCATATTGAATTTCTTTAAAAGAATCATTGTTTAAATCTGAGACTTTGAATGAGCCATTCAAATAATTAATACCACATATAGTTTCATTATTTTCACAATCAGAATAGGGTATTATTACAGATAAACTGTCAATGTTTTTATTATTATTTAAAAGTTTAAAAACCGTTTTCTCTGCATACCCAAATTTTTTATTTTTTTTTGATTTGATTATTTCTAATCTAAATACATCTACATTTTTTTCTTGAATATGTACTTCTTTTTTATTTTCTTTACATGAGAAAATGATAATTAGCAGTGCTAATAAGAATATCTTTATTTTCATAATTTTATCTAAGTGAGGCAAATGTTTCTGTTGGGTTACTAATATTTATAATAGGTAAATTTTCTTCATCTATTTCAGGAGGAACAATAAAACCCTTAGGCTTCATGTAAAAAAGTATTTTATTTGCTGGGTATGATGAGAAACAAACACTTTCATCTCCACCAACATTAGTATTACCAATAACTCCATTTTGGTTACCTCCTAACAGAACTATTTTGCCTCTAGTATTTTTACCAACAACAAAACCTACATGACTTCCAGAGTATATTGCTAATGCTCCAAGAAAAGGTTTACCATAATCTTCTCCTTCTTTCCAACCTCCAATATTTTTTCTTTTGGTAATTAAAAATTTATTATTAAACGGTCCCCATTCAAAAGCCCTAACTTGAATCCCTGTTAAATTTTTATATGATAGACCTCCTTTTAAATAACAATAATTTATAAAAGCAGCACACCATGGATCCGTGTATTTCAAACTTTTATTTTGGGTTGAGCCAAAATATACTTTTTCTATGCGATTTTTTAAAGTTTTCTCTTCTTCTATATATCCTAAATGAGTATTGTATTCTTCAAAAGCAACTTTCAACCAAGGTGGTAAGGATTGATTTACTTCTTCTTTTGATGAGGCAATATTATTAATACAATCTACCTCATATCTAAAGACGCTTTTTAATATTTGATAATAATTTGCTCTCTTCTTAATCCCTTTTTTACCTCCATTGATAAATTTGGAAATTAAACTCAAATATTTATCTTCATTTAGAGCGACCTCATTTAAAGGTTTGTTTATTATATGTGCATATCTATTTTTATTTTCTTTTTTACTAAACTCTATTTTTTTATAATTACTCCAAAACCAACCTGCAGAATCCATAGCATATCCTAAATCATCAGAAATATATTTTTGATAGTTATTACTTCGTAACTCCAATTCAGAATCTGTTTTCCCTTTTAATTTCCCTTCTGTATTTTTAGAAGCATATTTTAAGTATTTTATTTGTGTATTTCTCCATGTCAATTGCATAAATCCTCGACCCTTATACCGTGGCCCATCTCCACTTTGAATATTACCATTGTTTTTTGCTTCAGGATGTCCTCCATTAGGATTGTAATAATTTCCATTATCAAATTCTAGACCAGTAGTAAATCTGGCAGATTCATGATAAAGTTGAGTTATAAAGTGTATTTTTTGTATACATTGTGATATTTTGTATTTAGCGATGGTTTTATTTAGTTCTTCTGTAAGTTTATCAAATGATTTATTGGTTATCTTACAGTTGTCATGACTTAATATAGAATTGCCACTAAGGTTTTCATTTTTTCTTAGTCTTTTGATAATTCTTGTAACTTCTTCCACAGTAAAATCTCTATTACAATAGCACTCTCCCGTCTGTTTTTCAAATATCAACCTCATCTGCTCCACCCAAGCAATAGGATGAAAGTGATGTACTATATTTGTACTTGGAAACATACGTTCTGGTGGCACTTCTTTTTCTTCTACTTTAGTTTCTGGTGTTGGAGCAGCGGTTGTACTTGTCGTTGGTATACTATCTTTCGTTGGTTTAGCATCTGGTTTAACTGCTGTTGTTTTATTGTCTAAAGGTACAACATCTTTTTGTGGTATTTCTTCTACCACTGTACCTTCTGGCAACATAGAAGGTCTTTTGGTGCTACTCGTTTTTGTTTTATCTTCTTCTTTTACGGGTGCTGTGTAGGTTTTTTTACTTGCCTCATCCCACCACATTAAATTTTCTATTTTGGTTTCCATTTTGGCTAAACTATCATCCCTTTCGGTTTCTAGTTTTTGTTTTTCGGCTGTAACTTCTTCTAATTGTATACCAAAATCATAGAGTTCTTTTACTTCTGGTTTTATTTCGTCCATAGTATAAGACCATTCATTTTTGTGCTTACATACCAAACGAGATAGTTTTTGTGCTATTTCTGGTTTACTAAAGGCTCTAATAAGCTCTAGTATATCTAATACTTTATTGCCATCTGTATCTATTGTTTTATCCCAAATTTCGGTTACAAAATCGGTACTATCTGTTGCCTTACATAAGTCTTTTACAGAGTATATGTATTCATTACCTGCGTCTAGATCTTTAAAACCAAATTTTTGCCAATCGTAAGCGCTAAATTTGTCAAGATCCTTTTCTTTTACCCAGCCTTTTACTGCTACACATTGGCTACTAGTTGTATCATCTAATACTACTTTATACCAAAGGTCTTTTTTATCGTCTTTTGCTTTTTTAAATTTACGTAAGTCAACTACTTTTTCTTTTTCTACAGTTACTTCTTCTACATCGGTTCTAAAAGGGACTTCGATATATGCCTTACATACATCTACATATAATGTAGTTTTTTCTCCTGTTTTGGCTTCTCTTTCAACTGTTTCGTATTTTTGTTCTTCTGTTAAAAAATAGTCAGGAATAATTGAGGTAATTATACCTGCTTCTTTTTTTATTTTTTCTGCTATTTTGGAAATAGATGTTTTTTCTATCCAAATCACTTTACCATAGCCATTTGGGTAAAAGGTAACAGTTCTGTTTAAATTTGTTCTCCAATTTCTTGGTGCTTTTACTTGTTTTGTATTGAATGTGGCATCTTTAGTTGCAAGACCATTAAATGCTTTATTAACCGTAGTAAGATTTTTGATAGTATAAAGTTTATTGCTATTAAATGGTTTTACGTTATCATTAATATCGGTATCTCTAACTAAGGTTGCAGTAATAGATGTTACTTTTATTTGTGCGTAATCTCCTTTAATTTTAAGTACTTTTATGGGTGTATTTGCTTTAATATCTACTTTGTAAGATAGGCTTGTTTTTAATTTTGTACCTGCTATAATATTTGTAAAATATTGTTCTTCTTTTCCATCTTTTTTTTCATTACTTAAAAACTCAAAAACATCATCTGTATTTTCTAATGATACATAAATCACCTTTTTCCGTAAACCTTTCCGCGAAACATTCCTAGCAGACACTCAGTTACTGGCGCGGATTTTAAATCCGCGCGAATGCATTGCTTTGCGCTATCAACTTTTACCAACCGCCAATACGCTCACGTTCTGCCTGTTGTTCAAGCGTAGCTTCTGGAGTTTCAAAACTACAAGGAAATAATGGCTTAGGGAAACCCTCAGATTTTCTACGTTCAAAATCTTGTAAACGACACGGATCAAAACCTTCCCCCGTAGGTAATGGTCTATTCTTATCCATATACCATAAATAAGATGATAAATCTTCATAACAACTATAGCCCCTTGTACATAAATACAAGGAATACGTCCTGTCTGGTCGTACAATTTGCAACATATAAGCACCTCCTCCCTGAATACTAGGTGATGACATAGAAAATATTATCTTATGTATAGGCATCGTTATGTTTTTACACCACATAAACCCAGGAAAAGTAACCAAACCGTCCGCTCTATTAAAAATAAGCTCTTTTGTTGGCATCGTAAAATAATAGGTTGCAAAAAACAAAAATCCTAGAAAAGAAAGAAAAGTTATTAAATAAAATAATATATAATCGCCATTGTCTTTGTCACTTGGTGTAAGATATAGATAAATAAAAAATAAAAATAAAAATAAAAATAGGCTACCCAACCATAAAGGCATTATCTTAGGAACAACAGGGCATTTTAAAAAAACATCTGTAGCAAAAGGAAAGCCCCCTTTAGTACCTACATCACTTTTTTTCATAACATGCATGTCATCTGTTATACGCATAGTCAGCATTCTGCTAAATCCTCCTTTTTTGGTTTCTTTATCTCCATGTTTGTATTGGGTATGGGTTATAGGGCGTTTGTAATTAAAAGTCGCATCTACCATGTTTTATCAAGTTTTAAGTTCGCTAAGGTATCAAAAACTAAATTTTGATTATCTGTGTTATTTTCCCCTGAATTAGTGTATATGTTTTTATATAACTTAAATTTAGCACCAATATAGCGTTCAGGTTTGTCTAGTAGTCTGTAAGGGAAGTAATGGTTTTTCTCTTTATTAATTCTTACACGTATGGCTAGTACCATTTCTAAATCTTTATCGTCTTTTATTAATTTTCTTTTTTCGTAAGGTATTGCTACAATTACTAAAAGTTGTTGTTGTCCAT
Organism: Flavobacteriaceae bacterium; assembly: GCA_965224465.1. GTDB lineage: Bacteria > Bacteroidota > Bacteroidia > Flavobacteriales > Flavobacteriaceae. The sequence continues at coordinate 3,772,258 of OZ245049.1, read as the reverse complement.
TTTTCATGCTTATTATTTTGGCATCTTTTAATATTAAATTAAATTCTTCTGCATTACTTCCAATACTATTAACCCAGGTATGACGCACTATCATACCTTTTGCTTCTAATTGATTTACATCGTATAAAAAATGATTAAAATTCATAGTAATACCAAAACTACTTACATAATACCCCGTACTTCTACCACGTCTGCCTGCAAATTTCATTTTCATGTTTTCTACATAGTAATTAATGCTGGTACATACCGTAAGATCGTGTAAACTAGCAATAGCATCCTCAGGATACATTAGGCTATTTTTAATGTCGTCATCCTCACTCTCTACTAAAGTCTCAATACTTTTATAGACAAGACGGTTGTATGCCATAGGACTGTTATTACCAATAGGTAATTTTTTATGATCGGATAATAAAAAGTGTTTAAAATAGAATTCCAAGTCTGTGTCTATAAAAACATTTGCTAAAACCACTCCTATTAAACCAATCCCTAAGGCAATCCAACCTACAGGCCCTGATAATAAAAAAACAGTTCCTCCCCAAATACCTGCCGCAGTACTTACTGTAAAAGCAACACCTGCCAATCCCCAAGCAATACTGGCATCAACATCACGTTTATTAAAGGCTATAACAGCTTCTGTAATACACATACCAGCAGTAATAATACCACCAATAGCACCTGCTATTGCAATTTTATTTGATAGACCTTTGGCTGTACTTTCTGCAAGCTCCTCACCTATTGCAATATAATGTGCTTTTTGTACTCGGAAGGAAGCTTCTACTAGTTCGGCTCCAATTCCGGCCGTGTTAATAACTTCTTTAGCTCTAACTAGTATTGACTCCTCCTTTCGTATTGATTCATACAGCCCCAAAGTTGCATAGTAAAAATTAATCACTTCTAAACCCGCTAAAAAAACTGTAAATCCACGAGAATTTAAAGCATTATATGCTTTTTGATTAAAGCGTTTGGCTCCGTTTTTATTAATTTTATTTCTTACATATTCATATTTGCTTATGTTTTCTACATTGTCACCAACTTCTAACACATGTGCACCACCAGCAACAGTGGCTTTATTTCCATTTAATTTATTGTGTTTTATTAAATCCGTAGTAAATTCTTTTATATTTTTCCCATCAGGACCTCTTATAATAACATCTACATTAGGATCAAAATCTACACCTAATACTTTTGCATTTATTTCTATTGCGTGAGTATTGCCAAAACTAAACACTTTTTCAGGTATACCTCCTTTTTTTGTAATTACCGTAATTTTATTTAGCTGGTCTATCATTTCAGTATAGCCTTCATTAATAATTTTTTGGTAGTTTGTTTTTCCTGTGATAGCCTTTGTAATTTTTTTTGATTTAAAAAAATCCTCGCTTAATGAGTGCAGTGTTAATTTCGCAGAAAAAACAGCGGCTAATTTATTAGATAATTCTACCTTTTTATTTAATAATTTTTGACCAATAGAAATTTCGTGAACCAATAAGACGTCTAAAGGGTCATTGGGATTGTTTGGAGTTTTTAATTTTTTTTGTTTATTTATCCAATCAATCCACTGGTCACTGCTATAATAAACGTCTTTTTCAAGATCATTTTTTTTGTTTAAAAGTAAATGACGGTCAATACCATACGGATTTGTATATAAAAGTAAAATATATTTATACAATTCTTCAATACCAAAAATTTTGTAAGCAGAACAATTTTCAGAATAAAAGGCCAATCCCTTCTTTAAATAGTCTGATTGTATAAATTCACCTACTATGTCACGATATTTAATTAACTGGGCTCTCTTTTTTCTTCGTGGGTGCACACCTAATATTCCCTCTACTTTTAAACGGTGCAACCCACTACCAATATGCTCATTAGCTACGTAATTATTAGTTTTTTTTTTAATTATCACTCCATAATCACTTTTTGAGAAAGAATTAATAGTAAACTCATACGAAGCGCTAGAATTTGGTTGATATGGAAAATTAGTTTGATTACGTTTTGTTAAATTATACCCTACCTCAGCACCATCAAATTTTTGAGTATTTTCTTTACTACTATACACCATTTTATAGCTAGCCAGAGCCAGTGAGAACATGTTTTTGTAATTATCACTAGGGTTAGGAGCAAATTCAGGAGGAGTTTTGGCATATCTTCTTCTGGCTTCAATCTCTGTTTCTCCAGATTGAATAGCTTCTACCAAAGCTCTAAACTCTACAGTTTTTTCACTTAAAACACCTCCAACATCATGAAGGCAGCCTACAGGATCATGCAGAGTAATAAACATATCTTCAAGAAGCTCATTATTACCACGTTTTTCTTCTTTTTTTTCAGTGGCAAATATTTGATTTAACGTTTTTCTTACTAAACTATCTGTGTCTTCGCCTTCATAAAAGGCTATATTTATTTTATTGTAAGGTAAAATATATTCATTGGCTTCTTCCTCTCCTTTTTTTATACCTTTACATTCTACTAAAATCATGTGCTTCTGCTTTTTATCTTCATCAGATGCAGCGAGCATTTTTTTATGTAATTCGTACGACCATTGCACAGGGCTGTAGCCTATCCAATATTTTTTACCACCTTCTTTTTTTGTTTTAGAAATGAGTTTGTAATGTGATTTTTCACCATTAATCTCTCTAAAGTCTTTAGGGGTTCTACCATCACTTTCTAAATTTTTAGTATTCCAAATTATAGGGTAAAGCATTCCAAATTCACCAACTTTTAATTCATGATAGTCATTTTTATTTTCCGCATTAATAATATATACATATCCTTTCTTAAGTAGCGTAGCCATTACTCTAAAGTCTTTGGTGGTTTGTAGGTCGCCATTGGACACATCAGTATCTGATGCTGTGTATTTTTCGTCCGTATCATCTTTAATACGAATCGAACTTACGTTATCCTTGTTTCTATCAAACAAACCATATCTAAGAAAATGCAATCTAATACCTGGTAATAATGCTTTAAATACTGGTCTTTCTTCATTCACCACGCCTGAACCTGATACAACTACGGTGTATTTACTATCAACTAATTTTGCTCCTTCCTCTTGGTATTTTATTACTTCTTCCGTAACCATTATCTGCTATTTTATTTAGATTCTTCCTGTGATTTTTCAATTTCCCAAGTTACCTCTACTATTTTGTCTTGTACTGTACCTGATAACTCAATAATATCTTCTTCGGAAGTAGTACTAACTCCATTATTATCCGTTGTGCTAAGAGGTTTTTTAATAGAAAAAGTAATTTTTTCACCATCATTAATATTTCTTACCCTAGCCCTTACAGTTACTTCAGAAAACACATGAGATTCTCTTACTGTTTGTTCTCCTATAATCCACTGTACACCATATATTTCAGGCTCACCTTCCTCTTCTTCTCTCAAAGCAGCTTGATTCGCTTCTGCTTCTGCCAATGAATTCCCCGACAAAGAAGTTAGTATACGATCTTTAAAAGATATTTTAGGAAAAGGTATTTTGCTTACTGGCATTATTGCGGTAGGAGCACTACATCTTGTACCAATAAGTACGGTAGTATTTCCAATGCTTACTTCGCCTCCATGACCTGTTTTTGATCCCATAGTAGCTGCGGGTCTCCCACCAATTAATACGGTAGAAACACCTTCTACAATTACATCGGGTGGTCCCGAACAGGTACATTGATCCCCCATTACTGCGGCAGGTTTTCCTCCTATTAAAACTGTTGGCACTCCCGGGCCTATAATGGGGCCGCCAGTATGTGGGCTTGTTCCACTATACATAGGGCATGTGTGCATGTGTGATATTGTTGCTGCTGGTCCTGGCATAATTTATTTATTTGTTTTAATTTATTTTTATCATTCCTCCTGAAACATCAATCATTCCACTACCCGTAATTTTGGTTTGGGCACTATTAAATTCAGCTGATGTTTGCCCTTCTACAATAATACTTTGTCCTTTAAAATTTGCTTTACTAGTGGCTTCTATGGTTATATTTGAACTCGCACTTACGTTAACATCACTTTCTGCTTGTATGTTAATAACTGCCTCTGATGCTAATAATGCGTTACCCGTTGCTGCTATTTTAATTTCTTGATCGGCGTTTAGTTCTATATTCTCGCTCGCTTTTAATTTAATATTCTTTGCTTGGAATTCAATATTCTCCGTAGCTTGTATATACAAGGATTTTGCTTGGGTATCAAAAGTGATGATACTTCCTTCGTTATCGTAGATATTTATTTTTTCTTCACCATCTTTATCATTTAGTTCAATGGTGTGTCCGCTGCGGGTTCTTATAATTTTAACATCGTTGGTGTCGGTTTTAAACGCTTCGGGTTTGGCATTTCCCGTGTACAAACTCCCCAATATATAAGGATGTTCTGCATTCCCCCCTTCAAAGCCCACCAATACCTCTTCGTCAATTTCTGGTATAAAATGGAATCCTTTATTGGCTCCGCCATGTGGCGTTACAATGCGCACCCATGGGGTTAACTCGCTATACTCCACTTGCCATGGAAATTGCACTCTTATGCGCCCCAATCCATCGGGATCTGCATTTTCTTTTACGGTGGCTACCTGTGTTTCGCTTTTTGGAAATGCGTTTATATTGGTGTATGGATATGCGTTTATATCTGCGGTGATTCCTTCAAATTTATTTGTATAATCGCCAATTTCATTATTGCTATGTGTAACCTCTATAATTCTGTATCTATTCCCATCTATTACAACTACGCTCCCAATTTTTACTCCTGGATTATCACAAACACCCTGTACTTTTACTTGTTTTACATCAATCGCTTTTTTCTGTAATTCCACTGCTGTATCTAAACGCTGTTGTACTTCTGTATCGCTGTAAAGATTGTGCCAAATTTTTGTTTCTTTTCTGTAAATGGCATTTGATTTTTCAGAAACAAAGCCTCCAAAACCTCTTAAACCGGCATTGGTTTCGCTTGTTGATTTTTCTTGTACCTCATCGGTTAAATAATCATTTGCAAATATTTTGTAATTGTTGGATTGAGGTATCAAACCTATCTGATACTCTACTAAATCAAATCCATAGGTGAGTTCTAAGTCTTCGGTACCAGGCATTCCAAATACTAATTTCGCGCCATCGTAATAGAACCACTCTCCGTATTGTGCTGCAAGTCTACTTACATACGTAAAAGCACTTTCGTTATGCTGTACCGAATAATGCAAACTAGGGTTGTTTTGAGGGCGTATGTCTACTTCTAATTTTGAAGTATCATAGCCTTCAAACGAACTATCAATAATTTCTGAGAGGGAAACATCGTTGTAAGACGCAAAATGCGGACCATCATTTGTTAAAAAATCGGGGCTTTTTGCCTCTATAACTACTTTATCACCATCACTTACCTCATGCCCTTTTATGATTTTTATTTCGGTAATAATACCTTTAAACGTCAATTCGCCATAACGGTCTTCAAAACCATTTGCAGGAATCGTTTGCAAGGAAATTGTTTCCCCTAAAAACTCTTTACTGTTGGTTGCAAGTTCTTCTTCTAGATCTTCAAGTGTGTCCATTCTAAACGTAAGTGTTAACAAATGGGATGCATCAATTTCCTGATGTAAGTTAAGGCTTTGAAAACTTGAAAATTCTTGTCTCTTAATAATTATAGTTGTGTTGCTTTGTAGCGCCATATTTTCTAAATTAATAGTGTTCTCTAAAAAAAATTACAATAATAAATTCATTTTAATTGATTGCATCGGGGATGCTTCTAATTTTTTATTCTCTATCAAACCAGTTATTGGAAAAGGTAGTATTCTTTACTGTAATTTCTTTTGCAGACACAACAATCCGTGTTTTTAAAGGTTGGTTTCCTTCTGCATCAAAATCTTCTTGATAGCTCAAACAATAGGCATTTTTAAAAGTAATGGTTTTTAAACTAGACATATTATCTCTTTTATAAAAAACAACTTCTCCATTTTTGGTCATATTGGGAGAGATCATCCATTCCAAAAAATCTGTTTTACTGGTAGATTCAATTAAAATTATGAGTTTCCCTCCACTTGGTCTTTGTGATGGTTTACCAGCAGCATCTGCACCTTGTTCAAAGTTAAAAGAACATCGCAATACATTCATGGTATCATCGGCTATTGTTAATTGTGATAAAAACGACATTTTATAGTATTTATATTTGTTAAACTAATTAAATTAAACGCAAAAAAGGAAGTGTTATGTAACACTTCCTTTTTATTTTATTAGATATGTTACACTATAGCTAAAACGCTATTATACCAAATGCATTTCCAATAGACGGTTTAGAAATAGAATTATTTTATGTTCTACCAATTAGATTTCCAAGTGACGGTTTAGAAATAGAATTATTTTTTGTTCTAGCTAGGCGAAAAATCTAAGGATAGCCTTAGCTATCGTTCTATTTTTTAACAACGCTAGTACGTAAAATAAACTATTTATATAGGTCATTTTGGATTTTAATTGGTAGTATAGCTAGGCGAAAAATCTAAGGATAGCCTTAGCTATCGTTCTATTTTTTAACAACGCTAGTACGTAAAATAAACTATTTATATAGGTCATTTTGGATTTTAATTGGTAGTATAGCTAGGCGGAAAATCTAAGGATAGCCTTAGCTATCGTTCTATTTTTTAACAACGCTAGTACGTAAAATAAACTATTTATATCGGTCATTTTGGATTGTAATTGGTAGTATAGCTAGGCGGAAAATCTAAGGATAGCCTTAGCTATCGTTCTATTTTTTAACAACGCTAGTACGTAAAATAAACTATTTATATCGGTCATTTTGGATTGTAATTGGTATTACACCCAATCATTTACATGTTCACCATTCCCCATTGCAACAGATTTTGCTGAAATGATAAATGACTCTGACATTGGATTTTTACCTGTAGAATCAAAATTCTCTAGATATTTCACCATATAACCTTCAGAAAACTTTAATTCCTTTGCAGTAGCTTCGGTATCTCTTTTTAAGAAAACAATAGAACCGTCTCTACGCTCAAAGTTATTAAACATCCAATCAGACAAACTTGTGTCTGCTGTAGACTCAACCGTTAATCTAATTTTCCCACCTCTAGTGATAGAAGATGGTCTTCCAGTTGCATCAGTTTCTTGATGTAATTCATAAGAACAAGACAATACATTGTACTCTTGTCCACCTACTTTTAATTTTGCTTTAAAAGACATAATAATAAATTTTAGTAATTAATAATAAGATATTTATATATATAAAAATATTTACATGTCAAATGTAATAAAAAAAAGCATATATCCTTTTAATAATCAAAAAATATTATTTCCATCCCTATTCAGCCCTTTATACCATAGAGAAAACCCTTGATTTCGCCAGTAAGGCAACGGGTTTTAGTGTTTTTTAATAACAAAGGGAAAAACTGATGTTGCGTTCTTTTTTAGGTACAAAAGCAGGTTGTTTTGAATAAAATCCCACTCAAAATCATCAATATTCTTCGTGTCACTAACCGTTAGGACTATTTCGATGCAATTAATCAATCCCTTATTCAAAGAGTTATCTACTGTATATCCATTCTTAATTTCTACATCTTTGATATTATTTCCAAAAAATTCGAGACAGGTTAATAGTATCATTTGGTCGTCTTTCATTTTTATATTTAAAATCAGCCTTTTTATCATTCAAAGAAATAGATAGCAATTCGCCAATTAATTTTTTGGTTTTAATATTCAAAAAAACTTTCTCACCTATTTTTGTTTTATCTATTTTGTTTCGATTAAGGTCCGTTAGGTAGTAGTCTAAAACTTTTGGTATTAAATCTTCTTCTTCACTATTTTCTCTTAATGTATAAATCACCTTTTTCCGTAAACCTTTCCGCAAAACATTCCTAGCAGACACTCAGTTACTGGCGCGGATTTTAAATCCGCGCGAATGCATTGCTTTGCGCTATCAACTTTTACCAACCGCCAATACGCTCACGTTCTGCCTGTTGTTCAAGCGTAGCTTCTGGAGTTTCAAAACTACAAGGAAATAATGGCTTAGGGAAACCCTCAGATTTTCTACGTTCATAATCTTGTAAACGACACGGATCAAAACCTTCCCCCGTAGGTAATGGTCTGTTCTTATCCATATACCATAAATAAGATGATAAATCTTCATAACAACTATAGCCCCTTGTACATAAATACAAAGAATACGTCCTGTCTGGTCGTACAATTTGCAACATATAAGCGCCTCCTCCTTGCGTACTAGGCGATGACATAGAAAACATCATTTTATGTATAGGCATTGTTATGTTTTTACACCACATAAACCCAGGAAAAGTAACCAAACCGTCCGCTCTATTAAAAATAAGCTCTTTTGTTGGCATCGTAAAATAATAGGTTGCAAAAAACAAAAATCCTAGAAAAAACACTATCGTCATAATAATTACTGGCAATTCAATTTTAAGCTGACTAGGTCTCAACATAATTAAAATACCCGATAAAAATAAAAATAAAAATAGGCTACCCAACCATAATGGCATTATCTTAGGAACAACAGGGCATTTTAAAAAAACATCTGTAGCAAAAGGAAAGCCCCCTTTAGTACCTACATCACTTTTTTTCATAACATGCATATCATCTGTTATGCGCATGGTCAGCATTCTGCTAAATCCTCCTTTTTTGGTTTCTTTATCTCCATGTTTGTATTGGGTATGGGTTATAGGGCGTTTGTAATTAAAAGTCGCATCTACCATGTTTTATCAAGTTTTAAGTTCGCTAAGGTATCAAAAACTAAATTTTGATTATCTGTATTATTTTCCCCTGAATTAGTGTATATGTTTTTATATAACTTAAATTTAGCACCAATATAGCGTTCAGGTTTGTCTAGTAGTCTATAAGGAAAGTAATGGTTTTTCTCTTTATTAATTCTTACACGTATGGCTAGTACCATTTCTAAATCTTTATCGTCTTTTATTAATTTTCTTTTTTCGTAAGGTATTGCTACAATTACTAAAAGTTGTTGTTGTCCGTTTTTCAGGCTTACTATTTTGGCATCTTTTAATATTAAATTAAATTCTTCGGCATTACTTCCAATACTATTAACCCAGGTATGACGCACTATCATACCTTTTACTTCTAATTGATTTACATCGTATAAAAAATGATTAAAATTCATAGTAATACCAAAACTACTTACATAATAACCCGTACTTCTACCACGTCTGCCTGCAAATTTCATTTTCATGTTTTCTACATAGTAATTAATGCTGGTACATACCGTAAGATCGTGTAAACTAGCAATAGCATCCTCAGGATACATTAGGCTATTTTTAATGTCTTCATCCTCACTCTCTACTAAAGTCTCAATACTTTTATAGACAAGACGGTTGTATGCCATAGGACTGTTATTACCAATAGGTAATTTTTTATGATCGGATAATAAAAAGTGTTTAAAATAGAATTCCAAGTCTGTGTCTATAAAAATATTTGCTGAAACCACTCCTATTAAACCAATTCCTAAGGCAATCCAACCTACAGGCCCTGATAATAAAAAAATAGTTCCTCCCCAAATACCTGCCGCAGTACTTACTGTAAAAGCAACGCCTGCCAACTTCCAAGCAACACTGGCGTCAACATCCCGTTTATTAAAGACACTAACAATTCTTAATAGTTATCATATTATTTTCTAATTAATAAGAGTTACAATTCTTTGTTTTTTACTTTCTTTTTTTTGAAGGCTTGTATTCTGGAATATGAATACTACAAGGATATAACCCTTCTGGAAAGCCTTCAGATTTTCTTCGCAGATAATCTTTCTCACGATATTCATCAAAAGCAGTACCCGGAGGTAAAGGACGGTTTTTATCCATATACCATACTATAAAATACCAATCTTCCAACACATCTGCCCCCATAATATCGGTGCTAAAAAAACCGTTGGGATGAAAAGCAGAAAGCGAAGGTCCTGAAGGGTTGATTCCTGAATTTTTTACTGACCATGCTACCAACATATCTTTAAAAGGCATGCAAATAGGTTTGCCCCATAAAAAGTTGGGAAAAGTAACGATCCCATTGAGTCTATCTAAAATAATCTTTTTTACTGGAGCTGTATAATTATATATGATAGATAATGTTCCAAAAGAAAATAAAAAAAATAAAAAAATAAAACCAACATCTTTATCTGCAGAAAGTCTTATTGCTATTGTTAATAACATAAAGAAATAAAGGGCTAACCCTATATATAGATATATATTACCAAATAAATCATTATTCATTATAAAAAACTCATCATTAGCTTTAATATAATATTCTCCATCCATTTCTTCTTTTTTTATATCTATTGTAGGTCGTCCATCAATACAATGTGGCAAATAACCTCCCCATTTACCAAAACGCTTTTTAATTTTTGCCATAGACTTATATATTTAATACGGGTTCTTTAGCCCATTTTAATAGTTTATCTAGAGTATCTACCTCTACATTTTTATGATAATACCCTTTAAACTCGGTTGGTTTCGGAGGGAATAGTAATCCATTCATGTTTTTAAAATTATGAGTTCTAGATTGTGATAATTGCATTTTTATACCCATATAGCGATCTTTGCCTACATAAGTATGTGGATAATATTTTTTATGTTGTTCATTTAGTAGCAATCTACATACAAATACTAGTTGAAAAACAGTAAACCTATATTCATGTTTTTTCCTTTTCTCATGTACCCATTCAGGTATACGTATGCTTGTTTCGGTTCTAGGAATACTACCTTCTTCTTTTACAATATTAACTTCCCCTCTTAATTCTTCAAAAGGAATTTCTTCATAAGCACCTGTACGTGTGTCTACTATAAAAGACTGATATTCATATTGATCTTCATACCATAAAAATTGACGGAATGAGGTTTGGATGGTTACTCTTGTAATATTGGCAGAAGTAAAGGTAGCACCAGCTCTATCATTACCTCCAATTTGGATAGAACGACATTGTAAAAACCAGGAATTTACTCCTGAGCAACGGCATGCTTATCGCCTAGATAAAGCACAACCAATAATGGATACATTTATAAAATGGTTGATCCATAATACCCAAGGAAGCTTACCGAAAAGTCCACTAGGAAAAGCAATTACTTATACATTAAAACGATGGGACTACTTAAAAGCCTACCTGTATGACGGTACTTTAGAACTAGATAATAACCTAGTAGAAGGATCTATCAGAACATTAGCTATTGGACGTAAAAATTATTTATTTGCAGGTAGCCATGATGCTGCAAAAAATGCAGCGATGTTCTATTCCTTTTTTGGGACTTGTAAAAAACACCAAGTAAACCCCTATAAATGGATGAAAAAAATACTGGATATAATCCCTGATTACAATGCTCAAAAATTAAGTGAGCTATTTCCACAAAATTTAAACCTCGATCAATAAATCGAGGTTTTTTTATGTATTTTTAATTCCTATACGTGCTTCGTCGGACGGATACTGTTCTATTCCTTTTTTGGGACTTGTAAAAAACACCAAGTAAACCCCTATAAATGGCTGAAAAAAGTACTGGATATAATTCCTGATTACAATGCGCTAAAATTAAATGAGCTATTTCCACAAAATTTAAACCTCGATCAATAAAATCGAGGTTTTTTTATGTATTATTAATTCCTATACGTACTTCGTCGGACGGATACCTTTTACCAGTGATATGGCACTATTGAAGATTGTTTACTTAGCAACAAAAAATATCGAAAAAAAATGGACAAACCCTTTACATAATTGGTACTTGACAATTCAACAATTATATATTAAATTTGAAGATCAAATAACGTTGGATTTACATAAAAACGGAAGCAGTTCGTGACGCTAGCCGCTGGGGCTCATTTTAAAATAGTTCGATTTTTAAAGCAGCCTTATGAAGAGAAAATCGAACTATTTTAAAACGTAGAAAAAAATAAGCAGACAGAGTTTAAATTACACAACCCCTGCTGGTGATGATACAGTTTTACTATAGCTAGCTTCTTTCATTACCCAGTTTACAAATGAACCACACCAAGCAATTTCATCGGTTGTAAACCCTCCTGATATTTTGTAGGTTTTATTTTTTCACAATCATTCCTTTATTATTAATAGTATAATATATATCGGAAGATTTTTTTTCTGTTATTTTGTTATTTACTAAATCTTCTTTTACTTTATATACTGTAATCTTAATTGTATAGTTTTTTTCTATTTGATATGTTGAATAACTATAATTTTCTACATTTCCATCTGGTGCATCGTTGTAATATAGTTTAATTCTAGATGTTTCTTTGTTTTCACTATTTAAGATTACTAAAAACTCTTCACTATTTCCAGCAGAATACATTCCTGTTAATATTACTGGTTGATATTCTTTTACTTTTGGTAATAATGCTATAAAGGTATCTTCAAAAGATACATTTGGTTTTAAACTTACCCATGCAATTGGTAATTGTATTTGCATAAAATTATTTGCATAGTTGTAGCTTATCGGTAAATTGTTTATTTTATAGTTACTTGTAATTGTGTCTTTATTAATTGATTTAACATTCATTTTTTCAAAAACAACAAAATCTTCATCATTAACTATAAATAATAAATTATCAATTATAAACGCATCATCAAAATATTTTTTGAGAATTGATTCTTTTTTGTGCGCATTTTTATTTCTTAAATAAATTAAAGTATTTTTAATTTTAATGTTAAATTTATCACTTAGAAACCTTTTTAAATATTCATAGTCATAGATACGATTAAAGTACTTTTTAGAATTAATTTCACCTTTGTAAAGTGCTTCTTTTCCAATATTCTTTATAAAAATACTATCTTTTATTATTTTAAATTTTAGGTTTAATATTTCATTGGTTGAATTATCTAAAGAAAAGGCATTCAAAAAACGCCAATTATATGTGGTGTTTTCTTGCTTGGCTATTACAACATCTTGTTTATTTATTTTGTCAATTTGTTTTTTATTCTCTTTGCAAGAGACTGTAAACATTAACGTTAAACAAATAAAAATAGATAATAATTTAATGTATTGAATCATAAATATCATTTTTAAACATATTAATTTCTGCATTTCTTCTTTTAACTAAACCGGAAGTTCCTCCATTAGTAACATCTCCAAATTCGTCAGCTCCTTCTGTATATTTTTTAGCATTAATATTCTTTTTAATTTTGGTATCTCCACCACCAGCTCCTTTTGTCCTTAAAAAAGCTTTACCTGTATTGAATACTAAACTTACTAAAGCATCAAATTCATATTGATAAAGGTTAACCGTTATGTCTTTTTGAATAGATTTTTCAAATTCGACAAGACGTTCTTTAAACAATTCGGTTGCTTTTTCTTTAGTAATTCCATTTTTAAAATCTTCAGATAAAGTAATGTTTTCGCATTTTTCATAGGCAATTAAGTGTCCATAACCTATTGTACAATAATCTTTAGAGTCATTATATGCTTCACTCTTGAAACTTTCCCAATCTTTAATAAATTGGATTCCTTTTTCACTTGTTTTTAAAATTTCAGGATCAATTCTTTCATCTTGGGTTGAATTATTATCTCCATTAGAATTACAATTACATTCAGTATCGTACCCTTCTTTTTTTGCTAAATTTTGAATTTTATTTTCGAGACTATCATCTAGTTTTTTTATAAAGAACTTGTCATCTAAAAATTCTAAATCAAACTCTCTAACATCATAATGAACCCATGTTGTTGCAATAAATTCACTACCAATTCTGTCTTTCTCACTAGGTTCTAAAGAGATTTTATTACTGTTTCCCCATCTTAATTGAGCTCCAGATCTATTTATTAGAATTTTATCTCTTACAATATCGCAGTTTTTTTCAGAAGATGAAGTAGCATTATTTTTATAAAAATGCACATCTAAAGCTTTCCCCATATGATTAGTTGAACTTCTATTATGTTGTGTGTTATCTATATGACATCTGTATCCAGAGGAAATTTTACCGAATTTTAATTTATGTGATTTATCATTGTTTGCGAGATAAAACATAGTTGATTTTAATGTCCATAACAATGTTTTATGAATACCTGGGTACTCATATTTCCTGTACAGTTCTTTAATATTTCCCTTTTGTTTTTGAGAAGTAAATTTCCCTTTGCCAAAACCAGTACATCCACCACATCTACATTTAATTTTATTAAAAGGAATAATATATTTTTCATCAAACTCATCAATAGCTTTAAACATTTTACCACATACCACACCCGTTTGCTCCACTTTCATATAGTCTTTTTGAAATTGTTTAACCATATCTACGGTACGTTGTGTAAACTCGTCAGTTGGTACATTTCCTCCAAAACCTGCTAAACGGATATTTATTTCTCTAACTAATTCGTTTTTATCTCCTTTTTTCAAAACTTTACAATCTCCATACATTCGTTTCATCTGCTCCACCCAAGCAATTGGATGAAAGTGATGTACTATATTGCTTTTAGGAAACATACGTTTTGGCGGCACTTCTTTTTCTTCTACTTTAGTTTCTGGTGCTGGAGCAGCGGTTGTACTTGTCGTTGGTATACTATCTTCCGTTGGTTTAGCATCTGGTTTAGCTGCTGTTGTTTTATTGTCTAAAGGTACAACAACTTTTTGTGGTATTTCTTCTACCACTGTACCTTCTGGCAACATAGAAGGTCTTTTGGTGCTACTCGTTTTTGTTTTATCTTCTTCTTTTACGGGTGCTGTGTAGGTTTTTTTACTTGCCTCATCCCACCACATTAAATTTTCTATTTTGGCTTCCATTTTGGCTAAACTATCATCCCTTTGGGTTTCTAGTTTTTGTTTTTCGGCTGTAACTTCTTCTAATTGTATACCAAAATCACAGCGTTCTTTTACTTCTGGTTTTATTTCGTCCATAGTATAAGACCATTCATTTTTGTGCTTACATACCAAACGAGATAGTTTTTGTGCTATTTCTGGTTTACTAAACGCTCTAATAAGCTCTAGTATATCTAATACTTTATTGCCATCTGTATCTATTGTTTTATCCCAAATTTCGGTTACAAAATCGGCACTATCTGTTGCCTCACGTAAGTCTTTTACAGAGTATATGTATTCATTACCTGCGTCTAGATCTTTAAAACCAAATTTTTGCCAATCGTAAGCGCTAAATTTGTCAAGATCCTTTTCTTTTACCCAGCCTTTTACTGCTACACATTGGCTACTAGTTGTATCATCTAATACTACTTTATACCAAAGGTCTTTTTTATCGTCTTTTGCTTTTTTAAATTTACGTAAGTCAACTACTTTTTCTTTTTCTACAGTTACTTCTTCTACATCGGTTCTAAAAGGGACTTCGATATATGCCTTACATACATCTACATATAATGTAGTTTTTTCTCCTGTTTTGGCTTCTCTTTCAACTGTTTCGTATTTTTGTTTATCTGTTAAAAAATAGTCAGGAATAATTGAGGTAATTATATCTAATTTTTTTTATTTTTTCTGCTATTTTGGAAATAGATGTTTTTTCTATCCAAATCACTTTACCATAGCCATTTGGGTAAAAGGTAACAGTTCTGTTTAAATTTGTTCTCCAATTTCTTGGTGCTTTTACTTGTTTTGTATTGAATGTGGCATCTTTAGTTGCAAGACCATTAAATGCTTTATTAACCGTAGTAAGATTTTTGATAGTATAAAGTTTATTGCTATTAAATGGTTTTACGTTATCATTAATATCGGTATCTCTAACTAAGGTTGCAGTAATAGATGTTACTTTTATTTGTGCATAATCTCCTTTAATTTTAAGTACTTTTATGGGTGTATTTGCTTTAATGTCTACTTTGTAAGATAGGCTTGTTTTTAATTTTGTTCCTGCTTTAATATTTGTAAAATATTGTTCTTCTTTTCCATCTTTTTTTTCATTACTTAAAAACTCAAAAACATCATCTGTATTTTCTAATGATGCATAAATCACCTTTTTCCGTAAACCTTTCCGCGAAACATTCTTAGCAGACAATCAGTTACTGGCGCGGATTTAAAATCCGCGCGAATGCATTGCTTGTAGATTTGTGCTAACAGGATTTTTAGTTGTTAGAATTCAACTTAAAAACAGCACTCTATTTCTCTTTTGGTCTTTTAAAAAATATACTGTGAAAAGCTTCGTTTTTTGTAGCCATATAATCTTCGTCTTTCCAAAAAGTTTCACGTAGTAATTGTTGTTCCAGGCTTGCCTCTGGGGTTGGAACCCTACTCTTAAATAACGGTGGCGGAAACCCTGCTAATTTACGACGCTCAAAATCTTTTTCTCTAAACTCATCAAAAGCTTCACACTCAGGTAAGGGACGGTTTTTATCCATATACCAAACGTAATATGACCATATCTCTTTTGGGGTAGTAGCTGCATAATTTAAAGATATATAATCGTCTGGTCTCCATGGCCGGAACATTACAGGTTTGGTATCATTTATAAAAGCTAAAAACTTACCTCCATAAGTATGTTTGGTTCCTGTTACAGCCTCTCCCGCGATTAAATGTGAAAAAGGTATGGTAAAATAACTTTGTTCATCTGATGTAGGCATTGTTAATAAGCTATTAAGCCGATCAAAAGTAACAAAAGTTTGTTCAGGAGCTATGTTATATTGTTTAAAAGACCTATAAGCCATAAAAGGAAAAGGCAATCCTAAAGGAATTATAAAAGCAAAAACGATCATATCAATACCTCCATTATCTATAAGTTCAATTATAGGTATTAGTATCCAAAAAAAGGAACAAATACCTATATGCATATAAATATCCATTTTTGAAATATTCTTATTTGAAGGAATAAATCGTTTGATACAATTGTTATTAAAAATAGGGTATAATTTTTTATTCTGTTTGGTTTTAATATCAATTTGAAGTGAATCTGTACGAATTACAAAAGGCAAAGGCCGTAAGTATTTACTCTTAAATTTTTGTGCATGTTGGTATTCTAAATCTATTTCCATATTTTTTTATTTAGTAATTCTTGTTGTGTCCCAACATAAACACGATCATTGAGACCATCTCTATAAACAAATCCTGACTGCGAATCATTTCGAATCACAGGTATTGTTACCGCAATATAACGTGGAATTGTTTTTTTTGGAATTGGAAAAAATTGATTGTTATTTATATTTAAACGACACATAATAATAATCTGAGAATATTTATTAACATCATAAAGATACTCTAAATCAATAGACCAATGTGCTTTTGGCACTTGGCTTTTGAGAGTACTTATGGTAATATTACTTTGGCATAAAAAAGTAGTTACCTCTTCTGCTTCCTTTCCAAAACCTTGAGGCAAGTAAAAAACATGATATTCTAATGCTTCTTTATCTGTTAAATAGCTACCAAAAAAGGCAGTCACTTGTATTTTTTTTATTAGAAATGTTTTTAATATGACTTTCGATTTATCGGCATACGAACCCGCTTTCATTGTTTCGCCTATCTCTACTTCATCATTTTTATTTATTTTAATATGTATTCTACCTCCTATTAAAATATTCATAAAATCCTTGTATTGCGTAGGATAGTCTGCCCAATCACCAAAGCCTGTTTTATGTAAAGCAACTCTAGTTGTTTCTTTTACATGCTCCTCTATATACTTTAAATAACCATTATTCTCATCAAAATCAACAGTTTTCCAAAATATATACTTAGAAGGAATGCTACCAAATACTCCGTTTTTAGCAAAACGCTCTAAAGGGGAGTCTTCCAAATAAGCTGCATAAAAACCAAGCAAAGCTCCTAATATAAGACATCCCCATCCTATTGGATTCCATATATTTATTGTACCCCCTAATATTAAAGCTGCCAATAATCCTGTGACCGCCGCTCCTGCATACGCGGAAGCCGCATCGTAATCGCGTTCCCAAAAATTAAGCCCTGCTTCGGCTATATCAATCACAGCTCCCGCATACATCACTCTAATTGACAACTTCTCTGTAGCTATTTTAAAAACTTCTAATTCATCTCCAACCAGTCGCATTGCTTTTACATTACGTACCTGTACATTTACCTCGGAAATAGCGGTTAAAAATTTACTTATATTTAAAAGTTTTTGAAATTTACTATCTGACTTTCTAAGAGCAGCTGTTGCCAAGGCAAGATTAACAAAACTAAGACTACGCATTAATTTCCTCCAGAAGTAGCTAGCTTGAAAATTCTTCATGCCATTTAAAGTTTCACTTTTTATCGCTTTTTCAAAACTAGCAGTAAGCTTAATTTGTTTGGACTCCATAAGTTCCATAAACCCTTCACTCAGTTCATTTGTTGCTTTTTTGAATTTTTTATAGGATTTTTTATTGATGTTTAATGTGTTTTTCACAAAGTCGGAGCGCCCAACATAAGATTTCCTATACTCTTTAGCCATTGTAGTAAGCTCAAAAGTTGCTACTACCACCTTCCCGTTTATTTTTAAGCGAGTACTATTCATCATAGCAACCCACAGTTTCAGTACTTCATCACCCTCTTCAGCAACCCCTTTTGCCACATCAAACAGTGCATCGATAATCTTTATAAGTTTTAGGTTGTTTGAATTTTCCTCAACATCCTCTAAGAGTGTAACGGTATTAAATAATTTTCCTAAGAAATTTTTACGATTTAATACTTTTATAATAAACTCTTTTCCTTCTTTTGTACTGGCATTCCATTGTGCACTCTCGTCAACGGTTTCTAAAAAACTGTCTTTAAAATTTGCAGGTTTCCACAAATCAACCATTAAACTAGCAAATAAAAATTTTCCTTCCATTATTACATTAGGAGTGTTCTCAAAATAATCTTGCTTTATTCTTTTAAAATAATCACTTTCAATAAATTTTGCAAAAACCATTTTACTTTTGACAATTTTATTTTTAATTAGCAATCGTTCTTCAGTAGCTAATACTTTGTTTAACCTTTTTGCATCAATATTATCACCTATTTTATCTATACTTTCTTGATCTGAAAAAGCAACAGCACGTATATTAACAGCAATATTGTAAAGCGCATCTATTTGCTCAAGTTTTTCAGCGTTTTGTAATAATCTTGGATCTTGACCTTTTGCCAAAGCTCTTTCTATATCGCTAACTTCTTTCCCTATTTTTAATGAAATCATTAAATAATCCATCTTATTCCATAGGTATTTTAGATAACAAAAATGTTCTATAAATATCCCTACTGGATCATGTAGACATAGGATAGCATCCAGTTTATAACTTTCGGTATTATTGGTTTCATCAAAAGAAGCTATTGTATAATTTTGTTGTGTAACATTATAATCCAATTTATTTTCGGGGATAATCAGAAAATTATTTTTCATTATATCCCAAGATGCTGCATCGTTTTGAGACTCATTATTAACATGTTTAATTAAGTCATATTTTTGCATACGAGTGCCCCGTTTAGAACTATCATCACGCATGCTTTTAAAATAATCTGCACTCCATTGTATTTCTGAGTACGCAAACCACAAAACATCTGTAGGTTCTGCAACATACTGATCAATTACTACAGCATCTGATGTGACTTTTCTAAAATCACTTTCTGCTTGCGATTTATCTATCTCTTTAAGCCACCCTCCTAATCCTACTTCCCATTCACTCCAACCATCTGAATCACTCTCGTTGATTACATATAAAAACCCGGGTCTTAAGCTTGTACTTGCATATACATAGTTGCTTAACCCTTCTACGTCTGGAGCACCTTTTGGGGTCTCCAATGGCATAAATTCATCTTTCCCAACCCCCTCTAGCATTAAAGGCGTAAACTTAGGTGTTCTATTTATCAAGGCTATACGCATCAAATTTATTCGCACACCTGGTTTAACCACTTTAAGTACAGGCTGCTCTACACAGGTAACTCCTTTACCCTCTGCCGTAAAACTACACTCATACAGAATACCATTATATTGTCCTGTTTTTTTTTCTTCTACAACCTCTGCCATATCTTTTATAAGGTTTGTTCTGGTTTATCCTTAGTTTCCCAAACCACTTGTACTTCTTTATCTCTTACTGTTCCAGTTAATGTTACCTGTTCTGTATCCCCTCCTTTTTCTTTGGTTGGTAAATTAATAGTAAAGGTTACACTTTCTCCATCATCAAAATTAACGACACTTGCCTTTAATGTTACTTGTGTTAGTACTGAAGATTTTTTGGTTAGCCTTTCTTCTTTTATCCAACGTAAATTATAAACACGAGGCTCACCTTCCTCTTCTTCTCTCAAAGCAGCTTGATTCGCTTCTGCTTCTGCCAATGAATTCCCCGACAAAGAAGTCAGTATACGATCTTTAAAAGATATTTTAGGAAAAGGTATTTTACTCACGGGCATTATTGCGGTAGGAGCACTACATCTTGTACCAATAAGTACGGTAGGATCTCCAATGCTTACTACGCCTCCATGACCTGTTTTCGATCCCATAGTAGCTGCGGGTCTCCCGCCAATTAATACGGTAGAAACACCTTCTACAATTACATCGGGTGGTCCCGAACAGGTACATTGATCCCCCATTACTGCGGCAGGTTTTCCTCCTATTAAAACTGTTGGCACTCCCGGGCCTATAATGGGGCCGCCAGTATGTGGGCTTGTTCCACTATACATAGGGCATGTGTGCATGTGTGATATTGTTGCTGCTGGTCCTGGCATAATTTATTTATTTGTTTTAATTTATTTTTATCATTCCTCCTGAAACATCAATCATTCCACTACCCGTAATTTTGGTTTGGGCACTATTAAATTCAGCTGATGTTTGCCCTTCTACAATAACACTTTGTCCTTTAAAATTCGCATTACTAGTGGCTTCTATGGTTATATTTGAACTCGCACTTACGTTAACATCACTTTCTGCTTGTATGTTTATAACTGCCTCTGATGCTAATAATGCATTACCCGTTGCTGCTATTTTAATTTCTTGATCGGCGTTTAGTTCTATATTCTCGCTCGCTTTTAGTTTAATATTCTTTGCTTGGAATTCAATATTCTCCGTAGCTTGTATATACAAGGATTTTGCTTGGGTATCAAAAGTGATGATACTTCCTTCGTTATCGTAGATATGTATTTTTTCTTCACCATCTTTATCATTTAGTTCAATGGTGTGTCCGCTGCGGGTTCTTATAATTTTAACATCGTTGGTGTCGGTTTTAAACGCTTCGGGTTTGGCATTTCCCGTGTACAAACTCCCCAATATATAAGGATGTTCTGCATTCCCACCTTCAAAACCTACCAATACTTTTTCTTCAATTTCTGGTATAAAATGGAATCCTTTATTTGCTCCTCCATGTGGTGTTACAATGCGCACCCAAGGAGTTAACTCGCTATACTCCACTTGCCATGGAAATTGCACTCTTATGCGCCCCAATCCATCGGGATCTGCATTTTCTTTTACGGTAGCTACCTGTGTTTCGCTTTTTGGAAATGCGTTTATGTTGGTGTATGGATATGCGTTTATATCTGCGGTGATTCCTTCAAAATTATTTGTATAATCGCCAATTTCATTATTGCTATGTGTAACCTCTATAATTCTGTATCTATTCCCATCTATTACAACTACACTCCCAATTTTCACCCCTGGATTATCACAAACCCCCTGTACTTTTACTTGTTTTACATCAATCGCTTTTTTCTGTAATTCCACTGCTGTATCTAAACGCTGTTGTACTTCTGTATCGCTGTATAGATTGTGCCAAATTTTTGTTTCTTTTCTGTAAATGGCATTTGATTTTTCAGAAACAAAGCCTCCAAAACCTCTTAAACCGGCATTGATTTCGCTTGTTGATTTTTCTTGTACCTCATCGGTTAAATAATCATTTGCAAATATTTTGTAATTGTTGGACTGAGGCATCAAACGTATCTGATACTCTACTAAATCAAATCCATAGGTAAGTTCTAAATCTTCGGTACCAGGCATTCCAAATACTAATTTCGCTCCATCGTAATAAAACCACTCTCCGTATTGTGCTGCAAGTCTACTTACATACGTAAAAGCACTTTCGTTATGCTGTACCGAATAATGCAAACTAGGGTTGTTTTGAGGGCGTATGTCTACTTCTAATTTTGAAGTATCATAGCCTTCAAACGAACTATCAATAATTTCTGAGAGGGAAACATCGTTGTAAGACGCAAAATGCGGACCATCATTTGTTAAAAAATCGGGGCTTTTTGCCACTATAACTACTTTATCACCATCACTTACCTCATGCCCTTTTATGATTTTTATTTCGGTAATAATACCTTTAAACGTCAATTCGCCATAACGGTCTTCAAAACCATTTGCAGGAATCGTTTGCAAGGAAATTGTTTCCCCCAAAAACTCCTTACTGTTGGTTGCAAGTTCTTCTTCTAGATCTTCAAGTGTGTCCATTCTAAACGTAAGTGTTAACAAATGGGATGCATCAATTTCCTGATGTAAGTTAAGGCTTTGAAAACTTGAAAATTCTTGTCTCTTAATAATTATAGTTGTGTTGCTTTGTAGCGCCATATTTTCTAAATTAATAGTGTTCTCTAAAAAAAATTACAATAATAAATTCATTTTAATTGATTGCATCAGGGATGCTTCTACTTTTTTATTCTCTATCAAACCAGTTATTGGAAAAGGTAGTATTCTTTACTTTAATTTCTTTTGCAGACACAACAATCCGTGTTTTTAAAGGTTGGTTTCCTTCTGCATCAAAATCTTCTTGATAGCTCAAACAATAGGCATTTTTAAAAGTAATGGTTTTTAAACTAGACATATTATCTCTTTTATAAAAAACAACTTCTCCATTTTTAGTCATATTGGGAGAGATCATCCATTCTAAAAAATCTGTTTTACTAGTAGATTCTATTAAAATTATGAGTTTCCCTCCACTTGGTCTTTGTGATGGTTTACCAGCAGCATCTGCACCTTGTTCAAAATTAAAAGAACATCGCAATACATTCATGGTATCATCGGCTATTGTTAATTGTGATAAAAACGACATTTTATAGTATTTATTTTTGTTAAACTAATTAAATTAAACGCAAAAAAGGAAGTGTTATGTAACACTTCCTTTTTATTTTCTTAGATATGTTACACTATAGCTAAAACGCTATTATACCAAATGCATTTCCAATAGACGGTTTAGAAATAGAATTATTTTTTGTTCTACCAATTAGATTTCCAAGTGACGGTTTAGAAATAGAATTATTTTTTGTTCTAGCTAGGCGAAAAATCTAAGGATAGCCTTAGCTATCGTTCTATTTTTTAACAACGCTAGTACGTAAAATAAACTATTTATATAGGTCATTTTGGATTGTAATTGGTAGTATAGCTAGGCGGAAAATCTAAGGATAGCCTTAGCTATCGTTCTATTTTTCAACAACGCTAGTACGTAAAATAAACTATTTATATCGGTCATTTTGGATTGTAATTGGTATTACACCCAATCATTTACATGTTCACCATTCCCCATTGCAACAGATTTTGCTGAAATGATAAATGACTCTGACATTGGATTTTTACCTGTAGAATCAAAATTCTCTAGATATTTCACCATATAACCTTCAGAAAACTTTAATTCCTTTGCAGTAGCTTCGGTATCTCTTTTTAAGAAAACAATAGAACCGTCTCTACGCTCAAAGTTATTAAACATCCAATCAGACAAACTTGTGTCTGCTGTAGACTCAACCGTTAATCTAATTTTCCCACCTCTAGTGATAGAAGATGGTCTTCCAGTTGCATCAGTTTCTTGATGTAATTCATAAGAACAAGACAATACATTGTACTCTTGTCCACCTACTTTTAATTTTGCTTTAAAAGACATAATAAAAAAATTTTAGTAATTAATAATAAGATATTTATATATATAAAAATATTTACATGTCAAATGTAATAAAAAAAAGCATATATCCTTTTAATAATCAAAAAATATTAATTTCATCCATATTCAGCCCAGTACACCACTGGGAAAAGCCTTCATTTTATCAATAAAACAAAGGGCTCTATCGTTTTTTAATAACAAAGAAAAAAACTGAGATTTTACTCTTTTTTAGGTGGAAAAGAAGGTGTATTGAATAAAATA
This sequence comes from Flavobacteriaceae bacterium, assembly GCA_965224465.1. Lineage (GTDB taxonomy): Bacteria > Bacteroidota > Bacteroidia > Flavobacteriales > Flavobacteriaceae. The sequence continues at coordinate 3,748,332 of OZ245049.1, read as the reverse complement.
TCTCTCGAAATTATCGATATTCTTCGCGTTCGTAACCGTTAGGACTATTTCAATGCAATTAATCAAACCTCCTTTAGATTAGCTTACGGGAATATTCACCCTAAAAATCTTGTAATTCGTCTCCTTTTATAAGATACGACCCAAGGAAGCTTACCGAAAAGTCCACTAGGAAAAGCAATTACTTATACATTAAAACGATGGGACTACTTAAAAGCCTATCTGTATGACGGTACTTTAGAACTAGATAATAACCTAGTAGAAGGATCTATCAGAACATTAGCTATTGGACGTAAAAATTATTTATTTGCAGGAAGCCATGATGCTGCAAAAAATGCAGCGATGTTCTATTCCTTATTTTGGGACTTGTAAAAAACACCAAGTAAACCCCTATAAATGGATGAAAAAAGTACTGGATATAATCCCTGATTACAATGCTCAAAAATTAAATGAGCTATTTCCACAAAATTTAAACCTCGATCAATAAATCGAGGTTTTTTTATGTATTTTTAATTCCTATACGTACTTCGTCGGACGGATACAGCAAAGGTCGATGGGACCTATTTGAAAGAACTTAACAAACTCATAAAAATAGACTTATTAATACTCGACGACTTCGGGTTACAGTCTTTTGACAATCATGCTAGGGAAGTATTAATGGATATTATTGATGAACGACACAGTAATAAATCCACCATCATAACATCACAAATACCTGTTTCTGGATGGTATGATATTATCGGAGAAGGAACTATTGCAGATGCTGTTTTGGATAGAATCGTAAACTCATCTCACAGAATAATCCTTCAAGGTGAGTCTTTAAGAAAACGAATACAAAACTGAGATTAAGAATGTTTTTCTTATAATTGCATATCTTTTAGAGTGGCACTGTTTGACCATAATCAGTGGCATGGTCCGACCATAATAGCCAAATAGTTTTCCTTCATTCCAAAGTATACTTTGTGAACCGGCTGATTTTACACTTTTTTGACCAGATTCGTTTAAACACCAATTAACAAAAGAGGCACTCCAAGCTGTAGAACCAGTAGCTTTAGGCATCCCTACATAAGTATGGTATTTATTAGCCATTTCAGATGTTGGACTCAAAGTTTCTCTAATAAACTTAGCTTTTTTAGCTTCTGCTAAAGCCACCTCCATCCAAGGTGGTGTAGTTGCGCTAAAATTAAATGAGCTATTTCTACAAAATTTAAACCTCGATCAATAAATCGAGGTTTTTTTATGTATTTTTAATTCCTATACGTGCTTCGTCGGACGGATACAAATAGGCAAACAATTAAAGATTCATATCGTAAAGAACCAAATTGGATAGTTACTATCCTTAAGTACTCAATGAAACGTTCAAATGCAATTCAAATATATAACAATATCCAAACTGATTATGACAAAATTTTTATAACAACGCTAAATGCTAGTTGAGCCTTAAGAAAGTACTTTAACTAATATTCAGGGAATTTCATTTCATATTTTAGTTGATAATTTTTATTCAGTTGCTTTAATTCAATATAAATTATACCTGAGGGATCAGATTTTTGTATTATTACATTATTTTTTTTCACAGTATAAGTTATGTTGTTTTTATTATCGGTGTAGTTTCGTTTTGGCAATACACTCTTCAAGTTTTTCGATGCATATGGATATTTTTGTTTAAACATTTCATAAGCTTCATGTAATTCATTTGTTTTTAGCTTACATTCAACATTCCAATAATTTCGATTATTCCCAGGTAAACCTATACTATTACATATTTCACTCTTTCTATTAAACTTAGTAAAAGTAAAAAAACAACCTCTATCATGTATTATTATTTCATTTTTATTATTTAAATAAAAAGTTAAATTACCTAAAGGAATACAAGAATTATTTTTATTTTCATACGTCGAAACAATTAAAATGCTGTCAATATTTTTTGCTTTAATTAAAAAAACACTCTCATCACCATACTTTTTAGGTTTAGTTGCGTATTTATATTTAAATATTTCTTCTTGACATTCTCCAATATAGATGGAGTCATTTTTAATTCTAAACTTAGAATATAGTTGAAATTCTTGAGTATATAAATCCCCGAATTTTGTTGTAAATCGTTTGTCTTTTTCGGTTTTTGTACAATTCCAAAAACCTTGTATATTTATTTTTTTAGTAGATTTTTCTACAGTATTATTTTTTGTTATTTCTTTTTTACATGATATAAAAGAAATAAATAATACAACTATTATAAGATACCTTCGCTTAGTGTGTCGAATCATAAATGTTATTTTTGAAAATATTAATTTCGGCTTTTCTTCTTTTTACTAAGCCACTTGTTCCATTATTAGTTACATCACCCATTTCATCAGCTCCTTCAGAGTAGTTTTCATTATTAATTTTCTTTTTTATTTGGGTCTCTCCTTTTCCTGCTCCTCCAGTATTTAAAAAGTTTGAACCTGTGTTGAAAGCCAAACTAACTAATGCATCAAATTCATATTGATGCAAATCAACACTTATATCTCTTTGAATAGAATTTTCAAAGTCTACTAGACGATCTTTAAATAATTCGGTTGCTTTTTCTTTAGTAATTCCATTTTTAAATCCTTCAGATAAAGTAATGTTTTCACATTTATCACGGGCAATTAAGTGCCCATAACCTATTGTACAATAGTCTTCAGAGTCATTATATGCTTCACTCTTGAAACTTTCCCAATATTTAATAAATTGGATTCCTTTTTTACTTGTATTCAAAGTTTTAGGATTAACTCTTTTAGTATCGTCATTTTTGTTTTTAAAAGTACTTTTACATCCTTCTTTTAAAATATTCATTGGATTGATTAAGTCAGACCATAATAGCCATTCATCTGCTCCCCCCAAGCAATAGGATGAAAGTGATGTACTATATTACTTTTAGGAAACATACATTTTGATGGTGTTTTCTAGTCACATTTTTTTAATAATATAGACTCTTTTTCAAAAATATTTTGATTAAGTTCTCTTTTTCTAGTTTTCATATTATAGAAACCTAACCAATTAAATTTTATATTCTTATCTTTTATAGTAAAGTTACCTATAATACTATCATGTGAAATATCTAACCAATCAACGAACTCGTTGTGTCGAGTTATACCTGTTAATACATTATATTTAAGATTATAAATATGATTATATTCTTTTATATCAACACTAACTCTTGCATAATCATTATTAATTCGGATATCTAAATACCCTCTTGATTTATCAAAGATTAATAAAGCAGATTTATCTTCTATACATGTTACTTTCCAACTTCCATTAATATCAAGGATTTGATGATTGTTTTTTATAGGCTTATTAATATCTTCTTCGCAAATTTCTTTTTCAAAAAGGATTTGCTTGATATTAAGACTATCAATGAAAATATCATCATTTATATACCAAAAAAAATCTGTACCTTTTACTTTATTAATTTTTAAAGTATATTCATTTTTCGAAAAATTCTTATTAAGCCCTTTGAATAAAAAGCTACCATCGTTATTAATTATATATACACCTTTAAAATTATAATGTTCCTGACCCCAGTTGTGATATATTGAGTCTTTATAAAATTTATATGTTTCTATTGATGCATAACATGGCTTATATAATACTTTTTTAGACTTTATCTTAGTAACTTTAAGGAAAGTATGTCCTTTAAAATCTTGTGTATTATTTGAATTTTTTTGTTGGCATGATATCAAACTGATAGCCAGTACATAAATTATAAATAATTTCATTTTTAATATTTTTTTTGTTGTTTTTTCTTACCTCTGTTATTGTGTAGTTATATGTCCCTCCATTACTTTTTCCTGAAATAAGCAAATTATCGTCAATAAATAATTTGTTCTTTGTGTCAGTACCTTTTTCTTTAGTTTTAGAACCAACATCAAAAAAATTATAGAATCTTTTTCCTTCTTCACACCCAGAACCTACAACTGAGGAAGAATATTTTCCCGCAGTAATTACCTTTTCAGGATGCTTACTCATACATAGTTGTATATCCTATTTCTTTTTCTGTACCTTCACCAACTCTCAACATTCGCATATATGCTCTAACACTAGCATCACAAACACAAATACCATTATCTCCAAAAACTCTCCGCATCTGCTCCACCCAAGCAATAGGGTGAAAGTGATGTACTATATTTGTACTTGAACATCCGTTCTAGTACTTTGTTATTAATTAATCATTTTTTTCTAATTGAAAAGGTAGATATTCCGATGATGTTGACCCCTCTGTAGATTTTGGTCTTAAAAATGAGATACTGAAAAAGTTACAGTTTTTTTCTTAGACTTTTTCCTTTTAATTCTATTCGGTGAGAGCGGTGTACTAATCGATCCAAAATGGCGTCTGCTATGGTTGCTTCTCCGATGATTTCATACCAGTTTTCCACGGGTAATTGACTCGCTATTATGGTGGATGATTTTCCGTGTCGATCTTCAATTAGTTCCATTAAATCCATTTGTTGCTGGTTATTTAAATGAGTTATTCCAAAATTGTCGAGTATCAATAATCCAGATTTTGATATTTTCTCCAATAGCTTAAAAACACTTCCATCAATACGTGCCATTTTAATAATGGTGAGTAGTTTTTGAAGGTTATAGTATAACACCTTTACTCCTTGAGAACATACTCTGTGTCCCAATGCCGATGCTGTAAAGCTTTTACCAAATCCAGTGGAGCCTGTTATAAGTATTGACTCTCCGTTTTTAATGTAGTTTCCCGTTGCAAGCTAGGTCACTTGTGATTTATTTAAGCCTCTAGAGGTTTCAAAGTTTAACTCCTCTATACTGGCACTATATCTAAACTTAGCACTTCGTTTTAAGCGTTCAAAACGCCTATTTTCATGATATAACTGTTCAGCTTGCAGTAATACTTCTAAGCCCTCTGGTAGTGATAAATCATGATGCTGACGTGTTTCTTTTAAGGCCTCCCATTAGGTAGACATTCCATACTAAGAGAGCTGGCTACATTAATACTTTTTTACAACTTCAAACAAATCTTTTTTATCGATCAAAGATGAAACAACATATTTATCATTTTTAACAAAAAGTTTTAACAAAAGCCCATATTCTTTATCTAAACTATAAATAAACAAGCTATCTTCTTTCTGTCTCACATAACATTTTATATTTCTTAAATGTTGGTACCCATAACTTTTTAGATTGACTGAATCTAAAGAAATATACAAATCGTAATCTTTACCTTCTCTCCAATCTTCATCTTCTTTAGCATTCGTAAATTGATAAAAACCATTCCAATCATTGCTAAAGGTATTCTTTTCATTTATCTTTTCTTTTTCTTCAATATTACAAACATCATCATACGGTTTTGCTACAAAAGATTTTTCATTTAAAGACCACTTTACAATTTTTTCTTTAAAATTTAAGACTTCTACTTTGAATATAACATCACGGTTTAAGCTATTCTCTATTTTTATACTTAGTGTTTTTAAATCAATTTCTACAATCGTATCTATCTTATATTCTGAAGGTTCTATAGTATTATATTCATATACATATCCATTTTTAACAGTTACACTTTGACTATAGGGATGACACGGATTCTCATCTCCTACATCAACCCATTTTTTATTGATAAAATTTTTAAATTCCTCTATGTCGTAAAAATCACCTTTTAAACTGACATTACTTACTTTGCTATCGGGATTCGTATGATTATTTTCTCTTTGAAATTTAGAATGATTATTTTGATTTTTATTATCACAAGAAATCAAAACAAAACTTAGACAGAATAAGAATATTATTTTTTTCATTTAGTTATTGATTTTTTCGTACTTGACTTACTGTATATTTTTTTTCTTTATTATTTCCAGGACTTCCCTTTAAAGAAAAGTCACTTCCTAAAAATAATTTATTTCTAGAGTTTTGCCCATAATGTGCCCAACTTGTACCTACTTCATAAAAACGATAATACACTTTATTTTTTTCACATCCTCTACCTATGACAACCACATAATGATCTGTAGTTCCTGGGTCTCCTAGTGAGGAGTCTGCATTAATTATTTTACCATTGCGTCTATAGTTAATGGTGTGATTTAGACCAACTAAGACAGGATTTCCTTTTTCTAGTTCAGAGTCAATATAATCGACACCATCTTTTACTCTCTTTGTCAAAGATAAAGAAGTATGAGCATCATCCTCTAATGCTGTTATAATCATCCCTGTTTTATAACCCGAAGTTTTACTTAAGCCTGCATCCATTAATAATTTTTGGGAAGTTCTCCAGCATCCATCTGTTTTCATAGTGCCATTACTTCTACGTTCACTTTTGTTAAACTGACTTATCCAAATAACCTTATTTGTTAAATCAATACATTTACAACATGAGCAATTTGTATTACAAGTACAGTTACTAGAAGTGTTTTTTTCAGGCACTCCCTTATCATACCATTCTTGTATGGCTTCAGCTATTTCCCATACATACGTTTTACCTCCTGTTTTACCATGTCTTTCGTATATTTTTCCCTTACTATTTTTCTTAAACTCATCATCTTCTCTAAAAAACGTAGGGTTTGAGAAATATGCTCTTTTCTTATTACCACTAGCCTCATCATCGAAAACAATATAATTAGGTTCATTACCGTGACCTACTGCATCTGGCCAAAGTATTGCTAAATAAAAATCTGCTAAGGTTTTAAGTTTACCTTTATGTTTGGCTAAATAATATTCTACATAGCATAATTGCTCTACGGCAGACATTGCTCTTAAATCTTTCTTTTTAATTTTCGCCCTATGTAGAAAATAATTCCTATTCATATCTTTTATAGCATCATTTCCAAGCTGAATTAAGCCGATGTAACCAATACCATCTTTGTCTTTACCTAAACCATTATCGACCTTAGGGTCAAATTTCCCTCCAGTTTCTAATGCCATAGCTCCCATTAAATGATTAGGATCGCATTCAAGACGTTTAGATATTTGAATTACTCGTTTTCTAAATTCACAACTTACTTTATTTCCCCAAATAAGAGATTCACAATCTCCGCCACCCTCCCCAAAAACAAGTTTCATCTGCTCCACCCAAGCAATTGGATGAAAGTGATGTACTATATCTGTACTTGGAAACATACGTTTTGGTGGCACTTCTTTTTCTTCTACTTTAGTTTCTGGTGCTGGAGCAGCGGTTGTACTTGTCATTGGTGTACTATCTTCCGTTGGTTTAGCATCTGGTTTAGCATCTGGTTTAACAGCTGTTGTTTTATTGTCTAAAGGTACAACATCTTTTTGTGGTATTTCTTCTACCACTGTACCTTCTGGCAACATAGAAGGTCTTTTGGTGCTACTCGTTTTTGTTTTATCTTCTTCTTTTACGGGTGCTGTGTAGGTTTTTTTACTTGCCTCATCCCACCACATTAAATTTTCTATTTTGGTTTCCATTTTGGCTAAACTATCATCCCTTTCGGTTTCTAGTTTTTGTTTTTCGGCTGTAACTTCTTCTAATTGTATACCAAAATCATAGAGTTCTTTTACTTCTGGTTTTATTTCGTCCATAGTATAAGACCATTCATTTTTGTGCTTACATACCAAACGAGATAGTTTTTGTGCTATTTCTGGTTTACTAAAGGCTCTAATAAGCTCTAGTATATCTAATACTTTATTGCCATCTGTATCTATTGTTTTATCCCAAATTTCGGTTACAAAATCGGTACTATCTGTTGCCTTACATAAGTCTTTTACAGAGTATATGTATTCATTACCTGCGTCTAGATCTTTAAAACCAAATTTTTGCCAATCGTAAGCGCTAAATTTGTCAAGATCCTTTTCTTTTACCCAGCCTTTTACTGCTACACATTGGCTACTAGTTGTATCATCTAATACTACTTTATACCAAAGGTCTTTTTTATCGTCTTTTGCTTTTTTAAATTTACGTAAGTCAACTACTTTTTCTTTTTCTACAGTTACTTCTTCTACATCGGTTCTAAAAGGGACTTCGATATATGCCTTACATACATCTACATATAATGTAGTTTTTTCTCCTGTTTTGGCTTCTCTTTCAACTGTTTCGTATTTTTGTTCTTCTGTTAAAAAATAGTCAGGAATAATTGAGGTAATTATACCTGCTTCTTTTTTTATTTTTTCTGCTATTTTGGAAATAGATGTTTTTTCTATCCAAATCACTTTACCATAGCCATTTGGGTAAAAGGTAACAGTTCTGTTTAAATTTGTTCTCCAATTTCTTGGTGCTTTTACTTGTTTTGTATTGAATGTGGCATCTTTAGTTGCAAGACCATTAAATGCTTTATTAACCGTAGTAAGATTTTTGATAGTATAAAGTTTATTGCTATTAAATGGTTTTACGTTATCATTAATATCGGTATCTCTAACTAAGGTTGCAGTAATAGATGTTACTTTTATTTGTGCATAATCTCCTTTAATTTTAAGTACTTTTATGGGTGTATTTGCTTTAATGTCTACTTTGTAAGATAGGCTTGTTTTTAATTTTGTTCCTGCTTTAATATTTGTAAAATATTGTTCTTCTTTTCCATCTTTTTTTTCATTACTTAAAAACTCAAAAACATCATCTGTATTTTCTAATGATGCATAAATCACCTTTTTCCGTAAACCTTTCCGCGAAACATTCTTAGCAGACAATCAGTTACTGGCGCGGATTTAAAATCCGCGCGAATACATTGCTTTGCGCTATCAACTTTTACCAACCGCCAATACGCTCACGTTCTGCCTGTTGTTCAAGCGTAGCTTCTGGAGTTTCAAAACTACAAGGAAATAATGGCTTAGGGAAACCCTCAGATTTTCTACGTTCATAATCTTGTAAACGACACGGATCAAAACCTTCCCCCGTAGGTAATGGTCTGTTCTTATCCATATACCATAAAAAGAATGATAAATCTTCATAACAACTAAGCCCATAGGAACACAAATACAAGGAATACGTCCTGTCTGGTCGTACAATTTGCAACATATAAGCGCCTCCTCCTTGCGTACTAGGCGATGACATAGAAAACATCATTTTATGTATAGGCATTGTTATGTTTTTATGCCACATAAACCCAGGGAAAGTAACCAAACCGTCCGCTCTATTAAAAACAAGCTCTTTTGTTGGCATCGTAAAATAATAGGTTGCAAAAAACAAAAATCCTAGAAAAAACACTATCGTCATAATAATTACTGGCAATTCAATTTTAAGCTGACTAGGTCTCAACATAATTAAAATACCCGATAAAAATAAAAATAAAAATAGGCTACCCAACCATAATGGCATTATCTTAGGATTGATAGGACATTTTAAAAAAACATCAGTAGCAAAGGGATAGCCCCCTTTAGTACCTACATCACTTTTTCTTACAATTTGCTTGTTATCTGTTATACGCATAGGCAACATTCTGCTAAATCCTCCTTTTTTGGTTTCTTTATCGCCATGTTTGTATTGGGTATGGGTAATAGGGCGTTTGAAATTAAAACTTTCTTTGTTTTTAGTATCTATCATGTTTATTTTTAGCTCTTAGTTAGTTGTTCTTACCAAGTTTTACTCAGTTTCCTCAATCACAGGTTTCAAACCAGTGCGCATTCTCATCTACTACTACATCTGTATTTTCTAAAGATGCATAAATCACCTTTTTCCGTAAACCTTTCCGCGAAACATTCTTAGCAGACAATCAGTTACTGGCGCGGATTTAAAATCCGCGCGAATGCATTGCTTTGCGCTATCAACTTTTACCAACCGCCAATACGCTCACGTTCTGCCTGTTGTTCAAGCGTAGCTTCTGGAGTTTCAAAACTACAAGGAAATAATGGCTTAGGGAAACCCTCAGATTTTCTACGTTCATAATCTTGTAAACGACACGGATCAAAACCTTCCCCCGTAGGTAATGGTCTGTTCTTATCCATATACCATAAATAAGATGATAAATCTTCATAACAACTATAGCCCCTTGTACATAAATACAAAGAATACGTCCTGTCTGGTCGTACAATTTGCAACATATAAGCGCCTCCTCCTTGCGTACTAGGCGATGACATAGAAAATATCATTTTATGTATAGGCATCGTTATGTTTTTACACCACATAAACCCAGGGAAAGTAACCAAACCGTCCGCTCTATTAAAAATAAGCTCTTTTGTTGGCATCGTAAAATAATAGGTTGCAAAAAACAAAAAACCTAAAAATAAAAATATAATTCCTAAAATACCAGCAAGACCTTCTTCTTCAGTACTTATATAAGCCCACAAAATAGATAAAAATAAAAATAGGCTACCCAACCATAATGGCATTATCTTAGGAACAACAGGGCATTTTAAAAAAACATCTGTAGCAAAAGGAAAGCCCCCTTTAGTACCTACATCACTTTTTTTCATAACATGCATATCATCTGTTATGCGCATGGTCAGCATTCTGCTAAATCCTCCTTTTTTGGTTTCTTTATCTCCATGTTTGTATTGAGTATGCGTAATAGGGCGTTTGAAATTAAAACTTTCTTTGTTTTTAGTATCTATCATGTTTATTTTTAGCTCTTAGTTAGTTGTTCTTACCAAGTTTTACTCAGTTTCCTCAATCACAGGTTTCAAACCAGTGCGCATTCTCATCTACTACTACATCTGTATTTTCTAATGATGCATAAATCACCTTTTTCCGTAAACCTTTCCGCAAAACATTCCTAGCAGACACTCAGTTACTGGCGCGGATTTTAAATCCGCGCGAATGCATTGCTTTGCGCTATCAACTTTTACCAACCGCCAATACGCTCACGTTCTGCCTGTTGTTCAAGCGTAGCTTCTGGAGTTTCAAAACTACAAGGAAATAATGGCTTAGGGAAACCCTCAGATTTTCTACGTTCATAATCTTGTAAACGACACGGATCAAAACCTTCCCCCGTAGGTAATGGTCTGTTCTTATCCATATACCATAAAAAGAATGATAAATCTTCATAACAACTAAGCCCATAGGAACACAAATACAAAGAATACGTTCTGTCTGGTCGTACAATTTGCAACATATAAGCGCCTCCTCCTTGCGTACTAGGCGATGACATAGAAAACATCATTTTATGTATAGGCATTGTTATGTTTTTATGCCACATAAACCCAGGAAAAGTAACCAAACCGTCCGCTCTATTAAAAATAAGCTCTTTTGTTGGCATCGTAAAATAATAGGTTGCAAAAAACAAAAACCCTAGAAAAGAAAGAAAAGTTATTAAATAAAATAATATATAATCGCCATTGTCTTTGTCACTTGGTGTAAGATATACATAAATACAAAATAAAAATAAAAATAAAAATAGGCTACCCAACCATAATGGCATTATCTTAGGAACAACAGGGCATTTTAAAAAAACATCTGTAGCAAAGGGAAGCCCCCCTTTAGTACCTACATCACTTTTTCTTACAATTTGCTTGTTATCTGTTATACGCATAGTCAGCATTCTGCTAAACCCTCCTTTTTTGGTTTCTTTATCGCCATGTTTGTATTGGGTATGGGTTATAGGGCGTTTGTAATTAAAAGTCGCATCTACCATGTTTTATCAAGTTTTAAGTTCGCTAAGGTATCAAAAACTAAATTTTGATTATCTGTGTTATTTTCCCCTGAATTAGTGTATATGTTTTTGGTTAAGTTAAACTTTGATTCTATAGCACGTTCGGGATTATTTCGTATATGGCAAGGAAAATAATGACCTTGGTGTTTTCATAAATTTCTGTAATAATATTAGTTGCAATGTGGTGGTTTATAGTATTGTTTTTCATACCTATCGCTTAATTTTTTCACTCGTTTTAATAGGTTATTACCATTTTCTAATAGTTGTTTACAATTTTTAAGTAATGAACCATCCTTATCATATTCTTTTATGATGCTATCCATAGTTGTAAAACCTTTTCCAATAACACCTCCTGCTTTTCCTTCTGCCATTCTAATTAATTTTTTATTGAATTCATTCATTTCTTCTAACCCATGAATTATACTGTCAATTACAACACTTGGTGTACTTGCATCACATACTTTTTGTGGGTTTTTCTTTGCCCAATCAAGCACTACTTTATCTTGCCAAGTTATTACAGCTGGATGTTTCATTATATTATCAACCTCATTAATTACACTTGTTATTGTTCCTTTACCAATCCATAAAGCAATCATTCTTCTACTTACTTTTTTTACAGCAATAACGGCAAGTTTAGCAGATATTTCGTGTAAAGGTTTACTAGGGTCATCTTTTGCTATTTGTGTATGTGTAGGATCTGTACCTATAGCAATATCTCCTTTTTCAGCTTTTGCTATTTGTTCTTGTAAAAGAAGTTGTGCTTCAAGTATACGACTGCCAGACAATTTTAAAAGACTATAAAAGCCAAAATTAATTAATGCGCCAATACGTTCCATAATATTATGTGCATATTCTCTCATAAATTTTGGTAATGTGTTTTTTGCAGAGGTAATACCATCTCTAATTTCTAAAAGGTCATTTAATCGCTTTACAAAAGAACCATCATTTTTACCAAAACCATCTAACCCTTGTGCTTCATCTAAATCTCTACAAATTTCTAAAATAAGCACGTCATTAATAGTTCTCTCTCCAGGTGTTGATTCTGAATACGGTTTTATTTCAATAGAAAAGAATTTTTCTTCAATAAGAGGTAATAAACTAGCTAACATATCTAAATCTCCAAAAGAACCAGTTACTATTGGTACATATCTAACGATTTGGTTTGGTCTTATATTTAGGCTTTCATCAACTTTAATTTTACCAATAACTGATGGTGTTGCATTTAGGTTAAGATATATACCTGCTTCTTTCGGTTTTAATCTTGCAAATTTATCATAATTAAAATCAATTGCTCCTGCATAAGGTGTATGGTTTGGTATTACATCTACCCAAGGAAAAACGCGATCATTATTAACTTTTGCTACTGCTATTTCTACAAAATTTGTATGTGCAAAATAATCTTCAATAACATGTAAGGCTGCACCAAATTTAGTCATAGAAGTAATATTACTCAAGTTTCGCACTTAGATAGATTTACGCAACCTCTTGATAGTTAAGCTTGTGGGTATTCACTAGGAATCCAAAATCTTCAATATTCGCTATTATTTTACGTGTAACCATTTCAACATCAATAGATTCAATCATCTTTTCCAAAATGTCAATCACCAAGCTGATAACTGCTAATATCCTGATGTTTAGCTTATTCTCTATATAATCTTGTTTTAAATCTTTAAACAAGCCTCCTATAGTTTCGTAGGCTTCCATTCTATATCGAATACTGGTGAGTAAATATTGAACCATTATAATGCTTATTTGTGCGATTTGAATATCGAAATTAGTAGACTGACATTTTCCAAGACCAAACAACTGCTTAGCTTCTTTAAAAAACACTTCTATGGACCATCTGATACTGTATATTTCAATAGCCTTTACAAATTTCAGTGTTGTATCCGTTGATATTAACGTGTGCCATTTGCCATTCTTTCCACGTTTTGAAATAAATACAGCAACCTTAAGACCATCAATTTCAGTTATGTAATGATGGTAGTAATAATTGAATTTACGGCATCGTTTTGGTTTTATTTTCTGTTTTTTGAGTTGTGACAACGTTTTTATCTTTGATCGAACTTCAATCTTACTGTTGTATTTATACATCCCAATAATATGAGTTGAACTACTAATGTTCCGTAGCTTTCTAAGTAATTTAACACTTGTAAACCAGGTGTCTATTAAGATGTAATCTATGGGGATTTTACGTTTTACAAGCCTTGAGAACATTTGAACTAGCAGGTCTGTTTTCTTTTTATTGAGTTCCTGATACCTCTTTGCTGCAATTGTTTTACTACATCTTGGAGTTTTCTTTTGAAGCCTACGTTGCTTCGCCGTTAGACCGTATTTTAATTTTGATGTTTTACTTTCACGATGCAAACTAAAGTCAACAGGGATAAATACACTTCCATTCCAATAACCAGCTACAAGTAGCTTAAAGCCTAGGTAATACGTTTTTGACACATGGTTGTATATTTTTGAAACACCTTCAATTGTCTTTCCTGTTTTAGAAAGATCAGTATCGTCAAAGATCAAGCACTTTGTAGCGTCTTGAGATGGAGTAAAGAACTCTTCTTTTAATAGATATTGCTTCACAAACTGAGCTAGAAAAACCCTCCAATTTATCTTTTGATTTGCTAGGATTCGATAGTATGAATCTTTACCCGACTGACCTAATCCCTTGTCTTTACTACTTGTAAGTCCATGAATAGAATCAAATCCGATAATAGGTAAAATTAAAAGTGTAGAGATTAAATTACCGAATGAAATCCCCGATTTCTTACACCAACTAAACTTGTTTTTAATTTTATTGAATCCTAAAATATTTAGATGTGCTTGTAGGTATTCTGAACTAAGCCAAATCTTATTAAATTTTCCTTTTATCTCCTGTGTTTTTGTGATATCTTCGTGTTCTAGCATGTTTTGTACTTTCTTGTTCGTACTTAAAAGTACAATAAAACCAGGGGATTACCTTGGTTTTCATGCTATTTATTTTTACTTAAACACCTGTAAATGATGGGTGCGAAACTTGAGTAATATTATTAAAATTTCTATTAAATTGTGCTTCTTTTAACTGTGTTATTACAAAATCATAGGCAGTTCTTTTGGTAGAAAATCTTGAAGAATCAGCATCACTTTTATCTGTACGAATATAATTTTTCATACCATAAACTTTACCAATAGCTAATTCTTTAGGTGTCGCCTGCCCCACAAATCCATACTTTTCTCCAGGTGCATTTAAATCAGGATTGTGTGCGTTTTTATCTACAGGATCTGTTTTAGGGTTATCTATATGTTCATCAGGTCTATAAACTCCTAAAACCTCAGACGTTATATCTAAATATTCCTTTTTAAAATATGCAAGGCGTTTATCATAATTTTCTTTATGTAAATCTGCTTTGTTTTTAGGTTTAGCAAATTCTTTTAATGCTAAAATACTAACAAAACTAGTTAAAAACTCTCTAGACCAAGTGATTGGACGCACTTCTAAATTTTTAAAAATTACATTATAACTAAACCATGTAGTAGGACTAAAAAATTCTGCACCACTTTCAATACCATAAGGAACAGCTACTGTTATTTTGGTATTGCTGGGTTTGTCTGTAGTTACATTGCTTAAATCTGATGATTTAATATTTGTTCCTTTTTCTGCATATTTTATAATGGTATTGGCTAACGGACGTACTAAACCTGGATCTATTACCTGCGAAAAATCTCGCATCCAGTTACCTAAATATATTTTATATAGGATGGTGTTGATTTTTTCTTTTTGAATTGGAGTTAATTTACTATGAGTATTTCCAAATTTACCTAAAGCTAAATTCTCTTTCATTGCTAGCTCTTGAATATCTTGGTGTCCATATTCGCCATGATTTACATTTATTGTACCTGCTTTGTAAAATACAATTTCGCCATTATCATCACGGTTTTGTCTAGCTTCGTTTACATATTGGGTTAGGTTATTGTGTAGTTTTTTACAATCCCATATTAAAGTAGATTTTGCACCATCTATTTCTAAATCTGCAAAATATTGTTCGCTCGTTTCTAATAAATTAATTTGTATTACTTGGTAACTAAATTTTGCGCCAGGATCACCAATTGCTCTATTTTTTTTCGGTAAATTTTCACGTTCATTTTCTGCTGTATATACATTGTGTAATAAATGATGGATGTGATGCCCTACTTCTTCTACCAAAGCAACCATTAATTCTGCTCGTATATCATTATCGTCTTTTGCTTTACGAGCAAAGTTTTCAGAAACTATAATTTCCTGTGTTTTATTACTATATCCTGCTGGTCCGCCACCTTTAATATCGCCACCTTTTGTTACAATAATTTTTGGATTAAGTATAGAAGCGTTTGCTTGAGCATCCATATACATTTTTTTGATAGTATTATTTGAATAGTGATTACCAAAAACACGTTTTATCACATATATAAATAATATTAAGCTATCTTTTTTTGCCATTATTTGTAGTTGATCAACAGCAAAAGTACTTGTTAGTTTTATGTTTTCTAATTCCTCATATAAAGGTTCTCTTAATTTTTCTTGATTTTCTTGTGCTTCTTTTAAACTGTTACCAGATAAAAAAATTAAGGTTTTATTTATGATTGATATTTTAGGAAATGGGATATCGGCTTCTTCCATAGTAACTATTTGCTGAGGTGTATTACTAGATATAGTAATACCAACTTCTCCCATTGTTATACTACCACCATGTGCGGTTAAACTACCAACGGTAGCAACTGGCACACCATTTACTGTTACGCCTGCTTCGCCTTGAACAATCATATCGGGAGGCCCAATACAGGTACAAATATCACCCATTAATGCTATGGGGTTTCCGTTAATAAGTACTCCTGGCGCACCAGATTGTATTACTGGCCCACCAACATGTGGTACGGTTCCGCTACACATTGGGCAAATATGCATACTTCCTATGGTTGCTATTGGTCCTGGCATAATTTCTTGCTTATTTTATAAATACTAATTGCAGTAATAGGATTTGTTTCGTCTAATTTCCAATCTCCTTGTGTGTATAAATGACCTCCACCTATTCTATGATAAGCGACTGGAGATTCAAAATCGTACTGATAATTACATTTTTTGTTTGATAAACGGTAGCCATCAGATTTTATTAAAAAACGTTGCATTTTATCTTTACCTATTAAAAAAGTTTTTCCTATTAAGTATATTTGAGGGGATTTTTCAGATAAGAATATTTTTATTCCATTAATAGTTTCATTTTCATACCAAGCGATAAAATCTAAATTTTTAAATTCAACAACTCCATTCTTTTTCTTATATTTCTTACCAAAAACGTTTTCCATTTCTTTAATTGTCATACCCAACTTAAAAGGTTTGTCATTATATTTTAATTCACAGCCGTTTAGTTCAAAACGGTTTTCTTGAGCCATAAATGCTTTATATTCTGGAGTGTTTTTATCCATAATTTGTTTTTTAGTAGTTGGTCTTTGACAGTTTGCAAAAAGTACAAGTATAAATATGTATAAAATGTGTTTCATAATTAAGTTAATCGTAATTGTTTTATAAAAATAATTAAGTAACATTTATTTTAAATGCTGCTCCTTTTATTTCAGTTATTTTACCAGCTACGTCTGTTTTTACGCCACCTTTTAACTCAGCATTTGTTTTTCCTTCTAATTTTAGGTTCATTCCTTTTATAGATGTGTCTTGTGTTGCTTCTACAGTAATTTCACCTGTACTGGTTATACTTGTATCCTGTTTGGATTGGATGTTTGTATTGCTATCCGATAAGATATTTGTATCGCCTTCGGATGCAGTATTTATAGTTCCTTTTGCTTGTATATTTATATCTTCTTCGGCTACAATGTTTATATTTTTCGCTGCAATATCTATGGTTTCCGTTGCGTTGATAGTCAGCGATTTTGCTTGGGTATCAAAAGTGATGATACTTCCTTCGTTATCGTAGATATGTATTTTTTCTTCACCATCTTTATCATTTAGTTCAATGGTGTGTCCGCTGCGGGTTCTTATAATTTTAACATCGTTGGTGTCGGTTTTAAACGCTTCGGGTTTGGCATTTCCTGTATATAAAACACCCAATATATAAGGATGTTCTGCATTACCACCTTCAAAACCTACCAATACTTTTTCTTCAATTTCTGGTATAAAATGGAATCCTTTATTGGCTCCTCCATGTGGTGTTACAATGCGCACCCAAGGGGTTAATTCGCTATACTCCACTTGCCATGGAAATTGCACTCTTATGCGCCCCAATCCATCGGGATCTGCATTTTCTTTTACGGTAGCTACCTGTGTTTCGCTTTTTGGAAATGCGTTTATGTTGGTGTATGGATATGCGTTTATATCTGCGGTGATTCCTTCAAAATTATTTGTATAATCGCCAATTTCATTATTGCTATGTGTAACCTCTATAATTCTGTATCTATTCCCATCTATTACAACTACGCTCCCAATTTTCACCCCTGGATTATCACAAACCCCCTGTACTTTTACTTGTTTTACATCAATCGCTTTTTTCTGTAATTCCACTGCTGTATCTAAACGCTGTTGTACTTCTGTATCGCTGTATAGATTGTGCCAAATTTTTGTTTCTTTTCTGTAAATGGCATTTGATTTTTCAGAAACAAAGCCTCCAAAACCTCTTAAACCGGCATTGATTTCGCTTGTTGATTTTTCTTGTACCTCATCGGTTAGATAATCATTTGCAAATATTTTGTAATTGTTGGACTGAGGCATCAAACGTATCTGATACTCTACTAAATCAAATCCATAGGTAAGTTCTAAATCTTCGGTACCAGGCATTCCAAATACTAATTTCGCTCCATCGTAATAAAACCACTCTCCGTATTGTGCTGCAAGTCTACTTACATACGTAAAAGCACTTTCGTTATGCTGTACCGAATAATGCAAACTAGGGTTGTTTTGAGGGCGTATGTCTACTTCTAATTTTGAAGTATCATAGCCTTCAAACGAACTATCAATAATTTCTGAGAGGGAAACATCGTTGTAAGACGCAAAATGCGGACCATCATTTGTTAAAAAATCGGGGCTTTTTGCCAC
This sequence comes from Flavobacteriaceae bacterium, assembly GCA_965224465.1. Lineage (GTDB taxonomy): Bacteria > Bacteroidota > Bacteroidia > Flavobacteriales > Flavobacteriaceae. Next base: position 3,729,762 of record OZ245049.1, on the reverse strand, counting down.
TATAACTACTTTATCACCATCACTTACCTCATGCCCTTTTATGATTTTTATTTCGGTAATAATACCTTTAAACGTCAATTCGCCATAACGGTCTTCAAAACCATTTGCAGGAATCGTTTGCAAGGAAATTGTTTCCCCCAAAAACTCCTTACTGTTGGTTGCAAGTTCTTCTTCTAGATCTTCAAGTGTGTCCATTCTAAACGTAAGTGTTAACAAATGGGATGCATCAATTTCCTGATGTAAGTTAAGGCTTTGAAAACTTGAAAATTCTTGTCTCTTAATAATTATAGTTGTGTTGCTTTGTAGCGCCATATTTTCTAAATTAATAGTGTTCTCTAAAAAAAATTACAATAATAAATTCATTTTAATTGATTGCATCAGGGATGCTTCTAATTTTTTATTCTCTATCAAACCAGTTATTGGAAAAGGTAGTATTCTTTACTGTAATTTCTTTTGCAGACACAACAATCCGTGTTTTTAAAGGTTGGTTTCCTTCTGCATCAAAATCTTCTTGATAGCTCAAACAATAGGCATTTTTAAAAGTAATGGTTTTTAAACTAGACATATTATCTCTTTTATAAAAAACAACTTCTCCGTTTTTGGTCATATTGGGAGAGATCATCCATTCCAAAAAATCTGTTTTACTGGTAGATTCAATTAAAATTATGAGTTTCCCTCCACTTGGTCTTTGTGATGGTTTACCAGCAGCATCTGCACCTTGTTCAAAGTTAAAAGAACATCGCAATACATTCATGGTATCATCGGCTATTGTTAATTGTGATAAAAACGACATTTTATAGTATTTATTTTTGTTAAACTAATTAAATTAAACGCAAAAAAGGAAGTGTCATATAACACTTCCTTTTCATTTCCATAGATATGTTATACTATAGTTAAAACGGTATTACACCCAATCATTTACATGTTCACCATTCCCCATTGCAACAGATTTTGCTGAAATGATAAATGACTCTGACATTGGATCTTTACCTGTAGAATCAAAATTCTCTAGATATTTCGTATCCGTCCGACCATCCCCATATTTTTTAGTGGAAAAATAGCTTCTATTTTTGACGCATGAGAAAAAACGAAGAAAAACGAGCCTATATGACAGCTGTTGTTTCCGATTGGAAGTTGAGTGATTTAACCTTGGAAGATTATTGTAAAAGTCATAAAATTACACTTTGTAAATTTAGGTACTGGAATAAGAAATTGACCTCCAAAAATGCCAGTGGATTTTCAAAGGTTGAACTTATTGATGCTCCTATTGAAAACAGCAGAAATTCTATTTTAGATAGTTTTAAAATCGAGTATCCAACAGGTGTAAATTTGGTCATTAACAAAGAGATTACACTTATCGATTTACAAAATTTAATTCATTTGTAATATGCTAAATCTTTCAAGTGAACTTGATTTTCATCTGTACCTAGAACCCACAGATATGCGTAAAGGATTTAATGGTTTGTCAGGTGTTATCCGTAATAATTTAGAAGAGGATCCTAGTAATGGAGCTGTTTTTATCTTCATAAATAAACCTCGAAACAAAATAAAACTATTGCATTGGCAAGCAGGTGGATTTGTACTGTATTATAAACGATTGGAACGAGGTACTTTTGAACTTCCGGTGTATGATAATCTGAAAGGAAGTATACAAATGAAATACAGCCAAATGGTGATGCTTCTTGATGGACTGTCTATAAAAAACATCCAACAAAGGAAACGTTATTAATGTCTTTTTACAGGTAAAAAACCTAATAAAACCAGGCTGTTCATGTATATTTTTCGTATTTTTAATGTATGGAAAAAGACTTAGAACAGCTATCAAAAAAAGCACTTATAGCCCTATTACAGGAGGCTAATTCTAAGTCAGATTTACTTATCAAAAAGACAAATTCTCTTAGCTCAAAGAATGAGTTACTTAATACAAAGACAAGTTCTCTTAGCGCAAAGAATGAGTTACTTACTATAAAGACAAAAGACGTTACTTTACAAAAGGCTATCCTAGAAGCTCAATATAAAGAATTAGAGACAAAATACGGATATGGACAATTTCAATTAGAGCAATTACGTCGTATGATTTTTGGGACAAAACGTGAGCGTTTTATAATGGCTAATAACCCTTTTCAAATGCAACTCCCTTTCGAAGTTTTAAAAGAGATGCCCCAGGAAGAAGAAGCTCCTGTAAACATTACATATCAACGTAAAAAGGCTAAAAAAAGAACGATTGGAAGTTTAAATCTCCCCAGTCATTTACCTGTTGAAATTATTAATTTAGAGCCTAAAGAGACTATAGAGAACCGAATAAAAATAGGTGAAGAAATTACAGATAAATTAGAACTTGTACCCACAAAGCTATACATAAAACGATATGTCAGACCAAAATACGCCTTAAAAAAGAAAGTACAAGACACATTGATTGACAATGGAAACCCTTTAGGTATTAAGACCGTTATTATGGCTGATTTACCAAGTTTTGCTATTGAAAAATCTGTAGCATCAAACAGCCTGCTAGCACAGCTATTGATTGATAAATTCTTAGATCACTTACCGTATTATCGACAGATAGAACGTTTTAAACGAGAAGGAATCTCTATAAGTTCATCTACAATAAATGGATGGCAAAACAGCTTAGGACACTTACTTAAGCCGCTGTATCAGGCTATGAAAAACACGGTGCTGTCACAAGGATATGTACAGGCCGATGAATCAACTATTCCAGTGCTAGACAAACAGAAAAAAGGAAAAACTCATACTGGATATCATTGGGTGTACTATTCACCCATACAAAAAATGGTATTGTTTGATTATCGTCCCTCTAGATCTAAACATGGACCTAGAGAAATGCTTAAAAACTTTAAAGGGTATTTACAAACAGATGGCTACGCTGTATATGATGAATTTGCACATAAAAAAGATGTCACTTTAGTAGGGTGTATGGCACATGCACGTCGTTATTTTGAGAAAGCACTAGACTATGACAAAGTAAAAGCGAGTCATGCGATGGTACTCATTCAACAATTATATGCCATTGAGCGACATTGTAAAAAACAGGAATTTACTCCTGAGCAACGGCATGCTTATCGCCTAGATAAAGCACAACCAATAATGGATACATTTATAAAATGGTTGATCCATAACACCCAAGGAAGCTTACCGAAAAGTCCACTAGGAAAAGCAATTACTTATACATTAAAACGATGGGACTACTTAAAAGCCTACCTGTATGACGGTACTTTAGAACTAGATAATAACCTAGTAGAAGGATCTATCAGAACATTAGCTATTGGACGTAAAAATTATTTATTTGCAGGTAGCCATGATGCTGCAAAAAATGCAGCGATGTTCTATTCCTTTTTTGGGACTTGTAAAAAACACCAAGTAAACCCCTATAAATGGATGAAAAAAATACTGGATATAATCCCTGATTACAATGCTCAAAAATTAAGTGAGCTATTTCCACAAAATTTAAACCTCGATCAATAAATCGAGGTTTTTTTATGTATTTTTAATTCCTATACGTACTTCGTCGGACGGATACGATATTTCACCATATAACCTTCAGAAAACTTTAATTCCTTTGCAGTAGCTTCGGTATCTCTTTTTAAGAAAACAATAGAACCGTCTCTACGCTCAAAGTTATTAAACATCCAATCAGACAAACTTGTGTCTGCTGTAGACTCAACCGTTAATCTAATTTTCCCACCTCTAGTGATAGAAGATGGTCTTCCAGTTGCATCAGTTTCTTGATGTAATTCATAAGAACAAGACAATACATTGTACTCTTGTCCACCTACTTTTAATTTTGCTTTAAAAGACATAAGCTGAATTCAAGTCACAAACGCAACTTTTAGTTAAATAATAATTGTTCCATTACAAATATAGGGTTTTGATATTTATGTCTCTTCCTAGGTCTGTTATTTAATTTTGTTTCTACCTCTTTGATTCTTTGATCTGTTAGGTTTGTAAAGTCACTTCCTTTGGCAAAATATTGTCTAATCAAACCATTTAAATTTTCGTTAGATCCTCTTTCCCAAGAGTGATATGGATGCGCAAAAAAGTAATCAATACATAAATTTTCTGCAACCTGCTCATGGCCTGCAAATTCTTTTCCATTATCAGCTGTTATAGTATGTAGATAAGGCTTCCAGTCTTCTAATATTTCATTGATAGCTTTGGTGACAACAACTGCTTCTTTAGAGCTTACTTTTTTCATTTTAAGCATTCCAGAAGCTCTATCATTTACGGTAAGTATGGCTTGATTATGGTTTTTACCTATGATTAAATCGACCTCTAAATCTCCAAATCGATTTCTTTGTTCAACAACTTCAGGTCGTTGTTCTATACTAATGCGATTCTTTATAACCCCTCTAGAACCCTTTGATGAGCCACGTTTTCTATATCTCCTTCCCTGTCTGCGAAGGTGTGTATGTAAATCACCATCACTCCTCTTGTCTTTCCTAATATGCTGATATATACGCTCAATAGACACCGTTTCTTTACCTTGTTTTTTTAGGATACCAACTACTTGCTCAGGACTATAATCGTCTCGCAATAACAACTCTATTGCTTGTTGAATATCTTCTGTAAAGCGTTTTCTTTTAGGCTTTTCTTTATGACGTTTAGCATACTTTTTTTGGACTAATTCATGCTTGTAAACTCCATTTCTTTTGTCTGAATTACGCTTAATCTCTTTGCTAATAACAGACTTGTCTTTTCCTATAGCAGCTGCTATCTCAACCTGTTTATAACCTTGTTTTAACATGCAGCAAATTGTGTATCTTTGTGCTTGGGTGATGTGTTTCATACAACTTCTTTTTTCGAGATTTGAGACCGTAAGATACATATCCATCAAGACAAGAAAGGTAGGTTTTCCTACTTTTCTGTTTTGAAAATATAACCATCATAGAATCAAATCGAAAAGTTGCGTTTATTAGTTGAATTTAAGGAAATAAATAATACAACTATTATAAGATACCTTCGCTTAGTGTGTCGAATCATAAATGTTATTTTATTTCTTCTATTTTCCCTTGGGCTGTTATTTTGTAGGTTTTAATTATTGTAGATAATAATTTTTTATTAAGAAAATGTCTTGTTGTAATTTTTATTTTATTATCCTTTTCTATTACAAAATTTACAGTCTCTTTATCATCAATATCTTCAAGCTCTTTTTTTTCGATATCCCAACTTTCTCTTTCAATTAATAATTTAGAAATAATTTTTTTATTCTTATCTATTATTACTAAATCTTTATATTCAAAATCATAACAACTACTAGCAATAACCCACTTTTTACTATCTATTTGATAATATTCTAATATTTCTTCTCCACAGGTATAATTTTCAAACCCTTTTGTATGGTTTGTTGTTTTTATTTTTTCTTTTAATAAATTTTCACTTGTTATCGGGAATTTAGAGTTGGTTTTTTGCGAAACTCTTTCTTTTTTTTGAGTGAAATAATAGTATTCTTTATCAAAAAAAAATAAAGCATTATTAGATATAAACAATTCATAAAAAGGGAATTGACAGCCTTTTTTAGATATTGAAGATTCTGAGTTTTCTATTACTTCAATATTATCATTTAATTTTAGTAAAAGCTTGTTTTCTAATTGAGTTTTTATATCATTTTCAAATGTTCTATCGCTTTTAATTATTTCTCCTTTACATATATATTCTTTTGAATTGATATTATACACTTTTAAACTATCCTTAGATATTTGAATTTGAATTTGTGAATATGTGTCATTTATATTTTTAGATGAGTAATTCCATATACTAATATTTTCAATTTCATTAATTACACTATTTGATAGTGTTTTTTTGTCTTGTTTTTTACAAGAATGAAAAAATATAATTATAATAATTATAAGTAGATTTGTTTTAATGTGTCGAGTCATAATTTCCATTGATAAATATTTCATAATTTTGTTCTCTCCTTTTTTTGTTTTCTATATCTAAAAATTCTTTAGCAGCATCTTCATATTTTTCATCAAGTAAATTTTTATATAACTTTGGAGCTTTATTATTCTTTAAAAAATAAGCTCCTGTATTGAATAGTAAATCAACAAGAGCATCAAATTCTCTTTGATATAATTTAACTGTAACATATCTCTGTACAGCCTTTTCAAATTCTTTTAAGTCTTCTTTAAATAATTCGGTTGCTTTTGCTTCGCCAATTCCATTTTTAAATTCATCAGATAGAGTAATAGTTTCACATTTTTTCTTCTTAATCAAATGCCCATAACCTATTGTACAATAATCTTTAGAATCATTGTATGCTTCTGTTTCCAATTTTTCCCAATCTTTAATAAATTTAATTAAATCATCACTTGCATTTAGAGTTTTAGGGTCAACTCTCTCTTCATTACTATCACTTGAGTCTTGTGTTATGGTATATTCAGAACAATTACAATCAACATTGTATTTATTATTTATTGCTAGTTGAACAATACTTTCTCCATTTAATGTTAATTTATCTTTACAAAAGTAAGTGTCTTTTAAATAAACTGCATCAAATTTTCTCACATCCATATGTATCCAACTATGCGTATGTCCACCATTTATTTTTGTATTATCTGCATTTAAGCCAATTGGTTCTAAGCTATATTGATTTTTATCAGTCCAGCTTGTTTTAGCATTAAGTTTATTAAAAATTTTATTTTTTATATCCTTAAGAGGAGCTATATTCTTATGTACTTGTCCCCTTATTTCCCAATCCCCTTTGTTAAATTGAATATCAATTGCCTTCCCTTGATGATTAGTGGTTGTATATCCTTTAAATCTACATCTATAGCCAGAACTAATATGAGCAAAAGAATAATTATTATTACTATCTAAATAAAATAATATAGTTTTTAGGGCAAATAATATAGATCTATGAATACCAGGGTATTCATACTTATGCATTGCTTCTGAATGTGTTATTGATTTATACGTACTTTTTCCAGATTTATCTCCCCAACCACTACAATTATTTAATTCTTTTTTACCGTTTAGTTTATTGTATTTATTTGTGCCTTTTCCTGTACAACTACAGTCTAATTGACCCCAAATAGTCTTTGATATATCATACTTCTCACTAAACTCATCAATAGCTTTAAACATTTTACCACATACCACACCCGTTTGCTCCACTTTCATATAGTCTTTTTGAAATTGTTTAACCATATCTACTGTACGTTGTGTAAACTCGTCAGTTGGTACATTTCCTCCAAAACCTGCTAAACGGATATTTATTTCTCTAACTAATTCGTTTTTATCTCCTTTTTTCAAAACTTTACAATCTCCATACATTCGTTTCATCTGCTCCACCCAAGCAATTGGATGAAAATGATGTACTATATTGCTTTTAGGAAACATACGTTCTGGTGGCACTTCTTTTTCTTCTACTTTAGTTTCTGGTGCTGGAGCATCGGTTGTACTTGTCGTTGGTATACTATCTTCCGGTGGTTTAGCATCTGGTTTAGCTGCTGTTGTTTTATTGTCTAAAGGTACAACATCTTTTTGTGGTATTTCTTCTACCACTGTACCTTCTGGCAACATAGAAGGTCTTTTGGTGCTACTCGTTTTTGTTTTATCTTCTTCTTTTACTGGTGGTGTGTAGGTTTTTTTACTTGCCTCATCCCACCACATTAAATTTTCTATTTTGGTTTCCATTTTGGCTAAACTATCATCCCTTTCGGTTTCTAGTTTTTGTTTTTCGGCTGTAACTTCTTCTAATTGTATACCAAAATCACAGCGTTCTTTTACTTCTGGTTTTATTTCGTCCATAGTATAAGACCATTCATTTTTGTGCTTACATACCAAACGAGATAGTTTTTGTGCTATTTCTGTATACTTGATTAAAGTAAATTTAAAATACTAATTTTTAAATGATTAAATTCTTAACTTAATAACATTGAACTGGCGGGATCGGGGATTAAAAACCATCGACATTACCTATATCACACCATTTTAAAACAATAGAACCATTCTCTATTTTATTTGTAAAAGGGTTTTGCTTAAACTCTCTTTTTTTTGTTTTTCTATTATAAAAACCATACCATTCAAACTGTATTTGACCTTCTGTATTATTAACAATCTTACCTATTGGTTTACTCAAAGAAAAAGAAGCGGCATCATTTAAACTACTTGGTACAGGGGCTAATAATGGTGGCGAAAAATAAATATAATACTCTGTCTCATTAATTTTTTTAAGTCGTGAATTAAAAAAAATATTTTTTGTTATAAACTGTCCAGCAACTAAAAAGAAAACATAATCATCACTTGAACAATCTGTTGAAAACTTCCTCTTTTTAAGCTCATAAATAGTTTCATATGTAATAGCTTCTTCCTTTTCCAAAAAATCTTTTCTCAACTCACTTTTACCAGTAAAAGAAGTTGTTGTCATTAACAATTGCTGCATAGGATCACATTCACCTTGATACTTACCATAGCTACAAACTAACTCTACTTCATTCTTATTATTATCAAATTTTAATTGTTTTATAACTGAATTATTTTTTACTTGATAAGTGTTTTTTCCTATTAGTGAAGCTTCTCCTTTATCTTTCATTTCACACATCAGGTTTTTCATGACTATCTTAAATTTTATATTAAGACTATCATTCCATTGTATTTTTAATTCTTGCATTGTGTGTTCTTCACCTTCCCCATCCGACTTTCTCTTTGAATACAGGTATGTTACAAATTCTGTATTAGTTTTTTTTTCTGAAGTAACTTTAGAAGATGTTTGTAAATCTGATTGAATTTTGACACCTTCATTTTTTTCTTTCTCATTAATTTTACAAGAAAATAAACATATAATTGTGCAAATTATAATAGTTCGATTTATAAAAATAGACATGATTTTTAATTTAGATTTTATTATTGTTTTTATTTAATCCAAGTTTGTGGATCTACTATGTTTTCTCCTGTGTTAGCTTTCCCTTCGGTAGGATTATAATGCTCCATTTTTCCTGCTGAATTTTTTTTATGTATTTCATAATGCAAGTGACAATCAGTTCCATTTTCTTTAGCAAAAGCAGAAGAGCCTATTTCACCAATAATTTGTCCCTTTTTTACTTTATCTCCTATATCTACTAAAAAAACACTTAAATGAAAATATTTTGTTTGAAAAGTCCCATCTTCAGACTGTATCGTTACTCTTCTTCCTGCTCCTTCAGTTTTATCATCATTTTCTTGTGCTTTTCTCACAACGCCATCATGTGTAGCTATTACAGGCGCACCATAATCATCATATCCAGAACCAAAATTCATATCAATTCCACGATGTTGACCTCCATTTCTAGGTCCAAAAGGACTTCCAAATCTTCTTTTATGACCATTATGAGATTTCCTAACAGGCCACCCACCCTCATTATTAGATAAAGTATCATCATCTTTACAACAATTAAAACCAAACTCTTTTAAAAAACCTGGTTGTAAATATAAGTCAGTTATGCCTTTTACTTCTTCTCTATAAAACTTACGGTAATTCATCAAACAGCTATCACTCATATGTTCTGCTGGTTGATACCTAAGACCATCTGGCATTAGGTATCTACTTTTTTTATGTTCGAAAGGTATACCTTCATTAGGTAAACTAGCCCAAATTTTACTCGCTTTTGTTCTAATAGCTTTTTCTATTTGCCCTTCAGCAAGTAACTCTATTAGCCCTTTTCCGTAATGTTTCATATAGATAATACACAACTTATCTTGAGATAATGGTTCGTAATCTGGTATTTTATATCTTGTTATAAGGTCTTTTTTAGGATCAGCGTCTCCTACTTTTTTATTTTTCACAACTGTAAACCCTTGCATTCCCCAATAAGTTTTATTTATAAATTGGCACCCTCCTGAAGCACTAGAGCCCTCATATACAGTTTCTTGACGAGTACTTAAATTAGTCATCGTTCGACCTCCATAAGAAGTATAATAACCTTTTTCACCAACAGATCCTTCCCCAATACGCAACATTCTCATAAATGCCTTAACTCTTGCTTCTGCATAACAGATTTCAGAAATTTCACCACCTTCCCCAAATACCAACCTCATCTGCTCCACCCAAGCAATTGGATGAAAGTGATGTACTATATCTGTACTTGGAAACATACGTTTTGGCGGTACTTCTTTTTCTTCTACTTTAGTTTCTGGTACTGGAGCAGCGGTTGTACTTGTCGTTGGTATACTATCTTCCGTTGGTTTAGCATCTGGTTTAACTGCTGTTGTTTTATCGTTTAAAGGTACAACATCTTTTTGTGGTTTTTCTTCTACCACTGTACCTTCTGGCAACATAGAAGGTCTTTTGGTGCTACTCGTTTTTGTTTTATCTTCTTCTTTTATGGGTGCTGTGTAGGTTTTTTTACTTGCCTCATCCCACCACATTAAATTTTCTATTTTGGTTTCCATTTTGGCTAAACTATCATCCCTTTCGGTTTCTAGTTTTTGTTTTTCGGCTGTAACTTCTTCTAATTGTATACCAAAATCATAGAGTTCTTTTACTTCTGGTTTTATCTCGTCCATAGTATAAGACCATTCATTTTTGTGCTTACATACCAAACGAGATAGTTTTTGTGCTATTTCTGGTTTACTAAAGGCTCTAATAAGCTCTAGTATATCTAATACTTTATTGCCATCTGTATCTATTGTTTTATCCCAAATTTCGGTTACAAAAGCGGCACTATCTGTTGCCTCACGTAAGTCTTTTACAGAGTATATGTATTCATTACCTGCGTCTAGATCTTTAAAACCAAATTTTTGCCAATCGTAAGCGCTAAATTTGTCAAGATCCTTTTCTTTTACCCAGCCTTTTACTGCTACACATTGGCTACTAGTTGTATCATCTAATACTACTTTATACCAAAGGTCTTTTTTATCGTCTTTTGCTTTTTTAAATTTACGTAAGTCAACTACTTTTTCTTTTTCTACAGTTACTTCTTCTACATCGGTTCTAAAAGGGACTTCGATATATGCCTTACATACATCTACATATAATGTAGTTTTTTCTCCTGTTTTGGCTTCTCTTTCAACTGTATCGTATTTTTGTTCTTCTGTTAAAAAATAGTCAGGAGTAATTGAGACAAATATACCTGCTTTTTTTTTGGTTTTTTCTGTTATTTTGGAAATAAATGTTTTTTCTACCCAAAACACTTTACCATAGCCATTTGGGTAAAAGGTAACAGTTCTGTTTAAATTTGTTCTCCAATTTCTTGGTGCTTTTACTTGTTTTGTATTGAATGTGGCATCTTTAGTTGCAAGACCATTAAATGCTTTATTAACCGTAGTAAGATTTTTGATAGTATAAAGTTTATTGCTATTAAATGGTTTTACGTTATCATTAATATCGGTATCTCTAACTAAGGTTGCAGTAATAGATGTTACTTTTATTTGTGCATAATCTCCTTTAATTTTAAGTACTTTTATGGGTGTATTTGCTTTAATATCTACTTTGTAAGATAGGCTTGTTTTTAATTTTGTCCCTGCTATAATATTTGTAAAATATTGTTCTTCTTTTTCATTACTTAAAAACTCAAAAACATCATCTGTATTTTCTAATGATACATAAATCACCTTTTTCCGTAAACCTTTCCGCAAAACATTCCTAGCAGACACTCAGTTACTGGCGCGGATTTTAAATCCGCGCGAATGCATTGCTTTGCGCTATCAACTTTTACCAACCGCCAATACGCTCACGTTCTGCCTGTTGTTCAAGCGTAGCTTCTGGAGTTTCAAAACTACAAGGAAATAATGGCTTAGGGAAACCCTCAGATTTTCTACGTTCATAATCTTGTAAACGACACGGATCAAAACCTTCCCCCGTAGGTAATGGTCTGTTCTTATCCATATACCATAAAAAGAATGATAAATCTTCATAACAACTAAGCCCATAGGAACACAAATACAAGGAATACGTTCTGTCTGGTCGTACAATTTGCAACATATAAGCGCCTCCTCCTTGCGTACTAGGCGATGACATAGAAAACATCATTTTATGTATAGGCATTGTTATGTTTTTATGCCACATAAACCCAGGAAAAGTAACCAAACCGTCCGCTCTATTAAAAATAAGCTCTTTTGTTGGCATCGTAAAATAATAGGTTGCAAAAAACAAAAATCCTAGAAAAGAAAGAAAAGTTATTAAATAAAATAATATATAATCGCCATTGTCTTTGTCACTTGGTGTAAGATATAGATAAATAAAAAATAAAAATAAAAATAAAAATAGGCTACCCAACCATAATGGCATTATCTTAGGATTGATAGGACATTTTAAAAAAACATCAGTAGCAAAGGGATAGCCCCCTTTAGTACCTACATCACTTTTTCTTACAATTTGCTTGTCATCTGTTATACGCATAGGTAACATTCTGCTAAATCCTCCTTTTTTGGTTTCTTTATCGCCATGTTTATATTGGGTATGGGTTACTTTACGTGTATAATTAAAAGTCGCATCTACCATGTTTTATCAAGTTTTAAGTTCGCTAAGGTATCAAAAACTAAATTTTGATTATCTGTGTTATTTTCCCCTGAATTAGTGTATATGTTTTTATATAACTTAAATTTAGCACCAATATAGCGTTCAGGTTTGTCTAGTAGTCTGTAAGGAAAGTAATGGTTTTTCTCTTTATTAATTCTTACACGTATGGCTAGTACCATTTCTAAATCTTTATCGTCTTTTATTAATTTTCTTTTTTCGTAAGGTATTGCTACAATTACTAAAAGTTGTTGTTGTCCGTTTTTCAGGCTTACTATTTTGGCATCTTTTAATATTAAATTAAATTCTTCGGCATTACTTCCAATACTATTAACCCAGGTATGACGCACTATCATACCTTTTACTTCTAATTGATTTACATCGTATAAAAAATGATTAAAATTCATAGTAATACCAAAACTACTTACATAATAACCAGTACTTCTACCTCGTCTGCCTGCAAATTTCATTTTCATGTTTTCTACATAGTAATTAATGCTGGTACATACCGTAAGATCGTGTAAACTAGCAATAGCATCTTCAGGATACATTAGGCTATTTTTAATGTCTTCATCCTCACTCTCTACTAAAGTCTCAATACTTTTATAAACAAGACGGTTGTATGCCATAGGACTGTTATTACCAATAGGTAATTTTTTATGATCGGATAATAAAAAGTGTTTAAAATAGAATTCCAAGTCTGTGTCTATAAAAATATTTGCTGAAACCACTCCTATTAAACCAATTCCTAAGGCAATCCAACCTACAGGCCCTGATAATAAAAAAACAGTTCCTCCCCAAATACCTGCCGCAGTACTTACTGTAAAAGCAACACCTGCCAATCCCCAAGCAATACTGGCATCAACATCACGTTTATTAAAGGCTATAACAGCGTCTGTAATACACATACCAGCAGTAATAATACCACCAATAGCACCTGCTATTACAATTTTATTTGAAAGCTTATTAGCAACATCTTTTGCAAGTTCTTTCCCTATTGCAATATAATGTGCTTTTTGTACTCGGAAGGAAGCTTCTACTAGTTCGGCTCCAATTCCGGCCGTGTTAATAACTTCTTTAGCTCTAACTAGTATTGACTCCTCCTTTCGTATTGATTCATACAGCCCCAAAGTTGCATAGTAAAAATTAATCACTTCTAAACCCGCTAAAAAAACTGTAAATCCACGAGAATTTAAAGCATTATATGCTTTTTGATTAAAGCGTTTGGCTCCGTTTTTATTAATTTTATTTCTTACATATTCATATTTGCTTATGTTTTCTACATTGTCACCAACTTCTAACACATGTGCACCACCAGCAACAGTGGCTTTATTTCCATTTAATTTATTGTGTTTTATTAAATCCGTAGTAAATTCTTTTATATTTTTCCCATCAGGACCTTTTATAATAACATCTACAGTAGGATCAAAATCTACACCTAATACTTTTGCATTTATTTCTATTGCGTGAGTATTGCCAAAACTAAACACTTTTTCAGGTATACCTCCTTTTTTTGTAATTACCGTAATTTTATTTAGCTGGTCTATCATTTCAGTATAGCCTTCATTAATAATTTTTTGGTAGTTTGTTTTTCCTGTGATAGCCTTTGTAATTTTTTTTGATTTAAAAAAATCCTCGCTTAATGAGTGCAGTGTTAATTTCGCAGAAAAAACAGCGGCTAATTTATTAGATAATTCTACCTTTTTATTTAATAATTTTTGACCAATAGAAATTTCGTGAACCAATAAGACGTCTAAAGGGTCATTGGGATTGTTTGGAGTTTTTAATTTTTTTTGTTTATTTATCCAATCAATCCACTGGTCACTGCTATAATAAACGTCTTTTTCAAGATCATTTTTTTTGTTTAAAAGTAAATGACGGTCAATACCATACGGATTTGTATATAAAAGTAAAATATATTTATACAATTCTTCAATACCAAAAATTTTGTAAGCAGAACAATTTTCAGAATAAAAGGCCAATCCCTTCTTTAAATAGTCTGATTGTATAAATTCACCTACTATGTCACGATATTTAATTAACTGGGCTCTCTTTTTTCTTCGTGGGTGCACACCTAATATTCCCTCTACTTTTAAACGGTGCAACCCACTACCAATATGCTCATTAGCTACGTAATTATTAGTTTTTTTTTAATTATCACTCCATAATCACTTTTTGAGAAAGAATTAATAGTAAACTCATACGAAGCGCTAGAATTTGGTTGATATGGAAAATTAGTTTGATTACGTTTTGTTAAATTATACCCTACCTCAGCACCATCAAATTTTTGAGTATTTTCTTTACTACTATACACCATTTTATAGCTAGCCAGAGCCAGTGAGAACATGTTTTTGTAATTATCACTAGGGTTAGGAGCAAATTCAGGAGGAGTTTTGGCATATCTTCTTCTGGCTTCAATCTCTGTTTCTCCAGATTGAATAGCTTCTACCAAAGCTCTAAACTCTACAGTTTTTTCACTTAAAACACCTCCAACATCATGAAGGCAGCCTACAGGATCATGCAGAGTAATAAACATATCTTCAAGAAGCTCATTATTACCACGTTTTTCTTCTTTTTTTTCAGTGGCAAATATTTGATTTAACGTTTTTCTTACTAAACTATCTGTGTCTTCGCCTTCATAAAAGGCTATATTTATTTTATTGTAAGGTAAAATATATTCATTGGCTTCTTCCTCTCCTTTTTTTATACCTTTACATTCTACTAAAATCATGTGCTTCTGCTTTTTATCTTCATCAGATGCAGCGAGCATTTTTTTATGTAATTCGTACGACCATTGCACAGGGCTGTAGCCTATCCAATATTTTTTACCACCTTCTTTTTTTGTTTTAGAAATGAGTTTGTAATGTGATTTTTCACCATTAATCTCTCTAAAGTCTTTAGGGGTTCTACCATCACTTTCTAAATTTTTAGTATTCCAAATTATAGGGTAAAGCATTCCAAATTCACCAACTTTTAATTCATGATAGTCATTTTTATTTTCCGCATTAATAATATATACATATCCTTTCTTAAGTAGCGTAGCCATTACTCTAAAGTCTTTGGTGGTTTGTAGGTCGCCATTGGACACATCAGTATCTGATGCTGTGTATTTTTCGTCCGTATCATCTTTAATACGAATCGAACTTACGTTATCCTTGTTTCTATCAAACAAACCATATCTAAGAAAATGCAATCTAATACCTGGTAATAATGCTTTAAATACTGGTCTTTCTTCATTCACCACGCCTGAACCTGATACAACTACGGTGTATTTACTATCAACTAATTTTGCTCCTTCCTCTTGGTATTTTATTACTTCTTCCGTAACCATTATCTGCTATTTTATTTAGATTCTTCCTGTGATTTTTCAATTTCCCAAGTTACCTCTACTATTTTGTCTTGTACTGTACCTGATAACTCAATAATATCTTCTTCGGAAGTAGTACTAACTCCATTATTATCCGTTGTGCTAAGAGGTTTTTTAATAGAAAAAGTAATTTTTTCACCATCATTAATATTTCTTACCCTAGCCCTTACAGTTACTTCAGAAAACACATGAGATTCTCTTACTGTTTGTTCTCCTATAATCCACTGTACACCATATATTTCAGGCTCACCTTCCTCTTCTTCTCTCAAAGCAGCTTGATTCGCTTCTGCTTCTGCCAATGAATTCCCCGACAAAGAAGTTAGTATACGATCTTTAAAAGATATTTTAGGAAAAGGTATTTTGCTTACTGGCATTATTGCGGTAGGAGCACTACATCTTGTACCAATAAGTACGGTAGTATTTCCAATGCTTACTTCGCCTCCATGACCTGTTTTTGATCCCATAGTAGCTGCGGGTCTCCCACCAATTAATACGGTAGAAACACCTTCTACAATTACATCGGGTGGTCCCGAACAGGTACATTGATCCCCCATTACTGCGGCAGGTTTTCCTCCTATTAAAACTGTTGGCACTCCCGGGCCTATAATGGGGCCGCCAGTATGTGGGCTTGTTCCACTATACATAGGGCATGTGTGCATGTGTGATATTGTTGCTGCTGGTCCTGGCATAATTTATTTATTTGTTTTAATTTATTTTTATCATTCCTCCTGAAACATCAATCATTCCACTACCCGTAATTTTGGTTTGGGCACTATTAAATTCAGCTGATGTTTGCCCTTCTACAATAATACTTTGTCCTTTAAAATTCGCTTTACTACTGGCTTCTATGGTTATATTCGAACTCGCACTTACGTTAACATCACTTTCTGCTTGTATGTTAATAACTGCCTCTGATGCTAATAATGCGTTACCCGTTGCTGCTATTTTAATTTCTTGATCGGCGTTTAGTTCTATATTCTCGCTCGCTTTTAATTTAATATTCTTTGCTTGGAATTCAATATTCTCCGTAGCTTGTATATACAAGGATTTTGCTTGGGTATCAAAAGTGATGATACTTCCTTCGTTATCGTAGATATTTATTTTTTCTTCACCATCTTTATCATTTAGTTCAATGGTGTGTCCGCTGCGGGTTCTTATAATTTTAACATCGTTGGTGTCGGTTTTAAACGCTTCGGGTTTGGCATTTCCCGTATATAAAACACCCAATATATAAGGATGTTCTGCATTCCCCCCTTCAAAGCCCACCAATACCTCTTCGTCAATTTCTGGTATAAAATGGAATCCTTTATTTGCTCCTCCATGTGGTGTTACAATGCGCACCCATGGGGTTAACTCGCTATACTCCACTTGCCATGGAAATTGCACTCTTATGCGCCCCAATCCATCGGGATCTGCATTTTCTTTTACGGTAGCTACCTGTGTTTCGCTTTTTGGAAATGCGTTTATGTTGGTGTATGGATATGCGTTTATATCTGCGGTAATTCCTTCAAATTTATTTGTATAATCGCCAATTTCATTATTGCTATGTGTAACCTCTATAATTCTGTATCTATTGCCTTCTATTACAACTACGCTCCCAATTTTTACTCCTGGATTATCACAAACACCCTGTACTTTTACTTGTTTTACATCAATCGCTTTTTTCTGCAATTCCACCGCTGTATCTAAACGCTGTTGCACTTCTGTATTGCTGTATAAATTGTGCCAAATTTTTGTTTCTTTTCTGTAGATGGCATTTGATTTTTCAGAAACAAAGCCTCCAAAACCTCTTAAACCGGCATTGGTTTCGCTTGTTGATTTTTCTTGTACCTCATCGGTTAAATAATCATTTGCAAATATTTTGTAATTGTTGGATTGAGGTATCAAACGTATCTGATACTCTACTAAATCAAATCCATAGGTGAGTTCTAAGTCTTCGGTACCAGGCATTCCAAACACTAATTTCGCTCCATCGTAATAGAACCACTCTCCGTATTGTGCTGCAAGTCTACTTACATACGTAAAAGCACTTTCGTTATGCTGTACCGAATAATGCAAACTAGGGTTGTTTTGAGGGCGTATGTCTACTTCTAATTTTGAAGTATCATAGCCTTCAAACGAACTATCAATAATTTCTGAGAGGGAAACATCGTTGTAAGACGCAAAATGCGGACCATCATTTGTTAAAAAATCGGGGCTTTTTGCCACTATAACTACTTTATCACCATCACTTACCTCATGCCCTTTTATGATTTTTATTTCGGTAATAATACCTTTAAACGTCAATTCGCCATAACGGTCTTCAAAACCATTTGCAGGAATCGTTTGCAAGGAAATTGTTTCCCCCAAAAACTCCTTACTGTTGGTTGCAAGTTCTTCTTCTAGATCTTCAAGTGTGTCCATTCTAAACGTAAGTGTTAACAAATGGGATGCATCAATTTCCTGATGTAAGTTAAGGCTTTGAAAACTTGAAAATTCTTGTCTCTTAATAATTATAGTTGTGTTGCTTTGTAGCGCCATATTTTCTAAATTAATAGTGTTCTCTAAAAAAAATTACAATAATAAATTCATTTTAATTGATTGCATCAGGGATGCTTCTACTTTTTTATTCTCTATCAAACCAGTTATTGGAAAAGGTAGTATTCTTTACTTTAATTTCTTTTGCAGACACAACAATCCGTGTTTTTAAAGGTTGGTTTCCTTCTGCATCAAAATCTTCTTGATAGCTCAAACAATAGGCATTTTTAAAAGTAATGGTTTTTAAACTAGACATATTATCTCTTTTATAAAAAACAACCTCTCCGTTTTTGGTCATATTGGGAGAGATCATCCATTCTAAAAAATCTGTTTTACTAGTAGATTCTATTAAAATTATAAGTTTCCCTCCACTTGGTCTTTGTGATGGTTTACCAGCAGCATCTGCACCTTGTTCAAAATTAAAAGAACATCGCAATACATTCATGGTATCATCGGCTATTGTTAATTGTGATAAAAACGACATTTTATAGTATTTATATTTGTTAAACTAATTAAATTAAACGCAAAAAAGGAAGTGTTATGTAACACTTCCTTTTTATTTTATTAGATATGTTACACTATAGCTAAAACGCTATTATACCAAATGCATTTCCAATAGACGGTTTAGAAATAGAATTATTTTATGTTCTATCTAGGCGGAAAATCTAAGGATAGCCTTAGCTATCGTTCTATTTTTTAACAACGCTAGTACGTAAAATAAACTATTTATATCGGTCATTTTGGATTGTAATTGGTATTACACCCAATCATTTACATGTTCACCATTCCCCATTGCAACAGATTTTGCTGAAATGATAAATGACTCTGACATTGGATTTTTACCTGTAGAATCAAAATTCTCTAGATATTTCACCATATAACCTTCAGAAAACTTTAATTCCTTTGCAGTAGCTTCGGTATCTCTTTTTAAGAAAACAATAGAACCGTCTCTACGCTCAAAGTTATTAAACATCCAATCAGACAAACTTGTGTCTGCTGTAGACTCAACCGTTAATCTAATTTTTCCACCTCTAGTGATAGAAGATGGTCTTCCAGTTGCATCAGTTTCTTGATGTAATTCATAAGAACAAGACAATACATTGTACTCTTGTCCACCTACTTTTAATTTTGCTTTAAAAGACATAATAAAAAAATTTTAGTAATTAATAATAAGATATTTATATATATAAAAATATTTACATGTCAAATGTAATAAAAAAAGCATATATCCTTTTAATAATCAAAAAATATTATTTCCATCCCTATTCAGCCCTTTATACCATAGAGAAAATCCTTGATTTCGCCAGTAAGGCAACGGGTTTTAGTGTTTTTTAATAACAAAGGGAAAAACTGATGTTGCGTTCTTTTTTAGGTACAAAAGCAGGTTGTTTTGAATAAAATTCCACTCAAAATCATCAATATTCTTCGTATCACTAACCGTTAGGACTATTTCGATGCAATTAATCAAACCTTTATTCAAAGAGTTATCTACTGTATATCCATTTTTAATTTCTACATCTTTGATATTATTTCCAAAAAATTCGAGACAGGTTAATAGTATCATTTGGTCGTCTTTCATTTTTATATTTAAAATCAGCCTTTTTATCATTCAAAGAAATAGATAGCAATTCGCCAATTAATTTTTTGGTTTTAATATTCAAAAAAACTTTCTCACCTATTTTTGTTTTATCTATTTTGTTTCGATTAAGGTCCGTTAGGTAGTAGTCTAAAACTTTTGGTATTAAATCTTCTTCTTCACTATTTTCTCTTAATGTATAAATCACCTTTTTCCGTAAACCTTTCCGCAAAACATTCCTAGCAGACACTCAGTTACTGGCGCGGATTTAAAATCCGCGCGAATGCATTGCTTTGCGCTATCAACTTTTACCAACCGCCAATACGCTCACGTTCTGCCTGTTGTTCAAGCGTAGCTTCTGGAGTTTCAAAACTACAAGGAAATAATGGCTTAGGGAAACCCTCAGATTTTCTACGTTCATAATCTTGTAAACGACACGGATCAAAACCTTCCCCCGTAGGTAATGGTCTGTTCTTATCCATATACCATAAATAAGATGATAAATCTTCATAACAACTATAGCCCCTTGTACATAAATACAAAGAATACGTCCTGTCTGGTCGTACAATTTGCAACATATAAGCGCCTCCTCCTTGCGTACTAGGCGATGACATAGAAAACATCATTTTATGTATAGGCATTGTTATGTTTTTACACCACATAAACCCAGGAAAAGTAACCAAACCGTCCGCTCTATTAAAAATAAGCTCTTTTGTTGGCATCGTAAAATAATAGGTTGCAAAAAACAAAAATCCTAGAAAAGAAAGAAAAGTTATTAAATAAAATAATATATAATCGCCATTGTCTTTGTCACTTGGTGTAAGATATACATAAATACAAAATAAAAATAAAAATAAAAATACGCTACCCAACCATAAAGGCATTATCTTAGGAACAACAGGGCATTTTAAAAAAACATCTGTAGCAAAAGGAAAGCCCCCTTTAGTACCTACATCACTTTTTTTCATAACATGCATGTCATCTGTTATACGCATAGTCAGCATTCTGCTAAATCCTCCTTTTTTGGTTTCTTTATCTCCATGTTTGTATTGGGTATGGGTTATAGGGCGTTTGTAATTAAAAGTCGCATCTACCATGTTTTATCAAGTTTTAAGTTCGCTAAGGTATCAAAAACTAAATTTTGATTATCTGTGTTATTTTCCCCTGAATTAGTGTATATGTTTTTATATAACTTAAATTTAGCACCAATATAGCGTTCAGGTTTGTCTAGTAGTCTGTAAGGGAAGTAATGGTTTTTCTCTTTATTAATTCTTACACGTATGGCTAGTACCATTTCTAAATCTTTATCGTCTTTTATTAATTTTCTTTTTTCGTAAGGTATTGCTACAATTACTAAAAGTTGTTGTTGTCCATTTTTCATGCTTATTATTTTGGCATCTTTTAATATTAAATTAAATTCTTCGGCATTACTTCCAATACTATTAACCCAGGTATGACGCACTATCATACCTTTTGCTTCTAATTGATTTACATCGTATAAAAAATGATTAAAATTCATAGTAATACCAAAACTACTTACATAATACCCCGTACTTCTACCACGTCTGCCTGCAAATTTCATTTTCATGTTTTCTACATAGTAATTAATGCTGGTACATACCGTAAGATCGTGTAAACTAGCAATAGCATCCTCAGGATACATTAGGCTATTTTTAATGTCTTCATCCTCACTCTCTACTAAAGTCTCAATACTTTTATAGACAAGACGGTTGTATGCCATAGGACTGTTATTACCAATAGGTAATTTTTTATGATCGGATAATAAAAAGTGTTTAAAATAGAATTCCAAGTCTGTGTCTATAAAAATATTTGCTGAAACCACTCCTATTAAACCAATTCCTAAGGCAATCCAACCTACAGGCCCTGATAATAAAAAAATAGTTCCTCCCCAAATACCTGCCGCAGTACTTACTGTAAAAGCAACGCCTGCCAACTTCCAAGCAACACTGGCGTCAACATCCCGTTTATTAAAGACACTAACAATTCTTAATAGTTATCATATTATTTTCTAATTAATAAGAGTTACAATTCTTTGTTTTTTACTTTCTTTTTTTTGAAGGCTTGTATTCTGGAATATGAATACTACAAGGATATAACCCTTCTGGAAAGCCTTCAGATTTTCTTCGCAGATAATCTTTCTCACGATATTCATCAAAAGCAGTACCCGGAGGTAAAGGACGGTTTTTATCCATATACCATACTATAAAATACCAATCTTCCAACACATCTGCCCCCATAATATCGGTGCTAAAAAAACCGTTGGGATGAAAAGCAGAAAGCGAAGGTCCTGAAGGGTTGATTCCTGAATTTTTTACTGACCATGCTACCAACATATCTTTAAAAGGCATGCAAATAGGTTTGCCCCATAAAAAGTTGGGAAAAGTAACGATCCCATTGAGTCTATCTAAAATAATCTTTTTTACTGGAGCTGTATAATTATATATGATAGATAATGTTCCAAAAGAAAATAAAAAAAATAAAAAAATAAAACCAACATCTTTATCTGCAGAAAGTCTTATTGCTATTGTTAATAACATAAAGAAATAAAGGGCTAACCCTATATATAGATATATATTACCAAATAAATCATTATTCATTATAAAAAACTCATCATTAGCTTTAATATAATATTCTCCATCCATTTCTTCTTTTTTTATATCTATTGTAGGTCGTCCATCAATACAATGTGGCAAATAACCTCCCCATTTACCAAAACGCTTTTTAATTTTTGCCATAGACTTATATATTTAATACGGGTTCTTTAGCCCATTTTAATAGTTTATCTAGAGTATCTACCTCTACATTTTTATGATAATACCCTTTAAACTCGGTTGGTTTCGGAGGGAATAGTAATCCATTCATGTTTTTAAAATTATGAGTTCTAGATTGTGATAATTGCATTTTTATACCCATATAGCGATCTTTGCCTACATAAGTATGTGGATAATATTTTTTATGTTGTTCATTTAGTAGCAATCTACATACAAATACTAGTTGAAAAATAGTAAACCTATATTCATGTTTTTTCCTTTTCTCATGTACCCATTCAGGTATACGTATGCTTGTTTCGGTTCTAGGAATACTACCTTCTTCTTTTACAATATTAACTTCCCCTCTTAATTCTTCAAAAGGAATTTCTTCATAAGCACCTGTACGTGTGTCTACTATAAAAGACTGATATTCATATTGATCTTCATACCATAAAAATTGACGGAATGAGGTTTGGATGGTTACTCTTGTAATATTGGCAGAAGTAAAGGTAGCACCAGCTCTATCATTACCTCCAATTTGGATAGAACGACATTGTAAAAACCAGGAATTTACTCCTGAGCAACGGCATGCTTATCGCCTAGATAAAGCACAACCAATAATGGATACATTTATAAAATGGTTGATCCATAATACCCAAGGAAGCTTACCGAAAAGTCCACTAGGAAAAGCAATTACTTATACATTAAAACGATGGGACTACTTAAAAGCCTACCTGTATGACGGTACTTTAGAACTAGATAATAACCTAGTAGAAGGATCTATCAGAACATTAGCTATTGGACGTAAAAATTATTTATTTGCAGGTAGCCATGATGCTGCAAAAAATGCAGCGATGTTCTATTCCTTTTTTGGGACTTGTAAAAAACACCAAGTAAACCCCTATAAATGGATGAAAAAAATACTGGATATAATCCCTGATTACAATGCTCAAAAATTAAGTGAGCTATTTCCACAAAATTTAAACCTCGATCAATAAATCGAGGTTTTTTTATGTATTTTTAATTCCTATACGTGCTTCGTCGGACGGATACCTAAAGGCTCTAATAAGCTCTAGTATATCTAATACTTTATTGCCATCTGTATCTATTGTTTTATCCCAAATTTCGGTTACAAAAGCGGCACTATCTGTTGCCTCACGTAAGTCTTTTACAGAGTATATGTATTCATTACCTGCGTCTAGATCTTTAAAACCAAATTTTTGCCAATCGTAAGCGCTAAATTTGTCAAGATCCTTTTCTTTTACCCAGCCTTTTACTGCTACACATTGGCTACTAGTTGTATCATCTAATACTACTTTATACCAAAGGTCTTTTTTATCGTCTTTTGCTTTTTTAAATTTACATTTGGATTTACCATTCGTCATAAACATTAAAACATTCTAAACTTACTTGTTTTAAGTTTGTTATTGTCTCTTTTTCTACTCTATCATTTTCGCTATAATGAACGGTTTCTTTTTCTATATTGTTAAGCAACATTTTATCATCTTTATATTTAAAAGTAAATTTATTGCTAGTTCCTATTTTATCCAATGTTGATTTTGTAAAAAAACTAAAAATTTGATTTTCAAATTTTAAATTATAATATGAATATTCAGAATCATTTTTCCAGTTTTCACAATAATTACAAGGTATTATTAAATCAGATGTAAATAAAAAGTTGTATTTATTTTTTATTTTGGCACCTAAAAACACTTGTAATCTATATTCTTTTTTTGCTCGTCCTCCCATAGAATTATCAGTACTAATATCTAACACCCAAATTAGATCCTCTATGTTATCATTATTATAATATCCTCTTAGTTCTTCAATAACAACAATATCTTTAAGTTCATATTCTTTCTTTCTTTTTGACAAATTTATAGGTCTCAAATAACTTATTAACCTAACATAATCTTTATAATCTGTAATTTTAATATCTTTATTAAATATCCAGTCATCATCTTGCCAGATAAACATTTGTGCTATATATGGATTAATAGGGTCATATATTGTGCCTACTGCCATGCCTTCTTCATGATGATGCGGCAATTTTTCTAGATATTTTTTATCAATAAAAAAGGCAACCTTTTTATAAGAGTCAAATAATTTTTGCTGTTGTTTTACTGGTGTTTTTTCTTTGTACAGTTGAGTAATGTCTTTTTCGTTGTCATAATAGATAATACTAAATATCCCTATGGTGTTTGTAGTGTCATTACAAATACCTTCAAGAGTATTATTTATAAAATAATCTTCATCAAATTTATAAAACTCAGTAACAGATTTATTATTAATATAATCAATAATATTTTGATGTTTTGATTGGTTATTTTGTATAACTACTACTGTTTCATTTTTTTTGTTTTTACAAGAAAATAAACAGAAAATAGTTAAAATTATAATTGATAGATGCTTCATTTTTATTTTGAATAATGATTTATTGGAGTGTAGTAATGTACTTTTTTTCCTTTTTTACTTTTTAAATGATTTAGATCTTTAGTATACGTCCAAATAACTACACCTTTAAAAAAGATGCCTTCATGCCAAGAGTACGATTTTTCTCTAATGGATTCTATAGTTACAATCTTTTTTGTTGATGAGTCATAACTTTTAATAATACCAGTATGACCTCTCCAAGCAAATATATCTCCAACTTTTGGATTACCATTATTTACTATAAGTTTATCAGGATGTTGTGCTGCGTAGTCAACAAGTCCATTAGATGTTATATACTCTACATTCTCACTCCATTCAATTTTCTGTAAATACCTGCATACCAATTCGGAACAGTCCATTTTAGCAATTCCTTTTTCGGTTTGTTCTGTTCTTAAATGTCCTTCCTTTCCAGATTCCTGATTATAATTTATAATATATGGTGTTTTAGGGTTTGCTTTTAGTTGTGTTTCTGTAATTGCTATACTTTCTGCCCAAGCTAAACCTTCTTTTATTTTTAAATCAGAGTTTGTTTGTGAGTTTTGGAGTTTACATGTACTTAGATTAAATGCATAAAAAGCCTCTACAAACGAATTTCTTCGTTTAGCATAATGTCCTTTACTTAAACCTTTGTTTATAATACCAGTTATTTTATTAACTTGACTATAACCTCCTTCATCTGCTAGTTTGTTTAAGTTTTTATTTATCCAATAACTCATAGCAGACATTACAGCATACTTTGGCTGTTCTAAAAGTTGAGGGTTTGCTAATAAATCTCCTTCATCTGGAAATGCCTTTTGAAATTTCTTATTTATATTTTCATAATTATACCTTCCAGTTAATTGTATTAAACCTCTGCCCATATAGCTATAACCATCCAACATAGTTTTATTACCTAAATCATTGCATTTTTTTAGTTTTTTTTCTGTTTTAGACAATCCAACACAAGTAACTATATCTTTTTCTTTATCCACGCTACGAAGACCATATGCCCGCATTGCAATTTCTTTGGTATTACCTAGATATAACTTTGCTTCATTTGGATTTCTTGCAAAGTAACTGAATTTTTTAAGTGCAGATACACTATATCCAGCCAAATCCTCAATCAATGTATTAAATCCAGTTTCGGAACCAAATTGTGTAATAAGGTGTGCTTTTTTCTGACAAGTATTTATTTTGTGTTTTTCACGTACTAAATTCAGTTCATCAATAAGTTGTTTAGCTAAAGTTTCATTTTTTGCAGCAGCAGGAAAGATAGCCTTAATTTGTTCATAGGTGAAATCTTTTTCGCATTGTGAACAATTACCAGTTCCAAAAACCCTCCGCATCTGCTCCACCCAAGCAATAGGATGAAAGCGGTGTACTATATTGCTTTTAGAAAACATACGTTTTGGTGGTACTTCTTTTTCTTCTACTTTAGTTTCTGGTGTTGGAGCAGCGGTTGGTGCGCCCATTCGCTTATGTAATTTAATTAAACCAATTTTTTATTAAATAAGTAGGTGTGTCTTGATTATTTATTTGAATGTTTATATTACTCTCTGACAATCCATATTTCTTAAATACTTCACTATCATTACCCTTTGAAATTATTATTTTTGACCCTCTCACATTCTGTCTAATAGAATATTGATATGATAGGTTTTTACCTTTAAAATCATAAAGAGCTGAGAAATTAGGACAGGCTCCACATTTACCCTCTCCAAAAACAAAGTATAAATTACCATTAGTGCCCTTTAACAGTTTTACTTCTAAAGTTTCTGAAATTCCTTGTCTACCTGCGATATTGTCTTCATGATAAATATATTCTTCTAAAAAAGGAATTAAAATTTCTATTTCCTTAGATTCAATGTTAATTTTAATTTTTTTATTTATAACATTATCTTCTACATTAATATCACTTACTTTAGGATATTTTTTATACCTAATTGTGTTTAGGTATATACTGTCAACATATGTTTTTGGGTTTTTACACTTATCACTTGGATAAGAGTATAGAAGATGTTTTTCTTTGTCATATTTTAGAAAATATTTTAAACCTTCATCTACTGATTTGTTCTCATATTTTATTTTAATTTGTATTGTTTTTTTTGAAACATGATTAATTATATCATAATTATGCCAATCCATTGGTTTGAAATGGTTGATTTTCGTTTGTCTAAAACGTATCATTTCTGTCATATCATTAACACCATAACTATCATAAACCAATTGTCCTTCTTCATTTTGTAGGGCAAAAAATGTTTTACCTATTAAATCATTATATGATGTAATATTCTGCTTATTTTCTACTATTAAGCCTGAAATATGTTTTTTACAAGAAACTAGCATTACGACTAGAATCAAAATTTTAATTATATTGAATAATTTTTCCATTTAAGTTTAAATTTCTTCTAATTTGTGTTACTGTATATTTTTTTGATCTCGAAGATGATGTTAATTTATTATTCTCTAATGTAAAATAATAGTCTCCTTTTCCGCCATATTTAGTACCAACATCCCAATAGGTATAAATAGTTTTTCCATCTAAACATTTTCTACCAGTAACTATCACATAATGGTCAGTTGAGTCATCATTGATTGTTCCGAATTTACGATATTTATATGTATGATTTACACCAAAAAGTATTGGGTCTCCATGTTCTAATGCTTTATCTAAATAAGAGATTCCTTCTATACTTTTTTGTTCATCAAAAGCAAACCCATCTCTTGTTAAATTTTCTTCAGCAATTTGATAATAAGAACCTGGAAGATTTGGTCTAATCTTGGCTTTTGTAGTTGCTCCTTCTGCAATAACCTGCATTTGGAGCATTATGGATTTACATGTTTTATTACAATTAGAATTTCCACTTCCTTGGTCATAAAAAATCATTAAATTTGTGACATCAATATGTGTTTTGCCACAAGTAGTATCAGTTTCATTATTATTTTGACAATTACAATCAAACCCAAACTTTTCAAATCCACCATAAGGAATTTTTAATTGTGTAATTCCTTTTAACTCATTCTTATAAAATTCAATATATTTATTGATTACAATTGATAATTTTTCTTCTCTTTGTCCATGACCAGAACCAGGTAAACTTGCCCATTCTTTTCTTACTTTAAATATTGCCTCGTTAATATATCCTTTTTTAATTAAATCTATTGCTTTTCTCTTTTTTTGCAAAAGATAAAAACAATATTTATCTTGACTTATTGGAAAGAAATCTATTACTTTTTTATTTTCTCTCCATTTTACAAAAGCAATATCATTCCAATTCGTCTTTGTTATTTGATAAGCGCCAGCAGCAGTCGAATCATATTTTTCTATGTAAATTTCAGGATGGTTGCTAAAATTTTTACCATAATCTTTAAAGTGAGAACCACCGACAATAGTTTCATAACCAATATCTTCTAAAGTCCCCTCTCCAATTCGTAACATTGTCATAAAAGCCCTAACTCTAGCTTCACAGACACAAATACCCTCATCCCCAAAAACAAGTCTCATCTGCTCCACCCAAGCAATTGGATGAAAGTGATGTACTATATTGCTTTTAGGAAACATACGTTTTGGCGGCACTTCTTTTTCTTCTACTTTAGTTTCTGGTGCTGGAGCAGCGGTTGTACTTGTCGTTGGTATACTATCTTCCGTTGGTTTAGCATCTGGTTTAGCTGCTGTTGTTTTATTGTCTAAAGGTACAACAACTTTTTGTGGTATTTCTTCTACCACTGTACCTTCTGGCAACATAGAAGGTCTTTTGGTGCTACTCGTTTTTGTTTTATCTTCTTCTTTTACGGGTGCTGTGTAGGTTTTTTTACTTGCCTCATCCCACCACATTAAATTTTCTATTTTGGCTTCCATTTTGGCTAAACTATCATCCCTTTGGGTTTCTAGTTTTTGTTTTTCGGCTGTAACTTCTTCTAATTGTATACCAAAATCACAGCGTTCTTTTACTTCTGGTTTTATTTCGTCCATAGTATAAGACCATTCATTTTTGTGCTTACATACCAAACGAGATAGTTTTTGTGCTATTTCTGGTTTACTAAACGCTCTAATAAGCTCTAGTATATCTAATACTTTATTGCCATCTGTATCTATTGTTTTATCCCAAATTTCGGTTACAAAATCGGCACTATCTGTTGCCTCACGTAAGTCTTTTACAGAGTATATGTATTCATTACCTGCGTCTAGATCTTTAAAACCAAATTTTTGCCAATCGTAAGCGCTAAATTTGTCAAGATCCTTTTCTTTTACCCAGCCTTTTACTGCTACACATTGGCTACTAGTTGTATCATCTAATACTACTTTATACCAAAGGTCTTTTTTATCGTCTTTTGCTTTTTTAAATTTACGTAAGTCAACTACTTTTTCTTTTTCTACAGTTACTTCTTCTACATCGGTTCTAAAAGGGACTTCGATATATGCCTTACATACATCTACATATAATGTAGTTTTTTCTCCTGTTTTGGCTTCTCTTTCAACTGTTTCGTATTTTTGTTTATCTGTTAAAAAATAGTCAGGAATAATTGAGGTAATTATATCTAATTTTTTTTATTTTTTCTGCTATTTTGGAAATAGATGTTTTTTCTATCCAAATCACTTTACCATAGCCATTTGGGTAAAAGGTAACAGTTCTGTTTAAATTTGTTCTCCAATTTCTTGGTGCTTTTACTTGTTTTGTATTGAATGTGGCATCTTTAGTTGCAAGACCATTAAATGCTTTATTTTATTAACCGTAGTAAGATTTTTGATAGTATAAAGTTTATTGCTATTAAATGGTTTTACGTTATCATTAATATCGGTATCTCTAACTAAGGTTGCAGTAATAGATGTTACTTTTATTTGTGCGTAATCTCCTTTAATTTCAAGTACTTTTATGCGGATATTTGCTTTAATATCTACTTTGTAAAATAGTAAGCGTACGGAGAACTACATCTTGTAAGAAGTTAAAAATAATCTAATTTTTGCATCTAAACAAAAACGAAAATATAAATGTTAGGATTAGGTACAGAACACACGTATTATTATCACTTATCTGCAGTTGATATGCGAAAAGGATTTAATGGATTAAGTGGATTAGTTAGTGAGCACATGGAACAAGAGCGAGATAGAAATAGTGTTTATGCATTTATCAATAAGCAAAAAAATAAACTAAAACTTCTTCATTGGCGACCTGGAGGATTTGTACTGTATTATAAACGATTGGAACGAGGTATTTTTGAGCTTCCAAAATACGACATTGAAGATGGATTAGTAGTTTTGAGTTATACCCAAATGGTTATGGTTTTAGACGGAATTAGTATTATAAATACTCAGAAAAACGAACGTTATTTAGAGGCTAAATAATTCAATAAAACTGTAGGTTTTACCTGCTATTTAGTCTTGTTTTTTGTATATTTATAGTGTGGAAAACAATACAATAGACATACAAAAAGAGCTGGTAATTTTAAAGATTGAACTTGAAAAAACAGCTCAAGAACTAGCTGAAATTAAGCAGCAATACGAGCAGCTTAGAAGAATGGTTTTCGGGTCTAAAAGCGAACGTTTTATCCCTGTTGACACAAATCAATTGTCGCTTTTCGGAAAAATAATAGCTGAGAAAGAAGAGGCATACAAAAAACATATTGTAATCTACGAAAGAAAACAAAAGAAGAAAGGAAAGAAAAAACCTGTTCGCTCTTCTATACCTGCGCATTTTCCGCGAGTAGAAGAGATTATAGAGCCTAAGCACATAGAAGAAGGAGCTGTAAAAATAGGAGAAGAAGTTACAGAACTTTTAGAAATAACGCCTCTTTCCGTTTTTGTAAGACGAATTGTAAGACCTAAATATGCACTTCCGGAAGAAAAAGGCGTTGTTATAGCAGAATTACCAAGCTTACCGATACCTAAAGGAAATGCATCAGCAAGTTTATTGGCCTTTATACTTATTTCAAAATTTGTAGACCATTTACCACTTTACAGATTAATTCAAATTTTTAAACGACAAGATTTAAAAGTAAGTAAATCAACAATTGGAGGATGGGTATCTAAAAGTTCGGAGCTTATCGCTCCTTTATACGATACATTTAAGGCTCAGTTTTTAGAAAATGCCAATTATATTCAAGCAGACGAATCTCCTATAAAGGTTTTAGATAAAGACAAGAAAAAATCAACACACAGAGGGTATATGTGGGTGTATCGAAATCCTGTTAAAAATTTAGTTCTTTTTGAATACAATAAAGGGAGAGGAAAAGTTGTTCCAGAAGAGTTTTTTAAAGATTTCAATGGGACACTACAGTCCGATGGGTATGCTGCATACCAAAACTTAACAACAAAAGGAGAAATTACTCTTTTAGGTTGCATGGCTCATGCTAGGCGGTATTTTGAGAAGGCGCTGGATAATGATCCTAAAAGAGCGGATGTTGTTTTGTTGGAAATTCAAAAGCTATACAAGATAGAACGTAAAATAAAAGAACAAGAATTAACTATTGAGCAAACTAAAGCATATAGAGAAAAACATGCATCACCTGTTTTAGACGGAATAGAAATTTATCTTACAAAAGAGCGAAAAAACGTACTGCCTAAAAGTGCCATAGGAAAAGCAATTGCTTATACTCTTAAAATATGGCAAAACCTAAAACTATACATCGATGATGGCAGGTTTGAAATAGACAACAATAATATAGAAAATGCCATAAGACCTTTAGCTATTGGCAGAAAAAATTATCTCTTTGCTGGCAGTCATGAGTCCGCACAAAACATAGCTCTATTTTATAGCTTTTTTGCTACTTGCAAAAAGAATAACGTAAACCCACATACGTGGCTATGTGATGTCCTTAATAGATTACCAGAACATAAGGCTAATAAACTTTCGGAGTTACTGCCTCAAAATTGGAAGCCTGTTGATAAATAATCAAGGGTGTACTTTACCGTACGCTTACGTAAAATAGGCTTGTTTTTAATTTTGTCCCTGCTATAATATTTGTAAAATATTGTTCTTCTTTTCCATTACTTAAAAACTCACAAACATCATCTGTATTTACTAATGATACATAAATCACCTTTTTCCGTAAACCTTTCCGCAAAACATTCCTAGCAGACACTCAGTTACTGGCGCGGATTTAAAATCCACACGAATACATTGCTTGTAGATTTGTGCTAACAGAATTTTTAGTTGTTAAAAACAGAATTCTATTTCTCTTTTGTCTATTTTCTCCAAAGACTAAAATGTGATTCTTTTTTTGTAGCTATATAATCTTCGTCTTTCCAAAAAGTTTCACGTAGTAATTGTTGCTCCTGACTTGCCTCTGGGGTTGGTACTAAACTTTTGAATAATGGAGGAGGAAACCCTGCCTTCTTTCTTCTTTCAAAATCAACTTCTCTATACGCATCAAAAGCCAGCCCAGGTGGCAAAGGGCGATTTTTATCCATATACCATACATAGAATGACCAATCTTGTTTCGGATTATTAGGAAAACCTCCCATCATTAATTTGGCACTATGCATCTTAATCAGGTTCATAGAATACCCTCTATAAAAAATCAAATGCTTACCCATATATGACATTACGGAACCTCCAACCCCTTCTATTGATACTCTTAGTTGTTTAAATGGTATTTTAAAATACTCAAATTCTCCTGCCCTAGGCAAAACAATCATCTGATTCATTCTATCAAATGTAATATGTGCCAACTCTGGAGCTACTTGATATTTTTTCCAGTAATAATAGGTAATTCTGATAAAAAACAGGGAAATTAAAACATAAATAACATACACCCATAAATACATGAGTCCTTTTTCAAATATTGTTCCTGCTATCGGCATTAATAAACCAAAAAATGCAGCTACTATACTATATATATATACATCAATTATATAACTACTTTTACTACTTGGTGTAAATTCTCTAATTATTTCATTTGTAAATTGTTCGTCATATTTCTTATTATCTTCAATATCTATCTCTTGTTCTGTTGGCACCTCATAAATAACATATGGTAACCTAATAAAACGTTTAAAATATTTTGCGGTGTCATACTTCTTATCAATTTTTATTTCCATTCTTTTTTGTTTAATAATTTTTGTTTGGTATCTATAATCACTCGGTTGTTAATACCATCGGTATAATACGATCCATAACTATAATCAGTGCGTATCATAGGAATAATAGACGCTGAATATCTTGGTGTATTAATATTAGGTACAGGAAAATACTGCCCTCCTGCAAAAGCTACACGGGCCATAATCATTAACACCCCCGAGGATGTATGTTGCAATTGGTGCATCGGAATCGTAATTATAGCCTTAGTAGGTTTATCTTTTTCTGTAATCATTTCTATACATACTCCTAAATAACTAGGCTTATAACAGGTGAAATCTCCCCCTAGTCCTGCAGGAGAATAGTAAATTTCATAATCTACTTGATCTTTTTCTTGTAAAAAACACCCGAAAATAAGTTCAGCTTTTGCTTCGTTAATAATAAAACATTCAAATTTCATATTAACCTTATCGGCATACAAACTTCTACCATCTCCAGCAGATACTTCTTTAGATGATTTGAGCTGCACTCGCCCACCTATCAATATATCCAACAAATTAATGTACTGGACTGGTAAATCCACCCATTCAGAAAAACCTGTTTTATGTAGCGACTTACGTACCTCTAGATTGGCATGTTTATGTATCAATTCTAAATAACTTTTATCTTTAGAAAAGTCCACACTACTCCAAAACAACCATTTACTAGGTACTGGACCAAACACTCCATTTTTTGCAATAGTTTCTAATGGAGAATCTTCTAGAGTATTCGCATAAATACCCAGAGCCAATGCAAGAATCAGTAGTGCCCACCCCCCAGGATGCCAAGAATTAGACACTGCTAATATGCATAGTGTCCCTAGTGCTCCACTAATTGCTGCTCCCCCATACGCCATACCAGCATCAACATCGCGCTGCCAAAAATTATATGCAGCTTCACTAGCATCTACTAATGCCCCCGCATAACCTACTCTTTTTGCTAACAACTTAGTATCTGTAGTAAATATTTTTAAAGCCTTTTTACTGTTTATTTCTAAGGATTTAACGTTCCGTAAGGTGATGTGAGCATCTGCAATCGCAATACCAAACTTAGATACATTCAGCCCAAGCTGAGCAGGATCATCTGATTTAAATATCTTTACACTGGTCATCGCCAGATTAACCATACTGATATTACGCAGTAGTTTTACCCAACAAGTGTTTCCACTAAACTCATCAACAAAATCTAGTAAATCATTTTTCAGTACCTTTTGAAAAGCTTTACCGAAAGTTATTTGCTTAGTTTTTAGTAGTTTATCAAACTTACTTGTGAATTTACTACTTATTTTTTTAAATGCCTTGATGGATTTTTTATTAATATTTAAAGTTTTCTTTATAAAATCAGAACGCCCTATATCTGTTTTTCTAAACTCTGTGGCTATATCTGTAATCTGATAAGTAGCAACTATCATCGTACCATTTAATTTTATTCGGGTAGTATTAAGTACTTTTACTATTTTCTCAAGACTATTAGCACCATCTTTAAAAGCAGTTTTATAAAACTCAAAAAAATTATCAGAAATAGCAAAGTATTTCCCCCAATTCACTTTTCCTTCTACCTGTTCTGTTAATGTAGGAGTAGTGAAAATTTTACCAATATTATTTTTTCCTTCTAGTGTGTCTTTAATAAATTGTTTACCTATATCATCATTGGCTTTCCACTCGCTTGCCTCCTCTTTAGTTTCCATAAGAGCATCCCTATCATTAGGCATTTGCCCTATTTGGGACAACCATCCGCTTTTTGTATACTTGGCATCTTCAATATTTTCATCGCAGTTGGTTAGATAGTCATCTAATATTTTCCCATAGTAATCACTATCTACAAAATTAACCAAAAATGCTCTTCCTTTAGCTATTTTTTTCTTAATCACTAATCGATCTTCTACTGCTAAGACCTTGTCGAGTCGTTTTACATCAATTCCCCACCAAGCTTCGATAAGATCTTCTCTATTTTTATCATTGGCGTAAGCTACTCCTCTTAAGTTTACTCCTATATTGTACAATGCTTCAATTTGCTTCAGGTCTTCAATGTTTTGTAACTTTCTTGGATCTTTATTATTTCTTAAACAATTTTCTGCTTCACTCAGTGTAATCCCTGTTTTCATAGATATCAAAAGACTATCCATTTCAATCCAAAGATACCTTAAATAATTCGACAATTCTTCTAAAACCCCTACTGGATCATGTAGACATAGGATAGCATCCAGTTTATAACTTTCGGTATTATTGGTTTCATCAAAAGAAGCTATTGTATAATTTTGTTGTGTAGCATTATAATCCAATTTATTTTCGGGGATAATCAGAAAATTATTTTTCATTATATCCCAAGATGCTGCATCGTTTTGAGACTCATTATTAACATGTTTAATTAAGTCATATTTTTGCATACGAGTGCCCCGTTTAGAACTATCATCACGCATGCTTTTAAAATAATCTGCACTCCATTGTATTTCTGAGTACGCAAACCACAAAACATCTGTAGGTTCTGCAACATACTGATCAATTACTACAGCATCTGATGTGACTTTTCTAAAATCACTTTCTGCTTGCGATTTATCTATCTCTTTAAGCCACCCTCCTAATCCTACTTCCCATTCACTCCAACCATCTGAATCACTCTCGTTGATTACATATAAAAACCCGGGTCTTAAGCTTGTACTTGCATATACATAGTTGCTTAACCCTTCTACGTCTGGAGCACCTTTTGGGGTCTCCAATGGCATAAATTCATCTTTCCCAACCCCCTCTAGCATTAAAGGCGTAAACTTAGGTGTTCTATTTATCAAGGCTATACGCATCAAATTTATTCGCACACCTGGTTTAACCACTTTAAGTACAGGCTGCTCTACACAGGTAACTCCTCTACCCTCTGCCGTAAAACTACACTCATACAGAATACCATTATATTGTCCTGTTTTTTTTTCTTCTACAACCTCTGCCTTATCTTTTATAAGGTTTGTTTTGGTTTATCCTTAGTTTCCCAAACCACTTGTACTTCTTTATCTCTTACTGTTCCAGTTAATGTTACCTGTTCTGTATCCCCTCCTTTTTCTTTGGTTGGTAAATTAATAGTAAAGGTTACACTTTCTCCATCATCAAAATTAACGACACTTGCCTTTAATGTTACTTGTGTTAGTACTGAAGATTTTTTGGTTAGCCTTTCTTCTTTTATCCAACGTAAATTATAAACACGAGGCTCACCTTCCTCTTCTTCTCTCAAAGCAGCTTGATTCGCTTCTGCTTCTGCCAATGAATTCCCCGACAAAGAAGTCAGTATACGATCTTTAAAAGATATTTTAGGAAAAGGTATTTTACTCACGGGCATTATTGCGGTAGGAGCACTACATCTTGTACCAATAAGTACGGTAGGATCTCCAATGCTTACTACGCCTCCATGACCTGTTTTCGATCCCATAGTAGCTGCGGGTCTCCCACCAATTAATACGGTAGAAACACCTTCTACAATTACATCGGGTGGTCCCGAACAGGTACATTGATCCCCCATTACTGCGGCAGGTTTTCCTCCTATTAAAACTGTTGGCACTCCCGGGCCTATAATGGGGCCGCCAGTATGTGGGCTTGTTCCACTATACATAGGGCATGTGTGCATGTGTGATATTGTTGCTGCTGGTCCTGGCATAATTTATTTATTTGTTTTAATTTATTTTTATCATTCCTCCTGAAACATCAATCATTCCACTACCCGTAATTTTGGTTTGGGCACTATTAAATTCAGCTGATGTTTGCCCTTCTACAATAATACTTTGTCCTTTAAAATTCGCTTTACTACTGGCTTCTATGGTTATATTCGAACTCGCACTTACGTTAACATCACTTTCTGCTTGTATGTTAATAACTGCCTCTGATGCTAATAATGCGTTACCCGTTGCTGCTATTTTAATTTCTTGATCGGCGTTTAGTTCTATATTCTCGCTCGCTTTTAATTTAATATTCTTTGCTTGGAATTCAATATTCTCCGTAGCTTGTATATACAAGGATTTTGCTTGGGTATCAAAAGTGATGATACTTCCTTCGTTATCGTAGATATTTATTTTTTCTTCACCATCTTTATCATTTAGTTCAATGGTGTGTCCGCTGCGGGTTCTTATAATTTTAACATCGTTGGTGTCGGTTTTAAACGCTTCGGGTTTGGCATTTCCTGTATATAAAACACCCAATATATAAGGATGTTCTGCATTCCCTCCTTCAAAACCTACCAATACTTTTTCTTCAATTTCTGGTATAAAATGGAATCCTTTATTGGCTCCTCCATGTGGTGTTACAATGCGCACCCATGGGGTTAACTCGCTATACTCCACTTGCCATGGAAATTGCACTCTTATGCGCCCCAATCCATCGGGATCTGCATTTTCTTTTACGGTAGCTACCTGTGTTTCGCTTTTTGGAAATGCGTTTATGTTGGTGTATGGATATGCGTTTATATCTGCGGTGATTCCTTCAAAATTATTTGTATAATCTCCAATTTCATTATTGCTATGTGTAACCTCTATAATTCTGTATCTATTCCCATCTATTACAACTACGCTCCCAATTTTCACCCCTGGATTATCACAAACCCCCTGTACTTTTACTTGTTTTACATCAATCGCTTTTTTCTGTAATTCCACTGCTGTATCTAAACGCTGTTGTACTTCTGTATCGCTGTATAGATTGTGCCAAATTTTTGTTTCTTTTCTGTAAATGGCATTTGATTTTTCAGAAACAAAGCCTCCAAAACCTCTTAAACCGGCATTGATTTCGCTTGTTGATTTTTCTTGTACCTCATCGGTTAGATAATCATTTGCAAATATTTTGTAATTGTTGGACTGAGGCATCAAACGTATCTGATACTCTACTAAATCAAATCCATAGGTAAGTTCTAAGTCTTCGGTACCAGGCATTCCAAATACTAATTTAGCTCCATCGTAATAAAACCACTCTCCGTATTGTGCTGCAAGTCTACTTACATACGTAAAAGCACTTTCGTTATGCTGTACCGAATAATGCAAACTAGGGTTGTTTTGAGGGCGTACGTCTACTTCTAATTTTGAAGTATCATAGCCTTCAAACGAAATATTAACAATTTCTGAAAGGGAAACATCGTTGTGAGACGCAAAATGCGGGCCATCATTTGTTAAAAAAT
Organism: Flavobacteriaceae bacterium; assembly: GCA_965224465.1. Lineage (GTDB taxonomy): Bacteria > Bacteroidota > Bacteroidia > Flavobacteriales > Flavobacteriaceae. Next base: position 3,691,472 of record OZ245049.1, on the reverse strand, counting down.
CGGGGCTTCTTGCCTCTATAACTATTTTATCCCCATCACTTACCTCATGCCCTTTTATCGTTTTTATTTCGGTAATAATACCTTTAAACGTCAACTCGCCATAACGATCTTCAAAACCGTCTGCAGGAATCGTTTGCAAGGAAATTATCTCCCCTAAAAACTCCTTACTGTTGGTTGCAAGTTCTTCTCCTATATCTTCAAGTGTGTCCATTCTAAACGTAAGTGTTAACGAATGGCATGCATCAATTTTCTGATGTAAGTTAAGGCTTTGAAAACTTGAAATTTGTTGTCCGTTAATAATTATAGTTGTGTTGCTTTGTAGTGCCATATTTTCTAAATAAATAGTGTTCTCGAAAGAAAATAATTAATTCCCCTCCTGTTTATTCGTGCATTATCTATATTCAACCTTCTTTTAAGAAGGTTCTCCATAAGAAATGCGCTTTAACAGATCGCACATCTTATCCTCAAACATGTATTGTACTACCAATTACAATCCAAAATAACCGATATAATTTCTATACCGTCACTTGGAAATGTATGTGGTATAAGTACATACTAAGAGGCTTCCCTTTTTTTATTCTCTATCAAACCAGTTATTGAAAAAGGTGGTATCCTTTACTGTAATTTCTTTTGCCGACACAACAATCCGTGTTTTTAAAGGTTGGTTCCCTTCTGCATCAAAATCTTCTTGATAACTCAAACAGTAGGCATTTTTAAAAGAAATGGTTTTTAAACTAGACATGTTGTCTCTTTTATAAAAAACAACTTCTCCATTTTTGGTCATATTAGGAGAGATCATCCATTCCAAAAAATCTGTTTTACTAGTAGATTCTATTAAAATTATGAGTTTCCCTCCACTTGGTCTTTGTGATGGTTTACCAGCAGCATCTGCACCTTGTTCAAAATTAAAAGAACATCGCAATACATTCATGGTATCATCGGCTATTGTTAATTGAGCTAAAAACGACATTTTATATTATTTATAATGATTAAACTAATTAAAATTAAAAGCAAAAAAGGAAGTGTTTTGTAACACTTCCTTTTCATTTACATAGATATGTTACACTATAGCTAAAACGGTATTATACCAAATGCATTTCCAATAGACGGTTTAGAAATAGAATTATTTTTTGTTCTACCAATTAGATTTCCAAGTGACGGTTTAGAAATAGAATTATTTTTTGTTCTAGCTAGGCGAAAAATCTAAGGATAGCCTTAGCTATCGTTCTATTTTTTAACAACGCTAGTACGTAAAATAAACTATTTATATCGGTCATTTTGGATTGTAATTGGTAGTATAGCTAGGTGGAAAATCTAAGGATAGCCTTAGCTATCGTTCTATTTTTCAACAACGCTAGTACGTAAAATAAACTATTTATATCGGTCATTTTGGATTGTAATTGGTATTACACCCAATCATTAACATGTTCTCCATTCCCCATTCCAACAGATCTTGCTGAAATAACAAATGACTCTGCCATTGGATTTTTACCTGTAGAATCAAAATTCTCTAGATATTTTACCATATAACCTTCAGAAAACTTTAATTCCTTTGCGGTAGCTTCGGTATCTCTTTTTAAGAAAACAATGGAACCGTCTCTACGCTCAAAATTATTAAACATCCAATCAGACAAACTTGTGTCTGCTGTAGACTCAACCGTTAATCTAATTTTTCCACCTCTAGTGATAGAAGATGGTCTTCCAGTTGCATCAGTTTCTTGATGTAATTCATAAGAACAAGACAAAACATTGTACTCGTGTCCTCCTACTTTTAATTTTGCTTTAAAAGACATAATAAAAAAATTTTAGTAATTAATAATAAGATATTTATATATATAAAAATATTTACATGTCAAAAGTAATAAAAAAAAGCATACATCCTTTTAATTATCAAAAAATATTAATTCGATCCATATTCAGCCCAGTACACCACTGGCAATAGCGCTCATTTCGCCAATAAAACAAAGGGCTCTATCGCTTTTTAATAACAAAGGGAAAAACCGAGGTTGCGTTCTTTTTTAGGTACAAAAGCAGGTTGTTTTGAATAAAATCCCACTCAAAATCATCTACATTCTTCGTGTCACTAACCGTTAGGACTATTTCGATACAATTAATCAATCCCTTATTCAAAGAGTTATCTACTGTATATCCATTTTTAATTTCTACATCTTTGATATTATTTCCAAAAAATTCGAGACAGGTTAATTTAAGATCTTCTTTTGTCACAATTTTATTTCTAGAAAGTAATGTTCTGCGATACGCCTGTAATCTTTCGTCCATATTTAAGGAATCGCGTCCATTAAATGTTGAGCTCAATAAAAAACTACTTTTTTGATCTAGGCCAGTTGTTCTATAATTTTTTAAACTACTCCCATATTTTATATTGTTGGCAAAACTTCCATCGGTACTCCAATATTCAATAGAAAGGGTTTCTAAGGTACTGTAGGGGATTATAGACACGTACTGGGTCTCCATTTCGTCCTGCGATGTAGCGGAAGTTATTTTGTTTTCTAACAAGGAGATTATTTGGTTTAACTTTATTAAATTAACCTGTAAAAAAGTATTGTTTAAATACGCAAAGGAGGCGCTTTCACTTTTTAATAAATCGATAAGGTAAGTGAGGTATTCTTTTGCTTTTCTACTGTCCACTCTAGAAACACTATCTGTTTTTATTGAATAGACACCTTTATCTGTATTTGTAATGTTTTTGTTGAGCAGTTTATACTTCTGATTATTCAAATTGCTAATCGATTTTATATCTAAAAAAAGAGAGGAAGTAACAATAGGTACAATATTTATATATTCGTTTAACTGGTGGGAGAATTCTTCTAGTTTTCTATTAATTACAGGGAAGGCATTTAAACTACAATAAATATTTTCTAGGATAGATTGATCAATTACACTGGAAAACACAATTTTAATCCAAGAAGTATTGGGATCTATTTTTGTTTTGTTTTGTTGAATTACATCTTCCAATTCCGTCGGATTTTTTTTCTCGCTTCTAAAGCTTTCCGTGAGTGTAATATAGTGTCTTTTATAATTGTTTTTTACTTGATCTACTACATTTGCAATTTTGACAGATCCATCATTTAATACCGAGTCTATAATAGTTGCTTCATCACTTTTGGTATCAAAAAATCCCGTTGAGGTTTTAATCTCTTTATCTTCAGCATACCATTTTGCATTTTTTAAATGATGAAAAAACAGCTGTGAAGACTCAAACCCTTGCAATTCAAAATACACCGAAGTGTTTTGTAAATCCAGCGTGTCCATTTTGGAGTTTATTCCAATGTACAACACAGATTTATTTATAAAATCATCTGCTGTTTTTAACAGGACATCACGTTCTTTAAATTTTGTGATTTCGGAAATAGTATTGCCAAAGGCTACATATTGTATGTTTGCATTGACTACTTTAAAATCTTGGATGGGAGAGAAGAAAACATCTCTAAATTTTTCTATTGCTTTTTCGGTATCTCTCTTTTTAAAAGAAAACAAAAAATCTTGATTGATACTTACGGAGTCTTCTACCGGACAGGTTTGCATAATACCGTGAGCAGGTCGGGGACCAAAAATGGTATCCGGAGTCATTAACTGAATTATTTTTTCAGTAACCCTTATTTGAGATTCATTAATTTTATCCGAAACCTTTTCTATCTCCGATGCACATGCACTTAATAGGAGAGAGACAATAGGATCGAAAGACATTTCGATTTCGTTAGGAGGCACACCCCATAAGGAGGCGGCGTTTTTAACCATACGATTCTTTATTTGTGCTTTAGATTCATTCATTCTTCATACATTTAATAAGACAGAGGGCCAATATAAAAATATTCATTGTATTGAAAATTTTCATTTGTTTTTTTAACTCTAGCTTTTATTTTTATGGTGACTTTTTTCTTTACAACCGTACTGTTATTTAACGATGGTAACTCTTCTTGTTTAATACCTACTTCTACTATTATTTTTGTGAGTCGTTTTTCATGTTTTTTCAAAGATTCCATTAAAGACACCGACATTGATTCTTTGACGGTGTTAGAACTCGATAAATTATCAAAATCAATATCCCAAATAGCACAGCCATAAGACTCATCAAAAGTACACTCTCCAAAATAAGTAGTGTTGATTAAATGTATGTGATGAACGATCGATTGTTTTAGATCACACTTCTCATGTTGCTCATTAGAAATTAATTTATTTGCATCTATAGGAATGGTAAAAAAGTTCTTATTCATAACTCTAATTTTCGCCCAAAATTAATTAAAATTACAGCAAATAAGATAATTGTAATTTTTTTTTGTGTAAAATAAAATAATTTATACTTTAGTCCTTTCTAAACTACCCTAGGAAAAAAAGCAAAACTATGAAGAAAATAATTACCATTTGCCTATGCTCGATCATAGCATTTATCGGAAATGCTCAAACAAATGCATACATACAAAGCACCGTAACAGAAGGAAACACTGGCATCCCCATAGAAAATGCGGAAATTCAGATAGAGAGCCTAGATATCACATTGCATACAGATGCCAAAGGTTTTTTCACCTTTAAAGAAGTGCTTCCAGTAGGCGATTATTTGATTTCTGTGACCAAAGAAAGCTATAAAACGATCGTTTTCTTGATTAAGCAGAGAGAAAATCTGAAAATTAACCTCAAAGAAATCAGATTAAACATAAATAAGAGGGAAGAAAAGAGGAGAAAAAAGAGTGAAAGAGTGAAGCGAAAAAAACAGCGTATTCTCGACAGAAAGAAACGAAGGCTCCTAAATCAAAATTCGATTGTTATCGAATATGATACCATACAAAAGGCAGTTATAAAGGAAGTAAAAGTTGTAGAACCTCTATATAGTGATGTACAATATAAGTACGCAAAAATACTAGAAGTGGATGTTTCAAAACTAGGCAACAAAAAATTGTACGAATTTATTGATCGATGGATGGGAACACCTTATTTATGGGGAGGAGAAACAAGAGAAGCCATAGATTGCTCTTCTTTTTCTCAAAGACTTTTTATTAAATCGTATAATATGTATATAGAAAGAACGGCACAAAAACAGAGCGACTCAAAAAACACCGAATTGTTTACAGATTTGAGCCACCTAAACGAAGGCGATTTATTATTTTTCGGAAAGGATCAATTTCACATTGTTCACGTAGGTGTCTATTTGCAAAACAATCAATTTGTACATGCAACGGCAAGCAAAGTAGACGGTGCCTCTGGCGTAAAAATAAGTCATATAAACCATCCATACTGGACCAAACGTTTAATGGCGGCTGGAAGAAGAATCACCAATTAACTAAAATTTAACCTAGCTCTTTTGGAAGAAAAATTAGTAGATAAAATCGTAAAAGAATTAGCTTCTTTTTATGAGAACATAAAGGCAGAAGCTATGGTACTAGAACTGCAGAACAACAGTGCTATGGAAAATGATTTTCTAATAGAAAATAAAAGTTCGTTTAAAAGAGGGTATCGAAGAGATATTTTAAAATCTAAAAAAAAGGACACTAAATTACTATTAGAATTATCAAGAGATGGAGTCTACGATTCCTTACCAGAGAATGTGTTTCATAAAAATATCACCAACAAAAATGAAACATACCTCTCTAAGAGAAAAACAAAAAAAAGAGAAGAAGCAGACGCACGACTATTGTTTAGCCCTATCGAAAACGAATTGTTTTATCAGACAGTTTCAATAGAAAAAAAAGAACGAGAATTGTTCGATGATTTTTATGACTTAGACAATGATTTTTTTTTAAAATTCTGGGATTTAAAAGACCATCTCGATAATAAATACATCTTAAAATTGATAAAACTACTACCTCATAGTCATAAGATAGCAGGTGATTTAGAGTTGACAAGATTATGCCTAGAACGCATTTTAGACGAAAAAGTAACCCTTAAAAAATCATTCAAAAACATTGAAATTAAGAAAAAGAACGAGGAAATAGTTTTAGGAATAAATTTTATTTCAGAAACAAAAAAATTAAGAATAGGAGTACCAGTTATTGAGTTTAATATTGGTCCAGTAATCGAAACTAAATTAAAAATATATTTCGAGAACTCAGAAATCATGAAATTTCTTGAATTATTCTACGGGTACTTCCTACCGTTAGAAGTTCAAGCGGAAACTCATTTTTATTGTAACAAAAAGGAACGTTTTTCATTAAATACAGAGATGCCAGCTATTATTGGTGTTTCTACAAAAATATAAATTGCTATGGGTATAAATGGATTATTACAGGGGGACACTCTGAAATTCAGCTTATTATTTTTCTTACTAAGCTCGTTTTTCATGTTTATTTTAACAGATGTCCGAAAATTATTTAGTAAAAACAAAAAGAAAGCTATTATTTATGCATTGATTATTCTTGTCTCATTTGCGCTCGTAGGACTGCTAAGCTCGTCCAAGGTGCTAAACGATACTGCTTTAAATAGTTTTATCGGATTTCAATCGCTCTTTTTAATTTTAGGAGGCATTCATGTTTGGGTATTGCGAACATACTTCAAGGAATTATCAGAAGATAAATCAACATTTTTTAATGAGTTTTTCTTTACACTCGTATATGTATTTATAGGGCTGATCGCTTTTTTTAAAGTAACAAGTAGCTTTAAAGTCCTATTCAAGTTTATGTATTTAAGTTCTATAATTACCTTTATTGTGCCATTACTATTTTATAAACTTTATGAGTTTTCCTTATTAATACCTGTTAAAATATACAAAAAATGGCTGTATCCAGTAGGAGAAAACATTAAGGATCCAAGTGCTAAAGAGCTAAAAAACCCACTCGTAATAAGTTTTGAGTTCAAGAAAAAAGATGTCGCAGATAACGAAGTCACAAACTTTAGAGTCAAAGCACCCGAAAACCTAAGCTTTGGAAGGTTGTTTTATTTCTTTCTAAACGATTATAATGAACGACACCCAGAAGAGGAAATCAATTATTTAGATGAAAATGGGGCCACCGACAAATGGGTGTTTTATAGAAAACCCTCGTTTTTTAGATCTATAAAATACATAAATTACGCTAAAACTATAGAATCCAATAACTTAAAAGAAGACGATGTTATTATTTGTCAAAGAGTTTAATCTAATAAACCCCTAAATATGCAACCAAAAAACACAAAAGAAAGAAGAAATAGCTTTTTGAAATTTTTATTACTATTTATATTAACTTCAGGAACCATTGTTACTGCCGTATTTTTCACTTTTAAAGTCCCTTTAAAAGAAAATACTGTGCTAAAGACAAAAGTCAAAAAAATTGATTTTGAATTAAAATTTCAAGATGCATTTTACGACAGAATGAGCAATGTAAAAAAAATGTTAGATTCTTTAGAAACGCCAGGAAGTAATACAAATTACATAAACCTGCTGATAGGAAAAGATTTGGCTGATATGCAAGAATCAATCCCTACAAAAGATTCTACATATAAGTACGATATGTATAGTAATGTTATCACATTATTTCTAGACATGCAGACTATGAAAAGAAAATTAAAGCGCCTTCAGCATTCAGAAAATACGATTGAAGAATACAAAGAAGCACTCGAAAAATCCAGAGCAGAATTTCAACAACTAGAAAGAGACTTAATACTTGCAAGATCGCAAAGTTAAATAGCTGTAAAAAAATATTTATCGCTCTAAAAACAAACCATCATTACTATTAGCGCTAGAAAGAAATAAGAGAAATAAGACTAAGGTATGCGAATGGAATTGTTTTTTTGAAGCATATATGTTAAAAAGTTAGGAGATTGGAAGAATCAATCCATTTTTAAGAAGGTTTTTAATCCATTCGAAATTCATGCGATGTTGATAATAGCGAAGAAGCCCCAACACAAACAATTCCTTTTCTATTGTTTTTGATGATAAACAGCACACTAGATACGGCTATTCATTATTTTTAGTCCAAACACAAAGAATTGTACGCTCCTTAATTGAGTACAATTCTTTGTGTTTGTAATTTTAGGGATTATTAATACTTAAAACTAGAAGGCACATAACGATTTTGAAAAACAGCACCAACCTCTTGGTATCCACCGTTAACATAGAGCTTTACAATCTCTAATGCTTCCGCAAGCTCAGCACCCTTAAATCCTACAAGATCCTTATTTGTAATATATGTATTAAAATAAGACAGGTATTGTTTAGCACTAGGCAGGTAAGACCAATGCCATTTCTCTTCGTTATACCCTGTTCTATAGGACGTTTTTTTTGAGGTATACACTTGATAAAACCCATATTTAGAAGCATTATCGCACAGCCAATCAAACACTTTTTTACCTTCTTTTTTTAGAAAGTAAGTATTACTTAAACTGTTTAAATCAATATCCGTCCCCCAATGATGTCTTGAAGTCCCAGGCATTGCACTGTAATTTAACAGTTCATATGCCTTGTCTATATCCAACGTACTCACAGCCTTCTCCCATTTTCTATTCCAAATATTTTTTTGATGCTCAAAATCTCTAGCACCAGAAATAATAAAAATATGCACCCCGTCCCTCGCAGCCTGATGGTGCATTTCCTGAAAAGAAGCATAGACCTCTTTTCGCAAATACATCGTTTTACGCGTGTGTTTAAAAGACACTTTTGTAAAATTGGAATTGTTTTTAAAAACAACCTTGCCAAGCACATGACTCTTATTTAAAAAAATAATTTTACCGTATTTTTTCTGAGCCATTATACCATTTGTAAAAGACAAAAAGACAAGTAAAATAAATGTATGTAATCTCATAATTCCATTAGTACAAAAAAGGGGATAATCCCGTAAAGATAACCGTTTTATATTGAAAAATAACAGCTCCTACGTTAGCGATTTTTCATACTTTTAATGCCTATAAAAAAAAGAACATGAAACTTTCAATAAAACTAGAAGAAGCCATTCATATTGCTAAATCAATAGCAAAAGAGCATTCCCATAAAGAATACTCCTCGTCTCATTTGTTAAAAGCACTATTGCACAAAAATATTGGGATGATGCCTTATATAGAAAGCATAGGACAAGACCCTTACTACGTGGAGGAATGGGCAGAAGTACGTTTAGAATCTCTTCCAAAATCCTCAACCATTCCCGAAAATATAAAAGGAGATGCTTTTGTAGATGCAATTTTTATTGAAGCAGAAAGTATTGCATACAAGATAGCTGTAGATGAAATAGATGAAATATGTTTTTTGGTTGCGATAAGTACTCCTGGTGTAGGTTTTAGCTACGAACAATTAAAAACATTGCCCTTAACACCCAACGAAATTATAGGAAATATTTCTAAAAATGAAGGACACCCTATTGAAGGACTTATAAAAAATAACGTCTCTAGTATAAAATCAAGTGAAGCTGTAAAAATACTGGAAACGTACTGTATCAATAAAACAGAGAAAGCAACCAAAAACGAATTAGAAAAAATTTACGGTAGAGATGTAGAAATTAAAACAATTACGGAAATATTAGGAAGACGTTCCAAGCCAAATGTACTGATTCTAGGAGATCCAGGGGTCGGGAAAACCGCACTTTTAGACGCTCTTACATACGCTACTTTAGAAAATGCCGTACCTGAACACTTTAAAAATGCGCATGTTTTCGAATTAAACTTTATCAATTTAACATCGGGAGCAGGCTATAAAGGAGAAGTTGAAGACCGTTTAAAAAAAGTTGTCGACGCCATAAAAACGTACGAAAAACCAATTCTTTTAATAGATCAACTGAATAATTTAACGCATAAAAACAACAATAATGAGGGCGTCATAAATATTTTAAAAGCCGAATTAGTAAAAGGAGAAATAACAATTATAGCAACAGCTACCAACGATTCCTTTAGAAAACACATAGAAATAGACGAAACACTTACCCGACAATTTGAAATTGTAAGACTCCAGGAGCCCAGTGAATACGAGGCTTTCCGAATGATAAAAAACACCATATTTTATTATACAAACTATCACAACCTCAGCATTGATGATGATAGTATTAAAGAAGCCATCCGATTGGCAAAACGCTATAATAAAGAACGAAGTTTACCCGATTCTGCCATAGATTTAATAGACAGAACAATGTCGGGAACTAAATTTATGACAGAAACATCAAACTCTCAAATAGAGAATTTGAAAAAAGAAGTTACAGAATTAGAGCTTAAAAAATTGAAAGAAGAAGATGCGTTGACAGAGCAATCTTGGTTATTTCATCAAATAAAAAATAAATTAAGCTATTTGCTGTTTGGAGAACTCAAAGAAGATGAACATTACAAAGATGTAAAAAAAGCAAAAGGAGGTTTTAAAAAGCTTCATAAGATTTTAAACAGCCTCTCCAAAATTGCAGCTAAAGAAAAAAATACGATTACTAAAAATGATATAGCGCTAACCATTGCAAATAAAACAGGAATACCCATAGGGAAATTACAAACAGACGAAAAAGAACGCCTCCTTACAATGGATAAGATTCTCCGTAAACGAGTTGTAGGACAAGACCATGCCATTCGCGTAATTACCGATGCTATTTTAGAATCACGATCTGGATTGAGCAAACCTAATTTACCTATCGGCTCCTTTTTCTTTTCGGGCCCTACAGGTACAGGTAAAACAGAATTGGCAAAATCCTTAGCCGAATTTTTGTTTCAAACCGAAACATCCATCATTCGTTTTGACATGTCAGAATTTAAAGAAGAGCATTCTGCCGCCTTGTTATATGGAGCGCCTCCAGGATATGTAGGTTACGAAGAAGGAGGACTATTGGTTAATAAAATTCGTCAAAAACCATATTCTATCGTATTATTTGATGAAATTGAAAAAGCACATCCATCTGTATTTGATATTTTCTTACAAATATTAGACGAAGGTAAATTACACGACAGACTAGGTAAAGAAGGCGATTTTTCAAATGCAGTCATCCTATTCACCTCAAATATTGGTAGCGATCATATTGTAGCATCTTTTGAAAAAGGAATCATTCCTAAATCAAACGACCTCTTAGAAATGATGGGAAGTCATTTTAGACCAGAATTCTTAGGAAGACTCACAGAAATTGTTCCTTTCTCACCTATTACAAAAGAAAACATCACTGAAATATTTAACATTCAATTAAAAAGTTTACACCAGGCATTACTCAAACAAGACATAACACTTGAAATAACAGATGAAGCCATTGAATTTCTTGCTAAAAAAGGGTTCACACCTAAATATGGTGCCAGACCACTAAGAAATGTTATTCGAATAGACCTACGCTCTCCTTTATCAAAAAAAATAATTTCTGGAGAACTCAAAAAAGGAGATCACGTAAAGTTAAAAATTGACAAAAACAACAATTTAATATGGACTACTAAACCCCTAAAAACAAACAAACAAGACAAAAAATAGAAAAACCCTAACTTTCTTACATTTAACGAATAGATTCGCCAAGAAAGTTATACGCTTACCTAAAATATATTTATATTTATAAAAAATTAAAAATTAAAAACTATGAGTGATAACACATACGGAATAGGTGGAAATGAAGTAAAAAGTGATGCTGCGGAAGCACTTCAAGAAATACCTCAAAACAGAACCTTAATCGTTGAAAAACTAACAGAATTCCCTCCTGTAAAACCTGAAATGATTGGAGGATTAAAATCAATAAATGAAGCATTTGAGTATTTTGATCCAAAGATAGAGATGACATTTACCGATGATGACGGAATGCAATCAAAAGAAGTTTTACGCTTTAAAACAGTAGGTGATTTCGGAAAAAACGGAATTACAAATCAAAGTGAATTCTTAAAAGATTTAGACACCGAAAAAGAACAGTACATAAAAGTAGTAAAACAATTAAAAACAAATAAAATTCTTCGTTTAGCATTGGCAGATCCCGAGGCAAAAAAAGCATTGCTAGACACCATAGCAGGCCTATTAGAAGAACTAAATACTAAAAACTAAAAAAAATATGGCTCAAGCACAAGAACAAAGTACTAAAAGCATTGTTGAAAAGGTACTAGAAAGCAGTGAAAAACTGGCTAGATTTGGAGGGTTCGATTTAGTAGAAGCAACCATTGATGGATCTCAAAATTTAAACCCAGAAAGAAAAGCTAGAAAAAAAATATTTTTAACAGAAAACTCTAAAAAACTTGAACGAAAAAGAGTTAAAAAAACATTAGAAATTTGGCAAAAAATACTTGAAGAAGGTGAAGGTGACGTCGCTAAAATGATCGGAGAAGCTCAGGAAAAATCTAAAATTGCACATGAAACATTAGTGAAAAATGTAGGTATGGCAATTGAGGATACCAAAGAGCTAGAAAGATCATATCGCTCCTTATCCATGTTTTATAAAAATACAGAAGCAGATAAGATAAAAAACGTAACTATCTTAAACGCAGACCCAGAACAAATGCGAGATTTAGACAACACGCGTTTTATAGATGCTGTATCTGAAGAATTAAAAGATAATTATGACCGTTTAGATTTAAGAGATAATTACGGAATATTAGTGATCCCTGGATATCTAGAAAACAATGCAATTATTGAAAAATGGGCTAAAATAGCTTACAATAATAAGGTGATGTTAATTACTGATTTTGAACACCTAGACGAACCGGATGATGTTATGGAAATGTTTGAAGCTGCAAATTTAACAAGTGGAGACAACTATAAATCCAATGTTATGATGACGTGTAACTGGCTCGTCGGAAGAGGAAAATTTGATGAAGTTGGAGAGGAAGAAGATTTATTTATCCCACCATCTTCGGCACTCGCAGGTAAAGTTTATAGAACCCTAATGTCCCAAGTTACTGCTGGTAAAAAGCATGGTGGATTAAACGAAGTTTCTGGAGTTAAATTTGATTTGAAAAAATCAGAAATATCACAAATTGAAAAACTCGGACTAATTCCTATGGTTAACGAATACGGTAAAGTAATGGCTTTCTCTGCAAAAACATTATTTAATGGAGATAATTTAGGACTACAAACCTACTCCGTTGTACGTGTATTTGATTACGTAACAAAAGTATTAATGGATTTCTTAAACCGTAGGGCTTTTGAAAACTTTAACGCTAGAACTCGTAAAGAATTAATGAATCAGATTGTAAAGTTCTTAGACAACATAACAGGTCCTGATAAATTAATCGAAGATTTTACCATCAAAAGATTTGAACAAGATCCAAATCAGAAAGACAGAGTGTACTTAGACATACACATGAAACCTTATTTTCCTGCTAAGAATTTTATGATTAAAATGGACGGACAAAAAGGAGATGATGGTACTGAATGGGATGCAGAATATGAGCAACAATAATTTAGGAGACTCATAGTATACCAATTTATTTATATAAAGTCGCATTATCATATTGAATTATTTTTTACAAACAGCTTGTAAAAATAATCTGTTTTATAAACCGCCACTTGGAAATTTAATTGATATACGTATCCGTTCCCAAAAACATCTTTAGGGAATAAAAAAACCTCGAACAATAGTTTCGAGGTTTTTTTACACCAAGCCCTAAAAGTTGACAAAAAAAAACCTGTATTTCAACATAGAAATACAGGTTTTTACTTTACTTATAAAAAAACAAATTAATTTATCAATCGGTACGAATCAAAGCTTACAGACCTATTTTTAAACACATCTGTAGTGACTACTTTAAACCACAAAGGCTTCTCTGACAGTCCAAGATTCTCCATTACTTTTGTTTCACCATCCGTCACCGAAACACCACTAAGCACCTGATCACTAGATTCAAAAGTTTTATCTGATGATATATATACATCGTAGGTCATAGCATCTCCATCATTATCACTAAAACGTATAGATAAACGATCCTTGTTTACCTCAATTGTAGTGATCGCTTGCGGCACTGAATTTACTACAGCAATCCCTCTTGTGGTAAATGCCCATGTAGGCGAATTACTAGTTCCTTGCTTATTTACAGCAGTTACTTTGTACGAATAGGCTTTCCCAGACGCTAAATTGACTTCCTTAGAAGTACCCGTAACTTTAAATGGACTGCCCGCAACATTGGTGGTTCCATCGGACACAAATATACTCAAGCTATAGCTGGTTGCATATTGTGCAGAAGACCATTGGATATTTTGTGTGACAACACTTCCTGTCCCATTACCCACACAAACTTCGTTTTGAGAAGGACTGTTTAAACTAACACTTTTAGGTATTGCATCTTCATCATCTTCCTGATCAATTCCTCCTCCACAGGAATTAAAGAGCATGATTGCAAACAATGTGTAAACTAATTTTTTCATTTTTTAACAATTTTAAAAGGTAATATGTTTTTATTTTCTGAACCAGAAAGATGTACAATATACACACCATCATGTAAATGCGCTACTGAAAGTTGCAACGTACCATCGGCTGATTGTTTGCTTATTGTTTTAACTACTTGCCCACTTAAGGTAACAATTTTTATATGAATCATCCCTGGTTTTAAGCCTCGAATAAATACGTCCCCTACCGTTGGATTTGGATAAAACTCAACAGAACCAGCAATTGTAATCCATGTATCCACAGATCCTCTACATGTAGCATCTGTACTAATATTAACATGGTTGTCACCTACACTTAATGGAACTACAATTTGATGACTATCAATAGTTTTAAACGTTACTGTTTTAAGGTAATTCCCGTTTACCTTTACATGATAAACCTTCGCATTTTTTACTTTTACAGTGGTTGTTTTACTTGCTTTGTCGGTTTCTAATACCTTTCCTGATATTTTAGCAGCATCTGCAACCTTAACAACATACTCACCTATATCGATTCCCAAATTCTTATCAAACTTCATAGTAAAACGATATTCACCAGGAGGTAAATTTGTAATTGTATGACTCCCTTTGGCTTCAAGCGCATCTTCTATAGTAATAGCAGGTTTATTTGGACTTGAAAATTGAACATCAAAAAGATACGGAGATGCATTTGTAAGTGTTATGGTCCCGTTATTTTTATTAGGGCAGGTAAGACCTGTTTGTGAAAGGCTAAACGTATTCCCGCTTAAAATGACACCACCATTCCCATCTACTACGGCTCCATTAGGTGTATTTGGGTATTGATCAGAAGCATTTAAAACACCATCATTATCCGAATCCTGTTGATTATCCACACATCCTTTTTTGTTCACCGTTACCCCAATCAAAGTATTAGGGCAATCGTCAATACTGTTTGGAACACCGTCATTATCATCATCCAACTGACCATCAGAGCAGCCTTTGGAATCTACCTTTTCTCCACTTGGTGTATTGGGACATTTATCTAAATTGTCAAACACTCCATCTTTATCTGCATCAACTTTATCTGTTGTCAATTGTCCTGTATAATATCTTTGGACTTTTTGAATCCAATAATAATCATCTGTAGGAGGAGCTCCTACTCCATCTGTACTATCTCCAACTCCTGCACCCATTAGTACTATTCGTACACCAGACTTATTGGCTTCTGCAAAATGGTCTCCAAACGTTACATGTTTCGTTCCTGCATCAACCTTAAGTTTTGGGTCTTTATGTTTATTTTGCGAAAAGTAACTGAATCTATCTGTATTATTACTAAAATCTACTTCATCACCAAAAAAGAACGTAGATGCTGAATCCTCATAATGTTTGGATTTATTAGTAAATAGAGGGAAAGGTGCTCCCGTATACTCAGAAACAGCTTGACTTCCATTAATATGCCCTACAGGCAATTGCCAAAGGATCACATGCTTGTTCGCCGTTTCCGACATTGATTTTACCATTGCTAAGTAATTCAACCAGTGATCGTTGTTCCAAAACCATGTATAACCATCAGGATCTTTCTTTCCACTTGGAGCTCCTAATGCATCTAATCCATATTTATCTATTGAAATAAAATCCGCATCATGGCTCAAGGTACCTAGTTCCATACCGTATTTGGTAATATCAGCACCTGTTTGTTTTATTTTCGCCAGCTTAGTTGCGAAATCTCCGGTATCCGTTTCTCTCACAATCCCCTTAGCTCCAGAAACACCTCCTTTAGCCCATAAATTATATTGCCAACCATACACAAAGTTCAAATTATCTTTTTCCCTTCTGTTATTAATCTCCATGTTTATTCGCTGTACCAGCGTTTGAAGTGTCCCTGCATTATTTCCAATTGAATTTAAGCCTACGGAAGTAGGCATGCTTGCAGTCTGATTATTTTGTTGCATATACCCCAAAAAGTCAGGTTCTAAAATAACCATAAACATTTCATCTCCCACCTCTTGTTTTACATGATCAAAAAACAATGTTAAATTCTTAAAATAAGCTTTCATATACGTTGGGTTTTCAATATGTCCTTTATTGGTAGTATATGATTCACCCCCATCTGGAATATTATAAAAAACAAATAAAGGTATAATCCCTAACTTAAGGCTGTTTCTTGTAAACTTTGTAACCCTATCAGGCTGCCAGGTATTCCACCCTATTAACGGACCTCCATTCACATAAATATATCTGATATCCATTCTTTTATTTTTCAAAAGATTGGTATTATCTAGGTCTCTCCAAAACTTAATATCACCACCAATATCTTCTGAAACCGAGCCTAAAGATAGATACCCAGGAAGCTCTGCTACCTCTCCGTTTTTTTTATCAATTCTTAATCCAACATAATAAGAACCCTTATCCGTTGTAATTTCAAGTCCCGTTCTTCCTTCTATTGGATTTGAAACCGTAAGTGTATTTCCTGAGAATGATAGGTTACATAAATCGACCCTTCTACTCAATACTTTTGTGATTTTTTCATCAAAAGTAAATACTTTAGTGACACCTTTTATACCTTTTATCTGATTAGGCAAAGAGGTAAATGAAACTGTTTCTTTTGATGGATCCACAAGCATATATGAAAAACTAACGGTTGTAGATGTCCCTAAAACATCTTCCACTACAAGCTCTAAAATATTTTTTCCATAACTTTTGGGAGTCCATTGATATGAATATTGATCTTTTTGAGCTACTGAAATTGTATTAGATGTAGAAGCTGTGATGTCCTTAACCCATATTTTTGATATTTTTTTTGCGGTCTTAGAAGCTGTAAACACAATTTCTATGGGCTCAAAATTTAATTGAATAAATTTTGAATTGTCTTTAGGCTCTACTAAACGTACTATTGGAGGCGTACTCAATGCAATTTTTATAGATGAAATCATTTCAGAAGAAACATCTACCAAGTTGGTCGCTTTAATAATAATCTCAAAATCTCCATACGAGGATGGCGTCCAACTAAAGGTATATAAATCACCCGAAGAATTCTTCATGGAATGTTTTGTATATGTAGATGCTCCTTTTTCTTTTACCATAAAATCCACTGCCAAGGGAGAAAAACCAAAGTCTAAAATTTTTGCACTTATTAGAACATTTTGAATGCTACTTTGCACAATAGTTGTGGCATTGCTGTAAGTTGATGTTATCTCAGGAGGCGTTACACAGACCCCTATAAAGTCATACGCTTCAGACTTATCTGGGCGGTCACTTCCTGCAACCCAATACTTTGCTTTATACAAGCCATTATTATACATTACCTTGTCTGAGGCATTGTAATTTTTCTCTTTTTCATTCCACGTTTTAGCTGAGTCACAGTCTGTTGTTAGAGGTACAACCTTTAGAGTACAATCTCCTATCAAAGTCCATTTTGTATTACTGGGTGGAGCAGCCTCAGAATTCCCAATCCATCCGTTGGACTGGTATACTTTATTATTATAACTGACATAATAATTTACTGAATAGTCTCTTTTCTCATACCAAACAGGCAAACTACATGATGTTTCTTCTGGTGCCTTTAAACTAAATCCATGAGACGCTATTAGAAACGAATTATTTGCAGCCGCCACTATTAATGAATCTCCCTTAGTTTTACTCTCATTTACAACAGGGACATCGCAATAAGGACCTACATGATTATTCTTGTAAATAGGCTTCGCTAAGAGTACAACATGCATACTCATAAGAAGTAAATAAGAAATTAGATACTTTTTTTTCATAATTTATACTTATTAATATTGAAAATCTTCAATATGTTAAAATAATTACGACTTTTTATTGATAGTATGCCAAATCCAACGCATAAACGTTAATTTATGGCTAAACAGCTCAAATTTCAAAGTCTTTTTTATCGGGGTTAATCAAAAATAAACAGCTAATAATAGCATTAAAATACTCATTATTAGAAACATACAAGCATTACACACGTAAAGCACATAACACATTAAGAAGCGAATATATTACAAAAAATCAAGAGATAAAAGAAAAATTAAAAAGTTTTCACTCATTTTTACGCCGTATAAGCACTTTTTAAGCATATTAGCACTCAATAAACTTACAAACAAACTCCGTAATTCATAAAAAAAGGCTTTTCTACTGAAGGTTTACTACCAAATACATTTCCAAGTGACGGTTTAGAAATAGAATTATTTTTTGTTCTATTTTTCAACAACGCTAACACGTAAAACAAACTACAATATCTGTCTTTTTGGATTGTAATTGATATAACACATTATTTCTATGTTCAATTATTGTAGAAACAAGACTTACATTAGCTAAAAAAAATTAATAGCTTTCGGTAAAAACCACCATTCCTGCTTAAAACCCTAC
This sequence comes from Flavobacteriaceae bacterium, assembly GCA_965224465.1. Taxonomy (GTDB): domain Bacteria; phylum Bacteroidota; class Bacteroidia; order Flavobacteriales; family Flavobacteriaceae. The sequence continues at coordinate 3,672,934 of OZ245049.1, read as the reverse complement.
AAATTACATCTAAAAAAACAAAAAATAAGAGGTTGAGAATCATACATGGCAATGCAATAGAAAACGAAACGAAAAACAGGTAAACATCAATACATCCTTGTCAAGCTACGAACTAAAAAAACCTGCATTTCAACTATGAAATACAGGTTTTTTCTTTGGCAATCGTCCCTAATTACTTTGTCCACCCTTACACTTTTCAGCGTAAGCGTACGGAGAACTACATCTTGTAAGAAGTTAAAAATAATCTAATTTTTGCATCTAAACAAAAACGAAAATATAAATGTTAGGATTAGGTACAGAACACACGTATTATTATCACTTATCTGCAGTTGATATGCGAAAAGGATTTAATGGATTAAGTGGATTAGTTAGTGAGCACATGGAACAAGAGCGAGATAGAGATAGTGTTTATGCATTTATCAATAAGCAAAAAAATAAACTAAAACTTCTTCATTGGCGACCTGGAGGATTTGTACTGTATTATAAACGATTGGAACGAGGTATTTTTGAGCTTCCAAAATACGACATTGAAGATGGATTAGTAGTTTTGAGTTATACCCAAATGGTTATGGTTTTAGACGGAATTAGTATTATAAATACTCAGAAAAACGAACGTTATTTAGAGGCTAAATAATTCAATAAAACTGTAGGTTTTACCTGCTATTTAGGCTTGTTTTTCGTATATTTATAGTGTGGAAAACAATACAATAGACATACAAAAAGAGCTTATAATTTTAAAGATTGAACTTGAAAAAACAGCTCAAGAACTAGCTGAAATTAAGCAGCAATACGGAGGAGCTTAAAAGAATGGTTTTCGGGTCTAAAAGCGAACGTTTTATCCCTGTTGACACAAGTCAATTGTCGCTTTTTGGAAAAATAATAGCTGAGAAAGAAGAGGCATACAAAAAACATATTGTAATCTACGAAAGAAAACAAAAGAAGAAAGGAAAGAAAAAACCTGTTCGCTCTTCTATACCTGCGCATTTTCCGCGAGTAGAAGAGATTATAGAGCCTAAGCACATAGAAGAAGGAGCTGTAAAAATAGGAGAAGAAGTTACAGAGCTTTTAGAAATAACGCCTCTTTCCGTTTTTGTAGGGACTGTAAACTCAACTCTGTCTGAATAAAAAAAAGTATTAACTTTATTCAAACAGAAAACATGACAAAAGACGAGTTAGCCAACATTGAAAAAAAGGCATTGGATCAATTATTATCAGGAAAAAGTTTATTCGGAAAAGAAGGTGCCTTTGCTCCTTTAATGAAACAATTTCTTGAGAAAGCATTGGAAGCAGAAATGGAATCACACCTTAGTGAAGAGGAACGTTCTAAAGGGAATAAACGTAACGGAAAGGGCAAAAAGACTGTTAAAACTAGTATTGGTAGTTTTGAAATAAGTACGCCAGCGGATAGAAATAGTAGTTTCGAGCCTGTTCTGATAAAAAAGCGTCAAACCATTTTAGCAGATAATTTATCAGATAAGATCATTGGATTATATGGCTTAGGAATGAGCTTACGCGATATTTCTGGTCATATAAAAGAGATGTATGATACAGATATATCACACACTGTTTTAAGTCAAATTACAGATAAGATCATACCCGATATAAAACAATGGCAAAGTCGTCCAGTAGAACAGATGTACTGCATTGTTTGGCTTGACGCTATGCATTACAAGGTAAAAGTAGACGGTAAAATACAACACAAAGCACTTTACAATGTTTTAGGAGTAAATAAAGAAGGGATAAAAGAGGTTTTAGGAATGTATATTTCAGAAAGTGAAGGCGCAAATTTTTGGCTTCAAGTATTGACAGACCTTAATAACAGAGGGCTTAAGGATATCCTAATTGCCTGTACAGACAACTTAAAAGGGTTTTCAGAAGCTATCTTGAGTGTATTTCCTAAAACACAAATTCAAAAGTGTATTGTTCATCAAATTCGTAATTCTTTAAAGTATATAGCTTCCAAAGATCAAAAAGAATTTATTCGAGATTTAAAGCTTGTTTACAAGGCAGTTAATAAAGATATTGCTGAGTTGGAGTTATTGAAATTAGAAGAAAAATGGGGAGAAAAATACCCTGTAGTTTTAGAAAGCTGGAACCGTAATTGGGAAGAGTTATCTCAGTTTTTTCAGTATACAGAACCTATCAGAAAAATAATTTACACAACAAATGCAGTAGAAGGTTTTCATAGACAAGTAAGAAAAGTAACTAAAACAAAAGGGGCTTTTACCAGTGATATGGCACTATTGAAGCTTGTTTACTTAGCAACAAAAAATATCGAAAAAAAATGGACAAACCCTTTACATAATTGGTGCTTGACAATTCAACAATTATATATTAAATTTGAAGATCGAATAACGTTGGATTTACATAAAAACGGAAGCAGTTCGTGACGCTAGCCGCTGGGGCTCATTTTAAAATAGTTCGATTTTTAAAGCAGCCTTATGAAGAGAAAATCGAACTATTTTAAAACGTAGAAAAAAACAAGCAGACAGAGTTTAAATTACACAACCTTTTTGTAAGACGAATTGTAAGACCTAAATATGCACTTCCGGAAGAAAAAGGCGTTGTTATAGCAGAATTACCAAGCTTACCGATACCTAAAGGAAATGCATCAGCAAGTTTATTGGCCTTTATACTTATTTCAAAATTTGTAGACCATTTACCACTTTACAGATTAATTCAAATGCTGAATTCAAGTCACAAACGCAACTTTTAGTTAAATAATAATTGTTCCATTACAAATATAGGGTTTTCGTATTTATGTCTCTTCCTAGGTCTGTTATTTAATTTTGTTTCTACCTCTTTGATTCTTTGATCTGTTAGGTTTGTAAAGTCACTTCCTTTGGCAAAATATTGTCTAATCAAACCATTTAAATTTTCGTTAGATCCTCTTTCCCAAGAGTGATATGGATGCGCAAAAAAGTAATCAATACATAAATTTTCTGCAACCTGCTCATGGCCTGCAAATTCTTTTCCATTATCAGCTGTTATAGTATGTAGATAAGGCTTCCAGTCTTCTAATATTTCATTGATAGCTTTGGTGACAACAACTGCTTCTTTAGAGCTTACTTTTTTCATTTTAAGCATTCCAGAAGCTCTATCATTTACGGTAAGTATGGCTTGATTATGGTTTTTACCTATGATTAAATCGACCTCTAAATCTCCAAATCGATTTCTTTGTTCAACAACTTCAGGTCGTTGTTCTATACTAATGCGATTCTTTATAACCCCTCTAGAATCCTTTGATGAGCCACGTTTTCTATATCTCCTTCCCTGTCTGCGAAGGTGTGTATGTAAATCACCATCATTCCTCTTGTCTTCCCTAATATGCTGATATATACGCTCAATAGACACCGTTTCTTTACCTTGTTTTTTTAGGATACCAACTACTTGCTCAGGACTATAATCGTCTCGCAATAACAATTCTATTGCTTGTTGAATATCTTCTGTAAAGCGTTTTCTTTTAGGCTTTTCTTTATGACGTTTAGCATACTTTTTTTGGGCTAATTCATGCTTGTAAACTCCATTTCTTTTGTCTGAATTACGCTTAATCTCTTTGCTAATAACAGACTTGTCTTTTCCTATAGCAGCTGCTATCTCAACCTGTTTATAACCTTGTTTTAACATGCAGCAAATTGTGTATCTTTGTGCTTGGGTGATGTGTTTCATACAACTTCTTTTTTCGAGATTTGAGACCGTAAGATACATATCCATCAAGACAAGAAAGGTAGGTTTTCCTACTTTTCTGTTTTGAAAATATAACCATCATAGAATCAAATCGAAAAGTTGCGTTTATTAGTTGAATTTAAGAATTTTTAAACGACAAGATTTAAAAGTAAGTAAATCAACAATTGGAGGCTGGGTATCTAAAAGCTCGGAGCTTATCGCTCCTTTATACGATACATTTAAGGCTCAGTTTTTAGAAAATGCCAATTATATTCAAGCAGACGAATCTCCTCTAAAGGTTTTAGATAAAGACAAGAAAAAATCAACACACAGAGGGTATATGTGGGTGTATCGAAATCCTGTTAAAAATTTAGTTCTTTTTGAATACAATAAAGGGAGAGGAAAAGTTGTTCCAGAAGAGTTTTTTAAAGATTTCAATGGGACACTACAGTCCGATGGGTATGCTGCATACCAAAACTTAACAACAAAAGGAGAAATTACTCTTTTAGGTTGCATGGCTCATGCTAGGCGGTATTTTGAGAAGGCGCTGGATAATGATCCTAAAAGAGCGGATGTTGTTTTGTTGGAAATTCAAAAACTATACAAGATAGAACGTAAAGTAAAAGAACAAGAATTAACTATTGAGCAAACTAAAGCATATAGAGAAAAACATGCATCACCTGTTTTAGACGGAATAGAAATTTATCTTACAAAAGAGCGAAAAAACGTACTGCCTAAAAGTGCCATAGGAAAAGCAATTGCTTATACTCTTAAAATATGGCAAAACCTAAAACGATACATCGATGATGGCAGGTTTGAAATAGACAACAATAATATAGAAAATGCCATAAGACCTTTAGCTATTGGTAGAAAAAATTATCTCTTTGCTGGCAGTCATGAATCCGCACAAAACATAGCTCTATTTTATAGCTTTTTTGCTACTTGCAAAAAGAATAACGTAAACCCACATACGTGGCTATGTGATGTCCTTAATAGATTACCAGAACATAAAGCTAATAAACTTTCGGAGTTACTGCCTCAAAATTGGAAGCCTGTTGATAAATAATCAAGGGTGTACTTTACCGTACGCTTACAAATAATTGAAGATCGACACGGAAAATCATCCACCATAATAGCGAGTCAATTACCCGTGGAAAACTGGTATGAAATCATCGGAGAAGCAACCATAGCAGACGCCATTTTGGATCGATTAGTACACCGCTCTCACCGAATAGAATTAAAAGGAAAAAGTCTAAGAAAAAAACTGTAACTTTGTCAGTATCTCATTTTTAAGACCAAAATCTACAGAGGGGTCAACATCATCGGAATATCTAAGTAACTATATCTTTTTCTTTATAATCGCTACGAAGACCATAGGTTTGTTTTTTGGTTCAGTTCCTGAGATAGTTTTATTATAGCTAATATACAAAGTATCCGTTTTTTGTTTAGCATAGCATAAATACTTATACTCAGCACTGTAACTTTCCTAAGAAAAAACAATATTATCTATATCTGTTTTTAGTTCATATTGAATTCCTTTTCGTTTATGTCTTAGTATGACCATACATAATCGATCTTGAGATTCAGGTTTAAAATCTGGAATATTATATTTTTTTATATAATCATGATTAAGTTCGTAAACCCCTGTATTTTTAAAAGTTTTTTTTAGCTTTTCCCTATGTAAAAACAAAGGTTAAGAGCGTTTTTAGCAACAATTTTGTCTATTACCTCGAAAATTGTGATATCAATTCCATTTGTTGGTTTCGTATTCTATTTTTTTTCTAATGGGTAACTTTTATTAGGTGGATTAATCATATAAATTGAATGCCCTCCAATAATGTAATCTCCTTGTTGGTTTTTAAATAATTTGTATTCACTTTTTTGACTCATATCTTTTTCTTGAAAAAACAATGTATCTTTACTTCCTTTTAATATCTTACAATTTATCTTTTTCTTTTCCTCATCATCTAATTGTGTTATTATCGTAGGATCATTTTTTATTTTAAAAATATAACTAAGATTGTGAGTTTCATCCATATGTACTAAACCTTCTAATTTAAGATTGTAAGTACCTTTCCATTTATCAATGTATGATGAAACAGTATTTGTTCCATGATTTTTGTTCCACTTTTCTTTAGCGTACTCCAAAAAAGTTTTAGGAGCAGCGTTGAAAGTTTTATCAATAATTGAATTTGGATAATTCGGATTAATATTGTTTTTGATAGAAACTACATCTAATCGTAAACCTCTAATAATGTATTTATTCCTTCCTTCAATCATAACTAGCTTCATTTTGGTAGGGCCTATTCCTCCTTGACATACTATTTCATACACAAATGTTATTTCTTTTACGCCATTGTTATCAAGATCAGAAATTGAAAAGGATTCCTTAAAAAAATTAATAGAATAATCAACAGGGCAATCTTTTATAAAATCATAAATGCTTACTATAGAATTGTTTAAATTGTTCGAAGTGAAAATTTCAGTAAAAAACTCTTCTCCAGAATTACTTTGCGTTTTGGAGAATACAATGACTTTATCTAAATTATTGCTTGACCATTCTTTACAGCAAATTTTTTGAACACCTTTAGTTTTTAAATTTTCGCATAAAGAAGTATTTGTTTCTATTGTATCCTTTTGGAAAACTACTGTTGATTGCACTTGTTTTTTACACGAAATAAAAAACATAAGCACTAAAAATGTGTGCTTTAGGTGTTTCATAATTATTAATTAAATCATCCTACAAATTAATTAGGCGCACTATAATTTGAATTATCAACTTTTTTTCTATAGCTAAATATTTTTTTAATTGTGCCATCATTTAGAACTTGATATTTTTCCAATATTTTCTTTGCCTTAGTTTCATATTCAACATCATATATTGTAATTGAAAAATTCTTTTCTATTAAAAATGTTTCATAAGTTTTATTAGCAGGGTATTGATGACCTACTAATACAGTTGAAATAATTTCTTCCCCTTTTACATTAATTAACTCCGAAAATGACGAATCTCCAATAATAAAAGCTGAATTCAAGTCACAAACGCAACTTTTAGTTAAATAATAATTGTTCCATTACAAATATAGGGTTTTCGTATTTATGTCTCTTCCTAGGTCTGTTATTTAATTTTGTTTCTACCTCTTTGATTCTTTGATCTGTTAGGTTTGTAAAGTCACTTCCTTTGGCAAAATATTGTCTAATCAAACCATTTAAATTTTCGTTAGATCCTCTTTCCCAAGAGTGATATGGATGCGCAAAAAAGTAATCAATACATAAATTTTCTGCAACCTGCTCATGGCCTGCAAATTCTTTTCCATTATCAGCTGTTATAGTATGTAGATAAGGCTTCCAGTCTTCTAATATTTCATTGATAGCTTTGGTGACAACAACTGCTTCTTTAGAGCTTACTTTTTTCATTTTAAGCATTCCAGAAGCTCTATCATTTACGGTAAGTATGGCTTGATTATGGTTTTTACCTATGATTAAATCGACCTCTAAATCTCCAAATCGATTTCTTTGTTCAACAACTTCAGGTCGTTGTTCTATACTAATGCGATTCTTTATAACCCCTCTAGAATCCTTTGATGAGCCACGTTTTCTATATCTCCTTCCCTGTCTGCGAAGGTGTGTATGTAAATCACCATCATTCCTCTTGTCTTCCCTAATATGCTGATATATACGCTCAATAGACACCGTTTCTTTACCTTGTTTTTTTAGGATACCAACTACTTGCTCAGGACTATAATCGTCTCGCAATAACAATTCTATTGCTTGTTGAATATCTTCTGTAAAGCGTTTTCTTTTAGGCTTTTCTTTATGACGTTTAGCATACTTTTTTTGGGCTAATTCATGCTTGTAAACTCCATTTCTTTTGTCTGAATTACGCTTAATCTCTTTGCTAATAACAGACTTGTCTTTTCCTATAGCAGCTGCTATCTCAACCTGTTTATAACCTTGTTTTAACATGCAGCAAATTGTGTATCTTTGTGCTTGGGTGATGTGTTTCATACAACTTCTTTTTTCGAGATTTGAGACCGTAAGATACATATCCATCAAGACAAGAAAGGTAGGTTTTCCTACTTTTCTGTTTTGAAAATATAACCATCATAGAATCAAATCGAAAAGTTGCGTTTATTAGTTGAATTTAAGAAATATACATACGTATCAAAATCCATTTTATTATTAATTTGAATTATGCGATCTATTTCGCTATTTTCCGGATTCTGGGTTATAATTAAATTTTGTATTTTTTTGTATTTATTTTTACTTATATAAGGATATGATTTTTGACTATATTCAAAGTCCTCTTCACTAAAAGGTAAAGTTATAACTGTTTTTTTGTTTGTTTTTATAACTATTTCTTGGTTTTGAAATATTATAATATTACCATCATACTCAAAAATAAATTTTTCTTTAACAAAAAAACCTTCTTTGAATAAATCATATAAAATAGATTGTTTTGAATGTAAATTTTTATTCCTAACAGATTCAATATTTTGGGGAAGATCTATATCTAATTTGTCATGTAAACAATTAGAATAGAATTTATATAAATATTCGTGGCCAAAATATTTTTTAGCAAGAATGGTATTTCTATATAAAGCCTCTTGCCCTTTAACCTTTACAATAGTATCATTAATAAAATTAAAAGTTAGATTTCTAAATTTATCCGTTATATTTTTATCAGAAGAGTCATAATTGTTTTTTATTTTAAAGGATGTAAAGTATTGATATGTATTATTTAAACCAGAGTTAGGTTTTATATCAGAAAATATAACGTTAGAGTTAGTGGGTAATTTATGTTTATTGTTTTGTTCTTTTTTACAGGAAAAAACTATTACAATAATTGATAATAGAAGTACTAGTTTAGTGTGTCGAATCATAAATGTTGTTTTTGAAAATATTAATTTCGGATTTTCTTCTTTTTACTAAGCCACTTGTTCCATTATTAGTTACATCACCCATTTCATCAGCTCCTTCAGAGTAGTTTTCATTATTAATTTTCTTTTTTATTTGGGTCTCTCCTTTTCCTGCTCCTCCAGTATTTAAAAAGTTTGAACCTGTGTTGAAAGCCAAACTAACTAATGCATCAAATTCATATTGATGCAAATCAACACTTATATCTCTTTGAATAGAATTTTCAAAGTCTACTAGACGATCTTTAAATAATTCGGTTGCTTTTTCTTTAGTAATTCCATTTTTAAATCCTTCAGATAAAGTAATATTTTCACATTTATCACGGGCAATTAAGTGCCCATAACCTATTGTACAATAGTCTTCAGAGTCATTATATGCTTCACTTTTGAAAATTTCCCAATCTTTAATAAACTGAATACCTTTCTCACTGGTTTTTAGAGTTTTTGGATTAACCCTTTCTTCATTTCCTTTATCTGAATTTGTGTTGTTTTCTGAACCGATGCAAGCTAATTCCATAATACTCTTTCCATTTAAGCTAGTTTCATCTTTGCAAAAGAATTTATCTGCTAAGTATATAGTATCAAATTCCCTCACATCCATATGAATCCAACTAAAAGTATGGTCATATCTTAAATCTCCACTAGCATAATATAATAAATCAATAGGTTCTATTGAGAACATATTCGAATTAGTCCATTTTTTTTGAGCACCTAAAAATTTGATATAAAAATCATCTCTAATCTCTCTTAAGGGTTTTAAATTTTTTTTATGCGCCTGTCGTATTTTCCATGTTTCTTTACTAAACTGAATATCAATTGCTTTCCCCATGTGATTTGTCGTTTTGTAATTCTTAAAGCGACATCGATATCCAGAACTTATAAGATCTAATTGATAAACACTTTGTTTACTTAAATAAAATTGAAGTGCTTTAACCCCAAATAATAGACTACGATGTAAACCAGGGTATTCATACTTATGCATTGCTCCTGAATGTATTATTGATTTATACGTACTTTTTCCAGATTTATCTCCCCAACCACTACAATTATTTAATTCTTTTTTACCGTTTAGTTTATTGTATTTATTTGTACCTTTTCCTGTACAACTACAGTCTAATTGACCCCAAATAGTCTTTGATATATCATACTTCTCACTAAACTCATTAATAGCTTTAAACATTTTACCACAAACTTCACCAGTTTGCTCCACTTCCATATAGTCTTTTTGAAATTGTTTAACCATATCTACGGTACGTTGTGTAAACTCGTCAGTTGGTACATTTCCTCCAAAACCTGCTAAACGGATATTTATTTCTCTAACTAATTCGTTTTTATCTCCTTTTTTCAAAACTTTACAATCTCCATACATTCGTTTCATCTGCTCCACCCAAGCAATTGGATGAAAGTGATGTACTATATTGCTTTTAGGAAACATACGTTTTGGTGGTACTTCTTTTTCTTCTACTTTAGTTTCTGGTGTTGGAGCAGCGGTTGTACTTGTCGTTGGTATACTATCTTTCGTTGGTTTAGCATCTGGTTTAACTGCTGTTGTTTTATTGTCTAAAGGTACAACATCTTTTTGTGGTATTTCTTCTACCACAGTACCTTCCGGCAACATAGAAGGTCTTTTGGTGCTACTCGTTTTTGTTTTATCTTCTTCTTTTACTGGTGGTGTGTAGGTTTTTTTACTTGCCTCATCCCACCACATTAAATTTTCTATTTTGGTTTCCATTTTGGCTAAACTATCATCCCTTTCGGTTTCTAGTTTTTGTTTTTCGGCTGTAACTTCTTCTAATTGTATACCAAAATCATAGAGTTATTCAATTCGCTTTATAATATCACAAAATTCATCGCCCCAAGTAAAATAACCATTAATACTTTCAACTTGTTTTGTTCTCTTGTTATAGATTCCTAGCCATTTCTTTTCTATGGTATTGTTATCTAATATTTCTATTTCTGCTATTGGACGAGTTGTTGAATAATATTGGGAATCTACAGGTGCTTCATATTTCGTGTAAAATATCTTATAAAACAAAGCATATTTATTTGTTGATGATTTTATTTTTCTCGCATTGCATTGGAGATACAAAACATCTTCTATTTTAATTTTTATCTCATTTTTATAAGTTTCAATGGTATTATTGGATACATTTTCAACTTCATAATCTTTATTTGATATTTCTAAAAACGCACCAGTATAAGTCTCTCCTTCTTCTGTGTATTTACAAGAAAATCGTCCTTCTATAGGTAGGTCATCTATCAATTCAGAATAGATATTAGAATCAATAGGCTTATCCTCTCCTACAATTATTATTTCTTCTTTAGGTTTAGGTTTAGGAAAATTATTTGGCGTAATAAATTTTTTTATCACACTTTTTTTTCTGACAATTGTATCTCCAAATTCCGCATATCCTTCATCTATGTACTTTATCTCCCAAATCCCTAATCCTTTACTTTTATCTAGCCATTTAAAATCAATACCTCCTAGTTTTTTTGACTTATTAAACTTAATAGAATAACCTTTATCATTTACAGTAATAGACTCTATTTTTTGAGAAGATCTAACAGGGTCATAGAGATCTATAGGCACATCAATGGAGTTTGTTTCTGTCTTTATATATTCCCTATCATTATATTCTAACATGGTTTTAAACCATTGTTTCTCTATGGGATTAATATAAACCCATGTTTTATTAGCTATTTCATCGGGTAATTCAGTTAATATTTCTTGAGTACTATTTGTATTGTCTGTGTTTTGAGCATTATTTTTACATGCGATTGTAGTTATAAATAACACTGTTATGATAAACTTATTTATACTTTTCATAATTACTTAAAGTTACCGTTAGTTTTATTTCCTCTTACTTGAGTTAATGTATAAGTTCTCGTCAGGTTATGCTGTGGTATCCCAGCTATAGACCAATCATCATTTACAAATAATCTATTTTTATCGTGTTGCCCTTTATCGGAACAACTTGTACCTACTTCATAAAAAAGAAAATACCTTTTTCCATTTTCATAACCACGACCAACTACAATCACAAAGTGATCCGTAGATTTATCATAATTTTGCTCATATTTATAACCCTTTGTTTTTTTAACCTTTTTATAAGTATGACGGACACCAACTAATATAGGGTTACCTTTTTCTAATTCTTGATCTAAATAAACAATACCAGTTTCAGTATTTTTTACAACAGGCACTGTAACAGTATAGCTTCCATCTACTTCCGTATTCTCCAAAGAAACTTGAATTACATTATTTGAAGTACCAAGGTCTCTGCCATTTACTGTTGTTGATTTATTTCCTCTTTTACCTCCCGCTGTTAATCCTACAAATTCTTGTAGAATCATTAATGAGGTATCATAGCACATCCAACTTTGGTGATGATAAGGTCCAAAAGTATCTGCTGTAAATTGTGAATGCCAAGGAATGGTTAAACGTAAATCTATAGGCTCTTTACCCTCAGGAGAAGTTCCTGTAATAGCATTATTTTGACTGTCACAACATTTATATCCAAGTTTCTTTAAAAAACCTTCTTCTAAATATAAATCGGTTTCCCCTTTTATTTCTTGTAATAAAAGTTCTCTAAACTTAACTTTTGCATCAACGATTGAATACGATGAAGGCTCTTGTCCATATATAGAGTCAGGGAAACTAGCCCATGTAATAGCAGCTGTCAATAAAGCTTTATCCAGATCATTGTCTATCAACATTTGGATAATATCGCCTGTAGCGTTTATATATCTATTGGTATGTTTTGGAAAAGAATCTCTAGTAATTTTCGGATATTTCATCTTCCATTTTTTTATCATTTTATCAGCCCATTTATTGCCCCAATTCTTTACTTGATAATCACTAGGTTTAGTATCTTTCTTTTGATACTTTAACAAAACTAAAGCTGCATAATCTTGAGATAACGGACTAAAATCTTTGACTCCATATTTCTCTTTTTTGTCATTAAGTGGTGATGTATCCCATGTGCCTCCCATAATTTGATACGCACCTGCCGCATCTGAGGTTATAGATTTGCCATTTACTACATATGTTTCAGAATTTTTAGGGTGGTCATTAAACCCTGAAAAAGACTTTCCTCCAAAGAGTTGTCTATACCCTTCCTCTCCGGGTTTTCCTTCTTTGTATTTTATAAGTCGTAAGAATGCCCTTACTTTCATTTCTTGGGTACAATACTTAGCTTGCGTTCCAAAAATAAGCTTCATCTGCTCCACCCAAGCAATAGGATGAAAATGATGTACTATATCTGTACTTGGAAACATACGTTTTGGTGGCACTTCTTTTTCTTCTACTTTAGTTTCTGGTGCTGGAGCAGCGGTTGTACTTGTCGTTGGTATACTATCTTCCGGTGGTTTAGCATCTGGTTTAGCTGCTGTTGTTTTATTGTCTAAAGGTACAACATCTTTTTGTGGTATTTCTTCTACCACTGTACCTTCTGGCAACATAGAAGGTCTTTTGGTGCTACTCGTTTTTGTTTTATCTTCTTCTTTTATGGGTGCTGTGTAGGTTTTTTTACTTGCCTCATCCCACCACATTAAATTTTCTATTTTGGTTTCCATTTTGGCTAAACTATCATCCCTTTCAGTTTCTAGTTTTTGTTTTTCGGCTGTAACTTCTTCTAATTGTATACCAAAATCATAGAGTTCTTTTACTTCTGGTTTTATTTCGTCCATAGTATAAGACCATTCATTTTTGTGCTTACATACCAAACGAGATAGTTTTTGTGCTATTTCTGTATACTTGATTAAAGTAAATTTAAAATACTGATTTTTTTTATAATTAAACTCTCAACTTAATAACATTGAACTAGCGGGGGCGGGGATTTAATATAAATTAACACCAATTTTCTTTAACACATCTGAGTTAATACTTAAAACTTCAACGTTGATTTCTTTGATATCTAAAAAAACTTGTTGCCTTATCGATTTGGGTAAAGAATAAAAACTTTGATCTATTTTAGTTTCCCTTTCATCATCCAAGGAAGCTCCTTTGTGATTTATTAAAACCTTAGAATCTTTATGAAAGATTCTAATTTTTAATCTATCATAATCTTCTTTTGAATTTGTCTTATATACCAGAATTATATCAACTAAATCATCATTATCAAAATCAGCAACATGAATGTAATTTTTGAGAAAATATATATCATATTCTTCCGAATAATCAGTTTGAACAACCGAATCACTTATGCTCCATATTAGCTTCACTCCAAAAGCTTCTTGTTCAGCATAGTAGAAGTAAATTATATTCTTGGTGTAATCATGAGTTAAAATTAGATAATGCCCCCCCGATTTGTCTACTATTTTGTAACACGAAACTAAATCTCCATTATAATCAATATTATCAATTATTCCTGAATTTAAGAGAGAATCGAATTTATCACGGGTTAAATTATCAACATAAACTTTGGATACTTGTTTAATTACAGGTTTTACTTCTGTCTCTTTTTTAACAAAAATTTCCTGTTTTATTTTTCTCTTACAACTAACATTAAACAATAAAATTAGAAGAATTGATATGAATAAGCTAACTTGTTTTCTCTGAATCATTTTTGACTTTTGTGTAAATTCCTAGTTTATAATTTAATTCACTAGAACTCGAATAGTTCTGTTCATCATTTGTGAGATAATCTTTATCTGTTACATTGTAATCTTTCGGTATATAAAAACCATTCAAGTATTTTGTTTTTGTCTTTTCTCCATAAGAGGCTGCTCTTATAGTATCACCTTGATTACCACCTAATAAAAGATACTTTCCTGCTTTAGTTTTCCCTGCAATAAAACCTATATGGCCATGATCACTATCACTATATTTAGTATAAACAGCTAAAGCACCAAATATGGGTTTATCTATCTTTTTATAAAATACTCCAGCTTCAGCACTCTTTCTAAATTCCTGTGAATTGGATCTTTTCCATTTTTCAGAATGAACCGTAAATTTAGATTTATCAATACACCATGATAAAAAAGATGCACACCATTGACCATCTACATCGTCATCAGGAGATTTATTGTTACCTGCAAATGTTAAGTAACTCTTACCCATTGTTAGCAAAGGCTCTTTACCTTCATGACATCCAGCCGCTTTTTCTGCTTCTTCTATTGCGATCTTCATCCATGGAGCCCTTTCCTCTATTTCTAACTTTTCAAGATTATTTACACACTCTGTTCCAAAATGAAAAACAGATCTTAATTGCATAAAAGATTCTACCCTATCATTCCAACCATTTGGGTGACTTTTTAGTGTATCTGATTTAAAATAACCATTTATAATTTTCGATTGTAACCAAAAGTACTTTTCATCTTTATTTATAAAAGGAGATAATTCTAGTAAATTTTTACCTAAACCTTCACTAAAATGGCTTAGTCTTTCCCTTCTGAGATTATCGTATTTTAACCATTTCTTATTCCATTTAGGAACTTTTTTGGATTTGAAAAACCAACCGCTTGAATCTACTGTATAGTGTAAATTTTTTGAAACTAAATCTGGGTCACTTTCAACATTTGGATCATTAACATACTTTGAATAAGATTTATATACACCCGCTAAATTATAATAACCTGTACTTTTATCTTTATTTCCAGTCAATTGGATCATTCCTCTTCCCTTATAAGTACTTTGACTTGATAAGTATTTACTTTTCTCCTCTTTATTCTGCTGAAAGCCTCCTGTTTCGTGTGCTGCTTGCGCTAAAAATGATATCTTATCAATACATGTATTAAACCCATGTTTTTTAAACATCTTATTGAGTTCATCTCTAAATGAAGAAAAACTTTTATCGGTAATATCACAGGATTCATAAATACCATTCCAAAGGCTGCCTTTTCCTGAAATTCGTTTTACCATGTTGGTAACTTCATCTTCAGTAAGGTCTCTAGAGCATAAACAATTCCCACCACCCTCTCCAAAAACAAGTCTCATCTGCTCCACCCAAGCAATTGGATGAAAGTGATGTACTATATTGCTTTTAGGAAACATACGTTTTGGTGGCACTTCTTTTTCTTCTACTTTATTACATGGTTTGATAAACACAATTCTTAGACTCTTGTAATAAACCATATACTTTCTCTATGTCTATTTCTTTGATATTAATATTTAAACCGCTTATTTTACATAGCTGAATTCAAGTCACAAACGCAACTTTTAGTTAAATAATAATTGTTCCATTACAAATATAGGGTTTTCGTATTTATGTCTCTTCCTAGGTCTGTTATTTAATTTTGTTTCTACCTCTTTGATTCTTTGATCTGTTAGGTTTGTAAAGTCACTTCCTTTGGCAAAATATTGTCTAATCAAACCATTTAAATTTTCGTTAGATCCTCTTTCCCAAGAGTGATATGGATGCGCAAAAAAGTAATCAATACATAAATTTTCTGCAACCTGCTCATGGCCTGCAAATTCTTTTCCATTATCAGCTGTTATAGTATGTAGATAAGGCTTCCAGTCTTCTAATATTTCATTGATAGCTTTGGTGACAACAACTGCTTCTTTAGAGCTTACTTTTTTCATTTTAAGCATTCCAGAAGCTCTATCATTTACGGTAAGTATGGCTTGATTATGGTTTTTACCTATGATTAAATCGACCTCTAAATCTCCAAATCGATTTCTTTGTTCAACAACTTCAGGTCGTTGTTCTATACTAATGCGATTCTTTATAACCCCTCTAGAATCCTTTGATGAGCCACGTTTTCTATATCTCCTTCCCTGTCTGCGAAGGTGTGTATGTAAATCACCATCATTCCTCTTGTCTTCCCTAATATGCTGATATATACGCTCAATAGACACCGTTTCTTTACCTTGTTTTTTTAGGATACCAACTACTTGCTCAGGACTATAATCGTCTCGCAATAACAATTCTATTGCTTGTTGAATATCTTCTGTAAAGCGTTT
The DNA here is from genome assembly GCA_965224465.1 of Flavobacteriaceae bacterium. Lineage (GTDB taxonomy): Bacteria > Bacteroidota > Bacteroidia > Flavobacteriales > Flavobacteriaceae. Next base: position 3,656,446 of record OZ245049.1, on the reverse strand, counting down.
TCTTTTAGGCTTTTCTTTATGACGTTTAGCATACTTTTTTTGGGCTAATTCATGCTTGTAAACTCCATTTCTTTTGTCTGAATTACGCTTAATCTCTTTGCTAATAACAGACTTGTCTTTTCCTATAGCAGCTGCTATCTCAACCTGTTTATAACCTTGTTTTAACATGCAGCAAATTGTGTATCTTTGTGCTTGGGTGATGTGTTTCATACAACTTCTTTTTTCGAGATTTGAGACCGTAAGATACATATCCATCAAGACAAGAAAGGTAGGTTTTCCTACTTTTCTGTTTTGAAAATATAACCATCATAGAATCAAATCGAAAAGTTGCGTTTATTAGTTGAATTTAAGATACTTTTAAATTATCTTGTTCCTTATTTTTGATTGGAAATGTTCCAGTAAGGCTTTCTAAAATTAAATTATCTTGTTTTGAAAAATAAGACCAAGTTGATTCTATAGAATTCCCATAGTGATCACCATAATATAGGATTATCTTTTTGTTTTTTATCCAAATTTTAGGGTTTTCATCTTCAAGAAAATAAGGGGTTTTAAATTTTTTATTTTGATTATTTGATAGATATAAAACAATATCTGAGTCAATTAGAGATGCCTTTTTGATTGAATATTTATTTTTTTTGTCAAAATTTAATAATCTTGTTCCATGATATTTCATCCATTTTTTACTTGAAAAATCCAAAAAGCTATGTGGAGCATTAATAAAATTTTCATCTATTATAGATCTTGGGTAATTAGGCGTCTTATTATTTTTTATTGACACATCATCTAATCTAAATCCTCGGATTACATATTTTTGACGTCCTTCAATTAGGATTGACTTCATTTTTATTGGACCAATCCCTCCTTGACATACTATCTCGTATAAAAATGACACTTCTTTTATTCCATTATTATTAATATCTGTAACAGAAAATGAGTCCTCAATGAAATTTACACTAAAATCAACCGGACAGTCCTCAATGAAATCATATACTTTGACTAATGGACTATTGAAATCTTTTTCTGTAAAAAATTCAGCAAAAAACTCTTCTTTAGAGTTAGTTCTAGTTTTTGAAAATAAAATAGCCTTTTGAATACCTTTGTTGCTTAACCAACCCTTACAAAAAACCCTATTAGCTCCTTGTGAGTCTATCGAATCGCATAAAGATAAGGCTAAGCTTAACTCCTTTTTATTACTTACTACATTATTAGTTCGTTTACAAGAATATAAGCTAGCGACTAGTGCCAAAATTATCACTACCACTATTGGTTGATATTTCTTTAAGATCATAATTTATGTTTTGAATATTAAAATTTGATGGATATCTATATGTAATTATATCTTCCTTTTTTACAGTAGTATAACAAACCATTCCTTTAGTAGATGTATCACCTCCAGTTTGATTACCTCCTAATAAAACAATTTTGTTGCCTTTTTTACCTACCACAAAACCGACATGTGAAAAATTGCAAACTGCTAAAGCTCCATAGCAAGGTTCTTTTTTATCTGACTCCACTCCCCAATTTCGCCAAGAGTAAGCATTATACCCACTTTTATTTAAGTTTTCTTTTGTAATTCCTGATTTAAAATAACACCAATAAACAAATGATCCACACCATGCGTCTTTATAGTCTCCAATCCAATCATCGGTAATTTTTCTCCCCATTAATTTTGCAGTATAGCCTGCTGTTTCATGGTATTCAAGAACTCTAGGATCATTGTACTTTATACCATAAATTTCCTCAACTCCTAATTCTCCTTTTGCAGTTTTAACCCAAGGAGTATTTGAATCATTTTTATTAGTTACTGAACTATTTTTATTATTGATACATTTAGTGTCCAATTTTAAAAATCGTTTTAATTTTTTGTAATATTTTTCCCTTTCTTTTTTACCATTGCCACCTCCATTCACTAGTATAGAAATGTATTTTTGGTATTTATCCTGAAACAATGCTATTTCATTCAAATTTTTTCCTTTTATTTCCGAATATTTTGAACCTGCTTTTTTATAATTAGACCAAAACCACCCAGCAGAATCCAATGCATATGCTAAATCATCGGATATATATTTTTCATAGTTATTACTTCTTAATTCTAATTCGGCATCTGATTTACCTTTTAATGCGCCGTCTGTATTTTTTGCTGCATGTTTAAGATATTTTATTTGAGTACTGCGCCATGTTAATTGCATAAAACCCCGTCCTTTATATTTAGGACCATCACCCGCTTGTGTATTTCCATTGCTCTTAGCATTTTTATGTCCATCGATAGGGTTATAATAGTTTCCACTAGCATATTCTAACCCTGTTTTCAAACGATCTGACTCCCAGTATATTTGTGCTAAAAAATGTATTTTTTGGATGCACTTATTGATTTCATATTTTTTAGCAGTTATATTAAATTCTTCTGTAAGTCTTTCTAATATTTTATCTGAACTAGGTATGTTACAATTATTTCCATTAAGGATGTTTAAATTATATTCCTCACTTCTTCTTAATCGGATAAAAATATTTTTAAATTCTTCCACAGTAAAATCTCTATTGCAATAACATTCTCCTGTTTCATCCCCAAAAACAAGTTTCATCTGCTCCACCCAAGCAATTGGATGAAAATGATGTACTATATTGGTACTTGGAAACATACGTTTTGGTGGTACTTCTTTTTCTTCTACTTTAGTTTCTGGTGCTGGAGCAGCGGTTGTACTTGTCGTTGGTATACTATCTTCCGTTGGTTTAGCATCTGGTTTAGCATCTGGTTTAGCTGCTGTTGTTTTATTGTATAAAGGTACAACATCTTTTTGTGGTATTTCTTCTACCACTGTACCTTCTGGCAACATAGAAGGTCTTTTGGTGCTACTCGTTTTTGTTTTATCTTCTTCTTTTATGGGTGCTGTGTAGGTTTTTTTACTTGCCTCATCCCACCACATTAAATTTTCTATTTTGGTTTCCATTTTGGCTAAACTATCATCCCTTTCGGTTTCTAGTTTTTGTTTTTCGGCTGTAACTTCTTCTAATTGTATACCAAAATCATAGAGTTCTTTTACTTCTGGTTTTATTTCGTCCATAGTATAAGACCATTCATTTTTATGCTTACATACCAAACGAGATAGTTTTTGTGCTATTTCTGTATACTTGATTAAAGTAAATTTAAAATACTGATTTTTTTTATAATTAAACTCTCAACTTAATAACTCATGTTACGCATAATTTTCTCTAAAAAAGAGATTATGCTACCTTGGGTGTTGATAAGTTTTTGAGTTCATTATAGGCTGCTTTTTGAGCGGCTAAATAAATTTGTGTTTTCATGGCAAAGTGATTTTTTCCTGTCCTTTGTTTTAGCCACTCCAACTTTATATATGCTACAATGGATAAGACAAAATGATTCATTTGAGTTTCTATTTTTTTTGTTGGAGATTTAGCAAATCCTGTATTGCTTTTAATCGATTTGTGATATTCTTCTACTGCCCACCGTTTTTTGTAGATTGTAGTTATTTGGTCATACGCTAAACTTAAATCACTACAAGCCAAATACAACTCGCCGACTGTACCATTCTCGTTTTTGAAAATTTGCTTTGTAAGCAACAGCGGAAAGTCTAGTTTTTCAAACCAAACTTCCACGGTCTGCTGTTCTGGCTGTAATGTTTTAATATTCACGTATATTCCTTTTTGCTTATCTTCTAATGATAAGGCTACTCTTCGATTGCTTTTTAAAGCAATAATAAAATTATTTTTTAATGCTGTTTTACAGCATATCATATTTTCTACAGATGAAAACCAACTATCAGCCAAAACATAATCAAAGCGTATTTTGCTACTACATTCTCGCAACATATCTCTAAATAATTCATTCTTGGTTTTGCTGCTTTTACGCTTTTGTTTTCCTGTTTTTTTATCGGTTACCCAAAGGTCTTTCTTTATAAACTCTACACCACAAGGCAAACGCATACCGGCTACTTCTATTAAAGCTGTTAGAAAATTAACTCCTTTTACAGACCTCCCAAACACGTGGTCAAAATGCCAAGTGTTAAGTTCACTTTCTTTTGTATATTGTTTTTCTTGTATAGAATCATCAAAACTTAAAATAACGGTTTCTTTTGATTGTGTCAATTCTTCAATATAAGTTTTTGCCGTTTTCCATAGAAATTTACTGTCGTAAACACCTGTTGACAATGCTCTTGTTATTTTATCATGTTTTATGCAAAGCAAGTGAGACATTCCTGTTGCTGTAGTATAAGAACTTGAACTTATCAAATAATCGGTATATAAATCAACAAAATTATCCATCTTTTTTCTTCTCAAAGTTATTAACAATATAGACAATTATTTCCTTAAATCTAAATTATTATTGCGTAAGGTGAGTTAATAACATTGAACTAGCGGGGGCGGGGATTTAATATAAATTAACACCAATTTTCTTTAACACATCTGAGTTAATACTTAAAACTTCAACGTTGATTTCTTTGATATCTAAAAAAACTTGTTGCCTTATCGATTTGGGTAAAGAATAAAAACTTTGATCTATTTTAGTTTCCCTTTCATCATCCAAGGAAGCTCCTTTGTGATTTATTAAAACCTTAGAATCTTTATGAAAGATTCTAATTTTTAATCTATCATAATCTTCTTTTGAATTTGTCTTATATACCAGAATTATATCAACTAAATCATCATTATCAAAATCAGCAACATGAATGTAATTTTTGAGAAAATATATATCATATTCTTCCGAATAATCAGTTTGAACAACCGAATCACTTATGCTCCATATTAGCTTCACTCCAAAAGATTCTTGTTCAGCATAGTAGAAGTAAAGTGTATTCTTGGTGTAATCATGAGTTAAAATTAGATAATGATCCCCCGATTTGTCTACTATTTTGTAACACGAAACTAAATCTCCATTATAATCAATATTATCAATTATTCCTGAATTTAAGAGAGAATCGAATTTATCACGGGTTAAATTATCAACATAAACTTTGGATACTTGTTTAATTACATGTTTTACTTCTGTCTCTTTTTTAACAAAAATTTCCTGTTTTATTTTTCTCTTACAACTAACATTAAACAATAAAATCAGAAGAATTGATATGAATAAGCTAACTTGTTTTCTCTGAATCATTTTTGACTTTTGTGTAAATTCCTAGTTTATATTAAAAAGAATTGGTACATTTTTTTTTGATTTGAATCATCAATTTGTGGACTAATTTTATACTGCACATGCTTATCTGTGAATAAAAATGTATTAAACTTCTAACATCATAATGCTTTTGACTACAGCTTGGACAATTATCATATGGCTTAACAAGTGTACAACTTCCACTACTGCAATTATTTAAATGCTTGCTTCCATTTTCATACCACCTTTCAATTTCTTCTCTTACTTCCCAAACATAAGTTTTACCTCCTGTTTTTCCATAAATTTTCTTTCCATCTTTCCCTTTAGTTATCTCTCCTTCTTCTTTAAGAAATGATTTATTTTGTCTGTAAGCTTTTTTCTTTTGACCAGTAGCATCATCATCAAATACAATAAAATTATCATTTCCTCCTTGCCCTACAGCTTTAGGCCACAAAACCGCTAAGTAAAAATCAGTAAGTGTATTTAGTTCTCCCTTATGCGGCTCTAAATAATACTCAACATATTTTAGCTGTAATTCAGCTTGGTTTTTTTTATATGTTGTAGGCAACGGAATGCAATTACGCGCTATTGTTTTTTTTATAATTCACTTTCATAATTTTTCATATGTTCACGATTATCAAATACTTGTTTGATATATCCCTCATTTGAAATTTTATATTGAGCAAAAACATCTTCATTTAATGTACTTAAATTTATAATCAATTTTTTATTTATAAGAACATTACTAGATATAGAATTAGTCTCCACGCTTGTAAGAACTAAACCAGATATTAGATTGTTGTTTTTTACACTAATTAGACTATAATCATACCCTACTTCATTTTCTGATACAACTATAAAATTATTAAATAATTGTTTCTCCGTGTTTAATTTAAAAATATCATTTATAGTCTCATATTCTTCGTCGTAAAACTTACTGAAAAGTGAGCTTTTTAGAAGTTTTAATTCTGTATCATTTAGTGATATATATGTGTCTTTTCTTTTTTCTGATTTTTGTTCTATAAAAGTAATAACGGTAAAAGGTAACTGAATTAACGCTTGTTTTAAAGCAGGGTTTATATCATTAGTATTTTTTTTACAAAAAATATCTCCAACTTTTTTTAGAGCTTCTTGAAGATTTATTGTATAATCCGCAGACTCTAAAATATTATGACTTTCATTATCGCTAACACTTTTTACAACATTCGTATTATTACATTCAAATGAAAAAAAAGAAAGTTCATTTTCTAAAAGATCTGATGAAAGAACCTCATTAATAAATTGATCAACTTTGTAACCTATTCTATTACCATCGACCTTTTTAGCATTATAAACTAAAGCACAACCTGAACCACAACTAATCGTAAAGGAATATTCTTCAAAATGTTTATTTGAGTTATTTTTAGATGTTTCATTTTTTATCTCTGCAATTATAGTACTCCTAAGTTCTTTTTTACAACTTACTATAGATGTTATAAAAATTATAAAACTTATTAATTTTAGTGCTTTAATTCTCATTCTTTGATTTTATTAAGGAATTTTTAAATTCATCAGGTGTAATGTGTGCTTTATTTAGCCCATCACCCGCGTAATAGGACTCTCCTCCTTTAGATATTCTATTTTTACTTATTTTTTTACCAATTTCAACACCTATGCTAGCCCATTCTTTAGCTGCAGAGTACATAGCATCCTCAACACTTCCACTTTCTTCTAGAAATTTCATAATTTGAGGCCTCTTAATAGTAATTAGGTATTCTTGAAAAATTTTATCTTGTGTTTCTTCATCTAAATTATTATTAACATCAAGGTTTAATGAATTTATGGCAGCAGTTAAAGTATTAGGAATTAGTTGAAACCTACCTACGGCAAAAATATCTCTTGATTTTTGTTTAGCTAAAATATCTTTAATAGTAGTCTCTACAACAGTAATATTTCTTACAACTTTTAATCCTCCTTTTGTTTTATTACATATATTATAATTATTATTAGATTCTTTATTAGATATTATATTAGCAAATGCACTTTGCGACCATTTATAATCTAACTGTTCTTTCTCTGAAGTATCATTAGACATTGATGATATATTTTCTCCATTTAATGTAGACCTATCTTTACAAAATAAATAATCTTCTAAATATTTTGATTCAAAATTTCTTACATCGATATGAATCCAACTATATGTATGATCAAAACGTACTTTTCCATTTTTCTTATATTTTAAATCTATAGGCTCTATAGAAAACATATTAGGGTTTTTCCATTTTTTTTGAGCACCTAAATATTTTATATAAAAATCATCTCTTATTTCTCTTAAAGGTTCTACGTTTTTCTTGAATTGAGATCTTATTTCCCAAGAACCTTTACTAAACTGTATGTCAATGGCTTTACCCATGTGATTCGTTGACTTGTAATTTTTAAAACGACATCTATATCCTGACGAAACATGATCTATTTTAAAAGTAGTTTGTTTACTTAAATAGAATTGAAGTGCTTTTATTCCAAAAAGTAAGCTTCTGTGCATTCCGGGATATTCATACATGTGATATGGTTCACTTTTAGATTTATCTGGTCTATATGTGCTTTTTCCTGTATGATCCCCAAAACCTTCACATTTATTACTTTCTGATTTACCTCTAAGTACACTAGTAACTATACTGCCTTTAGTAGAGCATCTGCATTTTATTTTTTTCCAAAATTCATCTGAAATATCAAACTTTTTAGAAAACTCATCTATTGCTTTTAATTCTTCGTTTGTAACCTCCCCTGTAGGGGTGATTCCCATATAATCTTTTTGAAATTGACTAACAATATTTTCAGTTTGACTAGTAAATACATCCGTAGGTATATTCCCTCCAAAACCAGCTAATCGAATATTTAATTCTCGTACAATTTCTCCTTTATCTCCTTTTCTAATTACTCCACTACTACCAAAAACAAGTTTCATCTGCTCCACCCAAGCAATTGGATGAAAGTGATGTACTATATTGCTTTTAGGAAACATACGTTTTGGTGGTACTTCTTTTTCTTCTACTTTAGTTTCTGGTGTTGGAGCAGCGGTTGTACTTGTCGTTGGTATACTATCTTCCGTTGGTTTAGCATCTGGTTTAACTGCTGTTGTTTTATTGTCTAAAGGTACAACATCTTTTTGTGGTATTTCTTCTACCACAGTACCTTCCGGCAACATAGAAGGTCTTTTGGTGCTACTCGTTTTTGTTTTATCTTCTTCTTTTACTGGTGGTGTGTAGGTTTTTTTACTTGCCTCATCCCACCACATTAAATTTTCTATTTTGGTTTCCATTTTGGCTAAACTATCATCCCTTTCGGTTTCTAGTTTTTGTTTTTCGGCTGTAACTTCTTCTAATTGTATACCAAAATCATAGAGTTATTCAATTCGCTTTATAATATCACAAAATTCATCGCCCCAAGTAAAATAACCATTAATACTTTCAACTTGTTTTGTTCTCTTGTTATAGATTCCTAGCCATTTCTTTTCTATGGTATTGTTATCTAATATTTCTATTTCTGCTATTGGACGAGTTGTTGAATAATATTGGGAATCTACAGGTGCTTCATATTTCGTGTAAAATATCTTATAAAACAAAGCATATTTATTTGTTGATGATTTTATTTTTCTCGCATTGCATTGGAGATACAAAACATCTTCTATTTTAATTTTTATCTCATTTTTATAAGTTTCAATGGTATTATTGGATACATTTTCAACTTCATAATCTTTATTTGATATTTCTAAAAACGCACCAGTATAAGTCTCTCCTTCTTCTGTGTATTTACAAGAAAATCGTCCTTCTATAGGTAGGTCATCTATCAATTCAGAATAGATATTAGAATCAATAGGCTTATCCTCTCCTACAATTATTATTTCTTCTTTAGGTTTAGGTTTAGGAAAATTATTTGGCGTAATAAATTTTTTTATCACACTTTTTTTTCTGACAATTGTATCTCCAAATTCCGCATATCCTTCATCTATGTACTTTATCTCCCAAATCCCTAATCCTTTACTTTTATCTAGCCATTTAAAATCAATACCTCCTAGTTTTTTTGACTTATTAAACTTAATAGAATAACCTTTATCATTTACAGTAATAGACTCTATTTTTTGAGAAGATCTAACAGGGTCATAGAGATCTATAGGCACATCAATGGAGTTTGTTTCTGTCTTTATATATTCCCTATCATTATATTCTAACATGGTTTTAAACCATTGTTTCTCTATGGGATTAATATAAACCCATGTTTTATTAGCTATTTCATCGGGTAATTCAGTTAATATTTCTTGAGTACTATTTGTATTGTCTGTGTTTTGAGCATTATTTTTACATGCGATTGTAGTTATAAATAACACTGTTATGATAAACTTATATGCTTATCCGTTAACTTCCCCAAGATAATTCCATCTATATGATACCGCTGCAATCATAAGCCTGTCGAATAAGTTATTAAATGTTCTCCTATTGAATTTGTAGCAGTACTCGTTCAAGTAATTTTGAAGAAAATCATCATCTATTCTATGATGGACATCCAGTAATAGCCTTTTGGCGTTACTAATTGCTTTGTGAACCCAAGGTAAAATAGAATTGATATTTTTCTTTGGCACAACATTAGAGACTAGTTCAAAATCCTTAGTCAAGTCATTAAAGCTATTTGATCCATCGGAAATTATTTTGCTACCTCCTTCAACCATTTGATTTACAGTTTGAGCTACCTCTTCTTTCTTTAAAGAACTGATTACTTTCATCTTTAGGAATTTCACTCTCTTATTCACCCTGTGTTTCTTGCTGTTATAGTGTTCTGATTCTAGTTTAGACTCTATACTTACTAATACTATTGATTGTCTTTGACTTCCTCGCCCCCTTTTTAAAGGTGCTGTTTTATCTCTTGTTATTGAAACGGTTTCAAAAAACCCATCATCCAATTCAACCTCATCACTAAGCTGATATTCATCGTCTCTTAACCCCATAACGCATCTTAACTTATGAACCATTGCCCAAATAGGCTCATATCTTTTATGACCTATCTGACGTTGAATCTCTTTAGCCGAAAATGATTTTTTTGTGCTTGTTATTAAATGCATAGCTATAAACCAATACTTAAAAGGTAATTTACTGCTTTGCATAACAGTACCGCTTTTCAACGTTGTTCTGTGAGTACAGTTTTTACATTCCCACTGTTCTCGTTTCTTTTTCCAATAATGAGTAGTTCCTCCACACTTTTTACACTTAACCCCTTCTTTTTCGCGATAGGACTTAAATGCTGCTTTACAACTGGCTTCATCTGGGTAGTGCTCACTAAATTCAATTAATCTCATATCGATTATTTATGTTTTATGAAAATACAACAAAAATATTAGGGAAACTAGCGGACAAGCATATTATATTTTTTTCGTATAGTTAATCTTTCTAAAATACATTTTTTTACCTTTCGATCTATAACTCTATAATACCATTATCAGTTAACTTATATTTTTTTACTTCTTTTGAAACTTCTTTTTCTTTGTAATCTTCTGTATTGGTGTAATTGGTTTTGATAATATCTAAGTTATCATGGTCTAAAATAAAACTATATTTATCTACATTTTTAAAATCATGAACATAAGTGCCGTAAAGTTTTAGAAAATCCATATCATCTTCATTCTTAATAATAGCTAAACTCATATAAAGATTATCAGAATCACAAGTGTAAAATAATAATTGGTAATTAACATTTCCTGAACATTTAAGATTCCAAACACTTCCACCACCACAAAGATTGCCTTTTATCATAGGACTAGGGCTCTGGATTTCAATACCATACAACTGTTTGCTGTATTTAAACTTTTCATTAAGTAAATCTTTATTTGTCAGAGGGTATAAGTCAGAATATTGTTTACTTAAATTACTTAAACATTTTCTATTAGTATTTAACGCTAAGGTTTTTTCTGTTTTTTTTATTTCATAGATATATACTTGTTCTTTTTCTGAAAACACAATGGTGTTATTATCATTATTAGGTATGTACCAGCTTTGTGCTTTAAAATAATTGTTTAATTCCCCATCTTTAAACACATATCCTTTGCGAGCAAAAACTTCATTTCTAAACAATCGGAGTTCATTTATAGATTTTAATTTTAATTCTTGATTGGTTAAGATTTGAAAAGGTTCTGTTTTTTGTTTAATCTGACCTTTACAAGAAAAAAAAATAAGTAGTATGCTGATAAATTTTATTGTTTGTTTCATGTGTTTTATTTTATTTTTGAATAGTTAAGAGGTCTAAAATACCCTTTCCAACCTCCATGACCAGATAATGCACCACCATTTCTTTTATAAACGGATGTACGAGTAGAGTTTTTACCTTCATATCCACCATTGTTAGCGTTAAAAGTTTTATCCGCTGATCCACCTTGACCAATTGCTTCAAGTATAGTAATTTTGTTTCCATCTACACTATGCACAATACCTGTATGACCATCGCTACTAGATCTTGACCAAACAAATATATCGCCTGCTTGAGGAATAAAATCTTCCTTCTCACTTCCATAAATATGTTCAATATTATCATTTCCAAGATTTTTCCTGAAATCAGTTTGGTTTGTCATACCACTTGTTACAATAACTTTTAAAGTATTTGTTACTCCTAATTTATATAAATATCGACATACAAATTCTGAACAATCTAATCGTCCAAGAGCATCTTTTGTTTGACTAGAACGTAATCCAGTTCGTCTTTTCCCAACCCATTCACTTTCCATTTTATACTGCACATGCTTATCTGCCCATTCACGCATTTCTTCTAAAACACCTTCACCATATACAGGTGCTTCGTGTTTGCTACTATCGGTACTACAACCATGAGGGTAATTAAATATTTCTTTAAGTTTAATCCAAGCAATTCTACGATGTTTATAACCATTAGTACCACCATTAATTTTTTTTGTGGTTTTTAAAATGTCATCTGTTTCTGACAAGGAATTGAGTTTACTTTTTTTCCAATACCAACCTGCTGTATCAGCTGCCAATTCTAGATTACTTGCTGCTTTTTTATAGTTAGTTCCTGATTTAATATCTGTATTTCCAGCTATTTCAGAATATTCTTTGTAATGATAATCCCAAGTTAAATGCATAAATCCACGACCAACATAAGGTTTATATTTCTTATAATTAGCGTTTGATTCATTTGGAAGTTCCTCTGTGGCTGTAAAATACATCGTCTCTACATACATGTTAGCTAGGAAATGTATTTTATGAATACAATTTGTTATGCCGTATTTAGTAAACGATTTGTTTAGTACATCTGAAAACTTCTCAAAGTTCCGATCTGATTCTGGTACACCACCACGACCATGAAATAATTTTTCTTGATGAAATTTAGTAATAGACTTACCTTTATAGAAAGTATTATCTCTAATTCTTTTTACCATTACTTTAAGGTCGTCAGCTTCAAAATCTCTATTACAATAACATTCACCAGTTTGTTTTTCCAACAACCTCATCTGCTCCACCCAAGCAATAGGATGAAAATGATGTACTATATTGGTACTTGGAAACATACGTTCTGGTGGCACTTCTTTTTCTTCTACTTTAGTTTCTGGTGCTGGAGCAGCGTACAAATAGCACGGTAGCGAGGGTTATTTTACTTTATCAAACTCAATAGCTCCTTTTGGTAAATAAGGTAGTTTACCTTCAAAATAAAACTTGCCATCTGACGATTTATAAAATTTTAAAAAATCATATGCTCGATCTTCATCATAATTATAGCCTGATATATTTTTATGATGATATAAACCTAGAGTATCACCTAATTGAACAGCTTTTAATTGATCTGAATAACCATATTGACGAGCCTGAACATTTAACTGCATTCTACCTTCTTTAAAATCTAAGATATAATCAAGATCTAACTCACCACCTTTGAAATAATATAAACCTTCCCATTTTCCATTTATACTTAATGTAGCATTTTTAATGTTATACATACTGGTATGGTAAGATTCTTTCTTTTCAGGTTCTTTACTCCAATCTTTACAAATAATATCATAAGGCTTAGCTTCAAATGTTTCTTCATAATAATTTGTCCATTTAACTAAACGTTCTTCTAAGCTAATAATCTCAAGCTGAAGAGTTCTATTTCCTCGGCTACTTCCTTTTTCTACTTTAATCTCTAAGGTTTTTGAATCTACTTGCTTTATACTTTCTATTTTGCACTTAGTGGGCTCCATTGTATATATATAAACATAATTTCCTTTCATCATTATACTTCTACTGTCTTCATAACAAGGGAATTCATCTTTTACATCAACCCACCTCTTCCCTTCTATAAAACTTTTAAACTCCTTTAAGTTTTTAAAATAATTTTGACTTATTTTTTTATTAGAAGTAGCGTTAATAACTTTATTATTTAGTCCTTTTTTATTAGTATCTTCTTTCACGTTAAAACAAGAACTAAAAAAGATACATAAACAAACTACTTTTATTACTCTAACCATGCTATTAAAAATTTTCACGTACTTGACTTACTAAATATTTTTCAGATTTATTTTTCCTATATGACCTTAAAGAAAAATCATCTCCTAAAAAAAATTTGTTATTTGAATGCTGCCCTAAATGAGCCCAACTAGTACCTACTTCATAAAATCGATAGTATGTTTTATTATTTTCGCAAGCTCTACCAACAATAACAACAAAATGGTCTGTTGTCTTATCATTTATTCCATAAGAAAGTGTATGGTTTAAGCCAACTAAGACAGGGTTTCCTTTTTCTAACTGAACATCAATATAACTAACACCAGATTGAGCATCTGTTGTTAATGCTATAGAAGTATGATCTTTATTTTCTAAAGCCGTAATAATAGGACTCATATTTTTACCGGAATCAGTGCCAAGCCCTGCATTAAGCAATAACTTTCTTGAAGTTTTCCAGCAAGCCTTTGTATACATCTCTAAGCGCCCTTGTTTATTCTTTCTTAGCTCCGATTTATTATACTGACTCACCCAAGTAACTTTACCTGTTAAATCAATACATCCTTTACCACATGAGCAATCTGTATTACAAGTACAGGTACTAGAAGTGTTTTTTTCAGGCACTCCCTTATCATACCATTCTTGTATAGCTTCAGCTATTTCCCAAACATACGTTTTACCTCCTGCCTTACCATGTCTTTTATAGATTTTTCCTTTACTATTCTTCTTATATTCATCTTCTTCTCTATGAAATGTAGGGTTTGAATGGTATGCTGTTTTCTTATCCCCTACTGAATCATCATCAAAAATGATATAATTTGGTTCTGATCCGTGACCTACTGCTACTGGCCAAAGTATTGCTAAATAAAAATCTGCTAAGGTTTTAAGTTTACCTTTATGTTTGGCTAAATAATATTCTACATAGCATAATTGCTCTACGGCAGACATTGCTCTTAAATCTTTCTTTTTAATTTTTGCCCTATGTAGAAAATAATTCCTATTCATATCTTTTATAGCATCATTTCCAAGCTGAATTAATCCGATGTAACCAATACCATCTTTGTCTTTACCTAAACCATTATCGACCTTAGGGTCAAATTTCCCTCCAGTTTCTAAAGCCATAGCTCCCATTAAATGATTAGGATCGCATTCAAGACGTTTAGATATTTGAATTACTCGTTTTCTAAATTCACAACTTACTTTATTTCCCCAAATAAGAGATTCACAATCTCCGCCACCTTCCCCAAAAACAAGTCTCATCTGCTCCACCCAAGCAATAGGATGAAAATGATGTACTATATCTGTACTTGGAAACATACGTTTTGGTGGTACTTCTTTTTCTTCTACTTTAGTTTCTGGTGCTGGAGCAGCGGTTGTACTTGTCGTTGGTATACTATCTTTCGTTGGTTTAGCATCTGGTTTAGCTGCTGTTGTTTTATTGTCTAAAGGTACAACATCTTTTTGTGGTATTTCTTCTACCACTGTACCTTCTGGCAACATAGAAGGTCTTTTGGTGCTACTCGTTTTTGTTTTATCTTCTTCTTTTACGGGTGCTGTGTAGGGTTTTTTACTTGCCTCATCCCACCACATTAAATTTTCTATTTTGGTTTCCATTTTGGCTAAACTATCATCCCTTTCGGTTTCTAGTTTTTGTTTTTCGGCTGTAACTTCTTCTAATTGTATACCAAAATCATAGAGTTCTTTTACTTCTGGTTTTATTTCGTCCATAGTATAAGACCATTCATTTTTGTGCTTACATACCAAACGAGATAGTTTTTGTGCTATTTCTGGTTTACTAAACGCTCTAATAAGCTCTAGTATATCTAATACTTTATTGCCATCTGTATCTATTGTTTTATCCCAAATTTCGGTTACAAAATCGGCACTATCTGTTGCCTCACGTAAGTCTTTTACAGAGTATATGTATTCATTACCTGCGTCTAGATCTTTAAAACCAAATTTTTGCCAATCGTAAGCGCTAAATTTGTCAAGATCCTTTTCTTTTACCCAGCCTTTTACTGCTACACATTGGCTACTAGTTGTATCATCTAATACTACTTTATACCAAAGGTCTTTTTTATCGTCTTTTGCTTTTTTAAATTTACGTAAGTCAACTACTTTTTCTTTTTCTACAGTTACTTCTTCTACATCGGTTCTAAAAGGGACTTCGATATATGCCTTACATACATCTACATATAATGTAGTTTTTTCTCCTGTTTTGGCTTCTCTTTCAACTGTTTCGTATTTTTGTTCTTCTGTTAAAAAATAGTCAGGAATAATTGAGGTAATTATATCTAATTTTTTTTTATTTTTTCTGCTATTTTGGAAATAGATGTTTTTTCTATCCAAAATGTTCCTTTAGTTTTAGGTTTGTATGTTACTTTTCTATAGGGAATGTATGTTTTTTTTATTTTTTTAGCATCGGTTATTTTTTTATTTTCTTCACTTTTAGTAAGATTATTACCAGAAGAATCACATCTGTTAACCCAATATAATTTTTTTAAGTCACTAGGTAATATATTATTAAAACTTGGATTTAATTTTGATACATTGTTAGGGCTTACGGTATAGTAACTTCCTCCTGTTGCAGATTTATACCCACCTAAAAGACTTTTCCCTACAACACCTTCTATATTTGTAGTTTTTATTTGTGCATAATCTCCTTTAATTTTAAGTACTTTTATAGGGGTATTTGCTTTAATATCTACTTTGTAAAATAGGCTTGTTTTTAATTTTGTACCTGCTATAATATTTGTAAAATATTGTTCTTCTTTTCCATCTTTTTTTTCATTACTTAAAAACTCAAAAACATCATCTGTCGTAAATACTTCTAAGTGGGTTGCTTTATATCCTTTGTATCCTTTAAAACCTAGGTTACCTGTATAACCAATGGTTATACCTGCTTTTATTGGTATATCACAAGCTGTAATTTCGTCTAGTTTTCCTTTGGAATTATCAAATGTAATTTTTGTTGTGAAACCAGAGTTATGTATAAAGCCAGATCCATCTTTTAATTTTTTCCAATTACCTTTTACTGTTTCATCTATTTCTAAGACATCATCATAAGGCACTATTTTTATAATTTTGGCTGATGACTTTCCACTTTCTCTTACTCTAGCTCCTAAAACAGATTTATTTTCTGTTTCATCTTCTGTAGTAATTATTTCTAAGGTATTTTCTGTTATTTTTTTTACTTGTTTTCCGATTTTTACATATATATAAATATCGGTATATGTTTTACCATCTTTATCTGTGTAGTTAATTCGCTTGTAACTTCCAGTGTTTATTTTGTTGTCTTCTAAAGGAGCTAAATTTACAGTACTTCCTTTAGGTATTACTACAGACACTCCTTTTTCAGATATATCTATTTTATTGTTTTTTAAAACTCTTGCATTAAGTCCTTCAATTGGTATGCCTTCTTTACTTATTATAATATAAGAACTTTTACTTAAAAAATTAGGTATTTTTGCACTGTTTTCATCACTAATAATATCCGATTCGGGCATTAAATGATGATACAAACTATAAAAGGTCATTTTTTGTTTTTCTTTACTTTTATAATCGTGTTGTATGAGTATAAATCCGTTGGAATATAAGTGATCCGTATTGTTTATTATCGTTTTTTCATACTCTTTTGCAAAGCGGTAGGCAATTATACGACCTTGCGCAATGCATTGTATTTCTCTACTTGCACCTTCTAAATGTATACCACCATGCCAAGCATTATGCGCTCCAATAGGGTATTTTCCAAAAAGGTTACGATTCCCCAAATAATTTTTTGCTTCGGCATCAGTACTAATATCTTTTAGCGGATAACTTACTCTCATAGATTTTTATTTTAGATACTTAAATTAAAATCACTAAGATATCCATGTTTCTTAGCTTCTTCTTTTATTTTTTTTTGGTTTTCTTGCGCTTGCCTTGTATTCCCTAATATTCTATTAATTAGAGTGATTTTAGGAAAAGGTATTTGACTCAAAGGCATTATTGCGGTAGGAGCACTACATCTTGTACCAATAAGTACGGTAGGATCTCCAATGCTTACTACGCCTCCATGACCTGTTTTCGATCCCATAGTAGCTGCGGGTCTCCCGCCAATTAATACGGTAGAAACACCTTCTACAATTACATCGGGTGGTCCCGAACAAGTACATTGATCCCCCATTACTGCGGCAGGTTTTCCTCCTATTAAAACTGTTGGCACTCCCGGTCCTATTATGGGTCCGCCAGTATGTGGGCTTGTTCCACTATACATAGGGCATGTGTGCATGTGTGATATTGTTGCTGCTGGTCCTGGCATAATTTTTTGTTTTTTATGTTATGTTCTACCGCTTGAGTGTGTTAAATTACTTATAATCCCATATTCTCACAGTAGCAGTGCTAAACAAGATGGCATATCCATTTAACCTACGATGTAGCATTGGGTTATTTTATTATTCAGACGTATATATGTATAAGCAGTCTTCAAATGTACAAAAAATAGTTATACGCACGTGTTTTTTGTGTTTTAATTCTAGGTATTAGTGTTTGCATGGTTGGACTAAAGGCAGGATTCCTGTTTTTCTGCTTTTTAAAAGCATGAATTTAGGAAGGCTCTAACTAGGAAAGAGTCTTCTAATCTAACAAAATAAACAATAATTGCTATGGATACGCTTTGCTTATGACACAACGGTTATGAGTACTTAATGGATGTATTTAAGCGAGTTATCTGTATTGGAAAGAACCTTTAAAACACGATGTTGATGCAGATTGTGTTTTATGTTTTATTAAGCTGTTTTATATATTATTACTATCGCCGTTATCTGTTCTCAAAAAAAGTCTAACAAACCTGTAATTTTTATACATATTGTTTTTACTAATATCTTTTTGACATGCTGAATTCAAGTCACAAACGCAACTTTTAGTTAAATAATAATTGTTCCATTACAAATATAGGGTTTTCGTATTTATGTCTCTTCCTAGGTCTGTTATTTAATTTTGTTTCTACCTCTTTGATTCTTTGATCTGTTAGGTTTGTAAAGTCACTTCCTTTGGCAAAATATTGTCTAATCAAACCATTTAAATTTTCGTTAGATCCTCTTTCCCAAGAGTGATATGGATGCGCAAAAAAGTAATCAATACATAAATTTTCTGCAACCTGCTCATGGCCTGCAAATTCTTTTCCATTATCAGCTGTTATAGTATGTAGATAAGGCTTCCAGTCTTCTAATATTTCATTGATAGCTTTGGTGACAACAACTGCTTCTTTAGAGCTTACTTTTTTCATTTTAAGCATTCCAGAAGCTCTATCATTTACGGTAAGTATGGCTTGATTATGGTTTTTACCTATGATTAAATCGACCTCTAAATCTCCAAATCGATTTCTTTGTTCAACAACTTCAGGTCGTTGTTCTATACTAATGCGATTCTTTATAACCACTCTAGAATCCTTTGATGAGCCACGTTTTCTATATCTCCTTCCCTGTCTGCGAAGGTGTGTATGTAAATCACCATCACTCCTCTTGTCTTCCCTAATATGCTGATATATACGCTCAATAGACGTAAGCGTACGGAGAACTACATCTTGTAAGAAGTTAAAAATAATCTAATTTTTGCATCTAAACAAAAACGAAAATATAAATGTTAGGATTAGGTACAGAACACACGTATTATTATCACTTATCTGCAGTTGATATGCGAAAAGGATTTAATGGATTAAGTGGATTAGTTAGTGAGCACATGGAACAAGAGCGAGATAGAAATAGTGTTTATGCATTTATCAATAAGCAAAAAAATAAACTAAAACTTCTTCATTGGCGACCTGGAGGATTTGTACTGTATTATAAACGATTGGAACGAGGTATTTTTGAGCTTCCAAAATACGACATTGAAGATGGATTAGTAGTTTTGAGTTATACCCAAATGGTTATGGTTTTAGACGGAATTAGTATTATAAATACTCAGAAAAACGAACGTTATTTAGAGGCTAAATAATTCAATAAAACTGTAGGTTTTACCTGCTATTTAGTCTTGTTTTTTGTATATTTATAGTGTGGAAAACAATACAATAGACATACAAAAAGAGCTGGTAATTTTAAAGATTGAACTTGAAAAAACAGCTCAAGAACTAGCTGAAATTAAGCAGCAATACGAGCAGCTTAAAAGAATGGTTTTCGGGTCTAAAAGCGAACGTTTTATCCCTGTTGACACAAATCAATTGTCGCTTTTCGGAAAAATAATAGCTGAGAAAGAAGAGGCATACAAAAAACATATTGTAATCTACGAAAGAAAACAAAAGAAGAAAGGAAAGAAAAAACCTGTTCGCTCTTCTATACCTGCGCATTTTCCGCGAGTAGAAGAGATTATAGAGCCTAAGCACATAGAAGAAGGAGCTGTAAAAATAGGAGAAGAAGTTACAGAACTTTTAGAAATAACGCCTCTTTCCGTTTTTGTAAGACGAATTGTAAGACCTAAATATGCACTTCCGGAAGAAAAAGGCGTTGTTATAGCAGAATTACCAAGCTTACCGATACCTAAAGGAAATGCATCAGCAAGTTTATTGGCCTTTATACTTATTTCAAAATTTGTAGACCATTTACCACTTTACAGATTAATTCAAATTTTTAAACGACAAGATTTAAAAGTAAGTAAATCAACAATTGGAGGATGGGTATCTAAAAGTTCGGAGCTTATCGCTCCTTTATACGATACATTTAAGGCTCAGTTTTTAGAAAATGCCAATTATATTCAAGCAGACGAATCTCCTATAAAGGTTTTAGATAAAGACAAGAAAAAATCAACACACAGAGGGTATATGTGGGTGTATCGAAATCCTGTTAAAAATTTAGTTCTTTTTGAATACAATAAAGGGAGAGGAAAAGTTGTTCCAGAAGAGTTTTTTAAAGATTTCAATGGGACACTACAGTCCGATGGGTATGCTGCATACCAAAACTTAACAACAAAAGGAGAAATTACTCTTTTAGGTTGCATGGCTCATGCTAGGCGGTATTTTGAGAAGGCGCTGGATAATGATCCTAAAAGAGCGGATGTTGTTTTGTTGGAAATTCAAAAGCTATACAAGATAGAACGTAAAATAAAAGAACAAGAATTAACTATTGAGCAAACTAAAGCATATAGAGAAAAACATGCATCACCTGTTTTAGACGGAATAGAAATTTATCTTACAAAAGAGCGAAAAAACGTACTGCCTAAAAGTGCCATAGGAAAAGCAATTGCTTATACTCTTAAAATATGGCAAAACCTAAAACTATACATCGATGATGGCAGGTTTGAAATAGACAACAATAATATAGAAAATGCCATAAGACCTTTAGCTATTGGCAGAAAAAATTATCTCTTTGCTGGCAGTCATGAGTCCGCACAAAACATAGCTCTATTTTATACAGGGCAAACTCATACTATTTTTAAGTTAATTTCATTGAATTTAAGTTGCTTACCTCGTTAATTATCAGTATATTATGTTGATAATTAGATAGGTAACGATATGAATTCAGACAGTAAAATAATGAGTATTTTTGGCAATATAGAAGACCCTAGAAGCGATATAAACAAGTTACACAACTTGGTTGACATCCTCCTTATTGGGATAATTTCAGTCATTTGTGGAGCAGAAACATGGAAACAAATGGTTGAGTTTGCTTGTTCAAAAGAAGGTTTTTTAAGGAAATTTCTACAATTACCAAATGGAATACCATCAGAAGACACTATTAACAGGGTATTCTCGTCGATAGACAGTTCTCAGCTTGAAACATGTTTCATAGAATGGGTCAATTCTATTTCAACTATATCAAAAGGGCAGGTAATAGCTATTGATGGAAAAGCGCTTAGAGGAGCAAAATCAAATGGAAAAAAATCACCTGTACATATGGTGAGCGCATGGGCTGATCAAAACAATTTAGTTTTGGGTCAAATTAGAGTCAATGAAAAATCTAATGAGATAACTGCGATCCCGGAATTACTTGATACTTTGTGTATAGAAGGCAATATAATTACAATAGACGCAATGGGAACTCAAACTGATATTGCGGATAAGATTATAAAAAATGATGCCAATTACATACTTGCCGTAAAGGGAAATCAAAAACAACTACTAGAGGAAATAAAGGACGAATTCAAATTCTCAAAAAACATAGAAATAGATACAGACTTTGACCTTGGTCATGGAAGAATTGAAACTAGAAAATGTAGCGTAATTTCTGATTTTCAATTTATTAAGAACGCAGATAATAAATGGAATAAGTTGACTCAAGTTATAAAAATAGAAAGTATAAGGGAGTTCAAAAACAGTGATAAACAAACAGAAAAGGCAACTAGATATTACATTTCTAGCTTAAAAGATACCGCTGTAAATCATCAAAGTCATATTCGTTCTCATTGGGGTGTAGAGAATAAATTACATTGGACATTGGATGTTGCATTCTCAGAGGATGCCTCTAGAAAAAGAAATAAAAATGCAGCTCAAAACTATTCAATACTATTGAAAATTGCCCTGAATCTATTGAGAAACGAAAAAACGGAGAAACAAGGTATTGCTGGAAAAAGACTTAAAGCAGGCTGGAATCAAGCATATCTGTTAAAAGTATTAAGCATTAAAGTGTGAGTTTGCCCTGCTATTTTATAGCTTTTTTGCTACTTGCAAAAAGAATAACGTAAACCCACATACGTGGCTATGTGATGTCCTTAATAGATTACCAGAACATAAAGCTAATAAACTTTCGGAGTTACTGCCTCAAAATTGGAAGCCTGTTGATAAATAATCAAGGGTGTACTTTACCGTACGCTTACGTCTGTTTTCTTTTTATTGAGTTCCTGATACCTCTTTGCTGCAATTGTTTTACTACATCTTGGAGTTTTCTTTTGAAGCCTACGTTGCTTCGCCGTTAGACCGTATTTTAATTTTGATGTTTTACTTTCACGATGCAAACTAAAGTCAACAGGGATAAATACACTTCCATTCCAATAACCAGCTACAAGTAGCTTAAAGCCTAGGTAATACGTTTTTGACACATGGTTGTATATTTTTGAAACACCTTCAATTGTCTTTCCTGTTTTAGAAAGATCAGTATCGTCAAAGATCAAGCACTTTGTAGCGTCTTGAGATGGAGTAAAGAACTCTTCTTTTAATAGATATTGCTTCACAAACTGAGCTAGAAAAACCCTCCAATTTATCTTTTGATTTGCTAGGATTCGATAGTATGAATCTTTACCCGACTGACCTAACCCCTTGTCTTTACTACTTGTAAGTCCATGAATAGAATCAAATCCGATAATAGGTAAAATTAAAAGTGTAGAGATTAAATTACCGAATGAAATCCCCGATTTCTTACACCAACTAAACTTGTTTTTAATTTTATTGAATCCTAAAATATTTAGATGTGCTTGTAGGTATTCTGAACTAAGCCAAATCTTATTAAATTTTCCTTTTATCTCCTGTGTTTTTGTGATATCTTCGTGTTCTAGCATGTTTTGTACTTTCTTGTTCGTACTTAAAAGTACAATAAAACCAGGGGATTACCTTGGTTTTCATGCTATTTATTTTTACTTAAACACCTGTAAATGATGGGTGCGAAACTTGAGTTAGAGTCCTAAAATGGCCTAGATTTTACTTAGTAATTTATTAATTATTATTATCGACAAAACTAAAGGGCTATTTTTGAATCCTTTTCTGATTTTCTGGTACGCAATTCGCATTTGAGATTCAACGGTTTTTACTGAAATATTAAGTCTGTTAGCAATTTCCTTGTATTTTAAACCTTCTCTTTTATTTAATAATAATATCTTTTTACATTTTGGAGGTAAACTATCTATGAGGATCAATAATTCTTTAGTTTTTTCAATGGTAGTGCATTCTTCCTCATTAATACGACTACTTAATGCCTTTGATTTTAACTCAATAAAAATTTTATTTTTAAACTTATTTTTACGATAGTGATTAATGAATAAATTGTGAGCAACTGTAAATAAATAACTTTTTAAGGAGGAGTCATTTGAGAGATTTTTACGCTTTTCCCATAGAATAATAAAAGAATTTTGAACAATATCTTTTGCTTCTTGCCTGTCCATAGTAAAAGTAGTTACATAGGCTAACAATGGCTCATAAAAACGTTTAAAAACTAGTTTAAAAGCTTTTTGATCATTATTTTTAATCCCTAAAATTAAATTTTGTTCATTCATAATTAATAACATCTTGATTTACTTATAAATTAGATATTGTTGCAAATATTAAAAAAAATATATTTTTTTAAGGGTTTTTGAAAAATAAACGTTTTATGTACGTTAATAACGCATTAATTATACTGAAATTTGAAAGACTTAATTATAAAATATTTCACAAATACGATTAGTTCTTTAGAACTAATTGAGCTATCAAAATTGTTGAAAGACAAGAAGAATAGAAAACTTTTTAAAATCTATGTTAAAGAGTATTATGATGTGGATGTGGCTTTGCAAAATGTAGATTTAGAATTTGAATATTTAGACCTTATAAAAAAGATAGAAAAAAAGAGAATAAATATAAGATTTGTTTCCTTAGGTTGGTATAAGTGGGCTGCTGTTTTTATTGGCATTATAGGATTGAGCTATTTCTTTATTCTGAACTCTGAAAATTCTAATGCGTTACACATTGATAAAAATACAATTACTTTGAAATTAAATAACGGGAACATTAAAGTGATTTCAGAGGATGGTAATGAGAAAATCAGGAATAAAGATGGATTGGTTATTGGAACTCAGGAAGGGACAACATTAGATTATGAAAATAAAAACAATAAGGACCATAGTAATAACCTCGAAGAACTTCTTACATACAATGAGTTAACGATCCCCTACGGGAAGACCTTTCATTTAATCTTGTCAGATGGAACTCATGTACATATAAATGCAGGGACTACGTTTAAATATCCCGTAAAATTCTTACCTGGAAAGAAGAGGCAAGTTTTTATTGAAGGAGAAGCCTTTTTCGATGTGGTAAAACAGGAGAACCATTCTTTTATTGTGAGTACTAAGGATATAAATATTCGTGCTTTAGGAACACAATTTAATGTGAATTCTTATAGTGATTCAGAAATTATAAATACAGTTTTAGTTGAAGGATCTGTTGGTATTTATAGAGAGGATCAAAATTTTGATCCTAATACTTCTGTTATTTTAAACCCAGGACATATTGCTTCTTGGAATAAATCAGGAAAAAATATTCAGGTAAAAAAAGTTGATGTTACAGAATACACAGCTTGGACTGAAGGGGTGTTGCATTTTAAAAATAGACCTTTTTCAGAAATAATAAAAGTTTTAAAAAGACATTACAATGTTTCGATTACAAATAATTATGAACGTTTAAACAACCAACGATTTTTTGCAAAATTTGATTCAGAAAATATTGAGCAAGTATTAAATTCATTTAAAAACAGTGAACCCTTTTCATTTGAAATAAAAGGGGAACAAATAACTATAAATAATCCAAAAAAAAATGACCTAGACGAATTTAAAAATTAAAATCATCTTATATATAAAAATCGAGAAATGCGGTAACATTTCTCGACAGTACAATATGATTAGATCAGTAAATCAATTTAATAACCAAATCACTACAAAAGTATGAAAAAATTCAGAACTAAGAGATTATTATTCTTTAGTCTCCCCAAACTAAACTTAAAAATGAGGATAACTTTAGTACTATTAATTATATCACTTCTTAAATTCAACTAATAAACGCAACTTTTCGATTTGATTCTATGATGGTTATATTTTCAAAACAGAAAAGTAGGAAAACCTACCTTTCTTGTCTTGATGGATATGTATCTTACGGTCTCAAATCTCGAAAAAAGAAGTTGTATGAAACACATCACCCAAGCGCAAAGATACACAATTTGTTGCATGTTAAAACAAGGTTATAAACAGGTTGAGATAGCAGCTGCTATAGGAAAAGACAAGTCTGTTATTAGCAAAGAGATTAAGCGTAATTCAGACAAAAGAAATGGAGTTTACAAGCATGAATTAGCCCAAAAAAAGTATGCTAAACGTCATAAAGAAAAGCCTAAAAGAAAACGCTTTACAGAAGATATTCAACAAGCAATAGAGTTGTTATTGCGAGACGATTATAGTCCTGAGCAAGTAGTTGGTGTCCTAAAAAAACAAGGTAAAGAAACGGTGTCTATTGAGCGTATATATCAGCATATTAGGGAAGACAAGAGGAATGATGGTGATTTACATACACACCTTCGCAGACAGGGAAGGAGATATAGAAAACGTGGCTCATCAAAGGATTCTAGAGGGGTTATAAAGAATCGTATTAGTATAGAACAACGCCCTGAAGTTGTTGAACAAAGAAATCGATTTGGAGATTTAGAGGTCGATTTAATCATAGGTAAAAACCATAATCAAGCCATACTTACCGTAAATGATAGAGCTTCTGGAATGCTTAAAATGAAAAAAGTAAGCTCTAAAGAAGCAGTTGTTGTCACTAAAGCTATCAATGAAATATTAGAAGACTGGAAGCCTTATCTACATACTATAACAGCTGATAATGGAAAAGAATTTGCAGGCCATGAGCAGGTTGCAGAAAATTTATGTATTGATTACTTTTTTGCGCATCCATATCACTCTTGGGAAAGAGGATCTAACGAAAATTTAAATGGTTTGATTAGACAATATTTTGCCAAAGGAAGTGACTTTACAAACCTAACAGATCAAAGAATCAAAGAGGTAGAAACAAAATTAAATAACAGACCTAGGAAGAGACATAAATATCAAAACCCTATATTTGTAATGGAACAATTATTATTTAACTAAATTTTGCGTTTGTGACTTGAATTCAGCCTTTCAAAAAAAGCAATTATCCATTTTTGGAAAGGCACCCCCGAAAACTTAAAAATGGCTATTGATGCAGGA
The DNA here is from genome assembly GCA_965224465.1 of Flavobacteriaceae bacterium. Taxonomy (GTDB): domain Bacteria; phylum Bacteroidota; class Bacteroidia; order Flavobacteriales; family Flavobacteriaceae. The sequence continues at coordinate 3,629,998 of OZ245049.1, read as the reverse complement.
CATGAATTAGTGAATTCTAACAATAGTTATACCTATTTAGATTATACATATGAGCAAATAAACCTAGAAAAAGCATACAGTTTTAATCCTGTCCCAGCTGGATTTACAAAAGAAGAAGCAGCGCAAGTTTTGGGTTTAGGAACTCAAATGTGGGGAGAATGGACACCAACAGAAAAGGAAATTTATAGCCAAACATTCCCTAGAATTGCAGCTTATGCAGAAACAGGATGGACGTCAACAAATAATAAAAATTATACACGATTTAGGGCTACTCTACCTACACTATTAAATAGATGGAAAAAAGCTGGAATTATTGTTTCTCTTGAAGAGGATACCCTAAATAAATAAACATAAAAAAACACCTATTAAATTGTGTATTCCTTCTTGCAATAGTTGGGAGTTTGACAGCACAAAAATTTGAAAATTTGGCGCTAACAACACCTATGGGATGGAATAGCTGGAATACATTTGAATGTGAAGGGCTTAATGAAAAAGTGATAATGGAGATGGCAGATGTAATGATTTTTTCTGGAATGAAGGAGGTAGGATATGAATTTATTGTTATTGATGATTGTTGGCAAATAGGTAGAGATAAAAAAGGCTATATTATTGTTGATGAAGAAAAATTCCCGTCAGGAATCAAAAATCTGGTAGATTATATACATTCAAAAGGTTTGAAATTTGGTATTTATTCAGATGCAGGAACGCTTACCTGTGCTGGAAGACTTGGTAGTAAAGGTTATGAATTAAAAGATGCTGAAACCTATGCAAAATGGGGTGTTGATTATTTGAAATATGATTGGTATAATACTGAGGGGCAGGTTGCTGTAAAAACCTATCCGCTTGTTATAAATTTTCACTCACAAATTTGAACACCCGCATGCATCGAATAAAATAAGCAAACTACTCTAATTCATTTTTAACATTGTAAAGTTTTTGAAGTTTTTTAAACCCTAAAATCAAACCAATAAAAGCCATCATAAACATGGTCAAATAAAGTACAAATACGATAGGCTCAAAATCCACCTTGGTTGTTGTAGAAAAAATAACCATTAGATTAATTAGCGAATGACAAATTATAACTATTAATAAGGACTTTGTAATATGGTAAACATAAGCAAAAAATATACCAGCCATAAAAGCAGGGACTAGATTGTTAATATCCATGTGAAATACAGAAAAAAGAATACTGCTTATTAAAACACTCACCAATAGGCTATAATGTTTTTTAAGTTTTACAAAAATTATTCTTCTGTATAAAATCTCCTCAACAACTGGACCTATAATTAATACAATAAAAACAGTTATAAAGTTATTCCATTCTAGTTCAGGTATTTTTGGTTTAATAAAAAATAAATTTTCACTGCCAATATTTAATAGAAAATCATATAACAAGCTAAATAAAAAAAAACAGATATTTACAAAAAATAATACTGTAATCTCTTCATGAGATAAAATTTTTACACCTAAATTTAATTTAAATTTATATACTTTTATCACTATTGCAGTCCCAATTAACAAAGTACTGATAGGTAGACAATAGTATATAATGTAAACTTCTAAATTATGTGAAATAAAATCTGTTTTAGATAAAATAAGTGTGATTATTATATTGGAAATTTGAAGAGAAACCAAGAACAAAACAGCAAAAAGCAGCACCTTATATTTTTTTTTCATATTCTCATTTTATTTTAAAAAAAATCACCTAAGGTTTGATTAGCTCGGTAACCATTAATGATTACTTAGGTGATAATTTGCACTAATGGTTCGTTATCTGGACATCCATCAGCATGATTCAATCCAAGTAAATATTTACCAAACTCGGTATACTGTACTCCTATCAACCACTCAAAACCTATCCGCTTGTTATAAATTTTCACTCACAAATTTAAACACCCGCATGAATCGAATAAAATAAGCAAACTACTCTAATTCATTTTTAACATTGTAAAGTTTTTGAAGTTTTTTAAACCCAAAAATCAAGCCAACAAAAGCCATCATAAACATTGTCAAATAAAGTACAAATACGATAGGCTCAAAATTCACCTTGGTTGTTGTAGCAAAATTAATCATTAGATTGTCTAGTGAATGAAAAACTATAACTACAGTTAAGGATTTTGTAATATGGTAAACATATGCAAAAAATATACCAGCAATAAAAGCAGGGACTAGATTGTTAATATCCATGTGAAATACAGAAAAAAGAATACTACTTATTAAAACACTCACCAATAGGCTATAATGCTTTTTAAGTTTTACAAAAATTATTCTTCTGTATAAAACCTCCTCAACAACTGGACCTATAATTAGTACAATTAAAAAGTATGAAAACTTACTCCAAGATAGTTTTGGCATAATTAGCTTGATGAAAAACAATTTTCCACTTCCAATATTTAGAAGCATTTCATATAAAAAGCTAAAAACAAAGCAGCATATAAACACAAAAAGTAACACACTAATTTTAGTGTAAGACAAAGATTTCAGTTCAAAATTCAAGTTAATTTCATACACTTTTAGTACTAAAACTGAACCAATTAACATTGTTAGTATAGGTAAATGGATAATTATTGAAAGCCATTTTTGAGATTCTAGAATTCCAAATCTTTTCAAAATTAAAAAAATTACTAGATTTGAAACTTGTACAACAACTAAAAACAAAACGGCAAAAAGTATAATTTTGTATTTTTTTTTCATGATTTATTCAAAAAAAAACCTTATGTATGATTAACCTAAGGCGAAAATTAATAACAACTAATTGTATGGGTTCTGAGGACACTCATCGTCATGATAATGGTTTAGAATCCAATTTAAAAGATGAGAACGGGCTGGACGAGGATGCGTTGCTTCATTTTCATTAGTTACACATATGACACAATTTTCATCATTACTGGTACCTTCAACAACAACGTCATCCTGACTAAGTGGGTTACCCCATGGATCTAAATCACCTTCACACATACCTTCATAGCCACCTTGCTCCCTCTTTGTGATAATAACTCTTCGTTGCTTACCGCTTCGAAATTATTTAACTTCAACTTTTTTAGTTTCATAATATAATCGTAACTAATCAGTCTTAAATTTGAGTTTCAAATTTAGCGATAATAGCTAGACTGTCCAATACATTCATTCCATTTTTGATAGTAGTGTCAATAACGGATCTTATTTTGGCGAAATTTTGCGCAGTCTCTTCTTTTTTAAACTGTCCTGATATTTTTTGTTTCACTTTTATATTACGGATTGCTCTCTCGGAGGCATTGTTGTCCGCAGGTACCTGTTCTAGAAAAAGAAATATAAATAAGTAGTGTCTTTCTCTACACATTCTTTTATAAAAGGTGTGTGATATTTTATCTCGTTTATAAGAGGAGATCCAGCCTTGTAGTTTTTGTTTGTATTGAGTTTAATTCCCGCCTTCATTCAATGTGTTTTACTGTAACCAATTCAAAAATTAGTTACAGTTACTTCCTCAAACTTACGTAATAAGGGTATAAAAAGAAAATTTAAAAGACACTAGAAAAAAACCAAAGACCAATAAAAAAGCCTTACGAACGTACTGTTCATAAGGCTTTGTCTTGTGGTCCCACATGGGCTCGAACCATGGACCCCCTGATTATGAGTCAGGTGCTCTAACCAGCTGAGCTATAGGACCGCTTAAACTTCCATTTAAGACTGCAATATTAAGACTATTTTGTAATACACACAATGTTTTTGCCCTAGAAATTTATTTTTTTTTACCTTAGTGAAAAATTAAAATTATGAAAAACAGCATCCCATTTCTTATTGCATTTTTAAGTATTTCATTCTTAAGTATTCAAGCTCAAAATACGGCTAAGACTTTTACTGACGGGTTTCATTTTGGAGGTGGATTTAATATTGGTTTAGGAAGTGGATATAGCACAATTGCCATTTCCCCAAGTGTTATTTATGATATTTCACCTATTTTTAGCGCAGGTATCAATGCTACCTACCTATACTCTAAGAACAAATCCTCCAACCAAACATCCAATGTATACGGCGGCGGGCTAATCGCTTTAGCAAACCCGATTGATGGATTACAATTTTCAGGAGAATACGAACGTTTAAAAATAAAGCGAGGCCTTCTTAATTACACCTCGCAAGACTATTGGAATGATGCTTTATATGTAGGAGTCGCTTACAGACAAAAAAACATGTCTATTGGACTGCGCTATGATTTGATGTATGACAAGGTAAAGAGTATTTACCCATCAGCTTTATCACCTATCTTTAGAATTTACTTCTAAAATATACTTTTTGCCATTCTCTTTTTAAAATCAAAAAAGTGATTTCTTTGATTAAATCTTTAGGTAAAAGTCCGTTTAACTTTAATAAATCGGCTTCTTGTACGTCTACACGATACATAAAGTTAAGATAATCATCATATTGTTTATACAGCAATAATTCTACGTGTACCTGCAAATTATCAACTAAAGAAGCAGGGCTTATATCCGTAGGAAACTCAATATCCAACGCTGCCATATACATGTCTTTATTCAACTGTTCAATAACTTTAACCAAGGCATTCTCTTGCTGAACAGTTTCTAATAATTGCAATGTATTTTGAACTTTCATTAAGACTGGCGTTGCATTAATTCAAGTCCGAAATTCTTTAATACATTCTTATTCTCCTTGGACACGGACAACGCATTCAAATCTTCAAATGCCAATTTAGTATACGTTTCTATAGCTGTTAAGGTTTCTTTATCTGCACCAGTTTTTAAAAACAGCTGTGTTACTTCTGCAATTTTTGCAGCATCAGATCTGTCTTCTATTTTAAACAACTCCTCTAAGCGTTTTTTTTCAGCATCCGAAGCATTCTCAAAAGCTTTTAAGTACAGATAGGTTTTTTTATTTTCTAAAATATCCCCGCCTATTTGCTTCCCAAATGTTGCTACATCACCAAACGTATCTAAATAATCGTCTTGCAACTGAAATGCCAAGCCTAAATGCAATCCAAAATCATAAATTTTCTGCATATCTTTATCAGCAGCACCCGCAACAATAGCCCCCATATTCATTGCCGCCGCAACCAATACCGAAGTTTTTAACTTGATCATTTCCAAATACTCTTCGATCGTAACGTCATTTCTTTTTTCAAAATCGATATCAAACTGCTGCCCTTCACAAACCTCCAACGCTGTTTTACTAAAAAGCTGAGACAACTTCTTAAATTTCTTTGCTTCATACACCTCAAAGCATTGATAGGCAATAATCATCATAGCATCACCCGATAAAATCCCTGTATTCAGATCCCATTTTTCATGCACAGTTTCCATCCCTCTACGTATAGAGGCATCGTCCATAATATCATCGTGTATCAAAGAAAAATTATGAAAAATCTCAATCGCCAAAGCAGCATCCAATGCCTCTTTAGAATTACCTCCCATCATTTCACAAGTAAGAAGTGTTAATACAGGTCTCAATCTCTTTCCTCCTAAGCCTAAAATATATTGAATAGGATTGTATAAATTTTCCGGCCTACGCGTCGTGTTTTTTTTACCTAAGTATGTTAAAAACTCCGCTCTAAAATCATCAATTAGTTGCATCTTTAAAAATTTTCCGTAAAAATACACCAATCAAGCCGATTTTAACCAAGAATAACACACTAAAACTTGAGCAGCTTCATCATAAACAGAAGCAAAAAATACAGTTTCAAAACAAAACTATAAATGAATTCAAAATGACTGTTTAAAATATAGAGCACCAAATCCAATTAAAAAAAAGCTGTTTTTTAGCTTATATAGATAGAAAACAGAAGAATACCCATAGTCATTGTTTTGTTTTTTTAGAAAAAAAACAAAGTTTTAGCATATTTACACCAATTACAATCCAAAATAACCAATATAAATAGTTTGTTTTACGTTCAAGCCTTGTTAAAAAATAATTCAATTTCTAAACCGTCACTTGGAAATGTATCTGGCATTAATTCTCTCAAGAAAACCATTATCAAAACACATATATGTTCACCCCCCTTTATAAGAACAAGCAAACAGCCCATAAAAGCATCATATAAATAATGATTTTAACTACCTAAACAACAGCCATTTTAACAATGAAACAGGGAGAATATTTCAAGAAAACTATTCACTATTTCGAGGCGGCTCCACGAAAAATCGAACCCGAAACAAGATATTAAATTAATAAAACTTAAGAAACTTTTAGAGTTTCTTAAGTTTCCGTCGTACCTTTGCACCATAGAATATATTAAAAATGAAAATGAAAGAACCGATTTTAAAAAAATCATGTGACCTTTTCTTAAAATTTGGATACAAGTGTGTAACAATGGACGACATCGCCAATGCATTGGCTATCTCGAAAAAAACACTCTATAAATGTTTCAAAAACAAGAACGCCCTTGTTGACGCTTCTACGGAGTTTTTCCAATCTCAAGTTTTTGATATGATTTCTAACATAAGAGAAAAAGGGTACAATGCCATTGAAGAAAATTTTGAGATTACTACAATTTTTAAAAATATTTTTACAGAAACCAAGGAGCTTCCAATGTACCAATTAAACAAATATTATCCTAAAACATATAGAAAACACGTAAAAAACGAATTTCGAAATTTCGAAAATTTCATGAATGGCAACTTACAGCGCGGTATTTCTGAAGGTCTATATCGTTCCGGTATTGATATACATGGAACTATTAAATACTACTTTATACTAGTCATGAATATTCATGAACATGAAATTTTTAAAAAAGAAAAACCGACAACCCACGAATTCCCAGTACTAGAGTATCACACCCGTGCTATAGCTACAAATAAAGGACTTCAAGAACTAAAAAAACAATTAGACAACAGAAAATAAAGCAATGAAATTTAAAATACTATCCCTGCTGTTTTTTACTTTTACAGGTATAATTACAGCACAAAACTCACAGAGTTTCACCTTAGAACAAGCCATAAACTACGCATTAGAACACAATAGAACTAGCAAAAACGCTCGTAGAGATATTGATGCCGCTTTCCAACGAAAATGGGAAACTACTGCCACTGGACTTCCTCAAATAAATGCCGACATATCTTACAACCACTGGCTACAACAGCAAATTCAATTATTACCTGCTGAATTTTTCGGCGGTAAACCAGGAGACTACATAGAAGCCTCTTTTGGAACAAAAGAAAGCATGACAGCTACAGCCACGCTAACACAATTACTTTTTGACGGTTCTTATTTAGTAGGTCTCCAATCAGCAAAAGTGTTTTTAGAAATTTCTAAAAACGCCAAAACAAAAACTGATTTAGAAGTACGAAAAGCAGTTATAAATGCCTATGGCAATGTATTACTAGCACAAGAAAGCGTCTTAATATTAAAGAAAAACAAAAAAAATCTACAAAAAACATTATTCGAAACTACAGAAACATTTAAAAACGGATTGACAGAACAAGAGAACGTTGAACAACTACAAATTACGCTGTCTACGATTACAAATAGCTTACGTAATGTTGAGAGAATGGTAGGTTTATCAAAGAAATTTTTAAACATCACTTTAGGAAAAGAGATTGCAAGTCCTATTGTTTTATCCGAAACGTTGTCCGAAATAGCCTCCTCATTTACAGACCTTTCTGCGCTTGATACTAATACGATTGTAGAAAACACCATCGATTATAAAATTGCAAACAATCAAAAAGTCTCCAACCAACTTTTATGGAAACTAGAAAAAAGCAAGGCATTACCTACCCTATCAGCATTTATTAATGGGTCTTATGCTGGATATGGAGATTCTTTTGAATTTACAAGAAAAGATCAAAAATGGTTGGGATCATCCTTATTGGGAATCAAACTAAACGTACCCATTTTTAGCTCACTAGGAAGAACAGCCGCTACAAAACGTGCCAAAATAAACCTAGACAAATCGGAAGAAAACTTGGTTCAAAAATCTCAAGAAATCCAACTCCAGATTAATCGCGCCAAAAGCGATTACCAATTTAGTATAGAAAGCTATGGTACTGCACAGAAAAACCTAGCTTTAGCCGAACGCATTGAACATAAAAACAATATTAAATTCACAGAAGGTATCAATTCTAGTTTTGAGCTACGACAAGCACAATTACAATTGTATTCCTCACAAAACGAATACCTACAAGCAATGCTAGATCTTATCACAAAAAAAGCAGCATTAGACAATGCATCAAACAACCAAACAAAGAATTAAAACAATGAAGACATATACCATTACCACAAAAAAATTCATAGTGCTATTGAGCCTTTCGGCATTCATTATTTCTTGTGGAAACAACAAGGAAAAAGAAGCTAGCATAGAAGACATAATCGCTTCTAACAACCTGAGCAGCATACAAAAAAAGAGGAAAGAAATTGTAGCAAAACAACAACTATTAATCACTGACATCAAGAGATTAGATATTATAATAGACGCACTAGACACCACCAAACGCATCGCCTTAATCACTACATTTAAAGCAAAAACAGAAGAATTCACACACTATTTAGAATTACAAGGAAATGTTAATACTAAGAATAACTTAATTATTTACCCAGAATATTCAGGGACTTTAATCAATGTTTTAGTAAAAGAAGGTCAATTTGTTAGAAAAGGACAACTGCTTGCTATTATAGATGATGGAGGCTTAGCGCAACAAGTAACTCAATTAAAAATAAACACGAAACTTGCCAAAACAATTTTTGATAGACAAGAACGTCTGTGGAATCAAAAAATAGGAAGCGAAATTCAATATTTACAAGCAAAAACAAATTTTGAAGCTCAAAAGCAAGCCGTAATTCAACTAAAAAGACAATTGGCTAGAACACGGGTAACAGCGCCTTTTTCTGGAACTATTGACGACATTATTACGGAACAAGGAAGCGTTGTTGCACCAGGGCAATCAAAACTGATGCGCATCATCAACCTATCCAACATGTATATAGAAACGGATGTACCCGAAAAATACATTGCAACCATTACAAAAAACAAACACGTTTTAATAGAGTTCCCCGTACTAGGAACAACTTTAGATGCCAAAGTAAAACAAGCAGGGAATTTTATAAACCCAGCAAACAGAACCTTTAAAATTGAAGTAGCGATCCCTAATAAAGATAAATCTATAAAGCCAAACCTGACCGCAAAACTCAAAATAAACGATTATACAAATCCTAATGCAATACTAATTCCACAAAGTATTGTTTCTGAAAACGCATCGGGACAACAATACATTTACGTAGTTACAGACAAACAAGATCAAAACATTGCAAAAACAAAAAAAATAATCATTAAAACAGGAAGAACTCAAGGAAACATTATTGAAGTTCTAGAAGGAATAACTGCTGGTGACGAAATAATTCAAGAAGGGGCACGTAGCGTAAAGGAAGGACAAAAAGTAAAAATTATCAACTTATAATTTATTGATGATGACAAAACAAAAAAAACAAGTTGATAAAGAATTTGCATTATCATCCTGGGCCATAAACAACAAAACATCGGCGTATGTAATGATGGTATTGATTCTGTTCTTAGGAGTCTCTGCTTATTTTAATATGCCAAGAGAAAGTTTCCCTGAAATTATAAGCACAAAGATATACGTAAGCTCAATATACCCTGGAAATACTGCCGAAGACATAGAAAAGCTCATTACCACGCCTTTAGAAGACAAATTAAAAGGGGTAAGTAATGTCGTAGAAATCACCTCAACATCACAAGAAGATTACTCGATTGTGATTGTAGAATTTGACGAAAGCATCTCTATAGACCAAGCCAAACAAAAGGTAAAAGACGAAATAGACACAGAAACTGCAGGTGAAGATTGGCCTACATTTAATGGTGCCAAAGTAGAACCTAATGTATTTGCGTTAAGCATGTCCGAAGAAATCGCAATTCTAAATATTAATATTTCTGGAGACTACACCGTTGAACAACTAAAAGTATTTGGCGAGTTCTTACAGGACAAAATAGAGAACCTCCCAGAAATCAAGAAAGTAGACATCCGAGGAGCTCAAGAAAAAGAAGTAGAAGTGGCTGTAGACATTTACAAAATGACTGCTGCTATCGTGAGTTTTGACGATATTATAAACGCCATAAATAGGGGAAATGTAACTATGTCAGCTGGTAATTTTATCACTAGCGGACAGCGAAGAACCATTCGTATTATTGGTGAGATTAACAATCCTAAACAATTAGGGGATTTTGTAATTAAATCTGAAAAAGGGAAATCGATTTACCTGAAAGATGTTGCTACCATAACATTTAAAGAAAAAGAAACTACAACATACGCACGCGAGTTTGGACACAGAGTAGTGATGCTAGACGTAAAAAAACGGGCAGGTAAAAACATGGTAAACGCCATAGATCAAATACATGAGATCCTAAAAGAAGCGAAAGAAAAAGACCTTCCTAAAGACCTTAAAATCACTACATCCAATGATCAATCCTCTGTAACTATTGGACAGGTGGACGATTTAGTAAATAACATTATATTTGGTATACTCCTAGTCATAACAGTATTAATGTTCTTCTTAGGATTCAAAAACGCGTTATTTGTTGGTTTCGCCATCCCTATGTCTATGTTTATGTCTTTAATGATTTTACATTTCTTAGGATACACCCTTAATACAATGGTTCTTTTTGGACTTATTATGGGGCTTGGAATGTTGGTTGACAATGGTATTGTGGTGGTAGAAAACACCTATAGATTAATGGACGAAGAAGGAATGACACGTGTACAAGCTGCAAAAAAAGGAATCGGAGAAATAGCAATGCCTATTATCATTTCTACAGCAACTACAGTCGCTGCATTTATACCTTTAGGCTTGTGGCCAGGAATTATGGGGCAGTTTATGAAGATTTTACCAATCACACTATCTATTGTTCTTGGATCCTCTTTATTTGTCGCTATCTTTTTCAACTCCGTATTGGTTTCTAAATTCATGACCGTTGAAGATAAAGATATGCCCATAAAAAACATATTTATTATTACAGGAATCATTTCAGCTATCGGACTATTTATTACGTTTTTCGGCGGAGCATACCGCTCTTTAGGCCTGCTAATGATCCTAACAGCTATCCTTCTTTGGATTTACAGATTGTTCCTAAGAAAAGCTGCCAATTACTTTCAAGATCATATCTTAACAAAACTAGAAAACTGGTATGGAAGTCAATTAGCTAGTGCCATGAACGGATGGAAACCTTACGTTTATAGCATAGGAACATTTATCCTATTAATTATATCTTTTATTGCTTTTGGATGGTCTTTAAGTACACAGCGAACCAAAGTAGAATTCTTCCCCGACAATAAACCAAATCAGATTATTGTTTACATAGAATACCCACAAGGTACAGATATCAAAAAAACAAATACCATTACAAAAGAGATAGAAACGAAAGTATATGAGGTTTTAAATGACCCCATTTACAAAGATGGAGACTATAACTTTATGGTAGAAAGTGCAATTTCTCAAGTTGGTGAAGGGGCAGGGAACCCTCAAACAGATGGAGGATCTCAAGCAGAATTACCACATAAAGGTAAAATCACAGCTTCTATGCGTGAATACAAGTACAGACGAGGGATGGACAGTGAGAAGCTACGCCAGAAAGTACAAAAAGCATTGGTTGGCATTTACCCTGGCGTATTAATTTCTGTTGAAAAAAACATGGATGGGCCTCCTGCAGGATCACCCGTAAACATAGAAATCCAAGGACCAGACTACAACGAACTAATTGCAACTGCCGAACGTATGCGTGATTTTATCAATACCAAAAACATTGCTGGTATTGATGAGTTAAAGATAGATGTAAACAAGGACAAACCATCGATGCGTGTTCAAGTAGATCGCAAAAAAGCAGGAGAGCTTGGTGTGAGTACAGGACAAGTAGGACAGCAATTAAGAAATGCAGTTTTTGGAACCAAAGCAGGGGTTTACAAAGAAGAAGGTGAAGACTACGACATATATGTTCGATTTAATAAAGAAAACAGGTATAATAAAAGTGCTGTATTTAATCAAAACATCACTTTTAGAGACCCTTCAAATGGACAGATAAAAGAAGTTCCCGTTTCTGCAATAACTACTCAAAAAAACGGCTCTGGTTTTAGTGCCATCAAACATAAAGATACAGAAAGAGTGGTCACTGTATTTTCAGCACTCGCACCAGGGTATACGGATGCAAGTGCAATTGTAAGACATATTCAAAACGAAATGTTGAGTTTTAGAAACCTCCCAGAAAACATTAAAATTGATTATACTGGACAAATTGAAGAACAAAACAAACAAATGGGCTTCTTAATAGGTGCATTTTTCACTGGACTTGGATTGATATTTTTAATATTGATTTTCCAATTTAACTCGATCTCCAAGCCAACCATTATTATGATTGCCATATTTTTGAGTTTGATAGGCGTTTTTGGTGGACTTGTAATTTCTGGAAATCCATTCGTAATTATGATGACCATGATGGGAATTATTTCTCTGGCAGGAATTGTAGTAAATAACGGCGTAGTTCTCCTAGATTATGCCCAACTCTTAATTGACAGACGCATGGTGGCTCTGGATATAGATGAACATGATTTATTACCCTTAGACGAAATGTACAAATGTATTGTAGAAGCTGGACGTGCGCGTCTAAGACCTGTACTACTAACTGCTATTACAACCATTTTAGGATTGATCCCGCTCGCTATCGGATTAAACATCAACTTCTTTACACTCTTTAGTGAGTTTGATGCTCATATTTATTTTGGAGGAGACAATGTTGCCTTTTGGGGACCTCTTGCATGGACCGTAATTTACGGATTAATTATTGCCACATTCTTAACCTTAATTATTGTGCCAATACTCTTCTATTTCACACTTAAATTTAAGCACAGAGCAAAACGCTGGAAAACAACATAAATACAAAAAACTCTATTTAAAAAGGGCATTCTACACTGTAGAATGCCCTTTTTTATATCTTTGCCTTCATGCAAGCTAAGAAAACATATACCGTACAGGAAGCAATTAAAGCAATGGAGCACTATTGCGCTTACCAAGAACGCTGCCATAAGGAAGTAGCGAACAAACTCTACCAACTAAGAATGATTCCTGCTGCTCAAGATCTTATACTACTGCATTTATTACAGGAAAATTTTTTAAACGAAGAACGGTTTTCTAAAGCTTTTGCTAGAGGTAAATTTAACATTAAAAAATGGGGACGCATTCGCATCACCAACGAATTAAAATTCAGAAACATATCTGCTTACAACATCAAATCTGGATTAAAAGAAATAGAGGAATCCTTATACTTTAAAACACTAGAGACACTCGCTCAAAAAAAATGGGATACCACTAGAGAATCCAATCATTTTAAAAAAAAGAAAAAAGTAATTGATTTCCTATTGCGACGAGGGTTTGAAAGTTCCCTTGTGTTCGAAATCACAAACGACTGGACTAGTTCCTAAAAAAGACCGTTTCTCAACGGCCTTTAAATTCTATTTTTCAATACTTTATTCTACCCTAAACTCAAATACAAGAGAAGTAGAAGAATTTCCTTTTGAGTCTTTTGAGACTACTTTCCAATAATAAGTATTGGCAGTAACAGAAATGTTTTCTATTTTATGTATTGGAGCCGTTACAGATCCATATAAGAAAGTAGGAGGGTCTACAGTTCCAAAATAAACATCGTACGTACTCATATCATTATCCTCATCACTTCCTTTCCATTCTATCACTACTGTCCCTGTCGCCACAGTAGACCCATTTACTGGAGCAACAAATTCGGCAGCAAGCGGAGCATGGGTAATTACCGCATTACCAGAATTATAAAATTTCCATTCTGGACTCTTCGCAGTTTGTGTAGTTCCCGTGGCTTTTGAAATCACCCACCATTTATAAGGTGTATCTTTCCCTAACGTAATCTCTACATGATTTGACGTACTCGTAGTTTTTGTCTCTATACTGGTTAATAAATCTTTTACAATTACTTCTGACGACGTTACATTAGTCCCTACAGTCCATTGAAAATCAACCTTGCTCTGAGTTGACGAAACTGAAACTCCGGCATTGCACTCTTCATTATTTGCAGGAAACACCAATTCCGCAGCACCCGGGGGTGTTACTGGATCTACTGGAGCAGGGCCGTCTCCCCCACCTCCGCAACTAAAGAGAAAACTACTGACGCATGCAATTATTATATACTGTATCTTTTTCATATTATTTAATAATTATTGTGTAATTCTTTTTTATTTCTGCCGTTTCCATATGCAGAATATAAACACCTTTTGGTAAATTATGTGTTTCGATTTCAATACGTCTTTGAGCATTATTAGTGTATATTTTACTATACAATTTACTCCCCGTAGTTGAAAACATTTTAATTGAAATTTTGTCTGACACTACAGAACCTGTTTGCAAATAAATAACCGATCCTTGGGTCACTGGGTTTGGATATGCTTTTAAACCTTCGAACGGAATTGTCACTAATTTTTGATACACACCTTGGCATTCTTTATCTGTAGTAATCCTAACAGTATTAACACCTGGCTTCAAGTCCAACGTAAAGTTGTTTTTCTTAAATACAAATTGTTTTTTATTTACACGCACATAGTACGTAGTCCCTCCTTGAACAGTCATATTTACTGTTTTAGCACTGGTATTTACTTTTGCAAACGCAGACAAAGGCTTCGGTTCCGTAATTACAACTTCAAAGCAAATTTTGTAAGTCGTTTCACCGTCAACCGTAATACATATTTTATATTTACCTGCACTTAAGCCCGAAAACACGGTTTGATTTTTAAACATAACTGTAGCACTTGTGTCTCCAGAAATAACAGCCGTATAATCTAACTCCTTCACCGCACTAACTTCTATTGAACCATTATTACTCCCTCTACAGGTCTCACTATTAAGCGCTAACTTGAAATTAGAAGCTGGAAGCGTAAACACCTTACAACCATTCACATCTACCATTTCTCCCGAAGGAGTATTTGGACAATTGTCATTTTGATCTAGTACGCCATCATTATCCTTATCATAATCACAAACATTCCCTATACCATCTGAATCATCATCTGCTTGATCGGCATTCGCAATAAGAGGACAGTTGTCTGCAGTGTCTAAAACACCATCTCCATCATCATCTGTATCACAAACATCTCCTACTCCATCGTTATCTGTATCCAATTGATCTGCATTTGAAATTAACGGACAATTATCAACAGCATCTAAAACACCATCTCCATCATCATCCGTATCACATACATTTCCTTTCCCATCATAATCAGTATCTAATTGATTGGCATTTGCTATTGTTCGACAATTATCAACATCATCAAAAACCCCATCTCCATCCGTATCTTCACAAGCATCACCTATGCCATTGTTATCTGCATCTTTTTGATCTGGATTTGAAGTTAATGGACAATTATCATCTACATCGGCAACACCATCTCCATCATCATCGGCATCACAAACATCTCCTACACCGTCTTTATCTGTATCCAATTGATCTGCATTCACTACGGTAGGACAATTATCCATATCGTTTAGAACACCATCATTATCATCGTCTTCATCACATACATCCCCTATGCCATCACCATCTGCATCCGCTTGATCTGGATTGGCTATATTTGGACAATTATCATCACCATTAAGAACCCCATCATTGTCATTATCATCATCTACCGTTCCTTCTTGACTAATTATAAAATCATCTATAATTACACCTTCTTCGTTGGTCGCATCATCTGAGTGAAAAACAAATCTAAAAACAATATTTTGTTTTGCTGCTAAAGGCGCAAGATTGTATACGTATTCTGTCATCGTGGTATTCTCACCTGTCCATTGCGCTCCTTGGCAATTATGACAATCGGTTCCAGAGGTCTCTTTGGTTCGATCGCTGTTGTACCAATTAGGATCGTTTTTTGTTCCTAATACGTTCCACGAATCACCTTTGGTCGTAGAGTACTCCACATAGATAATATCCCAATTCTGTTCCAACTTAAAAGCCATCTTAAACTTAAAAGCAGGATCAACAATGGCAGACAAATCATAACAACCTGTATACAAATAGCCTTTTGTTCTATCTGGATGATTTCCAGACAATACAGTACCATACACATTTGTACCCGAAGCTGCTGCTTTTAATATCGTACCTGTTGGCACTCCTCTTTCCCATACGCTTGCCGTTGGAACTCCATCATTATAAGTCAATAAATTATTTTCTCCTTCAAAATCGTTTAATTGATCAAAAACACCAGACCTATTTACTGAAAAATTAGTAACAGCAGAATTATTATCCGGATACGTATCATTTGCTAACACCACTGTGAGTTCTAATTTGTGAACTCCAAATTCCACGGGAATATTATCAAATTTAATACTCTTTATTTTTCCTGATTTGATAAGTCCTGTCCATTGTTTGGAATCAGAAACACCATCAATTTTATAATTAATTGTCAAATCCGTAATATCCTGAATCCCTTTATTCTCCACCTCAACGTTTATAGAAATAGTATTCTGACAAGAAGCTTCGTTAATAGTAGGGCTTATTATTTTTTTCAATCGCACTTCATTACTCGGTACTTCTACTGGAATATTTGTTTGCCAAATACCTCTTCCGTAGGTCGCCGCAGTCAGTTTCTCATCATCCAACGTAATTTCTAAATCACGTACAGGAACATTGGGAAGATGTATCACAAATGGCACCCATTTATTCGCACTATCATTCATTGTATAAACTCCTAAAGTAGTAGCCACATACAATGGATTTAGTGAATGGCGCCCTTGATGCGCAACATCTAGATATCCTTGATTGCTTGGTAAATTATAAGTGATATTTTCAAAACTAGCTCCCTTATTCTTAGATCTATATACGCCACGAGATCCATTACCTGATGTTGTTACGTATATAATATTACTATTTGAAGAATGCACTTCTATGGCATTAATATTAGAATCAAACGTAGTTGACAATGTAAAATTAGCGCCTTTATTAGCACTTGCAAAAAACTGAGTCCCATTACCAACATATATGTTATTCTCATCACTATCATCAATCTCTAGTACTTCTATATTTGAAGAAAAATCGGATGATATCTTTTGGAAATCTCCATTTTTAAATTGCATCAAAGATTTGTATCCCGCAAAAATCTCTCCTTTGTTATTCACCACCAATGGCGTAACCCAATTTCCATATTTTTCTGTTTCATTTTGAGAAATGGAAAACAACATTTGCGATGTTAAACCACCATCATAGGATACGGTTAATGAAGCTCCATATTGTGAAAACCCATAATAGGTATTGCTATTATTTGGATCTACTGCACTATCCATCCCATCGCCTCCATGGTAACTGATCCATTCGCCCGAAGCTGCCAATCCAAAACCTCCATTATCTTGCAGCCCTCCTGCCATCTTAGAAGCATCAGATTTTGCAACTGAAATACGATAAAACTGACCTATCTGCATTCCTTGTGTTAGGTCTACAAAAGAAGATCCTTTATCTGTACTTTTATAGAACCCTCCATCGGTTCCCGCAAATAATTCTTTATTAAAAAAACGTAAATAATGAATGTCTGCATGTGTAAAAGCAGCATCATGTACATTCCAACTATTGAGTTTTACAAACGCTCCTCCTCCATTACTAGACTTCCAAATATTTAAACATCCTACATAAATCTCTTCGGCATTCGTATCCGAAACAGCTAAAGCCAAATCATACCATGCCTGACTGCTCTCTAAGATATCTGTTGTATTGCTAGATTTTGTAAAAGTTTCTCCGGCATCTGTAGATTTATAAATTCCTTGAAAGGCATATTCTTCCGCACCTCCTTTGGAACTTAGGACATATACATACGAAGAATTTGCGGGGGTTACATCAATTACAAATCTCCCCGAAGAAGAAGGCAAGCCATTACTTTTCTCTACAAACGAATCACCTCCATCTACAGACTTATAAAATTTAGAAGGCGTTGCTATATAAATTACACTCTCGTCTCCTGGTTTTATTTTTACATCCTTTACATTTCCATTAAAAGTCTTAACCCATGTTACTCCTGCGTCTGTTGTTTTTAACAATCCTTGATCTGTAGCAACCCACAATACATTCGGATTTATTGAACTGATATAAATATCGTTCATAGAACTCGGAGAATTTGAAGGTTTTAATCCTGTTTCTTTCCATGTTATCCCGCCATCTGTAGATTTAAAAACACCTGCACTTTCTGTGTCAGACGCATCGTCATCACCCGTAGCGATATAAATAGTATTCGGACTACTCGGATCAATAGCTATCCCAGACACTCCTATCTGAGGCAATTTATCACTCATTGATTTCCATGAAGCTCCGCTATCTGTAGATTTCCAAATCCCTCCTGCTGGTGTTCCTGCATAAATAACAGCATTATTTGTCGGGTCTGGAACAATCACGTTTATGCGCCCCAAATTAGCCGTAGATGTTTTGTGATTTGAAATCGTCTTAGGACCAAAGGACTGCCAATTACTAGCATCGGAATTAGCCGAACTTGCACTTAATTCCACATGCTCTTTCCATGCCTTATACAAAACATTAGCTGTTGGTATCTGTCCGTTTTTATCTGTACAATGCTTCCAATAATCTTCCCATCTTTTAAATGGTTTGTATCCACTCCCTTTTTTAAAACGATTTTTACCTTCCCAATACGATTCAAATTCTTTCGAAATATCAAGCAAAGAAACACGCGTATTTTTTAAATTTACGCCTTTTTTAGAAGCCTTATTTTGTACCCATGGAGCCGTTTTATTATATTGAGCATTGGCATGAACGCCTATGATTACAAAACCTATATACAGTAGTATTTTTTTCATTAAAAATTGAATTTTACCAAAAATACATCTTTAATGCCAAAAAAAACTACAGGAAACAACAATTTTAAACGTAGAAAAACGTCACTTAGCTAAACACACGAAGAATACTTGCACCCAAAACATTTTTAAAAAAACTAGAATTTAAAGTCTTTGAGTACTTTTTCTATTTTTTTAGTTTTATAATGTGTATTAATTTTAATATTCAACGATGAGAAGGCTCTTAGTACATTTCTCACTTCATCCGTTACTTCGGCATCTGAAATCGCAGGAATATCAGTCATATCCTTTAATCTAAGACTCTCATTCAGCAATATATTAAGACGGGAAATAATTTTAGGATTATCCAATTCTTCAATACGAATTGAATCTCTTAATAACTGAATATTGTCTGAAAAATAGCCTGCATTTTCAAGCACGTCACTTTTAGAGGTATTGAATAATTCACCTATAAGTATATCAACTTTCTGGTATTCTCCCCATGTTTTTAATGCTGTTCTAGCATCTTCACTTAATAAGACTCCAACACTATTTACAATTCCAACTTTTAATCCAATTGAATCTACATTGACAGTCGTGATTTCTTTTTGCTCCATTTTATGCCCACAAGAAACACAAACGATAACCAAAAGGAGTATTCCAAAATAATATTTCATTTTCTTTAAATTATAAACATCTACTCTCAACTTAAAAATAGAGTCTACAAATTTACTAATTATTAGCGAATTCTTTTTTTTAAAAACACTACATAATTCACAATTAAAAACAAGAAAAAGAACTTTGTTAAAGTATCTCTATTTAACTTCAGTTATCAGGCGTAATTTTAAGCATTCACACGTAAAACAACATATCGAGCGACAATAACCTCCATTTAAAGGTTATTTTTTGACAATTCCGTAAAAATTACCACGCTTCCTAAGGCACAGCCCATAAGGCTTCGATACACTTCTATCAATAAAAGCTATAATAAGTAACAAAACCACCCAGTAACACCTGTTTTATGACAAAAAAAAGACTTTTTACCTAACAATACAACAACAGTCAAAAACAGCTAAAAAACCGCCTTCATTAAGATAAGGATAATATTGTCCTCTTTCTGACAATTATCATGTTTTCCGAATTCACAATAGAATATTTTTGTACTCTAAAATAAAAACAACAATTTAAAACATATAAAATGAATATTACTCACATAGAACACATAGGAATCGCTGTAGAAAACTTAGAAGAATCAATCAAATATTACGAAGGTGTTTTAGGTTTAAAATGCTACTCCGTAGAAGAAGTTGTTGATCAGAAAGTAAAAACCGCATTTTTTCAAGTAGGAGACACTAAAATTGAATTATTAGAAAGCACTTCTCCAGACGGACCTATCGGTAAATATATTGCAAAAAAAGGACCTGGGATGCACCACATTGCATTTGCAGTAGATAACGCAAGCGAAGCTTTAAAAACAGCTGAGTCTAGAGGCGTAAGATTGGTAGATAAAGAATCAAGAAAAGGAGCAGAAGGATTAGATATCGGATTTTTACACCCAAAATCAACTTTAGGAGTACTTACAGAACTTTGTTCAAAAGGTAAAAACTAGTCTCTTAAAGATATAAACATGGCAAATCAGAAAAAAATAAACGAACTCATAGAAAAAAGAGTTCTAGCAAAATTAGGTGGTGGAGAAAAGAGAATTGATTCTCAGCACGCCAAAGGAAAACTTACTGCACGTGAACGTATAGACTTACTTTTAGACGAGGACAGTTTTGAAGAATTTGACATGTTTGTAACCCATAGAACCAAGTCCTTTGGACTCGACAAACAACTCTATCTATCTGACGGAGTTGTAACTGGACACGGTACGATTGACGGAAGAATAGTCTATGTATTTTCACAAGATTTTACGGTATTCGGAGGGTCATTGTCTGAAACCTATGCTTTAAAAATATGTAAAGTAATGGATATGGCCATGAAAATTGGCGCTCCTATAATTGGATTGAATGATAGTGGAGGAGCACGTATCCAAGAAGGGGTAAGATCTCTTGCTGGGTATGCAGAAATTTTCCAACGCAACATCATGGCATCGGGTGTGATTCCACAGATATCAGCCATTTTAGGCCCTTGTGCTGGAGGAGCAGTATATTCTCCAGCATTGACTGATTTTACCATTATGACCGACAAAACTAGTTATATGTTTGTGACGGGACCTAAAGTAGTAAAAACAGTAACTGGAGAGGATGTAACCACAGAAGAACTAGGAGGTGCAAATATCCACTCTACAAAATCTGGTGTTTCGCATTTCTTAGCTGAAAATGATGAAGAAAGTTTATTATTGATACGCAAACTATTTAGCTATTTCCCTTCTAATAATTTAGAAGACCCACCGGTATTACCATGCAACGACCCCGTTGATAGATTGGATGATGCGTTGAATGATATTATTCCTGAAAACCCAAACCAACCTTATGACATTTTAGATGTGATCTCCATTTTGACTGATAATGGAGAATTTACAGAGGTACATAGAAATTACGCGAGAAACATTGTGGTAGGATTTGCACGTTTTAACGGTCGCCCTGTTGGAATTGTTGCCAATCAACCTAAGTTTTATGCGGGTGTATTAGACATTGAAGCGTCTAGAAAAGCAGCACGCTTTGTACGTTTTTGTGATGCCTTTAATATTCCAATTGTAACCTTAGTAGATGTCCCAGGATTCTTACCTGGAACAGGACAAGAGTATGGAGGAATTATCTTACACGGTGCTAAATTATTATTTGCTTACGGAGAAGCTACCGTACCAAAAGTAACCATAACGCTACGTAAATCTTACGGAGGAGCACATGATGTAATGAGTTGTAAACAATTACGTGGAGATTTAAACTACGCTTGGCCAACAGCAGAAATTGCAGTCATGGGAGCCAAAGGAGCTGTAGAAGTTTTGGAAGGAAGAAATATCAGAAAAATAGAAGATATCGACGAAAAAAACAAATACATCCAAGAGAAAGAAGATGAATATACAGCGAAGTTTGCCAACCCTTACCAAGCAGCAAAATACGGATTTATTGATGACGTAATAGAACCTAAAAATACACGTTTCCGTATTATTAGAGGATTGGAATTATTGGCCAATAAAAAGGTTGTAAATCCACCTAAAAAACACTCAAACATCCCTCTATAATGACAAATTTATTATTAATGACTGATACCATTAGCGAAGGATACCTAATTCTAACCACAGGACTGATCATCGTCTTTTGTTCTTTATTAACACTTTCGTTGTTTTTTCAATTTGGAATGCCATTTATGCTTTATGTATATAAAATCATTACCAAAAGAAAAGATAAAAAAATTGAGGAAATAGTAATGGATCCAGACCCTAACTTTTCTGGAGAATTGACAGCAGCAATAGCAGCAGGAATTCATATGTATTTGAATGAGCAACACGATTATGAAAATCCAATTTTGACTATTAAACAGGCCAAAAAATCATATTCGCCATGGAGTTCAAAAATTTACGGTACACAAAATAGCATCTAAAAATTGCGGAGTGTAAAAACTCCGCAATCAGAAAACATAAGATATGAAAAATTTTAAATTCAACATACACGAAAACAACTACAATGTACACATTATATCACATGAGGAAAACATCATAAATCTGGAAGTGAATGGCACAAAGTACGAGGTAAAAATGAAAAACGAAGTTAAAAAGAATAAGACTCCTACCCTCGTTCGTTCTGCCTTAAAACCTGCTGCCCCGCCAGCAAAAATGAATGTGAGTACTGCTAAGACAAAAATTCTTTGTCCTATTCCTGGTGTAATCCTTTCTATAAACATTAAAGTAGGTGACACCTTAAATATCGGTGACACAATGCTTATCTTAGAAGCGATGAAAATGGAAAATAACATTACTGCAGAAAAAGCAGGAACTGTATCAGCCATTCATATTGCTGTTGGAGACCAAGTATTACAAAGTGCATTAATGATTGAACTAGAATAGCAACGCATATGAAACCACTCGTCAGTGGGATTCATCATCAGAAAAGACATTAACAATGAAAAAAATACTATTAATTTTTGGAGTCCTATCCCTTCTTATTTTTATAAGACCAATGTTAGGATTTAGCTCCGAAGCGCTTACAGAATCAAACCTTACTACGGTAAGTATAGAGGATAATACAGCCCAAGAAAGCAGTGCTTTTACCGAAGCATTTAAAGGCATTAAACAATTCTATAGCAATACAGGATTTGCCAATGTTACTTACGGACATACTGCCATGATTTTTATAGGACTTATCTTTATCTTTTTAGGAATAAAATTTGATTATGAGCCATTGCTATTAATCCCTATTGGTATTGGGGTTATTATAGGAAACATACCCTTTGTCCCAGGGAATCAAACGGGAATTTACGAAACAGGATCTGTACTTAACTTCCTGTATTTTGGAGTCGTAAAAGGAATTTACCCTCCGTTAATTTTCTTAGGAATTGGAGCAATGACGGATTTTTCATCATTGATAGCAAATCCTAAATTAATGCTATTAGGTGCAGCTGCTCAAATTGGGGTATTTGCTACATTTATTGGCGCCTTGTACTTAGGATTCAGCTTGCCAGAAGCAGGAGCTATTGGAATTATTGGAGGTGCAGATGGCCCTACAGCAATTTTCTTGTCTTCAAAATTAGCCAATGGTGTTAATATTTTAGCAGATGGAACAACGGTAAAAAACCTTATTGGACCTATCGCTATCGCTGCGTATTCATACATGGCATTAGTCCCTGTAATTCAACCACCTATTATGAGGTTATTAATCTCTAAAAAGGACAGGAAAATTAAAATGAAACCACCAAGAGCAGTCTCTCAAAAAGAAAAGATAATTTTCCCGATAGTTGCACTGCTATTAACTACATTTATATCGCCAAGTGCATTGCCTTTATTAGGAATGTTATTCTTCGGAAACCTATTAAAAGAATCTGGAAGAACCGAACGATTAGCAGAAACGGCACGTACCAAACTAATAGACATTGTAACTATTTTATTAGGAGTTACTGTAGGAGCATCTACACAAGCAGATATCTTTATCACCAAAGATTCATTATTAATATTTGGTTTAGGAGCAATCTCATTTGTAATCGCAACTGCAGGAGGCTTATTATTTGCTAAATTCATGAACTTGTTCTTGAAAGGAGACAACAAAATAAACCCATTAATTGGAGCTGCTGGAGTATCCGCAGTACCAGATAGTGCCCGTGTAGTACATACGGAAGCATTAAAATACGATTCAAGCAATTATTTGCTCATGCACGCCATGGCTCCCAACGTATCTGGAGTTATTGGATCCGCAATTGCAGCAGGTATATTATTGAGTTTCTTAGGTTAAAAATATTATTAGACAATTGAATAAATATTAAGGAAAAATGAACATCCCAAACAAAATGACGGCAGAACAAGCCGTACAACTAATCAAATCAGGAGATAGAGTTTTAATTCAAGGTGGATCAGCCACACCGCAAACTTTAATCAAAGCAATGGTAAACCGTGCTTCTGAGCTTAGAGGCGTAAAAGTTGTACACTTGCATACAGAAGGAGAGTGTGGTTACACAAACATCGAGCATAAGGAAAGCTTTCACACTAGCGCATTCTTTATCGGTGGAAATGTGAGAAAAATGATTGGAAAAACAGTAGATTATATTCCTATTTTTTTAAGTGACATCCCTAGTTTATTTCGTCAAGGTTACATGAAATTAGATGTAGTATTGGTGAATGTAACTCCACCAGACAAACATGGATTCTGTTCATTAGGTGTTTCTGTAGATATCGTAATTTCTGCCATTGAAAAAGGAAAGACAGTAATTGCACAAATCAACCCACGTATGCCTCGTACTTTTGGTGACTCATTAGTTCATATCAAAAACTTTGCAGCTTGTGTTGAAGTCGTAGAAGAAATTCACGAAATGAAATTTGTTGCTCCTACAGAAGATGAAAAAGCAATTGGAAAACACATTGCTAATATTATAGATGATGGTGCTACCTTACAAATGGGTATTGGAGGAATTCCAAACGCAGTACTTACATTTTTAACCAATCACAAAAACTTAGGTATACACACAGAAATGTTCTCTGAAGGTATTGTTGATTTGGTAGAAAGAGGAGTTGTAAACGGATCTCAAAAGAAATTAAACCCTTATAAAATTGTTTCTGGTTTTGCAATGGGAACACGTCGTTTGTATGACTTTATGGACGATAACCCAGAAATTGAGATGTTAGACATTGCCTATGTAAACGATACCGCAAACATTCGTCAAAACCCAAAAGTAACCGCTATTAATTCTGCTATTGAAGTAGATTTAACAGGTCAAATTTGTGCTGATTCAATCGGAACTCGTATGTTCTCTGGAGTTGGAGGGCAAATGGACTTTATGCGTGGTGCTGCATTATCTGAAGGCGGAAAACCTATCTGTGCAATCACTTCTGTAACAGGTCGTGGAGTTTCTAAAATTGTCCCTACCTTAAAAGTAGGAGCTGGAGTAGTTACTACAAGAGCCCATGCGCGCTTTATAGCTACAGAATTTGGAGTTGCCGAATTATTTGGAAGAACATTAAAACAACGTGCACAATCATTAAGAGATATTGCACACCCTGATCATAGAGAAAGTTTAGACCAAGCGATTTTTGATCGTTTTGGAAGTAGTTTAATGGTAAAATAGATTATTATGGACAAAACAAACACATCGCTTTTTAGCGAATTCGGACCTGTTACAAAACAGGAATGGATTGAAAAAGCAATTTTCGACCTAAAAGGAGCTGATTTTGACAAAAAACTCGAGTGGAAAAATTTGAGTGGTATCAAAATCAAACCTTTTTACAACACAGAAGACACCCAAACAATTTTAAATAATACAGGAAAAAACACAGCTTCTTTAATCAACTATAGAAGCATTACCGTAACTTCTGATAACCAAGGAAACGAAGCTGCTTTAAGAGCTATTGACGAAGGTATTACTGGTATTATTTTTGAAATTAAAGGAAACATAAACCCAAAAGCACTTTTACAAGAAGTGTACTTAAACAACATTGCAGTTTCTTTTATCTTAGAAGAAAACGAAGTGGAGTTTGTAGGTAATTTATTCAATTTTGCTCGCGAAATTGACTTAGATCCAAGTGAGTTAAAAGGGTATATCGATTTAAAAATAATAGATAAACACCTAACAACAGGCGTCCTAAATATCCATAAATTGGATGCACAAGCTAAAATTATAAAATTAGCCACTGCATATCCAAACTTTAAAGCACTAACCGTTGGAGGAACTGTATTTTTAGATTCTGGTGCAAACCAGGTACAGGAAGTTGCCTATACATTAAATGCACTTACCTACTTAATTGAGCAATTGGAAGAAAGACAAGTTGTGGTTCAAAACCTATTCAACAACTTACATTTCCAACTCGCTATTGGTCTAGAGTATTTTATCGAAATTGGAAAATTCAGAGCTTTCAATCACTTGTTGCACGAAATCGCAAACAAGTACAAGGTTACAGCGTTTAACCACACCGTTACAGGAAAAACATCTATTTGGAGTAAATCCATCACAGATGCGAACACCAATATGCTAAGAGCAACCACCGAAGCAATGGCGGCGATCTTAGGGAATGTGGACGGAGTTTTGATTGATACTTATGATAATGAATTCAATGAAAAATCAGAATTCTCTAACCGTATCGCAGGAAATATCGCTACCATATTAAAAGAAGAATCTTATTTTGGAAAAGTAGCAAACCCCGTAGACGGATCCTATTATATAGAAGAAGTAACTTCTAAAATTGCTGCAAAATCCTTGGAGTTATTTAAAGGAATTGAAGCTGACGGAGGATTCTATACTGCTTTTGAAAACGGAATAATCCAAGAACAAATTGGGGAATTGCGTTTGAAAAAAATAAAATTAATCAGCCAGCGTCGTATCTCCATGGTAGGAGTTAACAAATATCCAAACTTAATGGAAACTGTTGCTGCTGATTTACTTTCAGATCACCCTTCTAAATTGATTCAAAATGATAAGGTATTAACACCGCGTCGTGCATCACTAGAAATAGAAGCTTTACGTAAAGTAACGGAGCGTTTTGTTGAAAAAACAAACGTTCGACCTGTGGTTTCCCTAACAAGCTTTGGAAACGTAGCCATGCGTAAAGCAAGAGCAGCATTTGCTTATGACTTTATAGGAGTAAGTGGATTTAAAGTATTGAACGAAAAATCGTACGACTCTGCAGCTATTGCCGCTGAAGAAAGTGCTAATTTAGACGTTCAAGTTGTTATTATCTGTAGTTCTGATAAAGATTACGATCAAGATGCTTTAGCTTTCGTAAAAGCATTTAGAGCCATAAGTACAGACAAAGTATTGTTGCTAGCAGGAGCTCCTACCGAGCTTATGAACGACCTTACAGAAGCTGGATTAAATGGATGCATCAACATGAGATCTGATGTTATTGAAACCATCAGTGCCGTTCAAAAAAACATTAATATTTCATTAAAATCTTTAGAAATATGAGACCCGATTTTTCAGATTTAACCATAAACGCAGCGCCTAAAAAAGCCGTTGCTACTTCAGAGAATCAAGAAATTTGGAACACTCCTGAAGGAATACCCGTGAAAAAAGAATTTTCACAAGAAGATATCAAACACGCAGAGCACTTAAAATATGCTGCTGGATTGCCACCATTTACTCGTGGACCTTACAGCACCATGTATGTAACGCGCCCTTGGACAATTCGTCAATACGCTGGGTTTTCTACTGCTGAAGAGTCAAATGCATTTTACCGTCGTAACTTGGCAGCTGGTCAAAAAGGACTGTCTGTTGCTTTTGATTTAGCAACGCACCGTGGCTACGATTCAGATCACCCTCGTGTAACTGGAGATGTTGGAAAAGCTGGAGTTGCTATTGACTCTATATTAGACATGCAAGTCTTATTCGACCAAATTCCGTTGGATAAAATGTCTGTTTCTATGACTATGAACGGAGCTGTATTGCCAATTATGGCATTTTACATTGCTGCCGCAAAAAAACAAGGAGTCTCTTTAGATGAATTAAGTGGTACCATTCAAAATGATATTTTGAAAGAATTTATGGTACGTAACACCTATATTTACCCACCACTTCCTTCCATGAAAATTATTGGTGATATCTTTGATTACACCACTAAAAAAATGCCGAAGTTCAACTCTATTTCTATTAGTGGATACCACATGCAAGAAGCAGGTGCTACCGCAGATATCGAATTAGCATACACATTGGCTGACGGAATGGAATACATTAGAACTGGATTGGCTTCTGGTTTGAAAATTGATGAATTTGCACCTCGTTTATCATTTTTCTGGGCGATTGGAATGAATCACTTTATGGAAATTGCAAAAATGAGAGCTGCTCGTATGTTATGGGCGAAAATAATCAAGTCTTTCAATCCTCAAAATCCAAAATCAATGGCTTTGCGTACGCACAGTCAAACATCTGGATGGAGTTTAAGTGAGCAAGATCCTTTTAACAATATTGCACGTACCTGTGTTGAAGCAATGGCTGCAACACTTGGAGGAACACAATCCTTACATACAAATGCATTGGATGAAGCTATTGCTTTACCAACCGATTTCTCTGCTCGTATTGCACGTAATACACAAATTTTTATTCAAGACGAAACGCAAATTTGTAAAGCGGTAGACCCTTGGGCTGGATCGTACTACGTAGAATATTTGACCAAAGAAATTGCTGACAAAGCATGGAAATTAGTCGAAGAAGTTGAAGCACTTGGCGGAATGGCTAAAGCCATTGAAACTGGAGTGCCTAAAATGAGAATTGAAGAAGCATCTGCTCGTAAACAAGCTCGTTTGGATTCTGGACAAGATATTTTAGTAGGAGTTAACAAATTCCGTACTACTGAGAAATCTGAAATCGAAATTTTAGAAGTTGATAACAATACCGTACGCGATTCACAAATTGCACGTATCAACAAAATGAAAGACGATAGAGATAGCGACTTAGTAAACGCTAATATTGCTGCCATCTCTAAATGTGCCGAAACTGGTGAAGGAAACTTATTAGAACTCGCTGTTGAAGCTGCAGAGAACTTTGCAACTTTAGGTGAAATCTCTGATGCCTTAGAAGTACACTTTGGCCGTCATAAAGCAGATACTAAATTAATTAGTGGTGTGTATAGTAAAGAAATCAGCAACGATAGCACCTTTGCTAGAGCACAAAAATTAGCTGATAAATTTGCAGAAATAGAAGGGCGTCGTCCACGTGTGATGGTTGCCAAAATGGGACAAGATGGTCACGATAGAGGGGCTAAAGTTGTTGCATCTAGTTTTGCCGATTTAGGTTTTGATGTGGATATGGGATCCTTATTCCAAACTCCAGAAGAAGTTGCCAAACAAGCCGTAGAAAATGATGTTCATTTTGTAGGTGCTTCTAGTTTAGCTGCCGGACACAAAACATTGATTCCTCAGTTGATTGGAGAGTTAGAAAAATTAGGTCGTAAAGACATCATGGTATTTGCAGGAGGTGTAATTCCTAAGCAAGATTATGATTACTTATTCGAACGTAAAGTAGCAGCTGTTTTTGGACCTGGTACTGTGATTTCTGAATCTGCCATCACTATTATGGAAAAATATTTAGAAAAAGAGTAAGGGATAACATCCTAAATTATAAAAGCCCAAAGCATCTATTGCTTTGGGCTTTTTTTGTTTTATAACACAATGGCTGCAATCCCTGTACTATCAAATACATTTCCAAATGACAGTTTAGAAATGGAATTATTTTCTACCTTAGATAGGCGTAAAATCTAAGGATAGCCTTAGCTATCGTTCTGTTTTTCAACAACGCTAGCTCGTAAAACAAACTATTTATATAGGTCATTTTGGATTTTAATTGGCAGTATAGCTAATCAAAAAATGGAAGAATAGCTTGTAGAAAAGAAACCATATAATGCGAAATCACAGGGTTAAACAGGTATCATTCAATAAACAAAAAAACAATATTTTATAGCACTTCACTTAGCCGAATCCTTAAAAATATCATTTTACATATTTTGAAATAATATAATTGGTAATAGGTTTTAATTCTTTTCTTGTAATTGGATGCAATCCTCTATCATTAAAATACTCAATAGAACCATTTCTTGATTTAGCATACCAAACAAGTGCGCGTCCCCTACTAAAAAAAACAGTATTTCTATCTACTTGTATCCTCTTAAAAGTAACTGGGTTCAAAATATTATTTGGAAGCACCGAAAATTCCTGATCACAAGACACTCTAATATATGTGTTCTCATTCCATTTCCAACAACGCTTAGGAGATAGATTAAAATAAACAGCAGTTATCAACGCTCCTCCAATACCAATAAAAAGAAACGCATTGATCAAGCGCTTCTCCTCTTTTATTCTTCCCCACAAAGATGGAGTATTTTTTATGTCAACCTTCCTGTTTTGTAATTCAAAATCAGAAAACCCATCGTAATCTAAATACGTCGCTATTAAATTACAGAGTGCAATAGAAGGTGTACCAGACGTATTTTCTTTCCCTTCAACATATTTATCATAATATCCTTTTACAGATTTAACACTTATAAAATTAATCTTTCCCATCTGCTCGTCTAATACTACTTCAACAAAATAAACAGCCATTCTGTTTTTTGAAGGACTCTCAGCTAAAACTTCCATTTTTAACCGATTAAAAAGCTGTGTAAATAATTGAGATATCATCATACATAAAATAAATACTCCAAAGATAGAAAATCATAGAGAAAATAAGGAAATAATTTTCTACTAATTTTCCATTCTTTTTCCACACTAAACCAACGGTTTAACCACATATTTGTAGACGAATTAACAACTGATTAGTTATGTACATTCAAGGCCTGTACAACGTTAATTTACACGGAAGTTAAAAAACTGTAAAGCCATCGTTTTGGGAGGCGCTACCCTTTACTGTTCTCAAACTTCTTACTTCCCAAATCAGAGAAGCATAAAACACTTCTTAATACGTGATTTCAAAACAACCGAGTGCTATCACTCGGACAGGAAATCTATTGTCCAATTTTAAAAATTTAAAAATGATAAAAAAAATTATAATCATCGCAATTATTACAGGTAACGCATTGTTTTTTTCTTGCACTAACCAAGACAATGAGGAAATAGAAACCTATCAAAAAAACATAGAACTCTATGGTACGGGAGGAGAAAAAGAAAAAGACAACGATACCAAACCACCTATAGACCCTCCTACGACACCAAAAACCACTGGAAATTAAGAATCTATAGTAATTATACTAACAAAAATCCTATTTTAGTGGTATGAAACAAGTACATAGCCATACCCTCAAAATAGGATTTTTAATAGTACTTCTCTTTTCTTGTTGCAATCCTAAAAAAGTAAAAACTGAAAAAACTGAAACAAAGGATTCCTTAACGTTCTACATCAATGCCATTAAACACAAAAACAACACAAACAACACCGTTCTAAAACTATCAAATTTAGGATTGTCTTTTTCGAAAAACGCAACAGATAGCATCACTTTTATGCAATCTAAATTTTTATCTCAAGGTGAATTAAAACAATACAAATCTGGGTTAAACACTATAAAAAAATATTTTCAAATAGCTAAAAAACTTAAATCAGACAATCAGATTGCCTACGCAAACGCTTATAGTGCTTACTATTATCTTCAATTGTACAAAAAAGACAGTGCCTTGTACTATTATAACATCGCACAAAAGCAATACAGCCAATTAAAAGACACCTCAATGACAGTGCATTGCTTACAAAAAAAATCAAGCATTCAAAATGATTTTGGTGATTACTCAACAAGTGAACAATCTTCTGTGCGCGCATTGCAACTCATAGGAAATAACAATTCGTTAGATAAACGCTCTCTTTATAATAACCTAGCAGTTACATCACAAGATCAACACAATTACCTAGAAGCGATATACTGGTACAATAAAGCGCTTTCAGAAGCTAAAACCAACAGCGATAGTATTGGCTACATACAAAACAAAAGCCTGGCATACAGAGATCTACACAACTATAATAAAGCCATTTTTATTTTTGATAGTTTGCTACAATACCCTATTAAAAATGGAATACGTAAAGCAAGAATCCTAGATAATTTAGGCTACACCAAGTGGCTACAAAACCCTAAAAACAGCTCCGTAATACCTACCTTAAAAAAGGCAGAAAAATTACGTATTAAAAACAAAGACAGGGAAGGACTAAATGCAAGTTACGCGCATTTATCTGATGTCTACGAATTGATCCATTTAAAAACATCACATGCGTATGCCATAAAAATGTATGTCCTAGCAAAGGAATTAAAAAGCCCCGAAGACAAATTAGAAGCCTTACAAAAACTAATCAAAACAAGTAAGTCTCGCAAAAAATTAAAAAAATACTATACAGATTACATCCGTATAAACAATCGTTTAAAAAAAATAAAAAAACAGCAAAAACATAGCTATGCCAAACTAAAATTTGATACAGAAAAAAACAGGGCTGACAATCTAAAACTAACAATTACCAATACCCTACAAGACTTAGAAATGGCTCATAAAAAAACTACAAATACATACATCTATTCTAGCATGGGCTTGCTTCTATTTAGTATTCTTGGGTTTTCTTTTTATAAACGAAAAAAAAATGAACAAGAGAAACGAGAAGAAATCTACAAAACAGAAACACGTATCTCTAAAAAACTTCACGATGAGGTAGCCAATGACATTGTTCATATAATGAACAAAATACAATACACAGATCAAAAAAAAGAAGCATTCTTGGACGACCTACAAAAAATATATTTATTAACACGTAACATATCCCATCAAAACAGTCACATCATAACAGGGAAGCAATTTGAAAAAGCACTAAAAAACATGTTAGATAGTTTTAGCAGTCCAAACAGAAAAATAATTCTTAAAAACATTACTAAATCAGATTTGAAATCACTTAAAAAAGACATCCAACGTCAACTATTTCGAGTTTTACAAGAATTAATGGTCAATATGCAAAAACACAGTCAAGCTACATTGGTGGTACTCCGTTTCGAAAAACTGGGGACTCATTACACTATTTATTATGCTGATAACGGCCGCGGAACAAATTTAAAAATACTAAAAAATAAAAATGGCATCTCCAATATGGAATCCCGTATAAAAGATATACATGGAACAATTACCTTTGAATCAGAAATAGAAAAAGGGTTCAAATCTATCATCAATTTTTAAAAAAATTACATGTTCCAAAAAGTACTCATCGCAGAAGACATGGACTATATATACAATAGTATAAGGGCTGAATTAAACACCCTAAATATTCCAACAATAGAATTTGTAGCCTACTGCGACGAAGCATTATTAAAACTAAAAAGAGCTGAGATTGAAAACAGTTCTTTCGACTTACTTATCTGCGATTTATCTTTTGTAGAAGATGCACATCAACAACAATTAAAATCTGGCAAAGCACTTGTTTTTGAAGCGAGAAGGCTATTCCCTAATTTAATAATCGTAGTCTTCTCTGTAGAAAATAAAAAGCATCAAATCCAAACGTTGTTTAATGATGCACAAATAAACGGATATGTCCTAAAAGGAAGAGATGGACTTCGCGAATTAAAAAAAGCCATTCAAGAAATTGAATCTACAGGGACAAATTATATATCACAAGAAATCCAACGTACATTATACAAAAGTGAACTCATAGAATTAACTGATTATGATTTATATATAGTAGCATGCTTGTCCAAAGGTATGTCACAACAAGAAATAAGCACATATTTAAAAGGGAAAAACATAAAACCAACAGGCGTAAGCGCTATAGAAAAAAGGATAAAACAATTAAAAGAACATTTTAATGCTAAAAACCCAACGCATCTAGTAGCAATCACCAAAGACCTTGGGATAATATAGAGTCAATAACCTCGGGGCAAGCCCACGAGACATAAAAAAGAAAAAAACCTTAATCATATCGATGCAAGCATTGGGGAATTAAACCCACTGGTAGGATAAAAAAGAGCATTTATACGGAAAACCGTACAAATGCTCTTTTTTATCCTTATACCTTTGAATACCCAAAACAATAAGAATGAAAACAACAAGAGAACAAAAGGAAGAAGAAGTTTTATTTTTCGAAAACAATTTTGACAAACGTTTACTTCAGAAAATAAGTCATGTAATAGCAACAAACGACACAGAAAAAGCAAACATGCTAATACAAGCTTATGAGACTTATAAAAACATGGATTTTTCAGATAGATGGACAAATGAAATAGAACTACTTCACTATTTAAAGGCAAAAAACTATGTAAAAGAACAAAAGTACTACCAAGGAATTTCTGAAATCAACAAAGCTATCGCTATTAATAAAAAAGGTAACACAGAATTAGCGGAAATATATGCCACAGACCATTACAACTTAAAGGGGCAAATCCAACAAATTTTAGGAAACTACAAAGAAGCAATAATAAGTTTCGAATTTGTACAAGAAAGTCCCGCTTGCTGTTCCGCATTAAAATCTGAAATGGAAAACATGATTAGTGACTTGGAAAAGTTGTTAAAGAAATAAATTACTTTAAGTTTGCACACTTAAAATAGTGAAAATTGATACATAACTTACATATTAAAAGTCAACGCATTCAAATATTAGTAATGTGTTTGACTTTTTTTTTTACAATCCAAAGTAGTGCACAACAAATAGTCCATCAAAATAAAATATCTATCGTTTCTTGGAATATTAGAGATTTTGGAAAAACCAAATCAGATACTATTATAAATGCCATAGCAACTATAATTCAAAACCATGATATTGTAGCAATCCAAGAAGTTGTAGCTGGTTATGGTGGATCTCAAGCAGTTGCTAGATTGGCAGATGCATTAAACAGAAAAGGCAGTTCCTGGGACTATTCTATAAGCTCTCCCACGAAAAGTCCTCCCTATAAAACCGAAAAATATGCGTACTTATGGAAAACCTCGAAAGTAAGCATCTCAAAAAAAACTAGGTTGTTAACCGAATTGAATCCAAAAGTATTTAGAGAACCTTTTCTAATAGCATTTAAAATTGGGACTAAAAACATAAAGATTTTAAATTATCATTCACGCAAACACAATGACAAGCCAGAAGAAGAAATTTCAGCCATCATTAAATACCTAAACAGCAACAATCAAACACTTATATTAGGTGACTTTAATATTTCAGAAACCAATCAAATATGGGATAATTTATACAAAAATAATTATAACGCTGCCTTAAAAAACAGTCCAACTACACTCAAAATAAACTGTAAAAACGGAAACTATTTAAATCACGCTATCGATAATATATACTATCCAACAACAAAAATTTCACTCTTAAATTCAGGAGTATTAGATATTGTAAAAAATTGTAATCAGCTAAAAAATATACGTGCTATTTCTGATCATCTTCCTGTATTTGTAGAAATCAACATCCATTGATAGAACCGCTAATCTAAAAATACGCAATCTAGAATCGCCTGAAGACCCCCTACGGAACTTTTAAAAATAGGTTCTCCCAATAGCCCAACCATCTCACTTCAAAATCACAAGGCATGCTTCCGAAATACTATGTTCTATCTCGACACAGAACCTCGGGATACACCCATCAATTATTGTGAAGTCGTAACATGCTATTGAACTGTTTTTTTTACAAGATAAAAATTAAGAAAGCATCGCTGTTTTCACAAATAAGATGTAAAAAAGAAACCAAATTATAAAGTTAAAATGATATAAAACTGTTTTTTAAACGCGTCATATAAGCGCACCCTATAAAATATAGATGCGCATAATTACATGGGGAAAAGTTATCTAATCTAGACACACAAACTACAGCGCTTTCTTAAACGAATCAATCAATAGTTGAGCCGCTTTTACAGGAGAAATCTTTGCAGATACAACGTCCCTTTCTATGTCTTTTAATCTTGATTTCACCATGCTAGAATTGTAAAACAATCGTTTCAACTCTTCATTAACATTGCTATACATCCATTCAATTTGCTGCTCGTTTCTGTTTTTTATAAAGTACCCATTGTCATCAACCAGTTTTTTATAATTAAGGACTTCATCCCAAACTCTATCAATCCCAATATTTTTAATCGCAGAAGCAGTACTCACCACAGGGCTCCAACCAGAATCAGCCAAAGGAAAAATATGCAATGCATTTTGATACTGTAACTTTGCCATTTCACTCATCGTAATATTATCGCCATCCGCCTTGTTTATGACAACCATATCAGCCATTTCCATGATCCCTTTTTTAATACCTTGCAACTCATCACCAGCACCAGAAAGCATCAATAACAAGAAAAAATCTGTCATCGCATGAACAGCAGTTTCAGATTGCCCTACCCCAACAGTTTCGATCAAAATAATATCATAACCACCTGCCTCACATAAAAGCATGGTTTCTCCCGTTTTATTAGCTACACCACCTAAAGTATCTCCCGAGGCAGAAGGACGTATAAACGCTTCTTCTAAATTCGCCAATTCCTCCATCCGCGTTTTATCTCCCAAAATACTCCCTTTGGAACGTTGACTACTTGGATCAATAGACAAAATCGCCACTTTCTTACCCTGCGCCACTAAATGTTTTCCAAACGACTCAATAAAAGTACTCTTCCCAACACCAGGAACCCCCGTAATTCCAATACGAATAGATTTCCCCGAAGCAGGCAATATCTCCTGAACAATTTCCTTTGCAAGTACTTTATCACTATCAAGGTTACTCTCTATAATTGTAATAGCTCTAGCCAATAACACACGATCACCAGCCAAAACACCATCAATATACGCTTGTGCAGTTAATCTATTTTTAGGTTTGTATTGTTTCATTATCTCTAAAATATTAATCCAGAATATTATACCAGACACCTGGCAAATACATAGCTCAAAGATACGGATATTGATAAAAATAAAATAGAAAATATCGATAAATCAACACTAATAATTTGGGCGTTCCCCAAGGGTCGGGCTATACGCTCATACGCTTCGTTTTTTTTATAGAGACGCAGAAAAACTGCGTCCCTATAAAAAAAACTGCAGGGTAACCGCTGCTATCCCTAACGCAAATTGCCAAGATCCCCTCTAACTACACCCTGATTTTATTTGATACCAAATGCATTTCCAAGTGACGGTTTAGAAATAAAAGTTTATTTTGCTAGGTAAAAAAACGAATGGATAACCTACTGTCGTTCTATTTTTTAACGAAGCTAGAACGTACAATAAACTATATACATCTGTCCTTTTAAACTGTAGTTGGTATTAGTTATTCCTACCGGCAAATTCCCACAAACGTGCTAACGTTGTCAGAAACATACGCTGCGCACAACGTCTTGAATAGTGCTACAGTATTTTTAGCGACTTGGAAATGTACATAGCTTTAGGACTGTCTATTTTTATACCCTGGTTAGCTCGTCCATTAATGCGCTACGTCTAGGGTATTGCTTTCTGAATAATTCTATTAATTCATTGACTTTGTCATTTCCACCCATTTTTTTCATTCTACGCAAATAACTACAAGCAGTTTGATACTGATTTCGCCCCATATGTTTTTCTACATAATTCGTAATTCTTTCGCTGTACAACTCAATTAATTCTGAAGAATAGTCTTTTGATAAATACGGTTCGTTTTCTTGTATATTCTCCAAAGACAGATTTTGTTTGAGCATAAGAAATAACCTATCCCACCATTCTTCTTTGATATATATCTTCCGTATTAACTCTGTGTAAGTCCAGCGCTGTTTAGGAGTGATTTCTTTTATTATTTCTTCTAAAAACGGATGCCACTTTTCAGCTTCAATATTCTCTTTAAGAATTTGATAGTAATCTTGTTCGGGATTAAAATCATCAATAAATAGAAACCTTGAATATTCAATAACTTTTAAAGTGTCTTTTTGCGATTGAGCAACTTTCAGTAACCAATTGTACCATACTTTCACTAATCCAGGCTTGTCTTCTCTATCACATTTAACCCCCTCTTTTGATAGTTTAATTACCCTTTCAAAATTATTGTTTTTAAATGCTTTTTCTATCTCTTTTGTTCTAATTGATGCGTTTGATATATGCTTATTAATATATTCGTCAACTTCATTTTTATCTTTAAACCGTCTTAACAAGTCTAACTTAAAGGACTGAGCCCTTTCTCGTTCAAAATTTCCATTAACGTTTTCTAAACAATCAATAATTATATCTGCACCACTTTCTTTATCAATTAATTCACTAGCAATACCAAGGATTTCTAAATGCCAATCCCAACCTTCAAATATTTTTTGATTAAAAATAGAAATACAGTATTCAAATATGCTCTTTCTTAAGTCTTTTGAGAGTTTCTCTTGTGTCAATTTAGAAAGCAACTCCATTGCCGATTCTATAAAATAGCCTAAATCTCCATTGCTGTCATCTCCATACTCAAAAGCTTCAGTCATTTCTTCTAGTAAAGCGGTGCTGATGAAGAACACTTTTTCAAAATTATTATTTACCAAATACGTATTGGCATTTTGTAAAAACGGTTCGGTTGTGCTTACTACATATTTCATATCCGACCATCCAATCCAACCATCTCTTCCCGCTGCTGATTGTAAAATAGAATGAACTTGTTTTTTATAAAACTCTTTCGATTTATTTTGACTTAAATAACCAAAGGATGCTAAAAAGTAATCCCTAAATTTCTTATCCTTTTTACTGTTTTCTTGTACAAAAGCTATTAAGTCTTTCTGCGA
Source organism: Flavobacteriaceae bacterium (assembly GCA_965224465.1). Lineage (GTDB taxonomy): Bacteria > Bacteroidota > Bacteroidia > Flavobacteriales > Flavobacteriaceae. The sequence continues at coordinate 3,591,468 of OZ245049.1, read as the reverse complement.
AATCACTTTTAATAATTCTTTTACTTCTTGAGAAAGAGATTTTGTTTTTTTCTTATTTGGTTTAGAAATACTCAGTTGATTTAGGTCTAATTCATCTTGTTGTATATAAAAAATTACTGCAACTACATGTTTACAAACAGGTCCCATATCATACGGACAATCACAATTGTGTTCTACAATAATATTATTACTGATTTCTAATTGAACGGTGTACTCTTCCGTACCCGAAACAAAGGCTTCATATTCTCCGTTTGAAATTTCTGAAAAATCAGTTACCGCATCATCTTTAAAATAAGAAAGCCCTCTTTTTAGGATTTTTTCATCAATGAGTTGCTCAAATTTATTTAATGGTATTTTCATTAGTTATTCTAGTTTTAGCACTGGTTTTTTTCTAAATCATAAATCATTTGGAATGTTTCAACTCTAAACCAAAGGCTAAAACATTTTGTAATTAAGCTTTTGATGCCATCCTTTTGTACCTGCACACCATTCATATAATTCTATCATAAAGAATTTAACAAATTTCTTTTTTAGCCATTTTTCTATAGCACATTAACTCCGCAAGTCTAATTTTAAAAGAATCAGAAATTCCTGTAAAAATAATAGTTACAAGATTTTTTGTTTTATTTTTTTTACCAAATTCGGTAAAAACCGTGACAGGTGAAAGTCACAACAACCACAGAAAAAATAAGTACATACGGCGTATTAAATTTTACATTTAACACACATAAACCCGCTTCTTTGATTGAAAACATCTTGGTCATAAACCTTTACAATCCAAGTTTAGTTGTTCGGATACTATAAAAAATATTTAAATGCCGCAAACTTACTAGCGTTGATAGAGACAGACTACCATCTATTCTAATTGGAGCTACCTACACAATTGTAAACCATTGTCCTGATTTTTATAATACTCATTTATTGAAACTATTAGGTACGGAAATTGTTTTTTATTAGTTCCTAATAAATTAGTGTTCAGTGTAATAACAAGACAAAATTAGTGGGTTCCACAAACCCACATAATTTTAATCGCTAGATATTATGCGTTGTTTTTATTCCATATGAGTATTATTCGACTTTTGGTAAAAAGGATAAATCTATCGAATATTTTTTTGGGTTATTCATGTCAATTAAAACTTTTATTTTGTCATTTTTTATATAATCACTTGGATTAAACCAAATATTATCACTAGTAAAAATATGTAATTTTGACGTTGTCGGATTTTGCCACTGGGATACAATTTGAAAAGGGTTTCTGCCATTTACAGTAAGTGAATTGTTAATTTCTACACTTTGAAAATCGGATTCAATTGTTGTTCCGTGTTGTTTTAAATGTTTTAACGTATTGCTTTTCATTCTATTAGAAAGAAATATTGCCCCACCAATCCCAAAGAAAACTATACCCATTATTCCTAGTATAGTAACACCTCCCCAAATTGAGAAAAAACCTTTTATTTTAGCATCATTTGGGTTTTCTTGATTGTAGAGAACTTCTACTTTTTCACCAACACTATAACTCGGTGGATTGCTACTTGATGACGATAAAAATTCAATGCTATTTTCGTTTTCATCAATAAATTGAACTAAGGGTCTGTACGTTACAGAATCATCTGAAGAACTATGGGAATCTACTAAATCTACAACTATCCCCTGAGATATAATGGCTTTATCAAGGAATTCACTAGTGTTTTTGCACAAGAAAAAAGTTCCAACAAGCATTCCTGCTCCTATGATTGTAAAAAGGTATTTGATAATATTAATTGCTCTCATTTTTTTAAATTGATTAATTTTTTAATAGTGCTTGGGCACTGAAATTTCTTGCTGTTTTCTTGAATTCTAAGTAACATTTGTATTTTACATTAATTTCACTGACTTACAGAAAGGTTTAATTCTGTAGATTTCAGCATCAAATCTAGCGATTTGTTTTTAAAAACCAATTACTTTTCTCATTCTTTTTTGATATAAGCATTCGTAAACTGTTAGAGGTATGCATTGTTGCTTTTGTATATCGCATACAAAATTATTGATATAATACCTACTATGAATTTAGATATTGTGATTAATGTTTTTTAATTTCAAATTGTCAATTCATTTTCAATGAGCTATTTATGCTAACACTTAGTATATGCCTATACCTTATTGCCAATTTGTAAATTACCACATATTTAATCTGCTCGATTTATCTACTTCTAAATTGATACGAAAAGCCTTAGTTATTTGAACATTAGAGTTGTTATTAATTGTTCCTTTTAAAAGAGATATGTTACTATTCCTATTATAGAAATTAATTTTTGAATTGTTTATATCTAAATTAAGCGAATCGACAACAACATTGTAATGCGTCGAATATTCTGACTTTTCACTTAGGATAACACTAATATTTTTAATTTTTGTGTTATCGGTAAGGTTAATCCTTCCGCCTTTAAAATTTAAATCTAAATTTGACATTTCTATACCCGACAAAACTACAGTTGAATTTATACCAACAATTGATTTCAACTTGTTTAAATCTTTTAAAGTTAGTACAATCATTAGTCTATCCTGTGCATTTAAAAAGAGAGTGTCATTTTTAACATCTAATTCTGGAGCTATTAATGAATCTTTACTGTTATACGCAAAGTACTTCAATGCTTGTTCTTCTCCATGTTTCACTGTGATAGAACCTTTATCCTCAATTAAAATATGCTTAAATTGTTTTTCTATTTTAATTGTCTTTGTTCTATTTTTAAAATTTTCCGCTCTTTTCTTTTTATCTTTAATACCAGCATCTTTGTATGCAAAACCTACAATTAAAAAGCTTAATAATAGTAAGCCTATAAAAGAGAAGAATGAAATAAAAATAATTTTACTTGTTTTCATTTTATTTAAGTTTTTTTAATAATTGTATTAAATCTAGTTTTGTTATTTTAAGTAACTCCACCTGATGAATAAAATCAGGTAACATTTGCTTAAAGAAGTCGTTACGGCGTGATTCCATAATCTTATCGGAGGCATCTTCCTTTACAAAGAAACCAATACCGCGTTTATTTTCTATAATATCTTTTTGTTGAAGTTCCATGTATGAACGCATTATAGTATTATGATTTACACCTAAAATTGCAGCCTGCTCTCGTACCGAAGGAATTTTATCTCCGGTTTTCAACTCTCCAAAGAGTATCCTATCACATATATTATCAGCAATTTGCTGAAAAATTCCTTTACTGTTTTTAAATTCCATAGTTATACCTCTTTTTCCTTAAGTTTAAAATAAGTATAAGCTAAAGTTGTTATGCTTGTAACAATTATAAGAGCAAAAAATGTTTTAATTGCACCCTCTTCCTGCCCCCAAACCCTATTCGCAAAATAACTTAAACTATCTCCTATTTTCATCTTTTCCATTATCAAATAAAAATACCCGATTATAGATAACACAAACACACCTAGGCTAACTAAAGTTTTCACCAAAGGATATCTTCGTACAATAACTGCTCCTGCTAAAAAAAGTGATGTTATAAGAATATAGAGTGCAGGAATTATATAATAGGCTATAAGGGTATCACTTTCTCTATTAAAAACAGGAAACAATAAATCAAAACTGAATGAGATAATTCCTTTTTTTGGATAAAAATAGTGAGCAATAGGAACAACTAAATGAGCAATAAAACTAAAAAAAATCGGAAATAATAGCGTAAATAATACAACTCTACTAAGGTATTCATAAACAAACTTTTCAAATACCGATGCGGGAAGCATTATCATACCAACAGATGTATCCTTTTTTCTAAAATAAGGAAAAGAATTACCTATATAAAGAATGGCGGCAACTGCTCCAGATAAATAAAACGTTGGTTGCCATGAGCCGGCATTCCATACAAAGCTATCGGATATTACAAAAAACATTAAGAATATCAAAGCTTAAATTCAACTAATAAACGCAACTTTTCGATTTGATTCTATGATGGTTATATTTTCAAAACAGAAAAGTAGGA
>OZ245049.1:1360000-3582500 GCA_965224465.1 Flavobacteriaceae bacterium | reverse complement strand
CACCGGGTTTACTTCTGATTAATCAGATGACATGTCTTCAACATGACAGGTTGCCCCATTCGGAAATCTTCGGATTATAAGGTATGTGCCCCTCCCCAAAGCTTATCGCAGCTTGTCGCGTCCTTCATCGTCTCTGAGAGCCAAGGCATCCGCCATACGCCCTTACTTAGCTTATTGTACTTTTTGCTTTTTTATTTCTATAATGAGCTCTTAGTTTGAAGTAATATTTATTATGTAACTAGCTTGCGCCAGTAACAAATAAATTATTGCTTTTAATTAAAAACTTTAATTTTTGTTTTCTACTATCTTATTTTCAATATGTCAATGAACGTGTGGCGAATCGCCACTGATAAATATCAGTAACAACGTTAAGCCGTTGTGGAGAATATCGGAGTCGAACCGATGACCTCCTGCGTGCAAGGCAGGCGCTCTAGCCAGCTGAGCTAATCCCCCATTTTCAGAGGTATCAGTTATTAGTTTTAATAAACCAATACTCATCTTCTAGAATTTCCTTGTGATTGCATTGTTTTTTTCTTTTCCCTTTGCTTTACGCTATGGGTGTAGAAAAAAGTAGTCTCAGGCAGACTCGAACTGCCGACCTCTACATTATCAGTGTAGCGCTCTAACCAGCTGAGCTATGAGACTCTAAATGTTTTCACTTTATTCTTTATATTTTTAAAATTAACAGCTTTGAGTAAGAATTTAATCTTACTTGTAAGTAACTTGACCATCACTTTCTCTAGAAAGGAGGTGTTCCAGCCGCACCTTCCGGTACGGCTACCTTGTTACGACTTAGCCCTAGTTACCAGTTTTACCCTAGGCGGCTCCTTGCGGTGACCGACTTCAGGTACCCCCAGCTTCCATGGCTTGACGGGCGGTGTGTACAAGGCCCGGGAACGTATTCACCGGATCATGGCTGATATCCGATTACTAGCGATTCCAGCTTCACGGAGTCGAGTTGCAGACTCCGATCCGAACTGAGATATAGTTTATAGATTCGCTCCCTGTCGCCAGGTGGCTGCTCATTGTCTATACCATTGTAGCACGTGTGTAGCCCAGGACGTAAGGGCCGTGATGATTTGACGTCATCCCCACCTTCCTCGCGGTTTGCACCGGCAGTCTCTCTAGAGTCCTCAGCTTAACCTGTTAGCAACTAAAAATAGGGGTTGCGCTCGTTATAGGACTTAACCTGACACCTCACGGCACGAGCTGACGACAACCATGCAGCACCTTGTAAGAAGTCCGAAGAAAGATCTATCTCTAAATCATGCATCCTACATTTAAGCCCTGGTAAGGTTCCTCGCGTATCATCGAATTAAACCACATGCTCCACCGCTTGTGCGGGCCCCCGTCAATTCCTTTGAGTTTCAATCTTGCGACCGTACTCCCCAGGTGGGACACTTATCACTTTCGCTTAGTCACTGAGAAATAAATCCCAACAACGAGTGTCCATCGTTTACGGCGTGGACTACCAGGGTATCTAATCCTGTTCGCTCCCCACGCTTTCGTTCATTAGCGTCAATATATACGTAGTAGACTGCCTTCGCAATCGGTATTCTGTGTAATCTCTAAGCATTTCACCGCTACACTACACATTCTATCTACTTCCACATAATTCAAGACTAACAGTATCAAAGGCAGTTCCACAGTTGAGCTGTGGGATTTCACCCCTGACTTATTAGTCCGCCTACGAACCCTTTAAACCCAATGATTCCGGATAACGCTTGGACCCTCCGTATTACCGCGGCTGCTGGCACGGAGTTAGCCGGTCCTTATTCTTACAGTACCGTCAAGCTCCCTCACGAGGGAGTGTTTCTTCCTGTATAAAAGCAGTTTACAACCCATAGGGCAGTCATCCTGCACGCGGCATGGCTGGGTCAGAGTTGCCTCCATTGCCCAATATTCCTCACTGCTGCCTCCCGTAGGAGTCTGGTCCGTGTCTCAGTACCAGTGTGGGGGATCCCCCTCTCAGGGCCCCTACCTATCGTTGCCATGGTAAGCCGTTACCTTACCATCTAGCTAATAGGACGCATACTCATCATTAACCTATAAATATTTAAACACAAATTCATGCGAATCTGTGTTACTATGGAGTGTTATTCTTCATTTCTAAAGGGTATCCTCCTGTTAATGGTAGATTGTATACGCGTTACGCACCCGTGCGCCGGTCGTCATCTGTAGCAAGCTACAATGTTACCCCTCGACTTGCATGTGTTAAGCCTGCCGCTAGCGTTCATCCTGAGCCAGGATCAAACTCTTCATCGTATAAATTTTAAATATTATTTCGATGGCAAATTCTTCAAAAAAATTAAACAAGTATTAAAACTTGTGTTCTTACTCAATTACGCTGTCAATTTCAATATCTTCAATGATCGTTGTACTTAACTTCAATAGCTAAGCGGGTGCAAATATACTAACTTTTTTAATTCTGACAAGCTTTTATTAATAAAAACTTAATCTAAATTTAAAGATAATCTACACCATGTATTTGAACTTTTCCGTAACTAATCTTGCGATTATTTCCGGTTGCAAATGTAACACCTTTTTTGAATTAAACTAGAAAAAGTTTTAAAACTTTTCTTGTCGTTTTCTTAGTGATATCAGCATGTTCAGAACTTATTTTTGCTTTGCGTATTCCCCTTAGCGAGTGCAAATATAGAAGGTTTTATTGATCCTGCAAGGAGTTTTTGAAAGTATTTTTAAAGAATTATTGTGTACGGGTGATTAAAGACTGGTATTGTGTGGCTTGGGAATGTTATTTTTTTATTGCAACATAGAAGCTTCGCATGTTTGGTGTTTAAAAACAGCATAACATGGAGTATTATTTGATTATTGGTGGTTGCTGGGAGTGGTTTGACCTAGCATAGCTCCCTTTATATACTCAGAATCGAATCATTGATGTTCTTACTTCGAATGCGTTATTTTATAAAGGAGCTTCCTATTCATTCTATAAGTATCAACTGTGCGCACTTTTTATAGCATGTTCCCTTTTTCAAGGGAATAACACCACACATACACGAGGATGATAACTAGGACGGTTAAACAATACATAATGAACCATTGATAGTAGCCCGCCAAAACACAGATGCAGTAAGTAAGAGCGGAATATTTTTCGCCCCAACGAAAAAAGGCTCAATTAAATTAAGGATTCAAAATAAAGGCGATAACATACGCTCCCACCCAGGGGCAGTACCATCTGCGCTAGAGAACTTTTATGTAAGATATGCTCAGCCATGAGACCTATTGAAATAATCATCTTGAGATTTTAGATATGAGTATAGAAGGTTCTCCGTGTGCTCGTTAAAAATGACAGTTGAAATATAAATAGTAATGATACTCACAAGGACGTACTTTTTTTGCGCTAGCCCCACGCCTGCACGAGAGTGATAGTTGGGATTGAAGGGGATTTATGAGTTTATAATTGTTATTAGATCTAGGGAATAAGATTGCTTCGTCGTTGCTCTTCTACCATTGACGTAATTTTTAATTAACTGATTTTCAGTTAATTAAAAAGACACTACCATTCCTAATTCTTTTGCCATTCTGGTTACAGTTCGCTGTTTATTTTTGATTATTTGCCGTTCATAATTTTCTATTCCTTTTTCTACATAGCTTAAACCTTTCACAAACAACTTCCAATATAATACTGCTAGTTTTCGGGCAACTGCTTTGACAGCTATTAATCCTCCTTTCCTTGACCTTATTTTGCGACCAAATACACCCAATGCAATTTTCTTGCTATTTAATATCCCTACCGCTGCTTGTTTAAAGATTAAACCTGCTTTTGGAGTGCCTTTTGATTTATAATTCCTGTTTCTTTTCCCTGAATTGTGTTGTTTTGGAGCCAAGCCCAACCAAGATGTAAAATGCTTTTCAGTTTTCCATTTTTTTAAATCAGTTCCAATTTCTGAAAGCAATTGTATCCAATTATAATCTGATAACCCAGGTAATACCGTGGCATCGACACCTTCAAATATTGTTAACAGGTATTGATCCATATTGGTTATATTGGGCTTATGATGACGAATCGGTTTTCTTTTTCCTTCCGCTTTTTTTTTAGTCTTTCCAAAGCTCATTTTTTTTAAAACATCTCCTAATTTTTTATCACACTTCACAATTTGTTTTTGATAAAAATCATAACAAGAAACTGCTTGCTGTAAACCAAATAAAGAGGATTCATTATAATGTCCTTCTAAGGATTTTAAAACCAACTCTTCTTTTGTTTTGAGTATGGAAATATGACACATTTCTGTTAATACTTTGGGGTTTCTTTCGCCAGAAAGTATAGCCCTAATAATTCGCATTCCGCTTGCACCATGTATTTGACTTATAACTTCTTTTAACCTAATATTCATAAGGATCAAATACTTTTGCATATGATTTATATGCATGGCACTACTTCTAATATGATCTTCTCTTAATCGCTGATAAATTCGAAGTTCTTGCACTAAATCTTCTGCAACAAAACAGCGACTAAGTAAACCGTAACTATGCAGTTGCTGAATCCATTGACAATCCTTAACATCAGTTTTTCTTCCTGGAACTTGCTTAGTACTTCTTCCATCAACTAACCAAACATCTAAACCATTTAATGTTAAAATATCATATAAAATAACCCAATAAACCCCTGTGGCTTACATGGCTACGCTTGTAATATTATTACTTTGAAGATACAAACAAAGTAATTCCATGTCTTTTGTAAAAGTATCAAATACCTTTACGCTCTCCCCTTCAAGACCAACAAAAAGCTCCTTTGCTCCAATATCAATCCCAGCTGCATTTCTTCTGATTTTTTTCATAATTGATAATTTAAAAACTAAATTGCCTCCAGAAAACTTTAGATTAGAAAGACTACCATACGGGCATCAAATTTTGAGCACCAAATTCACTAACTCTTTTTCTGAAAATCACACTCGCATACAGGTATAAAACACTATAAGATGAACGACCATTTTGCAATTCAGTAGATTCCTCATAAGTTACGTCATTATTACCACTTGTTTTTTGAAAAAAAATCTACCATCTCGCAATGACGATTGACAAGAAGCAGATTACCAAGTCGTTGCGCTGCTCGTAATGATGATTTATGGCAACAAAAAAATCCTCAATTAAATTAATAATTGAGGATTCAAAATAAAGGCGATGACATACTCTCCCACCCAGGGGCAGTACCATCTGCGCTAATAGGCTTAACTTCTCTGTTCGAGATGCTCAGCCGTGAGCCCTATTGCAATAATCATCTTGAGACTTTAGTAATTAGGAATAAGTAATAAGCATTTAGGGGATCCCCTTGTCGAAAAACTTTATACATAAATGTATTCCCCCAATAATTATGTTTGATCCGTAAAAGTTGGGATTGATGGGAATTTATGAGTTTATAATTGTTATTAGATATAGGAAATAAGATTGCTTCGTCGTTGCTCTTCTCGCAATGACGATTGACAAGAAGCAGATTACCAAGTCGTTGCGCTGCTCGCAATGGCGGTTTATGGCAACAAAAAAAATCCTCAATTAAATTAATAATTGAGGATTCAAAATAAAGGCGATGACATACTCTCCCACCCAGGGGCAGTACCATCTGCGCTAATAGGCTTAACTTCTCTGTTCGAGATGGGAAGAGGTGAGCCCTATTGCAATAATCACCTTAAAGTTTTAGTTTCTAGTCATTGTGTAGTTATGAGTAATACTCACTCCTTTGCACTATGGCTAAAATCTGCAGCCTTCGCTGCCTATATGTTAACATACTGAAAATAAAATTGTAGAAAAAAACTTCTTATAGAATAAAAAAGTCTGTACATAAGCCTATGGGTTATTAGTATCACTCGACTATGACATTACTGCCTTTACATCTATGACCTATCAACGTGGTAGTCTCCCACGACCCTTTAAAGAAATCTCATCTTGTGGTAGGTTTCGCGCTTATATGCTTTCAGCGCTTATCCCTTCCAAACGTAGCTACTCTGCAATGCTACTGGCGTAACAACAGATACACTAGAGGTTTGTCCAAATCGGTCCTCTCGTACTAGATTCAGATCCACGCAAATTTCTAACGCCCGCTACAGATAGAGACCGAACTGTCTCACGACGTTCTGAACCCAGCTCGCGTGCCACTTTAATGGGCGAACAGCCCAACCCTTGGGACCTTCTCCAGCCCCAGGATGTGACGAGCCGACATCGAGGTGCCAAACCCCCCCGTCGATGTGAGCTCTTGGGGGAGATCAGCCTGTTATCCCCGGAGTACCTTTTATCCTTTGAGCGATGGCCCTTCCATGCGGAACCACCGGATCACTATGCTCTTGTTTCCAACCTGATCGACATGTATGTCTCTCAGTCAAGCACCCTTATGCCATTGCACTCTACGCACGATTACCAACCGTACTGAGGGTACCTTTAGAAGCCTCCGTTACTCTTTTGGAGGCGACCACCCCAGTCAAACTACCCACCAAGCACTGTCCTCCTCACGGAGTTAGGCTCTAGATAAGCAAAGGGTGGTATTTCACTTGACGACTCCACAACCCCTAGCGGGGCCGCTTCGATGTCTTCCACCTATGCTACACATTACTTATCCAAAGTCAATACTAAGCTATAGTAAAGGTTCACGGGGTCTTTTCGTCCCGTAGCGGGTAATCGGCATCTTCACCGATACTACAATTTCACCGAGCTCATGGCTGAGACAGTGTCCAGATCGTTGCACCATTCGTGCAGGTCGGAACTTACCCGACAAGGAATTTCGCTACCTTAGGACCGTTATAGTTACGGCCGCCGTTTACTGGGGCTTCATTTCACTGCTTCGTATAAATACTAACAGCTCCACTTAACCTTCCAGCACCGGGCAGGTGTCAGACCCTATACATCAACTTTCGTTTTAGCAGAGTCCTGTGTTTTTGATAAACAGTCGCCTGGACCTTTTCACTGCGGCCCCACCAAAGGTGGGGCGACCCTTCTCCCGAAGTTACGGGTCGATTTTGCCTAGTTCCTTAGCCATGAATCACTCGAGCACCTTAGAATTCTCATCCCAACTACCTGTGTCGGTTTACGGTACGGGTTCTTATAACCTATGCTTAGAAGATTTTCTTGGAAGTTTTTAGGTACACTATCAGCGCCGCCGAAGCTTTGCTGTACTATCAGACTTTAGCTAGTCGTGCGCATTTAACTACACAACCAATACCTACATCCTTCAACGCACTATTCCGTCAGTGCGCGGTACTTTCAATACTCCGTCCCTCCATCGCAGTTATAAGAAGTACGGGAATATTAACCCGTTGTCCATCGACTACTCCTTTCGGATTCGCCTTAGGTCCCGACTAACCCTCAGCTGATTAGCATCGCTGAGGAATCCTTAGTCTTTCGGTGTGCGTGTTTCTCACACGCATTATCGTTACTTATGCCTACATTTTCTTTTGTAATCACTCCAGCATACCTCGCAGTACACCTTCTACGCAGATTACAATGCTCCCCTACCAATTACAACTTGTGTTGTAAGTCCATAGCTTCGGTAATATACTTATGCCCGATTATTATCCATGCTCGATCGCTCGACTAGTGAGCTGTTACGCACTCTTTAAATGAATGGCTGCTTCCAAGCCAACATCCTAGCTGTCTGTGCAATCGAACCTCGTTAGTTCAACTTAGTATATATTTTGGGACCTTAGCTGATGGTCTGGGTTCTTTCCCTCTCGGACATGGACCTTAGCACCCATGCCCTCACTGCTGTGTATATCTTATAGCATTCGGAGTTTGTCAGGAATTGGTAGGCGATGAAGCCCCCGCATCCAATCAGTAGCTCTACCTCTATAAAACTCTACCACAACGCTGCACCTAAATGCATTTCGGGGAGTACGAGCTATTTCCGAGTTTGATTGGCCTTTCACCCCTACCCACAGGTCATCCAAACACTTTTCAACGTATATTGGTTCGGTCCTCCACTCTATGTTACTAGAGCTTCAACCTGCCCATGGGTAGATCACTCGGTTTCGCGTCTACTACTGCTAACTATGATCGCCCTATTCAGACTCGCTTTCGCTACGGCTCCGTATCTTAAATACTTAACCTTGCTAACAACAGTAACTCGTAGGCTCATTATGCAAAAGGCACGCCGTCACACTGTAAAAGTGCTCCGACCGCTTGTAGGCGTACGGTTTCAGGATCTATTTCACTCCCTTACTTAGGGTTCTTTTCACCTTTCCCTCACGGTACTAGTTCACTATCGGTCTCTCAGGAGTATTTAGCCTTACGGGATGGTCCCCGTGGATTCACACAAAATTTCTCGTGTTCCGTGCTACTCAGGATACTGCTATCTATTACATTGATTACTTGTACGGGATTATCACCCTCTTTGATTTGTCTTTCCAAACAATTCCAATTCTCTTTGCATAAAATGTCGCAGTCCTACAACCCCCATTTTGCCGTAACAAAATGGGTTTGGGCTATTCCGCGTTCGCTCGCCACTACTAGCGGAATCATTATTATTTTCTCTTCCTCCGGTTACTTAGATGTTTCAGTTCACCGGGTTTACTTCTGATTAATCAGATGACATGTCTTCAACATGACAGGTTGCCCCATTCGGAAATCTTCGGATCATAAGGTATGTGCCCCTCCCCAAAGCTTATCGCAGCTTGTCGCGTCCTTCATCGTCTCTGAGAGCCAAGGCATCCGCCATACGCCCTTACTTAGCTTATTGTACTTTTTGCTTTTTTATTTCTATAATGAGCTCTTAGTTTGAAGTAATATTTATTATGTAACTAGCTTGCGCCAATAACAAATAAATTATTGCTTTTAATTAAAAACTTTAATTTTTGTTTTCTACTATCTTATTTTCAATATGTCAATGAACGTGTGGCGAATCGCCACTGATAAATATCAGTAACAACGTTAAGCCGTTGTGGAGAATATCGGAGTCGAACCGATGACCTCCTGCGTGCAAGGCAGGCGCTCTAGCCAGCTGAGCTAATCCCCCATTTTCCGAGGTATCAGTTATTAGTTTTAATAAACCAATACTCATCTTCTAGAATTTCCTTGTGATTGCATTGTTTTTTTCTTTTCCCTTTTGCTTTACGCTATGGGTGTAGAAAAAAGTAGTCTCAGGCAGACTCGAACTGCCGACCTCTACATTATCAGTGTAGCGCTCTAACCAGCTGAGCTATGAGACTCTAAATGTTTTCACTTTATTCTTTATATTTTTAAAATTAACAGCTTTGAGTAAGAATTTAATCTTACTTGTAAGTAACTTGACCATCACTTTCTCTAGAAAGGAGGTGTTCCAGCCGCACCTTCCGGTACGGCTACCTTGTTACGACTTAGCCCTAGTTACCAGTTTTACCCTAGGCGGCTCCTTGCGGTGACCGACTTCAGGTACCCCCAGCTTCCATGGCTTGACGGGCGGTGTGTACAAGGCCCGGGAACGTATTCACCGGATCATGGCTGATATCCGATTACTAGCGATTCCAGCTTCACGGAGTCGAGTTGCAGACTCCGATCCGAACTGAGATATAGTTTATAGATTCGCTCCCTGTCGCCAGGTGGCTGCTCATTGTCTATACCATTGTAGCACGTGTGTAGCCCAGGACGTAAGGGCCGTGATGATTTGACGTCATCCCCACCTTCCTCGCGGTTTGCACCGGCAGTCTCTCTAGAGTCCTCAGCTTAACCTGTTAGCAACTAAAAATAGGGGTTGCGCTCGTTATAGGACTTAACCTGACACCTCACGGCACGAGCTGACGACAACCATGCAGCACCTTGTAAGAAGTCCGAAGAAAGATCTATCTCTAAATCATGCATCCTACATTTAAGCCCTGGTAAGGTTCCTCGCGTATCATCGAATTAAACCACATGCTCCACCGCTTGTGCGGGCCCCCGTCAATTCCTTTGAGTTTCAATCTTGCGACCGTACTCCCCAGGTGGGACACTTATCACTTTCGCTTAGTCACTGAGAAATAAATCCCAACAACGAGTGTCCATCGTTTACGGCGTGGACTACCAGGGTATCTAATCCTGTTCGCTCCCCACGCTTTCGTTCATTAGCGTCAATATATACGTAGTAGACTGCCTTCGCAATCGGTATTCTGTGTAATCTCTAAGCATTTCACCGCTACACTACACATTCTATCTACTTCCACATAATTCAAGACTAACAGTATCAAAGGCAGTTCCACAGTTGAGCTGTGGGATTTCACCCCTGACTTATTAGTCCGCCTACGAACCCTTTAAACCCAATGATTCCGGATAACGCTTGGACCCTCCGTATTACCGCGGCTGCTGGCACGGAGTTAGCCGGTCCTTATTCTTACAGTACCGTCAAGCTCCCTCACGAGGGAGTGTTTCTTCCTGTATAAAAGCAGTTTACAACCCATAGGGCAGTCATCCTGCACGCGGCATGGCTGGGTCAGAGTTGCCTCCATTGCCCAATATTCCTCACTGCTGCCTCCCGTAGGAGTCTGGTCCGTGTCTCAGTACCAGTGTGGGGGATCCCCCTCTCAGGGCCCCTACCTATCGTTGCCATGGTAAGCCGTTACCTTACCATCTAGCTAATAGGACGCATACTCATCATTAACCTATAAATATTTAAACACAAATTCATGCGAATCTGTGTTACTATGGAGTGTTATTCTTCATTTCTAAAGGGTATCCTCCTGTTAATGGTAGATTGTATACGCGTTACGCACCCGTGCGCCGGTCGTCATCTGTAGCAAGCTACAATGTTACCCCTCGACTTGCATGTGTTAAGCCTGCCGCTAGCGTTCATCCTGAGCCAGGATCAAACTCTTCATCGTATAAATTTTAAATATTATTTCGATGGCAAATTCTTCAAAAAAATTAAACAAGTATTAAAACTTGTGTTCTTACTCAATTACGCTGTCAATTTCAATATCTTCAATGATCGTTGTACTTAACTTCAATAGCTAAGCGGGTGCAAATATACTAACTTTTTTAATTCTGACAAGCTTTTATTAATAAAAACTTAATCTAAATTTAAAGATAATCTACACCATGTATTTGAACTTTTCCGTAACTAATCTTGCGATTATTTCCGGTTGCAAATGTAACACCTTTTTTGAATTAAACTAGAAAAAGTTTTAAAACTTTTCTTGTCGTTTTCTTAGTGATATCAGCATGTTCAGAACTTATTTTTGCTTTGCGTATTCCCCTTAGCGAGTGCAAATATAGAAGGTTTTATTGATCCTGCAAGGAGTTTTTGAAAGTATTTTTAAAGAATTATTGTGTACGGGTGATTAAAGACTGGTATTGTGTGGCTTGGGAATGTTATTTTTTTATTGCAACATAGAAGCTTCGCATGTTTGGTGTTTAAAAACAGCATAACATGGAGTATTATTTGATTATTGGTGGTTGCTGGGAGTGGTTTGACCTAGCATAGCTCCCTTTATATACTCAGAATCGAATCATTGATGTTCTTACTTCGAATGCGTTATTTTATAAAGGAGCTTCCTATTCATTCTATAAGTATCAACTGTGCGCACTTTTTATAGCATGTTCCCTTTTTCAAGGGAATAACACCACACATACACGAGGATGATAACTAGGACGGTTAAACAATACATAATGAACCATTGATAGTAGCCCGCCAAAACACAGATGCAGTAAGTAAGAGCGGAATATTTTTCGCCCCAACGAAAAAAGGCTCAATTAAATTAAGGATTCAAAATAAAGGCGATAACATACGCTCCCACCCAGGGGCAGTACCATCTGCGCTAGAGAACTTTTATGTAAGATATGCTCAGCCATGAGACCTATTGAAATAATCATCTTGAGATTTTAGATATGAGTATAGAAGGTTCTCCGTGTGCTCGTTAAAAATGACAGTTGAAATATAAATAGTAATGATACTCACAAGGACGTACTTTTTTTGCGCTAGCCCCACGCCTGCACGAGAGTGATAGTTGGGATTGAAGGGGATTTATGAGTTTATAATTGTTATTAGATCTAGGGAATAAGATTGCTTCGTCGTTGCTCTTCTACCATTGACGTAATTTTTAATTAACTGATTTTCAGTTAATTAAAAAGACACTACCATTCCTAATTCTTTTGCCATTCTGGTTACAGTTCGCTGTTTATTTTTGATTATTTGCCGTTCATAATTTTCTATTCCTTTTTCTACATAGCTTAAACCTTTCACAAACAACTTCCAATATAATACTGCTAGTTTTCGGGCAACTGCTTTGACAGCTATTAATCCTCCTTTCCTTGACCTTATTTTGCGACCAAATACACCCAATGCAATTTTCTTGCTATTTAATATCCCTACCGCTGCTTGTTTAAAGATTAAACCTGCTTTT
Organism: Flavobacteriaceae bacterium; assembly: GCA_965224465.1. Lineage (GTDB taxonomy): Bacteria > Bacteroidota > Bacteroidia > Flavobacteriales > Flavobacteriaceae. Next base: position 3,570,210 of record OZ245049.1, on the reverse strand, counting down.
GGAGTGCCTTTTGATTTATAATTCCTGTTTCTTTTCCCTGAATTGTGTTGTTTTGGAGCCAAGCCCAACCAAGATGTAAAATGCTTTTCAGTTTTCCATTTTTTTAAATCAGTTCCAATTTCTGAAAGCAATTGTATCCAATTATAATCTGATAACCCAGGTAATACCGTGGCATCGACACCTTCAAATATTGTTAACAGGTATTGATCCATATTGGTTATATTGGGCTTATGATGACGAATCGGTTTTCTTTTTCCTTCCGCTTTTTTTTTAGTCTTTCCAAAGCTCATTTTTTTTAAAACATCTCCTAATTTTTTATCACACTTCACAATTTGTTTTTGATAAAAATCATAACAAGAAACTGCTTGCTGTAAACCAAATAAAGAGGATTCATTATAATGTCCTTCTAAGGATTTTAAAACCAACTCTTCTTTTGTTTTGAGTATGGAAATATGACACATTTCTGTTAATACTTTGGGGTTTCTTTCGCCAGAAAGTATAGCCCTAATAATTCGCATTCCGCTTGCACCATGTATTTGACTTATAACTTCTTTTAACCTAATATTCATAAGGATCAAATACTTTTGCATATGATTTATATGCATGGCACTACTTCTAATATGATCTTCTCTTAATCGCTGATAAATTCGAAGTTCTTGCACTAAATCTTCTGCAACAAAACAGCGACTAAGTAAACCGTAACTATGCAGTTGCTGAATCCATTGACAATCCTTAACATCAGTTTTTCTTCCTGGAACTTGCTTAGTACTTCTTCCATCAACTAACCAAACATCTAAACCATTTAATGTTAAAATATCATATAAAATAACCCAATAAACCCCTGTGGCTTACATGGCTACGCTTGTAATATTATTACTTTGAAGATACAAACAAAGTAATTCCATGTCTTTTGTAAAAGTATCAAATACCTTTACGCTCTCCCCTTCAAGACCAACAAAAAGCTCCTTTGCTCCAATATCAATCCCAGCTGCATTTCTTCTGATTTTTTTCATAATTGATAATTTAAAAACTAAATTGCCTCCAGAAAACTTTAGATTAGAAAGACTACCATACGGGCATCAAATTTTGAGCACCAAATTCACTAACTCTTTTTCTGAAAATCACACTCGCATACAGGTATAAAACACTATAAGATGAACGACCATTTTGCAATTCAGTAGATTCCTCATAAGTTACGTCATTATTACCACTTGTTTTTTGAAAAAAAATCTACCATCTCGCAATGACGATTGACAAGAAGCAGATTACCAAGTCGTTGCGCTGCTCGTAATGATGATTTATGGCAACAAAAAAATCCTCAATTAAATTAATAATTGAGGATTCAAAATAAAGGCGATGACATACTCTCCCACCCAGGGGCAGTACCATCTGCGCTAATAGGCTTAACTTCTCTGTTCGAGATGCTCAGCCGTGAGCCCTATTGCAATAATCATCTTGAGACTTTAGTAATTAGGAATAAGTAATAAGCATTTAGGGGATCCCCTTGTCGAAAAACTTTATACATAAATGTATTCCCCCAATAATTATGTTTGATCCGTAAAAGTTGGGATTGATGGGAATTTATGAGTTTATAATTGTTATTAGATATAGGAAATAAGATTGCTTCGTCGTTGCTCTTCTCGCAATGACGATTGACAAGAAGCAGATTACCAAGTCGTTGCGCTGCTCGCAATGGCGGTTTATGGCAACAAAAAAAATCCTCAATTAAATTAATAATTGAGGATTCAAAATAAAGGCGATGACATACTCTCCCACCCAGGGGCAGTACCATCTGCGCTAATAGGCTTAACTTCTCTGTTCGAGATGGGAAGAGGTGAGCCCTATTGCAATAATCACCTTAAAGTTTTAGTTTCTAGTCATTGTGTAGTTATGAGTAATACTCACTCCTTTGCACTATGGCTAAAATCTGCAGCCTTCGCTGCCTATATGTTAACATACTGAAAATAAAATTGTAGAATTAAAACTTCTTATAGAATAAAAAAGTCTGTACATAAGCCTATGGGTTATTAGTATCACTCGACTATGACATTACTGCCTTTACATCTATGACCTATCAACGTGGTAGTCTCCCACGACCCTTTAAAGAAATCTCATCTTGTGGTAGGTTTCGCGCTTATATGCTTTCAGCGCTTATCCCTTCCAAACGTAGCTACTCTGCAATGCTACTGGCGTAACAACAGATACACTAGAGGTTTGTCCAAATCGGTCCTCTCGTACTAGATTCAGATCCACGCAAATTTCTAACGCCCGCTACAGATAGAGACCGAACTGTCTCACGACGTTCTGAACCCAGCTCGCGTGCCACTTTAATGGGCGAACAGCCCAACCCTTGGGACCTTCTCCAGCCCCAGGATGTGACGAGCCGACATCGAGGTGCCAAACCCCCCCGTCGATGTGAGCTCTTGGGGGAGATCAGCCTGTTATCCCCGGAGTACCTTTTATCCTTTGAGCGATGGCCCTTCCATGCGGAACCACCGGATCACTATGCTCTTGTTTCCAACCTGATCGACATGTATGTCTCTCAGTCAAGCACCCTTATGCCATTGCACTCTACGCACGATTACCAACCGTACTGAGGGTACCTTTAGAAGCCTCCGTTACTCTTTTGGAGGCGACCACCCCAGTCAAACTACCCACCAAGCACTGTCCTCCTCACGGAGTTAGGCTCTAGATAAGCAAAGGGTGGTATTTCACTTGACGACTCCACAACCCCTAGCGGGGCCGCTTCGATGTCTTCCACCTATGCTACACATTACTTATCCAAAGTCAATACTAAGCTATAGTAAAGGTTCACGGGGTCTTTTCGTCCCGTAGCGGGTAATCGGCATCTTCACCGATACTACAATTTCACCGAGCTCATGGCTGAGACAGTGTCCAGATCGTTGCACCATTCGTGCAGGTCGGAACTTACCCGACAAGGAATTTCGCTACCTTAGGACCGTTATAGTTACGGCCGCCGTTTACTGGGGCTTCATTTCACTGCTTCGTATAAATACTAACAGCTCCACTTAACCTTCCAGCACCGGGCAGGTGTCAGACCCTATACATCAACTTTCGTTTTAGCAGAGTCCTGTGTTTTTGATAAACAGTCGCCTGGACCTTTTCACTGCGGCCCCACCAAAGGTGGGGCGACCCTTCTCCCGAAGTTACGGGTCGATTTTGCCTAGTTCCTTAGCCATGAATCACTCGAGCACCTTAGAATTCTCATCCCAACTACCTGTGTCGGTTTACGGTACGGGTTCTTATAACCTATGCTTAGAAGATTTTCTTGGAAGTTTTTAGGTACACTATCAGCGCCGCCGAAGCTTTGCTGTACTATCAGACTTTAGCTAGTCGTGCGCATTTAACTACACAACCAATACCTACATCCTTCAACGCACTATTCCGTCAGTGCGCGGTACTTTCAATACTCCGTCCCTCCATCGCAGTTATAAGAAGTACGGGAATATTAACCCGTTGTCCATCGACTACTCCTTTCGGATTCGCCTTAGGTCCCGACTAACCCTCAGCTGATTAGCATCGCTGAGGAATCCTTAGTCTTTCGGTGTGCGTGTTTCTCACACGCATTATCGTTACTTATGCCTACATTTTCTTTTGTAATCACTCCAGCATACCTCGCAGTACACCTTCTACGCAGATTACAATGCTCCCCTACCAATTACAACTTGTGTTGTAAGTCCATAGCTTCGGTAATATACTTATGCCCGATTATTATCCATGCTCGATCGCTCGACTAGTGAGCTGTTACGCACTCTTTAAATGAATGGCTGCTTCCAAGCCAACATCCTAGCTGTCTGTGCAATCGAACCTCGTTAGTTCAACTTAGTATATATTTTGGGACCTTAGCTGATGGTCTGGGTTCTTTCCCTCTCGGACATGGACCTTAGCACCCATGCCCTCACTGCTGTGTATATCTTATAGCATTCGGAGTTTGTCAGGAATTGGTAGGCGATGAAGCCCCCGCATCCAATCAGTAGCTCTACCTCTATAAAACTCTACCACAACGCTGCACCTAAATGCATTTCGGGGAGTACGAGCTATTTCCGAGTTTGATTGGCCTTTCACCCCTACCCACAGGTCATCCAAACACTTTTCAACGTATATTGGTTCGGTCCTCCACTCTATGTTACTAGAGCTTCAACCTGCCCATGGGTAGATCACTCGGTTTCGCGTCTACTACTGCTAACTAGGGTCGCCCTATTCAGACTCGCTTTCGCTACGGCTCCGTATCTTAAATACTTAACCTTGCTAACAACAGTAACTCGTAGGCTCATTATGCAAAAGGCACGCCGTCACACTGTAAAAGTGCTCCGACCGCTTGTAGGCGTACGGTTTCAGGATCTATTTCACTCCCTTACTTAGGGTTCTTTTCACCTTTCCCTCACGGTACTAGTTCACTATCGGTCTCTCAGGAGTATTTAGCCTTACGGGATGGTCCCCGTGGATTCACACAAAATTTCTCGTGTTCCGTGCTACTCAGGATACTGCTATCTATTACATTGATTACTTGTACGGGATTATCACCCTCTTTGATTTGTCTTTCCAAACAATTCCAATTCTCTTTGCATAAAATGTCGCAGTCCTACAACCCCCATTTTGCCGTAACAAAATGGGTTTGGGCTATTCCGCGTTCGCTCGCCACTACTAGCGGAATCATTATTATTTTCTCTTCCTCCGGTTACTTAGATGTTTCAGTTCACCGGGTTTACTTCTGATTAATCAGATGACATGTCTTCAACATGACAGGTTGCCCCATTCGGAAATCTTCGGATTATAAGGTATGTGCCCCTCCCCAAAGCTTATCGCAGCTTGTCGCGTCCTTCATCGTCTCTGAGAGCCAAGGCATCCGCCATACGCCCTTACTTAGCTTATTGTACTTTTTGCTTTTTTATTTCTATAATGAGCTCTTAGTTTGAAGTAATATTTATTATGTAACTAGCTTGCGCCAGTAACAAATAAATTATTGCTTTTAATTAAAAACTTTAATTTTTGTTTTCTACTATCTTATTTTCAATATGTCAATGAACGTGTGGCGAATCGCCACTGATAAATATCAGTAACAACGTTAAGCCGTTGTGGAGAATATCGGAGTCGAACCGATGACCTCCTGCGTGCAAGGCAGGCGCTCTAGCCAGCTGAGCTAATCCCCCTCTTCTAGAATTTCCTTGTGATTGCATTGTTTTTTTCTTTTCCCTTTGCTTTACGCTATGGGTGTAGAAAAAAGTAGTCTCAGGCAGACTCGAACTGCCGACCTCTACATTATCAGTGTAGCGCTCTAACCAGCTGAGCTATGAGACTCTAAATGTTTTCACTTTATTCTTTATATTTTTAAAATTAACAGCTTTGAGTAAGAATTTAATCTTACTTGTAAGTAACTTGACCATCACTTTCTCTAGAAAGGAGGTGTTCCAGCCGCACCTTCCGGTACGGCTACCTTGTTACGACTTAGCCCTAGTTACCAGTTTTACCCTAGGCGGCTCCTTGCGGTGACCGACTTCAGGTACCCCCAGCTTCCATGGCTTGACGGGCGGTGTGTACAAGGCCCGGGAACGTATTCACCGGATCATGGCTGATATCCGATTACTAGCGATTCCAGCTTCACGGAGTCGAGTTGCAGACTCCGATCCGAACTGAGATATAGTTTATAGATTCGCTCCCTGTCGCCAGGTGGCTGCTCATTGTCTATACCATTGTAGCACGTGTGTAGCCCAGGACGTAAGGGCCGTGATGATTTGACGTCATCCCCACCTTCCTCGCGGTTTGCACCGGCAGTCTCTCTAGAGTCCTCAGCTTAACCTGTTAGCAACTAAAAATAGGGGTTGCGCTCGTTATAGGACTTAACCTGACACCTCACGGCACGAGCTGACGACAACCATGCAGCACCTTGTAAGAAGTCCGAAGAAAGATCTATCTCTAAATCATGCATCCTACATTTAAGCCCTGGTAAGGTTCCTCGCGTATCATCGAATTAAACCACATGCTCCACCGCTTGTGCGGGCCCCCGTCAATTCCTTTGAGTTTCAATCTTGCGACCGTACTCCCCAGGTGGGACACTTATCACTTTCGCTTAGTCACTGAGAAATAAATCCCAACAACGAGTGTCCATCGTTTACGGCGTGGACTACCAGGGTATCTAATCCTGTTCGCTCCCCACGCTTTCGTTCATTAGCGTCAATATATACGTAGTAGACTGCCTTCGCAATCGGTATTCTGTGTAATCTCTAAGCATTTCACCGCTACACTACACATTCTATCTACTTCCACATAATTCAAGACTAACAGTATCAAAGGCAGTTCCACAGTTGAGCTGTGGGATTTCACCCCTGACTTATTAGTCCGCCTACGAACCCTTTAAACCCAATGATTCCGGATAACGCTTGGACCCTCCGTATTACCGCGGCTGCTGGCACGGAGTTAGCCGGTCCTTATTCTTACAGTACCGTCAAGCTCCCTCACGAGGGAGTGTTTCTTCCTGTATAAAAGCAGTTTACAACCCATAGGGCAGTCATCCTGCACGCGGCATGGCTGGGTCAGAGTTGCCTCCATTGCCCAATATTCCTCACTGCTGCCTCCCGTAGGAGTCTGGTCCGTGTCTCAGTACCAGTGTGGGGGATCCCCCTCTCAGGGCCCCTACCTATCGTTGCCATGGTAAGCCGTTACCTTACCATCTAGCTAATAGGACGCATACTCATCATTAACCTATAAATATTTAAACACAAATTCATGCGAATCTGTGTTACTATGGAGTGTTATTCTTCATTTCTAAAGGGTATCCTCCTGTTAATGGTAGATTGTATACGCGTTACGCACCCGTGCGCCGGTCGTCATCTGTAGCAAGCTACAATGTTACCCCTCGACTTGCATGTGTTAAGCCTGCCGCTAGCGTTCATCCTGAGCCAGGATCAAACTCTTCATCGTATAAATTTTAAATATTATTTCGATGGCAAATTCTTCAAAAAAATTAAACAAGTATTAAAACTTGTGTTCTTACTCAATTACGCTGTCAATTTCAATATCTTCAATGATCGTTGTGCTTAACTTCAATAGCTAAGCGGGTGCAAATATAATAACTTTATTAATTCTGACAAGCTTTTATTAAAAAAAACTTAATCTAAATGTAAAGATAATCTACACCATATATTTGAACTTTTCCGTAACTAATCTTGCGATTATTTCCGGTTGCAAATGTAACACCTTTTTTGAATTAAACTAGAAAAAGTTTTAAAACTTTTCTTGTCGTTTTCTTAGTGATATCAGCATGTACAGAACTTATTTTTGCTTTGCGTATTCCGCTTAGCGAGTGCAAATATAGAATGTTTTATGGTTCCTGCAAGGGGTTTTTGAAAGTATTTTTAAAGAATTATTGTGTTGGGGTGATTAAGGACTGGTATTGGATGTTTTAAGGTGTAAAAAGATATTGTTATTTTTGATTGCTAGAGAGGTCTAGCATGCTGCATCTTTACGGAATGGCAAGATTACTATTGGAAGGAGGATTGGGATACTCCTTCCCTGCTACAAGATTGGGCGAATTACAATTCGCTTAACAACTACTACATCTTACTTTTGCAAGGGATATATATAAAGGTATGGCAAATTTTTGATAGATATCGGATCTATTTACTTTAAACACGCTATATATAGAAGAGAGATATCTACTGTAAACAGTTAAGTCAACAACCTCGCCCCAGAGATATGAAGTATACCTTATACAATTACAATCCAAAATGACCGATATAAATAGTTTGTTATACGTTCTAGCGTTGTTAAAAAATAGAACGATAGCGAAGGCTACCCTTCCATTTTTCGCCTTGCTAAAACAAAAAACAATTCCAGTTCTAAACTGTCACTTGGAAATGTAGTTGATAGTACTATCCGAGGAAGAATCTCGAAAAACTAATCCCTCAATGAGAGCTTAAAATTACAATCTGTATTTGATATTCATGTTTAATTCGAAATGCAACATGGATCATTAAACGTGAAAATATTCCACAAAAAAAGCTCCACTATAAATAATGGAGCTTTTGTATGTTATAAAAAAATGATTAAGGCTTTACAGCTTCTTCTTGAGCTAATAAACCGAAAAACTTATTTAAGTTAGGTAAAATAACAATACGTGTACGTCTATTTCTAGCTCTATTAGCACGAGAGTTGTTTTCTACTAAAGGAACAGAACTACCTCTTCCTGAAGCAATTAATCTGCTAGGATCTACGCCAAATTTTTTCTCTAAAATACGAACAATTGAAGTTGCGCGTTTTACACTTAAATCCCAATTATCATTTAACACACCTGTATGTACAGAGCGGGCATCAGTATGTCCTTCTATCATAACATCTATACTAGGTTCAGATTTAATTACATCAGCTAATTTTTTTAGTAATTTATAAGCCTTTCTGTTTACCCTATAGCTAGCTGTATTAAATAACAGTTTATCAGAAACTGATATCATTACCACCGTTTGATCGATATCAACATTAATATCATCTACGTTTTCAAGATTAGAATTCGTGATTGATTTCTTCAAATTATATGATATCGCAGCATTTAATGAGTCCTTTAGTGTTTTTGCATTCACTAATTCAGACGGATCTACTTTTGCTAAAGTTTCACGCATTTTAACACGCATAGAGTTTGATATAACAGCAACATTTCCTACCATATCAAGTTTTACATCATTCTCTTTTTGAAGTCCAGAATTTACATCTGTCAAAGAATTAATCTTTTGATTATATCTAGTAACTCTTTCTTCGATTTTAGAAAATTTAGCTTCTAACAATTCATTTTCTACATTACTTTTTTGAAGATCTCCTCTTGTAGTATTGTATTGTTCTTCTAATGCTACATATTTCTTTTTAGAAACACATGATGTCATTATAGCGATTACACTTAGTGAAATAATTAAATTTTTCATTTTTAAAATTATGGTTTAGTTTACTCTTTAACAAACTAAATAGTGACTTATTGTGAAGGTTCTAAAATAAGTCGTTATTTTTAATCATCAAATACAGAAAACAAACTAATTATTTAAAAAAATAAACACTAATAAACACTAGTAATCAATATTCTAAGATAACAAATCACTCCAATTTAGAATGGGAGCTATACTGAAATTTTATTATAAAAATGATCATACTATTTTACTGTTTTACACAAACCCCTATTACAGGAGCTATACTTTTAGCTTCATATGACTAAATCGATTTACTTAATGATTCATTTTATTACAATCAATCAACAACAAACATCCTCAAACCATACCCCCTAAAACTTATAAATCCACAGCATCGGCTATCAATAAAGACGGCAGCAGGACCAAAACATCGCACTTTAAAACAACTCTTATATTTCCTTATAAATAAGTAAGGTTACATTTTAGAAAACCGTATAATCTCATCAGCGTATTCGCTCAATAACAAAACAAGCGCATTGAGTGTCCCTTCCAATTCATTTAAATCAAGATTTTCAATTTGAAGTGTATCTCTAAAGATAACCTTGGTTCCGTTACCATCAAGAACCAACGCTCCATGAACAATATCACGATTCTTAATCAGCAAACTCTTAAAAATAGGCATACTGTCTTCCCTTAACTCAAATAAAAACTGTTCCATTATCAATAGTGGATCTGCACAACCGATTACCAGATTCGAAATACCATTCTCTTCGTTACATACTACAAAAATGCCATCTTCACTATTTTCATGTACTATCGTACAATTTAAATCTATTAAGTACTTTTTTACTTTTAAAAAACTATTTTCCATATTGTATTTTTATATCCTCTTTATTCCTTTTATACCAATTACAAAGTTATTAAAACCAAATAACATAAGGAATTGAACAGTTAAAATCATTTAAAATTCAATTAATTGATAATAATATTAGCAAATCTAAAGAATATTTTGTTTATTTGCTAATATAATTAGCATAAGAAACGTGAAATTCGGTAGAAACATAAAAAAAATACGGACTATAAAAAAACTAAGTCAAACTGCATTTGCAGAAATATTTGAGCTTAAGCGCTCTAGTATTGGCGCTTATGAAGAAGAGCGAGCAGAACCAAAACTAGAAACGATTATTAAAATAGCTACCTATTTCAATATATCTATTGATAGCTTAGTAAATGACGACATTACGGTAAATGAGCTCGTAAACTTTTATTTACTCGACGAATTGCTACAAAGTAAGAAAGGAACGCCCAGCAATAGACTGTTTAGCATCTCTTTTACGGAATCAAAACAATTACTTGTAAAAACCTTAGAACAAACAATATTAAAATCGGAACAGAAAATTACGCTTCCCAATCTAAAAAAAAACGACCTAGCCATAGAGATAGAAAGGACTGATTTCGAATACATACCTAGCAATATAAAGAGTAAAGACATCATTATTATAGATAGCACCTTTAATTTAGGAGGCAAACAAACAATAGGAAATCGACTCTTTATAATAAAGCACAAGAACAACCTAAGCATCGGAGAGATTAAAATACGTAACAATCAAGAAGTATTACTTATTAAAAATCACTGTGCACCAATATATATGAAGATCCTAGAATTAGATTTCATAGCGCCCATAGATACACACATATCTAACAGTCCGAAAATAAAACACTCGGAATCAGAACAGTTACAAAAACTAGAACATCTAGTAAACGATTTATACAAAAGATTATAAATAAATTAAAACAACATTTAATACCACCCAAATGGCACACAATTTCAATAAAGTAAAAAATTACCTTTTAGAGATGGAATACACAATCATTTCGGAAGACAAAGATGAAGAACTGGTAATTATAGAGAAACCAAAATCTGGAATCTCGAATTTAATTATCGATTGCGAAGACCTGATTTTAGTTCTAGAACTACATTTGTTCGATTTAAAAAATCCGGACTCAGCCATACTCTTACGATTTCTTCAAATGAATAGAGAAATAATTCACGGAGCGATAGCCATAGATGAAACAGGTAGAAAGGTTATCTTAAGAGACACTTTACAGTTAGAAAACTTAGATTTAAACGAACTACAAGGCACTCTTAATTCGTTCGAAGTATTCTTAAGTGAAAACGCAAATGAACTGATTTCAATTTCAAAAAACTAATACAAGCAGATAAATACTACTTTTAAACAGAAGCGTATTTGACAAGACAGCGCACTTTAAATCGCTAACAAACAATAATTAACACACATATTTAACTAATAAAAAAAATAATATCATGGGAATATTTAGTAGATTATTCAAAATAGGACAAGCAGAAGCACACAGTATAGTTGACAAATTAGAAGATCCAATTAAGCTAACAGAACAGGGAATAAAAGACCTTAAAAAGAACTTGAATGAGAGTCTTGAAGCATCAGCCGAAGTAAAAGCATTGGCAATCCGTTCTAAAAGAGAAATAAACGAATACACACATCAAGCAAAAAACTACGAGCAAAAGGCAATGCTTATCCTTAAAAAGTCACAAGAAGGCGGAATTACTGCAGATGAAGCGGACCGATTGGCAGGAGAAGCCTTGAGTCGTAAAGGAGATGCGGATCAGAATGCAGAACGTACACGTACAGATTTAACAAAATTAGAAGGCAATATAAAGCAACTAAGTAATAACGTAAATGCGTTAAAATCAAAAATAACGCATTACGAAAACGAGTTAAAAACGTTAAAAGCAAGAGCTAAAGTAAGTGAAGCTACAAAAAAGATAAATAAATCGATGTCTATGATAGACAGTGGCAGCACTATTTCTATGTTAGAGAAGATGAAAGACAAAGTAGCACGCGACGAAGAATTAGCAGAAGCTTATGGAGAAATGGCTAATGAAAACAAATCGTTAGATGATGAGTTAGATGCTGTTTTGAATGATTCAAACGCAAAAACATCAAGTGCATTGGAAGAAATGAAGAGAAAAATGAATCTCAACAAATAATTCAGCTATTAAAACCTGTAATTTTTTTTATTACAGGTTTCTTTCTGTACATTCGCACTATATTTATCACATTAAATAATTCATATATTTTATGGCTTTCTTTGATTTTTTTAAAAAAAAAGAACCTGAATACGATGCTACAAACATTCAGGTTACAGATTTAAATAAAAACTTTTTATTTGACTACGACCTAAGTACATGGATCGTTAAATCCGTGTATGAATACGATTGGGGAGACAATTGCTTTACCCAGGAATACAAAATAGAAAACGAAAACGAAACCTCTTTTTTACACGTAGAACAAGAAGATGAACTTATCCTCACTATCAGTAAAAAAATAAGGCTTACATCAATAGGAGAAGATCTCCCAAATTACATTGTTGAGAAAAACGCGCCACCTAGCAAAATATCATTCCAAGGTATCGACTACATGCTAGAAGAAGAATCTCCTGGCTATTTCAACGATTTAGACAAACCTAAAGAACAGTGGACTGAACTTATTTCTTGGGATTACATAGACAAAAGCGGAAAAAACGTATTGAATATTGAGCAATGGGGTGAAAAGGAATTCGACGCTTCATACGGAAAAATCATAGCATCGTACGAAATATCAAATATATATCCTCATAAACAATCCTAAACCATGCAAAACGGCACATCATTTTTCAGAGCTCTAGGCGTCTTTATTATTTTAGCGGTCACATTAACCAGCTGCGGAAATTCATCTCAGAACAGCGCTCGTACAAAATTCCAAAAATCCCCTGTAGACATTCTTATTAGGGACATGGTGAATGAAAAAAACTTTACCATACTCTTATTAGACATGGACTATAAGGAAGCAAAAAAAAAATACTTCCATAAATACCAAATAATAACTCAGGTTGGAGACTCTCTCAGTTCAAAAGAGACTCCTTGGAAAGAAGTTAATGACACTTTTTTTGACAGCAACGTGAATAATATGGGAATGGAAATTGCTTCTAAAAAGAACGGGAAACTAAATAAAAAAGCGGCACCTCCAGGCTATTCAAATTATGTAGGCAACAAGCAATACGGACAATGGCAGCAACGTGATGGAAATAGGTTTTGGGAATTCTACGGAAAATATGCATTTATGTCAAGTATGTTTAGAATGACGATGTTCCCCGTACGCTATTCCTACTGGAATGATTACAATAGAAATTACTACGGAAGAGGAAGATCCTACTATGGACCAGTGACGAACAAACGGAATATGTATGGTACAAATTCTAATTATTCAAAATCTAACACAACATCAAGTTGGAATAAAAAGCCAGCCACATTTAAAAGCCGTGTAAGAAGCAGCGTATCTAGAAGTGCTACAGCAACAAAAAGCAGAAGAGCAAAAAGTGCGGCAGCCAGACAATCCAGAAATGCCTCTAGATATAGTAGATCTAGTACCAGATCTAGAAGCGGAGGCTATGGAAAATAAAACTTTCTCATCTAACTATTAATTTTTGACAATCACGCATTCATATGGAAAATATATTACAAAACGAATTCATAATTACTATTGCAGAAGCATTCGTGTACATACTAGCTGCTTTTGTACTGTTTTTTATAGGGAAAGTTGTTTACGATTTGATTCATAAAAAAATAAATGTAAAGTCCGAATTGGTAGAAAAAGACAATTTCGCGTTTTCTATAGCACATACAGGATATTTAATAGGCTTGCTACTTGCCATTGGTAGTTCTATTGTAGGCCCATCAAACGGATTGGTAACCGATTTAATAGACATGGCAATTTATAGTGGTGTCTCTATTATTTTACTAAACCTATCTATTCTAATTTGCGACAAAGTAATTCTTTACAAATTTTCTGTGTACAAAGAAATTATTGAAGACCGAAACGAAGGAACTGGAGTGGTTGAAGGAGCTGTAGCTGTAGCGTCTGGACTTATTATTTTTGGAGCTGTTTCGGGAGAAAGCGGAGGTATTCTTCACGGAATACAAACTGCAGTCATATTTTGGGCAATCGGACAATTTGTATTGATAGCAACTGCCAAAATATTTGACAAAACACTTTCTTATGACCTTCTTGGAGAAATAGAAAAAGACAATGTAGCTGTTGGAGTATCCTTTGCAGGAATACTTATTGCCATCGCAAATATAGTACGTTTTGCAATTTCAGGTGATTTTCTTGGTTGGACAGCACAATTTTCAAACATAGGTATTGATTTATTACTAGGACTTTTACTACTTCCTTTAGTGCGCTTTTTGGCAGATAAGATATTACTTCCAGGAAGAAAAATCACTGACGAACTCGTATATCAAGAAAAACCAAACGTAGGCGTTGCACTTATCGAAGCTTTTGCTTACATAGGTGGTTCTGTACTTCTCACTTGGTGTATTTAAAACTATAAATTACACACAAAAACTACAGATGCCTGTAGTTTTTGTGTGCAATACCAATTACAATCCAAAATGACCGATATAAATAGTTTATCTTACATTCTAGCGTTGTTAAAATATAAAATGATAGCTATGGCTACCCATCCATTTTCCGCCTAGCTAAAACAAAAAATAATTATTTCTAAACCGACACTTGGAAATGTATTTGGTATAACTCAATCACTGGGAGCTAAACCCATAAACTTGTAAATGAATTTAAAATCTCACATACTACGCATTGCAATATTTGCAACTGGACTTTCTGGAATTGTTGCTGAATATATATTATCAACACTAGCAACTTATTTTCTTGGAAACTCCGTATTACAATGGACTATGATTATGTCTACCATGCTTTTTGCAATGGGAATAGGAAGTAGGCTCAGTAGAAGTTTAAAAACAAATTTGCTTGAGAAGTTTATTTTTATAGAATTTGCACTTTCCTTTTTGGTGTGTTTTTCTTCACTAGCAGTGTATACAGCCTCCGCATATTCTTTCTATACAGGAGGATTAATATACGGCTTAAGTATGTTAATTGGCTTAATGATAGGAATGGAAATTCCTCTTGTCATGCGACTTAATAATGAGTTTCAATCCTTACGGGTTAATATCTCATCTGTCCTTGAAAATGATTATTACGGGAGTCTTGCAGGAGGAATATTTTTTGCATTTATAGGCTTGCCATATTTAGGACTGACCTACACCCCTATCGTATTAGGTTTGGTCAACTTTTTTGTTGCATTGGGATTGCTTGTTGTACTATGGAAAGAAATAGACAAAAAACTACAGTTAAGAGTTAGCACCATTGCATCTATTGTAGGAGTTGTATTAATAGCTGCTTTTTTTATAGCCAAGCCCATCATTATTTTTGGAGAACAAAAAAAATACAAAGATAAAATAGTCTATTCCGAGCAAAGTAAGTATCAGAAAATAGTAATAACTCAATGGAAAAATGATTATTGGCTGTACATAAACGGAAACCAGCAATTGAGTTCGTTTGACGAAGAAATGTATCACGAACCCTTGGTACATCCCATTATGAGCCTTACAAAAACACCTCATAACATTCTTATACTTGGAGGAGGAGACGGCTGTGCTGTACGTGAAATCTTAAAGTACAAAGATGTTAAAAACATCACGTTGGTAGACCTTGACCCAGCAATGACGAATCTGGGTAAAAACAATGAGATATTACGAAGGATGAATAAAAATTCCTTTCAAAGTGAAAAATTACAAATCATTAACACAGACGGGTACAATTTTATAGAGAATACAGACCAGATATACGATGTAATCATCATAGATCTTCCAGACCCTAAAACCATAGAACTAAGCAGACTATACTCCTACGAGTTTTACAGTAAGTGCTATAAACACTTGCGAAAATACGGTGTTATCATCACACAAGCAGGGAGTCCTTATTTTGCTTCAGATGCATTTAACTGCATCAACAAAACCATGCAGAAAGCAAATTTCACTACAGTCCCTATGCACAATCAAGTAGTGACTTTAGGGGAATGGGGATGGATATTGGGAGCCAAAAACATCTCCGAAGACCATCTAAAAACAGCGCTTCAATCATTGACATTTGACACGCTAGAAACACGTTGGATTAACAACGAAGCCATGAAGCTACTCACCTCCTTTGGTAAAGATTTTTTCAAAAAGGACAACCTAGAAATCAAAACAAACGAAATACACGATCCTGTATTATACAAATACTACCTAAACGGAACTTGGGATGTTTATTAACCAACACAAAGATTAAAACTATGACAAAAATAGACCGTCTACTTTCCGAAAATAAAGAAGTTAAAGCCGCAATCTATAATTTCCAACAATGGATTTCAATTACGAATCCGAAAGTATTAAAAACATCCTTTGACGAAATACTAAATCATTCAGGATACAAGGTCTTGAATTTTACGGAACACTTATTTCCAAATGGTGGATACACCTGTATATGGTTGCTGGCAGAAAGTCACTTAGCCATACACACTTTTATTGCAGAAAATAAAACATACGTAGAATTATCTAGCTGTAATAAGGAGATGAATGTACTTTTTAAAAACGAGTTTGTTCATAAATTCAAAACACGAATTTGTTAACTATTTAAACCTCTACCCATATGAAGGAAGCCTTTAAAAAAGCGATTGCTATCGTCATCCTACTCTGGGTGCTATTTTTAATAGACAAATTATTAGGTCTAAATTTAACTGCCTTTGGCATTGTACCGAGAACCACAAGAGGTTTGCTAGGGATTTTCACAGCACCGCTATTGCATGCAGGTTTTTTCCATCTCTTATCTAATAGTATTCCTATCTTTGTATTGTCAGCAGCAACATTTTATTTTTACAAAAAGGAAGCTCCTGGCGTATTCCTAAAATCCATAATTATTGGAGGAGGGCTTGTATGGTTATTTGCGCGTTCCGCAAATCACATTGGCGTAAGTGGGCTTATCTATAGCCTTGCGTTATTTTTAATCGTAACAGGATTTATAAAAAAAGACATTAAAAGCATTCTAATAAGTGCTGGAATCATCTTTATGTACGGAGGTTTAATTTGGGGCGTGTTCCCTGGAAGAGTATCCGTATCTTGGGAAGGACATTTGTTTGGAGCCATTGCAGGGGGAATTATTGCCTACAGTACATTCAAAACTAATAAAACATAAGACTATGATAATGTTTCGTTTCATGAAGGGTAAGTACAACTGGATCTTATTCGTTATTTACCTGTTGCTTATTTTTACTTTAGTTCAAGTAGAAAAAGACCATGCAAATGCCAATATCAAAAACATGGTTGATGGTTTTTGGTATTCACTAGTAACACTTACCACGGTAGGATATGGAGATTTTTACCCAGTTTCTAGTCTTGGAAAAGTAATAGGACTCGTTATCATTATTAGTAGCTTAGGAGTGCTTGGAATATTAATAGGAAACATTACAAACATAATTCAGATACAAATGGAAAAGAAAAAGAAAGGTTTATTTGGAACAGATTTCAAGAATCATTTTGTAATTGTAGGTTGGGATACCTTCGCTAGAAATGTCACCGACCAAATCCTTAATGCTAATTCCAAGGTTGCAATTGTAACTAATAATATAGCAGATATTGAATTGATCAAAGAAACCTATACCAAAGATCAGGTTTTTGTCTTATTTGCAGATTACAAAAACATAGCTTCGTTAACAAAAGTTAATATTAAAGAAGCGAACTCCGTTTTCGTAAATTTTAAAGAGGATTCAGATTCTTTGATTTATATCATAAATCTAAAAAAACAATTTGAGGTAACTATAGTGGTAGCGCTACAAACTTCCGAATTAAAAGACACCTTCAAATCTGTAGGTGTTGAGCGTACTATTTCTAAAAATGATATTAGCTCCAAAATGGTTGCGAGTTATATTTTTGAGCCAGATGTTGCATTGTTCACAGAAGATTTAATTGAAACATCTGTAAAGGATGACGATTTTGACATCAACGAATTTAAAGTAATTGCGTGCAATCCTTATCTTGATAAAAATTACTTAGATGCATTTATAAATTTAAAAAAGGAATACGATACAATACTAATCGGATTGGTAAAAATAAAAGGAAGCAAAAGAATACTGCTCAAAAACCCACGTGAAGACACTCAAATATGTCTTAATGATTATATGTTGACCATATCCAATAACAAATCCCTAGAAAAACTAACAGATGCTTTTGGTATTAATGAAGGTGTTTTGAGTTAAAATTATTTTTTTATCATAAAAAAGTGACCTTTCGAAAAAAGAAGTGTCTTAAAAGTATACTTATTAGAGTAATTGAAAAATTTGGGGAAAGGTTTCAATACAAAAGGTCGCTACACAGCGACCTTTTTTTTATCTTACATTTACCAAATACAATTCTAGAAGACCTATATAAATAGTTTGTTCTACGTTCTAGCCTTGTTAAAAAACAGAACGATAACACGAAGCTACCCTTCCATTTTTCACCTAGCTAAAAAAAAAGTAATTTCATTTCTAATCCTTCTACTTAGAAATGTATTTGATATAAGTGTATCCACAAGAAATCAAGGTCTTTTAAACCGTTATTAGGTAATTTATAGGCGACCCCATTTGAAGTGGATTATTTAAAAATCTTTCTTTTTTAATTTAAAATTCATTCTCAAAACGGGTAGTATCACCCAGCAACACAAAACGGTTATAGACAAGATCAAGCCCCAATTTGTACCAAAGAATTTTCTAAAAATAGCCCCAGTATAACCTAAAAGCGCAGAAATATCTAATTTTAACAGAATCAATATTCTAGATAAATCTATTGGATTAAACATAATCGCAATCAAAGAAAATTTATCCAGTGGATAATCGTTAAAAACAAAGAGCGATATGATAAATAGCCCATCATAAATTACCGCTAAAAAAAGCCACATAAGAATGGCATATCCAAAACCTTTGATCTTATTTTCGTTTGACAATGCGATATTAAACGAAAGCGCAACAAATATAAAATTTAAGAATGCCCCTACAACAAGTAACAATCCGAAATCAAAAATAGCAGACGACATAAATAAACCATAGGCTAAAAATGGAATCCCTAAACCCAGCACCAAACTTAAGGTTAGCGATAAGGAAATCCCTAAATATTGTCCCATAAAAATCTTATTCCTTTTAATGGGTTGCGCTAATAATAGCTCTGTAAACTCTTTGGAATTATAGTAATACATCACCCCAAAAACAGTTCCGATTAAAGGCGTTAGTACAATAATAATATTCATTAATGTAATCACAGCTTTAGAGATATCATTATTTAAAAATAACAATACAAATCCTAAGAACAAATAGAAAAAGAAATATACATAACTCCATCGAGATCGCATGAGATCATAAAAACTATATTTTAATATTTTAAGCATCTTGTTTCGAAATTAAATTAGCAATCGCATGTTCTAAGTCGTTGTCATTTGTATGTTCTTTTAATGCAGCAACAGTACCTTTAAAATAGATAACACCATCCAACAAAAACACTATTTCATCCGAAATCTCTTCCACCAAACTCATTATATGAGTCGTAATTAAAATGGTTTTCCCTTTAGATTTCTCTTTTTGAAGGAGTTCTTTTAGGTGAATCAAAGCTATTGGATCGAGTCCTGTAGTTGGTTCGTCTAAAATAATAAGTGGACTATCAAACATAAAAGTAAGTACAATATTTACTTTTTGTTTGGTTCCTCCAGAAAGGTTTCCTAATTTCTTATTTAAAAAAGGAAGCAGACCAAATAAAGAGACAAGCTCCTTTTCGTTGGCTGTTTTAGGGCGTAAATTTTTAACCATACTCAACAACTCACTGACCGTTAAATTTGCAGGGAAATTGGCTATTTGTGGTAAATAATTTATTTGGTTGCGGTATTCCCACTTTCCCAGTACACTTGCATTATTAAAAACAATAGCCCCTTTATCAGGCACGACCATTCCTAAAATAGATTTGATCAAAGTAGTTTTTCCTGAGCCATTTGGCCCTAATATTGCGAAAATACCTCCTTCTGAAATCTCAAGATTTAAGCCGTCCAAAACGGTTAATTTACCAAATTTTTTATGAAGATTAGTTATATGAATCATCAATTTTATGCATTAAAGGTTTTGTATCCAATAAATTATCAGGGGTAAAAACCGGTGACACTTTTTCGGAAAAATTTATTATATCAACAAACAGACTACGCAATAACACCATAGCTTCAGGTGTTTTATTCACAATATATGAAAACAATTTTACGGGACGATATGGCACATCTCCAAAACCATCTTTATCCAAATCATAGCCCGTATATTCGCTCCAATAATTAGAATCAAACTTATTGTCATGAACTTTACTATTATAGGCGAGATCCAATGCGTTTTGTAAAAAGTTATTATTCTCAAAATTTACGGTGTAGCATGCTCCTCTCACTTTTACAGCCCATCCATTACTTAAAAACGTGTTATTTTTAAAATTAATTCTAGTAGAACCCTCCGCATTTATCCCTATGGTATTTTTTTCAAATAGATTCGAATATATTTCTGCATCATAAATTTCTTTTAAAAGCAACCCGTAGGAAGATGACCCCCAATTGAGTCGAAATTTATTGTGATGCATCGTTACAAATTTAGAAAACATTACAGCAACACCTGCTCCATTATTCCTGAATTCGTTGTGATGATATACATTATTATTAGAAAACATAAAGTGCAATCCATAGCGAATGTTTTCAAAACTCTGATTGCCTAACACTTCCGTGTTTTTCACAAATTCCAGATAAATTCCGTCTCTCATACCAAACAAGGTATTTCCTTGAATGGTTAAATTTTCTGATTTCCAAGCATGCACCCCGTTTCCAGAGCTCGCTTCTACTTTAGAATTACTAGATACTGTATTATTTCTAATTATTCCTCGTTTTGCCCTTTCTAGCATAATACCAAAAAAGACGTTTTTTAACAAACAGTCTTCAATGATAAAATCGTTTCCTTTTATCACTTTTACCGCAGCATGATCTTTGGTATAGCTAACGCCTACATTGATAATAGTTAATCCTTTTAAATGAAAATTATTTGTTTTAAAAATAATGATACCAGCTTTACCTTCTCCGTCAATAATAGCTCCTTTTTCTCCAATTAACGAAATAGATTTTTCAATACCAATAGTATGTTCTTTATACAGTCCTTTTTTAATTAAAACAGTATCTCCAGGAGACGCCAAGCGAATACCTTCAGTAATTGTTTTAACAGCACATGTTTTACAAACCACAATTTTTTTCGCATAAATAGATAGCGATATAAATGACAAAAATACTACAAATATAATTTTCATTAATTGAGTCTTAGTTTTTTTAAGAGGGCTTCCCAAGTATATAAATTACCTGTGAATTCCAACTGTAATTTTTCCCCAATGGCCTTAGAAGAAATGGCTGTTAAATTTGCTCCCATAGGGCTTTTTATCCCTGGACTTATTAAATAAGTCGCTAAATGGGCATCTATCATAAGCCCTGGATTGCTATAATCAGCAACTAGGATAAATTTAATATTGCTTGTATCAGTTTTAGCGATAGCATGTATCAAACATTCTACAGCATCAAACTTAAACTGCTTTCCTTTTTTTGTAACATATTGTGCTGAATGTGTCTTTTGAACAATATTCATTCTACAATAATTGCATACGTCATTTCCATAGACTATTGCTTGAGGTTCTACCTTGCAAGAAGTAAAGAAAATGCTTCCTAAAAGGAAACTTATAATTTGTAATGTTGAGATTTTCATAATAAGATATTTAAATCAAAATATAATTAAAAACGAGTACATCCTTAAATATACTCGTTTTTGAGTTTCATACTATTTTAAGCACCTTATCCTTTAACTTTAATTTCTTTTTTTCCTAAATATGAAGCTAAAAGTGTAAGTCCCATTCCTAAGAACA
The DNA here is from genome assembly GCA_965224465.1 of Flavobacteriaceae bacterium. Lineage (GTDB taxonomy): Bacteria > Bacteroidota > Bacteroidia > Flavobacteriales > Flavobacteriaceae. The sequence goes on along the minus strand of OZ245049.1, from coordinate 3,548,439 downwards.
TAAAATATGCTCCTAATCTTGGATAAGAATGTGCCTTAAAATTAAGGATTAGTTTACTCCCAAACACAGGAGGTTGGAATCCCATTGGTGTTCCATCTGGATTTTTAAAATTCATGATGGCTTTTGGGTCTAAATTATGTCCATAATCATGTTCCCATAAGTAAAAATCATACATTCCAGCTATCCCAAGAATACACATCAAAACAAACCATCCAAAAAACCATTTATAATTCCCAAAAAATCCGATAATTATCCCAAGTCCAACCATGATAAGGACGGCTACAGGAAATATCTTAAATTCTGGAATTGTATCAGGAATATATTGCATTCCTACATAGTGGTTCATCAAATTGATATTTTTTATATCGAATTCATTGGTGCCTTCAAATTTATTAATATGAATATCCATTCCTAAGGGGATCGGGTATTGAGGTGCTTCCAAGGTAATATTCCACAAAGGAAACAGAAACAAACCGAGGAGTAATAATGATCCTATGATCATTAAAATTTTAGATTTTTTCATTATTGCTTTCTTTTAATTTTTGTGTTTTTAATTATATTGATTTAATAAAACATCTTCTAACAGTGGCAATCTTGAAGGTGCACATGGTGCACACTATTGTTGAATAAACGGGCATAAAACTGAATTCATACCCGTTTAATATCTATAATTCAGAATGCTTATTCAGCATCTAATTCTTCATCATCCAGCGTATAGGTCAAAGGAGTATTCGCACCTTTAGCAGATACACGAATATAACCTTGCATTTCTTGATGTAATGCAGAGCAGAAATCTGTACAGTAGAAAGGCCAAACACCTACTTTTTTAGGATACCAAATCATGGTTTCAGTTTGTCCAGGCATAATCAACAACTCAGAAGTATTTGCTCCAATCATTGAAACACCGTGAGGTACATCATAATCTTGCTCTAAGTTGGTGACATGAAAATACACTTTATCACCCACTCTAATTCCCTCAATATTATCAGGAGCAAAGTGAGAACGAATCATGGTCATATAAATATGCACTTCATTTCCTTCTCTAACCACTTTAGCATCTTCCTCTGCCTTTACAGCGTATTTATGGTTGTTTTCTTCCAATCTATAGAATTTCTTAGAATTCTTTTTAATAATATCTGCAGGAATACCAGCAGCGTAATGTGGTTCTCCAATGGTAGGGAAATCTAACAGTAATTCCATTTTCGCTCCCGTAATATCATATAACTGAGCAGACTGAGTCACCTCTGGCCCTGTAGGTAAATAACGGTCTTTTGTTATTTTATTAAGAGCTACTAGATACTTACCGTAAGGTTTTGCAGAATTCCCTCCAGGAATCATTAAGTGACCTACAGAATAATAGGTAGGTTTTCTATCAATAACTTCCCATGTTCCTAGCTTCCATTTTACTACTTCAGAAGAAATAAAGAAGGTAGTATACGCATATCCTTTACCATCAAACTCCGTATGTAGTGGACCTAATCCTGGTTGTTTAACAGCACCTGCAAGAATATCTTCATAATTTAAAATTGGAATACCATAAGCTTCACCATCAAATTTTTCTGCTTTAATAGCTGCTAACATTTTAGTAAATGAGTGCACCGTTAATTCAGCTGCTAATTTACCATTCCCAATAATATACTCTCCCGTAGGATCTACATCACAACCATGAGGTGATTTTGGTGTAGGCAAGAAATAAACCAATCCAGGACATGCTGCTGGGTCTAACACTTTTACTTCAGTTCCCCAAGTAGTACTAGCTGTCTGTGTAGCTTCGTCATACTTATTGTGAGCATAACGAGCAGGCATTGTTTTAAAGTTTCCAGCTTTGATATATTCTTCGGCTTTTTTCCAGTTAATAGCAGCAATATAATCCTTATCATTTTGAGAAGCATTTACTTCTAATAAGGTATGCGCTTCTTCCGTATTATAGGTAGTAAAGAAAAACCATCCGTGAGATTTTCCACGACCAGGATGTGACAGATCGTAATTAAATCCTGGCATTAAAATTTGAAAAGCCAAATCCATTTCTCCTGTTTCCTTATCGATAGACAAGAAAGACAAAGCACCTTTAAAATTACTTTTATATTCTTTTATAGACATATCTCTCTGAGGCACAGGAACAGAAAAACGAGTTCCAGCCACAACATATTCAGAGTTTTCTGTTAAATAAGAAGAACTATGATTCCCTGCAGAATTTGGAATTTCAATGATTTCTGTAGTTTCAAAAGTTGTTAAATCAATTTTTGCAATACGCGGGGTGTTATTTTCATTGATATACAAAAAACGACCATCCAATTCACCATTGGTCTGAGAAATATCTGGATGATGTGAGTCTCCCCAAGGAATAAACCCATGAGAGGTCATTAACATCGCTTTCGTTTCCTCGTTAAATCCATATGCCTTTTCAGCATCTACAGAAAATACAGGAATCACTTTGAATAAACGACCAGAAGGCAATCCATACACAGCTAATTGCCCACTAAATCCACCGGACAAAAAGGCATAAAATTCGTCGTGCTCACCTGGAGCAACATACACTTTTTCTGCAGCACTGGAACCTAAAGCTCCTTTGGAACTACTACCTGAAGCTCCATTACCACAACTGTAGAGTACTGATGAGAGTACCACTACAGAAAGAATAGATTTTACTATTGATTTCATATTGATTGGTTTGTTTAATTTCTATTGATTACAATTCTTTAATTGTTCTAAAATATTCTACTATTTTTCTCGCCTCATCTTCTGTCAAACTTTGATTTGCCATCGGCGCACTGTATTCCATCAATAATTGACGGGCTTGCGCATTTTCTTTCACCATTTGATCAGGATTTAAAATCATATTCATTACCCATTCTGGAGTTCTACGTTCCAATACTCCAGTCACATCAGGCCCTATAAAACGTTTCCCTACTCTATGGCAAGCTTTACATTTTGCCTTAAACATAGCTTTTCCTTCCACTGCCATTGCAACATCTATCTCACCTAGAGTCATACTCTTAACAGGCCCTACACCTTTATCCTTCATCGGATCTAATACAGCCTCTTTCTTTACTTCCTCTGTTTTAGAAGCCCCTTCTGTTTTTGTTTTATTGTCACCACAACTCACCATAATTAGGATAAGTACGGCCAACACACTTGCTACTTTATATTTCATTGATGTTAGTTCTAAAAATTTATTGATTTACTTTGATTATTCAACAGGTACTAAAACGTCGTCAATTACATGAATCCAACCGTTACTTACTTTCACTGTTTTTAAGATTTTTGTACCTCCTACATACATTCCGTCTTCTTTGTTTTCTACCAACAAATACTTCCCAGAAGCCATGTATAATTTACGTCCTTTCTTTGCCTCTTTTTTCAATTGTTTAATTGGGTAATTGGCAGGAGCTACATGGTTTACTAATATAAAAGCCAACTTTGCTTTATTTTCTGGCTTTAACAATGTTGCTACTGTACCTTCTGGCAATTTCTCAAAAGCAGTATTTAAAGGAGCAAAAACTGTTAAAGGCCCCGTATTCACAAGTGCATCCTGCACTCCCGCAGCCTCTACAGCAGCGACAAGTGTAGAAAAATCTGGTAAAGACTTGGCAACGCCTAATACATTTGGTTCAGACTCATTGTCTATTACTGATGCCTGTCCTCCGCTTTTCAACACTGTTGTTTCTGCATTAGGTACCGTAGTTTCTTTTTCCGTTTTTCCATCTTTACAAGAAACCAACACTAAGGAAAGCATCATTATAAAAGAGAATAAATAATTGATTTTTTTCATGACATTAAAAATTTGGATAATTTGACTTTCACAAATCTACTCATTCCTAACTGATTACGAAATGACATTTATCATGAATAAAAGACAAAGATATCTTTTATTAACAGTGAGTATGTTACAAATGTTACAGATGCCATTTTCTATGAAATTTTAAGGTTAACTTTGACCAATGAATTTTTTTCCATAAAAGCGTCCAAATAGATATAAGAACGATAATGAAGAAAAACTGAGTAAAAATAATTTTTTGACGCTCCTAATTAAAGCGCCACAAACCTATATAGAAATGAAAAATATTATAAAAAAAAGTATTGACAACGCTAAATCGTATAGCGAATACAGAAAACATGTGTCCGACTTATTAGAGCAACATAAATCTACAGGACCTCATCAGTCTGAGGATTTATTACAATTTAGCTTATTAAACAATACACGAATGAATAGGTTAGATAAAACATTAAAAACACCAGATTCTATCCGTGAAAGGCTTGATTCTATAACAGAAAAGCGTACTTTTCTATTGTTAGCAGAAGGATGGTGTGGAGATGCCGCTCAACTTACACCTATTATAAATCTTGTTGCTGAGAAATCTGACAAATTGGATTTGAAAATTGTGCTGCGCGATGAGAATGAAGATTTAATGAATCAGTTTTTAACAAATGGAGGGAAGGCAATTCCTAAACTAATTATTCTTGACCAAGACAATAACGTAATAGACTCTTGGGGACCTAGACCTTCTGCCGCTTCTAAATTGGTAAGTGATTACAAAAAAGAACACGGTGTGATTGATGCAGAAATCAAGAAAAACTTGCAAATGTGGTACAATAAAGACAAAGGGGTGAGTACAATGACTGAATTATTGGAATTGGTGACTGGTTAAAAACAGAAACTATAAATAATTACAATCCAGAATAACCGATATAAATAGTCTATTTTACGTTCTAGACTTATTGAAAAACAGAACGATAGCGAAGGCTATCCATCCATTTTCCGCCTAGCTAAAACAAAAAAACAGACACCAATCCCAGGGACATTTAAGCCTCCATGAGAAATTAAAAAAACCTCTCGAAAACAATTTTCGAGAGGTTTTTTTAAAAAAAATAAGAATTATATAGCATTATAAAAAACTGAACCTCAGCAAAGCTTCTACCGTTCCAACATCAGAATAGGTATTAATTTGCTTGGAAACACCATACTCGTACGAAAGTCCAAATTGCATCTGGCTGATTACTTTAACCATCCCAAATACAGCTACAGATTCGTTAAGCCTATAATTCACACCTATACTGGCGGTCTTTAAGAAATCTATAGCCCCCGAAAAATCATAGGAAGAAGGTGCTCCTGCCACATAACGCATCATTACAGAGGGTGTGAAATTTATTTTATCAGATAGAGGCATCGTATAGCCTCCTCCAACATACAGGTGCAAGGCATCAGTTGCTGCAACGGGTACATTTCCTTCTTTCTCATACCGTTCTCCACTTAAAAAGTTAGGTGTTGAGATAGTTATATAAAAACGTTTATTCTTTACATATACTCCCGCCCCTAAGGTTGGATTAAAAAAACTTTGATTCTCTGTAAATAATGGATCATTCACTACTCCTGCCTTGGATAAATCAATATTCACAAAAGATCCTCCTCCTTTTAACCCAAAATAAAGCAGCATTTCTTCACTCAATTTTATATGATAAGACGCATCCATCGAGACATCCGTTTGTTGCAAGACAAACACCTTATCATTTACGACAGAAAAACCAATTCCTAGATTTTTACCCAAAGGCTTGGTCAACGAAAAAAACTGTGTTTTAGGTGCACCTTCTATTCCTATCCATTGCATCCTAAACCCCATATTTATATCCATTTGTGGTTGAATCCCTGCATAGGCAGGATTTATAATATTCATATTGTATTTATACAAGGTATAATACGAATCCTGCTGTCCAAAAACAGACCCTAGCATTAGTAGCATCACGACAACGAGCTTATATTTTATATTTTTCATTATTTTTGATTTTATGTGAAACAATTCTCTAAAAGACTGCTATTTAATAATTAATATAAATCCAACCATTTTTTGGAGGTAGATTGTCCTTATTAAACGTAATAGCAAAATAATATGCACCTACAGGTAATTTGTTACTACTATTTGAGAATGTATCATAGCCTCCCCATGTATTTTGATAATTTACTGCCTCAAACACCTTTTTTCCAGACCTATTAAATACGAATACCTTGGCTTTTGGATAGGATTTTATTCCTTTTATTGTCCAAGTATCGTTAATCCCATCTCCGTTTGGCGAAAAACCATAACGATTTTCAAATGCACCCCCATTATCGTCTTTCTTATCACAGGAGTCTGCAATAGAATTGTTATCCGTATCTTTTCCTGTAACGGTAACTATAGCTGTTGCTTGGGCAGTATTTCCAACAAGATCCGTAACGGTAAGAACAACGGGATAATCACCTAATTTAAAACAATCAAACGTATCAATATCTATTGTAATAGATGCTATCATACAATTATCGGTACTCTTATCATTTATAGCATCCGCTTGAATACTTGCCTTGCCATTTACATCTAAAACAACAGTGATGTCTTGGGCTATTGCTATTGGATCTGTAACATCGTTTACAATTACGTTTTGATCTACATCAATACTGTTTCCGTTGCCATCATCAAAAGTCCAAACAATTATATGTGTTCCTTGGTTGTTATACGATAAGGCATCTGTAGTTGTACCTGTAATTGTCCCTGAACAAGCATCTATGGTTGTAGGGGATATTACTGCTGTTGCGCTGCACTCGCCTGTTATGTCCGCTAAAGTTGGAATCACTGGAGCTGTAACATCGTCTATTATCACATTTTGAGTAACAGAAATACTATTGCCATTCCCATCGTCAAAAGTCCACGTGACAATTGTTATTCCTTCAGCCGTTATTGGAAAGGTAGCGTTATTGCTAATAATAACCGAAGTTGAACAATTATCGGTAACCACTGGATCTGTTAATGAAGCCACTTCACAATCAGCAGTAATATTTGGTAAAGTTACTACATCTAGAACAGGAGGCATTACGTCACCTATAACTACTAAAACATTCGAAGAGCTAGAACAAGACCCCGTAGTTGAATAGGTAACTGTATAAGTATTTTCTATAGAAGCTGAAAGATCTATAACACCTGTAGCGCTGATAGATAATCCAGTAGGTGAAAAGGTAAATACGCCTCCTGCTAAACCAGTAATTGTAGGTGTTGGATCTGATCCGTTTACACAATAACTAGCAGTACTGTAACTAAAAGAAGCGTCTTCTAAATTAGTAATTGTAACACTCGTATTTGAACTATTAGGACAAGATCCCGATGTTGTATAAGTAATGGTATAACTTCCAGAAGTACTTGCAGAAACATCGATTGTTCCCGTTGATGCATTGATACTTAATCCTGCTACCGAACTAAATACGCCTCCTGCTAAACCAGTAATTGTAGGTGTTGGATCTGATCCGTTTACACAATAACTAGCAGTACTGTAACTAAAAGAGGCGTCATCAAAATTAGTAATTGTAATACTCGTATTTGAGCTATTAGGACAAGATCCCAATGTTGTATAAGTAATGGTGTAACTTCCAGAAGTACTTGCTGAAACATCGATTGTTCCCGTTAATGCATTGATACTTAATCCAGCTCCCGAACTAAATACGCCTCCTGCTAAACCAGTAATTGTAGGTGTTGGATCTGATCCGTTTACACAATAACTAGCAATACTGTAACCAAAAGAGGCGTCCTCCAAGCTATTAATTGTAATACTCGTATTTGAGTTATTAGGACAAGATCCCGATGTTGTATAAGTAATGGTGTAACTTCCAGAAGCGCTTGCTGAAACATCAATTGTTCCCGTTGATGCATTGATACTTAATCCAGTTCCCGAACTAAATACGCCTCCTGCTAAACCAGTAATTGTAGGTGTTGGATCTGATCCGTTTACACAATAACTAGCAGTACTGTAACTAAAAGAAGCAGCATCCAAGCTATTAATTGTAATACTCGTATTTGAGTTATTAGGACAAGATCCCGATGTAGTATAAGTAATGGTGTAACTTCCAGAAGTACTTGCTGAAACATCGATTGTTCCCGTTGATGCATTGATACTTAATCCAGCTCCCGAACTAAATACGCCTCCTGATAAACCAGTAACTGTAGGTGTTGGATCTGATCCGTTTACACAATAACTAGCAGTACTGTAACCAAAAGAAGCGTCCTCTAAATTAGTAATTGTAATACTCGTATTTGAACTATTAGGACAAGATCCCGATGTTGTATAAGCAATGGTGTAACTTCCAGAAGTACTTGCAGAAACATCGATTGTTCCCGTTGATGCATTGATACTTAATCCAGCTCCCGAACTAAATACGCCTCCTGCTAAACCAGTAATTGTAGGTGTTGGATCTGATCCGTCTACACAATAACTAGCAATACTGTAACCAAAAGAGGCGTCATCCAAGCTATTAATTGTAATACTCGTATTTGAGTTATTAGGACAAGATCCCGATGTTGTATAAGTAACGGTATAACTTCCAGAAGTGCTTGCTGAAACATCGATTGTTCCCGTTGATGCATTGATACTTAATCCAGCTCCCGAACTAAATACGCCTCCTGCTAAACCCGTAATTGTAGGTGTTGGATCTGATCCGTCTACACAATAACTAGCAGTATTGTAACTAAAAGAGGCGTCCTCCAAGCTATTAATTGTAATACTCGTATTTGAGCTATTAGGACAAGATCCCGATGTTGTATAAGCAATGGTGTAACTTCCAGAAGTACTTGCTGAAACATCGATTGTTCCCGTTGATGCATTGATACTTAATCCAGCTCCCGAACTAAATACGCCTCCTGCTAAACCAGTAATTGTAGGTGTTGGATCTGATCCGTCTACACAATAACTAGCAGTACTGTAACCAAAAGAAGCAGCATCCAAGCTATTAATTGTAACACTCGTATTTGAACTATTAGGACAAGATCCCGATGTAGTATAAGTAACGGTATAACTTCCAGAAGTACTTGCTGAAACATCGATTGTTCCCGTTGATGCATTGATACTTAATCCAGCTCCCGAACTAAATACGCCTCCTGCTAAACCAGTAATTGTAGGTGTTGGATCTGATCCGTCTACACAATAACTAGCAGTATTGTAACTAAAAGAGGCGTCCTCCAAGCTATTAATTGTAATACTCGTATTTGAGCTATTAGGACAAGATCCCGATGTTGTATAAGCAATGGTGTAACTTCCAGAAGTACTTGCTGAAACATCGATTGTTCCCGTTGATGCATTGATACTTAATCCAGCTCCCGAACTAAATACGCCTCCTGCTAAACCAGTAATTGTAGGTGTTGGATCTGATCCGTCTACACAATAACTAGCAGCACTGTAACTAAAAGAGGCGTCATCCAAGCTAGTTACAGTAACTATAACAGAGCCACAAGAACTAGGAGTAACACATCCGCCTTCACCTCTAACATAATAAGTAGTTCCTCCAGAGGCAGGCGAAACAGAAATTGTTGTCCCAGTAGTTGTCCCTACTAATGTACCACCACAAGAACCAGCATAAACTTTCCACGCTGTAGCATCATTTAGAGTGCCTAAAATAGAAAGTGTAGCATTACTACCACTACAAACTGTAGCGGGAGAAAAAGTAACAGTAGGTATTGTTGGAGAAGTACAAGGAGGTGGAGGACAAGTGATCGAAGCACTAAAGTTGTTTGGCATTATAGGTAATCTTCCTAACGAAATATCATTAGTCCCAAACCAATTTGCAGGATTGTGAATCATTGCTCTCACATCAGCAGCAGTACCAACTAAAGATCCTGTATATTTATTATTGTCTAATTCTGGCCCAGGCGCAGGAAAAAGAGAAATACAATTTACTCCATTAGTAAGTCCTGGTGGAATAGAAGACTGAGCAGTTGCAGTAGTAGAATTTACATCACTCCATGTTGTAGCAGGATCATAAGCTGAAGAATTATAATCACCATGAATAGCAGTTATAAAAGTTGGGGAAGCTGGAAATACTCCACTTCCAGACTGGTAAGCAATAATTTGATCACCAGCAGACATACTCCAATTTACAGACCCCAGAGATAAAACAACTACCCCAGAGGAAGTAGAAAAAATATCTCCACCTATTTCTGTAACATTAATAATACCTCCACAAGCAATACCTGCTGCGGGAGCTGTCCATTCTAAGTTATCTTCAGCAGTATTAAACCAAGAGGAAGTTGTCCCATTCCATCCTTTATCGGTGAAATAAATAACTTCTCCTCCAGGAATAGGAGCAAGCGCAATAAATGTAAATCCATCATTGGAGTCAGTATCATATCCAATAAAGGCAATATCACCAGCGGATAAGGTTTGAGCAGATACTTGCTGCTGTCCAATTAAAATTAAAACTAAAAATAAAAGGGAATTAAGTAGTGATTGTTTCATATACTATTTGAGAATTTGTTTAAAAAATATTTTAATTACAGAGGTATGCATTGCTCCAACCTGTAATTTGTTTTATGGGGTCATTTAGGATTTCTTTCGTCAAATCTAAATGTGATTCTAATTTTTCTTTCTTTATAAAAGCTCCATCCTCTATTTCCCAAAGGTACTGCGGAAAACAAGTTCTATATGTCTCTAAGTCAAAGGATATGATTCCACGAGGCCCCTCAATTGTTACCTCAGAAAAAACATTTTTCAACGTATTAGTAGTTACGTTATTACTTTCAAGTCTATTTAAAGCGTTTTTGATAATTAAACCATTTTCATACCCTAACATAGCAAAAACGGAAGGAGGCTTTGCATATTTATTTCTATAACTCGCTATAAATACTTCGTTTGATTTTCTGTTTTCTTCCAAAAACCAAGGAGAAATACATTTTGCTCCTACAAAAGCACTTTCATTTCGTTTTACTATTTGATGATCCAATCCAAAAGCTGTAGCATAAAACGGCGTTTTTTCTATTAATTTATTTTCTGATAAATATTCTGTGTTTTCTTTGGCATAAATACCACTGTAAAAAGCAAAAATTGCATCTGGTTTTACTTCGCGAATAAAATCGGACATTATTTCTGATTCATTCATACGAGGATGTAACGGTGTGGTAAAATGACCAGAAAAATTCCCTCCTGATTTATACAGTGTTTTCTCCAAAGCAGCTGCCAAACCGTAGCCAGAATCATAATAAGAAGAAAAAAAAGCGATATTCTTACACCCCCATTCAGGAGCATATTTACCAAACAACAGAGCAGACATATACAATTCAAACGAATTGCAAAAGACCCAAGGATTACGCTGCGTTTTTATAGGAATAGTAGCACCAATATCTGAATAAAGTAACACTACTTCCGTGTTCTGTACATATTCTTGTAGTTCTCCTAAACCTATATGACCAAGTAAGCCCGTTATGATACTTACATCGTCCTGAATCGTTAACTTTTGTGCTTTGTCTATAATTACTTTTTCATCAGCACCTAAACCGATTCCTTCTACTATAAAAGAACAAGAAATATTTGAGTCTTTAACTCCTAGTTTTAACCCATTAACAAAGTCTTTCCCCATAGCGGGATAACTTTTAGAATGGGGAATTAATGTTCCAATTTTAATATTCATTTTTGGCAACTAACAATTATATGAATAGCTATTATTTTACAACCTATAAGTTTACCTATCAGCTCCTTGACGGGAACAACCCTTGTAAAGCAATACAAACATTAACTCCTAAAAATGGATTTCTCGAGTCAAAAGCCTGACTCCCTCCTACTGAGTTTGTTTTACCTGAAATAGACACACCTGCTAAATAATCAATAGTTGTTGGGCTTTCACGAAAAATTTCAGGCATTTGACCATCCGTTCCTAATCCGTTTGCTCCTCCATCAGTGCTAGCTAAAGACTCAGAATTATTGGTAGTATGCACAGTAACGTTTGCTTCTCCATTTGTTAAGTCATGTGAATGAGCAGGTAGATGAGTTTCATTTAATTTAATTCTTTCTTGCCCTCCTCTTTCTCCCCAAGAGACAGAAGAAAGCCCTGGTCCAGTTCCAACATGAACAATACTTCTACCTCTTAAATCGGGAAGACCAAATGTTGTTCTTCCGTCTCCTCCAAACGTTGTCCCTAAAAGTGCAAACAACGCAGTATTAGAACTGATTGCTAGTAATTGTCCATCACATTTTGCCCAACCTCGTGGCGAAAAATTAAATCCAAATGCTTGAATTTGTCCTAAAATTGGTTCCATAAAAAAATATTTAAAATAGTCAAACTATTGATTTGCTATACAGTATGCTGATTTCTCATGTAAACTTACAAAAAACCTATTACTTACCAACACTTCTAACCCTAATATTTTACAAGTAAAAAAGGAAACTTATTTGAACTAAATATCAAAAATTTAAATTCAAATAAACCCTATAAACAAGGATCACTTCTCAAACAAAATTCAATAATTTTATTGGAGAAAAACAAATCAACATTAAAAGCATTGGGTTTAAATAATATTTCTGTCGTAAAATTGAAAACTCACACGTAATAAAAAGCGTACAAAAACACGCTCCCTACTTCACAAACAGCTCACTTCCAATACTACACTGTTCACTTTCTACGATGTAAAGAAAAAAAAACGCAACTAAATTATGTTTTCTATGTAGGATCTTTTTTGCCTTCTAAAAAGACATACGTATGGATAGAAATTAAGATCTATTTAGCACCTCAACGGCAGGCAATTCACCTTCCGAAGGCATCGCTAAATTACACCTGAAATGTTTTTAAAATTGAGATAAATTATTGTAATATTCCGGAGAATTACAAGGTGAATTCAGCCTGATTTTTACACTGTAATGTTGAAGTTAAGAGCATTAGCGAGACCGAAATACGTAACACATGCTCATATACACGAAGAGTCCTTCCCCCTTAAAAGAAGCATTTAACAGCAATTACAATACAAAATAACAGATATAAATAGGTTGTTTTAATAGCAGCCTAAAAGAGACTGTCATCCACATCAACACCAAGGCATTGAATAATTATAATTTATTTTTAATCAACAGCGTCGCCATAAATATCCAAAGTATACTTCTGAAAGACTATTTTCTATTTTAAGGCAAAGTCTCGAGGAATTAACCCCTCAATAAAGGATTAAACAGAAAGAATAAAACATCACTAAATCCCTTTTTTTGTCATTATTCCTCCTTCAAACCACCCAGTAGATCATCTACAAATGCAATAGGATCTATCGCATCATCTACACTAAAAATACCTATTTTAGTTCTACGTAATGCGGATAAATGAGCCCCAGACCCCAATGCTTTTCCGAAATCATAAGCCAGAGATCGAATATAAGTTCCTTTACTACACACCACCCTAAAAGTTACATTCGGCAAATCTACACCTGTAATTTCAAAAGTATCAATATGCACTTTCCTAAAAGGAATTTCTACGGTTTCTCCTTTTCTTGCAATTTTATACAAGCGTTTTCCATCTTTTTTTAATGCAGAAAAAATAGGAGGTTTTTGATCTATCTCACCTATAAATTGAACAGTAGCTTCGGTGATTTGAGCTTCCGTAATGTGTTTATAGTCAAAATGTTCATCTATTTTACTTTCTAGATCATAACTAGGAGTTGTCCCTCCTAAAGTAATGGTGCCCGTGTATTCTTTACTTTGTCCTTGGTAGGTTTCAATATTTTTTGTGAATTTCCCTGTACAAAGAATCAATAATCCTGTAGCTAAAGGGTCTAGTGTTCCCGCATGTCCAACTTTTATTTTCCTAAGATCAAACTTTTTACGTATGCTCCAACGTATTTTGTTCACAACTTGGAACGAGGTCCAATTCAGAGGTTTATCTACTAAGATTACTTGTCCTTCTTTAAATTCGTCAACAGTCTTCATTAAATCAACGTTAAGGGATATATAAAAAAGTGAATCAATAATATTGAAATACCCAGTACTATTCTATAATAACCAAAAATTTTAAATCCTTTGTTACTTAAATAATCTATGAATGATTTTATAGCAACAATGGAAACTGCAAAGGCGATTACATTTCCTAAAATCAAGAAATTAATTTGATCAGAATTCAATTCAAAACCTGCATTGTAATAATCAAATAATTTTTTTGCAGTAGCACCAAACATTGTTGGTACTGCTAAGAAAAAAGAAAATTCGGCAGCTGTTTTACGATTCAATCGTTGTGACATTCCACCCACAATACTCGCCCCACTTCTGGAAACACCAGGAATCATTGCCAAACATTGGAAAAACCCAATTTTAAAAGCCGTTAGGTAACTAATAGTGGTATGCTCTGTGGGATTTTCTTTATCTAGAATTTCGTTTTCTTTGAACCAATCATCTACTTTTAATAAGATAAAACCACCAACTATAAGTGACAAAGCCACTACAAGAGGGCTTTCCAATAATGCATCGATGATATCATTAAATAATAAGCCCAACACCACTGCTGGAATAAAAGCAACAAATAATTTAAAGTAAAAATCCATGCTTTGAAAAAACCGTTTCCAATACAAAGCAACAACAGCCAAAATAGCTCCTAATTGAATTACGATCGTAAAAAGTTTGGTAAAATCGTCGTTTGCGATGTGCATAAAAGACGATGTTATAATCATATGCCCCGTAGAAGACACTGGTAAATACTCAGTAATCCCTTCAATAACGGCTAAAATAATAGCCTGTATGTAATTCATGTACTATTTTTTTGGTTTCACTAAAATGGCATACACTTCTATCGCAAACCCAATTAACACTAATGTAGGCGCTAAACGAACGCGTCTAAAATTATAAACATCGGTATTAAAAACGGCAGGATCATCACTTCCTCCACCTGACATCAATATAAAACCTAGCGCTATAAACGCCAAGCCTACAAGCATGATTATATAATTCCTTTTTTCAAATAAAAAACCTTCTTTATTCTCTTCTTTGTGATTCATATATTTATTTTACAGATACAACGTATCCTTTATTTTTTTAATAGTACAATTCTTCCGTGCGTAGATTTAAAAAATGTCTGGTAGCAAAAAATGTACTCAGCCAAGTAATAAAAACACTTAACAATACAATTCCTCCTGCCAATATTCCTAGATCTAAATAATCATTTAACAAATTAAAAGAAGGAATAACGGTATCTAAATAAAACACCAGACCAATAATCCCACCCATTGCAATTAGTGCGCCAACAAATCCTAATTGAATACTTTTCCAAATAAATGGTCTGCGAATAAAACCTTTGGTCGCTCCCACCATCTGCATGGTTTTAATGGTAAATCTTTTTGAATAGATAGATAATCGAATGGAGCTGTTAATTAGAACCACTGCTATAACTGTAAATAAACCCGTAAACAACAACATCCAAAAACTCACTTGACGAATGTTTTTTGTCAATAATTCTATCAATGGCTTATCGTATAGTACTTCCGAGACTAATGGTGATTTCTTAAACTCTGTAGTGATCTTTTCCATTGTTTTTGGAATCACAAAATCTCCTTTTATACTAACCTCTAAAGCGTCTTTCAACGGGTTATCTCCAAGAAACTCAATAAAATCTTCCCCAATATCTTTGCTGTAATTTTTGGCAGCTGTTTCTTTGGAAACATATACAATTGCCTTTACAAAATCCTTTTTTTGAATTCCATCTTTATACTTTTTAAAAGTTGCCTCTTCAATATTATCTTTCAAAAACAACGTCACCACCACCTTTTCTCTAAAATGGTTGGCTATTTTGTTCGTTTTTAAAACCACCAAACCAAAAATCCCTACTAAAAACAGGACGAGTGAAATGCTAATTATAACAGAAAAATAGGACGATCTTAAGCGTCGCTTTTGGTACTTTTCGAATGAATTACTCACGTATTTTAATTATTTTTAAAAACATACAACTTTATTTTACATCCTCACACAATTCTATCAATACACCATTGGTGCTTTTAGGATGCAAAAATACTACTTTCTTACCATCTGCTCCTTTTTTAGGACAATCATTTAACACAATAAAACCTTCTTTTTTCAATCGCAGTACTTCTTTTTCAATTTCATGGACTGCAAACGCAATATGATGAATCCCTTCTCCTTTTTTCTCTATGAATTTAGCGATGGCACTTTCCTTATTTGTAGCTTGTAATAATTCTATCTTATGCGCTCCAAGTTTAAAAAATGATGTTTTTACACCTTCACTTTCTACGGTCTCTGTTTTATAATGAGACTCCCCTAGAAGGCTCGCAAACAATGCATTGGAGGATTCTAAATCCTTTACTGCAATTCCTATATGTTCAATTTTATTCATCATTTCTTCTGTTTTTATTCTACCGTTTATAACAAAACGTCTAAAAACCAACAATTGACACTTACAAATGTCAAATCAATACAAAAATATATAATTTTAATGGGATATAAACGTTAATTTTGCAGTATGGAAACAAATAGACAAAAAAAAATAGCAGGTGTTTTACAAAAAGACCTGGTAGATGTACTACAGAAAGCGGCGCAGGATGGAATGAAAGGGGTAATAATATCTGTAACTAAGGTAAATGTGACCTCAGATTTGTCTGTAGCTAAAGTGTATTTGAGTATTTTCCCTCAAAAACATCGCGATTATATTATGAAGGGTGTAACGCATAACAATAAAACCATTCGCTATGAAATGGCACAACGTACCAAGCATCAATTGAGAAGAATGCCTAGCTTGGAGTTTTTTAGTGATGATTCTCTTGATTATATTGAGGATTTAGATGATGCACTGAAAGGGAACAAAGGGAATCCTATTAAAAATCCAGAAATTTTATCGCACAAGAAGAAAAAATAGATGAATTTCTCGCTCTACATTGCCAAACGGTACCTCTTTTCTAAAAGCAGTAATAATACCATAAATATTATCACTTTTATTGCCACTATTGGTGTAATTGTAGGTACCACAGCTTTGTTTGTAGTACTTTCTGGCTTTTCTGGCTTGCGAAGTTTCAGCCTAAGTTATGTCAGTTTAATTGACCCAGAAATTCAAATAACAGCGAGCAAAGGGAAATCATTTTTCGTCAATCCAGATTTCCTTTCTAAAATATCTGAGAACAACGCTATTTTAGAAACATCACAAGTAATAGAAGAGCGTGCTTTTTTCGAATACAATAAGAAAACTGACATCGCTTATATTAAAGCTATAGATAAAAATTACTTGCAGGTAAACAACATGGACACCACACTTGTTGTGGGAACATGGGTTTCTGACAAACTTCTAAATACCGCTGTCATAGGCAGTGAAATAGCAGACAATCTAGGTGTTGGAATTTTTAGTTTTCTAAAATCCTTAAAAATATATGTCCCTAAGCCTCAAAAAGGCTATGCTTCCTCTCTCAAAAATGCGTTTACAGAAATACATGTACAACCCAGTGGGATTTTTCAACTCAACGCGGAAACAGATGGGAAATATATATTTATCCCCTTAAAAAAAGGACAAGAATTACTCAATTTTAAAGAAAATCAAATAACAGCCCTAGAGATAAAGTTACTTCCAAATGCAGACCCAAGTACTGTTGCAGAACAATTAAAAGAACGTTTAGGTGAGCAATACACGGTAAAAACACGTACAGAACTAAACGCGGCATTGCACAAAATGCTGAACACAGAAAACCTGATGTCTTATTTGATATTCACTTTGGTGGTTATCATCTCTCTTTTCAATGTTATCGGAGCCATTATAATGATGATTATCGATAAAAAAAATAATATTAAAACATTGCATAATTTAGGTTGCACGGTCAAACAGATAAAAACAATATTCATACTTCAAGGATTCTTACTGACTGCTTTTGGTCTTTTTATTGGACTCTTTATAGGGATTTCTTTAGTCGTCTTACAGTTACAGTTTCATATTTTCAAGATCACAGCATCCCTTGCTTACCCTGTAGAATTAAACATAAGCAATATATTAACGGTGATTTTGACGATATTAATACTTGGATATATCGCTGCTAAAATAGCAAGTAATAGAATTTCAGTAACATTAATTCGCTAAGAAAAGTCCGTTTACAATATTCAATACAGCTGCCATAATAAATTCTATCCCTAGAGCAATTACAACAAATCCAATAATTCTTGACAAAGCATTGATCCCAGAAGCGCCTAATATTCTCACAAAATAGTGTGAACTTTTTAGAATTAAAAAAACACTTGTCGCAGACAGCAACATTGCCAAGAGTATCCATACAATCTCCATCATTGATGTGTATTCCTGATTGTAATTAATCAGCAAAGAAATAGTCCCAGGACCTGCAATCATAGGCAATGCTAAAGGCGTTAAAGATATTTCTGAACGCGACTCCAAATCTACTTTTACATTTTTCTTTTTCATTCCTTTGTGCTCACTAAATTTACCTATTAGTAATGCAAAACCAGAAGATGTAATAATCAAGCCGCCAGCTATTTTCAAAGAATTAATACTAATTCCGAAAAACACCAACATATACTTCCCTATAAAAAAGGAAACCAACAAAATAACTAAAACATTTAAAGATGTTTTAAAAGCAATTGCACTCCTTGCTGCTTTAGTCTGTTCCTTTGTCAAACTCACAAAAATGGGCACTGTCCCAAAAGGGTTCATTACAGAAAATAACGCCCCAAATACCATCAATAGTAATTCCATGTTTTTTTTGCGCAAATCAACAAATAAAACAGGAAATTACCTTCAAAGAAACATTACGATTACATTAAAATAATGTTACTTTAAGAGTACTATCATTCATTACAATCTAACTGAATTTCTGCTCTACTTCATCCAATACATCAAAAACATCCTGCGCAGCATCCGAAGTAACCATTTTTAAACGAAACTCCTTAAAGTGAGGAATCCCCTTAAAATAATTGGTGTAATGACGTCTTGTTTCCATCACTCCCACAATTTCACTTTCTTTCCAATCTATCTCCATCTGTAAATGACGTTTTGCCATTTCCACACGATCCGAAATGGTGATTTCAGGTAGATATTCACCTGTTTTCATAAAATGTTTGATCTGTTTAAAAAACCATGGATTCCCAATACTCGCTCTTCCAATCATCGCACCATCCAAGCCATATTTATCACGCATTTCTACAGCGCGTTCTGGTGTATTAACATCGCCATTACCAAAAACAGAAATATGCATGCGTTGGTTGTTCTTTACCTCAGTAATCTGTGTCCAATCCGCATCGCCTTTATACATTTGTGCTCGTGTACGACCATGAATAGCAATAGCTTGGCACCCTACATCTTGCAAACGTTCTGCAACCTCAACAATACGAATAGAATCCGTATCCCAGCCTAAACGGGTTTTTACGGTAATTGGTAAATGCGTATGTTTCACCATAGCTTCAGTCAACTTCACCATCAAATCAATGTCTTTTAAAATACCAGCTCCGGCACCTTTTGACACTACTTTTTTCACAGGACATCCAAAATTGATATCTATGAAATCTGGCTTGGATCGCTCCACAATTTCCACTGTTTTTAACATAGATTCTAAATTGGCACCAAATATTTGAATCCCTACAGGACGCTCACTTTCATAAATATCCAGTTTTTTGATACTTTTCGCAGCATCACGAATCAATCCTTCAGACGAAATAAACTCAGTATACACAACATCTGCCCCTTGCTCTTTACACAATACTCTAAACGGGGGATCACTTACATCCTCCATCGGTGCTAATAACAACGGGAACTTCCCTAACTCAATATCTCCAATCTTTGCCAAATCTCTTATTTTAGGGGGCAAAGTTAGGCATTTTATTTGCTGATTCATAACGATTGTTAATTATACCGAAATTCCTTTATAACAACAATACAAAACTCACAAGTAACCGAAAAACAGTTCCTAAAATAAAAAATGAAATTTTAGAAACTTAAAAAAATGACTACCTTAAGCATTCTAAAAAAGAAATAATTAACTAAAAACTACAACAATGATTGACAAAGTAATCAATACCGTAAAAGAAAAAGCAGGAGCTGCCATTCAAGAATCTACAGGAATGTCTTCGGATCAAGCAAGTGAAGCTGTAAAAATATCCGTAACCACGGCTTGGGAAAAATTAAAAGACACCGCCATGTCTGGAGATATTAGTTCGCTAATGGATATTTTTAAAGGAGATGGAGACATTATGGACAAAAAAGTGGTCAAGGACATCACGGCATCTATCAAAACAGGATTGAACGAAAAAATGAATGTATCGTCAGAAATGGCTGATAAATTTATTTCTATTACCGTTCCAGAAACTATTGCTAGTTTAAAAACCACCTTATTAGGTGATGACGGGAAATTTGACATGAGTGATATTACGCGTATCCTAAAAGAACAAGGAGGCGGACTACTGGGAAGTATTACTAGCATGTTTAAATAAACACGTATACCTATTATATATAGAAAGACTGAACATTTATTGTTTGGTCTTTTTTGTGGTTTTTTTTACTCAGAGCAATGTTCTTAAAACCTGATTTTAGTGAGGAATTATTCACTCTTATGCACTTTCTTTCACGCTTCCCTTCTCAAGATGACACGCTGGATGATTAACTCTCAAGCCTTAGACACACGCGTCACCAAACGCGTAAACCACTACGAATCCACCTATTAACACACAACCCCTTAACAAACCCAACCGTAATTTCAGAAAACGATGGGATTCAGCGTGAAAAAGGGTCACAAAAACGTAATAAATTATGATAAGGAATAATTAACCTATGTTAATTAAGATGATTTTAGCAATAAAAACATATTCTTACACTAGCCCATCCAAGGGAGCTATATTCGTTAGTTTTCACCATTGCGGGAGCATTGCAATAGAAGCATCACTAGAAAAGCTACCCTAACGGCTTACTACTACTACTACTACTACCCTGTTGTTGGCTATTAAAACAAAACACAGCCCAACCAGTTAACACAAACATCACAACACGCTCCCCTTTACCCAATTACGAATACATAAAAACTACATTCAATACAAAAAAAACCAACAAAAACTTGGAATAGTAAAAAAAAAATACATTTACAACATCGTTTAAATTGTTAAACAGTATTTCCCCTTAACATTAAAAATAACACTACGCACCAATTAGGTATGTCGTACAACAATATTTTTGTAAAAATGAACCAAAGCTAATGAGTCCTTAAATGAATTAGGGAAAATTAATTATTAAATTGAAAATTTATGAAAGTATTAGAAATTGAACAAATGACAATTATCCAAGGAAATGGATATGCAAGTGACGCTTGTAAGGCATTCTCCGCTGGGAGCGCACTATTTGCCGCAAGTGCTCTTGCTAATTTTTGGAATCCATTTGGTGCATCTGTACTTACGGGGATGGTTGTAATTGGTGTCGCGTGTGTTTTTGTCTAAATAGCTGTGAAAGATGAATTATTTAAATTTAAAAAACCTAAAGATACTTATTTTACTATTGATTTTTTTGATATTCGTTTTAGATATATTTAATTTTATTAAATTATTCAAATACGGTTATAAAATTTTAGTTTTTACACTTTTAGCAATAACTCTTCATACAAATTTCATTAATAAAAGAAAAAGTTAAATAAAGAAAAACTGGAAAACATCCAAGGTGGTGGCTGATACATTTATTTCTATTACCGTTCCAGAGACTATTGCTAGTTTAAAAATTACCTTATTAGGTGATGACGGGAAATTTGACATGAGTGATATTGCGCGTATCCTAAAAGAACAAGGAGGCGGACTACTGGGAAGTATTACTAGCATGTTTAAATAAACACGTATACCTTTATATATAAAAAGGCTGAACATTTATTGTTTGGTCTTTTTTGTGTTGATTTTTTCAGGTGAGAGTATAGCTTTTGAAAATCAGGTTTTATGAGGTGTTTATCACTCCTGCGCACTTTTTTTCATGCTTGGTCTTTGTCTTCGCGAGGGTGAAACTCGGATTGCATAATACTCGGACGGCATAACACTTCAACCACAATCCTCTACAAAAAAGCATATACAAACCCCTAAACACACACACAACAAACAAACTATACTCCAGTCACTTAAAATAAACATACGACACTAGCCGTTACGAATATAAAAGAAATTTATTTAAAACAATTCATATTCCATAAAAACACTCTCTTTTCGAAAAAAAAGCTCCAAATACTTTCAAATAGAAAAAAAAATAGATTTACTTTACGATATAAAAATCACTATAAATCAACAAATTATAGAATAAAAATATTTTTTTTTAAAATGGACCAAATCTAATGGGTCCTTAAATGAATTAGGGAAATTAAGAAATTATGAAAGTATTAGAATTTGAAAAAATGGAGGTTCTATATGCAGGATATGACTGTTCCCCAGAAGTGAGGTTCGCATTTATGGCGGGTGCAGGTGTTGCCGGGGCATTGTTTTTCGGTTGGGGAGGATTAATTACAGCGTATCTCGCCGTTTCTTATTCAGATTATAAATGTAAGACTTAAAACAAATAAATATGAAAACTTTAGAAATTTCAACGTTAGAAACAATTCAAGTAGGTGACAATATAGAATCTTTTTGTGCTGGCTTTGGCGCTGTTGCAATCGCATTCGAAATCGGCGTAGTCGCAAACCTCTGGAACCCTATAGGTTGGGGAGCGGGACTTGCTGTACTTACGATAGCTGGTGGATGTGCCATTTACGCAGTAAGATAATGAAAATCTATTTAAAAATTATAATAGGCATTGCATTTGTATCCTCAGTGATTATTTTTTACATAAGATATTTTACAGATCATCAAATAAACAAATGGCTAGTCGGCATTAGTTATATTGTTATATTTAGCCTTATTTTCTTTACTAGAAAGAAAGAATAGATAATTAAGAAAACAAAGAGACTGTCAAAAAAAAAGGCAGTCTCTTTATTAAACTAAAAAAACTTAAATCTTCAACTATTATTCTAATAGCAGTAACCGGAGATAGAAAAAATAGGCTCAACTAGCATTTAGCGTTGTTATAAAAATTTTGTCATAATCAGTTTGGATATTGTTATATATTTTAATTGCATTTGAACGTTTCATTGAGTACTTAAGGACAGTAACTACCCAATTTGATTCTTTAAGATATGAATCTTTAATTGTTTGCCAATTTAAATATTTTTGAAGATATTTTGTGGATACTCCTTTTAATTTTACGTTACAAAATGTCTTTAACCTACTATGCAAACTATTGATGTGCTGAATATGATAAGTCCCTTTGACTCGTTGGTTTTTACTACTGTTTAAAACATGATGCTCTAAATGTAAATCCTTACTAAAACCAGTAAAACTACGGTGTCCATCAGAACAAAATACGGTTCTATTATCTACCATGCTTCCGATAGTGTTTTTTATATTACTCTTGGTAATTCTGCCCATATTTGTAAATTTAGACACGCATAGTTCTGCTCTATCTTGGGTTGTTAATACCGCAGCGTATTCTTTTGTTATACCAGCTCCCTTTTTTTCTGATCTACTTCTGGGAGGTCTATGCACACACTGTTTACCTTTTTGACTGTGTAAATAAAAGGTCTCATCACTCTCGGTGATTCCTTTGAAATGACCTGTGGTTTCTTGGAACATAGCAGACAAAAAACGATGACGCCATCTAAATGCCGTCCCTGGATCTATGGAAAGATCCTTTCCTGTTTTAACCAAACTTAAATTCAATTCAAGTGTTTTTAAAAAGGCTGGTATGCGTTGCTTTTTGTGTATCCCAGCTAGCCAACTGCCGGTAAATTCAGTAAAAGTACGTTTACAATCTTTACATTTATAACGCCTGCTGTTTTTATCTACACCTGCTTTTATATAGTGATAGCCATTGCAGTAAGGGCATTCACCCCTTCTGTCATCTAAAGCATTCCCTCTCATTTTAATAATATCTACATAACTTCCTGATTTGCAAAGAGACTGAAATTCTTTAAGCAAAATATCCTGCTTAGTTACATCTAGACAGTCAAAATATTTTAAAATAGCTGAATTATCCATAATGATTCTGTTTTTCAGTAAGTTACGAAATAAATACGCTATTTACAAGTTGAGCCAAAAAATATTAAAATATTTTTTCCTCATCGTAAGTTAAGTTTTACGTACCTCCCCTATCAAACAAGAAAAATGACATTTAAACATGTTAAAATAAATAATATTATATTATTTCTGCTAATTCTATTAATAACTATTATTTTAATAATTAGCACAAGTAATTCATTAAAAATAGAAGAACTATTATATAATTTTTACTCAGAACAATTAGCACAAAAACAAATAGAAGAAATATTCAAAACAAAAATGGGCATGGATTAGTTATGCCATTATTAATTTTAATCAGAAGCAGTTTAGTCGCACTTTGCCTAAGCATAGGTCAATTTATATACAATGTAGAAAACACCTATAAATTTAAGCAGTTTTTCCGAATTGCCTTAATAGGTGAGTTTGTATTGGTACTCGTCGTTTTTTTTAAGCTAGGTTATTTCTATTTTATAAAAACAGATTATACCTTAGAAGATTTATAGCGATATTACCCAATAAGTTACATTAACTTTCTAAACATACAAAACCTAGAACCTCGGTTCGTGTACCCCTTACAAACTATTAATTTGTTTGAAATCGCTTACTTTTTTGTATTGGTGTATGGTATAAACCAACTACAACCCGAAATAATCGATATAAATAATTTACTTTACGTTCTATCGTTGTTGAAAAAACAGAACAATCGCTAAGGCTATCCATCCATTTCCCGCCTAGCTAAAACAAAATATAATTCCATTTCTAAACCGTCATTTGGAAATGTAGTTGGTATTATACACTTTCCACAACACACACCAAACATACAACACCTCGACACAAAAAAACATCTTAAAAAATTGGGAATACAAAAAAAAAAAAAATACATTTACAATATCGTTTAAATTTCTAAACAGTATTTCCCCTTAACATTAAAAATAACACTACGCACCAATTAGGTATGTCGTACAATAATATTTTTGCAAAAATGGACCAAATCTAATGGGTCCTTAAATGAATTAGGGAAAATTAATTAAAAAAATGACAAAATGAAAAAATTAGACTTAAATCAAATGGAAAATATAGAAGCTAGCGGCTGGAAGGACTGGGAGCATCTTGGCTGTGCTCTTGCAATTACAGGTTTAGCAATAAGTTTTGCTGGTTTCGTAGTTGTAACAGGTGGTGCTGGACTTGCTGCTGCAGGATTTATTGTGAGTAGTGCAGGTACTGGACTAGCATGTTAAATAAATATTAACTTAGATTAGATGGTTGGTGATACCCCGACCCTCTAAATCTAGATATCATAAAATAATGAAAAAGAATAATAAAACAACATTTCTATCAAAAAATTTCTTAAGTGTTATCTACATTTTAATATTATTATTAATAGGCTTATTAATATCTATTATTGTTGAAGATATTTATTATAAAATCTTTGATCTAAAATTTATTGGAATGATTTTCACTTTAGTATCTCTAGTTATTTCTGCAATAGTATTTCATAAAGAGCTAAAACACAAACAAGGAAAATCAAAAAAATTACAAGAATAATTTATTTAACACAGTATAAGGGTATGGACAAATGCGAAGAGGTCACTTATCTTTGTGGCTAAAAGATCCTGTAACAGCTTTCCTTTAACCGTACCACCCATATTTATGATACTGACCTCCAGTACTTAACAAGTTAGACGCAAGACTGTAAGTTCTAATAAAAACAAAAAAGAGATTGTTCTAAAAACAACGATCTCTTTTTATAAAATTTGACTATGTACAAAGTTACTCTAAAGAAAGTTACACATAATATTAATAGTTTCTCATTAACATGTAATTTATATAGTTTTCATGTGCTATAAGAATAAATATTTATATTCCATTCTATGTATTACTTCGATGAGCTTAACATACTCATCTAGGTATTTACTAAATACTAATGAATTATTAGTTAACTTCTACTCAGATCAACTAGCACAAGAACAAGTAAAACCACTTTTAACCTCACAACAAAAATGGACATGGCTAGGCTATGCCATTATTAATTTTAATCAGAAGTAGTTTGGTAGCCTTATGCCTAAGGGTAGGTCAATTTATTTACACTATAAAAAACACCTATAAATTCAAACAATTTTTCCGCATTGTCTTACACGGAGAGTTTGTGTTGGTATTAGTAGGTTTTTTAAAGCTAGGTTATTTCTATTTTATAAAAATAGATTATACCTTAGAAGATTTACAGCAATATTACCCGCTGAATTATATTAACTTTCTAGACATCCAAAACCTAGAACCTTGGTTAGTGTACCCCTTACAAACTATTAATTTGTTTGAAATCGCTTAATTTTTGTATTGGTGTATGGTATAAACCAACTACAACCCGAAATAATCGATATAAATAATTTACGTTACGTTCTATCGTTGTTAAAAAACAGAACAATCGCTAAGGCTATCCACCCCTTTTCCGCCTAGCTAAAACAAAATATAATTCCATTTCTAAACCATCATTTGGAAATAGTAGTTGGTATTATAACTGTATCACACTACTTATTTAACACAATATCAAATAAACCATAACTCTTATAACCAATCACCCTTTATTTTAACATAACCCACAAATTTCATCATTCTACACCTTCCTTTTTACTTTTAGCCAACAACTAAGACCTACTCCCTTCCTTTATACTAAAGAATTGACTATCTTTGTCGATCAACAAAGAAGAAGACAACGACGTATGAAGCACATCAGAAATTTTTGTATTATCGCACATATTGACCACGGAAAAAGCACATTAGCTGACCGTTTGTTAGGTTTTACCGATACCGTAACTGCACGCCAAGAAAAAGCCCAATTATTGGACACAATGGATTTGGAACGTGAACGTGGAATCACCATAAAATCTCACGCCATTCAAATGGAATATACTTTTGAAGGACAGGAATATATCTTAAACTTGATTGACACTCCAGGACATGTAGATTTCTCCTACGAAGTTTCAAGATCTATTGCTGCTTGTGAAGGTGCTTTACTTATTGTTGATGCTGCACAGAGCATTCAAGCACAAACCATTTCTAACTTATATTTAGCCTTGGAAAATGACTTAGAAATAATCCCTGTGTTGAATAAAATTGACCTTCCCGGAGCCAATCCAGAGGAAGTAACAGATGATATTGTAGATTTATTAGGATGTGACCCAGAAGAAGTAATTCACGCCAGTGGAAAAACTGGTTTTGGAGTAGAAAACATACTAAGAGCAATTATAGAACGTATTCCTGCACCCTCAGGTGATGTGGATGCGCCATTACAAGCCTTAATTTTTGATTCTGTTTACAATTCTTACAGAGGAATTGAAACCTATTTCCGTGTCTTAAACGGAGAGATTAAGAAAGGACAAAAAATCAAATTCGTTGCAACTGGTAATGAATATTTTGCAGATGAAGTCGGCACCTTAAAACTAGAACAAGTTCCAAAGAAAAGTGTAAAAGCTGGAGATGTAGGCTATTTAATCACAGGAATTAAAACAGCTGTAGAAGTAAAAGTAGGAGATACTATTACAGACGCTGAAAACCCAACTACAGAAACTATTAAAGGTTTTGAGGACGTAAAACCGATGGTATTTGCAGGTATTTACCCGATAGACAACGATGATTACGAAGAATTGAGAAACTCTATGGAAAAACTACAATTGAACGATGCTTCACTTGTATTTGTTCCAGAAAGTTCTGCTGCTTTAGGATTTGGTTTCCGATGTGGATTCTTAGGAATGTTACACTTGGAAATTATTCAAGAACGCTTAGAGCGCGAATTTGACATGACTGTAATTACAACGGTACCAAACGTATCTTACCATGCGTTTACAAACAAAAATCCGGATACAATTTTAATGGTAAACAACCCTTCGGATTTACCAGAACCATCAAAAATAAACCGTGTAGAGGAGCCATATATCAAAGCAACCATTATTACAAAGGCAGATTTTGTAGGCCCCGTAATGAGTTTATGTATTGAGAAACGAGGAATGCTGACCAACCAAACCTATTTAACTACAGAACGTGTAGAGTTAACTTTTAACATGCCTTTAGCAGAAATAGTATTTGATTTCTACGACCGTTTAAAAACTGTTTCTAAAGGATATGCTTCTTTTGATTATCACCCAACAGGGATGAAAGAATCTAAATTAGTAAAAGTAGACATCCTACTTAACGGAGATTCAGTAGATGCATTATCAGCACTTATACATGCAGACAATGCGTACTCTATAGGTAAAAAAATGTGTGAGAAACTACGTCAATTAATCCCTCGTCAGCAATTTGATATTCCAATCCAAGCAGCTATTGGCGCTAAGATTATTTCTAGAGAAACAATCAAAGCTTTGCGTAAAGATGTTACGGCAAAATGTTATGGTGGAGATATTTCTAGGAAACGTAAATTATTAGAAAAACAAAAGAAGGGTAAAAAACGCATGCGTCAAGTTGGAAATGTTCAAATTCCACAAGAAGCATTCATGGCTGTTTTAAAACTAAACGACTAAAAACCACTTCACAAAACAAAAAAAGGAACGTTTGTTATATACCAAACGTTCCTTTTTTTTTGATTCCTTTTTGAATTAATAAAATTCACCCTTGTTTTTTACCAATCCTATAAGAATTCTTATTTAGACTAAAAATAAATTTCTTTTTTTTAGTTATTTTACATAAAAAAAGCACCCAAAAGGCACTTTTTTTATAGTGTTATAACTAAAATTACTCTCCGTGCAACCATACTTTTTTCTCCAATAATTGCGCCTCAGTTTCCTCATGATCTTCATCAAGAATACAACAGTCAACTGGACATACAGAAGCACATTGAGGCTCGTCATGAAACCCTTTACACTCCGTACATTTATCCGTTACAATGAAGTAGAATTCATCAGAAATAGCCTCGTTAACCCCTTCTGCATCAGCAGTTTCACCATTCAACAAAGTGATAGTTCCTTCTAAAGAAGTCTCTTGTGCATAGGTCCATTCATCGTCCGGTTCGTAGATTGCATTGTTCGGACATTCGGAGATACAAGCATCACAGTTAATACATTCGTCTGTTATTTTAATAGCCATAATTATGTAGTATTTTTCGTTGATTATTCAATACAAATTTAGAAGAATTAAGTGACATAATTGTGACAATTGTCATTGTGCAAACTAAAAACTACATCTACATTTGACATCAACATAAATATCTAGTTCAAACTAATTACGTAATTTTACATAAATTAAAACAAATTATGAATACAGAGAAAACAAAGCACCAGCCCGAAGCACTTGAAGCGGTTGTTATACGTTTCGTTGGTGACTCTGGAGACGGAATGCAGTTGACAGGAACTCAGTTTTCTGATACCTCTGCCATGTTTGGAAATGACATTGCAACATTCCCAAACTATCCCTCCGAAATTAGAGCTCCACAAGGGAGCTTGTATGGCGTATCGGGATTCCAAGTACATATTGGAAGCGTAGCCATTAGTACACCAGGAGACAATCTTGATTTACTAGTAGCCATGAATCCCGCAGGATTAAAAACAAATATTGACGCCTTAAAACCAGGGCATACAGTAATTGTAGACACGGATGCTTTTAGCAAAAAAAACTTAATAAAAGCATTGTACGAGACCAACCCTTTGGAAGATGGAAGTTTAGATAACTACCGAGTTATAGAAGTATCTATGACCTCCCTAACCAAAGAGGCTGTAAAAGACATAGAAGGTCTAGACAACAAAAGTATTACCCGAAGTAAAAACATGTTTGCTTTAGGAATGGTATACTGGATGTATGATAGATCTATTCAACATACCATAGATTTTTTAAAGAAAAAATTTAAGAGCAAGCCACACATCGTCCAAGCAAATACGAAAGTATTAAATGCAGGATATTTCTTTGCAGAAACCTTAGAATTAATACCAAATTCGTATACCATTACTCCTGCCAAAATGGATCCAGGAACATACAGAATTGTAATGGGTAATACCGCTACTGCATGGGGATTCTTGGCAGCTGCTGAAAAGAGTGGATTGGAATTATTTTTAGGCTCATACCCTATTACTCCTGCTACAGATATTTTGCACGAGCTGGCAAAACACAAGCACTTCGGAGTCAGAGCTTTTCAAGCAGAAGATGAAATTGCAGGAATTTGTTCTGCAATCGGAGCCTCTTTTGCTGGAAACCTAGCCATCACAACCACCTCCGGACCAGGACTTGCCTTAAAAGGAGAAGCCATCGGATTGGCCATGATGACGGAATTACCTTTGGTAATTGTAAATGTACAACGTGGAGGTCCCTCTACAGGATTACCAACCAAAACGGAGCAGTCAGATTTATTACAAGCCATGTATGGTCGTAATGGAGAAAGCCCTGTAATTGTAATTGCAGCAAGCACACCTGCCAACTGTTTTGATTACGCATTCCAAGCTGCTAAATTGGCTTTGGAACACATGACACCTGTTATTTTATTAACCGATGGGTATATTGCAAACGGATCTGCTCCTTGGAAAATAAAATCAGTTGCTGACTTACCAAAAATCACCCATCACAAAAAAGAAAAGCCAACAGAAAACTGGCATCCTTATGACAGAGATGAAGAATCTCTAGCACGTGTTTGGGCAATACCAGGAACTCCAGGACTAGAACACCGAGTAGGTGGGTTGGAAAAAGACCGTATTACGGGTGATATTTCCTATGCACCAAACAACCATGAGTTGATGACTAGCATAAGAGCAGAAAAAATTGAAAGAGTCGCCAATTACATCCCTGAAATAAAAGCAGAATTTGCTCAAAAAGGAGAACTATTAGTTGTAGGATGGGGAGGAACTTATGGTTCACTTCACTCCGCAGTAAAAGAAATGACAGACAACGGAAACGAAAATATTGGATTGGCACATTTTAATTATATCAACCCGTTGCCAAAAAACACCGCAGATATATTTTCTAAGTATAAAAAAATCGTTGTTTGCGAATTAAATAGAGGTCAGTTTGCTAGTATTTTAAAAAGCACTTTAGATCAATTCAAATTCTCGGAATTCCATAAAATGCAAGGATTACCATTTGGAAACAATGAGTTAATTGAAAAATTCAAACAACTTTCAAATTCATAACCATGGAAACAGCAGTAAAAAAATATACATTTAAAGATTTTGCAAGTGACCAAGAAGTACGTTGGTGTCCAGGTTGTGACGATTACGTTATTTTAAGAGCCATGCAAAAAGCGCTTCCAGAAATGGGCGTTAAAAAAGAAAACGTTGTATTTATTTCAGGTATTGGATGTTCCTCTCGTTTCCCATATTATATGGATACTTACGGAATGCACTCTATTCACGGTAGAGCCCCAGGGATCGCCAGTGGAATAAAACTAGTCAATCCAGACCTAAGCGTTTGGATAGCTACTGGTGATGGAGATTCCATGGCTATTGGAGGAAATCATTTTATCCATATCTTACGAAGAAATTTAGACTTGAATATATTACTATTCAACAATGAAATCTACGGATTAACCAAAGGTCAGTTTTCACCAACATCATTAATTGGACAAAAAACAAAATCATCACCTTACGGAAACACACAACAACCATTTTCTCCTGGAGAATTGGCATTGGGTGCACAGGCTCGATTTTTTGCACGTATTGGAGGAAACACCCCTAAGGAAATGACCGCTTTATTTATTGAAGCTGAAAAATACAAAGGAACCTCCTTGATCGAAATTTTACAAAATTGCGTTATCTTTAACGATGGTTGTTTTACACACCTGACCGACAGAAAAGTACGGGCAGACAAACAACTATTTGTTGAACATGGAAAACCAATGATTTTTGGAACAGATAAAAACAAAGGACTTGTTTTAAACGGACTTAAATTAGAAGTTGTTACCATTGGAGAGAATAACATCACAGAAGCAGACTTGTTAATACACGATGCCAAATGTGAAGACACAACCTTACATGGTATGCTAGTTAAACTATCCTATCCATTAATTACAGGTATCATAAGAGCGTACGACGATGTCACCTTAGAAGAACGAGAAAATGCACTCACCGCAGAGGTTAAAGCAAATTCAAAATTCAAAAAATTAGATGATTTGTTTTTCTCTGGAGAAACCTACGAAGTTAAATAGTTTAAAGAAGGGTGGCGATAGTCACCCTTTTTTTTTACCTTTAGTGTCAACTATTGGTCATCAATCTTAAAAAAAATACAACAACATGGGCTCAGAAGCTATAATCGTATTCCTAATTGCTGGAATTGTACTTGTTGCTGGTGCGAATTTTTTATCGAATTTAATCTCACATAAATCCGATAATCCCCAAAAACGAGAACCTTACGAAAGCGGCATGAAAACCATTGGTCCTACGTGGGTCCAATTTAAAGTAAGCTATTATTTATATGCTATACTTTTCTTAATTTTTGACATCGAAGTTGCTTTTTTAGTCCCTTGGGCTGTGGTATTTAAAGCAACCGGTGGAATAGCATTTATCGAAATATTAATCTTCCTTAGTATCCTAGGACTAGGTTTAGGATATGCATGGAAAAAAGGCGCATTAAAATGGGACTAACAAAAGAGAACAACCAAATACCAGCAGACTTCCCTGGAAAGGTAATCCCTGGAGGAAACGGAGCCAATGTGGTCATAACAACATTAGACAAAGTCATCAATTGGGGACGGTCTAATTCTTTATGGTCTTTGTATTTTGGAACCAGTTGCTGCGCCATTGAAATGATGCAAACCGGTGCTGCCAGACACGATTATTCACGTTTTGGATTTGAAGTCGCACGCCCCTCTCCTAGACAAGCTGATTTAATTATTATTGCAGGAACTATTGTCAATAAAATGGCACCTGTTTTAAGGCGGTTATACGACCAAATGGCAGAACCAAAGTACGTGATTGCTATGGGAGCATGTGCCATTTCTGGAGGCCCTTTTTTCTACAATTCTTATTCAGTAATCAAAGGAGCTGACCATGTAATCCCCGTAGACGTATATGTCCCAGGCTGCCCACCAAGACCAGAAGCACTGTTGGAAGGCATGTTAATGTTACAGGACAAGATACGCACCGAAAGTTTAAAACATAAAAAAAATCCTATTGATGGATTTGATGAAGGAAAATAATTCGAAAATCATGATAAATACCGATTTACAAACCTTGATAAATGGCTGGATTCCTGAACTCGAATTCACAGAAGAAAACACGCAATTTTTAACCATTAACGTAGCCCCCGCACAGCTACATGTATTAATGGAACAATTAAAAAACGATACAGCCACCAAATTTGATTATTTGTTCTGCTTAACAGGAATGGATTGGGGAAAAGAATTAGGAGTGATTTACCATTTAGAATCTACGACATTCAGACATCAATTGGTTGTAAAAGTAAACACCGATGATCGAGAAAACCCAAGCTTTGATTCCGTTAGTGATTTATGGGCAACGGCTGAATTTCATGAAATGGAAGTTTTTGATTTTTTTGGCGTGAAATTTAACAACCATCCAAATTTGAAACGTCTATTTATGCCAGAAAACTGGGAGGGATTCCCTTTGAGAAAAGACTATGTAGACGAAGCTAATATGATTATTAAATAATTTAGTAATGATTACAGACCCAACAAATAAAAATATAAAAACAGAAGAGTATTTTATCAATATGGGACCTCAGCATCCAGCAACCCATGGCGTGCTCCGATTGATATTGACTATTGATGGCGAAACTATAAAAAATGTAGAACCAGATCTAGGCTATATTCACCGTTCTATTGAAAAAATGTGCGAGCGTGATAGCTATCAGCAAATTGTACATTTAACCGACAGGATGGATTATTTATCTTCTCATATCAACAACGAAGCTGTTTGTTTAACAGTAGAAAATGCCTTGGGAATTGAAGTTCCTGAACGCGTAAAAGTAATTCGTACAATTATTTCTGAACTCACGCGAATTGCTTCTCACAATTTATGGTGGGGAGTTATGGGAATGGACGTAGGAGCATTAACTACCTATTTTTATGGATTCCGAGACCGCGAAATGATCAATGATATTTTTGAAGAAACCTGTGGCGCTCGCTTAACTATGAACTACAACCTCCCTGGAGGACTTATGTTTGATATTCATCCAAACTTTGTGCAACGTGTCAAGGATTTTATCATCCATTTCAAAACAAAATTACCTGAATATGACACCTTATTAACAAACAATATTATCTTTCAAAAAAGAACCAAAGGTGTTGGGATTTTAAGCAAAGAAGATGCGATCTCTTTTGGAGCATCTGGACCTGTAGGACGTGCTTCTGGATATTCTTGTGACATTAGAAAACACCACCCTTATAGTGCTTACACCCAAGTGAAATTTAATGAATCATTAAAAACCGAGGGAGATACCTTTGCTCGCTACCAAGTAAGAATTCAAGAAATGTGGGAATCCATGGCCATTATTGAGCAATTGATAGACAACATTCCTTCAGGAGATTTTAAAGTCACGACCAAGGCAGTTATCAAACTCCCAAAAGGTGAATTTTATCAAAAAGTAGAAACGGCTAGAGGAGAATTAGGCGTTTACATTAACAGTACAGGAACAAAAAATCCGTACCGTGTAAAATTTAGATCTCCAGGACTTTCTAACTTATCTCTTTTAAATCATATTGCAACAGGCGGGAAAATTGGAGATCTAGTAGCAAGCATGGCCACCTTAGACATTGTAGTACCAGATATAGACCGATAAGACATTATTTAAACAGCCCTACATGTTATAATTTGATTGTTTTATAAAAAAAGAACACTAATAATTTAAATTAATTACAAGTGAAAATACCATTATCCATCACAAAAAACATACACGATTGGCTTTTTAATCTTATGCCGGAGGGAGTGGCAAGTATCGTAGAAATGATATTGATTGCCACCGTGTATTTAGCACTATTTGCCATCGCTGGATTATACCTTGTATTGCTAGAACGCAAAGTAGCCGCTTGGTTTCAATTGCGTCTAGGTCCAAATCGAGTAGGCTACAAAGGGCTCTTACAAACCATGGCAGATGCCTTAAAATTAGTCTCTAAAGAATTAACAATTACAGACAATGCCGACAAATTTTTATTCAATCTAGCTCCTTATTTTCCAATTATCACCGCCTTATTAGCCTTATCCGTTTTTCCTTTCTCGGAAGAATTTCAAGCCTTTGACATCAATATTGGAATTTTCTTTTTAATCGCTATCTCCTCTATCGGAGTCATTGGCATCTTATTAGGAGGTTGGGCAAGCAATAATAAATTTGCCTTAATTGGCGCCATGCGAAGTGGCGTTCAAACTATTAGTTACGAGTTATCAGTAGGATTATCTTTATTAACCATGGTTTTAATCAGTGGTTCTTTACAACTCTCTGAAATAGTAGAAGTACAAAAAAACGGTTGGCTTATCGTCCAAGGACACATCCCAGCACTTATCGCTTTTATGATATATATGATTGCTGGAACTGCAGAGACAAATCGTGCTCCCTTTGATTTGGTCGAAGCGGAATCAGAATTAGGTGCAGGTTTCCATACCGAATATTCGGGAATGAAATTCGCTTATTTCTTTTTAGCAGAATTCATTAATATGTTTATCATTGCAGCCATTGGCACTACGGTTTTCTTTGGCGCTTGGTTATCTCCCTTTGGCATTACAGCATCCATTCCTATATTAGGTATCTTTTGGTTTGGACTCAAAACATTCCTTATCATTATTTTAATGATGTGGTTCCGATGGACATTTCCTCGGTTGCGCATCGACCAATTATTAACCTTGGAATGGAAATATTTACTACCGTTAAACTTAATGAATATTGTCCTTATGGCATTCATCGTTTGGCAAAACCTAACCATTCAATT
Organism: Flavobacteriaceae bacterium; assembly: GCA_965224465.1. Taxonomy (GTDB): domain Bacteria; phylum Bacteroidota; class Bacteroidia; order Flavobacteriales; family Flavobacteriaceae. Next base: position 3,512,801 of record OZ245049.1, on the reverse strand, counting down.
TTAAGAATTATGAGTTATTTTTCTGACATATACAATGGGATAAAAACATTACTTGCAGGTATGCGTGTTACCGGAAAGTATTTATTAAAAGCCCGTTCAGGTGCAATTACACAACAATACCCAGAAAATAGAGAGACATTAAAAATGTTCGATCGATTTAGAGGAGAAGTAATTATGCCACATGATACAAACAACGAACACCGCTGTACTGGATGTCAAAAATGTGAAATTGCCTGTCCAAATGGAACCATCGAAATTATTTGGGACAGAGCAATAAATCCAGAGACGGGTAAAAAGAAGAAAAAAATAGACCAACATATTTATCATTTAGGAATGTGTACCATGTGCGGACTTTGTATAGAGGCTTGCCCTACGGACGCAATTATTTGGGGGCAAAATTTCGAGAATTCTGTTTACGACAGAAAACATTTAACACGTGTATTAAACAAGCCAGGCTCCAAACTACAACCTGGCGTAGAAGATTAAACTATGGAACAAATTATATTTTACATCCTAGCAATTGTTATTATAGGAATGGCCATTGCATCGGTTACGAGCAAAAAAATGCTGCGTTCCGTGATTTATTTGCTATTTGTACTTATGGGGATAGCGGGCATCTATTTTCTTTTAGATTATAATTTTCTTGCAGCCATACAACTCACCGTATATGCTGGAGGGGTTATTATCTTAGTTATTTTCTCTGTGTTCTTAATTCATCATATAGAAATGGAATTGGAAATGGCAAAACCATTCCGAAAAATAATTACGGGGCTACTTTGCTTGGCAGGAACAGGTACTTTTTTATATGTGATATGGACGCATAATTTTAAGGTTATTGAAAATTACAATGCCATTGAAGTTTCTACCCTTGGAGAAAAATTCTTGAGTGTAGGAGAAGGCGGTTTTATATTGCCCTTTGAAGTCATTAGTATCTTATTACTCGCAACTATGATAGGCGCTATAATTGTTGCCAAAAACAACAAACTAACCGATAAAAAAGCATCAAAACTATGATTTTAGGAGTCAGCATCTACGAAATACTCAGCCTCACTACCCTATTGTTTTTTATTGGTATTTATGGTTTTATCACCAGAAAAAATCTAATTTCTGTCTTGATGTCCATCGAATTGATCTTAAACGCTACCGTTGTAAACTTTGTAGTGATTAACAAATACATGTTTCCTAACCAATTAGAAGGCGCTGTATTTGGAATATTTATCATCGCAGTGGCTGCTGCAGAAACAGCATTGGCCATCGCCATTATTATTAATTTGTATAGACACATCACTTCGGTTGAAGTTGAGGACACAACCACATTAAAATATTGATAGCTCATGAACTTTAGTTATACCATATTAATACCACTTATTCCGTTTGTAGTTTTCTTGATTCTAGGACTCAATTACAAACGAATAAAACCTGCTGTTTCTGGATATATAGGAGTCTTCGGATTATTGGCTAGCGCCCTCCTATCTTATTACACTGCCTACAAGTACTTTTTTACCACTGTAAAATTAGATGGAGCATACCAACAGATAATATACAAGACGGTATGGATGCACTTTACAGACACCTTGCATATAGACATGGGTATTTTAATAGATCCTATATCTATAATGATGTTGATTGTAGTATCAACCATTTCTCTAGTCGTTCATATTTACAGTAGAGGCTATATGAAAGGAGATCAAGGATACACTAAGTTTTTCGCATTTTTATCTCTTTTTACCTTTTCCATGCTGGGATTGGTATTGTCAACCAACCTCTTCCAAATTTATATTTTTTGGGAATTAGTAGGTGTATCTTCTTTTTTACTAATAGGTTATTATTACACAAAACCATCGGCTATAATGGCGGCAAAAAAAGCCTTTATTGTCACTCGTTTTGCTGATTTATTTTTCCTTATTGGAATCATCACCATTGGGTTTTATGCAGGTACTTTTGACTTTGAAACCTTAAACAATCCAGCAGGAGAAGTGATTCTTAATTGGGCATCTACTTCCTTTATGGGACTGTCTGTATTCACATGGGCATTGCTTCTAATTTTTATTGGAGGTGCTGGAAAATCGGCGATGTTTCCTTTACATATTTGGCTACCAGACGCCATGGAAGGTCCCACCCCTGTTTCTGCATTAATTCACGCTGCTACAATGGTAGTTGCAGGCGTCTTTTTAGTCGCTCGACTCTTTCCTATGTACTATTTTATCGAAGATGGATTCGCGCTTAATATTGTAGCTTATGTAGGTGGATTTTCTTCTTTATTTGCTGCCATTATTGCCATTACTCAACACGATATTAAACGTGTATTGGCATTTTCTACCATGTCACAAATTGGATATATGATGATGGCTTTAGGTGTTTCTGGATACGATGGTCACGAAGGAATTGGATACATGGCTTCTATGTTTCATTTATTTACCCACTCCATGTTCAAGGCCTTATTATTCTTAGCCGCAGGTTCTGTAATCCATGCCGTGCATAGCAATATGATGGGCGATATGGGAAACTTAAAAAAATACATGCCCATTACACATATCACCTTTCTAATTGCAGCTTTATCCATTTCTGGCATCCCTCCTTTTTCAGGTTTCTGGTCTAAAGACGAGATTTTAGTCGCTGCATTCGAGCATAGTAAATTATTGTATGGCGTTGGATTATTTGTTGCTGGATTAACTGCCTTTTATATGTTCCGCTTGTATTTCAATATTTTTCACGGTAAAAAAACAACATACGCACACACACCGCATGAATCTCCTAGGAGCATGACATTTCCTTTGTTATTTTTAGCCCTAATGAGTGTGGTTTCTGGATGGATTCCTTTTAGCAATTTTGTAACTGCCGACAAGACTCCTTTTCAATCACATTTGAATTATCCCTTAGCAGCCCTCGCTATTGCAACAGGATTGATTGGGATCCTAATCGCTTATGTGTTTTATAAAAAACCCTCTGAATACCCCGCAAGATGCAGGAAGGCATTTGGTGTCTTTTACAAATGGGCATACGCAAAATTCTACTGGGATGAAATTTACTTTTTCATCACTAGAAAAATCATTTTTAATTGTATTTCCCAACCCATCGCATGGTTTGATAAAAATGTAGTGGATGCTTTTATGGAAGGAATTGGTTCTAGCACAATCCAACTCTCCGAAAAAACAAAAAAAATACAATCTGGTCGTTTTCAAGATTATGCCATGGGCTTTGTAGGTGGTGTTGTTGTGATTGCTATGGTACTAATTTACATCTATAAAAACTAAGATTAACATGGATATATTATCACTTTTTGTTGTAGTTCCTGTTATTACAATCATCGCCTTATTTATTTCAAAAGGCTTAAAACAATCGCGTATGGTCGCGATGATAGGGAGTTTAATACAACTAGCAATGGCTATTCATTTAGTGTTTGCTTATGTAAAAGAACGGGCAGTAAATGATGCCATTATGGTATTTACAAGAGATCTTGTTTGGTTTAAGGAATTCAACATTCACTACGCCATAGGTGTTGACGGAATTTCGGTGGCTTTACTTACATTAACAGCTATTGTAGTATTGGCAGGTGTTTTTATCTCTTGGATGATGGACGATTTGCCTAAAGAATTTTTTGTATCACTTATAGTATTAGCAACAGGTGTGTATGGTTTCTTTATTTCCATAGATTTGTTTACCATGTTTGTGTTTTACGAAATAGCCGTTATTCCAATGTATTTATTGATTGGGATCTGGGGTACAGGTCCAAAGGAACATGCTGCCATGAAATTGACATTGATGCTAATGGGCGCCTCTGCCGTTTTATTGGTAGGAATTCTAGGAATCTATCTCAATTCTAATGCAGATGGAGGACATTTAACATTTAATATTTTAGAAATAGCCAAGGTCAATATTCCTTTTAAGGCACAACAATTATTTTTTCCCCTTACTTTTATTGGCTTTGCAGTACTGGGCGCCTTATTTCCATTTCACACATGGTCACCAGACGGTCATGCCTCTGCTCCCACTGCAGTTTCTATGTTACACGCGGGAGTTTTAATGAAACTAGGAGGCTATGGAGTTTTTAGAGTTGCCATGTTTTTATTGCCAGAAGGCGCTATGGACTGGTCCTGGTTCTTTATTATTTTATCCGCCACAGGAGTTATTTACGGAGCCTTTGGAGCACTCAGACAAAACGATTTAAAATACATCAATGCCTATTCATCCGTTAGTCATTTAGGTTTGGTATTATTTGCCTTATTGATGCTTAACAAAACGGCATGGACAGGAGCCATTTTGCAATCTTTATCCCATGGATTTATGACGGCGCTCTTCTTTGCATTAATAGGAATGATTTACGGAAGAACCCACACCAGAGACGTACATAAATTAGGAGGACTCCTCAAGGTGATTCCTTTTATTTCTGTAGTCTACGTAATTGCAGGATTGGCATCACTTGGACTGCCAGGATTTAGCGGATTTGTTGCTGAAATGAATATTTTTGTAGGCGCATTTCAACACCCTGATATGTTTCACCGTGTCGCTACAATTGTTTCTATCTCTGCCATTGTAGTCACAGCCGTATATATTTTACGCGTGGTGGGGTTGATGCTGATGGGTCCCGTAAAAAACCCCGAATTTGAAAAACTACCAACAGTCCGTTGGTACGAAGTAACAGCAATTTTATTATTGTTAATCCCTATTACTGCCCTTGGGGTAGCCCCTTTATGGATTAGCAACATGATTATGGAGAGTATTCAGCCATTTATTCAAGGAGTACTACAGTAAATTATTTTAAAAAAAAGATCATGAGTTTTAGTAGTTTATTAATAATGCGACACGAAATATTCCTTTTAACAATGATACTATTGTTAATTGCAGGAGAAATTTTTATCCCAAAACATAAGAAATCTAGTTTAGTTCACCTGGCTATTTTCCTTTTTGGAATTCACACCGCCATCGGTTTTTTAAGTATCGACACCACTACATTGTTTGGAGGATCGTTTAGAACCAACAACCTGATTCACTTGTTTAAAAACATATTGAACATCGGGGTGCTTATTTTATTATTACAATCTGCCGATTGGATAGAAGAAAAGTTAATTGAAGCAGAAAAAGGCACTGAATTTTTTATTTTATTATTTTCTTCTTTGTTGGGAATGTACTTTATGATTTCGGCTGGTGACTTCTTAATGTTTTACTTAGGGTTGGAATTATCTACCTTGCCTGTAGCGGCATTAGTCGCCTACGAAGCAGGTAAAAAAGCATCGAGTGAGGCAGGTGTGAAATTTATTTTATCGGCAGCCTTAGCCAGTGGTGTTTCCTTATTTGGAATATCACTTTTATACGCAGCCACTGGATCTATCTATTTTGATGTCATGGCAACTACCTTGACATCTTCTAGCTTAAGTATCTTAGGATTTGTATTGTTTTTTTCAGGTTTAGGATTTAAAATATCCTTGGCTCCTTTCCATTTCTGGACAGCAGATGTATACGAAGGTGCCCCTATCAGTATTGCTTCATATTTATCTGTGATTTCTAAAGGAGCCGCCGTTTTTACCTTGTTAATATTAATGTTTACCGTTATGCGTCCATTGATAGAAGCATGGCAAAACATGCTTTATGCAATAGCTTTACTCACCATGTTTGTAGGGAATATTTTTGCCCTACGACAAAAAAATATGAAACGTTTTTTAGCGTATTCATCCATTGCCCAAGCAGGTTTTATACTGTTAGGAATGATTGCAGGAACACAATTAGGAGCAGCGTCTATCATCTATTTTATATTGATATATATATTCTCTAACCTTGCCGTTTTTGGAGTCGTACAAGCCATTTCTAACAAGACAGGAAAAGAGCAAATGGATGATTATAACGGGTTTTACCGTACCAACCCAATGTTGAGTTTGGTAATGCTTTTAGGACTGTTCTCCTTAGCAGGAATTCCACCAGCAGCAGGTTTTTTCGGTAAATTCTTTTTATACACAGCTGCTGCAAGTCAAGGGTATTACCTATTGGTATTTTTAGCCGTGGTGAATGTTACCATCTCTTTATATTATTATTTAATTGTTTTAAGAGCCATGTTTATCCGAGACAACAAACAGCCTATTCCGTATTTTAAAAACAGCTTGTACATGCGTTTGGGATTGGTTCTTACAGTTATTGGAATTTTAGTTATTGGTATGTACAGCCCAATATATGATTACATTTATTCGATAAGTTCTATTTTAAATTAAGATTATGGCATTAGCAGGAAAACATACATTTGGATCTATTGGAGATGTCCGTGTAACCTTTGTAGAAAAAAAGATTCCAGAAGAACGCATGGCCTTCTTAAAAGCCTTGTTGCAACACAATGGTTTTGAAGTTGTGTTACAAGAAGAAAAACGAAAATCCGAAGAAGAACCACAATTATACACTATAGGTGTTACCGACATGGTATTTAACCCTACTACTTATGTTTTTGAAAGACGCTTAAAAACCTTTGATAATAAAAAAGTAACACAGGATTACTGGAATCAAGCATCAGATGATGCAAATCCAATGTACTGGAAAAATGAAGCATAATTCTTTTTTACCTATAATTATAAAACTATAACTCCATTAAAACCTACTAAAAACATAAGCCTTTCTCTACTTTCTTAAAAACTGATACCAAATACATTCCCAAAGACGGTTTAGAAATGCAATTATTTTTTGTTTGTTCTCCGACTGGGCGGATAGCGAGACAAAAAACAGACGGACAGCCTTAGCTATTGTACTGTTTTTAATGATATTAGAATGTAAAACAAGCTGTTTTTATTGATTATTTTGGGTTTCAGTTGGTATAATTACGTTGTACTTGGAGGATCTTCCTTTTCGGAATTTATTGAGTACAGTTCACTTTTAGGATCTTTAGATGTGAAAATCGGAAAAAGAAGCTGCACATACCAAGGTTCTTTTAGTTGATTCCAAGCACCAAATTTAGAGGGGTACTTCCGAGTAATTTTGGAGGTTCCAAAAATAACATCCCAGATAAAAAGCAGGTTCCCATAATTACCATTAGGATGCGATATTCCATCATCAGATGTCAAGCCATGATGTGCAAAATGGGTGCTTGGGGTTGAAATTGTACGTTCAACAATCCATGCCAATGGACGTAATATTTTTACCTGATATAGCATTCTATCCCATTTAGTTTCACTGTGTGCTAACAATATGACTACAAGTTTTATGGGTAAATAAAATAAATAAACATAGCCCATCCCCAAATAAATCAAAACAGCCGAAAACCATATCCCCGGCATAAATGCATAATACAAGAGTGCATTTCTATAAGTTACAAGAACGCCCATTTCCTCCACCACATGATGCGGTCTATGGAGTTTCCACATTCTTTTATTTACATGAGAGAATCTATGCCACCAGTACTGAGTCATATCATCCAATAAAAGAAAGGCTAAAATATGCCACCATAAAGAGGCATCTATAAAATAATCTTCAAATGCTGAAAAACTAGTTCCCATAATCCAAAGTACAAGAATAAATATGCCTGGTTGTATTAATGTTGGTAGTGTCAGCAGACTTAATAGCTCTATCGTATAATCATTTTTAGTTCTTTTGTCATCAAAATACAATCCTCCGATGGATTCTACAATTCCAAGTACTAGTAATACAACCGCAGGGATAAGTTTACTTATAGTTTGTTCTTCCATAATTATTAATATTTCTCATCACTCTTAAAACCTTCAACAACCTATTTTTTTGACCTATAATTTTAGACAAGGGCAGAATAATACCAAATACATTTCCATTGACGGTTTAGAAATAGAATTGTTTTTTGTTTTAGCTAGGCGTGAAATCTAAGGATAGACTAAGCTATCGTGCTGTTTTTCAAAAAGCCTAGAACGTAAAACAACCTATTTATATCGGTCATTTTGGATTGTTATTGGTTATAAGTACCACAAGGAGATAACCCTCCTTCATGTGACTCTAGCAATTAGCATTGGATGCAATTTTTTTTGAAAAATACTATTTTTATCCCTAAAATTAAAATTTACAGAACTTTTATTTACTCAAAAAGCTTGCATACAACACATTACACCTTATCTGATTGGATTTTACTTGAATTTAGAGATCCGCCTAAAGTAGTATTATTGAAAATATTAATTCAAAAAACAGTGTTCTGTCATGTAAATTCAACGTCAGCTCACTTATTATTAAGTCTACAAATTGTTTTTTTCAGATTTAAAAAGGTAGAACCCTAACGTTGGAATTAGCAATCACAAATAGCACTTTGGTAGCCAACATGCACAACTTCCTTTACATTTGACTATTGAGATATACTAATTGCTAATAATTATAAGTTAAACCGAATAAATCTAAAATCATAAAGATTGTTACTAACATAATGACATTTATTGCGTACTAGCTGACTAGCATAACAACTTCATATACAAGTATTAGGATTTTGATTTATCTAAGCTTATCAGCTCCTCTAAATATTCCTTATATCTTTTGAAGTCCTTCTCTATTTGAGGGTTTTTTATAACATCATGACAATGAAACCCCTTTAATATTTCAAAACCACTAAATTTATAATTCGCAGGTAAATTTATTAAGACATCATCTGCCGATTTTCCTTCAAATAAAAATTGTTTATCATCATTAAACGCCTCATTAGGAGCGTTCCAAGTAGTTGATAATAAATATTTTTTTTTTGTTCATACCCTCCTGTTCCATACTGTTTCTTTATATCTTTCCGACTTCGTCCATCTCCTTGTAGAATTTTTCCTTGTTGTCCGATAGCTCCAAAAACTTCTTCAATATATTTTTTATGAATCCAAGGAGCATTAAACCAAAAGACAGGTGTCTGCGTAATTACTAGGTCTGCCCAATTATGTTTCTCTGCTTCTTCTGAAACGTCATAACCATTTTCTATAGTAGTAACCTGAACTTCATATCCATTATTTTTAAATGTTTTTTTAGCCAAACTCACAAATGATTTATTCAATTCACCAGAGGCTATTCCCTCATATCTAAGATGGGCGTTTAGTATTAAAATGTTCTTCATTTTATTTCGTTATATTTAAAAAACTTAACATACTTTGATATACAACACGTTTTTGTACAAGCCTATATTTTATAATCCAAATGTTACCTTAGCGTGATAAGTGTCCATATATTCTTTCATTCTTTTTATCTTTCCATTTTCGATTATAAAGAGAAAATGATAATAATTTTCATAATTTGTTCCCATTACAGTTTTAGCCTTAAATTCGGCTTCAGCAGCTACGACATTCCCTTCCGAAACCATAGAAGTAGTTTTAAAGTCGGCTCCTTCTGGAAACAATTCAGTTCCTTTAAAAAAACCAAGGAAATACGCTGCATTGTGTTCTCCAGCAGTTGCTAAATATTCGGGTTTCCCAATAATCCACCAACTAAAATCATCTGTTATCATTGTTTTAAGTTTGTCCACGTTAGAAGTTCTCATAGCATCTATAAATTCAGTTACTATTTTCTTGTTTTCATTTAATTTCATTTTTTGAATTTTCAGTTCATTTTTACTTTCGGTTTCTGAGTTTTTTGAAACTTGATCGCATCCCATAATAGTCGAAGCTAATATTATAGCAATAATTACTGTTTTTAATTGATTTTTAAGTATCATTATTTTATTATTTAGAGTCCCTAATTTACAGAAAGAACTTTACTTTTGCAAGTAGGAACACTTATAGTAAGCAATAATATATTAACTATAAATACTGATTACTAGTTAATTATGAAATAAAAAACTTTAGAAGAATATTTAAACTGTCCTTTTCATTTAGCGACGAACACCATAGAAGGTAAATGAAAATTTGCAATTCTATATCTTCTTTTAGATAAAGGAACATTATGATATAAGAAATTGAAAAAAGCAATACCAGCTATTTCAACCCGAATGCTAGTAAAAGAATCAAAGCATTTAGCAGAGAAAGAATAGTAATTAGAAAGGCGTATGCAACCGTCCCTCCTACTGTTGAATATCATTAAGTGAAATTGGAAAAGCCAAAGTCCCGTCATTGATAGTATTACTAATGGGGGGGGGGGATATTATACAAAAACTATGTTAGAAAATAAAATGCAGTCAGTTTTTCTGCTTACCACTAACGTCTAGTACAAGAATAGTAAGAAATCAAAAAACACTTACTTTTGGGTTTCGTACTTATTCAAATTATAAATTTTATCGTTATTCTTATTTCAACCATCAAATTGTAAATTTTAAGTTTATTTAAAATTTACTGAACTTAGGTTTAAGTACTTAAGAGTCTTTCACACATCACATTACGTAATATCTGATTGGATTTTACTTGAATTTAGAGATCCGCCTAAAGTAGTATTATTGAAAATATTAATTCAAAAAACAGTATCCTGTCATATAAATTCAACGTCAGCTCACTTATTATTAAGTCTACAAATTATTTTTTTTGCAGATTTAAAAAGGCAGAACCCTAAAATTGGAATTAGCAATCAATCATTGACGAACACGGTTCTATTTGTGCTGTTATAAAAAATTAGGTTTAACTAAAATATTGCCTATAACACAACATGGAAAAGACTGGAGAAACACTACATTATTGTGCACCGATTTTCTTTTATATTTTCTTGTAGATATACTCAACAATAAAACAAAATAAGAGTATTCCAACAGCTATCAATACTCCTGTTTTATTTGAAGAATATTGTTGAATTATCAATACAACTGTCGCAATCAAACACAATAAAAATCCAATAAGAGGAATGCTCTTTTTCCCATTAACTTCCTTTGACAATTTAAAACCAACAAAATTTACCATTGCAAAAATCAATAAAAAACCTACACTACCTGCAGTCGAAATACTTTCTAAATTTAATGTATTGGCAATAACCAACGTTACAACTGCCGTGATAAGTAAACCTATTGGCTGCCCCCATAATTTACTTGTTAATTCGTGTGGTAACTCATCATCTTCTGCTATTTCATAACTCACTCGACTCCCTCCATACAAAGAGGCATTTATAGCAGAAAAAGTAGAAATAAGTGCTGCAATTGTAATAATTGTAAACCCTATTTTTCCTAACATAGGTTTTGCTGCTTCAGCGAGCACATAATCTTGAGCAGTTGCTATTTTACTAAAAGGCAAAGAACCCACTGTAATAATTGCAATAATTACATATAAAATAATAACAAATATGACTGAATAATAATATGCTTTTGGAATATTAACTTTCGGGTTATCGATGTCAGGTACCGCATTTGCTATTAATTCAAATCCTTCATAAGCAACAAAAATCACCATACCTGCAGAGATAAGTTTAAGAGGTGACTCCCAATTACTAATTGCTAATTGACTTAAATTTGAATTCCCAAATAAGCCGTAAGCTCCAATAATAACAAAAGATATTAAAATGATTAACTTAATAATTACTGCATAAGATTCAATTTTCCCAACAACTTTTATACTGTAATAATTTATGGCTGTTGCAAAAATAATGATTGCACTTAAAAATATATGAGAATCTATAACCTTACTACTAGTAATTTGAAACAAATTAGGAGCATAAGAACCAAAAGCAGATGCATAAAGAGAAAGCATTATGATATAACTAACCCATAGTAAATTATTAATTCCACCACTAAAAACACCTTTTCCAAAACCTTTATTAATAAATTTGACTGTGCCTCCTCTATCAGGAAATGCAAGTGATAATTTTACATAACTATACGATGTGATAAGTGCAATTGCTCCTGCAATAAGAAAAGAAATAGGTGTCCCTCCTTTCCCTAAAGAAACCGCCAAACCTAAAACTGCAAAAATACCACCACCTACCATCCCTCCAATACCGATAGACATTGCTTCTTTTAATCCTATTTTCTTTGATTTCATTCTATAAGCTTAGTTTAAATTAAAGGCTATTTTTACGCCTTCAATTATCATATTCGTACCAATAATAGCTATTATTAATCCCATTATTTTAGCAATTACTGAAATAACATTTGTACCAAGTAATTCTACAAGTTTATCACTAATAAGGAAGAAAAAATATGTTAATAAGCACATTAATGCAAACACCGCAATTACAATACCAATATGCACAATTTCAGCATTAGTTACATAGTTCATAGCCGTTACAATTGTCCCTGGCCCTGCAAGAATAGGGATTGCAAGTGGTGAAACGGCAATATTCTCGTCAATACTTGGGTTTTTAAGGTGTTTTACCGACGATTTTTTAGACTGAAGCATTTCAAAACCAACATAAAAAATTAAAATTCCGCCTGTTATTTTAAATGCAGGTATGGTGATGCCAAATAATTCAAAAATAAATTTACCTAACACTACAAATATTGTAACTATTAAAAAGGCGATCAAAGTAGATTTTTTTGCAATTCTCCTTTTTGTATTTCTATCTGCATCTTGAACCAACGATGAAAATATAGGAACGTTCGCTATTGGATTCATTATGGCAAAAAAACCTGTAAATACAGTTATTGAAAATGTTAGTAAATTCTCCATGTATTGTTTTTAAAATGTATAATTATATATGTTTTTTCTAATGGTTTATACCAAATACATTTCCAAGTGACGGTTTATAAATAGAATTATTTTTTGTTTTAGCTATCATTCTGTTTTTAAACAACACTAGAACGTAAAACAAACTATTTATATCGGTCATTTTGGGTTGTAATTGGTATTACATAAAGAACACAAGAGATTAAAAATGCACCATCTTTAGGTTTGAAACCATGCCTAAAAGTAATTAAACTTTCGGTTAAACACTTCGTCTAAGATTATATTATGTTTTTTCTTTGCCCTCTTAAAACCCACTCTTGTATCACAAATACCTTTATTTCAAATTAAAATATTTACCATCGGTGAGAGTTCATGTTGGCGGTCTTTGTTTAAAGCACGGAACTTCCTGTTAATAACAAGCCCGCATTGGATTTTGGTAGTACCTGCCTTTTACCGTAAAAACAATTTGAATGTATATTTGCATGTATAGATTAATCCTTTTGTTAATTTAACAGGTCATCCCTCTGGGATTATTATTTTATTACTTGTTTGTTTGCTACAAACAGTTTGTCCCTCTGGGACTTCTACTTTATATGCTCCAGATTCCGTAATTAAGAAAGCAAACTAATTCCTAATATTTGTTAGGATTATGTGGTTATAATTTATTCTTTACTGTATGCTCCAGAGGAGCAATACTGTTTGTAGCACCATAGGTGCAAATATTATTCTAACACCATAGGTGTCAACTGTTAATTGTTTCTACCCATCTATCCAATCAAATAAATATTTTTCATTATAATCAATATCAAATTTCTTTAAAAAATCTAAATAATCTTCTTTGAATGTTTTTGTTTTATGATGTTCTTCTTGGGTCATAATATATTTCACAACAGCTACAAACAGTTTGTCCCTCTGGGACTTCTACTTTATATGCTCCAGATTCCGTAATTAAGAAAGCATACTAATTCCTAATATTTGTTAGGATTATGTGGTTATAATTTATTCTTTACTGTATGCTCCAGAGGAGCAATACTGTTTGTAGCACCATAGGTGCAAATATTATTCTAACACCATAGGTGTCAACTGTTAATTGTTTCTACCCATCTATCCAATCAAATAAATATTTTTCATTATAATCAATATCAAATCTCTTTAAAAAATCTAAATATTCTTCTTTGAATGTTTTTGTTTTATGATGTTCTTCTTGGTCCAAAATATATTTCACAACAGCTACAAACAGTTTGTCCCTCTGGGACTTCTACTCTTATTTGCTCCAGATTCTGTAATTAAGAAGCAAGCTATTTTCTAATATTTGTTCGGATTGTGTGGTTCTAATTTATCCCTTGCTGTATGCTCCAGAGGAGCAATACTGTTTGTAACACCATAGGTGCAAATATTATTATAACACCATAGGTGTGACCTGTTAATTGATTCTACTCATCTATCCAATCAAATAAATATTTTTCATTATAATCAATATCAAATCTCTTTAAAAAATCTAAATATTCTTCTTTGAATGTTTTTGTTTTATGATGTTCTTCTTGGTCCAAAATATATTTCACAACAGCTACAAACAGTTTGTCCCTCTAGGACTTCTACTCTTATTTACTCCAGATTTTGTAATTAAGGAAGCAACCTGTTTTCTAATATTTGTTCGGATTGTGTGGCTCAAATTTAGCCCTTGCTGTATGCTCCAGAGGAGCAATACTGTTTGTAGCACCATAGGTGCAAATATTATTATAACACCATAGGTGTGACCTGTTAATTGATTCTACTCATCTATCCAATCAAATAAATATTTTTCATTATAATCAATATCAAATCTCTTTAAAAAATCTAAATATTCTTCTTTGAATGTTTTTGTTTTATGATGTTCTTCTTGGCCCAAAATATATTTCACAACAGCTACAAACAGTTTGTCCCTCTGGGACTTCTACTCTTATTTGCTCCAGATTCTGTAATTAAGAAGCAAGCTATTTTCTAATATTTGTTCGGATTGTGTGGTTCTAATTTATCCCTTGCTGTATGCTCCAGAGGAGCAATACTGTTTGTAACACCATAGGTGCAAATATTATTATAACACCATAGGTGTCAACTGTTAATTGTTTCTACCCATCTATCCAATCAAATAAATATTTTTCATTATAATCAATATCAAATTTCTTTAAAAAATCTAAATAATCTTCTTTGAATGTTTTTGTTTTATGATGTTCTTCTTGGGTCATAATATATTTCACAACAGCTACAAACAGTTTGTCCCTCTGGGACTTCTACTCTTATTTGCTCCAGATTCTGTAATTAAGAAAGCAAACTAATTCCTAATATTTGTTAGGATTATGTGGTTATAATTTATTCTTTACTGTATGCTCCAGAGGAGCAATACTGTTTGTAGCACCATAGGTGCAAATATTATTCTAACACCATAGGTGTCAACTGTTAATTGTTTCTACCCATCTATCCAATCAAATAAATATTTTTCATTATAATCAATATCAAATCTCTTTAAAAAATCTAAATATTCTTCTTTGAATGTTTTTGTTTTATGATGTTCTTCTTGGTCCAAAATATATTTCACAACAGCTACAAACAGTTTGTCCCTCTGGGACTTCTACTCTTATTTGCTCCAGATTCTGTAATTAAGAAGCAAGCTATTTTCTAATATTTGTTCGGATTGTGTGGTTCTAATTTATCCCTTGCTGTATGCTCCAGAGGAGCAATACTGTTTGTAGCACCATAGGTGCAAATATTATTATAACACCATAGGTGTGACCTGTTAATTGATTCTACTCATCTATCCAATCAAATAAATATTTTTCATTATAATCAATATCAAATCTCTTTAAAAAATCTAAATATTCTTCTTTGAATGTTTTTGTTTTATGATGTTCTTCTTGGTCCAAAATATATTTCACAACAGCTACAAACAGTTTGTCCCTCTGGGACTTCTACTCTTATTTGCTCCAGATTTTGTAATTAAGGAAGCAAACTGTTTTCTAATATTTGTTCGGATTGTGTGGCTCAAATTTAGCCCTTGCTGTATGCTCCAGAGGAGCAATACTGTTTGTAGCACCATAGGTGCAAATATTATTATAACACCATAGGTGTGACCTGTTAATTGATTCTACTCATCTATCCAATCAAATAAATATTTTTCATTATAATCAATATCAAATCTCTTTAAAAAATCTAAATATTCTTCTTTGAATGTTTTTGTTTTATGATGTTCTTCTTGGGTCATAATATATTTCACAACAGTGTCTATTTGACTTTTTGAATATGAAAATGCTCCAAATCCTTCTTGCCAACTAAATTTTCCATTTACCCAATTATTATCTGAAATAAATTTTGATGAACCTGCTTTTATATCTCTAACCAAATCTGAAATTGAAATATTAGGTTTTAATCCAACCAATAAATGAATATGATCTGGCATTGCAAATATGGCCAGTAATTTTTGGTTCCGTATGCCGATAATACCTGTGATG
Organism: Flavobacteriaceae bacterium; assembly: GCA_965224465.1. Lineage (GTDB taxonomy): Bacteria > Bacteroidota > Bacteroidia > Flavobacteriales > Flavobacteriaceae. Next base: position 3,496,843 of record OZ245049.1, on the reverse strand, counting down.
TATTTATGTAATTCTTCACGATTTTTTCGGGAAATTAGGTTTTGCCTGCCTTTTACCGTAAAAACAATTTGAATGTATATTTGCGTGTATGTATTAGCCATTTTGTTAATTTAACAGGTCATCCCTATGGGATTATTATTATTTTATTACTTGTTCGTTCGTTTGTTCAATTGTTCGATTGCTACAAACAGTTTGTCCCTCTGGGACTTCTTCTTAATTTACTCCAGTAGAATAATCTGTATATGTTTTTCTCCCGATAGGTCATCCCTCTGGGATTATTATTGTTATTGTTTTATTACTTGTTCATTTGCTACGAACAGTTTGTCCCTCTGGGACTTTTATTTACTCCAAAGGAGCATTCTGTTTGTAACCCCCACATATCCGTAATCCATTTTGCCTGAAATGCAGCATTGGCTACTCGTTTTTAGACGTTTATCTCTTCTATGTGCCTTTCAAATATACTTAAGTTTTTTTTAAAACTTTAATTTTCCTGTATTTTTTGTTTATCTAGTTACCGTATTTAAAATACAGATATTACTTGGTAATATTGATTTTGTTTTTTTTGATACTTAAAAATCGTTAGCTCAACACCTACAATACTTAGAAAAATACAAATCAAAAATAAATACACATTTTTAATCGTTTTTAACGACTAGAAAAGGGCAAAACCACAATAAACTCATCCTTAAAAAGATTGTATTTCTTTTTTTATTCCTGACTCCCTATTTATTACTATAGTAACTTTTTTGAAGCGTATCGGGAGACGCTCCGAAAAGCAACATTGTATCATTCAAAAAAAGTCTGACCCAACTACCACAGGTACAAATTAGTTTTTCCATAGCAAAAAACAAGGAAGACTCTTATTCTGTTTTCTAATCACAAAACCCCCTTTATAACAATTACAATCCTAAATGACCGATATAAATAGTTTCTTTTACGTTCTAGCGTTATTGAAAAATAGAACGACAGCTAAGGCTATCCTTAGAATTTCTACCTAGCTAGAACAAAAAATAATTCCATTTCTAAACCGTCACTTGCTAATGTATTTGGCAGTATACAACAATCCGATAGTATTCTATGCTGCTCACATTATTTCGGACAAACCAATTCCTTTAGCTAATTCTAAATAAAAAAACACGCTCCTTTTGGGGAAGCGTGTTTTTAAAATCAATCGTATTCTTTTAATTACAAATCAAAAGGATTCTCTATGGATTTCATTGGCTGTGTAAACCATTTAGGGCCTGTTTCCGTCATATAAAAATGATCTTCGTGGCGAATTCCAAATTCTCCTGGCATACAAATCATAGGTTCGTTACTCAAAACCATTCCTTCTTTTAAAACTGTTTTATTCCCTCGCAGTAAATACGGAAATTCGTGGATATCCAATCCTGTTCCATGCCCTACTCTATGTGGTAATCCTGGTAAATCATAATCTGGGCTCAATCCATTATCTGCCAATACTTTTCTAGCAGCGTCATCTACAGCACCACAAGTAGCACCCATTTGTGCCGCATTAAAAGCAGCCAATTGCGTGGCTTTTTCTAAATTCCAAATTTCGGTATGTCTTGCGCTTGGTGTGCCATACACGTAGGTTCTTGTAATATCAGACAAGTAGCCTTCTAGTTTACAACCCGTATCAACCAATACAATTTCGTTTTCTTCTAAATCTTTCGCGACACTCACGCCATGAGGAAATTGAGAATCCTCACCAAACAACACAATTACAAAAAAAGAACCTTCCTTCGCGCCTGCTTTTATATGCGCTTGGTGAATAAATGTTTCTACTTCTTTTACCGAAATACCAACACGCATAATTTTTGCAGCTGCTTTTTGCACCAATATAGTCATGTCCTTAGCACGTTGAATAATAGCGATCTCGTTTTCTGATTTTTGCATGCGACAACCAGCAGTTATGGGTTCGGCACTTACAAAGGTGTAGTCCGTATTTTCTTTAACCAAGCCATCCGCTAAGAAAAAGTTCGCCGACTCGTCAATAGCAACAGTTCCATTTGCAAGTCCTTTTTCTTTTAAAATAGCACCTACTAAAGCATAGGGACTTTCGTGCTCTTCCCAGCAATTTAAATCACCTTCTATCAATCTGTATTTTAAAAAAGTTCCATCTTCAAACTTGGGAACAATGTATTCCAACTCGCCTTTTTGAGTTAAAATGGCACCTACCATTCGTTCAGATGCATTCCATTTTGTACCCGTAAAATAATACAGATTGGTTCCTGCATTTATATAGGTTGCAACAATGTTTTGCGCTTGCATTAAACGCGCAGCCTTTTCTATACGTTGTTGGTATTCTTCTTTTTTTATAGGCTGTACACCTACAGTCATATCTGATATTTTCGCTAACTCTATTTCGGCCGTTGAGCCACCTACACCTATTGTCATTTGATATTTATTTAAGAGTATGAAAGGTAAAACTTATTTTTAATAGACAAATGTAATTCATAAATATGTATCATTATTGGCTTATAATGTATTAGGTTGTTAAGTCCTTTTGATTTTAGCAGCAAACACCAATCAAACGATATCGCAAGTGAAACCAATTATTACACTCATAATTGCAGCTAAAATCTTATTTTTACCATCTAAAGAATTTTAAGGAATGACAACAATACATCAATTAGAAAACAACCAACTAACGGTATGCATCCAGCACAAAGGAGCAGAAATATGCAGTATAAAATCTAAGAAATCCGAACAAGAATATATTTGGCAAGCAGACAGGGCTATCTGGGGAAGCTCAGCACCTGTATTGTTTCCAATTATTGGTGCTTTAAAGGAAGGAAAGTACACTTACAAAGACGTCACGTACAACATTCCTAAACATGGTTTTATACGCCATAACATGTCTTTAAAAGTAATAGAAAAAACAGACACCTCGGTAACTCTGGGCTATACTTCCTCTAAAGAAACCTTATCCATTTATCCTTTTGAGTTTGAATTCAGCATCACTTACAGCATAGAAGGCACTACTCTAAACGTACACCATACGGTAAAAAACAATGGGGATGACCAGATGTTATTCTCTTTAGGAGCACACCCTGCATTTAATTGTCCTTTGAATGATGGTGAATATTACAGCGATTATTTTATTGAATTTGACCAAGCAGAAACCGATGTTACCCACGAATTAACAGACACAGGCTTTACAACTGGAGACACTCACGGAATGCTATTCAACACAAAGCAGCTGAACCTAACACCACATATTTTTGATAATGATGCCTTGATTTTTAAGCAGTTAAAGTCTAGCACCGTTACCTTAAAAAATGTAAAGAACACACAAGAAATCCGAGTTGCATTTGACGATTTTAAATACCTTGGTATTTGGGCAAAACCCAATGCTCCTTTTGTATGTATTGAACCATGGTTAGGAATAACAGATGCTGAAAATGGCAATGGAAAATTTGAAGACAAAGAAGGACTATTGACTTTAGAGGCAAACAATACTTTTAACGCAAGCTATTCTATTGAAATTATTGAAAAATAACATTTCTTCTAAAGCGTAAGTTTACAAAAAAAAGCGTTCTCAAATATATTGAAAACGCTTTTTAAAATATATTTTTCTACTTGTTTAATCTACTTTTCTAAACTGCAATAGCAACCCGCCATTTGCGTCAAACAAATATAATTTTAGGTTCTCAATTTTATATGTTTTTGTTTTCTCCAAGCCTTGCGTAAACGCATACGAGTCTTCCATATTTGGACATGCCATTTTGGTACTCCCTACGCCTCCAAATTCTAACCTCCTGGAATCCACTAACTTTATACCTCCCATAATATTATTACATCCATCATTTCCATAAAACTTGTTTTTTGTCAAGTTTATTTCTATATCAGGTTGCCTCGTATTCTTTTTAGAAACAGCTACGTTTCCTAGTTTTTCTAAAGCCCATATATCGTGTAATCCAGTAGCGTATACTCCTTTCATATCTATGTTTTTTTCAAGCAATTCTACTAAGGTATATCTAATAGAAGATGCATCTGCAGGAACTTGGTCTATAGGAATGTGCTCCTCTTTTACTCTTAATTTATAGGTAAACCCAGGCGTATAATTAAATCCATCAATAGCATCATAAAAATATGTCCATTCATGTTTTTCAAAATCCGCACCTTTTTTCACCATCATACATTCCATAGGAACCATTCCTTGGCAAGGCTCTTTACTTCCTGACACCCAATAAGTAAATACATCATCCTTTTCCTGAACCGTTGATTTCTTAGTGCAAGCACAGGAAAAAAACACACTCACCATTAGTACCAATACCATATTATTAATTTTCATAGTTTGTTTTTTTAACTCCATTTCAAGAAGCATACCAAAAAAAATCAAGACCTTAACTCAGGTGATAAATTTTCATGATATCTTTTAGCATCTCGGCAAAATCTACTTTTAGGTCAATTAATTTTCCAGAATGAATATCAAACACCCATCCGTGTACTTTTATTTGTCGTTCTCGAAAAGCCTGTTGAACATCTGCCGTTTTAATAACATTCATACATTGTTCTATTACATTGAGTTCTACCAATCTTTTATACCGATCTTCCTCGTCATCTATTTGATCCAACTCCTCCCGATACAATCTATAAACATCTCTAATATTACGTAGCCAAGGGTTTAAAATACCTAAATCCTCCGATTGCATGGCGGATTTTACACCCCCACAATAATAATGTCCACAGACTACAATATGTTTTACTTTTAAATGACAGACTGCATAATTAATCACAGACATAGCACTTAGATCAGTGTTTGGAACCATATTGGCTATATTTCTATGAATAAAGACTTCTCCTGGTTCTGCCCCCATCATTTCCTCTGTACTTACCCTGCTGTCCGAACAGCCAATGTACAGTACTTCTGGATTTTGACCTTTGGATAAATTCTTGAAAAAGTTTTCATCTTTTTTTATCCGCTCCGAAATCCATTGCTCGTTATTTTGAAATATTTTTTTTATGTTCAAAATTAATTGGTTTTAAGGTCTCCCTTTGTTAGTTCCCTCAAAGATAGTTAAAAAGATGGTTCCCCTAAAAACAGCCTCAAAACAAGCACTACACTAATTTTAAAGGCTTTCCAAGATACATCATCTTGAATCCTTCTTCTATTTCTATTGCTTCATTCCCTGCAATTAAATGCATAAATCCTGCATGATCTTTTACAAATAATGGCACTGTATGTGACTCGTCATTTACTTTTTTTAATATATTTTTATAATCAACGTTAGACTTTAGTACAACTTCATTTACAGTTGGAAAATCCCGTACAATTTCACTCAAATTCAAAAAATCATCTGTATTAGAAAATATACCCGAAGTAGGAATTTCTTCTTTGTGATTCATTTCATCTTCTGAGATCAATCGGCAAGCACCTTTTTCTCCAAAACTAGGGGATAATTTTTCCAATGCAAATTTATTTACAGAAGTACTCCCCGTAAATGCTAACAGATAACCAACATCATTCAACTCAATATTTTCTGTCAAATCGTCCGTGTAAATATTTGATTCTATCGCCTCCAAGCCTTCGTCTTTTGCTTTTGAAATATGCATGGCATTGTTATCAATCAATATTACTCTTCGACCATTCTCTGCCAAATACTTGGCTATAATTCTAGAAAAAGCAGAGGCGCCCACAATTAAAATACCATTTGATGATTTTAAAAACACACCTACAATTTTCGCAAACATACGTGCTGTAGTTGCATTTAATAAGACTGTACCCAACACAATCATAAAGACTAGTGGCGTTATATATTCTGCTCCTGGCACTTTTTGCATCACCAATTTTAGTCCGAAAAGCGAGGCAATACCAGCGGCTACAATTCCTCTTGGGCCTACCCAGCTGATAAACAGTTTTTCGTTGAATTGTAATCCTGAATTTCTTGTACTCAAAAACACGCTCAGTGGTCGCAATACAAAAACTACGGTTAGAAACAGCCATAGCGTTTTCCAATTATACAAAAGCAATAAATCCGAGATATTAATATTGGCAGATAATAAAATAAATAGGATCGAGATTAATATTAAGGTTAAAGATTCTTTGAAAAATAAAATTTCTTTAAGTTCTCTCATTTCCTTATTCCCTAGAACCATCCCCATAACCACTACGGCAAGTAAGCCAGATTCATGAGCAAATAAATCAGAAATCACAAATACCGCCAATACACTTGCCAGCACCAATACATTCAATAAATAATGAGGAATAATTTTATTTTTTATAGCATAAAACAATGCATACGCAGCGGTAAACCCAATAGAAAAACCGATAATCATAATCTTCCCAAATTCTATCAGTGCTTCTGCTGTATAATTATGTCCCTCTCCAGACACGATAAATCCAAAAACCAATACTGATACTAATGCGCCAATGGGATCAATTAATATTCCTTCCCATTTAAGAACTGCAGAAACATCTTTTTTTAAGGGTATATTTCTTAATATTGGTGCTATTACAGTAGGTCCTGTCACTATAATTAATGCCGAAAAAAGAAAGGATATTTCCCAGCTCAATCCAAAAATATAATACACTGCAACTCCTGCTCCTAAGAAAGTCACCAAGGAGCCAAGTGATATAAGTTTTACAATAGCAGGTCCTACATTTAAAATTTCGTTGCGTTTAAGCGTCAATCCTCCTTCAAATAAAATAATACTTATAGACAAGGATACAAAATTATACAGACGTTCCCCAGGAAATAATCCATGTGTTCCATTCCATACAGGCTGTATCCATTTTGTACCATCTTCTGTAATAAGAGTAGCGATAGGGCCTACAAATAATCCAATTAAAATAAGGGGTAAAATAGCAGGCAACTTAAAACGCCATGCAAACCATTGTGCTACGATTCCTAAAATAATAATTCCTGCCAGTTCTAACATAAAGATTCAATTTCAGCGAATATAAAATATATCTTTTAGATGGCTACAAAAAAATAAGACTTATGCGTTATAAATAATCACAAACAAACTGAAACTGTTTTTTACAAGGTATATTCGATTAATTTTTTATAGAGCATCTCTGCATCAAATGGTTTGAATACATAGTCGCACATACCTGCTTTTAACGCTTTCTTAATATCTGTTTTGGAGGCATACGCCGTCATGGCAATAATAGGTATTTCTTTGCGAGCCCCTTTCAGATCGTTCTTAATAATTTTTGTAGCTTCATAACCATCCATAATTGGCATTTGAATATCCATTAAAATCACATCATAAGGCTTGTTTTTCTCTACCAATTTTACGGCTTCTATCCCGTTATTAGCTATAGCTACTATACACCCCCATCTTCTTAACCGTGTACTGGCAAGAAGTTGATTGGCTTTATTGTCTTCCACCAACAAAATATTGATATGAATTTTTTTATCCTCCGTTAAAACAAGCTCCTTGTCAAGTCGTTTATTTTTAACATGTACCGCCTCTATTGGGATTTCGACAATAAAAACACTTCCTTTTCCATACTCGCTTTCTACTCTAATATCACCTGCTAGCAGATGCACTAGTTTTTTTACAATAGACAATCCTAGTCCAGTCCCTCCATATATACGTGCAGTTTCGCTCGTAGCTTGCGTAAACACGTCAAAAACTTGGTCTAACTTACTAGACATAATCCCAAGCCCGGTATCCTGTACTTCAATTATAAGGCAGCATCTATCCTCCCTTCTATTTTCTGTTTTCACCTTTATATTTACCGCTCCTTTATCTGTAAATTTAATAGCATTCCCAATAAGGTTCAGCATAATTTGATCAAAACGAGAAGAATCACTTTTAATAAACTCCGGTACATCTTTAGCTATTTCGATTTCCAGTGCGATATTTTTCTTCAAAGCTCTTACCTTCATTATTTTTACCACATCACAAAGTGCGTTATGAAGATTAAACACTATTTTTTCTAGGTCTATATTTTTAGAATCAAGTTTAGATAAATCCAAAACATTGTTTATCAAAGACAATAAAATAGCCCCCGAATCACGCATAGTTCCAAGGTGTTCTCGCTGTTCGCTATCCAATTTAGTTTCTAGTAATAATGCTGTAAACCCTAATAATGCGTTTAAAGGAGTCCTAATTTCATGACTCATATTTGCTATAAACTCATTTTTAACAAGTACGGATTTTTCTGCTTGTTCCTTGGCTAATTTTAAGGCAAGATCAGACGCGATTTTTCGTGAAACATCTGTACCTACAGAAATACAGGTATTATTTATCCCTTTAGAAACAAACCAATCAATCCATTTATAGCTGCCTGATTTTGTTTTAATTCTTCTTCTAGAAACATCGCGAGAAAACTGCTTGTTCAAAAGCACAACGTTTTGAATCTCTTTTTTTTCTACACTAGCTTCATGCCTGCTATCGAAAGTGTTTTCCCACCAACCCGTACCTAAAACCTCTTCTTTGCTAAAACCTAACATACGTTCGACGGAAGAGGAAGCATATAAAATACTGCTATTTTCATCACTTACCAACACCAAGGAGTCTATGCTATTCAATATTTTATCCGCTTGAACTACCTCTTCTTCTTTTCTTTTCCAGTCTGTAATATCAACACCCGATACAAGCACGGTATTTTCTTCTCCACGAGACAACCTCCACTCGATCCATTTATGAGATCCATCTTTGCATAGAATCTTACGATCTATAGGTACCGTTGGATAAGGTATTAATCCTTTCAAAATATCTATTACAACATTTTTTTGCTGCTGCCCTAAAAGAGGAGTATCAAAAGAAAGCTGCCACCATCCCTCTCCTAAAACTGAGGTGCTTGTATAGCCGGTAATGGGTGTAATCCCTTCTGATGCGTAATAGACCTGCCCATTACAATCAAAAGACATCACAATGATATTTAATTTATTTAAAATAGAATTTTCTGTAGATAAAGTTTTTGGAATGTCAGGGAACACACTCATAATATATTGTATTTGAACGTATAAAAAATAAACACGAGGTTAAACAATATATAAAACTACGTATATTTTACCTATTAGCAAAATAGAAAACCCTAAAAAAAAGCCATTTTACGGATAAAGAGCTTTCATACATTCGGTATAAGTCACAGCAAAAAAAATCCAAATGACCGATATAAATAGTCATTTGGAAATTAATTTTAAAAACTGCTTTCAAAAAAATATTGATTTTTTGTACAAAAACAAAACTTACTATGTAAAGATACGGTACTTAATTATCTAGATTTTTAAGTGACCTTAGTTATGGTATACGAACAAATATTTGACAAAAATAATTATTTCGTGGACCTCCATTTGAAACAGAGATTCCAAAATGAGTAAACATAGGGTCTTCGATGATATTTTTATGCGTGTAACTTTTCAACCAACTATTTACAACAGCCGATGCGGACTCATATCCAAATGCGGTATTTTCACCAACTCTGATTGCATTTACTGTAGCTACTAAATAATCATATCTATCAGAAAAATCATCATGACATATATGTGTGTGCTCTAGCATGTGTTTAGATTGATTTCTAGATTGTAGACTAGATTCGTTCAGCATTTTAAGAGTAGACAGACCTAACTGTTCTCTATGCGTATTTATAAGCAATGATATTTCTTGTTCCAAAACACTATACGCATAAGGCACATCATCTACGCGTTCCATTTCTTCTACTATTTCTAAATCGTTACTACAAGAAAATGTAGCTACTACTAACATAATTACTGCCAAAACTTTTTGTGGGGATTGTAGGGACATATCGTGGGGTTTTCAATGTTATACACTTATTAAAACTCTAATATAGCACAAAATATTCAATTATTAGAACTGTTTATATTGTTTTTTATACCATTTACACAAGACGTTAGTCCGGTAACATCCATAAATAAACAGCTAAAATATTTACACTCAATAGTTTATATATATAAAAAAAGCGACCCCTAAGAATCGCTTTTTTATGTTTGAAATACTATTTTTATTTTTTTGAACTCTTTCCAAAAGTATAAGTGATCCCAAAGTTAATTCCAAATGATGAGTATGGAACGGTATCAGCAAGAAACTCAGTTGCACTTGGAGAATTACCTTTTGAATCTACATAATTTGTTTTATCTGAAATTAAAATTGCTAACGTCTGAATATTAGGATTAGCTGATAATGCTGGAGAACTAGCAATAGTTTGTAACAAACCATCTCTTGAAATTTCTGATGTTTTACCCGCAACAGTCAGAGTTCCTGAAAACTGAGACAACTCTGCATCTTTTCTACGTACGCTAATTCCCATATATTCAGCTTCAACAAAAACCTCTAAATTCTGACCTATCGAACGTTTATAACCAAAAGCAGCTGTAGCTCCTAAAGGTAATTGACCATGAAAATCTCTTGTAAAATCAACTTTCAATAATGCATCCGCTGGTACACTCGGTAAAGTTCCATTAGGTAAAAAAGCAGACGCAGAACCTTTAACTTCCGTTTTTCCACCAATTTTTATCAATGCTCCAACTCTTCCATAAATATGATCAGAAAACTTATACACCAATGATGGCATAATTCCGAAAGCTCTTCCTCTACCAATTATTTTCAATGTTTGCCCCGTAGAAGGTCTATTAAAATCCTTTAGGGTCTGATCTGCTCCATGAAGATAACCAACTCCCAAATCCACACCAAAAGTATCGTTAAAAAAATAACCAACTCGCAACTGTGAATTCATACCCTCTCCATAACTTCCATAGGTAGCTTCTATAGAAGTATCTGTTTCTATTTCTCCCATTTTTACGCCAGCACTACCTATAGCATACCCTACACTACCCGATACATAAAACTGCGCACTTACACTAGTCATAGCAAATACTGCTACTACAAATAATAATTTTTTCATCTTCTAATATTTTGTTAATGTTCAAAACAAATATAGATGTTATGTGTGACTATACGGTATTTTTTATAAAAAATTGAAAAATATATGAATCTGACAACTATACACGCTCGTAACTAACAATATAAGACAGAAACTCTTAAAACTTTATTTTTTTCCTATCGTGACTTTATGGTTACATAGTATAATAGGTCTCTTTAGAAAGGTGTATTCTTCTAATATAAGCTGACGAAAGTCAGTTTCTGTCAACTTTTTATTTTTTAAACCCATTTCTGTGTATTTTTTTGCTCTTCTACTAAAAAGCATTTCATAGGACTGTGTTCGCTCAAATAAAGCATCTAATTGTGTAGCCGTAATAGGCGTAGATTTTATTTCTTGGAGCTCATAATCGGTCGTATCCATTTCCTTTAAAATTTTCCGACACTTATCACAGGTTATTAAATGGTATATTTTCTTCATATTTATAAATAGTTCGTAGTTTATCTTTCAAATATACAAAAACAAGTGCTCTTTAGAGAAGATCTCCGATAGGAACTAGAGAATCCCGCTATCCTTAAACACATTCCATAAAAAATGAATACTTTTAACAAAAATTGAAAAGCTAAAACATACTATATTCAGATGAACACACAATTCAACGTTACAAAATTCAACAGAAAGTGTATCCTTGCAATAGCAGAAGGATTAAATCAAGAACAATTAAACACCATTCCACAAGGGTTTAATAATAACATTGCTTGGAACATTGGACATACCATCGTTACGCAACAATTATTGGTGTACAAACTATCTGGGCTTCCTTGTTTAATTTCGGATCAAACTATTGCAAATTACGGAAAAGGCTCTACTGCCAATACGGAGATGACCACAGAAGATATGAAATCTCTACTTGCCGAATTATTACCTCTTACAGAGAAAATGGAATCGGACTATGCTGCCGGGATATTTAAAACCTATAATACGTATACCACTAGTTTAGGTTTTGAATTGACAAACGTAGAAAAAGCAATTCAATTTTCTAATTACCACGAAGGCATACATTTGGGTATTATAATGGCAATTAAAAAACTCGTTTAAGATGGAATTATTTTTAATAGCTTCGGTACTCATTGTCTTATCTGCATTGTTTGGATATATAAATGTTCGTTTCTTAAAAATGCCAAATACCATTGGACTTATGGTTATTACAATCGTATTTACACTGATTATATTAGCATCAAGTTATATTGACGACACTCTTTTAGAACATGAAAAACTTTTAATAGCCACCATCGATTTTAAAACGGTATTATTAGATGTAATGCTTAGTTTCCTTTTATTTGCAGGAGCCTTACATACCAATTTTGAACAATTAAAAGTACAGCGAAAACCTATTATAAGTTTCGCTATATTTAGCACCTTTACGTCTACTTTTCTGGTAGGAGGCTTTAGCTACCTCTTATTAAATGCTATTGGACTGGAAGTTGACTTTATCTATTGCTTGCTCTTTGGAGCTTTAATATCACCTACAGACCCTATAGCCGTATTAGGAATTTTAAAACAAGCAGGTGCTCCTAAAAAACTAGAAACAAAAATTGTTGGAGAATCTCTTTTTAATGATGGCGTAGGGGTTGTCATATTTTTAACCATCTACAAAATTGCCGCAGGAGGAACTGACATTACATTTTTAGAAATAACAGAACTATTTGTCGTAGAAGTAATTGGAGGAATTGTCCTCGGTTTTTTATTGGGCTGGGTAACATACAAGCTTTTAAAATCTATCAACGATTACGATGTAGAGGTAATTATAACCCTTGCTACGGTAATGGGAGGAACTGTACTTGCACAAAAACTACACGTTTCTGCTCCGCTTGCCATGGTTACGGCAGGTTTAATTGTGGGAACCGATACCGTCCGGAATTCATCCATGAGTAAAATCACCGAACAATATGTAGATAAGTTTTGGGAATTATTAGACATTCTTCTCAATACCATCTTATTTGTAATGATCGGAATGGAAATCCTAGTCCTAACCTACGATCATCATTATATATTAGCAGGTGTTCTATGCATTCCGATGCTCTTATTTGCGCGCTATTTATCCTTGATGATTCCTATCAAAATATTTGCTAAAAAATTAGATTTCGTCCCAAATACCAATTTAATTATGACTTGGGGTGGACTTAGAGGAGGGATCTCTATTGCTCTTGCTTTAAGCTTAACTACGGTAATGCACCGTGATTTATTTTTAGTTATCACCTATATAATCGTTGTATTCTCTATTATTGGACAGGGATTAACCGTAGGTAAACTAATTAAAAGATTGCAAAAAAAATAACTGTTTTACAGGCTTAAAAGCTAAAAACCAATACGATGAAATTCAATACAAAAACAATACATGGCAAACAACAGTACGATCCATCTACTGGAGCTGTTATGCCTCCTATATACCAGACATCTACCTATGCACAAACATCCCCTGGAAACCACAAAGGATATGAATATTCTAGATCAGGAAACCCAACACGGACAGCATTAGAGAATGCTTTTTCAAGCATCGAAAACGGAAATTATGGATTGGCATTCGGATCTGGATTAGCAGCCATAGACTGCGTGTTAAAACTATTAAAACCAGGAGATGAAGTAGTCTCTACCAATGATTTATACGGTGGAACATACCGTATTTTTACAAAGATATTTGAACAATACGGTATCAAATTTCATTTTATAGGGATGCAAAATGCTCACAATATCGAATCCTATATCAATACAAATACTAAGATTATCTGGGTAGAAACACCTACCAATCCAATGCTAAATATCGTTGATATAAAAGCGGCTGCAACCATTGCTAAAAAGCACAATGTACTACTAGTTGTAGACAATACTTTTGCCACTCCTTACCTTCAAAACCCGTTAGATATGGGCGCTGACATTGTAATGCACTCTGCTACTAAATATTTGGGAGGACACTCGGATGTAGTTATGGGCGCTTTAATTGTGAACGATAAAAAATTGGCAGATAAATTGTATTTTATTCAAAACTCTTGTGGCGCTATTTGTGGCCCTATGGACAGTTTTCTTGTATTAAGAGGTATTAAAACATTGCATGTACGTATGCAACGCCATTGTGAAAACGGAAAAGCAGTGGCAGAATATTTAGCCAAGCATCCAAAAGTAGCAACCGTGTTCTGGCCCGGATTTAAAAACCATCCAAACCATGCTATTGCCAAAGAACAAATGCGTGATTTTGGAGGAATGCTATCTTTTTCAACCAAAGGAAACAGTATAAAAGACGCCTTTACCTTGGTCGAAAACTTTAAAATATTCACTTTAGCAGAATCATTAGGAGGTGTGGAATCACTAGCAGGACATCCAGCGAGTATGACACATGCATCGATCCCAAAAGAGGAACGTGAAAAAACAGGTGTGGTAGATTCTTTGATCAGATTGAGTGTTGGAATAGAAGATAAAGAAGATTTAATTGCTGATTTAGAACAAGCATTGGCATTGATTTAAAACCATAAAACAATTCCATTTTAATCATACGCTTTACAAAGATAAATGGGTAGACATCTAAAAAGCCTAAGATAAATAAAATTTTAGGTTTTTATGTTGCCTTAAAACAAGTAGCTATAGTGCTTTAAGCACAACAATAATTTAACAACAACTAGATTTTAGTTCACCCCTTCCTTCACTCTCTTTTCTGTCAATGCAAATAAGGCATCAAAAGGCATGCTATCGGCTTTAATAGCGTGATGTATCTCAAAAGAAATAGGAGCACCTAATCCTAATGGGAATTTTCCATATTGTGTTATTTTCCAACAGTTATTTATGGAAACAGGAACTACATACGCTTCTGGCGCATATTTTATCAGCATTTTTAAACCGTTTGGAGAGAATTTTCTAGTCTTCCCATTCATACATCTCGTTCCTTCTGGAAAAATAACAGCTGAGTATTTATATTTTGTAATAAACTTTCCAAAATTAGCCAAAGATGTTAATGCTTGCTTGGGATCTTTTCTATCAATTAGAACGGATCCTCCATGAGAGAGGTTGTAAGAGATGCTAGGAATTCCTTTTCCAAGTTCTTTTTTCGAGACAAATTTTAAATGATGCTTCCGCAAAAACCATGACAAGGGAGAAATATCGTACATACTTTGATGGTTGGACACAAAAATTAACGGAGCATCTTTGGGTAAGTTATGGCGATGAACAAAAGTGATTTTAGTCCCTAACAGGTATAGGCAACACATCAGATAGTAATTCATCCTATCTACGGTCCATTTATGCCATGTATAGCCTCCTAAATTGTACCCCAACCACTGTAGCAGATGAAAAAACAACAAGCCCACTCCAAAAAACAAATAATAAATAGATGTTAGAATATAGACTCTTATGATTTTCATAGAAAAGATGATTCATAAAGCACCCTTCCCGAAAGAGGGTGCTTTTACATTATTTTTGAATAAAGAGAAAAATAAATTTCTTTTTCCCCTCCTTACTTTTGATTTTAAGCTATTTGCTATTTAAAACCATTGTCCCCAAGGAATACGTGCTAAAATAAGCAACAATGCGATTCCGTAGCATACCGTAATTGTTTTAAATTTTGCAGTATCGGTGGTTTTCTTTTTGTGTTTTGAAAATCCGATGGTAATAAAAACGATAGCAAGGATCATCATCAATGGATGTTCTACAGTCATCATACGAGCAGTAGCATCTCCCATAGTTTCAGCCATACCATTTGCCTTTAACCCCTTGAACCAAGGAGACATAAAATACCAACCAAGACCGATGATTAACTGGATATGCGATACAATAAGCGCAAATAAAGCAAGCCTTAAGTCCTTACTTTTAAAGGTTCTTTTGGACAAAAGTCCTGTTAATGCATTCGCAAAAGCGATGATTATCATCACGAGCACTAAATAAGCCCAATAAGAATGAATTTGTAACATGTGTAGTAGTTTTTGATTTGATTTTGTTGGTTACAAATGTACAATATGTTCCATAAAAAAACCTCCCAAGATGGGAGGTTTTTGTATTATTAAAATTGGACAACTATTATTTAATTAAAAATATATCTTAACCCAACTTGCATTTGCCATCTTGAACTCTGTATTCCAGAATCATCAATGTCAAATCTATTTTCAACTACAGAAGGATTGAAAGTAAATTCAGGATTCTCTCCTGCCTTTATAGTTTCCAACAATCCGATTTTTCCATAATTAGCAACGTATTTTCTTACACCCCATTTTTTATTCAATAAATTCGTGAAATTGAATATATCGAATGAAGCCTCGAAAGTGTGTTTTTTACCACCAATATTTAATGAAAAATCTTGCAGTACTTTTAAATCTACGATGTGATTCCAAGGAGCTCTATCAGCATTTATTTCAGCATATTCCCCTCTTCTAGAATTCAAATAATCATCTCCTTTAATAAAAGCATCTAATGCCGTCCATTGCTCTGCAGCTGTAAGATCACTAGAATCAACTAAATTAATATCTGAAGATTTTTTCGGCACAAAAATAAGTGCGTTATCTCTTGAATCATCATTTAATAAATCTCTACCTTCTTTATAAACATAAGAGAAAGAAGCACCATTAACACCTTGATAAAACAAACCAAAAGTAGTTTTAATGTTTTCATTCCATTTAAATTCGTAAGAACCATTTACCATTACTCTATGTCCTTGTGCGAACTGAGACCTAGAAGCTGGCAATGCAGAATTTTTCCCATTTACAGAAATTTGATTTCTCCATTGAGAGCTATTTTGAGAACTTGTTCCTTCAAATACAGTATACGAATCACCGTAAGAATACGTCAAGCTACCTCCAAAACCATTTGTCATAGGTTTGGTTAACGTAAATGAACCGTTCCAAGAATATCCTTCACTAGTATTAGAAGCTAAAAAGATACCTCTATAGGTTTTATCGATAGAACTATATCTGTTATAGTATGGTCTATTATCTGCTCCTTTTAAATAACCAGCAGGGCCTTTCAAGTTAAGATTCTCATAAGAAACAGCATAAATATTTTTGTTATACAATAACTCTCCTGAACCAATCAATCCCCAAAATGGTAATTTTTGATCAAGGGCTATATTTACTTTAAATACTTGAGGCAACTTAAAACTACTTGCAAATAAATCTACTTGACCACCTACAGCTCCAGAGTTTACAGCAACTGGTGTTGGTTGTCCATCAAAATCAGGGATAAAATCTCCTCCGTTTGGTAAATCACTTGTTCTTGCACCACCGGCAACTAATCCATTATTAGAATAGGTTCCTCCAGGCCAAACTAATGGCATTCTAGAAGTAAATATTCCAAAACCACCACGTAATTGTGTTTTATACTCACCTTTTACATTCCAGTTAAATCCAACTCTTGGAGAAAGATGTAACGATGTAGAAACACCTTTTCCTACTTTTGCTCCTTGTAAATCTTTACCTTCTGCTTCCAACAAAGCAATTGTTCTCGTATTAAAATCTTTGTTCACAAGACCATCCTCCCAGAAAGGAGCATCAATACGTAAACCAACACTTACTTTAAAATTGTCAGATACTTGAACATCATCTTGAGCATACAATCCTGCTTGAAAAACAGAAAAATCAGCTGCCCCATTAGAATCATCTCCAATTCCACCTAACAATGAATAACTACGTGAATAATTATCTGGTTTAGCCCCATTATAAAAATCTTCTAATGAATCATACGTATAGTCTCCAAAGTTTTGTCTAATAAATAAATTATCCGCTTTTGAATATTCTAAATTAGTTCCAAGAGTAATCGTGTGAGCTCCATGGTAAATTTCTAAATTATCCGTAAACGTCAAGGTACTTTGTTTTAGGTAATTACCTGTAGAATATGGTTCAGAACCAAAACGAATACTACCTGCTCCATCTTTTATCTTTACGGACGGAAACGGGCTACCAACAAAGCTTCTATTATCATCTACCGTAGTGTACCCAATAATTAAATTATTTGATACTCTATCACTCAATGAAGAATTTAACTCAATTGCCGTAGAGTTTGTAGTTGAAGGAAACGAGATAGATCTATTGCTAAAACTAATCCCTCTATAATAAGAACTTGCAGCATTAAACTGTTCTGCACTAACATAACTATGTTTTAATGATAACTTATGTTTTTTACTAATATTCCAATCTAACTTAACGTTAAACTTATCACTTTCTAATGAACTTATTGAATTTCCGAAAATTCCCGCATCATATCCATATGTAGTTTGAAGGTAATCTTTTAACCCTTGTACATCAGTAAGTGAAGAATTCCCTATATAATTATCAAAGCTAAAAGGCGAAGGCGTTTCATTTTCTTGTCTTTCATAATTTATGAAAAAGAATAATTTATCCTCAATAATTGGACCTCCAACTCTTACACCGTATGTTTTAGATGTAAATTCATCTAACTTTTCTCTGTCCTTATCTCCAGCTAAATCCACTGGTGTTTTACCAGATAAATTTTGATTTCTTAAAAAACCATAAATAGAACCTTCAATATTATTAGTCCCCGATCTAGTTACAGCATTAATAGAACCACCCGAAAATCCAGATTGTCTAACATCAAAAGGAGCTACCGAAATCTGAAAAGATTCTATGGCATCCACCGATATTGGGCTGACCCCAGTTTGTCCACCATTTGTCCCAGACGAAGCCAGTCCAAAAACATCATTATTAACTGCTCCATCAATATAAATAGCATTGTATCTATTATTCTGTCCTCCAATAGATATCGTACTTCCATTAACTTGAGCCTGTGGTGTAGTTCTAACAAAATCTCCAAGTCCACGCGAAACTGAAGGAATGGTTTTAACCATTGCACTTGTTATCGTGGTAGAAGCCCCGTTTTTGTTCCCGTCAAATAGACTATTACTAGTCCCTCTAACGACCACTTCTTCAAGAGCATTTGCTGACTCAATCATTTTATGGTTAATCGCAAATTTTTGCCCCAATTGCAAGAATACATTACTCACTTTGTGGTCCTTAAATCCTACATAAGAAATAGTAATTGTGTAAGGTCCTCCAGAACGCATGTTTGCAATTCTAAAATACCCATCAAAGTCCGTAGAGGCACCATATATTGTCCCTGTAGCATCGTGCACCGCAACAACATTTGCTCCTGGCAAAGCTTCACTATTACTATCAATAATTTTTCCATTGATAGCGGAAGTAGTAACTCCTTGACCAAACATAACTGTTGAACTGATAAGTACCAATACAACAAGCCAATTTTTAAAATTTTTCATTTTTTAAGATTTGATTTTTGTTTGAATTAATTATTTGCAAATTTGATGATTTTTACTGATTGTCATCTTAATTAATTGTTAAATTTTAACAAGAATTTAAGAGTTCTTAAATTTAGTAAAAAACAACTGTAAAAACTGAATACTAATACATTAGATATAAACATCTTTATTAACAGATGTTAAAATCTCCCATAGGTTGCTTCTGCATTTTGTTAAAATTAACAAAAGATTCATCTTGTCTTAACAAAAAAACTGTGCAAATTTCATATCTAAAGGACAAAAAAAAGAGCAAACCTTTATACCTAAAGGTTTGCTCTTTTAAAAAAACTAAAACAATTCTCTTCTAATTATTCAATTGTTTTTTTGCCATTTCTTTTCCTAATTCTACACCAAATTGATCATAACTAAAAATATTCCAGATAATTCCTTGGGTAAAAATCTTATGTTCGTACAATGCCACCAATTCTCCTAAAGAATGTGGCGTTAATTTCTTGATAAGAATAGCAGTAGATGGTTTGTTTCCTTCAAAAACTTTAAATGGCAATAAGCTTGAAACTGCAGCTAAATTCCCACTTGTTTTTAAATCTAAATGTACTGCTTCTTTGGATTTTCCTTCCGCCAATGCCTGCATTTGACCATAATAATTAGCCATTAATTTGGAGTGATGATCCGTATTTCCATACAGCGACTCTTCATATCCAATAAAATCGGTTGGAATCAATTTGGTTCCTTGATGTACCAATTGCATAAAAGCATGTTGCATGTTTGTACCTGTACTTCCCCAAATCACACCTCCTGTTTGGTACTCTACGCGCTCGCCATTTCTATCGACACTTTTTCCATTACTTTCCATGATTGCTTGCTGTAAATAAGGCACCAACTTAGTTAAGTATTGTGTATATGGCAAAATAGCTTCGGATTCACTCTCAAAGAAATTGTTATACCAAACTCCTATCAAGCTCATGATTACAGGGATATTTTTATCAAAAGGCGTGTTCTTAAAATGCCTATCCATCTCATGTGCTCCTGTTAATAATTGATCAAAGTTCTCGAAACCTACAGCCAATGAAACTGATAAGCCTACCGTACTCCACAAAGAGAAACGACCTCCTACCCAATCCCACATCGTAAAAATATTTTCGGGATCTATTCCAAAGTTTTGAACGCTTTCTACATTGGTAGACACCGCTACAAAATGTTGAGCTACATTATTTTCTGAAGCTGTTTCTAAAAACCATTTTTTAATGGTCGTCGCATTGGTCAATGTTTCTTGAGTCGTAAAAGTTTTAGAAACAATCACAAATAAGGTGGTCTCAGGATTTAAGTTTTTAATAACTTCTTGTACATGATCTCCATCTATATTAGAAACAAAATGCGTTGTTAAGTGGTTTTTATAAAACTGCAACGATTCTACAATCATATCAGGACCTAAATCACTTCCTCCAATTCCAATATTCACCACATCCGTAATGGCTTTACCTGTGTAGCCTTTCCAGTCACCAGAAACTACTTGATTGGTAAATACTTTTACTTTTTTTAAGGTTGCATTTATTTCTGGCATCACATCCTTCCCATCTACTAAAACTGGGCTGTTCGACTTATTTCTAAGTGCCGTATGCAATACTGCTCTTTTTTCTGTTTGGTTGATGATCTCTCCATCAAACTGGCTAGTTATTGCCTCTTTTAAACCAGATTCCTCAGCCAATTGCACGAGTAAATCAATGGTTTTTTGTGTGATTCTATTTTTAGAATAGTCAATATTAAAATCGTTAAATTTTAATGTAAACGTTTCCTTTCTTGTGGGGTCTTTCGCAAATAATTCGTTTAAAGTCGTCTCTTTAATCTCCTTAAAATGAGCTGACAATTCCTCCCAAGCCTTAGTTTTAGTTGGATTTTGGTTTTTTAAAGGCATAATTTATTGTTTTAATGTATCTGACGGAATTGTACTAATATCCTCTTGAACTGGATATGCAATAGCGTCTAATTGTTCTTTAATAGGTTTGATAAACTCATAATATTTGGGTTTTACACTGTCTTTCATCGGTTCGGCAGCTGGTAATTTCTGACGCAATGGATCTATCTGTTTTCCATGTTTCCAAAAACGATAACAAACATGGGGTCCACCCGTATTCCCTGTCATTCCAATCCATCCAATAACATCTCCTTGTTTTACAACATCTCCTACACGCACATTCCGTTTTTTCATGTGTAAATACTGTGTTGAATACGTACCATTATGTCTCACTTTTACATAATTCCCATTCCCACCTTTATAGCGAGACTCTACAACCGTCCCATTGGCAGTACTCATTATAGGTGTCCCAATCGGTGCTGCAAAATCAGTACCTTTATGAGGGCGAACTCTGTTCCCATAATAAGCGATACGTCTTCTTAAATTATAACGTGATGAAATACGTCCAAATTTAATAGGCATCTTTAAAAATTGTCTGCGCAAGGTTTTTGCTTGATCATCAAAATAATCACTGATGCCAGTAATGGAATCTCCCACAAAATCAAAGGCATAAAAAGACTGCTTCCCATGCTCAAAATATGCGGCTTTGATACTTCCTAGACCTGCATAAATAGTATCATTTATATATTTTTCTTCATATATAATTTTAAAACGATCGTTTTTCTGAATTCTAGAAAAATCAATAGTCCACGCATAAACATCTGCCATCTCAACGGCTAAAATCCCTCCTAAACCTTGACTTTCTAACTCTTGGTACAACGAATTCTTAATCACTCCTGAAGCGATTTTAATGACCGTTTTTATAGGTTTTTTCCCTTTGTAAACTGTCCGAATCGAATCTTTAAAATTAAATACTATATACCGCGCTTTAGATTGTTGATAAATAAACACCTGTGCTTGCTCCGTAGAATCTTTTTTCGCCAAAATAGTATATGGCTTTCCTGCTCTTAAATAACGAATATCAAAGGTGTCTTTTGCTTTCTTTGCCATTTCCAACATCAGCGGATATGGCACGTGATGTTTGTCTAATATTTCACCAAAACTCTCGTTTTTCTTAATCGTATCTCTAACAACTTTAAAATTATTGAGCACAAAACCAAATTCATGTACAATTATAGGTTCTGGAATTTTATCTATTTTAGGTTCTGGTTTGCTAGTACATGAAAACAGGAAAATAAGTACTAAAAATAATGCTATTTTTTTCAACGGAATTAAGTCTTTTAGAATGGTTTATAAAAGTAAAGATCAATGAATGTGTTTTTTTTCAAATGACCGTTTGGGAATGAACTGTATTTTGTTTTTCTCAACAGAAAAACGATAAGGAGAACCTAGGCTCTCACAGAATTTATTACGAACGAAAAAACATATCATTCTCTTGGCATCCTCATGACTTTAAAGACAAAAATGGCAGTGGGGTAACTATTTATATCGATCATTTTGATGATGTGTTTGATATGAGGCGCAAAAGTACAATTTAATTATTATAAATAATATTAAAAGGATTGGCCAATCCTTTAAAAGCATCTAAATCTGCTCTGAGCGATCCTACAGCCAAAGAGGCCTTCACTTTTAAAGGGATTTTATTATGATCATCCGAAATCCAAATGGTCACACTCTCTTTTTCTTTAAAGACTCTTCCTGCTTGAACAATAGGTCTAAATTTAAGACATCGTACTTTCCCAAACTTTGTTTTGATAATTTCTTTACCTAGGTAACGCATTTTAAAATTAAAAGATTCATAGTCAAAAAACAACTTCATCTTAACGTCTTTACCAACTTTCATACTCCCCAAATCCTCACTACGCAATTTATACACGGCAGAAATCATGTCTTGAACATCTCTTGCTGTCATGGTTTTTTCTGTCTTTTTTTTATGATTTTTAATGCGAGCAGAATTGTTTTTTTTGTCAAAATAAATATCTCTATTTATAATGTGTCCTCCTTCGTTTACGCGCCTTACAAAATGAACAGGACTGATTTTATCTCTTGTAAAAAAAGATTCATACCTATCCCGTACTTTAAAAAACCATCCAATAACGCCTGTGGTTTTCCCTGTACCCTTTGCATGGTACAATACCACACCTTTTTTTTTGGTTTTCCTCAAGGACAGTTCTGCATATCCTGCATTTAGAAAATTACTATAGCTCATGCGGTATTTCAACCATTCGCCCGATTTAAACGCATTTGTATCTTGGGCGTTTATCACCGTAAGAAAACTTAAGAAGAACAGAAATAGATGTATTTTTTTCACAGTATTATTTTTAAGCTATAAATCAATTACTATTCCAAAGATACTAAAGCTTTTGACATAGCCCCTTTGTTGGATTCCAAACAGTCGTTGATTTTTAGGCCTGAAAGCAGTCGCAAAAGTATAAAAACAAAAAAAAGACTTCTCTGTTCTAAACATCTACTAATTACTAATTACTCCCTACAAAGTACCTCTTCGTTCTTGTTCTGCTTCTATAGATTCAAACAAGGCTTTAAAATTTCCTTTCCCAAAAGATTGTGCTCCTTTACGTTGAATAATTTCGAAAAACAACGTAGGTCTGTCTGTCAATGGTTTTGTAAAAATCTGCAAGAGATACCCTTCGTCATCTCTATCCACCAAAATCCCTAAATCTTTTAATTCTGACAAACTTTCGTCTATCTCTCCTACCCTATCCAAAACCGTATCATAATAACTTCCTGGTACGTATAGGAATTCTACGCCACGTTTGGTCATTTCCTTGACTGTTTCTAAAATATTATTTGTTGCAACAGCTATATGCTGAACACCTGGACCCTTGTAAAAATCTAAGTATTCTTCAATCTGTGATTTCTTTTTTCCTTTTGCGGGTTCATTTATGGGAAACTTCACTCGCCCATTCCCATTGGTCATCACTTTACTCATTAATGCGGTATACTGAGTAGAAATATCCTTATCATCAAAAGTAATTAAATTTGCAAAGCCCATGGTTTCTCCATAAAATTTTGCCCATACATTCATTTCTCCCCAGCCCACATTACCAACCATATGATCAATATAACGCAAACCAACATCCGATGTATTGTGTGTAGATTCAAATGCTACATACTTTGGCATAAAAGCCCCTTTATAATTTTTCCTTTCCACAAAAACATGGACGGTATCACCATAAGTATGTATTCCAGAACGAATTATTTCTCCATACTCATCAGATTCTACAGTTGGTTTCATATATGATTTGGCACCTCTTTTTGTGGTTTCTTCCCAAGATTTTGTAGCATCATCTACCCAAAGTGCTACTACTTTTACACCATCTCCGTGTTTTTGGATATGCTCAAAAATGGAGGTATTTTCTGTATTAGGCATTGGAGTAGTCAATACAATCCTAATTTTATCCTGCACCATAACATAGCTAGTCCTATCTGTCATCCCCGTTTCCAAACCAGCATAAGCTCCTATTTTAAAACCAAAAGCTGTTTTATAATAATGGGCAGCTTGTTTTGCATTACCCACGTAAAATTCTACGTAATCAGTTCCTAAAAGAGGTAAAAAATCCTCCGCCTCTGGAAATATTTTTTCCAATCCGTAATTAAAATTTTGTATGTTTTTGTAGTTGCTCATTGTATTAGATTTGAGTCATTAAATTTAAGTATTCAGTATTGAGCCGTCAAGCCTAAAAAACCAGTTGACATTTCCAATTATGGTTTATCACTAGTGATTTTTCCAACTCATATAATAATCGTCTACCTGTAGTTTCATGGCTTCTTCTGTAATGGAAACAGGTTTAAATGGATCTATCATCACGGCTAATTCTCCCGTACTTGTTTTTCCAATACTACGTTCTATAGCTCCAGGGTGTGGCCCATGTGGAATTCCACCAGGATGCAACGTAATTTGCCCTATTTCTATATTATTTCTGCTCATAAAGTCACCCGCTACATAGTATAATAATTCTTCTGAATCCACATTGCTATGATGGTACGGTGCAGGGATGGAATCTGGGTGATAATCATACATCCGAGGCACAAAAGAACACACCACAAAACCGAGCCCTTCCCATTGTTGATGGATCGGTGGTGGCTGATGAATTCGACCTGTAATTGGTTCAAAATCATGAATAGAAAATGCATAGGGATAATTAAAACCATCCCATCCCACCACGTCAAAAGGGTGGTTTCCATATTTATATTCCCACAGAATCCCTTGTTTTTTAATGAATATTTTGAAATCTCCTTTTTCATCATGCGTTTCTAAATTTTGTGGCAATCTAAAATCTCGTTCACAAAAAGGTGCGTGCTCTAAGAGTTGTCCGAAATTATTTCGATATTGCTTTGGTGTCAAAATTGGGCTAAAGGACTCCACGTATAAAATTTTATTCTCTTGGTTTTTAAAATCTATTTGATAGACCGTTCCTCTTGGAATAATCAAATAATCTCCATAGGAAAAAGAAATTGTTCCATACATTGTTTTTAAAAGCCCTGCGCCTTTGTGAATAAAAAGCATTTCGTCTGCATCTGCATTTTTATAAAAATAATCAGCCGAAAAAGACTTAGGAGCTGCTAACCCTATATGTAAATCGCTATTTACAAAAAGTGTTTTCCTACTGTCTAAAAAATCTTCTTCTGGCTTTAAGGAAAAGCCTTTAAAGCTAAGTGCTTTCATATTTTTCTCAATAGCAATTTTAGGACTCACATCCCTTACCCGCTTAATCTCGTTTACTACCGTAGGAGGATATATATGATAAATAAGAGAGGACATCCCTACAAACCCAGCAGTACCAAAGAGTTCTTCTTGGTATAATTTACCTGCATCGTTGTAAAATGTGGTATGTCTCTTAGGCGGAATATTGCCTAATGTGTGATATCGTGGCATACTATAAGGTTTTAATAAATGTGTACTAGAAATAAATAAAACAGACTACATTGGTCTTTTACTCTGGATTTCTCTTGATTAAGAATTTCAATTGCTCCAACAAGCCGACCCAAACATCACTTACTATATGTGTATCAATAATAGTCATAACATCACAAATATATAATTTTTACGCACAAAAAAAAGGGAATCATTAATAATGATGCCCTTTTTATATTTTTATATGGTAAAATTTAATTTATCCCATGTACTTCTACAACTCTCTTAATCTCAGGAGCATATTTTTTTATTGTTGCTTCTACTCCATTTTTCAAGGTCATTTGATTCACACTACAACTTAAACAAGCACCTTCGAGCTGAACAGTAACTGTTTCATCCGAAATACTCACTAATGTTATATCTCCTCCATCGGCTAATAAAAACGGTCTGATTTCTGCCAATGCGATTTCTACTTTTTCTTTTAAAATTGATACTTCCATATTATTTTTTTGTGCTACAGCCTTGCGAATTTGTCATTTGAACAGCTTTCGTCTCAGGTAAATTTGCGTTTCTTTTTTCTAATTCAGAAACAATGTTCATTGTAATTATTTCAAAAGCAGATGCTATCGGAGAATCTTCTTGTAAAGCAGCTGGATGTCCAACATCTCCTGATTCACGAATACTCTGAATTAAAGGTACTTCGCCTAAAAATTTAGTATCAATATCTTCTGCTAAATTTTTTGCTCCGTCTTTTCCAAAAATATAATATTTATTTTCCGGCAACTCCGCAGGTGTAAAATAACTCATATTTTCCACAATACCTAATACTGGAACATTTATATTTTTTTGTTTAAACATCGCAATTCCTTTTTTAGCATCCGCCAAAGCAATGTTTTGAGGTGTACTCACAATTACTGCGCCTGTCACTGATAAGGACTGCACTATAGACAAGTGGATATCCCCTGTACCTGGAGGCAGATCAATCAATAAAAAGTCCAATTCTCCCCAATGCGAATCAAAAATCATCTGGTTCAAGGCTTTAGACGCCATTGCTCCTCTCCAAATAACAGCTTCGTTTGGTTTGGTAAAAAACCCTAAGGAAAGTACTTTCACCCCGTAATTTTCGACCGGCTTCATTTTTGAAGCTCCGTCTACTTCTACAGATAAAGGTTTTTCGCTGGCAACATCAAACATTAAATGAATAGACGGCCCATATACATCGGCATCCAAAATACCTACTTTGTACCCTTTTTTAACCAACGTTACTGCTACATTTGCAGTAATGGTAGATTTCCCAACGCCTCCTTTCCCAGAAGCAATTGCTATAATATTTTTAACACCTGGTAATTTATCGTTTTTAACAGCAGGAGTTGGGGCAACCACTTTAGGTGTTTCTGTAATTACATTTACTTTTACTTTAATTTTTTGATGTACTTTATCATGAATCGTCTTCATAATATCCACCTCAACACGTTTTTTTGCTTGTAATGATGGATTTGCGATGGCTACATCTACCAGAACCTCGCTGTCAAAAATAACAACATTTTTAATTGAATTCGTAGCAATTAGATTCCCGCCAGCTCCTGGAGCCGTAATGGTTTCTAATGCCTCTATTATATCTTTTTTAGTAAATTCCATGGTATATCATCTAATATAATGCAAATATACACAAACTTACCCACCTTTTAAGGTATCTAAAACTACATCATATCAAACTAGATTCACAATACCAAGTCTAAAACAAGTCTTCTCCATTCTCTGGTCATTAAAAACCAGAACAACAACGATAGCCACCCTGTTTTTTTTGTTTATCTAAAACAAAAAACAACTTGCTACCTTTATACCAACTACAATATAAAATGATCGATATAAATAGTTTGTTTTACGTTCTAGCATTGTTTAAAAACAGGACAATAGCTAAGCTTTTCTTAGATTTTTTACCTTGATAAAGCAACTAATAATTCTATTTCTAAACCTCCACATGGAAATGTAGTTGGTATTAAACAATCGTTTGGGTTTTTAAGGCTATAGCACGCATGGCATAAATATATAGATCACTTTCCGAAACTTCCTTTTTTCAAATCCTAAAACCCGATACAAATCAATAACGTATTTCCAAAGCTTAGAAGAAATATACAGGAAGTACTATTCCCTATCTCGATGTCTATTCTCTGGGTACTACCTCCTAAAAAAGAATTAACAAAAATTTGAAATTACTTATATGCGGTATAAAAAACAACCAAACTCTCGTTCATTATATCTGTTTTATCAGAGCCCACACCTAAAGAATAGCTTACATTAAGCGTAAAACCATTGGCATCTAACGTAGTTATTGAAGCCCTTATTTTTCCCTTATCCTGTCCATTACTATTTGTATAGCGTATCCCAAGACAATGCGTATTTGATGAAAATCTAGAAATATTGTTTAAAGAGCTACCACTCCCTCCAATAAAAATAACTGCTTGGGTACCATCCTTTCTAGCAAAACCTTGCATGGTTCCAAAAGTATTTTGTAAACTACTGGTATTTGCCCATTCTTCATTGTCTGCATCCGTACTCAAATTTTCAATATTAGGGTATGCCACAAATGTTAATTGAGATGGTGAAAACGGCATGTTTATTATAGCTTTACTAAAACTTGTGTTTGTAAAACCTTCTGGAGCATTGATTATAAAAAAACCAGTATAAACCGATGCCCCACTACTCAAAGTACTGGAAAACATAATCTTCCATACAAGACCATCCCAAATTTTAGTTTTATTAGTTAATGTATCAAACCAAACATCGTTTTCTAAAGCGATAAGAGTTGGGTTATTTGGATCGCTAGCCGATGTATAAACATTATTATTATTTACAATGTTTAAGGTTCCTTTATGGTCAACAACATTTACTTTTTGGGCATTGATCTTTAAGGTGAAAAAGACCAATGTCAGAAACGTTATGAATACTCTTTTATGTATGTAATTATTGCGGTACACTATCTCTTGTTCTTATTTTGAGTAATAATATTCAATAATATCTCCCGTGTACAAATGCCATGCTTGCGATCCTGAAGCCGAAGGAGTCAACGTAAGATTTATTCCACTAGCAGACAATTTATAATCAACTGTAGCTCGTAATTTAACTCCGTTTCTAAAAACATGTAATTTCACCAACTTGGTTAAAAAATCTAACGTAAATATTTTTTTATTTACACTTTCATCCCCAGCTAGAATTATATATTCTGTACGAGCGCTTTTTAAAAGAGTAGCAACCAATAATTTTTTAGTCTCACCTGTAACTTCGTCTCTTACTAACATTGTATACCCTGTTCCTGTTCCATGGCTAGACAAACTAGTCGCATCTTTAGAAGGAATTTCTGAAGTGATTAATTTTATCCCATCTAAAGCAAATGCGTTGCCTTTAACATCAATATATGTATTGTCGGTAAGTTCACCTCCCAATTGCCATGTAGTTGTTGTTTTATCACCAGCTATCGTAGACGTGATTGTTGTAATACCATTATTAGATTGTAAATACTTAATGGTCCCTTTATTGTCTATCAAACGAATAGACGGCCCATCTGCGTTGGCCCTTGTCGTACTAGCTGACGAAGTAATCGTTGTTTGTGCACTAACATTTCCTACAGCCATCATTCCTATGGCTACCAATGCTACTTTAATTTTATGCGTGATTTTTTTCATAATCTAGTGAAACTGATTTAGGGTTTATAATTTGAGGAATATTAATATAATTGTACGATTCGTATTTGATCTCCTTGGTAACATTTTGCTTCAGGCTCAATCTCTATGGTGGTCATATTTATAACCGTAAAATCTATTCGAACACCATTTCTAAATACATTTACTTTTTTCGAATCACTGATAGGAACTGGTGGCTTAAATCGCAATTGCCCATCCATTGCAGTAATCACTGCAACCTCTTCTCTAAACAAATTAGAAGGACTTATTTTTCTTAATTTCCCCGTAGTTCTCGTAAGGGTAATAATATCATCTTCTTCAACAACACCTAGCTTTAAACCCGTTATAGCAAGTGTATTTTTTGCATTTGTTTGCAATATCGTTGGCTTTTTTAAAACGCCTCCAAGTTGAACTGTTTTATCTGCTGTTACCCGCAATCCATTATCGGCCAAAGGAACAACTATTGAAGCCGCCCAATTCTCACCATCGTAGGCGTATATATGTCCCGTAATACTATCAACATAAACATCCCCTGCTCTAGGATTAGAGACCGTAGATACACTTGGAATACCTTTACCTCTTCTAGGATTACTATCAATAGGCACCCAACGCTCACCATCCCAAATACTTGCCATATTGTTTCGTGAATAATTGATCCAAAAATCACCAATACTTTTAGTCCCTGGCGGAAAAATAGCGGTCGTTACATTGACTCCTGTCTCAGTACACAGGCTCATCCACGATGTTCCATCGAATACAAAAACACAATTGTAATTTGTATTAAAAACCAAACTCCCCTTTAGAGGTTGTATGGCATTCATCTGCGTATTTGTCATACGACTTATAACCAGTACTTTATCACTGCTATCTAGTTCTAAGATTGAATTTGGGTGTATGATTGTAGGATTTCTCCCTATCTTTACTTGAGCGTAAAGAGAAGTGTTTATTAAAAGAAAAAAAAGTATTAAATAAAAATTAGTACTCAAAACTTACGTGGGGTTAGTCTACAAATTTAGCTGTTTTTTCATACAATAAAGTCTTTTTTAGAAAAAACTACACTTAAAAAGTACCTGAATTACAAAACACTAAAAAAACGGCTGTTTTTATATTTTTAAACCGTAAAACAGAAGCAACTTTACTGTAGTCCTCGTTAAAAAACAACACAACAGGCTACAATACCTTACTGTTTTATGCCTTAACAGACAGCATTCACAATTCTATAGTTGGATCCCAAAACACGGCATCAAAATCCTGCACTTGTAAGTCTTTTACCCGAATATCTTCACTCTCCAACAATTGCTGCATAAGATGCGTTCCGTCAAAATGATGCTTCCCCGTTAACAATCCATTCCTGTTTACAACTCTATGCGCAGGAATCATAGGGTCTTGATTGGTATTATTCATTGCCCAACCAACCATCCTAGCAGAACGAGGTGCACTTAAAAATGTTGCAATAGCTCCATAACTTGTAACCCTACCATAGGGGATTTTTTTTGCAACTTCGTGTACTCTCGTAAAAAAATTATCACTTTTATCCATGCGCTAAATGTACATTTATAACGGGGATTAGTAATTCAATCTAAATTTAATATATGTAATCGCCTTACCAACTTCTAAATACTGATTTTCATAAAAAGTCTGTGTACTAATTACTTCTTCAGGCGAATGATAATTTTTGTATATGTCATGATGAGAATATAGTACCTCATGCCCTTCACCATGTAAAATACCTAATGTATAACCGTGCATAAACTCGCTATCTGTTTTCAGGTTAATGGTTCCACCCTTTTTTAAAACCGTATGGTATTTTTTTAAAAAGGTTTGGTTGGTCATTCTGTGTTTTGTTCTCTGAAACTTTATTTGTGGATCTGGAAAAGTAATCCAAATATCAGACACTTCATTCTTAGCGAAAATAAATTCGATCAATTCTATTTGAGTCCTTATAAATGCCACATTAGGTAAATTCTCTTCAATAGCAGTTTTCGCTCCTCTCCAAAATCGTGCACCCTTTAAATCTATCCCAATAAAATTTGTTGTAGGATTTTTACGTGCCATAGCAATAGTGTATTCCCCTTTTCCACAGCCCAATTCTAAGACAATAGGATAATCGTTTCCAAAATGCTCATTCCATTTGCCTTTTAGAGGGAAATTATTAATTGCTTCTTCCCGTGTAGGCTGAATAACATTTGGAAATGTTTCGTTCTCACGAAATCTTTTTAATTTATTTTTACTCCCCATAAAAGAATTGTATTAGAAGATGTTACCGCTAGATATTTCTATTGAGCACAAGAAAACACCCTAGCTCAGGCCAGGTTGCTTCTAATTATCAACAAATAATACACCGCGTTTATTTCTTAATCTGAATATAAAACACCAGAGTTTTACTCTGCACCCATTTTTTTAAATTTTCTAATTTGCATCATCCAATAGATAAATCCACCTGCTGCAATAACTATGAACACCCAACTTAAAGTGCTTTGAGCCCACCAGTTATCTAAAAATCGCAACCAATTTAAAGGAGTAAATAGTACATCTGTAAAAAAATCTCCGATAATCTTAAAAATATTGTTAGTAATCATATGCTGTATTATATATATATTTACAGCGCAAAAGTATAAAATATAGTAATGAT
Organism: Flavobacteriaceae bacterium; assembly: GCA_965224465.1. Classification (GTDB taxonomy): domain Bacteria; phylum Bacteroidota; class Bacteroidia; order Flavobacteriales; family Flavobacteriaceae. The sequence continues at coordinate 3,464,676 of OZ245049.1, read as the reverse complement.
AGCCAATTTTTTTAGTAAAACTAAACCATCTAATATTGTTAGCATCTTATTATTATTTTATGCGTTTTACATTTCTTCACTTTTTAAATTGGATTTCACTCCTGTCACAATCGCTCAAATAGGCAAAGAACTCTCACTTTTAAGCAGTTGGCTATTGCTCCTCTTTTTTGTTTATTTTATCATTCGAAAAAACAATTTAACAAAAGACAACTCTTATGCGATCTTTCTTTATGTTCTATTCATCGGTTTCTTTTACACAACCATACACAACGTCCCATTAATACTTTCAAACATATTCCTATTAATGGCTTTAAGAAGGATTTTTAGCTTGACAAAAAAGAATCGCATCAAATCAAAATTATTTGACGCAGGTTTATGGATCGGGATTTCCTTTGTTTTTAATCCATGGACAATACTCTTTTTGCTGCTTATATTTTTAGGAATGCGCTTATCTCACCGCGTTAATTTACCTAATTTAATAGTGCCGATTCTAGGTCTTGCAACTCCACTTCTTTTAATCTACACCTATTGTTTGTTTATAAATGACATGGTGTTTTTTGAACAGATTTTTAATTTTCCATTTCATTTTGAAAGCACACCATACCTCGCTCTAAAACTTCTGATCCCTATAACTTTTCTAATTGCAGTTGTACTTTGGTCTGCACTCAGTTGCTCTCCCAAAATTTTATCTCGCGCAAATAGCATGAAGCGATCATGGGTATTATTAAGCATCCTTTTAACAATCTCAACAATAGTGATTCTATGCACTCCAAACAAAGACGGCTCAGAATTCCTTTACGCTTTTTTCCCTGCGGCAATTATCACCTCCAACTACCTAGAAACAATCCGAAATAACTGGATAAAAGAGATTGTTTTATGGCTCATTATAGCTGTAAGTTTTTTAGTCTATTTTTTATAATTTATTACCAAACGCTAAATCACCAGCATCGCCTAATCCAGGGATAATATATCCTTTTTCGTTCAAGTGATCATCTATTGTTGCAATCCACAAATGCGTATTTTCCGGGAATTTATCATAGATATAATCAATTCCTTCGGTAGATCCTAGTACAGCAACTATATGAATTTCTTTTGGCGTTCCATGTTTGTGTAAACTTTCATATACAGACACCAAGGATTGCCCGGTAGCCAACATAGGATCTGCCAACAATAAGGTTTTTCCTGTTAAATCAGGAGAAGCAAAATACTCCACTACTATTTCAAATTCTTTTTCGTTCTTATGCTTTCTATAGGCAGATATAAATGCACTTTCTGCATCATCAAAATAATTTAACAAACCTTGATGCAATGGAATTCCTGCTCTTAAAATAGAACAAATCACAAGTTCATTTGTAGGTAATTTAATTTTCTTTTCACCCAAAGGTGTTTCAATAGTTCTTGATTGATACTCAAAATAACTACTTAATTCATAGCCTAAAATCTCACCTATACGCTCAATATTTCTTCTAAATCGCAGGGAGTCTTTTTGGGTATCTTTGCATCGTATCTCGGCAATAAATTTATTTAAAATGGAAGTTTTCTTCGTAAGATTATGAATGGTCATCTGTTAAATATTTTGGCAGCAAAGATACATAATTGCCCTAAAATAACACCTTATTAAGCCGCTAATTAACGTACACCTATGTAACCCTAATAGATCCAAACACCAGAGATTTCTTGTTTTTACATGCCATATCTTGTATTCGCTTTCTTTTTTTTGTATATTTCCTTCATATAATAATTAAAAAAAAGATTATGGGATTATTTTCTTTCATCAAAAACGCTGGAGCTAAAGTGTTTGGAATTGGAAAAACGGAAAAAGAAGAAGCCGTAGAAGCTGCAGTTGCAGAAAGTGCAAAAGCAACTAAATTAGTAAATGCAGTAGAAACTTTAGAACTTGAAGTTGTAGATTTAAACATTGAACTAGATGGAGACACTGCCACTATCTGGGGAGAAGCAGCCAACCAAGCAGCTAAAGAAAAAGTTGTACTAGTTGTAGGGAACACAGAAGGCATTGCCTCTGTTGATGACCGTATGACTGTTACGATAGCTGCTCCTGAAGCACAATTTCACACTGTAGTAAGTGGAGATAGCTTGAGTAAAATAGCGAAGAAATTTTATGGAAACGCCATGAAATACCCAGTTATTTTTGAAGCAAACAAACCTATGTTGTCTCATCCAGATAAGATTTATCCAGGACAAGTATTGCGTATTCCTTCATTGGACTAATCAACACAAGGTACTACCAATTACAATCCAAAATAACAGATATAAATAGGTTGTTTTACGTTCTAGCGTTATTGAAAAATAGAACGATAGCTAAGGCTATCCTTAGATTTCTCGCCTAGCTAAAACAAAAAATAATTCTATTTCTAAACTGTCACTTGGAAATGTAATTGGCAGAACCTACACCAACCATTTTAAATGGTATTATTTAAAAATGCGACTCTAGTAGAGTCGCATTTTTTTATGCTAAAAAACACAATAACTTCTACTCAAATAGCATAGATGTAATTTATTCTCTTTATTTATTTTTTTACCTCATTTTATTTTTAGGGGAATTCACTAATGCTTTGCTGTTGCAATTCTCCAACGAATACCATTTTAACCTTATAATGATACGACTTTACAAAAATAAATTGGCATACTCAACTGTCTAATGCCAATTTACAATCCAAAATGACCTATATAAATAATAATTCCATTTCTAAACCGTCACTTGGAAATATAGTTGGTATAAATAGTATGATTATATGGCAATTAATGATTAGTCAAAATATGATAATTATCAGATTTATTGCGTTTATTTGCCGCTAAAAAATTTAAAGATGACAAGAAATATTGCGTTAACATTATTAGCCATATCCGCCTTAATCTATGGCGTAACATTCACCTTGGCAAAAGACGTAATGCCTGCTTTTATAAAACCATACGGATTTATTGTGCTACGTGTTGCTGGAGCAACTGCCCTATTTTGGATCACAGGACTCTTTGTAAAAAAAGAAAAAATAGCAAAAGAAGATTATATCCGTGTGTTTTTTGCAGCCTTATTTGGGATTGCATTAAACATGTTAAGCTTTTTCAAAGGACTTAGCTTAACCACCCCTATAAACGCGGCATCTATAATGGTAACCACCCCTATACTTGTGTTTATACTTGCCATATTAATCCTCAAAGAAAAACTATCTATACGTAAAGGAATAGGAGTCACCATAGGATTAATAGGAGCAACAGTACTTATATTTTACAAGCAAGAATCTGTTGGAGGAAACGTTGAAGACATACGCTTTGGAAACTTTTTAGTATTGATAAATGCAATATCCTACGCCTTGTATTTTATTGTCGTAAAAAAATTATTGGGAAAATACAATCCTTTTACCTTTGTAAAATGGATGTACTTGGTAGCTCTTATATTGGTACTCCCCTTTGGTTTTAGTGAACTTATGGAAGTCAATTTTACAAATATCCCCTCTTCTGGACTCTTTAAAATAGGTTTTATCATCGTGTGTACTACCTACCTCACTTATATGTTTAACGTGCTAGGACTGACTACACTAAAACCAACTACCGTGAGTGTTTTTATCTATTTCGAACCTATCATTGCCTCCTGCTATGCACTTATGGTAGGAAGTGACACGCTAGACCCTTTAAAAATAGGTGCAACTGCTGTGATATTTTTAGGCGTATTCCTAGTCACACAACCCCCTCTAAAAGAGGGAACTAAAAGTAAATTTCCTATAAAGGTGATGAGATTATTTAAAATACGTAAATTTGCATAAATTTATTTTTTCTAAATGATACAATCAATGACAGGATACGGGAAAACCGTATTACAATTAGAAACAAAAAAAGTAACTGTTGAAGTTAAATCTTTAAACAGTAAAAATCTAGATCTCAACGTTCGCATCCCCTCTTATTACAGAGAAAAAGAACTTGAAATCCGAAAGCGTTTGGCGTCGTCCTTAGAGCGCGGAAAAATAGATTTTTCGATTTACATAGAAGAAACTGGAGCGAAATTATCGACAAAAATAAACGCTGCAGTTGTAAATCTATACATAAAGCAACTCAAAGAAATAGTAGACGGTGACCATACCGAGCTCTTAAAGATGGCAATACGCATGCCAGATACATTAAAAACAGAACGCGAAGAGTTAGACCTAGATGAATGGAAGCAAATTGCGGACTGCATTGAGGATACAATTACAAAAATTGTAATTTATAGAACGGATGAAGGAACTGTATTAAAAGCAGATTTCATCAAAAGAATAGAAAAAATTAAAAACTTACTCCAAAAAGTAATCACCATAGATCCCGACAGAATTACAGCGGTAAAAGAACGGTTACAAAAAGGAATTGAAGAACTCAAGACAAAAGTAGACGAAAATAGGTTTGAGCAAGAATTGGTCTATTATATCGAAAAATACGATATTACAGAAGAAAAAGTAAGGCTCGAAAATCATTTAGAATATTTCTTAAAAGAACTTACTAATGATGGTTCTAACGGAAAAAAACTAGGATTTATTAGTCAAGAAATAGGCAGAGAAATAAATACTATCGGATCTAAAGCCAACTATGCTCCAATGCAAAAAATGGTTGTAGAAATGAAAGACGAATTAGAAAAAATAAAAGAACAGAATCTTAATATACTTTAAATTATGAGTCAATTTAAAGGGAAAATGTTTGTCTTTTCTGCACCTTCAGGATCAGGAAAAACAACAATAGTACACCATCTATTAAAACTAAAAAGCTTAAACTTAGATTTTTCAATCTCTGCGACTTCGCGTCCATCTAGAGGTCAGGAAATACATAAAAAAGACTATTATTTTATGTCTACTTTCGAGTTTGAAAAACACGTAAAGAACGAGGATTTTGTAGAATACGAAGAGGTGTACAAAGGCGCTATGTACGGCACATTAAAATCCGAAGTAGAACGCATTTGGAAACAAGGAAAACACGTTATATTTGACATTGATGTTGTTGGCGGACTCCAAATCAAGCGCCAGTTTCCAGATGCTACTCTCGCAGTGTTTGTAAAACCACCTTCCATAGAAATAATGGAACAACGCTTAAGAAATCGGAATACAGATACCGAGGATAAAATCCTAGAGCGATTGGCAAAAGCTGAAAAAGAAATTAACTACGCAAAACATTTTGACACAATTCTAATCAATGACCACTTAGAGACAGCTCAAAAAAACGCAGAAGAATTGATACATAATTTTCAACAAAAAACCAATTAACAATGGCAAAAGTAGGCTTGTATTTTGGTTCGTTTAACCCCATTCATATTGGACACCTCATCATTGCCAATCACATGGTTGAACACTCAGATTTAGAAGAGATCTGGATGGTGGTTACCCCTCACAATCCACATAAAAAAAAGGCATCATTACTAGCCAATCATCACCGATTAGCCATGGTAGACATTGCTTTAGAACCTTATCAAAACATCAAAAGTTCTTCTATCGAATTTAATCTACCCCAACCTTCTTACACGGTGAATACGCTTGCTCATTTAGACGAGAAATTCCCAAACACCGATTTTTGTTTAATCATGGGAGAAGACAATTTAAAAAGTTTACACCGTTGGAAAAACTACGAAGTAATTCTTGAAAATCACCATATTTACGTATACCCTAGATTAGGTGACGGTACAGTAGAACATCAATTTAAAAATCACCCAAAAATACACCAGGTAGATGCCCCAATAGTTCAAATCTCGTCTACATTTATTAGACAATCTATCCCTCATAAAAAGAACATCCTCCCATTAGTAACTGCTAAAGTTTGGAAATACATAGACGAAATGAACTTTTACCGCTAATTTTATCAGTAAATTAACAGTCCATACTACTTGCGTTATGTTAATTACTAATAAAATCCTCGTATATTTGTTATACTCTAAATTATGGCAAAAAACAAGACAAAGGGCGGAGATTTTCGCAAAAAACTCACCCATAAGTACCGACTGGTTATTTTAAACGAAGATACTTTTGAAGAAAAGATATCGTTTAAACTAACTCGCTTAAATGTATTTATTCTAAGTGGAGTCTTTTCAATATTATTAATTGTAGGAACTATTTTCTTTATCGCATTTACGCCTTTAAAAGAATACATTCCTGGATATTCATCTACCAAATTAAAACGAAAGGCAAGTTCCCTTGTTTACAAAGTAGATTCTCTACAACAAGAATTATTAGTCAATGGTATTTACATTAAATCTGTAAAAGAAATCTTAACGGGAAAGATCAAAGAAGTTCATTTCAATAAAGATTCGGTATTACAATCGCTTAAGATCAATAAAGACACAATCAATATCAGTCCATCAAAAGCAGACTCGCTATTCCGATTGGAAATTGAACAAAAAGAACGCTTCAATATTTTTGAACAAGCACAACAAAACCCTGAAATAGTATTTTTTGCTCCAGTTACAGGAGTCATTACCGAAAAATATAGTGTAACCGCAAGACATTACGCTGTAGACATCGCCATCAACAAAGGCACGCCTATTAAAGCTGTTGCCGACGGAATGATTATCTTTGCAGAATGGACAGCAGAAACAGGAAATGTAGTAATTATACAACATGCTAGCGGATTTATTTCTGTGTACAAACACAATGCCTCTATTCACAAAAAACAGGGTGAATTGGTGGTTTCTGGAGAAGTAATTGCTTCTGCTGGTAATACGGGAGAACTAAGTACAGGCCCACATTTACATTTTGAATTATGGAACGAGGGCTATCCTGTAGACCCTACTAAATTTATTGATTTTGAATAATGAAGATTAAATCATTTCTAGCTAAATCCTTTGCAAAACAAGTATCGAAAAAAACCTTAAAATGGGCATTACAGCCCGAGAAAACACAAAGGAAAGTGTTTTTAAACCTCTTAAAAGAAGCCAAAAACACGGCCTTTGGAAAAGATCATAATTTTAAGGACATAAAAACATACGCAGATTTTAAACGGCACGTACCAATTGTGGATTATGAAGGCTTACGTCCTTACATAGACCGAGTAGTAGCAGGAGAACCTGATGTTTTATGGAAAAAGAAACCCCTGTACTTTGCCAAGACATCTGGAACCACATCTGGTGTAAAATACATTCCTTTAACCAAGGAATCTATGCCCATGCAAATAGATGGAGCCAAAAATGCCATGCTACATTATATAGAAGAAACGGGGGATGCTAGTTGGGTAAATGGTAAAATGATTTTTGTACAAGGAAGTCCAGAAATGAATGAGAAAAACGGCATTCAAATAGGTAGATTGTCTGGTATTTCCGCACATTATGTACCTTCCTACTTACTAAAAAACAGATTACCGAGCTACGAGACCAATTGTATTGAAGATTGGGAAACAAAAATAGCAGCACTGGTAGAAGAAACAAAAAATGAAGACATGACCGTTATCGGTGGAATACCATCTTGGGTGCAGATGTATTTTGAAAAACTGATAGAAGTGACAGGGAAAAAAGTAGGAGACCTATTCCCTAACTTTAATTTATTTGTGTACGGAGGCGTTAACTACGAGCCGTATCGTAATAAATTTGAAGATTTAATCGGTCGAAAAGTAGCCACCATTGAATTATACCCTGCTTCAGAAGGATTTATTGCAAGTCAGGATTCCCAAACAGAAAAAGGAATGCTCTTGCTATTAGATGGCGGTATTTTTTATGAATTTATAAAGGCCGATGAATTTTTTGACGAAAACCCTCATAGAATTTGCATTGACGATGTAGAACTGAATGTAAATTACGTAATAATACTAAACACAAATGCGGGATTATGGGGTTATAACATTGGAGATACAGTAGCATTTGTATCTTTAAACCCACACAGAATTATCGTTACTGGACGTATCAAGCATTTTATTTCTGCTTTTGGAGAACATGTCATAGGAAAAGAAGTAGAGTACGCCTTAAATAATGCTATTTCCGAAACTAGCATCAAGATAAATGAATTTACAGTAAGCCCACAAATAGCAACAAAAGAAGGCTTGCCATACCACGAATGGTTTATAGAATTTGACGAAATCCCTAAAAATCTTCTTCAATTCTCCAATACATTGGACGTGTTTATGCAAGAACAGAACGTGTACTATCTGGATTTACTGGAAGGTAAAATACTCCAAACATTAAAAATTACTCCCATTCAAAAAGGAGGCTTTAATGCCTATATGAAATCCATTGGTAAACTAGGTGGACAAAACAAAGTACCTAGGCTTTCCAATGATCGAAAAATAGCGGATGAATTGACAAAATTCAGTTGTTAATGAAGGTTATATCCACCAACATAGGAAAAAAAACAAGCCTTCTATGGAAAGGTAAAGAAATAAGTACAGGCATTGTAAAAAAAGACACAAACGTCCCCCTTATTTTAGGACTTGAAGACGTGCAAGACGATGTAGTAATAGATCGTCGCTACCATGGAGGTATAGATAAAGCCGTATACGCCTATGGCGCACAACATTATAATTACTGGCAAGAATTATACCCAACAGTTACCATGCAACACGGATTTTTTGGAGAAAACTTAACCATTTCTAATCTAGATGAAAACAACATTTATGTAGGTGACATTTTCGAATTAGGAACTGCGGTGATTCAGGCGACAAAACCTAGGCAACCTTGTATGAAATTAGGAATTGTATTTGGCACACAAAAAGTACTTAAACAATTTTGGAATGTTCCTAAATGCGGAATCTATTTTAAAATAATAAAAGAAGGAAGTGTTGAAAAAGGAGCTGTTTTAAAACTGACAGAATCCAGTAAAAACAGCAAAACCATCGCAGAAATATATACAGAAAAGCGCAAAAAAAAGTCCATCGAATAAATCAATGGACTTTTTTAAATTGTATTAAAAAGATTATTTCTTAGCTAATAAATCTCTTATCTCAGCCAATAAATCTTCTTGAGATGGACCTGCTGGTTTTTCTGGTGCCTTTTCTTCTTTCTTTTTTAATTTATTTACCGCTTTCACAACCATAAACATTACAAATGCCACAATAATAAAATCGATTACATTGGTTAAAAATTCACCATAAAGAAGAGCTACTTCCCCTGTGATTTTACCCGCTGTATCAGCAACACCTTCTTTCATAATATATTTCAAATCTTTGAAATTAGTATTGAAGAGCATTCCTATAATTGGTGAAACAATCCCTCCTGTAAAAGCAGTAACCACTTCTTTAAAAGCAGCCCCCATTACAAATCCAACAGCGATATCTACCAAATTGCCTTTCATAGCAAATTCCTTAAATTCTTTGAGCATTCCCATTTGTATTTCGTTTTAGTTGATTAAACGCAAAAGTAGCCAAAATTATCGCAATTAAAGAGTAAGAACTCTTTTTATACGTTGTGAGATAGCGGTCAACATTTCATAAGAAATCGTATGTGATGTTTTTGCCATTGCCTCTAGCTTTTCTTGACTGTCAAAAATAATAACTGTATCACCTTCAGCACAGTCCAAATCAGTAACATCAACCATAATTATATCCATACAAACATTGCCAACAATGGGCGCTTTTTGCTGATGAATGGTAACATAAGTACCTCCGTTTCCTAAGGTTCTCCCAATACCATCCGCATGTCCAATTGGAATGGTGGCAATACGCATTTTTTTACAGCTAATTAAGCCACGATTGTAACCAATACTTTCTCCTTTTTCTATCACTTGAATTTGGGAAATTATTGATTTTAACCTTAGTGCATTTTGCAATTGAGCAGTCACAGCAACATCATTCCCAAAACCATACAGTCCAATCCCAAAGCGAACCATATCAAACTGGGCTTCTTTCGCATAATTTACAATGCCTGAAGTATTCAATATATGTTTTGCAGGACAGTTGTTTAATGCCTTCATTAACCGAGACGAAATTGTATTGAATACAGCTATCTGCTGCAAGGTAAATGCACGCTCATTTAAATCTTCACTCGCCGCAATATGAGAAAACAAAGACGCAATATAAAAGCGATTGTGTTTTTTTAGTTCCGCTATTAATACAGGAACATCGGACGCTTTAAAACCTAAGCGGTTTAATCCAGAGTTTATTTTTATATGAACGGGATACTTGGATTTATGGTGTTTTTCTAATACCTTATGAAATGCTATCAACGTATTAACGCTATACAAATTAGGCTCCAAATTATAGTCTACTAATAATTCGAAGTTCTGAATTTGAGGATGTAAGACCAAAATAGGCGTTTTAATCCCTGCATTTCTAAGACGTATCCCTTCATCTACATAAGCAACACCAAAGTAATCGACTTTATCACTTAAAAAAGAAGCAATCTTTATGGCATCAGTTCCGTAACCAAAGGCTTTTACAACCACCAATACTTTGGTACTCGCTTTTAGCTTTGACTTAAAAAACTGAAGATTAAATGCCATCGCACTTGCATCAATTTCTAAAATAGTTACATGGTTATTTTGCATTTTTTCTAGCTTCTTTTTCTGCTTCCGTAACTTTGAAATATGCCGCTCTACTCAACGGTTCATACTCCTGAACCTCCCCTAGGAAGACCAAATCATCATTGTCCGTTTTTCGATGACTAAAATGCGCCAAATTCCCAGTTCTTGTACATACAGCATGTACTTTGGTAACATATTCTGCTGTAGCCATTAAAGCAGGCATAGGTCCAAACGGATTCCCTTTAAAATCCATATCCAATCCAGCAACAATCACACGGATACCTCTGTTTGCTAAATCGTTACATACAGCAACAATTTCATCATCAAAAAACTGTGCTTCGTCTATCCCTACCACTTGAACATCATTGGCAAGTAACCTAATATTTGCCGCTGCTGGCACAGGCGTAGATCTAATTTTATTACGATCGTGAGACACCACGTCATCCGAGTCGTATCTTATATCAACCGAAGGCTTAAAAATCTCCACTTTTTGCTTTGCAAACTGGGCTCTTTTGAGTCTTCGTATTAATTCTTCGGTCTTCCCAGAGAACATCGATCCACAAACGACCTCTATCCACCCAAATTGTTCTGTATGATTTACTGTATTTTCAAGAAACATTTTGTAATTTCACGCTTAAAAGTTAGTGTACTCTTTTTTGTATTTTTGTACTTTTACAAATGTATTAAAAAATCATCACCCTAATTTAAATAATATTCCAACTTATGCACAAAAAATTGACCTCTGAATTGATCAGTCTTGCGAATAGTATTTTATCTATGCCTGAGGATGCTGATATTGCGTCACTTCACAAAAGATCGAGAAAATTATACGAAAAACTATCCGTATTAAAATTTGTCGAAAAAAACATGAATACTACAATTTCTGCACCCCAAAAAGCGATAAAGGAAGTTATTAAAGAAACCCCCACTGCTCCTAATCCAACTCCAGTTTTAAGCATTCCAAAAGAAAAAACGATAGAAAAAGCTCCTTTGGAAGCAGAAAATACTGTTATAAAAGAAGAACCAATAACTATACAGGAAAAAACACCCGTAAAAATACAGGAAGAAATTAGCCCAAAAGCAGCTATAAGAACACCGCAACCAACAAGCGGTATAGAAGCTGCAATTAAAGCAGCAAAGGACATACAAAAAGCCACCGAATTAAAATACTCTCTAGAAACTGAATTTAAAGATGCCGTTTCCGCAGACATGGCTCAAGAAATTTTCGAAAAAGCAGACAAAAGAGTTCTAAAAAGCGAATTGGCAGCGCCTAGTTCGCCTCCAGTAAAAAAGACACTGAACCAAAACAGTGTACATCAAGGAATTCAAATTGGATTGAATGACAGGATTGCCTTTGTCAAATACCTATTCAAAGGAAACCTTACAGACTTTAATAGAGTACTGTCACAATTAAATACTTTTACCAATAAAGAAGAGTCCGTAAATTTTATTATTAAAATGATAAAACCAGACTATAACTGGAGTGACCAAGAAGACATAGAAGCCCGATTGTTAGAAATAATAGAACGTAAATTTTCATAATAAGTTAACACAACACAATGAGCAGTTCAAATACAAATAAACATATATTTTGCATGAAATGGGGTACCTTATATGGCCCTGAATATGTAAACCGATTGTACAGCATGGTAAAACGTAATCTGAGTTACGATTTTAAAATGATTTGCTTTACAGATGATGAAACTGGAATAAGAGAAGAAGTTACCTGCCATCCAATCCCAGAAATGGGCTTACGAACAGACATCCCTGAACGTATGTGGAAAAAACTAACCACTTTAAAAACCGACTTGTACGGACTAGAAGGACAGGCATTGTTTTTGGATTTAGACATTGTAATTGTTGACAATATAGACTGTTTCTTTGAAGTCGAAGGCGCATTTAGAATTATAAAAGATCACAGTTGGAGAACCTGGAGAATCACTGGGAATTCTTCTGTTTACAGATTTGACATTGGAAAACACGGCTATGTTTTTGACGATTTCTTAGGTAAATTTGATGAAATAAGTAAAATTCATCGCAACGAACAAGAATATTTAACACATGCCATCAACGATCATGGAGATTTAAAATATTGGCCAAAAGAATGGTGTCCTAGTTATAAATACGATTGCGTCTCTAGATTCCCATTGGCATTTTGGAAAAAACCAAGCATCCCTGAAGGTTCTAAAATAATCATATTCCATGGTGAAATCAATCCTCACAAAGCCGTAAAAGGTGGACGTGGAAAATGGTATCGCTATGTACGCCCTGCTCCTTGGGTAGCGGAATATTGGAAATAACTCAAAGGACTGAGTCAAAAGAAATACATCAACAGCCTCGAGGAATTAAACCCTCAATAAAGGATTAAAAGCGAGGATAAATGACACATCATTTATCCTCGCTTTTTTTATTTGAAATGAGTACTTTTAAAAGGAAGTCCCCACTTAAGCCTACGTATACCTATTACAAAACAATAAATATAAATAGTTTGTTTTTCGCCAAGCTAAAACAAAAAATAATTCCATTATAAACCATCACGTGGAAATGTATTGGGTATTATTAATATCCTTTGATACCCACCTAGAATTAACAAAACATACTGTTATTTTTTTATAATTCTATAAGACCTATTTAAAGCCCCTTTATCATCTCTAATATTAACAATGTATACACCTTTAGCTAAATGAGAAAGATTGGTTACATTAATTTCCTCTCCTCGATTAAATGTTTGTTCATACACACGTTTCCCTTTTACACTATACAAAGAAACTGTTAACTTATATGGCTCTTCCGATTTAACATTAAAATACGTGTCTACCAAAGTAGGATATAATTTTAGAACAATCTCTGTATCTAAAGGATGTAACAAATTACTTGCAACTTTTTCTTTTGGCTCAGTAGCCATTGACGTCTCAGGTACTGGCACAATAAGTGTTTCCTTCACTGCAGCAGGCTTTACATAAGTAATACTTGTTGTATTATTTTTAGAATTGTATCTTTTTTGTGCGGAAATTGCATTTTCCCAAGTCCTCAAATATGCTTCAGCACCTCTATACCATGTTTCTATCTCCTTATCGGTTTTACCCAATGCTTTAAAATCTTCTATTAAATCTGGCAACATCCCATAATGCGCAAATCCATCGGTATTAAAATCAAAGGTTCTATCACCTGATTGTTGTTTCTCAAAAACAATACCTCCATCAAAAGAAGTAAAAGGATAGTGTATTTTATTCCCCTGTGATTTTTTACACTCATTGATCGCATTATTAAACCGAGGTCCTAATGCATTCAAACTACCAAAAAAGTCAGTACTTAAAGTCGTTGCTTCAATATTTTTATATTTCAAAGAGGCATCCGAAATAAGCTTGTTGTTTATAAAAGCATCCTCCGAGGTTGGGTGCTTACATTTAGAACCATTTTCAGAAGGCTTTGTAGTTATTTGAGCGAGCAAACCTCCCCTGGAAAAAACGGCTTCACCTACAACCTCTACATCATCATTATGAGTCACTATATATGGGTACCCATACGGATCTAACACTTCTTTAATCTCTTTCACTGCCTTTTTACTTACATGATCTATATCTATCAGAATCCCCTTACTCATTAAGGTATTCATAAGTATTTTTCCTTTAGGTTTTAATCCAACAGAATTACAATAATATTGAAGTTCGTCTGTTATTTCAGGTAATTCTGGTATTTTAGACAAATCAATAGGTGTTAATGCGCTCACAATCCCTCCTATAACACCTTTCCCAAAATCACACAATTCTTTATAGGCTTGTAAATCAAAAGCAGGTCTTTTAGCTCCAAATTTTCCTTCTTTTTCACAAAGTTCATAGTGATCCAATTCTCCATTAAAAATAGCTTGTCCAAATTCATATACAAAACCTCCTTTATTACTTCCTGCAAAATCGTTGTTGTAATGTAGCGTAGGAAATATAGCTCTTATTCCTTGGTCATAATGAAACTGAATTCTATTTTCAATATATTCTTTTGTACAGTTAGGTCTATTTTTAGCACCATCAATACAATCTATTAAATCAGCGAGTTCTAAGCCTAGAATAATTGCTAGTTTTCCTTGCTTTATCACTTTCCTTGCCTCTTCTGGACTTTTAACAATACGCATCCAACCTTTACCAACGCCCCCTTCTTGAGCATCAATATAATCTTGTAAATCATACATGAATTTTATACTCACATTAGATACTTCTGTCCCACTAAACTGTGAATCATTAGGATTTGGTGTTCCTTCTCTAGGATAGAGATAAGGGCCCGTTTTATCAAATACAAGTTTCATAACAATAGAAGCCGCATTATTATCTACAGCATAAACTGTCATTAAGCGAAGACCTCCTAAGCGTGCTCTATCTAACCATTTGTAATAATTCATTTGATGCGTTGACTCATTAAAATTTGGCCAGTCTTTAAATGTTGGAAACCCGCTTGTGTCATGCCCCTTAGCCATCTCCCCAAGAACAGACTCAAGATCAATCGCATGCTGTCCATCGCCTCCCGATCTAGAAAGTGCTCCCAAAGGATCTACATGCCCACCATACCCATGTGTAGTTGCGCAATCTTTTAAGGCGTCTTGAATTCCCAAAGGAGAAAACATTTTACCCGCATTAACAAGACCATGTACCATATTATGTGAGGCTCCATGGTTATGCACATCTGCCATTCCATAAACAGAACCGTCACTAAACTCCGTTTTTATAATATTTCCTGTAAGATTTAAAGTCGCTTCTGGAAATTGGTTGCAAGAATGACAAGAAGCATAACCTATATTAATTGCTTTTTTAATTCTTCTAGTTAGCTTAAGCGTCGGGAACCAATGTGGAGATATAAAATACGATTCATACAAATATTCTCCCGTCTTTTTATGTTGTAGTACAATGCGACTCTCTTTATTTCTAACCACATTCCAAATTACATCATCTGATAATTCATCCGTCAAAACAACACGATTTCCATAGGTTGCCAACATTCGTTTATTATCATTATAAAAAATAAATTCTCCTAAGCCTGCTGGCTTTAAATAAAACAACCCAGGAGCACCATCAACCCTAAAGGTTTTCCCTAAAAGGCCATTGGCATTGTATTTCAGTTCATAGCAACTATTTGCTAATTTGTGAATTCCTTCGTTATTTACAAGAGTATACGTCGTTTGTGAAAACGAAAAAAAAGTAAATAACATAAAACATACGTGTAGTATTTTTTTCATATTAAAAAGGTATTAAGTTCATAGCTAACAAACCGACCAGTTTGTTTTTTATTTCCGGTAATATATGATTTTTTTTTGAAACATACATTCACAAGCGATCCATACCACTTTAAAACCAGATATATAGCACCCTAAAAACGCATTATCCCCAGCAGACATAGCGCATGCAATTTTTCTACTAGGATCTAATCCCAGCCAACAATCCATAATAACAGATATAAACAGGTGTCTAGAAATACATTTGATATCAATTCAAAACAACAAAGAGTTCAACTCTCACACATCAATACTGCTACAAAAGGGAACACACTTCCCCCTTTGTAACAATTCCAATCTCCATTCGTCTTTATAGAACAAGACCTAAAAATGTAAACTCAAAAACATGAAAAAATACATCGCATTGATAGGGATCATTTTGATGATGATTTCCTGTAAATCCTCTTCAGACTTCCAATCATTTTACAAAAAACACAAAGCAGATGCAGCATTCTCGATAGGTGTTTCTGGAACTTTAGGACGTATGTTTATTCCTAAAGAAGAAAAGAAATTACTGGGCCCTTTATTAAAAAAGGCGAGTCATTTTAGATTGATGGTTTTTAATGAAAACGATACTAAAACAGCGAAGAGCTTTTCGCGTTTTGTAAGTCGTAATGACTATGAGCAATTGGTACGTGTCTCCGACAAAAAAGACCGTGTAGATGTGTATTTCCAAGAAGACAAGGACGAAATAATACGGGAATTGATAGTTCGTATCAAAACCAGCGACGAATTTATAATTCTAGCTTGCAAAACAAAACTAACGAGTAAGGATATAGCAACTTTAGGTAAATCTTTTGATATTTCCTTATAGTAAAAACAGCACAAAAAAACACCCATAACATCATTTGTAATGGGTGTTTTGTTATCATTATAAGAAAAAGAGCTTCAAAAAATCAGTTGTTATACCAATTAAATTTCCAAATAACGGTTTAGAAATGGAGTTGTTTTTTATTTTAGTTAGGCAAAAAATAAAAGGATAGCCTTAGCTATCGTTCTATTTTTTAACAACCCTAGAACGTAAAATAAACTATTTATATCGGTTATCTTGGATTTTAACTGGTACTATGCCTTTCTTTTCGCTAATTCCTTCGTTCAAACTACTTAAACGCAGGAATTCCTGTAATATCAAATCCTGTAATCAACAAATGGATATCGTGGGTTCCTTCGTAGGTAATTACAGATTCTAGATTCATCATATGACGCATGATCGAATATTCCCCTGTAATTCCCATAGCTCCTAACACCTGTCTTGCTTCTCTAGCAATAGTCAATGCCATGTCTACATTGTTTCGTTTACACATAGAAATTTGTGCAGTTGTAGCTCTGTCTTCATTTTTCAACACCCCTAAACGCCACGTCAACAATTGTGCTTTGGTAATTTCTGTAATCATTTCTGCCAATTTCTTTTGTTGAAGTTGGAATCCAGCAATGGGTTTCCCAAACTGTATGCGCTCTTTTGCATAGCGCAATGCCGTGTCGTAACAATCCATGGCGGCACCTATAGCACCCCATGCAATTCCGTACCTAGCAGAATCTAAGCAACCAAGCGGAGCGCCCAAGCCATCTTTTTCTGTCAGTATATTTTCTTTAGGAATTTTTACATTGTCAAATATCAATTCTCCTGTAGATGAAGTTCTCAAGGACCATTTATTATGGGTTTCGGGAGTCGTAAACCCTTCCATTCCACGTTCTACAAGTAAGCCTTTAATTCTTCCAGCTTCATTTTTTGCCCATACGACGGCTACATCGGCAAAAGGAGCATTAGAAATCCACATTTTAGCACCGTTTAGTAAAAAATGATCGCCCATATCTTTTATATGCGTCACCATCCCACTTGGATTAGATCCATGGTCTGGTTCTGTCAATCCAAAACACCCCATAAATTCACCACTGGCAAGTTTTGGTAAGAATTTTTGTTTTTGTGCTTCGGTTCCATATTTCCAAATAGGGTACATCACCAAAGATGATTGTACCGATGCAGTAGAACGCACACCAGAATCTCCACGCTCTATTTCTTGCATAATAAGTCCATAGGATATCTGATCAAGGCCTGCTCCGCCGTATTCTTCTGGAATATAAGGACCAAATGCACCAATTTCCGCCAAGCCTTTAATAATAGATTTGGGAAATTCTGCCTTTTGCGCAGCGTCTTCAATAATTGGAGAAACATCACGTTTCACCCATTCTCGTGCGGCATCACGCACTAATTTATGTTCTTCGGAAAGCAAATCGTCTAACTGAAAATAGTCAGGTGCTTGAAATAGATCTTGTGACATAGAATATTAAATATTGTTTATCCAAATATAAAAATTTAATTCATTTATTCAGTACTTTTGTTGCGTGAGGTTTACATTGTCAACAAAAGAGAAATTAAAGAGCAGAAAACTGATTCAAGTTTTATTTGCAGAAGGAAAATCCGTGAAATCATTTCCTATTCGAATGATTTACCATCCTATAGATCATTATTGCGAGGAATCTCCTTTGCAGGTAGGTTTTGTAGTGCCCAAACGTGGATTTAAATTAGCGGTAGACCGCAATCATTTAAAACGGTTAATGCGCGAGGGGTATCGCTTAAACAAACCCTATTTTACAGATAAAATTGAACAACGCTATATTGTAATGTTTGTGTACATGGGCAACAAAAAATTAACCTCTGAACACATCCATGAGAAAATAAAATTCTTACTGGAAAAATTTGTGGAACGTATTGCTGTATTATAAAAATAAATAGCGAATAGGTGACTGACTCTCTATAGAGTGACAGCGGTTTGTCTTTTTTATTTCAAACACATTAAATAACAGTGATATTCCCTATACGATTCCCCTAAATCACTTTAGTTTCAATCATTTTTGTATATTTAAAAAAAATAACAAAAATGCTAAGAAAATTTAAAAAAACGGCCATAGGGACCTTTCTTGTGCTCGCAGTAATGAGTACTGTTGCTTTTAGTTCAGATTTTTTCGAGATTGCCAAACAGATAGATATTTACACCACTTTGTTTAAGGAGTTAAACATGTATTATATAGATGAAGTAAATCCTGCCGAACTCACCGACAGGGCCATTAAAAACATGTTGAGTGGTCTGGATCCATACACTAAATATTATGACGAACAAGGAGTGGAAGACGCACGCATATCTTCTACTGGAGACTATGGAGGCGTCGGAATGCGATCGAGATATAAAGATAATAAAATAACCATACTATCTATTTATAAAGAGGGACCTGCCCATAAAGCAGGCTTAATTCCAGGAGATGTAATTATCCAGATAGATGATGTAATTGTCAAGGATTTTAAAGATAAAAGCGTAGTAAATCTTATCAAAGGAACCCCTAAGACCACTGTGCGATTAAAGGTACTTCGCAATGGAAAAATTAAAAAGATAACCGTAGAACGAAAAAAAATTGAAATAAACCCCGTTCCTTTTTATCAAATGATGGACGACAAGGTAGGATACATCTCTTTTGTTAAATTTAACCGTCGTGCATCCACCGAAGTAAAAAAAGCCTATAAAGATTTGAAATCGCAAGGCATGGAACAGCTTATTTTGGACATCCGCCACAATCCTGGAGGTTTATTGGGAGAAGCCGTTGCTATATGTAATATGTTTTTACCCAAGGGAGAGATTATTGTAACTACGCGTGGGAAAATGAAAAAATGGAGCGACACCTACCGTACAAAAACAGAACCCGTAGATACAAAAATACCGATTGTAATTTTGATTGATGAGCGTTCTGCTTCTGCCAGTGAAATTGTATCTGGAGCGCTACAAGATTATGACCGAGCAGTAATAATTGGACAACGTTCCTATGGAAAAGGACTGGTACAGCGCTATCGAAAATTGAGTTACGGCACACAAATGAAGGTTACCATTTCCAAATATTACACACCTAGCGGACGTTGCATACAAGAATTAGACTATGCCAATAGAGCCAAAGACGGTACTGTTCCTAAATTTTCTGACGGAACGGTACATTCCTTTAAAACAACTAATGGAAGAAAGGTCTACGATGGCGGAGGTGTACTTCCAGATGTACTTATTAAAAAAAATAAAACAACGGCTTCTACCAAAGCCCTCTTCAGTTCAGATGCCTTTTTAAATTTTGGAACCGATTACTATTTTAAACATCCAAACATTGCAGCTGCGGACAAATTCACCCTGTCTACAACAGACTTCTCGAATCTACTGATTTACCTTTCCAATAACAATGCTGCGTTTCCTACAAAAACAGAAACACATTTTAGAAAATCTCTTGAGCTAGCAACTAAAGAAGGATTTGACAATATAAAATCCTCTTACACTATTTTATTAGAAAAAATCATAGAAGAAAAGCAAGAAGCTCTCACTACTAACAAGACAGAAATACTAGAGAAACTCACAGAAAACATCGTGCGCCGCTATTATTTTAACGAAGGTGTCTATCAGCAAAAAGCAGCCCATGATCCCGTTATTTTAGAAGCAATGGCAGTCTTAAGTAATGCTAAACGCTATAAGAAAATACTTGACTAACGCATGGTGAAAAACTGAATCAATAAAAAACCAACTCATTTAACATAAAAAAGCAAGAACAATCCCCCTTTCAAACACCACGAAAGGAACAATTTAGGGGGTGTAATTGCGCCGTTTAAAACCAATAACTTTACACCATGTATCAAAAAATAACCACATTCTTACTGAAATTCATATCCAAGGCTTCCTTATTTAAATGGGGCTTTAACCTCTCCCCTATGTACCGAAGTACAACCGCTAAAATCACAAATGTAACAGACGACTTATTAGAAGTTCGAATTAAAATCCCTATCAATTACAGAAACAGAAACTTTGTGGGGAGCATTTTTGGAGGTTCATTATTCTCGGCAACCGACCCTATTTTTATGATACAGCTAATGTGGATTCTAGGAAAAGAATACGTGGTTTGGGACAAAGCAGCCACCATCACCTATAAAAAACCTGCGCATGAAAATGCCTATTGTAGTTTTACGTTAAATGATGAGATACTAGATACCATAAAAAAAGAAGTGGCAGCAAATGGAGAAATGAACTTGAAATTAAACACCCATATCCATTCGGACAAAGGTGCTGTGTTTTGCACACTAGACAAGACTTTGTATATCGCTACCAAGAAACATTACAAACAAAAAACAGCTGCAAGGAAACAGAAGGTACAAGAATCATAAGGCAAGCTATTCCTACTTTTATAAAACAACAGCCTCGACCCAAGGGAACGAGGCATGCTTCCGAAAGACTATCCCCTGTCTCGAGACAGATCCGCAGGGAATTGTACCAACTACATTCCCAAGTGACGGTTTAGAAATAGAATTATGTTTTATTTGAAAAAGGCTAAAAATAGATGGATAGTCTTGGCTATCATTCTGTTTTTTAACAACGCTAAAACGTAAAACAACCTATTTATATAGGTCATTTTGGATTGTAATTGGTCTTAAACCCTCCATAAGGGAGTCAATAACCTTGGGGCAAGCCCACGAGGCATGAAAAATAAAAAACTTTAATCATTTAGATGCAAGCATCGAAGAATTAAATCCACTGGTGGGATTAACAACGATATGCTACAGATTAATTCAACATATTACGTCTACTAATTCCGCTTAGCTCCATTCCTTATTTAGTAAAAAAACCATAAAAGTTAAATCTACAAGTTGTTTTTATTCAAAACACCCCGCAAAATCAAATACAGATACAATAACCGTTACGAATATCACAGCAGATCACTTAAAACAATTGCATATATCACAAAACCACCTCTTTTTTCTAAAAATACTTAAGAAAATACTTGCGAATAATAAAAAATAAAAATATGTTTACGGCATTGTTTTAAATTGCTAAACAATATTTCCCCTTAACATTAAAAATAACACGATGCACTAGTGTGCGTTGTGTAACAATATTTTTGTGAAAATGCACCAATCTAATAGGTCTTTAAATGAATTAGGGGAAATTAATTATGAAAAAGAAAATTATTAAAGTATTAGAAATTGCAAAAACACAAGACCTACAAAGAGGAAACTTTGATTTAAAAGTTGCTTGTGGATTTGTTGCACTTGCTTTTACTCTAGCAATAGGTCCAATTGGAGGATTTGCTATTGGACTTGTTTGCGGAGCAATTACAGACTTATAAATGTAACATGAAATCTAAAAATAAAAGGAGGCTAGAATAATACCAAATACATTCCCAAGTGACGTTTTAGAAATAGAATTGTTTATATAGGTCATTTTGGATTTTAACTGGCATTATAGCTAGGCGGAAAATGGAAGGACAGCCTTCTATTGTGCTATTTTCAACAACGCTAGAACTTAAAACAAACTATTTCACATCGTTTATTTTGGATGGTAATTGCTAGTATAACCAATGGCACGGATTTCAAATGCTCCTAATTGAGGATTGAGGTTTTATTAAAAACTCATGCCTACGATACTGTACAGCCAGCTACAAAAGGTATTGAAAAATAATGCTAATCACATCAATAATATAGTATGGAAAACCGTCTTTTATACCGTATCTACGTTCAAAATCAGAAAAACCTTGGTGTGATCTTAGGAGCAATGCGCAGTTTTGGATATGGTTTTTAAGAAAAATTTTTCGCCTTAAAAAACACATTCTAAAAGTCTGCTTTTTAGGTTCGTTTATTTAGAGAAGCACATCACGAACCCCCATAAAAACAATAGGGGCGAATAAAATATGAATATAACGAAATACAGAACGTTTATGGTAGATATACGCCCCCTCTCTTCTTTAAGAAATGCTTGTTAAAAATAAAAAAGCCTATCAGATATAGCACTCCTATACAAACAGAACATGAGGACCAGAACAAGATAAAAATCACTTAAAACTAGAGAGACCAAAGAAGATTTTATCTTTTTTTTCAGCAAAGCAGTCAAATATTCCATGAAACGTGTTTTTTGTTGAAATATGTTGTTATTTTTGTCCTAAAATTATTGAATGTTTCGTACTATTTTGTTTTTATGTGTTGCCGTATTTGCTTTAAGTCTTTCTAGTTGTGCAAGGCGTGGCTCTCCTATTGGAGGAGCAAAAGATAGCATCCCTCCCGTTTTTGTAAAGTCGATGCCTGTAAACAGTTCCGTGAATTTTGACGCTAAAAAAGTACGTATTTACTTTGATGAATACATCAAACTGAAAGACTTAAATAAACAACTGGTGATTTCACCTCCACAGAAAAATGCTCCTGTGATTATGCCACTCGGTACAGCAAGCAAACACATCGATATTAAAATTATGGATACACTTGCAGAAAACACCACTTACTCATTCAATTTTGGAAATGCAATCATTGATAATAATGAAGGAAATATTTTTCCTCAGTTTAAATATGTTTTTTCTACAGGAACTTATTTGGATTCTCTCACGTTAAAAGGACGTGTCAAAGATGCTTTTTTAGAAGAGACCGCTAAGGGAATTTCCTTGTTGCTTTACGAGGTAAACGATCAATTTACAGACTCTATCATTTTTAAGAAAAAGCCAAACTATGTAAGTTCTACCCTAGATAGTACCGTATTTGAATTCACCAATCTAAAAAAAGGAAAATACCTATTATTGGCACTAAAAGATGTTAGTTTTAATTATATGTTCAACCCTAGAGAAGATAAAATTGCCTACCTAAAAAGCTATATAGATTTACCTTCAGACTCCACGTACCTTTTGACATTATTTAAAGAAGTCCCTGATTTTACTGTACTTAGACCTAAAGAGGTATCCCTAGGAAAAATAAGTATTGGGTATACTGGACTTCGAAAAAACTTAAAGGTAACACTTTTAACACCTACACCTGCCAATTTCAAATCAACATATATTTATGAGAAGGACAAAGACACCTTACTCTATTATTACACTCCTTTTAAAACCGACTCGTTAAATTTTGAAATCACCAATACAAATTTCAAAAAAGAATACAGAGTCCTATTGCGTAAAAAGAAACTGGATTCCTTACAGGTAATAAGTACCGTTTCTGGCGTGATGCATTTGAGAGATACTTTTGCATTGGTTAGCAACAACCCCATAGACCATATTGACACCAACTACATGGAGTTAAGGGACAAAGATTCCGTTATAATCGCTATAAAAACGAGTCAAGTAGGCACAAAATTATATATATATTTCAACAGAAAATACAATAACAAATACAGATTCACTATGCTTCCTAAAGCATTAAAAGACATCTACGGAGTAGAAAACGACACCCTAAAAGTATCTTTCTCAACCAAACACCCCGATGATTACGGAATTATTCAATTAAAAGTCAATAAAATAGGAACCACCCCTATTATCGTAGAACTTTTAGACAAAAAAGGAGCCCTAATTACTAGAAAATATGCGGTTGAAAAAACCAACTTCAGTTTTATAAACTTAAAAAAATCCACCTATAAAATAAGAGTAATTCGAGACTTAAATGGGAATGGAAAATGGGATCCTGGTCATTTTTTAAACAAAACACAACCCGAACCTGTATTGTATTTCGGAAAAGAACTGGAAATTTCTGCCAATTGGGAACTAAATGAGGTCTTTGACTTAAAATAGTGTTGGAAAATGGTGAATGGTAAAAGAAGTACCTTTACAAACCCACATCACCTAACAACAAACTCAAAATCATCCCCATCCTTTAAAAACCCAAAACGATTCCGGGCCGTATCTAAACGTTCTTTTGACAACGTAACAATACAGCCCATTTCCGTGTGTATTTCTGAAGCTTTCAAAACAGTACCTAGGGCATCTAGCACCACAGAGTTGCCACAGTATTTGTGACCATTTGCATCCACCCCAACCCTATTCACACCCACGGTATACGCCATGTTTTCAATGGCACGTGCTTTTAATAAAGCATCCCAAGCTTTGATACGTGCCTCTGGCCAATTAGCCACATACAACAACAGTTCATATTCCTCTTTATTTCTTGCCCAAACAGGGAATCTTAAATCATAACATATCAAAGGACAAATTCGCCAACCTTTATAAGTTACGATGCGGCGTTCTGTTCCTTTTGTATATTCCTTTTGCTCACCTGCCAGCGTAAAAGCATGGCGTTTATCATAGGATTCAATACGTCCAGAATCATGCACAAAAACCAGTCGGTTGTAATATTTTTTATTCTCAATAATGATAAGACTTCCCACAATTGCAACTTGGTGTTTTTTCGCCAATTCCTGCATCCACAACACGGTAATCCCCTGCATGGTCTCCGCCAATCCCTTGGGTTTCAAACTAAATCCAGTAGTAAACATTTCCGGCAAAATCACCAAATCAGTTTCAGAAGGTAAGCCGTCTATAAATAATGTTATTTTTTCTCTATTTACTGATGGGTTCTCCCAAGCAATATCATATTGAAATAAGGCTATTGTTAAATCTTGCATAATAATTCAGCGGCTTTTAAAAGGGTTTCATCCGTTTTTGCGAAACAGAATCGCAGTACATTCATTGTGGCTTCTTTGGTATTAAATACAGAAATAGGAATAGAAGCAATCCCAAACTCTCTCACCAACCGTTTCGAAAAATCAACATCGTTTTCTTGGCTGATATCCTCGTATGCTAGCAACTGAAAAAAAGTTCCCTGGGAAGGTTTAAATTTAAAACGCGATGTTTCCAACGCAGCTAAAAACAAATCTCTTTTTTGCTGATAAAAAGCAGGTAAGCACCTATAATTTTCTTCGTTCTTTAAATATTCAGCCAAGCCCATTTGACTAGGAGTATGAACGCTAAACACATTGAACTGATGTACTTTCCTGAATTCAACCATCAATTCCTTAGGACCCACTACATAGCCAATTTTCCATCCTGTAACATGAAATGTCTTCCCAAAAGACGATACAATAAAAGCTCTTTCCGCTAATTTGGGAAACAAAGCAGCACTTTGATGTTGCTCTCCATCAAAAATAATATGTTCGTACACCTCATCACTGAGCAATAAAATATGTGTCCCTTCCAAAACGTCTGACAATTGCTGCATATCGGCTGCGGACCAAATAGTCCCCGATGGATTGTGTGGCGAATTAATAATTATCATTTTTGTTTTTGGTGTGATGGCATTTTTTACGACCTCCCAATCCACAGAAAACCGAGGTGCTTCCAATTGTATCAGCACCGATTTCGCACCGACCAATTCAATAGCAGGTTCATAACAATCATAAGCGGGTTTAAAAATAACAACCTCATCATCTTTTCTTAAAAAAGCAGTAATTATGGTGAAAATAGCTTGAGTTGCCCCTGCAGTCACCGTAATTTCTGTATCCACATCATAATTTCTTGCATATAAATTCGCTATTTTTATCGCTATTTGCTCTCGTAACAGAAGTGCTCCTGCCATGGGCGCATATTGATTGTAACCATTTTTCATGGCATCACTCGTACATCGCAATAAATCTGGAGAGGCTTCAAAATTCGGAAACCCTTGAGATAAATTTAAAGCGTTGTATTCCTGAGCCATCTGGCTCATCACTGTAAATATGGTCGTACCTACATGCGGTAATTTAGAAGTAAATGATATGGGCATTTTTAATTTCGTTTGATGGGATTAAAGATACTGGATCATAAAGGGATATCAAAGAGAAAATGTTGGTTGTTCTAAAGGCTAGGCGTAAATATTATATTACTCAACTTACATCCAATACCAAATACATTTCCAAAGGACGTTTTAGAAATAGAATTATTTTTTGTTCTAGCTAGGCGAGAAATCTAAGGATAGCCTTAGCTATTGTTCTATTTTTTAACAACGCTAGCACCTAAAACAAACTATTTATATCGGTTATTTTGGATGGTAATTGGTATAATTGATCACAGCCCAACGGGGTGCAGACAGGAGCAACTACTAACTCACAATCTCCATTTTCTTCAATAAAAATGAAGCATTCATATTGCTACAAACACCTTTTTTTAATTGATAACCAAAATATAGCTCATCATTGATAATTTCGGCATCAAAAAAGTAATTTTCAACTTCACTTATTTCCGCTTCCAACTCACACAAGCTCAAATCGTGGGTCGCAATAATCCCACAAGCCTTTTGAGAAGCAAACTGACGCACTATTTTCTTAGAGCCCAAAGCTTTATCGTGGCTATTGGTTCCTTTTAAAATTTCGTCTAAAATAATAAAATAGGTGTCTGTTTTCACTGCATCTACAATGGTTTTTAAGCGTTGTAATTCTGCGAAAAAATACGAAGATCCTTCCGCTAAGGAATCACTGGTACGCATGCTAGTGATTAATTTAATTGGTGAGTACACCGCTTTTGTCGCACAAACAGGCAAGCCCATATTACACAATACAATACTTAGAGAAACAGTCCGTAAAAACGTACTTTTCCCTGCCATATTTGCCCCTGTAACAATAAAAAACTGAGCTGCATCTATCGAGAAATCGTTATCAACACGCCCTTTCAGTTTCAGTAAAGGATGTCCTAATTGCGTTGCATTTAATACAGTGGAAGCATGCTCATCAATTGTAGCAGTACAAAACGATGGATGATTAAACACATAGTTTGCGAGACTATTATGAGCATCAAAAAAAGAGATCACCTCAAACCAGTCTGTCACTTTTGAATGGTACTTTTTAATCCATGCTTCTATAAGAAACGATTGTTTTAAATCCCACAGAAAAAACCCATTGAGCACCATGGCTATAAATATATTATTCCTACTGTCCAAAGCAGCTAACAATTTAGAAAACTCTCCAACAATTTCAGAGGCTTTCACCTGTTCTTTAATTAGTTTTTCTTGTTGATTTCGAAGTCCTTCACTCACAAATGTTGCAGACTCTACACAAGCAATTAATTTTGAATATTCACTAAAAGCAGCACTTACTGTACTTGTGTGATTCGACAAGGAATTGACACGTGAAACATAGATACCACTAATTCCCAAACCTAGAAAAAACCATCCATAAAAAATAAGGTTTGGCATAAGATCCATAAAAAACAACACTGTTAAAGCAATAGAAATTACAGAAAAAACACTTGGCAAATAACGCATCAATTGAGGTACAAAAGCGCTGTAATTTTTAAGCCAATTATTTAAAACATCAATCTTTGTGTTTGTTGTAATCAATGCTGCGATGGCACTAAAATTCTGACGCCAATCTTTCTTATCAGCCAACTCGGCAAGTAGTTCTTGTTTTTGAACAATACCTTTAATAGCATTGGAAGTAAAAAGATGAGCCAAGCTGTTTTTTCCTTCCTGAGTAGCTGTTCTATTGATATACTGAAACAAAGAATTGTCACCGAATAAATCAATATCATAACTATAAAAATGACTTGGATCTACAAATTCTTCCCCTGTAGCTAGTTTAGATATATCACCATTTACAACATCTATTTCCAGTTGATTCATCGCAATAAGCACTTTTATTTTATCCCGATTATACGCCAATTTAAAATGGCGTAACAATAAAAACACAAAACCAGCGATGCCTAGAACTGCACAAAACAAACTCACTTTCCACTGATTAAATGTGATATAAACCGCAAAGGAAGTTGCTAAAAACACTCCAAACCTAAAAAAGGAAGAAATATACAGCAAACGCTTTACTGCTTTTAATTGTTTGTTAAACCCTGCTAATCTATGGGTATAATATAAAATAGGACTGTCCTGCATTTTTGGTTTATTAAAAAGGTAAAAGTAGGTAAAAAAAGAAGAAACCTTACTTGCTACAAACTGGTAAAATCTCCTGAGGCATTAAGCAGTATTCTCTTACTTTATTAGCCTCTAAAGTCTTTGCATAGTTTAATGCTTTCACTTTAAAACCAACGGAACGAAGCTTGTCAAAATAATCCATTCCGTACACACGTACATGATCGTATTGCCCAAAATGTTTGCTACGCTCCTCTGGACTTGTAATTGTAGCATCTTCGTATGTAACCGCCCTTTCTATTTCTTGAGGAATTTGAAATATCCCCAAACCACCCGGTTTTAACACACGGTATAATTCGGACATTGCCTTAGAATCATCGGTAACATGCTCCAATACATGGTTGCAAAACACCACATCAAAAGTATTGTCTTCAAAAGGCAAATCACATACATCTGCCTTGACATCTGCCAATGGAGAAATCAAATCTGCTGTGGTATATTCTAAATTTTTAAGTTTTTTAAACCTTCCTAAAAAACACTGTTCTGGCGCAATGTGAAGCATTTTTTTAGGCGCAGTAAAAAAGTCAGTCTCATTTTTTAAATACAACCAAATCAATCGATGCCGCTCTAAAGACAGAGAGCCTGGAGCCAGTGCATTTGCACGTTGCTTCCCATAACCATAAGGCAATAATTTACGGAATTTACGCCCATCAATAGGATCTGTAAATTTATCCCCTTTATAAAACAATGCCAACAAGGGACTTGCCAAGTAACTCATTTTTAACAAATAAGGTCTTGGAATGGTATTTAGTATGAACTTAAAAATTGACATTATATTTTTGAAGAATCTACTCTAAATTCATCTTCGATATTGGTCACAGTTCCCAAAGCCTCGTCTACATATTTAAACGTAGACAATAATTCTGGTTTTCCATTTACAATTGCCACATCGTGCTCGAAATGCACACTTGGTTTATTATCTTTGGTCAAAATAGTCCAACCATCTTTTAATTGATTGATGCGATGTGTCCCCATATTCACCATTGGTTCGATAGCGACCACCATTCCTTCAACAAATTTTTTCCCACGTCCTCTACGACCGTAATTTGGCATTTCAGGTTCCTCGTGCATTTCCATTCCCAATCCATGCCCTACCAATTCACGTACAATCCCATAGCCATGATTTTCACAATAATTCTGAATAGCAAAACCAACATCTCCTACTCTGTTCCCTGCTTTAAATTGACGAATTCCTTCGTACAAACTCTGCTTGGTTACTTCAATTAATTTTTTGGTTTCTGGCGCAACCTCTCCTACTTCAAAAGTATAGGCATGATCCCCGTAATATCCATTTTTAAGGACTCCACAATCAATAGAGATAATATCACCTTCTACCAAAGGCGTATCATTTGGAATTCCGTGTACCACTTGAGCATTTGGGCTCATACACAAAGTATTTGGAAAGTCATACAATCCTAAAAAACCTGGTATCCCACCATTATCACGAATGTATTCCTCTGCCATTTTATCTAGAAACAAAG
Source organism: Flavobacteriaceae bacterium (assembly GCA_965224465.1). Lineage (GTDB taxonomy): Bacteria > Bacteroidota > Bacteroidia > Flavobacteriales > Flavobacteriaceae. The sequence goes on along the minus strand of OZ245049.1, from coordinate 3,434,877 downwards.
TCGTAACTCCTGGTTTTACCTCTTTGGCAATAATTCCTAAAGTTTTAGAAACCATCAATGCACTTTCGCGCATGATTTCGATTTGTTCTGCTGATTTTATTATAATTCCGCTCATGGACTGTACTTTTTATGCAAATGTACTTATTTTTTGGGTTTACATCTAGCCAAAAGCGAAAAGGATTAAGGGATTTCTCTTCCTCAGAACACATCGCCTCTTAACTTTTAAGACAACTTAACTAGACAGACTTTAAGTATTCTTAAGTAGGTGCATAATTTCTGTGCAATGCGATGTGTTTTGTATCTTTGAAAATAAAGTGTTGATTTATAATTAAATTCCCAAGTGACGGTTTAGAAAAAGAACTTTAAAAACTAAATGATCCACGTAGAGAACATAAAACTAGGCAGCTACAAAATACAGATCATGACTCATACATAACCACTATTAGACTCAACTACTAGTTTTACGAAGTGTGTATTTGATACCCGCTTTTATCAGCCTAGTTTTATCCTATTATTTAAATACATTAGTAAGGCTGGCTGTATCGAGGCAATAGAAATATTACTTCGACTCAGACATCCCTCTTACAGCACAAAACAGGAGGAACTAATTAATTTTAAGTATCTTAACAAAAATAAAACGCTCTTATGAAAAAATCAACAACAGTACTACTCAGTGCTTTATTAGGTACAATACTCGCCTGTACTCCTTGTCGGGAATACAAAAAACCTACGGGACTTATCGATCAAAAAACTGCACTATCCTATGAAAAAAATTATACAGAAAACCAATATCGATTCATTAATAAACACCTAAGCGATAGTCTTCACATACACTTCCAAGATCACAGGGAAGTATTTTTTAACTTAGAGAATTTAGAAAACTACCTTGATTATGTAAAAAAGGAATCCAAGAAAAAAGGATATAAAAACGTAGGAATTCGGGTGTATTTAGGCGCAAAAAAACAAGGAGACGCCCCTTATAAAACAACCGTGTTTTTAGCACCAACTCACCAAACTGAAGCAAAAGGAACAGCGTTTACAAACACAAACTCTACAGGCATCAACGCCTTAAATTTCGGAAGTTCTGGAGAGCCTGCAGACATCTACGGAGAAAACTAACATGCGCCTAGTATTAGACATATTATTTTGGTCCGCACAAATTACTGCCTTTATTGTAGCGGTAGTTCAATGGAAAAATTACAAAGAGACAACGGAAAGGAACTTCTTATTTTTCCTTTCCTATGTCCTAATTACAGAGTTTTTAGGATATCTAATTCCTGTATTTTTTCATATCAAAAGTCAGTTTATCTATAATATTTACATTCTAATATCTTTTTCGTTTTATCTATATTGGTTTTACAAACTCCTGAACAGACCGCTACTCACATGTTTTTTAAGCCTCCTTTTTATTGCATCCATCATATACTCTTTAATGTTTGATGCTTTTTTTACCCAGTTATGGAGGCCTGCTTTAACTGCAGGTACACTTATATTATTAGTTTGCGCAACGTTGTTTTATGCAGATTTATTAAAGCAAGACAAGGCTATTGATTACTTAAGACTGAGAAAATTTTGGATTGTTTCTGGCTTGCTTATTTTCCATATTGGATTTTTGCCCTTACAGCTGCTTCAGAGATATAATAACATATTTGCTTCCAGTACCTATCGGATTTCATTAACGATACTCAACATTATTTTATATGGTTTTATCACAATCGGATTATTATGCAAGCCCAAGAAAACGACATAAATAACATACTTCTAGTATTGTTCTGTATCACCTTTTTGATCATAGGGGCACTCGTGTTTTTATTCATCGTTTTTAACAATCGTAAAAATCAATTGATCCAAGATAAACTCACCAAAGCATTGGAGCATCAAAAAAAAGTACACGAACTCCAGCTAAATGCACTTCGAGGGCAAATGAATCCTCATTTTATTCACAATTCACTGAATGCCATACAGTACTATATCCAGCGAAATGATGTTGAAACTTCGGAAAAATACCTGTCTAAATTCTCTAAACTAATGCGTTTATTTTTTGATTATTCTCGCAAGCAGTACATAAGTATACAGGACGAAATAAAACTATTAGAAAACTATTTACAGATAGAAAAATTACGCTTTGAAGAGCAGTTGGAATACACCATTTGTATAGATTCAAGATTAGATACTGAGGACGAATACATTCCTTCTATGCTGTTACAACCGATTGTAGAGAACGCAATTAATCACGGTATTTTTCACAGTAAAAGAATCGGAAAAGTACGTATTGAATTCATTGCAATTAAAGAGCATCATTTTAAAGTAATAATTACAGACAATGGCATTGGAATAAACAAAGGACTTGAAATGACCAAAACACTGTCTCGAAATAGAAAACCACATTCATCATTGGTTTTGGAAGAACGGCTGAGCCTTCTAAAAGACAGTTCTAATTTTGATATTAATTTTTCCATTACCGATCTGTCTTCAAGAAATCTTAACGGTACCGAAGTAAGCTTAGTATTTAACCAATCGTTCCATACTACAAACAACGCCTCTATAAGCAAAAAATAAAACTATGAAAATTTCTACACTTTTAATTGATGATGAGCGCAAAGCCTTAGCTATTCTAAAAAACAAGATAGAACGTTTTTGTCCTGAACTACATATTGTAGGGGAAACCACCAAGCCTTCTGTTGGTATTTCTTTGATAAAGGAATTAAAACCACAGCTACTATTTTTGGATATCGCGATGCCTGAGATGAACGGTTTTGAGTTATTAAAGCAGTTCGAGACCCCTAATTTCGAAATTATTTTCGCCACTGCTTTTGACGATTACGCCATCGAAGCCATCAACCAGTGTGCAATAGGATATTTAGTAAAACCAATAGACAACGATGATTTGATTTTAGCAGTACACAATGCCAGTCTAAATATCAAAGAAAAAACAGCCCTTCAAAAAAACAAAAACCTGATCGAAAATTTGGGAGTACAACGTTCTCAAAACAAAAAAATAATAGTCCCAACTCAGGATGGGCTAGAGTTTATAAAAATAGACCATATCATACGCTGTGAAGGAACGGATGGATATACCAACATACACTTGACAAAAAACAAATCGTTTTTGAGTTCTAACAGTGTTGGATATTTTAAAAAAATGCTCGAGAACCAAGGTTTTTATTTAGTTCACAAATCACATTTAATCAATATAAACTATATAGAAAAGTATTTAAACGAAGGCTATGTACTCCTTTCTGAAAACTCAAAAGTACCTGTTTCCAGAAACCGAAGAGCTGATTTTTTAAGCAGTTTGAAAAATGATATATAACGGGAACAAGCGTGTTCACTCTCTTTAAAAAACGTATATCCCCCATAAATAGAGTGCCTATTTCTCTTCAAAATAAGCCCCAACGTGGCAATACGTAAAATAGGATTTATAGCAAATACAATTCGAAGTGATGGTTTAAAAATGGAAGAATAGCCATAGTTATCATTCTGTTTTTTAACATCTATAAAACGTAAAACAACCTATTTATATCGGTCATTTTGGACTGTAATTAAATTAAGAACTAAATCCATTTCCAAAACGATACCTTATCACCAATCCTTGAGATTTCTGAACAGGACTACGCTTATTTACACCATAGGAATAATTATATAACAACTGTAGATTAGAGCTAATAAAACAACCCATCATAATATTAAACGCACTTTCCGTTCTATAACCAACTCCAATTTCTACCTTATTTTTATAATTCACCAATACATTTGTATCCAACTGAATGGCAACTCCTTTTACTTTCTTTAGAAGAAAACTTGGCGTTATTAAAAAATCATTTCTATACTTACTCGCAAAAAACCGATACCCCATGTGTAAATACAAACTATTTTCTAGATTAAAAGCTGTTTCTGATATGTTTTTAGCTTTTATCAAATTAATTGCGGATAAGCCTACAAAGAAATAAGTATCATTAAAAAGCACTCCTGTACTAAATGTTGGAATGGTTTCGTTTATATTTGAAGCAAAATGCTTGTCGTTATCTATACCTAAACTTAATAGATCTTCACTAAGTTGAACAAACCCTGCATTTATTCCAAAAGAAATCCCACCAATGCCCATTGGGACCTCCATTATCAAAAGGGATTTTCAATGCAAAAGAAGCAAAGTATGAGTTGGTTTTAAGCAGCCCTATTTTATCGCTAACAAACCCAAAACCTAAACCTACTTTTTCATTATTTGTAGGGCTGTTAACCATTAAACTAAATGTTTGAGGACTGCCTTCAACACTTTTTAAAAAATTAGTATTCGTAATGGAAATATCTGTGTTTTTATAGTAACCTGCATACGCTGGATTGAATTTAATAGTATTGTAATTATAATTAATGACTGCTGAAGTTTGCTGAGCAAAACAAGTTATTAAAAGTAAAAAAAACACAAAACTTAGTACGATCTTATTCATCTTCTATTACCTCTTTAAAATTAAAAACCCTTCTGTCTTTTTTAATGCGTGCTCTCCCATTATTTTTATATAGAAAAAGTAGGTTCCTTTTGGTAAGGTATTCGCTCCTAATTTATTTAATCTATTTGCAGAACCTGAAAACACCTTTGATTTATTATCATATCCATGAACCTCAAATACTAAATTCCCCCACCTATTATATATTTGGACTAAATTATCTGGGTAATCTTCAATTTTGTCAATTAGCCAAGTTTCATTTACCCCGTCTCCATCTGGCGAAAAACCATATTTTGTATTGTCCCATTTCTTTTCGACATGTACTGTGATTTCATCAAAACTTTCACAACCCAAATCACTTACAAACATCAATAAATAAGTAGTTGTTTCTGTCGGACTTGCTACTGGATTGTATACGTTTACATCACTTAAGCCTGTAGAAGGACTCCATAAATAAGTCCCGCTGTCTAAACTAGCATTTAGCATAACAGATCCTCCTTCTATAATTTTCTCATCCATTCCCGCATACACCTCAACAGTTAATTTATCAATCCTAAAATCACAAGATGAAACATTGCCACTCGCATCCATAACCGATATATAAATTAGCATCCCTTCCACAAAGGCAGTTCCTGCACTTGGGCTTTGGATAATTACTAAGTCTGCAAACGCATCCCTATTATCAGTGGCGAGTACATCGTTTGTATAATCTAACAAAACAGTGCTTGTACAGGAAACCACTTGATCCGAAACACAGCGTGTAATTATAGGTTTTTCCGTATCAAGATTATCCGTTATTGTAACCGAACAGGTATTGCTATTCCCCGAAGCATCTTTGGCTGTAATGGTCACCAACATACCGTTTGTATAGGCAGTTCCTGCAAGAGGACTTTGTGTAATGCTTGGATTGTTATCACAATTATCGCTCACAACTACCTGACTTGTATAATCTGGCAGTAGGTCACCAATGTTTAATGTTTGAGCTGATAAACAACTTGTAAAAATAGGCTTTTCGGTGTCTTGAGAAGTTATTTTAAAATAACACACTTCAAAATTACCTGAGGCATCTGTCACTTTTATTTCTATTGACATCCCTTCCACAAAGGCAGCTCCCGCACTTGGGCTTTGGCTAATTACTAAGTCTGCAAAAGCATCCCTATTGTCAGTAGCGAGTACATCATTTGTATAATCTAACAAAACAGTGCTTGTACAGGAAACCACTTGATCCGAAACACAGCGTGTAATTATAGGTTTTTCCGTATCAAGATTATCCGTTATTGTAACCGAACAGGTATTGCTATTCCCCGAAGCATCTTTGGCCGTAATGGTCACCAACATACCATTTGCATAGGCAGTTCCTGCAAGAGGACTTTGTGTAATGCTAGGATTGTTATCACAATTATCGTTCACAACTACCTGACTTGTATAATCTGGCAGTAGGTCACCAATGTTTAATGTTTGAGCTGATAAACAACTTGTAAAAACAGGCTTTTCGGTGTCTTGAGATGTTATTTTAAAATGACACAGTTCAAAATTACCCGAAGCATCTGTCACTTTTATTTCTATTGACATCCCCTCCACAAAGGCAGCTCCCGCACTTGGGCTTTGGCTAATTACTAAGTCTGCAAACACATCCCTATTATCAGTAGCGAGTACATCATTTGTATAATCTAACAAAACAGTGCTTGTACAGGAAACCACTTGATCCGAAACACAGCGTGTAATTATAGGTTTTTCCGTATCAAGATTATCCGTTATTGTAACCGAACAGGTATTGCTATTCCCCGAAGCATCTTTGGCCGTAATGGTCACCAACATACCATTTGCATAGGCAGTTCCTGCAAGAGGACTTTGTGTAATGCTAGGATTGTTATCACAATTATCGTTCACAACTACCTGACTTGTATAATCTGGTAGTAGGTCACCAATGTTTAATGTTTGAGCTGATAAACAACTTGTAAAAACAGGCTTTTCGGTGTCTTGAGATGTTATTTTAAAATGACACAGTTCAAAATTACCCGAAGCATCTGTCACTTTTATTTCTATTGACATCCCCTCCACAAAGGCAGCTCCCGCACTTGGGCTTTGGCTAATTACTAAGTCTGCAAAAGCATCCCTATTGTCAGTAGCGAGTACATCATTTGTATAATCTAACAAAACAGTGCTTGTACAGGAAACCACTTGATCCGAAACACAGCGTGTAATTATAGGTTTTTCCGTATCAAGATTATCCGTTATTGTAACCGAACAGGTATTGCTATTCCCCGAAGCATCTTTGGCCGTAATGGTCACCAACATACCATTTGCATAGGCAGTTCCTGCAAGAGGACTTTGTGTAATGCTAGGATTGTTATCACAATTATCGTTCACAACTACCTGACTTGTATAATCTGGCAGTAGGTCACCAATGTTTAATGTTTGAGCTGATAAACAACTTGTAAAAACAGGCTTTTCGGTGTCTTGAGATGTTATTTTAAAATGACACAGTTCAAAATTACCCGAAGCATCTGTCACTTTTATTTCTATTGACATCCCCTCCACAAAGGCAGCTCCCGCACTTGGGCTTTGGCTAATTACTAAGTCTGCAAACACATCCCTATTATCAGTAGCGAGTACATCATTTGTATAATCTAACAAAACAGTGCTTGTACAGGAAACCACTTGATCCGAAACACAGCGTGTAATTATAGGTTTTTCCGTATCAAGATTATCCGTTATTGTAACCGAACAGGTATTGCTATTCCCCGAAGCATCTTTGGCCGTAATGGTCACCAACATACCATTTGCATAGGCAGTTCCTGCAAGAGGACTTTGTGTAATGCTAGGATTGTTATCACAATTATCGTTCACAACTACCTGACTTGTATAATCTGGCAGTAGGTCACCAATGTTTAATGTTTGAGCTGATAAACAACTTGTAAAAACAGGCTTTTCGGTGTCTTGAATATTGAATCCGAATACGACATGACCATCACCAGGAAATCCATAAACTTCATCGCGATTGTACCCTATAAAATACCCCATTACTAGGTCACTATAATTATCTTTATTGATATCTCCCGCATAAAAGAAAGAAGAGAATCTCATTCCACGAATAACAATCCCATGTTGGCTTTTAAAAGACGCCCCTGTATAATCAAGTTCACTTCCCCAAACTGTTGCACCAAACACAACATACAAGGAACGATTATTATAACTAATTAAAAAATCATCTTTCCCATCACCGTTAAAATCACCTGCTCTGGACACTTTTTTGGCTTTCGTTTTAAGAACAAAACCATTCGTTCCATTTAGATCAGCTATAGATTCCAACCTATCATATCCAGTATTTTTCCCAAAAAGCACAAATTTAGACGCGATACAGAAATCGTTTATACCATCTGCATTCACATCTCCTATACCAGAAATTCCTCCATACAGACTTTCTGGAAACCCGCCAAAATCGATGGTGAATCCATTTACCCCTGTTAATTCATCAATAGTCATCGTTTTATCAAAAGGACTTGATTTTCCAAAAACAACAAATGCTTTTTTAAGATACCTAGAAGTAAAACCAAAATCGTCAATTCCATCTCCATTCACATCACCTAACCATGTTGGCAGGTTTCCAATGGTATCATTCTCTTCAATTCCGGTTATAAAAAAACCATTAATTCCATTGATGTCTGAAGTTTCGATAACGGGATCAAAAGCTCCATTTTTACCAAATATAACGACACATGCACCTGAATCTTTTGCAAAGACATCTATTCCAGGGGCACCCAATACAATATCATCAATTCCATCATTATTAATATCACCTCCAAAACTAAGTCCTTCACCAATTCTATCCCATGCAACATCCCCTCTTATAATAAAGCCATCTGTCCCATCAAGGAGCATAAGATCTAACGAAGGTAACGGATTAGTTCTACCAAAAACCACAAAGGTTTCCCCTGGCTCCCTCCGTCCTGAAACAGACACATAGGGATCTCCTATCATTATATCGTCTATTCCATCACCATTAATATCACCTGCACTAGAAGCAAAAACACCTAAAGAATGATGCCTGTCTGGATTACTACCTGTAAGTATGATTCCAGTAGCCGCTGTAATTAAGGAAACATCAAAATTAGGTGAAAAACCACTTGCTTTCCCGTATATTACATAGGCAACCCCTCGTCTTTTAGTATACTCTCCAGGGGCTGTCACTATAAAATCGTCGAATCCATCTCCGTTAAAATCACCGGCATTACTCACCGATTTTCCGAACTCACCAATGGGATCATTTCCATTGATATAAAACCCGTTAGCACCATTTAAATTAGAGACAGAAAAAACATTACTCGTACAATCTAGAGGCGTTGGTGCAGGTTTTAGAGAGAGAGTTACGGTACAGGGAATACTAACATTCCCTTTTTCATCTTCTACAGTAATACGTACCGTGGTATCCCCAGTAAACGGAGTTCCTTGAATAGGAATTTGCTTATAAATCAAATCGTTGGCATCCGTACAATTATCTGAGGCTTTAATCTTATAGATAAAATTAGGGATCGTACTATTGATAAATAACGCAATATTTGTTGGACAGGTTGTTATTTCTGGCAGTGCATTATCAACATAATTTGCACTTTGTCCGAAACTTACAAAAGCCCTCCCTTTTCTCTTAAATAACGGAAGTCCGGCAGCAATATCAGAGAACCCATCATTATTAATATCTCCAAGACCTGCAACACCATTAGAAAAGTCATAACGCCCTCCATATAAAATATCATTATATATCTCTATCCCTAAGCTTCCTGTAAAATCAGAAACATTAATTTCTGCATCCCAGGACGTATTTTTACCAAACAACACATACATCGCTCCATACGTATCTACGCCCCCTTTTGCATTGGATCCAAAAACTACATCATCGATAGCATCATTATTATAATCCCCCGCATTTGCAATAGACATCCCAATTTTCGCATTTGAAACATCCCCTGAAATAACAAAACCATTGGTTCCATTCAATGTATTCAAATCAAAAACAGAAGGAAATAAAGAAGTAGAACCAAAAATAGTATAAACTCTTCCTACCGAGTAATTCACTGGACCATCAAATCCAGAGGCTCCTATAACAGCATCTGAAATACCATCTCCATTAATGTCTAATCCTCCAATACTAGCCCCTAAATTATCATATCCATTAAGCCCGTAAATTGAAAAACCATTGCTCCCATTTAATACATTAAGATCTAGAAAAGAACCAAAACTTGATTGTTTCCCAAAAACAACATATACATTTCCCTCTTTGTATTTTGAACCCACAGGATTGGCATTGGATTCCGAAAAACTAAGTATGACATCATCTATACCATCACCGTTAAAATCGTTTAAGGAGGAAACATTCGCAGCAATATCTGTGTCTAAATTATCGATATAAAACATCTTATCCGCAGGCAAATCCGAAATTTTAGAAGTAGCAGCAAAACTAGACTGTCCAAAAACAACATAAATTCTACCCCGTTTACCATTTGCTGATAATTTAGGAGCGGTAACACCAATATCACCAAATCCATCTTTATTTACATCCCCTAATTCATTTACAAGTGTCCCAAAACCATCATTGCCATCTGCTTGTTGTCCTTGGATAATAAAACCATTAGCCCCGGTAATGTCCGAAACAGAAAGGCTGGCAGGAAAAGGATTTGTAGAACCATAAACTACAACAATCTTTCCTGATGCTACAACTGCGCTACTATTACTATCTTTGGGCATACCAAGTATTAAATCCGCTATACCATCTCCATTAAAATCCCCCGCAGTACTCACGGAAAAACCCAATGATTCATTTTCATTTGTCGCAACTATTTCAAAACCATTGCTCCCATTTAAGGTACTGACATTAAAAGTCTCAATATTGATATTATCCTTCCCAAAAACAACAAATGTCCTTGCAAGATCACTAAGTCCTTCCTTAGGCGCTCCAATAATAAAATCAGTAATACCATCCCCATTTATATCTCCAGCAGTATCAATAGACCTACCAAAGCCATTACCTCTCGCGTCTTCTTCTATTTCGAAACCCTTAGAGAAAACCAACTCTGAAATGGGAATGTTTGGGCATTGCTGTGCAAAGGAGTTATCTACATTAAAAAAAAAGCAAAATAACAGTAGGTATAAAAGGGTTTTACAGCTTTTAAACACTGTTTTTACATCTAGGAGTGGGGACATATAAATCGATTCTTATCAACTGGAAGTTTTTCCAATTATCTGTTCGCAAAACTAAAAAAGTAATGTCATTTATTACCCCCTGTTTTCCGTGATATTTGAAGTTTTATTGACTAAAAATAATTCCATTGGCTCCACACCAAAAATTGTATAAAATGTACATTCGTGAAAAAAGTTACTCTATAATAGAAAACATGTTTTTTATTTAGTTCTGTCATCAAAAGAAATCAAATCTATAATTACTTTCCTTGTTGCTTCAAGTCCTTTTCTTACCACTTGAGAGGAATAGTTATTAATTCTCCGAATTTATACTTTTCTAAGAACTGTATTGAAAGACTGTCATTTTTGGTAAATAGCTCAAATAATTTTTTATGTTTTTTCTTAAACTCTTGTACTGTACCAATATGTAATGTGTCTTTATTTTGTGCAAGCATTTTTTGTATATAAGGTTTAAATTCTTCTTGTATTGATTTCGTATCGTCTACAAAATGTCTTGAATAAATAATAAAACGCAATTCTTTTTTTGGAAAAATCAATTTGCTCTTATTATTCATTATCATTTTTAATGTGTCATTTTCAGTTATATATAAACCTAAATCTAGATTTCTGTTAGAAGGGATATTATTATACATATAATGTAAACTTAGTATATCAAATGTATATAATGAATTATTAGATATTATTATTTCTTTTGGGAACTGTATTCGTATGACATAATTCTTAACATCTTTTGCTGTTCTAAGAATTATCTCTTGAGAAGCTTCTTTTTGTGTGATTGTTATATTATTATCAATACTTTTACAGTGTGTAAAAATAAAAAGTGATAGCAGTGAAAATCGGATTAAAAACTTATTCATTTATAAAAATTGTTTCAATTACACAAATCTCTTTTTTTCTAATCTTGTTTTCTGTCATACGATATAAAATTTCAATTTTAGTTGATTTATCTTCATTTTCTAAATTGAATACAGTTAAATCATAAAAAGTTTGAAAGTCTCCTTGAAGTAATTTATTAGCAGTTATACTAGAAATAGGGGGACTGTAAACTCAACTCTGTCTGAATAAAAAAAAGTATTAACTTTATTCAAACAGAAAACATGACAAAAGACGAGTTAGCCAACATTGAAAAAAAGGCATTGGATCAATTATTATCAGGAAAAAGTTTATTCGGAAAAGAAGGTGCCTTTGCTCCTTTAATGAAACAATTTCTTGAGAAAGCATTGGAAGCAGAAATGGAATCACACCTTAGTGAAGAGGAACGTTCTAAAGGGAATAAACGTAACGGAAAGGGCAAAAAGACTGTTAAAACTAGTATTGGTAGTTTTGAAATAAGTACGCCAGCGGATAGAAATAGTAGTTTCGAGCCTGTTCTGATAAAAAAGCGTCAAACCATTTTAGCAGATAATTTATCAGATAAGATCATTGGATTATATGGCTTAGGAATGAGCTTACGCGATATTTCTGGTCATATAAAAGAGATGTATGATACAGATATATCACACACTGTTTTAAGTCAAATTACAGATAAGATCATACCCGATATAAAACAATGGCAAAGTCGTCCAGTAGAACAGATGTACTGCATTGTTTGGCTTGACGCTATGCATTACAAGGTAAAAGTAGACGGTAAAATACAACACAAAGCACTTTACAATGTTTTAGGAGTAAATAAAGAAGGGATAAAAGAGGTTTTAGGAATGTATATTTCAGAAAGTGAAGGCGCAAATTTTTGGCTTCAAGTATTGACAGACCTTAATAACAGAGGGCTTAAGGATATCCTAATTGCCTGTACAGACAACTTAAAAGGGTTTTCAGAAGCTATCTTGAGTGTATTTCCTAAAACACAAATTCAAAAGTGTATTGTTCATCAAATTCGTAATTCTTTAAAGTATATAGCTTCCAAAGATCAAAAAGAATTTATTCGAGATTTAAAGCTTGTTTACAAGGCAGTTAATAAAGATATTGCTGAGTTGGAGTTATTGAAATTAGAAGAAAAATGGGGAGAAAAATACCCTGTAGTTTTAGAAAGCTGGAACCGTAATTGGGAAGAGTTATCTCAGTTTTTTCAGTATACAGAACCTATCAGAAAAATAATTTACACAACAAATGCAGTAGAAGGTTTTCATAGACAGGTAAGAAAAGTAACTAAAACAAAAGGGGCTTTTACCAGTGATATGGCACTATTGAAGCTTGTTTACTTAGCAACAAAAAATATCGAAAAAAAATGGACAAACCCTTTACATAATTGGTGCTTGACAATTCAACAATTATATATTAAATTTGAAGATCGAATAACGTTGGATTTACATAAAAACGGAAGCAGTTCGTGACGCTAGCCGCTGGGGCTCATTTTAAAATAGTTCGATTTTTAAAGCAGCCTTATGAAGAGAAAATCGAACTATTTTAAAACGTAGAAAAAAACAAGCAGACAGAGTTTAAATTACACAACCGAAATAGGTAATAATTCCCATTGATAATCTTTGCTGTTATTCCATCTGTTGATTACTTTTCTTGTTGCTTCAAGTCCTTTTCTTACCACTTGTGTAATCCATGAAATTTTCCATTCCTCTTTGTTTAAACTTATGAAGATTTCTATAACATATAATTAATCCACTGCTTACATAACTGTAATCTTCTTTTTTACTATTCCAAAAAACAGCTATTTCCCTTTTTAAAGAGCCCTTTTAAACAACATAGAGTTGATAACGTTTAGCGCTTACTATATTGTCTTCTGATTTTATTGTATCAGTACTCTGCGCTTTAATCATAACACAATAGATTAAAAAAGTTATTAGGAGAGTTATTTTCTCCATAAACTTAAACCTTTAATTACTAAGGCGTTCACATTTAAACCTAAGCGTCGTATATACCATTGGTTATTAGCTGCAGGACCTTATTTTACTGGAGTTCCATTTTCGTAATAAGTTATTTTTTTAGTATTTCCCTGTTCATCATAATCGCACCATTCTCCTTGTTTTTTTCCGTTTCTGAAATTACCTTCTTGTTTTAAAAGACCAGTTTTGTAATAATAATCTTCAAACCTACCATTACCTTTAGTACCAAATGTAGTTTTATATAGTATATTTCCTTTTAAATTGTAAACTCTGTATCTACCAATAACTAAACCATGATTATAATTTATGGTTTTTACTAATTTGTTTTTATATGTAGTTTTCCAGAAACCATTTTTATAGCCTTTAAAAAACTTGCCTTGTAAATATATATTAGTTCCTATTCCTTTAAGTCCATAATTTGGAGTGTCATTTCCCTCATTATTCTTTATATACTTATAAGGGATGGATTTTTTTTCTTTTTTTTTCCTAACCATTACTATATACTCTCCATTTCTAATTGTTTTCTTTTCTTTAATTAAAAAAGATAACTCTTTACCTAATTTAATACTTGTTTTTAATTCTAAAGAACTTATTGGAGTAATAGGAATAGGCGGTTTTACCATTAGTTTTTGACCAAAGGAATTAATATAAAGTGCTAATAGTATTAAGGTTATTGTTTTTTTCATTGCTTATTTAACATTATAAAACTTAACTATATCATCTTGCATTGATTCCCATTGGTATTTCCAAAAAGATTTTCTGATATTTTCATAATCCATGATATTTTCAGTTTTTGTTTTTTCAAAAAGATAAGGGTTTTTATAATAGGTGTTTAAATACACTCTATATTCTTTATATCTATCTTTACGTGTACTCCATTCATCTGCAATTTGATTTTGAGGGTCATTATTTTTAATCATATAATTAAGATCATCGTCTACTTTCTTAATAAATCTATTCATAATAAAAACATCCTCTGTAGACATCTTTTTCTGAAATGAATGTGTCAATCCTAAAACGTGTGAGATTTCGTGGGCAAAACTTTCTTTATCCCATAAATTTGATTGATAAATCACTAACCTTTTTGCATCTATCTCACTAATTTCTCCTTCTCCTCCAGCACCTTCTTTTCTTAAAGGAGATAAGAATAAAACTAAACCTCTTTTTTTAGCTTGTTTAGGGTGTTGTTTTTTAAATTCCTTATCCAATTTCTCTAAAATTTCTACATCTTTAAATATACACCCTTCATCTATAATTAAGTCATTAGTTATCCATTTATCTTCATCTATAATAACATCATAAACCTTACCAATACTACATTGTAATAAAGCTTGATTTAAAGATTGAGTATTTAAATAGTCTTGTAGGTTTTGTAAGTCACCATTTATATCTTTGCTTTTATCTCCAAAACCTTGAGAGTGATCTATCATATTCTCAATAACATCTTTATCACTTTGTTGTGATACTCCTCTCAAAATTCGAACAGGAGTAATGTTAAAATGTAGTTGCTCGTGATTTGCATTTTTAAAAATATTTAGTTTACCAACCTCTTCATCGTTTTTATCTAGTAATGAAATGGTAATATCATTGCTTAAAAGCGATTCACAAATTATAGTTATTTCTTTACCATTGGCTTCAGATACTTTTAGCTCGTTAGGTTCAAAATGTATGCCGTCTTTAGATGAGAGTTTTATAATGTCGTTATCTTTTACAGTACCTTCTATTTCTGTAATCACTAACTTTAATTTTACCCCCTCTTGGTTAGGAAACATACTTAACCAAGGCACAAAATAATCTTCTTCATGAATTTTAGTCGGTGTGTATTCCTTTTTTAATTTATCATAATCTTTAGATATTATTTTATAATTATCTCGCATCCAATCGAAACCGAACTCGCCTTTATAACTGTCTAGTCTTCTAAATTGAACGTTAAATTTTAAATCACTTACTACTGTTGGAAAAATTATTTCCATGGTATTTCCTCTTCCAGACTCAAAACGGGCTATTCCTCTATTTGTTTTACCAGCCATATTATTCCATTATACTAATTAAATCAATTCTTGTTTCTTCTCCTGTTATTCTTACGCCTACTAAAGTGTCGTTTTCTAACACCTTATTATTGTGTTTAAAATTTAATCTATCGTCATTCAAATTTATGGTTATTACTTCAATATCAGAATTTTCAGTTTTTATAACTAAAGTTACTTTTTGGTTGGGTTCTATTTTTTCTTGTTCTATAGGTTCTCCGTTTTTATTTTCAAAAAAGTATCCTAGAAAATTCGGTTCATTATCATCTCTAATTGTTGGTTCGACTTCTAGTTCTGGATACGTAACTCTCCAAGATGCAGAATACACACCAGACGAATTAGAATCTTCAACACCAGCACAAGTAATTTCTAAAGTTTCCGTCATTGGATCTGAGCCTGTAGAAGAAAAATTGGTTTTCCAGTTTACAAGATGACAGTCATAGAAAAATATTTTTCTTGTTTTGCCTCCCAAAATAACGGAATTAAGATGTAATACTATCTCTTTTGTTTGTCTGGAGGAAAAGGCCCAGTCAGTTAGGTTTAGGTCTTTTCTAGCTTCTATAATTAGCTTAAAGCCTATAAATACGGGGATTTGTGAGGGTCTGCCGTTAGGATTTGCTCCTTGATTAAAATTGATGGTAAACCAACGTACGTTTACTTCTTTTCCATCTATTATTAATGTTGCTTTTACCATATTGTTCTTTTATTCTATGTTGTATTAAGTTGTTTGAGTCTGTCAATGCTTTGTAATAGTAATATTCTCACAATAGCAACTCTAAACTAGAAGGCATATCCATTTAGTTTACAATGTAGGTGGGGGCTTGTTGATAGAGTGTGTCCGTTTTTAAGCGTAGGTCAAATATATATAAAAATGTTATACGCACACGTGTTATTGTGTTTTTATTCTGATTAATTTTGTTTATATGCTTGTCCTAAAGGGTAGATTCCTGTTCTTCTGTTTTTCAAAAGAAAGAATTGAACAAGGCTATAAACTAGGTAGTCCTTTTCTAACCTAATAAAATAAACAATAATTGCTATGGATATAGCGCGCTTATGACACAACGGTTATGAGTACTTAATAGATGTATTTTTGGGGCTACCTAGAATGAGCTTCATGCCAAAACAACAAAAACTTACTGAAATTAAAGATAAAACTGAATATTCTAGAGTAATGGATGTCATCAAAAAGAGTTTTAGCTGAATTCAAGTCACAAACGCAACTTTTAGTTAAATAATAATTGTTCCATTACAAATATAGGGTTTTGATATTTATGTCTCTTCCTAGGTCTGTTATTTAATTTTGTTTCTACCTCTTTGATTCTTTGATCTGTTAGGTTTGTAAAGTCACTTCCTTTGGCAAAATATTGTCTAATCAAACCATTTAAATTTTCGTTAGATCCTCTTTCCCAAGAGTGATATGGATGCGCAAAAAAGTAATCAATACATAAATTTTCTGCAACCTGCTCATGGCCTGCAAATTCTTTTCCATTATCAGCTGTTATAGTATGTAGATAAGGCTTCCAGTCTTCTAATATTTCATTGATAGCTTTAGTGACAACAACTGCTTCTTTAGAGCTTACTTTTTTCATTTTAAGCATTCCAGAAGCTCTATCATTTACGGTAAGTATGGCTTGATTATGGTTTTTACCTATGATTAAATCGACCTCTAAATCTCCAAATCGATTTCTTTGTTCAACAACTTCAGGGCGTTGTTCTATACTAATACGATTCTTTATAACCCCTCTAGAATCCTTTGATGAGCCACGTTTTCTATATCTCCTTCCCTGTCTGCGAAGGTGTGTATGTAAATCACCATCATTCCTCTTGTCTTCCCTAATATGCTGATATATACGCTCAATAGACACCGTTTCTTTACCTTGTTTTTTTAGGACACCAACTACTTGCTCAGGACTATAATCGTCTCGCAATAACAACTCTATTGCTTGTTGAATATCTTCTGTAAAGCGTTTTCTTTTAGGCTTTTCTTTATGACGTTTAGCATACTTTTTTTGGGCTAATTCATGCTTGTAAACTCCATTTCTTTTGTCTGAATTACGCTTAATCTCTTTGCTAATAACAGACTTGTCTTTTCCTATAGCAGCTGCTATCTCAACCTGTTTATAACCTTGTTTTAACATGCAACAAATTGTGTATCTTTGCGCTTGGGTGATGTGTTTCATACAACTTCTTTTTTCGAGATTTGAGACCGTAAGATACATATCCATCAAGACAAGAAAGGTAGGTTTTCCTACTTTTCTGTTTTGAAAATATAACCATCATAGAATCAAATCGAAAAGTTGCGTTTATTAGTTGAATTTAAGCGTAACACAATAGATTAAAAAAGTTATTAGGAGAATTATTTTTTTCGCAAACTTAAACCTTTAATTACTAAGGCGTTCACATTGAAACCTAAGTATCGTATAAACCCTTGGTTATTAATTGTAGGACCTTATTTTACTGGAGTTCCATTTTCGTAATAAGTTATTTTTTTAGTATTTCCCTGTTCATCATAATCGCGCCATTCTCCTTGTTTTTTTCCGTTTTTGTAATTGCCTTCTTGTTTTAAAAGACCAGTTTTGTAATAATAATCTTCAAACCTACCATTACCTTTAGTACCAAATGTAGTTTTATATAGTATATTTCCTTTTAAATTGTAAACTCTGTATCTACCAATAACTAAACCAT
Organism: Flavobacteriaceae bacterium; assembly: GCA_965224465.1. GTDB lineage: Bacteria > Bacteroidota > Bacteroidia > Flavobacteriales > Flavobacteriaceae. Next base: position 3,416,694 of record OZ245049.1, on the reverse strand, counting down.
GATTATAATTTATGGTTTTTACTAATTTGTTTTTATATGTAGTTTTCCAGAAACCGTTTTTGTAGCCTTTAAAAAACTTGCCTTGTAAAGATATATTAGTTCCTTTGTATCTACTATATGCTAAATCATACCGTAAAGTGCTTCTTTCTAGTCCATTATCAATAATCGTAGTATCTGAAATGGTCTTATCTAAAATGTAAACTTCAACATTATAATGACCTCTTAAATAATCCCCATCGTTATATGTACAAAACTCAAGTCCATTTAATATGCTTACTTTATAGTTATAAGAAATAATCGGTTTAATAATTTTTGGGTATGGGATTTTTTTTTCTTGAGAAAAAGATATAGCAACCCAAAAACCTACTAATAATGTTATGATTTTTTTCATTTTGTATAAAATTTAAGATGTTTTAAAACATAAAATATTACATTTTTTTTCAGTGCAACAATAAAATTATTGGGACCCCACCGACCCACGTAATTTTAGCTAGGTATTTGGTAACTGACCTATATTTTTTATTCAGACTTCATTTTTCGTAAATCCCTAATATATATACAGGTGTCTATATTTCTACAAATTATTACATCACTATCTATATTTTTATATAATATTTCAAGAAGCTCATCCTCTAACTCGCCATAGTTCCAATTTACAGGTATATCAATAAAATTTGCATCTTTATTGTTTTTCATTGCAAAAATTAATACACGTTCCCCTAAGTAACCTTCACTAGTTTTTCCTTGTGCATTTTCTAAAAAAGGCTTTATACTTATAGTATCGTTTATATGTTTTAAATCATGAACATAAAATATTACATTTTTTTTGTACTCATAACTTATTGTTTTTACAGAAAATTCTCGATTATCAAGTAGAAAAAGTGAATCTAAAGTCCTTGCTTTATTAGACATCCAGTCTTTATGCTTTTCTCCTACATTTTTTACGTTTTTTATTTTAGACAATAAAAGGTTAAAATTATTTATTGTTAATAGTTTCTTTTTAACTTTTAACGTATCTAAAATCACTTTATTTAAAGTGATTTTAGAATTAACCTTATCAAGGTTTACTTTACTATCTTGTTTAGAACCATTACAATTAAATATAAATAATAGGACGAGTAATATTAAAAAATATTTTTTCATTTTTATTTCTTTTTATTTCTTAATTGAAATAATTCTAATTTCATAGGGTAGTCAAAAGAATAACTATCAATGTTCCTTAATAACTTAGATTTTTCAAAATTACTTTCAGTGAAACTACTTATTCCAACTACTTGGTCTATAAAGATGAAATTAATATTCTCCCCACGCTTATTAGCTACAATAGTAAAAGAATGATAATCATCATTATATGCTCCAATAAATATATAATAGCCATCTTTAGGGCATTTATTTTTCATATATACAACAGGGCTTTCTTTAAACTTACTTAATTTCACATCTGTATTCCCTGCTTGTCCACTATTTAAAACTTCGTTATTATTAATATCAATAACAGTAAAGTTTTTTGAAGATTCAGCATAAGTTGATGCTATTAGTCTATTCCTAACTCCATGAGTTGTTGATTCCCCTGCTTTTTCATAATCTCTGGGAGTCTTTCTGTTTTTTGTTTGATTTTCTCCAAGATATAAATCGGTAGGATTATTTAATAGTTGGTACACAATATTTTTATGAGTATCGGTACAATGGTGGTAATCAGTGTATTTTCTATCTTTACGATCTTTCTTAAAAGAATTTCTATAATCTACATTATTAGTAATAGCATAAGTTTTAATCTTTTCAATTTCATTTAAAGAAAACTGCCATTCATTATCAGTATTGTAAATTATTTTTACTCTACCACAAAATACATTTTTATAAGCTCCCTCAACATCAAAATACTTTTTATCATCATTAGCATAAAAATCTACATAAAAAGATATATCATTTTTTGATTTTATAGAAATATCGACTTCAATTTCTGTTGTTTCTTTTTTATCGTAATCTATTAAAAAACTTTCATTTTTAGTGATTTCAATCGTATTTTTAGTGTCTTTATTATTATTATTATTATCAATTAACGTTAATTGAGGCTTAATATATCCGTCTTCGTCGTAAAATTGGTCAGTAGTTCCATTCTTTACAATAAAACTTAATGTTAGTGTATCTAATTCTGTTGTAAACTCCATAAGTGTATATTTACTACTTATAGAAGTACTTAGTTTATCAGATAATTCAACCTTTTCATCTACATTGTAAAGAAGTATTATGTCTTCTATTCTATCGTAATCCGTAGGTTCTTTATTTAAAAGTACAATTGGAGTAAATTCCCATACTTCTAATGGTTTAAAAGAATAAGAGTTACTTGGGTTTCCTACTTCTGTTATAATAGCCATAATTATTATTTTTTAGTAGTTTTTAAATTTATTTTTTTAGTATCACTTGAAATATCTATCTCTTTTAAAATATCATCGTCTAATTTATTGCCATTATGCTCAAAACCTACTTTATATTCTGATAAATCTATGTCAATAGATGTGTTTTCCATGTTTTTTAGCTTCAAGACTAAATTAACATTCATATTAGGTTTTAAAAAATCAATCTTTTGCATCGTTTTTTTATCTTCAAAAAAAGATTCTATAATAGTTTTTTCTATATTATCATCTCTAATTGTTGGTTCGACTTCTAGTTCTGGATACGTAACCCTCCAAGAGGCAGAATACACACCAGACGAATTAGAATCTTCAACACCAGCACAGGTGATTTCTAAAGTTTCCGTCATTGGATCTGAGCCTGTAGAAGAAAAATTGGTTTTCCAGTTTACAAGATGACAGTCATAGAAAAATATTTTTCTTGTTTTCCCTCCCAAAATAACGGAATTAAGATGTAATACTATCTGTTTTGTTTGTCTAGAGGAAAATGCCCAGTCAGTAAGATTTAGGTCTTTTCTAGTTTCTATAATTAGTTTAAAACCTATAAATATGGGTTTCTGTGAGGGTCTCCCGTTAGGGTTTGCTCCTTGATTAAAATTGATGGTAAACCAACGTACGTTTACTTCTTTTCCATCTATTATTAATATTGCTTTTACCATGTTGTTTTGTTATTCTATGTTGTGTGTTTGCGTGTGTCAATGCTTTGTAATACACATATCCTCACAATAGCAATTGTAAACATGATGGCATATCCATTTAGTTCACAATGCAGGGTGGGCTTAATATTAAGGCGTATTTATTTTTAAAACGTAAGGCAAATATATAAAATAATGTTATACGCACGTGTGTTTCTGTATTTTAATCCCACTAGTGGGTTTAATTCCCCGATGCTTGCATCGAAATGATTAAGGTTTTTTTCTTTATCATGCCTCGTGGGCTTGCCCAGAGGTTATTGACCTTTGTTTACATAGTTATTATAAAGGATTGATTACTATTCTACTGATTTTAAAAGCATGAATGAAGCAAGGCTCTTACTAGGCAGTCTTTTTTTGACCTAACAAAATAAATAATAATTGCTATGGATACGGTGCGCTTATTATGAAACGGTTAGGAGTACATAAAACATGTATTTACGGGCTATACCTAGAATCAGCTGCCTAACAAAAACTTACTGAAATTAAAGCTGAAAGTAACTGTTTTAGAGGAATGGATGTCTTCAAAAAGAGTTCTATAATAACAAGGTGTCCAATTATAATCTTAAAAGGATTATAGAACTTACAATATAATTTCATTTAAATATCCTAACGGAAATTTTGCGTTTTTTGGTATGAAGCCTACATTTCTAAACCGCCACTTGGAAATGTATTTGGTATAACTCAAGTTTTCACTCTTTAAAAAGAAACAAACTTCCATACTGGCTGAATTCAACTAAGCGATATAAATCGCAAATACACCATTTTTGTCGAGACAAAACGGATCGCAATCTTTGTATTCCCTAGACAAAAAAAACCTCTTACCGAAGCAAGAGGTTTATTTAAATATAGAAAAATCTTAATTTCTATTAATAAGCCCTTTTATTATTCCCTTCAAAGAAGTTGATATACGAATCGTTTACCACTCGCATCCCTCCTGGAGTAGGATAATCACCCGTAAAATACCAATCACCTAAATGATCTGGACAGGCTACATGTAAATTTTCTACAGATTGATAGATAATTTGAATTTCTGCTTTTATTTCATGAGTTTTTAGCATTTCGGCTATTTTATCTGAAATTTGAGCATCGGTAAATGACACATATATTTCTTTAACAAAATTTGAAATTTCAACATCTGGTTTCCCTTGCTGCGCTTTACATTTGTCGTATACAGATTTTATAACAGCCTCTTGTCCTTGGTCTTTTAATAGCTCGATGGCTGCTCTAAAAGCAATAAAATCACCCAATCTAGCCATGTCAATTCCATAACAATCTGGATATCTAATTTGAGGAGCTGAAGAAACAATTACAATTTTCTTTGGAGACAAACGATCCAATATTTTAATGATACTTTGCTTTAACGTAGTCCCACGAACAATACTATCATCAATAATCACCAAATTATCGTCGGGTTTTACAATTCCGTAAGTTACATCATAAATATGTGCAACTAGATCGTCACGACTTTTATCATCTGCAATAAACGTTCGCAATTTTGCATCTTTAATTGCCAATTTTTCGATACGTGGACGCTCTAACAAAATTGATTTCAATTCTTCTGCAGACAGTTTGTTATTTTCTATAGACAGAATCTCTAATTTTTGAGTATTTACATAATCTTCTGCTGCCTCTCTAAGTCCATAAAAAGAAGTTTCTGCGGTATTAGGAATGTATGAAAAAACGGTGTTTTTCATATCTCCATCTATTTTTTCTAAGATTTGAGGAAAGACTAATTTTCCTAAATTTTTACGTTCTGTATGGATATCTGCATCGCTACCACGAGAGAAATAGATACGTTCAAAAGAACATGATTTTTTAGGCAATTGATCTAATATCTTATCTACAGTAACCTTCCCGTTTTGCTTGATAATTAAAGCATGACCGCGATCCAATTCTTTTACATCATTAATAGCAACGTTGAAAACTGTTTGTATTACGGGGCGTTCAGAAGCAACGACAACCACCTCATCATCCTCGAAATAAAAAGTAGGTCTAATTCCTGCTGGATCTCTCAACACAAAAGCATCACCATGTCCAAGTACTCCTGCCATGGCATAACCACCATCCCAATTTTTTGAAGATTTTTGAAGGATGCTTTTTATATCCATACGTTCTCCTATAATTGGAGATGCATCTTTTTTACTATAGCCTTCTTTCTTTAATTCATGGTATAAATCCAATACTTCATCATCAATAAAATGACCTATTTTTTCCATCACCGTCACGGTGTCCGTCATTTCTTTTGGATGTTGCCCTAATTCTACTAAATCGTCAAACATGCGATTTGAATTGGTCATATTAAAGTTTCCCGCTACCAATAAGTTACGATGCATCCAGTTACTTTGACGTAAAAATGGATGTACACTTTCGATGCTATTATTACCGAAAGTTCCATATCTAACATGGCCTAGAAACAAATTTCCTAAGTAAGGCAGATTATTTAATTGCCATGCTACATCCTCTTTCTTATCTTCATTGCCTTCCCATGCCTTTTCTAAACGGGTATTGATCTGAGCAAAGATATCCTGAATAGGTTGCGCTTGGTTGGAACGTACTCTACTAATATACCGTGTACCAGGAGCAACATCAAATTTAATACTTGCAATTCCCGCACCATCTTGACCACGATTGTGCTGTTTTTCCATTAACAAGTACATTTTATTTAAGCCATAAAAAGCAGTTCCATATTTTTTTTGATAAAATTCTAATGGTTTTTTTAAACGAACCATTGCGATTCCACATTCGTGTTTTATTGCATCACTCATAGTGTAGATTTGTTGTATTTTGGTGATTGTATTAAAATAATAATTCCGCAAAAATGCGGAATTATTTATAGCTTACTATTTGATATTAAATTGTGTCAATTCTTTAAATTGTTCCAGTCGTTCTTTTACTTCGTCCAACGTAAGCTCTTGCATGCGTTCTGTTCCGAATTTCTCCACGCAAAACGAAGCGAGATTAGAACCGTAAATCACAGCATTTTTTAAATTTTCAAAAGACAAATCTTCTGTTTTTGCGAGGTAACCAGCAAAACCACCTGCAAAAGTATCTCCTGCACCCGTTGGATCAAAAACTTCAGCCAATGGCATGGCTGGTGCATAAAACATTTTCCCTTCATTAAAAAGTAACGCGCCATGCTCTCCTTTTTTTATAACCACGTATTTCGGCCCCATTTTATGAATTATCTTTGCTGCATTTACCAAAGAATATTCACCACTCAATTGCCTTGCTTCTTCATCGTTTATGGTAATTACGTCTACACGTTTAATTACAGCTAACAAATCATCCAAAGCTATATCCATCCAGAAATCCATCGTATCCAAAATAGATAATTTAGGTTTTACTGTCATTTGATCCAATACAGATGCTTGTACCAATGGATGTAAATTCCCTAGCATAACAATATCACTGTTCTTATAATTATCGGGTACCACAGGTTTAAAATGTTCCAATACATTCAACTCCGTAGCCAAGGTATCTCTAGAATTCATATCGTTGTGATATTTTCCTGACCAGAAAAATGTTTTTCCAGACTTGATTACTTCAACACCATCTGTATTAATGTTTTTTGCATTTAACATGTGCAAGTAATCATCTGGAAAATCCCCTCCAACTACGGATACAATCCCTGAATCTACCCCAAAATGAGATGCAGAAAGACCAATATATGTGGCTGCTCCACCTAAAATTTTATCTGTTTTCCCAAAGGGTGTTTCTATGGCATCAAATGCCACGGTGCCAACTACTAATAATTTACTCATACAATTATATATTAAATACGAACTTTTAAATATTTTTGCAAAAATAAGTATTTCACATTATTTTTTACCTAATTTGCCACGAAATTTATTTAGTAAACCATAAATACACAAAATAATGAGTATCAAAGAGATACAAGAGGAGATTATAGATGAGTTTTCGATGTTCGAAGATTGGATGGAACGCTATGAGTATATTATTGAACTAGGAAAGGATTTACCGATCATTGAAGACGCCTATAAAACGAAAGATAACCTTATTGTTGGATGCCAATCAAAAGTGTGGTTACACGCTGATATAAAGGAAGATAAAATAAATTTCACCGCAGATAGTGATGCCATACTTACGAAGGGAATTGTAGCCTTACTTGTACGTATATTATCCAACCAATCTCCTATGAAAATCCTAGAAGCCGATCTATTTTTTATAAATAAAATAGGTTTGACAGAACATTTATCACCAACGCGTGCCAATGGATTATTAGCCATGGTAAAACAATTAAAACTATACGCATTAGCCTACCAATCAAAGTTAGGATAAGAAATTGTATCTTTGCACTTATTTAGATTGAATTAAAAAGACATGAACAGCGAACACGTACAAGATTTAGGAGCAAAAATTATAGGTCAACTCAAAGCTATTTTCGACCCGGAAATACCTGTAGACATCTACGAATTAGGATTGATATATGATGTTATGATCAGTGATGAGAATGACGTAAAGATTTTAATGACCTTAACGTCTCCTAACTGCCCGGTAGCAGAAACGCTTCCCGTAGAAGTAGAAGAAAAGGTAAAGGAATTGGAAGAGGTAAAAGGATGTGAAGTAGAAATTACTTTTGATCCAACTTGGACACAGGATTTAATGAGTGAAGAAGCCAAGCTAGAATTGGGCTTTTTATAAGCTATTAACAACACATCATATGTCAGAAATAGTTAACAGAGTTGCAAATAGCAAGTTAATCACTTTGGATTTAGAAGATTATTATCCAAACGGTGAACGCATTGTTTTTGATATCAAACCTTGGTTGTTTCAAGAGCTAATCTTAAAGGAAAAAGACTTTAGAGCACACGTTAAAAATCATGATTGGTCACGTTATAAGGATAGTTTTGTTGCACTAACCTGTTCTTCTGACGCCATTATCCCTTCATGGGCATACTTACTGATAAGCACCTCGCTAACGCAGCATGCCCGACATATTATCATCGGTGATTTACAGCAATTGGAAACATCTATATTTGACACTATTATCTCGCAAATAGCTATAGAACAATTTAAAGACAAGCCCGTTATTATTAAAGGCTGCTCTAAAAAAGCAATTCCTGAAACTGCTTATATTCGCTTGATAGAAAAACTACAACCTGTGGTAAGATCCCTCTTTTTTGGAGAAGCCTGTTCTACGGTGCCTCTGTATAAAAGATAATACCTATATCCCAAAGTCAATCCACCTAAACACACATTCAGACTTGTTTTAATAACACCTTATATTTCAAATCGTATTCCGTCAAGAATACGTAATGTTATAAGGTTAAAAACCTTTATAAAACACACAACTTTCTGCTTTTAAAAAGTGACTTTTCACAAAAATCAGGTCTAACAATAGTAGTATATAGCTATATTTACATAAAAACCGTAAACACACTTAATTATGAAAAAAGTATTGCTTTCAATAGCACTTACCGCCATGTGCACCATTTCATTTGCACAAGATAAAACAACAGAAAAGCCAAAGGAAGGCTGGACAAAAGGAGGGAATCTATCCTTTTTATTCAATCAATCTTCGTTCTCAAAATGGACAACAGGAGGAGAAAATAATGTTTCTGGTACTCTTGGTATTAATTATGACTTTAATTATAGAAAAGGAGACGTAACATGGGATAATAAATTGATTGCCTCGTACGGCATGACAAAAACTGCAAATAGTCAGTTTGAGAAAAAAACAGATGACCGTTTCGAATTCAATTCATTATACGGTAAAAAAGCATTTGGATATTGGTATTACTCTGCTTTTGTGAATTTCAAAACTCAGTTTTCTAAAGGATATAAATATTCAAAAAATGCTTTTGGAAAGGAAGAAAGAAAAGAATTTACCAATCTACTATCTCCAGGATACCTCTCCTTTGGGCCAGGTATGTTATGGAAAAAGAGCGATAATCTTAAATTTAATATCGCTCCTCTAACTTCTAAAATTACATTTATTGACAAAGGACTCAGAAACAATATGGGGATTCTAGATGATAGCTATTTTGGAGTTGACTCTGGAAAAAGTAGCCGTTATGAAATAGGATTAAACGCCTCTGGTTATTATAAATTACAACTGATGAATAATGTATCGATGGAGAACATCCTGAATTTATACACCAATTATTTAAAAGAAGCAAAAAATGTAGACTTGGACTACACCATGAATTTGGTGATGACCATCAACAAATATTTATCTGCAAATTTAACCTTCCAGACTGTGTATGACGACAATGCATATAAAGGATTTCAAACTAGAGAGGTTTTTGGAATTGGAGTTAATTACGCCTTCTAAACAAAAGCACTTAATAATTTTACCGAATCGCTTAGAAACTTATTTCTAGGCGATTTTTTTGTATCTTTCACGTTCAAAATACACGTATTTTTATGACTACATTATTACTCATAGCTGCCACATCTATTTTTATTTCATTTTTATGTTCCATACTGGAAGCCGTATTACTGAGTATCAACCCCACTTTTATCAATATTAAAAAGAAAGAAGGACTGGGCTATGCAAAAACATTAGATCATTTAAAAAACGACATAGATAAACCCATCATTGCCATCTTAACTTTAAATACGTTGGCACATACTGTGGGCGCCATATTAGTGGGAGTACATGCAGAATCTTTGGATTACGACATCAATATCCTAGGCGTAAACATTGTAGGGATTGTCTCTGCAATCATGACGTTGCTTATCTTGGTGGTATCCGAAATTATCCCTAAAACCATTGGAGCTACTTATTGGAAGCAACTGGCTGGCTTTACTGCCAAAACTTTGACAGGAATGGTGTTTATATTAAAATGGACAGGAATGTTATGGCTGCTTCAATTGACAACAAAACTGATAGGGAAATCTGGGCACGGAAGCGCATTGAGCAGAGAAGATTTTAGTGCCATGGCTGAAATAGCAACAGAAGAAGGCGTATTTTTAGAATCGGAAAGCAGAATTATTAAAAATTTAATCAATTTTAAAGAAGTAAAAGTAAAGAGCATTATGACGCCACGCTCTGTGATGAAAATAGCCAACGAAGAAAAAAGTATCCAAGAGTTTTTTGATGAAAACTTGGCATTAAAATTTTCTAGAATTCCAATATATAAAGAAAATTCCGACAATATTACAGGCTATTTTTTAAAAGACAATTTATACCAAGCTATTATCAACAAAAAGGGAGACCAACCTCTAAAATCCATCAGAAGAGACATCCTTGTCACAGAAAGAAACCTCTCGATACCCGCATTGTTTGACACCTTGATTCACAAGAGAGAACATGTAGCCCTTGTCGTAGACGAGTATGGCTCTGTCAGTGGACTTGTTAGCCAAGAAGACATTATAGAAACACTTTTAGGACTAGAAATAATGGACGAAAGTGATAGCCATGCAGACTTACAACACCTTGCTAGACAAGGCTGGAACCAACGCGCTAAAAAACTAGGAATTATCCTAGAAGACAAAAAAAATCTCCCTGATTAATTTCAGAGAGATTTTCACCTATTTATAGTAAATAGTTTCTTGTTAGCAATCACTAGCCTTTATTCAAATAAATATAGACTGGAAAATGATCACTAAAACCACCTTTATACCATTTTCCAACATACGTTCTAAACGGAGTTCCTTTATATTTTCCTCGGAAGGTTTTTAGGAATTTTTTATTAAAAACATCTGCATAACGAAAAGAATAAGTCGTTTTGCTCCTCTCAAAAAAGTTTTTCGTAAAAATAATCTGATCAAACAAATGCCAGGTTCTTTTATGAGACAAGGTCCCTTTTCCTTTTTCAAGCAAACTTTCCATTGGATTGTATAGACTCGAATTAGACAACAATGTTTGCTTGATACTTATATTGGTTGGATCATCATTAAAATCGCCCATAATTATAATATGAGCTTCAGGATCCTCTAACTGAATTCCATCAACAATAGACCCCACAAGTTCTGCCGCCAACAACCTTTTTTCTTCAGAGGTATCTAGACCACTTCTTCTTGAAGGCCAATGGTTCACCAAAATATACATAAGTTCCCCTTTTAATCGTCCTTTTACATACAAAACATCTCTTGTATAATCACGCCCCCCGGAATCGGTACTCAACAACAATGGGAACGTTTTAGAGGCTAACAATTCAAAATGTTTTTTTTGATACAACAGCGCTACATCAATTCCTCGTTCGTCTGGCGAATCATAGTGCGCATATCCATAATGGAAATCTGCTAAATTTTTATGACTGACCAAATCCGATAATACAGCTTTGTTTTCTACCTCAACCACTCCAATTAAAACAGGAGGTAATTTAGATTTATCAGTTCCTATTTGAGAAATAACACTGCTTAATTTTTTGATTTTTTTTTGATAACGTTTATAATTCCAATTTTTTTTCCCCTCTGGCGTAAAATCATCATCAAATGTGTTTTTATCATCAATGGTATCAAATAGGTTTTCTAGGTTGTAAAACGCAATGGTTTGCGGCTTTTTCTTGTTTTTCTTAGAGAATAATACGGACATAATTAATAGCTTATAAAGCGAATGTATAAAATTCTTTTATTAATCCTATAAATCAGCACAATTTGTACCTTTGCAATATGATAGATCAAAAAATAGTTAGTTCAGAAAAGGCAGTATTAATTGGTGTAATTACTCAACAACAAAACGAAAAGCAATCCATAGAGTACTTGGACGAACTGGAGTTTTTAACCTTAACAGCTGGAGCAAAAGTTGTAAAACGTTTTACTCAAAAATTAGAGAAACCACATCCAAAAACTTTTTTAGGAATTGGAAAACTAGAGGAGGTAACGGCCTATATGATCGAACACAATATTGAAACCGCTATTTTTGATGATGAACTATCCCCTGGTCAATTGAGAAATATTGAAAAAATATTGGATTGTAAAATATTAGACCGGACCAATTTAATTCTCGATATTTTTGCACAACGCGCTCAAACCTCCTATGCAAGAACGCAAGTAGAATTGGCTCAATGTCAATATATGCTCCCTAGATTAACACGATTGTGGACTCACTTAGACAAACAAAAAGGAGGAATAGGAATGCGCGGACCTGGAGAAACCGAGATTGAAACAGACAGGCGTATTATTCGCGATAAAATAACACTGCTTAGAAAGAAGCTTCTTATCATAGACAGACAAATGGCAGTACAACGCAAAAACCGCGGAAAAATGGTGCGTGTTGCACTTGTAGGCTATACAAACGTAGGAAAATCTACCTTGATGAATGTAGTGAGTAAAAGTCAGGTTTTTGCAGAAAACAAATTGTTTGCAACTCTAGATACTACTGTTCGAAAAGTAGTGATCAAAAACATCCCTTTCTTACTGACCGATACTGTTGGGTTTATTAGAAAGCTACCAACTCAGCTAGTAGAATCTTTTAAATCTACCTTAGATGAAGTGAGAGAGGCCGATTTACTGTTACATATTGTAGATATTTCTCACGAATCTTTTGAAGCCCATATGGAATCTGTAAATATTATTTTAGCCGAAATAAAAAGTGCCGATAAACCAACCATTGTCGTATTTAATAAAATAGATGCTTATACTCACGAAACCATCGATTCAGATGATTTAGAAACCGAGAAAACAAAAGCACATTTCACCCTAAAGGAATGGGAACAGACTTGGATGAATAGCTTAGGTAATAACTGCCTATTTATCTCTGCTCTAAACAAAGAAAATTTAGATGAATTCAAAGACAAAGTTTTTAATGCTGTAAAAGAGATACACATCTCTCGTTTCCCTTTCAACGACTTCCTATATCAGGAGTATGATGATTTGGAAAATGAATAGTGATTCGTAACAAGAGACATATACCAATTACAATCCAAAATGATTCCATTTCTAAACAGTCACTTGGAACTGTATTTGGTATTACGTGTACGAGGATACATCCTAACTCCCTTCAAATTTTAATTACAAAAAAAAGTTGCTGTTCTTCTTGTCAAAACAAGAAGAACAGCAACGATAAACAAACGTTTGCCTCTTTTAAGGAATTGTCTTATACCAAAGGTATTAACGCGTACATTTTTTACTACTAGGATTGTATAGAAAATCTACCCCAAGGGTAATTAAATGAGTCCCTACATTGTACTGAATAATTTCTCCTAGATTCATTTCGAATCCATAAGAAACATAAAATTGTTTGTGATTAAACCCTGCCATTGGTGTTACACTAACAGGTTGAAAATCCAAATCATTTATCATACGGAGACTGGCGCCTAACCAAAAATAATCATCTCCATATAGCTTTCTATACTTAAAATTAAGATCTGTATTGGAACGTGCATCACTTTCAAAGTAACGACTAAATAAAGAAACCTCAAATTTATGGTATGGATTTCTATCAAATTTGAAACCTGTATAAATGGAATAACTTCGTAATTTTAGAGGTTCACCATCCGCAAAGGCTCTGGCACTTTTATCTAAAATATTAGTAACATTTAAACTCATGTAAAACTTTTCAAATCGATACAACATCCCAACATCAAAATTGGAATTAAGTGTTGATCTATCTCCGAGAACAGAAGGGTCATTCCCATTAAAATCAGAAACATCTATTTTAAATTGGGTAAACCGGTAGGACATCCCAAAGGATACAAACTGATTTCGATACTCATTTAACGTGAGGTGATGTGCATAGGTAATATGTCCACCATATTGTCGGGTATTTCCATTTCTGTCATTAAACAAAAGAATCCCAAAACCATTCACGTCTCCAAAACGTCCATCTAGAGAAACTGATTGGGTACTTGGAGCGTCCTTCACTCCAACCCATTGTTCCAATCCACTTGCGCGGAGTTGAAAATAGGGACCTATTCCAGCAAATGTTGGAGAAATAACAAATGGATTTTCCGCCATATACTGACTCAACAAAGGCATACTAAACTCCTGGGCTCTACACAATAGAGAACCCGATACTAACACAAAGAACACTATTTTCTTCATCATAATTTTCTAATTAAAATTAACGGTAAAGAGTAAAATTACCCATCATTTCTCGTTTATCTCCTTGCAATCCGTCCAAGTCAATTACATACCAGTAATCACCAGAAGGCAATGCTTTTCCTTTTAGATTTCCATCCCAACCAATTTGAGGACCTCTAAACTCTTCTATCAGCCTAGAATAACGATCGTATATCGATACTTTAACATTTGGATATGCCATTAATTTTTGCGGATACCAATAATCATTTTTCCCATCACCATCCGGCGTAAAGAAATTAGGAATAAACACTGTGATAAATTCCATGTCAATTTTAGCGCTGGTAATACAACCTCTCGAATCTCGAACTTCCACTGTGTAAGTACCTGTTTTGGTAATAATAAATTGATTCGAATTTCCAAAGTCACCTTCATCTAAGCGGTATTCATAAGGAGGGTATCCATATTCCACTTTGGCGGTAATTGTATTTACAAAAGTTTCTTCTAATGTAGCTGCAATTGGAAGTACACTCTTCACATCTACATAAGTCTGAGAAGGAATACACCCATTTTTATGCTCCACTTCTATCAAATAAGTACCTGGTGTTACGTTTTCAAAAATACCCGTCGTATTGGTAAAGGTATTCGAATTACTTACCATGATATAGCTAACCTCATTTTTATATTGTAGCGCTACAGAAGCAACAATCTTAGTATTTCCATCACAACCATAATCTATAATGGTTCCAAATTCCAAATCTACAGGCGTTTTTAATTTAACAACTAAGTTCTTAACACAGCCTGAACTATCTTCCAAATAAACAACATACACATGTCCGCCTTCCAGGTTATCATACAGCATCTTACCTTCCACAAATACTCCATCAGCATTTAACTTGGTACGATAAGGAGCAGTACCACCAGTAATAATAACTTCTATGCTACCGTCTTTATCATTGGCACATTTTTCTTGCTGTATCAATCCGAAATCAAATTCTAATAGTATCGGTTCCACAATCGTTATATCTTGATTGATATAACACCCATTTTCATCCTGAACCGTTACCGTATACATACCTGCTTTTAAGCCCTTGAATATATTACTGTTCACATATTTACTCTGGTCTATACTATAAACTAGATTCCCTGTACCTCCAACGGCATGTACTGTAATAGATCCATCAACCTCTCCGTAACAAGTTATATTTGTGAAATCTGCTCTCTCATTTAATTGTAACTTTTTTGGATCCTTTAAAGTAATTGGATCAGATACTTGTTGACAATCAAAGCTGTTCACACGTACTTTGTATACCCCAGCTCCTAGTCCCGTAAAAATACTAGAATTTTGAGGGCCGTCTAATACAACATCATTCGCGTTTAATAATTCGTAGCTATAATTCCCAATTCCACCAGATGTTATCGCAGAAATCACAGCAGTCGTACCTCCATTACAACTAATGGTTGCATTTACTGCATCAATAATCACTTTTAAAGGAGTAATTGGATGCACCGTAATACCATTTGACACATTCGAGATACACCCCGAGGCATCTTTTGCAAAATATTGATACGTGGTAGGCACTCCTGGAGACACTGTAAATGAATTAACAGTACCAAAGGTAACACCATCGTTACTATAGGTATAAGGACCTCCATCTCCTCCAGAAGCTGAAACCTGAATCACACCAGGAACAGTACATGAAAGTGTTGTTGTCAATCTTACGGATGCAACCACAATAGGCGGCGCAACAATAGTAACTGGTAAGGTAGTCACCTCACAGGACAAATCGTCCGTAACCAATACCGTATAAGTCCCTGCTACAAGATTAGAGAATACTGGACTCGACTGGTAAGCAGACGGGTTCCCACCTGCATCAATCAAACTATAGACATATGTCCCTGGTCCTTGTCCCCCTGTGGCAACTACAGTAACTACTCCTGTTAAATCTCCATAACAAAGCAGGCTGTTTGCACTTGCTGTGGCAGCAATAGGAAGTGCTGGCTTAATTTCTATATCTTTAGAAATAGAACAATCATTTATATCTTTAACTCTTACTGTATATACTCCCGCATTAAGATTACTAAATACACTTCCAGAACTGTAAGCAACAACAATGGTAGCTCCCAATTCCAACTGATACTCGTAAGTTCCCCATCCGTAATCTCCTATGGCTGTAATTTCTCCATCGTTCCCAGGATCACATGTTTCCTTATGGGATACATTCAATTTTAAAGAGAGTGCATCACTTGGAGAAAGAATGGTTATTACATTGCTAAAAGTATCACAAAAAGCAGGGTCATCAGCTTTCACATAAACACTAAAGCTTCCACCTATTAAATTAGGTACCGCTATCGGATTACTCGCTGTATTTCCAGTTCCAGTAAGAGTCACCGTTCCTGCTGTGTTTGTGACAATCCAAGAGAAATTACCCGTGTAATTAAGTACCTTAAATTCTAATGCCCCATTGGTGTCTCCAAAACATTGAGAAGCCTGTGTCGCAACTGCCTCCACGGAAATAACATCAAACGAATCTACAATATAAGGAATTGATACGATGGAACAACCCGTAACATTATCAATCACTTTAAACGTATAAGTACCTACGCTTGGAAGGTCAAAATTTTGTGTTGGACTAACTATAACCTTTGTATTTGTTCCTATAGGTAGTAATTCATAGGTGAAATTACCCGAACCACCAACTACAGTCACCAGCACATTTTCTGGATTACTACAAGTAATTGCTATCACTTGAGTTACAGTAACACTTATAAGAGTAGGTAATGGATCGATAACAACAGGAGCCAAAGTCGTTGCAATACAACCATTGGCATCTTTTACCGTTACCGTAATGCTTTGAATCACTCCTGTATCTACAATATCAAAGGTATTTGAACTTTTAAAGTCTACTCCATTAATACTGTATACATAGTCCGCAGTACCATTCGCTGCAACCGCAGTTAAAAGCACCGTATTTGTTAAGTTATTAGAAGTACAAGCAAACGTAGTTGCTGATGCCGCTACTGATAAAGCAACAGGCTCATTAACATCTTCCGTTATGGTAGCTATACATCCTTTAGAAGAAACAACACGAATCGTATAGGTTCCTTTTGGTAAATCCGCAAAAACAGGATTATTTTGAAGCGCTACAAGTAGAGGTCCCGCTATAATTTGGTAGGTATAAACAGGTTCGTTATTCGTAGTCGCTGTTGGCACATTCATATTTACAGTAATTACACCATCACTACCTCCAAAACATTTTACATCTGTTACAGAAGAAGGGAGCAACACAACCGTAGATGGAACAACTAAAGTTTCCTTCTCGATAGTGCTACAATTGGTCTGAGTATCCTTTATAACAATCGTATATGTTCCAGCAAGTCCTAAGTTTGTAAAGACACCAGTAGGATTAGTACGTGTTGAAGTATCAGGGAAGGTTATCACGTAGTTAAAACTACCTGAACCACCTGTTACAGAAGTCGTAAATGACCCCCCAGGACTGGCTGTACAATCAAGTCCTTTATCAATGGTGATGCTAGGAACTAATACCTCAAATAATTGAATGTCTGCACCTGTTGTTCCAGTACATCCCCAAGAATCCGTAATATCTACATGATAATTACCCGCAGTCAAATTCCCAAAAACAGGACTTGATTGTGAAGCACCTAACAGGATTCCATTTCTAAACAATTGATATACATAACCAACACCGTCTCCACCAGCAACTCCAGTCACCTCAACGGCTCCATTTGCTCCTAAACAATTTTGATTGGCAACAACTAACGTAGCGGTAATGGCTGTAGGGATTTTCAAATCAACATCTGGTAATTGTACCTCACATCCTGATGCATCTCTAAGCCATACTTGGTACGTACCTGTATTCAAGCCCGTAAAAGAAGACGTTGAAACCCAGCCTGCGGCAACTGGAGCCAATGACCCTACATAGTATTGATAACCTCCCCATCCACCTTTTGGCGTAATTGCTATTGCACCGTCATTTCCAACACAGGTGACCGGATTGCTGGTACGCGTTCCAGACACACCTAAAATAGGTTCGGTAATTGTAAAATAGACTCTATTATAACAAGTCGGTATGTTTGCTTGTGTCAGAACCACATAATAAGACCCTGCGGCTATATTCCTAATTCCTGTGGGTACATTTGTAATTTCAGCCCCAACGTCTACAGAAGTATCATCTGCATCAGTTGTTAAGGTGCCTTTGGCATCAAATATCTCCCAATTATACCCTCCTACATACGAAGCATCAACCAATTCAAAAGTAACTTCACCTGTCACTGTCCCCTTACAATTTACTTGACTAACAATAGTAACTTTAGCCGTAAATATATTAGGTTCTTTCACCTGATGACTTATAGGATATACACATTTTGTATCCTTATGTCTCACTAGAAAATAATGGATTCCAATTGCTAAATCAGTAAACTGATTTAAAGCTTGATAATTTGCTCCATTATCGTCTGAGTACTCAAATCTTGTAGGGTCACTATTAGAAGAATCCACATTTATTTGAATATTCTCCCCTGCATTCACACAAGAGACTGGCACTAAAACACTAACGGTCACATTATTAATCTCATCAAAAGGCAAAATTGTTCTTGTACTTGTAGCCATACACCCCTTGCTATCATATACATTGATAGTAAACTGTCCAGGAGTAGTTGCTCCCATATCAACAGTATAGGTATTGGTCGTCATATTGTACAGTATATTCAACGTATTGCTGGTACCATCTTGCACCACAAGTCCGTCAGAATTCTCAAATACTATTCTAGAATACGTGCCAACACCACCTCCATTACCGCCACTTACTGTAGCTACAGTAATACTAGCTTTATTAGGTGTATTTCCAGTTGCACATCCAAACTGAATCATATCTATTTGATCGATAGTAACAGGACTTGGTTCTTTTATAGTTATCGTTTTATTAGTCACACATCCGTTAGCACCTGTGATGCTAATCGTATAAGTTATTCCCGTAACACTTCCTTGTAAATTATCAAAAGTAGCGGTTAAACCATTCGAAGTAGTAGCTGCAATTGGTAGAGGCGCCGTAATTGCAAAGGTAAACGGTGTAATACCATTGTCCTGAGCTGTAATACTGATGCTTCCATTGTCAGCCCCACTACAGGTAACATCTGTTCCTTGGGAATGATCCACAACAGGTTGTATTTTATCCTGTACAAATACGGATTTAGAAACAGAACAGGTTGTATTGACATCCGTAATAATAATTTTATATTCACTTTTAATATTCGCTTGGGTCCAAATTGTAGTTGGTAAGCCTAAAGGCGTACCTGCAACTTGACTATTTGCCGCTGCTTCCACACCTACAATTTCGTAGGTATAAGATCCAGATCCTACTAAACCAGTAATTGTTATTTCGGCATTAGGAGACGCTAAACAATCTAATAGTTTAGAGATCGACACATTGAATTCAAGTGGCGGTGCAATAGTTACACTTTCCGCAACAGCTTCACTACATCCATTGGCATCAAATACTTGGAATGTATTGTTCCCTGAACTGAGTCCTGATATAACATAAGGCGTTGCACTAGTAAACGAAACAGGAATGTTTTGCTTAGCCCCTCCATTAATCTGAATGGTATAAGGTGGTATTCCCGCAGTATCCAAATTGATACTTACTTTAAAGTTACCTTCGCTAGGACAGCCCGTATAATCTGATGTTGCCGTAATGGCAGGTGAAGGATCTAAGCCAACAATCACATCCAACGAACCTTGGATACAATTAAAAGCATCCTTTACAAATACCCTGTAAGTTCCAGCTGTTTTATCAAACACACCATTGGTATTTACTCCTGTCCATGTCGCAAGCGTTGGAGTTACATCCGTACTCAATTGTATTTGATAGGTATAAGGAGGAGTCCCAAACTTTGCAAGTGCTTTCACAGTTCCTAGTTCCAAACAATTTGCATTTTTGTCAAGAGAAGCTATAATTTCAAGTGATTTTGGTGATTCTTTTATTTCAAAATCTATAGATGCTTGGGTACACCCAGTATTAGCACCATTATTTTCTGTAAATAATATATAATATTTCCCAGGAGGTAAAAGACCTTGTCCTGTAACGGCAACTCCTATTCCAGGAGCCGGAGCATTCACGTTAAGAATACCACTAATTGCTGGCGTGTAGTTGGTGTTTGTAAATACATTTTTTACAATCCAATCTACAGAAGTCGCTCCAATCGCATAATTTTTTACTGTAAAATCAAATGTACCATCATCACTTCCTGTACATGTTACTGGGTATGAAGTAACCGTTGAAGTAATATTTGAAGGAGAATCAATTGGAACAGTAAGCTGTTTAAAGTAATAACACAAATTCGTCAAATCCTGTACCACAAAAGTATACATTACTCCAGGCGTTAAGCCCGTAAATGTAGATATCCTAGGAGTTGTAACATCAGCAAGTTGAAAAACGGTAGCATAAGGAACGGTAGTTTGAGTTAATATCCCAAAGCGATAATTAAGCCCTGGAATGGTGGCTCCCACAGTAACAATAGCCGTACCACCTGTCACACAATCTACAGTCGCCAAAGAAACATCAATATCTAACGCATTTGGAGGCGAAGACATATTTTGATTTGTTATTATAAGTTCGCAATCATTTGCATCTGTAATTACAATGGTATAATGTCCAAAACTCAAATCAGTAAAGATATGGTTTTCACTAGCTGTAGTGGTATAAGAGTCCGAATATCCAAAAGTATTCGAAATATCAATTGTATATTGCGCAGTTCCACCCGTAATACTATTAACCTCAATACTACCTGTACTATTCACACTCCCTGTAACACACGCTATTGGAACTATAACAATAGTGGCAGATAACACGTTCGGCTGATTAATAGTTATGTTGTTAGTATTAGAACAACCTTTCTTATCTGTCACGGTAACATTATAGATACCCGCAGGTAAGTTAATTGTCTGAGTTCCGAAATCTTGACTTAAAGTGGTGTTATACACATTAATTAAGAACGGTGCCAATCCTTTAGATGGGTCAATTGAAACATCAATAGCACCAGAAGTAGCCCCATTACACTGCACATCCGTAGGACTTAGTGTAAATTCAGGTTGAATTGCAGGAGCTAGGACAATACTATTGGTGGTTACTTCACATCCTGAAGCATCCGTAACCTTAAATATATAGGTCCCAGCAGTAGCATACGTAAAGTTTCCTCCTAGAGAAATATTAGAATTATTCCATGTTGCACCACTATCATTAGACCATTCATACGTGTTAGTTCCAGCACCTCCATTCGCAGTAATATTAACTTGACCTTCAATTGGAAGTGTACATTCAATATCCTTGACTAATAATGCCGATGCGGATAGTGAAGATTCGATAGTAACATCCTTAGAGGTTGAACACCCATATTGATCACGAACATATATAGTATAAGTTCCTGAAACTAAATTTTCAAAAGTATATGTTACAGCAGTAGATGGACTTGGACTATAAAAAGAAGTACCATTCCTACTGAACTCATAAGTACCATTTCCGGCAGTTACCGTAACAGCAATACTTCCATTATTATCACCCGCGTAACAATTGGTTTCCACCAAATCAAATACGATGGTAGCTGGATCAAGAATGTTTATTTGTGTATCTGTTACGTCATCACAATTATAGGTGTCTTTTACATGCACATTATAAGTACCAATAGCTACATTGGTAAATATATTTGAGCTTTGATAAGCGGTAATTACACCTCCTGTAGAATTTTCTAATTGATATTGATAAGACCCCGCACCACCTACTGCACTTGCAGTAATGGTAGCACCAGTATTGGTACAGGTTTTGTTTCCTGTAATGCTTGCACTCGCAACCACCGCCGTAGGTTGATTTATAATTTCTGTAATGGATGTTGCGCAATCCGTAGTGTTATCTATATTTATATACTCAAAATACACGGTGTGCGAACCAGCATCTAAGCCAGACACTGTCAAAGGGCTTGAGAACTGAGCAGTACTCCAAGTACCAGCATCCACCTTATATCTATACCCATTTCCAAATGCATCAAAATTATTCACTTGAACAGTGATGCTTCCCGTATTTCCACCATTACAAATAACATCTGTAAAACTACTGGTAGACACATTAAAAGCTTTACCTACTTCGACCGTAAAAGGAATTTCGGTAGTAGTAGAACACTGGTTAGGTTCTTGAAAAGCAGTTATATCATCTATGGCAATGTCATTCCCATTTATCACTGTGGATTTTGTACGGATTACAATATTAAAAGCGGTGTATGAACCAGGATTTAAATTTAAGGTATAATCAATCCAATCATCTACCCCTGTATTTTTAGGAATAAATCCAGTACCTACTTTAATAGGATTGTTAGATGCATCTAACAAAACTGTTCCTGAAGCATCCGCTAATTCTATAGTGATACTAGGATCACCTCCCGATGTTCCAGTCCTTAAAAGATTAAAAGCAGATAATTGAATCGTAATATTTTTATTTGGAATAACATTGGTAACCGCTTGTTGGTAAATAACACCATTAAGCCCCGCAGTTCCACCTACATTAATCACCAAAAACCTTCCATTTGGAGTTCCTGTATGATCATTGGGACTAAGCCAAGATCCAAATGGAGCCACAACACGCTGTGTTACGCAATATTCTCCATCATTAATAGATATGCCAGGGCACGCCCCAGTACCATCTTGAGGTTCATAACAATATTTAGAATCGATATTAGGAATCGCAGTATTCACCCCAGAACCAAAAGATTCTTTTAGCAACACACTTTTTGTAGGAGTTACCAAAGAAGTATAGTTCATTTGCACGATGTGATTCCCTGGTGTAAGCCCCGTAAAAGTATAGTTAATTCCTGGAGATGGAATCAATTCAGGCCCATTGTCTATAGAATAGGTATAACTAAACAAAGGAGTTGGATCTATAGGGCTAACTGTAAAAATACCTGAGCCAGAGCAATTGTATGACATACCAGCACCCGTAGTAAAATCGGGAGGTGTAAGAGCAGCAGCTACTTCTACTTCCATCGGGAATCTACACCCATTTATATCTTTTACAAATACTGTATGGCTACCAACAGGTAATTGCTGAGCATTGGATGTACCATAAGTTAATCCACCATCAAAACTATAACGATATGGCGATGGAGATGGAAAAGGAGTTCCTCCTGTAGCATTTGCAATCCGTACTTCTGCAGTAGCATTACTACTACAGGATACAAGATCAATAACTCCAGCCGCAGCTGATAAAAATTCTGGTTCTGTAACAACCACCATTGTTGAAACAGCCGTACATGATCTATTATCTGTAACACGAACAATATAATTCCCTGCAGAAACACCATTAAAAACAGGACTATTTTGCGTAGGTCTAATAGAAGACAAGACCGCATTTAGTAAACGGTATGTATATGGACCTTCACCCCCAGCGCCTGTTGCTGTAAGTGTTGCTACGTCTCCACTACATAAAATAGGGCTTATATTGACAAATACAGTTAATACCGGATCTTTGATTACATTAATTGTTTTAAAAACAGCACATTCTTTACCGTCTTTTACATAGACATCAAAATCGCCTATACCAGTAACTATTGGATTGGTAGTACTAAAATCCGCAGTTACAGGAATTACACCAGTAGCTACAATAGCATACCTATATGTACCATCACCTCCAGTAGGAGTAACAGTAACGTTTGTGGTATTATCACAAGCTCGAATACTGAGGTACTGAACACTCAAAGAAAGTTCAGGTGAAACATTTAACACATTTGAAACTGCCTCACAACCATTTTTATCGGCAATCCTAACGCTGTGATTTCCGGGATTCACATTAGCAAATATTGGCGTATTTTGAAAATTCCCTCCATCTAATGAATAGCGCAATGGCCCAGTTCCTGTTCCCACAGCAGTAATCGTAATTTTCCCCGTTGGAGTATAACATTCCGTATCTGCTGTTATACTAACTGTAGGCACAATTGCAGACGCAATAGTAACATCCTTAGTTATAACACATCCAGAGAAGTCTCTCACAAACACTTTATAAGAGTTCTGGCTTACATTTATAAATGTAGGGTTATTATTATAAGCAGTTATAATGGTCCCTGTAGAGGTTTCTAATTGATATTGAAATCCTCCCCAACCACCAGAAGCGGTTGTTGTAATCGTTGCATTTTTGTTACAAGTAATAGGTGTCAATTTTAAAGACATCGTACTCGCAAGTACTGATTCGGAAATGGAAACAGTATAGGAATCGGCACAATTCGTAGTTTCATCGGTCACCGTTAAGATATGATCCCCATCTGTAAGTGCATTAAATACAATGCTAGGAGTACTTTGTCCCGTAACTGAAATACCCGCATCCATAGAATAGCTATAGGTTCCATTAAAACCAGTAACAGTAAATGTCGCCTTTCCTGATGCTGTTCCTTTACATTTTACATCATTATCAACAGTTCCAGTAACAGAAATTTCTGTAATCTCTTTAGGCGTATAATCATCATCGAACGAACAATTTTTTTCATCCGTTACCTTTATAGTATACGTAGTTCCTCCCAATAATCCTGTAAACACATTGTTGTTTCCATTATTGGTAACAGCAGCAGCAGGTGCAATAATTTCGTAGACAAGATTTCCTATACCCCCCGTTACATTCACCGTAAGATTGGTTGTTAGCGAAGGACAGGTAATTGCAGTATTGTTAAACGAAAGCTCCGTCGGAGGATCTAATTTTTGTAAAGTAATTGGATTGGTTTTAAAAATACAACCACTCGCATCTTTAATATATCCGTAATACGTTCCTTCTGTAAGGTTAGAAAACAAACTTGAAGAAACAAATAGCACACCATCAATCGAATACGTATAGGGTGTTTTTCCTCCTGGTACGGTATCACCAACAAAATCCATAATAACAAGCTCTCCTAGCTCACCACATAAAAGGTCTTTCTGTAAATTAAGTTTCCCTGCGATAGGATTTTCAGACTCTAAAATCTGAATATCTTGCGGGAAATAACAAACAGCGTTTCCTTTTTGAATACGCACAATTAAAACATAATCTCCTGCGGGTATATTTAAGAAAGTATTTGAAGGTGAGAAAACGGCATCATCATAGGATCCATCAGCAAGAATGGCGTCATATTCTCCATTCCCTACAATCCCATCATCCAATGCATAGGATAAAGCATTTCCTTTTAGATTGTTTGGGAGATTTATGGTAATGGTTCCCGTAGAAGACCCCTTACATTTGACATCAGTTTTTGAAATTGTATACGCAACCTTAGGTTCCAAAATAATTTGAACCTCATTGGACACAGTGGTACACAAATTATCATCAACCATAATAAATTTATAAACACCTGCTCCATTTAAGGGAATATCAAATATTTGACTTGTTTGATAACCTAACGGATTGACAACAGTCCATCCTATATCACCCTCTAACATATAACTATGTATGGCATAATTATATGGTGGTTTCCCACCTGTAGAGCTCATTTTAATTTTTCCTTTTTTACAAGAAATATTCTGTGAAACAACAGCAGTAAGCTTTAAGGGTGCTAGTTCTATTATTTCAATATCGTTTATTGTTTGAGAACATTCTGGCGTGGTCACAATTACTTGATAAAAACCAGCATCTAAACCATCGAAGTTTTGGTCATTAACCTCTGAATCATCAATTTTACCTACAACATCTCCATTCTTATCTTTTAATACAAAAAAGTAGTTTCCAGAAACATTGTTTACTTGCACTCGAATGGATCCTTTAGCTCCTTCACATTGTATAACTGATGGAAATACGTCCACATCAATATCTCTTTTAAAAATATGAATCTTATCAATGCTAGGAACACAAGCCAATGGAGAAGCACCGATTTGACGGTAATACACCGTATAATCACCAGGTGTACTTATGGGATAGGTATTTATGGAACTAAAAGTTCCTGGCAATTGCCCATCTGGGACAACGCTGAATTCATATAAGTTAGTATCGATATTGTTAATAGTAATTGATCCATCTGCACCACAAAACATATCTTTTGATACAATATCAGGCTTCACTGTAGATTTGAAAACATTGAAATAATAACGTACAAAACACCCTCCTTGAAAGACAATTTCGAGTCGGTATTCACCAGCGTCATTTACACTAAAAGAATTTCCTGTACCAACGGTTGTCCATTCAGTATTCGATGCTCCAACATTGGGACAATCAGCAAACGCATCTCCTTCCAAGTTACTGTCTAACTTTTGCCAATTAATTTCTTCAGCACCTAAAACATTCAACACGATATCTTTAGTGCTTTCTGTTCCACATAAATAGATTTCCGCTAATTGTATTCCATTGTTTGGACATGTTTTTACGGCATCTACATACCTAAAATCTCCATTTACTTCCTGAGTAATTAAGGGATTTTCAAAACCAGCATTATTAAGAACAACCGTAATGATTTCTGTTGCATCTACACAAGGTGCATTGGCAGTTTTCTCAACGGTATAAATCCCTACACTATTCACTGTATAAGTCTGACTATTTGCCCCTGGTATTATTTGCCCTAAAGGATTTCTCCAAACATAAGAAGCATAACCACTACCTGCGGTTAAGACTAAAGACCCAGAACACATCACTTCCTCTCGTTCAAATTTACAACCAGTTACATTCACTAAAAAATTGGTAGCACCAGATTTTCCGAAATTACATTGATCCAAGCCATAAAAACTAGGATCGTCACTTATAATAGTACCACTATCGGCACCCGTATAATAAGAAAATGCCTGATTTTCTATTTTATTTTCACATGCATCACGTAAATCGTTGCATTGACTTGTAACTTTAACTCTAAAACGGATGTTATAATTAGCACCTCCTACAGTCACAAGTGCATCATCTATTATAAATTTAAGAGAACCTCCAGAGGTGGCAGTTGGTAGAGTATAAGTAGGCGTTACACCACTCGGCACAACAATTGAAGCCTCGTCTAAATCTACATTAATTGGTAATCTATCAATAATAGTTGTGTTGATCGCATCATCATTACCCGTATTTTGAAAACTCAATTGATACCACATACTCTCACCCAAAACAACATCAGTTCCAGCTAAATCACCTCCATTACCATCATCCACCGTTTTTAACAAAGTAATTTTAGGATCTATTACATCGATCACAAAGGACGTTTGAAATACAAAATAGCTATCTCTATTGGTTTGAAGCCTTAAGGTAGCGGACGTTTCGTTATTCCCAATTACTGAATTTGCTGGATTGGAAATAGTGAATAAATCTGAATCCCATCCAAGAGTATTCCTACTATTAGGCACTCTATTATTAAATTGAGTCCCATTTATAGTAATCGAACTATTAAAAAAGTTATTCACTGGGTTTGCAGGATCCGACAAAGGAGAAAATATTCCCGTATTTTGGGATGTACTAACACTGTACCCATCACCTGAAAGTGAAAAATCTCCTTCCAAACAAGAAACAGCAATTCGAGCCCTTACAGGCCCTGCAGGAATAGTTGTAAATCCGGTTACTGGAATATCTGCCGTAACTCCAGTTCTAACACCCGAAAACCCATCAAAAACAGTGATGTTTTTGTTGGTAAGAAGAGGATTCTCATACACAACTACCAAAGTCCACCCACCAGCAGCACCACCTGGAGGTGCACCATTTCCTCTTCTCCCTTGATTCGCAAAAACATTTGCAACTGTATACTGTCCCAGGGGAGAACTTAAGCCTTTCAACAAATCCGTTACATCCGCAAAACAAGCATACGGATCTGGCACAAAAGTAACCCGATTAGTAGGTGCAACAGCAGTCTGATCATTAAAAAGGGTCTCCGTTGCAGCTACAGTCACATAGTTCGTAGCACCAGGAAGCCTAAATCTTACGCTTGTATAACTAGCATCACGATTTGTCTGCCGGTAAATGGCACCCCAATAGAGTCCTGCAAACTTGACCTTTAAACACGTATTGTTCGCAATAGCCAACGTAGCACTACTCGAAGAGAAGGTTGACGGATCATTGTCCACATCAATATACCTCATATCAGAATCGTCATTAAAAGCACTTCCCCAATAAGAAACATTGGGTCCACTCCAAGTAGTTCTCCTATTCAGAATATTATTGGAAATCATGGTCAAATCACCGCGGAGACTCGTGTTATATCGCGCAGTAAAAGCCTTAGCTGTTTGTGCAAAGAGCACATTAAAATTGACAGACAACAAAACAAGCAAAAAAGCAATATACAGTTTTGTGTATTTTGAATAGTTTGGGGTTAATACTCTAAATATCATCATTAGTGGGGTTAATTATGAGTTTAAAATTATATTACAATAAACTTATTTTATGATGGTTATTATCTGTTTTTCATTAAAATAATTAACCACCCCCCAAAAAATGAATAAACAATTCGAAAACAATTGATTATACTGAACTTCATGGGGTTAAAACAAGAAAACTGTTTAAAAAATTGTATTTTGTAATTGCAAAAAATATCCTTTATAAACAGTTTCGTGAGCAAGATAGCAATAAAAAAAGAACAAACCCAATTCAGGGAACTGTTTTTCAGGGGAAACACACCTTTTTTCAAGTAAATACCCTTTAATATGGATTACAAATACCGTTAACATCTTACGCTATGCGCTGATTTACAAATAGATAAAGACCACAGATCCAACACTAATAAATAAGTATTTTTAGCAACATAGAATATACTAAAAACGACACAAACAAGTTATACCAATTAAAATTCAAAATAACCGATATAAAAATTTTATTTTACGTTTTAGTGTTGTTAAAAAACAGAACGATAGCGAAGTCTATCCTTCCATTTTCCGCCTTGCTATAATACCATTTTTAAACCGTCTCTTGGAAATGTATTTGATATAATTGCAATACCTGTTTCATCAAAAAATACATTTTAAAAAAGATAAAATGTTTACTATTTATCAACCCTGCGCACGTCCTATAGCAAGAGGAAAAAATGGTGAAAGAAGAGTGTTTGGAGGCGCATATAAATAAGGAAAAACGAAGTAGGTGGAATGAGGTGTATAAAACACATCCGTTGGGATAATTTTAATGAATCAATAGACTTAAATCTCCAGATAAAAATCTACAAAATTACCTTTGGTAATTATCCCAAATTATTATTGGAAGACTCTATTTATCTCAATAGAAAAAACAGGAAATGACTTAAAGAAAAAGAGAGTCCTATTTATAGCAAAACAATACATACCAATTACAATCCATAATAACCGATATAAATGATTTATTTTACGTCCTAGCGCTGTTGAAAAAGAGAACGATAGCTAACTACCCTTCTCTTTTCCGCCTAGCTAGAACAAAAAATAATTCTATTTCTAAACCTTCACTTGGAAATGTAATTAATATAACATATCCGTTAGTCACTTTTAATTCATATTTTAATTACCCAATCCCCAGAAGTATAGACTGTAACAGTAGGCTTATATCCAAAAGATAATATCTTAATATCTTTATTTGGCTCCTTAAGCGTATACGCATCGGCACATTTCTTAGTATCGTCCGTCAGTTTTTTCTTATACATACCCCAAAAAAAACTAGAACACTTATTTTCGTTTTTTTTAATCTGCTACTTTTATTTTTACCTTTACTCGAACAGTTAGTAGGTAGGTGTTATACAAGGAACTGTAAGCGTCGCCTTTCCTGTTTTTGATCCTTCACATTTTACGTTAGCACCAACAATTCCAGTAACAGAAATACTCTTGATGGATTTAACAGTGTGAAATTTCTTATACGAACACCCATTTGTATCCGTTACCTCAAACAAATATGTCCCAACCGTTAATCCTTTAAATACTTTTTCCTTTTTATTATCAAAAATATCTTTACTTGGTGCAATAATTTTATAAGTAAATGGTGCTACGCCGCCTACAACACCAACACTAACATCCGTTGTTTTAGAGCCAGTATTTATAGTAGGCTTAAACTTAAGATTTGTAGGAGGGGTCAATTTTTTTACGTTGAGTTGCTTCGTTCTAAAAACACAACCATTTGCATCTTTAATATAACCATAATAATGTCCATAAGGAAGCCCCTTAGGTCTATAATATTTACCTTTTTTATTACGGATATATTGAGGGAATATTCTACTTTTTTGATAGTTAATTCCATTAATAGAATACTTAAACGGAGCAACTCCGCCTTGTTGTTTAAGTTCCGAAAAATCACGTAGCAACAAATATGCATTCGTAATACAAGAATTCTTCCTCAAAACCAATTCACCCCACATGTTAGTTTTAGGCTCTGTAATCACAATCTTTTCCTCAAAATAACAAATAGATTCTCCTTTTTTAACACGTACAACTAAAGTGTAATCTCCCGAAAGCAACTCTGAAAAAGTTTTTGAGGACTTAAAAGCAGCAGTTACATAGGTTCCATCAGAAAAGATAGCATTGTGTTTTTTATTTCCAACAATACCATCATCCAATGCATAAGATAGAGTATTCCCTTTTAAGTTTTTTGGAAGTTTTACGGTAATGGTTCCTTTACCTTTTATTTCGTTTTCTGTATACCTACATTTGACATCTGTCTTTGACACCTCATAAGAAAACTTAGATTCCATATCGATTTGAACCTCATTAGATACTGTAGTACACAAAATACCATCAGAAACAATAAATTTGTAAATACCCGCATCCTTGATAGGAATTTCAAATACATTACTGGTTTGATACTTATACTTTTTCTCTTCGATAAAAGTCCATGTGTCATCTTCCTTAAATTTATAACTATGGATGGCATAATTATACTCTTTTTGACCTCCTTCGGCTTTCATTTTAACAATCCCTTTATTACAGGAAATATGTTGTGAAACCAAAGCTTTAAGCGTTAAAGGATCATTCTCTTTTATTTTTATATTATTGATTGTATCAAAACATTGATCTGTTTTTACAATCACTTGGTAAGATCCTTTACCCAAATTTTTAAATGTATAATTATTTGAATTTATAGACCTAAAGGTTTCAGAGATTTCAAAGGTTTCAAACGCAGCTCCTTTCTTCTTTTTCGATTTTTTCAATGTAAAAGTATAAGATCCTTCAACATTATTAACATGCACTCGAATCTCTCCTTTATCTTTCTTACACAAGAAATGTATTTCTTTTATATCAACATCAATTTTATTATCTGAAATTTGAATTTCATTACTAACACAGCTCGATATAGATGCGCCTATATGACGGTAATACACCTTATAGTCCCCAGCTTTAGTTATCTCGTACTTAGTTTTAGAACTATATATTCCCGCAGAATCACCTTTAGAAACAACACTGAATTCATATAAAGAAATGGAAATATTAGAAATAGTAATACTTCCATTTTTACCACAATTTAGATTTGTTCCGACAAATTTAGGTTTTACTGTAGTTTTTAAAACGTTGAAATAATAACGTACAAAACACCCTTTTTGAAATACAATTTCGAGTCGATATTCCCCAGCATCCTTTACTCTAAAGGAACTATTAAAACCAACCGTAATCCATTTTTTATTCTCTGTACTAAAATCAGGGTATTTAGAATCAGCATCGCCCTCCAAACTTTTATCCAGTTGTTGCCACTTAATCTCCTCAGTACTTTGAGTGTTTACATTAAGATCCCTGAATGCCTCCGTACCACATAAATAGATTTCAGATAATTGGCTCCCATTATCTGCACAAGTTAATACGTTGTCCACATACAAATAAGTGCCTTTATCTTTAATAGTTAAGGGGTTTTTAAAATCTTTTTTAGAAGGGACCACAGTTATGGTTTCTGTCGCATCTATACACAACAGATTTCCTTTTTTTTCAACCGTATAAGTACCTACACTTTTTACAATAAGAGTTTGCTTATCTCCCCCAGTGATTATTTCCTCCTTAGCGTTTTTCCAAACATAGGAAAAATAACCATTACTAGCAGTTAATTTCAACAATTCAGAACACATAACTTCCTCTCGAACAGAACTACTATCTAGAGCATACGTCCTTCTATGACAAGAAGACTTCCCTTGATTTGTGAAAATATTTGTATTGGAGTACCGTTCCTTAGGAAAACTTAAGCCTTTTCTAAAACCCCTTAAATCCGCAAAACAAGCATACGAATCAGGTACAAAAGCAGCCTCCGTATTAAAAATAATGTCGGTTGCATCACCTGGTGTTCTGAATAGCAAACTCATATATCCATTATTACGTTTTATCTGCTGGTAAATAGCGTCCCAATAGCGTCCAGCAAACTGAACCTTTAAACAAGAATTATTGGGGATAGTCAACGTATCACTACTTGATGAAAAGTTAGTTGGGTCATTATCAACCTCAATATACCTCCTCTTAGATGAGTCATTGAAAGCACTTCCTGCGTAGGAAACATTGGGACCAGATCCATTATCATCTTTCCTATTCAGAATACTGCTGGAAATCATGGTGAAGTCACCGCGTAGACTCATGTTATATCGCGTAGCAAAGACATTAACTGTTTGCGCAAAGAGCACATTAAAATTGACAGATAACAAAACAAACAAAAAGGCTATATGCAATTTTGTGAATTTTAAACAACTAAGAGTTAGTACTATAAGTTTCATTAACAAAGGATTTAATTACGAGTTTAAAATTATATTTCTATCACTTATTTTTAATGGTCATTATTCATTTTTCCTTTAAAATAAGTCGTGTTTATATTCGAATAATAGGAGCTAGATACAAGCATCTTACCCTTCGAATGCACTAAATAGATAAAACAGTAATTATTTCTGGGGTTCACAAAATAATTTACAAATAATACATTGTTCTCTAATTTATTTAAAACATATCTGCATTATTTTTTTTTGCATATGTACATACAATTATATGAACTACCACAGGGTTTTCTCCCCAGATTTTCAGTCAATTTCCCAGTACAACATCATTAATCTATAAAGTACCTCAACAAGAACCATTCTAAGTACTCCTATCAGCATACTATAGAAAGTATGTTTTAAATTATCAGGGAGACTCACGTTAAATCGAGCCATAAAAGGCACAACTTTTTGAGCAAAGAGCAGACTAAAATTAATAGATAACTCAAGTTTCGCACTTAGATAGATTTACGCAACCTCTTGATAGTTAAGCTTG
This sequence comes from Flavobacteriaceae bacterium, assembly GCA_965224465.1. Lineage (GTDB taxonomy): Bacteria > Bacteroidota > Bacteroidia > Flavobacteriales > Flavobacteriaceae. The sequence goes on along the minus strand of OZ245049.1, from coordinate 3,383,524 downwards.
TGGGTATTCACTAGGAATCCAAAATCTTCAATATTCGCTATTATTTTACGTGTAACCATTTCAACATCAATAGATTCAATCATCTTTTCCAAAATGTCAATCACCAAGCTGATAACTGCTAATATCCTGATGTTTAGCTTATTCTCTATATAATCTTGTTTTAAATCTTTAAACAAGCCTCCTATAGTTTCGTAGGCTTCCATTCTATATCGAATACTGGTGAGTAAATATTGAACCATTATAATGCTTATTTGTGCGATTTGAATATCGAAATTAGTAGACTGACATTTTCCAAGACCAAACAACTGCTTAGCTTCTTTAAAAAACACTTCTATGGACCATCTGATACTGTATATTTCAATAGCCTTTACAAATTTCAGTGTTGTATCCGTTGATATTAACGTGTGCCATTTGCCATTCTTTCCACGTTTTGAAATAAATACAGCAACCTTAAGACCATCAATTTCAGTTATGTAATGATGGTAGTAATAATTGAATTTACGGCATCGTTTTGGTTTTATTTTCTGTTTTTTGAGTTGTGACAACGTTTTTATCTTTGATCGAACTTCAATCTTACTGTTGTATTTATACATCCCAATAATATGAGTTGAACTACTAATGTTCCGTAGCTTTCTAAGTAATTTAACACTTGTAAACCAGGTGTCTATTAAGATGTAATCTATGGGGATTTTACGTTTTACAAGCCTTGAGAACATTTGAACTAGCAGGTCTGTTTTCTTTTTATTGAGTTCCTGATACCTCTTTGCTGCAATTGTTTTACTACATCTTGGAGTTTTCTTTTGAAGCCTACGTTGCTTCGCCGTTAGACCGTATTTTAATTTTGATGTTTTACTTTCACGATGCAAACTAAAGTCAACAGGGATAAATACACTTCCATTCCAATAACCAGCTACAAGTAGCTTAAAGCCTAGGTAATACGTTTTTGACACATGGTTGTATATTTTTGAAACACCTTCAATTGTCTTTCCTGTTTTAGAAAGATCAGTATCGTCAAAGATCAAGCACTTTGTAGCGTCTTGAGATGGAGTAAAGAACTCTTCTTTTAATAGATATTGCTTCACAAACTGAGCTAGAAAAACCCTCCAATTTATCTTTTGATTTGCTAGGATTCGATAGTATGAATCTTTACCCGACTGACCTAATCCCTTGTCTTTACTACTTGTAAGTCCATGAATAGAATCAAATCCGATAATAGGTAAAATTAAAAGTGTAGAGATTAAATTACCGAATGAAATCCCCGATTTCTTACACCAACTAAACTTGTTTTTAATTTTATTGAATCCTAAAATATTTAGATGTGCTTGTAGGTATTCTGAACTAAGCCAAATCTTATTAAATTTTCCTTTTATCTCCTGTGTTTTTGTGATATCTTCGTGTTCTAGCATGTTTTGTACTTTCTTGTTCGTACTTAAAAGTACAATAAAACCAGGGGATTACCTTGGTTTTCATGCTATTTATTTTTACTTAAACACCTGTAAATGATGGGTGCGAAACTTGAGTAGATAACAAAAAGGAAATATGGAGTTTTGAAAACTTTGATTAGTTTGGAGTTAATTATGAATTTAAAATCATATTCTTATTACTTTTTTTAATGGTCATTTTCCGTTAAAATAAATAGTGTTTATCTCCGAATGCGCTAAATAGATAAAACAATACTTATTTTTGAGGTTCAAAAAAAAGTTACTGTTCTTCTTGTTTTGACAAGAAAAACAGTAACGATAAACAAACGTTTGACCTCTTTTGAGGGATTGCCTATACCAAAGGCATTAACGCGTACACTTATTACTACTAGGATTGTATAGAAAATCTATCCCTAGAGTTATTAAATGAGTTCCAATATTGTACTGGACAATCTTTCCTAAATTCATCTCGAATCCATAAGAAACATAAAATTGTTTGTGATTAAATCCTGCCATTGGCGTCACACTAACAGGTCTGAAATTCAAATCATTTATCATACGGAGACTTGCTCCCATCCAAAAATAATCATCACCATTCACCTTTCTATACTTAAAGTTAAGATCCGTATTGGAACGTGCATCGCTTTCAAAATAACGACTAAACAAAGACACTTCAAATTTATGGTATGGGTTTCTGTCAAATTTATATCCTGTATAAATGGAGCAATTACGTAATTTTAGAGGTTCACCATTCGCAAAGGCTCTGGCACTTTTATCTAAAATATTTGTAACATTTAAACTCATGTAAAACTTTTCAAATCGATACAACATCCCTACATCAAAATTGGAATTAAGTGTTGATTTATCTCCATGAACAGAAGGATCATCTCCATTAAAACCAGTAACATCAATTTTAAATTGGGTAAATCGGTAGGACATCCCAAAGGACACAAACTGATTTCTATACTCATTTAACGTAAGGTGATGTGCATAGGAAATATGCCCACCATATTGTCGTGTGTTTCCATTCCTGTCATTAAACAAAAGAATTCCAACACCATTCACGTCTCCAAATCGTCCATCTAGAGAAACAGATTGGGTACTTGGAGCGTCCTTCACTCCAACCCATTGCTGCAATCCACTTACACGGAGTTGAAAATAGGGACCTATCCCAGCAAATGTTGGAGAAATAACATACGGGTTTTCTGCCATATACTGACTCATTAAAGGCATACTAAACTCTTGGGCTCTACACAATAGAGAACCCGACACTAATACAAAGAATACTATTTTATTCATCATGATTTTCTAATTAAAATTAACGGTAAAGAGTAAAATTACCCATCATTTCGCGTATATCTCCTTGCAATCCATCCAACTCAATTACATACCAGTAATCACCAGAAGGCAATGCTTTCCCTTTTAGATTTCCATCCCAACCAATTTGAGGGCCTCTAAACTCTCCTACCAACCTAGAATAACGATCGTATATAGAGACTTTGATATTTGGATATGCCATTAATTTTTGCGGATACCAATAATCATTTTTCCCATCACCATCCGGCGTAAAGAAATTAGGAATAAACACTGTGATAAATTCCATGTCAATTTTAGCGCTGGTAATACAACCTCTCGAATCTCTAACATCCACTGTATAAGTACCTGTTTTATTAATAATAAATTGATTCGAATTCCCATAGTCACCACCATCTATGCGGTATTCATACGGTGGGATACCATATTCCACCTTGGCGGTAATCGTATTTACAAAAGTCTCTTCTAATGAAGCTACAAGCGGAAGCACCTTCTTCACATCTACATAAGTAGGAGAAGGAGAACAACCATTTTCATGCTCCACTTCTATCAAATAAGTACCTGGTGTTAGGTTTTCAAAAACACCCGTCGTATTGGTAAGAGTATTCGAATCATTTACCATGATATAGCTAACTTCATTTTTATATTGTAGCGCTACAGAAGCAATGATCTTCGTATTTCCATCACAACCATAATCTATCATGGTTTCAAAATTCAAATCTACAGGCGCATCCAATTTAACAACTAAGTTCTTATCACAACCTGAACTATCTTTCAAATAAATAGCATAGGTATGTCCACCTTCTAAGTTGTCATACAACAATTTACCTTCTACAAATACTCCATCAGCATTTAACTTCGTAAAATATGGAGCAGTACCACCAGTAATAATAATTGCTATACTACCGTCTTTATCATTGGCACATTTTTCTTGATGTATCAATCCAAATTTGAATTCTAATAGTTTTGGTTCCACAATCGTTATTTCTTGATTGACATAACACCCGTTTTCATCTTGAACCGTTACCTTATACAAACCTGCTTTTAGGCCTTTGAATTTATTACTGTTCACATATTTAACCTGATCTATACTATAGATAAGCTTCCCTGTACCACCTTCTGCATCTACCGTAATCGTTCCATCAATTTCTCCATAACAACTAATGTTTGTAAAAATGGGTCTCAGAGGTAATTTTAACATTTTTGGATCCGTCAAGGTAACTGGATCAGATGTTTGTTTACAATCCAAACTATTCACACGGACTTTGTAAATCCCTGCTCCTAATCCAGTAAAAATACTAGAATTTTGAGGTCCGTCTAGCACAACATCATTCGCGTTTAATAATTCGTAGCTATAATTCCCCATTCCACCAGATGTTATCGAAGAAATCACAGCACTCGTACCTCCATTACAACTAATGGTTGCATTTACGGCGTCAATAATCACTTTTAGTGGAGCAATCGGATGCACTGTAATCCCATTTGAAACATAGGAGATACAACCCGAGTGATCTTTTGCAAAATACTGATATGTAGTAGATACTAACGGCGACACTGTAAATGTATTGACACTACTAAACGTAACACCATCTTTACTATAGCTAAAAGGACCTCCATCACCTCCAGAAGCTGTGACCTGAATTACACCAGAAACAGTACATGAGAGTGTTGTTGTAATTCTTGCTGATGCGACCACTATAGGTGGCGCAACAACGGTAACGGGTAAGGTAATCACCTCACAGGACAAGTCGTCCGTAACCAATACCGTATAAGTCCCTGCTACAAGATTTGAAAACACTGGATTCGACTGGTAAGCAGACGGGTTTCCATCTGCATCGACCAAGCTATAGACATACGTCCCAGCACCTTGCCCTCCCGCGGCAACAACAGTAACCACTCCAATTAAATCACCATAACAAAGCAGGCTATTTGCGCTTGCTGTTGCAGCAATAGGAAGTGCAGGCTTAATTTCTATACTTTTAAAAATAGAACAGCCTTTTTTATCTTTAACTCTTACGGTATACGTTCCTGAATTAAGATTACTGAATACGTTTTCTGAACTGTAAGCAGCTACAATGGTAGCTCCCAATTCTAACTGATACTCGTAAGTTCCCCATCCGTACGCACCTATGGCAGTAATTTCTCCATCTTTCCCAGGATCACATGTTTCTTTTTTAGATACATTCAAGGTTAAAGAAAGAGCACCACTTGGAAAGGTAATAACTACCCCGTTACTTAAAGCATCACAATAAGCAGGATCCTTCGCTTCTACATAAACCAAAAGGTTACCTCCTTTTAAATTTGAAACCTTTATAGGGTTTTTCGCTGTATTAGAATTCCCCGTACTAACTACGGTTCCCTGAAGGTTTTGAACTCTCCATGAGAAGTCGCCAGTATAATTGAGCACCTTAAATTCTAATGCCCCATTGGTGTCTCCAAAACATTTGGAAGACTGTGTCGCAAGTGTCTCCACTGAAATAACATCGTACGAAGCCACATCATAAGGAGCTGAAACAATTGAACAACCCGTAACATTATCAATCACTTTAAACGTATAACTACCTGTGCTTGAAAGGTCAAAATCTTGAGTTGGGCTTACGATAATCTTCGTATTTGTTCCTACAGGCAGTAATTCGTAAGTAAAATTACCAGACCCACCAACTACAGTCACTATCACATTTTCTGGATTCTTACAAGATATCGCTTTATTCTGACTAACAACAATACTAATAAGGGAAGGCAACGTCTTTATAACCACAGGGGTAACGGTTGCAGCAGTACAAGCATTGTTATCTTTTACAAATACTGTGATCTTTTGATCTATTCCTGTATCCACAATATCAAACGTATTTGAACTTCTGAAATCTACATCATTTATACTATACAAATAATCCCCAGTCCCATTCGCAGCAACCGCGGTTAAAACCACCGTATTGGTTGAATTATTCGAAGTACAAGCAAAGGTAGTTGCTGATGCTTTTACTGATAAAACAACAGGCTCTTTAACATCTTCTGTTATGATCGCTTCACATTTCTTAGAAGAAACAACACGAATCTTATAAGTCCCTTTTAGCAAGCCTGTGAAAACAGGACTGTTTTGAAGCGCTACAAGTTGAGGTCCCGCAATAATTTGATATGTATAAGCAGGCTCGTTATTTGTAGTGGCTGTTGCCACATCCATATTCACGGTAATTGTACCGTTAGCACCTCCATAACATTTTACATTTGTAACAGTAGAAGGTAGCAGCTCAACAGTAGATGGCAAGGCTAACGTCGCAGTCTTACTAATACTACACTTCGTCTGAGTATCTGTCACGCCAATCGTATACGTTCCAACAAGACCTAAGCTAGTAAAAACACCTGTAGTATTGCTACGCGTTGAATTATCTGGTAAGGTTATCTTATAGTTGAACTTTCCAGAACCACCCGTAACAGAAGCAGTTAATGATCCACCAGAATTAGTGGTCGAACAATCAATTTCCTTTACCACTTTAATACGAGGAACTAAGACCTCATACAATTTGATATCTTTACCTGTCCTCCCTTTACAAGACCACGAATCAGTAACATCTACATGATAAGAACCTGCAGTCAAATTCCCAAAAACAGGACTTGATTGTGCATCTCCTAATTTAATTCCATTTCTATATAGTTGATATTTATAATTAACACCAGCTCCTCCAGCAACATTAATCACCTTAACAGCACCATTTGTTCCTAAACAATTTGAATTAGTAATATCTAAGGTAGCGGTAATGGCTGTAGGATTTTTCAAAACAACATCTGGTAGTTGCACCTCACATTCTAACTTATCTCTAAGCCATACTTGGTACGTATCTACATCCAATCCGGTAAAAGAAGACGTTGAAACCCAAGACGTAGCACTTGGAGCTTTATCTCCAATATAATATTGATACTCTTTCCACCCACCTTTTGGCGAAATTGTTATTTTTCCATCATTCCCTGCACAGGTGATAGGGTTGAAAGTGCGCGTTCCCGACAACACCAAAGCAGGTTCGTTAATTGTGAAATACACTTTATTATTACAAGTCGGTATTTTTGATTGTGTTATAACCACATAATAAGATCCTGCAGCAATTTTCACAATAGCTGTTGGTCCATTTGCAGCTTCAGTTCCCTTCTTTACAAAAGTATCATCGATAACATCTGCTAAAGTACCTTTGGTATCAAATACCTCCCAAGTAAACCCTTTTAAATACAAAGCATCCTCCAATTCAAAAGTAACTTCACCAGTAGTACTTGCTTTACAATTTACTTGACTTACAATCTTAACTCTAGGCGTAAAGGTATTGGGTTCTTTCACCTGATGATTTATAGGAAATACACAATTGGTACCCTTATGTCTCACAAGGAAATAATGTATTCCTACTTTTAAATCATTAAACTTATTTGAGTCTTTCCATGTAGTTCCATTATCGTCTGAATACTTAAATTTTGTAAAGTCACTATTAGAAGACACTACATTTATTTTAATATTCTCTCCGTTATTCTTACAAGAAATTGATTCTACAACTTTAACACTTACACTCTTAATCGCATCAAAAGGTTTGATTGTCCGAGTACTTGTAGCCTTACATCCCTTACTATCGTAAACATTGATCGTAAACTCTCCTGGTGTTTTTGTTCCCATATCAACATCATAGGAATCCTTGGCAGTATCATACAGTATCTTCAACGTATTATTTTTGCCACTTTGAACCGGATCTCCATCAGAATTAAAAAATTCTATCTTAGTATACGTACCAGCACTACCTCCATTACCACCTATTACCTTAACTACGGTAATGCTTGCTGTATTAGGTGAATTTCCTGTTGTACATCCAAACTGAATCATATCAATTTGATCGATACTAACAAGGCTTGGTTCTTTAATAGTCACCTTTTTATTTGTAACACATCCGTTAGCTCCTGTAATCTTAACTGTATAAACTATCCCAGTGGCACTTCCTTCTAACTTATTAAAAGTAGCAGTTAGACCATTCGAAGTAGTAGCTGCAATAGAACGAGGCGCCGTAATTTCAAAAGTAAACGTTTTTACACCATTATTCTTGGCTGTAATACTAATACTTCCATCGTTAACCCCACTACAAGTAACATCTGTTCCTTGAGAAGAATCCACAAGTGGCTTTATTTTATCATTTACAAATACTGATTTAGTAACAGAACAACCTGTATTCGAATCTTTAATTGTAATTTTATATTCACTTTTAATATTAGCCTGCTTCCAAATTGTAGGTGTCGAGCCTAAAAGCGTACCTGCAACTTGATTGTTTGCTCCAGTTTCCACACCCACAATTTCGTAGGTATATTTTCCAGAACCAACTAAACCAGTAATTTTTATTTCGGCATTAGGAGATGTTGAACAATCTAATAATTTAGATACCGTCACATCAAATTCGAGTGGTGCTGTAATAATTACTTCTATAGGCTTTTCACTACATCCATTGGCATCAAACACTTCAAATGTATTTTTTCCTGAACTGAGTCCTGATTTAACATACGTTTTTGAGCTATCAAATGAAACAGAAATCTTAGCCCCTCCATTAATTTGAATGGTATAAGGGGGAGTTCCAGCAGTATTCAATTTGATACTTACTTTAAAGCTCCCTTCGCTAGGACAGTCTTTATAATCAGGTGTTGCCGTAATGACAGGTGAAGGGTCTAAGCCAACAATCACGTCAGACGAAACTTGGATACAATTAAAAGCATCCTTTACAAACACCTTGTAAGTTCCTTTTGCCTTTTTAAATTCTCCGTTGGTATTTACTCCTGTCCATTTCGAAAACGTCGGAATTGGATCCGTACTTAATTGTATTTGATAGGTATAAGGAGAAGTTCCAAACGTTGCTGTTGCTTTAATTATTCCTTTATCATTACAGTTCTCATTTTTGTCAAGTTTGGCAGTGATTTTTAATGAATTTGTTGATTCTTTTATTTCAAATTCATTCGATACTTTTGTACATTCAGTATTTGCACCTTTATTTTCTGTAAATAATATATAGTATTTCCCAGGAGGCAAATCTCTTTTTCCTGTAACGCTTACTCCTGTCCCAGGAATAGGAGGATTCACATTTAGAGTACCACTAATTACTGGCGAGTAGTCCGTGTTTGTAAATACATTTTTTACAATCCAATCTACAGAAGTCGCACCAATCGCATAATTTTTTACAGTAAAATCAAATGTACCATCATCACTTCCTGTACACGTTACTGGATGTGGAGTAATCGTTGAAGTAATACCTGAAGGTGAAACAATTGCAACAGTCATCTGTTTAAAATAATAACACTTATTACCTATATCCTGTACCACAAAAGTATATTTTACTCCAGGTGTTAAGCCATCAAATGTAAATGCTCTAGGAGTTGAACTATTTGCAAAATGAAATTTAGAAGCATAAGGAACTTTAGTTATAGTTAATATCCCAAATTTATATTTTGCACCTATAACCTTAGCTCCAACAGTAACAGTGACTGAACCTCCTTTTTTACAATCCACTATAGCCGCAGAAACATCAATATCCAAAGCGTCTGGAGGTGAAGACATTTTTTTATCATCTATCTTTATTTCGCAACCATTCGAATCTGTAATTACAATGTTATAACTTCCGAAACTCAAGTCACTAAATATATGGTTTTCACTAGCTGTAGTCTTATAGCTATTCGTATATCCAGAAGTACTGGAAGTAATATCAAACGTATATGGAGCAGTTCCTCCTTTAATATTATTTATTTCTATACTACCAGTACTATCAGCCTTTCCATTAACACAATGTATTGCATTTACAACAACAGTAGCTGCTATCTTTTTTGGTTCAGAAATAGTTATACTCTTTTCAAAAGAACAACCTTTCTTATCCGTTACGGTAACACGATATTTACCCGCTAGTAAGTTATCTTTTACAACACCTAAGTCCTTACTTAAAGTGATATTATACACCTTACTAACCTTCGGTTCCCGTCCTTTAGACGTGTCAATTGTAACCTTAATAGACCCTGTATTATCTCCATTACACAACACATCCGTAGGACTTAGTGTAAACTCAGGTTGAATTGGAAGTGTAAGATCAATCTTTTTAGTAGTTACTTCACATTTTGAAGCATCTGTAACTTTAAATATATAACTTCCAGCAGTACCGTAGGTAAAGAATACGCCTTTAGAAGTAGAGGAAATATTAGAACCATTCCACGTTACACCTGCATCATCAGACCATTTGTACGTTTTAGTTCCAGCACCTCCATTCGAAGTGATCTTAATTTTACCTTTAGTTGGCTTTTTACATTCAATATCTTTGACTAATCCTGCCGATGCGGATAATCCAGATTTGATAGTAACATCCTTAGAGATTGAACATCCATATTTATCACGAACCGTGATCGTATAGTCTCCTGAAGCTAAATCTTTAAAAGCATAAGTTAAAGGAGTAGATGAATTTGGTTTATAAAAAGAAGTCCCATTCCTACTGAACTCATAGGTTCCATTTCCATCAGTTACCGTAACAACTATACTTCCTTTATTATCACCCTTGTAACATTTTGTTTGAACCAACGTAAATTTAATTGGAGTAGGCGCTGCGATATCTATTTGTTTATCTATTACATCTTCACACTCATTTCCGTCTTTTACACGTACCATATAAGATCCAGTAGCAATATCGGGAAACTTATCTTTAGTTTGATAAACTTTAATTATACCTCCTTTTAGATTTTCTAATTGATATTGATAAGAACCTCCTCCACCTGTTGCACTTGCAGAAATGGTAGCTCCCGTATTAGAACACGTGTAATCTACATCAATCTTTGCACTCGCAACCACTGCTGTAGGTTCTTCTATCGTTTTTGACTTGGATACTACTACACAACCTTTTGACTTATCCGCTTCTATATACTCAAAAGAGACTTTGTGATTACCAGCAGCTAAATTCGACACTTTTAAAGAATTTGAAAACTGAGCTTTACTCCAAGAACCACTCTTCGTCTTATATTTATACCCTAGTAACGGATCAAAGTTTTCCACACCAAAGGTGATACTTCCATCTTTCCCTCCATTACAAGTAACATCCTTAGATTTATTTATAGAAACTTTAAATTCTTTGTCTTTTTTCACTTCAAACTCCAACTCAATAGTCCTAGGACATTGTTTTGGTTCTTGGAAAGCCAAAATATCATCTATGGCAATGTCATTACCCATAATCACTATGGAATTCGAACGAATTACAATTTTAAAAGCTGTGTTTGAACCAGGATTTAACTTCATAGCATAATCATTCCAGTCATCTACCCCTTTGTTTTTAGGGATGTCTTTCGTAGCTTTTTGAATAGGATTATTAGATGCATCTCTCAAAACATTTCCTTGAGCATCCGTTAATTGTACTACAATATTAGGATCTGCTTGACCTGTTACAGTAGACTTCAAAAGATTGAAAGCAGATAATTGAACTGTAATATCTCTATTTGGAATAACATCAGTAACAGCTTGTTGATAGATAATACCATTAGCACCAACAGTATTGCCAATATTAATCACCAAAAACCTTCCATTCACATCTTTTGTATGATCATTGGGACTAAGCCACGTTCCAAACGGATCTGCTACCACCTGTGTCACACAATATTCTCCATCATTAATACTTCTCCCGAAGTTACAGCTACCTGTTCCGTCTTGAGGCTCATAACAATATGCAGGTCCAACATTCGTATTTGTTGTATTAGCTCCAGTACCAAAAGTTTCTCGAAACAACACACTTTTTGTAGGAGTTGACAAGGAAGTATAGTTCATTTCCACTGTGTACTTTTTGGGTTTAAGCCCAGTGAATTGATGACCTATTTTTTTATAATTTGGTTTTAAACTTTTCCCTCCATCTATAGTGTATGTATAGCTAAATAAACCTTTTGGATCAACGGGTACAACATTAAAAACACCTTTACCCGAACAACTATATGTCAAGCTTTTTGTATAATCCGGCGCAGTTAATTTGGCAGCCACTTCTACCTCCATAGAAAATTTACAACCATTCTTATCTTTTACAAACACGGTATGCATCCCTACAGGTAACTTTTGGGTATTAGATGTTATATATGTTGTTTCATTATCAAAACTATAACGATACAGGTTAGGTGATGCAAATGGAGTCCCACCTGAAACATTTGCAATGCGTACTTCTGCTTTCAAATTGTTATTACAAGAAACTAATTCTGTAACTCCTACAGCTGCTGATAAAAAAATGGGCTCCGTAACATCTACTCTAATGGAAGTAGCAGTACAAGAGTTTTTATCTGATATACGAACAAAATAACTCCCTTTAGTAATCTTTTTAAAAGTTGCATCTTTTTGAGAAGAACCAATTAATTTCTTATCCGCATCAAGTAAACTATACGTATATTCCTTTTTACCACCAACAGCAGTAGCCTTAAGTGTTGTGACATCACCACTACACTTAATAGATTCTGCTATTACAGTTACGGATAATGCAGGATCTTTAGTCACTGTCACTTTCTCAAAAGCCTTACAGCCTTTACTGTCTTTTACATATACATCATAGATTCCTTTCCCAGTAATAGCTATCGGCATAGTAGCACTAAAATCAGTATCTAAAGGTTTGATCCCCATTTTTACAATAGCATAAGTGTACGTACCATCACCGCCAATGGCTGTAATGGTAATATTTGTAGAACTACCGCAAGCTGTAATACTTGAGAATTTAACAGTAATTTTAATTTCTGGATAAACTGTTAATGGTAAAGAAGCTCCAGTACATCCATTTTTATCTTTTACAGTGACCGTATAATCACCAGGTTCATTGCTTTTAAAAATATTTGATTTTTGATAAACTTTACCTTTTAATGAATAGGAAAAAGGAGACGTTCCTTTCCCAACAGCTGTGATAGTTACTTTATTTTTTGAAGTATAACATTTTGTATTTGCACTTATAGTAACTGTAGGTTTAATTGCAGGTTTGATTTTAATAGTTTTTTCAGAAACACACCTTTTTCCATCTTTTACATATATTGTATAAGTTCCTTTCTTTATGTCTGTAAAAACACTAATGTTACTATACTTACTATACCTCGTAATAATACCTTTAGGGGCTTTTAATTTATATTCAAAACTACCTGCCCCCCCAGAAGCAGTGACTGTAATAGTAGCATCTGTCTTACAAGTAATAGCAGGCTTCACTTTTAAAGATATACTAATTTTTTTAGATGGTTCCTTAATCGTGACCTCTAATGTATCGGTACATTTTGTGGTATCATCCGTCACTTTTATCGTATGCTTACCCGCCGAAAGCCCTGAAGTAATAATTTTCGATTTTATGATTTTATCCTCCTTATGTTTTTTATCAATAAAGTAGCTGTACGTATCTGTTATCCCAGTTACAGTAAACGTAGCCTTTCCTGTTGCTGTTCCTTTACATATTACATCATTATCAACAACGCCAGTAACAGAAATACTCTTGATGGAATTAACAGTATACGATTCTTTATACGAACATTTATTTTTATCCGTTACCTTAAACATATATGTACCAGACGACAATTCTTTAAATACCTTTTCGCCCTTATTATCCAATTTATTTGCAACTGGTGAAATAATTTTATACGTATATGGTGCTACACCACCATCAACATCACTAATAGTAACATCCGTTGTTTTAGAAGGACAAGTGATTGTAGTCTCCGTAAACGTAAGATCTGTAGGAGGTGTCAATTTTTTTACGGTTAATTTCTTAGTTTTAAATACACAGCCATTCGCATCTTTAATATAACCGTAATAATCCCCAGCTGGTAGCCCCTTAGGAGCAGGTATCTTATAAAAATCTTTAGGGAAATTTCGACTTTTCTGATAATCCTTTCCATCAATTGAATATTTAAACGGCCTAACTCCACCTTGTAGTATAATTTCTGACACATCATTTATCCACAAACATGCGCTAGTGTTACAAGAATTTTTCATCAAAAGTAATTCACCCCACATTTTATTTTTAGGCTCTTTAATCTCAATTCCCTCCTTGAAATAACAAGTAGATTCACCTTTTTTAATACGTACAACCAAGGTATACTTTCCCGCAAGTAACTTTGGAAAAGTTTTTTTGGGTTTAAAAGCAGTAGTTACATAAGTACCATCAGAAAGAATAGCATCATATTTTCCATTCCCAACAATTCCATCGTCCAAAGCGAAGGACAAAGAATTTCCATTTAAATTTTTTGGAAGTTTTATGGTAATAGTTCCTTTACATTTTTTCTCTTTTACAGCTTCTTTATTAAGGTATTTATCATCAAAATTACATTTAATATCTGTTTTTGTCACCTCATACTCAGGCTTATATTTATTAATTTTAACCGTATTAGATTCTGCAGTACACAAATTATGGTCAGAAACAATAAATCTGTAAGTACCCGCATCCTTGATCAGAATTTTAAATACTTCACCGACTTTAGCCGTTTTATAATCATACTTTTTATCTTCAATAAAAGTCCATACGGACTCCCCTTCTAATTTATAACTATGTATGGCATAACTATATTCTTTTTTACCTCCTTTAGCTACCAATTCAATTTCCCCTTTATTACAGGAAATATCCTTTGAAACAGAAGCCTTAAGCGTTAAAGGATCGTTCTTTTTTATTTTAATATTCTTGATTGTATCCAAACATTGATCTGTTTTCACAATCACTTGGTATAATCCTTCACTTAAGTCTTTAAATGTATAATCATTTGATTTTATAGACCTCGAGGTTTTATAGGGCTCAAAGGTTTCAATAGCAGCCCCTTTCTTCTTTCCCCATATTTTCAATTCAAATGTATAATCTCCATCAACGTTGCTAACTTGAACTCGAATCGATCCTTTATCTTTCTTACACGTAATATCTGTTACTGTTTTGTTTACTTTAATTTTATTATCTGATATATAAATTTCCTTGCTAACACAGCCATCTATAGATGTCCCTTTATGGCGGTAATACACCTTATAAGTTCCCGCTTTAGTTATCTTATAATTAATTTTAGAACTATATTTTCCAATAGGCTCATTATTCAAAACAACACTAAACTCATAGGATTTAATAGAGATATTAGAAATAGCAATACTTCCATCCTTACCACAATTAATATTTGTCCCCTCAAATGTAGGCTTCACCGTAACTTTGAAAACGTTGAAATAATAACGTACAAAACACTTGTTTTGGAATGCTACTTCGAGTCGGTAGTCACCAGCATCCTCTACTCTAAAAGAATTATTAGAACTAACCGTCGTCCAGTTTTTATCCTCTGCTTTTAAATTAGGGCATTTAGCAAACGCATCACCTTCCAAACTTTTATCCAGTTTTTGCCATTTAAAATCCACACCTCTTTCAGCGAGAATATTAATATCTCTAAATGAATCCGAACCACATAAATAAATTTCAGACAATTGACTTCCATTATTTGGACAAATAAATACTTCGTCTACATACAAATAACCGCCTTTACTATTAGTAGCAATTAAAGGGTTTTTATAACCTTTATTAAAGGGGACCACGGTTATAGTTTCCATCGCATCTACACAAGAAGTAGCACCTTTTTTATAAACCTTATAAATTCCAATACTTGTTACAGTAAGAGATTGCTTATTTCCCCCAGAGATCTTTTTTCCCTCAGAGGTTTTCCAAACATAGGAGGCATAGCCACTACCAGCAGTAAGTTTTAACGAACCAGAACACATAACTACCTCTCGCTTAAAAGCACAATCCTTAACATCTACTAAAAAATTAGTAGCACCAGGTTCTCCGATACCACATTTATCCAAGCCATAAAAACTGGGGTCATCACTTATATAAATCTTGCTAACCTTTCCTTTATAAGAAGCAAATGCTTGATTTTTAATTTCATTTTCGCATGCGTCTCTTAATTCGTTGCATTTATCTTTCACAGTAACTTTAAAACGGATTCGATAATTTGCCCCCCCTTTAGTCACAAGTGCATCCGCTATCGTGAATTTTAAAATCCCCGCAGAAGATTTTGTTGGCGGAGTATGGGTATAGGATACACCAAAATTCGGGATTATGATAGAATTCACATCCAAATCTACATTAATCGGTAATATATCTTCAATAGTAGTATTGATAGCATCGTCATTTCCTGAATTTTTAAAATTCAATTCATACCACATACTCTCACCCAACTTAACATTCTTTCCCGCCAAATCATGTCCCATACCATCATCTACCGTTTTTAACAAGATGATTTTAGGCTCTATATTATCAACAATAAAGGATGTTTGAAAAACAAAATACTGATCTCCGGACGTTTGAAGCCTTAAAGTAGCCGATGTTTCGTTATTCCCAATCACCAAATTTCCAGAATTCAAAATATTGAATAAATCTGAATCCCATCCAAGGGTATTCTGACAATTAGGCTTTCTTGTAAGCGCTAATGACCTCCGATTTCTATCAGTTATGCTAATCGAACTATTAAAAAAGTTATTAGCTGGATTAATAGTATTCGTCAAAGGCGTAAATGTTCCGTTATTTTGACCTGTACTAATACTATATCCATCACCTCTAAGAGAAAGGTCACCTTCCAGACAGGAAACAGCTATGCGAGCCCTTACTGGCCCCACAGGAAGCGTGGTAAATCCAGCTACTGGAATATTAGCCGTACTATTATCTCTAACTCCAGAAAACCCATCAAAAACAGTTATATTTCTATTTGGAAGCGTAGGATTCTCATAAACAATAATTAAAGTCCATCCTGCGGAAGATCCACCAAATGGGGCACCATTCCCTTTACTTCCTTGATTTGCAAAGATGTCTGCAACTGTGTATTTTCCTTCAGGAGAAGTCAAACCTGTAACCAAGTTCGTTACATCCGCAAAACAAGCATACGGATCTGACGCAAAAGTACCTTGAGTATCAAAAATAACACTCGTTGCAGCTACAGTCTTATAGCTTCCCGAACCAGGTACTTTAAATTTGACACTCCTAAAATTAGAATTACGATTTGAATCCCTATAAATGGCACCCCAATAGAGTCCTGCAAACTTTACCTTTGAACAAGTATTGTAATTAGGAATAGCCAACGTAGCACTGCTTGAAGAGAAGGTATTTGAGTCGTTGTCAACATCAATATACCTCATATTTAACCTGTCATTCGCTTGGCTTCCTGTATAAGGGACATTGGGACCACCCGAATTATCACGTCTATTCAGAATATTATTAGAAATCATGGTCAAATCACCACGGAGACTCTTATTATATCGCGCGGAAAAAGGCACAGCTGTTTGCGCAAAGAGCACATTAAAATTGACGGATAACAAAACAAACAAAAAGGCACAGTGCAATTTTATGAACTTTGTATAGTTGGGGGTTGATACTATAGCTTTCATCACTAAGGGGGTTAATTATGAGTTAAAAATTATATTTCTATCAATTATTCAAAAAGATTTTGAGCCTTTTTCAACAAAATAAGTAGTGTTTATGTTCGAATCATAGCAACTTGAAACAAGTGTCTTACTCTCCGAGGTCATTAGAATAGATATAACGATACTTATTTTGAGGTTCATAAAATAATGTACGTCTAATCCGCGTTCTTTAATTTACTAAAAAAAATCTGTAAATTTCTTTTGCATATATACATACATTTACTTCAAATTTTACAGGGCTTTCACCCCAGTTTTTTAATCTTTTTCCCAGCATATGTCAACCTACTTTAGTTTTTTAACTTACAGGAAATCTCATGCGTATTACACGTGATTTTAGAAACAACACTTCGCGTATTCGTTTTTTAAAACCTATGTTTATTTGAATAAACTGCACCTCTACAATTGAAAAATCACTTGTCTAAAAAATAAATTTAAG
This sequence comes from Flavobacteriaceae bacterium, assembly GCA_965224465.1. Lineage (GTDB taxonomy): Bacteria > Bacteroidota > Bacteroidia > Flavobacteriales > Flavobacteriaceae. The sequence continues at coordinate 3,365,937 of OZ245049.1, read as the reverse complement.
TACTACTACTCAGGACATTCCTAGTAAATTACAGCGAAATAACGTGGAGGTTCGCAGTACATATCACTATAAAAGAACTAACTATTTGTAAAAATCGGACATTAAAACTGACGGACAACAAGACAAACAAAAAGGCATTATACAATTTTATGAAATTTATATCGTTAGGGGGTAAATACCGTTAATGCTATCACTAAAAGGGGTTAATTAACAATTTTATCCTATATTCCTATCGCCTATTTCGAATAATCATGCCTCATTTCTTACCAAAATTGGTGTTGTTTATATTCGATTCATTGGAAATTGGAACAAGTCTCTTGCTATTAAAAGGCACTAAATAGGTAAAACAATACTTATATTTGAAGTTCAAAAAAAAAGTTGCTGTTCTTCTTGTTTAGACAAGAAAAACAGCAACGATAAAAAAACGTTTGACCTCTTTTGAGAAATTTACACAAAAGGCATTAACGCGTACATTTTTTACTACTAGGGTTGTATAGAAAATCTATCCCTAGAGTTATTAGATGAGTTCCTACATTGTACTGGACAATCTTTCCTAAATTCATCTCGAATCCATAAGAAACATAAAATTGTTTGTGATTAAACCCTCCCATTGGCGTCACACTAACAGGTCTGAAATTCAAATCATTTATCATACGGAGACTTGCTCCCATCCAAAAATAATCATCACCATTCACCTTTCTATACTTAAAATTAAGATCCGTATTGGAACGTGCATCGCTTTCAAAATAACGACTAAACAAAGACACTTCAAATTTATGGTATGGGTTTCTATCAAATTTAAATCCTGTATAAATGGAGTAATTACGTAATTTTAGAGGTTCACCATCTGCAAAGGCTCTGGCACTTTTATCTAAAATATTTGTAACATTTAAACTCAGGTAAAACTTTTCAAATCGATACAACATCCCTACATCAAAATTGGAATTAAGTGTTGATTTATCTCCATGAACAGAAGGATCATCCCCATTAAAACCAGTAATATCTATTTTAAATTGGGTAAAACGGTAGGACATCCCAAAGGACACAAACTGATTTCGATACTCATTTAACGTGAGGTGATGTGCGTAAGAAATATGCCCACCATATTGTTGTGTATTTCCATTTTTATCATTAAATAAAAGAATTCCAACACCATTCACGTCTCCAAATCGTCCATCTAGAGAAACAGATTGGGTACTTGGAGCATCCTTTACTCCGACCCATTGCTGCAATCCACTTACGCGGAGTTGGAAATAGGGGCCTATCCCAGCAAATGTTGGAGAAAGAACATACGGGTTTTCTGCCATATACTGACTCATTAAAGGCATACTAAACTCTTGGGCTCTACACAATAGAGAACCCGATACAAACACAAAGAATACTATTTTCTTCATCATAATTTTCTAATTAAAATTAACGGTAAAGAGTAAAATTACCCATCATTTTTCGTTTATCACCTTGCAACCCGTCTAACACAATTACATACCAGTAATCACCAGAAGGCAATGCTTTCCCATTTAGATTTCCATCCCAACCAATTTGAGGGCCTCTAAACTCTCCTACCAACCTAGAATAACGATCGTATATAGATACTTTGATATTTGGATATGCCATTAATTTTTGTGGATACCAATAATCATTTTTCCCATCACCATCCGGCGTAAAGAAATTAGGAACAAACACTGTGATAAATTCCATGTCAATTTTAGCGCTGGTAATACAACCTCTCGAATCTCTAACATCCACTGTGTAAGTACCTGTTTTGGTAATAATAAATTGATTCGAATTTCCAAAGTCACCTTCATCTAAGCGGTATTCATACGGTGGAATACCATGCGCCACCTTGGCAGTAATCGTATTTACAAAAGTCTCTTCTAATGAAGCTATAAGCGGAAGCACCTTCTTCACATCTACATAAGACTGAGAAGGAGAACAACCATTTACATGCTCCACTTCTATCAAATAAGTACCTGGCATTACGTTTTCAAAAACACCCGTTGTATTGGTAAGGGTATTCGAATTACTTACCATGATATAGGTAACTTCATTTTTATATTGTAGCGCTACAGAAGCAATGATCTTAGTAGTTCCATCACAACCATAATCTATCATGGTTTTAAAATTCAAATCTACAGGCGCATCCAATTTAACAACTAAGTTCTTATCACAACCTGAACTATCTTTCAAATAAATAGCATAGGTATGTCCACCTTCTAAGTTGTCATACAACAATTTACCTTCTACAAATACTCCATCAGCATTTAACTTGGTAAAATATGGAGCAGTACCACCTGTGATCATAATTGCTATACTTCCGTCTTTATCATTGGCACATTTTTCTTGACGTATCAATCCAAATTTGAATTCTAACAGTTTTGGTTCCACAATCGTTATATCTTGATTGACATAACACCCGTTTTCATCTTGAACCGTTACCGTATACAAACCTGCTTTTAAGCCTTTGAATGTATTACTGTTCACATATTTAATCTGATCTATACTATAGATAAGATTCCCTGTACCACCTTCTGCATCTACTGTAATCGTTCCATCAACTTCACCATAACAAGTAATGTTTGTGAAAATGGGCCTCAGAGGTAATTTCAACATTTTCGGATCCGTCAAAGTAACTGGATCCGTTGTTTCTTGACAATCCAAACTATTCACACGGACTTTGTAAATCCCAGCTCCTAAACCAGTAAAAATACTAGAATTTTGAGGTCCGTCTAACACAACATCATTCTCGTTTAATAATTCGTAGCTATAATTCCCCATTCCACCAGATGTTATCGAAGAAATCACAGCACTCGTACCTCCATTACAACTAATGGTTGCATTTACGGCGTCAATAATCACTTTTAGTGGAGCAATCGGATGTATCGTAATACCATTTGAAACATAGGAGATACAACCCGAGGCATCTTTTACAAAATATTGATATGTAGTAGATACTACAGGTGACACCGTAAATGAATTAACAGTACCAAACGTAACACCATCGTTACTATAAGTATAAGGACCTCCATCACCTCCAGAAGCCGTGACCTGAATTACACCAGAAACAGTACATGAAGGTGTTGTTGTAATTCTTGCTGATGCGACCACTATAGGTGGCGCAACAACGGTAACTGGTAAGGTAATCACCTCACAGAACAAATCGTCCGTAACCAATACCGTATAAGTCCCTGCTACAAGATTAGAAAACACTGGACTCGACTGGTAGGCAGATGGTTTTCCATCTGCATCAACCAAGCTATAAACATACGTCCCAGGGCCTTGCCCACCTGTGGCAACAACAGTAACCTCTCCAATTAAATCACCATAACAAAGCAGGCTATTAGCGCTTGCTGTGGCAGCAATAGGAAGTGCTGGCTTAATTTCTATATCTTTAGAAATAGAACAACCGTTTATATCTTTAACTCTTACTGTATACGTTCCTGCATTAAGATTACTAAATACACTTCCAGAACTGTAAGCAACTACAATGGTAGCTCCCAATTCCAACTGGTATTGGTAAGTTCCCCATCCGTAATCTCCTATGGCAGTAATTTCTCCATCACTTCCAGGATCACATGTTTCTTTATGAGATACATTCAATGTTAAAGAGAGTGCATCACTTGGAGAAAGAATGGTTAGCACATTGCTTAAAGCATCACAAAAAGCAGGGTCATTAGCATTCACGTAAACACTAAAGTTTCCACCTATTAAATTTGGAACCTTTATAGGATTATTCGTTGTAATAGAATTCCCAGTACGAGTCATCGTTCCTGCTGTGTTTGTGACAATCCAAGAGAAACTTCCACTATAATTAAGCACCTTAAATTCTAATGCCCCTTGAGAATCTCCAAAACATTGAGAAGACTGTGTCGCAACTGCCTCCACTGAAATAACATCAAACAGACCTACATTATAAGGAACTGATACGATTGAACAACCCGTAATATTATCGATCACTTTAAAGGTATAAGTACCTGCGCTTGGAAGATCAAAATCTTGTGTTTGGCTTATAATTACCTTCTTATTTGTACCTATAGGCAGTAATTCGTAGGTAAAATCACCCGAACCACCAACTACAGTCACAATCACATTTTCTGGATTCCTACAAGTAATTGCAATATTTTGATTTACAGTAACACTCATAAGAGACGGTAATGGATTAATAATAACAGGAGACAAAGTCGCTGCACTACATCCATTGGCATCTTTTACCGTTACTGTAATATTTTGAACAGCTCCTGTATCAACAATATCAAAGGTATTTGAACTTTTAAAGTCTACACCATTGATACTATAAACATAACCCGAAGTACCATTCGCTGCAACCGCGGTTAAAAGTACCGTATTGGATAAATTATTCGAAGTACAAGCAAACGTAGTTGCTGATGCCGCTACTGATAAAGCAACAGGCTCATTAACATCTGCTGTTACTTCAGAAAAACATCCTTTAGAAGAAACAACACGAATCGTATAGGTCCCTTTTGGTAAATCCGTAAAAATAGCAGTGTTTTGAGGCGCTACGAGTGGAGACACCGATATAATTTGGTATGTATAAACAGGTTCGTTATTCGTAGTCGCTGTTGACACATTCATATTTACAGTAATTACACCATCACTACCTCCAAAACATTTTACATCTGTTACAGAAGAAGGTAACAACGCAACACCAGATGCTGCAACTAAAGTTTCCGTCTCGCTAGCGCTACAATTCGTCTGAGTATCCGTCATAACAATCGTATATGTTCCAGTAAGTCTTAAGTTTGTAAAGACACCTGTAGTATTGGTACGTGTTGAACTATCAGGGAAGGTTATCACATAGTTAAAACTACCTGAACCACCCGTTACAGAAGCTGTAAATGCCCCCCCAGGACTGACTGTACAATCAAGTCCTTTATCAATAGTAATACGAGGAACTAAGACCTCAAATAATTTGATATCTGTACCTGTTGTCCCAGTACATCCCCAAGAATCCGTAATATCTACATGATAATCACCTGCAATCAAATTCCCAAAAACAGGACTTGACTGTGAAGCACCTAACATGATTCCATTTCTAAACAATTGATATACATAATTAACACCGTCTCCTCCAGTTACTCCAGTCACTACAACAGCTCCATTTGTTCCTAAACAATTTTGATTGGTGATACCTAACGTAGCAGTAATGGCAGTAGGATTTTTCAAATCAACATCTGGTAATTGCACCTCACATACTGACGAATCTTTAAGCCATACTTGGTACGTACCTGCTTTTAACCCCGTAAAAGAAGACGTTGAAACCCAACTTCCAGCACTTGGAGCTGTATTTCCTACATAATATTGATAATTTCCCCATCCACCTTTTGGCGTAATTGCTATTACACCGTCATTTCCAACACAGGTGATAGGATTGATAGTGCGCGTTCCTGACAATACCAAAGCAGGTTCGTTAATTGTGAAATACACTCTATTATTACAAGTCGGTATGTTTGCTTGTGTTAGAACCACATAATAAGATCCTGCAGCAATATTCACAATACTTGTTGGTCCATTTGCAGTTTCCGTTCCTGTATCTACAGAAGTATCATCTGCATCAGTTGTTAAGGTGCCTTTGGTATCAAATATCTCCCAATTAAACCCTCCTACATACGAAGCATCAACCAATTCAAAAGTAACTTCACCCGTCACTGTCCCTTTACAATTCACATGACTTACAATATCAACTTTAGCCGTAAATATATTAGGTTCTTTCACCTGATGACTTATAGAATATACACATTTTGTATCCTGATGTCTCACTAGAAAATAATGGACTCCAATTGCTAAATCACTAAACTGATTTAAAGCTTGATAATTTACTCCATTATCGTCTGAGTACTCAAATCTTGTAAGGTCACTATTAGAAGAATTCACATTTATTTGAATATCCTCCCCTGCATTTACACAAGAGATTGGCTCTATAATACTAATGGTTACATCATTAATCTCATCAAAAGGCAAAATTGTTCTTGTACTTGTAGCCATACATCCCTTACTATCGTAAACATTGATCGTAAACTCTCCTGGAGTTTTTGTTCCCATAGCAACATCATAGGAGTCCAAGGCAGTATTGTACAGTATATTCAACGTATTTTTGATTCCACTTTGAACCGTATCTCCATCAGAATTAACAAATTCTATCTTAGTATACGTACCAACACTACCTCCATTACCACCACTTACTGTAGCTACAGTAATACTTGCTGTATTAGGTGAATTTCCTGTTGTACACCCAAACTGAATCACATCAATTTTATCGATACTAACAAGGCTTGGTTCTTTAATGGTCACAGTTTTATTTGTAACACATCCGTTAGCTCCAGTTATCTTAACTGTATAAACGATCCCAGTGACATTTCCTTTTAACTTATCAAAAGTAGCTGTAAAATTATCAAAAGTAGTAGCTGCAATTGCTAAAGGTGCCGTAATTTCAAACGTAAACGATTTTATACCATTGTTCTTGGCTGTAATAGTAATACTTCCATTGTCAGCCCCATTACAGGTAACATCTGTTCCTTGGAAAGAATCCACAACAGGTTGTATTTTATCCTGTACAAATACGGATTTAGAAACAGAACAGGTTGTATTCACATCCGTAATAATAATTTTATATTCACTTTTAATATTCGCTTGGGTCCAAATTGTAGTAGGCAAACCTAAAGGCGTACCTGCAACTTGACTATTTGCCGCTGCTTCCACACCTACAATTTCGTAGGTATAAGATCCAGACCCTACTACACCAGTAATTGTGATTTCGGCATTAGGAGACGCTAAACAATCTAATAGTTTAGAGATCGACACATTAAATTCGAGTGGTGCTGCAATAGTCACACTTTCCGCAACTGTTTCACTACACCCATTAGCATCAAATACTTTAAATGTATAACTTCCTGAGCTAAGTCCTGAGATAACATAAGGTTTTGTAATACTAATAAATTTTGTAATATCTTTCTTAGCTCCTCCATTAATTTGAAGGTAATAAGGTGGTATTCCAGCAGTATCCAAGTTGATACTTACTTTAAAGTTCCCTTCGCTAGGACAGCCCGCATAATCAGCTGTTGCCGTAATGGAAGGTGAAGGATCTAAGCCAATAATCACACCCAACGAACCTTTGATACAATTAAAAGCATCCTTTACAAATACCTTGTAAGTTCCTTTTGCCTTTTTAAATTCCCCGTTGGTATTTACTCCTGTCCATGTCGAAACCGTTGGAATTGGATCCGTACTTAATTGTATTTGATAGGTATATGGAGGAGTTCCAAACTTCGCAAGGGCTTTAACAGATCCAAGTTTACTACAATTTTCATTTTTGTCAAAAGAAGCTTTAATTTCTAGTAATTTTGGTGATTGTCCAATTAAAAACGGAGCAGAAGTTGAAATACATCCTGGATTCCCGCCATTTACTTCCGTAAACTGTATAAAATACTCTCCTGGAGCCAAGCCAGTCAAACTAGCAGATGCGCTAGCTCCATTTAACCCTGTAAAGGAACCAGACTGTCCCGTAATTTTTTTAATAGTCACTGTTTGGTATACCTGGTAATCTACCTGTGTAGCGGTAACCTCATAATTAGTAATAGAAAATGCTACAACACCATCAGAACTTCCTCTACAGGTAACTTCTTTAATATCATCTATCGTAGCAACTAACGTGGATACCGGAATTATAAAATTATTTGCTTCCTGAATAAATGAACATCCTGTACTAGCATCATAGACCTCAAATGTATACCTAACTCCTGGGGTCAATCCATTAAAGGTATAATTTTCCGTGGTCGTCGCATTTGGCAATGTCACTGAAATTCCACGGTACCAACCAGCACCAGAAGGAGCAAGACTAGCAACAGGGTAAATTGAGAAATAATAAGGACCATTACTTAAAGGGCTCACTGTTGTTGTATTCGCCTGAACCGTAATACTTCCCGTAGAACATGTGGGAGCACCTACAGTAGTCACTAGAACATTTGGAGCAGTACCGATGGAAGTACTTGTTATTTTAAGACATTGATTTGCGTCTGTAATATCAACTTTATAAAGCCCAAAATTCAAATTTGTAAATGTATGACTAGCCGCAGAAGAGACTGTACTATCAAAAGAAAGATCCGTATTATATACCCTATATGTGTAAGGAGGCGTTCCTGTTCCAGATGCATCTATTGTAATTGTCCCTAAAACATTGTTAGGGTTTGCACATGTAATATCTGTAGATGTTACATGTCCATCTATCTCAATTGGCTGACTAATAGTTATATTTTTAATTTTAGAACAACCTTTCTCATCCGTTACCGTAACCTTATAGTCACCAGCTAGTAAGTTAATTGTTTGGACTCCCATGTCCTTTTTTAAAGTGGTATTATACACATTAATTAGGAACGGCGCCAATCCTTTAGTCTTATCAATTGTAACCTTAATAACACCCGAATTATCTCCATTACACAGCACATTCGTAGGACTTAGTGTAAAATCAGGTTCAATTGGAAGTGTAAGATTAATCTTTTTGGTAGTTACTTCACACCCTGAAGCATCTGTAACTTTAAATATATAGCTTCCAGCAGTACCATAAGTAAAGGTTCCTCCAGTAGAAGTAGACAAAATATTAGAACCATACCACGTTACACCAGCATCATCAGACCATCTGTACGTGTAAGTTCCATTACCTCCATTCGTAGTGATACTAATTTGACCTCCCGTTGGAAGTTTACATTCAATATCCTTGACTAAGCCTGCCGATGCGGATAGTGAAGGTTCGATGGTAACATTCATAGAGATTAAACACCCATTTTTATCACGAACATAAATCGTATAATTATCTGGAGTTAATTTTTTAAAAGTATATGTTAAAGCAGTAGATGGACTAGGCCTATAGAAAGAAGTGCCATTCCTACTAAACTCATACATACCATTCCCTGCAGTTACCGTAACAACAATACTTCCATTATTATCACCTGCGTAACAATTAGTCTCCACCAAACCAAATACTATGGTAGTTGGCGCAGCGATAACTATCTGTGTACCTGTAATAACTTCACAATTATTTTTATCTATTACACGTATATTATAAGTACCAGGAGCTACACCGGAAAATATTTTTGATTTTTGATAGGCGGTAGTAACGCCTCCTGTTGGAGTTTCCAATTGGTATTGATAAGGCCCCGTTCCTCCTGATGCACTTGCAGTAATGGTAGCACCGTTATTGGTACAGGTTATGTTTCCTGTAATGCTTGCATTCGCAATCACTGCCGTAGGTTCTTTTATAGTTTCTGTAATGGATGTTGGACAATCCGTAGTCCCATCTGGATTTACAGGCTCAAAATATACGGTGTGTGAACCAGCATTTAAGCCAGGTACCGTCAAGGTACTTGAGAACTGAAGAGCACTCCAAGCAGCAGCACCTACCTTATACCTATACCCTTTACCAAATGGATCTATATTATTAACCTGAACGCTAATACTTCCATCTGTTCCTCCATTACATGTAACATTCTTAGAGCTACTAGAAACGTTAAAATCTTTAACTTCTAGCGTAAAAGGAATCTCAATAGTAGTAGGACATTGTCTTGGTAGTTGAAAAACCAAAATATCGTCTATGGCAATGTCATTACCCATTATTGCTGTGGAATTCGAACGAATTACAATATTAAAAGCGGTGTTTGAACCAGGGTTTAAAGTCAAATTACAATCAATCCAATTAGTTGCCCCTGTGTTTTTAGGAATATCTCCCGTAGAAGCTTGGATAGGATTGCTAGATGCATCTAACAAAACAACGCCTAAAGCATCCGTTAATTGTACTACAATATTAGGATCAGCTTGACCATTTACAGTAGACATCAAAAGATTAAAAGCGGATAATTGAACCGTAATATCTCTATTTGGAATAGCATCAGTAACCGCTTGCTGATAAATAATACCATTAACACCTACAGTATTTCCAATATTAATCACCAAAAACCTTCCATTCGGTACTCCTGAACGATCATTGGGACTACGCCAAGTAAAAAACGGAGCTGCTACAGCCTGTGTTACACAATATTCTCCATCATTAATACTTCTCCCGAAGTTACAGCTACCTGTTCCGTCCTGAGGCTCATAACAATATGCAGGTCCAACATTCGTATTTGTTGTATTAGCTCCAGTACCAAAAGTTTCTCGAAACAACACACTAGGCATAGGAGTTACCAAAGAAGTATAGTTCATTTGAACGATGTGATTTCCTACTGTAAGCCCAGTAAAAGTATAATCAATTTCCCCTGGAGCTGGAGTTAATTCAGGCCCCTTGTCTATTGAATAGGTATACCTATATAAAGGAGTTGGATCATCAGGCTTAACAGTAAAAGCACCTAGCCCAGAACAATTGTATACTACACTAGAACTACGCGTATAATTAGGTGCCGCTAACGGACCTAGCACTTCTACATTCATAGGAAAACTACACCCATTCATATCTTGTATATACACCGTATGTATACCTACAGGCAATTGCTGGATGTTGGATGTTCCATAATTAAGTTCACCATCAAAACTATAACGATAAGGCGTTGGTGAAGGAAAAGGAGTCCCTCCAATAGCATTTGCAACCCTAACTTCTGCCGTCGAATTAGCACTACAAGAAACAAGTGCTGTAACGCCAACGACAGCTGATAAAGAATTTGGTTCTGTAACGTTTACCAATGTTGAGGTAGCCGAACAAGATCTAATATCCGAAACACTAACAATATAATTCCCTACGGGAACATTCGTGAATACTGAACTAGGTTGCGAAGGTCTAATTTCAGTCGACAATGCATTTAGTAAACGATAGGTATATGGAGCTTCTCCTCCAGCAGCCGTAACTGTAAGTGTTGCCAAATCTCCACTACATAAAACGCTACTTGTATTGACAGATACAGTTAATGCAGGGTCTTTAGTCACTGTAATATTTATAAAATCCCTACAATCTTTACCGTCTTTTACATAGACATCATAGTTTCCTACGCTAGTAACAGTTATCGGATTAATAGTACTAAAATTAGCAGCTACAGGGATCAGCCCTGCATTAACAATAGCATACGTATACGTACCATCTCCGCCAATGGCTGTAATGGTAACATTTGTGGAACTACCACAAGCTGTAATATTGAGAAACTGAGCAGACAAAGAAAGTTCAGAAGAAACAGTTAACACACTTGAAACTGTTTCACAACCATTTCCATCCTTAACCCTAACACTGTAATTTCCGGGATTAACATTAGCGAATATTGGAGAATCTTTAAAATTCCCTCCATCTAATGAATAACGTAAAGGAGCTATTCCTGTCCCCACAGCTGTAATGGTAACATTTCCCGTCGAAGTATAACACGGAGAATCGAGACTTATACGAACTGAAGGTCCAGTTGCAGCACCTATATTAATATTCTGACTAATAACACACCCTGATAAATCTCTTACAAATACATTATAAGAACCCTGAGTTACATTTATAAATGTAAGGTTGTTATTGTAAGGAGTTATGACCGTCCCTGTCGAGGTTTCTAATTGGTATTGAAACCCTCCACCACCTCCAGAAGCGGTTACTGTAATCGTTGCATTTTTATTACAAATAATTGATGTCGATTGTAAAGACATACTAGTCGCTAATATCGATTCTCTTATCGTAACAGTATGCGAGGATGTACAGTTCGTAGTATCATCGGTCACCGTAAGCGTGTGATTACCAGCAGCCAGTGCATTCAATACAATACTAGATGCACTTTGAAATGTAACTACTGTAGTGCCAATCGCATAACTATAGGTACCACTAAAACCTGTAACAGTAAACGTCGCCTTTCCTGTTGCCGTTTCTTTACAATTTACATCATTATCAACAGTTCCTGTAACAGAAATTTTTGTAGTGACTTCAATCTTATACATGGCCTCAATTACGCAATTTTTTTCATCCGTTACCCTTATAGTATACGTAGCCCCTTCGGATAATCCAGTAAACACATTGATATTTCCATTATTCGTAACAGCAGCAGCAGGTGCAATAATTTCATAAACAAGATTCCCTACACCCCCCGTCACATTCACAGTAAGATTCGTCGATAGCGAAGGACAGCTAATTGCTGTATTGTTAAACGCAAGGGCTGTCGGAGGATCTAATTTTTGTATCGTAATTGGTTTGGTCGTAAAAGGACAGCCATCGACATCTTTAATATAACCATAATATGTACCTGCTGTGAGCTTTGAAAATTCAGATTTGTCACCATATTTTGTTCCATCAATAGAATAGGTATAAGGAGCTTTCCCCCCAGTACCAACAATAGAAATTTCACCGTTTTCAAAACAAACGATATCTTGCTTTAAAGTAAGCGTCCCAGACAAGGAATTTTCAGGTTCACTAATTCGAATAGTTTCCGGAAAATAACAAAAAGAATCTCCTTTTTTAACACGTACAACTAAGGTGTAACCACCTGCAGGTTTACCTGAAAAAGTTTTTGAATACGTAAAACTGCCTTTTTCATAAATTTCTTTCCCAACAACCCCATCGTACAATGTAAAGGATAAAACATTTCCATTTAACTTTCTTGGAAGTTGTATGGTAATGCTCCCTGTAGAAGTCCCCTTACATTTGACATCTGTTTTAGATACAGTATAAGCAACCTTAGCTTCCTTGTAAATTAGGATCTTATTGGACAAAACAGGACATGCTTTATCAGTACTATTATTGTCAATCATCCTAAATATATAAGTCCCTGCGTCATCTAAAGGAATATCAAATATGTTACTAGTTTGATAATTGTAATTAGTTAAAGTAGTCCATGACGACTTCCTATCCAACTTAAAACTATCAATGGCATAAGAAAACGATTCTTTACCCCCTTTTTTCCCTAGAACACTAACTTCAATTTTTCCTTTTTCACAAGAAATATGTTGTTTAACAAATGCTTTAAGCGACAAAAGATTATTGTTTTTTATTTTAATATTACCAATTGTTTTAGAACAGCCACCTGCGGTTGCAACCACTTGGTAAGATCCTTCACTCAACTTATCAAATGTATAATCACCAAAATCATTTGGCCCATAGGTTCCAATTTTGGCCCCTTTCATATCTTTCAATACTATTGTATAAGGACCAGGGACATTACCTACTTGCACTCGAATGGATCCATTAGCTCCTTTGCAAGACACATTTTTCTCAGTTGGAGTAACAGTAATGTCTAATTTAGAAATATGAATATCTTCTATTTTAGAAACACAGGCCGTTTCTGGTGCATCTTTATGTCGGTAATACACTGTATAATCTCCAGGCGTTTTTACAATGAACTTTCTTTCAGTTTTATACACTCCCGCAGTTTCGCCTTTCTTAACAAAACTAAATTCATATAAAGAATCGGGGATATTAACAATAGTAATACTTCCGTCCTTATCACAAAGTATATCTAATTTTTCAGCTTTAGCTTTAACTGGAGCTTTGAATACCTTGAAATAATAGTAGCTCTGACAACCTCCTTTAAACACTATATTGAGTCGGTAGTCACCAGGATTCTCTACTTTAAAAGAATTTGTGGAGCCAACGGTCGTCCATTTATCATTCGTTGCATCCACATTAGGACACTTAGAAGACGGATCAATTTCCAAATTTTTATCTAATTTTTGCCACTTAATTTCTTGAGTATCTAAAGCACCTAAATTAATGTTTTTAAAAGCAGTTGTTGAACAAAAATAGATTTCCGCTAATTTATTCCCATTATTTTCACATGTTTTTACAACATCTACGAACAAATACTTGCCATTTTCTTTACGAAGTAGTGGATTCATATTATCATCAGTAGAAGAGACCACGTTTATGATTTCAGTCGCAGTTACACAAGGAGCTTTGGCAGTTTTTTTAACGGTATAAACCCCTGTTTTATCTACTTTGAGAGTTTTACTAGTTTTACCAAGGATTATTTGCCCCGAAGGATTTTTCCACTCATAAGAAGCATAACCACTACCAGCAGTTAAAACTAAAGAATTTCCTGAACACAATACTTCCGTTCGATCCAGAGTACAGCCTTTTACATCCACTAAAAAATTAGTAGCTCCAGGTATACCAGCACCACATTTATCAAGGCTATTAAAACTAGGATGAGCGATTACATCAATATTACTAACCTTACCACTATAATAAGAAAATGCCTGATTTTCTATTTTATTTTCACATGCATTTCGTAAATTATTACATTGATCGGTTATTTTAACTTTAAAACGAATTTTATATTTTGCACCACCTTTAGTCACAAGTTTATCATCTATCAAGAATTTAAGAACCCCGCCAGAAGAAGCAGCTGGAGGAATATAGCTATATGTTACACCCGAAATTAAAGAGCTTATAGAACTCTCAACCAAATCTACATTAATCGGTAAGCTATCAATAATCATCGTTTTGGTAGCATCATCATTTCCAGAATTATTGAATTCCAATTGATACCACAAGCTATCCCCTAAAGTAACATCTTGTCCTTTTAAACTCTTATTATTACCATCATCTACCGTTTTTAACAAGGTGATTTCAGGGGAAATAACATCAACAACAAAGGATGTTTGAAAAACGAAGAAGGTATCTCCATCTGTTTTAAGCTTTAAGGTGGCTGAAGTTTCGTTATTTCCAATTACTGAATTTCCAGGATTAGAAATAGTGAATAAATCTGAATCCCATCCAAGGCTGTTACCACTATTAGGAACTCTATCATTAAATTGAGTACCATCTATACTAATCGAACTATTAAAAAAGTTATTAACTGGATTTGCAGTGTCGAACAAAGCTGTATCAGTTCCAGTATTTTGTGAGGTACTAATGCTATATCTATCATCATCATACTCACGATCTCCTTCAAGACAAGAAACTGCAATTCGAGCCCTAACATGTCCATTAGGAATCGTGGTAAATCCATTTACATTAATAGTTGCAGAATTCAATAAACTTGTATCAGTTACCCCAGAAAACCCATCAAAAATAGTTATATTTCTATTTGGAAGTTTTGGATTCTCATAAACAATCACTAAAGTCCAACCAGCAGCAGTCCCACAGTCAGGTACATTACCGACTGAATCTTTTCCCAGACTTGCAAAGATGTTGGCAACCGTGTATTCACCTTCTGGGGAAGTTAAGCCAGTAACCAAGTTTGTTACATCTGCAAAACAAGCATACGGATCTTGGTCAAAAGTATTTTGATCATTAAAAATGATATCAGTAGCAGCTACAGTCACATATTTAGCAGTACCAGGAAGTTTTAATTTGACACTAGTATATCTAGCATCGCGATTTGAATCCATATATATAGCCCCCCAATAAAGCCCCGCAAACTTCACCTTTGAACAAGTATTCTCAGGAAACGAAAACGTAGCACTGCTTGAGGAGTCAGTAGTGGGATCACTGTCTACGTCAATATACTGCATATCAAAATGATTATTGCAACGTTCCCCATTGTAAGGAACATTGGTGCCGGCTCCATTACCACCATCCCTATTGAGAATATTATTTGAAATCATGGTCAAATCACCACGGAGACTCACATTAAATCGAGCCTTAAAAGGCACTGCTGTTTGCGCAAAGAGCACATTAAAATTGACAGATAACAAAACAAATAAAAAGGCATAATGTATTTTTATGAACTTTGTATAGCTAGGGGTAAATACTATAGTTTTCATGAGTAAAGGGGGTTAATTAGGGGTAAAAATTATAATTCTATTCACTTATTTCTAAAGGTTTTGATCCCTTTTTTAATAAAAGTAAGTGTTATTTATGTTCGAATCATAGCAACTTTAAACAAGTATCTAACTATTCGAAGGCATTATATAACGGTGCTTATTTTTGGGGTACATAAAATAATGTATGTCTAATCCATGATTCTTAAATCTATTTAAAAATATATCAGCACTGCTTTCATTTGCATATATACATTCATTTATATCTAACTTCATGGGGATTTCTACCCTGATTTTAAATCTATTTACCAGCATAGGTTAAACTAACTGAATCTTTCAAATTTTCGAGAAATCCACGTGCATTAAGGGTTTATTTATAACACTTCACGTATTCGTTTTTAAAACCTATGCTTATTATTAAAAAATACACCTCCATATTTTAAAAATTACATGTCCCATAATTCTATGAAACACTACTATTCATAACTTTACTGAAATTACACAGGGAAATAACATGGAGATTCCCAGTATCTATCAAAAATATAAAAGCTACCTGTTTGTGAAAATCGCATCAAAAAACTGACTGGTAACAAAACAAACAAAAAGGAATTACACAATTTTACAAATTTTAAATCATAAGGGTATAAACACTGATAACGCTATCACTAGAAAGGGTTAATTATGGCCTTTAAGATATATTTATATCGCTTATTTGTAATATTCTAACTACATTTCTCACCAAAACAGGTGTCGTTTATAGTAGAATCATAGGATTATAAAACAAGTGTCTTCCTCTTAAAATACACTAAATAGATATAACGGTAAATGTTTTTTGGATAAAGCAAGTAGCACGTATCTAACCCTGTTCATTTAACGTAAATATAGTTAACTATTGCCGTATATATTTCGTGTATTTACATATGAAAAAAAGAACTTATTTACCGAATCATTGTCCGAACTAAGGCAATTACGATCAAAACCGAAAGATTTGCTGCTCGCCAAGAATTTGCCGATTATATATCGGTACATATTAGAACAATGGAGAGGTGCTTGATGAATTACAAAACAGGGATATTGTATCGATGCTGACAGACAAACCTAAGAAAAAAGAGACAGAAATAATAAATAGTGAGATCAACAAAGGTCTTGAGCAGAGAGTGAACAGCTCAGACAACCCCTTTTGGGGTTATTGGGAGGCTCAACAATGGGTAGCGGAGCAATACATGGTGTAGAGGTAAAACACCAACGTATCCGAGCGTATTTAATACAGCATTTTTTTTAAAAATGCAAAGTCCCTCGAAAATCTCATAACAAAAAAGATAATAAAGCTGAAAAAGCTCTCACCCTCCTAATACAGATCAAACATAAGATTAAGTCGTAACTAATCAGTTTCTGTTATTTGACTAGGTTTATGAACAATGCTATCTAGGTTACGAACAACTTTTATACTTCTTTTATTCAAAACAAAAAAAGAAACTTCAATGTAGACAGTGATAATAACTGGTGCGGTTGCTTTAATAAGTTTTATTAAAACCCCTGATGTTATCACAATGAATGAAATACTTTAGAGGTGAGTATTTTTTATGCTCCCAAAACAAGCCATATATTTAGAGTTATTAACTACTGTTCAAGTTCTTTTAGAACGTAAAAAAGAATTGGAATATGTAGCGAAAGAAAATCAGCAATTGATAAAAAAGAATATCGATTTGACAGCAGTACATGTTAAATTATTAAAGGGGAACAGGACGTTAAAAGAGGAATTATTAACTTATAAAACACCAAAAATAGTCGAAACAGCTCCATTCCCCGTCAAAAGATACGCAGTTCCCAAGACCTAATCAAAGCTTACGAAAATGTTATGATGAAAAATATGGAGTTCAAAAAGAAAGAGGGGAAAATATTGGAAATGACGGCTTTTCCATACCAAATAGTAGCCTTACATCCGTATTATTGAAATGGCTGTGGTTTATTGTTTATCATTAGAAGATATTCTGGATGTTAAATCACAAACTCACCAAAAAGTAGATATACCGCCTATTAGAGCTGTCTTTACGGAGTATAGAACATATAGTAAAACCTGTTCTTGTGGATGTCAAACGGTTGCTGACTTTCCGGAAAATGTTACAAGCCGTTAGTTACGGCGAAAACATAGAAGGTCTTAACAGATATTTTTATGCACGTCGATACCTTCCTTTTTTAAGAATGAAAGAAGTATTTAAGGACGTTTTTAATATCAATATCAGCGAAGTAGGTGTCCATTGTTTATGAAACCGTTTTGCAAATAAAGTAACACCTGTTTATGAACTAATAAAACAACGTACAATTAGAAGTAACAATATTGGCGCAGATCAGACGGGAGTATAGTACATGGGGACTACCATAGGCATTAGGCATTAGGCATTAGGCATTAGGCATGGCAAACTCAAAAACTCACCTATATTGTTCACTCAAAAAACAGAAAGGAGAAACTATTAAATCTCATTTTCCAGAGGGTTTTCCAAACAGTACTTTAGTACACGACAGATGAAAACTACACTTAACCCCTTGCCAAGAATCATCAATCATGTCTCCCTCATCTACAAGGACATTTAAAAGATATGTCAATAACAGATGGGGTAATATGTTTTTAAAATTACGCTACGATACTATAGATCTCAAAAAAATAATGAAAAGTCATCAGTATAAGCAAAACATAAAAAGTACAAATTACTACAACAACTCCATTATCTACTAAACGATCCACCTGATAAAAGACATAAAATATTACACACTTTTAATAAAAGAATGTGCAGAGAAAGTCAATACTCATTTTTTTTCTAAAACAGGTGCCTGCGGACAATAATACTTCGGAGAGAGCAATCCGTGAAACAAAAAACATCACGACAGTTTAAAAAAGAAGAAACTGCACAAAATTTAGACAAAATAAACCCCCTATAGATACTACTATCAAAAATGGAATGAATATAATGGACAACCTAGCAATAATCGATAAATATAAACTCAAATTTAATACTGATTAGTTACAATAATGAGTTTAAATTATATGACTATCACCTCTTTTTAATAGCCATAATCCATTTTTCACCAAAATAAGTATTGTCTATATTCGAATAGTAGGAACTTGAAACAAGTCTCTTACTCTCCGAATGTACTAAATATATATAACGGTACTTATTTTTTGGGTTCACAAAATAATTGGCGTCTAATCCATCATTCTTTAATTTATTTAAAAATCTAGTAGCATTTCTTTCCTTTGAATATACACCTACAATTATATAGAATCCACTTGGGACGTCTGTTGTTGTCAAAACCATTTGGGGTTTTACCCTCGGTTTTCTCTTGTTATGAGACAAGACATGCATCACCCAAATTTCATCAAAATAAGTATCATTAACATTTGAGTAATAAGCCTTTAAAGTCTCTGCTTTTTCTTCTGAATATTGCAAATAAACATATCTATACTTATTTTTTGGATTGATAAAGTAACGCGCATCTAATCCTTGTTCTTTTAATTTATCAATAAATCTATCTGCGTTACTTTTAACCGAAAACACGCTTGCTATCAAATAATAGCCACTAGCGACATCATCAATATGAAGTGTTACTTTCTGGGCAATTCTCCGTGGCTTTTTTGTTTTATTAGCATAACTAGAACGAATTTCATCTTCCGATGTGTTATCCGATGTATTATCCGATGTGTTAGTTGTTTTACGCCTTGTAATACGAGGCTTTTTATTGATAACTTTTCTCTTCTTCGGTGCTGCTATTTTTACTGGATTTTTTTCAACTGCAACATCCATTATCAATAAGTCACCAACGTAGGTATCGTTGTAGTTGCTTTTTACAATCTTTTTTACCTTATCCCAACTCAAATAACGATCTAGATATACATAAAAGTAACCATTATTCGAATTCTTAAAATAAGAAACTTTATGCCCATTTGCTTTTAAAGCAGCGACTTCATTTTTTGCTAATATCTCGTTATTAAATACTTTTGTTGTCACATAATAACCATTTTTCACACCCGGAACTACTCCAAGGTACTGATATTGAACACCATTTGCATCATGTGTATTTGGGCTAATAGCTCGGTTTTGAACTATTTTAGAAGCACGATTTTCTTTTGCCTTCTCCAAAGCTTCTTCCTTTCTAATTGCCTCTGAACTTTCACTATTAGAAGATGCTTTATCTGTTTCTAATTCTTCAACCGTCTTTTTTGATTTTTCACCGTCTTTTTCTTCAACAGCATCTAATGTTTTCTTAGAATCATCTTTCTCTTCTTGAGTCTCCTTTTTCTTACGAGGGTCAAATGTATAAGCCATAGTAATCTCGTGGGTATTCCCAAAATTCTTAATATCGCGACTCATTCCTTTCTCTAATACATATCCAAAAGAAATATGCTTAGACACATTGACTCCAAGTCCAACGGAATAACCATAAAATTTATTATAACCACCTTGTACCCAACCAGCTTTTGGTAGGTCTAATAGCAAACTCCCAGACATAACATATCCTCTGTCTGGAGTTTTACGACTCTTTACCATTATCTGTAATGCAGCATCTTTAAAAATACCCGTAGGTACAGAAAATGGCTGTGTATACATAATATGACTTGTAAAGGATTTATCTTTAAATTCGGTAAGCGTTTCGCCTGTTTTTATACTATAATCGATAAAGTTTTCCGCGTACACCCCAAGATCAAATCTACCAAAAGAAATATTTCCACCAGGCATACACATAAAAATAGAATTATTATCCAACGCTTCTAGTGCAGGATCTGGATCACCAAAAATCTTACTTCTATTCAGTCCACTAATAAGATATGCAGCATTCACACCAAAGGTAACCGCAATATTATCACTAAATTTAAATCGATAGGCATAATTAGCTATAACACCAAAATTCTTAAGAACTCCTGAGTTTTGTTGGTACGCATTTAATCCGACCCCAACATTTTCAGAAATCAAACCAGAATAGTTTAACATATATGCTTCGGGTGAACCATCAAAATCGATCCACTGTCTTCTATTGTATAAACTTATTTTTGACGATTTTTCACCAATAATTGAAAACGTTGGATTGCTTAGATACCTATTGAATTTTATGAGATTCTGCGTAGGTAAGTCTAGGGGAATAAACTCCTTAGACTGTCCTAACATACCGAAAGAAAAAACGGTAAGGAACACAACCAACAAGTACATTTTAGACATAAACACAATTATTTAATAATAGTTATTGTTCCTTTTTTAACGACCTCTTCTCCTTGTTTAATTACATAATAAAACAAGGTATATGACGGCATATTGTTCAAACTCCCTTCGGGCCAATTATTTTGATAATCTGTGGTTGTGAATACAACAACTCCATTGGCATTAAAAATTTTAACTTCAACGTCTTTATTAAACGCATAACCGTGAGGTAAGGCCCAAGTATCATTGACTCCATCGTTATTCGGACTTACAATATTAGGGACCAAGGTACTTCTTTTAAACGATACTTCAATCGTTTTTACAAATTCACAGGCACCTAATTTTGCGATCACAACATACTTCCCTTCTTTACTTACAATAAGGCTTGCTGTCTTAGAGAGCACCTCACCAACATCATTCTGCCAGAGGTAACTATCACCACCTGATGCAGTGACAGTTGCCGTTTCTCCATCAGTTATAAATATAAGATCTGAAGGACTTATTTGAATGACATCTTCATCTAGAGATGCAATCGAAATGGTATTTGAATTAATAGAACAATTGTTTTTAGATACTCGAACATAATAATCTCCAGAACTATTTACCGATAACTCAAATAAAGTCTCACTTGCCAACGGAGTATCATTATAATACCATTGATAACTATATAAAGGATCATCTATCGCATATAACCTCGTTGAATTCCCTTTACAAATGGTAGAATTTGAAGCTTTAGAATGAATTTCAATCGCTTCTAATTCCATTTTTATTTGACGTTCACTAGAGGTGGCTGATATCCCAGATTTAGAAACTATTTTAAGTTGGTATGAGCCACTGTCTTCCTCAGAATTTAACGCTAAGGATGTTCCATCTGCAGCTGTTATCAGGTTTCCATTTTTGATCCAAGCAAACGTAAACTTCGCATACTCCTCTTCCTTAACAGAAACAGGAGCACTTCCAATAATTTTTATAAAAAACTCACCAATACTCAATGTAACTTTTACTGCACTACACGCCTCATAGTTTGAATCTGTTTTCACAGTCACCTCAAAATCCTGAGGAACAACAACCTTGAAATAATCCGAAAATACGGACTGACCACAAACATCAGCAACTTCTACCTTTGCTCTGTATTTACCTGCTTGCGAAACGGACAAACTCAAAGAATTACTCCCTGGTACTTCATATCCATCTTTATACCAAGTAATTACTGGGCTAATAGCAGAAGTAGAGATGGTAATTTTACGAGTATCTCCTTTAAACAAAATGATGGGAATATTAGCACCATTAGCAATTACATTAAATGAAGCAGACGAACTTAATAATTGAATAACATTAGATGCGCTTGTACATCCTGAAGTGTTTTTTATTTCTACTTTATAATCACCAAACACGTCTGTGTCAACAGAATATGTTGGAGAATAGGCAGGCAATGAGTTGATTTTTAATTCGTTTTTAAACCACGTATACGTATACTTGGGGTTGTCTATACTCGCTTTAAAGGTATGTGGATCATTTAAACATAAATAAACTTTCTCATCTCCTAAAACAAGAACATTGGCCAGGCTTAAACTCACTTGAATCGTATTTGAAACAGCAAAATTATTATTTGCATCGTAAACTTTTACTTTATAGGCACCGTTTAATTCGGAATTATCTATTAGTAAATTAGTTGATTTCTTACCACTTAAAACATTTTCTTTATAAAACCATGTATAATTAAGCGTCCCATACTTATCCAAATCTAATATAAACTTTTGACCTGTACTAATGCCATATTTAATATCTGTGGGTTTTAACACAACAGAAGAACTCACACATTTTGTATAATTATCTGCTGTTTTTAAGCTTAAAAAATACGCATTAGGATTGTAAACTTTAAAAACGGGAGAGCTTACTTGAGCCGCACATGTAGATCCTGAAACAGAAACCTGCGCTCTATACTTTCCTTCTTCGCTAACCTTAATATTCATACCAGACTCAGTAGGTAACAGAGTCTCATCTTTATACCATTTCACTACCACAGTGCCTACCGCAGTAGTTGTAATTTTTAAGGTTGTAGCTCCTCCAGGAAACACAATTATATTTTCGGTATCACCCACTGCCGCCACCGTAAAATCAGTACTTTGATTGACAATAGAAACAGGCTTTGATGTGACTTCACAGCCGTTTATTTTAACCCTTAAAGTATATTTTCCATACATGAGAGCACCAGTCACTGTATGTTTAATTTCTTTACTTGAAATCCCCGTAATAAAAGAACCATTTTTATACCAATAATAATCATTGGCTAGGTCTTGAATACTAGATTCTAGTGTATAAGATTCGTTCGCACATTTAGAAACCTCCGTTGGCCCTTTAATATTAACATCTAAAGATTCCATTGTAGAGACTGTTACTCTATTTGAAGATATCAGAGCATCATTAGTACAAGCTCCATAATATACTTTTGCAAAGTAACGTCCTGGATTTTTAACTCCTAAACTGCTACCTCCTTTTTTAATAAGTATTTCATTAAAATACCAATTAAATTTTTTAAACGCAGCGGCAGAAGTAGCATCCAAAGATAAAGAAGTAGAAGATCCTTTACATAAAGTCACATCTTTAAAGTTTTCCAATACCAAAGGAATATTAGAAAGATAATACCCAGGAAACGTCTTGGATGCAGAGCTTATTCTTTCAGGTTTTGTAGACCGTACTCTAATTACATAATTCTCGCCATAAATAGTACTGGCAAAAGAAACTGAAGTTGTAAAATTAAGAGTGCTATTTTTACCTGAAATTTGCTTTAAGATAATTGGTGACCCGAAACCTCCAGTATGATCAGACAGCTCAATAATAAATATATTATCAGCATCAAATCCACCTTCTTCTGAAATCACTTCAACATCATATGTATTGAATTTAACAGAAGCACATGCCTTACTAAACTTCAATTTGGGCTGTGCCAATTTTTGAGTGTATGAAACGTGTGTCATGAAGAACATGATGCACATCCAGAGAAGTACAAGGGGGTTTGCTCTTTTCATAGGGGTTAATTTAGTTTTCTCTATAGTTTTCGCTATATAAAATGAATCAAAATAGCCGTGGAACAAAGATATGTTAAAATAATACAATATTTGAAGTTTTCAACAAAAAATACGGGTTATCAACATTTTACAGGGGTTTATCCCTGAGGGTTTTTACATGGATTCACAAGCAAAAAACAACACTAATACAACAAACGACCGTTATAAGAATGTAAATGGCTCATAAACAAAAAAAAGCATTGCCTAATTGAGCAATGCTTTTTTATTAAAATATTAAATAAAAATAATTAATCAGCAAGAATAATTACTTTATCACCTTTCATTTCGATAGTTCCACTGTTAATTTTCAAAGAAAACTCCTCTTTTAAACTATTGAATTTAGATTGGAATTCTTTTTCGATTTGAATTTCACTCCCTCTAATAACCACAAGACCTTCGATCAATAAAGATACGATAGCTGCGTGATTTTTCAACATTTGAAACTTACCATTCACTCCTGGGACAACAACAGACTCAACATCTGATTGAAAAATTATTGCTTCAGGCGTTACTATTTCTAAAAACATAATTTGTACGTTTTAATTTTTAATTCTATAGATATGCTACGAACCGTAAACAACATTTATACTTCGGCTAACATTTTCTCTCCAGCATCAATTGCATCTTGAATCGATCCTTTTAAGTTAAATGCAGCTTCCGGATATTTATCCAATTCGCCGTCCATAATCATATTAAATCCTTTAATCGTATCTTTAATATCTACCAAACATCCTGGGATTCCAGTAAATTGTTCTGCCACGTGAAAAGGCTGAGATAAGAAACGTTGTACACGACGTGCTCTGTGAACTACTAATTTATCTTCTTCACTCAATTCTTCCATTCCTAGAATTGCAATAATATCTTGTAATTCTTTATAGCGTTGTAATAATTCCTTTACATTCTGAGCTGTATCGTAATGTTCTTTTCCTAAAATTTCCGGTGTTAAGATTCTTGACGTTGAATCTAGAGGATCTACCGCAGGGTAAATACCTAATTCGGCAATTTTACGAGACAATACTGTGGTCGCATCCAAATGCGCAAACGTAGTTGCTGGCGCTGGATCCGTTAAATCATCTGCAGGCACATAAACTGCTTGTACAGATGTAATAGAACCATTTTTTGTAGAAGTAATACGTTCCTGCATAGCTCCCATTTCTGTAGCCAATGTTGGTTGGTACCCTACCGCTGAAGGCATACGTCCTAACAAGGCAGACACTTCAGATCCAGCTTGGGTAAAACGGAAGATATTATCCACAAAGAACAATACATCTTTTCCTTGTCCATCTCCAGCTCCATCACGGAAATATTCTGCAATAGTCAAACCAGATAAAGCAACACGTGCACGTGCTCCAGGTGGCTCATTCATTTGTCCAAATACAAAAGTAGCCTTAGATTCTTTCATTCCAGCTATATCTACTTTAGACAAATCCCATCCGCCTTCTTCCATAGATTCCATAAAAGCATCACCGTATTTGATAATACCAGACTCTAGCATTTCGCGTAGTAAATCGTTCCCTTCACGAGTACGTTCACCTACACCTGCAAATACAGACAATCCACCATGTCCTTTTGCAATATTATTTATTAACTCTTGAATTAACACTGTTTTTCCAACACCTGCACCACCAAACAATCCGATTTTACCACCTTTTGCATAAGGTTCAATTAAATCGATCACTTTAATTCCTGTGAACAACACCTCTGCTGAAGTAGTTAGATCTTCAAATCTTGGAGCATGACGGTGAATTGGAAGTCCGTTTTTACCTTCTTTTGGTAAATTACCCAATCCATCGATAGCATCACCGATTACATTGAATAAACGTCCATAAATATCATCACCTATAGGCATTTGAATTTGGCTTCCAGTTAGTGCTACTTCGTAACCTCTACTTAGACCATCGGTAGAATCCATGGCGATTGTACGCACAATATCTTCACCAACATGTTGTTGTACTTCTAATACTAAAAGCGATCCATCTTTTCGAGTAATTTCTAATGAATCATATATTTTTGGTAACTCTGTTCCTGATGTAAATTCTACATCAATCACAGGACCAATGATTTGCGCAACTTTACCTGTAACTTTTGCCATTATTGTAACTATTTATTGTTTAGTTATTTAATTTCAATCTGGATTTCTCCCATTTAAGCTGCAAAGATAATTTTTTTGATTTAATAATTTTATAAAAAACTGTTTTTTTATAAAACAAGCACCTTATTTAAAAAAGGTGCTTGTTTTCCTAGGTTTTATTAGGGTATTCTCAAGAAAAATCTAATTCTTACTCGATGTATAGACCTTTATATTTACCAATATCAACTTTAGACACATTGGATTGATATTTTGAATTGATTGCATCTATCATTCCATTGGCCATAATTGCATATCCTCTTGGGGATGGATGCACGCCATCCAAAGAGAAACCTCCACCTGTCGCATACACACCAGTAGTCGTAATTCCATTTTGAGTAATCCCACTTTCGATTAGAGTTGTCAACAAACTTGCAGCATCAAACAAGGCTAGATTATGTTTCGCTGCGAGGGCAACAATCATTTTATTATAAGCCTCCTGAGCAGTAGTTACACTTTTTTGCTCTTCTGGGGTTAACACCCATTTATCAGCCAATGGAACAGAAACACCATTTATCAATTGTGGATTCCCTCCCACTGTAGTCCCTAAAAAACTACGAGAAGGCAACACTAATAAATCCTCTTCGGTAGCCTGTCTCATATTTGTCAACGCGGAATTATACACCGTTAAATCTGTCAAATCTTCATCTAAAATCAACACAGGGTTTTGCCCTACAACAAAAGAAACCATTCTCTGATCCGCTTCCGCTTGGGTTAAATAAGGCGTCTTATCCACCATATATTGCAATCCTCCATTATAGGCAGCAAAAGCCTTATTTAACATCGTCGCTGTAGCTGCATCCAAAGGAATTGCATTGTACGGAACTGTTGTTAAATATGGGATACTTGTCACTTTAGGAATCGTTGCTACCACTCCTTTTGCACCACTAGAGGTTAAGGCATCCAATAAGCTGTCAAATACGGATCCAAATACATTTGGATCTGTAATGTCATTTCCACCATAGGAGCTTGGGTCAACATTCCCTTTTTGATCGATTCCGTCGCCACCAGAAACAGCGTATTTTAACACATCATTGTTCCCTATCCACAAAGAAAAAAACGTAGGACTTTGCGCCATTGCATCCTCTATTACGGTAGCCCCGGGACTACTTGCCATTCTCACATAATATGGATTTGCATAACTTCCTACACCCGCAACAGTCCCATAACCAGAAAAACCTAAGTGAAAGCTCTTAGCTCCAGGAACTCCCATATTATTAAACGGCCCTTGCAATACCGTAGAAACCTCTGTACTTGGTGTTCCAGATACTGGTGTTGGGATAGGACTTGAACCAGCAACAAATTTCAAATACAACCTATTTGAAGTAATTTGAGTTCCTCCTAACAACAACCCTCCTAAATCATCATTCATTAAAGGCTGCTTAAACGCACCCCCTCCGGCCATAGCAAACTGTGTTGCCAAGATGTTTGGAAAAGATGTTTTTTGTCCTGACACAAACAAAGCTCCGTCAGAATAGCCCGCAGTTAAAGAATTCCCTACACTTACAAAGGTTGAAAAATCTGCATCTCCACTCGTATATTCCGTCTTATCTACTTTAGGATCTCCTTTATCTACTGTTTTTGGTAATACGATATAATCATCATCGTCACACCTTACAAACGTCAAGGCACATAGTGCTATTATTACTATTGATATTTTTTTCATTTTGTAAATTTTTAAGGATTAATTGTCCAAGAAACATAATACTGAGAACCGATACTTCCAACTCCAGGAGCACTCATATACTCATTACCTCCTATATTTGCACCTCCCAATTTTACTCTTGACTTCCATTTTGGAAAGGCATAATTGATTTGTGCATCAAAAACAGTATTCGCAGGTATAATAGCATCCGCAAAAGTAGACTGCCATAAATACTCATCATTCCAACGAAGATTCAAGTTAAATCCAAAGTTTTTAAATAAATGTGGATTCCCAAACGAGAACTTAACCTTGTGCTCTGGAGTATTAAATGATGCTTCATAATCTGGATCTGAAGATTGATCAAAATCAAATTTAGACAAGGTATAATTTAAAGCAATTGCAAAATCTCCAAAAATTTTGGCATCAGCTCCAACAGTACCTCCATACGAAGATATAGATGCTTTTGAATTTGTGTACAATTGGAACGCTTGGTAATCTCCATTTGCCAAGGCAAGGTAGGATGTTGGTTCACCCACTTTCCCATATTTTGGTGCCAATACAGTCGTATTCCCAATAAAATCCTCAAATTTGTTATAATACCCACTCATATCCAAGGCTACTCTCCCAAATTTTGCTCTATAGCCAACTTCGTACGCCGTCACTTTTTCTGGCTTCACAAAACCGAATTGGGATACCACAGGAGCTCCTGCCAATACAGAATTTAAAGTATACGAATTATTATACGCATCTTCTCCTGTCAATTGCACTGTTGACGGAAAACCTGCTGCTTGACCAGAATTACTAATACTTAAAGGTCTCGAAGTATATCTCGCCAAATTATCTGGTGCTGAACCTACTAAAATAGCACGTCCTGCATCTAAACCTATATATTGATCTTGGGTTGTAGGATACCTAAATCCTGTTTGAAAAGACGCTCTTAAATTACGCGTCTTTTCTTTCCCTAAGGAATAAGACAATGATAATCTCGGTGACAGATGCCCTTCAAAGTTTTGTGCCTCATCATAGCGTAAAGATCCAGTAAATTTCAACCGATCATTTATAAATTTCTTTTGTACTTGCATGTAAGCGCCATATTCACTATATTCTATTGGCCCATCATAATCTGTAAATATTGTTCCTTCAGAATTCAATGAATACTGTCTCCATGATCCTCCAATCTGAATATCAGCAATATCAATTAAATGGCTGAAATTATAATTCGCATCTGAATGGTATAATTTGGTGCGATCAATAAATTTTGCACCTGTAGCCAAATTACCGTCATTCCTCACCCTATCCAATGCCGCTTTAAAAGCAGCTGTTCCTGGTAGTAATCTTCCTTCATCGGCTTTAAGCCTCGCAGCAATATGTGCCTGATCTTTGGTTGCTCCTTGATACAATACGGCTCCGATATAGGTTGCGGCATAATCACCAAACCAAGAAGCCTCTAATGGATTGGATGGATTTGGAGCATCCCGCTTCCAACTTCTATTGATGTTTATAGCTGCAAATCTAGAATCGAAAGAATTTCCTGCATCTTCATCTGTCATATATGCTCTTACAAAGAAATGGTCACTGGAAACTTCAATTTTATGCTGTTGCATAAAAAACCGATCCAATGCATACCTATTTGCTCCTTGATAAATAGTATTACCTTGTCCAATTTTAGCAACATAACTTATTTCTAAATCATCTGCCATAGGTCTATAGTGAAAAGAAAAACCTGTTTTTAAAGAGCGTGCATTATAGTCCATAATATCAACTTCATTATAACCAGTACGGGAAACTGTAGCAGCCCCTAAAGTCCCTGCAGGCAAACCAGACAACGTATCAAAATTTAATAAGGTAGATACCTCATCTCCATAGACATTTAAACCATCATACCCTGGATTGGATCGCGTAGCACCATAATTCGAAAAATCTTCATAATTAGTCGCATACCACTCCGTCCCATCTAAATAAGAAATCACGGCTTTTGCAGCGAATTTATCACTAAATCTATATGCTAAACGAATACCAACATCGTAAAATTGATTGTCACCAGCTTCTTTTTGAGAAGTAATCCCCGTTTTCACATAGGCACTAATCCCTGCATGATCAAACGGATTCTTACTTGTCATAAATAAAATACCATTAAAAGCATTGGCTCCATATAATGCAGAAGATGCTCCAGGTAATAATTCTACCGATTTTACATCCAATTCAGACAAGCCTAACAAATTTCCTAATACAAAGTTCAATGCAGGGGACGAATTATCCATTCCATCCACTAACTGAACAAAACGGTTATTTGAAAACGCAGCAAACCCTCTTGTATTAATAGATTTAAACGTTAAACTACTCGTATTTACGTCCACTCCTTTTAAATTTTCCAACCCATCATAAAATGATGCTGAAGCTGTGTTTTTTATAGCTCTAGCATCCATTCTTTCAATGGTAACAGGAGATTCTAAAATACGTTCAGGTGTTCGTGAAGCTGATACCACAACTTCATCCAAGGCAGTTGCGAGTTCTTTTAATTTAAAATGTACCTTTTGATTATTTTTCGAAACTTGAATCGTCTGAACAGCATACCCAATTAAGGATGACTCCACTTTGAAAGGTGGCTCTAAATGAAGTTTAAACGTAAAATTCCCGTCAAAATCTGTCGTAGTCCCTAGCGATTTTCCAACCACCTTAATGTTAGCGCCTGGAATAGGCTGCCCTGATTTTGCTTCTGTAACCGTTCCTGAAATAGTTGTCTGAGCAACCATTACCGAACCAATTAAAAAAGCAAAAACAATACTCAAAAAATTTTTCATAATGTTTTTAGATATTTAATTAACAACGTTGCAAAATACAATTTTTTTTAACTTATCATAAAATTTTGGTGTTTTTTATCATTTATTATACCGTAATGTGTTATTTATCTGATTATTCACTATGAGTTTTGTTAAATAATTACACTATTTACATTCGTTAATGGTTTGTATAAGTATATACAATCAAATGAAACAACAATCCACTGATAATACGCAGCTTTATAATTAACCAATATATATAAAACCTACAACCTTTGTGATTTATACCAATTACACGTACGAACAAAAAAAACACATCCTGGAGTACCGAAAAACCATCTCAATTAATTTTTAGTCTTCCGAATCATTACAAAAAAACAGTATAAACACCAATTACAATCCAAAATGAACGATGTAAATAGTTAATTTCACGTTCTAACATTGTTAAAACAGAACGATAACTAAGGCTATCTATCCGTTTTTCACCTAGCTAAAACAAAAAATAATTCCATTTCTAAACCGTCACTTGGAAATGTATTTGGTATTATAGATGATAAGGCAACTGAAAAGTAACACTTCCTGAATATAAATATACAAATAGAACACACTAATTCATAAGAAGGTATGGCTTGAAATACATAATTTAAAGTCGTAAACAACTAATACGCGGGAAGTTACACATAATACTGCCTTATTTAATTGAATGTATTTCTTAAAAAAGCAGGAATTAATTATTGAGAGATTAATATATGTTCAAAAGCAAGAACAATAAATTCGATGTTAAAAAGAAATGCATAGTTTTTAACATTCTCTTTTAATAAGAGACATCCTAAATTAAAAAAGCCCTTATATAAAGGCTTCTTTTTTGATTTGTATGTTTCCTGAAATAATTTTAAACACCAACATAAACAAGTGTTTATGTTTCTTAATTTTTAAAAATAGGATTAAACTATTATTAATCTGTCTTAAACAACCATGTTTTTCCGATAGATTTACCACCTGCATTGTCTTTTACCACTATGCGCCAAAAATAAGTTTTGGAAGGTAAAACAGGAACAGAATAACTCTTAGACGGATGGTTCACCTCAATTATAGCAGGACTAGGATCCGATCCAAAATAAATATCATACACCAACGTATCATTTACATCTACGTCACTTGCCAACCATTCTAAAGTAACGGTTTGCGTACTAATAACATCGGTTAAATTAGGGCTTACTAAACTAGGTAAAAACGGAATGTAATTTACCACTCCTTTACCCTCGGTATAGAACTGATATACATTTGTAAAATTGCTAGAAGCATTTGTAGCATCTATTGCTTTTACTCTCCAATAATAAACAAGTCCTCTATCTAAGGAATAGGTTTTAGAAACACCAGAAAGCACCTCTGTATGGAGTATTTCAGAAAAGCTACGATTATCAGACACTTGAATTTCGTATTTCACAGCATCCCCCTCTGGATCAACTGATGCTTTCCAATTAAAAGTAACCACATTATTAATACACAACATATTGCTTTCAGGGTAAATTAACCCCGGAACAGATGGAGGAGTACTGATAGGCTCTTCACTTACTTTTGAACCTCCACCACAAGAAACAAGCCCTATAAACAAACCGATAATAATAATAATAATAATATAATTTTTCATCTTATCTTACGTTTTTATTAATTTAACAGTCACTGGCTTAGTGGCCGCTATAGTTATCACATACACTCCACTTGGATAGCTAGACAAATCTACTTCTATAGCTCCATTCACAACAAGACAATCCTGAGAAGTCACTAATTGCATTTTGGAATTATAAATAGTTACGGGGACATTTGTTAATAAATGTTCAAACAATACAATGGTAGCTACCGAACTTGTAGGATTAGGATATACCGTTATTTTATTAAAAATTTCAAATCGTTTAGAAAACGAACCTTCACAAGGAATAGTAGATCTAACTGTCAAAACATCGCCATGTTTAATGGCAACACTTATATCCTTTTTAAAACTTTCAAGCACAAACGCATCATTAACATAAACACTAAAAGGTGGTGTCCCACTAAGTACTTCAACGCTTGCTTTTTTTGTTTTTTTACTAAATGTAGCTTTCCCTGACAAAGAACCACCAGCTTCAATAACAACAGAAAAACACTGTTCGTAATTCCCTTCATTAGGAATTCGAATACAAAAATCATAGCTTTTAGGCTTTAATTTATTGATTTCTATGGAATCCGTAAATTCGTAGGTACTTCCATCTATAGTTAGAGAATAACCGTGGCTAGACCTTGTACTAATAGCAATTACTCCATTCAATTTCCCTGCACATGTTTCACCAGTAGATACAATAGTGAAATTATTCGCAGCTAATTTAAAAGAACAGCCTTTGGCATTCACGTCTGCTCCTGGGGGCGTGTTAGGACAATCATCAATTGCATCCTCTACACCATCAGCATCTGCATCTTCTAATAGCAAACCACATATATCCAACTCCCAATCCCTAAGTGATCCTATATCACCACTTGTTCCATCATTTATTTTCAAGGTCCACGTCCCCAAAGAAGACAATCCATCAAAAACAGACAGCGGTTTTAAGGGCCTAAAAGAACCCGTAAAAGGTGCAATTCCTTCAGCAATACCAATACTTTGTTCATCATCAAAAATGGTCTTAGTGAAATTATCTCCGTCACTTCCTTTGTTGGTTACTAATTCTATAGGAACATTATTTGGTCCTACCAAAACAATTGATAAATCACTTACCCAAGTATGATCAATACTAATTATTACATTAACGTCTGTAATTTTAATTTGTTCCGTTATTTCGATCAACGAACTTATACCAATTGCGTCATCATCTGGAATCGGAACATCTGCTCCCAAATATTCAGTTTTTGTACATATTACATCCGCAGTTTTAAACTGAGACACTACAGAATAAACACTCTCTCCACAAGTATTCAACGTTTTTACACGCCAATAATAAGTGGTATTACTTATCAAACTAGGAAGCAGCACAGACTTCTCTGAAATTACAGCTGTGTTCAGCACATTTGCAAAAGTAGCATCATCGCTCACTTCATATTCAAAAGAAATAGCATTATCAGTTACCTCCCAAGACAGTTTAACAGGATTTATTAAGGCTGTGCTCTTATCCACCGGAAGCGTCAATAAAGGAGGTTCTATAGTCGTAGAAAAAATATTCATAAATACTTTTGTTGCCTTTGTTGTACTGCTTGCCTTCCCTTGAACATTTATAGTTTGACTCCCTAATAGAGCCTCACTAGCTCCTGTCACGGTCATCACAACAATCGTATTAGAAACTTTTGCTGTACTCGGATTAAAAACAACAGACAAGCCGACAGGCACATTTTCTGCACTAAAAACAGTCTCTTCATTAAAACCAGAAAATGCTTTATATGTAAAATTAAAACTAACAGATTCCCCTGCACAAACATCTTTTGTGTTTTTAACAAAATCCATCACAAATTCAGATGCTTGAATACTGATATCAGCACTATTCATAGTATAAAAAATACCGTTTGCAGCTACAATTTTTATACGAGCATTGAACGTAGATTCTTTAGGAACTACAATATTATAAGACCCGTTGTTTGGAACATTTCGCGCCAGACTAATCGGAAAAGTATGCCCCCCATCCAAAGACAGTAATATATGTACTTGACTACAACTCACAGGTGCTTCTGTAGTCTTTGCAACATCCCAAATAATGGTTTTTGATTCCCCTTCTTGCCAGGTTTCCGATATGTTTTGAGACGTTATTTTAAAAGGACCTGAAGTAGCTGATACAGATATCGTAGTTGCATCATAACCCGTTTGACCGCCCAAGATATTATTATCACGCACCAGTACACCAAAACTCATATCACGTGTAACAGTAGGCAAGACTTCCCATTTAGAAGACGTATTCCCAGCTATAATAGTTTCCAATTTAGGAAAATACCGAATGGGATTTCCTGAGGGAGGAAACGAGCGAAACAGCGGACCATCTACCGTTGTAGACGGAGTAGGAAAATCACTCACCAACCCCGTATCCAGTTGAGCCCACGCATAGGTTAGCACATCAGAATTAGCATCACTAGCCACCGCTTCCAACGCAAATGGAGTTCCTATAGGAATTGTATAATTTAAACCAGCCTCTACCACTGGAGCCGCATTGTTTATCTGAGTTATATTGGCACATGAACTATTTCCAGCCGTTATATTTTTATACATCTGTTCTATGCTCACCGCATGAAAATAAGCATCTACATGAATTTGTGTATTTACAGGACTACAAATCCCAGCATAAGACATAATAGTAGTACCACTACCAGGTTCTACAGCAGTAGCAATTGATCGATTTCCTGAATTGCAATCTAAACCTTCTCCATTAAAAGTATGGGTTGCACCAAATTGATGTCCCATTTCGTGCGCTACATAATCAATATCAAAAGCATCACCTATAGGAGAAGGACTACCGGTAATTCCCTTTGCTTTTGCTGTAGTACAAGGAGAATTTAACCATGCCAATCCACCTCCTCCAGTACTTAATGTATGTCCAATATCGTAATTTTCAACACCTATTATATTATCAATAATCGTTTGACTCTCTTCGACCAAACTACTGGCATTATTATTTGAAAAACCATCGTCTTCTTTTAAGAAAATAAGCGCTGTTTCTGTAGGTACCAGCTGCATGGTCAACGCAACGTCACGTTCAAAAACCCCGTTTACACGTGTCATTGTTTTATTCATAGCTGCCAATACAGCCTCTTTTTTCACAGCATCCGTTGCAGTAATCGGAATGCTCTGATTTGTTAAATGAAAATTCGCATATTCCTGAGTACAAGCCAATGCCAACCTAAATGTCCTAAGAGCAGCATCGTTCACAAAATTAGGACTATATGAAATGGCATCTTGCTTGCTTTGTTTCACAAGACGATCCTCTACAAAACATTCAAAACTACTAGAAGAAGTAGCCTGTGCTTTGGACAACACTTCATAGCGATTGCTTTTAGGAATAGGATTGATTAATTCAATATTCTTATTTGCTCTAAAAATCATTGCATGCATTCCGATTTTAGAAAAACTAAATCGAATACTATTCCCTTTTACAGAAACACTCTCTCCAATAAACGAACGAATATTTGGAAATTTCTTTTGCAAATCTGGATGCATTATAGACGCTTCTTTTATGCTGAATATTTCAAAGCCACCCGTAGTATTTGGAAAAGAAATACGAAGATTTGACCTCTCTGTCGATTCTCTTTTAAGAATTTTTTTTGATAAATAATTGGAAAACACCTTTATGTTTAATTCATATATAGCACTCGTTTTAGATGTACTATTCAAAGATGCTCTTTCAGATAACTGAATTTTCGTCCATAAATTTGAGCTATTCTGAGCTGTTAATCCATTAAAGACCAACATATTGAATATGCACAGACCTATGATTCGGGGGTATATAAATTTCATAAACTGAACGTTAGGGTAGCAACAAAAATATGAAAAAAAATTGTTTAATCTAGCTAATCATAAAAATGTTCTGTGAAATAATTGTTATTAATTTCATTTGGACAGTTAAAAACAATGCCTATTTTTGTAAAAATATTTAGATTTCTACCTTGAAAACATTTCACGGATTAAACCAATTCAACCCTAACAGCAAAACTATCATTACGATAGGTACTTTTGACGGAGTACATATAGGACATCAGAAAGTAATTAAAAAATTATTAAAATGCGCTCGTAAAAAAGAACAGCCATCGGTATTATTATCTTTTTTTCCACATCCACGAATGGTGCTGCAAAAAGAAACAGGTATCAAACTACTTAATACCATAGAAGAACGCGAAGAGTTGCTTGCTAAAACAGGCTTAGAAAATTTGGTGATTCTCCCTTTTAACAGGGCATTTTCAAGACTTACTGCTCTTGAATTTGTCAGAGAGATTTTAGTTAATACACTCAATGTTTCTCGGCTTCTTATTGGCTATGATCATCAATTCGGTAAAAATAGAGAAGGAAACTTTGAACAGCTTAGCGAATACGGACACACCTACGGTTTTAAAGTAGATAAAATTGCCGCATTAGACATTGACAGTATCGCTATCAGCTCTACCAAAATACGCAAAGCACTAGAAACAGGTAATATAGAAACAGCAAACACGTATTTAGGCTATGAATACATGATAAGTGGAACAGTGGTACAAGGGAATAATTTAGGAGAAAAAATAGGATATCCTACGGCAAACTTACACGTCAAAGAAACGTATAAATTAATCCCAAAAACAGGCGCATATGTTTCCAAAGCATTTCTAAATAAACGATGGGTATACGGAATGACAAACATAGGATACAGACCTACCTTAGATGGCAAACATCAAACTATAGAAACACATTTTTTTGATTTCAATGATGATTTATACGATCAAAAAATTCGCATCCACCTTCTTGCTTATTTAAGGGACGAACAAAAATTCGCTTCAATCCCCCTACTTAAAGAACAACTTCTTAACGATAAAGAAACTGCCTTAAAAATCATAAAAAAACAAACCAACTAACAAGCATGAACTCTTATAAAATAACATCCCTAAATAGTATTATTACAGCCATTTTTTTATGTTTAACTTGTGCCTGTACCCCACAAAAACACCTCTTAAATATTAAAGATACAGTCCACGTTTTAAGTGACACACAAATAGAAAATGGAAATAGCACTATTACTATAATCCCTCATAAAAAAGCTGTTTTAAAAAAAGACTCCTTTGGAATTGGTTATGTCAAACTAGAGGAAAGTGAAGGGAATCTAGTGAAATTTGAATATAAAAAATCAGGCTTACAAAATATTTCGGATGCTCATTATTCTGAAATTATTTATATACACGTACCAAAAAACTTCTCTGAAATCAAATCAAATACAACAACATTTAAGCAGGCTAAAATCCTTTTCGGTCGTTTATGTTACTGCAAAGGACAAGCAGGGTATTACAGTGTAGAGAAAGGAACATTCACTGCAAAAATGGAATCCAAAAACAAGCTGAACTTTGCACTTAATTTTAGCATCAAACAGGTTCCACATCTTATTTCTAGGCTCCAAGAAAGCATCGATTTAAAATAAGCCAAAAACAAATAGCTTTTATGTTGTTACTTTTCTTAAATTTGTCGCTTATACAAAGAAAAAAACCATGTTACAAGTAGCATTTATTAGAGAAAACAAAAAAACCGTATTGGACGGTTTGGCAAAGCGTAATTTTAAAAACGCCGAGGCGATTATTGATGAAGTTATTGATACCGATGAGACAAGACGTTCCTCACAGGCGTTAATGGACAATGTATTGGCTACATCTAATAAACTATCCAAGGATATTGGAATGCTATTCAAATCAGGGGAACGCAAAAAAGCAGAAATTTTAAAGCAAAAAACGGTCTTGTTAAAAGAAGAATCCAAGCAATTGGCAGAAAAACTACAACAAGCAACTGAAAAACTCACCGAATTGCTATACCTAATTCCGAACATACCAAATGTACTTGTTCCTTCAGGGAATTCGGAAGATGATAATGAAACAATTTTTAGAGAAGGAGACATTCCTACATTACATGAAGGCGCAATGCCACACTGGGAATTGGCAAAAAAATACGACATCATTGATTTTGAATTGGGCGTAAAAATTACGGGCGCAGGATTTCCTGTTTACAAAGGAAAAGGAGCGCGATTGCAACGTGCTTTAATCGCCTATTTCTTAGATAAAAACTGTGATGCTGGCTACGAAGAAACACAAGTGCCCTATCTTGTAAATGAAGCTTCTGGAATAGGCACAGGACAATTGCCTGACAAAGAAGGTCAGATGTACCACTGTGGTATCGATAATTTATATTTAATCCCAACAGCAGAAGTACCTGTAACTAATATTTTTAGAGACGTACTGTTGAAGGAAGAAGACTTCCCTGTATTAAAAACCTCTTACACACCTTGTTTTAGACGTGAAGCAGGATCTTACGGAGCCCATGTACGTGGTCTAAACAGATTACACCAATTTGATAAAGTAGAGATTGTGCGTGTAGAACACCCCTCAAAATCTGCTGCTGCTTTGGACGGAATGGTTGACCATGTTAAACATATTTTACAAGAACTTGAGTTGCCATATCGCATTTTGAGACTCTGCGGAGGAGATTTAGGATTTACCGCTGTTATGACCTATGATTTTGAGGTATTCTCAACAGCCCAAGACAGGTGGTTAGAAATTAGTTCTGTTTCTAATTTTGAGACCTTCCAAGCAAATCGTTTAAAATTGCGTTTTAAAGATTCTGATGGAAAAAGTCAATTGGCACATACACTAAACGGAAGTAGCTTGGCATTGCCACGTGTTTTGGCAGGGATTTTAGAAAACTACCAAACCCCAGAAGGAATTAAGATACCCAAAGTATTGATTCCTTATTGTGGATTTGATATTATTGACTAACGAGTACTGGCCAATCTAAGACCTTAACACACTACAAAACAGTCCGTATAAATACAGTTCCCCTGTAAATTCTTCTTAGAATCTACAGGGGAATTAATTGACCTGACGCATCTTGTGTATCCGTGTTTTTGGGAAGCATCTACCTTTAACTATATCATGATACCACTTTGTATAAATAAAAGGGGTCTTATTTACTAAAATACACGCCCTAGATAACGTTTTTAAATAAACCTTAAAAACACAGTTGTTTGATTTCTCTTTGATAGCATGTACAGTTTCTGTATATTCGTTTCAAAAGAAAAAGAAATGCGTAAGATCCTTGTCCTATTTTTTGTACTCATCCAAACATCTTTGTTGTTTAGCCAAGATCAACAATTGGCTTATCAATATTTCAGAGCAGGAGCATACGAAAAATCTGCAGCCGTTTTTGAAACCTTGCTCAAAAAAAACAAACACAATTATTCTTATTTAAAATACTTGATTCAGTCTTACCAACAAAGTGAGCAATACGATAAGGCGACCGCCATTATAGAAAAAAACATAAAAACTTCTCGGAGTAAAAGCTATCTAGAAATTCATTTAGGCTATAACTATCAATTACAACATCAACAAGAAAAAGCAAATACATACTACGAAAAAGCGATTGCATCCATTAAAAAAAGATCCAATCAAGGCTATATGATTGCACGCACTTTTCAAGACTGCCTCCTGTTAGATTTTGCGTTAAAAGCCTATAAAAAAACGATGCAAGTAAATTCTAACGCCAATTACAACCTCCAAATCGCCAGGATATATGGTGAAAAAGGAGATTTAGAATTGATGTTTAACACCTATCTAGACTACTTAGAAAAAAACAATAAAAACATAAAACTCGTTAAAAGTTATATTGGTAAATACATTACAAAGGATGCTTACAACACCTCCAACACATTGTTTAAAAAAACGGTTTTAAAACGCCTACAAAGCAATCCTAAAAATGTTTGGAACCAGTTATTGAGTTGGCTTTTTATGCAACAAACCGATTACACCAAGGCACTTACCCAAGAAAAAGCATTATATAAAAGAAACAACGGAAACCTACATCCCATCCTAGAAATAGGAAAAACAGCTTTTAATGCCAAAAGTTATGATGCATCGAAACAATGTTTTATTTATATTTTAGAGCACAGTAAGTCAACGATAGACCAATTGAGTTCAAAATTATTTTTACTACAAATAGCTATTGCCATTGATCCAAATGCAGCAACAATTGAAACTAAATTTCAAGAAATTTTTGACACCTACGGAAAAACAATAAGTACGCTAGATGTACAAATGGCCTATGCCCATTATTTAACGTATGTAAAAAACAATCCGGAAAAAGCGCAAGAGACCCTACAACAAACAATCCACCTGCGACTCAATAAATTCCAAGCAGCAAACATAAAACTGAGTTTGGCAGACATTTATGTTTTTACAGGAAATTACAATAAGGCATTGATTTATTATACCCAAGTACAAAGCAACTTAAAAAATCATGTATTGGCACAGTACGCACGGTTTAAAATAGCCCGCACGTCATATTATAAAGGTGATTTTAAATGGGCGCAATCTCAACTCAAAGTCCTGAAGAAATCCACTTCTCAACTAATTTCAAATGATGCCTTAGACCTAAACCTTCTTATCTTGGACAATACAGCGAAAGACAGTGTACATACTGCACTAAAAATGTTTGCCAAAGCAGAACTGCTTAGTTTTCAAAATAAAAACACTG
Source organism: Flavobacteriaceae bacterium (assembly GCA_965224465.1). Classification (GTDB taxonomy): domain Bacteria; phylum Bacteroidota; class Bacteroidia; order Flavobacteriales; family Flavobacteriaceae. Next base: position 3,325,269 of record OZ245049.1, on the reverse strand, counting down.
AATCTATTCAATTATTAGAGCAATTATTAAGAGACCACAAAGGAAACTCTATAGAGGACGAGGCGCTGTTTAAATTAGGTGATTTAAAAGTTCAAGAAAAAAAATTCAAACAAGCCATCACCTATTATTCCAAGCTTATTTCCATTAATAAAACCGATATTCTAGTGGACGATGCGGTGTATAAAATTGGGAATATTTACCTTGACAACCTTGACAATCCAGCAGAAGCTTCCAAGTATTTTGAATCTATTATTTTTAATTATCCCTCCAGTATTTTCCTTGTAGAAGCAAGAAAAAAATACAGAAAAATAAGAGGAGACACGGTTCAGTAAACAAGAAATAAAGCCCCCTTAAAAGAGAGGTTCAACATTCCTTACACAGTCAATAAAAACAGCTACCTTTGCATTTTAAACAAATGCCCATGTATATTTATAGCGTTACAGTAAATATTGAGAAAAATGTAGAAAAGGAATGGCTAGACTGGATGCGTAACACCCATATTCCAGCTGTTTTAAATACAAAAAAATTTAGCAAGGCTCTTATGAGTCACGTATTAATTGAAGAAGAAATGGGAGGTGTCACCTACTCGGTACAATACACCTGTGACAGTAAAGAAACACTCCAAGCCTACTATCAAGAAAACGCAGCTGCATTGCGCCAAGAAACAGATCGAAAATTTGCAGGTAAATACGTAATTTTCAGAACAGAACTTCAAGTAATCCAAGAATTTATATAGATGTCAGTAAGAGCAAAAAAACACCTAGGACAACATTTTTTAACCGATGAAACCATCGCAAAAAAAATTGCAGATACATTGACCGAGAACGGCTATGATAATGTCTTGGAAATTGGTCCAGGAATGGGCGTACTTACCAAGTATTTATTACAAAAAAAATACACGACATCCGTCATAGAAATTGACACTGCATCCGTAGCATATTTAGAGACTCATTATTTGAATTTAGCGAATCGCATCCACTCAAAAGATTTTTTAAAAACGGATTTATCAGAAATTTTTCAGGGAAATCAATTTGCTATCATAGGAAATTTCCCTTATAATATCTCCACTCAAATCGTATTTAAAACACTAGACTACAGAGACTCTATCCCTGAATTAACAGGAATGTTTCAAAAAGAGGTAGCGGAGCGCATCGCAGAAAAAGAAGGCAGTAAAAAATACGGGATTCTTTCCGTAATTGCTCAAGCATTTTATGATATCGAATATTTATTCACCGTACCACCAAATGTATTTAACCCACCGCCCAAGGTAGATTCTGGTGTTATACGATTGATTCGCAAAAAAGACTATTCATTACCTGTGGATGAAAAATTATTTTATCGTGTCGTAAAAACAGGATTCAATCAACGAAGAAAAACACTTAGAAATAGCCTAAAAACACTTAACTTATCGGATGAGCTACGGGCAGAAGAGGTTTTTTCTAAACGCCCAGAGCAACTCAGCGTACAAGCGTTTATTGATTTAACTTCAAAAATTCAAAACGATGCAATTTGAACTCACAAAACAAATTCTAAAAAACATAAAAACATGGATTGCTAATGGAGAAAACCTACAGCTAATTGAGCTCTTAGAAAATGTTCACTTTGCTGATATTGCAGAAATCCTTGAAGAAATAAGCTTCCATGATGCCATTTACATCATCAAATTATTAGACAGTGAAAAAACAGCAGGTATCTTAGCTGAACTGGATGATGACACACGAGAAAAGGTATTAAACGGACTTTCTTCTAAGGAGATTGCAGAAGAGATAGACGAATTAAATACCGATGATGCAGCAGATATTATTTCTGAATTACCTGAAGATCAAAAGGAAGAGGTAATAGCACATCTTGAAGATATTGAACACGCAAAAGACATTGTAGAATTACTGCGATATGAAGAAGATACAGCCGGAGGGCTGATGGGAAAAGAAATGGTGCAAGTAAACGAAAATTGGACCAACATCACTTGTGTAAAAGAAATGCGTAGACAAGCTGCTAACGTAGACAAAGTACACACTATATACGTCATAGACGACAACGAGATTCTAAAGGGACGCTTGTCCTTAAAAAGCCTATTAACTACCCCTGCTAAAACACCTGTAAAAGAAATTTACAACCATCAAATCACCTCTGTTGGTGTTACAGAAAGCGGAGAAGAAGTAGCGCGAATAATGCAAAAATACGATTTATTTGTAATCCCTGTAATTGACGAAATGGGACGCTTAACAGGACAAATAACCATTGATGATATCGTAGACATTATCAAAGACGAAGCTGAAAAAGACTACCAAATGGCAGCTGGTTTGGTGGAGGATGTTGAGGCTGATGACACCATTTTTGAATTGGTAAAAGGTCGCCTACCATGGTTGGTCTTAGGACTTTTTGGGGGATTAACGGCCGCTTCTATCTTAACAGGTTTTGACGAAGCGTTGAAGGATCATAAAATTTTATTTATGTTTATCCCTCTAATTGCAGCCATGGCAGGAAATGTAGGTGTACAATCCTCTGCTATTATGGTGCAAGGACTTGCAAACAATAATATCAAAGGAAGCCTTTGGCATCGCTTGCTAAAAGAAATTGGTTTGAGCTTAGTAAACGGCTCTATATTATCTATTATGGTTGTGATCTATGGAAGATTCTTTCACATGGATATCCTTACGAGCATCACCATTTCACTATCGCTATTAATTGTAATGACTTTTGCAGCACTCATAGGAACATTTGTCCCCTTAATTTTACACAAAAAAGGGATAGACCCTGCACTGGCAACTGGTCCGTTTATCACCACTAGTAATGATATTTTTGGGATTTTTATTTTCTTTTACATCGCTAAATTAATTTTAGGTTTCTAATGCTCTTTTTACAGAAACACCTCTTGTTTACTATACTCAAAACAAAATAACTTCTTAATTTTAAGCTTCTTAACTTTGAACAGAGAAAATTAAGACTGCTTTTTTAAATCCATAAAGGATGAGTGTGTATATGTTAACCGAAAACCATACCACCTATTTATCAGAAACTCCTGTAATAAACACAAAACAAGTAAGTTACACTAGGTTTTTTATAACTTACCAAATTAAAAAGCACAAACACAACACTTAGACAACTATCTAACTACGAGACATTAACCCTACACCTTTAATCACTAATACTTTTTTTATAGCGTATTGTATCTAAATCCGGGAAATATTTATAATGTTTTAAATGGTGTTTTTTTAATAATTTTAAACCGTAGTAATCGTGTTTTTTGAACTCTCGATTGTACTTGTTACTATCGCCGTTATCTGTTCTCAAAAAACGATAAACAAACTTATAATTTTTATACATATTGTTTTTACTAATTTCTTTTTGACATTTATAGAGGCATTCTACACAATAAGCTACAACCAAAGTTCTTTCTGAAAAATTTAAACTTTTAGCAATATTTGATTTATCAACATCTAAAAGATAAGAGTAAGATGTTAAAAGATTAAAATATTCTATATTCCCTTTTTTCGAGATTATATGAATTTTTTCGAGATTTTTCTTATTAATATTAACTTTTCCTTTTGAATCCTTGAACCATATATATTCTCCAAACTTATTAAGTTGTTCATAGGTAGAGGCACCTTTTATTATCGTGTTAGATTTTAGTGTTTTTGTAGGTTTACAAGAAACAACCAAAACAAAAACAAAGAATACACTTATCTTTATAAAATTATTTATTGTTTTCATATATAAAATTTAATGACCTCCTCTTTTACAATTTGGGATTGATATTTACAGTCCCCATTTAATTTCAGGCAACTTATAATAATTGATTCTAAAATAAACTTTCTTATTCTAAAGGGATTAGATTTCTAGAACTAGCTTTAGTATTACGTAAACTAACATAAATCACACTACACATTTGATTAGAGAAGCATTAACCCTAAACCTTTAATCACTAATACTTTTTTTATAGCGTATTGTATCTAAATCCGGGAAATATTTATAATGTTTTAAATGGTGTTTTTTTAATAATTTTAAACCGTAGTAATCGTGTTTTTTGAACTCTCGATTGTACTTGTTAATATTTACTCCTAAAAAACGATTAACAAATTTATACTTTTTAAAGAAATTATTTTTGCTAATTACTTTTTGACACTTATAGAGGTTCTCTACACAATAAGCTGTAACAAAAGTTATTTCTGAAAAATTCAAACTTTTAGCAACACGCCGTTTATCCCTACTTAAATGTGCAGTATAACCCTCTAAAAATTCAAAATATTCTATATTTCCTTTTTTAGTCATTGCATAAATTTTTTTGAGATTTTTTTTATTAATACTAATTCCCCCTTTACTATCTCTATACCATATATATTCTCCAAAAGCATTATACTCGTCATAAGCAGATCTCCCTATAATTTCGGTATTAGATTTTAGTGTTTTTGTAGGTTTACAAGAAACAACCAAAACAAAAATAAAGAATACACTTATCTTTTTAAAATTATTTATTGTTTTCATTTATAAAATTTAATTAACTCCTCTTTTACTATTTGAGATTGATATTTACAGTCCCCATTTAATTTCAGGCAACTTATAATAATTGATTCTAAAATAAACTTTCTTATTCTAAGGGGATTAAATTTCTAGAACTAGCTTTAGTATTACGTAAACTAACATAAATCACACTACACATTTAATTAGAGAAGCATTAACCCTACACCTTTAATCACTAATACTTTTTTTATAGCGTATTGTATCTAAATCCGGGAAATATTTATAATGTTTTAAATGGTGTTTTTTTAATAATTTTAAACCGTAGTAATCGTGTTTTTTTAATTCTCGATTGTAGTTATTTATATCGCTACCATATGGTCTCAAAAAGCGTCTAACAAACCTATAATTTTTATACATATTTTCTTTGCTAATTTCTTTTTCACACTTGTAGAGGTACTCTACGCAATAAGCAGCAACCAAGGTTCTTTCTGAAAAGTTTAAACCTTTAGCGACACGACGTTTATCACTACTTAAATGCAAGGTGTAACTCTGTAAAAATTCAAAAGATTCTTCATTTCCTTTTTTAGTGATATTATAAATTTCTTTAAGATTTTTTTTGTTAATATTAATTTTTCCTTTTTTATCTCTGTACCATATATATTCTCCAAAATTGTCAAATTGGTCGTAAATAGATTCCCCTGTTATTATGGTAGCAGATTTTAGTGTTTTTGTAGTTTTACAAGAAACAACCAAACCAAAAATAAAGAATACACCTATCTTTTTTAAATTATTTATTGTTTTCATCTATAAAATTTAATTAACTCCTCTTTTACAATTTGGGCTTGATATTTACAATCCCCATTTAATTTCAGGCAACTTATAATAATTGATTCTAAAGTAAACTTTCTTACTCTAAGGGGATTAGATTTCTAGAACTAGCTTTAGTATTACTTAAACTAACATAAATCACACTACACATTTGATTAGAGAAGCATTAACCCTACACCTTTAATCACTAATACTTTTTTTATAGCGTATTGTATCTAAATCCGGGAAATATTTATAATGTTTTAAATGGTGTTTTTTTAATAATTTTAAACCGTAGTAATCGTGTTTTTTTAATTCTCTATTGTACTTGTTACTATCGCCGTTATCTGTTCTCAAAAAACGATAAACAAACTTATAATTTTTATACATATTATTTTTACTAATTTCTTTTTGACATTTATAAAGATACTCAACGCAATAAGCAACAACTAAGGTTCTTTCTGGAAAATTTAAACTATTAGAAACACGCCGTTTATGCCCACATAAATGTCGTGTATAAAGATCTAGATATTCAAAAAACGCGTCATTTCCTCCTTTAGTAATTATGTAAATATTTTGAAGATTTTTTTTGTTAATATTAATTTTCCCTGTTTTATCTCTGTGCCATATATATCCTCCAAAAACATCAAATCTCTTGTAAACTGACTCTCCTTTTATCAAAGTACTATATTTTAGTGTTTTTGTAGTTTTACAAGAAACAACCAAACCAAAAATAAAGAATACACCTATCTTTTTTAAATTATTTACTGTTTTCATTTATAAAATTTAATGACCTCCTCTTTTACAATTTGGGATTGATATTTACAGTCCCCATTTAATTTCAGGTAACTTATAATAATTGATTCTAAAGTAAACTTTCTTATTCTAAGTGGATTACATTTCTAGAACTAGCTTTAGTATTACTTAAACTAACATAAATCACACTACACATTTGATTAGAGAAGCATTAACCCTACACCTTTAATCACTAATACTTTTTTTATAGCGTATTGTATCTAAATCCGGGAAATATTTATAATGTTTTAAATGGTGTTTTTTTAATAATTTTAAACCGTAGTAATCGTGTTTTTTGAACTCTCGATTGTACTTGTTACTATCGCCGTTATCTGTTCTCAAAAAAAGTCTAACAAACCTGTAATTTTTATACATATTGTTTTCACTAATTTCTTTTTGACATTTATAGAGGTTTTCTACACAATAAGCTGCAAGCAAAGTTCTTTCTGAAAAATTTAAACTCTTAGCAATATTTGATTTATCAACAACTAAAAGATAAGAGTAGGATGTTAAAAAATAAAAATATTCTTCATTACCATTTTTAGTAATTGTATAAATGTTTTGAAGATTTTTTTTATTAATATTAACTTTTCCTTTTGAATCCTTGAACCATATATATTCTCCAAACTTATTAAGTTGTTCATAGGTAGAGGCACCTTTTATTATCGTGTTAGATTTTAGTGTTTTTGTAGGTTTACAAGAAACAACCAAAACAAAAATAAAGAATACACTAATCTTTTTTAAAATACTTATTGTTTTCATATATAAAATTTAATAAGCTCCTCTTTTACTATTTGGGATTGATATTTACTAAAAAAAGTTCTGTTATTTATATAATCCATATAGTTTTTAGATTTACCTTTTGTTACTTTAAAATTAGCTGTAGTAGTTTTAATATCTATTCTTTGTAATTTATCCTTTAGTTGGATGATAGAATTTTGAGTGTTTTTAATTGCTTCTTGGATATCTAAAATTTTATTTTTTATAGATTGTGATTGTTCACGTACCGTTTTCAAATCGTTTATTTTTTCTATATCTACTTTAATATAATTTTCTTTAAAAGCTATATCTTCTTCGATTTCTTGTTTTTTATCGGCAACACTTTTGTTGCGTGTTAAATTATTTAAGTTATCATTTATGCTTGTAAGTTCATTAATATCATTAACAAAGTTATGTTCAAGTCCTAACATATGCCCTAATTCGTGCGCATAAACAGTAGCATCACCTAAACCAGGTTTAAATATAACTGTTCCTTGGCTTCGTATAGGGTCTGTTTGCGAATAGCCTTGTAAATTTGGAATTATATAATTTTTATCTGTAACAAAAACCAAGGCTCCCTTATGATTAGAGAAGCATTAACCCTACACCTTTAATCACTAATACTTTTTTTATAGCGTATTGTATCTAAATCCGGGAAATATTTATAATGTTTTAAATGGTGTTTTTTTAATAATTTTAAACCGTAGTAATCGTGTTTTTTGAACTCTCGATTGTACTTGTTACTATCCCACGGAGACAATAATCGATAAATAAATTCCTTGTTTTTATACCTATCGTTTTTATTTAATTTTTCTTGACACTTATACAAACAATCTACAATATGCCCCGCAATGTACGCTCGCTCAGAAAAGTTAATGTTTTTAGCTATCTCTTTTCTCTTTTTTGACAGAAACAACAGGTATAATTCTAAATCAGAAAAAAAAATATTATCACTTTTTTTTGTTAATTTAATTATTCGTTTCAAATTTTTGTAATGAATTAATATAGTCTTATTTTTTTTCTTAGACCATAAAAACCCACCATAAACATTGATGTCAGGAAATGTTTCATCAATTAAACTCTCTTCTGTTATTTTTTTATATGTAGTGCATGAAAAAAACAAACATAAAACAATAAGAAGAGAACTACTTCTTTTTATAAAATTCATAATCTTATTTTATTTTTGATAAAAATCGACAACTTCTTTCTTCACTATTTCTGCTTGGTATTTAGCAAAATAAATTCTATTACTTATATAGTCCATATAGTTTTTAGTTTTTCCTTCAGCTACTTTCAAATTAGCTACAGTGGTTTGTACATCTATCTTTTGTGACCTATTTCTTAATTTCTGAATAGATTTTTCTGTTTCATCAATATTTTCTTGTAATCCCTGCAGTTCTTTTTTTTCTTTTTCTGATAGTTTATCTTTAACTTTTAATTCTTCTACTTTTTTTATATCATCATTTATATAGTTTTCTTTAAAAGCTATATCTTCTTCGATTTCTTGTTTTTTATCGGCAACACTTTTGTTGCGTGTTAAATTATTTAAGTCATCATTTATGCTTGTAAGATCTTTAAAATCTTTAACAAAGTTATGTTCAAGTCCTAACATATGCCCTAATTCGTGCGCATAAACAGTAGCATCACCTAAACCAGGTTTAAATATAACTGTTCCTTGGCTTCGTATAGGGTCTGTTTGCGAATAGCCTTGTAAATTTGGAATTATATAATTTTTATCTGTAACAAAAACCAAGGCTCCCTTATGATTAGAGAAGCATTAACCCTACATCTTTAATCACTAATACTTTTTTTATAGCGTATTGTATCTAAATCCGGGAAATATTTATAATGTTTTAAATGGTGTTTTTTTAATAATTTTAAACCGTAGTAATCGTGTTTTTTGAACTCTCGATTGTACTTGTTACTATCGCCGTTATCTGTTCTCAAAAAAAGTCTAACTAACCTGTAATTTTTATACATATTACTTTCACTAATTTCTTTTTGACATTTATAAAGATACTCTACACAATAAGCTGCAACCAAAGTTCTTTCTGAAAAATTTAAACTCTTAGCGATACGACGTTTATCACTATGACTGCATAAAAAAAAAGAATAACTCTCTAAAAATTCAAAATAGTCTTCATTACCATTTTTAGTAATTATGTAAATATTTTGAAGATTTTTTTTATTAATATTAATTTTTCCTTTTTTATCTCTGTGCCATATATATCCTCCAAAAACATCAAGTTGCTTGTAAGCAACCCCCCCAGCAGGTATAGTATTGTACTTAAGCACCATAGAAGAACTACAAGAAACAAAAACTATAAAAACATATAGTAAACTAATCTTTTTAAAAATACTTATTGTTTTCATATATAAAATTTAATAAGCTCCTCTTTTACTATTTGGGATTGATATTTACTAAAAAAAGTTCTGTTATTTATATAATCCATATAGTTTTTAGATTTACCTTTTGTTACTTTAAAATTAGCTGTAGTAGTTTTAATATCTATTCTTTGTAATTTATCCTTTAGTTGGATGATAGAATTTTGAGTGTTTTTAATTGCTTCTTGGATATCTAAAATTTTATTTTTTATAGATTGTGATTGTTCACGTACCGTTTTCAAATCGTTTATTTTTTCTATATCTACTTTAATATAATTTTCTTTAAAAGCTATATCTTCTTCGATTTCTTGTTTTTTATCGGCAACACTTTTGTTGCGTGTTAAATTATTTAAGTTATCATTTATGCTTGTAAGTTCATTAATATCATTAACAAAGTTATGTTCAAGTCCTAACATATGCCCTAATTCGTGCGCATAAACAGTAGCATCACCTAAACCAGGTTTAAATATAACTGTTCCTTGGCTTCGTATAGGGTCTGTTTGCGAATAGCCTTGTAAATTTGGAATTATATAATTTTTATCTGTAACAAAAACCAAGGCTCCCTTATGATTTTTTCCGTATTTTTTATAATAATGATCTTCTAATTTATCAAGTAAAAAACGTTCCGTCCCCATATCTCTAGTATGATAGCGTTTATCTCCATCTTCATCTTTAGAAACAATAGGTTTTACCGTTGTACTGGAATAATCCCAATTTTGAAATATGCCTCCTTTATAAAACTCACTCCAATTGTCTTTAGTAACATCTATTACTATGCATTCTGGAATAGCTTTTAGGGGTTCTATAATACAGTTTACACCTGTTTGGTTAAATGATTTAGTTTGTAATGTTGTTTTTAGACTATCCTTATCAATGTTTTCTGCTTTTATTGCAGCAGCATATATATTTTGAGCATCTGCTACTTGTGAAGTATGATTGAGTACTACTGGAATAATTTTCACATTTAAATCTAGCACATCATTAGCTACCATTTCTATTTTTCCGACTTCTTTTCCTAAATAATCTTTTATAATTATTTCTTGCGCTTGAGAAAAAGTTTTTAACGCTGTAATTTCAATTTCTTGAGCTTTGCCATCTTTCAGTTTTTCTATTTTTATATTCGGATTACTGTCTTCATCAGTAGTCCCCTTGTATGATATTTTAAAATTGTCATTTTTCTCAATGGTTAAAAAATCTGTTTTTTTATTCCTTTTACCATTTATTAACAAAGGCGTTATCTCTAAAGTTGCTACCTTATCGTAGGCTAAGTTTACCCAAGTAATAGGCATCTCTTTTCCGTAATAACTTTCAAAAACATATAAGTCTCGGACATAATTTTGTTTATCTTGAGTTGTTGGGCTAGCCTTAAATTGTGTTGTAGCTTTATCTAGAACGTGGCTAATATCTGCTACATTGGTTTCTTGAAATTTTTCAATTTTTGTAAGGTCAGTACTCATTTCACACCAATCTATTCCATAACTTCCATCAAAATCTTTTGGTTTTATGGCAACTATATATTCTGCTTGTAATACTGGTGTTAAATATCTTGTTAACGTTTCTCCGTCTTCAAATGAGATGGTAAATCCTGTTTTTTTCATACGTTTATACTGTTTGAGCTACTACTTTTAACTCAATTTGTTCTAAATTATTTTCAATTTTAATGTTTTTAAGAGTATCGTTCTCTAAGATAATTCCGTTATATTCAAAATCATGCTTTTTATCATTTAAGTTGATGGTCATTACATCTCCTATTCGATTTTCAGTTTTAATATTCAACAATATAATATCATCAATATTATAATCTTCTATCTTATTATTTTCTGTATTCGTTAAGTAATAACTAGTTATTTTTCTTTCTTGCTCAATAGTTGTTACTTCTGCTTCTTGTTCAGGAAAAGTAGTTCTCCAAGATGCAGAATATTCAACAGCAGAATTGTTTGTATTGAGCCCTGCAGCAGTAATCTGTAAATTATCTGTCATAGGTATATTTCCTGTAGCAGAAAATGTGGTTTCTAAACCGACTAAGTTAACATCCGAAAAGTAAAGAATTCTTGTTCTTTCTCCTTGTCGTTCTTGAATGTGCAGTTCTATTTGTTTAGTTTGATTTGGAGAAATCATCCACTGCATCAAATCAATTTTATTGTTAGATTCTAACACTAATAAAAGTTTTTGTAAGACAGGTTTTTGAGTAGGTCTTCCTGTAATGTCAGAACTTTGACTTAAATTTAAGTTATATCTTAATACATTACTTTCTTCTCCATCAATAAATACTTTAAGTTTAAAACTCATTATTTTGTTTTGTTTGTTTGTTTGTTTTTTTATGCCGTTTGTGTTAGCAGTCTTGTTGCAACCCAAATACATCCACAATCCCTCTAAAATTAAGGTATATCCGTGATAGCTACACTACGTTAATGCCGTGTATTCTGTATTTAATTCTAATACAGTAACACGCATACGTTATATAACATTTTCCAAATATACAAAAGATATACAATCTGCATACTACCAATTTAATTATTTTTAGTAAAAGAATTCGTTTTAAGTACTCTTAAGCTCCTAAAACCACACGAAACAATCGAGAGCAGGGATTTTGAGTTCATGGTTGACACTACCCAATATTTAATTATATTATGTAATCTCAACTAATTCTAAATATTTATCTTTTCCAATTGTTACATAATATAATGGATACAAAAACACTACCCCTGCAATTATCCCGAAGATTACGTTTTTAGTAAATATAAGAAGTCCAGCTAATAACATAAATACAGCTTTAACAATACCTTCATTTTTAAAACTATTTAGAGTCAATGTTATAATTTTATCATCTGTAATATTTACTGTTATTTTTTGACTACCACACCAAGCAGATTTAGCATAAATTTCGTGTTGTCCATTTTCTATCTCATATTCCTTATTTTCATTTTTTATTGTTCCATATCCTTTTTTGTCAATAATTATTTTTGCTACAGTCGAGCTCTTAATTTTAATTTTTCCCATTTTTTATTTTAAAGACATATAACGGTTCAAACATGCTGTTTCGTATATCATTTATAGAATAAACGTTAAATTATGCCTAAGTCAAATCGTTGATTTTTCTGTCTTTTTATTTACTAAAACCAAATTAACGGTTTTTCGGTGCCGTTTAATTTAACGGAGCATAAAACAAACTCGTAACCGTATGGCTCTTAATTAACCGTTTTTTCTTGTAAATGTTCTCAATGATATCTTGAAAACATTCCCAGTCAACAACTGTGATCAATCATCTAAAACAACAGATAAATAAATTCTTTATTTTTATACATATCGTTTTTATTTAATTTTTATTGACACTTATACAAACAATCTACAATATGCCCCACAATGTACGCTCGCACAGAAAAATTAATATTTTTAGCTATCTCTATTTTTGATAGAAATAACAAGTGTAATTCTAAATCAGATCCTTAAAAACAGAACAATCACTACTACCAATTACAATCCAAAATAATCGATATAAATAGGTTGTTTTACGTTCTAGCGTTGTTAAAAAACAGAACAATAGATAGGGCTATCCTTAGAGTTTTCGTCTAGTTAAAACAAAAAATAATTCCATTTCTAAACCATCATTTGAAATTACCGAATTCCAGGGCTAAAATCATCGGGAGCATTTTGTGGTTCTTTTATTGTATTCGCAGCACCTGTATCGTTCCAAACAGTCCATTCTGAAAAGCTAAAAACAGCATTTCCTACCTCTACACTTTTATTTCTTAAAGCACGTCCATCCTCAAACTCGTGATTGGTTCCAGAACCATCCTCCCCAATTCGTCCAAAAATATCCACCACCTCACCAGTAGGATTTAATAAGACAATGGTATCGTCTCCATTAGAATCTGCAGGACCTCCTTTTGAAACTCCTAAATCAGGTTCAAATCCATACATCTTCAAAAATTCTGATGCATTTGGAGAAATCACAAAAGCACTATTGGCAGGAATCGTGTAGCCTTCTAATTGAATGCTTTTTGTACTCGTTGTATTTGCATTTGTATACCGTTTTAACTGCCATCCATTCATACTTTGTACATCGCTGGAGGAATTGTACAGTTCTATAAATCGCGCTCCAGAATTATTATTGGGGTCTGCTATCTCTGAAATAAAAAGCGGAAAATCAACAGTTCCTACCGAAGCACAGTCTATATAATCATCATAAAAAGTAACATCATAAGATTTTCTAAGATAGAGTTGTGGCACTTCATACTGCGTCATAATCCCAGTAACATCACCATTTTTCCCATTCACTTTAAACCCAGAAAACAAGGACTGATAACGCACATATACATTTAAATCGTTCACACAATCTGTGATTTTATTCTCTCCTTTATACGTTTTTCCTACATCTTTAAATTGAATTTTTTTGATCCTAACCAACATAGATTCGAAATCCCCAGTCAAGGCTTGCGGCAGCGTAATTGTTTTCGGACTCGGTAAAAAACCTGGCTGAGTACTGATAATATTCGCCACTGGAATATGATTTAACTGTAACAATCCTTTATACTCTTCCAAACTAGCACCCAATAAAGAAAGTTCCACTTCATCTCCGAATTTCAAGCCATGAGCACTACTAAAACGAAGCGCAATAGCAGCTGTTTTATCTTGTATAAAAGCACTAATTTCTGTGATATTCAATTCAGCTGCATTCGAGGTAATCACAGCTTTTATTTTTATATTTTGAATGCTGTTCAATACCGAACCTGAAAACATATCCCGAACTTCGGACACCGTAACAAATTTTCCATTTTCGACGGCATTGCAGGGTTCTTCTGTCATCAATTTTACATCATTAATATCTCGAAAAAACAATTGAAAATTCCCATTATAAAAACCGAGCACCCCTTGCACCGCTCCCATTTTTGATGGAAGTTTCGCCTTTGCAAAATTAGCATATTTACTGGTTCGAACATCAATCGTATTTGCCATACAATCCACCAAGGTACGTGTAGATCCATTCGATTTTTCGCTTACAAAATTCAATTCCTTCTCCATAAACTGTACCTTATCAATCCGTATAAAACGTCCAATTTCCTCCATTGACAGCTCATTTAACATTAAATTTTCAGGCATTAAAACAACTGTTTTATCACTTACAAAAAAATGTTTAAATATGTCATAGCGCTCTATATTGCCTAAATTCCCTTCGTATAAACCGCCAAGTTGTAATTCTCCACTAAGCGAATCGATGTACAAATCTTGAGATACAACTACTATTTTTTTTCCGATACTAAACCCCCGTAAATACAATTCTTTTTGATTGATCTTAATTTTTATTCCTCCCGTTTTATCCTGTACATATATGTACTTATACGCATTCCCACTTTTATCATTTGCCGTTACTACCCCTTCAAAAACAAGAGATTCTTTCAACTGTAATAAGGATCCTTGATACTTGTTTTTAACATCCTGTATTGTAGTATTCACAGTAGGAGCCACACAGGTAAAATGCTCCCCATTACATCGATCACCCTCAAAGTTTAGGTCTTTGGTATCACGGATTGTCACTTGAAACTTATCATTATACTTTCCTAAAATTGCATGTAATTCTCCACTACCCACTGGTAACAATTCGGATTGAAAATCGGCATAGCCACTAGTTCTTAAAACAATACTATTCCCTTCACAATCACGTACAAAAACACTGGTGTTTTTGGAAGCTAAAGCATACGACTGACACTGTGAATCTGGTGCAATTTCTACCTTGTCAAATTTAATAAGAGTATGAATCATGGCATCATCTAAGTCCTCAATTTTCACAAGTCTAGGAATTATTTTTACTGGAGGATCACAGGATACAAGCACTACTTTTTTTGCCAATACACTAGACAAGCGCCCAACTCCAACCCCACCACCAAACTTCGGATACAATCCTCCTATTTTTAGTACACCATGGTAATTATCAATATACAACCCTTGGGTATTTATAATGATTTTACTCCCTACTGGATACATTGTGTACATCTGTTGCATATCAACATCTAACTGTAAACCATCCGTAGGATTATCTGGGCTATTTTGAAAGTGCAACGTTCTATAAAAGTTCCCTTTTAGATCTGAGGAAATCACATAACCTTCAATAATTAATTTTTCTTTAATTTGTGTTACCGTACCTTTATAAAGTGATTTCACCTCTCCAATGGTTGCATTTACTTTCAAAACTGGTGGAATACACGTAGTTTCAGGTGTCTTAAAATTTTGATCCTCCACACATGTAGAAAAACATAAAATTATCAAGCCTAAAAAAAACATTCTATATCTTTTCATCACATTTTCTTTAAATTCTAAAAACTTACCGATAGATTAAGGTAATACGAGTAGCCATATCCCATCCAATATTTAGCACCAAACATGGGAGTTGCTCTTTCTTTATCTTTTTTTAATAATGTATAATTCCCATACCTTCCTTGTTCATAACCCCCCGTTTTATAGTTCGTATTCAGCACATTACTAGCACTTATAAACAAACTGATATACTTTTTTTTGACCTTCCAAGATTTCCCACCAATAATATTTACAAGAACATAGCTATCAAACTGCTCTTGCACTAAAATATCTTTCACATCTTGCATTGTCACATTGGCATACAATTGGTTGGTTACAGGGTTTGTATAAAAACGCTCCGTTCGCAAGCCTGCAGCGACATCTACATACGTATGTGATAAATGATTGGCATTTATTCCAAGCCACCAATAATTTTGAGAACGGTAATCTACTCCCAAAGAAAAAGCTTGTTGAGGCGTACCAGCAGTACGATAGCCCTTTAAAAAAGTAGGAACAGGATTTACAGCCCCCAGCAAAGACTGATCCGAAGTATAATAACTTTGAGGATTGTTAGCATACGTATAATTCCCAATAGCAGCTACAAAAGTAGCGTTTACCGCGCTGCTAATTTTGCATTCAAAACTCACTTCAACACCACAATGAATTTTTTCTATATCCGTCAAAACTTCTGCTACAAACTCCCCTAAATTCTGGTCGTAATATCTTGAAATCTTGCTTCCTTTTGAAAAAGACGTATAATAGCCCGTTATACGGGATTTTATCAAAGGAGACCTGTGAATATAGCCAATATCTACCGTGTTTATTTTCTCGTTTTCTAGGTTCAAAACCACATCATTATTCACACGAGCATTGGAATAACTATTCCGTAAAGTAGGCGCTTTAGAGATGCTTGCTGCATTTAGACTTAACAAATGACGGCCAGTAATTTTATACGTAATACCCATTTTAAGCTGTGGCGTATCGAATGTTGTTTTTTTACCCAAACCCAATGAATTCTCCTTGTACAATTCGTTTTGAAACCGTCCTTCTCGCTGATAGGTAGTATTTATGAATTGGGCAGAAGCAAAGGCATCTATCTTGTTTTTTTGATATTGATACTGTCCAAAAATACTATTTTTGTGAACTGACAATAGATAGTAATACCTAAATTTATCCCCTTTTAAAATGGGATTATCTGACAATAAGTTATTGGACGTATTATTAAAACCATCCCTATCCATAAAATAAGAAGCGCCTAAAAGACCTAGCATTTTTGCGTAATTTTGACTCTTAAAATTCACAAAACGCAAGCCTAAATTTACACTCGCATATTCGGTCAATGCTGTAGACATAACACTTTGTACACTCCATTGTCTATCCGTATTTCTATCTTCATATAAATAATACCCCGCATTTTGGTTCTGTAAGGCATTATTTGTTTTATATAAGTCTAGCCAATCAATCTGATTTCTATGAGCATCCTGTTTAAAAGCGCTTACTGTTTCTGAGACAATATCCGGATTTAGGGGGTCGTTTGCTTGAAAATAACTCGGTAGGTTTCGATAATACGTCGGGTCTGGATTTTGTTGTTTATAATAGCCCAATCTGCTATTTCCTATATGTCCAAATTGATATGCAACACTTGTATTTAGCTCCGTTTTATTTGTGAACTGTAATTGATGTGACAACATGACTATAGGTTCGCTTACTTCCTTTACTCTTGCATTTCTTTTTTTTCCTTCCTGACGCCCCCAATACGCATTGTATTTTCTTCCCATCAAGTCCCATACTTCCTGTGTATGTCCTGAATTTTTACCTCGTTTATTTTGAGCATAAATAGCCGTTAAATTAAAATGCTGTTTGGCGCTAGGTTGATATTCTACGGATGTAAAAAAGGAATTTGCATCATAATACGAGCCTTGAAAATAGCCTTCTTTGGCAAATCGTCTCGAGGCAGAAACTACATAGGCCCATTTGTTTTTTAAGCCAGAAGCGTATGTCACCATCAGCCTTCCTTTATAACTTTTATTGCTCGCAGAAACGGTAACTTTTGTACCAGGACGATACAGAGAGGCAGTGGTAATCATATTAGTAGTTCCTACGAGATCTCCAAAAGTAGTCTCTGAGAGCGCCAATCCAAAAGTAACTTCTTGATTTCTGGTCGCATCATTCAAACCTCCCCAATTACTCCACTGTGGACGACCACCATACATTTTATTCATTGTAATACCATTGATCATCACTGTCGCATATCTAGAGTCATAACCCCGAACCCGAAACCACGCCTGACCAAAACTGTAGGCGGCAGCTCTAGAAAAGGCATCTTTAGAAGCAGATAGCACCCCAGAAACATTATCAGCAGTTCCTTCATCATCTAACAACTCTAGTTCTGAAATAGCAATAACACTTCCTTGGTTCAATACATCAACCATTCTAGATAAGACCAAAAAACCAAGGTCTATTTCTTTGCCTTCTACGCAATACACCGTAACTTTTAAAGATTCAAAACCTTGTAATTGAACCTTAAGCACCTGTTTTCCAGCGGTACATTTTTTGAGATTAAATTCCCCTTTCACATTGCTAGTGTCCGATATAGATGTTTCTAAGATTTGAACTGTCACTCCCAATAAAGGTGCATTTGACCGCTCACTAATCACCATCCCTTTTACACTACATCGTGACTGTGCGTTTACAGATGTATTCACGCACAAACAGATGAGCAATACACTCATTATTTCTTTCATAATTCGCAATTAAAAATTAAAAAGGGGTTGCAATTTTTTATAAGTTACAGAAAAGAAGCGAATTAAAAAATATTTGTTTGTTTTTTACTCTTTCCTAAACACGTAAAAAGGCGACCAATTGGCCGCCTTTTATCATTGTTTTTAGATGAATAAAACTATTTATCTAACACCTAAATTTGTCCAATCATCTTCCGCTTTTACCACCCATTCAGTAGCAGCTGTGGTTGCCCAATCAGTACTTCCTTTGGTGACCGTTGCTTTTCTAATTATTGTATGGTTTACAGTTCCATTTGCAACACCTGCTACTTCCCATCCTTTACCTGGATCTGTATCAGGAGTACCAATCACATCAATAATTTCAAAAATACCTGCACCATTCATTTTTGTCAAGGCAATCGCATCATCTCCATTAAAATGAACAGGACTTGGGTATCCTAATTTTAAATTTGATTTGTCTAATATTTCTTGATTTGCTGTATCAGCTGCTAGAATATAAAATGCACCATCAGCAAGCATTCCGGACAATACTAATTCTCTATCTGCTAGCCACCCTTTTCCATTATTTGAGGCCAAAATTTTGTATTCAGACAGGTTTACTTCAGCACCTGTACCATTGTAAATTTCGATGTATTTATTGCTACTAGAGCCTTCTGAATATTCACTAATATACAACCCTGAGGCAGCACCATCAGAACCACCTCCACCAGTAGTTCCACAAGCTACGTACGCATCAGCAAACGATACATCTGCAGCATCACGAATATACAATTGAGGAGTATTAAACTCCGTCATTATTCCCGTAATTGCACCTTTCATAGCATTTACAACAACATCGTTAAAAGTAGCATCCGAACGTACTTTTACTAATAATTGGTTCGTACAATCTGTCAATACGTTATCTCCTTTATAGTTTTTTGTATTGTTCTTAAATTCTACTCCTTTTATAGTTACTAACATCGCTTGAAAATTTCCAGACAATGCTTCCTCCAAAGTAATTACTGTCGGAGAAGGCAATGTCCCTGCGACAGTGCTACGAATATTTACTACTGGAATGTTGTTTAATTGTAACGATCCTTTATAGGTTCCTAGCTCTATTCCTTTTAAAGCTATTTCTACTTTAGTCCCCAAAGCCAATTTATGAGCTCCTTTAAATCGTAAAGCAATTGCTCCAGTTGCATCTTGCGCAAAGGCATTTGAGTTATAAATATTCCCAACAGCTCCATTTGAAGTGATCACTGCAGTAATTTTAATGTTTTTTTCAATTGTTATTTTACTCCCAGAGAACATCGCTCTAATTGCAGATACATCTATAGGAACGGCACTTGCAAAAATATCACACTTTTCAGCATTCATTCCTGAAAAATCTTTTGAATCTCTCAAAAACAATTGGTACGAACCATTAAATACATTTACAATACCATATACGGTTCCATTTCCAGTAGGTAGTTTTGTACTTGCAAAGTTAGCATAGCCACTAGTTCTCACAATCAAACCATTGGCAGAACAATCAACCAAACTTCTATTTGTTGTTTTTTTAGGTTCCGCAAAAGTGACTCCTTCTTCTGTAAATTGTAAATTTTCAATTTTAACAAATAAACCAACATGCGCTGCTGTCAACTCAGGAATAGTTACAGTGGCAGGAGTTAAAATCTCATTTTTTTCTCCAATAAATAAGTGCTTGTAAATATCACTTTCATCCATGTTTCCTATTTTACCTTCATACAATCCACCTAACTGAATTTCTCCACCATAGTCACCTAAATAAAGGTCTTTTGCTTTAACAGTCACTTGTTGCCCTACTGCATATCCACGTAAGTAAAGTGTTTTTTGATTGATTTTGATTTTCAACCCTCCAGTTTCATCTTGAACATAGATAAATTTGTACGCATTTCCACTAATATCATTTGCAGTAACGGTCGCATCAAAAATCAGATCCTCAGAAACTTGAACTAAATCACCTGAATATACATCTTTTACATCTTTAATAGTTGCATTCACTTTTGGAGCATCACAAGAGAACGTAGATCCATCACAACGTGCATCATTCATCACTACATCTTTAGTGTCTCTAATTTTTAATTGATATGTACCTTTATACTTACTTAAAACAGCTGTTAAGGTACCGTTTCCATTTGGTACTATTACCGATTGAAAATCTGAGAACCCACTATTACTTAAGATAATTTCACCTCCATTACAGTCTTTTAAAAAGATACTTGTAGGTTTAGATTGCCCTTCAATAGCGTACGCTTGACATAAACTAGCAGGAGCAATTTCTACATTTTCGAGTTTAATTAAGGTATTAATCATGGAGTCGTCAATAGCAGAAATAGCCATTGCTTTAGGAATTACCTTTCCTTTTTCGTCACATGCAAGATAGATAGCTTTTGCAGATTTAGCAGCACTCAAACGTCCAACTCTAAGCGTTCCGTGAGAATCAAAGAGCCCCCCTACTTTTAGCAATCCGTTATAATCTCCTAAATACAATCCGTTAAGGTTTATAATAATTTTACTTCCAACAGGATATTTTGTATACAGATCAGGAAGATTGGTATCTAACTGAAATCCAATTGTTGGATTTTCCAAGGCATCTTGAAAATGTAAACTCCCATAAAAATTTCCAGCTTCATCGTTAGACACTACATATCCTTCAATAATCATATCGCTTGTAATTTGCACTACACTACCTGCGTACAATGCTTTTACTTCTGCAATTGTTGCGTTTACCTTAACCGCTGGTTCATTACACGTAATTTGTGGTGTATCGTATTGATTATCCTGCACACATGCTACTAATATCCCTAGTAAAAGGAACAAGCTAGCCGCGATTTTTGAAATTGTTAAATTTTTCATTGTTGAATATTTTATTTAATTTTTTTATTAAAAGCTAACTGAGAAATTGATGTAAAAAGAAGTCCCGTACCCATACCAGTATTTAGACCCAAATAAGGGTGTTTTTCGAGATTGGTCTTCTTTTAATAATTTGTAATTTCCTTTTCTCCCTTGTTCGTACCCTCCTGTTTTATATTCGGTATTTAAAATATTATTTACACTTGCAAAAAGAGAAACATATTTACCATTTATCCTCCAAGATTTCCCACCGGTAAGATTTACCAATACATAATCGTCAAAACGTTCTTGTTTTAATACCTCATCAACATCTGATTGACTTACACCTACAAATGGTTGATTTGTATCAGGGTTTGTATAAAAGCGCTTCGTTCTTAAGCCCGAAGATACATCTACATAGGTATGTGACATCTGGTTTGCATTTACACCTACCCACCAGTATTTTGGATCGCGGTATTCCAAGCCTAAAGAATACGCTTGTTGAGGAGTCCCTGCAACTTTATAATCTTTAATATAAGATATTGTTGGCTCAACGGTCTCTATAAATGATTCGTCCGAAGTATAATATGTCAATGGATTATTATCATACGTGTATTGCCCAATGGCTGCAACAGCAATCGCTTTTACCGTTTGAGTTACATTGTATTCCAAACCAAATTCAGCCCCAAAATGTTTGCGATTAACCCCTGTTAAAACTTCGGATACAAACTCTCCTAAACTCTCGTCAAAATAACGAGAAATATCAGTTCCATGTTCAAATTTGGCATAATACCCTGTTAAACGCGCTTTGATTCCGGGCGCTCTAAAAATATAACTTAAATCTGCGGTTTTTATAGTTTCGCTATCTATTCCCAACACCACATCCTGATTTACACGGGCATTTGAATAGGCATTTTTTAACAAAGGAGCCTTGCTTAAGTATCCTGCATTAAAATCAATCAGGTGACGGCCTGTAATTTTATAGGTAAGTCCACCTTTCACGCTAAAATCGTCAAAGTTTAATTCCCTTCCTTTTCCATAAGAAGAATTTTCATAAACTTCATTTTTAAACAAGCCTTCCCGTTGGTATTTTGTATTAGACACTTTTCCTGCCACATAAAAATCTACTTTATTATAATTAAATTGCAATTGTGTAAACACATCTAAAATTCTCGCATCCAAATTATAATTATAGCTAAAAGTATCATTTTCTAAAATAGTAGGTTCCCCTAACAAGTTACTTCTTTTAAGTGTGTATTGCCCTTCATCATAAAAATGTGAAGCCCCTAATAAGTCTAACATATTTGCATAATTATTAGACTGTAAGTTACGGTAAGTCAATCCAACATTAATCCCAAGATGCTCACTAATATCTGAAGACAGTACGGTATTAAAACTGAATTGATCATCATCATTACGGTCTTCATACAAATAAAAACGTGCACTCTTAGAAGAATCCATCATATTGGCTGCATAAAGAGCTTCCCAGTTTAACTGACCTTTGCTTTCATCATTTTGCAAATTATACGCGGCATTAATCGCATCCTTTGGATCCAAAGAATTCGCAAAGTAACTCGGTAAATTTTTATAATACATTGGATCTGGATTTCTTACGTTAAAATAACCTAATCTACTATTTCCTATTTTTCCAAATTGATAACCAACACTCGTACTCAACTGTGTTTTTTTATTGATATCCCACTCATGAGTCAACATAAAAATTGGCTCCTCTACTTCCTTTATACGTGCATTTCTCTTATGTCCATCTTGATTTCCCCAGTACGAATTATACTTAGTTCCCATCAAATCCCAGACCTCCTGAGTATTCCCAGAATTTTTCCCTCTTTTATTGATCGCGTAAATAGCCGTAAAATTTATGCTATGTGCATCATTTGGCTGATACTCAATGGCTGCAAAAACAGAGTTTGCATCATAAGAAGACCCTTCAAAATACCCTTCATTGGCAAATCTTCGAGAAGCAGAAATGGTATAAGCCCATTTATTTTTCAAGCCAGAAGCATGTGTTGCCATAATACGACCACTGTAATTTTTATTAGTAGCCGATGCTGTAACCTTAGTTCCTGGGCGGTACTCAGAAGCTCTGGTAGAAATATTAGTAGTTCCTAACACCCCTCCAAACACTTTGCTTGATGGTGCTAAACCCAACGTTACTTCTTGATTTCTTGTAGCATCATTTAATCCTCCCCAGTTGCTCCACTGTGGACGACCCGCATACATTTTGTTCATCGGAATACCATTGAGCATCACCGTTCCATTTTGTGAATCAAAACCACGAACTCTAAACCAAGCAGCTCCAAAATTAAAAGCAGCAGCCCTTGAAAAAGCATCTTTTGACGAAGATAATAAACCAGAAACATTGTCCGATCCTCCGCCTTCATCTTCTAAAAGATCGTCATTAGAAAGTGTAATTACACTTAAATCGCTGCTAGAGCCCATTTCTTTGTACAAAAGTAATACTCCTAAATCCACTTGTTTTCCTTCCAACACAACAACAGGATAATTTTGTGTGCCGTAGCCGTCAAAAATCAACTGTATTACATGTTGACCTTTTGGGAGTTGATTCAAAATAAAATTCCCTTCAGAACCTGTTTTTTGAACAAAGGTTGTCCCTAAAACCTTTACTGTAACTCCAGCGATGGTTTTACCCGTATCGCTATCAGAAACAGTACCTTTAACACTACTCAAACTTTGCGCATCTATCGACAAAACGACAAATAAACTAAGGAATAGTGAGACGATTGTTTTTCTCATATTTGAATTGATAAAAATGTTTGATTGCAACTTTTTATTGCTTTGCAAATTTACAACTTATTAACATGTTCAATTGTAATTTAGAAGTAAAAAACAATCACAGTTCGACTTTTGTTCATAACTTTGTAGACCTAATATTTTACAACGATGAATAAAATCAATCTATTAATAGCAACACTTTGTTTCTTGACACTTAGTAGCAATGCTCAAAATTCAAGCAAGGAATACCAAATTAGAACCATTGCATTTTACAATTTGGAAAATCTATTTGACACTGTAAACGACCCAAATGTATACGATGAAGCAAGTCCTATTATGGAGTCCAAAGGAGATACTGCCAAGATATACATCCAAAAGCTGGATAATATGGCACGGGTAATTGCACAAATAGGAAGCAAAAAAACCAATACAGCACCTGCAATTATAGGTGTTTCGGAAGTAGAGAACTTAAGAGTATTGGAAGATTTAGTCGCCAATACGCATCTTAAAAAATTCAACTATGGAATTGTACATTACGACTCTCCAGATTTTAGAGGTATTGACGTAGCACTACTCTATCAAAAACGCTACTTTAAACCCGTACACAGTAAAAACTACGTGTTAAAATTAGCAAATAACAAAGAAGGTAAAAAACAAACCACTAGAGATCAATTATTAGTTTCTGGTTACCTGGACGACGAATTGATCCATATAATTGTAAATCACTGGCCATCCAGACGTGGAGGAGAGAAAAAAAGCAGTCACAAACGAGAAAAAGCAGCCGCTTTAAATGTCAAAATAATCAAAGAACTACAGCAAGAAAACCCACAGGCAAAAATTATTACCATGGGAGATTTTAATGATGACCCCACCAATAGAAGCATCAAAAACATACTAAAAGCAAAAGGCAAAAAATCGGAAGTTAAACCAGGAAACATGTATAACCCAATGGAGAACATGCATGCAAGAGGGCTAAATACTTTGGGATATAGAGACAATATCAACTTATTTGACCAAATAATAATTTCATCCTCTTTATTAGATACTGACAAAAATTTTGAGGATTATAAAATGTTTAAAGCCAATATTTACAATCCACGCTACCTTATCAATAAAAAAGGACGCTATAAAGGATATCCATATAGAAGTTTTAGCTATGGAAACTTTACAGGAGGTTATAGTGACCATTTCCCCGTGTATATTTATGTGATTAAAGAGAAGAAATAGTATTTGGTGACTGGTAATACCAAGTACAATTTCAAGTGACGGTTTAGAAATGGAACTATTTTTTGTTTTAGCTAGACGGAGAATCTAAGGATAGCTATCGTTCTGTTTTTTAACAACGCTAAAACGTAAAATAAACTATTTATATCCGTTATTTTAGATTGTAAATAGTGGCTCAACTAGCATTTAGCGTTGTTATAAAAATTTTGTCATAATCAGTTTGGATATTGTTATATATTTGAATTGCATTTGAACGTTTCATTGAGTACTTAAGGACAGTAACTACCCAATTTGATTCTTTACGATATGAATCTTTAATTGTTTGCCAATTTAAATATTTTTGAAGATATTTTGTGGATACTCCTTTTAATTTCACGTTACAAAATGTCTTTAACCTACTATGCAAACTATTGATGTGCTGAATATGATAAGTCCCTTTGACTCGTTGGTTTTTACTACTGTTTAAAACATGATGCTCTAAATGTAAATCCTTACTAAACCCTGTAAAACTACGGTGTCCATCAGAACAAAATATGGTTCTATTATCTACCATGCTTCCGATAGTGTTTTTTATATTACTCTTGGTAATTCTGCCCATATTTGTAAATTTAGACACGCATAGTTCTGCTCTATCTTGGGTTGTTAATACCGTTGCGTATTCTTTTGTTATACCTGCCCCCTTTCTTTTCGGATCTACTTCTGGGAGGTCTATGTACACACTTTTTACCTTTTTGACTGTGTAAATAAAAGGTCTCATCACTCTCGGTGATTCCTTTGAAATAACCTGTGGTTTCTTGAAACATAGCAGACAAAAAACGATGACGCCATCTAAATGCCGTCCCTGGATCTATGGAAAGATCCTTTCCTGTTTTAACCAAACTTAAATTCAATTCAAGTGTTTTTAAAAAGGCTGGTATGCGTTGCTTTTTGTGTATCCCAGCTAGCCAACTGCCGGTAAATTCAGTAAAAGTACGTTTACAATCTTTACATTTATAACGCCTGCTGTTTTTATCTACACCTGCTTTTATATAGTGATAGCCATTGCAGTAAGGGCATTCACCTCTTCTGTCATCTAAAGCATTCCCTCTCATTTTAATAATGTCTACATAACTTCCTGATTTGCAAAGAGACTGGAATTCTTTAAGCAAAATATCCTGCTTAGTTACATCTAGACAGTCAAAATATTTTAAAATAGCTGAATTATCCATAATGATTCTGTTTTTCAGTAAGTTACGAAATAAATACGCTATTTACAAGTTGAGCCTAAATAGTATAATCCATACACAAAAAAATGTCCGTTATATTCGGGCATTTTTTTGTTTTCACACTTGAATTTAACTTGGATTCATTTACAGACCGTCTACACTTCTTTTAAATCTTTTAACATTAATTGCAGGCTCGTATTTCCTTGCCATGTATTTTCATCAATTGTAAAGGCAATATCAAATTGATTCCCTTTTTTGATTTTCAAAAACGCAGCTGCCAATCCAAAACCAATACCACTGATAGCAGTTCTAGTTTTTGGATCTTCCAAACTTACTTTTAAATGTGTTTTATCTCCACCCACAGGCTTTCCCCATCCCGTATCTCGCACATTTTTTGCAATAAAAGTGGGGGTCATATTCCCTGGCCCAAAAGGAGCCAATTGTTTTAAAATACGGTGAAACTTTGGAGTAATTTGATCAAAAAGTATCTCTGAATCGTATTTTAATTGAGGAGTTCGGAGTTCTTCCGGCATTGTTTCTTTGACCACTTCCTCAAATTTAGCTTTAAATTTAGGATATTGTTCTAAAGACAAGGTCAATCCAGCAGCGTATTTATGCCCCCCAAATTGCTCGATAAATTCACTGCACTGTTCTAAGGCATCATACACATCAAACCCAATCACAGAACGTGCAGAAGCAGCCAGTTTATCACCGCTTTTTGTAAACACCAAGGTAGGACGATAATAGGTTTCTATCAATCTAGAGGCTACAATTCCAATCACACCTTTGTGCCAATTTTGATCATAAACAACCGTAGTATAGCCTTCTTGTTCCTCCTTTTCTATAATTTGAGCTAAGGCTTCTTGCGTTATCAATGTATCCAATTCCTTCCTGTCTACGTTGTTTATTTCAATAGCTTCAGCAAATTTCTGTGCTTTATCTCTATCGTTCTCTATCAACAACTGAACGGCATCATTTCCAGATTTTATCCTTCCTGCTGCATTGATTCTAGGAGCAATCCCAAAAACCACATCTGTAATGGTCAGATTTTCTTTTTTTGACAGTGCTATCAATGCTTTCATCCCTATTCTAGGATTGGAGTTTATCACTTTTAAACCATGAAAAGCCAACACTCGATTCTCCCCTGTAACAGGAACAATATCAGCCCCAATTGCCGTAGCAACTAAATCTAAATACGGCAAGAAATAGTCAATACTCTGATTGTATGTTGTGCCGATAGCCTGAATCAATTTAAAACCAACCCCACAACCGCAAAGTTCGTCGTAAGGATAGCTACAATCAACACGTTTCGGATCCAATACAGCAATGGCTTTTGGAATTTCGACACCAGGCCTGTGATGATCACAAATCACATAATCAATTCCTTTTTCTGTGGCGTATTTGACTTTATCAATGGCTTTAATACCACAATCTAAGGCAATAATTAAGGTGAAATTATTGTCCGCTGCAAAATCTATAGATTGAAAAGAGATTCCATATCCTTCTGCATAGCGATCAGGAATATAAGTAGCTAAATTTTTATGAATGGTACTTAGATAGGAATATACCAAAGACACAGAGGTGGTTCCATCCACATCATAATCTCCATAAATCAATATGTTTTCTTGGTTTTTAATAGCTTTGCAAATGCGTACTACCGCCTTATCCATATCCTTCATTAAAAAAGGATCGTGAAGTTCGTTTAAATTAGGACGGAAAAAAGACTTTGCCTCTTCAAAGGTAGAAATCCCTCTTTGAATAAGCAAAGTCGCTATCATTTTATCAACTCCCAAATCAGTAGAAAGTTGTTGTACAATTTTAGAATCTATAGGTGTTTTCTGTATCCAGTGCATCGATCATTTTTTTTTCAAAAATAATAAAAAACGGACAACATTATTGCTCTATATACTCGACTTTAATAGAAAGTTCAGAAAACCCTCTAAACATCTCCAATACACCACAATAGCGGTCTACGGATAAATCTACAGCTTTTTGAATTTTATCTTTCTTAAAATCGGTTCCATAAAAGCGGTAAATTATTTCCACTTTATCATAAATTTTCGGGTGTTGATCCGTCAAATTGGCCTTTACCTCAATTTTAATATCAGCGACTTCGGCACGCATTTTCTTTAATAAAGATACAATGTCCATTGCAGAACACCCTGCTAAGGAAGTCAACATTAATTTTTTGGGAGTGACACCTTTGCCTGTACCCCCCACTTCTGGATTTGCATCAATATGTATTATTTGTTCATGCCCTTCAGCTACAAAGTGCATGTCTCCTTGCCAAGATAATTCAACTTTATTCTCCATTATAGTATGTTTTAAAAAACGAAGTTAGTTAATATTAGAAACAATTAAGGCAACAATATACATTTAGTTTGAGCCCCTTGTTTTAAGTGGTTACCGCCAACAATTGACGACGATACGCTGTGAGCAATCTAGATTTTGAGATAAACCCAAAATATTTACCATCTTTTATAACTGGTAAATTCCATGCCGCTGAATGCTTAAATTTATCCATAATCACTTGCATAGAATCATCCTCATAATAAATTAAATCAGGTGCACTATGCATTAAATCTGCAACTTTCAGTTTTACACATAATTTTTTATCAAACATAATTCCACGAATATCATCTAATAAAAGCACCCCTAAAAAGACATTATCTTCATCTACTACAGGGAAATTATTCCGAGATGATTTTGCCACTGCTGAATGAAGCATGTCTTGTAATGGCATTTCTGGGTGAATAGAAATAAAGTTAGTTTCTATCACCTTATCTATTTGTAATAATAACAACACGTTATTATCTTTATTATGCGTCATTAATTCTCCACGTTTTGCCAATTCCATGGTATAAATTGAATGGGAGATAAAATAGCGAGTCACAGAATACGAAATTACTGCCACCATCATCAATGGAAGAAACAATTCATAACCTCCTGTAATTTCGGCTATCAGGAAAATTGCCGTCAAAGGAGCGTGCAATACACCCGCCATCAAGCCCGTCATCCCAATCAGGGTAAAGTTAGATTCAGAAACATTAAAACCAAAACCTAAGTTATTGATAATCCTAGCAACCATATTACCCAAGGTACAGCCCATAAATAGGGTAGGAATAAAAATACCACCAATTCCACCTGCTGCAAAAGTAGTCGTCATGGCAATGGCTTTAAATACAGTAATCACAAAAAGCAAGGCTATAATACCCCATGCGTGCTCTGTTAAGTGTTGCATAAAAGGAATATCTCCTAAGGCAGCTTTTGCATCTCCATGCAATAAATTATTCATTAGATTAAATCCTTCCCCATACAATGCAGGAATAAAAAACAACATAGTTGCGATTCCGATTCCTCCAACAAGTATTTTCTTAAAAGAATTGGACATCTTTTCAAAATAAGCACTAATACCAAAAAATATCTTAGAAAAATAAACAGAGGCTACCCCTGTAAACAAACCTAATAGTATGTAGAATCCTAGATCAGAAATTTCAAATTTATCTTGCAATTCAAACCGAAAAAGAAGCTCAGTTCCTCTAAAAAAGTAAGAAGTTACAACCGCAGAAACAGTAGAGATAAGCAACGGAATTAAAGAAGCAAATCCTATTTCTAAGCTGAAAATTTCCATGGCAAAAATAATAGCAGCAATTGGAGCTTTAAAAACAGAAGCCATAGCTCCAGCAGCGGTACAACCAATAAGTAGCATCCGCGTTTTTGTACTCATGTGAAACATTTGGGCAATATTAGATCCCAATGCAGCTCCCGTACTTACGGCAGGGCCTTCCAGTCCAACAGAACCACCAAAACCAACGGTTAATGGAGCTGTTAATAAAGAACCCCACATCTTATACCCTTCTATCAGACCCTTTTTCTTGGATATAGAATACAAAGTTGATGGAATACCATGAGGTATTTCACTTCTAACCACATATTTGATCACAAAATACACCAGTACTAAACCAATTATAGGAAAAATAAAATATAGTGAATGTAGGTAAGTCTTCACAAAACCTCCTTCTAGAAACGATTGAATATAATGTGTAAAGTTTTTTAAGATAACCGCACCTAGCCCCGAAAGAAGCCCTACAAATATGCTTAAAATGTAAATAAATTGACGTTCAGAAATATGTTTATACTTCCAAATTAGAAATTTAACGAGTAACGTTTTTTTAGCTCCTGGCATTATATTATAAAGTAAATTTTGCGCTGCAAAGGTATCATTTTAAGAATACAACCATCAGTTCTACTTTATTAAATATATATTTTTTAAGAATACGTATTCGTTGGGTATTTTACAAGTCCCTAAAAAGTGTGTTTTTAAAAAAATTTACAGTTGTTTAACAACTCAAAAACACAAGTATAGAACAACTAAAAACATGTTAGTTTTCTATAATTCGAGGGCAGCGACCACAAAAAGTCTTCCCTTTTTTCTTGTAGCTTTTACAACATTTCTTTTTTCTACTCACGGTTTCAATAGCAGAAAAATCATATTCGTACAAAGCTTTAGCTACGGATACTGTAGACAAATTATTTTTATTTAGAATGAATAAACACAAAAGTAGGCTATTTTTATGACTTAGAATGCTAAATAAAAAATATTAACATACGTTAAATCAGCTCACGACTTATGCCCATAACCCTTCTTAAATAATTTGTATACAAGTAATTAACACCAAATACATTTTCAAGTGACGGTTTAGAAATGGAATTGTTTTTTGTTTTAACTAGGCGGAAATTCTAAGGATAGCTATCGTTCAATTTTTCAACAACGCTAGCACGTAAAATAAACTATTTATATCCGTCATCTTGGATGGTAATTAGTATAAGACTATACAGGCTTAAAAAACACAGTGTTACTAAAAAAAGATCCTGTTTGTTATCAAGGAGGAAGCATCAAAATTACAACCACTACAACCGGAAAAACAATCAGACGCTATAAAAATGGCATCTCGGACAGCATAACTATGACTCACCAAGGTACTTATGAGAAAATACCGTGAATTCAAATAAAAAACACGAATCCTTTGAACTGTATTAAAACACCATTGCTTTAATACAGTTCTTAAATTCAACTAATAAACGCAACTTTTCGATTTGATTCTATGATGGTTATATTTTCAAAACAGAAAAGTAGGAAAACCTACCTTTCTTGTCTTGATGGATATGTATCTTACGGTCTCAAATCTCGAAAAAAGAAGTTGTATGAAACACATCACCCAAGCGCAAAGATACACAATTTGTTGCATGTTAAAACAAGGTTATAAACAGGTTGAGATAGCAGCTGCTATAGGAAAAGACAAGTCTGTTATTAGCAAAGAGATTAAGCGTAATTCAGACAAAAGAAATGGAGTTTACAAGCATGAATTAGCCCAAAAAAAGTATGCTAAACGTCATAAAGAAAAGCCTAAAAGAAAACGCTTTACAGAAGATATTCAACAAGCAATAGAGTTGTTATTGCGAGACGATTATAGTCCTGAGCAAGTAGTTGGTGTCCTAAAAAAACAAGGTAAAGAAACGGTGTCTATTGAGCGTATATATCAGCATATTAGGGAAGACAAGAGGAATGATGGTGATTTACATACACACCTTCGCAGACAGGGAAGGAGATATAGAAAACGTGGCTCATCAAAGGATTCTAGAGGGGTTATAAAGAATCGTATTAGTATAGAACAACGCCCTGAAGTTGTTGAACAAAGAAATCGATTTGGAGATTTAGAGGTCGATTTAATCATAGGTAAAAACCATAATCAAGCCATACTTACCGTAAATGATAGAGCTTCTGGAATGCTTAAAATGAAAAAAGTAAGCTCTAAAGAAGCAGTTGTTGTCACTAAAGCTATCAATGAAATATTAGAAGACTGGAAGCCTTATCTACATACTATAACAGCTGATAATGGAAAAGAATTTGCAGGCCATGAGCAGGTTGCAGAAAATTTATGTATTGATTACTTTTTTGCGCATCCATATCACTCTTGGGAAAGAGGATCTAACGAAAATTTAAATGGTTTGATTAGACAATATTTTGCCAAAGGAAGTGACTTTACAAACCTAACAGATCAAAGAATCAAAGAGGTAGAAACAAAATTAAATAACAGACCTAGGAAGAGACATAAATATCAAAACCCTATATTTGTAATGGAACAATTATTATTTAACTAAAAGTTGCGTTTGTGACTTGAATTCAGCGTTTTAATAAATTACGTTAGCTGTTGTTGTTTTAAAAGCGATTAAAGCTGTATAATGGACGTTTTCTCTCTTAAATTTATTTTTGTTTAAACCTAATTGGTATTTTATATCCTACTTGGATTTGAGAAAAATCATCCTCATGATTTTCTTGGTTTGAGACATAGTTAAATTTAAAAAACCATTTATTCCCTTTGTCTTTTACAGGGTGGTAAAACAATTCAAAACCAACAGAAACAAACCAATCTTCTTTTTCCTTAAATACATCTTTCGTGTAGATTTTCACCTTAGGGTCATCAATATGTGAATATTTAATAAACCCTTTTAATCCATAATTCTTAAAATCATTCACAGACAATTCTAAACCTATATATTTACTCCATAATTTTTCGTTATATATAACCTCTTGTTTATCTTTAGTTTTTGTAAAACAATAGTTAGTCCCAATACTCACGTCAGCTTCAAACCTATTGGAAAGTTCTCCCTTAAATAAATTAAGTTTCAAACCTAAATTTAGATATGAACGCCTATATAAATTGGTTTTTGAAAAATTAACGTCCCCATTTTCAATTTCTAAATACATATGTTCATCTTTAAATAAAGAATGTTTAATACTTGGCTGTATATAATGAAAAAGATACCCGTAATATGATCCTATATTTTTAATATTTAAATATATTTTTGAATTAAACTCTGTTTGAACTTGCCCATTCGCAGCATCTCCAAGCAAACTAAACAAATCTGTATAAACAGCTGCCTCTATATATGAATTCAAATGGACATCCTTTATAATTTTCACTTCCTGTAATTGATCAGTAACTTTTATATTAAACAGGTCATCTTTAGGCACAAAATGATTGTTAACCACAGGTACATACCTTAATACATCGTCTAAATAGATGAATTTATTAGGATTACCCTTGTCTATTATCTTATGTCTTTTTTTATCCTGCCTACGATTTAAATTATACGTTCTATTAACATCCGAAGAAACTGTTAGAGCTCCTATAGGCGTTATTCTTTCCAACAATATTGGGTAATCCATACTGTGAAAATATTTTTTTCTCATGTTGTTCTTTCTTGTTTTATTATGATAATGAATGCTATTTGATTGCTTATTTGTAGGTATTAAAACACTGTCAGACTCTTTAATAGTATTCGTTATAAATAATTTTCTATTAGGCTCCCCTTCGATAAGAACCTCATAAATAGCACCTTTTCTAATATGTAATATTATTGATTTTATAATCACAAAATCTTCTTTTTCAGATGTAAACGATCTTTTATTAAAAAACAAAACTTTACCTTTATTAACCTTATGAATTTGAATTTTATTTTTCTTAAATATTTCTATTTTTCCGATTACACTTTTTTCTTCCTTATCTTTAAACACCTCCAATTGCCTCTTTATATCTGAGAACACATACCTTTCTTTATAAACATCCGCCAGTACAACCTGAAACAATGTTCTATCTATTTTTTTGTTAATATCATACGAATACTCTAGGCTCCCTGCTCTACTAACTTTAATACTTAACTTGCTGATTTCAACCTCATATTCCATTTCAAATTTATTTTTATAATACGCTAAGAGGTCTGCTTTTAAAATGATTTTTTTATCTTCCACTCTTAAGTCAAAATACTTCTTTAATACACCGTCTACCTCAACACGTATTAAATGGTAATCCCCAGTATCCGTACTGTCTATTTTAATTTCGGTTTCTTGAGAAAAACAATAAGAAACCATAAGAAAAAACATTAAAAAACAACTATTTTTCATCTTTATATCTTTTTTGAATCTGTAACATCACAAAACTAGCTTCAATCTCTTATTAAAACCTCATACTAAAGAATGGTTTTTTTATCATCTAGCACCATCACATTCTTTTACCCCTTATACCAAATACATTTCCAAATGACGGTTTAGAAAAAGAATTATTTTCTGTTTTAACTAAGCGAAAAATCTAAGGACATCCTTAGCTATCGTTCTGTTTTTCAACAAGGATAGAACGTATAATAAACTATGTACACCAGTCATTTTGGATTGTAATTAGTATTACTCCTGTTTTCTTAATCCGTTTATTAATAAGGCACCAATAGCTGCTTCCGTTGAATATCTCGTAATTAGAAGTGGGAGATCTATTGCTAATTTCTTAACAGCCCGCCTAAAACCACTATGTCCAGACAGTAATCCTTCCTATTTATGGCTATGGAATTCTTAGGTTCTATAATTCCAACACTTTAAATTAGTGAGAATATCTTTTATCACATGCAACGCTGTTCCACTATCGCGTATCACAACAATATCTGAGGCAGCCCATAAAATGAATTGGGTATTTGTTTTGGGTTCCTTGATAAAGTCAAAAAAATGTCGTTTATTGTATCTAAGGCTTACCCTTATATAATAGTCTTGAATCTTTTTCTCATTAAAGTAAGTGATTTTTGAAAGTGCGCAAACATACAGCGCCGTCCCTTGATAATACGCCGTGTTCTGCAGCAATAAACCCGATGGATTTAATGCATCTAGTACTATTTTTAAAGTTTCGATCCATATAGAAAAAAGTGTTATTTAATAATCGCTAAAACTATTGAGTTCACTTAGTATTCTCCTGATACTTAAGTATGCTTATTGTTAAAATTATCTTATGTTCAAAATTCATGCTATCCGAATAATCATATACACAATCTGTCTTATCTTCGGACAATCCTGTTCAAAATCATCTTTAAAGAACACGCAAATAAATATTTATAGAGACGCACGTGATTCGTTAGGTATTCAAGAAATCTTACGCCTACAAAAAAGCGGTCTTTTCACCTCCACATTAAAGAATAAGACATATCAAAAACTAGATAAAAACAGTGCTTTTTGGATTCATTTAAAATTAGATTCCTTCAACGAATCACACTATTTGATTATTGAAAATGTGTATTTACATTATGCCAAGGTTTATATAAAAACTCCAACCTTCCTTAAAGAGCTACACCAAGTTAGCTACGATAAAAAATTCCCGTTTAAAACTATTTTTTACCGATACCCTACATGGAAAATATCTAAAAGCACAGAATCCTTTTCTGTATTTATAAAGATAAAAGATAACGAGCCTAGAACTAGGCTAAAAATGGAATTGCTATCACACAACGATTTTCTAAACAAAACACAATTTGACTATTTTAGCACAGGGATATATTTATCCTTTTTATGTTCACTACTCTTGATTATTGTATTTTTATCTTTAATACAGCAAAAAAACAGTTTACTATGGTATGCTATTTACATTCTATTTATCATGATAGAATACCTCGCTGCCAAAGGGATAGGGATTCAATACTTATGGAATGAGTCCTCTTTTTTAATTCACAATATCCGTAGCCTTTCACAAACAGCTGCTACCTTTACTGCAAGTTTGTTTTTTATGCATTTTTACAAATACACCCAATCAACACTCGTATACCGCCAAATTTTTAAATACATAAGCATACTTACAGGGTTCTTATTATCTATTTATTTATACAAATATATGGCAGGAGGAATGCCTTATTTATATATATCAATATGGATTGCTTTAAAATTATTTGTAGTTGCATTCTTTATAATACACTGGATACTAGTAGTTAAAAAATCCATCCCTACATATTTAGGGATTTCATTTTCCTTACCAGTAATAGGTGTACTATGGCACCCCTTTTACAACCCTCCTTTTGACTTAAGTGTTTTTTCTACGCTAATCATCGATAATATATTCTATATTTTTATCACCTTAGAAATAGTCCTTGTAACCTATTATATTATAAGTGAGGTTGTCAAAGGAAAAGTATCTTAAATTCAACTAATAAACGCAACTTTTCGATTTGATTCTATGATGGTTATATTTTCAAAACAGAAAAGTAGGAAAACCTACCTTTCTTGTCTTGATGGATATGTATCTTACGGTCTCAAATCTCGAAAAAAGAAGTTGTATGAAACACATCACCCAAGCGCAAAGATACACAATTTGTTGCATGTTAAAACAAGGTTATAAACAGGTTGAGATAGCAGCTGCTATAGGAAAAGACAAGTCTGTTATTAGCAAAGAGATTAAGCGTAATTCAGACAAAAGAAATGGAGTTTACAAGCATGAATTAGCCCAAAAAAAGTATGCTAAACGTCATAAAGAAAAGCCTAAAAGAAAACGCTTTACAGAAGATATTCAACAAGCAATAGAGTTGTTATTGCGAGACGATTATAGTCCTGAGCAAGTAGTTGGTGTCCTAAAAAAACAAGGTAAAGAAACGGTGTCTATTGAGCGTATATATCAGCATATTAGGGAAGACAAGAGGAATGATGGTGATTTACATACACACCTTCGCAGACAGGGAAGGAGATATAGAAAACGTGGCTCATCAAAGGATTCTAGAGGGGTTATAAAGAATCGTATTAGTATAGAACAACGCCCTGAAGTTGTTGAACAAAGAAATCGATTTGGAGATTTAGAGGTCGATTTAATCATAGGTAAAAACCATAATCAAGCCATACTTACCGTAAATGATAGAGCTTCTGGAATGCTTAAAATGAAAAAAGTAAGCTCTAAAGAAGCAGTTGTTGTCACTAAAGCTATCAATGAAATATTAGAAGACTGGAAGCCTTATCTACATACTATAACAGCTGATAATGGAAAAGAATTTGCAGGCCATGAGCAGGTTGCAGAAAATTTATGTATTGATTACTTTTTTGCGCATCCATATCACTCTTGGGAAAGAGGATCTAACGAAAATTTAAATGGTTTGATTAGACAATATTTTGCCAAAGGAAGTGACTTTACAAACCTAACAGATCAAAGAATCAAAGAGGTAGAAACAAAATTAAATAACAGACCTAGGAAGAGACATAAATATCAAAACCCTATATTTGTAATGGAACAATTATTATTTAACTAAAAGTTGCGTTTGTGACTTGAATTCAGCTATTATCTATAAAACTTGCAAAGGAAAACATCCAATTAAAAAACGATTTTCAATCCAATTTGTTTAAAATTCAAGACCAAGAACGTGCAAGATTGGTAAATGATGTCCATGATTCTTTTGGCGGATATATAACTGCCTTAAAAATAAACTTAATGAACGACCCTAGCGATGAGAAAAACATTAACCAAATAATGGATGCATTTTCTAAAGATTACAGAGTCCTTTTAAATAGTTTATACGCACCTAATATTACAGCTGATAATTTTAAACACAGCATTTTAGAATATTGCTATAAAATGCAAGAACTCACTCAAATAAAAATAAGCCCAATTGTTCAATTACAAAATATTCTGTTACCAGAAAGTACCTGTATGAATATTTACAAAATAACTTCAGAGCTAGTTACAAACGCTATTAAACATGCCAAAACTGAAAACATTAACGTCTATATAATGGTCTTAAAAAACACCTTACAATTAGTGGTCTCAGACCATGGAAAAGGGTTTGAAAAAAATAAAGTTAGAAACAATTCTTTTGGTCTAAAATCCGTTGAAAAAAGAAGTCTTTTTTTAAATGGAACCTTTGATATAAAATCCTCAAAAAAGAAAGGAAGCACTATAACTATAAACATACCTATCCATGGCACAAAATCTATATAAAATAATAATTTCTGATGATAATCATTTTTTTGTTGAGGCATTGGCAAAACACCTAGACAATCAAGAGAACATAGAAGTTATCGCAAAATGCACGAGTATCCAAGATACCATAGAACAGGTTAAATCTTGCTTTTTTAATATACTTTTACTCGATGTAAATTTCTGTGGAGAGAGTTCCATTGATCATATTAATACTTTAAAATCCTTAAAAAAAGATTTTACATTAATTATGTTAAGCACCTTAAACAATAGCTTTATCCGCGATGCTGCATTTAAAGAAGGTGCAGCTGGTTTTATAGGAAAAGACGATGATTTTAATCTATTTCCAACTACCATTAAAAAAATACACTGTCAGCATCAAGAACATTCCATTAGTAAAAAACACTTCGTAGTAAACGAGCACTACACAACGAGGCAATTGGAAATATTACAAGCCATTTACGATCACTCAACAGAAAAAGAAATAGCCAACCAATTACATATCAGTCTATCTACATTAAAATCACATAAACAACAATTATTTAGCAAAGCAAATGCTAAAAACAACATCGAATTGATTCGTTTTGGAATTACTAATAATTTAATTATTCCTTAAATCGATGTTTTCTTAAGTGTATCTTTACAGCATGCAAGAACAGATAACTTATAAAAACACACGTATTTCTTTTTACCAACAAGGCAAAGGAAGCAGCGTGGTATTGCTTCATGGATTCTTAGAAAACAAAACGATGTGGCATGACATAAGCAGTGTTTTAGCAAAAAAAAATCGTGTAATCTGTATCGATTTATTAGGACATGGAAACAGTGAAAACCAAGGATATATCCACAGTATGAACGCTATGGCTTCTAGTGTCAAAGCCGTTTTAGACTCCTTAAAAATAAGAAAATCAATAATTATTGGGCATAGTATGGGAGGCTATGTCGCCCTAGCATTTGCCGATTTATTCCCTAAAAACACCAAGGGAATATGCTTGTTAAATACAACCGTCCTCAATGATTCCGCTGAAAAAGTAATCCATAGAAACCGAGCCGTTATTGCGCTCAAACAACAGCTTAAAACTTTTATAAAAATTGCCATTCCAAATTTATTTTCCAAAGACTCAAAAACATCTTTTAGTTTAGAAATAGATCAGGTAATTACAGAGGCTTTAACGACCAGTAAACAAGGAGCAATCGCAGCAACCGAAGGCATGAAAATAAGGAATAATTACACTGATTTTTATTTTAAATCTACTTTTAAAAAATTAGTGATTTTAGGAAGAGAAGACCCTGTATTAGTACTGAATTCTCAATTAGAAATTTATAAGAATACTGATATCCCAATTAAAATTTTAGACGGTGGGCATATGAGTCATATAGAAAACAAAGAAAAACTACTCGTACTACTCGTACAATTTATTGGTTCATAACTTGAAGTAATACCAACTACATTTCCAAGTGATGGTTTAGAAATTGAAGGATAGTCTTAGCTATCGTTCTGTTTTTTAACAACGTAAGATAAACTATTTATATCGATCATTTTGGATTGTTGTTGGAATAAAAGCAATAAAACGCGTTCAAAACAACTGGTATTAGTCGTTTTGAACGCATTCTAGCCCTATTTTTTCATTTTTTCTGCTTCTTCCAAAGTGTCGACAATTTCGATACTCCAATTGGTAGGCTCCATCCCTTTTTTATACACACCTAAAAGATGTTTTAACTCCGGATGTTTTGTTACATGAACCACGGTAACTTCTCTATTCCAATGCGTTGCCCTAAGTTCCAATGTCGTAATTATTTTAGCATCTTCACTGGATAAATCTACACATTCGACAGCTGTAAAATCAGCGATTTGAAAAATCATAACATCAAATCGGATGTCTCCATAAATCAAGCCATTTGCCTCTAAAAGATCTTGTAAAACCAAGCTCCCATAGAATCTTATATAGACATCGTCTTTATCCCATTTTAAATCAAACCCCATAAATCAAATCTAATTAATCACTTACTCAATCAACATAAAAAACAGTTAGAGAACAACCTCCAAAAAACGTTCTCCCCCTTAAAACTTTAGCCTTTTATAGGATTCCATCCTTGGGCTGTCAATACAATTTTTTGATCTGCTCTTGTTATCAAATTTACGCCCTCGTTTTGTTCGGTCATATGTCCAATAACTGTCAAGCTAGGGTTCGCCTTGATTTTCGGATAATCATCTGCCGAAATCGTAAACAACAGCTCGTAATCCTCTCCTCCACTCAATGCAATAGTCGTACTATTTAATTCAAACTCCTCACAAGTAGCAATTACTTGAGGATCTAACGGAATTTTATCCTCGTATAAATTACACCCTACATGAGACTGCTTACATAAGTGCAAAATCTCCGACGATAATCCATCAGATATATCTATCATACTGGTAGGTTTTACGTCTAACTTCCCTAGCAATTCAGGGATATCTTTCCTAGCTTCAGGTTTTAACTGACGCTCTATTAAATATGTATATTTTTCTAAATCAGGTTGCTCGTTTGGGTTTACTGCAAACACTTGTTTTTCACGCTCCAATACTTGCAAGCCCAAATACGCAGCACCTAAATCGCCTGTAACCACTAATAAATCTCCTTCTTTAGCACCATTTCTATAGGTTACATTTTCCTTTTTAGCTTCTCCAATTGCGGTCACACTAATCAACAAACCCGTTTTAGAAGAAGTCGTATCACCTCCTATCAAATCTACATCATACAAATCACAAGCCAATTGAATTCCTGCATATAATTCCTCCAAAGCCTCCAAGGTAAACCGGTTGGAAACGGCGATAGACACTGTTACCTGTCTCGCTTCTCCATTCATAGCATACACATCCGACAAATTCACAACTATCGCCTTGTATCCCAAGTGCTTAAGCGGCATATATCCTAAATCAAAATGCACCCCTTCCACCAACAAATCGGTAGTAACAAGGAGTTGATTCTTAGTACTTTCTAGTACTGCAGCATCATCTCCAACGCCTTGAACAGTCGTTTTTTGTTTATTTTTAAACCCTGAAGTCAAATGATCTATCAGACCAAACTCACCCAATTCAGACAAACTTGTACGGCTTTGATTTTTATTTTCTAACATGGAGCAAAGATACATATTCCATCTGATTTCACAGCCTTGGGAAAAGCATATAAAAACCAGCTCACTTCACGTTAAAACAATTCCAATAGTAATAATAAATCGGATTTTACACTTCTTAAAACAACTCGTTTTGAGTTTAAAAAAAACACTTGTACCAAACACATTTCCAAGTGACGGTTTTGAAATGGAATAATTGTGTGTTTTAGCTAGGCGAAAAACCAAAGGATAGCCTTTCTCGTCCTATTTTTTAACAACGCTAAAACGTAAAACAGCCTATTTATCTCGATTATTTTGGATAGTAATTCGTGTTATTACCCCCAAATTTGAACAACTCCTACTCCTGAACCACAACAGTAAAAGAAGAAGTTTACACCTAAAAAAACATTTATATTTTAGATGATTACACTAAAAAAAAACAATATCCCAACCATTAATCAAGAAATAAATGATGCAAATTCAGTGTAAAAAAAACACATCCAAAAAGCAACTACACGAATCACTTATACCTAAATAAAACTACAATACATTAATTACTAGATGTTTATCGTGTAAAAAATGTATTTTTATAAGTAAAAAATGTTGTTTGAAAAACCAGTCAAATAACGTACTTTTGTAATATAAAATCTATCTATCATCGCATAGGACGACTCAATATAGTTTTTATGATATTTGTCATATTTAACCGTATCTTTGTAAGCCTGTAATATTGAATTAAAGCGCCTTTAAAAAAATGATAAAAGTTTCAGATATAGCAAAAAAGAAAGTGGTAGAATTAATGACCGAAGAAGGTTTTAATTCCGAAACGGATTTTGTCCGTGTAGGAGTTAAAAGTGGTGGTTGTTCAGGACTATCATATGATTTAAAATTTGACCATTCTAAGAATGAAGAAGATAAGCTTTTCGAAGACAATGGTGTAAAAATTATTGTAGACAAAAAAAGCTTTCTTTACTTAGCGGGTACTACCTTGGAGTTTTCAGGAGGACTCAATGGAACAGGATTTGTTTTTAACAATCCTAATGCCAACAGAACGTGTGGGTGTGGAGAGAGTTTTTCTTTGTAAAGAAAAGAGACATCCCTTGATAGGGTAAAAAACAATTAGCTAATTATAAATTTTAAACGAAGTTTAAAGTTGTAACATAATAAGATTCATAGGGTATGTTTTTCTTAAAACAAATACCTACCTGCGTATCTTTTGAACAGTCACTTATGAGTAAGTATACAGAAGACGATTTAAAAAAAGAACTTGAAACCCAAGAATACGAGTATGGTTTTTATACTGATATAGAAGCAGATAAATTTCCTGCGGGTTTAAATGAAGACATTGTAATTGCCATTTCTAAAAAGAAAAACGAGCCACAATGGATGACTGATTGGCGCTTGGATGCTTTTAGAATTTGGAAAAAAATGGAAGAACCAGATTGGGCCAATGTCAATTATAAAAAACCAGATTTTCAAGCATTGAGTTACTACTCTGCACCTATTCAAAAAAAGACATTGGATAGTTTGGATGATGTAGATCCAGAATTGCTAAAAACGTTTGAAAAACTTGGTATTTCTATTGACGAGCAAAAACGATTGAGCAATGTAGCCATGGATATCGTCATAGATTCTGTATCTGTAGCCACTACTTTTAAAAAGACATTGGCGGAAAAAGGAATTATCTTTATGCCGATTTCTGAAGCCATTCAAGAACATCCAGAACTGGTAAGAAAATACATGGGAAGTGTGGTTCCAAAAACGGATAATTTCTATGCCGCATTAAATTCTGCTGTATTTTCAGATGGATCTTTTTGTTACATTCCTAAAGGCGTAAGCTGCCCAATGGAACTTTCTACTTATTTTAGAATTAACGAAGGAGGTACGGGTCAGTTTGAACGCACCTTAGTCATTGCAGACGAAGGAAGTTTTGTCAGTTATTTGGAAGGATGTACCGCTCCATCTCGTGACGAAAATCAATTGCATGCTGCCGTTGTAGAATTAATAGCTATGGACAATGCAGAAATTAAATACTCTACTGTTCAAAACTGGTATCCTGGAAACAGTGAAGGTATTGGAGGAGTATACAATTTTGTTACAAAAAGAGGAATTTGCCACAACCACTCCAAAATATCTTGGACACAAGTAGAAACAGGAAGTGCCGTAACTTGGAAATACCCAAGTTGTATTTTAAAAGGTGATTATTCTGTTGGAGAATTTTATTCTATCGCTGTTACCAATAACTACCAACAAGCAGATACTGGAACAAAAATGATTCATCTTGGAAAAAACACACGTAGTACTATTATCTCCAAAGGAATCTCTGCCGGCCACTCTCACAACTCATACCGTGGATTGGTAAAAGTAGCTAAAAACGCTAGTAATGCAAGGAATTTCACCCAATGTGATTCCTTACTAATGGGCGATTTATGTGGAGCACACACCTTCCCATATATCGAAAACAAGTCCGCATCGGCACAAATAGAACACGAGGCTACCACCAGTAAAATTGGAGAAGACCAATTATTTTACTGCAATCAAAGAGGGATAGACACGGAAAAGGCAATTGCATTAATTGTCAATGGATTTAGCAAAGAAGTATTGAACAAATTACCGATGGAATTTGCCGTAGAAGCACAAAAATTACTAGAAATCTCGTTAGAAGGAAGCGTAGGTTAAGGCTATAGAATTACAATCAATTATGAAACAAATTACAGTCTTCTTTATCTGTATCATGGCAATTAGCTGTGATAATACCCCACAAAAAAACACGATAAAAACGATCAATCATATTGTAAATACATCTGAAAATCACGCTAGTTTTAAAGGAGAAGCCAGCTATGATCCTGAAAACAAAACCATCGTTTTCACAGATACCTCGGGTACTTACGAACTATATAAAAACAACGATTTCTACAGTTTATTTACCGTTTTAAGAGATGAAAAAGCATTTCTCGGAAAAAATAGTATCACTGTATCATTTAAGGGAGAAAAACTTAAAAAACAGACAGACACTTTACAAGTCATCAAAATGTCTAAACTTATTTCTATCACAGAAAAGAAAGAAGCAAACACTCCACAATAATATAACGACCATTAAGCAAACACCATGTTAAAAATAGAAAATTTAAAAGCTAGAATTGAAGATAAAGAAATCTTAAACGGTATTAACTTAGACATAAAAGCAGGTGAAGTACATGCTATTATGGGACCAAACGGATCAGGAAAAAGCACTCTTGCGTCTGTAATTGCTGGAAAAGAAGAATACGAAGTAACTGATGGAACCATTTTTTTAAATGATGAAAACATCGAAGATTTATCACCAGAAGAACGTGCTCACAAAGG
This sequence comes from Flavobacteriaceae bacterium, assembly GCA_965224465.1. Taxonomy (GTDB): domain Bacteria; phylum Bacteroidota; class Bacteroidia; order Flavobacteriales; family Flavobacteriaceae. The sequence goes on along the minus strand of OZ245049.1, from coordinate 3,280,815 downwards.
AATATTTTTATCTTTCCAATACCCTATAGAAATCCCTGGAGTAACGGTTACAAATTTTATAAAAACAGCCATTAACGAAGGTCGAAAAGCGAGAGGAGAACAAGAACTTCCAGCAAAAGACATGCTGAAATTAATACGTGAAAAAGCAGATTTATTAGAAATGGATCGCAAATTCTTATCCCGTTCTTTAAATCAAGGATTTTCTGGAGGAGAAAAAAAACGTAATGAAATTTTTCAAATGGCGATGTTAGAACCAAAATTAGCCATCTTGGACGAAACAGATTCTGGTTTGGATATTGATGCCTTAAAAATTGTTGCAAACGGGGTAAACAAATTAAGAAGTAAAGACAATGCTGTAATTGTAATTACACACTACCAACGCTTATTAGAATATATAGTTCCTGATTTTGTACATGTTTTATACAATGGAAAAATTGTAAAATCTGGAGGTAAAGAATTGGCTTTAGAACTAGAAGCAAAAGGATATGATTGGTTAAAATAGTAGTATTTATCAACTACAATTATTTATTACTATACAGTACAAAAAAGCATCCATGGAATTAAAAGACAAACTAATATCTTCCTTCATAGCCTTCGAAAACAAAGGCATTGTAGACTTGGACTCATCCATACACAACATACGCACAAAAGCCATTCAAAATTTTGAAAAATTAGGATTCCCTAATAAGAAAGATGAAGAATGGAAATACACCAATTTACGCCCATTGCTAAAACAAGATTTCAGCTTGTTTACAGAAACAAAAGAAACAGTAGGCTACAAGAATGTAAAACCATTTTTAATCAACGAAATAGACAGTTACAAACTGATATTTATAGACGGTGTGTTTAACAATTTCCTGTCAGAAACTACGCATGATGAATGTGATGTTTGCATCCTTTCAGCAGCACTTTCAAAACCAAAATACAAAATAATCATAGACAATTATTTTAGTACAATTACCGACAAGACCAATAGCTTATCTGAATTAAACACGGCTTTTGCCATTGAGGGTGCCTATATAAACATCCCTAAAAACACCGTCGTTTCCAAACCTATTCAGATTTTAAACTTCGCTACAGGCAGTGAAAAAGAGGTGTTATTACAACCACGTAATATTATTATGGTAGGTGAAAACTCTCACGTTCAAATTATAGAACGCCACCACAACCTTTCCAAAAACAACACCCTTACAAACGCTGTTACTGAAATTTTCGTAAACAAACGCGCCATTGTAGATTATTATAAAATACAAAACGATACCGATAATTCTACATTGATAGACAGTACTTATGTACAACAAAAACAACACAGTGTTGCTTCTGTAAATACCTTTTCATTTGGAGGGAAACTAACGAGAAATAACCTCGAATTCCAACACGAAGGAGAACGAATTACGTCTCATTTAAATGGAATTTCTATTTTAAATAAAAATCAACATGTAGACAATCACACCTTGGTAGATCACAAATCTCCTAACTGTGAGAGTCATGAATTGTACAAAGGAATATACGCAGACACCTCTACAGGAGTATTTAACGGAAAAGTAATTGTAAGACAAGCTGCTCAAAAAACAAATGCCTTTCAACAAAATAATAATATTTTAATAAATGATGGTGCTACGATCAATTCCAAACCTCAATTAGAGATTTTTGCGGATGATGTAAAATGTTCTCATGGATGTACTATTGGACAACTAGACCAAAGTGCTTTATTCTATATGCAATCTCGTGGTATCCCTAAAAAAGAAGCCAAAGCTTTGTTGCTATACGCCTTTGGAAATGATGTGATTGAAAAAATAAAAATACCTCAACTTAAAACTATCATTACTGGATTTATTGCCGATAAATTAGGCGTGAATCTCGGTTTTAATTTGTAAAAACAAGAAACTATATTTACTTAAACACCATTTAAATACTCGTATTTAAATACTCGTATTTAAATGGTGTTTTTTATTAGAAATTTAGTTCGTTCTTTCCATCCATGCTCCCAAAGTCAATTCATATCTTCTATCCATACAGGCATCTTTCTGGTTATAAAAATCTTTTATTGGGTTTAGGAATTTTTCAGGAATCTTAACAGACCCACTATTTTTAACACACACATCGGCTGTAATTTTATCCAAATTTAAAATTGAAAAGCAAAAATTTATTAAGCCCTTGGTTATTTCAGAACCAAACCCTTTACCCCAATACTTTTCTCTAAATCGATATGCTAATTCACGGTCATTTTCATCATTAGTCAACAAACCACAAAGACCTATTAGCTCGGTATTTCCACGCTTATATATCCCCAAAACATTTTTAACGTTTTCGAGTATATTTTCATTCATATCTAAAAATTCTTGAAACTTCTCCCTTTTCAATTTTTTTTATGGAATTGGATTTATAATTACAGGGTGCGACAATAACTCAACAAAAAAAACGCAGTCAGCTTGAGTAAAGCATCTAACCTCCAAACGGACTGTTTTAGATAAATTTATAAATCCTATTTAATCGCTCCATAAATACCTCCCAAAAACGCATTAAAATCAAAAGAACTACCACTCGCCAAGCCCATACGAACAATCACAAGATCTTTAGACGGAAATATAGAAATCCGCTGTCCTTGATAGCCATTACAGGAATACATGGTTGCAGGAACATCCTTATACCCCATACCTGCATTCAACCAAAAATGACCTCCATACCCCTTATCAGAATTAGGTGCAGGTGTTTTTACATAGGTTTCCCAACTTGGATCAAATACCTGAGTTCCATTCCAATTTCCTTTGTGTAAATACAACAATCCAAACTTCGCCCAATCCCGTGTTGTTGCCCAACCATAAGAGGAAGCCACATAATTCCCTGCCATATCTGTCTCTACAGTCATGCTATACATTCCTATTTTATCAATTAATGCTGCATACCAATAATCCAAATACTCTTGATGAGTTTTGAATTGGTTTCGGATAATTCTAGATAATAAATTACTCGTTCCAGAAGAATAATTCCAATGTGTTCCAGGTGCATATTTTTGTTTCTTATCACGTTGGGCAATGGTCATATCACGCGATAAAAACAACATTTTAGACACATCAGAAATGGTGTTATAATCCTCATTCCATTCCAAGCCACTATTCATTTGCAATAAATTATCTGTCGTGATTTTAGACCGATCATCTTTTTCCCAAGCAGCTATAGGAGCAGACTTATAGATGTCAAATTTTTGCTGCTTAACCAAGATCCCAACAATAGTACTGGCAATGCTCTTGGTCATACTCCATCCTAGAATTGGAGTTTCTTTATCGATACCATCTTCGTATTTTTCCGCAATAATTTGATCTTTATAAATTACCAATACGGATCTTGTTTTTTGAATTCGCAGTCCGTTTACATCAAAAGAAGTATTTACAAGCGCTTGTATTTTTTGATAATCTACATTTGCAAACACGGTGTCTTTTTGAGCTAAATCACCATACGGATACGGCAATTGTATAGGTGTTTTGTTCCGCAAGGGTTTTAAATAGGGCGCTGATATATCAAAATCATCATCTACCAGTACAGCACCTAATCCTTCTCTATAAAAAGCCCTACGTTTCAAAATTCCAAACGAATTGGAACTTGCGGATTTCTCAATGCTGTTCACATGTGTTTCTGCTTTATTAATGGGATCAAAATTATTGTCAAATTTTGAGACAGAAGACTCCGTCCTATGCGCTAAAAACACACTAGACGCCATGTTTTTTGCAGCGTATCCACTTATAATATTGAGTCGTGGATAATAGAGGTAAACACCAATAGTCAAACCAATTAACAGGATTAAAAAACCGTACTTACTAATTTTTTTCATAGATAAAATCGTTAGTGATCTCTCAAAGATAAATTAAAAATAAAGAGTATTAGGAATACTTTACTTACTTTTGTTCATAGCACCATTCTAAGCAAATTTTACAGACTAGACTGGGCATAAAAACATTGAACAATTAAAAGAGATTACAGCACTATTTACTATGTTAGACATTGAAAAAATTAGATCCGATTTCCCTATTCTAAATCAACTGGTTCACAAAAAACCTTTGGTGTATTTTGACAATGCTGCCACCAATCAAAAACCTCAAATTGTTATTGATTCCATTGTAGATTACTACTCCAATTACAATGCAAACATTCATAGAGGTGTCCATACCTTAAGTCAGTTAGCGACCAATGCTTTTGAAGAAGCACGTTTAAAAGTGCAGGCACATATGAATGCCAAAAAGTCCTTTGAAATTATTTTTACTTCGGGGACTACCCACGGTATCAATATGGTAGCAAGTGGATTCAGCCAACTATTACAAAAAGGAGATGAAATAATTGTTTCAGCAATGGAACACCATTCCAATATTGTTCCTTGGCAAATGCTTTGTGAAAAAACCGAGGCTATTTTACGTGTTATTCCAATGAATGAATTGGGAGAATTAGACATGGATGCATATCTGAAATTACTCTCTAAGCGTACCAAAATAGTGTTTGTAAACCATGTTTCTAATGCTTTGGGAACTATAAATCCTATTCAGTATATCATAGACGAAGCTCATAAAGTAGGGGCAGAAGTCTTGATAGACGGTGCACAGGCAGCTGGACATATAAAAGCAGACATGCAATCCTTAAATGTAGATTATTACGTAACCTCAGCACATAAAATATGTGGACCTACGGGTGTTGGAGTTCTTTACGGAAAAGAAAAGTGCCTTTTAAAACTCCCGCCATACCAAGGAGGAGGTGAAATGATTAAAGAAGTCACTTTTGACAAAACTACTTATGCAGATTTACCTCATAAATTTGAAGCAGGAACCCCTAATATATGTGGTGTAATTGCATTTGGTGTAGCATTGGATTATCTAAATACAATTGGTTTTGAGAACATCGCTCTTTACGAATCTGAATTATTAGCGTATGCAACAGAGAAACTACTCGCTATAAAAGGCTTGAAGATTTACGGAACTTCCACACAAAAAACAGCAGTTATTTCCTTTAATGTCGGGGACATTCACCCTTTTGATATTGGAAGTATTATTGATAAATTAGGAATTGCAGTAAGAACAGGACATCATTGTGCACAACCCATCATGCATTTTTACAAGATACCAGGTACCGTCCGTGCCTCTTTTGCCTTCTACAATACAAAGCAAGAGATCGACCTATTTATCACAGCTTTAGAAAGAGCTGTTAACATGTTGAGTTAGCTATCCTAATTCTTAGAATTTACATAAACCCACCGATAGGCATACTATCGGTGGGTTTTTTATTAAATTACAAGGCATAAGGAAATGATTTTAACATCTTTTTTGCTATATTCGCATTGCCTACTATACAGTACAAAAGCACTAACCCAAGAGGCTGACCAAAAGCCAAGAATCTGTTTTTTAATTAAATTGATACTGACCAAACAAGCTTTACGTTCAGCCTCTTATTTTTTCTTTCCTTTGTGCTTTATAAGTTCTGCTTTCTTGTAAAAAATAATCTCTTCTGCAATGTTCTTTATTAAGTCTCCGACACGTTCAAATTTCTTAATCACTGAAGAAATCTGTAATGCTTTGGCGGTTATATTAATATCCTTTCTTATTTCAGCTTCAATAACACGAAAAGCTTCGGCATTTATAAGGTCCAAAATTTTGTCTTTTTTAAAAACCTTTCTTGCAGACTTCACATTTTCGTTTACAAAGGCCTCCACAATATCATCAAACATATCTTGGATAATTACATGCATTTCCTCAAATTTCAAGACCTTAAATAAATGCGCAGGCGTTGGATCTTCGTCCATTACAACATATTTAGAAATCCCATAAGCATGGTCTCCTATTCGTTCCAATTCGCTGTTAATTTTCAGCATTGCCATTACAAATCTCAAATCGATCGCCACTGGATTGAACAAGGCTAAAAAACGTTCACAACTCTGCCCTATACTAATGTCCAAGGCATTTACGTGAGACTCTGTATAAATAACCTCTTCCGCCAAATCAGCATCGTTGTTTAAATAGGCCTCTGTAGCTTTCCCTAACTGAGAAATACAAAGAGACATCATATCTATACCTGCTTGACTTAACAACTCTTTTTGGTAATTTGTGTTTTCCATAATTTTTATTTAGCCGAATCTACCTGTGATGTAATTTTCGGTACGTTTTTTTTCAGGTTTTGTAAAAATTGTTTTTGTTTTATTGTATTCTACCAACTCTCCCAAATAGAAAAAGGCAGTATAATCACTAATTCTACTCGCTTGCTGCATATTATGAGTCACAATAATAATGGTGTATTTCTCCTTCAACTCAAAAATCAAATCTTCAATTTTAGCCGTTGATATCGGATCCAACGCAGAGGTTGGCTCATCCATTAAAATAATGGAAGGCTCTACAGCTAGTGTTCTAGCAATACACAATCGCTGTTGCTGACCTCCAGACAAAGCCAAGGCTGATTTTTGTAAATCATGCTTTACTTCCCCCCATAAATCTGCCTGTTTTAATGCTTTTTCTACACGAGTACTAAGAATTTTCTTATCTGTAATCCCTTGAATTTTTAATCCATAAGCTACATTTTCAAAAATAGATTTCGGAAATGGATTTGGTTTTTGAAACACCATTCCAACTTCTTTACGAAGCGCTTCTACACGTATCTTTTTCTTGTAAATATTAGTGCCATCAATTTTAATTTTCCCTTCCATGCTAAATCCATCTACATAATCGTTCATCCTATTAAACAATCTCAAAAAAGTAGATTTACCACAACCCGAAGGCCCAATAAAAGCAGTTACAGAATTGGGTTTAATCTCCATACTGATTCCCTTTATCGCTTCAAAATCGCCATACCAAACCTTGGTGTTTTTTACAGATATTTTAGGTTTCTGTAGATCAACACTTTCATGTACCACTGCATTATCTGTGTTCATAATGTTATCTTTTTCTAAACTTACTTCCATTTCTTTTGCCATTTGTTCCTATAATAAACAGCGACACCGTTCATCATAAAAGTTACTAATAATAAAATGATAATTGCAGCTGCTGCATTTTCTATAAATCCGTGTTGTGGTCTTGAAATCCAGTTAAATACTTGAATCGGTAGTACTGAGAATTCGTCCAAAGGATTGCTCGGAGCAAAAGGAACATACGCCAAGGCTCCAACCACAATTAAGGGTGCTGTTTCCCCAACCGCTCTAGATAAAGATAGGATGACACCTGTTAATATCCCTCCACTGGAAGCAGGTAAAATTTGATACCAGATAGTTTGCCATTTTGAGGCACCTAAAGCGTAGGAAGCATCCCGAATAGAACTAGGAACTGCCTTTATAGCCTCTCTAGTCGCTACAATAATAATGGGCAATATCAACAAAGACAAGGTGAGACTTCCTGCCAAAACACTTGCCCCGAGATTTAGAATCCGAACAAATATCTCCAAACCTAATAAACCATAAATAATTGAAGGAACACCTGCTAAATTAGAGATGTTGATTTCTAACAAGGCAGAGAACCAACCTTTCTTGACATATTCTTCCAAATAAACTGCTGCTGCAACTCCAATAGGAAAAGCAATAACTGTCGTCAATCCTAAAATCCAGATACTCCCCATTAGCGCAGTATAAATACCAGATTTTTCTGATTTTCTAGAAGGTAAATTTGTGATAAACCCCCAATCAATACGCAGTATTCCATCAATCAGTACATCCCCAATAAAAACCACTAATAAAATCAGTCCAAATAAGGTACATGCGATGCCCCAGATTTTAAACAACTGATCTTTCCATCTATTTACTTGTATCTTATTCATAATTGGCTTGGTATTTTTTTCGAATACTATAGCTTATCGTATTCAAAATAAAAGTGAATGCAAACAAGGTAATTCCCGCTGCAAAAATAGTTCTGTATTCGATAGATCCATGTTGAACATCACCCAAACTCACTTGTACAATATAAGCTGTAATTGTTTCTATAGGCACTGTTGGATCCAATGTAAAACGAGGTTGCTGTCCAGCAGCTACCGCCACAATCATGGTTTCTCCAATAGCCCTAGAAATAGCCAAAATAATAGAAACTATAATCCCTGATGATGCTGCAGGCACCACTACCTTAAAAGCTGTTTGTAACTTGGTCGCCCCCATCCCATACGAAGCTTCCCGCAATTCTCTTGGAACTGCATGCAACGCATCTTCACTGATCGAAGAAATAAATGGAATAATCATAACCCCCATAACCAACCCTGCTGATAATGAATTAAAACCCGATAAGGTAGGAAATATACCTTGTAAGAATGGAGTAACTACAATCAAGGCAAAAAAGCCATACACAACTGTAGGAATAGCCGCCAAGAGTTCTAACATCGGTTTCACCGTTTTCCGAAACCCTTTAGGAGCATATTCACTCAAATAAATACTAATCGACAAACCTATAGGTAAAGCTAAAGAAATAGCGATCGCTGAAGTTAAAAAAGTCCCACTAAGCAACGGTAATATACCATAATGCTTATCGGAAAATAAAGGTGTCCATTGGGTATCTGTAAAAAAATCAACTATAGATACTTCTCTAAAAAACCGAACGGCCTCAAAAGCAAGTACAGACACAATACCTATGGTTACAGCAACTGTAATTAAAGCACTTGTCAATAAGGATTTTTCAATAATACCTTCTCTAAATTTACGCATTATTAATTTCTTAAACGCAAAAATCAACGGTTCTAAAACAATTGATTTCCGCGTGATTATAAATTTCTATTTGTTTTTTGTAACAAAAGCGTTAAAACGTTCTTTTTGTGCTTTATACTTCGCTGCTGGCAATGGAACATAGCCTACATCTTTTGATAATTCACCTGCATTTTCCAAGTAAAAATGAACAAATGACACCACTTCTTTTGACGCTACAGAAGTACTATTTACATATAAAAAAAGTGGTCTAGATAATGGCTTATACGTACCATTACTCACTGTTTCCAACGTTGGCTTCACCACTTCTGTTCCATTATGAACACCTATTAAGGTTAATTTATCTTTGTTTTCGCTATAATAAGCCAACCCGAAAAACCCCAAAGAATAGGTATCTCCTGCAATCCCTTGTACCAATACGTGATCGTCTTCACTGGCAGTAAAATCACCCCGACTTGACCCACTTTTTCCTACAATGGCTTTGGTAAAATAATCATAGGTTCCTGAGGCTACACCAGGACCGAACAAATGAATCTCTTTATTAGGCCATTCTGGTCTAATTTGATTCCATTTCATAATAACACCTTGCGCTGCTGGTTCCCAAATCTTTTTCAACTCTTCCACGGTAAAACTATCTACCCAATCGTTTTTTGGATTGACCAATACAGCCAAACCATCATAAGCAACTTCCAATTCTAAATAACTGATATTATTAGCTTCACAAGCCAATTTCTCTTTGTCTTTTATTGGACGAGACGCATTGGAAAGATTTGTTTCACCCCTAGAGAATTTTTTAAATCCTCCTCCTGTACCTGATATTCCAATAGTCACTTTAACCTCTGGAGCTACAGACCTAAACTCTTCTGCAACAGCTTCTGTTACAGGAAATACAGTACTAGAACCATCTATTTTAATAGTCCCTGACAATACTGTTTCACCTTCTGAAAGTTGCTTATCCTTTGTTGATTTTTTTCCACATGCAACAATTGCAGCAGCAAAAATTGCTAAAAAAAGTATTTTTTTCATTTGTCTTATTTCTTAATTTATTTTACAAAATAAGGCAACAGATGTAACTTGATTGTTAGCTAAAGATAATTAAAAAGAGTTTTTTATGTAAAGTTAATGTTAGGTGTTTTACGCTATCTTAAAGTGATCTCACTTATTTAAATACACTGATAATAATAATACCAAATAAATTTTTCGCAACTACTTGTTTTTAAGGTGTAAAACCGTCATTTTTTTGACAATACAAACATGCATCCTTTCCTAATTACGTAAAAAAGAGGGACGTTTTAAAACTACCCTCTTTCCTATACCTCTTTTATGAGGGTTATAACAAAAACACATCCAAATACCCAATGTAAACAGTCCTAAAGAAACACATTTAGTATCCCTAAGTATACCTCAAAGGCTCGAACGTGTACTTCCGAAGACTTTTTTCTGTTTCGAGGTAGCACCTCGCAGAATTACATCCTTTTATTTTTTGTGAAGTCGCATCATTATATTGAATTATTTTTTTTACAATTAGGGTGTAAAAAAAACAAGTGACGCGATATTATATGATTAAATTGGTGTTAAACCCTCAATAAGGGATTAAAAATCTAACTGAAAACGAAATTGAAAAGCACGAAACGTTCCTTTCCCCAAATAATCCGTCGTATTATCAATTGATGAAATCACATAGTTCACCATCACTCGAGTTGCTGGGTTTAGGTGCCAATTTACGCCTGCTGTAACAATATTCATTTGATCGTTATTCATCCCTTCAATAGCAGAATACCTCAATGCCAACTCAATAGCTCCAACCCCGCTATCTCCAAAGTTTTTTAGTGGTTTCACCCGCCCAAACCCTACTAATGAATTCTTATACACTCTTTTTTCACCGGTTATAAAATAACTAGCTTGTGTATAATAACTGGAAAACTCTTGATCAGAAGCAGCACTTATTTTGGCTTTTACATATTCTCCTTGTAAAGAAAAAGAATTTGCCACCCATGCCGCTTCAACATTTAGTAAAGTGACATGATCAACATCAGAAACATCCGTCTTAATATATTTATTCGCAATATGTACTTCTGGGCGTACCTTGTAACCATAAGCATGATTCTCTTGTGGTTTTCTAAAACTATAGCCCAAACCTACATGGACTAAGTGCTGTTCTTCCTTTACTAATAAACCCGCAATTCTTCCTGTAATAGCATAATCACCATTCGCCTCTTTTTTATCTGAAGAAGCGTCAGCTCCTCTAAAAACTCCCAATTGCCAAGACGCTTTTTTAGCTGCAAATTGATCAAACAACATCACACCAGAACTACGTTCAGCAAGCATACTAATAAGTGTTGAGCGTTCCATAAACGTGATGTATTTACTACTTGTCAAAGCTTCTAACCTAAACGGTTCTTTAAAATGCCCTAGCCTTAAATTACCAATAGGTAACTTTTTAAGAGTTATAAAAGCATCTTTCAGTACTATTTTTCCACCTGCAAAATCAACTTGCAACTTAAAACCTACATTTTTATAAATGGTTCCAGAAGTAAAAAAACGCGCTCTACGTAATTCTGTTCCATTAGATGACTTTAAGGTGTAACCATTTGTTTCTGCTTCACTGTTCAAACTAAAAAATCCCATATCATACATGATTCTTCCTCCAAATTTCAATCTGATACTTTTGTCCGAATTCTCAACTTTAAATCCATTATCCCATTTTATAGAAAACGGATTTGCTGTTTTTTCCTGTGCATGAATACTGATACTAGCCCCGTATAAAAATACGAATATTGCTATTCTCTTCTTTATCATATTTGTTCCTTTTTGTCGCTGCAAATAAACAATCCCTTTGTTAAGTTAAAGTTATGGATATGTTATTTAAAAACAAAATTACTAGTACTTAAAAATGATACTACTGGAATAATTTAGAAAATAAAAAAGGCAGTAATTTAAATTATACCAACTACAATCCAAAATGACCGATATACATAGTTTATTTTATCTCTAAACCGTCACTTGGAAATGTATTTGGTATTACCACCTTTTTATTTAGACTGAAAACATCTTTTTAGAGCCCCATCCTTATTCCCTAAAAATCTGATTTCAGCTTCTTAAAATTTTACTTTTAATAAAAACTCTGGACCGCCATCTGTTTGAGTATTTATAGTTGATATCGAATAATCGTACGCAAATCCTATTTCTATCATTTTTAGAATTTCAAAAGATACCATGGCAGAAATAGCATTGTTTAACCTGTAATTTACGCCTAATTCCATCTTGTCATAAAAACGAACGGAGGTAGAAAGGTCAAAAGAAAACGGCGCACCATCAATATAACGAGTCATGAATGCAGGTACAATCTGAATGTCTGTACTCAAATCATAATAATACCCTCCTCCAAACATAAGCAATGTGGCATCAGATGCTTCTTGCGCAACTCCTGACACATCCTCGTAACGCTTGGCTTTTAAGATCCTTGGTGCTGATAAACTCACAAAATAGTTGTTCGCTTTGTAATACACTCCAATTCCAACATTGGGATTAAAGTTACTTACCTCTCCTTGATTTGCAGGGTCAACTGTTTTTAATCTAGAAAAATCAACATTAAAAAAACTACCTCCCGCTTTCAATCCTAAATATAAATCTCGCTTTTCTCCAAAACTTAATTTATACGAATAATCCACAAATACATTGGTTTCTTTCTGAATAAAAACATTGTCTGTAACAATATCTAAACCAAGCCCCACCTTATCATTAAGACTCCACTGCGCGGTAAGCGAAAGTGTTTTAGGTCCTTCATAAACACCTTGAAGCTTATCTTTATAACTATTAATACTTATCTCTACTTTTTCTGTACTCCCCACATAGGCAGGATTTACCAAGACCATATTTTGTCTCCAAAAAGTATATTCTGGTGTTTGCTGTGCCAGTGCTGTTATTGAACATAGCATCATAAAAACCCCTACGATTATATATATATTCTTCATTTATCTATTTTTTACTAATAATTAATATAAAACCACCCTGTTATTGGACTTATACCAGATTTTGGTTGGTTTAGATTGATGATATAATAATAAGAATTTACAGGTAATAAGCCGCTTCCTCCTATAGTAGATTCTCCTCCCCAATCATTTTTATAATTCCTACTTTTAAATACTTCAAGTCCATTTCTATTAAATACTTTTACCGTAGCAAAAGGATATTTCTGAATATTTTCTATATGCCAAGTATCATTTACACCGTCACCATTTGGAGTCAATGTATCGTTAGGAGTCACTGAAATATCCACAGAATCATCACAGACATCTCCGGTCCCGTCTTTGTCTAAATCAATTTGTTTTGGATTTGATTTCCATGGACAATTATCATCTACATCTAAAACACCATCATTATCATCATCTTCATCACAAGCATCTACCATACCATCAGCATCATTATCATCACCCAGAATAGTCACTACAGCAGTCGCTGTTGAAATATTTCCTCCTGCATCTTCAACACTAAGTATTACCGTATAATCACCTATCGTATAGCAATCAAACATATCTATATCTAACGACAAGGTGAAGTCACAATTATCAGAACTTCCATTGTCAATATCTGAAGCTAAAATACTGCCCTCACCCAAATCATCTAAAGTGAGCGTAAAGTCTTGAGCTATCGCTACAGGATTGGTCACATCTTTTACAATTACTCTCTGTGCAACTACAATTGAATTGTCGTTTCCATCATCAAATATCCAGTTGATTGTATAAGAACCTTGTGCTGTATAGGTCAGCGGTTCTGTTGTTGTTCCTGTAATTATTCCTGAACAATTATCTGTCGTAGTTGGTACAGGTACAAGTACCGAACATTCACCTGTGATGTCTGGCAAGGTTGGAACTACTGGTTTGGTCACATCAGTAACAATTACTTTCTGTGCAACTACGATTGAATTCCCATTCCCATCATCAAATTTCCAGCTGATTGTATAAGAACCTTTTGCTGTATAGGTCAACGGATCGTCTGTTGTTCCTGTAATTATTCCAGTACAATTGTCTGTTGTAGTTGGCACAGGTACTGTTGCAGAACATTCGCCTGTGATGTCTATTAAGCTTGGAATCACTGGCTTGGTCACATCAGTAACAATTACTTTCTGTGCAACTATGATTGAATTTTCATTCCCATCATCAAATTTCCAGTTGATTGTATAAGAACCTTTTGCTGTATAGGTCAACGGATCGTCTGTTGTTCCTGTAATTATTCCAGTACAATTGTCTGTTGTAGTTGGCACAGGTACTGTTGCAGAACATTCGCTTGTGATGTCTATTAAGCTTGGAATCACTGGCTTGGTCACATCAGTAACAATTACTTTCTGCGGAACTACAATTGAATTCCCATTCCCATCCGAAAATTTCCAGTTGATTGTATAGGTGCCTTTTCCTGTATAACTTACTGGATCATCTGTTGTCCCAGTGATTATTCCTGAACAATTATCTGTCGTAGTTGGCACAGGTACTGTTACAGAACATTCGCCTGTGATGTCTGTTAAGTTTGGAGCAACTGGTTTGGTCACATCAGTAACGGTTACTTTCTGTGCAACTACGATTGAATTTCCATTCCCATCCGTAAATTTCCAATTGACTATATAGGAACCTTTTCCTGTATAAGTCAACGGTTCATCTGTTGTCCCAGTGATTATTCCTGAACAATTATCTGTCGTAGTTGGTACAGGTACTGTTACAGAACATTCGCCTGTGATGTCTGTTAAGTTTGGAGCAACTGGTTTGGTCACATCAGTAACGGTTACTTTCTGTGCAACTACGATTGAATTTCCATTCCCATCCGTAAATTTCCAATTGACTATATAGGAACCTTTTCCTGTATAAGTCAACGGTTCATCTGTTGTTCCTGTGATTGTCCCTGAACAATTGTCTGTTGTAGTTGGTACAGGTACTGTTGCAGAACATTCGCCTGTGATGTCTGACAAGGTTGGAACTACTGGTTTGGTCACATCAGTAAGAATGACTTTCTGTGCAACTACGATTGAATTTCCAATCTCATCCGTAAATTTCCAGTTGACTGTATAGGAGCCTTTTCCTGTATAGCTCAATGGCTCATCTGTTGTTCCTGTAATTATTCCTGAACAATTATCTGTTGTAGTTGGTACAGGTACTGTTGCAGAACATTCGCCTGTGATGTCTGACAAGGTTGGGATTTCAGGATCGGTTATGTCTTCAATGGTTACATAAACACCAGACGAACGGCTACAAGTTCCTGTTGTTGTATATATAACTCCATAAACACCTTTCGTGGAAGCCGAAATATCAATCAATCCTGTACTAGAATCAATAGACAAGCCTGATGGAGAACTCGTAAACACTCCCCCCAACAAACCTGTAATTGTTGGTGTTGGATCCGAGGCATTCAAACAATAACTTGCAGTTTCATAATTGAAAGACGCATCATCAAAAGCTTTTATACTCACGCGAAACATACTTGATTCAGTACACTCTGCTACTGTATATTTGATGAGATAAACATCTACTATGGAAGCCGAAACATCAATCAATCCTGTACTAGAATCAATAGATAAGCCTGACGGAGAACTCGTAAACGTCCCACCTGACAAACCTGTAATTGTTGGTGTTGGATCCGAGGAATTCAAACAATAGCTTTCTGACTCGTAACTAAATTCTGTATACGTTAATGAAGGATCTCCGAACAGCTTTATTTCTCCACACGGCACTGTAGACTCATCGACACATCCAGTACCGTCTTCTCCCCTAATATAGTAAGTAGCAGCAAAATACGGAGTCACCTCAAAACTAGACCCTGAAGTAGTTCCTACGAGATTAGAACTAGACCCACAGGATGATGTATAAATATACCAAGCTGAAGCATCATTCAATGATCCTGAAATAGATAAAGTAATCGCCCCCCCTAAACATACCATATGATCATCTACGGTAATTGTTGGGGCATCAGGAGCTATACATGCTGCTTCGCATATCACATTTGGAGAGTAGCTCTCAATTGAAATATTCTTTGGAAGATTGTTATCTCCCTCCCAATCCCCCCTAGATAACTTATAACTAGTATTGATTAACGCTCTCAATTCAGAAGCTGTCCCCTCTAAAGATCCCGAATACCTATTATTATCTATTTCAAAGAGCCCTTCATAGGGATTAAACAATGAAATACAATCAACACCATTTGTCAAGCCAGGAGGTAAATGACACATACCATAACTTGTCCCAATAAAAGAAAGAGAAGTCCAACCATTTGTTTTCCCATAGGAACCGTCATCACCTAAATGAATTCCTGTAATAAAAACAGTACTTGAGATTGAAGCTCTCACATCCGATGCACAGTAAGCCAGCACCTGATCACCTCCGACCAAGTTCCAACCTATACCTGATAAAATAGGAGATACGGTTCCTCCTCCCAAAACCCCCATAACATCCGTCTGTCCTTTCTCATAAATATGAACAATTGACCCACATGCTAAGCCTCCAGATGGCGCAGTCCAACTAAAATGTCCCTCCGTATTCCCATACCATTCCATAGTAACCGTATTGACTCCTTGCTCGGTAAAGTAAATAATTTCGCCTGCTGGTATTTCTTTAAGTGCAATCCATGTAAAACTATGATCTTCACCGATTTCAGGACTAGCATCCTCATTTACACCTATAATTGCGATATCTCCAGCAACCAATGTTTGGGCATTCATAAATTGACTCCCTAAAAGGAACATTGAATAAATAAGTAATAGTCTTTTCATAATTAGATATAATAGTTAAGAAATATATAAGTTTACATCCTCCTATTGGAAGTGATTTTTAAATGATTTATCTTTTTAAAACAAAGGGGATATTTCAATTTCAGAAGTGACATTATTACAGGTTTTAATCTCTTCAAACAAGAAAAAAATCTGCAAATAAAAAAATGAACAACAAGCACTATCTATGGGGATAAATTGAATACATCCTATTTTTACAATAAAATAATACACAATACTACCGTTTTAGTACCTCTTAAAAAAAGAAATGTCGTGGATGAAATAGTTTTGTCCGTGAACTCTACTTTCCACTTAAAAAACCAAGTAATTTAAGCACCAAAAAAAGGCAGTAATTTAAATTATACCAACTGCAATCCAAAATGACCGATATACATAGTTTATTTTACGTTCTAACGTTGTTAAAAAATAGAACCATAGCGAAGGCTATTCTTCCATTTTTCGCCTAGCTAAAACAAAAAATAATTCGATTTCTAAACCGTCACTTGGAAATATAGTTGGTATTAACCTTTTTATTTAGACTGAAAGCATCTTTTTAGAGCCCCATCCTTATTCCCTAAAAATTTGATTTCAGCTTCTTAAAATTTTACTTTTAATAAAAACTCTGGACCACCATCTGTTTGAGTATTTATAGTTGATATCGAATAGTCGTACGCAAATCCTATGTCTATCATTTTTAGAATTTCAAAAGATACCATGGCAGAAACAGCATTATTTAACCTGTAATTTACGCCTAATTCCATCTTATCATAAAAACGAACGGAGGTAGAAAGGTCAAAAGAAAACGGCGCACCATCAATATAACGAGTCATGAATGCAGGTACAATCTGAATGTCTGTACTCAAATCATACCAATACCCTCCTCCAAACATAAGTAATGTGGCATCAGATGCTTCTTGCGAAACTCCTGACACATCCTCGTAACGCTTGGCTTTTAAGATCCTTGGTGCTGATAAACTCACAAAATAGTTGTTCGCTTTGTAATACACTCCAATTCCAACATTGGGATTAAAGTTACTTACCTTACCTTGATTTGCTGGGTCAACTGTTTTTAATCTTGAAAAATCAACATTAAAAAAACTACCTCCCGCTTTCAATCCTAAATATAAATCTCGCTTTTCTCCAAAACTTAATTTATACGAATAATTCACAAATACATTGGTTTCTTTTTGAATAAAAACATTGTCTGTAACAATATCTAAACCAAGCCCCACCTTATCATTTAGACTCCACTGCGCGGTAAGCGAAAGTGTTTTAGGCCCTTCATAAATACCTTGAAGCTTATCTTTATAACTATTAATACTTATCTCTACTTTTTCTGTACTCCCCACATAGGCAGGATTTACCAAGACCATATTTTGTCTCCAAAAAGTATATTCTGGTGTTTGCTGTGCTAGTGTTGTTATTGAACATAGCATCATAAAAACCCCTACGATTATATATATATTCTTCATTTATCTGTTTTTTACTAATAATTAATATAAAACCACCCTGTTATTGGACTTACACCAGATTTTGGTTGGTTTAGATTGATGATATAATAATAAGAATTTACAGGTAATAAGCCTCTTGCTCCTTTAGTAGATTCTCCTCCCCAATCATTTTTATAATTCCTGCTTTTAAATACTTCAAGTCCATTTCTATTAAATACTTTTACCGTAGCAAAAGGATATTTCTGAATATTTTCTATATGCCAAGTATCATTTACACCATCACCATTTGGAGTCAATGTATCGTTAGGAGTCACTGAAATATCCACAGAATCATCACAGACATCTCCGGTCCCGTCTTTGTCTAAATCAATTTGTTTTGGATTTGATTTCCATGGACAATTATCATCTACATCTAAAACACCGTCATTATCATCATCTTCATCACAAGCATCTACCATACCATCAGCATCATTATCATCACCCAGAATAGTCACTACAGCAGTCGCTGTTGAAATATTTCCTCCTGCATCTTCAACACTAAGTATTACCGTATAATCACCTATCATATAGCAATCAAACATATCTATATCTAACGACAAGGTGAAGTCACAATTATCAGAACTTCCATTGTCAATATCTGAAGCTAAAATACTGCCCTCACCCAAATCATCTAAAGTGAGCGAAAAGTCTTGAGCCATCGCTACAGGATTGGTCACATCTTTAACAATTACTCTCTGTGCAACTACGATTGAATTGTCATTTCCATCATCAAATGTCCAGTTGATTCTATAAGAACCTTGTGTTGTATAAGTCAATGGATCGTCTGTTGTTCCTGTGATTGTTCCTGTACAATTGTCTGTTGTAGTTGGTACAGGTACTGTTACAGAACATTCGCCTGTGAGGTCTGTTAAGCTTGGAATCACTGGCTTGGTCACATCAGTAACGGTTACTTTCTGTGCAACTACGATTGAATTTCCAATCTCATCCGTAAATTTCCAGTTGACTGTATAGGAACCTTTTCCTGTATAGCTCAATGGATCATCTGTTGTTCCTGTAATTATTCCTGAACAATTATCTGTCGTAGTTGGTACAGGTACTGTTACAGAACATTCGCCTGTGATGTCTGACAAGGTTGGAATTACTGGTTTGGTCACATCAGCAACATGTACTTTTTGTGGAACTACAATTGAATTCCCATTCCCATCCGAAAATTCCCAGTTGACTGTATAGGAACCTTTTCCTGTATAGCTCAATGGATCATCTGTTGTTCCTGTAATTATTCCTGTACAATTGTCTGTTGTAGTTGGCACAGGTACTGTTGCAGAACATTCGCCTGTGATGTCTATTAAGCTTGGAATCACTGGTTTGGTCACATCAGTAACAATTACTTTCTGTGCAACTATGATTGAATTTTCATTCCCATCATCAAATTTCCAGTTGACTGTATAGGAACCTTTTCCTGTATAGGTCAACGGATCATCTGTTGTTCCTGTAATTATTCCTGTACAATTGTCTGTTGTAGTTGGTACAGGTACTGTTACAGAACATTCGCCTGTGATGTCTGACAAGGTTGGAATTGCTGGCTTGGTCACATCAGTAAGAATTACTTTCTGCACAACTACGATTGAATTTCCAATCTCATCCGTAAATTTCCAATTGACTATATAGGAACCTTTTCCTGTATAAGTCAACGGTTCATCTGTAGTTCCTGTAATTATTCCTGAACAATTATCTGTTGTAGTTGGCACAGGTACTGTTGCAGAACATTCGCCTGTGATGTTTGACAAGGTTGGAATTGCTGGCTTGGTCACATCAGTAAGAATTACTTTCTGTGCAACTACGATTGAATTTCCAATCTCATCCGTGAATTTCCAATTGACTGTATAGGAGCCTTTTCCTGTATAGGTCAATGAATCATCTGTTGTTCCTGTAATTATTCCTGAACAATTATCTGTTGTAGTTGGTACAGGTACTGTTCCAGAACATTCGCCTGTGATGTCTGACAAAGTAGGAATTATTGGTGCTTGGGTGTCTTTTACAATAACCTTTTGTGTCTGTGCCGTCTTATGTCCATTTCCATCATCAAAGTCCCAAGTAACAACGGATGCCCCCTGAATTTCTATTGGAAAGACTGTTGAAGTTGTCCCTGTTATAGTTTCACCACAACTAGTAGTTGCGGTAGGAGCTATTGGATTTGCAACGGAACAAAACCCTTTTAAGTCTTTTAAGCTTGAATTGTCTAATGTTAGTGAAGTACTACAACAGCTATCATTAAAACTAGAGGTAGCATCTATATTTTCCCAATTTACAGTACTCCAAGATGCATCATCCACCAAAATACATAAAAGAGTTGGATTAAACTGAGCAGAAAAACCAGTAAAATTCTTATTCTCCCCATTTCTAATATCTAAACTTGTTAACCTATTAGAAAAACAATAAAAAGTTCTCAAACTCGTGTTCTTGCTTAAATCTAAAGCAGTTATTTTATTGATATAACAATATAATACTATTAAATTTAGGTTCTTTGAAACATCTAAAATCATTAATTGATTTACAGAACAATTAAGTGACTCCAAAGCTAGGTTCTTTGTACCATCAAAATTCGATATTTCATTTGAAGAATAATCAAGAAACATCAAAGCTATATTCTGTGTAACATCTAAACTAGTTAACTGATTTGAAGAACAATTCAATCTTTCTAAAACCAGGTTATTTGTAACATCTAAACTCGTTATTTGATTGGAAGTACACTTTAATTCTATTAAAAATGCATGTTGACTTACATCTAAATTAGGTATCTGATTGATACTATAATCAAGAGATACTAATAAAGAGTTCTGTGTTATATCTAAACTAGTCAACTGATTATCATTACAATAAAAATACTTTAAAACCGTATTTTTTGTTATATCTATGTCACTTATCTGATTAGAAAAACACATTAAATAAACCAATGACGTATGTTGACTTAGATCCAAATTAGATACTTGATTACTACTATAATCTAATTGCCTTAAATCCAAATTCTGTGTTATATCTAAACTTGCTATTTGATTAAATCTACAAGATAAGTTTTTTAATTTCACATTCTGTGTTAGCTCTAAACGAGTTAACTGATTATAGTTGCAATTTAAGTTCACTAAATCTGTAAAAACCTCAATACCTGTTAAGTCAACAATGTTTTTACTTTCAATTTGTAATGTACGTACTCCAATTGCATCTGCATTCAATATCGTTCCATTTAGACCATTGGAATCAATTCCTAGGTCAACCAATGCTTGTTCAAAATTAGCATCTGGAATATTGGTAGTTTGGGAAAACCCCATAAAACTCATGATTAACATGAGTAAAAATAATTTTGTTTTCATAAATTTAGTTATTTATTAGAACGTTTAAAAAAATGTCGTTAACAATGGTACTAATTTATGGACAGCTATAAAAAGAAATGTCGTGGATCAAAGACTTGTGTCCGTGAACAGACTATATAATATGTTTTTTCGCTAATTTTAGGTACTTTATTCGTTTCTACTTTAAATTATAATTCGGGTTTAATCGCCTAAAAAAAATGGGGTTTTTTCATGTTGTCCCCAAAAATAATTCGTTGGATCGTGGATATGATGCCTCTCCTAAAACAACACTCTTATACCCCTCCCTTTTTAACACCTGCCAATATTCAATTCAAAAACATGGTTTAATACCAAATACATTTCTAAAACGTCACTTAGAAATGTATTTGGTATTAACCTTTGTATTTAAACAGAAAACATCTTTTTAGCCCCCCTTCTTCATTCCCTAAAAATTTGATTTCAGCTTCTTAAAATTTTACTTTTAATAAAAACTCTGGGCCGCCATCTGTTTGAGTATTTATAGTTGATATCGAATAGTCATACGCAAATCCTATGTCTATCATTTTTAGAATTTCAAAAGAGACCATAGCAGAAATAGCATTATTTAACCTATAATTTACGCCTAATTCCATCTTGTCATAAAAACGAACGGAGGTAGAAAGGTCAAAAGAAAATGGCGCACCATCAATATAACGAGTCATGAATGCAGGTACAATCTGAATGTCTGTACTCAAATCATACCAATAGCCTCCTCCAAACATAAGCAATGTGGCATCAGATGCTTCTTGCGCAACTCCTGATACATCCTCGTAACGTTTGGCTTTTAAGATCCTTGGTGCTGACAAACTCACAAAATAGTTATTCGTTTTGTAATACACTCCAATTCCAACATTGGGATTAAAGTTACTTACCTCTCCTTGATTTGCAGGATCAACTGTTTTTAATCTTGAAAAATCAACATTAAAAAAACTACCTCCCGCTTTCAATCCTAAATATAAATCTCGCTTTTCTCCAAAACTTAATTTATACGAATAATCCACAAATACATTGGTTTCTTTCTGAATAAAAACATTGTCTGTAACAATATCTAAACCAAGCCCCACCTTATCATTAAGACTCCACTGCGCGGTAAGCGAAAGTGTTTTAGGTCCCTCATAAACACCTTGAAGCTTATCTTTATAACTATTAATACTTATCTCTACTTTTTCTGTACTCCCCACATATCCAGGATTTACCAAGACCATATTTTGTCTCCAAAAAGTATATTCTGGTGTTTGCTGTGCCAGTGTTGTTATTGAACATAGCATCATAAAAACCCCTACGATTATATATATATTCTTCATTTATCTATTTTTTACTAATAATTAATATAAAACCACCCTGTAATTGGACTTGCACCAGATTTAGGTTGGTTTAAATTGATGATATAATAATAGGAATTTGCAGGTAATAAGCCGCTTCCTCCTTTAGCAGATTCTCCTCCCCAATCATTTTTATAATTCGAACTTTTAAATACTTCAACTCCATTTCTATTAAATACTTTTACGGTAGCATAAGGATATTTCTGTATATTTTCTATATGCCAAGAATCATTTACACCATCACCATTTGGGGTCAATGTATCGTTAGGAGTCACTGAAATATCCACAGAATCGTCACATACATCTCCGGTTCCGTCTTTGTCTAAATCAATTTGTTTTGGATTTGATTTCCATGGACAATTATCATCTACATCTAAAATACCGTCATTATCATCATCTTCATCACAGGCATCTACCATCCCATCAGCATCATTATCATCCCCCATAATAGTCACTACAGCGGCCGCTGTTGAAATATTCCCTGCTGCATCTTCAACATTAAGTATTACCGTATAATCACCTATCGTATAGCAATCAAACGTATCTATATCTAATGATAAGGTGAAGTCACAATTATCAGAACTTCCAGTATCAATATCTGAAGCTAAAATACTACCCTCACCCAAATCATCTAACGTGAGTGTAAGGTCTTGAGCTATTGCTACAGGTTTGGTCACGTCTTTAACAACTACTTTTTGTGGAACTACAATTGAGTTTCCGTTTCCATCATCAAATGTCCAATTGATTGTATAAGAACCCTGTGTTGTATAGGTCGTCGGGTCATCTGTTGTTCCTGTGATTGTTCCTGTACAGCTGCCTGTCGTAGTTGGTACAGGTACAAGTACCGAACATTCACTTGTTATGTCTGACAAGGTTGGGACTACTAGCTTGGTCACATCAGTAATGGTAACTTTCTGTGCAACTAAAATTGAATTTCCATTCCCATCCGAAAATTTCCAGTTAACGGTATAGGAACCTATTGCTGTATAGGTCAATGGATCATCTGTTGTCCCTGTAATTGTTCCTGTACAATTATCTGTCGTAGTTGGTACAGGTACAAGTACCGAACATTCGCTTGTTATATCAGACAAGGTTGGTATTTCAGGATTGGTCACATCAATTATATCTACTGTATAGATAGATCTTACAGTTCCTGAATCTGTATCCGATACGGTTAAAGTAATGGTTACCAGACCCGTCTGACCAAGAGCAGGTGTTACTGTAACCCTTTGAGTTGCTCCAGAACCTGATATAACAATACTTGCATTTGGTATCAACGTAGTATTTGAAGAAACGGCAGAAACAACTAAAGAAGCAACTGGAGTTTCAGCATCATCTATAGTAAAAGACAACGGAGCTGTCGCTGAATTTGGACAAATAAATTGGTTAGAAATAGCAGTAATTGTAGGGTAATTATTGGTTGAAACAATCGTTGTAAATGTACAATCAGCCATATAAGTCGTCCCATTAGAATTGGTAGCAAACCCCCTATAATAGTACAAAGTCCCCGGTACTAAACCAGTAACTGGAGTCCCCATTGTTCCTATAGTACCAGCAACCAAGGTCTGATTAGTTGTTGGATTTGGGCTTGTACCATAATAAAACCCTCTTTGACTGATGTCTTCTCCACCATCTCCAGTAACATCTACATTTAAGGAAACACTATTCTCTGTTAACAACGTTGTACTACAATTAGATAAAATAGGAGGCCCCGTAGATACAAAAAAGGACACTATATTTGGAAGACCAAATGCCGCATACTTACCCGATAAACTCTGGCCTTGAGAAACGTAGCCACACGCCACCCCTAAACTATTGGGACTCCCAATATAATCAAGACTACTTTGAAATCTTGATACATATATTTTTCCGTTAGGAGCGGCCTGAATAGCACCTATACTACGACCAGTAAACACCTCAAACTTTGACGCCTCAATTGCTACTTGCGTACTTCCTGCATTTAAATCATATTGATATACACCTGTATTAAGTGACCCAACATATATAAACCTACCATTTGGGGAAAAATCAACACCATACGCCTTATCAAGGGGAAAGGTCAAAGAAGAGGTCACTTCTCCAGTAGCTGTATCAAAATCACATAAGTCAAAAGAATTAATATAAAATCCAGTTTTCACCATTTTGCTGCCTGAGATATTAAATTTAATATAAGAAATACCTCCACTTACCTGTGAAGCAGCTCCTAGAGAAGATATTACGGGTGTAGCATCGACTCCTGAAGCAGTAACTTTGTATGCATAATATGAATTTGTATTGGCTTTATTCATTAACACCCACCAAAAAGTTCCATCAGCAGATAAAGTAGCTTGTATACACTCTGAAGTTCCTATTAATAATGGCATCGCCTTTGCACCAGAAACCACATCCCCGTTCCCTCCATCCAAGGTCATATCTATTAATGAATAAACAACATTAGAACTTGGGTATACAGAAACAGCAAAAATATAAAACCTGTCTGGATTACCTGGATCTGGAACAATTATTGAAGACTGAGCACTTGAAGTGTCCCCTCCCAAACCACTTGTCCCATTTGGCATTAGAACATGATTCTTATTATAAACCTTTCTCCCTCCAGTATAAAACAATAAACTACCCGAAGCGTCCGATATTGAAGCACAGCCTTCATTTGTAGATAACATACCATTCGTTAGAACTGTTGGTGGATCTGTATTAAAATCTAAACCTGCTTTGTCTCCAAAATACCATACTTTACCTCTATTTTGTGAAAACACAAAACTTGTAAACATGATTGTTACTAAAATTAATATTTTTTTCATTTCTGTTATTATTTAATGAGTAATGGGGTTTAACGTTATTTGATTATCGATAACCAACAAACTTAATACGCTTTTAAAAGCAACAGCTACCCCGTTTTTATTTGCTGCTTTTTTAATGATTTTTATCCCAATAAATTACCTAAAAAGGATTAAGATCAACTTCATTATTTTTTAAAATAGCTTTAGGAAGTAGCAGTTTAAAAACTGTTGCACTCTCAACAATACCATTTGAAGACACATCAAACGCTACTGGAATAAAGCTGTTTTGTAAAACTCTTTTGAAATCCATTATCAGCCCCTGTAACTCAGGATTGTTATTGAAATAAATTCAGGATTTACATCCACACAATTTTTCTTAGCAACTAAATTTAATGGAGGTAAAAGAGCAGCTACATACTCTTTCTTATTTTGAGCAACACTCATCATAAAACACAGCATTAAAAACAATACACACGTACTTATTATTTTCATAAAACATTCGTTTAATTATTAAAAAGTGGAGACAAAAAAAAGGGGATATTGAAATATATCACAAAAGGCACCCGTCCACAAACAGCATCTTTTTACATGTTTTTTCTGTAAAAAAACACATCCAACCAAAACACAACATACCAATCACTACATATAATCAGCAATTAAACCAATTAAAAAGGCGTTTTACATCTTATTTGAAATAGACATAAACAAATTGATAGACAACATTAATGCTTTCATAATTCATATAAAAAGAAATGTCGTGGATCAAAGACTTGTGTCCGTGAACAGACTGTATAATATGTTTTTTTGCTTTTTTTGAGGTGCTTTATTCGTTTCTACTTTAAATTATAATTCAGGTTTAATCCCTAAAAAAAATAAAGTTTCTTCATATTGTCCCCCGAAATAATTCGTTGGATCGTGGATATGATGCCTCTCTTAAAACAACAACGCCATTCTAATTTGTGCTTTTAAAAAATAGATAATGCCTATTACGCCAAACACATTTCCATTGACGGTTTAGAAATAGACTTATTTTTTGTTTTAACTAGGCGGAAAATGGATGGATAGCCTTTTTATAACAACGCTAGAATGTAAAACAAACTATTCAGATCGGTCATTTTGGGTTGTAATTGAATTACACCTCCCTTCTTTCCAGCGCTGTATATTTAACACCTGCCAATATCTAACTCAAAAAACAGGGTTTAACTTTACGAGTTAAAAAAATAAAGAAATAAAAAACTGGACTATGTGAATTAGGACTATGTAGTTCTTCGTAAATACTAATATTTAACGTTATTTGATTATCGATACCTAATAAACTTAATACCGTTTAAAAAGAAACCGTTACATCGTTTTTTATCGCTATTACTTAAGTGCTTTCAGGACAAAATCACCCTTAAAATATTGATTGATATTTTTTCTTGAAATAGCCTTAGGAAGTAACGGTTTTAAAAAACCCTTACTCCCCAATGATACCCATTGAATTTACTTCTACAGGTATAAAGCTATTCTCAAAAATATATTTAAAGTCGACTGTTAGTTCCCTAAATTCCAGAATTAACATCCGAACATTCTTCACTAGAGACTATATATAATACCAAACACATTTCCATTGACGGTTTATAAATGGACTTATTTTTTGTTTTAGGTAGGAGAAAAACGAATGGATATCCTTAGCTATCGTTCTGTTTTTCAACAATTACAGAACGTGAAATAAACTATTCATATCGGTCATTTTGCATTGTAATTGGTACCATGGAGGTAAGTGCTCCATACTACTCTTTCTCATTTTTTAAAAAACAATACATTCATTCAAAATAATACACATCCATCATTTCATAAAAGCAATACTAACTACTTAAACGAATTGATGTGCAACATTAATATTTTAATCATTCATAAAAAAATAAATGTCGTGAATGAAGGGGTTTTGTCCGTGAATAGACACTGTAGCACCTGTAATTGACGTTGCCCTCTTTTTTACAAGAGAAATATGACGCTATAAAAAAACACTATTTTTTATGAAATTCTAATTTAATAAATACGCTTTTTTAAATGCTTTTTGATAGGTTTTTGAAATAGGTATTTCTTGCTTCGCTATAAATATTTTCGCTCCTTTTACGCTCTCTATTTCGTCTATTTTCACAGCATAAGACCTGTGTACTCGAATAAAGCTTTTTAATTGGTGAAATTCCATAAATGATTCGATACTGTCCCGTTTTACAAAACTCCTTTGTTTGGTGTAAATCTCAATATACTTGTCTGAGGATTTTACCCAAAGAAGGTCTTCCTTTTTCACTTTATGCACCCTATGCCCAACCTTTAAATCTATGTATTTTATTTCTTTATTGTATTTACTGAGAATTACATTGAGTGTTGCATAGATATCACGTTCGTTAAAAGGTTTTAGTAAATATCCATCTGGGGTAAACTGAGAAGCCTCAATTACCGTAGCTTCATCAGCAAACGATGTCAGAAAAATATAGGGAATATCTAAATGCTCTTTAATGTACTTTGCTATTGTAAAACCCTGATTTTCACCATGCATTTGAATATCTAAAATAACAACGTCAGGAAGGCTTGTTTTTAATGACGCAATCGCACTCTTAGCATCAAAAGCAATGTCTTGAACAACATAGCCTAACGCTTCTAAAATAACACAGAGCATTTCAGAAATAAACACGTCATCATCAACAATCAACACTTTAAAACTCTTTTTATCTTGCATCAAATTTTATTTTTATATGAATTCCATTCTTAGAATAGAATCCAATATTCCCTAATAACTGTCTCTTAACAAGCGAATAGATTAATCTTGTGCCGTATGATTTGGACTCCTTAATATTAAAATCAGTTGCCATTCCCTTTCCATTGTCTAAATATTCAAACAGAACCTCGTTATCTCGTTTTTGAAAAGTGAGCTCAATCCTCTTTTTTTGATCTTGCCCCCAAGCATGTTTAAGACTATTTGTAATCAATTCATTGATAATAAAACCAAATGTCTGAACTTGTTCTATATGAATAAGCAAGGTATCACCATGAACCATAAAAACATCTTTTTCCGTTTTGATAGACCCCAACAATAATGCGACAATATCACGACAATAGTCCACAATACAGATCCTTTCAAAACTTCCTTTTTGATGTAATTTTTGATGTGCCAACAGCATAGATTCAATTTGTTTCTGGCTATCAACGAGTGCTACTTTCGCAAACTCATTATTGGTACTCATAGACTTTAGCTTTAATAGCGAAGAAACGACTTGCATATTATTTTTTACTCGATGATGGACTTCGTTTAAAAGCGTTCCCTTATCCTTAAGCGCTTTCGCTATAATGCGATTTTTATTCACAAGGATAACAGCAACTCTTTTTTTCTGCTCAAAAAAATACAGACCAAATATAAGTATCATAAAAAGTATCCCTATACCTGCATACGCTAAATAGGTTTTGAGTAAACTATAGGCTTCACTTCTACTATGTGCTGCCTTTAATAACATAATTTCAGCATTCTTACTCAAACTATCTAAAATCACCTTATTTCGATAATTGGCTTTAAGCTCTAACTTAATAAGTTCCTTTACATCATCATCATCTCTTTTTAGTCCATTATATTTAATAAACTCTTTGTAGTATTTAAGTGCTAATACTTGATTCCCCTTGTCCTCGGAAATAACAGCAAGGGATTTAGTCACGCTGTTTAATAGCTTGAAATTACTATTCAAAAACGCTAAGTAATAGCACTTCTGATAATAATTTGTACTCTCTTTTTTTCTTCCTAAAGCAGTATACACCTGAGCTGCGACCAAATACGCTTGGTCTAAATCTTCTTGCACATCATACGCTTCAAAAAGAGCGATCGATGCTAGGATATCCTTTAATGATTCATCCAGTTTATGTTGCTTCAATTTAGTACTAGCAATACCCGACAACACCAATGCTTTAAGGGCAGGAAAGTTTTTTGAGGATGCAATTTCCAGTGCTTCTTTATAATAGTTAGAGGCTATATTTAAACTATCTTGCTCGTGATTGACTTTAGCCAATTTAGTTAAAGAATGAATTCTTCTGTTCGAATTATCTGTTTTCTCAGCAAATTTTAATGCCAATTTATAATTTTTCTCAACCGACCCAAACTCCTTAATATTTAAAAACACATCTCCAAGACTTTCATATACAGAAGACATATACCCAATTAGCTTATGCTCCTTACATATTAACAATGCTTCTTGCAATGTTTTAAGACTTTGCTTATAGTCTCCTCGATTTTCATAGATTTGACTGATATTAATTTTTGCACGTGCTTTTTGAACAATTAAATGGTGCTCTTCAGCTACTTTTAGACATTTCTCATGAAACTCCATTCCAGCAACTATTTTACCTGTTTTAACCATTAGATTCCCTAAATCCGCATACAACATAGCTGCTCGGTAAAAATTTTTAGTTTTTAAAGAAATCTCTAAGCCTTCTGTAAAACTTGTATTTGAAAGATCATAATTACCAAGTAACATCTGAGAAATCCCCAAATAATGAGATGCAGCTGCAATATGCTTAGGCAAGTGAGCAGCAATTGCCAAAGAATAATATTCCGAAGCATACTGTAAGCCCTGATGATGATCTCGATATACAACCTTCCAACAAATACTTTTGTAAACTTTACATCTATTCTCTACAGTATGCTTTGTATTAAGAGCATTCTGATACATAGAATCTAACTTCCGTTGATTCGTTTCCAATAGCTGGGAACGCCCAAAAAATGAGCAAAAAAATAGGGAAATGAGCACTATATATTTCATGGGGAAAAGAAAACGAAGATAATTATAAATAGTTACATTTCCTGAAAGCAATGGGTTTAATTAAGCGTTATCACTGGCTTCCTAGAATCCAAAAAACTAAAAACAGCACTAACTAAACGATCTTAAGCCCTTTAAGTCTGTCTTTAAAAGCGCTGCTTTTTTAAAAAAGGTTTTTACCCAAATAAGAATCCCTCACTCCAAGTGACAAAACACTCAAAACGAAAGCCTAGATACGGTCAAAACAAGACAAAAATCCCTTTTTACAGCTAAGTCAACAGGTATTTCTATACCAAATAACCACTATAAACCACACACTTTTTGTTTTCTCTCCCTTAACCTATAGCGCTCCAAAACAACAAAAAAAGGCTGCAATACATTGCAGCCCTTATTTCTATATATTGTTGACAAAAAACTAATTTATTCTTTTGTCCATCCGGCACCCCAAGTAGCATAATCTGTACCGGTACCATTACCATCTCCACTAATAAAATCAGACTCTTTAAACGTAAATCCAGTATCGTTTTTTATTTTCAATGTAATGTCTGTAAATGTAATGTCTACTACTTTTAACAACCCATTCACAACACCTTTTCCTGTAGGACTTGTGGTATCATCTCCATCCAAATCAAACCCTTCTTTAAACCCTATAATTTCAAAGTTTGTAAATACACCTTGTGTACCTGCTCTTAAACGCACAGCTTCTCCTCCTTCAGAAGACCCTAAGCCTACAATAGTAACATTGGTAACCGTTGGAGCAGAGAAGAACAATGGGCTTGAGTTATTTCCTATATCTGTATTATATCCATCTGCTTCTATCCCTTTATCATGATTTACACCGTGTTTTACATAGGCATTGGTGATGTTCCCAGAAAAACCTTCCGTCCAGTCAATAGAATCGTCCTGTGCATTTACAACCGATAAAAAATCAACATTTACAGTCCCTCCGAAGAACTCAATTCCGTCATCCAATCCTTCAAACATCTGAATATAAGATACGGTAGTTCCATTCCCTACTCCATAAAAAGAAAAGCCATTATTCTCTGACTGACCATCTGCTTTCCCTCCAGAATATTCTACCCGAACATATTTTAAAGTTCCTGAATTATCCGCAACAACAGCACCTCCATAAGGCAATGCTCCAATTTCTGAAGTAGACGTTAAGTCTCCTCCTGTTACAGAATTGATGGGTGCTTTTCCAAGTAATATTAAACCTCCCCAATCTCCAGCTTTAGGTACAGTAGCATCAGAAGTAAATACGATAGGATTCGCCACGGTACCAATTGCATTAATTTTTGCTCCTTGAGAAATTGCAACATAAATATCAGATCCAGCAGCCAATGCTTTAATTACCGTTCCTGGCTCAATATTTAAAGTAGTCCCTTGAGACATTACCAATGCTCCATTTAAAATATATTTATTCTCAGCTTCCAAACTCAAATCCACCACATAAGTCCCTGAAAGGTATACGGTTTTCGAGGTATTTCCGTTTCCAGAACCACTATTATTAGTCGTATTATTGGTGATTGTAGAATTGATAATAATGTCTGAAGTATCATCTTCTGCACATGATATCACAAAGACGGCTAGAAATACTACTACTGCTATTTTAATTGTATTTTTCATTGTTATTAGTTTTTCAATTTTTATTTTTAATTGTTAAAATTTATACTTTAGTTGGAATCCAAAATCAATTCCATATTTATATGATTTAATTGCTACGCTTTTATCGTTTGCTAATTCTCTTACCACCTCAACGGCTGGGTTTAAGAGATTTTTTGCACTCATATTAAATTCGAAATGGGTTCCAAACTTATTTTTCCATACCAAATCTAAGGTGGCAAACCCCTTTTCAATTTTATTTCCTAATCTCCCTGACCCTAAGGCATAAATGCGATCTGAAAAATAACTGGCAATCACATTAATATCCGAGCTTACAAAATCTCCAAATGATGGATGGTAACTAATATCCGCATTGACCAATAATGGTGATGCTCCTTGTAACGCTTCTTTATCACGATCGAAACCTGTACTAAAAGTACCACTCACTGTCGCATACAAATCTTGTTCTGTATGCATATAAGACACGTTAAACCCTGCACCTAAAAGGGTTTTTCCTTGACTGTTTTTAAAGATATTCTTCTTTACTTCTAACTCAATTCCCATAATGTTCGCCTTTTCTCCTGTTCTGAAATAACGTTGTGTCCCAGTAGCATCATTCGCAACAACTAAGTTGACAGGATCTTTAATTTGCTTTGCAAACCCTGCAATTGAAATCAACTCATCAGAAGAAATAAACCATTCGTATTTAAGATCTATATTTAATATATCCGAATAGGACACCTCCTTTACATTGGTGTATTTTATACCTTCCTGACGCCCTAATAAATCTGGATTCCCTCCTGTCCTACTTGTTACACCTTCATATACATAAGGAGCCATTTCTTTAAATTCAGGAAAAGAAACAGTAGAACTCATAGCCAAACGAAGGTTTTGATTTTTATTTAAACTATATTTAATATTTAAACTAGGCAAGTACAAGGTTTCCTTGATTTGGGCTTCTCCAGGGTTGTTTAATAAATTAATTACGTCCCAAGAAATTTCTTGATCAAACAATTCCATTCTTACTCCTGGAACAAACAGCCATTTCCCTGCTTTAATTTCTGCCGATGTATACGGTGCAACAACCGTAGATTTCCCGTTATACGTGTTTTCTAACAACCCTGGAAAATTGGTTGGTCCAATACCGCCTTCTGGATAAATAGGATTAAAAACATCCGTTTCCACCAATCCGCCTGCTATGTTTTGAAGATTAAAAATGGCATCAAAATTAGAAGGGTCAACCACTATGCTTTTTGCTACATTTTTATAACCATATCTCACATTTTCGAAATAACGTTTCTTATATTTTCCATCATACCCAACAAATACCTTAAACTGATCCGATGCTGTATAGGCAAACTGAATTCGAGAGGTATACTCGGCATCTCTAATGGTTTCGAAATAGCGCTGATTGTCAAAAGAATTATTTTGAAAAACACTCGGATTGGTTGTTGCGTCATCATCCAAAAAATAGTGGTAATTCTCTAGAGAAAATCGTTTGCGATCTGGCTCACGAGACAACACTTTATTGAAACCTACCCCCCAGTCTAATGCTAATTTTTGATCTTCAGAACTATGTGTTCCTACAAGCTGATTCACATAAATCATATCTTGGTTAAACTGCACATTCATTTGATAAAAGCCCGTATCAGTATTTAGTTTTGCATCTCTATTTGACCCTAATCCTTGTGTTCCGTAATATCCTACTTGATCCTTTGCTGCATTCACGAAAAGCGCATTATAAGACAGTTTATTGCGGTCATCAATACGATAAGAGGAATTTAGCATCGCTGTGGTGGTATTGGATGTTTCATAAGAATCTACATGAGGAAATTTCTTTTTCTCTACCGTGGTATAGTCCACTTCTGTCCCCGAGACAAAGGCATATTTTTTATCAAATGCAACCGTTGCAAACACACTTAGTCGACGCTCTTCAGAAAAACGAAACGATTTCCCCATCACAATGCTTGCAGAAGCATTGATAGGATTCCATCCCCTTACAGGATCTACTTTATGAGATAGTACTACCGCATACGGATTGTGATTATAGCGATTGTAGAACCCAAAATTTCCTGTTCCTTCGGACTGTTTAAAATCCGTTCCATTCACCGCCGAATTCTGTCCAGTTCCAACAGTAATTTCTAACATACCATCCCCACTGTACTCTTTTGTTTTTATATTGATATTCCCCGCAGCAAAATCTCCGTATAAATGAGCCGCATAGGCTTTACTAACACTTACATTCTGAATAATGTCTGTAGAAAATAAATTTAAATCTATATTTTTTTTGTTGATATCATTAGAAGGAAGAGACAAACCATTTAAGGTCGTATTCAAATAACGATCTCCTAAACCACGCACATAGACATTTGAAGATCCTTCTTTCGAAATTCCTGAGATCTTAGAAACAGCAGATGCTGCATCCCCTATTCCTTTTTGAGACAATTCCTCCGCTCCAATACTTTGCTTGATCGCCACCGCTTTCTTCTGCTCGGCAAGCAATGCAGAAACAGATTCTTTTTTTACAGCTCCTTGAATCAATATTTCGTTTAGAGCAACGCCTGCACTCGCACTCAAAGTTTGATTCAAAACAATTGTTTCTCCTTTCTTAATAGTAAGCCCTACTTTTTTTTCGGTATCATATCCCAAAAAACTAAAAACAACAGTGTAGGTTCCTGGAACAATATCAAAAGCATACGTTCCATCCATTTCTGAAGTTGTACCCATGGTAGTCCCTTCTATATAGATATTTGCAAATGGCAAAGGCTCATTATTGAACTCCTTGTCGTAGATTGTCCCTTTTATAATTCCTTTTTCCTGAGCGAAAGAAATCATACATGTAAACATCAATATAACTGTAATTATTTTTTTCATTTTTATTAATTATTTCTACCGCAAATAAAGGGCAGTAATAAAAACAACAGGTTACCATGAAGTTATTCATTTATGATAAAAGCGTTAATTTAATGTTAGCCATATCAAGGATAATTATCAGTTAAATAACATGAATTTAACCCTCAAATAATTATGGAACCTCGGAATGATTCTACGTGAATTTTAAACAAAAAAAAAAGCCATCTTTAAAAGATAGCTTTTTTCCCTTTTTCATTTCAATTTTAGTACTTATAATAACTTCAAACTAGCAATTTATATATCAAGTACCTTACAAATATACATAGTATCCTATAAATCAGTAACGGTAAAACACATTTACACGTGTGCTTTTCTGAAATGACTGAGAATTAAAGATAAAAGTATAAGAACCTAAGTTCTATGCTAGGTAATTATTAGATTTAAATCTAAGACTCTTGCTGTATTTCAGTCCATCTACCATCATTTACACCCTTTAATCTACAATCCCTAACTCTTTGGCGATGGTAAATAAATCGATATTGTTATTTGCATCTAGATCTATGCGAAGATTGCTCAATTTATTTTCTATAGTTCGTAGACTTAACGCTACACCTTTTGAGTTGTTAATTACACCCACCATATTTTTAATTTTTGAATGCCTTGGTAATTCTTTTAAAATTTGAATAGCAACATCGTCCATTTGAATTTCTACAATTCTACGTCTCATAAGTTTCTCATGAATAGAATGTGTATAAAAATATTCGTTTTTCAGCATTTTCCGAACTGCAAAATAAAGTTCGTCAGAAGAACAGTTGCTTTTTAAAATATAGGCTTGAGGTTTTAAATTATGTATGACATTAAACACCCTATTAATGGAAGAATGCCCTGTAATTACCCCTTTTTTAATCGCTATATTTTCACTGTTTAATTTCCTTAATAAATCCTCTCCTCCTAAAATTTCATCGGAATCTGTTGTGTTTTCAAAACTCAAATCTGTAAATACAATATCAAAAGGGGTCTTTTTTGCAATAGCACTCAATATCTCTTTATACGCTTCGTCACATTTGCTCTTTACAACAATTTCTATTTCGTCGTGCTTATCTAAAGCATTTACAATTCCTTCTAGTAAAAAATTGTGATCATCTACAGCAATTATTCTAATTCGTTTCATGTTCTTTTCCTCTTTTTTTAAATTCTACACTAATTTGTGTTCTCGTCCCCTCATTTATTTTACTTTGAATTAAAAACGTTCCTTTTAACCTAAGTATCCTTTCTTTTATATTCTTTAGACCAATTCCGTTTCGTTTACTATCGGTATTAAATCCACGACCATTGTCTGTAATTACAACTTTCAGTTTGGTTTTTTTATGAGAAAACTTCACTGTAATCCTAGTTGCCTCAGCATGTTTCACTGAATTATGTATACTCTCTCTAATCCCTAAATACAGGGCTTGTTTTTGGAGGTCTGTAATCTTTTTCAATTTTACTTTATCTAAACCAATCAAACATAGTTTAAAATTTTCGGTTTCATAACTTTTGATTAAATCTTTCACTTGATCATTAAAGGAAATATCATCAAAATTCTTGATACTTAATTCCGTGGCTATCTCACCAATAATTTCCGTAACTCTTCTTGTTTGAACCGCTAATTTTAAATTTCCAGCTTTTTTTAAAAGACCCTCTATTTCAAATAATTCATTAGAAATCTCTTTATTGAGTTTTCTTACTACTCTATCTCGCTCTTCTTCTTTGACATCTGCCCTGGATAATTCTGCTTCATAAATTATCTTAGCATTTCTATTCCTAAACCTCATATACATAATTACAAAGCCCAAAATACTTAATATCAACAATAAGACTATAACCGTTTTTTTATATTTTACTCTTTCATAATCCAAAGATTTCAACTTGTTGTCCTCTTTTAGATTTCTGTTTTCTTTATCTTTTTTTTGTGTTTCGTAAGCAATACCTGCAAGTCTATTTACATATTTATATTCATTTTTTTGTAAACTATCAGACAGGCTATTAAACTGATTTATATAATTAACAGCATTTTCTTTGTCCAATACAGCCAGTAATTTTAAGTTTTTAAGCAACCAATCATTAGAGCTGTTAGCTCTCGACATTTTTAAAGATAACAAGCCCTGTTGAATAGCCTTTTTTGTATCACCTTTCTTTTTGTAAAAGTGCCCTCTAAAGTTATGAATCATTATTCGCAGTCTAAAATGACTTATTTTTTCTGCTATTTCATAACTTTTTTGATAATTTTCCAACAGGTCTTTCGTATCCCCTACAAGAAATTTCTCATACGTCAAATTGGCTAACATCATTCCATAAAACTCTGGAAACGTAACATCAACTCCTTTAAACGCCAATCCCTTTTCCAAATACAGCATTACAGAGTCTTTATTTTTACAATAAGAACTTGTATAAGACATGTTATTTAAGGCATTTAACATAATCAATGTATCTTTCTCTTTGACTGCAATATTGTAGGACTTCCTATAAAGATTCATCGCCTCTTCCTCATCATACTGCTCAAATTTACAGCTGGCAAGCAACACATATAAAGAATTGATAATCCACGGACCCTTATCTCCTGGCTCCAAGTATTTTAAGCCTTGAATTATTTCATGTTCTGCGGAAACAAAATCCCGTACTTTACAATAAAACCTAGCGATATTTAATGATACATCACCCCCTAACAAAGAGTCTTTTAAAGCCAAAGAAATCTTCTTCGCTTTATTATATGAATAATAAGCACTGTCTAATTTTTGTGTTCTTTCAAAATAATTTCCCAATAATATATTGGCATATACAAATTGTTTAGATGTATCTGGTTTAAACAGTTTAAAAACTTCGTCTAAACTGTTTTTCATCTCTGGAAATAATCTATTGTATTGATAAAACTCCGCAAAAACAACTCTGGATTCTATTTGTAAACTGTCCAACATTAAATAGTCCGAAACATCCACCGCTTTATTTAAAAAAAACAAACTCTTATCAAAAGAATATTTTTCTTTATAAGACCTGTCAAGGTAATAATACATGCTATCTATTAAAGCGTCTTTATCCGATTTTTCCTGCCCAAAAACCGAAAAAACAAGTCCAAAAACCAAAAACAAAATAAGCTGTATGTTTTTATATTTAGCAACTATCATACGTTTAAAATAGGTAATGTGATTCTAAATTCTTCCTCTAGTTCTAGCCATAACAAATCTCCATTAATTTCTGCTACACGCTGTTTAATCTGTTCCCATTGATTATCTTGGAAACTATTTTTTAGATGCTCTTTATCTATTGTTATTCTTGTTTCTAATGCATATTTACTTATAAAAAATGTAAAGGTTAAAGAATTGTAATTGCATTTTTTAATAAGTTCTCTCATAGAAAAAAACAACACCCTTTTAATAGACGGCTCAATTTCTATCCACATCACATCTTTAATATTTACAACTTTAACTACGCGCGAAGGGCTGTGATTTTCAGCAATTATATTAACAACCTGATCTACAAAACTCACCTCTTGAAAGCTTTCTGAAGTTAATTCGTGAGATAAATCTCTGATTACTTCTTTTATTTTATCAACCCTATTTGCTACTTCTATATTCTCTGATTTTTCGAGCTGCAAACATAAAACTCTTAAATCACCTGCTATTTCATCATGTAATTTTTTAGCTAACTCTTGTCGTTCTTCTACCCTTACCACCACCCTAGCCAATCTGTTTTTATACATCAATTTTTTTCGTTCCTGTGCAATCACATAACTAATTACAAGAATAGACAACAGAACAATAAACAGTATAAACAAGGATGTTAAATTTCTAAAACGCTCTTTTTCTAACCGTTCGTTTTTCAATATATTGTGTTTTTTTAAAAGCTGATTTTCCTTTGTTTTTCCTTCGATGTCAAATTTCAATTTAGCAACTTTAGTCCTCATGTTTTTTTTAAAACTCTTTATACTATCTAGCTGTTTTAAATACAAAGCAGTGTACTTCAATACCTCTTGTTTATCCAACGATGCCGTAAACAAAATAGCCGCTAATAATTCAGGAGCTTGCCCCTGTTTTTCGGAGGATTCTATTGCTAATTTCCCGAATTTAAATGCCTCCTTCAATTTATTAAGTTCCTTAAAACGTCTTGCCATTTTCAAGTAAACAAAGGAAAACAACTGAGTGTACCCTTTTTCTTTAGCAATGGATAAGCCTAGCTCATACTCAAGTAATCCTACTTGAGATAAACCTTTACTAGACATTAAAAACGCCCTATTTACCATCAATTTCACATACGTTTTATCCTGAACGTTTTCTTGCTTCTTTAAAGCAAGTCCCTGGTTAAAAACCTGTAAAGCCGTTTTATGATCCCCTTTTTTCAGATAAATAGCTCCTTCCCTTAAAAGCACTTCACTTTTCAGAAAAAGATCCGTACGCTCATTTGCATTAAAGAGAACTAGATCAAGGATATTTAAAGCGGCATCATAGTCAGACATTTCACTATAAACAGCTGCCTGTAAAAAATACAATTTTGTTGTCAACGAATCATTCTCTCTTGAAATAGCTATTGCTTTGATAATGTTATTTTCTGCCTCTTTGTAATCCTCATATTCAAAAAGAAGTTCCGCAATTTTAGAAAGACCAAGTTGCGCATAGAATTTATCATCTAAATTCAAGCTCTTTGTTTTTCCTTCTCTAAAATACGTATAAGCACTATCTCCAAAATTCCTAAACCTATAATAATCGCCAATTTTATACAGTCTGCGAATCTCAAAAACTGTATCCTTATTTTTAGAACCCTTTCTGTGCAGATCTAACAAATGATGCTTGGTAGTTTGGAACGTATCAAGACCCCGAAAATAAATGTCACTAACATTTAATTCAGTTTTTAATACCCTCGGAGTTTCACGTTCCTCAATCGCAAAATCATAAGGCTTTTTAACAAAGAACAATTGTTTATTTTGTGAGAATTCTAGTTTTTTAGATTTAGAATCACAATACAAAACGCTGTCTGTTTTTTTTACAAACAACTTATTACAAGCACTTATGGAACAATAAAACTGTACAAATATCAGTACAATAATACCTCTCAACATATCATTTATTTTTGAGATTATCAATTAAAATTTGATATACTTATAGTTCCACAACAACAACAGTCGTGTTTTATATCGTAAAAAAGACACAAATTTTTATTCGTTTGTGAATTAATTACATTGTCTTTTTGGGTAAAGTTTGCAATTTAAATGTGAAAATACACATTTTATTTTACCTAAATCCGCAATTTTCGTTAAAATCTTATTTTTTTGAATAAGTCCCAAAGTACAAGTCCACAACACACCGATATATTTAAGGAATGCTTTGTTCCGAATTGTGGTATTTCAATACAATAGTCTGACATAGAAACTACTTCCTGTTGTACTCCTTTTACTTCATTGCCAAACACAATAGCATAGGTGTCTTTAGAATCCAGCTCAAAATCCTGTAAACTCACACTGTTTTCGGCTTGTTCAATGGACGCAATTTTCACATCATTCGATTTCAATTCGTGTAGTAATTCAACCGTGCTTTCTCTATACTCCCAATCTACAGACTCGGTAGCTCCCAGTGCAGTTTTATGAATTTCTTTATTTGGTGGCGTTGCAGTAATTCCACATAAGTAGATTTTTTTTATTAAAAAGGCATCACTTGTTCTAAAAACAGAACCTACATTGTTTAGGCTTCTAATATTATCTAAAACAACAATTAAAGGTACTTTTTCTGAATGTTTAAATTCGTCCACATCCAACCTTCCCAATTCACTGTTTTTTAACTTCCTCATCCTATCCGTTTTTAAAACTTTTACAAAGGTATAATTTTGTACTCATTAAGCTGTCTAAATTAAGACAAACTACAAATCTGAGAACATCAACTTCCCTGCTTGTGTGCCTTGTTCCAAATGCATAACTTTGCCTCGTAATTTAAAAGCTTAAAAATTGGCAAAATCTAAGGAAAAAGTTAAAAAAGTGACCCCTTTAATGAAACAATACAACAGCATTAAGGTTAAATACCCCGATGCAATGCTATTATTTAGAGTTGGAGATTTTTATGAAACTTTTGGTGAAGACGCAAAAAAAGCATCAAAAATTTTAGGAATAATCCTCACAAAAAGAGGCGCTGGTAGTGAAAGTGAAACTGCCTTGGCTGGCTTTCCGCATCATTCCTTAAATACCTACTTACCAAAACTAGTAAAAGCAGGTTTGCGGGTAGCAATTTGTGACCAATTGGAAGATCCTAAAATGACAAAGACCATCGTAAAACGTGGTGTTACAGAGCTCATTACTCCAGGAGTCGCTTTAAATGACGAGGTATTACAAGCCAAAAATAATAATTTTTTAGCCACCGTACATTTTGGAAAAAAACAACTAGGAATTGCTTTTCTAGATGTATCTACTGGAGAGTTTTTAACAGCTCAAGGATCCAAAGAATACATTGATAAATTACTGCAAAACTTCAAGCCTAGTGAGGTATTGGTTCAAAAACAATTTAAAACTAAATTTAACGAATGCTTTGGCAGCTCTTTTTACACCTTTTATTTAGATGACTGGGTGTTTCAAATAGATTACGCAATAGAAACATTGACCAATCATTTTAAAGTTGCTTCTCTTAAAGGTTTTGGAGTACAAGACTTGAACGAAGGAGTTATAGCCTCTGGAGTTGCCTTGTACTATCTATCAGAAACACAGCATACCAAACTCAAACACATCACTACTATTAACAGAATAGAAGAGGATCACTATGTATGGATGGATAAATTCACCATCAGAAATTTAGAATTACACCAAGGAACCAGCGCACATGCAGTTACTTTACTAGACATTATAGATCAAACCATTTCCCCTATGGGCTCACGTCTTTTAAAACGTTGGCTCGCCTTACCTCTAAAGGAAATCGCACAGATAAAAAAACGACACAATGTAGTAGATTACTTTACAAAAAACGAATCCTTTTTCGAAACTACAAATTATCAAATAAAACAGATCAGTGATATTGAACGCTTGGTTTCTAAAGTAGCTACAGAAAAAGTAAATCCAAGAGAGGTAATACTTCTTAAAAACTCGCTGAATGCTATTATTCCTATCAAAGAAGCAGCGATGAAAAGCGACAATGAATCGTTAAAAATAATAGGAGAACAGTTACAAGAATGCAGCTTACTTAGAGAAAAAATAACAAGTACTTTATTTGAAGATGCCCCCGTAAACATAAACAAAGGGAATGCCATTGCTACTGGTGTTTCACAAGAGTTAGATGACTTGCGATCCATTTCAAATTCAGGAAAATCCTATTTGGACGACATGGTAGCTAGAGAGAGAGAACGCACTGGAATCTCTTCACTTAAAATAGCTTTTAACAATGTATTTGGCTATTATATTGAGGTCAGAAATACTCATAAAGATAAGGTGCCAGAAGAATGGATTCGAAAGCAAACATTGGTAAACGCAGAACGTTATATCACGGAAGAGCTAAAAGAATACGAGTCTAAAATATTAGGTGCTGAGGAAAAAATAAGTGTTTTAGAACATCAAATTTTCAACGATTTAACCAGTTACCTCATCGATTTTATACAACCTATCCAACTAAATGCGCAATTAATTGCACAGGTAGATTGCTTGTGCTCGTTTGCAAAAACGGCTATGGATAATAATTATGTTCAACCTCAAATAGACGATACTACAGACATTGATATAAAAAATGGACGACATCCTGTAATTGAAAAACAACTGCCTATTGGTGAAGATTATATTGCCAATAATGTGATTTTAAATCGAAATCAACAGCAAATCATCATGATTACAGGGCCCAACATGAGTGGGAAATCAGCCATCTTAAGACAAACAGCACTTATTGTATTATTAGCTCAAATGGGGAGTTATGTCCCCGCAGAAAGCGCCCGAATAGGAATTGTAGACAAAATTTTTACTAGGGTTGGCGCTAGTGATAATATCTCTTTAGGAGAATCTACTTTTATGGTTGAAATGAATGAAACGGCTAGTATTTTGAATAATATTTCTGAACGCAGCTTGGTTTTATTAGATGAAATTGGTAGAGGAACCAGTACTTATGATGGTATTTCTATCGCATGGGCAATTGCAGAATACTTGCACGAACACCCTTCCAACGCTAAGACACTCTTTGCTACGCATTACCATGAGTTAAATGATATGTCCAACACATTTAACCGCATCAAAAACTTTAACGTATCCGTAAAAGAACTAAAAGACAAAGTGTTATTTTTACGTAAACTAGTCCCTGGAGGTAGCGCTCACAGTTTTGGTATATATGTAGCTAAACTTGCTGGGATGCCTACTTCTGTAGTTAATAGAGCCAGTAAAATGCTTCAACAATTAGAAAAAAATCACACTTCGGAAGACATTAAAAATACCCTAGCAAAAACAGTAGAAGAGGATGCTATGCAGTTGAGCTTTTTTAAGCTAGACGACCCTTTACTAGAAGGTATAAAAGAAGAAATATTAGCTACTAATATTGATACATTAACCCCTATTGAAGCCTTGATGAAATTGAACGAAATTAAACGAATGCTTGTTAAAAAATAAAACCTTATGTCAAAATTATATTTAGTACCCACCCCTATTGGAAATTTAAAAGACATGACTTTTAGGGCTGTTGAAATTTTAAACGAGGTAGACTTGATTCTTGCGGAAGACACACGTACCTCTGGGAAACTTTTAAAACATTATGAAATAAGTACTCAAATGCAAAGTTACCACATGCACAATGAGCATAAAGTTTTAATGCGTATTATAGATCGATTGAAAGGTGGTGAATCCATTGCAATGATATCCGATGCTGGAACTCCCGCCATTTCAGACCCTGGATTTTTATTAACAAGAGCCTGTGTAAAAGAAGGGATCGCTATCGAGTGTTTACCTGGCGCAACTGCTTTTGTCCCTGCACTTGTAAACAGTGGCCTTCCCAACGATAAATTTGTCTTTGAAGGTTTTTTACCTGTAAAAAAAGGACGTCAAACAAGATTGCTTTTTTTAGCGGAAGAAACACGTACAATCATTTTTTATGAATCTCCACATAAACTATTAAAA
This sequence comes from Flavobacteriaceae bacterium, assembly GCA_965224465.1. Classification (GTDB taxonomy): domain Bacteria; phylum Bacteroidota; class Bacteroidia; order Flavobacteriales; family Flavobacteriaceae. The sequence continues at coordinate 3,237,152 of OZ245049.1, read as the reverse complement.
ACACTGACTCACTTTATAGAATATTTCGGAGAAGACAGGCAAATATCTGTTTCAAGAGAGCTTACAAAACTATACGAAGAAACCGTAAGAGGCACACTTGTAGAAGTAATCAATCATTTCGAAATAAAAGCTCCAAGAGGAGAATTTGTTTTAATCGTAGCTGGAAAATAAACATTTACCGTACCCTACTTATAGTTAACCCATCACGAATAGGCAATAGAACTGTTTCTATGCGAGGATCATTTTTCAACAATTTATTGTACTCTAAAAGTACTTTTGTAGATTGATCCTTTGGGTCTAAAGGTTCTATGACTTTACCTGTCCAAAGCACGTTGTCTGAAAGAATGACACCTCCAGGGTTCATCTTTCCAATAATAAGATTAAAATAATTTACATAATTTGGTTTATCTGCATCTATAAATACCAAATCAAAAGTACAATCTATGGTTGGGATTATATCAACAGCTGTCCCTAAATGTTGTACAATCTGCTCCGTAAATTCTGATTTTTTAAAATATTTTTGTTGTAAATCATACAATTCTTCATTGTGATCTATCGTATGTAGCACTCCATCATTTCGCATTCCCTCGGCTAAGCACAGAGCAGAATAACCTGTATAAGTCCCTAACTCTAAGATGTTTTTTGGACGAATTAATTTGGATAATATAGACAAGACTCGCCCTTGGTACACGCCACTCAGCATACGTGGATTCAACACTTTTTGCCAAGTCTCTCTATTTAACTCTCTTAATAATTTCGGCTCGTTTTCTGAATGATCTACAATATAATCATCCAATTCCTCTGATAAAAAGTGCATGGTAAAAATTTAAGAGTACAAAGATATACTATTCTACTTGTTCTTTAATTTTTAAATCCATTTCTTGCTTTTCTAAGGCATTTAGGCAACTACGTGGTAGCTTCTTCTTTTTTATTTGAGACACACATGTTGTAACAATGCTGTTTTGCTTTGAATACAATCGACAAACAGGACAAAAGATGACGTGAAATAACATCCTGAATTTCTCTCCAAAAGAAGCTTCTCCATATTGGTTTTTAGTACAAATAGCAGTTGCTTCATCACAGGTTAACTTAAATTTCATCTTTACAATTGTTGTTATTTATTAAACCAATTCTTCTCCATACAAGCACGTAATTGTGTCCGAGCTCTATGTATTATAACCCATAGATTTGACGGAGTTATGTCCAAGTCCTTACAAATATCTTCTGTTTCCATTTTCTGGACTGTTTTCATTTTAAATACCATTGCATATTTTTCTGGCAAGCCACCAATACAATGAACCAATGTTTGGGAGAGTTCTTCTTGTTCCAAGTCATAATCACTAGTGTTCTCCCATTTTGCAGGCACCCTTTCTTCAATCCAATTTCCTTCTTGCTCACCTGCCTGATAAAAACTTATACGAATCTCAGATTTTCCTTTTATAGAATTTATTTTTCTATAATAATCAATTATTTTTCTTTTTAAGATAGAAATCAACCAAGTTCTTTCACTCGCCAAACCTTTAAAATTAGGTACAGACTTAAGTGCTGAATAAAATGTTTCTTGAATTATATCTTTCGAAATATCATGATCATCAACTCTAGAAATGGTATAATTAAACAAGTAATCTGCGTATAATTCTACCCATTTATTTGGATTTAAACTGTGTATTTTATCAAGGGACATTTGTGAGCGTACTTTATAGAAATTAATGTTGGCTACCGCAATATACAATTTTTAACAAAATACAATTACATTTTATTTTCCTTGGCATTGGAAACCAGTTCTACAATAGTTTTTAATAATAATTTTCTGTTAATTGGTTTTGAAATGTACGTGTCACATCCTTTACTCAAGGCATATTTAATGTCGGACTCCATAGCAAAAGCAGACAAGGCGATAATAGGCAAATTAGGCCTGTTCTTTTTTATGATTTCCGAAGCATCTAGCCCGTTCATAATAGGCATCTTAACATCCATCAACACAATATCTATATCCTTATTCTTAGCACAAGCTTCCACTGCGTCCCTTCCGTTTTCAACCTGTAAAATTGTGTAGGTTGTTCTAGAAAAAACCTCTTCTAAAAACACCATGTTATTAATCTCGTCTTCTGCAATTAACAATGTTACATCCTTCTTTTTCACTTCCTCTACGCTAGAAACATTAACAGATACTGTTGTTTTTAATTTTGGAGCAATAAACTTATAAGGTAAATTAAAACAAATTTTTGTCCCCTCATCATTAGATCTATCAATCCAAATCTCTCCTCCAAACAGTTCTACAAACGATTTACAAATAGCCAATCCTAAGCCATTTCCCTTGGATTGTTTTTTGGTTTTTTCATTGGTTTGAATAAACCTATTGAATATTTTTAAATGGAATTTTTCTGGAATCCCGATACCAGAATCCTCTACATAAAACTCCAACATCTCCCCTTTTAAGTGATACCCAACTCTAACAAAACCCTTATTTGTAAATTTAATGGCATTTGAAACCAAGTTTGAAAATACCTGAAGTAATTTCGTTTTATCTGTATTTATCCTTAATTCTGTATTCAAAAAAGGATCTAATATTAATTCTATTCCCTTCACATTTGCTTTTACTTGGTGTAACTCTATCAAATGTTTCAAAAGGCTATTTATGTCAAAAATTTCGGGTTTTAAATGAATCATCCCTGCTTCTATCTGAGAAATATCTAAAATATCATTTACAATATTTAACAATTGTTTACTACTATCTATAATTAGTTGGGTATAATGTTTACGGTCCTCTTCTTGTAATTCAGAATCACTTAACAATTCAGAAAACCCAACAATTCCATTCATAGGAGTTCTAATTTCATGGCTCATATTTGCCAAAAAAGATGTTTTTAACGACTCTGATTGCAGTGCTTTTTTGAGTGCAATTTTGAGTTTCTTTGCGGCTCTTTTCCGCTCGATAACACCACTTATAGAATTTGCAATCAACTCTAAATTCTCCACATCTTTTTGCGTATAAGCAACTTCGTTTTCAAAGTTCTTCACTACAATAGCTCCTATACATTTATCTTTTACAATAAGCGGAGTTCCTATCCATGTTTTTGTTTCTTCACCTATTGTTGCAATTCCGTGCTGCACCTTTAAATCTATAATCTCTTGAGTTTTAAGCAACATAGATTTCTTTTTCTTAATTACCAAACCCGTCAAGCTGGCATCCATTTCTAAGTCTACAATAATGGTGTCTTTTGTAGAAACCCTAAAATCTTTATGTATAAGGTTAGATTCTATATCACATACCGCAATAAAACAATTTTCTGCATCTAAGAATCTAGACATCTCTTGATGGGTTAATTTATAAAAATCTTTTAAAGAGATATTTGATATGGCGGCTTTTGAAATTCTTAATATGGCTTCTTTTCTTCTTTCTTCTTTAATGCGTTCTGTAATATTTTCTGCCAAGGTAATATACCCTATCACCTGTGATTTATCATTCTTCACGGCCATAACATTCCAACTACAACTAATTATTTCTCCAGATTTTGTCGCATTGTCCGTTGTTTTTTGAAACTTCCCATATTTAGCAATTGCAATCAACCAACTTTCTTTAGTGTCTTCAAAATTAATTTTATTAAAAAACAATGTCTTAAAATGTTCCCCCAGCATTTCTTTCTCGGAATAACCAAACATAACCTCGGCGGTCTTATTCCATTTAATACATCTATAATTTGTATCCCACATCATTGAAGGCAAAGGAATACTATCTATATAATTTTCTAAATACAATTTTTTTTGAGCGAGAGATTCTACTGTTTTTTTTCTAATCGTAACATCAACAACTGTAACAATCACCTTGTCGTACAATTCTCTATTCATTGGTGGAACCAATAGACTTACTGCGACATCCCTGTAGGCTCCTTTTAAATTCCTAACCGTCATCTCTCCAGTATAGGTGTACTTATTATTATAAAAAGCTGTTACAATTTCTTTTAGCGTATCCAAGGTGCTCTTGGTCACCGTTTCATGAAACCTATCCAAGAGTTCTTGCTTGTCTTTTGCTTTTGACAACTCAATACATTTATCGTTTATTCCAACTATTTTAATCAGCTTTCGTATCTTAGAAAGTGTTTTTGGATCTTTTTCAAGATACGCTCTAAAATTAACAATTTTTTCTTTTTTAATCTCTTTTAAAAAACGGTATACCTCTGAGTAATCTTCTATCCACATCGCAATAGGAGAATCTGTAAACAAGGCTCTTGCTTCTTCTTCTTTCTTTACAAGTAACTCTTTCAGTTTTAACTCCTGAATTTCTGGACCAATTCTGTTTACAAATTGCTCCATTACAGCCACGTCAAATTCTGCATTTTCTAAAGGCTTTTTAAATACTGCTGAAATAAGCCCTATGGCTTTGTACTCATTATTTTTTATATTTAAACCAATATAGCCCTCTGCCTCCATCTCCTTTAATGAAGTATCCTTTGGGAAAAGGTTTACTACATCTTTCTTATAAACTTTTGCTTTATCCGTTGAAACTAAACCACAAGGAGTATCTTTATCAGAATACGTATACTTCTCTAAAAATGCACCGTTGGCATAATTTGTAACAAGCTCAATGCGATTTAAAAGTTTATCATTGCGATAACCAATCATCAAATAATCAGCACCTATAGCATTCGCAATCCCCTTTCCTACTGCATCTAAATATGCTTGACATGTCAATCCAATCGTAGTTACTTTTATTTTTTCAAAAACAATGTCCAAGCATTTGCTCTTAGTAACATCTTCTATAAATCCATTATAATGTGTTACATCTCCATTCTTATTTCTATGTAAGATATATCTAGCAACTATCCATTTTATATTCCCCGATTTAGAAATAATTCTATAAGGTCTTAAAGAATCAGTTTCCTCTGCAGTGGACCATATATAATCACGTTTCTCTGACATCCATTTTAAATCATCTTTATGAATGATATCTTTGTACAATAATCCGTCCTTCAAAAAATCTTTTGTTGAATATCCTAAGATTGCTTCCACGCCATCCGAAACTTGCTCTACTGGCCAACCTTCACTTGTTTTCCATAAAAAAGAAGCCCGCTTCCCAGAAGTCATATATTCATAAGACATTTCTTTTTCTATATTTAATTCTACTTTTGGACTTACAACATGCATAACAGCAAGAATTGTTTCTATGTTTCCATAAGTCGCATTTTTAACAACGGTGTAACGCTCCTCAATGTTTAATTCGACTTCGTTTTTTAAAACAACTGTAAAACAAACTGGTTTTATTTTTTCCAGTTTAAATAAAGAAACATAATGTTCTAATAATCTTACTTTATCCCTAGGATGCACAATACTCATAATCCGAGACACGCCCGTTGAATCTTGATCAGAACTCCTTTCTAAAAGTTCAAAAACTTCCTCCGACCATTCAATTTTTCGCGTACGAACATCATAAACCCAACCTGCTTCTTGGGGTGTATTTTGAACCACCCGCATCAATGGTTTAGAAATCTCTGACACCATTTCTTTATTTTCTACTACCGAACAAAAAACGATATTCTTCTCAATCTCTTCTATTTTATAGTTTACATTAACATTAAGAATACCTCCTCCTACATTTTTATGCTTTCCCACATACTCACCTCCCAATTTACGAGACAATACATTTAACATAAATAGTTTAAATTCACCGCTAGTAAAATCAATAAATACCGTTAAAAACTGATTCTTAAGTTCCATTTTACTTGAAGCTTTATACAGCTGAACCGCAGCAATATTTACAGACTTAACCTGAATAAGAGAAATTAATTTCAAATAATATTTTGTGGAATTTAATAAGGATTTTAAATCTGTATTGAGTTCTTTCAACATAATTTCTGTAGTAAAAACCACCTTTTCAAGATCCAAAACCCAAATAGCTGTTGGCAATGCATCAAAAACAGAAGACTCTCCCTCACTTTCATCTCCTTTACCCATAAAATTAGGTATTGAAAAAAACCGTTCCGATAACTGATTGTTTTCTCTTTTCATATTTTTTTCTTTAGTCTATTCCATATACACAAATAAATATACGAATAGTGTTACAGCCAAACCCCTATAAAAGACAACTTTAGCAAATAATAATTTTAATAAAATAAAATTAGAGAATAGAACATAAATTCTAAAAGGGAAAGTATACATCCAAATCTTTAAAAACCATAAAGACATGAACAAAATACATCATTTTATTTATAATACGCAAATTTTAAGACATTAAAATAATTATCCTGTTTAAAATTACCAACACTATTTTTTGTATTTTTACCAAATATATAAAATACAGAATTATGTCTGTCACAAAAAAAAAATACAAAAGAATTACCACCAAATCCCTTGTGGATATGAAAGCTCATGGTCAAAAAATCTCAATGCTTACAGCATACGACTACACCATGGCAAAAATAGTTGATGGTGCCAATATTGATGTTATCTTGGTTGGAGATTCAGCCTCAAATGTGATGGCTGGTCACGAAACCACGCTCCCTATTACGCTAGATCAGATGATTTATCATGCCAGTTCTGTGGTGCGAGGAATTACCCGAAGTTTAGTTGTTGTAGACTTACCATTTGGGAATTACCAATCAGATCCTAAACTAGCCCTACGCTCTGCGATTAGAATTATGAAGGAATCTGGAGGTCATGCAGTGAAAATGGAAGGTGGTTCAGAAATTAAACAATCTATAAAACGGATTCTAAATGCTGGAATTCCTGTAATGGGTCACTTGGGACTTACCCCACAGTCCATCTACAAATTTGGAACCTATACCGTACGTGCCAAAGAGGAAGAAGAAGCCATTAAATTAATGAAAGACGCCAAGTTGTTAGAAAAACTAGGCTGTTTTGCGTTAGTCATAGAAAAAGTACCTGCAAGTTTGGCTCAAAAAGTAGCAGAAAGTATTTCTATCCCTGTCATTGGTATTGGTGCTGGAAATGGCGTTGACGGACAAGTATTGGTGACACATGACATGCTTGGAATGACGCACGAATTTAATCCTCGTTTTTTACGTAGATACTTAGATATGTACGACCAAATGAAAGAAGCTTTTCAAAAGTACAGTGCCGACGTAAAAAGTGGTGATTTTCCAAATGATAAAGAACAGTATTAAATGAAGGTTCTTTTTATTGACAAAAATCATGAACTACTAAAAGCTAGACTCGAAAAACTGGGTTGTCACTGTGTGGAAGCCTATACAACTTCTAAAGAAGAAATCGAAAACACAATTCACCTATATGACGGAATTATTATCCGTAGTAGATTTAATATTTACAAGGATTTTATTGATAAAGCCACGCAATTAAAATTCATTGCCCGTGTTGGAGCGGGACTTGAAAGTATAGACGTAGATTATGCTGCATCTAAAGGAATTGCATTAATTTCTGCTCCCGAAGGAAATAGAAATGCGGTAGGCGAACACGCATTAGGAATGCTTTTAGCTCTTTTTAATAATCTCAAACAAGCAGACTTAGAAATCAGAAAAGGTATGTGGAATAGAGAAAAAAACAGAGGAATAGAACTCGAAGGTAAAACCGTAGGTATTATAGGATATGGAAACATGGGACAAGCATTTGCAAAAAAACTACAAGGTTTTGACGTACATGTAATTTGCTATGATCTTTTACCCAACATGGGAGATATATACTCTAAACAGGTAAGTTTGAGCGAATTACAAAACACTGCAGATGTAATTAGTTTTCACACACCTTTTAATAAACATTCTCACAACATGCTTAACACTGCGTTTATCAATCAGTTTAAAAAACCTTTTTATTTGATAAATACAGCACGTGGTTCTGCCGTTAAAACAGATGATTTGGTCACAGCTCTACGTTCTAAAAAAATTCTTGGAGCCTGTTTAGATGTATTAGAATATGAAAAATTAAGTTTTGAAAACTTATTCGAAAACAAGGAATTACCCCCTGCTTTTAGCTTTTTGATACAAGCATCAAATGTTTTACTATCACCACATATAGCAGGATGGACTGAGGAATCTAATATAAAACTATCAGAAACCATTGTAGATAAAATATCGAAAATAATCTAGACTAAACGTACTCAATTATGGATATAATCGACAATCAAGGAAATACATTGCCGTAACAACATCCTCAAAAAAGTAACCGAATGGTCTTTTTGACTACGCTTCACATACGTAGTGTATCGGATGTTTTCATTACACTATTAATTTTGGCGAATCGCTATTTCAGAAGGGCCGTAAGTACAAAAAAGAGCTGATACATATGTATCAGCTCTTTTTTACTTTTATCTATTTATTTCAGCTGTTTCATTTCTTATTCTACAAGTAAAACATCTTTAAATAATTTCCTAAACTCCGTAATAGGCAATGCTCCTTGTGCCATTTGAGGCTCTCCTTCTTTAGGACAAAACAACATCGTAGGAATACTACGCACACCAAAAGCTGCGGCTAATTCCTGCTCTATTTCCGTATTTACTTTGTAAATAAGAACTTTTCCTTCATATTCTTCACTCAAGGTTTCTAAAACAGGAGCTACCATTTTACATGGTCCACACCAATCTGCATAAAAATCTATAATACAAGGCAATTCCCCTTCGTATTTCCACTCCGTATTTTTATCAAAATTAAACACCTTTTCTAAAAAGGTTTCTTTGGTCAATAACTCTGTCATATCCGTTTTTTTTATAGACACTTATACACAAATTTTATGCCTTTATTAATTTTGACAAATTGACATAAAAACAATCACATCCAAAGTGATAATTGTTACAAATTACTTTTCTAAAACAGTCATTCATCAAATATATCTTTTTTTTATACATTTGTATCTCAATCAATGATTAAACGGCCATGAAACACCTTATAATTATGTTTACCACTGCCATAATAATGAGCAGTTGTAACTCTTTAAATCACGATAAATTAGCAATGAAATTGACCTATCCAACCACAAAAAAAGTAGACAGTGTTACAACCTATTTTGATACTGAAACAAAGGATCCTTACAGATGGCTAGAAGATGACATGTCCGAAGAAACAGGTGCTTGGGTAAGCGACCAGAACAACGTTACTTCTAACTACCTAAACACTATCCCCTATCGGAATGCACTTAAAAACAGGCTAAAGAAATTATGGAATTACGAAAAAATAGGTGCTCCGTTTACAGAAGGAAATGACACCTATTTTTACAAAAATGATGGTCTTCAAAACCACAACGTTTTGTACCGTCAAAAGATAAACGAACAACCAAGTGTTTTTCTAGACCCAAACACGTTTTCAAAAGATGGGACGACGTCGCTTGGAGCTGTTTCATTTTCAGAAGATGGAAGTAAAGTAGCCTACTCTATTTCCGAAGGAGGATCCGACTGGCGTAAAGTAATTATAATGGATGTAGCAACTAAAAAAATTGTAGAAGACACGCTGGTTGATGTTAAATTCTCTGGACTTACCTGGAAAAAAAATGATGGCTTTTACTATTCTAGTTATGAAAAACCACTAGGCAGCGAACTGTCAGCCAAAACAGATCAACATCGGTTGTTTTATCACAAACTAGGAACCGCTCAAAAGAATGACCCTGTCCTATTTGGAGAAACTCATAAACGTAGATATGTGGGGAGTAGCATTACTAAAGATCATAGATTTTTGAGTATTTCTGCCGCCAAATCTACCTCGGGGAACGAATTATACCTATTAGATTTAAAAAATCCAGCAGCAAAACTAATTGCCATCGTAACTAATTTTGACAGCGACACGTATCTCATAGAAAACAACGAGGACACTTTGTATTTGATAACCAATTTAAATGCTCCAAACAAGCGTATTGTAAAAGTGAATGCCAACAATCCTACGCCAGAGAATTGGATAGATGTGCTCCCAGAAACAGACCATGTTTTAGATGTATCAATAGCAGGAGGCTTTATTTTTGCGAAATATATGGTAGATGCCGTTTCAAAAGCAAAACAATACGACTTTGAAGGAAAACTAATCAGAGAAATAACATTACCAGGAATAGGTACCATATCAGGTTTTGGAGGAAAAAAAGAAGCAACACTATTGTACTACTCATTCACAAATTATAAAACACCAGGATCTATCTATAGTTTTGACCCACATACAGGAGACTCTAAACTATATATAAAACCATCCATTGATTTTAACCCAGATAACTATCTGACAAAACAAGTATTTTACACCTCTAAAGACGGTACCAAAATCCCTATGCTTATTACACATAAAAAAGGGTTGGAACTTAATGGTAAAAACCCAACAATACTATACGGTTATGGCGGATTCAATATTAGCCTTACACCAAGTTTTAGCATTGCAAACGCCGTATGGATGGAACAAGGAGGTATTTATGCTGTCCCCAATTTAAGAGGGGGTGGCGAATACGGTAAAAAATGGCATGACGCAGGAATAAAACTAAAAAAACAAAATGTATTTGACGATTTTATAGCCGCTGCAGAATATCTAATTAAAAAAAAATATACCTCTCCTGATTTCCTAGCAATCCAAGGAGGATCTAACGGAGGCTTATTAATAGGAGCCACCATGACGCAAAGACCCAAACTAATAAAAGTAGCACTTCCTGCTGTGGGCGTTCTAGATATGTTACGCTACCATACATTTACAGCAGGAGCTGGATGGGCGTATGACTATGGAACCGCAGAAGACTCCAAAGAAATGTTTGAATACCTAAAAGGATATTCTCCTGTACACAATGTAAAAAAAGGCATTCATTATCCCGCTACAATGATCACCACAGGAGATCATGACGATAGAGTAGTTCCCTCACACTCTTTTAAATTTGCAGCAGAGCTCCAAGACAAACAATCTGGAAACAACCCTGTGCTTATACGGATAGAAACAAATGCAGGTCATGGAGCAGGAACTCCTGTTTCTAAAACCATAGAACAATATGCAGATATTTTTGGCTTCACACTGTTTAATATGGGATTTAAAAAACTTTCAGAAAAATAAAAGGCTAAAAATCAAGCACTATTCCATTTTGCACACAACAGACATCCTTAGATAAGCGTCACTCATCGATAGTTAAGGGTGTTTAACCTTAAAAAAAAACGTAAATTGCAGTCATCTGATTAGTTTTAGCATAAGAAAACGAAACTTTTCTTACTAGAATATGTTATTAAGGGGTTAATAACTTATCATTACGAAAAGAGGCCTGGGGTAGGCCTCTTTTTTTGTGCTCTTTTTACAATAAAACATATTAGTTTTTCAAAATAACTCATAAAAAAATAGGACAACCACAAGTGTCTTACTTTATTATTCTACACTATAAAAAAACGCAGTATATAGGTGCGTTTTACACTAAATATATTTGGACCTATACCGTAAAATACGTTTCTAACTCTTGTAATGTCTCTGTGGAAGTCGCTAAATCCTTTACAATACATCCTTTCTCTAACACTACAATTCTATCACATACCTCTGTTATATGTCCTAGATCGTGACTAGAAATTAACAAGGTCACTTCTTGATTTTCGACAAAACTCTTGAGCATTTTTTTTAACCTAATCTGAGTTGTAGGATCTATATTGGCAAAGGGCTCGTCCAATACAATTACTTCTGGACTCCCAATCAAAGCGGCTATAATCCCCACTTTTTTCTGATTCCCCTTAGACAAATCACGTAAATATTTTTTTGTTCCTAAGATTTCGTTATTAAAAATATCGTGAAACTGAATCAAAAAAGCATCTATATCCGCTTTATTCATCCCTCTCAACTCACCTACAAAGTAAAAATATTCTTCTGGAATCAAATACCCAATTAAAAAGGTTTCGTCTATAAACGACCCTGTAAATGTTTTCCAATCTTCATTCGTATCCACCTGAATTTCTTGTGTAATAATCTTTCCCGTACTCGCCTTTATTAAATCCAATAATAAATTAAAAAACGTAGTTTTACCTGCACCATTATTTCCAACAAGTCCAATACATTGTCCTTTTGGAATCTCTAAGTTTTTTATATTTAATACAGTATTTGCACCGTATACTTTTGATATGTTTTTTACGTGTATCATATATTTTTTTAATTAGATTGATTAAATGCTGCAATCATCTCGTACTTTTTATTTTTATATCGCTTTACTATTGCCTTCATTAATTTCTGATGAAAAACAACACCTAGAACCCCAAGCATAATAAGAATGGCAATCCCTGCTTCAAAATTGATAAACTTATAGGTAATATAAAACAATAAGACAGGCAATGCCATCAACGGAAAACCAATCAGCCATTGTACAGCACCCGTTCCTTGATAATTAAAAGCAGCTCGCTCGTTTAAATTTATTTTTTTTCGATTAAAGGAACCTCCGTACAACAATACATGTGTATTCACTCCTATATTATATACCATCGCCGCAAAATGAACCAATAGTACCTCCCACCCAAAATAGACATAAGGAATACTAAGAACAAACAGAGCTACGGCACTTACCATCATCAACTTGTATTTTGAATTCAAATATTGTTTGTATTTGATATTTTGACTCATCAACATACTATAATAACCACTGTCCCACGCAGGAATAAACTGTCCGAAATTAATCATAAAAATACCCGTAACAAAAATACCTACAAAAACATACATCGCCGGCATCCCTTGATAAGTAGGGTTCGGGTAAAAAATCAAACCGTAAAACAAACTCATTACCAACATCAAAAGCGTAGATCGTGGACGTTTATTACGCCATATCAATTTTAAATCCAACTGTAAGAATGGGGCAATGTCTCCAAATTTACGCACCCAAGACAAATCACTTGTAACAACTTCCTTCGTGGATTTTTTCAAGCCCCCATCTATGTACAACTTATTAATAAGCAGCTTAAAATTAAATATATAAACAACTATCAATACCACCATTGGAATCAAAATTAGCCAAGGATTTATCACCATATAATTCACACTTGTAGCTGTCAGGTCTGAAAACGAAATAACATTAAAATAATTCAATGCAAGCAATCCAGATATACTAAGCAGCATTGGTATAAACGAAAACTCCGATTCCGAAGATTTACTCTCGATCATAAAATTGACAAAATTAATAATTAATGCGTACAGCATAATTATCAAAGACCAAACAAAAACACTTGCCATATCATACCCCTCAAAAACAAGAACTGCCGCAAAGGGCATAATGGCAAATAAAGGCAGCAGATTAAAAAACGAAAACACCGATTTCCCCAACACAAAATGGACTATACTGCTCTTTTTAAGTGGCAACACCAATAATGGCTTCACATTTAGTACGGGAAGTTTTTGTAGAAAAAACCGCATCATTAAATCAGCCAATACCCAATAAAACACAAATGTATTTACTTTCACAAATGGATCTACAGTAGGATACAGCTTTTTAAGCATCGGAAACAAGGCCATTCCCAGTCCAAAAAATATAGCGATAAAATACAATGCAAAAAACACCATCAACACATTTATTGCGATGCTTTTTTGCCAATAAGACGAACGGAAAAACTGCTTCCATTCCAAGTTTAAAAAACGTGTAATCATTGGATAAATTTTAGACTTAATAAAATATTAGTAATCATTAAGATAAAAATGTTACACAATTAAGACTTTATTTTATATGCTGGGTATTGTGCGGCTAACAATTCTTCCATTTTTGAAGGGATGATAAAGGCAACTATATAATTTACAATCATAAAAACCGTAAAAAAACTACTCATAAAAACCATCCAGTAAACCCCATGACTTCCATCAGAAGTCGAAATAAATTGAAGCGGTAGGTATGAAAATGAAGCAAATCCGCCTGTATTCAAAATCATCTCTTCAAACATCCATTTTTTCCCAGAGGATTTACGTCTTCTTTTCTTTATATTACGCAATTCAAACAAACGAACTATCATTACCAATATAACTAACAAAAATAACGCTGTTATTGTATAGGATTGATGCGAAGAAAATCGCGTTAAAGCACCAAAAACAACACCGAAAACAGCAAGTGTAATCAAAATTTGAGGAAGTCTAAAAAAATCCTTCAAAATAGAAAACATAATTTTATAATATTTTCTACTCATGGCTTTGGACTGAGATTCTACCACTTCCAGAAAGCCAAACACCCCAAACTTTTTAAAGGAAATAACCCGCGCTTCCTCAAATGATAAACATGGTTTTTCCTGCCATAGTTGTTCTATATCATTGGCTAAATGGTCTACCAACTCGGTTTGCACATCATAATGCTCCACAAAGTGTTTCCTCGTAAATTTGTAGAGTTCTTCTAGTTCTATCTCTGTTATCTTTTGTGGAATCATAAGTCCTTATATTTTTTTAATTGCAACACTTCCCTCTGATGGTTTTTATATAAATAATAACCATGATAGAGCACATTAAAACCAAAAATTAAATAGTAAAAATCAGCTAAATTTAATTCTCCTGCCTGAGTTTCATAAAGCTGATTTAAAACAATAAAATTCATTAGAAAATTTATAACAATATATCTATAAAACAAAAAACTAAAAGAGGTTTTTGTTCTTGAAATTTTTATTTTTATCCACCAATACAAAACACAGCTTATATAAATAGGAGAAACTCCTAAAGTAAAATAAAACAATAATTCAAAGTCCATTACAGGTTTTATCAAAAAAGAAAGTATTGCAAAAAACAAGAATGAAACAAAAAACAGCATCAAAAACGGTCTTTGTATTTTAACACACCGATCAATAAATATTCTTGGACCTCTATACATTATACCTAACCAATAAGAACTTTCTCTATAAAAACTCCCCTTCCATTTATCACAAGAATTTTCAAAAGCTTCATCAAAAGACACCTTTTCTACGGTTATTTCATGTTCAATATCTAAGAGTATATGGTCCAGTATTTCATATCGTAAGTCCGCATAATACAGCTCTTTTTTATCCAAATATTTGGAGACCTCATTTATTTCCTGTTTAGTGAATTTCATCTTTTTCATAGTAAAAAATTAAGTAATACCAAATACATTTCCAAGTGAAGGTTTAGAAATGTAATTATTTTTTGTTTTAGCTGGCAAAAAAACCTAAGGATAGCTTAGCAATCGTTCTATTTTTTAACAACGCTAAAACGTAAAATAAACTATTTGTATCGGTTATTTTGGATTGTAGGTTGGTATAAGTTTAGGATGTAACAAATGCTGCATGGTTTGGATAAACTCCTCTAATTGCACCAAGCGATTCACCGTTTCCTTGGTGCCACTTTCTGTAAGTTTGTAATATTTTCGCAACCTATTATCTACTCTCTCCACTTCTGCATCCAATAACCCTTCGGCTTCCAACTTATGCAAAGCTGGATACAAAGCGCCCTCGGTAATTTGTAATTCACCTTTGGTTAATGCCTTTACCTTTTGCGTGATTTCGTAGCCGTACATCTTATCATTTTCTGATAATAGTTTTAAAATGATTGTTTGTAACGAGCCTTTATATAATTTTTGATTCCCCATATTTCGTCTATTCTTATTTTGTAAATATATACATAATTTTCTTATGCATAATAATATTATGTATATTACATGTATTAGCCAAGACACACAAACCGTTGTTGCGTGGTACAAAACAGAGATTAGAAGCCACTAATACCAAATACATTTCCAAGTGAAGGTTTAGAAATGTAATTATTTTTTGTTTTAGCTAGGCGAAAAATCTAAGGATAGCTATCGTTCTATTTTTTAACAACGCTAGAACGTAAAACAAACCATTTATATCGGTCATTTTGGATTGTAATTATTGGTGTAAATCCCTTATGTGGTGGAAAAGCAGTACTTTCACCATCACAAAAATATACTATGAGTTTACTTGAGTTAAAAGATGCTATTTTTATTGGTTTTTTCCTTTCGTTTATGATTGGCCCTGTATTTTTCACCCTACTTCAAACGAGTATTATCAAAGGTGCCCGAGCAGCGATTGTATTTGATATAGGCGTTGTTCTAGGTGATATTTCCTTTATTTTAATTGCTTATTTCGGAAGTAGAACCCTGCTAGAAAAAATAAAAGACGACCCACGCTTATTCTTTATAGGCGGTATTATATTGGTTGTTTATGGACTCGTTACCTATTTTTCTAAAAAGGAAAAACCCAACGATAACAAGGCTGTAGAAGTCCCTGAGAAATCAAATTATTTTGGATTGCTATTAAAAGGATTTTTACTCAACTTTATCAATATAGGAGTCTTGGCTTTTTGGCTAGGAATGATTTTGGTTGTAGGACCAGAATTAGACATGGATTCGGGAAAAATATTTAATTATTTTGGCGTAATTCTACTCAGTTATTTCCTTACAGATCTAGGAAAAATACTATTGGCAAAACAGCTCAAAAAACGATTAACCTCCAAAGTGATTCATAAAATACAGCGTACTATGGGAATTATCCTCGTGATTTTTGGCGTAGTTTTAATTCTAAAAGGCTTTTTACCTAAATACAAATTAGACATTAATAACATGATTGAGAAAGTAGAATAACACATACAGAGAATACTTCCACTATATTTAATAAGTGCATCTACTCTCTCAACTTTTATTTTGAGATACATTTGATTTACAACAATTCTACTCCTGTCCCATTCCCATCGGCATATATAATGTTTCCATTCTCTATTCGCACTCCTTTCGCAATGTCTTGAGCCAATAATAAAGGCCCATCCATATCTACGTAATCCAACTCAGGCAATAAATGTGCAATAGCTGATATTCCAACGGTAGATTCCGTCATACAGCCCACCATAGTTTTTAATCCTAAATCCCTTGCTTTTTTTAACATCCTACGTGCAGGTGTGAGCCCTCCACACTTCATCAATTTTATGTTTACACCATGAAAATACCCAGCGCACTTTTCAACATCTGTTTCTACAATACAACTCTCATCGGCTACAATCGGCAATACGGAATGCTCAAATACTTTTTTAGCTCCTTCCCAATCATCTGCAGGAAGCGGTTGCTCTAGAAACTCAACACCCAAGGTCTTTAAGATTTTTGCGTTTTCAATCGTCTCATCCGCAGTCCATCCACAATTGGCATCAATTCTAAAAACAGCATCTGTATGTTTTCGAAGTGCTTTAACAATGGCAATATCCTCCTTTGTTCCTAATTTTATTTTATAAATAGGCCACGTAACTTCTGTCATTTTAGAACACATCTTTTCAATGCTATCGATACCTATTGTAAAATCAGTCTGTGGATTCTTATCAATAGAATAACCCCAAAATTCGTACAATTTCATACCCTTACTCCTTGCATACAAATCGTGATAAGCCTGATCCAATGCACACAAAGCAAACATACTATTTTTTAACAGCCCTTTGGCTTGTTTCCAAAATTCAGAAGGTATGAGTTCTAAATGAGACCTTTCCACGAGCTCGCGAACCGCTTCCAAATCACTACGCATAGTCTCTACGGTACAATTATAATAAGGATTTGAAGTGGCCTCTCCAAAACCAGAAAAACCATTATACTGTAACTCTAATACTAAGGACGACTGGGTATTAAATGTCCGTCTAGAAATAGTAAAAGGATGCTGTAAAGCTAATTCAAAAGAATGTAAACTAATTTTCATTGGATTCTAAATGTTCTCTTAGGCAGTAAAATGCACAAGATTTGAGTTAATAAACAATAAAGTTACATAAAAACAGCAACAAAACAGCAATAATTATAAGAATATCGAATTTATATAGCATAGAAATGGAAGCCTATTCAAGAAAAAAAACAACATGTCTCCATAAATAATGACTACCTTGTACTCAAAATGTCAAGAACAAGGTCTTTTTTGTAACAAATTAAAATGTAACGCTACTAATCAATAGAATGCTGTAAATAAACACCCTATTGATCCATTCGTTTACAAAGACCAAAAACATAAAATCATGAATGAATTTTACAATAATTTAAGTCAGATAGAGATTGCATATTGGAGTGTCGCTTTGATCGGCTCGTTTATATTTCTCCTTATTTTTATCACTACTTTTATAGGTGGAGATATGGACTCGGATGTAGAAATAGATGCCGCAGAATTTGAGGCAGATGATGGAGGCGTAGGATTTCAATTTTTCACTTTTAAAAACACCATTGCGTTTTTTACCATTTTCGGTTGGACAGGAATTATTTGTGCAGAAAACGGACTGAGTACGATGCTCACCTTAATCATTGCAACCGCTTCGGGATTGGCAATGATGGTTGCTACATCCGCTCTATTTTATTGGATGAGTACCTTGGCAGAAAACGGAATTTTGAGAATAAATAACGCTATAGATGCCGTTGGAGAGGTTTATTTACCCATTGGAGCAAACCGATCTAAAATAGGGAAAATATCCATCAAAGTACAAGGAGCTTTGCGAGAGTTAGAAGCATTAACCGACAGTGAAGATGAGCTTGCCACAGGAACCGTAATTAAGGTAGTGGAAGTAGTGAGTTCCGAAATATTATTAGTCAAAAAATTATAATTGAATACTATGAATATACTTATGTTACCATTGCAATCCTCCGCACTTACAGGAGTCTCCTTAGTGGGTGCAATTATTTTAATTTTTGTTGTCTTTTTATTCTCGATGATGCGACGTTACAAACGTTGTCCTTCGGATAAAATATTAGTAATCTACGGAAAAACTGGCGGTGGAAAATCAGCCCGTTGTGTACATGGTGGAGCGGCATTTATTTGGCCTATCATACAAGACTACGCCTTTTTGACCTTAACACCTATGTCTATTGAAGTAAATTTAACCAATGCTTTAAGCAAGCAAAACATCCGTGTAAATGTACCTTCTAGATTTACCATTGGTATCTCTACAGAACCTAGCGTGATGCAAAATGCAGCAGAACGTTTACTTGGTTTAGTTCATGATGATATTGAAAGTTTGGCTCAGGAAATTATTTTTGGTCAATTACGTTTGGTCGTAGCTTCTATGGACATTGAAGAAATAAACTCTGATAGAGATAAGTTTTTATCTCATATTACCAACAGTGTAGAAGCGGAATTAAAAAAAGTAGGGCTCAAACTGATCAACGTAAATATCACTGATATTCATGATGAATCTGGTTATATAGAAGCTTTAGGAAAAGAAGCCGCTGCAAAAGCCATAAATGACGCTAAAATTTCTGTATCACAAAAAAACAGAGACGGAGCAATTGGAGAGGCTATAGCCGTTCAAGATCAACGAATTAAAGTTGCTGACGCCGTAGCCAAAGCAAAAATCGGGGAAGCAGATGCTAATCAATTAGAACGTGTAGAAGTCGCATCAATGAATGCTACCGCCGTGATTGGAGAAGCAAACGCAGAACAAAACGAACGCGTACAAACAGCCAATGCCGATGCACTAGCAAAAATTGGTGAAGCAGATGCAAAACAAAGAGAACGTGTAAAAACCGCCAATGCAAACGCCAAGGCTATTGAAGGAGAAAATATTTCTAAAATAGAAATTGCCGAATCCGATGCCTTGAGAAGAGAACGAGAAGCAGAGGCAGACAAACGCGCCATTTCAGCAGAAAAAGTTCAGGCAGCCAAAGCATTAGAAGAAGCCTATGCAGCAGAAAAAATAGCAGAAGAAGCTAGAGCAAAACGAAAAGAAGCAGAACAAGGAGCAGATATTATAGTACCTGCACAAATAAGCAAGCGAAAAGTAGAAATTGACGCAGAGGCTGAGGCAGAACAAATTAGAAGGATTGCCAAAGGAGAAGCAGATGCCATCTTTATGAAAAAAGAAGCGGAAGCAAAAGGTATCTTTGAAATATTGACCAAGCAAGCGGAAGGTTTTGACCGTATTGTAAAAGCATCTGGAAACAGTCCTAAAGATGCCGTACTATTATTGGTTGCTGACAAATTACCTGAACTTGTAAAAACACAAGCAGAAGCTATCAAAAATATTAAAATTGACAAGATTACTGTTTGGGAAAACGGAGGAGGAAAAGATGGAAAAACAGCCACCTCTAACTTTATTTCTGGTATGTACAAATCTGTACCTCCACTGCAAGAAATGTTTGATATGGCAGGAATGCAATTGCCAAACTACTTAAAAGGTGAAAACATAAAAAAAGAAATTCCAACCGTAATCACAAAAGATACTGAGACAGAAGAATCAGAAGAAATCTAAAGCCTCGGGGAATTAAACCTTCGATGAAAGATTATAGAATACAGTATTAAAACTCTCACTTAGGTGGGAGTTTTTTTATACCCAAAAATAACACGTAAGAGCTTCTACATAAAAAACCTAAGAAAAGTGTTCTGTTTTTCAACAACGCTAAACGTAAAATAAACTATTTATATCGATCATTTGGGATTGTAATTGGTATCATAAGCCCTTCGCTGTTTATTATCGAAACACAACTCTTTTCACACCTTTATATACAAACAGCCCTGCAATTCCTCCTAGAAGAGTTCCTGCAAGAATATCACTCGGGTAATGTACTGCTAAATACAATCGACTGTATCCAAAAACAATTGGAAATACAAACACTAGAAAAGGAAACTTATAATAATTTCTAAATAAAAGATACAAATACACCGCTACAAAACACGAAACGGTTGCATGTCCTGAAAGAAAACTAAAATCGGTTGGTTCTATCAAAACTCTTAATTTCGAATGCATAGAAACATCGTTCACAGGGCGTAACCGCTGCACGTTGTTTTTGATAAAGTTGACAATAGTTAAAATGGAAAAAGTACCTAAGCCCATAGCTAAAAGAACTAAAAATGCACGTTTGAATTTAAAAGCCTTGACACACAAAAAAACAAACAGCAATAAAACAGGCAACCACGTAAGAGGCTTTGTTACTAATAACCAAAAACCGTCCCAAAATTGACTCCCTAAATTATTTAGGAAAATAAGTAAATTCGAATCTAAGTATTCTAATTTTTCTAACAAAAATATTATTTAAAATTACGTTTGATAGGCCCTGTAAAATCCTCGAAATTATCACGTACCTTATTTACTTGCTCTTTTATATCAGTCACAACATCAATATCTAAATTTGCATCTTTAGCACTGGTTTTAATTTCTCGTTTTATATCGTTTGTAGCATCTTTTACTTGACGCATACCCTTTCCTAAGCCACGTGCAATTTCCGGTAATTTGTCGGCTCCAAAAAGCATTACAGCTAATGCTATGACCACAAAAATCTCTGCTCCACTAATAAATAAAAACATGCTTTTAACAATTTTAGATTACAAAGATACAAATTAATCAATAGGAATAGAATTTGCCATTTAATTGTTTTGCCGCTAATTTAAGCACTCTCAATGATTTTTATAGCCAAACTAAATATAGACACAAGACATTCCCTTAAAAAAAAAGCACAGATACGTAGGATTTCCTTAAATTTGCAACAAAAATTTACAAAATGTACAGAAGTCATACGAACGGAGAATTACGAATAGCGCATAAAGGACAAGAAGTGATACTTTCTGGTTGGGTACAAAAAATACGAGACAAAGGATTTATGATTTGGATAGATCTACGTGATCGTTATGGGATTACTCAAATTATAATTGATGAAGAACGCAGTGATAAAGCACTTATTGATCAAGTAAAAGACTTAGGACGTGAATTTGTAATTCAAGTGACTGGTGAAGTTATTGAACGTGTGGCTAAGAATGATAAAATGCCAACAGGAGCTATTGAAATTCTAGCATCAAAGATTACTGTATTAAACAAATCTGTAACTCCTCCATTTACGATTGAGGACAAAACAGACGGAGGAGAAGATATCCGTATGAAATACAGGTATTTAGACATCCGAAGAAACCCTGTAAAAAATAATCTTATTTTCCGCCATAAAGTGGCAATGGAGGTTCGTAAATATTTATCAGATCAAGAGTTTATCGAAATTGAGACTCCTTATTTGATTAAATCTACTCCAGAAGGGGCACGAGATTTTGTAGTGCCAAGCCGTATGAATCAAGGTCAGTTTTACGCCTTACCACAATCACCACAAACCTTTAAACAATTGTTAATGATAGGTGGAATGGACAAGTATTTCCAGATTGTAAAATGTTTTAGAGACGAGGATCTACGTGCAGACAGACAACCAGAATTCACACAAATAGACTGCGAAATGGCCTTTGTAGACCAAGAGGACATCTTAAAAGTATTTGAAGGGTTGACACGCCACTTATTAAAAGAGTTAAAAAATGTAGACGTAGCAGAATTCCCAAGAATGACCTATGCGGATGCCTTAAAAAAATACGGAAACGACAAACCAGACATTCGTTTTGGAATGGAGTTTTCCGAAATCAACAATATTACACAAGGAAAAGACTTTGCCGTTTTTGACAGTCAAGAAATGGTAATTGGTATTGCGGTTCCTGGATGTGCTGATTATTCAAGAAAACAAACCGACAAATTAATCAAATGGGTAAAAAGACCACAGGTAGGAGCTAGCGGTTTGATCTTTGCTAAATATTTAGCAGACGGAACATTTAAATCTTCTGTAGATAAATTCTTTACGCAAGAAGATTTACAAAAATGGGCAGATGCTACGGGTGCTAAACCAGGTGATTTAATTTTAGTAATGTGTGGCGAAACGGACAAAGTTCGCAGTCAAATGAGTGCTTTACGTATGGAAATGGCAGAAACGCTAGGCCTGCGCAAACCAGATGAATTTGCACCTTTATGGGTCGTAGACTTTCCGTTGTTAGAATGGGATGAAGAAAGCAAACGCTACCACGCCATGCACCATCCATTTACATCACCAAAACCAGAAGATATGCACTTATTAGCAACAGACCCTGGAAAAGTAAGAGCAAATGCCTACGATTTGGTATTAAACGGTAACGAAATTGGAGGAGGATCTATCAGGATTTTTGATAAAGACACGCAAGCAATGATGTTCAAATACTTAGGGTTTTCTCCTGAAGAAGCACAAGAGCAATTTGGTTTTTTAATGAATGCCTTTACTTATGGAGCACCGCCACACGGTGGTTTGGCTTTTGGACTGGACAGATTGGTTGCTATTTTAGGAGGTCAAGAGACCATTAGAGATTTTATAGCTTTCCCTAAAAACAACAGTGGAAGAGATGTAATGATTGACGCTCCATCAAAAATAGCAGAAGATCAACTAAAAGAACTAAGCTTACAATTAAATATAAAAACTACATAAAAAACGATGCGTTTTTAATTTACAGAAAACCACAATTTAACCTGTGTTAACCCGAATTGACTATGCTACCTATATGTATATATTTGTACCATACTTATTAGAGAAATTGAAAATTTGGGGAAAGTTTCAATCTAATGCTTATTTAGGTAAGCACTAAAAAAACCATTCAGCTATGAATGGTTTTTTTTGGTTAATAACATTTTGATTAGAGAATCTATTTCTAAAGAACAACGTATACAATTACAATCAAAATCACCGTAAGCGTACGGTAAAGTACACCCTTGATTATTTATCAACAGGCTTCCAATTTTGAGGCAGTAACTCCGAAAGTTTATTAGCCTTATGTTCTGGTAATCTATTAAGGACATCACATAGCCACGTATGTGGGTTTACGTTATTCTTTTTGCAAGTAGCAAAAAAGCTATAAAATAGAGCTATGTTTTGTGCGGACTCATGACTGCCAGCAAAGAGATAATTTTTTCTGCCAATAGCTAAAGGTCTTATGGCATTTTCTATATTATTGTTGTCTATTTCAAACCTGCCATCATCGATGTATAGTTTTAGGTTTTGCCATATTTTAAGAGTATAAGCAATTGCTTTTCCTATGGCACTTTTAGGCAGTACGTTTTTTCGCTCTTTTGTAAGATAAATTTCTATTCCGTCTAAAACAGGTGATGCATGTTTTTCTCTATATGCTTTAGTTTGCTCAATAGTTAATTCTTGTTCTTTTATTTTACGTTCTATCTTGTATAGCTTTTGAATTTCCAACAAAACAACATCCGCTCTTTTAGGATCATTATCCAGCGCCTTCTCAAAATACCGCCTAGCATGAGCCATGCAACCTAAAAGAGTAATTTCTCCTTTTGTTGTTAAGTTTTGGTATGCAGCATACCCATCGGACTGTAGTGTCCCATTGAAATCTTTAAAAAACTCTTCTGGAACAACTTTTCCTCTCCCTTTATTGTATTCAAAAAGAACTAAATTTTTAACAGGATTTCGATACACCCACATATACCCTCTGTGTGTTGATTTTTTCTTGTCTTTATCTAAAACCTTTATAGGAGATTCGTCTGCTTGAATATAATTGGCATTTTCTAAAAACTGAGCCTTAAATGTATCGTATAAAGGAGCGATAAGCTCCGAACTTTTAGATACCCATCCTCCAATTGTTGATTTACTTACTTTTAAATCTTGTCGTTTAAAAATTTGAATTAATCTGTAAAGTGGTAAATGGTCTACAAATTTTGAAATAAGTATAAAGGCCAATAAACTTGCTGATGCATTTCCTTTAGGTATCGGTAAGCTTGGTAATTCTGCTATAACAACGCCTTTTTCTTCCGGAAGTGCATATTTAGGTCTTACAATTCGTCTTACAAAAACGGAAAGAGGCGTTATTTCTAAAAGTTCTGTAACTTCTTCTCCTATTTTTACAGCTCCTTCTTCTATGTGCTTAGGCTCTATAATCTCTTCTACTCGCGGAAAATGCGCAGGTATAGAAGAGCGAACAGGTTTTTTCTTTCCTTTCTTCTTTTGTTTTCTTTCGTAGATTACAATATGTTTTTTGTATGCCTCTTCTTTCTCAGCTATTATTTTTCCGAAAAGCGACAATTGATTTGTGTCAACAGGGATAAAACGTTCGCTTTTAGACCCGAAAACCATTCTTTTAAGCTGCTCGTATTGCTGCTTAATTTCAGCTAGTTCTTGAGCTGTTTTTTCAAGTTCAATCTTTAAAATTACCAGCTCTTTTTGTATGTCTATTGTATTGTTTTCCACACTATAAATATACAAAAAACAAGACTAAATAGCAGGTAAAACCTACAGTTTTATTGAATTATTTAGCCTCTAAATAACGTTCGTTTTTCTGAGTATTTATAATACTAATTCCGTCTAAAACCATAACCATTTGGGTATAACTCAAAACTACTAATCCATCTTCAATGTCGTATTTTGGAAGCTCAAAAATACCTCGTTCCAATCGTTTATAATACAGTACAAATCCTCCAGGTCGCCAATGAAGAAGTTTTAGTTTATTTTTTTGCTTATTGATAAATGCATAAACACTATTTCTATCTCGCTCTTGTTCCATGTGCTCACTAACTAATCCACTTAATCCATTAAATCCTTTTCGCATATCAACTGCAGATAAGTGATAATAATACGTGTGTTCTGTACCTAATCCTAACATTTATATTTTCGTTTTTGTTTAGATGCAAAAATTAGATTATTTTTAACTTCTTACAAGATGTAGTTCTCCGTACGCTTACAAATCACCGATATAAATAGTTTGTTTTACGTTCTAACGTTGTTAAAAAATAGAACGATAGCGAAGGCTATCTTTAAATTTTTCGCCTAGCTAAAACAAAAAACAATTTAATTTATAGACCGTCATATGGAAATATAGTTGGTATTAGCCTCATTTGACTTTATAATGTCGCATTATAGGGGTTCCTTTTCACAACCAATTTTCAAAACCAACTTTCCATAAAAAAGCTATGCTAGCTATTTTAGCTTTTATCTTGCAAAAAATAATTCAATATAATAATACAGATTTAACAAATCAAATGAGTGTAAAGCATACATAGATCTCAACTTTACAAACGCACAGAAAAAAAAATTCAATCCAATACGAAAACCCACAGTCTTACCTGCGCTTTACCGAACAAATACATCCTATAACATTCCTATCTTTGTACCATACTTATTAGAGAAATTGAAAATTTGGGGAAAGTTTCAATCTAACTTACTTCGGTAAGAGATAAAAAAACCGTTCATCTTTGAACGGTTTTTTTTGTTGAAAAAAATAATTTTAACCAAGTAATTCCAATCCCAAATTATCGATATAAATAGTTCATTTCACGTTCTAGCATTGTTAAAAAATATACCAATAGCAAGGCTATCCATCCATTTCGACAACTAAAACAAAAAATAATTCCATTTCTAAACCATCACTTGGGAATGTATTTGGTATAATACCAACCACATAATCCCTCAAAAATTTGCCCCAAGAAAACGGTAACTAATTCGTTTTTAAAGACCTATCCTCATAGGATTAAACCCTTCAAGTGGGATAAAAAAAGTAAAACTTCTGTTTTATGCAAAACCACAATTAATCATGTGTTTTCCCGAACAATGCTATTCTAAAACATCTATATCTTTGTACCATACTTATTAGAGAAATTGAAAATTTGGGGAAAGTTTCAATCTAACTTACTTCGGTAAGAGATAAAAAAACCGTTCATCTTTGAACGGTTTTTTTTATTGGATAAAACCAATAAAAACTCTTATTACACCAAATACAACCCAAAATGACCGATATAAATAGTTTATTTTACGTTCTAACGTTGTTAAAAATAGAACGATAGGCTAACTATCCTAAGATTTCTCACCTAGCTAAAACAAAAAATAATTCGATTTCTAAACCGTCACTTGGAAATGTAGTTGATATTACATCATATCTAATGCTGCTTTTACAATATCTCTTCTACTTATTTGACCTATCAATTTACCATTTTCCACAATTGGAAACCGTTTCCTTCCAGAAGAATAAAAAATATTAGCGGCATCAAAAATGGTCATGTTTTTATCCATCGTATCTACATCTTTTGCCATGTGATTGTCTACAATAGCATCAGGAATAGGCATGTTGAAATATCGACTTTCACTAATTTGTTTCATACAATCCCTCTCAGAAACAATACCGAGCAATTCGTTTTTCTCATTCACAACAGGTCCTCCTGAAATATTATTTTTTATCAATATATCCATAACATTAACAATTAATTGATCTGGTGAAAACGTCACTATATTTGTAATCATATAATCTGCTACTAAGATCTTACGTTCTTTTGATTCTACTACGCTTCCTTTTACTGGTTTTAGATGTTTTATTGACATTATAGTTGGTTTTGTGTTCTTCCAATATAGTAAAATAAGTTTATATTCACACTTTCTTTTGAATTTTTAGTACTTTTAACTAAATTTCACCTGCTATAATTGAACATTTTATCACTATTTAACAAAATACTACAACCCATGCCTAGATCTAAACCTCGTTATATTTCCCTGTTTTCACTCTTATTAATTTGCAGCATTTCCTATCTAAGTTTTCAATCGTTAATGCCTGATAATTCCATTCCTATAACAGTGAAAAATACGGAATTTTCTACCGAAAAAGCCTTATTCCATCTTAAAAAGATAACTCACACTCCTCACTTTACAGGAAGTAAAAATCATGATTTTGTATTAAATTACATCAAAACAGCGCTACAGGAAATGGGTTTAGAGGTTGAGATCCAATCACAAGTAGCTGTAAACAGTAAATGGAGAGCCGCTACACACACAAAGAATATCATCGCACGTATTCCTGGAACCAATTCTACAAAACCATTACTATTGCTTTCTCATTATGATTCTAACCCTCATTCTTCCCTTGGCGCCAGCGATGCAGCCAGTGGCGTGGTAACCATTTTGGAATCTGTAAGGGCTATTTTAGCACAAAAAACAAGCTATAAAAACGATATTATCATCTGTATTTCCGATGCAGAAGAGCTCGGTTTATTAGGAGCAAGTGCATTTGTAAACAACCATGCTTGGGGAAAAAACATAGGACTTGTCCTTAATTTAGAAGCCAGAGGAAGTGGAGGTCCTAGTTATATGTTATTAGAAACAAATGGAGGGAACGAAAAACTTATAAAGACATTTAACAAGGCAAATACTCCCTATCCAGTAGCGAATTCACTAATGTATAGTATTTACAAAATGCTACCTAACGATACCGATTTAACTATTTTTAGAGAAGACGGAGACATCAACGGCTTCAATTTCGCCTTTATTGGAGATCATTTTGATTATCACACTGTACAAGATTCATACGAACGATTGGATATAAACACGTTCAAACATCAAGCCTCTTACATAATCCCATTAATCAATTACTATGCAAATACCGATTTAAATAATTTAAACAGCAGTAAAGACCTGGTTTATTTTAATTTCCCAGGAATAGGTCTTGCCCTGTATCCATTTGCTTGGGTACAGCCTATTATTTATATACTCTTTTTTATTTTTCTGGTTATTTTAGCCATTGGACTGTCTAAAAGAAAATTAGCTGTTCTTGAAATATTAAAAGGGTTTATCCCTTTTTTAGGCGCATTAATTAGCTCCGTCTCAGTTGCTTTTTTCGGGTGGAAACTATTGCTTATTATACACCCACAATACCAAGACATACTGCATGGATTTACGTATAATGGGTATTATTACATCCTATTATTCGTAGCATTAAGTGTCGCTATATTTTTACGGTTTTACCGTTCTTATTTTCTTAAAATCAACATTCAGAATTTGCTTGTTGCACCTTTGATTGTGTGGATTATTATAAATTTTACTATTGCATATTACTTAAAAGGAGCAGGTTTTTTTAGTATTCCATTAAGTACAGGAATTCTAATGCTTATACACCTTATTTTTTCGACTAAAAACAACAAATGGACACCGCTCTTATGGAGTGTACTACTCATTCCAACACTTCTTATCTTTGTCCCTCTAATAAAAATGTTCCCTGTAGGATTGGGTTTAAAAATGATAGGTCTAAGTGCTCTTTTCACCATCTTACTCCTAGGACTGGCTATCCCAATAATACATTCATTTACTTTTAGAAAACCCCTAGGAAACCTTGCTTTTTTAATAGCATGCCTTGCCTTTGCTACTGCCTTTTACACTGCTGGCTATAGCGTAAATAACAGGCAACCAAACAGCATTATTTACACACTAGAAACGGACAGCCAAAAAGCATACTGGTCCACTTACAATAGACATACAGATTCTTTTACAAAACAATTTATAGGAGAGCAAGCCCTTTTAGGAAGTTATGATTCTACACTAATTAAAAGCAAGTACAAAACAGCAATTCACTGGCATCAAAATGCGGAAGTTAAATTATTTAAAGCACCTACAATCAACATTATTACAGATACTATTAGAGGAAACAATCGATTTGTACATCTCCGTATAAGAAGCGAGCGGAATGCAAATCGGATTGAATTGATAAGTAAAAATCCGATTGACTTAAAATTGTTTGTTATAAATGATGTTGTTATGAAAAAGACAAAAGTTCCAATTAAAAGTTATGGAACAATTCTTTCCTATTATTTAACCGACCCCAACGAAATAATCGACCTAAAAATGATTGTTTCTAAAAAGGAAACATTAAATTTGACGGTATTAGAAGCTAGTTTTGATTTACTTTCAAATCCTCAATTCACTATCAAACCAAGGGAGGCATACATGATGCCCATGCCTTTTGTATTGAATGATGCCATTATTTTAAAAAAGCACATAGAGCTAACGAAAGTAAAAGCGTCTAAATAATTTAAATAAACCAACAAAGAAGATTCCTACCATGAAAAAAATAGCAGCTGTTTGCACCATTCTCTTAGTATTAAATGGGTGTAGTGATGTCCAAAAAGAAGTAAAAACTGTTCTTCTAAACACACCAGAACTCACTGTGGAACGTGCTAATTACCTCTATCATTTTGCCTATGAATGTATGGATCAAGAATACCCAAACAAGTTAGGACAAGTCTTAGAAAACGCCAACGATTTAAAAGAGCCCGCAACGTTACATCCTGCTTTTTATGGCTGTTTTGATTGGCACTCTGCTGTACATGGTCATTGGACACTAATTAACATTCTAAAAACGTTTCCGAAATTCGGACATAGAGACGCTATTTTAAAGAAATTACAAGCGAGTTTAACCGCAGAGAATATCCAACAAGAAGTCGCCTATTTTAACGCTGCATCTGCCAAACATTTTGAACGCACTTATGGTTGGGCATGGCTTTTAAAAGTAGCTGAATCACTGAATGACTGGGACATCCCCGAAGCAAAACTGATGGCAAAAAACTTACAACCCTTGGTCTCACTTATAGAAACAAAATACATTTCTTTTTTACAAAAATTAAATCACCCAATACGTGTAGGTGAACATCCAAACACCGCTTTTGGACTCTCCTTTGCATTTGACTATGCCCATAAATACAATTCAAAATTAGAGCAAATAATTATATCAAAAGCCAAAGAATACTACTTAGAAGACAGTCAATGTCCAATTTCTTGGGAACCTGGAGGTTTTGATTTTTTATCACCTTGCTTACAAGAAGCAGCCTTGATGCAAAAGATACTCTCTAAAGAAGAATTCCTACCATGGTTAGATTCATTTTTACCTGGATTTAGAAAAAACCCATCCGCATTGCTTCAAATAGCTGAAGTCACAGATCGTTCAGACGGAAAATTAGCACATTTAGACGGCTTAAATTACAGCAGAGCTTGGTGTTTATTCGAATTAGGAAAAAGCTTAAATAACAACAAAATGATTGCCTTAGGCAATGCACACTTTAACCATAGTTACAAAAAAATGGACTCAAGCGAATATGCTGGAGCCCATTGGTTAGCGTCTTTTGCGCTATATGCTTTACTAGATGATTAAATCTCAGAAATACGTAGTGTGTTTACCATTCCTTTTTCCTCTACAGGCATAGAAGATAAATTTACGACGAAATCTCCTTTTTTAACAAACCCTTTTTCTTCGGCTAATTTGTTAATGTCTTCTATGGTATCATCTGTACTTACAAGTTTATCATAATAGACAGCTTTCACACCCCATAGCAAGTTTAACATTGCTAAAATTCTTCTATTAGATGTAAAGGCTACAATATTAGATTTAGGTCTCCAAGCAGAAATTTGGAATGCTGTATATCCAGAATTTGTAAGTGTTGAAATCATCTCTGCATTCACACTGTTTGCAGTAATGGCTGCTTGATGACAAATAATTTTAGATATATATCTATTATTTAGACAACGTGTCTGTGTTTCTGGAACTGTAATTAAAGGTGAATTCTCAACGCTTTCAATAATGGTACGCATTTGTTGAATCACTTCTAATGGAAATTCTCCCATGGCAGTTTCTCCAGAAAGCATTACTGCATCTGCACCATCCATAATAGAATTGGCAACATCATTTACCTCAGCTCTTGTAGGAACTTGACTCGTAATCATGCTTTCCATCATTTGTGTAGCAATAATAACAGGTATTCTCGCTTTTTTAGCAGCCAAAACCAATCGTTTTTGAATCAATGGAACTTTTGCCATTGGAACTTCTACACCTAAATCACCACGAGCAACCATCAAACCATCACAGTGAACTGTAATTTCGTTGATATTTCTTAACGCTTCTGGCTTTTCTATTTTTGCAATTACTGGAATTTTATAATCAGAATTATCAGCTATTAATTTATTTAATAGTTTTAAATCATCAGCTGTTCTAACGAAGGACAGGGCAATCCAATCTGCTTCTATACTAATTGCAAATAATGCATCTTGAATATCTTTTTCTGTCAATGCAGGTTGAGAGATATTAGTATTTGGTAAATTCACTCCTTTTTTAGAACCTAATTTACCTCCTCTTAATACTTTTGAAACAACATTGGTTTTACCATCAGTAGCTGTAACTTCAAACATTAATTTTCCGTCATCTACTAAGATATGTTCACCTACACTTACATCTTGAGGAAACTGTTGATAGGTCATAAAGGCCTTTTTATTGGTTCCTTCACATTTTTCTGTAGTAAATATAAATTCGTCTCCTTTATTTAAAAACACACCTTCTTGCATTACCCCTACTCTAAGCTTAGGCCCTTGTAAATCGGCTAATATTGCAACGTTAAAACCACGTCGTACATTAATTTCTCTAATAAGATCCACACGTGTTTTTACGTCTTCGTATACCGCATGAGAAAAATTTATTCTAAATACGTTTACCCCTTCGGTCATCATCTTTTCAATTAACCCTGGTGAATCGCAAGCTGGACCTAAAGTGGCAACTATTTTTGTTTTTTTTCTGTTATTTGACATGTATTAAAATATTAAATTTTTTGTTGATTTTATTGTGTTTGTATCTACAAAATATGCAGATTGTACCTGAGGTATTTGATTTATTTGCTTCATGAAATTACGTAATTTTTTATCACAAATGTCACCTTCTATCTTTAAGAAATAGTCAATTTTTCTTTTCTCTGGTATCAAATAATGGATGGTATTAATATGACCACTAAACAAATCAAAACCTTCTGACGGTTCTGAGTTTGTAATTTGTTTATTTCCAATCAAATATTGACTGGAAAAATTTTCTGCGTCCTCCCATTCAAATATAGGAAACTGTACGGTATTATTTTTAAAGTCTAAACTTATCTTAGACAGTACAAATGAGCTGTTTAAACATTGATTAAACAAGTACGCTAGTCTATAACCCTCCTCTACTGAGTGAATTCCGACTAGTACATAATCCTCTGGCATTTCCAATGTTAATACAGGCATATATCTCTATTAAACTGACGGCAAAGTTACGGATTGTTAGGAGACTCTACGGTTTTTTCTACGAAACCGTTTTAGTGCAGTAGGTTACATTTTAGAAATATCCTCTTGAAATACAAAATAGCCACGCTTGGCAGCAACTTCTTCTGCTTTCTTTTTAGAGGTACCTCTTCCTTTAGAAATAACTTTTCCATTTAAAAACAAACGAACTCCAAAGTACTTGAGATTTTCTATCCCAGTATCATCGTATATTTGAAATTCGAAACTATGTTTTTCTTTCTGACACCACTCTATAAAAAGACTTTTATAACTTGTAATTTTACCTTCTAGTTTAGGAATATCTACATAAGGTTTGATTACGCAATGGTATACAAATCTTTTACAATAATTGTAGCCTCTATCCAAATAGATGGCTCCAACTAAAGCTTCGAAAATATTTCCATGAATATTTTCTCCAAATTTTTTACGTGAAATATTGCTTTCGACAAATTTCGTTAAATTTAAATCACGTCCCAATTCGTTCAAGTGATCACGACTTACAATTTTTGACCTCATTTGAGTCAAATAGCCTTCATCTCCAGCGGGAACTTTTTTAAATAAGTAAGAAGCGATTACACCGCCCAACATGGCATCGCCTAAAAATTCTAAGCGTTCATAATTTCTCGGATTCCCAATATCATCTAACTTTTTTAAAGAACGATGTAAGAAAGCCTTTCTATAATAATTCAAATTCTTAGGTCCAAAACCCATAATAAGTTTTAAATCATTATAAAACGCCTCATCTTCGGGAGACCGAGATTTTATTATTTTACGAATGAAGTTCATTCAAAATTATCCTGCTTAATCAAATTTTTTGAAAAGCACACAGGCATTGTGCCCTCCAAATCCAAATGTATTGCTCATCGCAACTTTTATAACACGTTTCTGAGGCTTATTAAACGTAAAGTTTAACTTGCTATCGATCTGATCATCATCTTCAAAATGATTAATTGTTGGAGGTACGATTCCGTTATTTATTGATAAAATAGAAGCAATTGCTTCTATAGCTCCGGCTGCACCTAACAAATGACCTGTCATTGATTTGGTAGAATTTATATTTATTTTATAAGCATGTTCTCCAAAAACTGCTTTAATTGCTTTTGATTCTGCAATATCACCAAGTGGTGTAGAAGTCCCATGCATATTGATGGCATCTACATCTTCTGGTTTTAAGCCAGCATCTTTGATACAATTTAACATTACAAGCTTCGCTCCCAATCCTTCTGGATGAGGCGCAGTGATATGATGTGCATCTGCCGACAGTCCACCTCCACCTACTTCTGCGTAGATTTTAGCACCCCTAGCCATCGCATGTTCATATTCCTCTAAGATTAATGCTCCAGCACCTTCTCCTAGCACAAAACCGTCTCTTCCTTTGTCAAAAGGTCGTGAGGCTGTTGCTGGATCATCGTTTCTTGTAGACAAAGCATGCATTGCATTAAACCCAGCCATACCAGATTCAATAACTGCTGATTCTGACCCTCCCGTAACCATCACATCTGCATATCCTAAACGGATATAATTCAAAGCATCTATAATAGCATTGGCAGAGGAGGCACAAGCAGAAACCGTGGTAAAGTTTGGCCCTCTAAATCCATATTTAATCGAGATATACCCTGGGGCAATATCTGGAATCATCTTAGGAATAAAGAAGGGGTTAAATTTAGGAGTACCATCGCCTTTCGCAAAATTCAACACTTCGTTCTGAAATGTTTCCAATCCACCAACTCCGGCTCCCCAAATTACACCAACCCTGTCTTTATCTACTTTTTCTAAGTCTAACTTAGAATTTAGGACAGCTTCATCAGCAGCTACCATAGCATACTGAGTAAACTTGTCCATTTTTCGAGCATCTTTCCTGTTAATGAAATCATTAACATTAAAATTCTTTAGCTCGCAAGCAAAACGAGTCTTGAACTTGGAGGCATCAAAATGAGTAATGGGAGCAGCTCCACTAACACCGTTAATTAAACCTTTCCAATACTCTTCTACATTGTTGCCAATTGGTGTTAATGCACCAAGTCCAGTTACTACAACTCGTTTTAATTCCATATAAAATTACTTTTTTGCGTCTTCTATATAGCTAATTGCTTGACCTACAGTTCCAATGTTTTCAGCTTGGTCATCTGGAATTTGAATATCAAATTCTTTTTCGAATTCCATGATTAGTTCAACAGTGTCAAGTGAATCTGCTCCTAAATCATTTGTGAAGCTCGCTTCAATTGTTACTTCATTTTCGTCAACGCCTAATTTATCTACGATAATGGCTTTTACTCTTGATGAAATGTCTGACATAATTTTTTAATTTTAAATTTAATTACACGGCAAAAATAAAAAACTTTCTCTAATTGAAAATCTTTTATCCATAATAAATCAAATTAACTCTAATTTAAAGTTATTTCAAACCCTTAA
Organism: Flavobacteriaceae bacterium; assembly: GCA_965224465.1. Classification (GTDB taxonomy): domain Bacteria; phylum Bacteroidota; class Bacteroidia; order Flavobacteriales; family Flavobacteriaceae. Next base: position 3,202,256 of record OZ245049.1, on the reverse strand, counting down.
GTTTTTCGTCTACACCCTGTATTTGTTAGTATTTTTGTTTTATTTTGCAACAAATGCAACCAAACTATTATGAGAAGAATTGTAATTCTGGCTTCTGGATCTGGATCCAATGCCGAAAACATCATTACCTATTTTCAAAACAGTAACATCGCACGTGTTACTTATGTTTTATCTAACAACAAGGATGCCAAAGTTTTGATCAGAGCTAAAAGACTTAATGTAAGTAACTTAACATTCGGTAAAGCTGACTTTTTTACAGGTACTCGTGTTTTAGAGTTGCTAAAAAAAGAAGCAGACATTATAATTTTAGCTGGTTTTTTATGGAAAGTTCCAAGTAATTTATTAGAAAACTTCCCAAATAAGGTGATTAACATCCACCCTGCACTGCTTCCTAAATACGGAGGAAAAGGCATGTTTGGGAGCAATGTTCACCAAGCGGTGGTCGCAAATAAAGAAATTGAAACAGGAATTACCATCCACTATGTAAATGAACATTATGACGAAGGAGCCATCATTTTTCAATGTAAAACAAGTCTTTCTCCAAATGACACTGCCGCTGATGTAGCTGCAAAAATTCACATCCTAGAGCAAAACAACTTTCCTCAGGTTATTGAATCCGTACTTTTAAAAATGAAAAACTAGCCTATGGGAAAGAAAAAGTACTATGTAGTATGGCAAGGTCATAAAACAGGTGTTTTCACCTCTTGGAAAGTCTGTAAAAAACACATTACTGATTTTAAAGGAGCACAATACAAATCTTTTGTTTCTAAAAACGAAGCAGAAAAAGCCTTAAAAGAAAACTATTTTGATTACGTAGGAAAAGACACCAAAAAAGTAATTCTATCGAGAGAAGAGCTTAAAAAAATAGGACTTCCTGTATATCCTTCCATTTCTGTAGATGCCGCTTGCGCAGGAAATCCAGGAGTTATGGAATATAGAGGCGTTGACTCTAAATCAAAAAAACAATATTTTACTCAAGGTCCTTACAAAAAAGGAACAAATAACATAGGTGAATTTTTAGCATTGGTACATGGTCTAGGTTTTTTAAAAATTCATAAATCCAATGTCCCCATTTATTCTGACTCGAGAATAGCAATGAGCTGGGTTCAAAAAAAACAATGCCGAACAAACCTTCCTATCACTCAAGAAAACAAAGCGCTTTTCGACTTGATTAAACGTGCGGAAGCATGGCTAAGAAATAACAATTACAACACGACAATATTAAAATGGGAAACCAAAGCTTGGGGAGAGATCCCAGCCGATTTTGGACGTAAATAAATTCTCAAATAAAAAAAGATCCAATAATAGCTTTCACTTCTATTGGACCTCTTAATTTGTTAGTAAATAATCAGAAACTCTAAATTATTTGTTTGAAGCGTACCGTTTTGAAACTTCCGCCCAATTAATTACATTAAAAAATGCATTGATATAGTCTGGTCTGCGATTTTGGTAATTTAAGTAATAAGCGTGCTCCCAAACATCTAAGCCCAACACAGGATGTCCATCACAATTAACTTCTTCCATTAGCGGATTGTCTTGATTTGGCGTAGAACACACAGAAACTTTACCACCTGCATGTACACACAACCATGCCCATCCAGATCCGAATTGCGTAGCTGCTGCTTTAGAGAACGCATCTTTAAATGATTCAAACGAACCAAAAGCATCATTAATAGCTGTAGCCAACTCACCTGTAGGTTCTCCTCCTCCATTTGGAGACATTACTTCCCAAAATAACCTATGATTATAAAAACCACCTCCGTTATTTCGAACAGCTCCATTTGACATGTCTAAACCAGCCAATATATCTTCGATTGATTTTCCTTCTAAATCGGTTCCTGCAATCGCATTATTTAAATTATTTGTATATCCTTGGTGATGCTTACTGTGGTGAATTTCCATAGTTCTTGCATCTATATGTGGTTCCAACGCATCGTAAGCGTAAGGTAATTTAGGTAGTTCAAAAGCCATAATATCTATTTTTTGTTTTGTAAATGTACCTAAAGATATGCAATTTTACTCCACTATTAAATTGATTGTCTTTATAATGATATTGATGATGATTATAATAGCGGATAAGCAGCCGTTCTTAACCCTAAAAACAATCCCCTACGGCTGGCGCAAGCAATTCTTTTAAAATTAAGTTACAATAGCACCAAAAAGAATGCATCACAAAAAACGCCCACAATAGCTATTATACTACCATGGACGTTATTTATTCCTTTTTATGACCTGTTTTTAAGGTAGAAAAACCTTCTTAAAAATATGCCAAAACTGCACGTTGCTCCTAAGGATGCTCCTAAAACTCGTAGAGTTTACACTTCTTCTTCGTTGTAATTTGCACCTTCTGGATACTTAGACATAAACGATTCTGCCTTTTCCACCATGGTTATTGAACCACAGAAAAAAGGAACACGTTGATGCAATTCTGTAGGTTTAATGTCCATAATTCTCATATAACCATCTGAAGCCTTCCCGCCCGCTTGTTCTGCTAAAAATGCCATGGGATTACATTCATATAAAATTCTCAATTTTCCTTTTGGTGCTTTTGTACTGGTAGGATACATATAAATTCCTCCCTTAATCATATTTCTATGAAAATCTGACACCAAGGAACCGATATAACGTGATGTGTACGGCCTGTCATCAACCTCTTCTTGACAATATTTTAAATAATCTTTTACGCCTTGAGGAAAATGCACATAGTTCCCTTCGTTAACCGAATAGATATTTCCTTTTTCAGGGAATTTCATATTGGGATGTGACAGGTAAAATGAGCCAATAGCTGGATTCAATGTAAATCCATTCACTCCATGCCCAGAAGTATAAACAAGCATTGTTGACGTTCCATATACTACATATCCAGCACAAACTTGCTGACTCCCTCGCTGTAAAAAATCCATTTCATCAACGGGCGTTCCTATAGGGGTAATCCGTCTATAAATAGAAAAAATAGTCCCTACAGATACGTTTACGTCTATATTAGAAGAGCCGTCTAAAGGATCTATTAGAACTACATATTTGTTTTCATTGGTTTGATGTTTTCCTTTAATTGTAACAAATTTGTCTTCTTCTTCACTGGCTATTCCACAAACAATTTCACGATTAATCAAGGTTTGCATAAATATTTCATTGGCAAAAACATCCAGCTTTTGCTGTGCTTCTCCTTGAATATTAACATCCCCTGCAGCACCTAAAATATTACTTAATCCTGCTTTATTTACTTTGTGATTTACAATTTTCGCTGCGAGCCTAATAGAGCTGATTAAGCGCGAAAACTCACCAGAAGTAGACTTATAATGTTTTTGATTTTCAATTATATACTCTCCTAAGGTAGTTCTACTTTGTTTCATTTAATTTTTGTTGTTGTGTGTTTTGACAAATATCGTGTAAATTTGTGTAAAATTTAAAAAAAAATGAATCTTATCATTAGAAAAGGAAAAAAAACAGACATGCCAAGTGCTTTCTCATTAATTAAAGAATTAGCAACCTTCGAAAAAGAACCTGATGCCGTAGAAATCAGTATTCAAGAATTAGAAAAACATGGTTTCGGGACAACTCCTTTGTTTGAATGCTACGTTGCAGAACTCGAAGGGGAGATTGTTGGTCTGGCTTTGTTTTATGCACGATATTCTACGTGGAAAGGTCCCACGATTCATTTAGAAGATTTAATAGTCCAACAAGACAAGCGCCAATTAAAAATAGGAGGGAAACTTTACAAGAAAGTAATTGAACACGCCTATACTTTAGGAGTCAAACGCATTGAATGGAATGTCCTGGATTGGAATACTCCCGCAGTAGACTTTTATAAAAATACAGGTGCAAATGTAATGAATGAATGGTGCAATGTACAAATGGACAGCACTGCTATGAAATCCTTTTTAGACCAATAACAAATGAAAGTATTTAAGTTTGGAGGCGCTTCTGTAAAAAGTGCCGATGCTATTAAAAATATAGTACACGTATTAAAACATGAAGGGTATCAAAATACCGTAGTGATTCTCTCAGCAATGGGAAAGATGACCAATGCATTTGAAAAAGTAGTAGACGACTATGTGAGCAAATCCGACACTTTAAATCATTCTATTGATGTAATCAGAGATTATCACGCTCAAATTTGTACGGACTTATTTCAAAAAGATGCTGCTATTTTTATGGAAAACGAATTACTTTTCGGAAAACTAAGTGGGTTTTTAGTTCGTAACAGGTCTCAGAATTATGATTATATTTATGATCAGATCGTATCCTTTGGGGAACTATTATCAACAAAAATAGTAAGCTCATACCTCCAAAGTCAGGACATACCAAATACTTGGATAGACGTACGAACCTGTATCCGTACAGATTCTAATTTTAGAGCAGCCAACGTAGACTGGGAGACGACAGAAAAAAACATCCAACAAAACATACAGCACAAACTGTGTATCACCCAGGGATTTGTAGCAGGAGGTGTCACCAACCAAACAACCACACTGGGAAGAGAGGGCTCTGATTTTACCGCAGCAATTTTTGCTTTCTGTTTAAATGCAAAAAGTGTAACTATTTGGAAAGACGTAGATGGCGTACTAAATGCAGACCCTAGGGCATTCAAAAACACTGTTCTTTTAACTAAAATCTCTTATAAAGAAGCTACTGAAATGGCCTTTTACGGCGCCACTGTGATACATCCTAAAACGCTAAAACCATTAGAAAACAAAAACATACCTTTACACGTAAGGTCTTTTGAAAATTTAAACACAACAGGAACTGTTGTACAAAAAGGAATCGCCTTAAGTCCAGAAACACCTTGTTTTATTCAAAAGAAACAGCAATACCTCGTTTCCATTTCTGCAAAAGATTTTTCTTTTATGGTCACGTCCAACTTAAGGCATGTTTTTCAACTTTTAGATGACTATAAACTCACCGTAAATTTGATTCAAAATTCTGCCCTAAGTTTTTCGGTTTGCGTGGAAGACAACCACGATAGATTTAAAATGTTTATCAAAAAACTTCAAGAAAACTACACCGTGTACTACAACTCAAACATAACACTTTACACCATTAGATACGCCACAAAAAAAGCGGTAGAACTGATAGAAAAAAAAGGATCCGTTTTATTAAAACAAGCAACCAAACAAACGGTACAAGTACTAATACAAAATCCTTGAATAAGCTAAAAAATCGTTAAATTACTACCCTTTACAAGCATTCATTATTAAAAGCCACCTAGAAGTTGTACCTTTGTAGTTACTATTAATTTCGATTTAATGAGTTTAGTAACAGCTAAAGAAGTTGCCAAAGCGATCAAGGTAGAAAAGTACGGTTTTTTAGGTACTTTTATAGGTTGGTCTCTTTTAAAAATATTGAGAATTTCAACCATTAATAAAATTTACAATACACACAAACATTTAAAAGGAATCGAATTTTTCACGTCTCTTTTAAACGATTTGCAAATTAAGTTTGAAGTTCCTGAAAGCGACCTTAAAAGAATCCCGAAAAATGGACCTTTTATAACCGTCTCAAACCACCCTTTAGGTGGTATTGATGGTGTACTCTTGTTAAAACTTTTAATAGAAAGACGTACCGATTATAAAATTATCGCCAATTTTCTACTGCACCGCATCAAGCCTTTAAAACCCTATGTTCTGGCTGTAAACCCTTTTGAAAACCACAAAGACACGAAGTCTAGTTTGACGGGGATTAAAGAAGCGTTACAACATCTAAAAGACGGATATCCATTAGGGATTTTTCCTGCAGGAGAAGTTTCTACATACAAAGACGGAAAACTAATCATAGACAAACCATGGGCAGAAGGAGCTATCAAATTAATTAAAAAAGCGAGAGTACCTGTAATCCCTATTTATTTTCACGCAAAAAACAGCCGATATTTTTATATACTTTCAAAAATAAGCGACAAACTAAGAACCGCTAAATTACCTTCAGAATTACTTTCTCAAAAAGAAAGGGTAGTTAAAGTACGAATCGGAAAAGCTATTTCTGTAAAACAATTAGACGAATACAAAAACATCAAAGATTTAGGTGATTTTATCCGAACTAAAACATATTTATTATCAAATCCGTTCGAAAAAGAGAAATCAACCTCTCTAAATGTTTCCTCTTTAAAAATACCTCGATCACCTAAAAAAATAGTAGCTCAAGGCGATATAGGCGCAATCATAAAAGAGGTAGACACCTTGAGGGAAAATGAAGGTAGACTTTTACAAAGTAAAAATTACGAGGTTTTTTTCGCTCCTAGTGATGCCATTCCTAAATTATTACAAGAAATAGGACGACTTAGAGAAATAACCTTTAGAGAGGTAGGAGAAGGCACAAATTTAGCCATCGATTTAGATGAATTTGACACCTACTATCACCACCTATTTTTATGGGATAAAGAAGCTAATAAATTGGCAGGTGCCTACCGTATGGGGCTCGGGAAATCTATTTTCAAAAAGTACGGAATTAAAGGATTTTACATTCATACTTTATTCAAATTCGAACCAGAATTATTTGGAATGATGGAGGACTCTATAGAAATGGGGCGTGCTTTTATCATCAAAGAGTACCAACAAAAACCAATGCCTCTTTTCTTGTTGTGGAAGGGAATTGTTCATACCACCCTACGTTATCCTGAGTACAAATACTTAATTGGAGGGGTAAGTATCAGCAACCAATTTTCGGAGTTTTCAAAATCACTGATGATTGAATTTATGAAATCACATTACTACGATCCTTATGTGGCACAGTACATTCAGCCTAAAAAAGAATTTAAAGTAAAGTTAAAAGATGCTGATAAAGATTTTGTTTTCGACGAAGCCAATGCAGACATGCAAAAATTCGATAAATTTATAGACGAAATTGAACCTGGGAATCTTAGAATTCCTGTATTGATAAAAAAATACGTAAAACAAAACGCTCGATTGGTCGCTTTTAATGTAGACCCTAAATTTAACAATGCTGTAGATGGATTAATGTACATACGTGTATCAGACATCCCAGAAAGCACTGTAAAACCTGTAATGGAAGAATTCCAAAAGGAACTGGAAAGTAGAGGAGACAAATAAAAACCGTACCATCTTACTGGATTATAGCAGCTCCAAACACTGCACAATCATCAATACTTCTCCGTTTTTTCCTCCTAGATAAAACAGAAGATGCTTGCATTCAAACCAACCGGCATTTCTTTCCTATCCAGTTAGACTAATTACAATGCAAAATAACCGATATAAATAGGTTGTTTTACGTTCTAGCGTTATTGAAAAACAGAACGATAGCGGAGCTATCCTTCCAGTTTTCGCCTAGCTAAAACAAAAAATATTTCCATTTCTAAATCGTCACTTGGAAATATAGTTGGTATTACTTGAAAACTCATCTATATCAGAACGTGCATTCCTTTCCCTAACTTTAGGAAAAAACGACACTCTTAAATCAACAAACTCATTTTAAGAGTACACGTTTATACTTCCCAAAAATTAATTTTCTATCGGGAGCAGCATTTCAGAGAGAGAAATACAATTCTAACGAATCGACTTAGTCGTTAAAAAACAGAAGGGCAGCTATGAGAATCCATCTAATTTTTAGCCTAAACAAAATACCTCCTTCAGTAGTGTTTAAATTACAATCTAAAAACAGCTGCCCATCAATAATACCAATTACAATTCAAAATGACCGATATAAATAGGTTGTTTTACGTTCTAGTGTTGTTAAAAAACAGAACAATAGCTAAGGTTCTCCTTCCATTTTCCACCTAACTAAAACAAAAAATAATTCCATTTCTAAACCTTCACTTGGAAATTTAATTGGGATAACAAAACACCACCTTTAACAGCGTTTAAATTACAATCTCAAAACAGATCCCCATCAATAAGCATCAATAAACAGTGTCTCTTGATTCATTTTTGATCCTTAAAAGTTACATTTCCACGGTAAAATCATCATTTATTACTTCACTTTTAAGAGCTGCTCATATTGTATGTTCCTTTGTTCATAGATAATTGAAAATAAGCCTAAAACAAATTTTTTACGGCTCTATAGCTTTGACTATAGCGTCGTGAAAAATTTAATTCTGCTTTAAAAACCTGAAAAATCTCTTATTAACTTAAAATAATTATTTATGGAAGCTACAGAAGCTCGAAAAAACGCAAAAATGGTACTCATCGCGGGTGTCTTATCTAACTTTAGTGTCGGTATTTTATATACTTGGAGTAACTTAAAAGACGCGCTAGAATACACTATAGATCCTGCTACTGGAAGTAGACTATATCACGAGTGGGCCATTGACCAATTAAGCTTGCCCTATTCAATAGGAGGAATGTTATTTGCGATGGTACTCATACTGGCTGGTGCCTTACAAGACAAAATTGGACCAAAAAGAGTAATGCTTTTAGGAATATGTATGGTAGGAATCGGAACTATACTTTCTGGTTTTGCCACACATTCTCCCTATTTTTTCTTTATAACCTTTGGAGGTATTGTAGGTTTAGGAATTGGATTCGTATATGCTTGTCCTCGACCAGCAGCAATGAAATGGTTCCATCCTTCTAAGAAAGGAATGATAAACGGATTGGTGGTTGCAGGATTTGGTTTAGGCGCTTTATGGTTAGGCCCATTAGAGGTTTTATTCTTGAAAAACTTAGGTTTTACACTAGAGCAAACACTTATGATCTTAGGTGGCTTAATTTTAATAATAGGACTTCCTATGGCAATGATGGTAAAAAACCCTCCAGAAGGATATGTACCACCAGAACCTATTAGAGATGAATCTATACCTTTAAGAGAGACTCAAATAAAATCTCCGAGTGTAGCTTTAAAAACTGTAGCAAAAACTCCACAAGCATGGATGCTGTTAGTAATATATGCATTCTTTTGTTCTGCGGGAGCATTGGTCATTAGCAACGTAACAGATATTATGAAAGTCCAAACAGGTGGTGCTACAGGCGAATACGCTATTACAGTGGCAGCTTTACTAGCTATAATGGTTCCTATTGCCTCTATCTCAAATGCTTCTGGTAGAGCATCTGGTGGTATTATTTCGGATAAGATAGGCAGAAAAAACACCTACTATATTATCCATGCGGTAGCAGCTATAAATATGTTCTTATTCCCATTCTACACTACTCCAGCTTTGGTAGTATTTGGAGTTGTTGTTGCCTGTGTAGCTTACGGTTCTGCACTTAGTGTAACCCCTTCAATTGTTGCCGATTACTTCGGTTTAAAAAACTACGGAGCTAACTACGGATTGGTGTATTATGGATGGGGAATTTCTTTAATTATTGGTCCTCAAATCTCCTCGAGTGTAAAAGCAGCAACAGGTTCTTATACCTATGCTTATTATGCTGCCATTGTATTAATACTCATATCGGTAGTTTTAGTCGCATTTTTAAAGAAACCTACATTTAAACCAGAAGAAATAGTGGATTAATAATTTATTTATTCCTAAAATAATTTACACTTTTTTTCTCGAGAGTCTGTTTTAAAAGCACCGTGCTTTTAAAACAGACTCTTTTTCTATAGACTTCCTTATCCCAATTACAAAACATTCCACAATTGGTATTTCCTATCCCTATTTCAAACGCAACCAAAACCTTTAGCACTTAAAAAAACGCTACACATTAGATTGAACCAATCCTTTTGGTTTTTTTTGTCTATAAAACAAAACCATAACTATAGACAGCGATGACAAGTTGAAATGTGTTTAAGCAAAATGAGTCCTTGTGGTTTTGACATGTAAAAGACACCTCTTAATAAATTAGTCTGTATTGATAAATAATACCACACAATCCAAAACAACCGATATAAATAGTTTATTTTACCTTCTAGCGTTGTTTAAAAACAGAACGATAGCTACACTATCCTTCTTTTTTTTGCCTAGCTAAAACAAAAAATAATTCCATTTCTAAACCGTCTCTTGGAAATGTAGTTGGTATGATACCAATTACAATCCAAAATAACCGATATAAATAGTTTATTTTACCTTCTAGCGTTGTTGAAAAACAGAACGATAGCTACACTATCCTTCTTTTTTTCGCCTAGCTAAAATAAAAAATAATTCCATTTCTAAACCGTCTCTTGGAAATGTATTTGGTATAAGAATAAGACGCATCCATAAAGTAGTTCCCTATTATTACTATACATTTATTCAAGTCTTCCCTTTATTTGTTCTTAAAACCAGAACGGCAGCTACGGCTACTCTAATATGCTCCATCTAAACGAGACAAAAACCAAGTCTATACTCGATTCGGTATTGATTCCTAAACAGTCCTTTAGGAATACCTTTAAAATTAAGGCATAAAAAAAAGGAATCTTCCGATTCCTTTTCAATAAATTTACAAAGCTCTCTAAATATTAAAAGCTGTACTTCGCAGACAAAGCTGTTCTAAAGTTCCCAACACTCTTTATACCTGTAGTATCAAAATCTCCTGTGGTAGGATTTACCTTCCCATATTGAGCTTCCGAATAATCTAATTCTATCCCTAACCTTACTTTTCCAGATTTCCATCCAATTCTAGGCGAAATTCTATACGAACTCTCTACGGACGAATTTTGGACGACCACAACTTGCTCTCCATAGCCATTATCCACACTATAGCCAGCAAACAGACCCCATTCTACGGTGTTTGTAAAATCCCCACTAAACTCCGTCCAAACCGATAGTGTTTTATTAGCAATTGGATCATTGTTCATATCTAATCCATAACCACCTGCTTGAATAAGCTCTGTCATATTCCCTCCATAGAGTCCCTGTAATTTCCATGTAATATTATCGCTTAATTGTGCCTTTGCATAAGCTAAAACAGACATACTTGTTAGGTTTTCATTAAATCCGGGTTTGGTATCAACAGTTTTTACATTTATCCCAAAACCACCTAAGAAACCTAAATCACTACCAACCTGTAGCTGCGCATGTAAAGTTGGCAAAGCAGCATACCTTACACTCGCTCTACCCGCTGTTTGAAAATCTCTTTCTGTCAAAATAACTCCAATAAACCTCACATTTCCTTTTGTAGAGACACGAATTTGTGGACTTCTATTAAATGCCTGATATGGAACACCTGCATTGAAACCATAAGTACCAGGAGATACATTTGTAACAAAGGTCGGATGCCAATATTGACCAATTAAAATATCCACTTTATCATTCGATAACTTTAAAAAAGCATGCCTTAAACTGAAACCATTAATATCATCTCCACGGTTTCCGAAAAAATGACCTTCAATGAATCCAAAAGTTTTCATTCCGAAAAAATCAGGCCCCTTAACAGATGCATTCAACCGAGACTCAATCGCATATCCATTAAAACTAGCTTCGTCATTGACATCCCTTCCATCTACAAAAACTTCTGGTGCTGGATATACTAAAAAATTTCCTTCTCTCGCATCTGAAGTATGGCGGGTATCATAGATAAAATCCGCTTTCACGTATCCTCCCCAGTTAACTGCAACTGATTTTTCTTCTTTCCTATCTTGGCCATAACCAAATTGTACTGTTGCAAATATTACAACTAATACTGTTAAAAATTGTTTTTTCATAAGTGTGAATTTCAAATTTAATAATACGTAACTGTCAATCAATAGTACCTGAAGGCACTCTTGATTCTAACTATTTATTTTTAACTTATTTTCCTCAAGAGCTTTGTTAATTAACCAAGACCCAGTATATCCCGAACAAAAACGCAAAAACTGCACTTGCAATACGAATCCCTTGAAAAACAGAATGATTGTGATCTTTTTTTGAATACGCAGCAATACGCCCCATCACAATTGCAAAAGAGGTCATAGCTAAAAGGGTTCCCACACCAAAACCAAGGATGTATTTTATGGAATCTATTTTGGATACAAATCCAATAACTGGCAGGAAAATTAAAAAATGTGCAATCCCTGCCAACCCGTGAACAAGACCCACAAAAAAAGTAGTCACATTGCCTTTTTTAATTTCTTTATGATCATGGATATGTACATCATTCGCATAATGAGAGTGCTCATGCTTATGAATTGCTGGGGCACCTTTTACATGTACATGAACATGCTTATGCCTTTTTTTATTAGATATAAAGATTTTAGTCAAAATCCAAACACCTAATAAAATAAGCACAAAACCAACAAGTTTTTCGCTATGCTTAGAAATTTTCTCAATTGGAATCACGTCTTTAAAAACTAAAAACAACAGCCCTATCAAAAGCATTCCAGACAAATGCCCTAGCCCCCATAAAAGACCTACTTTCCATGCCTTTTTTACTCTTTCTATAGCAAATGGCGCAACCGCAGCGAGGTGATCTGGACCAGAAATAACATGTAAAACAGCCGCTAAGACACCCGCAATAAAAGGAAAAGAATACTCCATAATAATTATACTAATTCAGGAATAGAAACCTCCAAAATTCGATTTTCTATCTGTTTAATTAAATGATATAATTGCTCTCCACTATTGCCAACTATCCGAATAATAACACCTCCACGTAAAGTAGTACTCATACCATATTCAACCTCTTCTTCCTCTTTAATACTTGCTAATAAAAAATCATAAATCAACTCCGAATTAAGATTTTCGCTATAAGAAAACAGTGTTGCCTGATGGGTGTACCCTTCTAACTGACCTAAACCAGAAACATCCGTTTTTTTTGGTTCAAACAGTATTTTATCTTTAAAAATAAGTTGTTTATCTACAAAGATCTCCGTGTGGTTTATAAATTTTTTAAAATCAAATACCTCACCATACAGTTTTCTTCCACAAGTAATTACTTCCCCCCAAATTAGTTGTGAAGAACTTTTTAAATGAATTGTATTACTGGCAGCATAGTCGGAGTCTTTATGAGGGACTAAAGGGTGCGGAATATAATGTAAGAACCCATTATCTTGAACTGTCACTGTCATTTTTTGCACTGCTTTGCCTCCTTCGTTCATTTCATAAATTCGTTGATACGCTTGTGTTTCTAAGCCAAGAGTCGTGTTTTTATCTACGTTTATTATCATGTCGTAAACGTCTCCCGCCAATATTCCGGGGGATGAACTTCTAATCATATAACGCAACCAAGGATCATGAGGAGTTCTAGCATCAAAACGCAGCAAACCAAATGGTACTGTAAAATAAGGATTCATCAACCTATGAAAACCATCAACAATTCCTGTTGATATTTTCAATTCACATAAATTTTTCATCTGTATATTCTATTTTATCAATTCGAGCAAATGAAACATCCTACTTATAAAAATACATGGTTGTCTCATCTGTCATACTATATTATTTTAATCAAAAGCTTTAATAAGAAGTTACATATGACACCCATTCAACCAAACTCTAGCCGAATAAAATGGTTGAAATGGATGTATCATATGCCTCAAAAAAGTATTCTAAAAACAAGTATCAAGCCCCCTGTTTCTAACTGTTCAGTATAGGTCACAAAAAGGTCTTTCTAATTGTTACAAATTATTTTATAAGTGCTGGTTCTTTAATATCTTCTAAGAGTGCATATTTTCGAATCCAACCAATAACTGCATCTACACCTTCACCCGTTTTTAAATTGGTGAAAACAAATGGTTTTCCTTTTCGCATTTTTAGAGCATCTCGCCTCATATTATCTAAGTTAACACCAACATAGGGTGCCAAATCAAATTTATTAATCAATAATAAATCAGAGCGAGTGTTCCCAGGGCCACCTTTTCTAGGAATGTCTTCTCCTGCGGCAGTATCTGTAACAAAAATGGTTAAATCTACCAGTTCTGGGCTAAAGGTTACTGCCAGGTTATCACCACCACTCTCAATAAATAAAAGTGCCATATCAGGATGTCTTTCTGCTAACTCATCCACCGCTTCTAGGTTCATACTCGCATCCTCTCTAATAGCGGTATGAGGACAACCTCCCGTTTCTACACCAATAATTCTATCCGCATCTAAAAGACTATTTTTTTGTAAGAATATTTGATCTTCTCGGGTATAAATATCATTGGTTATGACACCTATATAATAGTTTTTAGCCATTTTTCTAGACAGGGTTTCTATCAACGCTGTTTTCCCAGCACCTACAGGCCCTGAAATTCCTATTTTAACATATTTTCTCATGCTCTATTCTTTTAATTATATAATTTTTACCTCTACATCCATTTAATACCAATGCAATCCAAAATGACCGATATAAATAATCTGGACTCCTTAACTCATGTACAGCCTTGAATACAAGCGCTCGTGTTGCATGGAACGCAAATCAAAACCTACATTAGAAATCCCAACAAGACTTCTGTCCAACGCAATGGTTTTTTCTACCCAAACATCTATCTTTCCCTGAATTTCAAATAAGATCTCTTGCCCTTGTAATTGCCCAAGAGGCACTAATTTAACGGCATTAGTAATCATCCCAGCAGCAGAAGAAAAATAAAATGCTGCCAAGGCTTCTTTTAAGGAAATCCCACTTACAAAACACACCACACTATACACGATAGCATAATTCCCCACTTCTTTCTTTTTAAAAACATATTCCCCTAAAACTTTTAACATAGGGTGTTCATTTTTGTTTTTAAAAATTTTAAATAAGCGCGCACCTAACTTATGGCTTCCTTCTCGTATTTCCTTAGGGCTTTTTAAGGCTGTACACTCCAAATCTAAAGAGATTACCTCTTTAAAATTATTGGATTCCAACGCTTCATAAACCAGTTTCACATAAGAAGCATCGTTATGCAATACATTGTTACTCATCATATTTATTAAAAACCTCAAGGTACTTTTTTGATCATTTACAATTTCTTTTTGAACATACGTTTCCAAACCATTGGAGTGAGAATATCCACCAATAGGTAAATTAGGATCGGCTACATGTAACAAACTCAAGAGTGCATTAATTTTCATAATTTTAGTTTTTATCGGCTAATACTTTGCTAAATAAGCGATCCATATCAATACAAGTATCCGTAGTCTTTGAATGATCCGGCACTGCTTTTAGCATGTTTTCAAATATTCTTTTCCCTTTTAAAGGCCTATAACCAGCGCTATTTAATAAATTGTATATAGGATCTTCGAATGGTATAATTATTTCGTTTTTTTCTATAAAAATAGGAATGTGCTGATTTCCTATTTCGTAACAAATAGTACCCATTTCTCTCATAGAATCTGGTTGTACAATTACAGCTTCTGCTGGCAAGACACTGGCTACAATCATAGAAGTATCGTCTTCAAATAAAATATCGAGGTGTTTAATTCTAAACTTTTCTTTCAATATCCTCAATGCGATCTCTTCTCCATTTCTGGTTTCTTTTCTAAGCACTTTTCGCGTTGTCTCATACCACTCTATATCAAAGAAATCTATCTCTTTTGAACTAAAGTCACTGTTTTTTAAATTCCCTATTATTTTTGAGATAATCTTCATATAAGTATTGTGTTTTAAACGAATTACACATTAAAAACTATACGTAATTGAGCCTTTAACATTAAAAGGATTCCCTGGTGTAAAGTGAATTTCAGTAACGGGTGCTACTTCATTTTTCAACCTTGATTCGGTAGCAAACTGGGTTTCATTCCATGTTGTATCTAGTACATTTCTAAGCTCAATTCCCAAGGTGATTTTACTCCATCTGTAACCTATATTTACATCCAATAAAGAATAGCCCTTAGCTACAATAGAATTATCTTCATTTGCGGGTCTGTCTTTTACAAATAAGAATTTAGCTGCTCCAAACAATCCAGACGGATGATTTAGCCTAATGCCTCCTGCAACTGTTAGATCAGGCGCCAATGGCACAAAATCTTGTCCTTTTGGTTCTTCAATCGCTTTTGGCTTTGCGTAGTTAAGATCTACATTTAGACTTAACCAATCTAAGGGGTAATACATCCATCCAAGATCTACACCTAATCTTTGTGTATTACCTATGGATTCCACCACAGCTTCGTCCCCGACGTAAACAAATTCTTGCTCAGAAAACAAGTACCAAAAAGCAGTGCTTAGAATTACTTTTGGACTTGGCTTCCAAACCATACCTATATCACTTCCATAGGCAGCTGGCAACGTTTTATGTCCAACTGACTGTACAACAACTCTGGTATCATTTGAATGAAAACCTTTCCCTGTTTTTAAAAACAACTGTAGGTTGTTAGAATAATTAAATAAGAAATTTAACTTGGGGCTCAGAATAGATTTTTGCGCTGACTCTACACTGTATGCTACTTTCAAATGATCGTGATAATTAAACTTAAAATAATCCAATCTCAATCCTGGATTTACGGTCCACTTACCGATATTAAACCTGCTATCTACAAAAGCATACATATTAGTTTCATCAATATCACCTAGTTTTAGTGTTTTTACCGTGAGGGTTCTGTTTTTTGTATAAGACAATTCGTTCTCAATACTTTTATCATTTCTAAACCCAACACCACTTATAAATACACCATCGTTATCAATACCATAATCGAAGCGCTTACTATACACGCTATTTACACCAAATATCTTTCTGTTTTCCTTTTGTTTGATTTGATCGCCTTGGATAGGATTGTTTAAAAAGAATGTAAAATTTGAAAACAGCTCAAAGTCATAATTCACATAGTACATACTGTTTTTCACCATTGCATCCTCCTCTAATTTTTTATCGTATTTAACTATAATATTTGTTCTATGGGTAGTCCCACCTTCGGTATCATCTATGGCACCAAAACGACCTATAATTGGTACAACTCTCTCTGGTATTTGCCCAGAAGCATCCCAGTCACTAGAAAAATAAGAAGCTATAAACGATACTTTTCCTCCACTATTTAAAAACTCGGTATACCTCGCCATCATATTGATCCTATTAAAATTTTGAGGAGATTTAAAAGGTCCGTCTGTCATTAAATATTCCGTCGCTATATAGGCTTTTTTATTCCCTTGATTCAGCAGGTTAAATAATCCTGAAATTCGTTGGGTATTAAAGGAACCTCCTTCTAGTTTTACTTGACTATGATCTATCTGTTCTTTTAGTTGAAAATCTATATATCCTGCAGTAGCAAAATTCCCTTTATTGGCATGGTATGGCCCTTTATCAAAGTCTATTTTATCAATAGTTTCAGGTATCACAAAATGCAGATCAGCGTATCCTTGACCATGCGCATGAGAAACTATATTTACAGGCATGCCTTCTACAGTTATCTGTATATCAGTTCCATGATCTACATCAAAACCTCTTAAGAAAATTTGTTCACTTTTCCCACCTCCAGCATGTTGCCCTATAATCAAACCAGGAACTGTTTTAAGGATATCCTGAGAGTTATTAACGGGAGTGTTTTTTAAATTTATATTGACAAATACATTTAAAGCATTCAATTTTTTTGGAATTACAATTTCCGACAAGTCCACAAATTGTTCTCGCAGCTGAATATTAAATGGTGTATCAATAGCTCTTACAGGAACAATGATAGTTTTATAACTGATATGACTCAACTGTAACGAATCTCCTACCTTCACATTTTCTAAAGAAAACACTCCTTTAGAATTTGTGTGAATATGGGTATTAGCGTTCCGATTTAATACATACACGTTTTCAATAGGTACATTATAGGAATTTGTAATAGTTCCAATAATAGTTTGTGAAAAACTGGACAGGCTGACAATTAGCAGCAA
Source organism: Flavobacteriaceae bacterium (assembly GCA_965224465.1). Taxonomy (GTDB): domain Bacteria; phylum Bacteroidota; class Bacteroidia; order Flavobacteriales; family Flavobacteriaceae. The sequence continues at coordinate 3,184,701 of OZ245049.1, read as the reverse complement.
TAAGGTGATTTTATAGGGTGATTTTTTCATTCTCTTGTTGTCTTTTACAGCTGACAATAAGCTCATAGATATATTTATAAAAATGCTACAGGACTTTCCTAAACCGTCACTTGAAAATGTATTTGGTATAAGACATGATCTACAGCGGTCATTTAGAAATGTATTTGGATTAATAGCCATGCTGAATACACTACTACACGCATTCAACATGGCTCACAATAATCAAAAAATACAATTGGTCTTATCGACCACATTATATATTAAAACAAAAAATACAATTGTGCCATTGGAATAATATCAATAGGCTCACAAGTAATTACTTCTCCATCTACTTTTACTTCATACGTTTGAGCATTTACCTCAATCTTAGGAGTTGCATCATTTAAAACCATATCTGCTTTACTGATATTTCTACAGTTTTCAACAGCCAATACGTTTTTACCTAAACCATATCCCTGAACTATCCCTTTATCTAAGGACACTTGAGAAACAAATATAGCAGACGATTTTTTCATTGATTGTCCAAAGTATCCGAACATTGGTTTATATACTACTGGCTGAGGAGTTGGAATGGATGCATTTGCATCTCCCATTTTAGAGGCTAATACAACCCCACCTTTAACAATAAGTTCGGGTTTCGCACCAAACATATCTGGTCTCCACATAACCATATCTGCCATTTTACCAACCTCTATAGAACCAACATGTTTAGAAACACCGTGAGAAATTGCAGGATTAATTGTATACTTAGCAATATATCTCTTAATTCTAAAGTTGTCATTATCGTTACCTTTGTCTTCTTCTAAGGCACCAAATTGACGTTTCATTTTATCTGCAGTTTGCCAAGTACGACATACAACTTCTCCAACTCTACCCATTGCTTGAGAATCAGAACTCATCATAGAGAATACACCTTTATCATGTAAAATATCCTCTGCAGCAATAGTTTCTGGGCGGATACGTGAATCTGCAAATGATACATCTTCTTTTACATTTTTATCTAAATGATGACAAACCATAAGCATATCTAAATGCTCATCCGCTGTATTTACAGTAAACGGTCTTGTTGGGTTTGTAGAAGAAGGCAAGATATTTGGTAAACCTGCAATTGTAATAATATCAGGAGCATGTCCTCCACCTGCGCCTTCGGTATGGAATGTATGTATTGTTCTACCATTGATTGCAGCAATGGTGTCTTCAACAAATCCAGCTTCGTTCAACGTATCTGAGTGAATCGCAACTTGAATATCGTATTTATCAGCAACCGTTAAACAAGTATCAATTGCAGATGGAGTGGTCCCCCAATCTTCATGTAATTTCAAGCCTAAGGCGCCTGCTTCTACTTGCTCTACTAATGCGGCTTCCGAAGAAGAGTTCCCTTTCCCAAACAACCCGAAATTTAACGGGAATTCGTCTAACGATTGGAACATTTTTTCTAAATTCCAAGCACCTGGAGTAACTGTGGTTGCCAACGTACCGTGACTAGGTCCAGTACCTCCACCAATCATGGTAGTGATCCCACTATACAGAGCAGTATCTACTAATTGAGGACAAATAAAGTGAACATGAGCATCCAATCCTCCTGCAGTAATTATATTACCTTCGGCAGCGAGAACTTCTGTAGAAGCACCAATGTTCATCCCTGGAGTCACACCATCCATCGTATTTGGATTTCCTGCTTTTCCAATTCCGATAATTTTACCGTCTTTTACCCCAATATCTGCTTTTACAATTCCCCAATAATCAATAATAAGAGCATTGGTAATCAATAAATCCAACACACCTTCATCTCTCGTATGTGTAGCAGATTGCGCCATTCCATCTCTTACTGTTTTACCACCACCAAATTTATTTTCTTCACCATATACGGTAAAATCTTTTTCTACTTCGGCGAATAATTCACTATCACCTAAACGCACTTTATCTCCTGTTGTAGGCCCATACATGGATGCGTATTTTTTTCTATCTATAGTACTCATGATCTCTATTTTTTAATTAATTAGTAATTATTTCTTATGTCTTAAACTAAACCCTCTAACTCTACCAATTCCTCCATAAGGAATAAGCTCAACTTTAGCATTTGTTTCCCCTGGCTCAAATCTAATTGCCAATCCAGCAGGAATGTTTAAGCGTTTTCCCTCTGTAGCTTCACGGTCAAATTCCAATGCAGCATTTACTTCTGCAAAATGAAAATGAGATCCAACTTGTATCGGTCTATCTCCTGTATTTGTAACTTTTACAGTTGTCACCTTTTTACCTGCGTTTATTTCGATATCTCCTTTTCCGTAGATAATCTCGCCAGGAATTACATAATTACTTTTTGATGTACTCATAATTTTAAAATTTTAAGTTTTAAGAAATTGGGTTGTGCACGGTAACTAATTTTGTTCCATCAGGAAATGTAGCCTCGATTTGCACATCGTGTATCATTTCTGCAACGCCATCCATCACATCTTTACGACTAATGTATGTAGTTCCTTCTTGCATTAATTGCGCTACGGTCTTTCCATCACGCGCTCCCTCAATAAGGTTTTTTGCTATCAATGCAATTGATTCTGGATGATTGAGTTTTAATCCTCTTGCTTTTCTTTCTTCAGCTACTTTACCCGCTAAAAAAAGCATCAACTTTTCTTGTTCTCTTGGTACTAAATGCATAATTTAAAATTTAAATGATTAATAAAATTGTTCGCTAGTATTTCTTGGGGCTTGTTATAGCATCGACCCTTAAGGATTCAGAAACCTAACAAGCTTAGACGTATCTGGATTTAACTTTTCAATAGCTGCTTTTACATACAATAGGATCCAAGAGGTAAGTATAAAGGGAAATGTATATTGTATAATCCCAATCTTACTCATAGTAAAATGAATCAGAACAGCCATAACTGTCCCTACTATGACGTATATAAAATCAGACCTTTTAGGCCCCGCAAAAGCACAAGCAACCAAAATAGGACTAAATCCATAAATTCCATTTACAACTACATTTGGATTTTCTCCTAAATGATACGCTACAATAGAGCCAATAACTGCAGCCGTTATAGAATATACTGCAGCAGTAGGTGTACAAATCGCCAAGCCTAAGAAAATCAAAACACCTGTGATAACAGACGCACCAAAATTAACTTCGGCTTGCCCAAAAAACGGCGTGTATAACGTATTTATAACAGTACTCGCAAAGTCGTTTACTTCCGTTGCATACATTGGTAATGGGGCTGTCGTTTGTTCTAAAATACCTGTCCCTGTTGCTACATAAAAAATAACCCAACAAGTACTTACAAAAGGAAATGTATATGCTACTTTTCCTCTTTTTACAAATTGATGCATAACCAATGTAGAAATAATAGCAGCCACAATACCAAGAAGCCAAATTATTGGATTGCTGTTCCCAAACAAGAACATCATACACATAAAAGCCAAACTTCCATTAAAGCCATAAAGACCAAACGAAATATCCTCTTCTTTATACTTTAATACCTGCGCAGTGATTGTTCCTACTAAGGATCCTAAGAAGCAAGTAACTCCTAAATCCCATCCGCTAAAAAACATACCAAGCGTAAAAAGAACTCCTGTCCAACCATTGTCTTGTAAAAAAATCTGCCCGACTCCTACAAGCGCTGTTTTAAATAGTTTACTGATTTCCATTAAAATTTTGTTTTTAGTTTAGTTAATTCACTTGTTTTTATTCTTTTTATCTTCGACTTTCCCTTGAATCCAGGAAATCCATTTCTCCAATCCAGTGTCTTTTAAGGATGAAATCTCCAAGACCTCAATCTCTGGATTTACCAACCTTGCATCTGCTGTTACTGCCGCTACAGAAAACGGTAAATACGGCAATAAATCCATCTTAGAAATCAACATCAACTCGCTGGTCAAAAACATTTTAGGATACTTACTAGGCTTGTCATCTCCTTCGGTAGTTGAAATAAGGGTGACTCTATAATCCTCCCCTAGATCAAATGAAGAAGGACACATTAAGTTCCCAACATTCTCTATAAACAACACATCTGTCCCTTCCAAATCGATCAATTCGATTGCCTGTAAAATCATTTGAGACTCTATATGACACATTCCTCCAGTAACAATTTGAAGTGCATTTATACCTACTTCTTTCATACGAACAGCATCCCTATCCGTTTCTGGATCAGCTACCAATACAGCCATTGTTAACTTATTTTTAAGTAGCTCTCCCGTTTTTTGCATTAAAGAAGTTTTTCCACTCCCTGGAGAAGAACACACATTGATTACCAACATGTCCTTTAACTTTTCTTTTATTTTCAGAGCAACAAAATCATTCGCTCTCAATAAATTAAGAGTCACGTGTTCTGTATCTATGCTCCCTGCTGTAATTTTTGATGATTTAGGTTTCTTCGTGTTCATTTTTATTAAAAAATTTTATTTCGTTTATATATAATTCTTCGCCTTGAATGATATTTTTACAAGAATTACCACAACTCTTACAGACAAAACGATTCTTTTTTACTTCCGTTTTAGCCCCACAGGTACACGCTATTATCACGGGAAGCGTATCTACAATCAATTGAGTATTGTAATACTGTGGGAACTCCATCACAAATGCGTTAAAGGCATTGGTGATTAAAATGGGTTGGACATTACTCAATAAGCCAACTTTTAAATGTATTTCAGAAATTCTTTCAAACTTTTCCGGAAATTCCTCCTCAATTCTTTGGAAGGTATTTCGAACTAAAAATATCTCGTGCATCGTTATATTAAGTGAGTTATACAATTACCACTGGTTACACGTATCCGCAATTATATTCTAATAAAAGGAAATACAGACCGTATAAAATAGTCTACCAATCTTTTTGGGCTATGTATAAATCAACAGGGGATTTTAATCGAAGAATACAAAATAAACAGGCCTACTTTAGGTCCTGTAGTCATTTTGGTAAGTGTAAAAATAGAAGCAAATAAATCAGCAGAAGTGATTACAATAAGTCTTCTTTTTGTTCTAGAATAATGCTCGTATTCTGGGGGCAAATGCATAGAAGAAACCACTTCTACGGAGTCCGTACTAGTAGAACTAAGCACTTTTACCTCAGAAGTTTTTTTTACAAAATCTACTTCCGAAATTTCAGCACCAAAAACCAAACTATTAAAATTGTTGTTTGTAAATAAACACAGCACATACAACAGTACCAAAGTACTCCGTTTAATATTTAGTGTTGTTTTAATACTGTTCACAATAGTGTTCTTTATAGTTGTCTTATCATTATTTGCGAAGATCTTGAGCCTTTATAGCCCGAAGCGCTTATAAAGGAACATTTATTAACAAAACAATTGAGGGACAAAGTAATAAACGCCTACTTTCTATGAATAAACGAAGTAATAACAGCTAAATTGATCCTTAGCTTAAAGCAGATCCTATATAAATTAGCATCCCTAATTCTTAGAAAAAATACTTGCGTAGCACTGTGTGATAAATTGAATTTATGAAGATTCTACTTGCATTTTGTACAAAATTCAATCGTTTGTAGTTTGAACAGAATCTCTACCCAATAATTTGTATTTATTTGCATGGAAGATGTAAGAGTCTCGTTTGCTTAAGTTTAGTAATAGTTATGAAAATAAGTTAGAAGCCAATATTCTAGCTTATTTTCTTTTAAGCCTCCTAAAACCTTTTGTAAGACAAACAATTCCTTTCCTAGTTTTAGCTATTAAATTAACACTTGATTTACCCGCACAACGCCCTTCTTTTCTTTTAGCTAAACCAAGTCTCTTTTAAATCTTTTAGAGCTTTTTAACATTGATTTAAAAACAAAAAAGACCATTAAACCACCCATAGAAAATAAATTATGACTTTATTCATTAAAAAAAGATCCATCACCATTAAAAACGATATCCTATCAGGTATCACTGTTTCGTTAGCGTTAGTACCCGAGGCAATTGCATTTTCGTTTGTAGCTGGAGTTGACCCGCTAGTTGGGTTGTATGCAGCATTTATAGTCGGACTTATTACAGCTGTTTTTGGAGGACGCCCAGGAATGATATCTGGAGCCACTGGAGCATTGGCTGTAGTTATGGTGTCGTTGGTCAAAGAAGGGAATTCCATGGGCATGCCAGAAGATAATTTAGGCTTATACTATCTATTTGCTACGGTTATACTTATGGGGATACTTCAAGTATTCGCAGGAGCATTTAAACTCGGGAAATTTGTTCGGTTGATACCACACCCTGTAATGATGGGATTTGTCAATGGATTGGCCATTGTAATTTTCTTCTCACAATTAGGTATGTTTCCTGTTGCTGTAGCAGACAACATCTCTTTTGAAGGTGATAAGAACCGCTGGCTTCTAGCCTTTTTTAGCAATACAAACCTATGGTTAATGATAGGGCTTAGTACCCTTACCATGGTCATAATATGGCTACTCCCCAAATTCAAATACACAAAAAAAGCTCCTGAATCACTGATTGCTATACTAGTAGTAAGCTTTTTAGTTATCTTTTTAAAAGTAGAAGTAGACACTGTTGGCTCTTTTATTAAAGAAGGAGGAGGGCTTGGCTTAAAGGGGGGATTACCTGTAATACATCTAGAAACGTTTCAAAAAATTCCTATAAACTGGGAAACCATTACGTTTATTTTTCCATACGCGATGATTTTAGCTGCCATTGGGCTTATTGAGTCTCTAATGACCATGAATTTAATTGATGATTTAACCGATACTAGAGGAAATGGGAATAAAGAATGTATAGCCCTTGGAACTGCCAATATTATCACAGGATTCTTTGGAGGAATGGGAGGTTGTGCTATGATTGGGCAGTCTATTATTAATATAAAAGGAGGAGGACGCACGCGATTATCGGGTATTGTAGCGGCATCCCTTTTATTAGTATTTATTATGATAGGCTCTAGCTATATAGAGCAAATTCCTATTGCAGCACTTGTAGGAGTTATGTTTATGGTAGTGATTGGAACTTTTGCCTGGAGCAGTTTTAGAATATTCAATAAAATCCCACGTGCAGATTTGTTTGTGCTTATTCTAGTCTCTTTTATGACCGTAAAATTTGATTTAGCCATTGCAGTAATCACAGGTGTAATCGTAAGTGCACTTGTATTCTCTTGGCAAAATGCAACACGTATTAGGGCGAAAAAAAGGATAAAAGAAAACAACATCAAAGTCTACGAAATATCCGGCCCTTTATTTTTTGGTTCAATCAAAGGATTTGTTGATGAATTTTCAATTAACAGCGACCCAATTACCGTAGAAATAGATTTTATTAAATCTCGTGTGAGTGATCATTCTGCCATTGAAGCTATTTTTAATATTGTTAAAAAATACGAAGCAGCTGGAAAAAAAATTCAACTAAAACACTTGAGTCAGGATTGTAAAACACTCCTCCTTAAAAGCAGTCCTAAATTTGCTGCAATAATTATCAACGACATTGATGACCCACATTATCACATCGCTGCAAACCCAGAAGAATTTATGAATTAATGATACCAATTACAAGAATACATCTATTCTAAACTATTAAATAGAAATACATTTGGTGAGTTTTATAAAAGAAAGCCTTAAAAACATCATATTCTGATGTTTTTAAGGCTTTCTTTACTAGGAATTAAGTGATTTTATCAATTACTTCAAACGTAAATACTTCATAAAATCTGAATATTTACGTTGAGATATTGTCAATAAATCACCTGTCTCCATTTCACAATAAGACGAACCGACCTCTTTATGTATCTTGTGTAAATAATCTACATTTACAAAATACTTGGCATGAATTCTAAAGAAATTTCCACTGATTAAGTTTTCATATTTCCCTAAATTTTTAGACGAAATGATATGTTTCCCCCCTTTTATAAAAAAATGAGTATAACGACTATCCGAAGACAAATAAATAATGTTTTTTACTTTTATTAATTCTATATCTCTTACTGTAGGAACCGCTATAATCTGGCGGACATCAGAATTCAAACTCTCTCGAAGACTTTGTAACTGGGTGTTTTTGGTATACGATTTATCTTCAATTTCCTGAATGGCCTTATTGACAGCTACAATCAAATCCATTTTTACTATTGGTTTCACCAAATAAGCAATGGTATTATAATCAAATGCTTTAATGGCAAACTCGTTATGAGACGTCACAAAGATCACCTTAGCATCTAACGAATTAATTTCTTCCAATACATCAAATCCAGTATGAGAAGCATCCAAATTAACATCCATAAAAATAAGGTTTGGACTCACTTGATTGATTAGGTTAACTGCTTCTTCTTTTGTATTTGAAACACCCAGAATATTTACAGACATACAATTGTTTTTTAACAATCGTGCTATCAATTTTATATTGACTTGTTCATCATCAATAATTACGGCTCTTATCATTTTTTTTGTTTTATAAAAAATACTTCCATTAATTAAAACAAGACCTTTCTTTATAGTTAGATCTAAGGTATATTTCCTAAAAAGTATCTGTTAGAAAGCAATCACTTCTTAATAAGGAATTATACATTGTTTAAGGGAACGTTTAAAAAAAACGACAATATTTATATTTAGATATTTTTTAAATACGTTGCAATATAATCATTTCAACTACGAAAACGAATTCGCTTAATTAAATTAAAACAACAAATAATAGTACGTTTTTACTGGGCTTAAGTAATAAACGATGTGTTTTAAGGTATAACTGCATGATTTAATACTTATAGACTCCCGTAAACACCTCAATTCTCATACAATTAATATTTGTTAATTTTATGAAAGAAATCTATCATATAACAAAGCGGTTTACTATATTGGCTTTTTTAAATATGACGCCTCTGTCTTCCCTGTTACAATAAATAAATTTTATTATTTTTAAATTGTTCCTTCTACGTCAAGAGCGTACATAAAGAATGTTATTTTAATTATATACAACTACAAAAAGTGTTTTAATGAAAACAACAAGCCTTGAATTCAAATTCCATAAAGATGTATACCTGAAATTAATCTCTAAGATTCTTTTTCTAGGACTATTTATTTTTGCTATCATTTCTTTTTTTTACAAAATATACCAAGAACAAAACACCTATTCTAAAATAGCCAAGAACACTTTTAAGTCTGAAAAAGTAATAAACGAAATCCGTCAAAATTCTGAAAACCTAACACGATTGGCTAGATTATACACCAATACAAAGGATACACTGTACAGAAACCAATACTTTGAAATACTAAATATAAGAAAAGGAACATCTCCTAGACCTCAACATTTTAACCGTGTATATTGGAGTTTACTAACAACAAAAAACCATCAAGAACCTCCATTTATTAAAAAAATTAAAAACTCAACATCAAAACTCATAGCTACCGCGGGTTTTACAAAGCAAGAAGGAGAAATAATCACACAAGCTGTTAATTATTCGCTAACATTAACACATTTAGAAATAGCAGCATTTTATATTCTAGATGGAAATCAAAAAGGAAAACAGGTCTACGACGCTATTCTAAATCAAAAAACAGCCATCGAATTGGTGAATTCTGAACATTACCATAGTCAGACAACACTAATAATGATAGAACTTAATAAGGCATATGAACTTATAGAACTAAGAACCAATACGGAGCGATCCAACTTGGAACATAAAATTAAAAGAATTATAATTTTAGCCTCAATCGCACTGATCCTAATCATCGTAACCATTGGATTAATCATCCGATCGGCATTACAGCTTAAAAAAGAAACCATATTACACTTAAAAACAACCGTAGAAAACAGGACAAAAGAGCTTCGAAAAAGCCTTTTTATCAACAAAAAAATAACCAAAGATTTACAAGAGCTAAACATCTCGAAAGATTTGTTTTTTTCTATCATAGCACATGATTTAAAAGGCCCGTTTAATTCTCTAATTGGATTCAGCAACCTACTCCTTGAAGATCAGACAGTTCTCGAAGATCCTGAAGTAAGAGAATCTGTAGAAATCATAAAAAACGTTTCTCAAAACACCTTTAACTTGCTACAAAACCTTTTAGAATGGACCCAAGTGCAAAAAGGGAGCCTTCCTTTTGAGCCAAAAAATATTCGAATTTCAGAAGCATTTAACACCGTGTTACAAGTATTAAAATACCAATCTATGCACAAGGGAATAGAACTAAAAACCGCCTTACAAAACAATCATTTAGAAGTCTTTGCAGACAAAGATATGCTCAATACAATTTTGAGAAACTTAATATCAAACGCCATCAAATACAGTCACAAAAACAGCCGCATAGAGCTTTCATGTACAAATACAAATAACGAGCTAATTATAAAAATATCTGACAATGGAATAGGAATCTCTAAGGAGCGCATTGCAACACTTTTTAATTATGAATACATTCATAAAACCACAGGTACTCATGGAGAAAAAGGAACAGGACTTGGCTTAATTCTAACCAAAGATTTTATAGAAAAACACCAAGGAAGAATTTGGGTGGAGAGTGTATTAAAAAAAGGCACCTCTTTTAATTTCACACTTCCAAACCAAAAAAAACCATCAACTATTTAAGAACCACCCTAAGACATACTACCCAAAACCAAACGTAGTTCTCCATATTCAAATCCATCACCTAGCTTATTTTTTAATTCAGACAACGTTTCAAACTTTGTTTTTAGAATAAGTGTTTTAAGTTTCTCGTAACGATTTTTCCCAATTAAATCTAACACCTCTATCTCTCCTGTTGGAATATAGTGTGCCAAATGCCCTGTAATTGTAGACGCTACAAACCCTCTGTTTTTAGCAATATCTATTACCGACATCCCGTCTTTAAACATTTTTAAAGATACCTTTTTAGTGTCCGTTTTGTTAGAAACAGGAGCGAGCTCTAGTTCTGGCTGGACTTCCGTTGCTGTAGATAAATCATTCGTAGCACAATATTGATTTATAATAGCTATAATAGCCGAACCATATTTTTGCACCCTAATTTTCCCCATTCCATTTACTTTACGCAATTGTTCTGGAGTTACAGGTAAGACATCACACATTTCAAACAAAGATTTTTGGGTAAAAATTTGAAACGGAGGAACATCTTCTTTGTTGGAAACTTTTGTCCGTAATAACTTTAAAGAAATCATCAATTTCGGATGTTTTGAATGGTCAGCAATAACTCTTACAACACTTGCTTTTTTAGGAGTATCTAACACTGCTTTTACACGAGTAGCAATGTATTTATTTCGCTCAAAACCGTCTGTCATCGCATTTAAACAAACTTTTTTTATGTTTACCAGTTGTTCTAGCAGTTGCAACTGTTTGTTAAAATCGGTTTTTACTGCGGTATTTTCTATCGAAAAATTAAGTGTAGACAGCGGTTCCGTAATATTCAATTTGGTTTGCGCTATAAAATACGCTACACCTTTTACAAAACGCTCCTTAAACAATGCTTCAACTTCTGGACTATTTGGTTGATCATTTAACCGCAATAATTCTCGTTTAAATCCTGTACTCACTTTTAACAAAGCAGCAACACCATTGTCTTTAATTGTTTCTAAGGGCTCTTGTACTAAACCTTGGAAACTCGTTTTATTCGTAAAATAAATATCTAACAAACGTTTTATAGGATACAAAAACGGATAATAATCAAAAAGCTCTGCTATTAAATTCAATTCATAGGCCTTCTCCGAATTCTTTAAATCCTGATTGTCCGGTATATTTTCAGCAATGTCTTCTGTAAAGGTTTTAACGGTCACATCAGAAATAATACTAGATGCTCCTATTTTACTTTTTAAAACAATCCCTTCCAAGGTCTTGCACCTACTCAGGGCAACATAGGTTTGTCCGTGAGCAAAAGAAGCTTCCGCATCAATAATTGCCTTATCAAAGGTAAGTCCTTGGCTTTTATGAATCGTAATTGCCCAAGCCAAACGCAAAGGAATTTGAGAAAATTCTCCAATCACATTCTCAGAGATTTCTTTGGTCACACCATCCAAGGTATAAGAAATATTTTCCCATTTCTCAATCCCTGCATCAATAGGTTCTGATTCATTCGCACATTGCACGGTAACAGTGTCAGAATCCATATAGGTAATCACACCAATTTTCCCGTTAAAATAACGCTTTTCTGGGCTGCTATCATTTTTAATAAACATCACTTGCGCCCCTACTTTTAATGTTAATAATTCTGCAGTAGGATAGGCATGTTCTCTAAAATCTCCTTCTATGGACGCCGTAAATTTTCGCACCGATGTTTTTAGCTTCTCCAAAGCCGTATTATTCATAACATCTGCACGATAATTATGCGTAGTCAACGTAATATATCCTTCCTCTTTTTTGGGTTCAAAATCTGGATTGAATCGCTTGTTTAAAATTAACGCTGAGGATTCTGATAAATTATTATTTCTGATTTCGTTCAAAATAGCGATAAACTCCTGATTATCTTGACGGTAAATATGAGTCAACTCAATACTTATAGCATTGGAAGACATAAAAGATTTACTGCTAAAAAAGTACATGGTATCATAGTAGGGTTTTAACAATTCCCATTCGTTAGGTCTCACTACAGGAGACAATTGCTGCAAATCGCCAATCATCAAAATCTGCGCACCACCAAACACCTTGTTCCTGTCCTTATAACGCCGTAACACTTGGTCTATCCCATCCAGTAAATCGGCACGTACCATACTAATTTCATCTATAACCACCAGATCCAACGAACGTATAATATCTATTTTCTTTTTATTAAACTTTCGTTGCTGCGCCTGTTTATCTCTGGTTTGGCCAGGGATAATAGGTCCAAAAGGCATTTGAAAAAACGAATGGATAGTCACCCCTTTCGCATTAATAGCTGCCACACCCGTAGGAGCTACAACTACCATACGTTTAAGTGTTGTGCTTTTTAAGCGATGTAAAAAAGTGGTTTTTCCTGTCCCTGCTTTTCCCGTCAAAAAAACGTTACGATCTGTTTTTTCGATAAAATCAAACGCTAATTCTAATTCTTTATTTATATGCATCTTGTTGATAGTATAGCAATTAACCGTCCCAATCAATAGAAAACAGCTTCATTCTTTAGATTCGTGAAAAATACACATTTTTTAAGAAATGTAAAACAATAAAGCCTCAAAATAAAACCACAAACGCCAACAAGATGGAAATAGTTAATTCTCAAAAATTTAAACGCTATAAATCAATAAGCTCAACCCAAGGGGACAAAACACACTTCCGAAAATCCGTTCCCTTTTAAACACAAAACGATGTTCCCCTTTTACGGGTGTTTATAAAAATTAAGAGAGCAGTACAATTCCACTGCCCAAAATAAACGAGCGAGATACCAACGCATCCTTTCTAAAACAACAATACCAAATACATTTCCAAGAGACGGTTTAGAAATGAATTATTTTATGTTTTAGCTAGGCGATAAATGGATGGATAGCCATCGGTCTAACTGAGTTTATACTAATTCGAAAATTACTATCCTTATTTATAACTATTATAAAGAACGGAATAATTATTTAATTTTACAATAAACATTTCACACACCAACCTTGTACAAAACGCAAAACCACACAGCAAAAAACCAATAAGCACAAACATAAATTACTTATTTACAACATTTTATAAAACATACAGCACTCTTAAAATACTCAAAACTGTGAATAAGTCATAGGGCATTGTGAATAAGTCACCTTAGTTTTATTAAAAAAAAATGACAATCTTTGTAAAACTAAAAACGACCACTTAAAACAAAACGATGCCAGCTATTGAACCTATACTACAAGAAAACAAAAACCGATTCGTTATTTTCCCTATCCAACATCACGATTTATGGGAATGGTACAAAAAACAAGAAGCTAGTATCTGGACTGCTGAAGAAATAGACTTACACCAAGATGTAATTGATTGGGAAACCAAATTAACGGATGACGAACGCTATTTTATCAAACATATCCTAGCCTTTTTTGCAGCATCTGACGGCATTGTAAACGAGAACTTAGCAGAAAATTTTGTGTCTGAGGTTCAATACCCAGAAGCAAAATTCTTTTATGGTTTTCAAATCATGATGGAAAACATCCACTCAGAAGTATATTCTTTATTGATAGATACCTATGTGAAAAACGAAGCTGAGAAATCTGAATTATTTACTGCTATAGACCATTTCCCAGCAATCAAAGAAAAAGCAGATTGGGCACTTAACTGGATAGACAGTCCAAGTTTTGCAGAACGATTGATTGCTTTTGCCGCCGTAGAAGGCATTTTCTTTTCAGGTAGTTTTTGTTCTATATTTTGGCTTAAAAAACGCGGTTTACTACCTGGACTCACATTTTCTAACGAACTAATTTCTAGAGATGAAGGCCTACACTGTGACTTTGCGGTTCACTTACACAACCACCACATTATCAATAAAGTTCCAAAAGAACGCATTACACATATTTTAACAAATGCATTAGATATTGAGCGCAGATTTATTACAGAGTCTTTACCCGTCAGCTTAATCGGAATGAATGCTAAACTCATGACCCAATACTTGGAATTTGTAACGGATCGTTTGTTGTTAGAATTTGAATGTGAAAAAGTATACAATGTCAGTAATCCCTTTGATTTTATGGAAATGATATCACTCGAAGGAAAAACAAACTTCTTTGAAAAACGCGTTTCGGAATATCAAAAAGCAGGTGTAAAAAGCGGTGGAACAGGAGCAATAGGTTTTGATGCAGATTTTTAACAATATCTCCACAAAAAAAACAAGTACGCTAAAACAATCATCGTCTTTTAATAAGACCCAATACATTTCCAAGTAACGGTTTAGAAATGGAATTATTTTTTGTTCTAGCTAGGCGGGAAATCTAAGGATAGCCTTAGCTATCGTTCTGTTTTTCAACAACACCCGCACGTAAAATAAACTATTCATATCGGTTATTTTGAATTGATATTGATATAAGACTAAACTAACAAATAAGCAGCACTTACAATATGTTTACCAAAAGCATGTATGCTCAAGATTATCTTGTGACTACACTTTAGAAACAAACATAAAAAAGTGTTCTAAAAACTAAATAACAGCAGATGTACGTATTAAAAAGAAATGGAGGAAAAGAACCCGTAATGTTTGATAAGATTACAGCAAGAGTACGAAAAATGTGCTACGGACTGAACAGTCTAGTAGACCCTGTAAAAGTAGCCATGCGCGTGATTGAAGGATTGTACGACGGAGTGACCACTTCGGAGTTGGATAATTTGGCAGCAGAAATAGCAGCAACCATGACTGTTCAACATCCAGATTACGCAAAGCTCGCAGCTAGAATTTCCGTATCCAACCTACATAAGAATACCAAGAAATCATTTTCCGAAGTTATGACGGACTTATACACATACATAAGTCCTCGCACAGGTCAAAAAGCACCATTACTTGCAGATGACGTCCACGAAATCATCAAAAAAAATGCCGCAAAATTAGACTCCACCATTATCTATAATCGCGATTTCAACTATGATTATTTTGGTTTTAAAACACTCGAAAGAAGTTACTTGTTAAAACTAAACGGACACATTGCAGAGCGTCCACAACACATGTTGATGCGTGTGGCAATAGGAATTCACAAAGAAGACATTGACGAAGCTATCGCTACATACGAATTAATGTCTAAGAAGTACTTTACCCATGCAACTCCTACCCTATTTAATTCGGGAACTCCAAAACCTCAAATGTCTTCTTGTTTTTTATTACAAATGCAAGACGATAGTATAGACGGAATCTACGACACCCTAAAACAGACCGCTAAAATTTCTCAATCGGCTGGCGGAATCGGAATTTCTATCCACAACATTCGCGCAACAGGATCCTATATCAGAGGTACAAACGGGACTTCTAATGGAATTGTACCCATGCTAAAAGTGTACAACGATACCGCTAGGTATGTAGATCAAGGAGGAGGAAAACGAAAGGGATCATTTGCCATATACTTAGAACCATGGCATGCCGATGTTTTTGACTTTTTAGACCTAAAAAAGAATACAGGAAAAGAAGAAATGCGCGCAAGAGATTTATTTTTAGCCATGTGGATTTCTGATTTATTTATGAAACGCGTGGAGGAAAATGCAGCATGGACGCTTATGTGTCCAAACGAATGCCCCAATCTATACAATGTATACGGAGATGAATTTGAAGCACTTTACACGCGCTACGAAAAAGAAGGAAAAGGGAGAAAAACAATCAAAGCACGTCTCTTATGGGAAAAAATACTAGAAGCACAAATAGAAACGGGAAACCCATATATGCTTTACAAAGACGCAGCCAATCGTAAATCCAACCAGAAAAATTTAGGCGTAATTAGATCTTCAAATTTATGTACTGAAATTATAGAGTACACAGCCAAAGACGAAATTGCCGTTTGTAATTTAGCTTCTATCGCCTTGCCAATGTTTATTGAAGAAAACGAACAGGGAGAAAAATTCTTCAACCATGAACACCTATTTAAAATCACCAAGAAAATTACAAACAACCTAGACACTGTTATCGATAGAAATTACTATCCCGTAAAAGAAGCCGAAAACTCAAACATGCGTCACCGCCCTATCGGATTAGGAATTCAAGGATTGGCGGATGCGTTTATAATGCTTCGAATGCCATTTACCAGCGATGCCGCCAAGAGCTTAAACAGTGACATATTTGAAACCATCTACTTTGCAGCGGTTACCGCATCCATGGAAATGGCAACCTCAAAAGAAGCATATTCTACTTTCAAAGGATCACCCATGAGTAAAGGAGAATTTCAATTTAACATGTGGAACATTTCTGAAGATGATTTAAGCGGACGTTGGGACTGGAAAAAGCTACGCAAAGAAGTGGTAAAAAACGGACTGAGAAACTCCTTATTAGTCGCTCCTATGCCTACAGCATCTACCTCCCAAATCCTAGGAAACAACGAAGCCTTTGAACCTTATACTTCTAACATATATACGCGCCGCGTACTTTCAGGAGAGTTTATTGTGGTCAACAAACACCTACTAGAAGACCTCGTAGCACTGAACCTGTGGAACAACGATATGAAAGAAGACATTATGCGTGCCAATGGCTCCATCCAACACATAGACATTATTCCTCAAGAATTAAAAGACTTGTACAAAACAGTATGGGAAATGAGCATGAAAGACATTATTGACATGTCCAGGCAACGCGGCTATTTTATAGACCAGTCACAATCCTTAAACTTATTTATGCAAGAACCGAATTTTGCCAAATTAACTTCCATGCATTTTTACGCTTGGAAATCTGGATTAAAAACAGGCATGTATTATTTGAGAACCAAAAGCGCCGTAAACGCCATACAATTCACCGTATCAAAAAAGAAAGATAAGGAAACCTCCTTATCCCCAGAAGAATTAAAATCCATGCTTACCGCATCCCAAAACAATCCCGACGATTGCGAAATGTGTGGGTCTTAACTGTAAAACCAAATACATTCCTAAATGACGGCTTAAAAATACTGTAGTACAACTACCCCCTCTAAAGAGCCCTTTACTTTATTAAATAAGGTAAGGGGGACTCTTTTGAGATCAAAAGCTTAACATTAGATGTCAACACTATAAAACACAAGCTTTTACCTGTCTTGTTTTATTGTTTTTCACCTATTCCAATGTTAAGCTTTTGTCATTAAATTGTTAACGAGATATAAAATCCTTAATTTTATACTATCAAAAAAAAACAATTTATCAATTTTAAAACATAGAGCCATGAGGGGATTATTTAGCATCGTAATAGCATTATTTGTATTGACAGGGTTTGCACAGAAACAACGTATAGATTACGAAAAAATAAACAAAAAAGTAAAAGCAACATATTATTACCAAGACAACGCATCCATAGAAAAAGTCGGTTATTTTAATGGCAAAGGCGACTTAGATGGTACTTGGACTAGCTACAACAGAGAAGGAAACATCACCAGTATTGCCAACTATAAAAAAGGAAAAAAAGAAGGTGTTTGGAAATACTACAAAGCTACAGTGGTGAACATCATCACCTACAAAAACAATAAAATTATAGCCCTAGATAAAAAAGAAATCACGCTGTAACAAAGAAGCAAGTATATACTAAAAAAGCAGCCAAATTGGCTGCTTTTTTAGTATCGTACCAAATACATTTCCAAGTGACGGTTTAGAAATGGAATTATTTTTTGTTCTAGCTAGGCGAAAAATGGATGGATAACCTTAGCTATCATTCTATTTTTAAACAACTCTAGAACGCAAAATAAACTATTTATATCGGTTATTTTGGATTGTAATTGGTGTCATATAAGGCTATTAAATCACTCCTTGATCTAACATAGAATCTGCCACTTTAATAAAACCAGCAATATTTGCTCCTTTTACATAATCAACAAATCCATCTTCCTGTGTACCGTATTTTTTACAAGCCTCATGTATTGAAGTCATGATCACTTTAAGTTTCTCGTCCACTTCCTCTTTAGACCAGTTTAACTTCATGGCATTTTGAGACATTTCCAAACCAGAAACTGCAACTCCTCCAGCATTTGCAGCTTTACCAGGAGCAAAAGGCACTTGCCCTTCATGGAATGCAGCTATCGCCTCAGGCGTACAACCCATATTCGAAACTTCCACAGCATATTTCAATCCATTTGCAATCAATAATTTTGCATCATCACCATTTAATTCGTTTTGAATTGCGCTTGGCATCGCAATATCACATTTCACTTCCCAAGGTTTTTTACCTGCTACAAAAACGGCTTCAGGAAATTCCTCAGCAAATGGAGAAACGATGTCGTTATTAGAAGCTCTTAATTCTAATAAATAATCAATTTTATCTGCATCTAACCCATCTTTATCATAGATATAACCATCAGGACCAGAAATAGTTAGGACTTTACCGCCGAGTTCTGTTACTTTTAAAGCAACCCCCCAAGCCACATTTCCAAATCCAGAAACAGCCACAGTTTTACCTTTAAAAGTATCTTTATTATAGGTCAACATTTGATTTGCAAAATACGTTGCTCCAAAACCAGTTGCTTCTGGACGAATCAAAGAACCACCCCAATTCAATCCTTTACCTGTAAGAATACCAGCATTTTCCTGTTGTAGTTTTTTATACATACCGTACATAAAACCAATTTCACGTCCACCAGTTCCAATATCCCCAGCAGGAACATCTGTATTTGGGCCAATAACGCGCCATAATTCTAACATAAACGCTTGACAGAAACGCATAATTTCGTTGTCTGATTTCCCTTTAGGATTAAAATCAGAACCTCCTTTACCTCCACCCATTGGTAAGGTAGTTAAGGCATTTTTAAATATTTGCTCAAAACCTAAAAACTTAAGAATACTCAAGTTTACACTTGGGTGTAATCTCAAGCCACCTTTATAAGGGCCAATTGCATTGTTAAATTGGACTCTGTACCCTATATTTACATTTACATTCCCCGCATCATCCATCCAGGAAATCCTAAAAGTAAAAATACGATCTGGTTCTACCAATCGCTCAATAATTTTAGCAGCCTCATACTGAGGGTTTTCGTTATACACAGTCTCTATTGATTCTAAAACCTCATGTACTGCTTGTAAATACTCTTTTTCACCAGGATGTTTGGCTTCTAAATTATTTATTATCTCGTTTGCATTCATAATAATTTCGTATAAATTTGTGTTCAATCAAAAAGCAACACGACTTGCCATTTAACGCTCTACAAACTTAATATTATTTTATGGTAATAGCCGTAATTTTCACTCATTTAAATCACGAATTCTACAACAAAAACATTAGAGAAATCCCTCTGGCGGCAATTCATCAATAGATTCTTCCAAACTCTCTGTTTTCTTCTTTATTTCCACTCCTTCTTTAAAGATAACCGCCTTGTTTTTACTTCCTTCTATCAAAATACTAAGTGGTGTTTTAAAATGCACATGACGGATAAACTCATCCTCAAATTCAGCCTCAAGTTCATTTAAATAATCAATATCCAAAAAGCCATCATTTATAAACGGGTTAATGGTCAAATACCCAACTTTAAACGAGGTTAGATTTTGAAAAAAATGAGTCCCTTGGCTAGGATCTATTCTAAAATCATGTAATCCAGCCTCTACAATTACTTTTGCTGCTGAAATCTGCGGCCAAATCACAGGGATTCCTAACCATGGATCACTAGAGCCCCAACGCCCAGGACCTACCAGTACATAATTTTTACCCGAATCCACAAACTTTTTATTCATTTGCTCCACTGCCAATGCAATTTGACGTGTATTTGCTGCATTAAAAGTATCTGGTTTTACATATACAAAATCAACAATCCCTTCGTATTTCCCATTACCCAAGGCAGATTCAGAATAAATAATAGTATCTTTAGTATCAATATCATCTGGCACAATACTTACCTCAGCTGCCGTTTCTACAATAGGTCTAATTTGCAAAAAACTAAATTCTTTAGGCTGTCCTTTGGGAACATCTAACTTTATTGCAAATTCAATTTCTATAGGGTTTTGCATTTCACGCTGACCTATTTTCAATAGTTCCTTTAAAATATCCGCTAGTGGAAAAGTATCATATTTAAGAATATGATCAAAAGTAAGTACCCGAATTCCATCCTGCATAACTCCTGGTCTTATCACATTGTTTTGCAAGTCGTACGTAGAAGCTACAAATTTTAAAGACCCATGATTTTTTGCTTTTCTCAAGCTTATTTTTTTCTTGTTTACAGTCTCACTAATAGAAACCACATAGCTATCTGGATTCATATCTAAGCCATAAAAGAATTTTTGAGTATCACGTTGAGAAGCTCCTGGCGATGATAATTGCAATATTTTTTTAGGATGATAAGGAGAAAACCTAAGTGTACGCCCACCTCCTACAATAATCTCTCCGAGTCCCATCGCAATATGAGCGATTCCCTCCTTTGGTTTTTCATCTCCTAAAGGATAAAAATTAATAGATCTAGCCACTCCAGAAACGTTTGGATAATAGACATCTTCATATTGTTTACCAATCACTTCTTGTAAAATAACTGCCATTTTATCTTCCTCCAAAGAATGTGACGTCGCCTTCAAATAAGCTTTACTACTACGAGAAAACGCAGAAGCCATCACCGATTTTACAGCATTACACACCATATCCAACATGTTCTCATCAGAGGTGTTTGGCACCATATACG
This sequence comes from Flavobacteriaceae bacterium, assembly GCA_965224465.1. Taxonomy (GTDB): domain Bacteria; phylum Bacteroidota; class Bacteroidia; order Flavobacteriales; family Flavobacteriaceae. Next base: position 3,163,635 of record OZ245049.1, on the reverse strand, counting down.
TTGCAAAAACCCCCGCAAAAGGCTGGTAATGTGAATCCTCCAATACACTCGAAGAACGCACAGCAATAGGGTTTTTAGCCACATCTAAATACGCCTGAATATCTTCCCGAACCCATATTGGCAACGATTTGGAAATAAACTCCTTCAATATAAGCTCATCATCATTATTTTTTGCAACAAACTGAATCAAATCGTGAGTATCCATAAACTCATCAAAAACCTCTGTACTCAACACCACGGTTTGCGGTATAGAAATGGTAACATCCTTAAACTTACTAAACAATTTATTTCGTTTTAGAAACGAATCGATAAAAGCCAATCCACGTCCTTTTCCACCCAAAGCGCCTTCACCAATTCTTGAAAACACTAAATATTCATCGTATCTCTTCTTATCAAATTTAGCAATTACCCCTCGAGAACGATACACGCGATAGGTCTTGATAGAATCGATCAAAAAATCCCTTATTTCTTCAGGATTCTCAAAATCGTAATACTCCACCTCACTAAACAAATCTGCCAATGGAAATAAAGCCCTAGACTTTAACCATTTTGAATATTCACTACGTTCGGCATGGTAAGAAATAGACTCAACGGTCACAAAAGACAATGCCTTCTGAAAGTTTTTCAAATCATTTACTTTTGCCAATACTTTCATTTGATTGGGGTCCCAAAATTCAAAATCACCAAAAGAGAAATACTTAATAATATAATTTTTAATTTCTTTTTCTAAGGTCTCTGAATGCTTGTATAAAAATTTCCCATTGAGTTCTAATGCTTTTTTTTCATTTTTCTTTTCAGACGACTGAATTAAAAAAGGAAAATACCGCTTAAACGATCGTACGTATTTTAAAAAGATAAAACCAGCTTCTGCATCTTGCTTTCCATTTTTTGAATAAGACACATCGGAAATCACTCCTAATAAATTGTATCGATAACTCTCAAACAAGGACAAACCATCTTCATAGGTTGTAGCCAAAAGTATTTTTGGACGTCCCCGCATCAATTTCATACGCCTGTGCTCATTCAAACCTTCAGACATGGAAGCATGAGTTTGTTTTAAAATAATTTTATAGATCAATGGAATATAACGCGAATAAAAACGCAGGGAATCTTCGACTAATAAAATGGCTTTTACCCCAATCTTATTAATGTCTTTTTCTGCATTCATGCGATCCTCTGTCAACTTGATAATTGCCAAAAATATATCCACATTTCCACTCCAGTGAAACACATAGTCAATCACTTCGTTTTTTTCTAATTTCAGCTTTTTACTCAACTCAGAAGAATAGTGGCTCAAGGCAGCAATAGGCACCTCTGGATGGGCATCTTTTATCTGCTCTGCAGTTTCATACGCCTTATAACTCTCAATGTCTAGCCATGTAATAATCAGATCTATCTTATGAGACTCCATTAATTTCAATGCTCTTTTAGCAGAATTAGCATGTATAAAACTCGGCGGATACCTCAGGTTTAAATCGGTATATTCATTAAAAATACGTTCTTCGATTCTTCCATCTTCCTCCAGTCCGTAATAATCGTAATTAGAACATACAATTAACACTCGCTGAATGCGGTTTTGCATTAGCTGATTGAATTCAAACTCCTGAAATTCATACGTTCTTAAATTCGGCAATTCTCTTTTTTGCATTTCCGTGAAATTAGTCTCTGCAAGGTAAGATTTATTAGTTTTCAAACTGAAATCTTTTTAAATAATGTGAATTCCGCTCCTAAGAAAGAAGCGTAGAAAAGTGCACAGAAAAGAAAAAAGGCCGCCATAGGCAGCCTTTTTTTATATTATAAAAAAAAATTACACAATTCCTTGCGCTAACATGGCATCTGCAACTTTTACAAAACCTGCAATATTTGCACCTCTTACATAATCCACATAGCCATCCTCTTGAGTTCCATATTTCAAACATGATGCGTGAATATCTATCATTATTTGTTTTAAGCGCTCATCTACTTCGGTACGAGTCCAATTAATACGCAACGAGTTTTGAGACATTTCCAATCCAGAAGTTGCTACTCCACCAGCATTGGATGCTTTCCCTGGAGCATATAATATTTTTGCTTTATGGAATGCGGTCACTGCTTCAGGAACACTAGGCATATTAGCCCCTTCACTTACACAGATAGTTCCGTTTGCAATTAATACTTTAGCAGCCTTCTCGTCTATTTCATTTTGAGTTGCACAGGGTAATGCTACCTCACATTTTACAGACCAAGGTTTTTCTCCAGCTACAAATTTCGCCGAAGGATATTTAGTCACATACTCACTTACACGACCACGTCTTTCGTTTTTCAACTCCATAATAAACGCTAATTTCTCAGCATCCACACCATCTGCATCATATACATACCCCGAAGAATCGGAAAAAGTAACCACTTTAGCTCCTAATTCTGTCGCTTTTTCAATAGCGTATTGCGCTACATTTCCAGCACCAGAAACAGTCACTATTTTTCCTTTTAAAGAATCTTTCTGAGTCTTCAACATACTTTGTGCAAAATACACGGTACCATACCCAGTAGCCTCAGGACGGATCAAAGAACCTCCCCAAGAAAGCCCCTTTCCAGTAAGAACTCCAGTAAACTCGTTTCTCAATTTTTTGTACATTCCAAACAAATACCCGATCTCACGACTCCCAACACCTATATCTCCAGCAGGGATATCCGTATTAGGGCCAATATGACGGAACAATTCACTCATAAACGACTGGCAAAAGCGCATTATTTCATTGTCCGTTTTCCCTTTAGGGTCAAAATCAGAACCTCCTTTACCACCTCCCATAGGCAAAGTAGTTAAGGCATTTTTAAATACTTGCTCAAAAGCTAAGAATTTTAAAATACTCAAATTTACAGTAGGATGAAAACGCAAGCCTCCTTTATAAGGGCCAATAGCTGAATTCATTTCGATACGATATCCTCTATTTACTTGTATTTCTCCCGAATCATCTACCCAAGCTACACGAAAAGTTAACACTCTTTCGGGCTCTACCATTCTAAGTAATAAGTTTTTTTCACTATACATCTTTTTACCTGATATATAAGGGATTACAGTTTCAGCAACTTCCTGCACTGCCTGCAAGAATTCTGGTTGATGTTGGTCTCTTGACGCAACCAAATCCATAAAAGCTTTAATTTTAGATTCCATAATTTTACGTATTATTTATTCCTAATAAATTACGTTACAAATGTAAATTAAATTAAAGGGAATTAATATGTTTTTTTTAGATATACCATCAACACAAGATAATTACAAATATTCCTCCTTGATAAATCCTATAAAATAATTTTAAAATCGTATTTTTGCCGCTTAACTACGATAGAAATGTTAGACAAAATAACAGCCTTAATTGGAGAAGCAAAGGCATTTAACGCCTCTTCGAATGATGAAATTGAAGCTTTTAGAATTAAATTCTTAGGTAAAAAAGGAATCTTAAACGATTTGTTTACTGAATTTAAAAACGTAGCTCCTGCAGAAAAAAAAGATTTTGGGCAGGCCTTAAATACGCTTAAAAAAGAAAGTGAAACCAAAGTTCAGTTTTTAAAAGAACAATTGGAAAATAAAGATGAGCAAAAAGGATTTTTTGGCGACCTAACCAGACCCTCTGAACCTATTGAACTAGGAGCACGTCACCCAATTTCTATTGTTAAAAATCAAATTATTGATGTGTTTTCTCGCATCGGATTTACCGTTTCTGAAGGCCCTGAGATAGAAGATGACTGGCATAATTTTACGGCATTAAACTTACCAGAATACCACCCTGCTAGAGACATGCAGGATACTTTTTTTATTGAAAAAGATCCAGATATTTTATTGCGCACACATACCTCATCGGTTCAAGTACGCTACATGGAAAACAACCAACCACCCATCCGTACAATCTCTCCAGGACGTGTGTTTAGAAACGAAGATATTTCTGCTCGTGCACACTGTATTTTTCACCAAGTAGAAGGACTCTATATTGATACAGACGTGTCTTTTGCAGATTTAAAACAAACCTTATTGTACTTTACAAAAGAGATGTTTGGGAAATCAAAAATCAGATTAAGACCTTCGTATTTCCCGTTTACTGAGCCAAGCGCAGAGGTAGATATTTATTGGGGACTAGAAACCGAAGTTGACTATAAAATAACCAAAGGAACTGGATGGCTAGAAATAATGGGCTGCGGAATGGTAGATCCAAATGTTTTAAAAAACGCCAATATTGATGCTGAAAAATACAGTGGATTTGCATTTGGAATGGGCATAGAACGCATTGCAATGTTACTGTATCAAATCCCAGATATTCGAATGTTTTACGAAAACGACGTACGTTTTTTACAACAGTTTAAATCTACTTTTTAAACCTTAAAAAATACAAAGCCACCTTAAAAAAAGGTGGTTTTTTTAAAGCCCTCTTATGAAAAAAGATATTGAAATTACCGAGGTTGAAAATGTATTCATGGCCATTGTAAAGGAATACAATACAGAATTTCAATGCGATGACTGGAACGCATACATCATCAACAACAAAGAAACCGCAATAGATATGGTACTGATAGTATCCAAAGGATACAACGAGGACACTTTACAAGAAACAGCCGTGTTCCGCCATAAAATAGAATCTATGTCTGCAAAATCATTTGCAAAAGTAGAATTGATGCAAGAAGATCTCTTAAAACTTACCAATTTTTTTAATGTGACATTTTTTAACGACCATAAAATGTTTGACAAAAGATACTCGTTTGAAAAAGGAACCGTAAAAGAAAGTACTTTACGAATGATTCCTCTTTTAGAAAAACGAGGTGTTCTTTTAAAATAGACAATTATACCAAAACCAAAATAACCGATACAAATAGTCTATTTTACGTGCTGGCGTTGTTAAAAAATACAACGATATTTAAGGATATCCTTAAATTTTACACCTAGATAAAACAAAAAGTAATTCCATTTCTAAACCGATATTTGGGATAAGACTACTTACTATTAAGCGATAAAAAAAACCTAAGACATTACAGCTTAGGTTTTTTATTTGTCTTTTTACCTGCCAAAAACAGGTGTCCTGAATCATCAAGAATAACAGCTTTAATACGCATATCTTGCATCAACGATACTTTACAATATTGCATTGCAACATACAATTGACATCGGTCCTTAATCCACCAATTCTGTCAATTTCTTAAACTCATCTTTCGGATTTTTATTCTCGTACAAAATGGCATAAACCGTATTTATAATAGGAGTGTTGGCTTTGTTTTTTTTGTTGATTTCAAAGGCGCTTTTAGTAGCGTAATACCCTTCTGCAATCATGCTCATCTCCATCTGTGCACTTTTTACGGTATAGCCTTTCCCTATCATATTTCCAAACATGCGATTTCGGCTAAATGTAGAATACCCGGTCACTAATAAATCACCCAAATACGCCGAATTATTAATGTTCCGCTTCATCTTATGAATTTTCTTAATAAAACGTTTCATTTCACGAATAGCATTAGACATCAATACCGACTGAAAATTATCTCCATAGCCCAAACCGTGAGCAATCCCAGCGGCTATCGCAAAAATATTTTTCAACATGGCTGCATATTCCGTTCCAATAATATCGTCAGAAATTTTTGTTTTTATAAAATCGCTTTTGAGACAATCGCTTAGCATTTCAGCTTTTTTAGCATCCTGACAAGCAATGGTCAAATAAGACAGTCGCTCCATTGCCACTTCTTCTGCATGACAAGGTCCCGTAATAACACCAATATTATCCAGAGGTATATTTTGAAACTTATTAAAATGTTCCCCCAAAATCAACCCCGTTTCTGGAACAATCCCTTTAACAGCAGAAAAAATAATCTTTCCAGTATAATCTTCCGTTATTTTATCCAATTCCTTTTTTATAAACGCAGACGGAATGGCAAATATCAACACGTCTGCATAGCGCACCATTTGATTTATATCACTAGACAAATACAACTTCTCTACATTAAAAGTCGCTGAAGGAATATATTTAGGGTTGTGATCGTTTTCTTTTATATAATCAATTGCGTACTGACTTCTCATATACCAACCTACTGTATTTAAATTTTCGCATAACATTTTTACAATGGCTGTAGCCCAACTACCACCACCAAAAACAGCTATTTTAATATCATTCTTCATATATTATTTCCCTTTTGAATAGCCAAAAGTAACAAAACTTGAGCAATTGACTTAAAAAACAAATGTTAAGTCTTTTCCAAAGCTCTTAAATCTGCTCTTTACAATCCATCTATTTGTAGATCTTTGACAAGATTCAAAACATATTATGTACTTTTGAAGTCTAAATAAAACATTACATTTTTGAGTATTCTAAAAAAGTTTTTCAAAGACACTATCATCTATGGAATGGCTGCCGTGCTTCCAAGAGTGATTAATTTTCTACTTGTCAGAGTCCAAACAGACGCCTTACCTCCAAAAAGTTATGCAGAAAATACGGATTTTTACATTTGGGCAGCACTATTTTCCGTTTTGTTAACCTACGGTATGGAAACCGCTTTCTTTAGATTTTACAATCAAGAAAAACAAAAAGACAGCCTTGTCTCCACCGCCTTTTTTAGCATCCTTTTCACAACGCTATTATTTGGGGTGCTCAGTATTATTTTTGCATCAGAATTAATTCAGTTGTTTAATTTTGAAAACAATCCTATTCAGTTTAAATTACTTGTTGGAATCCTAATTTTAGACACCCTAGCCATGGTGCCTTTTGCTCTTTTACGTGCTTCAAACAGGCCTTTAAAATACGCCTTTTTAAAACTGACAAACGTCGGAATTATAGTCCTCGTAAACTTGTTGTTTTTACGATGGATACCCCTGCAATTGGACAAGGGCATATCCATTCCAGATTTTTTAGGAGATGCATTTAATAGCACACAAATAATCAACTTTATTTTTATTGCAAATCTTCTGGGAAGTGCTGTTTGTTTATTCTTGTTAATTCCGTATTTAATCAAATTCAAGTTTAAATTCAGTTTCAAACTACTTAAAAAAATGCTGTCCTACGGTTGGCCAATTTTAATTGCAGGAATCGCTTATACGGTTAATGAGCATTTAGACAAACTATTAATAGGACATTATATAAACAAAGAAAGTGAAGGTGTTTATGCCGCTGTTTACAAACTCGCTATTTTTATGAATTTGTATATTATGGCTTTTAGATTGGGAGCAGAACCTTTCTTTTTTAATCATGCAAAAGAAAAAAACGCCAAAGAGACCTATGCCAAAATATTGAACTATTTTGTAATCATTGGAGCACTCGTTTTTGTTGGAATTGTAAGCTATATAGACCTTATAAAACTGTTGATCAACCACAACTATTGGAGCGCACTATCCATTGTCCCTATCGTACTATTAGCCTATTTGTTCTTAGGCATTTACCACAACTTATCTATTTGGTATAAATTAACAGACAAAACACGGTATGGTATGTACTTTTCTATAACAGGCGCTATAATCACAATTATCATAAATGTTGTGTTTTTACCAATTTACGGAGTCATTTCAGCAGCTTGGGCAACACTAACCGCCTATGGATGCATGATGACACTCTCTTATTTCTATGGAAAAAAATACTATCCCGTATCTTATAATTTATCAAAAATCGCTATTTACTTAAGCGCTTCTATCCTTATTTCTGCCATTTCTTTCCTTTGTTTCCGAGGGAACTATTGGGTATCCACGGGGCTATGCATCGCTTTTTCAGTGATTATTTTCTGGCAAGAAAAAAAAAACATAATACGCATTATCACTAAAAAATAACAACTATGAATATTCAACTAATTAACAAGTCTAAACACCAAACTCCAACCTACGAAACAGCAGCTTCCGCTGGGATGGATTTACGCGCAAATATATCAGAAGCTATCGTTTTAAAACCATTGCAACGCGCCATTATAAAAACAGGCTTATTTATTGCACTTCCCGTAGGTACCGAAGCACAAGTACGCCCACGCAGCGGATTGGCAGCCAAAAACGGAATCACAGTTTTGAATGCCCCTGGAACTATAGACGCAGATTATCGCGGAGAAATAGGCGTAATTTTAGTCAATATTTCCAATGATGATTTTACTGTGAATGACGGTGACAGAATTGCACAACTAGTCATAGCAAAACACGAACGTGCCGAATGGAAACTGGTAGAAACCCTTGACGAAACAGAGCGTGGTACTGGAGGTTTTGGAAGTACAGGCGTCTAATTCCAATTACAGTCCAAAATAACCGATATAAATAGTTTTTTTGGCATTAAAAAAACCTAAACAATTCTATTTTGAGAACGATCCCTTGAAATACATTTGCCTAAAAACTATTTAAAACTGAAAAGAATCAATCGGCTCTAACAATGGAGCTGATTGGATTTTTAAAGGTTCTAAAAACACCGTTTTTCTAGAAGTGTCACCTCCAACTACCTCTACTAAAAATAGCTGCTCTTGGTACCCTATAAAATTTACCTCCAGCGTATAGCGCCCAGGCGATAGCTGAAAATTAAAAGCACCCTCTATATCTGTTTCCATTTGCAGCTCTAATTCTTTAACTACAACAGTAGCAAAGACCAAATGCCCATCCCCATCATTGGCATCGAACACCTTCCCTTTTACACTCCCTGTCTGTATAAATCCCGAGACCAATGAGACATCAAGTCCTTGAGAAAACAGTTGACAGCCTACAAGCAACACACCTATAAAAAACCAATTTTTCATCTATTTCTATTTTCAACAAAGAACAGACTCCTATGTAAACTAATGGTTAATTGGATGTTAGTTAATGGTGGCCGAATTGTTAAATAATACCACACAATCCAAACTGACCGATATAAATAGGTTGTTTTCTAAACCTTCACTTGGAAATGTATTTGGCATCACACAAACGCTTTATTTCAATTGCCTTAATATCATCTTGGGTAATTTCCTTGAGTATTATAACTTTATTTTGTGTGTTTTTATTGAAAATTGACATAAAAAAAGACAAGAAACCGGAGGGCTTGGATCGGATGATATTCTTAATGAAAGAAAAGTACAAAGGCCTTATTTTATGGGCGCTTTCATGGAAAAAAAACAGTATTGTTTGGCATTGTAGCCTTGTTCTTTTTATCCATTTTAGGATTCAATTATTTAGACGTTTTATTTTCCCCACCTAGTGATAGGAACATGATTACCATAGATGTTAATTTACCTCAAGGAACAAAAATAGAAAGTACTACTGCCACTGTTTTAGCCATTGAAAAGTTTATTCAAGACCATTTAAAAATAGACACTGATAGAAAGAATGGGATTGTAGACTGGTCTTCTTATATTGGAAAAGGACCTTCAACATATGACCTCGGGTACAATGCTGACGAAGCAAATTCTAATTACGCACATATATTGGTGAATACAACCGATTTTCTAGTAAATAACGAGATGATCAAACAACTTGATGCATTTTGCTTCAACACCTTTCCCAATGCTGAAATTAAAGTAGGTTTGTTAGGAGCTGGAGGAGGAGGCACACATATTGAAGTGAAAGTGTCAGGAAAAGATCCAGATAAATTAGCTGCAATATCAGAATCTATAAAAGTAAAACTATTCAGTATTGCTGACACAAAAAACATCAAAGATGATTGGGGACCAAAAGGGAAAAAATTTGTAATTGCAATAAATAAAAACAATGCCCAAGCAGCTGGAATTACAAATCAAGATATTGCAACATCCTTACAAACAGTTTTGGATGGTTTTCAGGCAGGTGAATTTAGAGAAGGAGATAAATCAATTCCAATTGTAATGTTAAGTGAAGTGAAGCTAGTAAAGAACAATCATTAGCTTCCTTAGAATCACTAAACATATTTTCACAAAGCTCTGGGAATAGTGTGCCTTTATTACAAGTCGCCAAAATTATTCCCCAGTGGCAATACGCTAAAATTAAACGGTTAAATCTAACTCGAACTATCAACATTCAAAGCCAGTTAACAGAAAACGGAAACGCCAATGAGATCAGTTCAATAGTTACACCTTGGCTAGAAGAACAGAAGAAAAAATGGGGTGATGGATATACCTATTCGTTGGGAGGTGATGCCGAAAGTAGTGCTGAAAACATGGGAGCAGTTGCTAAATACCTACCCCTTTCCGGATTTATAATTGTGATGCTATTAATCATTCAGTATAATTCCTTTAGAAAAATGACCATGATTGTGTTAACCATTCCGTTAGGTGTAATTGGTATGGTGCTAGGTTTATTAATTTTCGGAGTCCCTTTTGGATTTATGGCATTTTTAGGCGTTATTTCTTTGGCAGGGATTGTCATAAATAATGCAATTGTACTGGTAGATAGGATCGAAATAGAAGAAAAAGAGTTAAAACGTACGCCACAAGACGCCATTATCTCAGCTTGTTTACAACGATTTAGACCTATTATATTAGCCACTTTTACCACTGTATTAGGTTTAGTTCCTTTATACCTTGGCGGCGGGGCAATGTGGGAACCAATGGCTGTAACCATTATGATAGGCTTGCTATTTGGAACTATTATCACCTTATTATTTATACCTTCTATTTATAGTCTATTGTATAAAGTAGATTTTAAAAACTATATATTTAAAAAAGAATTATTGGATTAAAAAAGAACGTAATAGGCTTCCAAATAAGTACTTATACGAAAACCTAAAACCCATGAATTGCTATAAAAAGACGACATAATTCCGCTATAAAACAAGCTCAAAAAAGAAGATAAAACACTCATTTACAGTAATTAGGTTAAAATTAGTTAAAAACGTTAAAGCTGTTTTAAAAATAACATGTTATTCATAAAATAACATGTTATTTGTTTTGAACAACTTAAATTATAAATTATGAAAAAAGCAATACTCGTAATCGTAATATCTGTTTTGGGATTCGTAAATATGAACGCCCAAGATATTAAATTTGGAGTCAAAGGAGGGATTAACTTTGCATCTATTAATGGAGACAATACTAAAAACATTGAAACAGTAACTTCATTCAATTTTGGTATTATGGCTGAAATGATTATTTCAGGAAAATTTTCTTTTCAACCTGAATTAATGTATTCTGGACAAGGATATGATATTGAAAATAAAATGGTTGAACTCACGTATTTAAACATGCCGTTAATGGCAAAATATTACGTAACAAAAGGGCTTAGTTTAGAAGCTGGACCTCAAATTGGATTTTTACTCTCGGCTAAAAAAGAAAGTATTGATCTTAAAAATCAGTTAAAAAAGGTAGATCTAGGTGTAAATATAGGAATTGGATATAAACTAGATAATGGGCTTAATTTTGGACTACGCTATAATCTTGGATTATCAAACATGAATAATGTAGACGGCATTACAGCTAAAAATAAAAATAGCGTCCTTCAACTTTCCGTTGGCTACTTTTTTTTCTAAAACCACATAACTCTAACACTTTAAAGCCAAGGTAAAATAGCTTCGGTTTTAAAGTGTTAATTTTTATTGATTGTAAAATCAATCCTCTTTTTCTTATTTTAAAAGTATCCCGCTGCTATGTTTAGGTATCGAACCTCCCAATAATTAATCCTTGACAATAGCATTAAATTGTTTCTCACCTAAAGGACTCAAATACGGAAAAATTGCTTGAAAAATGAGTATAGAATATTCTGATATATTTTTCCGAGAGACTTTATCATTGACAATTTCTGCTGAAGAAATCCAAAAATCACCCAGAATATGAAACCGTTTATAAAGATTGTGATACTCTTTGTTAAATTTTTCTGGACGCATTATTCCTCCTTCAACTAATTGTTGAAATACTCCCTCAAACTGCCCTTCTCTATGCGCTACTAATCCAGCATAATGCTTTTTAATTGTGCTATTCTCACGAACAATCTGAACAAAATCAAGTAGAAAAAAACGATATTCAAAAGAACACTGCATAATATGAGTGGATACATTAAAAAGCAATTGCAAGCCTATAAGTTCGGGTTCTAGCATCCTTTTATCTATTTTTTCTACCAATTGAAAGTATAAAGCTTCAATGATATCTTCTCGTTTTTTAAAATGATAATTCAAATTCCCTTGACTTATCCCCATCTCTTTTGAAATGCTACGCAAAGTAACTTTTGGCAACCCATAATTGTTAAATAATTTTAAGGCAACTTCTAATATTCTATCCCTTGTTTTCATCCTACAAAGATAAAGAATTAGTAAGATTGACCTAATTTATAAAATAATTAGTACATTTGACCTAAATTAGATCAACATGTCTAAAAAAACAAAAACTTAGTTCGTAAACACCTTAAGAAAAAATCAACCTATGAAACTTTCAAAATTCAGCTGCCAAATTGCTAGTTGGTCACTTATACTCGTTGGAATCGGTCATACCATTACCGATATAACAACTCCCATACCGCCCAATTTACACCGTTTTATCATAGAGATGAAAAACTTTAGCATCTCAATATTAGGAACTTCGAATAATATCTTTTCCTTTTACCAAGGGTTTAGTTTTATGATGGGGCTATTGCTCTTTGCCTACGGCGTATTAAACCTTCTCCTTTTAAAAAACAACAAACAATCAAACATCCCTTCAAATGTTTTAATTTTCAACATAACAATCACTTTTATCGCTCTGATTATATCCATAAATTATTTTTTTATCGTACCAATTGTGTTTACTGGAATTTCCTTTTTGGGCTTTACAACATCCTTATTATTTAAAAATAAATCATGAAATTTACCATCATAGGAACAGGAATCGCAGGCTTAACAGCTGCCATCTCCTTAAGACAAAAAGGATTTGACGTTGAACTATTTGAAGCTACAAACACCTTTAAAAAAGCAGGCTCAGGAATAAACTTAGCCATAAACGCCATGCAAGTATTCAAGCGTCTAGGTCTATATGAGCAACTAATCCCTTTAGGAAGTCGCACAAATGCACTCTTGATTACAGACCAAAAACTAAAATTAATTTCGAAAATAGATCTATCCGAAGCTGAAAAAACATTTGACGTAACATCTATTGCCATTCACAGAGCAACACTCCATGACTTTTTAATAAAACAATTAAAAGATGTGCCCATCTATTTAGACAAAAAGTTGCAATTTGTAAAACAAGCACACGACCACGTATCTTTTACTTTTAAAGACGGCACTTCCTATACTACAAACGTATTGATTGGTGCAGATGGAATTCACTCTGTGGTCAGAAATTCCATTTTTAAAGAAACCACACTACGCATTCCCAAGCAGATATGTTGGCGCGGTATTGTCAAGATCGATATTGCAGAAAAATACTCTACAGAATTAATTGAACTATGGGGAAAAGGAAAACGTTTTGGCTTTGTACATATCAACCCAAAAGAAGTGTATTGGTATGCACTTTCTAACTACAAAGAGCCGTATAAAACAGCGTTTAAAAACGTAGATTTAGCTGCACTCTTTACCGATTTTAGTCCATTGGTTAGAAGAATAATAACTGCTACCAATAAAAATGATATTATTCGAAACGAAATGATGGACTTAAAACCAATCACCCATTGGAGCTTTAAAAACATATGTTTACTTGGTGATGCAGCACATGCAACAACACCAAATATGGGACAAGGCGCTTGTCAATCCATAGAAAGCGCCTATGTTTTAGCACACTGTTTAGCCGAAGAAAAAAACATTGAATTGGCTTTTGAAAATTACCAAAAAATAAGAAAAACAACCGCTATAAAGGTCATAAATACCAGTTGGAACATTGGAAAAATAGCACATATTAAAAATGGATTGACACTGTTTCTAAGAAATAGTTTTATGAGAATGGCACCAAAAAAATTGATGAAAAAAAACGCCTATTCTTTCTTAAAGTTAAACTACTAAAACGCTCTTAACATTTTACAATACAGCCCTGCAATGCACTCGAGACAAACAACAAAAACTTTTGTATATTTACACAAGCTCAAATATATTTAGCTTTAGTATCCATATAAATAATTCAACAAATGTTTAAAAAACTGAACCATATATTAGCTGCTTTTGGAAATATACATGCAATAAAAAGAATACATGTTGATACATTTACAGAAAAAAAAATAAGCCAGATACGTGGAATTAAAATTGCAGGTTGTAATGCATACGGAGTTTGGATGGAATTTAACGAATTGGGAGGATACAAATTTTTAGAATTAACCGTACTTAGTAAAGCAAAAATAAAAACACTCAAAGGAGTAGAACTCTCGTTTTTAGGAGGTAAAATAGAACTATTTATGGACTCTGACACTAAAGAAATAAATTCTGATTTCTCTAACATTTCGAACAGGTGGATTGCAACTATAAGTTTTGATGTAAACGATAAAGATATTGAATTTATACGAAACAAAGAATATAAAATAGTCCAAATCAAACATAAAAAAACAATTAACTTTAACGTAACAAAAGAAATAAATCCTTAAAAACAGCCGCTCTACGAAGTCTAAATAAAAAAATACAGCTCTGCGACAGTCTCTGACTTCGCAGAAACCCGATAGCGCGGACATACCTCTCACGTGATAGCGCGGATTCCCGGCTAGTGCGCGATTGTATCGCGTTCAAAAAAGCAAGATATCAAAACAATAAGCCTTTACAGAGATGTGAGGTTTTTTTGTTTTTAGGCGGAGCACCCCACTCCACGAAGCCCGACCGCTCGGATATACCACCAACGTGATGGTGTGGATTTGATTAGTTGATAAAAAAGTTATGAGTTACAAAAAACATAAGGATTTAGCTGTTCAAAACAGAAATAAAATTAGCTTTACATATCTTATCTAACGATTGAAATTGTGACTTCGGAATGATTTTCGTATTTTAAAGCACTGGAGATAATGCTATAATAATGTATATTTGTAGTAGCCTTAACCAATCATATTATGGAAGCAATAGAATTAAGAAAAAAATGGATACAATCAATCGCCAACGTAGATGAACGCTTTTTGCGTATGATTGATGCACTTTATGAGAGTTATGTAAAAGAAGATATTGACCCTTATGATGCATTACCTGATGTTGCAAAAAAACTAATTGAAAAAGGATTGAAAGATGTCGAAGATGGTAAAGTTCATCCACATAATGAAGTGATGGGAAAGTTCAGAAAGAAATATAATATCGCTTCTGTTTAATATGAAAATCGAATGGTCTGAGACTGCAAGATTAACCTATTCAGAAGAATTAGAATTTATTTATGTAAAATGGGGGAATAAAGAAGTTGAAAAATTCATGATACTTTCTGATGATTTTCTGAACACATTGAGTACAGGGGTTTTTGAAGGGAAATCAGCAAGAAAAGGAACATTAAAAACATCCGTTATTTCAAGACAAACTTCGGTATATTATAAAGTTGATAAGCTAAATGATAGGATTGAACTTATTTCATTTTGGAATAATAAAAGGAACCCTAAGAAATTAGAATAATTATTTAAAAATACATAATAGCAATCATTTTTTCAACAAAACAAAAAAAAGTAATGATTGTAATATCATTGCTTTTTTGTTACATTTAGCTGTTGTAAGTTCTTTAAAATTTTATTTAAAACTGTGTAGGGTTATGTGTTTGGGATACCAATGCCTAATAGAAACACGGTGGATGCAAATGGCTACCGTTACGCCTATCAAGGACAAGAAAAAGACCCCGAAACTGGAAAGGAAGCGTTTCCCTGCTACTGCATTGACGGGTGCGCACGGATTTCAAATCCGCGCGATCGGGTTAAAGGCGGTGAACACAACTGTAAAATCTACACCAAAACTATATAATATTTTTGCAAGAGCAACAAAGGGCCAGTTCATGAGTGTAGGACATAGTCAAGCAAGAGCAAAGGCCTATAAGATTGCAATAAAAAACTTGAATACAATGATAAAGAATCATAACTTAAAAGTAAGTACTCACAAATCGACAGCTAAAGCTGCTGGAAAGTCAGGTGATGCGATTTTTTTAATTAATTTTTTTAATGACTAAAATTAATGTAATGACTACAGGCTATTTTATAGGAGTTTTGGGTGCTTTTTTTTTCTGGGCTATTTCAGGATTTAAAGGTGAATTTTCTGAAGCTGAAGAAAAACATTCAAAATATAATTTTATTGTTGGTTGTTTAATAATATTTGTAATAGTTTTTTTTATAATAAATTGAAGCCCGATAGCGCGGACATCCCCCCACGTGATAGCGCGGATTTGCAATCCGTGCCCACAAAGTGCATCACGCAAGGTTGCTCACTCAAAGCTTAAAAAAGTAAAAAATAATAGTAAACTAAGAAATATGTCAACCAAATATATAAAGCAACAGAAACAGAAGAGGCTTACTTTACAACTATTACTACGGTAGGCTGGGTAGATGTACTTACGCGGTTGAACAGAAACACGTAATTATAAATACGTTAAAATACTGTCAACAACATAATTATGTGCTGTTTATGGGCTAGTCGTGTGAATCGGGTAATAAAACTTTACCATTGATAAAACAAGAGCCATATTTAAGAGTAAGGCTTTTTAATGGGGAAAGGATACCTGTATTAGTAAACCCTACATTAAACTAATAAGTTATGAAACTATCAGATTATCAATTATTCATTTTAGATTTATGTATAGACATGGAAGTTCCTTTAGTTGACATTGTGTATTTTAAAGGAAAAAAAATAGCTGTTAGATATATTTATTTGATTTTAAAACCATTATTTGATTTCGGTATAATTACAATTAAAAAAGTAGAAAATGAGCTTATAGGGTTTGAGAATATTGAGAAGATGGATTTTTTTAAGATTATTAATTGTGAAAAATCATATGTAGATAATGATAATATTTGTTACTTTTTAGTTTTGGGGGCAAAATACGAATTTAATGATGAGCGTATCGAGAGTATTCTATTAACTAAAGCAATTAATAAAACCCGATAGCGCGGACATACCCCCCACGTGATAGCGCGGATTTGCAATCCGTGCCCACAAAGTGCATCACGCAAGGTTGCTCACTCAAAGCTTAAAAAAGTAAAAAATAATAGTAAACTAAGAAATATGTCAACCAAATATATAAAGCAACAGAAACAGAAGAGGCTTACTTTACAACTATTACTACGGTAGGCTGGGTAGATGTACTTACGCGGTTGAACAGAAACACGTAATTATAAATACGTTAAAATACCGTCAACAACATAATTATGTGCTGTTTATGGGCTAGTTGTGTGAATCGGGTGCGCACGGATTTCAAATCCGCGCGATCGGGTTACAAAGCAGGAAAACCCAACCAATTAGACCATGTTACCGATGCCGTAGGTGATGCCGGCGTACAAGACTTAAAAAACCAAGCAGCAGGAAATTATGTCTACAATAGCTTAGGTCAACTCATAAAAAACAATAGCGAAGGAATTTCTTACAAATACAACGCAAGCGGCTTAGTAACAGAAATTAAAAAAAGTAACATACCTTTACTCAAGTTATTTTTCAACGACAAAAGTCACAGAGTACGTAAAGAAGTATTTGACACTCATGGTTCGCTATCAAACACTCAATACTATGTCCGAGATGCCGCAGGTAGCGTATTGGCTATTTACAACAACCAAACACAAATAGAACTACCCATATACGGAGCCAGCCGTTTAGGAGTGTTTTTTAAACAACACAATAGCACCGCCTACCAACTAACCGACCATTTAGGAAATGTACGGGCAGTAGTAACTAAAAATGGAGATATTAGTTCCTCTACCGACTATTACCCTTTTGGGATGCCAATGCCTAATAGAAATACGGTGGATGCAAATGGGTATAGATATGCCTTTCAAGGACAAGAAAAAGACCCTGAAACTGGAAAGGAAGCTTTTCAGTTGAGATTGTGGGATAGTAGAATAGGGAGGTGGTTGACTACAGATCCTATGGGGCAGTATAGTTCTCCTTACATTGGTATGGGTAACGACCCTGTAAACGGGATAGATTCAGACGGAGGTTGGAAGACCAAATGGGGACGATTTTGGGGCTGGGCTGGCGGAGGCTTCAAGGGGGTTTTTATAGGAGACGGAATGGGAAGTGACCCAAATAAAAATTACGGACTACAGTTTAGTGAAATTACATCGACCTTTGATATAAATGGGGGGTATGGGCATGCATCAACCTTATCATTTGCTTACGATAGTGACGGAATAACCATGAATACGTTAGATTCTTGGGATAGAGAAATCTTAAATAACCCTGCTCGGATGGATCGTTTAAGTGGTTTTTTACCTAGTGCTAGCTTAAGAACGAGATTAAATGCAGGAAAGAAGGAAGATTTCCATGAAGTTATTTCTGGAGTGATGCAACAAGAGATAGGGGCTGTTTATCAAGTCCAGAAAGAATTAGGACTATATGGTTCTGGAATTTATGGATCAAGAGGTACGAATATATTAGGAAAAGCTAATGGAGTTTCTGTATCTAATAATATTCAGGCTAGGTTTCCCGGTTTTGAGAGTGTAGCGATGAAGGCAGGTAAATACTTAAATATGAATTCAAAATTGCAAACTCATGTAATTGGGAAATGGATTAAAGTTTTTGATTATGGAAGAGTTAATGGAAAAGCAATTGAAATTCATTACTATTTACATAAAACTAGTGGAAGAGTTGCTAATGCAAAAATTAAGAATACAAGTAAACTTAGAAGGATTGTAAAATAATATGGAATTAAATGATTTAATGATAAGACTGGATAATGCTCCTTATGATAGTGATATTGGAGAGCTGTCTGCTGTTTTTGAGCAAGTCATATATGACTTATGTGATGAATCCTTAGTTAATGATTTGACTTGGTTTAAATTTGAAAATTACCTGAAATCAATATTAAAAGGAAAGAAGATAAATTATACTAATATTGTTAATTTATTAAAAGTGGATGAGTTATTTATAGACTCACATTCTAAAGATGGCGTATTTGCTTTATCAGTTATATTAAAAAAATATGAATATTCTATTTTTAAGATTAAACTTATAAAATACGTAAATACACTTCCCCCTCTGGCGCACGAATAACCGCCATCGCTACTGCACGAATCTTTCGTGTAGCGTTGGCGAGTAAGCTATGCTTTATTTGTCTTTCTTGTATGTTTATAATGCATAAAAAGAGTTTGTAATAAGAATTGTTAAACGGCTACGGTAATATGGTGTATTGCTGGTGTTGAGTATGCTAGATGTGTGTTCGGTGCCAGTGGCTTAGTCACAGAAATACAAAAAAATAACATACCTTTACTCAAGTTCTTTTACAACGATAAAGGTTACAGAGTACGAAAAGAAGTACACAATACGAGCGGTTCGCTAACAAACACTCAATATTACGTCCGCGATGCCGCAGGTAGCGTATTAGCTATTTACAACAACCAAACACAAATAGAGCTTCCCATATACGGAGCCAGCCGTTTGGGGTGTTTTTTAAACAAAACAATAGCACGGCTTATCAGCTTACGGACCATTTAGGAAATGTACGTGCGGTAGTAAGCAAAGAAGGAAAGATAGATTCCTCTACCGACTATTACCCTTTTGGGATGGCGATGCCTAATCGGAATACGGTGGATGCAAATGGGTATAGATACGGTTATCAAGGAGAGTTTGCAGAGACCGACAAAGAAACAGGAATGCCCGCCTTTCAATTACGTTTGTATGATACACGGATTGGTAGATGGATAAGTCCCGATCCTTATGGACAATATTCTAGCCCGTATTTAGCAATGGGGAATAGACCAAATATGTTAGTTGATCCTGACGGTGGTTGTGTAGATGAGAATGGAAATCCTTGTGTTATTCCTGGAGGAATTGGAGGTACTGCACTTGATGGTGGAGGTAATCAATGGTCTTGGGATGGAGAAACATGGAATACAGACTTTGCTTTTGGGTTAAATGAAGTTATGGTTTCTGGGCAAGGGAATGGTCTAAGTGGTGTGGCAGGGGTGAGATTTGAACAATATAGCCAAATCATTGGACCAGATATTACTAGAAGAAAAGCAGAGTGGAAAGGTGCTTATGCACTGGCCTTATCTCCATTTGCAGTTATTGGTGCTATTGAAGGGGCTGCTTTAGCTGCTAGTAACTTACCTACATTTAGTAGTACATCGTTTGTGTTTTCAGGTGAAGCTACTGTAGCCGGTACAGAGTCGTTATATACTTATCAAACTCAAGTTTCGCACTTAGATAGATTTACGCAACCTCTTGGCAATTAAGTTTATGGGTATTTACTAGAAATCCAAAATTCTCAATATTCACTATTATTTTACGTGTAATTAACTCAATATCAATAGATTCAATCATCTTTTCCAAAACATCAATCACCAAACTGACAACTGCTAATATCCTGATGTTTAGCTTATTCTCTATATAATCTTGTTTTAAATCTTTAAACAACCCTCCTATTGTTTCGTAGGCTTCCATTCTATATCGAATACTGGTGAGTAAATATTGAACCATTATAATGCTTATTTGTGCGATTTGAATATCAAAATTAGTGGACTGACATTTTCCAAGACCAAACAACTGCTTAGCTTCTTTAAAAAACACTTCTATGGACCATCTGATACTGTATATTTCAATAGCCTTTACGAATTTCAGTGTTGTGTCAGTTGATATTAACGTATGCCATTTGCCATTCTTTCCACGTTTTGAAATAAATACAGCAACCTTAAGACCGTCAATTTCAGTTATGTAATGATGGTAGTAATAATTGAATTTACGGCATCGTTTTGGTTTTATTTTCTGTTTTTTGAGTTGTGACAAGGTTTTAATCTTTGATTTAACTTCAATTTTACTGTTGTATTTATACATTCCTATAATATGAGTTAAGCTACTAATGTCCCGTAACTTTCTAAGTAATTTAACACTTGTAAACCAACTGTCTATTAAGATGTAATCTACAGGTACCTTACGTTTTATAAGCCTTGAGAACATTTGCACCAACAAGTCTGTTTTCTTTTTATTGAGTTCCTGATACCTTTTTGCTGCAATTGTTTTACTACATCTCGGCGTTTTCTTTTGAAGTCTACGTTGCTTTGCTGTTAGTCCGTATTTTAATTTTGATGTTTTACTTTCACGGTGTAAACTAAAATCAACAGGAATAAATACACTTCCGTTCCAGTAACCAGCAACAAGTAGTTTATAACCTAGGTAATACGTTTTTGATACATGGTTGTATATTTTTGAAACACCTTCAATTGTCTTTCCTGTTTTAGAAAGATCAGTATCATCAAAGATCAAGCATCTTGTAGCATCTTTAGATGGAGTAAAGAACTCTTCTTTTAATAGATATTGCTTCACAAACTGAGCTAGAAAAACCCTCCAATTTATCTTTTGATTTGCTAGGATTCGATAGTATGAATCTTTACCAGACTGACCTAATCCTTTGTCTTTATTGCTTGTAAGTCCATGAATAGAGTCAAATCCAATAATAGGTAAAATTAAAAGTGTAGAAATCAAATTACCGAATGAAATCCCCGATTTCTTACACCAACTAAACTTGTTTTTAATTTTATTGAATCCTAAAATATTTAGATGTGCTTGTAGGTATTCTGAACTAAGCCAAATCTTATTAAATTTTCCTTTTATCTCCTGTGTTTTTGTGATATCTTCGTGTTCTAGCATGTTTTGTACTTTCTTGTTCGTACTTAAAAGTACAATAAAACCAGGGGATTACCTTGGTTTTCATGCTATTTATTTTCACTTAAACACCTGTAAATGATGGGTGCGAAACTTGAGTTATCAAACTATTTTGAGAGCAGGAAAAGCCAGTCAGGGTATATTCAGAGTTGGAAAAACAGCTATTGTAAATGGTCAATTTGCTGCGGCGCCAATAACTTATATTGCAGGACGAGGAAGCTTGCCTATTTTAGCAGATATTTATTCTAGAGGAGCTCCAGTTTTTCAAACACATGGAACAGCTTTTATGAAATATTTATCAGTAAGTGCTGCGGGAGGGTATCTTGCTTGGAAATCCTTTATAGAGCCTAGCAATAAAAAAAACAATAACAACCCAGAAAAAAAACCTAATTAAAAAATGTTTAAATTTTTTAAAAAAAGAAAGAAAAGTATTCAAGAATATATTGAATATGTAGACAAAAAACAAGAGCTCTATTTTCAATTAAATCTTTTTGTGAAAATAGAGTCTATGAAACATTTTAGATGTGATTTACAAATTTTTCGTCAAGATGTTTTAGAAGATTTTAATTTTAAAGATAAAGACGGTTATTTAATATTATTATCATTTAAAAATGATAGATATGAAAATGAAAAGCATTACAAAAAATTTAAAGAGTCGAATTTGTTAGAAGGAAGTTATTTTCTTGATATGTACGGAGAAACTTACTTAATTCCTTGCTCTAATAAAAATACACTACTTGATTATACTTCTTATTTACTTAAAAATGTTTATGGACACACAGATAGTACGGATGTTAAAATTGAATTTGAAAAATTAGGTAAACGAAAAGCATATTAACAAATAAGTGTTAAAGCCTCCCCCTGTATTCTATGATTAAACCAAGAAAAAACTAGATTATTTTTGTTAATAAAAATTTATGTGGAAAACCCCACTCCACGAAGTCTAAATAAAAAAATACAGCTCTGCGACAGTCTCTGACTTCGCAGAAAACAACAATAGAAGTAACAAAACAGCAAGATTTACAAAAGGTCTTATTTTTCTTATTACTTTAGATTTGTCAGTTCTTTAAAACAACAAGAAAAACTGTATAGGACAGTAGGTTTTCGGGACGCCAATGATTGTAGCCTCAACAAGTAAAGCCCAACGCTCCTAATATATTTGTATCGTATAGCGTCCACGTTAAGCCATGCTATTATTTGTTTTTCATGTATTCTTATAATACGCAAAAAGATCGTATTAAGTATTCTTAAGCTGCTACGGTCACACGATACAAATTTTATCCTGAGCGATAGCGAGTAATCGGGAGACTTAAAAAAACAAGCAGCAGGAAATTATGTCTACAATAGCTTAGGTCAACTCATAAAAAACAATAGCGAAGGAATTTCTTACAAATACAACGCAAGCGGCTTAGTAACAGAAATTAAAAAAAATAACATACCTTTACTCAAGTTCTTTTTCAACGACAAAGGTCACAGAGTACGTAAAGAAGTATTTGACACTCATGGTTCGCTAACAAACACTCAATATTACGTCCGCGATGCCGCAGGTAGCGTATTAGCTATTTACAACAACCAAACACAAATAGAGCTTCCCATATACGGAGCCAGCCGTTTGGGGTGTTTTTTAAACAAAACAATAGCACGGCTTATCAGCTTACGGACCATTTAGGAAATGTACGTGCGGTAGTAAGCAAAGAAGGAAAGATAGATTCGTCTACCGACTATTACCCTTTTGGGATGCCAATGCCTAATAGAAATACGGTGGATGCAAATGGGTATAGATATGGTTATCAAGGAGAGTTTGCAGAAACCGATAAAGAAACTGGAATGCCCGCCTTTCAATTACGTTTGTATGATACACGTATTGGAAGATGGTTAACGGTAGACCCAATGGGACAATACCACTCGCCTTATATGGCTATGGATAACAGACCTAATATGTCTATGGATCCTACTGGAGGTTGTACTGTTGGAGTAGATTGCCCAGAAGGCTTTAATTGGATGGGTAAAGGAACGTGGGTTGCTGATGATGTTGTTATAGGAGGAGGAGTAAATGGAGTGAATTGGGGAAGTGCTAGTATTACTGGTGGAGGATTAATTGACTTTAGCACAGGGTCAATGGCATCATGGGATCAGTTAGCTGCAGGAGGAAGTTTTAATTTTTCAAGTGCTTCTCATAATATCTTTGCAACAGGAGAAAAAAATACAAAAAGTTTTAATTTACCCGATGGAATAGTTACTGTGGGAGGAGCAGCGGCATCTGCTTCAAGTGATTTATTATTTCAAAAAGGTAGATGGTGGATGAGTACAAACGGAAAATTATATGACCCTAAAATATTTGTGTCTGGAAATCAGTATATTGGAGGGATGAAAGATTTCGCAAAACCAATAAGTAAAGTTGCAGGACGATTAGGTTCTGCTTTTGGCGCATATGGTATTTATAACACACATGATCAATGGAAATCCAATCAAATTGGTTCGGCTCGTATGGCTCAGGATCAATTATTTAATGGAGTAGGGTTTATGGGAGCTCCTGGTGCGGCTGCAAGTTTTGGATATAATTTGGGATATATAATTGAAGACTCTTGTAATTGTAATATACAAGTTAACTGGAGAAATGTTAGCCAACATAAATGGAGTAAAGTTTTTCAGGATCCTAATAAATTAACCAATTCAACTACAATTTTTACTAAAGAATTTTTAGGACGATGAGATATTTATACTATAGCTTAAATCATTTTTATAAGGAAGTGTTGAAAATAGAAAACTGGGGTGATAATCCATTTTTCTATTGTATTGTAGTAATTTCTGTTTTAGAATCGATGGCATTAAGTTCAATTCTAGATTTTTATTTGGCATTGAGTACAAGTGGGAACTTTCTAGATTATTCTAAATGGATTCCAATTTTTTCAATTGTTTTATTGTTTGGAATTAATTATTATTATTTTTCTAAATTAGGAAACAAAATATTAACTGAAATAAATTGTGAATCTAAAAAGAAGAGATTTTATATTAGGTTAGTTTCATTTCTAGTTATTGTTTTTGTTTTAAGTCTTTTTTTTTATACTGGTAATTTGATAAGAACCAACAATCAAATGTATCCCCTGTAGTGCGCGATTGTATCGCGTTCAAAAGAGCAATATACTCTGGATGCCACTCTTTCCATTAACGTTTTATTCAAAGAATGAACTTCTTTTAAATCATTAGAACTGGTAAACAGTTCTGCCATAGTTACACCAAGGGCTTTGGCAATTTTTTCTACAGTAGAAATAGAAGGGTCTGTCTTTCCGTTTTCAATACGAGAGTATTGAGCAGCCCCACTCCACGAAGTCTAAATAAAAAAATACGGCTCTGCGACAGTCTCTGACTTCGCAGAAAACAACAATAGAAGTAACAAAACAGCAAGATTTACAAAAGGTCTTATTTTTCTTATTACTTTAGATTTGTAAATTCTTTAAAACAACAATAAAAACTGTATAGGATAGTAGGTTTTTGGGACGCCAATGATTGTAGCCTCAACAAGTAAAGCCCAACGCTCCTAATATATTTGTATCGTGTAGCATCCACGTTAAGCCATGCTATTATTTGTTTTTCATGTATTCTTAAGCTGCTACGGTCACACGATACAAATTTTATCCTGAGCGATAGCGAGTAATTGGGGAATAAATCAAAGTTGTGCCGTAAAGCAATCGTTAAATCTATTAAGAGAAGCCTTCTAAAAGCAATTATTTAAGCACTTTAAAAGCATAAGAAAATATTGACATCAAAACTTAAGAAAATGTATCTTGCAGCCTCAATACTTAAGCAATGAACTGGAGTCAACTATTATCTTTAAAGCGCTTTGGCGACACAAAAAAAAGAGAACGAAACCTGCAAGACGAAACTCGTCTAGGATTTGAAGTGGATTATGATCGTATTATTTTTTCTGACTCGTTTCGTAGTTTACAAGACAAAACCCAAGTGGTCCCTCTATCTAAAACAGGTTTTGTACACACCCGACTTACCCACAGTTTGGAGGTAAGTGTTGTGGCAAGATCTCTAGGAAGAGTTATTGGAAAAGAAATTTTAAAAAGATACCCCAACTTAGTAGACGAAGGATTCCAAAGCAACGATTTTGGTGCCATTACCGCAACAGCTGCCTTGGCACATGACATAGGAAATCCTCCATTTGGACATAGCGGAGAAAAGGCTATTGGTGAATATTTCACCAATGGAAATGGCTTGCAATTCAAAAACGAATTGACCGACAAACAATGGGAGGATTTAGTTTCCTTTGAAGGAAATGCCAATGGCTTTAAAATAGTGAACGAAAGTTCGTCCAGTTCTGAAGGTGGTTTGCGATTGACCTACGCTACTTTAGGTGCTTTTATGAAATACCCAAAGGAATCTCTACCCAAAAAACCAACAACACATATTGCCGATAAAAAATACGGTGTTTTCCAATCTGAACTCGGAATATTTAAAGAGGTTGTGGATGATTTAGGTTTAAAAAATAAAAATACAGGAAGGGTAAATCGCCATCCATTAGCATATATAGTAGAGGCTGCAGATGATATTTGTTATACCATCATCGATTTTGAAGATGGCATAAATATGGGCTTGATAGACGAGTCTTATGCGCTAGAATACCTGATAAAACTAGTAAAAAACAATATCAATTCAGAAAAATTTCACAGTCTAAAACACACCAAAGAACGTATTAGTTATTTAAGAGCACTTTCTATAAATACATTAATTATGGAGGCTACCCATGTGTTCCTAGACAATGAAGCAGCTATTTTGGCAGGAGAATACCCGTATTCTTTACTCGACAAATGTCAGTACGAAGCCCAAATTTCAGACATTATAAAAATTAGTGTTGAAAAAATTTATCGCAGTAAAGAAGTGGTTGAAAAAGAATTGGCTGGCTATAAAATTTTAGATTTCTTATTGGATGTGTTTTTAACCGCTCTCAACAATAAATTTAAAGGAAATCTCACCAATTACGACAAGCTAATCTTACAAGTTCTACCAGAAAAATACCGTGAACCAGCAGAGGACTTATACGATAGAATTCTGAGTGTTTGTAACTGTGTTTCTGGAATGACCGACGGATCTGCCTTACTACTCTACAAAAAACTGAATGGATAAAGAATCTATCCCCAACTAAACATACTCTTTTTATGAAACTTCAACTCCTAGACATTCAAAAAAACAACCTCCAAAACAAGAAGTTGATCAACGAAATTGACAAAATGGAAATCCTAATTACCGCTCTAAAAGCAAAGGAGCTACCCGATTCCATCACCTCCACTATCAACATACAAATTAATACATTAAATTCATTTACAGGAACCGAAAAGGAACTCAAAAAGTCCATTCAAAAAACATATACAAACATTCTTAAATCACTAAAAAACGAACTTAAATACGTTTCCATAAACCATTACAAAACCCTCTGGATGGTCTTGGGAATGTCGGTATTTGGACTCCCCATAGGCATTGTTTTTTCTGCTGCTTTAGGTAATTATGGCTTCCTAGGCCTAGGCCTTCCTATTGGAATCCTTATCGGGTTTATTTATGGAACAAAACTTGACAAAAAAGCCGAAGCAGATGATTTACAACTCAATATCACCAGTTAATTATTTGATCTAAACAACTTGTGAAAACACAATTAAAACACCACACTACCAATCATCTTGCTGTTTATTACCTATTACAATCCAAAATAACCAATATAAATAGTTTAATTTACATCTAAAACGAAGCCGTGGTTTTTTATATGATATCGCTAAAAAACAGATAGGACAAACATCGCTGCCTTTGGTTTGGTTTTCGGACAAAAAGAAGGAATCTATTTATGAAGGTCATTTTTTCACAACAGTCCCAATAATATCTGATTCATTAATCAGCCCAATAAACCTAGAATCCTCAGAATTATGGCGGTTATCTCCGATTAGGAAACATTTTCCAGATGGAATTTTTAAAGGCCCAAAATTATCTAAATTCCAGTTCTCATGATACACTTTCGATATTTGTAAATTTAGGAAGTTCTTAGGTTCCAATTTTATTCTTGAAAAAAGCCCGTTATTTTTTGCGATTTTATCTATTAGATAAACATAAAATTGCGACTGAATTTTAAACGTACTACCTTCCTCTTCTACAAAACCACTATCTAGTAAACACTGATATTCACTAACACTAAGAATGTACAAATGCTTCAAATTAAGTTGCTTGTCAAAATTATCGCCATTCAAATAGAGAACACCATTTTTAAGTTCCACAATATCTCCAGACATCCCTAGAAGCCGATAAACGCTCACCTGATCCCCTTGTGTTTCGTTTGAATATTTAAAGCAAACAAAATCGCCATTTTCAAAACCCACCAAACTAGAAACAAAAATCGTAGTCTTTCGCATTATCGCTGGTTCATTTCCTGTAGACATAATAGTATACATTTTAAATATATGTGACTGCATAAATACTACACAGGTAAAAATCACACATAATATCCCAACAATTTTTAATCCTGTATTAATTATTTTTTTCATAATTCGTATGTATCGTAATAAGCATGTACTAGCGGCATTCCACCTGTATGAATAAACAGTACCGAATCGCTACTCTTTATCTCTCCATTTTTAATATATGAAATTAAACCAGCCATTGCTTTTGACGTATATACTGGGCACAGAAACAAGGCTTCCGTCCTTGCTAGCAATTTGATTGCTTCAACTCCTTCTTTAGTCGGTATTCCATAGCCGTCACCTACAAAGGCATCGTCTACCACTACATTTATATCCCTAACTGGTTTGTGTTTTTTATCTACTAAAATTTCAGTTGTTAATCTTTCTACTATTTCAGTCGCCACCTTTTTATTATGCAAAACACTGATTCCAATTACTTTAACAGCTACATCACTCATCTTAAACCCTGCAACTAAACCCGCCTGAGTCCCCCCACTCCCTATTGCTACAAAAACATAATCTAGATTAATATTCTCTTTTTTACATTGCTCTATAATCTCATTAGAACAATCAACATAGCCAAGCGAACCGAGAAGATTAGAGCCTCCAAATGGAATTACATAAGGTTTTCCTCCTTTGTGTTTTATGCGATCGGCTACTTTATTCATCTCAACACAGAAGTCATCATCTTGTTTAATTTCCACAATATCAGCATCCATTAAAGACATTAACAAGGCATTTCCATTTTGATTGAATGATTCGTTTTGTTTTGGAATCATCTCTTTACAAACAACAATAGATTTAAGTCCTAATTGGCAGGCAGCACCCACCAAAGCTCTTGAAGCATTTGACTGGAAATGACCCGCAATTATAAGCGTATCACAACCTTGCTCCAAAGCATCACCTATAATTCTTTGGTATTTTCTTAATTTATTTCCTCCCCCTGCGCGGCCTCCAACATCATCTCGTTTTACATAAATTTTAGGCCCGAGATATTTAGATAAATTAGGTAATAATTCAAGTGGAGATTCTCTATCTAAGAGCTGTACTTTTCTATAGTGTTCTTTCATTTTATTAAATTTTACACAAGGTCTATTTCTAAGGCTAGGAAGGCATTAAAAATACACTTAGTTTTTGGATTTACACTTGGTCAAACATACAATTTTACCGTTATTTTTATTTTACCGTTATGCATCTTTTTAAAACAAGTATTTTAGACATACTAGCAGGAAGAAGCGAGTAGTAAATCACTTAGAATCAAAAAAAATAAAATACATCAGTGCTTGTTCTAGAAGCTCGGATAAGAAACAGCAACAGTATTCCAATACAAAAGGAACAGCGGTAAATACCCCATCAGCACGGCTGATTTTTCTATGTATTTTAGCAATAATTATATAGAATTTGCATCAAAAAATTATGCGTATTTATTTTAAAAATCAATCCCTCACCTTAAAAAGGAATGCCTACCTTTGAAAACCAAAACTCAGCGTACTGCAAGTATACAATCGATATACAGAAAGCACCTTTTAAAAAATGATTTTACAACTACAAAAACGTGTTGGCAAAAAAAACAATACTACATGAACACTTTTAGAACTTATTTAGAACATATTGCTGCTATCAGTGATGCTGATTGGAAACTGTTTTCTAAAGGTTTAGAAAAGCGAATCTATAAAAAAAACTCCGCTGTTCATTTATTTGGGCATATAGAAAACTATATTTCGTTTATAGAACAAGGCATTGTACGGCTTTTTATCCCCAAGGAAAACCCGGATAAAGAAATTACTTTTGGCTTTAGTTTTGAAGGAGAATTTATCAGTGCCTATGACTCTTTTTTGACAAGAACGCCCTCTTTATATCAATTAGAAACATTAACGGACACTACTATTTGGAGTATTTCCTACGATCATCTACAGGAAGTTTATAAAAACACAAAAATCGGAAATCTAATAGGACGTCTATCCTCGGAAAGATTGTTTTTATTAAAATCAAAACGCGAACAATCCTTACTCAACGAAACCGCCACAGAACGCTATCTCAACTTATTTAAAGAACGCCCAAAATTAATCAAAGAAATCCCCTTAAAATTCATCGCGTCGTATATAGGAGTTACACCACAAGCATTAAGTCGCATAAGGAAGCAAATTTCTTAACTTCGATTCATTGCACCTAAAACAGTTAGCACATACATTTGTACTCTATTTTAAAACCCCTTATGGAAATTATAATTTTAGTCCTTGTATTATGGTATGTCGGTTTGTTTTTTCAAACATTTTTCTTGCACAGGTATGCCGCACATCAGACCTATACAATGTCAAATTTTGCTGAAAAAACATGTTTCGTATTGACTTGGATCTTTCAAGGCTCCAGTTATTTAAGCGCATACGGCTATGGTGTTATGCACAGAATGCACCATGCGTACGCAGACACAGAACAAGATCCACACTCTCCAAAATACGATAAAAACCCTTTCGCAATGATGTGGCGTACAAAAAACATATATCAAAACATCAATAAAAAACGCATTGCTGTAGATGAAAAATTTACGGTAAATGTTCCACAATGGAAGGCTTTTGATACTTTTGCAAGCTCTATAGCTTCTAGAATATTTTGGGTTGTTTTATACAGTACTTTCTTTTATTTCTTTGCAGATGCTTGGTGGCAATGGTTATTTTTACCAATCACTTTCTTTATGGCTCCTATCCACGGGATGATCATCAATTGGTTTGCCCATGTCTACGGGTCTGTAAATTTTAAAGTAGCAGACACTTCCAAAAATTTATTTGCATTTGATTTTTTAATGATGGG
This sequence comes from Flavobacteriaceae bacterium, assembly GCA_965224465.1. Taxonomy (GTDB): domain Bacteria; phylum Bacteroidota; class Bacteroidia; order Flavobacteriales; family Flavobacteriaceae. The sequence continues at coordinate 3,132,818 of OZ245049.1, read as the reverse complement.
AGAAGGCTACCATAACAACCATCACAAATACAGTGATCGTGCTAATTTTGGTGGCGTAAAAAAAATCGACATCGACGTTACCTACATGATTATGAAGGTACTTCACACTTTTAAAATAATTCACATTAAAAACACAAATACACTCGTAAAAAGCGATTTTAATGATTAATTTTTTTGCCTAAAATGATAAAACCTCCAGCGTTAAAAGAGGCGCTACATGCATACAGATACATTTCCAAGTAACGGTTTAGAAATGGAATTATTTTTTGTTTTAAGTAGGTGAAATATCTAATAATAGTACAAACATGTGTACTATTATTAATCTCAATGACGGCAAGAAAGTCATCTTCAAAACCACAGAGAACTATACACCTTAAGATTTAAGGATTTCTTTTGCTATAATTACGATAAAATTATCATTTATAGAACTTTATAAGGAGTCAATACCAATTTTACACATCGGTATATCGTTGTAAGCAAGCCTATTCCTAATTGCTTACGTAACAAATACCAAATTTATTTTTTCCTTGTCTACAAGCATTGTTATTCACCTAATAGGTGGTAGATTTGTAACGATTACACTGTTGGCTATTCAAAGGGAGGGAATCACATCCAAGAACAATCAATAGTACCCTATTAAAAACGATTAATCTACGAAGATGAACGAAAGAAAAACAACTAATATATTATTGCTTTTTATTGTATTACCCATTGTATTTTGGGTCTTAAAATTATTGTCTTTTATTTTCATTCCATTAATTTTCTCCATGTTTATCGCTTTATTATTTTTACCATTAATGCGATGGTTTAATAAAAAAAGGCTTCCCAAAGTTCTTAGTCTAATACTCGTAATAGGTATTATAGGGGTGTTTTTAACTGTCACTGGAAAAGTGATTCAACTTTCAAGTAAGGAAATCTTAGCATCCCAAGGAGATTTACTCCCTAAAATTGAATCCAAACTACATGCGATAATTGTTCCCATAGAAGAGTTTATGAATATCGAGCGCGTAGAAGGGACAAGCATAAGCGAACACTACTTAAAAAAGATAGACATCAATAAAAGCATCGGTACTATAATAGACACGCTTAAAAGCACGCTTTCTATTGGGATAATGACTGCTTTTTTCGCCATTCTTTTGCTTGCAGAATCCTTAAATTTTCAAAAGATATTAAACACTACTATTTTCCAACAGCATTATTCCTCTGTCAAAGTATTTTTTAAAATAGAGAAAGACATCATAACATTTATAAAAGTTAAATTTATCATCAGCTTTTTTACAGGGCTAGGATTCACACTGGCTTGTTACTATTTTGATGTAAGTTTCCCTATTTTCTGGGGCTTATTTGCTTTTGTCATCAACTTTGTACAAATGATAGGATCTGTTGTATCGGTAGTATTATTAACTATTTTTGCTTTTGTAGAATTAGATCCTACAAGTACCTTATTGTTTTTTATCATCGCCATCACTTTGGTGCAAGTAATTATGGGAGGAATTCTAGAACCCGTTTTTATGGGGAAATCCTTTTCTATAAACGTGATTACCATATTAATTATGCTCTCTTTCTGGGGGTTTCTTTGGGGTATTCCTGGAATGATTTTATCCATTCCTATCACCGTTGTAATCAAAATAATATTAGAACAATTCCCTAGGACAAAACTTATTTCAGATCTTATGTCTGGATCTGAACTTATTCAACTAAAAAAGAAATAATGGAAACGATAAGCAACCTTTTGCAAACCGAATTATTTAGTTATAAAGACAATTCGCTGACCGTTTTTGAAGTGGCATTAGTCCTGTTTATATTTATTTCAACCAAAGTGATTCTTTGGCTTACCAATAAGGCTATTTTTTCTAAAACAAAGCTCAATAATCTAGACGAAGGAAGTTCTTTTGCGCTCTTCCAAATTGCAAAATATTTAATTTGGATTGTTGCTATTTCTCTTATGTTAGAAACTATAGGAATTGGTATAAACTTGCTACTTGCTGGATCTGCAGCACTATTAGTGGGAGTAGGTTTGGGATTGCAACAAACCTTTAACGATGTACTTTCTGGAATTATCTTGCTTTTCGAGAACTCTGTTCGTGTTGGTGACATTCTAGAAATAGACGGTGACATCGTTATTATTCAAGAAATAGGTTTGAGAACTTCTTCTGGACTGAACAGAAACCAAATAGTGATTATTTTACCCAACTCATTAATCACCACAAACAAAGTAATAAATTGGAGCCATCAAAACAAAAAAACCTTATTTAAAATAAATGTAGGTGTCGCTTACGGAAGTGACATAGACCTTGTAATCCACCTGCTTGAGGAAAGCGCTTTACAGCATCCAGAAATAACAAAACAGGATGTTTTGGAAGGACGGTTGATTGAATTTGGAGGCTCTTCACTAGATTTTCAATTGTTATTTTACAGTAAAAATATATTTTTTATTGAAAAGATTAAAAGTGATATTCGAAAAATAATCTATCGTAAATTTTTAGAAAACAAGATCGAAATTCCATTTCCTCAAATGGATGTTCATCTAAAAAAATAAACCATCATTGGCGCGTTTAATTCGCTCTAATTCCCCTAACAGTATCAAAAAACGATACCGGTAGTATATCTCTATTTTAGAGATAGCTTCTTATTCTATACCATCAACAGCCTCGACCAAGGCTATGAGTTATGTTCCCTAAAGACTATTTTCTATTTTGAGGCAGCGGTCACGAGAAATTAAACAACCCGGTATAAAACTCAATCCTTTTTCATGTTTTATTGATAAAGAACAATCTATACTTTTTCTTTATCCGACGTTTTTGAACAGTTAAAAACTATAAGACAAACCAACACCTAGCAATTGCTTTAACTGAATTTTAGCCCCTTTAATTTCAAATTTACCTTCGCTATCTACATCACTTTTTGTTTTAATATCATCATCATAAATGATATGAGAGCCCACATTTGCCTTAATATATTTGTTTATTTTTAAGTTAAAATTCAACTCCCAATCAAAATCTATATTTCCGAAATTATTGATATAATCCGAATATAAACTCAGTTTATTGGTCATTTTTATATTATCCATTACTAATTTCTCCCAGTAACCAGAGAGCAATGCTCCAAATTCCATTTTAATTCGATTCCCTTTAGAAATAAGCTTTCCATCGGCATCATACACTGCTTTTTTCACCCCAAAAGCACCTTGATTAGAAAGCGTATAATCCAACACATAGGTTGTTTTATTGGTCATAGGAGACATGTAAAATTTTAAATCGTTTTCTCTAGAAGTATACTGATTTCCAATTCCTATATACAAATATGCAGGTGCAAATATTTTCGATTTAGGTTTGGTCTTATTGGGATAATTATACCCATTTGCAAATTGAGTTTTAAAATTAAATTTAGCAGAAGTATACCACAGCGAAGCTGTATCCTTACGATATCCGAAAGTAGAATTGAATTCAAATAAATCTTCTGATTTTCTAAGTTCACGCTCCGATTGTTTATTTAAACCATAATTTGTTTTCAATTCATTATTCCAAACCAAATGATCGTTTTTATAATTCCGAATAAATTGCAATTTCACAATTCCAGCAATGGAATTATTCCCCCCTGCATTCCAATTAATAAAAGCATTCTCTGTAAAAAACAAACTTGCATTGTTCTTTACTATCCATGTAGGTTTTAGCTCCTTAGCCACCAATGAGTCTTTGACAAAATGAGCATTTACTGTGATCGAACACAGAAAAAATAATAGTCCAATTAACTTAAATCGCATGCGTGTGTTTTTTAAAAAAATTAATAGTTTAATTGTTGGAAATATGTTGTCAATGCTACTTCTGACAAACCGATGCTTTCATACAATAATTCCGCGCTTCCATGTTCTATAAATCGATCTGGAACACCTTTCCTTTCCACAGGAATTATGTAGTTATTGTCTGAGACAAACTCCAATATTGAAGTTCCGAATCCTCCAACAATTGTGCCATCTTCTATGGTCACAATTTTTTTAAATGTACTACATACATGGTGCAACAACTTTTCGTCCAAGGGCTTTATAAAACGCATATTATAATGCGCAAATGTATTGCTATTTAATGCCTCTAAAATATTCATCACCGTGTTTCCAAGTGGACCTACGGTTAACACAGCAATGTCTGTTCCTTCGGAGATTTGAATTGCTTTGCCTATTTCTATGGTTTCAAAATCTTGTTTCCAATTTACTAATTCACCCCTACCACGAGGATAACGAATCGCAATTGGGAATTCCAATCCTAGCTGGGCAGTATACATTATATTTCGAAGTTCCAGTACATTCATCGGAGCAAAAATACACATGTTTGGAATACACCTAAGGTAGGCAATATCAAACACTCCATGATGTGTAGCTCCGTCTTCTCCTACCAGTCCAGCACGATCTAAACAAAAAATGACAGGTAATTTTTGCAAGGCAACATCGTGTATAATTTGATCATAGGCACGTTGTAAAAAAGTAGAGTAGATGGTACAAAAAGGAAGCATACCTTCTGTAGCCATCCCAGCTGCCAAAGTTACCGCATGCTGTTCTGCAATCCCTACATCAAAAGCCCTATCTGGCATAGCTTCAATCATTATTTTTAAGGAACTTCCTGTAGGCATGGCAGGTGTAATTCCAACTATTTTATCGTTTTTTTCTGCCAATTCCAGTATTGTCTCTCCAAAAACATCTTGGTATTTTGGCGGTAAATGCTCCGTGTTTTTCGGGAATATTTCACCTGTAATTTTATCAAATTTCCCAGGTGCATGATACGTTACTTGATCTTTTTCTGCTTTATCCAAGCCTTTGCCTTTGGTCGTAATTACATGTAAAAACTTAGGCCCTTTTACTTTTTTTAAATCGGTAAGTGCCACAATTAAAGCAGGTAAATCATGACCATCTATAGGACCTGAATACGAAAAATTAAATGCCTCAAACAGATTGCGTCCAGCTGCTTTATCTTCTTTTTTTATCCCTGATAAATATTCTTTTAAAGCACCTACATTGGGGTCTATACCCATTTCGTTATCATTTAAAACAATCAACAAATTAGCCTTAGAAACACCTGCATGATTCAAGCCCTCAAATGCCATTCCAGAAGCAATAGAAGCATCACCTATCACAGCAATATGTTGTTTATTTGTCTCCCCTTTTAAGCCTGCTGCCATTGCCATTCCCAAAGCTGCGGATATAGAGGTAGAAGAATGTCCTGTTCCAAAAGCATCGTATATACTTTCGCTGCGGTTCGGAAAACCAGCAATGCCCTTAAATTGTCTATTGGTATGAAAAACATCTTTTCTACCTGTTAAAATTTTATGCCCATAAGCCTGATGTCCAACATCCCAAATCAAATTATCTATGGGCGTTTGAAATACATAATGTAAGGCAATCGTCAATTCAACCACTCCTAGGCTCGCTCCTAAATGCCCTTCCTTGGTTGCGACAATATCAATAATAAATTCACGCAGTTCTTCTGCTAAAAAAGGCAAGTCCTCTGCTGACAATAATCTTAAATCCGAAGGACTATTTATATGTGTTAATAAATTTGTTTTCACAGGGACAAAACTACAATTTTTATAGTAGTTTTGTAGTGAACAAGTAAGAATACCCTAGGAATGATGCATTTTAATGAGTTTCTAGGAGGTTTAAAAATCAGACGTGTAAAAAACACAGAGATTCTCTACTGTTATTGACATTAAACACCTACCTATGATAACGCCTTTTGACGATGTATATTTTATGAACAAAGCACTGCAAGAAGCAGCAGTTGCATTTGAAAAAGATGAAGTTCCTGTAGGTGCCGTTATCGTATTTAATAATCAAATTATAGCAAGAGGTCACAACCTAACAGAAACCTTGACAGATGTTACTGCGCACGCCGAAATGCAAGCATTTACAGCTGCATCCAGCGCCTTAGGAGGTAAATATTTACGAGAATGCACGCTGTATGTCACCTTAGAACCTTGTCAAATGTGCGCAGGAGCAAGCTACTGGTCTCAAATAGGAACGGTGGTATTTGGCGCTTCAGATGAACACAGAGGCTACCAAAAATTAGGCACACAATTACATCCCAAAACCAAGGTGAAAAAAGGTGTTTTGGCAGAAGAATGCAGCCTATTATTAAAACGATTTTTTGTTGAAAAACGAAATTTGAATTGAGAAATGAATCGTGAGAACTACTACAAAGGTGTAGCACCAACTACATTTCCAAGTGGCGGTTTAGAAATGGAATTATTTTTTGTTTTAGCTAGGCGATAAATCTAAGGATATCCGTAGCTATCGTTCTATTTCTTAACAACGCTAAAACGTAAAATAAACTATTTATATCGGTTATTTTGAATTGTAATTGGTGTAGCACCAACTACATTTCCAAGTGACAGTTTAGAAATGGAATTATTTTTTGTTTTAACAAGGCGAGAAATGGAAGGATAGCCGTAGCTATCGTTCTATTTCTTAACAACGCTAAAACGTAAAATAAACTATTTATATCGGTTATTTTGAATTGTAATTGGTGTAATTGACAACGGGGCTATTGTTATCAGCCTTTCTTTTCTAAAAAATTGGGAGGACTATTTTTTTAAATGCTCCTCACCTACTTTCTCAAGTTCCATATACCAATCTTCTCCAAACTTACGAATCAAAGCTTCTTTAACAAATTTATATACAGGAACACCCAATTCTTTTCCTAAAGTACAGGCATCATCACAAATAGGCCATGTATGGTAATTTACCGCAGCAAACTCACCATAGTCCATAATACGAACTGGATATAAATGACAAGAAATAGGTTTTTTCCATTCAATTAGTCCTTTATTATAGGCTTGTTCTATGGAGCATTGAGCCGTTTCATTTTCATCAAAAATCACAAATGCACAATCGGCATCATCAATTAACGTAGTTTCATATTCTCCTTCTTTAGTGATAAACAAGCCTTGATCCTCGATAGCTTTTATACCTTCTTCTCTCATAAAAGGCTTCACTATAGGATATACATCCATCATAATTTGAAGTTCTTCTTCCTCCAGAGGAGCTCCCGCTTCTCCTTGAACACAACATGTCCCCTTGCACGCAGCCAGATTACATATAAATTCTTTTTCTAAAATATCTTCCGATACTATGGTTTTTCCTAATTGAAACATTTTGCGAAAATAAGCTAAAATTTATATTATATTTACATTTATATCTATTTGATTGGATACTTTTGCCGACATTCTAAAAATACAACACTATGAACTTCGATATAAAAGAGATTATCACCGCTGGAATGATTCTATTCGCTGTAATTGACGTAGTTGGAAACATTCCAATTATTATTGATTTGCGTAAAAAAACGGGTAAAATTGAATCAGAAAAAGCCACAATCATTGCTGGTTTTATTCTCATCACCTTTTTATTTGTAGGAGAGTCAATCCTCCATTTAATTGGAATTGACGTCAATTCATTTGCTGTTGCAGGAGCCTTTATCCTGTTTTTTCTTGCCCTTGAAATGATTTTAGGAATTACCTTATACAAGGAAGAAGAAGGTGTTGAAGTTACCGCCTCTGTATTCCCGTTGGCTTTCCCTTTAATTGCAGGCCCTGGAAGTTTAACTTCTATTTTATCTTTAAGAGCTGAATATGAAACTGTAAACATTATTATTGCGATTCTAGGAAACATGGTTGTCATGTACATTGTTTTAAAATTCTCAACACGCATAGAACGTATAATCGGAAACAATGGTATCAACATTATTCGCAAAGTATTTGGAGTGGTCTTATTAGCTATTGCCGTAAAACTTTTTGCTTCCAATATCAAACTGTTGTTTTTATAATTTAAGTTTTCACACTCTACACTCCTTCCTTAAACGCTATTCGGAATTTAAAGAAGGAGCACAAACAAAGTCAATAACCTCAGGGGGAGCCCACGAGATATAAAAAATCTTAATAATTTCGATGTAAGCATCGGAGAATTAAACCCACTGACGGGATTAAAACAACACAAAACACCGTTTCAAATGACCGTTGTAAATCAATCCTACTATGGTTTTTTTTAAAAAAAACTCTCTCAAACTTTTAGTTCAAATACACCACTACTTTATCTGGGAAATCGGTAAATACACCGTCCAAGTCCAAGGTTTTGAATGCAAGATCTAAAAGCGCATCAAACGTTTCTCCTTCATCTAAATCGTCCAGTCTAAAAGTATAAGCAATTACCTGTAAATTATGTGCATGTGCCATTTTTACAAGCGGATCCACCTTCCAACTTCCATCCTCCATTTTCTCTAGCAACAACTGTTTGTACCACGGCCCAATTGCATCGGCATAAGTGGCTATTTCTTCTATTTGAGATTCCGTCAGCAGCTCCTCTACCAGTTGCGTTAAATGCAGACGCGTATGTAATTCTTGTCTAATTCGTTTCAACTCACGGGGGTCAAAGCACTGTAACATGCACTTGTCTTTTTTAGTATTATACCCATAATCCGATAAAATACTTAACACAATTTTAGAAATATCCTGACCTTCTTTTAAGTGAAATACAGGGTTTTTTATCTCTGGATAAATGCCTACATCCTCTCCTGTACTTTTATTTAACCCTTGAATCAACTGAAGTTCTTCCTCTAGAGAATGCAACCTAAAAATTGCAGATTCTACAGGAAACCTCCCGATAAATGCAGCTTTATTTTGTTTCAAATTTATACGCTCATGCACACGTAAAAACTGCAATTCCGTATATGTAAAATCAATTACATAATAACGTCCATCTGCGCGTTTTCTGTTTGGATACACGGTACTCACATCGGTAACATCTTCCAAATAAATATCGTGAATAACTATCGGGATTCCATCTTTAGACAAAACCAAATCTTGCTCTAAGAAATCAGGTTTCATTGCATAAGCCATGGCTTTGGCAGCTATGGTATGCTCCGGTAAATATCCAGACGCACCCCTATGCGCAACTACTATTCTGTCTTTTTTATTACTAATTTTATTTGTCTCATCTTGACATCCTATCATAAATACCGCTATTAAAACCAATGCATAATTGTTCATTATTATATTTTTTAAGTCTCGATTATTATCTCCAATAAAAAAACTACAGCCCAATCTTCGTTCTCTTTTTAAATAACAAAGCGCTCATACCCAATACATCTCCAAGTGACGGTTTAGAAATGAAATTATGTTATGGATAACAGCTCTTAAATCAACACGTTCCAAAAGAATAATTGATCTTTTATCTATTTTACACCGAAAAGATATAACTTTTTGTAATTTTATCGTCTTAAAGCAACAAATATAACCTTAATATACACTTATGAAGATTGTCTTACGTATTATTTTAGCCATTGTACTAGGCCTTATTGGTACAGGATTTTACATAAAACAAACCCATATAGAAGACGGACGATTTTATATAGGAATAGGCGTTGTAACCTTGGCTTTTGTACTCATGCCCTTATTTATTTACCACAGCTATAAAGGAAAGGATTTAAGTAAATACACATTTAATGTTAATGAAAAAGAGGTAGAAGACACCGGGAATATTGATTCAAATAAAGAAGCGTAATCCCAATTCAACTCGTTTTTCCAACCATTTTCTAATGTTATAATGGCACATCTTGTTTTATTTCATAGATTTTTTAATGCGCTTATAAGCCCAATCATAATGACTTGACGTATTTGAAATTAAATATGCTCCTAACGAAGTACTTCCAGTCCATTTGTATTTTTTCTTTTCAAACAATTCATCATTCGAATGTCGTTTTATAATCATCTGTACATCGCTATAGGATTCTGAAAGCAACAGGGAAATCTGATGGAGTGATGATTTTTGATATTTTTTCCAAATCTCTATGTTTAAATCTGGCAATGTTTTCCAGGTATACCCTTTTGCAGGCATCTCGGGTTTTCCAGCATTCATTCCTACTTCATACCATGTCAAAAACATTAAATGCCAATGATGTAAATGTGCTAAAACATCACAAATATTTCGATTTAATGTCCCTTTAGAAAACTCTTTTCCTAGTACATCTTTTGGATAAGAATCAATTAAATTATTCAGTCTTTTATAATTGTTTTGACTCCGTTCTAGAAGCTCCACTTTTGTCGATGGTTTTGGCATGTTTCTATCTTTTATGTTTTTGTTTTACAAGGCATTTTTAATCGACTATTTAAAGCGAAGCAATGCTGTATCGAAAAGTGCAGCATTTTATCGTTTCTTTCAGCACTCATCAAATATACAAAAAAGCAGCTATAAAAAACGCCCTAAAATATTAAAAACCAAGTTTAATTGGGTGTTTCCAATCGTTTTTTACAATTGCATTGTATTTAGATTTGGCATAAAACAGCAAGGAATCTTAATTCTTTTTGTCAAGGATTATTTAGAGACTCCTCCATCTGTACTATCTACTTGTTGGAATTGAGATATCACACAATGCAATTGTGCGAGAACGGAATCTAAGACCAATTACAATCCAAAATAATCGATGTAAATAGTTTGTTTTACGTTCTAGCGTTGTTAAAACCTAATTACATTTCTAAACCTTCACTTGGAAATGCATTTGGCCTAACAACATACAGCCCCTTACTTCCTATATCATGTAAACTTGAAGGCGGAAACACTTTTAAAAAACTGACTTCGGAACTGTTTTTGTATTTTTCTGGCAGTACATAATATGATATATTGTGTTTGACAGGAGTTATAAAACCAACGTTTTTACTTCCCATATCTTTAAACTTATACGCCTCTTTACCTATTTTTAAATCAAAGTAGGCTGTTCCTCTAAAGGAAACGGGGATACTTGTATAGGCAATCACTCCTAATGTTTTCTCTTTTTGATAAAAAGAAATATGTATTTTTTCACCCTTAGGATATTCCATTTCTCCCTCTGTGGTGAGCACTGGTGAATCTGGAAATGAAGAAAAAATTTCATTCCCTGCAGAACGCGTTGAATACACCTTATTTACAGGGTTTTTAAGCAATATTAAAGACGCATGTTTTTGAGGGAATTCTTTTAATATCTCTCCTGAAAAATGAAAATTTATTGCTACTGAACTGTTATTTGAAATATACAAAGCAATCCAGTCATCACCTATTTTCAGATAAACCTTATGATTTTTGTTGCTAAAAGTATTTTCTGTGGCATATATTACAACACGTGCCTTTTGATAATAACGCCTCAATAAACTCAAAAACCCCTGAAGCTCTAATTGCGCACCAGTGGCATGTATTATTTCTTTAATCTTCGTTTTTTTAATCGTTTCTTTTGACAAATCATAGACCATCGTATCTGTAAAAACAAACGCCCCTAATTTAGCGAAACTCACACCGTCTTTCCTGGCTATCGAAAATTCTTCAACACCCTCACTATTTATTTTGCGTATATTATCATCTCCATAAACTATAAAATAATTCCCTTTCTCATCATAACCAATTGCATTATATGGACTTTCGGAAATCCGTATTACTTCGGTCTTACCTGTATTTAGCCCGTCTTGTAAATAGCTATACTTATCATACTTGCTATTTTTAAACAGTGGGGATGATATTATATTTATTACGGTACATTTTTCAATAAAAAATACAAGTAATACAAAACCTAAAATCATTATTTTATTTTTTTTAATCATTTTTAAAATCATCTAAATTATTAAAACTCCAACCGTAATTGCACATCCACAATCGGTTTTCTTACAACCGCATTTACATTCAAATTTGTCACAGAAATCCCAAGGAGTCTTACCGAATTTTTTAAGGTTTCTTGGTATAACAATTCTTTGACGGTATCCAATAGTATTTGCTTATCTTTTATAAAATACGGCAAGGTTTTACTTCGTGTTTGTTGGGTGAAATCAGAATATTTTATTTTCAGAGTCACTGTTTTCCCCGCTACTTTGGAACTTTTTAACCGTTTTTCTAGCGCTTCAGAAATACCTTCTAGGCGTTCCATCATAAAAATCTCTGAGCTTAGATTTTTAGAAAACGTATGTTCTGCTGCAACCGATTTTCTAATTCTGTTAGGGCTCACTTTTCCTAGGTGTATACCTCGGACAATTTTATAATAGTGCCCTCCAGATTTCCCGAAGTTTTTCTCCAAAAATGCTAAGGATTGCTTTTTTAAATCAAGTCCTGTAAAAATCCCTAAATTGTACATTTTGATACGTGTAACCTTTCCTACACCATAAAATTTCTCCACATCTAGTTGTTCTAAAAAAGAAATCACATCTTCTGGAGGAATGGTTTTCTGACCGTTAGGTTTGTTAATGTCGGAGGCAATTTTTGCTACAAATTTATTTACAGAAATCCCTGCGGATGCATGCAGTCCAACTTCCTCAAAAATCCGTGTTCTAATTTCTTTTGCCAACAAAGTAGCCGAAGGATTCCCTTTGCTATTTTCTGTAACATCCAAATAGGCTTCATCCAAAGACAAGGGCTCTACCAAAGCTGTATATTCAAGAAATATAGCCTTTATTTTTTTTGAAATTTCTTTGTAACGATCAAACCTTGGCGGAACAAAAATTAACTGTGGACAGTTCTTTTTTGCCAACACGCCACTCATTGCAGAACGCACACCAAATTTCCGAGCTTCATAACTAGCAGCCGCCACCACACCACGCTCACCACCGCCGCCAACAGCTACAGGTTTCCCACGTAAATCTGGATTGTCCAATTGCTCAACCGAAGCAAAAAAGGCATCCATATCCACATGGATAATTTTTCTTAAAAGTGGTGTTTCTTCCATCGGTTCAAAATTAGCATAAATAAACTATACCAACATATTTTTCGAATGACTGTTTAAATATCGATTGCCTACGCTATTCAGCATAGATCAAAAAAAGAATACGCATCGGCAATCCTTTTCTTAAAAAACAAATAAAACATTAAAAAAAAGCTACTTACACCGTACATATAGCAGCATCCTTTGTGTTTGTTTGTACGTTTTAAATAGGAACTGCTAATTCAAAAACATTCTATACAGGTATTTAGAAATCAATTTGGTATATTTTAGTAACTTGGGCCTAAAATTCAATCATTATTTATGAAAGCACGCAGAATATTTTTAATTATTTCAGCACTCATTATCATTGGTATAATAGGGGTTTCACTTCTTTGGAAGCCTATTTATTGGGTCTTTATTGTTGTCCTTCCATTTATTTTTATGGGCCTATACGACTGCATTCAAAATAGACATACCATCAGAAAAAACTTCCCCTTACTGGGACGTTTTAGATATGCTTTAGAGGCTATTCGCCCAGAAATAATGCAATATTTTGTAGAAACAGACACCGAGGGAAGACCGCTCAATCGTATTTTTAGATCTTTAATTTATCAACGTTCAAAAAAAGAAAACGACACGACTCCTTTTGGAACACAAATGAATGTATACCGTACAGGATACGAATGGATGGACCATTCCATGTATGCGAAAAACACCAAAAACATTACAGAAATCCCACGTGTTACCTTTGGAGGACCAGCCTGTAAACAACCATATAGTGCAAGTTTATTAAATATTTCTGCTATGAGTTTTGGATCCTTGAGTAATAGGGCTGTTATGGCATTGAACAAAGGAGCCAAAACAGGAGGCTATGCTCATAATACAGGTGAAGGAGGATTGAGTCCTTATCATTTAAAACACAAAGGAGATTTGATTTGGCAAATTGGAACAGGTTATTTTGGATGTAGAAATCCTGAAGGAAATTTTGACCCTGAAACTTTTCAAAAAGGAGCTCAAAAACCACAAGTAAAAATGATAGAAATTAAAATTTCTCAAGGAGCCAAGCCTGGGCATGGAGGAATTTTACCTGCTGCAAAAAACACAGAAGAAATTGCCAACATTAGACATATAAAACCATATACAGATGTACATTCTCCACCTGTACATTCCGCTTTTTCTAACGCACATGAATTTATGGATTTTATCCAACAACTTCGTGATTTATCGGGGAGTAAACCTATTGGTTTTAAATTGTGTATTGGTAAAAAACAAGAATTCATAGATTTATGTAAAGCGATGATTAGTACTGGAATTAAACCCGATTTTATAAGTGTAGATGGTGGTGAAGGAGGTACAGGAGCTGCTCCTGTCGAGTTTTCTAACTCTATAGGAATGCCGCTGCGTGAAGGATTGGTTTTTGTACATGATACCTTAGTAGGTTTTGACTTAAAAAAAGAAATAAAAATTATTGCCGCTGGAAAAATAATTACCAGTTTCCATATGGCTAGAGCCATGGCATTGGGAGCCGATGTTTGTTACAGTGCCCGTGCCATGATGTTGTCTATAGGATGTATTCAAGCCTTAAAATGCAATACCAACGACTGTCCCGTAGGCGTGGCTACACAAAACAAATCCTTAATTAAAGGACTTAATGTAGCTAACAAAGCCCAACGAAATGCCAATTATCAAGAAAAAACCATTCATGCGTTTTTAGAAATTGTAGCAGCTTCTGGATTGAATCACCCAAAGGAAATTAAACGCCACCATATCAACAAAAGAGTGGGAGGAAATCAAGTTAAAAAATACAGTGAATTATACCCTGAAATTGAAGCAGGGTGCTTGCTAAAAAAAGAAACTACCCCAGACACTTACAGCCATTACAACTTAGAGATTACATCCTTAGCGTAAATAAAAAAGCGTAATAAAACAAAATGTTTCACTGTTTCTCTTTCAATATCAAAGAGAAAACCAAAAAAACCAATGATGCTTACAGAACGTACAAATATTAAAAGTGTGGCATGGTTACACCAACATTTAAACACAGAAAACATAGTTGTTTTGGATGCCAGCATCCCTAAAGTAACCATTTCATCTTCTGAAAAAAAACCAATAACAAAACACATCAAGGGGGCTCGTTTTTTTGATATCAAAACAGCATTTTCGGACACCACATCATTATTCCCAAATACAGTTCCTAGCGCAAAAAAGTTCACGGAATCTGCACAAAAACTAGGCATTAATAACAACAGTATGATTGTAATATATGACAATCAAGGTATCTATTCAAGTGCCCGCGCATGGTATTTATTTAAAGCAATGGGACATAAAAATGTTGTGGTCTTAGACGGAGGGCTTCCCGCTTGGGAAAAAAGTAATTTTCCAATTACATCCACTGATAATAGTCCTTATAAATTAGGAGATTTTAAAGCTGTTTTTGAGGGTTCTTATTTTTATAATTCCGAAGACGTACACTCTAAATTACATGATAGTGAGACCTTAATTTTAGATGCAAGAGCACAAAATAGATTTGATGGCCTCGTAAAAGAACCCAGAGAAGGGTTGCGAACAGGTCATATTCCATCCTCCAAAAGCATGCCTTTTACCAGTTTACTACACAATGGAATTCTACTTCCTTCTTCCAAATTAAACACCATTTTTAAAAACATAGCTGCCACAGATAAAGCCCTTATTTTTACTTGTGGTTCTGGAGTAACTGCCTGTGTATTGGCTTTAGCTGCAACAGAATTGGAATACAAAAACATAAAAGTATATGATGGATCTTGGACGGAATGGGGATCTAAACACGACTTACCCATTATTGGCGAATAGGAACTTTCTTATAAGTTATACCAAATACATTTCCAAGTGACGGTTTAGAAATGGATTTCTTTTCTGTTATAGCTAGGCGAAAAACGGAAGGATAGCCTTAGCTATCGTTCTGTTTTTTAACAACGTTAGAACGTAAAATAACCCATTTATATCTGCCATTTTGGATTGTAATTGGTTATGAATACCTGTCCTAAGGTAGGGCTGTTTAAACACAGTACCTAGATAGCATCTTTATAAATATCAATTATTTTTATAAAACTTAATTTTTATGACTCAAATCATAAAAACAATTTCTCTGTATGAAGTACTTTTGTTTTTAATTAGTCTAAATAAGAACTGTAGGGTGTCCAAGTGTTAAAATCAACTTGTTTTCCTCTTTTCAGAGGCCCCATAAGCTTAATAGACTCTAATATAGCAACACTATTATCATACCTATTCATGAATAAATATATAGCATTTATTTTTTGTGCTTTGATCTTACAATATAGTACCGCACAAGAAGTCACAAAGATTATAAAAGGAAACATCACCGATAAAAACAACAAACCTATAGAAAATGTAAGTATTTCCATCAAGGGAACAACAGTAGGTACCGTTACAAATATAGTTGGATTTTTTAGCATTAGAAGCATCAGACCATCTGTAATTTTAGTGATTTCCAACTTGGGATATAACACGCAAGAAATCAACATAAACACTTCAAATTCAAAAAATGTACACCTTAAAATTCAATTGAGTCCAAGCACGTATCAACTGGAAGAAGTACGTGTAACCTCCAACCCAAGCAGCATAGAAAGTTCTGTTATTGATGCCACAAAAAGACATGCATCCATCCCAGGAGGAACTAACATTGTTTCTATGAAATCCATTAACAATCAACGGTCACTTACCTTAAAAGATGCCTTAAACCTACAGCCCGGAATTATTATTCAAGAATTTTTTGGAGCCAATGATCAACCCAGGTTAAACATTAGAGGTTCGGGGATTCAAAGCAATCCGCAATTTAGAGGGATTAACTTACTGCAAGATGGCATCAGTACCAACTTTGCAGATGGATCCTATATTATAGGTACGCTAGAACCTAGAGCCGCAAACTACATAGAAGTATATCGAGGAGCAAATGCTTTGAGATACGGTACTGCTACCTTAGGAGGCGCCGTTAATCTAATCTCTAAAAACGGTTATAATGCAGCTCCTCTAAGTATTAATTTGGAAGGAGGAAGTTTTGGATATCTAGGAGGGAGTATTTCTACGGGGTTAAATGATGGAAAAAACGATCTCTACTCCTCTTTGTCTTATAGCAAAGCAGCTGGGTACAGAACTTTTAATAGCAGCGAAAAAATAAATGGATTGCTCAATATTGGAAGGCGATTTTCAGAGCAATTAGAATCTAGAATCTATGTCAACTATAGCCGATTAAAATTTGATATCCCAGGTCCACTAACCCAAGCGCAAATGGATGATGACCCCACACAAATAAGCTTAGGAATACATCCCCCAACAAGTATCGGCCCAAACGTTTTAAGAGATAAACCACGACGATTTACCGACATCCTAAGAGTCGCCAATAAAACCGTATACAGCATCAATAACGCTCGTAAATTGACGGTAGACCTCTATTATCAGTATGGCGATGATACTTTTGTTTTCCCCATCGTAGGAGGAATCAGACATACCCTGAGTAACGATCTAGGGATGCATGTATCTTACCAACACAAAACAGCCAACCATACATTTTCTACCGGACTTAATTTTAGTACTGGAAAAATGAATCGCTTTTATTTTGCAAACATCAAAGGAACCCGAGGAAAAAACTACGCACATAACAACTTAAGAGCTACAAATTTGGCGTTTTTTATAGAAGACATTTACAAATTAACGCCAAAACTAGAGGCGATTATAAGTGCACAACTAAGTAGTAACAGTAGAAACAACACGGATAAATACCCCCATATTTCTCCCAGACCTTTCTTTAACTTTAAAACCAAAAAGTACGGAACATTTGCAGCAACAAACACCTCTCTAAATCAAAATTTTGTTGGAATAAACCCTCAATTAGGTTTTATATACACAAGAAAACAGGCACAGTTTTTTGCAAACATGAGTCAAAGTTACGAACCACCTACTTTTGACGAGTTAATCAATCAATCTAAAGGGAACCCTAACAAGGGAGCTGCTAGTTTTAAATCCGTAAAATTAGATGCACAAACAGCAACAACAGCAGAGCTTGGAAGCAGAGGTACTATTGCTCGTGTACATTGGGACATTTGTTTCTATCATTCTTGGGTGAAAAACGAAATCTTAACCACAACAGATTTGTTTGGAATAACAGGAAAAACAAGAAATTCGCCAGACCAAACAATCCACCAAGGTCTAGAAGTAGGTTTAAATCTAGTCCTTTTAAAAAACATAATTTCTAAAACAGGAGATCACATTGATTTACATACGGTCTACAATTACAGTAATTTTTATTTTAATGAAGGTATTTATAAAGACCATCAAATTGCTGGTATCCCTAAACATTATATTGCGTCTGCCTTAGAGTACACACATCCTTCAGGGGCGTATTTAGCAATGAATTTGGAATACTTACCAGAAAAAACACCAACAGATCACCAAAATACAGTATTCCAAAAGTCGTATCAATTACTAGGATTTAAAGCAGGATTTAGCCATCAAAATTGGGGCGTTTTTATAGAAGGAAAAAACATTACGGATCAAACCTATGCTTCTAGCTACCTGATTAGAGATGTAGTAACAAACCCTCCACCACCAGCATTGACACCTGCAAACGTGACTACATTTATCCCCGGTGTAGGCATCAATTTCACACTAGGAATACATTACAAAATATAAGGATATAAAAACACAAACAACATGAAACATACCATTAATTTGATCCTATTCTTATGGATGCTAACTCCGGTGTTTTCTCAAGCAGAAAAACCTTCCCTATTTATAAAGAATCCACCACAGCAATCCCCTGCCATTTTTATAGCGAGCATGCCTCCCTGCCTAATTGGTGTTGCCATGCAATATGGATCTGACATCGGAATCGGTAAAAACACCCTTAAACAATGTGCGGTGTTAATCGCAGAAGCACATAAAAAAGTCCCCGCTATCAAAAAAGAAATAAAAGCGATAGAAATTCAAATAATGATCGCCTCCAAAGAAGAACGCTATGCTGATTATAAAACATTATTAACCCAATTGAGTCAGTTAAAAATAGATGCGAGTCTCTTTCATGAAGCACTCGTTAAAAAAGCACGTCAGGTATTTGACCCCAAAGATTTACAAAAAATTGATGCTTTTATAGTCAAAAACCAAGACGAATTCTTAAAAGCCGTCAAACTCTAAATTAATTAACATTTAAATATTTAAACATGAAAAAAGTAATTATTGCTGCATTAGTAGCCATGGTAAGCATTAGTTGTGGAGACACAAAAAAAGACCAAAAAGAACCAACTGAGGTAAAAAAAGAAGTGAAAAAAGTTGAAAAAGAAAAACCCGCAGCAACTACTGAAACACCAAAAAGTGAAAACACAGGAAAAGAAGTGACCTTGCTCTTATCGTCAAACGATCAAATGCAATACGATAAATTAGAACTTAAAGTAAAAGAAGGAACACGTGTGACACTTACATTCAAACACACAGGAACCATGCCTAAAACAGCAATGGGACATAATTTTATTTTATTAAAAAAAGGAACAGACATTCCTGCTTTTGCACAAAAAGCAATGCAAGCAGCAGACAAGGAATACATTCCAGAAACAGACGCTATTATAGCACATACCAAATTAATCGGAGGAGGAGAAAGTGTAACCATCACTTTTGATGCACCCGCTAAAGGAACGTATGATTATATCTGTAGTTTCCCTGGGCATTACGCAATGATGAAAGGAAAGTTTATCGTTGAATAATAGCAATACCTAATCGTTTACAGTAGCTGATTACACAAAAAAAACATGCGAAATTCAAAGATGCTATGTACATTAATTATGTGCGTCGTAGCAGGACTAAAATCCCATTCCCAAATCAACTATTCAGGTAAAATTGAACTCGGATATATAATTTTTAAACACCAATTAATCGATGTTGATCCAGGTCCAAATTACAGAGGAGCTCATTTAAATACAGGGCAAAGTGGAAAGGAGATTAGCAGTAGTAATGGAATTAGTATTCAGGATGCGTTTTATACAGCTTAAATTCAACTAATAAACGCAACTTTTCGATTTGATTCTATGATGGTTATATTTTCAAAACAGAAAAGTAGGAAAACCTACCTTTCTTGTCTTGATGGATATGTATCTTACGGTCTCAAATCTCGAAAAAAGAAGTTGTATGAAACACATCACCCAAGCGCAAAGATACACAATTTGTTGCATGTTAAAACAAGGTTATAAACAGGTTGAGATAGCAGCTGCTATAGGAAAAGACAAGTCTGTTATTAGCAAAGAGATTAAGCGTAATTCAGACAAAAGAAATGGAGTTTACAAGCATGAATTAGCCCAAAAAAAGTATGCTAAACGTCATAAAGAAAAGCCTAAAAGAAAACGCTTTACAGAAGATATTCAACAAGCAATAGAGTTGTTATTGCGAGACGATTATAGTCCTGAGCAAGTAGTTGGTGTCCTAAAAAAACAAGGTAAAGAAACGGTGTCTATTGAGCGTATATATCAGCATATTAGGGAAGACAAGAGGAATGATGGTGATTTACATACACACCTTCGCAGACAGGGAAGGAGATATAGAAAACGTGGCTCATCAAAGGATTCTAGAGGGGTTATAAAGAATCGTATTAGTATAGAACAACGCCCTGAAGTTGTTGAACAAAGAAATCGATTTGGAGATTTAGAGGTCGATTTAATCATAGGTAAAAACCATAATCAAGCCATACTTACCGTAAATGATAGAGCTTCTGGAATGCTTAAAATGAAAAAAGTAAGCTCTAAAGAAGCAGTTGTTGTCACTAAAGCTATCAATGAAATATTAGAAGACTGGAAGCCTTATCTACATACTATAACAGCTGATAATGGAAAAGAATTTGCAGGCCATGAGCAGGTTGCAGAAAATTTATGTATTGATTACTTTTTTGCGCATCCATATCACTCTTGGGAAAGAGGATCTAACGAAAATTTAAATGGTTTGATTAGACAATATTTTGCCAAAGGAAGTGACTTTACAAACCTAACAGATCAAAGAATCAAAGAGGTAGAAACAAAATTAAATAACAGACCTAGGAAGAGACATAAATATCAAAACCCTATATTTGTAATGGAACAATTATTATTTAACTAAAAGTTGCGTTTGTGACTTGAATTCAGCTAAATCGCTATGTCCTTTATATATAATTGGGATATATTTATAATCATGGTCATTAATCCAATGGTCATCTGCAAAAGAAGCTCCCATTATCTTTTCCCCTTTTTCTCCAGTTATAGGGGATATATCATAACTAACAATTTCGTCTTTATAAATAACCATTTTTATTTTCCCCCATTTTTTACTACTGCTAACATATGTTTCAGAACCAGATCTTGCATTAAGTCCACCTCGTTGCTGTTTTCCTGTTACTTTTGCAATATATTTAGCATATAAATTTGGGATATGTTTTCCAGACCCACTTTCTAATTGATTTTTAGTTTGTAAATGCATATACAAACTATAAAAACGCAACTTTTGTTTTTTAGGAGTTTCAAAATTGTGCTGTATTAGAATAAAACTGTTAGAGTACTTTTTATCCCTTTCTTTTTCAGTCAAAAGATCCTCTGTAATTCTATAAGCTATTATTCTTCCATCTGCAACAGCTCTAACTTTACTACTTGAACTTTCTATATGAATCCCTCCATGCCAAGAGTTTAAACGTCCTATAGGAAAAAAACCAAAGCGATTTTTTTGCCCATAATATTTAGAAATAAGTTCTTCTTTAGTAAATTCTTCAGCATCTTTTTTATCAGAAGGTAATAATGGGTACTCTACTTTCATAACATTTATAATTAAATACTAAAATCAACAAGGCTTAGATATCCATTTTTCTTAGCTTCTTCTTTTATTTTTTCTTGGTTTTCTTGCGCTTGCCTTGTATTCCCTAATATTCTATTAATTAGAGTGATTTTAGGAAAAGGTATTTGACTCAAAGGCATTATTGCGGTAGGAGCACTACATCTTGTACCAATAAGTACGGTAGGATTTCCAATGCTTACTTCGCCTCCATGACCTGTTTTTGATCCCATAGTAGCTGCGGGTCTCCCGCCAATTAATACGGTAGAAACACCTTCTACAATTACATCGGGTGGTCCCGAACAGGTACATTGATCCCCCATTACTGCGGCAGGTTTTCCTCCTATTAAAACTGTTGGCACTCCCGGGCCTATAATGGGGCCACCAGTATGTGGGCTTGTTCCACTATACATAGGGCATGTGTGCATGTGCGATATTGTTGCTGCTGGTCCTGGCATAATTTATTTGTTTTTTATGTAATGTTCTACCGCTTGAGTGTGTTAAATTACTTATAATCCCATATTCTCACAGTAGCAGTGCTAAACAAGAAGGCATATCCATTTAACCTACGATGTAGCATTGGGTTATTTTAATTATTAAGACGTATATATCTATAAGCAGTAATCAAAAGTACAAAAAATAGTTATACGCAGTAGTGGTTTTCAGATTATATTTCCCTGTATTTTTATTCATCTAATTACCGTACCGATTTGACCTTTATCTTATAACCGATATAAATAGGTTGTTTTACGTTCTAGCGTTGTTAAAAAATAAACGTAGCCACGTAATAGAAAGCGCATGCCTAAACGCTACTAACCAACAATAATCAGTATCAAAAAACAGTAAAAAACTATCCCCACAAAAGAGCGTGGGAGTAAATGCACTAAAACAGGTAGTATCTTATTAAGGTCTTTGTTGATAGCCTCTTAATTAATTGCGCCAACCTCATAGTATCATCTTTTGAAACGATACAGTCAACAGGATGTTCATGCTGGGCGCTAGGTATCGCACGAACACTTAGTTATTGGCATTTCGTTATTTTTTTCTTTTCATTTTCAGTTCTGTCTCATTGTCATCGGGGTCAACAAATTTTATTGTGAAACCATCATTGTCGAATTGGACAATTTCATAACAACCACAGCAGATACATTTAGTGGCAGGAGTCGGATAAATTTCTGTTTTGTTGGTCGAGAAGTCATGAACTATAATTTGTGAGAACGAATCTGTATATGATTTGTAAACACCGATTTCATTTTCCTTGTCAAGATAGAATGGATAGTTTCCAAGCCACTTGTCTTCACCTGTTTTTTTGTTGATTACCCGGAGTCGTTCAGGGTTTCCTGACCCGTCTCCACGATTCTTTATAAGTACATAATTCTCAAAGTCAACACCTAATTCTGTATAGCCACGAAAATTGTCTTTGTATCTCAAGTCAAGTTCAAGTTTGTCGCCATTTTTCAAAGTCAATATCGTTCCTTTAAATAAGGAGTCGCTGATATAGAAAATCTTAGCTCCATTAGTCAACTGGTTAGTCGAATCAATATGGTTTCGAAAATTATCAATTAGCAGATGCGCTCTGTCGCTATCTTTTCCACTGATTTGGCCATACGAGACAGTCGAAATTAGAGTAATTAATATGTATAGTACAGTCTTCATTTTAATGTTTGCCAACGGCTTGAATATGGGGCGTTTGGCATTTCAAAGCTCCAACCTATCCAAACGCTATATATTATATTAATTGTACTCATTTTCAAAATTTGCATTACCTGCCAAATGACCTATATTTATTGTGTGTGCCCAGCATGGGCATCTTTTAACTACGGAAAGGTAGTTAATTAATCTAGAGGGTGCAAGTCCCTTATGTGCAGGAGTAACGTTCTGAAACATTAGTAAGTCGCAAGGGTGAAAACCGTGAGGTTTTATCTGAAGGAAGCGAGACTACAAAGCTCGGTACTGACGAACAGAAACCGTATACAGAGGTATAATTACTTGGGTAAGTAAACACATCATTGCAACGCCCAAAAGAATACTAAA
Source organism: Flavobacteriaceae bacterium (assembly GCA_965224465.1). GTDB lineage: Bacteria > Bacteroidota > Bacteroidia > Flavobacteriales > Flavobacteriaceae. The sequence goes on along the minus strand of OZ245049.1, from coordinate 3,109,260 downwards.
AGGGTAGTTATGTAGATACGGCAGTGATTGAGTGAAAGAAGATGTCATTACCTGGGGAGGTCTCCAAAGCCAGGAGTTGGTTCTATGGAGAAGTCAGCAGACGTCATAGTACCTATGGGAAACGAGTTGAGGAAAGACCTCAGATGGTCTCACAAATAGGGAAGGACAGAACATTAAATTACGTTGAAATTCAATTAGGATGCCTAGCTAGCCTAGTTTTAAACCAACAGGAGTACCCGAATTATTTAACCTATGATTGACAAAGTACTAGAAGCTACCAACCTTTTTAAAGCAGCACGTCAAGTGAAGCGAAATAAAGGAGCTAGCGGAGTTGATGGTATGAAAGTAACGGAACTTTCAACTTATATAGTTGAAAACCGTTCAGACATACTAACAACGATCCGTAAGAATAGCTATGTTCCAAACTCAATCTTAGGAGTAAGCATTCCAAAAGGCAAGGGTAAAACCAGACTTTTAGGAATCCCAACAGTAGTAGATAGATGGCTACAGCAAGCGGTAAGCCAACAATTAATGGTTCAGTTCGAATTTGATTTTGAGCCACTTAGTTTTGGGTTTAGACCACAAAAGAACATTCAAAAAGCAGTACTACAAGCTCAACAGTATATCAATAATGGTTACCAAGATATTGTAGATATTGACCTTAAAGGGTTCTTTGATGAAGTGGACCATTGTATCCTACTACAACTTATTTACCACAGGGTAAAATGTCCAACAACCATGCGTTTAATCCGAAAATGGCTTAGAGTTCCTATTTTAATAAATGGGAAACTTCAAAAGCGTAGAAAAGGAATCCCGCAAGGAAGCCCAATTAGTCCCTTACTATCTAACATAATGTTAGACGTCTTGGATAAAGAAATGAAAAGAATGGGTTTACGGTACGTCCGCTACGCAGATGATTTTAGCATTTACGCAAAGACCAAACGTGAGGCGAAACAAATAGGGAATACGTTGTTTGTCTTCTTAAAAGACAAATTAAAACTACCTATAAATAAAGCCAAAAGTGGCATTCGTAGACCCGTAAACTTTGAGTTACTAGGACATGGCTTTGTGCCAGTCTACAAAAAGGGAGTAAAAGGACAATATATACTAGTAGTAGCAAAGAAAAGTTGGGCAAAGTTTAAGCGTAACCTAAAGAGTATTACCAAGAAAACCAAACCAATGTCATTGTCGGAACGTTTAGAACGGCTTAATCAAGTCTGCCGAGGCTGGATGAATAATTACCGTTTAACCAACATCTATGCAAAAGTTAAAAAGCTAGATGAGTGGATAAGAAATCGGTTGCGATATTGTATTTGGCACGATTGGAAAAAAACTCGAACGAAAACGTAAAAACCTAATCAGATTAGGAATAGAGAATGGACAAGCATACGCTTGGAGTAGAACCAGAATGGGAGGATGGGCAGTAGCCCAAAGTCCAATTTTAAAGACTACCATTACCAAATCTAGACTTGTACGAAAAGGGTATAAACCTTTGATAGATTACATTAATAATACGCAGACTTCAATTTTTTGAACCGCCGTATACGAGACCCGTACGTACGGTGGTGTGAGAGGCGCAGTGGCAACTATTCAGTTGTCACCCGTCTACTCGATTAGCAGCTTTGCTTTATTCTCTTTTAATACCATTTTCATGCTCAAGTAATCTTAGTAAATCCATAATCATATCATAAATTTTATCTAGCCGATTAGCTCCAGAAATCCCTTCTTTTTCTCCAGTTAATTCTTCATGAGTAGAATTAAATCGAAACTCGTTAATCATCAATCTAATTTCAATGCACAATGAACTAATAGTTGAAATAATTTCATCATCAATATTAAGTGAATGGCTTGAAAGTATATCTTCAAGAGAATCCTTCAATGATATAAGTTTACTCAAGTTTCGCACCCATCATTTACAGGTGTTTAAGTAAAAATAAATAGCATGAAAACCAAGGTAATCCCCTGGTTTTATTGTACTTTTAAGTACGAACAAGAAAGTACAAAACATGCTAGAACACGAAGATATCACAAAAACACAGGAGATAAAAGGAAAATTTAATAAGATTTGGCTTAGTTCAGAATACCTACAAGCACATCTAAATATTTTAGGATTCAATAAAATTAAAAACAAGTTTAGTTGGTGTAAGAAATCGGGGATTTCATTCGGTAATTTAATCTCTACACTTTTAATTTTACCTATTATCGGATTTGATTCTATTCATGGACTTACAAGTAGTAAAGACAAGGGATTAGGTCAGTCGGGTAAAGATTCATACTATCGAATCCTAGCAAATCAAAAGATAAATTGGAGGGTTTTTCTAGCTCAGTTTGTGAAGCAATATCTATTAAAAGAAGAGTTCTTTACTCCATCTCAAGACGCTACAAAGTGCTTGATCTTTGACGATACTGATCTTTCTAAAACAGGAAAGACAATTGAAGGTGTTTCAAAAATATACAACCATGTGTCAAAAACGTATTACCTAGGCTTTAAGCTACTTGTAGCTGGTTATTGGAATGGAAGTGTATTTATCCCTGTTGACTTTAGTTTGCATCGTGAAAGTAAAACATCAAAATTAAAATACGGTCTAACGGCGAAGCAACGTAGGCTTCAAAAGAAAACTCCAAGATGTAGTAAAACAATTGCAGCAAAGAGGTATCAGGAACTCAATAAAAAGAAAACAGACCTGCTAGTTCAAATGTTCTCAAGGCTTGTAAAACGTAAAATCCCCATAGATTACATCTTAATAGACACCTGGTTTACAAGTGTTAAATTACTTAGAAAGCTACGGAACATTAGTAGTTCAACTCATATTATTGGGATGTATAAATACAACAGTAAGATTGAAGTTCGATCAAAGATAAAAACGTTGTCACAACGTATCCGTCCGACGAAGTACGTATAGGAATTAAAAATACATAAAAAATCCTCGATTTTATTGATCGAGGTTTAAATTTTGTGGAAATAGCTCATTTAGCTTTCGAGCATTGTAATCAGGGATTATATCCAGTACTTTTTTCATCCATTTATAGGGGTTTACTTGGTGTTTTTTACAAGTCCCAAAAAAGGAGTAGAACATGGCAGCATTTTTTGCAGCATCATGGCTACCTGCAAATAAATAATTTTTACGTCCAATAGCTAATGTTCTGATAGATCCTTCTACCAGGTTATTATCTAGTTCTAAAGTACCGTCATACAGGTAGGCTTTTAAGTAGTCCCATCGTTTTAATGTATAAGTGATTGCTTTTCCTAAGGAACTTTTAGGTAAGCTTCCTTGGGTATTATGGATCAACCATTTTATAAATGTATCCATTATTGGTTGTGCTTTATCTAGGCGATAAGCATGCCGTTGCTCAGGAGTAAATTCCTGGTTTTTACAATGTCGTTCAATGGCATATAATTGTTGAATGAGTACCATCGCATGACTCGCTTTTACTTTGTCATAGTCTAGTGCTTTCTCAAAATAACGACGTGCATGTGCCATACACCCTACTAAAGTGACATCTTTTTTAAGTGCAAATTCATCATATACAGCGTAGCCATCTGTTTGTAAATACCCTTTAAAGTTTTTAAGCATTTCTCTAGGTCCATGTTTAGATCTAGAGTGACGATAATCAAACAATACCATTTTTTGTATGGGTGAATAGTACACCCAATGATATCCAGTATGAGTTTTTCCTTTTTTCTGTTTGTCTAGCACCGGAATAGTTGATTCATCGGCCTGTACATATCCTTGTGACAGCACCGTGTTTTTCATAGCCTGATACAGCGGCTTAAGTAAGTGTCCTAAGCTGTTTTGCCATCCATTTATTGTAGATGAACTTATAGAGATTCCTTCTCGTTTAAAACGTTCTATCTGTCGATAATACGGTAAGTGATCTAAGAATTTATCAATCAATAGCTGTGCTAGCAGGCTGTTTGATGCTACAGATTTTTCAATAGCAAAACTTGGTAAATCAGCCATAATAACGGTCTTAATACCTAAAGGGTTTCCATTGTCAATCAATGTGTCTTGTACTTTCTTTTTTAAGGCGTATTTTGGTCTGACATATCGTTTTATGTATAGCTTTGTGGGTACAAGTTCTAATTTATCTGTAATTTCTTCACCTATTTTTATTCGGTTCTCTATAGTCTCTTTAGGCTCTAAATTAATAATTTCAACAGGTAAATGACTGGGGAGATTTAAACTTCCAATCGTTCTTTTTTTAGTCTTTTTACGTTGATATGTAATGTTTACAGGAGCTTCTTCTTCCTGGGGCATCTCTTTTAAAACTTCGAAAGGGAGTTGCATTTGAAAAGGGTTATTAGCCATTATAAAACGCTCACGTTTTGTCCCAAAAATCATACGACGTAATTGCTCTAATTGAAATTGTCCATATCCGTATTTTGTCTCTAATTCTTTATATTGAGCTTCTAGGATAGCCTTTTGTAAAGTAACGTCTTTTGTCTTTATAGTAAGTAACTCATTTTTTGCACTAAGAGAACTTGTCTTTTTGATAAGTAAATCTGACTTAGAATTAGCCTCCTGTAATAGGGCTATAAGTGCTTTTTTTGATAGCTGTTCTAAGTCTTTTTCCATACATTAAATATACGAAAAATATACATGAACAGCCTGGTTTTATTAGGTTTTTTACCTGTAAAAAGACATTAATAACGTTTCCTTTGTTGGATGTTTTTGATAGACAGTCCATCAAGAAGCATCACCATTTGGCTGTATTTCATTTGTATACTTCCTTTCAGATTATCATACACCGGGAGTTCAAAAGTACCTCGTTCCAATCGTTTATAATACAGTACAAATCCACCTGCTTGCCAATGCAATAGTTTTATTTTGTTTCGAGGTTTATTTATGAAGATAAAAACAGCTCCATTACTAGGATCCTCTTCTAAATTATTACGGATAACACCTGACAAACCATTAAATCCTTTACGCATATCTGTGGGTTCTAGGTACAGATGAAAATCAAGTTCACTTGAAAGATTTAGCATATTACAAATGAATTAAATTTTGTAAATCGACAAGTGTAATCTCTTTGTTAATGACCAAATTTACACCTGTTGGATACTCGATTTTAAAACTATCTAAAATAGAATTTCTGCTGTTTTCAATAGGAGCATCAATAAGTTCAACCTTTGAAAATCCACTGGCTTTTTTGGAGGTCAATTTCTTATTCCAGTACCTAAATTTACAAAGTGTAATTTTATGACTTTTACAATAATCTTCCAAGGTTAAATCACTCAACTTCCAATCGGAAACAACAGCTGTCATATAGGCTCGTTTTTCTTCGTTTTTTCTCATGCGTCAAAAATAGGAGCTATTTTTCTGCTAAAAAATATGGGGATGGTCGGACGGATACTTTTAAACTGTGGTTTGTATATATTTAAACTGCACTAAATTGTAAGATGTACACAATTGATTTTTAGTATCTACTTTCAACTTCTTTTAGCTTAATTTCTTTACCATCTTCTATAAGTGAACTTTTAGCATAAAAATCTTCACCTTTTTTATATATTCTAGCGAGTGGTTTACTTTTATTTCCTGTATATTCATCATCATCAGTAGCTTCTATATAATAAAGTGAAACACCTTCTTTTGTCCTTACCTGTCTACATTTATAGTCAAACTCTCCATCATATCCCATCATTGAAAAAACAATATGTTCTTCTTCTAAATATTCTATAATATAACTTGTCTCATTAATGCGATCTCCAGGATTTATTTTATAATCAAAAGAGTAATAAGTAAACTTACCTTTCTGATCTTCGTTTTCTACTGGAGTAGAAATAGGTTGATCTATTAAAGTACTACTTAACTTTGATATTTTTAATTTTTCATTTTTTAGTTCTATAACAGTGGCATAAATTGTATTATCATCACTATCATAATAACCTTTTTCACGAGTAATACTGTAAACGTTATTTTTCTCAGTATCCTCTACTTTTAAAGATTTCAACCATTCTACAGTTGAATCTTGGGCTTTTATAATGTAATCATAACCTTCTGTTTTTCCAATTTCATCAATCAAATCTTCCGTTAAATAAAATTCATAATCTATTGATTCTTCATTTAAAGGATCTTCTAAATATTTAATATATTTTGTGTAAAATTCAAGAATAAAATCTTTAGACTCTATTTTTGTTTGGGGATTATTCTTTTTTCCTACATTAAGTGATGACGATGTATTATTTACTACAACATCATTGTTTTTTTTAGGACTTTCTTTGCATGATAAGAAAGAACTAAAAAAAGCAAATACAACTAAAAGTTTAAATATTTTATTTATTCCCATCTGTAAATTTTATAATTTGGTTGTGCATTTCTATACCCATCTCCTGGGTAAAGAGTTTTTTGAACAAAATCTGATACCCAATTTTCACCATTCCACATAGCTATGTGCCCATGAGGTTTTGCCGCACTTAAATTTTGAATAACTGATATATCTCCTTTTTGATAATTACCCTTAGGAACTTCTTTAAAACCTTTGTTTAATAAAAACGGGCCATAATCTTTTGCCGAATTTGGGCGTTGATCTATTTTAGCAGCACCCCATGTTTTCATTCCCCCAGCTTCTAAAGCCCATCTAACATATTTAGCACATTTCCATACTGAAGTAGTCATGTCACCAGCTCTTTTATTTAATCTTTCAATTGCTTTATTTAAATCAAGCCCTTCTTTTTTGTTTTCTATTAGCTCCTTTGGTTCAGGCTCTTTAATTCCAAACTTTTTTAAAAATCCAGGTTCTAAATGTAAATCAGATTGTCCAGCTAGCTCTTCAGTAAGAAATTTATCATAGGCTTCCCATTGCTTTACTCTAGCGTTATGTATAGCGTCTTTTATTTTTTTCTTATTTGTAAGTCCCTTTGTTGGCCCTTGTTTTGGATATCTACCAGGAGTAAAACTAGCCCAAGTGTGTGATGCACATTCTTCTATCGCTCTGGTTACAAAACCATTTAATAAATAATTCAATTGATTTTTTGCTTTATATCCATGTATTAGTAATGCTATACAAAATTTATCTTGAGATTTAGCTGAAAAATCCTTTATTCCATATTTTTTAACGAAGTTTCTATTCTCGTTTCTACCTACTTTTTTATGGTCTTTTACTACATCTCCATTATAATCCCACCAAGTTTCTTTCATTATTTGATATGCACCTGCAGCAGTACTATACACATTTTTTCCTGTTTTTTTGTTTTTATACCAAAGAATAGGTTTTTCTGGATGTGTAGACATATCTGAAAAACTTTTATGATTAAACAATGTAGTATATCCTTTTTCGCCTGGAACTCCTTCAAATTCTTTAATAAGTCTCAGAAAAGCCCTAACTCTAGCTTCACAAACACAAATACCATTATCTCCAAAAACCCTCCTCATCTGCTCCACCCAAGCAATTGGATGAAAGTGATGTACTATATTGGTACTTGGAAACATACGTTTTGGTGGCACTTCTTTTTCTTCTACTTTAGTTTCTGGTGCTGGAGCAGCGGTTGTACTTGTCGTTGGTATACTATCTTTCGTTGGTTTAGCATCTGGTTTAACTGCTGTTGTTTTATTGTCTAAAGGTACAACATCTTTTTGTGGTATTTCTTCTACCACTGTACCTTCTGGCAACATAGAAGGTCTTTTGGTGCTACTCGTTTTTGTTTTATCTTCTTCTTTTATGGGTGCTGTGTAGGTTTTTTTACTTGCCTCATCCCACCACATTAAATTTTCTATTTTGGTTTCCATTTTGGCTAAACTATCATCCCTTTCGGTTTCTAGTTTTTGTTTTTCGGCTGTAACTTCTTCTAATTGTATACCAAAATCATAGAGTTCTTTTACTTCTGGTTTTATTTCGTCCATAGTATAAGACCATTCATTTTTGTGCTTACATACCAAACGAGATAGTTTTTGTGCTATTTCTGGTTTACTAAACGCTCTAATAAGCTCTAGTATATCTAATACTTTATTGCCATCTGTATCTATTGTTTTATCCCAAATTTCGGTTACAAAAGCGGCACTGTCTTCTGCCTTACATAAGTCTTTTACAGAGTATATGTATTCATTACCTGCGTCTAGATCTTTAAAACCAAATTTTTGCCAATCGTAAGCGCTAAATTTGTCAAGATCCTTTTCTTTTACCCAGCCTTTTACTGCGACACATTGGCTACTAGTTGTATCATCTAATACTACTTTATACCAAAGGTCTTTTTTATCGTCTTTTGCTTTTTTAAATTTACGTAAGTCAACTACTTTTTCTTTTTCTACAGTTACTTCTTCTACATCGGTTCTAAAAGGGACTTCGATATATGCCTTACATACATCTACATATAATGTAGTTTTTTCTCCTGTTTTGGCTTCTCTTTCAACTGTATCGTATTTTTGTTCTTCTGTTAAAAAATAGTCAGGAGTAATTGAGACAAATATACCTGCTTTTTTTTTGGTTTTTTCTGTTATTTTGGAAATAAATGTTTTTTCTATCCAAAACACTTTACCATAGCCATTTGGGTAAAAGGTAACAGTTCTGTTTAAATTTGTTCTCCAATTTCTTGGTGCTTTTACTTGTTTTGTATTGAATGTGGCATCTTTAGTTGCAAGACCATTAAATGCTTTATTAACCGTAGTAAGATTTTTGATAGTATAAAGTTTATTGCTATTAAATGGTTTTACGTTATCATTAATATCGGTATCTCTAACTAAGGTTGCAGTAATAGATGTTACTTTTATTTGTGCATAATCTCCTTCAATTTTAAGTACTTTTATAGGGGTATTTGCTTTAATATCTACTTTGTAAAATAGGCTTGTTTTTAATGTTGTGCCTGCTATAATATTTGTAAAATATTGTTCTTCTTTTCCATCTTTTTTTTCATTACTTAAAAACTCAAAAACATCATCTGTTGTAAATACTTCTAAGTGGGTTGCTTTATATCCTTTGTACCCTTTAAAACCTAGGCTACCTGTATAACCAATGGTTACACCTGCTTTTATTGGTATATCACAAGCTGTAATTGTATTTAACTTAACGTTTTTAGCAAGTACTTTTTTTTTATCTAAACTGCTTTCTAAAATATAGCCAGTATTGTCTGCTAATTTTATCCAACCTTTGTTTTTATAAGAGTCATCTATTTTTATAGGGAAACCGTTCTCAATGACTTTTACAATTTCAGAACTATTAATTGCTTCTGTTCTTACTATTGCACCTAATATACTATTATCTGGATCTTCGGTAGTGATTATTTCGTAAGTAGTGGTAGTACCTATTTGCTTTACTTTATATTTTGTACCATATTTTGTACTTAAGTAAATATTTTCATATTTTTTATTGTTTTTATCTGTATAGCTTACTTTTAACCAGTTTCCTTTTCTTATTTCCTTGCTATTTTCGTCTAGCATAGCTTGTACAAGCTCTCCTTTAGGTATTACAACAACTATAGTATCTTTATCTTTCCAGTTTATTACATTATCTTTAAGCTTCCTCCCTCTTAAACCTAGATTAAGAATTCCTAAACCTCTAGTTACTACATGTTTTTTTTTACTTACAAAATCAGGTAAACTAAACTTATTAGTAGTTATCTCATCTTTAGGCATTAAATGATGATACAAACTATAAAAGGTCATTTTTTGTTTTTCTTTACTTTTATAATCGTGTTGTATGAGTATAAACCCATTAGAGTATAAGTGATCCGAATTGTTTATTATCGTTTTTTTATACCCTTCTGCAAAGCGGTAGGCAATTATACGACCTTGCGCAATGCATTGTATTTCTCTACTTGCACCTTCTAAATGTATACCACCATGCCAAGCATTATGCGCTCCAATAGGGTATTTTCCAAAAAGGTTACGATTCCCCAAATAATTTTTTGCTTCGGCATCAGTACTAATATCTTTTAGCGGATAACTTACTCTCATAGATTTTTATTTTAGATACTTAAATTAAAATCACTAAGATATCCATGTTTCTTAGCTTCTTCTTTTATTTTTTCTTGGTTTTCTTGCGCTTGCCTTGTATTCCCTAATATTCTATTAATTAGAGTGATTTTAGGAAAAGGTATTTTATGCACTGGCATTATTGCGGTAGGAGCACTACATCTTGTACCAATAAGTACGGTAGGATTTCCAATGCTTACTTCGCCTCCATGACCTGTTTTTGATCCCATAGTAGCTGCAGGTCTCCCGCCAATTAATACGGTAGAAACACCTTCTACAATTACATCGGGTGGTCCCGAACAGGTACATTGATCCCCCATTACTGCGGCAGGTTTTCCTCCTATTAAAACTGTTGGCACTCCCGGGCCTATAATGGGGCCACCAGTATGTGGGCTTGTTCCACTATACATAGGGCATGTGTGCATGTGTGATATTGTTGCTGCTGGTCCTGGCATAATTTTTTGTTTTTTATGTAATGTTCTACCGCTTGAGTGCGTTAAATTACTTATAATCCCATATTCTCACAGTAGCAGTGCTAAACAAGATGGCATATCCATTTAACCTACGATGTAGCATTGGGTTATTTTAATTATTCAGACGTATATATGTATAAGCAGTCTTCAAATGTACAAAAAATAGTTATATGCAGTAGTGGTTTTCCGATTATATTTCCCTGTATTTTTATTCATCTAATTACCGTACCGATTTGACCTTTATCTTATAACCGATATAAATAGGTTGTTTTACGTTCTAGCGTTGTTAAAAAATAAACGTAGCCACGTAATAGAAAGCGCATGCCTAAACGCTACTAACCAACAATAATCAGTATCAAAAAACAGTAAAAAACTATCCCCACAAAAGAGCGTGGGAGTAAATGCACTAAAACAGGTAGTATCTTATTAAGGTCTTTGTTGATAGCCTCTTAATTAATTGCGCCAACCTCATAGTATCATCTTTTGAAACGATACAGTCAACAGGATGTTCATGCTGGGCGCTAGGTATCGCACGAACACTTAGTTATTGGCATTTCGTTATTTTTTTCTTTTCATTTTCAGTTCTGTCTCATTGTCATCGGGGTCAACAAATTTTATTGTGAAACCATCATTGTCGAATTGGACAATTTCATAACAACCACAGCAGATACATTTAGTGGCAGGAGTCGGATAAATTTCTGTTTTGTTGGTCGAGAAGTCATGAACTATAATTTGTGAGAACGAATCTGTATATGATTTGTAAACACCGATTTCATTTTCCTTGTCAAGATAGAATGGATAGTTTCCAAGCCACTTGTCTTCACCTGTTTTTTTGTTGATTACCCGGAGTCGTTCAGGGTTTCCTGACCCGTCTCCACGATTCTTTATAAGTACATAATTCTCAAAGTCAACACCTAATTCTGTATAGCCACGAAAATTGTCTTTGTATCTCAAGTCAAGTTCAAGTTTGTCGCCATTTTTCAAAGTCAATATCGTTCCTTTAAATAAGGAGTCGCTGATATAGAAAATCTTAGCTCCATTAGTCAACTGGTTAGTCGAATCAATATGGTTTCGAAAATTATCAATTAGCAGATGCGCTCTGTCGCTATCTTTTCCACTGATTTGGCCATACGAGACAGTCGAAATTAGAGTAATTAATATGTATAGTACAGTCTTCATTTTAATGTTTGCCAACGGCTTGAATATGGGGCGTTTGGCATTTCAAAGCTCCAACCTATCCAAACGCTATATATTATATTAATTGTACTCATTTTCAAAATTTGCATTACCTGCCAAATGACCTATATTTATTGTTAGCAGCTTTGCTTTATTCTCTTTTAATACCATTTTCATGCTCAAGTAATCTTAGTAAATCCATAATCATATCATAAATTTTATCTAGCCGATTAGCTCCAGAAATCCCTTCTTTTTCTCCAGTTAATTCTTCATGAGTAGAATTAAATCGAAACTCGTTAATCATCAATCTAATTTCAATGCACAATGAACTAATAGTTGAAATAATTTCATCATCAATATTAAGTGAATGGCTTGAAAGTATATCTTCAAGAGAATCCTTCAATGATATAAGTTTACTCAAGTTTCGCACCCATCATTTACAGGTGTTTAAGTAAAAATAAATAGCATGAAAACCAAGGTAATCCCCTGGTTTTATTGTACTTTTAAGTACGAACAAGAAAGTACAAAACATGCTAGAACACGAAGATATCACAAAAACACAGGAGATAAAAGGAAAATTTAATAAGATTTGGCTTAGTTCAGAATACCTACAAGCACATCTAAATATTTTAGGATTCAATAAAATTAAAAACAAGTTTAGTTGGTGTAAGAAATCGGGGATTTCATTCGGTAATTTAATCTCTACACTTTTAATTTTACCTATTATCGGATTTGATTCTATTCATGGACTTACAAGTAGTAAAGACAAGGGATTAGGTCAGTCGGGTAAAGATTCATACTATCGAATCCTAGCAAATCAAAAGATAAATTGGAGGGTTTTTCTAGCTCAGTTTGTGAAGCAATATCTATTAAAAGAAGAGTTCTTTACTCCATCTCAAGACGCTACAAAGTGCTTGATCTTTGACGATACTGATCTTTCTAAAACAGGAAAGACAATTGAAGGTGTTTCAAAAATATACAACCATGTGTCAAAAACGTATTACCTAGGCTTTAAGCTACTTGTAGCTGGTTATTGGAATGGAAGTGTATTTATCCCTGTTGACTTTAGTTTGCATCGTGAAAGTAAAACATCAAAATTAAAATACGGTCTAACGGCGAAGCAACGTAGGCTTCAAAAGAAAACTCCAAGATGTAGTAAAACAATTGCAGCAAAGAGGTATCAGGAACTCAATAAAAAGAAAACAGACCTGCTAGTTCAAATGTTCTCAAGGCTTGTAAAACGTAAAATCCCCATAGATTACATCTTAATAGACACCTGGTTTACAAGTGTTAAATTACTTAGAAAGCTACGGAACATTAGTAGTTCAACTCATATTATTGGGATGTATAAATACAACAGTAAGATTGAAGTTCGATCAAAGATAAAAACGTTGTCACAACTCAAAAAACAGAAAATAAAACCAAAACGATGCCGTAAATTCAATTATTACTACCATCATTACATAACTGAAATTGATGGTCTTAAGGTTGCTGTATTTATTTCAAAACGTGGAAAGAATGGCAAATGGCACACGTTAATATCAACGGATACAACACTGAAATTTGTAAAGGCTATTGAAATATACAGTATCAGATGGTCCATAGAAGTGTTTTTTAAAGAAGCTAAGCAGTTGTTTGGTCTTGGAAAATGTCAGTCTACTAATTTCGATATTCAAATCGCACAAATAAGCATTATAATGGTTCAATATTTACTCACCAGTATTCGATATAGAATGGAAGCCTACGAAACTATAGGAGGCTTGTTTAAAGATTTAAAACAAGATTATATAGAGAATAAGCTAAACATCAGGATATTAGCAGTTATCAGCTTGGTGATTGACATTTTGGAAAAGATGATTGAATCTATTGATGTTGAAATGGTTACACGTAAAATAATAGCGAATATTGAAGATTTTGGATTCCTAGTGAATATCCACAAGCTTAACTATCAAGAGGTTGCGTAAATCTATCTAAGTGCGAAACTTGAGTTAATTAATCATTTTTTTCTAATTGAAAAGGAGTGTTATTAATAGATTCAATAAATATTACAGGACTTTTACCATAATAATTGCTGTTTTTAATATATAGTTTAAATAATGCTTTTTTCTCTTTTTTATTATAATCTGTTCCTTCAATTGTTTTTTTGTAATATAATTCTAAGGTATCTTTATTTTGCTTGGCGTAACACAAATCATAAAAATTAGTTTGATAACCTTGCCCAGAAAACAAAATACTATCTTTTGAAATATTAATATTATATCCAATAAAAATTCCAGAATCTCCAATTTTGCCTAAGTCATTAAAAAAATTAAAACTCCCTATCCAATTAGGTTTAATTGATTTGATTTTGTCAATATAGTACGTCTGATAAACATCTATAAATTCAATTGGGCTGACAATTTTTGGTTTTGTACTATTTAAACATAAAATATAATCCCAATAATTAATTTTTTCATAGGGAATAATAAATCTATTATTAATTTTTAAAACATTATTAGAATTCATTTTTATTTTAATAATTTCTTTTTTCTCTTGACCTAAGAAGTCTCTTACATTAGATGTATAATTGTTTGCATCATCAGCTATAATATAAAAATCATCATTAGAATATTTTTCTTTTAATTTATTTAACTTTTTATTATTAAACTTAAGATCAATAATACATTCTTTACAGTTGATTCTAATTGTATCTTTTATCTTATTTATATTTGTTGTTATTTTTGGGTTCTCTATTTCTTTACAAGAAATTATTAATGTAATCAAAAAAAATATTATTAAATATTTGTTTTTCATTGTTTTATTTGAATATGGTAACATTTATTTTCGTTTAAAATTTTATCTAGTTCAACTCTTTTTTTCATTTCATTCCAAAATTTTGTTTTGTCCTTTAAATTAGCATAAGAGATATCAAATGTATTTATTATACTTTGGTCTGCACAATGGCTAGAAACAGAAGAAGCACCTAAAGATTTTATCTTTTTTTCCATTGCAGAAATTATTTCAGTTCTAGTTTTTTTATTTTTGGTCTCCTCAACATATACGTCAATAACTTTTTGCCCTGGTGATTTATAAGTATTTCTTTGTTCTTGTAGACCAGCTTTACAATTGTTATACATTATTCTAGCTTGATCATAAGGAGTTCTAGCCGTACTAGTAATAATTATATTCTCATTTCCAGAAATTTTACCAACCTCCTTTAAAATATTTTTTGTTTTAATAGACAAAGATGATTCTTTTGATGATTTTCCTATAAAATTAAGAATTACTCCATTTTCAATGATATTATTATTTTTCTCACTTCCCAATGTACAACTTCCATCATTACAGTTATTTTTATATTTTTTTCCATCATTAAGATATTTTTGAATACTTTTCTTTATTTCCCCTTTGGTTACTTGTCCATCATTATTTCCATATTTTTCATTTGTGTCAAACCCTTTATTTTGAGAATATGCTTTTATACGTAAATTATAATGTCTATCTGTTTTTGATAGTCCACTACCATCTTTGGAGAATACAACATGGTCATCAGATTTACCCATAGATGCAGGGAATAGTACTTGTAAATAAAAATCGACAAACTTTAATTCTTTCCCTTTTAACCTTTTAAAGTACTTCTCAACATATGACAACTGTTCTATATCTGTCATTTGTGCAAATTCTTTTACTCGTTTTAAATTTTTTCCTTTACCCCAATAATTCTTGACAGTCTCAATAGTAATCTCTTTATTTAATAAACCTTTTGCAGTTTCAGGCATAAATTGAATTAAACCTGTTCCTCCAGAGTTCCCCATGTTTGGAGCATCTGATTTAAAAGTACCTCCACTTTCCCAAGCAAATACCGCCATTAAATTATTAGCCATTTCAATTTTCTTATCTTCTCCCCATAAATTGATTGCTATTTTAATTACTTTTTCTCTAAATTCACAACTTACTTTATTTCCCCAAATAAGAGATTCACAATCTCCGCCACCCTCCCCAAAAATAAGTTTCATCTGCTCCACCCAAGCAATTGGATGAAAGTGATGTACTATATCTGTACTTGGAAACATACGTTTTCGTGGCACTTCTTTTTCTTCTACTTTAGTTTCCGGTGCTGGAGCAGCGGTTGTACTTGTCGTTTGTATACTATCTTCCGTTGGTTTAGCATCTGGTTTAGCTGCTGTTGTTTTATTGTCTAAAGGTACAACATCTTTTTGTGGTATTTCTTCTACCACTGTACCTTCTGGCAACATAGAAGGTCTTTTGGTGCTACTCGTTTTTGTTTTATCTTCTTCTTTTATGGGTGCTGTGTAGGGTTTTTTACTTTTGCTATTATTCTTATGAAAAATTATCAATATAATTCTACTTAGTTAATCTTATTTAGTTTTTTACAAAATTCACTATCAAAAATATTAGCACAATCTAAACGTGGATACCATTTAAAATCATTAGCCCGTACCCTTCTCTCTTCTTCAGTTTTAATATATTCTTCTAAACAATCTTTCTTCTCATATTCATCAGTGTATTCGCCGCAAGGCACCATATACACTATCTTAAAAGAATTTATTTTGAGAGAATCTAAGAATGTCATTGTTCTTTTATTATTTTTTATTTTATATAACAAACCTTTAGTTGGATTATATTCAAACCGTATCTTTCTCTTTTCATTATTCCAATTTTCAATTACTAAATTAATATACTGACCACTATTGATTTCTTTTAATACATCGTACTCTAGAGGCTCCATTATAGCACTACCCGTTCTATCTTTAAACTTATTAGCTTTAAAAGTATAAACTTCCATTTCACTCTCAAAATAATTTTTATTTAAAAACAACTCTTTATCCGGTTTTTCTTTTAATAAATAAAACTTCTTCCCTTTTAAAGTTATTACCTCATTGTTTTCTAGATTTAAACTTAATGCAGGTAAATCATTTACCAATACAGAGTCTTTTTTTTTACTAATTTCATCTAAAGAACCTTTATTTGCTTTCTCTCTACAAGAGCCTAGTATTAGCAAAATAATAACTATACTAGTAAGTAAGTGTTTTTCCATTTTCGTCAATGTTTCTTCTAATTTGTATTAAAGTATAACTTTTATTTCCAGATTTATACGTTTTATCTGCTATTAATTTCCCTTCTCTGTATTCAAAAACCCATTCAGTACTATTTCCTCTTCTTGTTCCTACATCCCAAAAAATATAAAATTGTTTTCCACCTACATACTTCCTTCCTACAATAATAACATAATGATCTGTAGTTCCTTCATTTATACCTTTACCTCCTCTGTACTGAAAAGTATGATGAACACCTACCAAAACAGGATGACCATACTCAAGAGCTCTATCCAAGTATGCAACACCTTTTATACTAGGTTCTTCATAAAAAATTAAACTATCACGGGAAGCCGTTTCATTAGCTAATTGATATTTTGACTGACGATAAGATCCTCCGAAAATAGAAATTTCCCCTGTTGCTCCTTCGGCAATAACTCCCATTTTCTTCATTATTCGCTTACAAGTAATATTACAATCTGAAGAACCTCTTTGTGGTTCAAAAGTCATCAAAGGCCTAAGATCTATATCTTCTTTTGTAATTAATAACTTCATCTGTTCCACAAATGCAATAGGGTGGAAGTGATACACATTAGAATCAGCAGGAAACTCTCTCGGAGTTCTTTCTTTCTCTAACTCATCAAACTCTTTTGCTAAACGAATCTCTTCATCGCTCATGCCTCGCTCGCACAAACATCTTGCTTGTGCCGTTAAACAAACTAAACCCTCTATTTTATTTTCCTGTTCTCTCTTCTGAATTATTTAAGCGTATCATTTCTTTTCTTACTCTTAACGGTACGAGCGTGACACTCGCACTAGCCTTTACCAGGCTATTTGTTCTGCTTGCGCCAGCGGGGGAGCATAGTCTTGTTTTTGTTGTGAGTACGAGAAAGATACTCGGTTATTTTTCGCTTATTTCTTTAATTATTCGTTCTGTATTTTCGAATTGGATTAATAAAGGTTCTTTCTTCAGAAGATTAAGTAGAGTAGAGTATTTTTTAAAATTAATTTGCTTGTCATAGAACGTAAGCATATTATTTATTCCTTCTTCACTTAGGTAATATTTAACCCATAATGGATCATTTTTTTTTAAATCAACTTTCTCTATTATTTCTTCTATATTATTTTCTAAATAATTAAAAGGTCTTTCAACATATTTATATGCATCCTTTGATGGCTCAAACTCATTAATTGGTAAAACATCATATAATGATTCGCCGTAATCTTTATTTTGATCTAAAAAAGTTAAGAAGAAATTGATTTGCACGTACTTATCTATATTAATTTTTGAAATTTTATTTTTTATAATTAATTTTTCCAAATAATTATTATCTAGCTTTTTAACTAATTTGTTATTTCTTTTTTGGTATGAATTTAAAAGAATATTATAAATCTCATCAAAATTTATAGCTTTTTCTAAAATTAATGAACTGTCTGCTTTGCGGTCATTTTCTTCAATTAAATGATTAGTATTTTCACTACCCAATAAATCACTTTTAGGAACCTTATTTTTACAACATATTAATAAAAATATCAATCCTAATAAGATATAATAATTTGTTTTTTTCATAGTGTAAATATTATTTATCTGATTTTTTAGGAGAATAGAATCTACAAGGGTGTGCTTCATATCTAGTAGTTATTAATGGATGACTCATTAAGTGACTTGATTTTCTTTTCCACTTAGCTTTAACAACTCCTTGTAATTTGATACTACTTGTAGCACCATAAGGTCTTTCTTTAAAATTAATAGCTTCAATTGTAGTTACAACATCAATTTTACTGTCATAATCTACAACAATTCCCGTATGACCATTTGAACCTGCTTTGTTAGCCCAAAGAAAAATACCTCCTTTTTGAGGAACATAATCTTTGTCATGTTTTTCTAATAAATTTGGGTTTTTCTGCGCAAATGAATACAAAGCAGAAGTGTTTAAGTGTTTAACTTTTTTACTCCACCCTATTTTATTTAAAAATCTACAGACTAATTCTGAACAATCGGAATATTTTAAGGCTTCATCTGAATCTGACGTTCTCAATTTAGGCCCTTCTTGAACATATAAAACCTTATAATTAGATTTTACCCCTGCTTTTTCCTGATTTATAGCAATAGAGTCTAACCACTCAATACCAGATTTAATATCAAGTTCCCCAGCAATCAACTTCATCTGTTCCACAAATGCAATCGGGTGAAAATGATACACATTAGAATTAGTTGAAAATTGTCTTTTAACTCAATCCTTTAGGAGGCATACTGATGTGTCCATATTTATGTTTATCAATGTGTTCGTATTTGTATTTAATTTCTTTTAGCATACCAATCTTTATGTTTTTGGTCTTTAGAATAATTATAAACCCTTATCAACGCTTCCATAAACTCTTCGTCGTTTTTTAGTAGCCAATCTAATTGGCTTTTATCGTTATTAAAAAGATATTTATTTCTAGCTACAAATGTTTTTAAATTATTTGAAATATTATTTTCTTTGTCTTCACTCCATTTAAATACCTCTTAAATTCAAGTAGTAAATGCAACTTCTTAGATTTGAGAGTTTCTAAGGTTTATTTTTCAAAACAGAAAGAGAGTCACCTCTCCTTCATGTTTTGATGGAATAGTTACCTTACGCCCTCAAGTCTCTGAAAAAGAAGTAGTATGGCACATTTAACCAAAGAACAAAGATACACAATTACCTGTATGTTATCACAGGGGTATTCTAAGTCCAAAATAGCCTTGGCTATAGGGAAACATAAAAGCACTATAAGTAGAGAATGCAAACGTAATTGCGATGCTCGTAGCGGCTCCTATGAATACGAATTAGCACATAGAAAGTGGAAGGATAGACATAAGAAAAAGCGAAAGCACATTAGGTTTACTGAGAAGATAAGAAGCGAGGTTGAAAAGCTGTTACGTGATGATTATAGTCCAGAACAAGTGGTTGGAATACTTACTAAGCAAGGAAAAGAAGTTGTTTCAGTAGAACGTATTTATCAGCATATCTGGCAAGATAAGAAGCATAAAGGCACACTCTATACTCATTTAAGAAGACAAGGAAGGAAGTACAGGAAACGAGGGGCATTCAAGGACTCACGTGGTATTATTAAAGATCGAATTAGTATTGAAAAACGACCAGATATAGTGGAGAAAAGAGAACGTTTTGGAGATTTAGAAGTGGATTTAATAATTGGAAAAAATCATCATCAAGCCATTCTTACAATCAATGACAGGGCTTCTGGGATGCTAAAGATGAAAAAAATAGCATCTAAAGAATCTTCTGTTGTAACAGCTGCTATTAATGAGCTTTTAGAAGATTGGATACCGTATATAAACACTATAACAGCTGATAACGGAAAAGAGTTTGCAGGACATAAAAAAGTAGCTGAATTTTTAGGAATCGATTATTATTTTGCACATCCTTACCATTCATGGGAAAGAGGATCTAATGAAAATTTAAATGGGCTTATTCGGCAATATTTCCCTAAAGGAAGTGACTTTTCGATATTAACTAAGCAGATGATAAAACAGGTGGAAGGAAAATTAAATAGAAGGCCTAGGAAAAGGTTTTCATATCAAAACCCTATATTTGTAATGAATCAATTATTGTTTAACCAAAAAGTTGCGTTTATAAGTTGAATTCAGCCCTTTATTGATTCACCATTTTTATTTTTTTGATTGATTTTAACTTTATTTTCAAATTTAGATATTTCTGGATATATATTTTTGTAATTTAAAATCTCTGCTACAGAATAAAGAGGTGTTATAAAATTACCCTTTTTAATAATAAATATAGCGAAAGGGTTTATTTGAATTGAATTATCATTTCTATAAAACTTTTTAGCTCTATCTAATTTATTATTAAAATTCACATATAAATAATTTGAATTACTTGCAAAATCAACAGTTCTACCAAATATCTGTTTGATTATTTTTTTAAACTTTATATTTGAAGGAACATCATAACCGATTAGATTTTCCTTCAAAAAAGGTAGAATGACATCTAAATCCTTCTGACTATATTTATAGGTCACAACATCAAAAGAATCATCATACAAAGCAGATTTACCCTTCGCTAATTGTTGTTTTAAAATATTTTTTAATTCTTTGTCATCAAATATTTGTTTTTTTGTACTGTCTTGTTTTTTTGCTTCCGTTTTTGTTTTTAAATATATTGAAACATGATTGTTTTTAGGGGTTTCTTTATTATTCTTACAAGAAATAATTGTTAAGAAAATTATTGCAATTAATAGTAATCTAATATTATTATATGTTTTCATAATTAGTTATGTGTTTCTTTATAACCTAATTCTTTTCCATCTGAAGATATTATAGGTAATTCTTTATTTGAATTTAAAGGATAATTTTTTGGTTTTACTAACCAAAACTTTGTATTAAAACCTGATTTAGATTTTGGATTTGTACAAATTGTTCTTTTTCCCGGTCCATCATTTGTAGCTCCATCTGATTGGTTACCTCCTAAATAAATTAAACTTTTTTTGTCTTTAGATTGTCCAGCAATAAAAGCTACATGGGAATGCGAGAAAACTATTACAGCTCCCACAAAAGCATCTTCAATATTTTTAATTAATTCACCGTTTAGTTTTTTTAATAAGGTTCTGAAAAACTCTTTAATTTAAAACCATCAATACTTTTAATAAAATAAAAAGTAATAAAATAATCTATACTTTGTGGATCTTGATATTCTATCATATAAAATCCATCCTCAATTCCTATAAATTTTGCTTCTAGTATTTTTGAAAATTCTTCATTGCTTCCATCTTCTTTAATCTCTTGATAGTTATTGTAAAAAATAGATTCTCCACCACTACTAAACTTTAGCGGAAATATTATTTTATTTTCTATGTTATCAATATCTTTTTTTTCAACTGCAATTTGTAATTGTTTTAAAAAATATTCAATAGTTTGTTCTTTTTCCGAAACTATCTTTTCAAGCTGTTCGTTAACTACTATTACTTTTGCAGGATTGATTTTAGAAACTTTCTTACAAGTAGACATTCCAAAAAGTAGTACCAGTATACTAAGTAGTTTTTTCATTTTCCCCATCAGATTTCACAGCTTTACCAGCCAGTTCATTATTTAATTTTTTCATATTTACAACATCTGGTTGTTTACTATTTGTAGGAGAATAATCAATTGGTAAAAAGAAGCCATTAAATTTTTGCTCCACAAAAACTTTACCTCCTTCTGATTTTTGATACTGTCGAAAAGTAGCTAAAACTCCTTTTTTTTTATATCTAGAAAACTTTATTGTATCACGTTGATTTCCTCCTAAGCATATTAAATTATCGTTAGAATCAATTCCGTATAAAAAAGTAACGTGTCCATTAGAAGTTTGTTTACCATTACTTTTAACATAATTAGTTAATAAAACAATACAACCATATACCGGTTCATTAATACGCTTAAATAGTTTTCCTTCATTCCAAAGTATACTTTGTGAACCCGCTGATTTTACACTTTTTTGACCAGATTCGTTTAAACACCAATTAACAAAAGAGGCACACCAAGCTGTAGAACCAGTAGCTTTAGGTATCCCTACATAAGTATGGTATTTATTAGCCATTTCAGATGTTGGACTCAAAGTTTCTCTAATAAACTTAGCTTTTTTAGCTTCTGCTAAAGCCACCTCCATCCAAGGCGGTGTAGTAGCAGCACATATCATCTTCATCTGTTCCACAAATGCAATAGGGTGGAAGTGATACACATTAGAATCAGCAGGAAACTCTCTCGGAGTTCTTTCTTTCTCTAAGTCATCAAACTCTTTTGCTAAACGAATCTCTTCTTTACTTGTGCCTTTCGGTAACATACTTGTACGCACAGGTTTATGTTTGTCAATATAATCTTGTTTACGTTTACTGGTAGGTACAAGATCTCCTGTTTGGATTTTATCCCAAAAACAAAGGTTATTAATTTTATCTTCTAAGAGTGCTATTTTATTATCTCTTGCCTCTTCTAAAGCTGTTATCTCAGCTTTAACTGTTTCTTGCTCTATTCCTTTTTTATAAATATTTTCTACCTCAGTTTTAAAATCTCTTATTTTGCTATTAGTATCCCACTCACTAAAATGCTTACATATAAATTTACTTAGTATTTTAGCTCCTGCTTCTGAACTTCTTGCTTTTTGTAACTCATATACGCTTAACACTTTATCATTATCGCTATCGTATTGCTTTAATTGCTCCCATAATGTAGTAACAAAATTATGAGGCTCGGTATTTTCTACAGAATCTCCAAATTGATAAAAGTATTGTGATCCGGTATCATTAAGGATTTGCCATCCATACGTATCACCTTTCCATTCATATGGGTTTATCTCTGTTAGTTCACTTAATTTTATCCAACCTTGTTTATCTTTATGTTTTCTTTTACCTTTTACTTGTAACCATTCTATACCATCTTTATCCTTAGTAGCTGTTACTTTTCGTACAGAAAACGCTTCTGTAGTCACAATATCATTATCGGTTTCTTTTGGTTCTTTTTCATATACTTGAGTTACATCTTGGGTTAATGCTACCCAATCATCTTTTTCATTGGCTGTTTCTGCTGGCAACACAAATGAATCAACCCATAAACTACTTCCTTCAACATTAAATGACAACCTTCTGTATGGATAATTATCACCTGGTTCTTCATTTTTAGGGCATGTTACAAACTTATTGTCAACTTTTTTAACATAAGTTTGATCTGTTATCCATTTTAATAAACTATTCTTTTTTAAATACCCATGATACAGTACATTAACGTCATCAAAAACGTCAAGTTTTATCGGGTAACCTTTATGATTTTTGTACCCTTTTAGATTTTTCTTTTCAATAATAGCAATTATTTTTCCAAATCCTATTTCAACATAATTACCTTTACGTTGTTTAATTTTTATTTTATTTCCTAATTTTAAATTGTTACTTGGCTTAGCCTTTTTTAATGTTTTTCCGCTTGCTACATCATATGTTTTACGATCATCATCTTTCTTATTATTATTTATAAAATTTTCTACTTCGGCATCGTCTGTAAAAACCTCTAAATGAACCGTACTATATTGCTCTTGCTTTTCAATTCAAATTTACTTGGAACACCTATTATATCTCCCGCTTTTATAGGCATATCAACGTTTTGCACTTTATTTAAATTAGCTGTGTCACTTGTTTTATTATACACAAATTGATCGCCTAGTTTTTTAGAAATTTTAAGGGCTTTTTTCTGAATATATTCTTCTTTCCCTTTTAACTTAACCCATTCACTATTGACTATTTCAACTAGCCCTAAATTAGTTCCTTTTTTAATAGTTCGAACATAGGTACGACTTCCTGTACTGGGTTTATTTCTTACAATAGCTCCTTTTATGTCATTTTTATCGAAGTCTTCAGCTGTGGCTATTTGCACACATCCATCACCTTTATTTTTAACTCTAGTTCCTGAACTTGCTATAAATAAATCGCTATGTCCTTTATATATAATTGGGATATATTTATAATCATGGTCATTAATCCAATGGTCATCTGCAAAAGAAGCTCCCATTATCTTTTCCCCTTTTTCTCCAGTTATAGGGGATATATCATAACTAACAATTTCGTCTTTATAAATAACCATTTTTATTTTCCCCCATTTTTTACTACTGCTAACATATGTTTCAGAACCAGATCTTGCATTAAGTCCACCTCGTTGCTGTTTTCCTGTTACTTTTGCAATATATTTAGCATATAAATTTGGGATATGTTTTCCAGACCCACTTTCTAATTGATTTTTAGTTTGTAAATGCATATACAAACTATAAAAACGCAACTTTTGTTTTTTAGGAGTTTCAAAATTGTGCTGTATTAGAATAAAACTGTTAGAGTACTTTTTATCCCTTTCTTTTTCAGTCAAAAGATCCTCTGTAATTCTATAAGCTATTATTCTTCCATCTGCAACAGCTCTAACTTTACTACTTGAACTTTCTATATGAATCCCTCCATGCCAAGAGTTTAAACGTCCTATAGGAAAAAAACCAAAGCGATTTTTTTGCCCATAATATTTAGAAATAAGTTCTTCTTTAGTAAATTCTTCAGCATCTTTTTTATCAGAAGGTAATAATGGGTACTCTACTTTCATAACATTTATAATTAAATACTAAAATCAACAAGGCTTAGATATCCATTTTTCTTAGCTTCTTCTTTTATTTTTTCTTGGTTTTCTTGCGCTTGCCTTGTATTCCCTAATATTCTATTAATTAGAGTGATTTTAGGAAAAGGTATTTGACTCAAAGGCATTATTGCGGTAGGAGCACTACATCTTGTACCAATAAGTACGGTAGGATTTCCAATGCTTACTTCGCCTCCATGACCTGTTTTTGATCCCATAGTAGCTGCAGGTCTCCCACCAATTAATACGGTAGAAACACCTTCTACAATTACATCGGGTGGTCCCGAACAGGTACATTGATCCCCCATTACTGCGGCAGGTTTTCCTCCTATTAAAACTGTTGGCACTCCCGGGCCTATAATGGGGCCGCCAGTATGTGGGCTTGTCCCACTATACATAGGGCATGTGTGCATGTGCGATATTGTTGCTGCTGGTCCTGGCATAATTTATTTGTTTTTTATGTTATGTTCTACCGCTTGAGTGTGTTAAATTACTTATAATCCCATATTCTCACAGTAGCAGTGCTAAACAAGAAGGCATATCCATTTAACCTACGATGTAGCATTGGGTTATTTTAATTATTAAGACGTATATATCTATAAGCAGTAATCAAAAGTACAAAAAATAGTTATACGCAGTAGTGGTTTTCAGATTATATTTCCCTGTATTTTTATTCATCTAATTACCGTACCGATTTGACCTTTATCTTATAACCGATATAAATAGGTTGTTTTACGTTCTAGCGTTGTTAAAAAATAGAACAATTGTAAGACAGGGAAACTCAAAACAGTCTATCTGCTTAACGGAAGAGGACCTCCTGCCTATTGGTTGCAACGAATAAAAGCATGTACTAATAACCGAACAAAAAAAATAAACGTAGCCACGTAATGGAAAACGCATGCCTAAACGCTACTAACCAACAATAATCAGTATCAAAAAACAGTAAAAAACTATCCCCACAAAAGAGCGTGAGAGAAAATGACCTAAAAATAGGTGGTACCTATTAAGGTCTTTGTCGATAGCCTCTTAATAAACTTCGCGCAATCCCCATAGTATCATCTTTTGAGCCGGTATAGTCAACAGGATGTTCATGCTGGGTGCTACGCACCGCACGAACACTTAGTTATTGCCAGTAGTACTCTTTCAATACTCTATTTTTATTTCTTTAAATTTATGTTTTTCGATAACTTTTAAAGCCTCAATCAAAAGTTTAATTTTATTAGCTATTAAACAAAAATATTTTGAGTTTTTAAATTCGGACATTATTCCGACTAATCGGTAATCAATTTCTTCTTTGCCGGTAATTGGATTTTTGTAGATGAGCAAAAGCCAAAGTCCGCAACCACTTATTCCATAAAAGTGAGTGTTTATTTTTGATTTTTTATTCGTTTTCACATCTTTTCCTTTCCCTTGCATATCGACTATGATATAGTCTTTTTTATCATATCCATATTTTTGATACCTATTATATTTACTCGCGCTCGTTAAATAAAAAGACGCTCCAGTATCTAAAGGCTCATCATCTTTAGTGATATTCGTTTCAGGATAGCCCAAAACACAATAATTCATTGCGTGAAATACATTGTGATGACTTCTTATTTTATCTATTTCTAAAGGAATGTAGGGGTTGCATAAAGGCTCAATCATTTGTTTGTCAACCTTGATATAAGCTAAATCGACACCCTTACTTTTTTTAATATCAGTATACTTTATATCTCCAAGAACATTGATATAAGATTTTTTATTTACACGAATTAGTAAGTCTTCTTTAGGATTTTTTTCAAAAAAATCTGCTACGTGTGATGCAGTTAAAATAAAATAGTCATTATGTATTTTCGCAAAAACACCTGAGCCAAATGGTTCAAGTCGTTTCTCTCCTTTTTTGAAAAACTGAATTGTATGTCTTAAAATCCGATTAGTGATTAAATCACTTACAATTTTGTCTGTTTCTTTGGTGTATTTGTTTTCGGTCATTGAATACTATTGGAAGATGGACAAAACTTTCTATTTTGGAACGACAATTTCAGGTTTGCTAATAGCTGTGTTATTTAATGCCTTTTCTACAATTTCGTCAGCGTCTTTGCTTAATTCATAAAGTTTCTCTCTTTCCAATTTTAATTTTTCATCAAGGAAATTATGTCTTAATTCAAACTCAGTAAATATTTCGCTCCAAGTTTTAACGTAAACCTTAATTCTACCTTCATCATTGTATACTAAAGACTCTTCTCCGTGGTTTTTGTTTGTCTTAATCTGTCTCTCAATAAATTGACTAGTATTAAATTTATTGCCTATGAGATAAAATTTCCAAGACATATTTGGTGCGTTAAATTCTTGTCTTGAACTTATAACACTTAGATATTTCATTACTTGTGAGTACTCTTTTTCGCCTAGTTGGATTTTAGGATGTTTTAATTCAAGAACGATATTCTCAATTTTTGCGTCTTTTTGATGTTGTCTGCAAGCAAAAATATCCATTTCTCTGTTTTTGTCGATATGGTTTATTTTTTGGTCTTTAATTTCACCTGTTGTTTTATAAATATATCTTTTTAATGCTTCTTCAAATTTTGGTTCAGCAGCTGTAACCAAATGGTATTCTTCACCGAAAAGCCAATAATGATTTTCTATTAAATCTTGTAAATGAGGAATTTCTTTGGCTCCTAGTTCTTCATTAAACACAAGTTCTTTTAATTGATAATATGTTTTGTATCTATCTTCAATCAATTTAATAGTATCTATGACTCTGTTTAAACTTGTTTTGTGTAAAATATTTGATAAGTCCTCTCTTTCTTCTGGTTCGAGTTTGGTAACACCTTCTATTATTTTGAAAATATTTTCTCTTTCGTTAGAGTCAAGTAGTAAGTCTATAAATTGAACGAATATCTTTTTTTGTTCAAGGTTTAAATTAGAGAATATTTTAGGTTGGACTTCATATAATCCAATAATAGTATCTTTTAACTCTTTACTTCTAATCTGCTCCCAAGAGTTATTATAAGTTGGTATTATACCATCTAATTCATAATCCATTACCAGCCTTTCAGCATATGCCCTTAAGTAGGGCTTTCGTTTGGTTTTTAAGTATTCGTTAAGTTTACTAATTAAGTATTTGTATTCTACAGATGATTTTGCTTTAGCAAACAAACTTATTTGATTGCTTTCTTCATTTTTTGTAAAATCAAAATGTGAAAAGAAATCACTTTCAATGTAAATACTGTGATAGTAATAATCTCCTTTTTTATTAAGTGTAGTGAAGTTTTTATATATTTCTTTTCCACTAGAATCTTGAAAATAAAACTTAGAGTGTTCCTTATTTAATAATTCAGTCCATTGGACATATTTAATTTTGAAAAAACTGTTGCTGTTTTCTAATTCAAAAGAATCTCTATCTGCAACTAAATCAGAGTAATCTAGTGGTATTCCATTTATTAGAATTGAATACTCTTTGTTTAATTCTAAAAACCAACAAAACTCTTTCTTTATATAGTTTGTCAATTCTTGTTGAAATGTATCTAGGCCAATAAGCAAGTTGGTGAAGTAAACAGTCGTTCCAGTAAATTTTGAATCTGTGTTTACAAAATTGTTGTCATAAACTTTTAAGTTTTCTGCTGAGATACTTATTGTTCCTCCTTTAATCCCTTTATTTTCATAAAGTGTAGTCCATTTAGCATCGTTAGCAAAAGTGAAAAATGTAAGTCTACCAACTCCGTTTTTACCGTGTAGAATTGAAGAATGTTTTGGTGATTGAATTTGAATGGACTTTTCGGATTCATAGAAATTATCAAACTTGTATGCCAAGTTTTCAAGGTCAATTCCTGTACCGTTATCTCTAATTTGAATAAAGCCAATTCTACCTAATTCGTTCGAATCGTAGTTTATCTCAATTTTGGTTGCCTTAGCGTCAAAACCATTCCAAATATATTCGGCAAAAGAAGAAGCAGGATTATAGTTCTTTAAAACTTTTTTAATTCCTTTAGATGTGATTTTCGCTTCTTTCTGCATTTGGTTTTGGTATTACTGGCAACACCCGTATATCGACTATAGAACTCTTAGAGTAGCTGTTATTTCTAACATAGCTAGAGTAGAATGAGTGATTATTTGTTTTTTTGTTAAAAGTATTCAAATTTTTTAAGTTTTCAAGCGGTCCTTTAATCTTTTTATTGTTAATTTCGATGGACTTGGTGTAAATCTCTGTGGTTTTTGGAGAAGCATAACCTAACACCAATTACAATCCAAAATAACCGATATAAATAGGTTGGTTTACGTACTAGCGTTGTTAAAAAACAAACGTAGCCACGAAAGGGGAAACGCATGCCAAAATACTGCTGACCAACACTTATCCGTATCTAAAAACAGTAAAAAGATATCCCCACAAAAGAGCGTGAGAGAAAATGACCTAAAAATAGGTGGTACCTATTAAGGTCTTTGTTGATAGCCTCTTAATTAATTGCGCCAACCTCATAGTATCATCTTTTGAGCCGGTATAGTCAACAGGATGTTCGTACTGGGCGCGCACCGCACGAACGTTTAGTTATTGGCAACTGGTAATTCTTTACATCCTGCTGATAGCGTCGCAAGACATACTCTTTTGCAATTTTAGGTTTGCGACTAGGGCTTTAGTGAATTAAAAAGATGTATGGCTTATTCGTTGGCTATTCGTCTAATTTTAATTGGTTATCGCTATCTAAATTATTTTTGTCTGTTATAACATTTCTTCCTAATTCCTTTTCAGTTTCTTTTAATGCATTTCCTGCAACTTTCCCTCCTCTTTGTGCTACTTTTTTATTTTTTAAAAAGGTGTTCGGTTTTTCTTTTTTTGATATTTCAGTAGTAACACGTTCTCCTAACATTGAAAAAATCAATTCTAAATCGTCCATATTATCACGTAAATTGATTTTAGATTTTATAGGTATATTTTTATATTCTTTGTATTCGCTTGGTGTCATTCCAAAAGTGGCTTTTGATATTTCAGCAGTTAAAATAGCATAATCACTATGTTCTTTTATCCCTCTTTGCTTCCATTCATCTGTTAGGTTTTGACGAATGGCAATTCCTCTCAATCGTTTATCAATCCAATCTTTAGGATATCCTTTTTGTTCATAGAGTTCTTTCATTCTCTCTTGAGCCAACTCAGGATTTTCTATTTCATCTAACCTTTCTTTTCCTACTTTTGCTAACCATCTTTTAAATGGTTCTGCTTTGGGTGATGGAATTGATTGTATTATTCTAAAAACACCTTCAGTATTAGAACAATCAGTATTATATTTTTTACCATCTTTCGATTGAACCTTCAGTTGTCGACAAATTGTCGACAACTCCATTTTTTCATCTTCAGAGGCTCTTTTTTTTACTCGATACCAATAATCTCTTGGTTTAGAACTTTCTGTGAGGACTTCTATAACATCAACAGCAGCATAAAACCATTCGTTTTCGTGCCAAATTCTACGAATATTTTTATCTTGGAATACGATTAGTTTATTTTGTTGGTTTTCCATTGATTTCCTTATTTTGTGTTTTCAAATTTATTAATGAAAATTCTATTTCTAAGTTTAACACATTCTAATATTGTACTATACTTTAAGACTTCTTTGTAAATTGAACCATTTGATCGATTATCAAAACTGTTTACATTTTCATATGGTAGAAACCAATAATCTAAATGATAAGAATGTTCAAACCTACTAAATCGACCTCTAACGTCTCTATCTTCCATACTTTCTCAAATTAAATAGCCATAAAATGTAGTTACTTGGAATTTATCATTTGTATAATTACGTATTAGAGTTGTAAAAAAATATATTTGCGTTAAATGTTCTGAAATATTTGTGTTAGGTCCTTTAAATTTAATAATTATACATTTTCCTTCGTCAGGGAATAATTAAGATGCCTGGTCGTTTTGTTAATCATTTTTCGCCCAAAGAGTTGAGAAATCTTTGTTCTTCTGTAGAGAACTCTTTGTTGAATAGCAAATCTCCTTCTATTTCAATTTTATCTAATTTTCTTTAAAAAAATCCTTTGAAATATATAAAATCTTCAATTATTAGCCATAAATCGCCAAGTTCTGGGTTATCACTACTCTGTTGAAAAATAAGATTATGCATTAAGTTTTCATCAATTCGACCTCCATCTTTTAATTTCTCAATTTCCTTATTTAAAATTTTACCAAATAATTTAATTCTAATTTTCGTCTTGCAACATATTACACCCGTATATCATCCATAAACTTCCAAAAATTGACGTTATGTCTATAATAGTTTAGGGTTATGTGTCGTTTTTTTGTTAAAAGTATTCAAATTTTTTAAATTTTCAAGCGGTCCAATAATTATTTATTGTTTATCTCGATGGTCTTGGTGTAAATCTTTGTGGTTTTTGGAGAAGCATAACCTAACACCAATTAAAATCCAAAATAACCGATATAAACAGGTTGTTTTACGTTCTAGCGTTGTTAAAAAATAGAACGATAGCAAAGGATATCCATCCATATTCCCCCTAAACAAATCATAAAATTATTTATTTTTCTCATTACGATTGCTTCTTTTATGTTTCGTGATGATTTTTTTAAGTCCATCGGAGCAAGTGTATTGGGCAATAATTTAATTGAACTTGATCTTTTAAAGTGGCACAAGTTGACCATAATCGATAGCGCAAATAAAACTCGGCAGCCAATTAGGCAACGACATTCTTAATCCGTGATTTTTCGCATTATCCATTCTAAAGGTCCCGATTTTTTGTATTTCCTCCAAATCACTGCAAATATTATACAACACACACTAAATACTAAAGCGTATATTACCGAGAATTCAATTGAATAGTTCCCCATTTTATTTGGGTCTATTGTATCAATTATTCCCATTCCAATAATTACGTGGGCTACATAGAAGGTTAATGCCAATTGACCCGTTTTATTTAAAGCGTCAATTATAAAACTATTCTCAAATCGTTTGGCAATTATTATACATGCTGATATTATTGAAAATGCTACTGCAATTCCATTTATCATATAAATAGGCAATGGTGGCATTGGATTGGTTCCAATAATTTCGTTTAATTCCTTTGCAACTTCTGGGTTTCCTTCTGATAAAAATAAGATAGAAATAAAAGACAATGCTTGAATAGAAATAAAAATGATTGAACTAATCCAAAAAATCTTTTTTACGAATTTGACGTTATGTAAATCTTGTTTACCATACCAATAACCAAATAACATAAAGGAAGCCCAAGGAATTACTGGGTGAAAACCATTAAAAAATAGATTCTTTATAAAACCTTTGATTGTCCAAAAATCTTGATAGTCTAATGTTTCAAAATTCCATCCTGTTTCGTAATTCCAAAAAGTCATTAGTATTGGAAAGAATACAATAAGAGAAATAGCTGAAATTACAATAGTTTTTTCCTTACTGGTTAAGAGCAAGATTACAATTGCCATATAAACCCCATAGAAATGCAAGATATCCGCTGGCCAAATTGCTATATAAGAAATTCCTATAACAAATAAAAACAATGCCCTTTTTAGAATCCTATTCCGAGCAATTCTTAATTTGGCTTGGTCATTATTTTTAATTGCAGTGTTTGTCATTAGCGCAAGACCTACTCCCGCTAAAACTACAAATGTTGCTGCTGCTTTCCCTTCAAAAACACCTGCAAATGATTGTACCCAATGCTGTCCATTTCCTCCAAATACAACTTTAAAATTTACAATTATCATTCCGATAACTGCAAAAGCTCTTGCCACATCAATTCCTATTATTCTTTTTTTCACGGATGGTTGGAAATTTAGTTGATATACGTTACGTAAAACGCCTAGTAGTAAGAATAGCAGCAAGTTTCAAGCCTCTATTTTTTTTAAGTTATCACTAAACATCATTCAAAGATACTTACTCTAAATTAAGTAATACCAATTACAATCCAAAATATCCAATATTAATAGTTTATGTATTGACCTGTGCTAGCTATTCTATTTCTGTTAGTTCCTGATTTGTAGTTCTTATGCCAGCAGTCTCTTTTTGATTAGGTACGCACCCGATACACAAATAAACATTGGTTTTTACAAAAGCGATGTGCTTCCCGACTGTCTAAAATGAATTTAATTATTTAGACTAGTTCTACATAATATCAGTAATTTTGCTCATCTGTAAACATCGCTTTAATTATGATTGCAATTAAATTATTACAAAAACATGGTGCTATTAGCAAAACCTATAAAAAAGGGGAGTTTATATTTGAGAAAGAGGAACTGGCTCTCTACTATTTTCAAATAATTTCTGGAGAGGTAAAAATCAATAATTTTAACGATCAAGGAAAAGAATTTATACAGGGAATTTTTAAAGAAGGTGCCAGTTTTGGAGAACCTCCGTTATTGGTAGACAGGCCTTATCCATCCAATGCAGAAGTTGTCAAAAACGCGGTGATTATGCAGCTTCCTAAGGCTGATTTCTTGGAATTGATCTCACAACCTACCCACTGTATAGAAATCACCAAATCGTTTGCAAAACGCCTTTATTTTAAATCTTTAATAGCTTCAGAAATATCTTATGAAAACCCTTCTCATATCATCCTAAGTATCTTAAATTACATAAAAAAATATTCTAAAAACTCAGATTCAAAAACCCTCTTTAAAATAGAACTGACTCGCCAAGAATTAGCAAATCTAACAGGGCTCCGAGTAGAAACTGTAATTAGAGCCATCAAATTACTTGAAACCAATGGGGCTATTCAAATTATAAACAGAAAGGTATATCTTTAAATTGATTCTCAAAAAACCGATTAAAAATAACATTTGACAAGGTTACGGAAAGAATACCACCAAAAAAACAAAATAAAACAAAGGTTCTCAGGTTTTTATTAAAAAAAATATCATATTGTAACGCAGAAACAAGGAACTCATGTACTTATACCAATTCCATTTCTAAACAATCACTTGGAGATGTATTTGATATTATTTAGTTCTTTGTTGGTAAGAAAAAAGGCGATTTAGCGAGAAATTGGGTTTCCTATTTAACAAAGTAATTCGAACATTAACGCTGTATAGTGCTAAATCGCCTAATTTTTATTCTTAATTTGGGGAAGTTAATTTATTCTTTTTCCGAGTTATTTCAATTTTGGTTTGCAACGCTACCAAAATAAAGATAAAGCTACTAAGTATAATCATTAGTAAAGATTGTATCTCTGGCACAATATCTGCGATTCCACCTCCGTACAAAGCTGTTTTTTTAAACCCTTCTAAAAAATGAGTAAGGGGAATAATTTGAGCTATCTTTTGAATAAATACAGGCATTGCAGACATAGGCCATGTAAACCCACTCAACACAAATGCTGGGGTAGAAATAACCATTAATAATTCTGTAGCTTTTAATTGATTTGGAATTAATATCGAGAACAACATTCCAATTAAAATAGCTGCTAGTGACAATAAAACGACCAGTACAAGCATGGCTCCTGTAAACACATCTACCTCTATGTTAAAATAAGGCACAAAACATGCAACTGCCACCCACACAATGGTAACTAAAAATATAAAGGGAGTCATTTTAAGCAGTACATGATACAGAGACCATCTGCTTTTTTTAATTAAGGTTGTAAAATACCCATCTTCAAAATCACGTGCAAAAACCAATGCCAATCCCAAAAATATAATTTGCTGCATAATAGCTCCCATCAAGCCAGGCATCATAAAAACGGTATAGTTTCCCGAGGAATTGTACAATTTATTAAAATTGGTTTTAAACGGCTCATACGATTTTAAGGCTTGCTGTGGAGACATGCCTTGTTTTTTAAGACCCTCAATTTCAATACCCGCTTTTAGAGTTCCTAAAATTTTCAAAATATTCTTACTTGCAAAATTGGCATTTAAAATATTGGTCATATTTAAATCCACTCTTATTTCTGGATATCTTTTTTGTAAAACATCCGCTTCAAACCTACTTGGAATTGTGAGCACTGCAGTATACCCATTGCGAGGCATTAATGTTGCAATGTCTTCGATACCTCCTTTAAATTCGACAATTTTTATAGTTTCATTATCATGTAAAGCGTCCGTAATTTTATCACTTAAAGGACTCATATCTTGATCGATAAGAACAATAGGCAAATCCAATACTTTGGCTTGTTTATACACATACCCAAACAGTAGTCCATATAATACAGGTGCTCCAAAAAAGATGGCTAAGAGCACATTATTTGAAAATATTCGACTAAATTCAACCTTTACTAATTGTACAAATTGTTTCATCGTCTAGTTGATTAAAACGGTTGAATTAAGGTACATATCCTGAGTTTTTATCTGTTCCAAGGGGATAAGTTTTAACTCATACACGGCCTCTGTTAATGTATACATTGGAGAAGTACTGGTAATATCTGCATAGCGAGCTAGTTGTTTAATCGCAATTATCTTGGAAGGAAACTCCTTGTGAGTATAGGGATTTACTACGGTTAATTCTTGTCCAATTTTATAGTCATAAACCTTAGATTCGCTAACGGTAAACCTAAAATACAGGCTACTGAGTTCATAACCATTAAACAGGGAATAACCAGGCGTTGCTAATTCTCCTTTACGCAAAGTAATTGTTTCTATAGACATGGCTACTGGGGCAATTACATACTGTTCACCTTTAGCTACTAAAACTTCCTGTCTCATCCCATTAGCACGAGCTAACTGTCCTTTTGCCTGTAAAATAATTTCTCTACGTGTTCCATTTAATACATCTTTTCGTTTGGCTTGTATCGCTTTTACTTGGGCAGATGCCATGTCTAATTTCATCCGTACTTCGTCGTATTTCTGAGAAGAAACTAAGGAGTCTTTAAACATATTTCCTACACGAGAAAAAGATTCTTTTGCAAAAGTTAATTGTGCTTTTGCAGCATCTAACTTCCCATCTATTTGGGCAATTTGTTCGTTTGTAGCACCATTGTGAGCCATTAAAAGTTGAGCTTCTGCCGCCTCAATAGCTCCTGCTACTTGAGATAGTTTTGCTTGAACTTCTGGCATATCAATAATAGCCAGCGTATCTCCTTTTTTTACCTGTTGTCCTTCCACAACATAGACCTCGGTAATTCTACCTGCAATTTTTGTAGTAACAGATAGGGTTTCAAATTTCACTTTCCCTTTAAGTTCTGTAATTTCTTCCCTTCCACAACTGAATAATAAGGCAGCTGTGCCTATAAGAAAGCATATGTTTTTAACAAATTTATTCATAATTATCTTTTCTTCTTAAATTAAAGCTGTCCTTTAGCTTTTAATACATTCAATCGTGCTATTCGCTGTTGGTAAAATGCGTTTTGTAAATTAAAATTCGATTTTTCAACCTCATTAATGGCATCCATTAATTCCGTAATAGTTGTCAGGCCATTACGGTATTGTTTTGTGACAAAATGATACATATCTTCTGCTAACACTACTTCTTGTTGCACCATCACTATCTTTTTATTGATGGACTGAAGTGTAAAAGAGTATTTTGTTTCGCTCAATGCTATTAATTCTTTAGCTTCTGACAATTGAGCTTCATATTTAGAACGTGTAGCTCTTATTTTTTTTCTATTCGTGTGCGCTTTAAACCCATCAAACACTTTCCATTTGACCCCCACACCGATATACCATTTTGGGTCTAATAAAGACAAATCGTCTTCTAAGAGTTCGTAATGTCCTTTGGCTGCTATTTTTGGAACAAAATTGGTTTGTTCCATCTTCTCTTGATAAGATGTTGCCCGTATCACTTCTTCTAGCGAACTCACTTCACTTCTCTTTTTACGAGGAGCTATGGTAATTTCAGAAAATGAACTTAAGACAGGAATCAAGCTATTTAATTTTGATTTATCCTCTCCTGTAAGTTGATATAACAATGCAATAACAAGCGCTTTTTTATTCTGAACTTCCAGTTTTTTTACTTCTAAACGCTTAGTCGCAAGAATAATTTTTTGTCGATCTATAGGAATAGCCAATCCGTTTTTAATGGCAGCTCTAACAAATTTTTCTTGTACTTTTAAATATTTTTCACTGCTTTTTAATACGCGTTCTGATGCCAATACCAATCCTAACTTATAATAGGCATCACTTACAGCCATCACCGTTTTTGTCTTGGTGGTTTCTAAAGCATATTCTTGGGCTTTCTCTTTGTGTTTCGTGGCTTTTACCGCATTTAAAACTTTAAATCCACTAAACAAAACCCACTCCATATCCACCGATGCTTTGAGAACATCTTGATCCAATAAAGGAGGAATATCACTGGTAGGAATCCCTGCTGGAAATGCATTATTAAAAGGAATTCCAACAGCTTCTTTAATCAATAGTTTTTCGGTTCCTTGAAGTAAATTCACCAAATTAGAATCAAAACGTATGGCATCGTTTAATCTAGTATAACTTGCATTAAGGGTGAAATTGGGTAAAAAGGTATTTTTA
Source organism: Flavobacteriaceae bacterium (assembly GCA_965224465.1). Taxonomy (GTDB): domain Bacteria; phylum Bacteroidota; class Bacteroidia; order Flavobacteriales; family Flavobacteriaceae. The sequence continues at coordinate 3,072,154 of OZ245049.1, read as the reverse complement.
GCATTCTTACGATCTGCCTGCGTTTGCTCAATACTCAACCTGTTAATCTTTAAGGCATTACTTTTATCTAATGCTTTATTGATTAAATGCGATAATTCTGAATTGCTATGTTGAGCAGTCAATTGTCCTACATTCACCATAGAAAGTATGGACACTAAAATACTAAACTGTATTACTTTTCTCATTCGTTAATCCTCACTGTTAATAGAGCGCAAAGGTATAACAAAGTACAAAATAATTTTTTGACCTATATCAAAAAATAAAATAATTCCTACTCTTATGAAGATTTAGACCTAATTCTACTCAGGGTCTCTTGAGTAATTCCTAAATAAGACGCTATAGTTCCTAAAGGAGCTCTAGAAACTATTTTCGGGTATTTTTTAAGCATAAAATCATAGCGTTCTCTTGCCGTTTGAAACTGTATGGCATTTAATCGGTCTAGCATGGTACACATCATTTGGGTAATTATGATACGTCCAAAACGCTCCATCAGATGATATGCATCAAATAATTGGTGCATCTTCTCATACGAAATAGCATATAAAGTACAATCCTCCAAAAGCTCTGTAGTATGCGTACTGGGAATTTGATTGAAAAAACTATCCATTCCTACTAAAAAACTATTCTCTTTAAAAAACCAAACGGTGATTTCTTTCCCTTTATCATTGGCATAATAACTTCGCGCCAAGCCTTTTTCTAGAAAATAAAGTTGTTTGCAAATGGCCCCTTCCTGTAGCAATACATGTCCTTTTTTAAGTGTTATCTTTTTAAAAGCCCCTCTAATAATTTGCATTTCCTTCTCAGGAAAAGAGACAATAGTATTGATATAGTTCTGAAGATTCATAGCTGACGAAAATACACAAAAAAACAACCATCCTTACACGAAGTGATGCTTTTTATTGACGAGACAAGTAATGGTTTAAAATCTTTGTAATCCCATGAGTAAATCGCAGATTACAATTGAGTAAATCCCCTTCAAAACGCAATGACTTAGGGACTCCCAAGAAAAAAACTCCCTCTCCTTTTGCCATTTTTTCTAAGCGATGAAATGCTTTTGGAGACAAACCTTGGTACAAAGTATCTAATATTTGACACTGTTCCTTAATGCCATTACTATGATCCCACAAAACAGCCTCCTTTGGGGACATGATATTTTTAGAAAAATAACGTTCGCGCAGTAACGGAAATGAGAACTCAAATACTTGTTTAGACCCCCGTCGAACAAAACGAACAACTTCTTTATTCCTAACAATAAAAAAACGAATCCACCCATGGTCTACTTTTGACAATTGTTTTGCGGCAACCCCGGCAATTCCAGCACTTTTAAAATGCCTTCCTTGTGCAATACGCTCCCCATCAAACCACGTATAAAAATCACGTATCTGACCTATTGTTTCATATTTATAAAACCCTTTTTTTAAAGACAAATTGAATGTATTTGCAGCTTTCCAACGGTTTTTATTTCTCCTCCTATCCTTTCTAAGCCAAGTGCCTTCTTGTAAAACCTGCCTGCCTGTTACTTTTTGATATTCCTTTAAACTTGGGTATTCTTGGGCAACTCCTCTAAAAGAAAGCAACGTAAAAAACACAATGAAACAAACCAAATATTCAAGGGATTTTAAACCCATCATTTGATCTTTCTCTGCATTTAGGCGAATACAAGTACTATTGTTTTTCATCCTACAAACATATCAATTTATCTTATGCTAGCAGTTACTTATACCAACTACAATCCAAAATAACCGATATAAATAGTTTCTTTTACGTTTTATCGTTGTTGAAAAACAATCGCAACTAATTTTAAGTGGAATAAAGGGAGGTTTTTAACGATATATGTTTTTTACATTACTCGGTGTTACCCCGTATTGTTTTTTAAAAGCGGTTGAAAAATGCTGTGGGTTTTTATAGCCCAAAACATCAGAAACCTCATTGACCGATAGCTCTTGATAAAGCAACATTTTCTTCGCTTTTTGCATTTTAACATCCCTTATATAAGAGAAAACCGTAGTGCCAAATAAATTTTTAAATTCCTTTTTCAAAGTGCACTCGTTCGTGTTAACCTCTCTCGCTAAATCAGATAAACACATCGGATTATTTATTTTTTCTAGAATTATATTTTTAGCATAATACATTTTTTCCAAAACAGTTTTTGATTTTTTAGAGGTTATTGTATTTAAACTGTAGCTTTTAATTTGCTCTAATTGCAATAACAGAAGCACTAAAATATTAGACTCTAAAAAGAGCAATCGGTACTGATTTTTACATTCACAGTGTATTATTTCGCAAATAACAGCACGCATTTGGCGCGTAATAGGATAATTAAATCGATTTAAAAAACCAATTTCTTTATTCTGAATAAGCTTTTTAAAGGTACTAAACAGACATTCATTGGGTAAGTATTTCTCAAAAAAACACGGCTGTAAATTTATTTTAAAAAAGGACATGTTTTTAGAGCCCCATTGCAATTCACCCTTTATATCATTCCCATAAAAAATATTATGTTCATTGGTTTTAATTGAAAAATCATCTTTCATATTAGTGATTTTTGTATTAGAAAACCCATCCAATGCAAAATGCATTTCTACGGTCTCTCCTTCAAACGAAAAATCAATAACCGTATCATCTATAATAATTCCATTGCCAAAGCTAATCTTAAAATTATCGGTAATAATCCCTTTGTACTGCCCCTTTATAGATTTATAATTATATGAGAAATCTAAGATTTGGGTACCACACTCATCTACCGAATAAAAACTGTTTTTAGCTTCAAAAAAAAAATCTTCTATATCGTTGTAATCTAACCTGTATTTTGTCATATCAAATTATTCCGTTTTATGTACAAAACTTTCCGTTTCGCGTAGCTTCGATTCTTCATATCCAATTTATATTTGTCTTCAAATATACGTTATTTATAATTAGTCTAAATAAAGACAACTCATTTTATATATGTCAAACAAACAATCTCCGTTAATTATTGCATTTATGCTCTTCATTATTCCTTTTCTACATAGTCAGAATACAATTTCCGGAAAAATGTTATCTACAACAGGAATTGGCATCCCTAATGTATCCATTTATTTACCTGGAACCGATATTGGAACTACTAGTAAAGAAGGTGGTGGTTATTATCTTAAAAACATTCCAAACGGGAACTATGAACTTATCGTTTCCTATATAGGTAAAGAAACAATTCGGAAAACCATCACACTTAAAGGAGGCAGAAAAACAATTAATTTTACACTTCAAGAAACAACCAGTAACCTAAATCAAGTGGTAATTAGAGGCAAGAGCGCAAATCAAATCCTAAGAGAAACGGTCCTCAAGCCAACGGTTATATCCTTAAAAGAAATACATACTAAATCTACCAATGTTATAGATCTAGTGGGGCAAATATCTGGCATACGTGTCAGAAAACAAGGCGGTGTAGGCAGTGCCTCAAACATTATGATCAACGGAATATCAGGAAAAGGCATTCGGACTTTTGTAGATGACATTCCCTTGGACTTATTAGGCGCTGGTTTTAATCTAAACAACATTTCACCAAACATCATTAAACATATAGAAATTTATAAAGGCCTTGTTCCTGTAGAATTTGGTACAGATGCATTGGGAGGTGTTATCCATATTGAAACTACAAACAGGTATCAGAATTATATGGAGGCTTCCTATACAGTGGGATCCTGGAATACACATAAAGTTGGCATTGGGCTAAAAAGATATTTGAACAAAAATAAAAAGCAATTTTTTCAAGTAGACGGTTTCTTTAATCATTCTGATAATGATTATTGGATGCATGATGTAGATTTGGTTATTGATGATCTCTACAATACAAAAAAAGGAAAAGCAAGACGCTTTAATGATGCTTACACTTCGTATTTAGGTAGGGTTCAGTATGGGTTTCAAAACGTTTCTTGGGCAGATGATTTTAGGCTATTACTTAGCGTATCCGACATTGACAAAGAATGGCAACATGGCATAAGGGCAATAGCTCCTTGGGGAGAAGTACATGGAAAAAACAGCGACTTTAACAGTGTTGTCTCCTGGAAAAAAAACACGAGAAACAATACGCTAAAAATCTCGAGCCTATTGGGCTATAATTTCCAAAAATGGAAAATAGTGGATGTTGCAGGTAAAAATTATTTTTGGGATGGACATTTCACAAATAAATACAACAAAGGAGAAAGCGGCTTTTATGTAGAAGGCCGTACGCCTAAAATAGCTATAGAAAAGATATTTGGAAGAATCAACATCAATTACAAACTCAATCCGCACCACACTCTCAATTTCACCAATCTAACTTCTTTTAGAGAAATCACGGGAGAGGACAAAGCAGGATCCGCAACTTATAAAGAAGATTTTTATAGCAAGCCTCAAAATTTTACAAAAACATTTTTTGGCCTCTCACTAGAAACCAAAGTCTTCAATAAAAATATAACCAACATGCTCTCTGTAAAATACCATTATATGAAAAATCATATAGCGAATTTAAATGAGGATAATAGTTTTGATCAGTACCTAGACAATCAATATTCTATAGTAGGATATGGGGATGCCTTAAAGGTTCTATTTAGCCCTGAACTTTCTTTCTATCTCGGCTACGAATACGCACTCAGGCTTCCTGATGGAGAAGAATTATTTGGGAACGGCATCACCATTTCCGCCAATCCAAACTTAGTACCAGAAAAAAGCCACAATATCAATACTGGATTGGAATTTAACCTCCCAAAAAACAACCTTGGGATTTCTGTAAATGGATTTTATAGAAACACCAAAAATCAAATATTTTTAAATATAGTTTCCAGAAGCATTTCTTTATACGACAACCTACTCAACACCAAGTCTCTAGGTATTGAAGCAACATTCAAAATAAACCCCTTTAAAAATCTATTCTTATGTACAAATGCTACGTGGCAAAAAATCACCTTAAAAAACACTGATGGATCTGGAAAAATAGAACCTCGACACATCGGTTCTAGAATCCCAAACACTCCATATCTCTTTGCAAACATGGTAGCTACCTATAGTTTTTCAGATGTATTCATAAAAAACAGTCGTGTAGAATTAAGTTACAACAATACGTATGTTCATGACTTTTTTCTGGCTTGGGAAGACGATGGTAGCGCAAAATCCAAAGCAAAAATACCCACACAATTTACTCATAATGCTTCTATAGGTTATGTATTTCCGAATGACAAGTACAGCATAAATTTAGAGTGTGTCAATTTTACAGGACAACTTGCTTATGACAATTATAAGGTAGAAAAACCAGGAAGAAGTTTTTACCTAAAACTAAGAATGTATATCAAATAAAGTAACCTAATTTAAATAAAATAAAATGATGAAATTAAGAAACCATTTAGTACTAATAGCTTTTATAAGCCTACTGTTTTGTTCCTGTAACAAAAATGATGACGATGAACCAAAAGTAGATAACAGTGCCAAATACGCCCTTGTCACAACCGTAAAAGGAGGGACATTTAATTACGGATTTTACCTACAGTCCATTAAAACATTGAGCGATAAAAAAGAATATAACAATAAAAAAGCGACAGAAATTATAGCCGAAGGAATTGCTGGGATTTATGAATTCAACGGGAATTTTTACGCTAATAAATTTGGCGCCCCGCAAGAAATAACAAAATGGGTTTATGATAAAAAAGAAGGGTTTACAAAAGAAGGAAGACTTAGTGTTTCTGAACTTGGATACCAAGGTAATATCTGTTTTAAAGACAAAAACACAGCTTTTGTTGGAGGACCTTCTAGCAGTAAAATACTAATATTCAACCCTGAAAGCATGGAAAAAACAGGGCAAATAGATTTTAGTTCGTTTTCTCGTTTAGGAGAAGTGACCAATTTCCCTTCGGAAGGAAAAAAAATTAATGCACAAGTCCCTACCGAAATGATCATAAGTGGAAATCACCTTTTTATCGGATTTTTCTTTCTTAACAGCCTTACCCCAGACATCCCTGCGTCTCCTACAGCCGACATGCTTGTCATAGATTTAAATAAAGTAGACATTCACTCTTCTGATAATTCTGGAGCTGTTGTAAAATGGATCTCTAGTGACAAAGGAAATAGTGTAGGTTCTTGGAATTCTGGACAAGGAGCAAAATTTATGATAAAAGATAGTAAAAATGATATTTATATGCTTTGTCACAACTACTGGGGAGGATTAAATGTTGGTAAACCTGCCTGTATTTTACGTATAAAAAAGGGAGAAACCGATTTTGATCCCGATTATTACTTTGATTTAGAAACCGCAAGTAGAGGTTTAAACAACCCCGTTGTGAATTTCGAATATATAGGAAATGGAAACTTCTTTGCGACTTCAAATGATAAATCTAAAGTAAACCCAGACAATCCGTATTCTTATTATACCGATCCAATTGCACAGTGGTACAAATTTAACCTATATGATAAAACTGCTCAAAAAGTAAATGATGAATATACCATTGGTGCAATGGCTAGTAATATTTACTTCGAGAAAGGAAAAGCATACATTCCTTATGTAAACAAAACAGCATCTTATATAAAAGAGATAGATATAAATACGCTGAAAAGTAAAAAAATGTTTACGACTGCTGGTATCCCCAGAATTTTGAAGTTAAAATAACCTAGAAAAAAGAATGGGGAGGTCTGACTCCCCTTTTTTTTCTGCTAATACACAATTCAAATACATTTCCGAGTGACTGTAGAAATGGAATTATTTTTTGTTTTAGCTAGGCAGAAAATAGATGGATGGCCTTAGCTATCGTTCTATTTTTTAACAACACTAGAACATAAAAGAAACTATTTATAGGGATCATTTCAAATTGTAATAAGTATACGTTCTCATATCCAAACAGTGATTAACCATTATTAAATCTTATGAAAATAATTATATATAGTATTCGTTTTCTCTTAGGGCTGCTCTTTATATTTCACGGCATAGAAAAACTATTCCTTCCTTATAACTCCGCTGCTTTTAAAGAAAGCTCCGCAGGAAGCAGCATTCATTTTATAGAATTCTACGAACTCTTACAACATACAGGTTTTCTATATTTTGTAGGTTTTTTTCAATTATTATGTGGAATACTTCTAATTTTTAAACGAACCTATTTATTGGGGAGCATCATGCTTACACCTATCCTATTATGTGTGGTAATGGTACACGTTTTTATTTCAAGAAACGCATCGTACGTAGCTTTCGATTTTTTCCTTTTTATATGTAACCTCAGTTTAATCGGATACAATTTCAATAAAATAAAACCTGCCATTTTACAACGGCAAGACAGGTGGATATAGGCACAAAACAATCAACTCAAAAAACGACTCATGAAAAAACATAATTTAGTACTTATCCCCCTATATTTCTTCCTTATTTTATCCAGTTGCTGTACTGACAAGAATGAAATACCTCTTAAATATAAATTAAATGATGCTGAAAATAATATTGAATGGACTGCCTATAAGACAAGCTCCAAAACCCCTGTAATAGGAAAATTTTCTAAGATTAAAATCACTTCGCAAGGGGAGGGAAACACGCTAAAAGAAGCAATAGAAAATGTAACGTTTTCAATTCCTATTAGTTCTCTTGTTAGTAGTGGAGGAAAATACAATATCATCAATTACTTTTTTAAAGTGATGGACAACACCTCTCTTTTATCTGGAAAGATCAAATTAACAGACGAAACCACTGGTTTTGTTGAATTCACAATGAACGGAATCACAGATCAATTACACTTTACATACAGCATAGAGGGAGAAAAATTCAAATTAACAGCCATTATGGATCTGCGCAAATGGAATGTAGAAAAAGCGATTGCATCCTTAAATAACCAATGCGAATTGGTACACAGAGGAAGTGACGGTATCGTAAAATTATGGGATGATGTTTCTATAACAGTAACCTCTACTTTCAACTAAAAATACTAAAAAAAATCTCATGAAATTAGAAATAAATAATTTATCAAAGACGTATAGCAATGGAGTCAAAGCATTGCAAGATGTCTCTCTATCCATAGGCAAAGGAATGTTTGGTTTACTCGGACAAAATGGAGCCGGTAAATCTACCCTTATGCGCATCATCGCTACATTGCAAAATCCTGATACTGGAAACATTCATTTTAACGGTATCAATATCCTTAAAGAACCTCATCAGATACGCAAAGTTTTAGGTTATTTACCTCAAGAATTTGGAGTCTACCCTAATGTAAATGCGTATGAAATGCTACTGCATTTGGCAGATATGAAAGGCATCAGTAGTAAAAAACAACGGAAAGAAATCGTTGAATCTTTGTTAAAAAAAGTAAACCTATGGGATGTAAAAAAGAACAATCTAGGAGGCTATTCTGGTGGTATGAAACAACGTTTTGGAATAGCGCAAGCATTGTTAAACAACCCCCAACTTATTATTGTTGACGAACCTACAGCAGGGCTAGACCCCATGGAACGCAACCGTTTTTACAACCTGCTCTCTGAATTAAGTGAAGATACAATTGTAATACTATCTACACATATTGTAGAAGATGTAAGCACCTTGTGTAACGACATGGCAATTATAGGAAACGGAAAGGTATTGCGTGCAGGAAAACCAGGTGTCCTAGAACAATCATTAAAAAATAAACTCTGGGAATTAGACATAGAGAAAAATCAATTGGAAAAATACCAAAAAGATTATCTTGTTATATCCAATCGTTTTCATCGTGGAAAAATGATGATCACAGTAGTGTCGGAAGAACAACCAAACTCCAGTTTTCGGGCGAAACCCCCCACACTTGAAGATGTCTATTTTTACGAAATCCAACCCAAACGTCTCACCAAAAAAGAATTGAGCTATGCTTAGAAAAATCATCAATTTTGAGGTACTTAATCATTTAAAAAATCCTGTATTTTATTTCTACATCTTTTTGATGTTTTTTCAGGTATTCATATTAACCAAAGGGATTTATGATTATTATATTAATGATGCTATTTTAATAAACTCTTCTACGGTACTCTACAAAAACTTTACAGGTGGAGGGATGCTATTAATCATACTTATTGCTGTTATTACAGGAATGGTTTTGTATAAAGATATTGAATATAAAACCGCAGAAACCTTCTATACTTTTCCTATCAATGAAAAAACTTTTTTTGTCGGGAAATTTCTGGCAGCTTTTCTTATCAATTTAATTGTAACCTCTGGTTTTGTTATCGGAATGTTCTTATTGCCATATTCGGGTATTGGTAAGCCAGAAGATTTTGGTCCGCCTCCATTATTACAAATGCTTCATGGATATTTTGTACTCTTATTACCCAATATTTTTATGCTTACAGCAGCCTGCTTTGTCCCGTTGGTTCTTACAAAAAAACTGTATTCCAGTTATCTCGGAATCCTGTTTCTAACCATACTTTTTATCGTTTTTGAAGGAGTAAGTCACACCTCAACAAGCATTAGGATCATAGAAATTCTAGACCCTTTTACATACGTATATGTTTCCGAAACACTCGACACCATACCAACCTATCTAAAAAACACAGCCTTTTTACCACTTACTAGTACCTATTTTTTAAATAAAGGACTGTGGTTGTCTCTGTCTTTTATTGGATTGTTTTGGGCATACAAAAAGTTTTCTTTTATATATTTTATAGAGAAGAAATCTCCGAAACAAAACAGTGTATTTAATCCCAACCCTAAACGTACTGCAACAACGGTAAAAACAACTGTTTTAATTCCAAATGTTCAATTACAATTCTCCTTAAAAGAATACACCTTTAAGTTTCTGCGTTTGGCAAAACTGGAATTTATAAATCTGGTGCGTCCCAAGAGTTTCAAAATTGTTTTTGGAATCGTTATTTTTATTTTCTTATTACAAAACTTTCTATTTAATGCCTCTTATTATATTGGACCTGAGTATCCTATTACAACCAATATGACCCAAAACAGGCTCATATTAGGGGTTTTTATAATCATCCTATTGCTATTCTGGACTGGAGAACTAATCTTTAAAGAAAAAACCACAAATCTTTGGCAAATTACAGACACACTACCTATACCTATATGGGTAAGACTCGTATCAAAATATGTTGCCATGGCAGGTGTCAGTCTTATACTAGTACTTGGTATTATATCTGCTGGATTAATAACCCAATTACTAAAAGGTTTTACCCATATAGAGTGGAGTCTTTATGCCCAAGATCTTTTAGGCTATAAATTCGGATGGCTTACCTACTTAAGTATCATAACCTTGCCGTTTTTTATAGCAGGAATTACGGGGAAAAGATTTCTAACTCATATCCTATCTATTGGGATTTTTATCTTCTCTATTATCGCATTTGATTTAGGTGTTATCGAAGATCACAGACTTGCTGTATTGATCGGAATTCCTGGGCTAGAAGAATTCTCTGAAATTGCGGGCTACGGTATTTTTTCTACCAGCTCTTTTTGGTATTTTATGGTGTGGGCTACATTCGCTGTTTTTCTAATGCTCTGCGCAATCTATTTTTGGCAACGTGGTCTTAAAAAAGAATGGTTAAAAAAGCTAAGCTTTAGAGGTGATCAGCTCAACTGGTTCGGAAAAAGTATCGCTGCCAGTATGGTCATCCTCTTTTTTGTGTTACAATCCTTTATTTCAGGGAAAATAAATGGTAATTATAAAACCATAGAGAGCCAAGAAAAAGAACACGCTGATTATGAAGTGAAATACAAACACCTAGAGACTGTTTCTCAACCCATTATTAACAACATAGATATCCATATTGATCTCTACCCAAATAAACGAAAAGCAAGCTATACTTCTATCTTTCAATTAAAAAATAAAAGTCAGCTTGCTATAGATACACTGTACCTAAATGTATCCGATTTTACGACAATCCAAGAACTAAAGGTCAACAATACTGTGCTATCTGTTGGCTGGGAGGATAAAGAACATAATATATACGCCTACCCCTTGTCAAAAAGATTACTTCCAAATGATGAAATCCAGTGTAGCCTAAAAGCTTCGAAACAATATCATGGTTTTTCACCTACAGATCCACAGGGGGACTTGACCTTTAACGGCTCTGTAATAAACAGAGATATTTTTCCTTTATTTGGTTACAATTCTAAAAAAGAGCTCGACGAAAACAAAAAAAGAAGGGCTCATCTATTGGAAAAAATAAGCTCTAAAATGCCAGCTCTCAACAACCTAAAAGCGTTAAATCAAAACTACTTTTCTATAGATGCCGGCAAAGTAATTGGGAAAATTACCGTGAGTACTTCCATAGATCAACAAGCAATATCAATAGGAAAAACAACTAAAAGATGGACGGAGAACAATCGGAATTATGTGCATTATGAAATTAGCAACCCTACTGATTTTGACATCCATATAGTATCTTCTGATTATATAAACACAAAAATTACTTATAAAGATATAGATACACATATTTGGTATAAAAAAACAAATGGTTTTAATATCGATCTCTATAAAAAAGTGATCCGTGAAGGGCTGCAGTTTGTCGAGAAAAATCTAGGAGAACTTCCATATAAAGAGATAAACATAGCAGAAATCCCCTATTATGGAGCTCCTTTTTATACAAATTCTAATTTGATTCTTATTTCTGAAAAAGAAGGATGGAGAGCAGATACCAGTTTAAAGAAAGAAGAAAGTTACCTCTATTTTTCTGTGATAACGCAGCTGATAAAACAGCAACTACTTTCTAACATTGGATTTGCCAATGTACAAGGAGCAGAAATGTTAAATACTGCCTTACCACAAGCCATTGCATTACAAATGATAAAGCAAAAATTCGGAGAAGAAATAGTATCAGACTATCTAACACAAAAGAAAAACACGTATGAGAAAGGTCGTGGGAATGAAGCAAATACAGAACCACCGTTAATTTTTGCTGATGGATCTAGCTACCTCGAAGAAAACAAAGGAACCTATGAACTGTATGCCTTAAGCAATCGTATTGGATTTGATATTTTTAATACAATTATAAAAGATTATATACGCCATAATACAGGTTCGTTAATCGTGTTTAAGAACCTCTATTTACAAATGTATAATGCCGTTCCTGAAAGCAAAAAGAAGCAAGTAAAAGCAGCTTTTGAACAAGTAATACCAACTAAAACCCAAAATGACCGATATAAATAGTTTGTTTTACGTTCTAGCGTTGTTAAAAAATAGAACGATAGCTAATACTATCCTTTCATTTTTTGTCTAGCTAAAACAAAAAATAATTCCATTTCTAAACCTTCACTTGGAAATTTAATTGGTATAAAACCAATAATTACGAATCAAGCATTGTAACAAAAAACAAACTCTCCCCTAGGGGAGGGCAATGCTTCTGAAGAGACTATTTTTTATTTAGAAACTGCCCCACAGAGAATTAAACCATTCATAAGGAATTAAATAATCACCTTTATTTTACACTTCCTTAGACAGCATGCAACTATAAACCTGTATAATATCCCTGAATTTCCAACGGACTGTTTAGAAATTTAATTGATTAATCTAGGTAAAAAAATAGAGGGATAGCCATTACTATCATTCTGTTTTTAGTAACAAAAAAAAACGAAAAAGACTTGATTTACATCGGTCATTTAGAATTGTATTGGTATAATTTTAAATCCGACGTGTATGTATTCTAATCAACTATAAAAAAGAAAGAAATGACCGACACTATTATAAATAAATTACAATCAAGAGCTAAAACATCTCCCAATACATGCGCCTATAGTTTTATAGATGCCGATCTAAATAGTACAAGCATCACCTATTTGGAACTTTTGGATCAGGTAGAGCGCTATGCCAAACAATTAATTGTATCCGAAATTAATCATGGAGATCGCTGTCTTTTACTCTTTCCACAAGGACTTGATTTTATAATCTGTTTTTTAGCATGCAATTGGATTGGAGTCATCCCGATTCCTTTAAACATGCCTGGAAGAAACAAAGCACTGACAAAGTGGGAAAAAATTGCAACAGACTGCAATGCGAAAGCTATTTTAACAGACCGCCATAGTATCGACTTTTTATCTAATTGTACCGCGAATTCTTCAATACTCTCTTCCCTTGTAATTCCTTCTTTTTCACATACTGATAATGGCACTATTTCTAGCCCTTATCGTGTCAACGAAATCGCATTTCTTCAATACACTTCTGGATCAACAGGAAATCCAAAAGGAGTCATGGTCACCCAATCGTCTTTGATTAACAATCTCAAAGAAGTAAAGCAATTTCAAGCCATCAAAGAAGACAGTGTAATTGTTAGCTGGTTGCCTTTTTATCATGATATGGGACTCATTTTTGGCATATTGCAAGGTTTATTCTCCGGGTGTAAAGTTGTTTTGATACATCCAACCGATTTTATGAGTCAACCATTAATCTGGGCAAAAGCCATTTCTATGTACCGTGGAACACATACAGCTGCACCGAATTTTGCGTATGAACTACTGGCAGAAAAATTAGAAAAAACAACAGTAAAAGACCTTTCTTTACATACTTTGATAAGAGCTGTTTGTGGGGCAGAACCTATTCACCTGAATACCATGTATCGCTTTCAAAACATCGCATCAGTTTTTGGAATGGGACCTACAACCTTATCACCTAGCTATGGATTGGCAGAAAGCACCTTGGCAATTTCATCTACTTTTATGGGACGTAAAGTACATTGGATTGAGGTAGAACGAAAAGCACTCCTAAACAATACCGTTAAAATTATACGCCAAGGGTTACTACAAGACATGAGCGCTCCTATCCAAAAAAAAGAAGATCATACTTCCTTTTTAGTAAGCAACGGAACAATTATAAATAACAATAAAGTAACCATTAGAGATCCAACACAAACAACTCCCTTAGGCAGCTGTGAAATTGGAGAAATTTGTTTTTCGGGACCTTCGGTAACCAAGGGATATTGGAACAATCTAGCAGCTACTACAAAGGCTTTTGTCTCAGAAAATTCTACGCAATCATCCATCTATTTAAGAACAGGAGATCTTGGTTTTTTAGATCAGAAAGGAGAATTATATGTCACTGGAAGAATAAAAGATTTAATTATCATTAATGGGGTCAACTATTACCCACATGATATAGAGCGGTCTTCTTTTATTGCCAATAGCAACTTTAGAACAGACGGTGCCGCCGCATTTTCCATCACAAAAGAAGGGCAAGAAAAAGTAATTCTCATACAAGAACTTACCCGAGGCGCAGTAAGAACTCCACAATATGATGTATGGATTCAACAAATTAAAGAAGAAACATTGAGGATACACGGCATCCAATTAGAAGCTATTCTTTTTATTCCCCCCATGCATCTTCCTAGAACAACTAGCGGAAAAATACAGCGTAGCAAAACCAAAGCAATGTACCTTGATAAGGAATGGAAAAAAGTGCTTCATTCCTATACCAAAACATATCTAAAATACCCCATCACAGATTTGCGAAATAAAGAACAACTAAACGAATACATAACACGCTTGGTTGCAGAACAGTTAGGAGTCTCAAAAACAGATTTTGACCCTACAATACCATTTGTAGAACTGGGAATTAGCTCTATGATGTCTTTATTAATCAGAGACGCTCTCGAAGATAGTATCAAAGAACCTATCCCTGCTACTGTATTATTTAACTACAATACCATTGATCAATTAAGCAGCTATTTAGTGAATCTTAAAAACAATACTAACAAAACATTTGACGTAACGCATGTAACACCTAAAGAATCTGAGTATGACCAATGCTCCGAAGACGACCTACTTACGCTATTAAACAACGAATTAAATGACTAGTTATGAAAAAACAAACCACCGATAAGACTCCCATTTTAATAAAAGCTCTCACAGAAATAAAACGCTTAAAAAAAGAAGTAAAAGACCAACAAGAACCCATCGCTATTATAGGGATGGCATGTAGATTTCCCGGGGGCATTAACTCTCCAGAGGAGTATTGGAACGCATTACTAGAACAAAAAAATATGATTGGTAAAGTTCCTGACAATAGATGGGAAAATTATGACCAAGAAAAACTAAAAAATAATCCTTTTTTACAAAAAGGAGGGTTCTTATTTGATGACGTGTATGGGTTTGACCATCGCTTGTTTAGACTTTCTCCAAACGAAGTTGAAAAAACAGATCCTCAACAACGTCTTTTCTTAAAAGTATGTTGGGAAGCTTTAGAAAATTCAGGATACGCACCCGATTCACTAAAAGGATCAAAAACAGGAATCTATGCAGGTGTATCTTCTTTTGACCATCTTCAACAACTATTAAATTATAAAAACGAAAATTCCCCAACAGATCCCAACGATGCAATGGGAGCAGGATTTTCGTTTATTTCTGGAAGAGCTTCCTACTTTTTTGGTTTTCAAGGCCCTGGTATAAGTACAGACACCGCTTGTTCCTCCTCTTTGGTTTCGGTAGATTTGGCATGCAAAGGGCTCCTATCAGGTGATTGTGACATGGCAATAGCTGGGGGTGTAAACCTAATGCTCTCTCCCGAAACAACAGAGCTCATGGCCTCTCTTAATGTATTGTCTCAAAATTGTGAAATTAAAACTTTTGATGCCGCTGCCAATGGTACAGTGCGAGGAGAAGGAAGCGGAGTCGTGATTTTAAAAAAAATATCTGACGCCAAAAGAGACGGAGATCATATACATGCCATCATAAAAGGAAGTGGAACCAATCAAGATGGTTTAAGTGCTGGATTGACGGCTCCTTACGGACCTGCACAAGAAAAATTAATTAAAGAGGTATGGAAACGCAGTAAAATAAATGCTGCTGATATTGATTTTATAGAAACACACGGTACTGGAACTGCCTTAGGAGACCCCATAGAAATCACTGCATTAGGAAATGTAATTTCGTCAAACCGCGAAACCCCCATATATCTAGGAGCTGTTAAAACTGCAATTGGGCACCTTGAAGCCGCCGCAGGAATAGCTGGTCTAATAAAAATTATTCTCGCTGTAGAAAAAGGAAAAATCCCAGGTAATTTACACTTCAAAACCCCTTCTCCCCATATTAACTGGTCTGATCAGAAATTTAAAATTCCACAAAAAACAATACCTTGGAATAAAACAACCCTAAGAAAAGCAGCTATTAGTGCCTTTGGCTTAAGTGGTACAAACGCACATATTGTAATAGAAGAACACCCCTGCGATTCTATAGCGCACAAAAACAAAGAAACTCCAGATGCAAAGAGAAGTTGGCCCTTCAAATTTAGTGCAGTTACCAAAGCTGGACTAAAAAACCAACTACACTCCTTCTTATCATTTATAAAAGAAAAAACACCTCAGCAACTGGGAAGCTTAAGCTATAGTCAAAACAGTACCAAAGCAGACTTAAAAGAAAAAATAGTGGTTTGGGGAGAAACCACAGAAGCATTAAAAACCAATTTAGAAGAAGCAATTAAAGGCGTTTCTAATGCTGTAATAAACAGAAGTACCTCCAATAAAAAAATTGTTTTTCTATACAGTGGTGGTGGATCTCAGTACCCTGGAATGTTTAAAGGTTTCTATACCGAAAACAAGTACTTTAAAAAGTACATGGATCAATGCAATCAGATATACAAAAACCAGACACAGAACAATTTATTGGAAAAGATATTTTCTTCGGATAATACAGTCCATGAAATGCGATATACACAGGTGGCATTATTTTTTGTGGAATACTCTTTGTCCAAAATGTGGATGGATTATGGGCTTACACCAAACCTGCTTATAGGACATAGTACAGGAGAATATATTGCAGCCTGCTTGGCGGAAATTTTTACATTGGAAGATGCTATTCAACTTATTACAATTAGAGGTGAGCTCATGTATTCTTTACCTAAAAACGGTACAATGGCTGCCATTTTTACGGATGAAACAACTGTACAAAACAACATAAAAAATATTAAAAACGTAACTATTGCCGCCGTAAATACTCCTGAGCAAACGGTTATTTCGGGCACCGAAAAGCAAGTACAAAAAGTATGTCAACTATTTAAAGAAAAAGGAATCGATACCAAAAAATTAGATGTTTCTCTTGCTGCACATTCCCCTCTTATGAAGCCCATGTTGACCGAATTTGAGAACGTTTCTAAAAAAATTAAATACCATGTTCCAACAAAAAACATACGCTCTAGTGTTACAGGTAAAGACATTACTTTAGAAATGACAACCTGGCACTATTGGAGTACACATATCTTGTCTACAGTAAAGTTCTGTACTACGATTCAATCCATACACAACAGCAATGATTATATCTTTTTAGAAGTAGGACCTTCTCCTACACTTATAACTATTGTAGAACAAATAACTAAAGACGGTGCTGAAATTATAGCTTCTAACTATAAAGATGAAAAAACAGCGCATCGGATTGAAAAAAGTTTGTTTCAGTTATACCTCTGTGGGGCTCCCATTAATTGGAAAGCATATTACAACAACTCCAACCTAATAAAAATCCGTGTCCCTAATTATATGTTTAGAGAAAAACACTTTAAACTTTCACCTTCCCTTGAAGCTTATACGCTTCCTAAAACAACTGTTTGGGAAAAGATAAAAGAAAACATCAACAATTCTTCTCTTACAAAAGAAGAGAAAGAACACAGTCCTGCAATTTTGGATTTTATAAAAAACACCCCACTTATAAAGCCAGAAAACGAAGAAGATATTGAAGAAGAACAGGAAGTAACTATCAACACTTTTACAAACATTTCTGAACTTAAAAATTACATAAGAACTTCACTTATAAAGGAATGGGAAATAGAAGAAGAAGATTTACAAAATGATGAAAATTTACTATTATTAGGACTTAATTCTATTGTAATTATTCGTTTAATCACCTTTTGGAAAAAAGACCTTGCTATTACTTTAAAACCCGCCTTGTTTTTAAAGCAAAGCACTATAAACCAATGGACTGAGATCGTGCATAAAGCCTTACATAACACGCTCAAAGAAATAAATAACACACCTGTTTCAATCTTTCAGGCATTCCCAAAACAACGACATGAATCCTTTCCTTTAAATGAAATTCAATATGCCTATTGGGCAGGACGAAATCACGAAATGGACTGGGGAGGTGTAAGTTGCAGTGCGTATTTTGAAATGGACATTGAAAACCTAAGCATTCAACATTTTGATAGAGCCTTGCAAAACCTCATCAAAAGACATGAGATGTTGCGGTGTATAATTTCTAAAGATGGCAAGCAACAAATCAAAGCATCCATCCCGACGCCTCTTATAATCTACAAAAAAACGGATATACCATCTTTAAAAGAGCATTTACAACAACTAAGAGATGAAATGGCTACCAAGATTATTCCTTTGGGAGAACCTATGTTCGAAATGCGAATTTCTGAGCTGGAAAATCACAAGCACCGCATCCATTTTACGATAGATTTTCTTATTGCCGATGCTTTAAGTCTCTTCATATTTTGGAAAGACTTATATCTTTTATACACAGGAGTTTCCTTAAATCCTTTAGAAATATCTTATAAAGATTACCTTCATTATCACAACAAACGAACATTTACAAACACATACCATCAAGCCGAACAATACTGGACAAACAGAATACAACATTTCCCACTTGCACCACAACTCCCTGTTAAAGATACTGGAAAAAAACAGGTGGAAGGACATTTCAAAAGAAGAGAGCATTGGATAGATCCAATATCATGGAACTCTTTTATAAAATCTGCAGCAACAAAAAACCTGACTCCTTCTGCTGCATTGCTAACGCTCTATACCGAAGTGCTTTCTGCCTGGGGTGGTGGTTCGCATTTTGCAGTTATGCTCACTGTATTTAATAGAGATAATGTGCATCCTCAAATCAACGAAATCATAGGAGATTTTACACAACTAACCTTGGTTGAAATTGAGAGAAAGCAACAAGCTACTGGAAAAAACGGGACTACGATACAAGCACAAATGCATACAGACTTAGAAAACAGTACCTACTCGGCTATTGAATTTGTAAAAAAACTCAATAGCCAATCCGATACCAAAAACCGCATGTATCCTTTTGTATTTACTAGCGCCCTTGGCATTGATACTCTTAAACAAGATGAGCAACAAGGGTTTTTAAACCAAATAAACTGGTCCGTTTCTTCTACTCCACAAGTTTGGATAGATCATCAAATCTACCATCAAAATGGAGGCGTTACCTTATCGTGGGATACTTTAGATGCTGTTTTCCCAAGGGATATGATAGCTGCAATGTTCGAGAAATATACCGAGCTTGTACAACTTTCCATCACAGACAATACGTTCTGGGACAAAAGTTTAACAGATTTAAGAACTTCCAAACAATTGGCAGTTCAGCAAGAAGCAAACAACACTTTTTCACCAATTGGAAATTTGTTATTACACGAAAAAATCTACGCAAATGCACTCCAAACACCAAAGAGTACTGCTATTATCTACAAGCAAAAAGAATACTCCTATAAACAGCTAATCAAAAGAGCAAATCAAGTCTCTGTTTTACTTCAAAAAAATTCCCTTAAAAAGGGAGATAAAGTAGCCCTACAAATGGCTAAATCTTTTGATCAAATTGCGGTGGTTCTGGGAATCTTACAAATAGGAGCTATTTACATTCCGTTTACATATAATCAACCGATAAACAGAACAATCGAAATACTAAAACAATCCGAAGCAATTGCTATTTTTACAGATCAAATTTTAGATACTGGCAAACTAGATGTCAAACAATTTACGCCTCCGAATATTGATACTATAAAGGATCTTTATACATCAATAGCCATCAATCCCTCAGAATTAGCATATATCATTTACACCTCTGGTTCTACCGGCATTCCAAAAGGAGTCTGTATTCAACACAAAGCAGCGATGAATACCATAATCGATGTAAACAACAAACTAAAAATCACAGAAAAAGACCGTGTTTTAGGAGTTTCTTCCTTAAGTTTTGACCTTTCTGTATATGACATTTTTGGACTGCTACATGCAGGAGGAACGCTGGTATTGCCAACAGAAGAAGAGCGTATCGACCCTAAATGTTGGAAAACACTTTCTTCCCAACACCAAGTAAGTATCTGGAATTCTGTTCCTGCATTAATGGATATTTACTGCGATTATATGTTAAAAAATCCAACGGTAGGTAAAGACCTCTCCTTATGTAAAATCATCCATTCTGGAGACTGGATTCCCTTAGGGCTTATTCAAAAAATAAACACTGCAATCCCCCATGCAACATTAACAAGCATGGGAGGAGCTACGGAAGCTTCTATCTGGTCCAACTACTACCATGTAGACGTCCTTGATCCAGACTGGAAATCCATTCCGTATGGATACCCTTTGGCAAATCAGGAATTTTATATCCTAGATACATTTAATAGACCGTGCCCAGAATGGGTAGAAGGAAAACTACACATTGCAGGTAAAGGGCTCGCTACAGGATATCTAAAAGAAAAAAAACGCAGCAACAGTGCTTTCTTTTTTGAAAAAGAACTGCAACAAAGACTCTATGATACTGGAGATTATGGCCGCTACCGTCAAGGCAACATCATCGAATTTCTAGGTCGAAAAGATACACAGCTAAAAATAAATGGATACCGCGTAGAAATAGGAGAAATACAAGCAGCTTTCAGAAAATACGCAACAAATACCGATCCAATAATTATCCCCATTGGAGACAAGATGGAGCATAAAAAACTAATTGCTTTTGTAAAATGTCCTGCTTCAGAATTTTCTGAAACGGAACTCAAAATGCACTTAAAAACACAGCTCCCTGACTATTTTATACCTGAAAAAATTCTCTGTTTAGATGTTTATCCGATGAGTGCTAATGGAAAAGTAGACAGAAAAAAATTATTGAAATACTATCATAAATACAACAGTGACAATACACCTATATCTTCAAATACCGCAGAAGAGCATCACCCTGTACTAAACCTAATAAAAAACATTTTAGGACTTCCTAAATTAAAGTCTAAAGATAATTTTTCCGATTTGGGAGTTTCTTCTGTCGCCATGATAAAATTAGCGAACGAGTTAGAAATACACTTTACAGAGAGACCTTCTGTAGGAGAAATGATTCGGTATTCATCTATAAAGCAACTTATAGCATACTATGACGATAAAGGATTTTCTTTTGAAGAAAAAGAGATCCCTTCAGACAAGGCAGCATCGCCATTTAGTCTGTATTCTACAGAACAGAAAGCATATCTAAACAATATCACCACCATAGAAAATTATGAAGAATACATTTCCTTTAAGGAAACTATAAGCGCACACAGAACTGATTTATCATTACAAAATAGCATTTCTTTAGACCTTCCTTTAGAAGAAAAAAATCCTTTAGGAACAATCACGAATAGTTTTAACAACTATCTAAACTCCCCTATTGAAAATCTAAATTTCAAAAAATTTATTTCTTTCTGTTTGCAACAAAATATTTATGGAGAAAAAAGCTACAACTACAATTCTCTAAGCGAAACCTACCCTATACAAACCTATCTCACTATTTTTAACAAAGGTATTGAAGGGATCGAACAAGGGAACTATTACCTAGACGTACAGGCACATTCTCTAATAAAGTTAGGGAATATCACAGAAATAGCATCTATTTCTTTTAGAAACATGATGCCTAACACTTCCTTCTTAGTCCATTTTGTTGCAGACCTAAATGCAGTCTACCCTATCCATCAAGACAAATCTTTACAAATTTGTTTTATAGAAAGCGGAATCCTAAGTCAGTTATTAGAGAGTAAATCACCTTCTTTAAATATTGGATGTTCATCATTAACAGCGTACGATTTTGACGAAATAAAAGCGTCTTTTAACCTTTCTATTCATCAATTCTACCTACACACCATGGCAGGAGGGAAAATAGATTTTGCGCAGGAAATAGAACAACTACAATTACGCAGTGACACAACAGCAGATAAAGATTCTCTAAAAACATGTGATGCTATTTTAAATACATGTAAAGATAAGGAGATCTTACTTTATGTGAAAGAAGGGAAATTGAAATTTAAAGCCCCCAAAGGCGCACTCTCAAAAACATTGTTAGAAAAAATAAAAGCTTCTAAAAATGCTCTTTTACACGTTTTAATCCAACCAAAAAAACAGGAGCAAGTTACTCATATCCTTAGAAAATATCAACCTTTTAAATTAACACCTATACAATTAGCATACTTATTTGGAAGGTCCTCTAATTTTGAAATTGGAAACATCAACACGCATTATTACCTAGAGTTAGAATGTCATCAGTTGGATCCAAAACGTTTAGAACACGCTTGGAATGGTGTGATCAAAAGACATGAGATGTTACGTACAAAAGTGTACAGTAATGCCAGCCAACAATTAATGAAAAAAGTTCCTTTCTTTACAATTCCTGTAAGACAAATACAATCAGAACAAGCATTAGAAACTATTCGAAATAAATGGTCTCACCATAATTACCAACTTGGAACCTGGCCTATGTTTCACCTTCAATTAAGTCAGATAGGCACTGATATTTCTAGAATACACTTCAGTTTTGACTGTCTATTATTAGATGCTTCGAGTACAGAAATGGTTGTACAAGAACTTTTTGCTTCTTATTATGGAAAGGAAATTGCGACCCCAAAATTCACATTCAAAGAATACATGAATCAAGAAGAAAAATGGCTGCATACGCAAAGTAATATCTCGGAAGCGCAACAATTTTGGAATGCACATATAAAACAAATTCCCCCTGCTCCAAACCTACCTCTTAAAACAGCTTTTAAAGACATCGAAAAACCATTTTTTAAACGTTGGAAAATTGTATTGGATACAGAAAAATCAACACAATTATTCTCCAAAATAAAACAATATAGATTTACTCCTTCTGCGGTAATATGTACTATTTTTATGAAGGTACTAGCTCACTGGAGTACAAATCCTGATTTCACCATAAACCTTACTATTTTCAATAGGTTTCCAATTCATAAAGATGTTCCTAAAATCCTTGGAGACTTTACAAATGTTACCTTGATTTCTTATTTTAAAAATGATAACAAAACAATCCTAGAAGAAATTGAAACGGTACAGCAACAGCTATGGAAAGCTGTAGAATATCGAACTCAGGATGGAATGGATATTTTAAAAAGATTAGGAAAAGACAGTCCTGGAAAAGCCTTAATGCCCATCGTATTTACCAGTTTACTGTTTGGTGAAACTCAAGAAAAAAACACCCATTACCCACCAGAACTAAAAGAAGTATTTGCCATTAGTCAAACGCCACAAGTAGCAATGGATCATCAGGTATATGAACGAAATGGCTCCATTCATATCAACTGGGATATTGTAGATAACGTATTTGAAAACAAGTGGATCGAAGAGATGGTTCGTACCTATGAAAATATGCTACATCAATTTATAGCACTGGAAGACTGGGATCAATATATAGAGATCCCTCAACTTGAAAAAAGCAACCACTAAAAAAAACACCTATGAATTATAACAATAAATGGTTTCCTTACGGAATTCGAAATTCAAAAAAATCTAAGGCTAAAGTATTCTGTTTTCATTATGCAGGAGGAGGTTCTAGTATCTTTAAACATTGGGTTACACACGATACTTCCATAGAATTTATCCCGATTGAACTCCCCGGAAGAGGAAGTAGAATTGGGGAATCCTGTATAGAAGATTTTAACCTTTTGGTACATGAGTTGATGAAAAACATTGTCCCTGTAATTGACAGTCATACTCCTTTTTCTTTTTTTGGTCATAGTATGGGCGCTGTCATCGCTTTTGAAACCGCTTTTCAATTGAAAAAAAAATACAATATCTCTCCAGAAAAAATTATTGTTGCTGGAAGACATGCTCCGCATAAAATGGATACTTCTGAGTTTCACAGCAAATTGAGTGATGAAGAATTGGTTGCAGAACTTAGACTCTTAAACGGGACACCAAAAGAAGTTTTGGACAATAAGGAATTGATCGCATTCTTAATTCCTATGATTCGAAGTGATTTACGTTTACACGAAAATTTTAGCTATAAAAGTCAAAAAATAAACATTCCTATTGTTGCACATGCGGCAGCAGAAGACATTGATGCTACCCTTCCCATAATGAATTACTGGAAAGAACTTACAAGAGATAATTTTACGATAAAGGAATTTAAGGGGGATCATTTTTTCGTGCAAAATCTAGGTGAAAATTACCTGAAAAACATTATTAAAACCATCAATAATCCTTAAATTATTGATGGTAATTAACGCCTTAGATATTACAAGTTGGGGTTTAAGACAATCTGGATATTTACAAAAGCTAGAGGAGTGCAAATAGCCGTTTTATATCCAGAAATAACCTCTAAGGTATGTATGAACCACACTTTTTCTTGCACAATACAATTGCTTAAGCAACTCACTTTGTTTAAGGACTCTGACAAGCCTACTCCTTTCGCTTTTAAATAGGCTTCCTTTCTGGTCCAAATGGTATAAAAAGTATCTAATTTACCCTGGGAAGACTGCATATAATCTTGCTCGTCTTGATGAAAAAAATGCAACAATCCATCTACCTTTAATGGTTTTACAATTTCTATATCTACCCCAATACAAGTATTAGAAAAGGCAACACAAACATATTTTTCCGAATGCGATATGTTAAAAAACAAGCCATTAGATAAGAATGGCTTTCCAAAAGCATCGATCTTCCAATCAGTCCAATCAAAGGGCATGTTATTCTCAATACAATATTTCCGAACCATTAATTTCCCCAAAAGGCTCCGTTTTCGGTCTTTTATAAAAACAAAGCCATTCAGTTTTTTTTGTATCTCTTTGGATACTGAATATAATAATTCCTGATATAATGAATCTTCAAAATCATCACAATTAAACAGCCTTATTTCTATCATAATACACTAGGTAATGCATCTACATAAGTTAATCCTATACTCGGTTCCAAATAACCACTGTAAACTATTTTGAAATTACAATGCTTTTAAACGCCTAAATTCCAACAGTACCAACACCATTGTATAGACAACAATCACTACATCTATTAAGGCGGATCCCCAGTATATAGATTGTGTTCCAAATATAGACGGTAAAATAAGCATCATGGGGACATAAAAAATTAATTGCCTTGCGATTCCAATAATTGCTGCGGGTTTTCCTTTATCAATCGCAGGAAAAAAGCTCATTGCCATAAAAACAATTGGCATAAAAGGGAGTACAGAAATAATCATTCTAAAATTCCATATACTTTCTGTCGTAAAACTACTATTGACTAACATAGTTCCTAATGCGATATCGGGAAGTGCCATCATTATTAGCCAGATAGGAAGTATTATAAATCCACCGGTGATTGTAAAAACCCAAAAACTCTGTATCACTCTTCGGTAGTGCCCTCCACCATAATTAATTCCGACTACGGGTTGTAATGCACGCATAAGTCCATAAAGTGGCGTCATTAAGAAATTTATGATCCTAAAGGTAGCACCATAAAATGCAATTTCAAAAATAGATCCATAGTTCGCTAATGCATTAAAGATAACAATTGCCTGTACAATAGTCATCACCGTCATAATCAATGAAGGAGCTCCCATAGAGAAAATAGATTTGATTATTTCTTTATCCCAATACAATGTTTTTGGAAAAGCAGGAAAGGATGTTTTACCTTTTCTAAAATATAGATATCCTAGTAAAGAATATATAAACATCCCAATATTTGATGCCCAAGAAGCTCCCGCCACTCCATAGTCTAGGAGTACAACAAAAATATAATTAAACACGGTGTTTACAACCAAGCCAATTCCCATCATCAGAGCAGCTTTTTTCATCTTTCCTTCTGCTCTAACCACCATATTTGCAGACAATCCATAAATCCAGAAAAACGAACCAATTATACTGATTCTAAAATAGCTAACTCCATACTCCAGTGGAGAACCTGTACCTCCCATCATTTTTACTAACGGTTCTGCAAAAATCAATGCCAGAATCATGTAAATAACGGTACATATAATATTCAAAGAATTAAAATTTCCCAAAAGACGTTTTTGTTTTTCTATATCATTCGCCCCTAAAGCAATACTTAATAGAGACCCTGCTCCAACGCCTACCAAGGAACCTATTCCCATAGTAAAAGACGCCAAAGGATATACAATTGAAACCCCTGCCAATGCATTTTCACCTACAAAAGTTCCTACAAAAATTGCATCCAGCAATACATTAAATCCATATAAAACCATTGCTATAATAGCTGGCCATGAAAGTTTCCACATAACAGGCCACATTTTTCCCGTAAGTATAAATTCTTTTTGTGTTTGATTGTTCATTTTTTTACTGTTTATTTTAGTGTATCTATCATCCTCTTTCAATGCTAAGACTCTATTGGAATAAGAAGAGGTTCTCTAATAATTGTTGCCAAATGTGCTAAATGAGGAGGTTCTATACATGTAAAGTGATCTCCTTTAATTTCCATAACAGTCAATTCTCCAAGACAAGCATTGGTCCAGCAATCGATTGTTTTTTTCACTGTCCCTGGTAAAAACCCAGATTGTCCCGTAGCGATTAGAAACCGTATGTCCCCCATATATGGAAGTGGAATAAATTGAGAAGCAATATAACTCTGGCGGTACATTCTAAATAAGCCCTCTGCCATTTCTACTTCCATTTTTTCTCCAGTCACATCATAAATAGCATTTACATAAGCTGTAAAACGCGTTCTCATATCAAAAGATGAAAGTTTTTTAAATAAAGTACTCACCGCTTCCATGCCTTTATCTCCCGTAAGTTTCCCCGGTGAGCCATTAGGAATCACTCCTTTATTTTCTGCTATAATATGCATAAATGCGCTCCCAATATCCATTGGATCAGCCCCACCAAAACCAGCTTGTTCCATAGAAACTCCTAGGTTAGGAACAAATAATGATTCTATAACCAGGTCATCTTTCACATCTATATATACAGGATGACTATCTACCAATACAAGGTCTACGATTTCTATTCCATTTTCTACCAAACGTCTTGCAACTTCAATGGCAAACTGACCTCCCATACAATAGCCTATCAACTGCATTTTTTTATGTCCCGTTTCTAATAATCGTGTGGCGTAATCTTCCGCAACCAATTCTATCAATTCCTCTGGTTCTAAATCACAATACACTTCCGTGTCCTTCACCGTAATACCTACAATTGGGCCTAAATTCTGTTTCTCTAATTCTCCTAACAATGGAAGAAAACAATTCATTGTACCTATTCCTGCATGAAACACTACACGAAGTAATCCGTTATTACTATTTCCATAAGAAGTCAGTACCCCATTACTTGCAGAAGTACTATCTCCATCTTCCTGTGTTGCTGTACTACAAAGAGCATCTGCCCCTTCTTTTTTTGATCTGATAAAATTTGCCAGCCCAGCTATTGTAGGGAAGTTTAACATCTGTCTCAATAGCGCATCATAAGCAATCTTTACAGGAGGCGTTTCTTTTGCCAAGGCATCTCTTAATTCTCCTGCCATCTTAGCCATAATCAAAGAATCTGCTCCTAAGTCATAAAAATTTTGTAATCTACCTATCCCTTTCATATTTAACGCATCAGCCCATTGTTTTGACAATGCAATTTCTAAGGTATCTAAGGCGTGATCTGTACTCCCAATGATCGCTCCATTTACATGATAAGGTCTCCACTTTGCAATAGTTTTACGATCCATTTTTCCGTTTTTGGTAATTGGTAATGTATCTACAACCTGAAGATGGCTGGGAATCATATATTCTGGAACATGTTTCGATAAAAAACGAGACAGCTCTGAGGCACTTACAAAATATTGGTCTTCTTTTACCTGCGTTAGAAATAATTTATGTTCTGGCACCTTTAATTTTGTATCTGTTATCACTAAAGAAGAATCCGTATTTTCTATACCATTAACAAACCAACCGTTTGCACGAATTAATTCTTTTACAATAGTTCTATTAGCTACCAACCCTATCGCAATAATAATATCAAAACTATTGGGCTCAAATCCTTGTGTCCTGTAGGCTATATTACTATCAAAAACTTCAAATCTAATGCCCTCTTCCTCTGCGTACTTTAATGAAAATTCTTTTAAAACAGCAATGTCAGAATGCGTATATAGATACTCAAAAGATATACCCTCTAAATGTTGTACAACTGCATCCAAATTTTCTTTTCCTTTCTCTCCTATTTGTAGTATTCGAAGAGGATGGTTCTCTGAATTATTTTTACCTATTGTCTGTAGGATTAAACCTAGATAATCAGCATACTTATCCGCTTCTCTATTTTCTTCTGTATTAAAATTCTTAATTTTTTCACTTACCTCATCCCGTATTTTTTTGCCACTCTCCTTTCCTTTTTTCTTTGCAAGCTTATCTTTATGCATAAGTTCTACCACTCCTAATAAAGATTTCTCTTGCCCAGAACCATCTGCCACAACTCCTACTGCACTAACTTTTGGATGTTTTAACAATGCAGATTCTATCTCTCCTAATTCTATACGATGTCCTCTTATTTTAACTTGATTATCCTCACGCCCTAAGAATTCTATTTCTCCTCCTGGAGTATAGCGTCCTAAATCTCCAGTACGATACATCCGTTGCCCATCTACAGGGTGATTAAAAAACGACTTTTTTGTCAATGCGATCTCGTTTAAATATCCATCAGCCAGTCCATCCCCTGTAATAAACAATTCTCCGATTGTCCAAACAGGGCAATCTCTTAGGGTACTATCCAGTACTCTAAACCCTTGATTTGTTAAAGGCCTACCATAAGGAATACTATTCCAATCCGATTCTAATCCTTTATAAATATGATAAATGGACCAAATAGATGCCTCTGTTGCACCTCCAAGGCTAATTACCTCTAGCTGTGGCAAGCGTTTCACTAAAATATCGGGTAATGTTAACGGAATCCAATCTCCAGAAAGCAATGCCAGTCTTAATTTTGGTATTTTGATATTGGTTTCTGTAAGTAAATAGGTAGCTAACATTTGCATTAAAGCTGGTACTGTATTCCAAATAGTAACGTCGTATTTCTGAATCAATGCTACCCAATGTGAAGGGTCGTTTTTCCGTTCTTGTTCAGGATAAACAATCGCTCCTCCAACAGAGAGTACTCCAAAAATATCAAATACTGATAAATCAAAACCTAATTGCGAAAGACCTAATACGCTGTCTTGGGGCTGCACAAGAAACTGCTTGTTAATAGCAGCAATCGTATTTAGAGCAGCGATGTGATTAATCACCACTCCTTTTGGTTGCCCTGTAGAACCTGAAGTATAAATTACATACGCAGGCAAGGTCGGATCTGCCGTAGTTTTTAAGGTGATTTCGGTTTTTAGTTCTAATTCATCTATATAAATTACATGGATATGCGCTGCCCATTTGGTTTTATTTTTCTTATCTGTAATCACAAAACGAATATCCGCATGTGCTATCATGGCATTTATTCTCTCGGTAGGCTGAAACACATCTATCGGTACATAAACCGCAGCCGTTGACAAAACACCTAATACAGAAATAACCTGACCCACTCCCTTATCCATAGAAATAACCACTTTATCCTGCGCCTTACATCCTAAAGTCTCCAACGCTTCGGACACTGCGCTTGCTTTTAATCCAAGTTCTCGATACGTTGTTTGTCCTTCAGAATCAAAAACTGCTGGTGCATCTGGTGTTTTTACGATCTGCTCTACAATTTTTTTATGCAACACGTTGTTTGATAAAGGGGCTTGTGTATTATTAATTACCTGCCTTTCCAATTCTTGCCATTTTGGTATATCAATACAAACATTCTCTTTCCAAGTCGCGTCTTTTGTCACTAAATTTTGTAGTAATCCCTTGAATGCATTAAACATATCATCGATCAGATCATCTGGAAAAACACCCGCTCTAATATCCCAATTGATATGCAAGCCTCCTGGGGTATCCATTGCCTGACAATCTATAAATACCTGCGGCGTTTGACTTATTCCATATCCGCCTAATTTTCCTTTTCTTTGATTTCCTTCTCCAGCATTTGTCAGTCCAATAGCACTCGTAAACACATACGGCATAAGAGCTGCATCCCTACCTCTCTGTCTAACAATTTCTCTCATCACCTCAACACCCGAGAATAAACGGTGATCTAAATCATCAAACAACTGATTATTTAAGGTTTTTGCACGTTCTTTAAACGATTGATCCGTACTCCAATCCACCTCTAATAAACTGACCGATGTAAAATCTCCTACAATAATATTTACATCTTCATGCAAAGGCAATCGGTTTAATACCGTAAGATTTAAACAAAACTTTTTTGTGCGACTCCAGCGCTCTATAACCGCTGCATAGGCAGTCATAATAACAGTTGTTGGTGTTAATCCCAATTGTTGACTCTGTTCTTTTATCCGTTGCCATTCAGACATCTCTAATTCCATAAAACGACGTGTAAAACGTCCTTTTCCAGAAGGTTTATGTGCTCTTGCTAAAGGAAGATCTGGTGCTGCTGGTAAACTGTGAATTCGATCCAACCAATAGCGTTTATCTTTTGCATAAGACATGGTTTCTCTCAGTCCTCTTTCTGCAATCAAATAATCTCTAAAACTAAGGTTTAACTTAGGTAAAGGTGTCTCTAAAGATGTATAAAGAGCTTCGAACTCTGACAAGAGCAACCAGATACTCGCCCAGTCTGCAATCAAAAATTCCATAGAGAAATGAAGAATAGCATCTTCTGATGTTTGAGTCACTCCTATTCCAAACAAAGGCCAACTAGAAGTGTCATAAACACGGTGCCCCATATCCTCCCGAATTTCATCTAAGGCTACATCCTTTTCCTTTTCTGTCCAAGTGCTCGCATCTGTATACGTTAATTCGAATTCTGGATGAAACTCCATAATACGTTGATGTCCTTCTTTATCTATAGTTGCTCTTAACATTTCATGCCTAGAAATAAGCATTTCCCAAACCTCTTGTACCCTCTTTTTTTCTAAATGTGAATATTTTAATTCTAAATAAATATGGCAGGCAACACCTCCATAATCAAATACTTCGTTACGCCCCAACAAGTAAGCTGACTGTACATCTGTTAATGGAAAAGGATCAAATTTTGAAGCTGGATTTACAACTACAGTAATTGATTTACTTTCTAATTTTAATTGTTCAATTACCTCTGTTTTATATTTTTTTAGCGCTTCCAGATCTTCTGGTTGAAGGAGCCCTTTGGGTGCTTTAAACTTTAATTTTCCGTTTTCTTCCCAAAGTTTAATTCCGTCTTTTCTAAGTCTTACTAGTAAATCTAAGGTGGCATTTGTAGTAGTTGATAACATATCTAATTTTTTTATTGTTTTATAATGCTGTAAATACAGCGCCGTGCAAAAATTTTGGATCTAAGTTGGATTGCAAACCTACGAGCCCCACATTACAAACATGTGTTTGTATGTGCTCTTCTGTTTTAATAAATGTATCCTCTTTAATTAGCTTCTTAAATTGTGTGATGTCCTTAGGGTTCACCCCTACTTTTACCCATGCTACTTTTTTAGCTCCATTCGGATGTTTTATTTCCAAAGGTCGTTGTGACGTTTTATACCCAGAAAAAACAAAAGGAAATCCCTCTTGATCTGGACAAAAAACACTGAATTTCACCTCTTCCCCTTCTGGACTTACTCTTTTTTTACGGACAATCCTAGAAGATGAAATCCCAGAAACCTGTAAGGCTTTCTTTATTGTTTTTATATCTAATGGATACTCCTGTGAATGTTGGCTAAAACCTGTTTTAAATTCAGCTGGTTCCAATGCTATATCACACCAGCCTTCTGTAGCTTTTGCCCATTTCTCCCACCTCCTTCCAACGGATCGACCATAAAACAATTGTAAGGGATACTTTAAGATTTCAAACTTTTTCGGCAACTGAAAAAACTCGATATAAGGACCTTCTTCAAACCATAATAAGGCATTATGAGCTTTTTCTGGAGTACTCCCCCAGACCAAAGAAAACCCTTGAGATTCATAATCTTTAACAACGGCTTTAATATTATCAACCTTACATAATATGTGACTGCATTTCAACATTTTCTATTTTTTTACAATGAATAATTTTTGTTCAAAAGGTGTTAATGGATTGTCTTCTTTTGGTAGGACAACTATTTTTTGAGCACCTGCTTTATTAAATACGTTACTCCATTGAGAAGGTGTAAAAAAAGTTGTTTTTTCCTCCTTTCGTACGTCTTCTGGCATCGTCATCATAAAAGCTTGTGATATAAGAATTTCTAAAAATTCTCTTGTAGGTTCTGTGATTAATAACCACCCTCCTTTTATTAAAGAATTCATCATTTGTTCAATTACTTTATCTGTATTCTCGGCGTTATTAAGAACTCCTGCAGCAATAATTATATCAAAACTCTCTGATTTCACCTGCTGTTCTATAAAATCCTGATCAATATCTAAAGCTTGAAAATTTATCCATCGATAGGTTTTTAATAGATGCTTTGCGTTGTTTAAGAAAAAATCAGAAACATCTGTAAACAAATAATCTACATGAATATAACTTACAATAGTTTCTTGTAATTTTGAAGCTACAGATACTGTTGTTGCACCAGTTCCTGCACCAATTTCAAGTATTTTTAACTGTTTTAAAGAAGAAGAATTTGACATCCTATATTTTGCAATTCTATAAACTGCTTCAGATACCGACTCATTTAAATATTTTGCTGTAATGGTATCTCTATATAATGAATTAGCAATATCTAAGCGACCTTCCGGAAACAATAATAATGCTGCTTTTTGAGTATCATTCATTAGCTCTG
Source organism: Flavobacteriaceae bacterium (assembly GCA_965224465.1). GTDB lineage: Bacteria > Bacteroidota > Bacteroidia > Flavobacteriales > Flavobacteriaceae. The sequence continues at coordinate 3,039,499 of OZ245049.1, read as the reverse complement.
GTAACTGCTCTGCATTTTTCACCAAATACTCCATTGTTAGTGGGTCACCTAATTTATTATTCCAAGCATCCTTGACAAATCCCCAACTCCTATTAAAAGTATCGGTGGTGATTACTACATCACCCATAGAAAAACCAGTACCTAACCTCTCTATATATCCTCTTTTTGTCAATATATCCAACCAATAGGTAATTAACCCTTTATGCTTTGAAGCAATATTTGCAGCTGATACAATATCAGATATTGTATACTGCAAATTTTTGTCAATTAGTATTCCTTGTTTTTGCAACGAAAACAACATCGAATCCAAAACAGCTTTATCCAATATGTCTACAAAATTTTTGACCTGCTGTATCGTTATGTTTTTCAATATACCATCAGAAACATCTGTACAGGAGTAAATATCTTCTTCACGATACTCCTTTGGCTCCTCTTTTTCCTTCAGAAGTTCATAAGTTGACGGAGTTTTCATGGCTGCTTGTTGTAAAATATCAACAGCTAAAGGTTGATGACTACTTTGAGCTACCAAAGAAGGATATCCCAATGCATTGGTCAACTCCTGCCATTGCATGGAAACTAATAATTCGTTTTGAGACTTCAACTGAAACCCTTTCTTGGTCTCCATGCTTTTTTTAATCGATCGTAAATCTTCCCCTATAGCAAAGGGCCATTGTTTAGAAAGTATCTCCGTATAATTAGTTGGCGAGTACTCGCCAAGTACCTGTACACTATTCTCTAAAAGGTACGCAGCATTTGTAGCTGAAAGTTCCTTCATACTTCCTAAATTTTCTGGAACATGCAATCTCGGATGCCATACTACGGGACCGTGAGTATCATTTAAAGACAAACTTCCTCCTTCGACTCCAATTGTAATTCGATGTAATAAATGAAGATGATTGTCTGGATCATCTGGATTTATTTGATTATGAGCTCTAAGAATGATAGGCGTTTTCCCTATACTTCCTGTCAATACTGTAAAAGGCCCTTCTGTTTTAGTGGTTTTTTCAATTTTCCAAGGCCTGGTTCCTGGCAATGCCTCCGATAAAATATGCATTAATGGATAAGAAACCTGAGATGCATAAGCCACATCTATATACGTTGCTTTTTGTTCTTTTAATAATGCTTTTGCGCAATTTATAAACCGCCTTACCTCTGGTAAATGCACATATAAATCTCCTGTTTGAAATCGTACTTTATTTTTTTGTGCTGCTCTTAGACACAATGCTAAATCCTTATGATGTACAGGATGCTCCTGTAGGACATGTATTCCTTTTTCTATAAACTGAAGTGATAATTCTGTCCCATTACCACCCATAACTCCAGATCTAAGGACAACACATGCCAAATCTAAATCTGCTGGCAATTGATCTATAGACGTAAATAAAGGAAGCCCGTATTGTTCTGCACACTTCTTAGATCGTTCACTCCCTTGAGACAGTAAACCAACGACATCAAACTGATTTTGTAATTTTTTTAAAGATTCGAGATAAAATTGTCCGAATGTAGAACCGCAGACTACAGTTTTTATTTTTTTTGGTATCATCTGTTTATTTTTTTAGTTTTAAGAGGTCCTCTCCATGCGTATATAGATCGTATAAAACGAATCACACCTCATTTTATACCAATTACAACACGTTTCATTTTTTTATAATTCGCCTTCTACTTCTTCTAACAGATCCGCAATCGAAGTTTCTAATATTTTAAAATCCGTTACTATTCCATACGCCATAAGACGCTCCATAATTCTCTCAGGATGCGGTAATTCTGCGACCGCACCTATTCCTGAGGGGACTTTATCTTCTACGATAGAAATACAGGCAATTGCTGTTATAGCTCCTGTTAAAACCGACATCCTATCCATTTGTAGAATCGCAGTTCTTATGCATGGTTTTCTGTCTTTGACACCTTCCAACTGAACAATAAGGTTAAAATATGTTTGCCTACCTGCTAGGTCTAAATCTGCTGCTAAGCACAATTTTTTGATGGCTTCTTTTGGGTTTTTATAAAAATGAGACCGAACACTATTTAAAGTCGCTGGCACATGGGTACCGTCAATCACTAAATTCCAATCTCCATTGATCAGGTCTAAGTTTCTAGCTACCACTAAAGATTCGGTATCAAAAAATGGAAAAACAGTTACTTCTCTAGGAAAAAAGGGAACTGTTATTCCTGATTGTCTTTTTAATACCGAGGATTTCTTTTTTCCATTTCTCCAAGCCGCTAAAGGTTCATTCGCATCTTCTAAAACACCTACTAGATAATCTTCAGCCCCAGAAACTGTAAACCGATCCAAAGCTCCTGTAAACAGTATCAACGAATTTACAGTGTCAAGTTCTTGCGCCATCCATTGTGGTAAAATACCCGTTAAACCAGGTGTTGTTCCTGCTCCATACCTAATAGAGACATCCGTCTGTATGCTATGCATCCCTTCCAATACTTTGTCTACACCTGCATCAATATGGTGACAACTATGACACAAACATATTTTCGCCACTCTGGAAGATACTTTGTGTGATGGCCCTACACAGTTTACAACAACATTACAGCCCTTAATAAAAGCTTCTAAACTATTATCATCAGACACATTAACAAAAACCCACGATACTTCCGGGAATTCTTTTTCGAACTTTTCTTTTGCTTTTTCAGGGTTTCTCCCACCTACTTTTATTGGTTGTTTGTTCCATTTTACAAGCAGTCTTGTCGCATTAATTCCTACTTCTCCGTAGCCCCCTATAATTCCTATCATATCTCTCCTTCTTCCATTTCTTCCATTTCTTCCATGCGTTCCGCTAGTACATTATACTTTTCTTCAACAATAGCAGCAACAGCAATCAACGTAGGGAATTCAAATAGTTGCCTCAAGGATACATCTATTTCAAAACGTTCTTTGATAATGGTCAAAAAACGTGTTCCCAACAAACTATCTCCTCCTATCTGAAAAAAACTGTGATACCTACTAATAACAGCTGTATGAAGTAGTTCTTTCCATATATCCGCAATTTCCTGCTCCATTCCCTTATGAGGTTCTTCCATACATGTTGATGCGGCTTGAAAATCAAAATATTTGGTAATTTCAGAACGATTCACTTTTCCGTTTTTACTGAGTGGAAACCATGGCAATACAACAATTTTTTCAGGAACCATATGACTTGGTAGATGCTGAGATACATAATCCATTATTGTTTCTGAGCTTATTTCTTTCCTTTCCTCTGGACATTCAACTTCTATTAGTTCGGTAAAAGAGCAACCAACTGCATGGCAACTTATTTTAGTATATCCATATTTTGAGAAGATTCTCATCCATTCCTGCCCCGTTAGCATTGGGCTACACATTCCTTTTCTTTGATGGTCAAAATCAGTGTATCCTTTATCCAACAAGGCAGAAGTTACAACAGCAATTGGACTAAGTTCTCCGTGCTCTAAGGCTATTATTTTTCCTTGATTTGCAACCAATAGTGAAGCCAAAGCAACTCCTTCTTCTGGGTCTTTATACCTGTGCAATGCATTTATAGCCAAGACTACATCAAATTTATAATGCAATTCCTCGGGGATTCTATTCTCGGGAATTCTATAACAGGAGGCATTTTCTGGGAAAGGTTCTAAATTCTTTTTAGCAGCCTCAATCATAGAGGGTGCCGTTTCAAGAAGGGTACAGCTAATTTCTGCTGCTGATGATATTTTTAACAACCTAGCAGTCATTAAACCTGTTCTTCCACCCAAAACTGCAACTTGGATTGGCCTCCCTTTTAGTACCGCTAGCTTATTTATTCTTATTGCAATTTCCTGAATTCCCCATAAGGTTCCAGCATCTTTTGTAGCTAAAATCTCTGGAGATATTATAGGATCATCCAATAACACTGTGGCTGCTATATTTCCCGAAAGAATTTTATAATAATCAGGAATACGCTCAAACAAACATTTCTGTACCCTTTTTAAAAATACGTCTTCTTTTGCTTCAATTCCATCTGTAGCTAACACTGTACTTTTTACTTTCCATGCTTCAAAAACTTCCTGTAACCTATTCCCAATACGATACGTTTTATTTTCCAACATTAACAATTGTCGTTTTACAAGCCATTCTAACCAAAGTTGTACAACAGCCAAATGCTCCTCTGCTAACTCAAATTGCTCCATCGGATTCCAATAAACATCTTTGTTTTGAAGTAGTTTTTCAAGATGTAGTAGTTCAAACAAAACTACTTCTATAGATACTGCCTGTTTTTCTCTTGAAACTGTTCTATATAATAAAACCTCTTCCGATATTATTGGTTCGGCTATCGCACTATTTGTTGCTGTTTTTTCAGAAACTACAGCGGCAACCAAATGCTGCGTACCCTCTATGGATGCAATTGCAGCAACAGCCTGTTCTACTCCCCATGATTTTTTTAATAAAGCTTCTATTTCTCCTAATTCTATTCGGTAGCCTCGTAATTTTACCTGATCGTCCTTTCTTCCAAGAAACTCTAAAGTACCATCAGACCAATACCTTCCTAAATCACCTGTACGATACCAACGCTGATTATCCATTGTTATAAATTTATCAGCCGTTAAATCTGGTTGCCCTAAATATCCTTTTGCGAGCCCAATACCACCAATCCATAATTCCCCCGTGACCCTATCAGGGCAATCCCTACCAAACAAATCTACCACTCTAAAACATTGATTTTCTAGCGGTTTACCATAGGGAATAGAACTCCATTTCGGATCAACATAAGTCACTTTATGAAAATTAGACCATATAGAAGCCTCTGTAGCTCCTCCCAAAGCAACCAAAAGAGAATCTGGTGATACATTTCGCAGCCTTTCAAAAAGATCTAAGCCTACCCAATCTCCAGAGACCATCACTAATCGCAAAGAAACAAGACGTTCTTTTTCTAAAGTTGTACTAAGTAACATCTCTAACAATGCGGGTACTGAATTCCAAATAGTAACTCCTGTACTCTGAATAAGATTTGTCCACACGGAAGCTTCTCTCCTTACTTTTTCATTTAGCATAACAAGCGTACCTCCTACAGCTAATAATCCAAAAATATCATACACAGACAAATCAAAATCCAATGCCGACAATGCAAGCGCCGTGTCCTTTTCTGTTACGGAAAATCGTTTATTTATATCCTGAATTGTATTGTGAGCAGCACTGTGTGAAATTGCTACGCCTTTAGGTTCCCCTGTAGATCCTGAGGTGAAAATTACGTATGCCAATTTATTTGGATCTACAAATATTGGTTGAGACAAAGGAGCTGCTGTTGCTTCTTCTGCAACTTGAATTATAGCCACATCAAGGCCTGTGAATCCTGAAACTTCCTCATCCATAATCACATACGAAATACCCGCTATTTGATGAATTCGTTTCTGACGAGACTTCGGTTGATCTACTCCTATCGGAACATAAATAGCTCCAATAGCTAGTACTGCTAATACTGCAACAATTTGGTTGGGTCCTCTTGGAATAGTGATCCCTACAAAATCTCCTTGTTGTATATTTTTACTAACTAATATTGATGCCAGTCTAAGTACTTTATCTTTTAGATCTCCATATCCTATTTTTATAGCACTGCCTTCTTCTTCCCAAATTAATGCTGTTTTTTCACTATGCGTTGTAGCAGTCTCAAAAAACTCCTGATGCAAGCATTTTTCTGTCACAAAAGTTTGAGTATTGTTTATTTTAGCTCGTATACTTTTTTGATTCTCGGGTAGTATATCCAATAAAGGGGCGTCCCAATTTTCTTGTACCAACCAATCTAATATACGTATTTGTGCCGCAAACATTTCTTGTAACAACACTTCAGAAATAGAAGTGTGATTAAATGTCCAACTTATTTCTATCCCATCATTGGTTTCTTCTAGCTGGTAGTGCAATCCTTTTACTGCTACCTCATCGTTATTATTTAAAAATAACGCGACACTTTCTTTATTCGTAGCACTGGTAACTTCTAGATTTGTAGTTATAAAAACAGAAATCCCTGCATCCTCATCTTCAGACTCTTCAGCCTTTATATCGGTAAATATTTGTGATTCTAAATACTTACAAGAGGCATTCCATGGCACTTTCCTAAGCGAAAACAATTGTTCTAAATATGAAACCGCTTCTACATCAGAAACCACAATAGGTGTCAAAATAAGTCTAGACGAAGAACTCCATCGCTCTATAACATGAATAAATGTGTTTAAAATAACAGCGAAAGGCAAAATATCATCCGTTTCAGCTTTCTTTATTAAAGCATCCCAATCTGTATTGGATATCTGGTATTTAATAGTTTTTACAGTCGTTTTTTCACGATCATCTATAGTTTCAAGTAAAGACACAGTACCTATACATTGATTATACGATTGATTGTTATTTATTAAACGTGAATTAACGGAAGGTCTCTGTTGGTTATTTTTTGTTATCATAGCAAAACAAAACATTACTTAATTAATTGGTTTTTTTGTTTAGAATCATTCTAAACAGATTCAAAAATAGAAATTCATTTACAGTATGCATCTACGCTTAGCGGAATATAATCTACGTGATGAGGAATTATGATTTAAAGAAAGTCTATCTGCCAACTGACGAAACCCTTCGTAAAATAGTTTTGATAAAAAACCAATAGCTCTCCCAAAGAGTACAAGGCATCCTTTCGAAAGACTATTTTATATTTTGAGACAGAGTCTCAGAGAATTAACCCACCAACAAAGGGGGCTTAGCAATTCAATTTTATACGATCGCTTTATATGGTTTCTTTTTTAGAACGTATTCTAATACCAAATACATTTCCAAGTGACGGTTTTGAAATGGAATTATTTGCATTGTGTAACAACTAATGCTTTATAATGCTCCGACTTTACAAAAATAAATGGGCATAAAGCACACATGCGCATAACATTTATTTATGAATTTGACCTACGTTAAAAAAAACAGATACGCGCTAATAATAAACCCACCGTATTGTGAACTAAATGGACATGCCATCATTCTATAGCTAATATTGAAGAAGTATACATATTGATGATATTATCTGCGTTGAATAAGAGAAGTAAAGGATCTAAACGAAGGAAAATAATTAAAAATAGTATTAGTATTAGAAGATGCAGATGACAATCCAAAATGACCGATATAAATAGTTTATTTAGATCTATTTCAATCTTATTACTATAAACATCTAACGGAATATATTGCATTGATCAAGCATGATTTGGACCATTTTTTTGACTAAAGGAATGGACGTATTTGATGTGAAACACAGCACTGTGCCTATGCACTTGTTTAGATAAAAAATAAGAATCTCCATAAATACTATTGTACGAACCAACGCGTTTTAAAATTTAACAAATACAATAGGTCAATGCTTAAATTTTTATTCTTTATACTTATCAGCACAGTACTTTTTTCCTGTAGTAAAACCGATTGCGGAAATTTTAATTCGGAAACAGAAAAACCAATTGCAGTTTTTAACCAAGCATACCAAGAAAATTTTAAAGAAGACAACATTGCTGATATTTTGATGGATGCTCGCGATGCATACGTGCTGATTGATCCATTTCAAGATGATGTATTTATTTCTATTGCAGAAATTAAGGCAAATGGAAATCAGGTAAGTGCTTATATAAGCATTGGTACAGGAGAAACATATAGAGATGATTTTACAGCAATGAAACCTTATTTGGTTGAAAAGCAATGGGGAGAATGGCCCGATGAGTATTTTGTCAACAGTACAACCACAGGAATAATGGATCTAATGAAGGCTAGAATTGATAAAATAGCTTTGTGGGGTTGTGACTGGGTTGAATTTGATAATATGGATTGGTGTTTTGATGAAGAATTAAGAACTAATTATGGAATTCAAGCGACCGAAGCAGAGGGAATTGCCTATTTTCAAGAGCTTTGTAATTATGTACATGCAAAGGGAATGAAATGTATGGCAAAAAACACGGTTGCGAACGCCTCTAATTTTGATGGTGTACTCTATGAATCTTATGCTGATGATCTAAACTGGTGGGATGTATCCGGTGCTCAGCGCTTTTTAGAAGCAGGAAAACTTGTGATTATAAATCACTATAACGAAACCAAATGCGGACAGGTGTACACAAATTACAAAGGTATTTACAACAGTCATATCTCTTTTATCTGTGAAGATGCTATCTTAAAAAAATACGTTCATTTTAACCAATAGTCTATCCTCTCTAATCTAAGAGGATATTGCTATTCTCAATAGCTAAAATCAATTATTGATAGCTATAATTCTAAATACATTTCCAAGTGACGGTTTAAAAATGGAATTAGTTTTCAACAACGCTAGAACCTAAAACAACCTATTTATATCTGTCATTTTGGGTTTTAGTTGGTATAATTTAGTCTTTTAAGGCCAGCAGGTATTCTGCCACCGCTATTTTTGCTTCTTCCGTTAAATAATTTTGAGGAGGCATTTCTGGATAATCTTCTCTTGCGTTTTTAGGTGCGTTTATATAATCTACAATGCCTTGAGGGTTTCCTGCATAAATGGCTTGTATTATTTTTGTATCGACTCCTATCAATCTTGAGCCCATAGCATGGCATCCAGCACAAATACCAAAATACGTTATTTCCCCCAATTGTTCTTTAGAAACAGATCTTGGAGGTACAAGATTTGGCAGTCGCATTGTTGGAATGTCTTTTGTATCCGTAATTGTTGGGATTCCGAAAGGGCCAAGACCAAAAGTACGGTACTTATTTTTATCTAAAATAGTGGAGCCAACACCACCACCATAAGCAAAAATATCTGGAGATTTTGTTTTTAAATTGGTGAGCATTAATGCTTTTAATTCTCCTACTGGTTTATTTCCGTTATTATACATTATATTGTCTAATATAATTACACGGTCTGGGTTTCCTTCTACATTAGGATCGTTCGCTTTTGGGTCTCCATTTTTTAAATCTGTTATTATAATTCCACCTGTATCATTATTTGAAATAATATTATTTTCAACTATTACATCATCTGCAGCCATAATTAAAATACCTGTTCCAGGCGGAATTGAGGCTACCGTAGAACCAGGAGCTCCAAAATTTTTATGATTGTTGTTCACAACAAAATTATTTCTAACAATCACATCAAACGTTGTTTTTATAGGCAAACCAGGAGTCACAAAAACTAAAATTCCTCCTGTATTATTATGTACATAATTATTTTCGACCAAACAATGGCGAGAATTTTCAATTTCAATCCCTGCTACACTCTCAAAAACCTCATTGTGAAGTACATCTATATTGTCACACATACCCACATAAATTGCAGCATCTTCTATTCCAGACAACACATTGTGTGCTATCAAACCATTTTTACCGTACTGAGGAAAAATACCATACACACCAGAATCAATCACCCAATTGTTACGGATAACAAAATTATTACCAGCTTGCCCCATAATAGCATTCCCTTTGTATTGCATGATTTTAAAATTCTCTATACGTATGCGGTTTCCTGAATACAGAATAGCATCGTTGAGCTTTTTTTGTCCATCCAATGTTGGCCATGAACCATTTTGAATAATTCCTTGTAAGCTAATCCTGTCTTTGTCTATATACACTGTTTCATGATAAGTCCCAGGAAAAACTCTTATGATATCCCCTGGAGATGCTTTCTCTACGGCTTTTTGAATGGATTGACCATCTTTGACATTTATAATTTCCCCCTTAAACTCTTCTTGCTCTATTGCCGTACTATCGGTGAGCATTACACTTTTAAAACGCATGGAACTAGGCATTGGAATTGCTTCCTCTCCTGTAGCATTAAAAAATGTTTTTCCAATTAGTACACCAATGACAAGTAAAAATATTGCCATTAAAAACTTAAATAATCTAGCTGTCTTTTTCATTGATTTCTTTTTCTTTAATTCGTATTTATAAAATGTTTTAGGAAACGTTTCTTTAAGGCTATATTGGTTTTCCTGACGGGAGAATTTTGGGGATCTCTGGCATAAAACTCTCATCGGTAAGTGTTCTTAAAAAATCTACAAGTCTATCAAGTTCATAGTCCGTTAATTTTGGTTCCCAAATATGCCAATGTATAAGCAGTTGCGCATCCTTAGGAACAGCATGTCCTCTACCATCTGTATAAAATTGTACGGTTTCTCTTAATGTTTGAAACTTCCCAGAATGCATATATGGCGCTGTTTTTTCGATATTTCTCAGGGATGGAACTTTAAACCCACCTCTTAATGTTTTATCCTTCGAAGGGATTTCAGCTCCAGGATCAAAGGAAAACCCTGTAGGTTCTGGAGTCCCGATAACAGCAATTTGTTGATTGGTAAATAAAGGAGGCGTATGGCATTCTGCACATCTAGCTACAAAAGACCTAAATACATTCATCCCCTCTTTCTCTTTACTGGTTAAAGCCTCGTGATAGCCATGGGCATATTGGTCATACCTACTATTCAAGGAAATTAGAGAAGCTTCAAAAGCAGTAATAGCAGCGAGAATTTCATCTAAAGAAATTGCAGTTGTAGTTGCTCTTTTAGGAAATGCCTCTGCAAATAACACGCGATATGTTTTTATACTATTTAAGGTTGCTACTAATTTACTCGGAGTATTTCCCATTTCATTTGCTGCAAATAAAGGCCCCATAGCTTGATCTTCTAGATTGTTTGACCGACCGTCCCAAAATAATTTTTTTAAAAATCCTACATTCCAAATCGTTGGAGCTCCACGTTTTAATTTTTGATCACCTATTCCTATACTGGCACCTAAGCCATCACTAAAACCTTGGTTTGGATCGTGACACGTAGCACATGAAATAGTTCCATCTCCAGATAAAATAGGATCAAAAAACAAATAACGTCCTAAATCTATTTGTTGCGGAGAAAAACCATCTCTATTATCAGACAATCCAGATTGTAAGCCTCCAACACCTGCTTCGTTTTTTATGTGATATTGTTGGTATAAGTTTACGGTAACACATTCGTTATTCTCGTTTTTCTTAAATCCAGGAGGACAGGTAGTTTTTAATCTTATCTTCTGGTATTCATCCTTCGAATTACTAGTTGAAGAATCAATTATACCAGCGGTATTATCAGACAAACTTGTAAAAAAAAGAGCAACTCCACCTATAATAAGTAGTGTTAAAAAAATAAAGTATTGCCGTATTTTACGAATCATTCTTTTTTAGAATAAGGTTGATAAAGAACACAATATATACTTTTATATTTAAAAAACCAACCGTTCGTTTTGTAAAGTAGTTATTATTACATTGTTTACTATAAGCACGTTGCGCCTAAAAAGAAGTTGTTTCTTAGGGAGGGAAGTAGTGTTTTCAACTGTTTCAATTATTTTTTTTTAAAAAAATTACCCGAATTTAAGCAGTAAAAAAATGGTAGTTTATGTGTTTTTATTCCATAGATTTCTCCTAAAATACAATTTCAACCTAGGACTAGTCCTATAATCCATCTCCTTAAACTTTATTTTTTACACAGTTTTCTTGATGTTTGTAACCTATTAATTTTAAAACAATAAAAATGAAAAATGTAAGCTGTATTTTAATGTTATTTATAGGATCTTTATTGATCGCTCAAGAAAAAGACACTCTAAAAGAAGGCATCTTTAAATTCGAAAAAGAAATTGTTGATTATGGCCAAGTTTCACAACATGACAATGGGTATCGTACGTTCAATTTTACAAATATAGGAAAGTCTCCGATTTTTATTTCCAGCATTAAAAGTAGTTGTGGCTGTTCTGTAGCCCAAAAGCCAAGTAAGCCTATTATGCCTGGTGAAAGCGGTGTGATACGTGTAAACTACGCAACAAATCGTTTGGGTGGATTCTCAAAAACATTTTCGATTGTATCAAATGCCCGCGAAAAAACTAAAAACATTCGAATAAAAGGGATGGTCTTGGCTCCAGTTGTTGCGCAGCAATAAACATGCAACTTCAAAAATAATTAGAACAGTATCGGATCATACCAAATACATCTCCAAGTGACGGTTTAGAAATGGAATTATAGCTAGGCGAAAAATGGATGGATAGCCGTAGCTATCGTTCTGTTTTTCAACAACACTAGAACGTAAAATAAACTATTTATATCTGTCATTTTGGAATGTAATTTAATTGGTATCATACCAAATACATCTCCAAGTGACAGTTTAGAAATGGAATTATTTTTTGTTCTAGCTAGGCGAAAAATGGATGGATAGCCGTAGCTCTCGTTCTATTTTTCAACAACACTAGAACCTAAAATAAACTATTTATATCTGTCATTTTGGAATGTAATTTAATTGGTATCATACCAAATACATCTCCAAGTGACAGTTTAGAAATGGAATTATTTTTTGTTCTAGCTAGGCGGAAAATGGATGGATAGCCGTAGCTATCGTTCTATTTTTCAACAACGCTAGAACAAAAAATAAACTATTTATATCTGTCATTTTGGAATATAATTGGTATAGGTCCCCTTTACTATTACGTGTAAAACTAAAGGGTGCTTTTTTATGGAGCTATCCTTTTTTTACTATATTCCGTATTCAAATAATTGTTATGTTACATCGCTGCGTATTAGTCCTTATTTTATTCTGTACGGTTTCATCGTATGGTCAGTTCAAATTTAACGGGCTTGTTACAGAAGAATTTACTGAAGCTACTTGTTATTTAATGTGTATAGAAGACTATAAAAAAAGCCATGTATTTCAGACGGAGTACATACTTCAAGAGTCTAAAATAGACGCCGAAGGACGTTTTCAGTTTTCTGGTGATTTTCTATCTTCTGAAAGTAGGTTTTATAAGATTTATGTCGATAAATGTCAAGGCAATGTTTCGGATGCATTGCACCTTCTGAAACAATGCGAAGAAAGCACCTCCATTATTTTTATAGCAAATAATACAGACCATATTTATTTTCCCTTAAACGGATTGGATCAAATGTTTTGCGATGTCCAATTTTCAAGGTCTGAAAACACAGCGATTCAAAAAATTGATTCTATTCAAGAACAATTATTAGGGGTTTTACAAGAAGCAAAAAACGAGGCTCAACGGAACATCATATTTAAAAATTATTTTATTAAAATCAAGCATTTTGGTCGCTCGTTTAAAGCTCCTTTGGTAGAATTATATACTTATAATTTATATGCCAATTCAACATCTTTTAGTAGAAAATTCTATTTAAAGGATTTACAAAATTCTGACTACTACACCAAATTACTCCATAGGATAGAAAAGCGCTATCCAACAGCGAGCTACGCTTCTCAGTTTAAAGCAGACTTAGTCAACGATCAATATCCATTACTCATCAAAAAAAACAGCAGCTATAAAATAGGAATGTATAGTAGCTTGTTCCTTTTATTGTTGTCTATTTTTCTCAATGTATTTTTATTCACAAAAATAACGCCTAAACAGCGTCGAATTCAATATAAAGAGGTGTTGTCCAATCAAGAGCAAAAAGTATTTCTTCTTATGCACGATAATTTATCAAACAAAGAAATAGCAGCGCATTTATTTATTAGCATAAGTACAGTTAAAACCCATATCAATGCTATTTATAAAAAGCTATTGATCAGTTCTAGGAACGAAATAGAACTGTTTTTTAAGGATTGAGATTCTTTTACAAACACACTCCATAATTTAGACTACCAGAAACAATTCCAAATAACAGATGGAATTAAAGTTTTCTGTAGTTTTACCTAGATAAAGCAAGTGTTTCATTTAAGTAAACATCTCTAAATACAACTTGATTACCTGTCTTTTAGATGTTCTACTATCAGGTAAAGTCAAGGATCTAATAGGCGTTATTTTACTTCCTTAAAAACAGCATCATACTATATTAGATTTGTTGGGATTAATACCAAATACATTTTCAGGTGACAGTTTAGAAATGGATATATTTTTTATTTTAGCAAGGAAAAAAATTTAAGGAGAGCCTTAGCCATCGTTTTATTTCACCTTTTTATCACCCTATTTAGGGTTTGCTGATTTTCAACTAAACACAACTTACATATTTGATTATCAGAATATTAACTTGTATTTTGTGCTTTATTTTTTTTGATAAGTGCGTATGTTTTCGTATCTTTAGGTAATAAACTTGTGCACTTATGGTAAAATATACGCCTTCAAATCAGTTAACTTTATTAGGATTCTCTCATCCATTTGATCAGGAATTATCAAAAGAAAATCGTTGGGTAAAATTAGCTAAAGTGATCCCTTGGGATGCTTTAGCATCTGTATATTCAAAAGAGCTTAATTCTAGCTCTGGTAGAGAGAGTATAGATGTTCGTATGGTTATTGGTGCACTAATTGTAAAACATAAATTAAATTTAGATGACAGGGGAACTGTTGCTATGATTAGTGAAAACATCTATCTTCAATATTTTTGTGGTTTGAGAAATTTCCAAACAAAACCACCCTTCCATCCTACAGTTTTTGTTGATATTCGTAAGCGAATGGGTGCAAGTAATTTTGAAGCATGGAATGCACTTGTTATAGAAAGAGCAGATGAATTAAAACCTGATAAAAAGAAGAACATTAGTAAAAATAAGAATGATACTTCTCAAAACAAAGGCACACTAAAAATTGATGCCACCGTAGCGAATCAGAAAATAGCATTTCCTACTGATGCAGGATTGTTAAATGGAGCAAGAAAAGAGAGTGAGCGGATTATTGATTTATTATACAAAGAAGCTGGTTTGGATAAAAAGCCACGTGATTACCGTAGAATAGCTAGGACAGAATACTTAAACTTTTCAAAAAACAGAAGAAAGTCGCAAAAAGTAATTCGTAAATTTATTCGAAAACAGTTAGGTTATTTAAAACGTAATATCAGTTATATCGAATCACTTTTAGATCAGATCGAAGCTCAAAGAAAACAAGGACAATCAGTAGGAGTATTTCCCGATTTAAAAGATGCTTATCCATTTAGGTTTCCAATTTCTAAACGAGATCAGAAAATATACTGGGTTGTACAACTTCTTTATGAGCAACAGCAATTCATGTATGATCAAAAAGTACATAGCGTAAAAGACAGAGTTGTTAATATCTATCAGCCTTACGTACGTCCCATAGCAAGAGGAAAAGACAATGCAAGAACAGAGTTTGGCGCAAAAATAAGCGGAAGCGAAGTAGACGGAATGAGTCGTGTAGAACACATCAGTTGGGATAATTTTAATGAATCCATAGACTTAGAACTCCAGATAGAAACCTACAAAACTACCTTTGGTAATTATCCAGAATTGTTATTGGCAGATCGTATTTATCTGAATAGAAAGAACAGGAAGTGGCTTAAAGAAAGAGAGATTCGTATTGTAGGAAAACCTTTAGGGCGTCCACCAAAACAAGAGCTCAATGCGTATCAGAGACGAAAACTAAAGAAAGAGCGAAACCAAAGAAATCTAATCGAAGGAAAATTTGGGCAAGCTAAAAATGGATACGGACTAAGCAATATAAAAGCCAAAACAAACGACACCTCACAAAGCTGGATTGGTGCAATTTTCTTTGTAATGAATCTAGTAACTTTATTAAAAATAGCAGATCTATATGCTATTTTTTATGCCTTTTTTAAAAAAGGAATAAAAATAGTATTTGTTCAAAAAATGAATCAAATAAGTTCTTCTGTTTTTTTAATAGAAGTGGTTATTATCATGAAAATAGATATATATCTAATCTGAAGTTTAGTTAATCGCTTATAAAATCAGCAAGCCCTATTTAAGAATAAAAAAACAACTACTTTGACCTTGTTCTTCTAAGTCTCATTTATAATTTACACAGTTAATTTACGGCATCACATCTCCTTTAAAAAAGGTTAGATTACATACAGTTAATGTGTTATGTCGATAAAAAAACCTACATTGCAACAAAACGTCTGGTCGGTTTACTATGATTTAACTGTAGAACACTCCGTTTTTTATTGCTTGAAATTAACCTTATTCATATTTTGGAAAGATCTAACTATTAACATTTTTAATAGTTAGATTTAGTACGTTGTCAACATACTAAGGATAGAAATCAAGGCTGAATGGTTTTGAATTAGAAACAAAAAATCATCAAATACCAAATACATTTCCCAGTAAAGATTTAGAAATGGAAATATTTTATGTTTTAGCTAGGTAAAAAATCTAAGAATAGCCTTAGCTATCGTTCTGTTTTTCAACCACGCTAGAACGTATAATAAACTATTTATATCAGTCATTTTAGATTTAATTGATATAAATCCCCTGAATTTACAAGACAAACTTTAGTGAGACGTATGACTAGTACGAACCATTGAAATAATTAATTAAATGTATAGACCTATGAGAAAAAAATATTTTTTAATACTCGTTATTGTTTTCTGTATTCAAGTAACAAGTATTGCACAGCAATCGGTTCAAGGAACTGTTAAAGACATCCATAAATCACCGCTACCAGGTGTAAGTATAATTATTGAAGGAACATCTATAGGAGCCTCTACTGATTTTGACGGGAATTTCAATTTCAACACCTCCAAAACATTCCCCTTTAAATTAAAAATAAGTTTCTTAGGATTTAAGTCAAAAATTATAGAAATCAATAGTACTGATTCTCAAACAATTGTATTGGAAGAGAGTTTAGAGTTGATGGATGTAGTTGTGTTAACAGCTTCTAGAAAAGCAGAAAAGCGAATTGATGCTCCGGCTTCAGTATCTATCATTAGTTCGCGAAAACTACTAGCAAAGCCAGTTGACAATCCCATAAAAGCACTTACAGGACTTGTAGGAGTTGAGGTTTCCGAGGAAAATGCAGGACAGTATTCTGTGACCTTGCGTGGAGGAAGGTATCCTTTTGGAAATGAAACGCTTGTAATGGTTGACAATAGAAATGTTAAATTGGCTGGATTTGATTTAGCGGACATAGGGAGGTTGCCTATGATTTCCGAAGATATTCATCAAATAGAAGTCGTTCGTGGACCTGCCTCTGCGATGTATGGCCCAGGGGTCACCTCTGGAGTGGTTCATTTTTTAACAAAAAGCCCTATTGATTATCCTGGAACTACGATAACGATGGGAGTGGGGACAAATGCGACACTAACAACAGGTATAAAGCATGCGATGAAATTTAGTGATAAATTTGGAATCAAAGTATCTGCAAAATACTATTCAGCAAATGCGTGGGAGTACGACCCTAAGGATCCTATAGATGCACATATATTTAATAACAAAACCGCCATTGTGAATGGACTCACAGGCGAGGTATTAAAAACGGTAGAAAAACCTTTAACAGCTGTAAAAAACATTGGTGTATCTACAAGTATGGAATATAGAAGTAATGGACATACCCTTAAATTCAATGCCGGTTTTACAAAAGGAAAAGCTCCATTTTATGTAGATAGAGGTGATGGTTATTGGAAATACCCATCACTTTACACACAAGTACGATATTCTGTACGTGGATTTTTCGCACAATATTCATCGAGTTATTTAAAAGTGGGACTTGGGGATGCTTTTTCATATAAAACAGGAGAAATAAATGTAGCGGAGAATGCAGCACATGAGTTTCAAACACAATATAATTTTGATGCCATAAAAAACAGGTTAAATATAAGTATTGGTGGAGAATATAGATTAGAACTTACCGATTCTAAAGGAACCGTTTATGGAAGGTATGAAGATGAAGATGATTTTGGAGTCTTAGGATTGTATTTACACGGTGATCTTGTGCTAGTTCCAGAAAAACTAAATTTAAAAGTAACAGGACGTATCGATGACTTTAAAGCCATGAATGCAACAGAATTTTCACCACAAGTAGCACTGATATATAAGCCAGCTCCAAACCATTCCATAAGAGGATCGTGGTCCAGAACGGCACAAGCACGTGCATCTATAGATTTCTTTGGGGATGTTATCGTAGGAACACCCTCTGCAAGTCAGCCTTTTTATATCAATTATTTAGGTGGATATTCTAACTATAATTATGACAATGCGAGAACAGAAACCTTTATTCCAGGCGTATCTTTTGATGGTACAGACATGCCCTTGTCTACTGCTTATCAAATTGCTATTGGAGGTTTATTGGGAGAAGGCGCAATTAATCAAGGGCAATATGATGCTTTAATAGGCTTAAAAGACTATGTTCAAGGAACTTCAGCTGCGACCTTGATAAATCCATTGACAGGAACAGTTTATGATGCAGGAGTGAATCCTATGGCTACAAAAACTACCCCCATAAAACCAAAAGTAACAGAAAATTTTGAGTTCGGATATCAAGGAATTATCAATGATAAGTGGATCCTAGATTTTTCAAGCTATTGGGGTAGAAAAATTAAAGGAGATATTCAATTGACCAATCCAGGGGTTCATTATGGATCTGTAGGACAAGATTTAATAGCTGCTGTAAATCCTTTAATATCGGATGATCAACTGACTGCTTTTGGTATCGATAGAGCGACCTTACATTACATGCTCTCAGAAGCAATGAAACCTATAGAAAATGAAGCAATTATAGGATTTGTAGAACATTCTATGGCAAATAAGTACGATGGTGTTGCAGAAATGCATTTGACCTATGAAAATACGACTTTTAACGAAGCCATTAAATGGGGAGGACTCGAAGTAGGAGCACAGTATTTAGTAACGGATAAATGGTCGGTATACGCAAATTACACGCATGTAAATTTTGATTTTAGTAAAACAAAACTCGTAAATTCTGGACTAACACCGAAGAACAGAGTAAAATACGGGATTGATTATACCCAAGAAAAAGGAATCTCCTGTGGAGTCTCTGCAAGATATCAAGATAGCTATACTGCTAATTTTAAAGACGGCTATGGATTTCAAGGTATTATGCCTTCTTTTACAGTTGTAGATGCGAATGTAAGCTATAAATTCGAAAATGGATGGCGCCTTGCAGGTTCAATACAAAACATAAATAACACGTCTTATAGGGCATATCCATTTACTCCGAAAATAGGTAGAATGCTAATGCTAAATGCAAGTTACAGTTTTTAAGCTCTCAAATTTAAAAAAATCAATAACCTCCAGGTAAGTCCACTGGTGAGATTAAAAGGGTGTACGTTTTAAGAATTCATATCTCGATTCGTTTTTTCGAGGTGTGAATTTTTTATTAACTTTTTACTCTCTAAACTATTCCTGTTCAGTACATATTAATTTAAAAAAACTATTAAAAACAATGTCGTATTGCACCATCAATTTAGATTCGACATCTAGCTCAAGGGTCGCATTATTAATCGCAATCCCTTCTATAATTCCTGCAATTTGAAATGCAATTGCCTCAATATCAATGTCCTGTTTTATTTGATTGTTTTGTTTTGCAGCGGAGACAATTTTAACCAATTCTAATCTGTAAAAAAGAACTGTCTCATAGATTTGATCTCTCACTTTTGGATTCAGTTGACTTTCCAATTGAAAGCTGAAAAAATTTCTTATCGGGTATTTTAACTTGGAAGATGTCAGGTTCTCAATTTGACCAAACACCTTACAAACATAGGCATACATTTTTTTTATATCACTTTTAAAATTACCAGATGACAGTTGTAATTGTTCTTTTGTTAAGTAACAAAAATAATAGGTTTCTAATGTCGCGTAATAGATTGCTTCTTTACTTTTAAAATGATGGTAAATTGCACCTTTAGAAAAACCACTGTCTTTCACAATGTTATTTATAGTAATTTGTTTATACCCTTTTTCTAAAAACAAAACAAATGCTGTTTTTATAATATGATTTCTACTTGTTTGTGCTTTAGACAGTTCCATTACAAATTTATTTTAACTTTTAATAACGACAAAAACATTCAACCTAGTGTTATATATCCTCCAAATTTATCAATAGATTTGTTTCTAGCCAAAAAAAAGGGTCTTTTAATGCTTTTCATCACCCTTTTAGTCCTATAATACCATATTATATTGTTTCTTTTTCACATTCTATTCAAAAAACAGCGTACTGTAACAATGGCTATGCGAACCCATGTTACCTTCCAACAATAAATTCAATAGAATGATCCTATCATTCCAAAAATCAAGTTGGTACAATTTATAGAAACAAAAAAAGGAGAAAAATTTCTCCTTTTAAAATATACATCTAAGAATCAATACTGTACAAATACAGTACTGTAAAAACGGCTAATAAACACCCTTTGTTAAGCTGTTTATTAGCGGTTCTTTTCTTATTTTTTTAAGTATTTTTCCAACCATTGATCTTGTTCCCAAAGAAGGTGAAGTATGCTTTCTTTAGACTTATAACCATGACTTTCTTTCGGTAAAATAACAAGTCTCACGGTAGCCCCTAAACCTTTTAGAGCATTAAAATAGCGCTCGCTTTGCATAGGATATGTTCCCGAATTATTATCTGCCTCACCGTGAATTAACAACAAAGGATATTTCATTTTATCTGCATTCATAAATGGAGACATAGCATTATACACCTCTGGTGCTTCCCAATAATTACGCTCCTCACTTTGAAATCCAAAAGGAGTTAAGGTTCTATTATATGCACCACTACGCGCAATTCCAGCAGCAAACAAGTCCGAATGTGACAATAAATTTGCCACCATAAATGCACCATAGCTATGTCCACCTACCGCAACTCTATTTCTATCTATATATCCAAGTTTATCTACAGCATCAATGGCTGCTTTAGCATTGGCAACTAATTGAGTGATAAAAGTATCATTTGGTTCTGCATCTCCCTCACCAACAATAGGAAAAGAAGCGCCATCTAAAACTACATACCCTTTGGTAAGCCAATAAATCATGGAACCATAGTAAGGATAGGTGAATTTATTTGGGTTTTTTGTGCTTTGTCCAGCACTAGATTTATCCTTAAATTCTGTTGGGTATGCCCACATAATCATCGGCATTTTTTCCTTCTTACTTTTATCATATCCAACAGGTAAATACAATGTCCCTGACAGTTCCAGTCCATCTTCACGTTTGTAATGTATCACTTCTTTAGATACATTTTGAATGCTCTTAAATGGATTTTCAAAAAAGGTGAGTTGTGTTAACTTATTTTTTCTAAGCTTTCTAAAATAATAATTTGGATACGCTTTTGGAGATTCAATTTTAACTAGTAATTCCTTCTTCTTAGGATCGTAACGTTGTATGTTTTCAAGCTTATCAGTGAGTTTTGATTGATAAATCCTTTTTGTCTTTAGACTTTTTAAATTCATCTGATCTACAAAAGGAAATTGTCCTTTTGCACTATAGCCTCTTCCTATTAAAAAAGCATTCCCTTTTATCAAGGTCAATACCCTACTTCCCATGCTATTTCTCTGGCTTAAAAATCTACCCGGATCACTATAGGTATCTTGATAATTTCTGTCAGAAATAATGACCGGTTTTTGTGAAGCATCAGAAGGATTGAATACATAGGATTTTGTGTTTCTGGTATTCCACCAATAATCATGTGCAATAGCCAAAGAATTATTTCCCCATTCAATATCAGACATTCTATTGATTGTTTTTAAAATGCGCTTTCCTTCTCCTTTATAAGGAAAATCCAATGTTAAAACCTCATCTCTAAAATCTACTTTAGTCGCTGGATCTCCTCCATCTAAAGCGCTGATATAAACAAGAGTTGCAGCTGTATCTTTTCTCCAAGTAAAATTTCTTTTCCCTGTTCTAACAGCCATAAATCCTTTTGGTAAATCCTCAATTAAAGGAACTTCTAGCAGGGTTTCTACCAAACTTCCGTCTTTAGAATAAACGCTCGTTTTAGAAGGAAACCGATGATAAGGTACCAAATATGAATATGGTTTTTCTACGGTATTCACCAAGACATACTTACCATCAGGTGAAAAGTTAATACTTTTATAGATGGCAGTTCCTAACCATTTTTCTTTTGTACCATCCAACGAAACCTTGTACAATTCTGATATGGCAAGTTGTTCAAAATTATGCTCATCATTCTTGTTTTTTAATAAATCTTGGTAAGTTCTATTCTGCGCTTTTTTCCCTTCATTTACAGAAATCGTAGGTCCCAATGGAACTGCAGTTTTTGTATTGATCAATGGTTTTTTATTTTCAGAAACCACTTTAAGTAACAGTGATTTCCCATCTTTAAACCAATTCATAACATCCCCAATATTCGCATTTACTATTGCTGTTGTCAGTTTGGTTGCTGTAGCAGTTGCCAACTCCATTACCCACAGTTCAACACCCTTTGAAGTGGTGTTTGTAAATGCAATTCTTTGCTGTTTTGGAGACCAACTAAAATTAGCTAATTTAGGAGCACTCGGCAATCCTTTTACCAATAAAATAGCATTTCCTTTTTTCGAAATGTTTTTTATTTTTAGAGTCTTAAAATAGGTGATCCTACTACCTATATTGGTTTTAGGGTCTATGCGCAAGCCCCCTAAACGGAGTTCTTCTCTAGAAAGGTCTTGAATAGATTTGTACGCATCTCTGTACAAAAACACCATAAATTCTTTAGCATCATCTATGAGTACACTTGGTGCCTTCTCAATATCTACGAGGTCTAAAATTTCTTTTGGAGGTTTTTGGTAACGTGCATTTTCTTGGGCTGTCACTTTTACTAAAGACAGTAAAAGAGCAAAATAGAGGAATTGTTTCATCATGTATTGATCTAGGTTAATAATGGTTTGTTCCTGTAAATTTATAAAATTAATTCGTATTCTTAACTCACATTAAGAAAAAAAACATACTGTAAAGAACAGAAGTGTTAAGCAAAAAAAAACATCAAAACCCATAAAAGGCTTTGATGTTTCTCAATCTCTATTTTACTTTTAAAAAAGAACAATCAATACGCTCTTCTCTTTACGCTCTCTACTTTTTTTTGGAAGCTATTTCTTATCTTCTTTCTTCGCCCAAGAATCACGCAAAGCTACGGTACGGTTAAATACAATTTTATCTGCGGTGCTATCTTTGTCTACACAAAAATACCCCAAACGTTGGAATTGGAAGCGATCTAGGTCTTTAGCTTCTTTAAGACTAGGCTCTACAAAAGCATTGATAATGTGTAAAGAGTCTGGATTTAAGAATTCTTTAAAATCCACCTCTTTATGTCCGTCTGGTGCTTCATCATTAAACAAACGATCGTAAATACGCACCTCAGCTGGAACAGCGTGCTGCACAGACACCCAATGTAAGGTTCCTTTTACTTTGCGCTTGCTAGCTTCACTTCCACTACCACTTCGACTCTCTTGATCATAGGTACACTGTATTTCTATGACTTCTCCGTTTTCATCTTTGGTACAACTTTCTGCTTTGATGATATAGGCATTTTTAAGACGTACTTCTTTCCCTAATTTTAATCGGAAAAACTTTTTATTAGCCGCTTCTCTAAAATCTTCTTTTTCGATATAGATTTCTCTAGAAAATGGAACTTGTCTTGATCCTGCAGCTTCATCTTCAGGGTTGTTTTCTGCTGTCAACCACTCTTCCTCTCCTTCTGGGTAGTTGGTAATTACTACTTTCACAGGATCTAGCACACCCATTACTCGAGGTGCTGTTTTATTTAAATCGTCTTTGATACAGAATTCTAATAAGGCTACATCTGTTACATTCTCACGTTTAGAAATTCCTGCTGTTTCACTGAAAGTACGAATAGAATTTGCGGTATAACCACGTCTACGCAATCCAGAAATAGTAGGCATACGGGGATCGTCCCATCCATTTACAACACCTTCTTCTACCAATTGTAATAATTTACGTTTACTCATAACCGTATAACTTAAATTACGACGAGCAAATTCACGTTGTTTTGGGCGTATATCTTTGTCAGAAAACACTTGGTCCAAATACGAATCGTATAAATCTCTATGGCTTTTAAATTCTAATGTACAGATAGAATGTGACACTTGTTCTAGGTAATCCGATTGCCCATGTGTCCAATCATACATTGGGTATATACACCAAGTATCGCCCGTTCTATGATGGTCTTTTTTAAGAATACGATACATAATAGGATCACGCATATGCATGTTATTGTGTTTCATATCTATTTTTGCACGCAATACATGAGATCCTTCTTCAAAATCTCCATTTTTCATTTGCGCAAACAAGTCCAAGTTTTCCGCTACAGAACGATCCCTGTTAGGACTATCTGTACCTGGTTCGGTAGGTGTTCCTTTTTGAGCCGCCATTTCAGCAGAAGATTGATTATCGATATACGCTTTTCCCTCTTTTATAAACTCAAGTGCCCATTGGTACAATTGATCAAAATAGTTGGAAGAATACAATTCCTGATCCCACTTAAACCCTAACCATTCGATATCCTTTTTGATGGCATCTACATATTCCTGCTCTTCTTTGGCTGGATTTGTATCATCAAAACGTAAATTTACAGGTGCATTGTATCGCAATCCTAAACCAAAGTTTAAACAAATAGAAGCCGCATGTCCAATGTGTAAATACCCATTTGGCTCAGGTGGAAACCGGAAACGTAGACGATCCTTAGACAGTCCGTTTGCCAAATCTTCTTCAATAATTTGCTCAATAAAATTCAGCGTTTTTCTTTCTTCGCTCATGTTGACATTAATTAGACTACAAAAATACTAATAAATGCTAGGATGTGGTGTATTCACATAAAAAAAGTGTGCTTTTAAAAGCACACTTTTTTTATTTTTTAATAATTTCTGTTTGTTTGATGATAAGAATCTGAGATCAGGAGTCTGTAATTTAGAACTTTTAAGATGATGCGACAATACATAGTCTTTTTTATCAGCTATGCGGTCTGTAGATTTTTATATCTATTCCCTCAATTTATAGAGGAAAAACAGCCTGCCGAATACTCAAAATCAATCCTGTTTCTAGTATCTTGATTCTTGCTTCTCAAGACTCACATCTAAATTCTAAAATCTAAAATCTAACTACGAATCTTCAAGGTCTTTAAGATGGCTTCCAACTCAAACATATAATCACGCTTGTTAATAGATGGTGCGTAGGTAAATCCTTCCACAATTATCAATCTATTATTGGCTTTATCCACTACGGTATAATTTAAAAAGGGCCCTGCCATATAAGCATCTTTCACTTCCCATTTACCCCGTGTTTCATAGGCTTTTTTCCCTGCCAAAGTCACCTCAAACACATGTGGAGTATAGGCTTGTTCGGTAATCATATAAGAACCTTCTTTAGCACCTGGAATATACTTTTTCC
Organism: Flavobacteriaceae bacterium; assembly: GCA_965224465.1. Lineage (GTDB taxonomy): Bacteria > Bacteroidota > Bacteroidia > Flavobacteriales > Flavobacteriaceae. The sequence continues at coordinate 3,014,476 of OZ245049.1, read as the reverse complement.
CAATGGTATTTCTGTTTTTCACAATTTGGTCGCTCATGTCCATATCAGGATCTATAGGCATTGTATAGGCTAATATTTCCATCGTATTTCCATTATTCAAGTGATGTCTATACCAGAAAAACGAATCGTTTTCTTCCACTTTTCTGTATTTACGTGGAATACTCATAGAAAATCCTAATTTATTAAATGTAGTAATCTTACTTCCATCCAATAAATCTTTTGCATTATTTTTTTGTGCAGTCGCTAAATCATTTTCTCTAAAAGCAGTTAATATTTCCTTTTTATGTTTCTCAATTTGTGCAATTATTTGAGCCTCTGAAGTCCCTGTAATGGTCACAATTTTCTGAGGTTTAGCGTATACATTAGATTTAGCACTGAATGTGTTTTTATTTGCAATTCCAATCACCAATAAACTACGTGTTGCTCTAAACATACTTCCATAACTTTCTGGTGGTGCTTGAGTTATATCAAATTGAGCTTCTGGCTGTGGCAATCCAACAACGGGAGCAGCAATAATTTTACGCAAAGCATCTCCAATAGCTCCTTGCCATTCACTGTTTTTAACAATAACCAACACATTGTTAATTCTACCATTTGAATTTTGATAAATGCGCTGTGGGTTTTTATTTTGACACCCAACTGCGAATAGGGTTGCTACAAATAATACGACTAATTTTTTCATCATTTTAATTCTTTTAAGTGCTGCGACTGCACTTCTGATTATTTATTTTCTGTAAATCTTTAATTGCAATCCTAGTTTCAGTTTTTTAACACTCCAAATATTGTTCCATTCTTTGATATTTTGAGTTGAAACACCTTCATATTTTTGCGCAATCAACCAAAGGCTGTCTCCTGACTGTACTTTATAGATTTGATATGGGCCTGTAGGTAGTGGTTTTACGACCTTTTTATCTGATTTTTTTCTTGAAGATTTCCGAGGAGATAGACTTCTTAATTTCCGTGGATAAATCGTCAAACGCTGTCCCACTTTTAAGCGGTTACTTCTCAGTCCATTCCATCGTTTTAATTTAGAGATACTCACGCCAAATTTATCTGCAATTCTACCTAAATAATCACCACTTCTCACACGATACCTAGTACTAGAATTTAGTTCAAAATACTTAGGTAAAGGCTTTTCTCTTTTCGCTTCTTCTGCGGCTACATAAGCGTATATTTCAGCTTCGTTACTCACAAATTTACCGATCGATTTTCTAGGCATTGTCAAGGTGTAATTACGTCCTTTTACAAAGGGAATAATATCCAATTTATATTGCGGGTTTAAAAACTGTAACGTTTCTATGTCCACCCCTACAGTTTCATGAATTTGTTCAAAGGTAATTTGGTGCTTTACATGTACGGTATCTGATTCAAAATAAACGGGCGTATTCTTCCGCGCTACAATATCATGCTCAGCGGCATATTCCATAATGTACAACGTTGCATAAAATGCGGGTACATAAGCGGAAGTTTCTCTAGGTAAAAATTGACGGATATTCCAATAATTCCTACTTCCTCCTGCTCTACGAATGGCTTTTGAAACATTTCCTGGCCCTGAGTTATAGGCAGCCAATGCCAAGTCCCAATCTCCAAATATTCTGTATAAACTCCCCAAATATTTACATGCAGCTTCCGTAGCCTTTAATGGATCAGAGCGCTCATCAACATAAGAACTTACATTTAAATCAAATTGTTTCCCTGTCGCATACATAAACTGCCACAACCCTGTAGCAGCTACGCGAGATTTTGCTCTTGGTTTTAATGCAGATTCCACAATGGCTAAATATTTCATTTCTAAAGGAATGTCATATTGGTCTAGTTTTTCCTCAAACATTGGGAAATAATAGCGGGCACGCTCCAATAAAATAGAATAAGAACTCTTACGTCTTTTTAAATACGATTTTATAATATTCTCTAAACTTGGATTATACGCTACATTAAAAGGTGTTTGACTGTTCAAATATGCCAGACGTTCCTTTAATAATTCAGTCGGTAATTCCGCAATTTCCGTAACTTTTATCTCGTTTGGTTTAAGTATAAATTGTACCGTGTCATACAATTTTGAATAATACATTTCTTGCATCCACAAGCTATCAATTAAAGTAGCTTCCACATGTTTTTCAGCAAATGGTTGTAGCTTTTTAGACATTACGGGCAAAGAGTCCGTAGATGTCAATTGGATATGATCCCGAAAAACAGTTGCTGGAACAACGGTATCAAGAACCGTATTTTGTGATTGTGCAAGTCCTATATAGCTTGCTATTAAAAAGGCGTACGTGAAAATACTACGCATAAGTTCAATTGGTTTTATCTAATTATTATTCTTTTATTTCTACTCCTATAGGGCAATGATCCGAGTGTTTTGCTTCTGGTAAAATAAAAGCACGCTCTAAACGGTCACTTAAGTTTTCTGTTGCCATACAATAATCTATACGCCATCCCTTATTATTATTTCTGGAATTTGCACGGTAACTCCACCAGCTATAATGGTGTGGGTCTTTGTTAAAATAACGAAAAGTATCTACAAAACCACTGTCTATAAATGTTCCCAACCACGTACGTTCAATGGGTAAAAAACCAGAAGTATTTTTGTTTTGTTTTGGATTATGAATGTCTATTTCTGTATGACAAATATTGTAATCTCCACAGATCACAAGGTTGGGAATGGTTTTTTTTAAGTCATTTATATAGTCCAAAAATTCGTCCATATAATTGAGTTTAAAATCCAAGCGAGCACTATTAGTTCCTGAAGGCAAATACAAACTCATTACAGAAACAGTTTCAAAATCCACACGTAAATTACGCCCTTCAAAATCCATGGTTTCTATCCCAGTTCCATATTCTATATGCTTCGGTTCTGTTTTACATAAAATAGCAACGCTGCTATACCCTTTTTTTTGTGCAGAAAACCAATAGTTATATTTATAACCTGCTTCTTCAAACAAACTTAAATCTAATTGTTCTTTATGTGCTTTTGTTTCTTGAATGCAAAGCACATCCGGATTTGCGGCTTTTATCCAATCAAAAAAACCTTTTTTAATGGCTGCTCTGATGCCATTTACATTATATGAGATAATTTTCATCTGTCTATTATTAATTCGTTAGTACTCCTAAAATATGAATGTAAAAACAATAAAACGACCTGTTTTATTGTTGATATGAATTGCGTAAAGATCTACGCATTACCTTATTTGAGGCAGTTCGGGGCAAGCTAATAATTTTTACCAAATCAGCAACTTTAAAAAGCGGATTTAGTTGATCTTTTATACTTTTTTTAACCAAATTCAACCTGTCCTCCTCCTGTAATTTAGAAGTGTTTTCTACATAAAAAACCACCAATTTACTTGGCCCACCTCCTTGTGGAGCAATTGCTACTGCCGAAGATTCTTTGATAAATACAAGTTTGTTTAAGACCTTCTCTATTTGAATAGAGCTCACTTTAATTCCTCCTAAATTCATGGCGTCATCCACACGCCCACTGGCTTTATAATAACCGTTTTCTAGCATTGTTAATTGATCCCCATGACGCCTTAACACTTGATTTTTATACCTTGGAGTCCCTTTAAAATACACCTCGTGATGATTTCTATTCAATAAAGTATTTGACATCCCTAGTACAGGAGGTATCAAAAACATTTCACCTGTGACCGCTTCGTTATTTTCATCGTCCAGCAGTACAAAGGCTCCTCCTAAAGCTTGACTAGAAAAAGTACTTGGGTAATTGTCTTGAACAACCGTACTGGTCACATATCCACCACCTATTTCTGTACCTCCACAATACTCAATTACAGGTTTGTTGCCTGCCAGATCCATCAAGTATTCCATTTCTATAGGATTGGAGACTTCACCTGTAGAACTAAAGCATTTAATGGCTGTCCAATCGTACTTTTCCATGCACTGAGACTGTTTCCAATGGTTGACAAAGCTCGGTATAACACCCAGCATGGTGGTTTTGCTATCTTGTATAAATTTACCGAATTCGGCACCCATCGGTGCGCCATAATACAAGGCCATACATCCTTTATTAATTAAAGAAGCAAACACCAACCAAGGTCCCATCATCCAACCCAAATTTGTAGGCCAGCATACCACATCATTTTTATGAATATCTTGGTGATAAAACCCATCAGAAGCCGATTTTATAGGTGTAATATGCGTCCAAGGAATGGCTTTTGGAGCTCCCGTTGTTCCAGAAGAGAACAATACCGTAATGCAGGTATCTGGTGATTGTTTAATAGATGTAAACTGTGTATTTGAACTGATAAAATCATTCCAAAATTTATCTTGCCTGCGCAAGGGAATGCTTTTATTAGAAACAGGAATCACCACAATACTTTCCGCATTTGCTTCCACAACTTTTACATATAAAGGCAAGGATTTCCCTCTGCGCAACAACACGTCTTGCGTGAAAACAATTTTAGGTAGCGTGCTCGCCAAGCGTACTGCTATTTCGTTGGTTGTAAAACTATCCGCAATAGTTACCACTGGCATTCCTGCTTTTATTCCTGCTAAATAAATGGCGACTGCCTCCACTGTCATAGGAAGATCTATCCCAATTTTATCTCCTTGTTCTAAGCCTGCATTTACCAACGCATTCGCAATGGTATTGACTAAGTTTTCTAGCTCCTTTTGGGTGACCTTTTCTATAGCTCCTCCCTCTTTTTGAAAACAAATCACTATGGAATCATCCTCGTTTTGAAAACAGCTATCTACAATATTCAATTGTGAATTACACAGCCAAAAAGGCGATTCAACACCTTTATCAGTATTTAAAATACAGTCAAATTTCTTGTGAAATTGAATGCCTAATTCCGCGACTGTTTGTTTCCAAAAAACTTGTTTTTCTGCAACAGACCACCTCCAAAAATCACCATAATTATCTATCGCATTTTTTTGCATCACTTTATAAATATTGCTCTGCTCAATTACGCTTTTTGATGGTTTCCAGTAAGGTGTATTGCCCATATATATATTTAAAATTCTATTTCCTCTTCTTCCTCGTCATCAATACTGTTTTCTAAATCATCCGAATCACTATCTTTCGCATTTTCTGTTTCGTTACAATTAATTCTTATGGATAAATCCTTCGGTTTATCAAAGGCTTTATTGCTGATTTTTAATGCCTTATCTGCGTATAATTTTTTATAGTAAATTGCCCAAATAGGCAATGCCATTGTCGCTCCTTGACCTTGGGTAATTCTTGCAAAATGGACAGCCCTGTCTTCACCTCCTACCCAAACTCCGGTAGCCAAATTAGGTACAATTCCCATAAACCATCCATCAGACTGATTCTGAGTAGTTCCTGTTTTTCCAGCAATTGGATTGGTAAACCCATAAGGATAACCTGTGACCACATTGTCTGGATACCTTCCTCCTTTAGTACGCAATCTAGTACCAGAACCACCACGCGTTACTCCTTCTAACAAATTCAATACAACATACGCCGAATCTTCACTTAAAACTTCTTGTGTATTTGGAATAAACTCTTCTAATACAGTTCCGTTTTTATCTTCAATTCTCATAACCATCATTTGTTCTACTCGCAAGCCTTTATTCGCAAAAGTGGAATAGGCACCCACCATTTCAAACAGACTTAAATCTACCGTTCCTAAGGCGATAGAAGGCACTGCTAAAATTTCACTTGTAATCCCAGCACTATGTGCCAAACGGACAACAGTGCTCGGCCCAACCTCGTCTATCAAACGAGCAGTAATTACATTTACCGATCCAGCTAGTGCTGCTTTTAAAGACAAAAATCCTCCGTATTTATTACTTGCATTTTTTGGTGTCCAATCTTTATCCATTCCATATTTTTCCTTTAAAATGGTAAAAGGAGTATTTGGAAGTGTGTCACAAGGTGAATATTTTAACTGATTGATGGCAGACGCATATACAAAAGGTTTAAACGTAGAACCTACTTGTCTTTTTTGCATTTTTACAGCATCATACTTAAAGTGTTTATAATTAATCCCTCCAACCCATGCTTTAACATGTCCTGTTTGTGGTTCTATAGACATTAATCCTGCACGTAAAAAATACTTATAATAACGGATAGAGTCTTTTGGAGACATGATTGTGTCAAAATCTTTCTTCCAAGAAAACACTTTCATTTTTATTTTCTTATCAAAAGAAGCCAAAATTTCTTTGGTAGATTTATTATTCTTTCGCATGCTTTTCCATCTTGAAGAACGCTTCATAGACCTCAAAATACTTGACTTAATTCCAGCAGCGTTTAGACCGTAAAACGGAGCCGTTTTATTGCGTTTTTGCTCTTTAAAAAATACCCGTTGTAAATTGGACATATGCTCTTGCATCGCTTCCTCTGCGTATTTTTGCATGCGAGAATCTATGGTTACAAAAATCTTTAATCCATCGCGAGGTAAATTATAAAATGTCCCATCTTGTTTTGGGTTTTCTTTAATCCAAGTTTTAATAAAACTACGTAAATACTCTCTAAAATAAGTCGCTGAACCATCATTATGACCTTCTTTATGAACATCTAAATCCAAGGGTGTTTTTTGGAGTGAGTCTTTTAATTTAGTAGAAATAAACTGACTGCGTTCCATTTGTTTTAAAACTACATTACGCCTTTTTTGAACCATTTTTTCCCTGCGTAGTGGATTGAATAAAGAAGAATTCTTTAACATTCCAACCAGCATGGCAGATTCTTTAATTTCTAATTTTATAGGCTCTTTACCAAAATAAATACGTGAAGCAGAACGGATTCCAACAGCCCCATTTATAAAATCGTATTTATTCAAATACATGGCTAGTATTTCTTGCTTGGTATATTGACGTTCCAAGCGCACAGATATTACGTATTCTTTTATTTTCTGTTTGATACGTTCCACAATATTCTTAGAACCCTCTCCATGAAACAACAATTTAGCCAATTGCTGAGTAATGGTACTCCCTCCACCACTACTTCCCATTTTAACAACCGCTCTTAAACTGGACTTAAAATCAATTCCAGAATGTTCGTAATAGCGTTCATCCTCTGTTGCTACAAGGGCTTCCAATAAACTCTTTGGCAAGTCCTTAAATTTTATAGGGGTTCTGTTCTCTATAGCGTATTTCCCTAAGGTTTTCCCATCTATAGAAATCACTTCTGTTGCTAAATTGTGTTCTGGGTTTTCTAATTCTTCAAACGAAGGTAAGGGACCTAGCACTCCCCAAGAGGCTAATAGAAACATCAATAGAAATGCTGTCATTCCACTTGCTATTAAAATCCAAAACCATTTTATAAATTTTCTAAATGGATTGCCTGCTGTTTTTTTTTCTGCCATTGTGTAATTATTTCAATATTTTTTCAATTCTTAGACCTACATCACTCACCCCTTTTAAAGGTGTTTTCCCTTCAAGGTCCGACATCTTTCGAGTTGCTTGTTTTAGATTAAAAGTATATGTTCCGGGTTGGTTAAATTGAATATTCTCTTTGTAAAATAGTTTGTTTTCTTTTATGCTTGTGTAGCCAGACCCTAACCATTTCCCCCGAACATCAGCCATTTCATACTCCAAGGTATCAATAACTTGAGTTCCATTAGGGAAACTAATTTTACCAATGATAAATAGGGTGCTAAATTCAAAATCGTCGGTATTTCTCAATTGTATAAACACATTGTTCTTAGACAATGTATCCGAAGCTATAACCTCAAAATTAATACTGTTTTCTGAAGTCCATTCTTGATTTGGAATCGATACATAAGTATCAAATACACGATTAGAATCACAACTCATCAACAATAGAACAAGACCAATAAGGACGCTATGTTTAATCATTTTTAACAGGTTTATTGTCGTTATTTTGTGATTGTTTTGGTTTGTTATTTCTATTGTTTCTACGTTTATTACGTGCCTTATTCCCTTGATTATTTTGCCCTTTTGGATCTTTATTATCTTTTTCTTGTGGCTTTTTCTTTTGAGAATTTCCTCCAGAATTTGACTTCTTTTTAGGCGTATTTTCTTTTCCTTTTTGTTGTGGATCCTTACCTTCAACTTGTGGACGGTTATTTTGTGGGTTTTTCTTTTTTCGCTGAGGAGGCTTATTCCCTTTGTTTAGGGGTTTATCTTCTTGTTTGTGCCCATTTTTTTGATCCGTATTTTTACGTTGATTTGGATTCTTACTGTTAGAATTTCCTTGTTTCTTTTTATTCTTAGTACGATTATTTCGTTTGTTACGTGTTCGTTTAGGTGTATCAAAACGAGTCAAACTGTCTTGTCCCACAACGTTTTCAAAATCTACTTTAGTATCAACGGCTGTGTTTTCTGCATCAAATTCTTCTAAAGACGCTACTTTTTCGTTTTCTTTATTCAGTTCAATAATTTCGTGTACCTGTTCCAACGTAAGCTTAAACCATTTAGAACGGTCGTCTTTGTAGGTATACCAAAGTAACTCTTTGAAAATATCCATTTTAATAAATACCGCATTTCCTTTATCTGTGTTTAACATTACATCAGGTTTTGGAAATTTAGACAACGCATCTACATAGGTATCTAATTCAAAGTTTAAGCAGCATTTTAATTTACCACATTGCCCTGCTAATTTCTGAGGGTTTAAGGATAATTGTTGGTAACGTGCTGCGGCCGTATTTACTTTTCGTAAATCGGTCAACCAAGTGGAACAACACAACTCACGACCACAAGACCCTACGCCTCCTAATCGCGCAGCTTCTTGACGTAAACCTACTTGTTTCATCTCTACACGAATATTAAAAGCACTGGCTAGATCACGAATCAATTGACGAAAATCTACACGTTCGTCTGCGGTATAATAAAAAGTAGCTTTGTTTCCATCACCTTGATATTCAATATCAGATAATTTCATTTTCAAACCCAATCTCAATATGATTTCTCTACCTCTTCGTTGGGTTTCAATTTCTTTTTCCTTTGCGCGTGTCCAAATATCAATATCTTTTTGAGTGGCTTTTCTATAAATTTTCTTGATTAATTCTTCGTCGTCAATGGAAACACTTTTTTTGTTCATTTGAACTTTTACCAATTCCCCCGTAAGAGATACAGAACCTATATCATGTCCTGGGCTGCCTTCCACAGCAATAACATCACCCATAGAAAGGGCTATGTTATTTACATTTTTAAAAAAGTGTTTACGTCCGTTTTTAAAACGAACTTCCATGATATTAAAAGGTTTTTGTCCCGTAGGCAAGGTCATATTTGCCAGCCAATCAAAAACGGATAATTTATCACAACCTCCACTACTACAACCACCGTTACTTTTACATCCGTTGGGTTTTGTTTGTATATCTGAAGAGCAACTATTACAGCTCATATATTTTATTTAAAGATTAAGAAGTAATTCTAAAGCATCCTTTTTCTGTACTAAATATCTCTTAAAGTGTTGTTTTTCAACGCATACACTTAGAACAATGGGTATTATATATTGTTAGAAAAATATTTAAAAAAGGGCTTCAAAAGACCTCAATGCATTTTTTTAAATCGTACTAATTTGTAAATATACCGAAATTAAAATTAGATTTCGATAAATATTTTAATGGGGAACTTTCCTTAAAAAGCAATCAATAATTAATAGTGATTGCTTTTTATCTTTATTCCAGACATCGTTCTAAAAAAATAGCTGATTTAAACTGTTTTATTTAAATTTGTTTTACATCAATAATTTTAACTGGACACGCTTCTTTAGCGTTAATTGCATCGTTATAAATGGTTTCATCCCTTGATTTTATGGTAAAAAAACCTTTCTTTTCTTTTGAATGTAACAATACAGATTTCCCATCCTTTTTGGACATTTGAAATTGTGCAGCAGCAAGTTCTACGCAATAGTTACAACCAATGCATTTTGCTCTTTGTAAAGTGATAATTACCATGGATTCAAAAAAAATTAGTGGTTGGTTATTAGTTGTTAGTTATTGACACTCTGTCTTCAGCATTTCTCCAGTCCATTTTCTCTCGGAGCACAAACCCTATGTCCTGCGTTTTGACGCTTGCGTCTCTCTTTTTTGCTAATCCCTAGGCCTCTACTTTATTGGCTACAATTTTGTATAATTTATCCGATGGTCTAATTCTAAATTCTAAAGGAATCGTACAGGAATCTCCTTTGCTTGCTTTTTCTCCTTTAACATCATTTACAAACATTTCTTTGACTTTCATTTCTTTTGCTCCTGTGGTAGGTCCCGTAATTAAAATGGTGTCTCCAATAGAAATATCAAAAGCTTCTATTTTGAATTCACCAATATTCACTTTTGGGAAATAATGCATTCCTTTTCCTATATATACTTTCTTTTGAGTAGCATGAGATCCAGAACCTTTGCTCCATTCACCGAGTTTCTGACCTAAATAATAACCACTCCAAAATCCGCGATTGTACACTTTTTCTAAATCTTTCATCCAGTCAATCACCTTCTCTTTACTATAGGTTCCTTCTTCAATGGCATCAATTGCGTTGCGGTAACATTTGATCACATTTGCAACATATTCTGGCGCCCTACCCCGACCTTCAATTTTCAATACTTTAACTCCTGCATCGGCAATTTCGTCTAAGAAATCAATGGTACATAAATCTTTTGGACTCATAATATACTCATTGTCCAACTCCATTTCAAAACCAGTTTCTTGGTCAATAACAGTGTATTTTTTACGGCAATTTTGTTTACATGCTCCACGGTTTGCACTAGAATTACTAGAATGTAAACTCATGTAACATTTACCAGAAACCGCCATACACAAAGCTCCATGACCAAAAATTTCAATCTCAACCAAATTTCCAGAAGGGCCTTTGATTTGTTGTTTTTTAATCTGATCACTGATGCTTTTTACTTGACGCAAACTCAATTCTCTACTCATTACCATCGTATCTGCAAACAGGGCATAAAACTTCACTGTTTCGATATTGGTAATATTTATCTGCGTAGAAATATGCACCTCCATTTTCAATTCACGAGCTACCGAAATAACGGCTTGATCCATGGCTATAACAGCTGTAATATCTGCCTCTATTGCTTTCTGAATCAACGTTCTGATGATGGTTAAATCATGATCGTAAATAATGGTATTTAAGGTAAGGTATGTTCGTACTTTTTTAGCTTTACATCTCTCAGAGATTTCTTGTAAATCATCTAAGGTAAAATTAATTGACGCTCTCGCCCGCATGTTTAATTGCTCCACTCCAAAATAAATGGAATCCGCACCATTGTCCAATGCAGCTTGCATGGATTCAAAGTTTCCGGCAGGAGCCATTAATTCTATTCTTCCAGTTGTTGTCATTCATTAATTTTTTGCAAAAATACTGATTTCTGTCATATAATCAGCTATATAATAATAGATAGCGTATTTATTTGTTTTTTAACAAAAATAAAGAATTTTGTAATTTTAAATCTCTTGTTCTAGGCGAATTGCTTTTTTTTCACAACATTTGTAGGATCAAAATTCTAAATAAGAACAAATGAAAGTAGCAGTCGTAGGCGCAACAGGAATGGTAGGTAATGTAATGTTACAGGTATTAGCAGAACGTAATTTCCCAATTACAGAATTGATTCCGGTTGCCTCGGAACGGTCGGTTGGAAAAAAAGTAAGTTTTAAAAACAAGGATTATACTGTTGTAGGATTGCAAACTGCTGTGGATATGAAGGCAGATATCGCCATTTTTTCTGCAGGAGGTGACACCTCCTTAGAATGGGCTCCTAAATTTGCTGATGCAGGAACTACAGTTATAGACAATTCATCGGCATGGCGTATGGATCCAACAAAAAAATTAGTGGTTCCAGAAATTAATGCGAACGAACTTACCAAAGAAGATAAAATTATTGCAAATCCCAACTGTTCTACCATTCAATTGGTATTGACATTAGCACCCTTGCATAAAAAATATGGAATCAAACGATTGATTGTCTCTACCTATCAGTCCATTACAGGAACAGGGGTAAAAGCAGTACAACAATTGGAAAATGAAATGGCAGGTATACAAGGAGAAATGGCCTATCATTACCCTATTCATCAAAATGCAATTCCACATTGTGATGTATTCGAAGCAAATGGGTACACCAAAGAAGAAATGAAATTAGTACGCGAACCACAAAAAATACTAAATGATCGCAGCATCGCAATTACAGCAACAGCTGTACGTATCCCTGTTGTAGGAGGACATAGCGAGAGTGTGAATATTGAATTTTTAAAAGAATTTGACGAGGCAGAACTCCGTAAATTACTAAGTGAAACCTCTGGTATTGTTGTAAAAGACAACCTAGACACCAACACCTACCCTATGCCTATTTATGCACATGGAAAAGATGCTGTTTTTGTAGGGAGAATCCGAAGAGACGAATCGCTTCCAAACACCGTAAACATGTGGATTGTAGCAGATAATTTACGTAAAGGTGCAGCTACAAATGCAGTGCAAATTGCAGAGTATTTAGTTGCCAATAACCTTGTGTAAAACCCAATAATACTACTTTAAAATACTGTTCAAAATTACATTTTGAACAGTATTTTTTTGTCTAAAAAATTAGTTAAATACCGATCCGTATTATTCCTTTATATTTGACGTTTAATCCTGTTAATTATTTCTATATATGCAACTTCTAAAACAGCAATTACATGCCTTTTGCAAACAATACGTACAAGAACGTCTAGAAACCATAGAACACACCATTAAATCTTGCAAAAACGACTTGAATAGCGAAACAAAAAGCTCCGCTGGAGACAAACACGAAACAGGGAGGGCCATGATTCAGTTAGAAATGGAAAAAGCAGGGCAACAATTAGAAAACGTACAACACATGCAACGGGTACTCTCCAAGATTAATCCAGAAAATACGTCAAATTTAGTCTGCCTAGGAAGCTTGGTTCACTTAGAAATTGGCACTTATTATATGGGCATTGCTACTGGACAAATAACATTGAATAAGCAATTGTACTTTGGAATCTCCACCCATGCTCCAATTGGAAAATTGCTGTTGGGTAAAAAACAAGGAGATCGCATTCAGTTCCAAGGGAAACTGATGGAAATATTAGCGGTTTCTTAGTGTTAAAAACGCATAGTTTTAAAGCTCACAAATCGGAAAATTGAGCAACTTTATAAATGGGATATCGTCTTGATTTTAGCCCTCAAAAAAAAGAGCAATTGCCGTATTACTACTTACAATTGCTCTCTATTTAATCTTTATTTCTGGCTCCCTTATGTCCTATATACCAAATGCATTTCCAAGTGACGGTTTAGAAATGAAATTATTTTTTGTTTTAGCTAGACGAAAAATGGAAGGATAGCTATCGTTCTGTTTTTCAATAAAACTAAAATGCAACATAAACTATTTATATCGGTTATTTCGGATTTTAGTTGGTACAAGTCCTGTCACTAAAAAGTAAATACATTGTTTGCTTTATTTACATCTGCCATGCGATTGGAAGGGTCTATCGTTACAGATTTAATTGTTTTACTTGCTTTAAACGTATAATTAGGTACTGCCCAAGCCCAACTTTTTAATAAGATTGCAACGCTTGGTTTTTGACCACGCATCATACGTAATGGGATGTAATAATTCTCTGAGGTCCCATCGGTATATTGGACTGTTAAATCAATAGGCATCGGCATTGCCCCAAGTCTTGTTAATGTGATTTGATTCTCCATCACTTTGGTTACTCCATAATCTATCGTATGCGTAGTTTGTATCCACTCATTCAAATACCATTCAAGTTGGATCCCTGAAACACGTTCTGCAACACGTTTAAAATCGTTGGGTGTAGGATGCGTAAACTTGAAATCATCAAAGTACTTTTTAAGTGTGCTGGCTAAATTTTCTTTCCCAATAATATATTCCAGTTGGTTTAAAAATATAGTACCCATACTATAACTTGCGATGCCATAAGCCATATTCAAATTAAAACGATCTCCATGAGTAGTTAATGGTTCTTGCTTCCCCGAATTCACTAAATAGTTATATGAATCATAAGAACCTTTAAAAATTTCTTTACTATTTCTATCAAAAATAGCATCCATACATTTATCAGAAATATAACTCGTAAATCCTTCATCCATCCACGGATGTGTACTCTCGTTAGTTGCCAATATATGCTGGAACCACATATGTGCCATTTCATGTGCCGTGATCCCTGCCAAGCTTCCTTGACTTCTTTTTCCAGTTATCATGGTTAACATAGCGTACTCCATACCTCCGTCACCTCCTTGGATAATAGAATATTGTTTGTAAGGGTATTCTCCTATGTATTTGTTAAAATACTGCATGATTTCCACAGCCTTAGGTTGAAATTGTTTCCAGTTTTTTCTGTATTTTTTAGCAAGTGATTTTTTATAGAAAAAGTGCAACGTTCTTTCCTTATCTACCGCTAGTTTATCATGGATATAATCAGGATCTGCAGCCCAACTAAAATCGTGTACATTGGGCGCTTTAAAATGCCATGTTATTTTTTTAGATTTTGATTTTTTTAATTTCTTAGATGGGTCTTCATAACCATGGCCTACTTCTTGCGGATTTTGAATATAACCAGATGCCGCAACGGTATATTTTTTATCGATGTGTAACCTAAGATCAAAATCACCCCAAACACCTTGAAACTCCCTAGCAATATAAGGATGTGCTTGCCATCCTTGATAATCATATTCAGCTATTTTTGGATACCACTGTGTCATGGTCAATGCAACTCCTCCTTTATTATTACGCCCCGATCTCCTAATTTGAACTGGAACCTGTCCTTCAAATTCCATTTCAAAAATCACAGATGTACCCGATAAAATAGGGGTATTTAAAGTCACTTGTAAGATGGTTCCTTCCACTTTAAAAGCTACTTTTTTTCCATCTTGCAACAAACTTACTACTTTTAGATATCCAATCTCGTTTGGCTTTAGAATGGAAATTCTACTTTGATATATGGGACTTTCTACAGTTCCTATGTTGTTTACCATCCTTCCATCAGGATCTTTGATGGTTTGCAAACGCATGTCCATTTCACTGCCTGGCTGAAAAGCATTGAAATACAAATGATAAAACACTTGGTGCAAATTGTCAGGAGAGTTATTGGTATAGACTAGTTTTTGAGTTCCTTTATACTGGAAGTTTTTCACATCCATATCTACCTCCATCGTGTAGTTTACTCGTTGTTGCCAATACCCTGGGTTTGTTCGTTGTTTTCCTATGTTTTGTTGTGCTTTTAAGCCTGAAAAAGCGATTAAAAGAACTAAAAATAGGTGTTGTTTTCTTAAATTCATTCGGTTGTTATTTAGTAGTCATCAATTGTGTTTCTAAACAACTGTTTTGGAAATACAATTGTTTTTTATATCGTTTCTGTTTCATCAAAAATAATACCATTTGACATCAATTAGCTTTACAGCAATCATTAATATCAAATACATTTCAAAGTGGCGGTTTAGAAATGGAATTATTTATATCAGTCATTTTGGGTTGTAATTGGTATAAAATCAAAAAGAGCATTTCTCTACATAAGGGAAATGCTCTTTTATATGTGTAAAAAAATAGTACTCTTTTATTTTTCGTTAACCATTTTATCAGCCATTACAAGTGCATTGTAAGCATTTAAAATTCTTCCATTTACTGATAAATCATTGAAATTTTTAAGTATTCCTTTAGGATTAAGTTGAGATCTAGATCCAGGAACAATCACTTCTCTATTAAATTCTATTCCAGAATTAATAATAATGTATTTTACTTGAGAAGCAGTTAATGATGGATAGTATGATCTAACCAACGCGGCTACACCAGCCACTTCTGGGGATGCCATAGAAGTTCCTTGGATAGATAAATACGCATTGTCCTTAGGGATGGTAGAATAAATTTCCAATCCAGGCGCAAAAATATCAACTCTAGTTTTTCCATAGTTAGAAAAAGTAGCACATAAATTCTCATCAAAATGACGTGTCATAGCACCAACGGTTAATATATTATCTACAATTTCTTCTGATCCATTTATAGGAGAGTCTGTAGGGAAATGCACATACGAAGGTAAATCGATATCTTCACCGTTGTTTCCTGCTGCTTTTACTAATAAAACATCATGTTTTTCTGCATATTTCATAGCATCATACACCCATTTACTGTGAGGTGAAAATGCTTTACCAAAACTCATATTCACCACTTTTGCTCCATTGTCTACAACGTAACGGATTGCCAAAGCAACATCTTTATCATATTCATCACCATCTGGCACTGCTCTAACGGTCATAATTTGAACATTTTTTGCAACCCCATTCATTCCAATACCGTTGTTTCTAGAAGCAGCAACAATTCCTGATACGTGTGTCCCGTGTAATTCATCAGCTCCACCACCTAATACGATGTTATTTCCATATGATTTCGTACTCCAGTCATCGGCGTCATCACCTGTAACTCTTCCGTTAAAATCCAAATCATACGATTTATTTGAAAGTAAATTATTACGGTAATCTGCAATGTCTTTTTCAGAAGCACCACGGCCATAAATTGCAGTAATCGCAGCTACTTTTTGTCCTAAACCTGGATCATCGGTTTTAATAGCAGTTACATCACTCAAGGTAAAATCATCTTTTCCTAAATGTTTTTTTATACTATTAATTGCATCCATTAAGAAATTCATACGCTCTAAAGTACGTATCCCTCCTTCAGATTTTTTGGTGTAAATCTCTTTTAGTTTTTGATACATTTCGAAGTCTGCTTTATCAGCAGCAGCAATAGTTACAGCTGTCTTCCCGTCAAAACGAGCTTTGGCAGCTTTATACATACGTGTTACTTCTAATTGCTCTGGAGCTTTGGTTCCTTTTTTACCTCCTAAAAAGTTCCACCCATGCATATCATCTATATAACCGTTTTTGTCATCATCTATACCATTTCCTGCAATTTCTTTAGGATTGGTCCAAACTACATCTTTTAAATCTTCATGCTCAATATCCACCCCTGAGTCAATAATACCAACAATCACAATTTTTCCTTTCTTATTTTTTACAAAGTCATAGGCTTTCTCTAAACTTATTCCTGGAACAGAATCTTTAAAGATATCCATATGTGGCCATGCTTTTATTTCTTCTGGAGTCATCACCCCTTTTTTAGCAACTACGGCATCCGTTGCAGTTAAAACAGAAGGTATCGTAACCGTTGTTTTTGATTTTGTTGTAGCTACCTGGGTAGTTTTACATCCTGTAAAGGCAATAGAAACAAGTCCTAAGCCTAAAACTAATTTATTAATTTTCATCGAATCTCTTTTTAATTGAATATTTCGTTAAACGTATACGTATTTTTTAATCGTACTCCTTTTTCGGTATGTTGCACAGTACATACTTCATTATGTGCATCGTGTTCAAGGAATATATAGTGATTTTCGTCTGCTGCCTTTTTCAAAAACACAGCTTTCTCATCCATAGTTAATAATGGACGTGTATCATATCCCATAACATACGGTAGCGGAATATGACCAACTGTAGGTAATAAATCTGCTGCATATATGATTGTTTTATCTTGGTATTTTAAGGTAGGCAACATTTGTTTTTCGGTATGTCCGTCCGCAAATAAGATATCAAAACCTAAAGGAGAGTTTTTTAAATAATTCCCCGATGGGATGTCTACAAAATTTAATTGACCACTCTTTTCTATTGGGTTTATATTTTCTTTTAAAAAAGAAGCTTTTTCACGAACATTCGGAACATCAGCCCAATGCCAATGCTTTTTATTTGACCAGAATTTCGCGTTTTTAAACGCAGGTTCATACCCCGTATGGTCTTTATTCCATTGAATACAGCCTCCTACATGATCAAAATGTAAATGTGTTAAAAACACATCTGTAATTTGATTCCTATGAAACCCATGTTTTGCTAAAGAAACATCTAAGCTATGGTCTCCAAACATGTAATAATAACTAAAAAACTTTTCTGATTGTTTGTTACCGACTCCAGTATCAATAAGGATCAATCTGTCTCCATCTTCTATCAACATACAGCGCAATGCCATATCTATTAAATTATTAGCATCGGCAGGGTTTGTACGCTGCCATAGGACTTTAGGTACGACACCAAACATGGCTCCTCCGTCCAATTTAAAATTACCTGTTTCGATTGAATATATCTTCATTTTAGCCTCTCTTTAGGTACAAAGGTGATAAATTTTATATTAAATAAATGTTAAAGAAAACAAAAAAACCGTATCGGAATGATACGGTTTTATGGAGGCGACGAGCGGATTCGAACCGCTGTAGACGGTTTTGCAGACCGCTGCCTAGCCACTCGGCCACGACGCCATTATCGGTGAGCAAATCTAGGTAGTTTTTAAGAAACCTACAAGGTATTTTTACTTTCTTTTCTTACTACTTTCCACGGTTACCATTTCTACATTGCCTCCTATTGGTGGGTTTAATTTAGAAACTGCTACCCTAGCCTTATCTACTAATTTAATTTCCTGCATAATACGTATCAAAATACGTTCTACCACTTCTTCTAATAATTTAGATCTGATGGACATTTCTTCTTTCACAATTTTATTCAAATGCACATAATCTACGGTGTCTTCTAAGTGATCCGAAACTGCAGACTTACGTAAATTTGCTTTAATAGTAACATCTACTCGGTAATCTGACCCAATTTTGCCTTCTTCATCCAAACATCCATGATAGGCGTACACTTTAATATTGCTTACTGTAATTTTCCCCAATGTGATCTATTTTTGGTAAAGATAAGGATTTGAAAGGAGACCCTATATTATTGTTATATAAATTGGCGATTGGCTTGTTTGAACCCCATTGCTCAACCAATAACAATTAACAGCATCACAACACTACCAATTTTTCTTTTATACCATACAACACCAATCCCACTCGGTTTTTAACTTCCAATTTTGCAAATAGAACCTCCCTATACCCATCAACTGTTTTAGGACTTAGGCACATATCACTGGCTATTTCTCTATACGTTTTATCCGTACAGGCTAATTTTAAAAACTCCAATTCACGAGGTTTTAGCATCACCGAAGAACCAGAATTATTAGGTTGGTAGGTACTTAAAATAGTGTTTGTTACCTTTTCTGTATAGAACACACCGTTTACTATAACCTCGTTAATTCCTTGTCTTAAAATTTTTGGATGAATGTCTTTTAGTAAATAGCCTTTTGCCCCAGCGCGCAGCATGGTAATAATGGTAGCTTCGTGATCGTCCATAGAAAGTGCTAACACTTTTACTTTTGGGTAATTTTCACTCAACCATCTTGTCGCTTCAACCCCGTCCATAATAGGCATGTTAATATCCATCAATATCACGGCTGGATGCTCTTCGTTTTCGCTAAACCAAGTCATCAATTCTTTGCCATTTCCAAGTACAGCTTGTATATTATATTCTTCAAAATTTTCTATCAATCCTTTCAATGCCTGGGAGAACAATACATGATCGTCTACTATAATTAAGTTTTGCTTTTTCATTTTTATATTTTAACTATTAAAATTTTCCAATACAAATCTTGGTAACTTGTATTTTATATTTAACATTGTTCCTTTTCCTAATTCTGAAGTTAATTCTAAATCAGCGTGAATTAATTCAGAACGACTTTTCATATTTATTAATCCTATTCCTAATTGTTCCTTTTTGCCTTTGACGTCAAAGCCTATACCATCATCTTGGGCTGTAATTTGAAGTGAATCTTTTGAATACAACAATTCAACATTCAAATTACTTCCTTTAGAATATTTTAGCGAGTTATTACAAAACTCCTGAATTATTCTAAAAAGTATAATTTCATGGTTTATCTGAATAACCAAAGGTTTGTTTATAACTGTCACACCCGCTTTTATAAAATTTAATTTATTAAAACGCGCCATTTCTAAATATATAGACTCCACCAATCCCAAATTTCTTATAACTTGTGGGTTTAATGTCTTTGCCAAGCTGCGTAACTCTTGTAAACTATTTCCTATCAACGCATTGGTTTCTGCAATTTTTTCTTGTTGCTTTTCTGGTAAACTAGCCTCTACAATATTCAATTGCATCCTTGCAACTGATAATAATTGCCCTACATTATCATGAATTTCCCAACTTATATTTTGCAGAGCCTGTTCTCTAATTTCAATTTTAGATTTCGTTAATTCTTCTTCAAACTGCTGTTTCATAATTAGTTGACTCGTTATATATCTTGCCTTCTTCTTTTGAAAAAAAGAAAACAATACCACTACTATAACACCTAGTAATAAGACAATAACTGTAGTTACCAATACTAATAATTCTACTTCTTTTTCGTTTCGCATCGCTTAATTATGTGCTCTTTTACTTATTATAAACCCCGTAATCATACATCCATATAATACAAAGTTTAAAGTAAGTAATATATAATCATATAAGCCTGAAAAATTTAGGAAATTTAAAAAGATAAAAATAGGAATAATTCCTACCTGAAAAAGTAACAAGCCCAAACTAACCCAAAATAACAAACTCTCTTGTGCATACAAAACTTTATCAGAATTTAGACTTTCGATATAATATGAAACAACGGAAATAATCACAAAAAAACCGATGTATATAATATTATATGATTGAAACGTTTCATAATAATCTTGTTTCAAAAAATGATTTCCTATTACAAACACTACAAAACCTGTAGTCAATATATGGAGTGTTTTTTTTTTCTTCTCTGAATTCAAATAGTTTCTAAATAAATAATTATAAAAAAGAATACTGACCAAAAAATAAGTGTTCTATACAAAAAAAGGTTTTAGTCCTGAAAATTTCAAAATTAACGCCCCCACAATTTCTACCATACCACTAAAAGCTAAAAAATACAATAAAGGAAAAATCTTTTTCCCTCTAATTTTTTCAATATTAATAATTCCTACAATCAATGTCGAAAAAATTAATATGGGAGACAAAAAATGAAACATCTTTTTAATATGGTTTTGGTGTACAAGCTAGAACACTAGCATGCAACGATTCTATTTCTCCAATAGCAAACCCAGTACAACAAGCATCTTTTCCCTCTCTATTATATGTCAATCTCATCATAATATTGTGGCGCTTTTTAGAACGTGTTTCTCTAAATTCCTCAATCATTGCTGTTTCTTGAAAAGAACTTATCAACCCATTTGCTATGTTTATTTCCATTAATAATATTTAAAAAAAATATGTTAAAATTAGTAATTATTACAAGACAAGCAACAAAAATAAAATTAGACGATATTCTTTAATCAACAAACAACTAACTCACTGTAGTTTAGTTTTTAAAACAGGGGATTTACGGGGTAAAAAAGGGGGTATTTCCCCGTCTACAAGCGGTTAGTATTTGTTTCATTTGCACCCGATTATAAATAGTATTTACGCTGCGGATTTCCGGTCTTCAGAGGCGTACTTATTTATAAGTTAAATTGTTTGATTGATTGAGAGAATGGTTGTTTTTTTTATAAAAACAACCATTTCTATTTTTATAAAACTATCTTAAATAGATCCTTTTAGAACAACTCTTAACTATTAATTCGGACAATATTTTATTCTAGTGCATTTTTCTGAGTTTGAACATTTATATTTGCAAAAAAAAATATACAATTATGGCATCAAATGTTCGTGTTCGTTTTGCACCAAGCCCAACAGGACCTTTACATATAGGTGGGGTTCGCACCGCATTATTCAATTATTTATTTGCTAAAAAGCACAACGGAACCTTTGTATTACGCATCGAAGACACGGATCAAACACGCTATGTTGCCAATGCCGAGCAGTATATTGTAGATGCGCTAGATTGGTGTGGAATTCCTTTTGATGAAGGTATAAACCGCAACGAAAAATTTGGTCCTTACCGTCAATCTGAACGTAAGGAAATTTACAAAAAACACATCCACGATTTAATCAATTCTGGAAATGCTTATTATGCATTTGATACGACCGAAGCCCTTGATGCTCATAGAAAAGATCATGAAGAAAAAGGTAAAACGTTTATCTACAACCATCACAACCGTTTAAAACTAGACAATTCATTAACTTTATCAGCTGATGAAGTAAGTAAACGCTTAGAAAATGGAGCTAAATTTGTGGTGCGTTTTAAATCACCTACCGATCGAATTTTGCAAATGAAAGACATGATTCGTGGGGAGATTAAAATTGATACAAATGTTTTAGACGATAAAATATTATTTAAAAGTGATGGGATGCCTACCTATCATTTAGCAAACATTGTTGATGATCACTTGATGGAAATAAGCCACGTAATTCGTGGAGAAGAATGGTTACCATCTATGCCATTACATATTTTATTATACGAAGCATTTGGATGGGAATCTCCAGAATTTGCACATTTACCATTAATTTTAAAACCTGTAGGTAAAGGAAAATTAAGCAAACGAGACGGTGATAAATTAGGCTTCCCTGTATTCCCATTAGAATACACAAACGAAACTACTGGAATTGTAAGCAAAGGTTACCGAGAAGACGGATATTTTAACGATGCTTTTATCAATATGTTGGCATTTTTAGGATGGAATCCTGGTACAGAACAAGAACTCTTTAATTTGGAAGAATTAATTGCAGACTTTAGCTTAGAACGTGTGAGTAAAAGTGGTGCTAAATTTAATAAAGAAAAAACGGAATGGTTTAACCAACAGTATATGCAGCAAAAATCAAATGCTGATTTAGCAGCTTTATACACTCCAATTCTTACAGCGAAAGGAATTACTACCAATGCTGACTATATAGAAAAAGTTGTTGGACTTATTAAAGAACGTGCCGTATTTGTACACGATTTTTGGGGGTTAAGTGATTTCTTTTTTGCCAATCCATCCCAGTTTGATGCCAAAGCAAGTAAAAAACAATGGAAAGAAGGAACACCTGCTTTGATGCAAGAATTGATTTCAGAAATTAATAAAATAGATGATTTCTCTTCTGAAAACATAGAAACAGACGTAAAAGCTTGGATTACCAGTAAAGAAATTGGTTTTGGAAAAGTTATGCAACCCTTCCGACTGAGCCTTGTTGGTGCTCTAAAAGGACCACATTTATTCGATATTGCTGCCATGATAGGAAAAAAAGAAACCCTAACTAGGTTGCAGTTTGCAATTGACAACTTGAGCTAGTAGTGCGTAATTAATACATACTGTCACCTTAAGCCTGAAAAAACTAGCATTATTCTTAAAAATAGAACTTAGAACTGTTAGAGACAAGTATAATTACTTACTTTTTTTTCGCTAAAAATAATTACATAATATAAACCAAGTATAAAATACAGCTGTGTTTTATACTTGGTTTATGTTTTTTATTAATTTATTTGCTGTTTTCTTTATGGATACCCCACGCTTAGATAAGATGCCATTTCTTATAGAAATATACCCTCTATTTTTTAAAAACACCTTTTAAAAAAACAATACTAATTTAAATACTATAACCTTAACAATATCTTCAAAAAAATATTTCCCCTGCTTCTTTATTCATAATGTATAAATTTAAGATGGAATTTTAAGCCATGCTATGAGGGCAATTAGCGCCTTACATAAATAACACCAATTACAATCCAAAATGACCGATATAAATAGTTTGTTTTATGTTCTAGCGTTGTTGAAAAATAGAACGATAACTAAGGCTATCCTTAGATTTTCCGCCTAGCTAAAACAAAAAATAATTCTATTTTTAAACCTTCACTTGGAAATGTAATTGGTGTAACACCAATTACAATCCAAAATGACCGATATAAATAGTTTATTTTATGTTCTAGCGTTGTTGAAAAATAGAACGATAGCTAAGGTTATCCTTAGATTTTCCGCCTAGCTAAAACAAAAAATAATTCTATTTCTAAACCTTCACTTGGAAATGTAATTGGTGTAACTATTGGTACAAACACATGTATCAATTTTCAACTTTTTAAAGTACGACTAAATAACTGTGTACAGCCTTGTATACAGTTATTATAAAAAATAAAAAATGACTAATTTTTGGAATAAAAACAGCAGTGAATACAAAAAAACACTGTCACTAAGCATCCCTGTAATTATAGCCCAGGCAGGCCAAATTACTGTTGGGTTAATAGATAACTCAAGTTTCGCACTTAGATAGATTTACGCAACCTCTTGATAGTTAAGCTTGTGGATATTCACTAGGAATCCAAAATCTTCAATATTCGCTATTATTTTACGTGTAACCATTTCAACATCAATAGATTCAATCATCTTTTCCAAAATGTCAATCACCAAGCTGATAACTGCTAATATCCTGATGTTTAGCTTATTCTCTATATAATCTTGTTTTAAATCTTTAAACAAGCCTCCTATAGTTTCGTAGGCTTCCATTCTATATCGAATACTGGTGAGTAAATATTGAACCATTATAATGCTTATTTGTGCGATTTGAATATCGAAATTAGTAGACTGACATTTTCCAAGACCAAACAACTGCTTAGCTTCTTTAAAAAACACTTCTATGGACCATCTGATACTGTATATTTCAATAGCCTTTACAAATTTCAGTGTTGTATCCGTTGATATTAACGTGTGCCATTTGCCATTCTTTCCACGTTTTGAAATAAATACAGCAACCTTAAGACCATCAATTTCAGTTATGTAATGATGGTAGTAATAATTGAATTTACGGCATCGTTTTGGTTTTATTTTCTGTTTTTTGAGTTGTGACAACGTTTTTATCTTTGATCGAACTTCAATCTTACTGTTGTATTTATACATCCCAATAATATGAGTTGAACTACTAATGTTCCGTAGCTTTCTAAGTAATTTAACACTTGTAAACCAGGTGTCTATTAAGATGTAATCTATGGGGATTTTACGTTTTACAAGCCTTGAGAACATTTGAACTAGCAGGTCTGTTTTCTTTTTATTGAGTTCCTGATACCTCTTTGCTGCAATTGTTTTACTACATCTTGGAGTTTTCTTTTGAAGCCTACGTTGCTTCGCCGTTAGACCGTATTTTAATTTTGATGTTTTACTTTCACGATGCAAACTAAAGTCAACAGGGATAAATACACTTCCATTCCAATAACCAGCTACAAGTAGCTTAAAGCCTAGGTAATACGTTTTTGACACATGGTTGTATATTTTTGAAACACCTTCAATTGTCTTTCCTGTTTTAGAAAGATCAGTATCGTCAAAGATCAAGCACTTTGTAGCGTCTTGAGATGGAGTAAAGAACTCTTCTTTTAATAGATATTGCTTCACAAACTGAGCTAGAAAAACCCTCCAATTTATCTTTTGATTTGCTAGGATTCGATAGTATGAATCTTTACCCGACTGACCTAATCCCTTGTCTTTACTACTTGTAAGTCCATGAATAGAATCAAATCCGATAATAGGTAAAATTAAAAGTGTAGAGATTAAATTACCGAATGAAATCCCCGATTTCTTACACCAACTAAACTTGTTTTTAATTTTATTGAATCCTAAAATATTTAGATGTGCTTGTAGGTATTCTGAACTAAGCCAAATCTTATTAAATTTTCCTTTTATCTCCTGTGTTTTTGTGATATCTTCGTGTTCTAGCATGTTTTGTACTTTCTTGTTCGTACTTAAAAGTACAATAAAACCAGGGGATTACCTTGGTTTTCATGCTATTTATTTTTACTTAAACACCTGTAAATGATGGGTGCGAAACTTGAGTAGATAATATAATGATTGGACAACTGGGGACCACCAATTTTGCAGCAGCCTCTTTTAGCAATACCATTTTTAATCTTATTTTAATTTTTGGAATGGGGTATTCATTTGCACTTACACCTTTAATAGGTAAAAGCTGGGGAGAAAAAGACAATTATGCAATTGGATCTTGGATTAAAAATGGACTACTAGCAAATATCTTTATGGGACTTATCTTAGTATTGGTATTAATCGGTTTGTACTTACTAACCCCTTATATGAGGCAACCAATAGCTGTACTAAAACCTTCACAAGACTATTTAGCAATCCTTATCACTTCCGTATTTCCAATGATGGTTTTTTATGCCTATAAACAATTTGCAGAAGGAATTGGGGATACAAAAACAGCTATGAAAATTATGCTTTGGGCAAATCTGATAAATATTATAGGTAATTACCTGTTTATGTATGGTAAAATAGGCATACCTGCAATGGGACTTTCTGGAGCTGGAATTGGAACGTTACTTGCAAGAATATTTATGGCGGCTGCTTTTATATTCTTATTTTATAATAACAAAAAATATAATTTATATAAAAAACTAGTTCAAAAAAGTGAATTTTGTTGGCTTAAATTCATGCAAGTTGTAAAATTAGGAATGTCATTAGGAGGGCAAATTGTAATGGAAGCATCTGCTTTTGGATTGTGTGCTATCATGATGGGATGGGTAAACGAAACAGGAATGGCAGCTCACCAAATAGCCATTTCACTCTCTACCTTAGGGTTTATGATTTATCAGGGATTGGGAGCAGGTACAACCATCCGTGTGAGCCATTATAAAGGAGTAAATGATAAAAATGGAATTATTAGAATCACCAAAACGTCCATGCATCTAATGTATATCTATTGTACCTTTTCTGTGATCCTATATTTAGGTGGACGTACCATGCTTCCTCACCTATTTACCACAGATCCTGTAGTCATAAAATTAGCAGGTCAAATGTTAATAGTATGTGGTCTAATGCAAGTGCTAGATGGTATTCAAATAATACTATCTGGTACTTTAAGAGGTTTAGCTGATGCCAAGATTCCAGCAGTAATTACCTTTATATCTTATTTTATAATCTCACTCCCATTTAGTTATGCATGTACATTTATTTGGGGTTTTGGCCCTGTAGGCATCTGGTTTGGTTTCCCAGTAGGCCTGGCTATTTGTTCCATTCTTTTTCAATTACGGTACAAATACCTACTCCAAAAATTTTAATAAAAAATCCGAAGAGAAATCATTTATGATGCCTCTTCGGATTTTTTAAATTATATGATCCCGTTTTCTAGTTGAAAAATTATAGTTTTAAACTCCCTAATCGTTTATACCAACTACAATCCAAAATAACCGATATAAATAGTTTATTTTACGTTCTAGCGTTGTTAAAAAACAAAACGATAACTAAGCTATCCTTCTATTTTTCGCCTAACTAAAACAAAAAACAATTCAATTTCTAAACCGTCACTTGGAAATGTATTTGGTATGATACCAACTACAATCCAAAATAACCGATATAAATAGTTTATTTATGTACAAACAAACAGCAAGAATCAATTACTCAAAACTAAAAAACTAGTCTGTTTTCTCCACTTTAGTAACAAAATATTTGGTATCACCCAACCAGAAAAAAGTACCTAAACGTTCTATATATGATAGTTTAATATTTTTTCCTTGGTATTCCTTAAGGTCTTCTAATACTTTTTTTTGATTATCTTCTACAGAAAATTTAAAACGTTGAGCTTCGGAAACGCCTTGGCTAATTTCACCTTCCCATGTTTTAAATAAAAATCCCTTATGGGTGATTTTTACCAACTCCCCTGATCTAAAACCTTCACTATAAGGAACATAATAAATCACTAAAAAATATCCAACCAGTCCTAAAACAAAGACCAGTACACTTGTAAAAATAAATTTGCGCATTCTTGTAACAATTAGTTCGGATAAATATACATATAATTATAAAGTATCGATTGCTCGTTAAGCAAAAATCGTATATTTATTCAATTATTTTTAAATAAACCTAAATACATTACTATGATTTATCTTCTTATTCCTGTTATAATTATTTTATTTACAGGATTCTTTATTGTCAAACAACAAACTACAGCAATTGTAGAACGTTTTGGAAAATACATAAAAACAGCCCAAGCAGGACTAAACTTTAAAATACCACTCGTAGACAGGGTTGCTGGACGTGTAAGTTTAAAAATTCAACAATTGGATGTAATTGTTGAAACTAAAACATCTGACGATGTATTTGTACACCTTAAAATATCGGTGCAATTCCAAATTTTAAGAGAAAAAGTATATGATGCTTTTTATAAATTACAAAATCCAAGTGAGCAAATCACCGCTTTTATATTTGATACCGTGCGTGCTGAAGTTCCAAAAATGAGGCTCGATGACGTTTTTATTAAAAAAAATGATATTGCACATGCCATCCAACGTGAATTAAAAGATGCCATGTTAAACTACGGGTACGATATTGTAAAAGCATTGGTAACAGACATAGATCCAGACTCACAAGTAAAGGAAGCTATGAACCGTATTAATGCTGCCGAACGCGAAAAAGTAGCAGCTCAATTTGAAGGAGACGCCCAACGTATTCTAATTGTAGAACGTGCCAAAGCTGAAGCAGAAAGCAAACGCTTACAAGGGATGGGTATAGCAGATCAACGTAGAGAAATAGCACGTGGTTTGGAAGAAAGTGTGGATGTATTAAATAGATCAGGAATAAACAGTCAAGAGGCTTCTGCACTAATTGTAATTACCCAACATTACGATACTTTACAAAGTATAGGGGCAAGTACTAATAGTAACTTAATCCTGTTACCAAACAATCCAAATGCAGCAAGTAGTATGTTAAATGATATGGTGACAAGCTTGGTAGCTGCCAATAAAATAAACGAAGCTGGAACTCCTCCTGAAAAAAACTAAGTACTACTGATTTTATCCACCACATCAAGTCTAGACAATCAAAAAGTGACTCAATACATGGGGATTGTAACTGGAGAAACCATTATAGGGGCCAATTTTATTAAAGATTTTTTTGCAGGTATTCGCGATATCGTACGAGGTAGCTATGGATCTTATGAAAAAGTATTGCGAGAAGCAAAAGATACCGCATTAAAAGAAATGGAAGAACAAGCCCAACGCATGGGAGCTGATGCCATTATTGGTATAGATTTAGACTAAGAAACCGTAGGTCCAAACGGAGGAACTATGCTGATGGTAGCTGCTTGAGGAACCACTGTAAAACTATAAAGGAAGCTTTAAATACCAAATGCATTTCTAAACCATCACTTGGAAATGTACTTGGTATTACATAAGAAAAGCCTATTTCTAAATTGAAATAGGCTTTTTTATATGATTGAAAAATTCTTATTTTTTATCTACTTTTTTAACATCTTCCTTTTGCTCTTCATCATCGTCCTGAGTTGCTTTTTTGAACTCCTTAATACCCCCACCAATTCCTTTCATTAGTTCCGGAATTTTTCTTCCTCCAAATAATAAAATTATAGCACCAGCAATTAATGCCATTGATAAAGGTCCTGGTAATGCTAAAAATATAGTAAGTGTATTCATTTTTATTTCTTATTTAGGCAACAAAGATAGTAATAAAATCAATATGTCACTAATAATAATAGCCTCCTTAACATAAGATTACCAGTAATATTTCTTTGATTATAGGTAATTTACTCTATTATAGAACCTGTTAAAACACCTGTAACTCCCCAATGACTAAAACTTGTTCCTCCATCATTTCCTTGCTCTATAATAATTTCCATGGTGTGTTTTCCTATTTTCAGTTTATCTAAAGGAATATAATACGGCGTGGTTAAAGTTCCTGGACACCAGTTAGATCGGCTATAATCACTGGAAGACAATCCGTTTCCGAAATTCCCAGAAGCAGGGTTCGACAAACGATACGTAGCACAGTCCGATCGCCAAGGCACAATAGAAAATACTTGTTTTCCATCTACTCGTACACGATTCATCCTCGGCATATATTCATCTCCATCATCCCAGCCACCATGACCTGTAGTGGTATAAATTAATTGTAAATCTCGGATGCTTTTTGTGATTTCAAAATCTACTCTCAGTGTATCATTTTTAAATAAGCGTCCATAATTTTGTCCATTTGCTTCCATCCTATTCACTGTAGAAAACAACGAATTGATGTATTTATGAACTGGCTTTTTATCTACAGACATGCTTGGATAAAAATTCAATTCCAAACTCACTTTGTGACCTCCCTTATCATAATTACCAATAAAAACACCGATCCAAATTTCTTTTTCATCGGATGGAATTAATTTAGTAACCTCTTGTTCGTACAACACATTTTCTGCCCAATCGTAGTTTTTAATTTGTCTTTTATCATTGAAATAATGCGTCCCAAAGGCAGTGAAAAATCGCATTAATTCTATAGAAGGCGCGTAATTATCCGTTTTCAAAATCCCTTGATACTTGTTTTCTTTAGCATCCGTGTACACAGGCAACTTGTCCAATCCGTACTGAAATCCATTTAAAATAGAACGTTCCTGACTTCCTGGAATTATAAAAACAGAGCCTGTTCTATCATAAGCATCTCCATTAGACCTACTGTATAATTTCACAAATACGGTACTGTTTTTAAGAGCATCGCTTAGCTTTATCTTTTTCATAAGTACCGTTCCATTTGCAAAATGATAGGTTTTATTTATAGCTAATTCAGCCTCTTTTGCAACAGGGATAGACGGGTCAAAATTAATTTGCTCGTTATCAAAAACTATCATTTTATGATATCTTGAGTTAATTTTAAGTGCTTCAAAAGCTGCTTTATCCACAGAAATAGCCTTTGAGTCTACAAACTCAAGCGGTTTAATAGACGCAACTTCTTTTATCGCATTTACTTTTAACTCTCTATTGCCATTAATTAAAATTCGCAGTACCAATGCATCTGCAGTTGGTAAATACCCACTATAGGGTGCTCCTTTTGCAATTGTTTTTTCGGTATACCAAACTTCTATGGTGTTGGAAAAATAAAAGAATGAAGCATATTTACAAGGGTATCCTAAAATAGTATCCGATGTTGTAGAAAACGTAGGTTTTGGCAAATCTTTAAAATCAACAACACTCTTGTACAATTTATTTTGATAGGTGATGGTACTTATATTTTGTTGCCTATTTACATCAGTATATTGTTTTATTTTATCGGTTTTTTTTGAGTTATAGACAATACCTTTATGAAAATAAAAATGAACCTGACGGTCCTTTTTTTTACCATTAGCATAAGAATCGTAGGTAACTTTATATACTTTTTGTTCCTGTTGGGCAGTTAATAGTACCGTAAACAATAAGAGGAATAGCTGAAAGAGGTTTCGCATGAGGTCTTTTAATTTTTAGTTTTTTTTATTGGAATCCAAATCTGTTCTTGAGAATTTTCATCCTTATTTTTATAGTTTTTACCTAACCGTTCAAAATGAGGTCTATGATCTAATTGATAATCGGAGTTTGGAAGCCAATCGCTAAAAATAGCTTCAAAAATTGCATTATTTTCACTAGACCCTTTATAGTCAAATACAGCATACATCCCTCCAACGAGTATAAAAGACTGCATATTTGATGGTATATTATCAATTTGTGAAACCTCCAAGGCCGCCCATTTTACAAATTCTTTTTTAGGAGAAAAATCAGAGAAATAATCCAAAGGATATACCTGCAAAGAAAACAAATCGGTGCTAAGAGAATACTCTATCAGATGGCTAATAGGCATAAAACCACGCCATAAGGCAGTGGTTTTATTATGTAACAAACTCATTTTAAGCGTCTGTCCTATTAGTTTTTTATCTTCTATCTTTAAAATCGTAGGGTTAAGAGTCCTAAAATTATTATTCATAGACCTTAATTTTACCACCTAAAAATTTATTCTTTTTTAGTGTCGTAGGATTTCCTTTGTATTTTACAACGCCGCCAAATCGCACCTTTGCATCCAGGTCTTCAGAAACATAAATTCCTACTTGTCCACCTGTTCCACAAGTAACATCGGTATGAACAGATATTAAATTAAGTCCTTCATAAACACCTCCCGTAGTTACTTCTACACTTTGGTTAACTGTTGTACCGGTAATTTCTAACACGCCACCAGAAACAGCTTTTAATGTTAAGTATTTCGCTTTAACTTCCAATGCTATATGAGCACCTTCCTGCACTCTCAGCTCAATGTTTTGTCTTTCTAAAACATCGGAAGATTGTACTAAACAAGCTTCATTGGCATCTATTGTATGTAATTTATTGGTGTAATAAACGGTTACAGAAACATCTTTTGCACTAAAGCTTTCAGAAAAATCCAAAGAAATTTTTAGCAGACCATTCACATTTTTATACACCACATTCCCTGCTTTTTCTCCAAACAATTGAATACTAGGGTTTTCAGCTTCTATTAAATTAATAGTGAGTCCATTAAACACTTTAAGTGTATTAAAATCTCCTATTTTTTTTATCGTTGGTTCTTGTGCAAACAATACCGTACTGACGAACAAGAATAAAAAAGTAAGTTTTTTCATTTGATTTTATTTATTGATTATTTTAGCTTCTATTTCTGTTTTTTATTAAAATAAAAAACAGAATGATTAGCTAGTTTACAATAACTATTCCACTATTTATTTACCTAAATTTTTAATCATATTAAAATCTAAATGCTTGCGTTCTAAATCTGTTTTTTTCACGGTTACAATAATAGTGTCTCCTAATTGAATCACCTTTTTTGTAGATTGTCCTACCATGGCGTACTGGCTCTCATCATAAATATAAAAATCATCTTTTAAATCACGTGTTCTGATCATTCCTTCACATTTATTTTCTATAATTTCTACATAAATACCCCACTCAGTTACTCCAGAAACCACCCCTTCAAATTCTTTATCTTCTTGATCTTGCATGTATTTAATTTGCATGTATTTGATAGAGTCACGTTCTGCTCTGGATGCTAAATATTCACGTTCCGATGCATGCTTACATTTTTCTTCATAAATGGCTGGGTTAGGCGATTTTCCACCTTCCAAATAATGCTGTAACAAACGATGCGTCATCACATCTGGATACCTACGAATAGGCGATGTAAAATGACTGTAATAATCAAATGCCAATCCGTAATGTCCAATATTTTCTGTTGTATATACCGCTTTACTCATGGTACGTACAGCCAACGTTTCAATCATATTGGCTTCTCCTTTTCCATGAACATCGCTCAATAATTTGTTCAAAGATTGTGAAATAGATTGTTTATCCTGAGTGTTTATACTGTATCCAAATTTACTTACAATGGTTTGTAGAGATTGTAATTTTTCTATATTTGGCTCATCATGCACACGGTATATAAAGGTGTCTTTTGTAGGTGTTCCTCCTTTTTTACGTCCAATAAATTCTGCTACTTTCTTATTTGCCAATAGCATAAACTCTTCAATCAGTTTATTTGCATCCTTGCTTTCTTTAAAGAATACACCTATTGGATTTGCTTCTTCATCTAGGTTAAACTTCACTTCTACTCTATCAAAAGTAATAGCTCCTTGTTTTAGGCGGCGTTCTCTCATTTTTTTTGCCAACACATCTAGCGTTAAGGTGGCTTTCACTATTCCTGGAGAAACGGTATATGCGCCATCTGTGATAGAAATATCTTCTGGCATTTCAAATGCACCTTCTTCGTTTTTTTCTATAATTGCTTGTGCTTCTTCGTAGGCAAAACGCTGATCCGAATAGGTAACTGTACGTCCAAACCATTGGTTGATAACATGGGCTTTTTTATCTATTTCAAACACCGCAGAAAAAGTTAATTTTTCTTCGTTTGGTCTTAAAGAACATGCACCATTGGAGAGCATTTCTGGCAACATAGGCACCACTCTATCCACCAAATAAACAGAAGTAGCTCTTTCATAAGCCTCTTCTTCTAAAATGGTGTTTTCTTGTACATAATGCGATACATCTGCAATGTGAATTCCTATTTCGTAGTTTCCATTTTCTAATTCTGTAAACGACAAGGCATCATCAAAATCCTTGGCATCTTTTGGATCTATGGTAAAGGTTAAATCTTTACGCATATCCCTACGTTTTGCTATTTCTTCTTCGGTAATTTCTAAAGAGATGGAATTCGCAAACGCTTCTACTTCTTCTGAAAATTTATACGGTAAATCGTATTCAACCAATATAGAATGAATTTCTGTATTATGATCTCCTGGTTTTCCTAAAACTTCTATAATTTCACCAAACGGATTTTTAGAATTCTGAGGCCAATCTGTCATATGTACTAATACTTTATCTCCATCTTGAGCGGTCGAAAGCTTATTTTCTGGGATAAATATATCAGTATACATTTTAAAGTTTGCTGGGACTACAAAACCAAACTTTTTATTTAGTTGTAAAACTCCTACAAATTTATCTTTAGAACGTTCTATGATTTCTACCACATCCCCTTCTAATTTTTTGTTTTTTCTACGGCTATATGTATATACTTTTACGGTATCTCCATCCAATGCATGATTCAAATTACGAGATGGTATGTACACATCATTTTCTGTTTCATCACTTATCAAATAGGCGTTTCCATTAGAGGTTAAATCTATAGTACCTATTACATGTTTAGTGGCTGCTATTAATTTAAACTTACCACGATCTGCTTCTTCGAGTTTCTCCTCTTTTTTTAAAGCAGCTAGTTTTTTAATAATTTGATTGCGGCCGTCTGTATCCGTCACTTTTATTTTTGAAGCAATTTGCTTATAGTTATATAATGTTGATGGATTATTATTGAATATACGGAGTATTTTTCTTGTTAAATCTTTAATTACTTTTCCTTTTTTCTTGAATACTTTATTTTTTCTTGACATAATTTTTTACTTATTCACAGTAAAAATACGCATTTAAAATTTTATATAAATACTTCGTGCTTTTTATTACAAACAAGAACTAGTCAATAAACATATAATCAGGCAATTATAAAAAGTATCCATTTTACATATTTTGTAACATTTGTAAATAAATGTTTAAACATACGTTAATCTAAAGTTAGTAATTGTATTTTGCGACGCTCATAAAAAAAATGTAAATGGAGATTCAATGGTTTGTAATTGTAAACCCTGTTGCTGGTAACGGTAAAACTGCTCAGAAATGGCATGAAATAGAAAAAGAACTCAAGCATCAAAAATTTGATTTTAAAGTTACATTTTCTGAATATAAATCACACGAAAGCATCCTAGTAAAAGAAGCCATTGCAACTGGCTATACTCATATTATTTGTGTAGGAGGAGATGGTACTTTACATAATGTAGTAAACGGTTTAATGACGAGTACATATCCTATTTCTCAAGTAAAATTAGGAATTATTCCCCTCGGAACAGGGAACGATTGGATAAAAACCTACGGCATAGAAAAGGAGTATAAAAATGCAATTCAAGTATTAAAAAACTGCCATAGTATTTTACAAGATATTGGTTTTATTACATTAGAAAACAGCCAACAAGAAGTGTACTTTAACAACATTGCTGGCATTGGATTGGATGGTCATGTGGTGAATAAGGTAAATGCATTTAAAAAACTGGGTTTTTTAGCCTATTTAGCGGGTGCTATTGTGAGTTTGGTTGGCTATAAAAAAAGTAAATTAGCTATTGAATTTAACGGAAAAACCATCTATAAAACATCGCTGTTGTTTTTGATAGGATTGTGTAAATATTCGGCAGGTGGAATGCAACTGACGCAACATGCTAACCCTACAGATGGTTTATTTGATGTATCGAGCGTAGAGAATATTACATTTTTTCAATTATTAAGTAACCTTTCCAACTTATTTAACGGAAAAATAGTAGAAAAAGACTTTGTTGAAAACTATAAAACTGACCGCTTAAAAATAACTGTTTTAGATCGGTCAATTGCCTATATACAAGCAGATGGAGAATTGATAGGTACGGGTAGTTTTAACATTGAAATACGTCCAAAAGCCCTTCAATTTATAGTTCCTTTTGTAAAAAGTTAAAGAAATCTTAATTTTTATGTAACATTTGTTAAAATTGAGCGTCTTTTATATAAACGTCTACTTTATGAAACGCTTGTTTAAAATAATTATTTTATTTCTAGTCATCTTTGCCATTGGTGTGGTTGTGGCTGTAGACAGCATTCATGATGCTTTTGAAAAGGATACCATTGAAACAGTAGAACTACCTCCAAAACTATTAAATAAGGCTTCTCAGTTGTTTTAAATAGCTGTCACTTTTTTTAATCCACTCCTCTTTATTGTTAAAAACGCTATATCCCTTTTTTAAATTAGGATCTATACAGCTTTTAGTCCCTATTGTCCCTTTATTTATTGAATTATTCGGCATTCTGTGAAGCATGGCATCATCGTTTTTTAAAGAAATAAAGTATACATTTACTCTTCAATTACAATCCAAAAGAACCGATATAAATAGTTTATTTTACGTTCTAGCGTTATAGCCCTTTTTGTATATTCCAAAACCAATTAGCTAATACAATTAACAGGATAAAAGTCTTAATCCTAATATGCCAATTTTTATGTAAAAACGGCAAAAATGTCTCTTTCTTTTTTATAACATCAATTATCATCCAAAAAACAGAAACAATTATCAATATATTTGTCAAAATTCCAAAAGGATTGATTAAAATTGAAGTCCAAAAATTACCTTGAAATAACTGTAAAGTTGCCCTTGTCGAGCCACAAGCAGGACAAGGAATACCAGTCACACTTTTAAAAATACAAATAGGAATTCCTTTTATTACCCCTGAAAAATTATAAAGAAAGAAATACCCCGAAATCAACAACAAGATGACGCCAAGGTATTTCAATTTATAATTAATGTGCATTTTCCATAAATAGTTTGAAATTCATTTCTTTTGTCTTTTCCATAATTGTAAACCAATCTACTATTGTCCAAATACCAAGACCTCCACAAGTCAATAATTTAAAAACACCTAATCCTGTTTGACCAAGCATAAACCTGTCAACACCAAAACCTCCCAAGAAAAGAGATACAATTAATAATGTTGTCGGATTTTTGTAATTTAAAGATTGTAGTAATCCAAATTTACTGTCATCTAATTTTTCCAATTGTGAACGAACTGACATCATATTTGTTGATGGGAATTTATCATTCATTGTTGCTACAAAAATGTCTATTTTACTTTGTTCCATACTTTTTGTTTTTTTATTAATTATTACCATAACTCCGCAGGTCTAATTTTAAAAGAATCGGAAATTCCTGTAAAAACAATAGCTACAAGACTTTTCTTTTTTAATTATTTTTACCAAATTTGGTAAAAACCCTGACCGTCCAAAACTACAACAACTACAGAAAACATAAGTGCATACGTCGAAATAAATTATATAGTCGAAATATTTAACAATATTGAATTCGTTTATTTGGTTAAGAAACAGCTTGGTCAGAGAGCTTTACATTCTGAATTTAGTTATTCTGATATTATAAAAAAAATTTGGATGCTATTTTTAGCTGGTGGAGATTCTGCAGAGGATATCGGAAAGCATTTAAAATTACACTTTCTTCAAATTCCAAATTTAAAAGTTTATTCACCAGATACTATTGGTAGGGTTTTGAAAAGTTTATCGCACAAAAAAGAAGTTCACATTAGTGATTCAGGTATTGAACATCAGTTTAGAAATTACGAAAACCTGAACTCGTTAAATATAGATATGCTTCTGAAAATAAAATATTTAGAGTCTAATAAATGCTATGCTTTTGATTATCAATTTATTCCAAGTAAAAAATACGATTCAAAAAAAAGATATAAGATGAAACGCGGTTACTTTCCTGGAGTTTCTACTATATGAATTTAATCACTCAAGTTTCGCACCCATCATTTACAGGTGTTTAAGTAAAAATAAATAGCATGAAAACCAAGGTAACCCCTTGGTTTTATTGTACTTTTAAGTGCAAACAAGAAAGTACAAAACATGCTAAGAAACGAATATATTTCAATAATTCAAGAGATAAAAGGAAAATTTAATAAGATTTAGCTTAGTACTGAATACTTACAGGCACATCTAAACATTTTAGAGTTCCTTAAAATTAAAAAGCATACACTCATAAGGGACTGTAAACTCAACTCTGTCTGAATAAAAAAAAGTATTAACTTTATTCAAACAGAAAACATGACAAAAGACGAGTTAGCCAACATTGAAAAAAAGGCATTGGATCAATTATTATCAGGAAAAAGTTTATTCGGAAAAGAAGGTGCCTTTGCTCCTTTAATGAAACAATTTCTTGAGAAAGCATTGGAAGCAGAAATGGAATCACACCTTAGTGAAGAGGAACGTTCTAAAGGGAATAAACGTAACGGAAAGGGCAAAAAGACTGTTAAAACTAGTATTGGTAGTTTTGAAATAAGTACGCCAGCGGATAGAAATAGTAGTTTCGAGCCTGTTCTGATAAAAAAGCGTCAAACCATTTTAGCAGATAATTTATCAGATAAGATCATTGGATTATATGGCTTAGGAATGAGCTTACGCGATATTTCTGGTCATATAAAAGAGATGTATGATACAGATATATCACACACTGTTTTAAGTCAAATTACAGATAAGATCATACCCGATATAAAACAATGGCAAAGTCGTCCAGTAGAACAGATGTACTGCATTGTTTGGCTTGACGCTATGCATTACAAGGTAAAAGTAGACGGTAAAATACAACACAAAGCACTTTACAATGTTTTAGGAGTAAATAAAGAAGGGATAAAAGAGGTTTTAGGAATGTATATTTCAGAAAGTGAAGGCGCAAATTTTTGGCTTCAAGTATTGACAGACCTTAATAACAGAGGGCTTAAGGATATCCTAATTGCCTGTACAGACAACTTAAAAGGATTTTCAGAAGCTATCTTGAGTGTATTTCCTAAAACACAAATTCAAAAGTGTATTGTTCATCAAATTCGTAATTCTTTAAAGTATATAGCTTCCAAAGATCAAAAAGAATTTATTCGAGATTTAAAGCTTGTTTACAAGGCAGTTAATAAAGATATTGCTGAGTTGGAGTTATTGAAATTAGAAGAAAAATGGGGAGAAAA
Organism: Flavobacteriaceae bacterium; assembly: GCA_965224465.1. Taxonomy (GTDB): domain Bacteria; phylum Bacteroidota; class Bacteroidia; order Flavobacteriales; family Flavobacteriaceae. Next base: position 2,975,873 of record OZ245049.1, on the reverse strand, counting down.
ATACCCTGTAGTTTTAGAAAGCTGGAACCGTAATTGGGAAGAGTTATCTCAGTTTTTTCAGTATACAGAACCTATCAGAAAAATAATTTACACAACAAATGCAGTAGAAGGTTTTCATAGACAGGTAAGAAAAGTAACTAAAACAAAAGGGGCTTTTACCAGTGATATGGCACTATTGAAGCTTGTTTACTTAGCAACAAAAAATATCGAAAAAAAATGGACAAACCCTTTACATAATTGGTGCTTGACAATTCAACAATTATATATTAAATTTGAAGATCGAATAACGTTGGATTTACATAAAAACGGAAGCAGTTCGTGACGCTAGCCGCTGGGGCTCATTTTAAAATAGTTCGATTTTTAAAGCAGCCTTATGAAGAGAAAATCGAACTATTTTAAAACGTAGAAAAAAACAAGCAGACAGAGTTTAAATTACACAACCACTAGCTTAGCTGGCAGGCGCCTCTCACACCATCGTACACACGAGAACTTCGCTCGGTCACTGGCTACCACGGTTCTATTTGTGCCACCGATTATGGTCAAACAGTGCCACTTAGTTTTGTTGTAAAAAACTACCAACTGTTCAATTAGTAAAAAAGTACTGTTTCCTCCATGTGGTGTTAAATTTAATTGTTTTAGAATATATCTACAGTAAGTGTTACAACTTGGACCTTTTCCTTGTGATTTAAATATTACTATCCTCTTTTCCTCCACATATCATCTTCATCTGTTCCACAAATGAAATCGGGTGAGAATGATACACATTAGAATCTTTGGGGAACTTCCTTTTGATTCGTTTTACTTCTACTCTTGTACCTTTTGGTAGTACAACTTTTAAAAATGATTAATATCTTTAATTCTAAAATCATCCCCTATTTTATCTATCATCATTATTGTTTGATGTTCTCCTTTCCAACTATCTTTACTTTTATTCTTATAAAAATTATAATTGAAATATATAAATGTTGTTAGACAGCCACCTTTTTATTTTTCGAAATATAACTCGGGCTTAGCGTTTAATAAAGTAATTTTATCTTTCTTGTGTATATTTCTTTTTAAATTATATTTCTTTCCAAAATTGATTATATCCATTTGAAATAAATCTATTTTGACAATTGAAATAAATTTTTTTATTTTAATACTATCGCTATAAATCACACAATCTTTCTTCGTATCTATATTATCATTATTCACTTCTTTTTTTTGATAACTATTTTGAATAGTAGAGTCTTGTTTAGTATTCCTTGTTTTTTTACAAGAATAAAAAAAAATAACTAAAATAATAGATACCAGTCTAATAAGTTTCATAATTAATGAGTGTTTGTATATGTTAATTTGTTTTTTATATCTCTAACAGGTAATTCATAAAAAGAATTTGGTATTTTATATCCTTTAGGATACATGTAAAACTGGACTTTACTTTTAGAGGCACTCGATTGAGTTATACCACCAGCATGCTTACCTTAATTACCTCCTAAAATTGCTATACGACCTTGTTTAGTTTCTCCAATAACAAAAGCTGTATGTTGCCCGCCACCTTTCCAATTTATCATAGCTATTGCTCGGAAGAATGGAAATTCACTTTTTTTACCATTTCCCCAATAAAATTCATAGTTTCCTTTTGGACTCCATGATCTTGCTGCTGGTGTATATTTTCGGTTGGTATCAACATACGTTTGTCTGCGTTTGGATGCTGGTACTAAATCTCCTGAATGGATTTTATCCCAAAAACATACATTTTTTATTTTATCTTTTAAAACTTCCACTTTATCGTCTCGTTGAGCTTCTAATTCTTGCTGTTGATCTGGATCTTCCTCTTCCTTTATCCAATTTAGTTATTAAATTAATCTAAAGTTGACATGTTTTTTACAAATAATTTAACCCGCTATATCAAATTTTACTATTTTTATTTTCTCATCAATTTTATCTAAAGTAAAAATCAATCCACTACCAATACCAAATTGTACTTTTAAACAATTATCCGTTTTTTCAGAAGGAAAGAATATAATTTTAACAGAATCGCTATTTGTCTTCCCTATATATTCATCATTTTCATTATAAATATCAAGAGATATATAATTTTTTAATTCTTCGCTTTTATTCCACTCAGTAATAAAACCAGCTTGATTATCAAAAGAAAAGTTAAAAATTGATATAGGAAAATTTAAAATAGAAGATATCGAATCTTCGTCATCATTTTCTATACTATTTATAATATTCGCAATTACCTTTTCTACTTCTATTTTATCAGATTCAGTTAAACAATTTACATTTGTTTTCTCAATTCCTTTTGTTTCTGTAATTATACGTTGAATATTAGAGTTTGAAACATTTTTACAACCTAATGTAATAAATAGATATATATATAGAATTATTTTTTTCATATTTACGTGGTTTTGGTAGAACTTTTAGACCTACTAGTATATTCACCTTACTTTTCAATATTTATCGTATTTCCTTGATTTCCTACAAGTAATAAATAATTTCCATCTTTATCTAACCCGTATAGAAAACCAGTCTGTCCTTTCCATTTAGTTTTATGCTTATAAACAACAATACAACCATAAATAGGTTCAATATTTTTTTAAACAGAGCTTTGTAATTCTGATAAACAGGTACTAAAGAACTTGCGCTTTTCGTATATTTATATCCACTTTCATTTAGACACCAATTCATAAAAGAAGCACACCACGGACCATAAATTCCATCCGTTGGCTCAGATTTATTTCCTACAAATCTTAAATATTTTTTTACCATTGAATACATAGGCTCTAAACTTTCTACACAACCTTTTACTTTTTTAGACTCCTCAATAGCTGTTTACATCCAAGGAGCACGACCATTACCACATATCATCTTCATCTGTTCTAAAAATAAAATCGGATAAAAATGATATACATTAGAATCTTTGGGGAACTTCCTTTTAATTCGTTTTACTTCTGCGGCATCAATCTTTTTTCCTAATGCTATTTCTTCATCGGTTTTGATATCTGTAAATCTGAAAATAGGTGTATATTTTCGGTTGGTATCAACATACGATTGTCTGCGTTTGGATGCTGCTACTAAATCTCCTGAATGGATTTTATCCCAAAAACAGACCTTTTTTATTTTATCTTTTAAAACTTCCACTTTATCGTCTCGTTGAGCTTCTAATTCTTGCTGTTGATCTGGATCTTCCTCTTCCTTTATCCAATTTAGAATTAAAGAAATTATAAAGGTTGCTAGGATGTTTAATAACCATATAGAAGGGGTGTGTAATGCAATGGTTGAGACTGCTTCTAATGCAATGGCAGAAAGACTAAATGGTAAAATACAAGAAATAAAATCTATTGGTAAAGGCTACAGGACTTTCGTGAATTTTAGAAGTGCAATACTGTTTTTTAATGGAGGTTTAGATTTATACCCACACAAATCGTGGTAGAACCAATTTTTTAATTCTTCGCTTTTATTCCACTCAGTAATAAAACCAGCTTGATTATCAAAAGAAAAGTTAAAAATTGATATAGGAAAATTTAAAATAGAAGATATCGAATCTTCGTCATCATTTTCTATACTATTTATAATATTCGCAATTACCTTTTCTACTTCTATTTTATCAGATTCAGTTAAACAATTTACATTTGTTTTCTCAATTCCTTTTGTTTCTGTAATTATACGTTGAATATTAGAGTTTGAAACATTTTTACAACCTAATGTAATAAATAGATATATATATAGAATTATTTTTTTCATATTTACGTGGTTTTGGTAGAACTTTTAGACCTACTAGTATATTCACCTTACTTTTCAATATTTATCGTATTTCCTTGATTTCCTACAAGTAATAAATAATTTCCATCTTTATCTAACCCGTATAGAAAACCAGTCTGTCCTTTCCATTTAGTTTTATGCTTATAAACAACAATACAACCATAAATAGGTTCAATATTTTTTTAAACAGAGCTTTGTAATTCTGATAAACAGGTACTAAAGAACTTGCGCTTTTCGTATATTTATATCCACTTTCATTTAGACACCAATTCATAAAAGAAGCACACCACGGACCATAAATTCCATCCGTTGGCTCAGATTTATTTCCTACAAATCTTAAATATTTTTTTACCATTGAATACATAGGCTCTAAACTTTCTACACAACCTTTTACTTTTTTAGACTCCTCAATAGCTGTTTACATCCAAGGAGCACGACCATTACCACATATCATCTTCATCTGTTCTAAAAATAAAATCGGATAAAAATGATATACATTAGAATCTTTGGGGAACTTCCTTTTAATTCGTTTTACTTCTGCGGCATCAATCTTTTTTCCTAATGCTATTTCTTCATCGGTTTTGATATCTGTAAATCTGAAAATAGGTGTATATTTTCGGTTGGTATCAACATACGATTGTCTGCGTTTGGATGCTGCTACTAAATCTCCTGAATGGATTTTATCCCAAAAACAGACCTTTTTTATTTAAATTGTTTCATCTCTTTTTCTATCATATTTTCAATCCATTTTTCTTTAGCAAACTCTAACAATTTAGGATTCTTACAAAAATCTTCATCATTTTCATATTTACCCATAGTTTTTAATAAAAATGAAGTCGAACCATTATTATTCCCTACCAAATTTTTATTTAATTTGGGATTGAAATTTTCTAAGTCTATATCGATTAAATATCTATTTAAAATAGAAGTTCCTCGCAAAGCAAATTTTTGATTTCCTTCTCTCATTATTAATTTCATTATAGAAGGAGATGCGTCGCTTCTACATGATAAATAATAAATAAAACTAGTTTCTGTTATTCCATTATTATTTAAATCTGTGACATAAAAAGCATCCTTTGAAGCGGGTCCAATCCATAAATCATAAGCACAATTCCGAACAAAATCAATTACTTCCCATATCTTAGTATAATTTTTATTTTGAAAAACGTATTGTTTAACATGAAGCTCAGCATACTTTTCATCGTCCGTGTCAATAATATCAGTTTCAACAGTTGGACCAACTCTATAAATAATAAGATAATTCTCACCATTTAAATCTTTCCATTTTAAAGCACTTATAAAATTTTTACTAGGTTTAATTTTAGCAGGTAAATCTTCATAGTCAATTTTGGAAAGTTCAATTTTTTTGTTTTGAATTTCACCTGTTTTTAGTATCTTATTTATCTTTTTTTTGATTGGTGTTATCAATATTGTAATTAAGAGGTACAAAATAAGTGAATATTGATTTATTTTTATATGAAGATTTTTTTAGTTCATCCGTTTGGTTTCCTCCCAAAATTATAATCCCATTATTTCCCTTTTTAGCAAAAACAAATCCAACATAACCTCCTCCTTTTCTAGTTTTAACAGCAATTGCACCGTATACTGGCTCAGATATCTTTTTGCCTCAAATTAACCAATCTAAAGACCTTGCGCTTTTGGTTCCTTTATTATTTGATTTTTCTATTACCCAGTTTACAAAATATGAACACCCAGGACGTTAACTAAGGCTATCCTTCCATTTTTAGCCTTGTTAAAACAAAATATAATTCTATTTCTAAAGCGAAACTTGGAAAAGAATTTTGGTATAAACAGTCTTATTACAAACTATGTAGCTCACAATACTATTCAAATGTATAAAAGATACCCCTAAAGCATACTAGCATTTTGTTTTTTTATAAAATTTTAACATCTATGTAGCTTTGTATTGTATAAACTCATTAAAAACGACTTCTTATAAAAAGATACCCCGTATTTAACCTCTAAACAAGCACAAGTATTGGAGAAAGGTAGCCTGTACTTAGATTGAATTGCATGTAAAAAAAACACCTATAAAATATAATTAGTTGATAGTTAATTGATTATATAGTTTTTAACTAAGATCACCGCGTTAGGGATAGCAGTGAATACCCTGCAACTTTTTTTCCTTCTAAAAAAGTGAAGCGTAGCAACGTATAGCCCGACCGTAGGGAACGCCCAACTTATAATTAATATAACTAGTATTGCTAAAGAGTTTTGCCTTTAAAAAGGCTTAAAATGATTTTTAAACAGGTTCTTAATTGTGTATAACTGCTGCTTATTTACATCCTGTGAATATCTATTTTTTAAAGTATTTTAAGTATTCATTATTTTTACAAAGGTATTTTGGTTTGTATGTTCATTGGAAGTTGTCCAATTAATTTTTATTAAGGTGGATTGTTAAATTGGTATTGGTTTTTGTTTAAGCAGGATTTTTACATTTTCAGTTTTCTAATTTATAGAAACTCCTTTTTATTTTTATGTTATAAACATATATATATATAATAGAAGACTTTTTAAAAAATTAAAAAATTATTAATGATGCTATATTGTGTGTTGATAGCTAGCATAAATTGTTGCTTTATTATTTTGATTTTCGAATTATTAGAAGCATTAACAATTTGTGGTGACTTATCAACGTGGTAATACTTTGTAAATCAATAATTATTTGTACTTATCAACAGTGTGTCAACAAAGTTAGCAAGCACTTGTTTTTATAACAATAGCGTTTTTGATTGTTCATAACCTTAATAAAACCTGTGGATAACTTTAGGATTGCATTTTATAAATAAATTAGGTTTGTATGGGGTGTTCGCTGTATTGTAAAAAAGATTGAATTTTCAAAGTTTATTTATCATTAGTAGTTGTTAATTTATTAACATTTCACCATGTGTTATAACCTACTATTAATCATTGACTTGACGTTTTTAATTAACAATGTCTTTTTTTGGCTGTGGATAACTCTGAATTTGTACTTTTGTAGGACTATTAATTACTTAATAATAAACAATATGACAATAGCAATTGGGAACGATCATGCGGGTACTGAATATAAGTTCGAAATTATCAAATATTTGGAAAAAAATAACTATACAGTTTTAAATTTTGGAACTGATACATCTGAGAGTATGGATTACCCAGATGCTATTCATCCTGTTGCTGATGCCGTAGAAAGTGGGAAGGCTACTTTTGGTATTATAATATGTGGAAGTGGGAATGGGGCTCAAATGACAGCGAATAAACATCAAGGTATTAGAGCTGGTTTGTGTTGGAATAACGAGTTGGTTGAATTGACAAGGTTGCATAATGATGCTAATATTTTGGCAATCCCTGCGCGCTTTGTATCTGTACAACAGGCTGTTGGTTTTGTTACTATTTTCTTGAATACAGAATTTGAAGGTGGTAGACATCAAACACGTGTGGATAAAGTAAGTTGTTAAGTTGTTCCTTATATTTTAAATAGATTTTTTTATGGGAAGTCATCATTCGCATCACCACCATCCGGTGTTGTCTGGTAAAAAATTGTTGCTGTCTATTGTATTGAACAGCATCATTACAATTGCACAGTTAGTTTTTGGATTTATTTCAGGTAGTTTGGCATTAATTTCGGATGCCATTCATAATTTTTCTGATGTTATCTCACTTATTTTAAGTTATGTAGCTAATAGATTGTCTCTCCATAAAAAACAGACAACTAAACAAACATTTGGTTTTAAACGTGCAGAAATTATTGCAGCTTTTATCAATTCGGCTACCTTAATTGTTATTGGGATTTGGTTGGCTATTAAAGCGGTTGAACGTTTTTCTAATCCTCAGGAGATTAATGGAAGCATTGTAATGTGGATGGCTTTTTTAGGTATTTTAGTCAATGGTTTTAGCGTGTTGTTACTCAAAGGTGATGCAGATCATAATTTGAATATGAAGTCGGCTTATTTGCATTTATTAACCGATATGTTGACCTCTATTGTGGTGTTGATAGGAGGGGGGCTTATTTATTTTTATCAGGTGTATTGGATAGATGCATTGTTAACCATTTTTATAGCCATTTATTTGGTGTATATGAGTTGGGGAATTGTGGTAGAAACGTTGAAAATTTTGATGTTATTTGCTCCAGATCATTTGGTGATAGAGGACATAGAAAAGGCGATTTTAAGCATTTCGGCAGTTAAAAATATACATCATGTACATATTTGGCAATTGAACGATCACGATTGTCATTTTGAGGCTCATATTGAATTTCATAAGGATATTAGATTGTCAGAATTTGATGTTTATTGTGAAGAGATAGAAAAATTACTACATGATAAATTTGGGATTAGTCATGCTAATTTCCAACCCGAGTTTAAGAGAGATGATATAAAAGAATACATATTACAAGATTAGAATAAATGGATTTATTTGTAAAGGAATTTAGTCAATTAAATGTTATTGAACTGTATGAAATTTTACAGTTACGTGCGCAGGTTTTTGTAGTAGAGCAAGATTGTGTATATCAAGATTTAGATGGAAAAGATGCGATTGCCCATCATATTTTTTATAAAGAGGATGAAAAAATTTGTGCCTATGCTCGAATTTTTAAAGCGGGAGATTATTTTAAATATGCGAGTATTGGTAGGGTAGTGGTGCATCCTGATTTTAGGAAAATAAATTATGGAACCATGTTGTTAAATACTTGTATAAAAACTATTTACACTCTTTTTAATACTGAGGATATTCAGATTTCTGCACAATTATATTTAAAGAAATTTTACCAAAGTCACGGTTTTAAAAAGGTAGGTAAGGTGTATTTGGAAGATGGAATAGAACATATCTCCATGAAGATATAATCTTATTTTATATTTTGCTATAAATTGTAGCAATGGTTTTATTAAGTCTTTCGTATTTTAGCTTTTTAAACAGAATTTTTAATTATGGCTGAAGATAAAGAAAAAGCGGCAAAGCTTAAAGCATTACAATTAACCTTAGATAAATTAGATAAATCTTATGGTAAAGGTGCTGTGATGAAGATGGGGGATATTCCCTCAAAGGATATTGAAGTTATTTCTACTGGATCCTTAGGATTGGATTTAGCATTGGGAGTTGGTGGTTATCCAAGAGGTAGAATTATTGAAATCTTTGGACCTGAATCTTCTGGTAAAACTACCTTGGCAATACATGCTATTGCAGAAGCTCAAAAAGCGGGTGGTATTGCTGCATTTATTGATGCAGAACATGCTTTTGATCGTTTTTATGCTGCCAATCTTGGTATAGATATAGATAATTTAATTATTTCTCAACCAGATTATGGGGAGCAGGCATTGGAAATTGCAGATCATCTAATTAGTTCTGGAGCTATCGATATTATTGTTATTGATTCTGTTGCGGCTTTGGTTCCAAAAAGTGAGATTGAAGGTGAAATGGGAGATTCTAAAATGGGTCTACATGCACGTTTAATGTCTCAAGCCATGCGTAAATTAACAGGTACTATTCATAAAACTAATTGTACGGTTATATTTATCAATCAATTGCGTGAGAAAATTGGTGTTATGTTCGGAAATCCAGAAACTACTACTGGTGGAAATGCATTAAAATTTTATGCTTCTGTTCGTTTGGATATTCGTAGAAGAACCCAAATTAAAGATGGTGATAGAGTGGTTGGTAATAGTACAAAAGTAAAAGTTGTAAAGAATAAAGTGGCACCGCCATTTCAAATTGCTGAATTCGATATTATGTACGGACAAGGAATTTCTAAAGTTGGAGAGATTCTAGATTTAGCCGTTGAATATGGTATTGTTAAGAAAAGTGGTTCTTGGTTTAGTTATGGTGATACCAAGCTTGGACAAGGACGTGATGCTGTTAAATTGTTGATTAAAGACAATCCAGAATTGGCAGAAGAATTGGAAGGTAAAATTATTGATAAAATTAATTCTGAAGACGAATAGATTTTTTTATTAGATATGTAAAATGGCTTAGAACATGTGTTTTAAGCCATTTTTTTATTGAGTACGGATTACACCAAAAGTGGCACTTTCTCCGGTATTTATATTCCATCCTTGTTTAAAAATTAAGTTTCCGTGTATGTCATAGACTACAAATTCTGCCGTATTAGGTCCAGAATAACCTTGGTTTTTAGCAAGAAAGTCTATTTTATTGTATCCCATATTTAAGTCAACATCTATTACAAAGAAATTATTTTTTAGAATAATATTGCTCCTGTAGAGGACATCGTTGACAAAGACACTAATAATGTCCCCATCCACCAAGCTATGATCTCTACATTCTATGACTATTTTTTTACTTTTTGTAGAAATAGTTCCAAGTTCGCTTGTTGTTTTCCGTTTAGCAAATGTTAAGTCTTTTCCTTGAAATATTTTTTTTGTATAAACGCCTCTTTCAGGCTTGGGAATCATAACTGCACTTTTGCTATTGTTCTTGTTTTTTAAATATTTTGCAGCTGTATTGTTCAGGCTAACGATTTTATTTTTTTTTGTATTCTCTATCGTGTATTCCTTGGTAGCTTTTATCCTTGTTTTTGTGGCCTTAGCTTGGATGTTTAAGGATCCTGACCCCTTTGTATGATCATCGTACTGAGCAAAGGAGTGTAGCGTATAGAATAGCGTGAATATTAGTAAAAATGTATTTTTCATAATGCTACAATATTATCATTTATTTTTTCTTTGTGTTCCTAATTAGCAGTTAATTCTACAATTATTGTTCCTTAATGATCTTAAAACCGTATTTTTTCATGAAATTGGTTCTTTTTAAGAAATTTTATAGATTTAATACGATTGCTATTTTGGAAAATATACAAGTTATACTAGAAAAAGTAAAACAATTTCAACGAAAGTTTTATATCAACGAATTGATACGTGGTGTTATTTTATTTACAGCATTTGGTGTCGGTTATTTTTTATTGACATTACTTATAGAATCTTGGCTTTGGTTGGCTCCTTTTAAACGGTGGATTTTATTTGGCTTATTTTTGTTGATAGAATTATTTTTATTGATTAAATTTATAGGAATGCCTTTGTTTAAATTAATGGGGATTTCTAAAGGTATTTCTGTAGCAGATGGTGCTGTTTTTATTGGTAAATATTTCCCTGAAATAGACGATAAACTATTGAATGTAATCCAGTTAAGTAATTCTTCTGGTGATTCTGATTTGTTATTGGCAAGTATAGATCAGCATGCTCGTAATTTACGTCCTATTCCTTTTTTACATGCCATTAATTTAAAAGCTAATTCAGCGTACCTCAAATATTTGTTGCCTGTTCTTTTTGTTTTAGTTGGTATTTTTTTTACAAATAGTGGTTCCATGTTTTCTAATTCTTTGAACCGTGTGGTGAATCCGTCTGTGGTCTATGAAAAACCTGCCTTGTTTTCTTTTCTTATTTTAAATGATGAGATGAGTACTTTTGAACATCAGGATTATCTACTTCAAGTAACTACCGTAGGTACATTTGTTCCAGATGATGTTCAAGTAGAAATTAATGGAAATGCTTATTTGTTAGATCAGGTGTCGCCTAATTTATTTCAGTATTCTTTTATGAATATTATACAGCCTGTATCTTTTAATTTTGTAGCAAATGATGTTGTTTCAAAAACCTATACATTGGATTGTTTAAAAGTTCCTGTATTGGAATCTTTGGATGCGGTGTTGCATTTTCCAAGCTATACAAAACGCAGTCCTGAAAAAATTTCAAATGTGGGTCAATTAATTGTTCCACGTGGCACAAAAATTAATTGGGAGGTTTTTGGTAAAAATGTAGCTCGTGTACATTTTAAGATAGATTCGAACGCAACTCTTTTTTCTTTTACAAAAATCAAGGAGCATTCCTTTTCTTTTTCTAAAATTATTTCAAAATCGTTTGAGTATGTAATTTCTAGCGAAAATCTAAATATTCAAAATTTTGAGCCCTTAAATTTTTCTGTTCGCTGTGTTGCAGACGAATTTCCATTAATAGCCGTTGAGAAATATATTACGGAAGATTTTAAAGGTCAAAATCGATTTTTAATAGATGTAAGCGACGATTATCTAGTATCTGATATCGTACTATGTTTTTTTATAGAAAATCAAGTAAACACCCTTCTTAAAAGGTCGATTTTAAGGCCTAAAAAACAATTTCATAGTTTTATGTATCACTTTTCTGATAGTATCAATTTTATTGATGGTAAAAAATATCAATACTATTTTGAGGTTTGGGACAACGATGCTGTTTTAGGTCCTAAATTTTCTAAGTCAAAATTATTTTCTTTTTATAAACAAACAGCGTCAGAAAAAAAGGAAGCTATTTTAAAAGAGCAGAAGGAGGTTATCAAAAAAATAAATAGCGAGCGCTTTGATCAAAAATTATCGAACAAAGAATTGGAAGCATTTAAGAACGAAATGAATTCTAAAAGAAACTTGAGTTTTAAAGACAAGACAAATTTTAGTAATTTTTTACAACAACAAAAAAAACACGAGGCCATTTTAAATAGAAATAAAGAGTCCTTATTAAAAACAATTTCGAAAAGTAAAGTTGCTCCTTCTATGCTTGAAAAAAAGGCTGAATTAGAGAAGCGTTTAAAAGAGTCTTTAGCAATGAGTAAAAAAAATAAATTATTAGAGGAATTAAAAGCATTGGCTAAGAAATTAAATAAAGAGGACTTGGTTAAAAAGTTAGATAAATTAAGTAGTCAAAATAAACAGAAAGAAAGATCGTTGGAGCGCTTGGTAGAAATGACTAAAAGATTTTATGTTGAACAAAAGGCATTGAAAATTCAAGAAGATTTAAAAGAGTTATCAAAAAAGCAAGATGCATTGTCTAAGAAGAAAGAATCTTTGGAAGAGCAGAAAAAACTCAGCAAAGAATTTGATGATTTAAAAAAGGAATTAGATGCTGTTAAAAAGGACAACCAAGCGTTGAAAAAGCCAATGGATATTCCGGATACGGAATCAGAAGAAAAAACCATTGAAGAGGAAATGCAAAAATCAGTAGAAAAGCAAGAGCAACAAAAATCATCCGAAAAGAATCAGAAAAAGGCTGCAATGGAAATGATGGAAATGGCGATGAAAATGCAAGCTCAAATGCAAAATGGAGAACTAGAAATGATAGAGGAGGATATGGAATCTCTTCGGGCAATTGTAGAAAATTTAATTTATTTTTCTTTTCAACAAGAAGCGGTTATGAATGCAATGGATGGCTTGCCTTCAGATCATTCAACTTTGCCAGATAATGTTAAAAAACAACATGAGTTAAAAACGTATTTTGAGCATATCGATGATAGTTTGTATGTATTGTCTTTACGTATCGAAAAAATGTCTTCTAAAATAGACACTGAATTAAGTGATGCTCATTATTTTTTAGGAACCAGTTTGGATTATTTTTCTGATGCTAAATTTAGGGATGGTGTAAAATCACAAAGATATGTTATGACCGCCGTAAATAACCTTGCAGTGATGTTAAGTAATTTATTGGATGGTATGATGAATGCAATGCCGATGCCTGGATCGGGAAAAGGGAAGGGGATAAGTCTACCTGATATTATTCAAAAACAATCTGAGTTGTTAGAACAAATGAAGAAGGGAATGAAACCTGGATCTAAAGGAATTCCTAAAAATGGAAAATCAGGTAAAAAAGGGGAATCGGGTAATGAAGGAGAATTGTATCGCTTGTTTCAGGAGCAAACTAGAATCAAAGAAATGTTTGATGCACTTGCAAAAAAGAAAGGTGGTTCTAAATCTGGTGAAGGCGTTTCGAAAAAAATGGATCAATTATTAGAGGATATTATTGAACATGGATTTACGGATGTTAATCTTAATAAAATGACAACTCTTACGTATGAATTATTAAAATTACAAACTGCTTTTAAGGAGCAGGGAGAAAAGGAGGAAAGGGAATCTATTGAAAATTCTTTACTTTTTTCAAAACCTGTATTAGATTCTATAGTTCTCAAAAAGTATTTTAAAACAAAAGACGAATTATTGCTACGTCAAAGTTTACCTTTGCAACCGGATTATAAAATAAAAGTAATTAATTATTTTAAAACAAATAAATGATAGAATTTCATTTTGAAAAAGAAGTTGCAATTCCTGATTTGGATGGGCTAAATAAATGGATATGTAGTTTGATCGAAGAAGAAACTTTTAGGTTGGATGCACTGAGTTATATTTTTTGCTCTGACGAACAATTACTAAAAAGAAATATTGAGTTTTTAAAACACGATACCTTGACAGATATTATCAGTTTTGATTACACAATGGGGAAACTAATTTCTGGTGATATATTTATTTCTGTAGAAAGGGTGCTTGAGAATTCTAAGAATTTTGAAGTTTCTTTTTTAGACGAATTGCATCGGGTGATGGCACATGGAGTTTTGCACTATTGTGGTTATAATGATAAAACGGAAGCCGATAAAAAGGTGATGAGAGAGAAAGAAGATTATTACTTATCTTTGCGAAAAATTTAATTGTTCCACGTGGAACAATATTTAATCAAAAACATTTGTTCCACGTGGAACAAACTATACTATGAGTTTATTTAATACAACATACGATGTGATAGTTGTAGGGGCTGGTCACGCTGGAAGTGAAGCAGCTGCTGCAAGCGCTAATCTTGGGAGTCACACCTTACTTATTACTATGTCGCTTCAGAACATTGCTCAGATGAGCTGTAATCCTGCTATGGGTGGTATTGCAAAGGGGCAGATAGTAAGAGAGATTGATGCCTTAGGTGGGTATAGCGGGATCGTAACCGATTTGACGGCTGTTCAGTTTAAGATGTTGAATAAGTCCAAAGGGCCTGCTATGTGGAGTCCTCGTGCTCAGTCAGACCGTATGAGGTTTGCAGAAGAGTGGCGCTTTCGATTGGAGAATACGGAGCATTTAGATTTGTTTCAAGATTCGGTTGTAGGTCTTCTTACGGATCAGGGTAAAGTGGTTGGTGTTAAAACAGCACTTGGTTTAAAAATTAAATCTAAGGCTGTGGTGATTACTGCGGGTACATTTTTGAATGGTAAAATTCATATTGGAGATAAAAGTTTCGGTGGTGGTAGAGCTGGAGAAAGTGCTTCTTATGGTATTACCGAAGAGCTGAACGCTTTAGGATTTGAATCTGGTAGAATGAAAACTGGAACACCTCCTAGAGTGGATGCAAGGTCTTTAGATTTTTCTAAAATGATTGTGCAGCCTGGAGATTTGAAACCAGAAAAGTTTTCTTATTCAAGTGAAACAGCACCTTTGAAAGTACAGTTGCCTTGCCATATGACTTATACAAGTTTAGATGTACATGATATGTTGCGTGAAGGTTTTGATCGCTCTCCAATGTTTAATGGACGTATCAAAAGTACAGGGCCACGGTATTGTCCATCTATTGAAGATAAGATTGATCGGTTTTCAAGTAAGGAGAGACATCAATTGTTTATCGAACCAGAGGGTTGGAAAACCAACGAAATCTATGTTAATGGATTTTCGACATCGCTTCCAGAGGATATTCAAGACCGTTCTTTGCGCTTGGTTGCAGGCTTTGAAAATGTTAAATTCTTTCGTTTTGGCTATGCTATCGAGTACGATTACTTCCCTCCAACACAATTAAAGCACACCTTAGAAACTAAAAATATTGATCATTTATACTTCGCTGGACAGATAAATGGAACTACTGGATATGAAGAAGCAGCGGCTCAAGGTTTGATGGCAGGAATAAATGCAGCGTTAAAAGTACAAGGGAAAGATCCTTTTACATTGAAAAGGAACGAAGCTTATATAGGTGTTTTGATCGATGATTTGATTACAAAAGGGACTGATGAACCTTATAGAATGTTTACTTCAAGAGCTGAATATCGTACTTTGTTACGTCAAGATAACGCAGATTTACGTCTTACTCCTCGAGCTTTTGACCTTGGATTGGTGTCAAAAGAACGTTTAGATAGGGTGGAAGAGAAGCAAAAAAAGACCGATTTATTCGTTCATTTTTTAAAAACGTCCAGTATAAAACCGTCTGAAGTGAACCCTATTTTAGAAGAAAAAGGGACTGCACCTATTTCTCAAGCGATGAAAATGCTTAAAATTGCGGCGCGTCCCCAGTTAAATTTTGATGATGTCAAGAAATTCCCAGGTGTTTTAGATTTTATTTCAACCAATAATATCGATAATGAAATCGTTGAACAGACAGAAATCCATGTAAAATATGCTGGATATATCTTAAAAGAAAAGAATAATGCGGATAAATTAAATCGTTTAGAGAACGTTTCTATCCCTGAAAACTTCGATTATTTCAAGATTAAATCTCTTTCTATAGAGGCAAAACAGAAATTATCTAAGATTCAACCTACCACAATTTCACAAGCAAGTCGTATTTCTGGTGTTTCACCAAGTGATATTTCTGTGTTATTGGTCTATATGGGACGTTAATTGTTCCACGTGGAACTCCTTTTTTTGTTGTTTATTAATTTTTAATAGTGCTAAATTCTTCTTTTTTTATGTCTTCATTCTTAAAATGTAAAGATTATACAGTGTCAAATAAGGTGTTTCAATTGAGATTTCATGATACATATGACATGCTTGTTACCTTTCCAAAACCTAAAAATGATGATTTAGGAGGGTATTATCTGAGTGAAAATTACATTTCTCACACAGATGCTACTGCTTCTTTGATGGATAAAGTGTATCAGAAAGTAAAGAAACACACTGTTAAAAGGAAAGTAAAATCCATTTCTAAGTATAAAAACGCATCAAAACGACTCTTAGATATCGGTTGTGGAACGGGAGAATTCCTGATTTCTTGTAAAAATGATGGTTGGAATGTAGTGGGTGTGGAGCCAAATGATGACGCAAAAGCATTAATGTCTCGTAAAATGGAAGGTAAAAATAGTGTTTTTGACTCCTTAGATGATCTTATATCTAGTAAAAACGACGCTAAATTTGATGTTATTACCATGTGGCATGTACTAGAACATGTTCCAAATTTAGAAGAAACTGTCAATCAACTTTATAATTTACTGTCTGAAACAGGTGTTTTAATCATTGCTGTTCCTAATTTCAAGTCTTTTGATGCTCGTTATTATGGTTCTTTTTGGGCTGCTTTTGATGTTCCGAGACATTTATGGCATTTTTCTAGAAGCGCTATTGCAGTTATATTCGGGAATAAAGGTCTTAAATTAATCGAAACACGTCCTATGTGGTTCGATTCTTTCTATGTTTCTATGCTGAGTGAAGGTTATAAAAGAGGTAGATCTAGTCATATACGTGCCTTTTTTATCGGTTTATACTCGAATTTTAAGGGTTTATTTACCAAGGAAGTCTCTTCTCATTGCTATATTTTAAGAAAAGAGCATTGATTTCTTTGATTTTTTATATAGTAAACACTACAAAAGAGGCTTTTTAGCCTCTTTTTTGTACGTGTATTTTATTTCTTTTATTACTTTGTTGATGTTTTTTATCTAGAAACAGGATATTTATTGCCTTATGTTCCACGTGGAACTATAGAATTCGTGGTTTTTTTGTGTTAAGATGTGTTTTATTTCTCTTTAGTTTTTGATTTCATGACGATTTCTAAGTGATAATAGATACAGAATATTGTTGTTTTCTTGAATTTCTGTGTTAATTATTTCTGTTTAGTATTACTTGTAGGCTAGGGGAAGCCGCTTTTCTGTTGTTTGAGCCGTTTGTATTGGCTGTTTTTGCTTCTTTTTTACTCGTATTTACACGGAACAGGATGCCTTTTAGGCTACGAATTTCTTTTGATGCTTTTCAAATCCTCTTTTTTAGGACTGATTGTTACTTGTTTTTGGTTCTAAAAGCGATATTATTTGAGGGATTGCCTCGTTATTTATGATTGTTCCCTTTATTTTCTGTGTAAATTTTTGCTATTAATGTTACTTGTAGGCTAGGGGAAGCCGCTTTTCTGTTGTTTGAGCCGTTTGTATTGGCTATTTTTGCTTCTTTTTTACTCGTATTTACACGGAACAGGATGCCTTTTAGGCTACGAATCCCTGTTAATTCTTTTGAAATCCTCTTTTTTAGGACTGATTGCTACTTGTTTTTGGTTCTAAAAGCGATATTATTTGAGGGATTGCCTCGTTATTTATGATTGTTCCCTTGGTTTTTAGTGTGAATTCTTGCTATTAATGTTACTTGTGGGCTAGGGGAAGCCGCTTTTCTATTGTTTGAGCTGTTTGTGTTGGCTGTTTTTGGTCTTTTTTTAACCGTATTTACACGGAACAGGATGCCTTTTAGGCTACGGATCCCTGTTAATGCTTTTCAAATCCTCTTTTTTAGGACTGATTGCTACTTGCTTTTGGTTCTAAAAGCAATTTTTTAAGTGTGTTTGCCTCGTTATTTGTGTTTGTTTCCTTTATTTTCTGTGTAAATTTTTGCTATTAATGTTACTTGTGGGCTAGGGGAAGCCGCTTTTCTATTGTTTGAGCTGTTTGTATTGGCTGTTTTTGGTTCTTTTTTATTCGTATTTACACGGAATATGACGTCTTTTAGGCTGAGAACCCTTGTTAATGCTTTTCAAATCCTCTTTTTTAGGACTGGTTGTTGGTTGTTTTTGGTTCTAAAACTGATTTTTTAAGTTTGTTTGCCTCGTTATTTATGATTGTTTCCTTCATTTTCTGCGTGAATTTTTGCTGTTAATGTTGCTTGTGAGCTAGGCGAAGCCGCTTTTCTATTGTTTGGGCTGTTTATGTTCGCTGTTTTTGGTTCTTTTTTTATTCGTATTTACACGGAACAGGATGCGTTTTATACTACGAATCCCTGTTAATGCTTTTGAATTCTTCTTTTTTATGATGAATTGGTACTTGTTTTTGGTTCTACAACTGATTTTTTTAGAGTGTTTGCCTCGTTATTTAAGATTGTTCCCTTGGTTTTTAGTGTAAATTTTCGCTATTAATGTTACTTGTAGGCTAGGGGAAGCCGATTTTCTATTGTTTGAGCTGTTTGTATTGGCTGTTTTTGGTCTTTTTTTAACCGTATTTATACGGAATATGATGCCTTTTAGGCTGAATTCCTTTTGATGCTTTTCAAATCCTCTTTTTTATGATGAATTGGTACTTGCTTTTGGTTCTAAAAGCAATTTTTCAGTGTGTTTGCCTCGTTATTTGTATTTGTTTCCTTTATTTTCTGCGTGAATTCTTGCTATTAATGATACTTGTAGGCTAGGGGAAGTCACTTTTCGATTTTTTGGTCTGATTATGTTCGCTATTTTCCTTCTTTTTTATTCGTATTTACACGGAATATGACGTTTTTTAGGCTGCGAAGCTCTGTTGATACTTTTTAAATCCTCTTTTTTAGGACTGATTGTTGGTTGTTTTTGGTTCTAATAGCAATTTTTTAAGTGTGTTTGCCTCGTTATTTGTGTTTGTTTCCTTCATTTTCTTCGTTAATTTTGCTATTAATGTTACTTGTGAGCTAGGCGAAGCCGCTTTTCTATTGTTTGAGATGTTTGTGTTGGCTGTTTTTGGTTCTTTTTTATTCGTATTTACACGAAATATGACGTTTTTTAGGCTACGAATCCCTGTTAATTCTTTTGAAATCCTCTTTTTTAGGACTGGTTGTTGGTTGTTTTTGGTTCTAAAACTGATTTTTTAAGTTTGTTTGCCTCGTTATTTATGATTGTTTCCTTCATTTTCTGCGTGAATTTTTGCTGTTAATCTTGCTTGTGAGCTAGGCGAAGCCGCTTTTCTATTGTTTGGGCTGTTTATGTTCGCTGTTTTTGGTTCTTTTTTTATTCGTATTTACACGGAACAGGATGCGTTTTATACTACGAATCCCTGTTAATGCTTTTGAATTCTTCTTTTTTATGATGAATTGGTACTTGTTTTTGGTTCTACAACTGATTTTTTTAGAGTGTTTGCCTCGTTATTTAAGATTGTTCCCTTGGTTTTTAGTGTAAATTTTCGCTATTAATGTTACTTGTAGGCTAGGGGAAGCCGATTTTCTATTGTTTGAGCTGTTTGTATTGGCTGTTTTTGGTCTTTTTTTAACCGTATTTATACGGAATATGATGCCTTTTAGGCTGAGAATTCCTTTTGATGCTTTTCAAATCCTCTTTTTTATGATGAATTGGTACTTGCTTTTGGTTCTAAAAGCAATTTTTCAGTGTGTTTGCCTCGTTATTTGTATTTGTTTCCTTTATTTTCTGCGTGAATTCTTGCTATTAATGATACTTGTAGGCTAGGGGAAGTCACTTTTCGATTGTTTGGTCTGATTATGTTCGCTATTTTCCTTCTTTTTTATTCGTATTTACACGGAATATGACGTTTTTTAGGCTGCGAAGCTCTGTTGATACTTTTCAAATCTTCTTTTTTAGGACTGATTGTTGGTTGTTTTTGGTTCTAATAGCAATTTTTTAAGTGTGTTTGCCTCGTTATTTGTGTTTGTTTCCTTCATTTTCTTCGTTAATTTTTGCTATTAATGTTACTTGTGATCTAGGCGAAGCCGCTTTTCTATTGTTTGGGCTGTTTATGTTCGCTGTTTTTGGTTCTTTTTTTATTCGTATTTACACGGAACAGGATGCCTTTTAGGCTACGAATCCCTGTTAATGCTTTTCAAATCCTGTTTTTTAGGACTGTTTGTTGGTTGTTTTTGGTTCTACAACTGATTTTTTTAGAGTGTTTGCCTCGTTATTTGTGTTTGTTTCTTTCATTTTCTTCGTTAATTCTTGCTATTAATGATACTTGTAGGCTAGGGGAAGTCACTTTTCGATTGTTTGGTCTGATTATGTTCGCTATTTTCCTTCTTTTTTATTCGTATTTACACGGAATATGACGTTTTTTAGGCTGCGAAGCTCTGTTGATACTTTTCAAATCCTCTTTTTTAGGACTGATTGTTGGTTGTTTTTGGTTCTAAAAGCAATTTTTTAAGTGTGTTTACCTCGTTATTTGTGTTTGTTTCCTTCATTTTCTTCGTTAATTTTTGCTATTAATGTTACTTGTGAGCTAGGCGAAGCCGCTTTTCTATTGTTTGAGCCGTTTATGTTGGCTTTTTTTTGGTTCTTTTTTATTCGTGTTTACACGGAATACGACTTCTTTTTGGCTACGAAGCCCTGTTAATTCTTTTGAAATCTTCTTTTTTAGGACTAATTGCTACTTTCTTTTGGTTCTACAACTGGTTTTTTAAGTGTTTATCACTCATTGTTTATGTTTGTTTCCTTGATTTACTAAGCGAATTCTTACTGATTATTGTTGCCTGTGGGCAAAGAGAATTGCTTTATGATTGTTTGATTCTTTATAATTGTGTGTCATCTATGAATTTAATTTTTACGGAATGTATTATACTCTGTACATAAGAACCTGTTTTAATATTTCATTTAATTCGTTTTTATTAGAAGGATGTATAAACATGCTTTGAAATCTTCACCTTGATTAGGTGCTGTTTTTTATATATAGGTTTTTTAATTATTAAAACGAATTAGAGTTGTTCTCAATTTTGTAGAAATATTCTATTTTAAGTCCTTTTTTGTTCTAAACGTTGTCTTTTTTATCTAAAACAGCTATTTTTTATATTAAAATTGATTTAGATGCTCGTTATTTAAAGCTTTACTTTAATTAGGTCTTCTGTGTCGAGAATATTTTGATACCTTCTTAAACAAGGCTTAAAACAGGCTGTTTTTTGTCGGTTTTCTTCTTTTTTTTGTTTTTTAAGACAAACTCAATTTTATTTACGTGTATTTTAAACTTTTATATTTTTTTATATCCGTTAGTTGTTATTTGTAACGTGTAATTTTTATCTTCGCTTGAAATAATAATATTTATAATGAACATTAAAAACGTAATTAGCATTGTTGTACTAGCAATAATGATTTCTTCTTGTAATCAAACAAAGATTGGTTACATGGATGTAGAAAAAGTGATGACTGGATATGAGGGGATGAAAGACCTTGAATTGGACATCAAAGCAAAACAAGAAACAATGGCGAAAAGTTTAGATAGTTTATCTTCAATTTTTCAGAATAAAGTGAAAAACTATTATTCTAAAGCTAGTAAATTGAATGCTAAGAAAAGACAAGAAATGGAAGCTTCCTTACAAATGGAACAACAAATGTTACAAGGAAAACAACAGCAAGCTACCATGGATCTACAAAAAATGGGTAGAGATAGTACAGCAGAAATCACTCAATTATTAGATAGTTTAGTGACTATTTTTGCTACAAAAAATGGCTACCATTTAATTATGGGAACTACTGGAAAAGGTACTGTAATGTATGGTGATTCAACCTTGAGCGTTACCAAAGATATGTTGACAATAATGAATGCTCAATACAAAAAATAGGACGTATTTATTTCTATTATATATTAAAAATCAGTCTTAAAAGGCTGATTTTTTTTGTTTAATTGTGTCAAAACAGCTTGAATCAACTGTTGTTTTATTACTCATAATTTTTGTTCTTACGTTTAATTTTCAGAGACGTATATACCAAATACATTTCCAATTGACGGTTTATAAATGTTGTTATTTTTTGTTTTAATTAGGTGAAAAATGGAAGGACAGGCTCAGCTATCGTTCTGTTTTTCAATGCCGCTAGGACCTTATATATACTATTTTTATCGGTTATTTTGGCATGTAATTGGTATGTATGTAGCGTTAAGTAGTGCTGTTATTTGTGTTTATAATGCAATTAGGGTAGCATAGATCGAGCTATAAAAGAGCAATATAACTATCGTTTTCTAATAATTAAAGAGTAAAAAACAGTGTTTATGTATCGTTTTTTGTGCTAAAATAATTCTAATTTTAGACACGATTACGGTGGCTAAACTTGAAATTCCATCCAATATTTGATCGTATTACTCTCATTATTTGGTGTTATTATTGAAGCCAGTAATAGCAAATTTATTTCTAAGTGATGGTTTAGATATGTATGTAATTATTTGTTGTTTTAGCTAGTCTAAAAATGGAAGACTAGTCCCAGCGATCGTTCTGTTTTTCAACAACT
Source organism: Flavobacteriaceae bacterium (assembly GCA_965224465.1). Classification (GTDB taxonomy): domain Bacteria; phylum Bacteroidota; class Bacteroidia; order Flavobacteriales; family Flavobacteriaceae. The sequence continues at coordinate 2,953,215 of OZ245049.1, read as the reverse complement.
AAATAACGTTATATATACTATTTTTATCGGTTATTTTGGCTTGTAGTTGGTATAGAAGTAGCGATAAAGTAGTGCTGTTCTTTGTGTTTATTGTGGAATCAGGGTAGACATAGATCGTGCTATAAAAAGAGCAATATAACTATCATTTGCTAAAAATAAAGAGGGAACAACAGTGTTTATGTACCGTTTTTTGTGCTCAAATAATTCTAATTTTAGACACGATTACGGTGGCTAAACTTGAAATTCCATCCAATATTTGATCGTATTACTCTCATTATTTGGTGTTATTATTGAAGCCAGTAATAGCAAATTTATTTCTAAGTGATGGTTTAGATATGTATGTAATTATTTGTTGTTTTAGCTAGTCTAAAAATGGAAGACTAGTCCCAGCGATCGTTCTGTTTTTCAACAACTAAATAACGTTATATATACTATTTTTATCGGTTATTTTGGCTTGTAGTTGGTATAGAAGTAGCGATAAAGTAGTGCTGTTATTTGTGTTTATAATGGAATCAGGGTAGCATAGATTGAGCTATAAAAAGAGCAATATAACTATCATTTGCTAAAAATAAAGAGGAAAAAACAGTGTTTATGTACCGTTTTTGGTGCTAAAATAATTCTAATTTTAGACACGATTACGGTGGCTATACTTAAAATTCCATCCAATATTTGATCGTATTACTCTCATTATTTGGTGTTATTATTGAAGCCAGTAATACTAAATATATTTCTAAATGATTAGTTTAGGTATGTATTTAATTATTGTTTTAGCTAGTCTAAAAATGGAAGACTAGTCTCAGCGATCCTTCTGTTTTCAACAACTATAGAACGTTATATATACTATTTTTATCGGTTATTTTGGCATGTAATTGGTATATAAGTAGCGATAAAGTAGTGCTGTTATTTGTGTTTATAATGGAATCAAGGTAGAATAGATCGAGCTATAAAAAGAGCAATATAACTATCATTTGCTAACAAATAAAGAGTAAAAAATCAGTATTTATGTACCATATATTGTGTTAACATATTTTCGATTTTATACGTGATAACTGTTCCTAAACTTAAAATTTCATCCAATGTTTTGCCGTACTTACTCTCATAATCTGGTGTTACTTTTGAAGCCAGTAATAGCAAATATATTTCTAAGTGACGGTTTAGATATGTATGTAATTATTTGTTGTTTTATTTAGGTGAAAAATGGAAGGCTCTCCTTAGCTATCGTTCTGTTTTTCAAGAACGCTAGAACGTACAAAAACTAATTATATTGGTTGTTTTGTCTTGGTATATGTATAATTATACAGAGAACCATGTGAGGTGAAAAATAAGGGATTCTAGAAAGGTTTTGACTGGATATGTGGATAATAAAAGTGTTCCGATGGCTACATTGCAATGATGTAACGTGTAAAAATTGGTGACCTAGTGGATCCCCATAAATACACCACTTAAAAAGATAGTTTTTGTGTCTTTAATTTGAAATATAACCCTTTATACTAATAATAAAGGTCTTAAATTAGCACTGCTATTATAACTACATATCCAAATAATTTCTGGTGGAGGTAACTGTATGTATTTACCTTATATACCAAAGTTGGAGATTAGAAAAAGTGCGATGTTTAGTTCTATAAAATATTTAATATTAAGTTTATTTCATGGTGGTTTATTACTTTATGGGGAGTTTTCTTGTACTAAGAAATCGATGGAAAATGCATAAAAAAAGGGGAATTAGTTATAATTCCCCACTTTTTGTTATTTTCTTGTTAACTCAATGATAGTTGACGTTTTTTCTTTCGTTGTTACACCAGAGATAGTGTTAGTTTTATTTTTTACAAGTGATAATTTTAACTCTTTTTTAGTTAGTAAATTAATCACGTATTCCTGTACTTTTTTGTCTTTACCAGTGATGTTAAGTTTATTACCTTTTATTTTCCAAGTACCTTCCATACCTACTATTTTTTGGTCTTTCATCTCACTGGTTGAAGTTTTTCCATTGACTACAGCCGTTATTTTAAGGTTGTAAGTTCCATTGGCATGAATTTCTTTGTTTTTATTAAATGCAAAAATAACCTTTGTTTGATTCGTATTTGCAGTAATTTTTGTTTCAAAGGTCTTTCCTTTTACTGTTGAGTTTATTGTAGTAGTACTTTTTAAACTTTTCATTGTCCATTCTCCAACAATATCCGCTTTATTTTTAACGTCATCATCTTTTTTTCCACAACTTACCAATACGGTGATAATAGCTGTCAATACAATTGCTTTTTTTAAAAAATTTGTTTTCATAATATTTAATTTGTTTATTAATTTCTGCCAAATGTAGTTTATATGCATATACACATCTGTTTTTTGGGAAACATTAATGTTTTTTTAAGCCTAATTTAACATTTTATCACCGAGAAGCCTTGCCTGCTCTATCATTTTAATACAAAAAGGGGATGTTCATTAAGGGGAAAACCACCTATAAAATAACTGTTTTTTAGGTTTATACGTTCTGGGTGTAATACCAAATTTACTTCCAATTGACTGTTTAGAAATGGAATTATTTTCTGTTTTAGCTAGGCGAAAAATGGGAGTATAGCCATAGCTTTCGTTCTATTTTTTATCAACGCTAGCGCGTAAAATAAACTACTTATCTCGGTTATTTCGGATTGTAATTGATATATTAGCTAACAGTCTTTACTAGGATTGCTTTATTATTGTTAGGAATTATGATTTGCGCTATGCTTCTTGTGTGCTTTTTATAGTGTTTTAGCTACGTAATATCTTTTTACAACGTTTCCCTTGCGGATATCATTATGATGCAATTTAAAACCTAGTTTTACCAGCCTCATACATGTTGTTTTACCTGTGATCTATTCTTATTTTATGAGTTATACCAAATACATTTCCAAGCGACAATCGGTTTCTATATCAAATTATCTTTTGTTTGATCTCGGCGTAAAATCTAAGAAAATCCTTAACTATCGTTTTGTTCTTTAACTCTATACAATGTAAAGCAGATTATTTATACAGGTCATTTTAGATGTAAGTTCATTTATTAATACTAGCATCGTTTGGGTCTTATCTGCTTTCTTATAAAAAGACATCTTCCAATTAGAGAAGTTAACATATGTTAAGTTTCTGCAGCAACATATCTTTTCGTAGTTGTGGTGGTAGCTTACTTGGTACTATCTTCCCGATTAACTGGGGGTAAAGTTGTTGGTACTTCTATGAATTTAAGCTTTTTTCTTATGAAAAACAGCTTCAATAATTACCGTACACACGATGATTGAACCTCCTATAATGGTGTTGGTATTAGGTGTTTCTGATAATAAAAAGTAGGCGAAAATAATTCCATATACAGGTTGAATACTACTCATTATACTAGCTGTGCCTACTGTGAAATTTTTAAAACTCATTACAAACAAGGTATGTCCTATGGTGGTTGTCACTAATGCTAAGACTAATAATGCAGTAATATCATTTGTGTTTACTGTGAAATCAAAATAGAATAATACGGGCCATAAAAAGATTGATATAACCAGCATTTGGTAAAACATTAAGAGTGAACCATGGTGGTTATTTACCATTTTTTTCATTAAAATATTCCGCATTGCATAAAATATTGCCGATACTAAACCAGAAATAATACCCAATGTTTGGTCGTTTTTAATGTCAAAATCTGGCACTAAGTATTGGATGCCAATCAGTACCATTATACCTAGAAATACGTGACGTATATTTATTTTTGATTTTAAAAAGAGGGGTTCTAGAAATGTAGTGATTACGGGGTACGTAAATAATGAAAGCATTCCGATGGCTACATTTGAAAGGTGCAGTGCGTAAAAATAGGTCACCCAGTGAATTCCCATAAACACACCACTTAAAAAGATGGTTTTTCTGTTTTTTGTGTCTTTAATTTTAAAATTTATCCCTTTGTACCAACAATATAGACCTAAAAAAAACACGGCCAATAGACTGCGCATCCAAATGATTACAGGCGGAGGCAAGTGTATATATTTACCTAATGCACCAGAGGTGGATATCAATAAAATGGCGATGTTTATTTCTATAAAATGTTTGATAGACGCAGGTTTCATGTATTTCAATTTTGTATGTTGCAAGATTGTAAAAATACCGTGATATGGAGCGTCAATTTTAAATAAAAGGGGAAATGTTTCTTTTTTTCACCTAGTTATTTCCTTATATATGCTGTTGTGACTTTAGTATCAATGGTTGTTTTAACACCATCTGTTAATGCAGTTCGTTTATCTATTGTTACTGTTTTTAGTTTGTTTTTGGTAAGTGTTTCGATGTAAGAAACTGTCTTATCTCCATCGTAAATTGTATATAACGAATCTCCTTTTATTTCCCATTTTCCTATAAGTCCTGGTTTGAGTATCCCTTCAGTTGACTCTGTAGTTGTTGTTGTCTGCCCCATAATTGTGGTCGTTAATTTAATTTTATAACTTCCTGAAGTTCGAACTTCTTTGTTTTCTTTATAGTTAACACTAAAATCGGAGTCAACGGATTGTCCTATATAATTAGTTTTATATTCTTTCCCGAGGACTGTAACCGTTGAAGATCCTTTGTAATTTAAATTCTCTAACATCCATTCTCCTACAATGTTGGCATTGTTGGCTTTCGGAGCCTGTATTTCCTCTTTTTCACAACCTATTAGTACAGTTAAAAATACCAGTGCTGCAATTTCCTTAAATAATAATCTTCTTTTCATGTTTTTTTTAGAAACATATGAAATATAAATTCAGAAAACAGTTGGGGTATTACACGTTACATGTGGTTTTCCGTAGACCCTGTTTTTGTTGGTTTTTTTTAGCTTAGTTTTAATTTTTTAATCACCGAGAATGCCTTGTCTACGACATCATCTTCTACAATAATGGTGAATTCATTGGTGGTAGAAATCACTTCATAAAGCGCAATTCCCTCCCATGCCAATCGTTTAAAAAACTGATAATATAGACCAGAAATCTTTGTGTTCATTTGTGGTAATCCGATGGTAATGGCAGATAGATTATGTTGCACAGAAGTACACAATTCATGTTTGTAACTCTCCTTTACATGGTGCTTAAACTTACTGGTTATTAAAATATTACTTTCATGTATTCCCCGGGTAAATGTGTAAAATATTTGAGGGTCTTTTTTTAGGAGTTCTATGATATTTGAATGACTTCGAATTAAATTATCAGAATTTTTAAAGGTATAATCCGATAAATCTGATCGTACCGTAATGTCTCCTAAATTCTTTAATACTTGTTGTAATTTTACTTTATTTCCTAGTTCTTTAGGTGGAGAATATCTTCTCAAAGCCATCATTATGGCTCCAGCTTTTACAGGTTTTCTTAAAATTTTCCCTATAGGTTCTCTTAGTTCTTCTGCTAGTGCGCTGTAATTCACAATATTTCTGTTAATTGCTTCTTCTAGAAATGGCTGAGTGATCAATATTTCTTCTACACAATGTGCAATTGTTTTCATGAGTTGTGTTTTATGTATTTCTTTTAGATCTTACTTAAAATCAAATAATTAAGTATAACCTAAGGTAGAATGTTAAATAATTAACATCTAGTACAAAATTAGATATAATAATTTAAAAAATTTACTAAAAGTATAAATAAATATAAGTTTGTGTAAAATTAATAGAAATGAACGTATTAAAATTTGGAGGAACATCTGTAGGATCAGTTATAAACATGCACATGGTAAAGGATATTATTGTGGATGGAACGACTAAGATAGTGGTACTTTCTGCGATGTCTGGTACAACCAATGCCTTGGTAGAATTATATAGGTTAGCAATTGACAATCAACAACAATTGGCCTTGCAAAATTTAAAGGAGTTGCAACAGCATTATATAAATGTATTGGACGAATTGTTTGAAAGATCTGAATGTAAACAGTTGGTATTTAATTATGTAGATGCTGTTTTTTTAGAATTAACACTGTTAATTTCCAATCCTTTACAATCATTTTTGTATAATAATATAGTCTCCAAAGGAGAGTTGCTTTCTACCTTTATGTTTACTCATTTTTTAAAGAGCCAACACATAAAGACCCGTTTGTTACCTGCCTTGGAATTTATGCGAGTGGATAAAGATGGTGAACCTGATAATTTTTATATCAAACAAAATTTAAATCGACTTATAAAAGAGGGAATTACGGCAGATATATATGTAACCCAGGGTTTTATTTGCCTGGATAACGAGGGTAATATTTCTAATTTAGAACGTGGTGGAAGTGATTATTCCGCTACAATAATTGGGGCAGCATTGGATGCCGATGAAGTTCAGATATGGACAGATATTGATGGTTTACACACCAATGATCCACGTTTTGTATCAGACACACATGCCATTTCAAATTTGTCTTTTGATGAAGCTGCGGAATTGGCCTATTTTGGCGCTAAAATTCTGCACCCTCAAACGGTGATGCCTGCACGAAAAGCAAATATACCTGTACGTTTAAAAAACACAATGCAACCTCTTTCGTATGGGACATTGATCAATAAAAATGCAAGTGAGGTTGGAATTAAGGCGATGGCTGCAAAGGATGCTATTACGGCGATTAAAATAAAATCTGCACGCATGTTACAGGCTCATGGTTTTTTGAAAAAAGTATTCGAAATTTTCGAGAAATATGAAACGTCTATTGATATGATTACAACCTCAGAAATTGCCATTTCCTTGACAATTGATGCTACCAAATATCTCCAAGAAATTGTTTCTGAATTGGAGAAATTTTCAACCGTAGAAATAGATGAACATCAGAGTATTATTTGTTTGGTTGGGAATCAAATTGTACATCACAAAAATACCTATAAGTTTTTTAAAGTGTTACAGGATATATCAGTACGTATGATTTCTTATGGAGGAAGCAATAACAACATCTCTATTTTGGTGCATTCCGATGATAAAATTAGAACCTTGCAACTTTTAAATTCTTATGTTTTTGGTTGCGTAACCGCTTAGTTGGTTTTGTATTGCTTATTTATTATGCTGTTTTTATTGCGAATAAATTTGTTTGTAGGGATCCCTTAAGTTATGATGGATTATTTTTGCATTCCAGTGCTGAAAACAAGAAGGTAGCACATTAATTTTTCTGGTAAATAAGGTGGAATACCAGTTGAATTCATTGGATTCACGCATTGATTTACATATGATTTTTATAGAAATGTACTTGCTATACGTGCTATTGGACTGTATTAGCCTACTCTGTATACGAAGCCATAAAAATTGTATCTTTGCCTTTAAATAAAAAACCATGCATAAATCAATTACACTTAATAGAACACGTGCTCAGGAATCTTCGAGTGCTATTGAACGTTTGTATATTACGATGCGCCATTTGTTCAGTCGTGGTTTTTATAAACCAATGGGGGTTTCGGGAGATGCTCTTCGAGAAGCATTGTTGTTACTACGACCAGAAATTTATGGATCTATTGCGGATGAAAAGGTAGAATTAAACGGACTTATTTATGTGATAGAGCGTTTACCAGAAGGGATAGAGGAGTGCCAGTTTACAAATTTGACTGCAGATGAAGGGTATTCAAATGCTAGTTTTAAAGTAATTGTGCCGCCTAAACGTCGCAGAAATTGTTATAGAATAGACAAAGATCAAATGAATATTGAGGTAACGAGGGGTAGGTCTGAAATTTACGACATCCTTACGCACCTTACTTTTTTGTTTATAGAGTCACATAAAATTGCGAATACGGTATTGATTAATAAGGATCAAGATACCATTCGTGAATGGAAACGATTGGAAGAAATTGTAGTGTATAACAAAGATATTTCTATTGAAGAACGCGAAGTACTAATGGCGCATGTAGGGAATATTTTAGGTCGTACTTTTGCCGAAGTTTTGGAGGCTTATAATGCATTTTCATCCGAAGAAAATCCAAATAGATTTTTTCAAATTATTTTTTGGTTAGGATATTTGGCAATTAATGAACGTCGTAAAAATCAAAAAAGAACCATCACCTTTTCTCCTGTGTTAAGGGAGCGTATTGGACATCATATTTACGGGGATGTTTGGGCTACAACGATCAAAAAATCCCTATTTGAAAATAATTTAATTGAACGCCCAGTCCATATCATTAGTGCTAATATGCATAGCGTTATGAATTCTATTTACGCGCCAATGGTACTCAAAAAAGAAGCAGCAGATCTCAAAGGAATTGCATTGTTTGAGATGTTGAGCGAATCTAAAAATAATTTACTACGTAAAAAAGTGAAAAATTTTGCGGCTGAAAATGGATTGATCTACGTAAAAGATACTTCTGGAACAAATATCAATGTTCAAATTATTGATACTGAAAAAATAGATTTTTCTAAAACCAATTATAAAATTAATTATAGTAAGGACGGCGTAAAACCGGTATTAATTGTTATGGATTATGCCTTTGGAGAACAAGCGTATGAAACAATGGACGAACTATTGAAACCTTACAAAACAGCAGGAAAGAAAAAGTATTTTATGAATATAGAATCGGTTTCTATCATGGGGAAAGCGGGGATTTTAGAAGGTGGTAAAGGTGATATTATGATTCCAAATGCACATATTTTTGAAGGGACTGCGGATAATTATCCCTTTAAAAATCAACTCAAGAAAAGTATGTTTCAAAACTGTGGCGTAGATGTGGTGAGTGGTGCGATGGTTACCGTTTTAGGAACATCATTACAAAATAAAGACATTCTTAAATTTTTTCACCGTTCCACGTGGAAAGTTATTGGTTTGGAAATGGAAGGAGCTCACTATCAAAAAGCCATCCAAGCAGCTTCTAGAATTAGAGGTAATATTTCAAAAAAAGTGCATGTTAGGTATGCTTATTATGCATCGGACAATCCATTAGAAACGGGAAGTACACTTGCTTCCGGTGGACTTGGAACCACAGGCGTTTTACCAACCTATGTGATTACAGAAAAAATTCTAGAACAAATTTTTTAAGACAACAACACAATTAATATATACAATGAACACATTAATTTTAGGTGCAGGAGGTAGAGAACATGCTATGGCATGGAAAATTGCTCAAAGCAAATTATTAACTCAGTTATTTATAGCCCCAGGAAATGCAGGAACAGCCCAAGTAGGAACTAATTTGGATGTAAACCCTACCGACTTTGATGCCGTAAAAGCTGCGGTTATTCAACATAAAATTCAATTGGTAGTCGTAGGCCCAGAAGATCCTTTGGTTCAAGGAATTCACGATTTCTTTTTGGAAGACGATGCTTTAAAAAATGTTGCCGTAATTGGCCCACAAAAATATGCTGCACAGCTAGAGGGAAGTAAAGAGTTTGCTAAGAAATTTATGTTCCGCCACAACATTCCTACCGCTGCTTATAAAAGTTTTACTGTAGCAAATGTGAAAGAAGGATATGCCTTTTTAGATTCTTTAACGCAGCCTTATGTTTTAAAAGCAGATGGATTGGCTGCCGGAAAAGGTGTGCTTATTTTAAATGATTTAGACCAAGCAAAGTCAGAATTAAATGATATGCTTACCCATCAGAAATTTGGTGCAGCAAGCGCAAAAGTCGTTATTGAAGAGTTTTTGGACGGTATAGAAATGAGCTGTTTTGTATTGACAGATGGAGATAGTTATGTAAGTTTACCCAATGCAAAAGATTATAAAAGGATTGGAGAAGGTGATGCTGGACTCAACACGGGAGGTATGGGTGCTATTTCGCCTGTTTCCTTTGCTGATAAAGTGTATTTAGACAAGATAGAGGAGCGGGTGATTAAACCGACCGTAGAAGGGCTTAAAAAGGATGGGATCTCGTACAAAGGATTTATTTTCTTTGGATTGATTAAAGTAAATAACGAACCAATGGTAATAGAGTACAATTGCCGCATGGGAGATCCTGAAAGCGAAGTAGTAATCCCACGTATTAAAAGTGATTTCTTGCACTTGTTAATTGAAACGGGTAAAGGAAATTTAGCCAATCAGAAAATAGAATTTAAAGAAGAAAGTGCTGCTACAGTAATGTTAGTTTCTGGTGGATATCCAGAAGCTTATGAAAAAGGAAAAACCATTGAAGGTCTCGATAAAGTTGAGGATTCTATTGTTTTTCATGCTGGAACAATTCAAAAAGACGATACCATTGTAACCAACGGAGGTCGTGTAATTGCAATTACTTCCTTTGGAGACGATTTTAAATCGGCTTTAAAACAGTCTTATAAAAATATTGATAAAATCTGCTTCGATGGAGTAAATTTTAGATCAGATATAGGGTTTGACTTGTAATTGGTGTCATATTCTTTCTTTCTAACGGTGATTGGGATTCGTAAAATCTCTGTTTGATATAAAAAAATCAGGATCGCTGTTGCTTGGAAATAGGAGTCAACTTAGAACAGTATTTAGATATTGTTTTTACCGTATTGTAAAGCCTTGAAGTTTTAAACTTTGAGGCTTTTTTTTATCGTTTTTATCAACTTGATATGTTGCTTGTATCACTAAAAACATTTTTCAAGTGATGGTTTAGAAATGGAATTATTTATGTTGATTTCAAACGCATATCATTGCCCTGTGTGCGGTCACCTATTCGCTTTTTTAGGGGAATGACACATCTTGTATCATGTTCTAAAAAAAACAAAAGGTATAGCGTTGTTTTTCGCTTATTTGGATATGATGTACTTGTGTTCTTAAGTTATCTTAACAACCATAGCACAGGGCGTGTTTGCACCTAAAAAGAAACCGTTAGCGCTTATAAGAACTGATGGATGCTCTAAGGAGTCGATAAAATGGATGTGAATGGGGGAATTGTGAGTATCTGTAAGCTTAAACCAATTATTGTGTGACTTTTTTATATTGATTGGGAGTGCATAATTCAAACTTTTTAAAAGCATTATAAAAAGTAGCTTTTGAATGGAAACCAGCATTTATTCCAATACCTTCAATGGATAAACTTGCACTTTTTCTGTTTGTTAATAACTCCTTAGCATACTCAATTCTGTATTTATTGATATAAGAATTAAAATTTGTTTTTTTTAAGTTATTGAGCGTGTGAGAAATACGTTTTGGGTGTATCTGAATAGAATTTGCAATATCTACAATCGTAATATTCTCTAATTTATAACATTTTGAGTTGTTTATATATTGATCTAGTAATGTAAAAGTTTTTATCATCTCCGTACTGTTCATGAACTCGTTTTTTTGCGTATTATTCACAATATCAGGACTGTTATTATGAATTAATTCTTCAGGTTTAAAATCTAAACCTTCGAAGATAGACACTGTTTTTTCTTGAATAATTCCTTTATAGGATACTCCGTAAATTAATAAAACATTTAAAATAGAGAGAAAATAATTAATAGGTTGTGAACCTATAAAAAAGTTTAGGAGTAATAATATTTGAAAGAATATACTGACGTAAATAAAGGTTTTAGCCCAATCTAAATTCTTATAATGCGTTTGAGAAAATTGCTTATTTATTTCTTTTTGATGTCGTAAAACCTTACGAATAACTACAATACCAATAAAAATAGAGTAAAACATACCAAGCACAAAGTATAGATTGGCAAAGAAAGACCCTTTTATTTTTAATTTAATTTCTAAAGGAAGAAAGAAAATAATTAGTCCCATTAATAATTCGATGCCACCAGGGATTAAAATCCAATACTTTATTTTTTTAATTTTAGGAATGGTTATTTTTTGAATGTATATAAAAAATAGGGGATAGGCTAAAAAATGAAAATGAGTAGGAAGGAGTTCTAAAAACGGATAATTTTTTAAGATTTCTAACTCTTCCAATATATTTGGAATCGGTTCTAATGAGAAAAGAATCACAAAAATCCCGAGATATAGCCTCGAAATATTGGTTTTAAAACTTAAATACGTAAGGATAATCCCAAAAAAAAGACCTTGAATAATGGCTAGAGTATCTAAAAAGCTGATAAAATTATAATCTATATTCATAAAAATAACTGTGAATAAGCTATTGATGCTTATTCACAGTTATCAAAGATAAATATATTATTTAAATCAGCTTAAACTTTATATGTTATTTTGTTTGTTTAACTTTTCTACCATGTAATGGTTTCTCGTTTCTGTAATTGTTTTTAGGCATTAATTTTTGAATTTCTTTTAACTGTGCTGTTGTTATAGAAATTGGGTTTTTAAAGATAAACCAATTTACACCTTCTGTACATGGAGGTGTTGTTAAAGAACCAACATAGTTATAATACCCTTTGTCTTTTGGTAAATTTAAGTTCAAATCAAATCCTTGATCGATTGTTTTTGTTTCTCCTTTTTGTACAGGTAAGTATTGTTCTAAAAAGGTGAAAGGAGCACTGGTTTCTCCTTCTTTTACCATAGTTGCAAGTACTACATATTTACCTTTGGCACTTACATGTACCATGTGAATAACCATTGGGTAACGTACACCATCAATAGTATGTTCTGCTGATTCATGGAAATGAATTTGCTTTAAGGCATATTTCTCACCTTTATAGTTTATGTAATTCCCAGCTTCAAAATTGTACTGTACAGAATGACCGTTGTTTGTTACATTATGGATTTTTGTGCTTTTAGCATAATGTAAATCCAATGCTTTTAATGTATTGTCTACATCACTTTTTAAGCTAATAATGTTTATAGGTGATTGAAATTCTCCTCCACATTGAGAGTTTTTTACAAATTCTGCCCAATGTTCTGGTCCTGTTTCTCCTTCATAACTCCAATGTTTTGCTTCTTTATGTTCTGGAGCCTTAATGGTAGCTTCAGCAATTTCTTGTTTTTTAGAAGTTTTGTTTTTTTCGCTTTTACAAGCAAATATCATTGTTGATAATGCTACTACTGTAATTATTGTTTTAATATTCATTTTTTTTATTTGTTAAAATGGTACTTAAATGTTGTTTGTAATACGTTATTACATGAGAATATATTGGCTCCTTTTGGTGCGTAAGTGTTTAAATACCCCATACCGATGGATGCGTTTTTAAATATTGGATAGGATAACCCAACATAAAACCAATTCTGATTTAAAGATTTTGGTTTGATGCCTTTATTTGTGTTTAACCAAACCTCGTCAAATGCTGTAAATGAAACATGTTTATTTTCACTCACTTTAAATAATGGGATGCCCCAAGTAAATCGATATCTCAATCGCATTTTAAAATCTGTACTCCCGATTCCATAGCTATTGTCTGCTTGTTTGATAACTTGGTCTATAAATCGTTGTTCTAAACGAAATCGATGTTTAAATGTCGATTTTCCATGATGCTGTGTGAGCATAAATTGTTCCCAAGTTCCGTTTTCTACAAAGTTTATATTTTGTCTAAAGTTTTTTGCATAGGTATATCCTACTGATAAATCAACCGATTTATCTAATTTATAATGAATGGAAGGGCGAATCAATATTTGTTGCCAATTTTCCAAAAAGTTTGTGCGCCTGAAATGTGATTCGTTTTTTAGATAAAAATCGTTGTTGATTTTGTAATCTAAGATTATAGAATTCCATGAACTATAACTTTCTATTGTCTGCGCTTGTGAACAAATAGTAGTTACTAAAAATAGTAATAGGTAATAAATTTTGTTAACTTTCATTTTTAACTTCTTTAATTTTTAAGTGGTTTATTTTTCTGCAAATTTCATTTAAATAGTCTCTATTTAAACTATAGATTCCCTTGAACAAGTGTAGAATTCAGAAATTTGAACACATTAACTTTCAGTTATTCCCCAATTCTGTATTTAAATAGCGTGTTTTTATTCACTTTATTATTTTTATAAACACAGCCATAACGTGGGTTTATGCTTATATCTTTGTAGGAATCAATTAGATATATGCGTAAAATATAATAAGGACTTCTCTTTTTTAAAAAGAACCTTGATACTTTCAAAAGGATTGTAAAAAAAACACCCGTTTTGGTTAAAAGCTGTCGAATGTTGGTGGTTTATTTTAAAAATGGCCGTCTAAAATTAAACCTGTGTTCATTTACATCGGTTTTTGTTGTTTAAAAATGAGTTTATAATGTTTTTTTTACCTACTTCTTACGCCAAATACATTTCTATATGATGGTTTAGAAATAAAATTATTTTTTGTTTAACTAGGCTAAAAAGGGAAAGATAGTCTTAGCTATCGTCTATTTTTTAACAACGCTAGAATGGGTAACAAACTATTTATATCTGTTATTTTGGATTGTAATTGTATTATACCTTTCGTAGAGTTGCCTTCTCTTTTTTATAAACCTTCCTTTTTTTGGTTTATAACACTGCTTTTTTATTCTTTATTTTTTAAAATAAAAGTTCCTTTATGTACAATTCGTATGCGCTCGCGCCAAAATTACATACGTTTATCAAGTAAATGCGTTATTTGAAAAAGTAAGGGGATTGTATGCTAACTTTATAGAACAATCCGTTCCCAATGGGGCTGTTTTACTTTTTTAATTTTAAGTAGTTTTTTTGATGAAACAAACACTGTGTTTTAGAGATCTTAGTTTTTTTTTACTGTGGAATTCTTTTTGCGTTCAAACGAAAGCTTATTTACTTGATGATGAATGTCTTGTAAGTAAAAATGATTTTTTGATGACCTGTAGCTATGATTTCCCGAATACAAGTATCATTATTCCAACTATTTTAGATGAGCAAAAGGTGATTGCCACTTATTATGATAGTGGCTTTACATTATATCTATACATAGTAGAAGGAATTAGTTATGAAGTCCTTCCAAAAACAATAAAATCAATTGGTAGTTGGCTATTATCGTCTGGAGATGCATCATATATATATAAGGATAGGAGCTGATCGTTTGATCACGGCATTTAATAAAACGATTTTCAAGTAGAAAGAGCTTTGCTTGATATTAAATAATGACTAGTGCGTATTAAGATAAGAATCAGGAACGTTTTTTTATAAGAGTTAAGAATGCAGGAATGAGAACAAATCAAAGCTATTCCATGTAATTATTTGGGGCACATTTAATAAATATGGGGTGGTTTTGATTTTTATCGTTTTCATTTTACCTGTTACCCTTTACTTTTTTTTAGATGATTATGCTGGTTTTATCGATACGGTTTAATCTGGGGATTGCCATCACTATCGTTTATCGCTTAAATATAATTGTAGCCTAAAGACACGCATGGTGTTTTGTTTGTGTATAAAAAGTAGTAACTGTTTTTTTTGATTTTCCATATTTCGAAGACTAACACACCTCAAAATTTTAAACGAATAATTGTTTAAATAGTTATATTTTGACCGTACTATTTAAACGGATTTATTCATCCTTATTCAATCAGATTCTGTTGGTTTTTAAAAGCTAATATTCTTTAATTTTTCCTCTTAGATTTCTCCCCTTATAAACCCTGTAATATTACCTCCAAATCAGTGATGAAATTGCCGTAAAAAACAGGTCTAAAATATGGTTTTTAGACCTGCGTTTTTTCATAGGAAATTGAACTTGTTTTTCCCTATTCTACTTCCTTTTTTAGTCGTTTTATCTAAACTGTTGCTCCCCTCTATTCTCCATGTTATTTCAGTTTTTTAAGCTTCTGATGTTTTTAGTGTTAATAAAATGTGTCGTGTTGTATGAAATGATTTTGTTGGTTTTTCTTTCATCCTGAATTCTATAAGAAAACTTCCATATCCTTGTTTTCTTATAAAACGCGTATTTTCATTTCTTTATGTGACTTTTAGGTTATATGGTTTTTTTGTTTTAGATTGTAGAATGTACCATGGATAAAGAATTGATTTGTTACAGTAATCTTAAAAATTAAACGAACGATTTTGGATTTACTAAGGCTTCATATTATGAAGTATCGACAGGTGTTTTCTTACGTGTACTTAAGGAATTCAACTGCTTTTTATAAAAACTAGGGACTCTTTTTACGAGGGTGTTAGTATGAGTTTTGTTAAACGGGTAAATACCGTTATTATACCAATCAGTATCTTACTAACTGTATATGTGTTTTTATCCGATGTATTTTATTGATCTTACGGTGTTTATAATTGTGCATATACTGTTTGGTATTTTATTTTTAGTCGGTTTTTCAGATCCAAATGTTCAAGAGCAGTATTTATAGGTCTATAACGGATGGGGTTTTACTTGTTTTAATGATAATTGTATGGTTTTCATCAATGTATAAGAATCAAAGAATAGTTTGTGCTATATCTTGTGGTTTTCGGATCTTTTGATTGTTATTTTTTGTTTTATGATGCCCTTATTCTGAGTGTTTATTTCTTCTTTTTTTCGCTTATAAATATGCTTCTCTTTACTGGGTAGATTTTGATATTATAAAAAAAAGTGATATTCTTGTAGGTGACTGAGGGGTTACAAATCCTTGTTTTGAGTGTTAAAGAAAGGTTATTAATAGATATTTCATCTTTTTTTTAATCAATTTTATTAAATAAAAACGCGTAAAAAATGAAAATATCTCATGTAGAAGAAACATTTTATTTTGATTATTCATCAGAAATAATTCAAGAAATAATTCAGAAATTAGATAAAAAAGAAAGCGATACAGACTTAGATTTTGCAGTGAAAGCCTATACTTTTGTCCGTGATTTTTGGCCTTATTTTCCGTATCGATTTAGCTTAAAAAAAGAGGATTGGAAATCATCAAAAATTGCCAGTCTTAAAGAGGGACATTGTTTGGATAAAAGCATTATTTTAATCAGTGTTTTAAGAGCAAAAAACATCCCTGCAAAACTGGGAATATCTCGCGTTAAAAATCATATTGCTGTCGATCAAATGATAGAGAAATTTGGTTCAGACGAATTGGTGCCTCACGGCTATGTGGATATTTTTTTAGAAGGGAAATGGGTGAAAGCTACGCCTGCTTTTAACAAAGAATTATGTCAAAAAATGGGTGTTCATGCATTGGATTTTGATGGGAAAACCGATGCTGTTTTTCAAGAATTTGATGCCCAAGGTGCCAATTCGTTTATGGAATACCTAGAGGATTATGGTACTTTTGATGAAGTACCTTTGGAATATATGTTTAAATTAATGTGTGAAACATATCCTTTATTACTTAAAAAAGAGATCAAGATGGGAGATGTATTGAACTTATCTTTGTTGTAATATCGATTGATTGTAATTGGTGTCATATCAATTAAATTTCTAGTTGGCGGTTTACAATTGGAATTATATTTTGTTATAGCTAGGTAGAAAATCTTAGGATAGCCATAGTTATCGTTCTGTTTTTTAACAACGCTAGAACGTAAAAGAAACTATTTATATTGGTCATTTTGGATTGTAACTGTATAAATCAATTATTTTTATTTAGGTCCCCTTATATAATGGAACCTTAGTGATGACAAGCTAGTTGTTTTCCTATATAAAAAAACACATGCGCTTTATTTCCTTCGGTTTAGATAGATTTATAGGTGTTTTCTGGTATTTAGCTCCGATTCTTTAGTTGTGCTTGTTGATTTTAAAATCTACGAAATAGGAATTGATTTTTGTTTTGGGAGGGGGATTTGTATAGAATTCGAATCAGGATTCTAATGCGAGAGCTATTACTTCTTCCTTGTTTAATGTCATTATTTTCAGTGTTTTGATGATTTTTTTAGCGTATTGTTAAAGAAAAACAAGAATCATAAGAAGGTCTTAGGGCTATTCTACTCTCTATTCCTTATATTTGCTGGCAACTAAACCACAAATATCCGTGAAAAAAGATCGTACCGCTACCGAAGAACGTATTTATACGGCATTTCTTGACTTACTAGAAGAAAAAGGACCCCAAGGTGTTGGAATTAATGCCATTGCTAAAAAAGCAGGTGTTTCTAAAGAGTTGATTTATCGCTATTTTGGTGGTATGAAGGGACTGTTATTACAATTGGCTAAAAAAGGTGATTTCTTTAAGTCTATTATTGAGTATGATAGTGATGATATGAGCATAGAATATTTGAAAAAAATCACAGCTCAAGGAACCAAAGAATTGCGTGAAAATGTCCTCGCTCAAGAACTATTGCGTTGGCCTTTGATTGAAAATAACGAAAACACGAAAGAACTCTTTAAGTTTACAAATTCGCAAATGGGTGATATTTTTCAAGGACATAAAAATAACAAGCCTTTAAATCATGCCTTTCAACTTATGATTGGTGGATATATTTATTTCACCTTGCTCTCTAAGTTTAATAAGTCTTTTATTTCTACCGATTTACACGACGAAAAAACATGGGATAATTTTGATGAAGCCATTGCCCAAACTATCGATTTTTATCATAAAAAAGAGTCGAAATAGGGATGGTATGTATCCAGTAATTATACAGAAGCTCATTTTATCGAGATCGATTGATAGTGGAGTATGAATACGGATGTTGCCATATTGTGTTTATACCAAATACATTTTTAAGTGACGGTTTAGAAATCGAATTATTTTTTATTTTAGCTAGGCGAAAAATCTAAGGGTAACCATAGCTATCGTTCTGTTTTTTAACAATGCTAGATCGTTAAACAAACTATTTACATCGATCGTTTTGGATTTTAATTGAATTAGTGTGTGATTTAAAATTTATAAACTAGTTTTTTAAGGTATAGGCGTTTCTTTTTATAGTCTATAATTCCTTTTCCTTTTTCTAGAATATCAGCGCCTAAAATACCGTCAATAGGATGTTCGGATTGTTGTTCTAATGCTGTGTTTACATGGCTTAGGTCAAAAACTACAAGGTGCATAGCGTTATATTTCCAATCTTTAATTTTGAGTGTGTTTTTTGCCGATGTTTTCGTTTCCATGTCTATGGCACCAGCCCCTGCAGCCTTGGTGTCGGATGCTTGTGCTTGTAATTTAAACTTCTCAATACCTTCAAAACCTACGCAAGAGTTAGAGGCACCAGTATCCAAAATAAACCGTCCTTTTATGCCATTGATACTTGCTTTAAGTTCCAAGTGTTTGGTTGCCATGGTGCGTAATTTTATGCACGTATAGCCTTTTCTTTTGAGAATGTATTTCAATCGCATCGGTTCGTTTTAGAATTCAAATCTACTATTTTATATGCTAGGAATCCCCCTGTGTTTCTAAATGATTTTTCTGATTGCTTACACGTCGTTTCTTTGTGTAATAGAAACCCATCAATACGATGGCTAAAGTGATTGGGATGCTCCACAATATGATTGGTTTTTTTGAGGTGTTTTCGGAGTGTCCCATATATGAAAATCCAGCCCAATAATAGGGGGATTTTTTAGAGGGATGTATCTTACTACTTGAAATATATGCTTCTTTTGATTGCTGTAGTGCTGTTGAAATAGGTATAGATTTTTTTAAATTTTTATAAAATTCTGACATCAAAAATTCTGTAGCTTTATCGTTTACCTTCCATTGAGATACGATACTATTTTGGATGCCTGCATAGATAAACCCACGGGCTAGACTTAAAATCCCTTCTCCTTTGTAGATGGGGCCTACGTTGGTTTCACAAGCACTTAATACGATTAGTTGTGACATAAATTGCATGCCGTATAATTCCGTTAAATACAGTGTTTTATCTGCAAATTCTATGGATGGAGGTATTTGACCAGTACCACTAGACGCATGTGTGGCAAGGTGTAAAATACCAGTGGTTTTTTGTTGTTTTAAAAAATTTTCTTTACTAGCATTCTTTCTTAAAAATAGCGTTCCACCCATAGTTTTATGAATGTTTGTTGCTTCTGTAAGTGTGTTTTTTAAAGGTTGATGTGTGCTGTTCTCGACATCAAAAACGGGAAAAAAACCTGTAAAAGATTGGTTCAATGGTTGTTTTTTATGCATGCGCATTAGTTGAATGGATACATTGTAGATAATCTCTGATTGATGTAATACATAGGGCATTTTTGAAAAATCACTACTGCTTGTAGGAGCGTTGTGCAGGGCATCAAACGGAATTAACCCAATCGCCGCATCGGGGATAATTATGAGTGAAGTATACGTATTGCCTTCTAGTTCTGGTTGTAGCAATTGTACATAAAGTTGATATGCTTGCGTGTTGTATTCTTGAATGTTAGTATTGATTTTTTCGCCAGCAGCAACTGCAAAGAGTTCGTAAAATTTACGAAGTTGTTTTTGGAATTGGTCTTTGTTGTTTATTTTACGAAATGTAAGTGCTGTGTTTTTGGATATTGAAAATACGTATACGGCTTCTGAACCAACAAAATATTCGATCAGCAATTGTTGGTTGTTTTGTAAGATGCTTAGTAGTTCTTCCTTTTTAATCTCTGATGGTTTTGATAGGGGGATTCGGCCTTTTGTCTGTTTTAATAATTGCAACTCATTATTTAGAATGTCGAGTTGCTTATTGATGTGTTTTAATTTTGTAATGTTCGCTAATTCATGGTTTTGCTCTTCTAGCATCCGTTGGTGTTTTTGCTCATTTATACGTAGTTTTAGAGCTGTTTCTTTGCTGTAAGTGTCTCTGGAGTCCCATTGATTAATAGATGCTTGTTGTAGTTGCTCTAAGAGGATATTCGCTTTGCTGTGTTCGGAAATATTTAAAGCAGATAGTGCGTATTTTTGATTATTGGACACCGTGTATAATTCATAATAAGCGGCTATAATTTTTTCGCTTAATGCATTGCTTTCAACCAGGAGTCTTATTTTTGAAATAGCTGAAACAAATGATTCTTTCAGGTTTTGGTTGGCTTTTAGTCCTTGTTTATAAGAGTCAATTGCACTGCTTATTTCTCCTTTTTCATAGGCTATATCACCCATCCCTTCATAAATTTTTTTAAGGCTGTTGTCAATTGTTTCGAGACTGTTATTTTGATTTTTTAAACAGTTTGAATATATGAATAATGCTTTTTCTAATTGCTGTTGGTTGCGGTAAAAGTCAGCGAGGTTTAGGCTGGATTTTATGTGTTCTCGACTGCCAGTTCCAAATTGTTTTTCTGCAAGTAGCATGGCTTTTTTATATTCAGATCCTGCGGTGATAAATTCCTTCTTATTCTCATAATAAAGTGCTTTAATACTTGCTAGTTTTTGTGTGAGTTCTATGTTTTTAGGATGTAGTATTCGTGATTTTTCAGCGTATTTTAATGCGATTTCTAGTTTATTTAAACGCATCATTATGATGGCAATATTTCCTAGAACACGTGCTTTTTGTGTTTGAGGTAAGCCTTTTAATTTCAACGTTTTTTCTAAAAGTTTGATGGCTTTCGGGTACAATCCTTGAGATTGGTATACAATAGAAAGGTTGTTGTAGACGGCTGCTAATTTTATGGGGTCGGCTTGTTTGCTCGCCTTGGTTTCCGCTACTTTTAAAACGATTTCGGCCCGGTCAAAGGCGCCTAATCTCGTGTAATTTGTTGCCATAGGGAGTAGGCAATATTCCACTATATTATAACGCGTTAAGTGTTGTGTTCTGTAATAGTGGAGTGCTTTTTCATAGACGTGTAAAGCTGCTGGGATTTTACCGAATTTTTTGTATTGATATCCTTGTTGTATGAGTCCATGTAACCAAGCTATTTTTTCTGCTTTACTGCTTGGTTTTCTCCATAATTTTTGTTCTAAATTTGTAAATAAAACAAGGTTTTCTGTACTTGAATTTCTTAAAAAGGCATCAATCGTTGCGTAGATATACCCCTCTATATCATCTTTTTTTTTATAGTTAGAATAAGGAGTTTTCTTGCTGTTTTGTGCAAAGATGATTAATGAAAAAAGGCAACAACATACAACAGAGAGATATTTCATAAGGTATTTAGAATTTCCAAATTGCATAGATGTGTAATTGTCCTTCGGGTGTTTTAAAATGATGAATATAACGAAACCCTAGACTTGGTCCAATACGTGAAGCACCTATCGTTAGATCACCAAAAACACCGTAATTTATGTTTTTAAATGAGGTGTCAGTATGGTTTGTTGTATGTGTATTTAATGTTTCTATGGGGTCTCCCTTAATTCCGTTTTGATAGCCAAAAAATGATGCTGTATTTGTACTTGTAATTTTTGTGGCATAATCCATAGAAACATGCGCGCCTATTCCGAGCCCTATCATACCGTTCATGTTATAGCGAATAGAAGCAGGTACTAGATCTAGTGCCATGCGTTTTGTAATTAAATTGCTCGTGCTTTCTTTGTATATCCTTTTATAAAACCCGTTGGGTGTATCTATGTTTTCTACGATGTTTTGTTGCTTGTTTGTTTTGGAATAGGAAGTATTCGAAATCATTAATTCGGCTTGTGGATACCATTTATACGCCTTGTAAGTAGATATGGTGGCTCCCACAAAATAGCTTTTAGAGTTGTCTACTTCTAGGATGTAATTGTAACCAGCTTTAGCGCCAATGGATATCCCAGGAAGGAATCTAGAGCTAGCTGAATTGGTGATGATGGGGTCGTTTTTGTCAAAAATTATTTCGGTTTTACTCTTGGATTTAATTTTATGAAAATCCTTCCCGAATTTTAGGGAGTATTTTACAAATCCTTTGGTAGAGTCTTTTTCTTGAACCCCTTTTTGTTCGGTGCCTGGTAAGTAAATGTTTTTAAATTGAAAGGAAATTTTATCGCCATAAAAAAGGGTGTCTAAACAACTATATCTTACTGTTTTTCCTTCTGGACAGATGGGTACTTTGGGGTACATGTCTATTATTCTAAGGGATGTTTTGTCCAACATGGCTGGAACATCTACATTTAGTTTGATCAGTCTAGCGGGACCTTCTCCATTGTTTTGAAAGCGTATCTTGTATTTTAAGCGTTTAAATTTCACCAATCGATAGTTCAGAAACGTATTGTAAACAGCCATTTTATTGGGGTCGTGAGAGGTGACTATTTCCATTTCTTTTGTTCTTATTTGATGTGTATCTCCTCCGCGTTCTGGGACATAAACGCTCCGGATCGTGATAATGGCAGAGGTGTCCTTCAACATTTTAGGGCTTGTTTTAAAGGTTAAAAACAGGTTGCGTTCTTCATTGCTTTCTAAATCGTTTACGTTCCATACTTTTACATCTGTATATTTCTTTTGTGCCTCCGCAAGTGTAGCTGGTAAATTGTGACTTAAGGTATCGATGGCTATGTTTTTTTCTGGGACTATATTTTCTATCCCACTAGTACGAATAAGCATTTCTTTTGAAAGGTACGTGTTGGCAAGTGTTTCCATAAGTTCCTCCTGTTCGTTGTGATAGGTACGTATGGCTACTAATTCAAAGTTGTTATTTTTGTATTTACGTTCGTTGTAAAATAAGTATATTTTTCCCTGACTAGGAAGGGGCGATTTATTGCCGTAACTAATTACAAATTCCATTTCCTGATTTGGAATAGGTTCTCTATTGCTGAGTAGCCTAAATCCGTCATGTCTTTCGTTTAAATAATGTGATTCGTTTGTTGAAATAGTTGAAACATCGGATGTGTTTTTGAGTAATATGGGACGTGTAGTAGGGGGGAGTCCATCGTCATAATTATTGGTAAGTGATAGACGAACGGTGTATTGTTTTTTGTTTTTATAGTGATGTTTCGGGTTTTTTTTATAACTGTAATTCCCATCACCTAACTCCCAGAAATAGCTGTAAAACGCCTTAGGTGCTCCTGCAATTTGTCGCAATGGTGGCGCCACGGATCTTAGGATATATTGCTGCTTTAATTGTTCAAATTCTATATGTGCTTTTCTAGGAATACTGTCTTGTAATATTACTTGGGAATTTACAGAAAAACAAGTCAATAAGAGTAGTATTTGTGTATACGTTGTTTTCAAAGTTCTAGTTTTAGTGTTTTAATATATGTATAATTTTCATTAATCGTGTAAATTAAGTGATTAATTCGTGATAGGTGTTGTTTTGGGTTGCGTTATTGTTAGTAATCGTATTTTAATCCTGAGTTATTTGTGTTCTAGCTGTTGATACGATCACAAAAATACCGCTACAAATCTTACGAAATGTAGCGGTGAAATCAGTATTGTTTTCTTTAGAAATGGGCTATTATGGCAATCCGTTTATTAAAGATTCTAATGCTGCTTGGGTTGTAGGGGTTAAGGTAGTTATTACCTCTATGTGTTCCTCTACTACAGTATTTCCTTGTATCGCATAATTTAAAACACCGTCTATTTCTGCGACTACAATAATGTGTATTTTTTGACCAATTGGAATTTTTCCATAGTGTTCTGTGAATAGATTTAAATCGGTAACGTATGTGTCCATTCTTGCAAGTGCAGTTGGCTCTCCGTCATAGGATAAAAATACGGCGCAATTGTCTGCATCAAATCCAGCGGGTACATCTACAAAAATCTTTGTTTTTGGTCCTGTATAATTGAACCATCTATCTAAATTTGTCCAACCAAAATCCCCTATGGAGTAGATATATGAAACCATCTCTCCATTTGCTCCGTCTACTACTTTGGCTTCGTCTGCTTTTCCATCTTTATTTTCATCGGCTTCTACCCAGTCGCAATCAGCTTCTATACCTTGACAATCGTCTGCTCCTTTTTTAAAGATATTCATTTTTCCGTCAAAATTCTCTATCGTAACAGGTCTTGAAGTTATGACTGCTTTTTTAAGTAGTTCTAATTGTACATTGCCTTGTTTTGCGCTGATAAAAAATTCTCCAGCCGATTTTAAGATTTCTTTTGTGCCGTCCGCGCGTTTTCCTAAGGTAGAATTGTTTTTTAAAAGCATGTCTGCTTTTGTGTAAATTTCTAGCAATTCTATGGTGATATTTCCTGTTATAACGGCTCCATTTAATCCAAATGCATTGGGAGGAAAATTTACTTTTGTTCCTTGATTTCCAGTAATATTACCTCCTGTTTCAGCATCTAAAGAAAAAGTTTCTACATCTCCAGTTCTGTTTTTCAGAAAACGCCCTAAGAGTGCTTCTCCATCTGCTTGTGGTACTGGTTGGATGTCGTCATCATTTTTTAAACAACTTGTAAGTACAATGGTTACAAGTATAAGTCCTAAAATGTTTTTAAATTTTTTCATAATTTCTATGTTTTTGTCGGCATTTGCCTCATGTGATACCAAATAAATTTTAATGACAGTTTGTTTTCGGTCAGTTATAATTTATTGGATGTTAATTATTATTTAATTCAATTATTTTTCTTTTTCTGCAATCTCCCATTAATTAATGTGGCTAAATTGCGGTGTGTATTTAATAGCGTCTGATTGGATGGTCTGTGTTTCCAAACCCATTTTATCTACCAGTATTAATTGTTTCATAATTTCTATATTTTTAGGTTTCTACTGATATATCACTGTCTTTAAATTTTGTGACCCTTTTTATGATTATTTCTTGTTTTGAGGTGTTGTTTTAATGCCACTATTTTTTTACTACCTTTAAAGCCTAAATTTTTTACATTGGCAGTCAAACACAACGATCATAAATATATAGAGGGCTTGGTTCAGAACGATGCGCGGGTCTTATCGGAATTGTATCAAAAATTTACGCCCAAAGTAGTGCGTTATATTTCTAAGAATAGTGGTAATTATGATGATGCTCAGGATATTATTCAAGAAAGCTTGGTGACAATTTATCATCAAGCTCTAGAAAAAGGACTCATACTTACCTGTCCTTTTGATGCTTATTTTTTCTTGGTATGTAAACGAAAATGGCTGAACGAATTGCGGAAAAGAGGTCGTAAAGAGGTAACATTTTTGGAGGAAGTTACATCTATAAGTAAGGAAGAAATTTCCATGTCTGAAGATACATTATTGTATGAACAAAAAAGTCAACTAATAGATCGAATGTTTGTCCAATTAGGAAAGAAATGCCAAGAAATAATTAAGTTGGCTTTTGCATTAAAATCCATGGAGAAAGTAGCTGAAAAATTGGGGGTAACCTATGGTTATGCTCGCAAAAAAAAATCGCAATGCATTGGACAAATCACCAAACTTGTTCGCAATGCTGCAGAATTTGATCAATTAAAAAACGACTGAGATGAACGAAGATTTATACCTAATATTTGATGCTTATTTGAATGGTGAATTGAAAGGAGATGAATTGCAATCCTTTGAAAATAAGTTGTTGAAAAATACAGATTTTAACGCTGCGTTCCAAGAGTACTCCGATGTAGAGCGGTCCTTGAAATCTAGAATAGAACACGCAAAAGGAGCACAGGATCTCCGAGCTACCTTAACTACATTAGGGCTTCAAGAAAAAACAGTGAAAAAAGGCAGGACTACCTCCTTGTATTCGTTTGTATGGATAGGCGTAGCTGCCAGTCTACTAGTCTTGTTTTCTGTCTATATATTTAATGATGTTGATCCGCCTAGTTATGTTGAATATGCCATGCATCAACCATTAGAGATTGGAACTAGAGGGACTGATGACTCAATAAGTGTCGCCGCTGAAAATGCTTTTAATTCAGGAGATTATAAAATAGCATTGCCTAAATTAAGACAGTTGTTAGGTGCCTCGCCCAAAAATGTAGAATGGCAATTGTACTACGGTATTGCTTTAATAGAAACAGATAAAATTGCCACGGCTTTAACCGTTTTAGAACCGATCACAAATGGCCCATCTGTTTATAAATATACAGCCCAGTGGTATACGGCTCTTGGTTATTTAAAATCAGGAAAATTGGAATGGTGTAAAAGTGCCTTAGAAAAAATCTCACCAGAGGCTGGAGAATATAAAAAGGCACAGGAATTGTTAGGTCGTTTGTAAAGCCGATTTGAAAATAGTTTGCTAGGTTTAATTCGTAAATAAAAACTACATTTGCCGCATGATAATTACTGATACGCATACCCATTTATACAGCGAACAATTTGATGAAGATAGAGATGCCATGATGCAACGTGCAATCGATGCTGGCGTTCGTAGATTTTTTATTCCTGCTATTGATATGGCGAGTTATGATTCTATGATTTCTCTTGAAAAAGACTATCCAGAAAACGCTTTTTTACTTATAGGATTGCATCCTACGTATGTCAAAGAAAACTATCAGGACGAGTTGGATTTTATCAAACAAAAATTGGAAGAACGTTCTTTTTATGGGATTGGAGAAATTGGAATAGATTTGTATTGGGACAAAACCTTTTTAAAAGAGCAACAACAGGTTTTTAAAACTCAAATACAATGGGCAAAAGCACTTAAACTACCCATTATTATTCATTGTAGAGATGCTTTTGACGAAATATTCGAAGTTTTAGAAAGTGAAAAAGGAGATGATTTATTCGGTATTTTTCATTGTTTTACGGGTGATTTAGAACAGGCAAAACGGGCTATTTCTTATAATTTAAAGCTCGGGATTGGCGGAGTTGTTACTTTTAAGAACGGAAAGATAGACAGGTTTTTAAATCAAATTCCATTGCAGAATATTGTCTTAGAAACGGATGCTCCTTATCTGGCGCCTAGCCCGTACCGAGGGAAGCGAAACGAATCTAGTTATATTCTAAAAGTGGTCGAGAAATTAGCTGATATTTACCAAACTACAGTTGAAGAAATAGCGGAGGTTACCACAAAAAATTCAAAAGATATTTTTGGAATCTAAACATACAGCATATTGTAAAACTCCTATTGGCTTGGCTACTATTATTGGCAATGCTGACGGGATTTCTAGTGTTTCTGTTGGGGATGATAAAGAAGGTATTTGTAAGGAAGTGCATCCAAGCCTTCTTGACTGTGTGCAGCAACTCTCCGAATATTTTGCAGGTGAACGCTGCCAATTTGATTTAAAACTGAATCCAAAAGGCACCGAATTTCAACAGAAAGTTTGGAAATCCTTAGGAGATGTTCCTTTTGGGAAAACACGTTCTTATCTGGAACAGTCTAAATTTTTAGGAGATGTAAAAGCAATCAGAGCTGTTGCAGCTGCCAATGGTAAGAATCCTTTGTGGATTGTAGTCCCTTGTCATAGGATTATTGGGTCGGACGGCTCATTAACGGGATATGCGGGTGGTATATGGCGTAAGAAATGGTTGTTGGAGTTGGAGAGCCCTAGTGGACAGTTAGAATTGTTTTAGAAGGGTTGAGGTTAAATGATTAGGGTTTAAATTCATAAAAAAAAGAGAAGCAACTCAGACTAAACCGTACTACAGGTTTACTAGAATGCCTCCCTTTTAAACTCTTAAATTTAGTAATATCAACAATCAATCAATAAGAATTAAACCAAGTTAAGAGCTATTTTTTGTAGGAGTCCATAAATGTTACAACTCCGTTAGAAACATCATATACTGCTCCTACTATTTCAATTTCGTTTGTGCGTTCCATCTCTGCGAGTATTGGGCTATCAATTCGGATTTTATCAATAGATAATTTTACATTTAAAACGGCTGTTTTTTCAATAGCAATCTCTTCTATTAATTCTTTTTCTTCCTTTATTTTTTTTACGGCAGGCTGAATTTTATTTAATAAACTAGTAATGTTTCCTAACTGTACATTTTGATATGCAGCAGTTACTGCACCGCATTTGGTGTGTCCCATAACGACTACAATTTTGGAACCTGCTACTTTACACGCATATTCCATAGATCCTAAGATGTCTGTATTCACGATGTTTCCCGCGATTCTAACACTAAATATATCACCTATTCCTTGATCGAAAACAAGTTCTGCAGGCACCCTAGAGTCAATACAACTCAGGATTACCGCAAACGGAAATTGTCCCGTACTTGTTTCTATTACTTGGTCTTTTAAATTCCTTTGTGCTTTTAGGTTTTGTGCAAATCGTTTGTTTCCTTCTACGAGTATGTTATGTGCGTCTTTTGACGTTAAATTTTCTTGGATTAATTTTGTTTGTGTTCTCATTAGATGTCTTTAAAAAATTATTGTCTGTGTTCTTTGATCCAAGTAATGCAATCGTCAAAACTTGTAAATAATTGTTCTTTTGGTACAAGGTCAGGAATAATGTCTATGCGTTCTAATAGGTATTGTGGTTGTTTTAATACATTAACAAGCAGTACCTTTTTGTCTTGTCTTACAAGTTCTACCAATGCATCCTCAAGCGCGTATAAACCTGATTGGTCTATGTACGGCATTCGTCCCATTCTTATGACAATAGTATGTGCGGTGTCTGGAATCTGATTCATTAAACGTTGGAAATCACTTGTAGATCCAAAAAATAATGGCCCTTTGATATGCTTTATAAACACCTCTTCTTTTAAATGCTCTGGAAAGTCCTTTTCATCTGCCCATGATTTTTCTTTTTTCAAGGATTTTACATCGGAGTGTTCTGCGGTTAAATCACCTATTTTTTTCATAAACATTAACGATGCTATCACCAGTCCTATTCCAACTGCATAGACTAAGTTCCATACCGATGAAAGGATCAATACAACGATCATAATAATGACTTCTGCTTTTGGCATGTACGGGATCGCTTTAAGACCTTTATAGTCCATAACTCCAATACCTACGGTAATTAGAATTCCTGCCAATACTGCTGCGGGAATTTGTGATGCGATAGGTCCCAATGCGAGCAATATAATTAATAATAAAACCCCAGCTACCATACCTGATAAACGTGTTTTTCCTCCTGCATTAATATTTACAACGGTTCGGATAGTGGCACCTGCTCCAGGAATCCCTCCAAAAATTGCAGCAATGCTATTTCCTATTCCCTGACCTATCAATTCTTTGTTTGGGCTGTGTTTTGTTTTGGTCATATTATCTGCCACTACAGATGTGAGTAGCGAATCTATTGCGCCAAGCAATGCTAAGGTTAAAGCGGTAAAAATATAAGGAGTAATGCTTCCTAAGTTAAATTCCGTAAAAATCGCGAAATTTGGAATTGGCAACCCTCCAGGGATTTCTTCTATAGGGCGGTAATTGAGCTTAAATCCAATGGCAATACCAGACATTACTAAAAGGGCAACCAGTGTACTAGGTATCTTTGTAGTAATGCGTTTGAATCCATAGATAATAATAATTGTTCCTAGCGCTAATAGAAGTTCTAACCAATTGATGTTTTGTAATGCACGTGGCAATACTTTTAAAGTCCCGATCACTCCAGAGGCTTCTTTCCCTGCTAAGGTTTCTGATTCTTTTTGTAGTTGTTCTTTGGTAATATCTGCAGCCCGAATGATGGTTTCTTTAAAGTTTTCTAAGACCAGAATTCCTTCTCCGGCTTCTTCTTTAAGGATGTTGTCTAGGATAACCTCTTGGGCTTGTGGTGTATATTCTGATACATATTCAAGGTCTTCTTTTGGGTAATAACCAATGGAAGGGAGAATTTGTGTAATTAGAATAATCACTCCAATAGCGGTCATAAATCCAGAAACTACGGGATAGGGAATGTATTTTATATATTTTCCAAGTCCTATAAATCCTAAACCTATTTGGATGATTCCTGCCAAGATAAATACAGTTAGAATTGCAGGTAAGGCCTTTGTGACATCTCCGTTAAACGTTGCTACAATTCCTGCTATTACAACCATACTTACGGCAGTCATTGGAGCAGTAGGTCCTGATATCTGTGTGTTGGTTCCTCCGAAAAGTGCTGCGAAAAAGCTGACAAAAATAGCGCCGTAAAGTCCTGCACTTGGGCCCAAACCAGAACTTACTCCAAATGCTAAGGCTAAAGGTAGTGCGACAATACCGGCGGTGATTCCACCAAATAAGTCTCCTTTAAAGTGTTTAAAATTAAAAAAATTCTTCATGTGTTTTTTATTGTTTATGAATTCTGTATCAGCTAGCTACTGTTGTCTTGTCTAGGCAAAGTCTCTTTGTGGTACACGTATCTATATTGTTCGTTTATTTGTTTGTAAAACTCTGATTATCAACATTGTTTTACGGGAATGCTTGTTTGTAAATTTGTTTTTCTTTTGCTGTTTTATTTATTTTAAAAAATTGAAAACCATTTCTGTATAAAAATTAGTGATGGCTTCACTTTCTTTACTGATGTCGGTTAATTTTGGCAGGTGCTCTGCAAAATAATTTTGTTGATGTGCACCTTCTATCACCGTCGAAATTAACATGTGAGGGTATTTGTATGTTGGTTTTATTTCTAAGACCATTGTACTCACACGGTGAACAACCCCAATATATGCTTTAAAACACCCACGTTTGTTTTCTTCATCTACGTTTTTTGTATGGTACGCTTTTATAGATTCTGAAAATATAATTTCACTCAATAAGACCTCGTTTATATATCCAAATGCATTGTCCTCTTTTACTTGCTGTGTCAGTATTTTTATAGAATTTATTAAGCGTTCATTGGGGGAACTTATATTGGTAGTTGCAAAGACCAATCGGTATTCTATCCAAGACCAATACCAACTTGTTAAATACACAAGTAACGTGTGTTTGTTTTCGAAATATCTGTAAATAGAACTCTCGTTCGAATTGATGAGCTTTCCTAGTTTTCGAAAGGTGAAGTTTTCAAAACCAATCTCATGAATCAATTCAATACTCTTCGAAATTATCTTTTGACCCAATACAGACGAATCTGGATTTTTCGAATATAATTCGGGACCAATTTCAATTTGAATATGTAAATTTTTCATGGGATATAATTTAATTGCGTGCGAATATAATAGTAATACTATCAACTGTAAAAGTTTTAATGTTAAAGTTTTGCAAACACCAATAAATCATAGGGGTGGGGCCTGTTTTTTTTATCAGGAAAATCAATTCCAATTGTTTTTTATCTTGCTTGATAGTTGTTTTGATACCGATAACAATTTTAATTTTTTTACAGGAAACCTTGTTTTATTCCTTATTAATTTTTCTCTTTTATTTTTGAATGCTTCTCCTTATATTTGCACCATAATTTATTTCATGAGCATTACATTACTTTCATCTCCATTACAAGGTTTTACAGATTTTAGATTTAGAAATGCCTTTCATCATTTTTTTGGAGGGATTGATACCTATTACGCACCTTACATCCGTTTGGACGGAAAATTAGTTATAAAATCATCCAATCAGCGAGATTTAAAGCTCGAAAATAATACTGCGTTAGACCTTATTCCTCAAGTGATGACCAATAATGCTGATGGGTTTTTATTTGTTGTAAAATACATTCAAGAATTGGGGTATAAAGAATTGAATTGGAATTTAGGCTGTCCGTATCCTATGGTAACCAAACGAGGAATGGGCTCTGGACTTATCTGTGACCCAGCTAAAATTGATCATATTTTAAAACGTGTTCACAACGAAAGTGATGTGGTTGTATCTATGAAAATGCGTATGGGCTATGAAGATGCAACTGAAATTTTAGATGTATTTCCTATTCTTGATAAATACCCGCTTAAAAATATTGCCATTCATGCCCGTATTGGGAAACAGTTGTATAAAGGAGGGGTTGATTTAGATGCTTTTCAGAAATGCGTGGATCATACGAAACATACATTATATTACAATGGAGATATTACATCGGTGCAGGTGTATAGAGAAATGAAAGAACGTTTTCCTGGGATTGATCATTTTATGATAGGGAGAGGACTTATTTCAGATCCTTTTTTACCGAGTATGATTAAAAGTAATTCCTTAGATTATCCCGAGAACAGATGGCAAATATTTAGAGATTTTCATGATACGCTGTATCAAGAATACGATGCAGCTTTGTCTGGACCTGTTCCTATCAGAATGAAAATGTTAGGATTTTGGGAGTACTTTTCTCAATCGTTTTCCGATCCTAGAAAAACATATAAAAAGATAAAAAAAGCTGGAAATGCTAGAAATTATCAAAAGGCTGTAGATGATATTCTTGGAAATGTGTAGTGTGTACGCCCTATTTTTAGGACGTATTTATTAAATTTTGGGTTTTTATTGTAGGGTGGAATTTTTGGAATACTCCTGTTATTCTTCTTTTTTTGTCAATTATTTATACGAAATTCAATTAAATTCAGGTTTATTTTAGCTGTTATTGTCTAATAACAAGAATAGTAGTGTCTTTTTTTTCTGTTGCATTGTTTCTTTATCAAGTGATAAGTTTTTTATATATTGAATGCCCGAAATATATATATATTCGATATAGATTGTAAGTATTAATTAAAATTTTCCCAGAATGAAATTGAACTTAAAAGATACTCGGATTTCAACACGCCTTTTTATTGGGTTTTCTATTATTATGTTGGTGGTTATTACCGTTATTTTAGTTTCACTAGAAAATTCAAATAAGATTATCAAAAGTGAAAACTTAATAGTTCATACGCATCATGTACTGAACGAAATTGAACATATAGAAGCTAGCTTAATTGACTTGAAAATTAAAAAGAATCTTGTGAAAACAGACACATTAGGCGGTCTAGATTCTTATGCTACTGGTTTACTAAACGTTTATTCAAAAGTTGATTTTTTAAATAAGATAATAGTTAGTAACCCCGCACAAACTAAAAGAATAAACCTTCTTAAGGATCTGATTGATTTTAAATGGAAGGCTTTAACATCGGATGTGGAGGGTGATCATGTGGAGGAGAGAATGTATACTCAGGTGAATGAATTACTACATGTAGTTTCCGTAATTAGGAGTGAGGAATTTAGGTTGTTGAATGTTAATGTACTGCGCTCTGAAAAGGCAATAAAAAACACATTTTTTGTGCATTTAACATTGTTTTTTTTTAGTGCTATTGTTATTCTTGTTGTTGGTTCTTTGATGGTGTGTTCTATTGTGAAACCAATTAATATATTGCGAAATGAAATGGAAATTGTCGGTCAAGGAAATCTTGATGATAAGCTTGATGTAACTAGAAAAGATGAAATTGGTGCTTTAGCCATGGCTTTTGAAGAGATGTTGAACCGTTTAAAAACCACAATGGCGTCTAAAGAATTGCTAAAACAAGAAGTTGCAGCCAGGATAATTACAGAAGAACATCTTCTGAAAGTAAAAACAAGCTTAGAAAAAAGTGAGAGGGAATTGATTGAGAGTAATAATGCCAAAGATAAATTTTTCTCTATCGTAGCACATGATCTTAAAAATCCTTTTAACTCTATGTTGGGTTTTTCAAATTTATTAATGGAGGATTATTATTTGCTAAATGATGAGAAAAAACATTATTTCTCTAAAATTATTCATGTAAATCTCGAAAACACCTACTGTCTTTTGGAAAATCTATTGCTATGGTCCCGGTCTCAGTCAAATATGATTCAGTTTAAGCCAGAAGAAGAAAATCTATTTTTGTTTTTTGATGCTATTATTAAAACCCTCCAACTTCCTTCTGAGTTAAAATCTATTACCATTAAAAACAAAATACCACAAGATATCCTTATTTCTGTTGATAAAAACATGCTATCTACGATTGTTAGAAACCTTATAGGGAATGCATTAAAATTTACAGATGATGGAGGCCTTATTACTGTTGGAGCTGTCAAAAACAAAGTAGGATTGGGTGACGACTTTATCACTGTTTTTGTCCAAGATTCTGGAGTGGGTATTGTAGCAGATAACCTGTCTAAATTGTTTGATATTGCACATAAAACGACTACTGTGGGTACAGCAAACGAAAGAGGAACTGGCTTAGGTTTAGTCTTGTGTAAGGAGTTTGTAGAAAAACATGGAGGTACAATATGGGCTACTTCTGAACTCGGTATCGGGACATGTTTTTACTTTACTTTGCAAAGAATTTCTTCTTTTTCTTTAGATGTCTAATCTTTTGTTAAAAATAGATAAGTGGAGGCAGAAATTACTCCGTTAAGTACCTGTGGATAAGTCTTTTATGACCATTTTTTAATTGTTAATTATTTTGGATTTCTGTGTTCAGTATCACCATGTATTTAGTATATTAGTTTGTTATAATTTTTTTAAAAACAACAGAAAATATGAACAATACATTATTTATGAGTGTCGTTTTTTGTCTATTGTTATTTACTTCATGTAGTAAAGATGAGGTGGCTAATAAAACAAAAAATCAGAAACAGTAGATATTTCCACGGTATTAGAACGTGTTATTTTAAGAAAAGACTCAGAAACAAAAGCGCTGGTTTTTAAAGTTGATGCTACCGATATCACGGTTTTTATTCCTACGGGTGAAAATTTGAGTGCCTTAAATTTTGAATTGGAATTTAATGATGAGACTATAGTATCTTATATGCCCATTAATTTTAGTTTTTCTAAATCTAAAGTGTTTAAACTAACGTTTAGTGACGAAAGCACAAAAGTTTATTCACTTATTATTGTTGAAAGAGGCCTGTTAGACTTTGAAATTAACTTTTTGTCCAGTTACAAACAAGGGTTTGATCTACTAGGTCTGTATAATGTATTGGATTCTCCGAAATTGATTGTTCCTAGGTTTAAATTGCCAGAAGGGGCTAGTTCAATACCAAAATCTGGTGAAAGTCCAACTTTTGTATCCGAAGATAAGTTGCTGTATAAAGTTGTGTATAGTGATGGAAGTACCGAGGATATTTATGTTTATTTAAAGCCATTAGAAGGGTTTCAAATAGATTATATGGTTGTGAAAGAGCAGTTTGAAGGTGTGTTTCACTTTAATGATTTAAAATGGAAGCAAGATATAGCTACAGTAGAATTAAGTGATTTAATTGCGCAGGCAGATGATACAGGACATTTTAAGGTATATCAAAAGCGAGTGTATGAAATTATTTCCATTGGGAAATCTATTTCTAAACATATAGGGAACCTATCGTATTTAAGAATCTTTACCCATCATGGTCCAGGGGCAGATATAGAAGTGTTGTTGCCTGATTCGTTTTCAAAATTAATTTTGCTTAGAGAAATTAATTTTATCTTTATGAAATTAGAAGATTTACCTGCATATTTTTCTAACTTTATTTTTGTTGATGACTTGTATTTGTCAGCTAATAATTTGACCAAATTCCCTGCCGTTATTTCGTCGCTTACTAATTTAATTGAATTAACCGTACAAGGAAATTACTTAACAAGTGATTTGCCAGATGATTTATCTGCGTTAACCAATTTACGTAAGTTAGTATTGTCTTCAACAAAATTAAGAAAAATACCCAATGTAATTGCTAAATTACCAAGCTTAGAAATTTTGAATTTGAATAATAATGATATCGGTGATACTTCTCCAGATTTATCAGGTTTAACAAAATTAAGGAAACTCTTCTTGGAGAATTCAGGAATAAGTAAAATACCCTCTAGTTTATTTCAAAATACACAATTAGTCTATCATATTACAGCGAGTCAAATTATTGGCTTGCAGGATAGTTTTAGTGGCGTAAAAAACTTGAATTTATCAATAGTTTTTTACAAAAAAGATAAAATGACTGCACTACCAGGGGCATTGTTTCAGTTAAAAAATATAACGCGTTTAATTATTTGGGGAAAAACGTTGGATGGCATTAGTGATGAGATTGGAGTGCTTGAGAACTTAAAAGATTTTGAATTAAAAGTGTCTCCAAATATAACCGAACTTCCTGCTTCTATAGGGAACTTGGCTAATTTAAGTTCGTTTACGCTTTGGCAAATGGAGAATTTAAATTGTTTGCCTCAGACTTTCTGGGACTTGCTTAAAGCAAAAGGAACTTCTTTACACTATCGTGCTAGTGGCACAGGGATTTCTAGTGTAGGAGATGTAGACTGTGCTAATTAATGTGATTTTTTATGCTTGTTTACGAACTGATTTCCTGAGTTTTATTCAAGAATCGTAGCAATATAGTGGCGCTAAATCGGGAGACTTAGCGCCACTATATTGCTCACATTAGCAAGGGGGAATATTAAGAATGAAAGATTGTTATAGGTTGCGACATCAAAAAAAGATACATTTTATGACAGCTACTGTAGTAGATAGCTTTGTTTAAAAGGAACTAGTATAATAATATAAAGGTTGGAGCTTTGCATTTAAAAAAAAGGGACGCTGCTTTATCGGTATGTAATTAGGTTAATCACATTCGTTTAATAGAGCAATCAGATGATGGTATTTAGTGGTTTTTTTTGAGAGGTTTAAGGCTGTAAAAAGATTGGGGGAAATAGGACTCAAAGTCGGGAGACTTTGCGCAGCTGGATCTGGTGTTTGGACAGAACAATAAACATACTGTATACAATAACTAAGTATTCGTGCGGTGCGTAGCGCCCAGCATGAACATCCTGTTGACTATACCGGCTCAGAATCTATTATTTTGTGGATTACGTGAAGTTTATGAAGAGGCTATCAATAGTTCTTTAGAAGTGTATCTGGTATTCCTATTAAAAGAGAAACCAGTTTTCTAAAGCATAGTTACGAGTGCTTTTTTTGTTTTATAAATACATTTTTCTACTATAAATGAACGCTTGTTAAATACAACAAATTAACAATCTACTCGTTTTTATCACTATGAGCAGATACACACCCAAATCATACAGCCGCATCGAGGAAAATATTAATATTATATCTCATGCTGTTGGATGTTTTTTTAGCATTGTTGCCTTGGTGTTCTTGATCTCAAAAGCTAGCATACTTGGTAATGTTGTGACTGTTGTAAGTGTGTGTATTTATGGTGTAAGTTTAATTATCTTATATGCGGCGTCTACCTCTTATCACGCTGCAATAAAACCGAAACTTAGAGCGCGTCTTAATATATTTGATCACGCCTCTATTTATATACTTATAGCTGGGACGTATACACCTTATACGCTTGTTGTATTAGAAGGCTGGGTAGGCTGGACAATTTTTGGTGTTTCATGGGGGATTGCTTTATTAGGCGTTGTTTTAAAATTGTTTTATACAGGGCGTTATGATCGTATTTCTACAATTGCTTATGTTGTTATGGGATGGATTATACTTTTGGCTGTGAATCCATTGATCCAAAATTTATCCGTAGAAGGCTTGTGGTGGTTGTTGGCTGGAGGTGTTAGTTATACACTTGGGGCGGTATTGTACAGTGTGAATAAGCTCCCTTTTAACCATGCTATTTTTCACTTTTTTGTACTGTTTGGAAGTATTGCGCATTTTATTTCTATATACTTTTATGTACTAGTGATTTAATTTTTATTTTTTTTAACGTTTGTGTTTTTTGTGTTGTAAATTATTGTAATTTCATAGCTTAATTATTATTTATTTATTGCATCTCTATAAGGGATTTATTAATGTGTCCAGTTGGGTTAACATTAATGCTTTTTTATAGTAAAAACATTGACTATGACTATTAGAAAACTGCTGTTTTTAACAGCGATGGTACTCTTTATCACTTCGTGTGGAAAGGAGAAAAAAATTAAAACTGACAATATTTATGCCTATAAATCTTATATTTATGGAACTACAGCAGGCGAAATCTCTATTGCAGATCCTATACAAATAAGTATGGCAAGTGATTTGGTGGACTTTGTAGATAGCAAACCGTTGGAAAACGATGTCTTAGAAATTTCTCCAAAAACTGCAGGGGTTTTGTTTATGAAGAACAATCGTACCTTGGTTTTTAAACCAAATAAGTACCTGTTACCAGGAACAGAATACACGGTAAAGGTACAGTTGGATAAGTTACTTGCAAACGTACCATCTTCTCATAAATCATATCAATTTAGTTTTAAAACTATTGTATCTGATTTTTGGATAAACACTCCTAAGCTGCAATCCTATTCTAAGGAATGGCAATATTTGGAAGGTGTAATCAGTGCGTCAGATCTTTTTTTATTGAAAGATGCACGTCAACTTATTGAAGCAGAACACGCTGGTAAATCACTAAAAATCAAGTTTCCAAATGCATCAGAAAGTGCTAAGTATTTCAATTTTGTTATTGATAGTGTCCATAGAGGTGTCGACGATTCTCAGGTTCTTATTTCGTGGAGTGGAAAAAAACTTGGAATAGATCTCAAAGGGGAAAAAAGAATTTTAATTCCTGGGAAAAATAATTTTTCGGTACAGAGTGTATCCGTAATTCAATCCCCAAATCAATACATACAAGTCAATTTTTCAGATCCTATAAAAAAGAGTCAGAATTTTAATGGACTTATGGCTGTCCAAGGAGTGAAAAAATTGCGATACAGCGTCCAAGGAAATATATTAAAAGTGTATCCAGGACGTAAATTGACAGGGAATTTGACTGTTGATATTTTTCAAGGAATAAAAAGTAAAGAAGGGTTTAAATTGAAAAAGGAGTGGTCGGAACTGGTAGCTTTTGAACAATTAAAACCAGCCATTCGCTTGTTGGATAACGGGGTATTTCTCCCAGATTCTCAAAATCTAAAACTAAATTTTGAAGCTGTTAATCTGCGTAAAGTCGAAGTGAGAGTTATTAAAATATTTGAGTCGAATGTCTTGCAGTTTTTACAGCGGAATAATTTGAATACTTCTCATGAATCTAATATTCGTTATGTGGGACGTCGCATCGCAAAGAAAACGGTGACTTTATTAAGAAAAAACGAACCGAATGAAGGGGTATGGAAGGCTTATGCCATAGACTTATCGACTTTGATAAAGGCAGATCCTGGAGCTATTTATCATGTGGAATTGAGCATGCGACAATCAGATGCTATTTATAAATGTGATCAAGCGGAAGGTAGTTCTGATGAAGATGAGTATGACGAAGATGATTATTATTATAGTGACTCGTATACAGAAAAGGTCTCTGATGATGTAGAAAAAAGAGAAGAACAGTATTGGGACAATGTAATTTATAGATATAAAAGCAAGTATTATTCTTGGAGAGATAGAGAAAACCCGTGTAAAGAAGGGTATTATGGAAGTGATGAAAATGTGGTTAGTTGCAATGTGTTAGGGTCTAATTTGGGCGTTATTGTTAAAATGGGATCCAATAAGTCGTATTCTTTTGCAGTGACCAATATTCTTACGACCATTCCTGTGGCAAATGCGAATGTCAAATTATTTAATTATCAACAGCAAGAGATAGGAGGAGCTCAAACAGATGCTGATGGGTTTGCTACGATTGATTCGGATGCGCATGCAGCGTTTGCTGTCGTATCTCAAGGTGATAATAAAACATATCTAAAACTGGAAGATGGGCGTGCCTTGTCTTTGAGTAAATTTGATGTTTCGGGTAAAAAACTTCAAAAAGGATTGAAAGGTTATCTGTATGGAGAACGGGGTGTTTGGCGTCCTGGAGATTCATTACATCTAACATTTGTTTTAAATGATAAAGCAAATCCGCTTCCTAAAAATCATCCGGTTAAACTTATTGTTACAGATCCAAATGGGGGTCTTGCTTATCAGAAAACCTTATATTCTAGTGTGAATGGTTTTTATACATTTCAAGTACCTACAAAAACCAATGCAGCAACAGGTAATTGGAAAGCCTTAGTAAAGGTTGGTGGGGTTAAATTCCTAAGGGATTTAAAGATTGAAACCATCAAGCCGAACCGTTTGAAAATAAAAATCAATTTTGAAAAAGATATTCTGGTAGATGGAGAATCTTTAAATGGTTCATTATCGGTTAAGTGGTTACATGGTGCTATTGCTAAAAATCTAAAAACAAAGGTTGCCGTTAAATTTAAGAGTCTTCAAAAACCTTTTAAGAGGTTTGAAAATTATATTTTCAGAGATCCTACGCGTGAGTTTCTAAGTGAAGATTTGACCATATTTGACGGGAAAGTAGATGATTCTGGATTGGCAAAATTAGATAAGAAAGTACGTTTAAATAACGAAGCTCCAGGGATGTTACTGGCTTCCTTTTTAACAAGAACCTATGAAAATGGTGGTGATTTTTCTATGGACGTAATGACAAAGAAATATGCGCCATACCATTCTTTTGTAGGGGTACAATCTCCTAAAACAACAAATTATGGTTCTTATGATACAGACCAAAACATCGTTTTTGATATTGTTACTTTAAAAGCAGATGGGACTCCTTTTGCTCAGAAAAATTTACAAGTAGATGTGTATCAAATTAAATGGCATTGGTGGTGGAATCGTTCTTATGAAAACCTTTCTTCTTATCAAGGTAGTAGTTATCATAAACCGTATCAAAATTTTAAAATTAGTACAAAGGCAAATGGTAAAGTTAGTTTTAAAATAAATATACCGGACAGTGAAGGTGGACGTTATTTAGTGCGAATTTCAGATCCTGCCAATGGACATGCAACTGGGATTACTACTTATTTTTATAAAGATTGGTGGAAACGTCCTGCTGGGAGTGATCCAGAATCTGCAAAAATGCTCTT
Organism: Flavobacteriaceae bacterium; assembly: GCA_965224465.1. GTDB lineage: Bacteria > Bacteroidota > Bacteroidia > Flavobacteriales > Flavobacteriaceae. The sequence continues at coordinate 2,912,444 of OZ245049.1, read as the reverse complement.
GTTCTCTTCGGATAAAAAAACATATAATGTTGGTGAAGAGGCTGTGATAAACTTTCCTTCTTCGGGCAATGGAAGGGCTTTGATTAGTATAGAAAATGGAACGGAAGTAATTCAATCTTTTTGGAAAAAAACTACGAAGGGAGAAACCCAAGTTCGCATTCCAATTACCGCTGCCATGGCACCAAATGTATTTGTAAATATTTCGTTATTGCAGAAACATGCTCAAATAGCCAATGATTTACCGCTGAGAATGTACGGGATTATTCCGCTGATGGTGGAAGATCCAGCAACCCGTTTAGAACCGTTGTTGATAATGCCTGATGTATTAAAACCTTCTGAAAATTTCACGCTAAAAGTGAAAGAGAAAAATGGGAAAAGAATGACTTATACCATTGCAGTTGTCGATGAGGGGTTGTTGGACTTAACTCGTTTTAAAACACCTAATATTTGGGATCAGTTTTATCAACGTGAAGCTCTGGGAGTAAAAACCTGGGACATGTTTGATGATGTAATAGGTGCTTTTGGAGGTAGTTTAGATCAAATATTTGCCATTGGTGGTGATGAGGCAGCAAGTGGTGCTAAAAACAAAAAAGCAAACCGTTTTAAGCCTGTTGTAACTTATTTAGGTCCGTTTACCATTGCAAAGGGTAAAACAGCAAAACATCACATTAAAATGGGGAAATACATCGGTGCAGTACGTACCATGATTGTGGCCGCTGATAACTCCAATGCTGCTTATGGAAGTGCAGAAAAAAGCACTCCTGTGCGTCAACCATTGATGGTTTTAGCATCTTTACCTCGGAAATTAAGCCCTGGGGAAAAGGTGAGGCTTCCAGTAACTGTTTTTGCCATGAGTAAAAAGGTTAAAAATGTAAAAGTTAGGTTGAAATTGAGTGATGGTATTCGTATTATTGGTGATGCGTCAAAACAGTTAGTATTTACCGAACCAGATGAGAAAATGGTGTTTTTTGACTTAGAGGTTACAAAATCTAGAGGGATACAGACCATTGAAGTGATTGCAAAAGGAAATGGTAAAAAAGCTAGTTATGCAGTGGAAATGGATGTGGTAAACCCTAATCCTATTAGTAGTAAGTTGCTAAGCCTTGATCTGAACGGTAAATCCTCAAACACCATGAGCTTCTCTACGTTTGGTCTTGAAGGTACAAATACGGCTCTTGTTGAGTTTTCATTACTGCCTCCTATGAATTTTACCAAGCGTATGAAATATTTGATTCAGTATCCTCACGGATGTATTGAACAAACAACTTCGAGTGTTTTTCCTCAATTGTTTTTGGAAACTATTTTTGATCTAAGCTTACAGAAAAAACAAGAAATTCATAACAATATTCAAAAAGGAATTGATCGATTGAATCGTTTTCAATTATCCAATGGAGGTATGAGTTACTGGATAGGGCAAAGTTACGTCAACGACTGGGGAACTACCTATGCAGGTCATTTTATGATTGCAGCGGAGAAAAAAGGATACGTGCTTCCTTTAACCTTTATGAGTAAATGGATAAAATATCAGAAAAAAGCAGCTAAAAATTGGCGTGCTGGAAGTTCTTATAATTATTCAGATTTGGCGCAAGCTTATAGGTTGTATACCCTTGCATTGGCAGGGAGTCCCGATTTAAGTGCCATGAATAGGTTGCGCGAATACAGTAAATTGTCCAATCCTGGGAAATGGCGATTGGCTGCAGCTTACGCCTTGGCGAGTAAACCTAAGGCTGCCCAACAATTAGTGAATAGTGCTGGCATGGATTTTACACTTAAAAATCGTGATTATTACACCTATGGTTCTGCGACTAGAAACCTTGCAATGGCTATGGAAACAATGGTCTTACTAAAAAATAAAGGATATAGGGAACTTGCAAAAAATCTGGCAAAAGACCTGTCTTCTGATACTTGGATGAGTACTCAAACTACCGCCTATTCTTTATTAGCAATGGCGACGATGGTGTCGGAAAATGGTGGTTCAGATTTTGAGGTTGATTTTAAGTTAAATGATAAAAAAACAAGTGCTTTGAAATCTTCTAAGGCATTAATACAACGTAAATTAGATATTGTTAATGGTTTGAATACTTTAAAAATATCTAATACGGGATCTTCGGTCGTTTTTGTAACGGTTATCAATTCTGGGAAACTGCCTTTAGGACAGGAATTAACGGAAGAAAGAGGACTTAAAATTAGTGTAAAGTATAAGGATACAAAAGGAAATGTGTTAGATGTAAGTCAGTTAGAACAAGGGACTAATTTTATGGCTGTAGTAACAGTAGAAAATATGAAAAGTCGTTTGGTAGAAGATATTGCATTGACCGAGTTTTTTCCTTCTGGATGGGAAATTTTGAATACACGTTTTACTGGTTTTTCTAATAGATCTTCTAGCAAGGCAGACTTCACAGATATTCGTGATGATCATGTTAGTTTTTACTTTGATTTGGCATCTAGAAGAACCAAGACCTTTAATGTCCAATTGAACGCCTCCTATTTAGGTCATTATTACCTGTTTGGGGTGCAAGCACAAGCTATGTACGATCACGATTTCTTTACAAGAACACAAGGAAAATGGATACAAGTGGTAAAATAAACTATTTATATCAATCATTTTGGATTGTAATTATATAATAGCTACTTAGGAATTAGAGTACTAAGGATACGTAAAAATAAAAGGGTAGCTGTAGCTATCCTTTTGTTTTTTAAACAAGGTGAAACCTTGGTGTATTTACGATGTTCATAAACGTACATCTGTCATTTGAGATAAGAGAATAAATCTATTATAACCAAAGACATTTCCAAGAAACGGTTTAAAAACAAACTATTTATAACGGTCATTTTGGATTGTAGTTGGTATTAAATAAGTATAAGATGAAATTTAAGATTCCTATTTTACTTGCATTGCTAAATGTAAGTAGTCTATTTGCGTATAAAATTGACACACTTTATGTAAGGAGTGATGCCATGCATAAAACAATTCCAAATTTGGTAATTCTTCCTGATGGCTATGCACATCAGAAAGAAGGTTTTTCTGTAGTTTATTTACTACATGGGGCAGGAGGTGATTACACTTCATGGAGTGAGCATTCCGATGCTATGAAGCTTCTTTCGGATCAGTATAATGTTGTGATAGTCTGTCCAGATGCAGGACGCACAAGTTGGTATTTCGATAGTCCTATTGATGCTTCTATGCGTTACGAAACGTATGTCTCAAAAGAGTTGATTGCTAGTGTAGATGCAACGTATAATAGTATTCCAAGTAAATCCCATCGTGCGATTGCAGGATTGAGTATGGGTGGGCATGGTGCCTTGTATTTAAGTTTTAAGCATCCAGATGTTTGGGGGGCTGCCGGAAGTATGAGTGGAGGCGTAGATATCCGTCCGTTTCCTAATAATTGGGATTTATCCTTGCGCTTGGGGAGTTTGGAAAATCATCCAGAAAACTGGGAAGAGAATACGGTTGTAAATATGATAGGATTGTTAAAAGGAAGGGATCTTAAATTGATGATTGACTGTGGTGTGGATGATTTCTTTTATAAAGTAAACATGCAATTACATGCGGAATTATTGGCTCAAAATATTCCTCATGATTTCGTCATTCGTCCAGGCAGCCATCGTTGGAGCTATTGGAACCAAGCTATTTTGTATCAAATGCTATTTTTTTCTGAATTCTTTCATGAAGAAGTGCTTTAAACAAAATTTTAAATAACCATTTCAAAAAGGCACGTAATTCTACGTGTTTTTTTGTTTTATAATTAACGCATTGCGAATCATTAGTTTGTATATTGTGGGAAAATTATATAAGAAATGATCAAGGTTAAATATACACGTGTGCTACTTGTTGTCTTTTCAATCATCATAAGCAGTTGCACTGTAAATAGCAATACATCTGTCAAGGGGAAAGTGAATAGTAATACATCTGTCAAGAAAAAAGTAAAAAACAAACAGCTTTACCATCCAGAAGATAATGCCCAAGCTGAAATAGATAAAGCCATTGCTATAGCTGCTAAAGATGATAAAAACGTGCTTTTACAGGTAGGAGGGAACTGGTGCAGTTGGTGTATTTTGTTTGATAAAAAAGTAAAGACTACCGAGGTTTTAAAATCTGTGATAGAAAAAAACTTTGTGGTTTATCACTTAAATTATAGCAAAGAAAATAAGAATAAAGAAGTACTTGATAAATTGGACAATCCAGAAAATTTCGGTTTTCCAGTTTTTGTGATACTTGATGCAACAGGAAAAAGAATCCACACCCAAGAAAGTGGGGTTTTGGAAGAGGGTAAAGGACATAGTACAGAGAAAGTATTGGCTTTTTTAAAGGAATGGTCTCCAAAACAAGGCGTCCAATAAAAATGTATTTTTAAATGATTGTTTAGCCATCGTTCTATGCTATAAAAACCAACAATATAAGTCTCTTGGTTTATAGAGGTCTGTAAAATGGTAGCTTTAGTTAGTTGCTGGTTTTAATATTTTAGAGGTTTATTTATAACCGTTTGTTCATAAGCATTGTGTTATACCAAATACATTTCCAAGTGATGGGTTAGAAATGAAATAATTTTGTGTTTTTTTAGGTGAAAAATGGATGGATAGCCATAGCTATGGTTCTGTTTTTTAAGAATAATAGAACTTATAATAAATTATTTATATCGGTTATTTGGGTTGTAATTGCTGTTACCAGGCTGTGATGTCTTGTGTTTGTAATACCGAAAATAGTCCGAGATTATTTTTTAAAAAAACAATTGCATATAACTATTTTTTGTATATTTGAAATGTGCTTATATAGTGTCTCTACTAGACAATTTAGTGGAAGTATTAGCAAGTCTGTATTGTGTACTCTATGCTATTCTGTTGTGTTTAGCGTAGTTTTTGTTGCTGTATCATAACAAATATATTTCTATATGATTGTTTTGAGAATGAATCATATTTTGTTGAGTCTAGATAAAAAATCGATGAATAGCCATCGATATTGTTATGGTTTTTTAACAACCATAGTGTCCTAAAGTCACGATTTATATGGAGCCGTTGGATCTGTTATTGCTATACGTTTAGTAGCGTGGAGAATATGGTGAGCGCCAATTAAAAAACATAAATGGTGAACAAAAGTGTACGAACTAATTTATATTATAAAAAATTGATAAGCTATGAGTAGTTTTAAAGGCATCGCCATTATAGATGGAAAAGAAAGAACCTTATTAAAGGCAGAATACACCTTATACAAACTAATAGATATTACGGGCAACCCTACGACAACAACTCGTAAAAGCCCATTCCATTTAATGTTTGAATCTACTGGGTTTGATAGCGACTTGTATCTCTATATGTTCTCACCAAATGCTAGTTTTAGTGGTGAATTAATATTTTATGACAGAGATGAATTTAAAATTTTGTACAAAGTAGAATTCCATAAAGCCTATATTATTGATCTTACGGAAGAATTTGACAATCAAGACAATTTACCCTTGCACATTAATTTAGCGATATCGTGTGGCGCAATTAAAATAAAAGGCGTTAAAAAAATAGAAAATTGGGTATTTGAGGATCCTTTTGTAGAAGTTGAACCTACTGTTTTAGAGAGCGATGAGGAGAAAGAAGTCATAGATTTTAAATTTACAGCAAAACTAGAAAGACCAGATAACTATAAAGGCGAATTTGGTTTTGATTGGATGAGAGACAATTACAAGACTATTTGTAAAGATTATAATAAACTTAAAAAAGAATACACGCCTACAAAAATTCATGATACAGATTATTTTGTACCTTGGTTAAGCATGTTTCCTAATCAAAAAGGGGTAAAACTAAAATTGATAATTACAGAAATAGAAGGTGTCTCAAAAAACACAGAGATTATCAAACTTCCTCCCCAAAGAGGAATAAAATTTGAACCAAACCAACTCAAAGTATCAGAAGCTAATGGTAAAGAAATATCTATAATTTGTGAATCACCTTTAAGTAATGACACGGTTATTTCGTTACTAGATAAAGATGATGAAGAGATTGGGAAATTGAATGTTTTTAAAAATGATAACCACAAGCAATTACATTTTAATATTACTCCAGTTCGTATATTAAGAGGCAATTCTCAAGATAAAGACAAAGAGGCAATTGAGGATATGATAGACAGTTCTCACGGTTTTGGAGATAAAAGCAAAGATTTAAACGGAGATTTACAAAATTTACAAGAATATCTAAACAATCAATCTTTAAATCAAGCTTTATTACAATGTTCTATTGGCAAGGTTCATGACGTTATTATAAATGAGGATGAGTGGATTAAAGATGATTTGATTGTTGAAGAATCTTGTGTTTTTAAAGGCGAAGAGGTCTTAGAGAAATTTGATAAAGAATTTAAAAAACAACATCCAATTGAAGCTAAAAAAAGAGGTTTAGTTTTGTTTTTATCTCCCTTGAAAAAAGAAGAAGTTGGTGGTGAAGGAGAAATCTCTGAGATTGATGCAAAACGACTTGTTATTTATCAATCAAATTTAGGGGATAAAAAAAGTTTTGTACATGAAGTTTCCCATGTTCTAGGACTTACACATTCATTTGAAGAAAAATCAACGGACGAAGATGTATTTAAAATGAATACATTTATTAAGCAAGTAGATGATTCAATGAATTCTATGATTGCAAACAATGTGCCTAAGGACGAAATCGTAGTTAAATGGAATACTTATAAAGAAAATTATAAAAACTGTAGGAGTTATTTGAATACATATTATAGAAACCCCTATTTTTTTGAGAAAACAAAAACTGAAAACATCATGGATTATGATAATAATAAAACTTCCTTTTGGAAATATCAATGGAATGCAATGCAAGATGATATAATTAAATTTTATAGCGTTAAATAAAGAAGATGAAAAAGATACTTCTTGTAATCGTATTAATGCTGTGCATTAACGTTTTCGGTCAAAAACATAAAGAAATAGTCCAGATGCCTGCTATTTATGTCAATTCTTTAAACTTAAGAACCACTATTAAATCAGGTAAAGAATTTTTCTCTTTTATCAAAAAAAGTAACGTACTTATAAATAGTGAATATCTAATTATGATTAGGAAAAGGAAAGTTAAAAAGCCTCAACCTTATCGTTCTATGAAAATTATTGAGTGCGATGTACTTTTAAATTATGGGTTTAAAGGAATAAGTACGCATATTTATTTAGAAGGATTTTTCTTCAATGGCTACAAAAATGGTTTATGGAAAACTACATTTAAAAACAAACTTGTAAAAACTGAAAATTGGAATAAAGGCTTGATTTTGGGAAGGTATAGAGTTTACAATATGAAAGGAGAGATACTTTATAAAACCACATTCGGCTTTAAAGGCAATGGTAAGTGTGAAGATTATTACTACAAATCAGGAATTTTAAAACAAGAAGGAAATTATCTAAACGGAAAAAAAGAAGGGAAATGGTGTGATTATGATGAACAGGGCGCTATTAAGAAAATTATTTATTACGAAAAAGGAACTCCAATAGAATCATAAATTAGGCGGCTATAAAACGGTGTAAAATAGCTTGAATTAGTGCAGAAATACTGATCACTCTTGCAAATAAAAAAGAATAAAAAAAGAAAGTTTTAGTATGTAAAATCAAGAAAACACTGCTATATAAGGTGTTGAGAATAGATTTATCAGTCATTATATTTTTATAAAAAGTAATTTTATTTACGTATTAATAATATCTTTAGTAGCTTGTAGTGCTCCTAAAAAGAGTATTTGCTCCTTTAATGATAAGGTAAAACAAAACGAAAAGGTATTATGTCACCTAATGAGTGTTGTGTTTTCTGTAAATGTAATCATTATATATGATGACTTAAATAGTTCATTAGATCGCGATTAACTGCGTCTTATTAAAGTTATAAGTTAGCGCCTGCTTTAAGTATAGTGGCACATAATTTTTCGATAAAAAAAGGAAAGGTAATTACGACAATTGATTGCCTCCAAAAAAACGAGTATCCCATTTGCTACAAAAAAGTATATAGGATTGTTTAAAAAGGGAAGCTAATGCAGCTCACAATATTATATTTAAGCTAGCTTTCGAGTGTATTCCAGAATATATATTAGTATTCATGCCGTGACCCTACAAAGTTGGCGTCAGGCTAATCGTTGCATAGTTTACATAGAATAAGCTTATTAAGGATTAGAATGTGTATTATTTATTTATGTTGCTGCGCTGTGGCTAGGTACAAATTACAGTGCTATGTTTGTGGAGAATTTTTAAAGAATCATAGGGGAATATTCCAGTTGAATTACGAGTAAATTAGCTTAAAAACAGTTATAAAACCACGGAAGAACAAGCGTGATTGCTGTTGTTTTGAAGTGCTAGAATAGCAATATCACAAAATAGAAAAAAATGAAAACACCTATATTTCCAATATTAAAATCAGACCGTCTTATCCTTCGAGAAACTACAAAACTTGATGCCGATCAAATCTATTTCCTTCGTTCAGATTCGGAGGTGAATAAATTTATTGAACGTCCCGAAGATTGCAAGACAAAATCGCTTTCTGATGCATTGAACTTTATAGATAAAATAGCTAGAGAATATGACCAAGTTCAATCAATTAGTTGGTGTATTTGTGTTGCTGAATCAGATCAAATGATTGGAAGTATTTGTTTATGGAATTATTCTAATGATATGAAAACCGCAGAATTGGGATATGCTTTACATCCTTGTTATCAGGGAAAAGGAATTATGAATGAAGCGCTTTTACTAGTGGTAAACTATGGGTTTAAGGCTTGTGATTTTGAAATGATAGAAGCGTACACCCATTCGGATAATGTTAGGTCTAAGGCTTTATTACGCAACAATGGTTTTATGTTGAATATACGTAAAAAGGATGATGACGATCCAGCAAATGAAGTTTATGAGCTGTTTAAATAATTAAGGTATATAATACGTTTAATAATAATTGAATTGTGTATTTTTATAAAATTATTTTAAATTCGTTCAATCCATGTTTCAAATGCAGCGTATTGTTTTTGTAGTTATTTTTTTTGCAATCTCTTTTTTTTGTACCGCTCAGGTACGTACTACGAGGGTGTTGAGTGATGGTTGGAAATTCAAGAAGGGGGTTTGTAAGGATGCATTTGAATTTAAGTATAACGATTCCGATTGGGAAACTGTTTCTGTTCCACACGATTGGGCAATTTATGGGCCTTTTGACAAGGAAATAGATAAGCAACGTGTGGCGATTGTTCAAAATGGAGAAACAAAAGCTACGGAGAAAACGGGAAGAACGGGTGCTTTGCCGTATATTGGAACTGCTTGGTATCGCAAAAAATTTAAGTTATCAAAGGAGGAACTTTCTGATAAAAAAATCATCCTTTTGTTTGAAGGTGCGATGAGTGAACCAACAGTTTTCTTGAACGGAAAAAAAGTGGGGGAATGGAATTATGGATACAGTTATTTTTATATTGATATTTCTGCTTCTGTTCAGGAAAATAACGTTTTGGTAGTTGTATTGTCTAACAAAGAAAAATCTTCTCGTTGGTATCCTGGTGCAGGTTTGTATCGGAATGTTTCATTAATTGTAAAAAGTCAAGCGCATATCAAGCAATGGGGAATTACAATAACGACTCCGTTTATCAGTTTAGAAAAAGCACTTGTATCCATAAAAACATCGCTTCTAGGTACTGGGATGTTATTAAAAACGTGTATTGTAAACCAGAAGGGAGTACTGCTTTCCGAAAACTTGGTAAACAATGCATTGGAAGGTGAATCTAGACAAGAATTAATCGTTAAAAATCCGCAATTATGGAGCCCGGAAAGCCCTTATTTGTATACTGCTATTTCAAAAGTATATGTAAAGGGGGTGCTTAAAGATATACTCCGTACACGATTTGGAATTCGGAGCATACAATATGATGGAACACATGGTTTTAGATTGAATGGGAAAACTAGAAAATTTAAAGGCGTTTGTTTACACCATGATTTGGGGCCTCTGGGAACTGCTGTAAATAAAGCGGCTTTGCGCAGGCAATTGACGATCTTAAAAGATATGGGAGTGGATGCGATTAGGAGTGCGCACAATATGCCGTCTTTTGAGCAATTAGAATTATGTGACGAAATGGGATTCCTTTTTCTTGCCGAAAGTTTTGATGAATGGTCTACGCCAAAAGTAGAAAATGGATACCATCGTTTTTTCGAAAAGGATGTAGAAAAAGACATTGTTAATTTGGTGCAGGCAACTAAAAATCATCCATGTATTGTGATGTGGAGTGCAGGAAACGAAGTTCCTGAGCAATGGACAAAAAAAGGAGCGTCTTGGGCTCAGAAATTACAAGATATTTTTCATAGAGAAGACCCAACTAGACCTGTTACTGTTGGTATGGATCAAGTAAAAGCAACCATGAAGTCAGGTTTTGGAGCCTTGTTGGATATTCCAGGACTCAATTATAGAACGCATCTGTACGAGGAAGCGTTTGCTACATTTCCTCAGAAAATTATTTTAGGCTCTGAAACAGCTTCTACTGTTAGCTCTAGAGGGATTTACAAGTTTGCTGTACAAGAAGGGAGCATGAAACACTATCCAGATTTTCAGAGTTCTTCTTATGATTTGGAGTATTGTAGTTGGTCGAACCTACCTGAGGATGATTTTGTCTTACAAGATGATAAACCATGGGTGATTGGTGAATTTGTATGGACAGGATTCGATTATTTAGGAGAACCGACTCCTTATGATGAATATTGGCCTTCACGAAGTTCTTATTTTGGAATTAGTGATTTGGCTGGTTTGCCGAAAGATCGTTTTTATCTTTACCGCAGTCGATGGAATACCAAGGACGCAACGTTGCATATATTGCCGCATTGGAATTGGGAAGGAAGGGAAGGTGAAATTACGCCTGTATTCGTGTATACAAGTTATGACAGTGCAGAATTGTTTGTGAATGGTATAAGTATGGGGATACAGACTAAAAACAGGTCTAGTAAATTGTCTCGGTATCGTTTGATGTGGATGAATGTGAGATACGAGCCAGGAAGCCTTAAAGTTGTTGCCTTTGATGCAGCAGGAAATGCTGTCATGAAAAAAACCATTAAAACAGCAGGGATTCCTCATCAAATAGTCCTCCATATGAATAAAAAAACACTCATCCCCGACGGTAAAGATTTGGTATATATCACGGTGTCTGTAGTGGATAAAATGGGTGTACCCTGCCCTACAGCTACCGATCAATTAATATTTAAGGTTTCTGGAGATGCTGTCTATCGTGCTGCTTGTAATGGGGATGCTACATCTTTGGAGCTGTTTCATAAACCTACCATGAAGTTGTTTAGTGGGAAGTTGGTGCTTATTGTTCAAGCGTCACATACAACAGGTAAGGCAAGTGTACTTGTAACAGGAAAAGGATTAAAATCTGCTTTTTGTGCGTTGAAAATACAGAAAACGGATCGGTAGGTATTTATCTAATTTTTATTATTACAGAATATAAAGGATTGTAATGTAACTAATTATACTTGTTTTTTCGTTGCTTTCTTTTCTGAGTTAAATGCTCCTAATTTTGGGATATAAATTAAATAATAATTAGTTTGGTTTAATTATTTTATGCTGATTTTACGGTGTGTTAATACTCGTAAATCATCATGTTTTAAGCTTTTTAAATCCCTATTTTTTATTAAATAATAAAATCAAATATTGTTGAAATTCATCAAGTTTTAGAGGCATGTATGGATGATTAAATGAATAGATGTCGTTTTTTTTTGTAACTTGCTATAACAGGATTGCTCTCAATTTGATTGTTGCTGTCTTGCAAAACATGGACTGAAAAGGGAAAAATGAAAATGAAAATATTTTATTTTATAGCTATTTTAGGCTCAACTAGCATTTAGCGTTGTTATAAAAATTTTGTTATAATCAGTTTGGATATTGTTATATATTTTAATTGCATTTGAACGTTTCATTGAGTACTTAAGGACAGTAACTACCCAATTTGATTCTTTACGATATGAATCTTTAATTGTTTGCCAATTTAAATATTTTTGAAGATATTTTGTGGATACTCCTTTTAATTTTACGTTACAAAATGTCTTTAACCTACTATGCAAACTATTGATGTGCTGAATATGATAAGTCCCTTTGACTCGTTGGTTTTTACTGCTGTTTAAAACATGATGCTCTAAATGTAAATCCTTACTAAACCCAGTAAAACTACGGTGTCCATCAGAACAAAATACGGTTCTATTATCTACCATGCTTCCGATAGTGTTTTTTATATTACTCTTGGTAATTCTGCCCATATTTGTAAATTTAGAAACGCATAGTTCTGCTCTATCTTGGGTTGTTAATACCGTTGCGTATTCTTTTGTTATACCTGCCCCTTTCTTTTCGGATCTACTTCTGGGAGGTCTATGTACACACTTTTTACCTTTTTGACTGTGTAAATAAAAGGTCTCATCACTCTCGGTGATTCCTTTGAAATGACCTGTGGTTTCTTGGAACATAGCAGATAAAAAACGATGACGCCATCTAAATGCCGTCCCTGGATCTATGGAAAGATCCTTTCCTGTTTTAACCAAACTTAAATTCAATTCAAGTGTTTTTAAAAAGGCTGGTATGCGTTGCTTTTTGTGTATCCCAGCTAGCCAACTGCCGGTAAATTCAGTAAAAGTACGTTTACAATCTTTACATTTATAACGCCTGCTGTTTTTATCTACACCTGCTTTTATATAGTGATAGCCATTGCAGTAAGGGCATTCACCCCTTCTGTCATCTAAAGCATTCCCTCTCATTTTAATAATATCTACATAACTTCCTGATTTGCAAAGAGACTGAAATTCTTTAAGCAAAATATCCTGCTTAGTTACATCTAGACAGTCAAAATATTTTAAAATAGCTGAATTATCCATAATGATTCTGTTTTTCAGTAAGTTACGAAATAAATACGCTATTTACAAGTTGAGCCCTATTTTATTATCGGTAGGTATGTGCTATGGTCAGAATTATACGGAGGTTGAAATAGCGGGAATTCACTTTAGTAAAACAGCTGGAGAAGGGGATATGTACAAAGACATTACCAATGATATTCAATATATTGGAGCGTCTGATGGTTCTTTAAAAATCTTGATTACTAAATATGCAAAAATAATACATAAAACAGGTTCTTATACCTTAAAAGAAGTTGAAAGTGGGATGGCTTTTACCATAGAGAGTACTCAAGATGTTGAATTTACATTGCCTGCAGGTACTCCTATAGGGACTCATATTAGTATTTATCAGACAGGTGATGGGAAAATCACGATTATTGGTGCTGCTGGAGTCACCGTTTTTCACCGTCTAAATTATTTTCAGACGGCAGGGAAACATGCGGGTGTTGGTGTTTTATGCACGGCGCTAAACACATATCATTTAACGGGAGATTTAAAAAATTGATCATGTTAAATAGACTTGTTTTTTTACTTATTTTAAGTTGTTGTATAGATGCAGGTGCTCAAATTGCCTATTTTAATCAATATCCTACTATGACGCCCTTGGTAGTTGATCAAGTTGCGATTCCCGATATTGAGTCAAGTATGTTGAGTTTTGCCTTTTCTATGCGAAAAATAATTACTGATTACAATGGTCCACTAATTCGTTTAAGAAGAGATTCGGATAATACATTTTCAAATTTTTCTGCTACAAGTCAAGGAATGGTTGATGTCGAAGCTATTAATGCCTGGAGGGGTACGGCTAATGTGTATGTTCAAAAATGGTACAATCAAGGTGGTATTGCAGGTGATGCAGGACAAGGAAATAGTACAAAACAACCTCGTTTTTATCCAGATCCTATACGTCCTTATTTAGCAGGGGATGGTATAGACGATAAATTGATTGTTGCTAGTGGAAATATGCAAAATGTGACCAATAATGGGAAAGAAGGAACTGTGATAGGGTATTTTTTTTCAACAAGTAAAAGTCAAAATAGTTTTGGTGTTCTTCTGAGTGGTGAACGTTGGTCATCTCACTTAAATTTGGATGATGGAAATGCTTATTTTGATGGTGGTACTTGCTGTACTGGTCCAAGAAGTTTTGTGAATCCTGATAATACTTGGGCGCAATTTACTTTTGTTCGTAAGTTGGACAAAGTAATTCTAAGAAAGGATAATGTATTAAAAAATAGTGGATCGGTTAACGCTTCTGATAGGTTTTCAAAGAACCATAATTTTGGAATATGTTTTTCTAATGGTGCAAATCATAGTTTTGCGACGACGAGGTTTACCGAATTTATCCTCTATAAAATAGATATGAGTCCTGTGTTTTATGAGCCGATTGAATTAAATATGATGTTATACTGGGGGAATTGATTTTTCTAAAGGCTTAAATCCAAGTAGGAAATAGAACTTGGATCCGTTTAGTTTTAGATCCTATAGAACTATAAATGTTTTCATAGAAAACCCTTTGTAATTTCAGAAATGGAAGTTGTTATGAGGCGTAAGATTGACACGGAAGTAACGAATTATAATGTCAACAAACTTGAATTTATATATTATCTAAATTTAGTTTATATCAATAGTTTACGGTTATTTAATTAAAGGTATCATTGAATATTTACGTCTAGAATATTTATTATTATTTCCTTTGTTTCATGTCGATATTCACCTGATATAATTCTAGAGATGGAAGTTGTAATGTGATGCGGTAAAGGAAGTGCTTAGAAGTGAGGCAACCTTCCTGATTTAAGAAGCCTTACGGACAGTAGTATGATTTATTCTACGTGCTATCGTTGTTGAAAAATAGAATGATAGCTATGGCTATTCATCCATTTTTCACCTAGCTAAAACAAAATACAATTCCATTCCTAAACCGTCACTTAGAAATGTATTTAGTATGAGATTACAAATTCCAATAAGCGATGATATTGTTTTCGATATTTGCAGTGGTGGCATTCCCTAATTTATCATTGTAGAGAATCATTTCGTTAATCCTGTTGTTGGCATGTCCGTCGGAGCCATTGTTCAAGGCACGTAGTATTCCAAAATAGGTGTTTTTTGTAAATCGGTAACTAGGAGAAAAATTAAAATTTGTCTTAATAGTCCCATTTACACGTGCTTGAGCGGTTGCTGTTTTGCGTATAAATGTATATAATTTCCATAAATGTATATTTGCATTATTATTGAAATTTCTCCCGCTAAGACAACAATAACCTGGATCCCAGTAGGCATTACCATTGTTCCAATTAAGGTGAGCAGACCACCTATCTTTGTTATTGCTGTTAGATTTTGCTCCAAAAATAGATTGAGACTTGTTGGTGGCGAAGCAGCTTATAAATACACTTCCTTCCCTTCCATTTTTCGTGAGGACTTGCATGCTGGTTTCAACAACTAGATAGTCGTTATTGCCATCTCCTACGAAATAGGGACGTATCACGTTTGGGATAAATCGTGGTTGGTAAATTTTGGTGTTTTGAATGGCATTTCGTTCCTGTCCACTTTGGTCGTACCAAATAACCATAAAAGCATTATTCCCTTGCAGCCAATTGTTAATAGCGTTGATGTCAATTAATGCATCTGTGTCTTGAACGTAGAAATTACGTTCTTCATTGTCGTTCCCCCTTCTTAAGCGTACTAGAGGTCCTGTGTAGTCTGATTTTAATTTTCGAAATGAGTACGCAAAACTTATCTTATTCAAGTGTGTATCCAAAAGATAATTACTTGTTAAGTCAATAGGACGTTGTGGTGTTAGGGTAGGGTATTGGTTGTAGTTTCCTATCTGAGTAAAACCTACGATGCTATAAAACAATAGTAAATAAAGACAGCAATTTTTCAAATGCTTTGAGGGGGGTGTTACATCTATCACTTGGGGTGTTTTAATTTTTTGAGGGGGCTAAAAATAAGGTAAAGTTAGATTAGTTAGAAAGATCTCCAGTAAGGTGAGCTGTTGCTCCTTTGGTGCAAATTAGACCTACTCCTGCGTCTTGTCCAGCGGTTTTATACCTGTTGAGTCTGTGTTTTATAATCCGAGTTCCAGATCCGGTAATTGTTACTTGCCCTGTGCCTATTTGATAAATACTAATATGAAAACCTATAGGAAGCGTATCTGGAATGGTGAGTGTGGTGCCTGACGTACTATCAACACAAATTACGGTTCCTGCATCGTCAGGAGTCACCGTATAGGATGTCTCAATCTGTTTTACAGCGACTGTATTTGAAATGATTACTGAGTTTCCTTTTGAGATGTTTAAGGTGCCTGTAAGGTTGTCGTACGTAAGGGTTTGTGGGGGTAGGATTTCTTTTAATTTACCGTTTGTTAAGCCTATATACCATAGCGATAAATTAACATCAAAATACAAATCGCCTTCTCCTGCTTGAGAACTTGTGTTAATTGCGATAATTTCAATACTTGTATATGTGTTGCTTTGTGCGTTTATTTGGTTGGAAACAATAAACAGAAATATTAATTTGAGGAATATTTTTTTCATGATGATGCAATGTAGTGAAAAAAAATGTATATATCTCCTCTGTTGTTTTCTTGTGTGGTTGTTTGAGTGCTGTAAAAGAAACAAATAGAAGTCCTTACACCAATGATAGACTCAGTAATGTTATAAGGGTTTATTGTTGTGTTTTGGTTGAAATTAATTTTATATTGTATTTTTAAATTAGGGGTGTTTTTAAAAGGTTTTGCTAAGTGATATGCTAAATTCATTTTTGTGAATCGTTGGAAACACGGTTACGCCATGTGTGTGTTTAAAAGGGTTAAAGTTCTTTAATGGCTCTATTAGGTATACGAGTTTTGCTACAGCTATTCCAATTCCTGCACCTACAAGTGTGTCAGAAATCCAATGGCGGTTATTTGCCATACGTAGATATACGACAGCGCTTGATGTTGCAAATCCGCTATAGGCAATGGTTTGATTACTGTCTTTGTATTCCTCGTAAAGGACAGTAGCGGCCGCAAAACTAAGTGCAGAATGTCCAGAAGGCATGGCGTAGTTATTGGATAGATCTGGACGCGTTTTATGGAATATTTGTTTGAGACCTGTTGTGATTAAGTAGGTACTAGTTACGGCAATAAACACATTTTTTCCTTGGTCAAACCAGTGGTTTTTTGCTTTTATCCCTGCAATGTTGGCTGCAATTGCAATTACTCCAGGAGTGAGTACTAAGTAGTCATCAGCGTTGGTGTAAAAGTCAGTTTTTACAGTTTTTAAAATAGATTTGTTGAGGTCCTTTTCTTGCTTACTTTTGTTTAAAATAAAACCGAGTGTAAGCAGAGACGCTGGAAGTATCATTTTTTTTAAGCTTGAATTTTTAGGTCTAGGATTTGCGGTTTTTTGCGCAAAAGCATTGTTTACTATGAGTAGAAAACAACAATAAGTTAAGATGTTTTTTTTTAGCATGGTATTAGTGAATTTCTTTTAGGATGTTCAACGCTTTTTGAACGGAAGTTATTTCATTAAAGCTCAATAACAATCGAAGCCCGTTTTTTGTTTGTTTCTCTTTCATGGTACATTTTCTGGGTTGTGATTGTACAAAACTCAATACGCGCGTAAAAATGGGTGATTCGTAAAAAGAACTGTCTTGATTGGAAATAAAGTACCCAATCATTTTATCTCGTTTTAAAATCAATCGTTCTAGCCCAATGTGTTTCGCAGCCCATTTTAAGCGTACGGAATCTAGCAGGTCTGTTACTTGAATTGGAAGTTCTCCAAACCTGTCAATTAATTTGCTTTCAAAAAGCTGTAGGTTTTCTGTGGTATTGATGTTACTAAGCTCACTGTACAAGCTTAATCGTTCCGAAATCACACTGATATAGTCGTCGGGGAATAGGATTTCAAAATCGGTGTCTATCTGAATGTCTTTTACAAATTCCTTAGTCGTTTTTTTGTTTTCATTTTTGTAAAGGTTTTTGAATTCGTTTTCTTTCAGTTCGTCGATGGCTTCACTTAGTATCTTTTGATACGTATCAAAACCAATATCATTGATAAAACCACTTTGTTCACCGCCTAAAATATCACCTGCACCGCGTATTTCTAAATCTTTCATGGCAATATTAATTCCACTTCCCAAATCTGAAAACAACTCAATGGCGTTGATCCGTTTTCTTGCGTCTTCTGTTATCATATGGAAGGGTGGCGTGATAAAATAACAAAATGCTTTTTTGTTAGATCGTCCAACACGTCCGCGCATTTGATGTAGGTCTGAGAGTCCAAAATTGTTGGCATTATTGATAAACATAGTGTTGGCATTTGGAACGTCTAGTCCACTTTCTATAATGGTAGTGGCTACCAAAACATCAAATTCGTTATTGATAAACGAAAGCATCAATTGTTCTAGTTTTTTCCCTTCCATTTGGCCGTGCCCAATACCTATTTTTGCGTCTGGAACTAATCGTTGGAGCATGCCTGCGACTTCGGTGATGTTTTCGATGCGGTTGTGTATAAAAAACACCTGTCCACCACGGGCTATTTCATAACTAATAGCATCTCTTATTAATTCTTCATTAAAGCGTACGACGTTGGTTTCTATGGGGTGTCTATTTGGAGGAGGCGTATTTATGATGGACATGTCCCTGGCTGCCATTAAGGAGAACTGTAAGGTTCTTGGTATCGGGGTAGCTGTTAATGTAAGTGTATCTATGGACTCTTTGAGTGTTTTTAATTTGTCTTTTATGGCAACACCAAATTTTTGTTCTTCGTCAATAATCAACAGTCCTAGGTCTTTAAATTGGATAGAATTGCTAGTGAGTTGATGTGTCCCAATTACAATGTCTAAGCTGCCGTCAGCCAAACCTGTAAGAACCTGTTTTCGTTGGTTTCCTGTTCTAAATCTATTGATGTAATCTACCGTTATGGGAAAATCTTTTAAGCGTTCGCTAAATGTTTTAAAATGCTGAAATGCAAGAATAGTTGTGGGGACTAAAATAGCGACTTGCTTCCCATTGTCTACAGCTTTAAATGCTGCTCTGATGGCAATTTCTGTTTTTCCAAAACCTACATCTCCACAGATCAACCTGTCCATTGGTCGGTCTATTTCCATGTCTGTCTTTACATCTTGGGTTGCGGTAATTTGGTCTGGTGTGTCTTCGTACATAAAACTTGCTTCCAGTGCGTGTTGCAAATTACTGTCTTGGTTAAATCGAAAACCTTTTTGCATTTTTCTTTTGGCGTATAATTCAATTAAATTATATGCGATATGTTTGATGCGTGTCTTGGTTTTTTGCTTGAGTTTTTTCCAAGTATTAGAGCCAAGTTTGTGTAGTTTAGGTGCCTTCCCATCCTTTCCTGTAAATTTTGTAATTTTATGAAGAGAGTGTATACTAATGTATAGGATGTCGCGCTCACCATACATTAATTTGATTGCCTCTTGTTTTTTGCCTTCTACATCTATTTTTTGAAGTCCTCCAAATTTTCCGATTCCGTGGTCTATGTGAGTTACATAATCGCCAATTTCTAAACTGGTGAGTTCTTTTAAAGAGATGGATTGTTTTTTAGAAAATCCGTTTTTTAACCTAAATTTATGGTAGCGTTCAAATATTTGATGATCGGTATAACAAGCAATTTTTAAATCATCTTCTATAAAACCTTGAAATAATGGAAAAACGATTGTTTCATATTGGATAGTATCACTTTCATCGCCGAAAATCTCATCAAAACGATCGGCTTGTTTTTGATTGTCGCAAAACAGGTAGTTTTGATAGCCCTTCCGTGTGTTTAGTTGTAAGTTTTCGATTAAAAGGTTAAACTGTTTGTTGAAGGAAGGTTGTGGACTTGTAGAGAAACCAATGTTTGTAGCGTCTGTTACTAGTTGCGTTGATGTATTTGTGTTTATTTTTACAAAAGTGTGTTTTTCTAATTGCTGGATGATGCGCGTGCTCTTGCAAAATAGTTGCGCTGGTTCTCCGCGTTCTATAGTGCCACTTAGTTCACGGAATGCTGCTTCAGATTTTGAATATAAAGTGTCTAGTCTGCCTGTAATGAGTTCTGTGTTTTTGACAAAAATTACGGTGTTGGATGCAATGTATTCTAGAAAGCTTTCTCTTTTCTCACTGATTGTCTTGTTTTCGAGATTTGGGATGATGGAAATCTTACTGATTTTTTCTGTTGATAATTGAGTCTCAATATCAAAAGTTCGAATGCTCTCTACTTCATCGTCAAAAAATTCTATTCGGTAAGGCGCATCATTCGAAAATGAAAACACATCAATAATCCCTCCGCGAACCGAAAACTCCCCTGGTTCGGTTACAAAATCTACACGGTTGAATTGGTATTCAAAAAGAACTTCATTTACGAAATCGAGGTCTAATTTGTCCGTAATTCCTATTTTTAAAGTACTTCTGTTTAATTCTGCTTTGGTGACAACTTGCTCAAACAATGCATCTGGGTAGGTGACAATGAGTGATGGTTTTTTTCTTGAATTGATGCGGTTGAGTACTTCTGCGCGCATGAGTACATTGGCATTGTCTGTTTCTTCTATCTGGTATGGTCTGCGGTAAGATCCGGGGTAGAACAGTACGTTTTTATCGCCTAACAAAGCTTCAAAATCGTTGAGGTAATACGCAGCTTCTTCTTTATCGTTGAAAATAAGTAAAAAAGGAATGTTTGTGCTTTTAAAAACTTCTGATACAACAAACGATAAGGAAGAACCTACAAGGCCAGATATAGATAGTTGCGTTACTGATTTATCAAGGTTTTCGATAAAAGTTTGAACTTTTTTCGATGCCTGTATTTCGCTTAAGATATGTGCCTTGCTCAATATGAAATTTTTTGCAAATATAAGAAATCTATCAGTTAATTTTAAGAAGATGCTGTGTCGATGTTTTTGAAACTGAAATTAATACTTATATTTGCTGCAAAAAACTATATATGTCAATTTCAAACTTTAACCTTAACGGCGAAAAAGAACGAGATGTTATGCATTTTGCGAGCATCGTTCGTTTAGCATTAGTAGATGATGTCATTTCTACGGAGGAAGAAATAATGTTAAAAAGATTAGCAAAACGCTTCCATATTTTAGAAGAACATTACAAGGAAATCATAAAAGCGCCAGAAAAGTATGCGATTGCAACTCCTCAGAGCTATGATATTCGCATAGAGCGTTTATACGATTTAACACGCATGATTTTTGCAGATAATGAAGTGACAGGTGCAGAAGCTACGTTGTTACGCCGTATTGGTGTTGGTATTGGCTTCTCTGTTGGTAATGTAGAAAAAGTAACAGATGAAGCAATTCATCTAGTATTAAATAATAATAGTTTAGAGAATTTTACGATTGCCATTAAAGAGGTGAATAAAATTTAATAAATTCGTTTTTGCAAATAGTGTGTTTTTTAGGTCTTTTACCCTAGGATATACTATTTGTAAAAATATGTCGTTTCTAATATAGAATTAAAAATGTGTTTTTTAAACACCAAATAATACGCAAATGAAAAAAAATATTTTAGTAAGTTTTACCTTGTTTTTATGTCTACAATTGTTTTCTCAAACCGAAAACGATACATGGATATTTGGTGTAGGAGTTACGGCTGTTGATTTTTATCCAACCAAAGCTGGGAATCCAGATGGAATGTTTAGTGAGTTTGCGAATGCAGCAGATCATTGGTCTATTTCGGGACCTCGAATTCATGCGACTACACATCTTGTAGGAAAATTTGCCCTTGACTTAGGACTTTCTTTTAATAGTATAGGTAAAGTAGGGGACACAGAGTTGAAAAGGAACCTTAAATATATGGGGATTGATATTTCTGGACAATATGCCTTTTTACCAGCAGATTTTAGCGTACAACCCTATGCTTTTGTTGGTGCAGGTTATACTGTTGTTAGTAAAAATGGAGAAGTTACATTCAATGGTGGTTTAGGAACTTCTATTTGGATCAACGATTCTGTAGGTTTAAATTTTCAAGGAATGTACAAACATACCAGTGAATCGAACCAATATGTACCTGCCCATTTTTTATATTCGATGACTTTAATTATGCGCATGTCTGGATTGTTAAATAACCGTGGTCATGGTGGTAAAGGTTGTTATTATTAAGCATATTTTGTAGCTGTTCCTATGAACTAGTTTTAGTATCTTGCAGTTTAATTTAGCAGGATGCCAACAACAGATCTATTTCAAGTTTACAATGCTTCAGCAGGTAGTGGTAAGACATTTACATTGGTGAAAGAGTACCTGAAAATTGTACTTTCTACAAAAAATGCGTTTCGTTTTCAGCAAATTTTAGCGATCACTTTTACGAACAAAGCGGCGAATGAAATGAAATCTCGTGTGCTGGAGAATTTGCAGGATTTTTCTAAAGGGAAAAAGAATGATTTGTTTTTTGTACTGCAAGAAGAAATGGGTTGCGATGCTGAGTTATTGATTGGTAGATCAAAAAATGTAATCGAAAAAATACTTCAAAATTACGGGGCTTTTAGTATCACTACTATTGATAGTTTTACCCACAAACTGATAAAAACTTTTGCTTTTGATTTGGGCTTGCCGCTCAATTTTGAGGTAGAGATGGATGCGCAATCTTTGTTAAACGAAGCTGTAGATGTGTTGATTTCTACCATCGGACAACAAGCAGAATTAACGGATCTTCTCATTCGATTTTCCATTCAAAAAGCTGGAGAAGACAAGGCTTGGGACATTACGGAAGACCTTAGAAATGTTGGTCGGATCTTGTTAAATGAAACCGATATTAGTTTTGTAAACGGACTTAAAGAAAAAACAGTTGCAGATTTTAATGCCTATAAAAAAACGCTTTCAGCGCGGAAGTTAGTTTTAGAAGCTGCCTTTTTGGATCTTGGAGTTCAGGGCGTTTCGGAGATTGAAAATGCAGGGTTGGAGATCAAGGATTTTTATCGTTCTATGTTTTCGAATCATTTTTATCATTTAAAAAACAATTTTAATAAAGCTACTTTTTTTGATCAAAACACATTGAAAAATCATGTGGAAAATCAAAACTTCTATACCAAATCTAAGCCGGATCACATAAAAAATAGTATTGAAGCTATTTTACCATCCTTACTTGTTTTATACAGCAAGTCAGAAATTGTTTATCAAGAGTATGTACTCCTAAATTTGGTGCTGCAAGGCTTGGTTCCATTGGCTGTTTTGAATCATGTTAACCAAGCATTACAAACAATTAAAGACGAAAACAATATTCGATTAAATGCAGAGTTCAATCAGTTGATTAGTGATAAGATTAAGGACGAACCTACGCCTTTTATTTATGAACGTATTGGTGAAAAATATCGCTATTATTTTATTGATGAAATGCAGGATACTTCGGAGATGCAATGGCAAAATCTTATTCCGTTAATAAGCAATTCCTTGTCCAGTCAAAATGATGCCGGTGAATTTGGTAAATTGATGTTGGTAGGCGATGCCAAACAAAGTATTTACAGATGGAGAGGAGGAAAGGCAGAGCAATTTATAGATTTGTCTAACAAAGGAAAAGGGAAAGCATCCAATCCATTTCATGTTCCCAAGAAGTTACAGCAATTAGGGACAAATTACCGTTCTTATTCTGAAGTAATAGATTTTAATAATAACTTTTTCACCCACTGTTCTACGCATTTATCACATACAGATTATGCCAATTTATATGCCAGTGGTAGCTATCAAGAACACAATAAAAATAAAGGTGGATATGTGGAGTTGTCCTTTCTAGAGAAAGACGAAGAAACTAAAAAATTTGATTTTCCTGCCAAGGTTCATGATGTGATTTGCAATCTAGATCCAAGTTTTGATAAAAGTGATGTGTGTGTATTGGTTCGGAAACGTTCGCAAGGAGTTGCTGTTGCTAAATACCTATCCGAACGTGGTATTCGTATTATCTCTTCGGAAACATTGCAATTGCAGAATAGTCCTGTAGTATTGTTTTTGGTGGATTGTTTAAGAGTGCTTTGTTTTCCTGAGAATGAAGAAGTCAAAGTAAAATTGTTGTACTTTTTATACCAACATGTGGAGAGTTCTAAAAGTTTGCATGTCTTTTTATCAGAATTTAAAGGATTGGCTACGGTCGATTATTTTGAAAAAATGACAGCGTATGGTGTTCATTTTAATACAGAAACGTATTTTCAGAATTCTTTTTATAATGGCGTAGAGCAGTTGATTAAATCATTTAAATTAGTAAATGGTTCCGATGCGTATGTACAGTTTTTTTTAGATGTAGTTTTGGAATATCAACAAAATAACAGTGCTACGTTATTAGAGTTCTTAGATTTTTGGGAACGAAAAAAAGATAGTTTAAGTATTGTAGCTCCTTCTACAAGTGGAGCGGTGCATATTATGACGGTGCACAAAGCCAAAGGGTTGGAGTTTCCAGTCGTTATTTTCCCCTATGATTTGGATATATATAAAGATATGAATCCGAAGACATGGTTAGAAAGTTCTAAAATAATCAGTCCTTTTGATGCTTTGTTAGTGAGCTTAAAAAAAGAACTCAAGTATACAGGAGAAGAAGGGAATGCAAAATACATACAGCATAGAGAAGAACAAGAACTGGATAATTTAAATATTCTGTATGTTGCACTAACAAGGGCAGTAGAACAATTGTATGTTATTTCTGAATATAAAATTTCAAAAAAAGGCGCAGAGAATTTAAATTTTTATTCAGGATATTTTATTCATTTTTTAAAAGATTTAGGTGCTTGGGAGTCCGATCAACTCACCTATGGCTTTGGGAATGCTTTGCGAAAGAGCTCACCAAAAAAAGTCTCTAATAAGTTAACTTTATTGGCTCAAAAGCAATTTGTTTCAAGTTCTTGGGACAGCCTAGAAATATCGGTTGTTACAAAAGCATCTGTATTGTGGGGTACAGCTCAAGGAGAGGCAATTAATTATGGGAACTTAGTCCATGCTATGTTGGCAGATGTGTCCTCGATAGCGGATGTGGATGTGGTCTTGGATGCTTATGAAAGTGACGGAAGTATTCAAAGCTTCACCATTCAAATGTTTAGGAAAATTTTGTGTGCCATTGTAACACATCCAGAGTTGCTTTCTTGTTATGAGCCAGGGTTACGTAGTTTTAACGAACGGGAAATTTTAACCGATGTTGGGAATGTTATTATTCCAGATCGATTGGTTTTTTATCCCCAAAATAAAGTAGCCATTATTGATTATAAAACTGGTTTAGAAGAAAAAAAACACCACAGTCAGGTGTTGCATTACGCAAATGTCCTTACTTCGTTGGGCTATGATGTTGTTAAAAAGTTTTTGGTGTATCTTGGAGATGATATTATAGTGGTATCTGTTACTTAATATCGGGTTTTGTTGTAGCTAGTATTTAACACGTGTTCAAAAGAAATTCTATTTATCGAAAAACGCGTTTTATTTTTCATAAAAAAACCGCCTTTTAATTGGTTTAAATCTGTAATTTCGTAAAAAAACAAAACGATGTACGGAACTATAAAATCTCAATTAGCGAAAGAACTGCAAGAAATTAAAGATGCAGGTTTGTATAAGTCAGAACGTATTATTACCTCTTCTCAGGATGCTGTTATTAAGGTGTCTACAGGCGAAGAAGTAATTAATTTTTGTGCCAATAATTATTTGGGTCTTTCTAATAATAAAGAGGTGATCCAAGCTGCGAAAGATGCAATGGATACACATGGGTATGGAATGTCTTCGGTACGTTTTATTTGTGGGACGCAAGATATTCACAAAGAATTGGAGCAGAAAATTGCAGATTTTTATAGCTCAGAAGATACTATTTTATACGCTGCAGCATTTGATGCTAACGGTGGTGTTTTTGAACCCTTACTAACGGCGGAAGATGCGATTATTTCAGACGCATTAAATCATGCCTCTATTATTGATGGAGTACGCCTATGTAAAGCAGCTCGCTATAGGTACGATAATAATAATATGGAGTCTTTAGAGGCGCAGTTAATTGCGGCAAACGAAAAAGGGCATCGTTTTAAGATCATCGTTACCGACGGTGTGTTTTCAATGGATGGAATTGTTGCAAAACTAGATGAAATATGTGATTTAGCTGATAAATACGACGCTTTGGTGATGGTAGATGAGTGCCATGCTGCTGGTTTTATTGGGAAAACGGGTAGAGGAACGGTGGAATTGAAAAATGTGCTGGATCGTGTAGATATCGTTACGGGTACCCTTGGGAAAGCATTGGGAGGAGCTATGGGTGGTTATACCACAGGTAAGAAAGAGATTATTGAAATCCTTCGCCAACGTTCACGTCCTTATTTATTTTCGAATTCATTGGCGCCAGCAATAGTCGGTGCATCTCTTAAGGTTTTTGAAATGCTTACAAAGGATACCAGTTTACGTGATAAGTTAGAAGAAAATACTAATTATTTTAGAACTAAAATGAGTGAAGCTGGATTTGATTTGGTCGGTGCAGATGCTGCCATTGTTCCTGTTATGTTATATGATGCAAAATTGGCGCAAACCATGGCGAATATGTTGTTAAAAGAAGGTATTTATGTGATAGGTTTCTTTTTTCCTGTAGTGCCTAAAGAAAAAGCGAGAATTAGAGTTCAATTATCCGCTGCACATACTAAAGAGCATTTAGATAAAGCGGTACATTCTTTTATTAAAGTAGGTAAATTGCTAGATGTTATCTAGAAATCTCTTAAAAAATGTGCACTATCAATATTATTTTGTAGATTTGTCCTTAGTTTCTGTCTATGATGGAGCGAGAGATTATAAAAAAACAAAAAGAACATTAAATTAAATTATTGAAAATGAAACATTTAAAGATGGCCATGGTGGCTTTATTAGTCGTTGCTGGTTTGAGTAACGTTAATGCTCAGGACGAAAGTAATCCTTGGGCAATTGGTTTCGGTGTAAATGCAGTGGATTTTTACCCTGCTAACATTGAAGGTATGGTAACTCCTGCTGGAGAGTCTACTGTTTGGTATGACGAGTTCTTTAATGCGGACGACCATTACAACATGATCCCTTCTATCTCAAGATTGAGTGTTGGAAGATACTTAGCTGACGGTTTTAGCTTTGAAGCTGCTGGTACATTAAATAAAATCGAAAAAATTGGTGACGTTTCTGCTGCTGATTTATCTTATTTCGGTTTAGATGGTACAATTAAATATGACTTAAACAATGTTATTGGACAAACTGCTTGGTTTGATCCTTATGTATCTATTGGTGGAGGTTATACTTGGATTGATGTAACTAAAAACACAAACGGAACAGGAACTTTTAACGGAGGAGCTGGAGTTAACTTTTGGTTTTCTGACAATATTGGTTTAAACATCCAATCTACATACAAGCATTCTTTTGATAGCCAATATGTAAAACAACACTTTCAACATGCTGCTGGTATCGTAATCAAATTTGGTGGAACTGACACTGACGGTGATGGTATCTTTGATAAAAATGATGCATGTCCAGAAGTATTTGGATTAAAAGAATTTAAAGGTTGTCCAGATTCAGATAACGATGGTATCGTTGATGCTGATGATGCATGTCCAAACACTGCAGGTCTTGCAGCTTTAAACGGTTGTCCTGATGCTGATGGTGATGGTATTGCTGATAGCAAAGATAAATGTCCTAATGTAAAAGGAACAAAAGCTAACAACGGATGTCCTGATACTGACGGAGACGGAATTGTTGATGCTAAAGATAAATGTCCTAAAGTTGCAGGTCCTAAAGCAAACAACGGATGTCCTTGGGGAGATGCTGATAAAGATGGTGTTTTAGACAATGTTGACAAATGTCCACAAGTTGCAGGTGTTGCTTCTAATAATGGATGTCCAGAAGTTAAAGTTGTAAGTGAAGAAACAAAAGCTGCTTTGCAAGAATTGGCAAGAACTGTTTACTTTAACACTTCTAGATCTACTTTTAAATCTAAAACATATGCACGTTTAGACATGATTGCTGCAATTATGAATGAATATCCAGATGCTAAATTCCATATTGAAGGTCATACAGATTCTACAGGATCTAGAACTGGTAACCAACGTTTATCTGCTTCTAGAGCTAATGCTGTAAAAGATTATTTAGTTACTAAAGGAATTTCTACTTCTAACTTAACTTCAAATGGGTACGGTGAAGATCAACCAGTTGATTCTAACGCTACTCGTTCAGGAAGAGCTAATAATAGAAGAGTTGAGATCAAATTGATAAACTAATTTGAAGATCACTTAAAATATTTTATAAAAAGCCATTTCATTTGAAATGGCTTTTTTATTTTTATACAAATTATAAATATGTCATCCTTTCTTTCTAATGTAGTTACCGATGTACTAAAAAATGCCAATGTTGATTCCGCGTTGTTTGTTTTACCGAGTCAACGATCGTGTCTTTTTTTAAAAGAAGAATTTAAAAGGCAATTAAAAACTGCTGGGTTTTTACCTGAAATTATAAGTATCGAGGGGTATATTCAAAAAATGGCAGGATTGCGTATGGTAGATTCCGTACAGTTGGTATTTGAGTTTTACCAAGTGTACTTAAAGCAAACACCAAAAGATAAGGTAGAACCTTTTGAGAGTTTTATCCATTGGGCAACCACAGCATTACACGATTTTAATGAAATTGATAGTTACCTTGTAGATTCACACCAGATATTTACCTATTTAAGTGATGTGAAGCGCATGGAAAGTTGGTTAGCTGATGATGAAAAACCAACAATCTTAACGACTAAATACTTGCATTTTTTCGAAAAACTTCATAGTTATTACCAATCTATTACAGAACAATTACAGGTAAAAAAAATTGGATATCAAGGATTGCTGTATCGTGTAGCAACGGCTAATCTTGAGGAATATGTAGCTGATACTACTGGTACGATGACGTATTTTGTGGGTTTCAACGCCTTAAATAAAGCGGAAGAAACCATATTTCAAACATTGTTAGAACATCAATTGGCAAAAGTGTATTGGGATACAAGTACGGCCATCATGCACCCGTCAAACGAGGCAGGTGTTTTTATACGTTCTTATAAAGAAACATGGCCTTATTATAAAGAACATCCATTCAATTGGATAGAAGAAATAGATTTTAGTAAAAAAACAATCAATTGCATAGGGGCGCCTAAAAATGTAACTCAGCTTAAATTTGTAGGAGAATTATTACAGAAAATTGAAACTCCACAAAACACTGCCTTGGTTTTAGCTGACGAAAACTTATTGCCTTTAACGCTTACCTCTTTGCCAAGTTCTATTGGAAAGGTAAATATTACGATGGGATTTCCACTTCATCAAATAGGCTTATCTAGCTTTTTTGATTTGTATTTTAAAATGCATTTGAATGTTGATAAATTTCAAAAAGAAGCGTTTTATTTTAAAGATGTATTGGCCTTGCTAAATCACCCTTATATAAAAAAATTGGCTGGTCATTTGTCCTGTGAAGCTCAGGTTGAACAATTAGAAAAAGAAATGGTTCAACAGAATGTTGTTTTCTTAAAACCAGCGCTAATTCAGAAGTTGTTAGCAGATGTGGATGCTCATTTTTCGGGGCTGTTTGATATCTGTTTAGAGATACCGAAGATACTAGATCGTCAGATTTCTTTATTAGAGTTCTGGATGCATCATGTTACAGGTTTAGATCGAGAGTTTTCATATCGTTTTTTAAGCGTTTTTAAGCAGTTAAATAACTTGAATAAAGCATATGGATATATTGGATCTATACGTGTGTTACAACAGTTTTATAAGCTATTGACGCAGCAGGAGAGTTTGTCCTTTCAAGGAGAGCCTTTAAATGGTTTGCAGTTAATGGGGATGTTAGAAACGCGGGTATTGGATTTTGATACTATTATAGTAACCTCTACAAACGAGGGCGTGTTGCCAAACGGTAAAGGAGAGCAGTCTTTTTTGCCTTTTGAGATTAAAAAAATGTTTGCGATTCCTACCTATCAAGAAAAAGATGCTATTTTCTCCTATCACTTTTATAGATTGATACAACGCGCAAAACATATTTATTTATTGTATAATACGGAACCAGATGCCTTTGGAGCAGGGGAAAAGAGTCGTTTTATTACCCAACTAAGTTATTATTACGACAATGTAAAAGAACATTTAATCAGTCCTTCTGTGTCCAAATTAGAGAATTCCATTCTTCATATTACTAAAACAGACGAAGTGATTGAATCCCTGAAAGCATGGGCTAAAAGTGGTGTTTCTCCTTCTGCTTTGGCTACGTACTTATACAATCCTATTGCGTTTTATCAGCGCTATGTTTTGGGACTTAAAGAAGCTGCAGAAGTAGAAGAAACCGTGGCGAGTAATACCATGGGAACCGTAATTCATGAAACGTTGTATTATTTATACAAACCGTATTTGGGGAGCTATCTTTCTGAAGCATCGGTTAAAAGTATGAAAGGTCTTTTAAAAGATGAAATAAAGAAACAATTTGAAGTGTTCTTTAAAAAAGGAGAACTCGGTTTTGGGAAAAATAGATTGATATTTGAAGTTTCTATAAACCATATCACGCGATTCTTAAATCAAGAGTTGGCACTTTTAAAAGAAGGAAAAAAACTAAAAATTATTAGTTTAGAAAAAGATATAAGGTGTAGCTTTGAACATGAATCATTGCCTTTTATAGTAAATCTGAGAGGGTCGGTAGACAGGATAGATCAATTGGATGCGATTACAAGAATTATAGATTATAAAACTGGAAAGGTAACGCTGTTAGATTTAAAAGTTCCAGATGTATCCTTGTTAAAAACTGATTATAAATATGCAAAACCTTTACAGGTGTTGATGTATGCTTATATGTTTTTAAAAGATGATAAAAAAATAGAGTTGCAGGGGTTGGAGGCTGGGATCTATTCCTTTAAAAACTTGAATACTGGATTTTTACCCTTGAATTTTACAGCTGAAAGAGGGCAGCAAGACCGAGTTGTAAACAAAGAAAGAATAGCGGAATTCTCCTCTGTTTTTGCTGAGATAATGGCAGAGATATTTGATAAAAACATTCCTTTTATAGAAAAAACGGATTTGCCTTTTTAAAGCAGTGTCCATAATACATCGTAAATCAATGCAAGCAATTAAAAATGTACAAATAGCGCAAGAGAATAGCAAATCAATCTTGGCGGATTTCTATTTTAAAAATGATAAGAAACAAAAACCTGTGGTGATATTTTGCCATGGATATAAAGGGTTTAAGGATTGGGGTGCTTGGAATTTGATGGTTGATGATTTTGTAAATGCCAATCTGTTTTTTGCGAAGTTTAATTTTTCCCACAACGGTGGAACCATGAAGAACCCTATTGATTTTCCTGATTTAGCTGCCTTTGGAGAAAATACGTTTACCAAAGAGTTGGACGATATAGAAACGATGCTAAATTATATAAGTTCGCAAGCGGAGTTTAAAGAGGTTATTGATCTGAACAATATTACACTTATAGGACATTCTAGAGGTGGTGGTATTGTGTTGGTAAAAGCAGGTGAAAGTACTCGCGTAACACGTGTGGTTACTTGGGCTGGAGTTTCTGATTTTGCAGCACGTTTTCCAAAAGGTGACGCCTTGGAAGCATGGGAGTCTAATGGGGTGGCGTATATAGAAAATGCAAGGACAAAGCAGCAAATGCCACATTTGTTTGATTTCTACACCAATTTTAAAGAAAACGAAGCACGTCTTACCATAGAAGCATCTGTCAAACGATTGTCCATCCCTCAACTTATCGTTCAAGGAGAAAGCGATGTTGTTGTGCCGCCTATAGAAGCAACGTGTTTAAGGCAATGGAATCCCAATGCGCAATTAGAAATGATACCCAATGCCAACCATACTTTTGGTTGTACGCAGCCTTGGGAAGAAACTGTAATGCCAAGCGATTTGAAAAGGGTCGTAAAAAATACTATTGCTTTTATCAAGAAGTAGTTTTTTTGGAGCTAGGATGTAAAACGAATTAGGAAACAGGAGCAACTGGAGATTGATTTAGCTGCAATGGAAGAGGTGAGTTTATGCGCCTTGTTTCCTGATTTAGAAATGTTTTAGACTTTTTTATTGTTAAAAAATAGATCCATTGCTATCTTAAACTTCTTGTCTAGAATTAAGAAGAAATAATTCTATTTCTAAACAAGACATACAAAAATACAGTTGGTATTACCCGTATATCCTATCTCCTTGTTCGATTAACTTTTTACAATAATCATTATTTATTTTTAAGTCGATTATTTCAAAGTGTACGTGTTTGTAAAAAACAGTTTGAAGGCATGTTTTTATATAGTCAATAGCTATTGTTTTATCATTATAAAGTTCAATTCCTATTACAAAGTGTGGAGGATTCCCTGGAGCTACATCTATAAATAGTGCTGTGTAAATCCTTTTTAAGGGTACTTTGTTTAAATTTATTCTCTGTATTGCAGTTTTTATGTCCCGTTTGTCATTTTTGGAAACTTTTGAATAAATAGTATGAATGGTTTTAATCTCTATTTCGTTTTTTTCGAGAGATTCTTGGGTTAAATTTGCCATTATGTCTTTCGTTACGTCTATTCCTCCATTGCGATTTATTTTATATGCCTCATAAGTTAAGAAAGGTCCTTTGAGTATAAGCCAGGGGCCAAAAATAAAATTTAGTAGGTCGTATTTTTTTCTGAATTTATTTATTTCATCTTGTTTTGTTATGAAGATGGCTGGAGAGCATTTTAACAATGATACCACACCAAGACTTATCCGATAATTAAAAACAACAAATTTAGCACCCAAAGAGATTGATTTCTCTAGGTGCTCTAATTGTTTTATGGTGACATTTTTAAGAGGATATTTCATGTTTTCACCAGTTGTATTGCTAAGTTCACTCTTTTTGAAACTTAGAGAGGATTCTTTTTAGTATCCTATTTTAGTTCTTACACGTTTGAGTACATTATTGGCTATTAGACGTGCTTTTTCAGCTCCAATTTCGAGTGCTTTATCTATTTCGTCTAGGTTTTCCATGTAGTAATTATAGCGTTTTCTTTCTTCGCTAAACGTATCGATTAACAATTCGTAAAATGCTTGTTTTGCATGTCCATATCCAAAGTTTCCAGCTTCGTATTTGGCGCGTAAATCTGCTATTTGTTCTTCAGAACCAATCAATTTGTACAGGGCAAATAAATTACAAGTATCAGGATTTTTAGGATCTTCCATAGCGGTAGAATCCGTTTTTATTTTCATGATTTGCTTGCGGAGTTTTTTATCGTCTAAAAATAAGTTGATGATATTATTTTGTGACTTGCTCATTTTACCACCGTCGGTTCCAGGAACATACATAGTTCCTTCTTGTATCTTGGCGTCTGGTAGGACAAAAGTATCTCCCATTTGATGGTTGAACCTGCTTGCCACATCTCGTGTCATTTCTAAATGTTGCAATTGGTCTTTTCCAACGGGAACTATTTCTGCATCGTATAATAATATATCGGCAGCCATTAACATTGGGTAAGAAAATAGCCCAGCATTTACATCGTCTAGACGGTCTGCTTTGTCTTTAAAAGAATGTGCAAGTGTCAAGCGTTGATATGGGTAATAACAGCTCAAATACCAACTTAGTTCGGTAGTTTGAGGAATGTCACTTTGTTTGTAAAAAACAGTTTTATTGATGTCCAATCCAAATGCTAGCCATGTTGCAGCTGTGCTGTAGGTGTTTTGTCTTAGTTGTTTTCCGTCTTTTATTTGCGTGAGTGAATGCATGTCTGCAATAAATAAGAACGATTCGTTATTAGGATCTTTAGACATTTTTATTGCAGGAATAATAGCTCCTAATAAATTTCCTAAATGTGGGGTTCCGGTGCTTTGTACACCTGTTAAAACTCTTGCCATAATTGTATATTTCGGATACAAAAATACGTATAATAACCAATAAAATCGGCAATTGCCGATTTTATTCTGTGAGAGTTATAAAGTCTATTTTTTAAATAGTCCTGCTATAAATAACAGGATTACAGCACCGACTACGGCCGTTATTAATTGTCCTATTAAAGGGCCCATTCCAAGGTCGATATTAAGAAGTCCAAAGACCCAGCCACCTACAAATCCGCCAATAATTCCTAAAATGATGTTTATTAAAACTCCAAATCCACCACCTTTCATTAGTTTTCCAGCAATCCAGCCAGCAGCTGCTCCAATAAGGAGAAAATACAAAAATTCCATACGTTTTTTATTAAAGTTAATAAGCTTCAATATATGAATTAATACTTAGAAACCAGTAGTTTAGTATGATTTGTCTTGTTTATGGCGCGTTAAAAACTAATTTTAAATCTATTTATTCCTTTTGAGGAAGGGGATTCTATGATAAAAACTGATTTTAATACTATATTTGTTACTTATGAGAATACTTAAGAATACAGGAAGATTGGTATGGAGGGTTTGGTTTTATGGATGGGTGTTTTTTTCTGTCTTGGCTATTTTTCCTGCCTTGTTAGTTATTGTTTCTAGAGAAAAATGGTATCCTTTTTTTTATAAAATAGCGCGTGCATGGTCAAGAACCATTCTTTTTGTTATGGGGTTTCGTTTAGATTTTGAAAAAGAAATGGGCTTAGAAGCTGGTCAGAGTTATTTGTTTTGTCCTAATCACACTTCTGTGATGGATGTGATGTTGATGTATGCGATTAGCGAAAATCCATTTGTTTTTATTGGAAAAAAGGAACTTTCTAAAGTTCCCGTTTTTGGGTATTTTTATAAAAGGACCAATATTTTGGTGGATCGGGAAGATCGTAAAAGTGGCAAAGAAGTACTTGCAGAAGCAAACAGGCGCCTAAAAGGAGGGATGAGTATTTGTGTTTTTCCTGAAGGATTGGTCCCAGATGATGAATCGGTGGTGTTGAGTGATTTTAAAAATGGAGCTTTCAGACTCGCTATAGCGCATCAAATTCCTATTGTACCCGTAACACTGTACGATTGTAAACGCTTGTTTTCGTTTACTTTTTTTAGTGGTAAACCAGGAGTGTTGCGCGTAAAAATGCATCGTTTTATTTCGACAGTTGGTATGGAATCAAAGCAACGGAATGCCTTAAAAAAACAAACGTTTTCTGTTATTTATGATTCATTAATCCAGGATGTAAAGGCTTAAAGAACGGCGCAAATTCGGTATTTCTCACTGCTCTCACCCATTGTGAGTACAGTCTAAGGGGGTTGTCTAGGCAAGGGAATTGTTTTAAACTTCCTCCTTTTTAAAGTAACTAACAATAGCTTCTTTCATCAATACAGATTGTTCTCCTGCTTTTAAAGCGGGTAATTCTTTTAAGATTTTATAATGTGGCCAGTTGTCAGCGTCAAAAAAATCAAATTCATAATAGCCAAAAGGTTCTAGTAGTCTACAAATGGCTATATGCATTAAATTTACTTTATCATCTTTGCTATAGTCTCGCTTTCCTTGACCTAATTCTTGAATTCCAATTAAATATATTATTGCATCCATGTTAAGTGCGTCTCCATCACTAAAACGATCTGATAAGTCCTTTACCAACGTTTTCCAATCCTCCCTTAATTGATTATCTCTTGACATAATTGTTGAATTTTTTTTGGCAAAGATACAAACTAAAAAAATGTATATTTACAAAAAAAAAGGTTTCATGAATACGATTGATATTATAGTGGCAGTACTGTTGATTTTTGGATTTGTGAGAGGTTTAATGAAAGGGCTATTTGTGGAGGTTGCTTCCTTGATTTCTTTGATTGCGGGTGTGTATGGTGCAATCCACTTTTCTTATTTTGTAGCCAATTATTTAACCGATCATGTTTCTTGGGAAGAACGGTATATTACCATTGTTTCTTTTGCTATTACCTTTGCTGTCATAGTTTTTGTGATTGCTTTGTTGGGGAAAATTTTCACGAAAATTGCAGATTTCGCTGCCTTAGGTATTGTTAATTCTATTTTAGGAGGCGTGTTTGGAGCTTTAAAAACGGGCTTGATTTTAAGCATTGCATTAATCATCTTTAATAAACTCAATAGTTCTTTGCCGTTTGTATCTAAAGAAACAACGGAATCTTCTATCCTCTATCAGCCAATTCAGGATTTAGCACCTACATTATTTCCTGATTTTTTAACAATTACAGATCCTAAAAACAATTAAAATTTAGAGCAAGTCATCGTCGCTATGCTTATTGTTATGCCCTTTATTTGTACGAGTGCTGCATAACAGGCTTCTATGGTAGCGCCCGTGGTAATCACATCGTCTATTAGTAATACGTGTTTGTTTTTTAATATGTATTCTTGTTGGGTAGTGAAAATTTCTTGTGTGTTTTTGACTCGGGCAAATCTTCCTTTTTGTGTTTGGCTGTTGCTTCGTGTTGTTTTTATCAATACATTTTTGAGATAAGGCACCTCAAGGTGGTGGCTTATTCGATCGCCAAATTTATCCAATTGATTAAAGCCTCTAATTCGCATTTTATTTCGGTGCAGGGGCACTGGAACAATACAATCTATATGTTTAAAACGATGGCTTTTTTTTAATTCATTTCCCATCCAATCGCCAAAAAAAACACCTATTTGTTGTTGGTTTTTGTATTTTAATAAATGGATTAACTCTTGGGCTATGTGTTGTTTTTCAAAAAAGAAAAGTGCGGTTGCTTCTTTTATTTTAATACGCCCCAAAAAAGAACGTTCTAAATGGTTGTTTTTTTCATCGGTAAAATAGGTCAAAGCTAGGTTGTGTCGACAGTAAGTGCATAGGTGTAGCTCGTTTGTTTGAAGCATCGTGTCACAGCCCAAACAATAGTTTGGAAAAAAAATATAAAATATATCTTTTAGAAACTGCATAAATATTCTACTTTGTGAAAGAAATTTACGAAAAATATAAATGCTATTTCATTGAAAAATAAAATTACTTTTTTTAAGGAAGCTCTTAAAAACATTAAGACCTCAGGAACCGTGTTGCCCAGTTCTAAATATTTAGTCAAACGAATGTTGAAAGGGGTTGATTTTGAGAGCGCAAGAGTGCTGGTAGAATATGGTCCAGGCAGCGGAATAATTACACGAGAAATTTTAAAGAGAATGCATCCAGATGCACGGTTGTTTTGTTTTGAAATTAACGAATTGTTTTACCAACATTTATCAGGGTATAAACATCCTCAATTGACCTTGGTAAAAACATCTGCTGCTGAAGTTAAAGAGGTGATTCAAAAACATGGTTTTTCGCAAGTAGATTGTGTTATCTCTAGTCTTCCACTTGCGATTATGCCTCCCGAAGTTTCGGTACGTATTCTCAAACATTCGTATGATATATTAAGAGAAGAGGGAGCATTAATTCAGTACCAATACAGTCTTCAAAATAAGAAAGATTTAAAAAGAGTATTTGGAGAACATGTTAAAATTCAGTTTGTCACCTTAAATATACCTCCTGCGTTTGTTTATTTTTGTAAAAAAGTGCAATAATTAACTGTGCTAAACGTTCAAATTACTCGTTCAATTAGGTTTAATTAATTATTTACATATGAGTACAACAGAAAACAAACCAAGCAAATCAAACAAATCAATTCTTATTGTTCTTGCCATTCTTCTAATTGCGGCATTAGGCTATATCTTTTATAGCAATGGAGAACATCAAAAATTAACTTCAGCTATTAAAGAAGAAAAAGTTGAAATTCAAGAGGATTTGAAAAAAATGGTGTTAAAGTACGATGAAGCCATCGCACAAAACACAGAAGTTACTGACGAGTTACGCTCAGAAAGAGATCGTATTGTGGCCTTTCAAGCGTCTATTAAAAAATTAGGGAAAACGAATTATAGTTTAATTCGTAAATACAGAAGAGAAATCGCTAAGATGCGTGCTTCTTATGATCGATTGTCTGAGAAAGTGGTGGAATTATCTGCAGAGAACACCATGTTAACGGATAGTTTAGGTGTTGTAATCAATCAGGTTTTAGAAAAAACAGTACAAAACGATAGCTTAGCTACTCAGAATAATGAGTTGTTAAACACGGTGAGTAAAGGATCTGTGTTAAGAGTGAATGGTATCAACGTTATTTCTATGCGTGAACGTAATAATGGACAGCTAAAAGAAACGACTCGTGCTAGAAGAACTGATGCATTTCGTATTAGATTTAGAGTGGCTCAAAATGATATTGCAGCAGCAGGTGAGCGTACTGCTTTGATTCAGATTTTAGATTCTAAAGGCGCAGTGTTAGCAAAAAAAGGAACTGTTACTTTTGATGATGGGAACGAAGTTGGTTATAGCGATCGTACGATTATTGAGTATAGTAACTCCAATGTGGATGTTATTTCACTGGTGGAACTAGACAGTAAATCAATGGTAAAAGGAAGCTATACTGTAAATGTATATTTGGACAACCGTTTTGTGGGTGCTTCAAATATTACGTTAAAATAAGTTAATTGTTGATAAAAGGGGGATTTGCTTTGGCAGGTCTCCCTTTTTTTTATGCGCATAAATTAATCATCCCAATTACATTTCCAAGTGACGGTTAAGAAATAGAATTATTTTTTGTTTTAGCTAGGCGAAAAATGGAAGGATAGCCTTCGTTATCGTTCTATTTTTTAACAAGGCTATAACGTAAAATAAACTATTTATATCGGTTGTTTTGGATTGTAGTTGGGATCATCCCAATTACATTTCCAAGTGACGGTTAAGAAATAGAATTATTTTTTGTTTTAGCTAGGCGAAAAATAGAAGGATAGCTTTCGTTATCGTTCTATTTTTTAACAAGGCTATAACGTAAAATAAACTATTTATATCGGTCGTTTTGGATTGTAGTTGGTATAAGGGTCTATTTCGAGATGTTTTAAGTATCAAAAAAAGCCCTTTTGCGTGGGGAGAAGACTCGTTTTATAGTATTTATATGAAATAATACTTGGTATTATATCATATATTTGATAGGTTTTTCGGTTTTTTATCATTTAAAACAAATCAAAAGACTAATTATTGATACAAATAAAGACTTATTCTCATAAAATATTTATTTTTGCTGCATGGCAAAACAAGAAGATAAATTTAAGAAAGTAATTTCACATGCAAAGGAGTATGGATTTGTATTCCAATCAAGTGAAATTTATGATGGTTTAAGTGCAGTTTATGACTACGCACAAAACGGAGTAGAGTTAAAGAAAAACATTCGTGAATACTGGTGGAAAGCCATGGTTCAAATGAACGAAAATATTGTGGGGTTAGATGCAGCCATTTTTATGCATCCAAAGACATGGAAAGCATCTGGTCACGTAGATGCGTTTAATGATCCCTTGATTGATAATAAAGATTCGAAGAAAAGATACCGTGCCGATGTTTTGATCGAAGATTATGTGGCTAAATACGATGCGAAAATAGAAAAAGAGGTAAAAAAAGCAGCCAAACGCTTTGGAGACTCTTTTGATAAAGAACAATTTATAGCGACCAATCCTCGCGTGTTACAATACAAAGAAAAAGGAACTGCTATTTTACAACGCATGGGACAGTCTTTGGAAAAAGAAGACCTAGAGGATGTAAAAGCATTGATAGAAGAATTAGAAATTGCTTGCCCATTGTCTGGAAGTAGAAACTGGACAGATGTAAAGCAATTTAACTTAATGTTTGGAACCAAATTAGGTGCCAGTGCAGATACAGCTATGGATTTGTATTTACGTCCAGAAACTGCGCAAGGAATTTTTGTTAATTTCTTGAATGTTCAAAAAACAGGACGTATGAAAATTCCGTTTGGAATTGCCCAAACAGGAAAAGCATTTAGAAACGAAATTGTTGCGAGACAGTTTATTTTTAGAATGCGTGAGTTTGAACAAATGGAAATGCAATTTTTCGTAAAACCGGGTACTCAAAAAGAATGGTATGAAAAATGGAAAGAAAACCGTATAAAATGGCATAAATCTTTAGGGATGGGCGCTGATAATTACCGCTTTCACGACCATGAAAAATTAGCGCATTATGCAGATGCTGCATCAGATATTGAATTTAAATTCCCGTTTGGATTTAAAGAATTAGAAGGAATTCATTCCCGTACAGATTTTGACTTGAAAGCTCATGAATCTGCTTCTGGAAAAAAATTACAGTATTTTGATCATGAAGAAAATAAAAACTACGTGCCTTATGTAG
Source organism: Flavobacteriaceae bacterium (assembly GCA_965224465.1). GTDB lineage: Bacteria > Bacteroidota > Bacteroidia > Flavobacteriales > Flavobacteriaceae. The sequence continues at coordinate 2,872,615 of OZ245049.1, read as the reverse complement.
TGGAAACTTCTCTTGGATTGGACCGTATGTTCTTGGCAGTGTTCGCCCATTCTTTGCAAGAAGAAGCATTGGAAAATGGTACCACAAGAACAGTGTTAAAATTACCATCAGTATTGGCTCCTTATAAGGCAGCAATATTTCCATTGGTAAAGAAAGACGGATTGCCAGAAGTGGCTCGTAAAATAATGGAAGAGTTAAAGTGGGACTTTAATGTAATTTATGACGAAAAAGATGCTGTTGGGCGTCGTTACCGCCGTCAAGACGCCTTGGGGACACCTTTCTGTATTACCGTAGATCACGATACATTGAAAGATGATTGTGTGACCATTCGCCAACGCGATACGATGGAGCAAGAACGTGTGAAAATTACAGAACTGAGTCGCATTATTAAAGAAGAAGTAGATGCGCGTAATTGGTTGATGAAAATGTAAGTCAATACAGTTTATAAAATTTTTAAAAAACGGATGATGAGCGTTGCTTTATCATCCGTTTTTTATGTTGTACATTAGTCTTCAAATTAATAATACTTTATGGAATTCAATAATAAGAAATTAGAAAAAACATCTAAATTTATAAACTATTTTATAGCCATAGTGCTCTGTGGTTTTCTAATATCCCTCTCTGCAAAATTAATGGATGACGTGGAGGATTGGAAAGAAAGACCCCAGTTGGAGACTTTTGAAAATGTTGATTTAATTGCGAAAGAGAATAAGGTTATTGCTGAAATTAATGTCAAGATCGATTCGAAAAATGAGCAAAAAAAACGACTTATTAATACCATTGATATTGCTAAAAGTAATTATATAAATGCCAAAAAATCCTATGATAATTGGTTGGCTGCACGCAAGACAATTGGGTCTCCAAAAGAGGATAAGATCATCTTATTACGGGTAAATAAATTGGATGCGTTTTTTAAAACCGAACAAGACTGGAAAAAAGAATTGGGAGTTTTAAATACTGAAATAGAACTGCTAGAAAAGAGTATAGAAATAGTGAATGTTCGCCTTGGTAAAGAGCGTGATCGTGCGTATACGTTGCAGGCGAAGGCGAATCAAAAATATGATTTAAAAGTGTTTTTAATTCGCTTGTTGTTTATTTTACCTATTTTATTAATTGGGATTTTCTTTATTGTAAAGTTCAGAAAACACAAGTATTGGCCCCTGTTTTTAGGTTTTGTACTCTTCTCTTTTTATGCCTTCTTTTTTGGATTGGTACCGTATTTACCAAGTTATGGTGGGTATATTAGATATACTGTAGGGATTATTTTGTGTGTCCTCTTTGGAATATATGCCATTAATAAAATTAAAGCTTTTATTGCGCGTAAAAAAAAGGAACTTAAAGCACCGACAACAGAACGTGCAAAAAAAGTACAAACCGAAACTGCAGAAAAAGCACTCGACGGCCATATGTGTCCTTCTTGTGGAAAGGATTTTATTGTAAAAAAATGGGACAAGTCTTCTGGTGGAAAAAAACAAAATGCAACTTATGGTGTGGTGACTAATTTTTGTCGTTTTTGTGGGCTAGAATTGTTTAAGCCTTGTAGGAAATGTGGAGAACAGAATTTTATGCATTTGCCGTATTGTGCGAGTTGTGGAGATCCTGTAACAGATAAAACAGTGTAGAATGAGTGGAGGTGCAGGACATTTAGCAGATATGAACAACCGTATGCGGCAAAACCGTGCGGCAAAAACTTCTAATAAACTAAAATTTAAAGGAAATAATCGTTCCCTGAATTTTAAAAGTTCTGACTCGAAAAAACGAATTAAAGTAGCTGTTTCATCCGAAGAATTAGAAGTGATAAAAAGTAGAATCAGAAACAAAATAGGGCAAGAGCAAAGGCGAAATATATTAATTGTGTCTGTTATTCTGATGTTTTTAATAGGTTTATTTTATGTGTTTTTATGAGATTGTATTGCTGTTGTAAAAGATGTAAATCTGAGATTGTGTGTGCAATGAACTATTCGGATAGAGGAGAAATGACCATGTATCTAGGTAGGGATATCTCCTTAACTTGTGATGTCTGCTGTCAAAAACAAAACTATCATCCGAACGATTTTACTGTGGAGTGTCGGAAATCGATTCTTTACACTGCTTTGGTTGTGTTTTTAATTGCTGCGAGTATTATGGTTTTTTTTGCATACCGATTTTACAGCAACCATAATCATTATTTTCAAACACAATCGTTGTTGGTTTTATTCAAAAAAACAGCGCATGTTATGCTCCTTCCTTTTGTGTTGTTTGGATTGATTATAGGGTTTGAATAAAACAAGGTTCGGTTATTTAATAGCGATAAAATTAGATTTAAAGAATATGGATTTATTTAATACAGAAGCGCATCCGAACCTTCTCCCGTTGGATGGGGAAGTCCGCTATTATGGCTGTATGATGTCATATAAAGCATCGGAAAGCTATTTTAAACTACTGTTAGAACGTATTTCTTGGGAACCTGATCAGGTTATTGTTTTTGGTAAAATCATCACTACCAAACGGAAAATTGCTTGGTACGGAGATGTCGATTTCTCTTATACCTATTCCAATGTCACAAAAAAAGCCTTGCCTTGGACTGGTGAATTATTGGCTTTAAAAAAATTGGTAGAATCTAAATTAAATACCCGTTTTAATTCCTGTTTGGTAAATCTCTATCACAATGGATCTGAAGGCATGGCTTGGCATTCCGATGCCGAAACAGCTTTGGGAAATGAGCCCGTTATTGCATCTCTTAGTTTTGGTGCTGAACGAACCTTTGCCTTCAAACATAAAGAGACCAAACAAAAGGTATCTCTTGTCTTAGAAAAGGGAAGTTTGCTTGTCATGGCAGGGAAATGTCAAGAACATTGGTTGCATAGGTTACCGCCTACAAAGAAAGCGTGTAAACCAAGGGTGAATTTAACATTTCGAACTATTGTTTTGGAAGATTGATGGAGTATACTACCAATTACATTTCTAAGTGACGGTTTAGAAATGGAATTATCTTTTGTTTTAGTTAGGCGAAAAATGGAAGGATAGCATAGCTATGGTTTTGTTTTTTAACAAGGCTAGAATGTGAACTAAACTATTCATATGGGTTATTTTTGATTGTAGTTGGTATAAAAGGGTTTGAACGAAATAAGCTTGTGTGCACTTGGTTTATTTTTTGACTTGAGGTAATACTATTCAAGAATAGTATACGTTTGTAAAAAACAAAGAGGGATCGCATTAAAAGCGTATCTTTACGTATAAATTTAGTTTGCAAACAGAATATGAAAAAAATACTGGTAGTAATAGCCTTATGTATGGGAAGTGTGTCTCATGCGCAGCAAGAAATTAAAGTAGATTTACTGGATGCTTTAGCATTGAAAACTTTTGAGATTTCTTATGAGCATTTCTTAAGCGAACAATCGTCCGTTGGGATCTCAGCATTGTTTAATTTTGAAAAAAAATCTTCCGATTTTAGATACAACGAAGACCGAATGATTACCCCGTATTTTCGACATAGTTTTACCAGAAATCAAAATTGGAATATGTTTGGAGAAGTGTTTTTTGCACTAAATAAAGGGGAGAAAGAAACGTCTATAAAAGGGACTTCGGTAAAAAACTATGAAAAATATACGGATGGTGCACTCGGGATTTCTTTAGGAACAAAATACATTTCCAGTGCTGGTTTTGTCCTTGATATTTATGGTGGTTTGGGAAGAAACATGTTTACAGATGTATCCCCTGCTATTGTTCCTAGAATTGGGATCAACCTTGGGTATCGCTTCTAAGTGGATGTGATTTCTAAACAGTATTTGAAAAATATAGGAGTATATACTAGACAGTGTGTTTTGGTATCCATAGATGTAACGTTTAAGTAAATCTTTGGGGAGAGAAGCGGCCTTCCGTTTTTATTTAATCGAATGTCTTTGAATCTAAAACTGTCAATGCATTTTATTTCATGTTTTTTATGTGGCGACAATAAATCTATAGTTTTTGGAATTAAACAGCTTCATTTCTATCGTATCCTTTGATGTATTTAGCGCTTAATGTCGCTAACAATCATAGATTTAGGATAATTTATAAGCGGGTAAATTTTATTGTTTTTAACAATAGTTTTTAGACAGTCTGAGGTTAGTATAAGAAACATAGGGCAGTTAACAAGTGCGTAAGCGTACGGAGAACTACATCTTGTAAGAAGTTAAAAATAATCTAATTTTTGCATCTAAACAAAAACGAAAATATAAATGTTAGGATTAGGTACAGAACACACGTATTATTATCACTTATCTGCAGTTGATATGCGAAAAGGATTTAATGGATTAAGTGGATTAGTTAGTGAGCACATGGAACAAGAGCGAGATAGAAATAGTGTTTATGCATTTATCAATAAGCAAAAAAATAAACTAAAACTTCTTCATTGGCGACCTGGAGGATTTGTACTGTATTATAAACGATTGGAACGAGGTATTTTTGAGCTTCCAAAATACGACATTGAAGATGGATTAGTAGTTTTGAGTTATACCCAAATGGTTATGGTTTTAGACGGAATTAGTATTATAAATACTCAGAAAAACGAACGTTATTTAGAGGCTAAATAATTCAATAAAACTGTAGGTTTTACCTGCTATTTAGTCTTGTTTTTTGTATATTTATAGTGTGGAAAACAATACAATAGACATACAAAAAGAGCTGGTAATTTTAAAGATTGAACTTGAAAAAACAGCTCAAGAACTAGCTGAAATTAAGCAGCAATACGAGCAGCTTAAAAGAATGGTTTTCGGGTCTAAAAGCGAACGTTTTATCCCTGTTGACACAAATCAATTGTCGCTTTTCGGAAAAATAATAGCTGAGAAAGAAGAGGCATACAAAAAACATATTGTAATCTACGAAAGAAAACAAAAGAAGAAAGGAAAGAAAAAACCTGTTCGCTCTTCTATACCTGCGCATTTTCCGCGAGTAGAAGAGATTATAGAGCCTAAGCACATAGAAGAAGGAGCTGTAAAAATAGGAGAAGAAGTTACAGAACTTTTAGAAATAACGCCTCTTTCCGTTTTTGTAAGACGAATTGTAAGACCTAAATATGCACTTCCGGAAGAAAAAGGCGTTGTTATAGCAGAATTACCAAGCTTACCGATACCTAAAGGAAATGCATCAGCAAGTTTATTGGCCTTTATACTTATTTCAAAATTTGTAGACCATTTACCACTTTACAGATTAATTCAAATTTTTAAACGACAAGATTTAAAAGTAAGTAAATCAACAATTGGAGGATGGGTATCTAAAAGTTCGGAGCTTATCGCTCCTTTATACGATACATTTAAGGCTCAGTTTTTAGAAAATGCCAATTATATTCAAGCAGACGAATCTCCTATAAAGGTTTTAGATAAAGACAAGAAAAAATCAACACACAGAGGGTATATGTGGGTGTATCGAAATCCTGTTAAAAATTTAGTTCTTTTTGAATACAATAAAGGGAGAGGAAAAGTTGTTCCAGAAGAGTTTTTTAAAGATTTCAATGGGACACTACAGTCCGATGGGTATGCTGCATACCAAAACTTAACAACAAAAGGAGAAATTACTCTTTTAGGTTGCATGGCTCATGCTAGGCGGTATTTTGAGAAGGCGCTGGATAATGATCCTAAAAGAGCGGATGTTGTTTTGTTGGAAATTCAAAAGCTATACAAGATAGAACGTAAAATAAAAGAACAAGAATTAACTATTGAGCAAACTAAAGCATATAGAGAAAAACATGCATCACCTGTTTTAGACGGAATAGAAATTTATCTTACAAAAGAGCGAAAAAACGTACTGCCTAAAAGTGCCATAGGAAAAGCAATTGCTTATACTCTTAAAATATGGCAAAACCTAAAACTATACATCGATGATGGCAGGTTTGAAATAGACAACAATAATATAGAAAATGCCATAAGACCTTTAGCTATTGGCAGAAAAAATTATCTCTTTGCTGGCAGTCATGAGTCCGCACAAAACATAGCTCTATTTTATAGCTTTTTTGCTACTTGCAAAAAGAATAACGTAAACCCACATACGTGGCTATGTGATGTCCTTAATAGATTACCAGAACATAAGGCTAATAAACTTTCGGAGTTACTGCCTCAAAATTGGAAGCCTGTTGATAAATAATCAAGGGTGTACTTTACCGTACGCTTACACAAGTGCCTTTCGTTTCTGTTTATTACTTAGCTAAATATAAATATGTTGCTTTTATTTTTTACAAATATCCTGTGATAAAGAAACCATATAATGTGGTGTTATATAGTTAAGTTGGTGTTATCCACGAAACCTCAGCAAATAATACCCAATGTATAAATCATCAGTAAATTGAGCTCGAAAATAGGCTGTGTTTTTTTATTTACACAGGTAGTGCACAGGTGAATATTCGTAGGTGTTGTTTCTGTTTTCAAACGATAAAAAAGTTTGATTTATACAGAAGATTGAAACTGTTTTGGAGTGAAAATATCAATCACCATCGCTACAACTGCTGCATCCACTGTCGTCAGAAGAGGATTCTGAATCTTCGAAATCAGAATCGAAAGAACCATAAGTGTCCTCAGAAGTTTCAAAATAGGAGTCTAACAAATATGCGTCTTCAAAATAATCAAAATCCAAGTACCAATCACTATCAAGATCATCTGTATCGGTTTCTCCAATTTTTAGTTGCTCCGCGAATTCTTTGTCTATATTTTGTAGAAGTTTAAAATCTATATTTTTAAGTAAAAATATATTCCCACCAAGGCTCACTAAAAGTTCTAATCCTTTTTCCTTATCATTGTCTAATAGATGCTCAATCTTTTTGTCAACATCCTTTAGGTACTTTGAGAGATCATTTTTTAAACGTGCTCCAGTATCCGTTAATTTATGTGTCCGAAACAACTTTAAAAAAAATCCTTGCACAAAATAATTGCTTATTCCCTGATTGGTTCTTATTAATTTGCTGTAACTCCAAGATCCATTTGAAAATTGATACACCATTTTTACAAAGTGCTTAAATAATATCTGAATAGAAGCACTCTTTGTAAAGGGGCTTAAATAATGTGTTTCGTGATTTTTCGGCTTGTATGTACTGAAATTTTTACCAGCCACAACATATTTATTGCTTTGAAGCGTTGTGTTTTTTTCTTGAGATTCTTCACTAATTTCCTTTACTTCAATTACCTTTTTTCGAAGTAAATCCATAAAAGTAAATTTAATTAAATCTCTGAGTTCTACAGAAGTACAATCCATAATAAGCATTGTTTCTGCGGGTGTTATTTTTGAGAGTATTTTCATTGTTTTTTTATATATAGTTTTGGGATTACCCAATTTCTTTTTCTATTTACTCTGGTAAAACGAATTTCATTGAATCTAGTTTCGACATCAATCCAAATATCTTTTGGAGGCTTTTCATTAAAAACGGATTCATAAAACGCAAGTGTATTTGTATATCTTTCTTTAAATAAGCTTTTTTCTTCAACGCCTTTTGTTGGGCCGTGATGAATGTTTTTATTTATAGTGTGTTTGCAGAATTCGATCCAATAGGATTCTGTATAAAGTAAATGAAGATGCCAAACTTGATCCACCTGATCCGATGGTGTTTGTGGGTTATTAGATATAGTTATTAAAAATATAAATCTTTTGTATTCATGAATGGCTCTTAATGAATACTCCATCGACCAATCGTTTTCTCTTGCTAATTTATCTGTAAATGTAAAAGAAGATTTTACATCATCAATTTCAAAATTTAGAATTTTATTCCATCGTATTTTTTCTTCTTCGGTCATGTTTCTAGATGATAAGAATGCCTGTCATAATAACTGTAATTTAAAAGGCAGATTCTTTCCAACAAGTAATAAGCCAAACTCCATAATTATATAAATAGTTTCTAAAACTATTGTTAAATTTTAAAATGGAATTATGTTTTGTTTTAGCTAGCTAAAAAATCGAAGAATATATAGCGATCGTTCTGTTTTTTAACAGCTGAATTCAAGTCACAAACGCAACTTTTAGTTAAATAATAATTGTTCCATTACAAATATAGGGTTTTGATATTTATGTCTCTTCCTAGGTCTGTTATTTAATTTTGTTTCTACCTCTTTGATTCTTTGATCTGTTAGGTTTGTAAAGTCACTTCCTTTGGCAAAATATTGTCTAATCAAACCATTTAAATTTTCGTTAGATCCTCTTTCCCAAGAGTGATATGGATGCGCAAAAAAGTAATCAATACATAAATTTTCTGCAACCTGCTCATGGCCTGCAAATTCTTTTCCATTATCAGCTGTTATAGTATGTAGATAAGGCTTCCAGTCTTCTAATATTTCATTGATAGCTTTAGTGACAACAACTGCTTCTTTAGAGCTTACTTTTTTCATTTTAAGCATTCCAGAAGCTCTATCATTTACGGTAAGTATGGCTTGATTATGGTTTTTACCTATGATTAAATCGACCTCTAAATCTCCAAATCGATTTCTTTGTTCAACAACTTCAGGGCGTTGTTCTATACTAATACGATTCTTTATAACCCCTCTAGAATCCTTTGATGAGCCACGTTTTCTATATCTCCTTCCCTGTCTGCGAAGGTGTGTATGTAAATCACCATCATTCCTCTTGTCTTCCCTAATATGCTGATATATACGCTCAATAGACACCGTTTCTTTACCTTGTTTTTTTAGGACACCAACTACTTGCTCAGGACTATAATCGTCTCGCAATAACAACTCTATTGCTTGTTGAATATCTTCTGTAAAGCGTTTTCTTTTAGGCTTTTCTTTATGACGTTTAGCATACTTTTTTTGGGCTAATTCATGCTTGTAAACTCCATTTCTTTTGTCTGAATTACGCTTAATCTCTTTGCTAATAACAGACTTGTCTTTTCCTATAGCAGCTGCTATCTCAACCTGTTTATAACCTTGTTTTAACATGCAACAAATTGTGTATCTTTGCGCTTGGGTGATGTGTTTCATACAACTTCTTTTTTCGAGATTTGAGACCGTAAGATACATATCCATCAAGACAAGAAAGGTAGGTTTTCCTACTTTTCTGTTTTGAAAATATAACCATCATAGAATCAAATCGAAAAGTTGCGTTTATTAGTTGAATTTAAGACAACGCTAGAACGTAAAACAAACTATTTATATCCGTTGTTTTGGATTGTAATTGTATAAATCATGTAGGATTAGGACTGCATCTGTATAAAAAAAGCCGCGATATTATAACAATCACTCACGGAGCATACGGTTTTCCGTGTGCATTTGTTTCTTCTAATGAAATCGGTAAAATAAGGCATCGTAGAATAGTGTTTTATGCAAAAGCAGAACCTTTAAAAAACATCATTTAGAACGTTCCTTTAGAAATATAATATAAGAAATGTTCTTCTATTTCCACAGAGATAAAACACGTTATCTGAAGGGAAATGTATTTTTAGAAATAAAAAAAAAACGCTCAAAATTAGTAGGTTATATTGGGTTCTACCTGGTTTTGAGCGCTGTAGTTGTTTATTCTTTCTTTTTGATTGAAGATAAAATAAGCGTGTAGATCTTTTGACCTCCCATCTTTGGACTAGGGTTTAAACTTGATGTTTCATACCTTCCACTAAAAATAACCACGGTACCTTCTGTTCTAAATTTAGCAGGTAAATCTGTAACAATACCTATAATTTGACTATCTATTGTACCAGCAACACTCACATTAATAGTGTACTTATCAATATTATCTCCTTTCCAATATCCTACGATCCCTTGAGTATCCGAAACATTAAGAGATTCTGAAGTTGATTGTTTAGAAATTGGTTTACTGCACGAGATGAGTAAAACAAAAAGCAATGATACACCTAAAGTATATCGCATGTTTCTTTTTGTACTATTAAAAATTGTTTTTATCATAATTTAGTTTTTAAATTTAGCTTATAACTTTCTTGAGAATAAAAGGAACAAAAGTATGAAAATATATAGTTCAACGATTGGCTAAATCAAACTTTTAATTTTTAATCTGCTTTTAACACTTTCAATTCCTAAATAAATTGATTTACACGTGTTTTATTGCGAATACAAAAAATAAAAACCCCGTTAATCCATGAATTAATATTGCATACTTAAGGGAAACACCTTTTTATATTTTTAATTTCCTTTTTTATTTTCCTTTTTTCACAAAAAAACCATGCTTTTACATAGAAATAGTATCTAAAAACTGCTAAAATAGAAGGCTGTGATTTAACTATTTTTTTTGTGATATTTACTGAACAAAAAAAGAAATTACACGGGTGATGCTTCATATTTATATGTCTTTTTTAAATCATTTTACGTTTTAAATCCTTTAATAGAATCCCTTCCTGAACAATTTTATTTTTAGTGATTTCATATGAGTTTTTCGATCATTTAGTGTCTGTTTTTTATTGAATATATTGGAAGAGATAACGTAGAATGCCTACGGAATTGGTGTTTTTTTATAGGCTGTAATTTATATTTCGATGAAACGATTGCCCTGTTGTATTGATGTATTAAAAAATGAGAATGTTAAGACAGAAAAGTTTATGATTATAGAACATCAATCTTCAACGATATATTAACGCAAGTGGGCTGCTGAACGTTTAATACTACCAGTGGGTATATTTCTTCAATGCTTGCATCGAAATGATTGAGGTTTTTTATTTTGGTGTCTGAAAACGATAAAAAACAACAAGAAAACCACCTGTATTTATACGTTTAACACAGTATATTTAGAAAGCGAACCATCGATGTTGTGTTGAACAGCCGTTATTGGTTGAAAATATTTTAGTTAAAATAAGTAAATTGGTAGTATGCCAGAGCGAAGGTTTTGTATATTTGAAGGGCATTGTATAAGCATACAGAATAACAAAACTGAGTACTGACGTCTATCTATCAATACTCGCATTCGGTGGTATAGATACAGTCCTAGTGTTGGCAATAATTAGTAAGAAATAATTAAATATAAATAAACATGAAAATGAAACTTATTATTTCAGTAATAATCACAGCAGCCTTAACTTCGTGTGCTTCTATTCCGAAAGAAACGATTCTCTTATCTAAAGTTTTAGGAAGTGACTTAGTAATTTTACAGCATTCACATCGTGGAGTTATTGCGTTGTATTATGAGAATATCAAAGATGATATCAATGTGTTTGTGGACGATGTCTATTCACCATTTGTAATTAATTATGTATTGAAAAAAGAATTAGAGAAATTCAATAATGGTGAACCATCATTGTTTACTTCAATTAAAAATGCGGGTAAAACAGGAGGGAAGGGAAATACTGATGATGCTCTTGCTACGATGCTTGAATTCCAACAAGCCGCCAATGCACAAATTCAAACGAAACGAAAGGAACTACTTACTCCTATTCTAAAACAAGAAAACAAGATAATAAATAACATCAACAGATCCTATGAAAATGCTATTTATGCAAATGCTACCATTACAAGTTATTTATTATCGGTTAGGAAACTTAAAGGAAGTCAGCAGGAAGCGCTGTCTATTATTGGCTTGGAAGGGTTTGATGATTCAACTACAAATACGTTACTAAAAGTCTCTGAATTGGTTAGAAATGCTGTCGAAAAAGGAAAGGAAATAGATATTAAAAGCGATGATGCATATTCTAAAATGGAGAAAATTTTAAATCAAATTAAGAAAATAACCAATAAAAAATAAAAGATGCCAGAAAATAAATTTAGTCAGCTATTTGCAGAAGCAGATGCGGCGTTTAATGGATTGTATAAAGAAGAACTAAATATATTGACAGGCTTATCAAGAGATGAGATTGACTCCATTACTCCAGGTACAAAAGATTTACGGGTGTATTCTGTTCTTGTTAAAGTGGTAGAGAAGGCATCTAAAGATAATTTGTCTCTAAATCATCTTATTGGAGATATAAAAGAACTTGGTGATATTGCTGTTAAAATAGCGAAAAAAATACCAAAATTTGCAGCATTATTATAGGGTGTAAAAAATAAAAGCAGCGTGTAAATAACGGTGTTAAAAGCACGTAAAATGGAGCTTGCAATGCGTAGCGCCAATGATGAACATAGTGCTGGTAAAACCATTAAATAATTCCATTTCTAAACCCTCATTTGGAAACGTATACAAAAAGAAAACCTAAGCATTGTACGAATGGTACAATCTTAGGTTTTCTATTGATATACGAAATGTATTTAATTTTTAATAGCCAGGATTCTGTGGTTTTAGATTGGAGTTTTTATCTAATTCACTTTGTGGAATTGGCATGAGATAATAACTATCTGGAAATACAGATGTTCTTCCAGAAACAATATAGGAAGTATCGAAAGTAAGGTATTTACTGTCAAACAACTGCGGTGTATCAAGATTTGAAGGTGCGTTTGATTTTCTTGTAATTTTCACTCCTTTTGGTACAAAACCATCCAATACTTCTTTTGCTATTTTCCATCTAATAAGATCAAACCAACGGTGATTTTCGAAAGCTAATTCTACTTTGCGTTCTTGTCGAATTGCCATACGCATTTGCTCCTTGGTAAAACCATCGATTAAATTTGGGAGTCCAGCTCTATTTCTAACTGTATTTATAGCATCATACACTTTTTGTGAAGGTCCTTTATCTTCATTTGAAGCTTCGGCATATATTAGCAATACTTCTGCGTAGCGAATTTCCTTCCAGCTAGCAAAGCTATTGTATCTTTCAGGACCTAATCCGTCTGATGGATCTGCCCACTTTCTAACTAAATACCCTGTAATACTTGCGGCACCACTTTTCTTTTTCCCAGGACCTTCATTCATATTATTCCATTCCATATCTATATACGGTGCACCAGATTTTGGTAAAAGTCCATCAAAATCACTTCCATGGTAAAAAATAGAAGCGTTGAATCTTTTATCTCTTCCTGTGTACGGGTTTTCAGGATCATATCCAGAAGCTGGATCTGAGATGTCCAAACCAGTTGCTAACATTTGATAAGAATCTACCATTTGTTGGGTTGGATCTGTTTGTCCTCCCCAGTTAGATCTCCATCTCACAGGTAAATTATACAATGCAAAAGATTGCCCTGTAACCCCCGTATAGGTTTGTTTTTCCATAATCACTTCATTGATTCCTCCTTTTGAAAGAAATAATTCTCTATAATCAGGATGTAAGTTTAATCCATCATTATTTTCTCCTGTAATCAATAGGTCAGCCAAACGAGCTGATTCTGCCCAGTTTTCTGCATATAAACTAGCTCTTGCGCTTAATGCTATTGCAGCTTGCTTGTTAATAGCTCCAGAAAGAGAAGCTGACTTTGCTTTCAGTCCATCTGCTGCCAGTTCTAATTCGCTGTGTATAAAAGCGTATATTTCTGCAACAGGTGTTCTATTTACTTGTAAATCATCATCCAAAGATTGCGCCACTGTAAGTAATGGAATAGCCCCATATCTACGAACTACATCGAAATATGTAAAAGCACGTATGTATCTAATTTTTGCAATAATATCATTTTTATAGGATTCCTCTAATGGAGATGTTTCTAAATTCATCAATGCTTCGTTGGTCGCTCTAATTGTTTTATACGCTCTCTTCCAAATTCCGTAACCGTAAGCTTGTGTTGGAGAAATCAACCCTTTTATAACCTTATTATTAGCCACCCAGCCACTTTTAGACCTTGCTTCGTCGGTTATAGCAGCCTGCATATCGGAGTGAGAACCATTGCCATTATTTGCACAAATACCATAAGGTAATCTCCCTTGAAGATAGCTAAAATGTGCAGCCATTAATTCTTGATTTTCATAAACGCTTTTTGATTCGATAGCGTTTAATTGTTCCACCTCTAAATCTTGGCAAGAAACGGCAAGAAATAAAGAACATATTATATATTTATATATTTTCATGATTCAGTACTTAAAAGTTAACATTTAAACCTAATGAAATTGTTTTAACTTGTGGATAAAAAGGGTCTCTTCCAGAGCCTCCTTCTGGATCTCTCCATCCTAAATTAGATAGTGTAAATAGATTGCTTCCAGATACATACATTCTAAGGCTACTCATTCCTATTTTTGTGAATGTATTTTTTAGCCCTGGGAAACTATAGCCTAAATTTAAGCTTCTAAGTCTCAAGTAATTTACTTCTGTTACCCAATAGTCTGATTTTACCGTAGCATTGACCGTTGCGTCTCCTGTAGCGGTAAGTCTAGGGTATTTTGCATCCTCGTTTCCAACTCTCCAAGAATCAGTTAGCTCTTTCAAAGCGTTTCCGTCACGTGCAAAAGAAAAGGGATCGATATACCTTGAGAAATCACCTGCACCTTGAAAACTAGCTGTCATGTCAAATCCTTTATAACCTAAGTTTATATTGAGTCCGTATACAAAATTTGCATTTCCACTAGACCCAATAACTGTTTGGTCATCCGAGTTTACTTTTCCGTCAGGTTTCCCTGTAAGGGCGCCGTTTTCATCTCTACCGTTAATGTCTTGATATATGATATCACCAGGGACTAAGTTTTTATGAAACACTTTATTAAACTGTATAGGTGCCGCCTCTATTTGAGATGTTGTTTGAAAAAGCCCATCACTTAAATAACCATATCTCAAGCCTGTAGATCTACCTTGTTTGGCCAATCCGGGTAAAATATCTGAGGGCTCTCTTATGTTTATAATTTCGTTATCATACCAAGAATAATTTGCAGAAACATTCACTTTTAGACCTCCAAAAGTGTTTCGGTAAGTAACAATACCTTCAGATCCCCAAGAATCAACTATTCCAAAGTTTTCGTCAGGTAATTTAGCTCCAAAAGAGTCAGGTACAGCTGCAGAATTCGCAAACAATATATCCTCTGTTCTCTTTTTAAAATAGTCAAATTCAAAGGTTAACCTGTTGTCTAAAATTCCTAAGTTAATTCCAATATTGAAGGCTTTTGCTTTCTCCCAAGTAATGTTTGGATTTGCGACACCAGATACTCTAATTCCTGTGTTAAAGTTACCGTCAGTTACGGAACCACCATCAATTAGGTAACTCGCTACAAATTGGTATGGATCTACTCTATCATTCCCTACCAGCCCGTAAGACGTTCTTAGTTTAAGACTGCTAATTGCATCGATGTCTTTCATAAAGTCCTCGTTAGAAACCTTCCATGCTGCAGAGACTGCTGGAAAATATCCAGTTCTACCTTTTTTTGGAAATTTATAGGATTCATCAATACGCATATTAGCTTGGAAAAGATAGGTGTTTTTATAATCATAGGTAACTCTTGTTACAAAACCTCGTTTGGCTGTATGATCGGCTCCTCCATTATTTTTCCAGTTTTCAGGTGCTCCCACAAACAATTCAGGAATTGTATTAGAAATAAAATCATCTCTATAACCGGTTAAGAAATTGGAACGTGTTTCACTTTCTTCTAACAAGGCTAATACACCTAGGGAGTGATCTCCAAAATCTTTTGCATATCTTAAACTTAGCTGCATGGTATTTCTAGAGAAAAAAGTTCGTTTTTCTTTTAAGCTCGTTGTAGAAGGACCTCCTTGTTCTGGTTGGTAGTTATTATTTACATCCAATTTATAGTATTCGTAAGGATATTTAAATATTTTTTGCGATACATTTGTAACATCATAAGAATACAATGCATTTGCAGACAGACCTTTTATCCAAGGTAATTTATACGTTAATTTAAAGGTGCTTTCAAAACGATTTGTCTTATGATTATTTGTTCCACTACGTACAAAATCTCCTATCGGATTTCCAACATATCCATTATATCCTAGTGCATCGGGACCTACTTCAGTGGCGAAAGGGCTGTGAAATGGCAATGAAAAGACAAGGTGTTGATACGAACCTGCAGATGAACTCATACGGTCTTCCATCCTCCCAGATAAATCAACATTTAAGTCTAAATTATCGGTAAGTACAACATCTAAATTGCTACGTAGATTTTTTTGATTGTAATTTGATGTTTTATAAAAACCTTCTTGATCTAAGGTTCCAAAGGATAAAAAGTATTTTGTTTTTTCATTTCCTCCACGTGCGGTAATACTATGTTTCTGAATTGGAGTATTATTAGAGAATAAGGCATCCATCCAATTGTATGAAGGGCCGTTTTCATACGCTTTTATTTGCTCTGGAGTAAACAAAGGGCCTTTACCATCGTTCTCACTACCTTCACTTCTGTACCTAGCATATTCTCCAGAATTCATTAACTCCATTCTACGTGTTTGGCTTTGGAATCCATAGCTACCATTATAGCTAAAAACAGCCTCTCCTGTTTTACCGCGTTTAGTTGTGATTAAAATCACACCATTCGCACCACTTGCTCCATAAATTGCGGTAGATGCAGCATCTTTTAAGACGTTGATACTCTCTATGTCTTGTGGATCAATTCTAGAATAGGAACGCTGAACCCCATCTACAATATATAAGGCGCTACTGTTATTAAGTGTACTGGTACCTCTTACAGAAACAGTTGCTCCATCGTATCCTGGTTGTCCACTTGCTTGCATGGTAATTACACCTGCCACTTTTCCTGCCAAGGCTTGTTGTAAGTTAGGACTAGCGGTTCTGGCTAAATCTTCTCCTTTAACTGTAGATACAGAACCTGTAAGGTCGGCTCTTTTTGCAGTCCCATATCCAATCACAACAACATCATTTAATTGTTCTGAACTCGATGCTAATACAACATTTATGGAAAGGTTATTTCCTACTAATTTTTCTAAGGTAGTAAATCCTAAGTATTGAAATACCAATACATCTGTAGGGGAAGCATTTATTGTATAATTCCCGTTAAAGTCTGTCGTAACTCCGATGGTAGTTCCTTTTATTAAAATACTAACTCCAGGTATTGGTTCATGGTCTTCTGAAGACCTTACGGTTCCATTTAAAGCACTTTGGCTAAACATGGAAATTGTTGTTAAAAACAAAATGCAGATACAAACAGTTTGTTTTTTAAATGAATAAATTATTTTCATATTAAGTTAATTTTGATTTGATAATTGATTAAGTGGGTGTTTAATTTAAAGATCTATTACATGTTTTATTTTTTTTAAGTGAGGTATTTTGTTGATAATCCGTGCGTCAAGGGGTAGTGTCAATTACAATCCAAAAAAAGCCGATATAATAGTGTATTTTACGTTCTGGCGTTGTTGGAAATGTATTTGGTATTAGTTAGTTTTGTTCTACAAGAGACTTGTACCTGAGCAATGCTTCTACATAATAATAATCGGCATAATTTAATGGTACATCAATTTCATTTTTATGTGGAATACTCCCTACAGCGTGTTTTAAAATAAAAGAATGATTTTCTCCAAATTTTGCTGTATATCGATCACTTGCTAGTGATTGCATGATTTTATCTATTTGAGTTTCGTAATTATTGTTTGAAAATGAATCTAATTCAATCAAAGAGGAGACGGTAATCGCAGCAGCAGATACATCTCGAGGTTCGTTCGGGATGTTGGGAGCATTGTAATCCCAATATGGAATTCCGTCAGATGGTAGTCCCTTGTAATTTAGAATATACGCTGCGATTTTTTCTGCTTGTGCAAGGTATTTTTCGTCTTTGGTGTAGCGGTAACACACCGTAAATCCATACAATCCCCATGCTTGACCACGTGCCCACGAGCTTTCATTGTTGTATCCTTGTGCGGTTTGTTTACTTCTGATTTCTCCAGTTTCTGGGTCGTAATCTACTACGTGATATGAACTATTATCTGTTCTAAAATGATTTTCCATTGTGGTATTGGCATGTGTGATAGCCGCATTTTTATAGGTTGGATCTCCCGTAATTATACTCAGTTCGAATAGCAATTCAAGATTCATCATATTGTCAATAATTACAGGGTATTTCCAAGATCTTTCAGATTGCCAACCTCCTGTAACATTCCAACTTTGAATACAACCTACAGTAGGGTTGAAACGAGAAAGCAATGAGTTTCCAGCTGTAATCATCACTTTTTTAAACTGTTTATTTTGCGTCAATTTATAGCCATTTCCAAAAGAACAGTTAAAAATAAAACCCAAGTCATGGCTGGATTTATTTTTGTTATGAGATTCAAATTGAGATTGCATATTTTCTGCTGCATTTTTCCATTTTACATCTTTGGTGATCTCGTACATGTACCAACATGTCCCTGGAAAAAATCCTTCTGTCCAGTCAAAATGTTGATTTGTATAATGTATCTCATTTGTGGAGTTTATCGTTCTAGGTATTCGTTTTGTCTTTTGAGACGTTTGCAACAATACGCTAAGTTGTGCTTCTGCTTTTGATATTTGATCATTAGAAAAGGTGTTCTTTTGTATGGAATCACTGCAAGAAAACAGGGTGAAAACACCAATTAGTACTATTATTAATTTCTTCATATTTACTTTAATTCAGTTAGGCATCACTTTAATGATACTTCAATATTATCAACTAAATAGCGTATAAAGCAGGTTCAAATAGTTTTTTAAGGAGGTGTAAATAATCAGAATTTAGCTAACGTACCTCGTAATATTTCGTGCAATTTTCTTATTACTAGCGTGTTATTTAAAAATGTGCTAAGGGGTGAATTTACTGTTTAGAGGTCTTTCTGTACTCACTAGGAGGCATTTTAAATAGTAATTTAAAGTTTTTTCTAAAATATTTTAAATCATTAAAACCTAAATCGTAGGCGATTTCAGAAATATTTAAGTCGGTTTGAACAATCATTTGTGCCGCTTTTTTTAAGCGGACATTTCTAATAAATTCTGTCAATGATTGAGATGTTAATGCTTTTAGTTTGGTGTAGAGTAACGTTCTACTTACGCCCATTTTTAAGGTAAATAACTGTGCGTTAAAATCTGGATTGGCGCTGTGTTTATTTACGATATCAAATGCTTTTTTAAGGAATTTTTCATCGGTAGAAGTAATATGGAGTTCTTTGGGAGATAATATGAGGTCTGTTTTATATTTTTGAATGGTGTTTTTTCTCAATTGGAATAAGTTTTTTACTTGTAATTCCAACATTTTTGTGTCAAAGGGTTTTGAAATATATATATCAGCTCCAGTTTTATATCCTAATTCCCTTGCTTCTGTGGATGTTTTTCCTGTAAGTAAAATAATAGGGATATGACTTGTTTTTATATTAGATTTAAGGATAGCACACATTTCTACACCATCTATTATTGGCATCATCACATCACTAATAATAAGGTCTATGGGGTTGTTTTCTGCCGTTTCGATACCGGTAATTCCGTTTTCTGCCTCAAAAATATTACAGGTGTCTTCAAATATGTTTTTAATAAATCTACGCAATTCTTGATTGTCTTCAACTAATAAGATAGAAGGCAAATCTTCACAAAATAATATGTCAGTTTCTTTGGTTTCAATAGTGCTGAGGTTTAAATAATTTAAGGTACCCATATCTATACTGTCTACACCCTGTATCATTTCTTTTGCAGAAAAATGAGCATTTCCCAATGGTAATACAACCTTAAAAATTACTCCAGATCCATTTCTACTACGTACTTTAATGCTTCCATGATGTAATTCTACAATGTCCTTAGATAGGGATAAACCAACACCTGTTCCTACACGTTTTTTTTCGATACTTCCTAATTGAAAAAATCGATCAAAAATAAATTCAATATCTTTTTCAGGGATTCCTTTTCCGTTATCTTCAATGATTAGAACAACCTTTTTTCCTGAATTATATTCCTTTTCCGAATTATTGATCTCAACTCGTACTGTTATTGTACCACCTATAGGGGTAAACTTAAATGCATTGGATAAAATATTTACAATAACTTTGCTGAGTTCTAGGCTGTCAAACCATACGTTAATAAGATTTTTGGAAGATTTAAAAGTGAATTCTATTTTTTTTTCTTCTGCGAAAAGATCAAACGATTCTTTAATGTTATTTACAAAAGGGACAATATTATTTTGCCCTACGTGAATTTCTAATTTTCCTGCCTCGCTTTTTCTAAAGTCTAGTAATTGGTTGATCAACTGTAATAAAATCAAACTGTTTTTATACATTCCCTCGAGTTGCTTTTGAATGTGCGTGCCTGCTTGTTTTTTTTCAACTAAGCGTTGTAATGGGCCTGTAATTAAGGTTAAAGGAGTTCTGAACTCATGGGAGATATTTGTAAATAGTTCGAGTTTTAGTTTGTTGATTTCTTGTATTTTTAGCTTATTAATACGTTCTTGTTTTAATTCGCTTTTCGCTTTTAATCTTTCGATACCTAGTTTTAACACCATAAAAAACAGGGCTAAAAAAAATATAATATAGAGTGATTTTGCCCACCATGTTTTCCAAGGGGCCGCAATTATTTTGATAGAAATAGTACGTGCTTCTTCTGTCCAAACACCATCATTATTTGCTGCTTTTACCCTGAAAAAATAGTTGCCTTTGTCTATATTTGTATAGGTAGCACTATTTCCTTTCGCAAGAGTCCATTCTGTGTCATATCCATCTAATTTATAAGAAAACATGTTTTTACTGGATTGTAAATAGCTAATGGCTGTAAATCGAATGCTAAAATTATTCTGATCATGCGCAAGCCTTAACGTTGTGTTTGCCTTCGTAATATTAAGTTGCTCTTTGTTGTTAATAACTACACTGTAAATATCAACCAGTGGGACAAATATGTTTTTTTTAATTTTAGAAGGGTCAAAATAATTGAGACCATTTACGCCTCCAAACATCAATTTCCCGTCTGAGGCTTTTAGATACGCACCGTAATTAAACTCATTTGATTGCAAGCCATCTAACAAATTATAGTTCTTAATTTTATAATCTTCTAAATTAAATCTGCTTAGTCCTTGGTTTGTACTGAGCCATAAACAATTGTAATTATCGGGCAGAATACCATATATAGTTTCGTTTGGTAAACCATCATCGATGCCATATTTTATGGATACTCCATTGCTTGTGTTGTAATAAAAGAGGCCATTACCTCCTGTACCGATCCAATAATTATTTTTTGGATCTACATATACGGTATTCACAAATTTCCTAGGATCATAGTTTTGGGTGTTCTTTACAAAATGAATTTCTTTTGTTTTTTTAGAAGTTATATCTATTTTGATCAGCCCATTGACGCCTCCAAATAACAAAAAGTTAGTGTCTTTACAAGGTACCAAACAATTGATTGCAACTACAGATATGATTTTAGAAAACGCTTGTGTTTTTATATCGTAAAATAGTAAGCCTCCTGCCAATGTCCCAATCCAAATGTTTTTATTTTTATCCTCGTAGAGCGATGAGATACTGTAATTTGATATGGGCGTATTACCATCCACTAAATAGTTATTGAAATTGTTAAATGTATAGTTTTGTGTATTAAAAAAATTAAGTCCTTTATCGTGTGTACCAATCCACAAATTGCCAGCGGATGTTCGCAGGATTGATTTTACATTATTTGAACTAATGCTATTTGCATCTGAGGGCTTGTTTTTATAATAGCTAAATTCTCCTGTTGCGCTATTAAAATAATTTAAACCTCCTCCTTCTGTTCCTATCCAAAAGTTTTCCGATGCGTCCTCTACAATTGCACTTACTACTTTGTAATTTAACATGCTCTTGTGTTCGCCTACAAAAAACTGCTTAAACGAATTGTAGTTTTTATTAAAATAATTGACTCCGCCTGCCCAAGTTCCAATCCAAATATCTCCTCTGGTGTCTCTTATTATTTTATAAATAGAATTCTGACTTAAACTTTTAGAGTTACTATCATAATGTGTAATATGGTCTAGCGTTTGGTTTTTTAAATCCAATAGGTACAGACCTGTATATGCTCCAATCCATAAAGTGCCGGACGAATCTTGACAGACAGATCGTATTACAGAATTTATAGTGGTACCATTCTCAAGCGAAAAATCAGAAAACTCTTTTGTTTTTTTATTAAATACCGCCAATCCTTTTGTGTATCCTAGCCAAATAGTGTGGTCTTTATCTTCATAGAAACAAGGTGTTTTTTCTGAATTTATAGTTAGATCATTTTGTGTTGGATAACTGAATCTATTGGTTGTTTTTTTTTGAAAATTTAGAGCGTATATGTTTTTTGAAGTTGCAATCCATAAGTCACCATTTGATGCTTTTAAAAAATAATTAACCCGAGTATCATCAAAGTCAAAATTAAGAACATCGTAGTTGTTTTTTGTAAAGGTTTCAAGAATAGTAGCAATCTCAATGGTCTTAATCGTTTTTGTTGTGGCAACCCATAGCATGCTATCGGAAACTTGGCAAATAGCTGTAATTTGATTGTCGTCAAAAGATGAAAAATAAACATGCTTAAAACTGTTTGTTTTTGGGATGTATTTGTTAAGCCCATTTCTAGTTCCGACCCATAAGTTACCCAACGCATCTTCAAATAGGGAAGTCACCCAACTATGACTCAGGCTATTTGGGTCTTCTGAGTTGTAGGAATAGGTCACAAAATTGGTGCCGTCGTATTTGTTTAATCCATCTCTAGTGCCAAACCATAAATAGCCTTTTTTATCCTGTAAAATCGTTGTTACGGATCGTTGAGACAGGCCTTCTGCTACAGATAAATGTTTAAAGTTTAATTTGTTTTTTAATGCAGGATTCTGCGATTGAGCAAAGCCGTATTCTTGGCATAGTACAAGTGTCAAACAATAAAAAATAACAGTTATTTTCATAATGTAATATAGGATAAATAGCCTCTAATTCTAAATACAATTCTATTTGATATAGGGAATAGAATTGTGTGAATTGGACTTTTAAAAGAACGATATTCTCAATGTCTATCATTTTAAATGCTGAATTCAAGTCACAAACGCAACTTTTAGTTAAATAATAATTGTTCCATTACAAATATAGGGTTTTGATATTTATGTCTCTTCCTAGGTCTGTTATTTAATTTTGTTTCTACCTCTTTGATTCTTTGATCTGTTAGGTTTGTAAAGTCACTTCCTTTGGCAAAATATTGTCTAATCAAACCATTTAAATTTTCGTTAGATCCTCTTTCCCAAGAGTGATATGGATGCGCAAAAAAGTAATCAATACATAAATTTTCTGCAACCTGCTCATGGCCTGCAAATTCTTTTCCATTATCAGCTGTTATAGTATGTAGATAAGGCTTCCAGTCTTCTAATATTTCATTGATAGCTTTAGTGACAACAACTGCTTCTTTAGAGCTTACTTTTTTCATTTTAAGCATTCCAGAAGCTCTATCATTTACGGTAAGTATGGCTTGATTATGGTTTTTACCTATGATTAAATCGACCTCTAAATCTCCAAATCGATTTCTTTGTTCAACAACTTCAGGGCGTTGTTCTATACTAATACGATTCTTTATAACCCCTCTAGAATCCTTTGATGAGCCACGTTTTCTATATCTCCTTCCCTGTCTGCGAAGGTGTGTATGTAAATCACCATCATTCCTCTTGTCTTCCCTAATATGCTGATATATACGCTCAATAGACACCGTTTCTTTACCTTGTTTTTTTAGGACACCAACTACTTGCTCAGGACTATAATCGTCTCGCAATAACAACTCTATTGCTTGTTGAATATCTTCTGTAAAGCGTTTTCTTTTAGGCTTTTCTTTATGACGTTTAGCATACTTTTTTTGGGCTAATTCATGCTTGTAAACTCCATTTCTTTTGTCTGAATTACGCTTAATCTCTTTGCTAATAACAGACTTGTCTTTTCCTATAGCAGCTGCTATCTCAACCTGTTTATAACCTTGTTTTAACATGCAACAAATTGTGTATCTTTGCGCTTGGGTGATGTGTTTCATACAACTTCTTTTTTCGAGATTTGAGACCGTAAGATACATATCCATCAAGACAAGAAAGGTAGGTTTTCCTACTTTTCTGTTTTGAAAATATAACCATCATAGAATCAAATCGAAAAGTTGCGTTTATTAGTTGAATTTAAGAATGCATGAAAATAGAATTAAGAATTATTACAAATTTAAGAAATATTTAAGTTTTTTAACATGTTAAAAGTCATGTAAATTAGTTGAGAAACAGAGTGGTCTTAAGAGCAAGAACCCTTGTGTTTAACTTTTACTAACGTTTTTTTTAATTGCACCAGTGGGTTTAATTTACCTATGCTTTCATTAAAATGATTAAGGTTTTTTCTTTTTCATGTCTCGTTGGCTTGCCTCGAGGTTATTGCTTTTAGAAATATTGTTTTGATCTAATCATTTTTCTTGTTTTTTTGACAGCATCCCTTATGGAAGATTCTTTTTCTTGTGAATCTGATGTTACATAGAAATTATTACTTCAGAAGCCTACCACTTGTCCTTGGATGAGGTTGTGGATGGGCTTATTTGAAAGCGTCAGTCCTTTTTAAAAGCGTCCTTTTGTTGAGTTGAGATAAAAAATACAGGTCGTTTTTAAATCAATTTTCATGTGTAAAACCGAATAAACACGATTCGTATATTGGATTACGGGAGTGCTATCCTAAAAGTTGGTTCTGTGGCTGTTTGTTGGTCTGTCTCATCCGAATGCCTTAGGATAGCTTTTGTGATGAATCTGTTTTTTAACACTTATAAAACTAATAATACGTGATTTATACGGTTATTGGAATGATATTTGCTTTGATTAGAGCCATTCATAATTGATTTTTTTAAAGGACAAAAAAGCGAATACTGTGTTTTTTTAGAGCGTTTCTCTATACAGATATTAGGTGTATATTTATATTCGTAACAGCCCATGTCGTTTGTCTAGGTCAATCGTATTTAAAACACAAAAAATAAAAACAACAAAAAATAGTATGAAAATTATACCCAATAAGAAGGTGCTTTTTAAAGACAGAACGGAGCTTACTGTGATAGATGATGATGATTATTTCTTAAAAAATCATTTTCCACATATTAAAAATTTAATGATTGAATCTATTCAGGATTTTGGAAGAACTAAAAACAGAGAGAACCTAAAAAAGTATATACAGAAGTTTCCGAAAATTCCTTTCTTTTATAAGCAGCTTGTTCATGAGTATATCCAGAAAGGAGAAAACGAAGTTGCCTTTGGGCATGCTAGCGTTTTTTATCAAAAATTCCCGAATGAGTTTTTTGCTAAATTAAGCATGGCTCAGCTGCATGGAGTCAAAGGTGAACATGCCAAAGTAAGGGCTATTTTAGGTGAGAATTTAGAAATAAGTACCGCTTTTCCGGGGAAAACTGAATTTCATATTTCTGAAATCGTGAATTTTTTTCTTTTTAGAATTGATTATTTTTTAAATGTAGATAGGTTGGAGGATGCTGTTAAAACGGAGCATTTATTGGCTAAATTAATCGAAAACGAACCCGCTCATATTCAAGCGAAACAACGAATAACAGATTGTCGAAGGGAAAAACTAAAAATTGAAACTACTTTAATTGAAGTGACGGACGACAAGAGGAGAATTTATCCTTACTATAAATTAACCAATGTTCAGATTGAACAAATTGAAGATTTTTCTGAAAGAATTTACGCATTAAGCAAGCCGTCTTCTAATTTGTTAGTTGAAATGCAAATTCAGGCAGATAAAAACCTGGAGGTTCCTCATTTTCAAAATTTACTGTGCGAATACTTCCGACATCTTAATATGAATACAGAATATGTTGAAACTGTAAGTGTTTTGTATAAAGAGTTTCCTGGTTTTTTGATTTCAAAAATTCGTATTTCTGAGTTGCTTTTGTCGTCAGAACAATTAAGAACAGAAAAAGAGGTGATTTTAGATCAGATAACTGGCATACTTAACGAGCATTTGGACTTTAGGAAAATTTGCCCTGATAGAGATTTGTTTTTAAGGTTGGATGAGTTTATTTATTTTCAATATATCGCTTTAAGAGTTTGGTTAGAAAAAAACAATCTAGCGCAAGCGGATGTGTGTTTTAACGAGCTTCAAAAAAGCTATGCGGAAGAAGCATTAATTAAAGAATGTAAAAAACTATTAGATAATTATTCGGAATCTCTGCTGCTTGACAGCTCTCTAAACTAACAAATATGAGCTTTAAAGCACTGTTGATTATCGACGAAAAAAGAGTAAACGTACTGCGGTATAGGCTTGTTTTTGAACAAGGATCTGATGCTACCGGGAAGCCTTCAGTAATTCCGTTATTTAAAGGGCTAGACCTTGTTTTAGAAACTAGAAAAGATCTCAATTTGACGGAGTGGTCGTTTGCTTCTAGACAAACAAAACAACTAGAATTATTGCTAGAACCCATTATTGAGGGCGGTAGAATTAGAAAAATTAAACTATTTGATACGCATCTTGTTTCTTGGAAGACCAATTTTTCTTCCATTGGTAACCTGCCCATGACCGAAACACTTACGTTGACCGCTGCGGGGTTTGAAGATTCCATGTCTTCTGGTGTTTATTCAGCATCGTGGAGGGTTACTTTTCCAGAGGAAGACGTAGCGCCTATGATACATACAAATAGGATAGAAGTAACACCAACCATTACAAAAGTGGATTGGATTCATCCAGAAAGCAAGGAAATTTTAGAAGAAAGTACTTATTCAGAGTGTGTGGCATTAAGTACACAAATAGAAAATCCAAGTGGAAATGCGATAAACATTACCATTACTAAAAAAGATGGAACCGAATTTGAAAAAGGTGTAAAACAATTGTCTTTTAGTGAACTATTAAACAAAGACGGATCTTTTGAATTATCGTTCCTCGAAATTAAAGAACAATGGCTAGATTTTAAAGAAGCAACTATGGACGCACTTATAGCTAAGGTAAGTCATAGTGGAAAAAAGAAACAAAGTAAACCCTTGCAAATTGTGCCTCCACCAAAAGTGCTTGTTAATTTTAGAACTGGAAATAGCTATAATGGAGATTATGGTTTCGATTGGTTACGAATGGCTGATACAGGTAAAAAAGGAGATGTATTTTACAAAGATATTATTGGGAGTTATTCTACAGGAAGTTTTGTGCAAAACGATGCAGAATATATAAAATTAGGTAACTATTTTGAAATGCCACAACATCCTATAAAGTCTAACGACAAATACGTTGTTCCAGTCTTAACTTTACTTCCATATAAAGAAGCTACACTTACATTAAAGGTGGAAATTGAAGGGTCTGACGCTAAAAAGATTGCCTATAAATATGATAAAACTTATTTTAAACTTAGTAGCTCAGAGGTGTCTCACAAAACCGTTGGTAAAAAGGAATTAGCAGATGGATTAACTGTTAAATGCATTAAAGAGTTTGCTGTAGACCAATTTATTGAAGTAGAAGCCGACGGCGTATTTGCAGGGAAATTAAAAATATTGGCGAACGACAAAACAAATCGTTATAAAGCAGACATTGTGTTTGTTAGTGTTACTACAGAACTTAATATTGGCGCTAAAATGATTGGAAGTACTGTAGGTAGACGGAAAGAGTTTTCTAAATATTTTAGTCAGTTGTTAGCCAATGCTAGCTATGATACTGTGAATTTAAATCTATCTAAAGATAAACCATTTAACAAAAAATATGCTCCTAAAGGAACTCTTATTAATGCAGATACAGATGGTTTTCAAGATTATCTAATTTCTGCGTTAAAAACACAACACAAAAAAGATTATAGTAAGTGTTACAAAATATTTTTTATAGACGAAGAACAAGGAGGGTTGTTTGGTAGAGCGTCTGGTATTCCTTCGGTAAAGCGCTCTGTAATTGTTTTACGACCGGGGTTAACTGATAGTACATTGGTACATGAGACTTTTCATGCAATGGGCTTATATCACAGTTTTAGTGACAGTGGTGAGTTTGTTTTTGAGAAATTTAAAACCGATAATATTATGGATTATTCTGATATTGGACCAAACTTAATACCTGTAATTAGTACTTGGGTTTGGCAATGGAGTGTTATGCAAAATAACCTAGATAAAGAATAAGTTATGAAGAATATATATATAATAGCCGTTTTAATAACTATGGTCAATTGTAATAGTCAAAATAAAATAAAAACAAGTAAAACAATGAAGACATTTGATATAGAGGGTTTTAAAAAGAACAAAACGATGAATTCTTACTTTTTCACTTCCAATGATGGTATAAGTGTAAAACAATATGAAAATGAAGATGAATATTGGGAAACAATAAAATCTGTAGACTCTGTTTTAGAATATTTTTATGAGTATTTTAAAAATGGAAAAGTAAAACGCTTTGTAAAAAGATTTCCTAAGGCTTTTGCCTTGGGGAATCTAAAAGAATACGACGAACAAGGAACATTGATAAAAGAAATAGATTTAGATGCTCCTTATACGTTTTCGTGGGAAGATATAAAAAAGTATTTAATGGATCATGATGTAGAAGACATACAAAAACAAGTGATTGGTATTTCAAGATGGAGTGATGCTAATGAAACTACTTGGACACTTGATTTTAATGGGCGGTATAAGGATGTAAAAGGTCGTTTTGTTATTGTTTTGGACGGAAAAACAGGAGAAGAACTTATAGTAAAACTCTTTAAAGGTAAAGATGCTTTAGGCGAAACAGGAACAATAGCAGTATATGATACAATCTATGTAAAAAAATAACAAACAGTGAGAATGTGATTTTGATTGCGTTTATCCTAGAGGTTTTTGTTCGTTAGTTGCCGCCGCTGTATATTAACTTAGCGTACCATAGTTTTAGTAATTTTGGTGCTTTTACGTATGATTATGGTAAAACCGATTGTATTATGGATTATTCAGATGTTATTACTCCGGCACTCCCTGTCATCCAATTTTACAAATGGCAATGGGAACTATTAAGGGCCAATGCCAAAATAAAAAACGAATAAATATGAAGCTTTTAATTATATTAGTGGCTATTACTTTTGCATGCACGTCTTGTAAAGGGCAAGAAAAATCAAATAAACAAAATACAACAACAATGACTCAAGAATTAGAGGTATTAGATATAGAAACATTTAAAAAGAATAGAGTTGGTAATGAATATAATTTTAATAACTCTTTGGGAAATATAGTGTGCCAAATAGATTGGGGAGATTATTATTCTGAGAAAACAACTCATAAAGACAGTAAATACGGTGTTAAAAAAATATTCTATAAAAATGGAAGTGTAAAAGAAAAAGGTGAATTCTACGGTAATATTTACATAGGTAATTATATGTATATTAATGAAGAAGGAATTGTAGTAAAAAAAGATAATTTGAATAAATATTACACGTTCACGTTAGAAGATGTTCTAGAATATTGCAAAGAAAACAATATTGTTGATAAAGATGTCTTGGGGTTTACTAAAAAAGCAAAAGTAACATTGGCTCGTACTGATTCTTCTAATTTAACAGAAACTGATTCTATACAATGGAGTGTTATGTATGGTCCTGTTCCCTATACGCCTAAAGGAGCTACTCGCGTTTTTAGTGTGGTTTTGTTGTATGTATTAGATGGAAAGACGGGGGAAGAAGTTGCAAGAAAATACAAAAGAATTAAGATAGATAAAGAGTGGAAATCAAGAGAGGATTAGTAAACGATTTGGTTGTGTTGTAATGTTTTTTTATGATTCAAAATTCTAATTTAACAGAAACCGATTCTATACAATGGAGTGTTATGTATGGTTCTGTTCCCTATACGCCTAAAGGAACTACTCGCGTTTTTAGGGTGGTTTTGTGGTATGTGTAATACCAAATACATTTCCAAATGACGGTTTAGAAATGGAATTATTTTTTGTTATAGCTAGGCGAAAAATGGAAGGATAGTCATAGCTATCGTTCTGTTTTTTAACGACGCTAGAACGTAAAATAAACTATTTATATCGGTTATTTTGGATTGTAATTGGTGTTCTTTGGAAAGACGGGGGAAGAAGTTGCAAGAAAATACAAAAGAATTAAGATAGATAAAGAGTGGAAATCAAGAGAGGATTAGTAAACGATTTGGTTGTATTATAATGTTTTTTTATGATTCAAAATCAGAAATGATGTACAGAGATGTCCATTTTTAGCTTCTTTTACGTATGAAAATGGCTAAACCGATACTATTATGGATTATTCTGATATTGGTCCAAACTTAATACCTGTAATTAGTACTTGGGTTTGGCAATGGAGTATTATGCAAAATAACCTAGATAAAGAATAAGTTATGAAGAATATATATATAATAGCCGTTTTAATAACTATGGTCAATTGTAATAGTGCTGAATTCAAGTCACAAACGCAACTTTTAGTTAAATAATAATTGTTCCATTACAAATATAGGGTTTTGATATTTATGTCTCTTCCTAGGTCTGTTATTTAATTTTGTTTCTACCTCTTTGATTCTTTGATCTGTTAGGTTTGTAAAGTCACTTCCTTTGGCAAAATATTGTCTAATCAAACCATTTAAATTTTCGTTAGATCCTCTTTCCCAAGAGTGATATGGATGCGCAAAAAAGTAATCAATACATAAATTTTCTGCAACCTGCTCATGGCCTGCAAATTCTTTTCCATTATCAGCTGTTATAGTATGTAGATAAGGCTTCCAGTCTTCTAATATTTCATTGATAGCTTTAGTGACAACAACTGCTTCTTTAGAGCTTACTTTTTTCATTTTAAGCATTCCAGAAGCTCTATCATTTACGGTAAGTATGGCTTGATTATGGTTTTTACCTATGATTAAATCGACCTCTAAATCTCCAAATCGATTTCTTTGTTCAACAACTTCAGGGCGTTGTTCTATACTAATACGATTCTTTATAACCCCTCTAGAATCCTTTGATGAGCCACGTTTTCTATATCTCCTTCCCTGTCTGCGAAGGTGTGTATGTAAATCACCATCATTCCTCTTGTCTTCCCTAATATGCTGATATATACGCTCAATAGACACCGTTTCTTTACCTTGTTTTTTTAGGACACCAACTACTTGCTCAGGACTATAATCGTCTCGCAATAACAACTCTATTGCTTGTTGAATATCTTCTGTAAAGCGTTTTCTTTTAGGCTTTTCTTTATGACGTTTAGCATACTTTTTTTGGGCTAATTCATGCTTGTAAACTCCATTTCTTTTGTCTGAATTACGCTTAATCTCTTTGCTAATAACAGACTTGTCTTTTCCTATAGCAGCTGCTATCTCAACCTGTTTATAACCTTGTTTTAACATGCAACAAATTGTGTATCTTTGCGCTTGGGTGATGTGTTTCATACAACTTCTTTTTTCGAGATTTGAGACCGTAAGATACATATCCATCAAGACAAGAAAGGTAGGTTTTCCTACTTTTCTGTTTTGAAAATATAACCATCATAGAATCAAATCGAAAAGTTGCGTTTATTAGTTGAATTTAAGAGTCAAAATAAAATAAAAACAAGTAAAACAATGAAGACATTCGATATAGAGGGTTTTAAAAATAAAAAAAATGGTTTTGGAGAGTATACGTATTCAATAGAAAAAGGAATAGTAATTAGGCAGCAAGAATTAACGGATTCATACTGGGAGTTTTATAGGGGAGAAAGTGATTGTTTTGAAAAGATTTATGAATATTATAAAAACGGAAAATTAAAATCATCTTTTTTGTCTTTTCCGAATGACTTTATAAAAGGTATTTTAAAAGAATACGACGAACAAGGAACATTGATAAAAGAAATAGATTTAGATGCTCCTTATACGTTTTCGTGGGAAGATATAAAAAAGTATTTAATGGATCATGATGTAGAAGACATACAAAAACAAGTGATTGGTATTTCAAGATGGAGTGATGCTAGTGAAACTACTTGGACACTTGATTTTAATGGGCGGTATAAGGATGTAAAAGGTCGTTTTGTTATTGTTTTGGATGGAAAAACAGGAGAAGAACTTATAGTAAAACTCTTTAAAGGTAAAGATGCTTTAGGCGAAACAGGAACAATAGCAGTATATGATACAATCTATGTAAAAAAATAACAAACAGTGAGAATGTGATTTTGATTTCGTTTATCCTAGAGGTTTTTGTTTGTTAGTTGCCGCCGCTGTATATTAACTTAGCGTACCATAGTTTTAGTAATTTTGGTGCTTTTACGTATGATTATGGTAAAACCGATTGTATTATGGATTATTCAGATGTTATTACTCCGGCACTCCCTGTCATCCAATTTTACAAATGACAATGGGAACTATTAAGGAACAATGCCAAAATAAAAAACGAATAAATATGAGGTTTTTAATTATATTAGTGGCTATTACTCTTACATGCACGTCTTGTAAAGGGCAAAAAAAATCAAATCAACAAAATACAACAACAATGACTCAAGGATTAGATACTTTTGATATAAGTACATTTAATAAATACAAAAAAGGAACTGTTTATACTTTTTATAATCATAATAAAGATTTTGTAACTCAGGAATATAGAGATAATTATTATATAGAAAGGGTTTCTAGAAAAAAGTCAAAGTATTGTAAAACTAACGTATTCAATAATATAGGGGTTATTATACAAAAAGGAGAATACTATGATTCAAACCTTCATTTAGGATTGTTTAAATGGTATGATAGTAATGGAAATATAACTAAGGTTAAGGACTTCGACAAATATTACACGTTCACGTTAGAAGATGTTCTAGAATATTGCAAAGAAAACAATCTTGTAGATAAAGATGTCTTGGGGTTTACTAAAAAAGCAAAAGTAACATTGGCTCGTACTGATTCTTCTAATTTAACAGAAACCGATTCTATACAATGGAGTGTTATGTATGGTCCTGTTCCCTATACGCCTAAAGGAGCTACTCGCGTTTTTAGTGTTGTTTTGTGGTATGTGTAATACCAAATACATTTCCAAATGACGGTTTAGAAATGGAATTATTTTTTGTTATAGCTAGGCGAAAAATGGAAGGATAGCCATAGCTATCGTTCTGTTTTTTAACGACGCTAGAACGTAAAATAAACTATTTATATCTGTCATTTTGGATTGTAATTGGTGTTCTTTGGAAAGACAGGGAGAGAAGTTGCAAGAAAATACAAAAGAATTAAGATAGATAAAGAGTGGAAATTAAGGGGGATATAAGCGCAGTGTTTCATCAGTCAACTGTTGTAAGCTATTTTTTTTGGAAGGAGGAAAATAATTGTTTTAAACGTACGTTAAGGTACTATAAAATACTACCAACCAACATTTCTAACTGCTGTTTTTTTAGAACAATATACAATCTAAATGAAGCAGAATTTAACAGCGAAAAACAAAAAAATAAATGAAAAATAAAATAAAAAGCAGCATCATGTATTTACTAATATCCTTGCCTTTAGTTTCTTATGGGTCTGTGCTTGGTGTAAATAAAGATACGCAACCAAAAAATATTTCGAAGATATTTGAAAGCGTTATTCCGCTAGTAAATCGTGTTGGTCTAGCTGGTTTTATTTATGATGCATCCGTAATTAATAGTTCTAGTTTAAGTGGGGGGCTTGATGTTTCGCTGCCGAGAATCAATGGTGATAATAAAAAGGCCGCAATGGTGTGCCGTATTGAGGATGGGGCTGTTGTGAAAAATAGAACCTATGGATCTACACAGGTAAACAATCAATTGGGCTCTTCTATATTCGATAAAACTAATTGCTTGTTGACCAAATTTAATACCCCTGTTTATTTAATAAACAAGCCCTTGTTTATAGGGGATAGTTTGCGGGTTTCTTATTTCAGTAAAATGATAGTTGCTGGGAGAGATTTGAATTTTGATTGTGATTATAAGGTGAACGAATTGTTTATCGATAAAAATGGAAGCTTAACAAATAATATGAACCTAAAAATGAAGATTGTTTTCAAACAAAAGAATATTCTGAAAATTGTCATAAAAAACGACAGTACTATTTATATAAATAACCAATCTATCGAGCTGTCAGAGGTTTCTAAATATGTCACTGAATTTTTAGAGAATAATGGAGGCTTAGGGTATGGTCAAAAAACATGTTATTATTGTCAAGGGGCTAAAAATCCTTCATCGTCGGAGCATCCAAATAAGGCGTATCTTAAAATTTATAATTATAAAAATAATAGAGATCTTCTGGGAGTTGTTTATAAAGAAATACAAAAATCCTACTTGCTCTTGTGGAACCGGGTTGCAAATAATCTGTATGATTTAGATTTTAATAGCCTGTATTGTGAGAAGAAAAATTTTATCAGGAATCAATATTTTCCTGTAAATATAATTTACACTAGTAAAATTGATTGGAATGCTTCTTCGTCTGATGCTTTGGAATTCACGGCTAAAACCAGTACTGTTCAAATTGGAAAAAAGAAAGTGGAAATTCCAGAAGCTATTGCTAAAGAGGAGGAGCTTGACGTGCCGATAACTATTTTCTCGTTTTCTACGGTAGAAATCCCTCCTGTTTTTAGAGCTTGTACTGGGACTATAGCCAGAAAAAAAGTGTGTGTGTATTCTTTTATAAATGATCTTGTAGCTCGTAATTTTAATTTAGAAGTACCTAAGAAATTAGGTTTGTCAAAGGGCGTAAAAAATATGATGATTCGTTTTGTAATTGATGAAAATGGTCTAATCACAAACATTTCTGTACGATCGATGCATCCTCTTTTGACAAAAGAAGCCATTCGGGTTATAAAATTACTACCAAAAATGAAAGCAGGAAAACAACATAATAGGAATGTAAGAGTAAGGTATAATTACAGGCTTAGCTACACTATTGAATAATACAAATACATTTCCAAGTAAGGGTTTAGAAATGGAAGGATAGTCTTTGTTGTCGTTCTGTTTTTTAACATCGCTAGAGCGTAAAAGACTCTATTTATATAGGTTATTTTGGATTGTTGTTGGTATAAGAATCAAAGCCCTCAAGTTGTATCGATTTAAGGTGAGAAGGCGTGAAAGTCAACCTAGCTTAATTCGTTGTTTTTTTAAAATAATTTCAATATTAAGAAGATGTATAAGTTGATTGGTTAGATGATTGACATGATTCGATGCGATTGTTGGTCAAAAACCAGGCGAATTTTCGAATAACGAATAAAATGTTGGTTTTTGTATGTTCTTTATCGTTCTAGAATAGCCTTTTATTTATCACTTTGATAAAACCATAATTACGTGGTTTCAGAACAATGATTTAAGGATTCGGTGAAGTCCTTAAATCAATAGCTTTTCTAGAGCCTATCAATAAAAAGAACAAAAACAACAAGCACAGCAATCCGATATTCTTATAGGATCCAAAATAGCTATAGAAAAAACTGAAAAGACTGGGAGCTATGGCGCTTGATACGATAATAAAACTCATTACTTTTCCTGTAATTGCTCCCAAGTGTTTACGGCCATAAAACCGGGGCCATACTACTGCGTTTAGAACTGCAAAAAAGCCTGTTAGAGCTCCTATTCCAACAATTAACAGGTATTTCCCAAAAGGGTCTGACAGGTAAAATAGTCCTGTAGAAGCAAGTATTCCGGCAAAAATCATCCCGTACAATTGCCATTGTAATTTTATATAATCACTTAGAACATTGAACAGTATAGAAACGATTACGGAAACGATAGAAATAGGAAGGAATACGGCAACTGCTGCAGTTTTTTCTATGCCAATAGTTGCAAAAACAGATACAATATGAAAAGACAAACCTGTAACAATAAAAGCATTAAATGCTAATATGAGCGCATACATCCAAAAATTTCGTGTTTTAGTTGCTTGAGCAACGGTATACGCCTTTTGATTGTCGCTGTCAATTTTTAAAATAGTTGCTTTAGATACAGGAAGCCCGTCGGGTCTCATGCCGTGATCCTCTGGTTTGTTCCTGTAAAATTGCCAGACAAAAATACTAAATATAAAAATGCCTACTGCAAGTAGTCTCCATGCCTGTTCCCATCCGCCATTGTCAATTAAAACATTGATTAATAAAGGCGATAATGAAAAACCTAAAGTCACAGAAATACTTGTAAACGAGTTGATTTTCCCTCTGTTTTTATCAAACCATATCATAATCATATTGCGAGATGCCATGGTAAGTAAACCTTGTCCACTAAAACGTATCAGGAAAAACATACATGAAATAACGGAAAAAGGTATGATCCATGAATTTGAATTTAAGAACACGCCTAAAGCTTGTGAAATTTCTACTGAAATAGATGCGAGTAACAATCCAATCCCCAATAGAATACAAGATGAAAAAGCAATAATACGATTGCCTAAAATATCCAGTAGCTTACCAGATTTCCCAATCAGTAAAGCGCTTGTGAAAGTACCGATTAAATAAGCGTTGCTAAATTGATTTCTGCTCAGCCCTAAAGCGTCTTTTACGGGGTCTGTAAATACCGACACTCCAATAGTTTGTCCCGGAAAACTAGCCCAGACCCCCACGGTTCCAATAAAAGCAATGATATACCCGTAATAAAAGGGTACATTGGTGGGGTTTACAATAGAAAACTTATTTATATTTTTCATTTACAATTTAATATTCTGAGGCTTAAAAATTAAGAGTGCCATTTATACAGTAATGATTCACCTAAAGGGAGTTGTTTCGTATATTGCTTAAAAAACACCAACTAAAATCCAAAATGACTGATATAAGTAGTTTGTTTTTCGCCTCGCAAAAATAAAAAATATTCCGTTTCTAAACCGTCACTTGGATATGTATTTGTTATACGTTGAGTACAATCGTTTTTTGTTCTATTTATATCGGTTATTTCTAGTTGTTTTTTCCGGAATAGCTGTTTGTTCCATGGGATGTATTAGAAGTTAGACCTTTGCAGGTGTCGGATCGTTTTCTTTTATTCGTTTTCTGCATAATTTTTCAATTTTAAATACATTTTCAACGCTAGCTATATGTATAATATCAGGAACAAACCTATCTGCACCCTTGTCTCTGCTTCTTATTTTTCCTGTACGTAGTTCTAGAGATAAACTGCCTTCTAAGTTTTTATTGGTCAGTTTAATGTTTCCAGAAAATTGCTCCCAATCTGTGACAGTTACAGTGCCTTTTCTGTATTTAATAAAACGGGTTGGAGTTCCTACGAAATAGGCGCCACTCTGAAACATCATTACCAATCCATAGCCAAGCATAAGAAGTCCTACAAGTACAAAAACTCCTATAATTAAACATGGAACGAGCATGGGTTTCCAGTTCTCAAGAGTTGCAACTGTTGGAACGTCGTTTGTCAAAAAATGAACCTCTCCTTCTGTAAATAATGGAACAATAAAAGCAACGATAAAAATACTTACAAAAGCATTCCAAAACAGGGAAAATGCCAGCATTGCCATGGCGCTATTTTTGGGGTGATTTCGTTTGCTCTTGATACTAAAATCGATAGACTCGTTATCTAAAACACTTTTTAAGGCTTGTGGGATCGTATAAAAACTCATGGTGTAATTTTATAGTTAGTAGGGGGTTATTTTACTTGTTTTGGTATTTATTTTTTATAAATGATGAAATGCTATCTGTAGTTATTGAATAGGGTGTACATGGTTTCAATATAGGAATTCCTATTTCAATCAGCCTGCTTTTAAAGATGATATTTGAAAGCAGTGCTTTTCGAAGGTGTATAATTCCATTTCTAAACTGTCACTTGGGAGTTTAATTTAGCTGTTGTTTATTCTTCTGATCCCTTACGTTGAGGTCGTTTTTTCGAACATTCTATGATGACACGGAAGAAAGATCGTATAGATAGATATGTAGTTTTTATTGGTTTGTAGTTGTAATGATTCAAAATTACAAAAAAATAAAATAAAGCATAAAAAAACCTTTACATTGCTGTAAAGGCTTTTATAATCTTGCTCCTCCTCTTGGGCTCGAACCAAGGACCCTCTGATTAACAGTCAGATGCTCTAACCAACTGAGCTAAGGAGGACTGTATTGTGATAATACGAGTGCAAATATACACTGTTTTATAGGGGGTGCAAGTGTTTTTTCAATAAATTTTACAAGAAAAACGTAGACGTTTCTAAATCAACAAGAAACAGGAAATATAAGGGCATAAAAAAAGCCTTTACATTGCTGTAAAGGCTTTAGAAACGTTGCTCCTCCTCTTGGGCTCGAACCAAGGACCCTCTGATTAACAGTCAGATGCTCTAACCAACTGAGCTAAGGAGGAATATATCCGTTTTGCGAGTGCAAATATACACCGTTTTCTACGTTTTGCAAGTGTTTTGTAAAGATTTTTTCATTTTATTTCTCAAGTGGTTTTATATCACGTTTTTAAGAGCTGTTTTTTTTAGTTTGGGAAGATTAGGTTGAAGGTAGTGATAGAGAAGAGGATGTTGTAATTGGTTTAATGCGCTGATATCCTGTTTTTTTGTGTTTCTAGAAACGTGTGATTTTAATAAAATCAAAACAAATCAATTATTAAAATGGTCATTCCCTTAAAATTTGTATTTTTGACCCTAGCTAATTTAAATTGCTGATTACTACCTGATATATGGATAAATATTCATTTTTAAATGCAGCCTCAACTGGCTATATTGCTGATTTATACGATCAGTATTTGACAAATCCTGATGCTATTGAACCAAGTTGGAGAAGCTTTTTTCAAGGCTATGATTTAGCCAACGAAAACTATTCGATTGAAGATGACACGCAAAATAGCGATGTTCCTCAACATGTTTTAAAGGAATTTCGTGTTGTAGATTTAATTAACGGATATAGGACACGAGGGCATTTATTTACAAAAACTAATCCCGTTCGTTCGCGTCGTGAATACACACCGAGCTTAGATTTGCAAAATTTTGGACTTTCCGAAAACGATTTAGATACTGTTTTTGATGCGGGAAACATTATTGGAACTGGTAAGGATACTTTAAGGAAAATAATAGAGCATCTAGAAACTATTTATTGTGACTCTATCGGGGTGGAATATATGTATATTCGTAATCCTAAGGAGATTAAATGGTTTCAGTCTCAGTTAAATAAAAATTCCAATCATCCAGAATATACTGCAGATTCTAAAAAATACATTCTAACAAAGCTTAACCAAGCCGTTGTGTTTGAGAATTTTTTACAAACCAAATACGTTGGACAAAAACGTTTTTCTTTAGAAGGTGGTGAAACATTGATTCCTGCACTGGGCTCTATCATTAGAACCGCAGCAGAAAAATACGATGTGGATGAATTTGTTTTAGGTATGGCACATAGAGGGCGCTTAAACACATTGATAAACATTTTTAGAAAACCTGTTCGAGATTTGTTTAGCGAGTTTGAAGGAAAAGATTTTGAGGATCAAAACATTGATGGAGATGTAAAATATCACTTAGGTTTAACCATCAATAAAACGCTTAAAAACAACAAAGAGATTAAAATGAATTTAGTGCCAAATCCTTCACATTTAGAGACTGTAGGTCCTATTGTAGAAGGAATATCACGCGCTAAAATCGAAAAAGAATACAACAACGATAACTCTAAATTATTACCCCTAATTATTCATGGGGATGCTGCCATTGCCGGTCAAGGATTGGTTTATGAACTCACCCAAATGAGTAACCTTAACGGATATACAACAGGGGGGACCGTACATTTGGTGGTGAACAATCAAATAGGATTTACAACCAATTATTTGGACGCACGTTCTAGTACTTATTGTACCGATGTTGCTAAAGTTACTCTGTCTCCTGTACTCCACGTAAATGCAGATGATGCAGAAGCAGTGGTGCACGCTATAGAAATGGCATTGGCTTATAGAATGACATTTAAACGGGATATTTTTATCGATCTATTAGGCTATCGTAAATATGGTCATAACGAAGGAGATGAGCCACGTTTTACACAACCACGTTTGTATAAAGCAATTGCTAAACACAGCAACGCACGTGATATTTATGCAGCAAAACTAATTTCTCAAGGTGTTGTTGATAAAGCTTATGTAGACAAGGAAGCGGCTGAATTCAAAGCTTTTTTAGAAGAGGAATACCAAGCTTCAAAATTGGAAACCACGTCTAAATTACGTGAGTTTATGAAAGCCACTTGGAAAGATCTGCCAAGACAAAGACTTCCAGGATTGCTTAAAAGTGTTGATA
Organism: Flavobacteriaceae bacterium; assembly: GCA_965224465.1. Classification (GTDB taxonomy): domain Bacteria; phylum Bacteroidota; class Bacteroidia; order Flavobacteriales; family Flavobacteriaceae. The sequence goes on along the minus strand of OZ245049.1, from coordinate 2,832,931 downwards.
CTACGTATTCAGAAAAAGCCCTGAAATGTATCGCGAAAACGGTCTCTACCGTACCCGAAAATGTAAAATTTGTCCGCAAAGCAGAACGTATTTTACGGGATCGTGAAAAAATGGTTTTTGAGACTAATAAAATTGATTGGGGTGTTGGAGAAACCCTTGCATACGGGAGTTTATTACAAGAAGGTTTTGATATTCGGATTTCGGGTCAAGACGTAGAACGTGGAACCTTTTCTCACCGACATGCGATCTTACGTGACGAAATTTCCGAAGAACGTATCAACCTGCTAAATACCATTGAGAATAGAAAAGGAAAAATGAGTATCTATAATTCTCTGTTGTCAGAATATGGAGTTCTTGGTTTTGACTATGGATACGCCATGGCGCATCCAAATGCCTTGACTATTTGGGAAGCACAGTTTGGGGATTTTTCTAATGGTGGACAAATAATTTTTGACCAATATCTTTCAGCTGCTGAGGACAAATGGAAATTACAAAATGGATTGGTTGTATTGCTTCCTCATGGATACGAAGGGCAAGGTTCTGAGCATTCATCTGCACGTATGGAACGCTTTTTACAACTCTGCGCTATTGATAATATGACCGTAGCGGATTGTACCACGCCTGCAAATTTCTACCATTTGTTACGAAGACAAATGAAACGAAATTTCCGTAAACCATTGATTGTGTTTACTCCAAAGAGTTTACTGCGTCATCCATTGGCTGTGTCTAGTATTGAGGAATTTGCTACGGGATCTTTCCAAGAAGTAATAGATGATACGATAGATACAACAGCGGTTAAAAAATTGGTTTTTTGTACAGGTAAATTTTATTATGATTTACTCGCAGAACGTACAAAATTAGAACGAAAAGATGTGGCATTGGTGCGAATAGAACAATTGTTTCCGTTGCATTTAGAAAAACTACAAGCTGTTATAGATCGTTATCCAAACGTAGAAGATTACGTATGGGCACAAGAAGAACCTAAAAACATGGGGGCTTGGAGTCACCTATTACAACGTTTTGACTTGGTGCGTTTACAAGTAGCCTCTCAGCCGTATTATGCGGTGCCTGCAGCAGGATCATCAACCAGATTTAAACGACGTCACCAACGTGTGATAGACAGTGTATTTACAATAGAAAAAACAAACATCAACTAACTTATCAATCATATTGATACAGTACATTAAAATTATAAAAGATGATTTTAGAAATGAAAGTTCCTTCACCAGGAGAATCAATTACAGAAGTAGAAATAGCAGCTTGGTTAGTTGAAGATGGTGATTATGTAGAAAAAGATCAACCAATTGCAGAAGTAGATTCTGATAAGGCAACCTTAGAATTGCCAGCGGAAGAAAGTGGAATTATTACTTTAAAAGCTGAAGAAGGTGATGCTGTAGCCGTAGGGTCTGTGGTTTGCTTGATTGATTTAGAAGGTAAAAGACCAGAAGGTTCAGAAGCTCCTGTAGCTACCGAAACCAACACAACAGCTCCAGTAGTGGCTGCTGCTCCGAAAAAAGATACGTATGCTAGTGGAACTACTTCACCCGCTGCTAAAAAAATATTGGAAGAGAAAGGGATTGCTAGTTCTACTGTCAAAGGTTCTGGCCGTGACGGTCGTATTACCAAAGACGATGCTGTAAAGGCTGTGCCAAGTATGGGAACTCCAACGGGAGGTGCTCGTGGTACAGAACGCAAGAAAATGTCGATGCTGCGCCGTAAGGTGGCACAACGATTGGTTACTGTTAAAAATGAAACCGCCATGTTAACAACCTTTAACGAGGTGAACATGCAGCCTATTTTTGATTTACGTAGCCAGTTTAAAGAGGATTTTAAAGCCAAACACGGTGTGGGACTTGGATTTATGAGTTTCTTTACTTTAGCCGTAGTTAGGGCGCTTAAAATGTATCCAGACGTAAATTCTATGCTAGATGGAGACTATCAGATATCTCACGATTTTCAAGATATTTCAATCGCAGTTTCGGGGCCTAAAGGATTGATGGTTCCAGTGATTAGAAATGCCGAAGTATTGAGCTTTAGAGGCGTAGAAAGTGAAGTAAAAAGACTTGCTTTACGCGCTAGAGATGGACAAATTACAATAAATGAAATGACGGGAGGTACCTTTACTATCACCAATGGTGGTGTTTTTGGATCGATGCTTTCTACTCCTATTTTAAATCCACCTCAGAGTGGGATTTTAGGGATGCATAATATTGTACAACGCCCTATGGCAGTAAATGGCGAAGTTGTGATACAGCCTATAATGTATGTTGCTCTGTCTTACGATCATCGTATTGTTGATGGTAGAGAATCTGTTGGATTCTTAGTGGCAGTTAAAGATGCATTGGAAAATCCTGTAGCATTATTGATGGATAACAATCCTAGTAAAGCGCTAGAAATGTAGTTCCATTCTTTAATTAGTTCATCAAAACCTGTACAGTGAAGCCTTGGATGCTTCAAAATATAGGTATTGGAAAATAATATATAAAAAACGCCCAATTTCTAAACAGAAGTTGGGCGTTTTTACTTAGAAATACCTCGGTATAATTGTATTATACAAATTACATTTCTAAACCGTCACTTGGAAATGTATTTGGTATTATATGTTGTGACGGCTCCAAGATCGATGGTGTTTTAGCCATCGTGATTTCCTGAACTGATACGGGTGTTTTCTTTTTTAAGATATGTGTCTAAGAATTTAAGTATTCTACGATATGCTTCCATCTGATTTTCTTTTTTTACAAATCCATGACCTTCATCCTCAAACAAAACATATTCCACAGGGATGTTGTTTTTTCTTACGTTTGCAACAATTTCGTCTGACTCTACTTGTAAAACTCTCGGGTCTTTTGCGCCCTGTAAAACAAGCAGTGGTTTGGTCACTTTATCTGTGTGAAATAAGGGTGAAATTCTTTTTAAACGAATAGAATCTGCCGAATAGGGATCTCCCAATTCTAAGTATAGCGATGCTCTGAACGACTCCCAGTAAGGAGGTATGTTTTTTAAAGTACGAATCCAGTTAGTTACGCCGTATAAGTTAATTCCTAGGTCAAATTCCTCTGGAGTATAGGTCAATGCTGCCATAGTCATGTAACCACCATACGATCCTCCCATAATCCCTATTTTTTCACCGTCTATCTCAACTTGCTTTGCTAGCCAGTTTTTACCTTCTACACAGTCTTGTAAATCTTTTTCACCGTGGTTCTTGTCGTCCATTTTATAAAAGGTTTTTCCGTATCCACTACTTCCTCTATTGTTTACTGCTAAAACGGCATAACCATGATTTACTATGTATTGTATGAGGGAACTAAATCCTTGACGACTTTGCCCTCCAGGTCCTCCATGTACCCATACCATTGCCGGTACTTTAGTGGCTTTTGAAGCTTGATGAGGTACATAATAAATTGCTGGAATCTCGGTGCCATCAAAGGATTTAAATCGGATTACTTTTGCAGTAACTAAATCAGAAATATCAATTTCATCATTTAGTACATTTGTTAATTTATAGTATTTCTTGTTCTCTAAATTGTACGAGTATAAGTCTGATGGCGTGTTAGATCCGCCAACATACATTCGAATCCATTTTTCGTCTTGACTAAAGCTTACACTGGTGATACTTTTGTCTTTAAAGTCTGGAAGTTTAATGGGTGTTGTTTTTTTGGTGTCCAATACTTCAATTACATTTCTACCGTCTTCGTTGATAAAAATAGTCATGTATTTTCCTTTAGAAGTGAAACTCATCCCCAGAATATCCCAAGATTTTTCAATAATCTTTTTCTTTTCTTTCGAATTCAAATCATAGGACATTAAATAAGAAAACTCATTGCCATCATCTGTTGTGTAATAAAATGTTGAATTGTCTTCAGAAAAAGCTTGTGCAGCATTTGAACTGAGATTCGCATTGATCTTTGTCATTTCTTTCGTTTTTACATTGTAAAGAAATAAATCCTTGTCATTGGTCGTTATCTTTTTTGACAATGCGAAAAAATTCTCGTCATTCGAAATTTCATGGTAGGTTAAGCCTTCATTGTTTTGGTAGATCATTTTAGCAGTATAGTCATCAATCGATAATTTATAAATATCAAAATATCGTGAATCTCTTTTGTTGGAACCATAATACAGGTGTTTTTTATCCTTTGACCAACCGTAGAAACCTGCTTTTGCACCTTTATATGGAGTGATGTCTTTAATTGTTCCATCTGTTTCTCTTACAAAAAGGTGACTGATTTCATCGCCATTCCCATCGGCACTGAGTAACATTCTATGGTCGTTAGGAAAGTATGACTTTGCAAAAAACGAAGTGCTATCAGATGTTGTAATCGCTGTCATTTCCCCTCCTTTTACAGGGATTGTGTACACATTGTAAATGCCAGAGCGGTTGCTAGAAATTAATAAATTACTGTTGTCTGGCGAAAAGCTTCCGCCACCAATAGCTTCATTATTCATAAATTGTTCAATCGTGTATTGCTGAACCTCTCTTTGAGGCTTCTTCGCTTCTTCTTTACAAGAAAACAAGAGCATTGAAATTGCGAATCCTAAAATTATAGTTTTCATTTGTTTTGGGTTGTTTTTTAAGTAATCGCCTGTTTCCAGGGCATGAATCATTCCGTTATGTACCCATTCTGGGTGGTTTTAAACTACGGAAAGATAGCCAATTATTTTAGAGGGTGCAAGTTCCTTATTCATAGGGTGATTGTTTTTAATAGTACCAAATATATTTCCATGTGACGGTTTAATAATGGAAGGATAACCTTAGGGATCGTTCTGTTTTTTCAACAAGGTTAGAACGTAACACAAACTATGTATATCGATTATTTTGTATTGTTATTTATATCGTAGCTGTCGGGAACATTATTAAGGCTGTGATAAAGGTGAATACTGTTCGGCTTTTTTAGGTATGATATAGAAAATCACAGGTATTTATCGCACTTAATCTGGAAGTGCTATAAGTGATTACTTCCAGTTATTTTAGTCTGTCTATTTGGTCTGACGCAATTTTTCAAGGCTCAACTTGTAAATAGCGTATTTATTTCGTAACTTACTGAAAAACAGAATCATTATGGATAATTCAGCTATTTTAAAATATTTTGACTGTCTAGATGTAACTAAGCAGGATATTTTGCTTAAAGAATTTCAGTCTCTTTGCAAATCAGGAAGTTATGTAGATATTATTAAAATGAGAGGGAATGCTTTAGATGACAGAAGGGGTGAATGCCCTTACTGCAATGGCTATCACTATATAAAAGCAGGTGTAGATAAAAACAGCAGGCGTTATAAATGTAAAGATTGTAAACGTACTTTTACTGAATTTACCGGCAGTTGGCTAGCTGGGATACACAAAAAGCAACGCATACCAGCCTTTTTAAAAACACTTGAATTGAATTTAAGTTTGGTTAAAACAGGAAAGGATCTTTCCATAGATCCAGGGACGGCATTTAGATGGCGTCATCGTTTTTTATCTGCTATGTTCCAAGAAACCACAGGTCATTTCAAAGGAATCACCGAGAGTGATGAGACCTTTTATTTACACAGTCAAAAAGGTAAAAAGTGTGTACATAGACCTCCCAGAAGTAGATCCGAAAAGAAAGGGGCAGGTATAACAAAAGAATACGCAACGGTATTAACAACCCAAGATAGAGCAGAACTATGCGTTTCTAAATTTACAAATATGGGCAGAATTACCAAGAGTAATATAAAAAACACTATCGGAAGCATGGTAGATAATAGAACCGTATTTTGTTCTGATGGACACCGTAGTTTTACTGGGTTTAGTAAGGATTTACATTTAGAGCATCATGTTTTAAACAGCAGTAAAAACCAACGAGTCAAAGGGACTTATCATATTCAGCACATCAATAGTTTGCATAGTAGGTTAAAGACATTTTGTAACGTAAAATTAAAAGGAGTATCCACAAAATATCTTCAAAAATATTTAAATTGGCAAACAATTAAAGATTCATATCGTAAAGAATCAAATTGGGTAGTTACTGTCCTTAAGTACTCAATGAAACGTTCAAATGCAATTAAAATATATAACAATATCCAAACTGATTATGACAAAATTTTTATAACAACGCTAAATGCTAGTTGAGCCTTTTTCAATAATCTGAGCTCTGTCTTTTTTGTTTAAATATTGAACTGCAATTCTATTCTCTGGTTTCTTATCGAATGTATAAAGAATCAATAAGAAAAACCATTCAAGGGGTTTCATCAGGATATAAACAACGTCTGAAACAATCTTAATATTGAAAAAACAATAATAACGATGCACGAAATCTCCAACCTTATTGTAATTTGTTCTAATAAATTTATGCGTTATAGGTTGTTTCTCTTGCAATAGCTCTTCAAATGCATTTGAAATAAGTAGCTGCCTGTTACATATAATTGTACGGTCTCTGCGTTCTCCAAGTCTTATTGGTTTTACAATTGCTTTATGACCATGAGTACCAACTGTACATAGAAAATGAATGTCAGGACAAGAAAAATCATCACACATATAGTCAAGTTGTGAAAACCCGTGTTTATAAGTATCTGTAAATGCCTTTATAATTGAATCTGGTTTTTGTCCAAAGATCATTAAAAATAATGAAAGTAAAATTAGAATAGGGATTAGTAGAAGTACTAATAACGGGAATTTTAGTAATGGTTTTAAATCTAATATCGCCAAGCAAAATTCACTTATTTTTCCAGTCGCTTCAATTTTATTTTCTTGAAGATATGTTTTTATTAAATGCTGACGATGATACAGTTTTATTAGTAAAAGCATTATTATTGGTATGTTTCCTATAGCCAAAAAGAACAGTCCCAGCTGAATACAAAGTAAAATATTGAGAAGGATCCCAAGAATTAAAAATGTATTTAAAAGTAGTTCTGCTATTGGAGGTAAAATGTGTTGTCTAAATATGGAAATTGTGTATGATATAGTGTAAACAAGCAACAGTATATAAATGCCAAGATGGTGTTCTGGTGAAAAAACGGAAGAATCATTACAGCAGTTATTTTCAAACGGATAGTCAAAAAAACACAAAAAAATAATTGGTAAAATTACAACCGTCCATAGTTCTATACCTATAAAAAACTTTCGATTTGTTATGATGCGACCTTTAAAGAGAAAATAAATAAAGTTGACTAAAACAAAAATAAATGATAAAAGAATTAGCAAGACAACGATAATCGAAAAGAAAATAGCCATAGTTTATTTAAGTGTTAACCTGAAGAATTACATGTTTATTCGCTGTATTTTTATATCTATTTCAAGATAAAATATTTCTTAATGATTCTAACAGAAGAGATTATACTAACGAAAAAAAGTATTTTTTATTTTTAATGATATGAATATTTTTATTAGCTAGGTGAAAATCTAAGGATAGCCTTAGTTATTGTTCTCTTTTTCAACAACGCTAGAACGTAAAATAAACTATTTATATAGGTCGTTTTGGATTGTAATTGGTGTAAAACGACTTGTATATGTGTAAGTTATTTTACATGTTTGATGGTTGTTGTCTAGAATTACGGTGTCTTTTAGGGAGTAGTGGGGCTATTCCCTAAAATATATCTTTGTTAATTGTTTTGCTGTTTTATTTGATTCTGTTTTTTTTCGAAATAATTCGAGAGTCTAACATAGGCGTAGGAAGCACTTAAAAGTATGAAACCAAGGATGATTAATACAATTACTTTTTGAGTTGTATTGATGCCGTTGATATCGTGAAAGACCACCTTAAGTAATGTTGCAGCAAAAAGCACGATAGCTATTTTATTTAAAATTTTAATTTGATTTTTCATTGCTATAAATAATACAATAATAGCATGTATAGCCAATAGTATGGAATAGATAGGGCTTGTAATGCTGATTCTCATGTATATAAGAATGATACCGATTGCAAGAACACATTCAATTTGATGAAGTATTATTGCAATATTCCAGTGTCTTCCATAAAGACTAGAGAACCAATTTTTTTTATTGTTCAGTAGCACTGAAAAGAGTACAAGATTAATGATTGAAATTGCCATTGAAAAGATAGATGCATAATACAACAATGATAAGATGCTACATAGATTTAATATTAAGCCAATATTTCTTGCTGTCTTATAGCCTTCCTTAATAGGGCCTATTTTATTGTAAAAATAAGTAAGAATTAATAATGAAAATGAAGAAACACTGAGGCTAAGAGAAAGAAATCTATTATCCAATGAAAATATAAAGCTTCCAATTAAGACGGTCAAAAGAAAAGGGAGTATTGTTAGGTATTCCTTAAAATTAGACTTTTGTAGTGCTTCATAATTCACAGCTTTTTCTAAAATAACGGTTGTAATAATAAAACCAATACCAGCGATGAATCCAACTGAATCCCATTCTAAATAACAAAGAAGAAATGCAATTACTGATAAAAGATAAAACTCAGTTTGAAGTGCTTTGTATTTTAATTTTTTGTACAAGAAGTACGTTGTTAATACGCCAATCCATAGTCCTAATTCGATAAATTCGAAAGCATTTCTTCTAATAAAATTGATCAAAATTAGCGGAAGAAGACAGAAAAATATGATTCTTAAACTTTGTGTAAATTTAAAAGTACTGTTGTTTTCTGTTTTTATGATTTTGTAAAAATATTTCAAAGCCCAAATACTTGCCATAAACTCTATGATCGCTATTTGAGCATATAGTTTTTGATCTGATATATGAAATGAACCTGTGGTTTGAATTGACCATAAAAACCCAGCGAGAAACAATAATAAATGGCTCAGTCCTATCAGGTCGCTTAGTTTTGTATGGAAGTATTTCTTCCAATAAATAAAGCCGAATAAAGGAATTATTGACAGGTTAAATATCCATTCACCAATCAGATGGTATCCTATAATAAAATATGCCGATGCCAGCCATAGTGGGACTATTTCTTGTGTATAGGAGTAGAGTGCATTCTCAAATCCAATAAGTTTTTTAATGTGCTTTCTACCAATAAACCAGTTGGAGGTGAAAACAGCACCTAAAGCAATATAATTCAGAAGTCCTTGATGCCATATTGTTTGATTCCAATGATCTACTATTGAAAGACTGCTAAGTGTTAGTTTTCCGAAAGCAACAGCTAATAGAATATAGCCTTCCTTTCGTACCGTAGGTATGGAGAAATAAAATCCAAGAATTACTAGTAATAATGCTTCAATAGACCAGAATAAGCCCATTAATTTCTGATCAAAAATAGACGGTATAGCAAAACCGATGAGGGCTCCGATTACTACGAATAAAATGAGTCTGGTGTCTCTATTTAATGCCTTCCATTTTATAAGTAATATGGTGGCAAAAGCAACGCCATTAATACTATAAACTATTCCTAATGCAAGAAGGTTGTTTTCAAATACATTGTATAAATTATAAAGGAAAAAACTTAAACTAGCAGCGAGGATAATTATGTCAGGTTTTACGTACTTGTTTTTTAGTTTAAATCCATCAAATAGCGATACATAGAAAAATAGATACGCAAAAAGATGGTAATAGACAGCGTAAATGATATTGCTTGGGCCTTGGTTAAAAACCATAAATTCAAGGCTTCCTAGTGTTATTGCAAACGTTAAATAATTGAGTTCGATCCAGTTTTTTTTCTTTGCTACGTAACAAGAGCCAATGGCAAGGAACCATAGGTATAAATAGTAAAGGTTTCCATCTCCCATTGCGTTGAGGTATAGAGGTGCAAATGCCCCACCTATTAATGAAATAACAGAAATTATTTTAGCATTGTATTTCAATGAGAAATATATGGAAATAATTGTATTTATACAGATCAAACTAAATCCGATAATGCCAGAAGATAACATTGGAAACTCTCCTAAATCTGACATAAAATAGATCATGAGATAGTTGAGAATTATCCCTAGACTTATTAGGGCTGAACCATATTCTTTGAGTGTTTCTTTTTTTTGTGAAAGCTTCGTTCCAATAATACCCAACACAATAGAAGAAGTAAATCCCATACCTATTTTAACAAGCACTTGATATGCTCCCAAAGAGTTTAATGAAAGCTGCATTAAATATCCAAAGCCAAATAGAATAGCGATAATACCAGCTATTGTCATAAAGAATATTGGTAGTTTTCCTTCTCTTTTGTATTTTTCATAAGCATCTAAAAACAATTCTATACCTTCATTTAACGGCGCCAGTATTTCTTTTAATTTAAGCTCTAATTTTGAAGGCACAATGGGTTTGGAAATCTTGATCTTTCGATGTTCCGTTTTGCTGCTAACGACCGCGAGCGTATTTGTTTTTTGAATTCGAACTGTTTCCCTGACGTCCTCTTTTATTTCTGTATATTTCTTGTCAGGGATTACTAGCAATTCTGAAACAGAATCGTTGATTTTGTTAAAATCAGAGATGTCTTTTTTAAGGGCATAAATATCTTGCTGATATTTGTTCTCTAATTGGACAATGCGATTGTATAGTTTTTTTGTAAGTGCTTCTTTGTCTCCTAAAGGTTTTGTGCAATTAATGCACAATATATTTTCGATGTTGTTGTTGGACTTGCAAACTTTACATTGGATTTTCATAACTTATTTTAAATAATGCACTTGGGCTGTCAGGAAATGTATTGTACTATTATTTTTTCTTCAATAACAATTCTAAGCATGACGATACATTTAATGAACCGTCAACTCAGGGATATTTTATTTAGATGTATATACTTTTGTGAATCTTGTTCAAAGATACATAAAAATGTTATGTGCAGGTATTGTTTATGTGTTTAATCCCTTATTGAGTGGTTAAATCCTCGAGGCTCTGCCGTGAAATAAAAATTAGTTGTAGGAAGTATGCCTTGTGCCCTTGAGGAGAGATTATTGATGCATTCTTAATAATTGTTTTACCAGGCGCATACGTGTTGGTTTACCTGCCTCTGTTGATTAACTGCAATCAACAGGAAAAAACAGTACAAATCAATGCCTGCGAAAGAGTGTAGAATCAAAGAATCTAAAACAGGTGGTGTCTCGTAAAAGAAGTTGTCGAGAGGCTCTTAATTAATTGCAGACCCTAGTACATACGTGCATTTCGCTATGCATCACACGAATATTAGTTTATTACGTGACTCTTATTTTAAGGGTTACAAGTCGATAATAGTAGTGAAACGTTTTTCTCCAACCTTAATAACTAATTTATTGTCAATATAAATGTTTTCAGCAATCAGATTATTGTTTTCTTTTGAGAATAAGGTTTTAATTTCATGTTTTTTTTCTTTACTCCAACTAATAATATTCAATGACGTATTATTTTCTAAGTACTCTGTATTTAGAGCTAAAATAATAGTGTAAAATTGAAGTCCACTACCTTCTGGACTTACTAATTTAAACCCTCTAGAATTATCTAAATTAGGTTTGTCAAATAAAATTAAATTTCCTGATTTATTTTTATAATAAAGCTTGAAGTTATTCATGTTTATTTCCCCACTAAGAGGGTTTAATAAATCTTTTCCTTCACTATTTGTAATGGAAATTTGTAAATCAGCCTCAATGTTTTGGCAGCATTCTTCCTTGTAGTTGTCACAAGAAAAAAGCACTAAAACTAAAACTGTAACTAAAATATTTTTCATACGTTCTATTATTTTCTGATATTATAAATTACACCAGATTTGTAACTGAAATCACCTGCTGAATTATTTAGACCATTATACCAACCATTCCAGTTACCATTCCATCCCCAGTTTATAGGGTGGGTGTTTATTTCTACCCATCTCCAAACATAGCCCCAACGTCCAGTAATGGAGTTGTCGCTAGCCTCTTAATTACACGCAATCCCAAAGTGCCCTCTTTTGATACGGCATCAGCAATAGGTATTTATGCTGGACGCTACGCACAGCACGAATATTCCTAGTTATTGGTGATAGGGCTTTGCATTAACTTAGTGTAAATTATTAATCGTTACAGATTACAACCGTTTGTGATTTTTTTATTTTTTTACCATTCTTAGCATTAATAGTGTATAAAAAACTTTTTCGTTTAGGTGTTCCGAGATCTTTTATATGAATATTCCAAGTATAAATGGTGTCTTTTTCTTTTACAATAAAATCACGTTCCAGATGATTGATTATATAGCTTTTTGGTTTCCATTTTTCAACGATCCTATATGCTTCTCTATAGCAAATAGGGTACTTGTTTTTTTGGCGGTAATCTATAGTTTTAATTATATTACCTTTCTTATCATAATATTTTTTTACACCTATATCTAAATAATTATCTAATATATAATTAAAATGAGATTTTGTTAATTGTAAACTGTCATTATAGATAAGCCATTTTATAATTTTAGTTTTTTTATTTCTTTCATTTAAAACATATTCACCATTATGAGACATAATACGTTTTCGTTTCGTTTTGTTATTATAAATATCATAAAAATGACGTTCTCTTTTTATAATGTTAAAATATGAGGTGTCTAAAATAAAGTCATTAGGATTTATTTTATCATTAAAAGAACATATATCATTATTTTTAATGAATTTTCTGGGGAGACTACAAGCTGATAAGCTTATTAAGAGTATATAAATAAATTTATATTTCATTTGAATATTTAGATTTATGAAGTTTAGCCCATTGCCATTTGTAGGTGTGTTTTTTAGTGTTGTCATAATCCATATAATTATCTGTTTTACCTTTTAATATTTCAAACCCACTATCTATATTAAAAGTGTGTTCTAAGCAGATTGCATGCATTATTTCGTGTGGTATTTCAACTGATGGAGAAATTTCCTTATTTCCTAATGCCATTATAGAAATACCCTGAGCTGTTAGTGAAAACCCATTAGTACGCTCTGTTAAACCATCTTTATTAATTCGAGAACATTTTAAATTAGTTAGAATTAAAATAATTGTTAGTGTTTAGGTGCCTATATCTATAAATGTTCTTCAAATATATAAAAAATAGTTATATGCGACAATTGTTTTTTAATTGTATTTCCCTGTTTTTTTGGGTACTTAAAAACCGTTACCTATGCCTACAATGCTTCTCGAAAATAAAATTCAGAACTAGATACTTGTTTTTAGCTGTTTTTACTGATTAAAACTACAATTCGCTTATGCATAACGTTGAGCTATCTGCATCTATTGTTGAAAAGGAAGGGGACAACTTGTGTTGGCGTATCCACACAAAAGAGTGAAGAAGTAAATGATCTAAAACAAGTGCTGTCGCTAGTCTCTTAATTACACGCAATTCCAAAGTGCCCTCTTTTGATACGGCATCAGCAATAGGTATTTCTGCAGGGCGCTACGCATGGCGCGAATATTCCTAGTTATAAGCAATAGGGCTTTGCATTACTTAGAATAAGTTATTAATCGTTACAGATTACAACCGTTTGTGATTTTTTTATTTTTTTACCATTCTTAGCATTAATAGTGTATAAAAAACTTTTTCGTTTAGGTGTTCCAAGATCTTTTATATGAATATCCCAAGTATAAATAGTGTCTTTTCCTTCTACAATAAAATCACGTTCTAGATGATTGATTATATAGCTTTTTGGTTTCCATTTTTCAACGATCCTATATGCTTCTTTAAAGCATATAGGGTACTTGTTTTTTTGGCGGTAATCTATAGTTTTAATTATATTACCTTTGTTGTCAAAATAATTTTCTACACCTATATCTAAATAATTATCTAATATATAATCAAAACGAGATTCTATTAATTGTAAACTATCGTTATATGTAAGCCATTTTAGAATTTTAGTTTTTTTGTTTCTTTCATTTAAAACATATTCACCATTATGAGACATAATACGCTTTCGTTTCGTTTTGTTATTATAAATATCATAAAAATGACGTTCTCTTTTTATAATGTTATAATATGAGGTGTCTAAAATAAAATCATTAGGATTTATTTTATCATTAAAAGAACATATATCATCATTTTTAATGAATTTTCTGGGGAGACTACAAGCTGATAAGCTTATTAATACTATATAAATTAATTTATATTTCATTTGAATATTTAGATTTATGAAGTTTAGCCCATTGCCATTTGTAGGTGTGTTTTTTAGTGTTGTCATAATCCATATAATTATCTGTTTTACCTCTTAATATTTCAAACCCGCTATCTATATTAAAAGTGTGTTCTAAGCAGATTGCATGCATTATTTCGTGTGGTATTTCAACTGATGGAGAAATTTCCTTATTTCCTAATGCCATTATAGAAATACCCTGAGCTGTTAGTGAAAACCCATTAGTATGCTCTGTTAAACCATCTTTATTAATTCGAGAACATTTTAAATTAGTTAGAATTAAAATAATTGTTTCATTATTAATTAAGTTATTGTTATACTTACCAATATGATATAGGTTGGTTGTGAATCTTGCTTCATCAGATTTTGTAGAGATAATTCTTGTTGTACCATCCATGTTTTTACGCATTTTAGTAATATGCATTTTAATAATTTTGTCTTTGTTTTCGTCGGTGCTTGTTGCCGTTTCTAATATAGGAATATTGATTTCATAAGGGTCTTCATTTTCAATAACAATATCAATTAAGGCTGGATTAAACGCTTTTTTAAAATATTCTTGTAATTTTGAAGAGATAAAATCATCATTAATATCGTCAAACTCCTTTTTGTTAAATTCAGCAATCGCCCATTTTAACGTTACTTTTTTTGGTTTTGGATACCAAAAATTTATGGCTCCTGCTTCTTTACCATCTGCTAGTACTTTTATTTGTGCGGTATTTTGGTTTGTGTTTTTACAGGTTATTTTTACTTTTTTTGCTTCTTTTAAATCAACTTCATTACTTTTTTTATCTGTAGGTGTTATTGTAAAGTCGGGGTGTTCTTCAAAAGCAATACTCTCGTATTCGTCTTCTTCTTTAATTGTAGTATCTAAGTCTAAAGTAATCGTTTGACCTTTTCTAATACTTACCCAAGGCACAAAGTATTCTTTTTTATCTACAGTAATAGGGGTGTATTCATCTTTCAACTTATTAATGTCGGATAAACATATTTTAGAGAGTTTTTTTATTGTTTTCTTTGGGTCTTTGTTATTATATGGTATTTCATCGAAACCAAAAAGTCCATTTTTTCTGTCATGACTATCTGCTTCAAACCTAATAATGCATTTTTTATCAATAATTGGCTGTAAATACCTAGTTAACGTTTCTCCGTCTTCAAATGTTATTCTAAAACCTGTTTTTTTTAATTTTCTTGTTTCCATTGTCTTTTTATCTTCTCACCATCACCTATAACAATAGCTCTAACTATGGGTATTTCTATTTGTTTCCACGTAGTAGCATTGTGTTATTAGTGTTTAGGTGCCTATATCTATAAGTGTTCTTCAAATATATAAAAAACAGTTATATGTGATAATTGTTTTTTAATTGTATTTCCCTGTTTTTTTGGGTACTTAAAAACCGTTACCTATGCCTACAATGCTTCTCGAAAATAAAATTCAGAACTAGATACTTGTTTTTAGCTGTTTTTACTGATTAAAACTACAATTCGCTTATGCATAACGTTGAGCTATCTGCATCTATTGTTGAAAAGGAAGGGGACAACTTGTGTTGGCGTATCCACACAAAAGAGTGAAGAAGTAAATGATCTAAAACAAGTGCTGTCGCTAGCCTCTTAATTACTCGCAATCCCAAAGTGCCCTCTTTTGATACGCCATCAGCAATAGGTATTTATGCTGGGCGCTACGCATGGCACGAATATTCCTAGTTATTGGCAATAGGGCTTTGCATTAACTTAGAATAAGTTATTAATCGTTACAGATTACAACCGTTTGTGATTTTTTTATTTTTTTACCATTCTTAGCATTAATAGTGTATAAAAAACTTTTTCGTTTAGGTGTTCCAAGATCTTTTATATGAATATCCCAAGTATAAATAGTGTCTTTTCCTTCTACAATAAAATCACGTTCTAGATGATTGATTATATAGCTTTTTGGTTTCCATTTTTCAACGATCCTATATGCTTCTCTATAGCAAATAGGGTACTTGTTTTTTTGGCGGTAATCTATAGTTTTAATTATATTACCTTTCTTATCATAATATTTTTTTACACCTATATCTAAATAATTATCTAATTTATAATTAAAATGAGATTTTGTTAATTGTAAACTGTCATTATAGTTAAGCCATTTTATAATTTTACTTTTTTTATTTCTTTCATTTAAAACATATTCACCATTATCATCATCATACATAATACGTTTTCGTTTCGTTTTGTTATTATAAATATCATAATAAAGTCTTTCATCTTGTATTAATTTAATATAAGAGGTGTCTAAAATAAAGTCATTAGGATTTATTTTATCATTAAAAGAACATATATCATCATTTTTAATGAATTTTCTGGGGAGACTACAAGCTGATAAGCTTATTAATAGTATATAAATTAATTTATATTTCATTTGAATATTTAGATTTATGAAGTTTAGCCCATTGCCATTTGTAGGTGTGTTTTTTAGTGTTGTCATAATCCATATAATTATCTGTTTTACCTCTTAATATTTCAAACCCGCTATCTATATTAAAAGTGTGTTCTAAGCAGATTGCATGCATTATTTCGTGTGGTATTTCAACTGATGGAGAAATTTCCTTATTTCCTAATGCCATTATAGAAATACCCTGAGCTGTTAGTGAAAACCCATTAGTACGCTCTGTTAAACCATCTTTATTAATTCGAGAACATTTTAAATTAGTTAGAATTATAATAATTGTTTCATTATTAATTAAGTTATTGTTATACTTACCAATATGATATAGGTTGGTTGTGAATCTTGTTTCATCAGATTTTGTAGAAATAATTCTTGTTGTACCATCCATGTTTTTACGCATTTTAGTAATATGCATTTTAATAATTTTGTCTTTGTTTTCGTCGGTGCTTGTTGCTGTTTCTAATTTAGGTATGTTTATTTTATAAGGTTTTTTATTTTCAATAACAATATCAATTAAGGCTGGATTAAACGCTTTTTTGAAATATTCTTGTAATTTTGAAGAGATAAAATCATCATTAATATAGTCAAACTCACCTTCATTAAATTCAGCAATCGCCCATTTTAATTTTACTTTTTTTGGTTTTGGATACCAAAAATTTATGGCTCCTGCTTCTTTACCATCTGCTAGTACTTTTATTTGTGCGGTATTTTGGTTTGTGTTGTTACAGGTTATTTTTACTTTTTTTGCTTCTTTTAAATCAACTTCATTACCTTTTTTATCTGTAGGTGTTATTGTAAAGTCGGGGTGTTCTTCAAAAGCAATACTCTCGTATTCGTCTTCTTCTTTAATTGTAGTACCTAAGTCTAAAGTAATCGTTTGACCTTGTCTAATACTTACCCAAGGCACAAAGTATTCTTTTTTATCTACAGTAATAGGGGTGTATTCATCTTTCAACTTATTAATGTCGGATAAACATATTTTAGAGAGTTTTTTTATTGTTTTCTTTGGGTCTTTGTTATTATATGGTATTTCATCGAAACCAAAAAGTCCATTTTTTCTGTCATGACTATCTGCTTCAAACCTAATAATGCATTTTTTATCAATAATTGGCTGTAAATACCTGCTGAATTCAAGTCACAAACGCAACTTTTAGTTAAATAATAATTGTTCCATTACAAATATAGGGTTTTGATATTTATGTCTCTTCCTAGGTCTGTTATTTAATTTTGTTTCTACCTCTTTGATTCTTTGATCTGTTAGGTTTGTAAAGTCACTTCCTTTGGCAAAATATTGTCTAATCAAACCATTTAAATTTTCGTTAGATCCTCTTTCCCAAGAGTGATATGGATGCGCAAAAAAGTAATCAATACATAAATTTTCTGCAACCTGCTCATGGCCTGCAAATTCTTTTCCATTATCAGCTGTTATAGTATGTAGATAAGGCTTCCAGTCTTCTAATATTTCATTGATAGCTTTAGTGACAACAACTGCTTCTTTAGAGCTTACTTTTTTCATTTTAAGCATTCCAGAAGCTCTATCATTTACGGTAAGTATGGCTTGATTATGGTTTTTACCTATGATTAAATCGACCTCTAAATCTCCAAATCGATTTCTTTGTTCAACAACTTCAGGGCGTTGTTCTATACTAATACGATTCTTTATAACCCCTCTAGAATCCTTTGATGAGCCACGTTTTCTATATCTCCTTCCCTGTCTGCGAAGGTGTGTATGTAAATCACCATCATTCCTCTTGTCTTCCCTAATATGCTGATATATACGCTCAATAGACACCGTTTCTTTACCTTGTTTTTTTAGGACACCAACTACTTGCTCAGGACTATAATCGTCTCGCAATAACAACTCTATTGCTTGTTGAATATCTTCTGTAAAGCGTTTTCTTTTAGGCTTTTCTTTATGACGTTTAGCATACTTTTTTTGGGCTAATTCATGCTTGTAAACTCCATTTCTTTTGTCTGAATTACGCTTAATCTCTTTGCTAATAACAGACTTGTCTTTTCCTATAGCAGCTGCTATCTCAACCTGTTTATAACCTTGTTTTAACATGCAACAAATTGTGTATCTTTGCGCTTGGGTGATGTGTTTCATACAACTTCTTTTTTCGAGATTTGAGACCGTAAGATACATATCCATCAAGACAAGAAAGGTAGGTTTTCCTACTTTTCTGTTTTGAAAATATAACCATCATAGAATCAAATCGAAAAGTTGCGTTTATTAGTTGAATTTAAGCCTAGTTAACGTTTCTCCGTCTTCAAATGTTATTCTAAAACCTGTTTTTTTTAATTTTCTTGTTTCCATTGTCTTTTTATCTTCTCACCATCACCTATAACAATAGCTCTAACTATGGGCATGTCTATTTGTTTCCACGTAGTAGCATTGTGTTATTAGTGTTTAGGTGCCTATATCTATAAGTGTTCTTCAAATATATAAAAAACAGTTATATGTGATAATTGTTTTTTAATTGTATTTCCCTGTTTTTTTGGGTACTTAAAAACCGTTACCTATGCCTACAATGCTTCTCGAAAATAAAATTCAGAACTAGATACTTGTTTTTAGCTGTTTTTACTGATTAAAACTACAATTCGCTTATGCATAACGTTGAGCTATCTGCATCTATTATTGAAAAGGAAGGAAATAACTTGTGTTGGCAACTATTGCTTTTTGGACAACAATATAGTTGAATTTGATTTTTTAGAGTGGCACAAGTTGACCATAATCGGTGGCACAAATAGAACCGTGGTAGCCAAGCCCAAATCTAGACTTGCACGAAATGGATATACACTATTTATATCGCTCATTTTGGATTTTAATTGGTGTTATAGTTAGAAATGACCGAACGGAGCTCTCGTAGGTACGCTAGTGTGAGAGGTTTCTACCACCTGAATTAGTTGGAGCCGTCTACTCGAGTACAAAGAGTATTTAAAACTCAGCTCCTTTATCCCATATTAGGAAGTGTTTTGGTAAGGATTTTTTTTGTTCGTTTTGATACCAAACAGTTATGTAATTTACAGAATCTTTTTCCCAAGTTAATTCTTCAATAAAAACTGGTTTCTTTAATTTATCTTTCCTAATGTATACATCTTGAATTCCATTCCAAAATTCTCCTTGCATATCCTCTAGTCTGAGTGATTCTTCTTTAAGTGGTTTTCCATATTTTTTAACGGCCTTTAATTTTTCTAATTTCATGATATCATTGAAATCACGATTGTTCATAATTATTGTTTTCTTTGGTGCATCCATTATATTGTTTTTTTCTTTTTTTGAAATTGTATGAGTACAATTAAGTAATAATAAACAAAGGATTATCGTGTATGTTTTCATAATTTTTTAGTATTTACTAAATTGAGTGTTTGGAATCATTGTGTTTAATTCTTTCAATAGGAAATCTAAATGTCTATTTCTATCCGCATAGTGGCTGCTAGAAGTTTTATATTCATCTCCATGCATTCCTAAATTTGCAAATATTGAATTCCCAACAGAATGCCCAAACTCTTGTAATACAGGGTATTGAAAGTAATTTACGCCGTTGCTTGGTCTCTTACGTGGAGCGGTGTCTTTAGTGTCTAATTTTATCTCTTTTGCATTCCAGCTAACAGAACTTGTTGGATTACCAATGTAATTATTAGGATATTTAGTCACATTAACTTTCCAATGTTCTTGGTGTAGCGTCCATTCGATATCAAAATTATTATCCCATCTAAGTGTTTTGTGTTTTATAGCAAAGTCCGAAGTTCCTTTAACTTTTAGAAAAAAATGATTCCCCCAACTATTCCAAATTAAACGATCTACTTTGTTATGAAAATTTTGTTTTTCAGAATGTGTCCAAGAAGAAGTTCCTATCGCATTTAGCCAATTATATTTCCATTTTTGCTTGATTAAAACCGTCCCTCTATATTCTTCGATATGTATATCCATTCGGTCTGTTGTCTTGCTGTAATATGCCATTATTCCTTGGTTCTTTTATTATTGGTAAAACTTCTATATCCGTTATGGCAATCATAAAGCGGTGTGTTTTTCTGTTTAATTTTCAATTCTCTATATATGGCATTGTGTGTTCTTCAAATATACAAAAAATAGTTATATGCGATAATTGTTTTTTAATTGTATTCCCCTGTTTTTTTTGATGCTTAAAAACCGTTACCTCAGTTCATACAATGCTTCGACAACATAAAATTCAGAACTAGATACTTGTTTTTAGCTGTTTTTACTGGTTAAAACTACAATTCGCTTAGTCATAACGTTGAGCTATCTGCATCTATTGTTGAATAGGAAGGAAATAACTTGTATTGGCATGTCCCCACAAAAGAGTGAAGAAGTAAATGATCTAAAACAAGTGCTGTCGCTAGCCTCTTAATTAATTGTACGCAATCCTATAGTTTCCTGTTGTGATCTTCTATGGATACCAAGGTGTTGGGAGGGGCATTATGCATTGCACTAATCTTAGCTGTTATAAATAGTGCTTATTTCATTAAATTTTTTTCATTAAAAAGAAATTTTTGAATTTCTGTTAGGTTTATGAGGTTCTTATTTTTATCAATTGTAATTAATGTGTCTAATTCGTACCAATATTTAATAGATTTTGTTCTTAGGGGTATTCTTTTTATTTTGTTAATTTCTATTTGATTTTCTTTTAATTCGAATAACAAGCTATATTCTATTGTGTTACGATCTGAAATCAAAAACTTCCCTTTGTTTTTAGATATAATTTCAATGTCTACATAGCTGCTTAGTTTGTTTTGACTGTAAGGATTATTACCTTTGCCTAAATTAGAATAGGTCTTAAAATTAAATATTTCTTTAGTTTTTGTGTTTTTGAATGTTAATTCACAAGTGCTAAATTTGTTTGTTCCTGTTTTGTAATACTTCGAATAAGGTTTTCTTAGTAGTATGAATTTTGATGTTTTTATGTTAAAGAATACAGAATCATTACTTGATCCTCGCCATTTCCTGAATAATAACGTATCGCTTTCTTTAACAGAGAGGGTGTCTATTAGCTTTTTTAAAAAGTTATTAGACAGGCTATTGGTTTCAACATTTTCATAATTATTTTTTTTAGTAATGTTTTTGCCATTATTGCTAGATATACAAGAGCATAAAGTAATCGCAATTATACATAAAAGATTACTTTTTGTTTTTCTTTGGATTTTTCTTACAAGTTTCATAATCAAAAATTTCTTTTAAGTATTTTACGTATTGTTTTCTTTTGGACAATTGGTCACCAGCATTTATTATATTAGAAACTCCATCACTATTGTCTGAATCAGCTTCATCATTTATATCGTTCAAGTACCAAAAGAATCCAGCACTATAACAGGCGTGTTGTAAATCAGAAGCTAATACTTTTGCAAATGGCTTTAAGTGATCTTTTATAAAACCATCAGGGAAGCCATGTGCTTTTTTTTCTTTTTCTTTTCTTTCAATAAATTCTGTTACATCTTCTCCAATTTTATTTTTTCCGTCATACAGATCAAGGTATTTTTTATTTGTCTCTGTAGACGAGTCTTTATAGGTTCCTGTATTCAGTGCTTCATCATAATAAGGAAGGTAATTGTAATCATGAGTTATATGAATTAAGCCTCTGCCTTTAAAACACGTACCTCCTCCGTATGATTTTTTTCCTTGTCCTTTTTCACTTGAATCTATAAAACCATTTGTTTCGTGAAATGTTTGAGCGATAAAATGTATTTTACGGATACATGTATTAATGCTATTTGTAGTGAATGTGCAATTAAGATGATCTGCAAATGTTTTGTAGTTGCAATCAGATTCTTTTATTTTTTCTTTAAGAATAGATTTTTTAAAAACACCATCTATTTTGCTAATATATTTTTTAGGAGATTCACTTCCAGTGTATTTTTTAAAATCACCAACTATTGGGTAAAATTCACTGCCCCATTTAGCATAGTAGACATTCTCTTTAATGTATAATCTTGTCTTTTTGTCATCGCTAGGTTTGTACTTTTTGTTAATTTCAATTAAACCGGTTTTTCTTATTTTATTTAGAAAGTTTGACACTTCGTATCTTCCGCTTTTTTTTCGTAGTTCAATGATTATTTCTTCAAGCTCATCCTCTTTAATGTCTCTGTTGCAAAAACAAGGGCTAATTGCTTGTAAATATTTTGTCATTGTTTCTCCGTCTTCAAATGTTATTCTAAAACCTGTTTTTTTTAATTTTCTTGTTTCCATTGTCTTTTTATCTTCTCACCATCACCTATAACAATAGCTCTAACTATGGGTATTTCTATTTGTTTCCACATAGTAGCATTGTGTTATTAGTGTTTAGGTGCCTATATCTATAAGTGTTCTTCAAATATACAAAAAATAGTTATATGCGGTAATTGTTTTTTAATTGTATTTCCCTGTTTTTACAAACTTGCGTTATAACATAGATGTTTAAAATAACTTCCTCTGTTTTATTTGGACTCCCGACACCCCTTTTTTAATAAAACATCACGAAAAATGATGAATCCATGTGTACTATTTTATCTAATTGTAGATAACGGCTCGAATATGGGGCGTTTGGCATTTCAAAGCTCCAACCTATCAATCCGCTATATATTTTATTAATTGTACTCATTTCAAATTTAGCACTATCCGCCAAATGACCTATATTTATTGTGTGTGCCCAGCATGGGCATCTTTTAACTACGGAAAGGTAGTTAATTAATCTAGAGGGTGCAAGTCCCTTATGTGCAGGAGTAACGTTCTGAAACATTAGTAAGTCGCAAGGGTGAAAACCGTGAGGTTTTATCTGAAGGAAGCGAGACTACAAAGCTCGGTACTGACGAACAGAAACCGTATACAGAGGTATAATTACTTGGGTAAGTAAACACATCATTGCAACGCCCAAAAGAATACTAAAAGGGTAGTTATGTAGATACGGCAGTGATTGAGTGAAAGAAGATGTCATTACCTGGGGAGGTCTCCAAAGCCAGGAGTTGGTTCTATGGAGAAGTCAGCAGACGTCATAGTACCTATGGGAAACGAGTTGAGGAAAGACCTCAGATGGTCTCACAAATAGGGAAGGACAGAACATTAAATTACGTTGAAATTCAATTAGGATGCCTAGCTAGCCTAGTTTTAAACCAACAGGAGTACCCGAATTATTTAACCTATGATTGACAAAGTACTAGAAGCTACCAACCTTTTTAAAGCAGCACGTCAAGTGAAGCGAAATAAAGGAGCTAGCGGAGTTGATGGTATGAAAGTAACGGAACTTTCAACTTATATAGTTGAAAACCGTTCAGACATACTAACAACGATCCGTAAGAATAGCTATGTTCCAAACTCAATCTTAGGAGTAAGCATTCCAAAAGGCAAGGGTAAAACCAGACTTTTAGGAATCCCAACAGTAGTAGATAGATGGCTACAGCAAGCGGTAAGCCAACAATTAATGGTTCAGTTCGAATTTGATTTTGAGCCACTTAGTTTTGGGTTTAGACCACAAAAGAACATTCAAAAAGCAGTACTACAAGCTCAACAGTATATCAATAATGGTTACCAAGATATTGTAGATATTGACCTTAAAGGGTTCTTTGATGAAGTGGACCATTGTATCCTACTACAACTTATTTACCACAGGGTAAAATGTCCAACAACCATGCGTTTAATCCGAAAATGGCTTAGAGTTCCTATTTTAATAAATGGGAAACTTCAAAAGCGTAGAAAAGGAATCCCGCAAGGAAGCCCAATTAGTCCCTTACTATCTAACATAATGTTAGACGTCTTGGATAAAGAAATGAAAAGAATGGGTTTACGGTACGTCCGCTACGCAGATGATTTTAGCATTTACGCAAAGACCAAACGTGAGGCGAAACAAATAGGGAATACGTTGTTTGTCTTCTTAAAAGACAAATTAAAACTACCTATAAATAAAGCCAAAAGTGGCATTCGTAGACCCGTAAACTTTGAGTTACTAGGACATGGCTTTGTGCCAGTCTACAAAAAGGGAGTAAAAGGACAATATATACTAGTAGTAGCAAAGAAAAGTTGGGCAAAGTTTAAGCGTAACCTAAAGAGTATTACCAAGAAAACCAAACCAATGTCATTGTCGGAACGTTTAGAACGGCTAATACCAAATACATTTCCAAGTGACGGATTAGAAATGGAATTATTTTTTGTTCTAGCTAGGCTAAAAACCTAAGGATAGCCATAGCTATCGTTCTGTTTTTTAACAACGCTAGAACGTAAAATAAACTATTTATATTGGTCATTTTGGATTGTAATTGGTATAAACCAAGTCTGCCGAGGCTGGATGAATAATTACCGTTTAACCAACATCTATGCAAAAGTTAAAAAGCTAGATGAGTGGATAAGAAATCGGTTGCGATATTGTATTTGGCACGATTGGAACGAAACGAAGTGACCTCATGAACACCACTAAAAAATAAAAGGGAGTGAATAAAAAGCTTGAAAGGATACGTAAAAACCTAATCAGATTAGGAATAGAGAATGGACAAGCATACGCTTGGAGTAGAACCAGAACGGAGGAACGACTTCATGAATACCCCTAAAATAAAAAAGAAATGAATAATGGGAGGATGGGCAGTAGCCCAAAGTCCAATTTTAAAGACTACCATTACCAAATCTAGACTTGTACGAAAAGGGTATAAACCTTTGATAGATTACATTAATAATACGCAGACTTCAATTTTTTGAACCGCCGTATAGGTTCATGAGAATTAGAAGTGTTTTTACACTTGTAATTAGAAATGACCGAGCGAAGCTCTCGTACGTACGGTGGTGTGAGAGGCGCAGTGGCAACTATTCAGTTGTCACCCGTCTACTCGATTAGCGTTTCGTGCTTTATTTCTGTCAGTTCATGCGTTGGCAAGGCAAGCTTTTTGACTGGTTTTGGTCGTGTGCTAGCTTGTGCGACCAGACAATGTGCTTGACTTTGCGGGTAGGATCTAAAAGTCCTCATGAAATTCTCTTTTCATTTCATCTTTAATCCTTAAGTCACAATAACCAATTTGTCTAGTGGTATATTCCTTGTGTTCATAGAAATCCATTCTATTTGGTAAACTTTCTAAAACTGATAAAACATTTTCCCAAATCTTTTTTTCTCCTTCAACTACTGGAATATAGCTGCCTGACCAACTTTTACTTCTTTGGATAATCTCTAATTTTCTAAAAACCTCAAAATCATTATTTAAAGTCAAAAACATTTCTAAAATTTCCATTTTTAAACTTGGGTATTTATAGCATATTATACTAAATACCACATCTACATATTTATCATTTAAGTATTTGTCTTCTAGAATACCTCTTAAATAATCAATTGGTTTATTTCCATATTTACTGTTTATTTGAGGAAAAAATGCAGCTACTGCTCTTTCTGAAAAGTAAAACGGCTCATTTGTAATAAAGAATTCAAATACAGAGTCAATTATTTTAGTCGAATTGCCCAATTCCCAAATAAAATCAAATCTTTCATGCTCTAAGTCGTGATATGAAATACGATTTGGAGAATTGTACTTTAAAAATCGAATAATAAAATTGAAGTCTCTTTGTAGTAGTATTCTAAATAGTTTTTTATCATGGTCAAAATGATTTTCTATTTTGTTGGAGTAAAAATATGCTTCAACTAGTAACTCATAAGGAAGACTATCAAATGAAGCACACTTTTCAATAAATTGTTGCCCAACACTAATCTTAGCTTCTTCTGTTTTTACTTTTGCTAATACTATTAATAATATTTCACTGTAAATATCTTGCTCACTCTTTAATGTATCAAACTTACTTACGAATGTTAAATCCCAAAAAACATATTGTGTGGATAATGATTTTATTGAATCTAGTAAAGCTGCATAAAGCAAAGGCAAGTGTTCGTCATTTGCAAAATCAATATTTAAGGTTTGATAAAAGCTAAACTTAATGTTTTCTTTTAGCCCTTTGATGAGCTTAAATAACTCGAAATAATACTTCGGGTTATTTTGAAAAAACTGATTAAATATAAAAACGAAATGAAGGTTAAATTGATATTTATCAAAGTTTATAGTAATAACCTCTAAAAATAATTTTGGGTCTGATTTTGCAATATTTCCTAAAATTATATTGAGTGAATTTTCATATTGCCATTCTAAATTATCACGACTAATATTCTTAATTTTCCCCAATATCGAAGAAACATTCTCAAATAGGGCATCATACTGTGTAACATCAAAGTCAGAACAGTATTCGAGCAATTCTTTCTCATGTAACTTTTCTTCCTCTTTCCAACCAATTTCCTTTTTTCTTTGTTTATCTTTTTTTAGTACTTCGGCAAGTCGATATAGTTGACTTTCACTTACATCACTTATCTCTTTTGTGTAATCTACTTTTAAGTAATCGAATCCTTCTAAAATATGTTGAAGGACAAAACAGTCCTCAAATACACTAGGATGAAAATGGTTATTAATTATTTGGAAAATATATTTTTTATCATGATTAAGTATCTCATTTGAGTCTTTATATTCGTAGAAATTGAGTCTATATAATATTTCCAATATATCTGTTTTATTTGCAACAGATAATAAATATTCAAAGCATTTCCCTCTAAATGATTCTATTGATTTCGAAAGCCATAAATGAAAAGTATATAATGTGATTGACCTTCCATTACCTTCATTTTCCCGATATTCTATTTTTAGATAATGAGGTAGAATCTCACATATAATGTTCTGATAAATCTCTTTATTTTCTCCTGCTTTAGCATTCTGAAAAAGGAATTCGAAAAGTAAATGCTGAACATGGTCGCCGTACATATATCCGAACCTAGAAAAACTAAATTTTTCTTTTAAAGTATATACTAAGGCAGGCATTTTTGATGGAGCATTAAGAGCATAATAAAATAAGAGTTCTAATGCATCCTTGAATAATTCATCATTATGATTTCTATACTTAGAAAGCAATTCAATGTCTTTTCCTGTGCCAGATGAAAATTCATTCATTTCATAAGTATACCTATATTCCTTTGTGATTTCTTTTACTTGTATGTCAATTTGTTTTTTGAGAAAAATAAAGACTTGTGAGCCTAAATAATACCAAAATAAATCAAGAAACATTAATGAATTTTTATATTCATTCTGCTTTTCTATTTCTATCCATTTATTAATAATTATTGGCTTTAACTTGACTTCAATTTTCTTATAATCAAACGTATTTAATATCGGGACTATGGTGTCCTGAATCTTATTTTCATAATCTAGATAGTTATCAAGAAAGAAATTGAAACTTAAAGTTTCATTTTCAATAACCGCTTTGTAAAAAATGTATGTAGCAAAAATCTGGTCTGAAACTTTAACAATCTGTTGTTCAAAAAGATCTACTAATTCACTTTCATGAAGAGAATAACATATTTCCCAGAATTGTTCTTCATCTATTTCTAGTGAACTAAAAATGTAATCACAAAACTCTCTATTGCTTTTGTCAATTCGTGAGAAAAATGCGATTAATGCTAAAGCTTTTAATGTTATAGGTTTTTTTAATAAAGGAACTTCAGTAAATAGAGGTTCAAAATACTCATCATATATCTGAGAAGCATCATTTAGTTGAGTAATATTATTGGATTTAAGAGCCACTTTGGCACTCATTATTGCTAATCGAGCATTTCCTTGTGCTACCTTTAGAATCCTATCAACATAGGATGGTTCTTTTATTTTAAAATCTTCTGATTGAATAATACTCTTTATTTCATCATTAGAGAAAATTTTAATCTCTATGGATGAATAGTCGCAATTATTAGCAATAGTTTTTATTTGTGGGTAAGCATAATCCCGAACTGTTACAATTATTTTTAAGCTGTTTGATATTCTTTCTCCCAATAAACTTAAAATCAATTGGAAATTCTGAGTAAGCCTATTTGCATCATCAACTAATAGTACATATTTTTTATCCTTATTAATAAATGATTTTAAGTCTTCCCATATCGAAATACCTTTATTTCCTATGCACAAAAAAGTATAATCGTTTTTATCTGAAAACTGTTTTGCTAACTCAATGGCATATTTAGATTTCCCTGTGCCAGCAGCTCCATAAACTAATAAAACATCGTTGGTTTCCAGATAATTCAAGCCATCTTTAATTTCTGTTTCTCGTCCCTTGAAAGAATTGCTTAATGGAGTAGATATTCTATTCTTTTCATAATTTGCAATAAACTCTGATGGTTCTTGAATTTGACCAGTTCCAATTTTAATCCCGACAAAACTTCCTAAAATTGGATAATCCAATACGGCAAATGATAAATCTCTAATACCTTTTAAATCAAGGATGCAATTAGCGTTATACTTCTTGCACAGTTCTTCAAGGTTTTTTCTTTCTTCGGGCTTAATACGTTCAGTAAAGCAAAGTATTACCTTATTTATTTCCTCATTTTTCAAACCAGTTTTTGAGGTGTCAAAGCAATTTTCCAAATCTGATTTTAACTTATTATAAAAGCTTTCGCCCGATTTAAGTCTCTCTCGTGTTGTATATTCAGCAAAAATCAATTCATTATCTGCACTAGTAAAATAGGAATCTGGAATCCCTTTTCTAGACTTTTCTTTGCCAATCACACTTCCAATCGGCGTTATTGAATTCGGATTAAGTTTTAAATACAAGAAATGATTACAAAACTCCTGAAAGATATCTCCATTAATCCGCTCTAAGGCATTTTCTATTTCAACAATTTTAATCATCGGCTTATGTGTGATGGCAAAAAATAGCTCTTTTGAAAGCTGAAGTGTCAGCATGTGTGTCGGAGCTTGCAAATGTGCTATTTGTGCGCTGGTTTTTCATCGGTTTACTTTACTAGTTTGGTCTTTTTGAATGAACGCTAACACCCGTATATCTACTATAGAACTCTTAGAGTAGATGTTATTTCTAACATAGCTAGAGTAGAATGAGTGATTATTTTTTTTATTGTTAAATGTATTCAAATTTTTTAAATTTTCAAGCGGTCCAACATTTTTTTTATTGTTTATTTCGATGGTCTTGGTGTATATCTCTGTGGTTTTTGGAGAAGCATGGCTTAATAAGAAAAAAATCAATTTTAAAAACTACCAAACCCAAATCTAGACTTGTACGAAAAGGATACAAACGGTTGATAGAAACCATTAATAATACGCAAACTTCAATTTTTTGAACCGCGGTGTAGCTTCATGAGAATTAGAAGTGTTTTTACACTTATAATTAGAAATGACCGAGCGAAGCTCTAGTATGTACATGGTGTGAGAGGCGCACTCCTACTATTTTAGTTGGAGCCGTCTACTCGATTAGGAATAGGGTTTATTCTCTTTCAGTTGTAAATTCGATATCTCGTCCTTCCTCCCTTTCCTTTTTTACCAATTCTTGTAAATTTTCAGGAATTGAAGACAGTGAAACTATTAGTCCGTCAACCATTACTAAATCATTAAACGGATTTGTTTCATTCATACGTTCAGTTGCAAATTCATTATCAAACATTGTCAAATCAAATATTTTTCTTATTTATCCAGCTTTATTTGATACTGTTGAATTTTTTGTTCCAAAATAATCACTTATCTCTTGTGCTGTAATATAAGGATCAAAGGATTCATCAAAAAGAAAATTAATCGAACCAATTGTATATATTATTGCCGCAGCCCAAATTTCAAGTTTCCCTCTTTTAGACGGCACATCTCTTTTGTTTCCCGTTTTTTTTATTAATTTCTCAGGCAATTGAAAATAATCATCATCTAGTTTTTGAGAACAAAACATTCCATTCATCTCTACTAACTTATTTTCTAGTTCTTTAATAATTGTTTTATCCATATAAATAAGTCCTTTTTTCAATTGGAATAGCTCCAATATCGTCAATATTATCAAGTATCTTTTTTAAAGTCATTTGAAAGTCTTTTGTTTTTGGTGGATTTCCAAAAAACATATCATCAAGGTCGATATTATTATAGTTTTTCATTTCGTTTATAAGCTTGACTGATTTTTCAATGAATTCCTTTTCGTTTTTACACTCTCCTGAAAGAAGTCCAAATTGTAAAGTCAAATCGTGATTAAATCTTTCCGACTCTATTAATATTGCTCGATATGCCTCTTCTGATAAATCTCCAGTATCCATTATTCTAGTTTGGTTGCTTTGCTTATTGCTAACACCCACATATCATCAAAAAACTTCCAAGACTTGACGTTATTTCCGTTATGTCTATAATAGTTTCGGGGTATGTGTTGTTTTATTGTTAAATGTATTCAAAATTTTTAAATTTTCAAGCGGTCCATCGATTTTTATTGTTATTTAGTTCGATGGTTTTAGTATGATTTCCTGTTGTTTTAAGAGAGGCGTATTCCAACATGTTTTATATGCCGTATGTATAGTTACAATCCAAAATGACCGATATAAATCGTTTATTTTTCGTTCTAGTGTTGTTAAAAAACTGAATGATAGTAAGGCTATCCTTCCATTTATCGCGTAGCTAAAACAAAAAACAATTCCATTTCTAAACCGTCACTTGAAAAATGTGTTTGGTATAAAAGACGTTTGGTGCTAGGTTGTAATCAAAAAGAAAGCCTGATATTTATTAAATATCAGGCTTTCTTTAATTTTAACTTTTCAAAGTTTAGATCCCAAGTCCTATATATAGAAACCGAAGGACAACGAATCTAAAATGAGTTTTAAAAACCAATTACTTTACAGGAACAATCCAGTAGGAATAGTTGTAAGATGCATAAGGCAATCGGTATTTTTCTAAGGGCAATCTACCCCAACTATTGATGCTTCCCAGTCCTTGTTGGAAACCATCGATGTTTAAAAACACTTTTTTCCTTGGGGTCAATTCACCTGCGTGTTTTTGAGTTTTTTTATCCCCAGAATCCAAGTCGTTGCGATGGTAGTTTAAAGCAGAAACTTGCATTGGTTTTTCTCCAAATATTTTAATTCCAACACCGTTTTCTTTAGTTAATGTTGTCCATCTAACCCCTATTTTGTTTCCTGTTTCTTGAGGTCTGATATAAGGAAAATATTGCTCCTTGATACTTCCTTTGTACACGCCTATTTTAGCTGCATGCTGACGGTCTGTATAAGATTCGAAAGGGCCATTTCCGTACCATTCAATCGTTTTGAATGATGCAGGTAGTACCAATTCGTTTCCAAACTTAAAGATGCTGCTATGGCTTCCTTTTACAACCTTTAAATCGTTGCTTACTTTAAGGGCTCCATCGCCGTTTATTTGATAGGTCTGGGTGTAAACAACGTCTCCTTTAAACAATTGTTTTTTAAATATCAGTGTCAGGCTGTGATCTTTGTTTTTTGTGATAGTAAGAGCTGCTAATTCCTGTTGGCCTGTATTTTTCCATTCCTTGTATTTTTTTTGTGATCCTGCTCCGTAGTCGTTATCGTTTGGTGCTCTCCAAAAGTTTACTTGTGGTCCTTTTTCTATTAATAGGGAACCGTTTTTTGTAAAATTTGTCAAGGTTCCTGTTGGTGTGTCAAAAGTAACTTCGAAATCTGTTCCTGTAACTTTAATTGTACTGCCATCATTTGTATAGGCAACAGCTTTGTTAGATGTTGGACTTTTAAATGTAGCTGCCGTGTTTAAAGAAAATTGTTGATAAGCAATTTTGTAATTTGCTGGAAGCAGGGCTTCTTTTTTTATCAATACGGCTTTGATGTTTAAGAAGTACTCAACATTATTTTTAAAGTCTTTATGAAATGGAACGGTGATTGTTTTTGTTTGCTGAGGTGCAATGTTTTGAGCTTTTATAGTCCCTTTTTCAATCACTTTTCCATTGGAAATCACTTCCCAATCATAGTTATAATTGCTTAAATCTCTAAAGAAATACCAGTTTTTAATTGCGATAGTTCCTGTTGCAGCGTTTGTTGCGTAAAATTTAATGTTTTGTTGAATATG
Source organism: Flavobacteriaceae bacterium (assembly GCA_965224465.1). GTDB lineage: Bacteria > Bacteroidota > Bacteroidia > Flavobacteriales > Flavobacteriaceae. Next base: position 2,800,690 of record OZ245049.1, on the reverse strand, counting down.
TCGAACCTCAAGCATGTGAGGATTTAATTTTCTGTCTGGTTGTACCAGCCCATTGTTTAGGAAGTTATTATCGCTGGGTACATCTTCTGGTCCAAAATCACCGCCGTAGGCATAAATGCTTTTCCCGTTTTTTACCACTTTTAATCCTTGGTCTACATAATCCCATATAAAACCTCCTTGTAACTTGTCGTATTTTTCGAATAAGTCCCAGTATTCTTTAAATCCTCCCATGCTATTTCCCATGGCGTGCGCGTATTCACACTGAATTAAAGATTTGGTATAGCTATCGTTTTTTGCATAGGCTTCGATGTCTTTCGGAGTAGCGTACATAGGAACGTATAAATCACTGTTCCATTGTAGCTCAGCACGTTCGTATTGCACAGGTCTTGTCGAATCCATTTCTTTGGCTCGTAAATAAGTGCGGTAGAAGTTGTATCCATTTCCTGCTTCGTTCCCTAGAGACCAAAGGATGATAGATGGGTGGTTTTTATCACGTGCTATCATGCGTTCTGTACGGTCTATATGTGCTTTTAGCCAAGCAGGATTATTTCCTAATGTACGGGTTAAATTATAGCCCATACCATGCGATTCTATATTCGCTTCATCTATCACATAGATTCCGTAAGTGTCACATAATTCATACCAGTACGGATCGTTTGGATAGTGACAGGTACGTACTGCATTGATGTTATTTTCTTTAAAGATCTGCACATCACGTAGCATGTCTTTTCTAGAAATTACATGACCGTTTTCAGGGTCGTGTTCATGACGGTTTACTCCTTTAAATAAAATGGTTTGTCCGTTTACCAACATGCGACCATTTTTAATCTCCGAAACTCTAAAACCTATTTTTCTAGAGACCGCTTCTAGGACATTTCCTTTCTTGTCGCTTAAAACCATGTTTAAGGTATACAGATTTGGTGTTTCTGCTGACCATGATTTTACAGGACCTAATTGTTTTGAAAACTGAATGCTCTTTGGGCTACTTCCTGGAGTCAATGTGATTTTTTGCGTATTGGAATAAACAGGTTTGTTGTTTTTGGTGATTTCAACACGTAACTGAACTTTTTGTTTTTTTCCTGTTTTGTTTTTAAGGTCGATGTCTAGGGCAAAAGTTCCATCTGTATAATTATTGCTAAGTCCAGATTTTACAAAATAATCAGAGAGTTGTATGTTGGGTCTTGCGTAAAGGTACACGTCTCTTTCTATACCAGAAATTCTCCAAAAATCTTGGCATTCTAAATAGCTACCATCACTCCATCGGTATACTTCCAATGCAATGGTGTTGGTTCCTCTTTTTACAAATGCTGTAATGTCAAATTCTGCGGGTAATTTAGAACCTTGGCTATAGCCTACTTTTTGCCCGTTTATCCAAATATAAAATGCCGATTTAACTGCGCCTAAATGGATGTAAATAGCTTTTCCTTTCCAGTTTTCCGAGATGTCAAAATCTCTTTTATAAGAACCTACAGGATTGTATCCGTCAGGAATGTCTGGAGGATTTGGATTGCTTACGTTAAAAGGGTAAGCAACATTGGTGTAAATTGGAATTCCAAAACCTTCTACTTCCCAGTTTGCAGGTACTTTAATTGTGTCCCAGTTGTCGGTGTTATAGCTGTCTTTAAAAAAATCTACAGGTCGTTTTTCAGGAGATTTAGACCAATTAAATTTCCAAATGCCATTTAGTAATTGGTAATTGCTTGCGTTTTTTAATTCATTGTCTGCTGCCGCTTTTTCTGAGTTATAAGGAAAAAATGAAGCTCTGGCGTTGAGCTTGTTCATTTGAATAACCGCAGGGTTTTCAATAACAGGGTCTAAGGTTTGTGCTTGCATCCCACAACTAAGAAGTAGTGTGCACATAAAAATCTGGGCAATGGTTACTAAATTTCGCATCGTTTCTAAGGGTATTGGTTTAAATTTCAAACAATAGAAATACACTTGTATCTCTAGACGGGTTAAAAATAAGCGTAAAAATCGATTGAAAAAAGGAATTTCTATAAATAAACGTTAAAATTACACTTAATTGTGGTTTTTATCATTCAAAAAGTAACGTAAGGGTGATTTTTTTAATTCCTTATGGAGGGTTTAATTCCCCTAGGCTCTGTCTCGATATAGAAAATAGTCTTTCGGAAGTATTTCCTTGTTATTGGGGTGAGGTTTTCGGTTCATATATACAATTAATTAAAACCTTTTAAAATAAGAGTCTCAGACTTATGTTTGGAGTGCTTTTAATGGCAGGATCTTTTATAGTGATAATAGTGTGCTCGCTATTTAATTGGTAATATTGATTGAGAATGTTGTGTTGATTCAATGTATTGAGTATGGATACAGCGATATGGCCGTTTACACTTTTCGAAATTTTAAAGTCGTACATACAGGAGATGTCAGTTCTCATATAATTGGGCAATCTAGCGCTATTTGCGGTTTGGTAATTGATGCTCGGTACTAAGGTAGTTGTAGAAACGGGGTTGATTTCGGTTGGTTTTGTATACGGTTTTCCTGTTCTCCATTGCAGTCCGATACCAATTTTAAACCGTTGAATGTCTATAGTGCTTCCTATAAACAGGGCATGTCTTACATCTATATTGTTCGGGAAATTTGGTGGTAAAAATGTTTTAAAGGTATAATCGTTTTTAAGATACGTATAGCTAATCCATGTGTTTATACTGGGGAACGTGTACTGACTAAATACTTCCAAGCCTTTTGCAGTATAATTTCCAATGGCTTTTATATATTGATTTTGATTCTGAAACCCTTGATTAGACGCCGTGATGTCTGTTACTTTTTTGTAGAATCCTTCTATGGAAGTTAAAAAACGTTGCTTTTTATAGGTAATTCCTGTCGAAATTTGTCTGCTTTTTAACAATGGAACTTCTTGCTCTTCGGTTAAAACCCAGCGACGTTTTTCTACCCCTAGGAAGTCTTTTTGTAAATCTATGGTTTGTGTAGAAAACTGACTTCTAAGTTCGCCTGCGCTATAGATAGTAATGCGGGGATTTAATTGATAGTGAATGTTTAGTCTAGGTTCTAGTTTGAAATCTGTAAACTTTTCGATGTAATTCAGCCTAAATCCTGCTTTTCCGTGGAGTTTATCATCTTTAGAAGCGTATTTAAATTGACAGTAAACAGCATGGTTTCTAATCACATGTTTTATAGTTCTCACATATACAGGCTCGTTTACATCATCATAATTTGTAATCCCTATTTCTGAGAAATCATAACCAGTGAGTAGCGTTGTGTGTTTGTTTAAATGGAGTTTTCCTTGTAGGGTAAACACGGTTTCTAAGACTTCGTTTTCCTGAAGCAAACGCTGTTCTGTAAGTAGGGTGTAATTAGAAGCTTTGATGGTGTAGTTACTTATATAAGCATGTATTCTTGTGGAGAATTTTTCGGACCAATTGCTTTTTAATTCAGCTCCAATCGCCCTGTTTTCTTGTCTTAATTGGCTTTCTTTTTGCTCTGCGTATTGCTCGCTGATAATTGTCTCTTGGTATTTAAGTCGATTTGATACTTGCAATCCACTCAGTCTAAATCGATGTGTTTTATTGATGTCGTAGAGTAGTTTTCCGCTAAAATCATAGAAGCTAAAATTTGCATTTGTTCTTAATTTACTGTGGGCATAAACGGTGTTATTGGTAATTTTTGAATCGTGAAATGCGCGTTTAAAATACGTGTCAAAAGTGGGTGTTTGTAAGATGTCTGTAATGGATCTTCTTCCTGATAATTGCAAGGCGAATCTGTTTGAAAACGGCAGGTGTACATACGCATCTACATTGAGTAGGTTTATGCCGAGACCTCCGTAGGTGGATTTCTTGATTTTGTCTTGTGTTTGTATTGCAACAAGTCCAGAAACGGCATCACCATATTGAGCACCGACTCCGTTTTTTACCACAGTTACATTTTTTGTTAAATAGGGATTGAACGCAGAAATAAGCCCAAAAAAGTGCCCTGTATGATACATTTTAATTCCGTTCCAAAGCATTAAGTTTTGATCATTAGAACCTCCTCTTATGTTTATATTACTGATGGTTTCATTTACACTTTGTATTCCAGGGAGTAGCTGAATTAGGTGTAAGATGTCGGGTTCTATTAGTCCGGGTAATACACCTAGCTTCTCTGGAACTATGTTTAAAGTGTTGTTCTTTGTCCATTCAATTCCCTTGGTTAGAATCGCATTGATGACAACTTTATGGAGGACTTCTGTTTTTGTGTTGAGGTAGATTTTAAAACAGGAATTACTTTTTTTAAAATCGGTCGCGTTCAAATAGATGGTAGGATAGGAAATATGACTAATTTCTATCACTTCATTTTGAGGCATAGGAGGCAGGGAGAAAAAGCCAGTTTCGTCAGAAATTGCCGTTATAGTGTGGTTTAAAATGCGAATATGAGCGCCTGTAACAACGTTGGAATTTTGTACATTAATTAAGTAGCCACAGAGTGGGGAAGGAGCTGTTTTTTTAAGAATGGCAATATTGGAATTGGATACTTTTTTAAAATCCAATCTTGTGTGTTGTCGTAAGAATACAAGGTACTGTTCCAAGGTGTGCATTGTAGAAGGCATCTGTATTTGGATTGGAAGGATCAGTGCATCGGAATAGGTGAAACTAATATTAAATTTTATGGTTAGTGTATTTAAAACTGCAACAAGTGGTTTTTCTTTATTAATTTGTCCTTGGGTTTGCATCCAAAACAACGTAAAAAAGAAGGTAAAAAATAGATGTTTTCTAAAGTTCAAAAATATCATTACTTGCTCAATATCACCTGTTGTTTTTTATGTGTGATTGATAAATTAAACGGTAAAGCAATGGCATTGAGTGCTTGTTGTTTGTTGTTATGAGGGAATTCTCCTGTGTAAAGTTTGTTTTTTAAACTGTTGGGGTAGGATATTTCTAAATGGTATTGACGTTCAAACGCTGCTATTACAAGGTGGAATGGACGACTTTTAAAATGTGATTTATTCTCTGTCCAATAGGGGGTTTTATTTGTGATGTTTGAGGTTAAAACAGGAAGGTCTTTGACTATTTTAAAACTGTTTTTTGCAGGAACTAAGTATTTTTTGTTTTGGTATATGACGGCTACCAAACCCTCAAAACAGGTGACTTCAAAACGATGTTCTCTCGCGAGTACATTAAATTTAGTTCCCAATACGGTAACTGTTCCTGAAGGGGTTTGAACATTAAATTTAGATCCTTTTGTAACCTTAAAATAGGCCTCGCCTTTTAAATGTATGTCGCGATGATTTTTCCAGTTGTTTTTATCATAGGTTACTTCACTTTTTGCATTCAGTTTTACAGATGATTGATCGGGGAGTACAAATGCTAATTTTCTTTCAGTCTTTATACGGAAAGTTGTGCTTGTTGTTCGCGTAAAATAATACACAGAAATACTTAAAATCAATAAGGCAGCAACACGATAAAATACAGCGAATGAACGCTTTTTGTAAAGGCTTGGTTTCTTTGATTTTTTCAATACTTTTTTAAGTATTTCAGCACTGTTTAAAGCAGGTTTTTTATACTGATCTGTATGTGCAATAATACGCTTGTAGGAAGCAATTTCTTTGCTGCTCACATACTTTAGGAGTTCGGCTTCACTGAGTGTTCCGTCCATCCATTTCGCTAAGTAATAATCGTTGTCCATTTTGTGTTGCTGTATACGTATAACATCTGTAAGTACTTTTACCCTACCTTATGTGATAATTTTATAGTTCGTCTATTTGTTCTCGCAGTGATTTTAAGGCTTTGTGAATCCTTTTCTCTACCGCTTTTACCGATATTTCTAAGAACGCTGCAATTTCTTTATAGCTTTTTCCGTCTATTCTGTGCAGTAAAAATGCGACCCGCTGTGCCTCGGTTAGCTTGTTCAACGCAGTTTGTAATTTCTGATCAAATTCTGCTACTTCTAATAAAAACTCAGGTGATTCTAGTGTGCTTGTTGATTGTGGGATTTTTTCAAATTTCAATCGTACTTTTTGTTTGGCATACTCATTTAAAAAAAGATTATTGGCAATTGTAAATAAATATGATTTGGCTTTGCTCGGTATAATCTTGCTGCAGTTTTCCCAGAATTTAACAAATGCTTCTTGTGAGATGTCACTCGCCAAAGCTTGGTTTCCACATTTGTAATACACAAAACTATGGAGTGTAGAAATGTGCTTGGTAAAAAACGAAGAGAATATCTTTTCGTCGCAAAAATGTAAAATTTCTTTTGAACTCATATTGGGGCTTATAAGAGAAATACAAAGTAAGGCATTTATTTTTAGTTTGGAGGTAGGGTAAAAGTAAATTTTACTGTTCTATATTTGAACCCACATAAAATAGTAGGATGAAATACGTAGTTAGAATAGCAATGGCTTTCTTTTTTGTAGTTGTTGTCATGTCCTGTCAAAAGGAGATTGATGAGATTACTGAGCCAACAAATGAAACGAGTTTAAAAGTAGCTTCAAAAATAGCGTCTCTTATTCAAAAAACCGCCATGAAAGATGGTTCTACCGATAATATTATTGATGGCGCAAGTTGCTTGGAAGTACAATTACCCGTTTCTGTAATTGTAAATGGATTGAAAATCACAATAGTTGATGCTGCTGGTTTTGAGACCATCGAGGCTGTTTTTGATAAAGTAGATTTTGATGAAGATGTACTGGAAATTATTTTCCCTATAACTATCATCACGAGTAATTATGATGAGTTTGTAATTAATAATACGGACGAACTGGAGAAATATACTGACAAATGTGGGGAAGAGAATGCGCTAGATGATGATATAGAATGCTTGGATTTTGTGTATCCGATTGCCATTTCTGTGTATGATAGTGCGCGTCAATTATTAAATACAGTTTCCATTGAAGACGACAAGCGTTTTTATCAATTTATAGAAAATATGGAAGCTTATCACGTGGCGACAATTAATTTCCCAATACGTGTTGTATTACATGATGGGACTGAAGTTGTGGTCAAAAACATGCTTGCTCTAGGCTTGATAATTGAAGCGTCAGATGGACAGTGTGATGAAGATGATGATTTTGATTATGACGATGATGATTGTGAGGATTGTACCCAAGAGGAATTGTTAGAAATGCTGTTTGCTTGCCCCTTGAAAATTGATAAATTGAAGGTGAATAATCAAGATTTTGCAGAGAGTTATACGGGTGTTGTTTTAAACTTTTTTGAAAACGGAAAGCTTACAATTGTTGGGAATGGTGAAGAACATATTGCTGCATGGAAGATTGATACTACGGATGCAGGGATATTTTTAACAATGATAGTTCCTGAATTACCGAAGTTTAATGTTACTTGGCGTTTGTACGAAATGGAAGATGACGGTCGGTTTGATTTTAGACAGGGTGAAAATCGTCTTAAATTAAGAAAAAAGTGTATTGTTTCTAAAGCGAAGCTTATAGAGGAACTTAAAGAGGGTGATTGGATGGTGGCAAAACACCGTGTTGGGAATGCCGATCAAACAGAAATGTACCAAGGCTATGAATTCAATTTTAATAGTGACGGAACATTAAGTGCTACCAATGATACAGGTACTATAAAAGGTGATTGGGAGGTGTATGAAGATTCGAATACATTGGGTTTGCAGCTTTCTTTTGGGACCCAAAAACCTGTGAATATACTTAATAATAATTGGAGTTTTGTAACAATGATAGATGGGAGAATTGCCCTTGAAATTGTAGCGAATTCGGTGGTGAATGCCGCTGAGTTGATACTGGAAAAACAGTAGTAAAATTAAATATTGTATCTAAAAAAGTGTGTAGGGTTTTTCTAGGCTGTTTTGGATAAAAAAGCAAAAAAAAAGAGAGGTTTTAAGCCTCTCTTTTTTGTGATATAGGTTTTTTTACGACTATTCGCCTTCCAGTTTTGCAGATAATTCAAACCAGCGTTCTTCTTTTTGGTCTATTTGATCGATAATGGATTGTAATTCCTTAGAAAGTGCTGTGACTGCTTCGCCTTCTATGTTTCCTGTAGAGAATTCAGTTTCTATACGTTTCTTCTCTAGGTTTAATTTTTCAATATCTTTTTCAATATTGGTAAATTCTGTTTTCTCTTTATATGTCAACACTCCTTTTTTTGTGGGTGCTGAAATCACAGAAGTTTGTAATTTTTTCTTTCCAGTTTCTTCTATTTGAACTACGTCTTTAGAATCTTCATATATTCTGTAATCAGAATAGTTTCCAGGGAAATCTTCGATTACTGCGTCTCCTCTAAAAACAAATAAATGGTCTACAATTTTATCCATAAAATAACGGTCGTGAGAGACCACTAATAAACAGCCTGGGAAATCTAGTAAAAAGCTTTCTAGTACATTTAAAGTAACAATGTCTAAATCGTTTGTAGGCTCATCTAAAATCAGGAAATTGGGATTTTGTATCAATACGGTACAGAGATACAGTCGTTTGCGCTCTCCTCCACTTAGTTTTTCTACAAAATCGTACTGCCTTTTACGACTGAACAAAAAGCGTTCTAGTAATTGGGCTGCCGAAATTTTTCTTCCTTTGGTCAAGGGGATGTATTCTCCAAATTCACGAATTACTTCTATTACTTTCTGACCCGGTTTTACTTTAATTCCATCTTGGGTGTAATAGCCGATTTTGATAGTTTCACCAACCACAACTTCTCCAGAGTCTAAAGGGATATCTCCGTTCAATATATTTAAGAAAGAAGATTTTCCTGTTCCGTTTTTTCCGATAATTCCGATGCGTTCTCCACGTTGGAAAACATATTCAAATTGATCTAAAATTGCCAAATCTCCAAACGATTTTGAAATTTTATGCAATTCCATAATCTTGCTCCCCATTCGGTGCATTTCTATTTCTAGCTGTACTTTATGTTCGTCTCTACGTTGGTGAGCGGCTTCCTTTATTTTGTAAAAATCATCAACCCTAGATTTGGATTTGGTAGTACGTGCTTTTGGTTGTCTACGCATCCAATTCAACTCTGTTTTAAAAAGGTTTTTCGCCTTGTCAACAGAAGCTTGCTCAGCAGCCAAACGTTCGTCTTTTTTCTCTAAATAATAAGAGTAATTCCCCTTGTAAGTGTATAGTTTTCCATTGTCTAGTTCAATAATTTCTGTACAGACACGTTCTAGGAAATAACGATCGTGTGTAACCATTAAAATGGTTATTTTTTCCTTTCTAAAGTACTCTTCCAACCATTCAATCATTTCTAAATCTAAATGATTTGTTGGTTCGTCAAGGATTAGGATGTCTGGTTTGTGAATTAGTAAAACAGCCAATGCGAGTCTTTTTCGTTGCCCTCCAGATAATTCCCCTACTTTTTTTGTAAAATCTTCAAGCTTTAATTTAAAAAGAATCTGTTTGTATTGTGTTTCAAAATCCCAAGCATTGTGATGATCCATTAAATCGAACGCCTTTTGATAGGCATCCTCATTTTCTGGGTTTTCTAATGCTTTTTCATATTGAGCAATTATTTTTAATACATCATTGTCCGAATTAAAGATAGACTCTTCTATGGTATGGGTCTCGTCTAAATTGTCCACTTGAGATAAATAGGACATTTTAATTCCTTTTCTAAGGACAATTCTACCGCTATCTGTGGTTTCTTTTCCAGTGATAATATTTAGCATGGACGTTTTTCCTGCTCCATTTTTTGCAATAAATGCAATTTTTTGATCCTTGTTAATCCCAAACGTAATATCACTAAATAAACTCAGTTCGCCGTATGCTTTGGATATGTTTTCTACTGAAAGATAATTCACAACTCGTATTTTTTTAATCTATAGGCAAATGTGCCAATGGTTTTATCAAAGAAACGTTGGTGTACTGTTTCTTGATTTTCGACAAAAATAGTTAAAAAACACGAGAATGTGACTTCTTCCAGTTCGAGGTTTGTTTTTTGTCGTAGTGCGTGGGTGATTTGTTGTTTTTTGAATCTGTAAAAAAGCAAAGCAAGGTGATAATTAGGTTGTTGTCAATTGATAAATTGTATATTGCAAATAAAACATGGTTTATGAATTGGAATAAATTTTTAGCCCTTACGCTGTGCTGTTTTATGATCACATTAACGGGCTATGGGCAGTTAGAATTAGCAGCGTCTAAATACGTGGATTTCCACGAGTTGTTTTTTACAGGATTGAAAGAAAAAGGTATTGGAAATTATCAAAAAGCTTTGCAGAGTTTTGAGAAAGCACATCAGTTAGATTCAATAGAGTCGGGAACTTTGTTTGAATTGTCTAAAGTCCATGCCTTGCTTTTATCCTATGATGATGCCGTATATTTTGCCCAACTGTTGTTAACTAAAGAGCCTGAAAATAAATGGGTCTTAGATCACTTAGCAAATGTATATACAAAACAATACAGGTATGCTGATGCCATTAATATTAGAGAGAAAATAGTAGCTATTTCTCCCAAACAGGTAGATGCTTTGATTCTTTTATATATAAAAAACAAGCAAGAAGAACGCGCCTTGGATTTGATTAAAAAGGCAGAAGACAATGCATACGCAACCTTGCGGACCGCTTCTCTGAAAAAGTATTTATTACTAAGATTGCTTCCAAAAAATAATATCGTAGTCAATGTAGATCTTCCGGAGAAGAGTTTAGCTGGGTTGAGAACCGCAGTGAAGCAAGATCGGAGCTATAAATCGTATGTAAATTTATTAAAATACGAGGAGCAATTTCTGTTGTATAAACAGTTATTAAAGGATGCTTCAAGTGGTTTAGAGCTCTTTCCAGCACAGGCGCAATTATACTTATCTCAAGGAATTGCTTTAAATAAGCTAGAAAAATTTAATTTAGCCGTTGAAACCTTAACCATTGGCGTAGATTTTGTGATTGAGAATCCTAAAATGGAATCTGAGTTTTACCATCAATTGTCGGTGAGTTATGGAAAGTTGAATCAAAATAAACAAGCAAAAAAGTTTGCTGTAAAATGTTTAAAATTAAGTAAAAAGGAGTAGTAAAGTATGCGAAAATTAATTGTGTTGTGTTGTTTTATCATTGGTTTTACAAGTTGTAAGACAAAAAAGATAGTAGGAGATGCTGGAGGTATAAAACGAATGTCTGTTAAGAAAATCACCAAATATAATAGAGCTACGTTTGCTAATTATAAAACCATTTCTGCTAAAATTAAAGCCAAATTTGTCAGCGATAAGGTATCCATGGGCTTTGCTGTTAATTTACGGATAGAAACGGATAAGATGATATGGATGAGTGTAAAGAAGTTTGGGATTCCTATGGCGAAACTTAAAATCACTCCAGAAAAAGTACAATTTTACGAAAAATTAAGTCAGACATATTTTGAAGGTGATTTTTCTCTAATTAGCGATTTTTTTGGAATGCCTCTCGATTTTGAGCAAGTTCAGAATATCTTAATAGGGAAGCCTCTTTTAACTTTTAAAAACAAGCAACTTGTTGTCGGGGTTTCAAAAGGGGATTATGTGCTGTCTTTAAAAAAGAAACAGGAGTTGTACGCGTTGTTTTTTCATGTAAATCCTAAAGATTTCACCTTGAGTAGTCAGCAATTAAAAGAGCTGTCAAGTTCTGATATGTTGAAAGTTAACTACCCTAAATTTCAGCATAAAATCCCTAAGAAAATTGAGATTCGAGTACAGGAAAAAAATAAAAAAACATTCGTAGATTTGGATTTTAAAGCAGTGCAGTTTGATAAGACGCTTCGTTTTCCATTTAGCATCCCTCAAGGATACACTAAAATAAGTTTGAAATAATGATTTTAAGACGGTATTTTATGCTGTTTGTTATTTGTTTAATGACAGTTAATTTTACGCATGCCCAACGTGGTAAACGACGGGTGTTAGAAGCGCGTAAGGTGCAGTTAAAAAAAGATATTCGGTATATCAACACCTTGCTTTCTAACAATGTTCGCAAAGAAAAAAATTTACTAAACGATGTCCGAGATTTGAATACCAAAATCAGAAAACATGATGAGTTAATCAAGACCATTTCCTTAGAGTCGCATGCTTTGGTAAAGGAAATATCTATGAATAAGAAGGATATTGGTGTTCTTACAAAAGAATTGAAAGATTTAAAGGCGGATTATGCGGCTATCATTTTTAAGTCTTATAAAAGTAAATCGCAGCAGAGTAAATTGATGTTTTTATTGTCTTCGGATAATTTTAATCAAGGATATAAGCGGTTTCAGTACATGAAACAATACACTGCTTTTCGTAAAAAACAAGGTGAAGAGATAGCGTTTAAAACAGGGACGTTAAGGAAGTTGAATGATACCTTAAAAGAGCGCAAAGTAGATAAAGAAGTATTGATTAAAGACAGGAAATCAATTCAGTCAAAAATAGAAAGTCAAAAGCGTGAGCGTGAAGTACTGATTGTTAAAGTAAAAGAAAAAGAAGGTACATATCGCGAAAAAATTCGTGGAATTGAAAAAAAACAAGCTAAAATAACAGCCCAAATTGATGCCATTATTAGAAATGCGATTCGGAAATCTAATAAAGGAAGTAAAAAAGGGACAAAGAGTACTGGTTTTAAACTGACGCCAGAGAGTAAAAAACTTGCGAGTCAATTTGTAGCGAATAAAGGGAAACTGCCATGGCCTGTAAAAAAGGGATATCTTACAATGCGTTATGGAACTCAACCGCATCCAGTTGTGAGATCTACAACCATAAAGAGTAACGGAGTGCGTATTTCTACGAATAAAGGAGCAAAAGCACGTGCCGTTTTTAAGGGGGTGGTTATGGAAATTATTTTGATGTCTGGAAATAAAAAGGCTGTTTTAGTACAGCATGGTAATTATATTTCTATTTATAAAAACCTTGCGAGTGTGGATGTTAAAAAAGGAGATAAATTAGTTACTAAGCAATCCATTGGGACGATATATACCGATAGGATTTCTGGGAAAACAATCCTGTGGTTTGTGATCTCGAAAGATATAAAAACAGTAAACCCAGCACTTTGGATTCGTAAAATGTAAGTTTTTTAGCTGTGTCGGATTAGATCGCTTCGTATTGTTTTCCGGGCAATGGTCTTACAACGCTTTGCAATTCTAAATTGAACAGAATACTTACTGTTTTTTGGATAGTAAAACCGTTTGCTAAGGCAATTGCATCCAAGATGGTTTTCCCTTGTTTTAGCAAGTAGTCATATATTTGTTGTTCTTGAGGGTTCAAGTCTATAAATAACTGTTTCTGGATGGTAGGAGGTGTTTTTTGATGGTCCCAATTCAATGTTTTGATGAGGTCATCGGCTGAAGTAATAATGGCTGCTTTGTGATTTTTTATCAGTTCGTTGCATCCTTTACTAAATTGATCGGAGGTTCTGCCGGGAAATGCAAAAATATCTCTATTGTAAGAATTTGCAATGTCCGCAGTTACGAGAGAACCGCCTTTGGAGGCAGATTCTATAATGATTGTTGCCTGAGATAAGCCTGCAATAATCCGATTCCTTTTAAGAAAGTGCTCACGCAATGGTTGGTCTCCTTTCCAGAATTCTGTAATAAAGCCGCCGTTTTTTTCTATGGGCACCATAAATTGTTTGTGGATTTTTGGGTATATCTGATCAAATCCATGTGCGAGTACTCCGATGGTTTGTAAATTGTTAGAAATAGCAGCCCGATGTGCACAGATGTCTACTCCGTATGCAAATCCACTTATGATAATAGGATTGTAGGGTTTTAACTTGTCAATAAGTGCCTCGCACATTTCACGTCCGTAAGAAGTAATGTTTCGAGTGCCTACAATGCTGATGCATTTACGGTCTTTTATTTGTTGATCTCCAATAGTAAATAGTACGATGGGACTGTCGATACAATGTTTTAGGTTTTCGGGGTAATTATTATCGAAAAAAGAGACGATTTGCACATTGTTTTTAGCTGCCCAGTTCAACTCTTCATCTGCTTGTTGTAGGTACTTTTGATCCTGTAAATGACGAAGTGTGTGACTGCCTATTCCGTTTATTTTTTGTAGTGTTGTTTTAGAGGTTTCTAATACCTCTTTTGCTGATCCGCAATGCACAATTAGCTTTTTTGCTACAATATCTCCAATGCCTTTTGTGCGATGTAATGCCAAAAGGTGTCGTAAATCTTCTCTTTTCATGGAATAACAATTTGAACATCAATATACAAAATGATTGTTAATAACTTGTGTAGAACTCAGGTTTTTCTTTTGGAGATCTTGGCTATATTTGTTCCTATGACATTAGCCACTTACATCAGCGATTTATTATATAGATATGAATGTGTAATTGTTCCGAATTTTGGAGGTTTTATAACCAATACTATTTCGGCTAGAATTAATAAACAAACACATGCGTTTTATCCACCTTCTAAGCAAATAACGTTTAATAGACACCTTCAGAATAATGATGGTTTATTAGCGAATTATATTGCTTCTGCTAAGGGGATTGCTTTTGATGATGCCTTGGTGTATATTCAAAACGAAGTAGCGCTTTTGAATGTGAATTTGGATCAGGGGATTTTGTTAGAAAACATTGGTTCTTTTTCGAAAAATGCTGCGGGAGCGCTTGCATTTGAGCCTTTGGAAACAGTAAATTATTTAACCAATTCATTTGGTTTGTCTACGATTGTTTCTCCTGTAATTATACGGGAAGCTTACAAACAGCAAGTGAAGACATTGTATCCAGAAATTGCTGCTAAAGAAGATCGCCGTACAGGTGGATTCTTAAAATATGTTGCTGCTGCAGCCATTGTGTTGACTGTTGGAAGTGTTGGAATGAAAGTGTATAAAAATCAAGACAGGTCGGTTGCAATTGCCGCTGCTACACAAATGCAAGAGGTGGTGGAGCGAAAAATACAAGAAGCTACCTTTGTAATAGACAATCCGCTTCCTTCGCTTACGTTAACGGTTGGGAAAGAAACATTGAATTACCATGTAGTTGGAGGTGCTTTTAAGGACGCTAAAAATGTGGGTAAATTGGTCGATAAGTTTAAAAACTTGGGCTACAATTCTGCTGTTTTAGGGGTTAATAAATGGGGATTGACACAAGTAGCTGTTCAGAGTTATAGTAATGAAAGAGATGCGATTAACGCACTTTATAAAATTCAAAAAACGATTTTAAAAGACGCTTGGTTGTTGGTTGATTAGCCTTCAGTAAGTGTTTGTTATACGGATTTAGGCTAGATTAGAATCAGCTTATACAAAAGATATTTTACAAGAAAAACAACTATTTTTAGTTGTTTTTCTTTTTTATACCCTCCATTCTTCATGCCCCGTCACCTACATCTAATTTTATCTCTATATTTGTAGTTTTAAAAAAAGACTATGAATTCAAAAAAAGCAAAAGAGTCCTTGACAATCCTTACAGATACGGTATTGCCTGGAGAAACGAACCCTTTAAATAATTTATTTGGAGGAGAATTATTGGCACGTATGGACCGCGCTACCAGTATATCCGCAAGTAGGCATTCTAATTGTATTTGCGTAACGGTATCTGTAAACCATGTAGTGTTTACAAAAGCAGTTCCCGTAGGGAGTATCTTACAGATGGAAGCAAAGGTGTCACGTGCATTCTCTTCGTCTATGGAGGTGTATGTAGATGTGTGGAAAGAAGACAGGTTGACGGGGGAACGCGAAAAAGTGAATGAAGGAATTTATACTTTTGTTGCTGTGAACGACCATGGGAAGCCTGTAAAAGTACCTCAACTAATACCTGAAACAGAGGTAGAGAAAGAACGATATACCAGTGCTTTAATTCGGAAACAACTAAGTTTAGTGTTGTCGGGAAAACTAAACCCCAAAGAGGCGACCGATTTAAAAGCGTTATTTCTGTAAAAAGTACTAATTTTGGACGTCTCATGAAGGTATCGAATGATTCTTAAAATATTTCATAAACATAGGTTCAAAACACTATTGATAGGTGTGCTGCTTATTGCGTATTATTTTTGTTTGCCCAATCCCTTGTTTACGGCTCCGACCACCACGGTGATTGAGAGTTCGGAAGGAGATCTTTTAGGGGCTCATATCGCAAGAGATGGTCAGTGGAGATTTCCGGTATCGGATTCAGTTCCCTATAAGTTTAAAGAGTGTATTGTGCTTTTTGAAGATGCTTATTTTTACAAGCATCCAGGCTTTAATCCTGTGTCTATCCTAAAAGCTTTTATTGTAAATGTAAAGGCCGGAAGTGTAAAACGTGGAGGGAGTACCATTACGCAACAAGTGATTCGGCTTTCGAGACATGGTAAGAAACGTAGTTATCTAGAAAAAGCTCTTGAATTAGTGCTTGCTACCCGCTTAGAATGGCGTTTATCCAAAGATGATATTTTAAAATTATATGCTTCAAAAGCTCCTTTTGGAGGTAATGTGGTAGGGATAGATGCTGCGGCATGGCGTTATTTTGGGAGGAAGCCACACCAATTGTCTTGGTCGGAGAGTGCAACCCTTGCGGTGTTGCCAAATGCGCCAAGTATGATATATCCTGGGAGGAATAAGAAACGGTTTAAACAAAAAAGAAACCGTTTGTTGAAAAAGTTATGGGAACATCACAAGATCGATTCTTTAACGTATCAGTTGGCATGTGAAGAATCTTTACCGTCTAAACCGCATGCTTTACCTAGGTTAGCGCCACATTTACTGTCTAAAATAAATAGATTAAATGAAGGTAAAAAAGTGAAGACCTCGCTAGATTTTCGATTGCAAAAACGAGTGAATTCCATTGTAAAACAACATTATGAAATTTTAAGTCAAAATCAAATAAATAATATTGCGGTACTTGTGGTGGACGTTAAAACCAGAAAAGTATTGGCTTATGTAGGGAATTCTCCAACAAGTAGTGAACATCAGAAAGATGTAGATATTATTAGTAAAAACAGAAGTACAGGGAGTATTTTAAAGCCTTTTTTATACACGGCAATGTTGGATGCAGGTGATTTGTTACCGCGTACATTGGTGTTGGATATTCCAACGTATATAGGAAGTTATCATCCCGTAAATTTTAATCAAAAGTATGATGGTGTTGTGCCTGCTAGTGAAGCATTGGCACGATCTCTTAATGTGCCAGCGGTGCGGATGCTTCAGTCCTATGGTGTGGATCGGTTTTTAGGAAAATTAGAACAGATGAAATTTTCTGGAATCTCTCAAAACGCGGATTATTATGGGCTGTCCTTGATTCTTGGAGGAGCTGAATGTAATCTGTGGGATTTATGTAAGAATTTTGCTGCGTTTTCGAGTACAATTAATCATTATGATCACTATTATGGCAGCTATTTTTCAAAAGAATTTTCAGAATTAAATTTGTTCGCAGATAAATCGTTGGATTTTGGGAAGGAGTCTAAAGAGAAAACCTTGTTTGATGCTGGGTCCATTTATATGACATATGACGCCTTATTACAGGTGAACAGACCCGCAACAGAGGGGAATTGGAAATTTTATGAATCCGCGAAAAAAGTGGCGTGGAAAACGGGTACAAGTTTTGGTTTTAGAGATGCATGGGCAGTTGGAACTACGGCAGATTATGTGGTCGGAGTTTGGGTTGGGAATGCTGATGGAGAAGGCCGACCAGGACTTATAGGAACAAAGGTGGCGGCACCTATATTGTTTGAAATATTTGACTTGTTGCCAGAAACCGATTGGTTTATAAAGCCTTTTGATGCGTTGTCTAAAGAACCAATATGTAGAGAAAGTGGAGCTTTGGCGACGGGAATTTGCCCTCAGATAGATAGTGTTTTTGTTCAGTTAAGTGGTCTAAAAACAGCACCATGTACGTATCATAAATGGGTCCATCTAGATAAAAGTGAGAAATACCAAGTTAATTTTTCCTGTGAGTCCTTGAGTAATATTACGCATAGGAGTTGGTTTGTGCTGTCTCCAATTGAGGGATATTATTATAAAAATAAACATCCTTTATTTGAACCATTGCCGCCGTATAGAGGCGATTGTGTTTCTGAAAATAGATCGGTAATGGATTTTGTTTATCCATTAAATAATAGCATCATTGTTCTCTCTAAAAACATAAAAGAAGAATCGGGATCCTTGGTTTTGAAATTGGTTCATGCGTATTCTGATGCAAGTGTGCATTGGTATTTAGATGCAAAGTATATTGGAACTACTACCGTGATTCACGAAATGATGGTACATCCAACTATCGGAAGGCATGTTGTATATGTAGTAGATACTAAAGGGAATGAGAAAAAAATAATCATCGAAATTTCAGATTAACGCGTTGTTGAATTATGTAAATATTGTATCTTGCATAAATAGAAACCTCATGAAATATTAAATATGCTACGAATTTTACTTGTTGATGATGAAAATGATGCTTTAGAGGCGTTGGAGTGGAAATTAAATCATTATATAGACGATGTTGATATCTCTACTTGTAACTCTCCTATAAAAGCTATTGATATTATAGAAGAAACAAAACCTGATGTGGTCTTTTTAGACATTCAAATGCCTGAAATGGATGGTTTTACAATGATAGAGAAATTAAACTTTAAAAACTTTAATTTAATATTTACCACAGCTCATGACGAATTTGCTCTAAAAGCAATTAAAGTCTCTGCAATTGATTATTTGTTAAAGCCCGTAGATAAAGACGAATTATTAGAAGCTATTTCTAAAGTTAGGTCTTCTCATAACGATTTGAAATTAGAAGATAAATTGCAGTTGCTTATTAATAATATTAATGGCAGTCCTAGTGATAAGATCAATATTTCTGCAGATGGGAAAGTCTATTTATTGGAGCAAGACGATGTTGTTATGTTAAAGTCGGATAAAAGTTATACCACTATATTTTTAAAAAATGAACAACAAATTGTAGTCTCAAAAACATTAAAAGAAGTGGAACGTAAGTTTACGTTTCCTCAGTTTTACCGTGTCCATAATTCTTACTTAATCAATCTAAATCACGTAAAAGAATATTTAAAAGGATTGGGAGGGGAACTTATTATGAGTAATGGATTGACAGCGAGTATTAGTAGAAATAAAAAAGCAGAGCTATTTAAGAAACTTTATTTAGACTAATATAACATGTTGACAGATTTACATTCTGAATTTTTTGCATGGGTTCGAGGAGGTCTGTTTATGATGTTTTTGTTTCATATTGTTATTGGTTTTCAGAATAATCGTAAAATCTATCTCTATTATAGTGGGTTTATAGGTTTTATGTTGTTGTATTTGTCCAAACACCTAACATTTAAATTTGGAGGACAGGGCGATTTTAATTCTGTAGTGTTTTTACTTCAGTTGATATCGTTTTCTATGTTGATTCAATTTATACGTGAATATTTAGAAACACGTTCTGTAGATGTTTTGCTAGATATCGTCTTAAGTATATCTTGTAAATCATTGCTTTTGTTAGCGTTTGTCTTTTTTCTTATCGATTATTTTCTCGGATTTAAGTATCAGTTAAAAGCCTATGCTATTGTAATGCCACTATTTAATGTATTGGTGCTTTTTGTCTTGTATCGAATTCGGAAGTTTGAAGGTAAATATGTTCCGTTTTTTACCGTTTCCACTGTTTTCTATTTAATAGCCACTGACCTCTGTTTTATTCATGTATTAGAAGGAGAAACGCTATTTGCAGGTATTGGTATTCATTCCTCTACTTTGGTGTATGCTGTCTTGTTTTGCTACAGTCTTATTTTAGCACTTATTATTGGTTTTAGTATTAAAGAAGTAGAACAAAAAAGTAAGAATGCAGAATTGAGACTTGCCTTGAAACTAAAGGAAATGGAAGAATTAAAAATGACCGCTTTGCAGAGTCAAATGAATCCTCATTTCTTGTTTAACTCGTTGAATTCTATCAATAACTTTGTGTTGAAAAATGAAGTTGAAAAAGCATCCGATTATATTACAAAGTTCTCAAAACTTATCCGTGTTATTTTAAATAGCTCTTCAAGTCCTACAGTTACCTTGAATGATGAATTAAAAACGCTTGCACTGTATGTTAAATTGGAGCAAATGAGAATTACAGGAGGATTTACCTTTTTGGTGAGTTTGGATGATAGTATTAACTATGAACAAATTTTTGTGCCTCCGCTGTTTTTACAGCCCTTTATTGAAAATTCTATTTGGCATGGTATTACCAAAAAAGAAGGCTATAAGGAAATTCATTTATACATCAAAAAAGAGTCAGGAAATATAATATGTGAGATTATAGATAACGGGATTGGAATTAATAAGAATAAAATTGCTACACATATTAGTGAACGCCGTAAGTTTTATGGTGCTGAAGCTACTGAGAACCGAATTAAAGTGTTGCACAAGAATAAAAATGTACAAATAGTAACGGTGGATATTTCAGATGATGTTACTACAGGTACACATGTTACTATTACGTTTCCTTACGAGTAGCGTTCCTTTTGTTTGATTTATCGTGCCATTTATTTATTTTAAAGGATCTTTCCTTAAAGTATTCAAATTCAAACGTATATTAGCGAAATGTTAACGTCAAGAGGGGTTTTGACAACATATTTTAATAATATTAAATAAATCATAGGGGTTGATTTATTTATTCCTTAAACATTATAAGCAAATTATAATGTTTAAGGTTTTTTTTGTCCAAAACTGTTATATTTTCGCGTTATGATATCTGCAACAAAAGCCATTGTTATAAATAGTATTAAATACGGAGAAACAAGTTTGATTGTAACATGTTATACCTTAGAGTTAGGTGTTAAAAGGTATATGGTAAAAGGTGTTCTGAAAGCTAAAAATCGCGGATTAAAAAGAGCTTATTTTCAACCGCTAACTCAATTGCAGATAGTTGGCTACCACAATACTTCCGGAAAACTAAATATGTTGAAAGAAGCTAGCGTGTCTTATCATTATAAAAGTTTAACCACACAAATATCAAAACAATCTATTTCTTTTTTTATCGCTGATATTTTAAATGCTACGTTAAAAGAGGAAGAAGGGAATCCAGTCTTATTTAAGTATGTTACAACTGCGATGCAATGGGTGGATTTACATGATGAAGTTTCTAATTTTCATTTAGTATTTATGCTTAATTTAACCAAGTTTTTAGGGTTTTACCCTGTTGTTAATATAAAGAATCCACTTTATTTTGATTTGAATGAAGGGGTGTTTATGGATACAATACCTGCCTATGATTTTATTACAGGACAAAAATTAAAATTATTTTTAAGCTTATTGGGCACAAAATTTGATGCTCTAAGTCGAATGAAGTTAAATGTAAGTCAAAGGCATGATTTGTTGTCCATATTAATCACCTATTTCGGCTTGCATTTGGACGGGTTTAAGGAGCCAAAATCCTTGTTAGTATTAAAGACAATTTTTAGTTAAATGATTCGGTATATCAGTATTTTTCTTAGTTTATTTTCAGTGCAATTAATGTGTAGTCAGCAAGTTAAAGTGTTGGATAGTTATACCTTGTTTGAACTCCCTCATGTTACTATATTCAATGCGTCTAAAAGCTTGTTTGTGTATACAGATAGAAATGGGATTGCTGATTTAACACCGTTTTTTGATAAGGAAGTTCTTTATTTTTCTTGCGAATCTTATGTAGAAGTAAAGTTTTTAAAAAGAGATTTGAAATTTCAAGACTTTAAAGTGATCTTGCATAAGAATACGGAGTTGTTGGATGCTGTAGTGTTATCAGCATCTCGTAGAAAAGAAAATAAAAATAGGATTGCCGAACATATAGAAGTACTCTCTAAAAATGATATTCTTCTAAAATCACCTCAAACTACTGCAGATTTACTAGCAAAGATACCTGGGGTTAGAGTTCAAAAGTCCCAGTTTGGTGGTGGAAGCCCAGTACTTCGTGGTATGGAGGCGAATCGTGTGCTGTTGGTGATAGACGGTGTTAGAATGAACAATGCCATTTATAGAACAGGACATTTGCAAAATTCTATAAGTATATCACCCAATGTATTGGATCGTACGGAGGTTATATTTGGTCCTTCTTCCGTGATGTATGGTTCAGATGCTCTTGGTGGTGTCATTCATTTTTTTACAAAAACACCTTCCATAAGTGATGGTAATCATTTGTCTACAAGTGTGTTTTCACGTATAGGAACTGTAAATAATGAGTTTACCTTAGAAGGAAGTGTAGAACTTAATCTAAAGAAGCTCGGTTCTTTTACTAGTTTTTCTACGTCACGCTTTGGGGATTTAACAATGGGGAAAAACAGAAAGCATGGCTTTGATGAATGGGGAAAAGTTTATGAGTTTTCTAATAATACGGAGGGTTTGTTTAATTTGAATCCCGTGAGAAATGAGGATCCGTCTGTTCAGAAGAATACAGGGTATTCTCAAATAGACTTTTTACAAAAATTACACATTCCATTGTCTGATAAAACGATCCTGAACCTTAATTTTCAATATTCAAAATCATCAGATATCCCACGTTTTGATAAATTGACCCAATATTCCAAGGGGAAACTTAAATTTGCAGAATGGCACTATGGTCCTCAGAAAAGAATGTTGGCTTCTGCGCAATTCAAGTTGAAATCTACAAAAAAATTCATGGAGGCAGGTACCATCACCATGGCATATCAAAATATACAAGAATCTAGAGTGCAACGTAAATTTTCTAGTTTAAATCGTAATTATCGCAACGAAGAGGTGGATGTATTTAGTGTGAATGGCGATTTTTATGTGCCACTTAGCACACGTGGTCGTCGCTTACTCTCGTACGGATTTGAAGCTACTTATAATGATGTGAATTCAGATGCTTTTGGAGAAAAATTAGAGGTTTCTCGTGCTAAGGTGGTTGGGTTTTCGGATAATTTTGTTGTCCAAACTCGCTATCCTGATGGGGGAAGTAACTATACTAGTATGGCTGCATATTTGAATTATCGCCAAGATATTACAAGTAAATCAACCTTAAATACAGGGATTAGATATATCAATACTTTTTTAAATGCCCACTGGAGGGATGCAACGTATATCCAGTTACCAGATTGGGATATTAAATTGAAAAACTCCGCGGTTACCGCAACCCTTGGATATGTGTATAAACCGGATCGTAGTATTCAATTAAATGGAATAATTTCCTCGGGGTTTAGAGCTCCTAATATTGACGATGTTGGAAAAATTAGAGAAAAATCTGGTTTTGTAACCGTACCTAATATTAATTTGAGACCAGAATATGCGTATAATGCAGAAATGGGCTTGGTCAAACATTTTAATCAGAAAAAATCTTATTTGGGCTTGAATATTTATTATACGCTTTTAGATAATTATATTACTCGCGCTGTATTTAATTTGGCTACAAGTCAAATTGCTGAAGCAGGTGTGAATCCAACGATTGTGTACGATGAAGATGTCGCGACAACGATTGCGAATGTAAATAAAGGGACTGCTAATATTATGGGGTCTACCTTTTCGTTTCGGCATACGATTTTTGATAATTGGTATGCTACAGGTTCTATTACCTATACCAAAGGAGAGACCTTGGATACAAAAGTACCTGTTTCTTCAATACCTCCTGTGTTTTCAATGGTTGAAGTTGGTTTTAAAACAGAGCGTTTTCAGTCAGGATTGCATTGGAATTATAGCGGTAGAAAAAAAATAAGTGATTATAATTTGGTGGAAGGAATTGATAATGTCCATCAATCTCCTGTTGATTTTAATAACGCATCTGGCTATTATGGTACGCCAAGTTGGAGTGTTTTGGGGTGTAATGCTAAACTAAGCTTTAATAGTTATGTGACTGTATTTGCTTCTGTTGATAATATTTTTGATTTACATTATCGTGAGTTTGCTTCTGGGATTAGTGCTCCTGGGCGTAATTTCTCCTTGGCGACTACCTTGCGCTTTTAATCCCACCAGTGGGTTTAATTCTCCAATACTTACATCGAAATGATTCATGTTTCTTTTCTTTTTTATGCCTCGTGGGCTTGCCCCGAGCTTATTGACTTTTACGTGGCGCTGCCTTGATTGTTAACATTGGATGCTAGAAGTGTGTCTCGTATCCTTGGAGTGCGCCTGTTGTTTTTACTATTAAGTACTATCATTTGGTGAAAATATATAATGAGCGCTATCAAATTTTGTGGATTCAGACATTAAATGTAATGGGTGTTAATAGCTGATTTATTCTACTGCATGCCTTGTTTCAATTAAATCCAATAGTGTCGATATATATAGTTTATTTTACGTTCAAGCGTTGTTTAAAAATAGAACGATAAGGCTATCCTTAGATTTTATGCCTAGCTAAAACAAATAATAATTCCATTTCTAAATCTTACTTGTACATCTAATTAACATAATACTAGTGAAGTAGGTGATTCTTTATAATTTCAATTTTAGGGCACTGTTTTTTGTAAAGCAGAAAAGCAGCAACACTCTCGTGTTACTGCTTTTTCTAAAATCAAACCTTTTTGTTGAGTGCTTGATGTTTTTTTAGAAGTTGATTTGAATTCTAGCCTTTAAGAAAGAAATATTTTTGTCTTGTCTAAAGTATTCATTGTCAATATCCATATACGTGTAGTTTAAACGAAATAACACGTTTTTGTTGATGTAGTAGTTTACGGCTACAGAATAGTCTGTGCTTTCTCCTCCACCTACGCTAAAGTTTGTTTGTCCAGAAGATGCTTTTAAAGGATCTGCATTCCAAAATTTGTTTTGCATAAATATTCCATCAATATCGTTTAGGTTGGTGTTGTTGATGCGTCCTAAAATCTCTATAGATCCAGCTCCTGGGCGTTTTACGTATGCTGTAGATGCGTCGTAACTGTAGTTAGCTCCTTTTATTAGGTAGCCAGCTTGAACGTAGTAACCGCTCATTTCTATGTCTCTTTTTTCACCGTACCAGCTTTCTAGTGCTTTCGGTGTAGAAGGCCATCCCCACATGTCTGGAGTGCTGTGTTTGAATTCTAAATCCCAGCTTGAATTACGATATACTTTATTGTTGTAGTATTCTGATTGGATCATAAAACGATTGTAGGTACCCAAAAGTTGAACATTTAATTTCAATTCGTTTTTGGCGTGATTTACAGTTCCGTTTAAAAAAGTATGTTCAGGACCTGCTTTAAATACTACTTCGCGGTTGTATTCATCGTCGTTGTATTTGCTGTCAAATCCATTTGCATCTGGTTTTCTGTAAGAAGCAGAGGTTCCAATGTGGAAATTCATTTCTTCTGATACGATTGGGCTGTATACTGCTTTTACTGTTGCGCTATATCCAGAATCTCCTTTTTTATTGTTTCCAATACGACCTCCGAACAATCCTCCAGATACATAGTAGCTAGTGTCGTATGTAGTATATGAAACCCCTACGCTTCTTCCGATTCCGAATGCTTCTCCAGAAAAAGAACTTCCGATAAAACGGGCGTCTTTACTAGATATAGATCCTTGGATACCAAAAGGCTCGAAAAAATTACCAATTTTCAATGCGCTATTTTTTGTGAAGTTATAGTTTACATAAATGTCTTTTGCTTGTACTTTGTCTTCTGCAAAATTGAAATTTATTTTACTATCCCATTTTCCCCATGATGCTTTGGCGAAAATTCGAACATCGCTAATGTTTACTTTTGAACTTAGATCTGTAGCGTCGTCTTGGTAGTAGACTCCATCCATATAGGCGCGTCCTCCAACAGACCAGTTAAATTCATTTTCTGTAGTCGTTTTTTCTTCTTCTTGTGCAATTGCGCTTGTGCAAGCAAGTACAATAGAGATGAATAGGAGTGATATATTTTTAAATTTAATCATGATTCTTAGTTTAATGTTTTTAACAAATTAGTTTCTTCCTATTGCTGTTCCGTATCCTAGATCTGCTAGTACAGACTGTGCTGTAACTCCTGTTTCTGAGCGTCCTTGGTATTTTAAAGAAAGGTCTGTTAAGTTTGTGAAACCTCCATCAATAAAGTTTGTTCTTCCTATTTTCCCTGCCCAATCTGCGTTTATTGCTCTTTCTGAATTGTCAAAACGTGAAGCTTGATTTTCGTAATAGTAATCGCCATTGTATTTTTTAAGTTGGTCTAAGGTGTCGAATGAATATGCGTGAATTATAAATCCAGGACGGTGGTACATTTCGTTCATCCATGTATTTGTTAATTCGTGGTATTTGTTTGGTGCACCTGCTATTGATGGACCTACAATATGAACGTTGTGTTCTACAGAGAAATTTAATACATCCGCAATCATGTCTGCGCTATCGTCTTTTAGATTGTCATACCCACCTTTCCATAACAACATACACTTGGGAACGTTTGGTAAGAATTGTTCTAGTAAAATAACGCTGTTCCAAGAGAATGTTTGTAATATAATTCTAGATTTGGTATTAGCGACACCAACTTTTCCGATAGTTGTAGGAATTGTTTTTGGAGCGTCTGTAGTTAGCCATCCGTACGATTTTAAGTCTTCAGCAAGTGTTTGTTCCATGTTTTTGAATCTCCATGGTTCTTTTGTTTCTATGTATACTCCTGGGCGATTTCCATTGTCTTTATCATCAATAACCATTACAAATTCACCTGTAGCTGCTGCTGCAAGATCTAATGTTTCTCCTCCGTCTTTTGTGATGTAGTAAGGGTTTCGGTCCTCATCTCTTTTTACTTTCATTCCTTCTGCAATCAATAAAACATCTTTTAGAGTTGATATTTTTTGATTGATAAATTCTAGACGTGCATTTGCTGTTTGATCTTCGTTAAACCAAGATCCTGCGTCTAAAGCACGTAATTCTTTTAAGGTGAATTTACTAAGGTCATAATCTGCTTTTCCTGGGTAGATACTTTCTACATCTGAAGTACGACGTAAATTATTGTCGTGCAATGCCAACAAAACCCCATCAGAAGTTTTTTGAATGTCTATTTCCAAGTAATCAGCTCCCATATTTCGAGCCCAACGGAATGCTGCTTCTGTTTCTTCTGGTGCCCAAAATGTTGATCCACGATGTGCTATAACAGCGTCAGGTGCATCTTTTTTTAATTGTTCGATTACTGCCAAAGTAGCAGCATTAACAGTTTTAAGCTCAATCTTCTCTGATTGATTCAAACTATTTAAGTCTTTTGTATCGTCGTCACATCCGACGAATGCGAGTAGACAAATTACTAAAGATCCGCTAAGGAATCTTCTTAGATTTAATGTAGTCATTTGATTTGGTTTAATAATTATTATTGTTTGATTGTATTTTTTTTATTTCTGACAACTGTCATCTTTTCACTCTCCACTGCCAACTGCAACCCCTCAGTGATTCGATTTTTATCTCTGTGTGTGCACTTTTTGGGATGCGTAATGAGTAATTAGTCAAAGAGGTTGCGAGCTTTGTTTGTTTTTAATTGGACTTAAAATCATATCAGTGCTCAACGCATGGCTAATTACTCATGACTCACTATTAAATACTAATTATACATGTATTCCATTATGTCCTTTGTTTTCTAGTCTCCATGAATACGCTATCAATAATATTGCGATGACACAGGCGGATAGTAATACCATAAATCCTCCGTCCCAGCCCCAGCGGTCAACTACAATTCCCATTGCTATGTTTGCAAACATGGCACCTCCTAGGTATCCGAAAAGTCCAGTTAGACCAGCGGCGGTTCCTGCTGCTTTTTTAGGAACTAAATCCAAGGCGTGTACACCAATTAGCATTACAGGACCATAGATTAAAAACCCGATACAGACTAAGGCTATTGAAATTGCTAAGAGCGAATCACTTGTCCAGTACATAAATACAGAAGCCATTACTAAAATCATGTAAATGATGCTTACTGGTGCGCGTTTTCCTTTGAATACTTTATCGCTTAAATAGCCGCATAATAAAGTACCTGGTATACCCGCATATTCGAATAAAAAGTATGCCCATCCAGATTCTTTAATAGAAAACCCTTTGCTTTCCTCTAAGTATAAAGGAGCCCAGTCGAGTACTCCGTAACGTACTAGATATACAAAAGCGTTTGCGAAAGCTATCGCCCAAAGTAATTTGTTTTTAAAGATGTATTTTACAAATATCTCCTTGGAGGTCATTTCTTTTTCAAAACTCTCCGTGTAGTTCTCTGGGTAGTCATTTTTATAAGCTTCAATATTTGGTAGTCCACAGGATTGTGGTGTATCGCGAATCAAGAACCATGTTAAAACGGCTACGCCAAGCGCAATAAATCCTGGAAAATATAATTTAGCATGCCAATCTGCAAAAATAGCCACTCCTAATATGGCTAGGGGGCCTATAATCCCTCCACCTACATTATGTGCAACATTCCAGATAGACATTTTGGTTCCGCGTTCTCGGATGGAGAACCAGTGTACCATTACACGTCCACATGGAGGCCATCCCATTCCTTGAAACCATCCGTTTATTAATAATAAAACAAACATAATGCCTATAGATGAGGTGGCAATAGGCAATGTACCCATAGCAATCATAGTTATGGCAGACAAAGACAATCCTACTGTTAAAAAAACACGTGCATTGCTACGGTCAGATACATTCCCCATTAAAAATTTACTCAATCCATAAGCGATTGATACTCCTGAGAGTGCTAGTCCTAATTCAGTTTTTGTATAGCCTTGTGCTATTAAATCGGGCATCACCAGAGAAAACACTTTGCGGACTAAGTAGTATCCTGCGTATCCTGCAAATATCCCTAAAAACACCTGCAAACGCAATCTTTTATAGCTCGCGTCTATTTTGTCTTCTGGTAGCCGACTTTTATGAGCGGCGGGTTTAAAAAAACTGATCATAATATGTGATGTGTATTTAGTTTAAAATATAGTTTTTTGAGATTTCTTTAAAGTTAGCTACTTGTGCGTTTTCCCATGTTTTATCATGGCCCATTTCTGTTGCCATTATAGCAGCAACTTTAGGTGAAATAGCTACGCTTTCTTTTGCGTCTAAGAATAAGGATCTTGTTCTTCGTGCAAGTACATCTTCAACGGTTTTTGCCATTTCAAAACGTACTGCCCAGACTACTTGCGCTTCAATAATCTCTAAGGTTTCACTTACATAACCTGTTAAGTTTTCTGCTTTTGCAATGTCTAGAATCCCTTCTTTATCTGTTCCGTAAAAATACAATGGATCGTTCAAGTCTATATTTTCCTTATATCCGTGGATTCGTAGATGTCTGGTGTTAGATTTTGTTTGTTTAAAATCTTTGTTTTTTAGAATGCGATTGATTACATCTTCTCCCATTTGTCTGTAGGTCGTCCATTTTCCTCCTGTAATGGTGAGCATTCCTGCTTCTGAAACTACAATTTTATGCCCTCTAGATATTTCTTTAGTTTTTTTACTTCCTTTTTCGGGAGCGGCTAATGGTCTAAGTCCAGCAAATACACTTTTTACATCAGCACGGGTTGGTTCTTTTGTTAAATAACGACCCGCAGTTTCTAGAATAAAATCTATTTCCTCGTCCAATGCTTTTGGTTCCAATTCGGCATCTTCTTTCATAACATCGGTTGTTCCTACTACAATTTTACCATGCCATGGCACTGCAAATAATACGCGTCCGTCACTGGTTTGTGGTATCATGATTGCAAAATCGTTTGGACAGAATTCTTTGTCTAATACCAAATGAACGCCTTGACTTACACACACCATTTTGTTTGCTTTAGGTTCGTCCATTTTTCGAATTTCATCAATAAATACACCTGTTGCGTTGATAATTGCTTTTCCTTTTATTTCAAATTCCTTACCAGAAAGTGCGTCTTTTATACGAACGCCATTTACCTTTGAATCTTCTTTAAGTAAACCAATTACTTTTGTGTAATTTAGACAGATACCTCCTTTTTCTACCACTGTTTGTGCTAAATTAATTCCAAACCTAGCATCGTCAAATTGTCCATCGTGATACACAACTCCTCCGTTTAAGTTTTTTGTTTTAAGCGTGGGGATGCATTTGATTGTTTTTTTTCTTGAGTATGGTAAAGACCTTCCAAGACTCAAACGTCCAGAAAGTAAATCATACATTGTTAATCCTACGGTGTAATATGGTTTTACCCACCAGCTATAACTTGGTATGATAAATTTTTGATCTTTTACTAAGTGTGGTGCATTTTGTTTCATAAGACCTCTCTCGCGTAAGGCTTCTAAAACTAAAGGTAAATCGCCTTGTGCTAAATAGCGAACTCCTCCATGAACTAATTTGGTACTTCGACTCGAAGTTCCTTTGGTGAAATCGTCTTGTTCTACTAACACAACGGAATACCCACGTGAAGCTGCTTCAAGTGCAGTTCCCAGTCCTGTGGCGCCACCTCCTATAATTATAAAATCATAGGTTTTATTTGTCGTGTTTACCGAGTGAATCATTTCCTCCCTATTCATAATAACTGTTTTTTTATGTTTGTTTTATTGAGACTTTTATTTCTTGCTAAATTATAACAATTCGAAAGAAAAACAAACTAAACGAAAGTTATTTTTTATTTTAAAGCAGCAAATTAGGTAATTTTTCACTTACTAAGGTTGTGAATGAATTTTTTTTATGATAAACGAATTGGTTTTTATTCTAATGTGCTTGGGTAGTCACGTTTTAGCAATGTTTAGTATCAATCGTTTTCGTTGATCAAAATCATCTTTATTTTTGAAATTGGATCGTTTACTGTGTTTTGATCTATTCTGACTTGAAACTTTTATCACTTAAAACGAAAGATTATGAAACGTTAAGTGCTTTGTTTTTTTGTTTAAAAGGTTTTATAAGTACTCCTATTGTGTTTGAAAGCTGCTGTAAACGTGATTGTTTCTTGCTGTTTGTTTAAAAAGATTATCTTTGAATCACAAAAGAGATATCTATGGGATTGAGTATCGTCGAAAGACATGAGTTGATTTTAAAGAAATTAGCGAAGTATGGTAACGTTAGCGCTATTGAATTGAGTAAAGAGTTTAAGGTGTCTTCTGTTACTATTAGAAAGGATTTGAAACTCCTGGAGGAACGAGAATTGCTTTTTCGTTCTCATGGGCGTGCCATTCCTTTCAATCCTTATATTACAACGCGTCCGATCAACGAAAAAGAAAAAATTTCTGTAGAAGAGAAGCGTAGTATCGCAACGGCTGCTGCTGGTACGGTAGAACCTAACGATAATATTATTATTGCTTCTGGAACTACTTTGATTGAATTTGCTAGACAGATTAGAGAGGTGGAAAATTTGACGGTAATCACGGCTTCTTTAAATACAGCTTTGATTGTATCTAAAGTCCCACATGTGGAAGTGATTCAGTTGGGCGGTATTATTCGCGCGAGCTCTTCGTCTATTATTGGTCCTTTAGGGGAAAAGATGCTGGCAGAATTCACCTGTAATAAATTGTATTTAGGAGTGGATGGTATTGATATAGAGCATGGCTTAACAACGACCAATTCTATGGAGGCTTCCTTGAATAAAGTGATGATAAAATCTGCTCAAAAAATTATTGTTTTAGTCGATTCTTCTAAATTTGGAAAAAAAGGGTTCGGACGTATCTGTGGGTTGGATAATGTTGACCAAATTATAACGGATACAGGGATAGATACTACAACAAAGGAACGTTTATTGGAATTGGGTATCGAAGTATTGGTGGTTTAAAATTATGGAATCTTTATCTTGAATATTTTGAATTAGATTTTCTGTTTATTTAAGGAGTCATTATTTTTTTAACAATGCTAGAACGTAAAATAAACTATTTATATCGATCATTTTGAATTGTGTGGTATAATTAAAGATAATGATATGACTTTGCACATATAGTTAGGTGCTAGAAGGTGTCCTTTATAAAAATCTTTATTTTTTTAATCTATAAAAAAAAGGTAGTGATTCGAAAATCACTACCTTTTTTAAACCAAATCTCAAAAATAAGACCTTGTATTACAGGTCTTGTAATTTTAATTACAAATTATTCTTTTAGTTTACCTATTCCGTAAGCAAAATTTCTAACAATTGTTTTTCCTTTGTCAGAAGCTGATATTGCATTTGGATTCTTAACCTCTTTTTGTGCTTGTGGATTCATATACCCTTTTCCAGTTCCTTTTTTAGTGATGATACTTTTTGGAGCTGTTCCGTTAGAATCGTATGCTACAGTAAATTCTAATGGTGTCACTACATCTTTTACCCATTTGTAGTTTTTAAGCATGCGATGTTCAGGTTTTGTTTTGTATGCTTTTTCCCATTGCTCTTTGTTTAGATCTTTGATGTCATTTAGTTTGTCATTATTAGTTGTATAAGTAAAACTAATTTTTGCTCTTCTACTGTCTGATATCTTATCTTCTATAATTGTAGCAACTTCGCTAGGTCTAAGGTTTCCAGTTTTAAAGTCGGTGTATTTATCCAAGTTTTTTGTGATAGTTCCATTTGTATTTAAAACAAAAGCATCTTCCAGTGAAGTGTATGTATTATCAAGATTAAATTCATCGTCATGTTTGGTGAATTTTACAACTTCGATTCCTGTTTGAGAAGTGTACTTGATGTCTGGCATTGCTTCGTAATCTTGACCGTGATTTTTAATTGTTACTGCCCATCTGCTTTCCATGTCTGTAGCAAATTTGAATTTAGCTGCTATTTTAGGTTCGCCTCCAGTAAATGTAACAATTGGTGCTGCTGTATAGGTTCCAGGTTTTTTTGGACTTGTTCCTTTTATGATGTTAATATGTTTTACATCAACAAATAAAAATGCATAGGTAATGTTTGGTTGTGCATTGTCAGGCACACCCGATAGTTTAAACTCATTTATTTTAGATATATTACTTATGTTTATAGCTACGTTGCTTGTTGGCGTGTAAGTGATGGCTGTTCCATTTACAATTACATTTATGTCCATGGTGCTCATGGTTTTTTTAGATCCGTTTTGGTCTATGTATTCAACCTCTAACTGGTATACTTTTGATGTAATTACGGTGGCATCACCTCCAGCAAATCCAAGTTTGTTTACCTCTACACTTGCGTCAACATATATCTTGTCGTTTTCTACTGCATCGCTACCAGCAGCAGTTAAACTTGCTTTAGGAATAGCGGTGTATCCAGTTCCTTTAGTGAAGGTGTAATTCGAGTTTGTGTTTGAGGACTTCGACCCATAAATATTATCAAATAGTTGCGTAAATCCTAAATCAAAAGCACTTCCTTTTAATGCATCAAACTCATACGTGTAA
Organism: Flavobacteriaceae bacterium; assembly: GCA_965224465.1. Lineage (GTDB taxonomy): Bacteria > Bacteroidota > Bacteroidia > Flavobacteriales > Flavobacteriaceae. The sequence goes on along the minus strand of OZ245049.1, from coordinate 2,767,797 downwards.
AGATCTGAAGTAGGAACATCAAAAAAGTAATCTGGAGTATTCGTCTTATCGATCTTAAATACAGCAGTTTCTTTTTTTAATAGGTATTTTTCAGAAGTTTTATCATTGGCGTCATACGCTGGGTTTTTCATCAAGTAAGTAATCTCTTCTTCTGTTTCTGGTAAGATTAATTTGATGTCGTTAATTGCAGGTACTGAAATAGCGTATGCTCCAGTTTTTGGGTCTACTTTAGCTTCTCCAAAATCAGGACTGTCTAATAGATATGAACTAAAAACAATACCTTTAGAACTTGTTGATAAATTCATCGCTGCTGCATAGTCTATACGAATTACGATGGCTTTTGGGCTTTCCGTAATAGGGTTTGTCAAATCACTGTCTAAAGTAACTTTTCCTTTTACCATAACGGCACTTTCTGCAATGCTTCCATTTGCTAACATTCGCATGGTTGCTGAGATTGTACGTTGTAGTGGAAGACCACCTTCTGCTACTGCTGGTTTTTCATAAGCAATCAATGCTGGACTTGTTGCAGTGTAATAATTAGTAGCTGATAATTTTACGTCTCCTGCTCCAATTGCTACATCTGTAAAACTAGCAATACCTTGTGTACTTGTAGTTGCTTCTTTTCCAAATAAACTAACGGTGGCTCCTGCTACTGGTTTTTTTGTGATTACATCTAAAACTATAATGTTTGCTTTTACCAATAATCCTGCATTTTGGTATGCCAATAAAAATGCTTCGCGTTGTTCTTTTGCTATTTGAGCATTTAACTTTGTTAAATCTTGTTCACTTTTAGCAGTTGCTGCAAGTAAGGCTAAAGATCTTGCATGGTCTGAAGCTGCTTTTTGCTCTGTCAATTCGTATTGTTTATCTAAAAAATCTTTTTCAGAAAAGTCATCTTTACATCCCGTAAAGACAAGGGCTCCTACTAACATTGCAATAGGTAAAATTGATTTAATGTTCATTTTATTTTTCATGGTTATTGTTAACTTATTTATTTTTATTAATTAAATATGACTCCTAGTTTTAATGAAAATTGATTCATTCTCATATTTCCTCCATACGGGTATGGTGTTTTTTTTATGTTACTCAATCCTATTTTATATTCTGCTCCAATAAAATAGTGCAGAGTTTCAGATAGTTTTATATACATGTTTGTACCTATGATGGCAGAAAAAGTATGTGTTTTATAAGATGATGTAACTGCTTCGTTTGTGCCGTTTATTAATGTTTTTATGGGATCTCCTAAGGGAGTAGGGCTTGATGAATACCAGATTTCATCTCTGCGTTCATTTACATACATTATGGCATTGTAAGCGATTCCTGTGTAGATATCAGGATAAATGTCCTGAACTGTTGTCTCTGGTAATGAAAAATGTATGGACAAAGGAACTTCTATACTGTGCATTTGGATACTTCTGTTTAGGAAATCACGCTTTATGATGCTTGCTCCTGGGATGGAGGTGACCGTTCTGTCTATTGCTTGTCCACCTACCTGTGAGTAACGTACGCCTATTCTTAAGTTGTAGACATCTCCGCTGTTGTAATTAGCGAGAGCTCCTAATTTAAACCCTATGTCAGATCCAGGCCTGTTGAAATTATTGAAGTTAATTCCTGTTTCTACTCCATAGGTAAATGTTTTGTATGTATCAGTTTCTTGTGCAAAAATTGTTGTTGCAATTAAAACAATACATAGTGTAAGTGTTTTCTTCATATTGATGGTTTTGTGCTTTTAATTTTTTTGAGCTCTTTGATATCTCCTTGCTGCATATAACAATATTGCAGTGAGGTTGCAAATGTAGATAGTTATAGGGGCTTTATCAATCTATTTGTTAGATGCCTAGAATTATATATCTACTTCAATTAGTTAAAAATTAACTACGAAAAACTATATTTTGAATGTTATATGCTTTACATTTGTAAAAAAATTATTGAAATGAGTAACCAAGTTGGTAGTTTAATTCGAAAATTGAGAGAGCAAAGAGGAGTGTCACAAGAAGCTATGGCATTTGATATAGGAATTACACAGTCAAATTATGGTCGCCTGGAAAAAGATGATCATCGTATTTCTATTTTGAGACTTAAAAAGATTGCGAAAATCTTAAATATTCCTGTAGAATGTTTATTGAAGGATTCGGAGGATTCGGAAAACATTAATATTGTTGATTTATTACCTGTAACAAGTGAATTTGTTAAGGAATTACATGAAGAAATTGCTTTTTTAAAGAAAATAATTGCGCGGAATTTGTAATGCTTAAAAGCGTTGTTTAGAAGGTGTTTTTTTAAAGGTTTTTGTGAAATCAACGAGGAATAGGTATGAACCTTTTTTTACTAGGTATTTGATTTTATCCCAATTAAAATCCAAAATGACAGATATAAATAGGTTGTTTTATGTTCTAGCGTTGTTGGAAAATAGAACGATAGCTACGGCTATCCTTAGATTTTCCGCCTAACTAGAACAAAAAACAATTCTATTTTTAAACCGTCTCTTGGAAAATTAAATTGGTACAACAAAAAACAATTCTATTTCTAAACCGTCTCTTGGAAATATAATTGGTATAACAAAAAACAATTCTATTTCTAAAACGTTACTTGGAAATGTAATTGGTATTATTAGGAATAGCGATTCTCCTAGAAATCTTTGAAATAATTTTTAGGAGATTTGTATGCAGCTTTTTTTTTTACAAAAGATAATAGCGACTAGAGATGACCTCTCTAAGTTTATAATCACCTTTGCGGATGTCTTTGTGAGGTTGTTGTACTAGGTGTAGTATTGATGTTTTTATTAAAATCTTTTTCCAATAGAAATTCCTCCACGAGGAACAAAATCTACACTTTTGTCACTGATTAGGTTTCGGCCTATTCCTCCAGAGAGTTCAAATGTCCATCCTTTTCTTGTTAAGAACTTTGCTCCTACAGCAAATCCTAAAGCAACGTCTGTGTACTGTTTATATGTGTAATTGTTGATGGCTCCGTAGTCGTAATTTTCTTCAACTTCAGCCTTGTTTAGCATTCCGAAAATTTCTGTAAAAAATCCAGTTATAGGCTTTCTCCCAAAATAAAAACGATAGTGAGGTGTTATTGCAAATTTTAAATTTATGTCTTCTTCACTTGAATACAGGATGTCTACTCCAATGGAGGTTCCATTTGTTAAGAAATATTCATATCCGATTTCTGGAATTCCGATAATCGTGTAAAGGGTATTGATTTTTATTTCATGTTTGGGTGCTTTCTTTTTTGTTCTTGTTTCTTGTGCCGTAGCGCCAATGCTACAAATTATAATTAATGTGAAAATAATTTTTTTAATCATGTACGGTTATTTAATGTTCGAAATATACCATGTAAATATAAGCCCAATATTTGATACTAAATTTTATTGTGCTGTTTTTTTTTGACTGATATTTTGTGAGTACGCCCTGTTTGCTAAACTTGAAGATGTTGGTTTCTTATTCTTTAAATTCCTTTAGAAGTATTTCTAACCAGTTGTCTACACGTTCACTAGTTAGTTTGTCTTCATTGTCTTCATCCAGTGCTAATCCGTAGAAATGTGTTTCTGAAATTAATGCTTTTGATGCCGAAAAATCATAGTCTTCTGTTGGCCATTGTCCTATAATAATTCCACCATTTTTCAGGACTACTTCTGCGAGCATTCCTACACCATCTATAAAGTTGTCGCCATATCCATATTGATCTCCCAAACCAAATAAAGCAACTTTTTTATTGTTAAAATCAATGGTCTGGAACGTGTCAAAAAATAGTTCCCAATCGCTTTGTAGTTCTCCGTCATACCATGTAGAAAGGCCTAAAATTAGCTGATCGTAGCTTTCGAATGTTTCTTTACTTGCCTTGTCTACTTCGATTACTTCTATGGCTGGCCCCTTCCATTTGTTTATAATGTCACAAGTAATGTCTTCTGTCATCCCTGTATCTGATCCGTATATGAGTGCTATCTTTTTCATTGTTTTTTATTTAATTTTTCGTTTTTTTATCCTCTATCCTCTTGTTAATATTAATTAAGACTGAATAAAAATAATAAAACAAAACTAAAGTAAAATTTTCAAATCAAAAAATTTGTGTGAAATTAATTTAAAAATGACTCTATATGGAAGGGTGAAAACTTGGATTTGAAGCGGTTTAATGGGGGTGTGTCTTCTGTATCTTTAAAGAATAATGTAGTAAATAATTTCGAGAATTAAGTGGGATGTAGTTTTTTAGACTTGGCATAGACGGATAATACCAATTGCAATCCGAAATATTCGATATAAGTAGGGTTTGCTGATTTTCAACTAAACACAACTTACATATTTGATTATCAGAATATTAACTTGTATTTTGTGCTTTATTTTTTTTGATAAGTGCGTATGTTTTCGTATCTTTAGGTAATAAACTTGTGCACTTATGGTAAAATATACGCCTTCAAATCAGTTAACTTTATTAGGATTCTCTCATCCATTTGATCAGGAATTATCAAAAGAAAATCGTTGGGTAAAATTAGCTAAAGTGATCCCTTGGGATGCTTTAGCATCTGTATATTCAAAAGAGCTTAATTCTAGCTCTGGTAGAGAGAGTATAGATGTTCGTATGGTTATTGGTGCACTAATTGTAAAACATAAATTAAATTTAGATGACAGGGGAACTGTTGCTATGATTAGTGAAAACATCTATCTTCAATATTTTTGTGGTTTGAGAAATTTCCAAACAAAACCACCCTTCCATCCTACAGTTTTTGTTGATATTCGTAAGCGAATGGGTGCAAGTAATTTTGAAGCATGGAATGCACTTGTTATAGAAAGAGCAGATGAATTAAAACCTGATAAAAAGAAGAACATTAGTAAAAATAAGAATGATACTTCTCAAAACAAAGGCACACTAAAAATTGATGCCACCGTAGCGAATCAGAAAATAGCATTTCCTACTGATGCAGGATTGTTAAATGGAGCAAGAAAAGAGAGTGAGCGGATTATTGATTTATTATACAAAGAAGCTGGTTTGGATAAAAAGCCACGTGATTACCGTAGAATAGCTAGGACAGAATACTTAAACTTTTCAAAAAACAGAAGAAAGTCGCAAAAAGTAATTCGTAAATTTATTCGAAAACAGTTAGGTTATTTAAAACGTAATATCAGTTATATCGAATCACTTTTAGATCAGATCGAAGCTCAAAGAAAACAAGGACAATCAGTAGGAGTATTTCCCGATTTAAAAGATGCTTATCCATTTAGGTTTCCAATTTCTAAACGAGATCAGAAAATATACTGGGTTGTACAACTTCTTTATGAGCAACAGCAATTCATGTATGATCAAAAAGTACATAGCGTAAAAGACAGAGTTGTTAATATCTATCAGCCTTACGTACGTCCCATAGCAAGAGGAAAAGACAATGCAAGAACAGAGTTTGGCGCAAAAATAAGCGGAAGCGAAGTAGACGGAATGAGTCGTGTAGAACACATCAGTTGGGATAATTTTAATGAATCCATAGACTTAGAACTCCAGATAGAAACCTACAAAACTACCTTTGGTAATTATCCAGAATTGTTATTGGCAGATCGTATTTATCTGAATAGAAAGAACAGGAAGTGGCTTAAAGAAAGAGAGATTCGTATTGTAGGAAAACCTTTAGGGCGTCCACCAAAACAAGAGCTCAATGCGTATCAGAGACGAAAACTAAAGAAAGAGCGAAACCAAAGAAATCTAATCGAAGGAAAATTTGGGCAAGCTAAAAATGGATACGGACTAAGCAATATAAAAGCCAAAACAAACGACACCTCACAAAGCTGGATTGGTGCAATTTTCTTTGTAATGAATCTAGTAACTTTATTAAAAATAGCAGATCTATATGCTATTTTTTATGCCTTTTTTAAAAAAGGAATAAAAATAGTATTTGTTCAAAAAATGAATCAAATAAGTTCTTCTGTTTTTTTAATAGAAGTGGTTATTATCATGAAAATAGATATATATCTAATCTGAAGTTTAGTTAATCGCTTATAAAATCAGCAAGCCCTAAGTAGTTTGTTTTACGTGCTAGCGTTGTGGAAAAACAGAACGATAGCTATCCTTAGATTTTCCGCCTAGCTAAAACAAAAAAATAATTCATTCTTAAAACGTCACTCGGAAATGTATTTGGTGTTATTGGTTTTTTTGTAGCTAAAATCACTGCTTGTAGTGTGTGCACTGATTGTGTCAACCTTACATGGGTGTGAGGTATTCTCCCTCAATGGGGGATATAAAAACCGTTTCGCGATAGACGAAACGGTTTTTAAGATGTTATGATTCCTCAAACCAACGTTCTACAAGTTTGATTTCTGTTGATTCAAATGTATTGTGTACATAGTCGTTTTTGTCCATGTCGTAATGGTAGTCCTTAGCCCACTCTTGGTAGTTTTTAGAGACTTGTAAGATGCTGTCGCAGACAAAATATATTTCATCATTGGTGATGGTAGGATGGATGGACATACGGATCCATCCAGGACGTTCTGTTAGGCATCCTTCGGATATTTTTGCTTCAATACTTTTTGAGGTTTCTTTATCTACATTTAATAAGAAATGTCCATAAGTACCTGCGCAAGAACAGCCACCACGGGATTGAATTCCAAAACGATCGTTTAATAGTTTTACGATTAAATTAAAGTGAACTTTATCAATATAAAAAGAAAAAATCCCCAACCTGTCTGTATGTTGCTCTGCTAGAATATGCAGGTTTGGTATGTTTGATAATTTATCAAAAACGATATTGTTAATTTCATGTTCTCGTTTTAAAATATTAGCAACGCCCATTTTTTCCTTTAATCGTATGGCCAATGCAATTTTAATGGTTTGTAAAAAACCTGGAGTTCCGCCGTCTTCACGAGATTCTATATCGTCTATATAATCGTGATCTCCCCATGGGTTGGTGTAGTTTACCGTTCCTCCTCCTGGATTGTCTGGAACTATATTTTTATATAATTTTTTATTGAATATTAAAACACCGCTTGTACCTGGACCTCCTAAAAATTTATGTGGAGAAAAGAAAATAGCATCCAAATATGCTTCGGGATCTTCTGGGTGCATATTTATATCTACATAAGGAGCAGAGCAAGCAAAATCTATAAAGCAAAGACCGTCGTGCTGATGAATTATCTTTGCGATTTGATGATAATCTGTTCTGATTCCTGTAACATTGGAGCATGCTGTGATCGAAGCTATTTTAATGGGGCGGTCTTGGTATTTTTTCAAGATGGTTTTAAAACTATCTAAACAAATTAGTCCAGATTCTTGACAAGGGATAATTTCTACATCAGCAATGGTTTCTAACCAAGAAGTTTGGTTGGAATGGTGCTCCATGTGTGATATAAATACGATGGGTCTTAAACGGTCTGGTATCTGTGTATATGCTTTTAGGTTTTCAGATACTTTGAGTCCTAAAATACGTTGAAATTTATTTACAACGCCTGTCATTCCTGTTCCTTCGGTAATCAGCACATCGTCTTTACTTGCGTTTACATGCGTTTTGATAATGGCTCTCGCTTTGTGATATGCCAGTGTCATTGCAGATCCTGTTACGGAAGTTTCGGTATGTGTGTTGGCTACAAATGGTCCAAACTCATTGATTATTTTTTCTTCAATAGGACGGTATAAGCGTCCACTTGCCGTCCAATCTGTATAAATTATTTTTTTTACACCATAGGGTGATTCAAAGGTTTTATCTGAACCAATAATGTTGTCTCTAAACTGTTGAAAATAACGTTCCATACTGTGTTTTTATTAAAGAGATTGTTTAAATTTATTGATCCCTTCTTTTAGCCAGTTATAGTAAGCATCTACATCTGTGTTATAGGCAGAAGGTTCGTTTAATTTATTGGCATCTCCGTCTATTAGTATATAGTAAGGTTGTGCATTTGCTTTGTAATGGATGGTTTGAAATTCGCTCCACTTGTTACCGATGGTTCTGATTTTTTTACCTGTTTGTTCTGATATGTATTGTTTTTCTTTTGGTAATTGACGTTTGTCATCAACATATAAAGAAATTAATACAATATCATTATTTAAAATACTCAATACTTTTTCTTGAGACCATACATAATCTTCCATTTTACGACAGTTTACACAGGCATGCCCAGTAAAATCTACCAATGCTGGTTTGTTTACTTTTCTTGCATATGCCATTCCTGTTTCATAATCTGTAAAAGAAATAATGTCGTGTGGACCTAAATGCGCCCCTTCTGGTAGTTTTGTATGTGCGGCTGCTCCGCCTCCAAGTTTTTTGAATCCAACTCCATAAGGAGATTCGCTGTAATGTGCTGGAGGTGGGAATCCACTAATTATTTTTAACGGTGCGCCCCATAATCCAGGGATCATATAAACAACCAAGGTTCCTGTTAAAATACCTAAACAGAGTCTCCCTACAGATATTCCTCCTGTTAATGGAGAATCGTGTGGCAATTGTATTTTTCCAAATAAATAGAAGGTTAATGCTCCAAAAATAACAATCCAAATGGCTAAGAATGTTTCGCGTTCTAACCAGTGTAATTGCAATACTAAATCGGCATTTGATAAGAATTTGAAAGCCAAGGCCAATTCTAAGAATCCTAAGACCACCTTTACGGTGTTTAACCATCCTCCTGATTTTGGTAAAGAATTTAACCATCCAGGGAAGGCTGCAAATAGAGCAAAGGGAATAGCCAATGCTAAAGAAAAACCGAGCATTCCAACAATAGGGCCTATAAAACCTCCTCCAGATGCTGCTTCAACCAATAAGGTTCCAACAATGGGGCCTGTACAAGAAAAGGATACAATGGCCAAAGCCAATGCCATAAAAAAGATACCGATATATCCGCCACGGTCTGCTTGTGAATCTATTTTTGTTCCCCAAGAACTTGGCAGTGTGATTTCAAAAGCTCCTAAAAACGAAAGTGCAAATACAACTAACAATACAAAGAAAATTACATTGAACCATACATTCGTAGAAAGGGCATTTAATGCGGCAGGACCAAAGATGGTGCTCACTGCCAAGCCTAATCCAACATAGATTATGATAATTGAAATCCCATAAAAAATGGCGTTTTTTATCCCTGCTGCTTTGGATTTACTTTGTTTTGTAAAAAAACTAACCGTCATTGGTATCATTGGGAAAACACAAGGAGTTAAGAGGGCTGTAATTCCGCCTAAAAATGCCAGTCCAAAAATAATAAGCAAGCCTTTTTTTTCTGTTGGTGTTTCGGTGGAAATGGTGGTTTCCTTAAACGTACTAACGGGTTTAGACGCTGTTGTTTTTGTGTTGTTTTTAACAGTTAACGGACTGTCAAGTGCAGGTATGCTGAAATTAAAAGTAGCAGATATTGGTACGCAAGCATCTTTACAAGCTTGTCCGCTAATTTCTATTTCAATGTTTTTGATATCGTTTTTTAAGAGCTTTATTTTCTGCCTTAATGTAGCTTCATATTCGAAATAGATTTCGTCTTTTTCCCATATTTCACTATATGTTGTGTGTGTTTCACTTTCTTCAGCTTTGCCTATAAATTCAAAAGTGTCTCCTTCTGCATCGGCAATAAACTCTAGTGGTAAAGATGCTCCGTCTGGATTCAATTGTGAGTATAAATGCCAATCTTCCTCTATGGAGGCATTGAAAACTAAGTAATACTCGGTGTTCGAAATTTTTTCGATTGATGAAGTCCATGTTACGGGTACTTTCATTTGAGCGTTTACGGTGATATTTATGAGTAGTCCCAGTAATAGAGCTGCCAGTTTTTTCATTCTATAGATGTTTATGTAAAAGCTTCAAATTTAAACATATTTAGTCACAATTATATGTTAATACTAAAAGAACCAATACGTAGGTTTTGAATCTGTTTTGTTTGGGTGTTTGTTTTTAGATAATCCCACCTTGTCTTGCTAGTAATACCGCATGTTTAGAGGCTGTCTTAATATTTGAAATGGTTTTTTTATAGCTGTGTAACTAAAGTTACACCTTAAAACAATGTTTTGTAATTATACCAAATATATTTTCAAGTGACGGTTTAGGAATAGAATTATTTTTGCTAGGTGAAAAATGTAGGGCTAGCCTAGCTATCGTTCTGTTTTTTAACAGTGATAGGACGTAAAATAAACTATTTATATCAATCATTTTGGATTGTAATTGATTATTTTTGTGGTTTATAAGTAAGGCTGGTTTAGTTGTTTTTTTGAAAATAAAAAGATGCTTGTGGTGGTGTTAATGTAAAGTTACATAATTGTTTGTTTTGTTTGTCTAATTCTGAACGTTGTCTTTAGGAGATTTAATTTTTGGTAATCAGTAAAATCAACTATATTTATATAAAAAAAATTGCTAAGTGTAAATTTCGGGTGTTTTAGTAGGTAAAAATATGGAACACTGTGATTTTTAACCTCAATACCTCAAAAAAAAATGGCTGTAAATATATTATTCCTAGAAGATGAGAAATCATCTGATTCACAGGCTTCTGTACTGTTGTTTGGTGCTAAGTTTGTGGAATATACGACTGTAAACGGTTTGGAAGCTGTTTCAAAAGCATTGTATTCAGAAACATATTCTCATGTTGTGTGTAACTTAAAGTTAGATCAGAAATCGTTTTCGTATTTAAAGTCTGTGCTTCCAAATATTCCTGTGCTTATATTATGTAAGTTAGACGAGGACTTGGATTTAACAGGTGTTCATTTTTCTGTGTGCAGGAGAGCTTTAACATATGAATCTTTATTTGAGTTTATTGCCAAAAAAAATATTGTTTCTGAAATAACTTTAGCGAAATATGCGATGGGTGATCTTGTATTTATGGATCAGTTGAAGCGGTTGATTATCAAAGAATTTGAGGATAGTTTATTGGAAATACCTGCCTATTTGACTGCTAATAATTTTGGAGCAGTTAAAAGAAATATGCATCAGTTGATTGGGAAATTTGCCATGTTAGAAATGGAAGAAACCCATCAGTTATCGAAAAAAATAGACAGTCATATTTTAAATGATACCGTTGCTCAAATAGTACATGTGCATCAGGTGCTTTTTGACCTAGAAATAGCTTTAACTCAGTTGAGGTGTTCTGCGTAAGTGTTTTGAGAATTTAGATTGTAATAGAAAAAGAATATCCCTTAATTTAATACCGAATGTATGAAGTGTATCATTATTGATGACGATCAGTTTTATATCGATTTTTTAAAAGCATACTGTGAAAAATTGAATATTGAAATCGTCGCAGTTTATAAAGATTCTGTAAGAGCTTTACAAGAATTAGATCATATGCCAGCATGTGATGTTATCTTTTTAGATGTAAATATGCCGGATATTTCTGGTTTTGATATTTTAAATAACACGCCGAGTACTCCCGTAGTTATTTTGTCCGCGGATGACGCAAATGCTGTAAAAGCTTTTGATTATAATGTGGTTGATTATTTGAAAAAACCTTTTCCTTTTGATCGGTTTATGAGAGCGATAGCTAGAGTGAAAGAAAAAAGAGCCAAAGCTATTGATTCCCCCTTGTTATTAGAGAAGAAATTGCACGATCGTAGCGATAAAGTGATTCATAGAGATGGTAGTGTATTTGTAAATATTAATAAAAAATTGGTAAAGTTAGATATAAACGACGTTGTGCTTGTCGAAGCAAAAGGTGATTATGTACTTATAAAACGTGAATCATCAGAAAACTTGATTGTCCATTCTACCTTAAAAAGGATGAAAGAAAAACTGCCAGAAGCGCTTTTTGTGCAAGTACATAGGTCGTTTATAGTGAATTTAAAAAAAATTGTTGATATCGAAGAATCTTCCGTTGTTGTAAATAGAGAAGTGGTTCCCATTAGTAGAGGAAACCGTGCAAATCTATTGAGTCGCTTAAATGTGTTAAATTAAATAACTTTTCCCCACAATTATCTTGTTAATAAGAAGAATGCGTACTCGGACTTAGGTTTTAGTGTGCATCGCCTATTGTGTATTGGTTGACAATGTTTGATAGCTTCTTGTAAACATGTGTGTTGCCTTGTTTTGTAAGGTGATAGGTATTCTTAGTGTTTTATGTGGTGGTTATGATCAGGTTTACTACCTTTGGGTTTCCGCTTAAAATTTGCATTATGGATCAGTTTATGTTTTTTATTAAAGAAGGTTTTTTTCATGTTCTGGACTGGAAAGCCTATGATCATATTTTGTTTTTGATTGTATTATGTGTTATTTATACATTTGATAGCCTAAGAAGAGTGTTCTTGTTAATTAGTTTATTTACGATTGGTCATACTTTTTCTTTGATTTTAGCAACGTATGGAGTTGTGAGTGTAAAAGCTTCGGTGGTAGAATTTTTAATTCCAATTACTATCTTTATTACTGCATGGTTTAATATTTTTACGGTTAAAAAATCATCACGTGATTCAGGGCTTAATATAAATTTATTTTTCGCCTTGTTTTTTGGATTGATACACGGATTGGGATTTTCTAGAGGATTTAAAATGTTGCTTGGTAAAGAAGATGATTTATTGTTTCCTTTGTTAGAATTTGCACTGGGAATAGAGTGTGCGCAGCTTATTATAACATTTATTATTTTATTATTAGGCTTTGTTTTCTGTAGTATTTTTAGATTTTCTAAGCGTGATTGGGTCTTGGTTAGTTCTGCAATTGTAGTCGGTTTGGTGATCCCAATGTTAATGAATTCAAAATTTTGGTAAAATTTTAACTTTCCTTTTCTTAATTCTCCTTATTTTCGTGCGTAGCATTTATTTTTATGGACGAGAAAAAATTAAAATACGACAGAGCATATATGAGAATGGCTCAGGAATGGGCAAAATTATCATATTGTGAACGTAAAAAAGTTGGCGCCTTGATAGTGAAGGATCGCATGATTATATCCGATGGCTTTAATGGCGCTCCAACAGGGTTTGATAATTGTTGCGAAGACGCAGATAATGTAACTCAATGGTATGTATTACACGCAGAGGCAAACGCTATTTTAAAAGTAGCAAGTTCTGCCCAATCTAGTAAGGGAGCTACATTGTATATTACCCTTTCGCCCTGTAAAGAATGTAGTAAGCTTATTCACCAAGCAGGAATTAAAAGAGTGGTTTATCAAAAAGCTTATAAAGATACTTCTGGAGTCGATTTTTTAATAACGGCAGGAGTAGAAATTGTACATCTTAAAGAAGAGTAATGAGTAATAAAATAAAGAATTTACCTATTATTGTGGCAATAGCCATTATTGTTGGAATGGTGCTTGGTAATTTGTTGAACTATCAAAAAGGAAGTGGAATTTTCCGGGGTTCTACAAGTGAACTTAAGATGAAACACTTAATGGATTATATTAAGTATGACTATGTTGACGAAGTAGATGTAGACCAGTTACTGGACGGAGCAATTACTCAAATGTTAAAAAAATTAGATCCCCATTCTGTATATATTCCAAAAGAAGATTTACAAAGAATTACCGAAAGTATGCAGGGGAAATTTGATGGGATTGGCGTGCAATTTCTTATGCATAAAGATACGGTTACTATTACAAAAATAATAGCGAATGGCCCTAGTGATATTGCTGGATTGGAAGCGGGAGATCGAATATTGATTGCAGGCAATGATACCTTATGTGGCAAGGAATATACGTCCACTAAAATTATGGATTTTTTAAAGGGAAATGCCCGCACTAAAGTGGATCTTACCATTTATAGACGTAGTTTGGACAGTGTTATTTCTGTATCCATTCAACGCAATAAAATTTCCATACCTAGTGTTTCTGGATATCATATGATAAATGATCGTATTGGATATATTTTTATAGAACGATTTGCTCGTACAACCTACGACGAGTTTATGGTTGCCTTAACCGAACTAAAAGGAAAAGGAATGAAAACCCTGGTGTTGGATTTAAGAAATAACCCCGGTGGTTTTATGGGAATAGCAAATCGTATTGTGGATGAATTTTTGGAGGATGATAAATTGATCGTTTTTACCAAGAGTAAAAATGGTGAAATTGATAAATCTTTTGCTACAGAAAAAGGTGCTTTTGAAACAGGAAATCTATATGTATTGATCAACGAGAATTCTGCATCGGCAAGTGAAATAGTTGCTGGAGCATTGCAGGATAATGATAAAGGTACTATTGTTGGGCGTCGCTCATTTGGGAAAGGACTTGTGCAACAGGAAATGGATTTAGGGGATGGCTCTGCCGTACGATTAACAACATCTCGTTACTACACGCCTACGGGTAGATCTATCCAAAGGCCTTATTCAAATACATCTAACGAAAAATATTACCACAGTTTTTCTGAACGGTTGAAATCAGGAGAATTGGTTTCGAAAGACAGCATAAAAGTGGTGGATTCCTTAAAATTTGTGACTCCTAAGGGGAAAGTAGTCTACGGTGGTGGCGGAATTATTCCGGATGTTTTTGTAGGTATTGATCTTAAATCAAGTCTGAGCAATCTGTTGTTTATTCAATTGAATAATTGGGTGTTTAAGTATGTAGATAACCATAGAGACCCCTTAAAAAAATGGCAATTGGACGATTTTGTACTTAATTTTGATAAAAATCAGGGTTTGATTGATTCTTTTTTAAAGGAGCATCATATTCCATTAGCATCACCTGTAAAAGAAGAGTTAAGTATGTATTTGAAAGCATTAGTAGCGCAACAATTATTTGACGATCTAGGATATTATACCATCCTAAGAAAAGAGGATGCGATGATTAAAAAAGTGATGGAATTAGATGCTCTTGACTTATTGTAGTAATTTTGTTTTTTATTAAAGTATTATTTTGAATAGAGAAACTAAAGTATATTTTGCTTCTGATCAACATTTGGGAGCACCCACACCCGCATTGAGTAGACCTCGAGAAATTCGATTTGTCCAGTGGTTGGATCGTGTTAAAGAAGATGCGGAAGCTATTTTTATCCTTGGAGATTTGTTTGATTTTTGGTTCGAATATAAAACGGTTGTTCCGAAGGGTTTTGTTCGAGTGCTTGGGAAATTAGCTGAAATAAGAGACAGTGGGATCCCCATTTATTTTTTTGCTGGAAATCACGATTTGTGGATGGACGATTATTTTGAAAAAGAACTAAATATCCCTGTATATTATAAACCTAAAGAGTTTACGTTTCACAATAAAACCTTTTTGGTTGGACATGGAGATGGTCTTGGACCTGGTGATCTTGGTTATAAACGCATGAAAAAAGTTTTTACAAATCGATTTTCAAAATGCTTGTTCAGATGGTTACACCCAGATATCGGTGTGCGTTTTGCACAGTATTTATCGGTAAAAAATAAATTGATTTCAGGGGATGATGATGTGGTGTTCTTAGGGGAAGATAACGAGTGGTTGGTGCAATATGTAAAACGAAAACTCACAGAAAAACACACCGATTATTTTGTGTTTGGACATCGACATTTACCGATGATTGTAACACTAGACAAGGGCGCTCAATACATCAATCTTGGCGATTGGATTTCTCATTTTACGTATGGAGTTTTAGTGGATGGAGAAATGAAATTGGAAAAAGACGTCTTGTTGTAGTAATAGAAACGTTTTGTGTTTTAGTGATTCAATATATTGTCTGCTGGACGATACAGGTACATGCAGGAAAAATTCTTTAACTTTTAGGGTGTTTTTTTTGTTTAGAAAAACTGATTTGGAGGGCTCGCGTTCTGTTTTTTTAATCTCTTATTGAAAAGGTTAATTTACGGACGATCAGTCTTTAAATCAAAAAGGGATAAAACAGTGCTTGAAAAGCTGTTTCATCCCTTTTTGATAGCTGTTGTACAGGTGTTTTATGCCAAATACATTCCCCAGTGACGTTTTAGAAATCGAATTATTTTTTATTTTAGCTAGGCAAAAAGCGGAAGGATAGCCATTGCTATCGTTCTTTTTTTTAACAAGCTCAGAACGTAAAACAAACTATTTATATCTGTCATTTTGGATTGTAATTGGGGTTAAAATTGATACGAGAGTCCTGCCTTTAGTATGGTGCCGTTAAAACCAAATTGATTTACTTCCCAAGGGTATTTAAATCGCCCGCCTAAGTCGGTAACAAAATCGCCTTTGGTGTCTATTACATCGGGGTATACATTTAGTAAATTATTGACTGTAAATGTTCCTGATAATTTTTCAGTAAATTGATATCCGAAGTTCAAATCTGTAATTGTTTTACCCGCAAAGGTTTGATCGTAGGCACTGTCTTCTATAGGTAATAATGATCCGCCTGGTCCTAAAGGTGCTCCGTTTAATCCATTGTTTTGATGCCTCCATGTAACGTCTCCAAAATACGTATTGTTTAAGTTGATATTGAGCTTGTTTAATGTGTAGTTCAATCCTAAAAGCACTTTTGTTTTAGGTCTGGATGAGGTAATACGAGACTGTTCTTTTCGATCAAAAATGTCGTAACCATTGGCAGCTAATATTGCGGGGGTTTTAATTTTACCGTCTATTTTAGTTTCGTTCCAATTAGCACTTAAGGTGATTCCTAAAGTTCCTTTTCCTAGTCCCATATTGTTGTAATTTACCACTAAGTCTACACCTTTTGTATTGGTGTTTACTGCATTTATAAAAAACTTCATACTTGTAATCTTGTTGTCTAATAGGATTTGTTCTACGGGGTTTATGGTACTGTCATCGCTATCTCCTGCTACAGAACTTGTAAATAGGACACGATCATTCACTTTTACGTTGTAAAAATCGGCAGAGATAGTTAAGTTTTTCATCGGTTTTAAGGTGGTACCTGCACTGATGTTTTTAGAGGTTTCTGCATGTAATTGAGGGACGCCTAATTGGTCTCGTATTATGGGGTTGTGATTGTTAAAAGTTCCTTGGTTTGAGATGGTTCCTCCAGAAACGAGCGTTTGAATATTACTCAAGTATATCTGATGTAAACTAGGAGCTCTAAATCCAGTACTGTAGGATGCTCTGATAGCTCCTTTTGTTCCCAGTTTGTAACGTGTGTTTACTTTCCAAGAGCTGTTGTTTCCAAAATCTGAATAATCCTCATATCTAAAAGCGCCTCCTAAAAGAAAATTGGCTGTAATATCATAGTCCAAATTAATGTATGCTCCAATGTTGTTTCTGGATTCATTTACTGCGTTCGAAGGTTGTATTCCAGGGAAAGATTGTGCGCCGCCTCCTGCATATGACGCTTTTTCTCCTGCCGATGCTTTGAATGTTTCTTTTTTTGCCTCTAAGCCTAGTGCAATACTTATATCTCCTAAAGAACGTACCAAATCAAAGTTTCCTATCAGGCTGTTAAATTGATAACCTCCTGCATAGAATTTTGTGGGACTGTTTGCGCCTAAGGATGGATTCAATGTATTGTTGATGGTGTATCTTACATTGTTTAATCCAAAAGTACCACCCAAGTCGGCTTTAAATCCTAGCAAATTAAAAGTGTAACCTAGACTGTTAAAAAAGTCTTGAATACTGGTCTCAAATGTGGGTTGAAAACCTTGGTATTCTGTTCCTTTGGCATGTAGTAAATGGTGCGGGTCACCTACCCAATATGGGGTGCGGTACAAAGCATAACTTATTCCTTTTCTTACATTGAGTCCTCCAAAAGTATAAAATACGTTTTCATTTGTATTTGAAGGAAAAGAGGCATTGTAAAAGAGTTCTCCTTTTTCTTGTTTTGGTTGCCCAATTGTCATTCCTAAATCAGGATTTTTCTGAACCCATGGGTTGGTACCATCCACTCCAAATAATACATCGGATCCAGGTTTTCCAGCGCGGTTTGTTTCTTCTTGTTTGTAATAAGAAAATGTAACGTTTATATAGCCTTTTTCTCCAACAGTTAATGTCGTGTTTAGATCCGCACCAATATTAAATCCATCTCCTTCAGTGCTTATTCCAGAAGTGATAGATACGTTCGAATAACTGACATTTTTTTTTAAGATGATGTTTATAACTCCTGCAATGGCGTCAGAACCATATTGAGCAGAGGCGCCATCTCTAAGTACTTCTATCCGTTCAATAGCTGCTATTGGAATGCTTTTCATATCTGTACCTACTTCTCCTTTTCCTGGCGTGTCATTTACATACACAAGTGCGCTTTGATTTTTCCTTTTCCCATTGATTAAAACCAGTGTTCTACTCGGTCCTAAGCCTCTTAAGTCTGCTGGGTCAAAATGTGCGGTTCCATCAGAGATGGTCTGTTGTGTTGCATTATAGGACGGTATTTTGTAGGTTAACATATGGTCAATACTTGTTTGCCCACTCGATTTTAGTTCTTCGACACCTACATTGTCTACAGGTACGGGTGAGTCTAAAACGGTTCTTGGTTTTGCCCTGTTTCCTGTAATTATTACCTCTTCTAAACTCACGTTGTCTTCTTGTAAAATAATGCGAATGTTTGTTGCTGAATGGATGCTTATTGTGTTGTTTTTAAAACCTATGAAGGACGCTTTTAGCTTGGTTGGAATTTTAGATACTTTAAAGTTAAATTCTCCTTTTTCATTAGATGTTGTTCCGTTGACGTTTCCTTGTTCTATTATAGTGGCAAATGGAATGCCTTCCCCTGAGGATGTTAGTACTTTTCCTGAAATGCGAATTTGAGTTTGTGATATTACAGGTGATACAAATAGTAGTGTTGTAATAATTGAATAAATGAATCTTTTTCTTATCATAATGATTGTTTTTAGCAATATCAAATATATATATAATAAGATGGATACGTGCTTTCTGGCTTGGTAAATAGTAAATATATATTTTGGTTTAGCGCTGAAAAAATGCTTTTTTGAAGGTTAAACATCTATTAAATTACTTGGTTTTAACCTATTTTTAACTAGGTAAACGAAATAAAAGTAAGTATTTGCATGTCTAAATAAAGGGTGGTACATTCACGCATTAAATATTAAGAGATGATTGAAGAAAACAAAGCGGCTATTGATATCAGGGCAATCAATGAAAAAATAGAAAAGGAAAGTGCCTTTATCGATTTGTTAACTATGGAAATCAATAAAGTAATTGTAGGTCAAAAACACATGGTCGAGAGATTGCTGATCGGATTGCTTGGAAACGGACATATATTATTAGAAGGAGTGCCTGGATTGGCAAAAACATTGGTTATTAATACCTTGTCAAAAGCCGTTGATGCTTCTTTTAGTAGGGTGCAATTTACGCCAGATTTATTGCCTGCGGATATTGTTGGGACCATGATATACAATATTAAGGACAACGAGTTTTCTATCAAAAAAGGTCCTATTTTCGCCAATTTTGTATTGGCAGATGAGATCAACCGTGCGCCTGCAAAAGTGCAATCGGCATTGCTAGAAGCCATGCAAGAGCGTCAGGTTACTATTGGAGATCAAACATTTAAATTGGATGCGCCATTTTTAGTAATGGCAACTCAAAACCCGATAGAACAAGAAGGGACTTATCCATTGCCAGAAGCACAGATAGATCGTTTTATGTTAAAAACCGTGATCGATTATCCAAAAATGGAAGAAGAACAATTGATCATGCGAGCGAATCTAAAAGGGACTTATGAAAAAATTAACCCTGTAGTAAGTGTGGCTCAAATCTTACGTGCTCGTGAAGCGGTGAAAGAAGTGTACATGGACGAGAAAATCGAAAAGTATATTTTAGATATTGTATTTGCAACGCGCTATCCTTCTCGTTATAAGTTGGATGAGTTGACAGGCTTGATTAGTTTTGGAGCATCACCAAGGGGAAGTATCAACTTGGCAATGGCTGCTAAATGTTATGCATTTATCAAACGCCGTGGTTATGTAATTCCAGAAGATGTACGTGCCGTTGTACATGATGTATTGCGTCACCGTATTGGACTAACGTACGAGGCAGAAGCCGAGAATGTAACGTCAGAAGATATTATTAATAAAATTGTAAACGAAATAGAAGTACCTTAGAATATGATGCAGATTCGTGTAGATAAAAAAGAGAAAACATATTTTATTGTATTGGTTATTGTTACGGTGCTAATTTCAATTCCAATGCTTATTTTGTTGCCTATCTTACTACCCCTGGCATTGTTTGTATTAGTAGGGCAAGGCTTATTAATTGGGTATGTAAAAGGAAATGGTATTCGGGTTTCTGAACATCAATTCCCAGATATTTACCGTGTAATAGTCAAGCAATCTGAACAGTTGGAACTCAAGCGCATTCCCAAAGTATATATTGTAGAGTCTGGTGGTGTAATTAATGCTTTTGCAACCAATTTTTTAGGCTTTAATTATGTGGTTTTGTACAGCGATTTGGTAGAGGTGTCTTATGAAAAAGGTGCCGATGTTGTGGAGTTTGTAATAGGGCATGAATTGGGGCATATCAAACGAAATCATATCAATAAAAAATTATGGACCTTTCCTGCGCAGTTTGTCCCGTTTTTAACACAGGCGTATTCTAGAGCTTGTGAATATACCTGTGATGGTATTGGGCATAGCTTGAATCAAAAAGGTGCAGAAGAAGGAATACTCGTATTGGCAGGAGGCCCTAAATTAGCAAAAAAAATAAATGCAGAAGTATTTCTAAAACAACAATATACCGAAGCAGGATTTTGGACTTGGTTTTCAGAAAAATTGGCATACCATCCACATTTATGCAAACGTGTTATGTTGGTAAAAGATACATTGGCCGTAAGGAAATCATTTGAATCAATAAAGACGATTGTTTCAAAAGAAGTAGTTGAAAAAACCGTAAATCAAGAGGATTATAGCCGCTATTTACCTAAATCTTAAGAAGAGGGATTATGGATACGAAAGAATTATTAAAGAAGGTTCGGAAAATCGAAATTAAGACGAGACGCTTGTCAAATCATATCTTTTCGGGGGAGTATCATAGTTCCTTTAAAGGAAGGGGAATGACTTTTTCTGAAGTGAGACAATATCAATATGGTGATGATATTCGCGCCATAGATTGGAATGTCACCGCACGGTATAACGAAACGTATATCAAAGTTTTTGAAGAAGAACGTGAACTCACCATGATGTTGATGGTAGACGTGAGTGGTTCAGAATCTTTTGGAACAATGACGCAGTTTAAACGTGATACTGCTACAGAGATTGCTGCGACCTTGGCTTTTTCTGCTACTCAGAATAATGATAAAGTAGGGCTGATTTTATTTTCGGATCAGATAGAGCTTTTTATTCCTCCCAAAAAAGGAAGGAGTCATGTATTACGGATTATTCGTGAATTGATTGAATACCATCCTGAAAGTAAAAAAACAGATATCAATGGAGCGCTTAAATATTTGTCTAATGTGATAAAAAAACGGGCTATTGTGTTTGTCTTATCTGATTTTATGGATACTGATTACGAGCATACGTTAAAAATTGCTGGTAGAAAACACGATGTAACTGGAATTCGTATTTTTGATAAGCACGATGTTGAAATTCCAAATTTAGGGATGGTCGCTATGTTAGATGCAGAAACCAATGCAACTGTTTTGGTGAATACAGCGTCAAAAAGCATCCGAAATCAATATAAAGCACATTATTTAAAAACAGTAGATTATTTTACTAAGGCTTTTAGTCATAGTGGTTCGGGAACTATTAGTACACGAATAGATGAAAGCTATGTTAAAAAATTACTGGGTTATTTTAAACATAAAGGAGGACGTTAAATGAAAACATATTTACATTATTTTTTATTAATTTTTACGATTGGACTCTCTGCTCAACAAGTGAGTATTCATGCTGATACAACGCAAATCCGTATTGGTGAACAGGTGTTGTATAAAATCAAAGTAAATGCTGTAGAAAATGTAGTGTTTCCTAAATTTGTTCCTGACAGCTTGCATAAATTGGAATTGGTAGAAGCCTTAGCGGTGGATACCTTAAAAAATCGGTTGGAAAAAAAATATATTTTAACCAGTTTTGATAGTGGAAGTTTTGTGATTCCTAGTCAAGAAGTATGGATAAATAAGCAACGCTTTTTTACAGATAGCCTTCGTATAAATGTGGCTACAGTTCCCTTGGATACTGTAAACCAACCCATGTATCCAATCAAAGCGATTCGTGGTGAGAAATTTTCGTTGCTAGATTATTTGTTAAACTTTTTCGATTCTTGGGTGGTTCTTCTGATTTTTATCGCTGTATTATTGCTATTGATAATTGGTGTTTTTGTATTGGTTTATAAACTGAGAAGTAAAAAAAGACAACGGATATTGGCAGACATTCCTGCCATACAAATTGCCATGCAGCGTTTGAAAGAATTGGACGAAAAAGAATTGTTAAAACAACATAAAATCAAACACTATTACAGTGAATTGACAGATATAGTACGGACTTATTTAGAGAAAGACATACACATTCCTGCCTTGGAATTGACTACCGACGAATTGGTGGAAACTATGACAGATTTTAACGAAAGTAGTGATTTAGGGATTTCTAAAGAAACTATTCTGCAGTTAAAGGGCGTATTAGAGACAGCAGATTTAGTAAAGTTTGCGAAAAGTGCTCCTGAGATAGGGGTCATACAGTCCGATAGGAACGTGATAGAAACGGTGTTGGTTGACACTAAAAATGCGGTGACTAAAATAGAAGAAATTTCTGAAAACACTCAATTAATTAAGCAACAAGAAACCGCTAAAAAACGAACTAATTTTGCCGTAATTGGTTTGATTATATTTGGGGCGCTATTAGCAATCGGACTTTTTGTAGGTGCTTATATTGGATACCAATACATTCAACAGGATGTTTCTGAAAAATCAACGTTAGCGTTAAGTACCAAACAATGGCATACCTCTACGTATGGGTATCCTTCTGTGACAATAGCTACTCCAGAAATGCTGCGTGCAATGACCATTCAGGTGCCCGAACAATTAGAGGACGTGATTAGAGATATGACGGTGTACACACAGGGAGATTTAATGTCTAGTTTTTATGTAGCAGTTAATTCTACGAGCTTTTTAAAAGAAGTACCTGATTTTGATTTAGACAATAGTGTAGATGGAGCTTTTGCACAGATAAGAGCTGTTACTGGTTTTGAGCCATACGGAATCATACAAGAAGCCATTCGTAACAATGGGGTTGAAGGAAGAAAGGCCATTGGTTATTATTCCAACAACAACGTTGAACATAAAGTAACCTTGTTATTGTTTGCGACACCAAAAGGAATGCGCCAAGTGATTGTGAGTCATTTAAAAGGTGATAAAGATGCAGTTGTAATAACACAGAGAATTTTAACTTCTATCAAAATAAACCCATAAACAATGTTCGAGAATTTTGAATTTTTAAATCCGCAATTTTTATGGTTGTTAATAGGCGTTCCATTGATGGCTATATGGCAATTTATGACGCGTAAGGATGATGTGGCTACGTTAATCATACCACATACAGAAGGATTTAGAGTCCAGCCGTCTGTTTGGTCTCGTCTAAAACCATTGCTTTATGTGTTGCGACTGTCGGCTATTATTTTGTTGATAGTGGCATTGGCAAGACCTAGAAATGTTGCGGTAAGTACAAAAAGAAAAACCAATAAAGGAATAGATATTGTGATGGCAATTGATGTGTCGGCGAGTATGTTAGCGCGTGATTTAAAGCCAAATAGGTTGGAAGCACTTAAAAAAGTAGCGACTCGTTTTGTTAATCAACGTCCAAACGATCGTATTGGAATTGTGGTGTACGCCGGAGAAAGTTTTACCAAAACACCTATTACCAGTGATAAGCGCATTGTGCGACGTACCATTTCGGAAATTAAATGGGGGCAATTGGAAGGTGGAACTGCCATAGGAATGGGATTGGGATCTGCAGTAAATAGGTTGAAAGGAAGTAAAGCAAAAAGTAAAGTGATTATCTTATTGACAGATGGTGTTAATAATACGGGGTTTGTAGATCCAAAAACAGCTACAGAATTGGCGATTGGTTTGGGAATTAAAGTGTATACCATCGGTTTAGGAACAAATGGAAATGCTCCTTTTCCTTATGCAAAAGATCCACTAACGGGCAAGTTGTTATTTAGAAATGCTCCTGTAGAAATAGATGAAACCTTGCTGAAATACATTGCGAAGGAGACAGGAGGAGAGTATTTTAGAGCTACCAATAATAATAAGTTACAGCAGATTTACAACGAGATTAATAAGTTAGAAAAAACAGATATAGAAGAGTTTAAGTATTACAATTATACGGAGCAATATCGTAGTTTAGTCTTGCTAGCCCTAGGACTTGTGTTAATAGAGTTGATATTGCGTTTTACCGTGTATCGTAGTTTTATTTAAAATAATTTTAAGCAAACCGAATGTACCAAATAGAAGAGTCATCATATTTTATATATTTAGCCATTGTACCTATTGTTTTTGTAGCGTATATGTTAATGTATTGGTGGAAAAAATCCACACAAAAAAAGTTTGCCGATACCGATTTGTTGCAGCGTTTAAGTCCCGAGAAATCAACCTTTAAATCATCCTTAAAAATTGGTTTTATTTGCCTTGCTCTGACATTGTTGGTGGTCTCATTGGTAAATCCGAAAATGGGAACCAAATTAGAAACCATTAAGCGAGAAGGGGTAGATATTGTATTTGCCTTGGATGTGTCTAAAAGCATGTTGGCAGAGGATATTGCACCGAGTCGGTTGGAAAAAGCCAAACAGATATTAAATAAGGTAATTGATAAATTAGGAAGTGATCGTGTGGGGATTATTATTTATGCAGGAAATGCGTATCCACTGTTGCCTATTACGACAGACCATGCTGCAGCGAAGATGTTTTTAAAAAATGCCAACCCAGATATGGTGTCAAGTCAAGGAACGGCTATAAGTGAAGCAATTGATTTAGGAGTGACTTATTTTGATAATAACGAGCAGACTAATCGATATTTATTTATACTATCTGATGGTGAAGATCATCAAGAAAATTCGAAAAACATTACTTTGAAAGCCGTAAAAGAGGGGATTAAAATATTTACTGTCGGTGTAGGATTGTCTAAAGGAGCTCCCATTCCTTTAAAGAGAAACGGTGTGTTGGTCGGTTATAAAAAAGACCAGAAAGGGGAAACGGTTATTACAAAATTACATGCCGATTTGCTAAAAGAGATTGCCGACCAAGGAAATGGACTCTATATTGACGGTAATAAAACCAACGAAACAGTAGCGAAGATTTCAGAAATATTAATCCACGCAGAGAAAAACGAATTTGAAAGCAAGCAATTTTCAGATTATATAGATCAATTCCAATGGTTTATTGGTTTTGGACTCTTGTTCTTGTTTTTAGACGTGTTTTTATTGGATAAAAAAACAGGATGGATTCAACGTTTGAACCTATTCAATCAAAAGAAATAATATGAAGTATTTTTTAATCATACTATGCATTCCTTTTGCCCTTTTTTCACAGGAAAAAAAAGGAGATGAAAAATTACAGCGTCAAGCGCGTGAGTATATTCGTCAAGGGAATAAATTATACAATGCTGCTAGTTATATAGCTGCTGAAGTGGCATTTAAAAAAGCCTTGGAAATAGCACCCGATAATAAAAAAGCGGCGTATAATCTAGGGAATTCTATCTATCAACAAAATAGGAATAAAGAAGCCATTAAGGAGTATTCTTCGCTAGAAAAAACATTAAAAACCAAAGAAGCTAAAGCTGCATCTTATCATAATTTAGGGAATTCTTTAATGAATGAAAAAAAATATGCTCCGGCTGTAGATGCTTTTAAAAAATCGTTGCGGAACAACCCTAAAGATGATGAAACTCGTTATAATTTAGCCTTGGCGCAAGAAAAGTTAAAAGAGCAGCAACAAAAAGATAAGAAGAAGAATAAAAAAGACAAGAACAAGAATAAAGATAAGAAGGATAAGGATAAGAAAAAAGGGAAAGACGGCGATAAGAAAGATAAGAAAGATAAGAAAGATAAGAAAGATAAGAAGAAAGACGATAAAAAAGACAAGGATAAAAAGAAAGATGATAAGGGTGATGATAAAAAAGACGATCAGCCTAAAGATAAAAATAAAGATAAGGAAAAGGATAAGGGGAAAGATCAACCCCCTCAGAAGCGTCCTAGTCAACTGTCTCCAGAGCAAATAAAGCAATTGCTCGAGGCGATGAATAATGAAGAAAATAAAACACAAAAAAAATTAAACGCAAAAAAAGCCAGAGGAAGAAAAGTGAAACAACAAAAAGATTGGTAATTTAGCCGTTTTTACAATGAAAATGAAACACTGTTACATACTTGCATTTATACTGCTTTCTACGCAGTTGCTATTTGCTCAAATTGAGTTTAAAACCTCTGTGAGTAAAAGTAAATTAGGAATGAATCAACGTTTGAAAATTGAATTTTCGATTGACAAGCAAGGGTCTGATAATTTTACGCCTCCAAATTTCACTAATTTTAGGATTGTTGGTGGGCCAACGCAGTCTGTAAATCAATCTTGGATTAATGGGAAGGTGTCTTATGCCTTGTCCTATATTTATATTATTCAGCCAACAAGCGTGGGTACGTTTACCATTCCTGCTGCTACGTTGGAATATAAAGGAAAAGTGGTGAAGTCCAATACCGTTCAGATAAATGTAACCAATAACGTAAAAATTGCGAAGGATCCAAACGATCCATTGTATGCTGCTCAGGAAGGAATTCACTTAGTGGCAGAAATTTCAAACACCAAACCTTTTGTAGGTGAAGGCATTTATGTGGTCTACAAGTTGTTTGTGAATGAAAACATTAGCGTGCGCGATTGGCGAACTAGCGAGAGTCCTCAGTACAATGGTTTTTGGAACCAAGATATTAATGTGGGAGCTATCAAAGTTAAAAAAGGAACTTATAATGGGGATAATACCTATAGATATATTGTTCTAAAACGTGCTATTTTAATTCCTCAAAAATCTGGAAAATTAAGTATTGATCCTATTAAAATGGATTTTAATGTTGGTATTCCTACAGGGAGAGGAGACTTTTTTGGGAATCCTATTACGCGTAATGTTAATTATTCGACAGCGTCTCCCAAGCGAATTGTTTATGTACAGGATTTGCCAATCGAAGGGAAACCGGTCGATTTTACAGGTGCTGTAGGAGATTTTACGTTTCAAGTTAGCGTTAATAAGAATGTGCTAAAAGCCAATGAAACCGCCCAAGTAAACGTGGAAGTGAGAGGGACAGGGAATTTAAAATTATTTGAAATCCCAAAAATTATAGCGCCTTCACAACTTGAAATATATACACCAGAACATAAAGAGCATGTGAATACAGCTTTGGGAGGATTGCGTGGACGTATTTCTGATACCTATACCGTAGTTCCAGAATACAAAGGAAAATATAAAATTCCATCCGTTCGTTTTACTTATTTTAGCGTAAAAGACAAAAAATATGCAACCATTAAATCGGCGCCTATCTTTATAGAAGTTTCTGAAGGGAAGCCATTGCCTAGTTCGGAGAAAGACAATGCAATTGTTGAGGGTAAAGAAAATGTGATTTTGAGTGGGAACGATTTTAAATACATCGCTACAAGTAGTTCTTTTAAAGCTATTAAATCGGAAGATTTCTTTCAGTCAAACTTGTTTTACTTATTGTTGTTTTTGCCGTTTTTAGCCATTCCAATTGGGGTGTTTATAGGAAAGAAACGCGCCGAACGTTCTGCCGACATCTTTGGAAATAAAATTAGAAAGGCAGATAAATTAGCACGTAAGTACTTGTCTAAAGCAAAAAAAGAATTAGGGAACAAAGAAGCCTTTTATATCGCTTTAGAAAAAGCGTTGCACAATTTCTTGAAAGCTAAATTACAAATTGAAACAAGCGATATTAGCAAAGATAAAATTACTGAAATATTACAACAAAGAAATGTTGAAGGTGATGTGATTAAAGATTTTATTGCGGTGTTAATTGATTGTGATTTTGCAAGGTACTCTCCTGCAACAGATGTGGAAATGAAACAGGAGTTTGAACGTGCAAAACAAATATTGGTGAAACTAGATAAAAAATTATAAGTTAGGTTGAATGCCTGAGTTACTGTTTGTGAGTTAAAGTATTTATTGAATATATATTAAAATGAAAAAAATTATTTTCTTAGTGTTGTTTTCATGGACAATGGGGTATGCTCAACAAACCGATGCCTTGTTTATGGAAGCCAATAACATGTATAAAGAAGGGGCGTATTCAAAGGCTATTGACCTGTATAAATCCATTGAGGCAAAAGGACTTGTTTCTGATGATCTGTATTTTAATTTGGGAAATTCCTATTATAAATTAAATAAGATAGCACCTGCTATTTATAATTTTGAAAAAGCATTGTTGCTGAACCCTTTGCATTCGGATGCCCAAAATAATTTGACTTTTGCTAAGCGGATGACCATTGATAATATCAAAGTATTGCCAACAACATTTTTGCAGAAGTTTAACCGTATAGTAATCATGAAATTCTCCTACAATACATGGGCTTATATTGCTGTTTTAATGGCTTTATTAGCTGCGATATGGTTTCTGTGGTATCACTTTGCTGTTTCTAGTAGAAGAAAGCTGTTGCTCTTTAATTTAACGATCTTATCGGTGCTTGTTTTGCTGGTTTCTGTGTTTTTTGCATTCCATAATTTTAAGGTGATTCGTAACAATAGAATTGCCATCGTGTTTGCCTCTAAAACCGAAGTTAAAAACGCTCCTACAAGTAGTAGTGATCTATTGTTTGACTTGCACGAGGGAACAAAAGTTATTGTGCTAGATGCCGTGGACAATTGGAAAAAAATAAAAATTTCAGATGGCAAAATAGGTTGGATTTTTGCTTCTGATATTCGAGAGTTGAAGTAGATTTCCCTTTGGGACTTTGTTTTTAGTTGTCGACTATATTGCTATGAATATTGATACTCGTTGTTTTATAAATTTTTAATCAGTTAGCAAAATGACAACTAAAGAAGAACTCCTTCGCAATCGTGGCTGGCTTTCTAAAGAAATTCCAGTTGGCTATCTAACCATTTCTTTCGATCAAAAAGTTGCTTTATTGAACGCAGAAAGTGCCTCAAAAAGAACTTTAGGTGCCCGCTTGTTAATAGCTAATAAAACCAGCGATTCCGTGAACGTTCTTCTAAGCGCTTTGGAAATTGAGCAAAAGTTGTATCCTAAAATTGAGATTTGTAACACGCTTGCTGGACTTGGAGAGATATCCATAAAACCACTCCTAACTTATGTAGCCAAAATTGGCACGAATCAACATGCAATTGTACCACAAAAGTTATTTTTAAAAGACAGCTATCCGTTGCCAAGGGATATTGTGAGCCGTACGTTGATACGGATAGGAGGCATTGCTATTCCTGAACTTTTAAAGGGCTTAGAAGTGGCGAATCAGCAGGCTCTGAGCGAATTAATAGATGCGATTGGATATATTAATTTCTACGCTAAGTCAACAGGTGTTTTTGAATCCTTAAATGCTTGTTATTTCGCGAATCTTAATAACGATTTATTGAAATGGAAAATAATTCGCGCCATGTCTGGGGTTTCTGAGAGTAGGTTGTTCTTGGGTATTCAGTATGATGAGCTTAAGGATGATCGGTTGAAAAAAGAAATCGAAAGAAGTGTACGATTGATAGGGAGAGATGCGTCTTTAAAATCAGTTACCAAGGGATGATGGATAGCGATTGCTTAAGCAAGTTGTCGTCCTGTTTTTTGTTTTAGCTAGGTTGAAAATGGATGAATACCCTTGCTATTGTGTTGTTTTTTAATGATGTTAGAACGTGAAATAAGCTATTTGTAAAAATAGCTTACCATAACAAATGCTATGCTAAGCTATTCTATCTTTTATCTTGAAAAAATTAGTTTGTATAATGATACGAATCTAATAATTTAAAGAAGGTCTTACTCTGTGAAATTCATACTTAATTGGACACGTTTTCTAGCAATATCTACCTCCAGTACTTTTACCATTACTTGTTGTTGTAAGCTCACAACGGAATTGATATCACTAACAAAAGTAGTTGATAGGTTGGAAATATGAACCAATCCACTTTCTTTAATTCCTATGTCTACAAAGCAACCAAAGTTGGTGATGTTATTGATAATTCCAGGAAGTACCATGCCAGCGATTAAGTCGTTTATACTGTGAATATGTTCGTTAAATGAAAATGATTTTGCTTTCTCACGTGGGTCTAATCCTGGTTTTTTAAGTTCGGATACAATATCATTTAATGTCGGCAAGCCAATGCTGTCAGTACAATAACTTCTCAGATTTAGATTGCTCAGTACTTGCGTGTTTCCAATGAGTTCTGGAATACTTAAGTTACTGTCTTTTGCCATTTGTTTCACAATGCCATAGCTTTCTGGATGTACAGCGGAATCATCCAAGGGGTTTTTAGCTTTTTTAATACGTAAAAAACCAGCACCTTGTTCAAAGGCTTTCGCGCCCAATCGTTTTACTTTTTTTATTTCGCTTCTCGATTTAAAAGCACCGTTTTCAGCTCTATAACTCACGATGTTTTCTGCTAATTTGGGGCCAATTCCAGAAACATAACTCAATAGTGATATGCTTGCTGTATTTATGTTTACGCCTACTTTATTTACACAGTGTTCTACTACTGTATCTAGTTGATGGTTGAGTAAGGTCTGATCTACATCGTGTTGGTATTGTCCAACACCAATAGATTTGGCATCAATTTTCACCAATTCTGCCAAAGGATCCGCCAAGCGTCTTCCGATAGAGATTGCACCGCGGACGGTTACATCGTAATCAGGAAATTCTTCTCTGGCGATTTTAGAAGCGGAATAAATGGAGGCACCTGCTTCACTGACCACAAAAACCTCTATGTTTTTATCAAATGTAATACTTTTTACGAGGGCTTCTGTTTCTCTCGAGGCGGTACCATTTCCGATGGCAATCACTTCTATATCAAAATTATTCACCAAGATTTGAATGCGTTTTATGGCTTCGTTTTTTTGATTTTGTGGTGCATGAGGGTAGATATTTTCGTTGTGTTGAATGTCACCTTGTGCATCTAAACAAACTAGTTTACATCCAGATCTAAAGCCTGGGTCCAAGGCTAAAATGCTTTTTTCTCCTAAGGGCGCTCCTAACAATAGTTGTTGTAGGTTTTTTGCAAAAACTGTAATTGCTGCGTTGTCGGCTTTTTCCTTGGCTGTTTTGAGTGTTTCTTTGGAAAGAGAAGGGGCTAATAAGCGTTTATAGGCATCTTCAATAGCTTCTGCAATTTGATCTGCGCTCTGATTGTCTGAATGAATAATTTTATCCTCAATACCCAAACGAGCATCTTCTTCATCGATTGCAATTTTAAAACGGATAAACCCTTCATGTTCTGCTCTAAGTATGGCAAGTAAACGATGGGAAGGACAGCGACTTAAGGGTTCTTCCCATTCAAAATAATCACGGTATTTTTGTGCCTTTTCATCGTCTTTTTTTGTTTTTATTACTTTTGATGTTATGGCAGATTTTTTACTGAATTGTTTCCTTAAACGTGTACGAATGTCACTACGCTCATTGATCCATTCTGCAATAATATGCCTTGCTCCTTCCAATGCTAATGCAGAATTTGTAACTTCTTTGTTAAGGTAGTTTTCTGCAATGCTTTCTATTGTATTGGAACGCTGTGCCATGATGGTTTTTGCCAAAGGTTCTAAACCGTTTGCTTTGGCCGTATCAGCTTTAGTTTTTCGCTTCTTTTTAAAAGGCAAATAAATATCTTCTAATGTGGTTAGGTCTTGAGTTTTTTCGATTTTATCTTTTAAAATATCGGTCAATACACCTTGCTCTGTCAGAGATTTTAGAATGGATTCCTTGCGTTTTTCTATGGTTTCGTACTGTTTTTTGTACGTTATAATTTCTCCAATTGCTACTTCGTCTAGGTTTCCAGTGAGTTCTTTCCGGTATCGAGCGATAAATGGAAGTGTACAGTCTTCGTTTAAAAGTTGAATGGTAGCAGTCAATCCCTTTGTTGGGATTTGAGTGTATTGTTGAATGTAGGCGGTAAGCGTCATAGAAAGTAGTGTTTATCATTGTGCCAGCAGAAAAAGGGCTGCTGGCAATCATAATACCAGCTACATTTCTAAGTGACGGTTTAGAAATGTTTTGTAATTGGTATTAGACTGTTATTTAGGATGTCTGTTAAAGAAGTGGATTGTTCTTTGTGTTTTTCTTATTGGTCACTAGCAAACCACTCAGCGTGGGAGCTTCCAGTTTCTTGTAGTTTTAAGGAGAATAGGTGAATGTTTTCAGGGAGTAGCGCTTGTATTTTTTTTGAAAAATCTATCAACATCATTTCGCTGGTAGGTTGGTAGTCAACTAAAATAACATCATGACCGCGTTTTTTTAGTTCTTCAGCCAATTCTACATGGGGTGTGTTTTTGTTAAATACGGTAGCATGGTCAAATTTCTCTACAATTTCTGTATTGACAATGCGTTTTAAATCTCCAAAATCTATGACCATTCCGCATTTACTGTTTGACATGTCGTCAATAGGAGTTCCTAAAACGGTTACTGCTAATTTATAACTATGTCCGTGTACGTTTTTGCATTTTCCATCGTAGCCATATAAGGCATGTCCAGTTTCAAAATCAAACTGTTTTGTAATTCTAATTTTCGCCATCATTAATCGTCTAAATCCTGTCTGTTTTTTGCTTTGTGAAATGCCCAATAAGCCAATCCTGCCAAGACAAGAAACGGTAGGAATGTGCCTATTATTACGCCAATTTGATAACTGTCGTTGGGTGCTTTATCTAATTTATCTTCGATATCTATTTGTTGCGCTATCGATAGTAAGTGTAACATCATTATATGTCAAATTTTTTGAGTGCTTGTTTTGTGAAATCAGAAAGGATTAATTTTCCACTTATCAATGCTTGTTTTTTTAGCAATATATCCCAGTGTTCTGTCCCTTCCCAAAATGTTTTTTTAATCTGAGTCAATGCAGCTGGATTGTACTTAGATAATTTTTCTGCGAATGAGTTTAAGGATGTATCCATGTCCTTGATGTTTTCAAAAACCTGTGCATAGAGTCCTTTTTTTTGTGCCCAATAAGCATTTTTCCAGTGCGTAGCATCTAATGTGAGTTCGCTCAACGCAGCAACACCCATTTTGCGTTCTAAGGCAGGAGCAATTACAAAAGGTCCAATTCCAATGGTGAGTTCGGATAGTTTGATCGATGCTGCTTCAGTGGCAAAACAATAATCACAGGCTGCCGCTAGTCCTACTCCTCCACCTACGGTTTTTCCTTGGACACGTCCAATGATGAGTTTGGAGCAATTGCGCATGGCATTTATAACATTGGCAAAGCCCATAAAAAAATCAGCGCCTTCAGCTGCAGTCGATATGGCGGTTAGCTCGGTAAAAGAAGCGCCAGCACAAAAGGTCTTTTCCTTCTCGCTTTTTAAGATAATTACCTGTACTTCGTTGTTCGTACTTAAGGTGTTGAATGCATTTGCTAGGCGTTCTAACAGGTTTGAAGGGAGTGAGTTACTCGCTTGATGATAAAACTCGATGTGGGCAATTCCTTGTTGAATCGAGGTGTATAGACTTCCGTTTTCCATGGCTTAAAGGTACTGCTTTTTGTGTAAATATTTCTTTCGAAATTTTGAGACTAAAATTCCTCCGCGTAAAAGCATCCAAATAGTAAAAGCCATCCATATTCCGTGTAGTTTCAATCCAAAATAATCCGCAATTAACAGCGTAGGTATAAAGCCTGTAAAAGTTGCAATAAGTAATAAGTTACGCAGGGTTACTGCTTCTGCCAATCCTTTGAAAATACCATCAAATACAAATGCAACAGCATTTATAGGTTGCATTATTAATACGATCCAAAACACCGAATAAAAAGCTTCTAGTACATGTGGGTCTTGAGAAAATAATCTTCCTATGGGTTGGTAGAATACGAAGCAAGTTCCTGCCAGTAGTGCTGATACAAAAACACTGTACCTGCTTAGTTTAAGACTCAAATTCCATATAGCTGGATAATCCTTCTCTCCGAGTAATTTTCCAGAAACAATGTTTCCAACACTGGCATATCCATCGATAAAAAAAGCAAAGAAAAGCCAAATTTGGAAGGCCATTGTTTGCGCTGCAATATAATGATTTCCATAGCTGGTGGCATAAGAATTGGCAAGGTACAACGCGATGTTTAAGGCGGATGCCCTTATAAACAAGTTCAAACTTATTTGTAATAATCGTTTGATTTCTTTATTAAATGGGAATACTAATTTAAGTGAAAAAGGTGTTTTTTTAAGGACTAAAATTAGGGTGAGTATTGCCATGACACCTTGTGCAATTACGCTTGCCCAAGCTGCGCCCTCAATGTGCATTGGGGCAATGAGTCCTTCAATTCCAAAGACCAATGCAAAATCTAAGCCTACGTTCAATATGGCTCCGACAATGCTTATTATCATAGGCCAAAACGTGTTTTGCATTCCCCTGAAGATTCCAAAAGCAGAAAACACAAATAAGGTGAGTGGGAATCCAAGTGCGCGAATTTTATAATAATCTACGGCATACTGATGAATCACGCCCTCTGCATTGTATAAAGTAAAAATTTCTGATATAAAAAAGATGGTTACTATGTATATAAGGATGCTTAGAATTAGGTTAATTGCAATAATTTGCGCTGGTAGCGTAGCAATTTCATGAAGTTTCTTAGCACCCAAATATTGACCTACAATAGCGGATATGGCAGAGCGTGTTTGTGCTAATATCCAGACCAAAGCCGATATAAAGGAGCCTGCAATTCCTACCGCTGCCAATGCTTGTGTAGGGTTTATCTGTATGTTTCCCACAATTGCAGTATCTGTTATAGATAGCAAAGGTTCGGAAATTCCAGCGATGATAGCAGGAATGGCAAGTTTGTTTATGCTTTTAAAGTTTATGGTTGTTTTGTACATGCTTTAAGCTCCTATAGCTGGATTGGTTGTTTTTGTATTTTTTTCGTAGCAGTAAAATGGGGCATCACTTTGCAATGGAAAAAAGATGTTCCCTACTTTTTCAAAACCTCTTTGTGTGTAAAATTGTAGGTTTCTTTTGTTTTTACTAAAGGTGTCTAAACGGATACTCTGATACTTGTTTTCACAGGCGAACGTTTCTGCGAAATCCATCATGTGTTGTGCATGTCCTTTTTGTTGCGCTGACGGATGTATCGCAAGTCGGTGTATGTACAGTGCTTTTTGGTTTAGATCCTTCCAGTTTATATCCTTGTATTCTCTGTCCATCACTGGACTTAAAACAATTGTTCCTATAATCTTGTCATTGTTTTTTAAGATAAATAATTGCTGTAGTGCTATGTCTTTTTCTATGACTTCTAAAGAGGGATAATGCGCATTCCATTGATAAATCTGCTTGTTTCTTAAGTCTTCACCACAGCATTTCAAAAGTTGAATAATTGGCGTAGTGTCAGGTTTTTGTGCAAGTTGAATAGACATATTTTTTTAAAACAAAATTGAAATGAATGAATAATTTTTGTAGCTTCGTAAAACGTTTGCCAGAACAAATGTAATAAATGCATGATGAAAACTATTCTAGTTCCTATAAAAACCATTGAGAGAAGTAGCGCAATGCTACAATACGCTATTGATTTTGCTTCGGAAGTAAATGCTACGCTAATTGTATTGCATTCTTATGGTGAGATTCGCATGGCAAATACCATTACCAGAGTCGATGAAGCAATGCGAATTTTGGCGATTGATGAGTTGAAATTTTTGATAGCATCTATGGATTGTAAAAAAGTTTCGATTACTCAGTTATGTCGAAAGGGAAATATGTTAGATTGCATTTGGGAATTACAACAGACAGAAGAACTTGATTTAATCATAGGGAAAACACGTACCAATACCCGAAGTCAGCAGCTTTATATCGGGAAGTTTACTGGAGATATGATCCAAAACATAGATTGTCCAATTATTATTGTGCCGAATACGTATGTATTTAAACCGATTCAAAGGGTATTTATGGCAATTAAATCTGGAATTCTAAAAAGAGACGATGTGCTATTGCCTTTGCATACAATGCATTCGGAGTTTAAAATCACATTGAATTTATTGCAAGTGATAACGCCTTATGTCAAGGAAAAAGATTTGATAATAAATCAAGAGTTGACCAATATTTGTAGTACTTTTAAAACCTCGGAAAACGGGACTATTTTTCAGGGTTTACTTGAGCATTTGAATGCTAATTCTCCTGATTTAATATGTGTTATTCGTCGGAAAAAAGGATTTTTTGAAAAACTTTGGAAAGACAATAGCGTAAAGAAAGAAGATTTTGAATGCAGAATGCCTTTGTTGATTTTACAAGGCGATGTATAAAAATAAAATGGGGCATTAGCTCAGTTGGCTAGAGCGTTTGGCTGGCAGCCAAGAGGTCATCGGTTCGACTCCGATATGCTCCACAAAAAACCGCACATCTTTGGATGTTGCGGTTTTTTTATGTGATATATCAAGGTGTTTCTTCTCTATGGAATGCTGTTCGATGCCAATTTATTTGTTAAGTCCGTATCATTATATAGAATTACACCAATTACAATCCAAAATAAGCGATATAAATAGTTTGTTTTACGTCCTAGCCTTGTTTAAAAATAGAACGATAGCAATAGCTATCCTTAGATTTTTCGGTTAGCTAAAACAAAAAATAAGGATACTTCTAAACCGTGACTTGAAAAGGTGTTTGGTGTTATTTTCGCACTATAAAAGTGATACCCATTAAAATAGCGTGTAATAAAGAATAAGTATCATGCGGCATTATAAAGTTATACGGGTCTAAGGCGCTGTGAGGATCTCGATGTAAGTCCTAATTTAATAATAAGCAGCAAATGTCCTTTGATGTGTGGCTTCTCTAACATCATTTACCTCCGCTTGTTTTTTAGTTATAGATAGAAATCTATCCATTGTATGTCTTATTTTCTAAGTGATAGTAGAACTACGCAGGCTGGGTGTATTAGGTTGGTTTTATGGAGCACCTTTTTGAGATGCCCTGTTAGGTAGGTAGTGTTTTTGGATTAGAAAAAACGTGGAGAATAGGAACGTGTTCTGTAAGAATTGAATTCATATTTAAGCATAAATTCATGAGAGAACTTAGAGATTTCGGAAATATCTCCTATGCCATAGTCAAAAGCATATCCTAGATTTAATTGTTCGGTGATTTGAAAACTTGTTAATAAAGCTACAGAATCTTCTAATCTGTAGGCAGTTCCTAAAGTTAATTTATCGCTAAACATAAAATTTGCACTGATATCAAAACTCATAGGAGCTCCAGTTACTGCTTTTAATAATGCAGCTGGTTTAAATTTTAAGTTGTCATTAAGCATAAAAATATAACCAGCAGTAAGGTAATAATGTGGTTTTTTAGAAGCTTCAGATTTTAGGACAGGATCTAAATAATTTGTTTGTAGTATGTTTGGGATCGATGCACCAACATACCAATTATTACTGTACCAAAAGGCTCCAAGACCTATTGTTGGAGAAAATTTACTGAAGTTTTCTATCAAATCTTCATGTTGGTAATTCGCTTGGTTAAAGTTTACTGCCAAGTTGTGAATTCCAGCTTTCAATCCAAAAGAGAGTTCGCTATTCTGACTGGTTTGGATGGAGTAGGAGGCACTTAGACTGGCAAATAATTCTTTGGAGGGACCTATTTGATCTGAATACGCTGTAAAACCGACGCCTATTTTTTCGTTACTCAATGGTTTCTCCATTGTAAACGAAATAGTTTTAGGTGCTCCAGGTATATCGTTCCATTGAGAACGGTAAAATCCTACAGCTGTAAGTACATTGTTGGATCCTGCATATGCGGGGTTGATAATAAACATGTTATACATGTACTGAGTAAACTGTGGTTCTTGTTGAGCATTTACTTCGGTGAGGGTGTAGGAATAAATTCCTAAACAAAGAAATATCAATCGTTTCATGGGTGTCGTAAATTGATAAGCGCGTTGTGAATGCATGCTTATGGGGTAACTTATTAATTTTTTTACAGGATGTTCTGTGTGTTTTCTTATAACTACTAGAAAATCAATGCAAAGGTAGTTTTAAAATACGAATTTGGAAAGAAGAATTTAACAAATGTTCAGTTGAATGGATTGTAAAAAACCGATAATTAGTCATCTAATTATCGGTTTTTTATGTTTAAGACCCGTTGTTTATTAAAGAGTAGGTCTATTTAATTTAATTAAAATCCAAAATGACCGATATAAATAGTTTATTTTACGCTCTAAACCATCACTTGGAAATGTAGTTGTATTGCTAGCTATTAGCTAATAGTTTCTCCATTGCTTATTTTGTCAGAGTTAGGTGCTACAAAACTCAAGCCACCATCATTGGTGTCTGTCATTAGGATCATCCCCTCACTTTCTACACCTCTTAGTTTTCGGGGTGCTAAGTTTATCAAAACAGTCACCTTTTGACCAATAATAGCTTCTGGTTTAAAATGTTCTGCAATACCGCTTACAATGGTTCTAGTATCTAATCCAACGTCTACCTTAAGGATGAGTAATTTTTTTGTTTTTGGCATTTTTTCTGCGGCAACAATTGTTCCTACACGGATGTCTAACTTTGTGAAATCTTCAAAAGTAGCAGTTTCTTTTTGAGGTTCTGTAATTTTATTAGCCAGTTCATTTAGCTTTTTTGAAGCTTCTAGTTTGTCTAATTGAACTTGAATTTCGTCATCTTCTATTTTTGCGAATAATAAGCCTCCTTTGTTGATGGTATGACCATCATTAATCAATGTCTCTTGAGCACTCACGTCACTCCAAGTTAATGTAGAAGTCTCCATATTTAAAAACCCTTTTAATTTTGTAGAAGAAAAAGGCAATAGTGGTTCACTTAAAATAGCCAATCCTGAGGCTATTTGTAAGGCAATATTCATAATGGTTTCAACCCTATTTGGAGCTGTTTTAATTTTTTTCCAAGGTTCTTCGTCTGCTAAGTATTTGTTTCCGAGTCTTGCTAAGTTCATCAGTTCTTGAGAAGCTTCTCTAAAACGGTAGCGTTCTATAGATTTAGAAATGATGGCAGGGTATTCTGCTAATTTTTCTAAAGTAGCAGTGTCTACGTCAGTCAATTCGCCTTGGGCAGGAACAACACCCTCGTAATATTTATTTGTTAATACAACTACACGGTTTATAAAGTTTCCGAAAATGGCTACCAACTCGTTGTTGTTTCTTGCTTGAAAATCTTTCCAAGTAAAATCGTTGTCTTTGGTTTCTGGTGCGCTTGCTGTTAAGGCATACCGCAATACGTCTTGTTTTCCTGGGAAATCTTCTAAATATTCGTGCAACCAAACAGCCCAGTTTTTTGAGGTTGATATTTTATCGCCTTCTAAGTTTAAGAATTCATTGGCAGGAACATTTTCTGGTAAAATATAGCTTCCTTCTGCTTTTAACATGGCAGGAAAAATAATACAATGGAAAACAATGTTGTCTTTTCCTATAAAGTGTACCAATTTTGTGTCGTCACTTTTCCAATATGGTTTCCAGTCTTTACCTGTTTTTTTTGCCCATTCTTTGGTAGAAGATATATAACCGATTGGAGCATCAAACCAAACATAGAGTACTTTTCCATCTCCTCCTTTTACAGGAACTGGAATGCCCCAATCCAAATCACGGGTTACCGCTCTGGGTCTTAATCCATCATCTATCCAAGATTTTACTTGTCCTAAAACATTTGCTTTCCAATCGTTTTTATGTCCTTCTACAATCCATTCTTGTAAAAAGTCTTGGTATTCATCTAGAGGTAAAAACCAGTGTGTAGTTGCTTTTAGGCTAGGTTTGTTTCCTGTAATTGCAGATTTAGGGTCAATTAAATCGGTGGCATTGTGGGAGGTTCCACATTTTTCACATTGGTCACCGTAGCTCTCTTCATTTCCGCATTTTGGACAGGTTCCGACGATAAAACGGTCTGCTAAAAATTGATTGGCTTCGGCATCGTATAATTGCTCGGTAGTTTTTTCTATGAATTTACCGTTGTCATATAAAGTTTTGAAAAACTCAGAAGCAGTTTCGTGATGTATTTTAGACGTAGTTCTAGAATAATTATCAAATGTTATCCCGAAATCTTGAAACGATTTCTTAATAATTGCATGGTATTTGTCTACAATGTCTTGTGGTGTTACGCCTTCTTTTTTTGCTTTTAAGGTTATGGGTACTCCATGTTCGTCAGAACCACAGATAAAGGCAACGTCTTTACCGTTTAAGCGTAGGTAACGCGCATAAATATCGGCAGGTACATATACACCAGCTAGGTGTCCAATATGCACAGGTCCGTTTGTGTATGGTAAAGCGGCAGTAATCGTATATCTGTTAAAAGTACTCATAATTTACATGGTTATTTGGCTGCAAAAATAGTAAATTAGACCCCATTGTTTAATAAATATTCTATTTTTATAAAAAATATCTA
This sequence comes from Flavobacteriaceae bacterium, assembly GCA_965224465.1. GTDB lineage: Bacteria > Bacteroidota > Bacteroidia > Flavobacteriales > Flavobacteriaceae. Next base: position 2,727,637 of record OZ245049.1, on the reverse strand, counting down.
GTTATGATTCAAAAAGTTGTGCTTTTTATGAGTATTGTATGTTGCATTCGCTGTCAAGGTGTGAATCAAGAAGTTCCGAAAACATTGACGTCGAAGGTTTTAGTCCGTCCTCCGTACCTTCAAAAAGGAGATACCATTGCTTTGCTTGCTCCGGCAGGAATATTGCGAAATAAAAAGGAAATAATCTCAAAGGCGATAACTATTGTGGAATCTTGGGGCTTACACGTAAAAGTAGGAGAAAATATGTACAAGCAGCAGGATCATTTTGCAGGGTCTGATGCTCAGCGTGCTCTTGATTTTCAAAAGGCTTTAGACAATCCAAATATAAAGGCTATTTGGACGGCACGTGGTGGCTATGGAACGGTACGTATTTTAGATAAGCTTGACTATACAAAATTTATAGAAAACCCAAAATGGATTATTGGTTATTCGGATATAACGGCTTTACACAACCAAGTCCATAATTTAGGATTTGAAACCATACACGGGATGATGGCCGTTAATTTCGGGAACAATCCAACAGTAATAAAGGAAACGGTTGCCACGTTTAAAAAAGCTATTTTTGGAGATGCTTTAGTGTACCAAATTCCTGCAAATAGATACAATAAAAAAGGAACTGCCAAAGGACAATTAGTGGGAGGGAACCTAACTTTATTGAATTCCATGTTGGGCTCAGAAACATCGATAGATACAACGGATAAAATCTTATTTATAGAAGAAGTAGGCGAGTATGTGTATCACGTAGATAGAATGTTACAAAGTCTAAAACGTGCGGGTTATTTTAAACATGTAAAAGGGGTTATTATGGGAGATATTAGCCGTATTAGAAAAAACCCAACACCTTTTGGGAAAACTGTTCAGCAGGTTGTATTGGATAATTTAGAAGGATTAAACATTCCTGTGGCTTTTGGAATGCCAGCAGGTCATAAAAATAAAAATGTAGCGCTAATTTTTGGGAGAAATGTTACATTATCGGTGTCTGATAATGGAAGTAGCGTTATTTTTGACGAAAAATAAATTAAAGATGTATAAGTATTCGGGCCTAGTGGAAGAGGTAATTGTAGTGATTTTGGAGGGATATAGTTCTGTAGAAGCCACGGAGAAAGTGATGAAGAAAAATGTACAAAGTGGTATTCATAAATTTATGCTGGCAGGGGATTGGACAGAAATTATGAATAGAGCGGGTAGTAAGGCCTCTTATATTATTAGAAATAAGCAGCTGGACGGAAGTTTAAAACGCGTTCCTAAGAAAATCATACGTAAGTTAAGTGATCAATATGGAAGTGATTCTTCGACAGGCGATAGGTTATACGGTAAAAAACTCACGATTTATCAGAAAATGGAAATCGAATTTAAGCGCTTAAATGCTGTGATGAAGAACGAATCCAAAGCATTGAATAAGCTTATTCGTAAGTTTGATGTAAACATCGCAAATCCATTAGATACTACAACAAAGGCTTTTTATAAATTATTGAATGATTTAAAACGTAAAAAGTAGTGAGCATTTGTGTTGGTATTTATGTACAAGTTCAAAATATCGCTAAATAAAAATGATTGACTATGGCATCACATAACGAGTTAGGAAAGGAAGGAGAGCAAGTAGCGGCAGATTATTTGATTGATAATGGCTATCAGATTTGCGAACGAAATTGGTATTTTAAAAAGGCAGAAATTGATATTATTGCTAAAAAAGACGATGTGTTGGTAATTGTTGAAGTCAAAACTCGTAGTACAGATGATTTTGGGGATCCGCAAGATTTTATCACTCCTAAAAAAATTGGTCATATTGTTGATGCTGCCGACGAGTATGTGCAAAGATTGCAATGGAGCAAAGAAGTGCGGTTTGATATTATGGCCATTGTTTTAAATTCAAAAGAGCGAAAAATTGAACATATAGAGGATGGTTTTTTATTCTTTTAAGTGAAATTTAATTGGTGTAATTCCCATGTCGGCCATGTTCCTTTTATAGTATATTCACGCTTTTTGTTATAGCTTTCGTTTAGTTAAACCAAATAATGGTGTGATGTGTAAATAGATATTTGCGATTATTTGTTCTCTTTTAATGGGATTGTATCCGTTGCTTTATTCTCTAAAGTATTAAAAAAGGCTTTTAGTTCTTTTACGTCTTTAGGCTTTGCAATTATTTTTTTATGCGTGTCTACTATAAAATAATTAGGTGTTGAATTGATATTGTACAATTTAGCAATGGGGTTTTTCCATTTGTCTAAAGCCAGTATGTTGGTGAAGTTTGCTAGTTCTTCTTTATAATGATTAAAACCGAGTTCATCTTTTTCTAGCGCTACGGCAACTATTTTTATGTTTTTATGTAGCTTTGAATAGGCGTGCAATAAAGGGATTTCCTTGAGGCAATGTGAGCAACTAGTACTCCAAAAAACCAATACAATAGGTTCTTGGTTTTTAATGGAATAAAATTGATTTAATTTTTTTCCGTCGTCATAGCTAAAATCTGGAGCAATACGCCCTACAGCTACCTTTGTTTGTAGTGTAATACTTTTAATTACCTCAGGGTCTTGTATGTTTAAAGGTAGTTTTTTATAATAAGTATCCATTATGAAATCTACCATTGGCAGGTTTTTCATTTGAACAAATCCATACATTAAGGTAGTCAGTAATTCTGCTTCTAATTTTGGTTGGTCTTCTGTTTTTTCAAAAACATCTAGCAGCGAGCGTTTGTACAGCGCCTGTTGCATTTGATAATCACTAGAAGTGTTTAAGTAATAAATGTAATTCACAACCTTTTTTGTGATGATTGTGGAATTCATCAATAAAGGGTTTTTGAAATCTATAAAATCAAAAAAATGTGCCTTGGTGCTATTCAGGTATTCTTGTCCTGTTTCAATTATTTCTGGTGTGTTGTATTTTTGTAGGGCATAGATAAAACTCTCACTGATTGTAGCTCTCGATGTGTCGGCATATTTTTCTTGTTTTTTTTCTATGTTTTTATAAACGGATCGGTAGTCTTTAGCTATTTTTTTCTTGTTTTTTGTTTTAAAATAAGAGATTTGGAGTGCATCCAATTTGTTTTGGAGTTTGCGACTATCCATCAAATAGGATTGGAAGTATTTGTTCTCTTCTGAATGTATAAACTTTACAGAATTGTTAGGCTTTCTTGGGTTAAAAACCAGTTCTATGTTTTTGTTATTGTAGATGAAGTCTATATAGCCATTATTGTTTATGTCGTAGGTTAATCTATACATTCCTTGAATGGCATTTTTAGGCATTTTCATCGAGAATTTACCTTTTTTTAATCCCGTATTTGCAACATACCGTTGTTGAGAACCTGTTATTCTGTACATGATGACCCACGTGTAATTTGCTGTAGGTTCAAAAGTACCTTTAATAGTGACTTGGGTTTTTATAGAATCTGTTGTCATTAATTCTAAGTGCTTGCTAGATTGAGCAAAGACAAATTGGGAAATGGTCAATACAATTAGAAGTAATAACTTTTTCATAGGTGTATTTTAATGGTTGATATGTTATAAGATTCAAACAAAATGAAAATTATTGATATGCGCTAATTTTTCATAAGGATTACGCAATAACTAGACCAAATCTAGTGAAAATTTAAGTTTAAAAAAATTTTCACTAATTTGTTGCGTAAAAATTGAAAGATGAATTTTAATAATAAAGTGATTTGGATTACCGGTGCTTCTTCAGGTATTGGGAAAGGAATGGCATTAGCATTGTCAAAGTTAAATACCAAACTAATTCTTTCTTCTAGGAATAAAGAAGCTTTAAATGTAGTAAGGTCTAATTGTGAGAATACACAGCATGTTTGTGTTTTGCCTTTGGATTTAGAAGCGTTTGATCAAATGCCCTTAAAAGTTTCGGAGGCTGTTAAGGCATTTGGGAGGGTAGACATACTTATTCACAATGGAGGAATCAGTCAGCGCTCTTTGGGCAAGGATACGGGTATTGCTGTGGATCAAAAAATAATGAATGTTAATTATATTGGTACGGTGGCTTTAACCAAGGCTATATTACCGCATTTTTTCCAGAATAATGAGGGGTATTTTATAGTTGTTACCAGTGTTGTTGGTACAGTGTCGACTCCATTAAGGTCTTCGTATTCCGCATCCAAGCATGCCTTACATGGCTTTTTTGACAGCTTAAGAGCGGAGGTGTATGAGAACAATGTTAAAATTACATTGCTGTGTCCTGGTTTTGTAAACACGCACGTTTCTCTTAATGCTTTGACGGGGGATGGGAGTCCTCAGAATATTTTGGATACTGCCACAAAAAACGGATTGTCTGTAGGGCATTTTGTGGATTGTTTTATTAAAAAAATGAAACGTGACCCAGAAGAATTAGTGATTGGTGGTTTTAAAGAAAAGTTGGTTGTGTATTTAAAACGATTTTGCCCTCGTGTAGTGAGTAAAGTGATGCGCAAGATGGATGTGGTATAGTATTCTTTATTGGTTTTAAGATTTCCTGTTTTTTTTTGTCTTATTGATGGTGTAATTCCCTGAGGATCTGCCTCGAAATGGGTCATAGTCTTTTGGTAGTATAGTTCGTACTCTCGGTTTGAAGGCTGTTAATTTAAAAGTCGGTTCGATGATCAATTCAGCTTGCGAATACAACAACTGAGGCTACTTAAGTTGGTGAGATTGATTAAGAGCTGTTTTTTTGTGTAAAAATAAATCATGACACGTTCAATCAAAAAAATTACAGCAATTACACTATTTTACATGATAGCGATTGGATTGAGAATTTATATAAGGGAATTTAAACCAGATTTTTTTATAAATTCAACTCTTTTTGTACATGTATTATTACAAGGAATAGGTCCATTATTGGGAGGGCTCTTTGTGGTGAAAATATTAAAAAGACCAAATGAACTAAAACTATTAGGGATTGGTTTTTTTAAATCACTTTTAGCAATTAGCATCCCAATAGTATTGTTTTTAATTGTTGGAATTCTGAATACGGGAGAACTGGACGTAATTGCTCCTAAATATATTGTGTTGATGTTGGTTTATGCCATTTTTGAGGAATACGGTTGGAGAAATTATTTGCAATCTGAATTGCGGGGCATGAATAAAACAATCAAATATCTGATTATTACTATTCTATGGTTTGTGTGGCATCTAAATTTCGAGCTGTCGATTGGGAATTTAATCTTTTTTCTAGTCTTATTTATAGGTAGCGTAGGAATTGGGTATGTAGCCGATCGATCAAAATCATTACTATTTGCAGGGCTATTCCATGCTTTCTTTAATATTTCTCAAAGCGAACTGCTAAACGATATAGCATTCAATCAAAAATTAGTAATTCTAATAATAAGTGCCTTCAGTGCCATTGTAATCATGAGGTATGATAGGAAACAAAAAAAAGCATTAAAAGCGATTAAGACCAATGTTATTTTGCCTAAAAACGAGTAATCAATCAATATTAAAAATGTGGAGAAGTGCTTTGGTGATGGTTTGTTCTGTTGTATCCGTATTGTCTGTTATTGAACCACTGCCTACTGCCTTACTGTCCACTGCCTATACTGCCAACTGCACTAAGTAGTCATATCAATAGAGCCATTAAAATGATTCATTGTACGTTCTAATCCTGCTGTTCCGAAAGATTTTACGAGTTGTGCTCCTTTGTCAAGTAGTTCTGGGAAATAGCGTTCTTCTCCTGCACTCCATTCACCTAAAACGTAATCTACTTGACGGCCTTTAGAAAACTCGGCTCCTACACCCATCCTGCATCTTGGATAGTTATTGGCGTTTAATTTTTCTTGAATGTCTTTGAGTCCATTATGTCCACCAGCGCTTCCTTTTGCTTTGGTTCGCATTGTTCCAAAGGGGAGGTTTATATCATCTGTAATAATTAAGATGTTATCAACGGGTATTTTTTCTTGTGTCATCCAATATTTCACTGCTTTTCCGCTCAAATTCATAAAGGTTGATGGTTTGAGTAGCATAAAAGTTCGCCCTTTAAAACGAAAACTTGTGGTAGTTCCAAGTTTATTAGATTCAAACGAAACACCTTCTTGTTTGGCCAATTCGTCCAATACCTTAAAGCCAATATTATGACGTGTGTTTTCGTATTGAGCACCAATATTTCCGAGACCTACAATTAAAAATTTTTTCATGATAAGCGGTGTGGTGTTTTCTGATTTATTATGGATCGATTTTTTTTATAAAATTTGATCCATTGCATGTATAAAACAAACTATTTATATCGATCATTTTGTATAAGAATTATAAAAGAAAAAAGCCCGCCAAGAGCGAGCTTTTTTACAGTAATTTTTAAGCTTATTCAGTAGCTGCTCCTTCTTCAGTAGCTTCTGTTGCTTCACCTTCTTCACCTTCAGCTTCATCCTCAGTTGAATTACGAGATGTTCTAACTTGAACAACAACCATTGACTCTGCATGTAAAATAGAAAGACCTTCAGCAGCTAATTCTGCAACTTGTAATTTGTCTCCAATTTTTAATTCAGAAATGTTTGCAGTAATAAAGTCAGGTAAGTTAGCTGGTAAAGCTTTTATTTTTAGTTTACGGTTTGTAAAACGTAAAGATCCACCATTTAAAACTCCAGGAGCACTTCCTTCTAATATAACAGGAATGTTCATGGTAATTTCTTTATCGTCAAAGATTTGATAAAAATCTACGTGTAAAATAGCGTCAGATACAGGGTGAAATTGAATGTCCTGTAAAATTGCAGCATACGTTTTGCCGTCTAGTTCAATCGTTGCAGTATGTACCTTTGGAGTATATACCAACGCTTTGAACGCTTTTTCTTCAGCAGAAAAATGAACTGTTTGGTCTCCTCCGTATAATACGCAAGGAACCTGACCAGCATTACGTAAGGCTTTGGTTGATACTTTACCTACGCTTTCTCTTTGAGATCCTTTGATTGTAATCGATTTCATTATAAATATATTTAATTATTTTCTTACATTAAAAATTTACCGCTGATAGATGTATTGTCCTGCACATTAAGCATAACATCAGCAAATAACGGGGCGCAAGATACAACTTTAATTTTAGAAGATTTCCTTTTTAACGGAATTGTGTCAGAAACAATCAATTCGATAAGTTTAGAGTTCTCTATTTTGTTGTACGCGTCGCCAGATAGGATAGGGTGGGTGCAGATAGCACGTACACTTAAGGCTCCTTTTTCTATCATTATATCAGCAGCTTTTGCTAGTGTTCCTCCTGTATCTATCATGTCGTCTACTAAGATTACATGTTTTCCTGTTACATCTCCAATTAATTCCATGGTAGAAATTATATTGGCTTTTTCTCGTTGTTTGTAACAAATTACGACATCACTTTGTAAAAATTTAGAATAGGCATAGGCTCTTTTAGAACCTCCCATGTCAGGAGATGCGATGGATAGATTTTCTAATTTTAAGCTTTCTATATAAGGTAAAAATATAGTAGATGCGTATAAGTGATCTACTGGTTTTTCGAAAAAACCTTGAATTTGATCTGCGTGTAAATCCATGGTCATAATCCTTGTTGCTCCAGCAGTTTGAATTAAATTAGCTACTAGTTTTGCGCCAATCGCCACACGTGGTTTGTCCTTGCGATCTTGTCTTGCCCATCCGAAGTAAGGGATTACTGCGGTAATATGTCTTGCTGATGCGCGTTTTGCAGCGTCTAGCATTAATAACATTTCCATTAAATTGTCCGAAGTAGGAAAGGTAGATCCAATGATAAAAATACGTCGCCCTCTTACAGATTCTTCAAATGCTGGTTGGAATTCTCCATCACTAAAGCGAGATACTTTTACTTTCCCAAGTTCCATTCCAAAAGACTTGGCAATTTTTTCTGCCAATTCTATACTTTGAGAACAAGCAAAAATCTTAGGTGTTAACTGATTATGGTCCATGTTTTAGTTGTGTTTTGTGTGTGTGGTTGTTTATGGCTGCAAATTTAAAGATATTTGAACAGTTAACTTATGATTTCTGTATTATTATTAGATTTTTTATTTTTTTTACATGTTGGAACAAATAATTAACTATATTTGTGACTGTAGATTTTTATGTAAGCGTCCCCAAAAAACAGTAAGATGAGTTTTCATAGTACTAAAATTTAATATTGAATAGATTGTTCGAACATGTATGTTCGATTGTTTTTATATGACTTAACTTTTCCCTTAAATTAGTTAAAATTCCCCACTATAAAGGATGTTTCTCAAAAGACATCCTTTTTTTATTTTTAGAAGGCATTTTTTTGTAAATCTGTAATTTTATGTAACTTTGGAGTAGAAATATATATTCTTATGATACAAAAAGTAATTTTTCTGTTTTCTTTATTGAGCAATATAGTTGTTTTTGGACAGTTCCAGGTGGATGTTTCAGAGAGTCGAATTGCTGTTTTAGGTCATTCTAGTTTGCATGATTGGACCCTTAAAGTAAACATGAGTCAGCTGCGCTTAAAAAAAGTTGTTTGTTTAGAAAATCAGCTAACGCATATTTCTGTTGCGTTTCCTATAAAAGGGATGGTTCCGCCAAAAAAAGGAATGAAAAAAAAGATATTAAAAGTATTGCAGTCGAAAACATATCCAATGATTAGTATTCGTTTAGAAGATTTTTATTTTAAAAATGATTCCGTATATACCGATAACGCTTTGTACACAGTTGCGGGGATTACTAAAAAGAAATCCTTTAAAGCGGCTTATATGCTCGCCAAAAACAATGGTTTTAGGCTCTCCGGTAGTCAGGAAATCAAGTTCTCGGATTTTGATATGAAACCTCCATCTGCCATGTTGGGTCTTGTTATTACTAGAAATGAGTTACTTGTAAATTTTGACTTGTACTTTTTTTTAGAAAATTAAAGTTCCCTAAAAATAAAGTGAATTTTGTAGCGATTCCTTCATTTTATTCTTTAGATTTGCATCGTCTTAAAAGCCTTGGTGGCGGAATTGGTAGACGCGCTGGATTCAAAATCCAGTTCCGGTTTCGGAGTGTGGGTTCGATTCCCACCCAAGGTACTAAACCTCTTGTTAATCAATTGATTTTCAAGAGGTTTTTTCATTTCTGCTGACAAATTTACTGACAAAATTTCGATGATTGGGTACTAATGTGTTTTCAGGAGTATTTTATTTAGAATTTTCGTTTTTTAGTGCATGATTAAATGTTCTCGCTCTTTTCAATATAGCGGAAATCCAGTATTTCTAATTATAAAAATGCTGAATTCAAGTCACAAACGCAACTTTTAGTTAAATAATAATTGTTCCATTACAAATATAGGGTTTTGATATTTATGTCTCTTCCTAGGTCTGTTATTTAATTTTGTTTCTACCTCTTTGATTCTTTGATCTGTTAGGTTTGTAAAGTCACTTCCTTTGGCAAAATATTGTCTAATCAAACCATTTAAATTTTCGTTAGATCCTCTTTCCCAAGAGTGATATGGATGCGCAAAAAAGTAATCAATACATAAATTTTCTGCAACCTGCTCATGGCCTGCAAATTCTTTTCCATTATCAGCTGTTATAGTATGTAGATAAGGCTTCCAGTCTTCTAATATTTCATTGATAGCTTTAGTGACAACAACTGCTTCTTTAGAGCTTACTTTTTTCATTTTAAGCATTCCAGAAGCTCTATCATTTACGGTAAGTATGGCTTGATTATGGTTTTTACCTATGATTAAATCGACCTCTAAATCTCCAAATCGATTTCTTTGTTCAACAACTTCAGGGCGTTGTTCTATACTAATACGATTCTTTATAACCCCTCTAGAATCCTTTGATGAGCCACGTTTTCTATATCTCCTTCCCTGTCTGCGAAGGTGTGTATGTAAATCACCATCATTCCTCTTGTCTTCCCTAATATGCTGATATATACGCTCAATAGACACCGTTTCTTTACCTTGTTTTTTTAGGACACCAACTACTTGCTCAGGACTATAATCGTCTCGCAATAACAACTCTATTGCTTGTTGAATATCTTCTGTAAAGCGTTTTCTTTTAGGCTTTTCTTTATGACGTTTAGCATACTTTTTTTGGGCTAATTCATGCTTGTAAACTCCATTTCTTTTGTCTGAATTACGCTTAATCTCTTTGCTAATAACAGACTTGTCTTTTCCTATAGCAGCTGCTATCTCAACCTGTTTATAACCTTGTTTTAACATGCAACAAATTGTGTATCTTTGCGCTTGGGTGATGTGTTTCATACAACTTCTTTTTTCGAGATTTGAGACCGTAAGATACATATCCATCAAGACAAGAAAGGTAGGTTTTCCTACTTTTCTGTTTTGAAAATATAACCATCATAGAATCAAATCGAAAAGTTGCGTTTATTAGTTGAATTTAAGCTTCAATTACTTAGTTATTAAAATAGAACTCAAGTTTCGTACCCATGATTTACAGGTGTTAAGTGAAAATAAATAGCATGAAAACCAAGGTAAACCCTTGGTTTTTTTGTGCTTTTAAGTACGAACAAGAAAGCACAAAACATGCTAAGAGGCGAAGATATTACAAAAACACAAGAGATAAAAGGGGAATTTAATAAGATTTGCTTAGTACTGAATACTTACAGGTACATCTAAACATTTTAGAGTTCCGTAAAATTAAAAATGAGTTTAGTTGGTGTAAAAAATCAGGATCTTATTTCAATACTTCTTGTTTTACCACTTACAGGAATAAGTAGCATTAATGAACTTACTAAGAAAAAAAATATAGAATAAAACCCCGCTCTCTCTCTCGATTGTATCGTGTGATCGTAGCAACTTAACAATACTTAATAAGAACTCTTAATACGCATTACAACAATACCCAACTTCCATAGTATTCTGTGATAAAATGTACAAAATAGATACCTTTAGGATTGTGAATTTTATAATTACGACTCATTTTTAAAGGTGCTGTTTTTTTTAGGAACTCGAATAAATCATGGCTTAACTCGTTGACTGCACGAGATAATATCGTGGTAACGCTACGGTTACTCGTATGGCATCAGGGCTAACAGAAAAATAGATTTATTTGCGAGCTAAACGTTCGTGTAGTATCCCCAATTTGGAGATGTTTAGAATAGACCTTTTGCTAAAATTTGTAATATCTACGTATTGTTTTGGTGCAAAAGTTAAGAAGTGTATTAAGATTTACCGTAACTGATTGTCAGTAATAACAACACACACAAACGGTGTAAGTAAACGCTATAGTTGAGTTCTTACTAGAAAGTAGCCTGAGTCAGGGACTACTTTTAATTTAATGATGGAAAATGTACTGTCTCACACACATAAAGAATACTTTCTTCCACGGTTCAATTTGTGCCACTTTAATGCTGTTTTTGTTAAAAATATAGCTGTTTGGCTGGCAAAGAGTAACCGTATGCTATATACCTATATTTTAACTGAGCATACCAATCCTCTGGACTACTATTTTACCAATCCGTTTATGGATAGAAAGCGAACAATCATGTGGTTGGAGTGGAAATGTAAAGTGGGTGATGGGCTGCAGTGTAACGAACTTATTTTTTAAATTTACTCTTGTTATTTAGATTCATTCAAAATAAAGTTTATATTTGCAACACCTTATTAAGAACAATTCTAAATACATAGTTGTTTTAGAGAGTGCCCTTTGAGAAGAGGAACGGCTGATTTAAAAGAGCATGAAGTCCTATTTAGTAGTTGGTTTTAATTTTGAAAAGTGATGTTAAGTTGCCTTAGAGTGAGCGGTTATGCTGTTCCTTTTTTGAATTATACAGAGAATAAAAGTTAAGTATATGGAATTGATTTACAAAAATGATTATGGTACATTTTACGGTGTAGCGGATGGTCCTACATCTAAACATAAACTCCAAATGGTTATTGGAACTGTCGGGATTTTTATGACCGAAAGAGATGTGAATTCTCTGCTCCGCGTAGTTCGTAATTCGCATGAGCCTTGTAACTGTGAAAGTTGTGGAGGGAAACGCAGGAATACTATTTGGACAACTTCTACCTTGATCGATTTTTGTTTAAAAGTTGATGAAAGTGTATTGCTACTTATAGAAGATTTAATAGTTGGCACCCAGTTTATTTTGAATATGGGTGTAGAATTGGATAAGCATAGGATTAAATGTAACGAAGATTAGTCCCAAAATAGCCACTACTTTTCTCAAGCAATAGATGTCTCCTTGTCTTTTTTAGAGTCCTAAAAACTAAATATACATGGTTTGCAATCGTATTTCATACTATTATCTATATTCTATTGTTTGAGAAATAAAACAGCTATTTTTAGTTGCTTTGTTGCTTGTTCTAATTTTAGGACGGTACTAATCCAATTACAATTCAAAACGACTGGTATAAATAGGTTGTTTTATGTTCTAGCATTGTTAAAAAATATTTCTATAACCGTCACTAGGGAATGTGTTTGAGATATGAAGTAGGTATTTTATATCTAAGGTATTTCTTGTGATTGTTTTGAATGAGTTTAGTTTTTGAATAAATAGAGGGACACTTATGTCTTTAAGATACCAGGTGTGTTTTTGAATCACGATGCTATTTATGGAATAATCCTTGGCGAATTAATTTTACAGTGAAGGATTAAACATAATTTATATCTGTTATTTTGGAATTTAATTGGTATTAAAGGTTCCTTTAAACGATATTCTATATGCTGTTTAGATAAGATTAAGGCATTTTTTATAAGTTTAGGGTACATATCAATAAAATAGAAATGAGGAATATTTGAGAAGTTTTGAACGTCAGAAAAATCATAAAATGTTGTTTGAGTTATAGCTGTATATGGTTTGTTCTGGTGTTTAAAAGTATATTCTAAATTCATTATTATAGACGTGTTTGCTCCAGTTGCACCGTCCCTAGAATTGGAGATAAGAAACTGTGTGTTTCCTATTTTTATTTTTGGTTGACATTTTTGTGAACTTCTTTAAAATCAATAATTGTATTGGTTTTTGTAGTGATTAATTGAGCTACAGTATTGTAGTTGTACGCTAGTTGCTTTTTTAGTGACATTTCCATAAGTACGAGTTTCTTAAGCGCCTGTATCAGATAATAAATAGTAAGTTTTTGATAAAACTACTGTGTTTTTTGTTTTTTTGGGTATTTATTTTATAAGTGCTATTGTTTCTTTTATATTTGAATTCAACCAGCATAAAAAGCCCTTTTAGAAACAGTGTTAGGGAAATGATTTTGTGATATCCATCAATTTGTTTTATAAGCTGATTTTATTATTGTTTATTTACCAACTAATACCAAATACATTACCAAGTGACGGTTTAGAATTGGAATTATTTTTTGTTATAGTTAGACGGAAAGTCTAAGGATAGCCTTAGCTATCGTGCTGTTTTTCAATAACGCTAGAACGTAAAATAAGCTATTTATATCCATCATTTTGGATTGTAATTGCTATAAATCATTGATATAATCCCTACTTAATGTGTATTTCAGTTAAACGTTTTTTTCAAGTTGTTTTTGTGTTGATTTTTAGTCTTTTAGCCGTTTGTTGCTCAAAACAAGATGCTGTGAGGCAGGAATTAAAAGATCAATTATTGCTTTTTGATGGTTATTCTCAGAAATCGCCTAAAAAAGCCCTGCAAAAAATGGACAGTTTACTGCTTTATATGTCGGGTTTAACAAAATCTGAAAAAGCCCTTCTATTATTTGAAAAAGGAGAGGTCTATTATTTGAATGATCAATATCAGCAAGCATTAAGTCTACAATTAAAAGCGTATGAGTTGTTTTTAACATTAAAAGATGATTATAACAGTGGGCGTAGTTTAATAACCTTGAGTGCGGCTTGTCTTAAGTTAAGGGAGTTTGAGTCCGCTCAGGAATATGCTGTTGAAGCATTGCGTATAGGTGAGTTGCTAGGGAATTTAAGATTACAAGCAAAGGCAAATAATCAACTTTTTCTATTGCATTTTAGATTAAAAGATTATGCGAAAGCATTGATGTATATCGAGCAAACCGATCGGTTGTTTGCCAGTTCTACTGATACAACATCCCTTATTGCTACCAAAGGAAACATAGCAACAATTTATCTACGCTTAAAACAGTATAATAAAGCGCTAAAAAATTACTCAAAAGCACTTGCCTTGGGGCAATCAATAAAAGATCCCAAAACAATTGTAAGGGTTTTAAATAATATTGGATATACCTATATAGAGGTTAAAGACTTTAAGAGTGCCGAGAAATTCTTAAGAGGAGCTGTTACCCTAAATAAGAATATTAAGGCGGTAAATGCGGCTCCTTATAAAGGGTTGGGGGCAATGTTTTTGGTGAAAAACGAACTTGGTTTGGCAAAAAAAAATTACAAAATAGCCCTCGATATCTATCATGAAAAAAAAGTGTATTCAGAAGAAATTGATGTCCTAGATAAACTTATTTCTATTGCTATTTTAACCGAGGATTATCAGGAGGCTTTGAATCATCAAATCATACGTGATCGCATTAATTTACATGTTAAAAATAAAGAAAAAGAACAGCTTTTGCATTTTGCTAATGTAAAATATGAGCTTAAACAACAAGAGGAAGCTTTTGGACTCCAAGAAAATATAAATAATAAAAACAGATTGCTTTTAGGAAGTATTATTGTATCCTTGGTCTTATTGATTGTGATCTTCGGTTTTTTTAATTATAATTCGAAATTACGAGCAGCCAATAAAACAACATTACTAGAGCAACGCTTGTTAAGGGCTCAAATGAATCCTCATTTTATTTTTAATACCCTTGCAGCAATTCAGAATATTACATTGGAAGGGGATCCCGTGAGATCCTCTAACTATATTGCAAAATTCTCGAAGTTGATTCGTCAAAATTTTGACTATGTAAGAAAAGAAGAAATATCCTTGAAAGAAGAATTGGCAATGATCTCTAATTATATTCAAACACAGCAATTGCGATTTAATAATATTTTTGAGTATGAGGTTTCGGTAGATGAAAGTATTGATTTAATATCCGAAAAAGTACCACCTATGTTGTTACAGCCTTTCTTAGAAAATGCCATTGAATATGGGCTTAAAGAAAAAAATGGGGGCGGTTTTCTAAGCTTAAAAATTAGGAAAGACCAAACGGATCTAATTTTTGAAGTTGTAGACAATGGGGTAGGGAGATCCGCAAAAGCTAAAGAATCTAAAGTTTCTGAGGATTTACATGCTACAGATATTTTTTTAGAACGTCTTCAAATTAGAGGAAAAGGCGAAGAAAAAACCTTTCAAATACAAGACTTATTTGACGAAAATAAGAAGTCAGCAGGAACAAAAGTAGCATTCAAATTAAAGAGATCATGATCAAAGCAATTATTATTGAAGACGAATTTAATGCCTTAAATGCATTGGATAAACTCATTAAATTTACGCAAAAAGATGTTGAAATCATAGCGAAAATAAATACTGTGCCAGAGGCTATCTCCTTTTTGAAGACTACAAGTCCAGATTTGGTATTTATGGATATCGAGTTGATTGGTGGAAATGCTTTTCAAATATTAGAAACGCTAGATACCATCGATTTTAAAATTATTTTCACCACTGCTTATGATGAATTTGCTATCAAAGCAATTAAATTTGATGCCGTAGATTATCTTTTAAAACCCATAGATTCTGACGAACTTGCAAGTTGTATGGAGCGCTTTCGGGAATCGTTTAAAAAAGAACAGCGTTATATAGAGGCGATAGGGAAAGTTTCTGAATTAGATAAAAAAGAAATTCGAAATACCTTGCTGATTAAAACTACCGAAGGGCAGTTTTTTCTTCAGATAGATGATATTATTCGCTGTCAGTCTGATGGGAGTTATACTACGTTTTATACTAAGAAACGAAAAATAATGAGTGCAAGAAATCTGAAATATTATGAAAATATTTTGAGTTCTCATGTGTTTGCTCGGGTCCATCAATCTCATTTGGTGAACATAAAATATATTGCAACGGTAAGCGCAAATACAGTGAAATTAGTTGGTGGAGAAGAGGTTCCTCTCGCAACCAGAAAAAAATCCTACTTGAAACGATTTTTGAGTCGTAGTGAATAAACAAATATGAAATAAGAAACAGCACTTATAAAACCAAATGAACTTTATGAATCAAGTGGTGGTAGTTTTGACATCGTTAAACATTAACTTTTTAAAACTGACGTATGGGACTTAAAGAAAAACGATTTACAAAAACATTTCAAGAAGAACAATTTCCGGATTTGAAACAACAAATAGTTGCTGCAGCATGTTTTGATGTTCCCTTAGAGATTGCCTGGTCTAGTTTGTTCGAAGAGCGTTTCTTACATTTATATCAGGATACCTATCCGAAAATTTATTTTCAACCTTTAATCGATGCTTTTACTGCAATTACTGCGGATGATATGGGGAAAGAAGCCCTGGCTTTAGGTTTGTCAAAAATAGTGATCACAAATAAAAACGATCACCATAATCCTGTGCATGCTTATACTTTTTCTACTGGAGTTTTAACCGTAGATCACAGCCCTGTTGCAAATGCTGATGATGTAGCTTCTAGAACAAAAATCTTGATAGCATTATTAGAAAACAATTTATAATACCAAATACATTTCCAAGAGACGGTTTAGAAATAGAATTGTTTTTTGTTCTAGTTAGGCGGAAAATCTAAGGATAGCCGTAGCTATCGTTCTATTTTTCAACAACGCTAGAACGTAAAATAAACTATTTATATCTGTCATTTTGGATTGTAATTGGTATAATACCAAATACATTTCCAAGAGACGGTTTAGAAATAGAATTGTTTTTCGCATAGCTAGAACGTAAAACAAACTGTTTATATCGGTTATTTTGGATAAGTAATAAAAGTAGTGCGTTTGGCAGCAATCCCTGTAGAACCAATAATCGCTTTGTCAAATAATGGAATTGTATCCCGAATTGTTAGAGCAACTGAATTTTTTAAGTATTGTTTAAAAATAAACGACGCACAGGGCGCTTTGGAATCGTTTTTGTAAATAGATGCGCCTCTGTATAATTTCTCTCTTAATTTTACGCGATAGGTTGTGTGGGATTTGAGTAACTTTTAATATAAATAGAATGTATAAAATAATGTTGATTGGTGTAGCTTTACTTTGCTTATGCTTTTTTTCTGCATGTAGCTTTTCTTCTAGAAAGGCAAAAAATGGCTTTGTTCAATATTTAGAAAACTTACATGCAAATAGGTATGATGTGGTTTTCTTTCGAAGGAATTTTAATGAAGCCAATATGAACCCTCATTTGTTTAGGGTTGAATTAAAATTACGTGACGTAGCGGATGTTTATATTTCATTTGAGTGGGATTCCAAGCTTAAAAAAATACTGAAACCATATTTTGAAGAAGGCGATTATTCAATAGAAACCTTGACCGCTGAGGCTCAAAGTCGGGTGAGTCTTAGGGAGCATTTGAAATCTAGTTTGGAAGGTCGAGTAGAACAGTTGACTATTGATGATTTTAACCAGAAACTTGCTTTACAGCTTAAAGAAAAACCTTCGTTGGACCTCTTGTATGAGTATGGAGAAATCATTAAAAAAACAGTAGAAGAGTACCCTTTGGCATGGAGTAGAGAGGTGCGCGTTGATTTTAAAACAGCTCAAGACTCTATCGGGTTTTATCAACTTATTGTGAAACCTGATACTTTTGATGATTCCCAAGATGAATATCGCTATAAACAAAATGGAATTTTAATTCACAATAGTGGTTCTGTTACCGTTGATAGGATTGAAAAAGCATTAGTAAAACAACTAAATAAAAAGAACATGCAATTGTTTCTACAAGATATCTGGGTAGATCAGCATAATTTAGATCATTATTATGTATCCCTTCAGTTGCGTAAGGAAGTGCCAGGAAAAGCTACCGATTATTTCTCCTTAATACCAGTAGGACAGTATTTTGTAAGTGTTGATGCTCCCTCGTTTACGGTAAAGACAAAAAAATTCTTTGATTTCAAAAAAATAGACAGGTCAGAAATCAATGTTGTTTTAGATACGTACTTACCTGAGAAATATAGAGTTAATTTGACGGTTGAAACGCTAAAATAAAAACATACTGTTTCTTAGTAGGCAGAAGTAGTACTCGAAAAATACCCTTAGATTTAAAGGGTGTTTTTTTGTAAAACAAACTATTTATATCGGTGATTTAGGATTGTAATTGGTGTAAAACAACAACTATAAAGTGAAAACAACGTATGGGATTTAAAGAAACAAGAATAATTCAAGCATTTAAAGAAGATCAATTTCCTGCATTAGAGGCTGCAATTATAGCAGCAGCTGGATTTTGTGTGCCAATTTCAATTGCTTGGGATACACTTATAGAAGAACAATTTTCACACCTGTATAAGGATACCTATCCTAAGATTTATTTTTATCCATTAGTGGAAAGTTTTAAGATCATTTGTGCAGATGATTTCGGTAAAAGACGGCTTAAAAACGGATTGAAAAAAGTGCTTATTGTGAACGAGTGTGATGGGTCTAATTTAGATAGCGCCATAAGCTTTGAAGCAGGTGTTCTAAAAATAAATCACAGTCCTGTAGTTAATGCAGCTAATATAGCGGAGAAAGTTAAAAGAATATGTTTCCTTTTACAAACTCATTTAGAAACATTTTCCAACATGTCGGATAAAGCGGTTAAGAAAAAAGAGACTTTGCTAAAGTCTGATGCTTTTAAAAAAATGACACTGTCACAACTACACAATCAGTCCCTTGTTTTGACATTTGAACGTCAAGATATTTTTTCGGAAATTATTGAAGGATTGGCTTGGAGTTGTAATATGATGGAAGGCTTGGTGACTTACGGCGAACATGTATTTGATATGCAAATTATTGGAACTTATTCGGAGATGGAGCAGTCTTGGTTATGGGGATGGGCAAATACACAAAGTGGTATTCCAGAACACCTTTTAGAAACTTCTTTAGCAATGAAAGCGTTGGGAGAAAAGCATGGTATTCAAGATTTATTAAGTCCTAAGTTAGTGCTAGACCACGATCCTGGGCATTATTTTTCTGTGGTAGCATCGGGACTTATACCGTCGAGTTGTTATGTGCCTTTACTCTATAATGGATTGGTGGTGTATGTCTTGATTACAGCTCAGATATTAGAGGTAAAAGCGCTCATAATTCCGGCTTTAATTTGTGCTCATTTTTCGAGAACAATTACAAGAATAGCGTTTGATCACAAGGAGGGACTCTTTTGCTATTTAAGCCAAAAAGGATATGAAGTAGTGTTGTCAGGTGATCATTTACTGGCAAAAAAAGAAACAGATCACATCTCAGGGGTTTTTGATTCTAAAGGACGGTTATTGGAAATATCAAATGCTTCCAAACAAGTGCCTGAAATTGTTTGAAGCAACTAGTTTTAGGTGCGTATAAATAAAACAATCACGGTGTAATTTAGGGTTTAAATCTGTGCTTTGGTTGATGGTAATTGTCGGTTTTTAGAGTTTTAGGTTTGCTGTTATAGGAGGTCTTTTAAATAGATGCTATCGGCGGATGTTTTTTGTGTTCATTCCTATGGCACGGATAACCGCTGTGTCTCCATAGCGTTCTCTCATTTTATCCATAGCGAGGGTTAGATTGATGGTTTTTTCATGGTCGTCAAACAAATCTATTTGGTGCCCTCCTTCTACTAAATGACTGAATTTTACGCCTATCAAACGGACAAGTAACCTGCGTTGGTATAGTTTTTTGTAAAGTGCTTTTACCAATGGTATAATTTTGTGGTCAGCGGCACTGTAGGGGATCTTTTTTTGTACGGTATAGGTTTGAAAATCTGAATAGCGTATTTTAAAAGTGATGCAAGCAGTGAGTTTATTTCCTCTGCGTAGTTGGTACGTGAGGTTTTCTGTCATGGCAGCAATAATACCTTCCAGTTTCACCACATCGGTGGTGTCTTTTTCAAAAGTACGTTCTGTAGAAATGGATTTACGTTCTTGGTATTGCAATACGGGGCTTGGGTCTATACCTTGAGATTTTTTCCAAATAGCAATTCCGTTTTTACCCAATACTTTTGCCATCATTTCCAAGGGCATTTCCTGTATGGTTTTAATTTTCTTAATACCTAAATCACATAAAGTACGATAAGTAACTTCACCTACCATGGGTATTTTTTTTACCGATAAAGGGGCTAAAAATTCTTTCTCCTGTCCGTTGTCTATTTTGATTTCGTTATTTGGTTTGGCTTCTCCCGTGGCAATTTTAGAAACTGTTTTGTTGATTGATAAACCAAACGAAATAGGAAGTCCCGTGTTTTTGATGATGTTTTTTCGAAGTTCACTCGCCAGTTGGTGACTCCCATAAAAGGTCTCCATTCCCGTCAAATCAATATAAAACTCATCAATGGATGTTTTTTCGTATAAAGGCACGTTTTCTTTGACAATATCGGTGACTATTTTAGAGAATTTTGTGTAAGTTTCAGTGTTTCCACGCAGGATTATTGCTTCTGGGCAGAGTTGTTTTGCCATGCGCATGGGCATAGAAGAATGCACACCAAATAGGCGTGTTTCGTAACTGCAAGCTGCGACTACCCCGCGGTCTGATGTGCCTCCGATCAATATAGGTTTTCCTTCCAGTCGCGTGTCTAAGAGACGTTCGCAGGATACAAAAAAAGTATCCAAATCCATGTGTACTATTGCGCGTTCTATGCTCATTTTTTAGGTCTTGGTCTTTGTGCTTTTCTGCTGTCAGTATAGCGTGGGTCTTCTATAATTGCAAGTCGTTCCATACTGCTTACTTCTATGTTTATACAATCAAATTCCTCGATTACTTTTCCAGTTATTTGGTAGACTGCTGTCCCTCGGAATGGGTGTTTTTCTGCTGAAGGAGGAAAATGAACAGTGTCAATAAAATCACCATCTATATCTAAAAATGTTCCAAAATACATGGGCTTTCCATTGCTAGTAATCGTTTTTTTTACTGTAATTAAATATGCTGCTATGCATATTGTTTTCCCTTTAAGTTGTGTTAATTCCTTGGCGCGAATCGGACTGATTACAGGTTTTTTTAATAATTTAAAATACGAACAAATAGGAAATCCTAATAGCTCAATTTGGTCGAAGGCATCTTCTGCTGCTGTGGATGTAAGTTTTGGGGTTTTATAGTGAATGCGCTCTTGTTTAAAAAGCGTAATGGTGGGTTTGTTGATCGCTGTTTTTCCTATTTTTATATGTGTGTCCCACAGTAATTCTCGTTTGTTTATTTTTGTAAATCGAAACGCATCAATCTTTATTAAAATCGCTAGTTGCTCTATGGAAATAGGGACTCTATCAATAAAATCATCGAGGTGTTTAAATGGGCCATTGGACGTTCTTTCTTTGACAATTTCTTTGCTTGTTTTTGACTGTAACGATGCTAAAAATTGAAAGCCTAAATAAATTGCTTTTCCGTAAATTACGGTTTGTGTATAGCTTTTGTTGATGCAGGGTGGCTGGATGTCTCCTCCATGCATACGGGCTTCGTGTACATAGAGTTCTGTACGATAAAACCCTCCAAAATTATTAATAGTTGCCACCATATATTCCAAGGGGAAATACGCTTTTAAAAATAAACTTTGGTAACTTTCTACGGCGTAGGAGGCGGAATGTCCTTTGGCAAAAGCATATCCTGCAAAACTTTCTATTTGCATCCAAATTTCACCAACTAATTTATCGGATTTTCCGCTTGATTTACAATTGCTAAAAAACTGGTCTTTTATCGTATTGAATTCTCCTTTGGAACGTTGTTTTCCTGACATTCCTCTACGTAGGACATCTGATTCTGCCAAGGTGAGCCCTCCGAAATGATGGGCTACTTTTATTACGTCTTCTTGATATACCATCACACCAAAAGTTTCGGGCATGATATCTAGCATTACCGGATGTGCTTCTTTTCTGCGTGCTGGAAAACGGTATCGTAAAATGTATTCTCGCATCATGCCCGATTTTGCTACGCCAGGGCGAATAACGGAACTCGCAGCTACCAAGCCTAAATAATCGGTTACTTGTAGTTTTTTTAAGAGCATCCGCATGGCAGGAGATTCTACATAGAAACAACCAATTACCTGTGCAGTTTTTAAAAGGTTTTTAATGCGTTCGTCTGTTTTAAAGCGTTTGATATCATGGATGTCTATGCTAGGAATATGGGGTTGATTATAGGCAATAATAGCAACGGCTTCCTTAATTTTTCCCAATCCTCGCTGACTCAGAATATCGAATTTATGCAAGCCTGTATGTGCTGCAACCACCATGTCAAATTGTGTTGTGGCATAGCCTTTTGGAGGCATAAAGGTGGCGCTGTATTGGTGAATTGGTGCTTCCGAGATTAAGATTCCTCCTGCGTGGATGCCTAAATAATTTGGGAATCCCTGGATGTGTTTGCTGTATATAAGTACCAGTTTGGAGAGTTGGTCTAAATTTGTATAATTATATTGTTGTGTGCTAAGTTTGTCAATTTCTGCCTTTGGTAAGCCAAATACCTTTCCCAACTCACGTACAGATGCCTTGTGCTTAAATGTATTGTACACCGTAATAAGAGCGGTATGCTTAAAATGCTCAAAAATATAACGCGTAATATCGTCTCTGTCACGCCAAGAAAAGTCTAGGTCAAAATCGGGAGGGCTTTTTCTGTAGAGGTTGATAAAACGCTCAAAATACAAATCTAATGCTACGGGATCTACATCGGTAATACGTAATAAATAAGCGATAATACTATTGGCGCCACTGCCTCTTCCTACATAAAAATAACCTTTGGAACGGGCGTATTTTAAAATTTTCCAATTGATTAAGAAATAGGACACAAATGTTTTTTCTTTGATAATATCCAGTTCTTTTTTAATGCGTTTATAAACCGCTTTACTCGGGTTCTCGTAGCGGTATGAAAGTCCGTCGTAGGCTAGTTTTTTTAAGAGTTTGAAGTCTAAAATTGGATTTGAACTGTAGTTTTTTTGATTGTTAGATTTTTCTGAGGAGCTGTCAAAATAGATGCTACATTGAGATAATAAGCGCTCCGTATTGGTGATTATTTCTGGGAACTCCGAAAATGAAAGGCGTAAATCCTCTACAGAAATTACAGAATCGTTTGGGCTTGCTTGTTCCGAAACAGGAAGCATACTCAGAAGCGTATTGTTCTCAATAGCTCGCAACAACCGGTGGCTGTTAAAACCTTTTTTGTCTTCAAAAGTGATGGTTTGTAGCACAACTAGTTTGTGTAATTGATGTCTCCATTCGGAAAATCTTAATTTCCCTAGTTCTTCCTTCTTGATGCCTATAAATTCATGATTGGATAGTTTAAAATCGATGCTTTTTTGGAAAGGATAGATTACAAAAGTATCTTGAAGTGGTGCGCATTTTTGTGGGATTGTGAACGTTGTTTGATGTAAAAAAGAGGATAAATATTGATTGCAGTTTTTAAAACCAGTATTGTTTTTTGCGAGCATTATAAATTCCTGTTTGGCACCGTTTCTAAAATCAATTCCCAATACAGGTTTTAGTTGGTGTTCTTTTGCCAAACGAAGCATGTCTAAACTGGCAGAGGTGTTGTTTATATCTGTATGTACAAGCGTGCTAGCCCCCATAACAGTAGTTAGTGTGGCTAATCTTTCGGGGCTCATAGTGCCATATCGTAGGCTGTAATACGTGTGATTGTTTATAAACATATTACAAAAATAGCCACAAATCATAGCTGTTCTTGCTTGTATTTGTAGTTTTATCAAAGGTTTTTACTTGTAAAAAACACCGTTTATTGGTTGGTTTGAGTGAAGTGTTGTGGGGAAATGGCTGAAGTTCTTGTGTGGCTAATTGTTTTGCAACGTTTTAAATTGGTGGCGTGTGTATTATCCCGAAGTATATATTCAGAATAGTTTATGTAGCTTTTACCTTGTGTAGTTTTGGATTGCAAAGGATGCTTTACATCTGACGTAGTGATACCAACTAAATTTCTAAACTGTCACTTGGAAATGTATTTGTCATCACTTGTAGAAAATCTAGAATAGATTCGTTGATAAGGGCTGTAATCTTGAAATTCAATTGTCATTAAAATTAACATAAGATAAGGAAGGAATATGTGTAGTTAGGTTCAGATTTCGGTTTGAATGATAGGGTGTTTACAGTGATTTCGAGCTGCGTAATCCGCAAATAAAGTGGGTTTTTTAAATGATAAAGAAGCTGTTCTCACGAAAACGTTATCGCTTAAAAATAAATATTTAAAGTAAAAAAAAGACTGTAAATAGTTCGTTTCCTCTTAGAATAAAACTACTTTTGAATAGCTTTTGATATTTTTTTAATCACTACGATTGTTTAAAAGCAATAACTTACGTGTGCAATGTTGAATACAGATTAAAGATTCTTTTGATTTTTGATGCTGTATTTTTGAGTTTGTGCGAAATAAAACCACCTGTTGGATATTAAAAATGGAAAAAATAAATAAAAAATTAAACGAATTGTCGGCAACGGCTATTTGTGGAAATGACATTAGTTCTTCGGTATTATATGTCTCTGCCTTGGCCATTGCATTTGCCGGACAGTACGCTTGGGTTACTTTACTTATTGTGTCTTTTGTGTTGTTTTTATTCCGTAAAATTTATGGCGAAGTGGTTGGTGCACTTCCTTTAAATGGAGGAGCTTACAATGCGTTGTTAAATACTACAAGTAAGTCTACGGCCTCTTTTGCAGCTACACTTACCTTGTTGTCTTACATGGCTACGGCTGTGATTTCTGGAAATGAAGCCATTCATTATTTGCATCATATTATTCCTGCAATGCCTATTATTCCTGTAACCATTGTTTTGTTAGGACTTTTCTCTCTATTGGTTATTGGTGGGATTTCTGAGTCAGCAAAAGTAGCTATTGGAATTTTTATATTTCATTTGGCTTCTCTACTTGTTTTGAGCGGGGTAATTATTTATTATTTATTTCAAAATGATGTGGCAGTCTTTTTTGAAAATTGGCATTATCCTTTACAGCATGGGAGTATTGTAAATGCTATATTTTTAGGGTTTGCAGCTTCTATGTTAGGTGTTTCTGGATTTGAAAGTTCTGCTAATTTTGTTGAAGAACAAGAAAAAGGTGTCTTTCCAAAGACCTTAAAAAACATGTGGTTTATTGTAAGTGTTATCAATCCCTTGATGGCAGTTTTTGCCTTGGCTTTATTTACAATACCTGTGTTGCAAAGTGATGAATATCAAAACACATTATTGATTGAAATGGGGAAACATGTAGGGGGCGATTGGCTTGCCTATTTAATTGCTATTGATGCATTTTTGGTCTTAAGTGGAGCTGTGTTAACTTCGTTTGTAGGAGTTACTGGTTTGCTTGAAAGAATGGCATTGGATAGAATTATGCCTCCGTTTTTCTTAAAAAAGAATAAAAAAGGAAGTTCATATAGAATTATAATTTTGTTTTTCTTATTGTCTGTTTCCGTCTTGTTGATTACAGATGGGAATGTGAAATTATTAGCAGGTGTTTATACCATCTCCTTTTTGTCTGTAATGGCATTGTTTGGGATTGGGAATGTTTTATTAAAAGTGAAAAGAGGAAAAATACCAAGACCAGAAAAAGCTTCTTGGCTTTCTTTATTTATTGCTATTGGTGCTGTTTTGATCGCTTTAGTGGGGAATATTATCATGCCTTCTAAGGAAGGTTCACCTAGTAATTTAACCGTGTTTTTGTACTATTTTATTCCTTCTATGTTGTTTGTTTTGGTGATGTTAAACAGAACTATTTTGTTGAAATTACTGTTAAAATCTATGGATGCAATTTTTAATCCCATTCGAAGATTTGCCATTACTACCGATAAAAAAATACAACAATTGATCGATGATATCAATGAACAAGAGTTTGTGTTTTTTACCAAAGGCGATAATATTGCGTCTTTGAATAAGGTGATGTTGTATGTATCTAAAAACGAACATACCAAAAAAATTAAAATTGCAATTGTTCTTAAAAAAGGACAACAGCAACCAGAACATCTGAAATTAGAGATTGGCTTTTTAGACAGGGAATATCCAGAGATCGATGTGGAACTTGTTGTTGTTGAAGGGGTGTTTTCTCCTGCATTGATTCGTGAACTTTCTGAACAATGGAATATTCCAATCAATTTTATGTTTATTGGTTCTCCAAGTGAAAAGTTCCCGTATAGAATTGAAGAGCTCGGTGGTGTGCGCTTGATCATATAGGGGCGTAAGTGTGGTCTGTTTTTGAACAACGATACAACGTAAAATAAATCATTTATATCGATCATTTTGGATTGTAATTGCTGGTAAAATAGTTCTCAACGTGTGAAGTGGAACTATGGGGCTGTTTTCTAAAATATTCTTATATTTAACCAAAAAAATAACATGGGAATTTTTGATGATATTAAAAATAAACTAAGTCACGAATTTATTGACATAGTAGAATGGTTAGATGCTACAGATAACACGATTGTACACCGTTTTGAACGCTATCAAAACGAAATTAAAAATGGTGCCAAATTAATCGTAAGAGAAGGTCAGACAGCGGTTTTTATCAACGAAGGAAAGCTGGCAGATGTTTTTAAACCAGGAACCTACGATATAACAACCCAAAACCTTCCCGTTTTAAGTACATTAAAGGGCTGGAAATACGGTTTCAATTCTCCTTTTAAAGCCGAAGTGTATTTTGTGAATACACATTTGTTTACAGATGAAAAATGGGGAACTAAAAATCCTATTATTTTAAATGATGAACGTTATGGACTGGTGGAAATCAGAGCTTTTGGAACTTATAGTTTTAGAATAGAAGACGCGGGAAAGTTTATTGTTGATGTTGTGGGGACAGATGGTAATTTTACCAGTTTTGAAATCAACGAACACTTAAAGAGTTTAATTGCAACACGCTTTACGGATACCGTTGGGAAGGCGAATATTCCGATTGAATTGTACGCTGCTAATACCACCGAATTGTCTCAAACATGTCAAGATGTAATGCAGGCAGAGTTTGATAGGGTAGGAATAGAATTGGAACGGTTTTATATAGAGAACGTTTCGATGCCAGAAGAACTTAAAAAAGAAATTTTTGAGTATTCTAGATTGAATAAAATAGATTTAAATAAACTCACCCAATTCAAAGCAGCAAAGGCTATTGAAGTTGCTGCAGCAAACGAAAGTGGTGCTGCGGGTGCAGGAATGGGTATGGGAATGGGCTTTGCTATGGCGCAGCAAATGGGACAGTTTATGAACCCAATGCAAGGGGCACAGGCAAGTGTTCAGTCTCCTACATCAGTAATGCCTCCACCAATACCTACAGCGGTTCAGTATTTTTATGCAGCAAATGGCCAGCAGGCGGGTCCCGTTGCTATGAGTGTTCTTAAAAGTTTGTTTGCAACTCGTGTAATCAATAAAGATTCATTGGTATGGAAACAAGGCATGACCTCTTGGACTGCTTTAAAAAACGTGGAAGAATTAAAGTCATTTTTAGGAGGTAATACCCCTCCGCCATTACCAACAATCTAATTTTTTTTGATGCAATAATATGCAAGACGAAATTAAAAATACAGCAATTAAAAAGAGCTGTGCCGATTGCGGTGCAGCCCTTGCTTTTAAGCCAGGGAGTACGCAATTAGAATGTGCGTATTGTGGCTATGAAGAATTTATAGAGCAGTCAAAAACCAGTTTTGAAGAACTTGAGTTAACGCACTATTTAAAAGTGGTGGGCGACAATGCTTTTACAGATAAAATAGACTTGATCAAATGCAAGAGTTGTGGCTCAAATCAACATGTACAAGAACGTTTTAAAAGTTTAAGTTGTGTGTACTGTAATGAGCCTTTGATGGTAGAGGACGTACATAAAGAAGGTTGGATTATGCCCGGCGCTGTCTTGCCTTTTCAAATTGATAAAACGCAATCTCGTCAACTGTTTTTTAAATGGATCAATAGCTTGTGGTTTGTGCCTAACAAATTAAAAAAAGCTGTATTAGATCCTGAGAAACTCCAGGGTTTATATGTACCGTTCTGGACTTTTGATGCTAATTTGAGCGCTCTTTATAAGGGCATGCGTGGCGATTACTATTATGAGACAAGAACTGTAAAAACATCCAAAGGCACAAAGAGGCAGCAGGTGCGAAAAACTAGCTGGTCTTCTGCGTCTGGAAGTGTTAAAGGTTTTGTAGATGATATTTTGGTAAGTGCTACTGTTGAAAGGAAAAATCAGATTCCTAAACGTATTTATGGATGGGATTTAAAAAAGCTGCAACCATTTCATCAGCAATTTTTGAATGGATTTGTTACAGAAAAATACACCGTTTCTTTAAAAGAAGGGCATAAAGCCTCTTTTAAACAAGCAAAACAGATTGCCCATCGATGGATTCGACAAGATATAGGTGGTGATACGCAACAAATACACCAAGCAGCCATTACTTTGGAGGACGAAAGTTTTAAGCATATTTTGTTGCCTGTTTATAGAAGCAGTTATCGTTATAACGGGAAGTTGTATTCCTTTTTTATCAATGGAGAAAACGGTAAAATTACAGGAGATAATCCTGTTTCTTACTGGAAAATATTCTTTGCCGTACTGGCTGGAATTACAGTGATTGGAGGCTTGTTTTTGTTGTTTGGTGATTAAAATATGCGTTATTTTAAGCGAGTCCCATATTAGGTGACCTTGCTTAATTGTACCGAAAATAGGTCTAAGTAAGCGATGAGAATTATATCTTTTTACGCCTATTTATTGTTAAAAAATGGAACAATAGCTATTGCTGTTTCTAAGTTTGTTACCTAGAATTAATAAAAATGTATTTCTAAATTTCCATTTAGAAATACATTTTCTATGCTTTAGGTGACCGCATAATTGATGTTCTTAACTCTTGTAAAAAACATTGAAAACTTTAATTAATTCTCCGTGGTCTTTGCTTCCTGCCATTTCACGAATACTGTGCATGGAAAGCATTGGATTTCCGATATCTATAGTGGCTACTCCTAGTTTTGAAGCCGTCATAGGGCCTATGGTAGATCCACAGCCTACATCGTTTCTAGAACAGAAATCTTGGTAGGAAACGCCGGCTTTGTGACACCATTGCTTGAATTTTGCAATAGAAAACGCATCAGTAGCGTATCGGATATTGGCATTGGCTTTGATTACAAGTCCTTTGTTTATATGTGGTTGGTGGTTTTTATCGTGTTTTTCTGCATAATTCGGGTGTACTGCATGTGCCATGTCTGCAGAAATAAAATACGATTTAGCCATGGACTGTGAGAAGTCTTCGTTTTTCCAGTCCAAAGCACTGGTAATTCGATTTAAACTCACTTGTAAAAGTTGGAGTCTCCTCCGTTTTGACTTTTAGAACCAATTTCTTCATGCTGAAAAAATACAGCTACTTGAAAATTATCATGGTGGAAATCTTGTGTTTTTAACGATTCCAATGCAGCGTGTGTACTTGATAAATTATCCAATCGAGGTGCGTAAATAAATTCGTTTTCGACTCCTCCAAAACTGGATGCTTGGGCATCAAATAAAAACAAATCGGTACTTAAAATAGTGAGACCATCGCTGTTTGTTATCTCTTTTAATAGTAATTTGTCAAAAGAAATGCTGGTGTCTAATCCCATAATAGGGAACACGTGTTCCTGCGCGTTGATTTTAAAACCTGCTTTGTTTACCTCCCTGTCTAAATGTATTGCCAAGCGAGGAATGCGTAATTTATAGGGTAAAGTGATGAGGTGACTTTTTAATTCCCCTGCCTTGTTTTCAGTAAAAACACGACCTCCTATTTGGATGTCTTTGTCAAACCAACTGCTGAGTAAAACACCTCCATAAACTTCTACGTTTAGCATGCAATAGCCCGATTTTATAGAAGTAGGGTTGCTTTTTACTTTTAAACAAGGAGAATCGGTATGCGCACCAATCATCTTAAATGGGTTTGACTTGCTGATATTTTTTGGAGTATGAATCATCAATAATGAACCGTCTGCTCGCGTGATATAATATTTTGAGTTCGCAGAAATATGCCACTTTTCGGTTTCTATAAGTTGCTCGTAGTCTAAGGTGTCTAGTTTTTTTTGTATCACATCTACTGCGTGAAACGAAGTGCTGCTTTTATCTATAAATGCTAATAACTCTTGAGAAGATTTATCCATGTGTCTTGTTTTTATATCAAACAAATTTAGGGATTCTAAAAAGAATGAATTGATTTAATAGGTTATTTATTCATGATTGTTCTTGTCTTATCTCTTATGCCAAATACATCCCCAAGTGAAGGTTTAGAAATAGAATTGTTTTTTAATCTAGTTAGGCGGGGAATGGATGGATAGCCGTAGCTGTCGTTCTATTTTTTAAGAACGATAGAACGTAAAATAAACTATTTATATCTGTCATTTTGAATTTTAATTGGTGTTATAGTTAGGCGGGGAATGGATGGATAGCCGTAGCTATCGTTCTGTTTTTCAACAACGCTAGAACGTAAAACAACCTAATTATATCGGTTATTTTGAATTGTAATTGGTGTTATTTGTTTGGAGAGTTTTGTTTTTTATATAGCGCAAAAAAAAACGATTGTATGTTGTATTTTGATAAAAGTGAATGCTGCGTATTTTACTGGCCAATAGTGTAGAATACCAGAATTATTTATATTGTTTATTTGGAGTTTTTTTCTAAACCATATCCGTCAGGAGGGAAGTAACTTCCCTCTCCAAATGCCTTGTGGTGTGTAATAGTGTCTGTTTGTTTTGAGTTATTTTATGGATAAATTCTCGTTTTATTGTCTTTTTTTTATGATTGTATGTGAAACAGGAATAAGCCGTTTCTATTTTAGTTTTTAGGAGCTATGTTTTGTTCTCGTTACAAATAGTTACTCCAAGATTTTTGTCCTTCTTTTATTTCTTTATCGGGGTATTCTTGATTGTATTTTTTTGAAGCACGACTTCCAAAATAAATAGGAATGTTTTCAGCGGGAGTTGTGTCAAAATCATTAATTATTGTTGTGCCTAAAGTGTATAGTTGCCTCAACTTATGTGTTGCCTTTACAAATTTAATAGAAGCTAAGTTTTTACAATCCATAAGTTCTAAAACTTCCAGCTCTTTAATATTTCCTATGGGACTGAAATCTTCTAATTTCCAACAAATATCAAATTCTAGATATTTTAGTTTTTGTAAAGTTGTTATTTGTGAGATATCTGTAAGGCTTCTTACTCCTCCAAAAGAAAGACATGTAAGATTGCTTAATGGTTCAATGCCTTTTAATGATTTTATTTTAGCAGTTTTAAAACTTAAACTTTTTAAATGCGTTAAGCTACTTAATTTTGTCAGGTCTTTTTCGTCGTAATCTGAAATTGTTAGGTGTTGTAAATCTGTTTTATTTAAAGCTTCAATATTAAGTATGTTTTTTTTTGAATAAACTTGTAAATGTAATGAATACAGTGATTTTGGAAGTTTACTGCAATCTAAAATAAAACTTGAATCTTTATATAGTGAAATAACGAGACCTTTTAAATTTATTAGTTGATAAATAAATGAATTATCTCCATCTCCATATTGGTTTCCGATATCCAAATTAGAAATATTTTTATAGATTTTGTTGAATTTTTTCAAAAATAAATCATCAAATTTACCAGACAGTCTGATCGTGTATTTGTCTTTTAGGAAATCTGGATTAATGTTATCTAAATCTGAATTTGGTTTTATCATTAAATAGGGAGCGTCTTTAAAGCCTGATAAGTACATAGTTAAAATAGTATAGGGTCAAATGTTGTTGGTAAATTATATTTTTTTGCAATTTTTAATGCTTTTTCATCAAATAATTCTCGTCCTGTTTTTGATTTTAAATCAAACCTACCGCCAACAGGATTTACTTTGTTTAAAAGTTTATGAAGCTCGCTATTCCCTTTTTTAGTAATGTCTCCTCCATATTTTTCTAAAATCACGAACTGTTCATACATTTCGCGTTCTAATTTGGTAGATCCAGCCATTTTATGAATTACGGAACCATTCTCTATAACTTTATGAGCCAATTTACCTCTTTTAGGGTTAAAATGTTGTGTAAAGCGCTGAAAAATATTTTTAGATTGCCCAACATACCCTTGAGCATCTTCTGCGTTTTTGATAATTAAGTCGTAAACACCTTGAATTTCTTCTCCGTTTTTTACAATTATATCGTAAACACCTTTAGCATTTTCGAGATTAACTATCTTTTTAAGTTTTCTTACTTGTTTTGCTATAGTTGCTCCAGTTCCGAAAAAAGGAATCATTGCGGCAAAACTTAATGCTGCATCGGCATAATTACCTCTGGCTAATGAAATAACTCCATTAATACAATCTGCTATTTCTCCTACAGCAGGAATCATTCCTACAACATCTAAAGCTATCTGTGTTGCGTCTGCCCATTTCTCCCAAGTTGTTGGTCCGCCTTGTTTTTCTCCGTCATATTCGTTAATAGTTTCCCATGTTAAAGGCTGTAAGATAGGATTGATTTGCATGTGATCATATTCTCTATGATCTATATTTCCTATTTCGGGTTGTTTTAATTCTTTAAAATCTACATCTGGAAATGCTAGTTTAGCTTCAGTTAATGAGCCTTCAAAATTCCCGTTTGAATTCTTGTAGTACCAAACTTCTTCTCTCTTGATGTAATCTCTTGTTTAAACTGGCTTACTACAACCGTACCTCTTTCTGTTATTGTAGCAGAGGTATTGTATTTTATTTGAGCAAAACTTTCACCAATATTTATAAATTCATGTTTCACCTGCATTAAAGTTGTGCCTTCTTCGTTTACACGAGTATAGTTAGTCCCTTTTTGTTGTTCTTTTATTTCTCGATCGATGTCTTGAAGTTGAATAGAAATTTCTTTTTCTACCTTGCCTTTGTATATTATTTGAAATTTATTTTCGTTCATTTTATTCTAATTCTTCGTTATCTTCTTCAATTACTGTAAGAGATATTTTATCTCTGTTAGTTCTTATTTTGTAATCTTCAATAGTGTCGTTTTTAAGACGGTTTCCTTTGTATGTAAAGTCTAGTGTTTTGTCATTGAGTTTTAAATCTACCGTATCTCCAATCATCCCTTGACTTTCTACAATTAAATAAATTTCATCTCCGTAGGTTAGTTTGGGTTCCCTGTTGTTTTCTGTGTCTACGTAATAGAAATCAATCAAATGTGGTTCTTCTTTTCTTTCAAGTTTCGTTTCTTTAATATTTACAAAAGGGTCGTTAAATACCCAGTTTTCTAATTTTTTAACTCCTTTTATTTTAACGGCACCACAGGTTATAGATAATTTAATGTGTAAAGGTAAATTGTCTTCGTGGTTGAATTCTTCAGTAAGCCCTATAATGTAAGCGTTATGAAACTCTACTTTATACAGTGTTTTTAATCCATCTCGGTCATAAAAAAGTAACTCTCCGCTAAAACTAGCATTCGCTGAAAACATATAATAGTACAAGTCGTCATCAAATCCAGTTGATTCAAACATTAATTGAATTGGTGTTTTGCGAGTGGATGTAGTTGGATTTCCAGTGATGTCTCGTAATTTGTATAATGTGTATTCGGCTCTTAATAAATTTCTTTCTTTTCCGTCTATTTTGGCAATGCCTTTAAAACTGCTCATATTTTTTTATTTCTAGTGTAAATTGGTGTTGTACTTTAGTTTATTGCTGTTTTTTAATTAATACTTGACCATTTCATTTCTTGTTGTTTAGTAACTATGTGTTTATTATGATATGCCCATTGTTTTTGAACATAGATAGTGGTAGTTTTTTACCGTATATGCGTTAATAGACATTGTTCAAATATACAAAATAATGTTATGTGCACTATTTTTATTATAGTTTTAACCGTTAGAGCGGATGTATCGGTAATACCTTATAGTACAGCTTATTGATTGGATTATTTTAGATCGTTCGCTGTTTGATTGCCTTTTCGATTGAATATTTGTATCGTAGCGTGTCTTTATGAAGGAGTAGATGTCAAGGAGTCATCTAGTTGTAGTCTGTTGTTTGTTTGCTGTGAAATTCTATTTTTAAAGAGTGTTTTCAACTTGATTCTCTGTTAGGGGTAATGTCCTGAAATATTTTTTGTAGATGTTGACTTTTTTATATTACGTTTTATGCAACAAATACTCTTATATCAACACATTCCCAAGAGACAGTTTAGAAATAGAATTGTTTTTTAATCTAAAGTAGCGGTTTGGTTGGTGTATTTTATAGTTCTTATTTTCCTCACTGTTTACCGTGTGTTTTTCAGAAGGTTTTAGTATTTTTGCCTTCAAATTTAATTGATGTATGATGGAAAAAGACTTTAATAAAAGCCTTGGTTTTTTACGATTGGTAGCTTTCATAGAAGGAGTGTCTTATTTGGTGATTTTAGGTATTACCATGCCTATGAAGTATCTTTTCGATATGCCAGAGCCTACACGCCCTGTAGGAATGGTTCATGGAGTATTGTTTATGCTGTATGTGTTCCTTGTTTTTGTGGTTCAGTTTAGCGTTAAATGGTCTTTAAAAACTACTTTTTGGGCTTTGTTGGCTTCTATCATCCCTTTTGGGACGTTTGTAGCAGATGCTAAGATTTTTAAAAAATATAAATAAGCGGACTGTTTTTTTTTGATGGCGTAATTTGCGATGATACAGCGTGTTTTATTTTTAGCGTTGAGGTCGGTTGTAATTGGTATAAGCACTTATTTTTTAGAGTGCAATATACCAAGCGTTCCAATTGCTTTAATACCTAGACTAGGTGTTGATAGTCGCGTTGTTTTTTTAAAAGACACCTAAAAGACTAACTGTCAGTGTAACATCAAATGTATATTAGTGAAATAGCCCTTCTTTTTCAGGAGAAACTCTTATTTTTCTTTGAAGGAGTCTTGTTATTTTTATTGGCTATGGCTCTACCTCATCATATAAAATAGTCAGACGGATGTATGCCTTGTTCCCTTAGGTTGAGGGTGTTGATGTTGCCTTTTTCTGCTTCTATAACGATTGCGTATATTTATGGTTCGATTTTTGGTTTTTTATACCAATATTTAATGTCCTTTTCTATCTTTGTCGGTTAATTTACAAGGTAATATAATGAGTCAAAGTTTAGCCCCAAAATATGGTTTAGGAACTACTATTAGTTTGGTCATAGGATGTGTAATAGGTTCTGGGATTTTTTTTAAGGTAGATGATATTTTAATTGCGGCGCAAGGGAATATTTTAGCAGGACTTATCGGATGGGTCGTTGTTGGTATCTCTGTGGTTCTAGGAGCGATTTCTCTTGCTTATTATGCGGAGTTGCTTCCTAAGGAAGGTGGCTTGTTAAAATATACCGAATTTAGATTTGGTAAAAAACCTTCTTTTTTTGTGGGTTGGTTTTACATGTGTGTTTACTATCCTGTTTTGGGGGCGGTGTTGTACACTGTTGCCGGAATTTATATTGTAAATCTTCTCAAAGAATTTATTGCGTTTACGCCTAATTTCATTCATTATTCCACAGTAGGCTTCCTCTGTTTTTTAATATTGTTTTTTATCAATGTTAAAAAGCCATCATTGGGTGGTTTGTTTCAAGGAATCTCTACTGTTATAAAAGTAATCCCTTTAATCTTAATTGCTGGCATCGGCATTGTGAGTATTATAAAAGGGGATTTGGACGAGGTCAATTCCTTAACGTATGCGTTGACTTCGGTGCCTAGTAATTCTAGTTTGTTTGTCTTGGCTTCGGCGACCTTTATTCCCATAGCATTTACTTTTGATGGTTGGTATGTAGCTACTCAAGTTTCTGGAGAGGTGATCAATCCAAAACGCAATTTGCCTTTGGCTTTAATCGCAGGAACTAGTTTAGTGCTATTTATCTATGTTTTTTATTATTTAGGGATTGTTTTTAATATGGGGAGTGATGGCGTTATTGCCCATGGAGATGCGTATATCACGGAATTTGCACGTAAAATCGGAAAAGATTTGGGGGCTATTATAATGCAACTATGTATTATTGTTTCTGTATTAGGAGCTGGAAATGCACTGTTAATTGGAGGGCTTCGTGTGCCTTACCAGTTGGTGAACTCTGGGGCTTCTCGTAACTTTTTAAATGTACTTAAGATTGATCAAAAAACCAAGATGCCATTAAATAGCGCTTATCTTATGTTGGTGTTATTTGCGATTATGTTTGTTGTGTTTTATTGTACAAGTACGATGCCTGTTTTTGTCGTTTCAAAATTTGATCTGTCTAATATTCCCGTAACCTTTGTGTATTTAATAAATTTAAGTTTATACGCTGGGCTGTTTAAATTAATTAGAAACGGAGCGTTAAAAGGGGGTAAGATTGTTAAATACGGAGTTAGTACTATCGCTATTTTAGGAGCTCTTATCGTTTTATACGGTGGTATTACTACTTCAAATGCGCTGTTGTATATTGCATTAGTAGTAGGAGTACTTTGTATAGGCTTTAAGTTTTATAAGCGTTAATTTTTAAATACTTTAATCTATTGTATATTTGTCCGTAGTTGTTTTTCTTGTTGTATTGGGGGAAGTTTTTAACGGTAAATAATGATAAGAATTTATTTTTTAATATAAAATATATTGTTTTTATTGACTCTAATGCATTAAAAACCAGCTACACAAAATATCTTTCGGTTTCGTGGAATCTAAGATCACTATTATTGGTATAGTACTTGTAAAGCTATAAAGTTACCTATAGGATATATGGTAAAAATGAATAATTAATATAAATCAACTTAAATATAAAACTTATGAAAAAAATGATGCTGGTATTGCTTGTGTCTGTAATTTTAACTTCTTGTGGAGGGACAAAAGTGATACGACAATCAAAAAAAATAATGAAAGGAACATGGGAGCTTAGTAGTATTACCTATAGTGAGTCAGGGACATTTAATGTTACCATGTTTAGCGATGTTAGTAAAGAATGTTTTGAAGGGAGTTTATGGAAATTTATCCCTAATAATAATACAGGAATCTATACAATAGAGAATGGTACTTGTAACGCAGGGGCGAGAAACTTTATCTTTAAGATACAAGAAGTGGACGCTCAAACTGGTTTGTACGATTTTTTATTAAAACCTACAGATGCCAAACATAAATCTGAGAATAACAATGGCTATAGAGTTTGGTTAGAACACTTAACAGCTCAAACAATGAAATGGAGACAGACCATATCTTTAGAAGGGAAACCTTTCCATATTTACATGAATTTTACGAAAACAAATTAATAAATACAATTATGAAAACGAAAATTAAAAACATAGGTTTAGGATTACTCGTACTGTTAGTGACCCTTAATTTAGGAGGTTGTAGCTCTTTACAAAACGCTAATAATAAACAAAAAGGCGGTGCTATCGGTGTTGCTGGTGGTGCTATTTTGGGTGCTATTATTGGAAACAATGTTGGGAGTAAAAAGAATTCTGAGTTAGGAGCTATCATCGGAGGTGTTGTTGGTGGTGCTGCAGGTGTATTGATTGGTAAAAAGATGGATGACCAAGCACAACAAATTGAAAATGAAATTCCAGGAGCTGTTGTAGAACGTGTGGATGATGGAATTGTGATTACTTTTGATGAAAAAAGTGGGGTCTATTTTGATACTGGGAAATCTAATATCAATTATTCTTCGCAACAAACATTGAATAAATTGGCAGCTGTGCTTCGTGAATATGCTGACACCAATGTATTGGTTGTTGGGCATACAGATAGTGCTGGTTCAGATCAATTAAACATGAATTTATCTAAAAAAAGAGCCAATGCAGTAACTCATTACTTTATCAGTTCTAAAGGTTTAGGTGCACAGCGTTTTACCACGCAATGGTACGGAGAAACACAACCTAAATTTGACAATGCCACCAAGGTAGGTCGTGCTAAAAATAGACGTGTAAACGTTGTTATTTTACCGAATAGTAAAATGAAAAATGATGCTAAAAACCAGTCTTCTGGGAATTAGATTATAGGTATTATAGCTAGGTGAAAGATGGAAGGATAGCTTTCGCTATCGTTCTGTTTTTCAACAACGCTAGAACGTATAATAAACCATTTATATCGGTCATTTTGGCTTGTAATTGGCATATTTATAAAAAGGAGCCTCTTAGATTTTTTCTGAGAGGCTTTTTTTGTAGTTTTACCTCTGTAACTAAATGCGCTACATAAAATGATCAATTGGGGAGTTATCGGAATTGGAAAGGTATGCGAACTTAAAAGTGTACCAGCCTATCAAAAAACACAGGGGTTTTGTGTAAAAGCTGTTATGGGTAGGGATATTTTAAAAGCAGCTGATTTTGCAAAACGACACCAAATCGATTTGTTTTTTGAGGATGCCCTCGCGTTGATTCATCATCCAGAAATTGATGCCGTTTATATTGCTACGCCTCCAGATAGTCATTTATATTATGCAAGCTTGGTGGCAGCAGCAGGAAAAATATGTTGTGTAGAAAAACCAATGGCTGTAAACTATGAGGAATCTAAACAGTTATGCGCTTTATTTACGGCTAAAAATATTCCGCTTTTTGTTTCCTATTACCGACGCTCGCTACCTAGATTTGAACAGGTTAAACAATGGTTGGATATGAAGGCTATAGGAACGCTAAGGCAAGTATCTTGGCAGTTGTCAAAAACACCAAATCCTATTATGGATGTACAGGGAGCTGTAAATTGGCGTACGAATAAAAATACGGCACCAGGAGGATATTTTGATGATTTGGCGTCTCATGGATTGAATTTATTTGACTATTTATTGGGCGATATAGTTGCAGCAAAAGGTATTGCTATCAATCAACAGGGGAATTATTCCGCCAAAGATGCTGTGACTGCTACTTGGAAACATTCCAGCGGTCTGTTAGGAGTTGCTTCGTGGAATTTTGGAGCTTGGAAACGTGAAGATAAAGTCGAATTAATTGGGTCAGAAGGGAAAATCTCCTTTTCTATGTTTAATGACGAGGCATTGCTATTAGAAACCAACGATACTGTGAAAGAATTGTTTATTGAAAACCCTAAAAACATTCAATTATTTCATACTCAAAACATGCAAAAACACCTTTTAGGTCATGGATATATCCACCCTTCTATGGGGGATTCTGCACTTAAAACTGCCTGGCTAATGGATGCTATTTTAGCGGGTTAATGAAGTTTTTATACCAAATACATTTCTAAGTGATGGTCTATAATTGGTATTATAGCTAGTCGGAAAATGAATGAATAGCTTAGCTATCGTTTTGTTTTTTAACTACGCTAGAACGTAAAACAAACTTCTTATATTGGTTATTTTGGATTGTAATTGGTGTAAGAGATCCGCTTAGCTACCAAACTGTTTTTTTTATGATCAGAATTCTGAAAAATAACTTCTCTAGTTCTGTAGGGATAATTTCTATTGTGTCTCCATAAGATATCAATACCTGTTTTTGATACATTTTAAAATGAGAAGGAACATGGAGTTAGGGTTTTTATAATTACTTTTTTAGGGTTACCTATTTAAATCTCACTAATATTTTGTTTTTCTGAAAGGATTT
Organism: Flavobacteriaceae bacterium; assembly: GCA_965224465.1. Lineage (GTDB taxonomy): Bacteria > Bacteroidota > Bacteroidia > Flavobacteriales > Flavobacteriaceae. The sequence continues at coordinate 2,688,374 of OZ245049.1, read as the reverse complement.
TTTACTTTTAGAAAAAGAAAGCTATGAAAATATTAAAAGAATTATCTCGTAAAGAATTTCACACTAAGTTTGGAGAAGAGAGTTTATGTTTATCTTTTTTATCATCTGTAAAATGGGAAGAAGGTTTTTCCTGTTTTAAATGTAAAAACACAAAGTTTTTAAAAGGAAAAAGAGCGTATAATAGACGTTGTACAAAATGCGGATATGATGAGTCTCCAACTGCGAACACTCTATTTCATAAAGTTAAATTTGGTATTGTAGAAGCCTTTGAAATGACTTATGATATAGTTACCAGTAAGAAAGGAGCGAATAGTATTTGGTTAGCAGAAAGGCACGGTGTTAAACAGATGACAGCTTGGTTGTTTAGAAGAAAAGTACAAGAAGCAATGAAAAGTAGTGAGAAATATCCTTTAGAAAAAGAAGTTCATGTAGACGAGTTTGAAATAGGTACACCAAAAAAAGGAGAGCAAGGACGTAGTAAATCAGCTACTAAAATTAGAGTTGTAATTGCCATTGAAAATAGAAATGGTAAACCAGGCAGAGCATACGCAAAGGTGATAGAAGATTATAGTTGCAAATCATTAAAACCAATATTTGAGAAACATATAAAGTTTGATGCCAATATAGTTACAGATGGCTGGTCAGGATATAAACCTTTAAAAAAGAACTTCCCAAATTTAACACAAATATTATCTAATAATGGTGAGAATTTTAAGATGCTACATTTTCAGATAAGAAACTTTAAAAATTGGTTAAGAGGCGTTCATTCGTATTGTGAGAAAGAGTATATAAATCAATACATTCAAGAGTATTTCTATCGATTTAATCGACTCAATTTTAGAGAAAACATCTTAGAAAACCTACTAAAAAGAATGTGTAAAGAAAAACCAATAGCCTATAAATCAATCAAATATATTGCGACTTAAGAGGGTAACCCTATACTTTTTTATAAAAATTTAATTGCGTGTATGCTGTTAGCGTCTTGTGTTTTTAACGTGCTTTATAAAAATAAAACATATTTTTAGTATTGACCTAATTAGCTTATTTAAAGCTTATTCCAAATATTATTTAGTCTTATTAAAAATAAAATCGACTAGAAGTGCCTCGTTATTAATAATAGTTCTAAATTAGCGGCTTCGTTTATACTTTTATTTTGAAAATCCGATCTATTTTACTGCTTTTTACGGTTGTTTTAACTGCATGTTCTATACATGCACAAGACAGCAAAATCTTCCTTTTACAAGGGGAAATCTCAAGTGCTTTAACTGCTGAAAAATTAATAGGGGTAACCGTATTATTAAAAAACACAGGCAGGGGGACTTCGTCTGATTTTCATGGGAAATACCAATTGAGAGTTCGGAAAGGAGACCTGTTAATTATTCGTTATTTAGGATTTAAGACACGTAAAATACGTGTAAATAGTGCCGTATTGAATATTGCTTTAGAAGAAGATGCTGTAGATTTAAATACGGTCGTATTGCATTTTAATGCAAACATCAATGATTTAGATACACGAAAAGCAACTGGAGCTGTGGCTACGATTGATACAAAAAAAATAAATAACATCGCCAGCATGTCTATCGGTGAGTTATTGCAAGGGCAAGTTGCAGGATTAGTGGTTGTAAATAATGGCGAATTAGGGAAAGCACCAAAAATTAGAATTCGTGGAACTTCTACACTTTCAATCAAAGGAAAAGGGGTGAATGCTACCAATAAAGAAGCCTATGACAACAGGGCCAACCAACCATTATATGTGTTGGATGGGCAACTGATTAGTCCAGAAGCCTTTGCCTTAATCAGTATTAACGATATTGAAGAAATAAAAGTATTGAAGGATGCTACCGCCAATGCCTTGTACGGAATTAAAGCCGCAAATGGTGTCATTGAAATTACTGGAAAAAGAGGAGTCAAAGGAGCGACTACATTTCAATATCGATTTCATCAGGGACTTACTTTAAGAGGCAGTCCTGGGGTAAAAATGATGCGAACAGCGGAAAAACTAGCCTTTGAACATCGCTCAAAAAACAGGAATACTCCGGGGTATTATTATTCAGAAGACTATTTTAAAAAGTATTATAAAAACAGTCCGAATTTGGCACTTCTGATTGCAAATGGACGCGAAAAGTTGGATTCGCTAAAAAATATAGACACGGATTGGTTTCGTGAATTGACAAAAATAAGTGCCTATCAATCTCATCATTTAACGGTGACAGGAGGAAGTGATGATACCAAATTTTACCTTTCTGGAAATTTCTCAAAACAAGGTGGTAAATTTAATGGAAATAGTACCGAAAGTTTTTCTACCCGTATAAATTTTGAACATCAGTTTTCAAAAAAAGTTATGGGAATGATTACTGTTGGAAGTGGTTTTGTACGGACTAAAACACCTAGTTCTTCTTTGGGGAATCCGTCAACCTTACTCTATCAACTAAATCCCTACGAAACACCATATAGCGATGTTAAACTGACCTCTTTTCCTCGGGTTAGTTTTACTAATTTAATCCATCAATATTCAGGAAAGTCCACAAGTAAACGTTTTAATATTTCCACGAATATTTATTGGAGTATTTTACCTGATTTAAAATTAGCATCGGTAATAGGATTGGACAATATGGTTTCTGAATCATTGGGTATCACGCCTAAAACAGCCTATACAGAAGTAACTAGTGGCGTGCCAGAAGCGCATCGTGGAAAAGTTGTAAAAAACAAAGGAACCAATACCAGTATTAGTACCAACACCCGACTCAATTACCAAAAATATTTTGGGAAGCATCAGGTGTTTTTATCTGCCAATGTTGATTATTTTAAATCCATGGTGGATCGCGTTGGAATTACAGGGTATGGATTGCCGAGTAAAATGAATTCGGCTGCTGGTATCAATCAGAACATTAAAGGAAGAAGACGCGTCCGATCTACCGCTACTAATCAGAGTCAAGCTCAACTAGGAATGGGGGTTTCTCTCGGCTATAATTGGGACAGTACATACGATTTTTATGCAAGCTATAAAAAGGATGGTTCTTCCTTATTACCTGCCAATAAACGCTGGAATTCGTTTTGGGCTACAGGTGTTGCGTATACCATGAGTGCAGAAGATTTTTGGAGTCCTTATGCCTTTGTTACATCATTTAAAATACGTGCTTCTTATGGGGTTACGGCTAGCTTAGCTGGGATCGATGCTTCTTTGGTCGTTCCTACCTATACCTATGGTGTCAATTCCTATGCAGGGAATCGAGCGTTTTATTTAATGAACCTGTTTAATGAAAAATTAAAACCAGAGCAAAGTCAGTCTATAAATATAGGGGTTGACCTAAGCCTTCTAAAAAGCACAACCATTGGACTGTCGGTTTACCGTCGTGTGACTAGTGATGTATTATTGACTATGCCTATTGCTCCTTCTAATGGTTTTGTAGATCTTTTAAAAAACATTGGTTCTTTGGAGAATAGAGGACTCGAACTTACTATAAATAGCACGCTATTAAGTACTGATAATTTTAGATGGAACACTTCTCTTAATGCATCTTACAATAAAAATACGGTTTTAAAACTCTATGGAGATGCTCCCTTGTATTTAAGTGGGAATCCTTATCCAGATTATCAAGTAGGGGAATCTGTAGCTGTTATCTATGGTCTGAAATCTTTAGGTATACATCCAGTAGATGGGCTTCCAAGGTTTTTAAGTCCCGATGGCAAGGAACTCACTATATATAATAAACTTAAAGAAAAAGATTTTTCAGTATTGGGTGTTTCCACGTCTCCTGTTACAGGTGGTTGGTATCATCAGCTGCGCTATAAAGATTTTGAATGCAGTGTGTCCTTGTATTTTAGTGCTGGTGGGAAAGCGGTCTATCGGAACAATACGGTCATAAGGAGTGGTGATGATGCGAATAAAAATGGAGTTCAAGGTCAGTTGAAAGATACTTGGTTTAAGCTAGGGGACGAAGGGAAAACGTATCCAAAATTATATGTAGCAAGTGGGGAGATTTATTTAAATCAATCTTATGCTACTGATAGAACTGTTGGGAAAACAGATTATATCCGTGTGAATAATGTCCGCCTGTCATACCAGTTGGATACAGGGTTAAGGTTTTTAAAAAAATGCAGTATCAATCTGCAAGGAAAAAATCTTTTCACCTTGTCTAATTTCTCGGGTGCAGATCCTGAATCTGCTAATTTAATAGGTGCTGTACAACCCATTGTTTCGGTAGGAATCAACCTTACTTTTTAATAGAATTATCACATGATAGCGATGCGTATAAAAATAAAAATAATTGGATGTATAGGGGCAATGTTTCTTATGAATTCCTGTTCATTAGACCTTCCTGTCGAAGACCAAATTACAGGAATGGATGCCATTGACAATCTGCCTATAGCGGAAGAAGCCTTGGCATCGGTCTACCTAAGTATTCCTAAAAATAAATTGTTATTTTCAAAACTTGCCGATGATTTCTACCCTACTTATCACTTGAGAGATCATATTGATGATTATAGACTCTATCAATGGAACATTGCGAGCCTCGCTTTGGAATCCAATGTTTTGTGGAGGGAATATTATACAACCATTATGAAGGCAAATGTATTGTTGCAAGCAATGGAAAATATCACCGTGTATTCAGATAAAGAACAACGTAAATACAACATTATCAAGGCGGAAGCAATCTCTTTAAAAGCAATCTCTTATTATGAGTTACTTCAATTGTACGCACCTACTTATACGGCAGAAAATGCCTCTATGGATGGGATTATTTTAAAAAACACACTTAAATCTCAGCAACTAAAGCGATCTAATTTAGATGTTTGCTACAAGGAAATCAATAAGTTGCTATTACAAGCTGTTGCATTGTTTCCTGAAAACTATCATACTAAATTTCACTTTTCTCAACGTGCTGCTTATGCCATGCTTTCTAAGGTAAACTTAGATTGTAAAAAATATACAGCAGCTTTAGACTATGCAACCGAAGTATTGGTCCAGCAATCCTTATCGCTAACAGATGTTTCTGGAAGCGTATACATCGCAGCTTGGGAGCAACAACATAGTAGTAACAAGGAAATATTGTTTTCTTATGAGGAAGACTCTAGCTATTATACCGAAATTTTTAACAGCAGTGAATTGGGGGATTATTACATGGTTAATCCGCATATTTTATTTGATGATACGGATTATAGAAAAGGAATTAGTCTTTTGAATAGTGATTTTAGAACCATTGATGGGACCCTTGTAGAAGTTTCCTTTTTAGGGAAATACAGGACCGATTACACCTTGTCTCCAGGAGCGAATATATTGGCGCTTAGGACGGCAGAAATGTATTTTATTCAAGCCGAAGCTCAGGTAGGACTGGGACAGTATTCAGCAGCGAGAGCTACAGTTCAGCATTTTTTAAAACTGCGCAATAGCAGTACGTTGATTTTAGTAGATGATGCACATTTACTAGAGGAAATATTAAAGGAAAAACAACGTGAATTCTTTGGAGAAGGACTTCGGTATTTTGATTTAAAACGTTATCAAAAAAACGTATCTAAAGTACATTATAAAGAGCATGCAAAGGAAAATACCATCAAAAAATCTGATTTTAGATGGCTGTTTCCTATTCCTAAAGATGAAATCAGAAACAATACGAACATACGTCAAAACCCAGGGTGGAATCCCTATATATAACTATAAATAATTATGAAAATAGTAAAAACAATTACCTATATTTTTGCAACTGCCTTGCTGTTGTTTTCTTGTGAAAAAGACAATGACGCTGGTTTTACGGGAGATATTACTGTAAGTTTAGTTAGTAAAGGAGCTACGGAAGTCGTAGAAGGCGAAGCTGCTGATATTGCCTATGATGTTGTGATGAGTCGTTCTTTTGATACCGAAATCAAGTTGGTTTTTGACTTGAAAAATCAAGAAGGTATTACCGGTTTATTTACCTTGACAAAAGAGGTTGTAATTCTTAAAAATACCACGGTAGGCTTGCTAACTGTACACGCAGATGCTAAAAATGATAGCGAGAATGTATTGACAGATAACCAGAATTTTTCCCTACACTTGGTAAGTGTTACTGGAATAAAAAATTCTGTTGCCTTGGAATCTGAAACGGTTGTTAAAATGATTGCTGAAGAAGAAATTTCACCTCTTAGCATTGGTCAAAGAGCATTGATCCAGGAAATTAAAGGAAAGGGAATAGACCTTTCTCTTTGGATTGGGAAAATTCCTGTAAGAGTAACAATACACAGTCCAGCTAATGGAAGTGTAGCTCCTTTTGAAGCTGAATTTACCAAGTCTTATACGGGGACTACTATTGTTACGTTAAGTGAGGATGCTACCGTAGAGGAACCAATGCTTAAAATGACGAATAACTCTTTTGGATTGAATGATTATTTAAACCTTGTGTTTAGAGCTGAAACCATCGAAAATAAAGAATTTTGGTATAATGATGCTGTCCCTGCAAGTAAAGCAGTATTGCAAGAGTTAGGAGAAGAAAAAGTTGCCAAATGGATTGCAAACGAATACAGCTTTAATGTACTCATGGACAAGCTTATTTTTAAGGCTGACAATACCATTTCTTTTGTCTATGAAAATGGTGCTTTTTCTCCTCCATGGAATGCGGAGACTCTTGAAAATCCAGACAGAGATTTATCTGCCATCAATTTAGAATATGAGTTTCCTCTTTGGGATGAATTGTTTAAAATGTCTAAAACCGATGAAGGATTGCGTGAGTATATCATACAAGGAGGTTCTCTAAATCCTGATAACTACATTATCTATTCTTCCATTTTAGAAGATGAATGGGGTGATGGGAATTGGGTTGCTCCAACAAGTAGCTATGACCAAGCAACAGGAAAAATGACCTATATATTTAATATTGATCATTCCAATGCTAGTGGATATTCTACGGTTACAGTAACATATCAATCTCCTTTTGTACACTAGTAAAAATACGGTTAGCTACAGGTCGCGTTTTAATTAAAACGATGTAGTTTGCCTCTCTTTTGTGTCCATAGGCTCAGTAGACTTTTAAGAATGCTGAGCCTTTGTTGATGCATGTTTTAATAAGGACACTTGCCTATTGGAGTTTCCTTGCTCTAAAATATTATGTATGAACTTTATAAAAAAAATAAGCCTTTTTATCACCGTACTTTTTCATGTTTTATTGCTGTCGGCTCAACAAGAAAAAACGGTTGTAAACCAAAAAATTGTTCAGGAAACCTTAGGTAATGGATTGACCTATTTCTTACAGGAAAATGCGCTTCCAGAAAATAGGGTGCAACTATTTTTAGTTGTTAAAACAGGTTCTTTAAACGAAACGGATACGCAATTAGGCTATGCGCATTTTATAGAACACATGGCATTCAAAGGAAGTACGCACATGCCCAATACTGATTTTGTAGAAGCGTTACATAAGAAAGGACTGCAATTAGGAATTGATTATAATGCCTATACAGGTTATGATTACACGGTGTACAGTGTACATGTTCCAAGTGATAGTAAGGAAACCATTTCTTTGGTGCTCCACTTCTTTTCCGAAGTCCTTGCTGAACTCACATTGGATCAAGCGCACATAAAAACGGAACGAAAAATAGTCTTAGAAGAACAAAAGGCTGCGGTAAAAGCAGTACCTATTTATTCTTTCAAGGTTAATAATTCGCATTATATAGCCCGTCATCCTTTAGGAAATGCACAAAGTGTAATGGCCATTAATCAATCTGGTTTACGAGCGTATTACACCCGACATTACGGAACTGATAATGCGGCTGTAATTGTAGTGGGTGCTATAGATACTGCTGTTATGGCAAGGGATATCCAATATGTTTTTGGGGGTCTTTCAAAAAAAACAGTAGGACCATCTCGTCAGGAATCGCTACTTACAGGGACTAGGATCAAGGTGGAAATAGTGAAGGATAGTCTTATAAAGAACTCGAAATTAACAATTATGTGGCCCAAGAAAAACACAACTTCCATTACTAAAAATGGATTGATTGGACGTTTGACTCGGGACCTATTAACTCATAGAATCCGTACAAAAAACACCCGTAAAATCCGAGATCTTCGTTTTTCTTCTTCTTATTTTTTAGCTGATGCCGCATATGAAATTCTTGAATTTACAACCGATCAGACACTTAAAATAGGGCTAGAGAAGGGGCTTTATGAATTTAGACGTTTAATAGCTCATGGACTTAGTGATCGAGAATTAGATTTTTATAAAGCGGAACTTTTAGCGCACTATTCGGATGATTCAATCCTCGAAAAAACATCCATTGCAATCGTTCAAGAATCGATCGATTGCTTTTTAGGAATACAATTGCCTAAAAATCCAATCCAAGAGAATGCTATTGCAAAAAAAATGATTGCTTCCATTGATGCTACAGCTATTTTACATTATACGGAGGAACTTTTGGCAGCTAAATCAATACTTGTTTATGGTAAAATAACTGTAAAAAGTAAAGAGCAACTTACGTCTAAAGACGTACAATCTGTCATCACATCTCTTAAAAACAAACATAGTTCTAAGTATCGTTTTAAGCGACAAAAGAAAAGCGTTTCTGAAAAAATGTTTACAGATTTGAAAATTTCTACTATACTTACCGCGAACCTTATAGGAAAAAAATACCACCCATCATTAGATATTACCGAGTTGCATTATAAAAATGGAGCCACTGTAATTGTAAAGCCGATTAAGGATGGTAGTGGTGAAATCTATTTAAAATCTTTTGCCCTTGGAGGTACTTCCTCCTTGTCCAAACAGGACTATATGTGCTATGAATCGACAACCGCTTATCTAGATTTAGGAGGCGTAGGAAACCTAAATGATCGCGATCTAGAAAAATATTTAGCCGATAAAATGATGGCTTTAAATTTAAATATTACGGAGTTTGACAGAAGAACAGATGGTTTTACAGAGAACAAGCACCTAGAAGATTTTTTTAAGTACCTATTTTTAAAAATGACAGCGATCTCCGTCAATAAAAAGGAGTTTCGTAAATCCATTCGCAGTCAATACAATGCGAGTCATGATTACCTTCGAATAAATGCAACACCAGCACGTCAGTTTTCTATCAAGGAAGCGGTGTTAAAAGGGACGTATTTTGAAGATAGAAAAGGTCCTGAAACGACAAAAGAATTGAAATTATTGCGCATTGATAAAATGCATGATTATTATGAGAAATTGTTTTCTGGAGCAAAGGGGTGGACTTTTATAATTACTGGAGATGCTACTGTGGACCAGTTAATGCCCTTGATAGATACCTATATTGGAGGGCTTCCTAAAGGACAAGGATTTAAGGAGAACAAGGAGTTGTTTTCGGTAGAAAAGCAAGCGCCGGTTGTTTATGTTGTAAATAGAGCGCAAGAACAAGTTATGGAATCTTTGTATTTTTACGGAACCTATGATTTGGGGTTTAAATCGTCTTTTAAATTAAAAATCACCGTGTCTTTAATTCGTGAACTACTCTTGTCAAAACTTAGAGAAGAAAATGGATTGGTCTATTCTCCCTATGTGAGTTATGAATACCGTCCTGTTCCAATACCGTTTTTTGCTATTCATGTAAACTATACCTGTGCTCCTGAAAATGCAGATAAAGTAGAAGAGATTGTCGTATCAACCTTAAAGGATATGAAAGTACATCCTGTATCGGAAACATTGCTTGCATCCCTTAAAAAAAGTTTTATCAATAGAAAAACATTAGGGCTCTCTTCTAAAAACAGGTCTGGATGGGAGCAGAAAATCTTCCAACTACTGTACGATCAAGAATCCTTAGAGAATCTTGCCGATTATGACGCTGTTTTGAAGGACTTAACAGTGGAAGATATTCGGGATTTTATGCAAAAAAATATCCGCTTAGACAACTATCGAAAATTGAGTATGTAATACCAAATACAACTTCTAAGTGACGGTTAAGAAATGGAATTATTTTCTGTTTTTTAACAACGCTAGAACGTAAAATAAACTACTTATTGAGATCCCTTTGGATGGTAATTGGTACACTATGTTTACCTACTATTTTCTCTGCCATTTCATAGCCATAAGCAATCATTTCTGCAGATTTTTCAAATTCCAAGGTATTGCATTTGTTTCTAGGGATATTGATGACATAGTCTGGTGGGTACATTTTCATTTTTTGCTGCGCGATGGTATTTTGCATGGCATTAAAAGACTGATCTGCAATGTACATCATGCTCCATTCGTTAGATGTTTTGTTGCGGTATTTTTTCATCTTATTGATATAGACATCTAAGGTGCGCTGCCAAGGGTCTTTTTGTGCAATTTTTTTGGGTATTTTCACTTCAGGAGCACCTCCCAAATTTACCACAATTGTAAGGTCCGTTCCATCGGTTAAGGTTGGTTCTATAGGTGTAGGGTTTAAAATGCCTCCATCCAATAGTTTGATGCCATTCAATTCGTAAGGCGTAAAAAATAAGGGCAATGAAATGGAGGCTCTAATAGCTTCACATAAAGGGCCTTTAGACAACCAAACTTCCTCTTCATTATATATGTCTGCAGCGACTGCCGTAAATTTGATCGGAAGGTTTTCTATCAAATCTGTACCTATTTGTGTTTTGATCCTTTCCATTACTTTATCGCCTTTTACAAAACCTCCTTTTCCAAACATAAAATCGATCATATAATACATATCGCTTCGTTTGTATTTGTCTAGCCAATCTACAAATTGGTCCAAATTCCCCATCGCATAGGCGCCTCCAATAGCCGCTCCAATAGAACAACCTGAAATGGCTTTAATTTCAAAATTATGGGCTTCTAGCCATCGGATAACTCCTACATGTGCCATTCCTCTCGCGCCTCCACTTCCAAGGACTAAGGAGATGGTTTGTTTTTTTGTTGAACTCATATTTTTTAATGGCTGTCTAAGTCTTGTTATAGCGTCCTATTTTGCAATCGATCGTTTTAAAATAGAACATTTTTTGCTGCTGTACCAATGTATTTCCAAAGGACTATGTGCTTAGAATCTTTGGGATTGTTTTTGGTTTTTACTGTGATTTTGGAGCGCTTATACAGCTTGTAGACATTGAGGTGCTGCTTTTTCCTTTTGTTTTAAAGGAGGAAAAGAGTGTTGTGCTAAGTTGCTTAGGATACGTGACTCCATCAATCACCTAACAAAAATAGAGGTTTTTAGTATCATCCTATCATAAAATGAGGCTAAAAAAAAGCTACACTTCATTTTAAATGAGTGTAGCGATTTATTATGAACACAATTGAACTTCTTTTATTTTATCTTCAAAAGCAGAAAGCGCTGCTTTTGAACCTTCCCCCATCGCGATTATAATTTGCTTATAAGGGACTATGGAAACATCTCCAGCGGCATAGATGCCTGGTGTTTTTGTCCTGCAGTGTACATCAATTTCAATTTCACCTATCCTGTTGGTTTCAACAATTTCTTTAAATACCTGGCTGTTTGCTGTGAGTCCGATTTGAACAAATATTCCGTCGGTAATGAGCTCTTCTAGTTCACCAGATTTTCTGTGCTTGAACTGAACTCCAGTAACTTTATTTCCGTCTCCAATTACTTGTAGTGTTTCAGCTGAGGTAATTACGGTAACATTACTCAAGGTTTTTAATTTTTTCTGTAATACTTCATCTCCTTTCACTTCATCCATGTATTCTAGAACAGTTACTTTAGTAGCTATCGATGATAGGTCTATGGCTGCTTCCAAACCAGAATTTCCGCCTCCTACAACAACCACTGTTTTGTCCTTGTAAAATGGACCGTCACAATGTGTACAAAAAGCAACTCCAGATCCGATATAATCACTTTCTCCAGGGACATTGAGTTTTCTCCAGCTTGCTCCTGTAGCTATAATTACAGCAGGACTTGTCAATACTTCTCCTAGGGAAGTGTAAATGGTTTTGATTCCATCTGTAACTTCAAATTTATCTACAGTCCTGTTCTCTAAGATTGTAATTGGATAATCGTTTAAGTGAAGTTTTAAGTTACTAGCGAGTTCGCTTCCTGTTGTTTTAGGAATCGAAATCATGTTTTCAATAGCGACGGTTTCTGTTACCTGACCACCTATTTGCTCTGCTATAATTGCTACGGAAAATCCTTTTCTCGCAGAATAAACTGCAGAGGACACTCCTGCAGGACCACCTCCAACAACTATTATGTCGTATTCTTTCTTTGTTGCGGATGCTGTGCTTGTGTTGTGATTACTTCCTACTTGTTTTTCTAATTTGTCTAAGAGTTCTCCTAGGGATGAACGACCTACATGTAGTAATTCACCGTTGGCATAGACAGATGGAACTGCCTGTATGTTTAAGCTGTCAACTTCTTCTTGGTGGATGGCACCATCTATGATTTCATGGGTGATATTGGGGTTGTATATTGCTAGTAGATTAAGTGTTTGTACTACATCGGGGCAATTGGTGCAGCTGAGTGAAATATAACTTTTTATAGTGATTTTTCCTTTCAGTGCTTGAATGCGTTGGATGATTATAGCGTCAGGTAAATTTTTCCCGATCCCATCCATGTTGAGAATTGCCAAAAGTAATGTGGTAAACTCATGACCGGTTGGTACTGTTTTAAATATAATGTTTGACTTTTTTTCAGCTCCTTTTGCTATATAGAAAGAGAATCCTTCGCCTGAATTTATTTCATAATTAATTTTGTCCGAACAGGAGGCTACTTCTTTTAAGAAATTTATTAATTCCTCTCTTTTTGTATGAGAAGTGGCAATGTTTATGTGAAAGGTATAGTCCTGTTTAAGGTCTTTAAATACCGTTGTCACTTGCGATTTTAATTGTGCATCTAACATAATTTATGGGTGTTAAAAAAAAGGAGGGAACGTGTTTTTTCCCTCCTTTTAAATTTGGGTCAATAATTTAACAACCTCTGCCCAAGGGTTGGAGGTATGCTTCCTAATGTTTCTTTTCTTTTTCGTAACCAGCCTTGGGTCCTATGCCAAATACAATCCAAAATAACAGCTATAAATAGTTTGTTTTACGTTCTAGCGTTGTTGAAAAAGAGAACGATAGCAAGGCCGTCCTTAAATCTTTCGCCTATCTAAAACAAAAATGTAATTCCATTTTTAAACCGTCACTTGGAAATGTGTTTGGTATTACCCCCCTTAATCAAGACTTAAATCTTCCCAACTAAATCGATGCTTGGTTTTAAGGTTTCGTTTCCTTCTTTCCATTTTGCAGGACATACTTCTGAAGGATTTTTTTCAACAAATTGTAAGGCTTGTAACTTTCTGAATAATTCGTCTGCATTTCTACCTACGTTTCCTGCAATTACTTCGTAAGAAACAATTTCACCTGCTGGATTTACAATAAATGTTCCTCTTTCTGCAAGTCCTACTTCTTCTATCATTACATCAAATCCTCTAGCTAAAACTCCTGTTGGATCGGCTAACATTGGATATTCAATTTTTTTAATGGTATCAGAAGTGTCATGCCAAGCCTTGTGTACAAAATGTGTATCTGTTGAAACAGAATAAATTTCGCAACCTACTTTTTTGAATTCTGCATACTTGTTTGCTAAGTCTTCTAATTCTGTTGGGCATACAAAGGTGAAATCTGCTGGGTAAAAGAAAAATACGGACCATTTTCCAAGAACATCTTCTTTTGTAATTGTTTTAAAATTGTTCGCTACGAACGCTTGTGCTTTAAAATCTGTAATTTGTTTTCCTATTTGTGACATATTCTTTTAATTTTAATGAGTTATTTTATTACTACGATGCAAAGTAAAGCCCTTTATATGTATTTATCAAACAGATAAGATCTATATTTGTATTTATAAAATCTATATCATGACCTTACAACAATTGGAATACGTGGTAGCTTTGGACAAATACCGCCATTTTGTTCGCGCCTCGCAGAAATGTGGAGTTTCACAGCCTACATTGAGTTTGATGATAAAAAAAATGGAATCAGAGTTAGGGATTCCTATTTTTGATCGCTCAAAACATCCGATAGAACCTACAAAAATGGGGGTGCGATTAATCAAACAGGCAAAGATTACCTTGAAAGAGATGAAAAAGATAGGTGAATTGGTGATTTCAGAAACAACGTTCTTATCTGGAGAAGTGCATGTGGGGGTTATTCCTACCTTAGCTTCGTATATTGTTCCAGAATTTATTTATCAATTTAGAAAGAAACATCCTCAAATTACCTTGATAGTTACCGAAATGAATACGGCTAGTTTGATAAAAGCATTGAGGGATGATGAGATTGATATGTTTATTGCTGCAACACCCTTGTCACAAACTGATTTCTTTGAAATCCCTATATATTATGAAAAATTTGTAGCTTATTTTTCAGATACATCACTGTTTGATACAAACCATTTGTCTGCGGATAATATGCCAAAGGATAATTTATGGGTGTTAGAAGAAGGGCATTGTTTACGGGATCAAACGTTTAATTTTTGTAAAGGGACGGTGGTTTATAACCAAACTTTTGAGGCGGGTAGTATTGAGACTTTAATTCGAATTGTAGATCGGAATGGTGGCTATTCGGTGATTCCAGAATTGCATTTGGCTTTGTTAAGTGATGCTCAACGAAAAAAGGTTAGAGAGATTCGGAATCCTCCTGCTATCAGAGAAGTTTCTATTGTAATTAAAAAAGATTTTATAAAGGAGCGGCTTATCAATGCAGTGTCTGATACGATCAAAATGATTGTCCCTGAAGAGATGATTGACAGTCGATTGAAGAAATTTGCTATAAAATTATAGGTTTCCGTATGTGTTTAGGAATTTAATAAAAAAAACACTTAAGGGAGTTCCTCAAGTGTTTTTTATGTATTTAATATTGTGTATATGTATGTACACTTGTTTTTGCAACAGGTAAATAATTTACCCCAAACCAACACACCAATAATACGACAAATGCCAAGGCAAGAATAGTCAATGCTTGTTTGTTCTTTTGTGGATGAAAATGGCGGTAATGGATATAAATTAAATAGCCCATCCAGGTTAAAAATGCCCAGATTTCTTTTGGATCCCAAGTCCAATAATGTCCCCAGGCTTCTTTTGCCCACAAAGCGCCAAATAAGAGCCCTAAGGTTAAAAAAGCGAAGCCAATGTACACTAAGTTGTCTGCGAGCGCTAGCGTGCTTGTATTTGATTTGTTTTTGTAATGATCTACCCAACCTTTAATGGCAACAATACTGGAGGCTGCCAATACTGCGTAGGATAATAAATAGACCAATACATGAGGGACAAACCAAGGGCTTTGCAAGGCAGGCATTAGTGTTTTAGAATACGTTTCTGGGTTTGCATAATTGATTCCTAAAAAGAGTAGTGCCATTAAAACACTATAGGCAAGAAACCATTTATAGTGCCATCTTAAATAGGTTAATCCGCCAATTATTGGTAGAAATAAGGCATACCACAAACGGGTTTCTCCTAAAGTTCGCATCGGAGGTCTTTCTAATTCTAACCAGAGTTGAATTACAAAAAGCACTAAAACTCCCCATCCTATTGCAAATAGAATCGTGGCAATTTTAAAAGTACTCGGTTTTTTATAAGAATAGCCTAAAACAGCGAGTCCTATTAGAAAAAATACGGCAACAATACCGCTGTATAAAGGAAAATTTATCCAAGTCATAGTGAATCGTTTTTAGTGATGTTATTACCTACCCAAAACATATAAAAGGCACCGAAGATCATCATAAATATTCCCGTGTAAATTACAGGGAGCCATGGATCTCTTACCAATTCTATAACACTGGTGGTAGACCATTTTCCCATGCCTTTATTATAATCTAATTGATATATTTCCCATAAATCGTGGTTATGTGCTTTGTTTACTTCAATAATGGTAGGGATTCGTTTTCCGTTTTTGGTTAATATTTCCAATTCAGAACTAAATTTCTTCGCTTCAGGAATCGTCATTACTAAGGAGTATTGATCGCTTATTTTTAAAGACCTGTATTGCTGAGCAAAACTACCACATGAAATCCAATTTTCAATACATTCGTTTGTTTGCGTATTGGTCACTTTTAATAAGGCAGCGGGAGATGATCCTTGCTCGTTTACACGTACGTATCTACTTCCAAAAGGGGAGGACATCGGTAAATAACGGAGGACTTCTATTTCGAAACCGCTGTAACTGTAGTGTTCTCCTTCGGAAATTAGATACAAGTTTTTTCCTTGATTGTGTAGTATTTCTCCGCTTTCGTTATCGATCAAAGCGAGTTTAGGAGGGTATTCTTCGAGTTTGAAATCTTTCAATAAAAGGGCGAAAGATAATTCTACGGGACTGCCGTCTGATTGGTCAACTGCCATGTAGTTGGCTACGTTTTCTTTAAGTTCAATTGATGCACGTTGTATGTCTCCAGATCCTAAAATCCCTGCGGTCAAAGCCAAGAACATTCCAACATGATTTAGGATAAAACCTATGTTTGCAATGCTGAATTGTGCAATGCGTTTGATCGAAATCAAACCTAAGCAGGTTAGGAACAATCCGATGATTAACAAGAAAGCCCAATTGGTGGTGATGTGATTGAGTCCTAGGAGGTTTATCGTGTAATTTTCGCTGTGTATTTGCGGGATAATCCCCATAATCATCACTAATAGAGTGACAAAAACAATGCTAGTGATACTTGCAGGTATTTTACTTAACCACCGTACGATGGGATGATTACTAGCCCATTTGTAGAGGGCAATTAATAGGCATATATAGGCAATTAATAGTGTTAGGTTGTAAGGGAAGATTAAAGAAATAGCTGTTTGTGTTCCCAAACTAGCTTCCATTATAAATCCTGTGATTAAAAGCCCAAAGGTTATTAAAAAAGATTCGGCATAGCCCCAAGGCGTATCCCATAGATAATGTTGAGGTCGTTTTGTTTTGTGAGTCATAGTTGGCAAATATAGTAGCAAACAATAGAATAAAAAAATGGCGAATGCATCGTGAAACACATTCGCCATTTATAAATTTTAGTACAAATTAGTACTTACTTTCGCGTTCTTTAGCTGCAGCGTCCCATTGTGGAGCCAATTCTTTTAAGAATGTTGCTTTTTCAGCTCTTAATTTTTCCATTGGCAATCCAATATATTTCTGTGCTTTTTCTTTTGTTGAGATATCTGGATAAGGAACATCCCCTTTGAATCCTAATGTCATCAACAATTTTGCTAGTTTGATTCTGGTTTCTTGAGTTATATCAATACCTGTACCAATTACACGACCTAATTCTACTGGAGCATGGAAAGATCCTCCATGTGATGCAGCAGCGTAATCCCAACGCCATTGTCCACTACGAATACCGTGTAAGATGTCTTTCATTTGTGCTTCTGTAGCACCTAAATCCCAACATTTACCTGCTTCAACGTGTGCACGAACTAACAAGCGTTCCAATTGATCTCTATTTCCAATGATGCGATCTTGGTTGTCATATACATTCTGAATCAATTCTTTTGTTTCTTCACGGTGACATACCTGACAAGAGTTTGCCACGTTGTTTAATGGAGATTGGATATGGTGATCTGTAAATTTCTGTCCACCTTCTGTTTTATAAGGCATGTGACAATCTGCACAAGAAACACCACGTTTACCATGAATCCCCATTTGGAAAGTTTCATATCCTGGGTGTTGTGCTTTTAACATTGGAGCTCTACTTATTTTATGTGTCCAGTCTACATGGCCTATATTGTCATAGTATTTTTCCATGTCCTCAACAGTTTGTCCTTCATCCCAAGGGAATACTAGATAAGGAATTCCTTCTTTTCCTGGTAGGTGTTTGTTAAAGTAATATTCTACGTGACATTGTGCACATACTAATGAACGCATGTCGTTATGAGATGCTTTGGTAATGTCTTTTCCTTGACGCTCAAAAGCTTCAATTAATGCAGGTTGAGTAATGGTTAAGTTCATGCTTTTTTCATCATGACAGTTCGCACATCCTATTGGGTTTACGAATTCTTCTCCTTTACCAGCCCATTTACCACTATAGTATTTGTCGGTTCCGTTTTCGTTGATATAACGGGGAACATCTGGAGATTTACAGGTCCAACACGTAGCAGGCATTGGTCCGTCCTTTTTGCCTTTTGGTCCACCAGTTCTTAAGGTGTTACGGATGTCGTCAATGGCATACACATGTCCACGTCCTTGATTATAATCTTTAGAAAAACCATAACCAGCCCATAAAACAACCAGTCTAGGATCTACTTCTAGCATGTCTATTACAGCGTTACCGTTGTATTTAGACCTAAAAGTTGTGTCTGCTGTTTTGTAGTAAGATTGAAATTCACGAGGGAAATTTTCTCCCCAAACTTCGTTTCTTGGTTCTAATTTATTAATGTTGTTTACCGGAGTATAGGCAAATCTAGCCTCTACTTTGCGTTCTGTAATTGTAGATACTAGTAATCCTAATAAGAATACAATAACTAAAGATGATAGGAATAGCATCCAGTTCATCCAAGGTTTTCTTTTATTACTCATGTTACTTTGATTTTATTTTTTTTTCTTCTGATTCTTTTGTTAAACTTTTCAACCAATCTGGCACCGTTTCTTGGTGTTCTTTGGATATTTTTCCGTAGTATTTTACGGATGATAAACTGTGTACAGATCCGTGTGGTACTTCCTGATGACAGGACCAGCATTTACGCTCGGTACGGTTTTTTTTATGATTGGGTATCATTCCGCTTAAACGAGCATCGGTTACCTGATCTTCATGGCATCGGATACAGTTTTCTTGAACTACTTCAATTCCTGCTTCTTTCATACGTATTACCTCGGGCTCTTGACGCGTGGTAAACATATAGGAATGGTAGAGTCCGTCTTTTGCCTTGAAAAAGTATTTTCTAAATACATTGTCTTGCGGTACGTGACAGTCGTTACAGCTAGCCCATTCTCTGTGTGAACTGTTTTGCCATGTTGCATATTGCGGTGTCATAACATGACAGTTGGCACAGGTTTTAGGGTCGTCTGATAAATAGGATATCGCTTTAGATTCAATTAAAACATATAAAGTGAGTCCTGTTAACGCACCTAGTAGAATAATCACGGGTAAGCGCCATTCTGGTGGTGGTAATAGATATCTAAAAAAACTCATAATTTACTATTATTTAGAGATAAACAAACTTGGTTTGATCGTTAACATTAACCATCCCCAATCATTGGTGTTTCCGTCTGCGTTTCCTTTTAATACTTCCAATCCTTCTGATGCGAACATCTGAGAATATCCAGCTGAAATTGAAACGTCTTTGTTTACTTTGTACTTGTACACGAGGTCAATTTCTGTTCCTAATGCCTTGTTTACATTTGCTGCAATAGCTGCTTGTGCTGAGAAATTGTGTACAAATGCTGTGATGCTTGATTTTTGATTAAGTTTAGCAGATGCTTTTAAGTATAAATCAACCAATCCAACACTGTTTCCGTGGTTTCCAACATAAAAATAATCCATAAACCCATTGAACTTATGGTTGGTGCCATAGAATGGTGTAAAAGCTTTATTGTCTGATGATGTGCTGTTGTAATCGTTTCCTGATTGCATTTCAAATCCAAGTCCAAATTTCCATGTTTCGTTTGCTTTGTACCCTAAATCTAATCCTAAGAGGTAAGCACTTAGGTCTTTTCCTGATATGTCTTCTCCTCCTTGGTAGTAACCATTAAATGCTGCGGATACGTTGTTTGCTGCTTTAAATTTTAAATGTGTTCCGTATGTTTGGCTATAGTTAATGTTTGCCGTTGGTGTAGGTACCAATCCATTGTTTAAAAACAAGAAGCTTGCTTTTATGTTGCTGAAATCTTTATGAAACCATGCGTATTGCATCGTTTTATAGTTGCCAGCTACGTTGTAGTCTGTACCTTTTGTAGTTTTATCGGTGTCTTGATTGTAAGCGATTCCTAAGTCTAATTTGTACTTGGAATTGCCAAGTTTAAATATAGCAGCGTCATGAGAACGTCCTTGTTGTGCCCAACCTACATTTCCGAAGATACGACTGTCGTCTAAAATAATCTCTTGACGTCCTACTTTTACAGAAAAATTAGGTGCGAATTTTACTTCTCCCCAAGCTTGGTGTAAAGATAATGAGTTTCCATTATCAGCCAATTGTTTAACATCACCCCAAACTCTCACGTCTTGCATGCTTACATAAAAGGTATATGTTTCTGTCTTAAATTTGGTGTTGATACGTGTACGTTGAGATACAAACAACGCAGGATCTGTTGCATCTGCATTCAGTGTTTTTGTATCATTTTGATACTCAGCTCGTGGCCTTAATTCTCCATTAATGGTCAGTTGCGCATAACTCTGTACGGCCACTAATCCCAAAATCCCTAAAAATAGTTGTTTGATTCTCATGTCTTTTTTGTGTGTAACATTATATCACAAAAATCCGTTAAAATTTACGTTTAGACACTGACAATTGTCAGTAAGATGATATAAAGGTCTTTTTCTGTTTGTGTGATTAACACGTGTCAATAGCTAGTAAATCAGGTTGTTGTAGTTTTTTTTAGAGACATTTTTTACTGTTTTTCTTAATTTAGAACCGTTATTGATTATTATGTGGATTTAGAAGGCGTATTTACTGTTAAATATCATTTGTAATTGCAAAAGTCTTGCGTAAAGGACCCAATAATCCTAGCAAGACTTTTACTTTCTTATGTTGTGTATGTATAAGGTTTTACGGCGCTGGATTAGGAATCAATTCGTTAATTTGATTGATTTCTGCTATGATTTCTGTAGTCAAGACAAGTCCTGCAGTTTCAATGTTCTCTTTGAGTTGTTCCATAGTAGTGGCACCTATGATGGTACTGCTTACCCAAGGCTGCTGCCTTACAAATGCTAATGATAATGCTGTTAAACTTAGCTTGTGTTTGGTTGCTAACGCATGGTATAAGTCTACGGCTTTTGTGCAATTTTGATTGGAATATCTATCAAAACGAGGGAATAAGGTGATGCGTGAGTTTTGGGGTGTTTTTCCATTCCTGTATTTACCAGATAACACTCCAAATGCTAGAGGTGAATAGGCAAGGAGTCCTATGTTTTCTTTCATGGAAATCTCTGCCAATGCGCCTTCGTAGGTTCTATTTAATAAGGAGTAGGGGTTTTGGATGGTTTTTATTCGTGGCAATCTGTGCTTTTCTGCTTCACTTAGAAATTTCATGGTTCCCCATGCCGTTTCATTGGAGACACCTAAATGTCTTATTTTTCCTTCTTGTACAAATTGATTGAGGGTTTCTAGTACGGTTAGAAATTCATCTTCTTGTTGTTCAGCGTTTGTATGTGTGTAATTTCGAATTCCAAAAAAATTGGTAGGTCTTGTAGGCCAATGTAGTTGATAAAGGTCTAGATAGGTTGTTTTAAGTCGTTTTAAACTATTGTGTAGCGCTTCTGTAACGGCTTGTTTGGAGAATCCTGTAGTGCGTATATGTGCTGTGTAGTCTCCTGGTCCAGCTATTTTACTTGCAAGGACTATTTTATTTCTGTTTCCTGTTTTTTTTAGCCAGCTACCAATAATGCTTTCTGTAGAGCCATAGGTTTCTGATCTTGAAGGAACGGAGTACAACTCGGCAGTATCAATAAAATTAATTCCTTGTTCCAATGCGTAATCTAACTGGTCATGCCCTTCTTTTTCGTTATTCTGTTCGCCAAAAGTCATAGTGCCTAAGCAAATGTCACTTATAGAAATGTCTGTGTTTGGAAGTTTATTGTATTTCATGTTTTAGGATTTATAGGTGCTTGTATAAATTACTAAAAATCTATATAAACATCTTTTTTAGGTGAATTTACACGATGTATTGCATATACTTTGTATTTGTTATTGACATCATTTTAAAATAAAAAAACCATCTCTACAATGCGTAAAGATGGTTTAAAGATACTTAATAAAAAGTATTATAAGTAGTGTCTAAAATTAAATCTAGTTTAAGATAGCTTCAATTCCTGGTAATTTTTTGCCTTCTAGCATTTCTAACATTGCTCCACCACCAGTAGAAACATAACTTACTTTATCTGCAAAACCAAATTGTTTTACTGCAGCAACAGAATCACCTCCACCTACAAGAGAGAATGTTCCTCCTTGGGTAGCTTCGTCAATAGCGTTTGCGATTTCTATGGTTCCTTTTCTAAAAGCTTTCATTTCAAAAACTCCTACAGGTCCATTCCATAATACAGTTTTAGAATCTGCAATTACAAAAGAAAATGCAACATTAGATTGTGGTCCACAATCCAATCCTTGCCATCCGTCAGGGATTTCGTTTGATGGAACAATTTGAGTATTTGCAGTTTCGCTAAATGCGTCTGCTGCAATTACATCTACTGGTAAGTAAATACGTGTTTTCTTTAGTTTAGCTTCTGCTAATATTTCTAATGCAAGTTCCATTTTGTCGTCTTCACAAATAGAATCTCCAATTTTACCTCCTTGTGCTTTGATAAATGTATATGCCATACCACCACCGATAATGATATTATCTACCTTATCCATAATGTTTTTAATAACTTCAATTTTAGAAGATACTTTTGCGCCTCCTATAATAGCTGTTACTGGTTTTTCACTGTTATTTAATACGTTGTTGATACTTTCAATTTCTTTGGCTAATAACAATCCAAAACATTTTGTAGTTGGGAAAAATTTCGCAATAATAGCGGTGGAAGCGTGTGCTCTATGAGCAGTTCCAAAGGCATCGTTTACATAGATATCTCCATGTGCAGCAAGTTTCTCAGCAAAAGCTTCGTTTCCTTCTTTTTCTTCTGAATAATAACGTAAGTTTTCTAATAATAATACTTCGCCTTTTTGTAATTCAGAGACCATTTTAGTAGTTTCTTCACCAATACAATCTGTAGCGAATTTTACGGTAACACCTAATACTTCATTTACTTTAGAAAGTATGTGTTTTAAAGAAAATTTTGCATCAACTCCTTTTGGACGCCCCAAATGTGACATTAAAATTACCGATCCTCCATCTGCTAAGATTTTAGATATTGTTGGTTTTGCAGCTTCAATTCGTGTGGTGTCTGTTACTTCAAATGCTTCGTTTAAAGGCACATTAAAATCTACACGGATTATCGCTTTTTTATTGTTAAAGTTAAAATCATTTATGGTTTTCATCTCTGTATATTTTTTAAGTTGTTGATGCTATTTCCGTACAAAGATAGCAGAAATTAAAACGCTGTTTTTTTTTATTTACGAAACCGTTTTCTATGCTTGCTATTATTGAGTTTAGGTCTTTTTTTGTATTGGTTTTAGGCTGTTTAGTTTAATTGTAGATAGCTTGTCTTAACTATTGGTGTTTTTTTGTGAAATTAGTCTTAGTATTTTGTATTTTTGTCCATGCTTTTTTCAGATATTTTAGGACAGGAACATATAAAATCACATTTGCAGACATCTGCAAATAAGGGTCGGATTGCACACGCTCAGTTGTTTGTAGGGAAAGAAGGTTGTGGTACCTTACCTATGGCCTTAGCCTACGCACAACATATATTAGCGTTGGAATCAAAAGATCCCGAGGCGACAAAGTTGAAATGTGGAAATATGTCCCATCCAGATCTGCATTACGCATTTCCGGTGGCGAGTACAGCGAAGATTAAAAGACATCCAACGAGTACCGATTTTTTACAGGAATTCAGAAGTTTTGTTAAAGAAAGTCCTTATGGGAATCTTTTTGACTGGCTTGCTGTGTTGGAGATAGAAAATAAGCAGGGAATTATTAATGTAGACGAAGCAGAAAGAATTGTCAAATCCTTACAGTTAAAATCCTATGAAGGGGGCTATAAAGTAATGGTGATATGGATGGCGGAAAAAATGAATATCGCTGCTGCCAATAAATTATTGAAATTGATTGAAGAACCGCCAGCAAAAACGGTTTTTATCCTTGTTGCTGAGCAGGAAGAACAGATTATAAATACCATTAGGTCTCGCTGTCAAGTTCTCCATTTTTCGAAGTTGAGTGAGCAGCAGATAGCTGATGCATTGGTGAGTAGACAAAATTGTTTGCCAGATACGGCGAAGAATATTGCCCACCAAGCAGAAGGTAATTTTAACAAAGCATTGCATATTTTAAATAATAGCAATGCAGATGATCAGTTCGAGAAATGGTTTATTACCTGGGTACGTGCTGCTTTTAGAGCAAAAACTGATGCGAGTGTGATTGAAGAATTAATCCAATGGAGTACCGATATTGCTGGTGCAGGTAGGGAAACACAAAAGTATTTTTTGCACTATTGCCTGCAATGTTTTAGACAAGCACTTATGTTAAATTACAAGGTGGATGAATTGGTGTTTCTACAGCCTAAGAATTTTGAGCTCGCTAAATTTGCTCCATTTATTCACGGTGGGAATATTTTAGAGATTTCAAATGAAATAAATGAGGCGATGTATCACATAGAGCGGAATGGGAATGCCAAATTAATATTATTAGATACTTCGATTAAATTGACCCGATTATTACATAAAAAATAAACAATGGATTTTTTGCAATCAGTGATGCCTTTAATAGTAGTTGCCATTTTTTTAGTGATTACTTTTGTTTTTTCTACGCTTGAGAAATTGATGGATTGGAAAGGAACCGTCGGTTTTTATCAACAGCATTTTAAGGGGACATTTGTAGCGTCTATCATTCCGGTTTCTTTGGTGTTTGTGATTGTATTGGAAATGATTTCTATTTTTTTAATGACTGTTGGTTTGTACCAGTTTTTAGTGTTGGAATTGAATGTTTTATTGTTTCTAGGTCTTGTTTGTGTTGCCATCACTTTATTGGTCTTGTTGATAGGGCAGCGAATTGCAAAGGATTATCCTGGGGCAATGTCCTTGGGTGTTTACCTAGCCGTTACCCTTATTGGTTTGTGTTGTATCCGTTAAATAATTTCTATTTCATTTGCTGTTAATAAGGGCTGGTTATTAAATCGCAATAATAGTTGTGCGACTGTAATGGTGTCTTTTTCGCAATATATTTTGATCCGTTCTAAGTTTTTTTCTTCGTAGTATACCTGTGCTACTTGACTGCCATCTATATCGTCTTTTGGGGATGGAATATTTAATATTTCAGTGAGTAGTTTTAGCGAGGTATAGTGTTTGTAGTCTCCAAATTTCCATAATTCCATGGTGTCTATATGTGGGATTTCCCAGGGTTTTTTTCCAAACATATTTAATTTTTCTGGCAATCCAATGCGATTTATAATCATTCGGCGGGCAATGAATGGGAAATCGAATTCTTTTCCGTTATGTCCACAGAGGACATGCTTTTTTTTGTGATAATGTGTGTCTAAGAGTGTTTTAAATTCCTGTAATAACTGCGTTTCGTCATCGTTGTAAAAAGAGGTGATTCGGAATTTTCGGTTCCCTGTTGTGTTGCGAAAATATCCTACAGATATACAAACTATTTTTCCGAATTCTGCCCAAATTCCAGCGCGATTGTAGAAGTCTTTTGGCGATTGCTCTTCGCTGCGTTGATAGGCTGTTTTTTTTGCAAATAATGCTTGTTTATGCCTGCTTAAATCATCGAAATTTTCCAGTTCAGGAACTGTTTCTATGTCTAAAAAAAGGATATTTTTAAAGTCAATTTTTAAATTCATAGTCGCTTTTTAGTTTAAAATTACGTTTTTTTGCCCAAATCAAGTTCGTATGTTAGGGCAATGTTAGCAAAATGTTACTTTTCACCTTCTGGGCAGATTCGGGTGTATTATTAAATATTAAATGTTATTTTTGAGGAAGATTGAAAGCAATATAAAAATGAAAATTAAAGATATTAAAATATTATTGGTGGATGATGAGCCAGACATTTTGGAAATTGTTGGCTATAACCTAAAATCGGAAGGTTATACGATAGCTACCGCTGCCAATGGGATTGAGGCGGTAAAACGTGCGCGAACCTTTCGCCCAGACTTAATTTTATTGGATATTATGATGCCCCAAATGGATGGTATTGAAGCTTGTGAGAAAATCAGACAGATCAAAGGTTTTGAGAAAGTGTTGATTGTGTTTTTTACAGCACGTGGTGAGGATTATTCGCAAGTAGCAGGTTTTGATGCAGGTGCAGATGATTATATCACCAAACCAATTAAGCCTAAAGTTTTGTTGAGTAAAGTGAAAGGGCTATTGCGTAGGGTAGCGGGTGATGAAGCAGAAAATGATCAGGTAAAAGTAGGCAATATCATTATTGATAGAGATGAATATATGATTATTAAAGAGGGTCGTAAATTCAGTTTGCCACGTAAAGAATTTGAGTTGTTTTCTTTACTCGCATCCAAACCTGGTAAAGTTTTTAAAAGAGACGATATCTTGGACAAAGTATGGGGAAGTGAAGTGGTTGTTGGTGGTAGGACTATAGATGTTCATATCCGTAAATTACGAGAAAAAATTGGAGAACGTAATTTCAAAACGGTCAAAGGAGTCGGATATAAATTTATTATTGATGAAGTTTAGAAAAACATATAATTTTGCCTTTTGGTCCTCGTTTTATATCTCAACATTAGCAACATTCGTGTTGCTATTATTGTATTATTTTATGGTGAGTCATCTGTTAAACTACCTTTTTTTTCTCTCTTTTTATGCCCTCCTTTTCGTGTTCTGTTTTGTTATTATTCAGTACAGAGTAGAGCGTTTTATTTATCTTAGAGTTAAAAAAATCTATGAAGATGTTTCTTTGTTTGATGTGTCGGATCTATATCAAACTAAAGTGACAAGTAATATGGAATCTTTGTCCAGACAGGTTAAAAATTTTGCAGAAAATAAGCGACAACAAATCGAGATACTAAACGAAAGGGAAAGTTATCGGCGTGATTTTTTAGGGAATATTTCTCACGAATTAAAAACACCGCTATTTACCGTTCAAGGTTTTATATTGACCTTGTTGGATGGTGCTATTGATGATGAAACCATTAGAGAAAAATACCTCCAGCGCGCTAATAAAGGAGTCGAACGCTTAATTGCCATTGTAAAAGACTTGGATATGATCGCTAAATTTGAGTCCGCTGACTTACATTTAAACATTCAGCCTATTAATATGGTGGTATTGGTGCAAGGTGTGTTTGATTTGTTAGAAATGAAGGCTAAGAAAAAGAATATTATTCTTAGGTTTGATTGTATTTACGATGCGCCTGTTATGGTATATGGTGATGTAGAGCGTCTAGAGCAAGTATTGATAAATCTTCTTGTGAATTCTATAAAATACGGAAAAACTAATGGGACAACCTTTGTGAGTTTAACGGATATTGATAGTGAAAAACTAAGAATTACTGTTTCAGACAATGGAGAAGGTGTTCTGAAAGAGTTTCAAGGGCGTTTGTTTGAACGTTTTTACCGTGTGGATCAGAGCAGGTCTCGTGAACAAGGAGGTTCTGGTTTGGGTTTGTCTATTGTAAAACATATTGTGGAAGCGCATGGTGAACATATAGAAGTGAAGAGCGAATTACATAAAGGATCTGATTTTTCTTTTACCTTAAAAAGGTATGAGGTAATTTAGTCTATTTATCTAGGCTTTATATCGCAAAGAATTATTCAGACTGTTTATGTCTTAGCGATTGTTCTTTTAAAATTAAAAAACGTCCGATGTTTAAGTCATAAGCATCGGACGTTTTTTTGTTTTAAACAATGTTAATTTTTCGCGTCTAAGCGTTGGATTACCCTTCCATAAATGATTAGGGAAATTGCGGAAACTATTGCAATTCCAGCAAAGCAGTACCAAATATAATGTGCATTTACAGCGGCTACTTCCCAATCTTGATGCGTATCAAATAATTTGGGATCTGGACAGTATTTTGACAATAAAAAACCAGAAAGACCAAAACCTAGAATGGAAGAAATAAAGGAGTGTAAATGGCTAAATCCTAAATACATGGCCTCTTCTCCTTTTGGTGCTTGTAAAGAGAAAAACTCTAAGTACCTAGGTGATATAAAAGATTCTGCGACAGCTTGTAATATAATCCCTATAATCATCATCAAGGCAATTGGGTGCATGCTAATAATTCCTAGGTCAATTTCTCCTCCAGAGAACCAGTTTCCAGAAGCCATTGCCAATGCAGAAAAAGGCATAATAAACATTCCTATAACCATGGAGAATAGGGGTGTTTTACTCGCTAGCATTTTTGTTATAAAAGCAACTGTCAATACTACAACCAAAGGGTTTACGTTTGCATACCATGATGGGGAAGCGGCTTCTCCAGCCATTCTTAATACGTATTTAGGCATGGTTGCGTATAGCTGAGCCTGAACCATCCAAAAGCCTGTAATTATTAAGATTAACGAAATTAAACGACCATTACTTAGTACTCTAACAAAACCATCTAAGATGTCTTTAAAACTTTTACTTGGTCCTTCTTGTTTGGCTCCTTTGTAAAAAATAATTATTAATATCAAGCCTAACAGTGTCATACTAGCAGAGAAATAGTTTAAGTAAACCAATCCCATATCTCCCATAGACTCACGCAATGGCTTTACAATTGTTTTTCCAGAAAACGCTCCAATGTTTACCATCATATAAAAGATAGAAAAACCTTGTGCTCTTGTAGCTTCAGTAGTTTCTTTAGCAATAGTTCCTGTAATTACCGCTTTTATAAACGAACCACCTATCATTAAAATCACTAATACGGGTACAATAGCCCAACGTTGTACGGATTCATTTAATCCAGTAAATGTGATTTTATCTGTATAATCAACTAAGCCAGACGATTCTAGCATGGTAGGAAGTATTCCTAGTCCAAAATAACCGATAGTCAACAAAGTAAAGGCTATTATCAAAGAGCTTTTAAAACCTATTTTGTCCGCCAAGGCTCCTGTAAAAGTGGGTAATAAATACAATCCTCCAGAAAAGAACCCTGCAATCAATGCCGATTCCATATCTGAGAAACCTAAAATTCGTGATAGGTACAATGTTATTACGATGAAAACTCCGTAATACGCGGCTCTTTCTAATAATTCTACGGTATTGGCTGTCCAAAAAGCTTTTGAGAAACCTTGTAATCCTTTAAACATAAATAATCAAATTAAAGTTAAATTGGTTTCGAAGATACGTTTTTTGAAGGATTTATACTTGGACTTTTGTTATAATAAGCGACTTTGTTACGCTTAAATAAACGAGAATGAATCTAGTGTTTGTTTTTAGCAGTATTTAACTTTAAAAACAGCGCTAATTGATTGTAGAATAGCTTGTCTTTGTGTCTTTAGAAAGTGTGGGTTTAATTCAGGGGCTTAGACTTGTAGCCAATCAGTATTAAATTTAATACTGATGTGGCTGTCCAATTCATTCATTCCGTTTTTGATGCAAGCCCCATAGTATCATCTTTTGTTCTGGTATAGTCAGCACTATGTGCATGCGGGGTACTACGTATCGTAGGAATCTTAGTTATTTGGGCTATATTTATCGTTTTGGTTTATATCGAATTTAATGTGATCTTGTTAAAAGGAGTATACTCTTATCTTTAATACATAAAACAGTATCTTTTACTTTATAAATGATTTTATATTTTACATTATTATCAAATATAAAATCATTTTTAATAGATGTTTTTTTTCTGTCTTTGGATATTTGATAGTAATCAATTAAAGCACTATCGTTTTCTAATTCTTTTCTTGAATAAGTTAACATACTTTCTGCCTTTGAAATATCAACTTCTAATAAATTTAAATCTTGATTGTATTTTTCAATTTTTCTTATAAATATTGTATTATTGTTTACTTCTATAATTGATTCATTATTATAAACAATATTTTGTCCTTTA
The DNA here is from genome assembly GCA_965224465.1 of Flavobacteriaceae bacterium. Classification (GTDB taxonomy): domain Bacteria; phylum Bacteroidota; class Bacteroidia; order Flavobacteriales; family Flavobacteriaceae. The sequence goes on along the minus strand of OZ245049.1, from coordinate 2,658,779 downwards.
GGAACTAAAACACCTGTAGTTACTTTATTAAACTTAACTTGTTTACTACATGATGAAATAATTAATAAAATAAAAATAATTCTATTTTTTTGTAAAAACGATATTATTTGGAATGCTTTTTTCATCTCTTTTTTCTATAATTATTCTAATATGGTTTGGATTTGACTTACTGTTTTGTGCTCGTTTCCAAACAGTATTTATTACTTCTTTAGTTAGTTTGTCAGAAGTGTTTTTTTGTGAATTACCATTATTAACAATTCCAAAATAACCTTCTGAAGCTGAAATAGCTTTGCCGTGTTGTTCGTTATCATAATTGCCTCCAACATGAATCATTACCCCAGAAGCAATATCTTTTTTTGAACGGTAGTTTAATGATAATGCATCAGGTCTAGATTCAGTATGCATAACCTCTGACCCTTTCTGAGTTAATTTTATAGCAGGAGTATCATTCTTTTTAGGATAAATTTTCATGTATTTTCCGGAATAATGGTTGATTTTCCCATCCTTTGGTTCAAAAGACATATTAGATAAAATTATTGTTCTCCCTTTATCATTTCCTGGAATTACGGCATATGCGTCTCTAGCTACTGAAAACTCCAATTTAAAACTAGCGTCTTCTTCATCTGTAACAAATACTTTATAAGTATCAACATCTGCATATTGAAGATTACCAGTATATGATCCAATAATTTTTTGTTTTACTTTTTTTCCTGTTTTTTTTTTGTATTTTTTATACATTGTTGTAAAACGATATTTGTGTTAATCTTTATGTATCAAGATAGGTTCTTTTGACATAACGATTATTTTCTTTCTATTACAACCACCAAATAACTCAATTAAAATTTTAATTTCACTATTTTTGCTCCAAACTCTTAATAAAAAAACTTTATTAAATAATTCAAGTGTTTTAAAACTTAATTGATTATTAATTATTGAATTATTACATTTCATTGACTCAGAAATAAATTTAGGTAATTTTTTTTTATTAAATTTATATTGCTTTATTCCCTCTAGGTTTGTAGAATCTATTTTGATTCCTTGATAGGTTTTGTCTAATAGGATACTATCAATTACTTCTATTTCCGAAATTTCATATTCTAACTTTTCATTGTCCATTGTATAAAAATCAAATATTAACTCCCCACTACCACAAGATTGTGCGTAAGAAAACTGAAAAATTGAAATAAATATTAATGTTATTATTAGTTTCATAATCATTCTACTATTTTCTTTATTACGATTTCTGTTACATTCAAAATCTCATTGCTTCTTTTTATTGTTCTTAAATTTGCTAGATGAAAGTGTCCAACAGGTATTTTTGATTTATTCGCTCTTATTGAAGTAGCTCTATACATTATTTCATTAGAGAGGTAATTTCCACCACCACCTTCAGTTTTAGAATTTAATCTTGTAGTATCATATTTAACAATTAACCCATTGATATTTATAGATGAATTATCACTAAATATCTTTGTTTTAGGAAGTGTTGTGAGATTATGTTTGTTACTCGTATTAGCTATAAATCTACTTGAGTTGTATTTAAATTTACTATAGTTTTGTCCTCCAATACACATATTATCGTGAAAACCACCTCTATATTCTATTGCGTCAGCTTCAATATCAAACCAATTATTCCCCCCGTTCAAGCTAGTTGTGATTATAACATCTACATCTGAAATATGCTCTTTAATTAGTTTTTCTACATATTTTTTATCAAAATCTTCATATCGTACTGGAAAAATACAAGTTTGAATGTAAATGTCATTACCTATCAATTTTCCATTTAAATGCAAAGCAACAATTCCAGAAGGATTAAATGTATTTGCAGAATCTACCCCCATACTAGTATTAAAATTGGTATCAGGATTTAGTTGAAACGGGTCAAATCCAGTAATCAATACTTTTTTCCTGTTTTCAGCTTTAGAGAAGTCAATTCCTGTATAATTCCTGCTTTTTTCTTCAAAAAGGGTTATTATTTTTTCAAGCTCAGTCCCTTTTTTTACGATAGATTTTTCAAAATTAATTTGGTCTTTAAAAAGTGGGTTCCGTTTGAGCCAAGTTTGCATTTTATTTCGAGCCCAGTATAATGGTCTGTCGTCAAGATTACCATTTTGTACTTGTTTTACAGATGTATCCCAAAGTGCAGTTGCTTTTTCTTCAATTAATACTTTTATATCAGTAATAGTTATGTTTTCTTCAATGGTTTTTTCTATAAATTCGTCAACAAAACTTTTGATTTCAACATTATTATTAATGAATTTATTTTCATAGTTACTTTTTACATCTTTTTCTCCACTATTATCAGTTTTAAAAAGTCCTATGAGTTCTTCGTAATTTCTTCGGTAAGTTATTGGTCTTAGGTAATCATTTTCATTTTTAGGAAAACTTCTAGCTTTATCCCAATCTCTATCTTCAAATTTTGCTTCAAAAATAAAAGTTATAGCTTTCTCAAAATCAATTTCTGTAGAATGAGTATCATAATTGTAATTTTCAATTTCCTCATTATACCATTTAGGGTCTAAATAGAAATTTTCTAAAGTAGCCAAATTATTCTTTATTTCAAGTTTATGAATTATTTCTTCAAACTCTTCTACATATTCTTCTCCAATTTTAGCTTTAATCTTAATATCTAATTTTTTTCCATCAGTAATATTAAATGTTTCTATTTGAATTTTAACATTTTCTCCAAAAAAAGCGTTAGTTGTCAATCTATTTGATTGTTGTAATTTATTACCTTCATTATCTAACCAAACCCCATCTCTAATACCAATAGGTGTCAAATATCTTGTATGAGATTCTCCATCTTCAAAAGTTATCGTAAATCCTGTTCTTTTCATTCTTTTTTGATTTTTTGGTAATGTTTTGTAACACATCTATATCCACAATAGCAACCCTAAAGTTGACGTTATTTTCGTAATACCTACAGGCACTACAGAAGCTATTAAATTAATAGTTCAAAGGTCGTTAATAATTTTAATTAGCAGCATATAACTGGGAGTATTTATTAATAAATGTTACTGCAAAGGGTTGTGTGCGTACTTTGTAGTATTGGCGGTACTTGTAGGGTTTTAATTGATGCATATTACTGGGAGAACTGTGTTTTTTTTAGCTGTATAAATTATTTTAACAGTGTTATTGCTACGTGTTTTTACGCTTAAAAAGGGTTGTTATTCAATAATCGTTTTAGGGCTAAGAATAACAATTAAGTCTTCTTTTTTTTTAAAAAGATTGTCGTCAGGTACTAATACCGAATAAAAAAACAAACGTAGCCACGTAATGGGAAACGGATGCATAAACGCTACTAACCAACAATAATCAGTATCGAAATATAGTAAAAATCTATACCCACAAAAGAGCGATAGAGCAAATGACCTAAAAACAGGTAGTATCTATAAAGATCTTTGTCGATAGCCTCTTAATTAAATCATGCAATCCCCATAGTATCATCTTTTTAGCTGGTATAGTCAGCCCTATGTGCATGCTAGGTACTACGCGTAGGAACACTTAGTTATTTGCAATAGTATGTGTTTATCTTTCTTTTAATTTTTTTATAATTTTAGCCATAACATCGGCACTAGCTGATTTAGATGTTTGATATATTTTAAGGCCTTCGTCAAGTTCATCATCAATCCATATATAACCTAAACAATCTAAATTAAATATTTCCTCTTCTGTTTTTAAATCATAAGCAATAATGGAAATTTTACAGGCTGACTTATATCCATTACTTTTTAAGTTTTTATTTTTATGATATTGTCCCACTCCAATATCGCGCGTATCATCAAGATAATATATTTTTGAACTAATGAGGTAATCACATTTTGATGATGCTCTCAAAAAGCTAATATTTTCTTTTATATTGTCTAAATCGATATTAAATGGAATTAAGTATTGCTGAATTCAAGTCACAAACGCAACTTTTAGTTAAATAATAATTGTTCCATTACAAATATAGGGTTTTGATATTTATGTCTCTTCCTAGGTCTGTTATTTAATTTTGTTTCTACCTCTTTGATTCTTTGATCTGTTAGGTTTGTAAAGTCACTTCCTTTGGCAAAATATTGTCTAATCAAACCATTTAAATTTTCGTTAGATCCTCTTTCCCAAGAGTGATATGGATGCGCAAAAAAGTAATCAATACATAAATTTTCTGCAACCTGCTCATGGCCTGCAAATTCTTTTCCATTATCAGCTGTTATAGTATGTAGATAAGGCTTCCAGTCTTCTAATATTTCATTGATAGCTTTAGTGACAACAACTGCTTCTTTAGAGCTTACTTTTTTCATTTTAAGCATTCCAGAAGCTCTATCATTTACGGTAAGTATGGCTTGATTATGGTTTTTACCTATGATTAAATCGACCTCTAAATCTCCAAATCGATTTCTTTGTTCAACAACTTCAGGGCGTTGTTCTATACTAATACGATTCTTTATAACCCCTCTAGAATCCTTTGATGAGCCACGTTTTCTATATCTCCTTCCCTGTCTGCGAAGGTGTGTATGTAAATCACCATCATTCCTCTTGTCTTCCCTAATATGCTGATATATACGCTCAATAGACACCGTTTCTTTACCTTGTTTTTTTAGGACACCAACTACTTGCTCAGGACTATAATCGTCTCGCAATAACAACTCTATTGCTTGTTGAATATCTTCTGTAAAGCGTTTTCTTTTAGGCTTTTCTTTATGACGTTTAGCATACTTTTTTTGGGCTAATTCATGCTTGTAAACTCCATTTCTTTTGTCTGAATTACGCTTAATCTCTTTGCTAATAACAGACTTGTCTTTTCCTATAGCAGCTGCTATCTCAACCTGTTTATAACCTTGTTTTAACATGCAACAAATTGTGTATCTTTGCGCTTGGGTGATGTGTTTCATACAACTTCTTTTTTCGAGATTTGAGACCGTAAGATACATATCCATCAAGACAAGAAAGGTAGGTTTTCCTACTTTTCTGTTTTGAAAATATAACCATCATAGAATCAAATCGAAAAGTTGCGTTTATTAGTTGAATTTAAGATTTGTTATTCTTATCTTTTAATTTGTTAGATATTTTTAATCTGTCTCCCAATTTAGAAGTTAAAAACTCTTTTAACAGGTTATAAGATTCATCTTCATTACTTCCGAAAGAAGTGGAAGAAATTGGCGTTAAAAGCCATTTTCCTTCACTTAAATTTATGTTTCTAGCAAAACTTTTGTACTCATAGTTATAATTTCTTTTTTCAAACCCAAAAAAAGAAACACATGAGCTTAGTAGAACTATTATTAAAAAGAGAATAAAAGATGTCTTAAAATTTATTTTATTTGAAATCATATCCAATTCTTATGTGAAGTTCAGCAGCAGCTTCATTCGCTTTGTTATTAAATCCTATTCTCATCCCAAAATAAGAACGAATACCTAAACCAACACCTAATTCATAATTAAAATGTTTATTTATACTCCTTCTCATACCCCATTTTGGAACTATTAATATTTGACTAGGAACATTATTGTTTTTATTACTAGAAATTACAAACCAATCCGGATTATATCTAGTAGTAAGTGCAAAGAAATTTGCATTATTGTTTATAATCATCTTTTCTTTTTTGGCTCTTTTATTGATGTTATAGTATATTCTAGGTTCTATAGCTAATGTTGGAGAAATAACTAACTCTATTTTTCCATTATCCCCAAACCCTGAGCTTAGTCCAAGTTCTGTTCGTAATGCAAATTTATCAATGAGTTTGAATTCATTATAAACCCAAGCACCTAAAAATCCTGCTTGTATACCAATGATTGATTTTTCTATATTTGAATTTTGTGCTTTCGTATGTGATACAAAAGCACAAAATAAAATAATTGTTATTTTATTTTTCATATTATTACCTATTCAAAGTCAGCAGAAATTAATCGTTTCCCATACCATTTACCACCATAAAAAGCTCCTCCATAAATGTCTATTGATCCAGTATCATAATTAGACGTACTTAATTTAGGAAATGGGACTTTTATATTTTTTGTTATAAAATTTTTCTGCTCCTGTTTCTTTAACTAATTGCTCTAGTTCTTCTTCGTTTTTAAATTTTAATACTCCTTCTTTTAATATAAATGAATTTTAAGGGCTTTCATTTAATGATTCATTCAAATTCTCACTACAGGTGAAAGTTAATAATCCTAATAAGATTAAGGTTAATAGGATTATTTTCTGTAATTTTTTTATTGTAATTTGTATTTAAGGTGATATTTCAGTTTAGTGTTTTTGCTAATGATGGTGCTATGCAGCGTAGCTTTGTGTTGCGCCTGCGGCAAAGCTATGATGTAAGAGCATGTGTTACAAAACATTATTTATTACACCTTAATCAAAACAATTAAGCCTTCTACTTATTTGATTTCACTACAATTGTATCAGCTACTTCCATCTCCCAAGAATCATGAAGCCATTTATTGGACTTTCCTATCCGTTTGTAGTAAGTTCCATCAATATGGTATTTTCCATATTTTTTGTCATTTTCAGGAAGCATAAGGCTATTACTACCATAAGGATCCCAAGAGGTTAGAAATATAGATGTATTCCAATTTTTTTTATAAAAATCAAATTGAATATATTCAAGTGAATCATTTGTTTGTGTTATACGAATAAACTCATCCGATGCCAATTGACTCACTTTAGGATACTTACTTTCATCATAATTACTTACTAAATAAAAAGCATAGTATCTGTCACTCCAATGAGGGTTTTTAACCACTTCTGAAGACTCAAACTTGATTTCAGTTGAGCATGCACTCAGAAGAAGAGTTGTTACTAAGATTAAATTATTTATTGTTTTACACATATTATATTTTTTTACTCTGTCTTTCAGTAACTCTATCTTTCATGCCTTTTGTTAAATTACCAGAAAAGGATTTGTCAAATGTAATTTTAGTTACAAATGGCTTATATCCTCTTAAATGTTGTAAAACAAACCAAACGGCAAATGTTTTATTGGCAAACGGTGCGGTATTTGGCATAGCTTTCATATCTCCAATATCTAAGCCAAAATGATCCCATAAATTTACATGGTAATCAATTGTATAGTCATCGCCATCCAATTTTATATTTGTTATTTTTACTTCTGTTGACCAAATATCATTTGTTGCGATTTGAGTTCCCTTTGTTCTATCTTCCTTTGAACCAAATGTGGGGCGAAAGAAGAAACAATTACCTTTACCATCTTCCCTTGGAACGGATGTTGTTTTGCCAATCTTCAAACGAGCCTTATGAGAATCCTTATCTAAAACTAAGTAGATGGTTTCATCCAATAAAGGTTTAACTCCATTAATTTCTTTTAGTACCAAACCCTTTCTTTCTTTTAAACGTTGAGCAATATAATCTTGTACATTATTACAATAAAGATCCATATTGGAGCTATCTATTAAAGCTTTTGACAAATCTTCATCCTCATAAATCCCACCTTTATTTGCCTGAAATTGATCAATCATTCTCTCAATATTCCCAATTAGTTCACCTTTTGCAAACCAATATTTTGCTTTATCCCTGAATATATCAAAAAGTTTCTCGTCTGAATATTCTTCTTTAGACTTATACTTCATTATATCGTCTCCGGAGTCGTACCACTCCATCCATTCTTTCCCAAATAGAGCAACCTCAGTATCTGCCATTTGCTTCTCTGAGTAAATAGCTTTTATTGGATACTGCTCATTTTTAATATTAGCAAATAGACCGTGCTTTCCCTCATAATCAAAACCATTCTTAATGTACTCTGATTTATATTTATTTATTACTGAAGAACTATATATTGGACGAGAAACAACTTTACCATATCCAAAAGTCATATCTTCAGCTATATCTTTTAGGTTTCTATCTAAGCCTGGTAAATTAACCCTATCAATACACAATGGAAATGATACAATTGGAACTTCAACACTGACTTTTTCTGCAGGACTTGCCACATAAGCATAAATCCTAATTTTTTCAGCTTTCTTTGCCTTATATTTAAAGCACACAACTTTCTTGTCATCTAAATAAGGGTTTACACCTTTGTTATATTCGAGATCTGTTATCTCCCCTTCGTCAATTTTTTCCGCCCACCAAATATGTTTTATAGGTGACATAGTAGATTTTTGAAACTCTGTAGCTTTAAAAACATATTCTTGCCCCTCTATCATTTCTTCAATAAGTTTTCCTTGTTCATTAAATGGTCCTTCCATCTTTTTGACTAATGGTTTTGCAAACTTTAATGTGGCAGGTTTTTGAGCCGCTGGTGCTATTATTACATCAGGGTCATCAACCGTAATAGTTATTGATAATGTACTAAACTCTTCTTTTTTTCTTGGAGGATTTTCTTTTTCCCTCATTACTATTGGTTCCTTACTCATTGTTTCTTTTTTACGGTGCGGTTTTAATGTTTTGTAACACGTCTATATCCACAATAGCAACCCTAAAGTTGACGTTATTTCCGTAATACCTACAAGCACTACAGAAGGTATTAAAATAATAGATCAAAGGTCGTTAATAATTTTAATTAGCAGCATATAACCAGGGGTGTTTATTAATAAATGTTACTGCAAAGGGTTGTGTGCGTACTTTGTAGTATTGGCGGTACTTGTAGGGTTTTAATTGATGCAAATTACTGGGGGAACGGTGTGTTTTTTTTAGCTGTATCAATTATTTTAACAGTGTTATTACTTCTAAAAAGAGGAATGCTACGTGTTTTTACGCTTAAAAAGGGTTGTTATTCAATAATCGTTTTAACCGTTTAAAACGGTTGTTTTAGGGGTATGAATATAAATTAAGCCTTCTACTTATTTGATTTCACTACAATTGTATCAGCTACTTCCATCTTCCAAGAATTATGATGCCATTTATTGGACTTTCCTATCCGTTTGTAGTAAGTTCCATCAATATGGTATTTTCCATATTTTTTGTCATTTTCAGGAAGCATAAGGCTATTACTACCATAAGGATCCCAAGAGGTTAGAAATATAGATGTATTCCAATTTTTTTTATAAAAATCAAATTGAATATATTCAAGTGAATCATTTGTTTGTGTTATACGAATAAACTCATCCGATGCCAATTGACTCACTTTAGGATACTTACTTTCATCATAATTACTTACTAAATAAAAAGCATAGTATCTGTCACTCCAATGAGGGTTTTTAACCACTTCTGAAGACTCAAACTTGATTTCATTTGAACATGCACTCAGAAGAAGAGTTGTTATGGGTATCCAAATACTAACGCCTTGACAATATGTTGTTATAGGTCTTTTTTTTAAATCCAATGCTCAAAAACAACTTTCTTACTTTATAGGTACTTCAAAATAACTTTCCTTCTCTAATTCACTTTTTAAATCTCCTAGTATTAATGATTTAATACATTTAGAAGAAGTGGTTATTAGATTTATTATTTTCCTGTTTTTATTTATTACTTTTATAGTATCACTGCTAATGAAATTTACTTTTTTAGGAATAATTATTTTATTCTTTATTATTATAGTTAATTTATTTAAGCCTTTTTTATAGGATTTTGTTTTAATAATTTTAATAATTTTTCCTGTTTTTACATTTATAGAAAAAATATAAAAAGATGTAGAAAAACTATTTCTAAAAATAGCAGACATAAGTATTATTCGTTTATCAAAATAGAAGATTTCTGTAGCAAATGGACAAATTCCTAATTCTTCATTTGCATTGTTATTTCCATAAAAACGAATTACACTTCTTTCAGAAATAATTATTTTTTTCTTACTTGTTTTAATTACTAAACTATCGATGATCTGAAATTTATTAATATAATTAGTTACACTAACAAGAGAATCTTTGTCAAAAAGAGTATGTGATCTTTGCTGTGAATATGCCTTGGTAATGAAGAAAGCAAGCACCAATAGTAACGTTATTCTTTTTGTCATTTTTTAATCGTTAAAATATTTACCTAATAAGATATACCTCCAAGCTGCAAACCGTTGGAAAGCTTTATGTTTTATGTATTTAGTCTTTGGATCTCTACTGTATTTACCTTTGAGGAAAATTTGATTATTATATTTATAGAAGTCAGTAAAAGTTTCATGATTTTGAATTTTATGATAACCAAAGAAAGCTTTTTGATTACTATTTAGTTTCTTCCAGCCAGAAGTATTGGCGTCATTTATTGCTAACTGATAAGCTCTGGCATAAACAGCAGTAGCTCCCTCAACTCCATCTTCTAAAACCCTAAACCAAACTGGATAAACATCCATTTTTCCACCTGCTTCACTTCTAGTCATCGGACTTCCTGAAACTCTAACTAAAGCATAATTAGAACCTCTTGGAAAAGGTTTTGGAGGGTTTTGGCTAGTTCCTCTTCTAGTATTCTTCAGTCCCCCTGATATAAAAGAACTCTGTAAATATCCTTCAGCTATTAAATTTGCAACTTCTTTTTCAAAAAAATCTAAACCATAAGTCTCAAAAGACAATACTGGTTTGTCTAAATTATTATTATGAAAATATTTGTAATCGCTAATCATTCCTTCTCCACATGCATAAGTGTATAAAAGTGAAGCAGACAAATTATGTTTTTTTCCTGCATCATTAAATGCTTTAATTACACGACTTACGTTAGTAGTATTTCCTTTTTTACTAGTCTTTTGTGTTTTTACATATCCAAAAAATACCTGTTGATTTAAAGGTAGTTTTTTTTATCCTACATTATTTACGCTGTCCTAGTATAATTATAAATAGCGTTGAGTTGATAGGTTCTATTTATTATGAGTTTTTAAATGAAAATCACCTGACAATCAGCTTTTATATGCTGTTTTTTTTATTTCCTAATGTTAAAACAAAGAATCTTTATTTTATTTTCAATTTATAATGATAGAACAAAGAATCTGACACCTTTTTAGTAAGTGTCTTTTCCGTTAGTGGCTTTACGGTAAGTTCCTTTGCTGTAAGTGCCTTTATAGTCTTGAATTTGTTTTCTCTTAAGTTTATTGCATAAATATAATCTTTTGGAGTATATAGTTTCGGAATTGAAATTAGTATTTCTTTTGTTTTAGGCAGGTATTTAAATCTTGGATCTCTCAGTATTTTATCGCCTGATTTAACTATATAATATTTTAATATTCTATTTTTCTTAATAATAATTAAATGGAGTTCAACCCCAAAATTTCGATTTCCACCAATACCTACTAGCATATATACTTTATTTTTTATTTTTTGTATGCTATAAGCACGAAAAGCGTAACCTATTGGTTCAGGTCTAGGTTCATTATTTTCATCATAAAAATTAAATAATGGTGTACGGAACGCGAATCTCAATTTATGTTTTTTATTTGTTACAAGTACACTATCTATACGTTCTTGAGCACCAATGAAATTTTTAGCGCTTACTAATTTGTCTTTTGATCTTGTTGTGTAATTTCTTTGGGCATTGACTAAAATGCTCCCCGTTAAAAAACAGATAACTATAATTATTTTTTTCATATTTTTTAAATTTATTTACTAAAGTGTTTCCCTAATAATACATAGCGCCAAACAACCCATCTTATATAACATTTATTTTTAATGAGCTTTAAATCGATTAGAGAGGCATTCCTAGTGTAATTTTCATCTAAAAAATTAGCATCTGGTTTATTTCTATATAAATTAACTTCAGCATTTCCTTTTTCACTCGTCTTTTGTGTTTTTACATATCCAAAAAATACCTGTTCATTTAAAGGTAGTTTTTTTTATCCTACATTATTTACGCTGTCCTAGTATAATTATAAATAGCGTTGAGTTGATAGGTTCTATTTATTATGAGTTTTTAAATGAAAATCACCTGACAATCAGCTTTTATATGCTGTTTTTTTTATTTCCCAATATCAAAACAAAGAATCTTTATTTTATTTTCAATTTATAATGATAGAACAAAGAATCTGACACCTTTTTAGTAAGTGTCTTTTCCGTTAGTGGCTTTACGGTAAGTTCCTTTGCTGTAAGTGACTTTATAATCTTGAATTTATTTTCTTTTAAGTTTATTTCATGAACAGAATTTTCTGGTGTATCTAGTTTCGGAATTGAAATTAGTATTTCTTTTGTTTTAGACAGGTATTTAAATCTTGGATCTCTCAGCGTTTTATCGCCTGATTTAACTATATAATATTTTAATATTTTATTTTTCTTAATAATAATTAAATGGAGTTCAATCTCAAAATTTCGATATCCACCAAGACCTACTAGTAGATATATGTTTTTTTTTATTTTTTGTATGCTATAAGCAGTAAAATAATTCCCTATTGGTTCAGGTTCAGGTTCATTATTTTTATCATAAAAATTAAATAAAGGTGTGCTGGGCAAGAACCTCATTTTATGTTTTTTGTTTGTTACAATTACACTATCCAGACCTTCACCATGGTTAATGAAAGTTGTAGCGCTTACTGTTTTGTCTTTTGATCTTGTTGTGTAATTTCTTTGGGCATTGACTAGAATGCTCCCCGTTAATAAATAGATAACTATAATTATTTTTTTCATATTTTTTTTATTTACTAAAGTGTTTTCCTAATAATACATAGCGCCAAACAACCCATCTTACATAACATTTATTTTTAATGAGCAATAAATCTGTTCTAGTGGCATCCCTAGTATAATTTTCATCTAAAAAATTAGCGTCTGGTTTATTTCTATACCTATTGATCTCTGCATTTCCTTTTTCACTAGTCTTTTGTATTTTTACATATCCAAAAAATACCTGTTGATTTAAAGTTAGTTTTCCCCAACCGAGATTTTGAGCACTTGTTGAAGCATAATCATAAGCATTTGCATATATAGCAGATGCGCCTTTTATTCCTGTTAGTAAATCTTTAAAAAACACAGGGCATACACGTGTTCCAGTAGCTGCGGGGTCGGCCGATTCTTTTCTTATGAGTTTAGTTCCATACTTATTTCTAATAGCAGCATAGTCTTCTGTAAAAGAGGGGGGCATTTTGTAAGAACCGCTATAAATAACATTTGTCTTGTTCTGTTTAAAAGAAGCATCTAAATAGCCTTTTGTTCTCATTGTTTTCACATGATTTTCAAAAAAATCTAAACCAAAGGCTTTGAATGAGTTCACCTCCGCTTTTAAATCTACACGTTTAGGTCTCCAACTACAATTTTCAAGAAGTCCTTCCCCTGCTGCGTATGTCCATAGAATAGAAGGTGGAATATTATATTTTTTTCCTGCTTTTTCAAACTCTGCAATTATTTGTTGTCTGTTAGCCTCATTATCAAATTCATTATTTATTGACCAACCAAACAAACGGGTCAAATAAACACTTTTAAAATAGCTCTTATATTGCTTTTTATTTTTAATGTCTATTTCTTCAGAATCATCTTCAAACCATTTTTGGTACTTTAAAATATCTAATCGTTCTCCACTCGTATAAGCCGTTTTTGTTCCATTTTTATTTTTTACTAATAGATATCCTTTTGCTTTGTCAATTTTAAACTCGTCTGGTTTTCCAAATCCTATAGGTTTTAATTGGTTTTCAATATCATTTGGTAAATTCTCACAGATATAAGTGTTTTCATCTTTAATTTTAAGATTAAAAAAGTAAGTGATAGGAGCTTTTTTGTCAAACCATTTTGGATTTACATAGAAAGGCTCAAAAGTAACGTTGTTACAGGTTGCTTTTGCTGTGATTTTTATAGGTTGGTCGTCATCATTTTTTATTTCAACAGTTGTTCCTTCCTCATTTTTAGCACTAATTTCTATTTCAAGTTCAGTTCCATCATCTATACCTTCTGTTTCAATAAACAGTAAAAAACTATCCCCACAAAAGAGCGTGAGAGAAAATGACCTAAAAATAGGTGGTACCTATTAAGGTCTTTGTCGATAGCCTCTTAATAAACTTCGCGCAATCCCCATAGTATCATCTTTTGAGCCGGTATAGTCAACACTATGTTCATGCTGGGTGCTACGCACCGCACGAACACTTAGTTGTTAGGCAACGTTATTTATTATTGTTAAACCATTTTTGTATTACTATTTTTATTTTTTTTCTATTCTTATTGTTTATTTCAGAGGAATTTTTGTGAAAGAGTTCGTATAGTATTAAATTAAGTTGATCATTTTTATTTTTTATTTCAAATTCATTACTAATAAGTTCTCTTATTGGAAATTGATAGTCTTGATTACCTAAAGAAAGTAACTCTAATGAGATGTCTCCAACTTTATAATAAAAAAAATCTGCGTATTTATATTTAGATTTAGTGGTATCAGTAATTTTTTCGATTAATACAGGAGTTAATTTTTTATAATTAGCTAAAATTTTAGAACAGATACTATCTCCTCTAGGATGAAAGTAATCGTCTGGAATTGTAGATACATATTTCAAGCTATCAATAATACTATATTGAGGAGAACTTGTTAATTTTGGTTTTTTAAAGCAAGATGTATTACATATTAGAGTAATAGTAAAAAAAAATATAAATGATTTTTTCATGACTTATTTTTTATAAAGGAAATTTTTTAAGATATTTTGTTGCATCAAGTATTATGGTGTTTTTATTTCCATGATTATATGAAATATTGGCAGGAATCATCTCCCCATCACTATAAATATTCTTTTCTTTAGAATTCCTTTTAAACATAGAACCAGCTGCACTTCCTTTTCCAACTAGAGCATAAACATTTCCTTTCCCCATTTTTTTAGCAAATTTTTGAGCAAAAGAAATTTTTGGGTCTTTGATTAGAGGGTTATTGTTGGCTATATGGATTCCTTTAGGACTCAACTGACCTCCAATATTACAACCCCAAAAGTACACCTCGGTATTAGCAGAAAAAGGAGATGATTTTAGTTTAGTTAATTCTGTTTTTTCTGTACTATTTAAGTATAAATTTTCACGTGTTTCTACTCTTCTCAAATCTTTACCTTTATTTTCATTTTTATCCATCCAATCTATTTTGTCACCATCTACTTCAATACCTCCTAATTTTCTTTTACCTTTAAAGCCACCAAGATTTATGCCGTCAAGCCAACCATGACAATAAATATCTAATCTTCCTATATTTTTAGTATTATTGATAATCTTGAAAAAATCATAATCTGTAGGGCAAAACAGAATTTTATTAATGTCTTTTGGAGTTTTTTTTTCGTTTATTTTATGTCTTGCTTCTGCTATTCTTTTAAATCCGTCACCAGTATCATGACCTCCACCTGAGGAATTAGGTTCTAAAAACCCACTTCCGTATAGAGCTAAGTTTGTAATAGGGTCTACTATATTAATGCTCACGGATTTAGTAGCTCCATCATCAAATTCTACTCTAAATGTATTCTTTCCCATTTTTGTGTTAATTTATTTGGTCTATTACTTCTAACTCTATTTGTTCAAAATTACTACTAACTGTATGTTTTAAGGTGTCATTTTCTAAAGTTTGACCGTTTTTTTTGAAATCATGAGTTTTATCATCTAAAAAAATAGTCATATTATCTCCTATACGATTTTCACTTTCAATGTTCAATAGAATTTTATCTCCAGTTTTATATTCATTTAATTCATTTTCTTCTAAGTCTGTAATATAACATCTTGTAAACTCTTTTTCATTGTTATTATCTAAAATTGTAGGTTCAATATTTTCTTCTTTATAAGTTTTTCTCCACGAAGCAGAATACACACCAAACGAGTTAGAATCTTCAACACCCGCACAGGTGATTTCTAAAGTTTCCGTCATTGGATCTGATCCTGTAGAAGAAAAATTTGTTTTCCAGTTTACAAGATGACAGTCATAGAAAAATATTTTTCTTGTTTTGCCTCCCACAATAACGGAACTAATATGTAATACTATCTGTTTTGTTTGTCTAGAGGAAAAGGCCCACTCAGTAAGGTTTAGGTCTTTTCTGGTTTCTATAATTAGTTTAAAACCTATAAATACCGGGATTTGTGAAGGTCTTCCGTTAGGATTTGCTCCTTGATTAAAATTGATAGTAAACCAACGTACGTTTACTTCTTTTCCATCTATTATTAATATTGCTTTTACCATGTTGTTTTGTTATATGTTGTATTAAGTTGTTTGAGTATGTCAATGCTTTGTAATATTCTCACAATAACAATTCTAAACTTGATGGCATATCCATCTAGTTCACTATGTAGGGAAGGCTTGTTGTTAGGGCGTATCTGTTTTTAAGCGTTGATCAAATATATAAAATAATGTTATACGCCTATGTGTTATTGTGTTTTTATTCTGATTAACTCATGTTACGCATAATTTTCTCTAAAAAAGAGATTATGCTGCCTTGGGTGTTGATAAGTTTTTGAGTTCATTATAGGCTGCTTTTTGAGCGGCTAAATAAATTTGTGTTTTCATGGCAAAGTGATTTTATATGCTACAATGGGTAAGACAAAATGATTCATTTGAGTTTCTGTTTTTTTTGTTGGAGATTTAGCAAATCCTGTATTGCTTTTAATCGATTTGTGATATTCTTCTACTGCCCAGTTTTTTGTAGATTGTAGTTATCTGGTCATACGCTAAACTTAAATCACTACAAGCCAAATACAACTCGCCGACTGTACCATTCTCGTTTTTGAAAATTTGCTTTGTAAGCAACAGCGGAAAGTCTAGTTTTTCAAACCAAACTTCCACGGTCTGCTGTTCTGGCTGTAATGTTTTAATATTCACGTATATTCCTTTTTGCTTATCTTCTAATGATAAGGCTACTCTTCGATTGCTTTTTAAAGCAATAATAAAATTATTTTTTAATGCTGTTTTACAGTAAATCATATTTTCTACAGATGAAAACCAGCTATCAGCCAAAACATAATCAAAGAGTATTTTGCTACTACATTCTCGCAACATATCTCTAAATAATTCATTCTTGGTTTTGCTGCTTTTACGCTTTTGTTTTCCTGTTTTTTTATCGGTTACCCAAAGGTCTTTCTTTATAAACTCCACACTACAAGGCAAACGCATACCGGCTACTTCTATTAAAGCTGTTAGAAAATTAACTCCTTTTACAGACCTCCCAAACACGTGGTCAAAATGCCAAGTGTTAAGTTCACTTTCTTTTGTATATTGTTTTTCTTGTATAGAATCATCAAAACTTAAAATAACGGTTTCTTTTGATTGTGTCAATTCTTCAATATAAGGTTTTGCCGTTTTCCATAGAAATTTACTGTCGTAAACACCTGTTGACAATGCTCTTGTTATTTTATCATGTTTTATGCAAAGCAAGTGGGACATTCCTGTTGCTGTAGTATAAGAACTTGAACTTATCAAATAATCGGTATATAAATCAACAAAATTATCCATCTTTTTTCTTCTCAAAGTTATTAACAATATAGACAATTATTTCCTTAAATCTAAATTATTATTGCGTAAGGTGAGTAAATTAATTCCTATTAATCAATAGGTCGATTTTTAATAAGAAGATCAATATACGCATCATAAGAAAGCCCCTTTATTGAATCTTGTACTAAATAAATACGTATTGGATTTTTTAAACTATCAAATAAAATTCTCTTAGCTATGCATCCTTTATTTACTGCATATATGTAAGATTCTTTATTGATTAATTCAGGTTTAAAATCATAAAATGCAAACCTACCATCAAAATCAGAACTTGCGAATATTTTAGTAGAATCGTTGTAATGTAACAACAGAACAGAAGTATAGTATTGTTTTGGTTCTGGAATTGGATATATTTCTCCTGATAAATATAGTTTTTTACTGCTATCTAAGTGTTCTTCTATTAAAGGTATTGGTTTAATTGTTTGAATAGTTATTTTTTTTGAACAGGAGACCAATAATAAAGCGATATATAGTATATTTTTCATAATTTATATAGAATAGTATTTTTTTACTTCTTGATACATTACGTTCCATTGCCATCTGTAAAAATCTTTAGCATCGTTAAAATAATCCATAAAATTTGTAGTACCACTTTTGTTAAATTTATACGGGTTTTTGTCTCCTATTGAAAACCTTTCTTGATATTTTTTAATATTCTTATTTAAAACCTCAATATTCTTATTAACTTTCTTTCTATTTTCTGTGCTTAAATTTTTATCCAAATATTTTATTTGACTCTCTAATTTAGTTTTAAATTCATTTAATTTTCCTTCTCCTATCTGATTTCTATAATACACCTTGTCTTTACCCTCTTTAAAGCTGTGCGTGAGACCTAATGCATGACCTATTTCATGAACGTAATCAGAATCTGTCCCAACATTTATATAGATAAACACATTGCTCCAATTAAGAGGAACTATTTGAGAATCACCTGCTTGATTTCTTTCATGATTTGTTGCTAATAGGAATAATGAAATTCCTTTTTTTTGTACAACATCATTTTTAAACTTTTCAAGTATTTTTACCTTCCCTTTTTTTGACAAATTAGTTCCATTATAATCATTTTCACTAAAATTATCTAAAGAAATAATTGGAGCAGTATTTAGATCATTTGTAAAGTAAGGCTTTATAAAAGCTTGATTAAATGAGTTATTTTGAAGATTACTCTCTAGTGTAAGCATTGTGTTTTGATGCTTCTCTTTTAGCTTATTGATATGTCTGCTTTCAGAAACCAAAACCAAATTTAAAGGTAAACTAATTGCATCTTTACATTTAACAATATTAACCATGCCAACCTTCTTATCATATTTATCTAATAATGAAATGGTAATATCTTTACTTAAAGGCGATTCACAAATTATAGTTATTTTTTTACCATTGGCTTCTGACACTTTTAGTTGGTTAGGTTCAAATATTATTCCACTTTTTGGTGGTAATTTTATAATATCAGTATCTTCTACACTACCTTGAATTTCTGTAATCACTAATTTAAGAATTACATTTTCTTGATTTGGAAACATACTAAGCCAAGGCACAAAATAATCTTGGTCATGAATTTTTGTAGGTGTGTATTCTTTTTTTAAGGCATCTTGATTTTCGCAAATACCTTTTGTTCCATCTTCTTTGTCTAAATAATTATCTCGCATCCAATCGAAACCAAACTCTCCTTTATAAGTATCTAGTCTTTCTAGTTTTGCAATAAAACTCAAAGAAGTATCGACTTCAGGAAACTCAATTCTCATTGTATTTCCTCTACCACTACCGAAAGAAGCAATACCATTAGTACGTTTTTGCTCTGTCATCATTTTAATTTTGTTGTGCAACAGCTTTTAGAATAACCTCTGTTTGTTGTCCTGTTATTATAACTTCATTTAAAGTGTCATTTATTAAAACTACACCATTATATTCAAAATCTAGCCTGTTATCGTTTAAGTTAATAGATATAGTATCATTCTCTCCATTTTCTGTTTCAATTATTAAAACAATATTTTGATTGATTTGTATTTTTTCTTGTTCTAATTTTTCTCTGTTTTCATTTTCAAAATGATACCCTAAAAAGGTGGGTTCTGGCCGTTCTAAAACTGTCGGTTCAACAGTATCTTCTTTAAAAGTAGTTCTCCAAGAGGCAGAATACACACCAAACGAGTTAGAATCTTCAACACCCGCACAGGTGATTTCTAAAGTTTCCGTCATTGGATCTGATCCTGTAGAAGAAAAATTTGTTTTCCAGTTTACAAGATGACAGTCATAGAAAAATATTTTTCTTGTTTTGCCTCCCACAATAACGGAACTAATATGTAATACTATCTGTTTTGTTTGTCTAGAGGAAAAGGCCCACTCAGTAAGGTTTAGGTCTTTTCTGGTTTCTATAATTAGTTTAAAACCTATAAATACCGGGATTTGTGAAGGTCTTCCGTTAGGATTTGCTCCTTGATTAAAATTGATAGTAAACCAACGTACGTTTACTTCTTTTCCATCTATTATTAATATTGCTTTTACCATGTTGTTTTGTTATATGTTGTATTAAGTTGTTTGAGTATGTCAATGCTTTGTAATATTCTCACAATAACAATTCTAAACTTGATGGCATATCCATCTAGTTCACTATGTAGGGAAGGCTTGTTGTTAGTGCGTATCTGTTTTTAAGCGTTGATCAATATATAAAATAATGTTATACGCGTATGTGTTATTATGTTTTTATTCTGATTAATTTTGTTTATATGCTTGTTCTAAAGGGGAGATTCCTGTTTTTGCCTTTTAAAAGCATGAATTAAGAAAGGTTTTCACTTGGATTTCTTTTTTAGTCTAACAAAATAAACAATAATTGCTATGGATACGGTGCGCTTATGACACAACGGTTATGCGTATTTAATAGATGTGTTTTTGGGGTTATTCCTAGAATGAGCTTAATGCCAAAAAACTACAAGGGTAGCCCTAACTTATCGTTTTAGTTTTTAGTAACGCTAAAACGTAAGTACAAACTATTTATATTCTTAAATTCAACTAATAAACGCAACTTTTCGATTTGATTCTATGATGGTTATATTTTCAAAACAGAAAAGTAGGAAAACCTACCTTTCTTGTCTTGATGGATATGTATCTTACGGTCTCAAATCTCGAAAAAAGAAGTTGTATGAAACACATCACCCAAGCACAAAGATACACAATTTGCTGCATGTTAAAACAAGGTTATAAACAGGTTGAGATAGCAGCTGCTATAGGAAAAGACAAGTCTGTTATTAGCAAAGAGATTAAGCGTAATTCAGACAAAAGAAATGGAGTTTACAAGCATGAATTAGCCCAAAAAAAGTATGCTAAACGTCATAAAGAAAAGCCTAAAAGAAAACGCTTTACAGAAGATATTCAACAAGCAATAGAATTGTTATTGCGAGACGATTATAGTCCTGAGCAAGTAGTTGGTATCCTAAAAAAACAAGGTAAAGAAACGGTGTCTATTGAGCGTATATATCAGCATATTAGGGAAGACAAGAGGAATGATGGTGATTTACATACACACCTTCGCAGACAGGGAAGGAGATATAGAAAACGTGGCTCATCAAAGGATTCTAGAGGGGTTATAAAGAATCGCATTAGTATAGAACAACGACCTGAAGTTGTTGAACAAAGAAATCGATTTGGAGATTTAGAGGTCGATTTAATCATAGGTAAAAACCATAATCAAGCCATACTTACCGTAAATGATAGAGCTTCTGGAATGCTTAAAATGAAAAAAGTAAGCTCTAAAGAAGCAGTTGTTGTCACCAAAGCTATCAATGAAATATTAGAAGACTGGAAGCCTTATCTACATACTATAACAGCTGATAATGGAAAAGAATTTGCAGGCCATGAGCAGGTTGCAGAAAATTTATGTATTGATTACTTTTTTGCGCATCCATATCACTCTTGGGAAAGAGGATCTAACGAAAATTTAAATGGTTTGATTAGACAATATTTTGCCAAAGGAAGTGACTTTACAAACCTAACAGATCAAAGAATCAAAGAGGTAGAAACAAAATTAAATAACAGACCTAGGAAGAGACATAAATACGAAAACCCTATATTTGTAATGGAACAATTATTATTTAACTAAAAGTTGCGTTTGTGACTTGAATTCAGCATTGATTATCTTTGATTGTAGTTTATTAGTCGTTTATGTTGGTGACGAGGGGTTTACAGCGATGATTTTACTTAGATTAGAACCTATATCGACATAATTATCAAAAATGCTTAAATGTGATCTATGCACTTCGTCTTTCTAAGTTTTATTTTAGGACTGTCTAGTTGCCTAGGTTTCATGCTTTTTTAGGACGCTTGACAGATGTGTTTTCTGGAGTTGCGCTTCTGTTTTTAGTGCGAAGCTTATGGAATATTTGAAGCGTAATCTGTTTTGAAAATATTTTTTGTTATTTTAGTAATTCCACAACATTCGAGCTTGGATCACTTCAGGTAATGTTATTTTGTTATACCATGTGGTTAATGTGTCTTCTAGGTCTTGAATATAATCTTTGTGAACGGCGGTTTTAATAATAAATCCTGCAATACCAAGTTTGAAACATTTCGAAAGCTCTTGTTGTCCGATATGTGAAGCATGTATAAAAGTGGGTATGTTTTTTAGATGTTCATACTCTTTTATGATTTTCAAGAATTGTAAACTGCGTAATTTAGGCATCTCTAGGTCTAATAAAATAAGATCCGGTAAATGTTCGGTTTGTAAACTTTCTATAGCTTGTCTTCCATGTGTTGTATGTGCTACATGACAATCTATGTTTAAGGAATTAATATTTTTTTTAAACTTAAATACTTCAAAAGGATTGTCTTCTACAAGTAGTATTTTTAGGATTTTTTCTGATTTCATAAAAGCGATTTAGTACTCGAAAGTCTTATTTTCTAGGCATTTATAGCTGTTTTTTTCGTTAAAGAACATGGCTAGCCCGATAAAGAACTGTTTAGGGACGATAAGTTTTTGAGAATTGTTAAAGATTGTATGTGTTTGTATGCCAATTTGTTTGTGATTTACTTTGTTGTGGTTTTTTTACCAGTAATACCAAATACATTTCTAAACCTTCACTTAGTAATGTCTTTTAATTCTTTATTTCATAAAAAAAACCGATGCTACTGGAGCATCGGTTTTTAAAACTATGTTTTCTAAGATTCTTATCCTCCAAAATCATCAAAACGTACATTCTCTGGTGGTACACCAAAGTCATCACACATTTTAACAACGGCTTGGTTCATTAGTGGTGGTCCACAGAAATAGAATTCGATATCCTCAGGAGCTTCGTGTTTGCTCAAATAGTTATCAATTAATGATTGGTGAACAAATCCTACGAATCCATCCCCTTCTGCATCAATATCTCCTTTTACTTTCCAGTTGTCTTCTTTCATTGGTTCACTTAATACTAAGTGCATTTTAAAGTTAGGGAATTCCTTCTCTAAAGCTTCAAAATAGTGCAAGTAGAATAGCTCACGTTTCGAACGACCTCCGTACCAGTACGATACTTTACGACCTGTTTTCATGGTGTGGAACAATTCGTATAAGTGAGAACGCATTGGCGCCATACCAGCTCCACCACCTACATAAATCATTTCAGCATCAGAATCTTCATTGATAAAGAATTCTCCATAAGGACCAGAAACAATTACTTTGTCTCCTGGCTTTTGGTTAAAGATATACGATGATGCAATCCCAGGGTTTACATCCATCCATCCGTTTTTAGCTCTGTCAAAAGGAGGTGTTGCAATCCGAACATTAAGCATAACTTTACGTCCTTCTGCAGGGTAGGAAGCCATAGAATATGCTCTTTCTACACTTTCTCCGTTTTTCATTACCAAAGGCCATAATCCAAATTTATCCCATTCTGCTTGGAACTTTTGAGGTTCTCCTGGGTGATCTTGAGGATGTGCAGTAATGTCCATGTCCTTAAATTTAACTTCCGTTTCTGGAATTTCAATTTGGATATATCCACCTGCTTTATAAGGCATATCTTCGGGTAATTCAACTATAAATTCCTTGATAAATGATGCTACATTGTAGTTACTAACTACAGTTGCTTCCCATTTCTTAATTCCAAAAATTTCGTCTGGAATGGTAATATCCATGTCTCCTTTTACTTTTACCTGACAAGATAAACGTGCTCCAGCTGCCAATTCTTTTCGTGTAAAGTGTGGCGTTTCTGTAGGTAAGGCGTCTCCACCTCCACTATTTACGTGACATTCACATTGGATACAGGTACCTCCACCACCACATGCTGATGGTAAAAATATCTTTTCGTTTCCTAAGGTTGTCAATAAAGAACTTCCAGATTCTACTTCTATTACTTTCTCTCCGTTGATTGTAATCTTTACTTTACCAGATGGCAGCAGCTTGGCCTTTGCTACTAATAAAATAGTTACTAAAACTAATATGATCGCTAAGAAAAATACGACACTTGCTACAATAATACTCATAATCTTATTTTTCTAATTAAATTTTAATTCCTGAGAAACTTAAAAATCCAATTGCCATTAAACCAGTAATGATAAAAGTAATTCCCAATCCTTTTAAAGGTGCAGGTACATTTGAATAGGCAATTTTTTCGCGAATCGCAGCAATGGCTACAATGGCTAAAAACCATCCAATACCTGAACCAATGCCAAATACGGCTGACTCAGTTACGGTGTTAAAATCCTTTTGTTGCATAAATAACGACCCTCCTAAGATGGCACAGTTTACGGCGATTAAAGGTAAAAATATTCCTAACTGACCGTATAATGCGGGTGCAAAACGTTCAATAATCATTTCTACCAATTGTACCATAGATGCAATCACAGAGATAAACATAATATAACTCAAGAAACTTAAGTCATAGCTCGCATATTCTGCGCCTAACCAAGACAAAGCTCCTTCTTGTAAAATATACTCGTTTAACAAGTAGTTGGCAGGTACAGTGATGGCGAGTACAAATACTACAGCCGCTCCCATTCCTGCAGCAGTATCTACTGTTTTTGATACTGCTAAGTAAGAACACATTCCTAAAAAATATGCAAATACCATGTTATCAATAAAGATACTTTTTATAAATAAACTAATTAATTCTTCCATATCTTTTTCTTATTTCTCGATTAATTTTCTGTTTTTAGAACGTTGGATCCAAATAATGATTCCCATAGTAATTAATGCCATAGGCGATAATAACATGAAACCATTGTTCTCGTATCCCATGGCATATAATCCTGTTGAATCTGCCAATGTTTTACCATTGTGTCCTAAAATCTCAAATCCTAATAGTTTACCAGAACCTAATAACTCTCTGAAAAATGCGATGATGATTAAGATGACACCATACCCAGCTCCGTTTCCAATTCCATCTAAGAAAGATTTCCAAGGAGTATTTGCTAAGGCAAAGGCCTCTAGACGTCCCATAATAATACAGTTAGTAATAATAAGTCCTACGAAAATAGAGAGCTCTTTACTCACATCATAAGCGTACGCTTGTAAGGATAAATCTACTATAATTACTAAGGATGCAACGATTAACAATTGTACGATGATACGAATACGATTTGGAATCAAATTACGTAACAAGGATACAATAACATTACTAGCAGCTACCACAAAAATAACTGCGATAGACATTACGATCGCTGGTTTTAATTGTACCGTAATTGCTAATGCCGAACAAATTCCTAAAACTTGAACAGCAATCGGATTGTTATCATTTAATGGATCTGATAACAATTTTCTATTTTGCTTTGATAACAAAGCTTCTTTTTTTGCTGCCATGATTAGTTATTTTTAAAATAGGGTATATATTTTGATAATCTTTCTTGAACCATGTTTGTAACACCGTCAGAAGTTATGGTTCCTCCAGAGATAGCATCCACCCCGTGTACATCATCTATTTGTGCACCTCCTTTAATGGCTTTTACAGAAACAAATTTTCCGTTTTTGTCCATGATCTTGTCTCCAATAAATTGGTCTTCAAACCAACTTTGGTTGATTTCGGCTCCTAAACCTGCGGTCTCTCCTTTGTGATCAAATACAGCACCAATAATTGTGTTTTCATCAACATCTAATCCTATATACCCCCAAATAGCATCCCATAATCCAGCGCCGTATAAAGGAACGATATAATAGGTTTTGCCATCTTTTTCTGCGATATAAAGTGGTAAACTTTGATCCGCTGCAGGTCTTTTTACTTCTTTTTTTAATGAGATGTAAAAAGCATCAACCTTGGTGTCTATACTTCCATCAGTTTTTACAGTAAGCTTCTTTTTGATATATGAATCAAAATCAATTTCTGCTTGATCTCTGTCTACATTCACTCCAATTGCGGAAAGTATGTTTTGTTTTTTCTCTAATTCTACGTTACGTTTTCTTGCCTCTTTGGTGTTTTCTGCAATAAAAGCTAAAGATGCTCCTAGTACAATTACCATAATGATGGCAAAAAGAAACGTATATGCATTGCTATTTCTATCCATAATTATGCGGTTTTTAAACGTTTTAATCTTCGTTTTACATTTGCTTGAATTACATAGTGATCTATATAAGGTGCAAACACGTTCATTAATAAAATAGCCATCATCATTCCTTCTGGGTATGCACCATTAAAGACACGTACCATAATGGCGAAAAATCCGATGAGGAATCCGTAAATCCATTTTCCTGTATTGGTTTGTGCTGCGGTTACAGGATCTGTAGCCATAAATACAATACCAAAAGCAAAACCTCCTACCAATAAGTGTTGCCACCATGGGAAATTCATCAATGCATTTAGTCCAAGTGTATTAAACATCAAGCCGGTGAGGGCTGCTCCAATAACTCCTGCTACCATAATTCTCCAACTTGCAATTCCAGTAAAGATTAAAAATGCCGCTCCTATTAATATCATTAATACAGAAGTTTCTCCAATGGATCCTGGCATATATCCCATAAACATATCCATCACACTTGTGGCAGATGTGTCGGCGCCTGCCGCTAATTGTCCCAATATAGTTTCTCCAGAAATACCATCTACAACAGATGCGTCTGCTACCCATACTTTATCTCCACTCATGCTAGGTGCATAAGAGAAAAAAGCAAAGGCCCTTGCTACTAAAGCTGGATTTAAGATGTTCATTCCTGTTCCTCCAAAGGCTTCTTTACCTATAATAACGGCAAAGATTACTGCGATGGCAAGCATCCATAAAGGTAAATCAACAGGCATAATTAAAGGAATTAACATTCCTGAAACTAAATATCCTTCGTTAATATCATGTCCACGGTATATCGCAAATGCAAATTCAATTCCCAATCCAACACCGTAAGAAACGAGCAACATTGGTAAGAATTTGAAGGCTCCGTAAAGCATCATGTCCATAAATGCAGTGGCTTCTCCTAATTGTGAAAAATGTTGGTATCCAATATTCCACATTCCAAAAAACATCGCTGGCAATAATGCCATCACTACAATAATCATTACGCGTTTTAAATCTACCGCATCACGAATATGTGCTCCCGTTTTTGTTGTATGATTAGGTACAAACAAAAATGTATCAATCCCATTAAACGCTGGGGCAAATTTTTCGTACGTTCCACCTTTTCTAAAAAGAGGTCTGTATTTTTCCATTATTTTATTTAGTCCCATTATCCTACTTCTTTAACCATTAAATCTAATGCGGTTCGTATAATTTGCTGTGCTTCAATTTTTGAAGAACTTGAATAATCGATCAAAGCGAAATCTTCTGGAGCTACTTCGTAGATTCCTAAAGCTTCCATCTTTTCGATGTCTCCCACCATTGCCGCTTTTAATAAGTGCATTGGTAAAATATCCATTGGCAATACTTTTTCCATTTCACCTGTCATTACAAAAGCACGCTCTTCTCCATTTAAATTGGTGTCTAAAGTGTATTTTTTGTTAGGCGATAAGAATGATAAAGCAGAACGGTACATGCTGAATTTCTTTGATCCTGCAAACGGAGCCCATCCAAATAGTGTGTGGTGGTTTCCTTCTGGAATTACCGAGATAGATGTAGATTTAAAATCTAAATATCCGTCTATAGCAACTTGAGTACCAGACAATACATTTCCGTTGATTATTCGACTGTTTTCTACCGTGATGTTTTCAGTTAAAAAGGCTTCAAGATTAGCCCCTTGTAACATGTTGTAATATTTTGGAGATGTTACCTGAGATCCTACAAGGGCAATCACCCTTTTTGGTTCAAATTTACCTGTTAAAAACAAGTTTCCTATTACAGCTACATCTTGTGGGTTTACGGTCCAAACACGTTCTCCTTGGTTTACGGGGTTTACATGGTGAATTTGTACTCCAACATTTCCTGCTGGATGTTTCCCCGTAACTTTTATGATTTCAGCATCGTTTATATCGTTTAAAAACGATACAGATTTTCCACAAACAGCTAGGTTTACTTTGCCTGTTGTCAACTGGGACAAGGCCGTAATACCAACTTGAAAAGCTTCTTTCTGATTGTTCAAAGCAAAAGCTACATCACCTGCTAAAGGTGCTGTGTCGAGGGCAGATACAAATATCGCTTTTGGCGATTCGTCTGGATTTGCCATCACATCATAGGGGCGTTGTTGGATAAAAGGCCAACATCCACCTGCTAATAGCTGTGCTTTTACTTCGTCAGAAGTAAGATCTTTGGGGTTCTTTGCGCCAAAATCGATGTGTTCGATTGCTGCATCTGTACTAATTTGTACAGTTAAAATTTTTCGCTTTGCTCCACGTTCAATATTAAGAATTTCTCCGCTTACTGGGGCTAGCACCTTGATGCGCTCCTCAGCTTTTGAATAAAATAAAACAGTTCCTGCTTTTACTTTATCCCCAACACGTACTGATAATTTGGGTGTTACTCCCAAAAGATCGGTTGGTTTAATTGCGAAGACCTTCGAAAGTGGTGCGTCAGAAATTGATTCCTCTGCGTCTCCAGTAAGCTTAATAGTTAAGCCTTTTTTGATTCGAATGTCTTGTGACATATTTAAAATAATTTTTAAGTCCTAAAAAACTTTGCAAAAATATGAATTTATTAGCTCTTTTTGGTACTATTTTTGGTTTATTTACGCAACAATAGTACGCTTAGGAGGGTTTAGTTCGTTTTATCAAAATTAAACCTTATTTTAGCCTAATGGCTGCCCCTTATTCTATTTAAAATACAATCGCATGAATTATAAATATCTACTGTCTTCGTTTTTTTCTGTTTTATTTTTGCAATTGGGTTCTGCCCAATCCTATATTGAAGAGAATGATGCCGAATATATTAAAACCGTAATTTTTAGACCTGCCATTGCAAATGTCTATGCGCCCATTGCTAAACTAGGAACGCCTTTAGTGATTTCGTTTGACGATATTGAAGCAGATGAAAAAGATTACTATTATAAAATTGAACATTATAAGTACGATTGGACAAAATCTGATTTGTTGACCTCCGAGTTTATTGTTGGCTATGAAGAAGATCACATTCGTAGCTATGAAAACTCGTTTAATACCTTGCAATATTATACGCATTATCAATTTACCTTGCCCAATAAAGTGACGCAAATAAAAATAAGTGGCAACTTTGTATTGTCTGTTTTTGATGATGATGATACCGTTGTTTTTACGCGTAGATTTGTGTTGTATCAATCTATTGTGGATGTAGGGGTGCAGGTTGTGCGTAGTAACGATATTGCAACAATTCAAGAAAAACAATCGGTGAATTTTGTGATTCATTATCCCAATGTGCAAATCAATAACCCTAAAGAAGAAATAAAAATAGCCGTGTTGCAAAATCAGAATTGGCAAACCGCTATTGGTGGATTTGTGCCGATGTATTTTAAAAACAATCAATTGATTTATAAATACAATCAGAAAGCTAGTTTTTGGGCAGGAAATGAGTTTTTGAATTTTGAGAACAAATCCATCAGAAATGCCACAGTATTTATTGCCAATGTAGAACTGGGTGAAGAGATTTACCATACCTATTTATATACCAACCAGGAACGGATAGAAAAGCCTTATACGTATTTCCCTGATGTGAATGGTAATTTTGTAGTGCGTAATATCAATGGGAAAGGAACCGAATTAGAAGCTGATTATTCTTGGGTGCATTTTTACTTAGAGTCCTTGGAGGATTTAGAAGGGAAGGAAATATATGTAAGTGGTGCTTTTAATAACTGGCAATTAAACGATGAGAATAGAATGATATACAATGATGATTCTCAATTGTACGAAGTAAAAATTCTTCTCAAGCAAGGCTTTGTGAATTATCAATTTTTAACCAAAAATAAATTCGGTGTTTTGAGCAACAGAGATATAGATGGTTCTTACTTTCAAACCGAAAACCAATATACAGTGCTTGTGTATTATCGAAAATTTGGGAGTAGATACGATGCTGTGATCGGTGTAGGGAACGGGAATAGTGAGGCGATGTTTAGGTAATTATACCCAATTACAATCCGAAATAACAGCTATAAATAGTCTATTTTACGTTCTAGTGTTGTTAAAAAACAGAACGTTAACTAAGGCTTTCCATCCATTTTTCAGCTAACTAAAACAAAAAATAATTCCACTGCTATACTTTTACTTGGAAATGTATGGTTTGTACGGGTTGCAAATAACATTATTTTTCGAATTGCTTACGTTTAAATTATTAGTATCCCTTAAAGTTGGAGGGGACGATGAGCTAATTATTGAAGATCAGAGGAGATCAAAAATAAAATGGCACTTACATTTTTGTAAGTGCCGTTTTGTTTTCTTAATAAATAATAAGATTTTAAAAAGGAGTATGATACCAATTACAATCCAAAATGACAGCTATAAATAGTTTTTTATACGTTCTATCGTTGTTGGAAAACAGAACGATAGCGGGTGCTATCCTTCCGTTTTTCTCCTAGCTAAAACAAAAAACTTATTCCATTTTTAAACCTTTATTCGGAATTGTATTTGGTATTACTTTTCTTTTTTGTCGGGATTGTGAATGGCTAAAATATAATCTCCATTAAGGTATTTCTTAGCAACATCTTGAATGGATTTTTTATTCAACCAATTAATTGCTTTGGTTTTTTCAAGGATCAATGCCGGGTCTCTATCGTTGATATACGAAGATTTAAAAGAATTTATCCAATACGAATTTTTCTTTATGTTTTCTTTGTATGTAAGTAGTTTTGCTTCTTTTACCTTGTTTAAATCCTTGTCAGAAGGCCCATTATCAATAATGTTTTTTAATTCTTTTAAAGCTGCTGCGGTTAACATATCCACATTTTCTGGTCCACAAGGGAAAGAAATTCTGAAATTGTATTTCCCATAGGGTACTTTAGATATAAAACCTCCTGCGTTTGCGCCATACACTCCTGCTTCTTTTTCTCTTAAGTTTTCAATCAGTTTTATGGTTAAAATCTTTCCTAATGCATTTATCGAGGCAGCTTCATATTTGTCATAAACTGTTTCTCCTTGGAATATTATTTGAACACTACTTTTTGGGTCTTGTCCTTTTGCTATTACTTTTTTATGCATGCCTTTTAAAGAACGGAAACTAGGTATTTTATACGTTTCTTTGATATTGTTTCCCGGAAGACTTCCCAAATAGGTAGTCGCTAAATGGATCAGTTGTTTTTCGTTGATGGTTCCTACAAAGTAGAATACAAAATCTCCAGCAT
The DNA here is from genome assembly GCA_965224465.1 of Flavobacteriaceae bacterium. Taxonomy (GTDB): domain Bacteria; phylum Bacteroidota; class Bacteroidia; order Flavobacteriales; family Flavobacteriaceae. Next base: position 2,627,904 of record OZ245049.1, on the reverse strand, counting down.
TAGAAAAACGTTCGTTGTATTTTTTAAAGGCGAGATCATAATTGCTTTGATCTAGGGATTTTAACGTAGGGAATCCTAAATATCGCGGATTTCCTTGGTTTAAAAAATCGCCCAGTTCTTTTCTGAAATACATTTGTGGACTGGATAGAAGTCTCGGAATTACACTTTTTTGTTTATTGATAAACCCTTGGTATGTTTTGTCGTCTTTGTTTAATTTGGTAAAATACAAATAGGTTAATTGAAACATGGTTTCAAGGTCTTTAGGAGTACTACTTCCAGAAACTCCTTCTGTAATTCCTCCTGTATATGGTCTCACTCTGGCTATTTTACCTGCCATCATTTTGTTTAAATCTATTTTAGAAAATCCATTGATACCTGCTTCAGTAAGTGCGCCGTTAGCAAATCCTATGCTGTGGTACTCTTCGTCGGAATAGAGGGATTGTCCTCCTAGGCTTACACCTTCCATAAGGATTTGATCGTTTTTAAAATCAGTTTTTTTATACACTACTTTAAGTCCGTTGCTTAGGGTAAAGCTTTGCGTTCCTAATTTACTGTTGCTTGATTTTGAGATGATGGTTCCTGGTTTTGGTGCTTTAGAAATCAGTGAACTGGCAACTTCTTTGTCTTCGTATGCCTTTAGGGTTGCTGTGGTACTATTGTCTAAAGTTTTCTGAATTTGTGCAACTGTAATTTGTTCTTCTTCAGGTACAATAGGTCCTGTTAGTACAATAACTCTATTGTTTTTTTTGAGGTATTTATGAATTAGAGAGCTCACGTCCTTTAGTGTAATACCAGGGAAGGTGCGTTTACAAAAATCGTTTTTCCAAGTGATTCCTGGTGAATTTTCTTGTGAAAGGAAATTGTTTACAAACTGTCCCGCAATACGTGCAGAAGTTGTTTTGTCTTTGTTTTTGAAAGCGAGATCCATGGCGGCAAGGGTTCTTTTCTTTGCTCTATCTAATTCGCCTTGGGTAAATCCAAATTGTTTTACGCGTTCGTTTTCCTCTAGTAAAGTTTGGAGTGCTTTTAGTTGTTCTTTTTGTCCAGATACCGCAAAACCTTGATAGGCTTTTCTGTTTCTTGCCATCGTGTTGCTGTGACTTGCAGATGCAAACAGGAATGGAGGGGTCGGACTGTTTTTTAATTCGTCGAGTCTATTGCTTATCATTTGACTAAACAAACCTTCTATCAAAGAGTTTCTGTAGTCATTTGTGCTAATTAATGCTTTGCTGTCTTGTTCGTCTTTGTAATAGATGCTTGTTACGGCATATGGAGCTTCTTTGTCTGAAGCGATACAAATGAGTGTTTCGTCGTGATTTTTAAGGCTAAAAGTTTCTCTTTTTTTTGGTTCAATTGCCTTAGGGATTCTTCCGAAATGTTCTTTTATTTTAGCCTCTAAAACAGCTACATCTACATCTCCTACGGCTACTACTGCCATTAAATCTGGACGGTACCAATCCTTGTAAAAACGAATTAAACTTTCGTAATTGAAATTTTCTATAATAGCTTTCTTACCTATAGGAAGTCTGTCTGCATATTTAGAACCATACATTATTTTTGGTAAATATTTTTGTGACATGCGTTCATTGGCACCTGTTCCTAAGCGAAGTTCTTCTAAAACAACACCTCTTTCTGAATCAATGTCGCTTTCTGTTAGGAGTGCATTGTGAGCCCAGTCTTCTAATATTTGAAATCCTTTTTCTAGTTTTTCAGGATCGTCACTAGGTATGGGTAAAATATACACTGTTTGATCAAAACTAGTATAAGCATTTAAGTGGGCTCCAAATTTTACACCTATACTTTGTAGGTAGTCTACCAATTCGTTTTTCTTAAAGTTTTTGGTTCCATTAAAATTCATGTGTTCCATAAAATGCGCCAACCCTCTTTGGTCATCGTCTTCTAATATAGATCCTGCATTTACAATCAATCGCAATTCAAGTTTGTTTTCTGGTTTTGCATTGTGTTGAATGTAATAGGTAAGTCCATTGCTAAGTACTCCTTTAGTAATGTTTTTGTCTAGCGGGATGTCTTTACTTGGCTTGACATCTTCTGTGGGTGATGTAGTTTTTGATGTGTCTGTTATTACTTTTTTTGTTTGGCAAGAAAATAGTAAAATTAAACAGAGAAGTAGGTTTATTTTTTTCATAAAAAATCATGTTGATAGACGTGCATTGCCGTATTATTAATACGGAGTTTGTTGTCTATATTAGTGGTCTTAAAATTAGGCATTATACTTATATATAAGGGTGTATTTAATAGAAATATTAATCTTTTTTAGTTTCTATAACGATATAGTGTGTAGTTTTCAGGGATTTCACTACTTATATGTGCGTATACCAATTAAAATCCAAAATGACCGATATAAATAGTTTGTTTTTCGTTTTAACGTTGTTGGAAAATAGAACGATAGCTATGGCTATCCTTAGATTTTCCGCCTAGCTAGAACAAAAAATAATTCTATTTCTAAACCGTCACTTGGTAATGTATTTGGTATGACACCAATTAAAATCCAAAATGACCGATATAAATAGTTTGTTTTTCGTTTTAACGTTGTTGGAAAATAGAACGATAGCTAAGGCTATCCTTAGATTTTCCGCCTAGCTAGAACGTAAAATAATTCCATTTCTAAACCGTCACTTGGTAATGTATTTGGTATGACACCAATTAAAAACCAAAATGATCGATATAAATAGTTTGTTTTTTGTTCTAGCGTTGTTGGAAAATAGAACAAAAAAAATTCCATTTCTAAATTGCCACTTGGAAATGTATTTGGTATGATTGGATGTTGGAGATGCTTAGAGAGAATTAAAGAATTAAGCGTTTAAAAAGGCAGTATTTATAAATGTATAAAAACTGCCTTTATATTGTGTTTTTTAGAATTAGTTTGTAACGGTAGCTTTGTCAATAGGCGTGTTACTCTTTACAATAATATAAGTTGATATAGCGTTGTAAGCTTCTCCGTTTTGATCGTTGTTTCTCCAATATTTAAAGTCGTATTCAAAGTCAAAAGTACTGCCTGCCATTGCGTTCTCTAAGATGTCAATACGTGTTGGTACTTCCATTCCTGGGCACCATCCTGCGCGTTCTCCTTTCCAGTTGCCAGGGTTTTGATTGTTTACGGGATTGCTTCCGCAACCTATTGGTCCCATATAGTGTTTGAAAGTTTTTTGGTTGTTGATTTTTATATAATGCGTTCTAAAACACCATTCTGCACAGCCTCTATTTCCTTCGTCATACGGTTTTGCGTGTCCCCAACCAGAAATTATGGTGCGTAAGCTAGTTGCTTTTGCATTGGAGGGAATGCTTATGGATTTTGTTAAATCTAGGGTGTGTTTTTTTCCGTAGGGCACTCCGCTTATTGAGTTTTTGTTGTATTGGAGTACTTTGGTTATGGAGGAATAGCTGTAGTCTGGTGTTCCTTTTATATAATCAAAATCTACACTTACATTATAGCCTTTTGGATTCCAGCATTCGGTGAATATTTTTAGTTCTACTTTTTTGTTTAAAAGCGATTTGAAATCAGTGACATCAAATTCAAAACCACGTTCTAATTGACTGTTGTCATTCCAATACGGAGTGATAAAGCGTCCTAGTTCATACCAATCTCCTGAAGATTGCTCTTTGATTAGGACATGGGCATAAACATCCCATTGGTCACATCCTCCATCTGGACAGGTTAGTTGTACAAACATTTTAATGGTTTTGATTTCTGTTAAGTCTTCGTGTAATGTAAATTGATCTATAGCAGATTGGTTGTGTCCATTTCCAAATGCAAGGCGTTTGTTTTTGAATGTTGTGTAGTTGTATGTTTTAGGGGTGGAGATGCCTTCTAGTTTTAGTGTGATGCTCTCTGTAGTTTTAGAACTAATAGTTAAGGTCCCTATTGCTGTCTCTATCAAGTTTAGTTCTGGGGAAAAACGAACATAAATTTTAATAGAATTTGCTGGTAATTCTGCTTTTGAAAGTGAAAGGCTTTGGTGAAAATTTGTATCATCTATTGATACTTCAAAATTTGAACTGGCTGTAATTATAATTGCATCACTTAAATGTGCATATTTTAACGTGATGTTTTTAGATGTAGATTTTTCTCCGTGCATGGTGGGGGAGAAATTGAGTTGTTTTATTGGAGGGGAAATGGACATGCTTGCTGGTGCTACGTCGTCTTTTGAACATCCCGATACTACGAGTAGTACAATGGAGAAGCAAAGTCCTGTTAAATGTTGAAGAAAACGTGTTGCTCGCTTGGTGTTTTTTGTTGGAATCATTTGTTGTGAAATTTTAGCTGTTTTAAATTTGTTTTAGGGTTAAAAGGCGGGTGAATTTGTTGTGTAAGTATCGCTTTAGTGAATCCTTTATATAACTGGTTGTTTTTGATGATAACTAGTGCAAAAGGAAGTGCTCGAGTGGATGTTGAGCTTAACACTGTTTGGGTTTGTCATATAGGAACTGTTTGAATTTGTTGGGTGTTGCTAATTTAAGGTTTTTTACCTGCTTATAAAACGTCTTTTTTGGTTCGGTGTAAGATTTAATAAAAAAGAATTTATTCTATAATTAGACTATGTAGTATTTAATTTTTTAATGCTGATGGTGTTGAAATAGCAATAAAAAGGATTCGAATGCTACCTTTAGTCACTAATTGAACGTTCTAAAGCGGAACCAATCCTATATTTTTGTATCTTTGAAGTATTAATGCTACTTATATGACTCAGCAAGTAACAAATGGAATCAAAATATCGGTTCAGACTATTTTTGACGGAACCTCGTACAGGGATTATCGGTTGTATTATGTGTTTAGTTATACAATTACTATAGAAAATACGAGTAATGATGTAGTGCAGTTGCAAGCGCGTAATTGGACTATTTTTGATTCTTTGAATAATATTGAGATTGTAGAAGGTCCTGGAGTGATTGGAGAAAAGCCTGTTTTAAAGCCTGGAGAAAGTTATAGCTATAGTTCGTTTTGTATGCTTGTTTCTCCTGTTGGGGCAATGAAAGGTTTTTATACGATGGTGAATTTCACAACATCAACATCTTTTAAGGTGTATATTCCTAATTTTCAATTAACCGTAGCAATGGCACTTAATTAAAACGAGGCTTCTGATTTTTACCCGCAAAAAAACATCATTTTACAGTCATGAAAAAAACAATGCTTTTTAAAAATAAAAGTCTAAAGGGCTTGGAATGCCTTAATTGTGAGATGCCGTTAAAAGGGGATGAAAACTTTTGTGCGAGTTGTGGTCAAAAAAATGATGTTCGTAAACTGAGAGTTTCTCATTTTTTTACAGAGTTTTTGGCAGGGTTTATTTCTTATGATTCTACACTTTGGAGGACTTTAAAGCCTCTATTATTTAGTCCAGGAGAGGTCTCTTTGGAGTATATTCAAGGGAAACGAAAACGGTATGTGAATCCGTTTCGGTTTTATTTCTTAATGTCTATTATTTATTTTTTAATGATTGGATTATCGTCTAAATATGGCGTATTAAACACTTCATTTGAACAAAGGAATGGGAGGAGTAGCATTGATGTACAAAAGGGTTTTAAAAAGGGGAATACAATTATGGAAGGTTTTTTGCACGAAACAGATTCTATATTTGATCAAAATAATACTCCTGTATTAGACTCCGAATCAGATCAAATAGAGTCCATCTATTTTTTAAAAAAAATCAAGCAAGCCGATCGTCTGTTTAGAAGGCATAGAGACCTAAGTGTGGTTTCTATAATGGATAGTTTACAGGTAGAACCTAGTTTTTTTAACAAGGCTATGTATCATAAAATTATGATTTATAGTGTAGGGGATGATGAAGATAATTTAAAGGTTTTTTTTAATGCTATTGTTTCCAAAATTTCGATTTCCTTATTTTTCCTGCTCCCCATTTTTACATGCTTCGTTTGGTTGGTCTATTTTCGTAAAAGGTATTCCTATATGGAACATTTGGTGTTTGTGTTTAATACGCAAACCGTACTCTTTTTGTTGTTTATAATTTTCTTTTGTGTCGATTCAGTTTTTGGAACAGAAAGTCAATGGAGTTTGGCTTTTATCCTGTTTTCTGTTTATCTGTTTTTGGCATTGAGAGGCTTTTATAAACAGTCGTTTTTTAAGACGTTAATTAAATTTTTCATACTGAATGGTATGTATATTATTTTGACTTCTGTCGGATTTGTCTTTATTACTGTGGTTTCTTTTTTATTTTCATAGCAATCAGTATGTTTATAATTATGAATCTATGTTAAGTGTATGTGTTTTTTTACGTGATAAATCTTTGTAAATGATTGAAATACCGGTAGTGTTCTTCTGGATAGAGGTAATGCTTACGGTTTCTATTGTATTTCTTTTCATAAGAATGGATTGTGTTTTATCTCCAATTTCTGAATGATGAAATGCAAGAATAGAATCTTGAATGTTTGTGTGCTTGTCTGTCCAGTTTTTAAACCAATCTACGCGTTGTTTTTTAATGTCCTCTGAGTATAGTGTTGCGGAGGACCAAATGGTCGCTTCTAGTTTTAGTTCACGGAATGTTTTATGAGTTTCATTCCAGGTTAATTCTAGTAATTTGAGTCCATCATTCCAGTCAACTATTACCATTGTAAAAGGTTCGATACCTTCCAGTTTTAGGAATGGGATCTCCTTATTTAAGACCTCCATTTTTAGAATTTCTTTTGCCAAAACTCCACGACTTTTTAGATAAGAATTTTTGCGTACGTGTTTTTTAAAAGCGCCATTTAAAACGCAAACCACTCTTTTTCGGTTACTTACGCCTATCCAAGTGCCGCCTGCTAATTCATCTTTTGGGTAGGTGAGTTGGCTGCCGAGTTCTTGATAGGTTGCAGGAGGAGTTGTTTTTCGTTCCTTGCGTTCATCTCGGCTAGATGTTAAAATAAATCCCTGATTTTCTAAGCTTAAAAAAGTTACTGTACACATAATATAGGTATTTGGATATTGAGTATTAGATTAATTTTGAGTAAGTCAAATCGGTTTTGTAACTTTGTCTTACAAATTTAACAAGAAAAACTAAAACAGATACTATGGCATCAGGATTTTATAAAGTACCTAAAGCAATTAACGAGCCTGTTAATTCGTATGCACCTGGAACTCCAGAGCGCGACGCGTTATTAGCTAAATTTAAAGAAATGTATGCGGAAAAGGTAGACATTCCGTTCTATATTGGTGGCAAAGAGTACAGAACAGGAAATACTGTTGAAATTCACCCTCCATTTGATACAAAACACAGTGTAGGTCAGTACCATACTGCCGAGAAAAAGCACATAGAAATGGCTGTTGAAAATGCCTTGGAAGTGCGTGCAAAATGGGCTGCTACTAGTTGGGAGCACCGTGCTGCTATCTTTTTGAAAGCTGCTGATTTATTGGCTGGACCATACCGTTATAAAATGAATGCTGCAACTATGATTGCACAGTCAAAAAACGTAATGCAAGCGGAAATTGATGCGGCTTGTGAGTTGATCGACTTTTTACGTTTCAACGTAGAGTTTATGACAGAAATTTATGCAAACCAACCAACATCGTCTCGAGGAGTTTGGAATCGTATGGAATACCGTGGATTGGAAGGGTTTGTATATGCTGTAACTCCTTTTAACTTTACTGCTATTGCTGGTAACTTACCTGCTGCACCTGCTATGATGGGGAATGTTGTGGTTTGGAAACCTGCTGCAACGCAAGTGTATTCTGCACAAGTTATTATGGAATTATTTAAAGAAGCTGGTTTACCTGACGGTGTTATCAATATGGTAACTGGAAACTCGGGAATGATTACAGATACTTTATTAGCGAGTCCAGAGTTTGCTGGAATTCACTTTACAGGATCTACTCCAGTATTTAACAGTTTCTGGAAAACTATTGGGAATAACATGGAGAACTATAAATCGTATCCTAGAATTGTTGGAGAAACAGGAGGGAAAGACTTTATTTGGGCACATCCAACAGCAAATGCACAGGAAGTAGCTACTGCAATTTCTCGTGGTGCTTTTGAATACCAAGGACAAAAATGTTCTGCGGCTTCTAGAGCGTATTTACCGAAGAGTTTATGGCCAGCAATTAAGGAATCAGTGATTAAAGATGTGAAGTCATTCAAAATGGGTTCACCAGAAGATCCTTCTAACTTTATCAATGCCGTAATTGATGCAAAAGCATTTAAAAGATTATCAGGATATTTAGACCAAGTTAAAAAAGACAGCGACGTAGAAGTTATTGTAGGTGGTGGTTATGACGATTCAGTAGGGTACTTTATTGAGCCTACCGTATTAGTGACAACCAATCCGCAGTACAAAACTATGACTACTGAGTTATTCGGGCCTATCATTACTATTTATGTATATGAGGATGCGGAATGGGATGATGTTTTAGACTTAGTTGATAAGACAGGTGAATTCGCTTTAACAGGAGCTATTTTTAGTGGAGATCGTTATGTGATAGACCATGCAACAAACAAATTAGAAAACGCTGCTGGTAACTTCTATATCAACGATAAGCCTTCTGGAGCTGTTGTAGGACAACAACCATTTGGTGGTGCTAGAGCATCTGGAACGAATGATAAAGCAGGTTCTGTTTGGAACTTACTTCGTTGGGTAAATGCACGTACTATTAAAGAGACGTTTGTAACACCTAAAGACTACAGATACCCATTCTTAGGAGAATAATTTTAAGAATTTATTATATAGAAAAACCGAGCTTTAGAGCTCGGTTTTTTTTGTTTAAAACGGTTTTATTCTTTTAATAGTTTTTTCAATGTATTAGGATTCATGCTATTATTGAAAAATGTGATCGAGTAAGTTTTTTCATTCTTTTTGTCTTCTTTATGAGAGAGTGAAGTGTTTTTGTGAATTAGCACTTCCTATTTCCTTCCTTAATGTCTTTTAACTCAACTTCGAGGAGTGTTTTTATGCCTTGCAAACATCATTAGTTCAATCGAAATTGTTAGTAATACTATTTTAGAGTTTCTTTATTTTAAGAGTCTACCTAGTTTGTTTACTTTTTGAAGATACTGCTCGCGATATTCTTTTTTTGCCCCCTTAAGCGGTCCCACATAAGTAACCTTTATTGATTTTACCCCACAAAAACCTAAGACTCCTTTTTTTAATTGTCGTATACCAGGGCTTTTTAATATCAAATAGTCATACCAGCGAGGCGTGTCTGAAGTGACAATGATTCTGGCTGTTTTTCCTTTTAGTAGTTGTTTAGGGAATGGTTTTCCTTGGATGGGTTGATATAAAAATACCAGGTAAAAAAGTACGGTCTATAAAACCTTTCATAATGGCGGGGAAACCTGTCCACCAAGTAGGGTAGACCCAGACAATATGTTGGGCTTTTTGTATTTTTTCTATCGCTATTTCTAGGTCTGGTTCTAGTGGTGTCCGCTGTTGATAACCATGTTCTAAATTAGGATTGAATTTTAATTCGCTAATATTGATATGTGTAATATGGGCATCACTGCTGAGGGCTCCTTTTGTGTAAGCGGATGCTAAGGCGTAGTTAAAACTCTTTTTGTTGGGATGCCCGTTTATAATCACTATTTCTTTCATTTTCTCTGTCTTTAAAAGTAACTGTAAAGGAAAAGAGATTTTAGAGTTTTAAAAAGGACATATGTCTTATTCTAAATAAATTCCCTTTCGAATCCTACTTAAGTGCCTTTCGCTAATTCCTAAGTAAGAGGCGATATAATGAAGGGGGATATGTTGTATGATTTCTGGATTGTTTGTGAGTAAGTCTTGGTAACGGACTTCTGCTTTTTCTTTTTGAAGCATAAAAATCCTTCTTTCGAGTTTGATGTAATTGTTCTCAGCGACTGTTTTCTGAAATTTCATCCAATTAGGGCTGGATTTTTCAAGACGATCTATTTGATGCTTTGGAATTAACAGCAGGGAAACTTGGGTCAAGGCTTGGATATTTTCCATAGATTTTTCCTGAGTTATAAAAGAAGAATAGGCATTGATAAATCCGTTTTTAAAAGAAAAACAGTACGTGATTTCTTCAGAAGAACTCGCGTGGTAATAGCTTCTTAATATTCCCGAAGTTATAAATGCGACCGATGTGCAAACATCCCCTTCTTTGTTTAAAAAGGCTCCTTTTTCAAGTGTTTTCGGAATTGCGATCTCGCATAGTGCTGCGATTTCTGTATCATTTAATATCTGAAAGCGCTGTAGGTAGTTTTTCATAGGAGGATTATTTAATGGCAACGATCCGAATTCTCTTATAATCCGCATACCAAGTGTCATCTTTTAAAAGTATTGGTTTTAATGCTTCTTGTACTTCGTTTTTAATGGATATTATATCTTTTGTGGCTACATCGCTAAAAAATGTGGAAGCAAACATTGTCAGCCAGTCTTTAATTCCTGTTTGGGCAGTTGCCAATGCCGTAGGACGTTCATAATAATGGGCAAGGTTAACTGTAAATCCTTGTGATTCTAAGGCAGATGTGTAGTGGCCAAGGCTTGGAAAAAACCATTGTTCTAGTTGTGATTGTGCAAGGTATCCTCTGGCTGCTAAGGAGGTTCTCAATGCTGCTGTAATGGATGCTACATTGTCTTTTCCTCCAAATTCTAGCACAATCCTTCCTCCTGGTTTTAGCTGTTGATACATGCAGTCTATAGCTGCTTTATAATCCAATACCCAATGCAAGGTAGCATTCGAAAAAATTGCATCAAAGGGTTGTTTAAACTCAAAATTAGCAGCATCGCTTACCTGAAAATGGAGTGTTGGGTAGCTTTTTTTGGCGTCGGCGATCATTTCTGGTGATTTGTCTATGCCTATTACCTCGTGCGCTAGCTTGTTGATGGCTTCGGTTAACTGACCCGATCCACAGCCTAAATCTAAAATTCGCTCGTGTTTTTGTGGTTTTAGTAATTGGATTAAATCACTTCCGTATTCATATACAAATGCGTGTTTATCAGTGTATAATTTAGGGTTCCAGTAGTCAGTTTTCTGTTTCATTTGTTGTTGTTTTGCCTTTTTATGTGTCCTAATTCTTGTTCTTAGATTTTACATTCAAACGATTGATTGAATTATAGCTCTCTTGAAAAATACACGAAACAATTCGAATGGCACTGATTTTAAGGGTGTTTAATGATAATTTAAAATTAGGGTGACTGTTTTTAAAAAACAAATGTCTTCTAAATGATATCAACTACAATCCAAAATTACAGCAATAAATAGTTTGTTTTACAGTCTAGCGTTGTTGAAGAATAGAACGGTAGTTTAGGTTATTCTTCCATTTTCCACCTAGTTAAAACAAAATATAATTCCATTTCTAAGTCGTTACTTGAAAATGTATTTGATGTTAGAGGCTTCAATTATAAACCTGTATTTGTAAATCAGTTTGGTTTGCGGGTGCTTTAAAATTCAATGGTGTTTGTGAACTCAAACAGCATATTTTAACTCGTTTTGAACCCGTATATTAAATAAATTGACCCGTTTTTTTGTTCTAGACTTATGTTTTATAGTTTTATCATCTCTAAGCATCCTCTGTCTGCCATTGTTAGGTAGCAAGTTTTAAAATCGGGGCTAAAGGTGATGTTACTTACTTTTTTTCCTGTTAATTGTAGTTCCTCTATAAGTTCTCCTTGTGGTGATAAAACAGCTATTGTTCCTTTGTCGTACCTGCAAACATATAGATTTCCGTTGCGGTGAAAACGCATGCCGTCCAGTCCGAAATCTTCGAATTTATAAAAGAGTTTTTTGTTGGTAATGGAGCCGTTTTCTAGAATGTCATAGACCCAGATATTGCGTTGAATGGATTCGTTGACGTATAATTTTTTTCCATTATTACTAACTTCAATTCCATTGGTAGTTCCCATGTGATCTTCGAGTAGTTCAAAACCTTTGTCTTTGGTTATTTTCCAAAGTTTCCCTGTGTTGTTAGTCCAATTCGGGTCACTTGCGTAGAGGGTTTTGTTAGGTGCTATGGCAATATCATTCGGTTGGTTTACTGTTGAATCATGGGCAAACACCTGTGTTTTTTTTGTGATGATGTCAATCTCTAGAATGTTGTGATTTACATAATCTGCTACAAACATTTGATTTTTACTGCCAAATCTAATCCCATTTCCGATGCTTTTGTTAGGGAGTTTTACAAAAAGTGCCGCTGTGCCGTCAGGGTTGATTTTCCCAATGGTTCCTTGTGTTTTAAAATTCACCGCATAAATGTTTCCTTGTGAGTCCGTTGCGGGGCCTTCAATGCCTTCCGTAAAACTGTTTTCGGGGGTAAAATCTGTGCTTTTAAGTGTTTTGTTACAGCTGATAAATGTAACTGCTATTAACGCGATACGTGTAAAGTTGGTTTTTGTCATTTGGTAGCTAGGTGAATGTTAGTTGTCTTGTTGTTCTAGTAAGTATGAGAGTTCATTGCAGGTTTTACTTGGCGTAAATTCAATCAATTCAAAAGAGGAAACCTTGTGGAATATAAACGGATCCTTATTTATGATGTTGAGCATTTCTTCTCTGTCCTTAATCATTGAAAAAATAACACCTCCCGTTCTTGGTGTTTTTCTTCCTGAAGCATGAAAATTTCCTAGTGTATATTGTTCGTTTAAAAACTTAATATGAGCTTCCATGTGCAGGTCTACTGTTGCTAAAGGAACGATGTATGTTAGTGATATAATAAACATTAGATTTGTTGATATAGTTTTAAAAAGTGATGGATCATTTTTTTATTTATAGATTTCACGAAATAAGTCAATTGCCAATCTTGTGTTTTTTTAGCCTGTTTACTTGTGGTGATGTCCCAAGGAGGATAGATTCTAAAACCTCTTTTTCCTGTTGTTTTACTACTTGAAATAATATTTTTTTCTATCAACACTGATTTCGGAAAAATAAAACAGCCAATTTCTTCTTTCTTTTTTACAACGATAAGAAAATAATTTAGAAGGTCTGTTTCACAAAAAGGACAGGTTTCTCCCTGTAAATTACGTTTCCAAAAGGTAACAAATTGTCCCGCTTTTTTGGGCGTGCTATGCGCGTGCCTATAAATTACGGGTTCTGTGTTTATCGTAAAACTGCAAGCTTGGTGTTTTTGACTTTCCTTGTCAATTATAAAATTTGTTATGTTCAATTCCCATGCCTCGTAATCATCTTGTTCTAAAAGGTGATGTAAGGGGTGTTTTGAAAGAGTTGTTTGCGTCATTATTAGGTGTCTTCCTGTTGTTATGGTGAGGAATTTACTACCAAATATACGTTTTTATGTTTGTTTTTATGTTTTTAGAAAATTAGTATAAAAAAATTGATGATTCAAGTGGATGACTTTTACAGTCCAGACTTAGTTTTTAACGAATCTTATTTGTTTCCATTCGGTGTCAATCGGGTCATTTTTTTGAGGTTTTCCCTTAGTACTTCTTCCTTCTGTAATGTATTTACTAAGTAGTGATTGTAAATTGTTGGCAATTTTATTTTTTGGAGTCCAAAGGTTTTCTTTTTCTCCTGGATCAGTTTTTAAATTGTACAATTGGTATTTTGGCAAGGAATCTATTGCTTTTTTGTTTTCTGGTCTTGGGAAACTCCATCCGCCTGAATCTGGACATAAGATCAATTTCCAATCTCCTTTTCTAATGGCAAAACTCCCGTTGATTGAATGGTGTACCGTGGCTTCTCTGAATAAAGTGTTTAAGGGTTGTTGTTCAAACAAGGGTAAGAGACTAAAGCTGTCTTCTGCTTCGTTGTCGGAAAGTGTGTAGTTGATTATCTCGGCGCAAGTTGCCATAAAGTCTGTGGTGCAGATGGTTTGGTTGGAAAGTGTGTTTTTTTCGATGCGGTTGGGCCATTTTACAATAAAGGGTACGCGGTGTCCTCCTTCAAAAATATCAGCTTTGTGTCCACGGTATATATAGCTAGAGTGATGTCCTTTTGCTATCATTTCATCTATTTTAGCTGCTGGAGAGCATCCGTTATCACTCGTAAATATGACAAGGGTGTTGGCTTCGATGCCAGCTTCTTTTATTGTTTTTTCTAGGATGCCCATGTAGGCGTCAATCATTATTACAAAATCACCATAAGGGTTTAGATTGCTTTTTCCTTTCCATTCTTTTGTGGGTAAAATAGGGGTGTGAGGAGAAGGTAATGCTAAATATAAAAAGAAAGGCTTCTTCTCTAATGCGCGTTCTTTTATATAGGCGAACGAGCGTCTAAAAAAGTTAGGCGTTACATCATCATGTATAAAATCTTTTGAAGTTGGTCCTTTTCTCCACCAAGTATATTTCCCTGTGTTCTCGGTGATGCTATCTGGGTACTGGGTGACCATTCCGTTTTCTACATACACATAAGGTGCCATGTCTAAAGATCCTGCATGTCCGTAAGAATAGCTGAATCCTAGTTCTTTTGGTCCGTTTGTAATGGGTTTTGAGAAGTCGATATTCTCAAAATCTTTGGCGTTCCATCCCGATCCTCCAAATCTACTGCTGTCTTTTAGTGCCCAGTCCCATCCTAAATGCCATTTTCCTATAAACGCAGTTTCATATCCTTTTTGTTGTAGCATGGAGGCAACCGTAGTTCTGTTCTTTGAAATCAATGCCTTAGATTTCCCTGTAAGAACACTGCTTTTTAAAGTGCTTCTCCAGTTGTATCTCCCCGTAAGAATGCTGTATCTGGTAGGTGTACATACCGATGATGAGGTGTGAGCGTCAGTAAATTGCATTCCTTCTGCTGTGAGTTTGTCTATGTTTGGTGTTTGTATTTTGCTGTTTTCATTATAGGATGAAATGTCTCCATAGCCTAAATCATCTGTTAAAATATATATGATATTGGGTTTTGGAGCCTCTTTACTTTTTGTTGAACAACTTAATAAAACAAGTAAGAAAGCGCTTAGAAGGATGATTTTTTTGTGCATTTAACTATATTTAGAGATGGATACGTGTTTTGTAAAGATATCTTAAACAGTTGTTTTGTTGTGTTTTTTTAGACGAAGGTGTCTTTTTATGGGGTAGGTGGATATTTTTACAGCTAATTGTTCGCTAAATGCTAGAATATCTGTCACTTGGAAATGTATTTGGTATAATTGCCTTGTTTTAGAGGGCGGTTTTTTAAATCATGTGCCGTTAACTTCTATTTGTTGTTGTGTGGCATTTTAAATCATAAAAAAAACCGCAAGAAATGTCTTGCGGTTTATATGTTTTATGTAAAAATAACTTTAGGCTATTGCCGTTGCTTTTTTAGATTTTCGATACAAGAAAGTGTTAAATACTTTTCTTTTCCCGAAATTTGATAGGCTTTTTGCATTTACAAATTTGTTGAATAATTTTTGGTTCACTCCAAAGTATTCGTAAGTGTTTCCATCTGTAAATGTAACTTCCATCAACATGCTTTTGTGGTGGAAATCTTCAACTTGAGATTCTGAAATAGTTTTTGCATAAGCATCTAAGTTTGCTTCCTTTGTGGCAGGAGCAATGCTTACTAAAAAATGATAGGCGTCAATAATTTTTAAACTTACTTTTCCAGCTTCGTCCTTCTTTGTTTCGTCAGTAAATTTATCTGGATGCCACTCTTTAATCAAATTTCTATAGGTTTTCTTAAGCTCTTTTAATTCGAGAACTCCTTCTACCTTAAATATTTTCTTGTATTCGTTGATGCGCTTCATGTGTTGTAATTCAAATTGCGTGCAAAATTAGGTAAAATAGTTGAATTGAGGGTGTTAATTGTTTAAAAATATTTTTTAAGGTATAATATTTTTTAAGGTATTGAGTTTGCTCAATGATAACACCATCTTTATTCCAAAATGACAGCTATACATAGTTTATTTTAGGTTCTAGCGTTGTTGAAAAAGAGAACGAAAAATAATTCCTTTTCTAAATCATCACTTGGAAATTTAGTTGCGATAAGCTGTAATTGAGGTTTTGTCATTTGTAAATTAGTTTTTTTTTTTGAATATTGCACACCAATAAATATTTATGGAACTTTACATTGTCTAAAAAATCAACATTTCGCATGGATACTACAGAAAAACAAATAGTCTACAGTACTACCAAACCGTATGCTACGCTAAATAAGCGTACCGTAAAAACAAAAAATATATGGTTTGTATGTCATGGAATGGGACATCTGAGTCGTTATTTCTTACGGTATTTTAAAGGCTTAAACCCAGAGGAAAATTATATTGTGGCTGCGCAAGCTCCTAGTCTGTATTACCAAGGGGCAAACTTTAAGCATGTTGGAGCGAGTTGGTTGACAAAAGAGAATACGCTCCAAGAGACGGAGAATATTATGCATTATTTTGATGCCATTTTTGAAAAGGAAAACTTGGATTGTGACTTGAATTTAATTGTGTTGGGCTACTCACAAGGAGTGAGTGTTGCTACGAGGTATGTTGCCAAACGTCAATTACATTGTACCCAATTAATACTCCATTCTGGAGGTATTCCTAAAGAATTAAGGGAGGAAGATTTTGCCTTTTTAGCTGCGAAAACAATACTGATTTACGGGACAAAAGATACGTATTTGAATGCTGAACGTATTGCCGAAGAAACCGAGAAAGCCAATGCTTTATTTAAAAATAATGTAAAAATTATTTCCTTTGATGGAGGTCATGAAGTGAATGCTGAAATTATACGAAGTTTAGTTTTAGAAAATTAGAAATAAGGATGTTAAGCTGTCATCTATTTGTGTACTATTTATGTTTTGAAAGTCATAATATCGTGATTCTCTAGCCGTTTTTTATTGAACGACAAAGGAACGGTAAGTTTTGGTGGTATAGGATCCTCCTCTGTGGCTTAAATAGTGGATGTATCAGTTTAAAAATAACTTTGATCAGATTGGATGTTTTACCTGATGCCTTCTTTATGTTATTTACCAGAGATGAGGGAGTGATGTTGTTTTAAACTCCATATTTAATACTGGTTTTTTTAGAGCGTATTGGCTGAGTCAATTTCACTGTGATTTTTACTAATTCTATAATGCTTAAAGATAGAAAGATGGCGCCATAATAAAACATCATTTCTTTAATTCCCATTGTATAGACTAAATAAAAAGCACCAAGGATCATAAGAGTTGATAATGCCATTCGTAGGATGATGGTTTTATTATTGAGGTGTATATTTTTTTCTTCTATAAGACCTTCGGACAGTAAAACATTTTTAACAGTAGCTACTTGGTTTTTTTCTAGTACGATACCTCGTTCTTTGATGCGTCCAGATTCTTTGTGAGAAATTACAAGAACATTTTTAGATAAACTTCTTATAAGTTTTATTTTAGTAATGTGGTCTTTTTTTATGAGGGTTGCCCCAGAAGTAAATAGTAAAGTTTTGAATGCAATTACCAAAAAGCAAAAGGAAAAAGCTCCAGAATTAAATGCTAAACCATATCTATCTATTGTGTAAAAAATGACTGCCATTACACTGGATATCGGGATAGAAATAAAAAACACCATCAGTGTTTTAAATACGTTATTTACGGATTTCCCATAATCTGCTACCAAATCATCTATTTCTGCCGTGCTACTTAGAACAAGCTTGTCTTTAAAAATATGTAAAAAATCATATTTTGTTTGAATGGTTTTTATAAGAATATCATTGCTTGTATTCCACTCCAATAATTCATGGGGTGAAACCTCTAACACATTAGACAATCTTTTAAGCGTTTCTCCTGTTGGTGTAGTTTCTCCTTTTTCAATCCGTTGAATGGTTCTTAACGAAAGTCCCGAAAGTTTGGCGAGCTCCTCTTGTGAAAAGTTTTTCTCTTTTCTCAATTCTTTTGCTCCTTGTGCCAGTTTTTCGTTTGTCATTACTGCTGTTTTAGACACGAAAAATAACACTATTTTAAAGGGATAGAGCTGTTTTTGATATGACATCTTTATGCCATTTTAAATGAAAAACCTTTTTAACTTAATTTTGAGGAGGACCGGAATAGGGGAGTTCCTTTTTTTTACATAAGAAAAAGCGAAAAAATGGAAGCGCTGTAGTGTTGTAATGCGCTGTTAATTAGTGAAACTAAGGGCTTGAAATTTATTGTATTTTTAGAGGAATGTATGGCACTATATGCCCTTTTAATAAAAGTAATAATATAATGAGCTTAGAGGAGGTAAGTTTTTGGGATTTGCTTTGGTGTTTTGTAATACCAATCTAAAATTCAAAATGACCGATATAAATAGTTTATTTTACATTCTATCGTTGTTGATTTCTGGCCTGTCTAATAAAGTCATTTACAAGCTCGCTTTTACTTGTGTACTCTTTACTGTCTACTTGCGCTTTTAGACATTCATTATTGGGTTTGGTAAAGGAGATACTTTGTTTAGTCGTACCTTCTTTTGGGGTTAATTTACACCAAATATGTGATTTTTATAAATTCACACGATGTTCTTATTACATTCCCTAAAAAAAATAGCTAGAAACAATTTTAGATGTTTCTAGCTATCTAGCAATTAACTATTGTTTTTTATTTTTTTACAAGAATCCAAAGTTCTACTTCTTCAGAACCACGCCAATGAGGGTCGCGTTTTGTTTTTTCAGAACTCACTTTTACCGATTTTGTATGACATTTTTCCAATTTAAATCGTCCACCATTGGTGAGCTCCATTTTTATAGGATGGGCTTTGGTGACCTTTGTTATTTGAGCTAAATTAGAAAAGATAAGTACTAATTTCCCGTCAGGTAAAAGCATGTCTACTGCTTTTTCGAAAAAGTCAGGAAAAAGCTTCTCGTCGTAATAAATAGCTTCGTCTACACTTTCGATATTGTTTAGTTTTGGAATCCACGGTGGGTTAAAGATGATCAGTTCGGTCTGTTTTGTCCACTTTCCAAAAAGATTCCCATGGTCTAATTCTACTTTTCTTGACAGTTTTGTAGCTCCCATAAAATCGGTTAATCCTACAATACTATTTGGATTGCTGTCCGTTCCAAAGACCTTTTGAAAACCGTGCTTTACCAATTGAAAAGCGAGTACTCCACTTCCAGTCCCTACATCTATGGCTGTTTTTTTAGGGCCTTCGTAGCGTTTTAACCAATTATCAAAAAGGATCAAGTGATCGAAACGGGTAGGGAAGTAGGTTCCGTAATACGGATGTAATTTATTTCTAAGTACGGGAACTGTGATTCCTTTTGTGTACCATTGCCAAGAACTGTTCAGCCCTTGAACTTGTGAAAATGTTAAGGTGAAATCAGGAGTTTCTGGATATAGCTTTTCCAACCAACCGATGGCTGGTGCTTTTTTTACCGCTAATTTATGTTCTTTAATTTCTATTAAAATAAGACTAGAGAGTCTGTGATAGGCTTCTCTGTATTTGCGTTGTTCTAAAAATGTTTTTTTTGGAAATTTGCGTGTTAGATGCTTCTTTAACTCTAGCATTAGATCCAAACCGTTTCCGTAAAATGCTGTGATTAAAACGGCATTTCCTTCTTCTAATTCTTGTATGGAAGCCCTGCTATCCGATCCACGTTTAAACGGGATTGTTTGAGGTGTAGTGAGGATTGGCGTTGGTTTATTTAGTGTTATATCAGACATTATTGTTTTGTTTGCTTTTTTGCAAAGATAGGGAATCCTTGTTGATATGTTGCTCCATTGGAACTATTGGATATGGGGCGCTTTTGCTATTAACATGTCGCTCCTCTGGAGCTGTCGTATTGGGGGGCTTTATTACTATTAACATGTCGCTCCTCTGGAGCTTTGTGTGATTGTGGTTTGGGTTTTTTTGTGTCGTTTCTTGTGGGTGATCTGATTGGGATTTAAAAGTCACAGCGTGGCGACCTATTAATTAGCATTATTAACATGTCGCTCCTCTGGAGCTGTCGGATTGGGAGGGTTTTATTACAATTAACATGTCGCTCCTCTGGAGCTTTGTGTGATTGTGGGTTTGGGTTTTTTGTGTCGTTTTTTGTGGGTGATCTGACTGGGATTTAAAAGCCACAGCGTGGCGACCTATTAATTAGCATTATTAACATGTCGCTCCTCTGGAGCTGTCGGATTGGGGGCTTTATTACTACTAACATGTCGCTCCTCTGGAGCTTTGTGTGTCGTTTCTTGTGGGTTGTTTTCAGGGTGTAATCCGACTTGGATTTAAATGCCACAGCGTGGGACCTATGTAAGCGTACGGAGAACTACATCTTGTAAGAAGTTAAAAATAATCTAATTTTTGCATCTAAACAAAAACGAAAATATAAATGTTAGGATTAGGTACAGAACACACGTATTATTATCACTTATCTGCAGTTGATATGCGAAAAGGATTTAATGGATTAAGTGGATTAGTTAGTGAGCACATGGAACAAGAGCGAGATAGAAATAGTGTTTATGCATTTATCAATAAGCAAAAAAATAAACTAAAACTTCTTCATTGGCGACCTGGAGGATTTGTACTGTATTATAAACGATTGGAACGAGGTATTTTTGAGCTTCCAAAATACGACATTGAAGATGGATTAGTAGTTTTGAGTTATACCCAAATGGTTATGGTTTTAGACGGAATTAGTATTATAAATACTCAGAAAAACGAACGTTATTTAGAGGCTAAATAATTCAATAAAACTGTAGGTTTTACCTGCTATTTAGTCTTGTTTTTTGTATATTTATAGTGTGGAAAACAATACAATAGACATACAAAAAGAGCTGGTAATTTTAAAGATTGAACTTGAAAAAACAGCTCAAGAACTAGCTGAAATTAAGCAGCAATACGAGCAGCTTAAAAGAATGGTTTTCGGGTCTAAAAGCGAACGTTTTATCCCTGTTGACACAAATCAATTGTCGCTTTTCGGAAAAATAATAGCTGAGAAAGAAGAGGCATACAAAAAACATATTGTAATCTACGAAAGAAAACAAAAGAAGAAAGGAAAGAAAAAACCTGTTCGCTCTTCTATACCTGCGCATTTTCCGCGAGTAGAAGAGATTATAGAGCCTAAGCACATAGAAGAAGGAGCTGTAAAAATAGGAGAAGAAGTTACAGAACTTTTAGAAATAACGCCTCTTTCCGTTTTTGTAAGACGAATTGTAAGACCTAAATATGCACTTCCGGAAGAAAAAGGCGTTGTTATAGCAGAATTACCAAGCTTACCGATACCTAAAGGAAATGCATCAGCAAGTTTATTGGCCTTTATACTTATTTCAAAATTTGTAGACCATTTACCACTTTACAGATTAATTCAAATTTTTAAACGACAAGATTTAAAAGTAAGTAAATCAACAATTGGAGGATGGGTATCTAAAAGTTCGGAGCTTATCGCTCCTTTATACGATACATTTAAGGCTCAGTTTTTAGAAAATGCCAATTATATTCAAGCAGACGAATCTCCTATAAAGGTTTTAGATAAAGACAAGAAAAAATCAACACACAGAGGGTATATGTGGGTGTATCGAAATCCTGTTAAAAATTTAGTTCTTTTTGAATACAATAAAGGGAGAGGAAAAGTTGTTCCAGAAGAGTTTTTTAAAGATTTCAATGGGACACTACAGTCCGATGGGTATGCTGCATACCAAAACTTAACAACAAAAGGAGAAATTACTCTTTTAGGTTGCATGGCTCATGCTAGGCGGTATTTTGAGAAGGCGCTGGATAATGATCCTAAAAGAGCGGATGTTGTTTTGTTGGAAATTCAAAAGCTATACAAGATAGAACGTAAAATAAAAGAACAAGAATTAACTATTGAGCAAACTAAAGCATATAGAGAAAAACATGCATCACCTGTTTTAGACGGAATAGAAATTTATCTTACAAAAGAGCGAAAAAACGTACTGCCTAAAAGTGCCATAGGAAAAGCAATTGCTTATACTCTTAAAATATGGCAAAACCTAAAACTATACATCGATGATGGCAGGTTTGAAATAGACAACAATAATATAGAAAATGCCATAAGACCTTTAGCTATTGGCAGAAAAAATTATCTCTTTGCTGGCAGTCATGAGTCCGCACAAAACATAGCTCTATTTTATAGCTTTTTTGCTACTTGCAAAAAGAATAACGTAAACCCACATACGTGGCTATGTGATGTCCTTAATAGATTACCAGAACATAAGGCTAATAAACTTTCGGAGTTACTGCCTCAAAATTGGAAGCCTGTTGATAAATAATCAAGGGTGTACTTTACCGTACGCTTACGGACCTATTAATTAGCATTATTAACATGTCGCTCCTCTCAAGCTGTCGGATTGGGGGGCTTTATTACTACTAACATGTCGCTCCTCTGGAGCTTTGTGTGTCGTTTCTTGTGGGTTGTTTTCAGGGTGTAATCCGACTGGGATTTAAAAGCCACAGCGTGGGGCCTGTTAATAGCACCGCGAATGCGGTGTGATGATGATGATGATGATGATGATGTTGCTAGAGACGCAATGCAATGTATCTCTAGCCATACCCATCATCCAAAACAAAAAAACCAAACCAACGGTTTGGGGGGTTTACATAATAAATCTTCATGTAATATTGTATTGCCTCATTTGGTTACAACCTGAAATCTACCGTAAACAAAATATAAGGTTTTAATATATTATGTGAAATGGTACTAACTGCAAAATCGGAAACAACCGTTCTACTATAGCTGTTTGGCTTAGTTGTTAAGTTTTTGGCAGTAATTGTGTATTTTATTTTATTGTTTTTTGATGTATAGAAAAGTGAATTGTCAATAAAATAATAAAGGTTGTTCATTTTTTTGTTTGGGGAATAAACATCAATGCTTGAAACCAAACGAATCCTTTGTGTTGGTTTTATATAAATTTTAAACACGTTGTGATAAGAAATACTGTTGATCGGTTGCATTGTATTTGTCTTAAATTTACTTGTCATTATTTCTAAGCTGTTTTCGAAATTAACCCTGTTTAAAAATCCTGTTTTTAACGATACTTTATAGAATCCAGAATACCCAATGTTATTCCTAACTTGCGAGTTGTTCACTATGTTTTTAAAAGTACTTACTCCGTAAGAACCTGTAAATTTTAAATTTGAATTTATCCCATTCAAATAGGTGTCCAAGTTTAGGTTTAGGAATGTTGTGTCATAATTAACAGATTCCAACGTTCTTAATGATTCAAAAAAGGTATTTACAAATGATACATTGGAAACTAAATTGTTTTTTTGTCTTATAAAATTTAAACTTGTATTTAACTGAAAAAGATTATAAAAATCGTTGTGATTATACCCTAGTTTTACCTTGTATTTCTTTATCATTTTTAAATTCACATTATTGCTAATGGCATTTTCATTGGATGTAAAAATTGGTTGTCTAAACAAGTCTTTTTCATTTAGTTTGCTTTCTGTATAGTACATTCCAACGTTTAAGTTTGATTTTTTAGAGATGTGATATGAAACATTGATTGAAGGTGTAACAAAAAATCTATTAAGGTCATCCTTTTCGGAAATAGAATAGAAGTGTATGCGCTGCTTCAAGTAATTAAATGTAGCTTTGACTTGGTACCTCCATTTCTTTTTTTTGAAAAACAAAGAACTCCCTATCCATAGGTGTTTGGTTTTATAGTTAAAATCATTATTTGATACAGGCAATGTTTTGTTTGTGTTAGCGAGTAAAGAATTTAATTTAAGATCCTCTAAGGAATAGCCCAAATAGAACTTAGAAGTGAGGTTGTTTTTTGCTGTTAAATACTCGGTGGTTAATTTATAATAATCCTTGTTCAAATTCACTGTTTGTTGCCCTTCTTCTGGGGTATTGCTAAACCTATATTCTGGAGAAATAATGAGTTGTTGAGGTAAGCTAGATGAATTGACTACAATCTTTCCTATAAAGGCACTCTTTGAATTTATTCTATTTGTATATGCCAATTGCTGACTCCACAAGTTTTCTTTAAAACTACTTCTACTATTTTGATTTAATCCATTCCGTTCAGTTTTTTCGATAGTTTTAATGTTGGATTTTTTTAATTTGCTGTTATATTCTAATATTTTATTCGCAGATAATTTGTAATTTAATTTTACCTTAAGCACCTTTATATTTGGTGTTTTCTTAATAGCATTGCTTTGTAAAATAGAATCATTGTTTAAAGCGTCTGTAAATAAAGTCCTGTTTTCTAGGTTACGTAATAATTTATCGCTTTTATAGTCCAGATTTATTCGCATTCCTAAATTCTTTGTTATTTTATAAATGCCGTTTATGTTGGTGAAAAAATTATGATTAACACGGGAACGTTCTTCTCCTATTTCTGTGTTTAAAATCCGGTCTTCTATTATTTTAGGTAAGCTCAATGTTTGTTCTTTTATGCTTTCTAAAGAGGTAGCATTGGATCCAAAATAATCATAAGCACTATTTTCTTTTCCCACATTATTATAGCTAATGGTTGAAAACGATTTTAGTGTTTTAGATACGCCTAGTAAACTTGACTTTAAATCCTGTTTGTTCTCTATGCCTAGACCAATTGAAGTAGTGTTGGAAAAGTCAGTTTTTCCTTTTTTTAAAATAAGGTTAATCGCTACAGCTTTTGAATTTTCAAGTCCATGTAATAATGGGTTTTCTATATAATTTTCAATGGCAGACAATTTATCTATCATATCAATATCTATATTTTTGGTGCCCATTGTATAATTACTTCCAAACAAATCGTCTCCATCTAATAATATATTTTCAACAGGTTTTCCTTTAAAAAATATTTTCCCATTATTTCCTACTTCCATTCCTGGAAGTTTTTTAATGATATCTTCTACCACCAGTTCAGTACCGTCTTTAAAACGGTTGATTTCAAAAAACACCGTATCCTTTTTTACTGTGATAGCTTTGTTTTTTGGTGATTTTATAAGGACTTCGTCCAAGGCGGTTGTCCTTGACTTTAAGGTGACATCTAAAATAGTAGTTTTATTCCTTGTTTTTACATTTTCTAAGGTAAAGGTTTGTTTGTGGAATGAAATCAATCGAAATTCGATTTGTAATGCTTTTAATTCATTGTTAATAGTTAAGGTGTAATTTCCGCTTTTATCCGTGGAAGTGTATTTTGATATTGTCGAGTTAGTTTTGTTTAGCAATAGTACAGTTACATAAGGTAAAGGAGCTCCCTTACTATTTGTAACTATTCCTTTAATCTTGTTTTGAGCTACACTTGTAAATACTATAAATAATAGTACTAATACTGTTTTTAGTTTCTTAGTGAATAGGTTTGTTCTGTAGTGGGTTGTGTAATTTAAACTCTGTCTGCTTGTTTTTTTCTACGTTTTAAAATAGTTCGATTTTCTCTTCATAAGGCTGCTTTAAAAATCGAACTATTTTAAAATGAGCCCCAGCGGCTAGCGTCACGAATTGCTTCCGTTTTTATGTAAATCCAACGTTATTCGATCTTCAAATTTAATATATAATTGTTGAATTGTCAAGCACCAATTATGTAAAGGGTTTGTCCATTTTTTTTCGATATTTTTTGTTGCTAAGTAAACAAGCTTTAATAGTGCCATATCACTGGTAAAAGCCCCTTTTGTTTTAGTTACTTTTCTTACCTGTCTATGAAAACCTTCTACTGCATTTGTTGTGTAAATTATTTTTCTGATAGGTTCTGTATACTGAAAAAACTGAGATAACTCTTCCCAATTACGGTTCCAACTTTCTAAAACTACAGGGTATTTTTCTCCCCATTTTTCTTCTAATTTCAATAACTCCAACTCAGCAATATCCTTATTAACAGCCTTGTAAACAAGCTTTAAATCTCGAATAAATTCTTTTTGGTCTTTGGAAGCTATATACTTTAAAGAATTACGAATTTGATGAACAATACACTTTTGAATTTGTGTTTTAGGAAATACACTCAAGATAGCTTCTGAAAACCCTTTTAAGTTGTCTGTACAGGCAATTAGGATATCCTTAAGCCCTCTGTTATTAAGGTCTGTCAATACTTGAAGCCAAAAATTTGCGCCTTCACTTTCTGAAATATACATTCCTAAAACCTCTTTGATCCCTTCTTTATTTACTCCTAAAACATTGTAAAGTGCTTTGTGTTGTATTTTACCGTCTACTTTTACCTTGTAATGCATAGCGTCAAGCCAAACAATGCAGTACATCTGTTCTATTGGACGACTTTGCCATTGTTTTATATCTGGTATGATCTTATCTGTAATTTGACTTAAAACAGTGTGTGATATATCTGTATCATACATCTCTTTTATATGACCAGAAATATCGCGTAAGCTCATTCCTAGGCCGTATAATCCAATGATCTTATCTGATAAATTATCTGCTAAAATGGTTTGACGCTTTTTTATCAGAACAGGCTCGAAACTACTATTTCTATCCGCTGGCGTGCTTATTTCAAAACTACCAATACTAGTTTTAACAGTCTTTTTGCCCTTTCCATTACGTTTATTCCCTTTAGAACGTTCCTCTTCACTAAGGTGTGATTCCATTTCTGCTTCCAATGCTTTCTCAAGAAATTGTTTCATTAAAGGAGCAAAGGCACCTTCTTTTCCGAATAAACTTTTTCCTGATAATAATTGATCCAATGCCTTTTTTTCAATGTTGGCTAACTCGTCTTTTGTCATGTTTTCTGTTTGAATAAAGTTAATACTTTTTTTTATTCAGACAGAGTTGAGTTTACAGTCCCCTGTAGTGTGTAAACAAGGAAGTTATTCTTTTATATATTCAATAATACTCTTTTTTGCTAATACCATTGTTGGTCCATGTGCTGTCATTCCGTTCCGTAAAACTTCGTCGTATTTTTTTCGATACAGTTTTAAAAACGTTTCCCAGGAGATCAACTTTTTATCTTTGTAAGGGTTGTCTATACTAATGTTGTTGTTTTTTATTTCGATACCTGTCGCCTTTATTTTAAAAACCATGTCTTCATCGGCAACTTCCAGTATTAAACCGGGTAAACCGTTAAAACGCCATGGGCCATCTGCTATAGGGATTTTATATGTGAAATAGGCTGTATAATTTCTTCCTCCATAGCTAGTGGTTGCTTTTTGACACGTATAACCTAAAATTATCTTTGTTGTTGTTCCCAATGTCCAATCACATATATTTAAGCTGTCTTGAATGTAAAATCTTTTAAAACCTATTGTATTTGAATAGTACATTTGTTGTTTGTTACTTTTGTATACAAAATCATTTTTATCAGACTGGACTTTAAAAACATATCCATCATCGTTATTGTTTTCAACGTTTTGATTGTCTTTGCTTTTTCTGTGGTTTATTTCAAATATAGATTCGTTTTTAGTACAGACTAACGTTGAATTCGCACTATATTTTGACGCTGGTCCATGAGTTTGGGTTAAATAGGTATAGTCTATTTTTACGAAAAAATCATTGTTTTGTGCTATTCCATTCCTACAGAAAAGTATAGCTCCTAGTAAAAAAAATATCTTGAACTTTTTCTTATATATTTTCATTTCTATAGTTTAATAGCTCCAATTCAGTTATGAATTGGAGCTGTATGTTTTTGTTTAAAAATATTAAATGTTTATAGTTGTGCAGCTATACATAACTCAGCATTACCTCTTGTTTTGCTACACATTGTGTTAGGTGTTTCTTCATGTCCGATACCATCCTGACATACTGATCTTTGTAATAAATATCTGCTCGGCATCTAAAATAGCCTTCATTACTTTCTCCGACAGTGACAGTTTTAATATTCTCGATGATTATTTCTTCAACTAAAATTAAGTTATTTATTACAATATTTGTTGCAGCAAAACAATACGTCCCTAATGCTAAAAAGCACACTAATAAAATTCGCTTCATTTTTTAATTATAATAATCCTTAGAAGCGAACTTAGTACTAATGTCGAGTCTAAGAAAATCTATTAATAAATTGTGTTAAAAAATAGCTATTTTTTTATAAGTGTCTAATATATATAGGGATAACAAAGGAAAAATCAATAATAAGAACCTTTTTGCCTTTTTAAAAGGTTGACAGGTTACTTTTACCAGATGAAATAGGGAACGATTTCTATAGTATATTGAAATACATGGAATGCTCCTTTTGGGGTTCTCTTTTTGTTATTTCCTATACTCTCGCGTTAGGGATAGCAGCGGTTACCCTGCAGTTTTTACAGTGTGCCTGCCTTAGAACAGGCGCACTGTAAAAGCGAAGCGTATGAGCGTATAGCCCGCCCCTTTTTGGGAACGCCCAACATGATTCAAAACAAAAAAAATCCCCAAACCAAAGGCTAGGGGATTCTATATATAAATGTATAAGATAAGTACTTATCTGACTAAACTTGCTTTTAAATACTCACGATTCATACGTGCAATATTTTCTAGTGTTATTCCTTTAGGACATTCCACTTCACAAGCTCCGGTGTTGGTACAGTTACCAAAACCTTCTAAATCCATTTGGGCAACCATGTTTTGAACACGTTCTATCGCTTCAACTCTACCTTGTGGTAACAAAGCAAATTGAGATACTTTAGCAGCGGTAAACAACATTGCACTTGAGTTTTTACAGGTAGCTACACAGGCACCACATCCAATACAAGAGGCAGCATCCATAGATAGATCTGCATCAAATTTTGAAATAGGAATTGCGTTGGCATCTTGTGTATTTCCAGAAGTATTGATAGAAACATACCCTCCAGCTTGTTGGATGCGTTCGAAAGCCATACGGTCTACGATTAAATCCTTAATTACTGGGAATGCTTTTGATCTCCATGGTTCAATATAGATGGTGTCTCCATCTTTAAAGGTACGCATGTGTAACTGACAGGTAGTAATACCACGGTCAGGTCCATGAGCTTCTCCATTAATGAACAACGAACACATACCGCAAATTCCTTCACGACAATCGTGGTCAAAGGCAATTGGCTCGTCATTAGAGTCAACTAATTGTTCATTTAACACGTCCATCATTTCTAAAAATGACATGTGTTCTGAGATATCTGTTACTTTGTACTCAACCATTTTTCCTTTTGATTGCGCACTTTTTTGTCTCCAAATTTTTAACGTTAAATTCATAACTGTTAGTTTTTAGTGATAGGCGAAAAGTGGAAGGGGGTAGCCCCGTTCCGATAATGTTCGGATTATTGAGTTTAACATTTTGCTAACCTCAATAATCAGTCCATCTGCTTTTTGCGTATCGGTACTATGGTTTAATTCTTTAGCTATAATTAATTGAGTTTCTAATTCTGCCAATGAGCCATTTGCAATTCTTAAGAAATGCAGGTAGCTTTTAGTTGATTTACGTCCCCATTCTTCAGCGATGTTTGAAGGGATAGAAACGGGACATCTTCTAAGTTGACTTAGTAATCCAAATTTTTCATCATTAGGAAAAGTCTTGGTAAGGGGGTAAATATCCATCGCTAAAGTCATTGGCTTTTGCCAAACGATTAATTCTTTAAATGATGTTACGGTTCCCATTGTTCCTTGTTGCTTTTCGCTAGTGACTACTGCCTATTTATAGGAACGAGTTTTAAGCTCGATGTCTTTAAATTCTAATTCTTCTTTGTGCAATATTGCTTCGCTTGGTTTTCCTTTGAATTCCCATGCTGCAACGTAGGCGTAATTTTTATCATCACGTCTTGCTTCACCGTCTTCAGTTATGTACTCTGTACGGAAGTGACCTCCACAAGATTCGTTTCTGTTCAAGGCGTCTAAGGCAAATAATTCTCCTAATTCTAGGAAGTCAGCAACTCTACCTGCTTTTTCAAGTTCTGGGTTCATTTCGTTTAAGTCTCCAGGAACTTTTACGTTTTTCCAGAAGTCTTCTCTTAATTCAGCAATTTCTTTAATCGCTATTTTTAAGTCTTTCTCGTTACGTCCCATTCCTACTTTGTCCCACATAATTTTCCCTAATTTCTTATGGAAATAATCTACAGAGTGTGTTCCTTTATTATTGATAAAGAAATCTAGTTTGTCTTTGATTTCTTTTTCTACAGCATCAAATTCTGGAGTGTCGGTTGGAATTCTTCCTGTTCTAATATCGTCAGATAAATAATCACCAATAGTATATGGCAATACAAAATACCCATCTGCCAATCCTTGCATTAATGCAGAGGCTCCTAATCTGTTTGCTCCGTGGTCAGAGAAGTTTGCTTCTCCAATACAGTACAATCCAGGTACGGTAGTCATTAGGTTATAATCTACCCAAACACCTCCCATGGTGTAGTGTGTAGCAGGATATATCATCATTGGAGTTTCGTAAGGATTCTCGTCGATAATTTTCTCATACATTTGGAACAAGTTACCGTATTTAGCTTCGATAATTCCTTGTCCTAATTTGATTATTTCTGCTTCAGAAGCATTTTTGATTCCTTTTATTTTTGCTTGCTCTTTTCCATAACGTTGAAAGGCAGCAGCAAAATCAAGGTAAACAGCTTCTCCGGTAGCATTTACTCCGTAACCAGCATCACAACGTTCTTTTGCAGCTCTTGATGCAACATCACGTGGTACTAAGTTACCAAATGCAGGATAGCGACGTTCTAAGTAATAATCTCTATCACCTTCAGCAATTTCTGTAGGTTTTAATTTTCCTTGTTGGATTGCTTTTGCATCTTCAATTTTTCCAGGTACCCAGATACGTCCATCATTACGTAGAGATTCAGACATCAATGTTAATTTTGACTGATAATCTCCAGAACGAGGAATACAAGTAGGGTGGATTTGAGTGAAACAAGGATTTGCGAAAAACGCTCCTTTTTTATGGATTTTCCATGCAGCAGTAGCATTTGA
Organism: Flavobacteriaceae bacterium; assembly: GCA_965224465.1. Taxonomy (GTDB): domain Bacteria; phylum Bacteroidota; class Bacteroidia; order Flavobacteriales; family Flavobacteriaceae. Next base: position 2,597,409 of record OZ245049.1, on the reverse strand, counting down.
TCCCATAGCGTTTGTAGATAAGAAGTATACGTTTCCGTAGCCTCCAGTGGCTATTACAACAGCATGTGCTGAGTGGCGCTCAATTTCTCCAGTAATTAAATCACGTGCAATAATACCACGGGCTTTTCCGTCTACTATTACTACGTCTAACATTTCGTGACGGTTGAACATTTCAATTTTACCACGTGCTATTTGACGGTTCATTGCTGAATAACATCCTAGTAATAATTGTTGTCCTGTTTGTCCTTTGGCGTAAAAAGTACGAGAGACTAATACCCCTCCAAAAGAACGGTTGTCTAGCAATCCACCATAATCACGTGCAAAAGGAACTCCTTGTGCCACACATTGGTCAATAATATTACCAGAAACCTCTGCCAAACGGTGTACGTTTGCTTCACGTGAACGGTAATCTCCTCCTTTTACCGTATCATAAAATAAGCGATAGTTTGAATCTCCATCACCCATATAGTTTTTTGCAGCATTAATTCCCCCTTGTGCAGCAATAGAGTGTGCTCTACGTGGTGAATCTTGATAAGCAAATGCTTTTACATTATATCCTTGTTCTGCTAAGGTTGCAGCAGCAGATCCTCCTGCCAATCCAGTTCCTACAATAATAATATCAATATTACGCTTGTTGGCTGGGTTTACTAGGTCTATTTGATCTTTATAGGTTGTCCATTTATCTTTAATTGGACCGCCTTGTGGTACTCTCGAATTTAAAGTCGTCATAGTTACTTAGATTAATGGTTGAAATGGTGAAATAATGCAACAATAATAAAACACAAAGGAATTATAATAGCGTATGCATTACCAAAGGTTTTTAATCCTTTGCTAAACTTGTTATTAAAACCAATAGATTGAAATGCCGATTGGAATCCATGTGCTAAGTGCAATCCTAAGAATACAAAAGCAATCACATAAGCTGCTGTTCTCCATAATGGAACAAATTTGTGTTGCAACTCGTGGAAATAACGATACCCTTCCTCACCGTCTATCATACCGGACATATCTCCAATAATGTATTTTGTGTTGATTTCTGGAATCCAAAAATCAAGGAAATGTAAAATTAGAAAAGCCAATATAGCAGCTCCGCTGTATACCATGTTTCTAGACATCCACGTTGCTCCAGCTGCACCATTAAATTTTGCATACTTTTGCCCTCCTCTGGCTATTCTGTTTTGTATTTCTAATACAAATCCCATTACGAAATGGAAAACAACACCAAGAATCAATATTGGTTGCATACCAAATTGTATCAAAGGGTTTGTTCCCATAAAGTGGGATAAATCATTGAAAACTTCTTCGCTGAAAATCGATGTTATGTTTACCGCAACATGGATAATCAAGAAGATAATTAGAAAAAGTGCCGATAACGCCATGGCTACTTTCCTTGCAATTGATGAAGATAATAATCCGCTCATTTTTAAGTTTTTTTTAAATAAGTTGCATCAAAGATATAACTATCCAATGGACTAATAAGGGAGGTAATGTGATTAATTAAAGGTGTATAAAGCAATTTAGAACGGGTACAAATAGCACGCAAACGTTTTAGTGATTTTTAAAGGAATTTAATGTGCTTTTGTGGTATTGATAGCTGTATTTGTGATTAATTTAAGTCTTACGGTTGCAGTTATGTAATTTATTGAAAGATATGCAATGGGGCGATCCTAACCTTAAAAATAAGAAAGTATTGCCTTCTTTTTTAAGGGTTAAAATAACTAAATATGAGGGCTATTCATGTAATTGTAGGTCAGAATTTTATAGCTTAAGTGGGGTTTTAAGTCAATTTATGATTCGTTTTTGTTGTGTTTGGAGTTTTTGTTTGAAAAAGTTTTATTTTTTTGAAAAACGATGGTTTTTACTTCTGAAATTGTGTTTCTAATTTTTCTTGGAGGGTTTAATTCCAACTACATTCCAAAATGACCGATATAAATAGTTTATTTTATGTTCTAGCGTTGTTAAAAAACAGAACGATTGCTAAGGCTATCCATCCATTTCTAAACTGTCACTTGGAAATTTAATTGGTATGATTTCCCAAGGATATGCTTTGAACTGAAAATATTTTTTTGGGAGTATAGCTCATTCTTTTGGGGTGAGGTTGTTGATTTGATTTCTTGTATAGATAAAGGTGAATACCCCTCATAAAAAAATGAAGGGTGATTTGTGTACAGTGTGATTGTCTATTTAATTGTTGCCTATTTTTTTAAAAATGATGGAAAATCACTGCAGTTTTTACAGCAAAGTTGTTCCATTACTTGTTGTAATTGTATTTTTAAAATTGAGATGGTGTGGTTGCCTCCTTCTTTTCCTAGGGCAGAAACTCCATACATAAAAGGTCTTCCCATAAAGGTGAAATCTGCTCCGCTTGCCAATGTTCTTGCAATGTCTGGTCCAGAACGTATGCCGCTGTCCATCATTACTTTTATTTTATCCCCGTAGTTAGCAGCAATTGTTGTGAGTGATTTAATGGAGGACTCACCTGCGTCTAATTGCCTTCCTCCATGATTTGAAACAATGATTCCGTCGAGTCCTAGTTCTATGGCTTTTTCTGCATCCATTTGATTTGTAACTCCTTTTAAAACAATTTTCCCTTTCCATAGATCTCGGATGGGGGCTATTTTTTCTTCGTTGAGCCTACCAGAAAAAGTGTGATCCATAAATTCGCCTAGTTTTTTCATGTCCAATCCTTTGGGTGTATAAGGTTTTAAAATTTCAAAATTTGGTGCTCCATTTAAGAGGGTTTGAATTGCCCAATTTGGCTTGCCTAATACTTGAAGTATATTTTTAAAAGTCATTCTAGGTGGCATTGCCAATCCATTTCTAATATCTCTAGGTCTATATCCAAAAGTTGGGACATCACAGAGTAAGACCAAAACTGGACATTCGGCAGCTGCGGCACGTTTTATCAACGCATCTCTGAGGCTGTTTTCTGCTGGGTGGTACAACTGAAACCAAGCCTGCCCTTCTGTGATTTCACTTATGGTTTCTATACTGCTTGTACTAACAGTGCTCAAAACAAATGGGATGTTGTGGTCAAAAGCTGCTTTGGCTAGTATTTCAGGTGATTTTGGCCACATTAAGCCTTGTAAACCTACAGGTGCAATCCCAAAGGGCGCATCGTAAGTATGGCCAAATAGTTCTGTTTTTATGAAGGAGCCTTTATGTGTACTTAAATAACGAGGAATCAGTTCTACATCTCTAATTTCTTTGGTGTTTTTGTGGATGTTTACATCTTCGTTACAGCCGCCATCTAAATATTCGAAGGCGAATTTTGGAATCTTTTTTTTTGCGCGGTCTCTCAAGTCTTCTATCGAAGGATAGTTGTAATTGTAGGATAATTTCATGGTGCAAGTTTTTAATGGTTAAGCCAAGTCATATATTTTTTCTAGGAGCATCCATTTGTCTCCTTTTTTTGCTGATGGCAATGCTTTTTGGTATGTCCACATCAATTGTTCCCATTGTTGAACTTTGGGATTTTCTAGATCTATTTGCTTTTTTCTATCGAAACTAAATGCGTCATTTACTTCCATAATCATAAACAATCGGTTTTCTAAAAGGTATATTTCAAGGGATAAAATCCCTGCTGATTTGATGCTAGACTCTATTGTTGGCCATACTTTTTTATGATGTGCTTTATAGTCTTTTATCAATGCAGCATCGTTGATCAAATCCAATGTGAAACAATGTCTTTTCATATTTTCTGAGTTTCTATAATTTCTTGTGTTTTTTGAACACTGAATCCGTACCAAGCGATGTATGTAAAACATAATAAGGGCAATATAAAGGAGAAGTTTACTTCAGAAACGCCCAAGATTAGGGTGTCGTTATATCCTTGTCCTCCGTGGTCTATAATCATACCTTGGAGCATGGGCATTAATGCACCTCCAACAATTGCCATGACCAATCCAGCAGAACCAATTTTTGATTGTTCTTCTGTTAAACCGCCCAATGCAATTCCATAAATGGTAGGGAACATTAAAGACATAAAGAAAGAGATGCCTATTAAACAATACAAGCCTATAATTCCAGGGATCCAAATAGTTCCTACCACACATGCCATGGCACACACAGAAAAATACAGGAGTAATTTTCCGGAATTCAAATATTTTAATAAAGCAGTTCCGACAGCTCTACCCACTGTAAATAGTATGAATGCAATAAATTGATAAGAGAATACATCTATTTTTTCATAATTTGCCAGCCCTTGATTCGCTAAGTCTATTCCTTCAGTATAATGATAGATATAGGTCCAAGTCATTATTTGTGCTCCTACATAAAATAGTTGGGCTACAACACCCAGTACATATTTTTTGTTTTTTGTCAAGACCTTAAATGTAGCTCCAATACTTGGCATGGAACCTTCCTCTTTTGATTGCGGCATTTTACTGATTAGAAAAACGACGAATACCAACGTGATTAGCAAGCCTAAGACTACGTATGGGTCGCGTATTACGGATAGGTCTGCCAATCTAATGACTGTTTTTCTAGCTTCGTCTAAACTGCCAAAATCTTTAATGTCATCGGTAAGTAATTGATCATATATATAATATTTTGCAACTAGAAGTCCTGCAATTAAGCCTAAGGGGTTGATGGCTTGCGCTAAATTTAGACGTTGGGTAGCTGTTTGTTTTGCACCCATGGCTAAAATATAAGGATTGGCTGCCGTTTCCAAGAAAGCCAGTCCAAAGGTTAGAATATATAGGCTCAAACAAAAAAACCAAAATATTTGGGTGCTTGCTGCTGGATAAAATAATAATGCGCCTATGGCGTACAGTGCAAGTCCTATTAATATACCTGTTTTATAGGAATATTTTCGCATACACATAGCGGCGGGTAATGCCATGCAAAAATAGCCTCCATAAAATGCCATTTGAACCCAAGAGGCTTGTGTGTTACTCAGTTCTAATACGGTTTTAAATGCCTTAACCATGGGGTCGGTAACGGCATTGGCAAAGCCCCAAAGAGCAAAAAGTAAGGTGACTAAAATAAATGGGAAAAATACTTTTTTAGAGACAATAGGTGTTTTTTTAAGAGTATTCATTAGTATAGTTTTTAGTACTTATTTGTTCGTGTAATTGTATATCAGAAAGAAAACTACGTGTTTCCTAAGTTCTTGATAAGATAGCGTCAAAGTCAAGGCTTGTAAAATTTTAAAAATCAATGAATATATTGTTGTAAATGACTGCTTTTAAAATGATTGTAACGCAGGAGTTGGCATCTTTAGCAAAGACTAGGTGGTGATAGCTCGGTCTAAATGTGTGTAACCTCCATCTACATATACCAATTGACCTGTAGTATGACTGGATTTTTCCGACACTAAAAAAGCCACTGTATTTCCAATTTCTTCGGTCGTGGTCATTCTGTTTTCTAAAGGAATACTTTTTGTAATAGCGGCTAGTTTTTCTTTCGGATTTTTAAAGCTTTGAATCCAACTGTGATACAAGGGAGTGTAACATTCTGCGACTATAACAGCATTTACTCTGATGCCGAAGGGTAATAATTCTACAGCCCATTCGCGTGTCAATGCATTGCGCCCTCCATTTGCCGCGGCATAACCAGAAGTGCCTCCTTGACCAGTAATGGATGTTTTAGATCCTATATTAAGAATTACTCCTTTTGCTTTTTTTAGAGCGGGCAATGCATGATGTGTGATTAAGTAATAATGCATCAAATTTTTGTGAATAGAATCCATAAAATTAGCATACCCTCCATCTGCTAGACTTACGCCATCATTAACACCTGCATTATTTACCAATCCGTCTATTCTTCCAAATTCTTTTAGAACACTGGCTACGGCATTTTTACATTCTTCAGGATGTGTTAATTCTACAAAAGCAAAACCTACCATTCCTCCTGCATCTTTAAGTTCTTTTACTGCGCTAGCAATCGTTGTTTTATTTCTTCCTAAAATTACAGGAATTGCTCCTTCTTGTGCGAGTACTTTACAGATCCCAAATCCAATGCCTTTAGATCCTCCTGTTACGATAATAACTTTGTTCTTTAGTTTTAAATCCATAATTCCCTGTGTTCTTTTTTTAAAAAATAATGGCGCATGGCTATTTTAGCCAATTGATTTATTTCTATTGGTGTCTTTATATGTTCTAAGGGGAAGTTCTTCGTGTTTTTTTAATCGCCTGTTTTTTGTAAAATATGTAAAACGGGCTTTACAGCATGGAGCTAACTTAATTGATTCCAGTGTTTAGTGAATAATTAATTGTAAATAGCCTAGGTAATAAATATTTTTATAGGAGTGCTATTCTCAAGGTCTTTATTGTTGCTGTTTCCTTGTGTAATAAACTATCATTGCAATTATTAAAAGAGTTGTTTGTCTGCTCTTGAGAACTCTTTTTTTTATTTTGGCAACGTGTTTTTTAGCTCTTTTTGGTACTGCTAATATGCTGAAAATCAATCCTATTGTTTGGGTGTTTTATTGTTTAATCCCATCAGTGGGTTTAATTCTTGATGCTTGCATCTAAATGATTAAGGTTTTTTTCGTTTTCATGCCTTGTGGGCTTGCTCTGAGATTATTGACTGGATTTTTTTTCATAAATTTTGTTTAGGTCTTGTTAAAAAAAGTAAGCGTGTTTGAAGTATATGTCTTTGTAATTGGTATTATAACTTTATGACAGTTAGGTTTTTATCTAGCCATATTTTGTTGTTTTTTGTTAGTTTAATCGTTTTTATAAGGTCTTTGTATTTTACAATGCTTGTTTTATTGTTTTTCGATTGCAATCCGATTTTACGTAGTTCTCCATCTTTCCATTCTACGTCTATTTCTATATTTCCTCTCGCTTTTAAACCTGATATTTTTCCTGTATCCCAGTTTTCAGGAAGTGTTGGGAGTATTCTTATAAAACCTTCATGCGATTGAACTAATAATTCTGCAACACCCGCTGTATAACCAAAGTTTCCATCTATTTGAAAAGGAGGGTGTTGATTAAATAGGTTGTTAGATATAGAATGTTGCATCAGTTTTTTTATGTTTTCTTCCGCAGATTTAGCATCAAATAAACGGGCGTTAAAATTAATCATCCAAGCTCTGCTCCAACCGGGGCCAGCTCCGCCATGTTGTAGTCGATAAGCAATTGTTTTTTTAGCTGCTTCAAAAGCTTCCGTATGTTCAATAATTGTAATACCAGGGTGTAATGCGTATAAATGCGACATATGGCGATGTCCCTTCTCTGCTTCTTTATAAGGTTGATTCCACTCTAATAGTCTTCCATCTTTACCGATTACAATTCCTGGATGTAGTGTTGCTCTTTTTAGTCGAACTTCTTTTGTAAAGTCATTCTCAATTCCTAAAATTTTTGCGGATGCTAGTACATTATCAAATACTTCTTTAATTATCTGATGCCCCATGGCACTTCCATAAGACACTGCTGCAGGTTTGCCTTGGCTTGTTAGATAGCTGTTTTCAGGAGAAGTTTCAGGAGAAGATACCCATGTGTTATTTATGGGGTCTTTCACTAACCAGTCTAAATAGAATTCCGCAAAATTTTTGATTGCTGGGTAGGCGCGATTTTTTAAGAATTCTTTGTCTTCTGTAAATGTATAATGTTGCCAATAATGTTGCGCAGCCCAGCCTCCACCATGAATCCAAGCGCCCCAATATGGACGTTCGCCACGCATCCATGGGCTCGCCCAAAGATCTGTGGTATGATGTAATACGGCTCCTCTATGTATGCCGTATTGTTCTTTAGCTAATTTTTTTCCTCTTATAATTGCCTTGTCCAATAAATCAAAAAATGGTTGATGTAATTCGCTTAGATTTGTGATTTCAGCAGGCCAATAATTCATTTGCATATTAATGTTTAGGTGATAGTCTGCATTCCATGCTGCTTCTATATCCTTATTCCATAAGCCTTGTAGGTTTGCAGGGTTTGTTCCTTGTCTTGAACTTGCAATTAATAAATACCTGCCGAATTGGAATAGTGTAGCTTCTAAATCGGGGTCTTCATAACCTTCTCTAATTCTAGCTAACCTTTTATTTGTTGGAATCGAATCCAAGGCATGTCCTCCGAGATCAATGGCAACACGTTTGTATAATTTTTGATAATCTTTAATATGTCTTTTTAGGAGGTATTTAAATGATTTTCCTTCTAGAGAACTCAATGTTTGACGATTTTTTTCTTTGTAATTTTGATGATAAAAAGAGGTGCTACAAACAATAAATAAGGTTGCTTTTTTTACTCCTTTTAAAACTAATTCACCGTTGTTGGCTTCAATGGTTCCTGATGTTTTTTTAACCCTAAGGCGTGTTTCAAATTGTACTCCGTAATTTATTGGAAATGGTTTTGAATTCTTTACTCCTCCATATTGAGTAACCATTCCTAACATGGAAATTTCATGATCACTTGGGTTTGATGTTTTGACTGTAAGATGTCCCTTGTCTAAAGGTCTGTCAAGTTTTAGCTTGAAATTCATACCTTCTTTAGCCGTTGTTTTTAATTCGATCACCAATACATCGTCAGATGCAGAGGCAAATACCTTTTCTGAATATTCAGCACCATTCGAGGTGTAGCTTATGGCAACTAAAGCATTGTCTAAACTTAGTGAACGCCTGTATTTTTCTACTTTTTTTCTGTTTGGAAAATCAATGTATAAATCACCCATAGTTTGATGGGATCTTTTTACTGATTTAAAGGAGAATTTCTCTACAATTAACGGATCTACTTTTTGATGCTCTCCTTTATTTAGTAGGTCTCTTATTTGCTGTAAATCTTTAGGACCACCTTTTGAATTTCCCCAATCAGGACCTCCAGCCCACATGGAGTCTTCATTTAATTGAATGCGCTCATGTGCTGTGTCTCCAAAAACCATGGCTCCCAGTCTTCCGTTTCCTACAGGGAGTGCTTCGATCCATTTGGAGGCTGACTCTTGGTACCATAAGACAGTTTCCTGTTTATCTGTAGTGGTGTTTGTACACGATTGTAGGGTTAATAAGAAGGTTAAAAAAGTAAGTGCTAAGATGGTTCTCATAGTTTTTTTGTTAAATTACACCAAATACATTTCCAAGTGACAGTTTAGAAATGGAATTATTTTTTGTTTTAGCTAGGCTAAAAGTTTAAGGATAGCCCTGCTATTGTTTTATTTATATCGGTTATTTTGAATTGTAATTGGTGTTGTGTTGGTTTTGAGTTAGTTTATTGCTTTATCTCTTTGTAATGTTGTATTTCCATTCCACATTTTCACCATCGTCCAAGGTTCGCTTTTACAGGTCCAAAAAGGATGGTTTGGTGGTAATCCTAAATGTAAAAAACCAACAGATGTTAAGTACAAACTCCCTGTTGTTATATAAGGTTCTGCAAGTTTTGGTTGATGACCAACAACCCCTAATTGGAGCCAGTTATCTTGGTTATAAGTGCCTTCGAATTCAAATAGACGTTTCATAACTGCTGTTAAAGCACTTCGAACTTGTCCGTATGAGATTTCTTTAGGTAATGTATCCAAAAGAACTATTTGTGACAATGTTTGAAATGCTGCCAGTCTATAAATCGAAGAGCGCCCTATAATAGGGAAAGTGCCTTCAGGTGAAATCAATCGTTCTAATACAACGCTATAACGCTGGGCTCTTTTTAGTATTTTCTGATAGAGCTGTGTATTTCTTTTTTTGTTTTTTTTAACAAGTACTTTGGCGATATCCAAGAGCATAGGGTGGATGACAAAAGAATTGTAATAATCCCAATGAAATTTTTCGCCATCAGAATAGTGACCATCTCCAACATACCATTCCATGTGTTTTTTTATGGCGTAATCAATTCTCATTAGGTCAGCTTTGTCCGTAAATTTTAAAAAGAAAGCTTCAATGGTTGCCGAAAACAACAGCCAATTGTTATAATAAGGGCGTATTATCCTTGTAGATTCAAAGGCATGAATCACATTTTTCTTCACCTGTGCTGGTAAGGGCTCCCATAATTGATTAGGAGCACGTAAAAATGCTTGTGCTAAAAAAGCGGCATCTACTAATGGTTGCGATCCCTTGGTGAAATTCATAAAGTCGTCTGCTTTAGGGTCTACTGCGTTTTCAATGGATTTTAGCGCTAATTCTAATTGTTTTTTACGAATTATTCCTTCTTCTGTGGTGTCAATACCTAATTCTAACCATGGAGCTATTCCTGCCATTAAGCGTCCAAATACTTCTAAATGGGCAAAACTGCTTCGGTCTCCATATTCAAAACTATGCTGTTCAATAGGCATTTTTTCTTTTAGTTTATCCTGACTCAAAGCGGTTAAAACAGGGGTCGCTATTTTTGTGATCTCGTTTACCCATTGTTTTCGTGTGTCTTGAGCGTTTATGGTTACAGTTGTAAAAACGAATACCAGTAATAAAATTTTTGATTTATTTTTTAACATGGCTCTCGTTTTTAATTGTTCAATCTATTTAATGCCTCTAGGTAATAATAATCTGCATAATTAATGGCAGCATTAATTTCAGAATCATGAGGTAAGCTCCCTACGGAATGTTTTAATAAAAACTCATTATTAGAGCCTTTTTCTGCTAGATATGCTTTAGAACTTAAAACGTGAATGATTTTTATTGCCCAATCTTTGTAGGCGTTTTTGTGGTCTTGATCTACATATGTACACAATTCTAATAAGGCAGAAGCTGTAATTGCTGCCGCCGAAGCATCGCGTGGTGTTTCTTTCTCTGGCTTTACATTAAAGTCCCAGTATGGAATTTGATCTTCGGGTAAATTTGGGTGGTTTTTTATAAAATCAGCAATTTTTACTGCTTGCTCTAAATAGCGCGTATCTTTAGTTTCTCTATACATGACCGTAAAACCATAGAGTCCCCAAGACTGACCACGTGCCCATGCCGATACATCTGCATAGCCTTGATGTGTATTTCTAGCAACAACTGCACCTGATTCTAAATCATAATCCAATACATGATAAGAGCTAGAATCATCTCTGAAATGATTTTTAAGGGTCTTGTTTGCGTGTTGTACTGCGATGTTGTAATAGGTTGAATCTCCTGAAATTCGGGTCGCATGAAATAGGAGTTCTAAGTTCATCATATTATCAATAATAACAGGGCAATTCCATTTACTGCCTTTATTCCATGATTGAATAACTCCCGCTTTGGATCTATATCTAGAAGCCAATGATTTTGCAGATTGCACAATTATAGCATCATACTTTGTGGTTTTTAATGTTTTTATTGCATTTCCAAAACTGCATTCTATCATAAAACCGATATCGTGATTCTCAGTAAAAAACTTTACGGATTCCATTCGTTCGGTATAGTCTAAGGCTCTTTTTTTCCAAATTTCACTACCTGTCAACTTATAAATCTCCCAGAGCGATCCAGGGTAAAATCCACTGGTCCAATCGTAGGTTGGAATATATCCGATCTTCTCATTAATGCTATTTCGAGGCAGGAATTTTTTTGTTTGTTTTTCGGATTGAATGGCATTAAATAATAATTCGTATTGTGATTCTATATCGGTAATTAGGTCTTTATGAATTGTATTTTTTTCTTTGTGCTTGCAGCTTGAAAAAATAACCATCGATAAAGTTAGGAGTAAAATGATGTTGTTTCTATACATAATAAAAAAGTGTTATTTCTTGTGTTTTTTTAATTTTTCATTTATTGTATACTTAGTGTAAATTGTAAAAACGAATTGCATTTCCTTGCATTATTCGTGCTTGATCATCTATTGAAAATGTGGAGATATAATTTTGAATAATCTGTAATTGTTCTTTATAGCTAGCGGATAGTAAACAGACAGGCCAGTCAGATCCATACATAATTCTATCCATTCCAAAGACATCAAAAACATGATCCAAATAGGGAGTGATTTGTTCATCGTTCCAGTGATTCCAATTTGCTTGGGTAACCAAACCAGCTATTTTACAGAAAACGTTTTTGTGTTTTCCTACATCAGAAATTTGAAGGGCCCATTTTTCAAACTCTTGATTTTTAATATTCGGTTTTCCAATATGATCCAACACAAAAGCTTGTTTTGGGAACTTTGAAACAAGTATTTCGGCGGAGGTTAATTGCGTGCTGTTAATAAGAATATCATAGGTAAGATTAAATGTTTGGAGCTTTTTGATGCCATTTAAAAAACTTGGTTTGCTCATAAATGAGACCTCTTCTGTTTGTAAAATATGTCGTACTCCTTTAAAGAATGTATTTTTTGAAAAATAGGACAATCGTTCTTCTGTATTTTCTGCACACAAATCTATCCATCCTATTACACCTTTAATAAATAAATGCTTGTTTGCGAGGCCTAATAAAAAAGTAGTTTCTTCTTCTGATTGTGTAGCCTGAACAGCAATACAGCCATCAACATTATTTTTTAAAAGAATAGATTCCAAGTCTGAAGGAAGGAAATCCCTTTGGATTGCTTGCATGTTTTTATTGATCCACTGATCTCTAATAGCATTGTATTTCCAAAAATGTTGATGGCTGTCTATACTCATTTTCTAATTTGTATATGCTACCGCAGTTTGTTTTGAAGTGCCTAATCCTTCTATTCCTAACTCTATGACATCTCCTGGTTTTAAATACATGGGAGGATTCAATCCTAGACCTACACCAAAAGGAGTTCCTGTAGAAATGATGTCCCCAGGTAATAAAGTCATAAAATGACTGATATAACTGATGATATACTGAATGTTAAATATAAAATCAGAGGTAGAGCTATTTTGAATTTTCTTCCCATTTAAAGTGAGCCAAAGATTCAAATTATTAGGATCTGTAATTTCGTCTTTTGTTACAATAAATGGGCCTATTGGAGCAAAGGTGTCACAACTTTTTCCTTTTACCCACTGACCTTCTTGTTCTAGTTGAAATGCTCTTTCGCTGTAATCATTATGTAGTACATACCCTGCTACATGGTCTAAAGCATTCGCGTTACTTACATAAGAGGCTTTTTTTCCGATAACAACAGCTAACTCTACTTCCCAATCTGTTTTTTTACTTCCTTTTGGGATTACAAGATCATCATAAGGGCCTACAATTGCACTTGTTGCTTTAAAAAACAATACAGGTTCGGAAGGGACATCCATGCCGCTTTCTGCGGCGTGTTGTGCGTAGTTTAATCCTACACAAACTATTTTTGATGGACGGCATAAAGGAGCGCCTAAACGTATGTTCTTGTCAATAATAGGGCATTCACTTTGATGAACTTTTAACCATGTTTTTAAGTGTTCAATGCCCGCATCACCAAAAAAAACTTCGGTGTAATCTTGTCCAAAAGCACTGACGTCTATTCGGTTTCCATTTTCCAATTGTACTCCTGGTTTTTCTTTCCCTAGGGTTCCAAATCGTATTAATTTCATAGTGTTTTTATCTTTATTTATAGTGTATGTTGCAACGAGGTGGTTTGTATTATCCGTTTAATTTTATAAATCCACCATCTATTGGGAAATCGGTTCCTGTGATAAATGAAGCCTCATTACTGCATAAAAACAAGGCTAAGTTTGCAACTTCTTCTGGTTTTCCCATGCGTCCAATAGGTTGTGTTTTTGATAGTTTTTCAAACATTTCGGTCTCTTGTCCTGGGTAGTTTTCAGCAATAAACCCGTCTACAAAAGGGGTGTGAATTCTTGCAGGTGAAATGGTATTACAGCGTATGCCTTCTTTTAAATAATCTTTGGCAACCGAGTAAGACATCGTTAAAACAGCACCTTTTGTCATGGAATACGCAAAACGATCCGCGATACCAACAGAGGAAGCAATGGATGCTATGTTTAATATAACGCTTCCGTTTTTAGTGCTTTTCATTTTTTGAATGCAGGCAAACATACAGTTGTAAACTCCTTTTATGTTTACATTGTACAGCCTGTCTAAATCACTTTCTTGGGTGTTTTCTATGTTTCCTACATGCCCAATTCCAGCATTGTTTACTAATATATCAATACTATTACTTTCGGAAATTGCGTTAATAACAGCTTGTACTTCTTGTCGATTTGTAACATTACATTGATAAGCTGTTGCTTTTCCTCCTGTTGCTAGAATAATTTCAGCAGTGGATTGTGCAGCTTCTAGTTGTACTTCTAGGATACACACATGGGCTCCATTTTCTCCAAATTTTAGAGAAATAGCTTTTCCTATTCCACTACCACCACCTGTAACAATGGCTGTTTTTCCGTGTAAACTAAACTGCGACATATTTTTATTTTAATTCGATTTCTATAATGGTGTCTATGGCGTTTTGATTCTTTTTTGGAACCTCTATGGATAGTCCATTTTTACTTTTTTTATAACCTACTTTTTCTCCTGTACTAAAAAAAATCATAGATTTTATGTTTTCATTAAAACCTTTTATAAAATAGTGGTTTTGTTTTGTATCTAAGATATGAAGGTATATTTTTTTGTCTTTTTTGGTTGAAACCATCAATTCATTCGATGCGATTGGTCCTTGAACGGTATTGTATATTGTCGCTCCATTTTTTCTAAGCCATTTTCCAATTTCAGCCAAGGATTTAACATGATTCGGCTGAATTTTTCCGTTTGGCATTGGACCAACATTTAGTAATAAGTTACTTCCATAGCCCGCTGCTTTTACTAAATAATGAATAAGTTGTTTTTTAGACTTATGATTTCTGTCCTTTAAATTAAAACCCCAATTCCCATTAATAGTTCCGCAAACTTCCCTTGGTAAATTGCCTAGGTCTGAGGATTTGGTTCCGAAATTTGTTTTTGTTTCACCCGGTAAATCTCTTTCAAACATTTGAAAATCTTCTCCTTTTAAGGGTGCTAAATGTCTGTTGTTGCCTATTAAGCACTGAGGTTGTAATTTATGAATAAGGGCGTATATTTCGTCGTAATGCCAATTGATAGTTAAAGGACTGTGTACGTCTCCAACACGTTGATCCCAATCTCCGTCAAACCAAATACCTGCGATTTCTCCATAGTTTGTTAATAATTCGGTTAATTGACCTTTCATAAACGCAATGTATTTTTTCCATTCTCCTTGCTTTCTTCCAGGAATTTTTGTTCCTGTTTTTCCTCTTGGAAAATAATTATCATCGTGCCAGTCTAAAAGAGAATAATAGAAAAAAAGTTTGATTCCTTCTTTTTTACATGCGATTGCAAGTTCTTTTAAGGGGTCTTTTTTATAAGGGGTCTTTTTAACAATCGTATAGTCCGTTATTTTAGAGTCGTACATGGAAAACCCGTCATGATGCCTACTGGTAATAGTGATGTATTTCATCCCTGCATCTTTCGCCATTTTTACCCACTGATCCGCATTAAAATCTATTGGATTAAAAAAAGAAGGTAATTTTTCATATTCTTCTATTGCTATGTTTTGAGTATTCATAACCCATTCTCCATCACCTAAAATACTGTAAACTCCCCAATGAATAAACAGTCCGAATTTGGCGTTTTTAAACCACTTTCTCGCTTTTATATTCTCCGGAGAAGGGCTGTAGTTTTTTTGAGAATAATTGTTTTGAGTAAAAACAATCAAAGCTAATATTAATATTATTTTTTTCATATTTATTTTATTTCCAGACCTTTCCATGTGGAAATTCATAGTCTTTTAAGGATTTTTCTTTCATTGTAATACTATATCCTGCTGCTGTAGGAGGCATATAGGCTCCGTTTTTTATCACTACAGGGTCTATAAAATGATCGTGTAAATGATCTACGTATTCAATTATTCTCCCCTCGGTTGATCCACTAATAGCAATAAAATCAATCATTGATAAATGCTGTACATATTCACAAAGTCCAACACCTCCTGCATGAGGGCATACGGGGATTTTAAATTTAGCTGCCATTAAAAGTATGGCTAAAATTTCATTTACACCACCTACGCGACAACTATCTATCTGACAAATTTCTATCGATCCAGCTTGCATTAGTTGTTTAAACATGACTCTATTATGACAATGTTCTCCAGTTGCTACTTTTATAGGGGCTACGGCTTTGGCTATTTTTGCATGCCCTAAAATATCGTCAGGGCTTGTAGGCTCTTCAATCCATAAAGGATTAAATGTTGCCAATGCTGCCATATTTTCGATGGCTTCATCTACGTCCCATATTTGATTGGCATCCATCATTAGACCTAGTTTGTCTCCAATTTCTTCACGGATTATTGCAGTTCTTCGCATGTCATCTTGTAAGTCTAAACCTACTTTTATTTTCATGTGTTTAAATCCCGCTTCTTTTGCTTCTTTACACAGCCTACGCATTTTAGCGTCAGAATACCCTAACCAACCCGCGGAGGTTGTATATGCTTGGTATCCATTTTTAAATAAACTATCGATGCGTTCTTGTTTCGAATCGGCATGTTTTTCTAACAATTCAATAGCTTCTTTGGGGTTAATGACATCTGTAATGTATGTAAAATCAACGCATTTGACCAATGCTTCTGGTGACATGTCCGCAAGAAGTTTCCATAATGGTTTCTTTTCTGTCTTGGCATATAAGTCCCAAACTGCGTTTACAATAGCGCCTGTGGCTAAGTGAATAATTCCCTTTTCGGGACCTAACCATCTAAGTTGGCTGTCTCCAGTAATCATTTTCCAAAAAGCACCCATATCTTTTGTAAAGGATTCCAATGTTTTTCCTATAATTAAATAGGATAAGGACTTGATGGCTGCGACACATAATTCGTTTCCTCTACCTATAGTAAAAGTAAGTCCATGACCTTCTAGCTGGTCTGGGTGATTGGTTTTTATAATTACATAGGCGGCGGAATAATCAGGGGCTGGGTTCATAGCATCTGATCCGTCAAGAGTTTTACTTGTAGGGAATCGGATGTCTTTAACTTCGATTGTTTTGATAAATGTTTGTTGCATGAAATCAATTTTTTAGGGTATAGAAATAATGAATGACTAACGCTGCTTGTTGTTTTCTTGTGTTAATGGAATTTATTCTAATATTGAAAAAATAAACCAAGTGATTTAAGGTTAAATAAATCACTTGGGTTAAAAATTCACACTTTTATTGGGGGGCTTTTTAATATCTATAATGCTTAATTCCTAGGAACTTAATCTTAGAAACAGAAAATGTTCCTTTGGAAGCGTCCCTCGTTATTATAAGAAGCGGTATTGATTCATACATGAATACCAATAAATACTACCAACCAGGGTTTTGGGTAAGGTTCGAATTTAATTTAATTTGACTCGTAGGTATAGGGAATAAATATAATTTTTGATCCCAAGACCTGTGGTCTTTATTATCGGCAATAACAAAACCATCAGCATCTACAGGTATGTTTTTACCTTGATTAGGAGGGCTGTTGCTATACTCTGTACCTGTAAATTTCACTCCTCTTAAATGTACTGGAAGCATATTTTCTGCTTGTTTCCATCTTCTTAAATCGTCGTATCTAAACCCTTCATAGATTAATTCAATTGTTCTTTCTCTACGAATCTCCTCAAGCATATCCAAACCATTGTCAGTTACTAAGGCATTCGTTAAAAAAGTCAATCCTACTCTAGCTCTTAGTTTATTGATACTATTATTAAGTTGACCGTCAGGAATACTCCCATTCTTTTCAAACAATGCCTCTGCATGGTTTAATAAAACCTCGGCATATCGAAGTTCCATATAATCATAATATCCTCTTCCCTGTTGAGCTGTTATATTATCTGATATAAATTTAGACGTTCTGTACCCTGATTTTGTTCTACCATATGAACCTCCAATAGTCGGAGGTCCTAGTACTGAATTATTATAAATAAATCCTGAACCAGGAGCAATAATTGTCTGTTGCATCCGTGGGTCTCTGTCTTGAAATTCGGAAGCCATAGTAGCATAGCCATTAAATAAGGGGGATTTATTGATAGGTAAGCCATCGGTACATACGTATAAATCTGCAAATTGTTTAGTTGGTGAGTTATGGTGTGAAATTATCCATCTAGTTGAATTATGATAGTGGGGTTCTTGAAAACGTCTAGCTAAAATAGTTTCTTTACTTCCTTGACCTTCTTCTAAAAATAATTTTCTATAAGCTGTACTTGTTGATCCTCCCATATAAATTTGATGCTCTCCCGAATTTATTAGTGTTTGAGAGGCATCAATCGAGGCAGTTAAATAAGCTGATTCACCACCTGTTCCATGATATTTTGCCCAAGTTCCTGCAAATAGTAGCGCTTTTGATTTCATGGCTAGAGCAGCTCCTTTTGTCACTCTTCCTATTTCATTTGATGTTAATTCACTCTGATAGGGTAAATTTTTAATGGCCCAATCTAGGTCTTCCAATATATAAGCAACCACATCAACTCTTTTGGCTCTTGGGGCGTCTAGTTCTGGAGAATCTAAATCTAAAACTGTTTTGATTAGAGGAACTCCTCCAAATTTACTTACTAAACGATGATATGATCTTGCTCTAAAAAAGCGAGCTTCACCTGCATATCTTGCAGTTTCTGATTGTATATCTACTGCCTTTTCATAGTTTTCTGTTATTTTTGTTGTTGCTCTAATTGTTCTATAATAACTGCCCCATCCAAATTCACCTCCAAGAGTCAAAGATCCATTACTTAGTGTATTAGAAGTATATCCAACAGTAATATCTGAATCTTGATCACGTAATCCGTTGTTATGGGTATCTAATCCAGTATAAAAAGCATTTGCAGCTTTTTCAAAATCACTAGTTGTTTTCCAAAAAGAAGCATCAGAAACCGTATCTGTAGGAGCCAGATCTAGGCTTTTATCACAGCTTGATAGCAGTGTAAAAATAGCAAGTATTGCTAAAAATTTTATATTGTTATTTTTCATAATTGTTATTTTTATATTTTCTTTTAAAACGTTAATGTTGCCCCTAAAGAATATCTTTTAGTATATGGATAAAAATCATCTCTCGAATCTGTGTTTTCAGGGTCATATCCTCCATCGGTATTTGAAATCGTAAATAAATTTTCACCACTTAGATAAAGTCTTACAGAATTAAGTCCCGTTTTTTGCAAGGCACTTTTAGAAAGAGAATAACCAAATGTTATATTCTTAAGCCTCGTGTAAGCTGCATTAATTCTAGTGTTTTCTGATCTTGTGTAGTTCCATCGTTTAATGCTTGCTGTTGTGAGTTTTGGGTATTTAGCACCTGTATTTTCAGGAGTCCATGTATTACCGTAAAATCGCTTTAGTGGTTGCCACCATGGTTCTAAAAATGGAGTTGCAAAATTACCGCTATAAAATACCGTTCTTTTACCAACACCTTGAATAAAGGTACTAAAATCGAAGCCTTTATATTGGGCAGATAAATTAAAACCATAGCTATATCTTGCCTGATTGTTTCCTAGGTTAATAATATCAGCATCGTTACCGTCATCATCAAATGTAGAAAGTTTACCATCTCCATTTATATCTTTATATCTAGCATCACCAATACCAATATTGGAAGGAACATTTCCTATCTTTTTATATTCATCTAATTCTTCCTGATTTTGGATAATTCCATCCCAAGAAAGCCCCCAATAGGTATTTAAAGCATAACCTTCTCTAGTAGCACTAATTGCATCTCTACCGTTATAATCTACCAGTAAGTTGGTGTTGTCACTTAAATTAGCACTTATGCTGTAACTGAAATCATTAGAAACTTGATCTGCCCATTTTAAAGAAAATTCAAATCCAGTAGTTTTTAGGCTCCCTATGTTTTTTTTAGGTGTAGACCCCCCTATAACTGCGGGTGTATTTACGTTTAACAGCATGTTCTTATTTTCTTTTTTATAAACATCAAAAGAACCTGAAAGTTTTGAGTTTAAAAAAGAATAATCAACTCCAAAATTGGTAGTTTTTAGATTTTCCCATGTTCTACTTTGAGACACGATTCCTTTTTCATATGCGGCTATTACTTCTGTATTGTTTGCAAAATGATATCCTGTGTTTTGAATAGCTATAAGAGCAATATAATCATAAAGCTGATTTTTATCAAAGCTTTGATTACCAGTAGTACCCACCGAAGCTCTTAGTTTTAGGTGATCAAAAATATTCAAATTCTTTATGAATTCTTCTTCTGACGCCACCCAAGCTAAGCTGACACCTCCAAAATTACCCCATCGTTTTTCAGGAGAAAATACGGAAGTACCATCTCTTCTGAAGATTGCTTCAGCAATGTATTTTGAATCATATATGTATGTAAATCTTGAAAAGAGAGATTTTAGAGCCCAATGGCTAGAAGAAGAACCAACAAAGTCTTCTCCATTTCCTAAGTTTAAACTAAGGACTTCTGTTTGAGCGAAATTCCTTTTTTGCCCCGCAATCGCGTTATAATCTTTTTCTTCATGACTCCCTCCAAACATTACTGCAATACTATGTTTGTCAGCAATCACTTTGTGATAATCTAAGTAAGCAGTAAGGTTTTTATAGGTGCTTTCTCCTGAAGTAATTGTAAGCTGATTCTCTGTTCTATTATGACCAGCAGGAGTATCATCATAGTTCCATCGTTTACTAACTGCTTGAAATATATTGTAATTATAGAACTCCCTATTGATCCCTACTTGGGTATGGATTTTTAAACCATCGATTAATTTATAGCTTAATTTAAAGTTTCCTTTAAAGTTTTCTTCCGTTGTAACTCTCTTACCTTGATCTCTGTTAGCTAATTGTCTTGGGTTTGAAAATCCTGATTGCGTTGTGTAACTTTTTCCTGACTGAGTAAATATAGGGTGCCATGTGAAGATCTTATTTCTAGTTGTAAATATAGATCTAGCTCCAAAAGCTCCTTCAAGGGTTCTTTTTTTATTATAACTAATTTTTGTTTCCAAACGTAAACGGTCTGAAAGTTCATAACCATGATTTAATCTTATGTTTGTACGCTCGCTAGAATCCCAAGCATCTCTTAAAATTCCATCTGTACGTGTATAACCAAGAGCCACAGAATAATCTGAACGTTCTCCTCCTCCCCTAACAGAGATGTTATGCGTTTTCTGTTCTCCATTATCAAAAAGTGCTTTATCCCAATTTTCCTCTTTATAGAATAAAAATTCTTTATTCCCAAATGCTTCTGGTTCTGCACCTCTATCTACTTTTGCTAAAGCTTCTTCTAAGGTAGCATTGGTAGCAGAAAATATAGGTGATCCTCCTCCTGTTGTTTGTGCCTCCCAGTCTAATTCAATCCATTGTCTCAAATTAACTCTTTCTGTTAAGTTGGCAATTACATTGGTAGAATAATTCGTAGAATACGTAATTTTTGGTGCTTGATTTTTTCTCCCTGTTTTAGTGATAATTAGCAGGACACCTCCCGATGCTCTAGTACCATATATAGACGCTGAAGCATCTTTTAAAACACTTACAGACTTAATGTCATTTGGGTCTAATAACTCAAGATTCCCCTCTATACCATCAATTAATATTAAGGGGCTATTACCACCATTTAAGGACGATTGCCCCCTAATATTTATATTGTAGCCTTCACCTCCTGGTCGACCACTACTTCTAGTTATTGTAAGGCCAGGAAGTGCTCCTTGTAAACCGTCTATAACATTGGTTATTGGGCGGTTTTCAAGAACGACTCCTGAAATCTGAGCAACTGAACCAGCAACAGTTTTTCTGTCTTTCGATCCATAACCTACAACAAGAACCTCGTCTAAATTATTAGAATTTTCTTTTAAAACTACATTAATATTGGTCTTGGTTCCTATTGTGATCTTTTGTGTTTGATAACCTATAAAAGAGACAACGATTTCCTTTGTGTTTGTAGGGATATTAATACGATACTTACCGTTATAATTTGAAGAAACACCAATGGAAGTGCCTTTTACAACTATGGAAGCCCCAGGTAAAACGTTTCCTGATTGGTCGGTAATAGTTCCTGTTATTGCTCTTTGTTGCGCTGTTGTGTTAGGTTCTTTTTCAATAGCTAGATCTTTATAACAGGAAGTGTTTCCTGTTTCTAATGATAAGGGATCATTATTAGCATTTAGTTGGAATAGAGCCAGTAGAATTAATACTGCTGTCAGTTCTGTTTTTAAATTAAATTTGATGCTATCATAGATAGAATGCGTTAAGATTATTTTCATGTTGTTAAAATGTTAGTTAATTTGAGTTTAGGTGTTTTGGAAAATATTCGAGAATTTTAGGTGTTTTTCAATACTTTTATGTTTTATATTAATTTGTTTTTGAGTTGTATTTTTATAGCCGCTTTTTTACACTAATTAATTGTACATTATAACAGTACAGGTGAAATGTCTATACGGTAATATGTATATATTTCTATACAGATTATTTATTATTAAAAAGAAGGGGATGAATTCTGAATTTTAGAATTCTTGTGGTCACAAATGTAAAGACAATGTAAAGGCAACCCTAGAAGGTATTTTTCTTATGCTAATACTTTTTTGTCTATTATTTAGTTATTTGGGGTGATTAGGCAAATTAACTACTTATTTGTTTTGATTTGTTGTTTTTTAGAGAGCAATTATTCGGTAAAAAGAAGGCTGTTGAGGTTGGTGCTTAAAGCATAGCGTTTGTTAAAACTGATTGTAGTATCAATAGTGCTTGTTGCGTATTTGTATTTCTATAAAATAGCCTAACCTAAGCTTTGTTGCTTTAGTCTTGTGTAATAAAGAAAGGGGTATAGCTAAAAACACATAAAAATAATTGATGCTTTGTATGGAGTCTTATGACGCTACTCATGTTGGTATGTCGCTGTCAGTATAGTGATTGTTTTTTGTGGACATGATATAGAACTACTTATAAAACACACTTCCAAGTGGCAGTTTAGAAATGGAATTATAGCTAGGCAGAAAATGGAAGGATAGCTTAGTTATCGTTCTATTTTTCAACAACGCTAGAGCGTAAAACAAACTATTTATATTGGTTATTTTGGATTGTAATTGGTAGTAATTGTATGGGATTGATGTCTTTTTAAAAGATATTCACTTGGAGAAAATAAGGTGATGGCTTTAAATTGGCGATTGAAATTTGAAAGATTATTAAAACCGCTCTCAAAACAAATATCGGTCATGGAATATTTTTTTTCCAAGAGTAATTTACAGGCAAATCCTATGCGCAATTCATTGATGTATCGTTTTAATGTTTTGTGTTGTACTCTTTTAAAGTAACGACTAAAGGAAGAGGGATTCATACATGCCAATGCAGCAACATCACCTAGAGAGATGTTCTCCTTAAAATTATTCATGATGTAGTTGTAAACGGGCGCTAGTTTTCGTTTTTCTGGTTTTTTGAAATCATCCAAAAACGAAGCTCTTGCCAGTAATTCATAGTCAGATTCTAAGGCTAATTCTTGGATTATATGTAAGAGCGCAACCACTTTTTTGAAATCGGGTAATTTGTCTAATGATTTGAGGTGTTTAATGATTTTGTTTTTATTGGGACCATTAAATTTTATGCCTCTTTTGGCGCGTTCAAATAATTTGGGAATGGCGCTCATTTCGGGTAAATTCCAAAAATCTTTTCCTAGGAAATCTTCTTTAAAATGTACGACTAGCGCGGAAGCTTTTAAACGCGAGTTTTCATCAAAATACGCTCGGTCGTTCAGCCACATATGAGGGAGGTTTTTCCCTATAAGTATGAGTTCATTTTCGTTGAATTGATGAATGTGATCTCCTATAAACCGTGTTCCAGTACTTTCTAAAAGCACCACCAATTCCAGTTCGCTATGATAATGCCATATTTTCATAAAGTGAGAATAGCGTTTATTGGTAATGCAAAAGGATGCATTTTGTTGACTGCTTCTGTCTAAATATAATGGTTTCATGCGATGGACTTGTGTGTTTTGAGATTCGGTGTATTTAAGTGTTATACCAATTAATTTTCCAAGTGAAGGTTTAGAAATAGAATTATTTTTTGTTTTTTAAGAACGCTAGAACGTAAAACAAACTATTTATATCGGTCATTTTGGATTCTAGTTGGTGTTAGTTGTCTTCATAAGAATGCCTATATTCAATACCTCTTACTATTTTTAAGAAATCTAGTTCCATTGTTTCTTTGGGGTATTCTACAAAACGCCCTATCTCTTTTCCTTTTTTATAAAAAATAAAAGTAGGGACTCTAATAATATGATATCCTTTTTGTAAACTGTCAGGTGTTTTTTTACTGTGGTTTAGAGCCGTCATTTGAATGTTGTGTTCTTCAAAATTTGCAGCGTCTAATATTTTGTAAAAAACGGGTATTTGTTCTTTGCTGTCACCACACCAAGTGCCCATAAAACCTTTGATGGTCACCGCTTTTAATTCTTTATTTAATGCATGGATTGCGGAAGTATCTGGAGTGTAATCCGTGTAGTTTTTTGTAAACCAAGTTGTATAGGGAACTATTGAAAAACTTTTTTTGTTCACAATTCCAATAAGGTAATCTTTATTATTTTCAGTACTTGTGCAATTTACAAAGATGATGAGTATGAGTATGCCGAGTCGTTTTTTCATAGAATTTTGTCCGATTTATATTTTTTCAATCAATGGTTAATTATGTTTTTAATTGTGTGATTACACGATCAAAGATACAATTATCAAAGGAACTTGCGTAAAAGTTGTTTTTAATTTAATAAAACGACTTTAAAATCATTAATACCTTAAATAGATATAGTGATGCCAAATACACTTCCAAGTGACGGTTTAGTAAACAACTATTTATATCGGTTATTTTGGATTGTAATAGTATACGCAGTACAGGTGTTGTTTTTTAAAAAAAACAGTGCCTTAAAAAAGCCTCACCCTATTATTAGGATGAGGCTTTAGAACTGTTTATAAGTCTAGATGAACATAAGAGTGTTCAACAGCTATAGGTATTAGTTCATCAATGCTTCAATTTCCTCCACAGTAATTGGAATATCTCCCATTAAGTTTATAGGTTCTCCTGTTGCTTGGATCACAACATCGTCTTCCAAACGTATTCCCATGTTCTCTTCAGGAATATAGATACCAGGCTCTACGGTAAATACCATATTTGCTTTCATGGCTGTTTTTAAAGCTCCGTAATCATGCGTGTCTAATCCCATGTGGTGAGAAGTTCCGTGCATAAAATATTTTTTATAGGCAGGCCAGTTCGGATCTTCATTTTTTACATCTTCTTCGCTGATCAAGCCTAATTTGATCAATTCAGCAGTCATTATTAAACCAACTGCTTTGTGGTACTCTGCCCAGATAGTCCCAGGAACTAATAATTTTGTAGCTTCGTTTTTTACATGTAATACAGCATTGTACACTGCTTTTTGACGGTCTGTAAAACGTCCGTTTACAGGGATGGTACGCGTCATATCACTAGAATAGTTGGCGTATTCTGCTCCAACATCCATTAATAACATGTCGCCGTCCTTACATTCTTGGTTGTTTTCTATATAATGCAATACACAGGCACTGTATCCAGAACCAATAATAGGAGTATAAGCAAACCCTTTAGAACGATTGCTTAAAAATTCGTGCATGAATTCTGCTTCAATCTGGTATTCCATTACCCCAGGTTTTATAAAAGGCAATACTCTACGGAATCCTTTATTGGTAATATCACAAGCGGTTTGCATAATAGCTAATTCCTCTTGTTCTTTTACGCCTCTTATGGCTTCCATAATAGGGAAACTCTTGGCCCATTTATGTGCCATAAAATCTTGTTTACATTTTTTAATAAAACGATCTTCACGTGTTTCTATAACTACAGATTGGCGGTAATGTTCGTTTGTATTAAAATAGATGGTTTCAGATTCCGACATTAAATCTTTAAAAACTTTGTCAAATTCTTGTAGCCAATAAATAGTCTGAATTCCAGAAGTAACCATCGCTTGTTCTTTGTCTAATTTGGCACCTTCCCAAATCGCAATATGAGCGTTGGTTTCTGTAACAAATAATATTTCGCGATGGCTTGGATTTAAGGCATCTGGAAATAATAATAAAATAGTTTCTTCTTGATCCGCTCCTGTTAAGTAAAAAATATCGCTGTTTTGTTCAAACGGAAGTGTGCTATCTGCACCTGTTGTAAAAGTATCGTTTGAATTAAAAACAGCAATGGATTTCGGATTCATTTGAGCGATGAACTTTGCTCTGTTTTTTTTGAAAAGCGAATTGTTTATTGGATGGTATTTCATAATGCTAATATTAGTGTATTATTTGCTAACAAAGTTATAAATTTGTGGGGAACTCTAATCATAATAATCATACGATTTATGTATAAATTAATAGTATTAACACTCCTCTTAACATTTAGTGTTTCTTCTCACGGTCAAAATAAGCCTGCTTATAAGCTCTTTAATTCAAAAGGGCATAAAATTTCTTATAAAAAAGTTTTAAAAAAAATGAAAAAGGCAGATGTTGTGTTGTTTGGAGAGCACCATAACAATCCTATTGTACATTGGTTGCAGTACGAATTTACAAAGGATCTTGCCGCGGGGCAAGACTTAGTTTTAGGTGCCGAAATGTTGGAGGCTGACAATCAAAAACAATTGAATAATTACTTAGACGGTTCTTCCAATCAGCAACAACTAGATACCCTTGCTCGTTTATGGAATAACTATATTACGGATTATAAACCATTGGTAGATTTGTCAAAAAAGCATCATTTTCCTTTTATAGCTACAAATATCCCCCGTAGATTTGCAAAAAAAGTATTTCGAGGTGGTTTTGAAGTTTTAGATTCTTTAACCAATCAAGAGAAAACATGGATGCCACCATTGCCTTTGAAGTACGATGCGTCCTTGTCTCAATATGTAAAAATGAAGGCTATGATGGGCGGGCACGGTGGAGATAATTTACCGAAAGCTCAAGCATGTAAAGATGCTACGATGGCTTATTTTATATTAAAAAACAGAGGAAAATCTCTTTTTGTACATTACAATGGCTCTTTTCATTCGGATTATCATGAAGGTATCTATTGGTATTTAAAACAAGGAAATCCGACCTTGAAAATTCTTACGATTACTGTAGAAGAACAAGAGGATGTCAAAAAATTTAATAAAGAAATAAAAGGAAAGGCGGATGTAATTATTGTAACGCCTACTTCCATGACAAAAACTTACTAAATTGAAATCACCTTAAATCTATCCCTATGAAAAACCTCATTTTATCTCTATTATTACTTGTTGTAAGTATTGGCTTACAAGGACAAGAATCCCTTGTTAAGAATGTTCCATTTACAAATATTGGGCCTGCTATTATGAGTGGACGTGTTGTGGATGTTGCCGTAAATCCTGCCAAGACTACAGAAATGTATGTGGCGTATGCTTCGGGTGGATTATGGTATTCAGACAATAATGGGACAACTTTTAGCCCTGTTATGGACACTGCACCGACACAGAATATTGGAGATATTGCGGTAGATTGGAAGAATGATATTATCTGGGTAGGAACAGGAGAAAACAATTCCTCTCGCTCTTCTTATGCAGGGATTGGAATGTTAAAAAGCACCGATAAAGGAAAGACTTGGGAATATATGGGCTTGCCAGATGCGCATCATATTGGGCGTATTATTTTAAATGATAAAAATCCCGATGAAGTAGTTGTCGGAGTTATTGGACATCTGTACACTGCGAATAAGGAGCGTGGTATTTACAAAACTACGGATGGGGGAAAAACATGGAAAAACGCGTTGTTTATTGATGAAAATACAGGGGTGATTGATCTCGTACAAAGCCCAGAGAATAAAAATATATTATTTGCCGCCGCATGGGAACGCAATAGGAAAGCCTGGAGTTTTTCTGGGAATGGTTCAAAATCGGGTATTTATAAAAGTGTAGACTTTGGAGATACTTGGGTGCGTGTTACTCATAATAAAAGTGGTTTTCCCTCAGGAGATGGTGTAGGGCGTATCGGTTTGGCTATTTATAATGATGCTATTATTTATGCTTTATTGGACAATCAAGAACACAGATCTGTTTCTTCTAAAAAGAAGAAAAAAACGGAGGGACTGCAAAAAGGTGATTTCAAAAACATGTCGGAAACCGCATTTTTAAAGTTGAGTGATAAAAAACTGAATGGCTTTTTAAAACGCAATGGTTTTCAAGAAAAATACCGTTCACAAAATGTCAAAAATTTGGTAAAAAACGGAACTATTAAACCAAAAGACGTTGCCTTGTATTTAGAAAATGCCAATGCTGCATTGTTTAACACGCCCGTAAAAGGAGCGGAGTTATACAAATCTATAAATGGAGGGCTTACTTGGTCTAAAACTCATGTGGATTATTTGGATGATTTGGTGTTCTCTTATGGATATTATTTTGCTGTTGTGGCGGTAAATCTAACAGATCCAGAAGCTGTTTATGTGGCAGGAGTACCAATCTTAAAATCAAAAGATGGCGGAAAAACCTTTGTTTCTATAAATAAAGAGAATGTGCATGTAGATCATCATGCATTGTGGATAAATCCAAAAAACAAGCGTCATTTAGTTTTAGGAAATGATGGAGGCTTAAACATTAGTTATGACGATGGTGAAAGCTGGATTAAATGCAATCAACCTGCGGTCGGACAATTTTATGCGATCAACGTAGATTATGAAAAAAAATACAATGTTTATGGAGGCTTGCAAGATAATGGAGTTTGGAAGGGTCCCAGTACTTACAAAGCATCGAAATCTTGGAATCAAAGTGGAAAATACCCCTATACTTCTATAATTGGCGGTGATGGGATGAAAATAGAAATCGATCGTAGGGATTCGGATGTTTTGTACACAGGTTTTCAGTTTGGGAATTACTATCGTTTTAATTTGAAAACAGGAAAAAAAAAGTATATTCAACCGAAACATAATTTGGGGGAAACAGCACTTCGTTTCAATTGGCAAACACCTATTTTATTGTCAAAACACAATCAGGATATCTTGTATTTAGGATCTAATAAACTGCATCGATCTTTTGATAAAGGGGATCATTTTTCGGATATTTCTGGCGATTTAACACTTGGAGGAAAAAAAGGAAATGTTGCCTTTGGAACATTGACAAGTATTAGTGAAAGTCCGTTTAAATTTGGGCAACTGATTGTAGGAAGTGATGATGGATTGATTCATGTAACGCTGGATGGAGGAACTACTTGGACTAAAGTTTCTGAGGATTTACCTGCTGGTTTTTGGGTGTCACGCGTTATCGCTTCGCAACATCAACAAAAGCGATTGTATGTGGCGTTGAACGGGTATCGAAATGATGATTTTAAAGCGATGTTGTATAAAAGTGAGGATTTTGGAGCTACTTGGACTTCTATTTCAGAGGGTTTGCCTGCATCACCAATCAACGTAATTATAGAGGGTGATTCCGATGAAAATATAGTGTATGTGGGAAACGATAGAGGGGTGCATGTATCTTTTGATCAAGGGCTAAATTGGAATATTTTTCAAGGAGGACTTCCTAAGGTTGCTGTTCATGATTTGGTTTTACAAACCGAGGCTAAAGATTTATTGGTTGCTACCCACGGTCGCTCTATCTACAAAACTAATATTGCAGCTTTACAACAGGTTAATAAGGTGAAAAACAATGTATTTACCTTGTTTAAAATTAAAGATAAGCGCCATGCTACGGGTTGGGGTATGTCTTGGTCTAAATGGCTTAATCCAAATTTGCCAACGATAGATATTGTATTTTTTAGCAAAGAAAAAGGGGAGTGTACTTTTGAAGTGCTTTCAGAGGATGGAACTAAAATACAAACGTTTGATGCTTCAATGGAAAAAGGGTTGAATTATATAACGTATGATGTTTCTTTTGATAAAAAATACGGGAAACGTTATTTCAATGCGAAGGATATACATATAGAAAAGGCAAAGAACAACGTGTACTATTTGCCAAAAGGAACCTATGCTATCCGAACGAGCATTACGGGAAAATCACAGGCGTTCAAAATTAAGTAAATGGAATGGAAGTCTAATAGGTTAAATTACCAAGCTTATACTGCTGACGATTTTGATGATTTTTGTAAGGTGGTCTGTAACGATGAAATCATGGTGTATATTGAAGGTCAGGGAGATTCTTTAAAAGTGGCGCGAATAAAATTTGATGCGATTATTTTAAAGAATGCTCTTAAAAATGAGTTTCTTTTTTTTAAGGTCTGTTTGCATGACGGGACTTACATCGGTTTTGCAAAAATAGTTCTTTTTAAAGGAGAAGGTGTAGAAATTGGATATGCTATTTTACCTGAGTTTTGGAGACAGGGTTATGTTTCGGAAATGATCGGATTTATGAAACGTTATTGCTTAGAGAAGCATGCAGATTTAACGCTTATGGCAGTGGTTAATACTCAAAATATTGCCTCTATTAAAGTGCTTGAAAAGACGGGCTTTAAAGTTTATAAAAAAGAGCTTTTTAGAGATGATTACTGTTGGTTTTTAAGATTTCGTACCTAAAGATATGTGCTGTAATTGTTATTTACGTAGCTAACTACGAATATTAAATGTATATTTACGTAGTTAACTACGTAAATATACATTATGGAAAACGATTTTTTACAAGAGATGGGCTATATGGCCATAGCGACTAGGTTAAAAAGATTGAGTGATAAAATGACACATAGTGGTCGTCAAATGTATAAGGAATTGGACTTAAATATTGAGCCTAATTGGTTTGTTATTTTTAAAATTTTACAAAAATACGACTGTCTTTCTGTGATGGAAATTGCAAAAATGATTCGTTTTTCACATCCATCTGTAGTAGTGATGGTAAAAAAAATGATGCATGCAGGTTATTTAATTTCTAGGGCTTGTCCCGACGATTTACGGAAACAATTACTAGCATTGACCCCAAAAGCAAAAGAAGAGTTGCCCGAATTAGAATTGCTTTGGGAGGCAGGGGTAAAAGGTATTATGGAAATTAAGAATAGTGCTTGTTTTTTGAAGGAACTTGAATCCCTAGAAATTGCTTTTGATAAGACTTCCTTCAAAAAGAGAACATTAGATGTACTTTGTCGCAAAGATATTTTTTTGGATACATTTAAGGAAGTGTACGCCTTGGATTTTGGAAGGTTGAATTATGAGTGGTTAGAGAAGTATTTTGAAATAGAAGCACATGATTCAGTAATGTTAGACAATCCAACATCCTATATTATTGATAAAGGGGGAGAGATTATTGTAGCCATTGATAGAAAAATAATAATAGGGACCGTTGCCTTGATAAGAATAGATGACAATTTGGTAGAATTGGCAAAAATGGCGGTTACGGAAGGATATCAAGGGAAACGTATAGGTGTAAGGCTGCTCGAAAAAGCGATTTCTTGTGCTCAAGAAATGGGATTTAAAACCATCATGTTAGAATCTAATAGGACCTTAATACCTGCGCTGACTTTGTATCGAAAATTTGGATTTAAAGAAGTTCCGCTAAATCCAAATACGCCCTATAAAAGAGCCGATATAAAGATGGAACTTAAGATTTTCGCTGCATAAAATAGCCTTTATAAACGGAAAGATTACAGACGTAAAGTGTGTTGATTTTTTGATACTGATCTAATAAGGTGTCTCTTGTAATAGCTTCATTTGTTAGGTGTTGTCTTAATTTACACGGCTCTTGTTCATCTATGCTTTGTCAATTTTTCTTACCTTTAGAGAAATACTAATTTAATAAATTTTATTATGGACAAGAAAGCAAATGTTGTGGGTTGGTTTGAGATTTATGTAGATGATATAGATCGCGCTAAAATATTTTATGAGAATGTATTTGAGATCGATCAATGGGTTGATTTAAGTAACGAGCAGTTAAAAATGTTTGCTTTTCCCAGGACTGAAAATGCACCTTTTTCTGCAGGTGCTATTGTGAAAGCAGATTTCGGGAAACCAGGAGTAGGAGGGACCATCGTTTATTTTAATTGTATTGATTGTGGAGAGGAAGAAAGTCGTGTAGAATTGGCAGGAGGCGTTGTGACACAATCTAAATTTAGTATTGGTGAATTTGGTTTTGTTTCTATGATTATAGATACGGAAGGGAATATGATTGGTTTACACTCTAAAGATTGATAGGGAGAATGTATAAAAAGCGAATCGAATGCCGAGGATGCTATTTGTTATACCAAATACATTTTTATTGATGGTTTAGAGATGAAATTGTTTTTTGTTTGTTCTCCGACTGGGCGGATAGCTAGGCGAAAAATGGATGGTTAGCCATTAATTTGCTTACGGAGTCTTTGCCGAAGTATCGTTCTATTTTTTAACAAGGCTAGAACGTAAAAGAACTTATCTATATTGATTGTTTTGGATTGTAATTGCTATAAAACAGTTGTTTGAAAAATCAATTACGCAGGCTCTTTTTCAATCGATAAAAAAAGCGATCTATAAGTCGCAAGTCTTCTGTAATTATTGCTGAATTCAAGTCACAAACGCAACTTTTAGTTAAATAATAATTGTTCCATTACAAATATAGGGTTTTGATATTTATGTCTCTTCCTAGGTCTGTTATTTAATTTTGTTTCTACCTCTTTGATTCTTTGATCTGTTAGGTTTGTAAAGTCACTTCCTTTGGCAAAATATTGTCTAATCAAACCATTTAAATTTTCGTTAGATCCTCTTTCCCAAGAGTGATATGGATGCGCAAAAAAGTAATCAATACATAAATTTTCTGCAACCTGCTCATGGCCTGCAAATTCTTTTCCATTATCAGCTGTTATAGTATGTAGATAAGGCTTCCAGTCTTCTAATATTTCATTGATAGCTTTAGTGACAACAACTGCTTCTTTAGAGCTTACTTTTTTCATTTTAAGCATTCCAGAAGCTCTATCATTTACGGTAAGTATGGCTTGATTATGGTTTTTACCTATGATTAAATCGACCTCTAAATCTCCAAATCGATTTCTTTGTTCAACAACTTCAGGGCGTTGTTCTATACTAATACGATTCTTTATAACCCCTCTAGAATCCTTTGATGAGCCACGTTTTCTATATCTCCTTCCCTGTCTGCGAAGGTGTGTATGTAAATCACCATCATTCCTCTTGTCTTCCCTAATATGCTGATATATACGCTCAATAGACACCGTTTCTTTACCTTGTTTTTTTAGGACACCAACTACTTGCTCAGGACTATAATCGTCTCGCAATAACAACTCTATTGCTTGTTGAATATCTTCTGTAAAGCGTTTTCTTTTAGGCTTTTCTTTATGACGTTTAGCATACTTTTTTTGGGCTAATTCATGCTTGTAAACTCCATTTCTTTTGTCTGAATTACGCTTAATCTCTTTGCTAATAACAGACTTGTCTTTTCCTATAGCAGCTGCTATCTCAACCTGTTTATAACCTTGTTTTAACATGCAACAAATTGTGTATCTTTGCGCTTGGGTGATGTGTTTCATACAACTTCTTTTTTCGAGATTTGAGACCGTAAGATACATATCCATCAAGACAAGAAAGGTAGGTTTTCCTACTTTTCTGTTTTGAAAATATAACCATCATAGAATCAAATCGAAAAGTTGCGTTTATTAGTTGAATTTAAGATTTCTGCTTTGGCGGTCATTTCGTGTTTGAATATAATCTCTTTGTTATAGGAAGTGATCAATTTTTTTGGCAGCTGTACGTCAATATTGTACCGTCCATTTTTATTAGGTATTTGACCTATTTTTTTAACGATGCCATTCAATACGCCGAATTCTATATCAGGGTAATTGTCAAGTTTAAGATGTACAGATTGACCTATTTTTATTTTGCCATAATTTAGAGATGGTGTTTTGAGTTTTGCAATATAGGTAGTGTTTTTACAGGGGATAACAGAAAAAATTAAGTCTCCCTGCTGTACGGATTGATTCGCACTCCAGATGTCTATAAATGCAACATAACCTTCGGTATTAGGTTGTAATACATATAAATACTCCCAGTCTTTAATTGCTTTTTTTAACTGATTTAACGATTGGACTACATTTTTATGTAATACCATTTCTTCCATTATACGATTAATTTCTACTCCTTTGGATGTTCTGTTTGCATTGCTAAGCGCTTCTCTTATTTGCGATAATACAGCCTCATGATTTTGAAATTCTCTATTAAACTGTGCAAATTCTAATTGTTTTAATTCGTATGCATGAGTGGATATAATACCTTTGTCATACAGGAATTTATTTCTGCTCAGGTCTTTCTTTTTAAATGCGAGTTCAGTGAATTGAATTCCTTTTTGTGCTTGAACATTTTGTAAGCGCTTCTTGAGTTCTAAAATGGATATGTTATTCGCTATAGCCTTGTTAGTAAAGGGGCGTAGTTCCTGATTTAAACAATATTGAAGGTAGTTTCCTTCAAAGATAGCATAGGAAGATTCAATAGGTCCTAAGGACAAAACGGGCATATTATCAAAAGGAAATCTAAGTGTTTTATTGCTTGTTTTAAGAGTGTCAATAATAGCTTTAAGGATAAATACATCTTTATAATCTGCTGTATTCTCAATAATTGCTATAGGTTGATTCTTTAGCAGTAACTCTAAATCTTCTACGAGTATAACCTCTAGATTACCAGTTGTTTTTGCATGTATTTTCTGAGGAGGAATATGGGTGGTTATAATTGCATTAGAAGTTATAATATCTGGGTATTTTACAAGCCAAGAAATGAGTAAAAGCAATAGAATTATACATAGAAATAAGACATTACCCCAACGTATCATCCAATGTGGTACTTTTGTTAAAATTTCTTGTACTTCTTCACTTCGTAGTTTTATGTTTTCTAGCTGATTTGACATTTTTTTCTTAATTTGGAATTACGAATTACGAGATTTCATTGTTTTTTGTAGACGACCAATAATTCGCAATAATTCTTCACACTGTGTTATTAATAGGATCCTTCTTTTTCGGAGGTATAACTACTTTCTTTTAAAAGACGTAACCAATAATGGGTTTCTCTTGCTTCTTTATAAGAAATAGAAAGTTTCAAAAGGAAGTCTTTTGTGCTTATAGCTCCAATAGCTTCTTCTATATTTGCTCCTATGGATGTTCCACTACGCAATAATTGTTTGGACAGTAGAAATTCCTTTTTCTCGGCAATTAATTTTCTACATTAGATAACTATCAATAAAGCAAATCCGTAACTCTTTTTTTAAATATAGTTATTATTTAATTTAGAATTTCAAATGTTAATGTTTTTTGAAGGCTGCAGTACCGTAATAATTTATGACATTGAGCTATTTTTTATATAAAATATAAGTACTGTCATTTAAAACACGCATTCAGATTCGTAATTTAACACTTCGTAATTAATCCTTTCGTAATCCATGTTAACTCCCCAGTTCCAATTGATTCTTAACTAAATGGTAATAGCTCCCCTTTTTCTTAACAAGTGAAGTGTGATTTCCTACTTCTACAATGTTTCCTTCATCTAAAACTACAATTTGATCTGCATTTTTTACAGTACTCAATCTATGGGCAATAACGATGACTGTTTTATTTTTGAAAAAGTGATTCAATTTTTCCATGATTATTTTTTCATTATTGGCGTCCAAGGCACTTGTTGCTTCATCAAAAAATAAAAAATTTGGATTTTTATATACGGCACGTGCAATTAGTAAACGTTGTTTTTGACCTGTACTTAAGCCAACTCCTTCCATTCCTATTTTGGTATTGTACGATAAAGGAAGTGTTTCAATAAATGATTTTATGTTGGCTACATCAACGGCATGTTCTAGTTTCAATTTGTCCACAAAGTCTTCACCTAGCGCTATGTTATTTGCGATAGTGTCATTAAAAATGTATCCTTCTTGTAGTACCACTCCGCATTCGTTTCTCCATGTTTTTTGTGAAATATTTTTTAAATCTTGATTCCCTAATTTTATACTTCCCTGGTTAGGGTCATAAAATTTCAATAAGAGTTTCATTAAGGTTGTTTTTCCACTACCGCTAGTGCCAACAATAGCAGTTATTTTATTTGAAGGGATTTGTAGGTTTAAGTTTTTTAGTACTCGTTGCTCAGAACCTAGATAGCGGAATGACAGGTTGGAAATGTATAGACCTTTGTTGTCTTCAACTGTTGTGATACGTTCTTGGTATATTGATTCCTCGTCTTCTTTGAGGTGGATTTCCGAGAGCCTTTCCAGTGATATTTTGGCATCTTGCACTTCTCTTACAAAATTTATTAATTGTGAGATAGGGGCGTTTAATTGCCCTACTATATAGCTAATAGCTAACATCATTCCTAAGGTTATTTCTCCATCAATCACCAGTTTTGCAGACAATACGGTGATTAAAATATTTTTAATTTCATTGATAAAATTGGAACCTACATTTTGGTATTGCTCCAAGGCGAGCCCTTCCATGGAAACTTTAAATAAGCGTGCTTGAATAAATTCCCAACCCCAACGTTTTTGTTTTTCTGCATTGTGTAATTTTATTTCTTGCATGCCGTTAATTAGCTCTATCACTTTACTTTGTTCTTGACTTACCTCAGAAAATCGTTTATAGTCTAGATCCCCTCTCTTTTTTAATCTTAAATTCAACTAATAAACGCAACTTTTCGATTTGATTCTATGATGGTTATATTTTCAAAACAGAAAAGTAGGAAAACCTACCTTTCTTGTCTTGATGGATATGTATCTTACGGTCTCAAATCTCGAAAAAAGAAGTTGTATGAAACACATCACCCAAGCGCAAAGATACACAATTTGTTGCATGTTAAAACAAGGTTATAAACAGGTTGAGATAGCAGCTGCTATAGGAAAAGACAAGTCTGTTATTAGCAAAGAGATTAAGCGTAATTCAGACAAAAGAAATGGAGTTTACAAGCATGAATTAGCCCAAAAAAAGTATGCTAAACGTCATAAAGAAAAGCCTAAAAGAAAACGCTTTACAGAAGATATTCAACAAGCAATAGAGTTGTTATTGCGAGACGATTATAGTCCTGAGCAAGTAGTTGGTGTCCTAAAAAAACAAGGTAAAGAAACGGTGTCTATTGAGCGTATATATCAGCATATTAGGGAAGACAAGAGGAATGATGGTGATTTACATACACACCTTCGCAGACAGGGAAGGAGATATAGAAAACGTGGCTCATCAAAGGATTCTAGAGGGGTTATAAAGAATCGTATTAGTATAGAACAACGCCCTGAAGTTGTTGAACAAAGAAATCGATTTGGAGATTTAGAGGTCGATTTAATCATAGGTAAAAACCATAATCAAGCCATACTTACCGTAAATGATAGAGCTTCTGGAATGCTTAAAATGAAAAAAGTAAGCTCTAAAGAAGCAGTTGTTGTCACTAAAGCTATCAATGAAATATTAGAAGACTGGAAGCCTTATCTACATACTATAACAGCTGATAATGGAAAAGAATTTGCAGGCCATGAGCAGGTTGCAGAAAATTTATGTATTGATTACTTTTTTGCGCATCCATATCACTCTTGGGAAAGAGGATCTAACGAAAATTTAAATGGTTTGATTAGACAATATTTTGCCAAAGGAAGTGACTTTACAAACCTAACAGATCAAAGAATCAAAGAGGTAGAAACAAAATTAAATAACAGACCTAGGAAGAGACATAAATATCAAAACCCTATATTTGTAATGGAACAATTATTATTTAACTAAAAGTTGCGTTTGTGACTTGAATTCAGCAAAAATAAAAGTATCCATAGAAAATAAAAGATACTCCCAAACACAAATATTCCGAAAATACTCATATCATAATAGCCTAAAACAATACTAAATACGATAAGGTTCATCATAGAAAATAAGACACTTAAAGAGGATGTAGTTAGAATGCGTTCAATTCTTTTATGGTCATTAATACGTTGTAAAATATCACCTGTCATTCGAGTGTCAAAAAAAGCGATGGGTAAATTCATTAGTTTGATAAAAAAGTCAGAGACTAATGAGATGTTAATCCGAGTACTTAAATGCAATAAAATCCAACTACGCACCACTTCAATAGCTGTTTTACCAACAAATAATGCCAATTGTGCAAACAGAATTAAATAAATAAAATGAATGTCTTGATTTTTAATTCCTACATCCACCACGCTTTGCGTAAGAAAAGGAAAAATAAGCTGTAATATACTCGCTGCAAATAAACCAATTATAAGTTGCCAAATAAATTTTTTATAGGGGATGACATAGTTGAGAAGCATGGAGAATCCTACTTTCTTCTTTTCTTTATCAAATTTATTCTGATAAAATGAAGGACTTGGCTCTAGTAGTAAAACAACGCCTTCTTCAGTAACATTAGTAGCGTTTAATCCGATCCAATGTCTTAAAAATTCCTTTTTTGAATAATTGAGTATTCCGTGTGCAGGATCTGACACGTAGTAGATTCCTTTTTTAATTTTATAGAGAACAATATAATGATTTTTGTTCCAATGCAATACACAGGGTAAAGGTGCCTCTTCTAATTTATCAAGTGTTATCTGAACACCTAAACTTCTAAACCCTAATTTTTCGGCTGCATCACTCAATCCTAACAAGCTACTTCCTGCCCTGGTAGTTTCACTCAAGGCACGAAGTTCTTGTAATGCAATTACCTTTTTATAATGCTTCGCTACTATTTTTAAACAAGTAGGACCGCAATCTTTGGCATCGTTTTGATGGTAAAAAGGAAATCTCGTCATATTTTTTTTAATCTTTCAATTGGAATTCTGGATGCCCTGTTTGCCAAAAGGCGAAAGACATTATTTTAGCCAGTTCTTCATTTTTTTTATTGTCAGATGCTTCAAAGCCATGCCCTCCATCAAAGTCTATATTTAATAATATAGGTTTGTTTGAGGCGGTCGCTTCTTGTAATCGTGCCGCAAATTTTGCTGGTTGCCATGCAGGAACTCTTGAATCATTTAATCCTGCGGTTAATAATACAGCAGGGTAACGGACTTTGTTTTTTATATGATGGTAGGCATCCATTTCATATAATCCCTTAAATTCAATAGAATCTTTAATAGTGCCATACTCTCTAGTGTTATTTGCTCCATTTGCTCCAAATTCTCTCCTTAAGGTATTCAAAATACCGACACGAATGATGGCTGCAGAAAATAAGTCAGGTCGTTCTGTAATGGCTCTTCCTATACAAACACCACCAGCACTTGCACCCCAAGCTACTATTTTATTTTTGTTCACATAGTTATTGTCGATAAAATACTCTGTACAGGCAATTAAATCTTTCCATGTATTCGGTTTTGTTGTTTTAAATCCGGCTTTATGCCACGCATCTCCTTTTTCACCGCCTCCTCTCACGTGGGCTATTGCATAAATACCACCTTTATTCACCCAATGGACTAGGTATGGGTACATATAAGGAGCGTTAGACCATTTATAGGAACCATAGGCATTGATAAGTAAGCGGTTGCTCTTGTCTTTTTTAATTCCTTTTTTATAGATAATAGATAGCGGAACCATAATTCCATCATGTGAAGGGATTTCAATTTCTTCAACAATTACATCTTCTAAAATAGGATTTTCTTTTATTGGATTTAAGTTTTCTTCTTCAAATATAGATTTTCCAATATTGTACTTATAGCGTTTTTTTTTACTTGTCCATCCCTTAGTTTCAATCCATAAGTCATTAAATTGGTAGCCTTTGGATTTTACATTGATGTATCCTGATGCCTTAGGGAGTTTCATTTTGGTATGTTCTCCTGTTTCTTCATTAAAATGGTAGAGTGTTGCCTCTACACCATTTTTAGATTTGACATAAAAAACGCCTTGGTTTGTTACGGTAAAATCGGAAATAATGGCAGTAGAATCTTGGTCTACAACTAGTATTGGGTTTTTGAAATCGGGCTTTAATATAGGCGTTTTGCAAATTTTAAAAGTAGAGGCGTTTTTGGAAGTACGATAGTAAAAAAAAGAATTACTTAAACTAAATGCAGCAATCTTTTCTTCTTTACCATAATAAAAATTCCAGTTTACTGAAGTAGCTTCTAAATTAGTAGTCCGTGTAAAATACGTATCTCTATATCTTGACGTTCCTGTAATGTTAATTCCAAGTATAATTTTAGATGTGTCATCACTAAGGTAAATTATCGGAATACTTTCTTCTTTAAAGTTTATAGTAGGGTTGTTTTTTTTTGAAAAAATGGTGACTGTTTCTTTTATGGATGTACCTATTTTATAGATGATCGATTTAGCATTAAACATATAATTCTTTTTTTTCGGATCAATTATAGGCACGTAAGTATAAATAAAACCTGAGTTGTCTGGAAGCCATTCTATACCGCCAAAACCATTAGGGTATCCATTAGGAATTTGATCTTCAAGTAGTTTTTCGGATTCCAATTCAACGATTCTAAATATTGAAAATTCTTGGTCGTTCTTACTAATTCCAATTGCAACTTTAGAAGCATCCCAACTTGGTTGTAAATAATTAATGGTGAATTTATAGCTAGTGGGGTCGAAGAGTAATGTCTCTTTTCCAGAAAACCCTTTGCGATAATAAAGTTTTGAATACGGATCTCCTTTTGCTTTTTTTAAATAAACATAAGTGTTGTTTTTTGTGATTTTTAGCTTAGAAATTTTATAGTTATTATTTTCTAGATCGTTGGTTAGTTTTTCTAAAAAAGTTTTTTTTCCAGCGATTAAATTCATCAAACTGTCAGAAAGTTTTGTTTCATTTTTAAACCATTCTACAATAGTTGGGTCTTCCATGTTTTCTATATTTCTATAGGAATCTGTAATTTTTTTTCCAAAGAATGATTCTTGAACCTCTTTTTTGTTTATTCTAGGATATTCTATTTTGAAATCATTTTTTTTACAATTCATAAAAAAAAGTATACATATTAACAAATAAATTTTACTGCTCATCTTTTGTTATGGTGTTACGGAATTTAAAAATAAATCATCAAAATTATATAGATCTTGATGATTTATAAGGAGTGTTTTATTCTATTGGGTATCTGTTACACCGCCGCCGCCGCCATCATCATTATCATCATCATCTTGACCAATATTACCTCCAATAATATATTTTGGACTCTTAATTTTTGAAATTTGAAATTTTTCAAAGCTCAATGCGTTGTCTTTATTTTCTTTTTTCATAATTATGTTTTTAAATTTTTGAAAATATACTGTTTTAATAAGAGTTATTAGTTTCTTACATGTTGAGATTTATAAATTTCAACATGTAAATCTAATTGTAATCATCTATGTAAGAGCTAGATAGTTGTTTTATGAAAAAAGAAGGGAATAGTCCCGTGTTTTTGTAAAATGCGTTCGAAAATGATTGAGAAGTATTAAACCCCACTTCTTTTGCAATTGCTTTTATAGTGTATGACCTAAATTTTTTATCATTTTTTAATTTTTCAATTGCATAGTGTATTCTCAAATTATTTAAATAATTTGAGAAATTTTCATTTTTTTTAGAATTAATTATATTAGATAGATATGAACTATTTGTTTTTAATTCTTTTGCCAGAGAACTTAGTGTGTATCTTTTAATAAATCTATTTGAGTTTTCAAATATTTCTAATTTATATAGAACGTCCTCGATAATTTTCTTAGAAACACCAATAATAGCAATTCTCTGAGAATCAATAATATCAATCTTTACAATGGAGTTATTGTTTGTTGTTTGATTCATTAAATTCTTAAATCGTTTTTTATATATAACATTCCGTCTTATATAAATACCTAAAGCAAGAAGTAGGGAAGTACTTAAAATGATAAAAATGAAAATCATTTTTTTACTGAAAATATTTTCATTTTTTAGAGAATAAATAAGTTTCTCTTTTTCTGATAAAAGCTGAGGGATATCATATTTTTCAACTATTTGTTTACTTAGCATGGAGTGTTTAATCTGAATAATACTGTCAATGGCTAATATTTTATTGATGGTTTCTAATTGTTCTTTTTGTAGGTTATTTAATTTATAATGGTCGAATAATTTCTTGTTAGCATTTTTAGCATGAAAAATAACGTTTGGATTTTTCTGATATATAGAATCTATTTTTTTTAAGTAAAGAATGGCTAAGTTTTGCTTATTAGCCATTTCATAACCTTCATTTATAATAGCATACAAACCACAAATAGATTTTTTTTTGTTTGAAATTAGATTCACAGCTTTCAAAAGGCTATCAATACCAAAATTAACTTCTTTACTTGAAATTCTTGTTGCACCATATGAAATTAAAAAATGAGGGTATAAGCTATTGTCGAATTCATAGCTTTGGTTTAATCCTTTAAGGTTCATCATTTGTGAGGAGTCTAATAATTTGTTTCTATGGTATGAATCTGCTAATGCAAACAAAGACTTAAAATATTGATTTGGATATATTTTTCTGTTATTAAGGTTCTTCTTGAAAAATGACATATTTAACTTGAATATGTTTAATGCTTCTTTTTCTTGACCTGAGGTATTTTTTAATAATGCGACGTAATGCCTTATTCTGAGTATTTCAAATGCATCGTTGTTTTGAGAATAATGATTTTTAGCCAAAAGGTATTGGTCTAAAGCTTGTTTATACTCTGCTTGGTAGTATAATTGTATCCCTTTTTGTAAGTGCCCTTTTGCTATAATGTGGTTGTTTTTTAACTTTTGGGCTACATATATTAAACTGTCTGCAAATTGTATTGCTTTTTCAGTATGCGAATGAGCAAGTGATTTTAGAAAGTAGCCGTTACATATTTTTAGTTGGTTGTTGTTATGTTTGGCTTTTTTTAAATAGTTACTAGATAGTTTTATTTTCTCAGACTCGTCGAGATTTATAAATATTTTCTCAATGCTATCGATTGGTTTCGAAAAAAAATCTATATTATTTTGACTGTAAATTAATGCTGTACAAAAATACAAGACACAGATAAAATAATATTTCATGTAATTATTTTTCATTGGTTGCTAATTTATAATTATAAAAACGATGCAAATTATCATAACAAACAAGTTCATGAAGTCGTTGTTTATCTCTGAAAATCCTATTTACAGTCATGTGGATATAATCTGAAATTAAATATTCCATTGATGAATTTAAGGCTATGTTTTCCGTCTTCCATGCTTCTTTTATATAATCTAGTTTCTTTTCATATTCGTTAAAAAGAACAATTAATGAGGCATATTCTTCATGAGTTTGCATGCTCATAAATGCTATTATTCTAGTTTTTAATCCTTGATGCTTCGTGTATAGTTGTTTGCTTAAATCTTTACTAGATCCAACTTCCTTTTTAAACTGATTCAAATTGTTCTTCGTGAATCTTATTTTTTCTTGATCACTTAATTCGAATATATGTAGGATACTATCAATTATACGTAATGCAAATAAAAAAAGCAGTTCATCATCATCTATAAGGCTTAAAGCGTTGAGGCAAGTTTTACTGTCTATATAAAATAAAAACTCTGATTTAACAATCATGTTGGTTCCATAGCGCTCTATTTCTCTTTGATAGGTGTCGATCTGAACTTTCCATATCATACCGCTGTTTACATAAGATTCTATACTGCCTTTGATGGAGTTAATGATATTACCAATAGCAGCGATATCATTACAATGAAATCGAATTCTCAGATGAGGTTCGGGATCTGAATAACGGATAAAAAACCATTGGTCTATACGTTTTTCTTCTAGTAATTGTTCGGTTAAAGGCTTTATTACACGTGTTAATAGTAGGTCAGCCGTTTTTACCCCGCAGTATAGCTTATAATAAAGCCACTCTTCCCCTATAATAAATGTGCGTTTTTTTTGTGTGTGTTCTGTGTTTTTTTTCCGTTCACACGGAACATCCCAATGGGGTGTTTTCTTGCGTGTCAGACGCTCTTTATATAGATGGTTCATGTACCCCCGTTTTTTTATTAATGGGTCTTACCTATATATACTCAGTAAAGGCAGATCACTTTATTATTTATAACGGGGAACTAAATCTTTAATGGTTGTATTATTGGTTTACAGCTTTAGTTTTTGTTGATTGTAAAGTGCAATAATACATTCATTTGTAAATCGTTTGTTATTGCTGTTAACAACAACTTTGTCTTCAAATAAATATTCTTCAAGTATACAGAATTTTTTTCTTTTTATGATATTTAAAAATAACTTAATACTTTCTAAATTTTCTAAATGAATCAATAGTGTGTTGTCACCTTCTATTAAAACAAGTAATTTCGGAGCACCATTTGATGTTTTCCAACGATTAATTTGTGCTAGTAATTTATGATCATTTTTGGCGTATTTCATAAATAACTGAATGTTTTCAAGAGAAATATACCATCGGGCTTTTGATAAAATTGTATTTTTATAGTGTACCCTTGGTAAAAATGAATATTTTTTCACTGATGGATGCCAGTTAAATCCTAATTGCTGTTTTGTGTTTTGCGATTGTAAATCACATAAAAATTGATAGACAGGTAACGAGTTTGAGGTGAAATTATGAGCATTGGTTAATTTTGGAGTGATTATTTTATTCAAAATCGTTGACCTCAATACAACGTGATTGTTTTTTATAGACACAACAATGTCCTTTAAATCTACTTGCTGTGATTTTGGAAGGTTTGATGTTGCTAAATACGGAATTTCGTAACTCCTTATATGTGGTCTTTTTAAGATGTTTCCTGTTCTGTCTTCCGGAAGGTGAACAATTTCAGTTAATAAGGAATTTGGATTCATTTGTTGCTCTTTGTCCGTGATGTCTTGAATGTGTTTTAATAAATGCGTGTCTAGGTGACCAAAGCGTGCAATTAAATTCCCTGCTCCTTCATAAATACCTTTTACGCTCAACGTTTCTACATTGTTTATGTATACTATT
Source organism: Flavobacteriaceae bacterium (assembly GCA_965224465.1). Classification (GTDB taxonomy): domain Bacteria; phylum Bacteroidota; class Bacteroidia; order Flavobacteriales; family Flavobacteriaceae. Next base: position 2,552,991 of record OZ245049.1, on the reverse strand, counting down.
TCTACGAAAGCAGACAAAGTATCTGATCCATATTTCCAGTCAGATGCTAGTTCCTCAAAATCGGCATCAATTAACTCCAAGATATATTCCTTGTTCTTTAGGGTTTTAATCAGTTTATTATTAATTATTTCGTCGGATTTAGAATAAGTGTAGGTGGTGTTTATTTCAAAGTCGTTTTTATGTCTTGGACGAATGTCTTCCAGAAATGGAGTCGTGTCGGAAATGGTACTTTGTTGGATATATCCAATGCCGGATTCTATATCGAGCAGTTGCATTAAGGGGACTTCTTGCTGCTCATAGCGTTTTGTGAATGCTTTCTTGAAGTTTTCTAAATTCTTATTTGGAATATAAGGAGTAAGTTTATTTAATAAGGGCACTAATTTCAGAAGTGTATATCCATGTTTTTGGTTCAATGTGTTTGTGGGGGCGCATATCTTTAAATCTGTTTGAAATAGATTTTTTGATTCAAAAGGGACATGTATTTTTTTTAGGGTTTCGAGAATGTTCTTGTAATTTTTAGGTGTGTTCCCAAGTCTTTTGTCTAAATTTTCTAATTGATTTTGTAAATGTTTGAGTCTAGCAACCATGTTTTCTGTGTGATGTAACTTGGAAAGTACGTTCAGTATACAAGAAAGCATGTCATCGCCCGTAACATTCAATTCTAAGGAACTCACTAAAATTTGATTGCTTATTAAGAGTTGTATATAAGCTGTGGCATCTTCCAAAGAGATCTCCTTATTTACAAGATTTTTTGCTAATTGATTAATGGTCGCTCCATTTTTAGAAAGGCTAAGTAATAGGGAAAGGTAATCGTTGTTTTGCACAGCTTCAAGGCTATAGGAACGTTTGTTATCGGTTAATTGATATTCTATATATCGGAATTGTTCTCCAAGTCTATACAAAGACGTGTTTGGATAAAATAATAATTGTTTTTTTATAACTGCATTGTTAGATAAATGCTTGGAAAGTGACGCGATATAGTTACTATCTAATTGCGTAATTCTACGATGGTTATTTATGGTAGCTATGTGAATGGCTGTATGTGTATCAAAGGTCCCAATAGATATCCCCGCAAATAATCCAAAAGGAGTACACCTTGTGGAAGCTCTAAGGAGGTATTTTAAAAAACTATGCACCAGCCGTTCCTCTTTTTTTGTATTTTCTATGCGGTCCAAAAACAGCAGATTTAGTTGTTGGTGTAAATCCGCAGAGGCTAAAAATAATGCTTCTTTAATTACTGAATCATTCCAGTAGGTTCTTAAGGCTTTTTTATCAATCCGTCTATTTCCAAATACATCATCTAAGATATTCAGGGCTAAAAGAGGGGTTCTTAAGCAATAAGTTCTTAAAAATTGATAGGGGTTCCGTTGTTTCCGCATGGTTTTATAAAATGTTCTCCGTAAATATAGTTGTTTTAATTCAAAGATGTAATAAGCTAACAAGCAAGTTGTTAGAGTGTTATTGTTATTCTTGAAATTTATGAATATCATGTTTGTATTTATAAATTTCAAGAAAACATTTTTGGAATTTATATAACAATATTATTTATTTGTTAAACAATACTACTGCAGTAAAAATTGGCGGAAACCGAAAAGCCAGCAATGAGTAGGTTTAACTTAATTATATTTTTAATATGAAAAATTCAAAACCAGAAAAATTCTTAGATACTCAAGAATTATCAGCTTTAGAAAGCCAAACCTTAAAGGGAGGGCACGAAAGACCAGATAAAAAGAAAGAGAAAAAAGTTGAAACAAAGTAAAATTTACAAATTAAAATTTTTATTATGAAAAAATTAAATCCAAAAAAATTTCTTGATATTGAGGAATTATCGGCACTTGAAAGTCAAACCTTATTAGGGGGGCATGAGAGACCAAAGAAAGAAAAGAAAAAGGAAGTGAAAGTAGAAAGCTAGAATAATGTTCTAATTTACTCGTAAGGGTGTTTTCTGTAAAACATCCTTACATTTTTCAATAAATAATATTTTAGAGATTAGTAAATAACAGCATTTTACTTAATTCAGTGTTTATGCATATTTGAAAGCCAAAATATTTACACGTTCCACTCAAAACATATTAGTGAAACGTTTTAATGATATGATTTGTTGATTTAGTAACAATAGTTAGTAATATAGACGTTTTTTATATGAAACTACCCACTTACCACAATGATACTTTATTGGGTAGATTACAAAATTAGGATTTTAAGAAAGAATAAAAAAATACACAGTTAGAAATTACAGATTTAATTTTTTTTATAGAACAAGTATTTTATTAGAGATAGTAACAAAACTAGAGGAATAATGAAAACAAATAACTTTAATCACGATTGGTGGAAGTCTTTTATGGCGAAAAATTTTTCATTTACAAAGACACAAGTTTATGAGGGGTGCATGTCGAATGATTTAGTGAATGTATTAAATGAAGGTGTTCTTGAAATGCTTAAATCTAGAATAAATAGACTAGATATAAGTAATGGATTTAGGTTATATGTTGACGGCATAGAAATGAGTGACTCAGAAATCATTAAATTAATTGAGAAAAATGAATTAAGTAGCGATGAAGGTATACAATCATATTGTGAACGAGTATTCGGTGAAAATTTTGGTATAATAACTAATTATGGAGAAAAACATTCGGAAATTTTGGCGGGATATATATTGAAAACAGTACAACCATTATTTGATATTATTGGGATACCTCCTTGGGGAATAGAACTTACTACTTTCATAGGTAATTATGGATGGACCCCTCTTGGGATTCATAGAGATAATAGAGGAGAAAATGTACTACATTACCATTTAGGGCCAGGAAAAAAACAAATGTATGTTTGGGATGAAAAAACATATAGTAAAGTTGGTAAGGGGCTTTCAAATAATAGAAATATTGAACCATTGTTGGAATATGCTGAAAAACATGAATTTGGTAGGGGGGATTTGTATTCTATGCCATGGGATAAGCATCATGTTGGATGTTCAGAAAGCTTTTCTATTGGTGTAACCCTTTGGTTTAACAACCCCACAAAGTATAACTACTCAAAATTAATGATAGATACTATTAAGAACTTATTTATTAAAAATGATCAAAGTATAATTCCATGTCAAAAAGATTATATCAACAATGAAAACACTTTTTTTGATTTTATAAATACACTAAATGTTAGTGAGAAAGCTTTAAAATCACCACTACAAGATTTTTTAAAACAAACTTATAATGAATACAAAAAATGTTTGACAAGCAATGGGGGGTGGCAGAGTATACCTTTGAGTTATTTTGGTAAAATGGATAGTACTAAAGATTATTTCCCTAATTTAGAAAGTAAAATAATCACATCAAATAATTTGTATATGATAAAAGTTGAGAAAGTTGAGGATAGGTTAATTCTGTACGTTCGTGGTACGAGGCTTTCTTTTAAATATTTCCCTGAATTAATAGGTATAATTAAAATGATTAATAATTCTAAAGAAGTTAGTGTTAAATCCATTTTGAAAGAATTTAATAATTTCCCGAAAGATGTAATTATGTACTTTTTAAGGGTTTTAATAAACAACAAAGGTATTATTGTTAATGAATTAGAATTAATCGAAAATGGAGATTTCAAAATTTTATAAAATAAAAAAGCAAGGATTAAATAGTTACTATTTTGTGTCGGATAGCGGAATAAAATATTGCTTTATTCTTAGTAAATCAGATGTTAGTTATGATACTTTATGTGGGGGAACCAAAAATATTTTAGAGTTATCATTGAAATGTGGAATTAAAAATCCACCAAAAGATTATAAAGTTATAAGAACAATAATCATTTTTATGAAAGAGCTTGTTGGTTATTACGATGCGATTTTTTTACAAACTCACAATCAATTGGAAAATTCTATAAATTTCAGAAAAACAAGAGGGAAAACTAGAGTTAATTTGTGGAATAGAATTTGTAAAGCAAATTTCGAAGATCATGTTATTCTGACCAATTATGAGTTATATAAAAAGGATATTCCGTGTTTAATTATACGAAAAAAAACGATTTTTTATAAACAAATTGTAAATAGCTTTAACGAATATTGTTTTAGTGAATTTGATCAAATTTAATTATGCTCAAAAGAAAAAAAAATATAACCTTGGTAAGACAACATGATCAAATGGATTGTGGCCCTGCATCATTGAGTATGGTCACGAACTATTTCGGAAATAATTATAGATTACACAGTTTGAGAGAACTGTGTCAAATCGGAAAGGATGGGGTCTCAATGTTGGGGATAATACATGCGGCTAAAAAAATTGGTTTTAAAACACATTGTTTAAAATTAAATATAGAGCAATTGATTGAAAATTTTACGGAACCATGTATTTTATATTGGAATATGAATCATTTTTTGGTTCTAGAAGCGATTAATAAAAATAAAACAGAATTTCTAATTGTAGATCCTGCACATGGAAAAATTAAATTATCAAGGAAAGATTTCTGTAATTTATGGTTAAATGATGATAATTATGGAGTAGCACTTTTTTTGAGTCCAACTCTTAAGTTTTCTGAAAATAAAAATAAAAATAGTTTTGTTAGAAGAATTAGACCAATTATTGAGCTTCTTAGTCCTTTTAAGAAAAAAATAATTTTACTCTTTGGGTTATTCTTTATGGGAAGTGTTTTAAATATAACTTTACCTTTTTTAACTGAAGCATTAATTGATAGAGGTGTTAATAAAAAAAATATTAATTTATTAGGATTGATAGTTTTAGCTCAGTTATTTGTTTTTATAGGTATAATGTGTATAAATATTTTGAGAAACTGGTTTACTTTAATAATTGGGACTAAACTTAGTGTTAACATCATCTATTCATACCTAGACAAAATTTTAAGTTTACCAATTAGTTTTTTCGACACAAAAAACTCAGGCGATTTTAATCAGCGTATACAAGATAATGTCAAGATTGAACAATTTTTAACATCTGAAAGTATTTTAACTTTTTTTTCCTTTATTACTTTGATGTTGTATTCAATGATTTTGTTATATTATGATTTTTATTTATTTTTGTTATTCTCGGTTTTAACAATGGTTTCTATATTTTGGTCAGTCTTTTGGTTGAAAAAGAGAGAGTTAGTTGACTACAAACTATTCAAAGCTCGGTCGGAAAGTCAAGAAGCAATATTTGAGTTTTATAATGGGATTAAAGAAATGAAATTGAATCAGTACGAAGAGTATAAAAAAAATGAATGGATTGATATTCAGAATAAGCTTTTAAAAGTTAATATTATGTCATTAAAAATCGAACAGTTTCAGTCTGTCGGTTTTGTTTTTTTTAATCAATTGAAAAATATTTTAGTTACTTTTCTTGCAGCTTATTATGTGATTAATAATCACATGACTTTGGGGGCGCTTCTCAGTGTTTCTTTTATTATTGGGCAAATGAATTCTCCCGTACATCAACTTTTGGATTTCTTTAGGTCACAACAAGATGCACTCTTAAGCTTTGACAGGTTAAGTGAGGTGTATTCTCAGGACGAAGAGGATTTTAATATCAATAATACGCTAGAACCAAGCTATGGACCAGTAGATATAGATTTGATTAATCTAAATTTCAAATATAATCAATTGTCTGAAAATTTTATTTTAGAAAATGTAAGTATTAATATACCAAAAGGAAAAATCACTGCAATCGTAGGGCATAGTGGTAGTGGGAAAACCACTTTAATGAAATTACTTCTTAAATTTTTCGATACAATAGACGGTGAGATATTTTACGGGTCTGATGATATAAAAAAATTATCTGCTAAAAGTATTCGTGAAAATTCAGGTGTTGTTATGCAGGATGGTTATATTTTTAATGATACAATACAAAGAAACATCGTGATGAGTGAAATTAAAATTGATAAAGATAAATTATTTAAAGCCTTAAAAGCAGTTAATTTGTTTAGTTTTATTAATTCATTACCTTTAAAGGAACTTACTAAGATTGGGTCTGGAGGAAATGGTTTGTCGGGGGGGCAAAGACAGCGGATCTTAATTGCAAGAGCTATTTATAAAAATCCAAAATACATATTTCTTGATGAAGCTACTTCAGCGCTTGATTCAACTAATGAAATGGAAGTACATTCTAATTTACAGAAATTATTTGAAGACAAAACGGTTGTAATAATAGCACATAGATTAAGTACTGTTCGAAATGCAGATCAAATAGTTGTTTTATCTAATGGTACTGTTGTAGAAAGAGGAACCCACTTGGAATTAATAAATAAGAAACAACATTATTATACATTAGTGAAAAATCAATTAAATATTTAAATATTATGAATATAAGAATTATTTGCAGTAGTATCCTCTTTTTTTTTGCTAGTTGTAGCTCAAAAAATGAAGTTTTAATGCAATCAAAATATGAGACAATCTATTCTGTTACAATAAATAAAGAAGATTTTATTAAAATCCATAAAATTTTAAAAACCAATTTTTCTGATTTTGATGAATTGGGAGATGGGAAAATAAAGTATATAAAAAATAATGAGAGATATTTTTTAAAAATATACCTTAGAGAAAGTCATTTTAAATTAATCTATAGAAGTAATATAGGATATGATGACGAAATTGAAAAAGTTAAGTCTGAAATTGAACAAATTAAATAATATTTATATTCAAAAAGCTATTCTATGAAAATTAAATTAATAATTATTATATGTTTTATATTCAATATGAATTTTGTTTTTTCTCAAAATAGGATTTCTGGAGTTATCATTGAACAATCGGGTGAATCATTACCTTTTTCTAATATTGTATTGTATAAATTAAACAATAAAGTAGTCAAAGGAACAAGTAGTAATGATATTGGGTATTATGCCTTTGAAAATATTTCAGATGGATCTTATCGAATAGTAGTGTCAGTACTTGGTTTTGAAATTCAGAAATCGAAGCCTTTCATGTTATCCGAAAAAAATAAGGAAATTAAATTAAATTTTACCTTAAAGGAAGAGTCTCAAACTTTAAATGAAGTTGTTATAAAAAGTACGAGGCCTGTAATTCGCCAAACAGCAGAAAAGTTGATCATTAACCTTGAAAACTCTGAAATGATGAACTCTAACTTACAGGATGTTATGAAAAAAATACCAGGAATTATTGTTACAAATGGGAATATTAGTTACGCGGGGCAACAAGGTGTAAGAATTCTCATTAACGGGAAGACGACAAATTATATGGATACAGATACGTTGTTACGCGATTTACCTGCAGATAATATTGCTAAAGTAGAGCTTATTCAACAGCCTGGTGCTGAGTTTGACGCCGAAGGTTCAGGTGCAATTATTAATATCATTTTAAAAAAAAATGTAAAACTTGGTACAAACGGAAGCATTAAACTAAATACGGGGTATGACAATGAATTTGAATATGGAACGAGCTTTTCTATTGCGAGTTATAAAAACAAATTAAATTGGCAGGTAAGTACAGGATATAAAAAATCTGCATGGAGAGAAGATTTATTTATCAATCGTAAAGTTAATGAACTCTTGTATAGTCAAGCTTCAATTTCACCTTTTCACCCTAAAACATTTAGGTTGAGTGGAGCGTTAGATTATTATATTAACAATGAACATAGTGTAGGAGTAAGTACAAGTAGGATTTTTACAGACTCGGACAGGGTAACTTCTAATAGCACTATAATATTAGGAGATAGTTCATCTAATTCATTATTTACAGAAAGTGATTTTGATAAAGAGAGAGTAACTTTTAATATAAATCCTTTTTATAAGTTTGATAACGGTAAAGAGAAAGTTGTTTTTGATGTAAATTATATAGATTATAACAACGATAATACAAATGATTTATTTAAAAGAGAGTTAAGCACTATAGATTATAGCAATCAACGTTATTTACAAAATGGTGCATATCATATTTTAACTTATAAATTGGATTACAAACATACTTTTAACGATAATTTTAATTGGATGTTTGGTTCGAAATTCTCGAAAATAAATACAGATAGTAACCTACAGTCGTTTGTGCAAAATAACAGTGGTAATTTTATCCTAAATGATACTCAAAGCAATCGTTTTTTAATTGACGAAGATATTAGTGCTATATATACTAAATTCACTTCTATTATGGATGAATGGTCTTTTTCTGGAGGACTGAGATGGGAAGAAAGTGAGACGATAGGAAAGTCTACAAATACATCTGAGGTTAAAAAACGTAAGATATCAAAATTTTTTCCTAGTGCTAATATTGGAAGAAAGTTATCTAAAACTTTTGGAGTAAACCTGTCGTATAGTTATCGTATACAAAGACCTTCGTATAGCTCTTTAAATTCCTTTGTTTATTATTATGACCCCTATACTTTTGAAGAAGGAAACCCGAATTTAAAACCTGCATTTACAAATAGTTTTCAATTTAATATGACATATAATGATCAACCTTTTTTCTCAATTGGTTACAAAGATACGTCAGATGCTTTATTTGAAATTGTTACACAAAATAATGTTTCAGCCCAAACATCACGTTCGACAATTAATATTTCAAAAAGAGAAAATTGGAATTTTAAAGCGTTTGCCCCCATAAATTTCGTGAGTGAACTAGAAGGTTATACTGGGTTTATAGTTAACTATAACAGGTACAAATCTCAAAATCTACAGCCAAATTTTGATATCGATAAATGGAGTTTGACTTGGTATACAAATTTAGAATACAAATTTCCTTGGGGTATTAATTCTGAAATGACAGGATATTATTCAACAGGAGGTTTACAGGGGCTTATAGAGCATGATTGGTTGGCGGGAATAAGTTTTGGGTTGAGTAAAAAGTTTATGAATGATAAAATGAAAGTAAATTTAGGGGTAGGAGAAATTCTAAAAAGAAAGTTTAAGGGGAGTATTAAATATAATAATATAGATGCTGACATAATTAGTGATTGGTCGCGTCAAAATGTGTATTTACAAGTTTCTTACAATTTTGGTTCAAAATATAGTAAAGAAAAAGAGCGGTCAAATTCATCTAAAGACGAACAAGACCGTATTAAAAGTAATAATTGATACTTATATTGCCTTCTGTAATACTTATGTTGTAAAAAAAACACTATAGCTGCTGAAGGTGTTCTTTGGTGCTACCTTGACAAAGGAGAAGTAGCCAACTATGCGGGACTTGGTGTCCAGAAAGTGAAACCCAATGCGTATCTATACTTCGTCAGCAAATGCTATTTGCTGACGAAGTATAGTTTCAAGAAGTATTGTATTCATTATTTACTCCCCAGCATCATAACTTCATTAATTACAACTTCTGTGATGTATCGTTTTTCTCCTTCTTTGGTTTCGTAAGAGCGATTGGTAAGTTTTCCTTCTACGGCAACTTCTTTTCCTTTTGTTAAATATTTTTCGATAATATCGGTAGTCTTTCCCCAAGCGATTATATTATGCCAATCTGTAATTGTTTGTTTTTGTCCATCACTATCTTTATAGCTTTCGTTGGTAGCTAAAGAAAATTTCGCTAATTTTTTACCGCTTTCTAAAGTGATAATTTCTGGGTCGTTTCCTAAGTTTCCGATTAACTGTACTTTGTTTCTAAGTGTGCTCATGATTTTTTTATTTTTAAATGTTGCTTTAATATGTAAAGTCTTTGGTTATTATTTAGATTATTTTTCTATGTTGTTTAGATGCTTTAATAATGATTTATAGGTGAGAATGTATGTATTCTTTAATTCCGTATATTTCTGGTGTTTTTCTCATTTTGTCGATTTTTAGAAGCTGTTTACTTAACTTAATTCTGTTTTTTAAAGAACTCATAAGGTGTTTGTTAAGAAATCAACAATTATTAATTCAATTCAACAGTACAAAATTACAGCAATAGCAAGGGCTTAGTTGGTTGTTAAATACTTACTTACGTATGTAACTGTTTGTAAATGGTTGTAGTCGTTTGAATTCGAGTAATTTAGTTGTATATTTGTGACGTACTTAAATAATGGTTATATGATAATAGATTTTAAAAACGAGGTTTGGAAGCCTTACAGAGAGGACTTATGGAGTGAGAATGAGTTGTTTGAAGTTTCAAATTACGGTCGCGTGAGTTCACGTAAAGTGGATCAAGATGAATTTGCATTAGTGAAGACAAACTTGACAGGTGGTTATAAAATGTTTTGGATTTCTAAGAACGGAGGGAAAAGGACTTCCTGTTATGTTCATAGAGCAATTGCAAAAGCATTTTTAGAAAATCCAGAGGATAAAAAATATGTAACGCACTTGGATTTTGACAAGGTAAACAATGCATCAGATAATTTGAAATGGTTGACAAGACCAGAAGTTGCTCAACATCAAAAAAGCAATCCTTTAGTTATTAAAGCTTCAAAAGTTAGAAAGTATTCTAAATTGACCGAGGCAAAAGTAAAATTGATTAAACGGAAAATTAATGATCCAAACAGAAAGACTCGTATGAAAATGATTGCCAAACAATTCGGTATTTCTGAAATGCAATTATACCGTATCAAATCTGGTGAAAATTGGGGTAGTGTTACTGAAGATTAGAAATAAGAGTTAAATTTCGAATTTAGAGATCCCCAGTTATGATGACAGAGAATAAGGTGTGTTTAGAATGTAGTGAAACGATTCAAGGTAGGGTTGATAAAAAGTTTTGTACTGATTATTGTAGGAATTCCTATAATAATAAAGTCAATGTTGAAAGTAAAAAAATGATTCGTAATATCAATAATAGATTGCGGAAAAATTATAAAATTTTGACAGAACTAAATCATGTAGGGAAAACAAAAGTACCTAAGATTAAGTTGCTCGATGCAGGATTTATCTTTAACTACTTTACATCTCTTTATATTACCAAGACGGGAAATACATATTATTATGTATATGATCAAGGATATCTGAAATTAGAAAATGATTACTACTTATTAATTAAAAAAGATTGAAATTTTTAAGAAGGAATTGTATGTAGGGTATACCTATAGCTTCCTTTTACAATATTTCAAAAAAAACTTTCAAACTAAAAAAAGCTGTTTAATATATTAAACAGCTTTTTTATGTAGTTGATTTAGGATATTATAAATCGAATTTAATTCCTTGTGCTAAGGGTAATTCTGTGGTGTAATTGATTGTGTTTGTTTGCCTTCTCATATACACTTTCCATGCATCAGATCCAGATTCTCTACCACCTCCAGTTTCTTTTTCTCCACCAAATGCACCTCCTATTTCTGCTCCAGAAGTACCGATGTTTACATTGGCAATTCCACAGTCAGATCCTTGTTGACTTAAGAAAAATTCTGCTTCTCTTAAATTATTAGTCATTATAGCACTTGATAGCCCTTGTGCAACGCCGTTTTGAATGTCCATAGCGTTTTCTATACCTCCACTGTATTTTAATAAGTATAAAATAGGAGCAAAAGTTTCGTGTTGTACTATTTGGAATGTACTCTTAGCTTCTGCAATAGCGGGTGTTACATAGCAACCACTTTCGTATCCTTTGCCTTTAAGTACGCCTCCTTTTACAAGAAGTTTTCCGCCTTCTTCTACAACTTTAGTCAATGCATGTTCGTACATTTTTACGGCATCTGTATCAATTAACGGACCTACATGATTGTTTTCATCTAAGGGGTCTCCAATGCGAAGTTGTCCGTAAGCTGCCACTACAGCCTCTTTTACCTTGGTGTACATAGATTCGTGAATAATCAATCTACGGGTTGAGGTGCAGCGTTGTCCTGCGGTTCCTACAGCGCCAAATACAGCGCCAATAACCGTCATTTTAATATCAGCATCAGGTGTGACAATGATGGCGTTGTTTCCTCCTAATTCTAATAATGATTTTCCGAGTCTTGCAGCCACTGTTTGAGCTACTATTTTTCCCATTCGTGTAGATCCTGTAGCAGATATTAGAGGGATTCTAGGGTCAGTAGTCATAAATTCACCTACGTTATAATCTCCATTTATAATACATGAAAGTCCTTCTGGAAGGTTGTTTTCTTTGATTACAGCGGCGATGATGTTTTGACAAGCAATGCTGCATAAAGGAGCTTTCTCAGAAGCTTTCCAAACACATACATCTCCACAAATCCATGCCAAGGCTGTATTCCATGCCCAAACTGCTACGGGGAAATTAAATGCTGAAATAATACCTACAACTCCTAATGGGTGGTACTGCTCATACATTCGATGTCCAGGTCGTTCTGAGTGCATGGTTAATCCGTGCAATTGGCGAGACAATCCTACCGCAAAATCACAGATATCTATCATTTCTTGAACTTCTCCTAATCCTTCTTGGAGAGATTTTCCCATTTCATAAGAGACCAATTCACCTAGAGGTTGTTTAAGTGCTCTTAATTTATCACCAAATTGGCGTACTATTTCACCGCGTAAAGGTGCGGGCTTCATTCGCCAAGTCTTAAAGGCTTCGGTCGCCTTTGTCATTACCTTTTCGTAATCCTCACGTGTAGTTGTCGTAATTTTTCCAATTAGAGCACCATCTACGGGAGATAAAGAATCGATTGTGTTTCCAGACCCGAAATTATCTAAACCTGTAGAAGTTCCGTTGTTAATGTCTTTAATACCTAATTGATCTAGCATTAGTTGTATGTCCATAACGAATTGTGTTTTTTAATTTTGTGTTCGCTAATTTACAAATAATTATAGTGATTTTACTAGTAAAAAAGAAAGCCATTTCAATTAAGAAATGACTTTACTTTATCATTATTTGGTAACCAACCAAATAAATAAACCAACTAAAACTTAAAGTTTAACCCGGTGTAAATTCCTAAATAATACGACTGAAAATCGCCTGTATTTTTAGAAAAGGTATTTGTTTGTACTTTTAGCATAGGACTTACGTTTATGTATAAGTTTTTATGGATTAAATAATCGATATCCATACCTATATTTCCGCTAAAGTTGATGTCTCTTAAATTGGTAGCCTCTCCAATACTGGTTTTAAAACCATCTACTTCAATTAGTAATTCGTTTTTATTTAGAAATAAGGTGCTAAATCCTCCTACGATATTTAGTCCTAATTTCCCGTCCGTTAATTGGTATTTTATTTCTAACGGAACTTCTATATAACCAAATAATTGATCTATGCTACCCGTATTCCCTTTTGTAATTGGGCTTTGTCTGCTATAGCGCTGTTCTAGAGAGGCGCTTTTTGAGGGGGTATTTACACGGGTGCCTGAGATGTCAGATAAGCGTACCGCAGTTATTCCTGTTGGGAGGAAAACATTGTTAGTCTTGTAGCCCATGTCTACTAAGTTAACGCCAGATTGTACGCTAAATTTATTGTTTAATTTAAAAGTGATTTTAATTCCGTGTGAGATATTAGCTTTCCCAGAAGTAGAATTGTTTTCAAATTTATTATCTATAGGTGACTTACTGGATCCAAAGGAGCTGAAATATATAGGAGCTACATTATAGGCAATGGACCAGCGTTTCTCTTTTGTTTGTTCTGGTAAGGAGCTATGCTCCTTTAGAGGAAAACCTTCTGCTGCTTTTAATAGCAATGTTTTCGCTGGTTTTTCTAATGAATTTTGTTCTGTGCTAGAAATGTTATTTGTACTTGTTTCTGTGCGGTTATCATCTATGTTAAGAGGAATAATTTTAGCACTTAGCCCAGCGTTATTTTTGTTTTTATTTTTTTTTGCAATAAGTAGGTTTTTTTTGTTCTTTACGATGCTTTTTATGGAATCTTTAGATTTAAACATGAATTTCTGAAATCCAGAAAATTCGTTTGGGACAATGTGTTTATTTCCAAGGGTGATAAACGCAAGGAGCATTGCAGCAATACTTGTAATGCGAAACCACAATGGAAGAATTCTTTTCTTTGGGGGTTGCTTTATACTTTTTTCAATAATGCGCCAAGATTTACTAGGAGGGAACACCTCATAATCTTTTAGCTTTTCTTGAAACAATCTATCTATGTTTTTCTCTTCTCTCATGGGCTTTCTAACCAGATTGTTGGTCACTTAAAACTAATTCTATTTTTTCTTTTAATATAATTCGTGCTCTTGATAAATTGGATTTTGAAGTGCCTTCTGCTACGTTCAACATGCCTGCTATTTCCTTGTGAGAATAGCCATCTAATACGTATAAGTTAAAAACCATTCTGTACCTTTCTGGTAATTCCTGAATTGATTTAAGAAGCATGTCTAAAGAAATTTCCTCTTCATTTACTTCTACAATTACTTCGTCTGGAATTTCCTCTGTGACAATGTTTAGAACACTTTTTTTACGGTATTTTTGTAAAACAGTATTCACCATTATGCGCTTCATCCATCCTTCAAAGGAGCCTTTAAAATTAAACTGTCCAATTTTGTTAAATATGGTAATAAAACCGTCCTGAAAACTATCCTGTGCCTCTTGTTTGTTGTTCGAATATTTTAGGCATATGGCAAATAACTTACCCCCGTATAGTTGGTAAATATAGGCTTGTGCCTTTCGATCGTTGTGGGCACATTGTTTTATTAGTTTATTTAAACTCAAGCGTGAACGTTAAATTTATACTTATTAGATGCAGTCTTTTGTATATGGTTGCGTAAAATTACATTACTTTTGTATTGTTTAAAAATTTTATGGATACAAATCAACTATTTAACATTCAGGATGACACTGATTTTAGTAGAAAAGCACTAGAAGTTTTTAAATATCAGTCCGTTAAAAATCAAGTATATGCTACTTTTTTAAAGTACTTGAAGGTAGATATTAAACAAGTGGATTGTATCGAAAAAATTCCTTTTTTACCCATTCAATTTTTTAAAAGTCATTTTGTTTTGAGTTCTGATGCTCCTGTAATGCAGACCTTTTTAAGTAGTGGGACTACTGGGATGTCACAGTCTAAGCATTATGTGACGGATTTGACCATTTACGAAAAGAGTTTTAAAACCTGTTTTGAACAGTTTTATGGGGATGTTAAGGATTATACAATATTGGCATTATTGCCTTCTTATTTAGAACGGGAAGGTTCTTCGTTAATTTATATGGTAGACGCCCTTATAAAGGATAGTGAGAATATAGATAGCGGTTTCTACTTGGATAACTATCGTGCTATCACAGAAAAATTACACAGTCTTAGTGCTACAGGAAAGAATGTATTGTTAATAGGAGTTACCTATGCGTTGTTAGATTTGATTGAACAAGAAAAGTTTTGTTTAAAAAACACGATTGTTATGGAAACAGGAGGGATGAAAGGGAGGCGAAAAGAAATGATTCGTCAAGAACTACACGTGTTGTTAAGGGATGGTTTTGGTGTGGACACGATTCATTCAGAATACGGAATGACCGAGCTGTTAAGTCAGGCGTACTCCAAAGGAAATGGTGTGTTTGAATGTCCGAGCTGGATGAAGATAATTATAAGAGATACAGAAGATCCGTTTGCTGTTTTACCTATAGGGAGGTCTGGAGGTATTAATGTAATTGATTTTGCAAATATAGAATCTTGCTCTTTTATTGCTACCCAGGACTTAGGGAAAATGCATACGTCTACTACTTTTGAAATATTAGGACGTTTTGATCATTCGGATATCAGAGGATGTAATTTATTGGTTCAATAATAGCTAAGCTTTCAGCCCGTTTAAATATTGTTTTAGTTGTTGTACAAAGTTTATATAATGTGCTTTATTTGGGTCTAATTGACGCAAGGTTTGTATTCCTTCTATAGCAGAAATTATAAACATAGCACTTGCTTCACTGTCTACAAATCGAGCAATATACCCATTCATTTTTCCATCTTGTATTAAGAGTACGAGTGCGACGGTCCATTTGTCTGTTATTTTTTTTAGCTCGGTTTTAAAGCTGTCATTAACGATGCTTAGTTCTGTTATAAAATTTGTTAATGGACTACCTGTTGCTGTTAGCGTACGTTTATTGTTGATAAACTTTTCATCAATACAATCGGTTAGGATAAAAATGGGATTTCCTTTTACTTGTATGGGAGCAATAAAATCTTGGGTGATATTGTCACTTATTATTTCTTTAATTATAGTGAGTGTAAAGTCTTCTTTGCTGTTAAAATGATAGTAGAAGGATCCTTTTGTTATTTTTAGCTCAGAAATTAATTTATCTATGCTTGTGCCATGATAGCCATATTTATTAATAAGCTCATAGCCTTTACTCAACAATTGTTGCCGAGTTAGTTCTTTTTTTATACTTTGTCTCATAAGATGTATGCCGTTAAGTATTTATCTTACTCAGTAGTTAACGTCAATTTTTTTTTGGTGAAATTACGAAAATAGAAGGGATAAAAAAACCACTTAACGTATGAAAAGTGGTTTTTTTTAAAAAGTTATTAAATAGTATGATTACATTGCTATTTTGAGTAAAAAATACGTTTTTTTACCGCGTTGTAATAATATAAATTTGCCTGCAATTAAATCTTTAGATTCGATAAGGTAGGTGTCTGTTACTTTTTCTTTGTTTACAGAAATCGAGTTTTCCTTTAAAGCTCTACGTACTTCTCCATTAGATTTTAAAAACCCTGTACTAGCAAATGCATCTACAATATTTAGTCCTTCGGAGATTTGCGCTTGTGAAATTTCGGCTATAGGCACTCCTTCAAATACGTCTAAGAACGTTTGTACATCTAAACTTTTAATATCCTCAGCAGTAGATTTTCCAAAGAGTATGTTTGAAGCTTTGATCGCATTGTTATAAGCGTCTTCGCCATGCGTCATAATGGTTACTTCTTCGCCTATTTTCTTTTGTAGTAAACGTTGATGTGGTGCTTCTTTATGAGCGGCAATTAATGCCTCAATAGTGTCTTTTTCTAGGAATGTGAAAATTTTAATATACTTTTCTGCATCAATATCACTGGTATTTAGCCAATATTGGTAGTATTTGTATGGGGATGTTCTTTCTGCATCTAACCATATATTTCCACCAGCAGATTTTCCAAATTTACTTCCGTCTGCTTTGGTGATAAGCGGGCAGGTAATGGCATATGCTTTTCCTCTTGCTTTACGTCTTACGAGTTCTGTTCCTGTGGTAATATTTCCCCATTGGTCAGAACCACCCATTTGTAAAACACAATTTTTTTCTTTGTATAAATGATAAAAATCGTAGCCTTGAAACAATTGATAGGTAAATTCTGTAAAGGACATTCCTACGGAAGATTCAGACCCTAATCGTTTTTTTACAGAATCTTTTGCCATCATGTAATTTACAGTGATGTGTTTTCCTACATCTCGCACAAATTCGATGATCGAAATTTCTTTCATCCAGTCGTAGTTGTTTACCATTTGTGCAGCATTTTCACTACCGTCGTCAAAATTGATAAAACGTTCTAACTGTGCTTTTACACCCGCCACATTTTTAGCCAATGTCTCTTCGTCTAATAAGTTGCGTTCGTCAGATTTTCCAGAAGGATCACCTACCATTCCAGTAGCTCCCCCCAGTAATGCTATGGGGCTGTGCCCTGCAAGTTGGAAATGACGCAGTAAAATAATAGGAACTAAACTGCCAATGTGAAGGGAATCGGCCGTAGGGTCGAATCCGATATAACCTGTAGTTTTATTTTTTAATAAGTATTCTTCAGTATCTGGCATGATGTCGTGTAACAAGCCTCTCCATCTTAATTCTTCAACAAAATTCATAATTGGTATTTAAAATATCTTGCAAAGATAAAAATCAATGCACAATATACTGTAATAATAAATATTTATTTATTTTCGTCGTATGATATTAGTTACAGGAGGTACAGGTTTGGTAGGTGCACATTTATTGTCTTGTTTGGTTATGACCAAACAATCAGTGCGTGCTATTCGAAGAAAAAATAGTGATATAAATGCAGTAAAGAAAGTGTTTTCTTATTATTCGTCCGATGCGGCATTGTTTGATGCGATAGAGTGGGTAGAGGCGGATATTACAGATGTGCCGTCGTTAGAACTTGCATTTGAAGGGGTTACCCATGTGTATCATGCGGCTGCATTGGTGTCTTTTAGCCCAAAAGACTATGTGGAGATGCGTACGGTTAATATTGGAGGTACGGCAAATATTGTCAATCTTTGTGTTGCTTATAAAGTGCAGAAATTGTGTTTTGTGAGTTCTATTACTACCATAGAGAAAAAAATAGGAGCAGGTATTATAGACGAATCAGGAGAATGGGACGCAGAAAAAAATAATTATGGTTATGCTATTTCTAAATATGGTGCTGAAATGGAAGTATGGAGAGCTTCTCAGGAAGGTGTTCCTGTTGTAATTGTAAATCCAGGGGTTATTATTGGCGGTGGTTTTTGGAATAACGGTGCGGGAGAGATGTTTAAAAGAGTTTCTGATGGTTTTTCTTTTTATAGTAATGGCTTAACTGGTTTTGTTGGAGTAAAGGATGTGGTGAAAATAATGATGGCTCTTATGGATAGTTCTGTGGTGAACCAACGTTTTGTTTTGGTGAGCGAGAATGTGAGTTTTAGGGAGGTTTTCTCTACGATTGCTGTTTGTCTAAATAAAAAAATACCTACTGTAAAAGTGTTTCCTTTTATGAGTGCCATTGCTTGGCGTTTAGATAGGGTATTGAGTTTCTTCCTCGGAAGAAAGCCTGTATTAACAAAGCAGACTGCAAGCTCCATTCACAATGTGAATTACTATAGCTCTCAGAAAATAAAACAAACGATGGGTGTTCACTTTAGTTCCATTAAATCTGTTATAAAAGAGGTCGCATTGCAATACAAAACAAGGGAGGATTAAACAACGCTAAAACGTATAATAAACTTTTTATGTCAGTCATTTTGGACTGTAATTGGTATGCAACCAAATACATTTCCAAGTGCCGGTTTAGAAATGGAATTATTCCTGTCTTAACATGGCGCGCGGAGCTATGAGTTGCGGAGGATTCTCTGATGTTTTTGAATCTAATAATGGGTCTCCTTTAAGTTGTATTAAAGAATCTTTTAGGCTTTTAGAACCGTGTCTTTTAATGGAGTCTAAGGTTCTTTCGATCTTATTTAGACTGTCTTTAAGGTGGTTCATTCGGTTTTCTACAAGCGTTAATATTTCGGTATTTACGTCTATCAAAGAAGTGTAGTAATAGTTGCTTTCTTTAAACTGAGTGCTATCTATTTTGTATTTTTCATAGACTTGTGGCATGTAGTTTAAACGTCTTTTTCCTTCTATATTTTTAACTGATTTTGCCCCTGTCGCAAGGAACAAATCAGTTAAAATATTTGCCATTTTATCTTTTGAAATTAAGTCTTTAGGCTTTTCTAGGATGGTGTTACTTGTACAGGAACCCAATAAAAGAAACCCAAGCATGTAAACAATTGTTTTCATGAATATTATTTTTGTTTGTATAAAAAAGCGATTAAGATTCAATAAACAGGTGTTTTTGCTTATTGATTAAAAGTAAGTCGTTGCCCTCTTTTCTTTTCTTTAAATATACCTTCATTATAAACAATGTGTCCATTTATTATTGTGGTAGTCACTCTTCCTGGGAACGAAGTGCCTTCAAAAGGAGACCATCCACATTTGTAAAGGATGTTTTCTTTTGATACGGTCCATGGAGAGGTTGTGTCAATCAATACCAAATCCGCATAATAGCCAGTTCTTATATATCCTCTTTTTTCTATTCGAAAGAGAATGGAAGGGTTGTGGCACATTTTTTCGACAATTTTCTCTAGAGATATTTTGCCTTCCCTGTAAAATTTCAACATGGCAGGAAGTGCATGTTGTACTAGAGGACCTCCGCTTGGTGCTTTTGTATAGACTTGTTTTTTCTCCTCTAAGGTGTGTGGTGCGTGATCACTAGCAATTACATCGATGCGATCGTCTAACAATGCTTTCCATAAACCTTCTCTGTCTTCTTTAGATTTTACGGCTGGATTCCATTTTATAAATGTTCCTTTTTCTGCATAATCTTCGTCTGAAAAATAAAGGTGATGTATGCATACTTCTCCTGTAATTTTTTTGTCTTTTAAAGGAATTTTATTTGAGAGTAAATGAGTTTCAATTTCTGTTGATAAATGAAATAAATGTAGTCTAGCACCTGTTTTTTTTGCCAATTCAATAGCTTTGGAAGAAGATAAATAGCAGGCTATTGCACTTCTGATAACTGGGTGTTTCTCTATAGGAATATCATCACCAAACTCGGCTATATGTTGTTCTAAATTTTCCTTAATGGTTGCCTCGTCCTCGCAATGAACAGAAATTAACATATCTGTAGAAGAGAATATTTTTTCTAAAACTTCTTCGTTATCTACAAGCATATTTCCTGTAGATGATCCTAAAAACAATTTGATACCTGCTACTTTTGTAGGGTCAGTTTTCAGGAGCTCTTTTAAGTTGTCGTTGGTCCCACCAAACATAAATGAATAATTGGCATACGAAGATTCAGCAGCAATATTAAACTTATCTTCAAGTAGTTCTTGTGTGGTGGCCTGTGGTATTGTATTTGGCATTTCTATAAAAGAAGTAATTCCTCCAGCAATAGCAGCTTTACTTTCGCTTTCTATAGTTGCCTTTTTTGTTAATCCTGGTTCACGGAAATGAACTTGGTCATCTATAACACCAGGGATTAAATGCTTTCCTTCCGCATCAATTATAACCGTATCAGCAGATTTTGAACTGATAGATTCATTTATTTCTACAATGTATTGGTTGCGTATTAATACGTCACATTCTAGGATTTCTCCCTCGTTGACTATTTTAGCATTTTTTATTAGTATCTCGCTCATTTTTTTTTATTTAGGTAAACCTTGCAATTTCATTTTAATAACTCCAAATACGGCTTCTGATATGATAGATCCGTTCATTTTAGATTTTCCTTGTACTCTGTCTGTAAAAATTACAGAAACTTCTTTGTGTTTAAATTGATGTAGCCATGCTTTAAATTTCATTTCTATTTGAAAGGCATATCCTACGAATTTAATTTTGTCTAGTTGGATGGTTTCTAGAACTTTTCGCTTGTAACATACAAATCCAGCTGTGGTGTCGTAAATTGGGATTCGTGTTATAAAACGTACATATTTTGAAGCAAAATAGGATAATAACACGCGACTCATAGGCCAATTTACAACGTTTACACCTTGAGAGTACCTGGATCCTATAGCGTAATCTGCGCCTTTCTTTGCGCAGGCATTGTATAAATGGATCAAATCGCTCGGATTGTGGGAGAAATCAGCATCCATCTCTATTATATAATCGTACTTTTTTGACAAGGCCCATTTGAAGCCATGGATGTATGCAGTTCCTAATCCGTTTTTTTCTGGTCGTATTTCTAAAAATAATCGATCTGGAAAATTAGGGATTATTTTCTTTACTATCGCATTGGTACCGTCAGGTGAGTTATCGTCAACTACCAAAATATCAAATTGTTTGGGTAGGGCAAAGACCGTGTTGATAATAGCTTCTATATTCTCTTTTTCATTATAAGTAGGTACAATAACTACAGTGTCTGACATAAAGTTAGATTAAGCGGCAAAGATAAAGCTTTTTATTACTAATTTTGTGTTAAGATATAAACTTGTTAATAAACTATGATACAGGCCTCAGAACGATTGATTGAAAACAATGATGGATATACTCTTGTATTCTTGATAATTCTATTTTTGTTTGTCCTGGCGAAGTCATTTTTCGGGAAACACCTTATTTTTTTTAATTCTTTTCTGTTCTCAAATTCACATTTGTTAAAGGATGCTAAAGAAACAAAGTTTGGTCTTCGTGTAATAATGCTCCTTATTGCTTCCTTGACCTTTGGATTGTTGTTATTTGTTATAAACCGAGTATACATCTTTATTCCTTCTAAGGATCCTGTGGTTTTTTTCTTAGTTTTATTTGGAATTGTATTTGTGTATTTGTTGGTCTCTAATTTTGCAGGAAAAATGCTTTCTAGCCTATTAGGTATCAAGAATGTAGCTGGTGATTATTTGTTTTTTAAAGTGAGTTATTTGAGAACAATTGTGCTGTTTTTATTGCCTTTATTATTGTTGGTAGTGTACAGCTCTAGCCATCAGATCCTCTTATTGAAAATTACGTTAGGTTGTACGCTGGTATTATTAGTTTTAAGAACGTCCTTGGTTTTACTAAATAACAAAAACTTGATTTTAAACGAGTTGTTTTATTTTATTTTGTACATTTGCACCCTCGAAATAGCACCGTTAATAATTATTTTAAGATTAACTATTTAAGAAATAAATGTAGCCATATGAAAGTTAAAACAATTTTAGTATCGCAACCTTCCCCAAAAACAGAAAATTCTCCGTATTTCGATTTGATGGAAAAGCAAAAAGTTAAGATTGATTTTAGATCTTTTATCCATGTGGTAGGAGTTCCAGCTAAAGAGGTGAGAGTCCAGAAAATTGATTTGAATGAGTTTTCTGCGATTATCTTAACCAGTAGAAATGCAGTGGATCATTTTTTTAGAATTGCAGAAGAAATGAGATATTCAGTTCCGGATGATATGAAGTATTTTTGTCAGTCTGAAGCAGTAGCTTTTTATCTTCAAAAATATGTTGTGTATCGCAAACGTAAAATTTACGTAGGAACCCGTACTTTTCCTGAATTAGCTAAGTTGATTAAGAAACATAAGAGTGAAAATTTCCTATTGCCTTCTTCAGATAAATTAAAAGATTTAATTCCAAAAAGTTTGGACGAGATTAAAGTAAATTGGAGTAGAGCTATATTGTTCAAAACTGTAGTTAGTGACTTGTCAGATTTGAATGATGTATTTTATGATATATTAGTGTTTTTTAGTCCTTCAGGGATTGATTCTTTATTTAAGAATTTCCCGAAGTTTAAACAAAACAAAACAAGGATTGCAGTATTTGGAAATACGACAATAAAAGCAGCAAATGATGCAGGTTTGAAATGTAATATTTTAGCACCTACAACAGAAAATCCGTCAATGACAATGGCTTTGGATAAATATATAGCTGAAGCTAATAAAAGATAATTCTATTTTTTTAGAATATAAAAAACCCTTTAGGTACTTGTATCTAAAGGGTTTTTGTTGTTAAAAAAAGGCGATACCTAATTCCTAATCCGTAAAGGAAATGAATCCCTAAACAAACCCTCGTTCTTTTTGTATTTTTTCATACGCTTCTTGTATTTGTCTAAACTTTTCAAGAGCTCCTTTGATATGCTCTTCACCTAAGTGTTGTAGTTTGTCTGGATGGTGTTTTTTCACCAATTTTCTATAGGCTTTTTTCACTTCTTTATCGGTGGCAGCTGTTGTGATTTCTAGGATGGTGTAAGCCGATTCTGTATGTTCAAAGAACATGGCTTTTATAGATTCGAAATTGTAAGTATTAATGTATAAATAATTGGCAATTGTACGAATGGATTGTATTTCGTCTTGATTTACTTGTCCGTCTGCTTTTGCAATTCCAAAAAGGAAATGGATGAGTTGTAAACGTGAAGCATGTGAGGTGTTTTGTCGTATTTGAATACATACTTTCCGTGTAGATACGTTCCCTTTAATGATGCTTTTAAAAAGTTTGAATGCATTTTTTGCCCGTTCTTCTCCATACAACCTTATAAAATGAGTGCGTACATAATCCAGCTCTCGTTTGTCTATATTCCCGTCGGATTTAATTACTACGGAAGCTAAAATTAGCAAACTTATTTCAAAATCACCTGAATGTTTATCGCGGCCTTCTTGTTTGTAATAACGCGCATTTTCTACATCTTTCGAGGTGAATCCATCTATTAAACTTCCTACGGCAAAGCCTAAGACGCTCCCAATGGGGCCTCCAAAACTATACCCCAATCCAGCACCTAGCCATTTTCCAAAATTTCCCATATTGTTATTTAAAAGCTCAAATATAAGTGGATTTAAGCAGACTTTTAGGTACTATGATTAATACGACTGTTAATATTTTGTAAAAATTACAAGGATATGAGTATCTTTGTGCTTTAAGAAAACAAAAATAACAAATACTATGTATCCACCAGAAATAGTGAATCCAATGCGTCAAGAGCTTGTAGACGCAGGTTTTACAGAATTACAAACAGCTGATGCTGTAACAGAAGCATTAAAAAAAGAAGGAACTACCTTAGTTATGATTAACTCCGTATGTGGTTGTGCTGCTGGTACAGCGCGCCCAGGAGCCATTGCTTCTTTGAAATTTGATAAAATACCTACACAAATAACAACAGTTTTTGCTGGAGTTGATGCTGAAGCTGTCGCTGCTGTGCGTGCGCAAACAGCACCGTTTCCTCCTTCATCACCTGCCATTGCATTGTTTAAAGATGGAGCTTTGGTTCACATGTTAGAGCGTCATCATATTGAAGGACGTCCAGCTGAGGTAATTGCCTCTAATTTAGTAGCTGCTTATGAAGAGTTTTGTTAAGAAACTTTAAGCTGTAACCTAAAACTTTTGAGTTATACCAAATACAATTCCAAGTGACGGTTTAGAAATAGAATTATTTTTTGTTCTAGCTAGGCGGAAAATCTAAGGATAGCCTTAGCTATCGTTCTATTTTTCAACAATGCTGGAACGTAAAATAAACTATTTATATCCATTATTTTGGGTTGTAATTGGTATTATACTCATACATTAAAATCCGCCATCGTGCGGATTTTCTTATTTTAGCCTATATTTTATCAAGATGACAAATCAAGAAATTATTCAAAAAACTAAAAAATTTGTACAACAAACGTTAAAAGATGCCGAAGGAGGTCATGATTGGTTTCATATTTTACGTGTTTGGAACAATGCAAAACTAATTGCTGAAAACGAAAAAGTGAACTTGTTTATCGTAGAATTAGGCGCTTTGTTACACGATATTGCAGATGCTAAATTCCATAATGGTGATGAAACTGTAGGGCCTAAAGTTGCGTGTAGTTTTTTGGAATCCTTAGAGGTACATCAGAAGGAAATAACGCATGTAAGCCAGATTATCAACAATATATCCTATAAAGGTGGTAATTTTAAACAAACTTTTTCTTCACCAGAATTAGATGTGATTCAAGATGCAGATCGCTTGGATGCTATTGGTGCCATCGGAATAGCGCGTTGTTTTAATTATGGGGGATTTAAAAACCGGACAATGTACAATCCTGATATTATGCCTAAATTGGATATGACAAAAGAAGAATATAAAAAATCAACAGCACCTACTATCAATCATTTTTATGAAAAATTGCTACTGCTAAAAGATACTATGAATACCGATACTGGAAAAAAAATTGCCCAAGAAAGACATTGCTATATGGAGGGGTTTCTAAAGCAGTTTTATGCAGAATGGAATGGGGAATTGTAAGTTTTTTAAGGCAATTAAAAATGACTCCATCGGTTCAAATACATTTTGTAATCAATAGGTATGCGAGTTTGTAAATAGCTTCTATTCAAGGTGTAAAACATTTCATTCGAATTTAAACGGTTTCCTTCTCTTGTAATAGAACTCAAATTAAAAGGTTGCTTGGTAGAATAGTTACGTATTTAGGAGGAGGTCGATATACAAAATATCTTAGGATACGCCTCTCCTAAGATAACAGAGATTCACACTAAAACTATCGCTATAAATATTAAAAAAAAGGATATCCTCTTGGGAATTTAGATACCTTTAACAAAAAAACAACGATACCCTCGTCCAATTATATCAAATGCATTTCCAAGTGAAGGTTTAGAAAAGGAATTATTTTTTGTTTTAGCTAGGCGAAAAATCTAGAGATAGCCGTAGCTATCGTCCCGTTTTTTAACAACACTAGAACGTAAAACAACTTATTTATAGCGGTTGTTTTGGATTGTAATTGATATAACGGATATACCTTTAACTTTAAGATTGTTATTGTGGGGGTATGGGTGTTGTGCGTAACCAAAAACTACTATGAAGAATTTAACCCTAGTAACACTTACAATATTCGTCTTTTTAATTTCTTGTAATACAAAAAAAGAACACGAGACATCTGAAAGTTTAAAAAATAACACTAAAAATCTATCTAAATTATTCACTAAATCTGAATTGAGTTCTAAAACTTCAAATGAGCTAAAATTAATAAGAAACGAAATTTATGCTCGAAAAGGTTACGTTTTTAAAAACGTAGAACTTCAAAAATATTTTATTAAAAAAAAATGGTACACACCTAAAAGAAATATTAAAATAATCCTTTCTGAAATTGACAATCAAAACGTGAACCTAATTAAACAGGTTGAAACTGAAAAGAAAGTTAACTTAATTCATTCCGAAGCTACAAATTCAAAATTATTCGGTTATAGAGATACAATTAATATTAATTACATAGAAAACAAAACCTTGCTTAATATCCTTAAAATATTACCTGAAACAACTATGCGTAGTTGGGGATGGAGTAAAAAAGATAGAGAAAAAACAGTTGAGTTTATCGAGGACAATAATTTTATAATTGATACAACTGAAATGTATAATAACATAAAATATATAAAACCAAATACAATAGGAATTCAAGTTGTTGATGGGTCTTGGACTTTATCAATTTATGAATTTGGAGAAAATGATTTTCTTATCATAACGAATGATATTGTTGGAGACGGAAATGATATTCAAACTTTTAGTTATTATAACAATAAAATAAAGCCTTTTAAAATGGTAAACGGGTTTAGTGAATTTGAATACGATTTACTTTTAAATAACGCTTCAATAAAATGCGTTGAGATGCTTAAAGAAAATGAAAATACTTACGATTATGATTTCAGCGACAAAAACTTTGTTTCGATCTCTTCATGGCTAATAAATAAGGAAGAATCGGGGAATTGTTTAAAAGGAAATTCAATAAGATATAGGTTAAATAAAGAAAAAAAAATATTTGAGCTTATTGATGTTTATTGGAAAAACAAAGAGAATGAATAAAAGCCTACGAACAACAGGAAGCTATAGCTGTCAAAGACGGAACTCTTACTCAAACTTCGCTTTTCTTTTTTCTAAAAAGGCACGGGTACCTTCTTTAAAATCATCGGTACCGAAGCAGCGTCCAAACTCGTTTATTTCTGTCAAGTACCCATCGGTATTAGTTTCGTAGTTTGCATTTATTGCTTTGATGGCAGCAGAAATGGCAACAGAGGAGTTTTTTGCTATATTATTGGCTAATTTGTAAGCTAAGGGGAGTAATTCTTCTTGTTCTACTACGTAGTTCACCAATCCGTGTTTTAAGGCTTCTTCGGCGCTTAGCATATGGGCAGTCATAATCATTTCCATGGCTTTTCCTTTGCCTATCAATTGAGGTAAACGCTGTGTGCCTCCATAACCAGGGATCAATCCTAAAGAGACTTCTGGTAGTCCCATTTTTGCATTGGTACTGGCAATTCTAAAGTGTGCAGCCATTGCCAATTCAAGTCCTCCTCCTAGGGCGAAACCATTTATTGCAGCAATTACTGGGGTACTTAAGTTTTGCACAAAATCAAACAATGTTTCCTGTCCGTTTGCAGCTAATTCTGAGCCTTGTTCGATGTCGAAATCTGCAAATTCAGCGATGTCTGCTCCCGCAACAAATGCTTTTTCTCCACTCCCTGTGAGTACAATTACCTTGATGTCTGTGTCGTTTTCCAAGTGCTCAAATGCCATTCCTAATGCATCAATGGTTTGTTTGTTTAGTGCATTTAATTTTTTAGGTCTATTGATTGTGATGGTAGCAATAGATTCGTTTTTATCAACGCGTAAATTTGTAAAATCCATAGTTTGTTTTTTTATGAGATTGGTAAATTAACAGTAAATACAGTTCCTTTGTTTATTTGAGAAGTAAATGTGATGTCACCATCATAAGCGTTTACAATGTTTTTAACCATAGGAAGTCCCAGCCCCATACCACTTGATTTGGTGGTGAATTTTGGTTCAAAAACGCGGTTTTTATCTTCTTCGGAAATGCCTTTTCCGTTGTCGGCAACTGTAAATATGACTTGGTTATTTTCTTTGTAAATACTCACTTTTATTTCTTTGTGTTCTTTGTCTTCTAATGCTTGAATTGCATTTTTTACTAGGTTTGTAACAATGCGAATGATTTGTGTTTTATCTAAATTTGCAATAATACTTTTTTCTCTTGGGTAAAAATGGATATAATCTTCTGAGAAAATATCTAAGGAATGTTTCATAATAGTTACAATGTCCAATTTTTCACGTTGTTGCTTGGGAAGGTTTGCAAAGTTAGAGAATGCAGATGCAATAGAACTCATGGTATCTATTTGTTGAATTAATGTTCTGCTGTATTCGTTTATTTTATCATAAATTTTCGGATCGGTAGGGTCAAATTTTCGTTGGAAACTCTGCACTGTTAAGCGCATGGGGGTGAGGGGGTTTTTTATTTCATGTGCAACTTGTTTTGCCATTTCTCTCCATGCTTGTTCTCGTTCTCCTTTTGCTAATTTACGCGCACTTTCTTCCAATTGATCTATCATTTGATTGAAGGCATTTACTAATGTGTAGATTTCTGTGCTAGCATTTTTAATGATTATCTTTTCGTTGCGTTCACCCAAACTTGTGAGGTACATTTTTTCAGCCACCATTTTTAGTGATTTAGTGATGTATCTAGAGATAAAATAAGCCAATCCAATAGCGGTTAAAAACATTAAAACATATACGTAAGCCATCCGAATTAAGAATTCCTGTAGGTCTTTTTCTTGGGCGGTATTGTCTTGAAAATATCGAAGATTTAAAATACCAATTGGTTTGAATTTGTTATCTGTGATGTAGGTAAAAGATGATTGTTGCTGTTTGTTTTCCGTTCTTGTAGATTTTATCAAACGATGATCTGGAGAAGAAGCCAAGCTTTTGACCGTTTTATTAGTGAGCTCTACTGGGATTACATTTTTAATGAATCCAGCGTAGGAACTCTTGAGCAGTTTTCCTTTTAAATCGTATATGTTAATTTCCAATTTTTGAATACTGGAAATTTCATGAATTTTATCTTTGAAGATAAAAGGTAAGTTTTTGGTGACAATTGGGTATGAGTTTTTACTATCATTTAACCAAATATGAATTGCTGATTTTACAGAGCTCTCTTTTCGTTCGAGCCTCCCCGTATTGTACTCAATGGTTTGTCCTTTGTATTGATTTACAGTGACTGCAGCGATAAGTACAGATGCCAAAAGGATCAATAATATCATGGATAGAAATATGCGTACTTGGAATGATAACCTCTTTTTTTTCATTTATTTTTTAGACTAAGTCGTAAATATAGTCAATTCTCTGGCATTTGATAAGGCTGTTTAAAAAAGAGATAGTGCAAAATGTGAACTGCATCCTGTGTAGTGGTATAAGTTGTTCTTTTTGAAAATCATAGGATTTGTATGAAAATCTATTCAAATTGGAGCTATAAAAAAACGGGAACCTAAAATTTAGATTCCCGTTTACAAATATGTTTAACCGACTATGTTTACAATTTTACCCGGTACAATAATTATTTTCTTTGGTGTTCGCCCTGCGAGTTGAGCAATGGTTTTTTCGTGAGCCATTACTGTTTTCTCTATGTCTTCCTTACTCATATCTAAGGGGAGTTCTATGGTGAATCGCATTTTTCCATTAAACGAAATAGGATATACTTTACTGCTTTCTATCAAGTGTTTTGGTTCAAAAACAGGGAAATCTACTGTTGATATGGAGCCAGTATGTCCTAGGTTTTTCCATATTTCTTCTGCAATATGTGGTGCATAAGGAGAAACTAATAAAGCCAATGGTTCTAAGATAGCTCTCTTATTACATTTTTGAGCTGTTAGTTCGTTTACTGCAATCATAAAGGTAGAAACGGAAGTGTTAAAAGAAAAATTATCGATGTCTTTTTCTACTTTTTTGATGGTTTTATGTAGGGTTTTTAACTCGTCTTTAGTAGGAGTTTCTTCGCTTACAGAGAAGTTGTCATTTACGATATACAATTTCCAAAGCTTCTTTAAAAAGGAGTGTACGCCAGAAATACCCGATGTTTTCCAAGGTTTTGCTTGTTCCAGTGGTCCTAAGAACATTTCGAACAATCGCAAGCTGTCAGCTCCGTATTTTTCACAGATTTGATCTGGATTTACTACGTTGTACTTGGATTTTGACATTTTTTCCACTTCACGTCCAACTACGTATTTACCGCCTTCTAAAATAAATTCAGCGTTCTTGTAATCTTTGTTTAGTGGATGGTTTTTAAAGCCTTCTACATCCAATTCGTCTGAAGTGTTTACCAGGGCAACGTCTGCATGGATCGCCTGTACTTTTTGATCACCTATCAATCCTTTGGAAACAAATTTTTGAGTACCTTCTATGCGATATACAAAAGCACTTGTTCCTAAAATCATTCCTTGATTGATGAGTTTTTTAGCGAATTCTTCTTTGGGAAGGTGTCCTAAATCGAACAAGAATTTTTGCCAAAAACGAGCGTATAATAAGTGGCCGGTAGCGTGTTCACTTCCTCCAATATACAAATCGACATCTTGCCAATAATTTAAAGCTTCTTTGCTTACAAAATCACCCGTATTGGATGCGTCCATATAGCGGTTAAAATACCACGAACTTCCTGCCCAACCAGGCATGGTGTTTAATTCCAGGGGAAATACAGTACTGTTATCTACTAAATCGGTATTCACTATTTCGTTTTTCTCCGTATCCCAAGCCCAAACGGTGGCATTTCCTAAAGGTGGTTTTCCTTCTTCGGTAGGTAGGTAATTTTCAACTTCTGGTAAAGCGATTGGCAAATATTCTTTAGCAATCATTTGTGGCAATCCATTTTTATAATACACAGGGAATGGTTCTCCCCAATAACGTTGGCGACTAAATACGGCGTCGCGCAAGCGGTAATTAATTTTCCCATAACCAATGCTACGTTTTTCCATTTCGTAGATAATGGTTTTCATGGCTTTCTTATAAGGCAATCCATTTAAAAAATCAGAATTTGCCAATTTAACACCTTCTTTACCTTCAAAAGAAACTTCAGAAATATCGGTATCAGCAAAAATGTTTGGAATGTCTATATTAAAATGTTTTGCAAAAGCATAATCACGTTGATCTCCACATGGAACTGCCATTACTGCTCCCGTACCATAACTTGCCAATACGTAATCACCAATCCAAATCTGAATTTTTTCTCCTGTAAAAGGATGCAATGCATACGCACCTGTAAAAGCACCAGAAATAGTTTTTACATCTGCCATGCGGTCTAGCTCGCTACGTTTGGATGTCGCTTTAATATAAGCTTCTACAATCTCTTTTTGTTCAGGACTTGTGATTTTTGCTACCAATTCATGTTCTGGAGCCAACGTCATAAAACTTACCCCGTAAATAGTATCAGGTCTTGTAGTAAAAACCGGTATTTTTTCCTCAAAATTTTCAAGAGAAAAACTCACCATTGCTCCTTGTGATCTTCCAATCCAGTTGGTTTGAGAATCTTTTAATGGTTGTGGCCAATCTATGGTATTTAATCCGTCTAACAAGCGTTGTGCATAGGCAGAAATACGCATGCTCCATTGTTTCATTTTCTTACGAATAACGGTGTGTCCTCCGCGTTCAGAAAGTCCGTTTACCATTTCGTCATTTGCAAGTACGGTTCCTAAGGCAGGACACCAGTTAACTTCCGTTTCTGACAAAAATGTAAGGCGGTATTGTAATAAAACTTCCTGTTTTTTATCTTCAGAAAATAGTTTCCAATCGGCTGCAGTAAATGCGTCAATCTCATCATCACATGCCGCTTTTACAGTGGCGTTTCCATCGGTTTCGAAAAGGGTGATTAAGCTGCTGATATTTTCCGATTTATCAGTGTCTAAATTGTACCAAGCATTAAATAGTTGGATAAAAATCCACTGTGTCCATTTGTAATAATCAGCATTTGAAGTGCGGATTTCTCGAGACCAATCAAAGGAAAAACCGATATTGTCTAATTGACGGCGGTAGGTTTTTATGTTTTCTTCTGTAGTTGTAGCAGGGTGTTGTCCTGTTTGAATGGCATATTGTTCTGCGGGTAAACCAAAAGAATCATAGCCCTGAGGATGCAATACATTAAAACCTTTGTGACGTTTGTAACGCGCGTAAATATCAGAGGCAATATATCCTAACGGATGCCCTACATGGAGTCCTGCTCCTGACGGATAAGGAAACATGTCTAATACATAATACTTAGGTTTTTCCGATTGATTGGAGGCTTTAAATGTTTGGTTCTCTGCCCAGTATTTTTGCCAATCGGCTTCAATTTTTCTGAAGTTATATTCCATTGTTTATCTTAATTTCGTTGCAATCAATTAAGTGTATCACAGCGATTCATATCTAATTATAAAAACGCAAAGCTACGGTTTATTGCTGATTAAAGAAAGGATGGGCTAAGCTTGAAAAGGAAATAATGGTAAATGATTTTAATAAATAAATGTTATTTTAACGTTTATTTATTATTTTAGGAACTTAAAAGATGAGATAAGTGAAAAATATTCAGAATGTAGTATTCGTATCAGCTGTTGTTTTAATGCTGTTTTTAAATTGGACATGTTCTAGTGTTCAAGAGAGGTCATTATCCGAATTGCCTGTTTCAGTAACCATTAAGGGAGACGTATTTATAGACAATCAAGGACGTCAAATTACTCTTAACGGAATTAATATTGTCAGTAAAAACAAAGAAGAGGGGTATATGTATCAAAGTGGCGAAGCAATGTTCTCTAAGTTGTCTTCCTTGGGAGTAAATTGCATTCGATTGGTTATTATTTGGGATGGATTAGAACCAGAACCGGGGGTGTATAACGAGGAGTATTTAAAAGAAATAGATACGCGTATTGCTTGGGCAAAAAAGCATAATATTTTTGTTGTATTGGACATGCATCAGGATTTATTTAGTGTTAAATATAGCGATGGAGCTCCTGAATGGGCTACTTTGGATGAAGGAAAACCACACACAACGGGTGTTATTTGGAGTGATGCTTATATGATGAGTGCCGCGGTTCAAACATCCTTTGATAATTTTTGGAAAAATAAACCAGCTCCAGATGGTATTGGTATTCAAGATCATTTTTCGAATGTGTGGAAGCATGTTGCAAAACGATATGCATCTAATACCACTGTTATTGGATATGATTTAATGAATGAACCCTTTCCTGGGACATCGGGCGTACAATCCACCATGATTTTATTAAAAGCTTTTGGTGAATTGTATTATAAAGAAAAAGGTGTGTTGCTTTCAGAAGAAGAATTGATGCATATGTGGGCGGATGAATCTCGGAGGATGAAAGCGCTGGATTTAATTTCTACACAAGAAAATTACCATCAGGTGTTTAGCCAGTTGTTTGAGTTGAACCGTGAATTTGAAACCAATCATTTACAAAAAATGTATCAAAAAGTGAGTGCTGCAATTCGTGAAGTAGATACGAATCATATCTTGTTTTTAGAGCATAGTTATTATGGGAATACGGGGGTAGAAAGTAGTATTGCTCGTGTTGTCTTAAAGAATGGGGATCCAGATCCGTTGGTTGCTTATGCTCCTCATGGATATGATCTGGTAACGGATACCAAAGCGGTTGCATCTGCTTCTAAGGAACGAGTTGCTTATATTTACAATCAGATTTATAAAAAAGGGAAGGAACTTAAAATGCCTGTTTGGTTAGGGGAATGGGGCGCTTTTTATGGGAATTCTATCACTGCAATTCCTGTGGCTGAAAATGCCATCCATCTTATCGAAAAATATAAATTCGGAAATGCGTATTGGTCTTATAATGAAGATACAGATACCCTTGATTTTTTCAATAAAATACTATTAAGGCCTTATCCTTATGCCGTAAATGGCACGCTTATTTCTTATGAAAATGATTTTGATAATTTGTGTTTTTCGATGGAGTGGGAAGAATCTAAAGTAAATAAGTCAGCTACAATTGTTTATGTGCCTCGGGTTTCTAATTTAAGTCCAGAAACATTAGTGTCTTTTAAAAACGAGATGTTAATAAATATTGAAGGTACAGATGCGGGATGGTTATATGTGAAATATATAGGGCGTAAGGGTTCTCGTAAGTTGTTATTGAAGTATGTAAATAATTAGAAGTATTGTAGTATTAAGTAAGTAAAAAACAATGCGTTATGCCGATTAAATTTCCAAATGATGGTTTGGGAAATAGACTATTTATATCCATAATTTTTGGATTGTAATTGGTGATGTTTAGGAGCGGGAAATGTGTTTCTGTGTTTGGATACAAGCTAGCGCCGTGCATCTTGTTCTTGCAAGAAAAGACTGTCGTAGATAAATGCATTTACGGGTGTAGGAATTCCGAGTGTCTTTCCAAGTGCTATTACTGCTCCGTTTTGACTGTCTAATTCTGAGGGATTTCCTGCCATCATATCACGTTGAAGGGAAGAGGTTGTGTCGTAGGGTTGTTGGTCTATAATTTGAAATTGTTTTTCGATGATGTTTTTTTCGAGATAAATGTTTTTTGCTTTTGCAATGGCTACAATTTCATGAGCGGTGTCTGTCATTATTTTACGGACAGCGGTAGCTGTTCTCATCGCCCCAACAGTGGATCTGGTCAAAGCACCTATAGCGCTAATGGTACAGATAAATATGAATTTAGTCCAAATTTGGGTTTGGATATCTTGTGCTAAAATTGTGTTGAAGTTAGCATTGTTAAAAACCTTTTGTAAAGCTAGTATTCTTGTTGTTTTTACATTGTTTAATTCTCCAAAAACAATAGTTGGTTCGTAAGATAGATGTGTAATTTCTCCGGGTTTTGTTAGTTTACTTACTATTTTGCATAAACCACCAATAATATGTTTTTCGGGAATAATTTCTTTAAGTATATCGCTTGATGCAACTCCATTTAATAATGGGAGTACCAGTGTGTTATCATTTAAAACAGGAAAAATAGTCCTCGCTACTTCTTTTAATTGCCATGTTTTTACGGCGATGATAATTAGGTCGATATGACCGATTCCTTGAACATCTTTTTGCGCTTTTATTGGGGAAACGGTGTAATTTCCTTTGGGACTTTTAATAGATAGACCTTGTTTTTTTATCGCTTCTAGATGTACGCCTCTAGCAATAAATAGTACTTCATTTCCGGATTGTTCAAGGCGTGCTCCAAAGTAGCCTCCCACACCTCCTGTGCCGTAAATGAGTATTTTCATGGTCTTGGTGTTTAGTCTTTTTTATAACTCGTAATCACGGGGATTCTATAGGCTTTTTTGGTTGTTTTTTTTGTTTTTACCATGGCTATGACTTGGATCCCGATATGGATTCCATAGATATTATCTGGATTTTTTATCGCTAAATATACGGTTTGTTCTTTAGGTGATAGGATGCTTACGATGCCTGCTTTGAAATTTTCTCGAGAACCATTAATGTCATAATCAAAGTCTTCTTTTGTTCGGAACAGGTGGGCGTTTTCCTTATCCACTAAATAAATGTCACAGATGTTCGCTCCTGGAGGAGGCGTCAACTTAGAAATGGCGGAGCCTAGTCCTTCTTTTTCTGCGTAATCTGATAATTCGGACAGCAAGTTAAAGGTGCTAATGGTATTATTTACATCAGATTCATTTCTAGAGGCTGTGAATTCATAATGCCAGCTTACCGTATTTTTGGGTAGCTGAATGGGAAGGATAATTCGTGATTTTCCTCCTTTTACAAAATCATTAGAACGGCTATTGATGTAAAATTTGTTTTCAGCTTGAACTTTTACAGCTTTTAATATGTCTATGTGAACTATTGTTTCGGTCAAATAGGCGTAGGTTGTGTCTTTTTCTATTTTTTCTTGTGCCACAAGAGTGCTAGCACAAAGGGATAACAGTACAAAAAATCGTTTCATCTCAATTATTAGGGTTTACTAAGGTCAAAAATACTGATTTAATTTGTACTGTTAGTTTTTTTGTTATTTTATTATTAGAGCGAACTCATTTTTAAGCCAATAAAAAACGTGCGCGGTGCACTAGGACCATAAATATAATTGCTATCGCGATTTTTTCCTGAGTCAAAATCATTTTGATACTGATTGAAGACGTTTTTTGCGCCTGCATAGAATTCTATAGTACTTTCTATAGCGTCGTAATTGATCTTGTAGGCGGTTTTAATACCTATATTTGTAAATGTAGGAGCACTTACGTAACTGTCTTTCTTTTGTTCTGGAGCTCCTGCTAAATGCACCAAATCCATACTTCCTGTGTACACCATATTTAGAGAAGTACTAAATTTTTTGTTAGGAGTAAATGTGAGGGTTGCAAAACCATACACGTTAGGTGCTCTTAGAAAAGTACGGGTAGGTGTGAGTTCGTCAGAATAGCTTACGGCGGTGTCGTATTTACTAGATTGTACCGTGATCCCTGTTTCTAGTTGGATTTTTTTATTGTAATTGGCTCTCAATTCTAAAGAAGCACCTTTTACTGTTGCGCCATCTCCGTTTCTTTTTTCAAACACTTCTCCAAATTTATCAGTGCCAATTGGTTCTTGATAAAAAGCATCCTTTAGGTGGGTGTAAAAGCTTTCAATTGTAAATCCTGCAATAAAAGTATCTGTTGCTTTGTCGTAATTGATAGAGCCACTAATACTACTTGATTTCTCTTCTTTTAAATCGGGTGATAAAATAATTCTTGAAACACCACCGCCAGCAAATGCGATATGTAAATCGGCATCAAATGCTTGTGGTGCTCTAAAGCCTGTTCCCCAGGTCAATCTAAATTGTGTGCTTTTCTTTAATTTATACAATAAAGAAGCACGTGGACTTAAAACAAAATTATTGAGTAGGTTGTGTTTGTCCGCTCGTACACCTGTTAATAAGTTAATTTGAGGTGTAATTTCCCAGTCACTTTGTAGGAAAATTCCTAGTGTAGTGGTTGTCTGATCTATGAGGTAATTATAGGCATCTATTTCGTCTAATACTTTGTCTTGTACATATTCAATACCAGAAGTAATGACATTTTCTCCTTTTAAAAATTTCGTAAAACGATGATTTAATTGAATACCTCCTTGTAATGTTGATGCTTCTGAAGTTCCATAAGGTGGGTTTTCTAAATGTGCTTGGATGTCGCTTGGACTGTCTGGATAAATTCCAGTATAGTGATCTCTGTTCGTTTTTTGTCCAGATACGTAAGTGATGAATGAGCTGTTGAGATTGTTAAAATTGATTTGATAATCCAAACTTCCAACAAATACGTTGTGCGTGCGTTCTTCAGATTGTTTTGTGAGGTACGCTGCTTTGTCTACCATTTCTCCTCCGTATCTAAATTCGTACATACTGCTTAAACTCAGTTCTATTTTTTGATTTTCTGTAGGTAATAAGAACATGTTTACTCCAAAGGAATTGTTTTTTAAAGCGGGTAATTCTGAATAATTATCGCCATTTGCATCATAATATTCTCTGTCTCTTTTGCTTACAAAAAATGAAGCGCCTGCGGAGTTGTTTGGACTGAGGATGGTTCCGTTAGCATTTAGGATATGGTCTGTTGCTTTTCCATTGATGCTTAAGAAAGAATAGTCCAAACTGTAGGCAGATTCCTTCGGTATTTTTGTGATTACATTTACGGTGCCTCCAATAGCACTTGATCCGTACAAGGCAGAGCCTCCTCCTCGAACAATTTCTATACGTTCTATCATATTTGCTGGGATTTGCTCTAAGCCATAAAGTCCTGTAAGTGGGCTAAAAATTGGACGTCCATTGATAAGGATTTGTGAGTAACCACCCGCCAATCCATTCATTCGTAACTGGGTGTAGTTGCATGTTTGACAGTCTGTTTCTACGCGTAATCCTGGTTGGAAATTTAAGCCTTCCGATAAGTTGCAAGCTTGTACATTGTTAAGTGTACTTGAATCTATAATGTTTACAATAACGGGGGAATTTGTTTGCCTCTTAAATGTTTTGGTTCCAGTGATTACTATTTGATCTAGGGAGAATGTACTTTCTTTTAAAGTTATATGGAGTGTTTTTGTTATGTGTTTTTGAATGCTAATTTTTTTCTGTACGGTTTTATAGCCCAATGCTTGGATGGTAATTTTATAGGTGCCTTCAGGTACGTTTAGGGTGTATTGTCCTTTAAAATTTGTTGTAGTACCGAGTTGTAATGATTTTATAAAGATGGTTGCGCCTGGGATTGTTGTCCTCTTGTCGCGAATAGTCCCTTGTATTATTCCGTCGTTATTTGCGGGGATTAACTGACTAATTAGTAGGGATATTAGTAATATATAAGTTTTCATTGTTTTATAGTTTTGGCAAATATATAAATAATTTTTAGACTTGTCTAAAAATTTTATTACTCTCAAATAAAATGTATATTTGCAGTATATGAAATCAGAATTATCACAAGCCGAAGAAAATTATTTAAAAGCTATTTATAGTGTTGGAATTGACACTGGTAAAAGTGTGAATACAAATCAGATTGCTTCGAAAATGAATACCAAAGCCTCTTCTGTCACAGATATGATTAAGAAGTTATCAGAAAAAGGCTTGGTAGAACACAAGAAGTACAAGGGGACATTATTAACTTCCAAGGGCGTGGCAATTGCTGTAAGTACCTTGAGAAGTCATCGGTTGTGGGAGTGTTTTTTAGTTGATACATTAGATTTTAATTGGGATGAAGTTCATGATATTGCAGAACAGATGGAGCATGTAAAATCAGACAGTCTTGTGGATAGGTTGGATCAGTTTTTGAATTTTCCTAGTTATGATCCTCATGGAGATCCTATTCCAGACAAAGACGGAGTTATTAAACATCATAAAAATGTGATGTTGTCTTCCGTAGCAGTAAATGCATCCTGTATTGTAATAGGGGTAAAGGACTCTTCTTCCTCGTTTTTAAAGTTTTTGGACAATGCTAATATTCGCTTGGGAAACACTATAAAAATCTTGTCATTAGAGGAATTTGATCAGTCTATGCAAATAGAAATTGATAAAAATGTAACAACGGTTTCTTACCAAATATCAAAAAATTTATATGTAAAAAAATAGATCATGTTAGAACAAATTGTGGAGTACATGGGAAGTATAGATCCTATTTTAGCTGCTTTATACGCGACACTTTTTACGTGGTTTTTAACTGCTTTGGGTGCGGCATTGGTGTTTTTATTTAAAGGAATGAACCGTGCGGTATTTGATGGTATGTTAGGTTTTACTGGTGGAGTAATGGTGGCTGCAAGTTTCTGGAGTTTGTTAGCGCCAGGGATAGAAATGAGTCCAGGGGAGGGGTTTGAAAAAGTGATTCCAGCAGTGGTTGGTTTCGGTTTAGGAGCTTTATTTCTCTTTGGCTTGGACAAAGTATTGCCACATTTACATGTAAATTTTAAAGAATCAGAAAAAGAAGGAGTGAAAACTCCTTGGCATAAAACTACCTTATTGGTCTTGGCTATTACTTTACACAATATACCTGAAGGATTGGCTGTAGGGGTGTTGTTTGGAGGTGTTGCTGCGGGTTTTGATGGAGCTACTATTGGTGGCGCTGTTGCCTTGGCAATTGGGATTGGTTTACAGAATTTCCCCGAGGGATTTGCAGTTTCTATGCCTATCAGAAGACAAGGCGTAAGTAAGTTTAAGAGTTTTATGTACGGTCAATCTTCTGCCTTAGTAGAACCTATTGCTGCCGTAATTGGTGCTTGGGCAGTAATGACATTTCAGCCTATTTTACCTTATGCATTGTCGTTTGCGGCAGGTGCTATGATTTTTGTTGTTGTAGAAGAGGTGATTCCAGAAACGCAGCGAGATAAATATACGGATATTGCTACCATGGGGTTTATTGTCGGGTTTATGGTAATGATGACCTTGGATGTTGGTTTGAGCTAAACCAGAGGGAACTCCCATAAAAAAAGTAACAGTGGATTTATGTGTAAATGTTACTGTAGAGATCTTGTCGTTTTTAACAAATCGTTTTTGTGTAAAAATTAGGAGAGTAGTGTCTTCAATATTTTTTTGAAGGTCAAAATTTCGCAGCTTTTGTAAAGCGTATCTTTATATTGAATTATTTTTTACAAAATAGAAGTTCTAATAGCATAGCCTTTTATGGTAACTTGTTTTTAACAGGTAGCTTGTGGGAACTAATTCCATTTCAAAACTGTCACTTGGAAATGTATTTGGTGTAAATACTAGTTAAATCGTATTTGAAAATGAGTTCCAGGGTTTAAAATAGCAGTTTGTCCTTTTAGTTTTTCTCCAAAAACTTCTTTCCAATTACAGGCAATAGCAGTCATTCCATTAGGGATGTTTTTTAGCCCGCATTTTGCTAACATCTCAGGAGATGAAAATACAGGGACAAAAGGTTTTTTGTTATTTAAAAATGTTTGAACATCAAAAGAAGAGGTCTCTTCGTTTAAATTTCGTACTAAAATAATGGGGTCATTGGTGGACAGAGCATCCCATAATTGGGTGCTGTACTTTTGCTTGCTAAACCATTGTTTCATTATTTCTTGCGCTACGTTTAAGCTCTTGTTTTCCAAATAAAACGCAAAATTAGTGTTTCTTACAAACTCAAATACATCTTCTTGATCTTCAGGAGATGCAAAAGACAATTCGAGTGTGGGATGGTGTTTATGCTTTATGGCATGTACCAATTTTTTGATATGTTCTAAGTTTCCAGTATGTGTCACAGCGAGTACTAACTGACTTTTGTCTTCGCCTTCTTGATGTAACATGCCAAAATAAGCCGCCTTGATATTTTTTTTCTCGTCGAAAAAACCAATTAAATCTTCAATTATATTTTGATATTCTTTGTGGTTCTCTTGCATGGCGATTCGTGTGTATTGGATTCAATTTCTGCAAAAGTACGGTTATTGATTGGGATATGAGATTTTAGTTATTGAAATAAGTAATCTTGTTTTGATGGTATTAATAACCTAGTTGAAAAACAGAAACGGATCGGTTACAAAGAATGTTACTAAGGATAGTTAAACAAAGGCAATTGAAATCCGTAATAAGTTACTGAATTTTAGTAATATTTTTACAAGATGTTTGGAAATAAGTGCTTATTATTGTTAGTGTTAATACGTGATATTAAAAAAACAAAACCCCCTTTGAATACGTTACTTTGTTGATTGATGATTAGCAAGTGTGTGTGATTTAATTTTGATACATATATGGAAACAGCCAATTTCCTGAATGTTACCACAAAAATTATTGAAGCATTAAAAATTAAGCATACTTCAAAATACTTAAAGGATCAAGTTTTACCTCACCAAGACCATTCAAGTTTGCTGGCGATTTCGGATACGCTGAATCTGTATAAAATACAGAATACAGCAGTAAAAATAGCAAATGATAAATTTAATCTCACTAGTGGGTTTAATTCCCCGATGCTTGCATCGAAATGATTAAGGTTTTTTCTTTTTCATGCCTCGTGGGCTTGCCCCTAGGTTATTGACTGAATTACCATTTTCTTGTCTTGTGCAAGTTGGAATTGATGGGATGAATCTTTTTTATGTCCTAGAAAGGAATAACAGATGCTCAAGTTTTGTTTTACGATCATTAAAATATACTAAAAAAAAAGATGTTTTCTTGAAATGATGGGCAGGTGTATGTCAAGGTGGTGTTGGTTTTAATTGGTATAATCGTGCACGACACGAGGAACTTTTTAAAAATGGATGTGTTTGTGAAACCAAAGATGATTGCTGCTCAAACAGCTGCAGATTTGTCTTTTTTATAGGTATTCCTACTGTAAAGCTAGTGCATAATTTTGATTAATAAGGGCTCAATTTGACGCCTCACAACTAAAAAAATAACACAAATAATATGAAAAATATTTTTATACTTCTTTTTTTTATTTCAATTACATCCTGTAAAAAAAACAGACAAATAAACACTGAAAATCTTGTTAACGGGTATACTATTAATGCGACTATCAGTTCCCTTCCCGATAGCCTTAAAGTTTACATTGTTGATCGAAACCAACACAAAAATGAAAAGTTTCTTTTTATTGATTCAACTTATACAAAAAACGGGACATTTATTCTTAAAGGAAAAATTGATAAGCCTTTATTAATTGCAATCGGATTTAGAAACCCAAAAACGAATCAATTCCTAGAACATGGTATGAGTTTTTGGTTAGAAAACGCCAATATTGCAATCACGGGAAGCTTTAATGACTTTGAGAACAGTGAAATAGAAGGTTCTCAGATAAACGATATCGTAAATAAGGTTGCGTTTGATGCCAAAATAAAAATGATGTTCGAATGCAATAAATTCTATAAGAACGAAGCTGTGAAAAATAGCAAGGTAAAAGAAGACATAAATAAAGTCTATGAAAAATTTGCAAACTTAAAGAAAAAACAACATTGGAGTTTCGTATTTAACAATCCGAACCAGGATCATTCCATAATAACAGTTCTCAGTCACAAAAAAAATGGAATACCAATTGATAGTTTCAAATTATTCTATGAACGTTTGAATCCTCAATTTAAAAGATCGGTTAACGGACAAAAACTAAAAAAATATCTAACCTATAAAAAACTAAAAAATGGAGACTTATTTACAGATTTTGAAGCAAAGGACTTAGATGGGAAAATCGTTCGTTTGTCAGATTTTGAAGGAAAGGTTATTCTACTTGATTTTGGAGCTTCTTGGTGTGCTTCCTGTCGTGAATTTAGCAGAAATGTGATTCCAAAATTCATAAATAAATTTGATAAAAAGGACTTTCTAGTAATAAATTACTCCTTAGATAGAAGTGAAAAAAGATGGAGAAAAATGGTGGAAAAAGATAAAATAAATTGGGTGAGTTTATCAAATTTAGAAGGAGTCAACGACGATGTAGCTTTAAAATATGACATTCAAGAAATACCAGATTTTGTTTTAATTGACAAGAAGGGCAGAATTTACAAATCGATTTCAGGTAGCGTTGATATAGGTCTTTTGGAAAAAAGAATTGATAGTTTGGTTCGTTTATAAACGTAACCATTAATAAAAAATAAAGGCTATAAATAACGAATACTATTTTTCAGCAAAAGATATAGTAAAACTCGGGTGTATTAAAAAGACTTAGAAATTAAAATAATCAGTAATACCAACTATATTTCTAAATGACGTTTTAGAAATGAAATTATATTTTAGCTAGGCGAAAAATGGATGGATCGCCTAGCTATCGTTCTGTTTCTTAATGATGTAAGAACGTAAAATAAACTATTTATATCGGTTGTTTTGGATTGTAATTAGTAGAATATCCAAACATTATGGCAAACCAATTACTTTACAAGACATCAGAGACTTGTGTGCATCCACTAGCGTTGGTAGTAATTTAACTCAAGTTTCGCACCCATCATTTACAGGTGTTTAAGTAAAAATAAATAGCATGAAAACCAAGGTAATCCCCTGGTTTTATTGTACTTTTAAGTACGAACAAGAAAGTACAAAACATGCTAGAACACGAAGATATCACAAAAACACAGGAGATAAAAGGAAAATTTAATAAGATTTGGCTTAGTTCAGAATACCTACAAGCACATCTAAATATTTTAGGATTCAATAAAATTAAAAACAAGTTTAGTTGGTGTAAGAAATCGGGGATTTCATTCGGTAATTTAATCTCTACACTTTTAATTTTACCTATTATCGGATTTGATTCTATTCATGGACTTACAAGTAGTAAAGACAAGGGATTAGGTCAGTCGGGTAAAGATTCATACTATCGAATCCTAGCAAATCAAAAGATAAATTGGAGGGTTTTTCTAGCTCAGTTTGTGAAGCAATATCTATTAAAAGAAGAGTTCTTTACTCCATCTCAAGACGCTACAAAGTGCTTGATCTTTGACGATACTGATCTTTCTAAAACAGGAAAGACAATTGAAGGTGTTTCAAAAATATACAACCATGTGTCAAAAACGTATTACCTAGGCTTTAAGCTACTTGTAGCTGGTTATTGGAATGGAAGTGTATTTATCCCTGTTGACTTTAGTTTGCATCGTGAAAGTAAAACATCAAAATTAAAATACGGTCTAACGGCGAAGCAACGTAGGCTTCAAAAGAAAACTCCAAGATGTAGTAAAACAATTGCAGCAAAGAGGTATCAGGAACTCAATAAAAAGAAAACAGACCTGCTAGTTCAAATGTTCTCAAGGCTTGTAAAACGTAAAATCCCCATAGATTACATCTTAATAGATACCTGGTTTACAAGTGTTAAATTACTTAGAAAGCTACGGAACATTAGTAGTTCAACTCATATTATTGGGATGTATAAATACAACAGTAAGATTGAAGTTCGATCAAAGATAAAAACGTTGTCACAACTCAAAAAACAGAAAATAAAACCAAAACGATGCCGTAAATTCAATTATTACTACCATCATTACATAACTGAAATTGATGGTCTTAAGGTTGCTGTATTTATTTCAAAAGGTGGAAAGAATGGCAAATGGCACACGTTAATATCAACGGATACAACACTGAAATTTGTAAAGGCTATTGAAATATACAGTATCAGATGGTCCATAGAAGTGTTTTTTAAAGAAGCTAAGCAGTTGTTTGGTCTTGGAAAATGTCAGTCTACTAATTTCGATATTCAAATCGCACAAATAAGCATTATAATGGTTCAATATTTACTCACCAGTATTCGATATAGAATGGAAGCCTACGAAACTATAGGAGGCTTGTTTAAAGATTTAAAACAAGATTATATAGAGAATAAGCTAAACATCAGGATATTAGCAGTTATCAGCTTGGTGATTGACATTTTGGAAAAGATGATTGAATCTATTGATGTTGAAATGGTTACACGTAAAATAATAGCGAATATTGAAGATTTTGGATTCCTAGTGAATATCCACAAGCTTAACTATCAAGAGGTTGCGTAAATCTATCTAAGTGCGAAACTTGAGTAATTTAATAAAATTAAGTGATGCAGCAGAAGCAATGGGTTTTAAGTCCTTGGGTGTAAAGTTAGATTTTTATAAACTTAAAGTGGCTACCACAGTTCTATTTGTGCCAGCAATTACGGTCGGTTAGTGCCAGTGATTATCGTCAACTTGTGCCACTTAGTTAATAGATAAAAAACTAAATCCGTTCAACTTGTGCCGTTTTAAAAGATCAATTTTATCTAAATAGTTACCTAAAACGGAACTGTTATAAAGGAAAGAGTGAGTTCTCTTGCAGCTGTGAGAGTTTTGT
Organism: Flavobacteriaceae bacterium; assembly: GCA_965224465.1. Classification (GTDB taxonomy): domain Bacteria; phylum Bacteroidota; class Bacteroidia; order Flavobacteriales; family Flavobacteriaceae. The sequence goes on along the minus strand of OZ245049.1, from coordinate 2,508,157 downwards.
TATCTTTAAAATCTATAAAAACGGTGAGCGCATTTAATAATAGAAAGGCTATCGAGAACGAACCTTGATAGATGTCACTTTTTTAGGTCATATACTTTTATGTTCTTTCCTATGCATCGGTTTGTGGTATTGATTGCTGTTTGTTAGGACGTTTCCTGAATATTGTTGGTTATTTACATTAGGGACATTTATGTATGTTACATTTTTTCTTGTCTCTCCATTCTAACATCTCAATACTCATTTGCGTTAGGGATAGGAGCGGTTACCCTGCAGGTATTTTTAGGTTGGAGGAAGTAGTACTCCAAACTGAAAATACCGAAGCGTATGAGCGTATAGCCCGACCCTTGGGGAACGCCCAAAATAGTTGTTTTATAAGTATTGATACTATGGAATAAGTTATGCTTTCTGGGGCTGAGAATACGTTTGCGTAAATAGTCTTATTATACCAGTAATACAAAGAATCCCCATCGCTCCCTTATAGTTGATTAAAGCTCAAATTTCAGCATTAACAATTTACTTTTTTTACACCAACTTAACTTGTTTTTCAGGCTATAGCATCTCAAAATAATTAGATATGTTTGTATATATTCTGAATAAGTAAATCTTATTAAAATTCCTTTTTATCTCTTGAGATTTTGCGATATCTTCGTACTGTAGTATATTTTGTGCTTTGTTTTTTTAGTTTTAAAACCAAGTGGTTATCTTGATAAGAAATTGTTTGTTGAGGTTTATAATATGCATTTTTTAGTTTGTTATACCAATTGAATTTCTAAGTGACGGTTTAGAAATGGAATTATATTTTAGTTAGGTAAAAAAATCTAAGTATAGCCATAGCTATCGTGCTGTTTTTTAACAACACTAGAACGTAAAAAAAACTATTTATATCGGTCATTTTGGATTTTAGTTATTAAAAGAATTATTATGTTAGGACTTGCATTAAAAACAAAAAGAGTGAGTAAAAAAATCACACAACAAGAAATGGCAGATTTCTTAAATATTACTCAAAAAACGTATTCAAATATTGAAAATGGAAAAACTAAAATTTCTTTCGAAAAATTAGTGCTAATCTGTAAGTTTTTACGTTTTAATCTCTGTAAGTTCTGCCCAAATCAAACAAAGGACTCTCTTTTAGGGGGGACATCAAATAGCAACGTATTACCTGAAGCTTATTTATCAAGAGAATTGGTTCTACAATTTAAAAAACAGCTCAAAGAAAAAGATAGACTTATTGCGGTATTAGAAAGACAAGCAAAAGATTTTCAAAATTTGGATTGACATATCTTATAAAAAAAAGAAGGACCTATTTTGGTTTATAGATAACGGGTATCTCCTTGGCTGATGTTGATATTAAAAACTTCTTCTTGCATTCTTAAAAATGGAATGGTATTGATATATCTGAAGATAACCAGTATGCCTTTCTATGTTTTCGTCGTAACTAACAGGGCTTGTACTGTTTTTTAATAGTTACTTTCAAATAGTTTATTTATTGTGATGTTATCATAAATTTCGTCAAAACTTATTAGTAATCATCAACATTAGTTAGTAACACTATTAACAGTGCAGCTTCTTTTTTTTAACAAAAAAAGAAGCATAGACAACTGTTCACACCCCAAACAGCGTCTAAAAACAGAAACGGTTTGGTTGCGATATTTGTAATAATTATTAGAAAATGTTAATTTATATTATTGGAGTCTGACTTATATTAGTGAGATTTCGTTCTTCCAATGCGCAAGGTTTTTTACTAAAAAGACACTTGCAATTACCATTAAGGTCAACATAAATAGTTCGGATATATTTGTGAGGTCATACACAAGAGAACTTACGAGGTGATATAAATTATACAGTCCTGCAATTATTGCAAAGTAGAACGAAATTTCTTTAAAAAATTTAACAGAGAATTCTATTGTAAATAAAGCAAAAAGGAGGGATAGTCCTTCAAATACAATTCTATATAGATGATGTTCTAGAGGTGCCTCTCCTGTGGAACCCTCCATGACTAAGGTTTCAATATAATACACATTAAATAATCCATAAATATGGTGTACAATCCATCCTATGGCTAAAAACAGCCAAAGTAGTGTGATTTTTAGTTTCATTGGTATTTCGTTTTTTAAATTATTGCTATCTGTTTGTTGTAGTTTCGTTGCTGTTTTTTGTTCTTCTCTTCTTTGTTGATCTATAGTTTTGTAATTTATTGGATGTCTATTAAAACTACTTTGTTCTTTTATTTTTGGGTTTATCTTAGCGTAAGTAATAATGGAGATAGAGGCTATAATTATCCATAGGAGATCTACAATAAATATGTCGAATTGTTTGTTTTTGTACGTTATCCACATCCAATTATTTGAAATTATTCCATTGACAATTGGAATTAAATAACCAAAAATTGAACCTAGTAATAAAGTAGATTTGTTGGTTTTATAATTGTCCCTTTTAAACCTATAATAAAGGCTCATTAAAAACCATGTGATAAAATAGAACGTATAGATTGCCATTTGTCCATCATTAAAATATTCATGTGTGCATTTGACAAATATAAAAGCCAATGCGGTTACGGGAAACATTGATAAACAGATAGAAATAAAGAGGTGTCCAATTTTAGCAGTGTAAAGGCGTTGGTCTATTTTCATTGCTTTTTTGTTTCTTGATTCTACGTATATTAAAATGCCCGAAATAATGACAAAACAGGTTATAAAAGCCAGTATAAAATAGATGATTTTAAGGTATTTCCCTCCATATTCTGCAAAATGTAGCTTAGAAACAATTGTTTGTATATCTTCTACATAGGAAAAAGTATCGGGATGTTTTTCTATGTTAAATTCTTTTGTTAAATGATCGTATACAATCCTAGTACTTCCTGTAAAGTTCTGTTTGTCGGATACATTTCCTGTGAGAATATATTGCATGTTTACACCTCCATAATTTTTTATATACACCATTTCAGGATGAAAATCACGAACTAGGCTGTCAGATTTCTGTATAAATTTGTTATAACTGGGAAGTTTCTCGGAGCTAGCAGAAATCCATTCAAAGGTTTTACGTTCAGGACGTAATTCCTCCATTAATTTTTGTTGATCACCATTGTATAGAATGTTTGCAGGAAGTAATACAAGGAGGGTTAAAGCAAAGTATGCTCCTGTTATTGCATATATAAACTGAAAGGGAAGTCCTATGATTCCAAGGGCTGTATGTGCATTAGACCATACGTTCTTTAATGCTGTTTTCGGATTAAATTCATAAAAATTAGAAATCATTTTTTTCCAATGAACAATCACTCCTGTAACGATTGCAAACAGAAAAAATAATGCAATAAAACCTGCCAAATACATGCCGATTGAAGGGATTTGATGGAAAAAATGCAATCGGTACAAAAACTCTCCTAAGCTGTAATTCTCTGCGTAGGTTTTACGTTCTAAACTTTGAATGTTTACAGAGAAATATTGAGAGCCTTTGTTTACATCTAATGCCAAAGAGTCTTTACTGCCTAATAAATAGACATATATTTTGCCTGGTTCTTTGTTTAGATACAGTTGTAGGTCTCTGCCTAATAATGGATGTACTTTATCAATACTTGATACTATTTGATCGTAGTTTATATCTTTTTTATGAGTTGATTTAACATGCGTGCCTTCTTGCCATCTGGTAATTTCATCTTTAAATAGGGCAAATGCACCTGTGAAAAAAATGATGTAAAGCGCAACACTTATGATAATTCCACTAACGGTGTGTGCATTAAAAAACACATTGTAATTTCTCTTAGTCATTAGGTAATGGCTGTGTTAATTTGTAGAAAATAATAAAGAATTGATAAGGATATTATTGTTAGGATGTAATACAGCCATGCGCTCCACGCATTTTTAAAGAGATAGGGGAGAATTAGCAATGTCCCCCATATTAAGAACATTGAAAAAATGGAAGTAACTAGTATTTCGTTTTTATAAGGCGTCATTAACCATATGCACATGTGAAACAATGCACTTATTGTATATCCTCCAACAAGGCCAGAAGAAATCTTAGCAAATTGTTGCCACGGCGAAGAAGTTAAGTATTTTGGGTTTGCAGGCATTAAGTTAAAATATATTCTATGAAAAAGAGGGTTATACAACAGAAAAAGAGCTGTTTTGTTTTGAGTAGCTTTAACGGAAAAAGGATGACAATAAAGCTTAAACAACTACTTAATAACAGTATCCAAATTATGAAACCAGTTGTTAATCCATGCTGATTTACACAGCCAATAATTGATCCTAAACAGCAAATAAACCCAAGTAATTTAGTGCGCTTTTTACGCTTATTTAGCCATTGTATTAGATCTGTCTTTGGTGACAAGTTTTCTTTTTTAGAGGTCAAATAAAATAAGGAAGCTCCAAGGAATACAAGAATTAGATTGATACTGATCATTAGTTGGTTTATATAATCGCCCTAAGATCTTTTGAGACCTAGAGCGATTTGTTATATAAAGAGTGTTACTTTTTTTTGTTTGTGAGTGCTAAAATAGCTTTTGCGTAATTACCTTCAACTGTTGCTCCTTCTGTTGCTGTTGCAGTTTCAGTATCTATAATGTAAATGCCAGAATAGTTCTTATTACTTACTCCAATATATAGTTTTTTACCTTCTACACGTGCTGCAGAAGCCCATCCTCCGCCACTTTTTGGAATGTTAGAAATTAAGGTGAACGATTTTTTTACTAAATCTATAATACCAAAGTCCATTATTGGCTGAGGAGATGTTGGTCTGTATGCAGCCCAAGAATATGCTGGAATACTTTCGTCTTCTTTTAAAATTCTTACAACAGCTTTTCCGTCTGCAACATAATATAAGTCGTTTATTTTATAACCACCTGAGAGTGTTTCAAAATCGATGTAATAGTTTGGGTCAAATTTAGTTGCCCCTTTTTTTATCCTTAAAATCCCTGAATTTTTTTCTGGTACAGGATTGTATCCACAGGCTAGTGAAGAGGGAGAGAATGTATAGATGTCTCCTTTTTCGTCTATTTCTAACGCATTTTTAGTGTAATATCTTCCAATGTTTGGCGCTCTGTCATCTGTAATTATTTTTTCGAATTCCATGGATGGGTAGCTGAATATTGCAACTTTTGCTTGGTTTGCATTGGGTGTTTTAAAAGCTTCTGCTTCTTTCATAAAATAGGCGACAAATAATTTATCTCCTCGTACTTTCATGTCAACAGGAAAGGAGGTTAAATTATTGGCTATATCATTTCCGAAATCAATGCTTTTAGATGATGAAATAGACATTTCTTTTGTGTTAATTACATATATTTTTTTAGAACCAAGCCCTTTTCTAGGAGATGCCATTAGTAATAAGGTGTTGTCGTCAACTATTTCTGAGGCAAAAACTCCCATATCTGTAAAAAAACTTTCCCCTTTGGTTAAAATACCATCAACCAAGTAATAGCTTGTGAATTCTGGTGCCGAAGTATACCCGCTTGCAATTATTTTGTCTTTTAATTGTATGTAATCCATCCAAGTAGGTTGTTCGAACCCGTTTTTTACAGGAGTTATTACACCTTCGGTTAGACTAATTGCAGTGCTTAACACTTCTGTTGCTGGATCCGTAGCTGCCTCAATTCCTATATAATACTGAATAGTTCCTGTTGGTTCTTTTGGAGTCGGGTCCGAGTCGTTTTTCTCACAGCTTAACATCAGTAACACTGAGGTAGTTAGTAAGAGATGCTTTATTATTGTTGCGTTAAATGTATTCATTGTTTAGTGTATTTAATTTATAAAATATCTTATTTTGAGGTTATAAGTTCTTCCTGGTTTCAGTTGTTGGTAGTTGTCATATACGTTGGTATTCCATAGATTAGTTATGCCAAAGGAGGTGTTGTATTTTCCTTTTTTCATACTATAAACCAAGTCTAAGTTTGTTGTCCATTGTTCAGGGACTAGCCCCTTGTTTTTATTGGCTAAGTTTTCCCATCGATAATAGAAACTATGAACATAATTTTGATTCGCTGTGATCGAAAAATCATCATCTTTTTTAAATAACTTTTCTTTTTTATAAGAAATAGAAATGTTTCCAAATAGGTAAGGCTCATTAGGGAGTCTTATTTTATACTGTGTGTTTGGACTTCCTGTAATTCCATTTCTCCATTTTTTATTATCTCTTAAATCAACATACGTAAGGTTTAAATTGATAAACAGATCCTTTGTAAATCTATAATTAGTAGCTACGTCTATTCCTTTTGATAAAACTTTACTGCTGTTGATATGGAAGACTTCTATTCCTTTAACCTGCGGTATTATAAAGTCTTGTGCGTCTCGCATAAACCCGTTTACAGAGCATGTTAAGTCTCTGTGTAAGAATTCGATTTTATAAATAAACCCTACATTATAGTTGTTGCTTTTCTCTGGGAGTAGTGCTGGATTAGCTGTATAGGTGAGTCCGTCTCCAAATAATTCAATAACTTCTGGAAAACGTACAGATTTTTCAAAAGACGCTTTTAATTGTAATTTTTCCCATTTATAAGTTGTGGACATTCCGACACCTAAATTTTGTTTTTTCTCGTTTAAAAACTTTATTTCAGTACCGCTATAATTTGTTTCTAGGGAGTTTATCTTATAATTGTAAAGTTTTGTAAAAAGAGTGCTTTTTAATTTGTTTTCCAGTAAAGCATTGGTGTAAGCAAAGGCTACGACTTGTTTTTTTATGGTACTAGGATGGCTAAATTGAGTGTTGTTTTCTTCTTTGTATTCATCTGTTCCTTCTATATTTAATGAGTTAAAACTGTAGCTTAAAGCGATGTTGCTGTTTTCTGTCAATTGAAACTCAATATTGGTATTGGCTAATAAATTCTCTGTAGACAGTATAAGGTTGGTTTTTCTGTTTTCTATTTCTCCTGTATTTGTGTCGGTTCGCAATGTTTTGTTTCCGTGCCAGTCGTAGCGATAGTTCGAGATGTCTCTGTAGGTGTTGTCTGAAAATACGCCTACCAAAAATGCATTGATTGACAGTTTATCATTAAGTAGTCCCTTTTTGTTATATCGAATGTTCGAGATCCATTTTTTTTCTAATGTTATGACTTCTCCGTAAGGTATTTTTGCCTCTCCTATGGCATTAGCAGGTTGTTGTATTTCTTTTGAATTGTCTGAATACATAAAACCAACAAGAAGTTGATCTGCAAATTTCTTGACAGTTACGCCTGTTTCTAACCAAATCATTTTTGAATTATAAGCATCATGAAAGTGCGCTACTTGTGTGTAAAATTTGTCTTCTTTTCCTGTGCTAATATTTAATAATTTTACGGGCACTTTATAATTGTTTTCTCCTTGATTGTAAAATGATTTTAGTTTTAATATAAAACCGTTTTTAGGGTTTCGGTATTGTGCGTTTAGAGATGTAATATGGGTTTCAAAAGAACCTATGCTATAGGATACATCTAAAAATGATTCTAATCTTTTACTTGTAACTACGTTGATAGCCCCTCCTAATGCGTCAGAAGATAGATGTATAGGAACCACTCCTTTGTAGACTTCTATATGGTCAATTAAATTGGCTGAAAAATTATTTAAGCTTAAAGAAGAACCAAAATAATCCATGGGAATACCATCTATAAATGTCCGAACTTGCTTGCCAGATAAACCATTTAACGAAAGACTAAAATTGGATCCTAAACCTCCAGATTGTCTTATATTTACTCCTGGGATTTTAGCTAATATATCATTCGCATTGGTAGCCAAGTTTTTAAATATTTTGGTATCTATTGCTTCTACGGCATAGGCTTGCTCCCTTAATTGTTGCGCTTTTGTTTTTCCTTGAATTACGATGTCATCTAAATGATAAGAAGTTTCTTCTAATTTAAAATTTAGTTGTTTTAACTTGGTTTTGTTTACGTCTATGGTTTTTTTAATTGTTTTGTATCCAAGATAATTTAGTGTTATTATGTGTTTTCCTAGGGGTAATTTAATGCTGTAATACCCTTTGTTGTCTGAGCTTGATCCTATCGATATCTTTTTTACATAGACACTAACGCCTTCTATGGCGTTGCTATTATTATCAGTGATATACCCTGTTAATTCTTGCTTGTTTTGTGCAAATCCTATTTGATAAATTAAATGAAACAGGAGTATGATTATAGTATTGATTTTCATTCTTTCGCTATGTTTATTTAGATTAAATCTAAAGAACGGCAAATCTATAACTAATATCTCAATAATCAACCTTATTTAGATTCAATAAACATAACCTGTAAATAGGCTGGTAGTTAGCTAGTTGTGTTCTTGTAATAAGGTGAGTGTTAGTAAGGGTAATTGTAATAAAGAATATAATCTTTATGAAATTGTTAAAAAAAAGACATTTTTATATAAAAAGAGGGGGATAGTGATAGTCGTTTTTTAAATGCTTCATTGAGGGGGGATTAATAGCAATTCAATCTTAGAATAACTGCGATATTCTTTGCCTTTTTACACATTATTCTTAAAAATAGAGCAATACGATTCGATATTCCTAGGTCAAATTAATGTAATATAGAATTCTAAGAATACATGAAATACCAATTTCTATCAAAAACAACCTATATAAAAAGGTTGTTTTATGTTCTAGCGTTCTTTCAAAACAGGACGATAGTTATGGCTATCTATTCATTTTTGTCTAGATAAAATAAATAATAATTACATTGCTAAAACGTGTATAGGAAACGTGTATAGGAAATGTGTTTGGTGAAATATTTTTGTTAAAAAACTTTTTTTATTCAACGTTAAAATGTGGAAACTATTTTTTTAGCAACCACAATCATCATCACAATTCCCTTTCTTTTTAGTTTTTATAATGTATTTTTTTACTAAAAATCCGAGTGCTAGTGCCAATGCGATATAGGTGAGTATTTCCTGCATTAGCTTAAAATTAAATAGGTAAGCATGGCTGATACATAGGCAAGTATTCCCATTCCGACTACTTGTAATATAGGCCATTTCCAACTGTTGGTTTCTCTTTTTACAATGGCGAGTGTTCCGATGCATTGCATGGCAAATACATAGTACATCATTAAGGACATTCCAGATGCCAAATTGAATTGTTTTTCTCCTGTTATAGGGTTTATTTCGGCACGCATTCGTTGTTTTATTGTTGCGGTATCTTCTCCGTCATCTCCTACACTGTAAATGGTTGCTAGGGTTCCAACAAACACTTCACGAGCGGCAAAAGAACTGATTAACGCAATTCCTATTTTCCAATCGTAACCTAAAGGTCTAATTGCTGGTTCTATTGCTTTTCCCATGATACCAATATAGGAATTCTCCAGTTTGAAAGAGGCTATTTCATGTGCCAATTCTTCTTCCGTCAGTTGTTGGTTTTGAACTTGAGCACGCACGGTGGTTTCGGCGTTTTTATATGCTTTAGGGCCACTAGAGGCTAAAAACCATAATACTATGGAGAGTGCCAAGATAATTTTACCAGCTCCAAACACAAATGCTTTTGTTTTTTCTAGTACTGTAAAGAATAGATTTTTAATGGACGGGATTTTGTAGCTCGGCATTTCTATGATAAAAAACGAGCGTTGTTTTGTTTTTAAGATCCGGTTTAATATCATAGCAGATAAGATGGCCGATGCAAATCCTAAGACATATAAAGCAAATAAGGTGAGTCCTTGTAAATTAAATATTCCCAGTACTTTTTCGTCAGGAATAATTAGAGAAATTATGATGGCATATACTGGTATTCTTGCAGAACAGGTGGTAAATGGTGTTACTAAAATAGTAATCAACCGTTCTTTCCATCCACTGATGTTTCTAGCTGCCATGATGGCGGGAATGGAACAGGCAGTTCCGGATATTAGTGGAATAACGCTCTTTCCACTCATTCCAAAACGGCGCATAATTTTATCCATCAGAAAAACAACACGACTCATGTAACCTGTTTCTTCTAAAGTGGCAATAAATAAAAACAAGATGGCAATTTGAGGGATAAATATGACCACACCTCCAATACCAGGGATGATACCCTCTGTAATTAGATTGGTAAATACTCCGTCTGGTAAATTGGTTTTTGCATAGGAGCTAATATCTGCAAACAATTGATCTATAAAATCCATAGGGATGCTTGCCCAGTCAAAAATAGATTGAAATATTAAGAATAAGATAGCGGTAAATATCACATATCCGAATATGTGATGTGTTAAAACTTTGTCTAGAGTAGCCCTGATTCCAGTAGCCTTAGATTTGTCTACTTGGTATGTTTTTTTTAGTATCTCGTTTATCTTTTGATAGCGATATATGGTTTCTTTATGTTGTAATTGTTTTATGGTACTATTTTTCCTTTTTATTTCATCGATACGTTTGTGCATTTCTTGAGATAGAAATGGGCAATAGTTTTGTTGGGTGATAAATAACCATGCTTTGTAAAAAGGAATTTCTGTGAATTTTTCTGATATCTCATTAAAAAAAACGGCATCTATTTTTTCTGAGATGTTTAATAAGGGAGCTTTGTCCCATGTTTTGTAGTTGATTAATGCTTTTTTTAAAGCTTCTAATCCCTCTTTTTTACGAGCACTAATTAAAAGAACGTCTGTTTTTAACTCCTTCTTTAAAGCTTCAATATCTATGGATATTCCTTTTTTCTCTAGTTGATCGGCCATATTTATAACCAAAATACTAGGTATTTTTAATTCCTTTATTTGCGAAAATAGTAAGAGGTTTCTTTTTAAGTTTTCTATTTCTGCGACTACTATAATGGCATCAGGATAGGAGTCATTAGAGTTGTCTAGTAAGGTTTCTAGTACTATGGTTTCATCTAATGATGTTGGGTTAATGCTATAGGTTCCTGGTAAATCTGTGATGATTGCAGCATGCTCCAGGTCTAATTTGCAGCTCCCTTGTTTTCTGTCTACTGTAATTCCAGGGTAATTTCCTACTTTTTGATTGAGTCCCGTTAACTGGTTAAATAAAGATGTTTTTCCAGTGTTAGGGTTTCCTACTAAAGCCACTTTAAGAGGCGAGGTATGTGACATAAACTAAAGCTTAGTAATTTGTATTTGCGCTGCGGTTTCTTTTCTGATGGCTATGTGACTGCCATTTACGGTAATATATAAGGGGTCGTGTAATGGTGCCTTTTGGATAAGTGTAACCTCCTGTCCTGGCAGGCATCCCATTTCTAGTAATTGCAACGGAACGTTATCGAATAAAAAACGTTCTATGATTCCTCGTTCACCTATGTTTAATTGTGCAATTGTAAGCATGTTAATTAAGAATGAGATTAAATTAAAGGCAAATATAGTAAATTAGAATTATTCTAATGTAAGATAGTTGTCAGATTTATTTTGTTTCTGTCTTTAGGAGTTCTATGTCTGCAATTAATCGATTCATATCCTTTTGATCTGTGCCATCGTAAAATCCACGAATTTGCCGTTTTGTATCTATTAAAATAAAGTTTTCTGTATGGATAAAATCTTGTGTGCCTCCATCTCCTTCATCTAAGACTGCAAAATAACTTTTACGTGCCAATTCGTAGATGTGTTTTTTGTCTCCTGTTGTTATATTCCATACGGCATCGTTGACGCCTTGTTTAATAGCATATTTTTTTAATACGGAAACGCTATCCATTTCGGGAGTTACTGAATGTGATAAAAACCGAATGGAAGTGTCATTTGCAAAATGAGATTGTAATTTAGCCATGTTAGTTCCCATAATAGGACATATTGTTTGACAGCGTGTAAAAAAGAAATCCGCCACATATATATGGTTTTTATAATCCTGTTGCGTTATCGTATCTCCGTTTTGATTGATCAGACTAAAATCTGCAATCTTATGGTTGCGTCGTACATGTTTAATGCTTTGGTCTACCAATCTTGGATTTACGTCTGCAGGGTTGTAAATAGGAAGTTTTTTTTGTGGTGTAAGTAGCATGTAAATTAACCAGATCATTCCGATCGATAGTGTCGCCATTACTGCTAATATAGGAATGGATTTTTTTAATGAATTTTTAGGCATTTGATCTTTTTTTAACGCGTGATAGTTAGCATCTATTTGTTGCGCTTTGCTGCTAGAGGTTTTTGTTCCTTTACTTAGGGAAATCAAACGAGTTGGTATTGAAAACACACAAAATCGTTTCTTTATTTCTAAAAAGTACTAACTATAATTTTATACAAAATTAGTCTAAAATATGTGAATATTACCAATACTTTGTTAAATGATTTGGACGGTTGTAGTCCTGTTTTTACATCCATTATTAAAAGCGTACATTTGGACGTTTTTTAAAAAGAATATTGAAACTTATTTATGGAAATTATAATTAAAGCAGCTCAGTTTATATTGAGCTTATCATTTTTAATCGTGTTACACGAATTGGGGCATTTTATACCTGCAAAATTATTTAAAACACGGGTAGAGAAATTCTATTTATTTTTTGATTATAAATTTTCGATCTTTAAAAAGAAAATAGGAGGTACCGAGTATGGGATTGGATGGATTCCGTTAGGTGGTTACGTGAAAATTGCTGGTATGATTGATGAAAGCATGGATACAGAAGCCATGAAAAAGCCGCCACAACCATGGGAATTTAGATCTAAACCAGCTTGGCAACGTTTAATTATTATGCTAGGAGGTGTGATTGTTAATTTCCTTTTAGGAGGATTTATATATATAATGATCGTGTTTGTATGGGGCGGAAGCTTTTCTGCTACAGATGATATTAAATATGGATTTGCTACCACAGAAACCTTTCATAAATTAGGTTTTGAAGATGGAGATAAAATTACGACTGTAAACAATGCTCCTTTTAAAGATGTGAAAGATATTAATATGTATCTGTTTTTAAGAGATGTGAATTCTGTTGAAGTAAAAAAACAAGATGGAACTATAAAAAGTATTGCCATTCCTAGTGATATTGGTAAAATGATGTGGGCAGAGGGAAATATGTTGCCTTTTAAACCACGTGTTTTAACAGTCTTAGATTCTATAGTGCCTAACAGTCCAGCACAAAAAGCAGGTCTTAAAACGGGAGACGTCATCCTAAAAGTTAATAACCATTCAACGGGCTATTGGAACGATTTTCAACGTGAGGTATTGGTAGCGGATAATCCTGTAATTATGCGTATCAATAGAAATGGTCAGGAACAGGAAATTCAGGTCGTTTTAGGAGATGATCACTTTGTAGGTGTCAATATAAGCAATGGAGATGCAGTTTCAATTCAAAGAACAAGTTTTACGTTTGGGGAGAGTATCGTAGAAGGTACCAGTAGAGCAATATGGAAGTTGAAAGATTACGTTGCTCAGTTTACGTATGTATTTACTAAAAAAGGAGCCACGAGTATCGGAGGTTTTATCTCTATTGGTAAGATATTCCCAGGGACTTGGAGCTGGCATGCATTTTGGGAAATTACCGCCTTTTTATCTATTATGTTAGGGTTTATGAATTTATTACCTATCCCAGCATTGGATGGTGGTCATGTAGTATTTACATTGTTTGAAATGATTACAGGGCGTAAACCAAATGATAAATTTTTAGAATATGCACAGATGGCAGGAATTATCTTTTTACTTGCATTGATGTTATTGGCGAATGGAAATGATATTGTGAAGTTGTTTCAGTAAAATAATTTTACAAATAAAATAAAAAAGCAGCCAATTGGCTGCTTTTTCGTGTTTGAATGGTTTGTTTTATGCTATTATTATGGATATATAATCACTTTGCCTTTGGATATATTACCTATGTTATAATAGTATATATTGTTGTTTTTAAGATAACTGATTACAGCTTCTTTTTCTTTTAAGTCGAAGGGGATTTTATCAGCTATTACAGGAGCTTTATTCCCGTATTCTTCTATTGGGCTTTCATGCATGGTAAGCTGTTTCTCGGTAGATAATCTGAGTTTTGCTGTATAGTTGCCTTCTTGATTTAGGTGCAGTTTAAGTTTTCTGTTTTTGTAAAACAGACTGTCTAAAACAATGCTTTTGTCGCTTATACTTATTGTTAACTGCTCTCCTTTGTTTCCTTGTCGTCCTCCTAAGTAAACTTGGCTAACCGCTTGTTTTACGGTAAACGGAGCTGTTTTTTGAAGTTTGTAAGGTTTGTTGCTAGCACATTGTGCAAAGCTGATTAAAACGATAGGTAATACAAGAATTAAACTGATGGTTTTTATATTTTTCATAGGTATTTTTTATGGGTACTAGTGGCATTTATTATGCCATATTGTTGTATTCAAATATAACAAACTTGGAGAGAATAAAAAAACATGTTTTATGTAATGGCGTGTTTTAGGTACTTCATTTTATAGTATCCAGGTGAAATACCTTAGGCTGCTTCAGTACTTCTTTTGTTTTAACGTTGTTAAAACACAGAACGATAGCGAAGGCTATCCTTATGTTTTTCGCCTAGTTAAAACAAAAATTAATTCCATTTCTAAACCCTCACTTTGAAATGTATTTGGTATGACTGTTGGTTTGACGAAATCTAAATGCAAAAAAAAGCGTATCCTTTCAGATACGCTTTTTTAAAAATATGTGATTAGAAATTAACCATTTAATGCTTCCGCACCTCCTACAATTTCTAAAATTTCGTTGGTAATAGCAGCTTGTCTTGCTTTGTTATACGTTAATTTTAAATCATTACGTAACTCCGTGGCGTTATCTGTTGCTTTGTGCATTGCTGTCATACGTGCTCCGTGCTCAGAGGCATAAGAATCACGAATAGCTTTGTACAATTGTGTTTTTAATGATTTAGGAATTAGCTCCAAAATAATTTCAGATTTCGAAGGTTCAAAAAGGTAATCGGTGTTTATTTTTTCACCACCTTCTATAGGTTTGATTGGTAAAAATTGTTCAACAGTTGCAATTTGTGTGGCAGCATTTTTGAAACGGTTGTAAATTAGTTCAATCTTATCGTAATTCCCTTCTGTAAATTGCTTCATCAAACTTTCTGCAATTACAGCAGTATTATCAAAAGTAAGGTCGTCAAAAATAGAAATGTTATTTTCTATTACATGCAACTCCTTTGTTAAAATAGCATCCCCTTTTTTACCGATAGTAAATAAGTCAATGTTTTTACCTATGTAATTTTTAGCGATGTGTTTCTTGGTTGTTTTAACTATAGATGAATTAAAACCTCCACACAATCCACGGTTGGATGTAATTACAACGAGTAATACTTTGGATACTTCTCTTTGAGTAGCATATACGCCAGTAGCATCATCATCAAGCGAAGCGCTTAGATTTTGCAATAATTCGGTCAATTTGTTAGCATACGGACGCATTTGTGTGATAGCGTCTTGTGCTTTTTTCAACTTTGCCGCCGAAACCATTTTCATGGCTTTGGTAATTTGCATGGTTGAACCAATGGACGCGATTCTGTTGCGTATTTCTTTTAAATTTGCCATATCTTAAGACTAAGTATGTTAAGAGTTTATATTGGTATCTTTAAAACAGTACTCTTAAGATTTACATTGTTGTAAGCCTTAAGAGTATCAGTTTAAATATATATTATGCCTCGTATTTAGAGGATATATCTTTTGCTACTTTTGTTAAAACATCGATGGTTGCATCCGTTAATTTTCCTGATTTTAACGTCTCCATAGTATCTCTGTGTTTAGCGTTTAAGAAAGCGAGGTATTCTATTTCGAATTCTTTTACTTTTTTTACAGGTACTGTTTTTAACAGGTTTTTAGAACCAGCGTATATAATCGCAATTTGATCTTCCACAGTAAATGGATCTGCTAAATTTTGCTTTAGAATTTCCACGTTGCGTTGTCCTTTTTCAATTACGTTTAAGGTAGCAGCGTCTAAATCTGATCCAAACTTAGCAAATGCTTCCAATTCACGGTATTGAGCTTGGTCTAATTTAAGTGTACCAGCTACTTTTTTCATCGATTTTATCTGCGCATTTCCTCCTACACGAGATACAGAAATACCTACGTTAATAGCGGGTCTTACTCCAGAGTTAAACAAATCTCCATCTAAGAAAATTTGACCATCGGTAATCGAAATTACGTTTGTTGGGATATATGCTGATACATCTCCTGCTTGCGTTTCAATAATTGGCAAAGCAGTTAAAGATCCTCCTCCTTTAATTTTTCCTTTTAAAGAGTCTGGAACATCGTTCATTTGTGCTGCAATTTTATCGTTGTTGATTATTTTTGCAGAACGTTCTAATAAACGTGAATGTAAGTAAAATACATCTCCAGGGTATGCTTCACGTCCCGGTGGGCGACGTAGTAATAATGAAATTTCACGGTAAGCTACGGCTTGTTTAGACAAATCATCAAATACAATTAATGCAGGACGACCAGTGTCTCTAAAGTACTCACCAATAGACGCACCCGCCATTGGAGCATACACTTGCATTGCTGCTGGATCTGATGCATTTGCTGCAACGATAGTTGTATAAGCCATGGCACCTTTTTCTTCTAACATTTGAGCAATTCCTGCTACAGTAGAAGCTTTTTGTCCAATAGCTACATAGATACAAAATACAGGTTCCCCTGCATCGTAAAATTCTTTTTGATTGATAATTGTATCGATCGCCACGGTAGATTTACCAGTTTGACGGTCACCAATAATAAGCTCACGTTGTCCACGTCCTATAGGGATCATGGCGTCTATTGCTTTAATACCAGTTTGTAATGGCTCTGTTACAGGTTGACGAAATAATACTCCTGGCGCTTTACGCTCTAGTGGCATTTGGAAAGTTTCTCCTACAATAGGTCCTTTTCCATCGATAGGATTTCCTAAAGTATCTACCACACGACCAGAAATTCCATCACCTACATTGATAGAGGCAATTCTTTCGGTACGTTTTACGATAGCTCCTTCTTTAATTTCTACTGAATCACCTAGTAATACAACTCCTACATTGTCTTCTTCTAAGTTCAATACAATACCTTCTAAGCCTGTTGCAAATTCAACGAGCTCTCCATACTGTACATTAGAAAGTCCGTGTACACGAGCAATTCCATCACCTATTTGAAGTACTGTTCCTACTTCGTCTAGAGAGGCTGATGCATCGAACCCAGATAATTGTTCTTTTAAAATTGCTGAAACTTCAGCTGGTTTTATTGCTGCCATTTTTAGTTATTTTTAAACGAATCTAATTTGATTAGTTTTGAGTAAATTCTTGTTTTAATGCACTTAGTTTGTTTGCAATACTTGCATCGTATTGTACATCTCCTATGCGTAAGATAAAACCTCCAATAATGGTTGGGTCTATCGTGTTTTTAATTATTGCTTCTTTGCCTGTAATTTCTTTTACTTTGGCTAATACTTGTGTATTTAACGCTTCGGTTAATGGGATTGCTGTGGTAACAATAGCAACCTCTTTTCCTTTTAACTTATCGTATAAAACAATATATTGCTTGGCTACTTCTTCCAAAATAGGCAAACGTTTATTTTTGATTAATAATTGTATCAAACTTGCAGTAGCTTCTGTTGTTGCTTCACCAAAAATTTTGGTTAAGATGTTTTGCTTTACATCACTTTTAACAACGGGGCTAGAAAGCAATTGTTTTAAGGCTACAGTTTGTTCAACAGTAGCAATTACTAACGACATGTCGTCAAATATTGCATCTTCGTTTTGCTTGTCTTGTGCAAAACTTAACATTGCTTTAGCGTAGCGGATTGCTGCTCTTGTTTCACTCATTGTACACTTATTAAATGTTGACTTCTTTTAACATGTCGGCGACTAAACTTGCTTGCTTTTCGTCACTTGCTAATTCTTTACGTATTACTTTCTCTGCAATTGCAATAGATAAGGTAGCTACTTGTTTTTTGATGTCAGCTATGGCTGCTTGCTTTTCGCTCTCGATGGCTACTTTAGCTTGTTCAACAATTATGTTTTGTTGTTCTTTGGCAGCTGTTTTTGCTTCTGAAATAATTGTATCTTTCATCTCACGAGCATCTTTTAATAAGGCATCACGTTCTGCACGCGCTTCTTTTAAAATACGTTCGTTGTCTGCGTTTAAATTTTCTAATTCTTTCTTTGCGTTCTCTGCTGCTGCTAATGCATCTCTAATTCCGTCTTCTCTTTCATTAACTGCATCTAAAATAGGTTTCCACGCTAATTTCTTTAACAATAAAACTAAGAAAATAAAGATTAGGCCCATATAGACAAATAAGCCTAAAGAAAAGTCATTCATTAATTTTTCCATCGTTCGATAATCGTTTAATGTTGTTTAATTTTTTTAAATAAATAGCAATTACAACCAACCGTTGTAATTGCTATTTGTATCATTTATGCAAATAATGCTGCAAATCCGATCCCTTCAATTAGCGCTGCTGCAATCAACATAGCTGTTTGAATTTTCCCTGATGCTTCTGGTTGACGTGCAATTGCGTCCATTGCTGAACTACCAATTTTACCGATACCTAAACCTGCACCGATTACGATTAAACCTGAACCAATAATACTTGGAATTGTCATAATATATAAATTTAATTAATTAAACATTCTTGTTAGTGTTGGTCGTGCTCTTCAACAGCAGATCCAAAATATAATGCCGATAACATCGTAAATATATACGCTTGTAATGCAGCAACTAATAATTCTAATAATGATAATCCAAAAGCCAATCCAAATGATAATGGACTTCCTATCCAACTTTTAAATACAAACATTAATCCAATAATACTTCCTAGTACGATATGCCCTGCAGTCATGTTTGCATACAATCGTATCATCAAAGAAAACGGCTTAATAAATGTCCCTAATAATTCTATGGGTGCGAGTATAGGTCGCATTAGTTTTGGTACTCCTGGCATCCAAAAAATATGTTTCCAGTAGTCTTTTTTCGCAGTAAATGTGGTGATTAAATAGGTGATTAATGCCAATGCCAATGTCACTGCAATATTTCCTGTTACATTTACTCCTAATGGTGTTAATCCTAATAAGTTTACAAACCATATAAAGAAGAATACGGTTAATAGGAAACTCATGTATCTTTTATAGTGTTTCTCTCCAATGTTTGGAATGGCTATGTCATCTCTAATGTATAAAATGATAGGCTCAAAAAAGCGTCCCATTCCCGTAGGAATTCCATTGTTTTTAGCATAAGATTTGGCAAGACTACTAAAAAGTAATACCATCATTAAAGCTATAAACAAAATGGCAACCACATTTTTTGTGATCGAAAAATCTATTGGTTTTACATTTGTTGCGTGGTGGTGCTCATCTAAATCGATGGTTCCAGCAGCATCTGTCTTGTAAATTTTAGAATGGTAAATCTTGTAAAAATTACCGTTGTTTTCTGCCACCGTTTCACCGTGGTGAAACTTAGAAGACATAAATATTTGAACGCCATCGTCAAATAAAATAATGGGCAATGGTAGCCCTAAATGCTTCATGCTTCCATCTTCCGTCTTCCATGCAGTAATTCCAAAATCGTAAGAATCCTGTAAATGGTGTTGTATAAATTCTTTTATCTCTGTTTTTATATCAGGTTTTTCTGTAGGGGATTCATGCCCATCTTTCGTTGACGAAAAGGCTGAAAAACATGTAAAAAAAAGTACTAAAGTTAGTGTTGTAACTAGGTTTCTTATTTGCATATCACTTATTTATAGTGGTCACTTTAAAATAAGTGCAAATGTAAGCTTTTATCTTATAAACTAAAATATATTTTATCTTTTGTTTTGAAGGATTGAAACTTCGTTATATTATGTGAGTATTAGTTAGAATTCAGCAATTTGCTCAAAGCAATAGATTCGTAGACTAAGCAGGCTATATAAGGTACAAAGAAGGATGCAAATTCTAATTTTGAGATCTCGCCATCTTGTTTGAACCACGGACTGAAAATCGCGAAAAACACAATAAATTTAAGCATACTTCCTGCCATAAATAGAAAGCCTAACACACTGTGTTGGGGAATTCGTCGAATGTATAATATGGCATAAATAAAAACGGCTAATACAAAGTGTATGATATAGGATGCGATGATATGATTTTCAAATAGAGAAAACTTCACAACAGCGAGAGAACCTATATGTATCATAAATAAGAGGCCCAAGAGAAGGAGTAGTTTGAGTGTAAATTTTAATATAGGATTCATTTACGGATCTAATCGTTTTAATTTTTGTAGTAAACTGTACATTGAGAAAATGAGTGCTATTAGAATAAAGGCAATGGTGAATACGGGTTTTTCAAATTGGTATTTGGCATCTAGTTTTTTACCTAAATAGGCACCTAAATATATAGAGATGCCCATTTGTAGACCTACACTGCTTAACTGTAAATACTTGTTAAGCTGTTTTTTCGATTTTTTTTCCATGTTTCAATTCTTTTACAGATCCTTTCATGGCACAGGTTGCGTTAAACGTAGCTCCTGGTTCTACAGATAGTTTTCCTATGCTGACTTCTCCTGTAATTTTTGAGGTTGATTTTAATGTTAAAACATCGTTTACAATAAGGTTTCCTGAGAAATCTCCTTCTATCTCAGCATTTTGACATGTAACTTTTCCTTTTACCTTTCCGTCTTTACCAATTACAACTCTTCCAGATGTACTAATGGTGCCTTCTACACTTCCGTCTATTCTAAAGTCTCCTTCGGATTTTATATCTCCTACTATATGTGTGTTTTGTCCTATGACATTGCGAGCTTGGGCTTGCGCTGGTTTTGATGTTTTTTCTGTAAACATGAGGGTTATTTTTTAAGTTTATTAATTAATTGGGTTGCTTTGTCTGCTTCTTCCGTGTTCGGATAGTTTATTTGTATAAATTCCAATGCTTCCTTAAATGCAGTACTGCCTTTTAGTTTGCCAATGCTATAGGCTTTTAAGAGTTCAAATTTTGGAACAATAGGTTTACTTTCGTATATATGTATGTACTTAGTTGCTTTTGTTACAACTTCCTGATACTTGTTATCTTTGTATAAATAATAGGTGGTGGCATATATTTTTTCTGGAGTATCTGAACTGTTTGCTTCTGCAACTACTTTGTTTGGGTTTAGAATTATTTGAGCGTATTTGGAGTCTTCATATTCTGTTAATACGTGTTGCTTGTACAGTTCGGATTTTTCTGAATCTATTTTTGCGTATAATTTGTAGAGATGGTAATTGCTTGGGAGTCTCCAGTTCTTGTTTTGTGGAAGTGTAAGAAGTTTTTCAAATCTATCTATGGCTACCTTAGCAATTTTAAATTGCTCCTTATATATAAGACCTAAATTAAAGTACGCTTTGTTTCGTGTTAAAGTAATAGAGTCTATCTCTTTTTTCTCTGTGGGTACTTGACTCAAGTAAAAATCGACGCTATATCTTAGGCTGTCTCTTGTTTTTTCTTCGCTTTTACTTGTTAGAGTTGTGATTTGTGTGTGTAATACTGTTTTATTAGACACTCTCCAGTTATCTTCCAAGGGTCTTGTTCCCCATATTTGGGTGAATTCTTGTGCTCCAAATCCGATGGTTTGTACATTGTAAAAATACCAAGTGTTTGATTTTTTTAAGGCTGTTTTATTTGCACCTGTTAGTGACTTACCGAATCCAGTGCTGTATGTTGCTTTTGTTTTTTTAAGTGCCTCGTCCGCTTTTTTTAATTGAGCGATGTGATCTTCAAAATAAGTAATCCTGCCTAGTTTATCTAGAGAGATAACGTTTAGGATACTATCGTTGGTGCTAGCAATGTATTCCTGTGTTATCACATCGTTTAAATTTGCTCTTTTACGAATGATTTGACGGATGCGTTTGATATTTTTATCGGGGGCTATAGATAGGATGCTATCGTAATAGGCACCTGCAACTATAAAGTGTGATTTATCAAAGTTAATATCTCCTAAAGCTTGATAAGACAAACTTTTTTGATGGTTTTCAGCACTCTTAGCATGTATCGATTTTTTATAAAAGGCAATAGCTTCTGATTCCTTTCCCAATTTCTTTGCAATATTACCTGAATGATAATAGAGTTTGTCTAAAAATGGACGATTGTCACGATCTTTAACCAGTTTTGAGAATACATGTTCTAATTCTTTATTGTTAGTTCCATTAGATGTATTCTTCGCTTTTTCAATTTGACTGTGGATTATATATTTATAAGGTGATTTTTTATAATTTAGGACCTTGTTAAATGCGTAGTTAGAAGAGTCAATCTTTTGCTGAGTTCTGTACAATTGTCCTAGGATAAATAAATTCCGAGCATGTTGAGGCTTATTCTCGTCTGTACGTACAGATTTGTTGAGATGATTAATTACCATCTGTATACTGTCTGTACTTAGATATGCCATTGCCAAGGCAGTATGTGCGTCTTCTGTGTTTTTTTTATCTATATATTCCCATTTTAAGATCCTTTTTAAAGAAAGGATGGCCTGCTCTTCATTTCGTAGGCGTATTTGTGTTTTCGCTTGCCAAACTACAGTCTCTGCAATTAAATTTGCACCTGGGTAATGTTCAATTACATAGTTGAATGCTTCTAAGGCAGGAACAAATCTGCTGGAATAATATCGTGCTTTTCCTAGTAGTAAATAGGCGTCATCTATTTGCCTATTGCGCTCTCTTCCTTTGATGTTCATAGAATGGCGCTGAATCGCTTTTACAGATTTCTCTTCAGCCAATGCAAATGGTCCAGTAGCTTTTGTACTGCTTGTATCTGGTACTTTTGCCACTATTTTTTCTTCTACCTTTAAGGGTTCTATAGGTAGGAGTTCCCAGTAGTTGTCCTTGTATGAGGCGTTTATGTCTTCCAATCCTTTCTTGAAAGATTCTTGACCATTAAACAACACGTTGTATTTTGTTGTTAACGTATGGAAATTTCTTGAAATAAGTGAATCCTTTTTGGTTGAACAACTTACAACTAGAATGATGCTAAATGTGACGAATATTTTAGAAGTTATTTTCAATGTGTTTTTTTACTACGTTTTTTAAACCGAAATATAGTTATTTTATTGTTCAGAATTGTAAAAATACAAATTAATTCAAAATCATAAACGCTTATAGTTGAATATTTCTTATTGTTGTCTTTATTTTGTTTTGAATCTTTGTGTACTAAAATTTTGCGTACATTGTTTTTTTGGCACAACTTTTGAAAATAACCTTACAAACCTATTAAATGCAATATTATGAAATCAATAAAATTACTTTTTAGTCTCTTTATTTTTAGTCTCTTTTTTACAGCATGTACTGTAACAGATTCTCGTTTAAATGAACCAGAAGTTACCTTAGAAGAGGTGATAACGCAATATGATATTTGGTATGTAGATATACATCAAAAAGAAGGTACGGGTGATGTTCCTTTTTTATCCAATGCGTTTACCATCACATTTGTCAATGGAAAGTTGTACGCAAATAATAACTTGGTAGGTTTTGGAACTACAGGTAGTAAATATGGTGTTAAAATTGGAACGTATAATACGCAATTGAATTTTTTAAAAGTGGGGCATTTTAAAGAAGGGGGTTATGAGTTTGTTGTGAAACAATTGGATGATGATACCTTGGAGTTAGTAGATGAATACCATGATGTGTCTTATGTGTTAGAAGGATATTCTTCTAGTACTTTTGATTGGGATAAAGTGTTTTATGAAAACATAGAATATTTTTTGCAAGAGTATGATTTGTGGAAAAAAACGGGCACAGGTGCTGATGGTGACTTTAATGATTTTGATAAAGAAAACTTTTTAAGTTTTACTGCTAAAAATAATACGACATTTTATTCTTCGAAAGACAAAACTGGCACAGATATTGCTAATATCATTTGGGATTTTGAAGGTGCATATTCCATTGCAGATTACAAGAATGTTGCAGATGTAAAAGAATTGACGTTGAATTATGGAAACGGCGATTTAGAGGTATTTGATTTGCACGTTTTAACAGATCATAAAATAAAGTTATTTCATATAGCTTCTGGAACTTCGTATTATTTTGAAGGTGTTGGATATATTCCATTTATGAAAAAATCTGCTGAAAAAATAAGTACAATTCCTAAAGGAAGAAAAAGAACAAAAATTAAAAGAGTTCAAAAGATAAGAACAGAAAGATAAAGTTTGGTTAGTTGATTTTTAATTGGATTGATACCCAGTTAAGCAAAGACTGCTCCCTTAATAGGGAGCAGTTTTTTTGTATATTTACTTTTTAAGAATGGTTATACAATGGATATAAAAATTGCATTTATTACAGGAGCAACTTCAGGGATAGGAAAGGCAACAGCTCAATTATTTGCCAAAAAAAAAGTTAAATTGATCTTGTGTGGTCGAAGGAAAGAACGTTTACTTGCGCTTCAAAAAGAACTTTTGGAGTTTACAGAGGTGCATGTGCTTTCGTTTGATGTGAGTAATCGATCCGCTGTAGAAGCAGCTATTGCATCGTTACCTTCATGTTTTAGTGAGGTGGATTTCTTATTGAATAACGCGGGGAACGCTCACGGTTTGTCCTCCATTCAAAATGGATCTATTGATGATTGGGATGCGATGATAGACGTGAATGTCAAAGGCCTCTTATATGTTTCTAAAGCGATCATACCTAAAATGATTGCTCAAAACAAGGGATTTATTATAAACATTGGATCAGTTGCTGCAAAAGAAGTATATCCGAATGGGAATGTTTACTGTGCGTCAAAACATGCGGTCGATGCCTTGAATAAAGCGATGCGAATAGATTTGAATGCGTATCATATCAGAGTATCGGCTATTCATCCAGGTGCAGTCGAAACGGAATTCTCTGATGTTAGGTTTAAAGGTGATGTCCAAAAGGCGGAAGCGGTGTATCAGGGATTCGATGCCTTACAAGCCCTGGATATTGCCGAGATTATTTACTTTGTCGTTAGCCGTCCTTCTCATGTCAATATCGCTGATTTAGTGGTGTATCCAACAGCCCAAGCAAATACAACTATTTTGAATAGAAATTCCTGATGATTAACAAGCGACTCCTTATAAGAAATCTACTTGCTCATAATGATGAAAATTGTTTTTATGATAAAAAGCGTAAAATCAGCTTGCACCAAACCGAAGGAAAGGCAAAATTTTTAAAACATATTTGTGCCTTGTCTAACTCAAATCCTAACAATAATTCTTTTTTGGTAATAGGAGTGGAGGATGCTACGAACCAAATTGTAGGGGTTGATTTTTATGATGATAGTAAAATTCAAAATTTGGTAAATTCTTATTTTGTAAATCCTCCAAGAATTATATACGAGAATGTCCATTTTCCCGGACTTCCTAGACATAAGGTAGTCGGACTTGTTACTATTTTTGCCAATGCAGAAACTACTTGTTTGAGTAAACAATGCTGGAAATACACCAAAGGATTGTTCTTTTATAGGAAAGGAAGCAACTCTATGCCGTATCTTTTAGAACAGAAAATGACCAGTCAAAATAGGGATACCGTTAAAGCTATAGAGAAAATGGCGAGTAATAATATTAAATTAACCCTAGATGGTGTTTTTGATTTTATGGATCGTCATCATGGGTTTGAGCCTTCTTATACTGTGTTTCATGAGCAATTTGTTCTTTGTTGGGCAGGGCAGAAACATCGGATTCATAAAAAAATATATTATTCTAGGGTGGATATAGAATTGATCAATGAGAACAATCGATTTTTTTACTCCGCGATGGACTTTGTGCAAATAACACAAAATAAGCATTCGTTTATTTGTACAGAATACGTGTTGTTAGGTATTGATGAAGTACAGCGATTGTATCCTTTGGAGAAAAAAGTAATTCATTTTAAAAACAATGGTCATTATAAAATTGCAGAGGAGTTTTTGTTTGAGCCACCTCAGTATAATAAGTCAATTTTAACAGCTATTTTTAAACAAAACAATTACTTGATAGGTCTTTTAAAACAAGGTGTTTGCTTGTCCGTTGATGAACAAAATCAGCTTCACGATTTACCTACTAAGTATATGATTTGTATTCTTAATAATATGCCAGATGCATTGCCTTATTTGGAAGCTGCCAAGCCCTATTTAAAAAAGTTAGAAGACCTTACTTCTTATGTTAATTTTAAAGAAGTAATGCGAGTGCTTCGGAAAGCAAAATACAATGCTTAGTAGTGTTATTATAGTCCTATAACCTATAAAGTAAATGCACATTGATGTCTTTATCAGACACTTTTACCTTGTCCAGTAATACCGTAACATCGGGATTAAATAATTTACTTAATTGAGTGTTATTCATAAAGCCAAATTTAATTTACAAACCATAATATCACAGCTTTTTAAACTGAGGCTTCGTTTCTTTATCTTGTTCTCAAGCGAGACGCTTGCGACAGCGGGAGGTTACTATTGAATTTAGCTTATTTTTAATCAGACATTGGTGTTATTATTTTCCACTTGTTTTTTGCTGCTTGGTAGTGATGCAATGTTATATTTATAGAAATATTTAATGTATCGTCCCATAAGCTAGGATAGAGTTCTTTTAATTTACTATTTACATACCGTAAGCAATCGTTTGGTGTTAATTCTAATAAGGATTTATTAAAATTAACGATTTCAACAGGGCAATCGTTATTGGTGTTATAAGGTTGCGTTTTAAAAAAACAGTATACATGATTGTTTAAATTATCATCATAGATAAAATCTACCCTAAATGTAGTTGTAAAAGATGCTTTTATACTTTCTGGAGCCTCTATGTTTAGTTGATTGTTAAATGCAATTTGATTATTAACATCTTCAATATAAATAGAAGGGTTAAACTCTTCTATTGAAATTGAACATTTAACAGCATTACACAATGCATAAAGTAAATGCACATTAATATCTTTATCAGTCACTTTTACCCTGTCCAGTAAGACCGTAACATCGGGATTAAATAATTTACTTAATTGAGCGTTATTCATAAAAACAAATTTAATTTACAAACCATAATATCACAGCTTTTTAAACTGTGGCTTTACTTTTTTATCTTGTTCACAAGCGAGACGATTGCGACAGCTGGAGGTGACTATTGAATTAATAGTTTCCCGTTTTTATCAATTTGGTAATTAATTGATTCTTGTTTTGTTTGGATATTATTTTTATATTCTTGTTTTGAAATAATTATTTCATATTCCTTAGATATTTTAAAATCTGTAATTTCTTTTTTTGGGTTTTCTGACATTTCAATCCAAGAATTATATAGTAGGACAAAATCGGTTATTTTATCCTCTTTATGAATAACTAAAGTGTAACTATTATTATTATCTCCATATTCATCTGCTATAATTATTGGATTTAAATCATTTTTATTAGGCAGAGAATAATAACTTATAAAATCAGTATTGCATAATTTAGATTTTATTATACTTACATCACATTTTAACACTTGTAATTCTATATCATTTTCAATTGTAAAAGACATAAGGTTTTCTCCTCCATCAATTGGCAATTTCAGAGGTTTAACATCACTCTTTAAACAATTGTTTTTTTGTCCTGACTTCTCAGTTACAGCGTTCTCAATGAGACTATTAGTGCTAGTAATTAATTTTATTGATGTGTTATTTTTGTTTTTGTCTTTACAAGATATTCCAAAAATTAAGACAAAAAATAATAAAACAATTTTCATTTTCATAGTTTTAATATTCTGTTAGTTTTTTTCCAATTATTAAGCTTTGTTTTTTAACGAATAATTTTTCATTAAGGTTTACTTTCCCAAATTCCCTAACATCTAAATGAACCCAAGTTGTCGCCCCTGAACCTCCATTGTTAAATTTTTCTGGTTCTAATCCAAAGTGTCCTCTTTTCCAACCAAAACCATGAGTCATACCTGTTTTAAATTATTATTTACTGACGGTATACCCCAGTCTTCTTCTTCTTCTTCTTCTTCTTCTTCTTCTGCTTTTAATCATTTTACGTAAAATCATCTGCTGAATAATCCTTCTTTTGTTAATGTATACAATTCTTGTTTTAAAGTAGCAGGTGGATATATGTTTATGGAATCAGCTTCATTATTGTCTTCTTCAACTTCTCCTGTAGATTCAAAATAGATATAATTAAAAATAGAAACATTAAGATCCTTGTCAACAGAGAAGTTTCGATAGATACATTCTTGACCTTCATAATCAACGTAATTTAAATAAACATTCAATAAATCTATGACTTTATCGTCTTTAATTGATATTAAATTTAAGTAATAACTGAATTTGGAAGTAATTAAATAAAGATCAAAATCAAAATCATTTTGAATTTTGTACGTTTTAGAATAATCAAATTCTGTAAAATATGAATTGCATTTTTCTTTATACTTTTTACATATTTCATTTTCAATATTTAGATTATTCTTTTCACTAATAAAACTGAAATTATTATTTATTTTTGTGTTTATTTTTACTCGTTGATTATAAAATACATCTCCTTTAATATTTTTTTTGTTTCTTTCAAAAGAATAATCTATTGGAAGTTTTAAATAAGGTACTTTATCTTTTTCGTAATTATTAGATGAAATTTGAGCTGATTTTTTAAGTTCCTCTTTTTTCGTCTTACATGAACTTATCAAAAAAAACACTATCAAAAATTTAAATATTATTTTAATCATTTCTTCTTATTTTTGTTTTATTTAAATTACCTGCATGAAAATGATGATGGTGATGAGATACTTTCTTTGTATTAGTCATCAGCTTACCTTCAGAATCTTTCCATGCCGCTAAATATTTAAAATTAAATTTAACAAATCCATCAACAATTTTTTGCATTCTAACTTTATCAAAATCCTTATTGTACATGTAACTTGTTATACCACCATTTTTCTTAAGGTATTTAATATCTATACTTTGCCCATTATTGTGGGTAATACTAGGAAAGCATGTTCCGTCTTCTTCACACATACCTGTCGATATTATATCTGTAGATGGATATCCTGTTTCACCTAAGACACCTATAAATCCAGCGAAAACTTCTGGGTCACAATAAGTTCTTGCTGTGCCTGTAAACTTAAATGCAATTACTTTATTATTATCAATTTTAACACCAATTTTTTTAGGCATTTTAATAATTCGTTTTTTTTCTGCGCCTTTTTTATAAACAACTCTTCTGAAACCTCCATCGTAAGGACCATATGTTCTTATAGTGCCATCTGGATAAGTATATTTTTTTCGAGAAGAAGCATGTGCATAAGTAACAATATTACTAGAATCATAACCTGACTCGATGGTATGAGCTATTTTTTGCCCATGTGCAACTCCTTTTAACCTTTCATCAATTTCTAATAATTCACAAGTGCAAATTTTATATTCTTTACCATTAGAACTTACATAGACATAAGTTATTTCGCTAAGCCCTTTTAAATCTAATTTGCTAATTGTCCCATCAGAATAAATATAAATAACATTTGTTACAGTAATCAACTTCATATGCTGTAAAAAAGCAATAGGATGAAAATAATGAAACACATCACCTTTAGGCACTACGCGTTTTGGTTTTTCTTCTTCTTTTCTTCCATATTTCCCATCTTAAATTCAACTAATAAATGCGACTATTTAGAAGTCAACATTTGAATGTCTTTTTTCAATACCATAGGTTTGCCTTGTTCGTATACTATTTTTGTTAAAGTGTATATCTAAAGATTTGCTATATAATTTGTTGACATGCTATCGTTATTTAAATTGTTTTTAATTGGATATTGGTATTATAAGGATGCGTTTTTTTTAAACAGTATGTATAACTTTTTCAATAACATTGGATTCCATACTAAACTTAAAAAGGAATATAGGTTATGTGTTTTAATAGATTTGAATTATCAAATATTAAAATTGATTTATAAGAATTTATTGCTCCATGTCCATTTGTCATAGACATAATTAATTGATTATTTCCTTTTATATAAACATTAAGATGTTCAAAATTTGGTTCATATAAATTACTAAAAACTTTTGTGTCTAACTCAAATTTAATGTCATCCTTCTGAATTATTATTTGCTTAATTTCTCTAACTGGTACTTGGTCATTTCCATAAATATTTTTCGAATCAATTTTGTTGACGTAATTATTTTCATTGTATTCAATTGAATGCTTCTCTTTTTCAAAAAGACCTGCTATAACTTCAATAGATATTTTTTTGTCATCACTTAATAAAATTAGAGTATCATTGGATATACTAACAATCTTTAATTTAGAATATGGAAATTCCTTTATAGAAAAAGCTTTTGATTCATCCAGTGATTTTATTGTTATAATATTTTTTATAAGCTTGTCTTTTTCTTCATCCTCATCATAATATTCACTAAAAAAAGTAATCACATTATTTGGATTTACTTTTTTTATTCTACTATTATGTACATAAGCGACCTTATTATCAAGAGTTTGTATTTCAGACCAATTTGATTCTTTTATAGAAGTATACATAAAATATTCATCTTCTAATATTTTAAATAAAATTTCAGAAGATGATGAAGGTTCTTTACGTGCGTTCGTATAACCATCAGTATCATTTATTAAACCAATTTTTTCTTGAGATCTTTTAGGAATCACTATAGAAGAGGTTTCTTCATGCACCTCTAGAGTAGTTATTATTGTATGACTTTCGTTAATTTTATTTTCTGACTTTTCTTTACATGAACAGAAAATTAATATAATTAAATAATAAGGTTTCATTTTATCTTTATTAAGAGTTAGATCTTTTACTTTGAGGTATGTCTTTAGTGTATATTTTAAAATCATAGAATTTAGACATGCTTAAATTCAACTAATAAATCCGACTATTTAGAAGTCCACATTTGAATGTGTTTTTCAACACCATAGGTCTTCCTTGTTCGTATACCCTTTTTATTAAAGTATATATCTAAAGCTTTCCTATATAATTTGTTGAAATACTTCTTAATATTATTTTTAATCAGATATTGGTGTTATTATTTTCCACTTGTTTTTTGCTGCTTGGTAGTGATGCAATGTTATATTTATAGAAATGTTTAATGTATCGTCCCATAAGTTAGGATAGAGTTCTTTTAATTTACTATTTACATACCGTAAGCAATCGTTTGGTGTTAATTCTAATAAGGATTTATTGAAATTAACGATTTCAACAGGGCAATCGTTATTGGTGATATAAGGTTGCGTTTTAAAAAAACAGTATACATGATTGTTTAAATTATCATCATAGATAAAATCTACCCTAAATGTAGTTATAAAAGATGCTTTAATACTTTCTGGAGCCTCTATGTTTAGTTGATTGTTAAATGCAATTTGATTATTAACATCTTCAATATAAATAGAAGGGTTAAACTCTTCTATTGAAATTGAACATTTAACAGCATTACACAATGCATAAAGTAAATGCACATTAATATCTTTATCAGTCACTTTTACCCTGTCCAGTAAGACCGTAACATCGGGATTAAATAATTTACTTAATTGAGCGTTATTCATAAAAACAAATTTAATTTACAAACCATAATATCACAGCTTTTTAAACTGTGGCTTTACTTTTTTATCTTGTTCACAATCTAGCTCTTATCCTCCAAAATCATCACAATCGATACCTCCAAATTTAAAAAGGTCAGTTTCTCTTGAAATAAATTTACTCATTTTTACATCTATTTCTAAATTACCTTTATACTCTAAAGAGTAAACCTGAGCATTTTTTACTTTTACAATTATTATTTTAAAATAATTTGGAGAATTTGATTCAATTATTAAACTATCATTTTGGATTTTTGTATCACTAATATGAAATGATTGTTCAATTCTCGAATCGTTATAGTTTGAGATTGATACAATCTCATTGTTTATTCTTATTTTCAATAGATTACTAGAATAGCAAGCAGCTGTAAAGTCAACAGAATATTTTTCATAAGGCTTAGTGTCTTTAATTTTTTCAGAAGCTTCCATTCCTACCAAATCTACATTGTATATATATTTAAAAGGATTATTTTTCTTTACTATTTCCTTTTTGGGTGTTTTATTAGCCTTTGTATCATTTGTTAATTTAGAAACATTAGTTTTTTTCTCTATACAAGAATTCAAACTAAAAAAAAGGGATACTACTAGTACTAAAAAATATTTTATATTTCTCATTTAAAATCAGATTTAGAATTGTTATACATAATTTTTAACAAAGGTAATGGGTCAAATAAATCTTTTCGCCTTTGAAAAGAACGTCCTTTGTGGTATTTGTCTGATTTTGCATAAAGCATATCTGTATACTTTACTGTTTTGTCAGTTAATTTTCCTTTTGCTTCACCTGTGTACATTTCTAAATGCAACATGCCTCTTTTATCAGGGTATGGTTGAATAATATACTTATCTTTTTTCTTACTATATAATAAACCTATTTCGGCTATTTGGTCTCCTTGTTTTACTTCTTCTCCGACTTTTACTAAAATATTATTCTTACTTACTTCTCCATAACGGACATACAATTTATGTCCTTTGACGTGCTCGTAATTATGTTCAACTTCAATAGCATAAGTGTCGAGATAAAATTCATAAACTCTTTTTGTAGTACCATCTGCTATTGCATAAATTGGTTCTTCAGCATCATAATATAAATCTCTTGCAGCATGTAGCCTTATACTAGGTGTGCCTCTTCTATACCCAAAAGTTGGAGCTCTATGCTCATGAAGTGTATAATCGTAAGGTTTATTTCTTCTCTGAAATTGTACCATTAGACAATACGGTATACCTATATAAGTCTGAAAAGGTCTCCTTTATATTTCCGTCTTTATCCTCTTTGTTCCTGTAATAATTAGTGTAAATATTTAAGTTTTCATCTAAATAAAATAATTTTATGAAACTCTTTGTTTCTGTTTCATAAAAAAAACTAAGAGTGAATTCATTCAAAATATTTAAATTTTCATCAAAAGAAACTAAATACCTGATAGGTTTAATAAAAGACTCATATTCTTTATCATAATTAAAATTTACAAAAAACACACATAAGTATACTCCATCTTTATTTTTTATAATATTTTCTAGTCCTGAAGATTTAATACCTACTTTTTGAATATAATCTTTATCATCATATAAAGGATATTTATCTTCTTCAACTGATGATAAAGCTGTCGGTTTATAAAAGTTATGAAAATAATCTTTTAAAATTTCACCTTTTGAAGAGTAAATAAATTCATTATTTAATTCTACATCTGTTCCTTTTTTAATGTAAAAACTATTTTTGCCTCTAAACTCTTTATCAGTAATCTTATCATTTCCTAATGATAACTGACTTAAGTTGAAATTAGATAATTGTTTTACTCTTAACGAGGTGCTATCTGTTAATTCTACTTTTATTTCTGCTAAATTATTATCTTTTAATTTTTCTTTGTGATTTTTAGAATCAAGACAACTAGTCAATAACCCTAGTGCAAAAAATATTTGTATTAATTTATACATTTCTATTTATATTTTGGTTTTAACACCCCTGAATGCAGGTGCGAATTGTGATGAGATTTAGCAGTCGTATGATCAAATTTCTTCTTTGCATAACCTCTAAGCTGACCATCAAATCCAAATTTATTCATAGCATTTATAAAGTTTTGTTCTCTAATATCATCATCTAAATAACTAGTATCAACACTCTGACCATTATTGTGCGATATACTAGGAAAGCATGTTCCGTCCTCTTCACACATTCCTCCTGAAACAATATCAGCATAACCTACTTCTGTTAAAGCTCCTATAAAACAAGCAAAATGTTCAGGCCCACAATATGTTCTTGCTGTTGATGTAAATGCAAATTTCACAGATTTATTATTTACTTTTGTATTTAATCCATTAGGAAGTTTAACTATGTGTGTTTTTCTTGCTCCTTTATTATAAACAACTCGTCTAAATTCTCCATCATATTTCCCGTAAGTTCTTATAGTCCCATCGGGATATGTATATTTTTTACGTGAGGAAGCATGAGAGTAACTCACAATATTACCAGCATCATATCCTGATTTAACAGCATGAGCTGTTGCTTGATCATGTGCAACTCCTTTTAACCTTTCATCAATTTCTAATAATTCACAAGTGCAAATTTTATATTCTTTACCATTAGAACTTACATAGACATAAGTTATTTCGTTAAGCCCTTTTAAATCTAATTTACTAATTGTGCCATCAGAATAAATATAAATAACATTTGTTGCAGTAATCAACTTCATATGCTGTAAAAAAGCAATAGGATGAAAATAATGAAACACATCACCTTTAGGCACTACACGTTTTGGTTTTTCTTCTTCTTTCTTCTTTTCATCCATAATTTGCATCATTTCTTCTATAAATAAATTTTGCGGTTCTTTATCATCAATAATTTCTTGAAAATCTTTAGGGAAAAACCTAAACGTATCTTTTGTTTTCGTTTTCTGTTTTATTACAGGTGGTGTATAGTTGGCATTTTGTATCTCTTTCCAACACAATAAATTTTCTAATTTAGATACAAACACATCAATAAGTTTATCTTTTTTTTCGGTTAATTTATCTTTTTTTATACCTGTAGCTTCGTCTATTCCTATTTTATAAAACTGCTCGGCTTCTTCTTTTATTTTATCAATAGTGTACGACCATTCACTCTTGTGCTTGCAGATAAATTTAGCTATTTTATTTAGTTTTTTACTATCTGAAAATGCATTAATTATCTCCACTCTATTAATACGTTTGTTGCCGTCGGTATCTATTAATTCCCACATTTTGTTAATAAAATCACCACTGTTTTCTGCTCTATTATAGCCTTCTACCTCATATACATAATCTTTTCCTGCATCTATAATTTCAAAACCAAACTCTTTCCAATTATGTGGGTTTTTTGCAGTAAACTTACTGTTATTTTCACTTATCCATCCTTTTTTACTAACCAATTTATTGTTTTCTATATAGCTACATGTAATAGCATACCATTTTTCTTTAGTGCTTTTATTGGTATAGGTTTTTAATCCTTTATTTTCTATAAGCAATGCTTCGTTTATGGTTAAATCTTCGGTTTCATCTTTAGGCTCATAAATATACACTTGGGTTAAAGCAGTTGTAATTTTCCCTTTTTCACCGGCTGTACATACGTCAATATCGGTTTCCTTTACCCAAAATAGTTGTTTTATATGTTTAGGGTTAAACTTTACATTTCTGTATTGGGCAAGTTTATCCTTTATACGTTGGTCGTTTTCTTTATTAGATATTTTTTTACCGCTTTCATCGCAACGCTCTATATAATAGAGTTTATCTGTTACTTTTAATGTATTATTAAAAGCGGTATTAACCGTGTCAAAAGTATCCGCTTTTAGGTTGTAACTACTCGCTTTGTCATTATTATCAATTACATCAGAATACGCAATGGTAGCCATAATTTCAATTATTTCTACTTTTATCGAACAATCTTTTACCTTGAGTACTTTTATAGGGGTATTAGCGCTGATATCAAGCGATTTAACAATATTAGCTTTTAACTTAGCTCCGTTTTCTATTTCAAAAAAGCGAGGCGTTTTAAAACTGTTTTTTGCTTTATTATTTATAAAATATTTTAGGTCGCTATCACTTGCATCCGTAAAAATTTCAAAATGACAGTTTCTGTAATTTTCGAATCCTAAAGTGCCGTTTTTTCCTGCATGTCCAATGGTTTGGTTTGCTTTTACAGGGATATCACAACCTATAACTTTATCTTTTGTGATTTTTTTATTATTTAATACACTTTTATATTCTAAACTTTTTTTGAAAGTATACCCGCTACCATCGGCTAATTTTATCCAAGATTTATCTTTTGTAGACATATCTATAGCAACCACTTTTCCGTAGGGGATTAGATTTACAATTTTAGATGTACCACTTGCCTTTTCACGAATACGCCCTCCTTTGGTATCATTATTAGGGTCTGTATAATATTCTGTACGTACATAACTATATTTTTTAATGAGATCTGTACCAATAAAACTTTCACTTATATAGTGTTTATTTGTAAGAGCAATACCATCAACAGAAGTTACTCTAGTATAGGAATGTTTATTTTTTGTGACTTTATCCGTTTTGTTTAACTTAATGGTTGTGCCATTAGGGATAAATGTTTTTTCGGTTTTTTTACCCTTTATAAACCTGTACATTTTAGCACCCTTTACCTGTTCTTTAGCTTTGATAACGTGCTTTTTATCACAGAAAAAGTAAGGGAATTTATTTGTTTTTTTTATTTTAGATAAAGGCATTAGATGTTGATAAAAAGAATAAAACCGAATAGGTTTACCTTCTTTAGTATCGTCCTCTGTCTTTTTAATTACGTAGTCGTGCTGTATTAGTACAAAGCATTTTGAATACACTTGGTCTTTCCCTTCAAAAGCTACGGATTCGTAATTGTCTGTAATTTGATAGGCTATTATTCTACCGTCTGCAATGGCTACTAATTCAGACATACTCTCTAAGTGTGTGCCTCCGTGCCAAGTGTTAAATTTTCCTATTGGGTATGTGCCGAAAATTGTAGAACTAACTTTAGCGCCTACCTTTTTTCCTTTTTCAGGATGTGTAATTTCTTTCATCGTTAAAAACTAAAATCTATAGCGTTTAAAAAACCATTTTTATCAGCCTCATTTTTTATTTTCTCCATATTCTGTGCTGCTTCTTTTAATGCATCATTATTACCTGTAACCACTGCTTGTATCCTATTAACTAAGGAGATTTCAGGAAACGCTATCTCTTGAAGGTTATTTGTTTTTGTAGGGGTTTCCGGCGAGCTACCTATAAAAACATTCGGAGAGCCTGAGGTAATTATCCCTCCGTGCTGGGTCATATCACCAACACAAGCAATAGGCTTACCATTAACAAAAACAGTGGGCGAACCTTGTATAACTGTGCCGATAGCACCTATACAAGTACATATACTCCCCATAGTTGCAACGGGATTACCATTTACTAAAACATTGCTCTCTCCTTGAATAATAGTCCCTCCTACATGAGGAACAGTTCCTGAACACATTGGACACACATGCATGCTGCCTACTGTTGCTACGGATCTTTCTGGCATAATTTATTTGTTTTTTATGTTATGTTCTACCGCTTGAGTGCGTTAAATTACTTAAAATCCCATATTCTCACAGTAGCAGTGCTAAACAAGATGTCATATCCATTTAACCTACGATGTAGCATTGGGTCATTTTAATTATTAAGACGTATATATCTATAAGCAGTAATCAAATGTACAAAAAATAGTTATACGCACGTGTTTTTTGTGTTTTAATTCTAGGTGTTTGTGTTTATATGGTTCTCCTAAAGGGTGGGCTCCTATTTTTCTGCTTTTTAAAAACATGAATTAAGGAAGGCTCTAATTAAGTAGTATTCTTCTAACCTAGCAAAATAAACAATAATTGCTATGGATACGCTTCGCTTATGACACAACGGTTATGAGTACTTAATGGATGTATTTAAGCGAATTATCTGTATTGGAAAGAACCTTTAAAACACGATGTTGATGCAGATTGTGTTTTATTAAGCTGTTTTATATCTCTAGGAAGTAAAACTTTTGAATACACCGCAAACGGGATGATCCTTCTGTAAATTTAAGGCTTATTTTACAGGAGAATTTACCGAAGCGTATTTTTAAGCATGTTTTTCTATGGTCGATCCATAATTTTTAATTACAATTCAGAGAAAATATAGTCTCAGTATCTTTAATCCATGAACTGTAATTGTGGTTTGGAGCCACTTTTATACAAAATAATTTATTGTAAGAACAAAACAAGTCTGTTAATCGACGATTCTTACTTAAATCTAAACGAGTGAGTTGGTTTTTACCGCAACTTAATTGCTTTAACTGTTTGTTGTTACGTATGTCTAACTTTTTAATTCGATTTTGTCCACATGCAAATTCTGATAAGAGTGTATTGTTGACGAGGTTCAGATCGGTAATTAGGTTGTTTCCACAAGCAAATTCAGACAATTGAAGATTGCTTTTTACATCCAAACTTGTAATTTTATTGTTAGCGCAAATTAAATACCGTAGCTGTGTGTTTTTACGTATGTTTAATTGTTCGAGTTGGTTAAATCCACACCAAATCCGTACCAATTTATTACAGTTACTCAAATCTAAACTGGGGAGTTTGTTAGAATCACATATTAACTCTTTTAATTCTGTGTTACTTCTTAAATGTAAGCGTGTTAATCGGTTATTGTTACACATTATTTGAGTCAATTTTGTATTGCTACTTACATCCAATTTTGCTAATTTATTATTGGAACAGTATAGTTTTACTAACTCAGAGTTGTTACTTATGTTTAGGTTTTTGAGTTGATTTTTGCGTGTGTATAATTCTTTTAGGGCTATGTTTTTAGTTAGATTTAGTTGGGTAAGTTTGTTTTTCTTACAGTTTAAAATTGTCAAGTTTTCAAAGGCTTCTATGCCTGTTAAATTGCTAATATTTAATCCGGATACATCTAAATACAATACCTCTTTAATGTTCTTGTAAAACACATAGTTGTCCAAAACATCGTCATAGCCTAAAGCGATTAGCCTTTTCTCAAAATTAACGTCAGGTATATGTATTTTTTGTTTACTAGTACAACCGTTTTTATCTACAGGGATGCCTTTTGTGGTATTTGGACAATCATCAATGTTGTCTGCGACTCCGTCTCCGTCAGAATCTAGTTGTGAACTAGAACATCCTTTGCTGTTTGCCTTTTCTTTTTCTGGTGTGTTTGGGCATCTGTCTAGCGAGTCCATAACACCATCTTTGTCTGTGTCTGTTTGTGAAGTAGCACAGCCATACTTGGTTACCTCTTCTCCAGGGGGAGTGTTTGGGCATGTATCAATATCATCTGTGACACCATCGTTATCAGTGTCTTTTTTTACAAAGATTACATCAATATTTTTGTTTGTGTTTAGTGTTATTGAAATGGAATTTTTAGAACCAGATGCACTGCCACTCCAGTTCTTAAAAGTATAATGTTTAGAGGGAGTTGCTTTAAGTGTTATCGTGTTATCTGCCTCGTAAGTTCCCGAAGAAGGTGTTACTGTTCCTCCTTCTTTTGGACTTATAGTGGTTGTTAGTTTGTGCTCAAATATGAGTTCGTCTTTTTCGCAGTTTATGAATAAAAATAAGGGTGATAATAAATAGATTAATCGTTGGTTTGAGTGTCTGATCGTCATTTATTTTTTATTTTTTTGGCGAAGATATTCTTTTATTTGATATTGAGCGTATAACTTTATGTTAAGGTATTGCTTTTGGTTTTGCAATGGTTATTCAGGGGTTTTGCAACTAAAATACTCGTTTTTTCATATAAAATACACGTAAAAATTTACAATTGTCACTAGCTAATACTAAGTTTTGAAAAAGAATTTATTTTTTTTGCTATAAAAGGGGATTGTTACCGGAAAAATCGGCGTTTATTTGAGGTGTTACGGTGCAGGTTTTCCGCTGAACCTGTAATTTTTTTAAATTAAAAATTATAGAAGGTGTCTTTCTAATACGTAAAAAAAGTTAGGGTGACTGTTGTTATGGGAGTTGTTTTTAGGTTTTTTTGTATAAAAAAATCATTATAATGATGCTACTTAGCAAAAATAAATAAAAAAACCTCGATGTTTTGAACGAGGTTTAATATTTAAGAAAAAAGAGCGTCTGTTCAGGTGTGTACATATTACCGATACTGTTCAGGGTGTTTTTATTTTGTGTTAAGAGGACCGGAAAATAACAAGCCGCCAATTACACCCATCAATATATATGCAACTTGCATTCCAATACTTTCTGTATTTTGAACAGGGGTGTCTAAAAACACAGAGCTTATTCCAATAAATGCTTTACTTCCAGGTACAAGCATTATAATTCCCTGAGTGATATATACGAGTCTTGGAGATCCTGTAATTCTAGAAAAAATATTACTGATAATTACGACAGTTAAACTACCAATAAAAGTACTGAGTAATATTCCGGAAAATGAGAAAAAGACACTAATACTATAGCTAATAATGCATGTGAGAATACTGAAAAACATATCCTTTTTTCTTACTTGAAAAATAGGGAGTAAGCAGACAGAAAGTAATGGAATTCCCATGTAACTTACCCATTTTGGGATGTCATGTATTGCGGGTCTAACAATGTCTATATCATGAATCATTTTAAAAATAGAGAAGGCTAATAAAACACCAAAAAACTGTTTGAAGAGCGACATAAAGGCATCAAAAAACTTTGCAGAGCCAGACACTAAACTTTTATAGGTAATCTCTTCTAATGCTGTTGTAATTGCCATTCCAGGGATCAATATTATGATGGCTGCTAATATTGTGAGTGGAACATTTATTGTTGGAAAGTAAAGCGATAGTACTCCTATTAGTATGCTTACCGTAAAGGAAGCCAATGCCTCGAACGTATTATTGATAAACGTAAATTTACTTCCTAAAAAGGAAAGTAAATACACCACTCCGCCCATTAAAAATGAAACAAAACAGGAAATCCAATTGGTGCCCAATAGCAAACTGAAAGCAGCTGCACCACATGTATATGCTAGGATTAGTACGATGTGATTTACATGTTGTGTTTTTTGGTTGATGATTTTTAAGGCGCGTTTTGCAACTTCAAAATCCAAGCTCTTGTTTAATACCCGTTCTGTGACTTCAACAACTTTTGCCATAGCACCTAAATTAAGTTGTCCAGGTTCTACACATTCTAAATAACTAAAAGATTCTTCTGTGTGTTTATCGTAAAACACATAGTTAATGCGCGTTGGTGAATCCATAAAACTACCTGAAATGTTTTTGCGTTTTGAAACTTGTTGCAAGTAGCGCTGTATTTTGTAGGAAGGAACCCCGTATAGGTGCAAGGCTTTTCCCAATTGGATGATAAATTGATATTTTCTTGGAATTTTCAAAGTCTTAATTTTATTGTTGAGACGACAAATATAATTAAGTTTTTCTGAGATTAATATAAAAATGACTTTATTAAAAGGGTATATTTTACGAATAATGCAAAATACGATTATTTTTATTTATTTAAAGTATTGATTTTTGTACTTGTTGATACTATGCGATCGTATGCATTGTTACTTTATGGTAGATCTAGGGTATTCTTTTAGGATTGTGTAAATCGTTAGCTGTCTCTTTTTATAAAAAAAACACCTCTTTAGAGGTGTTTTTTAGGGAGTTAAAAATAAGCTGTGTTTATTCTACAGTCACGGATTTTGCTAAGTTACGTGGTTGATCTACATTACAACCTCTCATTACTGCAATGTGGTAAGACAATAACTGCAATGGAATTGTTGTTAAAAATGGAGTAAAAGCTTCTTCTGTTTCTGGGATTTCAATAACATGATCCGCAATTGCTTTTACAGTAGTATCACCTTTGGTAACAATGGCAATTATTTTTCCTTCTCTAGATTTTATTTCTTGGATATTGCTTACTACTTTTTCATAATGTCCTTTACGTGTAGCAATTACTACCACAGGCATGTTTTCATCAATCAAAGCAATAGGTCCATGTTTCATCTCTGCAGCGGGATATCCTTCTGCATGGATATAAGAAATTTCCTTCAATTTCAAAGCGCCTTCAAGGGCTACTGGGAAATTATAACCACGTCCTAAATACAAGCAATTAGGCGAGTCTTTGTAGATGGCAGCTATTTCTTTAATAATGTCGTTTTGCTTTAATAATTCTGCTACCTTAGATGGGATTAAGCTTAATTCTTGTAGGTAAGAATGATACATAGAACGTGACAGGTTTCCTTTTGCTTTCCCTACTTTCAATGCCATCAATGCTAGCACAGTCATTTGGGTAGTAAAGGCTTTGGTAGATGCGACTCCTATCTCAGGGCCAGCGTGTGTGTACGCGCCAGAATCGGTTTCTCTAGCAATAGACGAACCTACTACATTACAGACTCCAAATACAAATGCTCCTTTTGATTTTGCTAATTTAATAGCGGCTAATGTGTCTGCTGTTTCTCCAGATTGAGAAATGGCAATTACAATATCATTGCGAGTAATAATAGGATTTCTGTATCTAAATTCAGAGGCGTATTCTACTTCTACAGGGACGCGAGCAAAATCTTCAAAGAGATATTCAGCTACGAGTCCTGCATGCCAAGAGGTACCACATGCCACAATAATTATGCGGTTTGCATTGGTAAATTTGTCCAAATGATCGTCTACACTTCCCATTTTTATAAGTCCTTCATCTGCTAACAATCTACCTCTTAAGGTATCTCGTATGGCGTCTGGTTGCTCGTGAATTTCTTTGAGCATGAAATGTTCATAACCTCCCTTTTCAATTTCTTCTAAGTTTAATTGAAGTTCTTGAATGTATGGAGTTACGGGGCTGTCATCATTTATTTTGCGTATTTTGATTTCACGACCTACTTTTAAAATGGCAAGTTCTTCATCGTCTAAATAAATCACGTTTTTTGTGTATTCAACAAAAGGTGAAGCATCTGAGGCGAAAAAGAATTCTTTGTTGTTCTCTCCAATACCAATAGCAATAGGACTTCCTAAACGAGCAATAATTATTTCGTCTGGTTTTTCCTTGTCAAATACAGCAATGGCATAAGCGCCTATTACATTGGTTAATGCAATTTGAACGGCCTGCCCCAATAAACAGTTGTTTTGTTTTTTGGTGTCTTCGATTAAATTTACGAGTACTTCCGTATCTGTATCACTTTGAAAAGTATAGCCACGAGTACTAAGTTCTTGCTTAATACTGTCGTAATTTTCAATAATTCCATTGTGTACAATAACTATGTTTCCAGAGTTAGATACGTGTGGATGAGAATTGATGTCGTTTGGAACACCATGGGTAGCCCATCGTGTATGTCCAAAACCTAAGGTACCATTGGTGTTTGCGTTTTTGGCAACCTCCATAAGGTCACTTACTTTTCCTTTTGTTTTTGTCACGTGTACATTTGCATCGTATGTGATAACTCCTGCACTGTCATACCCACGGTATTCGAGACGTTGTAATCCTTTTATAACTATAGGGTAGGCTTGCCTAAACCCTATATATCCAGTAATTCCACACATAGCATTGTGTTTTTATAGTTAATTACTACTTATTTAATTTAGAGTAGTAAATGTCTAGTTTTAATTTTTTATCTCCGTTGGTTTCTGATTCATTGTATAGAACCACTCCTTTTGGAGTCCAACTTTGATTTTTTATAGCAATATCGTTAGCGTTTGCAGGCATTTCTGAAGGACCATTGTATACTCTAAGACCTAGCTTTAAGCTTTCAAAATCTTTATCAGAAGTTAATATATCTGCAATATAATCAGTGATACTAAATTTGTATTTGTGCAAGGATTTTCCTTTGCTATCTTTCATCAATGTTCCGCCAACTACAGAGATTCCTTCTGTGAAAATATCTCTAATATGTTCGTTTTTAGAATAGTCATAAATAAACAACTGTTTTGGAATTAAATCAGTGTCTGCGTTTTGATCTATGTGTAAGATAAGTGAAGCTTCTGTTATCAATAGGTTTTCAGCTCTTAATTTTTTGGTATCTTCGTCAATAAACAATTCAATTACGGATTCGGTTCCAGCTGCTCCTTGGAGGTAAATTCGGTCGTTTCCGCTAGATTTTGAGACGGCATAGTCATGCTCAAGCTTGTTTGTTTTTATCCCTGTAAAAGAGAATGTAAATGTTTGTTTTGTTCTCACAGTTACGCCTTTTTCTCCTTTTACCCCATTTCCATTTAAGTCTTCTTTTGCGCCTTCATCCTTTACAACATCATTCGAATAGTAAATTTTCATATTGGCAGCATTTAAAAGCAATGATATCAAATGTGTTTGATTGGCGTTCTCAGCTTCTGGTTCTATATATAATCCTCGGAATCCTTTTCTAAAAGATTCTAAAGAACTAAAATCAATTCCGTTAGTGTTGTCAACAAAAATCTTTTTAATTTCAGATTTGTCCAGTTTTAATTTAATAGAAGGCGTAACCTTACTTGTTTTTATGGTGTCTGTGTCATATACAGATCCATCCAATCGATGTCTTTTTACATACGCAACAGTGTCGTTTGCGTTTATTTTAAAACTTTCACCATATAAACTAGTTCCTTTTGCATATGTTTTATTGCTCAAATACGTCGCTTTTTTTTCTGGGTGTTCTGGGTCTAATTTGTTCAAATAAGTCCCCAGTTCATAAACGTTTATTTTGAATGATTGAGTTGTATTTCCAAAAACAGAATCAATGCTGTACTTTGGTTTTCCATCCTTATAATTCTTACTAGACCTTGTTGCTTGGTAAGGGAGGTCAATAATCACTTCATCAATAATCATATTAGTCCCGTAGGTATATTTACTTCCAGTACTAGAAACACTTAGTTGGGCAATGATAGATGCTTTAAGGCTTCCCATTTCTGAGTCCTTATAGATTCCAAGTAAGTATTGTCCAACTCCTGTAGCTTTTACGCTTTCAATATCTAGTGTCTTAGATTGAATGTTTGAAGTGATGCTTTGAGTCGTGAATTTTTTATTGTTGATCAAATCTACTCCAATATTATCTATTTCTTTTTCACAAGATACGATGCTTAGGACAGCTATAGAAGCCAGTCCTAGGTATGCGAAATATTTTTTAATTTTCATTGTTATAAATAATTTGGTTTTATAAATGTTTATACAAATACTTTCGTATTGTAAAACTCTAAATAAGCTTCCCCGAATTCATCCATTGGCTGGTAATCTAACACAGGCTTGTTGCTGTTATTCAAGTGTTCGATCAATTCGTCTGGCAATGTGCTGCTTCCTTTAATAATAGCATCAGAATTATCAATAGCACTTTTAAGAAGGTTTAAGTGACTAGGACTTTCCAGAATCGCTATTTTATCTTCACTCACGTTATCAAATTTAATCTTTTTTGTAAGTGCTGTGTTTAAAGTACCTTCAAA
Source organism: Flavobacteriaceae bacterium (assembly GCA_965224465.1). GTDB lineage: Bacteria > Bacteroidota > Bacteroidia > Flavobacteriales > Flavobacteriaceae. Next base: position 2,463,591 of record OZ245049.1, on the reverse strand, counting down.
CCCATTGTCATAGACAGATGTGACAATTTTACTGTTGGTAAATAATGGGTCGTCTTTGTAGTATTCTTTTAAGTATAAGGGGAGTAAAGAAGCCATCCATCCATGTACATGAATGATATCTGGTGCCCAGTTTAATTTTTTGACGGTCTCTATCACTCCTTTTGCAAAGAATATAGCTCGTTCGTCATTGTCATCAAACATTTTTTCATCTTCGTCTGTAAACAAGGCTTTTCTTTTAAAATACTCATCGTTATCTATAAAATAAACTTGCATTCGTTCCTTAGGGATCGAGGCAACTTTTATAATCAACGGCATGTCCATGTCATTGATTATTAAATTCATTCCAGAAAGTCTGATTACTTCATGTAATTGGTGTCTACGCTCGTTTATAAGTCCAAATCGGGGCATAAAAATACGTGTTTGACCACCTTTACTATGCACTTTTTTTGCGCTTTCGAACGACATTCTTGACATTTCATTTTCTGGTAAATAAGGGACAACCTCGGCAGAAACAAATAATACTCTTTTATCTTTCATAAAATTGGTCTAATATTTCAAACAATATGCAAAATTACAATAATTTATGTACATTCCGAAGCTAAAAAACGTAAGTTTGCGCGCTTTAACAGATATTAACACCATAAAACTATGCTTGTATACGCTAAAATTAACTTGTTACAAGAAAAATTAGCCTCCTTTAGCCCTGATATGACTGTCGGTTTTGTTCCTACCATGGGTGCATTGCATCAAGGTCATTTATCATTGATTAAACAGGCAAAAGAGAAAAATGACATTGTTGTTGTCAGTATTTTTGTCAATCCAACTCAGTTTGATAAAAAAGAAGATTTAGACAATTATCCAATAACCATGGATCAAGATATGGAATTGTTGAGGACCATGGGCTGCGATATTGTTTTCACTCCTTCTGCTTTGGAAATGTATGCGGATGGTTTGCTGTCGGAGCATTTTGACTTTGGTGGGATTGAGTATGAAATGGAAGGTGCTTTTAGAAAAGGTCATTTTGATGGCGTAGGAACTGTTGTAAAACGTTTGTTTCAAATTGTAAAACCAGCGGATGCGTACTTTGGTGAAAAAGATTTTCAGCAATTGCAAATTATCAAAGCATTGGTAAAGGTAGAAAAAATGAATATTCAAATAATAGGCTGTCCTATTTTTAGAGAATCGGATGGTTTGGCGATGAGTTCTAGAAATGCCAGATTGACAAAAAATCATAGAAATGCGGCGCCATTTATTAGAAAAACACTGCTAATGGCAAAAGAAAAGTTTGGCACAGAAAATGCTGTTTCTGTTGTGAAATGGGTTGAGGATGTGTTTAAAAAACACCCCTTGTTGGACTTGGAGTATTTCTCTATTGCGGATGAAGAAACGTTAAGACCTGTGTCTCAAAGAGTTCATAATCATGCATATCGTGGCTTTGTTGCCGTAATGGCAGGAAGTATCAGATTGATTGATAATATAGAACTATAACAAATTAATTAAAAAAAAACAGTATTTTTGCGTCATGTTAGTAAATGTAGTAAAATCAAAAATTCATAGAGTTAAAGTAACGGGAGCTGATTTAAATTATATCGGAAGTATTACTATTGATGAAGATTTAATGGATGCCGCCAAAATTATTGAAGGAGAGAAGGTGCAGATTGTGAATAATAATAATGGGGCGCGTTTGGAAACTTATGCTATTCCTGGACCTAGAAATAGTGGGGAAATAACGCTAAATGGTGCCGCTGCAAGGTTGGTTGCTGTGGGAGATGTTCTTATTTTAATCACCTATGCTTTTATGGATTTAGACGAAGCAAAAACGTTTAAACCAGCGCTTGTTTTTCCAAATGAAAATAACAATTTATTGAAATAATCCTTTTGAAAAAAAAACTTAAAAAATCAATATTTGCAATACTTCCAATTTTATTGGGAGTATTTTTAATTTGGTACTCTTTGTCCAAATTATCTGATACGGATCTGGCATCTATAAAAAATTCTTTTAGAACAGCCAATTATTGGTGGGTAGGTTTGTCCTTGGTTTTTGGTGTTTTAAGTCATCTTTCGCGTGCTTATCGTTGGCAGTTTCTGTTGGCTCCTTTAGGTTATAAACCTAGATTTGCAAATAGTGTAATGACTGTTTTGTTGGCCTATTTATTGAATTTATTAGTGCCAAGATCTGGGGAAGTGGCAAGAGCAGCTGCTATAAAAAAATATGAAGGCATTCCTTTTGAAAAAGCTTTTGGAACTATTGTGGCTGAACGGGTTTCGGATGTTATAATGCTTTTGGGGATTATTGGATTGGCTTTTTTCTTACAAGCAGATTTGATAAGTAGCTATTTATTTAAAGCGGATGGAGGAAGTAATGTTTGGTTTAAAATTATGTTTATTTTGGTCGTTCCTGCTGTAGGGTTTGTGCTTTTTAGGTATTTAAAAAAATCTAAGCATCCATTTATTGTAAAAATCATTCATTTTATCAACGGGTTAATGGAAGGCGCAATCAGTGTTTTTAAAATGAAAAACAAAGGATCGTTTGTTTTTCATACTGTTTTTATTTGGTTGATGTACTTAGCCATGTTTTATGCAGTGACTTTTGCATTGCCAGAAACTACAAATTTGCCTTTTACAGCTATAATTGTCGGTTTTGTAGTCGGAGGACTCAGTATGGCATTGACCAATGGTGGCTTGGGGACATATCCTGTTTTTGTTGCGAGTGCACTTATTTTATACAATGTAGACGACAATGCTGCAAGAGCTTTTGGTTGGATTATGTGGACTGCACAAACTTTGATGGTACTGGTTTTTGGACTTTTGTCATTTTTATTCCTTCCGATTTATAATAAGAAGTCATAAATTTCCTTTCTTTGTCCTAAGATTTGAATAGATATGGCAAAAACAACATCAATTTTTTTATGTCAAAATTGTGGTGCACAGTTTCCTAAATGGTTAGGGAAATGCACAACATGCAATGCGTGGAATACCGTGGTTGAAGAAATTACACAAAAAGAAGAAAAACGGGAATGGAAACAGTCTTCCGATAAAAAAAGGAAAGTGATTCCCTTGAGTATTAATGAGATTTCTATACAAAAGGAGGATCGTATTACAACAAATAACCAAGAGTTAGACCGCGTTTTAGGCGGTGGTATTGTTAGAGGATCTGTTATATTACTGGGTGGTGAACCGGGTATCGGGAAGTCTACATTGTTGTTGCAAGTAGCTTTAACCATTCCTAAAAAAATCCTGTATGTTTCTGGTGAAGAGAGTCAATCTCAAATTAAAATGCGTGCGGATCGTTTAAAATGTAACAATAATGATTGTTTGATCCTTACAGAAACCAATACGCAAAACATTTTTAAACATATAGAAAAAGAAAGGCCTGATGTGGTGGTGATCGATTCTATTCAAACGTTGTTTACCGATTTTATTGAGGCATCTCCTGGTAGTATCTCTCAAATTAGAGAAACCACTGCAGAGTTGACCAAATTTGCAAAAGAAACGTCTACACCTGTACTGTTAATTGGTCATATCAATAAAGAAGGAAGTATTGCGGGGCCCAAAATTTTGGAGCACATGGTAGATGTGGTTTTACAGTTTGAGGGAGATCGAAATCATACGTTTCGAATTTTACGTGCTCAGAAAAATCGTTTTGGCTCTACTGCTGAACTGGGTATTTACGAAATGCAACACACGGGATTGCGTGAAGTTTCCAACCCGTCAGAAGTATTGATAAGTGATAAAGATGATGATTTAAGCGGGAATGCTATCGTGGCTACTTTAGAAGGTGCTCGTCCGCTAATGATAGAAGTTCAAGCGTTGGTGAGTACGGCTGTGTATGGAATGCCACAGCGTTCTGCTACAGGCTACAATGTGAAACGTTTGAATATGTTATTGGCTGTATTAGAAAAAAGGGCTGGCTTTAGATTGGGCGCAAAAGATGTGTTTTTGAATATTGCAGGAGGTATAAAAGTAGATGACCCTGCTATTGATTTAGGCGTAGTATGTGCTATCTTATCTTCTAATGAGGATGAGCCTATGGCGAGCAATACGTGTTTTGCTGCTGAAGTAGGATTGGCAGGTGAAATTAGACCTGTAAGCCGTGTTGAGCAAAGAATTCTTGAGGCAGAAAAATTAGGTTTTGAAACCATCGTTATTTCGTCATACAATAAAATAGACACCTCGAAATTTGGAATTATTGTGCGTAAAATTTCAAAAGTGGATGATTTGGTGGATCTGTTTTTTTAGAAAGCGTTTATTTATACCAACCTCAATTAAATTTCCAAGTGAAGGTTTAGATATGGAATTATTTTTTAACAACGCTAGAACGTAAAATAAACTATTTATATCGGTCATTTTGGATTTTAAGTGATATTATATAGTTATGAAAGATACAAACTAAGTGCTGACGGCCCTTCAATTATTGTTTTTTCAATTTTCACCGTGCCGTCTTTGGTAGTGGTTGTTGCCCACTTAATTAAAGAGATTTTTAAATTTACAATTTCTAAACCCGTGATGGATTTTGGATGTACACAGCTACCATCGTTAAAATAGGGGATTTCATCAGGTTTTGGAAATCTCGGACGATGGGTATGTCCTGTAATTACCATTTGATTTTTGTTGTTTTGGATCCATTTTTTGATGCGTTTTTCTACCCGAATTAATTCTTTGTGGTTTTTTGCAGGACTCGTAGGGTCGGTATAGCCTATTAATTGTAAAGGTTTCCATAAGTATCGCACAAGAAAACGACTTAGTTTCCAACAGTAGTAATTGAAAAAATCTGCTTGATGACCATGCATTAGAACGATGGATTTATCGAAACCCTTTACGTCAAGTGAAATGGCTTCTTGAATGATTAAATCTTCAAATAATACCTTTTTTTCGTTGCAATTTTTATCAAAGAAACTACCCAAAATACGTTGTACTTGTTGTTGGTCTTTAAAAACCATATCGTGATTTCCCCATATAAAATGGAGTCTTTTTTGTTTGTGAAATTTTAAAAGGAGCTCAAAAACTTCGATGTACGACTCAAAAATTTCCGAAAAATTACGATTCTCCCACAGTTCAATCCCATCCCCAAGTTCTATATAAGTATACTCGTTTTCAAAATAATGCGCAAGTGCATGTTCGTAGATTTCACTGTTATGAGAAAAATCATCTGCATAGCTATGGTTTCCGCGGTGACAATCACTAAATAGAATCAATTTTGAATGTTGATCTATAGCTATATGTTTTGCGTTTTTAAATGCATTGCTAATGGTTTTTTGCATCATAAGAATCGTGTTTAAAGGCTAAAATAAGTGAAATTATAGGAAGTGCTGTTTGTTTCTACTAATTCCTAGTTGTTGAGGTGGTTTTAGAGAGGTTTTTTTGTGGTATTCAAAGGGGGTTAAACAACGGTATTTTAAAGTGATTGTTTAAGAAACGGAGTGACTGGATAAATTGATTGGACTTTGTTTTTTTTTCTGGGTGAAAAATTAAGAACAGTTTTCGCCATTATTTTATAACCACGAGAAAGGAATGCTGGATTTTACATCGATCATTTGAGATTTTTTAAAAAAAAATAGATATCAAAAACTGATTTCTTTTTACAATTGATGGCTAATCCTTACCTTTGTAAGAAATCATAACTTTAATTTTGAAAGAAGAAACCTCCTTTGCACTTGCCTATAATTTTATATTGATAAAAGAGTTAGGGAATATATATATACCGAGTCCATTTGTAGCAAGTGTTGAAAAAGGAGCATTGACCTACTATTTTAAAAAAGCAACGAATGCAGTTTTAGAAAACAGTAATCTTGCCAAGGAAGATGATGTTTATCACAAAGAATTGTTGTCCTTGTGTGCGGATATTTCCTTACAGAGGTTGCAGGATAAATATGTCAAGAATCTTAAAAAGAACATTGCTTTTGAAGAGTATGTAAAAGACCAAGCAATTCGCCAAGTGGTCCTAAGGTATATCAATATAAAAAGAGATCGTTTTTTTGAACTTATATTAAAACATAAACCTCCTGTTTTTTATTTTCAAGATAAAAATCAGTTTTTAGGATCCGTTTCAATTGAATTAAAAGAGGAGTCTGTTGTTCCATTATTACATTTTAAAAGAACTGAAGAAGGGGTTTATTATTCCCTAAAACTTCAGGTACATGGTAAATGTATTGCTCCGGAAGATGCTGCTATTTTTATTCTATATGATAAAGAAGGTTATTTTTGCATGGATGGAGTGTTGTGTAAACTCAAATATATCAATGCTAAAAAATTACTTCCGTTTTTAAATAAGCAATCGATTTTTGTTCCTAAACGGACCGAGTTGATGTATTTTGAGAAATTTGTATTGGGGGTTAGTAATAATCTAAGTATTGAGACGGAAGGGTTTGAGGTGTGTGAAATTAATCAAGTAACGGCATGTAGACTCTTTCTAATTCATCATTTTTTAAGAGATGAGCTGTTGTTGCGAGTTCAGTTTTTTTACGGCAAGGAGTCTTTTTATATGGATGAACAACGTCAAGTTAAAACTGCGATAGCAGTGGAGGGGGAATCCTTAAAACTGTATAAGACCAGTAGGAATAAATTGCAGGAATCACACTTCATATCAAAATTAGAAGACATGGGATTTCAAGAGGATTCAAATAACTATTTTGGTTTTAGTAATGACGAAGACTCGTATGCTATTGTTAATCAGCTAGTCGTGTGTAAGACAGATTTGGAATTGCAAGGGTTTGAAATTGTTCCTTTCGAAGTGGAAAGAAAGAACTTATCTATAGAGAAGACTACTTTGGAGATTTCGGCTTCTGAAAGTATCGATTGGTTTGATGTAAAAGCGGTGGTAGTACATGGGGAATATAGAATAAACTTTATCGATTTAAAATCTAATATTATTGCGGGTGATAGGTTTTATAAGTTGCCTAATAATCAGTTTTTTATAATTCCTATAGCTTGGATGGAACGGTATAAGCCCTTGTTCTTATTGGGTAAAATTACAAACCAAACATTGTTATTGTCCAAGAGTCAATACCCAGTATTGGAGTTTTTAGATTTAAAACCAGTGGGTAAATTAGAAGCATTGCATCCCGAATTTGTAATCCCTACGATTTTTAAGGCTACGTTGCGCGATTATCAAAAATTGGGTGTTATTTGGCTTTTAGAACACCATATTAGTAAATTGGGAGCCTGCTTGGCGGATGACATGGGCTTGGGTAAAACCATACAAACCATTGCGGTGCTATGTTATGCGAAACAAGAATTAATAGATGCACATCAGGAGGTTCCAGAAAGTGAATCCTTCACGTTGTTTTCTCAGAATTCTTTTCAACGATCTACGCCTTTGTGTGCCTTATTAGTACTTCCGGCCTCCTTGGTTTTTAACTGGAAAAACGAACTTAAAAAGTTTGCGCCTAGTTTAAATGTAATTGAATATAGAGGTCCTAGTAGGAAAAAAATAAAATCGAGAATTAAAAATTACGACGTTATTTTAACTACCTATCAAACGGCATTGAGAGATATTGAACATTTTGAAACATTGCCTCTCTCATACTTGGTTTTGGATGAGAGTCAGTATATAAAAAATAATAATTCCAAAGTTTTTAAGGCTATTAACTCTTTGAAACCAGTACATAAGATTTCTTTAAGTGGTACACCCATAGAAAACAGCTTGTCTGATTTATGGTCTCAAATGGAGTTTATAAATAACGGCTTGTTAGGAACGTACGCTTCTTTTAAAAAACAGTATCAAATTCCTATAGAAAGCACAAAGAATGAGGGGCTTATTACTTCGTTAAAAAATCTGATTGCTCCTTATATTTTAAGGCGTTCTAAAGAAGAGGTGTTAAAAGATTTACCTGCTTTAAATAGTCAGATATTCTATGTAGATATGTCTACGGAACAACAAAAACTTTACGATAAAGAAAAATCTTTGGTGCGCAATCAATTGTTGAATATTTCATCGAAAAATAAATTAGAGGTATTAAAAGAGATCATGCGTTTGCGTCAGTTATCAAACCATCCAGTCCTTCTCAATAAAGAATACGCAGATGTTAGTTCTGGAAAATTTATGTACGTAACTGCTTATTTAGATACCTTAATCAAGGCAAATAAAAAAATATTAGTGTTTAGTTCTTTTGTCAGTCATTTAAGTCTTTACGAAAATTGGTCTACACAACAAGGCATTCAGTTTTGTACATTAACAGGAAGTACACAGAGTTCTAAAAGAGAAGAGGTGGTTAAGGAATTTCAAGAAAACAAAGCGATTTCTATATTTTTTGTTTCCTTAAAAGCTGGAGGAACAGGGCTTAATTTAACCGCAGCTTCCTATGTTGTAATCCTTGATCCATGGTGGAATCCTTTTGCCGAAAAACAAGCTGTAGCAAGAGCTCATAGAATGGGGCAAGAACAAAAAGTACATGTAGCTCGTTTTGTGTCAAGAGATACTTTAGAAGAAAAAATCATCACATTACAAGAACGTAAAAAGGAATTATCTGGTTCTTTTCTGGATGATTTTGGAACGGATGATATTTCGTTGAATGATGTAATGGAATTGCTTTAAATGCTCTTTTTTTTATGTTTAGCTAGCTCAAAGTTTACAGTGTAATACCAAATATATTTTCAAGTGATGGTTTAGGAATGTAATTATTTTTTGTTTTAGCTAGGCGATACATCTAAGTATAGCCCTAGCTATCGTTCTGTTTTTTAACAACGCTAGAACGTAAAACAAACTATTTATAGCAGTAATTTTGGTTTCTAATTGGTATACTATTAGCAGTAATTTTTTCATCCCTATTGTGTATCTTTGTCCAACTATGAATGAACATTTAAATCCTGAAAAAGATCATTTTTCAAATACTGATATTGAAGTAGAAAAAGCGTTAAGACCCTTAAGTTTTGACGATTTTACGGGTCAAGAAAGTATTATGGAAAACCTGAAAATTTTTGTTGAGGCTGCCAATCAACGAGGGGAAGCTTTAGATCACACCTTGTTTCACGGGCCTCCTGGACTGGGAAAGACCACCTTGGCAAATATCTTAGCCAATGAGTTGGAAGTAGATATTAAAATTACTTCGGGACCTGTCTTGGACAAGCCAGGCGATTTGGCAGGATTGTTGACGAATTTAGGAACTAGAGATGTATTGTTTATAGATGAGATTCACCGATTGAGCCCTGTGATAGAAGAGTATTTATATTCTGCAATGGAGGATTTCCGAATCGATATTATGATAGAAACAGGACCAAACGCTCGTACGGTTCAGATTGATTTAGAGCCTTTTACCTTAATAGGAGCGACTACTAGATCGGGTTTGTTAACCGCACCTATGCGCGCACGTTTTGGAATTAGCAGTCGTTTGCAATATTACAGTACAGAATTGCTGTCTACTATTGTCCAACGAAGTGCACAGATATTAAAGGTTCCTATTGCTATGGAAGCTGCTATTGAAATTGCAGGTCGTAGCCGTGGTACTCCGCGTATTGCCAATGCTTTGTTGCGTAGGGTACGTGATTTTGCACAGATCAAAGGGAATGGGAGTATAGATATTGCCATTGCAAAATACGCGTTGAATGCGTTAAATGTTGATGCGCATGGTCTTGACGAAATGGACAATAGAATTTTAACCACCATAATGGATAAATTTGGAGGAGGACCTGTAGGTATTAGTACTTTGGCAACGGCTGTAAGTGAAAATACGGAAACGATAGAGGAAGTATATGAGCCTTTTTTAATTCAACAAGGGTTTATTATGCGTACGCCTAGAGGGAGAGAGGTTACTAAATTGGCATACGCTCATCTAGGAAGGACTAAATTAGGCAAACAAGGAGAATTATTTTAAGATGAACATTCGTGCATTTGTATCAATTTTAAATTGGCTACCTCAGTATAAGAAATCCTTTTTACAAAAAGATTTACTTGCAGGATTCACCATTGGAGTCATGCTGATTCCTCAAGCTATGGCTTACGCCTCTGTGGCAGGATTACCACCTGTGTATGGATTGTATGCTGCCTTGGTTCCAGTCTTGATATATGTGCTTTTGGGGACTTCTATGCAATTGTCTGTTGGGCCTGTTGCGATGTTGTCTTTATTAACGGCGACTGCCTTGTCTTCTTTTGGAGCGCTAGATATGAGTACTTATATTAATTATGCGGTGTTGTTATCGTTTATGGTGGGCTGTCTACAAGTTATGCTGGGCGTTTTTAGGCTTGGTTTTTTAGTTAATTTTTTGTCTTATCCTGTTATAAGTGGATTTACATCGGCTGCCGCTGCCATTATAGGCTTAACGCAGCTCAAACATTTGCTAGGTGTTCAAATAGAAAGAAGTAGCAATGTAATTGTGATTGTAAGGAGTTTGCTAGAAAAGATAGATCAAGTGAATGTATTGGCGCTTGGTATTGGTCTTACAGCCATTCTATTGATTGTAGTATTAAAAAAAATACATACCGCTATCCCTGTTTTATTGGTAGCGATGCTTTTTGGGATTTTGACGGTCACTTTTTTTGATCTAGGAACATCGCTAGAAATAACACGGGATATCCCATCAGCGTTGCCTCACTTTTCTGTGTTTCGGTTTGATTATGCTATTTTAAATCAATTGTTTCCCATGGCGGTTACCATTGCTTTGGTAGGGTATATGCAGAGTATTGCCGTTGCAAAATCATTAGAAAGCCAAAGAGGGGATCATGTGGTAAATGCAAATCAAGAGCTCAAAGCTCTCGGTTTTTCTAATATGATAGGTGCTTTTTTTCAGTCCTATCCTGTGTCTGGTGGTATTGCACGGACCGCAGTAAATAATGAGGCAGGTGCAAAAACACCAATGGCATCCCTGTTTAGTGCAGTGTTAATTGTGTGTACCTTATTGTTTTTAACCCCGTTGTTTTACAATTTACCCAATACCATTTTAGCTTCTATAATTCTAGTTGCGGTGTATGGATTGATAGATGTAAAAGAGGCTTTGTTCTTATATAAAAGTAATCGGATAGATTTTTGGTTGCTTGTGGCTACTTTTTGCGCTACTTTATTTTTAGGGATTGAAAAAGGAATTGCTATTGGGGTGACCTTATCTCTTATAATGGTTATTTATAGGTCTACAAAACCACATGTGGCAGTATTGGCAAGGGTTCCAGGAACACATTTTTATAGAAATATAGATAGATTCGAATCCTTAGTTCCGTGTAAAGATGTATTGATTTATAGATTTGATGCACAAATTTATTTTGCGAATATTAGTTATTTTAAAGATACATTAGCTGCATTGGTAGCCCGTAAAGGAACTGCTTTAAAATTGATAATTATCCATGGTGAGAGTATTAATAACTTGGACAGTAGTGCCATTCGAATGCTCAAGGAAATTAATAAAAAATACACAAAAATGGGCATTAAAATTGTGTTTACAGCTTTAAAAGGCCCTGTTAGAGATGCCATGTCTAAAGGAGGGATATTTAATGGAACAGATTTCGAAAACTGTTATATGGGGATTCAACAAGCCATGAATTGTTATGCGGATAGCGTCCAACGTAGTGAAAATAATGGAAGGTACGGCAAATATATAAGTCAAATTAATGATTGATATCATACTAAATGTCAATTAAAATATGTACTTTTTGCATTGTTTTTGGGCTGTGTAACAAAAAGTACTTTCAATACTATAGGAAATACTAAGTTTGTTAGTCCAAATTTTAAGAGTGAAAGGATGGTGAACTAAGCTTGTTAATTTGAGAAATCTATACGTTAAAACTAGCGTGTATTTAAATTAAGAGTACTGAGGTTGTCACTAGAAATACGAACGTATTCCGATATAGAAACGTTTGGAAATAAATTATTTAAAAATGAGAGTAGAACAATTATTTACAGGCTGTCTTGCGGAAATGGCTTATTATATAGAATCTAATGGAGAGGTTGCCATTATTGATCCCTTGCGTGAAACAGAGCCTTATATAGAAATGGCAAAAGCAGATGGTGCTACCATAAAATACATATTTTTGACTCATTTTCATGCAGATTTTGTCTCGGGACAAGTTGATTTAGCGAAGAAAACAGGAGCTACTATTGTGTTTGGTCCAACTGCAGAAGCAAATTATAAAATTCATAATGCGACCGATGGAGAACAATTTAAACTGGGGAATATTACCTTAGAATTGTTGCACACTCCGGGGCATACAATGGAATCAATATCATTGGTTTTAGTAGATGAAAGTGGTAATAAACCGTATGTTTTTACAGGTGATTGCTTGTTTATTGGAGATGTAGGGCGCCCAGATTTAGCTGTAAGTTCCTCCGTGTCTCAAGAAGATTTGGCGAGTTATCTATTTGATTCTCTTCGGAATAAGATTATGCGATTGCCAGACGATATCATTATTTACCCAAATCACGGTGCAGGTTCTGCTTGTGGGAAAAATATGAGTAACGAAACTTTTGATACCTTAGGGAATCAGAAAAAAACAAATTATGCCTTGCGAGACGATATGACACGTGAAGAGTTTATTAAAGAAGTACTCACGGGCTTAAAAACACCGCCTCAGTACTTTCCTAATAATGTAAAAATGAATAAGGGCATTAATTTGAGTATAGATGAAATTGTGACCAAAGGAACTACTCCTTTAGATCCTGGTACCTTTTTAGCCAAAAGTAAGCAACCAGAAGTGTTGGTGATAGATACGCGTTCTAAGGAAGCATATACAAATCAAGGGACTGTTCCAGGAGCTTGGTTTATTGGGATAGACGGTAGTTTTGCTCCATGGGTGGGGGCATTGATAAAAAATATTGGGCAAAAAATTATATTTATTGCTGATCAAGGAAGGGAACAAGAAGTTGTGACGCGTTTTTCTCGTGTAGGCTATGATAATACTGCAGGTTTTTTAAAAGGAGGGATTAAAAGTTGGTTGGATGCAGGCTTAGCTGTAGATAAAGTGAAGTCAATATCAGCGTCGGAATTTGCAGTGAAATTTAAAGAAAATAATCTTGAAGTTGTGTTGGATGTTCGGAAAGAATCTGAATATTTGTCAGAACATGTTGTGGGTGTTACTAATTTTCCGCTAGATTTTATCAACGAAAATAGTGCCATTATCAATTCAAGTAAATCCTATTATTTGCATTGTAAAAGTGGATATAGGTCTTTAATTGCAGCCTCTATTTTTAAGGCTCATGGGATAAATAATGTTACAGATATTAGAGGAGGATATAAAGATATAAGAGAGACTGGACTTGTTTTATCTGATTTTATATGTCCTACTACAATTTTATAAAAAAACAAATACGAAACTAATTCCCTTTTAAGGGTGAAAATATTACAGAATGAAAAATAAATTATTTATGTATTGCCTTGCTTTTTTTAGCATTGCAATTTCTAGTTGTGGACAAGGAAAACCAACAGCAGTAGTAGACGCTTCTGGAGTGGAGATAAAAGTGAATTTATTGGAAGCACAATTATTTGATAAAGGAATGAAAAATCAAGTATTGATAGATGTACGTACACCGCAAGAGTTTAAATATGGGCATATAGAAAACGCCCGGAATATAAACTTTTACGCTAAGGGATGGTTGTCTAATTATGCAGGTTTTGATAAGTCTAAACCAATATATGTTTATTGCAAAAGTGGGAATAGATCAAGTTATGTTTCTAGAAAGTTGATTCAGTCTGGATTTACTCAGGTATTTGAACTGAAAAATGGCGTTCTAAAATGGAAAAAAAGCGGTTTCCCATTGGTTAAAAAGTAATTTGCTTAAAAGGGGAATGCAGCTTGAATATATGTAGTTAATTAAAATATTTTTATTATGAATCTAAAATATAGCTTATTATATGTGTTGTTTATAGGGTTTGTGGGTTGCAATACCGCTACTAAATTATCCAAAGAAGCTCAAAATGAATATTTAGCATTAGGGAAAGAAATTACCCAAAAAACATTTAAATTGTTAAGTAGGAATTTAATGACTCAAATGAAGCAAGGAGGACCTCCTCAAGCACTTCCTTTTTGTAATTCGCAAGCCATTCTTTTGACAGATAAAATTGCAGGACAAGAGCATGTTCGAATCAAAAGAGTTTCAAAATTGTTTAGGAATGGTAATAATAAGCCTTCAAAAATAGAAATAGGAATTATTGAAGACTATGAAATAAAAAAACTACAGGGAAACTTATTGGCCCCCGTGTTACTAAGTCGCCCTTCTGGAGAACCACAGTTCTACGCACCTATTATTATCAATTCTAAATGTTTGGTTTGCCATGGAGTGGTGGGAGAGCAAGTTTCCAAAACTACAGATTCACTTATAAAAACACTGTATCCAAACGATTTAGCTACCGGTTATAAAGTAGGTGATTTAAGAGGTATCTGGAGCATACAGTTTTAATATGAGAGATTTACTAGAGGAGTTTGTAGCAAAATCAGCTTTTTTTTCTGCCACTATAGGAGAGGACGCAGCTGATGTCTCAGTGAAGATTATACGTGTAAAAGGAGGTGATACACCTTGGGAAGTGCATGATCAAAAAGATCAATTGTGCTATGTTTTAGAAGGGACTGTCTTGTTTGAAGAGGAAGGATCAGCTCCTATTTTTATGACTATAGGCGAAATGTTTAATCTAAAAAATAAAGTGATGTATCGGATATCGTCTAAAGATGAATGTAAGATGATGATGATAGAGAATAAAAACACATTGCTAGTAGGGCGCTAAAACTGTGTATACCTATAATTAAGGACGTCTTTTTAAAAAGGATGTGCTTTGTGAAAATAGACTTCATTTTTAATCTTAAATTCAACTAATAAACGCAACTTTTCGATTTGATTCTATGATGGTTATATTTTCAAAACAGAAAAGTAGGAAAACCTACCTTTCTTGTCTTGATGGATATGTATCTTACGGTCTCAAATCTCGAAAAAAGAAGTTGTATGAAACACATCACCCAAGCGCAAAGATACACAATTTGTTGCATGTTAAAACAAGGTTATAAACAGGTTGAGATAGCAGCTGCTATAGGAAAAGACAAGTCTGTTATTAGCAAAGAGATTAAGCGTAATTCAGACAAAAGAAATGGAGTTTACAAGCATGAATTAGCCCAAAAAAAGTATGCTAAACGTCATAAAGAAAAGCCTAAAAGAAAACGCTTTACAGAAGATATTCAACAAGCAATAGAGTTGTTATTGCGAGACGATTATAGTCCTGAGCAAGTAGTTGGTGTCCTAAAAAAACAAGGTAAAGAAACGGTGTCTATTGAGCGTATATATCAGCATATTAGGGAAGACAAGAGGAATGATGGTGATTTACATACACACCTTCGCAGACAGGGAAGGAGATATAGAAAACGTGGCTCATCAAAGGATTCTAGAGGGGTTATAAAGAATCGTATTAGTATAGAACAACGCCCTGAAGTTGTTGAACAAAGAAATCGATTTGGAGATTTAGAGGTCGATTTAATCATAGGTAAAAACCATAATCAAGCCATACTTACCGTAAATGATAGAGCTTCTGGAATGCTTAAAATGAAAAAAGTAAGCTCTAAAGAAGCAGTTGTTGTCACTAAAGCTATCAATGAAATATTAGAAGACTGGAAGCCTTATCTACATACTATAACAGCTGATAATGGAAAAGAATTTGCAGGCCATGAGCAGGTTGCAGAAAATTTATGTATTGATTACTTTTTTGCGCATCCATATCACTCTTGGGAAAGAGGATCTAACGAAAATTTAAATGGTTTGATTAGACAATATTTTGCCAAAGGAAGTGACTTTACAAACCTAACAGATCAAAGAATCAAAGAGGTAGAAACAAAATTAAATAACAGACCTAGGAAGAGACATAAATATCAAAATCCTATATTTGTAATGGAACAATTATTATTTAACTAAAAGTTGCGTTTGTGACTTGAATTCAGCATAACAATAAAATCAAAAAAATTTATTTCGATAAAAAAAATAAGGATATCAAATGGTATTTTAGGGGTAACACCAAAAAAACATATGATACTATTGGAAGATTGAAAGAAGAGACTTGGTATTGTTTTCCTCATGTACATGAACTATGGAGTTATTATGTTTATATAGATAAAAATGGAGGTTCTCATATGTGGGGAGTATATCCATATACTAATTGGTAATGAGAATTCCCGCTCCGCAAAGTTTAAATAAAAAAATACAGCTCTGCGATAGTCTCTGACTTCGCAGCAAACAACAAATATAATCCAACAAAAAGCAAGAACCCCAAAAGGTCTTGCTTTTTTAGTTACATTTAACTGTTGTAAGTTCTTTAAAATATTATTTAAAACTGTGTAGGGGGGTATGTGTTTGGGGTGTTGCTACCAAACAGGCATCACAATACGCCTGATTATAGGTACGGCTTCCAAGGGCAGGAAATGTATGATGAAGTTAAGGGGGAAGGGAATAGTCTGAACTATACCTTTAGAATGCATGAACCCGATGGCGCGGACATACCGCCCACGTGATAGCGCGGATTTACAATCCGTGCCCACAAAGTGCGTCACGTAAGGTTGCTCACTCAAAGCTTAAAAAAAGAAAAAATAATAGTAAACTAAAAAATATGTCAACCAAATATAAAGCAACAGAAACAGAAGAGGCTTAATTATAACTATTAAACGGTAGGCTGGGTAGATGTATTTACGCGGTTGAATCAGAAATACGTAATTATAAATGCGTTAAAACACTGTCAACAACATAATTGTGTACTGTTTCTAGGTTAGTCGTGTGAATGTGGGTGCGCACGGATTCCTAAGCTGCTACGATCACACGATACAATCGTGAAAGTGGGGAGAATAAGGGAATTAAAAATATGGAACAAAATTTGTATCTTTACAGAAGTGAAAAGATACGTATTATGGATTTAGAAGCACGAAAATATAATTTTATACAAGAATTATTCAGTATAGATAAAGAGAAGATTATGACGGCTTTAGAACGTGTTTTAAAGCAAGAAAAAGAAGAGTATCAAGAAATTTCTACCGCACAAAAAAAAGAGTTAGATACTCGTTTAAAAAGTTATAAAGACAGCCCGGATAATATTTTAGATTGGGAAGATGTAAAGCTTGATTGGTAATGTGTTAAAAAATACAATTACTGCCAATCGTACAAACAGATTTACGAAAGGCTAAAAAATGGTATCAGAATAAAAACGAAACATTAGCCAAAGAATTTAAAATAGAAGTTGAAAAAGAAATCGATTATATTGGGAAATATCCAGTACATTATCAGCTAAAATATAAAGAGTTACGACCATCTTTAGTTACTCGTTTTCCTTATGCTATTTTCTATTTAGTTGAAGAAGAACAGCGGAGAGTTATTATTTTTGGAGTTTTGCATACAAGTAAATACCCTGAAATAGTTATAAAAAGAATCAATAAATAATCCCCACTACCGATTGTATCGTGTAGCGTCTATGAGTAAACCATGCAGTTATTAGTTTTCTATATAGTCGTGTAATAGGTAAAAAGACTTCATATTAGGAATTCATAAGCTGCTACGGTCACACGATACAATCGTGACAGTAACAAATAAGAATAAAGCTCAAAGTCGGGAGACTTTGCGCAGCAGAGCAGCAGATCAAAAATGTAGTCAATCAGATTGAATGCATTCTTTTTTGTGTTAAAAAAAATCTAAGAATAGCTTTTGCTGCTCTTAGATTTTTTTACTTAGAATTAATTATAACACAAATGTATTTCTAAAGGAGTGTTTAGAAATACATTTGGTGTAAAATCTAGAACCTCAATGTTGCGCCAGCTAAAAAGTTTGTAGTGGCTTGTGGGTAGTATCCAGCTCCGTGTATTGTAGTTGTCTTTCCTGCTTCTGTCCATGTATCATCATAGGTAAAATAATAGCCGTTAGACACATATTTCACATTAAGAATGTTATTTACCATGGCGGTTAAAGTAATAGATTTAAAAATACTTTTAGGAGTAAAAACATAACTAGCAGTTATATCATTTACAAAATAGTCAAATAGCTTTGATTGTTCAGCACTGGTATTTCCCATAAATTGTTCGCTAACATATTTTGATAGAAGTGAACATTGTAATTTGCTTGTCGGAGCATAGGTAAAAATATTCCCAACAATAACATCTGGAGAAAAAGACAAGTCTGTTGTTCCTAAATTGGTAAGTTTGCCATCCAATACGGTATGAAAATCGGTGTTTTTATTACTGCTTAAGGCTAGGTTTGGTCTCCAAGTAACCGTGTTTGATACCTTAATGTTTGCATCTATCTCTAAGCCTAATCTGTAGCTTTTCCCACTGGTTGCACGTACTGGAGCTCCAGTGTCGTCGATAGCACCTGTTAGGACTAACTGGTTTTTGTAGGACATATAATAAGCATTGGTGTTTATTTGAACTTTAGCACTATTAAAGCGATGTCCTAATTCAAAATCAGTCAATTGTTCCGATTGGTTAATTCCGTTTTCAAAATCATTTCTGTTAGGTTCTTTATTGGCTCTAGCTACAGAGAAATAAAAACTATTATCAATGTCTAATTCGTAGGAAACCCCTGCTTTTGGGTTAAAGAAAGAGAAGTTCGCATCTATATTAATGGGGACGCGTTTAGACGTTTGTCCTTTGGTTTTGTAATTTAGAAACCTACCTTGAAGATCTCCATAAATAGAAAGTTTATCGCTTAGTTTATAGGTAGCTTTGGCAAAGACGCTGTTGTCTATTTTTTTTGCATCACTTTCATAATAGCGATCTCTTAACTGTGATCCTCCAGCATTTTGAGCCCATATTACTTCTCCAAAATGATCGCCTTGGTAATTGCTATACGAACCTCCAGCAATAAGGTCTAGACCCTCTTTTTTGTAATTGGTATTAAAGTTTACTACGTAAAAATTGTTGTCTAACCATCTGCGACGTACCAAGTCTGTAGTGTTTATCGTTTCTCCTCCCATGGTAATAGGCGTAAAGTCGTAATCAGCAAAGTCTTGATCTTTTTTATACTGCTCGTAATATCCTTTTCCTTTTGTGTAGTTCAATCCAAGATTGGTTGACCAAGCGTCAGAATAACGTTGGTTCCAGTGAAATTGAAAATGATCCTGTTGGTAATTGTCAATCTCATTTTTATAGGTATATGGATTTTGTTTTCTGTTCTTTTCTAGTTGCTTTTTAGTAATTCCTCCCCAAGCTTGGTATGTTTTTTCGTGACCTCCAAATGTCAAGGCTTTGATTGTTGTGTTGTCATCTATATAAGTTGCTTGTAAGAAATATGATTTAAGATCACTCCAAGCACGATCTATGTATCCGTCGGAATCTATTTTTGATAATCTTCCTGCTATTTCAATACGATCGTTCAATAGACCAGTACTAAATTTTACCGTATGTTTTTGAGTATTATAAGAACCAAATGAACTGCTTATTTCTCCATATGGCTCTGTTGAGACAGCATTGGTCAATATATTTATACTGGCTCCAAAAGCACCAGATCCATTGGTAGAAGTTCCTACGCCACGTTGCAATTGTATGCTTTCTGTAGAAGAAGCAAAATCGGGCATATTTACCCAGTATGTTCCTTGGCTTTCGGCATCATTATAAGGAATTCCATTAATAGTAATGTTTACACGGGTTGCATCACTACCACGTACTCGAATTCCAGAATATCCTACACCTGCACCCGCATCGGAAGTAGTAACTACCGAAGGTAAAAAGTTTAATAAGGTAGGGATATCTTGCCCTAAATTACGCTTTTCTAATTCTTTTTTATTGATGTTGGAATAGGTAATAGGGGCATTTCCTTTTACACGGACTGCATTTACCATAACTTCATCTAAACTTTCTATGTTTCCAGATAAAGTGATGTTAAGAAGGGTGTTTTTTGAAATAGTTAGCTGTGTTTTTTTGGATGTGTAACCGATATAACTTACGGTAATTTGATGGCTCCCTTTGCTTAGTTTTAGCGTGTATTCACCTTTGAAATTGGTGGTTGTTCCTTGGCTTTTATTAGCGATAATTACACTAGCTCCTGCCAATGCTTCTTTGTTTTGATTCAATACTTTTCCACTAAGATTGAACGTTTGTGCATCTATTGTAAAAGTAGATATCACGAGTGCAAATAGCACAATAATTAGAGTTTGGTGTCTCATTTTTTTTAAAATAAAACGAATAAAAAGAGGTGATTAATCGATGTTTGATAATATACCTTCCCTGGACTATATCTAAATAGTACGTGATTTCCCTAAACAGCATTGCCTGTTCTAGGTTCGATGGGTGTGATCTCAGCCTTACGGCACCCCTTATGAGATTGACTGCAAATGTACTTTGTTTTTTCTTTATGATTGTTGTTTTTTGAGATATTCTTCTGTCCTTTATTTTAGCGTTGTTTTATCTTTAATATATTGATCTATACATCAATTACATTTCCAAGTGACGGTTTAGAAATGGAGTTGTTTTTTGTTTTAGCTAGTCGGAAAGTGGAAGGATAGCCTTAGTTACCGTTCTGTTTTTTAACAAGGCTAAAACGTAAATAAACTATGTATATCTGTTGTTTTGGATTCTTCGATGTTTAATCTTGCTTTATCACTGTTGCTTCCTTGTGTAGGTGTTTTTGAAAAAAAACTATTTTAAATCATGATTAATGAGAATATTCTCATTACTTTTGTTGTGGGAATATTCCTAAAACATTTATATTGGTATATGTCAAGACCTAGAACGTTAAGAAAAGTAGTTGCTCCACCTAAGTTTAAAGGTTTTAAGCCTTATGGAGTAGGGGGTAGTTCTGAGGATTATTTAGAGTTGTTTTACGAAGAGTTTGAAGCTTTAAAGTTGGCAGATTATGAATTGATGAATCATGCTGAGGCAGCATCTGTAATGGGGATATCTAGATCTACTTTTGCAAGGATATATGAGAAGGCTCGTAGGAAAATAGCCAGTGCTTTGGTTGAGGTAAAAGAAATAAGGGCTGTTTATGGGCATGCTGTTTTGGATAAGAACTGGTATGAGTGTGAGGAATGCCATGCTAAGTTTACCATTCCAAAATCGATAGTGAATCATTCATGTGCAATATGTGCCTCGGGACGGATAGGCTTAATAAATAAATAAGATGAAAATAGTTATTACCGCATCGGGGGATGCAATTACGAATCAATTTGATATGCGTTTTGGTAGGGCATCATGGTTTTGTGTTTATGACGACGAATTACAAAAAGTTTTGTTTGTTGAAAATTCAAATATTGGAGTAAAAACAGGCGCTGGGATTATGGCTGCCGAAACAATGGTTGCACTTGGTGTTAAAAAAGTGATTTCTGGAGATTTCGGGTTTAAAGGAAAAGAAATGTTAGATAAATTTGAGGTTCAAATGGTAGTTGTCCAAGAAGAAGAATTGTTAGTGGGAACTATTATTGAACGGTTAAAAACGAATAAAAACAACTAGATATGATAAAAACGATAGCAATACCGGTTGACGAAAACGGAATGCTCGACGGGCATTTTGGACATAGTGTATTTTTTGAAATAGTAGCTATAGAGAATAAAAAAATCATAAAAAAAGTGAATGTAAAAGCACCTCCACATGCGCCTGGAGTATTGCCGAAGTGGTTAGCTGGATACAATGTGACCGATGTTATCTCAGGGGGGATTGGGAAAAAAGCTTTGAAATTATTGAGTGCCCTAGATATTCATGTGGTCACTGGCGCGCCGGGGTTAAAAGCTTCGATTTTAGTGAATGGTTATTTAGATGGTGCGTTTAGTACTTCTTTAAACCATTGCGATCACGATTGCTAAATTAGGGAAGGTTCAATTGCTATTGTGCTAAAAGCATATTTAAAGGATCGATGTAAGCTAAGTCTTTTTGTTCTTTTGTTGTTGTTGATAAATAGTACGATAGCGGTTGTTACCGAAAGTTCTTTTTTAGAATTAACAAAAAATAATTCCATTTCTAAAACGTCACTTGGAAATGTATTGGTATTACATATAATTCTCAAGTCTATTTAGAAATAGATCGATGTGTTTTTTGTATGATATTAATTGTTCGGCTCCATTGTAGAGGGAGGTTGTGGAGGAGTTTAAAAGGGTTTTATAAAATTTTAATACATTAATAATAGGATGATTACAGCTGAATTTCAATTGAGAACACGCTATGGAGAGGTTGATAAAATGGGCTATGTGTATCATGCCAATTATGTTAGCTATTGCCATCAAGCACGAACAGAATTGTTGAGGGGACTTGGTATTGAAGATGCCATGTTAGAAAAACATCACCTTATGTTACCCGTAATCTCATTTGATATAATTTATAAAACACCCATTTTTTATGATGAGTTATTGACTATAAATACTTCGATCTCTGTGATGCCAAAAGTAAGGTTAGAGTTTGAATTTGAGGTTTTAAACAATAAGAACCAACTTGTGAGTACGGCTTTGTCTACAGTTGTTTTTGTGGATATGATAAAAAGAACCCCTGTTCAGATTCCTGATTTTGTAAAAGAAGTATTTTTACCCTATTTTAAACGTTAAATTACTATGAGATTATCAGTTTTAACAGAAAATAATGCGGGTCCTGGTTATTTGGCAGAGCATGGGCTTTCTTATTTTATTGAATACCAAGGAAATTGTGTGCTGTTTGATACAGGGCATACGGATGTGTTTTTGAAAAACGCACATGGTTTAGGGTTTGATATTGTAAAGGAAGTTGACACTATTATTTTAAGTCATGGGCATTGGGATCATGGAAATGGTTTGCGCTTTTTATCAAATAAAAAATTAATTACACATCCAGGTTCCTTTATCAAAAGGTATCGAAAAAAAGATGGGTCGAGCCTTGGATTGTGTTTGAATGAAACGGAAATTAGAAGGAGGTTTGAGTTGAAGTTAACAAAAGTTCCCTTAGAAATCTATCCAGGATTTTTTTTTCTTGGTGAAATCCCCCGATTGCACGATTTTGAATCAAAAACAACAGACTTTGTAGATGCTCATATGCAAGAGGATTATGTGTTAGATGATTCTGCGATCGCTGTGGTAGATCAAGGGGAATTGATTATAGTTACGGCTTGTTCGCATGCTGGGATTTGTAATATAATTTCCTATGCTATGCAAGTCACTGGAGTTTCTAAAGTGAAAGCCTTAGTAGGAGGGTTTCATTTAAAATACAAGAACCAACAGACTCAAAAAACCATTGATTTTATGTTGGAATTAGGGATTAAAACGGTGTGTCCTTCACATTGTACGTCTGTAGAGGCTTTGGCTGCTTTTAGAGAGAGAATGCCTGTGGTTTCTGTAAAGACAGGAATGGTTTTTGTGTTTTAAAAAATACGGTCAAGCATTTCTTTAATTGACAGATCTGATGCTTTGGAAATCTATTTAAAGGTGATTTAAATTAAAGGTGTTCTTGTTTAATAGTTATTTGTTTTTTTTCGTAAAACCTTTTTGTATGCTTGCTTTTTTTTATGTTCCAGTCGTCTTCTGATGGATGATTTACTCGGTTTGGTTTTTTTACGAAATTTTGGCACAAACAAGGCCTTCTTTAAGGTTTTAAAAAAACGATCAATTACCAGTTCTTTATTCCGATGTTGGCTGCGGCTTTCGTCACAGCTCAGGGATAATATTTTAGCTGTTGTGAGTTTTGTGTTTAAGTTTTTTAAGAGCAATGCTTTTTCATCTTCGTTGAGTCCATTGGATGCAAGGACGGAAAAAGATAACACTACTTTTGACGAGACCTTATTAACGTGTTGTCCGCCTGCGCCACCACTGCGAATGGCTTTAAAAATGAGTTCTGTTAAAAGTAGTGTTTTGTTCATCTTATTTTGATTGATGTGCTGGCTTTAATAAGTCGTTTACCGTTTTTACAGGGTTGAATGTTTCTATAGGGACTTCTACAAAGAGGGTGGTCCAATTAGACATGGCTCCATTCCATAACCCTGGTAATTCCAATGCTTTTATAGGGATTCCCTCAATTGTTTTTTCAGAGATAAAGACCGCATTTTTATTTGTGAAATTGTTTAAATCGAATTTCTCTCCTTTGTAATTTTTAGTTGCACAGACTAGATCTACAGGGTTAAAATGCGTAGCAGATTCTAAGATATCAACTTGTGATTTGTCTGAAATATCGATTTGTGATTTTTCAATAATTTGCAATTGACTTAGCGTGTTTTCGGTTACCCAAAATGGGCCTCCTCCAGGTTCTCCTAAGTTTTTGACCATTCCACAGACGCGGATTGGACGGTTTAAAATAGCGATAAGTTCTTGTTGGATAAGAGTTTTAGAACTCTTTAATTGTAGTTTCTGGCTGATTATTTCCTGAATGCTCTCTAAGCGTTCGGTCGGAAGCTTATGTTCTAACGCTACCAATAGCTCAAATATTTCCTTTTGTATTTCGAGCAGTTTTCCTGCTAGTACTTGTTTGAATCTAACAGTGGTTTTGTTCTGTTTTTGTGTACACACATTGTCTATGTTTTTTACAAATATTAGATCTGCATCTAAATCGTTTAAGTTTTCAATTAAGGCGCCATGTCCTCCAGGTCTGAAAAGGAAACTTCCATCAGCTTGTGTAATTGGAAGGTTGTTTTTGTCTACAGCAATGGTTTCTGTGGATGTCTTTTGTACGGAATAGTGAATGTTATGAGTGCTGTCTGATAGGTGTTTTTTAAATAGCTTTACATGTGCTTCGCTTACCGTAAAATGGATGTTTGTTCGGTTTCCTTTTCCTTTGGCGTACAATGCTAATTCTACTACATGTTCTTGCGCAGGAGTGTAGGCTTCGTTTTTGTGGCAGTGGAATGGAATTAGTCCTTTGGGGAGTTTTCCAAAATTCATGTAGTCTTTGTGTAAGAGTACGTTTATAAATTCAATCTTACTCTCAGTATCTGTGATATCAAAAGTACTGTGCTTTAATCGCAGTTGATGAATCACTTCGGGGTAAAAAGCAAAAGATTTTAGGTGTTCGAAAAAGATGTGAATGTAAGGAGTCTCTTCGCTAGATTCAACAAATTGATACAATTCGCTAAACATGCGTGTAGCTGCACCTGAAGCAGGTACAAATTTAAGAATGTCTAACTTGGTTTGCTCTTGTTGGTACCGTGTAATAAAAGCATCTTGTTCGCTTTGGGTGTATTGCAAGACACCATTGCTGGGAGTTGCGACATTTTTTACATGGATGTGGAAATTGTTTTTTTTAAAACAGTTGAGTTGTTCTTGTAGTTTCGTGAGAGAAATTCCTTTGTTAGTTAGGTTTTTAAGGGCTATTTCGCTATACATAGTTTTTAGTTTTAATATATTATCGATGGCTTTTATGGCCGTTTTTAAGCGTGTTTTTTTATCGCCTTTTAATAAGATATAAGGTCTGTTATTGGTGATTAATGCTTGTTCAAATGCATTGAACATTGTTTTTCTGTTTTCGGATTGATCTCTTAGGTCATCGGCTTCCCAAGGAATGTCTATATAAGTAAGTAGGTAGAGGTTGTAGGTGTTTTCTTTCGATATTTTGTCCAATAATGGATCTACAAAGCCTCCGTAAAATTCTTGAGAATAGACTTTGGTCTCAAGTAAGTCTGTATCGCATATAAGTACTTGATTTGCCTTTGTTGCCAAATCGTTTTCTAGGGTCATTTGCCCAATAGCTATAGGGAGTAAATCTGAATTTTCACAAGTTTTTCGCTCGTTGTTCCACTTGTTTTGTAAGTATTCACGTGCGTATTCCGGAACCCATACCGTATTGTAATAACGAGACAATTGCCTAGATAAGGTGGTTTTACCTGTGGATTCTGGACCGAATAGTACTATTTTTAAGACTTCAGTTGCTGTTTGTCTAAGTTTTTCTTCCATGCTAAATATCCAAATATGGCAATAAATGTAAATATTAAATATTGAATACTTGTTAAGGTATATCCCTTATAAAAGTATAATGGAACGGAGATAATGTCACCGACTATCCAAAACAACCAGTTTTCAATTTTTCGTTTTGCCATCAGCCACATGCCTACAAAAAATATTGCTGTGGTCAGGGCGTCTACATAGGCAACCCAGCCATTCCATTTGTCGAAGCTAATATACACCAAATAAACAAAAATTAAGGTACAAAAGAAGATTGTAATGGAGATGTATTTTTCTTTTAAATTGATGCTTGAAATAGGAGTAACATGTGTTTCGTCTACTTTTCTAGTCCAAATGTACCAGCCGTAAATGCTCATGATAAAATAATAGGCATTTATCATCATATCACCTAATAAACCCCATTTAAAAAGCAGGTAAACAAAGATTAAAGTACTGATAATCCCCGTAGGGAATACCCATATTTTATTTTGTTTAGAGTACCAAACAGATAAAAAACCAAAGATAATGGCGATGGATTCTAAAATTATTTCGTGGGTAGGGTATTCTTTATATTGCCCGAAAAAAAAATCAAATATTTCAGTCATTATATATAATTAGGGTTTAAGAGGGCTCAAGATAGTATTAATTAAAATGGTCATGGGCATAGACTAGGGTGAAGTTTTCTATTTTTTCAAATTGAATTTGGTATTTTTTACTCCAGTCGGTAGCTTTTATCCATGCCGTAGTTTTGGTATCATTTAATTTAAAAGGAGTTACCTCTATGTCGTTTCTAAAAGTCAATCCACCATAAGGATAAATCTTATAAAGGGATTCTTTGGCGCCCCATATTACGGTTAATATTTCAATTTGTTCCTGAGTTTGATCTTCAAAATTGACTTTATAATCTGTGAATTTTGAGGCGATTCTTGTGATCTTAGGCCTGTTTTTTTCGATGTCTATTCCTATTTCAGAATCACTGATGATGATGGCTGAAAATTCGTAAGAATGAGTGATCGAAATGTGTTTACCGTCTTTTAAATGCGGTTTTCCATTGGGGGTGTAATACAGATCATGATCTGTATATCCCGCTTCTTTTAATAAATGTCTCACGCTTAAAAATCCTCTTCTGTGTAATTCAGATTTCATATGCTTTAAACGTGCTATGCTGTTGTCGGAAAGCGGCATGTTTTCAGATAATTTAGATAAAGTATCTTTGATGTTCCATACAAAAATGATGGTGTTTGCATGAGGTTTTATGATTTTATAGAGAGGCATTTATACGTTTCAAAATTAAAATAAGCAGTAAATATCAACAAAACAGTTGGTTAAATTGCCTTTATTGTGGTTAAAAAATTAATTATTTTGTCTTCAACCAATTAAAATTCAGAATGACCGATATACATAGTTTGTTTTACGTGCTAGTGTTGTTAAAAAACAGAACGATAGAGGGCTATCCTTCTATTTTTTGTCTAGCTAAAACAAAAAATAATTCCATTTCTAAACCTTCACTTGGAAATTTAATTGGTATTACTTATGTGTTGATTTGTGATTTTAGACTATTTTTGCAATTCATAAAGAACAAAGATAAGAATATGAGTACAGATACAAAAACGTATGTACCTTATAAAGTTAAGGATATTTCTTTAGCTGATTGGGGAAGAAAAGAAATTGAATTGGCAGAGGCTGAGATGCCTGGCTTAATGAGTTTACGTGAAGAATATAAAGACGAACAGCCTTTAAAAGGTGCTAGAATTGCAGGATGTTTACACATGACCATTCAAACGGCAGTGTTGATAGAAACATTGGTTGCGTTAGGTGCTGAGGTGACTTGGAGTTCTTGTAATATTTTTTCTACGCAAGATCAAGCTGCTGCGGCAATTGCTGCTTCAGGTGTTTCTGTGTATGCTTGGAAAGGATTGAATGAAAAGGATTTCGATTGGTGTATAGAGCAAACATTATTTTTTGGTGAAGATAAAAAACCATTGAATCTTATTTTAGATGATGGTGGTGATTTGACCAATATGGTGTTGGATAGATATCCTGAATTAGTGGCTGGAATTAACGGTTTGTCTGAAGAAACGACTACTGGAGTTCATCGTTTGTACGATCGTATGAAAAATGGAACACTTCCAATGCCTGCGATTAACGTAAATGATTCTGTTACAAAATCTAAATTCGATAATAAATACGGATGTAGAGAAAGTGCTGTAGATGCTATTCGTAGAGCTACAGATATTATGTTGGCAGGAAAACGTGTTGTAGTTTGTGGATATGGTGATGTAGGTAAAGGTACTGCTGCTAGTTTCCGTGGTGCTGGTTCTATTGTTACCGTTACAGAAATAGATCCAATTTGTGCTTTACAAGCTGCTATGGATGGTTTTGAAGTGAAGAAATTGGAAACAATTGCTCCCAATGCAGATATCATTATCACAACTACTGGTAATAAAGGAATTGTGAGAGCTGAACATTTTAAAATGTTAAAAGACAAGACGATTGTTTGTAATATCGGTCACTTTGACAACGAAATAGAAATTGGATGGTTGAATGATAACTATGGGGATACCAAAGTTGAAATTAAGCCTCAAGTTGATAAATATACTGTAGACGGTAAGGATATCATTATTTTAGCGGAAGGTCGTTTGGTGAATTTAGGTTGTGCTACAGGACATCCTAGTTTTGTGATGAGTAATTCGTTTACAAACCAAACATTGGCGCAACTGGAACTTTGGAATAACAGAGCATCTTACGAAAATGAGGTGTATATGTTACCGAAAATATTGGATGAGAAAGTTGCCCGTTTACACTTGGATAAAATTGGTGTTGAGTTGGAAACTTTAAGCGAGGAACAAGCAGCATATATTGGTGTTACTGTAAAAGGTCCTTTTAAACCAGAATATTACAGGTATTAATTTATCGTATTTTAAATAGTCTAAAGGCAGCCTTCAAAAAGGCTGCCTTTTTTTGTTTGTAGTGCATGGTAATGGTCTCGAAAATTGTAAATCTTTGTGTATGCCTTTTTGAGAGGTAAGAGTAGTAATTGGTAAGAAGGTTGAGGGTGTTATTAAGTCTGAAGGAGGTCGTCGGTAAATGTAATCCCCCGTGTCAAGTGTGGTGCAGGCGAAACAGAAATCGATTATAAAGTACGTATAATACCAAATACATTTCCAAGTCACCGTTTAGTAATGGATTTTTTTTTAGCTAAGCGATAAATCTAGGGATAGCCATAGCTGTTGTTTTATTTTTCAACAAACGCTAGCACGTAAAATAAATTATTTATATCTGTCAGTTTGATTGTAATTGGTGTTATCCAGAGATGCCTTGTGTATTGTTGTAATAGTACAAACGGGACAGTGTCTTTTTTTAGTCGAAAAGTCAAGACAGAAAAAAAGACCCTTTAGTAAACTAAAGAGCCTTTTAAATTATTTACATTCCCCACAAATGTTTTAATAATTTAGCAATTCCCATAAAACAATCTTTCAATTATTGTATGGTGCAAAGGTACAATTATATTGTTTTAATCACGGACGGTATTTGCATAAACTTGTAGGGGTGAAACTCCCCCTTTTTGGACTCGCCTGTTTCTATGAGTGGTTGATGTTCAGTGTTTTTGTATGAAGGTTTCGCATTTTTTTTTAACGTTTATTTAGGTGGATTTCGCTGTTAATTCCCTCGTTATTAGCATGTAGTTTCATAAGGAGCAAAAGTTAACGCAACCATTTTTCGCTGTCCAAACTATGGTATTGTATGGCTTCTGCTATATGATGTGATTCTAGATACTCTACAGATTCTAAATCTGCAATTGTTCTGGCTATATTTAAGATTTTGTCATAAGTTCTGGTAGATAGTTTTTTATTTCAGTTTTAAGTAATTGTAATGATGGTCTGATGTTTTCTTGTGGCTGTGACTCGTTTTCGTAGTTCTGTACTTGGTGCTGTCAATTGTGTGGAGGGTAATTTTCTGAAAGGCACTAGATTGACTTCTGTTTGGATGTCTATTCTGTCTAAATGTGATCCCGTTATTTCCCCTATATAACGTTGCGTTTCTGTTAGAGACTTGGTCATTGGGGAGTCGGGGTTGTTGAAATAACCACTTGGACTTGGATTCATACTAGCTACCAATATAAATCGACAAGGCTAAGTACTTCCAACTACATTTCCAAGTGACCGTTTCGAAATGTAATTGTTTTAGTTAGGCGATATATCTAAGGATAGTCATAGCTATCGTTCTGTTTTTCAATGATGTTAGAACGTAAAACAGACTATTTATATCTATTATTTTGAATTGTAGTTGGTGTAAGATAATAGATATTGAAGTGCGGGCGAAAATTGCAACAGAAAAACAGATCCTATTAATAATGCTTTTTAGGTGACTTTGGTGAGGTATTCTAAAACCCGCTGCGCAATGTCGCTAAGCTTTGAGCTTTGTTTTGAGTAGTCATTTTTAGAATTATTTTTGCTTGACGAGCGTAAAAAATAACTACGCAAAATGATGAACTATAATTTAGTAATTAAATTATGATTACTTTTAAGTCTAATTTTGAAAGATGTGAATAAAAAGGAGCTTAAAGATTTTTTAGACGAAAAGGTATTGGAGTATAACAATCCAAAGTTTATTGATAGTGACCCTGTACAGATAGCTCATCGCTATACTCTAAAAGAAGATATTGAGATATCATCGTTTTTAACAGCAACCATCGCTTGGGGTAATCGTAAAATGATTATTAAAAACGCTAATAAAATGATGGAATTGCTTGGTAATTCGCCCTATGATTTTGTGATGAATCATAAAACAAGTGATTTAGATAAGTTCGATGGTTTTGTTCATCGTACATTCAATTCAGTAGATTTTAAATACTTTATTACATCGCTTAAAAACATTTATTTAAATCATGATGGTATGGAATCTATTTTTCAGAAGCATGCTACAAAAATAACGATACAGCCTGCGATTCACGAGTTTAAAAAAATCTTCTTTTCATTAGACCACCAAGTAAGGTCTCAAAAACATGTTGGCGATCCTAATAAAGGATCTGCTTGCAAAAGGTTAAATATGATGTTGAGGTGGCTTGTTCGTAAAGATAATGCTGGTGTTGATTTTGGTCTTTGGGAAAACATTTCTCCATCTATACTTTCTTGTCCGCTTGATGTGCATTCTGGGAATGTAGCAAGAAAACTAGGTCTTTTAAAACGGAAGCAAAATGATGCCAAAGCTCTTTTAGAATTAGATATGGTATTAAGGGAATTGGATCCACTAGATCCCGTTAAATATGACTTTGCTCTATTTGGAATAGGGGTATTCGAGGGTTTTTAATTCATGAAGCTTCCAGCATCATCAGCCTTTCAATCTTTTGACCAACAGCAAGTCTATTCATCTAATTTAGTGTCTTCTATGTGATTTACTATTAGGTAGCTCAATCTTTACCGTCTTATATTTTTATCGGTTATATTGGGGTTTAATTGGTGTAATCATTGAAGCGACCTCTTGTATTTACCTTATAGCTTTGCTAGTTCAATTCTATCTTTCTGTCTTGGGACCTATTTGTGCGTTGTATATCAGCAATGTTTCCAAGTACAGTTGCAATCATTTTGAATTAGGTTTATCATCAATCAAGGAAAACATTCTTATATTCTCTACGGATAGCCACGTAAATTTAGAATTGTATCAACCCAGCCATCCTTCTCTGTCTAAGCTACGGTATTGTATGGCTTCTGCAATATGATGTGATTCAAGATGCTCTACGGATTCTAAATCTGCAATGGTTCTGGCTACTTTTAAGATTCGGTCATAAGCTCTGGCAGATAGTTTTAGTTTTTCCATTGCAGTTTTAAGTAATTGTAAAGACGGGTCTGATAATTTACAAAAAGTTCGAATTTGTTTGACACTCATTTGCGCATTGTAATGCACGCTTTCTGATTTTTCAAAACGTTTGGTCTGGTGTTTTCTTGCTGCTGTGACTCGTTTTCGTATTTCGGTACTGGGTTCTGCCAATTGTGTGGAGGATAATTTTTCGAAAGGTACAGGGTTGACTTCTATATGGATGTCTATTCGGTCTAAAAGTGGACCTGATATTTTCCCTAAATAACGTTGCATTTCTGAGTGAGACGTGGTCATTGGGGAATCGGGGTCGTTGAAATAACCGCTGGGACTTGGATTCATGCTAGCTACCAACATAAAACTACAAGGGTAAGTAACGGTAAACCTAGCACGTGAAATAGTCACTTCTCTATCTTCTAATGGTTGTCGCATTACTTCG
This sequence comes from Flavobacteriaceae bacterium, assembly GCA_965224465.1. Taxonomy (GTDB): domain Bacteria; phylum Bacteroidota; class Bacteroidia; order Flavobacteriales; family Flavobacteriaceae. The sequence goes on along the minus strand of OZ245049.1, from coordinate 2,431,648 downwards.
AGTACGCTGCGTTTAAATTCGGGGAGTTCATCTAAAAACAGCACGCCGTTATGTGCCATTGATATTTCTCCAGGTTGTGGATATTGTCCACCTCCGACTAAGGCGACATCACTTATGGTGTGATGTGGGGATCTAAAAGGTCGGAAATTCTGTAATCCAGTGTCTTTTATTTTTCCAACGATGGAGTGTATTTTTGTGGTCTCCAATGCTTCGTGTAGTGTCATTGGAGGGAGGATACTGGGCAGTCGTTTTGCTAACATTGTTTTTCCGCTTCCTGGCGGGCCGATTAAAATAATATTATGGCCGCCTGCAGCTGCGATTTCCATACAGCGTTTGATAGACTCTTGCCCTTTTACATCGGAAAAATCAAATTCTAAATCTGTGGGGCTTTTTTCAAACTCGGCACGTGTGTCAACTATAGTAGGTGTAAGTCCAGTGCCTTTTTCTAAAAACTCAATTACTTGAACTATGTTTTCAGCTCCTAGTACATCTAAGTCATCTACAATAGCTGCTTCTTTGGCGTTTTTTTGAGGTAAAATAAATCCTTTAAATCCTTCTTCTCTTGCCTTGATTGCTATAGGGAGTGCTCCTTTAATAGGATGGATACCTCCATCCAAGGATAGTTCTCCCATAATTAAATAATCATCAAGAATAGTGGTCTCAATTTGTTTGGAAGCGGCTAAAATACCTACGGCTAAGGTCAGGTCGTAGGCACTTCCTTCTTTATGCATGTCTGCGGGTGCCATATTGATGGTTATTTTTTTTACAGGTAGCTTGTAGCCATTGTTTTTTAGCCCTGCAGAAATTCGATAGCTACTTTCTTTAATTGCGCTATCTGGAAGACCTACCAAATGGTATCCTACACCTTTATCTATGTTTACTTCCACCGTTATGGTAGAGGCCTCTATGCCGAAAACAGCGGACCCAAAAACTTTTACTAGCATTTTGTTTTCTTTTTCTATTCTAGTTAAAGATACAAAAAAAGGAATGCATTCGTGATGGTTTCATTTTTAGAGTGTATTTATGAGTTTGATTTGGGTGTGAATTATTGAGAGATGTGGTAGTTGTAATGTGTTATTTCTGAATGGGATTAAGCATGAATTACACTTGAAATAACTGTAAAATCAATATGTATTTAGTAGGTGTTTTTAGTGTGAAAATTACGATAAATGAGTGTTATTTAAGCTTAATTCACATGCTTATTGTAAAATATAAATACAAGTTATTCGATAATAATTACATCTAGTTGTATTAAACTTACTTTTTGTAGATATACATAAAAATAAGTATAGTTAACCTGTGTTAATTTTTGTATATTTGCTGCCAATTTTCATGGTTCTTATCCCCCCTGAATCTTAAGCTTTTAAGATTTAAAAATAAGAACTGAGTACATAACTAAAAATGTTTTATGATTAATTTTTCCTTTTCAATTGTGAAAGTGATGCGTAGCTTTACTTTCTTGTCAACAGGTATGTGGCTGTTTCTACTTCTAATTAGTACGAATGTAGGTGCTCAGAATTGCCCAACTTTAAACGCTGATGGTGTATACAATTTTGAGGATGATGTTTTTATGACTTCTTATCATCAAACTATCTTAAAAACAATCAATGGTTTTAGTTTATTTGGTGAAGATTCTGGAGCTGATGGACATACTGATAACATGACTTTGTTAGACCTGTCTGTTGCTAATGGGTATACGTATTCGGGAACTCCAATACAAGCAACGGTCTCTGGAGCTGATCATGGTCAGTTTTTCTTGCTAACTACAGTTGGGCTTTATGCTTGGGGGTATGAGAATAAGTCTGTTAGTGATGTATTAACTTCAGGAAGAGGTATTCAAGAAATTTCTTTGCCTTTAGGTTTGACTCCTTCAGATATAAAGGATATTCAGGCAACACATGGTGCATTTTATGTTTTAACCAATGATGCTCATGGAGGAAAAGTATATGTAAGTGAGGTTGAGAGTTTTTATGCTTCATTAAGTTATAAAACTGCTGGTACAGGTTGGTATCAAATAGAAGTGTCTTCTGGGGTGGACTTGACAAACGTAAGACAAATTAACTGTGCGACTGCTACAGGTTACGCAATTCTTAATACGAATGAAATTTATTCTTGGGGCTATAATGTAGTGAAAGGAAATAATTCGGCTGCGACTGATAGTAAGTATGCTGTTAAATTACAAGATTTGCCAAATGCTGCCTCTCCAATATCATTGGCTTCTTTTATGGATGGATCTTCTTATAGTAGTTATTCAGCGTATGATTCTGGAGTACTCGTTATGGGTACTGATAATAGGGCATATGGTTTAGGGCATAGTGGTTCGGATGCTGCTATTATTAATAACCACACTGGTTTTGTGTTAACGTGGGAGGCTATAGAGGACAGTGCTGGGTCTATTATGGAAGATGTGGTGTTTTTAACAACAACGTTTTCTGCTAGAAGATATGCGGCTGCGGGTGTTATTTTAAGAGATAAAAGATTAAAAGTTTGGGGAAAATCTAATGCGTCGTCTATTGGAAGCCTAGGGAATCTTGCATACCCAACAGTACCAGGTGGATTTGTAGTGGGGACAAATAAAGCGGTTTTCCTCTCCTTAGGTGGGCATGGAAGTAGTTATGTTGATTATAATGAGGTGGATGCTATGTTGTGTTTTGTGGGGCATGTTACAAGTGGAAGCACTGGAGGGATGATTCCAGGTACTGCAACTTCTTTTGAATGTGTGCCTATAGATGGACTTGGGCTGTGTGTTTCGGCTCCAACACCTGCACCAAAAGGTGTTTTATGGTTAAGAGCAGATGATGGAGTAAATATAAATGGTTCTTTACCTTCGGATAATACCGGATTGTTAACATGGTTTGATCAGTTTACAGATGATGTATCTCAAAATGGAGGAAATGCTACAGCTCATACTGGGGAGTCTGGAGAATCGCCATTGCCTACATTACCTTTGTTTAAAAACAATCCAATAGATAATATTAATTTTAATCCTGTATTGGAGTTTAGTTCTGCTAATGCGGGAAATGCTGTTCAAATAAATACGCCTGCAAAGGCAAGTCAAACAATTTTTGTTGTTTTTGATGCTGATGGGAATGGTTCGAGTCAATACAATCAATCATTATTGTACGGTGGTGATATTTCTACCCCATCTACTGGAGAAATTGGTTTGCATTCAGATATGTCCTTTGGTGTTGCAATAGGAAATCGCATTTCTTTTGGAGGAGGACATAGTGGAGATTATTTTAATATGGGAGATATAGACATTGAGTCAGTCCCAGCAATTGGTGTGCTGTCTAGAGATGTAATTAATTCTAATGATGTGAATTATAGTTTGTATGCTAATGGATCACAAGATGAATTAAATATTTCTGCTACAAGTCTTAAAAGTGGACAGATTGGTGCTGGATATCCATTACCAAAAACGATGCGTATTGGAACGCATTATTCTGGTGGGAATACTTTTGATGGTAAAGTTTCTGAAGTACTTGTATATGATGGGGTTCTAACTACTCAAAAACAACAGATAGTAGAATCTTATCTTGCTGTAAAGTATGGAATTACCTTGACCAATACCGCAGATGATTTAGGGGCGAGAATAGGGAATAGTAATTATAATTATTTGAATTCAGATGGGAATGTGATATGGGCGCCAGATCCTGTATACAAGTTTGATGTTGCGGGGATAGGGAAAGATTTGGCTACGTACGATTTAGAACAGAAAGTTTCAAAAAGTGTTAATAAAAACACGTTAGTGACCATGGCTACTTCAGCCGATTTTGAATTGTCAAACACTCATTTGTCTAGAATTTCTATTACAAGTGATAAGAGTTTCTTAATGTGGGCTAATAATCATGGGACGGAAAATTTTGTAAGCACAGAGAAAGAGGCTGTTGTTCAAGATAGATTAGGAAGAGAATGGAAAGTACAAAAAACAGCTAATTTTAGTAATGTTATTAATTTACAAGTTGATTTAAATGCTTCAACTGCATCTAGTGTATTAAATGTTGGGAATTTGTTTTTGGCAGTTGATAATGATGGTGATTTTAATTCGGGAGTTACCTATAGTGATGCCACAAGTTATGTAAATGGAAAAGTTTCATTTGCAAATGTAACCTTAACAAACGGACAGTATTTTACAGTTGTTACAAAAGTAGGTGCGAATAACGTTCCAGTAGCAGTAGATGATTCTTATAATGTAGATGAAGATGGAAGTGTTGAATTATTGCCTTTAACAGGAGATAGTGATCTAGACGGAAATACTCTTAGTATTACAGAAATTAATGGGATCACCTTGATTCCAGGGTCAGTTCAAACTATTTCTGTACCTAATGGAACGGTGAAAATCACAGTTTTAGGGGTAATAACCTTTGAACCATTGAGTAATTATAATGGTTTTGTTAGTTTTTCCTATACAATTAATGATGGCAATGGTGGGGCTGCTATAGCAAGTCAAAATATCACTGTAGCCCCAGTAAACGATGCTCCAATAGCAGTTTCTGACACTGCAACTACAGCAGAAGATACACCAATCGATTTAGGTATTGTAGATATAGTTACTCCAAATGATACAGATCCAGATGGAAATGCTTTAACAATAACAGGAGTCTCTAATCCAGTAAACGGAACGGTTGAATTAGTAGGTCAAATTGTTACTTTTACTCCCGCATCCAATTATGTTGGAAATACAGCGACGTTTGATTATACAATTTCTGATGGAGTATTGGAAGATACAGCAACAGTAACAATTAATGTAACCGCAGTGAATGATCCTCCTGCAGTTGACAGTTCAAGTATTACAGTTGAAGAAGATAGCAATGATACAAGTTTAGGGTTATCAGCACCCACGGATATTGATACAGCGGTTGGTACATTAACGATAAAAGTAAGTGGTTTGCCTAGCTTAGGGACAGTTACTTTATCAGATGGATCAGCGGTTGTAAATGGTGCTATTTTAACCATTGCTCAATTGACAAGTTTACAATACGATGCTCCCTCAGAATATACTGCAGGAACTGCTGTAGGAGAGTTTAAATACACAGTGACTGATGGGACTTCGACAGTTACAGGGAAGACAACAATTGTTGTGACCGCAGTGAACGATGCACCAGTAGCAGACAATTCAAGCATTACAGTTCTGGAAGAAAGTACAAATACAGGTTTAGGATTAACAGCTCCTACAGATGTAGATACAGCGGTTGGTACATTAACTATAAAAGTAAGTGGCTTGCCTATCTTAGGAACGGTTACTTTATCAGATGGATCAGCGGTCGCAAATGGTGCGAGTTTAACCATTGCTCAATTGACAAGTTTACAATACGATGCTCCCTCAGAATATACTGCAGGAACTGCTGTAGGAGAGTTTAAGTACACGGTGAATGATGGGACTTCGACAGTTACAGGGAAGACAACAATTGTTGTTACCCCAGTGAACGATGCGCCAGTAGCAGATAATTCGAGCATTATAGTTCTGGAGGAAAGTACAAATACAAATTTAGGATTAACAGCCCCTACAGATGTAGATACAGCGGTTGGTACATTAACGATAAAAGTAAGTGGCTTGCCTATCTTAGGAACGGTTACTTTATCAGATGGATCAGCGGTTGCAAATGGTGCTAGTTTAACCATTGCTCAATTGACAAGTTTACAATACGATGCTCCCTCAGAATATACTGCAGGAACTGCTGTAGGAGAGTTTAAATACACAGTGACTGATGGGACTTCGACAGTTACAGGGAAGACAACAATTGTTGTGACCGCAGTGAACGATGCACCAGTAGCAGACAGTTCAAGTATTACAGTTGAAGAAGATAGCAATGATACAAGTTTAGGGTTATCAGCACCCACGGATATTGATACAGCGGTTGGTACATTAACTATAAAAGTAAGTGGTTTGCCTAGCTTAGGAACCGTTACTTTATCAGATGGAACAACGGTCGCAAATGGTGCTAGTTTAAGCATTGCCCAATTGACAAGTTTACAATACGATGCGCCCTCAGTCTACACAGGGGGTGTTGTTGGAGATTTTGTTTACAGAGTTTATGACGGGACTACCACTGTTATAGGGAGAACAACAATTGTTGTTACCATAGTGAACGATCCGCCAGTTGCAGACAGTTCAAGCATTACAGTTCTGGAGGAAAGTACAAATACAGGTTTAGGATTAACAGCTCCTACGGATGTTGATACAGCGGTCGGTACATTAACGATAAAAGTAAGTGGTTTGCCTAGCTTAGGAACGGTTACTTTATCAGATGGATCAGCGGTCGCAAATGGTGCGAGTTTAACCATTGCTCAATTGACAAGTTTACAATACGATGCACCCTCAGAATATACTGCAGGAACTGCTGTAGGAGAGTTTAAATATACCGTGAATGATGGGAATTCAACAGTTACAGGGAAGACAACAATTGTTGTTACTCCAGTGAACGATGCACCAGTAGCAGACAATTCAAGCATTACAGTTCTGGAAGAAAGTACAAATACAGGTTTAGGATTAACAGCTCCTACGGATGTTGATACAGCGGTTGGTACATTAACGATAAAAGTAAGTGGTTTGCCTAGCTTAGGAACGGTTACTTTATCAGATGGAACAGCGGTCGCAAGTGGTGCGAGTTTAACCATTGCTCAATTGACAAGTTTACAATACGATGCACCCTCAGAATATACTGCAGGAACTGCTGTAGGAGAGTTTACGTACACTGTTACAGATGGGAATTCAACAGTTACAGGGAAGACAACAATTGTTGTTACCCCAGTGAACGATGCACCAGTAGCAGACAATTCAAGCATTACAGTTCTTGAGGAAAGTATAAATACAGGTTTAGGATTAACAGCTCCTACGGATGTTGATACAGCGGTTGGTACATTAACGATAAAAGTAAGTGGTTTGCCTAGCTTAGGAACGGTTACTTTATCAGATGGATCAGCGGTCGCAAATGGTGCGAGTTTAACCATTGCTCAATTGACAAGTTTACAATACGATGCACCCTCAGAATATACTGCAGGAACTGCTGTAGGAGAGTTTAAATATACCGTGAATGATGGGGATTCAACAGTTACAGGGAAGACAACAATTGTTGTTACCCCAGTGAACGATGCACCAGTAGCAGACAATTCAAGCATTACAGTTTTTGAGGAAAGTACAAATACAGGTTTAGGATTAACAGCTCCTACGGATGTTGATACAGCGGTAGGTACATTAACGATAAAAGTAAGTGGTTTACCTAGCTTAGGAACGGTTACTTTATCAGATGGAACAGCGGTCGCAAGTGGTGCGAGTTTAACCATTGCTCAATTGACAAGTTTACAATACGATGCACCCTCAGAATATACTGCAGGAACTGCTGTAGGAGAGTTTACGTACACTGTTACAGATGGGAATTCAACAGTTACAGGGAAGACAACAATTGTTGTTACCCCAGTGAACGATGCACCTGTAGTTGATAGTTCAAGCATTACAGTTCTGGAGGAAAGTACAAATACAGGTTTAGGATTAACAGCTCCTACGGATGTTGATACAGCGGTTGGTACATTAACGATAAAAGTAAGTGGTTTGCCTAGCTTAGGAACGGTTACTTTATCAGATGGAACAGCGGTCGCAAGTGGTGCGAGTTTAACCATTGCTCAATTGACAAGTTTACAATACGATGCACCCTCAGAATATACTGCAGGAACTGCTGTAGGAGAGTTTAAATACACGGTGAATGATGGGGATTCAACAGTTACAGGGAAGACAACAATTGTTGTTACCGCAGTGAACGATGCTCCTGTAGTTGGTAGTTCAAGCATTACAGTTCTGGAGGAAAGTACAAATACAGGTTTAGGATTAACAGCTCCTACGGATGTTGATACAGCGGTTGGTACATTAACGATAAAAGTAAGTGGTTTGCCTAGCTTAGGAACGGTTACTTTATCAGATGGATCAGCGGTCGCAAATGGTGCGAGTTTAACCATTGCTCAATTGACAAGTTTACAATACGATGCGCCCTCAGAATATACTGCAGGAACTGCTGTAGGAGAGTTTAAATACACGGTGACTGATGGGAATTCAACAGTTACAGGGAAGACAACAATTGTTGTTACCCCAGTGAACGATGCTCCTGTAGTTGATAGTTCAAGCATTACAGTTCTGGAGGAAAGTACAAATACAGGTTTAGGATTAACAGCTCCTACGGATGTTGATACAGCGGTAGGTACATTAACGATAAAAGTAAGTGGTTTGCCTAGCTTAGGAACGGTTACTTTATCAGATGGAACAGCGGTCGCAAGTGGTGCGAGTTTAACCATTGCTCAATTGACAAGTTTACAATACGATGCGCCCTCAGAATATACTGCAGGAACTGCTGTAGGAGAGTTTAAATACACGGTGACTGATGGGAATTCAACAGTTACAGGGAAGACAACAATTGTTGTTACCCCAGTGAACGATGCTCCTGTAGTTGATAGTTCAAGCATTACAGTTCTGGAGGAAAGTACAAATACAGGTTTAGGATTAACAGCTCCTACGGATGTAGATACAGCGGTTGGTACATTAACGATAAAAGTAAGTGGTTTGCCTAGCTTAGGAACGGTTACTTTATCAGATGGAACAGCGGTCGCAAATGGTGCGAGTTTAACCATTGCTCAATTGACAAGTTTACAATACGATGCACCCTCAGAATATACTGCAGGAACTGCTGTAGGAGAGTTTAAATACACGGTGACTGATGGGGATTCAACAGTTACAGGGAAGACAACAATTGTTGTTACCCCAGTGAACGATGCTCCTGTAGTTGATAGTTCAAGCATTACAGTTCTGGAGGAGAGTACAAATACAGGTTTAGGATTAACAGCTCCTACGGATGTTGATACAGCGGTTGGTACATTAACGATAAAAGTAAGTGGTTTGCCTAGCTTAGGAACGGTTACTTTATCAGATGGAACAGCGGTCGCAAGTGGTGCGAGTTTAACCATTGCTCAATTGACAAGTTTACAATACGATGCACCCTCAGAATATACTGCAGGAACTGCTGTAGGAGAGTTTAAATACACGGTGACTGATGGGGATTCAACAGTTACAGGGAAGACAACAATTGTTGTTACCCCAGTGAACGATGCTCCTGTAGTTGATAGTTCAAGTATTACAGTTCTGGAGGAAAGTACAAATACAGGTTTAGGATTAACAGCCCCTACAGATGTTGATACAGCGGTTGGTACATTAACGATAAAAGTAAGTGGTTTGCCTATCTTAGGAACGGTTACTTTATCAGATGGATCAGCGGTCGCAAATGGTGCGAGTTTAACCATTGCTCAATTGACAAGTTTACAATACGATGCACCCTCAGAATATACTGCAGGAACTGCTGTAGGAGAGTTTAAATACACGGTGACTGATGGGGATTCAACAGTTACAGGGAAGACAACAATTGTTGTTACCCCAGTGAACGATGCTCCTGTAGTTGATAGTTCAAGTATTACAGTTCTGGAGGAAAGTACAAATACAGGTTTAGGATTAACAGCCCCTACAGATGTTGATACAGCGGTTGGTACATTAACGATAAAAGTAAGTGGTTTGCCTATCTTAGGAACGGTTACTTTATCAGATGGATCAGCGGTCGCAAATGGTGCGAGTTTAACCATTGCTCAATTGACAAGTTTACAATACGATGCACCCTCAGAATATACTGCAGGAACTGCTGTAGGAGAGTTTAAATACACGGTGACTGATGGGAATTCAACAGTTACAGGGAAGACAACAATTGTTGTTACCCCAGTGAACGATGCTCCTGTAGTTGATAGTTCAAGCATTACAGTTCTGGAGGAAAGTACAAATACAGGTTTAGGATTAACAGCTCCTACGGATGTTGATACAGCGGTAGGTACATTAACGATAAAAGTAAGTGGTTTGCCTAGCTTAGGAACGGTTACTTTATCAGATGGAACAGCGGTCGCAAGTGGTGCGAGTTTAACCATTGCTCAATTGACAAGTTTACAATACGATGCACCCTCAGAATATACTGCAGGAACTGCTGTAGGAGAGTTTACGTACACTGTTACAGATGGGGATTCAACAGTTACAGGGAAGACAACAATTGTTGTTACCCCAGTGAACGATGCTCCTGTAGTTGATAGTTCAAGCATTACAGTTCTGGAGGAAAGTACAAATACAGGTTTAGGATTAACAGCTCCTACGGATGTTGATACAGCGGTTGGTACATTAACGATAAAAGTAAGTGGTTTGCCTAGCTTAGGAACGGTTACTTTATCAGATGGATCAGCGGTCGCAAATGGTGCGAGTTTAACCATTGCTCAATTGACAAGTTTACAATACGATGCACCCTCAGAATATACTGCAGGAACTGCTGTAGGAGAGTTTAAATACACGGTGACTGATGGGAATTCAACAGTTACAGGGAAGACAACAATTACTGTTACCCCAGTGAATGATGCACCAGTTGCAGATAATGAAACAGAAACAGCCACTGAAGATACAGATTTGGTCATTGATGTAAAAGTAGGAGATACGGATGTTGATGGCACCATCGACCCAACAACAGTTGTTATCATAACATCTCCAACAAAAGGAACGGTACGTGTAAATGCTAGCACAGGAAAAGTTACCTATAGCCCAATGGCTAATTATATAGGTCCAGATAGTTTTACTTATACTATAAAGGACAATAACGGATTGGTGTCAAACACGGCAACAGTTTCAATTACTGTAAATGCAGTGAACGATGCACCTGTAGCAGATAATGAAACCGAAACAACCAATGAAGATACAGATTTGGTTGTTGATGTAAAAGTAGGCGATACGGATATTGATGGAACCATCGACCCAACAACAGTTGTTATCACAACAATTCCTACAAACGGAACCGTAAGTGTAAATGCTACTACAGGAAAAGTTACCTATAGCCCAACGGCTAATTACTCAGGTCCAGATAGTTTTACTTATACTATAAAGGACAATAACGGATTGGTATCAAACATAGCAACAGTTTCAATCACTGTAAATGCAGTGAACGATGCACCTGTAGCAGATAATGAAACCGAAACAACCAATGAAGATATAGATTTGGTCGTTGATGTAAAAGTAGGCGATACGGATATTGATGGAACCATCGACCCAACAACAGTTGTTATCACAACAATTCCTACAAACGGAACCGTAAGTGTAAATGCTACCACAGGAAAAGTTACCTATAGCCCAACGGCTAATTACTCAGGTCCAGATAGTTTTACTTATACCATAAAGGACAACAACGGATTGGTATCAAACACGGCAACAGTTTCAATTACAGTTATAGCAATAGAAGACAAAACAATTGCAAAAGATGATATAGCTAAAGTTGATGAAGATGCTTCTGTAGATATTGATGTAATAACGAACGATACAGATGTTGATAGTGCAAATTCACAGGTAAGTACCATTACGCAACCCGTAAATGGAATTACAGAAATCAACACAGATGGTACGGTGAAATACACACCAAATCTAAATTTCAATGGAGAGGATACATTTACGTATACCAATGTTGATGGTAATACAGCTACGGTAGTAGTTACTGTAAGCCCTGTAAACGATGCACCGGTTGCGAAAGATGATCTGGTAGAAGTTCAAGAAGGAGAATCTATAGTGATATCTGTAATTGATAATGACAAAGATCCAAACGATTTGTTGGGAGGAATTGACCCAGGTTCAGTAACAATCGTAAAACAACCAGTCCATGGTTCGGTGGTGGTACATGCAATTACTGGAGAAATAACGTATACTCCAGGAGTAGGAGATTTTGAAGGTGATACTTTTGAATATTCGGTTTGTGACACAGGGAATCCACTTCCAGCAAAATGTGATACAGCTACAGTAACAATTACAATTAATTCATTTGAGCTAAAAGATGATAATGAGAATATAGAAGAAGATGCTTCTGTGATTACAAGTGTGCTTTTAAATGATACTGATCCGTTCTTTATTATAGATAAAGCAACGCTTATAATTTCAAAAGATCCAGCGAACGGTATTGTTTCAGTGGATGTTGAAACTGGAAAAGTTACCTATGTGCCGAATGCCGATTTTAACGGAGTAGATAGTTATGAATATAAGGTGTGTAGTAATGGTGCGTCTGCTGTGTGTAAAACAGCGACAGTTACGATTGTTGTACTAGACCACATTGATACAGTAGAGGATATTGTTGAAGTCAAAGAGGATGAAACGATTGAAATTAAGGTATTAGAGAATGATTTGTTTACAGGAGCTGTTACTGTAATTGGGGTTTTAAGTTCGGAAAATGGAACTGTAACTTTAACATTGGATGGGATTGTTATTTATACGCCTGATGCAAATTTTAATGGAGAAGATGTCGTCTTTTATACGGTAACGATTGCAAATGTTGATGGAACTACTAAAGAAGAATTAGGTCGAATTACAATTACGGTTTTGCCAGTAAACGATCCGCCAGTTGCAGTGGACGATGCACAAGTAATAAAGGATGGAGAACTTGAAATTGTGATCGATGTTTTGGATAATGATTTTGATTTGGACGGAGATGTTATAGTTCTTCAGGGAGCTACAAGTCCAGCCAATGGAACTGTTGTTTTGAATGCTGATGGAACAATTACTTATATTCCAAATCCTACATTTGTAGGTGTGGACACCTTTAAATATGAAATTTGTGATGGCTCTGGAGACTGTGTTACAGGAACGGTATCTATTACTGTAGAGATAAAGGATATTGTTACTCCAAATGCATTTTCTCCAAATGGAGATGGTCATAATGATTTGTTTGTGATAAAAGGATTGGCAGAAAAGTATCCAAAATTTAGTATGGAAATTTTTAATCGCTGGGGGAATGTCGTGTATACATATTCGCATAACGGAAATGCTCAAGAAATTCCATCTTGGTGGAATGGGAAATCTTCTGCGAGGCTTACGTTTAATGATAATAAGCTTCTGCCAACAGGAACGTACTTCTATATTATTCGCTTTAACGATCAAAAAACATCCCCTTTACAAAGCTGGGTTTATTTAATAAAATAAGATAAAAGGTATCATGAAAAATATTAAAATATTATGCAGTATTGTATTGTTAGTGAGTCAGGTGACTTTTGGACAGCAAGATCCACAGTATACTCAGTATACATTTAATATGAATGTAATTAATCCTGCCTATGCGGGTTCTAAAGGGACTTTGAGTCTTGGTTTGTTAGGACGTTCACAATGGGTTGGTGTAAAAGGTGCTCCAAGAACTATTACAGCTTCTATGAATGCACCGCTTTCAAAAAATGTAGGCGTTGGATTCTCCGTAATTGTAGACGAAATAGGACCAGCAAAAGAACAAAATTTGTTTGCTGATTTTTCATATAGCCTACAACTGGATCAAGAGAAAACATTGGCGTTTGGTTTAAAAGCGGGAGTGAGTTTTTTAAATATCCGAATGTTAGATTATTTAGAAAAGGGAGACGAATTAAATATTCCTGTTGATCAAACAAGTCCAAATTTTGGTTTTGGTACGTTTTATTATACAGAGAAATTTTACTTGGGAATTGCAATTCCAAATTTATTAAAAACAAAGTATATAGATACTGATAAAGGAGAGTTCAGTACGGGTAGTGAGCGAATGCATTATTTTATTACCAGTGGGTATGTCTTTGATATATCAGATAATTTAAAATTAAAACCATCGGTATTATTGAAAGCTGTTTCAGGTGCACCGCTTTCTATTGATGTGTCTGCAAATGTATTAATGAGTGAGAAAGTTGAGTTTGGAATAAGCTATCGTTTGGACGATTCTATAGGGCTGTTAGCCGCTTTTAGTATAAGTTCAAACATGCGCTTAGGCTACGCCTTTGATTATACAACTTCTAATATGGGCGACTATAATTCTGGATCTCACGAAGTGTTTTTACTCTACGATGTTAGAGATCATAGAAGCGGTAAATCACCTAGATTTTTCTAATTTAAAAAAACAGTTAAAATGAAATATTATTTTTTTATAGCATTTTTATGCACCTTTTTTATATCGGTGGGTCAAAATAAGTACGATATTACTGTAAAGAATATCAACGAAAACACTAAGAATTCTGATTTTGGAGCTTCTTATTATGGTGATAAGCAGATTGTATACGCATCAGCAAGGAAAAAAGTTTCGTTGATTCAACGTTTTTGGAGCCCGAATACACAGCCGTTTTTAGATTTATTTATTGCAGATATTAAAGCCGATGGTGGGTTTGTAAATGCAACTCGTTTTTCTAAACAGGTGAATTCTCGGTATCATGAGGCGGACGCGATGTTTAGTAAAGATGGTAAGAAAGTATATTTTACCCGTAGTAATTATACCAATGGACATTACGGTAAAGATAGTTTAGGAATGAATAATCTAAAACTATACAGCGCCTCTGTTGAAAATAGAAAGTGGAAAAACATTAAAGAACTTCCGTTTAATAATGATGCTTATTCTGTTGGACATCCATCGTTGAGTGAGGATGAGAAAACCTTGTTTTTTGTATCTGATATGCCTGGGTCTATCGGTAAGACCGATATTTTTAAAGTTGCAATATTGGGAAATGATCGCTATGGAACCCCCGAAAACTTAGGGAGCATGGTGAATACTGTAGAAAAGGAAATGTTTCCATTTGTAAAAGGAAACGAACTTTATTTTGCTTCAGAAGGTCATGAAAATAATTTTGGAGGATTGGATCTATATGTAACAAAAATATATCCAACTTTTATATTGAAACCAGAACATTTACAAGCGCCTATCAATACAACAGCAGATGATTTTGCGTTGATTGTAAATGCAGACTATACAGCGGGTTATTTTTCTTCCAATAGAGAAGAAGGGAAGGGAGATGACGATATTTATTATTTTTCAAGCTCAAATCCTACGCGTTTTATTTGTAAGAAAATGTTAGACGTTACTGTAAAAGATGCAGAAACGGGTGACTTGTTAATAAATGCACTTGTTACCTTATTAACAGATAAAGATGTTCTTGTTTCACGAATTAATTTAGAAGAGAAAATAACATTTAGCAATAGTATTGATTGTAATCAGCGTTATCAACTAATAGCTACGAATGATGGATATATAAATGGAACTGCTTCTATTAGAAATACAGGGATAAATGAGGAAGTGTTAAATGTAGTAATTCTCTTAGATAAAATAGTTATTGAGAAGCCAGTTGTAATTGATATAAATCCTATTTATTTTGATTTTGATAAATATGATGTAAGACTAGATGCTGCCATTGAATTGGATAAAGTAGTTGCAGTTATGGAAGCACATCCAACAATTGTGGTCGAATCAGGATCGCATACCGATGCTAGAGGGAATGACGATTATAACTTAAAGCTATCTGCAAAAAGAGCCGATGCTACCGTAGCGTACATCATTTCTAAAGGAATAGATGCAAGTCGTATTTCAGGGCGTGGATATGGTGAAACAAAATTAAATAATAACTGTGCTAACGGGGTGCCTTGTACTAAAAAAGCGCATCAGTTAAACAGAAGAACAGAATTTATAGTGGTTAAATAAATGCAGAAGTTGGATGAGAACTAAGTTGTTTTATGTTCTCAGTATATTTTTTAAAAGCATCTTTTCTTAGGGAAAGGTGCTTTTTTTTGTGGTCTCTAGAAATAGATTTTTTTTTAAAGTCAAGTCCGTTGTACTTCGGAATCATACGTCTTTCTTCTAGAGGTGTTTTTCGAAGTTTTTTGCAAGGTAATGGATTGTCTCTCTTGCACTATATTGTTAGATGTGTGATTATACCAACTACATTTCCAAGTGACGGTTTAGAAATGGAATTGTTTTTTGTTTTAGCTAGACGAAAAATGGATGGTTCCCCTTAGCTGTCGTTTTGTTTTTTAACAATGCTAGAACGTAAAACAAACTGTTTATCGGTTATTTTGGATTGTAATTGGTATTACAGTCTAAATCTAGCTTGTCCTAAGCTTATGTTTTTATTAGATCAAGGCTTATATATTTGGTCTTAAAGTGCTTATTTATAGCTTTTTTCGATGTCAATATTTATAGAATACTTTTAGTTTTTTTAAAAATCTGGTGTTGTAAAAATACTATTTGTTTTTATTTTTGATATGTGTAGTGTAGTTTTTTTTGTACTTATGTTATGTTCTGAAAAACAAACAGTTGCAATAGTGGTATGGTATTTGTTAAGTAGGTGCAAAGAAATTTTGTTTCTTTTGATTGAAGTTTATTTCCCCCATGTAATAAGTTATTAAGCGATGTTGGTTTTTTAAAAATCCAATATTGTCGGGACTTGACTTTGATAAAAATTTAACATAGGTACGGTTTTTTGTAGTGAGTCTGCTGTTAAATTAAATCTGTGTACGTAATTAAAATAAGCTAAATATTAAGTTTTTAGGGTATGAAAAGTTGTAAGAAGTCTTCGTTGAACACTGTTTTTTTGAATAAGCATCATTTAAAAGAACCTTTAAAAAAAGAAGTTTTAAATTGGACAAAAGCTTACGTTCAAAATGTCAATCCCGATTATATGGCGGTGTTGGATTTTTCAAAAGAGGATATTTTGGTGTTCGAGAAGTGTTATGATTCAAAATTGAAATGTATTTTTGATCCTGGTACTTTACATCTGTATAACAATGTGGTGGAAGATCAGCAAGAAAACATTTGTAAGATTGATAAAGAGTTAAAGGATTTTTCTTTTTTGAACAAAATACCACCTCGGAAATGTGTTTTTAATTTACGGTTCAATATTTCTTTTGATAAAGATAAAACTGTTACTTATTTGAGAAGTGTTATTATTTTGTCTTCGGATGATAAAATGCAACCAGAACTTGTCTTGGTTACTTTACAAGATTTTACTAAAATCACAAATTACTTACAGGGTACTTATTTTGAAATAAAATGTTTGACTAAGTCAACCGCTTTGAATACTGCCTTTTTGAATTTTGAGAATAAAATGAATAGCCTACTCCACCCCGTTATACCACTTACGGCAAGGGAAAAACAGATCTTAGATTTTTTGATACAAGGACAAACAAGTCAGCATATATCAGACATTTTATTTATTGCCAAGACCACTGTAGACAAACATCGCCAAAATTTGATGCGAAAGTTCAATGTTAGCAATGTGACGCAGCTTATTAGAAGTTACTTGCATTCAGTTGGTTAAAACTAACCTTTTGTTTATTTACTTATTAGTAAGTATTTTTAGTGCTTATATATATTCCTAGATTTGCCTGAAATTGTCTCGGTTCTCTGTTCTTTTAAGCCTAAATAATTAAATGACAGGACGAGTACATAATTAAAACTTTTTATGATTAAATTTTACTTTACTATCACGAAAGTGATGCGTAGCTCTGCTTTGTTGTTAACAAATGCTTGGCTGTTTTTATTTTTAATTACAACAGGGCTTAATGCTCATAATTATCCTCGTTTTGATGGTGATGGTGTGTACAAACTAAAAGAGGATGTCTTTAAAACTTCCTATCATCAAACAAGTGTAAAACCAACACGTAGTTTTAGTTTTTTCGATGATTATTTCGATACGTATATTCTTTCTGATGATACTGGTTTAAATATATCAGCTGCCTCTAAAGGGAATGCTGCCGATACTCAAGTTCGAAGTGGTGGTGTATTATGGCTAAGAGCTGATAAGAAGGTGAATAGTAAATGGGGCATACCTGCGGATGGGACTTTATTGTCAACATGGTATGATCAGTTTATTGATGATGGTGCACAAAATGGTGAGCACGCTACGGCTCATAAGGGTCAGAGAGAAAATCCATTACCTGCATTACCTAGATTTAAAAATAATAAAATTGATAATATTAATTTTAATCCTGTACTAGAATTTAAGACTTTACATGTAGGGAATGCGGTTCAAATGGAAACTCCGACAAAGTTAAGTCAAACTATTTTTTCGGTTTTTAAGGCAAAGGGAAAAGGAAGGAATGGGTTTTCTGAAACATTATTATATGGAGGAGATATTAGTGATCCATCTGGTGATGATAAAAGGAGGAGTCATGCTGATTTGTATTTTGGTGCTGTAGATGGGAATCATATTGCAGTTGGTGGAGGGAATAATGGAGATTATTTTAAAAAGGGTTCTATTGATATGTTGGGAGCTCCAGCAATTGGAGTGTTAACTAGAGATGTGACTGACAAGGATAATGTGTCGTATAGTTTGTATGCGAATGGGTCTGGAGATGCATTAAATTTCACTGCTACGAGCCTTAGATCTGATCAAAAAGGTGCTGGATGTCCAATGCCTAATACGTCTCGTATAGGAACACATTATTCTGGAGGGAATTCTTTTAATGGTAGGTATGCAGAGCTGTTGGTCTATGATAGAGTTTTAACGAGTAAGAAAAGGCATATTGTAGAATCTTACCTTGCTGTTAAGTATGGAATTACATTGACGGGGAGATTAAAAGAGTTAGGTTCAGTAACTGGAAATAAGAATTACGATTATTTAAATTCTATAGGTGATGTGATATGGAAAACAGATCCTTATTATAAGTTTGATGTTGCGGGTATCGGAAAAGATAACGATTACCGAAGCTTAAAATTAGAACAGAAAGTTTCAAAAAGTGTTAATAACAGTGCGATGTTGACCGTGGCTACTTCACATCGTTTTGTGCGTTCAAATACAGATCGCAGAAGACCTTCTATTAACAGGGATAGGAGTTTCTTTATGTGGTCGAATAATACTAATTCAAAAAGTTTTGGAAGTACTGAAAAAGAAAATGACGTTATAAAACGGTTATATAGAGAATGGAAAGTACAAAAAACATCTAATTTTAACAATGCTGTTTATTTACAATTTGATTTAAATAATTCAGGATTGCCTAGTTCGGTTCTGCGTAAAGATTTGTATTTGGCAGTTGATAATAATGGTGATTTTACATCTGGGGTGACTTATATTAAGGCTACGAGTTATACAAGAGGGAAAGTGACATTTGATAATCCATCCTTAGAAAATGGACAGTATTTTACTGTTGTTGTGAAGAAATATGTTAATAAAGCACCAATAGCAGTAGATGATGAGATCGTAGTTTTAGAAGGAGGAACAGCAAAGAGATTAAAAACGGGACAAGCTAAGGTTCAGTTTAATGATACAGATAGCGAAGATGGTATGCCTAGTGGAGTTGTAGTTTTAAATACAGATGTTACTCACGGAACATTGAAATTAAAACCAAACGGAACATTTATATATATTCATAATGGAGGAGAAACAATTAGTGATAGTTTTACCTATAAAGTAAAAGATAAAGGAGGATTATGGTCAAACGTAGCAACAGTTTCAATTAAAGTAACGCCAGTGAACGATGCACCAGTAGCAGTAGATGATGAGATCGTAGTTTTAGAAGGAGGAACAGCAAAGAGATTAAAAACGGGACAAGCTAAGGTTCAGTTTAATGATACAGATACCGAAGATAGGAGGCCTGGTGGATCTGTGATTCTAAAGAGAAATGTTACTCACGGAACATTGAAATTAAAACCAAACGGAACATTTATATATATTCATAATGGAGGAGAAACAATTAGTGATAGTTTTACCTATAAAGTAAAAGATAAAGGAGGATTATGGTCAAACGTAGCAACAGTTTCAATTAAAGTAACGCCAGTGAACGATGCACCAGTAGCAGTAGATGATGAGATCGTAGTTTTAGAAGGAGGAACAGCAAAGAGATTAAAAACGGGACAAGCTAAGGTTCAGTTTAATGATACAGATAGCGAAGATGGTATGCCTAGTGGAGTTGTAGTTTTAAATACAGATGTTACTCACGGAACATTGAAATTAAAACCAAACGGAACATTTATATATATTCATAATGGAGGAGAAACAATTAGTGATAGTTTTACCTATAAAGTAAAAGATAAAGGAGGATTATGGTCAAACGTAGCAACAGTTTCAATTAAAGTAACGCCAGTGAACGATGCACCAGTAGCAGTAGATGATGAGATCGTAGTTTTAGAAGGAGGAACAGCAAAGAGATTAAAAACGGGACAAGCTAAGGTTCAGTTTAATGATACAGATAGCGAAGATGGTATGCCTAGTGGAGTTGTAGTTTTAAATACAGATGTTACTCACGGAACATTGAAATTAAAACCAAACGGAACATTTATATATATTCATAATGGAGGAGAAACAATTAGTGATAGTTTTACCTATAAAGTAAAAGATAAAGGAGGATTATGGTCAAACGTAGCAACAGTTTCAATTAAAGTAACGCCAGTGAACGATGCACCAGTAGCAGTAGATGATGAGATCGTAGTTTTAGAAGGAGGAACAGCAAAGAGATTAAAAACGGGACAAGCTAAGGTTCAGTTTAATGATACAGATAGCGAAGATGGTATGCCTAGTGGAGTTGTAGTTTTAAATACAGATGTTACTCACGGAACATTGAAATTAAAACCAAACGGAACATTTATATATATTCATAATGGAGGAGAAACAATTAGTGATAGTTTTACCTATAAAGTAAAAGATAAAGGAGGATTATGGTCAAACGTAGCAACAGTTTCAATTAAAGTAACGCCAGTGAACGATGCACCAGTAGCAGTAGATGATGAGATCGTAGTTTTAGAAGGAGGAACAGCAAAGAGATTAAAAACGGGACAAGCTAAGGTTCAGTTTAATGATACAGATAGCGAAGATGGTATGCCTAGTGGAGTTGTAGTTTTAAATACAGATGTTACTCACGGAACATTGAAATTAAAACCAAACGGAACATTTATATATATTCATAATGGAGGAGAAACAATTAGTGATAGTTTTACCTATAAAGTAAAAGATAAAGGAGGATTATGGTCAAACGTAGCAACAGTTTCAATTAAAGTAACGCCAGTGAACGATGCACCAGTAGCAGTAGATGATGAGATCGTAGTTTTAGAAGGAGGAACAGCAAAGAGATTAAAAACGGGACAAGCTAAGGTTCAGTTTAATGATACAGATAGCGAAGATGGTATGCCTAGTGGAGTTGTAGTTTTAAATACAGATGTTACTCACGGAACATTGAAATTAAAACCAAACGGAACATTTATATATATTCATAATGGAGGAGAAACAATTAGTGATAGTTTTACCTATAAAGTAAAAGATAAAGGAGGATTATGGTCAAACGTAGCAACAGTTTCAATTAAAGTAACGCCAGTGAACGATGCACCAGTAGCAGTAGATGATGAGATCGTAGTTTTAGAAGGAGGAACAGCAAAGAGATTAAAAACGGGACAAGCTAAGGTTCAGTTTAATGATACAGATACCGAAGATAGGAGGCCTGGTGGATCTGTGATTCTAAAGAGAAATGTTACTCACGGAACATTGAAATTAAAACCAAACGGAACATTTATATATATTCATAATGGAGGAGAAACAATTAGTGATAGTTTTACCTATAAAGTAAAAGATAAAGGAGGATTATGGTCAAACGTAGCAACAGTTTCAATTAAAGTAACGCCAGTGAACGATGCACCAGTAGCAGTAGATGATGAGATCGTAGTTTTAGAAGGAGGAACAGCAAAGAGATTAAAAACGGGACAAGCTAAGGTTCAGTTTAATGATACAGATACCGAAGATAGGAGGCCTGGTGGATCTGTGATTCTAAAGAGAAATGTTACTCACGGAACATTGAAATTAAAACCAAACGGAACATTTATATATATTCATAATGGAGGAGAAACAGTTAGTGATAGTTTTACCTATAAAGTAAAAGATAAAGGAGGATTATGGTCAAACGTAGCAACAGTTTCAATTAAAGTAACTCCAGTCAATGATCCGCCTGTTGCAAATAACGATGTTTATACAGTAAAGGAAGACGCAGTCTATATTATTAGAAATGTTATTACAACAGGTAAAGGAACAGATACCGATGTTGATACGCCAATGTCAAGGTTATCAGTTATTAAATATTTTATTTCAGGATATTCAAAAGATCAGCCTTTAGGGGCGATTGTTAAAATTGATAAAGTAGGAACTATTCGTATTGGATCTGATGGAGAATTAAAATTTAGTCCATTAAAAAATTACAATGGCAGCGTACCGATTATTACTTATACATTAAGTGATGAAGCATTGGAAGATACTGCTACGGTTACAATCTCTGTAGCAGATAAAGGAAATCCAGTAGCAAAAGACGATACTGCAAGTACAAAGGAAGATACCTTAGTAAAAACAGGAAACGTACTTGATAATGATACCATTATAGATGGAGCAACCATCACGAGTTCTGATACAAGTTCAACAAAAGGCGGAACGGTTGTAAATAATGGAGATGGTACTTTTGATTATACTCCAAAGACTGGTTTTGTTGGGGAAGATACTTTTACCTATACTTTATGTGATGACGATACAATAGCAAGTTGTAGTACTGCTACGGTAACAATCACAGTAACAGACCAGGGGAATCCAGTAGCAAAAGACGATACTGCAAACACAATTGAAGACACCTTAGTAAAAACAGGAAACGTACTTGATAATGATACCATCATAGATGGAGCAACCATCACGAGTTCTGATACAAGTTCAACAAAAGGCGGAAGGGTTGTAAATAATGGAGATGGTACATTTAACTACACACCAAAGACAGGTTTTGTAGGAGACGACACCTTCACCTATACCATATGTGATGATGATGTAGTAGCAAGTTGTAGTACAGCCACAGTAACAATCACAGTAACAGACCAAGGGAATCCAGTAGCAAAAGACGATACTGCAAACACAATTGAAGACACCTTAGTAAAAACAGGAAACGTACTGGATAATGATACCATTATAGATGGAGCAACCATCACGAGTTCTGATACAAGTTCAACAAAAGGCGGAACGGTTGTAAATAATGGAGATGGTACATTTAACTACACACCAAAGACTGGTTTTGTAGGAGACGACATCTTCACCTATACCATATGTGATGATGATGTAGTAGCAAGTTGTAGTACAGCCACAGTAACAATCACAGTAACAGACCAAGGGAATCCAGTTGCAAAAGACGATACTGCAAACACAATTGAAGATACCTTAGTAAAAACAGGAAACGTACTGGATAATGATACCATTATAGATGGAGCAACCATCACGAGTTCTGATACAAGTTCAACAAAAGGCGGAACGGTTGTAAATAATGGAGATGGTACATTTAACTACACACCAAAGACAGGTTTTGTAGGAGACGACACCTTCACCTATACCATATGTGATGATGATGTAGTAGCAAGTTGTAGTACAGCCACAGTAACAATCACAGTAACAGACCAAGGGAATCCAGTAGCAAAAGACGATACTGCAAACACAATTGAAGACACCTTAGTAAAAACAGGAAACGTACTTGATAATGATACCATCATAGATGGAGCAACCATCACGAGTTCTGATACAAGTTCAACACAAGGCGGAACGGTTGTAAATAATGGAGATGGTACATTTAACTACACACCAAAGACTGGTTTTGTAGGAGACGACACCTTCACCTATACCATATGTGATGATGATGTAGTAGCAAGTTGTAGTACAGCCACAGTAACAATCACAGTAACAGACCAGGGGAATCCAGTAGCAAAAGACGATACTGCAAATACAATTGAAGACACCTTAGTAAAAACAGGAAACGTACTGGATAATGATACCATTATAGATGGAGCAACCATCACGAGTTCTGATACAAGTTCAACAAAAGGCGGAACGGTTGTAAATAATGGAGATGGTACATTTAACTACACACCAAAGACTGGTTTTGTAGGAGACGACACCTTCACCTATACCATATGTGATGATGATGTAGTAGCAAGTTGTAGTACAGCCACAGTAACAATCACAGTAACAGACCAAGGGAATCCAGTTGCAAAAGACGATACTGCAAACACAATTGAAGATACCTTAGTAAAAACAGGAAACGTACTGGATAATGATACCATTATAGATGGAGCAACCATCACGAGTTCTGATACAAGTTCAACAAAAGGCGGAAGGGTTGTAAATAATGGAGATGGTACATTTAACTACACACCAAAGACTGGTTTTGTAGGAGACGACACCTTCACCTATACCATATGTGATGATGATGTAGTAGCAAGTTGTAGTACAGCCACAGTAACAATCACAGTAACAGACCAAGGGAATCCAGTAGCAAAAGACGATACTGCAAATACAATTGAAGACACCTTAGTAAAAACAGGAAACGTACTGGATAATGATACCATTATAGATGGAGCAACCATCACGAGTTCTGATACAAGTTCAACAAAAGGCGGAACGGTTGTAAATAATGGAGATGGTACATTTAACTACACACCAAAGACTGGTTTTGTAGGAGACGACACCTTCACCTATACCATATGTGATGATGATGTAGTAGCAAGTTGTAGTACAGCCACAGTAACAATCACAGTAACAGACCAAGGGAATCCAGTAGCAAAAGACGATACTGCAAACACAATTGAAGACACCTTAGTAAAAACAGGAAACGTACTGGATAATGATACCATTATAGATGGAGCAATCATCACGAGTTCTGATATAAGTTCAATACAAGGCGGAACGGTTGTAAATAATGGAGATGGTACATTTAACTACACACCAAAGACTGGTTTTGTAGGAGACGACACCTTCACCTATACCATATGTGATGATGATGTAGTAGCAAGTTGTAGTACAGCCACAGTAACAATCACAGTAACAGACCAAGGGAATCCAGTTGCAAAAGACGATACTGCAAACACAATTGAAGATACCTTAGTAAAAACAGGAAACGTACTGGATAATGATACCATTATAGATGGAGCAACCATCACGAGTTCTGATACAAGTTCAACAAAAGGCGGAACGGTTGTAAATAATGGAGATGGTACATTTAACTACACACCAAAGACAGGTTTTGTAGGAGACGACACCTTCACCTATACCATATGTGATGATGATGTAGTAGCAAGTTGTAGTACAGCCACAGTAACAATCACAGTAACAGACCAAGGGAATCCAGTAGCAAAAGACGATACTGCAAATACAATTGAAGACACCTTAGTAAAAACAGGAAACGTACTTGATAATGATACCATCATAGATGGAGCAACCATCACGAGTTCTGATACAAGTTCAACAAAAGGCGGAACGGTTGTAAATAATGGAGATGGTACATTTAACTACACACCAAAGACTGGTTTTGTAGGAGACGACACCTTCACCTATACCATATGTGATGATGATGTAGTAGCAAGTTGTAGTACAGCCACAGTAACAATCACAGTAACAGATCAAGGGAATCCAGTAGCAAAAGACGATACAGCAAGTACAATTGAAGACACCTTAGTAAAAACAGGAAACGTACTTGATAATGATACCATTATAGATGGAGCAATCATCACGAGTTCTGATTCAAGTTCAACAAAAGGCGGAACGGTTGTAAATAATGGAGATGGTACATTTAACTACACACCAAAGACTGGTTTTGTAGGAGACGACACCTTCACCTATACCATATGTGATGACGATGCAACAGCAAGTTGTAGTACAGCCACAGTAACAATCACAGTAACAGACCAAGGGAATCCAGTAGCAAAAGACGATACTGCAAACACAATTGAAGACACCTTAGTAAAAACAGGAAACGTACTTGATAATGATACCATTATAGATGGAGCAATCATCACGAGTTCTGATACAAGTTCAACAAAAGGCGGAACGGTTGTAAATAATGGAGATGGTACATTTAACTACACACCAAAGACAGGTTTTGTAGGAGACGACACCTTCACCTATACCATATGTGATGATGATGTAGTAGCAAGTTGTAGTACAGCCACAGTAACAATCACAGTAACAGACCAAGGGGATCCAGTAGCAAAAGACGATACTGCAAACACAATTGAAGACACCTTAGTGAAAACAGGAAACGTACTTGATAATGATACCATTATAGATGGAGCAATCATCACGAGTTCTGATACAAGTTCAACACAAGGCGGAAGGGTTGTAAATAATGGAGATGGTACATTTAACTACACACCAAAGACTGGTTTTGTAGGAGACGACACCTTCACCTATACCATATGTGATGACGATGCAACAGCAAGTTGTAGTACAGCCACAGTAACAATCACAGTAACAGATCAAGGGAATCCAGTAGCAAAAGACGATACTGCAAACACAATTGAAGACACCTTAGTAAAAACAGGAAACGTACTTGATAATGATACCATTATAGATGGAGCAATCATCACGAGTTCTGATATAAGTTCAACACAAGGCGGAAGGGTTGTAAATAATGGAGATGGTACATTTAACTACACACCAAAGACAGGTTTTGTAGGAGACGACACCTTCACCTATACCATATGTGATGATGATGTAGTAGCAAGTTGTAGTACAGCCACAGTAACAATCACAGTAACAGACCAAGGGAATCCAGTAGCAAAAGACGATACTGCAAACACAATTGAAGACACCTTAGTGAAAACAGGAAACGTACTTGATAATGATACCATTATAGATGGAGCAATCATCACGAGTTCTGATATAAGTTCAACACAAGGCGGAAGGGTTGTAAATAATGGAGATGGTACATTTAACTACACACCAAAGACTGGTTTTGTAGGAGACGACACCTTCACCTATACCATATGTGATGACGATGCAACAGCAAGTTGTAGTACAGCCACAGTAACAATCACAGTAACAGATCAAGGGAATCCAGTAGCAAAAGACGATACTGCAAGTACAGCGGAAGATGTCTTAGTGAAAACAGGGAACGTACTTACAAACGATACGGTTATAGATGGAGCGAAAATCACACGTTTTGATACAAGTTCAACACAAGGCGGAAGGGTTGTAAATAATGGAGATGGTACATTTAACTACGTACCAAAAACTGGTTTTGTAGGTGAAGATACTTTTACCTATACCATATGTGATGACGATGCAATAGCAAGTTGTAATACCGCCACAGTAACAATCACTGTGAATACATTTGAGTTAATTGACGATTTCTCAAGACTAAAAGAGGATGGGATTTTGATTACTAGCGTACTATCTAATGATAAGGATTTGTATTCTATGATGGATAAAACATCACTTAAAATATTTAAGAAACCAACAAACGGTATTGTTTCAGTGGATGTTAAGACTGGAAAAGTGACCTATACACCGAATGCTGATTATAGTGGGGAAGATAGTTATGACTATAAAGTATGTAGTGTAGGTACGCCTAAAGTGTATAAAACAGCAACGGTTAGCATTCATGTAATAGATAAGATAGACACGGTGACGGATCTTGTAACGACGAAGGAAGATAATGCCGTTACATTTAAAGTTTTAACAAATGATGTGTTTGCAGGAAACGTTACTGTAACTAAAATTTCAGAGGCAGAAAATGGAACTGTTAAATTTTCATCGGTCGGTACTGTTGACTATACTCCAACTACAAATTTTAATGGAGAAGAAACGCTTCTTTATACGGTTACTATTGTAAATATTGATGAGACTACTAAAGAAGAAACTGGAACAATTACCATTAAGGTGTTGCCAGTAAACGATCCGCCTGTTGCAGTGGATGATGTGCAAGTAGTAAAGGATGGAGAAAGCGAAGTTGTGATCCATGTATTGGATAATGATTATGATTTGGACGGAGATACTGTTTTCCTTGAAGGAGCTACAAGCCCCGCCAATGGTGCTGTTGTTTTGAATGATGACGGAACAGTTACATACATTCCAAATCCTGAATTTTTAGGAGTTGATACCTTTGAATATGAGATTTGTGATGGCTCTGGAGACTGTGTTGTAGGATCCGTTACTATTACTGTAGAGATAAAAGATATTGAAACTCCAAATGCATTTTCACCAAATGATGACGGTCATAATGATTCGTTTGTAATAAAAGGATTGGGAGAAAAGTATCCAAATTTTAGTATGGAGATTTTTAACCGCTGGGGGAATATGGTGTATACATATACGCATAATGGAAACCCAGATCAAAGACCCTCTTGGTGGGATGGGAAATCATCGGGTAGGCTTACATTTGATAGTGGGAAGTCACTTCCAACAGGAACGTATTTTTATATCATTCGCTTTAACGATCATAAAAAATCCCCTTTCCAAGGTTGGGTTTATTTAATAAAATAAAAAAGAGTTATCATGAAATATATTAAAACAGTATGTGCTATTGTGTTGTTAGTGAGTCAGGTGACTTTTGGACAACAAGATCCACAGTATACTCAGTATACATTTAATATGAATGTTATAAACCCTGCATATGCTGGTTCTAAAGGAACTTTGAGTTTAGGCTTATTAGGACGTTCTCAATGGGTAGGAGTTAAAGGCGCTCCAAAAACCGTTACTGCTTCTGTGAATGCTCCGCTTTCAAAGAATGTGGGAGTTGGACTTTCTGTGATTGTTGATCAAATAGGTCCTGCAAAAGAACAAAATGTATATGCAGACTTTTCTTACAGTTTGCGTTTAGCTAGGGAAAAAACATTGGCATTTGGTTTAAAAGCTGGAGTGAGTTTTTTAAATGTGAATAACTTAGATTTTTTGGATAAAAAGGAAGTCCGAAATGTTCCTATAAGTCAAACAAGTCCGAATTTTGGTTTTGGTATGTTTTATTATACCAATCACTTCTACCTCGGGGCTGCTGTTCCTAATTTATTAAAGACGAGGTATATGGATGTTGATAAAGGGAAGTTGAGTTCGGGAAGTGAACAAATGCATTGTTTTATTACTAGTGGATATGTGTTTGAATTATCTAATCATTTAAAGTTAAAGCCTTCTGTGTTGTTAAAAGCAGTGCAGGGAGCTCCTCTTTCAATTGATATGTCTGCAAACATTTTGATCCGAGAGAAAATGGAATTAGGAGTAAATTATCGAATGGACGATTCGGTAGGCGCTGTGGTTGTATTTAGTGTGAGTCCTGATATGCGTATTGGATATGCGTATGATTATACGATCTCTAATTTGGGGAATTATAATTCTGGATCTCATGAGATATTTCTCTTGTATGATGTAAGACAACATAGAGGCGGAAAATCTCCAAGATTCTTTTAAAAATAATAAAATAACAACTTAAATAATAAAAAAATATGAAGTCATATATTATTATAGGATTATTGCTTAGCTTTTTTGTTTCTCTAGGTCAGAGCAATTCAAAAATCAGCATAAAAAATTTAAATGTAAACACAAAAAATTCAGATTTTGGTGCAGCTTATTATGGAGACAATCAAGTTATATTTGCTTCCGCAAAGAAGGAATTTGCTGTTATCCAACGTGTTTGGTCATCCAATTCACAGCCTTTTTTAGATTTGTTTATTGCAGATGTTAAAACCGATGGAAGTTTAGAAAACGTAGTGCGGTTGCCTAGGAAAGTAAACTCGAGATATCACGAGGCGGACGTTGCGTTTACAAAAGATAAGAAGACGGTTTATTTTACACGTAGTAATTACTTAAATGGACATTACGGGAAAGATAGTTTGGGTGTTAATAACCTTAAAATGTACATCGCAGATGTTTCTTTAAAAGGGAGGTGGAAAAACATTCAAGAACTTCCGTTTAATAATAATGCATATTCTGTTGGACACCCAACCTTGAGTGAGGACGAGAAAACCTTGTTTTTTGTTTCTGATATGCCTGGGACTATTGGTAAGACCGATATTTATAAAGTGGCAATATTGGGGAATCACCGGTATGGAATGCCTAAGAATTTAGGGCCAATGGTCAATACTGTTGAAAAGGAAATGTTTCCATTTGTGAAAGGAAACGAACTTTATTTTGCTTCAGAAGGGCATGAAAATAATTTCGGAGGATTGGACATGTACGTGACAAAAATATATCCAACTTTTATATTAAAATCCGAACATTTACCAGCACCTATCAATACAGCTGTGGATGATTTTTCTTTGATTGTGAATGCAGATTATACGGCAGGTTATTTTTCTTCCAATAGAGAAGCGGGGAAAGGAGATGACGATATTTATCATTTCTCTAGCCCAGAGCCTATGCGTTTTATTTGTAATAAAATGTTGCATGTTACTGTAAAAGATGCAGCAACGGGTGACTTGTTAAATAATGCATTGGTTACCTTGTTGACGGATAAAGAAGTGGTTGTTTCTCGTGTTAATTTAGAGGATTCAATGGCTTTTGAGAATAGTATTGATTGTAATAAACGTTATGAGTTAACAACCGAAAATGTGGGGTATCTAACTAAAAGGACGCCTGTTCATATTTCGGAGTTGAATAATGATGTGTTAAATGTTGTAATTCTCTTAGATAAAATAGTTGTTGAGGAACCAGTTGTGATCGATATAAATCCTATTTATTTTGATTTTGACAAATACGATATCAGATCAGATGCCGCTGTTGAATTGGATAAAGTAGTTGCAGCGATGAAAGCACAGCCAACAATTATTGTGGAATCAGGATCGCATACCGATGCTAGAGGAAATGACAAATACAATATGAAATTGTCCGCAAAAAGAGCTGCTTCTACTGTAGCTTATATCATTTCTAAAGGAATAGATGCAAATCGTATTTCGGGACGTGGTTATGGTGAAACAAAATTGAAAAATACATGTAGTAATGGAGTGTCTTGTTCTAAACAAGAGCATCAATTAAATAGAAGAACAGAGTTTGTAGTGCTTAAATAAAAGCAGTATTGTGATGAGAACTAAATAATTTTTTACGTTCTATAGATATTTTTTATAAATCAAAGCGTCTTTCCTCGTGAAAGACGCTTTTTTTTATGGAATAACAAATAATTTATGCAATAAAAAATGTAATTTCGCAAATCAATTGAATTTAGGAATAATGAGCGTAAAATTTAGAGAATATAAAGGGCTGAATTTAACAGATGTAGCAGCTGAAACATTGCGTTTTTGGGAAGAAAAAAATATTTTTGAAAAAAGTATTTCTACCAGAGACGCCAATAAACCATTCGTGTTTTTCGAAGGACCTCCATCAGCCAATGGATTGCCTGGGATTCACCATGTGATGGCACGTGCTATTAAAGATATTTTCTGTCGTTATAAAACACTAAAAGGGTTTCAAGTTAAGCGAAAAGCTGGTTGGGATACGCATGGTTTACCTATTGAGTTGGGGGTAGAAAAAGAGCTGGGAATTACGAAAGAAGATATTGGCAAAAAAATATCTGTAGAAGCGTATAACCAAGCATGTCGTACCGCCGTAATGCGTTATACAGATGTTTGGGAAGAATTAACCAAACGTATGGGGCACTGGGTAGACATGGAAGATGCCTACGTAACTTATAAGCCTAAATACATGGAAACTGTATGGTGGTTGTTGTCTCAATTGTACAAAAAAAACTTGATATACAAAGGTTATACCATTCAGCCGTATTCGCCTAAAGCGGGTACAGGATTGAGTTCTCATGAATTGAATCAGCCTGGCTGCTATCAAGATGTTACGGATACAACCATTGTGGCGCAGTTTAAAGCTGTCAAAAATACGTTGCCAGAAATGTTACAAGCATTTGAAGGTGATCTGTATTTTTTAGCTTGGACTACCACACCGTGGACCTTGCCAAGTAATACCGCGTTGACTGTTGGTAAAAAAATAGACTATGTATTGGTGAAATCATTCAATCAATATACGTTTGAAGTAACGCAAGTTATTCTAGCGAAAAACTTAGTAGGGAAACAATTTTCTAAAAAGTTTTTTATCGTTGAAAACAAAGAAGATTTAAAAGCATATAAAGCAAACGATAAAAAGATTCCTTATATCATTCTTAAAGAATTTAAAGGAGCAGATTTATTAGAAGCAAAATACGAGCAGTTAATGCCTTATGCTTTGCCATATCAAAACCCTGAAAATGCATTCCGTGTTATTGCTGGTGATTTTGTAACCACAGAGGATGGAACAGGAATTGTACATACAGCTCCTACTTTTGGAGTAGATGATGCGCTGGTAGCTAAACAAGCGGAACCAGAGGTGCCGCCAATGTTAGTATTGGATGAAAATGACAATCCAGTACCATTGGTAAATTTACAAGGAAAGTTTACCAAGCACATGGGGCCTTATGCGCTTAAATATGTAAAGAACGAATATTATGAAGATGGTGAAGCTCCAGCGCGTTCTATGGACGTGGAGATTGCCATCCAACTTAAAGAAGAAAATAAAGCCTTTCACGTAGAAAAATACAAGCACAGTTATCCACATTGCTGGAGGACAGACAAGCCTATTTTGTATTATCCAATGGATTCTTGGTTTGTAAAAGTGACAGACAAGCGTGATCGCATGTTCGATTTGAACAATACCATTAATTGGAAACCAAAATCTACCGGTGAAGGCCGTTTTGGAAACTGGTTAAAAAATGCCAATGACTGGAATTTATCTCGTTCTAGATATTGGGGAGTGCCATTACCTATTTGGCGTACCGAAGATGGATTGGAAGAAATTCTAATTGGATCTGTAGGAGAGTTGAAAGAGGAAATGAAAAAATCCATTGCAGCAGGTTTTATGACCGAAGATATTTTTGCTGATTTTGAAGTAGGAAATATGTCGGAAGAGAACTATGATAAAATCGATTTACATAAAAATATTGTAGATCAAGTAATCTTAGTTTCTGCCTCTGGGAAATCAATGAAACGTGAAAATGATTTGATTGATGTGTGGTTTGACTCTGGTTCTATGCCTTATGCACAATGGCATTACCCATTCGAAAATAAAGAATTGATAGATGATAAAAAATTCTTCCCTGCCGATTTTATTGCAGAAGGAGTAGATCAAACGCGTGGATGGTTTTATACCTTGCATGCTATTGGTACGATGGTTTTTGATTCTGTAGCCTATAAAAATGTTGTATCTAACGGATTGGTGTTGGATAAAACTGGTAAGAAAATGTCTAAGCGTTTAGGGAATGCCGTAGATCCATTTAAAACCATGGACACCTATGGTCCAGATGCGACCCGATGGTATATGATTTCCAATGCAAACCCTTGGGATAACCTAAAATTTGATGTGTCTGGAATAGACGAAGTACGTCGTAAGTTTTTCGGAACGTTGTACAATACGTATTCATTCTTCTCTTTATATGCAAATTTAGATGGTTTTATCTATGCAGAAGCTGATGTGCCTTCCGATGAACGTCCAGAAATAGACCGTTGGGTATTGTCCGAATTAAATACCTTGGTTAAGAATGTAGATACATTCTATGCAACATACGAACCTACAAGAGCAGCAAGAGCGATTCAAGATTTTGTATCTGAAAACTTGAGTAACTGGTTTGTAAGATTGAGTAGAAGACGCTTCTGGAAAGGGGAATATGCAACAGATAAAATATCTGCATATCAAACATTATACACTTGTCTGCTTACGGTCTCTAAATTGGCTTCGCCTATTGCACCATTCTTTATGGACAACCTATACAAGGATTTAATTGCAGTAACAGGAAAAGAATCTTTCGAATCTATTCACTTGGCATATTATCCAACGTATAATGAGGAACTCGTAGATAAAGTACTGGAACGCAAGATGCAAAAGGCACAGAAAATTGCTTCTATGGTCTTGTCTTTACGTAAAAAAGAGATGATAAAAGTACGTCAACCTCTGCAACGTATTATGATTCCTGTATTGGATCAAAGCGATAGAGATGATATTTTGGCGATTGCCGATTTGATAAAATCTGAGGTAAATGTTAAGGAGATAGAATTGTTAGATGATGCCTCTGGGATCTTGGTAAAGAACATCAAGCCTAATTTCAAAGTATTAGGACCTAAGTACGGGAAAGAGATGCGCTTTGTTGGACAAGCAATACAAAACATTGATCAAGAAGGGATTTCTAAAATTGAAAAAGAAGGAGAAATAACCTTGGAAATCAATGGGAAATCCGTAGTTTTAACACTTAATGAAGTTGAGATTTCTTCCCAAGATATCGAAGGCTGGTTAGTTTCAAATCAAGGCAATTTAACAGTTGCGCTAGACGTTACCATATCAGAAGAATTACGCAAGGAAGGAAATGCACGAGAACTAGTAAATCGCGTACAAAATATCCGTAAGGAATCAGGTTTTGATGTGACGGACCAAATTAGATTATCCATACAGCAAAATGATACTTTAAAAGAAGCGGTGCTTGCGAACGAATTTTATATTAAGAGCGAAACCCTTACTGACGAATTAGTATTTGTCGAATCGTTAGAAAATGGCGTGGAAATTGCTTTTGATGATATACAAACCCTTATATTAATCGAGAAAATGCATTAACATGGAAGACAAGAGAGAAAAATATTCAGATAAAGACTTAGTAGAGTTTAAAGAAATCATTTTGGCAAAAATAACCAATGCTGAAGAAGATTTGAGAATGATTCAAAGTGCCTTTAAAAACGATAGTGATAACGGAACTGAAGACACCTCTCCTACTTTTAAAGCTTTCGAAGAAGGGTCTGAGACCATGTCCAAAGAAGCAAATGTGCAATTGGCAATTCGCCAAGAGAAATTTATTCGCGATTTGAAAAATGGATTGCTGCGTATAGTAAACAAAACCTATGGGATTTGTCGTGTAACAGGAAAATTAATTCAAAAAGAGCGTTTAAAATTAGTGCCTCATGCTACACTTAGTATTGAAGCTAAAAAAATGCAAAAATAAATATAATATTACTTAAGAATAGGATTTTGAACGTGGTTTGGAATCCTATTTTTTATCAACTAAAAAATTACCTCATTGAAAAAATCAATCATTATCATCGTTCTTATTTTATTAATTGATCAAATTAGTAAAATCTATATCAAAACCAATTTCTTGATGGGAAGTGCTGGTGAAGTAGTTGTTTTTGAATGGTTCAAAATTCGTTTTATTGAAAATAATGGCATGGCATGGGGAGCTGAGTTTGGTGGAAAAACAGGGAAATTATTTTTAACATTATTCCGCTTGGTCGCTATCTCTGGTATTGGATATTGGTTGTTTACTTCTATTAAAAAAGGTACGCATAAAATCCTAATTATTGCGGTGTCTATGATTTTTGCTGGTGCAGTAGGGAATATTATTGATTCTGTTTTTTATGGAATTATTTTTGATACTCCTTTTAGAGAAACAGCTACGTTATTTGCAGACCAACCTTATGGGTCTCTTTTTCACGGTAAAGTGGTAGATATGTTGTATTTCCCTTTTTTTACGGTGGATTTGCCTTCTTGGATTCCTTATTTTGGAGGGAGAGAATTTACTTTTTTCAATGCTATTTTTAACATTGCCGACAGTGCTATTTCTATGGGGGTTACCCTAATGATTCTTTTTAATAAACGGATTTTTCCTAAGACCTAGTTTCTGATGTGAAACAGCGTTGTTAAAGCTATTTACTTTTTGTGGGTACTGTAATTAAAATGAACGATATAAATAGTTTATCTTACGTTCTAACGTCGTTAAAAAATAGAACGATAAGGCTATCCTTAGAGTATTTGCCTAGATAAAATAAATATTAATTCCATTTCTAAACCGTTATCTGTAAATGCATTAGGTGTAAAATATAATACACTTTTAGAACCTTTTTTTTATACTTTTGAATAGACGTAGATTAAAAGGATAAAGATTCTAAAAATGTATGCTATTCTGAACTTAGACCAATTACAAACCAAAATAACCGATATAATATTTTATTTTACGTTCTAGCGTAGTTGAAAAACAGAACGATAGCTATGCTATCCATCCATTTTCACTTGCTTAAAAACAAATAGTAATTTCATTTCTAAACCGTCATTTGGAAATGTATTTGGTGTCAAACTTAAAAGGTTTTACTAAGATTAAAGGATAGGGCAGTAGCGGCAGGTACCAGTCTACAGACACCACCTACGCAGATTAAACCTTTTCGTTGTCTTCCATAACTAAATTCCATTCGGCTTGTTCCCTTGTTGTAAGCAATTCCGAAATTTGTATAATGGATGTTTGTTTTTCCGTAATTATACATGTCACTAGCATATAGAGACCACCTTTTGGCAGTGCTAAATTCTAAAAGTGTCGATGCCCAGTTTTTGTCGTCATCTTGACTTGATAGATGCTGCAACTCTATTTTTAAACTGTTTCTATTGTTGAATGTAAACAGTAGATTTGCCGCAATAATATCACTTTTAATAATCTCGTACTGCGTTCCTTCTAATTCGGTTTTATTATACATTTGTTTGATGTAACTCAGGCTAGATTTAAACCGTTTACTCCATTTCTTTTTTAGTTCTAAGTTGTAATTGTAGTATAAAGCAGTTGGGTTTTGTGGTATAAAACTACTTTCTGTATAATAAGATTCTTGGCTTGTTTTTCCTTCTAATTTAAAATATTTAGAAAAGTTAAATGCAATTTGAGTTCCGTATTTACCTCCTAAGGAGCTGTTTCGTTTTAAGGTGTAGTACAAATCTAGTTGCCCGCCTATTTCTCCCATGGATACTGTTGCATAGGGGTGAAGAGATGCTAAGCTGTACGTTTGTTGCTTGGTATTGCTAGGTAGGTAATTTAATAAAAGCTCATTGTTACTTGCTTTTTGCATTCCTCTAAAGTTCATGTTTTCGAGTCTTCGTAAGGATATATTTGCGCCAAAACCGTAAAAACTATAGCTATTGTTTATCAAGAGTGCACTTCCTTCGGAACTTATTGCTTTTCCGAATAGGATACCGTCTTTTCCTTTGTAAACATATTCACAACTAAGATCTACAATTCCACTACGTAGGTTCATACGTCCAGAGTAGGCGGTGGTGGTTTCCGGAAAATCTTTGAGGGCCCCCGTATAGGCTTCATAACGTTGTATAATTCCTAAGCCAATGTTTATGTTTGTTTTATGATGCTGATTTATATATATTTCTGCATCGATACCCCTTATCTTCGAATCTGCCGTTGTAAAGTAAGTTCGTTGTTTTCCGTAAACAGCTTTTAAATAGATATAATCTGTTGGTTTAAAATGTATATTGATGCCCTCAATCGAGTTATTGAGCCCTAATTGACGATCTTCCCATGCTCTAAATAGTAATCCACTACCAAATTGTTCGTAAAAATTTCCGACAGTGAATGTTAGTTTTTTATCTCTATATGTTAGGTATTTGTGTGTGATGTCACTGTGGTCATATTTAGAATTATAACCCAATAAAGGGGGTAAATAGGCTTCGTATTGCAGTCCAGTACTTATTTTTCCGCTCGTGTAATTTAGTTGTAAATAGCTATTAGAGCCAAAGTTACCTGAAGGACGTTCTGCGCCTGTTAAATTGTCGTCAAAATAATATTTGTTATTCGTTTCTAAACTACCCGTTAAATTATGGTGGTTAAATATTTGTGCTTCCAATGTAGTCGAAAATGAGCACACTATGAAGATCAGAAATAAGATTGAATTTTTCATCACTATTTATTTTTTTAAGGTTCTTAAAAATTCGATAATATCTGTTTCGCTGCCAGGAGTGTATCCTGTATGTTTCCAAATAATAGTTCCTTTTGCATCCAAAATACAGGTAAACGGAATTGTTGTTATTCCCAAAGCTCTTTTAAGTTCTTGGTTGTCGTCTTTGTAAATGTCAAATTCCCAACCCTTGCCATTACTGAGTATTTTAACTCTAGATTGACTCCGAGCATCGTCTGTAGCGATGGCTACTATTTTAACACCTGTTTCCTCTTCCCAGTCAATATACTCGTCGTTTAATGCATCGAGCTCTTGTATGCAAGGACTGCACCAAGTAGCCCAGAATGTTACGAGTATGGGGCCTTTACCAGTACTTAACTCTGAGGCTAATACAGTTGATCCACTCAGTGTTTTTAGTGGGATATCAGGCATTTTTTGTGCGTAGATACTTGTTGCTATAAAGCAGCAGGTAGCTAGGGTTAATATTTTTTTCATCGGTGTTTTATTTGTTTTGGTTGCTGGTAGGCTCCTGTTCTTTTTTTGGAGTTTGTTTACGTGTTGCGTATGCTATTTTTATAAGTACGTATGATTTATAAAAGAACAACCAAGCATGGAAAACGATACTTGGTTGTTCAAAGGTGTTGATAAGAATTTCACAGATTCTTTTTTAGAGATCGTAAGATTATTTCAAATAATTTTCTAAATAACTATTTAGTCAAATGCTTTGTTGTCTCCAATTTTTACTTGTTGGATGTTAATTACTGTTCCTTCTTTATTTGAAATGAATACTACGATATTGCTGTTTTCTAAGACTATTTCAGATTCAAATACATGTTCAAAAGCCATTTTATATACGGTATTTTTAGCCTGTTTGTCAGTTGGAATAGCATCTCCGTGTACATTTGTTAGTCGTTCTCTCAATAGATTATCTTGAGATGCTATGCCTGTAGCAGACCCTTCTTGCTGATGTTCTAGCCCGCTTTCGGTAATGTATATGGTATAGGTTAATTCCTCTGTTATGTCCTTGTTTATTGCATATTCAAAATAGCCTTTTAATGTTTTTTCTTTGAGGCTTGTTTGTATTCCTAGACCTAAGTAATAGTTTTTGTTTAGCTCTTTTTTTATGTCAATTTCAATATAATTTCTACTGTTAACTCCATATCTATCTTTACGGTCTAAATAGCTTCTTGGAAATCCTGTGACATCATTCTTAACTTGTAATGCTTTTGTGATGGCATTTCCATAGGGGTCCCCACCGTTAGACGAGTGGATATTGATGTTATAAGCGATGTCTGGATACGTCTTCATAGCTTTTTCTATAGCTTCCGTCATTTTTGGACAGAGATAGCACCATGTAGCAGTATAGTCTTCAATTAGGAATTTTTTAGTAAATTTTTCAGGAGCTTTGTCAATAGACTTGATGATGGTATTCAAAATCAAAACATCTGTTTTTGCGCCGTCATCTTTAGGGTCAGTTTTATCAGTTTTTGTTGGTAGATCTTCTTCTATATTAGATTTTTCACAGGATACTATTGTCAATAATAAGGCAATAGCAAATAATAGTTTGTACTTCATGTTTTATAGTTAATGGTTGTTAATTTAAATCGTATCGTTCAAGTATTGGGGATACGTTATTTTGATTTTTGAATACCAAATAAATCTGGTGCTATTTTGTTGTTGAATTGTATGTGGTTGAATGATTGATACGTACTGTTAATCTTTGGGTTTTATTGTTTTGTTTCGGTGGGATCTAATGTTATTTAATCAATTAAAATGGTACTTGTTGTTTATGATTCTGGTTAGGTCTCTTGTCTTTATTAGGTTTTTTATAAATCATACGGTTGTTTTTGAAAGATGATTTAGGGATGTCTTTTTGTTCTTGTTTCCTTTGTTTAAACTACATTCCTCAAGGTTTATTGTGAGAGAATTGATGTAAGTATTAATTTTTTTTTAAAATGATTTTTAATTATAGATGGCGGGTTTAATTGTACAATAGAAAATATTCTTTCGGAAGTATTATTGTATCCTTGGTTTGTCTTTATTTAAGAAGGGCTTTTAATGAGTGTCAGTTTTTAATCCGTTTTGTTTTAAAGTTGGCAATGCATCTATCGTATTATCATTTCTATCTAATGTTAAATACATTTCCAAGTGACAGTTATAAATGGTATTCATCCTGATTTTAATCATCTTTTTCAGCTATAAATTGCCTAATTTTATAGGAGAAATTTAGCTCCTATGAATTATTCAAATTTAT
This sequence comes from Flavobacteriaceae bacterium, assembly GCA_965224465.1. Taxonomy (GTDB): domain Bacteria; phylum Bacteroidota; class Bacteroidia; order Flavobacteriales; family Flavobacteriaceae. The sequence continues at coordinate 2,392,144 of OZ245049.1, read as the reverse complement.
TTTCAGAAATCTTCTTTGATTTACAAAGCTCTCCAGATTTAGGGCGTGTTGCAAGTTATATTCCAGAATTAAACAATGTAGACCCCTCTAAATTCGGGGTTCATTTGACGACGATTGATAATCAGAATTCTAGTTTTGGTGATTCCAATGTTACGTTTTCTATACAGAGTATTGCAAAAGTGTTGTCTCTTACTATGGCTTATAAATTGGAAGGTGAGAATTTATGGAAACGTGTTGGTGTGGAGCCTTCGGGAACTTCATTTAATTCCTTAGTGCAATTAGAACACAATAAAGGAATTCCACGTAATCCCCTAGTCAATGGTGGTGCTTTGGTAATTATTGATGTATTGATAAGTCATTATAAAAATCCGAAACAGGAATTATTAAATTTTATTCGTTCGGTATCAAACAATCACAAAATTGATTTTTGTCCACGCATTCAGGCTTCTGAAAAAGAAACAGGCTTCTGTAATGCCGCCTTAGTAAATTTAATGAAATCGTATGGAAATATACACAACGATGTATCGGAAGTATTGGATTTATATTACAATCTCTGTTCTATTGAAATGACGTGTAAAGAGCTTTCAACTACTTTTTTATATTTAGCTAATAATGGTGTAAATCCCACAACTAAAGAGACGGTTATTTGTCCCAGTATGTCCAAACGAATCAATGCTATAATGCAATTATGTGGTTTCTATGACGAAGCTGGTGAGTTTTCTTTCAAGGTAGGTTTGCCTGGGAAAAGTGGTGTTGGTGGGGGTATTATTGCTGTTCATCCTCATCAATATAGTATTGCTGTATGGAGTCCAAAACTCAATTTGAAAGGGAATTCTTATAAAGGTATTCTGTTTTTAGAAGCATTTACTACGGACTTAGAGACTTCTATCTTTTAGTGAAATTTGACGTTTAGTTAGGGTGTAATCTCCCGGAGTTTTTGGCTTTTTTTTCACTAGAATAGGAAAGGTTTTACAGGAGGAAAATTTAAAAAAGAGATGCGGCGTTCATTTCTTAATTCACCTGCTTTTAAATATCATTTTAAAATTTAATAGAAAAAACACGTATCTTTATAAATATCAATCGTATATTTGCGATTAACTATGAGTATACAGCGAACTAATCAAAAGGTGAATTATTTAGTAGAAACAGAACTACTGGCAAAGTATGCAAAAGCATTAGGGCATCCTGCTAGGCTTAAGATTTTAAATTATTTGTCCAGTCAAAGTTGCTGTTATACGGGTGAATTGGTAACTGTATTGCAATTGGCTCAGTCTACGATATCTCAACATTTAAAAGAATTAAAATCGGCAGGCTTAATACAGGGGCAAGTAGAAGCGCCTAAAATTAGATATTGCATCCATACCGAAAATTGGAGTAAAGCAAGGGAGCTATTCAGTCATTTTTTTGATAAAAATTGCTGTATGGGAAGTTGTGAAGAGTAATTCCAATTAAATTTCCAAGTGACGGTTTAGAAAAAGAATTATTTATATCGATTATTTTGTGTATTAATTGATGTAATGCCAGTTAGAAACAGGAGGGTAACAAACAGGACAATCTTTGTTGGGGAAAGCCAGGAGGTTTGACACAAGGTTTATTTTGACGAATGTTTACGAATTATGTGTAATTATTAAAAAGGATACTATGAAAACAATAAAAATATTAGGAACTGGCTGTGCAAATTGTAAAGCTACAGAAGCGATAGTTAAAGAGTTGGTTACTGAATTAAGTATAGAAGTCTCTGTTATAAAAGTAGAAGATATACAGCAAATAATGAAGTATGATGTAATGAGTACTCCTGCTATTGTGGTTGATGATAAAGTAGTTTTGTCAGGAAAAGTTCCTTCAAAAGAGGAATGTAAAAATCTATTAGTAGCTATTTTAGCCAATGAGGCTATGGATACTCCTTGTTGTGGAGGAGCTACTTCTTGTTGTTAATTCTTAAGGAATTTTACTGCCCGTTATTACTAATCACTACTAAATACGCACTTATGAAAACAAACGAATTTATACAACAATTAGCTGCTCATATTAATAAAGAATTGGTGTTTCAATACCAAGAGGGAGAATTGGTTGGGGCTAATTATCACATCACCGAAATTAAGAATGTTACTTTTGACACAGTAGATTGTGGAGGTACTCCTAATTATTGGCAAGAAACCATTGTTCAATTATGGGAAAGTCCTACAGAATTAGAGAAAAGGACTTATTTGAAATCGGAGAAAGCATTGGCTATATTTAAGCGAGTAAACCAAGTCAAGCCATTATTAATGGAGACTGAAATAAAATTTGAATATGGCAATGCGCAATTTCATACATCGGTTATGTCGGTAGCTTCTTTGGATGTAAATTATCAAAGGTTACTTGTAAATTTGGCTTTGGTGGATTCTAGGTGTAAAGCATTAGATGTTTGCTGTGCCCCTACGAGTGATACAAACAAGGAGTCATGCAGTGGAAGTGACTGTTGTTAATTTCACTATTCACTATTCAATTTTCAATACTTACTTATGAAAACAAGATTAAAATTTTTAGATCGTTATTTAACCTTATGGATTTTTTTAGCGATGGCTATTGGGGTAGGATTCGGTTATGTTTTTCCAAGCATTAAAAATCTAACGGAATCTTTGACTGTTGGGACTACCAATATCCCTTTAGCAATAGGACTGTTATTAATGATGTATCCGCCATTAGCAAAAGTTGATTACAGCTTAATTCCTACGGTACTTAAAGATACCAAATTAATGACCATGTCTTTGTTTTTAAACTGGATAGTGGGGCCTATTTTGATGTTTGTATTGGCTGTTGTTTTTCTAAGAGATTACCCAGGATATATGTCTGGAGTTATTCTGATAGGACTGGCACGTTGTATTGCTATGGTGATTGTTTGGAACGATATGGCAGGAGGCTCTCGTGAATATAGTGCGACACTAATAGCTTTGAATAGTGTTTTTCAGATGTTTACTTATAGCTTTTATGCATGGTTGTTTATTACGGTATTGCCTCCTTATTTTGGAGTAGAAGGGTTTGATGTGACTATCTCTGTATGGGAAGTAGCGAAGAGTGTTCTTATTTATCTTGGATTGCCGTTTTTAGCAGGTTTTTTAAGTCGAAAGTACTTGGTGAGACTCAAAGGAATAGACTGGTACAATCATACCTTTATTCCTTTTATTTCCCCGATTACATTGATTGCATTATTGGCAACTATTGTATTGATGTTTAGTTTAAAAGGTGATATGATATTGGAAATCCCGAGGGATGTATTCCGCATAGCTGTACCTCTTGTTATTTATTTTATGGTGATGTTTTTTGTGAGTTTCTTTCTAGGGAAAGCTATGGGGATTGATTATAAACGGAATGCATCGGTGGCATTTACTGCTACGGGAAATAATTTTGAATTAGCAATAGCTGTTGCTATTGCAATATTTGGATTGAATTCTCCTCAAGCATTTACAGGAGTTATAGGTCCCTTAGTGGAAGTTCCAGTGCTTATTTTATTAGTAAATATTTCCTTGTATTTGAAAAAACGTTTCTACGTAAAATAATAAGTAAAGAGCTATGTTTAATTGGTTACAAAAGTTTGCAGATTGGCTGGTATTTGATGTTTTTGACATCCATATAACGAGTAGTTTCGGAAAGGCACTCAACTTTTTTATTTTCGATAGTATTAAAATAATGCTACTTATTTTTGTGATTATCTTTTTTATGGGGATTGTAAATAGTTATTTTCCTGTAGAAAAAGTGCGTAATTACCTCTCTCGAAAAAAATTATATGGTTTTGAGTATTTGATGTCTTCCCTGTTTGGAGTAGTCACCCCTTTTTGCTCTTGTTCCTCTGTACCCTTATTTATAGGTTTTGTAAAAGGTGGAATTCCTTTGGGAGTCACGTTTTCCTTTTTGATAACCTCACCATTGGTTAACGAAGTAGCTATCGGTTTATTTATTGGTTTGTTTGGTGTAAAAACTACGGTGATTTATGTGGTGATAGGTGTGCTTTTAGGTACGTTTTCTGGAATGTTTTTACAGCAATTAAAATTGGAAAAATACTTGAGTCCCTGGGTGCAAGACGTATTGATAAACGCCACGAAAGAAACGGAAGGTTTTTCACAAAAACACAGGTCTTTTAGAAATCGTCTGCCTTTTATTTGGTCAGAAACTACTTCTATATTAAAAGGAATTGTTCTTTATGTTTTGGTTGGATTGGCTGTTGGTGCCTTGATGCATGGGTATGTTCCTACAGGTTTTTTTGAGCAATATATGGGTAAAGAGAACTGGTGGTCTGTACCTATAGCTACTGTTTTGGGTGTTCCAATGTATGCGGGTGCATCAGGTATATTACCCGTGGTACAAGTGTTGGTAGCTAAAGGAATTCCCTTAGGAACTGCCATTGCTTTTATGATGGGTGTGATTGGACTTTCCTTGCCTGAAGCTCTGTTGTTAAAAAAAGTAATGAGTTTACAATTGATCGCCATCTTTTTTAGTGTAGTTACTATCTGTATTATGATATCGGGGTATGTGTTTAATATTTTATTGTAAAGATGTAATTATTTTTTGTTTTAGCTAGGCGAAATAACTAAGGATAGCCTTTGTTATCGTTCTGTTTTTTAACAACCCTAGAACGTAAAACAAACTATTTATAACGGTTATTTTGGATTGCAATTGGTGTAACATTAGATTAAAAGGTTAAATAGGTGTTAGAACAATAAATTTGTGTTGTGCTAAGGCGTGTGAATTGTAAACTTCTATTCAGGAAAACAACATGTTAAGGTGGTTTAAATAGCTTGTTCCACTGAATTAAATCCCTTTTATTATGAAATTATTGATACACTTTTACAAAGTCAATAATCATTTGAACTGGTAATTCCTCTGCATTTACTTTTCCTACCCAAGATCCACCAAGTTGTTGGTCTATTAAAATGTAAAAGGGTTGATCATAGGGCCATTGAGAAGAATCCACCCCGTTAATTCTTGGGTATATAAAAGTTGTTTTATCATTTAATGTAAACACCAATTTATCGGGATACCATTCCAATCCATACGTGTTATATTTACCGACATTTACTTTTTTAGTTCCATAATGTGGTGGATTCATTTTTTGCTTTAGCTCCAACGTATAATAGGAGTGTGTTGTTTGGTAGATGATGTCGTCATAGTTGAGGTGCTCCATAATGTCAATCTCACCATTTCTTGGGTAAGCACCATATTTATGTTGTTCAGCTAGCATCCATATAGCTGGCCAGGCACCTTGAGCAGACGCTAACTTTGCGCGTATTTCAATTTTACCGTATTGAAAGGCAAATTTCCCTTTAGAATAAATTCCTCCAGTTAAAAATGGTCTTGAATCTTTTAGAGTATCTGGATTGACAATTCCTTTTAAAAATAGTTTTCCATCTGAAATAGTATAGCATTGTTTGCTAGTTGTTAGGTGTTTTCCCCAATCTGACTTGTTTGGAGGAATTAGCGACCATTTGGTTGTGTCTAATTTGGATTCGCTAAAATGATCTTGCCAAATTAATTTCCAATCTTTTTTCTCTTTACCTTCCTTTTGTAAATAAACGTGTGATTTAATAATTTGAGAAGGTGTTTCCTTGCAACTTAGTATTACTGTTAAAAATAGTGCTATTATGAAGTAGTGTTTTTTCATTATTTTCAGGGATGTTTAAGAAAGCTAGTGCTTGATTAGTTCGTATAAAAATACAAGAATTTTGAAGTATAAAAAAGTATTTTATAATTAGTCTGAACGCATACTTTTTTATGTTTATTTCCTGAGTTTGATTTGTTCAAGTTGTAAATTTTTTTGGCGTCTAGCCGTATATTTATAAGAATTTCCCTGCTTAGTAGGTTGAAAAAGGAATACCAAATATATTTCCAAGTGACGGATTAGGAATGGAATTATTTTTTGTTTTAACTAATCGGAAAATGGATGGATAGCATAGCTATCATTCTGTTTTTCAACAATGCTAGAACGTATGATAAATCATTTATATTGGTTATTTTGGATTGTAATTGGTGTAGACGCCTCTGAACCAATTTTAAAGTAAGCCTAAAAAGTAATACAACTAAGTTGCAATCCTTCTTGTATGGGGCAACATGAAATAACAAAAAAAAGTATTTTGAATTTAATTTAGAAGGCCTGAGGTTTTGTGTTAAAATAATTTCATAAAAAAAAAGCACGCTTTGTATAAGCGTACTTTTTATTGTAAATAATGAATTTGTAGTTTTTTTAAAAAACTGTTAAAACCCGTGTAATTGGAAGCCTAATTTAGGAGTTGCTTTTCTTTAAAGCAGTCATAAATTTTTGTAAGTCATCAATCTCTACATGATCCATGATAATTACTTTGTACCAGTTGCAATTCTCATCATGAGTGTCTGGAACTAAGCCAAATTTCTCGGCTACTTTATCTGTAATATGATGCGATCTGATGGTTACAATGTTTACATAAGGATCGTGGTAATAATCAATTTTAAGAGCATCTAATTGTTTACATAGCCAATTGGTTCTTAGAAGTAACGTGTTTATTTTTTCGTACCATCCATAAAATCCATAGCTAAATAAAATCATCCAAACAGCAATGGCATTGGCGCCAGACCTACTTCCTACCATGGTTAAGTCCATTCCGTCTACATATTTCGCTTCTTTGGTGAGTACGTGTTGTATTAGGTTTTTACGACATAAAAACACACCTGTTCCGTAGGGAGCTTGTAACATTTTATGTGCATCTATGGTGATAGATGATATGTGAGGATTTGTAAAGTTAATAGGAGATTTTAAATTGGAAATAGGGTAGATAAACCCTCCAAAAGCACCATCAATATGTATTTTAAATGGCACGTTGTATTTTAAAAACACATCAGCATATACATTTGGGTCGTCTACAGATCCGAACATGGTAGTAGCCATGTTAGAAATTGCCATAAAGTATTTTTTTCCTTCTTTGATAAGTTTGGCTACAATAGCATCTAGTTCTTGGGTATTTATTTTTCGGGTCTCAAAATCTACGGGAATACTCACGGCATCTACGCTAAGGATATTTGAACCTTTATATACAGAATAATGTGTGTCTTCAGAAGATAAAATAACCATTTCGTCGTTGCTAGCTCCAAAATCATTTTTGTATAAATTTCTGTAAATCCACAAGGCTTGGATATTAGCTTCGGTTCCTCCAGTGGCAATATAGCCGTCATATTCGTTCTTCTTTGCCTTAAATATATCTATGGCAAGTACTTCTAATACTTCTTTTTCTAATTCTTGAGAACCTTTAAAAGCCAATTCAGATTTTCCTACAGTATGGCATCCGATATTGTTCGGATTGGCTATATATGATTTTAATAAAGGGGATTCTTTTAAAAACGAACCTTTAGTGTTAAATACGTTTTCGTCTAATTTTGATACAGGGTATCCAAGGTAACAGTTCTCTTGAAAATCAACAGTTGACTTTAAGGCTTTGTCAATTTTTTTCTTTAATTTGTCATGAGACAATTTTTTCCAGTATTTCATCTAAATAATTGATTTTAGGTGGGGTGCCTGCCATTGCTTTGTCTTAGTGTTTGAGAGTTATACCAAATATATTTTCCAAGTGACGGTTTAGAAATCGAATTATTTTTTGTTATTGCTAGGCGAAAAATGGAAGGATAGCCTTAGCTGTCGCTCTGTTTTTCAACAACGCTAGAACGTAAAACAAACTATTTATATAGGTCATTTTGGATTGTAATTGGTGTTATTCTCTGAACGCTTTGGGTTGTACTGGTATTTTAGGTATTATATAAAACACACCCCTTTTTTATGTATTTTTTTAAACTATTTTGCAAAAGTAGTTATTTTATTGATTTATTCACGAATAATAATGTTAATTAATTAAGGAATCAGAATTCTGTGTTTACTTGATTTTTAGCTGCTGTTTAGGGATGTTGAATTACCTAGATAAATGCAGTATCTTTATCCTGTGTTTTATTGTAAGGAAAAACGCATTAAATATGCGTGTATTTTTTTAATAGGGAGTTTTTTTTCATACTTTTGAATGCTTATTAAGAATAATTAATAACAAAAGAAGAAAACTACTATTAAAAAAATCGAATGCGGTATCTTTGAGAAAGAGTTGCTTTAGAACTGAATTCTTAAGGGGGCTGTTGTTTTTTTGTTGTAAAAATATTTTTATAAGATTATAAATTTGGAAAAAAGAGCGTGCTAAAAGTTATTAAAACACAAGTAGTCTCTGTTTTAATGCGGATGTAAACTCAAATGATTATAATGAAAAAGAGGAGGTTCTTAAATGGAATTCCTGTTTTAGAGATTGTTTTGATCCACAGGTATAAAAAAGGATATTGATCCTCTTTAAGTATAAATGCACCTGAGTAATTAATTAAATAGTTAACATAACTGTATTAATTATCAAGTGGGTATAAGTTGATTGGTAATTCTGACACGAAATTAGTTGATACATTTAATAAAAAATAAACCTTTCTATTGGACTTAGAAATTCAAATAAAAACCTTGCCAAGTTTACCAGGTGTTTATCAGTATTACGATAAAGATCAGGTGATTTTATATGTGGGAAAAGCTAAGAATCTTAAAAGTAGGGTGTCTTCTTATTTTACCAAAACACATGATAATGGTAAAACACGTGTGTTGGTTAAAAAAATAGTGAGTATTAAACACATTATCGTGGATACGGAGGCAGATGCATTGCTATTAGAAAATAATCTAATAAAAAAATACCAGCCCCGTTATAATATCATGTTAAAAGATGATAAAACGTATCCTTGGATTTGCATCAAAAAAGAACGTTTTCCGCGCATTTTTTTAACCCGTAGAATCATCAAAGATGGTTCTGAATATTTTGGTCCCTACACTCATGTGCGCACAGCAAGAGCCTTGTTGGATTTGATAAAAGAACTGTATAAAATACGGACATGTAACTTTGATTTAAGTTTTAAAAACATCTCTGAAGGGAAGTATAAGGTGTGTTTAGATTATCATATAGGGAATTGTAAAGGTGCTTGTGAAGGGCTGCAAACAGAGGAGAATTATGAGTTTGATATCAAAGCAATTCGGAATATAATAAAAGGAAATTTTAAAGAATCTCTGGAGGCATTGCATACTTTAATGATGAATTATGCATCTAATATGGAGTTTGAAGAAGCGCAAAGCATCAAAGAAAAGGTTGCTTTATTGGCAAATTATCAATCAAAATCTACCGTAGTAAACCCTTCCATTCACAATGTAGATGTGTTTACTATTATTTCTGACGAGAGTTATGGTTATATCAATTTTTTTAAGATTTCTAATGGTGCAATTATTCAGTCACATACAACAGAGGTAAAGAAAAAATTAGACGAGACGGATAAAGAATTATTGGAATTGGTAATCGTAGAATTGAGGCAGCGTTTTCAGTTGAACACCAAAGAGATTTATGTGCCTTTTTTAGTGAATTTGGGAGCGGATATAAAAGTGACAGTTCCTAAGTTGGGAGATAAAAAACGAATTGTAGAATTGTCTCTTAGAAATGCCAATTATTTTCGCCAAGAAAAATTTAAGCAATTAAAAATTGTTGATCCAGAACGTCATGTAAAACGTATAATGAGCCAGATGAAATCCGATTTACGGCTGTCTTCTGAGCCAAGACATATAGAGTGTTTTGATAATTCAAACATTCAAGGGACACATCCTGTAGCTGCTTGTGTGGTATTTAAAGATGGGAAGCCTAGTAAAAAAGAATACCGCCATTACAATATAAAAACAGTAGAAGGTCCGGATGATTATGCATCGATGGAAGAAGTGGTTTTTAGGCGTTATAAACGCTTATTGGCAGAAGAGCAATCATTGCCTCAGTTAATTGTAATTGACGGAGGAAAAGGGCAATTGTCGTCGGCTGTTAAAAGCCTAGATTTACTTGGACTTAGAAATAAAATAGCCATTATTGGAATTGCAAAACGATTGGAGGAAATATATTATCCAGAAGATCCTATTCCCTTGTACTTAGATAAAAAATCTGAAAGCTTAAAAATTATACAATTTTTGAGAAATGAAGCACATAGGTTTGGAATTACATTTCATAGGAATAAACGGAGTAAATCTGCAATTTCAAACGAATTGGAATCCATTTCTGGAATTGGAGATCAAACAGTTATCTCGTTATTGCGTTATTTTAAATCTGCAAAAAGAGTGCAAGCAGCATCTTTTGAGGATATAAAAATGGTGATAGGAGAATCGAGAGCATTGAAAGTTACTCACTATTTTAAAAATAAAACGAATACCTAAAATACATAAAAATGAATATCAAATTAGTACCATTCTTTGTTGTTTTCATGTTGGTTTTTCAGCTGTCAGCACAAGATTATTCTAAGGACAAGGATCTCAAAGTGGGTTTGGTTCTTAGTGGTGGAGGAGCAAAAGGATTTGCTCATATTGCAGCGATAAAAGTGATTGAGGAGGCGGGAATTCGTATTGATTATGTTGGGGGAACAAGTATGGGGGCTATTGTGGGGGCATTGTATGCTTCAGGTTATAGAGCAAAAGAATTAGATTCTATTTTAGCTAGTGTGGATTTTGAAACTATTATGATAGATGACATTCCAAGGTCTTCAAAATCATTTTATGAAAAAAGAGAAGGACAGAAATACGCGATTAAATTACCTGTCAAAAACAGAAAAGTAGGTCTTCCTGTAGCTATTTCTACAGGGCAAAATGTATTGAACTTATTTATGAAGTTGACCCAGCACGTACATAGTGTTAGAGACTTTAATAAATTACCAATTCCGTTTTTCTGTGTAGCGACAAACTTAGAAACAGGTGCTCAGGAAATATTGAATAGCGGTTCTTTAGCAAAAGCGATTCGTGCTAGTGGTGCTTTTCCAACCTTACTTGCCCCCGTAGAAATAGATGGGAAATTGTTAGTGGATGGTGGTATTGTCAATAATTTCCCTGTTGATGAAGTAAAAAACATGGGGGCAGATATTGTTATAGGAGTGGATGTACAAGATGGATTGGATAAAAAAGACGACCTGGATTCTGCCGTAAAAATAATCTCTCAAATTGTTGGTTTTCAAATGTACGGAGGTGATAAGAAAGTCTATTATGAGAATTTAGATGTTCATATTAAACCAGATATGACCAATTATGATGTGGTGAGTTTTGACAAGCGAATAGAGATTATGAAGGAAGGTGATATTGCTGCTCGTATGCATTTTGAGCTGTTAAAAAAAATAGGATTACAACAAAAAAAGAAACCTCTTATAGTCAAGAAAACAAATTACGAAGAGGTGTTTGTAGTAGATAATATTTCTATTTTCGGAGCAAAAAACTATACAAAAAGATATGTAAAAGGAAAACTAAATATTACTAAAAACGACTCTATAAATTACCATGATTTATTAGCAGGCATCAATAATTTATCCGCTACTAAAAATTTTAAAGGGATTGATTATGCAGTGTTAGATTCAGGAATAGATAAGGGTAAGAATCTGATTTTTAACCTAGAGGAGTCTACGATCGAAACAAGTATTAATTTAGGAGTCCATTACGATAGACTGTATAAAACCAGTGTGCTGATCAATGGAACTACTCAAAACTTATTTGTTAAAAACGATCTGTTCTCTGTTGATTTTATGTTGGGAGATAATTTGAGATATAAAGTGAATTATTTTATTGATAACGGGTTTTATTGGAGTTTTGGTTTGCGCTCCGAACTCAATGGGTTTAATACAAACGTAAAATACAAAAACGACTATGTACAACGTATTAATTTAGTATATGAAGACATGAGGAATCAAATCTATTTTCAAACCGTTTTTGATCGCGATTTAGCATTTGGAGTCGGAGCAGAATTACAGCGCATAAAAGCCTATACAAAGACTTTGATAAAGCCTGGTTTAAATAATGAAAAGTCTTATTTTGATGATAATTATTACCTAAATTTCTACAGTTATATAAAATACGATACGTATGATAGGGATCATTTTGTAAAAGAAGGATGGCAATTGGATGTTAATTTTGTATGGCATACGTATTCCACGGATAGGAAATCTGATTTTAAATTATACGAAATTGAGTCTGCGGATACTTTTCTTCCGACCTCTAAATTGTTTGGGAAATTAGGATATACCCATACTTTTTTCGATAAATTCACACTACAATTAGGTACGTCTGGAGGAGTGAGTTTAGGAGGGGATACAAGCCAGTCACTCAATTTTTTTATAGGAGGAAATGGGACTAATTATTTGCCGCAATTTATTCCGTTTTATGGATACGAAATTGCCGAGCTTTCTGCCAATTCTTATTTAATGAGTTCTGCCAAAGTTCAAGTCGAAATCTTTAAAGACAATTATATTTCTTTTGTTAAAAACGTGGCAAATGTTAGAAACGATTTATATAAAGGACATGACATTTTAAAATCAACAAATAACGGTTATGGGGTGAGTTATGGAATTGACTCTCTTTTAGGGCCTATAGAAATCCATTACACCTGGTCTCCAGACCATAATAGTAAACTTTGGTATGTGAATTTAGGGTATTGGTTTTAGAAAAACGCAAAAAAAATCCCGTTACTGTTGTAACGAGATTTATGATATTGTAAGCCTTTATTGTTTTTTAGTTCCGTTGTAATAAAAACGGAAATATAAATATTGATAAGCGTCTCTAGGTATAATTGTAATCCATTTTTTGTATTTAAAAAACCATCTTACTTGTGTAGATAGGAGTCCTTTGGTTAAATATGATGCAATAAACGGATGTACGTTTAACTTCACATTACTTCGATTTTTTGACATTAATCGATCCAATTCCAATTCAAGTTTTTCAATTTGAACTATCGGAGCTTCTACCTCTCCACCTGTGTTGGGGTTTGGTTCTTTAGTTTTAATCACTAATTCGGGTCTTACCCGTTGTCTTGTAATTTGTACAAGACCAAATTTACTTGGAGGTAAAATTTTGTGTTTTGTTCTGTCGTCAGACATTTCCTCCTTTAAATGTTCAAATAACTTGTGACGATGATCTGCAGTGTGCATGTCAATAAAATCGACTACTATGATGCCTCCCATGTCGCGTAAACGTAATTGTCTAGCAATTTCTGTAGCTGCAATCATATTTACTTCATATGCTGTATTAGCTTGTGAAGACGATTTATTAGATCGATTTCCGCTATTTACATCTATAACATGTAATGCTTCTGTATGCTCTATGACTAAATAGGCACCTTTGCTCATCGAAACAGTTTTACCGAACGAAGTTTTAATTTGGCGTTCTATACCAAACTTTTCGAAGATTGGAGTTTCGTTTTTGTATAATTTCACAATCTTTTCTTTGTCAGGAGCAATTTCCTGTAAGTATTGTTTAATTTCGTTAAACAATGATTTGTCATTGGTGGTGATTGCTGAAAAAGAATCATTAAAAATATCTCTTAAGATAGAGGATGCTCTGTTAAGTTCACTTAAGACCTTTACAGGACCTTTTTGTGATTGAGCTTCTTTAATCTTTCTGCTCATGGCTACCCATCGTTCTAATGATGATTCTAAATCTTTGTCTAGATCAGCTACTTTTTTATGTTCTGCAACTGTTCTAATAATTACCCCAAATCCTTTTGGTTTAATGCTTTTTACCAATCGCTTCAGTCGTTCTTTTTCCTTTGTGTCTAGTATTTTTTGCGATACAGAAACTCGGTCAGAAAAAGGGACTAAAACTAAATATCTACCTGCGATAGACAATTCCGAACTCATTCGGGGTCCCTTAGTAGAAATTGGTTCTTTTACTATTTGTACTAATAAATTTTGTCCTGATTTTAGTACGTCTTTAATGCTTCCATTTTTGTCAATATCTTTTTCTAAATGGAAATTACTTAAATTGAATTCTTTTAATTTACCTGTGCTTACTCTATTTATATACTTCTGTAAAGATACAAGTTGGGCTCCTAGATCATGATAGTGTAAAAAACCATCTTTTTCATATCCAACATTTACAAACGATGCGTTTAATCCAGTTAAAACTTTCCCGGTTTTTGCTAAAAAAATATCTCCAACAGAAAATTTGTTGCCAGATGATTCTTTGTTTAACGCTATCAGCCTGCCATCTTTTAATAAGGCAAAATCAATACCAGAGCTGTTCGATCTTATAACTAATTCTGATTTCACTCTGTATTGTTTTTGTGTATGTATAGTATATTTATACATACTGGTTATGTTAAGTTCACAGGGGGTTTAATCCCTATTGAAATTTACGAATAAATTTCTATTTCAATGATCGATAAACGAAAAGAAAAAGTAAGCTAAGCTTACTTTTTCTTATGTCTATTTTGTCTACGTCTCTTCTTACGTTTGTGTGTAGAGATCTTTGTTCTCTTTCTTTTCTTACCACTTGGCATAATGAAAATATTTTAAATTAATAAATCTGTTAACTATTTTACTGCAACTTTACTCTTTACCCCTTCAGAGAATACTTTTGAAGGCTTAAAAGCAGGTATATTGTGTGCAGGAATCTTGATAGTTGTGTTTTTTGAAATGTTTCTTCCTGTTTTTTCGGCTCTTTTTTTAATAATAAAACTACCAAATCCTCTTAAGTAAACGTTGTCACCATTTTCCAAAGATTCCTTTACTTCATTCATAAACGCTTCAACTGTTGCTAAAACATCTGCCTTTTCTATCCCAGACTTCTCTGCAATTTTCGATACGATATCTGCTTTCGTCATTTTTTGATATAATTATATATTAATAATATTTTTGAGAGCGCAAAGATATGATATTAAATCAATTCGTAAAAGTTAATTTGCTAAAAATTAATGAAATAAAAAGTGTATTATTGCAAATATATCGAATTACATGTGGCTTACTAACGTATTAACGCAGTGGTACTTACTGAATAAAAGGGAGTTACCGTGGCGCAAGACTTCAAATCCCTATTATATTTGGCTTTCCGAAATCATTTTACAACAGACGCGTGTGGACCAAGGAATGGCCTATTATTTGGCTTTTGTAGAGAACTTTCCAAGGGTGGAAGACCTTGCAAATAGTGATGAATCTAAGGTCTTGAAATTGTGGCAAGGTTTGGGCTATTATTCAAGGGCTAGAAATTTGCATTTTAGTGCCCAATACATCATGAATCAGTTGGGGGGAGAGTTTCCAAATACCTATAAAAAATTATTAGAATTAAAAGGGGTAGGCGATTATACAGCTTCTGCAGTTGCTTCTATTTGTTTTAATGCTCCAACTGCCGTGGTAGACGGGAATGTATATCGTGTTTTAAGTCGGATTTTCGGCATCGATACCCCCATAAATAGTACTGCTGGAATTAAAGAATTTAAATTGCTAGCTCAGGAATTATTGGATTTGAAGCGGCCAGGAGAACACAATCAAGCCATGATGGAGTTTGGAGCTGTGCAATGCAAGCCTCAAAGTCCTAATTGTATGGATTGTCCTGCAAGTCACAAGTGTGTAGCCTTTGCTGAAAATAGAGTGTCTGTTTTACCCGTGAAACTGAAAAAAGTAAAAGTTAGGAAGCGATATTTTAATTACCTGGTAGTTCAGGCTGATGGATTTACACAGTTAAACCAGCGAAAAGGAAAAGGAATATGGGAAGGTTTATATGAGTTTCCTTGTGTGGAAAGTACGATTGAATTGGACGAAAAAGAATTGGTTGATACGGTGGCGTTTAATGCCGTTGTAAAAGGGAATTCGACATTAAAATTGTTCAACCCCAAGCCCATTATCCATAAACTATCACATCAGCATATTCATACGAAATTTTGGATTGTACAAATAAAGCGTACCCCTAGTTTTACTACTTCTTGGGAAGATGTGTTTGACTATCCTGTGCCAATATTGATCCATAATTTTTTAAATAGATACCTAGCATCGTAATTTTTTGTATATTTGATTAAAATTGATGCATACATTATGGCAGGGACAATAAATAAAGTGATTCTTATCGGTCATCTTGGAGATGATGTGAAAATGCATTATTTTGAAGGGGGTAATTCTATAGGTCGTTTTTCTTTGGCTACCAATGAAACATATACTAATAAACAAACCGGTGAACGTATTACAAATACAGAATGGCATAATATTGTGGTTCGAAATAAATTGGCTGAAATTTGTGAAAAATACTTGAGTAAAGGCGATAAAGTATATTGCGAAGGTCGCATTAAAACACGCCAATGGGATCAAGAAGGAACAACCAGATACATAACAGAGATTCAGGTGATAGAAATGACCTTTTTGAGTACAAAAAAAGAGACTGTTGTACCTACTTCTGTAGATAATAAACCAATTCCTAATCCAGTAGCTCCTACATCCTCGATGCCTACGAGTACAGAAGATGTAGACGATTTACCATTTTAGATAAACTTTAAATAAATTTTATTTGGATCCTGAACCCATATTAATAAACTCTTTTTTATCTGACCTAGATGGTTTGGTTTTTATAAATTGTATTGCGTTAGTTGTTTTATTGATTTGTTCCGCACTGATTTCCGGTGCAGAAGTAGCTTTTTTTTCGATGTCAAAATTAATGATTCAAGAGGCTTCTGAACATACGTCTAAAAAACAAAATACAGTGGCGCAATTGCTGGAGAATCCTAAAAAATTACTGGCGACTATTCTTATCACTAATAATTTTATCAATATTTTAGTAGTACTGATTTTTGCTTATTTAGGAGATATATTTTTGGTCTCTATCGATTCTGAGAAGCTTAAGTTTGCAATTGAAGTCGTGTTAGTAACGTTTTTGATTGTGCTTTTTGGAGAAGTTCTTCCAAAGGTGTATGCCACTAGAAATGCATTAAAATTTGCTTCGTTTATGGCTATTCCTGTTAGGGTTTTAGCTAGTCTTTTGTCATTTTTTAGTGTTCCTATGATTGGATTGACGTCCCTTGTAGAAAGAAGATTGTCTAAAAAAGAAACAAATATTTCTATAGAAAGCCTGTCTCAAGCATTAGAACTTACAGCAACCGATGCCACCTCGGAAGGAGAAAAGAAAATTTTAGAAGGTATCGTTAGTTTTGGCGCTACAGAAACCAATCAAATTATGACACCAAGAATTGATATTTTCGCATTGTCAATAGAAGAACCCTACGTCAAAGTTCTAAAGAAAATTATAAAAAATGGATTTTCTCGAAATCCTGTTTATAGCGAATCTATAGATAATATCGTGGGAGTATTGTACACGAAAGATTTATTACCTCACATCGATAAAAAAGAGTTTCAATGGAAAGCGTTAATTCGGAGTCCTTATTTTGTTCCAGAGAATAAAAAATTAGATGATTTATTGAGTGAGTTTCAAAGTTTGAAAATCCATTTAGCGGTAGTTGTAGATGAATATGGAGGTACTAGTGGAATTGTTACATTGGAGGATGTTATAGAGGAAATAGTAGGAGATATTAGTGATGAATTTGATGATGATGATTTGTTCTATTCAAAGATTGATGTTAATAATTATGTGTTTGAAGGGAAGACAGCGCTTAAAGATTTTTATAAAATTGTGTCCTTAGAAAATATTGATGATTTTGAAAAAGAAAAAGGTGAGTCAGAGACTATTGCTGGTTTTATTTTAGAAATATCAGGTAAGTTTCCTAAGAATAATGATCAATTGTTTTTTAAAAACTGTACGTTTGTGATTGAAGCGATGGATAAGAGAAGAATTAAACAAGTAAAAATTACAATTTCTAGATAGATGTTCGGAAGTAAAAAATGGTGTATTGTTAGCGCTCTTGGGTATTTATTTTTAGGGGTATCATGTACTTCTGAAACACAGCCTAAACCTATTTCGTATTTACGTTTGACGTATCCAGTAGCTAGGTATGAAAAAATGGATTCTCCTTGCAAGTATTCTTTTGAAATTTCTGATCAAGCATTTGCTAGTTTTGATAAAGATAAATGTTGGTTAAAGATTCACTACCCTAAATTAAAAGCTACAATACATATAACGTATAGAAAAGTAGATGGGAATCTTGAAGAAATTCTTAGAGAGGTTGAAAAATTAACCTATGAGCACGCCGTCAAGGCAGATAAAATAAGCCCAGGGAAAGATTTTGTGAATAAGAAAACTAAAGTGTATGGACGTTTGTATCAAGTGGAAGGTAATGTGGCCTCAAATGTTCAATTTCAACTAACAGATAGTGTAAATCACGTTGTGTCGGGTGCCTTATATTTTAAAGTGAGACCCAATTACGATTCTATTTTACCCGCAGTTAGATATATAGAAAAGGATATATTACACTTAATGGAAACTACGTATTGGAAATAATTTTATGACACAGGATTACAGGTATTCTAAAACAGTGCGTTGTTGGCTATTGTTAGGCTTAATAATGCTTATAGGTCAAGTGGTTTTAGGAGGTATAACGCGCTTAACGGGCTCGGGGCTCTCTATTACTAGATGGGATATAATTAGTGGAGTATTGCCTCCATTAAATAGGTTGGAATGGGAAGCCTCCTTTGCATTGTATAAACAAACACCTCAGTTTTTAAAGATCAATACTTCTTTTACGCTGTCCGATTTTAAATTTATTTATTTTTGGGAGTATTTTCATAGATTATGGGTGCGCTCTTTAGGACTTATTTTTCTAGTCCCATTTCTTATTTTTTTAGGGAGAAAAAAAATTGACGCAAAGCTTGTAAAACTATTGTTAGTTGTGGTGGTTTTGACAATGCTTACTGCATCTGCTGGGTGGATTATGGTGAAGAGTGGTTTGGTAGACAGACCTTGGGTAAATGCATATAAATTAGCAGTTCATTTTATCCTCGCCATTTTTGTGATTTGGGCCATGGTAAAAACAATTGCTTATGCCTATAATTATGGGGTATTTGAAAGCCAGGGAAACAAACTTATAAAGTGGGTTTTAGGATTGACGGTATTACAAATGCAAGTGGCAGGTCTGATGGCAGGGATGAAAGCTGGGCTATATTACCCTTCTTGGCCCTCTATGAATGGTGCGTTTATACCAGAGGTGCTGTTGTCTATAGATAATTGGAATTGGTTAAATATGACACATTATGATTCCGATGTTTTTGCTCCAGCACTGGTTCAATTTGTGCATCGGATATTGGCTTATATTCTTGTAGTAATGGTTGTTTTTGTATTTGTAAAGCAATTTAAAATGAGGAAAAATAGGTCTTTAAATTGGTTGAAAACAACTTTATTATTGGTGATTATACAACTTGGCTTGGGAGTTCTAACGGTGTTAAATGTTCAGGGTAAAATTCCATTAGTGTATGGAGTGATGCATCAATTGGTAGGGTTATTGTTTTTTATTAGCTTGTTGTTTTATCAGTATAGTTGTCAAAAAAAGACATAAAAAAACTCCAACCGAAGTTAGAGTTTCTGAAAATTTTTGAGAAATGTTTAGTTAACGGATTTCTTGATTGTATTCAATCCCTTTTTAACATCTTCAGTTGTTTTTTTTGCAGCATCTTTTACGTTGTCTACTGTAGTAGTAGCAGCGTCTTTAGCTCCTTTAGTTACGTCTTTAACTTTTGCAGCAACACTATCAATAGCGTTTCCTGTAGTAGTTGCAGCTTTTTGTGCAGCAGCATCAGTTGCTTTTGCAGTTTCTGTCGCTTTTTCAGTTACAGATTTTGAAACTTCTTTAGTTGTTTCAACTCCGTCTTTTACTGCATCTGCAGCTCCTTTTACTTCTTCTTTACATGAGATGGCTAAAACGCTTACTAAAGCGATGATAGCTAATGATTTAAATAACTTCATTTTTTATAGATTGATTTTTATCTGACAAATAAACAATTAAAAAATGATAAAAGCCCTTTTTTAAATGACAAATGTTATTTTATTACTGTGTCTTGAATGGAGTTATTCTTTGTTAATAATGGTGTCAAGCTCCTTTGTCATGGTGACATGGTATAAGTTACCTCCTGCAATCTTATTAATTTTTTCAGTAATTTCTTCCTTAGAAATTAGGTTTTCATTATAGGTGAAGTATCCTTTTTTTAATTGAAAATTGACTTTAGAAAATGAAACTCCTGGGAGTTTTGAAATCTTAGATTCTATGATCTTAGCACAACCAATTTCACAAGTCATACCTTCTATATTTGTTTCTATAGATGCTAATTTTTTAACGACTAACTCACTAGAAATATTTTTTGTAGAAGACTTTTTTTTGTCTGAATTATTACATGAAATTGTCAAAAAAAAAGTAGTTAGGAGTAAATAAAGTATTTTTTTCATGGTTAAATAGTATTTTAAATGACGAATGTACTAAAAAGAAGAATGGTTTGAAAAAAAATGTAGAATTTAGCGTTTTTAAATAAACAATGGATAACAGAAAAAAGAAATGGGTGTATTTAATAGTGCTTACGCTAATATGGGGAAGTTCTTTTATATTGATAAAAAAATCTCTAATGGGGCTTACGCCTATTCAGGTTGGTGCTTTTAGAGTATTGATTGCGGCTGTTCTATTGGTGATTGTAGGGTTTAAAGAGCTTCGGTATGTCAAGAGACATCATTGGAAGCATATTGTGTTAACTTCGTTTTTAGGGACTTTTTTTCCCGCTTTTTTGTTTGCTTTTGCTGTTCAGAAGATAGATAGCTCAGTAGCGGCTATTTTAAATTCATTAACCCCATTGAATACCTTATTAATTGGAGCTTTGTTATATGGTTTTTTGTTTGGAAAAAAGCAATTGTTAGGCGTTGTAATTGGTTTAGTTGGTACCATAGTTTTGATTTTAAAAGGTGCAGAATTACATCCTAGTCAGGATTATTTTTATGCTGTTTTTGTGATTGTTTCTTCCATTGGATATGCTTTCAATGTAAATGTTTTAAAACGTTATTTGGGTGGTTTGTCAGCAATGAGTGTTACTGTGGCTCAGTTTGTATTGTTAATTATCCCTGCATTAGTGGTTGTTTATTTAACTGGTTTTTTTGAGGATTATAGATATACAGATACCCTAAAGATTAGTTTTTTTTACCTTACTATTTTAGCAGTTCTCGGAACGTGTGTGGCAAAAGTATTGTTCAATAATTTGGTAAAAATAGCGTCACCTGTATTTTCGTCCTCTGTAACCTATTTAATTCCAATTGTGGCTATCGCTTGGGGGCTTAGGGATGGAGAGCGGTTGGATTTTGTTCAGGTTGCGGCTTCAGTTTTGATTATGTTTGGAGTGTATTTGGTAAATGGAAAACAAAAAAACGCAACTAAATAAATAGTTGCGCTTATAGTATGTATTTTCTGAATCAAATTTTATTTAAAATCTGCGTCAGATACACCTTCGTTTATCTTTGCTTCTGAAAGAGTGAACGTCATTTTTTGTGGCCCCATGCTTCCTGTTTTTTTAGTAGCAAATTTAATTCCATTAAATGTTTTGTATTCGCTATAAGTGGCTTCTTGATTTTGTGTGCGACCTCCCATTGATATCGCTTGTACTTCTTTTAATTTTAGCCCTGTTTTTGTATCGTAATATATAGAGGTGTTTACTATTTCTCCAGTTGTTTTAATTACATACGCTTCTTTTCCATCGATCATTTCAATAGCACTTAGTGTAGAATTTTCGTTGTTTAGTAAGTAAAATTCTATAAAGGTTCCCAGTACTTTTAGCTCATTTGCCATTTCAGAAGGCATGGCTTGTCCGTTCATAAAAACACCCCCATCATGTGCAGTAACTTTCATCATAGTCGCACCATTCATTGCGGTACTTGCCAAATAGTGAGTTGCAGTTCTTTTTTCTGTTACGCTTACTTTTGACCCGTTCATTTCAGTTTCATAAACGGTCAAGGTAGACGTAATAGCTGCAACTTTATCTTTCCCTCCGATAGCATCAAAATAACTGTTAATTACAGTTTTTTTTGTGATTCCAGCAGGAATTGGCTTCGTCATTTCAGGTTTGTCTGTGCTGTTTCCTTGCTTGTCAAAATAGCGAATGGTATATCCTGTTTTTTCTAGATTTGGTAGTACATCAATTGCTTTACCTGTAATAACAATTCTCGCTTTTTCTGTTGTAAAGTATTTTTGGGCAACGCGTTTAATGTCCGCTACAGTTACCTTGTTGATATTGGCTAAATAGTTTTTATAATAATTACTAGGTAATTTGTTTGTTTCTATATTTAAAGCATATCTAGCGAGCGTAGAAGGGCGTTCCAATGCCATTACAAATTTCCCTACATAACCAGATTTTACAGCCTTTAATTTTTCTGCAGATACATCTATTGTTCGGATGTTGTTAATTTCTTTCATTATTTCAACTACGGTACTGTCCGTTACCGTATTTCTTACCGTTGTTCTTGCTTTGAATTTTGCAACAGTGTGACGGCTTGTACTCAATCTAGAACGTGCACCATAGGTGTACCCATTTTTTTCACGTAAATTCATGTTTAAATAACTGTCAAAATCACCCCCTAAAATCTGATTGGCTAATAATACAGCATAATAATCTGGATTATTCATTGTTAAATGGGTAGTGCTGATTACAGAAACATCTGATTGTACCGCATTTGGCATGTTAATAAAATTGATTTCTGTTTGTGCTACATTAGATACTGACGGCATTGTGTAATTTGGAACCGTTCCTTTTTTCCAGTTTCCGAATTGCTTTTTAACCAGTTTCTTTACTTTTTTGAAATTGACATCACCAATAATCACCAAGTAAGCATTATTAGGCACAAAATAAGTGTCGTAGAAATGTTGCACATCGGATAGTTGAACGTTTTTTACAGATGTTTCTGTTGCGAATTCTCCATAGGGATGTTTTTTTCCGTAGGTTAAAACACCTTGTACACGATTGGCTATCTCACCTACGCTATTTTCTCCCATTTTTAAACCTTCTACTAGCTTTGTAACTTCTGTATCAAATTCTTCTTGTGTAAATACGGGGTTCTTTGCGGCATCTGCCATTAAATCTAAGACTGTTGGGAAGTACTTAGATAAAGAACTCATGTTGGCGCTTTGGCTTCCGAAATAAATCTGAGCTCCTAGAAAGTCTACTTTTTCGTTAAAATCATCTTTCGAAATGTTTTTAGATCCACTTCCAAGAAGGCTTGAAAGTAAACTCATAACTCCAGCTTTTTCTCCCTCAAAAATAGGACCATTGTCTAGTGATAAGCTCGCCGAAACTCTTGGTAATTTATGATTTTCAACAACCATAACACGCAAGCCGTTTTTTAGATTAAAAGACTGAGGTTTTCCTAATTTAATTTTTGGAGCAGGTCCTGGTTTTGGTTGTATAGATCGGTCTATTTGTGCTTGTGCTCCTATAGATACTAGGAATACAACTATTAATGTTAGTATGTTTTTTTTCATGTTTGTGTTTTTTATTTGGTCTCTGCTTTCAAGTAATCTAATTCTAAACGTTGATTTTTGTTGAGGTATTTTTTAGCAACGCGCTGGATATCTTCTCTTGTAATTGATCTAAAAATGTCAATTTTTGTATTGATCAGGTTTACATCACCATATAACATGTAATTACTAGCCAATGAGTTTGTTATTCCTTGAATGCTAGCATTTGAACTTACAAATCTGTTTTCAAATTGATTTTGAAGCTTTTGGTATTCTTTTTCGGAAATCAATTCGTTTTGTAATTTTTCAATTTCTAAATCCATTTCAGCTCCTAAGTCATCTAAACTTATTTTCCCTAAAGGCAATGCCCCTAGCGTATAGGTTCCATAATCTTCTTGTGAGGTGTTAAAAGCCAGTACTTGTAATGCCATTTTTTTTGTGTCTACCAAGTTTTTGTACATTCTAGAACTTTTTCCTCCCGTAAGAATAGAAGATATCATGTCTAAAACATAGCTGTCTTTATGTGTGTTCTCTGGTGTACGATACACAAATACTTTTAGTGGAATTTGAATGTTTGAATCGTATTCTGTGGCTTTAATAGTTTCTGTAATATCTTTTTCTATGATAGATACTCTTTTAACAGGGGCTCCTTTTGGAATGTCTCCAAAATAGTTGCGTACTAGTTTTTTTGTCTCTGCTGTTTTGATATCTCCAGCAACTACTAGTACAGCATTATTAGGAATGTAAAATTCTTTAAAGAAAGCTTTGAATTCCGATAGTTTTGCAGCATTTAAATCTTCCATACTTCCAATAACAGAATTTCCATACGGATGTTTTTTAAAGATGTATTTGTTAATTCCAGTTTTGTAAATGATCTTTCCATAAGGTGCATTGTCTATTCGAGATCGTTTTTCTTCTTTTACAACTTCGTTCTGAGTGTCAACTCCAATTTGATTGATAACAGGGTGAAGCATTCGTTCAGATTCCATCCATAAACCAAGTTCTAGGTTGTTAGAAGGAAATGTCTCGTAGTAATAAGTACGGTCTTGAGTGGTGTTGGCATTGTTGGTTCCTCCGTTAGAAGATACTGTTTTGAACCATGTTCCTCTCTCAATATTTTTTGTTCCTTCAAATAATAAATGTTCGAAAAAATGTGCCATTCCTGTTCTTCCTGCTACTTCGTCTTTAGATCCTACATGGTACATAACCGCTATTGTTACAACTGGAGCAGTGTTGTCTTGATGTAAAATTACGTGTAAACCGTTTTCTAAATTGTATTCTTCAAATGTTACTTTTTGAGCAAATAGGTTGGAGCCTATGAGCAATGACAAAAAGCTTAGATAATAGATTTTTTTCATTGAAACTGATTTTATTTAGTTAATTATACCATGGTTAGACGTGTTTTAAATGATATTGTTACACTTTTAGATAAAAAAGTTCCTTATGATTTAAAAGTTCATTTTTTTATATATGAGATCTTTTTTTAATGAATAAGATAGGAGACAATTGATATTTGTAAGAAATATGTGTTGTAGTATTTTTTTTCGTTTGTGGAGCGTTTTTTGGTAGCATGCCTTGTGTCTTAGCGAATATGTTGTTACTAATAGGTATACTATCAAATGTGTTTCTAGAGGATTATTTGTGATTGTTGTTTCTTTTTTTGTGGTAGTAACTATTCAAATTAGTAGTAACGACTGTAATTCTGCTATAAATTCTAGAAAACGTGTATTGGAGTATTGTATAGGTATAAAATTTCAAGATCAATAGTTAAGGAGTTCGCTAAGGTTTTTAAGGACATAAAGTTTCGTTTGTTTTTTTTGTTCTGAAATTGAGTTTTC
This sequence comes from Flavobacteriaceae bacterium, assembly GCA_965224465.1. GTDB lineage: Bacteria > Bacteroidota > Bacteroidia > Flavobacteriales > Flavobacteriaceae. Next base: position 2,367,111 of record OZ245049.1, on the reverse strand, counting down.
AAGTAGAGATGTATTTGAATTTAAGAAACAACTAAAGTGCTTATTTTTAAGTAAAGGCTGTCTATTTAATCATAAATTAAATATCGAAAAGAGACTTGTGTATTTGTTCAAAAGTATTATATTTGCACTCGTTTTATTAAAGACGGAATTAAAATATAAACTATGTACGCAATTGTAGAGATAGCAGGGCAGCAATTTAAAGTTGTTAAAGATCAAAAAGTTTATGTACACCGTTTACAAGGAGAAGCAGGAGATAACTTAACGTTTTCTAATGTTCTTTTAGTAGATAATGGTACTGTAACTATTGGCGCCCCGGCTGTAGAAGGCGCCGCTGTAACGGCAAAAATTTTAAATCACTTGCAAGGTGATAAAGTAATCGTTTTCAAAAAGAAACGTAGAAAGGGATACCGTGTAAAAAATGGTCACCGTCAAGCGTTAACTGAAATTTTGATTGAAGGTATTACTACATCAGGAGCTAAAAAAGCACCAGCAAAAAAAGTAGAAAAAACGGTAGAGAAAGAAGAAGCTGGTTCAGCTGATTTAACTTCAATGACTGTTGCTGAATTAAAAGCTTTGGCTAAAGAACAAGGTATCTCTGGATATACTTCTTTAAAGAAAGCAGAATTAATTGAAGCTTTAACTAAATAATAATTCAATTTTAAAACCATAACGTCATGGCACATAAAAAAGGAGTAGGTAGTTCGAAGAATGGTAGAGAATCAGAATCGAAAAGACTAGGAGTAAAAATATTTGGAGGACAAGCTGCATTGGCAGGTAATATTCTTGTTCGTCAAAGAGGAACTGCACATCACCCAGGTGAAAATGTGTATATGGGAAAAGACCATACTTTACATGCTAAAGTAGATGGTGTTGTTAAATTCCAAAAGAAAAGAAATAACAGATCTTTTGTTTCTATTGAACCTTTCGAAGTTTAAGGAACATTTGTTACAGATATAAGATTAAGCTCTTAAACCAATTGGTTTAAGAGCTTTTTTATGTCCTTATTTCGTACCTTTGTTAGGTATGAATGGAATTTATAATATTATAGGTAATGTCGCTTGGCAATTACTTAAGATTGCAGCCTTATTTAACCCGAAATTAAGACTTTTTGTGCAGGGTAGATCCGCTGTTTTTTCTGATATAAAAGCTGCTTTTTCTACGGAGGATAAGGTGGTGTGGTTTCATTGTGCTTCTTTAGGTGAATTTGAACAAGGAAGGCCTATTATGGAACAAATAAAAAAAGACCGTCCAGATTTAAAAATACTGCTTACTTTTTTTTCTCCTTCGGGCTACGAAGTTCGAAAAAACTATAAAGGAGCAGATTTTATTTGTTACTTACCTCTTGATACAAAGAAAAATGCAACACAATTTGTGGATTTATTAAACCTAGAATTGGCTGTATTTGTGAAATATGAGTTTTGGCCTAATTATTTATCTCAATTAAAAATAAAAGGTGTGAAAACGGTGTTGGTCTCTGGGATATTCCGTAAAAATCAAGTGTTTTTTAAATGGTATGGGGGATGGATGCGTAATGTATTGCAAGGGATGGATCATCTTTTTGTTCAAGACAATGCCTCTAAATTATTATTAAATAAAATAGGAGTGCATCAGGTTACTGTATCTGGTGATACTAGATTTGACCGTGTTTTTGAAATTACCAAACAAGATAATTATTTAGATTTTATTCACGAGTTTGTAGATGGCAATTACGTGTTAGTTGCTGGGAGTACATGGAAGGATGATGAGGATTTACTTGTTGCATATATAAATGATGTCGCAAGAGATGATGAGAAATTTATCATTGCTCCTCATAATATAAACTCACAAGAGATTCAAAAACTCCAACAATCAATTCAGAAAAAAGTAGTGTTGTTCTCAGAAAAAAAAGGAAAGGACTTAAAGGGGTTTCAAGTTTTTATTGTAGATACGATCGGTATTTTAACTAAAATTTATAGTGTGGCTTCTGTTGCTTATATAGGTGGAGGGTTTACAAAATCAGGTGTGCACAATGTATTAGAGCCCGCAACTTATGGGTTGCCATTGGTAATAGGTACTAATTACAGTAAGTTTAACGAAGTTATAGAATTGTTACAAGAAAAAGGGTGTTTTTCTATTCAAAATTCAGCAGCATTAAACGCGTTATTACTTCGTTTTTATACAGATAAAAACTACCGAGATTTAACAGGGAAAAATGCCTATAATTATGTTCGAAATAATGTCGGGGCAACCCAAATCACTATAAAAAATTTACAATTATGAGAGAAAAGTTAAATAATTATTATTCCGTTGTATTTGAACCAGCATTATTGGAGGAAATTATCCAAGTAGGTACATTTAAAAAACTGAAAGAAAACGAATTGTTGATAGATTTAGGAGGGAAGATGACAGCGATTCCTTTGTTGTTAAACGGTGCTATAAAAATAGTGCGTGAAGATAAAAATGGGGACGAAATATTATTGTATTTTTTGGAAAGAGGTGATACCTGTGCTATTTCTTTTGCCAGTGGTTTTGCGAATGTAAAAAGTAAAGTGAGGGCAATTACCGAAAAAGAATCTGAAATTATATTTATTCCATTAGAGAAATTGGATGAATGGTTAATTAAGTACAGATCTTGGCGTGAGTTTGTGATAGATAGCTATAATATTCGCATGAACGAAATGATAGAAACGATTGATACATTGGCGTTTATGAAGATGGATCAGCGTTTGTACAAATACTTGTGTGATAAGGCTCAAGTGCTTAGAGAAACTTCGTTAAATACCACACATCAAGAAATAGCCTACGACTTAAACACTTCTAGAGTGGTTGTTTCTAGGTTGTTGAAGCAGTTAGAGAATGATGGTAAAATTAAATTATTTAGAAATCGAATAGATGTACTTGTATTCTAGTGAGAACTAAATTTGTTCACACTTTAAAAATGTGTATTTTTGTTATTGATTAAGAATCAAATTAAAAATTAAATGATAGAGTTTATTTCTCAACCATGGGAATGGTATGTGGCGGGGCCTAGTATTGTGGCAGTCATGTTTTTGTTGTATTTTTTCGGAAAGGTATTTGGTGTTTCTTCTAATTTGGAAACCCTTTGTACTATGGGAGGAGCTGGAAAATACAGTGATTATTTTAAAAAAGATTGGAAACAAAATTTCTGGAATATTGTTTTCTTGATGGGGGCTGTAATCGGTGGTTTTATAGCTTCTAATTATTTGTCTTCTGATATTCCGATTGCATTGAATTCAGAAACTATTAAGGAATTAAGTGTTTTGGGTATTCAAAATGCAGGTGCTACGATCGTGCCAAACGAGTTGTTTGGATTGGAAGCTGTAGGAAGTATTAAAGGAGTTGTCTTACTTTTAATGGGAGGTCTCTGTATTGGCTTTGGAGCCCGATGGGCTGGCGGTTGTACCTCTGGTCACGCAATTGTAGGATTGAGTAATTTGCAAATTCCTTCTCTGATTGCAGTCGTTGGTTTTTTTATTGGAGGTATTATTATGACTTGGCTAATTTTTCCCGTAATATTTTAAGAAAAAGATGATAAAACAGTTAAAATTTTTAGTGATTGGAATTCTTTTTGGTATTGTTATGACCAAAGGTGAACTCGTATCTTGGTTTCGAATTTACGAAATGTTCAAATTTCAATCTTTTCATATGTATGGAGTGATTGGTTCTGCAGTAGGACTTGGGGCATTGTTAATGTTTCTTTTTAGAAAAGGAATTATAAAAAATATAAGAGGAGAGAAAATCAGTGTTCCAGATAAAGAATTTAAATGGAAAAGAGCCTTGTTTGGTGGTCTTATCTTTGGGCTAGGTTGGGCTTTAGCAGGTGCTTGCCCTGGGCCTATGTTTGTATTGATAGGGAATGGTGTTTTTTCTATTTTGATCGTGATTGCTGGTGCTTTAATAGGAACGTTTTTATATGGTAAATTCAAACGGTTTTTACCTCATTAACGTATAATACCAATTACAATCCAAAATGACCGATATAAATAGTTTATTTTGCGTTCTAGCGTTGTTGGAAAATAGAACGATAGCTAAGGCTATCCTTAGATTTTCCGTCTAGCTAAAACAAAAAATAATTCCATTTCTAAACCGTTACTTGGAAATGTATTTGGTATAATACCAATTACAATCCAAAATGACCGATATAAATAGTTTATTTTGCGTTCTAGCGTTGTTGGAAAACAGAACGATAGCTAAGGCTATCCTTAGATTTTCCATCTAGTTAAAACAAAAAATAATTCCATTTCTAAACCGTTACTTGGAAATGTATTTGGTATAAATTACCTCCCCGATAAAGAAAAAAAGCTATGGATCTATTGTTGGATAAATTTGGTAGGAGAATCTCGTATTTACGATTGGCAGTTACGGATAGATGTAACTTTCGGTGTCAGTATTGTATGCCTGCTGAGGGAATAAAAATTGTGGATAGATCCGATTTATTGACATTTAAAGAAATGTACCGTATTACTAGAGTACTCTCAGAACTCGGAGTTAATAAAGTACGCTTAACGGGTGGAGAACCTTTTGTAAGAAAAGATTTCGTGAATTTTTTGGAGTCACTTTCCTTTAATAAAAAATTGGAACAGATTAATATCACTACAAATGGAGCGTTGATTGGACAACATATTCGTGCGTTAGAGAAAATTAAGATCAATGCCATCAACCTGAGTATAGATAGTTTAAACCCAGAGGTGTTTAATACCATTGTTCGAAGAAAGTCCTTTGATAAAGTATTAAAAGCAATGGATGCTATAGAAGGTAGCTCCATAAAATTGAAATTGAATGTTGTGATTATACCTGGTGTCAATACAACTGAAATTGTTGATTTTGTAAGGTTAACCAAAGATAGAAATATTGCAGTTCGGTTTATTGAAGAAATGCCATTTAATGGAATAGGTCTACGTAAAACGGATACACTTTGGGATTACCATAAGATATACAATCACATTACTCACTTTTTTAAAAATATAGAAAAAGTAGACAATGGAATATCTTCCACGTCTCATAATTTTAAGATAAAAGGCAATAAAGGTACTTTTGGTATTATTCCAGCATATACCCGGACAATTTGTGGAGATTGTAACCGTATTCGCATCACTGCAACAGGCTTGTTTAAAAATTGCCTGTTTGATCAAGGGGTGTTTAATATTCGTGATTTTATTAGAAAAGGGGCTAGTGATGATGATTTGAAACAATTATTTATTAAAACGGTCCATCACAAACCTAAAAATGGGTTTGTTGCTGAAAAAATGCGAGGATCAAGCCTTGTTTCTGAAAGTATGTCTACCATTGGAGGTTAAAATAGTTAAATAATGGATTTAATAACAAGTAAAGAAGCTTTAGAAATAATAGTACAAAGCACCGAATATTGGGGCGTCGAAAGGATTCCTTTTCAGGATGCTGTAGGTCGAGTTTTAAAGGAAACAATTGTTTCTGACCGTGATTTACCTCCCTTTAATCGTGTGAGTATGGATGGTATTGCCATTTGTTCTCAAAGTTATAAAAAGGGACATCGATCATATTTTGTTGAGGCTGTCCAAGCTGCTGGTAGTCCCCAGCTAACTCTTGATAATCCCTTGCATTGTGTCGAAGCGATGACGGGGGCTGTACTTCCAAAAAACACGGACGCAGTAATTCCTTATGAGTTATTGTCTATAGAAAACGGAGTTGCTACTGTTCAAGACTACGATGTTTTTTATTTTAGAAATGTACATAAAAAAGGAATGGATCAGGAATTAAACAATGTGTTAATTCCCGAAAATACACTTGTTTCTTCTGCAGAGATTGCTGTATTAGCTACCGTTGGTAAAACGATGGTAAAAGTGGCTAGACTTCCTAAAGTCTTGGTTATTTCTACAGGTGATGAACTTGTAGAAGTAACTGAAATTCCTTTAGAATATCAAATAAGACGCAGTAATGTACACGCTTTAGTTTCTATTTTAAAAACGTTTCAAATTCATGCTCAGTCCATACATATCTCGGATGATAAGGAAAAACTAACAGCTTTGATAGACGGCTATTTAAAGGAGTATGATGTATTACTGTTTAGTGGGGCAGTGTCAAAAGGTAAATTTGATTTTATTCCTCAAGTTTTGAAGCAATTGGGTGTCGATAAATTATTTCACAAAGTAAAACAACGTCCTGGGAAACCATTTTGGTTTGGTAAAAAAGGGAAGACAACTATTTTTGCTTTCCCTGGGAATCCAGTTTCTACTTATGCGAGTTGTTTGAAATATTTTAGTCCTTGGTTGCTCAAGTCGATAGGCTTACCGTCAGAAAACACAATGAAAGCCGTGTTAGGTGAAGATTTAATTTTTAAACCTTCCATGACTTATTTTTTGCAAGTAGCTTTAAAAAACGAACAAGGAGTATTGATGGCATACCCACAAAAAGGCAATGGTTCTGGAGATTTGGTGAACCTTGTAAGTTCGGATGCGTTTTTAGAATTACCTGCCCATATTACAGTGTTTAAAAAAGGAACTGTTTTTCCTGTTATTTTATATAGGAATCTTTAATTAAGAGTATTATGAGTGATTTTACACATATAAGTGATAAAAACCAACCGAAAATGGTGAATATTGCTGCAAAACAAATTACCAAACGGAGTGCTACAGCAGAGGCATTGATGTTCCTAGGTAAAGAAATTATCCAATGTTTTCAGGGAGACGAATTGCGCACAAAAAAAGGACCTGTCTTTCAAACTGCAATTATTGCAGGGATTCAAGCGGTCAAAAAAACGTCAGAATTAATTCCCATGTGCCATCCGTTATTGATAAACGGGGTAGATATAGACATAGAATTGATAAGTAAGACCCATATAAAAATTGTGTGTTCCGTTTATATAGAGGGAAAAACAGGTGTTGAGATGGAGGCGCTTACCGGCGCTAATATTACGGCTCTTACGGTGTATGATATGTGTAAAAGCATTTCTCAAGATATGGTCATAGAACAGGTTCGTCTGTTGCGGAAATCAGGTGGAAAGTCGGATATAAATCGCAAGGCTATTCTACCAATTAAAACCCAAAAAGACCGATATAAATAGTTTATTTTACGTTCTAGCGTTGTTGAAAAATAGAACGATAGCTACGGCTATCCTTAGGTTTTCCGCTTAGCTAGAACAAAAAATAAATCTATTTCTAAACCGTCTCTTGGGAATTTAATTGGTAGAACAAAAAATAATTCTATTTCTAAACCGTCACTTGGCAATTTAATTAGTATTACTCAAAAATAACAGGATTAATTATGAAAAAACATTCCAAGCACAGTAAATTATCTCGCAAAGAAAACGATATCTATGCTCCTAACGAAATAGCCATTTTAGGCACAAAGTGTAGTGATATATCTAATCTAGTGACACAGGTTTCTGAAAAATTGTCCTCCTATAAACTTGCCTATTTGGATGCCTCTCACGAAAAAAACCAAGAAACTTTATTGTTTGATAATTTTGTGTTTCATTCTCAGGGAACATTGAGGTCATCAGTAAACAAAAGACTAAATACGTTCAATCAAGTGATCGATTTCTCAGCGTATGATTTTACGTTTATAAATGGAAATCATTATAAAGGGAGCAAACAAATATTGATTTTGGATGCTCAGAAAAAAGCTTCTGTTTTAAAGCGCTTGGAACAATTAGATCAAATTCAATTTATAATAAAACGCGATGATACTGCTGTTTATTTTGATTTTTTGGAAGAAAAATATCCAGAAATTAAAAAATTAAAATGCTATGATTTCTCCGATATTAATGGAATTTCTAAGCATGTTAAAGCATTGATAGAAGAGAAAAGAGCTCCCGTAAAAGGGTTGGTTTTAGCAGGTGGTAAAAGTGTTCGCATGGGAACAGATAAAGGATTGTTAGAATTTCAAGGAAGACCACAACGCAACGTGGCAGTAAATTTACTGGAGGCTTGTGATTTACAGACATTTTTATCTCTTAGAGAAGGGCAGGAAGTTAGCTCTAATGCCGTTATAAGGGATTCCTTTTTGGGTTTAGGTCCTTTTGGAGCAATTTGTTCTGCTTTTCAAAAAGATCCTAATAGTGCATGGTTGGTAGTCGCTACAGATTTGCCGTTTATAACCGAAGCGTTGATTAAGTTGTTGTTAGAAAAACGAAATCCATCAAAAATTGCCACGGCTATTAAAGGAAAGTCTAAGGAGTTTATGGAACCGTTGATTACTATCTGGGAGCCTAAAAGTTACCCTGTTTTATTGAGCTATTTAGCACAGGGCTATTCTTGTCCACGTAAAGTCTTAATTAATTCCGAGGTTGAAATTGTTGAGGTTGAGGATCATTTTATAAGAAATATTAATACGCCTGAGGAATTTGATGTTGCTAAAAACGAATTGGATGCTTAATGGATCTTGTAAAGATATAAATAGAGGCTTATGAAAACGGAGTACACAGAGGTCTTTAAAAGGCAAATTACCTTAGCTGAAATAGGAGAAAAAGGACAAGAGAAACTTCAAAAAACCAAAGTACTTGTTGTAGGTTGTGGTGGTTTGGGGAGTCCTGTTGCTGTACATTTGGCAGCAAGTGGTATTGGAGAATTACACCTAATAGATTTTGATGTGGTATCTTTAAGCAATCTTCATCGCCAAGTTTTTTATAGTTTAAATGATGTGGGTAGTTTAAAAGCGGAGACTTTAGCAGCATTTATAAGTGCAAGAGCTCCATTTACAAAAGTTACATTTTCTACTGTTGCATTTGAAAAATCGAACGCTTTAGAGATCATTAAAAAATACGACATTGTTGTAGATGGTACGGATCGTTTGTCTGTAAAATATTTAATAAATGATGCTTGTGTAATACTTGGGAAACCATTAGTCTATGGGTCTTTGTATAAATTTGATGGCTATGTAGCTACGTTTAATTGTTTGCAAGATGATGGCGCTTACAGTTGTAATTTGAGGGATGCTTTTCCTGTGATAGCAACCGATATTCCAACTTGTGAAACAGCGGGAACTATGAATGCTATTGTCGGAACTATAGCCATGCTACAGGTAAATGAAGTGTTGAAAATAGCGACTCAAACAGGTGATTTATTGATTGATAAATTATTGATTTATAACAGTCTTAGAAACACTAATTTTGTACTTAAGTTAAAGCACACGCAATTAAAATCAGTGATTGGAGCGCTCTTTAATAAGGAAGATTATAAAAATGACGATTGTGAGTTGCAGAACAAAAAATTATTGATAAGTGCTGAAGAATTGAAGAGAGCGTTCGAAAATGAGGATATTGTTGTCCTTTCCGTGATCGCCAATGCGATTGTTTCTTATCCTTTTAGGATTGATAAAACGTGTCTTTTGAAGACGCTGTCTCCTGAAAAAATGGAATTGGAACTTTCTAAAAAGCACATTGTAGTTTGTCAGAAAGGAAATGCTAGTTATAGCGCAACCCTTCGTATAAAAGAATGCTATCCAATGATTGAGGTTTATAGTTTAAAGGGTGGAATTGAAGGCTATTAGTTGGTGTTGGAGGATGTAAACTAGAGTCTTTTCTTTATTTTTGAGATGGATGATGAAGTCCCCTTTTGTTAAACTCGGAATTTAGTTTGGATAGTTTTAGGATTGATTTTGTGTCAGTATTTTTTTCGAAGTCTATCAGTATTTCATTGTATTCTTTATCTAATTCACTTTTGTTGAAATCAATGTAATTGTTAGTGCCAAGTTTAAATTTTCTAGGTTTATCCTTTCTGGCTTTTGCTTGGTATAGAAGGTCTTTATTAAAGTTGCAAGTGACAGTCAATGCTTTTTTGTGTTTTTTTATCCAAATTTTACAGGACTTTGAATCTATAAATTCGTTTATAGTGTTTGTACATAAGAACTTTAGGAGTCCTTTTTTGTGAATAGGACTGCGTTCATAAATGTTTATTTCAATGCATCCTCCAAAACTTTTATCGAGTTCTTTTTTGATTTTTTCTGATAAAAAATGAGAGATAGATTGACTTATTAAACTAGGTGAGTCATGCGATATTTTAGTGTGAATGGATTTTAAACCGCGGTCGTTAGTTCTGATTTCTGTATCAAAATGAGGCGGATCGTTTTGGGTTTTATCCTTTTTTGATTCATGTAATGACACGATTAAAGGGGGGCTTTTCAACGTTATAATAGGGCCTATCTTTTTGAATTCTCCTGTGTTTTTTGCGCTAAATAATTGTGCTATTTGAATGCCTTTTGCTTGAGATACGTCAAACACCGTGATAAGTATGGCATCCACTCTATTGCCATTGTCGTCCTTTAAAGTGCTTTCATGACCAATCGTTATATAGGTGTATATATGTTTTTGGTTTTTTAATAAGTCTTGGACTTGTAGTATTGGATCCGTGTCTTTTTTTAAATAGCCAATGTAGGAATCTGTCTTTGTACTCAGGTGTACGAAAGGAGCCATTTTCTCTTCTTTATCATGTCTCAGATATAGGCTTTCGTTTAATGCCGATAGTGCTAATTCTAGGAGTGTTAAATTTTGATTGGCAATTGTCATCATGGATGTTGTAATTATTATTTTTTTAAAAGTGGCATCTATGGGAACGGGTAGTTATACTAAATTAATTTCTAAAAAATTTGATTTACGTGGTCATTTGTAAGGGGGTTTTGTGTTGTTTGAGGCGTTTATTGATAACTGTTTTCTCTTATTAAGAGGTTTAATTTAAGTAAAAGGGGGAGTACTAGCTTTTTTAAACGCTGAATATTGAGTAAAGATATTTAAAATAAGAACGGGCAATACTTATTATTTATACAACAGATAAAAAGTACCCGAATTTGTGGGTGACCTGTATAAAATAGTTTTAAAAACTAAACGTATGTCATTAATCTGATTTATTCAATGAAATAGGAGCACGGGGAAATGGGAGTGTAAAAATAAACTTACTTCCTTTGCCTAGTTCGCTCTCAGCCCAAATGTCACCATTGTTTTTTTCAATAAATTCTTTACATATTATAAGTCCAAGACCACTCCCTTTTTCTCCTTGAGTTCCAGGTAATGAGAACTTTTTATGAATATTAAAGAGGTTTTTTATTCTAAATGCTTCTATTCCTATTCCATTGTCTTCTATTGTGATCTGAACTGTAGTGGCGTTGTTTTGTGCCGATATGTTAATGACTCCTTTTTTCGAAGTGTATTTTAGTGCATTTGTAATTAAATTCCTAAAGACAGAATGGAGCATGTTTATATCCGCAAGTACCTTAATAGATGTGTCGATCTTGTTGTTTATCTTACATTTTTTTAGAATGTCTAAAGGCACTATATTATCTATAACTTCTGTACAAGCTTCTTTTAAATTAATTGAAATAGGATTAAAACTTATATGATTGGATTGTAAACGTCCCCATTCTAAAAGATTCTCTAATAGGTTCAATGTTTTTTTTGTTGAACTGTATAAGTGTTTTCCAATACGTTTAATTTTTTGTTCATCAAAAGATTGATTGCTATCTGTCAGTAATTCACTGAATCCTAAGATGCTGTTAAAAGGGTTTCGCAAGTCGTGTGCCATAACAGAGAAAAAACGATCTTTACTTGCTAATAAGGTAGTGAGTTTCTTTTCGTTCACTTTGTCTTTTGTGATGTCTTGACAAATGCCTATAAAACCTGCCAACTTATTTTCTTTAAAATAAGGTGCTCCTAGATTTCGAATCCATTTATAACTCTCGTTGTTTTTTTTAATTCTATAATCTATTGTAAAAAAGTGTTGGTTTTCTGTTGCGGAGTTTAGGGTGTTTGTATAAAACTGTATGTCATCGGGATGTATCACAGTGAACATCTCGTCTTTGTTGAGCTTTTGAGAATCTGTCCCAACAAATTTCTGAAGGGATTTATTAATGTATAATAGGTTATGCTCATGAGAAGATTTCCAAATATGACACGGAAAAGTGTCTATAAATGAAAAAATTTCATCGGTGTGTTTTTTGTGAGATTTATTAAGGAGTTTGAGGGTGTTATTTTCCTTTTCTAAATCTTTAATCTGTTGTTTCAACTGATTTAATTCTGCTTCTAAAAACATAATTGATTAATTGGGGCTTTGACTTGGGCTTTATTATTTGTAACTAATTCGTGTTTTTTAAACCTGTACGATTTAGTAAAAAAAAATCAGTACATTATAAAAAACTATTAATGATAATTATCAGAAATTTTGAGGTGTTATTTTATGTGTCGCAAATATAACAGAAACTACTTAAAAATCAAGAGGATAAATCCTTGTATTTTTTTTTTTTTAAGGGGGTGTTCATCATGTTACTTTTGTACTTATTAGTATTGAATATAATAGAACGCTAACGGTTGTAAATATTGTGTTGCAGTCCTATATAACAGCCTGTATTATGCTATTTAGTTCAATGCTATAATCGTGCCGTAAATCATCATGGAGATTTAAAAGTTTTTTTTCAATAGCTATTTTTTCGCGATTAAAAATATTATAGAGGGGTAAATTGCCTTTAATAGAGGGGTGTATTTTTGACATTTGCTGGCAAAAACACAGTAATAGCTCTATTTCGGTAACTTTACTTTTAGAATATCGGATGTGAGTCTTTGTTTTTTTAAGAATTTTTCTCGTACTTTTTTTAATGTAAAAATAAGAGCTTGTGTTGATGTCTAAAAATTGCTCCTTTATTTCGGTTTGTACGTTTTGTATAAAAGTATCTTCATCTTTTGATTCGAATAGAAGATAGGTCATTAGTTCTTTGTTCTCTTTTTTGAATTTGGAGAGTTCTAAACATATGTTCAGTAATTCGGAGGATGTAAGTGTTGTAAGTTCGGATTTAAGTTCTTTAAGAGTTGCTGTTTTCATGTTTTTTTACCAAATTAATTTCCAAATGATTGTTTATAAATTAAACCCTCATTTTAATGGTGTACCGATGTTTTTGTTTTAAAATGATAAAAGAGGCTAAAGAGAAAATATCCACATTGATTATTTTGATTAGCTGTTGCTTATAATGGCGTTTTTTAACTCCTCTAAACTCGGTGTCTCAAACCAAGTTTCCATAAACTCAAAATCGGATTCGTTGACTTCGAATTCATAGGTGTTGCCTCGCGTTAAATTTCGTTTTAAAATCCGTTGTTTACGTATGTCTTTAGGAATGTCTAAAAAATGTAATTGAAAAGGAATTTGATGTTTAGTAGAAAATTCTCTAAATTTTTCGCGGTGTTCGTGTTTTGAAAGCCCTAAGTCTAAAATGGCATCTACACCAGATTCTTCCAGCTGAATGCATAATTTTTTTATAAGTGATTCTGCTCTGTTGATACGTTCTAGAAACCAATCTAGTCCATCATCTTTTGTTTTGTCTGGAATAAATAATGTATTGTTCCATGTGTCAATAGAAAAAACAATACCATTTGTTTTCTTTTTTAACTGATGTGAATAGCTTGTTTTTCCTGCGCCTGTATTTCCTACAATTAAATGTATCATATATCGTTTTTAAGGGTGGCTATTTACCCATGTTTTACCGTTTTCAAAATGTTCTTTTTTCCAAATAGGTACGGTTTCTTTTAAGCGGTCTATCGCAAATTGACACGCATCAAACGCTGCATTTCTATGCGCAGAAGAAACGGCAATAATCACTGGAATAGCTCCTATACTTAAGCTTCCCTCAGCATGGTGTATCGCTATTTTTGTAATGTCATATTTCTTCATTGCAGTTACTGCTATTTTATCAATTTCTTTTATTGCCATGGGCTTGTACGTAGAGAAATCTAATTGGATTACTTTTTTTCCTTTTGTTAGGTTGCGTACTGTTCCTACAAAAATGGAAATTCCACCACATTGTGGTGATTCTACAAAACGGTAACAGCGGTCTAAACTTAATACATCGCTTGTGATTAATGTTGAAATATTGTTCATAATTAATGGCGAAAATACATCAAATCTTTGAGTTTAAACAGTTAAAAATTAAATCCAAAAACAAATCCGTTTTCTGTAATTCCATCGTGGAAAGATTTTACGTAGCTTACTTTTAAAAAACGAATTTTACCAATTCCAATATTGTCTAAGCCTACACTAAATTCTGTGTATGGTTTTTGGTTCTTGCGTACTAAGCTGCGTCCTCCTATAATACATTGAAACCCTGTGTATTTTAATAAAGGTATTTTTCTTATTAAATATCCATTAAAATGATGTTCTGCATGTAGCTCTGCAAAAGAACTGTTAGTGCTATATGCGTAATAAGGCATTAAATCAAAAGAGTTTGTGTTGATGCTTTCTGAACTGTAATGCGTTTGGTTTCCGTTAAAGTGTTGGTAGTCAATAAAAGAAATATTTTGAGCATTTATAAAAGTTCCCGTTTTTATCTTGTAATGAAACATCCCTTTGTTGTCTACATTAAAGTGTTGTTTGAGCACGCCCTGTATTTTTCCGTAATTATATCTACTTGAGCTTCCTGCAAATTTCTGTTCGTAAGAAAGTGTTATTGTCGGGTTCTCGTTGTAATTTAAGTTGATCTTTTTGTTTGGATAGGTAATGTATTTTTGTCCAAATACATAGCGTAATGCAGTATTAAATAGGTACACATTGTGTGTGTTAAATGAGGGGGTTCCTATAAGATTTGGTTGCAAAGGTGCATTTGATGTATAGGTTTTGTTTTTGTTGTTGAGTAGTACGTAATCACTTGTGTTTACTAGAGCAGCTCGTTTTTCGTAACCAATGGAACTTTGAAAACGAAGCCCATTGGTGATTTCATCCGAAAACAATAATTTAACAAATGTTTTGTCATAATATTTGGCGTAATTTTCCTCGAAAAATAAGGTGGCAACGGTGTTTATAATTGGTGATATGGGTTGGTTGCTATTAAATTGAGCGTATTTTTTTCCTCCTGAGAGTTGGATATATGGTTTACTTAAGCCATTAAAAAGATAGTTGATACGCCCGCTTCCTCTGAATTTCTTATCTGAGAAACCATACGCCATAGTTGCAGAAGTATAGAGTCTAGAACCTTTGTCTTTGTCTTGGTTAGAATATGAAATTGTAGTCTTTAAATTCCATCCTTGTACCGTGTTAAACTGTGTGGTGAGCAAGGGAGATGAGATGTTGAAATATTGATTTTTATAGGTGTTTTGGTAGGTATATCCTCCTAGTAAATCTCCAAATTTCAATTGGTTTCTTTTCGTATCTATAGAGTCTAAATATTTTTTTGTTTTTTTTAGGAGTTGAATACTGTCCTTTTTAATGTAATCTTTTACTTCTTCGCTTGTTAGTTTTATGGGTCTATGTGCTTTCCAGTACAAGGAGTCTTTTTTGTTAGATGCTTTACTAAACGCCAACACCTCATTATTAAACATGTTTTTCTCGAACACAGGATTAAAAACGTAATTGCTGTAAATTGCCGTCATTTGTCCAGCGACGTTAATTCCAAGCATACCAAATTTAAAACCTAAAACTTGAGAGATAATTGGCCAGTATTCAAACGTATCATTGTAAATACAGGTTTGTTTTATGGTGAATTCATCTACCATGGGGCTGTTCATTTGGGTTCCTTTAACACTTAGGTCAAGCCCGTATATTGCCCATTGGTCTTCTACAATATAAATGATGCCTGTAAAAGCATTGTCCGTTTTGTGTTTTGGTCGGACTGCTATTTTATTGATTAAAAAATCGTTTTCATAAAAACTTCCGAGAAGTTTATAGCTGTAATAGTTAAAAGCATACGTGGCAATGGGCGATATTACTTTTGATTCGAGCTCTATGGTGTTTTTGTAAAAGTTAAAATCTACTTGAGATGCTTGGTTATAGCTAAAACCATTGTCATTTCCACTTACTTTTGAAGCAGAAATAGTTTCTTTAAAAGTATGTGGTCTTTTGTATGCAACCTTGGAAACAGTTTCAGATAAATACACGATGCCACTTCTGGTGGAGTCTAAAGTTCCTCCTAGATCTCCTACCTCTTGCCCGAGTATTCTTTTAGGTGCGTTTTTAATTCCGAACATCCCTTTGGAATAAAAATCACAGGTAAATGCATTTATTTTTTCAAGATACCTTTTCCTGTTTTTTATTGCATTTTTTACAATGCGATGCGCTGGGTTTTCTTTAGAACTAATGGAGACTGTGTTTAAAAGAACACTTTCGTCCTCGAGTATTATATGGAGTGATATGGAACGGTCTTTAGGAGTAAGCTTCTTTTTTAATGTTTTGTATCCTAAAAATTGAAAAACGAGTGTTTGTGATTTTTTTTCTGAGTTTTGAAGTTCAAAATATCCTTTTTCATTGCTAGTGGTTCCCTTGAACGAGTTTTCAAAATAGACACTCACAAAAGGTAAAGGTTCTTTATTATTGTTGGTAACGATGCCTTTTATCTGTGAAGACACAGAAGAAATGGCGCCAAATAAGAATAGAAACGTAATTTTTCTCAGCATAGTTTGGTTTTGTTTGATAAACAAACGTACTGGTTCGTAAACAATAACCTTCAAAAAAAAATGTTAAATATATTTCTCAAGAAGTATTAAAATGCTGTTTTTATTAAGTTTACATTGCTTGTCTGGCTGTTTGTTTTTTTTAGGAAATTAAATATTCCGACAACACAGCTGGTTTTGGAGACGTAATTTCGAAGTAGCTTACGAATTTTAATGAACATATAATCAGTGCGTGAAATATGAGTGTTAGAAATGTAAATTTTCAGTACTATACATGGAAGCTATATGTGAACGCGCATCGTTTTCTATAGAAAGGGATTTAAAATCACAAGAAATATGAATATGATACCAAATACATTTCCAAGGGATGTTTTAGAATTGGAATTGTTTTTTGTTTTAGTTAGGCGAAATGTCTAAGGACAGACATAGCTATCGTCCTGTATTTTAACAGTGCTAGAGCGTAAAACAAACTATTTATATCGGTTATTTTGGATTGTAATTGGTGTTAAAAGGTGGAGAAGTGGGCTTTTTTTAACCGCCACTCACAGGAGGAATGATTGCTACAATGTCATTTTCTAGAATAAGAACATCGTCATTGGCATAAGATTCATTTATAGCGATTGCAAATTGATGAATATTTTTAAATGCTTTATAGTTGTTTGTTAGTATTGATTTTAGCTGAAAGACATTTGTATTTTCTGCTATTTGAAGGGTTAATTCGTTAGAGCCAACAATGTCAGCCGCAATTCCAAAAAGAAGAATGTTACATTTCATTAGTAAGAATTTTTGATATTTGTTAATAATTGTAAAAATACCTTTTTTATTTTTATTGGTGAAATCAGTTTTTGCGTGTAAATATGACGGAAAACAGGTTTTAAAAGAAGTTATTTTACAGATATGTTAATAAAATCGCCAATTGTATTATAATATGTCATTGTTGTTCCCTGCTGTTAATTATATCCATATATTTGTCGGCTCATACTAAGACAATGTTATGGATAAAAAAAAACTAAGACGTGAGGCATTATTGTATCATGCCAAACCACGGCCAGGTAAGATCGAGGTAGTTCCAACGAAAAAGTATGCAACCAAACGTGATTTGTCATTGGCATACTCTCCAGGTGTTGCGGAACCTTGTTTAGAAATTGCAAAAGACGTGAATAACGTATATAAATATACTGCTAAAAGTAATTTAGTAGCGGTAATTACAAATGGAACGGCTGTATTAGGTCTGGGGGATATTGGTCCAGAAGCTTCTAAGCCAGTAATGGAAGGGAAAGGGTTATTATTTAAGATTTTTGCGGATATTGACGTGTTTGATATAGAAGTAGATGCCAAAGATGTAGACCTATTTGTAAATACAGTAAAAGCCATTGCCCCTACTTTTGGAGGGATTAACTTAGAAGATATCAAAGCTCCAGAGGCTTTTGAAATAGAACGTAGGTTAAAAGAGGAGTTAAATATTCCGGTAATGCATGATGATCAGCACGGAACTGCTATTATTTCTGCGGCTGCTTTAAAAAATGCGGTTGAAATTACAGGAAAAGACATTTCAAAAATTAAAGTGGTAGTTAACGGAGCGGGAGCTGCGGCTATTTCTTGTACACGCTTGTATATGGCAATTGGAGTCATACGTGAAAACGTGGTGATGTGTGATAGCAAAGGGGTGATTCGAAAAGATATTGAGAATTTAAGTTCCCAAAAGAAGGAGTTTGCAACTAGTTTAGATTTATATACCCTGGGAGATGCCATTAAAAATGCCGACGTGTTTATTGGTTTATCTGTAAAAGATGTTTTGACTGCAGAGATGCTATTGACCATGGCAAAAGATCCTATTGTTTTTGCAATGGCGAATCCAGATCCAGAAATTGCCTATAAAACAGCCATAGAAACTAGAGACGATTTAATCTTTGCTACAGGGCGTTCGGATTATCCAAACCAAGTAAATAATGTGCTAGGTTTTCCTTTTATTTTTAGAGGTGCTTTGGATGTTAGAGCGACAAAAATAAACGAAGAAATGAAAATTGCGGCAGTGCATGCACTTGCTAATTTGGCGAAAGAATCGGTTCCAGAACAAGTAAATATTACTTATGGAGAAACCAATTTACAGTTTGGTCGTGATTATATCATTCCAAAACCTTTTGATAATAGATTGATTACAGAAGTGCCTCCTGCAGTAGCGAAAGCTGCAATGGAATCTGGGGTGGCATTGCAGCCTATTACAGATTGGAATGCGTATAAAGAGCAATTGGAGGAACGATTGGGTACTAGTAATAAATTGATGCGTACCTTAGTTTCAAAGGCAAAATCAGATCCTAAACGGATTGTTTTTGCAGAGGCGGATCATTTGGATGTATTAAAAGCTGCTCAGATAATTTACGATGATAAAATTGGGATTCCTATATTATTAGGTGATAAGGAGGAAATTAAAGGCTTGATGGAAGAGATAAGCTTTGAAGCTGATGATATTGATATTATTGATCCAAAATGTGCAGGAGAAACCGATAGGAGGAACCTCTTTGCAAAAGCATATTGGAAGAAACGCCAACGTAAAGGAATTGCCTATTTGGATGCGCAAAAATGGATGCGAGAGCGTAATTATTTTGCTGCTATGATGGTGAATGAAGGGCAAGCAGATTGTTTGATTACTGGATATTCTAGAAGTTATCCTACCGTTGCAAAACCTATGATAGAGCTTATTGGAATTCAAAAAGGTGTAAAACGTGCGGCAGCTACCAATATTATGATGACCAAACGAGGTCCTATCTTTTTTGCCGATACAACAATGAATATCAATCCAACAGCTAAGGAATTGGCTTTGATAGGTTCGATGATGGCGAAAACAATGCGTATGTTTGGTTTTGAACCTAATTTAGCCATGTTGTCTTTTTCTAATTTTGGTTCCACAGATGTAGAACAAACATTAAAAGTTAGTGATGCAGTAGAGTATATGCACAAACATTTTCCAGATATTACCGTAGATGGAGAATTACAAGCTGATTTTGCATTAAACCCACGAATGCTTAAAGAAAAATTTCCTTTTTCTAAATTGATTGATAAAAAAGTAAATGGATTGATTTTTCCAAATTTAGAATCTGCAAATATCAGTTATAAATTAATGAAAGAATTCGCAGATATGGACTCTATCGGGCCAATTGTTATGGGGCTTAAAAAACCTGTACATTTAATCCAATTTGGAGCGAGTGTAGACGAAATTGTAAATATTGCGAGTGTTGCAATAGTACATGCTCAAGAGAATGCTATTATGAAATAAATAAACAGTTGCTAAATTTAAACTTAGCAGTGGATTTAAAAACAGAAAACCGTTTCCCTTATTATCTAAAAAGAGAAACGGTTTTTTTTAGGCTTAAAGTCGGTTGTAATCAATGGGAGGATTCAAAAAATAAGATTCATTAATAAGGTATGTATGAATATGCAGAAATTGTTTAGAAACGATTCTAAAATATTATGTTCGCTATGTGAAACATTTGTTTTACATTAGCTTTCAGAGGTTTTTTAAAAACTTGTAACTCAAAAAAATAAAACGCAAATGATAACCCATGTTCGTGGAAAATTAATAGAAAAAAATCCTACATATGCAATTGTTGAAACTGGAGGAATTGGATATTTTTTAAATATATCTTTAAATACTTTTTCGCAATTACCTGAGGATGAATCCGTTTTTTTATATACGTTTTTGTCTGTAAAAGAGGATTCTCAAACCTTGTTTGGATTTAGTACAAAAATAGAACGTGCCTTATTTAAATTATTAATCTCTGTGTCTGGAGTTGGTCCTAGTATTGCACGTACCATGCTTTCTTCTATGTCTACAGATGAGGTTAAAAATGCCATTGCTACGGGAAATGCAGACATTATACAATCGGTTAAAGGTATCGGAGTTAAAACGGCTCAAAGAGTAATTATAGACTTGAAAGATAAAATATTAAAATCATTTACAATTGATGAAGTTCCTGTAAGTCTGAGCAATACAACCAAGGAAGAAGCGTTAACAGCATTAGAAGTGTTAGGGTTTGTTCGCAAGCAGTCAGAAAAAGTAATTGATAAAATACTAGCATCAGAAGCCGATTTAAGGGTTGAACAACTGATTAAAATGGCGCTAAAAAAACTGTAAAAAAATTGAAAAAATATCAACTAAAAACGGGTTTCCTATTAGGTTGTCTTTTATGGGTGTTTTCTATAGCAACTCTGAGTGCTCAAGACACCCCAAAATCTGGGAGTGCTAAGGATTCTATCTCAGAATTAAAATACAAATTTAAGAACGATAAAGATGGAGGGTTGTTTTTAAAAAACCCCTTTAAAAAGGAAATTATTTACGATCCTATTCTCGGTAAATATTTAATTATCGAAAAAGTGGGGAACGTTGAAATTAAACGACCTGTGTACATGACTTTAGAGGAGTATAAAGAATATCGTCTAAAAAAAGATATGCTGCTTTATAATAAAGAGAAGTTAAGTGCCCTTAATAGTAAAAAGAAAGGAAGTGCTGCTGCTCAAAAGAATTTACTGCCTAAGTACTATGTGAATTCTAGTTTTTTTGAAAGTCTTTTTGGAGGAAACGAAATAGAAGTACAGCCTACAGGTTCTGTAAATATAAAAATGGGGATTTTGTATCAAAAAGTTGACAACCCACAATTATCAGAACGTAATAGAAGTAGTTTTACTTTTGATTTTGACCAACAAATAAGTGCGAGTATTCGTGCGAAAATCGGAACACGGTTAAATGTATCTGCAAATTATGATACGCAATCTACCTTTAATTTTCAGAATTTAATTAAGTTAGAATATTCTCCCACGGAGGACGATATTTTACAAGCGGTCGAAGTAGGGAATATAAGCATGCCTATAAAAAATTCTTTAATCACAGGAGCGCAGAGTTTATTTGGAGTGAAAACGAGACTTAAATTTGGAAATACTACCATTACAGGGGTGTTTGCAGAACAAAAATCGCAAACAAGATCTGTTACTGCACAGGGTGGTTCTACTATAAATAAATTTGAATTACAAACAACGGATTATGATGATAATCGACACTTTTTCTTAGCGCATTATTTTAGAGATAATTACAATATAGCGCTTAAAAATTATCCTTTAATAAATAGCCCCATTAGTATTACCCGTGTAGAAGTTTGGGTGACAAATAGGAATTCAACTACCTTGAATGTCCGTAATATCGTTGCGTTGGCAGATATAGGAGAATTTAATCCAGCTAATATTGGGCCTGCAACAGTCACAGTTAAACCAGGGCAAATATATCCATCAAACCAAGCAAATAATATAGAAAGCATTCTTACAGAAACAGGTAGTGTACGTAATATCTCAACCGTAAGTAATGGCTTATCGCCTTTTGCAATGCAACAAGGACGTGATTATTCTGTATTGGAAAATGCACGTAAATTATTACCCAACGAATACAAAATTCATCCGCAGTTAGGTTTTATCTCATTGAATAGAAGATTGACCGATTCTGATGTGTTAGCTGTTGCTTTTGAATATACTATTAGTGGAGATGCTAAGGTGTATAAAGTGGGGGAGTTTACAAGTGACGGTATCGTAAATCCAAATAATATTGTAGTAAAATTATTGAGGAGTGAAATTTTAAGCACAAAAATTCCTATGTGGGATTTGATGATGAAGAATGTATATGCTTTAAATGCTTATAATATGAATCCAGATGGGTTTAGGTTAGAGGTCGTATACGAAGATCCAGCTACAGGGGTGCCCGTTAATATTTTGCAAAATGCTAAAACAGCAGGTGTTAAAGATAGAACATTGCTAAATCTGATTGGTGTGGATAGATTGGATCAAAGTCTATTTGATACGCCCGAAGGAGATGGATTCTTTGATTATGTGGAAGGGGCTACTGTGAATTCTGAAAAAGGATATATTATTTTTCCTTCTGTGGCACCTTTTGGTGATGATTTAGCATTGAAATTAACAGATCCAGCTGATGAAATTTATGTTTTCAAGGAACTGTACGAAGAAACAAAATCGGAAGCAAAGAACAGTTATCAGGGTAAAGATAAGTTTTTAATTATTGGATATCACAAGTCAGAAACATCTAATGGGATTCCTTTAAATGCGTTTAATGTTCCTAAAGGTTCCGTGCGTGTAACTGCTGGAGGTAGAGAATTAGTAGAAGGGATTGATTATGTTGTGGATTACCAAATAGGTCGTGTTCAGATTATTGACCCAGCTCTGGAAGCTTCCAATACTCCAATCAACGTGTCTGTAGAAAATAATGCCGTTTTTAATTTACAAACCAAACGCTTTTTGGGGGTAGATATTGAACATAAATTCTCCGATAATTTTATTGCGGGGGCTACTTTTTTAAGTTTAAAGGAAAAAGTCATTACCCAAAAATCAGTATTTGGTCAAGAACCAATTTTTAATACGATGTTTGGACTGAATGCTAGTTACGGAACGGAAGTTCCGAAATTTACAAAATGGGTGAATTATTTGCCAAATATAGATACAGATGCCGTGTCAAACTTTTCTATTCGAGGGGATTTTGCATATCTAAGACCTGGATCTCCCAAAAGAGTGGAACAAGATGGGGAGGCAACTTCGTATATCGATGATTTTGAAGGGTCTCAAATTCCATTAGAAATTAAATCGACCTTGCAATGGCATATGGCAAGTACTCCTCAATACCAAACTAAATTTAAGCTCGGAGGAATAGAAAATAATTTATCTTATGGCTATAAAAGAGCTAGGTTGGCTTGGTATATTATCGATCCATTGTTTTATGGCGGTGGTTCTTTAAAACCTGACGGAATTGATAATAATGAATTATCTAGAGCAGAGGTGAGAAGAGTGAGGTACGAAGAATTATTTCCTGAGCAAGATTTAGATATTACACAGTCTACTATTGTTAGAACTTTAGATTTGGCCTATTATCCAAATGAACGTGGGAGTTATAATTATGACACTAATAATGTTAATGCTCAAGGACAATTTATAAATCCAGAAGATCGGTGGGCAGGGATAACAAGACCTTTAACAACAACCAATTTTCAACAATCCAATGTGGAGTATATTCAGTTTTGGATGATGGATCCATTTGAAAACTATTCCATTACTGAAGCAGAAGGTTTACCTGTTGGAACAAATCCTAATGATCTTACGAATCAAGTAGGAGAATTGTATTTTAACTTAGGTAATATTTCCGAAGATGTTTTAAAAGACGGTCGTAAAATGTACGAAAATGGATTGCCAGAAAGTCCATTAAGTACTGCGAATACCGCAGAAACTATTTGGGGTAAAATCCCTACAAATCAATCCCTATTGTATGCGTTTAGTTCTGATGATAGTGAGCGCTTAAGTCAAGATATTGGTTTGGATGGATTAAATGATGCTGAAGAAAAGAAGTTCTTCCCTGCGTTTGCGGATAAAGAGGATCCTTCCAGTGATAATTATATGTATTTTAGAAGTAGAAAATACGATAGTGAAAAGGCATCTATACTAAGTAGGTATAAACGCTATAATAACACTCAGGGAAATTCTCCTACCAATAATTTGTCGCCAGAATCCTATCCTACTTCTGCAACTACGTATCCAGATACGGAAGATATCAATAAAGATCAAACTATGAATTCTGTAGAGAGCTATTACCAGTATAAAGTTTCGCTAAATAAGAGCGATTTGGTAGTAGGTAAGAATCATATTGTAGATAAAAAAGAGGTGACTGTAACCTTGGCTAATGGTTCGCAAAAAAGCTTTACTTGGTATCAATTTAGGATTCAAGTAAGTGCACCTGATGAGGTGATAAACGATATGAATGGCTTTTATTCCATTCGGTTTATGCGAATGTTTTTAACCAAGTTTAAAATGCCAGTGGTGCTTCGTTTTGGAGAATTACAATTGGTGCGTGGAGATTGGAGACGTTATACAAAAACACTAAGCGAATCTATCATCCCTCCTGAGAAATTGAGTAATACAGACTTGCAAAACTTCGAAGTAGGGGTTGTAAATATACAAGAAAACGAAAATAAAAAACCGATTCCGTATGTATTGCCTCCAGGAATTCGAAGAGAAGTTTTACGCGGAAGTACTACTTTACAACAACAAAATGAACAGTCTTTATCCATAAAAGTTACCGATTTAAAAGCCAAAGAAACAAGAGCAGTTTTTAAAAATGTCCGCGTAGATTTACGGATGTATAAAAAACTGAAAATGTTTTTACATGCAGAAGGGATTGTGGGGCAGTCCACCATAGAAAATGGCGATTTAACTGCAATTATTAGATTGGGAAGTGATTTGAATGATAACTATTATCAGATAGAAAAAAAATTAGACATATCTGATTTTACAGCAATTTCGAAAACAGATATTTGGTTGCCAGATAATGATGTAGAAGCGATTTTAGAACATTTTGGTAAGCTAAAATTAAAACGATTTGAAGCTGGAATCGCTTCCAATGTCCAATATCCTTCGTTCGATGATGCACCTTATGATGAAATTGCAGGTTATATTGTTCGGGTAAAAGGGAATCCTAATTTGGCAAAAATAAAAACCATCATGTTGGGAGTTCGCAATAATGATAAACGTTTTGTGAAAAGTGGAGAAGTATGGTTTAACGAATTGCGTATTGCCGGTTTTGACAATGAGGGCGGATGGGCTACTGTAGTTAGCGCAGATGCAAATTTTGCAGATTTTGCCTCCGTATCTGCATCAGGACGTATGGAGACTCAAGGTTTCGGAAGTATAGCGCAACGTGTTAATGAACGTAGTAAAAATGATAGAAAATCCTATGATGTAGTAGCAAATGTGAATTTGGGACAATTACTTCCAAAACGATGGGGGATACAATTTCCTCTAAATGTTAGTCAGTCAGAAGAGGTGAGTGATCCGAGGTTTGATCCTCAATATCAAGATGTCTTGTTTGAAGATGCAAAAGACATCAATCCGAATAGCAGTAAAGCAAGAGATTATACCAAGCGTCGTAGTATTAGTTTTTTAAATGTTCGTAAGAATAGATCCGCAGAAAACAGTAAAAAACCTAAATTTTACAACGTAGAAAACGTGTCGGTTTCTTATGCTTATAACGAAACATTTCACAAGGATTATAATGTGGAAAAATTCAGTGATAAGTCGGTGCGCGCTTCTGCAAATTATAACTACTCCTTTGAACCAATAATTTTAGAACCCTTTAAGGACTGGAGTTTCTTAAAAAAGAGTAAATATTTTGATCTAATAAAAGATTTTAATATCAATTTTCTGCCGTCAACCTTTGCTGTGAATTCTAATATTGTCCGCTCTTTTAATGAGCAAAAATCTAGAGATTTGGTAGAAATTGTCGGTTTGTCTCAATTACCAACCTTAAGAAAACGTCGTTATTTGTTTGATTGGGATTATAATATAGGCTATAATATTACCAAGTCATTACAATTTAACTTTAGAGCGGCAAATAATTATGTATATGATAGTTTTAGATCTACAGAGGATGTAGAGTTGTTTGATAATTTCTTTGAAATAGGACGTCCAGATAAGTACCATCAATCTTTAAGTGCTTCCTATAAAGTGCCCTTGGATAAAATTCCAATGTTTAAATTTATTCGAGCCGATTACGCATATACTGCTGATTTTGATTGGCAATCTGCATCGCAGTCCTATGTCAACCAAATTGGAAATACCATTCAAAATTCCAATACGCATACCTTTAATGTAGATATGGACTTTAAAAAGTTTTATAAATCGGTTGGACTTACCAAGTTGTTGAACAAGCGAAAACCTGTTCGGAAAAACGGTAAAAAAGGAAAAAGTAAAGCAAAATCTATTGGAGCAAAAGTAGGCCAAACTTTTTATGACTTGATTACCTCTGTTAAAAAGGCGAGATTGAGCTATTCGGAAAATAATGGAACTTTATTGCCTGGCTACATTCCAGAAGTAGGGTTTTTAGGACGTGATAATTTTAGTGGTGGTTTAGCACCTAGCTTTGGATTTGTTTTTGGAAGTCAAATTGATATTAGAAATAAAGCGATAGAAAATGGTTGGTTGATTTCTAGAGGAGAAGACGATCCTTATTACAATAAAACTTATATGCAAACACATATGGAGAAACTCGATTTCAGCATCGATATAAGGCCCTTTAAATATTTGAAGATAGAATTATCAGCCAATAAATTATTGACAAGTAGAACTACTCAACAATTGGATGTAATCGACGGAGTAAGGAGTAGTAAAGCACCTGTTACGGAGTTTGGAAGTTATAGTATTGGTTTTAATATGCTTCGTACATCATTCGAGAATACAGATAAAACTTTCGAAACATTTAAAAGAAATAGAGCCATTATCGCACAGCGTTTGTCTGCGGAATCTGGGCAATCTGTCGCAGGTTTTGGTTACACAAGTCAGCAGGTAGCATTGCCAGCCTTTTTAGCTGCTTATAGTGGTCAAGATGCTGCAAATGTTAAAATAAATCCTCTTAGAAATATTCCTATTCCTAGTTGGAAAATGACTTATAAAGGATTTATGAAAATGAAGTGGTTTAAAAAACGATTTAGAAGTTTTTCGATCTCTCATAGTTATAATTCGCTTTATTCTATTACTAATTTCACAAATAATTTAAACTATAATTCAACAAAACCGTATGAGGTGAAAGATATTATAGGGAATTATCAAAATAAAAGGCTTTATACCAATGTAAATTTAATAGAGGAGTTTTCTCCCCTTTTAAAAGTGAGTTTAAAAATGAAAAATTCCGTATCTTTCAGCGGTCAAATAAACAAAGATAAAGGCTTGACATTAAATTTTAACAATAATACCATTACACAAATTAGTGGAACTGAATTTGTAATAGGTTTGGGGTATAGAATTAAAGATGTGAAAATGAAAGTGAATTTTGGAGGGAAAAAAACCAAATTAAAAGGGGATTTGAACTTACGAGCCGATTTTTCTTTGAGAGACAATGTAACCATGATACGTGCCATAGATGAAGATAACGATCAAGTCACAGGAGGGCAACGTTTAATGGCGTTTAAATTCTTTGCAGATTATGCATTGACAAAAAGTTTAACAGCATCGTTTTATTTTGATCAAAGTTCATCACGATACGCCATTTCTACAACCTTCCCTAGGCAGTCTGTAAGTTCTGGTTTAAGTATCCGATATATATTAGGAAATTAAATTATAAATACTAAATAAAAGAATATGAATATTCCTGCAGACTTAAAGTTTACAAAAGACCACGAGTGGATTAAAATTGAAGGAGACATAGCTACCGTCGGTATCACCGATTTCGCACAGGGTGAATTGGGCGATATTGTTTATGTAGATGTTGATACATTAGATGATTCCGTAGAAAAAGACGAAGTTTTTGGATCGGTAGAAGCCGTTAAAACAGTTTCTGACTTGTTAATGCCATTAACTGGAGAGGTTATTGAATTTAACGAGGCGCTTGAAGATGCACCAGAAATGGTAAATAAAGACGCTTTCGGTGACGGATGGATGATTAAAATTAAAATAGCAGAACTTGCTCAAATAGATGATTTACTAGATGCTGAAGGCTATAAAAACCTTATTGAAGGTTAAAGAATTGATTGTTGCGGTGCTTTGTACTCTCACTATTTTAGTGGCGAGTTTAGCATCCATTAATTCATTATTAGAAAGCGTTCCTGTCAAATTTTCAGATAAGTCATTGCACGCAATGGCTTATTTTGTGTTGGCTTTGTGTTGGTTTTATGCCACTTATAAAAGTAGTCGAATTCAGCTCTCTATAAACGTCGTAGCCTTGTTGACTATAGCTTTTGGTATGGTTGTTGAAGCTTTACAAGGAGGTTTTACAAGTTATCGCGAGGCTGATGTTTTTGATATGATTGCCAACAGTATTGGAGTGTTTTTAGCATATTTGGTGTTTCAGCTTTTTTTGAAAAATAAACAGCAATAATGCCAATTAATTTGTGAAAGTCGTTTTAAAATTATTAAATTAGCAACCTATAAAATTTTTATCAGATGGAGATTAAAAAAAGTCCAAAGGCAAATTTGGAGAATTACAGTAAACTTTTTATGCAATTAGGCTTGGTTTTAGCATTATTTATTACCTATTTAGCTATAGAACGTAAAACTTACGATCGTACATTTGCTGATTTAGGGCCAGCAACGCTTAATCAAGAAGAAGATGAACAAGTTATTGAAATTAAACAACACGTAGAGCAACAACAACAAAAAGCTCCACCACCACCAGCACCAGATAAAATCGAAGTTGTAGAAGATGAGAAAGAGGTTGAAGAAACCATAATTCAATCTACCGAAACTGACGAAACTGAAGCTGTAGTAGTTGAAGATATCGTAGAAGAAGAAGAAGAAGAAGAAGTAATTGAAGATGTTCCGTTTGCAATTATTGAAGATGTCCCTGTCTATCCAGGATGTAAAGGAAGTAAAAAAGAACTAAAAGCCTGTTTGTCTAAAAAAATTGATAAGCATGTAAGAAGAAAATTTAACGGAGACTTGGCTGGAGATTTAGGTTTGTCGCCAGGAATTAAAAAGATTTTCGTGATGTTTAAAATTGATAAACATGGTAAAATAACAAATGTAAGAGCTCGTGCACCACATAAGAGATTGCAAGCCGAGGCTATACGAGTTATTAAATTATTACCTGATATGATACCAGGGAAACAACGTGGTCGTGCAGTAGGTGTAAAATATAGTTTACCTATTGTTTTTAAAGTAGAATAATCATAATATAATATACGATTGAAAATCCCAGCCTTATTTTGGTTGGGATTTTTTTTGTGGCATACTTTTTGGTTTTAACTTAATTTTAACATTTTAAAACCTTTTATTATGATTTCTAAAAAACACCCAAAAGCAAACTTAGAGAAATTTTCAATGCTTTTTTTACAGCTCGGACTTGTCTTGGCGTTATTTGTCAGTTATCTTGGATTAGAAAATAAAACAGCCCAGAATTCAGGGATAAGCAATGTTATCTCTATCAATGAGATGTTGGACGATGCGGATCAAATCATAGAAATAGCTGTGGAAAAACCGCCAATTGTAAGCGAAGTAGCGCCCGTTGTAATTATGGACAAACCAACAGTTATTGAAGACGATCAGAACGATTTTGTAGAGTCTGTTCTTAAACAAGTAGACCCGGAATCTCCCGTTGATGTCTTGTCGAAATTAGTAAATGTTGAAGAATTTCCATTGGATATTGTAGAGGATGTTCCTTTTATTTCTGTTGAAGAAGTACCTGTGTATCCTGGATGTACGGGGACAAACGAGGAGAAAAAAGCTTGTTTTTCCAAGAAGGTGCAAAAGTTGGTAAGTAGAAAGTTTAATGGAAATTTGGCGGTGGATTTAGGTTTGACGCCAGGGAAAAAACGAATTACGGTTCTTTTTAAAATTGATGTACATGGGGATATTGTTGAGATGAGAGCTAGAGCACCACATGTTGCATTGGAAAAGGAAGCGATGCGGGTGCTGAAATTTTTACCGAAAATGATTCCTGGTAAGATGCAAGGCAAGGCTGTAAAAGTAAAATATGTTTTGCCTATCGTTTTTAAAGTAGAGTAATGATACTGTAATAAACGAATTAAAATCTCCGCCTTCTTTTTGGTGGAGATTTTTTTATTTCCTAGTACTCTAAGTTGTAAAAAAAATGTTTTAATATAAGTTCTAAATAAAAACACCAAGAGAAACTTTTGTCAAATACATTTTCAAGTGACGGTTTCGAAATGGAATAATTTTTTGTTTTTGGTAGGCGAAAAAACTAAAGATAGGTTAGCTGTTGTTCTGTATTTCAAGGACGCTAGTACGTAAAATAAACTATCTATATCAGTTGTTTCGAATTGTAATTGGAATAGTTTTTAATTCTTCTCACCATCTTTTATCCCTTATTGGGGGTTTATTTTTCTGAGTCTCTGCCTTATAATAAAATAGTCTTTAGCCTTTGACGAGGTTGTTGATTTGCAGAAAAATATATAGGTAGAACCCGTAATTACTATAAAGCGTTGATAAGTCGATGAGATCAATGATCTATTAGTGACGATTATTTGTTATTTTTGTAAAATAAATTTATGTAGTAATGAATATTGAATCACATTTAGATAGTACCTATTTAAAATTGGCTTCTCAAGCCAATATTTCAGAAGAAGAAACCAAACAACATGTCATTAGCTTGGTGAAAGAGTGTATTGCACATAATTTTAAGCTAGCCATGATTCGTTCGGAGTATATCCAACTAGCAAAAAACATGATATCTGAAGCAAAGGGTAGTACGGTTGTTGGAACAGTAATTGGTTTTCATGAGGGTACTTCCGCTACCGAAGTGAAATTAAAGGAGGCTTTATTAGCTATTGAAAGAGGTGTAGATGAATTGGATTTTGTGATTAACTACACTGCTTTTAAAGAAGGAAAGGTGAATCTAGTAAAAGCAGAAGTTTTTAAAGGAACTAAAATAGCATTGGATCATCACAAAGTATGTAAATGGATTATTGAGATTGCTGCCCTAAGTGATCAGGAGATTGCAGATATTTCTAAATTGATACGAGATGTTGTACTGGATAATTTTGGTGAAGAGCAGGCAGCCTTTGTGTTTGTAAAGTCTTCTACCGGGTTTTTTAAAGCTCCAGAAGGGAAACCAGTAGGTGCAACTTTTGAAGGAATGGCTATTATAGTAGAAAATTCAAAACCATTACAGGCAAAAGCAGCTGGAGGAGTTCGAAGTTATGAAGATGCCGTTAAAATGGTCGAAATGGGAGTGGATAGAATTGGTACATCTTCCGCATTGGCTATTGCAACAGGTAAACCAGCAGATTCAACCTATTAATTAAATAATTATGAAAGGATACTTTGCGCATGAGTTGGCTGTTATAGATGCCGATTGTAGTATTGGAGATGGAACAAAAATTTGGCATTTTAGCCATATTATGCCCAATTGTAGAATAGGGAAGCATTGCAATATTGGACAAAATGTGGTGATATCCCCAGAAGTGGTCTTAGGTGATCATGTAAAAGTTCAAAACAATGTGTCTATCTATACGGGAGTTATTTGTGAGGATGATGTTTTTTTAGGGCCGTCAATGGTGTTTACCAATGTTATGAATCCTAGAAGTGCCATTAATAGAAAAAATGAGTATCAAAAAACGATTGTAAGAAAAGGAGCGAGTATTGGTGCAAATGCAACGATTGTTTGCGGTAATAATATTGGAGAATATGCCTTTGTAGGAGCTGGAACCGTTGTGACAAAAGAGATTAAGCCGTTTGCTTTAGTTGTTGGAAACCCTTCAAAGCAAATTGGTTGGGTTAGTGAGTATGGACATCGTTTGTGTTTTAATGATAAAGGCGTGGCTGTTTGTAAAGAAAGTCTTGATTCTTACAAACTAGAAAATAATAAGGTGACCAAAATATAGTTGTTTTACTGTTTTAATGCGTGTAAAGGCTGGATATGTCCAATTTAAACTATCAATTGTCTGAAATGAACAAATCTTAACTTTATAATTTTTGTTACTTTGTAGCTCGCAAAGTGTTTTCTCTATTTCTTTTAAATACGTAGTTTTATAAAATGTTATAGAAACTTTAATTTTAACAACTTTTTAAGTTTTTTTTAATAACATAATATTAAAAAGAACGTTCTGTTATAGAATATTTTCACTAGCAGATTTTTATTTAAAATAAGAGTTGACGTACTATAAGAATTACTTCATTAGTAGATCGAATTTATATGGGGGTATAATTTCTACAATTTTCTTGGTACGCAGCTCTTTTTTAAATCCATTAGTATCCAATACTAATTTATTTCTGATATTTTTATTAAAGAAAATGATAAAACTCCTTGTTGGAGGATGTTGATTAATTCTTTTGAATCCATATAAAGTGCTACTTTTAATTTAATCCTAGAGCATTACTTTAGATAGTTTCCTTTTTACAACCTATAGGTAGAAAATAATTTCATATTTTGAGACAGCTTTATAAAAGTAAATAGTTTTTTTTGTTAAAAAAACAAGAAGACTGTAGTAACCAAATACATTTATAAGTGTCGGATTTAGATATGTATTTGTTTTTTAACAAATATAGAACGTAAAACAAACTTTTTATATCTGTCATTTTTTAGAGCGTTAGAGATATTGATTTCTTTCTATTTAGGTTGACAAAAATTTATGCTCAGACCTAGAAATTGTTCTTGGTCCATTGTAATAGGTATAAATGCTGTACTAAGCTATTTGAACTTTTGTTCAGGACTAGCGTTTTTTTTATAATTAATAGGGGGGAGAAGGGAAAGGTGTGGTAGTTTTAAAGATAATGATTTGTAAAACGTGAATAGAAACTTAAATTCAACTAATAAACGCAACTTTTCGATTTGATTCTATGATGGTTATATTTTCAAAACAGAAAAGTAGGAAAACCTACCTTTCTTGTCTTGATGGATATGTATCTTACGGTCTCAAATCTCGAAAAAAGAAGTTGTATGAAACACATCACCCAAGCGCAAAGATACACAATTTGTTGCATGTTAAAACAAGGTTATAAACAGGTTGAGATAGCAGCTGCTATAGGAAAAGACAAGTCTGTTATTAGCAAAGAGATTAAGCGTAATTCAGACAAAAGAAATGGAGTTTACAAGCATGAATTAGCCCAAAAAAAGTATGCTAAACGTCATAAAGAAAAGCCTAAAAGAAAACGCTTTACAGAAGATATTCAACAAGCAATAGAGTTGTTATTGCGAGACGATTATAGTCCTGAGCAAGTAGTTGGTGTCCTAAAAAAACAAGGTAAAGAAACGGTGTCTATTGAGCGTATATATCAGCATATTAGGGAAGACAAGAGGAATGATGGTGATTTACATACACACCTTCGCAGACAGGGAAGGAGATATAGAAAACGTGGCTCATCAAAGGATTCTAGAGGGGTTATAAAGAATCGTATTAGTATAGAACAACGCCCTGAAGTTGTTGAACAAAGAAATCGATTTGGAGATTTAGAGGTCGATTTAATCATAGGTAAAAACCATAATCAAGCCATACTTACCGTAAATGATAGAGCTTCTGGAATGCTTAAAATGAAAAAAGTAAGCTCTAAAGAAGCAGTTGTTGTCACTAAAGCTATCAATGAAATATTAGAAGACTGGAAGCCTTATCTACATACTATAACAGCTGATAATGGAAAAGAATTTGCAGGCCATGAGCAGGTTGCAGAAAATTTATGTATTGATTACTTTTTTGCGCATCCATATCACTCTTGGGAAAGAGGATCTAACGAAAATTTAAATGGTTTGATTAGACAATATTTTGCCAAAGGAAGTGACTTTACAAACCTAACAGATCAAAGAATCAAAGAGGTAGAAACAAAATTAAATAACAGACCTAGGAAGAGACATAAATATCAAAACCCTATATTTGTAATGGAACAATTATTATTTAACTAAAAGTTGCGTTTGTGACTTGAATTCAGCAAAGCATAAAAAAACCTTGAAAATCTTTCGATTGACAAGGTTTTAGTACAAAAGGCGGGACTTGAACCCGCACGGGCCTTACAGCCCATTGGATTTTAAGTCCAACGTGTCTACCAATTCCACCACTTCTGCATATTGGTATGTTTAATGTATTTCAACATTATATTTCAGTATTTTTAAAAGATAAATTTTTTAAAAAGCCTTGAGAGTATTTCAACTTACAAGGCTTTTAGTACAAAAGGCGGGACTTGAACCCGCACGGGCCTTACAGCCCATTGGATTTTAAGTCCAACGTGTCTACCAATTCCACCACTTCTGCATTTGGTATGTTATATATTGTAGAGCGAAAGACGGGATTTGAACCCGCGACCCCCACCTTGGCAAGGTGATGCTCTACCCCTGAGCTACTTTCGCAGTCATTATCTTTTAAAGAACGTAGCACTACAAGTGCCTATTGCGGTTGCAAATTTAGGACTTTTTATAGAAACACAAAGGCTTTTTTTAGTTTTTTTTCAGCCTATTTTCTTAAGGCTTGTTTTTCAGCGTAAAATAAGTATTTTTGCAGCGGTATAAAATAAATGGAATGGATATTACTCAAACAACAAAACAAAAAATGGACTTTTCTACACGCGTAACAGATTTTAAGCAATTGACCAAGGTAGGGCTCTCTTTAAGTGTGGTGTTTTCATCAGTGGCGGGGTACTTGCTAGCTGTTGATACAATAGATTTTTATATATTACTGCTGTTAGCTGTTGGAGGCTATTTAATGGTGGGCGCATCTAATGCATTTAACCAAGTAATAGAATATGATACAGATGCATTGATGAAACGAACGATGAACCGCCCTATTCCAGCAGGTCGGATGTCTATAAAAACAGGATTGATAATCGCTATTGTGATGGCTACATTCGGAATAGCCATTTTATATAGCATCAATCCCAAAAGCGCCTTTTTCGGGGCGATTTCTATATTTATATATACAAGTATCTATACACCTTTAAAAGCAAGAACTCCGTTGTCTGTTTTTGTCGGAGGAATTCCTGGAGCCATTCCCTTTATGTTAGGTTGGGTGGCGGCAACCGATACCTTTGGAATAGAATCAGGGATGTTGTTTTTGATTCAGTTTTTATGGCAATTTCCTCATTTTTGGGCCATCGCTTGGTTGCAATTTGACGAATATAAAAAAGCAGGATTTAATTTAATGCCAATGGGGAAAAAGGATGGAAATGCCATTCGGCAGATTATATTATATACAATCTGTTTAATGATTGTTTCTATAATACCTGTTTTTAAAATTACGGGAAGCTTCTATATACATCCTATCACAGCAGTTATTGT
Source organism: Flavobacteriaceae bacterium (assembly GCA_965224465.1). GTDB lineage: Bacteria > Bacteroidota > Bacteroidia > Flavobacteriales > Flavobacteriaceae. Next base: position 2,332,036 of record OZ245049.1, on the reverse strand, counting down.
TTTTTCCTTAGGAGCTTATATGCTCTATTTTGGTTTTCGTTTGTACAAATTCAGAAACGATAAAGAAGCAAGAAAACTAATGTTATCTAGTGTTTTATATATTACCTTGGTACAAATTATATACGTTGCAGATAAATTTTTACACTAAACTACTCAATACTAATACTAACTACTAACACTTATACAAACAATGAACAATACCCTAGAAGAAGAATTACGAGTCGCTAAACGAAAATCAGCAAAACCTATGTTGTGGGTTTCCTTGGTGAGTATGATTATGATGTTTGCTGGTCTCACCAGTGCTTATGTTGTAAGTCGTAAACGGGATGACTGGTTGTCATTTGATTTGCCTCAGTCTTTTTATTACAGTACGTTACTTATATTTTTGAGTAGTATCACATTTTATTTAGCAAAAAGGGCCATTCAGAAAGATCAAATGTCTAGAACAACTCAACTATTAGTTGTGACCTTAATTTTGGGACTTGGATTTGGTTTTTTTCAGTTTCAAGGATTCCAAGAATTATACCAACAAGGACATGTTTTTGCTGGTGCAAAGAGCACAGTGAAATCTTCCTTTTTATACGGGATTACATTTTTACATTTAGTGCATGCATTTGCTGGAATAATAGTGCTATTTGTAGTGATTTTTAATCATTTTAAAAGGAAATATTCTAGTACTAATTCACTGGGTTTAGAGCTAGGTGCTATCTTTTGGCATTTTGTAGATTTACTCTGGATTTACCTATTTTTCTTTTTCTATTTTATCAGGTAGAAAAAATAGTATATATTTGACCGACTAACAAAACAAAAACAAATACTTTATGAAAGCAAATTCTGCTTTAGATTCCGGTACAAAAGACTGGGGTGGAGGAGATAAGCAGCCTTTAGGGGCTAGTTATGGGAAGATGATGATGTGGTTTTTTATCCTGTCTGATGCCTTAACATTCTCTGGTTTTTTAACCGCTTATGGTTTAATGAGATTTAAATTTATTGATACATGGCCTATTGCCGATCAAGTTTTTAATCATTTTCCTTTTATGCATGGTGATCATCCGATGTACTTCGTGGCATTGATGACATTTATTCTTATCTTTTCTTCGGTAACCATGGTGTTGGCTGTTGATGCAGGGCATCGTCAGGACAGAAAAAAAGTGACTAATTATATGTTTCTGACCATTGTCGGAGGTATTATATTTTTAGGTTCTCAAGCATGGGAATGGAAAAACTTTATTGGAGGAAATTATGGAGCAATTCAAATGAATGATGGTAAAATTATTCAATTTGTAAATGCGGATGGTAAACAAATAGCCTTGACTAGTTTTGCTAAAACCGGACATTCGGAGCGTGTGAATCACGTAAGAGGTAATGGTCTTTGGTTCTCTTCTGGTGAATCAATTCCAGAAGTTTCTTTAAGCCAAGTGAAGGAAGGTTTTAAAGCAGACGTGACTTTGTCTATACGTATCGAAAAACTAAATAAAGATACCGGAGAAAAAATTATATTACCTAGGGCAGATGCACTTCGTTTTTTAGCTGAATCTAAGCAAGTTGTATATGGTGCGAATTTAAAAGTAAATGAATACGGGAATACACAATTTGCGGATTTCTTTTTCTTTATTACTGGATTCCACGGGTTTCACGTCTTATCTGGTATTGTGATTAATATCATTATATTTATTAATGTATTGTTAGGGACTTACGAAAAAAGGAAAAGTTACGAAATGGTCGAGAAAGCTGCTCTGTATTGGCACTTTGTTGATTTAGTTTGGGTATTCGTTTTCACATTCTTCTACTTAATATAAAAAAAATATAAAATGACTGCACACGCACACGAATCACATACAGGAAGAATTTGGAAGGTATTCGGAATTCTATCCCTTATAACCATAGTAGAAGTGTTCTTTGGAATATGGAAGCCAGGCATTCTAATGTCGCCTTGGTTGTCACCTTTTGAAGGAGGAGTTTTTGCTGCTATAGGAAACTTCCTTTTAGGAATATTTATTTATATCAAACCTTTGAATTTTTTCTTTATAGCCTTAACCGTTGTAAAAGCATACTATATTGTATGGTTTTTTATGCACATGAGTGAGGAGACAAAGGGATTGAGAAGGGCCGTAGTATGGACTTCTATATTCCTTATTATTTACTTAACTGCCTTGCTATTAATAGAAGGAAGTTATGTAGGCGATGCCATTAGACCTTATGTAAAATGGGATTACTAATAAATAGTTAACAAAAATGATACAAAAGGTGGTTTTTTAACCACCTTTTTTTACTAAATTTAGGGTGTATTTATCTAGGTTATGGCTGAGAAGCATGGCTAGTTTATATGATTCAGATCCATCCTATCAAAAAAACACTTCATAACAATGAAAAAGTTTAGCGTACTTTTTATCCTTTTTATAATGCCTTTGGTCTTTTATTTATTTTTATCTAAAGGGATTTATCACTATTCCAATTTGCCCATATTAACAACCAATGTGGTTCCTATAGAACAGGTAGATGGCGAGCAAACTGGCGTTACTTTTAATGAGAAACTTACGATGTTGTGCTTTTTAGGCGCTAATACTACCCAAGCAGAAGCAGCTTTGTTTAATTTTAATGAGACTATTTATAAGCGTTATTATCAAAAGCCCTTTTTTCAAGTAGTAGCTGTTATTCCTCAGGCAAACAAAGAAGAGATGAAACTTATTTTGGATAAGTTGAGCAAGTTTACAGATATCAAAGGCTGGAATTTTTTGTATGCAGATCCTGCGAATATAGCAACGTTGTTTAACAGTATGGACACGCCTTTTCAATTGAATGAAACTCAATTTTCGGAATATGTTTTTATCATTGATAAAAAAGGAAGGTTAAGAGGTAGAAAAGATGATGAGGATACTGAGGGAGGTAAATTATATGGGTATACGATGAAATCTGTTGCCATTCTTAAAAATAAAATGAAAGATGATATTGACATTATTTACTACCAATGGAAAAAATCAGCTGAAAAATTAAAACGAAGAAAACGTAAAGTTTAAACTTATGAGCAAAAAATATTCATATGTAGGGGTTGCATTTATAATCTTGATTTTTGGAATATACACCGTTCGAAATTTAAGCGCAAAATTTAACGATTCACCATTGGTGCAGATTCAAGATATGCCCATTCCTTCTTTTCAGTTTGAAAATCAAGAAGGGCTGTTGATGACTGGAGATTATTACAAAGGGAAAGTGTTTATAGTTGAGTTCTTTTTTACTACTTGTACTACTATTTGTCCAAAAATGAATTCAAATATGGTGAAAATTCAAAATAAATTTTACAGTAATTTAGATTTTGGCATCGCCTCTTTTACAATCAATCCTAAGCACGATACACCGAGTGTGCTTAAAGCATATGCCAAAGAAAAAGGAGCTACTTCCAAAAGATGGCATTTTTTCACGGGAAACCAAGATCAAATTTATGATTTGGCATCCAAAGGATTTACCTTATATGTAGGAGAAAATGAGCAAGCAATTGATGGATTTGAGCATTCAGGCTCTTTTGCTTTGGTGGATAAAAACGGTTTTATTAGAAGTAGAAAAGACACTTTTGGGAATCCAATTGGGTTTTATGACGGGCTTACCGATAAGGGGGTTCAAATGATAATTGAAGATGTAGCTATCTTATTAAAAGAGTAAAAATGAATAAAAAATCGATAGATTCAAATAAATACAATAAAATTATTACCCTATTGTCCATTGTAATTCCTGTGGCGGTTGCAGGGCTGTTTGCCGTTAAATTAGACATAGAATTACCTGTTTTTCTACCGCCAATTTATGCAGCTATAAATGCATGTACAGCTGTAGTGTTAGTGATTGCCATATGGGCAGTTTCTTCTAAAAAAGTACTATTGCATGAAAAATTGATTAAACTAGCTATGGTTTTATCTTCGGTTTTTTTACTGCTGTATATTGCTTATCACATGACATCTAATTCTACAAACTTTGAAGGCGAAGGAGCCATTAAATATGTGTATTATTTTATCTTAATTAGCCATATTATTTTATCTATTATTGTGATTCCATTTGTGTTGGTGACTTTTGTAAGAGGAATTACAGGTGATATAGAACGTCACAAGAAGATAGCAAAATACACATTTCCTTTATGGTTGTACGTTGCTGTAACAGGCGTTATCGTTTACTTAATGATTGCACCATATTATACAATCTAATGAAAAAAATCACTTTTATTTTTATAATGTTGATTGGTTTAGATTCATTTTCTCAATGTGCCATGTGTAAAGCAGTGATAGAAACTGGAAACCCAGAAATGGCTGAAGGTATTAATTCAGGAATCATGTATTTAATGGTATTTCCGTATCTTTTAATGGGTGTATTGCTGTTTGTTCTTTATAAATATATACGAAAACAGAAAAATTAACATTTTTATAAGAGCTTGTTACTGTTACAAATAATATATTGAATCGTCTTATAAAAAATATTCAACTACATGAGAACTAAAATTTTGATGACAATAGCACTATTGGTAGGGCTTTCTACCATGGGGCAATCGAAAAAATGGACACTTGAACAGTGTGTAAAACAAGCTCTAGAGAATAATATTCAGCTCAAAAAAGGAGCTTTATCTTTAGATTTACAAAAAAAAGATATTGAAACTGCAAAAGCTAACTTTTTACCTACGGTTTCGGGATCTGCTTCTCAGAATTTTAATTTTGGTTCTTATATAGGTCAAGATGGAAAGCGTATTTCTGCGGATAGTAGAGGGAATAATTTTGGGATCAATACAGGTGTTACGTTGTTTAATGGAACTCGGAATAAATTAACCTTGGAACTATCACGTCGAAATGCTAAAGTAGGTGCATTGGATTTAGCTACGCAAAAAGATGATATTTCTTTATTGGTAGTCAATTACTTTTTGAATGTTTTGTTTAATAAAGAAAATATAAAAGTTGCGAAAGAGCAATTGGGTATCAGTCAAAAACAATTGTCTAATATGTCCATGCTTATAGAGGCAGGTACACGTCCAAAAGCTGATTTGTATGAGTCTGAAGCAAGTTTAGCAAACGACGAAGAGAAGGTAACTACTGCTGAAAATAATTTGACGCTATCCTTGTTGTCTTTAGCTCAGTTATTACAAGTTCCTCATGTTGGTTTTGATACAGAAGAGGTGGCTATTGAGGTTGCTACAGCAGCGTTAACACAGAGTGATACAGATCAAATATTTAAGAAATCTCTTGAGATTAGAACAGAGATTAAAAGTGCGGTATTGAAAGCAGAAAATACAGTCTATGATATTGCGATTGCGAAAACTGGTTTTTTACCTACGGTTTCTTTAGGGGGTGGTGTTGGAACTTCTTACCAACATAGACAAGGCGTTAAAGATCAGCGCTTGGTGCTTGATCCTGTTACGAATAAGGCACGATATGTTCCAAATGGTTTTGGAAAACAATTAAAGGAAAATTTAGGGTATAATGTTGGTTTATCCGTAAATGTGCCCATCTTTAACGGTTTTAGAAATAAGATTAACGTTAGTAAAGCCAAAATTAGAAGGGAAGTAGCCTTGTATGATTTGGAAGATAAAAAAATTAAGTTAAGAGAAAAAATAGAGCGCGCATTTGTAAATTCTATTGCAGCTCTAAAACAATACGAAGTTTCCTTAAAATCCTTAAAATCTCAAGAGGAATCATTTAAAAATGCACAAGAGAGTTATAGTTTAGGAGTCATGACTTCTTTTGATTTTGACCAAGTTCGAAATAGAATGGTTACTGCACAGTCTAGTTTGATCAATGCTAAGTACAACTATATATTTAAAACTAAGTTACTTGATTTCTATAATGGGATTCCTATTGTGATTAAATAAGCAATTGTGCTTCTTGTGTTGATATATGATTCCGACTTATCGCTAAATAGTGTCGCATTGTATGCTAAGAAACAATTCCATTTAATTGATATTACAACATAAATTTTATTTAGAACAGCCCTTTAAAGCAATACTTTGAAGGGCTGTTGTGTTTATGCCGTGCAAATATGTATATTTGCAGTCTAAAATTTTACACGTGGCTTATATCTTAAATATTGAAACTTCTACAAAAAATTGTTCGGCGAGTATTGCCAAAGATGGACAGGTAATTGCTTTAAAAGAATTGAACTCAGGAAGCTTTTCTCATGCCGAAAAATTACATGTTTTTATAGGTGAATTATTAGAGGAAATAGGCTTAAAAATCAGTGATATTGATGCGGTTGCAGTAGGGAAAGGACCTGGTTCTTATACGGGGCTTAGAATTGGAGTTTCTGCCGCTAAAGGTCTTTGTTATGCATTGGGAATTCCATTAATTTCTGTGTCTACACTTAAAATTTTAGCAACCAAAACTGCGATTACTAGCGGTGTTATTGTGGCAATGCTTGATGCAAGGCGTATGGAAGTTTTTAGTGCTGTTTACAATAAGGAGTATGAACTTGTTAGAGTTATAGAAGCGCAAATTATTGATCAGGATTCCTTCTCGAATTACTTATCTGAAGGTGAGGTTGTCTTTATAGGGGATGGCGCCGAAAAATGTAAGGGAGTAATTAACCATAAAAATGCTGTTTTTATAGACAATGCTTTTCCTTCTGCTCAAGAAATGGCAATTCTTTCTTTTGAAAAATATAAAATAAGCGACACAGAAGATGTCGCTTATTTTGAACCTTTTTATTTAAAAGACTTTATGGATACTTCTAAAAAGAAATCCTAATTTATTGTTGTGTAGTAATTGCATACTTTTAATAGATCTTTTTCTTTTTTAGGATTTATTCTATGTTCTTTTATATAGGTGTAAATTTCTTTATTGTGAGGTGTAAAGAGTAATGAAAATTGCTTTTTACTGCTCGGTATTTTTAGAGCATTGTGGTTTTTGAAGGATATGTAATAACTATCTTTTGTCTTTATGAATGTGATAGGGCGTGATTTATCGTACCCATTCTTTGCCTTTTTTGCTTCTAATTTTTTGATCTTTTGTTTCTTTAGTAAATAAAAGTCTTTCTCTTTTTTAAGGACTACAAAAAAACCTGGAGTTATTAGCTTCCTTTTTTCAAAGTTAAAAAGTTGGTATGTTGTTTTTAAATGTTGAAATTTTATGGTGTAGGTGAAATCATTTTTTGGTAAATAATAGATTTTATCATTCCTTTCAATCTCCATATTATCCAAATAAGCATCAAAGTTTACGAGGCAAATATTTGTAAGTAATGATATTTTTGCAGGGCTGTATTCCTTGTATAGGTATGGAGAACCGTCTACAGGCTCGTTGGAAATATCAAATGTTTTTACACTGGAGTCAAATCTGTTATAGGCGTCTCCTATCTCCGTAAATTGACTGTACATAAATTGTGCGCAAAACAATGCGATGAGTAGGACTGGATGTTTTTTTATTGAATTCATTTAGAAGTGTTTATAGTTAGTAAGTTACTTAAAAATATTGATTCTGTTACTTTTTGTTGAAATTTATATCCAATAATTCTAAGGCTTTTGGAACATTGTGAACAGGTAGTTTACAAGCGCCATCTACGCAAATAAATAGTAAAGATTCCTCTTTTGTAAAGCGCCCTTCTAGTATGGGGAGTTTTGAACTGTACTTGGCGCCAGCTATAATTTTATTGGGCAAGTATTGTTTGTTTATTTCGTTAATAAACGCTAAGGATTTTTCTCCAGTTACCGCAACTTCGTAAAAATTACCCGTCAAATCACTGTAGAGTTGTAGCCAGTTACTATATCCAGAACCGTAGGAAATAGCTTTGTCAATTATATTACTTAGCATTTGTTTACTTGTTTTTAAGTAATAACTGTTGGAGTAATAATGACTTAATTTGTAAAGGTTTCTTGCCATGATAGAATTTGATGAAGAAATAACATTGTCATCAATGTCTATTTTACGAGCAATAAGTGCTTGGTCTTCATCAGAAGTAAAGAAAAATAAGTGATTTTCTGTATTGAAAAAATGATCATAACTATAATCGGTTAATGCTTTAGCTGTATGTAACCATTGTTCATCTAGCGTTGCTTCGTACAAGGAAATATAAGCATCAATTACAGTTGCATAGTCTTCTAAGTAGCCATTAATAGTGCTTTTTCCGTTTTTGTATGTATGGTTGATATTCCCGTTTTCTTGGATTTGTTTGGATTTTAAAAACACTGCATTTTTAATCGCAATCTTTAAGAAATTAGCATCTCCAAAAACCTTATAAGCATCTATATATCCTTTGAGCATTAATGCGTTCCAAGACGTTAATATTTTATCGTCTAAACGGGGTCGAGATCGTTTTTCTTGTGCATTTTGTAGTGTTTTTTTCCAAGATTGTTTATAGTTTTCTAATTGGGTACTACTTATATTATGTTTCTTTAAAAAAGAGTTTTCGGGTCCTTTACGGCAGAGTACATAGTTGCCATGTTCCCAATAACCTTTACTGTTTATATTGTAGTAATCAGTAAATAAGTCGAAGGTTGAATTTAGTAAACTTTTTAATTCCTCTTTATTCCAAACATAGTACGCTCCTTCTTCGAGTACTCCTGTAGGGGTTAAACTATCGGCATCTAGCGAGGATTGGAAAGCTCCTTCGGAGGTTAATAATTCACGCTCAATAAATGCGAGGGTTTCATAAACAGTTTCTTTGTAGAGTTTGTTTTTTGTTGCTGCATAGGCATTGGCATATAAACTTACAAGTTGCCCATTGTCGTAAAGCATTTTTTCGAAATGAGGTACATGCCATTTTTTATCTGTGGAATATCGTGCAAAACCACCTCTTATTTGGTCATTAATACCTCCTTGTGCTATATTTATTAGAGATGTATTTACGTATGCTAAAATAGAAGGATCATTTGTTTGAATGGCATATCTTAATAAGAAATCAAAATTATGAGGCATTGGAAATTTTGGTGCTCCAATTCTTCCTCCGTTTGTATGATCCATTTGAGATCGCCAGTTTTGAACTACATGGGTCAATGTTGAGAGGTCCGCAGTAAAGGTGTTTGTATTTATAGATACTACATCTTTGTTTTTTACACCTTCAGTTAATTCATGGGCATGTTTTTCTACTTTTTTTGGATTGGTTGCATATAAATTAGAAATTTCTTTTAAATAGTGCATCCAATTGTCTTTTGGGAAATAGGTTCCTCCCCAAAATGGTTTTCCATTGGGTAGTGCGATGCAGTTTAGCGGCCAACCACCACGCCCTGTCATTAATTGAACGGCATCCATATATACTTGATCTATGTCTGGGCGCTCTTCTCGGTCTATTTTTATGCAAATAAAATTAGCATTCATTATCGCTGCTACTTCCTCGTCCTCAAAACTTTCATGTTCCATTACATGGCACCAATGGCAAGATGAGTATCCTATGGATATCAGTAATAATTTGTTTTCTCTTTTTGCTAAATCCAATGTTTCCTGATTCCATGCTTTCCAATGTACGGGGTTGTGCGCATGTTGCAACAAATATGGGCTTGATTCATGGATTAAATCATTCGTAAATTTATGTTTTTTCATGGTTTCAGTATTTTGACCTTGACAGCTTGTGAATACAATGCATAACAATAAAAATATTCGTGTCATTTTAAGTAGATGTTATGTTCAATTAAATGAACGTTTGTGTAGTTTAAAATTCAAATATAATAAAAAAGCACATTGAAATTTTCCAATGTGCTTTAAAATAAATATAAAATTGTACTATTTAACCTCGAATGTTATTTTTAAATTAACACGAAATTCCATTACCTGGTCATCATTTACAACCACGCTTTGTGATTGTACAAAGGCTGATTTTATGTGTTTTACTGATTTCGCAGCGTTTTTAACAGCTTTTCTTGTTGCTTCTTCCCAACTTTTGTCAGAATTAGCAAGTACTTCAATGACTTTCATTATTGCCATAACAATTTGAATTTTAAATTAATAGATCTAAATGTACAAAAAGAATCTGGAAATTAATATTCATTAAAACTTGATAACATTAACTTAACATACACATAATATGAACGGCGTATTTTTGAAGAAATTATATTGATTAAAAAATGGATAATATTTACATTTTAATGCTTGTAGCGCTAACAGTATTAGCGGTCATTGATTTGGTGGTAGGAGTGAGTAACGATGCCGTGAATTTTCTAAATTCCGCCATTGGTTCGAAAGCCATACCTGTAAAAACAATTTTGGTAATTGCCAGTGTGGGGGTTGCTGTTGGAGCTATTACTTCTAGTGGGATGATGGAGGTCGCACGGAAAGGTATTTTTGTGCCGAGCGAATTTTATTTTAATGAAATTATGTTCATTTTTATGGCAGTTATGATTACGGATATCTTATTATTAGATGTCTTTAATTCACTTGGGATGCCAACATCAACTACGGTTTCAATTGTTTTTGAATTGTTAGGGGCTGCCGTGTCTATGTCTTTAATTAAGATGTCTAATAATAAAGAATCTTTTTCAGAATTAGGAAAGTATATTAATTCGGATAAAGCCATGTTAATTATCTTTGGGATTCTATTATCGGTCTTTATCGCCTTTTCTATTGGTGCTTTGGTCCAGTTTTTATCGCGTTTGCTGTATTCTTTTCATTTAGAAAAAAGAAAGGGATATGTGAGTGCTTTGTTTGGAGGTTTTGCAATTACTGCTATTACGTATTTTATTTTTGTGAAAGGAATGAAAGGAACTCCGTATTATGAAGATGTTAGGCATTTGTTTGAAGGGAAAACAATTCAGATTTTAGCCTATGGTTTTATAGTTTGGACAGTGATTTCTCAATTGCTAATCTCTTTGTTTAAAGTAAATATATTAAAGTTTATTATTGTAATCGGAACATTCTCCTTGGCTATGGCCTTTTCAGGAAACGATTTGGTAAACTTTGTAGGGGTGCCTATTGCAGCATGGAATTCTTATGAAGCATGGATTAGTCAGTATGATGCATTGGATCCAACTACCTTTGCAAATGCATTTTCTATGGGGATTTTAGAAAATAAAGTGGAAGGGAATACAATCCTATTACTATTAGCTGGTGGGATTATGGTATTGACTTTGTGGTTCTCTAAAAAAGCACAAGCAGTGATAGAAACAGGCTTGTCTTTATCCAGACAGGGTGAAGGGCATGAGCGCTTTGAAGCCAATGCTGCATCAAGAACAATGGTAAGGGGAGCTATTATTTTTAATATAGGATTGCGAAAAGTGGTGCCAGACGCAGCCTTAAAATGGATTGATACAAGGTTTCAAAAACCTGTGATTAATTTGCCTCAAGACAAGTCCTACGAATTGCCCGCATTTGATATAGTAAGAGCATCTGTTAACTTATTTGTTGCAGGTATTTTAATCTCTATTGGAACGTCTTATAAACTTCCTTTATCTACGACGTATGTTACGTTTATGGTTGCTATGGGATCTTCATTGGCGGATAGAGCATGGGGAAGAGAAAGTGCTGTGTACCGTGTAGCAGGTGTGTTTAATGTAATTGGAGGTTGGTTTTTAACGGCGTTCAGTGCGTTTACGGTGTCGTTTGTGTTCTTGTATTTAATATATTTAGGAGAGATTGTCGCAATTTCTATATTGCTTATCTTGGTGCTTTTCCTTTTGGGACGTAGTTCTATTAAGTTTTCTAAAAAAGCTAAAGAAAAGAAACAACAGCGAAAATTAGAGCGTGCGGAATTAATAACAATTAATGAAGTGGTGAACGAAAGTTCAGATCATGTTTCTGAAGTTGTAAGACGTGTGAATAAATTGTTCTCCAATGTGGTAGAGGATTTATCCAACCACGATTTGAAAAAGTTATCAAAAACTGAAAAACATACCAGAAAATTAGAAAAAGAGGTAGATCGATTAAGAGCAGAGGTGTTCTATTTTATCAAGTCTTTGGATGATTCTTCTGTAAAAGCAAGTCGATTTTATATTCTAGTATTGGGTTATTTACAAGACATTACCCAATCTATCAACTATATTTCTAAAACGAGTTATAATCATGTGAATAACAATCACAAGAATTTGAAAAAATCTCAGATTAAGGATTTAATTTTGATTCGTAATGGTTTGTCTAAAATGTTAAAATCTATAGAGACAGAATTTAATGACCGTACTTTTGAAAACTTAGGTGAGATTTTATTAAAAAAACAGGAGCTTTTAAATTTTGTTTCGGATTCTATAGATAATCAAATTTCTAGAATTCGTACCGATGAATCAAGTCCTAAAAACACCACCTTGTATTTCGGTATTTTGTTAGAAGCAAAAGATTTAATTACTGCATTGATGAGCTTGGTACAATTGTATGACGAGTTTTATATCAGTGAAAGAAAAGTAGATTAAAAGTCTAAGCATAAAAATAAAAACCGCCTTACAGAATTCTGAAAGGCGGTTTTTTAGTTATAATAGTTGGTGTTATACCAATTAGATTTCTAAGTGACGGTTTATAAATGGACTTATTTTTGTTTTAGCTAGGCAAAAAATGGAAGGATAGCCTTAGTTATCGTTCTGTTTTTAACAACGCTAGAACGTAAAATAAATTATTTATATCGTTCATTTTGGATTGTAATTGTAATAGGCCTTATGTCCTAGGACGTTTGGGCTATTTTATTCAACCACACTTTTAATTCTTTTGATGGCTTCTCTTAATTGTTCTTCTGAGGCAGCGTAAGACATTCTCAGACAGTTTGGAGCGCCAAATGCTTCACCTGTTACGGTGGCTACATTTGCTTCTTCTAATAGTAATAACGCAAAATCAGAAGCATTATTTATGGTTTTTCCTTTCAGTGTTTTTCCGAAAAAATATGAAATGTTTGGGAATACATAAAAGGCACCTCCAGGTGTATTTAATTCAAAACCTTTGACGGCTCCAAGCAATTCCAAAACCATATCTCTGCGTTTGTGAAATTCATCTACCATGTATTGAATTTTAGAAACAGGAGCTTCCAAGGCTGTAATTGTAGCACGTTGTGCAATGCAGTTTGCTCCAGAAGTGATTTGTCCTTGCATTTTTGTACAGGCTTTAGCAATCCATTCAGGTCCTCCAATATATCCAATTCTCCAACCAGTCATAGCAAATGCTTTTGCTACTCCATTTACTGTAATTGTACGGTCGTACATACTTTCTATTTTCGCAAAACTAAAATTAGGTTCCCCATAATTTATATGTTCGTAAATTTCGTCTGAAATCACGTAAATATTTGGGTGTTTTTCTAAAACTTCCGCCAAGGCTCTGTATTCTTTTTCGGTATAAACAGTTCCACTTGGATTGTTTGGAGAGTTGAAGAAAATTAATTTGGTTTTAGGAGTTATTGCTGCTTCCAATTGTGCTGGAGATATTTTAAAGTCCGTCTCTATAGTAGAAGGAATTTCTACGTAAGTAGCTTCGGCTAATATTGTTATTGCAGAATAACTTACCCAATACGGAGCAGGTAATAAAACTTCATCTCCGGGGTTTAATAGCACCATGGCTATATTTGCAATGGATTGTTTTGCTCCGGTAGAAACTACAATTTGATTTGGGTTGTAAGTCAGTCCGTTGTCTCTTTTGAACTTGTTGCAAATAGCTTCTCGTAAGTCCAAATAGCCATTTACAGGGCTGTATGAGTTATAGTTGTCTTCCACAGCTTTGATGGCAGCATCCTTAATAAAATCAGGAGTGTTAAAGTCTGGTTCTCCTAGGCTTAAGCTGATAATGTCTATTCCTTGTTCCTTTAATTCTCTTGCTTTAGCAGCCATTGCTAAAGTAGCAGAAACAGGTAAATTGTTAATTCTGTTTGAAAGTTGAGTCATCTTTTTTTACTATAAAATTACTATCTAATAACAAATGTAATCAAAGGAATTATAACCAACTGTTTTATTAAAAAAAAGATTGTATTTTTCTCTTTATTTAACTAAATGAGTTTTATATTGAGGGATAGTCAAGATAGTTGTTTTTTATTTGTGTATTTGTTAGCTCAGTAATTTGAGGACTCCTTATTTATGGACATGTTGAGACGTTGATACATGCGTATCTAATATTATAATAGTTGAGATACTTTTGCATTGCTTATTGTCACTTTTAAATAGTATTTTTGCAAGGAAATAGATAACAAATGAAGATACTTACAAAATACTTTGACAATTTAACAGAGGAACAAATAGCGCAGTTTGAAAAATTAAAAGATTTATACACAGAGTGGAATGCACAAATTAATGTGATTTCTAGAAAGGATATTGACGAGCTGTATTTACGTCATGTACTACATTCGCTAGGTATAGCCAAAGTACAGCCTTTTAAACCGGGTGCAAGAATATTAGATATTGGTACTGGTGGTGGATTTCCTGGGATTCCATTGGCTATTTTGTTTCCAGAAACACAATTCTTATTGGTAGATTCTACAGGGAAGAAAATAAAAGTGGTGCAGGGAGTAGCAGAAGCATTAGGCTTGACAAATGTTATTGCAAATCACATGAGAGCAGAGAATGTGAATGGCGAATTTGATTTTATTGTGAGTAGAGCTGTCACAAATATGAAGGATTTTGTAAAATGGACTAAAAACAAAGTCAAGGCGAAGTCTGTACATGCATTAAAAAATGGCGTATTATACTTAAAAGGAGGTGACTTAACCGAAGAATTGGCATCTTTTGATCGTGCTAAATTATTTGACTTAACAGATTATTTCGAGGAAGAGTTTTTTGAAACAAAAAAAGTAGTCCATATCTCTATTAAAAACAGAGCATAGGACGTGATAAATGTTAGCCTTTGGTTTCGGTAAAAAAGGTATTTTTATCCTTTAATAAATAATCGTACTTTATGGAAACCAAAAAAGAATGCATCGTTTGTAAAGCGTCCTCTGACGTGATGCCAGTAACTAAATTTTATTATAAAGAGGGGCATTTTTATATTTGTCCACAACACATTCCTACCTTAATTCACAATCCACAGGAATTAGTCGGAACTTTGGATGGGGCAGAGGGGTTTATTGCAGGATAAACAGCTAAGAAATATATTTAAAAGCTACGTTTTTACGTGGCTTTTTTTTAGGGAATAGAAGGAAATAGCACAAAAAAAACCACGCTTAAAAAGCGTGGTTTATCTTATTATAAAGTGATGTCTAATTAAAGAGATACACGTTTAAAGTCTACAACAGTTACGTCTCCAAGTGTTTTTACATACTGAGCAACGGTTTTTTTGTTGTCCTTAATAAACAATTGATTTACCAAGGTGTTATCTTTAAAGAAACGTTTGATTTTTCCTTTAGCGATATTGTCCAACATAGCTTCTGGTTTCCCTTCAGCACGTAGTTGATCTTTTGCAATTTCAACTTCTTTTTCAATAACAGAAGCATCAATTCCATCTTCGTTTAAAGCAACAGGATTCATTGCTGCAGCTTGCATAGATACATCTTTTGCAACTACTTCTGCACCTTCAGCAGTTTCAGATAAAACTGTTAAAGTAGCAATTCTGTTACCCGCGTGAATATAAGAACCAACAAAATTACCTGCTACTTTTTCGTAAGCACCAATTTCGATTTTCTCACCAATAACACCCGTTTTTTCGATTAGGATTTCAGCAACTGGAGTTCCTTTAAAATCAGCAGCCATAAATTCTTCTTTAGTAGAAGTAGCTAAAGCAACTAAAGCTAATTCTTTAGCTAAAGAAACAAATTCGTCGTTTTTAGCAACAAAATCAGTTTCACAGTTCAATGAAATAATAACACCTTCTGTTTTTGCTTCATTTACAGATGCGATAACAGCTCCTTCAGCAGAATCTCTATCCGCTCTCTTAGCTGCTACTTTTTGACCTTTTTTACGTAAAATATCAATTGCAGCTTCAAAGTTACCATCTGCTTCAACCAATGCGTTTTTACAATCCATCATACCAGATCCAGTATGCTTTCTTAATTTATTTACTTCTGAGGCTGTAATTTTTGCCATAATCTTGTATAGTTTATTGTCAATTTTAATTAAAAAATCAACGTGACATTCTAATTATTTTTTTTCAGCTACTGTTTTGTCTTTATCACGACCTTCTTTACGTTCTGATAAACCTTCTGCTACTGCATCAGTTACAAAACCTAAAATTTTATCGATAGATTTAGAAGCATCATCATTTGATGGGATTACATAATCTACACCTCTTGGGTCAGAGTTTGTATCAACCATTGCGAAAATAGGAATGTTCAATTTTTGAGCTTCTGCTACAGCAATGTGTTCTTTTTTGATGTCTACGATAAATAAAGCACCTGGTAAACGTGTCATATCAACAATAGAACCTAAGTTTTTGTCTAATTTGATACGTTGACGGTTGATTTGTAATTTCTCACGTTTAGATAATGCATCAAAAGAACCATCTAATTTCATACGATCGATAATAGCCATTTTCTTAACAGCTTTACGGATTGTTACAAAGTTAGTCAACATTCCACCAGGCCAACGCTCAGTGATATAAGGCATATTTACTGCTTCTGCTTTTTCAGAAACAATATCCTTAGCTTGTTTTTTAGTTGCTACAAAAAGGATTCTACGTCCTGATGCTGCAATTTTCTTCATAGCTTCAGCAGCTTCTTCGATTTTTGCAGTTGTTTTGTAAAGGTCAATAATGTGTACACCATTACGCTCCGAGTAAATGTAAGGAGCCATGTTTGGATTCCACTTTCTTGTTAAGTGTCCAAAATGTACACCCGCATCTAATAATTCTTTAATTTCAATGTTTGCCATTTGTATGTAGTTTACGTTCCATTTTTAGTTAGCAATAAAAGAGTAGCAATAAAATTGATCTCGTTTATTTGGATGCTAAACTGAACTCAGTGTGGTGCACCGAATCTAGAAAACTTGTTATAATTATGTTTTTTAAATCGATGTTTAAAAGAATAAACCTCTTAAACATCGACCTATAATTCGCCAAACGATTAACGTTTCGAGAATTGGAATTTCTTACGTGCTTTTTTCTGACCGAATTTCTTACGTTCAACCATTCTAGGGTCACGAGTTAATAAACCTTGTGGTTTTAACACTGCTTTATGCTCTTCGTCAATAAATACTAGTGCTCTAGTAATTGCTAAACGAATTGCTTCTGCTTGTCCTGTAACTCCACCTCCAAATACATTTACTTTTACATCATAAGAAGCATCAGTACCAGTTAAGGTAAATGGCTGTCTTACTTTGTACTGTAAAGTTCCAGTAGGAAAGTAGTTCTCTAATTCTCTCTTGTTTACGGTAATCTTTCCTGTTCCTTCAGTAAGATAGATACGCGCTACAGCAGTTTTTCTTCTACCAATTTTGTGTACTATTTCCATTATTTAAGATCGTTAAGGTTAATTGCTTTAGGTTTTTGTGCTTCTTGTTCGTGCTCTCCTCCTATATATACATATAAGTTTCTGTACAATGCACTTCCTAAAATTGTTTTAGGTAACATTCCTTTTACTGCTTTCTCTACCAATCTAGTAGGGTCTTTTTCAAACAATTCTGTTGCAGTTAATGATCTTTGTCCTCCTGGATAACCTGTGTGACGAATGTAAGATTTGTCAGTCCATTTTTTTCCAGTCAAGTTGATTTTCTCTGCATTTATGATAACAATGTTATCTCCACAATCAACGTGAGGTGTGAAATTTGTTTTGTGTTTACCTCTTAGTAGTAATGCTACTTTTGAAGCAAGACGACCCAAAGTTTGCCCGTCCGCATCAACTAGCAACCACTCTTTGTTTACGGTGTTTTTGTTAGCCGATACTGTTTTGTAACTTAATTTGTTCACAATTAAAGTTTTTGTCTAATATTAATAAATAATTTTTCTCTATATAAGAGTTTGCAAAAGTACAATTATTTATTTGGATAACAAACTGTGGTTTAGGTAATTTTATGGAAAAGTTACGGCTATTTGATATCGCTCACCGTTTGTAGCTAAACCCTTGCCTATGAATGCTTGACTTAAGGTAGTCTTGTTTGCTTATTTACAAATGAATTCCTCCTGATTCTTATTTAAAAACATACCGTACCTTTGTCCTTTAATGTGATTGCTTTCTACTCTAGAAAGTGATTTTTTTATTGTTTTTATGAAATCGAATACCACTTGTTTTACACCGTTTAGTCTCTCTATTAAGGGCGTAGAAATACCTGAAAAATTCACGTTTCCTTTCTATTATCAACCTCATGCGCTTTCTCTGTTAGCAGTAGAAGAATTGCAAGCGTATTTAGAACAGCAAACGGATTGGGTGCATAATTTTGGATTTGAAAATGATACGAACAGTAAGATTACCGGTAAAATGTTTGGGGTGTTGGTAGTTCAGAACCATAAAGGGCAATTAGGGTATTTAAAAGCCTTTTCAGGAAAATTAGCAGGTAAAAACGAACATGATTTATTTGTGCCTCCAATTTTTGATATGCTTAAAGAGGATGGTTTTTATCGGAAAGGTGAAAATGTTCTCAATGCTATTAATCTGCAAGTTGATGTACTGGAAGCGCAAGTAGAACTAAAAATTGCTCAAGAAGTATTTGATAAAGTAACTGCAAGAAGTGTTGTTTCCATAGCTTCTCAAAAAGTGAGGTTGCAAGCGAATAAAACGGAACGTAGGTTACGTAAAACAACAGGGAAAGACGCCTTAAATGCGGTGGATTTTAAAGAACTTACAACCTTAATTGGGGAAGAGAGTATTCGTGATAAATTCCTGCTAAGAGAATTGTTGGTGTATTGGAACGATCAGTTGGCAAAAGCAAAAGTGCAATTGGAAATTTTTACAGGACCGATTAAAGCCTTAAAACTAGAACGAAAAGAAAAATCAAATGCCTTACAGCAACAATTATACGACCAATATCATTTTTTAAATCAATTAGGAGAAACAAAAAGCGTTTGTGATATTTTTCTAAATACGTTAAACGGTGTTCCTCTTGCAGGAGCTGGAGAATGTGCAGCACCTAAATTATTGCAATACGCATTTCAACAGGGGTTAAAACCCATTGCTATGGCCGAATTTTGGTGGGGAGCATCGCCTACCTCTGCCATCAGAAAACATAAAAATTACTACCCTGCTTGCCAGTCAAAATGCCATCCTATTTTAGGACACATGTTGCAAGGATTGGATATAGATGAAAATCCGATGTTGAAAAATCCCGCTTTAGGAAAAGTCTTGGCTACGGTATACGAAGATGATAGTTTTGTGATTATAAATAAACCTTCCGAATTTTTATCAGTCCCTGGGAAAACCATTTCAGACTCCGTGTATACAAGGATGTTGGGCAAATACCCAGATGCTACAGGGCCGTTAATTGTTCATCGTTTGGACATGTCTACCAGTGGATTAATGGTAATTGCAAAAACAAAAGAAGTGCATAAAAATTTGCAAAGTCAGTTTATAAATAGGACGGTAAAAAAACGTTATGTGGCTTTGTTAGAGGGTGAATTACACCAAGAAAAAGGGGAGATATCGCTTCCTTTACGCGTAGATTTAGACAACAGACCGCGGCAATTGGTGTGTTACGAATACGGTAAAAAGGCAAAAACCATTTGGAAAGTGATAGAAAAACGAGAAGGAAAAACCTTGGTTCATTTTTATCCTGTTACAGGGCGTACCCACCAATTACGCATGCATGCCGCACATAAATTGGGGCTGAATAGTCCTATTGTAGGCGATGATTTGTATGGGGTAAAAGCAGACCGATTGCATTTGCATGCCGAATACCTTCAGTTTACACATCCAGGTACTGGGAAGGTGATGAAGTTTCGCGTGAAGGTGGATTTTTAGCAGGAAATCATCATAAAATAACACTGTTTTCTATTTGGGCGCTCCCCTTCCAAAAGGTCGGGTCAGGCTATCCGTTATATCTATTTTTCGTGCCTCAAAATAGGATGCCACTGCTATCCTTAGCGCAACACCTAGATCCCGAACCATTGTATCGTTTGGTTATAGCAATTTAAGAAATCTCAAAAGGAAGTGACGGTTTAGAAAATGAATTATCTTTTGTTTTAGCTAGGCGATAAATCTAAGGATGGACATAGCTATCGTTCTGTTTTCCAACTGCGCTATAACGTAAATAAACTATTTATATATGTCATTTTGGATTGGTGTAAGTTATAGTAGAACCCAGTTTTTTAAACGTGCTTCAGCCTGTGTTGGCTATTCAGATTAAATTAAAAGATAACTTTCACTAGGAGGGAAAAGAAGTTCAATTCCCTTCGGTTTAATTTTAAATAAGGGACCCTTTTCAACGACTCTCCCTTTTGAGTTTCGTTTAATTAAATGGTCAAGCGTTATAATTCCTTGGTCAATTAGTAAATCAAACTGAGAAGTTATAGGTTTTTTTGTGTGCTCAACTAATTTGTATTGAAAATGCTCACGGTTATTTATTCTCGTACTTTCTGCTTCAACCCAAAATGTTTCTTTGTGCTTTTCTTTTAGTCGGTTGTGAAGTTTATCTAAAGTCCAGATAACAAAGTCTCCAATTTCTGGCTTATCTGAATTCTCAATCAATTGTTTTAAGTCATTATTAATTCTAAGATTCAGACCTTGTGAATTTCTTGTAATTGCTGAAGCTGTACAATATAGCTTAAAATCCTGACCACGTTCATATCCGAAATTATTCAGAATTTCGGTAGAACTTTTAAATTTACTTAAACTCCAATCTGGAACTTGTGCAAATAGATTTTTCCTATTTGTTCTGCTTTTTCTAAAAGACTTTAATTCAATCCCTTTATAATCTGGTTTTCTTGAAGAATTTATTGCAATTCCAAGTGCGGTCTCGAGTGTTCTTCCAACAGAAGTGTCAGCGTCAACCATTGAAGGAATTGGACCAGCACTCGCTATTTTTCTTAACATTCCTAAAAGCTCAAATGCTACTTCATTTTCTGTACTATTAATTTCTCTGATTAAATCTTGTAAGGGGTTTTGAATAGAAGAATTTACTAAAGTTTCAATATCTAGTTGTGTAAGGTTAAAAACATGAAAACTACCGTCAAAATATGTGATTGCTACAATGTCATTTGCTGCTGCAATCTTTGTCATTTTATAGAACCAAATTCTAGGGTCTCCACTTTTGGTGACAGGACGGTATAAAGATGCTGTTGATTTAGTTGTTTTAAATTCAGTATGAATAACAGTAGGAATTAGTACCTTGTAATTAGGCCCCTGTTTTTGTAACTCAAAATTGTGAATGTTCTCGTTTTTTAAAAAATTACGTACTGAACCTGTAGCATCCATAATAGATTTTTTTAGCCCAGTTTCAGTAGGTTCAATTAGTGTAATAGATACTTGGTTTTTTGTTAGTAATTTTATCTTTTTTTGTTCTGATTCTGTTAGGTTTCTCACTTGATGTGTTTTAAAATTTCATTTGCAACTGCTCTTGCTAACAATGGAGGAACTGCATTTCCAACAAGTGTGTATTGTGGCACTTCAGTTTTTCTATTGTTTCCTCCAGTTGAACGTTTTCCTTGAAAAACAAAGGAATCATCAAATGATTGTAGGCGTGCCATTTCTCTAACCGTTAATGCACGAGGAGAATTATAATGAACATAATCATCTGGAATAGTCATTATTGTAGAACTTTGTTGATCTGGTTTTAAAACATTATAATTTCTCTTTTTTGAAGAAAGATTAAGTTTTTCTAACTGAGTTTGTGCTTTTTTATAAGTGCCATTTTTTAAAATAACTTTAAGGCGCTCAATTACTGTTTCATTTTGATTGCTTGTTTTGTGATTGTTAAGAGAATCAAAATATTTTTCTCCATTCTCTAGTCCTTGGGTGTTTTTAACATAGAAAGGCTTTGTTTGTGGCTTGAAACGATCAATTAACCTTCCTTTTTTTGACCATTCAGCAAAAGTTTTTCCGGATTTAATATTCGGTTTTCCGTCTATATTTCTTTTTTTAAGAAGCTTAGTCATTTTTTTCGATTTTCCGTTATATTGTGTTGAAATATCAATCAATTCATAATGATGTGCTTCTTGATTGTTTCCAATAAAATCTAGGTCATAAAGTGCTTCAAAAATAGTTACTTTCTCTTTTTCTGATACTGTTGCTGGTATTTCAGAAATGTATTTTTGGTCTTTACGACAGCCAATAAAAAGAACTCTTTCTCTATTTTGAGGAACTCCATAATTTGATGCGTTAGCAACAAAAGGTTTTTCTATTTTATAGAGTCTAATGCTTTCAAGAATTGTACCCAATTCCTTTTTTTGTGATACGTTACAATGAGTTTTTAAGATTTCTATTGATTCATCAAAAGAGGTTGTGTATATTTTTAGAGCAATTATAATGTCTGCACAATCTTTTTTGTAGTTTGTAGGAACTTTTAAAGATTTGAAAGCGGTTTCAATTTTTGAAATAATATTTTCAGAACCTATTTCTGTAAGAAAAACTGTAAATGTGTTAACAAAATTATCACTATCAATATTACAAAAATCTTTCTCTTTTATTATATCCCTTTTTAGTTTGTTCCATTCCTTTGCGCGTGCTAATAGATTAAATCCATGTCGAATTGTATGGATGTTTTCGTCTGTTTTACTGGTCTTGTAATCTGCTATTTTAGGGATTAACTTTTTGAATCTATTTTCCACAAATTGAATAAAATCTGCTCTTCCAGATTCTTTGTCTTTCTCAAGTAATTTTTCAAGTTCTACTCTTTTTATAAGACTATCAAAAAGAAAAGCATTTGATTCTTTTCTTACTTTTTTTATGAATGAATTTAGTAATGGGATCTCTTTAATGTCAACAATAGAATTGATTTCTTTAATGATTAATTCCTTTATTTTTCCGCCTTCTTTAGTTAGAATTCCCTTCACATTTTCCATTACAAAGTATTTTGGTTGTAATACCTTAATTACTTCTAGATAGTGAGTGAATAAATCGTCTTTTTTGTCAAATTTCCTTCTTTTTCCCGCTAGACTAAAGCTTTGACATGGTGGTCCTCCACAAACTACATCTATTTTTTTTCCTTTAATTTTGGTTAAGAGATTGTCTAAAAAATCGGGTTCAGTGATGTCTTGTCTTAAAAATTCAGCATCTAATCCTAGTTGATGATTATAACGGACTACGTGAGTTAATTCACAGTTTTCGTTGATGTCATTTGCTACGATAAAATCGAAAAATTTATTATTAGATTCTGCTTGTAAAAATCCTTCACTAAATCCACCTGCACCCGCAAATAAATCTACAAAAGTGAACGGCTTACCGTAGAGAGGAATTTGTTCTCTAACAATAGTTACATTGTTGTTCTCTTTGTAGTTATTGATATGCTCATTTAAAATCGTTTTAACTTCATCTTGAATAAATATCTTTTTATTAGAATGGTGTAAAAGTTCGTCTGCTCTTTCTGTCAAAAAATTTAAATAGTGATTTATTTCGTTAGATTCATTACTTAACCCTATTGCTTGTTGGTTTTTTTTGTCAAACTTTTTTGGTTGTATTTTCTGTCCTGTAGATAGTTTTATTTGACTTCCATTACAGTTTATTCTCAAATGAATTGGTGCAAATCCTTTTTTATCAGGTTTGTCTAAGTAAAAGTTTATTGTTGCCATATTTATTTGCGGACGTTTTTACGTACACGGACAAATTTACGGACAATTTTTATACTTTCTGTTTTAAATTTGATATTTGTTCTACGAGCTTGTTTGTGTTAAGGTTTTTCTAATGCGCTTCCAGCCAATTCCTACCTTCACCCATATCTACATCCAATGGAACTGACATTTTATATGCTGATTCCATGGCATTTTTAATTAATGGTTTTAAGGTATCCATTTCATCGTTGTGCATATCAAAAACCAATTCATCATGTACCTGTAAAAGCATTTTTGTTTTATAATTACCATCATTTAATAATTGTTGGATGTTAATCATGGCAATTTTAATGATATCTGCTGCCGAACCTTGTACAGGTGCATTCACAGCATTTCGTTCATCGGCACTACGGACAATGGCGTTTTGGGAATTGATGTTTTTTAAATAGCGGCGTCTACCGAGAACGGTTTCTACATAGCCTTTTTCGCGAGCAATTTCTACTTGTGCTGCAATGTATTCTTTGAGTTTAGAAAAGTTAGCGTAATAGTTGTCAATCAGTTCTTTGGCTTCTTTTCTTGATTTGTTTAATTGCTGTGCTAATGTGAAGGCTCCTTGTCCGTAAATAATTCCAAAGTTAACCGCCTTGGCATCGCTACGTTGGGTTTTAGTTACATCTTCTAAGGCAACATCAAAAACTTTTGAAGCGGTGGCAGCATGTATGTCTTGTCCATCGTTAAATGCTTTAATCATGGTTTCGTCTCCACTCATGGCTGCAATTAAACGCAATTCTATTTGTGAGTAATCTGCTGCAACCAAGGTGTAATTCTCGTTTTTAGCAATAAAAGATTTACGTACTTCCTGACCGCGTTTGGTACGGATTGGAATGTTCTGTAAGTTGGGATTGTTAGAACTTAATCTTCCCGTTGCAGCCACTGCTTGACTAAAAGTAGTGTGTACTCTTTTGGTTTCTTTGTTTACCTCGTTTGGCAAGGCATCTACATAGGTGTTTTTTAATTTCACCAAACCTCTCCATTCCAAAATACGCTGTACTATAGGATGGTCCTTGGCAAGTTTAGATAGGATTTCTTCGCCTGTAGCGTACTGTCCAGTTTTTGTCTTTTTAGGTTTTTCTACCAATTTCATGTGCTCAAATAAAACAACGCCTAATTGTTTTGGAGATGCTAAATTAAAATCGGTATTGGCTTCTTCGTAAATAGATTTTTCTAAAACTGCAATATCAGTGGTCAAATCCGTAGATAAAGCGTTTAAAAATGGAACATCTAATTTAATTCCTTCCAATTCCATTTGTGCCAATACTTTTAATAAAGGCAATTCAATATCATTGTATAAAGAATCTAGGTTTTTTTCAGCTAATTTTATTTCGAAAATCGATTTTAATTGAAACACAACATCTGCTTTTTCAACAACGTAATTTCGTTGTTTTTCAAGCGATACATGGTTCAATGTAATTTTATTGCGTCCTTTACCTAACACCGAATCCTCTTGCATTATTTCGTACTTGAGATAGGTTTCTGACAAGATATCTAGATGATGTCTCATGTCTGGCTGCAATAAATAATGTGCGATAGTCGTGTCAAAAATAGCTCCTTTTAATTGCGTGTTATAGCGCGAGAGTACCTTGATGTCGTTTTTTAAATGACGCCCAATCTTCTCGATATTTTTGTTTTCGAAAAAAGGTTTCAACTCTTGGACAAGCAATACAGATGCTTCAAAATCACTAGGAAAAGGGATGTAATAACCACTGCCTGCATGGTAAGAAAATGCGATTCCTAAAATACATGCCGTCAATGGATTTTGTTCACTGGTTTCTAATTCAATACTCACCGATTTTTGTTGGATCAGTTTTTTTAGAAACAATCCTTTTGCCATTTCTGAATCTATATATTGGTAAAAATGAGCGTTTTTTTCTAGGGTATTAAAGCCAGAAGACATGGTGTTGTTGTTTTCTGATGAAGGGCTAGCAAATAAATCCAACTGCGCTTCTCCACTAGCATTGACTGTTGTTGTGCTAGTTGCTGTGGTATTGGTTTTTGATTGGGCATTAAAAATACGACCAATGCTGTCTGCAATACGTTTAAATTCTAATTCTTGTAAAATGCTATTAACCTCCTCAAAATTGGGAGGAGTTAGTTCGTAATCATCTGCTTTAAATGTTACGGGGCAGTCGAGCATTATAGTAGCCAATTGCTTTGAAAGCAATCCCAGTTCCTTATTGTTTTCTACCTTTTCTTTCATTTTACCTTTAAGCTCATGGGTGTTTTCAAACAAGCCTTCCATAGTTCCGTAAGCTTTTAGAAATTTTTTCGCTGTTTTGTCTCCAACGCCAGGTAGCCCAGGGATGTTATCCACGGCATCTCCCATCATTCCTAAATAATCAATTACTTGTATAGGTGTTTCTACTTCAAAACGTTTTTGAACTTCGGGAATTCCCCAAATCTCGATCCCATTTCCCATACGGGCTGGTTTGTACATAAAAATATTTTCAGAAACCAACTGCGCAAAATCCTTGTCAGGAGTAACCATAAAAGTCTGAAATCCTTCTTTTTCTGCTTGTTTTGCCAAGGTTCCAATCAGATCATCTGCCTCAAATCCTGCCACTTCTATAATGGGGATGTTCATGGCTTTTAAGATGGCTTGTATATAAGGTACCGCTATTTTTATGGCTTCGGGAGTTTCTTGTCTGTTTGATTTGTATTCTGGAAATGCGGCTACACGTGCATGAGAGCCTCCCTTGTCAAATGCTACGGCTAGTAAATCTGGTTTTTCTCGCTTGATAACGTCTAATAACGAATTGGTAAACCCTAAAATAGCAGAGGTGTCCATTCCTTTCGAATTGATGCGTGGGTTTTTTATCAAGGCGTAATATCCTCTGAAAATTAAAGCAAAAGCATCGAGTAAAAATAGGCGTTTTTGAGTAGGCATAAGTCAGTATAAGTTTTGGTAAAAATAGTAAAATGATTTTTAACTAAATTAGCTGTAAGGTTTTTTTTGTTTCTCGGCTAAATAGTGTGTTGTGGATTGTGTGGGGTATTGGAATAAACCAAAGAAAGTTTATATTTGGAACTAAATTTAATAAAGGAGTATATGAAGTGGTTTTTGTTTATTATTGTGCTGATTTGTATTGATTTGTATGCGTTTCAAAGTGTAAAGACACTGTTTAGAAACTCCAATATCTGGAAAATGTACTGGTTGGTAAATGTTGCAGTGATTTACTTTTTTGTGTTTCGAGGGTATAGCTACGATAGCTCTAATGTGAAATCTTCCTTGTATTTTACCTATGCTATTGGATTGATTGTTATTAGTATTGTGCCTAAACTGTTAATTTCTGCAACCCTTTTTTTAGAAGATATAACTAGGGTAGGAATGGGAGTGTTTTATTATTTTTTTAGCGAAAAACAAGCGTCGTTTATGCCTAGTAGACGTGCCTTTACAAGCAAGATAGCCTTGGGCTTGGCAAGCATCCCTTTTGCTGCCATTTTGTACGGAATGACCAAAGGGAAATACAACTATCAAATTGTAAAACACGAGTTGTTTTTTGACGATTTACCAGTCGCTTTTGATGGTTTTACAATCACACATATTTCGGATGTACACAGTGGTAGTTTTGACAATGCCGATAAAATTGCGCATGGTATGACATTGATTAACGAACAAGAATCAGATATCATTTGCTTTACAGGAGATTTGGTAAATAATGTAGCAGAAGAAATGGATCCTTGGATTGATGATTTTAAAAGCTTGAAAGCACCGTATGGAAAATTCTCTATTTTGGGAAATCATGATTATGGTGAATATGTAAAGTGGAATTCTACAGCTGATAAAGAGGCTAATTTCCAAAAAATAAAAAGCGTACATCCCCAAATTGGATTCAATTTATTGTTAAACCAACACGTATCTATAGAAAAAGATGGAGAAAAAATAGAATTAATAGGGCTTGAGAATTGGGGACTTAGATTTAAAAAAGCTGGGGACTTGTCAAAAGCTTCAAAATTAGTAGCCAACGATGCTTTTAAAATAGTATTGAGTCACGATCCATCGCATTGGGAACAAGAAATAAAATCACATCCATCCAACTTTCATTTGACCTTAAGTGGCCACACCCATGGGATGCAATTTGGGATAGAAATTCCTGGTTTTAAATGGAGCCCTGTGCAATACGTGTACAAACGATGGGCGGGAATCTATCAAGTTGCAGGAAGATATATCAATGTGAATAGAGGTTTTGGGTTTTTAGCTTTTCCAGGTAGAGTTGGGATTTGGCCTGAGATATCTGTGATTACATTGCGGAGGAAGTAGTTTGCAGTAGACGTAGGCAGTTTGAAGTGGCGGTGGTTTATTTTTTTATAAATGATGTTATACCGTATACATTTCCAAGAGACGGTTTAGAAAGGAATTATTTTTTGCTATACCAACTAAATTTCCAAGAGACAGTTTAGAAATAGAATTATTTTTTGTTATACCAATTAAATTTCCAAGAGACGGTTTAGAAATAGAATTATTTTTTGTTATACCAATTACATTTCCAAGGGACGGTTTAGAAATAGAATTATTTTTTGTTATACCAATTACATTTCCAAGGGACGGTTTAGAAATAGAATTATTTTTTGGTCTAGTTAGGCGAAAAATCTAAGGATAGCCGTAGCTATCGTTCTATTTTTCAACAACGCTAGCACGTAAAATAAACTATTTATATCTGTCATTTTGGAATTTAATTGGTATTAAAGTTAGGCGAAAAATCTAAGGATAGCCGTAGCTATCGTTCTATTTTTCAACAACGCTAGCACGTAAAATAAACTATTTATATCTGTCATTTTGGAATTTAATTGGTATTAAAGTTAGGCGAAAAATCTAAGGATAGCCGTAGCTATCGTTCTATTTTTCAACAACGCTAGCACGTAAAATAAACTATTTATATCTGTTATTTTGGATTGTAATTGGTATTACTCGCTATCTAGTAGTTATGTGGTTTAAGATTAGTATAATAAATGTATATTTGTTGTTAAAAATGTTTTTCTAAAAGATAAAAAAAAAGATATGACAAAGTTTGGAGATATTATAAATGAAAAAATTCCTGTTTTGATCGATTTTTATGCCGATTGGGAAAACGACAACTATGATTTTGCAGAGGTTCTTCGTAAGGTGGCAGCAGCTTTGGGTGATAAAGCTAAAGTGATTAAAATAGATGTCGAAAAAAATGAAACCTTAGCCAATGCCTTACGTATAAAAGGAAATCCTACCTATGTTATTTATAAAGATGGAGAAATGAAATGGCGCCAAGTAGGTGAACAAGATGCGAATACTTTGATTGACTTAGTGAAAGGCTATATGTAATACCAAATTATTACTACGATTCCATAGCTCTAAACACATACCCTAGTTTTTTAAAATAGTCCAAAAATTCTGGCAAGACCTCTTTTAGGGTGCTGCTTCCTTTTACACTGTCATGAAAAACTACGATGCTACCATTTTTGGTTTTTTTGAGCAGTGTTTCTAAGCTTTTTTTAGGGGATACTTTTTGTTGAACATCATTACTAAGTACATCCCACATTATAATTTGATAGTCGTTTTGTTGCAGTTGCTTTACTTTCTTATAGCTTAGTTTTCCGTAGGGTGGGCGGAAAAGTTTTGTCGTATTGTCCTGGTAATCGAGGAGTACGTTGTTTGTTTTTTTTACGGAATCAAGATATTCTTTAGCGCTGCATTTCCACGCATTGTTGTGGTTGTAGGAGTGGTTTGCAATGCGGTGTCCATGGGTAACTATTTCTCGGGTGATGTCTGGATATAACGCAATGTTTTTTCCAATACAAAAAAAAGTGGCTTTGGCATTGTATTTCCTCAGTGTTTGTAGTGTCCAATCCGTTATTTCAAGAGTAGGGCCATCGTCAAATGTAAGGTAGATTTCCTTCCTTTTAGAAGAAAAACTCCAGCGTAGCATCGGGAAGATCCTTTTGACTAAGCGTGGAGTTTTTGCAATAATGATGGGCATATTATTCCTCGAATAAATAAGGGAACAATTGCATATAAGACACTAAATTGTTTTTTAGAGTGTCAGCATATTCTTTTGTGTCGTTTTTTACAGAAATACGTACCAGTTGATTGTACATGTTAAAACTACCTTCAATGGGATCGTAAACTGCTTCAAGATCCGCTTCGTTATACTGACTGTAATACACAAGTTTTTGCTTGAATATCTCTGCCAATTCTTCACTTAATCGACGTGCTTTTTCAGGCCTATCTATCTTGTAATATAAATCTATAAATGGCAATAACATACTGTAATGACCAAATTTTTTGGTCGGCATCTTATCCATGGCTAAATCTATGATTTCCTCTGCGCGAATCGAATCTCCTTCTTTGATTAAAGTAGTAGCTAAACGCTCCATATTGTTGCGATAGGTAACAGAATTTTTACGAGATTCTGGGTCTAAGTATATAGCATCACTGTTAATAGTTCCCCATTCCCATTGTTTTACTTTTTTGTACATCAATTCAGAATCCATACGTCCCATTTCAAAGAAATTACTCTTATTTACGGTTTTTATAGGGACTAGTTTATAAGCCATTCCATCTAGTTGTAAATAGTCTTTTAACCAAATAAATTCTTCTGCAGCTTGTGCGCCTCCTGTAAAATAAATAGGTTGCTTCCAGTCGTTATTGGCTAAAATATCAAGCATTAAAATTCTGTTTTTTTGCAATCCTTGTGCGTCAATCGTAATATCGATATACGGTAGGATTAAATCAGCATCTTTTTGAGCTACAATACCGTTTTTAAGAACGGCCTCCTTGTTTACAGGAATTCTGATACGGTTGGTCGGATATACTTTTTCGGGACGTCCGTCTTCGTCTAAATCAATAAACGTATTCTCGTTCTTACTTTGCAACCATCTCATCAAGTATTTAATATCTATAATCGTATCTTTAAATTGAGGAAAAGGTACGTGATAGGCAATGTCTAAACTTCCTAGTTTATAATCGTCGTGTGTCAATTGTGAAGGGATCGGAGGCGCTTTGTATGTGGCGCGTTTCATTTGATCAATATTCCAATCGGTCGCAAATAAACTTGAGTTGATCAGTTTGATATCTGTTCGGTAATTTTCTACTTCTTGCATGTACCACAGTGGAAAGGTATCATTATCTCCAATGGTAAACATAATGGCGTTTTCGGCACAAGAATCAATATAAGCTTTGGCGTTTAATCGAGAGGTGTATCGATTAGACCTGTCATGATCATCCCAGTTTTGGAATGCCATTAAAGTGGGTACTGCAAGTAGTGCAAGTAGTGAAACTGCGATGGCTACTTGGTTTTTTTGTGCGTATTTAGATAGTTTTTCAAATATAGCAAGGACTCCAAATCCAATCCAAATGGCAAAAATATAAAAAGAGCCAACTACAGCGTAATCTCGTTCTCTAGGTTCAAAAGGTTTTGGATTGGTGTAAAATATAATGGCAAGCCCTGTAAAAGCAAAAAAGAGTAGGAGGGTGTAGAAATCTTTTTTATTGCGCTTCAGTTGATAAAATAATCCTATAAATCCAAGAATAAATGGAAAGAAATAATAAGTGTTTCTTCCTTTGTTATTTTTAACATCATCGGGTAGGTTTTTTTGAGT
Organism: Flavobacteriaceae bacterium; assembly: GCA_965224465.1. Classification (GTDB taxonomy): domain Bacteria; phylum Bacteroidota; class Bacteroidia; order Flavobacteriales; family Flavobacteriaceae. The sequence continues at coordinate 2,301,002 of OZ245049.1, read as the reverse complement.
GCCTAAAAAGAAACTGTCTATAAAATCAATACCACTTAACCAATTCCCATCCTCAAGGTTTAATTGTCCTTGTACATCGTTCTGTCTTCCTACAAAATTCCACATAAAATATCGACCGTACATATAGCCGAATTGGTATTCTATCATAAAATGGATGTTCTCTGCAAACGTAGGTCTTCGATGACTTTTTTGAGGGATGCCAACAATGGATTTGTAGTTCGCAATCACAGAAGGGCTGTTGTAGGCAACCATACGTGGGATAAATCCTTTATGTGAGTCACTCCAATTGGGTAAAGCATCTTTATAGTGGTTGACAATTACATACGTTCCCGTTTTTTCGTCTTTCTCGTATTTAGGTTTCTCGTCTCTTGTAGGGTTGGAGGCATCGTACTCTCTGTCGTAAGAGAACGAGTAATAATTATCGTAGAACACGTTAGAATCTCCATATTGCTCCCTGTTGTAATACGCTAATAGCTCACGGGCGCTTGAGGGGTTGTTTTCGTTAATAGTTGTGTTTGCATTTGCTCTAATAGGAAGCATTAACCAAGAAGAAAAACCAATCATGGTAAATACAAGTACAAGAACAAGTGTGTTGGCAGCAAACATTTTTTTACTACGCGTGTATTTAAGTGCGGCATAAAATACTGCGATAATTAAAAAGGCAGCTATAATACTTCCGCTGTTAAATGGAAGTCCAATTTTGTTGACGAAAAACAGTTCAAATGCACTGAAATATTTTAAGGTAAATGGAAATAAAAATTTAAATACAAACATTAAGACTAAAACAGAAATAATGTTGGCAATAACAAATTTTTGAATATTGTTGATGTCGTATTTTTTGAAAATATAAATAAATACGATAGAAGGAATGACTAATAAAGATAAAATATGGACCCCAAAGGATAGCCCAACAATAAAACTAATTAAAACAAGCCATTTGTTTCCTTGTGGTTTGTCCATGTCCGATTCCCATCGCAATCCAAGCCAAAATAATAATGCCATTAAAAAGGACGACATAGCATATACTTCTCCTTCTACGGCGCTAAACCAAAAACTATCCGAAAAAGTGTAGGCCAAAGACCCTACAAAAGCACTTCCGAAGAGCGCAATATTGTTTTTGTTGTCTTTAGAAAGTAGTTTTTGTCCCAGATATGTAATGGTCCAAAACATAAAAAGAATGGTAAAAGCACTGGCTAAACCAGACATAAAATTCACCATTTGAGCTACTTGAGAGGCGTCTGTAGTGAACATGGCGAAAAAAGCGCCTATCATTTGGAATAACGGAGCTCCTGGTGGATGTCCTACCTCTAATTTAACTGCCGTGGAAATATACTCGCCGCAATCCCAGTAACTTACTGTTGGTTCTAGTGTGAGGGTGTATGTTACAAGTGCAATACCAAAGGCTATCCAGCCAAAAATGGTGTTCCATTTTTTAAAATCTGTAAAGTTCATAAATTTTTTTTATCGAGGCGAATTTACTAAAAATACTACATATCATGCGGTAATCAGTCAGTTACTACTGCGATTTTCTCATAAAAAGTTGTTAAAAAAATATTTTTGAAAAAAAAGTTAAAAAAATGTTTGTGGGTACGAAATAAACCCTTAATTTTGCAACCGAAATAACAACAATGTCCCATGGTGTAATGGTAACACTCCGGTTTTTGGTATCGTCATTCAAGGTTCGAGTCCTTGTGGGACAACGGTATTTTTAGAAATCCTTTAAGCTTTTGCTTGAAGGATTTTCTTTTTTATAAAAAGCAGTAAAAGTAACTCTTTGGGTATTTTTAAATGCTATTTTTTTTAATTCCCCCTATATCTTTTAATTCTTTTTTTAACTATCATTTCTTTTCAAAATAATACGGTCGATTACTGGTACAGATACGCGTTGTGAATTGATTTCAAAATTGTATTTTTACGTGAGCAATCACAGGGGACTAAAGGAGTAAGTGCAAATGTTTGTTGTTGTGAATTGATTTCAAAATTGTATTTTTACGTGAGCAATCACAGGTCTTACTCAATAGAACGAAACCTGCTAAGCGTTGTGAATTGATTTCAAAATTGTATTTTTACGTGAGCAATCACAGGCATCAAGTTGTATTTGATAATTGGTATCATGTTGTGAATTGATTTCAAAATTGTATTTTTACGTGAGCAATCACAGGATATGTCTTTTAATGACCGATTTATACTCTGTTGTGAATTGATTTCAAAATTGTATTTTTACGTGAGCAATCACAGGTTAAAAAATCAAAGGCAAGTGAAGCTATAAGTTGTGAATTGATTTCAAAATTGTATTTTTACGTGAGCAATCACAGGTAGGAACGCTTAAGGATTCGATTGTTAGTTGTTGTGAATTGATTTCAAAATTGTATTTTTACGTGAGCAATCACAGGACATAGCTCTTAAACAGACCATCGCAGAATGTTGTGAATTGATTTCAAAATTGTATTTTTACGTGAGCAATCACAGGCTGTAAATCCAGAAGTTGACGAGGGTAAGTTGTGAATTGATTTCAAAATTGTATTTTTACGTGAGCAATCACAGGAAATTTCCAAATGTTTAATAAAAGAAATAGGTTGTGAATTGATTTCAAAATTGTATTTTTACGTGAGCAATCACAGGATGTACAACACTTATTAGTTCTCACAATTTAGTTGTGAATTGATTTCAAAATTGTATTTTTACGTGAGCAATCACAGGATCCCGATAGAAACCCAATAGCGAAATCAAGTTGTGAATTGATTTCAAAATTGTATTTTTACGTGAGCAATCACAGGGTTATGATGTACGATATTTTCGCAATGGATAGTTGTGAATTGATTTCAAAATTGTATTTTTACGTGAGCAATCACAGGGTTAAAAGGTAAAATACTCTTAGTAAGAGATACTGTTGTGAATTGATTTCAAAATTGTATTTTTACGTGAGCAATCACAGGAAATAGAAGTTCAGAACTGGTTAGTAAGCCTCAGTTGTGAATTGATTTCAAAATTGTATTTTTACGTGAGCAATCACAGGAGATGCTTCAATATATGGAACTACAAACTTGTTGTGAATTGATTTCAAAATTGTATTTTTACGTGAGCAATCACAGGTAATTACTTGTCAATAAATGTATTAGCCTTCGTTGTGAATTGATTTCAAAATTGTATTTTTACGTGAGCAATCACAGGCGATTTACAGAAATTCATTTAAGCCGTTAGTTGTGAATTGATTTCAAAATTGTATTTTTACGTGAGCAATCACAGGTTACCAAAAGATGCATTGTGTCGTTGTGAATTGATTTCAAAATTGTATTTTTACGTGAGCAATCACAGGCGATGCTATTGAATCACGTCAGCCGCACCAAGTTGTGAATTGATTTCAAAATTGTATTTTTACGTGAGCAATCACAGGAAAAATAGTTTTTGAAGTAATTGAAATGGTTGTGAATTGATTTCAAAATTGTATTTTTACGTGAGCAATCACAGGGAGACTCATGAAAAAGCGATCGCTGATCTTGTTGTGAATTGATTTCAAAATTGTATTTTTACGTGAGCAATCACAGGCATATCTTAGAACTATCAGGGCGACTTATAGTTGTGAATTGATTTCAAAATTGTATTTTTACGTGAGCAATCACAGGATATACAACTACTTATTCGTTATTACAACAGTTGTGAATTGATTTCAAAATTGTATTTTTACGTGAGCAATCACAGGGATATTGAAATGTAATAGTTATGGCTTTTAGTTGTGAATTGATTTCAAAATTGTATTTTTACGTGAGCAATCACAGGTGATACTGACATATTGATACTGACATATTGGTTGTGAATTGATTTCAAAATTGTATTTTTACGTGAGCAATCACAGGATAATATTTAATTGACAAACAGTATCTATTGTTGTGAATTGATTTCAAAATTGTATTTTTACGTGAGCAATCACAGGTTCCTTACCTGCGAAGTATTCACTGAAGTTTAGTTGTGAATTGATTTCAAAATTGTATTTTTACGTGAGCAATCACAGGAAATATCAACATTGAATAATGATATTTTAAGTTGTGAATTGATTTCAAAATTGTATTTTTACGTGAGCAATCACAGGCATGTACTATTTTTCATAACACATGTAATCGTTGTGAATTGATTTCAAAATTGTATTTTTACGTGAGCAATCACAGGGTTAGAGGTAAAATACTATTGTTAGATACTGTTGTGAATTGATTTCAAAATTGTATTTTTACGTGAGCAATCACAGGGGGATTATATGATGAACTGGTTAGTAGAATGTTGTGAATTGATTTCAAAATTGTATTTTTACGTGAGCAATCACAGGAGGAGGAGTAGATGCTAACTACAAGCAATTGTTGTGAATTGATTTCAAAATTGTATTTTTACGTGAGCAATCACAGGTAATTGAAGAACAGAAGGCTATCAGCCTCAGTTGTGAATTGATTTCAAAATTGTATTTTTACGTGAGCAATCACAGGTTGATTGCTATGGGCGTGTTTCTAAATACAGTTGTGAATTGATTTCAAAATTGTATTTTTACGTGAGCAATCACAGGTTTAAAATTTTAAGAATTAGATAAAATGGCGTTGTGAATTGATTTCAAAATTGTATTTTTACGTGAGCAATCACAGGAAACGAAGTGTTAAACTATCAAGGAGATTAGTTGTGAATTGATTTCAAAATTGTATTTTTACGTGAGCAATCACAGGGTTTTAACGTCAAAATCACCAGTCCAATTTGTTGTGAATTGATTTCAAAATTGTATTTTTACGTGAGCAATCACAGGGTCTAGCATACGACAAATTAATTGCATCGTGTTGTGAATTGATTTCAAAATTGTATTTTTACGTGAGCAATCACAGGACATAATGCATCTGCATCATCGAGAGGACAGTTGTGAATTGATTTCAAAATTGTATTTTTACGTGAGCAATCACAGGGTCAATCCCAAATTCTTAGTCATACTAAGGCTTTGGGATTTATTTTTAGGATTTGTAAAACAGTAAGGTTTAAGAAGAACACTATTTTACAATACTTATTTTTTTAGTCCTAAAATAGTTCTAGTTGTTGGCTAGTATTTGGTTTGTCTATTTCCTTTTTTCCAAAAAACAGTTCCATATTTCCAAATTGTTTGTCTGTGATTTCTAAAATACCGACTTTCCCGGATTGTGGCAAATTCATTTTTGTTCTTTTTACATGAACTTTAGCGTTTTCTCGGCTCGGAGAATGTCGCAAATAAATTGAAAATTGAAACATGGTGAAACCATCTTTTAATAATTTTTTTCGAAATAATTGAGCTGCCTTGCGCTCTTTTTTGGTTTCTGTTGGTAAGTCAAAAAATACGAGTGTCCACATAATTCGGTATGCATTAAATCGGTTAGTTGTTATCATATCAGTACAGTATTGGATATTTAATTTGCCGCAGTGTTCCTGCGTAACATTTGTATAAACTAGCAGTTGTGGTACTAATAGCTACCATTAATGGGCGTGTTTGTCCGTCTATCAATACATCTTGGGTGGCTATTTGCAAGAGGTGTGCTCTGTGTTCCTTGGTTAAATGTTCTGGGCTACCGTGTAAATGGATGTAACTATACACCATTTTATCTACAAAAGGACGGTAGGGTTCCATTATGTCATCTGCGAGGCAGTAGGGATTGTATTTATTGTGATGAAAAATCCCCAATACAGGGAGCAATCCGCTGCTTACCAGTGCTCTTGCTACAATACTTCGGAGGATGGCATAGCCGTAATTTAGCATAGAGTTGGGGCTGTCTCCATGCCTATTTCTACTGAAATCATCAAATAAATGCTTCCAGAAATACTGGGCTGAAACGCCTTCCATATTGCTGCTGTCACCACTTTTTACAGCGTATTTGTAAGCATCCATAGCTTTATAGGGTTTTTCTAATAGCTGTAATAATAGCTGTTGATTCCTTATTTTCTGCTCAATGGTTTGCTTCCACAATTGCTTTTTTAAGGGCTCGGAAACGCTTAATTGGCATTGGATGCGTTCGGAAAATTCGCTATGTCCATATAAAGGTTGGGTCATGGCAAAGGGGAGGTGCTGGGCATCACAGCTAATCACCACCACATTGTTGCCTTGTAATTGAATCAATAATTGATTGCTCAAGGTAATTTGAAAATGATCCAAAACTAATAGTGCCATGTCTTCTATAGGGATGGTTCCCTTGCAAAGCTTAGATTCGGGCTCTATTATCTGCATTTGTAAGTCTTTAATTTTTAAATAGGCTGCATTTCCTATATAGATGGTGCGTTTGAGCATGTGATTACGTTTTTTATGTTACCGATTCTGTTTATTTGTAATTTCCAACATGTTTTTTTAATTAGTATTGCATTTATTGTTTTTTCTGATTTATTTAAACTACCGTACTCACCTATTTTTGATTTCGCATCATACTTTTTAATTAAAGATGAAACTCTATTATTGATAAAGTGGCATTCATTTCCTGTACTACTCACCATTTTATATATCCGCATTACTTGTTCTTTTGATAGGTTTTTAAAGTCAACAAGTGTTGGGTTGTTCATTTCTTCTGGAGTAGGTACATATACTAAATCATTAGGGGAAAGGTAAAAGAGAAATTCTCCTTTTCTGTGCTTAATAGGGATTATTGGGAGTTGATATTCTTTTGTAGCTGCACGTTGTTTTTGCCATTCAATTACTTCATGTAGTGGAATTGTTTCATACACACGTTCTTGTTTTTCGGCATTCCAATAAATTGCAAAAAATAGATTAGTTCCTTTTGCAGCCTCTACATATTTTTTAGTCTTATTTAAGTTGTTTGCATTCTGCGAAATTGCAAATCTATTTCCTTCTTCATAAAGACGTATAGATTTAATAGGTTTATGGTTTTTTCCATTGTTTAATTGGGTGATATTTTTATTCATCATGTCCAACCCTTCGTGGTTAAAGGCTAGATCAAAACGTTCCTTATTGTTTTCATCTAGATAATTTTGAAGGTGGTGTTCTAGAATCTTTTTAATACCGCTATCTGTAATAGCATCTAATTGTTTACGTGTAAATTTATCACTTAGGAGAGTGCGTGTTGCCGTTGCGTTTTTAGTCCATTCCCAAACTTTTATTTTATCAATTTTTTGTTTGTCAATTTCTAGAGGATTCTTTTTTAAGTAGTCTGCTATTTTCTTTTTGTTGTTGTCGAAAAGGCTGTTAAGAGCCGTTACTTTTTTACGTATTTTTTTGTCTATTATAAGTGCAGGTTTATCTAGGTATGAATTTAAGCTTACGAGCCCTTTTTTTTCTTGTTTTATACGTACGCTACCATACACGGTTTCTTTGTGTAGTGGTTTTCGTATGGCCCAGTTGTCTCCTTTTGTTTGTTTTACTTGTTTCTTCTTTAATGTTCCTTCATCATTTACAGTCCATTGCCATGTTTTATTGTTGGTTTTGTTTATAATCCGTGTATTTTGTTTAAAACTTACAATTATTTTTTCTAGGACGTTCTTAACTTCTATAGGGAAGTTTACCCAAGGTTTTATGTAATCTTTAGCAACTGAAAAACGTGTTAACTCTCCATTTTTGTTCTTTTTTTCTCTTTTTTCTCTGTATCGTAGTTTGTCTACTAATTTATGGTTTTTTCGTGCTGTATCTAAAGAAGTAATGTAATTTGTATGTTCTCTAGTGCAACATGCTATTATAATAGCGTCAAGTGCATGGTGTCTATGGTCAATTCGTTTTTTATTGATTCCTTTAGGGCTAATTAAACGGAAAAAAGTTTCTCCACTTGGTTTGCCTTCTGTGTCTTTTACGGAATCTATATATCCATATTCTTGTGAATTAGAAATTTCATTCATTCGTTCAAAACGTGGTCTAATAATATCGTTCCACTGTTTGTTAAGTCCCCAGTCTTGTTTTAGTTTAGAGGTAATAGCTCCATTAACGGGGATTAAATTTTTAGAGGTTACTTCTTTTTCTCCTGCTTCACGTACAATATTACTTAGCAGCCCTTTAATTAATTTACTAATATAGCGACTGTCATTCATTTGGCGTTGAATAAAACCTTCAGGAACTTCTTCACTTAGTAAATTTTTAAGTTTTGTTCGGTTGTTTTTAAAATATTTATTACAGTGGTTCTCATACTGTTCTAGTGTAAATAATTTTATATTTTTATGAGAGGAAGATAATTCTGGGACAATCATTCCTCCCATGTTTTTTATAAATTCATAAGCCGTTTGGTTGTCTTTGTATGGGTTTGGGTTTATAGCACTTTCACAGATTACTTTATTATTTAAAGAATCATCAAAAAATCTTGATTTTGGTATAACATGTTCAATTTCGTACGCTTGTGTAAAAAGTTTACTTAAAGGTATTGGGTTTCCTGTATATGGAGAGATGTAATTTTGCTCCAACCAAAGTTTATATTTCTTGATTTCATTACTGGTTGGTTTTGCATTTCTTCTTATTTTTATAATTTCATCTTCTCCTAATTTAGCATAAGATACATGAGGGTTTTGTCCTACTCCTTCTTCATATAATTTGAGGATTTCTTGATGACTAGGGGAATAAGGGCGTATGTCTATTTCGGAATAATCATTTTTTAATTCTTCCAATAATAGTTTAATGCGTGCGTTTGTGTTTTCATTAATGGTTTGTCGTTCACTAATGTTTTTTCGTTTTTCAGCTGAGTTTTTCATGTCCCGTCCTAATTCTACATGAATTTCGTCAAATTTAAAAGTAGGATCATTATCTAATGCTTGTTGCCAAATGTCACGCACCGTACGTAGGGTTTCTGTTACAACCTGTTCTACAATTGGATTTCTTAGACTGTGTTGTTTAAAATTGTTGAGGTATTGGTCAATGGAATTAGGTGTTTTCCATTGGATAATTTCACTAACTTCGGCGTGTCTTTCATACACAGCGTAGCAGGCTTGGTAGGTGTTTAAGCCTTTTAGGGCTTTACTTTTATCTGTATTTAAGAAACTTTTAATTAATGCTGGTGGAATATCGTCATCTGCTACTGCTTTAATAGCTTGTTTTAAGGTGAGCTCTAGCGCTTGTGCCGATGTTTTTTTGTCTATTTTAATATGTTCTATTCTTTCAAATATTGCAATTAACCTATTTTTTACTACTAAGTTTATGTTCTTTTCGTCCCAGTATTTCCCCAGGCGCATTAAAGGCAGTAGTTTTTTAATCGCTTTTTCCGAATACGAACCATAGTCTGAACTATAAGGTGGGTGTTTAAGGAATGCATTCACAAAAGAAACTTTGTCAAGATTATTTTTCCTTGCGAAAGTACCTAAGGCTTTTTCATATTCGTTTTTATCTTTTACAGAATAAATAATGTGCCATAAGGCATATTCCTTTTCTTTTGTTAGAAATAATAGGGGGTCTATAGCTGTTACTTTTTCTAAACGCTTTAAGAACTGTACACGTGTTTCATTAATGGGGTATTTTTTGTCTTCGGGATAATTCCAGCGATAATTTGTTTTTTCTGTTTTGTTTAACTTCCCTGTTTTTAGTAAAAAATCTATAATATGTTTTTGTTCTACCTCTTTTCGGTTGTTTAAAAAGTCGAATAATGAACACCAACCCTCTTCGGATGCAATACACTGTGCTGTGATATCAATATCTTCTTCATTTTTCAGTTGATATATTTTTAAGTTTTTTAAAAATTGCCACAATCTAAATTCATTAAATAGCGGGTTTGATTTAGATATTACCTTTAAACTTTCTGTAATTTTTTCATATTTTTCACTCTCTTTGTTCTTTAAATAAAAGGTTCTATTTTCATACGCACAATTGGAAATAGTGGATTTCTTACTCTTTAGAGGTCTTTGATGAAATAGAATATCATCCATAAATAGATAACGGAAACTTCTTTCTTTAGTAATGTTTTGATGTGCTTCGTTTCTAGGGTATAATTCTTCAATGCATAATTGGTACAACGCTCTGTCTTTTAAAGACGTGTGTTTTTCTATTTGTGTTTTTAAAATTAATTGTAATTCCTCTTTGTAGAGTTTTCGCTCAATAGTTTTAACTAATTTTCCGTTTATTTTTTGAGAAGGGTTTTGAAGTAGTGTGTCGTAAATAAAAGTTCCAACTTTTTTGTTTGATTGTTCTATGTCTTGCTCTGTTTTTTTCTTAATTGCAATCCAATCTTTGGTCGAATCAACAGCTCTAAAACTCCGTTTTATATTTCCTTCTTTGTCCTTTTTAGGTGTTCCGTCTTTTTCTAAGTTTATGCTTATTATAAATTCTTTCTGTTTTCCTATCCAGTTGTCTAAAGGGTCTTTGCTCTGTCTTTTGTAGATTAAATCATTTTCTAAAAAAACATTATACCATATCCCTCTTGAATTTTTATCTTCTGTAGCCTCAACTTGTAGTACTTTAAGAGAATGAAATTCTTCCAGTTTTGTTTCGTTTTCATTTTCTTCTCCTCTAAGCTGATAATATCCACGTTTTTGATTGAAATTTAATAATAACCAAGATAATTCTTCTCTATTTATCTTTTGTGTTAATGCTTTTTTTCTTAAATAATAGAGTGTCCAGTCGTAGGGGATTTTTGTTTCTTCTCCATTTTCTTTTTGATAGAATAATTGTGGTTGTGCTATTTTAAACTCTGCGACCATTTCTAAAAAAGAATCCATAAAAATGAATTGATCTTTTCCGTTTTCTATTGGAAGGTAGTTAAGTTTTACTTCTTTTCCTTTTTTGAATTGCCCTAGTTTTTGTTCAAAATCAATGGCTGCTGCATAATGTTTTGGTAAAAAATTAAGAATATTTAATACGCGGTGTAGACGTTCTCTTCTTAAGTTGTCTTTTTGGTAGAGTCTGCGTACTCCTCTATAGCCTGTTCTTTTTGCTGTTTGAGAAATAGACTGTCCTGTTCCAAACTTATCCATAATGTCTTTTGACATTGGTATGATCCTGCTTCCAACATCGACGATTTTACCTTGTTTTTTATCGAAATCCAGTTTTATATTGGCCCATCCAATAGAGTTTGTTCCCAAATCAAGTCCTAATATTGTTTTCATAATAAAGTTTTAGCGTATTGAGCAACTAATTTACAAAAATAACGGCGCACTAACTCTTTATTCGGAATTTATTTCATATATTTGAGTACAATTTTGAAATCAATTCACAATAAGGATTATTCCGTTGTGAAAACATTTAAAACGGCGACTGTTAATTCAGTTCGTCGTTTTCTTTTTTAAATGTTTCACGAACACCGAAAAGGAAAATAGAAAAGAGGGTGAGCTAAAATAGTTGAAACGGCGACTGTTAATTCAGTTCGTCGTTTTCTTTTTTAACTATTTCACGAATGTCGAAAATGTAAATAATAATAAATCTATGAAGGCAGTCTTAATTTTAAGTTGGTAATAATTGGCATAAAAAAATCCCTCTTTTCGATAAAGAAGGATTGTATGCGTAGGGCATAAGAACCAGTTATTTTTCTTTTTTGATTTTGATAATTAGGATTTATTCTTCTCCTCTTTTATCGTTGATTTTTACTGTTGGGTTCCCTTTTATAATGCGAATTATTTTTATGCTGTCTTTAGCTAATTCATCTGTGTTTGTTTCTTTTTCGTCTGTAATGTTACGTGTGTTTTTGGGGGTGTTGGTAGCGCTAGGTTTTAGTGTTATTTCTAGGACTCCGTTTGTTCCTTTACGTCCATATTTTGCAATAGCTTGTTTGTTTTTAAGAACGTTTATAGCCTTTATTTGCTCTGGTTTTATGTCTTTTAATTGAGCTGCGGTAATTTCTTTTCCTTCTAAGATGTATAAGGGGGTTTTTGAGTTACCTTTCTTTGGTGTTTCTATGTTGCTTAGGGTAAAGGAAGGCTTGGTGTTTTTACGTGTTGCTGTTATTATATTTGTGGATTTTGTGTATATTTCTATTGCTCCGTTTGTTGCTTTAATTCCATATTTCTCGGTTGCGTTACTTCTTTTTAGGATATTTATACTTTTAATTTTGTCAGGATCGATGGCTTCGATAATTTTTGAAGACACTTTTTTTCCGTTAAGGACATACAATACTTTGGGGATTTTAATTTTTATAAGACTGTCTTGTGTTTGAATTACAGCACTATATTTCGTAAAAACAGGTGTAACGGGTAGCTCTTTGCCTTGGGTTTTTAAAGCTGGCTTTTCTGTGTTCGAATCGTTAGAATTGGTTATTGTTTTAAGAGTAGCTTCCTCCTTTGAATTTTGTTGGGTATCCGTAAGTTTAAAGGGGTTTGAGTTAGCATATTTCTCCATAGAATTCCATTCCATTTTTGGCGTTTTTGGACTCACAATATAATGTGTTGCTTCTTTATCTATTTGCTCAAATTTAAATTGTGCTTCCATATTAAAAGTCCAGAAAAATAAAGCAATTAAAGGTAAAACGAGGATGGTTTTCCAACGACTGATGTTGTTAGATGTGGGTTTGTTTAACATAATGATTCTTTTTTTTATAAGTGATTGGTAAAAATGAGTTGCTAAAGCTGGTTGGATGTTTGAGACTATGTTTTTTACTAAAGCATATTGGTATGCTTTGGGACAAGAGATTTCTTTGATGGTTTCTGTGTCAGCAATATATTCTATGTTTTCTTCCATATATTTTTTATAAAACCAAGCCATTGGATTCCACCATTGTATAATTAATAATAGGTTAGATAAAAGAATGTCTAAGCTATGGTATTGTGAGCTATGAACGTTTTCATGGGTGAGTATCATCCTTATTTCCTCGGCAGTATGTAGTTTTTTATTGATGATGATATAGTTGAAAAAAGAAAACGGGGTGCATTTAATGGATGTATCTAGGTATTGTTGGTTTTCTAATTTACTCACCGAACTCTTGCTAATTATTTTGTAGAGGCTATTGCATTGGTGTAAAAAGCGAAGCGTCATTATTACCACGCCTAAAAAATAGAGTATTCCTATATAAAAGGACCAGTTTATAGTATTGGTATGAGTAGTTAATGCTTGATTTACAAGTGGAATAACCTGTTCTCTTACTGGAATAGAAATGTAAATTACTTGTGTGAGTATTAGCAGAGGTAGCCCAAATGATAAGATTATACCAGTGTTTAAAAAGATTCGATGCCATTGAAAATGCGTCTCTTTTTTTAGGAAGAGACCATATATGGTTAGGAACAGCCCCAGTACAAGCCCTGATTTTAATAAATAATGAAGAAGTTCCATGTTATTTTTTCTCTATTATGTTAATAATTTCTCTTAACTCTTCGGCTGATATTTTCTCGTTTTTGGCAAAAAATGACACCATATTTTTATAGCTATTGTCAAAATAATGAGACATCGCTTCATGCATAAATTTTTTTGTGTAAGTAGTTTTTGAAATTAAAGGAAAATATTGATGTGTTTTTCCAAAAGCTTTGTGAGAAATATAGTCTTTTTCTTCTAGTTTTCTGACAATCGTAGAAACCGTATTGTAATGATTCTCGTTTGGGAGTTCTACAACAATCTCTTTGATAAAAGCTTTTTCTAAACGCCACAATGCTTGCATTATTTCTTCTTCTTTATTCGTGAGTTTTTCCATATCTGTTGTTTGTACTGCAATACTATAACTATTTATTTAGTTACACAACTATTTTTGTAGTTATATGTAATTATGTGTGATTCAGTGGGTTTGTTTTATGTTTAATTTCCATTTCTAAACTGTCACTTGGAAATGTAGTTGGTGTAATTTCTCCAAGGTGCTGCCTCGAAATATAAAATCATCTTTCGGAAGCATACCTTGTAATCTTGAACGAGGCTGTTGATTAGAGAAAGCCGTATCATTATAAAGAATTGCTTTTTACATATTAAAGGTTATCCCAATTGCAATCTAAAACGACCGATATTAATAGTTTGTTTTCTGTTCTAACGTTGTTAAAAAATAGAACGATGGCTAAGAATATCCATCCATTTTAAACCGTCACTTGGAAATGTAGTTGGTATTACAAGCTAAAAAAGCTCTTGTAAGAAAGCGTATTTTTTCAAGAGCGTAAAAAATACTTTATCAATCACAAGTGTGTAGTTAGGGGCTTAAAGCAGTAATTTTTTCTGAAAATAATTCAACTTTTTTCCAGTCTGTATATTCTATTTCTGAGTTTATGTCTGTAGGGCCTTTGGTCATCCACATGATAAACTGAATCATTAATCGATCAAATAGCGGGTATTTTTTATACGCTAATTTCCCTGCAAATACTGCTACTAATGTTGGTTCCCAATTTATTTTTTTAAAAAACTTGATCACATAGGGGTTGGTTTGAGGGCTGTTTTTTGTTTTTTTTCTTGCCACTAAATTCACAGAAAAGAAAACTGTTTTAAGGGTTTCAAATGCAGATTTAGACTTGTGTATAAAATCACATATTTTTTTGTGATGTACACCATATCTAATGCTTGCTCCAATAATTACTAGTTTGTATTGATGAATGTTGTTTTGAAAATCATCAATAGGAAATAGATCCACTTGAAGACGGTTTGATTCTAGATGCTCTTTTATTTTGAGGCAAATTTTCAAGGTATGTCCGTCAGTAGAAGAATATAGAATTACCGTGTCCTTTGTCATGATACGCTGATTTGTAGATGTTCTGTTGTTTCCTGTGTTGAATATTACACAAAAATAGAGACTATGCATTAGCCGTACAATGATATTAATCAGTGATATGACAATCTTTTTATTCCTCAGGGAGGATAGATGGGCTTTTATAAATGTGTTTTTCTGTGGTATTATACCGATTACAAATCAAAATGTCTGATATCAACAGTTTATTTTACATGCTAGCGTTGTTGAAATACAGTATGATAGTTATGGCTATTCTTAGATTTCCCGCTTAGCTAAAACAAAAAATAATTCATTTTTAAATCTTCACTTGAAAATGCATTTGATATAACGTATCAACTAATAGTAACCGAGTTTTATGCAACTGGAGGAGCTATGTGTCTCGGTGATTTAAAATATATTTAGCTATAAGAGGAGCTAAGGGGATGCCTATCATTTTTAAAATAAAATTTAAGGGCTATTTTTAGGAGGGTAAATTAGTGTCACTTCAAAGGTAAGAGGAAATAACATGTTGATTATTTCCTCTTAGTCTTCTCAAGCCTTTGTTTACGAAATCAATTTAAAAGTAGCTACAGGCAGTTTAGAGTGATTTGTTAATTCCTCGCTGATGCTATTGCTAAATATATGAGCAAGCCCTCTTTTACCGTGCGTATTTACAATTATAAGATCTGCTTCAATGAGTTTTGAGAAATTTAGAATTCCTTCTTCTATGCTTCTATCGTTATAAATATTAAGAGTATAGTTTTGCAAGTCGTGGCCATTTATAAAATTTCGAATGGTGTCGCTAGATACTTTGGTGGACTCAAAATCTTGAACGGTATTTACTTTTAGTAGATGAATTTTAGAGTCAAATTCTTTGGTAAAGTCTAGTATGTTCTGAAAGGAGGGCTTATTTTTAATGTTAAAGTCAGAAGCGAATACAATGTTTTTTATTTGAAAATCGTCTATGTCTTCTTTTATAACAAGTACTGGTACGGTACTGTTTCTGACAACTTTTTCGGTATTAGAACCCACTAGTATTTCTTCAAGACCGGAAGCTCCTTGAGACCCCATAACTATTAGATCTACATCATTTTTAAGGCTTTGCTCTATAATTCCATCATAGGTTTTGTGAAATTGTACAGTGTCGGAAATTTTAAGACCATCGAAGAAAGGAAGTTTTTTAAATTCTTCAAATTTTTCATGCGCTCTTTGAAGGAACAACAGCCCCATTGGAGCATTGTTATTGGATCCAAAACTTGCAGGGTCTATGACTCCTACAGGTAAATCAAGCATGTGTAATAAGAAAATTTCATGATTGTTTTTTTTTGCAATTTGAGAGGCTACTTTCGCAGCGTATTCTGCTTGTTTAGAAAAATCTACTGGAACTAAAATTTTTTTCATATTTATTTGGATTGAAGGTGTTCGAATATATTGACGGGGACTCATATATTACGGCTAAATCATATCAAAAGATAAGGTTAAGGGGCGTAATATATTCATGTAAAGTTACTAAAATTAAAATTATAAACATAATCATTTTTCTGTTTAAGAATTAGTTAGTATATTTGCAGCGAAAACAAAGGGATAGAAAGAGAGGGGACGTAAAGTCCCCTCTTTGTATAAAGACACATGGAGCACGATAAAATAAAACATTTAGTAGAAGAAGCACTCTCTGAAAACAAGGATTTGTTTTTGATCGATTTGAAATTTTTAGATGGAAATAAAATTTATATCGAAGTAGATGGAGATCAAGGAATTGCATTGAGTGAATGTATCAGAATTAACCGATACGTAGAGAGTAATTTAGATAGGGAAGAAGAAGATTTTTCGCTTGAAGTTACTTCCCCAGACATTGCAAATCCATTGGTAGTGAAACGTCAATACACCAAGAATATTGGTAGGATATTGGTTGTGAAGCTTGCAGATTCAATTGTGGAGGGATCCTTGAAAGAGGTGACCGAGGAAGCAATTTCATTAGAATGGTCAGCGCGTGAGCCTAAACCTATTGGAAAAGGGAAGGTTACGGTAATTAAAAATCAAACCATCCTGTTTACAGAAATAAAAGAAGCAAAAGTGAAAATAATTTTTTAAATAGGAGAGAATGGAAAACTTAGCATTAATCGAATCATTTTCAGAATTTAAAAGTGATAAAAGTATAGACAGAGTGTCGCTTATGGCAATTCTGGAGGAAGTTTTTAGAACGGCATTAAAACGAAAGTTTGGGTCTGATGAAAATTTTGATATCATTATTAATCCTGATAAAGGAGATTTAGAAATTTGGCGAAACAGAACTGTGGTTGCTGATGGTATGTCTGAAGATGATAATGAAGAGATTGAATTGGCTGAAGCGCGTAAGATAGAGCCAGATTTTGAAATAGGAGAAGATGTTTCAGAAGAGGTAAAGCTGATGGATTTAGGAAGAAGATCTATTTTGGCATTGCGTCAGAATTTAATCTCAAAAATTCAAGAACACGATAGTACCAATATATTTAAACACTTTAAAGAGTTAGAAGGAGATATTTATAGTGCAGAGGTGCACCATATTCGTCACAATGCAATTATTTTATTGGATGATGATGGGGTTGAGTTAATATTACCAAAAAGCGAACAAATTAGATCTGACTTTTTCAGAAAAGGAGATGCTGTTCGTGGAATTATTAAATCGGTAGAATTGCGAGGGAATAAACCTTCTATTATTTTATCAAGAACGTCACCTGTATTCTTGGAGAAATTATTTGAACAAGAAATACCTGAGGTGTTTGATGGGTTAATTACTATTCAAGGTGTGGCACGTATTCCAGGTGAAAAAGCAAAGGTTGCAGTTGACTCTTATGACGACAGAATTGACCCTGTTGGAGCTTGTGTTGGTATGAAAGGATCACGTATTCATGGTATAGTTCGCGAATTAGGGAACGAAAACATAGATGTTATCAATTATACAAAAAACGAAAGTCTGTTTATAGCCAGGGCTTTAAGTCCTGCGAAAGTAGTTTCTATGAAAATTCATCCAGAAGAAGGGCGAGAAGATGGGAAAAAAGGTAGAGTTGATGTATTTTTGTTGCCAGAAGAAGTATCTAAGGCAATTGGACGTAATGGAGTAAACATTAGATTGGCATCACAATTAACAGGATACGATTTAGATGTACAACGCGAAGGTGTTGTAGGAGAAGATGATGTTGAATTGACAGAATTTGTTGATGAAATCGAAGATTGGGTTATTAAAGAATTTAAGAAAATTGGTTTAGATACCGCCAGAAGTGTATTGGATAAAGATGTTACAGAGCTTTTGAAAAGAACAGATCTGGAAGAAGAAACCATTTTAGAAGTTCAAAGTATTTTACGAGAAGAATTTGAAGATTAATTAGGATAAATCATCAAAAAAATAATAGGCGAAACAATAAGATTATATGGCTGGAGACAAAACAATGAGGCTAAACAAAGTGTTAAGAGACTTAAACATCTCTTTAGATAGAGCTGTGGAGCATTTAGGAAGTAAGGGAGTGGAGATAGAAGCTCGCCCTACTACTAAAATTTCCCAAGGCGAATACGACATTTTGTTCGATACGTTTGCAAGTGATGCAAATAAAAAAGCGGCTTCGAAAGAAGTAGGCGAGGAAAAACGTAAAGAGAAAATGGCAATGCGTCTAGAGGCAGAAGCTAAAATTGAAAAAAAACGTCAGGAAGAATTGAATCGAATTGTAAAGGCCAAAGCTGAAAAAGTGGAAGTAAAAACAATAGGTAAAATAGACCTAGAAAAATCAAAGGAAGTACCAGTTGTTGAAAAATCAGCAGTGGAAACCCCAAAGGAGAACGTAGCTGAAATTGCTAAAGTTGAAACTCCAGTGGTTGAAAAAACCAAGACTGAAGTCTCTAAAGAGCCAACTCCTGTAAAGGAAGTACTGGTTAAAAAAGAAACGACAGCTCCCGTCGAAAAAGGAATTAAAAAACCTGAAGACACGATAGTTCGCGCTAAAAAGCACGAATTTAAAATTGTTGACAAGATTGAATTGCCTGTCGAGAAACCGAGGGGTAAAAAAGGGAAACCAGCTCCTAAACATACAGCAAAGCCGGCTGTTAAAAAAGTAGAAGAGCCAAAAGCCCGTGCAAAAATAGTTGGGATTAAGCCTGCTATTACAACTCCAAATGCACCTAAAAAAGAAGCAACAGAAGTTGTGAAGCCTGTAGAACCACAATCGATACAAACACAGTATAAGAAATTAGATGGCCCTCGATTAACAGGTCAGAAAATTGACTTAAAACAGTTTGAACGTCCAAAAAAGAAAAAACCGGTTGCGAATGATAAAACAGGTAATGCTGCAAATAAACGCAAACGAAAAAGAATTATAAAACCAGGTACTGGAACTGCTGGTGGAAACCAACGTACGGGACAAGGAGGTCCATATCGAGGTGGAGGAAAACCTGGATTTAATAAAGGAAAAGGTAGAGGTCAAGTTCGTAAACCTATTGTAAAGGAAGAACCAACTGCTGCTGAAGTACAAAAACAAATTCGCGAAACTTTAGAAAAACTTCAAGGGAAATCTAAAAAGAATAAAGGAGCGAAACACCGTAGAGATAAGAGAGATTTACACCGTCAACAGTCGGAAAAAGATCTACAACAACAAGCGGCAGAAAGTAAAGTGATTAAAGTAACAGAATTTGTTACGGTAAGCGAAGTTGCTACCATGATGAATATTCCTGTGACTAATATTATCTCTTCCTGTATGATGTTAGGAATGATGGTAACCATGAATCAGCGTTTAGATGCTGAGACATTAACCATTGTTGCGGATGAATTTGGATACGCACTTGATTTTGTTAGTGCAGAAGTAGAAGATGCCGTACAAGTTATAGAAGATAAAGAAGAAGACCTAGAGCATAGAGCTCCAGTTGTGACCGTTATGGGACACGTAGATCATGGTAAAACAAGCTTGCTGGATTATATCCGTCAAGAAAATGTAATTGCCGGTGAATCTGGAGGGATTACTCAGCATATTGGTGCTTATGGAGTGGAGTTAAAAGGAGGTCAAAAAATGGCATTCTTGGATACACCAGGTCACGAGGCCTTTACTGCCATGCGTGCACGTGGGGGACAAGTAGCAGATATTGTAATTGTTGTAGTTGCAGCAGATGATGATGTGATGCCGCAAACAAAAGAGGCTATTAGCCATGCACAAGCAGCTGGTGTGCCAATTATTTTTGCTATTAATAAAGTAGATAAGCCAGACGCTAAACCAGAAAAAATTAAAGAACAATTAGCTGCCATGAATTTATTGGTAGAAGATTGGGGTGGTAAAATACAATCACATGATATTTCTGCTAAAACAGGAGCTGGGGTTGAAGAATTACTTGAAAAAGTATTGTTGGAAGCGGAAATGCTCGAGTTAAAAGCAAATCCTAATAAATTAGCTACAGGTACAGTAGTAGAAGCATCTTTGGATAAAGGTCGTGGATACGTATCTACCATTCTAGTTCAAGAAGGAACATTAAAAATTGGTGACTTTATGTTAGCAGGGAAAAACTCTGGTAAGATTAAAGCAATGTTTAATGAGCGAGGTCAAAAAATGATTATTGCATTACCTTCTACGCCAGTTTCAATCTTAGGATTGGACGGAGCACCACAAGCAGGTGATAAATTTAATGTTTTTGAAGACGAACGTGAAGCAAAACAAATTGCATCCAAACGTGCACAATTACAACGCGAGTTGTCTGTACGTACCCAACGTCATATTACATTAGACGAAATTGGTCGTCGTATTGCACTAGGTGACTTTAAAGAGTTAAATATTATCTTGAAAGGAGATGTAGATGGTTCTGTTGAAGCTTTGACAGATTCTTTCCAAAAATTATCTACCGAAGAAATTCAAGTAAATATTATACATAAAGGTGTAGGAGCTATTACAGAATCTGATGTGTTGTTAGCATCTGCTTCGGAAGCTATTATTATAGGATTTAATGTACGTCCTTCTGGAAATGCTAAAATGTTAGCCGATCAAGAAGAAATTGATATCCGTACTTATTCTATTATCTATGCTGCTATTGACGACTTAAAAGATGCTATGGAAGGTATGTTATCTCCAGAGTTGAAAGAAGAAGTTACAGGTAATGTTGAAATTAGAGAGGTTTACAAAATCTCAAAAATTGGTAATATTGCTGGTTGTATGGTGATGTCTGGTAAGATATTCCGTAATTCTAAAATTAGAATCTTACGTGAGAACATAGTAGTTCACGACGGTTTATTATCATCGTTAAAACGTTTTAAAGATGATGTTAAAGAAGTAGCCAAAGGATATGATTGTGGTTTGCAACTTAAAAACTACAACGATATTCGTCAAGGGGATGTTATTGAAGCATACCAAGAAATTGAAGTAAAAAAGACCTTGAAGTAATTCAAGTTTTACATAAAATTAAAAAGGCTCACAATTTGTGAGCCTTTTTTTGTTTACTATTGAGCATATAGTTTTTTAAAAATAGAACCAGCGTCCACAATAACGTACTGCGATCTACAAAAGATATGGATACATATTTCCATTTTTAAACCGTCACGCGGAAATGTGTTTGGTATAATAAGCCCTCCTGTAATGTGCACTAAACGAATATACCATCATGTTAGGAATTGCTATTGTAAGGCTATAATGCTAGAGACAAGGTAAAAAACAGTCTATATCATTTATAAATTAAAAGAGGAATCCAGAAATTGAAAAGTCATGAGCAGTTTTAAAGGTGTCGCTATCATAGATGTAAAATAAAGAACGTTATTAAGAGCAGAATACATCTTTTACAAACTAAAATATTATGGGTAACCCTACGGCAACAACGCGTAAAACCCCATTCCATTTAATGTTTGAATCTACTGGGTTTGATTGCGATTTGTATCAGTATATGTTTTGCCAAATGCTTGTTTTAACGGTGAATTGGTGTTTTAGGACAGAGATGATTTTTAAACCTTGTACAAAGTAGAATTCCATAAACCCTAAATTTAGGTCTTACGGAAGGTTTTGACAATCAAGACAATGCAACATGATATAAAAAGATACTATTCATATGAATAAATTTGTTTTACCCTGTATAGTTTCGATGTTTTTTAATTGCTCTGCTCAAAAAAGAGGTAAAAGCTGTACAAATAGAAAAGATTAATTTAGAGACTACCTTGGTTGAGAAAATTCAAATGGAATCACTCTTGTTTTTTTATATCTTAATGATTCTGATTTGGAAGATAAAACAGCTAAATTAAAGATAATCGTTAATGAAAAAGGACGATATCAATACAAAGATTCTACATTAGTAAATTCAAAAACAAAAATCCCCTAGGATTGAAAAGCTGAATTCAAGTCACAAACGCAACTTTTAGTTAAATAATAATTGTTCCATTACAAATATAGGGTTTTGATATTTATGTCTCTTCCTAGGTCTGTTATTTAATTTTGTTTCTACCTCTTTGATTCTTTGATCTGTTAGGTTTGTAAAGTCACTTCCTTTGGCAAAATATTGTCTAATCAAACCATTTAAATTTTCGTTAGATCCTCTTTCCCAAGAGTGATATGGATGCGCAAAAAAGTAATCAATACATAAATTTTCTGCAACCTGCTCATGGCCTGCAAATTCTTTTCCATTATCAGCTGTTATAGTATGTAGATAAGGCTTCCAGTCTTCTAATATTTCATTGATAGCTTTAGTGACAACAACTGCTTCTTTAGAGCTTACTTTTTTCATTTTAAGCATTCCAGAAGCTCTATCATTTACGGTAAGTATGGCTTGATTATGGTTTTTACCTATGATTAAATCGACCTCTAAATCTCCAAATCGATTTCTTTGTTCAACAACTTCAGGGCGTTGTTCTATACTAATACGATTCTTTATAACCCCTCTAGAATCCTTTGATGAGCCACGTTTTCTATATCTCCTTCCCTGTCTGCGAAGGTGTGTATGTAAATCACCATCATTCCTCTTGTCTTCCCTAATATGCTGATATATACGCTCAATAGACACCGTTTCTTTACCTTGTTTTTTTAGGACACCAACTACTTGCTCAGGACTATAATCGTCTCGCAATAACAACTCTATTGCTTGTTGAATATCTTCTGTAAAGCGTTTTCTTTTAGGCTTTTCTTTATGACGTTTAGCATACTTTTTTTGGGCTAATTCATGCTTGTAAACTCCATTTCTTTTGTCTGAATTACGCTTAATCTCTTTGCTAATAACAGACTTGTCTTTTCCTATAGCAGCTGCTATCTCAACCTGTTTATAACCTTGTTTTAACATGCAACAAATTGTGTATCTTTGCGCTTGGGTGATGTGTTTCATACAACTTCTTTTTTCGAGATTTGAGACCGTAAGATACATATCCATCAAGACAAGAAAGGTAGGTTTTCCTACTTTTCTGTTTTGAAAATATAACCATCATAGAATCAAATCGAAAAGTTGCGTTTATTAGTTGAATTTAAGAAAGAATAAAACACCTGATTGTGGAGAGTCTCCTATTTCTTATGGTTATTTAGAAGGAGCAATCATAAAAGGTAAACGAGAAGGGAAATGGGTAAAAAAAATATAAATTCAAAAACTCCCTTATTATAGCATCGTTAAAATATTTAATTATACGAATGGAATCTTAAATATCAAGTATATGACATCAGAAGGAGCGCTTTATATCCTTTAGATCCACGTCCTCTATTTCCATATGAATATGAAAATTTTGAACTATTTAAAAATGGTTCAGGTTGGTACTATGACTATTATTATGAAACAGGAATTTTAAAAGAAATTGGATTTTATACAAAAAACAAAAAAGATAGTTCTTGGGTTTTATATGAGAAAAATGGAAATGAAATAAAAAGAGAATATTATTGTAATGGAGTCTTATTTACATTTTAAGACCAGTAGCCAATAATTGAATTACAATCCAAAATAACCGATACAAATAGTTTGTTTTACGTTCTTGCGTTGTTGGAAAATAATTCTATTTCTAAACCTTCACGTTAGAATGTATTTGGTATTAGATAGCAAAAAGACTGTCAAAACTTATGTTTGACAGTCTTTCTGTATTTTATTTCCGCGGCGCTGCCTCTAGCAATTACAATCTAAAATGACAGATATAAATAGTTTATTTTACGTTCTAGCGTTGTTGAAAAATAGAACAAAAAATAATTTCATTTCTAAACCGTCACTTAAAAATGTGTTTGTTGTCATAGAAATAGTATTGGAAGCATGCCTTGGGACTGTTATAGGTGAGCTTGTTGATTTAGCAGCTATGATTTAGGGATGTTGGCACCCACAAATTCTTCTTTAAAAATATTCAAGGCTCTATCAGCAGCTAAACGAGTTTCGAAATTGATAACTTGTACCTTCCAGTCAGGTAAATCTACTTTCATTTTTGAAGTATATTGAGGGAATAGATTATCAAATTTTCGTTGTACAGCATAGGCTCTAGATTCTCCTCCATTGTACAATTGAATTAAAAAGCCTTTACTTTTCTCTTTTGTTTGATTATAACCTCTTTTTTTTTCGATAAGCTTTTCAATTTTAGCAGTATCATTTTGAGCAGTCATTGTGGATATGCCAAAAAACGACAGTAGCAAAACAGAAAAAATTATATTATTACTGATATATTTCATGTGTGTTATTTATTTTGTAAATTTAAAACTTTATCCCTTAACCAGCAGTGTACTCACAGTTATTTAGAATAAATATAAACTACAGTATTCGATGATTAAAATTTCCAAACTTAGACAGAAAGTTTACTTTTGTCAGGTCGTTCAAGAAAACGGTCGTTTTGTACCCGATTTTGAGTGAAATAACCGTACCAAACTAGAAAGAAAAGATAACTAAAGTATGAAAAGTGTGAAAAAACACCATCTATTATCAAGACTAATCGTATGTAGTCTTGCTTTCCTATTACTTTTTTCTATTGATTTATCGGCGCAAGAAGGTGATGCTTCTAAGGGAAAACAGTTGTTTAACGCAAACTGTGCTGCCTGTCATAAATTAGATAAGAGACTTGTAGGTCCAGCCTTAAAAGGGATTGGCGAAAAACGTACCATCGAATGGTTAAGAGCTTGGATAAAAGATAGTCAAGCATTCATTAAATCTGGTGATGCAGATGCCATTGCTATTTTTGAAGAATACAGTAGCATTCCGATGCTTGCGTATCCTCAGTTCACCAATCAAGATATTGCTGATGTTTTAGCATATACTGATGGTAAACCTGTTGCCGCTACTGTAGCAACAGCGACTACTTCTGATGTAGATCAAGAAGCCGTAGCTGCTGGTAAAAAAGTATTTAACGCCAATTGTGCGGCTTGTCATAAACTTGACAAGAAATTAGTGGGTCCAGCATTAGGAGATATCACAGAAAAACGTGAAATCGAATGGTTGAAATTATGGATTAAAGATAATAATGCATTGGTTGCCTCTGGTGATAAATTGGCAAAGGAAGTTGCGGATAGTAATCCAGCAGCGATGACTCCTTTTCCACAACTATCAGATACCGATTTAGATAACGTACTATTGTATTTGAAAGTCGGGAATGCAGCTAAGAAAACGGTAGCTGCAGGAGGCGATGGTTCTCAGGCAATGTATGAAAATGAAAAGATGGGAGTATGGTCTATGTTGGCTATTACTTTAGGTGGTTTTTTATTGTTTGTAATTATTATAGCAGGCACTCTTAAAAAGAATAAAGGAGAACCAGGGGACGAAGTGTTTAAAGAAAACTTAGTACTTACGTTCTTAAAAAATCCTTTTTTAAGGTTCTTGTTTTTAATCTTCTCAATACTATTAGGTATATGGTTGTTGTTTGGATGGTTGATGCAAATTGACGTAAACGAAGGGTATACACCAATTCAACCAATTGCTTTTTCTCATGCAGTACATGCTGGAGATAATAAGATTGACTGTCAGTACTGTCACTCATCAGCAAAACACAGTAAAACTTCTGGAGTTCCTACAGCCAATGTTTGTATGAACTGTCATAAATCTATCTCTGAATATACGGGTCCATTATTTGGTGGGCATACAAAAGAAGAGTTAGATGGTGAGATTGCTAAAATATATGACGCTGTTGGCTGGGATGCTGAGGCTGGGAAGTACAAAGAAGACGCCGTAGAAAAACCGATAGAATGGATTCGAATTCATAATTTGGCAGATTTTGTTTACTACAATCACTCGCAACACGTAACAGTGGCAGGTTTGGCTTGTCAAAAATGTCATGGACCTGTAGAGGAAATGCACGAGATGACTCAGTTTTCTCCGTTGACTATGGGATGGTGTATAGACTGTCACAGAGAAACGGAAGTAGATATGACTGAAAATGGATACTATAAGAAAATCCATGATCAATTGGCCGAAAAATACGGTGTAAAGAAGGTGACTGAAGCTCAGATGGGTGGATTGGAATGTGGAAAATGTCACTATTAATAACTAACGAAAGAAATAACAAATTATAAAATGGCATCAAACAAAAAATACTGGAAAAGTGTTGAAGAGCTAGAAACATCTAGTGCTGTTGTTGATACGTTAAGACAAAATGAGTTTGTTGAAGAAATTCCTACAGATGAGTTTTTAGGTGATAAAGAAACTTTAGAGTCTTCTTCTACCTCACGTCGTGACTTCTTAAAATATGTTGGATTTACTACTGCCGCTGCATCGCTGGCTGCCTGTGAAGGACCTGTCGTAAAAACAATACCCTATGTAATAAAGCCAGAGGAAATTATCCCTGGGGTTGCTGATTATTATGCAACTACTATAGCGGATGGATTTGATTTTGCAAATATATTGGTAAAAGTTCGGGATGGACGTCCTATCAAAATCGAACCAAATAAAGAGGCTGGTGGAGCGACCAACGCAAGAGTGCAAGCATCTGTATTATCTTTATATGATAGTAAAAGATTGCAAGCACCTATTTATAAGAACGAAAAAATTGCTTGGTCTGCTGCAGATACAGCAATTATATCTAAGTTAAACGAATTAAAGGAAGCTAATTTACCGATTGTATTCTTATCAGGTTCTCATGCAAGTCCTTCTACAAGTCGTTTGATCTCGGAATTCAAAGAAAAATATGGTGATGTTCGTCACGTAATATACGATTCAGTTTCTGAATCAGGAGCTTTAGATGCTTTTGAAGAAATGTATGGTACACGTGCTTTGCCTGACTATAATTTAGAAAAAGCAGAAGTGATTGTTTCTATCGCTGCAGATTTCCTTGGAGATTGGCAAGGTGGTGGATTTGAAACGGGTTATGCAAAAGGACGTATTCCAAAAAACGGAAAAATGTCGCATCATGCACAGTTTGAATCTAACATGACACTCTCTGGAGCAAATGCTGATAACAGAACTAGAATCCGTCCATCACAAGAAGGATTGGCTTTAATCAAATTATACCAAGCTGTTGTAGGAGGTATTTCTACACAGGAAGCATCTCCCTTAAATACGGCAATTCTTAAAGCCGCTGCAAAATTAAAAGCTGCAGGATCTAAAGGAGTTGTTTTAGCAGGAGCTAATGATAAAAATGCACAATTAGTTGCATTGGCTATAAACAATCACCTCGGAAGTGAGGTAATGAATGTTGGAGTAACTAGATATACACGCATCGGAAACGATCAAGCAGTTGCACAATTAATTACAGATATGAATGCTGGTAAAATTGGAGCTGTATTTACCTTTAATGGAAATGCGGCATACACATTACCAAATGCAAAAGAATTTGTAGAAGGTTTAAATAAAGTGAAACTTTCTGTTGCTTTTACAAGCGCAAATGATGAAACAGCATCTGTTGTACAATATGCTTTGCCAACTCCTCATTACCTAGAAGCTTGGGGAGATGTAATGATTAAAACAGGTTCGTATAGTTTAACTCAACCTACCATTCAACCATTATTTGATACACGTCAATACCAAGACAGTATGTTAAAATGGATGGGGAATGATCAATCGTATTATGACTATTTAAAGGTGTCTTGGTCTACCAATATACTGGAAGGTACTTCATGGAATCAAGCATTACAAGATGGTGTTTTTAATAAAAAAAATGAGGTTCTTACCATAGAAACTAATGATGTAGATATAAACGCTGCATTAACTGTTTTAGGAAAGACAACTACTACAAGTGACTTTGAATTAAAGTTATACGTAAAAACAGGAATGGGTGATGGTCAAATGGCAAGCAACCCATGGCTGCAAGAATTACCAGATCCTATTAGTAGAGCTTCTTGGGATAACTATTTAACGATGTCCAAATTTGATGCTGAGAAATTAGCAGTTAAAAATTGGCATGTATCTAATGGAGCATTAAATGGGAGTAAAGTATCCTTAACTGTAAATGGTGTTTCTGAAATTTTACCAGTAATTATTCAACCAGGGCAAGCAGTTGGGACTGTAGGTCTTGCATTAGGGTATGGTAGAAAAAAGGGACTAAAAGAAGAAATGCAAACAGGTATTAATGCCTTTCCTTTATATAAAGATTTTAAAACGTCTCAATTAGGGGTCAGTTTAAAATTGGTAGAAGGAGAACACGAATTTGCTTGTGTTCAGCTACAGAATACGTTAATGGGTAGAGGTGATATTGTAAAAGAAACCACCTTAGAAACATACAACGACCATTCTTTAAACCCGAGACATACTTGGAATAAAGTGCCAATGGTTACATTGAATCATAAAGAAGTAGAAGCAACAACCGTTGATTTATGGACCAAATTTGATCGTTCTATTGGACATCACTTTAACCTGTCTATCGATTTAAATGCCTGTACTGGATGTGGAGCATGTGTTATTGCATGTCATGCAGAAAACAATGTGCCTGTTGTAGGGAAACACGAAATTAGAGTGAGTAGAGATATGCACTGGTTGCGTATTGACCGTTATTATTCTTCAGAAGAAAGCTTTGAAGGAGACAACGAATTCAAAGATAATATTCATGGATTATTAGGGAAAACAGGATCTGTACAAGGTTTTGCTAAGTTAGAAGATCCTTCTGATAACCCAGAGGTAGTCTTTCAGCCAGTAATGTGCCAGCACTGTAATCACGCACCATGTGAAACAGTATGTCCTGTGGCTGCAACTTCTCACGGTCGTCAAGGTCAAAATCAAATGGCTTATAATCGATGTGTAGGAACACGTTATTGTGCAAATAACTGTCCTTATAAAGTACGTCGCTTTAACTGGTTCCAGTATCCAGAAAATAAAGAGTTTGATTTTAATATGAATGATGACTACGGAAGAATGGTATTGAATCCAGATGTTGTAGTGCGTTCTAGAGGTGTAATGGAAAAATGTTCGATGTGTATTCAAATGACACAAGCGACCATTTTAAAAGCTAAAAAAGAAGGACGTCCAGTAAATACGGACGAATTTGAAGTGGCTTGTTCTAATGCTTGTAGTTCAGGAGCCATGATTTTTGGTGATGTAAATAATAAAGAAGATAAAGTGGCTGCGTTAAAAGACGACACGCGTTCTTATCATTTATTAGAGCATGTAGGTACACAACCAAACGTTGTTTATCAAGTAAAAGTTACGAATAAAGCATAGATTATAAACAGATAGAGTAATTAAATAAAAATTATGTCTCATTACGAAGCACCTATTAGAGAGCCTTTGATTATTGGAAATAAAAGCTACCACGACATTACGTTGGATGTAGCTAGACCAGTTGAAGGAAAAGCAAATAAATTATGGTGGGCTACTTTTCTTGTTGCCTTGGCTGCCTTCCTTTGGGGATTGGGGTCAATATTTTATACCATTGGAACCGGAATTGGAGTTTGGGGATTGAATAAGACCGTTGGATGGGCCTGGGATATTACCAACTTTGTTTGGTGGGTAGGTATCGGACATGCAGGAACCCTAATTTCAGCAGTACTATTACTATTTCGTCAAAAATGGCGTATGGGTATTAACCGTTCAGCGGAAGCCATGACTATTTTTGCAGTTATTCAAGCAGGTTTGTTCCCTATTATTCACATGGGACGTGCATGGAATGCCCATTTTGTATTGCCATTGCCAAATCAGTTTGGGTCTTTATGGACCAATTTTAACTCTCCATTATTGTGGGATGTATTTGCAATTTCTACCTATTTGTCGGTGTCATTAGTTTTCTGGTGGACTGGATTATTACCTGATTTTGCCATGTTACGTGACCGTGCAGTAAAACCATTCCAAAAGAAAATATATGGATTGTTGAGTTTTGGTTGGACAGGTCGTGCAAAAGATTGGCAACGATTTGAAGAGGTATCATTGGTGTTGGCTGGATTGGCTACCCCACTTGTACTTTCTGTACATACGATTGTATCTTTTGATTTCGCTACTTCGGTAATTCCAGGATGGCATACCACTATTTTCCCTCCATATTTTGTGGCTGGAGCGGTATTCTCTGGATTTGCTATGGTAAACACCTTGTTAATCATTATGCGTAAAGTGGTAAGTTTAGAGGCTTATATAACCATACAACATATTGAACTAATGAACATAGTAATTATGGTTACAGGTTCTATTGTTGGTTGTGCGTATATCACCGAATTATTTATCGCATGGTATTCTGGAGTTGAATATGAACAATATGCGTTTTTAAATAGAGCGACGGGACCTTATTGGTGGGCCTATTTGTTTATGATGTCTTGTAATGTGTTATCACCTCAGTTTATGTGGATCAAACGCTTAAGAACAAGTTTTATGTTCTCTTTCTTTATAGCATTGGTTGTAAATATCGGAATGTGGTTTGAACGTTTTGTTATTATTGTTACTTCATTGCACAGAGATTATTTACCATCTTCATGGACCATGTTTTCACCTACCTTTGTAGATATTGGTATTTATGTTGGAACTATAGGATTCTTCTTTGTACTTTTCCTATTATATGCGCGTACATTCCCTGTGATTGCACAAGCAGAGATAAAATCAATTTTGAAATCATCAGGAGATCAATATAAAAAATTAAGAGCTGAAAATCATGAGTAGAAAAGTAATACAAGCAATGTATAATGATGATGATATCCTATTGGATGCTGTAAAAGAAGTTCGTGCAGCCAATCATCAGATCGAAGAAGTGTACACGCCGTTTCCTGTTCATGGTTTAGACAAAGCTATGGGCTTGAAAGAAACAAGACTTGCCATCGCTGCATTTATTTATGGTTGTATTGGCTTATGCTTTGCAACATGGATG
This sequence comes from Flavobacteriaceae bacterium, assembly GCA_965224465.1. Classification (GTDB taxonomy): domain Bacteria; phylum Bacteroidota; class Bacteroidia; order Flavobacteriales; family Flavobacteriaceae. Next base: position 2,270,360 of record OZ245049.1, on the reverse strand, counting down.
ATGAATTATATGATGATTGAGGATTGGCCGCAAGACATTGGTGGGAAACCTAATATGTCTTATATTCAGAATATGCCAGCATTTGTGCCAATTATGTTTGAATTGACTATATTTTTTGCTGCTCACTTAATGGTAATTACTTTTTATATGAGAAGTAGATTATGGCCGTTTAAAGAAGCAGAAAATCCTGATCCACGTACTACGGATGATATGTTTGTAATGGAAATTGTATTGGATGGAAACGAAGATGAAATGTCTGCATTGCTTACAAAAACAGGCGCCATCGAATTAAAAGTAACCGAAAAGCTTTAAGAGAAATGAAAAACTCGATTAAATATATAGCCCTATTGATGATGTCTGTGATGATCACATCATGTTGGACAGATAAATCAAAAAGGAATTATCAATACATGCCAGATATGTATGAGTCTATTGGGTATGAAACGTATAGTGTAAATCCTATTTTAAAAAATGGGATGACAGTACAAAAACCTGTAGAAGGCACCATTGCTCGTGGACATGCGTTTCCTTACGCCTATGAAAATACAAATCAAGGATATGAATTGGCTAAAGTGGAGTTAAAATCTCCCTTTGAAAAGAATGATGCCAATATGAAGAATGGAAAAGCTATGTACAACATTTACTGTATTTCTTGTCACGGAAAAAAGGGAGCAGGAGATGGTGTACTTGTAAAACGCGAAAAATTCTTAGGGATTCCTAATTATAGTTCTCGTGATATTACTGAGGGATCTATTTATCATGTGATTATGTATGGTAGAAATATGATGGGATCTCACGCTTCTCAACTAACAGAAAAAGAGCGTTGGCAAATAGTCATGTATGTGGAACAACTCAGAAGTGATTTAATTAAATAATACTTAAGGAAGATAGAATTTAAAGATATGTATACATTTTCAAGTAAATTAAAAACATTTTCGTTTGCCTTAATGATTGTTGGGCTTCTAGGCGTTACTTACGGATTTTTATCTACGCCTAGTACGGTAGAGGAAGTCAAAGAAATGATGGCTCACGAAAGTCATGATACGCATGCTGTTGATACACATGCCGAAGCATCACATGAGACAACTACAACGGAAAGTCATAATACAACAGATGCTCATAGTACGGAGGAGGCACACGATGCACATGCGCTCCATGTTTTACACCAATTGCAAAATAGACCTTGGTCTGCATTGTATGTGGCGATATTCTTTTTCTTAATAATTTCATTAACAGCACTTGCTTTTTATGCAATTCAGAATGCAACTCAGGCAGGATGGTCTATTGTATTGTTTCGAGTAATGGAAGCCATCGCTGCTTATTTACCAATAGGAGGTATTTTGTTATTTGTGTTTTTGGTATTATCAGGAATGCATATGAATCATCTTTTTATATGGATGGATGCTGATGTAGTTGCTGGAGATCAATTATTGCAAAATAAAGAAGGATACTTAAATGTACCTTTCTTTTTAATAAGAGCTGTTATTTATATCGGAGGTTGGTCTTTTTTCCAATGGCATTCTCGTAAATTAACAAAGGCTCAAGATATTGTTGATACTGGGAATTATCGTAAATTATTCAAGCGATCAGCAGGGTTTTTAGTGTTTTTCTTAATCACGGAATCTATGATGTCTTGGGACTGGATTATGTCCTTAGATCCACACTGGTTCTCTACCTTATTCGGTTGGTATATATTTTCGAGTGCTATCGTATCTGCTGTTACAGTAATTGCTTTGGTTACCATGTACCTAAAAGGACAAGGGTATTTAGAAGTAGTAAACAAGAGTCATTTACATGATTTAGCTAAATACATGTTTGGATTCAGTGTTTTCTGGACGTATTTATGGTTTTCACAATTCATGTTGATATGGTATGCAAATATTCCAGAGGAGGTAACTTATTTTATTACAAGATTTGAAGATTATCGTTTGCCGTTTTTAGGAATGGTCGGATTAAATTTTGTATTCCCATTACTCGTATTGATGAATAGCGATTTTAAACGCCTAAATTGGTTTGTGATGGTTACAGGTATTGTAATCCTTATAGGGCATTATATAGACATCTTCGTAATGGTGATGCCTGCAACTGTAGGAACACATTGGTTTATTGGAATTCCAGAAATAGGTGCTGTATTGTTGATTGCAGGGATATTTATTTATGTGGTATTTAATGCTTTATCAAAAGCTCCACTTGTAGTAAAAAACAATCCGTATCTTAAAGAAAGTGAAGGTTTTCACTATTAAAAAATATAAAAAAAAAGGTATAATAAAATCCTGAACTGGTTATGTTCAGGATTTTTTTTATATTTGGCTCACTATTACTAACTAACAAACTATAATGACTGCATTAATTTACATTTTTATTGCGATAGTGACTGCTATTGCTTTATGGCAAATTACAAATATTTTTAATCTAAAAGGTGTCATCGCTACCGAGAAAGATAATAATACACAGGGATACTTATTCGCTGCGTTTGGTGTCTTTTTTTATGTATTGATGATCTACTGTTTAGTGGCTTACAATGTTGTATTACTTCCCGAATCGGCTTCGATAGAAGGAGAGCACTACGATAACTTATATGTAATTACCATGTTGCTGATCCTATTTGTTCAAGCAATTACTCAATTTTTATTGTTTTATTTTGCCTTTAAATACAGAGGTAAGAAAGGAACAAAAGCACTTTTTTATGCGGATAGCCATAAACTAGAGTTAATTTGGACCACTGTTCCAACTATTGTATTGTCTGTCCTTGTAATTTATGGATTATGGGCATGGAATAATTTTATGGATGTTTCAGATGCTAAAGACCCTTTAATTGTTGAAGTGTATGCCCAACAATTTCAATGGGAAGCTCGCTATGCTGGTGCTGATCAAACTCTAGGTAGGGGGAATGTTAGAAACATTAAAGGAAAGAATACCATGGGTGTTGATATGACCGATAAAAATGCCCAAGATGATATTCCAACGCGTGTATTGTATTTACCTAAAGGACGTCAAGTGATTTTTAAATTTCGTTCCCAAGATGTATTACACTCAGCTTATATGCCGCATTTTAGAGCGCAAATGAACTGTGTCCCTGGGATGATTACTCAATTTTCTTTTACACCCAAGTTTACTACTGAAGAAATGAGAGTAAATACTGCGACCATTGCTAAGGTTGCTGGGATTAATAAAATAAGAAAAGCGAAAGGTGAAGATGCCTACGAATTTGATTACTTATTATTATGTAACAAAATTTGTGGTTCCTCTCATTACAATATGCAAATGAAAATTGTAGTACAAGAAGAAGAAGCATTTAATACTTGGTTAAAATCTCAGAAAACAATTGCTCAAGTACTGAACTAAAAAGTAGTACCAATATCTAGCATCAATAACTAGCAATCAAATACTAGTAACTAACAACTAACAAAATTAGAGCTATGTCAGCGCATCATCACAAAGAAACTTTTGTAACAAAATATATTTTTAGTACCGATCATAAAATGATTTCAAAACAATACTTGGTGACAGGTATTTTTATGGGAGTCATTGGCGTTTTAATGTCCATGATGTTTCGGTTACAAATAGCTTGGCCAGACCATTCATTTACCCTAATCGAAGCCTTTTTAGGCCCTCATCAAGTTGATGGAGTAATGACTCCAGATATGTACTTAGCCTTAGTGACTATTCACGGAACCATTATGGTGTTTTTTGTACTTACAGCTGGACTGAGTGGAACGTTTAGTAATTTATTAATTCCATTGCAAATTGGAGCTCGTGATATGGCTTCTGGATTTTTGAATATGGTCTCTTACTGGTTGTTTTTCTTATCTAGTTTATTAATGCTGATTTCCTTATTTGTGGAAGCAGGACCTGCAGCTGCAGGATGGACTATTTATCCTCCTCTAAGTGCCTTGCCACAAGCAATGCCAGGCTCTGGGATGGGAATGACATTGTGGTTGATTTCTATGGCTATTTTTATTGCATCCTCTTTGTTGGGATCATTAAATTATATTGTAACCGTGCTTAATTTACGTACCGTGGGTATGAAAATGACACGTTTGCCTTTAACTATCTGGACCTTTTTTGTAACTGCTATTATTGGAGTAGTTTCATTTCCAGTATTGTTGTCAGCTGCCTTATTATTAATTTTTGATCGTAGTTTCGGAACATCATTCTTTTTGTCTGATATTTTTATAAACGGTGAAGTGCTGCATTATCAAGGAGGTTCACCTGTGCTGTTCGAACATCTATTTTGGTTTCTAGGACATCCAGAGGTGTATATTGTATTATTGCCAGCATTAGGTATTACTTCTGAAGTAATTTCTACAAATTCTAGAAAACCTATTTTTGGGTACCGTGCCATGATTGCATCGATTATAGCCATAGCATTCTTGTCTACTATTGTTTGGGGTCATCATATGTTTGTGTCTGGAATGAATCCTTTCTTGGGGTCTGTATTTACTTTTACAACCTTGTTAATTGCCATTCCATCAGCTGTAAAATCATTTAACTATTTAACGACTTTATGGAAAGGGAATCTGCAAATGAATCCAGCCATGTTATTTTCTATAGGACTTGTTTCTACTTTTATTACAGGTGGATTGACAGGATTGGTTTTAGGAGATTCAGCCTTGGATATAAATGTCCATGACACTTACTTTGTAGTGGCGCATTTTCACTTGGTGATGGGTGTGTCTGCTATTTACGGAATGTTTGCGGGTGTGTATCATTGGTTCCCTAAAATGTATGGGAGAATGATGAATAAAACTTTAGGATACTGGCATTTTTGGATTACAGCAGTCGCCGCCTATGGTGTTTTCTTTCCAATGCATTTTGTTGGATTGGCTGGATTACCACGTAGATATTATAACAATACTGCATTTCCGTTGTTTGACGATGTGCAAGATATTAATATTGTAATTACCTTATTTGCCATTCTTGGAGGGGCTGCTCAAATTATATTTTTAGCGAACTTCTTTATGAGTATTTATAGGGGTAAAAAAGCAACTCAGAATCCATGGAATTCCAATACGTTGGAATGGACGACTCCTGTGGAACATGTGCATGGAAATTGGCCTGGAGCAATTCCAGAAGTTCACCGTTGGGCTTATGATTATAGTAAGCCAGGATGGGATGAAGATTTTGTTCCGCAAAATGTTCCTCTAAAAGAAGGAGAAATACCTTCGTAAGTTTAAAATATTTTTAATAAAAAACTGTTTCATTTTTTTGAGACAGTTTTTTTTTGTTTTGATAAAAAAGAATGATAGTTATAGTATTGATTTTAATCCCTTATGGGTGGTTTAATTTACGGAGGATCTGTTTCGAAATAGAAAATAGCCTTTCGGAAGTATACCTCGTGCCTTTGGATCAGGGTTGTTGATTGATAATTAGAAGGGAAAGATGTACAGTTTTGTTAGGGATTGGTATGTTGTTTGGTGTGTTTTTTGTACATCTATTCTACTTATACAAATACATTTTCAAGTGACGGTTTAGAAATGGAATTAATTTTTGTTTTAGCTAGGCGGAAAATCTAATGATCGTTTAACTAACTATCGTTCTATTTTTTAACAATGCTATAAAGTAAGATAAATTATTTATATCGGTTATTTTGGATTGTAATAGGTGTTATTTTTTGATAAACTGTAACGTATTGTTTATTTTGTTAGTTTTATGTTAGAAACTGAGGCATTTTGGTGGTAAAAACAAGTGTCAATAAACAAGTCGTTTGTCGCAGTACTAGTGGAAGTGTAAATTAAACTACCATTTCTGTAGTACGTAATGTTTCCATTACAATCTTTTAATATTTCAAAATTATCATTGGCATTATAAGGTGTACTTGATAATTTCATCGAATTATTTTCATAAATTCTATATGTTCCACTACTGGAAAATCTAAAACCATAATCTATAGTATTCCATGAGTGGGCTAAGGAAGGGTTCGCATCTATTCCCATACTCATCCATTTGTTATTTTGATTTACAGTAAATGAATAGCCTCCGTTTTTTGCCGTTTCTAAAGAGCCGTTAGGTGCTGTTGAGTTTGCGTTTCCATTCCAACCATTACCGCCTGTTTTTACTAGCGTTGACCCGTTGTAATTCATTGTGTTGTCTGTGCTTAACGTTGAAATAGTATTAGTAACTAAAGGATTTCTAATATGGAATCCATTGGTTAATGTGCCAGAACCATTTGTATTTGTTGCTGTTACGTCAAAATCACCAGAAACTCCACCAGCAGTTATTCCTACTATTATTTCTGTAGAACTTACTACTGTTACATAATCTATTGTTTGTCCTGGAATGGTTATGACGGTGTCAGATGTAAAATTTTCTCCAGTTAAGGTAATGGTGCTTGTTTCTCCTTGTTCTGTTGCTTCACAACCTGTTTTTGTATTTGAATTCCCTACAATAGGAGCAGGAGTGTTAGCAACCAAGGCAAATGTTACATCGGTGTCAATTCCGTTTGCAAAGGTATATGTTCCGTCTCCATTATCGGTTAATGTTGCAGGTGTGGCTGTTACAATATATGGATCGGCTGTTGTACCACTACCAGTTATTGTAGTTATTGCATTTCCTGCCTGTATAATTGTTTCTGATCCATCTGATGTAGGTATTGTTACTGTGCTACCATTTGAAATCGTTAAATTATTACCGATTATACTGATGTCTTGAATTTCATTAGTAGGGTCGATATCTAAGTCATTGGCTATGTGATTTGTAATGCTTGTCGTGTTTGTCGAAATGTCTGCTGTATTCGTTCCAATATTTGTATTCTGCGTAGTTTGCTCAGTTTCTAAGGCAGTAATGTCACTTGTATTTGTTGAGATGTTGGAAGTGTTTGTTGCAATATTTGCGTTCTGCGTTGTTTGTTCAGTTTCTATAGCAGAAATGTCACTCGCATTTGAGGTGATGTTTGTGGTATTTGTTGAGATGTTAGAAGTGTTTGCCGCAATATTAGTATTCTGAGTAGTTTGCTCGGTTTTTATATCAGAAATATCACTTGTATTTGCCGCGATGTTTGTGTTTTGAGTAGTTTGTTCAGTTTCTATGGCGTCAATGTCACTCGCATTTGTGGTGATGTTTGTGGTATTTGTTGAGATGTTAGAAGTGTTTGCTGCAATATTTGTGTTCTGCGTTGTTTGCTCGGTTTCTATATCAGAAATGTCACTTGTGTTTGCCGCGATGTTTGTGTTTTGAGTAGTTTGCTCAGTTTCTATGGCGTCAATGTCACTCGCATTTGTGGTGATGTTTGTGGTGTTTGTTGAGATGTTGGAAGTGTTTGCTGCAATATTTGTATTCTGAGTAGTTTGCTCGGTTTTTATATCAGAAATATCATTTGTGTTTGCCGCGATGTTTGTGTTTTGAGTAGTTTGTTCAGTTTCTATAGCAGAAATGTCACTCGCATTTGAGGTGATGTTTGTGGTATTTGTTGAGATGTTAGAAGTGTTTGCTGCAATATTTGTATTCTGAGTAGTTTGCTCGGTTTTTATATCAGAAATATCACTTGTATTTGCCGCGATGTTTGTGTTTTGAGTAGTTTGTTCAGTTTCTATGGCGTCAATGTCACTCGCATTTGAGGTGATGTTTGTGGTATTTGTTGAGATGTCGGAAGTGTTTGCCGCAATGTTCGTGTTCTGAGTAGTTTGCTCAGTTTGTAGGGCATCAATGTCACTTGAGTTTGTAGTGATGTTTGTTGTATTTGCAGCAATGTTTGTGTTCTGCGTTGTTTGCTCAGTTTCTATGGCGTCAATGTCACTCGTATTTGTGGTGATGTTTGTGGTATTTGTTGAGATGTCGGAAGTGTTTGCCGCAATGTTCGTGTTCTGAGTAGTTTGCTCGGTTTCTATAGCAGTAATATCACTTGCGTTTGTAGTGATGTTAGATGTATTTGTTGCAATATTTGTATTCTGTGTTGTTTGCTCAGTTTCTATGTCATCAATGTCACTCGCATTTGTGGTGATGTTAGAAGTATTTGCTGCAATATTTGTGTTTTGAGTAGTTTGCTCAGTTTCTAGATTTGTAATATCACTTGCGTTTGTAGTGATGTTTGTGGTATTTGTTGAGATGTTAGAAGTGTTTGCTGCAATATTTGTATTCTGAGTAGTTTGCTCGGTTTTTATATCAGAAATATCACTTGTATTTGCCGCGATGTTTGTGTTTTGAGTAGTTTGTTCAGTTTCTATGGCGTCAATGTCACTTGAGTTTGTAGTGATGTTTGTTGTATTTGCTGCAATATTTGTATTCTGAGTAGTTTGCTCGGTTTCTATGGCGTCAATGTCACTCGTATTTGTGGTGATGTTTGTGGTATTTGTTGAGATGTCGGAAGTGTTTGCCGCAATGTTCGTGTTCTGAGTAGTTTGCTCAGTTTTTATATCAGAAATATCACTTGTATTTGCTGCAATATTTGTGTTTTGAGTAGTTTGTTCAGTTTCTATGGCGTCAATGTCACTTGAGTTTGTAGTGATGTTTGTTGTATTTGTTGAGATGTTAGAAGTGTTTGCTGCAATATTTGTGTTCTGCGTTGTTTGCTCGGTTTCTATATCAGAAATGTCACTTGTGTTTGCCGCGATGTTTGTGTTTTGAGTAGTTTGCTCAGTTTCTATGGCGTCAATGTCACTCGCATTTGTGGTGATGTTTGTGGTGTTTGTTGAGATGTTGGAAGTGTTTGCTGCAATATTTGTATTCTGAGTAGTTTGCTCGGTTTTTATATCAGAAATATCATTTGTGTTTGCCGCGATGTTTGTGTTTTGAGTAGTTTGTTCAGTTTCTATAGCAGAAATGTCACTCGCATTTGAGGTGATGTTTGTGGTATTTGTTGAGATGTTAGAAGTGTTTGCTGCAATATTTGTATTCTGAGTAGTTTGCTCGGTTTTTATATCAGAAATATCACTTGTATTTGCCGCGATGTTTGTGTTTTGAGTAGTTTGTTCAGTTTCTATGGCGTCAATGTCACTCGCATTTGAGGTGATGTTTGTGGTATTTGTTGAGATGTCGGAAGTGTTTGCCGCAATGTTCGTGTTCTGAGTAGTTTGCTCAGTTTGTAGGGCATCAATGTCACTTGAGTTTGTAGTGATGTTTGTTGTATTTGCAGCAATGTTTGTGTTCTGCGTTGTTTGCTCAGTTTCTATGGCGTCAATGTCACTCGTATTTGTGGTGATGTTTGTGGTATTTGTTGAGATGTCGGAAGTGTTTGCCGCAATGTTCGTGTTCTGAGTAGTTTGCTCGGTTTCTATAGCAGTAATATCACTTGCGTTTGTAGTGATGTTAGATGTATTTGTTGCAATATTTGTATTCTGTGTTGTTTGCTCAGTTTCTATGTCATCAATGTCACTCGCATTTGTGGTGATGTTAGAAGTATTTGCTGCAATATTTGTGTTTTGAGTAGTTTGCTCAGTTTCTAGATTTGTAATATCACTTGCGTTTGTAGTGATGTTTGTGGTATTTGTTGAGATGTTAGAAGTGTTTGCTGCAATATTTGTATTCTGAGTAGTTTGCTCGGTTTTTATATCAGAAATATCACTTGTATTTGCCGCGATGTTTGTGTTTTGAGTAGTTTGTTCAGTTTCTATGGCGTCAATGTCACTTGAGTTTGTAGTGATGTTTGTTGTATTTGCTGCAATATTTGTATTCTGAGTAGTTTGCTCGGTTTCTATGGCGTCAATGTCACTCGTATTTGTGGTGATGTTTGTGGTATTTGTTGAGATGTCGGAAGTGTTTGCCGCAATGTTCGTGTTCTGAGTAGTTTGCTCAGTTTTTATATCAGAAATATCACTTGTATTTGCTGCAATATTTGTGTTTTGAGTAGTTTGTTCAGTTTCTATGGCGTCAATGTCACTTGAGTTTGTAGTGATGTTTGTTGTATTTGTTGCTATGTTTGTGTTTTGAGTAGTCTGCTCAGTTTCTATGGCGTCAATGTCACCCGTATTTGTGGTGATGTTTGTGGTATTTGTTGAGATACTGGAAGTGTTTGCTGCGATGTTTGTATTCTGCGTTGTTTGCTCAGTTTCTATGGCTGTAATACCGCTTGTATTTGTGGTGATGTTAGAAGTGTTTGCTGCAATATTTGTATTCTGCGTAGTTTGCTCGGTTTTTATATCAGAAATATCATTTGTGTTTGCCGCGATGTTTGTGTTTTGAGTAGTTTGTTCAGTTTCTATGGCGTCAATGTCACTCGCATTTGTGGTGATGTTTGTTGTATTTGTTGAGATGTCGGAAGCGTTTGCTGCAATATTTGTGTTCTGAGTAGTTTGCTCAGTTTCTATAGCAGTAATATCACTTGCGTTTGTTGAGATGTTAGAAGTGTTTGCTGCAATATTTGTGTTCTGCGTTGTTTGCTCGGTTTCTATATCAGAAATGTCACTTGTGTTTGTAGTGATGTTTGTTGTATTTGCTGCGATGTTTGTATTCTGCGTTGTTTGCTCAATTTCTATATCAGAAATGTCACTCGCATTTGTAGTGATGTTTGTTGTATTTGCCGCAATGTTCGTGTTCTGAGTAGTTTGCTCAGTTTCTATGGCGTCAATGTCACTCGCATTTGAGGTGATGTTTGTGGTATTTGTTGAGATGTTAGAAGTGTTTGCTGCAATATTTGTATTCTGAGTAGTTTGCTCGGTTTTTATATCAGAAATATCATTTGTGTTTGCCGCGATGTTTGTGTTTTGAGTAGTTTGTTCAGTTTCTATGGCGTCAATGTCACTCGCATTTGTGGTGATGTTTGTTGTATTTGTTGAGATGTCGGAAGCGTTTGCTGCAATATTTGTGTTCTGAGTAGTTTGCTCAGTTTCTATAGCAGTAATATCACTTGCGTTTGTTGAGATGTTAGAAGTGTTTGCTGCAATATTTGTGTTCTGCGTTGTTTGCTCGGTTTCTATATCAGAAATGTCACTTGTGTTTGTAGTGATGTTTGTTGTATTTGCTGCGATGTTTGTATTCTGCGTTGTTTGCTCAATTTCTATATCAGAAATGTCACTCGCATTTGTAGTGATGTTTGTTGTATTTGCAGCAATATTAGTATTTTGAGTAGTTTGCTCAGTTTCTATGGCAGTAATATCACTTGTATTTGTTGCTATGTTTGTGTTCTGCGTTGTTTGCTCAGTTTCTATGGTGTCAATGTCACTTGCATTTGTTGCGATGTTTGTGTTCTGAGTAGTTTGTTCAGTTTCTATAGCAGAAATGTCACTCGCATTTGTGGTGATGTTTGTGGTATTTGTTGAGGTGTTGGAAGTGTTTGCCGCAATGTTCGTGTTCTGCGTTGTTTGCTCAGTTTCTAAGGCATCAATGTCACTTGAGTTTGTAGTGATGTTTGTTGTGTTTGCCGCAATGTTCGTGTTCTGAGTAGTTTGCTCAGTTTCTATGGCGTCAATGTCACTCGCATTTGAGGTGATGTTTGTGGTATTTGTTGAGATGTTAGAAGTGTTTGCTGCAATATTTGTATTCTGAGTAGTTTGCTCGGTTTTTATATCAGAAATATCATTTGTGTTTGCCGCGATGTTTGTGTTTTGAGTAGTTTGTTCAGTTTCTATGGCGTCAATGTCACTCGCATTTGTGGTGATGTTTGTTGTATTTGTTGAGATGTCGGAAGCGTTTGCTGCAATATTTGTGTTCTGAGTAGTTTGCTCAGTTTCTATAGCAGTAATATCACTTGCGTTTGTTGAGATGTTAGAAGTGTTTGCTGCAATATTTGTGTTCTGCGTTGTTTGCTCGGTTTCTATATCAGAAATGTCACTTGTGTTTGTAGTGATGTTTGTTGTATTTGCTGCGATGTTTGTATTCTGCGTTGTTTGCTCAATTTCTATATCAGAAATGTCACTCGCATTTGTAGTGATGTTTGTTGTATTTGCCGCAATGTTCGTGTTCTGAGTAGTTTGCTCAGTTTCTATGGCGTCAATGTCACTCGCATTTGAGGTGATGTTTGTGGTATTTGTTGAGATGTTAGAAGTGTTTGCTGCAATATTTGTATTCTGAGTAGTTTGCTCGGTTTTTATATCAGAAATATCATTTGTGTTTGCCGCGATGTTTGTGTTTTGAGTAGTTTGTTCAGTTTCTATGGCATCAATGTCACTCGCATTTGTGGTGATGTTTGTTGTATTTGTTGAGATGTCGGAAGCGTTTGCTGCAATATTTGTGTTCTGAGTAGTTTGCTCAGTTTCTATAGCAGTAATATCACTTGCGTTTGTTGAGATGTTAGAAGTGTTTGCTGCAATATTTGTGTTCTGCGTTGTTTGCTCGGTTTCTATATCAGAAATGTCACTTGTGTTTGTAGTGATGTTTGTTGTATTTGCTGCGATGTTTGTATTCTGCGTTGTTTGCTCAATTTCTATATCAGAAATGTCACTCGCATTTGTAGTGATGTTTGTTGTATTTGCAGCAATATTAGTATTTTGAGTAGTTTGCTCAGTTTCTATGGCGTCAATGTCACTCGCATTTGAGGTGATGTTTGTGGTATTTGTTGAGATATTGGAAGTGTTTGCTGTAATATTAGTGTTTTGAGTAGTTTGCTCGGTTTCTATATCAGAAATGTCACTCGCATTTGTGGTGATGTTTGTGGTATTTGTTGAGATGTTAGAAGTGTTTGCTATAATATTAGTGTTTTGAGTAGTTTGTTCAGTTTCTATAGCAGAAATGTCACTCGCATTTGTGGTGATGTTAGAAGTGTTTGCTGCAATATTTGTATTCTGTGTTGTTTGCTCAGTTTCTATGGCGTCAATGTCACTTGAGTTTGTAGTGATGTTTGTTGTATTTGTTGAGATGTCGGAAGTGTTTGCTGCAATATTTGTGTTTTGAGTAGTTTGCTCAGTTTCTATGGCGTCAATATCGCTTGCATTTGTGGTGATGTTTGTTGTGTTTGCCGCAATATTTGTGTTCTGTGTTGTTTGCTCGGTTTCTATGGTGTCAATGTCACTTGCATTTGTTGCGATGTTTGTATTCTGCGTTGTTTGTTCAGTTTCTATAGCAGAAATGTCACTCGCATTTGTGGTGATGTTTGTTGTATTTGTTGAGATGTTAGAAGTGTTTGCCGCAATGTTTGTGTTTTGAGTAGTTTGCTCAGTTTCTATGGCATCAATGTTACTTGTATTTGTGGTGATGTTAGAAGTGTTTGTTGCAATATTTGTATTCTGTGTTGTTTGTTCAGTTTCTAGGGTATCAATATCACTTGCGTTTGTAGTGATGTTTGTGGTATTTGTTGAGATACTGGAAGTGTTTGTTGCGATGTTTGTGTTTTGAGTAGTTTGTTCAGTTTCTATGGCGTCAATGTCACTCGCACTTGTGGTGATGTTTGTTGTATTTGTTGAGATGTCGGAAGTGTTTGCCGCAATGTTCGTGTTCTGAGTAGTTTGCTCGGTTTCTATGTCATCAATGTCACTCGCATTTGTGGTGATGTTAGAAGTATTTGCTGCAATATTTGTGTTTTGAGTAGTTTGCTCAGTTTCTATGGCGTCAATGTCACTCGTATTTGTGGTGATGTTTGTGGTATTTGTTGAGATGTCGGAAGTGTTTGCCGCAATGTTCGTGTTCTGAGTAGTTTGCTCAGTTTCTATGGCGTCAATGTCACTCGCATTTGAGGTGATGTTTGTGGTATTTGTTGAGATGTTAGAAGTGTTTGCTGCAATATTTGTATTCTGAGTAGTTTGCTCGGTTTTTATATCAGAAATATCATTTGTGTTTGCCGCGATGTTTGTGTTTTGAGTAGTTTGTTCAGTTTCTATGGCGTCAATGTCACTCGCATTTGTGGTGATGTTTGTTGTATTTGTTGAGATGTCGGAAGCGTTTGCTGCAATATTTGTGTTCTGAGTAGTTTGCTCAGTTTCTATAGCAGTAATATCACTTGCGTTTGTTGAGATGTTAGAAGTGTTTGCTGCAATATTTGTGTTCTGCGTTGTTTGCTCGGTTTCTATATCAGAAATGTCACTTGTGTTTGTAGTGATGTTTGTTGTATTTGCTGCGATGTTTGTATTCTGCGTTGTTTGCTCAATTTCTATATCAGAAATGTCACTCGCATTTGTAGTGATGTTTGTTGTATTTGCAGCAATATTAGTATTTTGAGTAGTTTGCTCAGTTTCTATGGCGTCAATGTCACTCGCATTTGAGGTGATGTTTGTGGTATTTGTTGAGATATTGGAAGTGTTTGCTGCAATATTAGTATTTTGAGTAGTTTGCTCAGTTTCTAGGGCATCAATGTCACTTGTATTTGCTGCTATGTTTGTGTTCTGCGTTGTTTGTTCAGTTTCTATGGCGTCAATGTCACTCGCATTTGAGGTGATGTTTGTGGTATTTGTTGAGATGTCGGAAGTGTTTGCCGCAATGTTCGTGTTCTGAGTAGTTTGCTCAGTTTCTAGGGCATCAATGTCACTTGAGTTTGTAGTGATGTTTGTTGTATTTGCAGCAATGTTTGTGTTCTGCGTTGTTTGCTCGGTTTCTATATCAGAAATGTCACTTGTGTTTGTAGTGATGTTTGTTGTATTTGCTGCGATGTTTGTATTCTGCGTTGTTTGCTCAATTTCTATATCAGAAATGTCACTCGCATTTGTAGTGATGTTTGTTGTATTTGCAGCAATATTAGTATTTTGAGTAGTTTGCTCAGTTTCTATGGCGTCAATGTCACTCGCATTTGAGGTGATGTTTGTGGTATTTGTTGAGATATTGGAAGTGTTTGCTGCAATATTAGTATTTTGAGTAGTTTGCTCAGTTTCTAGGGCATCAATGTCACTTGTATTTGCTGCTATGTTTGTGTTCTGCGTTGTTTGTTCAGTTTCTATGGCGTCAATGTCACTCGCATTTGAGGTGATGTTTGTGGTATTTGTTGAGATGTCGGAAGTGTTTGCCGCAATGTTCGTGTTCTGAGTAGTTTGCTCAGTTTCTAGGGCATCAATGTCACTTGAGTTTGTAGTGATGTTTGTTGTATTTGCAGTAATGTTTGTGTTCTGCGTTGTTTGCTCGGTTTCTATATCAGAAATGTCACTTGTGTTTGTAGTGATGTTTGTTGTATTTGCTGCGATGTTTGTATTCTGCGTTGTTTGCTCAATTTCTATATCAGAAATGTCACTCGCATTTGTAGTGATGTTTGTTGTATTTGCCGCAATGTTCGTGTTCTGAGTAGTTTGCTCAGTTTCTATGGCGTCAATGTCACTCGCATTTGAGGTGATGTTTGTGGTATTTGTTGAGATGTTAGAAGTGTTTGCTGCAATATTTGTATTCTGAGTAGTTTGCTCGGTTTTTATATCAGAAATATCATTTGTGTTTGCCGCGATGTTTGTGTTTTGAGTAGTTTGTTCAGTTTCTATGGCGTCAATGTCACTCGCATTTGTGGTGATGTTTGTTGTATTTGTTGAGATGTCGGAAGCGTTTGCTGCAATATTTGTGTTCTGAGTAGTTTGCTCAGTTTCTATAGCAGTAATATCACTTGCGTTTGTTGAGATGTTAGAAGTGTTTGCTGCAATATTTGTGTTCTGCGTTGTTTGCTCGGTTTCTATATCAGAAATGTCACTTGTGTTTGTAGTGATGTTTGTTGTATTTGCTGCGATGTTTGTATTCTGCGTTGTTTGCTCAATTTCTATATCAGAAATGTCACTCGCATTTGTAGTGATGTTTGTTGTATTTGCAGCAATATTAGTATTTTGAGTAGTTTGCTCAGTTTCTATGGCGTCAATGTCACTCGCATTTGAGGTGATGTTTGTGGTATTTGTTGAGATATTGGAAGTGTTTGCTGCAATATTAGTATTTTGAGTAGTTTGCTCAGTTTCTAGGGCATCAATGTCACTTGTATTTGCTGCTATGTTTGTGTTCTGCGTTGTTTGTTCAGTTTCTATGGCGTCAATGTCACTCGCATTTGAGGTGATGTTTGTGGTATTTGTTGAGATGTCGGAAATGTTTGCCGCAATGTTCGTGTTCTGAGTAGTTTGCTCAGTTTCTAGGGCATCAATGTCACTTGAGTTTGTAGTGATGTTTGTTGTATTTGCAGCAATGTTTGTGTTCTGCGTTGTTTGCTCGGTTTCTATATCAGAAATGTCACTTGTGTTTGTAGTGATGTTTGTTGTATTTGCTGCGATGTTTGTATTCTGCGTTGTTTGCTCAATTTCTATATCAGAAATGTCACTCGCATTTGTAGTGATGTTTGTTGTATTTGCAGCAATATTAGTATTTTGAGTAGTTTGCTTAGTTTCTATGGCGTCAATGTCACTCGCATTTGAGGTGATGTTTGTGGTATTTGTTGAGATATTGGAAGTGTTTGCTGCAATATTAGTATTTTGAGTAGTTTGCTCAGTTTCTAGGGCATCAATGTCACTTGTATTTGCTGCTATGTTTGTGTTCTGCGTTGTTTGCTCAGTTTCTATAGCAGAAATGTCACTCGCATTTGTGGTGATGTTTGTGGTATTTGTTGAGATGTCGGAAGCGTTTGCTGCAATATTTGTATTCTGAGTAGTTTGCTCGGTTTTTATATCAGAAATATCACTTGTATTCGCTGCGATGTTTGTATTTTGAGTAGTTTGCTCAATTTCTATATCAGAAATGTCACTTGTATTTGTTGAGATGTCGGAAGTGTTTGCTGCAATATTTGTATTCTGAGTAGTTTGCTCAGTTTCTATGGCAGTAATATCACTTGCATTTGTTGAGATGTTAGATGTATTTGCTGCAATATTTGTGTTTTGAGTAGTTTGCTCAGTTTCTATGGCGTCAATGTCACTCGCATTTGTGGTGATGTTTGTGGTATTTGTTGAGATATTGGAAGTATTTGCTGCAATATTTGTGTTCTGAGTAGTTTGTTCAGTTTCTAGGGCATCAATGTCACTTGCGTTTGTAGTGATGTTTGTGTTTTGAGTAGTTTGTACGGTTTCTATAGCATCAATATCGCTTGCATTTGTGGTGATGTTTGTGGTGTTTGCTGCAATATTTGTGTTCTGAGTAGTTTGCTCAGTTTCTAAGGCATCAATGTCACTTGAGTTTGTGGTGATGTTTGTGGTATTTGCTGCAATATTTGTGTTCTGAGTAGTTTGCTCAGTTTCTATGACGTCAATGTCACTTGCATTTGTAGCAATGTTTGTGGTATTTGCCGCAATATTTGTGTTTTGGGTAGTTTGCTCGGTTTCTAAGGCGTCAATGTCACTTGCATTTGCCGCAATGTTTGTGTTCTGTGTTGTTTGCTCAATTTCTATAGCAGAAATGTCACTCGTATTTGTGGTGATGTTTGTGGTATTTGTTGAGATGTTAGAAGTGTTTGCTGCAATATTTGTATTCTGAGTAGTTTGCTCAGTTTCTAGGGCATCAATGTCACTTGTATTTGCTGCAATATTTGTGTTTTGAGTAGTTTGCTCAGTTTCTAGGGCGTCAATGTCACTTGCATTTGCCGCAATGTTTGTGTTCTGTGTTGTTTGCTCAGTTTCTATGGCAGTAATATCACTTGCGTTTGTAGTGATTTTTTCTAGATTGGTGGCTATTTCAGTAGATTCTTCAAAGGCAGATAGATCTACATGTTTAGTTCCTCCATTTTCTAAAGAGATGGTTAATGTAGTTCCAGAAACAGAAAAATCTGTAAAATATTGGTCGTCTGTATTGTCTAGGTATTTAGATAGGTCTACAATTCCTCCATTTTCTAAAATAAGGGTGTTTTCAATTAATGTTAAGTTTTGACTGTCTGTAGAAGAAAAGCTAGAGAGGTCTACAGTTCCTCCGTTTTCTAAAGTTAGTATATTTGTTATAGGATCAAAATTAAGTGTCTGATTGTCAGAGCTGCTATCGCATAAGTTTTCCCATAAGATCCCGTTGTATTGAAAGATACATTGAAAATCTGTATTATAGATGATAGCGCCTTCCAAAGGTGATATCAAATTCATTTGATAAGTATTGATTCTTGTCAATACAAAAACCTTTTCTTTACTTTTAAGCTCTAACAACGAATTTCCATCTATAATTTCTGGGTCATTTCCTATTTTTATTTGTGAATAGGCTGTGTTTAGAAATAAGAGGAATAAAATAAGTAGTTCTTTTTTCATGTTAAATTTAATTATGTGATAGACGTTTTTTAATTCAATTGTTCTTATATAATTAGACCCTGTATCAGTTTTAAAATCACCTTTTTACATGTTGATACTGCCTGTGCTATTGAATATTTTTTCTTTTTTAGCGAAACTTTTAATGTCATTTTTTTTGAATTTATCCTGTTAATAAAAATCAGATTTCACCTTAGGCCCATAAGGATGCTATGTGCTGTTTTACTGTAACTTCTTATATGTAAAATAAGGGGAGAACTTTCTGATACGTATCATTTAAAAAACAACGACATCAAAAATAGAGTATGTGTAATTTTTTATTGCGTCTTTTAGGATAAGAATCAATTCAAAATGGGGTAAGATATTTACCGATTGCTTTTTAATTCAATAGATATGTGTTTGTAATTTTCTTGAAAATAATTTCAGAAAGACTACTTAAAATTGAGTCTATGTTTTTTCAATATTATTTAAAAATAAAAATACGCGGGCTATAATCCTATAAAAGTATTTTTTATTCGTCTAAATTTAATAAAAAAAAAGGAAACTAACAGCTTAATTTAAAGGTATTTGTGTTTTTAATCCCTCATTGAGGATTTAAATTCAGAAGGGGTTGCCTCAAAATAGAAAAGAGTATTTCGGGAGTATGCCTCGTGCCCTAGGGTCGATGCTGTTGATTTAGGTATCAGTTTCTGATTTTTAAAAAACAGGATTGCCTTTTTAGCCATGTTGTTTTTAGTCCATAAAAGCACCTTGAAATCAGAAAAAAACAGGTAGAATTAACCTTTTTTACTATTCGGAGATCATATCGATTTACTAAAGAAAAAGAGAATGAGTAAAAAACAGTACTGTTTTGTGGATAGTCTATCTGTAATCAATGAATAGAAATTCCTCCTTAACTATAAGGGTATTATTTGATATTAATTAGAGAAAACAGTATAAAAAGAAAGGAGTACCCTTGGGTTTTATACTGTTTTAAAAGTATTTAAATTTTATAAATAAAAGGGAGTTAAGATTGGCAATAAAGAACCAATTTAGAAACCTCTCTTTTTTTTATAAAAAGAACACCGATATTAAAAGTAGAATATACCTTTGCTAATATGCGTTCAATTGTGATCGTCATAAACTAAATGGTGGGGGCGTCAGATTTTATAAGATGAGCAACATTACTAATAATACGCTTGTGTTTTGTGACAAATGGATTGGTCTCATCCCAAACATATCCAGCTAGTACAGCACATATTTTTTTCTTAATATCTTTGTTTTCTGGTTGGAAAAAGAACAACTCTTGTAGGTTTCCAGAATACCACTCTTCCACATATGATTTAAAAACAGCGACTCCTTTACTTATATATTTTGCGTATTCGTTTTCCCAATCAACAGGTTGTCCGTTTAGTTCTTTAAGTGCTAATTTTGCTGCTAATAATCCTGATTCAGTTGCAAAAGCAACGCCAGAGGAGAATACGGGATCTAAAAATTCTGAACTATTTCCTGTTAAGGCATACCCTTTTCCGTATAGTTGTTTTACAGATTTCGAGAAGTTTTCTATTAAAATAGGAGTGAAAAGATGTGTTACTCCTTTGAACCTGTTTTTGTAATAAGCAGATAAGTCGAGCATCTGTTCAATAATTTCAGAAGGTGATCCTTTAAATGAATTTATAAATGATGTAGGGCCGACAAAGCCAATGCTTGTGTTTCCATTAGAGAAAGGGATCACCCAAAGCCACACTTGCGTTTCTAAAACATCAAAGGTAATCATGGTTCCTTCTTTACCAGGAGGTCTATTAATATCTTTAACTTGTGTAAAAATAGATGCGTGCTTTGGCAGTTCAGAATCTTTTTCTAAGTCTAATATTCTTGGAAGAACACGGCCATATCCACTAGAATCGATAATAAACTTAGTGTAAATAGTTGATTTTAATCCATTTTTATCACAGATGGTTACTTCTGAGTAGGTGTCTTTAATAACAACATCCTCTACCGTAGTTTCAAAAGAGATATCTACCCCTTTTTTTATAGTTTCTTGAGCCAGTACATTGTCAAATTCATCTCTAGGTACTTGCCAAGTCCAATCCCATCCATCTGTATGTTTATTTGAAAAATCAAAATTACAGACTTCATTTCCTCTAATAAATCTTGCTCCGTTTTTTATTTCAAAGTTGCTTTTTTTGAGGCATTCAAGCAATCCGACTTCTTCGAAATGATCCATACATCTAGGGAGTAAACTTTCGCCTATGACGTACCTAGGGAATATGGATTTTTCGATTATTTTTACGTTAATATTGTGGTTAGAAAGGTAAGATGCTGACACGCAGCCAGAAGGACCTGCACCTATGACAAGGACGTCAATTATTTTTTTATTCATTTCATGTTTAGTTTAAAAAATACCTTAAGTTTGCTATAAATTTACTAATTTTATTTCTTACGGAAAGACTTTATTATAAAAAACAATATAAAATGCTGAATACAAAAACAGAATTGGAAACGTCCGTGTTCCAAATCGAAAAAGAACTGGAACCAAAAGATTTTTATTCAGTTCTTTTTCAAGGTTCAACCATTAGTTTAAGCGAAAAAGTCTTAAAAAGAGTACAGGATAGTTTCGACTTTTTAAAAGAATTTTCAGAAAATAAAATTTTATATGGTGTAAATACTGGTTTTGGACCGATGGCACAATATAAAATTAATGACGAAGATAGAATTCAGTTACAATACAATCTTATTAGAAGTCATGCTTCCGGCTCAGGTGTTCCGTTAGATGCTTGTGTTGTTAAATCTGCTATTTTTGCACGTTTAAACACCTTGTGTTTGGGGAATTCAGGAGTGCATCCATCTGTTGTAAAATTGATGGTGGAAATCTTAAATAAGGACATTACTCCTTTGATATTTTCTCATGGAGGAGTTGGAGCAAGTGGAGATTTAGTGCAATTGGCACATCTTGCTTTAGTGCTTATTGGAGAAGGTGAGGTGTTCTATAAAGGAGAGCGAAGAGCTACAAAAGAAGTGTTTGAAATAGAAAACTTAACCCCTATTAAAGTGGAACTACGAGAAGGTTTGGCTTTAATGAATGGAACTTCTGTGATGACGGGGATCGGGATTGTAAATGTGATTCATTCTCAAAAATTACTTAAATGTATTACAGATTGCTCCATTGCTATAAATGAGATTGTAAGTGCTTATGACGACCATTTGTCGTATGAGTTGAACCATGCAAAAAAGCATAAGGGACAGCAAGATATTGCAAAAACAATGCGGGATGCTCTTCAAGACAGTCAACTTATTAGAAATAGAGAAGAACATTTGTACTCTGCAAAGGTAACTGACGAGATTTTTAAAGAAAAAATTCAGGAATATTACTCCTTAAGATGCGTGCCTCAAATTTTAGGGCCTGTGTTAGATACAATTAATAATGTAGAAGGAGTCCTGTACAGCGAAGTAAACTCTGCAAATGACAATCCAATAGTTGATGTTAAAAACAAATATGTTTATCACGGAGGTAATTTTCATGGAGATTATGTCTCATTAGAGATGGATAAATTAAAGCTTGTCGTAACAAAAATGTGCATGTTGTCTGAGCGACAGTTAAACTATTTGTTAAATCATAAATTAAATGATATTCTTCCTCCTTTTGTGAATTTAGGAACTTTAGGATTAAATTTCGGAATGCAAGGTGTTCAATTTACGGCAACTTCAACTACGGCAGAAAACCAAATGCTTTCGAATCCTATGTATGTACATAGTATTCCTAATAATAATGACAATCAAGATATTGTAAGTATGGGGACGAATGCTGCTCTTATAACTCAGAAGACGATAGAAAATTCATTTGAAGTAGTTGCGATAGAGTTGATTACAATAGTTCAGGCGATAGAATATTTGAATTATCAAGATAAAATATCATCACATACAGCTCAATTATATAAAGAGATACGTGCTATAGTTCCAGTATTTAAGGAAGATGTTGTTATGTATCCGTATGTAAATAAAGTGAAAGCGTATTTAATGCAATTATAAGATTACAGTTAAAAAACAACCCAATTTTAAACAAGGATATTTTTATGAAAACAGCATTAGTAACAGGTGGTTCTAGAGGTATAGGAAAAGCAATTTGTACTCAATTAGCAAAAGATTCTGAGTATCATATTTTAATAAATTATGCATCAAATAAAGTAGCAGCTGAAGAGACCTTGAAAGCTGTTCAGGCAGCTGGAAATTCTGGTGAGATTATTCAATTTGATGTAGCAAATCACGAAGAGGTTAATACCAAACTGAATGCTTGGCATGAAAACAACAAAGATGGAATGATTGAAGTTCTTGTGAATAATGCCGGAATTACAAAAGACGGTTTGTTTATGTGGATGCCTAAAGAGGATTGGGATAGTGTGATTAATACGAGTTTAAGTGGTTTTTTTAATGTAACTAATAATTTGATGCAGAAAATGCTTCGAAATAGATACGGTCGCATTGTAAATATTGTTTCTGTTTCAGGAATGAAAGGGACGCCAGGACAAACAAATTATTCTGCGGCAAAAGGAGCTATAGTTGCTGCAACTAAAGCTTTAGCACAAGAAGTAGCGAAACGTAAAATCACTGTAAATGCAGTGGCTCCAGGGTTTATAAAGTCAGATATGACAGCAGCTTTGGATGAAAAAGAATTGAAAAAAATGATTCCTGCTAATCGGTTTGGAGAGGCAAGTGAAGTGGCTGATTTAGTTTCTTTTTTAGTATCTAAAAAATCTTCCTATATTACAGGAGAAATAATTAATATTAACGGAGGAATTTATTCATAATGAGAAGAGTTGTTATAACAGGTATGGGTATCTATTCCTGCTTAGGGAAAAACCTAAAAGAGGTTAAAGAATCGTTGTACAAAGGTAAATCTGGAATTGTTTTTGATACTGATAGAAAAGAGTTTGGTTATAGATCCGCGCTAACAGGTAAGGTAGAAATTCCAAATTTAAAAAAATTATTGTCTAGACGAGAAAGAATAAGCATGGGAGAGGAAACTCAATATGCATACGTGTCTACTTTAGAAGCATTAGGAAATGCTAAAATAGACATGAAATTTTTAGAGAATAATGAAGTAGGTATCATTTTTGGAAACGATAGCACCGCAAAATCAGTCATAGAATCTATTGATATAGTTCGGGCTAAGAAAGATACAACTCTTGTAGGTTCTGGAGCTATATTTAAAAGTATGAACTCGACAGTATCGATGAATTTATCAACTATTTTTAAATTACGAGGTATAAATTTAACGGTGAGTGCTGCCTGTGCAAGTGGTTCGCATTCCGTTGGCCTAGGATTTCATTTAATTAAAAGCGGACTTCAAGAAATTATTATTTGTGGAGGTGCTCAAGAAGTAAATAAATTTGCAATGGGAAGCTTTGACGGATTAGGGGTTTTTGCAAATGATGAATTAGTACCAGCAGAGGCTAGCAAACCCTTTGATAAAAATAGAGGAGGACTTGTTCCTAGTGGAGGAGGAGCTACGTTAATATTAGAAAGCTACGAGTCTGCTATTAAAAGAGGAGCTACTATATTGGGCGAAGTAATTGGTTATGGATTTTCTTCTAATGGCGAACATATTTCAAGTCCTAATACAGATGGTCCTGCTAGAGCCATGAAAAACGCTATAAAACAAGCAGGAATAGAAGCGAAAGATATTTCTTATATTAATGCGCATGCAACGTCTACTCCTATAGGTGACACCATGGAAGCAAGAGCTATTTATGAAACCTTTAAAGGGCATTCCCCTTATGTGAGTTCTACAAAATCCATGACAGGGCATGAATGCTGGATGGCTGGTGCAAGTGAAATTGTGTATTCTATGTTAATGATGGAGCATTCTTTTATAGCTCCCAATATTAACTTGCAGGAAACCGATGAGGATAGCGCTAAATTAAATCTTGTAAAAGAGACAATCGATAAGAAAATTGACGTATTTTTGTCGAATTCCTTTGGTTTTGGAGGGACTAATTCGGCAATAATAATTAAAAAGAATACTCTTAATGGATAAAGAATTAATAATAGAGAAAATAAACGATTTTTTAGTTGATGAATTTGAAGCTGAAATCGATGATTTAGTACCAGATGCAAATTTAAAAGAAACACTAGAACTAGACAGCCTAGATTTTGTAGATCTTGTAGTAGCTGTAGAATCAGAATTTGGCGTGAAATTAATAGCCGAAGATTTTGTTGGAGTGGCTACGTTAAAAGATTTTTACGATTTGATTGAGGTGAAATTAAATTAACATCACAGATGACTAAATGGGACGGGAAATCAAAAGGAACTCCTTTAGGCTACAAAATATTTATATTTATAATACAGAAAATAGGCATCAAAAGTGCCTATTTTGTGTTGTATTTTGTTGCTTTCTATTATCTCTTGTTTTCTACGAAAGGATCTAAAGCTAGTTTTTTATACTTTAGAAAAAGGCGAAAGAAAACAGTGCTAAACTCAATTTTAAGTGCCTATAAAATCAATTTTGTTTTTGGACAAACAATTATAGATAAGGTCGCAATTACCTCAGGATTGAAAAACAAGTTCTCTTTTAAATCCAAAGGGAATGAAATTATAGAAGAGCTCCTTAAAGAAAAAAAAGGAGGGATTTTAATAAGTGCACATATTGGGAATTTTGAACTCTCTGATTTCTTTTTTACGGAAGTAGATAGCTTTTCTCAAATATGTATTGTTACTACTGATAATGAGCATAAAGCTATAAAAGAACAAATTACTAAATCCAATAGGTTTAGTAGTACTAAATTCATCATTATTAAAGATGATTTTACACACGTTTTTGAAATTAACGACGCTTTAAAAAACAATAATTTAATCTGTTTTACTGGAGATCGTTATATTGAAGGAACAAAAACAATTGACGGAAACTTTTTAGGGAAAGAGACCCGTTTTCCCGCAGGGCCGTTTTTATTAGGCTCAAGGCTGCAAGTACCCGTGCTATTTGTTTATGTAATGAAACATTCGGATAAACAATATAGACTTTATGCAGAAAGAGCAGCGTTTAAACATAGGGATGCTCAAGGTTTATTGTCTAGTTATATAAAAAGCATGGAACTGATATTGAGTAAATATCCGTATCAATGGTTTAATTTTTTTGATTTTTGGAATGATTTAAAATAGTTGGCATGAAAAATGTATTGGTTATATATTATACTCAATCTGGGCAATTACTCGAAATAGCGAAATCTATAACAAGTGATCTTGAATTGGCTGAAGACGTGAATTTGTCTTTTTATCAAATAGAAATGGAAGTCCCGTTTTTATTTCCTTGGAAAAAAGAAGCTTTTTTTAACGAGTTTCCAGAGTCCTTTTTGCAAATTCCGTCACCAGTAAAAAACAGGGAGTTCCAGGAATTACGTAAAAAATATGACCTTATAATTTTGGCTTATCAAGTATGGTTTTTAACACCTTCTATTCCGATGAATTCGTTTTTGAAAAGCGAAATTTCAGATGATGTACTAAAAGATACTCCTGTACTAACAGTGATTGGCTGTAGGAATATGTGGGTTATGGCACAAGAAAAGACAAAAAAATTACTAGCTAATAAGAAAGCTTTATTAGTTGGGAATATTGTTTTAATAGATAAACATATAAACCATGTTAGTGTAATTACAATTTCACATTGGATGTTTTCAGGTTTGAAAACAAGGTTTTTAAAGGTTTTCCCAAGACCTGGTGTTTCTGATAAAGATATAGATGACGCTTCTGTACATGGGAAACATATATTAAAAGCATTGAGAACAACTAATTATCAAAAACTACAGGAATCTCTATTAAAAGACAAGTCGGTTTGTATAAACCCATTCCTTGTTCTTGTAGATAAACGAGCGAATATGTTGTTTGCAAAATGGGCTAATTTTATTGTAAAAAAAGGGGCTAAAGAAAGTGAAAAACGTCTTTTTTGGGTGAAATTATTTAAAGGATATCTCTTGTTTGCTATTTGGTTTGTTTCACCTATAGTTTATGTATTATATCTAATTAGTTACCCTTTTTCGATGTCGAAAATTAAGAAAGATAAAAAATATTATGCGTCCGTAAAAAGTAAGATATGAAAGAAGTGTACATTACAAAACTATCAAAATTTTTACCTAATAATCCCGTTTGTAATAACGACATGGAAACTAGGCTAGGTGTTATAAATGGAAAGAATTCTAGAGCTAGAAGAATAGTTCTTCGAAATAATCAGATAAAGCAGCGGTATTATGCTATTGATGAGAATGGAGAAGTTACGCATAATAATGCCCAACTTACTACAGAGGCGATACGCTTGCTATGTGATGCCGATTTTAAATCGAGTCAAATAGAACTAATTTCTTGTGGTACATCAAGTCCTGACCAAATATTGCCTTCTCATGCTGCGATGGTACACGGGTTTTTAAAAAATGGAATTACAGAAATTAATTCACCTTCAGGTGCCTGTTGCTCTGGGATGAATGCCCTAAAATTTGGGTATTTATCTGTAAAATCAAGTCAAACTAAAAATGCTGTTTGTACGGGCTCAGAACGTACTTCTTCTTGGATGAAATCTGATATTTTTGAAACTGAGGTGAAAACATTGGAGCGTTTAGACAAAAAGCCGATCCTTGCATTTGAAAAAAATTTTTTAAGGTGGATGTTGTCTGATGGAGCAGGAGCAGTACTGTTAGAGAGTAAGCCAAATGGGGATTTACCTTTGAGGATAGATTGGATGGAAGGATATTCATTTGCGCATGAAGTAGAAACTTGTATGTATGCAGGAAGTGAAAAACTTGAAAATGGTTTTTTGATGCCGTGGAGTGAGTTTTCTTCTGATGTTTGGGCAACAAAATCTCTTTTTGCAATGAAACAAGACACGCGTTTGTTAGGGAAGAATATTTTGGTTAAAGGTGTAGAAAGTCTTAAGATTTCTATGGATAAAAACAAGATTCGCCCAGAGGATATTACGTATTATTTACCTCATATTTCATCTTATTATTTTAAAAGTGGACTCTATGAGGAAATGAAAAACCAAGGAGTCGAAATCCCTTGGGATAAATGGTTTATTAATTTAGATCGTGTAGGGAATATTGGTTCAGCATCTATTTATATTATGCTAGAAGAATTGGTGGGATCTGGTAAATTAAAAAAAGGAGATACCATTTTGCTATCTGTGCCTGAGAGTGCACGATTTTCATACTCTTATGCTTTTTTAACCGTTTGTTAATGTCTATGATGAAAATTAATTTAAAAAATATACAAGATTTAATTCCGCAGAAGGCTCCATTTGTAATGGTCTCTGAACTTATTTCTTATAATGAAGAGCAACTTGTTTCTGGTTTTCATATAGAACTTGGCAATATTTTAGTTGCTGAAAATTGTTTTACAGAGGCTGGAGTTATCGAAAACATGGCACAATCTGTAGCACTTCATACGGGCTATCAGTATTTTTTATTGAAAAAAGAGCCGCCTGTTGGGTATTTAGGATCTATAAAAAAAATTGAAATATCACGATTGCCTAAAGTAGGAGAATTTATAGAAACAAAAATTGCAATAGTTCAAGAATTTATGGGGATAACACTTGTTCAAATTTCCGTAACTTGTGGTGATGAGTTAATAGCCAAAGGGCAAATGAAAACTGTTTTAGCTTCATAATATGGGAGCTAGTTGTAGTAACGTTGATGTCAGAAAATTTCTTCCCCATAGGAATCCAATGCTTATGGTAGATGATTATTTTGTGGTTGATGATCTTATTATAGGAACGCATTTGTTAATTAAGGAAGAGAATATTTTTGTTGAAAATAAGATGTTGTCCGAAGCAGGTTTAATAGAAAACATTGCTCAAACATGTTCAATTAATGTGGGACAAACATTTTTTGAGCCAGAGGATACAGAAAATGATTCAAAAGTAATCGGATTTATAAGCAGTATAAAATATATTCACATTTATCAGATGCCAGATGTACTTAAGACAATTACTTCTATTGCAACTTTAATATCTCGGTATGATGGTGATAATTATTGTATTTGTACCATGCAGGGGCAGGTAACATGCGATACGGTTAAAATATTGGATTGTGAGTTGAAACTTTTTATACAAAAAAAATAAGATGGAAGCAAAAAACGTACCTCAGGACGATAGCAACCTTACAAGTATAAACATGAAAGAGCTTTGCTATGCGGTAAATAATCAAGGTAAATACGTAACCAAACTTAGTAAAGGATGGACTCCTAAGACCATTGCCCTCAATAAATCCTTAGATTTAATAGAAGAAAGAGCTGCCATGTTCAAAGTTTTATGCTTAAAAGGGGAAATAAGTCCTATTCAGTATTATATGGAACTTTCTAGAATGGACTTGAGTACTACTGCAAGTTATATGGGCAAGTGGAATTGGCAAATAAAGCGCCATTTTAAACCTTCCGTTTTTAAAAGATTGTCAATTAAAACGCTGGAAAAGTATGCGCAAACTTTTAAAGTAAGTATTTCTCAATTAACAGATATTAAAGATTAATGAAATTAGATTTTAAGCACCATCAATCGGCTCATTGTGAAAATGGAGTTATTTCTAACCTTTTAAAACACCATGGTTATCCTATAAGTGAACCATTAGCTTTTGGAATTGGTTCTGGATTGTTTTTTGTATACCTCCCTTTTTTAAAAGTAAACCTAGCACCAGCAGTTAGTTTTAGACCTATGCCTGGTTTGATTTTTAAAAGGTTTTGTAAGAGATTAGGAATAAAAATAAATAGAAAAAAGTTTAGATCACAAAAAACGGCTCAAAAAGCCTTGGATAAAATGTTGTCAAATAATATCCCCGTGGGATTACAGGTTGGAGTTTATAATTTGACCTACTTTCCCGAGGAGTACAAATTCCATTTTAATGCCCATAATTTAGTGGTCTATGGTAAAGAAAAAGGTAGCTATTTAATTAGTGACCCCGTTATGGAAACAACAACGGTGTTGTCTGAAGAAGAATTGAGAATCGTACGCTTTGCTAAAGGAGCCTTGGCGCCTAGAGGACACATGTATTACCCTTCCGATTTTCCAGAAAACCTTCCGCTAAAAAGTGCCATTGTTAAAGCGATCAAATCTACTTGTAGCGATATGTTAGCCCCAGTACCGCTTGTTGGTGTTAAAGGAATTAGAATGGTTGCGAAGGCAATAAAAAAATGGCCAAGTAAAATTGGTGCAAAAAAAACAAATCATTATTTAGGTCAGATTGTTCGTATGCAAGAAGAAATTGGTACAGGTGGTGGTGGGTTTAGATTTATTTATGGAGCCTTTTTACAAGAGGCGGCAGAGATCTTAGAAAAACCTGTATTGTTGGAGTTTTCTAAAGAGATTACTGTAATAGGTGATTTATGGAGAGATTTTGCTTTAGATGCTTCCAGGTTATATAAAAATAGAAGTAAGACTTTTGATGGCTATTCTAAGTTGTCAGAAAAATTACTTATTATAGCTGATAAAGAAGAGGTTTTCTTTAAAGATCTAAAAAAGAGTTTGTAATGATAAAACGTACTGTTATTCAAATTCAGGGAGTTTCTAAACGCTATCAAGATAGTGATGTAAATGCATTAGATAATTTATGTTTAGAGATTAAAAAAGGTGAAATTTTTGGTTTGTTGGGGCCTAATGGTGCTGGGAAAACTACCTTAATATCAATATTATGTGGACTTATTAAGCCTACGTCTGGAGTTGTTGAGATTAATTCTTTAAACTATGCTGCCAATAGGAGCGCTATTTTACAAAACATAGGAGTGGTTCCTCAAGAGTATGCTTTATACCCGACATTAACCGCTCAAGAAAATCTAATTTATTTTGGTGCGATGTATGGATTACATTCAAAAGAACTTAAGAAAAACGTAGCATATTTACTTGAAGAGCTAGGGCTTTATAGCGTTAAAGATAAAAAAATAAAATCGTTTTCTGGAGGAATGAAAAGAAGGATTAATTTAATTGCAGGTACACTTCATTCTCCAGATATTTTGTTTTTAGATGAACCAACTGTTGGTGTTGATGTTCAGTCTAGACATGTGATTTTGGATTATTTAAAAAGCTTAAATAATAATGGAGCTACTATTATTTATACATCTCACCACATGGAGGAGGCGCAAGAATTTTGTTCTAAAATTGCCATTATAGATTCCGGTAGAATTTTAACTCAAGGAACTCCTAAAGCGCTAATAGAAAGTGTGCCTAATGCAATTAGATTGGAAGATGTGTACATCCACCTTACAGGTGAAAAATTGAGAGATAATGTATAAACTTTGGATAGCAACATATAAGGAGTTCTTACTTTTAAGAAGAGATATCGGGGGGCTAGCGGTGTTATTTATAATGCCATTAATTTTAGTAGTTACTGTAACTTTAATACAAGACAGTTCTTTTAAAAAAATAAACGACACAAAAATTCCAATCTTATTTATAGACAATGATCAGGGGGCTGTATCCAATTCTATTATTAAAAATTTGGATAGTAATGGGGTTTTTGAGATTGTTACGGAGCTTGATAATAGTTTAGTTACAGAGGAAGAAGCTGTAAGTTTAGTGTTAAAAGGCACCTATCAATTGGCGATTGTAGTTCCAAAGGAATTATCCGTAAATATTCATAAAAAAATACACCATAAAGTAGCTAAAATATTAGACGAATTTGGAATTGATCCAGAAGAAACTACGAAGGAGGATGTAAAGAATATAAAATCTCAAGAAATTAAATTGTATTTTGATCCTGCCGCCCAATTATCATTTAAAAATGCTGTTAAAAATGCAATTGATAAATTGGTTTCTAAAATAGAAACACAATCCATTTATAAAATTTTTCAAGACGAATTAGAGATTGAAGGAGACGTTTTTGGGCAAGAAAATGTTATTTCGTTTGTAGAAATTACGCCCAACGCTTCCGTAGAAAAAATGCCGAATTCCGTTCAGCATAATGTGCCTGCTTGGACATTGTTTGCCATCTTTTTTATAATTATTCCGTTGTCTATAAATATAGTAAAGGAAAAAAATCAAGGAACTTTTATTAGATTAAAAACAAGTCCAACATCTTATTTTACCATATATGGAAGTAAAGTATTAAGTTATTTGGTTGTCTGTATGTTGCAGTTTGTACTTATGCTAATGGTCGGTTTTTATGTTTTTCCTTATTTGGGACTTCCTTCTTTAGAGGTGAATGGTAGTTATATGTTATTGTTTTTGGTCGCCTTTTTTGTAGGCTTGGCTGCTATAAGTTTGGGTATATTATTAGGTACTATTGCCACAACTACGGAACAGTCTGCTCCTTTTGGAGCTACATTGGTTGTGATACTTGCTGCAATAGGAGGTGTTTGGGTGCCTGTTTTTATCATGCCTGAATACTTGCAAATTCTCGCAAAAATATCACCTATGAACTGGGGGATAAATGGTTTTTATGATGTAATTTTGAGAGATGCATCTTTTATCGATATAGTCCCTGAAATAAGCTTGTTGGGCGGTTTTTTTGTGCTGCTAATGAGTGTTTCTGTGTATTACGATAAAGTTAACAACAATAACTAGAATGAAATTAAAAGAAACGACAACAATACGTATAAGGTTTAACGAAACCGATCCTTTAGGGATTGTGTGGCATGGAAATTATATTACCTATTTTGAAGATGGTAGAGAAGATTTTGGCGCTAAACATGGGATTTCATATTTAGACGTTCAGTCTCATGGATATGTAACTCCTATTATCGAATCTTCTTGCAAGCACAAATTGCCATTGCGCTATGGAGACGTAGCAACCATAGAAACAACTTTTGAGAATTCTCCAGCGGCTAAAATGATTTTTCATTATAAAATTTTTAATCCAAATGGAGCTGTCGTTTGTGTCGGGAAAACAGTCCAAGTATTTGTGGACGATTCGAATCAATTATCGTTAAATGTCCCTTCTTTTTTTGTAGCTTGGAAAAAAAAGGTTGGATTGCTATAAATAGGGATTTATGAAGAATATATACATAACAAATCATCAAATAATATCGCCATTAGGGTTTTCTAATAAAGAAAATTTCGACCATTTATTAGCTAATAAATCAGGGATAGAAAAACAGGAGAGAGAAGGGAACGATTCTTTTTATAGTGCGCTAATAGATAAAAAATTAGTCGACAAGATGTTTTCGAAAATAGGAGATATAAATGCCTATACTACTCTCGAAAAACTTATGATTTTGTCTATTGATGCCTTATTTGAAGAAGCATCATTTAAAATTTCGAATAAAACAGGATTACTGATCTCTACCACAAAAGGTAATGTAGATGTTTTGTCTCCTAAATCTCCGTTTTATAATGATAAAACAAGGGCTTATTTGCCTGTTTTAGGAAATAAGATACAAGCTTTTTTTGGTTTTAAAAACGAAGCTGTTGTTATTTCAAACGCATGTGTTTCTGGAGTTCTAGCTGTTTCTATAGCAAAACATTTAATGCAATCTGACATGTATGACGATGTGATTATTGTAAGTGGAGACTTGGTTTCGGAATTTATTATTTCAGGTTTTGAGTCTTTTCAAGCAATTAGTAGCCAGCCGTGTAGGCCCTACTCAAAAAACAGAGATGGAATAACGATAGGAGAAGCTGTTGCAAGTGTGCTTATGCGAAAAACATATACAGATACTTCCGCTAAGGTAGTTGAAGTAGTCGGAGGAGCCTCTTGTAACGATGCGAATCATATTTCTGGACCTTCACGAACAGGCGAAGGCTTGTTTTTGGCCATCCAATCTGCGCTAAAAGAAGCAGGACTTAGTCCAAAAAATATCGATTATATATCTGCACATGGTACGGCCACTCTTTTTAATGATGAGATGGAAAGTATTGCGTTTAAAAGAGCACAATTGGAGACCGTTCCAGTGAATAGTCTAAAAGGATATTATGGGCATACCCTAGGAGCGTCGGGTTTATTAGAAACAGTGATAGGTATAGAATGTTTGCACAGTAATACATTAATTAAGTCTTTGGGCTATGATGAATTAGGTGTTTCAGAACCTATGAACGTGATAAAAAGTAACACAAAAAAAGACCTCCATGTATTTATAAAAACCGCCTCTGGATTTGGAGGGAGTAATGCCGCTGTGGTTTTTAAAAAAATAACAAGCTGAATTCAAGTCACAAACGCAACTTTTAGTTAAATAATAATTGTTCCATTACAAATATAGGGTTTTGATATTTATGTCTCTTCCTAGGTCTGTTATTTAATTTTGTTTCTACCTCTTTGATTCTTTGATCTGTTAGGTTTGTAAAGTCACTTCCTTTGGCAAAATATTGTCTAATCAAACCATTTAAATTTTCGTTAGATCCTCTTTCCCAAGAGTGATATGGATGCGCAAAAAAGTAATCAATACATAAATTTTCTGCAACCTGCTCATGGCCTGCAAATTCTTTTCCATTATCAGCTGTTATAGTATGTAGATAAGGCTTCCAGTCTTCTAATATTTCATTGATAGCTTTAGTGACAACAACTGCTTCTTTAGAGCTTACTTTTTTCATTTTAAGCATTCCAAAAGCTCTATCATTTACGGTAAGTATGGCTTGATTATGGTTTTTACCTATGATTAAATCGACCTCTAAATCTCCAAATCGATTTCTTTGTTCAACAACTTCAGGGCGTTGTTCTGTAAGCGTACGGAGAACTACATCTTGTAAGAAGTTAAAAATAATCTAATTTTTGCATCTAAACAAAAACGAAAATATAAATGTTAGGATTAGGTACAGAACACACGTATTATTATCACTTATCTGCAGTTGATATGCGAAAAGGATTTAATGGATTAAGTGGATTAGTTAGTGAGCACATGGAACAAGAGCGAGATAGAAATAGTGTTTATGCATTTATCAATAAGCAAAAAAATAAACTAAAACTTCTTCATTGGCGACCTGGAGGATTTGTACTGTATTATAAACGATTGGAACGAGGTATTTTTGAGCTTCCAAAATACGACATTGAAGATGGATTAGTAGTTTTGAGTTATACCCAAATGGTTATGGTTTTAGACGGAATTAGTATTATAAATACTCAGAAAAACGAACGTTATTTAGAGGCTAAATAATTCAATAAAACTGTAGGTTTTACCTGCTATTTAGTCTTGTTTTTTGTATATTTATAGTGTGGAAAACAATACAATAGACATACAAAAAGAGCTGGTAATTTTAAAGATTGAACTTGAAAAAACAGCTCAAGAACTAGCTGAAATTAAGCAGCAATACGAGCAGCTTAAAAGAATGGTTTTCGGGTCTAAAAGCGAACGTTTTATCCCTGTTGACACAAATCAATTGTCGCTTTTCGGAAAAATAATAGCTGAGAAAGAAGAGGCATACAAAAAACATATTGTAATCTACGAAAGAAAACAAAAGAAGAAAGGAAAGAAAAAACCTGTTCGCTCTTCTATACCTGCGCATTTTCCGCGAGTAGAAGAGATTATAGAGCCTAAGCACATAGAAGAAGGAGCTGTAAAAATAGGAGAAGAAGTTACAGAACTTTTAGAAATAACGCCTCTTTCCGTTTTTGTAAGACGAATTGTAAGACCTAAATATGCACTTCCGGAAGAAAAAGGCGTTGTTATAGCAGAATTACCAAGCTTACCGATACCTAAAGGAAATGCATCAGCAAGTTTATTGGCCTTTATACTTATTTCAAAATTTGTAGACCATTTACCACTTTACAGATTAATTCAAATTTTTAAACGACAAGATTTAAAAGTAAGTAAATCAACAATTGGAGGATGGGTATCTAAAAGTTCGGAGCTTATCGCTCCTTTATACGATACATTTAAGGCTCAGTTTTTAGAAAATGCCAATTATATTCAAGCAGACGAATCTCCTATAAAGGTTTTAGATAAAGACAAGAAAAAATCAACACACAGAGGGTATATGTGGGTGTATCGAAATCCTGTTAAAAATTTAGTTCTTTTTGAATACAATAAAGGGAGAGGAAAAGTTGTTCCAGAAGAGTTTTTTAAAGATTTCAATGGGACACTACAGTCCGATGGGTATGCTGCATACCAAAACTTAACAACAAAAGGAGAAATTACTCTTTTAGGTTGCATGGCTCATGCTAGGCGGTATTTTGAGAAGGCGCTGGATAATGATCCTAAAAGAGCGGATGTTGTTTTGTTGGAAATTCAAAAGCTATACAAGATAGAACGTAAAATAAAAGAACAAGAATTAACTATTGAGCAAACTAAAGCATATAGAGAAAAACATGCATCACCTGTTTTAGACGGAATAGAAATTTATCTTACAAAAGAGCGAAAAAACGTACTGCCTAAAAGTGCCATAGGAAAAGCAATTGCTTATACTCTTAAAATATGGCAAAACCTAAAACTATACATCGATGATGGCAGGTTTGAAATAGACAACAATAATATAGAAAATGCCATAAGACCTTTAGCTATTGGCAGAAAAAATTATCTCTTTGCTGGCAGTCATGAGTCCGCACAAAACATAGCTCTATTTTATAGCTTTTTTGCTACTTGCAAAAAGAATAACGTAAACCCACATACGTGGCTATGTGATGTCCTTAATAGATTACCAGAACATAAGGCTAATAAACTTTCGGAGTTACTGCCTCAAAATTGGAAGCCTGTTGATAAATAATCAAGGGTGTACTTTACCGTACGCTTACGTTGTTCTATACTAATACGATTCTTTATAACCCCTCTAGAATCCTTTGATGAGCCACGTTTTCTATATCTCCTTCCCTGTCTGCGAAGGTGTGTATGTAAATCACCATCATTCCTCTTGTCTTCCCTAATATGCTGATATATACGCTCAATAGACACCGTTTCTTTACCTTGTTTTTTTAGGACACCAACTACTTGCTCAGGACTATAATCGTCTCGCAATAACAACTCTATTGCTTGTTGAATATCTTCTGTAAAGCGTTTTCTTTTAGGCTTTTCTTTATGACGTTTAGCATACTTTTTTTGGGCTAATTCATGCTTGTAAACTCCATTTCTTTTGTCTGAATTACGCTTAATCTCTTTGCTAATAACAGACTTGTCTTTTCCTATAGCAGCTGCTATCTCAACCTGTTTATAACCTTGTTTTAACATGCAACAAATTGTGTATCTTTGCGCTTGGGTGATGTGTTTCATACAACTTCTTTTTTCGAGATTTGAGACCGTAAGATACATATCCATCAAGACAAGAAAGGTAGGTTTTCCTACTTTTCTGTTTTGAAAATATAACCATCATAGAATCAAATCGAAAAGTTGCGTTTATTAGTTGAATTTAAGCAAAAAAAACACGTTGAATTAAATAGATATCATATATATTTACAAGGCTAAAAAATACGTTGTTATAACATTAATAATTAAGAAAAACATGTCAGTAAAAACATTAAAGGCAATTGATGCTTTGGAAGAAGCACAACGAATTGCTTTCGCCCCTTTTATTTTTCAAACTACAGTTTCGCTGAGAAAGCTTGGAGTCTTAGATTTGATCTTTGAAACTAGGCATCAAGGAGGGATAACCATCGAAGGGTTGTCAAAAAAGTTAAATATAAGCGCATACGGACTCGGAGTGTTATTAGAGATAGCGGAAAGCTCGGATATCGTTAGTAAAGACGATAAATTACAGTATGAGCTTACAAAGGTTGGGTATTTTCTTGCATTTAATGAGACCGTAGATGTGAATGTTAATTTTACAAATGACGTTTGTTATAAAGGACTTTATCATTTAAATGATTCTATAAAAAACAATAAACCAGAAGGGTTAAAAGAGCTTGGAGAATGGAATACAATTTATGAAGGACTCTCTGAATTGGATCCTCAAGCAAAAAAATCATGGTTTGATTTTGACCATCATTACTCAGACGAGGTGTTTGATAATGCCTTGAAAATTGTATTTAGAAATAACCCTAAAGCCATTTTTGATATAGGTGGGAATACCGGTAAATTTGCCATAAGTGCGTGTAAATATAGTGACCAAGTTGAGGTAACTATTGTAGACCTTCCTGGGCAATTAAATAAAGCATTAGAGAATGCTCAAGAGTATTCTTTTAAAGATAGAATTAAGGGGCATACGATAGACTGGTTGTCGGAAAATCCTCAAATTCCAAAGGGTGCAGATACGTATTGGATGAGTCAATTTTTGGATTGTTTTTCAGAAGAAGAAATCATTAAAATATTGTCCGTATGTGTAGATTCAATGGACAGTGATTCTGAATTATTAATCATGGAAACATTTACCGATCGTCAGAAATTTGACAATGCTCGTTTTATTTTAGAAGCAACGTCTTTGTATTTCACAACCATGGCAAATGGGAATAGTAAGATGTATTCTTCCAAAGTTTTTGAAACATTGATTGATAAGGTAGGACTTACAATCAAATCAGATATTGCCGTTGGTGAATATCATACTATATTTGTTTGTGTAAAAAAATAAGTTGCTATTTTGAATAAAAAATTATACATAC
Organism: Flavobacteriaceae bacterium; assembly: GCA_965224465.1. Classification (GTDB taxonomy): domain Bacteria; phylum Bacteroidota; class Bacteroidia; order Flavobacteriales; family Flavobacteriaceae. The sequence goes on along the minus strand of OZ245049.1, from coordinate 2,233,002 downwards.
AAAACTATTGTAAAATAGAAAATAATTGCATCACTCTAAATGGGGAAGTGATTTATTCAGATGATGCTACAGATGTGGCAGTTTTCTTGAAAAATGTATATCGTTTTTTAGAATTAAAATATGCCAAGTTTTTTAAAATGGATAGTTTGAGTAAACTTGCGTTTTTAGTAAGTGAAATACTGATAAACAATTCAATAACTACAATTAAAGAAAGTAATACTGCCGTCGTTTTTTCTAATAATGCATCCAGTTTAGATACAGATAGGAAACACCAAAATGCGATTAATAATAAGGAAAGTTATTTCCCGAGCCCTTCTGTTTTTGTGTACACACTCCCAAATATTGGAATAGGTGAAGTAAGTATTAGGCATCGTTTAAAAAGTGAAAATGTATTTTTTGTATTGAACCAATATAATGCTATTTTACATTATACGTATGAAAATAGTTTAATTCAGTCTGGAAAATCTGACTGTGTTTTAAGTGGGTGGGTAAACGTTGATGGCGAATCTATAGATGCATTTATGTATTTAGTAACAGCACAAAGTGGGAAGCCACATTGTACAAAAGAATTAATTAAATTATACAATAATTAACAACATGGAAGATTTAAAAATAGAATTAAAAGAGAAAATCATCGAGAACCTAAATTTAGAGGATTTAACGGTTGAAGATATCCAAGATAATGATACACTTTTTGGAGATGGTTTAGGATTGGATTCCATAGATGCATTGGAACTTATAGTAATTCTTGATAAAGATTATGGGATTAAAATTTCTGATCCTAAAAAGGGGAAAACCATTTTTGAGTCTATCAATTCGATGGCTAAATTTATTATGGATAACAAAAAATAGATATGGGTAAAGGTGTCGCAATTACAGGGATGGGAATTATTTCTAGCATTGGAAACAATGTAGAAGAAAACTATCACGCATTGATTCAAAAAAATGAGTGTATTTCTCAAATTAAAAAAATAGACACCATACATAGTCCTCATATTAAAGTAGGAGAGATTGCTTATTCAAATCAAGAATTAGTAGATCTTTTGAAACTACCAGCAACTAATAATTATTCCCGAACGGCTCTATTAGCAGAGTTTGCTTGTAAACAAGCTGTTAAGAATGCTAATATTTCTGATATTAACGATTGTCGTACGGGAATCGTTTCTGCGACCAGCGTAGGAGGGATGGATAAAACCGAAAAATATTATTACTCCATTCTAACCGATGCTGACAAACAAAAATATATTGAATCTCATAATGCTGGAGATTCGACCAAAAAGATTGCAAGAACTCTAGGTATAAAAGAATTTGCGACCACCATAAGTACTGCATGCTCCTCTTCCGCAAATGCGATTATGTTAGGAGCAAGACTTATTAAAGCAGGAAAACTTGATCGCGTAATCGTAGGTGGAGCAGACTGTCTTTCAAAATTTACAATCAATGGTTTTAATACCTTAATGATTCTTTCCGAATCTAATTGTAAGCCTTTTGATAGAGATAGGAATGGGCTAAACTTAGGAGAGGCGGCAGCTTATCTGGTACTTGAGTCTGATGCAATTGTTAAAAAATCCAATAAAAAAGTATTGGCGTATGTAACGGGTTATGCAAATGCGAACGATGCTTTTCATCAAACAGCATCCTCTGAAAATGGTATAGGTGCTACATTGGCGATGCAAAAAGCCTTGTCTGTAGCAGGTTTGCATCCAAGTGCTATTGATTGTATAAATGCACATGGAACTGCAACCCCTAATAATGATATGTCCGAAAGTAAAGCTTTACTGAATGTATTTAAAAATGAAGTTCCTTCATTTAGTTCTACAAAAGCGTATACTGGTCACACTCTCGCTGCAGCTGCTGCAATTGAAGCGGTGTATGCTGTCTTATCATTACAACACAATGTTGTGTTTCCAAATCTGAATTTTTCAAATGCCATACCAGAGACCAACCTGATACCTGAAGTGGATGTAATTCATAAAAATATTGACCACGTATTGTCCAATTCATTTGGGTTTGGAGGGAATTGTTCAACCATTATTTTTTCAAAATAAATCATATGAAATCGTGCTATATAAACGGGCTAGGAAGTGTTTCAGCTCAAGAATCTACTGTTTTTAAGGATTTAGTTGACTCATTTAAGGAGCTGGATAATGCTATTGTAAAAGTTCACAAACCTGCTTATAAAGAGTATATAAAACCTACCATGATACGCCGGATGGCAAGTGGTGTTAAAAACAGTGTTGTTGCTGCGAGTATCGCTTTAAAAGAAGTAAATAATACTTCTCCAGATGCTATTATAACTGGGACAGGTATGGGCTGCTTATTGGATTCTGAGAAGTTTTTAAAAAAAATGATCGATAATAATGAAGCGTTTTTAACACCTACTTCATTTATCCAATCTACACACAATACTGTAGGAGGGCAAATTGCGCTTGGCTTACAGTGTAATGCGTATAATATGACGTATGTTCACAATGCAACTTCTTTTGAAATAGCATTGATTGATGCTTTATTGATGATGCAGGAAGGCGAATCTAGTGTACTGGTTGGTGGCGTAGATGAACTCGGGGATTATACAACAGGTCTTTTTGATATTTTGGGATATATTAAAGACCCAAAAACCTTGTCTCAGGGGATTTTGAAATCTAATTCTAAAGGAAGTGTATTTAGTGAAGGTGCTCATTTTTTCTCCCTTGAAAATAAAAAAACGGAAACTTCTTATGCGAAACTGATAGATGTACGTATTTTTGATACCTGTGAGTGTTCTAAAATGCCTGAAAAAATCACTGCTTTTCTAAAAGAAAATGCCTTGTCTATTGCCGATATTGATCTTGTGATGTTAGGCGTAAATGGGGATATAGAATTTAATGAATATTATGAAGCCTTGCAATATTCTATTTTCGAAAACATACAACAAGTGTATTACAAACACCTTTCTGGAGAATACAATACAGCTTCCGCTTTTGGTTTGTGGTTAGCATCAAATTTGTGTAAAACTCAAAAAATTCCGTCGCTGTTAAAATTAAATAATATATCCGGTAATAAAATTAATAAGGTGTTGTTATACAATCAATTTAGAGGAGAGAATCACAGTCTTACTTTGATAGAATCTTGCTAACATTTAAAAACATAACAATTCTTTTTTGCTGTATTCTTATAGGTGTATTTATAATTGAAGGAGCAAACAACATCACGGCAATTGTGCTTGTTTCGCTGTTTGTCTTATGGGCTGCCATTACAAGCATTGGCTCTTTTCGAATGCAGTTGGGCTATTTTTTAAAGGCAGTAACAAGATTGCCTCAAGGAAAAAAAAATGAAGTCTATCTTACCTTCGATGATGGTCCACATCCTGTATTTACATTAGAAATTCTAAAGGTTTTAAAAAAGCACAATGCAAAAGCTACTTTTTTTTGTATAGGTAAAAACATAGAGAAGTATCCAGAGCTTTTTAAAAAAATAAGGATGGAGGGACATTTGACAGGAAATCACTCTTTTAAGCATTCTAATGCCAATGGTTTTTTATCTTCAGATGCCATTTATAAAGACCTAAAAAAAACGCAGGACTTACTCTTAAAACTATCAAAACAACACAATGTATTGTTTAGACCTCCTTTTGGAGTGACCAACCCAAACATTGCAAAAGCAGTAAAAAAACACCGTCTTATCACCGTAGGATGGAGCATTCGGTCTTATGATACCGTTGCAAAATCACCCCAAAAAGTGTTTGAGAAAATAAATAAAAAAATAATAGCAGGAGATATTGTACTATTGCATGACACTAGTAATTTGACAGTTACAGTTTTGGAACAGTTATTGATTTCTTTGGAATCGAAACAGTTAAAACCTGTAACTTTGAACACCTTAATTAAATAAGTTTATATGAAAAAACAGCTGCTAATTATAGTATTGCTATTGATTACAATAACTGGATTTTGTCAGCAAAAAAAACTGACTCACCAACAAGCAATTGTGGTGAAAAACGGAGTGTTGGAACATGCAAAAACAATAAAAACAATTGTAACAAATTTTGTACAAGCAAAACACTTATCATTTTTATCAAAGGATATTATCTCTAAAGGAAGTTTGATTTTTAAAGATCCAAACCTTATAAAATGGTCCTATACAAGTCCGTTTAAATACAGTGTTATTTTTAAAGAAAACGAACTCCTTATAAATGATGCAGGAAAAAAGAGTCATATAGATTTGAGTAGTACAAAGGTTTTTAAACAACTGAATGGTTTAATAGCTAAAAGTATTAAAGGAGATATGTTTGATGATGCGCAATTTGATATTCAGTATTTTAAAAATAAGTCTGATTATGTGGTTACATTTACTGCAAAAGACCAAACAGAAAGTACCTTTATAAAAAAGTTTGAATTAACGTTTGAATCAAAGAACTTTCAAGTTACAAAAATTAAGATGATAGAATCTGAAGAAGATTTTACATTGATTACGTTTAAAGATAGAGCAATTAATAAAACAGTAAGCGATGCGGTTTTTTCACATTAGTTTCCTCTTTTTTTTTCTCTTTGTTTCTTGTGGTAAACCGTTATTTAACCTGTCAAAAGAAAAACACTTTCTTGAAAAAAAGATTGAGAATCTTTATTTTTCAAATTCTGATTTAGATTACGTATACAAAGCTAAAATTGATCTTTTAAATAATAGTCTTGGAGGAATCTTTATAGTTAAGAAAATAAAAGAAGAGCACTATAGACTTGTATTTACAACTGAATTTGGAGCTAAATTGTTTGATTTTGAGTTTATAGGTGAATCCTTTAAAGTCAACTTTATTCAAAAGAAATTAGATAAAAAAATGGTCGTTAATTTGTTAAGGAAGGATTTTAAATTGCTCCTTACTCAGAATGTTTTTACAGCACAAAGTTTTCTGTCAGCTGAGCATGAGGTGTTTTTGTCTAGGTCTTCGAAGGACTTTAAGTATTACTATTATACAGGTAAAAACCCTGTTTTGTATAAGATTAGTTCAGGAAATAAACGAAGAGAGCAAGTAATCATTCTTTTTACCGATATACGCAATGATCTTGCTAAACGCATAATTATAAAACACAATAATTTTAAGCTAAACATTGAATTAAGTTTCTTACATTAGCTTTTTACTGAAAAGATATGATATTAGAAAATTTTTATACAATTGTTTCTAAAGAAGAAATATTGGAAGGTTCTTTTGTTTTTGATATATTGATCAATCCTGCACATGAAATTTTTAAAGGACACTTCCCTAATAATCCAATCATGCCAGGGGTTTGTATGATGCAAATCACCAAGGATCTTGTAGAGGAGGTTACAGGAAGTAAATTGTTTATGAAAAAGTGCAGTAACGTAAAGTTTATGGCAATCATTAATCCTGAAAAAAACAAAGAACTGCGGTTGAATTTAAAAATCACTAAAGAAGATAATGGCGAATATAAAGTGAATAATATCACTAAATTTGACGATACTATCGCCTTGAAAATAAACTCATTATACACCCTAAGAAAATAAAGAATGCATCCTTTTTTTTTGTATTTATACCTGCCTTTATTAATTGTTAAGTTAAATCTTAGCACGGTGCGTGTAGCGTATAAAAAAGCAGGAACATCTAAGGAGCATGCCACGGAATTATTCACATTGTTACGCGAAGTGAAAAAAGGAGATAAAGATGTATTTGTTGCGTATAAAGGTGCTGTTATAGCATTGCTGGCTAAGACAGAAAAAGGTGTTAAAAACAAGAAAAAACGTTTTTCAGAAGGAGTGAACCTCATAGAATACGCAGTGCTGAAATCGCCTAATAGTCTTGAGATTAGATTTGTACGACTTTCAGTGCAGCAAAATGCTCCTAAGATACTCAAATATAACAAGCAGCGCGTTGAAGATAAGCGCTTTGTGTTGAGGATGCTAAAAGACGAAAAATCTAAGCGTTTGAAACAATATATTATGGAGTATGTTTTAGCATCAAAACACTTTACAAAAAAAGAAAAAAGTGTTTTTTCAAAAAACTGATATGATTACATTAAAACAACATGATATAGCGGATCGAATAGCTAGGTTAAAATGCTGTGTTATAATACCGACATACAATAACGATAAAACACTAAAAAGAGTTCTAGACGCCGTGTTGGAATACACCCCAAATGTAATTGTGGTGAATGATGGGTCTACGGATAATACCTGTCAAATTTTGCAACAATACACTGGTGTAGAAATGTTGGCGTATGATCAAAATAAAGGAAAAGGATATGCGCTTAAATACGGTTTTGAAAAAGCCATTTCTCTAGGGTATAAATTTGCAATTACTATTGATTCTGATGGACAACATTATCCAGATGATATGATTGCTTTTATTGATGAAATTGAAAAGGATCACAACAGTTTAATTGTTGGAGCTAGAAATATGGAGCAAGATACCGTTCCTAAAGGTAGTAGCTTTGGACATAAATTCTCTAATTTTTGGTTCTGGGCAGAAACGGGAGTTAAACTTACCGATACCCAATCTGGGTACAGACTCTATCCTATTGAGTTACTAAAAGAGATTTCTTTTTTTACGGATAAGTTTGAATTTGAAATCGAGAATATTGTAAAAGCATCTTGGCATGGGATACATGTTAAAAATGTTCCCGTTAAAGTCCTGTACGATCCATTGGAAAGAGTCTCTCATTTTAGACCGATCAAAGATTTTGCCCGCATTACAGTATTAAATATATACCTGCTTTTTATTGCTTTCTTGTATATTAAGCCTCGCGACTTTTTTAGAGCATTAAAAAAAAAAGGACTTAAACAGTTTTTTATAGAGAATGTATTAAAAAACTCAGAAACTCCTTCCAGAAGAGCCTTTGCTATTGCTCTTGGGGTTTTTATTGGAATTGCTCCCTTTTGGGGTTTTCAAGGTGTTCTAGCTGTTTTATTGGCGTCTGTTTTTAAATTAAATAAAACCATTGCTTTCGCATTTTCTAATATTAGTATTCCGCCTGTAATCCCTTTTATTATATTGGCTAGTTTTAAAATTGGTGATGTTGTTTTAGGGTCTAAAACGGTGTTTAATACGGAAGATTTGTTAGAAAACTTAAAACTCCTAGCAAACGTTAAAGAATATATTGTCGGTAGTTTTGTGTTAGCTATTGTTTCAGCACTTTTTGCATTTGCAATCAGTTTTTTTATTATTAAAATTAAATCAAAAAAATAGTGTCTCAATTATTTCTGTCTATTTACAGCCTGTTTAAAAATAAAAAACCAACTCTTTTTACGCTATTAGGAGTTCTGTTATGTGGATTGCTTTATGTAGCACTGCAAATTAATTTTGAAGAGGATATTTCTAAACTTATTCCTCAGAACGAGCAAACAAAGACCCTAAATAAGGTTTTAAAAAATGTAGATTTTTCTGATAAGATAGTAGTGAATATAGCTGCCTTAGAAAATGGAACTCCAGAGATATTGTCTCGTTACGCATCAGAACTATTAGATAGTCTTCACCTGAGTTGTGCTCCTTTTGTATTGCATGTGGAAGGCGAGTTTACAAATCAAAACATGTTGGAAACCATGAAATTTGTCTATGACAATGTTCCACTGTTTTTATCGGATAATGATTATGATTTAATACGTCAACAATTACAGAAAGATAGTATTTCTACGATTGTAAAAGGGAATTTTCAAACCCTTATTTCTCCTACAGGGTTTATTGCAAAAAACACACTTCGTAAGGATCCGTTAGGAATCAGTTTTAAAGCATTAAAAAAATTAGAATCATTAAAAATTACAACCAATTTTAAAGTACATAATGGCTTTTTGATGACACTGGATAAGAAAAATTTATTGTTGTTTATTAAACCAAAACTTTCGTCAAATGAAACGGATGCAAATACTAGGTTTGTTGAGATTTTATATAGGATTTCTGATAATTTGAACGCAAAGTATAAAGACCAGGTGTCTTCTGAATATTACGGTTCTACTGTTATAGCTGTTGCCAATGCCAATCAAATTAAGATGGATATAAAATATACAGTGAGTGCTGCCATGGTATTGCTGCTGTTGATTCTTATGTTCTTTTATAAAAAGGCTACAATACCCTTTATTTTATTTCTACCAACGCTTATTGGTGCTTTGGTAGCTATTGCAGCTCTTTATTTTATAAGAGAAAAAGTATCTGCAATTTCCTTAGGTATAGGCTCTGTTCTTTTAGGGATTACATTGGACTATTCCTTGCATATTTTAACGCATTTTAAAAGCAATCAAAATATAAAACAATTGTATAAGGATATTACCATGCCTGTATTGATGAGTAGTATTACAACAGCTATTGCTTTTATTTGTTTGTTGTTGCTAAAATCTCAAGCCCTTCAAGATTTAGGTATATTTGCTTCTATTAGTGTTCTTACATCTTCCGTAGCAGCATTAATTTTAATCCCAATTTTATACCAACCTAAAAAAGAAACACATCAGAGTAAGCCGCATATAATAGATAAATTAGCAGCCTATAGTTTTGATAAAAATAAATATATAATTGGTGGTTTTTTACTAGTGCTAATTGCGTGTTCTTTTACATTTAATAAGGTTCGTTTTAATAATGATTTGTCTAAAATGAATTTTATGGATGCGGCAAGTCTTAAGGCAGAAAAAAACTTAGATACGCTATTAAACCTGTCTTCAAAGTCGGTGTATCTAGTGGCGCATCATGCTAATTTAGATACCGTATTACATGTCAATTCTCGAATCAATACGCTCTTAAAAAGAGCAAAAGATCAAGGTTTAATCGAAGCGTATAGTTCCATCGGGAGTCTTGTGTTATCAAAACCTGATCAACAAATAAAAATAGACAAATGGAATGCCTTTTGGAGTGATTCTGTAAAGGTGCAAGTTAAAAGGTTTTTAGTTGAAGAAGGTGCTAAAGTAGGGTTTAATAAGCATACGTATGATCCGTTTTATGTGCTCTTGGATAAGAAGTTTGACTTGTTGCCGCTTTCTAAATATAAGGAAGTTAAATCGCTCTTTGCTCAAGAATATATCAGTGATACAGAATTAAAAACAGCGGTTTCTATTGTTCAGCTAAATGGAGGTTCTAAAGAAATGCTTGAAGACCTAATTTTAAAAGTTCCAAATACCCTGTTGATTGATCGAAAACATATCAACGAAACAATATTAGGCTCCTTAAAAGAAAAATTTTCAAGCTTAATTAACTATTCCTTTTTGGCTGTATTTATTGTGTTGTTTTTGTTTTATAAAAACATAGAATTAACTGTTTTTACCAGCATTCCTATATTTATAACATGGATTATTACATTGGGGCTTATGAGCTTTTTTGATATTCAATTTACGGTTTTTAATGTTATTGTATCTACATTTATTTTTGGTTTAGGCGTAGATTACAGCATTTTTATGACCAATGGACTTATACATGATTATACGTATAATACAAAGAAGGTACAAACCTATAAAGTGTCTATTATCCTTTCTGTATTAACTACAATCTTAGGAATAGGCGTTCTTGTTTTTGCAAAACATCCTGCTTTAAGGTCTATTTCTGTTCTTTCTTTAATTGGAATTTTAACAACCGTTTTTGTTACTTTCACATTACAGCCATTGCTTTTTAGACTGTTTATTTCTGGAAGATCCGCCGTTGGATTTAGACCCTTAAAAATTAGAAGTACGATACATTCCTTTTACTCTTTGTTTATTTATGGTTTAGGTGGTATGTTGTTGTCTTTAATAAGCTTGTTGTTGATGCCTTTAATTCCAATAGCTAAAAAGAAGAAATTTTTATTCTTACATAAAACGGTTGCATGGCTAGTGCAGTTTGTACTGTATGGGAATAGATGGGTTCATAAAAAGGTAGTAAATGTACCTAAAGAAACCTTTGATACTCCCACCATTATTATTGCCAACCACGTGTCTAGTTTAGATACGTTAACCATGGGGCTCACAACCCATAAAATTGTGTATTTAGTAAACGATTGGGTGTATAAATCACCAGTTTTTGGGGGATTGGCAAGGGTTTTAGGGTTTTTTCCAGTTTCTAATGGAGTGGATCAAAGCGTAGCCCATTTAGAAGAGAAAGTCAAGCAAGGCTACTCCTTAGTTGTGTTTCCTGAAGGTAAAAGATCTTTATCTAATAAATTAGGGAGGTTTCATAAAGGTGCTTTTTTCCTACAAGAACAGTTGAAAATAGATATTCTTCCTGTGTATTTACATGGAAATGCAGAAGTTATGCCTAAAAATGATTTTGTGATACAAAATGGGAGTATGACTGTGGTTATAGGAGAACGCATACCCGCCGATAGTCCAGAGTTTGGAACAGGCGTAAGGGAAAGAACAAAAAAGATAACTTCTTTTTATAAGAATCGTTTGCTTTCTTTGAGAGAAGAGTTAGAGGGAGTAGATTATTTTAAGGAGCTATTGTATTCCAATTATCTGTATAAAGAACCCTTTATATTAAAGCATGTAAAAAAGGATTTTGTAAAAAACAATGAATTGTATTTCGAATTGAATCGTTCTATTTCAAAGGATGCTAAATTATTACTGATAAGTGAGGATTTTGGTCAGTTAGATATTCTATTGATATCAAAGCGTCTTAGTCGAAAAATCACTACTTTTAATCCGGATACGGAAAAGAGGAGTATTGCTAGGAATTGTTTTTCTATTAAAACTAGGAAGGTCCATTATATAGATGTTTTAGAAGATTCTTCTGTAAATTCTAGTACGGTATTAATACTAAATGGCGTGCCTGTAGAAACCTATAAAAATATAATTAATTTTAATAAATTTGAATGTATATATTTGTTAAATACAAGTCCAAAAGAAGATTTAACAAATTTTACGATGTCTTATAAAAAAGAAAATATTCTCTTGTTTAAAAAAATATAATTTTGAAAGAAAAATATGATGTTGTTGTAATAGGTAGTGGACTGGGAGGTTTAGTCTCTGCAAACATATTAGCAAAAGAAGGATATAAAGTATGTGTCCTTGAAAAAAACAGACAATTTGGGGGGAACCTACAAACATTTGTAAGGAATAAAAAAATATTTGATACGGGTGTTCATTACGTGGGTGGTTTAGATAAAGGACAGAATTTGTACGAATATTTTTCTTACCTCGGTATTATGGACGAGTTAAATCTTCATAAACTAGATCAAGATAAATACGATGTAATAACTTTTGATGATGACAAAAACGAGTATTACCATGCCCAAGGGTATGATAATTTTATAAAATCGTTGACAAGCCAGTTTCCAGAAGAAAAAGATGCAATCCTTTTGTACTGTGATAAAATCAGAGAGATTTGTAAAAGTTTTGCTCTTTATAATCTTGATGATAGTACAGATTATGACATGAGTGCTCTGTCTATAAAAATTAAAGATTATCTGGATTCTATTTCTAATAACGAATTGTTTAAAGCAGTTTTAGTAGGTTCAAATTCTTTGTATGCGGGTGAGTTAAACACTCCGTTGTATGTACATGCATTGTCTATAAATTCATATATCGAGAGTTCTTATAGGTTTGTAAATGGAGGGAGTCAAATTTCTAAATTGTTGTTGAGAAGGCTAAAGGAGAACGGAGGAGAAGCTTACAATCATCAAGAAGTACTTAAATTTGGTTTTGAAGAAGATGTTTTAACATCCGTAACTACAAAAAGTGGTGCACTTATAAAAGCTTCTATTTTTATTTCTAATATCGAACCGAAATTAACCATAAAAATGCTTGATGGTAGAGGCTTACGTAAGTCCTTTATGAAAAGAGTAGAACAGATAGAGAGTATTATTTCTGGTTTTAGCTTGTATATTACTTTTAAGCCAGAATCTTTTAAATATTGCAATTACAATCAATATCATTTAAAATCACCTTCTGTTGTTTATGAAGCGCAAGAATATACGCAAGAGTCTTGGCCAGAAGGATATATGCTGTCAATGGGTGTTCATAGAAAACAAACCCAATGGGCTCATAATATGACCGCAATGACGTATATGAATTTTGATGAAGTTAAAGAATGGGAGCATACATTTAATACCGTGTCTCAAGAAAACGAACGAGGGGAGAGTTACGCTAAATTTAAAGCAGAGAAAACAGAAGTTTTCTTAAAAGAATTAGAAAAGAAATTCCCAGGTATTAGAGATAGTATTGCATCTATCCATACATCAACACCATTGTCTTATAGGGATTATATCGGAAATAATAGAGGTTCTATGTATGGCTATAAAAAAGATGCAGACAATACGATGAAGTCCTTTTTATCTCCTAAAACAAGGTTAAAGAATTTATTTTTTACGGGTCAAAGTGTAAATATGCACGGGATTTTAGGTGTAACTATAAGTGCTGTTTTAACCTGTACTCATATTATTGGAAGGAAGAAATTGATGGAATCTATTAGAGAAAAAATAGGCTGTAACCATGTCTAACTTCAAAGGGATTGCACTTTTTTTTATACTGGTTGTTGTTAGTTCTTGTGGCGTAAATAAAGCGAATTTAAAGATAGATGCTATCAATTCCTATGTGCTTGAAAATGCGGTTAAAATAAAGGTAAATGACTCTTTGTTTTTTAAAGGAAAAAGTAGCATTCGTAAAAATACGCTCGGCGAATGGGAATTGCTTGCTTTTGGGAATAACCCTCGTGATTTAGGGAATAATATAGGAGATTTAACACAGAAACAATTAGTAGTACAAGAAAAAATATTTCTAGATAAAATTGATGAAATCGTTCCTTCAAAATTTAAACAATATTTATTGCGTAAATTTTTAGCTTTTTACAATAGGGATTTACCGATGTATATAAAGGATGAATACAAGGCTGAAATCTACGGTGTATCTAGGTATGCTTCTGATGATTTTAAGAAATTTGCTAGTAAATATGCAATGAGTTTGTATTTGCACAGTGCGCATGATTTGGGACATGCTTTACAAGATTTAGCCTTGGTTGGCTGTTCATCATTTGCTTCTTGGGGAGAAAATACCCTTGATGGTGATTTAATTATAGGTAGGAATTTTGATTTTTATTTAAATGATGCTTTTGCGAAAAATAAAATAATCTCCTTTATACAGCCAAAAAAGGGGTACAACTTTATGTCTGTTTCTTGGGCAGGAATGATAGGTGTAATGTCTGGTATGAACCAAAAAGGGCTTACAGTTACTATTAATGCAGGGAAATCTAACATTCCTTTAATCGCAAAAACACCCATATCATTAGTGGCAAGAGAAATTTTACAATACGCTTCAAATATAGAACAAGCAATTGCGATTGCTAAAACCAAATCTGTATTTGTATCTGAATCTATTATGATTGGGAGTGCAGCGGATAATAAGGCTATATTAATAGAGATATCTCCAGATAATTTCGGGGTCTATGCGGTCCAAAATGGATCACAATTGGTGTGCTCAAATCATTTTCAAAGCAAGGCCTATAAAAATGACAAGCGAAACAGTGAACATATTATTGAAAGCCATTCTAAGTATAGATATGATCGCATGGTAGCACTTTTAGATCATAAGAAATTAACCGCTAAAAGTGCGGTGAAAATACTAAGAGATAAAAGAGGATTGGGGAATAAAAATATTGGATATGGAAACGAAAAATCATTGAATCAATTATTGGCTCACCATGCAGTGGTGTTTCAACCTAAAAAGAGATTGGTTTGGGTTTCTTCTAATCCATACCAACTTGGAGCTTTTAATGCCTATAATTTAGATAGTGTATTTAAAAATTATAAAAGTAAGCGTGTCAGTTTTTCTATAGATAGTTTACGGATTAAAAAAGATCCGTTTCTCTTGTCTAAAGATTATTTAAACTATGAAACCTATAGAGTAGAACGAAAACGATTTGAACAAATCATTTCTTCAAAATCTGACTATTCTATCGGGGAAATCAATAACTTTATCTCATTAAATTCAGCGTACTGGGAGGTGTACTCCTTAGTAGGAGATTACTATTATCAAAAAAAGTATTATTAAGCTGCATTAGATATGTATACCAGAGCTTTACGTAAGGAAGTTACAACCTTGACTGAAAGAAAAAACGTAGAAAAAATTATTAAAAAAATTAAAAGGAAATTACATGATTCCTGATATTGAAAAAAAATCAAACAAAGAAATTCAAAAGTTCCAAAACAATAAATTACAGGAACTAATGTATTATCTTCATAAGAATTCACCTTTTTATCAAAAGGTGTTTTTAGAACATAACATAGATTATAAAAGTATTCAAAGCATTCAAGATCTGCAGAAAATTCCAGTGACTACTAAAAATGATTTACAAAAATATAATACAGATTTTTTCTGTGTGGATATTTCTAAAATTATTGATTATGTAACAACTTCTGGGACTACAGGGAAACCTGTGTTTTTTGGATTGACAGAAAAAGACCTCAATAGGATTGGCTACAATGAAGCCATTTCTCTTGCCTGTTCTAATATAAGCGATAAAGATGTGATCCAGTTAATGGTAACGATGGATCGGAGGTTTATAGCTGGACTTGCCTATTTTTTAGGGGCTAGGAGGCTGGGAGCTGGTATTATTCGTGTTGGAGCTGGGGTGCCAGAAATGCAATGGGATTCAATTACTAAATTTAAACCTACGTATTTAATTGCGGTTCCTTCATTTTTGTTGAAAATGATTCATTTTGCGAAAAATAATAATATTGATGTTAATGCAAGTTCTGTAAAAGGTGTAATTTGCATCGGTGAACCGTTAAAAAATCAAAATTTTGAAGACAATACGCTCTCGAAAAAGATCAAAGAAGTTTGGGATATCGAATTGTATTCAACCTATGCTTCTACAGAAATGAATACAGCATTTGCCGAATGTGAGGAGCAAATAGGAGGTCATATGCATCCAGAATTGATTATTATAGAAGTTCTAGACGATGATAATAATACGGTTCCAGAAGGAGCAGAAGGTGAATTGGTAGTCACTACTTTAGGAATGGAAGCAATGCCTCTTTTGAGATTTAAAACAGGCGATATTGTAAAAGCACATTATGAACCTTGTGCCTGTGGTAGAAATACCACACGGTTAGGTCCTGTGATTGGAAGGAAAGAACAAATGATTAAGTACAAAGGAACTACCTTGTATCCTCCAGCTATGTACAATCTTTTGGATGATTTCCCTGAAGTATTGAGCTATGTGATAGAGTTGGATAAAAACGAAATAGATACAGATAAAATCACCATAAAATTGTATTCTGAAAACACAGACGATGCTCTTGTTATCCGATTAAAAGATCATTTTAGAGCAAAACTAAGAGTATTGCCTTATATAGAGTTTTTAACAGAAAAAGAAATGTCCATACTCAAGTTTCCGAAAATGAGTAGAAAACCAATGCTTTTTATTGATAAAAGAGAAAACCTAAATAAATAATTATGGAAGATGAATTAATTAAAATAGCACCTTATTCCGACAATCAAGTTACGGAAGCTCTGAGCTGGTTGGAAACACAGAGCGAGTTTGTTAAGGGAGTTCAGTTCTTTTATCCAGATTGGACGGAAAGTGACATTGTATCTAAATTACAAAGCTGTAATTCATGTGCGGATTTCCAAGTGCAATTTATAGAAATGATTATAAAAAATTCGATAAAGGACAGCATGAGTTCGCTTGAAGTTGAAGGCTTGGATTCCTTTGATACTTCCAATTGTCTGTACATCTCAAACCACAGAGATATTTTTCTTGATTCAGCCTTGCTTCAAAATAGATTATACGATTTAGGAAAGCCGTTTACAGAAATATCTTTAGGGGATAATCTGATGGTAAATGCGACCATGAAAGCAGTAGCTAAATTGAATAATATGTTTACGGTGTTTAGGTCTAAAAACAAATCGGAAATGTTGAAAAATTCAATGAATTTATCAAAATATCTCCGTTATTCTATTCGTGATAAAAAGGTATCTTCATGGATAGCCCAAGGGAATGGTAGGACTAAAGATGGTGATGATAAAACAGCGACCGGACTTATAAAAATGTTACTTTTAAGTGGAGGTTCTGATATTAAACAATCCATTAAAGAGCTAAATATAGTAGTCTCAACAATTTCTTTTGAGTATGAACCATGTGCTTTTGAAAAGGCAAATGAATTAAGTTTGCTAGCAAAAACAGGTGACTATAATAAGTCGAAGTTTGAAAACTTAAATAGTATTGTTAAAGGTTTAAAGGATTACAAAGGGAAAGTGAAATTGATCTTTGAAAAACTAGATGTCGAGAATATAAAATTTCTAAATAATAAAAAGAAAGATGCTATTTCTATTGCCTCGGAAATAGATAGAATTATTTACCGGAATTACCAATTGAATAAAACAAACTATATGGCGTATGATTTGTTGTATAATGATAAAAAATATGACAGGCATTATTCCGTAAAAGAATTGGAACATTTTAAAAAGTATATCTTTAAAGCAGAAAACGAAGATGTACACTATAGGTTGATAAATCTATATGCTAAGCCAATCGCTAACAAAGAAAATTTAATTCACAAATTATTAAACTAAAAATAGAATCTCATGAAAAAAACACGCTGAATTCAAGTCACAAACGCAACTTTTAGTTAAATAATAATTGTTCCATTACAAATATAGGGTTTTGATATTTATGTCTCTTCCTAGGTCTGTTATTTAATTTTGTTTCTACCTCTTTGATTCTTTGATCTGTTAGGTTTGTAAAGTCACTTCCTTTGGCAAAATATTGTCTAATCAAACCATTTAAATTTTCGTTAGATCCTCTTTCCCAAGAGTGATATGGATGCGCAAAAAAGTAATCAATACATAAATTTTCTGCAACCTGCTCATGGCCTGCAAATTCTTTTCCATTATCAGCTGTTATAGTATGTAGATAAGGCTTCCAGTCTTCTAATATTTCATTGATAGCTTTAGTGACAACAACTGCTTCTTTAGAGCTTACTTTTTTCATTTTAAGCATTCCAGAAGCTCTATCATTTACGGTAAGTATGGCTTGATTATGGTTTTTACCTATGATTAAATCGACCTCTAAATCTCCAAATCGATTTCTTTGTTCAACAACTTCAGGGCGTTGTTCTATACTAATACGATTCTTTATAACCCCTCTAGAATCCTTTGATGAGCCACGTTTTCTATATCTCCTTCCCTGTCTGCGAAGGTGTGTATGTAAATCACCATCATTCCTCTTGTCTTCCCTAATATGCTGATATATACGCTCAATAGACACCGTTTCTTTACCTTGTTTTTTTAGGACACCAACTACTTGCTCAGGACTATAATCGTCTCGCAATAACAACTCTATTGCTTGTTGAATATCTTCTGTAAAGCGTTTTCTTTTAGGCTTTTCTTTATGACGTTTAGCATACTTTTTTTGGGCTAATTCATGCTTGTAAACTCCATTTCTTTTGTCTGAATTACGCTTAATCTCTTTGCTAATAACAGACTTGTCTTTTCCTATAGCAGCTGCTATCTCAACCTGTTTATAACCTTGTTTTAACATGCAACAAATTGTGTATCTTTGCGCTTGGGTGATGTGTTTCATACAACTTCTTTTTTCGAGATTTGAGACCGTAAGATACATATCCATCAAGACAAGAAAGGTAGGTTTTCCTACTTTTCTGTTTTGAAAATATAACCATCATAGAATCAAATCGAAAAGTTGCGTTTATTAGTTGAATTTAAGCACTATTAATTGTAGCAGTAATGTTTACGATATCGTCGTTCGCGCAAAGGATGAAAGTAAAGGAAGGGAGTATTAAGAATTTAAAAGGGATTTCTCAGTTTGATCTTGTTTTTGATTACCAAGACGTACAAATTCCTAAGTACGATTCAGAAGAAGCATTTTTAAAAGAGAAAGTAGAAAAAAAAGAAAAGAAAGCCAAAGGCTCTGGAGAAAAGTTTAAGAAAAGTTGGTTTAGCGATAGAGAAAAAAGGTTCCACCCTATGTTTATTGAGTCGTTTAATAAAAGATTTAAAGAAGGACAAGTGGTGGTTTCTGAAAATAGTGAAGCTGAGTATGTGATTCATATTCATACTGCCAGACTTTATGCAGGTTATAATGTTGGAATTGTTAGAAGAAATGCAGAGATCGATGCTGTAGTTACAGTGTATAAAAAATCAGACCCAACTACGCTTTTGTTAAAAGGAATCTATAAAAAAGTGCAAGGAAATGGAGCTTTTGGATATGATTTTGATACCGGTTTTAGAATTTCACATTGTTACGCTAAACTGGGAAAGAATATTGCAGTTTATATTCTTAAAAAAGCAAAATAAATATTTTTTCTATTTAGAATTTAGTAGACATGGTTTTGCCCTTGTAGAAGGGGGATTCTAGTTCTACGGTCTAAATAATAAAATGTTAAGCCCTCTTTGAAGGGGTGTTTACCGAGGGGCAACCTCGAAATAGAAATTATTTTTGGAAAGCAACCTCGTGCCCTTGGGACGAGGTTGCTTATTTTAACTGTATTTTTGCGAGTATTCATACATTATATCATATGCCACAAGAAATAGAACGTAAATTTTTGATAAAAGGAAATTATAAATCCTTTTCAAATTCACACATTAGAATTACACAAGGTTATTTGTCTTCTGTTGCGGAGCGGACAGTACGTGTACGAATTTCAAATAAAAAAGGCTATCTAACAATTAAAGGAATTGGGGATGCGTCAGGAACTACTCGCTACGAATGGGAACGAGAAATCCCCTTGAATGAAGCAGAGGATCTGATGGTGTTGTGTGAAGAGGGTGTGATAGATAAAATGCGTTTTTTAGTGCCAGAATCAAGTGGTTTGACTTTTGAAGTAGACGAGTTTTATGGTGATAATCAGGGTTTGGTAGTTGCTGAAATTGAACTTCCTTCAGTAGATTATTTATTTGAAAAACCATCTTGGTTGGGCGTAGAAGTGACAGGTGATACAAAATATTACAATGCCTGTTTGATGTCTCATCCATTTGTGAAATGGGATGTTGATTCTAGGGAGGAGATCTAAAAAAAATCCTCTTTATTTTTTAAAATAAAAAGGATTTATATTTGTTATGTAACGCAAGTGATTAAGCTTTGTCTACATACCGTTTCGTCGATTTTCTTTCGATGATTTCTGTACGGATTAAATTAACTCTATACGGTTCTGGCTCGTTTTTGTTTTCCAATCTATCAATGAGCATTCGCATCGCATTTTCACCAATTTTACTTCCAAATTGATTTACCGTAGTTAGCGGAGGTGAAATATGTCTAGACAAAATCCCGTTGGTAAAGCCAATTAAAGATACGTCCTCAGGAACTTTCAGTCCTTTTTCATTAAGTACTTGAATTGCAGTGGCAGCAGAGGTTTCGTCTACCGTAAAAATCCCGTCAATTTTGTCGTTTTCAAGTAGTTTTTCAATGTTTTCACGTAAGTTTTCTTTACTTTCCAATTTCACCATGTTCTTCTTAGAATAATTATGGTTGTATTTTTTTAGTACTTTTTTATAGCCCTTTGCTCTAAATTTACCAACGTTTAAACCGTGAATAGTAGATATAAATGCGATGTTTTTGCAATTTAGATTCATCAAGTACTTCGTCGCTTTATAGGCGCTTTTTACATTGTCAATTACTACTTTGTCACAATTTATTTGATTGCTTACTCGGTCATAAAGTACTAGGGGAATGTCTTGTTCTGATAATTCTTTAAAATGATCAAAATTTTCCATTTGAAGGGTCTCTTGTGAAAGGCAAGCTATAAAACCATCGATGGTTCCGTTGGCTAGCATTTCTATGGTGTCTACCTCTTTTTTATAAGATTCATTTGTAAAACAAGTAATCAGTTTGTAGCCGTTTTTTGACGCTTCACTTTCTATCCCATTCAATACCCTTGCAAAAAAAGTATTTAAGATATTAGGAACCAGTACCCCAATGGTCTTGGTGCGTTTGTTTTGTAGGCTAAGCGCTAGGCTGTTAGGCTTGTAGTGCTGTGCTTTGGCATATTCTTGCACTCTTTTTTTTGTTTCAGTACTTATTTCGTAGCTGTCATGTAGTGCTTTGGATACAGTTGATACAGAAACTCCTAATACTTTAGCAATCTCTTTTATCGTAATTCGTTTATTCATCGGTTGGTGTAAATATTAGTTGGGTTGAGTTTTTTATAATTTCTTCTTTATTTAATTTCATTTTCCGAAAGGTTCCTTTATTGTACATTTCGAATTGATCTTTGTAATGCTTGCTAAATACATTTCCAGATTGTCCTGTCGGTAAAATACTGACACTGTTTTCTATGTCAGAAAAGTCTATTACGCGCCTTGTTGAAGGTCCAGATTTAACCGCGTAAATCCCAGTTTCGTTATAGTCGTATCCTTGGTTGTTTATAACCTCTCTTGCTCCATTTATAGGGGAAGGTCCTATGTTAAAATATTTTCTTAACAAAGCTACTTCACCTAAAACATGTTTGTGTTCAAGGGTGTGTACACGACTCCAGTTCCAATCCTTAATGTCATTTCCTAATTGGTTTTCTAAAAAAGAAACCGTTTCTTTTAAGGATTTAGACAGGATGTCTTGTCGGTTTTCTTTCTTGTTTGTTGTTCTGATGTCATCCCACCAAATGGAGGATTCATTGTGTATTAATTTCGAAATACTACGTTTCATAACGTAGGTATTTAGAATTTGTTGGAACGTTTTCTCACCTAATTCATCCGACAAGGTGTTTTTCAGGTACAAATATACCCATTTGTTATAAATAGTTGGGGCTACAGAGCTAATAGTATTGGATCCATCCCATAATTGTAAGATATCTATGGCTTGTTTTTCTTTTTTAGAGAAGCTATTGTAGTGCATGCTGTCTGTAAATTCTTTGATAATCTCAATGGATACAGGTGATGTGACATCTGTAATCATTTGTTGAGTGCTTTTAGAGTTCCAATTGTTTTTTCTTTCTAATAATTGTACAATTCGTTTTGCGCGGTCTTCAGGTAAATAATAACCTGGGTATAACATACCTGCAATGCTGTCTGGCTGATTGTTGGCGGAATATACATAGTTCCAAGAAGGGTTTTTTTCCTTGGGGTTTTGTGAAAAATCTAAATAGGAAATGGGATCATCTTTTCCGGAGCTACCGTTTAGGATAAACTTACGGTTTACATGAGGGGCTTGTTTGTATAATTTTCCTGTTGCCCACCAAGCAACATTGTTTTTAGCATCTCCATACATAATGTTTAATCCAGGAGCATGTATTAAGGCGGCTCCTGCCTGTACATCTTCCATGGAATTTGCATGGGATATTTTATACATGGCTTTCATCGTTTTTAAAGGGAATTTTGTAAATACCCACCACATTGCAATTGGTTTTTTTGATGCGATTCCTTCAATCACATCATTCATAATAGGACCGTGGTCAGTTAGTTTAAAGGTGTATTCAAGTGATGATTCTCCTTTTATTTGAATGGTTTTTGTTACTGTTTTATATTTTTTATAGCCGTCTTTATATTTGTAAAGGGTGCTATCTGTAGGGTGATTTTCTTCCTCATAAAAATCAATATCATCATTTTCAAACATGGTAATTCCATAGGCGTAATCTCTATTGTGCCCAAGAAGAGGGAAAGGGATTCCTGCCAAATAATAGCCGTACATCTCATAGTCAGGTGTGTGAATGTGTGCTTCGTACCAAACCGATGGTTGTGCAAAGGCAATATGTGGGTCGTTGGCAAAAATAACACTTCCTGTACGGGTTTTTTCTGGGGCTATTACCCAACTATTACTTCCTATAAATGGTGGGATGGGTGAAGTGTTCATTATTTGAGCTACCTCTGCAGCGATGTTGCTAAAATCCTCCTTTGGGCTATTGTGTATAAGTTGTGTAGATGGGTTTATGTGGATGCTGAGGTCTTTTAAATAATTATTTCCTAGCTTGTTTTTAATCGTTGTAAGTAGGGGGTCTGTTTGATGTGCTATCGCAAAACTAAAAGCCATGTATCCAAAAATATTGTAGACGTCTTCTAGAACAAAAGCTTCTTTCTTGACCCCTAGGACACGAAATTCAATGGGGGTTTTTCCTTCGGATATATATTGATTGATACCGTCTAAATATGCCATTGCAAGTTTGTACGGTGCGCCCTTTTTATCAATGTTTTTGACCGCTTTTTTACTAGCTTCTTCAATGCCGAGGCTTTTAAAAAACGTATCGTTTTTAAGCATTACTTTACCAAAAACCTCAGAAAGTTTCCCTGGTGCTATTCTTCGCATGAGTTCCATTTGCCATAGCCTGTCTTGTGCGTGTACATAACCAAGGGTAGTAATAGCGTCTTGTTGGTTTTCTGCGTATATATGAGGGATTCCATAATCATCAAAATATACGGTTGTGGTTTTGTCAATGTTTTTTAGAGATAAAGCCCCTTCGTAGGTTGGCTTTTGGTGATAGGCATAAAAGAGTCCTGCCAACACAGTAATAACGATTAAACCAAAAATAAAAATAAATAGTTTTTTTAAGATACGCATAAGTAGTGGCGGTTTAGTTTATGCTCAAAGATAGTTCTTCTTTTTTGAATGGCTTTTATATTGCTTGAGCGCCTTGTTTTACTGAGGTTTTTAATTTTTTTGTGAATACTGAGTATGTACGCGTGTATGTGTGATTTTATTTTTAGTTAGAAAAATTGTTGTTTAATTAGTAACTTATATTACATTCGCCGTTCGTTTATACATTTTTTTACAACTTGTATGATTTTTTTGAGGATAAATGGAAGTGATGTTATAGCGTTTTTTCTTTGTAACGAATGTATTAAATCAATTGTTTAAGTGTGATTAATTGGTGTAACTATTTTTATAAAACAGATAATTATAAATTAATAATATAATTTAATATGAATGCGTCCCCACTTTCTTCTTGTTTTCTGATTGATATCAGGAAATCTATGTATGATTTTTTAAGTTTTTTATCTATTTCTAAGGTAAAAAAACAAACACCTTAAATTCCAGTCACCACTATTTTATAATTAGTATCAGCTCTTATAGAAATGCATCTATGGAGTTTCTTTTGATGCAAATTTTTAAAAATATTGAGTAGTAATACGTTTAGTTATTACTGAGATCGCTTCAATAACAGCTGTTTTTGAGGTGTGTTTTAGGCTTTATAAACAAGGAATAATTACATTTCAGAGGTCTTAATTGTGAATTAAATTGTCCAATTCTATTTTAATAATTCTCTAAACTATATATCAAACAATCAAATAATCAATCAAACAATCATGATCAAAAAACCTTATTTAAGACAACTATGTTCGTTGGACTCTAAAGTCCAAAAGAACAGCATAAAACAAAAAAAATAGAGAAATATGAATAATTTACTTAAAATAACCATTGGGATTTTAATTGCCTTAAAGAGTGTTCTTTCTATTGCTCAGACCCCAAGGAGCACTGCTACCTTTGTGAAGGCACTTCAATGTGTAACTACTATGAGTGATAATAAAACGAGTGTGGCTTTTAATCCGAATCAAGAATTGTATTATGGGGTATTTGCTGGTAATATAACAAATCCCATAGAGACCTATAGTAATGAGGGCGTTTTTTTATCCGATGCTGAATCTGGATTTGATTATAGAGGTCTTTGGTGGAATTCAAATACGGGTACATTGGAAGGAAATGGATTCGGTTTTGGCGGAATTTGGATTCAAAAATTGGGTGCTAATTTTCATGCATTAAATGGTGGGATTTCGTCTGTGCCAGGTGTTTTCGCGCCTGATATTCAGTCGATTGGCAGTTATGATTTTGATGCCGATGAAATTTGGTATTATCATAATGGAAGTGTTTATCACTATTCCAGAGCAAGCCATACGTTGATTTCTGAGATGCCTATTACAGGATTGCCTGTAGATATTTCAAATTTGAATGTCAACTCTATTGCTTATATTGGTTTAGTAGGGAATGAACTTGCTGTATATGATTATGTATTAAAAGCGGCTTATTTTATTAATAAAGCAACAGGAGCTTATGCTTCAACATGTAGTTTTCCTGTCACGGCGCCATCAGCTGATGGTTTTAAAATGAGTTATGCTAACAATATTTTTTGGCTTTACAATGAAGATGATAATCAATGGAAAGGGTTTGATGTAGTTACTTGTACTCCTATAATTACATGCCCTAGTAATAGCATTCAAAACAATGATGCAGGAAAATGTGAAACAATCGTAAACTATACGGCGCCAACACTCATAGAGGGCTGTTCACCAGCAACCATGACCCAAATAGCTGGCTTGGCTTCTGGAGTTGCGTACCCAGTAGGAATTACAACAAATACGTTCTCTGCAACCAATTCTTTTGGGACTACTACAAGCTCTTTTACAATTACCGTTAAAGATACGGAAGCTCCTGTAGCTGATTTGGCGCAGTTAGCAGATGTAAGCGTAGAATGTAGATTGTCTCGTTTAAACAGGCCAACGGCAAGCGATAATTGTGCAGGTATCATAAGAATTACGCATAATGTAGTATTACCGTTGACAGAAATAGGAACTACAGTGGTGACTTGGACCTATGAGGATGTGAGTGGAAATAAGAGCACACAAAATCAAAATGTGACAATTGTTCCAGATGCTACGGCTCCTAGGCCAAGAAGTAGAAGATTGAGAGATGTAGTTGCTGCGTGTAGTGTTTCTAAGATACGGAAACCACGTGCTAGAGATAATTGTTCGCAAGAGATAACTGTTACAAGCAATGTTGCGTTTCCTATCTCTACTCAAGGAACAACAGTGGTAACATGGACTTATGATGATGGGAACGGGAATACAAGTACGCAAAATCAGAATGTTATTATTACCGATGTATCTGCACCGAATGTAAATTCAATTTTCACATACGATATGACCCAAAGTAGCAGTGTTGAATTTATTGAAATGCCAGGGGATGCGACTGTTCTTAATTTGGATGATGACCAGATGAGTGAACCTATAGTTTTAGGTTTTGAATTTGAGTTTTTCTCTTTAAAATATACAACGTTGCAAGTTTCTTCAAATGGATATTTAACATTTAATGATACTGATGTGACTGTTTATTCGGATCTTGAAATTCCATCGAACGATGATGCAAATAATGTGATTGCGTTTTCTTGGGCAGATCTTAATCCAAATGACGGAGGCACCATCAAGTATCATACTGTTGGAGAAAGTCCGAATAGGATATTTGTTGTAGATTTTATGGAAATTCCTTTCTTTGATGCAGTTGGTGGTAATGTAAGTATGCAAGTTCATTTGTTGGAAAAAGACAACAGCATAGAAATTCATACCTTAAATAAACCTTTAGAACAAACGCTGCAAGGAATTGAAGACAGTATAGGTAGTTTTGGCTATTCAGTTCCGGGTAGAAATAATGAGGTGTGGGAAGCTCAAAACGATTTTGTATCCTTTAAACCAGTAAAGGTGGCTAGTTATAATTTCCAATGTCCAATTACCGAAGAAAATTTTGAAAAACCGGTGTTAATTGATGCTTGTGAGGGTGAAATTACGGGGACTACAGAATTCGATTTTAATCAAATTCAAGGAGATGGTACGTATAATATTCTTTGGGATTTTGTTGATAGTCTTGGAAATGCTTCTTCATTAACCATAGAAGTAATTATTGCCGATACAACTGCTCCAGTAGTAGATGTAGTGGCGTTAGAGGATGTGTTGGGGCAGTGTGAAATAGCAATTTTGACTCCTCCAACAGCAACGGATAATTGTAGAGGTACTATAAACGGTACACACAATGTACAACTACCAATTACCAAAAAAGGAAGAACAGAAGTGCTCTGGACTTTTACGGATAAAGAAGGGAATAAAACGTCGCAAACCCAACAAATAATTATTGGGGATACTACAGATCCTACTGCTGACACACAGGATTTAGTGGATGTATTGGGGCAATGTGAAGTAACAAGCTTAATTCCTCCAACGGTAACAGACAACTGTAATGGTGATGTAACTGTTACTCATAATGCACAATTTCCAATTACCAAAAAAGGGAAGACAGAGGTTGTTTGGACGTATGTGGATGTAGAAGGGAATACAGCGACACAAATCCAATTTGTAGTTATAAAGGATACAATGGGTCCTACTGCTGACACACAAGATTTAGTGGATGTATTGGGGCAATGCGAAGTAACAAGCTTAACTCCTCCAACAGCAACGGATAATTGTGGAGGAATTGTAACAGTTACACACAATGCTAAATTTCCAATCACTACAAGCGGAACAACATTGGTTGAGTGGACTTATACGGACGAAAAAGGAAATATGTCTACGCAAATCCAGCGTGTAATTATAAAGAAAACAAGTGCTCCAATAGCAGATGCGAAAAGCTTAGAAGATATAAAAGTTCAATGTGAGCTTGAAACTTTAAAACTGCCAACGGCAACGGATAATTGTGGAGGAACTATTACAGGGACAGCAAATGTTAGTTTGCCAATTTCTGGAAATGGAACACAAACAGAAATTACGTGGACTTTTGATGATGGGGACGGAAATATCACAACCCAAACACAGATGGTAATTATAGAAGATGTAACCGCACCTGAAGCGGATGAGGATTTACTAACTATTTCTGGTCAGTCTGATGTAACCTTAATTGCGCCAACGGCTACCGATAATTGTGTAGGAACAGTGATTGCGACAACCACAGATCCTATGCATTATAATCAGTCAGGAACACATACCATTACATGGATTTTTGATGATGGTCATGGGAATATTAGCAGCCAATTGCAAACAGTAATTATTAGTACATTGGTGGAAAGTCACGGTTTCTCTCCAAACGATGACGGAATTAATGATACTTGGACAATAGATGGAATAGAAGCCTTTAAAAATTCTAAAGTACAAGTGTTTAGTCGTTCAGGACACAAAGTATATGAGAAAATCGGATACAAAAATACATGGGACGCTTATTCAAATACGGGTTCTAATAAAAAAATGATGTCTGGTGCTTATTACTTTATTATCGAGTTTAATAAAAACGGAAAACAACCAAAAACAGGTTGGTTGTATATTAATTATTAGTTAGTGTTGAAGAAGGAGCATTGAGGAAATTGCTTCAGGACTCAAGGTATTATTACCCGAAAAATTAATGATTAATAAGATAAAATTATAGCATCAGCTCGATTGATTTAGCCAATTAAATTTCCAAGTGATGGTTTAGCAATGGAATTATTTTTTGTTTTAGCTAGCTAGAACGTAAAACAAACTATTTATATCGGTTATTTTGGATTTTAATTGGTGTAAATCATCAAAAAACAAATAAAACAATAAAAATGAAACAAATAAATATAGTAACTGCTTTGATAGTGCTGCTCTTGGCAAGCAGTCTTCAAGCTCAACAAGATCCTTATTACACCTTGTATAAATACAATTTAAATATGGTGAATCCAGCGTATGCTGGGAGTTCTAACTCCAGTGATTTGACCATGGGTTTTCGCATGCAATGGGTTGGGGTAGAAGGAGCACCAAAAACGCAGTTTGTATCGTATAGTCAACCCTTAAAAAATAAATTAGGAATTGGTTTTTCTGTTGTAAACGATGAAGTGTTTGTGTTAAAGGAAACAGATGTAACATTGGATCTTTCGTACCACATAAAGTTAAATGATGACTACTTGTTGTATTTTGGTTTAAAAGGGGGAGGCTCATTTATAAATATTGACCTATCCAAGGCAAATGTTAAGGACGATCCCTTATTTGCAGAGAACCAAAGCTTTTTTAATCCAACCATGGGAGCTGGGCTGTACCTAAAAAACGAGAAATTTTATTTGACCGTTTCTACACCCAATTTCTTAAGTGGTGAACGTTATGAAAAAGAAGGAAATGTACCGGTTGCAGCAACAGATAAATTGCACGTATATGCAGGAGGAGGATACATAGTTCGATTGTCAGAAAAAGTAGTTTTTACACCTTCTTTAATGATGCGCTATGTAGACGGAGCGGAAGCTGCCTTTGATGTTTCTGCGGCATTTGATATTATTGAAAAAGTGAATGTAGGCGTGAATTATCGAATTGATGAGTCTGTGTCTGTATTTGCAATGTTAAAAGTAATAGATCAAATGCAATTGGGCTTGGCTTATGAAAAGTCAACAGTGGTAACAAACGAATTTACAGGAACGGGAACTTTTGAGGCGCTACTTAGGTTTCGATTTTTGTAGTTAAACGTATTCTAGATAAACATATTATTGTTAAAATGCACCTATTTATCCTATAAATAGGTGCATTTTAATATATGCATTGTTTGAAATAACTTAAAAACGTATTTTTATAGTTCTTTGCAAGTAATAACTTAGTATATTTGGGTTGATAATTAATTGTAGATATGCCCCAAATAAATACGATTCTTGTAGATGATGAGTTAGAAGCACTCGATTCCTTAGAAATTCTCTTGAGTGAATATTCAGAGATTTATATTGTAGAGAAAATTTCCGATCCTATTGATGTATTTCCTGTGATGATGAACAACAAAGTTGATCTAATTTTTATGGATTTAAAAATGCCTGTACTGTCAGGAATTGATTTGCTTACAAAAATAAGGAAATACAATGCAAATGTGAGTGTTGTAATTGTCACTGCCTTTGATAATTATTCGATGGAGGCTATTAAATTAAATGTGTTTAATTATCTTCTCAAGCCGATATCGAGAGAGGAACTAAAAAAAACTATAGCCGATTTAATTGGTTGTTTCTCTTCTAAAAAAGAACTACTTCCTCAAAAAATAATTGTAAAATCTAAATCAGATACCGTTGTGGTTTCTCCTAGTGATATTGTGTATTGCGAGGCAGAGGGGAGTTATACTTTTATTTATTTAAAAAATGGCTCCAAAGTGATCTCTACTTCTAGTATTGGAGTTTTTAAAGAAAAACTATGCTCTAAGTTGTTTGTGAAATTAAATAGGTCTGTAATTGTTAATTTTGACTTTATTACTTCAGTTAATAAAAAAACAAAGAAATGTACCTTGAAATATGAAGGGAACGAAAAAGTATTGCTTGTAACACAATTGTTTATTCGTCAGTTTAATTTGTTGTTTACGCATGTTTAAAAGTACGGCAACTGTTTTTTATGATTTCTTGTCTAGAAAAAGAGCTATATGGGTATTGGCGCTTATTCCAACCCTTATTTCTGCTGTATTTATGACTGCTATTGTTCGTAAATATACCTTAGAATTAGTACATGAAGAAAATAGAGAGCGCTCTAAATTATTGACTTTTTTTGAGGATATAGACCATGATGGTTCTAAGGAGAGGTTTGATATTACGAATTATAGAAATAAGTTTGCCGCATGTTTGTACAGAGAAAATGAAACATCTTTACTGCGTCAATTTAATTTTTATGGAAATGTTCCAAGTCAGGAAGATCTAAACATGCCTATTTTTAACGATGTGAATAAGGATGGAGTAAAGGAACTCTTTGTCTTTACTCAAAAAAATGATTCAATATTCATCAATGGGGTAGACCTTGTTAGGTACAAAGTGATTTTAAAAGCCCGTTTTGTGACAACAATTGGTAAGGGAGGACTAGATAAAGACTTTGTGATACGTTTTATTATCAATCATGATTCGAATAATGATGGGGTAAAAGAAATGTATTTTTCAATAAATGGTGGTTATGCGCTGTATCCTCGGAAATTAATGGCATATAATTATGTAGAAGACACTTTTTTGTCTTCCATAAATACAGGAAGTCAACATTATGTGACTCCTGTACTAAAGGACGGGAACATGCTGTTGTATAGTGCTACCTTGGCAACAGATAATTGCCCTACAGATTTTGAGTATCCGTATCCAGATCAAGTGGCGCGGCTTTTTGTATTTGACGATCAGCTACAGTTGGTTTCCGAACCAATTGCTTTTGAAGGGGAAGGTGCATTTATAGATGGTCCAATTTTGTGTGATAATCAATATCATTTTTACATAAAAAGTACAGTTGATGGTAAGGAACAAGGACTTATTATTAAAACGATGGCTGACGGTCAAGTTATTCAAAAATCAGCAGTTAAAAATATAGCAGTGATTTGGAAAGCGGTAGGGATTACCGTAAAGGGAGAAAAACGATATTTGGTAAACTGTATCCAAAATAATTTATATGAAACCTACGAATACAGTCCACGGAAAATGGCACTGTTGCAAAATAAGTTGACATCTAAAGTGAATAATTCTACCTTGATAGAAGTTAGTTTACCAGGGGATGAGCTAGCTTTTTTTTCCGTAAACCATCAGTATAATAATAAAACGAGTTTGATCTTAGATGATTTTCAATATCAATTGGATTTTAAAACTCCCTTGTATATTCGTCCATGGAATGTGTATTTTCAGTCCGTAAAAAATAATTTAGGAATAATTATAAAAGTGACGGATAGGCATAAATTACAAACGTATTTGTTGCGTATAAGTGCGTATTATCCTTTTCGATTTTTGTTGTTTATAGCTGTATATATTTTAGCTGTGTTTTTATTGTTAGGTGTTCGGCATTTTAAAGAATATAGAAGTTTGCAAAAAAACAAGCTCCAATACCAAATTTCAAGTTTGCAATTAAAATTGGTGAACTCTCAATTGGATCCTCATTTTACATTCAATGCCTTGAACACGGTTTCTTCAAAAATATTAAAAGGAGAACGTATGGAGGCGTATGATTTAATGACGAGTTTTTCTAATATGTTACGTGCGGGTATGTTTTTTGCGGATGCGAATGCTTGGAGTTTGAAGCAGGAATTAAAATTTACAGATGCTTTTTTAAATTTGATGAAAACGCGGTTTAATACGACCTTTGATTTTGAAATTAAGCACGATGAAAACAGTTGTTTAAAAGCTGTTTTGATTCCTAGGTTGTTGGTTCAGAATTTTGCTCAAAATGCAATTAAACATGCTTTTACAGGAAGAAAGAACAAAGGATGTATTGTGATTTCGGCAATTAAAACTATGGAAACTTGTTTGGTCAAAATTACAGATGATGGTATTGGACGGGAAAAAGGAAGAGAAAACACCAAGGATATGCGACAGGAAAGTGGAAAGGGAATTGATTTGAATAGAAAACAAATAGCACTGTATAATTCCTTGTATAAAACAAGCATCAGTTTTGAAATAAACGATGTTGTAAAAGATGGAATCGTTGCAGGGACTGAGGTTGTTATTTCTGTGCCTATAGTTACCGATTAGTTTGGCGCATTTTGTTCGGAAATCAGGAGTTTTTTGATGTAGTGTTATAAAATAACGTTGTCCCTTTTTTTCGCGTAGTTCTCTAGAATAATAAAACGGTACTTTTCCTTTTTTTTAGACTCGAATCTCGAAGTCCTGACTCCTGCGTCTACTATTTATAAAAGGGTTCAACGCAATATTCGCAGTTGCCTTTTTTACTCAAAATAATCACCTTTTCTGCTCTTTTTTCTGTTTTTAAAAGGTTGCTTAAACAGGAAATCACATGCTCTCATGCTAAAAAAACAGCACTTCAACAAGTAATCGTGTTGTTTGGTGAAATAGTTGCTTCTTATTGTATTTTTATATGATGAATCGTCCCCTTCGGTTTTTAATGTTTATAATTTATAATAGCTTGTGTAATGAAACAAATTTTACTTTTTTTAACTCTTTTTGTAGCCTTGAGTAGTTGGTCTCAAAACGTATATATTCCAGATGCCAATTTTAGAAGATACTTATTTCTGACTCCAAATATTGATACCAATGGAGATAATGAAATTTCTTTTGAGGAAGCTAAAACCGTAACTGAAATGGATGTTTCATATAGGAAAATTTCATCGTTAAAAGGGATAGAGGCATTTGTAAACTTGACAACTTTGAGGTGTAAAAATAATACTTTTACTAGGCTAGATGTGAGTAGTCTTACCCGTTTAACGGTGTTAGATTGTTTTGGCAATAAAAAATTAACCAGTATAAATTTAAGAGGCCTTAAGAACTTGACCGTATTAGATTGTTCTGTAAGTAATTTGAATAGTTTAAGTGTAAATCACTTGACTAAGTTGACCAAATTGTCTTGTAGGTTTAATAATTTAAGTAATTTAAATGTGAGTGCCCTTACTCGTCTGACGGAATTGTCTTGTGGTATGAATGATCTAAGAAGCCTAGATTTAAAAAATCTAAAAAACTTAGAAAAATTGTATTGTTATGATGATAATTTATCTAGTTTAGATCTAAGTGGGCTTTCTAAATTGACTTTTTTGAGCTGTGGAGAGAATGGGATGTCTCGCCTTAATTTAAGAGGCTTAAGTAGTTTAGAAAAATTGTATTGTTATAAAAATAGACTAAGTACTCTAGATGTTAGCAGTCTTACTAGTTTGAAGGAATTTAGATGTGACTCTAATTATTTAACAAGCCTGGATCTTAGGAGTCTTAAAAATTTGACTTCACTAAATTGTGAAAAAAACAGGATAACTAGCTTGAATGTAGGTAGTCTCACTAAGTTGGGTTTTTTAAAATGTAGTAACAATAAGTTGACTACGCTTATGCTAAATGGGGCTAAGAGTTTGTACGGAGTGTATTGTGAAAATAATAGTTTAACTAGCTTGAACGTAGGGGGTCTTACTGAGTTGTTTTTCTTAGATTGTTCTTCAAATAAATTGACTACGCTAGATTTAAAAAACCTTGCAGATTTACGTAGTTTGAAATGTTCTTCAAATAAGTTGACGAGTTTAAACGTAAGTAATTATGTTTCTTTTGCGCTGTTAGATTGTTCTTCAAATGAATTGACTTACTTAAATGTAAGTAACCTTCCAAAGTTAACTAATTTAAAATGCTTTTCAAATAGTTTAACAAGCTTAGATGTGAGTAGTGCTTTACGTTTGGCAGTTTTAAATTGCCGCTTAAATAAGATCAGTTGTGTGAAGCTAAGGGATATTAGAAATGTGACTTATAGATTTAGAAAGGATTTTTCCGCAAGTTATATAGATGCAACTAAAGGGAGTGTTACTTTTAATAAAAATACGTTACCTGTGTTATCGGGAGCATGCAGGTTTAATTTGGAAGATTTAAAAGCTCCAACAGCTGTGGATAACTGTAGTGGAGAAACATTAACTGCTACGAATAGCTTAACAAAACCACTTACAAGGCAAGGAGTTCATGAAATCGTATGGAAATATACAAGTTCTATTTATACATTTCAACAAACCCAAAAAGTAATCATAAATGATGTCACAGCTCCAATACCTAGCGTAGCTAGTTTAGCACTTATCAGGTTAGAATGCGAAATTGAATTGGCAGATCTTAAAAAACCAACGGCTACAGATAATTGTAAAGGAAAAATTATAGGGACTACAGATTTTAAATTTAGTCTGACAAAAGACGAAGGTACGTATCAAATTACATGGATTTATAATGATGGGAATAAAAATATTTCTAAACAAATTCAACAGCTAATTATAGATGATGTTAGCCAGCCAATAGTTGATCTTACTACCTTAGAGACGATCCATTCAGAGTGTAGCATTGAATTGGCAGATCTTGAAAAACCAACGGCTACCGATAATTGTAAAGGAAAAATTATAGGGACTACAGATTTTAAATTTAGTCTAACAAAAGACGAGGGTACGTATCAAATTACATGGATTTATAATGATGGGAGAGGGAATGTTTCTAAACAAATTCAACAGGTAATTATCGATGATATTACCAAACCAATAGTTGCTGTTACTACCCTAGAAACAATTCATTCAGAATGTAGCATTGAATTAATAGACCTAAAAAAACCAACGGCTACAGACAATTGTAAAGGGAAAATTATAGGGACTACAGATTTTAAATTTAATCTGACAAAAGACGAAGGTACGTATCAAATTACGTGGACTTATGATGATGGGAGAGGAAATACGTCTACACAAATTCAACAGGTAATTATAGATGATATTACCCCGCCAATAGTTACTGTTACTACTTTAGAAACAATTCATTCAGAATGTAGCATTGAATTAATAGACCTAAAAAAACCAACGGCTACAGACAATTGTAAAGGGAAAATTATAGGGACTACAGATTTTAAATTTAATCTGACAAAAGACGAAGGTACGTATCAAATTACGTGGACTTATGATGATGGGAGAGGAAATACGTCTACACAAATTCAACAGGTAATTATAGATGATATTACCCCGCCAATAGTTACTGTTACTACTTTAGAAACAATCCATTCAGAATGTAACATTGAATTGGTAGACCTAGAAAAACCAACGGCTACAGATAATTGTAAAGGAAAAATTATAGGGACTACGGATTTTAAATTTAGTCTGACAAAAGACGAGGGTACTTATCAAATCACATGGATTTATAATGATGGGAGAGGGAATATTTCTACACAAATTCAACAGGTAATTATAGATGATATTACCAAACCAATAGCTGCGATTACTACCTTAGAAACAATCCATTCAGAATGTAGCATTGAATTGGAGGGCCTTGAAAAACCAACGGCTACAGATAATTGTAAAGGAAAAATTATAGGGACTACAGATTTTAAATTTAGTCTAACAAAAGATGAGGGTACGTATCAAATTACATGGATTTATAATGATGGGAGAGGGAATGTTTCTAAACAAATTCAACAGGTAATTATCGATGATAGTACCAAACCAATACTTGCTGTTACTACCTTAGAAACAATTCATTCAGAATGTAGCATTGAATTGGCAGATCTAGAAAAACCAACGGCTACAGATAATTGTAAAGGAAAAATTATAGGGACTACAGATTTTAAATTTAATCTAACAAAAGACGAGGGTACGTATCAAATTACATGGACTTATGATGATGAAAAAGGAAATGTTTCTAAACAAATTCAACAGGTAATTATCGATGATAGTACCAAACCAATACTTGCTATTACTACCTTAGAAACAATCCATTCAGAATGCGAAATTGAATTGGCAGACCTAGAAAAACCAACGGCTACAGACAATTGTAAAGGAAAAATTATAGGGACTACAGATTTTAAATTTAGTCTAACCAAAGACGAGGGGACGTATCAAATTACATGGACTTATAATGATGGGAAAGGGAATGTTTCTACACAAATTCAACAGGTAATTATTGATGATAGTACCAAACCAATACTTGCTATTACTACCTTAGAAACAATCCATTCAGAATGCGAAATTGAATTGGCAGACCTAGAAAAACCAACGGCTACAGACAATTGTAAAGGGGGAATTACAGGGACTACAGATTTTAAATTTAATCTAACAAAAGACGAGGGTACGTATCAAATTACATGGATTTATAATGATGGGAGAGGGAATGTTTCTAAACAAATTCAACAGGTAATTATCGATGATAGTACCAAACCAATACTTGCTGTTACTACCTTAGAAACAATTCATTCAGAATGTAGCATTGAATTGGCAGATCTAGAAAAACCAACGGCTACAGATAATTGTAAAGGAAATATTATAGGGACTACAGATTTTAAATTTAGTCTAACAAAAGACGAGGGTACGTATCAAATTACATGGACTTATAATGATGGGAAAGGGAATGTTTCTACACAAATTCAACAGGTAATTATTGATGATAGTACCAAGCCAATACTTGCTGTTACTACCTTAGAAACAATCCATTCAGAATGTAGCATTGAATTGGCAGACCTAGAAAAGCCAACGGCTACAGACAATTGTAAAGGAGAAATTATAGGGACTACAGATTTTAAATTTAATCTAACAAAAGAAGAAGGTACGTATCAAATTACATGGATTTATAACGATGGGAGAGGGAATGTTTCTACACAAATTCAACAGGTAATTATAGATGATAGTACCAAGCCAATAGTTGCTGTTGCTGCTTTAGAAACAATCCATTCAGAATGTAGCATCGAATTGGAAGACCTTAAAAAACCAACGGCTACAGACAATTGTAAAGGAGAAATTATAGGGACTACGGATTTTAAATTTAGTCAAACAAAAGAAGAAGGCACTTATGAAATTATATGGACTTATGATGATGGTAGAGGGAATATTTCTACACAAATTCAACAGGTAATTATAGATGATATCACCAAACCAATAGCTACTGTTACTGCTTTAGAAACAATCCATTCAGAATGTAACATTGAATTGACAGACCTAAAAAAACCAACGGCTACCGATAATTGTAAAGGAAAAATTATAGGGACTACAGATTTTAAATTTAGTCTAACAAAAGACGAGGGTACGTATCAAATTATATGGAATTATGATGATGGGAGAGGGAATATTTCTACACAAATTCAACAGCTAATTATAGATGATAGTACCAAACCAATAGTTGCTGTTGCTGCTTTAGAAACAATCCATTCAGAATGCGAAATTGAATTGGCAGACCTAGAAAAACCAGCGGCTACAGATAATTGTAAAGGAAAAATTATAGGGGCTACGGATTTTATTTTCAGTCAAACAAAAGAAGAAGGTACGTATCAAATTACATGGATTTATGATGATGGTAGAGGGAACAGTACGACACAAACTCAGCGCATTATTATAGATGATATAACAGTGCCAGAAGCCGATGAAGATTTGCTAACTATTACAGGTCAGTTTGATGTACGTTTAACTGCTCCAACTGCTACGGATAACTGTGTAGGGACATTAACAGCTACTACTTCCGATCCTGTACATTATGATGAAATAGGGACATTTACCACTACCTGGTTTTTTGATGATGGACGTGGGAATATCAGCAGTCAAACGCAAATAGTAATTATAGGAGCGTCCGTAGAGAGTCATGGATTCTCTCCAAATGATGATGGAATCAATGATACTTGGACCATAGACGGCATAGAAACTTATAAAAATTGTAAAGTTCAAGTGTTTGGTAGAGAAGGAACAAAGGTGTATGAGAAACGCGGCTATAAAAACACCTGGGATGGGTATTCAAATACGGGATCTAACAAAAAAATGATGTCTGGAGCGTATTATTTTATTGTCGAATTTAATAAAAACGGATTGAAACCAATATCAGGTTGGTTGTATATTAATTATTAAGATGTTTTGTATGGACTTGTAATTGGTGTCATAGCAAGACTAGCTTCGGTATTGTCTCATTACCAAGTATTTTTTATATGTGCCACGCCTCTATAAGAATTACGCGTCTTTTTTTTATCTAAAAAACTATTTTTTACCTACTGTTTTTTATTCCAAAATAAAACTCAAACAGAGATTTACATACTCTCGTGCTAAAAATAGATACGTTCATCAAGTAATCGTGTTGTTTGAGAAAGTTGGGGGTTATTTTTTTACTTTTATTGAATAAACCTCCCCAATATTTTTTTACTTTTAAATACGTTTGATAATGAAACAAAATTTATTTCGCATATACTTGAGTGTTCTTTTTTTACTATGCATGTCTTTTAAATCACAAGCACAAAAATATACCTTAACAGATACTGATGTTGTGGTTACAAATGGTGTAATTACGTCATGTAGTTATGACTTTAAAATTACAGATATCATTATTCCAGAAACCTTAGATGGACAAACGGTACTTGCTATATATGGTGAAATTGTATTTGTAAATAAAGGCATAACCTCTGTAGTCCTTCCAAGCAGCTTACTGTCAATAGGAGCGTATACTTTTTCAGAAAATAAATTAACAACAATTGATATTCCAGAGAGTGTAACACATATTGGATATGGTGCTTTTCGGTATAATAAAATTACAAGGGTGAAAATGCCATCCAAAGTAACAGTGATTGAATCGCAGTTGTTCTTGGGGAATGAATTAACTAGTATTGAATTACATGAGGGGATAACTGAAATAAAGGAGGATGCCTTTCGGGGCAACAACTTGAAGACCGTTAAACTTCCGAATAGTGTGCAGAAAATAGGAAAACGTGCTTTTTCAAATAATTCAATTACTGATTTTACGTTCCCTGAAGGGATAGAAAAGATTCCCGATTTTATGCTAGCTAAGAATCAATTGGTAAATGTGACCATACCGAGTACGGTTACTTCTGTAGGAGAAGGAGCTTTTCAGTACAATAAGATAAGTACATTGAATTTGCCGGAAGGGTTGAGGTATATTAAAAATAAAGCCTTTATGGGTAATGCGTTATCTACGATTGTTTTGCGAACTAAAATTACTGAAATAGGAATGGCTTCATTTAGTGAAAATCCATTATTGAAATCGCTAATTCTGCCAGTAACAGTTTTAGAAAGTGCTGCTTTTATTGATTGGAAAGATACCGATGGGAATGTTCACTACGCAAATGAAGAAATCTCTGATTTTGAAAAAGGATATATAGCTAATTTTGGATATACCTTAAAAGATACGGATGTTGAAGTTGTAAATGGAGAGATCACTTCTTGTAGCTACGATTTTTCTGCAAACAATATTACAATTCCTAATATGCTGGATGGGCAGGTGGTTATAGGGATCGCAGATGGAGGTTATAATTCAGGTGTTTTTGCTGATAAAAACATTCAATCTATCGTACTTCCTCTAAATTTAAAGCATATTGGTAACTATGCGTTTTCTGCTAATTGTTTAACAGTGTTAAGGCTACCTGCTAGTATTGAAAATATTGGGAGTAGCGCTTTTTCAAAAAACAATATAAAAGAACTGATGTTGCCAAATGCTTTGAAAACTATGGGTACAAGTGCTTTTAGTGATAATGATATTGAGCATGTTACAATTTCTGAAAATTTAGTATTCATACCAAAGTGGGCTTTTCATGATAATAAACTAATAAGTTTAGACTTGGGACTAAATGTGCAAAGGATAGGTAACGCATCTTTTGCTTCAAATAAATTAACATCTGTTGTATTACCTAATAGTGTAGTCCGTATAGATAAAAATGCATTTAGAGAAAATCCTAGTCTAGCGCCAATGCGATTGCCAACACCTCAAATGGGAGGTCTAGAATTTTTGAATTGGATAGATAGCAAGGGAGTTGCATTTACTCCTAAAGCATTGGTTACTGATTTTACGGCTTCGTATAATGCACTGTTTAAGTATGTGTTAACAGATGAAGACGTAGTTGTTGAAAAGGGTGTCATAGAAAGTTGTAGTTATAGCTTTGAAGCAACGAGCATCGTTATTCCAAATTATTTAGAA
Organism: Flavobacteriaceae bacterium; assembly: GCA_965224465.1. GTDB lineage: Bacteria > Bacteroidota > Bacteroidia > Flavobacteriales > Flavobacteriaceae. The sequence goes on along the minus strand of OZ245049.1, from coordinate 2,194,105 downwards.
GGACAAGAGGTTACAGGAATTGGAGAAGGTGTTTTCTATAAAAAGAATATTGTAGATGTTACCTTGCCAAGTGCCTTATTAATTATTGGTAATAATGCGTTTTCTAACAATAATCTTATACATTTAGTTGTTCCAGAAAATGTGACTTTAATTGGAGTAAATACGTTCAGTTCTAATCAACTAATATCAGTTATTCTCCCGAATAGTCTTATAGAAATTAAAGCGCATTGTTTTTCGTATAATTATGACTTATCTAGCGTAAGATTTTCTAGTTCTTTAGAAAGTATTGGTTCGTATGCTTTTTCTTATTGTTATGATTTAACAAAAATTACGATTCCAGAGACAGTTACCTATATAGGGGAAAGTGCATTTTCTGGTATCAATTTTTTAAGTTATTTTACGCTTCCAAGCCCTGTAAAAACAGGATATACATTGCTTAATTGGTTGGACGGAAATAACGATGTTCACGAGGCTGGTTCCTCTACAAGTATTAAAAACACTTCTTATACTGCAATTTTTGAAGTCAATAATTATTTAATTTCGGGGACTGTTACAGGAGCGGATGCTGTATTACTTACTTTAAGTGGAGATGTAAACGATTCCGTTACATTGAACAGTGGAGCGTCCTACGAATTTAGTATAGAATATAATAAAAGTGTGACCTTAATAGCTAAAAAAATAGGCTATCATTTTGAAACTAAAAAATATGAGTTTCCGTTTATTTTAGGAGATAAATTAGATACAAATTTTAAAGCTACAAAAAGTCCAAATTTATATGCACCAACTATAGAAAATATAAGTTTTTCTATAGATGAAAACTCGCTGAATTCCGAGGAAGTTGGGACAATAACACTAGAAGATAAAGATGTGCTGTTTGACGAATACAATGTGTTTTCTATTATTGATAAAACAGGAACTTTTAGGATCGATTCAGAAACAGGAACAATATCAGTTCTTGAAAACACAAGGTTGGATTTTGAAACGATTCAGTACATCGATGTAACCATTGTTGTAAACGATTATAAACATGCTGATGTAAGCAAAAAAATCACCATTAATATAAACGATGTAAACGAGGTGCCATCAGATATTTACTTATCGTCCATTACGATAGATGATAATGTTGAAATAGGCGCTGTATTTGCAAGTTTAACCACAGAAGATATAGACGAAAATCAAGTGTTTAGCTATGTAATAATTGAGAATCCTTACGTAGCATTGAAAGAAGATAAACTACAGTTGAAAGCAGCGTTGAATTGGAGGCAGAATCCGACAATAACTATTTTGATTACTGTAAAAGATCAAGGAGGTTTAAGTTTTAAGAAAGGGTTTGCATTTACAGTAAAAGATGTTACTGCACCTGTTCCTGTGTTGTCAAGCCTGCCAGATATTATTGCAGAATGTACGGCAACTGTGATCCCGCCAATTGCCTTAGATAGATGTGTTGGTGAAATTAAAGGAACTACTACAGAGACATTGTTTTATGATGTACAAGGTGCTTATGAAATTATATGGAATTATGACGATGGTAGAGGGAACAGTACGACACAAACTCAACGCATTATTATAGATGATATAACAGCACCAGAAGCGGATGAAGATTTGCTAACTATTACAGGTCAGTTTGATGTAACCTTATCTACTCCAGCCGCTACGGATAACTGTGTAGGAACATTAACAGCGACTACTTCCGATCCTGTACATTATGATGAAATAGGGACATTTACTACTACTTGGGTTTTTGATGATGGACATGGAAATACTAGCAGTCAAACACAAACAGTAATTATAGGAACGTCCGTAGAGAGTCATGGATTCTCTCCAAATGATGATGGAATCAATGATACCTGGACCATAGACGGCATAGGAACCTATAAAAATTGTAAAGTACAAGTGTTTAGTCGTAGTGGGGTAAAAGTGTATGAAAAAAACGGCTATAAAAACACCTGGGATGGATATTCCAATACGGGATCTCATAAGAAAATGATGTCGGGAGTGTATTACTTTATTATCAATTTTAATAAAAACGGATTGGAACCAAAAACGGGTTGGTTGTATATTAATTATTAATGAGTCTTGTATGTACTTGTAGGTCTGTATTTAAGAATAAAAATTAGTTTCAGTATTTAAACTAAACAATGTTGAGGTGACTTTTTTTTAAAAAAAAACAGCGTCTATGATTCCGTGCAGTTAGCTATAGGAGCGACGTACAGTTTTAAACGTGGTCTTTAAGGAAGTTTTTTCGCCTTAAAAAACACATTACAAAAGGTTTCTTTTTTGGTTTGTTTTCTAGAGAAGAATCGGTGAAGACCTTACGGACACCTGTAAAAATAATAGGAGGGCGTATAAAAAAATAAATAATGAATATGGTAGTGATTTAAGGGTGTTCTCAAGAAGAATTATTATTGGATGCTATCGAGAAAGGAGTATTGAAACAAATAAATAAAAGCATTATCCAATTAAAAAAGAATATGCTTATCCGTTAACTTCCCCAAGATAATTCCATCTATATGATACCGCTGCAATCATAAGCCTGTCGAATAAGTTATTAAATGTTCTCCTATTGAATTTGTAGCAGTACTCGTTCAAGTAATTTTGAAGAAAATCATCATCTATTCTATGATGGACATCCAGTAATAGCCTTTTGGCGTTACTAATTGCTTTGTGAACCCAAGGTAAAATAGAATTGATATTTTTCTTTGGCACAACATTAGAGACTAGTTCAAAATCCTTAGTCAAGTCATTAAAGCTATTTGATCCATCGGAAATTATTTTGCTACCTCCTTCAACCATTTGATTTACAGTTTGAGCTACCTCTTCTTTCTTTAAAGAACTGATTACTTTCATCTTTAGGAATTTCACTCTCTTATTCACCCTGTGTTTCTTGCTGTTATAGTGTTCTGATTCTAGTTTAGACTCTATACTTACTAATACTATTGATTGTCTTTGACTTCCTCGCCCCCTTTTTAAAGGTGCTGTTTTATCTCTTGTTATTGAAACGGTTTCAAAAAACCCATCATCCAATTCAACCTCATCACTAAGCTGATATTCATCGTCTCTTAACCCCATAACGCATCTTAACTTATGAACCATTGCCCAAATAGGCTCATATCTTTTATGACCTATCTGACGTTGAATCTCTTTAGCCGAAAATGATTTTTTTGTGCTTGTTATTAAATGCATAGCTATAAACCAATACTTAAAAGGTAATTTACTGCTTTGCATAACAGTACCGCTTTTCAACGTTGTTCTGTGAGTACAGTTTTTACATTCCCACTGTTCTCGTTTCTTTTTCCAATAATGAGTAGTTCCTCCACACTTTTTACACTTAACCCCTTCTTTTTCGCGATAGGACTTAAATGCTGCTTTACAACTGGCTTCATCTGGGTAGTGCTCACTAAATTCAATTAATCTCATATCGATTATTTATGTTTTATGAAAATACAACAAAAATATTAGGGAAACTAGCGGACAAGCATAAAAAAGAATATATAATATGAAACATATAAATCTACTAAGTATTGTGTTAATACTGCTCCTTACGAGTAGTATTCAAGCCCAGCAAGATCCTTATTATACCTTGTATAGGTACAATTTAAATATGGTGAATCCAGCCTATTCTGGAAGTTCAAATTCTAGCGACCTCACCATGGGGTTTCGCATGCAATGGGTAGGTGTAGAAGGAGCGCCAAAAACGCAGTTTGTATCTTACAGTCAGCCTTTGAAAAATAAATTAGGCATTGGTTTTTCTGTTGTAAACGACGAAGTGTTTGTGTTAAAGGAAACAGATGTAACATTGGATCTTTCATACCATATAAAACTAAATGATGACTACTTGTTGTATTTTGGTTTAAAAGGGGGAGGATCGTTTATAGATATAGATCTGTCCAGAGCCAATGTAAAAAATGATCCTTTGTTTGCGGAGAATCAACACTTTTTTAATCCAACCATGGGGGCAGGACTGTATTTAAAAAACAAGAAGTTTTATTTGACCCTTTCTACACCTAATTTTTTAAGTGGAGATCGTTATGAAAAGGAAGGCAATGTTCCTGTTGCAGCTACAGATAAGTTGCATGTATATGTAGGGGGTGGATACAGCATTAAGTTGTCGGAAAAAATAATTTTTATGCCTTCTTTAATGATGCGTTATGTTGATGGATACGAAGCTACCTTTGATGTTTCTACTGCTTTTGATATCAATCAAAGGGTCAATGTAGGACTTAATTACCGGATTGATGAGTCTTTATCTGTATTTGCATTGTTAAAAGTGATCGATCAGATGCAATTTGGTGTTGCCTATGAAAAGTCAACAGCAGTAACAAACGAATTTACAGGGAGTGGGACTTTTGAAGCTTTGCTGAGGTTTCGGTTTTTGTAGTGGAGTGTATTGTTGTTTTTAATTTTTTATTGAGGGTTTAATTTTCCGAGGATTAGCCTCGAAATAAGAAACAGTCTTTCGGGAGTATGCCTCGTGCCCTTGGGACGAGGCTGTTTCGTTAATTACTTAGAGAAGAATTACTTCCCTTAATGCGGGGCTTGAAATAAAAAATAATTTTCTAGAGTTAGATCTAGTTTTCTTAATATCAATATGTTGAAGGGCTTGTTGGAGAGCGGGTGTTTCCGTTTTTTTTTTTTTTTTTTTGACGTTGTTAATTTTTAAACACCTCAATATGTTGTCCTTAAATCGATATAAATTTCTTTGTTATTTGTAATGGGTAAAACCAGGGCGTTTATAGCTATTTGTCGCTATTAAAAAACATATCTGTCTAAGTTGTTGGTTGATAATTGTATAGGTAAAATTTGGTTTTTAACATAACTTATGTTACTTTCGACGTCCTATATTGTACGATCTCCCCCCGGATCTTGTATAACTTTATTCTTTTATAGATATACGCTTCTGATTATCAGTGGAGTGTTTGTTTGTAATGAATTCGTAAAAGTAACTACTTTCTGAGGGCATGTTGTGAATATTTTATATTGAAAACTAATAACTTAACATCTGTTTATGATTATTCCCCTTTTTTTCTTTGTGTTTTCTGACCTGTTTCGGAAAATGAATCAACAATCTTATTGTTCAACCTATAAATATTTCGAAACACATGTCCAAGTGACGGTTTAGAAATGGAATTATTTTTTGTTTTATCTAGGTAAAAAATGGATGGATAGCCACAGCTATTGTTCTGTTTTTTAACGATGTTAGAACGTAAAATATACTATTTATATCGGTCGTTTAGGATTGTAACGGGTATAATACCCGTAAAATTTCAAATAACTTTTTGTAAATCAATATTCAACGTAGTTGAGTATAGGTTTTTTATTTAGATGAGAAATAATACCAAACACATTTTCAAGTGACGGTTTAGAAATGGAATTATTTTTGTTTTATCTAGGTGAAAAATGGATGGATAGCCTTAGCTATAGATCTGTTTTTTAACAATGCTAGAGCGTAAAATAAACTATTTATATCGGTCATTTTGGATGGTATGGTATAAGACCAATAGCCATGGCTGTTCTTCTGTTTTTTAATGCTAAAGGCATGATTTATATCGGTCATTTGGAGCTTCGTTTTGTGTAAAATATAAAACAATTACTGGGGTACACTTTTGGTGTCATGCCTGTTTTGATAGGGCTGCTCAGTTCCTTGTTTTCGTATATTAATTTAAAATAAAATAAATAAATAAATAAATAAATGAATAGAATTACCTTACTCGTTATCTCTTTTATGTTCTTTTTTTCTGGAATATCTCAAGAGTTACATAAACCCATAACAAATGTGTATGTTTTTAACAATGATGTTAAAGACGTAGAAATTCTTATAGCTTCCATCAAAGGAGATAAGTCAATTGTTTTGTTAACTGAAAAGGATCGCTTTTCAAATTTGTTAGATCAACTGTCTATACTTAAAAAGGATTATTTGATTGCATCTGTAAATGTTTTTTCTCATGGAACATCAGGAGCTTTTTTTATAGGTTCTGAAAATCTCACTGTAGAGACCCTGTCAAAACCGATGCAAGCTGGAAGTTTTTATAGACTAAATACACTATTGGAAGAAAATGCAAGTTTTAATATTTTTTCATGTGAAACCGGAAAGGGTGTACGTGGTGAGGAATTGTATTCAAAACTTTGCGAGTTATCTGGCTTTAAGATTTTCATGTCAGATGATAAAACGGGTCTTAATGGAGATTGGGCTTTAGAAAAAAAAGGTGCTTCGAATTTAAAGCATCATTTAGATGTGGTTTTTTTAAGTAAAAATTATAAACATTCTTTACAAGGAATTATTTCTGACTATTGCGTGAGTGAATTTGCTTCTACTCCTTTTTCTATTCAAGAATTAGCTTATGATACAGTAAATAAAGAAATTTATGGAGCAGGTGACTCGTCTAATGGCGACAAATTATTGAGAATTGATAATAATGGAGTTGTTGTGGACATCGCTTCTTCTACAAATAAATGGTTTGATAGGGCGTTGTATTTTCTCCCTTATATGAGCACGGATATTGTGTTTGTTGGGAAGTCAGTTTTTTTTCAAGCAAATGGTTTTATTCATGAAGCTACAGATTTAAAATCTTCATCGATATCGTTTAAAACAGCTCATACCCTAGCAGGGACTAATGTTTCTGGTTTTGAAGCAGGGATGGCGGTTCGCAAAGGGTTGATCTACACAACGGACGGAAATAAGTCAACCAATAGTGTTTGGGAATACAATCCGATAACAGCTGTCTCTAAAATTGTTGTAACGGGGCTTCCTGGAGGTACCAATGACGGTTTAGAATATTGTGAAGAGACCGATAAGATGTATTTTATGTCTTCGTTGTTTGGGATATATGAAATTGATATTGTAAATAATAGCCTTGTGCAGCTTGTTCCCAAGTCTTCTTTACTTACGAATCAAAAGGCGAATTTTGCAATTGATCCACCAGGAAAATTTGCGTATGTGCGTCATAGTGGTGGTGTTGCTAAGTATAATTTGTCTACAGGTGTAGGTGAATATGTTGTTCAGGGGTTGAGTAGTAGCAGTCAACAAGATTTGATGTTTGCGGAGTCTTCTGGGGATGCAACGCACCACAGTTTGTATTTTGCAGACGTTTCTATTTTGTATGAATTAAGAGGTTTTAGTTTTTTACTTCCTAAATTACAAGAGCTAAGCTCAGAATGTGAAGTTTTGTTGGATGCCCCTGTATTTGTTTCATGTGGTACAGAAATAGTAGCATCTACTGCTACGCAATTTCCAATAACTAAAAAAGGAGCCACAGAAGTGCTATGGTCGTATGATGATGGAAATGGAAATACAATAACGCAAACTCAGCTGGTAACTATAGCGGATGTAACAGGGCCTGTTGCAGATGTAGAGAAACTTGGAGATGTGACAGCCCAATGTGAGGTGACAAGTTTAATTCCACCAACAGCAACCGATAATTGTAAAGGTGTTGTGAAAGTTACGCACAATATACAGTTTCCAATCACAAAAAAAGGAATCACAGAAGTGCTATGGTCGTATGATGATGGGAATGGAAATACAACAACGCAAATTCAATTGATAATTATAAAGGATGTAACTGGACCTGTTCCTGCTGTAGAGAAACTTGAAGATGTAACAGCTCAATGTGAGGTTACAAGCTTACAAGTGCCAACGGCAACGGATAATTGTGGTGGTGTGGTGAAAATTAGTAATGATGCACAATTCCCAATCATAAAAAAAGGAACAACAGTAGTTGTTTGGTCTTATGTTGATATTGATGGAAATACAACCAATCAGTCTCAAATTATTAGGATAAAAGATACTCAAGGGCCCGTTGTAGCCATTGCAGATTTTGAAACTATCTATGCTGAATGTGAAGTTACAGTATTGGATACACCAATTGCTATTGATAATTGTACAGGTGCAATTACAGGGGAACACAATGTTTCTTTACCAATTTCAGGAAATGGAACGACCACAGAAATTATATGGTCTTTTGATGATGGGAATGGAAACGTTACAAAGCAAAAACAGTTGGTAATAATAAAAGATGTAACAGCGCCAGAAGTCACGGGAGAATTAGAAGATATTGTAGGTCAGTTTGATGTAACCTTAACGCCTCCAAATGCGACCGATAATTGTGTGGGGATTATAACAGCTACTACTACAGATCCTGTGCATTATAATGGGGAAGGGACCTTCACCACAACATGGGTTTTTGATGATGGACATGGAAATACAAGCAGTCAAACACAAACAGTAGTTATTGGTTCGTCAGTTTTAAGTCATGGTTTCTCTCCAAATGATGATGGAATCAATGATACTTGGACCATAGATGGTATAGAAAGCTATCCGAATTGTAAAATACAAGTGTTTAGCCGTAGTGGGGCAAAAGTGTACGAAAAAAACGGCTATAAAAATACATGGGATGGATATTCCAACACAGGATCTCATAAGAAAATGATGTCGGGAGTTTATTATTTTATCATCAATTTTAATAAAAACGGATTGGAACCAAAAACGGGTTGGTTGTATATTAATTATTAAGGTGTTTTGTACGGAGTTGTTGGACTGTATTTAAGAATAAAAATTAGTTTCAGTATTTTAACTAAAGAATGTTGAGGTGATTTTTTTTAAAAAAAGCCAGCGTCTATGATTTCGTGCAGTTTGCTATAGGAGCGACGCACCGTTTTAAACATAGTTTTTGAGAAAGTTTTTCTGCCTTAAAAAACACATCATAAAAGGTTTGTTTTCTGGAGAAGAAACGGCGAAGACTCCACGAACACCTGTGAAAATAATAGGGTTTGTGAAAAATAAATAACAAGTATGATAGTGATTCAATGGTGTTCTTAAGAAGGGATACCGTTGGATGGCATCGAGAAAGGAGTGTTGAATTATATCAACTACATTTTTAAGTGACGGTTTAGAAAAGGAATTGTTTTTTGTTTTATCTAGGTAAAAAATTTAAGGATAGCCATAGCTATCGTTCTGTTTTTTAACAACGCTAGAACGTAAAACAACCTATGTATATCGGTCATTTTGGATTGTAATGGGTCTTAGACACTTGTTTAAATAAAAGCATTATCCAATTAAAAAGGAATAAATAATATGAAACATATAAATCTACTAAGTATTGTGTTAATACTGCTCCTTACGAGTAGTATTCAAGCCCAACAAGATCCTTATTATACCTTGTATAGGTACAATTTAAATATGGTGAATCCAGCCTATTCTGGAAGTTCAAATTCTAGCGACCTGACCATGGGGTTCCGCATGCAATGGGTAGGTGTAGAAGGAGCACCAAAAACGCAGTTTGTATCCTACAGTCAGCCTTTGAAAAATAAATTAGGCATTGGTTTTTCTGTTGTAAACGACGAAGTGTTTGTGTTAAAGGAAACAGATGTAACATTGGATCTTTCATACCATATAAAACTAAATGATGACTACTTGTTGTATTTTGGTTTAAAAGGGGGAGGGTCGTTTATAGATATAGATCTGTCCAGAGCCAATGTAAAAAACGATCCTTTGTTTGCGGAGAATCAACACTTTTTTAATCCAACCATGGGGGCAGGACTGTATTTAAAAAACAAGAAGTTTTATTTGACACTTTCTACACCTAATTTTTTAAGTGGAGATCGTTATGAAAAGGAAGGCAATGTTCCTGTTGCGGCTACAGATAAGTTACATGTATATGTAGGGGGTGGGTACAGTATTAAGTTGTCGGAAAATATAATTTTTATGCCTTCTTTAATGATGCGTTATGTTGATGGATCCGAAGCTACTTTTGATGTTTCTACTGCTTTTGATATCAATCAAAAGGTCAATGTAGGGCTCAATTATCGGATTGATGAGTCTGTGTCTGTATTTGCATTGTTAAAAGTGGTCGATCAGCTGCAATTTGGTGTTGCCTATGAAAAGTCAACAGCAGTAACAAACGAATTTACAGGGACTGGAACTTTTGAAGCTTTGCTGAGGTTTCGGTTTTTGTAACGAAGTGTTTTTTTAAGAATAACATTAATAAAGCCTGTGACATCACAGGCTTTTTTTTGGACATAATACGAAGCAGAATTTCAATTTTTATTGCTGTTTTTGAGCATAGATTGTATTACCAATTAAATTTCCAAGTGACGGTTTAGAAATGGAATTATTTTTTTGTTTTTTTAGGTGGAAAATGGAAGGATAATCTTAGTTATCGTTCTGTTTTTTAACAACGATAAAACGTAAAACAACCTATTTATATTGGTTATTTGGGAGTGTAATTGGTGTTGATTCTTATAGTTTATAAGTTGATAAAAATCAAATAAAAAAGTCCAAGATTTTAGGTCTTGGACTTTTTAGGGGGTATAATTTACACTGTAATTTAAGCAGAATTTCTACTTGCATTAATATTTCCAAACAAGGATCTTGTCACTATTTTTTCGTACACTTCTAATTGCTCTTTATCTACAGGGCTTTCTTTTTGTAATTCCTGTATCTTTTTTAACGCAAATTGTTGGATGGTCAATAAAGGCAATACAATAGATTCTCTTACGTTTATACTTGCCTTTCCAGGTTTGTTGTTTTGCATCAATTCTGTATAGCCAGTTAGTTTGAGGATCAATCGTTTTGTAGTTAGGTATTCTGTATGTAAAACAGTCCAAAATGCACCGAATTCCTCATCTCTAGACATGTATTCTGTTAATTCGAAAAAAGATTTAGTCAAAGACATCATGCAATTTCCAATCAATGCTTTAAAGAACTCTGATTGCTGGTAAAATTGAATAACAGCGTCAAATTCTCCACTGTCTTCAAATTTCTTTAAGGCAGTTCCTACACCAAAAAAGCCAGGTACATTTTGCTTTAATTGACTCCATGAGCCTACAAATGGAATGGCGCGTAAGTCAGAGAAAACTAAACCTCCAGTTTTTGAAGCGCGCTTGGAGGGTCTACTTCCAATATTGGTTTTTGCATAGTATTTTAAGGTACTCATACGTTCTAAATACGGTAAGAACATAGGGTGATTTTTAAAATCTACATAGGCTTCGTAGCTTGTGTTGGCTAAGGCATTCATCATGGTTTTGTCTTTTTTAGTCATGATATTAGCTGCGCCACTGAACAGTTGATTGGCAATTCCTGCACTTAGTAATTGTTCAATATTATACTGAGAAGAATCCAAGGTGCCAAAATTAGAACTTATGGTTTGTCCTTGCACTGTCATTTGAATTTCTTTGTCCTCAATAGTAGGTCCTAGAGAAGCATAAAATTGATGTGTTTTTCCTCCTCCACGTGCTGGTGGGCCTCCTCTACCGTCAAAAAACACGACATCTATTCCGTAGTGTCTAGAAATGGCTGTTAAGGTTTCTTTAGCCGTAAAAATACTCCAGTTTGCCATCAGATAACCTCCATCTTTTGTTCCGTCAGAAAAGCCAAGCATAATGGTTTGCTTGTCTCCCCGTGCCTTCACGTGTTCTCTGTATTCTTTTACCTGGTAAAGTACCTGCATTACATCAGCGGCATGTTTTAAATCGTTAATGGTTTCAAACAATGGAATAATGTCTACGGTTCTTTCATCGTTAAATCCGCATAGGTTTAACATGGCAAAAGTTTGCATTACATTCAGAGCTGTCTGGTTATTGCTGATGATGTATCTATTGGCTCCTTTTTCTCCGTTGTTCTTCTGGATTTCTTTCATGGCATAGATAGAAGCCAGTGTTTTGGTCAGCATTTCATCGTTAAAATCCTCAGGATTTAATGTGCCTTTGATATTTGCGAGGTGTTTTATTTGTCTCTCTTCAGTAAAATTGTTATACTCTTTAGGGAATATTTCAGACCCTTGTTTGTTAAGAGAATCTACCATTTTTGTAAACAATTCATGGTGTACTCGACTGTCTTGTCTGATGTCTAAAGTGGCAAAATGATATCCAAATAGCTGTACTTTATTAATCATCTCGTTTAACTCGGGCACAAATAAAGACTGGTGTTTATCTATCAATATGTTTTTAACTTCAATCAATTCCTTACGCAATTCTCGACTGCTTAGTTGTTCTGTATTGTTAGGATTTAGACTGCTTTTATATAGGAAGTTTTCGATTTTAGAAATGCGATCTTCTACACCGTTAAATGTTAGTCTGCGTTTTAAAGATCTAATGTCCTTGTAGTAATTCTTAAGGATAGATTGTTTTAATCTATTCGCTACATCTAGCGTTATTTGAGTGGTTACAAATGGATTTCCATCGCGGTCTCCTCCGGGCCAAAAACCTAAATTTATAATTTCGTTGTTTATTTCTTCTCCTTTAAAGATATTGGATTGGATGTAATTAAAAATAGTTCCAATAGACTCGTAAAAGACATTTTCTAAATACCAAATTAAACTCACTGCCTCATCGTAAGGAGTTGGTTTTTCTTTTTTAAAGAAAGGTGTTTTCCCTAGTTGCGCTAATAATTTATTAATGGTTAATAAATCACTATTTTCGATCGCTTCTTGTAAATCATTGATAATTCCAAGGACTGTTCCTGGGTAAAACTGAGTTGGGTGAGCAGTTAGGACAATACGGACTTTAAAATTTTCTAGATGTTTTTTTAAGGCATCCATTTTGTTTTCTTTCTGAGCTGTTTCTTTAGTGTACCTGAGCGTTCCGACACCGTCCATGTTGTTTACAATTGGAAATGCTGCGTCTTCAATGGCGTCAAAAAGAACGACTTGCCGTTCTATATATTGGATGAAACGAAAAAGTAAATTGGTTTTTTCGTCTTCGTTTAGTTTTTCTTGATAGGTATTAAAAAACTCATGAACAATTGTTGTTGGGTTTTTTCCTTGCTTGAATCCGTCTTCACAAATATCATGAAATAAGGGTAACAGTACACCTGTTTTCGTGATCGCATCGAAGGGCAATGTCATGAAAATACTATTGTAAATTTGGTATTTCGCTAAAACGTTTTCGTTGAAACGTGTTAATTTTGGTCTTGTGCTCATGCAAATTTTGATTTAAAAAGTGAAGTTACAAAAGCTGTATTAATAAACGTGTTTGTTTTTAATTATTAATTAATGTGTATTAAAAAACATGTTTTAGGGCATTAAACATAATAAATACTACTCTTAAATTCATTTAATGTAATTGATATTCGTAAATGTGTAGGTTTATTTTCTGTTTTAAATTGTTTTAAAATGTATCTTTAATCCGTTTTTTGTTGTTTTTTTTATTTTATAACGTTCATCCATTCGTCTTCCTACAATCCAAATAATGTTGCTTTCTGTACACAATACCCATGTGTTTTCTTTGTCTAAAATCGACATTTTTTCGTCTTTGAAGAACTTAGATAGTTTTTTCTTTCCTTGCATACCAAAGGGGAAGAAAAAGTCACCTTGTTGCCATTTTTTTAAAGTAAGTGGGTAGGAAATGCTATCGAGGTCTATATGGATTTTATGCGAGGCTGACTTCGGGTTTTTTTTGAGTTTTTTAAGTTTGTCATCATCTATTTTTTTGAATTTTAAATAAATCGGATGCTTGATTTTTTTACTGTCTTTGTGTATTAAAAAAGTACTTGTTTCTGTAGATGGAATTTCTGAAAGAATAAGTTCTCCTCTGTCTTTTAGTATGCGATGCGTAGCACTTGTTAAGAATTTTCCGCTTTGAGCAGTGAGTAAATTATAGATATCATCCCATTGTGTGAATTGATATTTCTTCAAGATTTCTCGTAGAATAAAGGCTTCTCCTCCTTGGTTTTGTAGTTTTTCAATGTCTATAAAAAGGAGGTGGTTTTCGGTACGCACAACGGCGTCCTTAATGCGGTTTATTTGTTGGTCTATAAACGTTTTGCTTTCGTTTAAATGAGAAAGTGTTTGTGTAAACGATTCCAAGAAACCTGGATTGAGTTCTTTAAAAACGGGGATTACGTTGTGCCTAATTTTATTTCGCAAGTACTTGGTGTCTGCATTGCTTTTGTCTTCTCTCCATGTAAGGTTGTTTTTAGCAGCATATACATTAATATCATTTCTAGAAAAAGGAAGTAAAGGGCGAATTATTTCATTATTTACTTCGGGGATTCCTGTAAGTCCATCTAATCCAGTTCCTCTACTGAAATTAATTAAGAAGGTTTCTATAACATCATCTTTATGATGGGCCGTCAATAAATAATCGTACTTATTTTCTGATAAAATTTTGTAAAACCAGTGATAACGAAGTTCTCTGGCTGCCATTTGGATAGATAATTGATGTTCGTTTGCGTAGCTTTTGGTTTCAAAAGAGATGTTGAACATTGGGATTTTAAGCTTATTTGCAGTGTCTATTACAAATTTTTCATCCTTATCACTAGACTTGTTGCGTAATTTAAAATTACAATGCGCAATTCCTATATCTAGGTTTAGTTTATAGAATGTGTCTACTAATATCATACTGTCAATACCTCCTGAAACAGCAAGTAATAGCTTTTTATTGGATAAAAAAGGAAGGTTTTCTTGGATATGTGTGCGTAGTTTTTTTAACATAATAGAGTCTTTTACTTTTATTTAACTAAAACTTTTTTCATTGCATTGGCTTTGAGTAAGCATTCTTCATATTCCTTTTCAGGAATAGATTTTGAGGTAATGGCTCCTCCTACGGAGAACGAAATATATTTTTTTTTTGCGTTGTAGAGGATGCTTCTAATCACTACGTTAAAATCAAAATCTCCTGAGGGGCTTATGTAGCCTATAGCGCCAGAATAGACCCCTCTTTTTGTCTCTTCTAATTGCTCCATAATTTGCATTGCTGATATTTTTGGTGCACCTGTCATACTGCCCATTGGGAATGTGTGTTTAAGAATAGCTATAGGTGATGTCTCTGTGCGCGTTGTACAGCTAATTGTGGAGATTAATTGATGTACTTGTTTAAAACTGTAAACTTTGCAGAGTTCCTTTACTTTTACACTGCCTCTTTGAGCGATTTTTGAAAGGTCGTTTCGTACCAAATCTACAATCATGATGTTTTCTGCTATTTCCTTAGGATCTTTTGCTAGGTTTAATTTCAATAAGGCGTCTTCTTCTGGATTTAAAGAGCGTTTTGCTGTTCCTTTTATGGGTTGTGAAATCAGCGTGTTTCCCGTTTTTTGCAGGTATCTTTCTGGAGATGCGGATAGTATATAGTGCTGTTTCGACTTGAAATAGCTAGCAAAGGGGGTTTTTGAAATGCTGTTGAGATTGTTGTATATTTTTAAAGGGTCGATTTCTGTGTCTTCCGCATAAAACTCCTGGCAGAAATTTGCTTCATAAATATCTCCTCTGTGAATGTGTTCCAGTACGTTGGTTAATTTTTGATGATAGGCATCTTTATCTATCCTTGATTTTATTTTTACTGGCGGGAGTTTCTTCCTTTGGTGTTTTGTAGTGTTAGTGGATAGGATGTCTGTAATGTCAGTGTCTATTTGTTGTGCACTTGAAGATAGGTATGCGAGTGTGATATTGTTCTTTCGGAAGAAGAAGAGTCGCTTAGGTCTGAAAAAATAAAGCGCTGGGAATTCTAGCCCGTCAAAATTGGTTGATTTTAAATCTTCAGTATCATTTTTTAAATCATAGCTGAGGTAGCCGAAAATATAATCATTCGCTGATGTATGGTAGTTTTCTAAGGCATTAAAAGCGCCTTTATAGGAAGTGGTTAATTCAGAGGATGCATCTACGGCGAGTATCGCATCATATTGCGAGTGCTGCATGTTGTAATTGTTACTGTCTAACCATAATACTTGCTCGAACTGTTGTGCCCAAGACAAAATTTGTTCTTTGAACTCTTGTAGATTTTCTAGCGGTATTGTTTTTGTCACTCTCTCCATGGGGTACAAAAATAAAGAAGTCCTATCAATTTGACAGGACTTCTTTAGTAAATATTAATCAAGCGTGTATAAAAGTGCCTAATTGCTACTTTTTCCGCTTCCTACAAATTTGTGTGATGGGTTTTTAAACAAAACATTAAACGTAGTTAAACTTCCGTACATCCTATGGATATACTGTTCTAAATCAATTTTTTCTTCATCGGATAAAGATTTACTAGCGTTTATTTTTTGCTCCATTACACGGATTCGATCGCGTAGCATAATAATTTTATGGAAAAATGTACTAATGGGAATTTCTTTAGCTTGCAAACTCGTGTCACCTGGGTGTAAGACCATAGTTCCTCCAGTCCACTTATCACTAAGAGGGACAATCTCTGAAATAGCACCCCATTTTTTTAAGATTTGTGTAAGTGTAGTTTCTATATCGTAAAAACTTACGGTGTCTTCGTCTGGTAAAACCTCTTCAATAACCTCGAATTCACTATTGGAAGCTATTACTTTGAGACCGTGTTCTATAAAAGTAATTGCAAGTCCAGATGTTTTTACATTGATAACTACACCTTGTCCAAAGCTAGGGTGTGAAATGCGAGATCCAATTCCTAAATTATATTCCATAAATTAATTTTAACTGTGAATGGATCTATTATCGGTTGCTGCTAAACAGGCTTCTTTAATGGCTTCTGTAAAGGTAGGATGGGCGTGAGATATGCGAGAAATATCCTCTGCAGATGCTCTGTATTCCATTGCTACAACAGCTTCAGCTATCATGTCTGCCGCTCTCGCTCCAATAATATGTACTCCTAAGATTTCATCAGTGCTTGCGTCTGCCAATACTTTTACTTGACCTTCTGTGTCCATACTTGCTCTAGCACGACCTAAGGCACGCATTTGAAAGCTTCCAGATTTATAGTTAATCCCTTCTGATTTTAATTGTTCTTCCGTTTTTCCAACGGTTGCTACTTCTGGCCAAGTGTAAATCACTCCAGGAATCAAGTTGTAATTAATGTGTGGTTTTTGTCCTGCTATAAATTCTGCAACCATAGTTCCTTCTTCCTCTGCTTTGTGTGCTAGCATAGCTCCTATAACTACATCTCCTATGGCAAATATATTAGATTGTGAAGTTTGTAAATGTGCATTGGTTTCTACCTGTCCACGCTTGTTTGTTTTAATTCCAACGTTTTCTAATCCCAATCCTGTGGTATAAGCATGTCTTCCTACAGAAACCAAACAGTAATCTCCATTAAATGTAACGGGCCTGCCTTTTTTGTCGTCAGCAGATACAGTTATTGCTCCATTGTTGTTTTCTACAGCAGTTACTTTATGGCCTGTGAAAAATTTAACCCCTTGTTTTTTAAGTGATTTTTGGAGTTCTTTTGCAAGCATTAAATCCATTCCAGGGATTATAGTGGGCATGTATTCAATAACAGAGACTTGTGCTCCTAATCGTTTGTATACAGATCCTAATTCAAGTCCTATAACTCCGCCTCCTATTACAATAAGGTGTTTTGGAATTTCTTTTAGACTGAGCGCTTCTGTAGATGTGATTACTTTTTCTTTGTCTATATTGATAAAAGGCAGTGAAGATGGTTTAGAACCTGTGGCAATTATAGTTTTGCTAGCTTCTATTTCTTCAACTGTTCCATCTTTCTTGTTGATTGTGATATGAGTTGCATCCTTAAACGATCCTGTACCCGTAAATAAATCAATATTGTTTTTGTCCATTAAAAAATTAATCCCACTGCTGGTTTGTTTTACTACCTCGTTTTTGCGGGCAATCATTTTGCTGAAATCAATATGAATCGAATCTATATTGATGCCGTGTTTGTCAAAATTAGATACAGCATCATGATAGTGATGGGAAGAATCTAGTAAAGCCTTAGATGGAATACATCCTACGTTTAAACATGTACCTCCTAAAGTGTCATATTTTTCAATGATAGCAGTTTTTAAACCGAGTTGTGCACATCTAATAGCGGCAACATATCCGCCAGGTCCAGAGCCAATTACGGCTACATCGTATTTAGTCATAGTAAGTTTAATTTATAGTACAAACATAATATAAAATATTAGGATAAGCAATGGAACTGATAAGGAGTGTTTGGTTATTTTTAATTCAAATTGTTATCGTTCTTTTAGATCCAGTGAGTTTTGTGAGTGCGCCTTGCTCTTTTTTGTTGTTTTTCAGCTGTAAAAGAAGGGAATGTTCAGTTGTGTGATCGAATATGTAATTTTATGCAGGGTGTAGAAATGCGTTTTTTTTAGGAGTTCGCATTTTAAAATTTGAGGAGAAACGTGTGTTCTTGTTTTTCTAGGGCTTTAAAAAACAACCGTAGCATTGATATTAACCTTGTGTAGGGCTGTTGCTACGGCTGTTGGAATTATTGTATACATAAAACAATTCCTAATGACTGATGTAAAATCAAGTCTTTTTTGTTAAATAATAGAACTGGTAATGTTGTTTCTTCTCTAGCTAAAACAAAAAAATAATTTTATTTCTAAACCGTCACCTGGAAATGTATTTGGTATAAATCTATTAGAAACAAGTGTTGCTCAGTTTTAGTGCTACATATTTATGAGTGTTACACGTTATTTTTTTTGGATAAAAATGTTTGTAAAGAAGTTCCTATCTTTCTTATTTTTTTTTATTGAGATTCCTATGTTTGTGTATTTTGGGTTTTCTATTGTAAATCTATGGGCTTCGCTATTGAGCCATCCAGATACGACTCCTTTTGCAGTGCTGTATCCGTAAGCTACATTTTCTCCTACAAACGTAGCTTTTGCATTTTTAATGAGCTTGTCTGCGCGTTTCTTGAAATTATAATGACTTATCTCTCCATTTTCTATCATATAATCTGTGTGTTTAGAGGATTCGTTCGTGATGATATCTAGAGGAGATAGTGCGTGAAGATTTAAAGAGATCCTGTGTGTATTTATCAACTGTATGATTTGTGTTTCCATGGAGCTGTAGGACTTGGTGTTGGGTAATTCAGGGCTCGGTTCTTCTTTTTCAAAATAAGTGCTGTCGTCTTGTTTTGAACAGGAGAATAGTACAAGTGTAAGTAGTACTAAAAACAGGAATTTTGGGGATAAAGTTTTCATTTTATTCGTTGTTTATATTTATTAGAATCAACAGATTGAGTTGGAAGGGGAGTCTGTTGTTATTTTGTTTATCTAACTATATTGAATTGTGAGTATCCGAAATGTCTATTTAAGGGATGTCAATTGGGGCTTCATCAAGTTTTGCTGCTTGTCAAATATAGCTTTTTTTTACTTAATAAATGTGTTTTATTACTATTTTACATCTGTTTGTGTCGTTAATCATGCCATTTGATCTTCAATTAGCTATTGTTAATGCTAAATAAATTCTTTTTTTGTAGGTTATATTATACCAATTACAATCCAGAAAGACCGATGTGAAATAGTTTGTTTTAAGGTCTATCGTTGTTGGAAAACAGAACGATAAGGCTACCCTTAGGTTTTTTGCCTAGCTAAAATAAAAAATAATTACATTTCTAAACGGTCACTTGGAAATGTATTTGGTGTAAAAGGAAGCTGTTCTATTATAAAGAGGTGAAGGCGTTGTTTAGACGGGGCGTGATAAATAGGCAATCGTATTAAAAACAAACAGCCTTTCATATGATATGAAAGGCTGACAGCATCAGTAATCTGATTGAATTATTACGGGGTTTTATTTTTTTACAACAAACATCTGAACAAAATACTTTTTGCCATTTTCATCAGTTTTGATAGCTATTCCAGTGTGTGTGTATTTCGGGTCTTCTATAATTGCTCTGTGTGTAGGGCTGTTTAACCATCCGTTTAAAACAGATTTAGCAGTAGAGAATCCAGAAGCTACATTTTCACCTACAGATTTTGCACGTATGTTATTTTTTAAGAAATTTGAACGTTGATTAAAGTTGTCGTGGCTTATTTTTCCTTTCTTAATAATGTAGTTTGTGTGAGTTGCTGCTTGTTCAGAGATTGAACTTATTTTTGTAAGGCTGTTTAGTCCGATAGATACTCTGTATGTGTTTACTATATTAATGGTTTCACTTTCTATAGAAGTGTAAGTATATGTAGTGGTGTTTCCTGTAGCGTTGTTAACTGCGCTTGTTTGGTCTTCGTTTAAGTAGATGTCTTCGGTAGCTCCGTCTTTAGAGCAAGAAGTGAAAGAAATAGAACTAATAGTGATTAAAGAAATGATCAAGAAATTTTTTACTGTTGCTTTCATAGTGTAAAATTTTAGAAGAATTTTAGTTTTTGATAGTCTTAATAACAGTTGGATTGATCAGATTCAATGTGTTATTTAAGTAGCTTTTTTATTTTGCGTCAAAATTGTAAAGTGTTTCTTTTTGACACTGCAAAGTTACACTGAATTATTGGTTAACACAAGTTAATTATGCCGTTTATTAAAGAAAACTTACCGTTTGTTGTCAGAAATGCACTATTCAATCGTTTTCGTAGCGTTAAAAAAAATTAATTATTTCATCTTATTTTGTAAAAAACAGTGTGTATTCCTGTTTTTAGTTGAGTTTTATTGTGTTTAAGAGTTCTTTTTTGAGTTTAACTTCTTAAGATAAAGCAGTTTTATAGCGTAAAATGGTTTGGGTTTTGGTAAAGGGAATTTGGTTTTTTAAAAAGCTGTTAAAGAAACGAACTGTTTTATTCCTTCATGGAGTGATTTATTCCTCGGTTCCTTGGGTTGGGGGCGTTGAATGAATGTACTAATGCTAATTACAATCCAAAATAACAGATAGTTATAGTTTATTACAGAAATGTATTTGGTATAAAAGGAAGCTGTTCTATTATAAAGAGGTGAAGGCGTTGTTTAGATGAGGCGTGATGAATAGGCAAACGTATTAAAAACAAACAGCCTTTCATTTGATATGAAAGGCTGACGGCATCAGTAATCTGATTGAATTATTACGGGGTTTTATTTTTTTACAACAAACATCTGAACAAAATACTTTTTACCATTTTCATCAGTTTTGATAGCTATTCCAGTGTGTGTGTATTTCGGGTCTTCTATAATTGCTCTGTGTGTAGGGCTGTTTAACCATCCGTTTAAAACAGATTTAGCAGTAGAGAATCCAGAAGCTACATTTTCACCTACAGATTTTGCACGTATGTTATTTTTTAAGAAATTTGAACGTTGATTAAAGTTGTCGTGGCTTATTTTTCCTTTCTTAATAATGTAGTTTGTGTGAGTTGCTGCTTGTTCAGAGATTGAACTTATTTTTGTAAGGCTGTTTAGTCCGATAGATACTCTGTATGTGTTTACTATATTAATGGTTTCACTTTCTATAGAAGTGTAAGTATATGTAGTGGTGTTTCCTGTAGCGTTGTTAACTGCGCTTGTTTGGTCTTCGTTTAAGTAGATGTCTTCGGTAGCTCCGTCTTTAGAGCAAGAAGTGAAAGAAATAGAACTAATAGTGATTAAAGAAATGATCAAGAAATTTTTTACTGTTGCTTTCATAGTGTAAAATTTTAGAAGAATTTTAGTTTTTGATAGTCTTAATAACAGTTGGATTGATCAGATTCAAGGTGTTATTTAAGTAGCTTTTTTTTTGCGTCAAAATTGTAACATGTTTCTTTTTGACACTGCAAAGTTACAATGAATTATTGGTTAACACAAGTTAATTATACCGTTTATTAAAGAAAACTTACCGTTTATTGTTAGAAACGTACTGTTCAATCGTTTTCGTGGCGTTTGTAAAAAATTAATTATTTCATTTTATTTTCTAAAAAACAGTGTGTATTCCTGTTTTTAGTTGTGTTTTATTGTGTTTAAGAGTTCTTTTTTGAGTTTAACTTCTTAAGATAAAGCAGTTTTATAGCGTAAAATGGTTTGGGTTTTGGTAAAGGGAATTTGGTTTTTTAAAAAGCTGTTAAAGAAACGAACTGTTTTATTCCTTCATGGAGTGATTTATTCCTCGGTTCCTTGGGTTGGGGGCGTTGAATGAATGTACTAATGCTAATTACAATCCAAAATAACAGATAGTTATAGTTTATTACAGAAATGTATTTGGTATAAAAGGAAGCTGTTCTATTATAAAGAGGTGAAGGCGTTGTTTAGATGAGGCGTGATGAATAGGCAAACGTATTAAAAACAAACAGCCTTTCATTTGATATGAAAGGCTGACGGCATCAGTAATCTGATTGAATTATTACGGGGTTTTATTTTTTTACAACAAACATCTGAACAAAATACTTTTTACCATTTTCATCAGTTTTGATAGCTATTCCAGTGTGTGTGTATTTCGGGTCTTCTATAATTGCTCTGTGTGTAGGGCTGTTTAACCATCCGTTTAAAACAGATTTAGCAGTAGAGAATCCAGAAGCTACATTTTCACCTACAGATTTTGCACGTATGTTATTTTTTAAGAAATTTGAACGTTGATTAAAATTGTCGTGGCTTATTTTTCCTTTCTTAATAATGTAGTTTGTGTGAGTTGCTGCTTGCTCAGAGATTGAACTTATTTTTGTAAGGCTGTTTAGTCCAATAGATGCTCTGTATGTGTTTACTATGTTAATGGTCTCGTTTTCTATAGAAGTGTAAGTATATGTAGTGGTGTTTCCTGTAGCGTTGTTAACTGCGCTTGTTTGGTCTTCGTTTAAGTAGATGTCTTCGGTAGCTCCGTCTTTAGAGCAAGAAGTGAAAGAAATAGAACTAATAGTGATTAAAGAAATGATCAAGAAATTTTTTACTGTTGCTTTCATAGTGTAAAATTTTAGAAGAATTTTAGTTTTTGATAGTCTTAATAACAGTTGGATTGATCAGATTCAATGTGTTATTTAAGTAGCTTTTTTTTTGCGTCAAAATTGTAACATGTTTCTTTTTGACATTGCAAAGTTACAATGAATTATTGGTTAACACAAGTTAATTATACCGTTTATTAAAGAAAACTTACCGTTTATTGTCAGAAACGTACTGTTCAATCGTTTTCGTGGTGTTTGTAAAAAAATAATTATTTCATTTTATTTTGGCTCAACTAGCATTTAGCGTTGTTATAAAAATTTTGTCATAATCAGTTTGGATATTGTTATATATTTTAATTGCATTTGAACGTTTCATTGAGTACTTAAGGACAGTAACTACCCAATTTGATTCTTTACGATATGAATCTTTAATTGTTTGCCAATTTAAATATTTTTGAAGATATTTTGTGGATACTCCTTTTAATTTTACGTTACAAAATGTCTTTAACCTACTATGCAAACTATTGATGTGCTGAATATGATAAGTCCCTTTGACTCGTTGGTTTTTACTACTGTTTAAAACATGATGCTCTAAATGTAAATCCTTACTAAACCCAGTAAAACTACGGTGTCCATCAGAACAAAATACGGTTCTATTATCTACCATGCTTCCGATAGTGTTTTTTATATTACTCTTGGTAATTCTGCCCATATTTGTAAATTTAGAAACGCATAGTTCTGCTCTATCTTGGGTTGTTAATACCGTTGCGTATTCTTTTGTTATACCTGCCCCTTTCTTTTCGGATCTACTTCTGGGAGGTCTATGTACACACTTTTTACCTTTTTGACTGTGTAAATAAAAGGTCTCATCACTCTCGGTGATTCCTTTGAAATGACCTGTGGTTTCTTGGAACATAGCAGATAAAAAACGATGACGCCATCTAAATGCCGTCCCTGGATCTATGGAAAGATCCTTTCCTGTTTTAACCAAACTCAAGTTTCGCACTTAGATAGATTTACGCAACCTCTTGATAGTTAAGCTTGTGGGTATTCACTAGGAATCCAAAATCTTCAATATTCGCTATTATTTTACGTGTAACCATTTCAACATCAATAGATTCAATCATCTTTTCCAAAATGTCAATCACCAAGCTGATAACTGCTAATATCCTGATGTTTAGCTTATTCTCTATATAATCTTGTTTTAAATCTTTAAACAAGCCTCCTATAGTTTCGTAGGCTTCCATTCTATATCGAATACTGGTGAGTAAATATTGAACCATTATAATGCTTATTTGTGCGATTTGAATATCGAAATTAGTAGACTGACATTTTCCAAGACCAAACAACTGCTTAGCTTCTTTAAAAAACACTTCTATGGACCATCTGATACTGTATATTTCAATAGCCTTTACAAATTTCAGTGTTGTATCCGTTGATATTAACGTGTGCCATTTGCCATTCTTTCCACCTTTTGAAATAAATACAGCAACCTTAAGACCATCAATTTCAGTTATGTAATGATGGTAGTAATAATTGAATTTACGGCATCGTTTTGGTTTTATTTTCTGTTTTTTGAGTTGTGACAACGTTTTTATCTTTGATCGAACTTCAATCTTACTGTTGTATTTATACATCCCAATAATATGAGTTGAACTACTAATGTTCCGTAGCTTTCTAAGTAATTTAACACTTGTAAACCAGGTATCTATTAAGATGTAATCTATGGGGATTTTACGTTTTACAAGCCTTGAGAACATTTGAACTAGCAGGTCTGTTTTCTTTTTATTGAGTTCCTGATACCTCTTTGCTGCAATTGTTTTACTACATCTTGGAGTTTTCTTTTGAAGCCTACGTTGCTTCGCCGTTAGACCGTATTTTAATTTTGATGTTTTACTTTCACGATGCAAACTAAAGTCAACAGGGATAAATACACTTCCATTCCAATAACCAGCTACAAGTAGCTTAAAGCCTAGGTAATACGTTTTTGACACATGGTTGTATATTTTTGAAACACCTTCAATTGTCTTTCCTGTTTTAGAAAGATCAGTATCGTCAAAGATCAAGCACTTTGTAGCGTCTTGAGATGGAGTAAAGAACTCTTCTTTTAATAGATATTGCTTCACAAACTGAGCTAGAAAAACCCTCCAATTTATCTTTTGATTTGCTAGGATTCGATAGTATGAATCTTTACCCGACTGACCTAATCCCTTGTCTTTACTACTTGTAAGTCCATGAATAGAATCAAATCCGATAATAGGTAAAATTAAAAGTGTAGAGATTAAATTACCGAATGAAATCCCCGATTTCTTACACCAACTAAACTTGTTTTTAATTTTATTGAATCCTAAAATATTTAGATGTGCTTGTAGGTATTCTGAACTAAGCCAAATCTTATTAAATTTTCCTTTTATCTCCTGTGTTTTTGTGATATCTTCGTGTTCTAGCATGTTTTGTACTTTCTTGTTCGTACTTAAAAGTACAATAAAACCAGGGGATTACCTTGGTTTTCATGCTATTTATTTTTACTTAAACACCTGTAAATGATGGGTGCGAAACTTGAGTAACCAAACTTAAATTCAATTCAAGTGTTTTTAAAAAGGCTGGTATGCGTTGCTTTTTGTGTATCCCAGCTAGCCAACTGCCGGTAAATTCAGTAAAAGTACGTTTACAATCTTTACATTTATAACGCCTGCTGTTTTTATCAACACCTGCTTTTATATAGTGATAGCCATTGCAGTAAGGGCATTCACCCCTTCTGTCATCTAAAGCATTCCCTCTCATTTTAATAATATCTACATAACTTCCTGATTTACAAAGAGACTGAAATTCTTTAAGCAAAATATCCTGCTTAGTTACATCTAGACAGTCAAAATATTTTAAAATAGCTGAATTATCCATAATGATTCTGTTTTTCAGTAAGTTACGAAATAAATACGCTATTTACAAGTTGAGCCTTTATTTTCTAAAAAACAGTGTGTATTCCTGTTTTTAGTTGGGTTTTATTGTGACTGCCACGTTTCAATTAGTACCACTTTAACAGATCAAGTTTAACTAAATTGTTGTCTAAAGAGCAACAGGGCTCATATACTTGGTTCGATGGATTTAAAACAAAATATTACATTACATAGAAATGGAGAAAGCAACTGTTCTATCGGGAGTGGGGTAGGTGTTTCTCTAAATACGGTAAACCATTACATGAAGTTAATTCGGGCATGCGAATATCCACTAGATAAATGTATAGACTTAGATTATGATGAGCTGTACAAATTGTTTCCTTCCTTTTTAATAAGTAGGTGCAGATAATTCAGCGTTGTGAGTAAACGATTTGTAATTTTATCTGTTAAAAACAGCTAAAAATAAGTGTCTAGTTCTAAATTTTATCTTTTTTGAAGCATTGCCTATATTGAGGTAACGGTTTTTAAGTATCAAAAAAAACAGGGAAATACAATCAAAGAACAATTATTGCATATATCTATTTTATGTAACTTTGATAGTTGCTTACAGGTATATGTGTCTGGATAATAAACGTAATGCTGCATTGTAGGATAAATGGATACTCAATGATGGTAGCTTTGCAATGTTGGACAGTGGTTATTGGCAACATTAAAAACACCTTCCTAAAACGAAAAAAATAACGATGGTAAAAGCAACATTAATAATAGATGGAAAAGAAGTAAACGTACTATTGTTTACGATCAGATTTAATCAAGGAGCAAACCCTAACGGCAGACCCTCACAGACACCTATATTTCTAGGTTTTAAACTAATTATAGAAACTAGAAAAGACATAAATCTTACGGAATGGTCTTTTTCCTCCAGGCAAACAAAACAGCTAGTATTACATATTAATTCCGTTATTGTGGGAGGGAAAACAAGAAAAATATTTTTCTATGACTGTCATCTTGTAAATTGGAAAACCAATTTTTCTTCTACAGGCTCAGATCCAATGACGGAAACTTTAGAAATTACCTGTGCTGGTGTAGAAGATTCTAACTCGTTTGGTGTGTATTCTGCCTCTTGGAGAGAAACTTTTAAAGAAGATACTGTTGAACCAACAGTTTTAAATGATGAACCAGAGATCAATAAATATCATATAGAAGATTTAGATGGGAATGAACTTGAAAAAAATGATATTGATGTTGATGAAGAAATTATGCTCGTAATAGAAAGTAGCAACGCTGTGGGAAAAACGTTTAAGTTTAACTTAGATGATCAGAAATTAGATTATGAACATCATGGAATAAAACTAGAAAACGATACGTTAGAAGTTCAAATCACTAACGATATTGAATCCATCCCCTTAAAAGCAATTTTACAAGAAAATTAATTATGGCAACAGTAATAATAAAAGGGTATCCAAATACTAAAACTACGATTAAACTGCCTAAGGTAAAAAAATGTTTTGTTGAAAAAATTGAAATATTCGATTTAGATGAAGGTTCTACCAACGGAGGAACTAACAAGTCTAAAGGTATGATTCATGGTAAAGAATATACGTTAAAAGTTACGAAATTTAAAAACAACAAGCCTCCAAAAAACACCAGTAATATAAAATGGAACTATGGCTATTCAAAAGACAATGAAGTTGTTATTGGTAATATCAAACAAACAGGAGAAAAAATCACTTTTAAAACTGATGATTTAGATTTTTGTGGACGAGAAATCACTTTCTATGCCTATATAGAAGATAAGTCAAAAGAAGCTGAATTAGATGTGTTTCACCATTACAGATTTAGATATTTTGATAGAAAAATTGTAGAACAACAAATAGAAGAAAGATTAAATAAGCCGTGGAAAATAAATCAAGGAGGAACTTCACTTTGCGGGATGGCTTGTTTGTTTTATATTTTTGTTAAAAAGGACAAACAAGGTTATAAAAAACTTGCAGAAACACTTCATAGAACAGGGAAGGCAATTCACAATGGGTATACGGTAGAGCCTGATAAAGATGCGAAAGAAGAAATGTATAATACAGATCCGGAAACTTCCAAAGAACATCCTTGGATACCTGAAGTTGACTGGATTACTATGGCTACCACTCGTAGTAAAGAAAGTAATTTTGGTTATACAGGTAAGAAAGGACAAGATGCTTCTGCCATAAATTGGCCTTGGTTAATGACTAGTTTAGGAAAGAAACTCTTAGGATATAGTACCGTAGAAATGGATTATTATAAGGTTAATAAGTCATACATAAGAGATTTTTTTGGGTCTGATGAAAAAATTAGAATTTTAGAAAAAGATATTGATAAAGATTATCAAAACGGATATGAAATATGTATGATGATTGATGCGGATATGATGAGTAATAAATCTGATTATGACATAACAGACTTTGGTGAGTATCATTGGGTAACTTATGAAGGGAATCTAGAAATATTAAATTCTAAAGGCGAAACTGAATCTGATTATGATATAGTAACAGATGTAAAATTTGACGTTGTTACTTGGGGAGACTTTAAAAGAGACAAATGTTCAGATAAAAAAAAGTTACGATTATCAAAAGCTTCTTTTATAAATAATTATTACGGATATATAAAACTAAGATAACATGAAAAAAGTTAATTTTTTATTTTTTTTAACCTTACTTGCTTGTAACTTTGATCAACAATGTGGAAATTTCTTAATACTAAACTCTGATATATTTATTTATGGATGGGATAAAAACGATCCAACAATTAAAAAAGCTGTGATTTATGAATATTCTAAAAACGAAAAAAAAACTGAATTAAATTCATATTTTTTAAAAGACATAATAAACCCATATTCAGTTAATAATGGAGACGAATTACGTCTACGAACTTCAGGTATTTTAAAAACAAAAAATAATTACAAACTAATTTTAAATGATTCTTTAGTCTTTGAAATATCAGATTTTGAAATTGATAATGTTAATCGAGGAACAGCTATCACAATTCAAAAATATTGTTTATTAAAAAAATATAAGGTGAATAATAATGTTATAAATCAAAAAAATAATCACTTACAATTTGATAAAACTTTAGGTAAAGAAAAATAAATAACGTTTTGTAGTCGAGCAGACGACTCCAGCTAGATTAGTTGGCAGGCGCCTCTCACACCGCTGTACGTACGAGATCTTTAGGTCGTTTCTAGTTGTAAGTGTAAATCATTTCTAATTCTCATGGGGATATACGACTGTTCCAAAAGTTGAAATTACTATGGCTACCACTCGTAGTAAAGAAAGTAATTTCGGTTATACAGGTAAGAAAGGACAAGATGCTTCTGCCATAAATTGGCCTTGGTTAATGACTAGTTTAGGAAAGAAACTCTTAGGATATAGTACCGTAGAAATGGATTATTATAAGGTTAATAAGTCATACATAAGAGATTTTTTTGGGTCTGATGAAAAAATTAGAATTTTAGAAAAAGATATTGATAAAGATTATCAAAACGGATATGAAATATGTATGATGATTGATGGAAGTATGGTAGATAAAAAACCTGACGCTAATTATTCCTTAGATGATTTTGGCGAGTATCATTGGGTTGTCTATGAAGGGGGGGTAGAAATTTTAAACAAAGATGGTAAACTTGAAACAGATTATGATAAGGTGACTAATATTAATTTTAATGTAGCCACTTGGGGTAAATTAAGATGTGATAAAAATGATAATAAAATAAAAATTACCAAAGACCAATTTATAGCGAACTATTATGGATACCTTAAATTTAAATAAAAAAATACTTTTAGTGTTTTCCTTATCTTTTTTTCTTGTTTCATGTACAGATGATAAAGATAAAAACTGCAATTATTTGGAGCTAAAACCGTTTATTGATATCTATGATTTTCAAGAAGACGATCCAATAATAGAAAGTGCCTATCTCTTAGTTTTTAAAAGTAATAGCTTTAAAAGAAGAATAGACAGTATTAAACCTAGGTATATTTCAAATAAATATAAAACAGATAAATATGCTCCCGTTGAAATAGGTTTTGATATAATAGAGCTAAATACAGAGCATAATTATATATTAGTCACTAATCAAGAGACAAAATATATGATTAGTGATTATACTTTTAAACAATTTTCTAGGAAGATGATGTTTAAAACGAAAATACTTTGTGAAGTAGATAGTATAAAAGTAAATAGTAGTTATATTAATGAGATTGGAGGAACATTAAAGCTTAGTAAAAATTTTGGTATTCCCTTAAAATAAGAATACTCTCTATAAAAAAAGAAAACGGTTTAGAACAGGAAGTTATAGAAAATACGGGTTTTAGTACTTAAGCCAAAGTTTTTTCCGCTGTTGTACGAATAACCTCCATCGCTAACGACCTGATAAAGATGCGAAAGAAGAAATGTATAATACAGATCCGGAAACTTCCAAAGAACATCCTTGGATACCTGAAGTTGACTGGATTACTATGGCTACCACTCGTAGTAAAGAAAGTAATTTTGGTTATACAGGTAAGAAAGGACAAGATGCTTCTGCCATAAATTGGCCTTGGTTAATGACTAGTTTAGGAAAGAAACTCTTAGGATATAGTACCGTAGAAATGGATTATTATAAGGTTAATAAGTCATACATAAGAGATTTTTTTGGGTCTGATGAAAAAATTAGAATTTTAGAAAAAGATATTGATAAAGATTATCAAAACGGATATGAAATATGTATGATGATTGATGCGGATATGATGAGTAATAAATCTGATTATGACATAACAGACTTTGGTGAGTATCATTGGGTAACTTATGAGGGAGGACTTGATCTTTTAAATTCAGAAAAGAAAACTGAATCTGATTATGATGAAGTGAAAATTATAAAATTCAAATGTTTTACTTGGGGAGAGCTTATTATTAATTCTAGAACTAGCAAAGGAATAAGTAAAAAAGCATATAGAAACAATTATTATGGATATATTAAATTTAAATAAAATTTCCCTTTTCTGTTTTTTGTTCATATTTATTAGTTGTCAAACAAAAAAAGATGAAGAGTACAAGCTTGAACAGGCAAAAAATGAATGTGAAAACAAAAAGTCGATAGAAGGAATTGAACTTTATTTTTTTAACTACAAATATGAAGAAATATCTAGAATTGATGTAGAAATAAGAGGGACTCAAAAAAAAACATTTACTATTGTAGTTCCTGAAAAAATGATAGATAGCTCAAGAAACCAGCGAGCTTCAAGTATTATCCAAAAAATTAGTTTAAATGACACTGTTGTTTTGAATTTTAAGAATAATGAAAAATACTTTTTGTCAGGCTTTAAATACATTGTCAGGCCACATTTTGCAATGTTATCAAAAAACTGGGGATGTGATTTTTATGAATTGAAAGTGAATAATAATCTTCAAAATGGTGGTGTTGCTTCTTTTGTGAAAAATGAAAATCAGTAGAACGAAACGTTTTGTAGTCGAGCAGACGACTCCAGCTAGATTAGTTGGCAGGCGCCTCTCACACCGCTGTACGTACGAGATTTTTAGGTCGTTTCTAGTTGTAAGTGTAAATCAATTCTAATTCTCATGGGGATATACGACTGTTCAAAAAGTTGAAATTACTATGGCTACCACTCGTAGTAAAGAAAGTAATTTTGGTTATACAGGTAAGAAAGGACAAGATGCTTCTGCCATAAATTGGCCTTTGGTAAATAAAAAACCTGAAGCCAATTATTCATTAAGTGATTTTGGCGAGTATCATTGGGTTGTCTATGAAGGGGGATTAGAACTTTTAAACGATAAAGAATCTGAATCTGATTATGATGAAATTACAGATATTGAATTTAACGTGGTTACTTGGGGGCAGTTTAAAAATGATAATCTAGATGAAGCAGAAAAGATTAAAATCAGCAAAAAACAATACATTGCAAATTACTATGGATATTTAAAATTTAAAAAATGAAAAACTACGTCATTTACATCTCTTTAGCTATTTGTATATGTTAACCGAAAACCATACCACCTATTAACCGAAAAGTATACCACTTAACCATATCAATATAAGTTTCTTATATTGATTAAATATGATTAGCATGTATACAAAACAAGAAATAATACTTCAATATTATCGTGAAGGTAAAAGTCAGCGATTTATTTCCAAAGATTTAAGAATTAGCAGAACTACGGTCAAAAAATACATTGATCAATACGTTGCTTCCGAAAACAAGGAAAACACACAGGTAGACACTACTAAGTTGTCTGCTCCAATGTACCATGTAGGAATGCGTCCTAAAATTTGTTTAACACCTGAAATACAGGTTGCTATTGATTTGCTTTTAGAAAAAAACAAAGAAAACAAATCACTAGGCCTACGGAAACAGTTATTAAAAAAGATAGATATTTATCAGCGTCTTAAACAGCAGGGTTTTTCTATTGGATACACCACTGTTTGCAACTATATTAGAAAAAAAACAAAGGGACTAAGTTCTAAAGAAGCTTTTATTCGTCAGTCGTACACTCCAGGAGGTAGTTGTGAATTTGACTGGGGAGAACTTAAACTCCATATAGGGAACGAGTTGGTAAGGCTTCAATTGGCAGTATTTACAGCAGCTTACAGTAATTATCGCTATGCGGTACTTTATCATCGCCAAGACACCTTAGCATTTATGGAGTCTCATATTGACTTTCACAGTCATGTAGAGGGTGTTTATCAAGAAATGATTTATGATAATATGCGTGTAGCTGTAGCTAAATTTATCGGAAGAACGGAAAAAGAACCTACACAAGCATTGTTAGATTTAAAGGGGCATTATAATTTTAGACATCGTTTTTGCAACGTTCGTAAAGGAAATGAAAAAGGACATGTGGAGAGAAGTGTCGAATACATAAGGCGAAAAGCTTTTAGTTTTGATACTAAATTTGACTCCATAGAGTCTGCACAGTCTCATTTATTAGAAACATTAAACACCTTAAATAACACGAAACAACAGCTTACAAAAAAAACAGCGATGGAGCTTTTCTCTTTAGAGAAGCCTTTTTTACACAAACAACCGTATCCACTTAAGTGCTGTTATACAAAGGAATATCGAGTAGATAAATACGCTACGATTGGTTTTTTACAAAATCGATATTCAGTACCCGACAGCTTAGTAGGAGAATTTGTTTCTGTAAAAATATACAGTTTAAAATTAGAAATATACCATGTAAACAAACATGTAGCTAATCATCTTCGTAGTTATGAAGTGCATAAATGGCTTGTTAATATTGAGCATTATCTAGATACTTTTAAGCGAAAACCAGGAGCACTCCGTGACAGTGTTGCTTTATTAAATAGTGACTATTTAAAAGAAATATTTGTGCAATTTTTCACAGAAAAACCAAAAGAATTTATTGAGTTACTTATCTTTTGCAAGAAATATCAAATAGATAATGAGCATTTAGAAACCACTGTAGAGCGCCTGTCTAAAGGCAGCTCAGGAGCTCTTACTTTGGAAAAAATAAAAGCATTACTAGGGAATAAGACCGAAGATGAAAAAGTGATCGCGTTTACAAAAAACCAAACCTACAATTTTGCAAAAAGTCATTTATATGAACTAACCAGTTTAATGAATCAAAACCTATCATCATGATAACGACAAGCAACACACATATACAAATAGCACAATACAGTAAAAATCTTCGTTTACCAATATTTGGAAGAGACTTTGAACAACTCGCCATTGAGTCTACTGAAACAGGAGCTTCTTATGAAGAATTTTTACTGCAATTAATGGAAAGAGAATATGAAAGAAGGTTAGAAAACAGGAAAAAAAGCCAGATACGACAGGCTGGTTTTCCTTCAAAAATGTATTTAAATGAGTTGAATTTAGAACAACTACCCATAGATGCAAAAGACAAACTTCCAATATTAGAACGCCCGATTTTATAAAATCAGGTCAAAACATAATACTAGCAGGGAATCCAGGAACAGGAAAAACACACATAGCAACAGGACTTGGATTAAAAGCTTGTATGCAAGGATATAAGGTGCTTTTTATAACAGTACACCGTTTGTTAACCTTACTGAGGGAGTCACACTCAAACAGAACATTAAGGCAAGTAGAGCTCCGTTTTGAAAAGTACGATTTGGTGATATGTGACGAATTTGGCTACGTTTCTTTTGACAGAAGTGGCGCAGAACTACTCTTTAATCACCTTTCATTAAGAACAGGTCGAAAATCAACGATTATAACCACTAACTTAGGCTTTGATCATTGGGAAGAAATATTTGGTGACCCTATATTAACTGCCGCTTTAGTAGATCGTCTCACACATAAGGCTCATTTAATAAATATGAATGGAGCCTCTTATCGCCTAAAAGAGACCAAAGAAATGAATGCCCTAAAAACAAACTAAAAATGAAAAAAAACATCCAAAACTCAACTTCACAAGACATTAAAAAAAGGGTACCCTTTTTTTAATGTCTTGTGAAACCAGTTTTTTTATTTAAATTTACTGGTATACTTTTCGACTGAAATAGTGGTATACTTTTGGGTTAATATAAACAGCTATTGCCTTAATTTCTTGTAAAAAAACAATTACAACTTGTAATAATGCTAATTTAAATAATAAGATAACTATTTTTGGATTTCCAACAGCGACAAGTATTGAAAGCTTTGACGCTTCTATTTATGAAGTAACTGAAGATACTCCTCAAAAAAAAATAAACATTAAAAGTATTTATTTTTCAAAAGACAAGTATAATTATTTAAATATTGAATTAGATGAAGATTTATTTGCAAATAATACTTATCAATTAAATTTAAATGATAGTCTAAAATATAGAATTTCAGAAATTGAAACCTTTTCTGAAGTTAGAATGTTTGGGGTTAGAAAAGATAGTGTGTGTAAAACAAAATCTTTTAAAATAAATAATAAGATGGCTGAAATATTTTTCACAACAGGGATAAATTTTAAAAAACCGAAATGACGTTTTGTAATGCCGCTGTCGCACGATTAACCGCCATCGCTAACGTGTTTTATCGTGTGTCGTTAACGTTAAGCCACACAGTCATTAAGCGTGAGTTAAGCAGGCTTTTGTGAAACAATAAAACCACAGCAATAATGTTGTGATTTTTTACATGCTGGATATACATACATTTCCCTCCTCCTTATCATTTTTATGGAAGCAAGAGGAAGATTAAGGATATCATCACCTCATATATTTCACCGTGGTTATACTGACAATTATATGGATTATGATTGGCAGATTGGTGCTAGTGCTCCAAGTGGTGGCTATTATTCATCTGGAGATAATAAATTTAAAGGAAAAATGTATTCCTTATTCAAATGGCAATGGGATATTATGAGAAACGATGAAAGTCTTATAACGAGCTATTAAATAATTAAGTTACTTAAATTCAACTAATAAACGCAACTTTTCGATTTGATTCTATGATGGTTATATTTTCAAAACAGAAAAGTAGGAAAACCTACCTTTCTTGTCTTGATGGATATGTATCTTACGGTCTCAAATCTCGAAAAAAGAAGTTGTATGAAACACATCACCCAAGCGCAAAGATACACAATTTGTTGCATGTTAAAACAAGGTTATAAACAGGTTGAGATAGCAGCTGCTATAGGAAAAGACAAGTCTGTTATTAGCAAAGAGATTAAGCGTAATTCAGACAAAAGAAATGGAGTTTACAAGCATGAATTAGCCCAAAAAAAGTATGCTAAACGTCATAAAGAAAAGCCTAAAAGAAAACGCTTTACAGAAGATATTCAACAAGCAATAGAGTTGTTATTGCGAGACGATTATAGTCCTGAGCAAGTAGTTGGTGTCCTAAAAAAACAAGGTAAAGAAACGGTGTCTATTGAGCGTATATATCAGCATATTAGGGAAGACAAGAGGAATGATGGTGATTTACATACACACCTTCGCAGACAGGGAAGGAGATATAGAAAACGTGGCTCATCAAAGGATTCTAGAGGGGTTATAAAGAATCGTATTAGTATAGAACAACGCCCTGAAGTTGTTGAACAAAGAAATCGATTTGGAGATTTAGAGGTCGATTTAATCATAGGTAAAAACCATAATCAAGCCATACTTACCGTAAACGATAGAGCTTCTGGAATGCTTAAAATGAAAAAAGTAAGCTCTAAAGAAGCAGTTGTTGTCACTAAAGCTATCAATGAAATATTAGAAGACTGGAAGCCTTATCTACATACTATAACAGCTGATAATGGAAAAGAATTTGCAGGCCATGAGCAGGTTGCAGAAAATTTATGTATTGATTACTTTTTTGCGCATCCATATCACTCTTGGGAAAGAGGATCTAACGAAAATTTAAATGGTTTGATTAGACAATATTTTGCCAAAGGAAGTGACTTTACAAACCTAACAGATCAAAGAATCAAAGAGGTAGAAACAAAATTAAATAACAGACCTAGGAAGAGACATAAATACGAAAACCCTATATTTGTAATGGAACAATTATTATTTAACTAAAAGTTGCGTTTGTGACTTGAATTCAGCTTATGAAAAATTTAATACTGTTAATATTACTACTTTTTTTCTATGGTTGTGGAAAAAAGGTCAAAAACGAATCATCAATATTATTAGAAAGGATGAGTGTTCAACAGGAAAGCATAGATAATATTGTTATTAATCGGTTCAGCACACAAGAGCCAGTAAATTATAATTTGTATAGATATGTTAGCATAATTATTTTTTTAGATAGTATTTCACTTGTTGAACATGTATATAAAAAAAATGTATTATCGGAAACAAAGATTATTAAATCATATAAGAATAGAGAATCTAGTAGAGTGATATTTTTAAAAATTCCTAAAAAATATTTGATAGGCAAACAAAGTTTTGATTATTATGAAGGATTAGATGAAGAAGGGGTTTCGGTTAGTATTAATTTACGAAATGGAAAAAATATCCTTTGGAAATTAGGACCACGAAAAAGTGGATTCCCAAAAGAAATTCAATCTTTTTATGATGACTATATAGAAATACAACGAAAATTGGACGCTATAGAATAATACTAATTAATAAATATAAAGAATCGATAAATAAATAATAATGAAGAAAGAAAAAACGGCTTAGAGCACCTAGCGATTAATTCCTCTTCAAATATTGGCAGGAGAAATTCAGACTCCTTTAAAGCCGATTTAATTGCTTTGTATGAAAAATTTGGCAAACATGCTCCAAGCGTTTCTGGCATAAATACAAATGCCAATAAGCGAACCTATTTATTTTACACAACAATTAGAGCTGAAACTAGCGGTACTAGAGTTCAAGGCTCATGCTCCGCTCAGTTCAATTTTAATACAACAGGTATTTTAACCAGTATTACTTGGGGTAACTCCTACGTTATTTATAGCACCGCATTAAATGCTAAAAGAACTGTATTACATGAAGGTGCACATTCATTATCATTAACACATGTTTTTCAAGAGACATCAGCTAGAAGCACCATGAAATCACCCCATGTTTTTTATAAAGGGTTCACTGATAATATCATGGATTATGTCAATCAAAAAGGAGTTCACACAAGAAATCCTTTTGAAGCGAATGATAAAATGAATAATTTTTTCAAATGGCAATGGAATATTTTAAGAACAGATAGAAGTTTAATTTTTACTTATTAAAATGAAGAATATATTTTTTATAATTAGTTTATTACTATTCACTTTTTGTAATTCTCAGAAAACAAAGAAAGGGAATATTATTAATGAAACAATAGCGACTAAACAAGTGGATGAAAATATAAAAAAAATCATATATATAGATTTTAATCAAAATCCTGCTGAAGAATATTTTTTCACTAGAAAATATAGGCTAACAAATAAGACCCTGTCTTATTTTATTAATGGAAAACTAAAAAAAATAAAACACCAAGAATACTTATTAGCAAAAGTATTGATAGATTCTTTCCCAAACGAAATAGGGGATAAAATAAATATTGGACACACAACAGTTGATGTAGATGTTCCAGATTGGACAATTTCTGTACATTATAATAATAAAGACGTTCTCTATTTAGCTTCAGGAGGACTTCCTGGCTATATGAAAAATTACAGTGATTTGGTATGGAATATTGTTGCTAAATTAGATGAAGATCAATAATTTTTTCAAATGGCAATGGGGCATTTTAAGAACTGACAGAAGCTTAATTTATTAAAGCACTACTCTTAATCATTTTTTTAATTATATCCTCTTGCCAATCACAAGAAAAAAAACAAAATATTCACCCAATGAGCATAAAATGCTATTTGATTTCTTTAAGAGGAGAACAAGAGATTTACACAATAAAATCTGATACAATTTATGCATTTGGTAATTCTATAAATATAAACAAGGATGAATATATTAAGCTTATAAACTCACCTAATATTATTCGTAGCAAAAATGAAAAATATGGATATGGAGTGTGTATTGATGGTATAGATTTTAAATTTATATTTGATTATAAAGATAAGCAAACAGTATGGGTGTTTGAGCCAGGTTCTAATTTACCTCTTGATGTTTCAGAATATTTTATTTTGCTAACTAATAAGTATAAAGAGTCTATAAATAAACAATAATAAAAAGAAAACCCAGCTGGCGCACGAATAACCGTCGTCGTTAACGTGTTTTATCGTGTGTTGTCAACGTTAAGCCACACAGCTATTAAGTGTAATGGTTAAGCAGGCTTTTGTGAAACAATAAAACCACAGCAATAATGTTGTGGTTTTTTACATGTTCTGGATACAGATGCATTTTCCTTCTCCTTATTGGCTACCACGTTTCAATTAGTACCACTTTAACAGATCAAGTTTAACTAAATTGTTGTCTAAAGAGTAACAGGGCTCATATACTTGGTTCGATGGATTTAAAACAAAATATTACATTACATAGAAATGGAGAAAGCAACTGTTCTATCGGGAGTGGGGTAGGTGTTTCTCTAAATACGGTAAACCATTACATGAAGTTAATTCGGGCATGCGAATATCCACTAGATAAACGTATAGACTTAGATTATGATGAGCTGTACAAATTGTTTCCTGCCTTTTCAATAAATCGGTGTAGATAATTCAGCGTTGTGAGTAAACGATTTGTAATTTTATCTGTTAAAAACAGCTAAAAATAAGTGTCTAGTTCTAAATTTTATCTTTTTTGAAGCATTGCCTCATAATTGAGGTAACTGTTTTTAGGTATCAAAAAAAACAGGAAAATACAATCAAAGAATAATTATTGTATATAACTATTTTATGTAGCTTTGATAGTTGCTTAGTAGATATATGTATATTTGAATAATAATAAACGTAATGCTGTATTGTAGGCTAAATGGATACTCAATGATGATAGCTTTGCAATGTTGGATAGGGGTATTAGCAATAAGCAACGTTTTTTAAATGGCAATGGGATATAATAAAGAAAGCCCTTCACTTAATAAAAAAGAATGTCTAATCCATGAGGAATCTAATTCTAATATTAATTACACTTCAATTAAGTAATTGTAATACAAGGCTTAAAGATAGTGCTACTCAAAAAATGAAAGACAGTGCATATTATAACAACAAACAGTTAGCCTATAAAAAAGAAGGAAATAAAGTTAAATTTTACAATTATAAAGGGACATTGAAAAATGAATTGAATTTAGATACAAGAATAGAAAAAAAGTACAATATAACAGGAGAATTAGCGCCAATTAACACTGGCAGAGATTATATGTTTAATTTGAAAAACGGTTATTATTGTTACCGAGATCTTCTAATAATCCCTGCAGGAACAATTATTAATAATGGAGAAGAATTTGGAACAAGTGCAACAGCAAATGAAGTTGTAGAAACAATTCCTAAAAATAATTTAGGGTATCCAAGCGCATTAAAGTTCAATGGAACCGGACAAATTACAGAAATCGCAAATGAAAAAAGAGAATTTGATGATCTAGGAAGAATTTTAAAACGGAAAATTTATTCAGGTTTTGAAAACGAACCATATAAATCGGTTGAATATATATATGAGCAGGACAATTTAAAAAGATCTAAACATACAGGAATTAATGAACTATATAATTTTACTAGAGAATATGTTTTCGATGCCAAAGGGCAACTTTTTAATGTAAATCAGTGTAATAAAGATGGTTTACAAATTATATCATTTTATGATTTTTATGATAATTTGTTACGGACTAAGAAAATATATACGCAACGCGAAGAGGGTGTTTCTAAAGAAGTGATAGAATATATGTATGATGATAAGAAGCGTTGTGTTAATGAGAAATACTCCCGATTTAGGACCGAAGAAACGTTTACAATGATACAAATTAAAAACACAGTAGATGTAACTGTTAACAAAGAATATCCTAATAAAATTATTTCAACAGATTATATCTTTAAAGATGAAAATTTTATTGGAGTAAAAGAAACGGATTTATTTGTAAACCCAACACCCGAAGTAATTAAAGAGCATTTTTATATTTATAATAAATATAAACAGTTAACAGCAGTAGTAGACTCTCAAGGGAAAACAATTATTAAATTTTCTTATATTCACTAGATATATTGGTCACTATATGTTATTTTGAAAATGTTTAAACGATAAATAAAATGAAAAATGATTTAAATACTTGCGCTTAAAATCACGTAGGTACGTGGGGGAGGTACTATTCTATAGCTTTGTTGTACTGAAACTAGGGTGGTTATAAGCGGTAGTTGTTGAGATATATTCTTGTGCCCTCGCTGTCGCACGAATAACCGCCATCGCTAACGCACGATTTTATCGTGTGTCGTCAGCGTTAAGCCATACAGTCATTAAGCGTAATGGTTAAGCAGGCTTTTATAAAACAAAAAAAATACAGCAATAATGTTATGGTTTTTTACATGCTCTGGCTACACATACATTTTCCTGTATCATTTTTAAAAAGAAAAGGCAAAACCTACGGTTTTAAAGACAGTACAAATACAGGGAACAATATTTCTTATGATAAGAATGTGAATATGATTTCTGATGCCAATAAAGCTAATTACAATCCAAAATAACCGATATAAATAGTTTGTTCTAGAAATGTATTTGGTGTTAAAGGAAGTTGTTCTATTATAAAGAGGTGAAGGCGTTGTTTAGATGAGGCGTGATGAATAGGCAACCGTATTAAAACAAACAGCCTTTCATTTGATATGAAAGGCTGACAGCATCAGTAATCTGCATTGTTCAATCGTTTTCGGGGCATTTATAAAAATAAAATAATTTCATTTGTTTTGTAAAAAACAGTGTGTATTTCTAATTTTAGTTGGGTTTTATTGTGGTTGCCACGGTTCAATTACTACTGCTTTAAAAGATCAAGTTTAACTAAATTGTTGTCTAAAAAGCAACATGGCTCATATAAATTGTTTCCTTTCTTTTCAATAATAGGTGTAGAGAATTCAGCATTGTGAGTAAACGATTTGTAATTTTATCTGTTAAAAAGAGCTAAAAACAAGTGTCTAGTTCTAAATTTTATCTTTTTTGAAGCATTTCCCATATTGAGGTAACGGTTTTTAGGTATCAAAAAAAACAGGAAAATACAATCAAAGAATAATTATTGTATATAACTATTTTATGTAATTTTGATAGTTGCTTACTAGATATATGTGTCTGGATAATAAACGTAATGCTGCATTGTAGGTTAAATGGATACTCAATGATGGTAGCTTTGCAATGTTGGACGTGGATATTGGCAACATTAAAAACACCTTCCTAAAACGAAAAAAATAACGATGGTAAAAGCAACATTAATAATAGATGGAAAAGAAGTAAACGTACTATTGTTTACGATCAGATTTAATCAAGGAGCAAATCCTAATGGCAGACCTTCACAAATCCCCGTATTTCTGGGGTTTAAATTAATTATAGAAACTAGAAAAGACATAAACCTTACGGAATGGTCTTTTTCCTGCAGGCAAACAAAACAGCTAATATTACATATTAATTCCGTTATTCTGGGAGGGAAAACAAGAAAAATATTTTTCTATGACTGTCATCTTGTAAATTGGAAAACCAATTTTTCTTCTACAGGCTCAGATCCAATGACGGAAACTTTAGAAATTACCTGTGCTGGTGTAGAAGATTCTAACTCGTTTGGTGTGTATTCTGCCTCTTGGAGAGAAACTTTTAAGGAAGATACTGTTGAGCCAACAGTATTAGAGAGAGAGCAAGAAATTGAAAAAAATCCTAAAATCCTAAAAACAGAATGGAAAGATGAAGAAGGTAACTCTATAAAAGAAGCTGAAATTAGTTCTAATTCTCAACTGTTTTTAAAAGTAAAAGATATAGAAGAAGGTGAAGAACTAAAAATAATATTAGAAGATGCAGATGATGATCCTACAAACAATATAGAACTTAAAGGAATCGTTAACGAAAATGGAGAAGTAATTTTAAAACAATAAAATCATGGCTGAAAAGAAAAAGCTTAAAACAATAACTTATATACCAAGGGTATATTACAACGGTGAGTTACTTCCGTACAAAGAAACACCTCTTACCATAAAAAAAACAGAACCTTGCCCTTACTGCAAAGAAGAAATAACAATAGAGCAAATAAAACACATTGAACCTAATGTAAACGAAACTTTAGCGAAAAAAATCATAAAGTACCTCAATGAATACAGAAAAATTTATAAACTAGATACTTGCTTACGTAAAGCTCATTTTATTTCTCAATGTTTAGTTGAAAGTAAAAAGTTTTATACTCTAAAAGAAGATATGGCTTATAAGCCATCTAGTCTTAAGAAATACTATACAGAGAGCGAACTAATAAAACTTACTGACGCTAATATTAAGACATATAAAGATAAATTCAAAATTATAGATAACAGAAAAGAAGCTGATAAAAAAAAGGATAAAGATAAAAAAGATAAATATGCTAATTGTGATAAGCTAAATCCAGCATATATTTATGGTTATACTAAAAA
The DNA here is from genome assembly GCA_965224465.1 of Flavobacteriaceae bacterium. GTDB lineage: Bacteria > Bacteroidota > Bacteroidia > Flavobacteriales > Flavobacteriaceae. The sequence goes on along the minus strand of OZ245049.1, from coordinate 2,151,847 downwards.
AAAGAAATATCAAGAAAAAATTTACCTTAACGAAGAGAAAACTATTTATGTTCAAGTATTATCTCATTCTCACAATGAAAAAGAAATAGCCAATAGGAAATATTCAAACAGAAAAGACTTGGGACATAATGGAGGTGATGATGGTTACAATTTTCTAGGTAGAGGTATCATTCAATTAACAGGAAAGAATAATTACACTATTTTTTCTGATTACAGAAAAAAACATCCTTTTTCTAATGATGCTTCAGTAAATTTAGATTTCACTAAAGCTATAAACTCAAAAAAAATAGAAGACAAAACAAATCCAATCTATGCTACTCAATCTGCACTTTGGTATTGGATGATTGGCAATGGAAAGGTTTATGAATATTCCAATAAAGATAGTATAAAAAAAGTGTCCAAAAGAATTAATGGAGGAACCAATGGTATAGAAGAAAGAAAAGATTATACATTAAAAGCAAAAGACGATGAAGCTTTTAAAGTTTACAAACATTACAAAGAGATTCATAAGACTGGAACAAAAGAGCAAAAAGATGAAATTGAAAATATCTTGTTAGCTATTTCAAAAGATATATTGGTTAAAACTAAAGTGAAAGGAAAAACAGTAACTGTAAATTTAAAAGACCCAAAAGCAGAAATCCTATTAAAAGAATTACGCAAACAAAATCCTATTAAAACAACCGTCAAAGGTATTAATGTTATCCCTTTTGAAATTACTTCAGATTTAAAATTAAAACCAATACAACTAAAATAAACGAAGATGAAAAAGATAAATAATTATATTATTTTTCTGCTAGTAGTATTATTGACCACTTCTTGTAAAAGTCAAATTAATACTACTAATAAAACAAAAATTGTAGTTAGTTCTATAAAAGATACAATAGTATGTGATGGAGAAATCCTCAGTAATTATAATCTTCCGTTTTTTAATTTTGATTCAAAAAAATCATCTGATATTCTTAATTATATTATAAAAAAGGAAGTTGAAGAGTTTGTCTTTATTAATAAAGCAAACATAATTGATTCAATTAGTTTAAAAAAGACCATTAATAATTTTACTAATTATTTGAATACTAAATGTTGTTCAAATAATTGCTATTCATTTAATAATAGTAATTATGCAATTCATTTCCTTAATAAGCATATTGTTAGTATTCAATTAGACATCGAAACATATACAGCATATCTAACAGGATATTCTTACATATATAATTTTAATATTGATAATTCAGAATTGATAACAATTAAAGATTTCTTTAATAATACAGATAATAAACTTGTAAATACAATTCAAAAAAGAATAAATAAAGAATACCCTGATGAGTTTACTATTAGTGAAATTCCAGTGCCATGGATTATCACTAAAAATCAAAAAAAAGTATTAGGAATAAAATTCACGAATGGGTTAGTGGAAAATTTAAGAGACTCTGATAATGATTTTTCATTATATGAAGTATTCTTTACTTTCGATGAACTAGAACACTACATAACAGAAGAATTTAAAAAAAAATTAGGAATATTATAACGTTGCCTAATACCTAGCGATTGAAATTACGTAGGTTCGTGGGCTTCGACTAATTTTATCGTCTTGTTGCACTGAAAGCTGAGTAATTATGACCAACAGTTTTAAATGATGAACCAGAGATCAATAAATATCATATAGAAGATTTAGAGGGGAATGAACTTGAAAAAAATGATATTGATGTTGATGAAGAAATTATGCTCGTAATAGAAAGTAGCAACGCTGTGGGGAAAACGTTTAAGTTTAACTTAGATGATCAGAAATTAGATTATGAACATAATGGAATAAAACTAGAAAACGATACGTTAGAAGTTCAAATCACTAACGATATTGAATCCATCCCATTAAAAGCAATTTTACAAGAAAATTAATTATGGCAACAGTAATAATAAAAGGGTATCCAAATACTAAAACTACGATTAAACTGCCTAAGGTTGTAAGAGTAGTTGTTAAAGTAGAAGGGCCTTTTGACACAGTTAACAATAAGTTAGAATATATAGAAAAAGAAAAAGAGTACATTTATGTTGCTACTTTAAGAAATAATAATGTCAATCCCAAAAAAATTAACTGGGCTATCTCCTATGATAAAGATGACCATTGTAAATCGTATAAGCTTTTTTCGGGAGGAGAACTAGACGGTGATACATTAAAAGTTAAGATAAAAACGGAGAAACCGAAAGAAAAATTTAAGATATACGCTTATGCAGGGAACCTACCTCATAAGGATGTTTTTGTAGAAGTAAATATACTTAATTTACCAATTTGTATAGATATGTTCAGGATGCCTGGATTAAATAATGAGGGAACAGATATAGCAGAGGACCTAACATATGGAAAGGGTGAAAATATAGTTAGAAGAGTTTACCCTGATAACTTTATAAATAAACTAAAAAAAGATTATATTTCAAATACTTTTTTTACTTCTACATTAAGCAATAAAGATGATAAATATGATAAAACATTATATAGTAAAGAAGAGATATATAAAATAGATTACAAAAATGTACCATGGTACTTAAAAGTTGAGAACTTATTGTAGATACTGCTGGAGAAGAGATAAAACATCTTAACGAAAATTACACAGATAATGAGCTTTTCGTAAAATTTGAAAAAGGTGTTGTACTCTTAATGGCTGAAGGGAAATTAGAAATTAACATAAAAGATATGATTTCCAAATTTAAAAGAAATAAGGGAGGAGTTTATCGATCTAATATACTTACAAATGCAATTAAAAACCATCAATCTACTCTTACTTATTGCAAAGAAGTAGAAGATTATATTGCTGAAAAACTAAAAAACAGCAAAGGGAAACTGTCAGGACTAATTGAAAATGAAATTGACTTTATGGGAACAAGCAATTTGAAAAATCGTAGGAAAAAAGGAAAAACAACTACTCAGATAAGTAAAACAACAAGAAAAGAAATTTTCTTTATGCGTCCACAATTTGATTCTTTTGAAGACTTACTGGCAGGACAAAGGATTGCATTAAATGATATTTGGGCTACTAAAGTTGAGGTTACAGAATATAAATTAGAAAATAATATATACAACATAAAGTATGATGTAACTTTATGGGATCACTTTGGATTAGATAAATCTGATTTAGAAAAATACTTTAACTTATTTAAAGGTGCTAGAGTCATTTTTTCTTCATGGTTTACACTACAACATTTAAGAGGCTATAAACCATTTATTACTCATATAAAATTTACAAAAAAATTTACTGGTAATCTAAATAAAGGTAAATATGAGAGAAACAAAATATAAAAATATAATTATTAGAATAGGCTTTTTTTTCTTAATGACTATTCTAATAAGTTGTGATAACAGTTTTAATGCTAAAAAGATATTATCTGAAAAACAAACTAATGGAGCAATCTATGAGACCTATTTAATAAATAGTTTATCTTATAGCTCTACAGATAATGATTCTATTCTTTTATTTTTTGCAAGAAAAAGAATAAAAGAAATACTTGTTGCAAATACTACTGTGAATGAACTAGGTTTTGTGTTTTTCGAAAACAACTCTTGCACAAGAGGATATTTTGCGAACTATAAACATCTCAAAAATGTTGAAAGTATAATTGAAAGATGCGAAGAAGACTATTGGGAGACTTTAAGTTATTTAAGATCCGAAAGTAACCCTAATATTTGGTATTTAACCTACCCTGAAAACATTAAAGATACAATTACTTTAAACGAAAAATAAGGTTTTGTTGCGGTATACAGAGTGCACAGCATGAACGTCTTGTTGACTATACTGCCTTAAAAACTGTTCCTATGGGGGTGCGAAGTTATGCCAATTAAGAGGCTGTCGACAAAGACCTAAATGGATCGCTACCTGTCTTGGGTCATGTTTTCTGTTTGAATAAAGTTAATATTTTTTTTTATTCAGACAGAGTTTAGTTTACAGTCTCGTAGCACGAATAACCGCCATCGCTAACGCACGATTTTATTGTGTGTCGTCAACGTTAAGCCGCACAGCCATTAAGTGTAATGGTTAAGCAGGCTTTTGTGAAACAATAAAACCACAGCAATAATGTTGTGATTTTTTACATGATCTGGATACAGATGCATTTTCCTTCTCCTTATTGGCTACCACGGTTCTATTTGTGCCACCGATTATGGTTGCTTAGTGCCAGTGTTTATGGTTCAACTTGTGCCACTCTAAAAGATCAAGTTTAACTAAATTGTTGTCTAAAAAGCAACATGGCTCATATAAATTGTTTCCTTCCTTTTTAATAAGTAGGTGCAGATAATTCAGCGTTGTGAGTAAACGATTTGTAATTTTATCTGTTAAAAACAGCTAAAAATAAGTGTCTAGTTCTAAATTTTATCTTTTTTGAAGCATTGCCTATATTGAGGTAACGGTTTTTAAGTATCTAAAAAAACAGGGAAATACAGTCAAAGAACAATTATTGCATATATCTATTTTATGTAACTTTGATAGTCGCTTACAGGTATATGTGTCTGGATAATAAACGTAATGCTGCATTGTAGGATAAATGGATACTCAATGATGGTAGCTTTGCAATGTTGGACACTGGTTATTGGCAACATTAAAAACACCTTCCTAAAACGAAAAAAATAACGATGGTAAAAGCAACATTAATAATAGATGGAAAAGAAGTAAACGCACTATTGTTTACGATCAGATTTAATCAAGGAGCAAACCCTAACGGCAGACCCTCACAGACACCTATATTTCTAGGTTTTAAACTAATTATAGAAACTAGAAAAGACATAAATCTTACGGAATGGTCTTTTTCCTCCAGGCAAACAAAACAGCTAGTATTACATATTAATTCCGTTATTGTGGGAGGGAAAACAAGAAAAATATTTTTCTATGACTGTCATCTTGTAAATTGGAAAACCAATTTTTCTTCTACAGGCTCAGATCCAATGACGGAAACTTTAGAAATTACCTGTGCTGGTGTAGAAGATTCTAACTCGTTTGGTGTGTATTCTGCCTCTTGGAGAGAAACTTTTAAAGAAGATACTGTTGAACCAACAGTATTAGAGAGAGAGCAAGAAATTGAAAAAAATCCTAAAATCCTAAAAACAGAATGGAAAGACGAAGAAGGTAACTCTATAAAAGAAGCTGAAATTAGTTCTAATTCTCAACTGTTTTTAAAAGTAAAAGATATAGAAGAAGGTGAAGAACTAAAAATAATATTAGAAGATGCAGATGATGATCCTACAAACAATATAGAACTTAAAGGAATCGTTAACGAAAATGGAGAAGTAATTTTAAAACAATAAAATCATGGCTGAAAAGAAAAAGCTTAAAACAATAACTTATATACCAAGGGTATATTACAACGGTGAGTTACTTCCGTACAAAGAAACACCTCTTACCATAAAAAAAACAGAACCTTGCCCTTACTGCAAAGAAGAAATAACAATAGAGCAAATAAAACACATTGAACCTAATGTAAACGAAATTTTAGCAAAAAAAATCATAAAGTACCTCAATGACTACAGAAAAACTTATAAACTAGATACTTGCTTACGTAAAGCTCATTTTATTTCTCAATGTCTAGTTGAAAGTAAAAAGTTTTATACTCTAAAAGAAGATATGGCTTATAAGCCATCTAGTCTTAAGAAATACTATACAGAGAGCGAACTAATAAAACTTACTGACGCTAATATTAAGACATATAAAGATAAATTCAAAATTATAGATAACAGAAAAGAAGCTGATAAAAAAAAGGATAAAGATAAAAAAGATAAATATGCTAATTGTGATAAGCTAAATCCAGCATATATTTATGGTTATACTAAAAAAAAGAAATATCAAGAAAAAATTTACCTTAACGAAGAGAAAACTATTTATGTTCAAGTATTATCTCATTCTCACAATGAAAAAGAAATAGCCAATAGGAAATATTCAAACAGAAAAGACTTGGGACATAATGGAGGTGATGATGGTTACAATTTTCTAGGTAGAGGTATCATTCAATTAACAGGAAAGAATAATTACACTATTTTTTCTGATTACAGAAAAAAACATCCTTTTTCTAATGATGCTTCAGTAAATTTAGATTTCACTAAAGCTATAAACTCAAAAAAAATAGAAGACAAAGCAAATCCAATCTATGCTACTCAATCTGCACTTTGGTATTGGATGATTGGCAATGGAAAGGTTTATGAATATTCCAATAAAGATAGTATAAAAAAAGTGTCCAAAAGAATTAATGGAGGAACCAATGGTATAGAAGAAAGAAAAGATTATACATTAAAAGCAAAAGACGATGAAGCTTTTAAAGTTTACAAACATTACAAAGAGATTCATAAGACTGGAACAAAAGAGCAAAAAGATGAAATTGAAAATATCTTGTTAGCTATTTCAAAAGATATATTGGTTAAAACTAAAGTGAAAGGAAAAACAGTAACTGTAAATTTAAAAGACCCAAAAGCAGAAATCCTATTAAAAGAATTACGCAAACAAAATCCTATTAAAACAACCGTCAAAGGTATTAATGTTATCCCTTTTGAAATTACTTCAGATTTAAAATTAAAACCAATACAACTAAAATAAACGAAGATGAAAAAGATAAATAATTATATTATTTTTCTGCTAGTAGTATTATTGACCACTTCTTGTAAAAGTCAAATTAATACTACTAATAAAACAAAAATTGTAGTTAGTTCTATAAAAGATACAATAGTATGTGATGGAGAAATCCTCAGTAATTATAATCTTCCGTTTTTTAATTTTGATTCAAAAAAATCATCTGATATTCTGGGACTGTAAACTCAACTCTGTCTGAATAAAAAAAAGTATTAACTTTATTCAAACAGAAAACATGACAAAAGACGAGTTAGCCAACATTGAAAAAAAGGCATTGGATCAATTATTATCAGGAAAAAGTTTATTCGGAAAAGAAGGTGCCTTTGCTCCTTTAATGAAACAATTTCTTGAGAAAGCATTGGAAGCAGAAATGGAATCACACCTTAGTGAAGAGGAACGTTCTAAAGGGAATAAACGTAATGGAAAGGGCAAAAAGACTGTTAAAACTAGTATTGGTAGTTTTGAAATAAGCACGCCAGCGGATAGAAATAGTAGTTTCGAGCCTGTTCTGATAAAAAAGCGTCAAACCATTTTAGCAGATAATTTATCAGATAAGATCATTGGATTATACGGCCTAGGAATGAGCTTACGCGATATTTCTGGTCATATAAAAGAGATGTATGATACAGATATATCACACACTGTTTTAAGTCAAATTACAGATAAGATCATACCAGATATAAAACAATGGCAAAGTCGTCCAATAGAACAGATGTACTGCATTGTTTGGCTTGACGCTATGCATTACAAGGTAAAAGTAGACGGTAAAATACAACACAAAGCACTTTACAATGTTTTAGGAGTAAATAAAGAAGGGATCAAAGAGGTTTTAGGAATGTATATTTCAGAAAGTGAAGGCGCAAATTTTTGGCTTCAAGTATTGACAGACCTTAATAACAGAGGGCTTAAGGATATCCTAATTGCCTGTACAGACAACTTAAAAGGGTTTTCAGAAGCTATCTTGAGTGTATTTCCTAAAACACAAATTCAAAAGTGTATTGTTCATCAAATTCGTAATTCTTTAAAGTATATAGCTTCCAAAGACCAAAAAGAATTTATTCGAGATTTAAAGCTTGTTTACAAGGCTGTTAATAAGGATATTGCTGAGTTGGAGTTATTGAAATTAGAAGAAAAATGGGGAGAAAAACACCCTGTAGTTTTAGAAAGTTGGAACCGTAATTGGGAAGAGTTATCTCAGTTTTTTCAGTATACAGAACCTATCAGAAAAATAATTTACACAACAAATGCAGTAGAAGGTTTTCATAGACAGGTAAGAAAAGTAACTAAAACAAAAGGGGCTTTTACCAGTGATATGGCACTATTAAAGCTTGTTTACTTAGCAACAAAAAATATCGAAAAAAAATGGACAAACCCTTTACATAATTGGTGCTTGACAATTCAACAATTATATATTAAATTTGAAGATCGAATAACGTTGGATTTACATAAAAACGGAAGCAATTCGTGACGCTAGCCGCTGGGGCTCATTTTAAAATAGTTCGATTTTTAAAGCAGCCTTATGAAGAGAAAATCGAACTATTTTAAAACGTAGAAAAAAACAAGCAGACAGAGTTTAAATTACACAACCGATATTCTTAATTATATTATAAAAAAGGAAGTTGAAGAGTTTGTCTTTATTAATAAAGCAAACATAATTGATTCAATTAGTTTAAAAAAGACCATTAATAATTTTACTGATTATTTGAATACTAAATGTTGTTCAAATAATTGCTATTCATTTAATAATAGTAATTATGCAATTCATTTCCTTAATAAGCATATTGTTAGTATTCAATTAGACATCGAAACATATACAGCATATCTAACAGGATATTCTTACATATATAATTTTAATATTGATAATTCAGAATTGATAACAATTAAAGATTTCTTTAATAATACAGATAATAAACTTGTAAATACAATTCAAAAAAGAATAAATAAAGAATACCCTGATGAGTTTACCATTAGTGAAATTCCAGTGCCATGGATTATCACTAAAAATCAAAAAAAAGTATTAGGAATAAAATTCACGAATGGGTTAGTGGAAAATTTAAGAGACTCTGATAATGATTTTTCATTATATGAAGTATTCTTTACTTTCGATGAACTAGAACACTACATAACAGAAGAATTTAAAAAAAAATTAGGAATATTATAACGTTGCCTAATACCTAGCGATTGAAATTACGTAGGTTCGTGGGCTTCGACTAATTTTATCGTCTTGTTGCACTGAAAGCTGAGTAATTATGACCAACAGTTTTAAATGATGAACCAGAGATCAATAAATATCATATAGAAGATTTAGAGGGGAATGAACTTGAAAAAAATGATATTGATGTTGATGAAGAAATTATGCTCGTAATAGAAAGTAGCAACGCTGTGGGGAAAACGTTTAAATTTAACTTAGATGATCAGAAATTAGATTATGAACATAATGGAATAAAACTAGAAAACGATACGTTAGAAGTTCAGATCACTAACGATATTGAATCCATTCCATTAAAAGCAATTTTACAAGAAAATTAATTATGGCAACAGTAATAATAAAAGGGTATCCAAATACTAAAACTACGATTAAACTGCCTAAGGTGTCTAAGAAAAAAACTGTTTTTCTTACATTTGATGATGGAATTCAGCCAGGAACAAAGGAAATATTAAAAGTATTGGTTCTACCACGAATGTTGTGGAATTAGTATCTTTACCTCAAAAAGATGTTTTCAACAAAACTGTTTGAGTTACTATTAAATTTAGGAACAGATTGGAAGGTTTGTGATGTAAAAGTTAATTATCTAGATTCAGAAATAGACATATTTATAGACTATCTACCAACAAGAGCATCTTGTCCAGACACAGAAGAGTTGTGTAGTATTTATGATCATAGAAGTACTCGTAGATGGCGTCATTTAGACACCTTACAATTCAAAACCTACATTAATTGTAAAGTCCCAAGAGTTAAGTCAACTAAAGGCGTTAAAACGATAACGGTACCATGGGCTAGTAATTTTTATCGTCATACTTACCTATTTGAAAGGCTAACTATAGACTTATTGAAAGCAACAAGAAATCAAACTCAAACGGCTAAACTATTACGTTGTGGCTTTAATATTGTAAACCGAATCATACATACTTCTGTAAAAAGAGGGCTTTCTAATAGGTCAGAAAACCAAAGATTTTCTCATCTAAGTATAGATGAAAAAGCTTTCAAAAAGGGGCATAACTATGTGACTGTAGTTAGTGATCCGAGTACAGGAATTGTAATTGATGTTGCAGAAGGTAGGACTAAAAAAGAGACTAAAATTTTACTTGAAAAGATTGTAAATGAGATAAATAGAGATGAAGTAGAGACTGTCTCTATTGACATGTGGAAGGCCTATTTATCGTCAGTAAAAGAAGTTTTTCCAAAAGCGAAAGTTGTCCATGATCGATTTCACTTAGTAAAGTACTTAAATGATGCTATAGATAAAGTTCGCAGACGTGAAGTGAAAAAAGAAGAAGGTCTTAAAAATAGTAGATTTGTATTGCTTAAAAATAAAGAAAACTTAACGGATAAACAAAGAGTATTATTTGACAAAATACAAGAAGCAAATTATCAAGCAAGTAAAGCATGGTTAGCTAAAGAAAATTTTAAAAATATATTTAGAAGTCCATCCTTGAAAGTTGCTTTAGGTCTTTTTATCAAATGGGGAGCAAGTGTTTTGGAAACAAAAATTAAAGAAATTATAAAGGTTGCTAGGATGTTTAATAACCATATAGAAGGGGTGTGTAATGCAATGGTTGAGACTGCTTCTAATGCAATGGCAGAAAGACTAAATGGTAAAATACAAGAAATAAAATCTATTGGTAAAGGCTACAGGACTTTCGTGAATTTTAGAAGTGCAATACTGTTTTTTAATGGAGGTTTAGATTTATACCCACACAAATCGTGGTAGAACCAAAGTATTAAAAGAAACAGGAGTGAGAGCTACGTTTTTCTTAACAGGCATCAATATTGTTAATTATGGAATACATTACGGCAATGATGAAAAGGAAACCCTTTTGAATGAAATAAAAGAAAATCATGAAATTGCTAATCACAGTTATTCCCACGCAAATGATTTCTATAAACACTATTATAATGAGGGATTAAAAATAGGTAAGAAACCTGATGGGACATTTGAACGAAGAAGTGTTCTTGAAGATTTTAGAAAAACTGATAAATTATTAGGAGGTAATCAGATTAAATTAGCAAGATTCCCTGGGCGAAACACTTGGCGATACCCTAAAATACAAATTACTGATAGTGATAACAATATGGATACATTAGACGAAGCCGATTTATTACACCAAAAAGAGTATGTTATTTATGGATGGGACACAGAATGGAGTATGTCTTTTGAGGCACATGATGAAGCAGTTAAGCAAGTTAAAACAAAAGCAGCAAACAATACATTAAATTGGAGTAATGAATCAGAAATGCATCCTTTTATAGATTTTTATTCTGACGAATACAAAGATTTTGATAAACTTACTGATTCACCAGATGATGTTTTTGATAAAATTGAAGATGTTTCATCTCACTGGTGGTTCGAATATGATAATTCTCAAAAACAAAATAAAATTGTTTTATTAATGCATGATAGAGCTTTTAGAAATAATGAAGCTGACAAACTAAAAGCACTCATAAAAAAACTTAAAAAGAAAAACTATAACTTTGATGTTATAAGTAACTATTAAAATGAAAAATAGATATAAAATGGTAATTACGATAGTAACCATGGTAATTATACTTATCTGTATTTTTATATATGGATTGTTTAGATATGAATGGAATAACTATGCTATTAGTAAGATATATGAAATACAAGGAATGTCTGGTGTTATTGAAAAAGGTGATTTAATTATTTTCACAACAATAAATCCTTATTTATTTATCTCAAATGACGCAGGAAAAACATGGAGTATAAAAATGTTTAACCTCAATGAATATGAAAATATCTTTGATGGCTTAGGTACAATTAAAGAAACAATCTCTTTTGTTTCTAAAAAGAATTCAGATGGTGATACGTCTCCTCAATATTTATATATAAGTACTGATAATGGTAGTAATTGGAGCAAAAAAAACATAGAGAAAATTTTACCTTTTAATAGAAACCTTTCAAATGAATCTCTTTCAATCAATAGTGGAATTTTAGAATGTTATGACTTTGATAAAAACGTTACTTATTACTCTAGTGATTATGGAAAAACATGGAAAGAAACCAATCATAGAATAGATGAATTAAAAAATGTAAAATTTTTAAAAACAGTAAAAAACAACACTTATTTTGTTAGAAAATACAACAAGAAAACAAATGAGTTTAACTTGTTGTTTTCTATTAAAAAAGAGTTTGAAATTAATTTATTTGGAGATATTATATTTGACAGATAAATGTAACGACTCCATTAAAAGCAATATTTATTCTGGGAGGGAAAACAAGAAAAATATTTTTCTATGACTGTCATCTTGTAAATTGGAAAACCAATTTTTCTTCTACAGGCTCAGATCCAATGACGGAAACTTTAGAAATTACCTGTGCTGGTGTAGAAGATTCTAACTCGTTTGGTGTGTATTCTGCCTCTTGGAGAGAAACTTTTAAGGAAGATACTGTTGAACCAACAGTTTTAAATGATGAACCAGAGATCAATAAATATCATATAGAAGATTTAGAGGGGAATGAACTTGAAAAAAATGATATTGATGTTGATGAAGAAATTATGCTCGTAATAGAAAGTAGCAACGCTGTGGGGAAAACGTTTAAGTTTAACTTAGATGATCAGAAATTAGATTATGAACATAATGGAATAAAACTAGAAAACGATACGTTAGAAGTTCAAATCACTAACGATATTGAATCCATCCCATTAAAAGCAATTTTACAAGAAAATTAATTATGGCAACAGTAATAATAAAAGGGTATCCAAATACTAAAACTACGATTAAACTGCCTAAGGTTGTAAGAGTAGTTGTTAAAGTAGAAGGGCCTTTTGACACAGTTAACAATAAGTTAGAATATATAGAAAAAGAAAAAGAGTACATTTATGTTGCTACTTTAAGAAATAATAATGTCAATCCCAAAAAAATTAACTGGGCTATCTCCTATGATAAAGATGACCATTGTAAATCGTATAAGCTTTTTTCGGGAGGAGAACTAGACGGTGATACACTAAAAGTTAAGATAAAAACGGAGAAACCGAAAGAAAAATTTAAGATATACGCTTATGCAGGGGGCCTACCTCATAAGGATGTTTTTGTAGAAGTAAATATACTTAATTTACCAATGATAATTGCTCGCTCTGTTAAAAGAGCGGGTGTTTGTTATGATACTAATGGAAAAAACTGCACTAGACAAGATATAAAAAACTTGGGTATTGACTATCCAAAAGAGAAAACGAGATTAAAGACTGCTTTAGAAAAAGGGTTTGACGACATAGGTAAGAGTGTTGATGTTGTGGATAAAGACTCAAGAGTTAATTATGCAATGGATGTTATTAAAGAATATAGTGAATATTCAAATGATAAATTATTTGAGATTCTTAAGTATGACCTCGATGATTGGGCACTAGGAGTACTAGATGACAATTTACATAGCATGATTGATTACTTTAAGAAAAACATTGATACAAGCAGCAAATACCAAGATATTAGATTAACAAATGCTGTTTCAGATCATCAAAGAACAAAAGATTTTATAAATGGTTTTTCTCCGTTATTGAAAAATGCAATAAAAGAAAATACTAATAGCATATTTAATTTAAAGGTTAAAAACACTAAAAATCAATTTTTAAGAAAAGAGTATGAAAAAAAATCCGGAGGTAATCCTGATGTTTTAGGGATTAAAGGTTTACAGGAACTTAACAGCCTTAAATACCCAGATAAATTTGGTGGTCTTGGTGTTTCAATTGATGGAACACAAGCTTATGATATATCTCTAACTGAATTTTATTTTGATAACAATTCTTATAAAGGAAAATTTAGATTAGAAATATCTGACCATTTTGGTTTAGATTCTGGAGATATTTTAAAAGATTATATAAGAAAGAATGAAGAATTTATTTGTTGGTATATACTTCAGCATTTAAGAGGATATAAGCCTTTTATAACTTATGTTCCAATTATATATAGTTTTAACGGTAACTTGACTACCAATGAAATAGAAATAAATAAAGATTAATGAAAATTAATAAGAAAAATACAATCGTTACACTGTTATCTGCTTTGTTTTTTTTAGGTATATATGTTCAATACAAAAAAATAAAATTCGATAAAGTGTATCAGAATAGACATCAATATGGTGAAATATATACCGAAGTCTATAACACAGGATATTTAGATAAAATTAAATCATTTTCTATTAAAAATTATGATCGTGTAAACAAATTAAAAACTGATAATTATTGTCGCATTAACCTAACTGAAATTGAAAAAATCACAAATGATAGTGATATAATTTCAATTTCAAAATATTTAATAAAAAAAGGGTTCTATTATACAGAAACTACGTATAATAATAACTTATATGAATTTAGTGTAAATCGAGTTTTTCTTTTTTTTAAAAAAACACCTACAATACATTATTTAATATACACAAAACGATATGAACCTGAATATCGGTTTAAATCTGATGATTACTGGTATTACTATTCTTTAGATGATAAAGAATATGATGGAGGTAGCTTTCTTGACTATAGACCAAATTGGAGTTTACCTTACTTTGAGACTTTTGATTTTCTTTTAAGAAATTCAGGGACTGTAAACTCAACTCTGTCTGAATAAAAAAAAGTATTAACTTTATTCAAACAGAAAACATGACAAAAGACGAGTTAGCCAACATTGAAAAAAAGGCATTGGATCAATTATTATCAGGAAAAAGTTTATTCGGAAAAGAAGGTGCCTTTGCTCCTTTAATGAAACAATTTCTTGAGAAAGCATTGGAAGCAGAAATGGAATCACACCTTAGTGAAGAGGAATGTTCTAAAGGGAATAAACGTAATGGAAAGGGCAAAAAGACTGTTAAAACTAGTATTGGTAGTTTTGAAATAAGCACGCCAGCGGATAGAAATAGTAGTTTCGAGCCTGTTCTGATAAAAAAGCGTCAAACCATTTTAGCAGATAATTTATCAGATAAGATCATTGGATTATACGGCCTAGGAATGAGCTTACGCGATATTTCTGGTCATATAAAAGAGATGTATGATACAGATATATCACACACTGTTTTAAGTCAAATTACAGATAAGATCATACCAGATATAAAACAATGGCAAAGTCGTCCAATAGAACAGATGTACTGCATTGTTTGGCTTGACGCTATGCATTACAAGGTAAAAGTAGACGGTAAAATACAACACAAAGCACTTTACAATGTTTTAGGAGTAAATAAAGAAGGGATCAAAGAGGTTTTAGGAATGTATATTTCAGAAAGTGAAGGCGCAAATTTTTGGCTTCAAGTATTGACAGACCTTAATAACAGAGGGCTTAAGGATATCCTAATTGCCTGTACAGACAACTTAAAAGGGTTTTCAGAAGCTATCTTGAGTGTATTTCCTAAAACACAAATTCAAAAGTGTATTGTTCATCAAATTCGTAATTCTTTAAAGTATATAGCTTCCAAAGACCAAAAAGAATTTATTCGAGATTTAAAGCTTGTTTACAAGGCTGTTAATAAGGATATTGCTGAGTTGGAGTTATTGAAATTAGAAGAAAAATGGGGAGAAAAATACCCTGTAGTTTTAGAAAGTTGGAACCGTAATTGGGAAGAGTTATCTCAGTTTTTTCAGTATACAGAACCTATCAGAAAAATAATTTACACAACAAATGCAGTAGAAGGTTTTCATAGACAGGTAAGAAAAGTAACTAAAACAAAAGGGGCTTTTACCAGTGATATGGCACTATTAAAGCTTGTTTACTTAGCAACAAAAAATATCGAAAAAAAATGGACAAACCCTTTACATAATTGGTGCTTGACAATTCAACAATTATATATTAAATTTGAAGATCGAATAACGTTGGATTTACATAAAAACGGAAGCAATTCGTGACGCTAGCCGCTGGGGCTCATTTTAAAATAGTTCGATTTTTAAAGCAGCCTTATGAAGAGAAAATCGAACTATTTTAAAACGTAGAAAAAAACAAGCAGACAGAGTTTAAATTACACAACCGAAATTCATCTTACACTCTGAAAAAATAAAGTTTATTAACGACTAGCGATTAAAATTAGTGAACCCAAAGGTTCTACTGATTTTATCGTTTTGTTGCGCTGAACTACGCTGAATAACAATGAACTATTCCCGCCCTCGCTGTCGCACGATTTTATTGTGTGTTGTCAACGTTAAGCCACGCAGCCATTAAGTGTAACGGTTAAGCAGGCTTTTATAAAACAAAAAAAACACAGCAATAATGTTGTGGTTTTTTACATGCTCTGGCTACACATACATTTCCCTGTATCATTTTTAAAAAGAAAAGGCAAAACCTACGGCTTTAAAGACGGACAAATACAGGGGGTGATACTTCTTATGATAAGAATGTGAATATGATTTCTGGTGTCAATAATTCCAAATATAACCATCATAGAATCAAATCGAAAAGTTGCGTTTATTAGTTGAATTTAAGGGTGTAAAAGGAAGTTGTTCTATTATAAAGAGTTGAAGAGGTTGTTTAGACATGGCGTGATAAATAGGCGCAAACGTATTAAAAACGTAAGCGTACGGAGAACTACATCTTGTAAGAAGTTAAAAATAATCTAATTTTTGCATCTAAACAAAAACGAAAATATAAATGTTAGGATTAGGTACAGAACACACGTATTATTATCACTTATCTGCAGTTGATATGCGAAAAGGATTTAATGGATTAAGTGGATTAGTTAGTGAGCACATGGAACAAGAGCGAGATAGAAATAGTGTTTATGCATTTATCAATAAGCAAAAAAATAAACTAAAACTTCTTCATTGGCGACCTGGAGGATTTGTACTGTATTATAAACGATTGGAACGAGGTATTTTTGAGCTTCCAAAATACGACATTGAAGATGGATTAGTAGTTTTGAGTTATACCCAAATGGTTATGGTTTTAGACGGAATTAGTATTATAAATACTCAGAAAAACGAACGTTATTTAGAGGCTAAATAATTCAATAAAACTGTAGGTTTTACCTGCTATTTAGTCTTGTTTTTTGTATATTTATAGTGTGGAAAACAATACAATAGACATACAAAAAGAGCTGGTAATTTTAAAGATTGAACTTGAAAAAACAGCTCAAGAACTAGCTGAAATTAAGCAGCAATACGAGCAGCTTAAAAGAATGGTTTTCGGGTCTAAAAGCGAACGTTTTATCCCTGTTGACACAAATCAATTGTCGCTTTTCGGAAAAATAATAGCTGAGAAAGAAGAGGCATACAAAAAACATATTGTAATCTACGAAAGAAAACAAAAGAAGAAAGGAAAGAAAAAACCTGTTCGCTCTTCTATACCTGCGCATTTTCCGCGAGTAGAAGAGATTATAGAGCCTAAGCACATAGAAGAAGGAGCTGTAAAAATAGGAGAAGAAGTTACAGAACTTTTAGAAATAACGCCTCTTTCCGTTTTTGTAAGACGAATTGTAAGACCTAAATATGCACTTCCGGAAGAAAAAGGCGTTGTTATAGCAGAATTACCAAGCTTACCGATACCTAAAGGAAATGCATCAGCAAGTTTATTGGCCTTTATACTTATTTCAAAATTTGTAGACCATTTACCACTTTACAGATTAATTCAAATTTTTAAACGACAAGATTTAAAAGTAAGTAAATCAACAATTGGAGGATGGGTATCTAAAAGTTCGGAGCTTATCGCTCCTTTATACGATACATTTAAGGCTCAGTTTTTAGAAAATGCCAATTATATTCAAGCAGACGAATCTCCTATAAAGGTTTTAGATAAAGACAAGAAAAAATCAACACACAGAGGGTATATGTGGGTGTATCGAAATCCTGTTAAAAATTTAGTTCTTTTTGAATACAATAAAGGGAGAGGAAAAGTTGTTCCAGAAGAGTTTTTTAAAGATTTCAATGGGACACTACAGTCCGATGGGTATGCTGCATACCAAAACTTAACAACAAAAGGAGAAATTACTCTTTTAGGTTGCATGGCTCATGCTAGGCGGTATTTTGAGAAGGCGCTGGATAATGATCCTAAAAGAGCGGATGTTGTTTTGTTGGAAATTCAAAAGCTATACAAGATAGAACGTAAAATAAAAGAACAAGAATTAACTATTGAGCAAACTAAAGCATATAGAGAAAAACATGCATCACCTGTTTTAGACGGAATAGAAATTTATCTTACAAAAGAGCGAAAAAACGTACTGCCTAAAAGTGCCATAGGAAAAGCAATTGCTTATACTCTTAAAATATGGCAAAACCTAAAACTATACATCGATGATGGCAGGTTTGAAATAGACAACAATAATATAGAAAATGCCATAAGACCTTTAGCTATTGGCAGAAAAAATTATCTCTTTGCTGGCAGTCATGAGTCCGCACAAAACATAGCTCTATTTTATAGCTTTTTTGCTACTTGCAAAAAGAATAACGTAAACCCACATACGTGGCTATGTGATGTCCTTAATAGATTACCAGAACATAAGGCTAATAAACTTTCGGAGTTACTGCCTCAAAATTGGAAGCCTGTTGATAAATAATCAAGGGTGTACTTTACCGTACGCTTACTTAAAAACAAACAGCCTTTCATTTGATATGAAAGGCTGACAGCATCAGTAATCTGATTGAATTATTACGGGGTTTTATTATTTTACAACAAACATCTGAACAAAATATTTTTTGCCATTTTCATCAGTTTTGATAGCTATTCCAGTGTGTGTGTATTTCGGGTCTTCTATAATTGCTCTGTGTGTAGGGCTGTTTAACCATCCGTTTAGAACAGATTTAGCAGTAGAGAATCCAGAAGCAACATTTTCACCTACAGACTTTGCGCGTATGTTATTTTTTAAGGATTTTGAACGTTGATTAAAGTTGTCGTGGCTTATTTTTCCTTCCTTAATAATGTAGTTTGTGTGAGTTGCTGCTTGTTCAGAGATCAAACTTATTTTTGTAAGGCTGTTTAGTCCAATAGATGCTCTGTATGTGTTAACTGCGTTAATGGTTTTACTTTCTATAGAAGTGTAAGTATATGTAGTGGTGTTTCCTGTAGCGTTGTTAACTGCGCTTGTTTGGTCTTCGTTTAAGTAGATGTCTTCGGTAGCTCCGTCTTTAGAGCAAGAAGTGAAAGAAATAGAACTAATAGTGATTAAAGAAATGATCAAGAAATTTTTTACTGTTGCTTTCATAGTGTAAAATTTTAGAAGAATTTTAGTTTTTGATAGTCTTAATAACAGTTGGATTGATCAGATTCAATTTGTTATTTAAGTAGCTTTTTTTTGTGTCAAAATTGTAATGTGTTTCTTTTTGACATTGCAAAGTTACAATGAATTATTGGTTAACACAAGTTAATTATACCGTTTATTAAAGAAAACTTACCGTTTGCAGTCGAAAACGTACTGCTTAATGGTTTTCGTAGCGTTTATAAAAATAAATTATTTCAGTTGTTTTGTGAAAAATGATGTGTTTTTTTGTTTTAAGTTGGGTTTTATTGTGTTTAAAAGTTCTTTTTTGAGTTTAACTTCTTAAGATAAAGTAGTTTTATAGCGTAAAATGGTTTGGGTTTTTGTGAGTTGTTAAAGAAACGAACTGTTTCATTCCTTAGGGTGAGATTTATTCCTCTAGGTTCTGCCTTGAAATAGAATATAATCTTTAGGTGTATTACTAGATTCCTTGGGCTGGGGTTGTTGAATGAATGTATTAATGTCAATTACAATCCAAAATAACCGATAGAAATAGTTTATTACAGAAATGTATTTGCTATAAAAGGAAGCTATTCTATTTTAATGGGAATCAAGATGTTGTAGAGAAAGGGTGTATAGAATTGTGTTTGTTATTCTATTTAGTAGCGTATAGTAAAAATCTAAAAATCCGATACTAGATCATTTTTAAAAGAACTAGTATCGGATTTTTGTAATTAGGTTTTATACCTTTTAGAGTAGCCGAGCACGTTTTAATAAAGCTTGATTGGTTGGTTTCTTACCTCTAAAGGCGATGTATAAATCCATTGGTTTTACGGTACCTCCTTTAGAAAGGATATTGTCTTTAAAAAGAGTAGCGGTTTCTTTATTAAAAATCCCTGTCTCTTTAAAAAAAGAAAAAGCATCTGCGTCTAGTACTTCTGCCCATTTGTAAGAGTAATAGCCAGCAGAATATCCTCCTTGAAAAATATGGGAAAATGCGGTACTCATACAGTTTTCTGGAGTATCTGAAAAAAGTTGCGTGTTTTTAAAGGCTTTGGTTTCAAAAGTTTTTACGTTTTTAATTTCAGAAGGGTCTTTTCCATGCCATTGCATGTCTAGCATTCCAAAACTTAATTGGCGTAATGTCTGTAGTCCTTCCATAAAGGATCCTAGTTCCTTGATTTTTTCTATATATTCCATTGGAAGCGGACTGTTGTCTTTATAGTGTTTTGCAAATAAGCTCAATGCTTCTTTTTCAAAACACCAGTTTTCTAATACTTGACTTGGAAGTTCTACAAAATCCCATTGGACAGATGTACCAGATAAACTGGGGTAGGTGGTATTGGCAAGCATTCCGTGTAAAGCATGTCCAAATTCATGAAAAAGCGTGGTAACTTCGTTAAAAGTTAATAAGGCTGGAGTGCTGGATGTTGGCTTACTGAAATTACAGACAATGGATACATGCGGGCGACTATTTACTCCTTTATATATATACTGGTTTTTATAAGAGGTCATCCATGCTCCATTTCGTTTTCCTTTTCTTGGAAAAAAATCGGTATAGAACAAGGCTATTTCTTTGTTGTTTTTGTCTGTAACTTTGTATGTCTTTACGTCTTTGTGATACGTATCTATATCAACTATTTCTTCGAAATGCAAATCGTATAGTTTTTGTGCAATTGTAAATACTCCAGCAACTACGTTGTCTAATTGGAAATATGGTTTGAGGGCTTCGTCGTCTAAATTAAATAATTCCTTTTTTAATTTTTCGGAATAATAGGCACTGTCCCATTTTTCAAATATTTTAATTCCGTCTTTATGGGCAAAATCTTGTAATTGTTTGAATTGTTTTAAAGCAGTTGGCTTGGCTTTTTCAAGTAAATCATTTAAAAAAGACATTACGTTTTCTGGAGTTTCTGACATGCGTTCTTCTAGTACGAAATGTGCATGAGATTTATAACCTAGTAATTGAGCTCTTTTGTAACGTAGGTTTACTATTTTTAATACAATAGCCTCGTTGTTGAATTCGTTTTTTTGAAATCCTTTTTTACCTGCGGCGATTGTTATTTTTTTTCTGAGTTCTCTGTCTTTTGCATAGGTTACTACAGGGATGTAACTTGGATAATCTAAGGTGAAAATCCATCCTTTAGTGTTATTGCTTTTGGCCAATGATTTGGCGGTCTCAATAGCTGTTGAGGGAATACCTTCTAATTGTTTTTCTTCGGTGATTATTAACTGGTAAGCGTTTGTTTCTGCCAATACGTTTTCTCCAAATTTTAGGGAGACTTGAGAAAGTTCAGTGTCTATTTTACGAAGTATCTCTTTGTTTTTGTTATTTAAATTAGCGCCGTTTCTAGTGAACCCATGATATTTCTTTTCCAAAACCATCAGTTGTTCACTGTTTAGTTTTAGCCCGTCTTTTTGAAGATAGAGTGTTTTTATTTTATTGAATAATTCAAGATTTAGTCGGACATCATTAGAGAAATCTGTTAGTAATGGCGATATTTCTTGTGCTATTTTTTGGATTTCGTCAGTTGTTTCTGCGGAATTCAAGTTAAAAAATATACTAGAGATTCGGTCTAAAATCTCTCCTGAAAATTCCATGGCTTCTATTACGTTCTCATAAGTAGCAGGCAATGGGTTTGATACAATGCTGTCAATTTCAGCTTTTGCTAATTCAATTGCTTTACGAAAAGCGGGTTTAAAATGTTTGTTTTCTATCTTAGAGAAGGGGGCAGACGTAAAGGGTGTACCGAAAGGTTGTAACAGCGGGTTGTTCATAATCAATTTTACTAAAGTTATTTTTGAACAAATATATTCTTATCTGTGCTATAAACCGAGACGACTTTTAAAAAAAATGTGTTTAATAAGTTGTTTGTTGTTTTTTCTAGGCGAATAATAGATGTAAAAAGGGGTTTATTCTTTCTGTTTCTAGGAGTTTTAAATTGTAAAACATTTTTTTGTGTGTACGTGGTAGCGATAGATAGTAAATGTATGTTTTTTTACTGTAATTAAATAAGTGACTTGACTCATATATTTGTGTCTCAGAACTGATAAGTATACTAATATTCAGTAATAGTAGCTTTGAAATATAATTTTTTATAGCTGAGAACGTTTTAAATCTAAACACAAAATTATGAATGCAATTACAAACACCGCCGAAAGTGATACTTATTTACGATTGGTAAAAAATGAAGAAGTAATGGAAGCAACAAAAATCAAATTAAACCTACATACACTGACACCAAAATTTTCTTTCTTAAATCATAGAGGAGAAGAAGTAGTAGTGGTGCCAGCCGAATTGTTTTAAAAACTATTGCTGTAATTCTGCAGCTGCTTTTATCACTTTTTCTTTTAAGCGTTCTTTGAAAGCAATAATTTCTTGCTGGATTTTACCGTTTGAACTTCCAAGGATTTGAACAGCTAGTATGCCTGCGTTTTGTGCGCCATCAAGTGCTACCGTAGCAACAGGGACACCTCCAGGCATTTGTAAGATTGATAAAACAGAATCCCATCCATCTATGGAATTTCTAGATTTAATAGGAACGCCTATTACGGGTAATGGACTCATGGCAGCTACCATGCCCGGTAAATGAGCAGCACCTCCAGCACCTGCAATTATTACATGAATACCTCTTTTATGAGCATTGGTTGCATAGTCTACTAGTTTTTCTGGTGTTCTGTGTGCAGAAACAATATCTACTTCTGTAGTTATAGAAAAATCTTTTAATATATCTATGGCTTGTTGCATGATTGGAAGGTCTGAAATGCTTCCCATAATTACGCCTACTTTCATCTGTATGTTTTTTTTGTATTGTTATTTGCTAATTACCTGTATCGTATTCTTTACTTTTTCTGCAATTTCACGTGCTTTTGAAAGGTCTTTATTTACAATAGTTACATGTCCCATTTTACGAAATGGACGTGTTTGTTTTTTACCATAAATATGTGGAGTTACGCCTGGCATTCTCAAAATATCACTCATGTTTTTATATACAACATCTCCAGTGTGCCCTTCTGCGCCAACTAAATTTACCATAATACCTGCCATTTTACTATCAGTACAACCTAAGGGTAGGTTAAGTATACTTCGTATATGTTGTTCAAATTGATTGGTGATGGATGCTTCAATACTGTAATGACCGCTGTTGTGTGTTCTTGGAGCAACTTCGTTTACAATTATTTCATCCTCGCGGGTTTGAAACATTTCTACAGCTAATAAACCGATGTGTTTAAAAGAATTCGCTACTTGCAAAGCAATGTCGTTGGCTTTTTTTGCAACAGCAGTGTTTATCCTAGCAGGGCAAATTACATATTCTACTTGATTTGCCTCTGGGTGAAACTCCATTTCTACTACAGGGTATGTTTTAATGTCTCCGTCTTTGTTTCTTGAAACAATTACAGCGAGTTCTTTTTTAAAAGGTACCAGCTGTTCTGTAATACAATCCGAGTCTGGAAGTCCGATATAGTCATCTGAATTTCGAACTATTTTTACGCCTGTTCCATCATAACCAAATTGAGCTATTTTCCAAACAAAAGGAAAGCTTAGATGTGCGTTTTTTAATTCCGATAGACTAGAAAAACGTTGGTAAGCTGCTGTTGGGATGTTTTTTTGTGTGTAAAAATCTTTCTGAACTCCTTTGTGTTGAATGGTTTCCAATACGCTAGGTTGAGGAAAGATTTCTAGACCTTCTTTTTCTAGTTGTTTTAAGGCGGCAATGTTTATGCGTTCGATTTCTACCGTAAGCAAGTCTACTTTTTTGCCGAAATTATAAACATCGTCATAATTCATCAAGTCGCCTAAGTGAAATTCGTCACAAATATTGGCGCAAGGTGCGTCGGGGAAATTTTCTAAAACACAGGTGTAAATGTCAAATTTATGAGTTTCTGCTAAAAGCATTTTACCTAATTGACCACCGCCTAACACACCCAATTTAAAATTGGAAGAAAAATAATTCATCACTTTTAATTCTTTTTTTGCAAAAATAAGGAACTGAAATTAGAAATTAGTGATTCTAAGGATATTTCCGTTTTTTCTTACTCGGTATTCTCTCGCAAAGTGTTTGTAGCCCTCTGTTTGTGGAGCTCCAGTGAGGATGCTGTATTTTTCTCCATCGCAAGCACAAATTAAGGTAAGCCCTCCTTTAAATAGCAATCGTTTAGTACAATCAAAATTGGGGCAGGCCAAGTCAAAAGCCTTGTAAGTAGGTGAAGATCCTGTATTTAAAATTAGAATCCCATTGACTCCAACTTTATTACTTGCATGTATAGCATAGCCTGTTGGTGTGTTTAGGTCTTGATAGGACGGGAGATTTAAGTCTACTGTTGTGTCTACATCTACTTGAGGAAGTACATCGTTGTTTGTGTTCTTCTCGCATGCTGTTAAAACGAAAATAAATAATAATAAAAATAAAAGACGGTTCATGTATATGATTGATTGTAGTTTAACGTTGTAAATATAACGATGGCAATTTACAAATATTTTGTATATTTGTAAATGTGAATCTCATACTGGTAATCAGTTTTGGGATTTTTTATATTTAAAATGAATATTATGAGTGAAGTATCTTACTATACCGCTGAAGGATTAAAAAAATTAAAATTAGAGTTGGAACAGTTAGAGTCTGTAGAGCGTCCAAGAGTGAGTAATGATATTGCAGAGGCGAGAGATAAAGGAGATTTGAGTGAAAATGCAGAATATCACGCAGCAAAAGAAGAGCAATCTTATTTAGAATTAAAAATAGCGAAATTAAAACAAGTTGTTTCTAGTGCGAGAATTGTAGATGAATCTTTGTTAGATGATTCTAAAATATTGATTCATTCGAATGTGAAAATAAAGAATCAGGCAAACAACGTAGAATTCTCATATACCTTGGTTGCAGATAGTGAAACCGATATTAAAAACGGAAAATTATCTGTAAGTTCACCTATAGGTAGAGGATTACTAGGGAAAGAAGTAGGAGATGTAGCTGAGATAAAAGTACCTAGTGGAGTGATGAAATTTGAAATCATAGATATTTCAAGATAAGTGTAACATAAATTTAAAAAGTTCTTTTTAAAATATCAAGAGGGCTTTTTTTGTTGATTTCTTGATAGCGGATTTATTTCCTAGAGGTAAAATGTACGTTTTCAGGATGTTGTTGTGAACTATAAAATAATTAAAAGATGAGTTCTATATTTACAAAAATTATAGCGGGTGAAATCCCATCGTATAAAATTGCAGAAAATAAGGATTTTTTTGTCTTTTTAGACATCAATCCAAATACTGCTGGGCACACATTGGTTGTTCCTAAAAAGGAAGTTAACCGTCTGTTTGAGCTGGATGAAGCTATGTATGCCAGTTTAATGACGTATGCTAGAAAAATTGCTGTAGCATTAGAAAAAGCAGTGGATTGTAAACGGATAGGGATGACGGTAATAGGGTTGGAAGTGCCACATGTTCACGTGCATTTAATTCCTTTAAATAAGATGGAAGATGCTACTTTTGGAAAAAAAGTAAGTTTAAAACCTGAAGAATTTAAAGCTTTGGCAGTAAAAATAGCTAGTTTTCTTTAAGTAAAAGACAAAAAACACTGCCTTTTGGGCTAGATTTTAATACAAAAATCCGACCATTGTGGTAGTCTTCTATAATGCGTTTTGCTAAAGAGAGTCCGAGTCCCCAGCCTCTTTTTTTAGTGGTGAATCCAGGGTTGAAAATGGTGTTGTGTAATTTTTTAGGAATTCCTTTCCCATTATCAGTAATTAATATTTTTGCTCCTTGAGGGGTCTTGCTTATTTCAATAGATATTTTTCCTTTACCTCCCATTGCATCTATGGCGTTTTTAATCAAGTTCTCTATTACCCAGCTGTATAGTTGAATATTTAGAGCTGTGTATATTGTTTTGTCAGTGCTTTTAAAACTAAACGTTATTTGTTTAGAACTTCTTGATTTTAAATAGTTGTAAGCTGTTTCTGTACTGCTTACAATGTTTTGTTTTTTTAAGGTGGGAACAGAACCAATTTTAGAGAATCTTTCAGCGATAGTGTTGAGCCTGTGAATGTCTTTCTCTATTTCATCTACCATTGTTTTGTCCGTATTCTCGAGTCTTAGGATTTCTACCCAACCTAATAGTGAGGTGAGAGGTGTTCCTATTTGATGTGCCGTTTCCTTGGCCATTCCTGTCCATAATTTGTTTTGTTCGGCGGATTTGTTGGATTTAAAAAATAAGAAGATCACGCTGGCAAAAAGAAACAGAATAAAAATTAAGGCTAAGGGATAGTATTTTAACTTGTTAAGTAAGTCTGAATCTCGGTAATAGATATACTGTTTGGAATTATTTCTATACCCTATAATTAAAGGTTGATTTTCCTTTTTCATGAGAGCCAATTGCTGGAAAACATAGCTGCTGTCCTTGGTTTTGTTGGCATCCAGAAAATGATGTTGCGTAATGTTATTTTGCTCATCTGTCACAATCATTGGGATGTTGTGATTTCCATATACAATTTCGCTTTCTAAAGTAATATCAGCGTTTAAATTTGAATTGTCATTAAACCGACCATAAGCACCTGCTATAATTCCCATTTTTCTGCGTTCCTCCACCTTAAATTTTTGGATAAAATCATAGGTGTTCCATAAAATGGCGCTTACAATTACAAAAGAAGCGATGAGGATTCCCCATTTACGGATAGATGTATTTTTGAAAAGAGACATGAGCAACGAATATAAAAAAATATCTTAATATAACTTAATAAATTTATAGATATTACTTCTTGTAGTAAAAATAGCAATGTATTTTTAGTTTTGTTGTTTCTAAGCGATTAATTATATTTGTTTAAATTACGAACGATGATAACAATAGATCCTAAAAATATACCGACGGCTCAGTTACATGGCTATTTATTAAGTGCCATTGCTTCGAGGCCTATTGCTTTTGCGAGTACTGTAGATAAAGAAGGGCGGCCAAATTTGTCTCCATTTAGCTTTTTTAATGTATTCAGCGCCAATCCGCCGATTCTCGTTTTTTCGCCTGCACGCAGGGTTCGAGATAATACAACCAAGCATACCTTAGAGAACGCTTTGGCTACGAAAGAGGTGGTTATAAATGTGGTCAATTATGATATTGTACAGCAAATGTCCTTGTCTAGTTCAGAATACCCTGAAGGAGTGAACGAATTTGAAAAAGCAGGTTTTACAATGCTGAAGTCTGAAAATGTAAAACCATTTAGAGTCGCAGAATCTCCAGTTCAGTTCGAATGTAAGATTAATGAGATTGTCGCATTAGGCGATCAAGGTGGAGCTGGAAACCTTATTATATGCGAAGTGGTGAAATTCCATGTTTCTAAAGCTGTTTTGAACGACGATTTAAGTATCAATCATCATAAAATAGATTTAGTAGCCAGGGCAGGGGGGAGCTTTTACTCGCGAGTTAAGAGTGGTTTTTTTGAAATACCAAAACCTTTAACTACATTAGGGATAGGAGTTGATAATATTCCGTGGGCTATTAGAAATAGCTCGGTCTTGTCTGGAAACGATTTAGGAAAGCTTGGAAACATAGAAAAACTGCCTTTAAAAGCAGATGTTAATAAGTTTGCAAAAGAACATTGCGATTTTATAAATTCAGAAATCATAAAAAAGCATACATTTGCAAAAGAATATTTAGAAACTAACGATATAGAAAGTGCTTGGAAAGTGCTTTTGATGAACTAATTTAAGAAGAAAGATGGAAGTAACCGGGAAGATTAAGAAAATCAGCGAAACGCAAACTTTTGGAGCAAGTGGATTTAGAAAGAGAGAATTGGTGTTGACCACTGATGAACAATATCCTCAAATGTTGGCAATCGAATTTGTACAAGACAAATGTGATGCATTAAATACGTATCAAGTAGGTCAAGATGTGAAAATTTCGATCAACTTAAGAGGTAGAGAATGGATAAACCCGGAAGGAGAAGCAAAATATTTCAACTCTATCCAAGGATGGAGAATTGAAGCTGCTGGCGCTGCAGCTCCGGCTGAAACAAGCGTACCTCCATTAGAAAGTTTTGAGTCTACGGATAAAGTTAGCGATAACGAACCAGATGATTTACCTTTCTAGGTTGATGAAAAAATTAAAAAAAGCTGCTTTATGCAGCTTTTTTTATGCCTGTTAGTTTCCAATTGACTTTAATTGGTTATTTGGAAATAATTGATAGTATTGGTTGATAGCATTTTTAGTTGAGGTGATATGTTGATTTTTATGCTGAAATTCTTCCAAAATAGGGCTCAATCCGATCAGATTCCCCTGTAAATGCGCTTATTTGAGTGGTTTTTGATAGAATTTTGACGATCAATAGCCTTAAATTGTATTTAGATGAATAGATTTGTAATCGTTTAAAGCCTATTAATTATGAAGTTTTTCAAATTTTTTACAATCAGTCTGTGTTGTGTCTTTTTTATGAGTTGTGAATCCCCTAAAAAAAAGATTCCCTTAACGGTATTGCAATTTAATATTTGGCAAGAAGGTACTGTAGTTGAAAATGGATTTGATGCAATTGTAGATGAAATTATACATACAGAGTCAGATTTGATCGCGTTGAGCGAAGTTCGTAATTATAATGGAAACGATTTATCCAAACGATTGGTAGCTGCGTTAAAAGAAAAGGGGTTTACTTATTATTCGCAAAAAAGTGAGGACTCTGGGATTTTGTCCAGGTATCCTATTTTAAAGCAAGAAAATGTGTTCCCTTTAAAAAATGATCATGGTTCTATAACAAAGGCAATTATAGATGTTCATGGAATTGAAATTGCTTTTTATAGTGGACATTTGGATTATCTAAACTGTGCCATTTATTTACCTAGGGGATACGATGGGTCTACTTGGAAACAATTGGAAGCTCCTGTAACGGATTTGAATGAAATAGAAAAGGTGAATCTAGCATCCAAAAGAGACGATGCTATCAATGCATTTATAAAAGATGCGTTGATGGAGCAAAACAAAGGGCGTATTGTTATTTATGGGGGTGATAATAATGAAGCTTCCCACTTGGATTGGATTGAAAAGAACAAATATTTATACGATCATAATGGCGTAATTATGCCATGGAATAATACTGTGAATCTTGATAAAAATGGCTTTGTAGATGCCTATAGGAAATGCTATCCAAATCCTTTGACACATCCTGGGTTTACATATCCTGCGGACAATCCACGTGTACCCTTAACAAAGTTAGCATGGAGTCCCAAAGCCGATGATAGAGATCGCATTGATTTTGTTTTTTATCTTCCAAACAATCTTTTGAAACTAAAAGAAGCTAAAATTGTTGGGCCTAAAGGTGATGTTGCTTATAATAAAAGAGTATTGTTAGAAACAAAAGATGTTTTTATAGCTCCCTTAGGTGTTTGGCCAACAGATCATAAAGCTGTTTGGGTGCGGTTTGAATTAGAAATACCAAACTCTCTATAGGATTATTTGTCTCATCAATCATCAATTAAAATGCACATCCTTACAAAAAAAATAGAATTTCCGCCCGTACATTTTGCTTCGGAAGATGGCGTATTAGCTGTCGGAGGCGATTTGTCTACAGCGCGGTTAGAACTGGCGTATAAAAGTGGTATTTTCCCTTGGTTTAACCAAGGAGAACCTATTATTTGGTACAGTCCAAAAGATAGGATGGTTTTGTTTCCAGAAGAACTTAGAGTTTCTAAGAGTATGCGTAAAGTGCTACGAGATCAGCGTTTTAGAGTTACATTTAATACGGCTTTTGATCAGGTTATTTATTCTTGTAAATCCACATATAGACCAGGGCAAGGAGGAACATGGATTACAGACGATATGGAAGATGCTTATTTAACTTTACATCAAAAAGGAGTGGCTAAATCTGTCGAAGTTTGGGAAGGAGACCTATTGGTAGGAGGGCTTTATGGCATTGATTTAGGACATGTTTTTTGTGGAGAAAGTATGTTTAGCAGTGTTAGCAATGCTTCTAAAGTTGCTTTTATTTATTTAGTAGAGAAATTAAAAAAAGAAAATTATAAATTAGTTGATTGTCAAGTTTATAATGATCATTTGGCAAGTTTAGGTGCTCGAGAAATAGCTAGAATTGACTTTTTGAACTACCTTTGAATAAAATAATAACCATGGATATTAAAAATTCTCAGCGTGTAGTAGATACTTGGATTAAAGAACATGGAGTTCGATATTTCAACGAATTGACAAATATGGCTCAGTTGACCGAAGAGGTTGGAGAAGTGGCGCGTATTATTGCAAGACGCTATGGAGAGCAAAGTGAAAAAGAGAGTGATAAGAATAAAGATTTAGGCGAAGAGTTAGCAGATGTGTTATTTGTAGTGATCTGTTTGGCAAATCAAACAGGGATAGATTTACAAGAAGCTTTTGATAAAAAATTAGATATTAAAACCAAACGGGATCACGATCGCCATCATAATAATAAAAAATTAAAATAAGTATGTCAGATATTTCTAAGCAATCATTTCTTACCTTATTCTTTAGGTTTTTTCTTGTGTTTTTAATCGTAGTTACCATTATAAAAGTGATTTTTGCCTTGGTATCCGATGGTTATGAAGCTATGATGATCGAATTTTTCTCTGCGGATCATTGGATGCAATTTGTGAAAATGCAAGTGGTCATGTCCGCTGTGTATGGTGTGTTTATGACTGGTTACTATAAATTTATTAAAAAATAAGATTACTTTACTTAATACTGGTAATATGCTACTAACATCATTTTCACATGCCATTGAGGCATCAATCCAAATTACAGGTTCTAAAAGTGAGTCGAATCGCTTGTTGATTTTACAACAGCTCTATCCAAACCTGATGATTAGAAATGTATCTAATTCTGATGACACAAAATTGCTGGAAAAAGCATTGGTGTCTACAGAAGAAATTGTCAATATTGGACATGCAGGAACTGCCATGCGGTTTTTAACCGCTTATTTTGCGACTCTTAAAGGGCGTGAAGTAATCCTAACCGGTTCGGGGCGTATGAAAGATAGACCTATAAAAATTCTTGTAGAAGCCTTAAGGAGTTTAGGTGCAGATATAGCATATGTTGAAAAAGAAGGCTTTCCTCCCTTGAGGATTAAAGGGAAAGAATTGAATAAGAGCGTTCTAGAAATAGATGGGAATGTGAGTAGTCAATACATTTCTGCATTGTTGCTTATTGGAGGGCGTTTACAAAACGGATTGCAATTGCGTTTTATAGGGGAAGTAACTTCGGTGCCTTATATAAAAATGACCTTGAGTTTGTTAAGTGAAATAGGTATTGAAAATAATTGGAAGGAAGACCTTATTACCGTAAGTCCTACCGATACTATCTCCGAAAAGATAGTTACTGTAGAATCGGATTGGAGTTCTGCATCTTATTATTTTAGTTATGCAGCTCTAGCAAATGGGGCTGATATTACCTTGTCTTCGTATAAGAAATCTAGTTTACAAGGGGATGCTGTATTGGTTGCTATTTATAAGAAATTAGGAGTTCAAACTACTTTTTCTAAAGATCAAATCAATTTAAAACAAACACCCATTGATACTGATTTTGTATTGAAATTAGACTTAAAAAATGCGCCAGATATTGCACAAACCATTGTAGTGACCTGTTTTGGAATGGGAGTGCCTTGTGAATTGACAGGATTACATACCTTAAAAATTAAAGAAACAGACAGGTTGGTAGCGCTAAAAACCGAAATTGAAAAATTAGGAGGAGTCGTGCATATTACGAATGATAGTTTACACTTGGAGAAAACATCAATTATTTTAAAAAATATTTTGATAGATACATATCAAGATCATCGCATGGCAATGGCATTTGCTCCCTTGGCTACCAAGGTGGATATCCTTATAAATGAGGCGGATGTAGTCTCTAAATCGTACCCCTCTTTTTGGGAAGATTTTTCAAAAGTAAGTGCTAATTCTTAAGAAAATCAAACTTTTATGGCAAAATACTTGACAACCCCTATGTCGATGTTGTATATTTGCCCACATTTTAAAAACATTTGAATGAAATTATCACATTTTAAATTTGATTTACCAGACGATTTGTTAGCAGAATATCCAGCGGAACATAGAGATGAGTCTAGATTGATGGTGTTAAACCGTAAAGAACAAACAATTGAGCACAAGATGTTCAAGGATATGATCAATTATTTTGACCAAGGTGATTTAATGGTGATGAACAATACAAAAGTGTTTCCAGCACGTTTGTACGGAGAGAAAGAAAAGACGGGAGCTTGTATAGAAGTGTTTTTATTGAGAGAATTAAATGCCGAAAGTAGATTGTGGGATGTATTAGTAGATCCAGCACGTAAGATTAGAATTGGTAATAAATTGTTTTTCGGTGACGACGAGAGTTTGGTAGCTGAGGTTATTGATAATACAACTTCTCGTGGACGTACATTGCGTTTCTTGTATGATGGTAGTTACGAAGAATTCCGTAAAAAATTATTTGAACTCGGAGAGACACCTTTACCTAAGTTTATCCAACGTAAAGTAGAAGCCGTAGATCAAGAGCGTTACCAAACTATTTATGCAAAGCATGAAGGCGCGGTTGCTGCACCTACAGCTGGTCTGCATTTTTCTAAGCATTTGTTAAAACGTTTGGAAATAAAAGGTGTGGATTTTGCGGAAGTAACATTGCATGTCGGATTGGGAACTTTTAATGCTGTTGAGGTAGAAGATTTGTCTAAACACAAAATGGACTCTGAAAAAATTAATATCGAAGAAGATGCAGCTGCCATGGTAAATGCTGCAAAAGCAAATAAAAGACGTATTTGTGCTGTAGGAACTACTGTAAATCGTACCATCGAAAGTTCAGTATCTTCTAGTGGTAAATTAAATGCATATAATGGATGGACAAATAAATTTATCTTCCCTCCATATGATTTTAAAATTGCCAACTGTATGATTACTAATTTTCATGTACCTCAATCTACATTAATGATGAGCGTGGCCGCATTTGCCGGTTTCGATTTCTTAATGGAGGCGTACCAAGTAGGTATCAAAGAGAAATATAATTTCAACGCATATGGTGATGCCATGTTGATTATATAATTAGATTTTATAATACAATATCAAGCTGTCATAGATGTAAGAATCCTTGACAGTTTTTTTAATTTTAAATAAGATGGCTGATAAAAAAGACATACGTGCATTGAGTAAAGAGGAGCTACGCGATTTTTTCGTAGCCAATGGAGATAAGGCATTTAGAGGGAATCAAGTGTATGAATGGCTCTGGCATAAAACGGCACATAGTTTTTTGGATATGACCAATATATCCAAAGATACCCGTGCAATGTTGGAAGCTAATTTTGTGATCAACCATATTCAAGTAGATCAAATGCAGCGGAGTAAAGATGGGACTGTAAAAAATGCCATTCGCCTACATGATGGTCTAATTGTTGAATCTGTTTTGATTCCAACAGATTCAAGAACTACTGCGTGTGTATCTAGTCAAGTGGGCTGTAGTTTTAATTGTAGTTTCTGTGCCACGGCGCGTTTAAAACGCATGCGTGATTTGAATCCTGATGAAATTTATGATCAAGTTTCTGCCATCAATCAAGAGAGCTTATTGTATTACAATCACAAGCTGTCTAATATTGTTTTTATGGGGATGGGTGAGCCATTAATGAATTATGATAATGTGCTAAAATCCATCGAAATGATCACCAGTCCAGAAGGTTTGGGTATGGCGCCAAGGAGAATTACAGTTTCTACATCTGGAGTTCCGCACCGCATCAAACAATTGGCAGATGATGGTGTTAAATTCAATTTGGCATTGTCGTTACATTCTGCTATCGATGAAATTAGAACCAAAATAATGCCTTTTAATAAAAAGTATAATTTAGCTTCTATCAAAGAAGCATTGATTTATTGGTACGAAAAAACCCAACGCCATGTCACTTACGAATATGTAGTTTGGGAAGGTATTAATGATGATATGGAGAGTATTAGAGCATTGATTGCTTTTTGTAAAGTGATACCTTGTAAAGTGAATTTAATTGAATACAATCCAATAGATGATGGGCCTTTTCAACAGGCAAGCCCTCAGACTATTAATAACTATATTTCTAACTTAGAAATGCATGATATTGTGGTGAATGTTCGTAGAAGTAGAGGGAAGGATATTGATGCTGCTTGTGGGCAATTGGCAAATAAAAGTTAGTTTTTCAAGAGTTGAATCAGTCCATTCCTATGGGAATCGTTACAATTAAAACGGATATTTAGTTGCTTGTTTTGATCTAGGTTTCCTTCGATGGAACTTATTTGTTGAAGCTGTTTGTTTTTAAATAGTTTCCATTGTGTATTTTCTCTTATTTGGGCTATATCTATAAAAAATTGAAGTCCCTTGGTGTTTATTCTAGATGTTTTGGGTGTAATTAAAGTGTCTGTATAAAAGAAATAATCGTTGTTTAAATAGGATGCCTTTAAGGGGAGAAGAGGGATTAACGTAAATAATAAATCGTTATTCACCTGTTTAAGTGTGTTGTTCTTCTTAAAGTAAGACCATAATTTAGGGGAATTACCCGTCCCAAAATTTAAACTTAAGTTGGGAGAGAGATGCTGTTGGAGTTTCTTTATTTCTATTTGATTGAAGTTATCATCATACGTATAACTTATGATTGTATCTGTAATAGTTTTAAGAGCATATACGTTTAGTTCTATATTTCCTGTCCAGTATTTATGGATAGAATCTAAGGAGCTATTCGTGAGTTTTTTAAACGTTTTTTTGTATTTAGCGGATTCACCTTCAAAAAACGGAAGGTTCTTTAGGTTCCCGTGGATATAAGCAATTTCTTTTTTATTGTTTTTTGTTTTAGAAGGGACTACCGTATAAGAGCTGCTTCTGAAATTGAGGTATCCATTAGAAAATGCTCCGTAAAAAACACCTGTATTTTGACTCCAAAACTGAAAATCAGATGTGTTATCATAGCTAAAAAATGTTTTTAAAGAACTGTTTTTTGCATTGTTTAATAGAATGGTTGCTATTTTTTTCTGAGGAAATAATTTACTTCGGTGTAATCCAATGTTAACCATAGCCTTTCTAAGAATAAAAGAATGGTGATTTTTCGAGTAAATTAATGCTGAATTGAATTGGTTTTTAATTTTTTTATAACCGTTATTTTTCAGATAGTTTTGAAAGTCTAGTGTGTCCTTTATCTGTAGGGATTCACTGTAAAAAATGGAAGGTTGAATACTATCTGTAGTGTAGAAAACTAAATTTCTAGGAAAATCTAACAAGCTAATTAAAGAAGAAGATCGTTTCTTTTTAGGTTTTAATGAATCGTTTTTCTTTAGGTAACGTACTGGGTTTTTTAGAAAATCTATAAGGAAAGCATGTTCTATATTTCGAAGATTTATTTGAAATATAGCAGTACTTTCTTTAGGGACTGATTTTAATGAAGAAAAAACACGTTCGTAACGTATCCAATAAATACTATAGATAAGTAATAGTATAATTACAGTGCTATAAACGTGCTTTTTTTTCATAAATGATACTCTTATTGTTTGTTGAATATTTGGTTTAAGATGTCAAAAAAGTAGTGAAGGCTATTCTTTTTTGCTCCTGGTGTGTTAATGATTAAGTTTGTGTGAATTTGGTTTCTTCTGATTTTCGAGGTGCTTAGTTGCATTTCTATATTAAGAGTGTTGATGTTTTCAATTAAAGGTTTAAACCCCTTATCTGATGGGAGCATTTCTTCAGGAGTTTGTTTGATAACTCCAGTTCCATTGATGTAGATTGTCATCGAGTTTTTTAACAAAGCTCTTTTATGTTTTCCAACATTAGAAATAAAACTGCCATTCATTATTTGTTTTATTTGTTCTTCCGAAGTCGTTAGGAAAATAATCTTGTCTTTGATTCCAACAAAAATATCTACAGGTAGCTTTTTAGTTGTTACAATAGAGTAATAGCTGTTTAGGTTGTCTACTAAGTGATGTTTAACTCCTAAGCGAATCAGTTTTTTCATGAATTGCTCGTTTTTAGAGCCAATCATTAATGTGAATTCTGGTACAATCTCTTTTTTTGTTTTTGTAACCTCTGTTCTTTTATAGTTATCGTCGTAGTCATAGCTTACATAACTTACTTCTTTTTCTTTGATATCGTTTAAAACAAATAAGAAATCTCCTCCTATTAAATCGTCTATAGCTTCTTCATCTAATATAATGTTAAATAATTCTACAGCTATTCTTGTTTCTTCACTATATGTTGGAAGTATACCCTCATAGGTGGTAGCCATGAGATTAGGGTAGGTGTTAAGGAGCCCTTCTGTACTTAATGTTAAATTAACATACGCCAATGCGTTGTCTTTGTTAAAATATTTAAAGAATTTTTTATTAAACTTTTTATTGTATATTTCTTTGTAAGCTTTACTCCATTCCTTATTTAAAGATAAGGTGGTTTTGAGTTCTACATTTTTTTCATTGAAAAACAAATTTGCATTGAAGGATTTTAGTCCAAAGATACCTTTGGTCGAAGATCTACTTAATTTTGGAAATTTTCTAAAGGCATCTTCTAAAAGTATAGTCATAAAATCTCCGTAGTTATTAAGCCATAAAGATGCGGACGCTTTGCTGTTTCTAGATTTGAGATAACTCTTGTTTGTGAGTATAGAATTTTGAGGCAATTGTGTTAAAAGTTGAAGTGCTTGGGCTCTTGTCCATTCTTTTTTTAATCTTCTTTTTACATCCCAGGAGCTTTCTTCTTCTACTTCTACTTCTTCTTCTACTATATCTGTTGATTCTATTATTGTTTCTTCTATTTCTGTTTCTGTTGATTCTAATACTGATTCAACTTCTACTTCTTCTACTTCTTCTACTTCTTCTACTTCTGTTTCTGCTGCTTTTTCTTTTGCTACTTCTTCTGCTTTTACTGTTTCTTTTTTGTTTTGTTGATCAATACGATCTGCGATTTTATCGAAATATGAAGCAGACATTTTTCCAGTACTCATAACTAATAAGTCGTTATTCCAAACATAAATAGTACTGTATATTTGTAAAAAATGGATCCCGTTTATAGATTCAATGTCTTCTGCATAGTTTTTAAATACTTGTTTTTCAAACTTACTTCTGTTGTCCAATTCAATAATTAAATTATGTGTTGAAATACTATCGTTTGCTCTGTAAAAGTAATATGCTTTTGAGTTTATTTTAAAGCCAAAATCTTTGATAGATTGGATATGATTGTCTGACTTTCTATTGAGTTCTTTTAAAAATGTTTCTCCACTAGTTGATTTTTCGAATTCCATGAGCGTAAGTAGCTCTAATGTTCGTTCTCCATTTACACTAGCTACCACTTGTGAATCTGCTGGTATTTTAAATTCGAGAGAGCTTGATTGAGCTGAAGCGAATATTGCTGCGAGTATAAATAGAATTGATAATGGGTTTTTTTTATTCATGATTTATTTTCTTTTATTTTAGTAATTGAATTTTGTTTTTAATAGAGTTTTTACCTGAGACCAATGCAGCTCCTGATACCTTTATTAATACCGCTTTTTTATTCGGAGATATTTTTGAAAGGGAGTTGGATGTGCTTGAGATTTCTTGATCAAATCGATAGATAGTCGTAAAAGAAGCATCCTTTAATATCTTCTTATCTGCTTGCTTTATTTTATTGAATTCTTTGACCAAATCATAAGGGTAACTCCTTTTAAATAGCTGTTTGTTAGCGCTGTAGTAGAACTGGTTTGTATTGGCTGAATTCGATTTATCAAAGTTGGAAATAACTTGATTTAATGCGTTGACGTTTTTGAAATCACATGAAAATTTGAGTATGTAATTGTCAAAATTTAGAGTGGTTTTTACATTTGAAACTCCTGAAGTATTCTGTATTTTCTTTTTTATTTTTGCAATAAAAGTTGTTATTTCAGACTCCGAAGGAACACGGTAATTATTGATGCTGTCTAGGAGCATTATTGACGAAAGTTTCGATTTACTCTGACTTAAGTTTAATGTTAATGTTATCGATCCTGATCCGTTTTTGTGCAGGGTAACTTCTTCTATGATTTCAAAACAACTCACAAGTAGAGGTAGTAATATCAATAAAAATAGGGTTTTTTTTAAGTATCTCATTGTAAGCCAAAAGTAAGCAATTAATTTTACCATTGGTTCATTATATTAAAATAAAACGCAAGCTATTTTTATTTCTTTATATTTAATAATTTTGCGTATTTTTGGTTTCGAATATGAATTTAATAGCACAAATAAAACAGCCAATTATTGTTGAAATGGAGCGTTTTGAACATAAGTTTAAAGACGCTATGGCATCCAAGGTTCCTCTTTTAAATAGAATCACTCATTATATAGTGCGTAGAAAAGGAAAACAAATGAGACCAATGTTTGTTTTTTTAGTCGCTAAAATGGTGTCTGACGGGAAATTTGAAGAGCGTACTTATCGGGGAGCTGCCATTATCGAGTTAATTCACACTGCAACTTTAGTCCATGATGATGTAGTAGATGACAGCAACCGTAGAAGAGGGTTTTTCTCGGTAAATGCCTTGTGGAAAAATAAAATTGCTGTTTTAGTCGGCGATTTTTTACTGTCCAAAGGCTTGTTATTGTCTATTGATAATGATGATTTTGATGTGCTCAAGTTAATTTCTGTTGCTGTAAGAGAAATGAGCGAAGGAGAGCTTTTGCAAATAGAAAAAGCAAGACGCTTGGATATTGATGAGGAAGTTTATTTTGAGATTATTCGTCAAAAAACAGCGACACTTATTGCCGCATGCTGTGGTATTGGGGCTGCTTCTGTGAATGCACCTAAAGAGGAGGTTGAGAACATGCGATTGTTTGGAGAATTGATTGGGATCGCCTTTCAAATAAAGGACGACCTGTTCGATTATACAGATGCGAAAATTGGAAAACCTACAGGGATTGATATTAAGGAACAGAAAATGACACTCCCTCTTATATATACCTTAAATAATTGTTCTGAAAAGGATAAAAAATGGTTGATAAATTCGGTAAAGAAACACAATCTTGATAAAAATAGGGTAAAAGAAGTGATCAATTTTGTAAAAGAGAATGGTGGTATTGAATACACGATCGGACAAATGAAACGCTACCAAGAAAAAGCACTTGCTATGTTGGAATTTTACCCAGATTCTCCGTATAAAAAATCCCTATTGACCATGGTGAATTATGTTATTGAACGAAAAAAGTAAGGGTGTTTTTTCACCTGAAATTCGTTTTCTCTTTCCATGGAGGAAATACCAGCAACGTTTTTTAAATAATTTTGACACCTATAAACAAGACCGTCACTTACATGTAATTGCTCCGCCAGGTGCTGGAAAAACCATTCTTGGTTTAGAAATGATTAGACGTGTAAACAAACGAACACTTGTGCTGTCTCCCACCTTAACAATTAAGCACCAATGGAAAAATAGGTTCGATTCGTTTTTTGACCCTAATGCTGTTTTTGAAGGGATTTCTCTAAGTGTAAAAGAACTAAAGGTATTGAATTTCTCTACATATCAAGGATTGTATGCGTTGCATAAAAGCATGAGTTCTACTACCGTTTTTGTGAATTATTTTAAAGAACACGGTATTGAAGTCCTTTTATTAGATGAAGCCCATCATTTAAAAAAGGCATGGTGGAGTGTACTGATGGAATTAAAAAACAATTCAGATTTAATTATTATTGCGCTTACAGCAACCCCGCCTTTTGATAGTTCTCATAGTGAAATGAAGAAGTATTACGAATTGTGTGGACCTGTAGATGAGGAAATTTCGATTCCAGAATTGGTAAAAGAACGGGCTTTGTGTCCACATCAGGATTATGTATATCTTTCCGAACCAGAAAAAGATGAAGTACAGTATATTTTTGAATACCGCCAAAAAATAGCAACCTTTGTTCAGTTTTTAAAAGAAAACAAAAAATTTGTACACCTTTTAGAGTCACATCCTTATTATTTGTTAGAAGCCGAGTTTTTAGATGACGTGTATAAATACCCAAATTATTTTGCTTCAATCCTGATATTTTTACACCATTGTAATGTGACTATTAGTAGTGAGAAATTAGCGTTTTTTGGTTTTGAAAAAGAGGATGAAATACAATTCCCTAAGTTGACTTTGGCTTGGGTAGAAATTTTATTACAACACTTATTAATATCAAATAGAGGACAGCTTTTAGAGGATGAACTTTTATTGAGTACGCTAGAAAAAACCTTGCGAAAAATAGGAGGACTTAGTAGAAATAATGTCCAATTATTGGGGAATAATAGGGTATTTAAAAATTTAACTCACAGTAGAAATAAACTTGTTAGTATTAAAAATATTGTACGTTTTGAACAAGAGCAGTTAGGAAAGGAATTGCGCTTGGTGGTCCTTACAGATTTTATTAGAAAAGAGTTTTTAGGGTTGAATTCCGATTATACAAATCGGGTGGATAAAATGGGGGTGGTGCCTATTTTTCATTATTTAAAAAACAGTACTATAGATTGTTCTAAACTTGCGGTGCTTTCGGGGACTCTTGTTATTGTTAATTGTTCGCTTTTAGGATTGTTAAAAAAGGAGTTGTCGTTGAAAGATGTACAGATAAATCGTATTGAAAATGACACTGATTTTGTACAAATAAATGTTTCACAGAAAGTGAAAAATAATTTAGTGGCTGTGCTCACATCATTTTTTGAACTGGGACATATTTCTATTTTGATAGGGACTAAATCACTCCTAGGAGAAGGCTGGGATGCACCTGCTATTAATGCATTGATTATGGCTTCCAATGTGGGGTCTTTTGTAACGTCAAATCAGATGAGAGGTAGGGCAATACGGGTTAAAGGAGAAGGGAAAACAAGTTGTATTTGGCATTTAGCTAGTGTGGATTTGACCGATGTTACTGGTGGACATGATGTCCAGCAATTGGAG
Organism: Flavobacteriaceae bacterium; assembly: GCA_965224465.1. GTDB lineage: Bacteria > Bacteroidota > Bacteroidia > Flavobacteriales > Flavobacteriaceae. The sequence continues at coordinate 2,111,087 of OZ245049.1, read as the reverse complement.
CGTAGGTTTAATACTTTTGTTGGTGTAGATACAAGGTCTAATACGATATCAAGTGGTATTGGTCGTTTGGGAATGCCGAGTGAGTTTCCATCAGACTTTAATGTTAATAGCTATAATGATGCTCTTTTCGAAAAGGCTAAAAACCGTGATTTATTAAGTGAACAATGGAGAAAAAGTAGTGTCAAAGGAACGCGATTACGAAGAGAAATAAATAGTAGTTTTCTAGATTTTAAGATCCATAAAAAGAATAAGAGTAAGGCGGTAACCGATATGGTTAAAATAATGCTTTCGGAACTGAGTATTGGTCTTCTATTTTTTACGATAGAGTTTGTGCTAAATAATTTTTTAGCGGTATTTAGTGGTGGTTTTGTTACCGTATTAAAATTGTTTTTAGGTGGTTTATTTGTGTTTTTAATACCGAAGACTTACAAGTTAGTCAAGGCTTGTTTTTTGTTTGGAAATACACATAAGTTATTAAAAAAAATAGCACATACTATTCTGTTAACTATGGAAGATTTACAGCTGTTTACAAGTCCTGTTTCTAAACTTTATATTGATTTTGAAAAAGTGAATAAAGGGGAAGTATCTTGCTCCTTACAGGGGGCGACGTATCGTGAGAATGCTATATTTGTTATGGCTTTGAATCAAGTGTTGATGCCCATTCAATCTCCTAAGTATTTAATACATAGGCACAGTTGGTTAGGACATAAAATAGGAATGTTTAACGTACATGCTGTACCAGATGTTTTTGAAAAAAAGACGGATGCCAATGTGTTTTTTAAGTATTGGCTTAAAAATATTGGAAAATCAGAGTTGGTTTTTGGGCGCAGACATGAAGGTAGAAAATTGATTGTTAAATCGCGGTTGTTTCAAATTAGATATGCGGAGAGCCCTCTTTCAAGAGACCTTGTTGTTTGGAAATAGTTAGACCAACTACATTTCCAAGTGATGGTTTAGAAATGGAATTATTTTTTGTTTTAGCTAGGCGGAAAAAGAAAGGGTAGTCTTAGCTATCGTTCTGTTTTTAAACACGATATGGCGTAAAATAAACTATTTATATCATTTGTTTTGGGTTTTAATTGGTGTTATTCATAGTCAGTAATTCATCGATCCATTGTCTTGAGTTAGAGAGTCTAGGGACTTTGTTTTGTCCTCCTAGTTTTCCTTTTTTCTTCATCCAATTATAAAACAATCCTTGTGTAGCAATATGTGTTTTAGGGATGTCCAATGTCATGTTATGATATCGTTTAGACTCGTAATCGGAATTTATTTTTTTTAAATGTGTGTCTAAGATATCGGTGAATTCTTTGAGTGAATTAGGAGCTTTTCTAAACTCGATCATCCATTCGTGAGCACCGCTTTTTTCTTGTTCCATAAATATAGGAGCCACTGTATAATCGATTATTTCGGAGCTTGTTTTTGTACAGGCTACTTCTAGGGCATCTTCTGCATTTTCTATGATAAGTTCTTCTCCAAAAACATTGATAAAATGCTTGGTACGCCCTGTGATTTTGATGCGGTACGGGTCTGTAGATGTAAATTTAACAGTGTCTCCGATTAAATAGCGCCATAAACCTCCATTGGTAGTGATTACCATAGCATAATTAACGTCTTTCTGAACTTTGGATAACGGAATGGCAAGGGAAGATTCTCCGTTGAAATCTGCCATTGGAATAAATTCATAAAAGATGCCGTAGTCCAACATTAAGAGCATTTCGTCTGAGTTGTTTTGATCTTGAATGGCAAAAAAACCTTCCGAGGCATTGTATATTTCGTAGTATTTGAATTGTTCGCTAGGGATTAGTTTTTTAAACTGTTCTTTATAAGGAGTAAAACTTACGCCTCCGTGAAAGTAAACTTCTAAATTAGGCCAAACTTCTAAAATATTGGATTTTCCTGTTTGTTCTAAAACTCTATTTAAAAGGACCAACATCCAAGAGGGAACACCTGCCAATCCGGTGATATTTTCGTCAATAGTTTCGTTGATAATCGCATCCATTTTTGATTCCCATTCGCTCATCAAAGCAGTTTCTTGTTTTGGTGCGCTGCTAAAATCTGCCCAAAAAGGCATGTTTTCTATAATGATGGCAGACAAATCACCAGAAAAGGATTTATTTTCTTTGTAGACAGTACTGCTACCTCCTAATCTAAGACTTTTTCCTGTAAAAAGCTGAGCGTCTGGATTGTTGTTAAAATACATACAAAGCATGTCTTTTCCTGCTTCAAAATGACAGTCTTTTAAAGAGTCGTCGCTGACGGGGATAAATTTACTTTTGGCATTGGTAGTTCCGCTGCTTTTTGCAAACCATTTAATTGTACTAGGCCAGAATAAATTTTGCTCGCCAAGCCTTGTGCGTTCTATTAAAGGTTCTATAGACTCGTATTGTTGTATTGGAATTTGTTCCGTGAATTCTTGGTAAGAGCTAATGCTTTCGAAATGATGTTCTTGTCCAAATTCCGTGTTTTTAGCTGTTTTTAATAACTTGAAGAGCAATTCGTTTTGTACTTCAGTGGGGTGTTCTAAAAAAAGTGCTATTTGATGTTTTCTTTTTTTTAAAAACCAAGATAAAATTGAATGTACAATAGGAAACGACATGTTTTTTTGTTTTTTTTCTTTAAAATCGATGGCTAATGTAGTTTGTGTCAATTGAATTATATTTCAAGCGTTTGTTAGCGAATAGCTCGTGTTATCACGGGGTCTATAAGTTATTTTCTCTTGGGTTCAATAGATTTATGTACCTTTAGCGTGTTAAAAATACTAAAAAAAATAGATGATTTATCAAGGACTCCTAAAAAAAATGCAAACAGAATATAAAAAAGTCATTCATTATTTTTTAGAGACAGACAATGATGTGCTAGAGGTCAATCAATTAATTGGGAAATCTTTGAGGATTTCTTTTATTTCTCATCAATGTACAAATTGTGGGAAAGCAAAGAAAATTTATAGACAAGGGAATTGTTACGATTGTTTTTATGCAAATGCACAGGTGGGTGATTGGGTAATGCGCCCAGAATTAAGTAAAGCTCATTTGGGAATCGAAGATAGAGATTTGGACTATGAGAAAAGTGTTCAATTAAAACCTCACATTGTTTACCTAGCAGTTTCTAGTAACTTGAAAGTTGGCGTGACAAGGAAAACCCAAGTGCCTACAAGATGGATAGATCAAGGAGCGAGTCAAGCTATTGCTATTTTAGAAACACCAAATCGATATTTAGCAGGGATTGCAGAAGTCGCTTTAAAAGAATATATGTCAGATAAGACAAGCTGGCAAAAAATGCTTAAAAATGAAGTGGCTACTATAGATTTGATAGCAGAGAAAAATAAAATCAAGGACCTGTTGCCAGAAGAAACAAAACCTTATTTTTTAGACTCAAATAAAGAGGTTTATCATTTTGAATATCCCGTAGTGCAATATCCTACAAAAATAAAATCTGTTAATTTTGATAAAATCCCAACAATAGAAGGTGTTCTAAAAGGAGTGAAAGGGCAGTATCTTTTATTTGAAAATGGACAGGTGTTAAATGTTCGTAATCACGAAGGGTTTGTTGTTGAAATAGTCGTGTCCTAATTATTTTAAGTTGCTAGGAGTAATTCCAAAGCGTTCTTTAAATTTTTTGGTAAAATACGAGCCACTATTAATCCCTACCTTAAATCGGACTTCAGAGAGGGTAGGGTGTTTTTTTGATTTAATCAAACTATAAGCTTCTTTTAGTTTTAATTCTAGTATAAATTTTACGGGAGAAAGACCTGTGTTTTTTATTAGAATCCTGGATAATTGCCGCTGACTATAACCTATTTCTTTGGCGAGGTTATCAATTTTAAAATGTTCATCTTCTAAGTTGTTTTCAATTGTTTTTGTGATTTTTTTTATGAGTTGCTGTTCATGGGTAAGCGCATGTTTTTCTTCTTTTTTAATACGTTTATTTTTGAGAGCTAATCTTTTTAAGGCATTGCTGTTTTTTAATAAATTATGCATGCGTGTAATTAGTTCTATACTTTCAAAGGGTTTGGTAATATAGTCGTTGATTCCTAGATTGAACCCTTTGATTTTTGAACTAGAAAATGTATTTGCAGATAGCATTATAAATGGGACATGTTCGTACCCTTCAATTTGATTGATCATAGATTTAAATTCGAAACCATCAATATCGGGCATCATTACATCAGAAGATACGAGGTCAAAAGTATTGTGTTTTGCTAGGTTTAAAGCTTCTATAGCGTGATAAGCGAACATACAATTAAAATAAGGAACAAATAGCTCCTTAAGAAATCGTAACATCTCTATGTTGTCGTCTACTACCAGGATTAATGGTTTCTCTGAATTAAATAGAAGTGTGTCCTTGATAAGTGTTGCAGGTATCACAGATTCTTTTAATTGTTTCTTATTGTGTTTTGTTGTTTTTGTAGGCTCAATAGGGAATTGTAGTGTAAAAGTACTTCCTTGCTCTAGTTTGCTTTTAAGTTTGATCTCTCCTTTTAAGAAGGCTACAAGTTCTTGGACTAGAGAGAGGCCTATTCCCAATCCTCCTGTAGATTTCTTACTGCTTGTTTGGTAAAATCGCTCGAAAATTTTAGGTTGTTCTTCTGTTGAGATTCCCATACCTTGATCTTTTATAGCTATTTTTAGGCTGTCGTTTTCTATACTACAAGCCAAGCTAATAATTGTTTTTTTGTTGCTGTATTTTAGTGCGTTTGAAACAATGTTATTTAGTATTTTTTCTAGTTTTTCAAAATCAAATTTAAGGGTGATAGTCGGACTTATTGTTGACTCAAATTGTAACTTAATTTGCTGATAAGCTGCTGTGTTTTCGAAGGCGAAAAAAGTATTTTGTATAAAATCATTGAGGGGAAGGTCTATTAAGTTGAGTTGTGTTTTTTGTTTTTCAAATTTAATTAAGGTCAATACCTCATTCGCATCTGAAATTACTTTTTCACAGTTAAATAAAGCGCGGTCTATATATTTTTTATTCGAAGCAGGTTTCTTGTTCTCTTTCATTAGGTTTAGATAACCTATAATTAGACTAATAGGAGTTCTAATCTCGTGAGAGATGTTTCCAAGAAATTTAGTACGTATTTCTGTGAATTCTAATTCTTTTTTTAGTGCAATTTCTGCTTGCAGTTTTTTGTTTTTTTCTTTGTCGTATAGTTTTTTAAAAAAACGAAATCCAATAAAAAGAGAAATAAAACTTGCAAATAGAATTAAGTTTCGTGTATTTATTTCCTTGCTTATTTTTAATTTGTTCAGGGTAATCTCTTTTTCTTTTTGATCGGACTCAAAATGTTTTCCGTATGCTGCAAAAGTACTGTTTACGTTGTGGTTGAGTATGGAGTCTTTCTCGTATCCGAACTTAAGTGCGTATTTTTGAGCAACTTTATAATTATTAGATGTTGCAAAAATCATACTTGCTAATAAATTAACATTCAGCATGGTTTGCGGATTTGTAGTGCTTGTTTTTTTTCTTAGAAATTGGTTTAAATAATAGGTTGCTTTTTTGTAGTTACCCCAGTGTAAATATGCATTGGCTATCTCTATATCACAAGCCAATACCTTACTTGTATATCCGTTGTTTTTGGCATGTCTTCTTGATTCTTCTAAACATTCAATTCCTCTTTTATAAGCTTCAAAACGAGTGAGTAATTGCCCTTTTTGTTTTAAGATAGCAGCAATTTGATCCGTGTTTTGATAAACTTCTGCGCTATCTTTACTTTCCTTTATATATTTCATTCCCTTTTTTAAGTCCTCGGAAAGTCGAGATTCATTTAAGAGAATATTAATAAAAAGAGTCCTGTTTGGATCTTCTTTATGACCAATGTTTTTGTAATTTATTCTCGCTTGTTTTAAGAATTCCTTGGCAAGAACTATTTTGTTTTGATTCGCATAACAAATAGATAGGTTTTGGTTTACAATACTCCTAAGTATTGGTTTTTTGAGTTTTTTAGCCAAATCTAGTGCTTGTTTATAGGCAATAATTGCATTAAAGCTATCCCCTTGTGCAAGTTTTATATTTCCAAACATGGTATATGTTTGTTGTAAGTAGAATTCTTGATTTCTTTTGATGGCTATAGAATGTGCTTCTTTTATAAATACTTGAGCAAGGTGTAAATTGTCTCTTAAGAAATATGCTACGGATACGTATATACTACGTTGCGTAATTAGTTGGTTATCTATGGGGGTTGACTTTTTGAGTTTATAGGCTTTTAATGCATATAAAAGCGTGGAGTCAGCATTTTTATGTTTGTGATGGTCAGACTTATTTAGGTAGCTGCCTAGATCTCCATAGTTCTCAAAGTTAGGGACTTCGTAGTTGCTAATTTGAGATTGTATAAGTAGGGGGAAAAGGAATATTAAGAGTGTACATGCCTTTTTCATAGTCCTAAGGTACTGCTTTTCGAGTTAACATGAGTTCATTTAATAAGGGATTCTCTTGTGTAGGTATTTTTAGGTGCATGTATAGTAGTTGTTTAGGAAGCTTATGAGTGTGAGGATTGTTTGTCTAACCTAGTTGAGGTAGATGTAATTTTCCTTTGTTACGATGTTGTTTTTATTAATAAAAAAATAAAAAATAGGTGGTTTTTACATCATACACGAGACGGAGTTTTCTTATGTCCTTTATTCGTTATTGGGATAAGATCTTAAGAGCGTATTTTTAGAATAAAGGATTATTCTTGGTTCAAATAAATAAGTGTTGATTTCGTAGTTAGTACTTCAAATCATTGAGTATTAGAATGAACGCTAGTTAAAGAAAAGTTAATTATTTGAGTTTTGTTCAAGTAATTTAGTTTTTTTTTGAAAAATGCATGTTTTTTTATACTAAGAATATACGTAGGTATTTTGATTTTAAATTTTGGCACTTGTCTTTTCTGAAAAAGGACGCTCCTGATGGAATTTTACTCGTCTTTAGTGTTGTAATATGTGTTTTTTAGCAGCTAAGAAGTAGCTGAAGTATTGTGTATGTATCAGATGCATCTTTTTAGAGTGCATGGATGTCTTTACTTACAGGTCTTTAATTTTTCTGTAAGTTATTAAAAATCAATATTTTGTATTTCTATTTTTTGTTATAGATGGTATGAGGTGGGGTATTTTAAAAAGAGCCATTTAATTGTATATTTGGTTGGAAGGAAAATTGCTGAATACCTTTTTTGAATTTATCGGAATGTATAAATAGACCTAGTGAGTGCTAGCATGTTTATAATTCTAAACATAAAACATATATGAAACTGTTCCCCAAATTTGATTCATCTAGTCAATTATTGCAATGCTATTACATACAATCAAATGCTTTGCTGTTTGTTCAGTTTGGAGATCATTATAGAAACAAGGAGACGTGTTTTATTTTATACTTGTTTTTTATAAGTCTTTTTTTTGCAACACCAATTAATGGATCTTCTTTAAGTACATCTGTATTTTTAAATAGGGATGTTGAGAATAAGGAATTTGTGTTGAAGAAAGGAGAAGGACTGTTTGCTTTTGTTGATGTTGGTGTCAAAGAAAAGAATTTGTTTTTATATTTGGATACTTTTGGACCCGTAGGATACGAGAATGATTATTCTTTAAAAAAGAATACAATTTATGATACTATCATAAACTTTTTTGTAAAAAACACACCTATAGGAGGTGTCTTTAAATCGTTTATAAATTATAAGTCTCCTAATCTAGGAGGAGCTGTTTTACCAAGTATCTGTGATAATGTTGCATTTATTCATGGTGCTGATGACGATGGTACTAGTGATAGAGGACTTTCTATTTGGATGTCTAATGGTGATGGAACTTTTGATACCGAAGAAATTTCCTATGGTGGTTTTGATAGAGAGTTTGCTTCAGGAACAAAAGTTTGGGGAGATGATGTTTATTCGTCTACTTATTTTGCTGATGCCAATAATGATGGGTTAATAGATATTATTCATGCTACCGAAGACAATAGCAATAGTCTCTATGTTTACCTAGCAAATGGAGATAATACTTTTAAATACGAAGCAATTATTACCACAGGAATGCAAGCAGGAACTGCGAATGGTTTTGCAGGATTAAGTGATGCAAAACAAGGGTGGTTTGTAGACGTGACTGGTGATCATAAAATAGATTATGTTTTCTCTGGAAATGATAATAAAATACACACTTATATTGGTAATGGAGATGGTACTTTTACCAAGACACATGTTACGACTACAATTACCGATTCTAAAGATTTTAATACGAGTGGCGTTTCAGGTTCTGAGCAATTTTTATTAGCAGATGTTTCCGGAGATGGAATTGCCGATTTGGTAGGGACTTATGGAACAGTACCTTTCTTATCTTCTCCAAAAGTTGGAATTCAGGTTTGGAAAGGGATTGGGGATGGAACATTTTCTACCACTGCCTTTTTTGATGCTTCCTTAGATAACACAGGTGGATCCAATAGTTCGGGTTCAGGAGATAATGAATATTCTCAATTTGCAGATGTTGATGGAGATGGAGATATTGATTACCTGCATGCAGAATCTATGGATGGGACTATGCAAATATGGACCTACCGTAATAATGGAGATGGAACTTTTGAAACAGTTCCTTTAGAAACATTGGTGACTGTAGCTCCTCCGGGAGGAAATGGGCGGTTTTCTAATTATACCAATGCAGAACAGTCTTTTTTTAGAGATGTAACAAAAGATGGAATTGCCGATTTTGTAACTACCTATGATAATATGGGGGCGCAATCGGGAATTTCAGTATATATAGGAGATGGATTAGGTAGATTTGCAACCACTCCAGTAAATACTACTATTCCAGTAAATTTTGCGACGGGGACAGGAAATAAACAGTCTTCGTTTTTAGCCTGTGGCGTATTTTCTAAACCAGAAATTTGTACGAATTGTATCGATGATGATGGCGATGGTGCGATCGATCAAGCCGATTCTTTTTGTCAAGGTAAACCGATTAATGTGCCTGTAAAATCTGCTAATAATCATAGTAGTGTGTCGATTATAACGGGTTCAGACTCTAGTAGTTTTGCTGGCTTAGGCTTGTCAGCATGGATATCTAATGATGATGGTACTTTTAGTACTAACAAACAATCTTTTTCAGGATTTGATAGGGAAGGGCAAGGCACAGGAGTCTTTGGGAAAGGAGCTTCTTCTTCTTCTTGTTTTGGTGATGTTGATAACGATGGAGATAAAGATGTTGTACACATTACAGAGGATGGAAACAATAGCATTTATGTTTATTTAAATAATGGAGATGGTACTTTTGTAACTTCAGCTATTGTAACTACAGGTTTTTCTAAGGTTACCGATGGGCAAGTTTTTGCTGGAGAAACAAACTCAGAACAAGGCTGGTTAGCTGATGTAAATGGAGATTTTATATTAGATTATGTTTTCTCAGGAAATGATAATAAAATACATTCTTATCTTGGTAACGGTGATGGTACTTTTATAAGAAATAGAATTAGTTCTTATCTTACGGGTGCCACAGCTAAAGGAACGAGTGGGGTTTCGGGGTCGGAACAGTTTTTTTTAAAGGATTTAAACCGAGATAATATTGCCGATTTAGTAGGTGCTTTTGACGATGGATCTACAGGGAGAATGCAAGCTTGGCTTGGGTATGGAGATGGAAGGTTTCATACCAATCTCTTTTTTGATATTACTCTAGAAGATTCTGGATATACAAATAGTTCTGGTTCGGCAGAGAATGAATATTCTTCTTTTTCAGATGTGAATAACGATGGTTATTTGGATTATGTACATGCTTTTAATGATGGTTCAGAGATTAAAATAATGTGTTTCCTAAACAATGGGACTGGACTTATAAATACCAATGCAAGTACCACTGCCCTTACAATATCTTCTACAATAGGAAATGTTAGGATAGGGAACTATACCAATGCAGAGCAATCTTTCTTAGTGGATGTAAATAAAGATAGTAAGATAGATTATGTATCTGCTTATGATAATATTGGGGCAAATTCAGGGGTTTCTGTTTTCTTAGGAAAGGGAGACGGTACTTTTGAAACTACTTCTATAGACACAACAATTCCTAGTGGATTTGGAACTGGGATAGGTACACAAGAAAATGCAGTGATAATGAATGGTGTTTTCTTTAAGGCGGGTGAAAAGGTAGAAACTACAACTACACCAGATTTATGCTGTCCTTCTGGAATTATTTCTCCTCCTTTATCTGCAACGAGTATGACAAATACTTGCGCGATTCCGAGCATGAATCTAAATACATTACATACTGGAAATACACCTGCAGAAGCTGTGTTAGTGTGGAGTACAGATAAGGATGCTAGTGACGGTTTATCAAGTGTAGAAACGATGCCTATTTCTGCAGCAGGCGTTTACTACGCGTATTATTATAATGCTGCAAATAGTTGCTACAGTCCTAGTAGTAATGGAGTAACGGTAACTTTAAATCCTAATTGTGTCGATACAGATGGCGATGGTGTTTTAGATATTACAGATATAGATGATGATAATGATGGGATTTTAGATAAGGATGAATGTCCTCCCGCTGAAGAGGTAGGGGAATGTGCTCCTTTAGCAAACAAACAGACTTTTATTGATTGGAAATCTCAATCAGGGACTATTTATACTGGTGAAATGGTAATGTTAGATAGAACAATAACGGTTACTTTAGAGGCTCCTGTAGGAACACGTGCTACTACTTATAATTATTGGCAAAGTTCTAATGCACAATTTTGCCCTAAACCAGATGGTAAGCCTTTTAGTAGTTTTATTCCTCAATTAGATAAAGCGGGAACTTATACGTTAACATTCTCCGAACCAATATATATGCCTCATGTACATTTTTGGTCTTTTGGAGCTGGAGCACAAGCAATGAAAGCTACTTTTAATACTGATATTGAAAAGGTGTTTGCAGGAGGAGCAGGTGGAACAAATTTACATGTTAACGAAACTACAGATGTAGCTTATAATATAGGGTCTTACATGGAAGGTTCTATAAAGTTAATAAATACAGAGGTAAGTGCTTTTTCTTTTAATGTTAATATAGGAGAATATTGGTGGTCTATTAATGTTTCTGCGGTAGCAGCTTTAAATAATCCAATTTTTACTTGTCCAGATACCGACAGTGATGGGATTCCAAACCATCTAGATTTAGATTCTGATGGCGATGGATGTTCGGATAGTGTAGAAGTAGGAGTGGTTTTGGCGTCAAACAATGATAGTGTAAATTATAATACAGGGGTAGATCTTAATAATAATGGATTGCTAGATCAATTTGAAAATGGGGCAACAGGAACCATTAATTATACCTTAGATTATAGCATTGCTATTTCAGCAGGCTTAAACGCTTGTGCGGATTCTGATAATGATGGTATAGGTGATGTCTTAGATATAGATGATGATAATGATGGGATTTTAGATGTTGATGAATGCCTAGGAGGTGTTTCTCTATCAAGGGGAGAATTGGCTAATTTTGAAACAGCTGCTTCAACCAATGTGTCTTTGGGAAAAGTTGCGATGTCTTCTACAGCTACTCAAGGACCTTTTGTTCTAAGTTCGGGAGCTTCTTTTGACGTTCGTTTTAGTCCTGCTATTTCTGGGATAGCTAGTAGTGCTGATGGTTATTATTCTAGGGCTTCAACAGGAACTACGCAAACAATTACTTTTACAGAAACAGGTACAGGAAATCCGTTTTATATTGAAGGTCTGATCTATAGGTGGAGCGATTTTGAGCCTTCGGGGCCACATGAGTCAATTAGTGAGTTTAAAGTTACTTTGATAGACGGAACCACGCTTGTGTATAATAATGCAAATGGTTGGGGTACTAGGTTTGTAGATAAAAACGGATTGGCTTTAGGGGAAGCGGGATCTCAGTTGGTTCAAGATAATACCTATGGCTTAATGTCAACCTATGCAATTGCTCCAAATTTACAAGCGGGTAAATATATAAGCTTTGACGCCTCTGATTTAAAAGTTACAAAAATAGAATATACAGGGCTAGCCTTTGTGAATTTTACACATGGTTGGTTGCCTGGGAGGATACATGGAGGGATCTCAGTTAGTTGTGATAGCGATATAGATAATGATACAATTCCAAATCATTTAGATTTAGATTCTGATGGTGACGGTTGTTCGGATGCGTATGAATCAGGTGCTACTACAAAGTTGGAAGTTGATTATCAATTTACGGGAGCAGATACGAATAATGATGGACTAGTAGATGCTGTAGATTTGAATAACGATGGGATTCCAAATTATATTGCAACCTATGCAAATGTAATAGACCCAGTAATAAAACAGTGTTTAACAGACGATGGAGATGGAATAAGTGCTTCTGTAGAAGATGCGGGACCTAATAATGGGGATGGTAATGGAGACGGAACACTAGATTCTGCACAAGGGAATGTTGCTTCTTTAGAAGATGCTCTAGGGAAATCTTATATAACACTTGAAATTACAAGTGCTACTTGTAATAAAATTATTCAGATAGACGGATTGTTAGAAAACGAAGTAGGGCAACTTGACAGTGCCTATGATTATCCTTTTGGTTTGTTAAACTATACCGTGGAGTGTAACAACCCTGGAGAATCTGTTGCTGTTAAATTATATTGGCATGGATCTACTTCTATTGATCTCATTCGTAAATTTGGGTCTTCCATTCCTGGAGCAAATGATGCGAGTTATACTACAAAAAATTTCGCTATTTCTTCTGAGTTAATTGGAGGGCTAAATGTGCCTGTCCTGAGCTATACATTAACTGATGGCGAAGCGGGAGATGAAAGTACTGTAGGAGGAGAGATTAAAGATCCAATAGGGATTGTTTTTCCTTCAGTTGATACAGACGGTGATGGTATTATGGATGATGTGGATTTAGATGATGATAATGATGGTATTTTAGATGTCGTAGAATCACCAAATTGTTATTATTCAATAGCTGATGTAAAAATAAAAGACGCCACAACAACATTGACAAATTACAGTACAAGTGCTGCCAATTCTTTTACCGAGTTATACGATGGAGTTTTAGATAATATGGCTGCTTATGGTGTAGATGGAACCAATATTACAGGGGAGGTAGTTTATGAAGTAACACTTGAATTTCCTGTAGAGTTAACGCAAATATCTGTGGTTTATAATTATAGTATGTTTCAAACGGCTGCAGTGTTTAAGTGGCAAGCATTTAATGGAACGGACTGGATAAACGTAACGGGTAATTTGTCTGAAAATCAAGGTGTAAACGGAACCAGTACCTATAGTTTTAATCAGACAGGAGATGTTTATAGTAAATATAGAATCCTAGGGGTTTCAGGAAAAACATACTACAATAGGGTGTACGAAATATCACCTACTATAGTTGATTTTAATGCACATGATTTTCCAAAAGCAGTCTGTACAGATGATCTAGATGGTGATGGAATCTACAATCACTTAGATTCTGATTCAGATAATGATGGTTGTTCAGATGCTTTTGAAGCTGGAGCAACCACAGACGAAATTACAGATTTTGCTTTTCCAACGACCAATGTTGGTGTCAATGGTTTGGAAGATAGTGTAGAAACCTCTGCCGATTCTGGGGAGGTAAACTACACCTCTACATATTTGAAATATGCACAGTCGGGTTTCTTAAGTCTATGTGCGGATACAGATAATGATGGTATAAAAGATTTGGTAGATATAGATGATGATAATGATGGTGTTTTAGATGTTGTAGAATCACCGAATTGTTATTATACGATAAGTGATCTTCCGCTAACGGGAGACCGAAGTGCTGTAAGTGGTTTTGTTGTGAGTTCAGAAATGCTAACCTATGCGGCAAATCCAATAGAGAGTTCTATTGATGGAGTAAAAACAACAGCGAGTAATCCAAGGTTTAATAATTCGCAAGCCATCGCAGGAAAAGAAGTTTATAAAGTAGAATTACCAAACGCATTAGAGTTGGAAAGTTTGAAGTTTAATTATGCCAGTACGTATGGGTTTTTTAATAACGGAGTACTTATTTTGCAGGGAAGTAACGATGATAGTACATGGGTAGATTTAAATACAAGTAGTACACATACAACAAACCCTATTCCTGACGAAGATGTGTTTGCTGTAACTCAAAACAGTGCAGTCTATAAATATTACCGCTTGTTAGGTGTTTCTGGGACTACGTATTCGAATGGCTATGGAGAATTAGAATTGCTGATTAATGAAGCTGGTTTTGATCCGCACGATTTTCCCAAAAACACCTGTTCAGATGATCTAGATAATGATGGCATTTACAACCATGTAGATTTAGATTCAGATGGTGATGGTTGTTCAGATGCTTTTGAAGCAGGGGCAACTACGGATGAGACAGTAGATTTTGCTTTTCCAACTACCAATTTGGGTGTCAATGGTTTGGAAGATAGTGTAGAAACATCTGCCGATTCAGGGAAACTAAATTATACCTCTACATATTTAAAATATGCACAGTCGGATTTCTTAAGTATGTGTGCGGATACAGATAATGATGGTATAAAAGATTTGGTAGATATAGATGATGATAATGATGGTGTCTTAGATGTTGTAGAATCACCGAATTGTTATTATTCAATAGCTGATGTAAAAATAAAGGACGCCACAACAACATTAACAAATTACAGTACAAGTGCTGCCAATTCTTTTACCGAGTTATATGATGGAGTTCTAGATAATATGGCTGCTTATGGTGTCAATGGAACCGATATTACAGGGGAGGCAGTTTATGAAGTAACACTTGAATTTCCTGTAGAGTTAACGCAAATGTCTGTGGTTTATAATTATAGTATGTTTCAAACGGCTGCAGTGTTTAAGTGGCAGGGATTTAATGGAACGGACTGGGTAAGCGTAACGGGTAATTTGTCTGAAACTCAAGGTGTAAACGGAACCAATACCTATAGTTTTAATCAGACAGGAGATGTCTATAGTAAATATAGAATCCTAGGGGTTTCAGGAAAAACATACTACAATAGGGTGTACGAAATATCACCTACGATGGTTGATTTTAATGCACATGATTTTCCAAAGGCAGTCTGTACAGATGACCTAGATGGTGATGGAATCTACAATCACTTAGATTCTGATTCAGATAATGATGGTTGTTCTGATGCTTTTGAAGCTGGTGCAACCACGGATGAGACAGTAGATTTTGCTTTTCCGACGACCAATGTTGGTGTCAATGGTTTGGAAGATAGTATAGAAACCTCTGCCGATTCTGGGGAGGTAAACTACACCTCTACATATTTGAAATATGCACAATCAGATTTTTTAAGTCTGTGTGCGGATACAGATAGCGATGGCATAAAAGATTTGGTAGATATAGATGATGATAATGATGGTGTTTTAGATGTTGTAGAATCTCCGAATTGTTATTATGCGATAAGTGATCTTCCGCTAACGGGAGACCGAAGTGCTGTAAGTGGTTTTGTTGTGAGTTCAGAAATGCTAACCTATGCGGCAAATCCAATAGAGAGTTCTATTGATGGAGTAAAAACAATAGCGAGTAATCCAAGGTTTAATAATTCACAAGCCATCGCAGGAAAAGAAGTTTATAAAGTAGAATTACCAAACGCATTAGAACTGGAAAGTTTGAAGTTTAATTACGCAAGTACGTATGGTTTTTTTAATAATGGAGTACTTACTTTGCAAGGGAGTAACGATGATAGTACATGGGTAGATTTAAATACAAGTAGTACACATACAATAAATCCTATCCCTGACGAAGATGTGTTTGCTGTAACTCAAAACAGTGCGGTCTATAAATATTACCGCTTGTTGGGAGTTTCTGGTACAACGTATTCGAATGGCTATGGAGAATTAGAATTGCTGATTGATGAAGCTGGTTTTGATCCGCACGATTTTCCGAAAACAAATTGTGATGCAGATACGGATGGTGATGGAATCTATAATCACTTAGATTCTGATTCCGACAACGATGGTTGTTCAGATGCTCTCGAAGCAGGGGCAACCACGGATGAGACAGTAGATTTTGCTTTTCCAACAACCAATGTTGGTGTCAATGGTTTGGAAGATAGTGTAGAAATAACTGCTGATTCAGGGAAGGTAAACTATACCTCTACATATTTGAAATATGCACAGTCGGATTTCTTAAGTCTGTGTGCGGATACAGATAATGATGGTATAAAAGATTTGGTAGATATAGATGATGATAATGATGGTGTCTTAGATGTTGTAGAATCACCAAATTGTTATTATTCAATAGATGATGTAAAAATAAAAGACGTCACAACAACATTGACAAATTACAGTACAAGTGCTGCCAATTCTTTTACCGAGTTATACGATGGAGTTTTAGATAATATGGCTGCTTATGGTGTCAATGGAACCGATATTACAGGGGAGGCAGTTTATGAAGTAACACTTGAATTCCCTGTAGAATTAACGCAAATGTCTGTGGTTTATAATTATAGTATGTTTCAAACGGCTGCAGTGTTTAAGTGGCAAGCATTTAATGGAACGGACTGGGTAAGCGTAACGGGTAATTTGTCTGAGACTCAAGGTGTAAACGGAACCAATACCTATAGTTTTAATCAGACAGGAGATGTCTATAGTAAATATAGGATTCTAGGGGTTTCAGGAAAAACATACTACAATAGGGTGTACGAAATATCACCTACGATGGTTGGTTTTAATACACATGATTTTCCGAAAGCAGTCTGTGCAGATGATCTAGATGGTGATGGAATCTATAACCATTTAGATTCTGATTCAGACAACGATGGTTGTTCAGATGCTTTTGAAGCTGGTGCAACCACAGACGAAACTACAGGTTTTGCTTTTCCAACGACCAATGTTGGTGTCAATGGATTGGAAGATAGTATAGAAACATCTGCCGATTCTGGGGAGGTAAACTACACCTCTACATATTTGAAATATGCACAATCAGATTTCTTAAGTCTATGTGCGGATACAGATAGCGATGGTATAAAAGATTTGGTAGATATAGATGATGATAATGATGGTGTTTTAGATGTTGTAGAGTCACCGAATTGTTATTATACGATAAGTGATCTTCCGCTAACGGGAGACCGAAGTACTGTAGATGGTTTTGTCGTGAGTTCAGAAATGCTAACCTATGCAACAAATCCAATAGAGAGTTCTATCGATGGAGTAAAAACAACAGCGAGCAATCCAAGGTTTAATAATTCACAAGCCATCGCTGGAAAAGAAGTTTATAAAGTAGAATTAGCAAACGCATTAGAGCTGGAAAGTTTGAAGTTTAATTACGCCAGTACGTATGGGTTTTTTAATAATGGAGTACTTACTTTACAAGGAAGTAACGATGATAATACGTGGATAGACCTAAATACCAGTAGTACACATATCACAAATCCTATTCCTGACGAAGATGTGTTTGCTGTAACTCAAAACAGTGCTGTTTATAAATATTACCGCTTGTTAGGTGTTTCTGGTACAACGTATTCGAATGGCTATGGAGAATTAGAATTGCTGATTGATGAAGCTGGTTTTGATCCGCAGGATTATCCGAAACCTAATTGTGATGCAGATACGGATGGTGATGGAATCTATAATCACTTAGATTCTGATTCAGACAACGATGGTTGTTCAGATGCTCTCGAAGCAGGGGCAACCACGGATGAGACAGTAAATTTTGCTTTTCCAGCGGCCAATGTTGGTGTCAATGGTTTGGAAGATAGTGTAGAAACATCTGCCGATTCAGGGAAGCTAAACTATACCTCTACCTATTTGAAATATGCACAGTCGGATTTCTTAAGTCTGTGTGCGGATGTAGATAGCGATGGCATAAAAGATTTGGTGGATATAGATGATGATAATGATGGTATTTTAGATAAAGATGAAATGTATTACTGTGCTTCTGGAGATGGGCTAGCTGTATCTTCTTTAGCGCAATCTGTAACTGTTAAAAACGGAACTGCTTGGGAGTCTGATATTACAGATTTAGGAACAGGAACTGTCTTAGGTCAATTAAGAATTGATGATCCACAAAATTTTCTAAGATCTGTGGCTAGTATGCAAAATGGTAATAAAGTAGGAATGCGAATAGTTTATGGGAGTGGTAGTGCTCTTAAAGCTACTTATTTATTTAAGTTAGAATTTATCCCTAGAAATGGTGTTTATTTTGATGAAGGTCTAGATTATCGTTTTTATAGATCTCCTTCGGGAACTGCAAATTCAAATTATTCTTCTTGGGAGATTATTTCTACGAATGTAGGTAATGCTATTTATCAAAATTATCCAGATGCTCAAGATGGTAATATTCAAGGTTTAACAGATAGTGATGAGATTCTTCCTGGAACTATATTAAAAGAAGGAGAAGGAACCTATTATGATTGGGACTTAACGCCTTCAAATTGGACTGCGGATAATCATTATAATCCAGCGGATACTGCTTTTTGGGGAATGGTATTTAATGATTTTTCTTCGATTACAGCTATTAACCCAATGTTGATAGATCTTAATTTTCACCAAGGTCAAATTCTTGGTTCGGATGGGTTTGGAGTTGAGATGTCTATTTTAGAGTATTTTACAGTCCCATGTAGTGGTGAGAAAGATACCGATGGAGATGGGGTTCCTGATTATTTAGATCTAGATTCAGATAACGATGGTTGTTCAGATTCAATGGAAGCATCAACTACAGGTACATCTACAAATGATGTTGTAAATTACAATACAGGTGCTGATGTTAATTCTAATGGTTTGTTGGATGGTTTTGAGAGTGGAACTTCAAGTACTATAAATTATACCTCAACGTATACGGCTAGTGCTTTGTCAGCTGCTAAGATAACAATAAATACTGTCCTGGGTACGACCACGGATATTACTGGATTAACTACCTTAACTTTGTCTGCTGGGGCTTCTGCCCAAGTAGCTACTACATTTAGCAATGGTGTGCCTGATTATACAGATGATACAGCTTCGCTTACATATAATTGGCAAGTGGATACAGGGAGTGGTTTTGTCGATTTTTCTCCTGCGGAAACAGGTGAAAATTTAATTTTAGCCCTTGTCAATGCTACAATGGTAGATAATGTGTATAAGGTGATTGTGTCACATCCAAGTAGTTATTGTACGCAAGAAAATCAAACAAAGTTAACCCTTATATTACCGATTGCAGTAGATGATGCCTATACCACAAATCAAGATATATCCATTATATTAACACCTTTAGGGAATGATTCGGAGTCTGCTACAGGAGGTGTTGTATCTGTGTTTTCTATAAATGCTGTTACGTTAACCCCTAGTATTGTACAAACAATACCTGTAACAAATGGAACAGTTGAGGTAGCGACGAATGGTACAATCAGTTTTATTCCTGATGCTAATTATGTGGGGTCTGTAAGTTTTTCCTACGAAATTAAGGATGTTGCTGGCGGTCTTGCAACTGCAAATATTCAAATTGCTGTAGCTGCTATTGTGATAATAGATACCGATGGAGATGGAGTTACTGATGCACAAGAAGTACTTGACGGCACAGATCCAAACGATCCATGTGCATTGACAGCGGCAAGCATCACAGAAACCCAAGCAGGAAGTTGGTTGACTTCAGATTGTGACTCGGACGGACTAACCAATGGTGAAGAAACCACAGGAATCGACGATCCAAGCACGCCTGCAAATCCAAACGGAAATACAACAGATCCAAACAAGAAAGATACGGATGGAGATGGAGTTACAGATGGAAAAGAAGCCACAGATGGCACGGATCCAAACGACCCATGTGCATTGACAGCGGCAAGCATCACAGAAACCCAGTCTGGAAATTGGTTGACAGCAGATTGTGACTCGGACGGACTGACCAATGGTGAAGAAACGACTGGAATCGACGATCCAAGCACGCCTGCAAATCCAAACGGAAACACAACAGATCCAAACAAAAAAGATACTGATGGAGATGGAGTTACAGATGGAAAAGAAGCCACAGATGGCACAGATCCAAACGATCCATGTGCATTGACAGTAGCAAGCATCACAGAAACGCAGTCTGGAAGTTGGTTGACTTCAGATTGTGATGGAGACGGCTTGACCAATGGTGAAGAAACCACAGGCGTCGATGATCCAAGCACGCCTGCAAATCCAAACGGAAACACAACAGATCCAAACAAGAAAGATACCGATGGAGATGGAGTTACGGACGGAAAAGAAGCCACAGATGGCACAGATCCAAACGATCCATGTGCATTGACAGTAGCAAGTATCACAGAAACCCAGTCTGGAAATTGGTTGACAGCAGATTGTGACTCGGACGGACTGACCAACGGCGAAGAAACCACAGGCGTCGACGATCCAAGCACGCCTGCAAATCCAAACGGAAATACAACAGATCCAAATAAGAGTGATACCGATGGAGATGGAGTTACAGACGGAAAAGAAGCTACAGATGGCACAGATCCAAACGATCCATGTGCATTGACAGCGTCAAGCATCACCGAAACGCAAACAGGAAACTGGTTGACAGCAGATTGTGATGGAGACGGCTTGACCAATGGCGAAGAAACTACAGGTGTCGACGATCCAAGCACGCCTGCAAATCCAAACGGAAACACAACAGATCCAAACAAGAAAGATACCGATGGAGATGGAGTTACGGACGGAAAAGAAGCCACAGATGGCACAGATCCAAACGATCCATGTGCATTGACAGTAGCAAGTATCACAGAAACCCAGTCTGGAAATTGGTTGACAGTAGATTGTGACTCGGACGGACTGACCAATGGCGAAGAAACCACAGGCGTCGACGATCCAAGCACGCCTGCAAATCCAAACGGAAATACAACAGATCCAAACAAGAAAGATACCGATGGAGATGGAGTTACGGACGGAAAAGAAGCCACAGATGGCACAGATCCAAACGATCCATGTGCATTGACAGTAGCAAGCATCACAGAAACCCAGTCTGGAAATTGGTTGACTTCAGATTGTGACTCGGACGGTTTGACCAACGGCGAAGAAATCACAGGTGTCGATGATCCAAGCACCCCTGCAAATCCAAATGGAAATACAACAGATCCAAACAAGAAAGATACCGATGGAGATGGCGTTACAGATGGAAAAGAAGCCACAGATGGCACGGATCCAAACGATCCATGTGCATTGACAGCGGCAAGCATCACAGAAACCCAAGTAGGAAGTTGGTTGACAGCAGATTGTGATGGAGACGGACTGACCAATGGTGAAGAAACCACAGGTATTGACGATCCAAGCACCACTGCAAATCCAAACGGAAATACAACAGATCCAAACAAGAAAGATACCGATGGAGATGGAGTTACGGACGGAAAAGAAGCCACAGATGGCACAGATCCAAACGACCCATGTGCATTGACAGCGGCAAGCATCACAGAAACCCAGTCTGGAAATTGGTTGACAGCAGATTGTGACTCGGACGGACTAACCAATGGTGAAGAAACCACAGGAATCGACGATCCAAGCACGCCTGCCAATCCAAATGGAAATACAACAGATCCAAACAAAAAAGATACGGATGGAGATGGAGTTACGGACGGAAAAGAGGCTACAGATGGCACAGATCCAAACGACCCATGTGCATTGACAGCGGCAAGCATCACAGAAACCCAGTCTGGAAATTGGTTGACAGCAGATTGTGACTCGGACGGACTGACCAATGGTGAAGAAACGACTGGAATAGACGATCCAAGCACGCCTGCAAATCCAAACGGAAACACAACAGATCCAAACAAGAAAGATACCGATGGAGATGGAGTTACAGATGGAAAAGAGGCTACAGATGGCACAGATCCAAACGATCCATGTGCATTGACAGCGGCAAGCATCACAGAAACGCAAGCAGGAAGTTGGTTGACAGTAGATTGTGATGGAGACGGACTGACCAATGGTGAAGAAACCACAGGGGTCGACGATTCAAGCACCCTTGCAAATCCAAATGGAAATACAACAGATCCAAACAAGAAAGATACCGATGGAGATGGCGTTACAGATGGAAAAGAAGCCACAGATGGCACGGATCCAAACGATCCATGTGCATTGACAGTTGCAAGCATTACAGAAACCCAAGCAGGGAATTGGTTGACAGCAGATTGTGATGGAGACGGACTGACCAATGGTGAAGAAACCACAGGGGTCGACGATTCAAGCACGCCTGCAAATCCAAACGGAAACACAACAGATCCAAACAAGAAAGATACCGATGGAGATGGAGTTACAGATGGAAAAGAGGCTACAGATGGCACAGATCCAAACGATCCATGTGCATTGACAGCGGCAAGCATCACAGAAACGCAAGCAGGAAGTTGGTTGACAGCAGATTGTGATGGAGACGGACTGACCAATGGAGAAGAAACCACAGGAATCGACGATCCAAGCACGCCTGCAAATCCAAACGGAAATACAACAGATCCAAACAAAAAAGATACGGATGGAGATGGAGTTACGGACGGAAAAGAGGCTACAGATGGCACAGATCCAAACGACCCATGTGCATTGACAGCGGCAAGCATCACAGAAACCCAGTCTGGAAATTGGTTGACAGCAGATTGTGACTCGGACGGCTTGACCAATGGCGAAGAAACCACAGGTGTCGACGATCCAAACACGCCTGCAAATCCAAACGGAAATATAACAGATCCAAATAAGAGTGATACCGATGGAGATGGAGTTACGGACGGAAAAGAAGCCACAGATGGCACCGATCCAAACGATCCATGTGCATTGACAGCGGCGAGTATCACAGAAACGCAAGCAGGAAGTTGGTTGACTTCAGATTGTGACTCGGACGGTTTGACCAATGGAGAAGAAACCACAGGAATCGAAGATCCAAGCACGCCTGCAAATCCAAACGGAAACACAACAGATCCAAACAAGAAAGATACCGATGGAGATGGAGTTACGGACGGAAAAGAAGCCACAGATGGCACAGATCCAAACGATCCATGTGCCTTGACAGTAGCAAGCATCACAGAAACCCAAGCAGGAAATTGGTTGACAGCAGATTGTGACTCGGACGGACTAACCAATGGAGAAGAAACCACAGGAATCGACGATCCAAGCACGCCTGCGAATCCAAACGGAAACACAACAGATCCAAACAAAAAAGATACGGATGGAGATGGAGTTACAGACGGAAAAGAAGCCACAGATGGCACAGATCCAAACGATCCATGTGCCTTGACAGTAGCAAGCATCACAGAAACCCAAGCAGGAAATTGGTTGACAGCAGATTGTGACTCGGACGGACTAACCAATGGAGAAGAAACCACAGGAATCGACGATCCAAGCACGCCTGCGAATCCAAACGGAAACACAACAGATCCAAACAAGAAAGATACCGATGGAGATGGAGTTACGGACGGAAAAGAAGCCACAGATGGCACAGATCCAAACGATCCATGTGCATTGACAGTAGCAAGCATCACAGAAACCCAGTCTGGAAATTGGTTGACTTCAGATTGTGACTCGGACGGTTTGACCAACGGCGAAGAAATCACAGGTGTCGATGATCCAAGCACCCCTGCAAATCCAAATGGAAATACAACAGATCCAAACAAGAAAGATACCGATGGAGATGGCGTTACAGATGGAAAAGAAGCCACAGATGGCACGGATCCAAACGATCCATGTGTATTGACAGTAGCAAGCATCACAGAAACCCAATCAGGAAATTGGTTGACAGCAGATTGTGATGGAGACGGACTAACCAATGGCGAAGAAACCACAGGAATCGACGATCCAAGCACGCCTGCAAATCCAAACGGAAACACAACAGATCCAAGTAAGAGTGATACCGATGGAGATGGAGTTACAGACGGAAAAGAGGCTACAGATGGCACAGATCCAAACGACTCATGTGCCTTGACAGTAGCAAGCATCACAGAAGCCCAAGCAGGGAATTGGTTGGCAGCAGATTGTGATGGAGACGGTTTGACCAACGGAGAAGAAACCACAGGAATTGACGATCCAAGCACCCCTGCAAATCCAAACGGAAATACAACAGATCCAAACAAAAAAGATACGGATGGAGATGGAGTTACAGATGGAAAAGAAGCCACAGATGGCACAGATCCAAACGATCCATGTGCCTTGACAGTAGCAAGCATCACAGAAACCCAGTCTGGAAATTGGTTGACAGCAGACTGTGATGGAGACGGACTAACCAACGGCGAAGAAACTACAGGTGTCGACGATCCAAGCACGCCTGCAAATCCAAACGGAAATACAACA
This sequence comes from Flavobacteriaceae bacterium, assembly GCA_965224465.1. GTDB lineage: Bacteria > Bacteroidota > Bacteroidia > Flavobacteriales > Flavobacteriaceae. Next base: position 2,086,951 of record OZ245049.1, on the reverse strand, counting down.
GATCCAAACAAGAAAGATACCGATGGAGATGGAGTTACAGATGGAAAAGAGGCTACAGATGGCACAGATCCAAACGATCCATGTGCATTGACAGCGGCAAGCATCACAGAAACCCAAGCAGGGAATTGGTTGACAGCAGATTGTGATGGAGACGGACTGACCAATGGAGAAGAAACCACAGGGGTCGACGATTCAAGCACCCCTGCAAATCCAAACGGAAACACAACAGATCCAAACAAGAAAGATACCGATGGAGATGGAGTTACGGACGGAAAAGAGGCCACAGATGGCACAGATCCAAACGATCCATGTGCATTGACAGCGGCAAGCATCACAGAAACGCAAGCAGGAAGTTGGTTGACAGCAGATTGTGATGGAGACGGTTTGACCAACGGAGAAGAAACCACAGGAATCGACGATCCAAGCACCCCTGCAAATCCAAACGGAAATACAACAGATCCAAACAAAAAAGATACCGATGGAGATGGAGTTACGGACGGAAAAGAAGCCACAGATGGCACAGATCCAAACGATCCATGTGTATTGACAGTAGCAAGCATCACCGAAACGCAGTCTGGAAGTTGGTTGACTTCAGATTGTGATGGAGACGGTTTGACCAATGGTGAAGAAACCACAGGTATCGACGATCCAAGCACTCCTGCAAATCCAAATGGAAACAAAACAGATCCAAACAAGAAAGATACCGATGGAGATGGAGTTACAGATGGAAAAGAAGCCACAGATGGCACAGATCCAAACGATCCATGTGTATTGACAGTAGCAAGCATCACAGAAACTCAAGTAGGAAATTGGTTGACAGCAGATTGTGACTCGGACAGCTTGACCAACGGCGAAGAAACCACAGGAATCGACGATCCAAGCACGCCAGCAAATCCAAACGGAAATACAACAGATCCAAACAAGAAAGATACCGATGGAGATGGAGTTACGGACGGAAAAGAAGCCACAGATGGCACAGATCCAAACGATCCATGTGCCTTGACAGTAGCAAGCATCACAGAAACCCAATCAGGAAATTGGTTGACAGTAGATTGTGATGGAGACGGACTGACCAATGGAGAAGAAACCACAGGGGTCGACGATTCAAGCACCCCTGCAAATCCAAACGGAAACACAACAGATCCAAACAAGAAAGATACCGATGGAGATGGAGTTACAGATGGAAAAGAGGCTACAGATGGCACAGATCCAAACGATCCATGTGCATTGACAGCGGCAAGCATCACAGAAACGCAAGCAGATCCAAACGATCCATGTGCATTGACAGCGGCAAGCATCACAGAAACGCAAGCAGGAAGTTGGTTGACAGCAGATTGTGATGGAGACGGACTGACCAATGGAGAAGAAACCACAGGGGTCGACGATTCAAGCACCCCTGCAAATCCAAACGGAAACACAACAGATCCAAACAAGAGTGATACCGATGGAGATGGAGTTACGGACGGAAAAGAAGCCACAGATGGCACAGATCCAAACGATCCATGTGTATTGAAAGCGGCAAGCATCACAGAAACGCAAGCAGGAAGTTGGTTGACAGTAGATTGTGACTCGGACGGACTAACCAACGGCGAAGAAACCACAGGAATCGACGATCCAAGCACGCCTGCGAATCCAAATGGAAACACAACAGATCCAAACAAGAAAGATACCGATGGAGATGGAGTTACAGATGGAAAAGAAGCCACAGATGGCACAGATCCAAACGACCCATGTGCATTGACAGTAGCAAGCATCACAGAAACTCAAGCAGGAAATTGGTTGACAGCAGATTGTGACTCGGACGGATTGACCAATGGTGAAGAAACCACAGGAGTCGACGATCCAAGCACGCCTGCAAATCCAAACGGAAATACAACAGATCCAAACAAGAGTGATACTGATGGAGATGGAGTTACAGATGGAAAAGAAGCTGCAGATGGCACGGATCCAAACGATCCATGTGCATTGACAGTAGCAAGTATTACAGAAACGCAAGCAGGGAATTGGTTGACAGCAGATTGTGATGGAGACGGTTTGACCAACGGAGAAGAAACCACAGGAATCGACGATCCAAGCACCCCTGCAAATCCAAACGGAAATACAACAGATCCAAACAAAAAAGATACGGATGGAGATGGAGTTACGGACGGAAAAGAAGCCACAGATGGCACAGATCCAAACGATCCATGTACATTGACAGTAGCAAGTATCACAGAAACGCAAGCAGGGAATTGGTTGACAGCAGATTGTGATGGAGACGGACTGACCAATGGAGAAGAAACCACAGGGGTCGACGATTCAAGCACCCCTGCAAATCCAAACGGAAACACAACAGATCCAAACAAGAAAGATACCGATGGAGATGGAGTTACGGACGGAAAAGAAGCCACAGATGGCACAGATCCAAACGACCCATGTGCCTTGACAGTAGCAAGCATCACAGAAACTCAAGCAGGAAATTGGTTGACAGCAGATTGTGACTCGGACGGACTGACCAACGGTGAAGAAACCACAGGAATCGACGATCCAAGCACGCCTGCAAATCCAAACGGAAATACAACAGATCCAAACAAAAAAGATACGGATGGAGATGGAGTTACGGACGGAAAAGAGGCCACAGATGGCACAGATCCAAACGATCCATGTGCATTGACAGCGGCAAGCATCACAGAAACCCAAGCAGGAAATTGGTTGACAGCAGATTGTGATAGTGACGGTTTGACCAACGGCGAAGAAACCACAGGAATCGATGATCCAAGCACCCCTGCAAATCCAAACGGAAATACAACAGATCCAAACAAGAGTGATACGGATGGAGATGGAGTTACGGATGGAAAAGAGGCCACAGATGGCACAGATCCAAACGACCCATGTGCATTGACAGTAGCAAGCATCACAGAAACCCAAGCAGGAAGTTGGTTGACAGCAGATTGTGACTCGGACGGACTAACCAATGGTGAAGAAACCACAGGAATCTACGATCCAAGCACGCTTGCAAATCCAAACGGAAACACAACAGATCCAAACAAAAAAGATACCGATGGAGATGGAGTTACGGACGGAAAAGAGGCCACAGATGGCACAGATCCAAACGATCCATGTGCATTGACAGCGGCAAGCATCACAGAAACCCAGTATGGAAATTGGTTGACAGCAGATTGTGATGGAGACGGACTAACCAACGGCGAAGAAACCACAGGAATCGACGATCCAAGCACGCCAGCAAATCCAAACGGAAATACAACAGATCCAAACAAGAAAGATACCGATGGAGATGGAGTTACGGACGGAAAAGAGGCCACAGATGGCACAGATCCAAACGATCCATGTGCATTGACAGTAGCAAGTATCACAGAAACGCAAGCAGGAAGTTGGTTGACAGTAGATTGTGATGGAGACGGACTAACCAACGGCGAAGAAACTACAGGTGTCGACGATCCAAGCACGCCTGCAAATCCAAACGGAAACACAACAGATCCAAACAAGAAAGATACCGATGGAGATGGAGTTACAGATGGAAAAGAGGCCACAGATGGCACAGATCCAAACGATCCATGTGCATTGACAGCGGCAAGCATCACAGAAACCCAAGCAGGAAGTTGGTTGACAGCAGATTGTGATGGAGACGGACTGACCAATGGTGAAGAAACCACAGGTATTGACGATCCAAGCACCACTGCAAATCCAAACGGAAACACAACAGATCCAAACAAGAAAGATACCGATGGAGATGGAGTTACAGATGGAAAAGAGGCTACAGATGGCACAGATCCAAACGATCCATGTGCATTGACAGCAGCAAGCATCACAGAAACGCAAGCAGGAAGTTGGTTGACAGTAGATTGTGATGGAGACGGACTGACCAATGGTGAAGAAACCACAGGCGTCGACGATTCAAGCACCCTTGCAAATCCAAATGGAAACAAAACAGATCCAAACAAGAAAGATACCGATGGAGATGGAGTTACGGACGGAAAAGAAGCCACAGATGGCACAGATCCAAACGATCCATGTGTGTTGACAGTAGCAAGCATCACAGAAACCCAAGCAGGAAATTGGTTGACAGCAGATTGTGATGGAGACGGCTTGACCAATGGCGAAGAAACCACAGGAATCGACGATCCAAACACGCCTGCAAATCCAAACGGAAATACAACAGATCCAAACAAGAAAGATACCGATGGAGATGGAGTTACGGACGGAAAAGAGGCCACAGATGGCACAGATCCAAACGATCCATGTGCATTGACAGTAGCAAGTATCACAGAAACGCAAGCAGGAAGTTGGTTGACAGTAGATTGTGATGGAGACGGACTAACCAACGGCGAAGAAACTACAGGTGTCGACGATCCAAGCACGCCTGCAAATCCAAACGGAAACACAACAGATCCAAGTAAGAGTGATACCGATGGAGATGGAGTTACAGACGGAAAAGAGGCTACAGATGGCACAGATCCAAACGACCCATGTGCATTGACAGCGGCAAGCATCACAGAAACCCAGTCTGGAAATTGGTTGACAGCAGATTGTGATTCGGACGGACTGACCAATGGTGAAGAAACGACTGGAATAGACGATCCAAGCACGCCTGCAAATCCAAACGGAAACACAACAGATCCAAACAAGAAAGATACCGATGGAGATGGAGTTACGGACGGAAAAGAAGCCACAGATGGCACAGATCCAAACGATCCATGTGCCTTGACAGTAGCAAGCATCACAGAAACCCAATCAGGAAATTGGTTGACAGTAGACTGTGATTCGGACGGCTTGACCAACGGCGAAGAAACCACAGGCGTCGACGATCCAAGCACTCCTGCGAATCCAAATGGAAACACAACAGATCCAAACAAGAAAGATATGGATGGAGATGGAGTTACGGACGGAAAAGAGGCCACAGATGGCACAGATCCAAACGATCCATGTGCCTTGACAGTAGCAAGCATCACAGAAACCCAATCAGGAAATTGGTTGACAGTAGACTGTGATTCGGACGGTTTGACCAACGGCGAAGAAACCACAGGAATCGACGATCCAAGCACGCCTGCGAATCCAAACGGAAATACAACAGATCCAAACAAGAAAGATACGGATGGAGATGGAGTTACAGATGGAAAAGAAGCCACAGATGGCACGGATCCAAACGACCCATGTGCCTTGACAGCGGCAAGCATCACAGAAACCCAGTCTGGAAATTGGTTGACAGCAGATTGTGACTCGGACGGACTGACCAATGGTGAAGAAACGACTGGAATAGACGATCCAAGCACGCCTGCAAATCCAAATGGAAACAAAACAGATCCAAACAAGAAAGATACCGATGGAGATGGAGTTACGGACGGAAAAGAAGCCACAGATGGCACAGATCCAAACGATCCATGTGCATTGACAGTTGCAAGCATTACAGAAACCCAAGCAGGAAGTTGGTTGACAGTAGATTGTGACTCGGACGGACTGACCAATGGCGAAGAAACCACAGGCGTCGACGATCCAAGCACGCCTGCAAATCCAAACGGAAATACAACAGATCCAAACAAGAAAGATAGCGATGGAGATGGAGTTACGGACGGAAAAGAAGCCACAGATGGCACAGATCCAAACGATCCATGTGCATTGACAGTTGCAAGCATTACAGAAACCCAAGCAGGAAGTTGGTTGACAGTAGATTGTGACTCGGACGGACTGACCAATGGCGAAGAAACCACGGGAGTCGATGATCCAAGCACGCCTGCAAATCCAAACGGAAATACAACAGATCCAAACAAGAAAGATAGCGATGGAGATGGAGTTACGGACGGAAAAGAAGCCACAGATGGCACAGATCCAAACGATCCATGTGCATTGACAGCGGCAAGTATTACAGAAACGCAAGCAGGAAATTGGTTGACAGTAGACTGTGACTCGGACGGCTTGACCAACGGCGAAGAAACCACAGGCGTCGACGATCCAAGCACCCCTGCAAATCCAAACGGAAATACAACAGATCCAAACAAGAGTGATACGGATGGAGATGGAGTTACGGACGGAAAAGAGGCCACAGATGGCACAGATCCAAACGACCCATGTGCCTTGACAGTAGCAAGCATCACAGAAACCCAAGCAGGAAATTGGTTGACAGCAGATTGTGATAGTGATGGTTTGACCAATGGCGAAGAAACCACAGGCGTCGACGATCCAAGCACGCCTGCAAATCCAAACGGAAACACAACAGATCCAAACAAGAAAGATACCGATGGAGATGGAGTTACGGATGCGCAAGAGGTACTTGATGGGTCGGATACAAAAATAGATTCAGAAGCTACCGATCCAAATGACTCTTGTGATTATATAACTGCAAGGATTACAGAAACCCAGACTGGGAATTGGTTGACAGCAGATTGTGATAGTGATGGCTTGACCAATGCAGAGGAGTCTACAGGAATCGACGATCCTAGTACGCCTGCCAATCCAAACGGAAATAAGACGGATCCAAATAATATAGATTCGGATAGAGACGGAGTCACAGATGGACAGGAAGCGATTGATGGTACCGATCCAAATGATCTATGTGATTATACGCTAATAAGCGTTACGGAAACTCAAGGAGGCGACTGGTTAGTTGCAGATTGTGATGCTGATGGCTTGACCAATGCAGAGGAATCTACAGGAATAGACGATCCTAGTACGCCTGCAAATCCAAACGGAAATAAGACGGATCCAAATAATATAGATTCGGATGGAGATGGAGTCACAGATGGACAAGAAGCAATTGATGGCACCGATCCAAATGATTTTTGTGATTATTTAGAAGTGAATATTACGGAACTTCAATCTGATGAATGGGCGATTGCTGATTGTGATGGAGATGGAATTCCAAATGGGGAAGAGAATAATAAGCTTGTTATTCCAACGGTGTTTACGCCTAATAATGATGGTGTGAATGATGTGTTTAAAATTGAAAACTTAGTGGAATTACACCCTGATTTTGAATTAAAAATTTATAACAGATGGGGGAATATTATTTACAGTTACCATCACAATGGGGATAAAAAAGCAAGTCCAAGATGGTGGGATGGTTATTCTAGTGGTGAGATGACAATAGGTTCTAGTCAGAAAGTTTCAACAGGTACTTATTATTATATTTTAAATTTCAATGATGGAAAAACAGAAGGGATAGCAGCATGGATTTATATAAACGAGTAAAATGATAGTTCTTATAGGGAAGGATTATTCTTTCCTATGATTAAATATACAAATGAAAAACATGAAAAAGATAAACTTAATTTTAAGTGTACTACTAATGTTTAGTGGGATGCTTTACAGTCAGCAAGACATTCAGGCGACACAATACATGTACCACATGAATGTCTTGAATCCAGCCTATGCAGGGGCTAGAGAAACATTGAGTATTAACTTCTTGGGGCGTACGCAATGGGTAGGGATAGATGGAGCGCCAGAAACAGCTACGTTTTCTATCCATGCTCCTTTTAAGAAAAATGTAGGATTGGGACTGTCGGTGGTCTATGATCAATTGGGACCTGTAAAAGAGAGTAATATTTTCGTGGATTTTTCTTATACAATAGATGTAACGGATTTTTCAAAATTAGCCTTTGGGGTAAAAGGAGGTGTTACCTCTCATGTTATCAATAGAGACTTACTATTTACCTTAGATCCCGATGATCAGTTATTGATAAATGCAGGAGAAAACAAATTGTCTCCCAATTTTGGAGTCGGAGTTTTTTATTATACGTCCAAGTATTATATAGGATTGTCAGTTCCAAATATCTTAAAATCAAAGTACTATAAAGATAAAAAGGGGTATGTTAGTAACGCAAATGAAACCGCACATTATTTTTTGACTTCGGGATATGTTTTTGAGATTTCAGAGTCACTAGACTTAAAACCGTCAGTAATGGTTAAGGCTACGTTTGGAGCTCCAGTCTCTATAGATTTGTCTGTAAATGCATTGATATACTCTAAATTAGAGTTTGGGCTTTCGTATCGTTTGGACGATTCTGTAAGTGCCATGGTTGGCTTTAATATTAGTCCGGATGTTCGTTTGGGCTATGCTTATGATTATACCTTGTCTGATTTAGGGAATTATAATAGTGGTTCCCATGAAATAATGCTTTTGTTTGATGTGCGTCGTATGGAAGTTCGTAGTCCTAGATTCTTTTAAAAAAAAATATAAATTATGAAAAAGATAGTATCCTTAATATTCTTAATTTCTTCTCTAATGATAGGGCAAGAAAAAGAGCTGCCTGTATATCGTATTGAAAACTTATCCTTGAATACAAAATATTCTGATTTTGGCTTGTCATTTAATGCCGAAAGAGAAGCAGTGTATACCTCTGCAAAAGGAGGTGGTAAAAAATGGAAAAGAAACAATCAACCTTATTTGAATTTGTATAAGGAAATGGTAGTGAAGGACAGTGTGATAGGGAGTTATTCGTCATTGTCAGAAAAAATAAACACGAAGTTGCACGAGTCTAATGCCGTTTTTACCAAAGATGGACAAACAGTGTATTTTACACGAAATAACATGTTAAAAGGAAGAAAAAGAAGAGATAAAAATGGATGGAGTAATTTAAAAATTTACAAAGCTAGTATTTCATCTGATGGAATATGGGATAATATTATGGAGCTTCCATTTAATAGTGATGCGTATTCTGTAGGTCATCCGGCTTTAAATAAAGAAGAAACAGTGATGTATTTTACCTCAGATATGCCTGGCGGAATTGGACAGACAGATATTTGGAAGGTTCAGTTAGAAGGAAATGATACCTATGGAGTTCCTATAAATTTAGGTCCGTTAATTAATACTTTGAAAAAGGAAATGTTTCCATCTGTAAATGGGAACGAATTGTTTTTTTCTTCGAATGGACAGCAAGAGAATTTTGGTGGCTTAGATATGTATCGAGTTGTTATCTCAGGGCAAGACAATAATAAAGTTGTAAACTTGGGAAGGGCTTTAAATAGCATTTCAGATGATTTTTCTTTTTTAAAGACAAATACAGGCTCCGAATTAATTACAGGTTATTTTTCGAGCAATAGAGCAGGCGGGGAAGGAAGTGATGATATTTATTATTTTGAACTTATTCCTCCAGTAATAGAAGAATGTACGCAATATGTGAAAGGGAAAGTGATGGATAAAATTACATTTAAACCTGTTCAGGGAGCTGTTGTTGTTTTAAAAAGTGAAGCAGGTGTAGTTCTTAAGGAAGTTGAAACAGATGTTTATGGATGGTTTGATTTTGTTATTAATTGTGAAGATAATTATCATTTAACGGCAACTAAAGAACCGTATGAAACAACTGAGAAGTACTTTTTAGCTTCCGATACTAATGGTATTACAGTAAATTTAGTTCTTGAAATGAATGAATTTGTGAATGTAGGCGACAAATTGTTGATAAATATAAATCCTATTTATTTTGACTTTGACGATGCTCAAATTCGTATAGATGCAGCGTATGAATTAAATAAAGTGATTGCTGTAATGAAAAAATACCCAACATTAATTATTGAGTCTGGCTCACATACAGATGCAAGGGGGAATGATGTTTATAATCTTAATTTATCAACCAGAAGAGCTTCTTCTACAGTTAGATATATCACAAATCATGGGATAGCTACTCATAGGATTTCAGGAAAAGGATACGGAGAAGAAGTATTGACAAATCATTGCTCAAATGGCGTTGAGTGTTCGGAATCAGAGCATCAATTGAATAGGAGGACAGAGTTTGTGATTTTAAACCCAGATGTTTTGAATTAAAATATCTATATTGAATATGAAGGGCATTTCTGTATTTGAGATGCCCTTTTTTTTGTGGTTTATAGTATTTCGTAATAATACCAAATACTTTTCCAAGTGGTAAGCATGCGGTCAAGTACATCTATGTTTATACGTTTTTCCAATTACCAGGAAGAAGTTCATATAGTTTATTTGCTTTATGTTCTTGGATTCTGTCCAATACATTTTCAAGCCAAGTATAAGGATTAATACCATAAGCTTTGCAGGAAGCAAAAAAGGAATACATCATTGCAATATTTTCTGCAGCATTGTGAGAACCTGCAAATAAGTAATTTTTACGACCTAAAGCTAATGGCCTGACCGCATTTTCTATATTGTTATTGTCTACCTCAAATTTGCCATCCAAGACGTATCTATTTAGATTTTCATAAATATTCATGGTATAGGCTATTGCCTTACCTATTGCGCTTTTAGGTAATACTTTATAACTATTTTCTTCTAACCATATTTTTAATGCATCCAAAATAGGTACAGCATATAATTGTCTATACCTTTTTAGAATGCCCACTTCTACTTTCCTATCTCTAGCTTTTTCTTCAATCTGATATAGGAGTTGTATTTGTTTTAAAACGTGACCAGCTCTATCTTTATCGTTATCTAGGGCTTTCTCAAAATACCTTCTTGCATGTGCCATACAGCCCAAAAGTGTTATTTCTCCTTTTGTTTGAAGTATTTGGTAAACTTTGTAGCCATCCGTCTGTAAGATTCCTGTAAAGTTTGATAAAACGCGTTCTGGAAGTTTACGGCTACGTCCTTGATCATACTTAAATAGTACAAGCTTGTTTTGTGGATTTCTGAAAAGCCACATATAACCTTGATGTAAAGCCTTTACTTTATGACTATCCTGTACTTTTATAGGTGATTCATCTGCTTGTAAATAATCTGTATTTTCTAAAACTTGAGATTCTAAGGCTTCAAAAAGAGGACGTATCAATTTACAAGTTCCGTTAAACCAATCTCCCATAGTAGAAGCGCTAATTATTAAGTTTTGGCGCTTTAGAATTTGAATTTGTCTGTAAAAAGGTAGATGATCTATAAATTTTGAAACACAAACATAAGCTAACATTCCTGCCCCTGCATTAGATCTTGGAATAGGGAGACTGGGTAAATCTGCAATTAAAACCCCTTGTTTATACGCATATTTTGGTCTTATAATCTGACGTACATAGATATTTGCGGGATTGTACTCCAATATTTCTGTAATCTCTTCTCCTATTTTCTTTGCGCCATGTTCTTTATCTAGGGGTTCTATAATCTCCGTTACTCTAGGTAAGTGAGCAGGTAAAATCATACGAATTGGCTTCTTCTTTTCTTTCTTATTGAGCTTTCTAGTATATGTAATCGTTTTTTCTTTTTCTTCTACTTGATCGCATGCAGAAGTCCCTGTAAATAAATCTATTTGCGCATCAATACTAGGGATAAAACGTTCCGTTTTCCTTCCAAAAAGAGCTCGTTGTAACTGATCTAATTGAAACTTTAAATCTGCGTTGTCAGAGCAAACTTTATCGTACTTTTCTTTTGAAACATATTCCACCTCAAGCGTTCTATCCATAGTAGAAAGATACGCTTTTTAAGCTGAAATATCACTATTAAAACCAAGTAATACCAAGGAGTTACCTGTTAAAATCTCTTTCTTTTTTTGATGTTTAAAATACTAATTCCATCAATTAACATAACTGTACTAGTGTAGTCTAAAATAATCAAACTTGTGTCAATATCATATTCAGAAAGTTCAAATGTACCTTCTTCTAATCGTTTGTAATAAAGAACAAACCCTCCTCCTGCCCAATGTAATAATTTCATTTTGTTTCGCCGCTTATTTATGAAAATAAAAACCGAACTACTTGTGGGTACTTGATCAAAAGCAGTCAATATAAGACCACTCAGACCGTCAAAACTTTTTCGCATATCTGTACTTTCACTGTACAAATAAAACTTTTGGGAACTTGATAAATTGAACATGTTATAGGTTGCTTTTATGAATTACAAAGCAAAAACTATTCATTTAGATGTGCAATATGTAGGACGCCGTATGCTTACTCCAAGTGACTGTTTTGAAATGGTTTTTTTTTAAAAAACTAGGCGTAAAATGGGTGGATAGTCTTAGTTGTCGTTCTGTTTTTTAACAACGCAAGAACGTAAAAGATACTATTTATATCGGTTGTTTTGGGTTGTAATTGTATTAGATGGTTGGTAAATGGATGGAAAGTCATTTCTGTTACTCAATTTTTTGGTTGTAAATACGAAAAAGAGGTGGTTTACATTCCTCATTTGAAATGCTATAGGGCTAACGTCAATGCTTTTTTCTTAAATACCTAACGTGTGTGAATTACAAAAAAAAACAGAAGATTAAACATAGATTCATGATTTAGTTTTTTTTAATAAATTAGTTTGTTTTTTATGATTTTTTTAAGAATAATTTAATTTTTAAGTCTTAGGTCTGTTTTCTTTCTGTTGCAAATAAATAGGTCTTTATGTTGTTGTTATTTAGTTGTTTATGTTTAATAAAGAATGAAGTAGTACTTAGATTTAAATAGATTTATAGCCTTGTGTTGTTGTAGTTGAGCTTTTAGATAAGGGGGGACTCAATTAATTTAGATATATATTTGAGAGATAAAATTGCAAAAAAAAACATAGAATCCTTCTGAATTTAATAGGGGGTGTTTCTAGGTTAAAATTATTTATTCGTACTAAAAAAAATAGGTATTAAAAGCTTTTATAGCTTTTGTGCCTGTGTTTTTATATACAATTTTTAGAAATAAAGATTAATTACAAATTTATGAAAAAGACTTTCCTCATTCGTAAAGCATCGCTGATCGCCTTGCTTATTTTTGTGCTATCCATTCATGGTTTTTATGGATCTGAAATTAAAACTAACGTTAATACGTATCTTAAAACTCCAGTTTCGTTTGTTACTGTAGAGGCTGGAATAGGACTATTTTCCTATTTGGATCTGGATAAATCTATAGAAAATAGTTCTGTTTTTTCCTATGTAGATACTTTTGGTTCTATAGCATTTAAAGCTAGATCTCCGGAGGTTGATGCTGTGGATCATTTGAAAAGTAAATCAATACATGGGTACAGTCATTTTGACTGGTTGATACCTTATTCAACGGACTTGTTTAATGCTTTCGTTTTTATGAATGAAAGCTTCAAGTCTGAAGAGGTTTCTGCTTTATTAGCACCTAATACAGGTCCTAATGATGATCTCGACGGTGACGGAATTATAAATTCAGTAGATATTGATGATGACAATGATGGTGTCTTAGATGTAGATGAAGGCTTTGTTGCCTGTCGTAATACTTATTCTATGTCTGGACTAGGTGCTAATATTAGTCACCATGCTACGGTTGCTCCTGAGGGTACTCCTTTGCAATCAGGGTGTGCATTAACAAATCTAAATGGACCTAATCATTCTAATCCTACTGGATATCAGACGACCAACGATATGGAAGGGACTTATTATTGGGAGTCTAAATTCACTGTTGTTCCTAATGTACCTATAGATATATTTGTCCAGGTTAATTTTATGAGTGTGAACGCAGATCTACGAAGAGTAGATGCTAAAATATTACTTAATGGTGTAGTTGTAAAAACACATTCTTCTAAATCTTCCACCTGGTACACTCCGGTGAATACAAAAGGGATTATAACAACTCCTACTACAAATGTTCTTACTGTAAAGTGTGAATATACTATTTATGGTGGGATTTGTGAAAGAGCACCAGCTATCGACTTTTATATTGGAGGTGTATTAAGCTGTACTGGAGAAACAAGTATAGACACTGATAGTGATGGTATTCCTAATCATTTCGATTTAGACTCCGACGGTGACGGTTGTCCTGACGCTTTCGAAGCAGGAGTTACAGGAACATTGCTTGCAGGAGATCTTATAAATGGAGATGGCACAACAAATACCACTACGAATAAGGACGATGCCTTGGCTGAAGGGCCTTATGGAAACAACGGTTTAGCAAATACATTAGGAGGAGCAGGTAACGAAGATGATGTGAATGCAACTACATCTTATACATCTACCTATGCAGATGCTTTAGATGCGACTAAGTTTTCTTGCCCTGTAGATTGTGCTACAATAAATAATACTGGAGATCATTGTGATTTTGATGGTGATGGAATTATTAATTCTCTGGATATTGATGATGATAATGATGGGATTTTAGATACGGATGAAGGCTTAGTTATGGATTGTAGATCTTCTAAAAAATTAGAATGGCAAGATGTTGCGGGAGATGGATCTGTAGGTACTTATTCAGGGCCTTTTAATATACTTTTAAATGAAAGTGGAACCCATTATCGTGTGGTTAGTTATGGAGAATCTTTTAATACTTTTGATTTAGGTATAGCGTCTCTTAATGTAGATACGATTTTAGGAGATTTTACTGTGTTATATAAAGATGGAAGCTCAGAAATAATAACGGATTATACACTAGTTACCCAAACCAGTTCTCCTCCAACAGCAGGGCATCCTCATAACCATGATAATGTAGTTCCTGGAGGAACTAATTATAATTTACCTATTTCTGAAGGGGTAGGAAATTCTAGTTATTTCGAGGGAAGAAAATATTTATATTCTGGTGTTAATCAAGCTTGGGGGATATTAGTATTTGATAACTTACCGAATGCTGTGGCTAGAGGCGGTGTTGTAGCTGTAGATTTTTACCTTATTAATGGGAGTTCATCCTCTCTTTGGGAGTTATTCACTCACGATACAACAGTTTACACACCAGAATGTATTTTAGAAACATTAGATACAGATAATGACGGTATTCCAAACCATTTAGACCTAGATAGTGACGGAGACGGATGTCCCGATGCTTTCGAAGCAGGAGTTACTGGAACATTACTTGCAGGAGATCTTATAAATGGGGATGGTACAACAAATACTTCTACGAATAAGGTCGATGCCTTGGCTGAAGGGCCTTATGGAAACAATGGTTTAGCAAATACATTAGGAGGAGCAGGTAACGAAGACAAGCTAGATGCGACTACATCGTATCCATCTACTTATGCAGATGCTTTAGATGCGGCTAAGTTTTCTTGCCCAATACCATGTCTAGATCCTAATGAATATGGTCCTACGTGTGATTTTGATGGTGACGGAATTAAAAATTCAGTAGATATAGACGATGATAATGATGGAATTTTGGATAGTGACGAAATGTTTTGTTCTTCTACACCTGTTTTTGACCATGCTTGGGATATAAAAGTGTACCAAGGGGGATCTGGACCAAGTTGTGCAGATAATTTAGGAATAGATGCTGCAATAGAGATTGCTTCTGGAACAATGACAGAGTTTCCAGGCGAGTTAAAAGTAGATTGGAATAATGGAGGAGCTAGTACCTTGTTAGCAACATTAAATGCAAATGGAGGGAATGTCGTAGGTTCAAACCCTGTTGGTTCACATTGGATCGTAGAACATTCCCATACTTTTACGGCGAGTGATGCAGGGGTCTATAATTTGAATCCATCAACGACTACTTATGATAGTAAATTAGGAATTAAAATAGATGCCGATGGAACTAAAACAGTTCTTTTTTGTGAACCTCAATGGTCTGTTTCTAGTCCAGGGGTGTATGGGGTTACTTTTAATAAAGGAGACACCTTAAAGCTTTATATTAATGAATATGCAAGTGGTAATCAAGGTTTGACAATCGATGTGAAAGTAAGTACAACGTCTCAAGTGTTTTGTAGTGAAATGGATACAGATAACGATGGAATTCCAAATCATCTAGACCTAGATTCTGACGGAGATGGCTGTCCTGATGCCTTTGAGGCAGGGGTTACGGGGGTACTGCTTGCAGGAGATATTGTAAATGGGGACGGTACTACAAATACGACGATCAATAAACTGAAAGCCTTGGCAGAAGGTCCTTATGGAGCTAATGGATTGGCAAATGCATTGGGAGGAATAGGAAACGAAGATGATATCAATGCGACTACATCCTATGCTTCAACTTATAAAACCTATGCTGTTAGTGCTTTATTAAATGCCTGTACAGATACAGATGGAGATGGCATTGCTGATATATTTGATTTAGATGATGATAATGACGGGATCTTAGATGCCATAGAATCACCGAACTGTTTTTATTCAGCATCACAAGCAGCGCTTGTAAAGGCTGTTACTACGGAACTTTCCACAAGGAATAACGAAGGGATAGAATTGAGTTTTGATACCAATATGGCTACTTATTCTTCTTTTAATGTAGGACAAAATATTACAGGAGTTACCTTGTTTGAAATTACACCCACAGTTCCAGTAGCTGTAAGTAGCATAGAATTTGAAATGAAGAACTGGTATATGACGACCAACGCGAGTTCCACCGTTAAACTACAAGGATCTAATGGTATTGGATGGGTAGATTTGTCCTCAGTAGTAGCGCATAACACAGTTGCAAATGGGGTTGATACCTTTACGAATACCCTTGATCCAGCTACGGTGTACGGTAAATATAGAATTTATGGTGTTGCAGGAACAAATTATTATTCAGGGGTAAAGGAAATCACATTAAATCTTCATAGTTTTGTTCCGGAAATGGCCCCGAAATCCTCTTGCGCAAGTGATGCCGATGCCGATGGAATACCAAATTATTTAGACCTAGATTCTGATGGTGATGGCTGTCCAGATGCCGTAGAAGCAGGAGTCACAGGGACCTTACTCGCAGGTGATATTGTAAATGGTGATGGTACAACAAATACGACGACTAATAGATCAGATGTCTTTGCAGAAGGTCCTTATGGGAATAACGGATTGGCAAATGGATTGGGTGGAGCTGGCAATGAAGACAATATAAATGCGACTACGAGTTATACTTCTACCTACGTTGATTTTGCGCGCTCTAGCAACTTAAATGCTTGTATAGATTCCGACGGTGATTCCATTCCTGATGTAATTGATATAGATGATGATAACGATGGTGTTTTAGATGTGCTTGAGCAGGATTGTAATGTCGTAGTGTCTACGAATGCGGGAGATTTTTCTTGGCATGGTGCTGCTGCTACAAGTGTTTCATCTCCTACAAATACTCAATTGAAAGTAACGGGTGCTGCATGGTTGAATGCTTATTCAGATCAAGAGTATGATTTACCGATTACTATGGAAGGGACTATTTCTGCGGCTGTTAATGGAATGATAGGGTTTTTACCGATGTCAGGTACAGAGAATACAAGTAATTATATAGATAATGGATATAAATTTCAATTTAATGCCTCTAGTGGTATGTACGTAAGACATGGAGCTATTGCTAGCGGTTGGCATGCTCCATCGGTTGTTGGGAAAAAATTTATTTTAGCTATAGATAAAGATGGTAATATGACATATAGTCATAATGGTACGATAGTGTATTCAGGAACGGTGCCTCTAGAAAAATATAGAATAACGATATCTCGTGGTTCATTTACGATAGATGATTTTAAAATTAGTCAGAAATCTGAACTTTGTGGTGATATAGATACCGATAACGATGGAATTCCAAATCATTTAGACCTAGATTCTGATGGTGACGGCTGTCCAGATGCCGTAGAGTCAGGAGTGTCAGGGACATTACTCGCGGGTGATATTGTAAATGGGGATGGTACTACAAATACCACGACTAATAAACCAAAAGCCTTGGCAGAAGGTCCTTATGGAAATAATGGATTGGCGAATGGCTTGGGTGAGACTGGAAAAGAAGATGATATAAATGCGACTACATCTTATGTGTCTACGTATGAGAATTATGCATTAGATAGTGGTCTTAATGTTTGTATAGATACAGACGGAGATGGTATTGGTGATTTAATAGATATTGATGATGATAATGATGGGATATTGGATGTAGATGACTCTTTTTGTAAAAAAGCTTCTAATGTTAATTTAACCGAAGGCCTTTCAGTTGGGAATCATGATATGAATACTCTTTTATCTACTTTAGGTATACGCATTCGACATGTAAATGGTTCTTTTGTTGCTAACACTAATTATTTTAGAGTAATAAACCATGGAAGTTGGGCTAGTCAAGGGGATACAGATAATAAAATGATTTGGAATGGTACAGGTGTAAGTATTGCTTATTTTTCCAAGGACGGATTGACAAAGAAAACAACATCTTCTTTTGCTATTTGGAGTGACCCAGCTCCTAGTGGTCAAGTTCGTATTATTGCTAGAGATATTGAAGGCAATACAATTTTAGATCGATATGATCCTGATGGGCAAAAACATTATGTGGATACTACTATGACAGGAGGTGTAAAAATACATGAATTAGTTTTTGCTAATGCTTCTTCAGCGGTTGATTTAGTTTCGTTAGAAGGTGAATGCTCAGAAATAGATACCGATAACGACGGGATTCCCAATCACCTAGACCTAGATTCAGATGGTGATGGTTGTCCAGATGCTATAGAAGCAGGTGTAGACAAAGCTACAGGAGCCATCATGCAAGATGCAACCTTACCTGATGGTACTTCGGCTGCTGATACGACTTTTACAAACGGACAAATAGCATCCGCAGGAAATGATTATGGATCTAACGGACTTTCTTCTTATGTAGAAAGTGATGATACAGAAAGTGCAACTACGAGTTATACATCTACGTATGAGAATTATGCATTAGATAGTGGTCTTAATGTTTGTATAGATACAGACGGAGATGGTATTGGTGATTTAATTGATATTGATGATGATAATGATGGAATATTGGATGTGGTTGAGTTAGGTGAATCGGGGTGTTCAAATTGTTCTTTTAAACCATCGGATGCTTCTGGAAGAGACAATGTAATGGCATGGATTACTGTCGGAGGAAATCTTAACGATATTAAGAAAAAATACACTTTTTATTTTACGGGTCCTACTACAATAATACAAGAACAGTACGATGCTGCTTTAGGTTCAGGATTTACGGATGATCTTTCATCTACTGTCACGTATTTAAATCCTGTAACAGTTGGCGATGCGCATTTAAATCCTTTTAAAGAAAATCATTATTTTGAGAGTAATTTTAAAACTGCGAATTTTACTTTTGACTATGCGTTGTATTCTTTTATTGGATACAATAACCCTAAAATATCGATTCGAATATCTGACGATAATTGGAATTCATATACTTGTCTGACGGATCAACAAGTTTTATCTAGCAGTGTAAATGCTCCGTTTAATACAACTTTTTACCCTTTAAAACCAAATAAAGTATATAGTATTAGGTTTTATTTTCACAATAAGCATGCGACCTCTACTACTGCTTTGTTGGATGATATGTATCTTTCAGGATCAAAGTATAACGCTTCTACTACCGCTTATAATTGTACTCCTGCTTTAACAGTGCCTTATAGAGATACCGATAACGACGGCATACCAAATAATTTAGACCTAGATTCAGACGGTGATGGCTGTCCAGATGCAATAGAAGCAGGAGTAGACAAAGCTACAGGAGCCATCATGCAAGATGCAACTTTACCTGATGGTACTTCGGCAGCTGATACGACTTTTACAAATGGACAAATAGCATCCGCAGGAAATGATTATGGATCAAACGGACTTTCTTCTTATGTAGAAAGTGATGATACAGGAAGTGCAACTACGAGTTATACCTCTACGTATGATACCTATGCATTAGATAGTAATTCTAATCTTTGTATTGATACAGATGGAGATGGAGTTCCTGATTTGGTAGATATCGATGATGATAATGATGGGATATTGGACACTGTGGAATGTCCAGAATCGGCAAGTTATGTGTTATCTAATGTAGATGATTTTAGTTTTAATACAGGGGAGCTAGGCGGAAATCAGGATGCTGTGAAAGATATCAGTCATAGGTGGGGATTGCCTTTAGGGTCTGTTATTGCTTCTGTAATTGGTACGAGTACAATACCTAATGGTTCTGCGGCTTCTGGAGGTACTGTTGGAAATGTGGAATACACTTTCTCAGGGACGGTACCTGTGTACTTGAAAGTTAAACATGGAGGAGCTTTAGGTGCTGGCATATCAGATGGGTTTATTGCAACGGACAATGTTGCTTATAAATTTATCTCTACCTTGTCTAATACGGGATTAAATGATGTTGTTTCCGGAAATGATTATTCCGTTAAAAATAGTACGAGCGCAACAATCAATAATGGTTCAGGTTTTGTTTGGAAATCAAGTACGCCAGCAACATCATTGAGCGTGTATTCTACGAGTACAAACGTGAATTCAAATTATGCAATAATAATAAGTCCAGCAATGCCAGCTGCTTGTGCGGATACTGATGGTGATGGAATACCAAATTATTTAGACCTAGACTCGGATGATGATGGCTGTCCAGACAGTATGGAAGCGGGTATTCTTGAAGAACATTTACAAGAAGGGACCTTACCAGATGGGGCTTCTGCTACAGACACGACATTTACAAATGGACAAGTAAAAAGTGGAGGGAGTACGGTTACAGACTACGGAGAAAATGGCTATTCGTCATTATTGGAAAATGGAGATGATACTTCCGCTGCGACTACAGATTTAACCAAATTTAAAGAGGGTGTTAGTACATATAGCCCCGCAGCATTGTCCAATATTACAATCTCTATAGACAATCCTATAAGTAATGCAACAGTAGATATTTCAGACAATCATACATTTACCGGGACTGCGTCAGCAACCAAAGTAACGGACTTTACAACCAATCCTAATACAAGTGTAGATGCCACTTCCGATTTAGTATACCAATGGCAAGTAAGTACGGATAATGGTGCTACATATACAGATATTGCAGGTGAAATATCCAACAGTATTACGTTGACAGATATTCAGTATTCGATAGATAAGTATTTGTATAAGTTAGTTGTATCTGCCCCAGCAACAGGGTGTGTTTCTGTAACAACAGCCTTGCTTGAAGTAAATCCGTGTGAATTAACAGCGGAATTAAAAGCGATAAGTACAACACCTACAACGTGTGCGCCTGCAAATAACGGAACTATTGTTATCAGTAACGGTGGTTTAAAAGTGAATACTACATACAGTGTAAGCTATTCAAAAGATGGTGCTACAGCTTTAGTACAAGATATAACAACAGATGCATCAGGGATTATTTTGATTCCTGATTTAAGCATAGGTGCTTATAGTGCGATTACCGTAACGTCCAAAAATGTTGGAACGTGTACTGTGATAATTCCTGTTACAGTAATGGTAGAGGAATTTAATTCAACATTAAATGTAAGTACGACAGCTTCAAATGAAACTGGAATCGATGCAAATGATGGTGTCGTGACTGCCACAGTAACAGATGGTGTTACGGCGTATAGTTATGTGTGGGATTTAATTGTTTCTGAGGATGGTCTTACGCCTCCGGCTACTAATATAGCGAGTTCAGAAAGTGTTTCAGGAAGAGTTCCAGGGACCTATCAAGTAACAGTGACCGATGCTGCAGGTTGTATAATAGTACAGCAGGTAATAGTTCATCCGTACAACTGTAATACGGCGGTTGTAATTAATTCAATGACACCGACAGCTGTAACATGTAAAGGAGAAAATACAGGGAGTGTAATAGCTGTAGTTACCACAGCAGATACTCCTGTAATCTATGAATGGTATAATTCATCCAATACAATAATAGGATCTTCAGCAACCTTAAGTGATGTTCCAAGTGGAGTATATACGTTAAAGGCAATAAGTAATAAAGGTTGTTTTTCTGAACAAAGTGTGCGGATTTCAGAGCCTAAAAAATCATTAACAGTAGCGGCAAGTACCTTGTCACATCAAGTGACAGTATTAGGTACTGAAGGAGAAGTAACTGCTATTCCTTCTGGGGGTACTGGTCCTTATACCTATTCTTGGAATTCTGCTCCAGTACAGACAACAGCTACAGCTACCGGACTTACCGCAGGGGATTATACAGTAACAATTACAGATGCTAATAACTGTACGGCAACCAATATAACTACGGTAAATGCAGAAGGTTGTTCTTTAGATATCTCACCAAATGTAATTACGGATATTGCGTGTAATGGTGATTCATCAGGGACTATTTCGCTAGTTGTTTTAAATGGATCTGGTAATTATTCGTATGCTTGGACAAGTACCGATGGGACTGGACTTACAGCAACAGATAAAGATCAAATAGGCTTGGCTATTGGAACCTATACGATAGTAGTAAAAGATACAGATACCAATTGTGAGGCAACAACAAGTGTTACATTAACTCAGCCAGCAGCAATAGATGTTACCTTAGCTCAAAACCCAATTTCTTGTAATGGAGAAGCAAATGGAGCAATTGATTTAACAGTTTCTGGAGGGAAAACTCCTTATACATTTGTTTGGTCAACAACTGATGGTACTGGGTTAAGTGTATCAAATGAAGATCAATCTGGCTTGACAGCAGGTACGTATAAAGTGGTGGTGACGGATGTTAATAATTGTTCGTTTACGTCCACTAAAATAGTAACAGAGCCTGCGGATGCTCTATTAAGCGCTATTGCAAGTGCAACAACTATTTACTGTAATACGCCTGGTTTATTAACTGCTACGGCAGCATCAGGAGGTAAAGTTTCAGCAGCTACTGATTATATATATGTATGGACAGATAGTTCAGGGAATGTTATTACAGATGATAATTCTGACAGTAATATATTGACAATGAAAGTGACGAAGCCTGATACGTATAAATTAACAGTGTCAGATTTGAATGGCTGTTCTGTAATGTATACAGAAAAGGTACTTATTGATATTCAAAAACCTACTTTAACTACAGGACCTGTTTCTTGTGATGGAACAGCTAATTATACCTTTAATTTATTTAGTAATAGTGATATTACAGATGATTCTAAATATACTATTTCTAATGGTACCTTATTAAATGACGTTGTAACCGTTGCGTTAAATACGGATGTTGTTATAACAGTTGTTAATAAAAGTGGATGTACCACAACCCTAGAAGTAAAAGGCTTGGCAACCTGTCCAACAGATTGTAAACTACCACAGTTAGTAGTAGGGCAAGCAATTTGTGAAGGTATGAACGCCACAAGTTATACGGTAAGCTACGGTGAAAGTACAGGAGCTACCATAACGGTAACAGGAGGAACAGACAATGCAGACGGAACAGCCACAGGAGTTATTGGAACACCAATGAGCATCGAGGCGAAGAACGGAACTGATTGTGTGGTGACCATGGAAGTAACCAGTCCAGCAGATTGTTTAGATCCATGTGAAAATCCACTTGTTTCAATAGGAGGTACTAGTTGTGCAACTGACGGAACGGATACTTATACTATTAGTTATAAAACAATCCCAGGCGCAACACTTGTAATTACAGACGCAGCAGATGCAGCAATTGCAGGAGCAACTATTGGAACGACAAGTATCTCAGGGATACCAAACGGAACAGATGTAAAAATCACAGTTAGTTATGCAGGATGTGCAGACAGTGTTCACACGATTACTGCCCCAACAGACTGTCCAGAATGTAAAAAACCAGTCTTAAGTACAGGCCCAATCGCCTGTGATGGAACAGCTGATTATACCTTCGAGATTTACACCGATGTTGCAGATATGTCAAATGATATTACACTTTCGACAGGAGCATCATTAGTAGGAACTACAGTAACAGCTCCTTTAGGAACCGATGTTATAATTACCGCTAAAAACGGAGCTAGCTGTACCACAACCCTAGAAGTAAAAGGCTTGGCAAGTTGTCCAACAGATTGTAAACTACCACAGTTAGTGGTAGGGCAAGCAATTTGTGATGGTATGAACGCCACAAGTTATACGGTAAGCTACGGCGAAAGTACAGGAGCAACCATAACGGTAACAGGAGGAACAGACAATGCAGACGGAACAGCCACAGGAGTTATTGGAACAGCAATGAGCATCGAGGCGAAGAACGGAACTGATTGTGTGGTGACCATGGAAGTGACCAGTCCAGCAGATTGTTTAGATCCATGTGAAAATCCACTTGTTTCAATAGGAGGTACTAGTTGTGCAAGTGACGGAACGGATACCTATACTATTAGTTATAAAACAATACCAGGCGCAACACTTGTAATTACAGACGCAGCAGATGCAGCAATTGCAGGAGCAACTATTGGAACGACAAGTATCTCAGGGATACCAAACGGAACAGATGTAAAAATCACAGTTAGTTATGCAGGATGTGCAGACAGTGTTCACACGATTACTGCCCCAACAGACTGTCCTGAATGTAAAAGACCAACATTGAGTACAGGCCCAATCGCCTGTGATGGAACAGCGAATTATACCTTCGAGATTTACACCGATGTTGCAGATATGTCAAGTGATATTACACTTTCGACAGGAGCATCATTGAATGGAACTACAGTATCAGCTCCTTTAGGAACCGATGTTACAATCACCGCTAAAAACGGAGCTAACTGTACCACAACCCTAGAGGTAAAAGGCTTGGCAACCTGTCCAACAGATTGTAAACTACCACAGTTAGTGGTAGGGCAAGCAATTTGTGATGGTATAAACGCCACAAGTTATACGGTAAGCTACGGCGAAAGTACTGGAGCAACCATAACGGTAACAGGCGGAACAGACAACGCAGACGGAACAGCCACAGGAGTTATTGGAACACCAATGAGCATCGAGGCGAAGAACGGAACTGATTGTGTGGTGACCATGGAAGTGACCAGTCCAGCAGATTGTTTAGATCCATGTGAAAATCCACTTGTTTCAATAGGAGGTACTAGTTGTGCAACTGACGGAACGGATACCTATACTATTAGTTATAAAACAATCCCAGGCGCAACACTTGTAATTACAGACGCCGCAGATGCAGCGATTGCAGGAGCAACTATTGGAACGACAAGTATCACTGGAATACCAAACGGAACGGATGTAAAAATCACAGTTAGTTATGCAGGATGTGCAGACAGTGTTCACATGATTACTGCCCCAACAGACTGTCCAGAATGTAAAAAACCAACATTGAGTACAGGTCCAATTGCCTGTGATGGAACAGCTGATTATACCTTCGAGATTTATACAGATGTTGCAGATATGTCAAGTGATATTACACTTTCGACAGGAGCATCATTGAATGGAACTACAGTATCAGCTCCTTTAGGAACCGATGTAATAATTATCGCTAAAAACGGAGCTAACTGTACCACAACCCTAGAAGTAAAAGGCTTGGTAACCTGCCCAACAGATTGTAAACTACCACAGTTAGTGCTAGGGCAAGCAATTTGTGATGGTATGAACGCCACAAGTTATACGGTAAGCTACGGTGAAAGTACAGGAGCAACCATAACAGTAACAGGAGGAACAGACAATGCAGACGGAACAGCCACAGGAGTTATTGGAACACCAATGAGCATCGAGGCGAAGAACGGAACTGATTGTGTGGTGACCATGGAAGTGACCAGTCCAGTAGATTGTTTAGATCCATGTGAAAATCCACTTGTTTCAATAGGAGGTACTAGTTGTGCAACTGACGGAACGGATACCTATACTATTAGTTATAAAACAATACCAGGCGCAACACTTGTAATTACAGACGCCGCAGATGCAGCGATTGCAGGAGCAACTATTGGAACGACAAGTATCACTGGAATACCAAACGGAACGGATGTAAAAATCACAGTTAGTTATGCAGGATGTGCAGACAGTGTTCACATGATTACTGCCTCAACAGACTGTCCTGAATGTAAAAGACCAACATTGAGTACAGGCCCAATTGCCTGTGATGGAGGAGCTGATTATACCTTCGAGATTTACACCGATGTTGCAGATATGTCAAGTGATATTACACTTTCGACAGGAGCATCATTAGTAGGAACTACAGTAACAGCGCTATTAGGAACCGATGTTATAATTACTGCTAAAAACGGAGCTAGCTGTACCACAACCCTAGAAGTAAAAGGCTTGGCAAGCTGTCCAACAGATTGTAAACTACCACAGTTAGTGGTAGGGCAAGCAATTTGTGATGGTATAAACGCCACAAGTTATACGGTAAGCTACGGCGAAAGTACTGGAGCAACCATAACGGTAACAGGCGGAACAGACAACGCAGACGGAACAGCCACAGGAGTTATTGGAACACCAATGAGCATCGAGGCGAAGAACGGAACTGATTGTGTGGTGACCATGGAAGTGACCAGTCCAGCAGATTGTTTAGATCCATGTGAAAATCCACTTGTTTCAATAGGAGGTACTAGTTGTGCAAGTAACGGAGCAGCTAGCTATACTATTAGTTATAAAATAATCCCAGGAGCAACACTTGTAATTACAGACGCAGCAGGAGCAGCGCTTTCAGGAGTAACTATTGGAACGACAAGTATCTCAGGGATACCAAACGGAACAGATGTAAAAATCACAGTTAGTTATGCAGGATGTGCAGACAGTGTTCACACGATTACTGCCCCAACAGACTGTCCTGAATGTAAAAAACCAACATTGAGTACAGGTCCAATTGCCTGTGATGGAACAGCTGATTATACCTTCGAGATTTATACAGATGTTGCAGATATGTCAAGTGATATTACACTTTCGACAGGAGCATCATTGAATGGAACTACAGTATCAGCTCCTTTAGGAACCGATGTAATAATTATCGCTAAAAACGGAGCTAACTGTACCACAACCCTAGAAGTAAAAGGCTTGGTAACCTGCCCAACAGATTGTAAACTACCACAGTTAGTGGTAGGGCAAGCAATTTGTGATGGTATGAACGCCACAAGTTATACGGTAAGCTACGGCGAAAGTACAGGAGCTACCATAACGGTAACAGGCGGAACAGACAATGCAGACGGAACAGCCACAGGAGTTATTGGAACACCAATGAGCATCGAGGCGAAGAACGGAACTGATTGTGTGGTGACCATGGAAGTAACCAGTCCAGCAGATTGTTTAGATCCATGTGAAAATCCACTTGTTTCAATAGGAGGTACTAGTTGTGCAACTGACGGAACGGATACCTATACTATTAGTTATAAAACAATCCCAGGCGCAACACTTGTAATTACAGACGCAGCAGATGCAGCAATTGCAGGAGCAACTATTGGAACGACAAGTATCTCAGGGATACCAAACGGAACAGATGTAAAAATCACAGTTAGTTATGCAGGATGTGCAGACAGTGTTCACACGATTACTGCCCCAACAGACTGTCCAGAATGTAAAAAACCAGTCTTAAGTACAGGCCCAATTGCCTGTGATGGAACAGCTGATTATACCTTCGAGATTTATACAGATGTTGCAGATATGTCAAGTGATATTACACTTTCGACAGGAGCATCATTGAATGGAACTACAGTATCAGCTCCTTTAGGAACCGATGTAATAATTATCGCTAAAAACGGAGCTAACTGTACCACAACCCTAGAAGTAAAAGGCTTGGTAACCTGCCCAACAGATTGTAAACTACCACAGTTAGTGCTAGGGCAAGCAATTTGTGATGGTATGAACGCCACAAGTTATACGGTAAGCTACGGTGAAAGTACAGGAGTAACCATAACGGTAACAGGTGGAACAGACAACGCAGACGGAACAGCCACAGGAGTTATTGGAACACCAATGAGCATCGAGGCGAAGAACGGAACTGATTGTGTGGTGACCATGGAAGTAACCAGTCCAGCAGATTGTTTAGATCCATGTAAAAATCCACTTGTTTCAATAGGAGGTACTAGTTGTGCAACTGACGGAACGGATACCTATACTATTAGTTATAAAACAATCCCAGGTGCAACACTTGTAATTACAGACGCCGCAGATGCAGCGATTGCAGGAGCAACTGTTGGAACGACAAGTATCTCAGGGATACCAAACGGAACGGATGTAAAAATCACAGTTAGTTATGCAGGATGTGCAGACAGTGTTCACACGATTACTGCCCCAACAGACTGTCCTGAATGTAAAAGACCAACATTGAGTACAGGCCCAATCGCCTGTGATGGAACAGCTGATTATACCTTCGAGATTTATACAGATGTTGCTGATATGCCTACAAACATTACAGTAGTCGGAGGAACATTAACAGGGAATATTGTAACAGCTCCTTTAGGAACCGATGTTACAATCACCGCTAAAAACGGAAATAATTGTACCACAACCCTAGAAGTAAAAGGCTTGGCAACCTGTCCAACAGATTGTAAACTACCACAGTTAGTGGTAGGGCAAGCAATTTGTGATGGTATAAACGCCACAAGTTATACGGTAAGCTACGGCGAAAGTACAGGAGCTACCATAACGGTAACAGGCGGAACAGACAATGCAGACGGAACAGCCACAGGAGTTATTGGAACACCAATGAGCATCGAGGCGAAGAACGGAACTGATTGTGTGGTGACCATGGAAGTGACCAGTCCAGCAGATTGTTCAGATCCATGTGAAAATCCACTTGTTTCAATAGGAGGTACTAGTTGTGCAACTGACGGAACGGATACCTATACTATTAGTTATAAAACAATCCCAGGAGCAACACTTGCAATTACAGACGCAGCAGATGCAGCGATTGCAGGAGCAACTATTGGAACGACAAGTATCACAGGAATACCAAACGGAACAGATGTAAAAATCACAGTTAGTTATGCAGGATGTGCAGACAGTGTTCACACGATTACTGCCCCAACAGACTGTCCAGAATGTAAAAAACCAGTCTTAAGTACAGGCCCAATTGCCTGTGATGGAGGAGCTGATTATACCTTCGAGATTTACACCGATGTTGCAGATATGTCAAGTGATATTACACTTTCGATAGGAGCATCATTAACAGGGAATATTGTAACAGCTCCTTTAGGAACCGATGTTATAATTACCGCTAAAAACGGAGCTAACTGTACCACAACCCTAGAAGTAAAAGGCTTGGCAAGCTGTCCAACAGATTGTAAACTACCACAGTTAGTGGTAGGGCAAGCAATTTGTGATGGTATGAACGCCACAAGTTATACGGTAAGCTACGGCGAAAGTACAGGAGCTACCATAACGGTAACAGGCGGAACAGACAATGCAGACGGAACAGCCACAGGAGTTATTGGAACACCAATGAGCATCGAGGCGAAGAACGGAACTGATTGTGTGGTGACCATGGAAGTGACCAGTCCAGCAGATTGTTTAGATCCATGTGAAAATCCACTTGTTTCAATAGGAGGTACTAGTTGTGCAACTGACGGAACGGATACCTATACTATTAGTTATAAAACAATACCAGGCGCAACACTTGTAATTACAGACGCCGCAGATGCAGCGATTGCAGGAGCAACTAATGGAACGACAAGTATCACTGGAATACCAAACGGAACGGATGTAAAAATCACAGTTAGTTATGCAGGATGTGCAGACAGTGTTCACATGATTACTGCCCCAACAGACTGTCCAGAATGTAAAAAACCAACATTGAGTACAGGTCCAATTGCCTGTGATGGAACAGCTGATTATACCTTCGAGATTTATACAGATGTTGCTGATATGCCTACAAACATTACAGTAGTCGGAGGAACATTAACAGGGAATATTGTAACAGCTCCTTTAGGAACCGATGTTACAATCACCGCTAAAAACGGAAATAATTGTACCACAACCCTAGAAGTAAAAGGCTTGGCAACCTGTCCAACAGATTGTAAACTACCACAGTTAGTGGTAGGGCAAGCAATTTGTGATGGTATAAACGCCACAAGTTATACGGTAAGCTACGGTGAAAGTACTGGAGCTACCATAACGGTAACAGGCGGAACAGACAACGCAGACGGAACAGCCACAGGAGTTATTGGAACACCAATGAGCATCGAGGCGAAGAACGGAACTGATTGTGTGGTGACCATGGAAGTAACCAGTCCAGCAGATTGTTTAGATCCATGTGAAAATCCACTTGTTTCAATAGGAGGTACTAGTTGTGCAACTGACGGAACGGATACCTATACTATTAGTTATAAAACAATCCCAGGTGCAACACTTGTAATTACAGACGCCGCAGATGCAGCGATTGCAGGAGCAACTATTGGAACGACAAGTATCACAGGAATACCAAACGGAACGGATGTAAAAATCACAGTTAGTTATGCAGGATGTGCAGACAGTGTTCACACGATTACTGCCCCAACAGACTGTCCTGAATGTAAAAAACCAGTCTTAAGTACAGGTCCAATCGCCTGTGATGGAACAGCGAATTATACCTTCGAGATTTATACAGATGTTGCAGATATGTCAAGTGATATTACACTTTCGATAGGAGCATCATTAACAGGGAATATTGTAACAGCTCCTTTAGGAACCGATGTTACAATCACCGCTAAAAACGGAGCTAACTGTACCACAACCCTAGAAGTAAAAGGCTTGGCAAGCTGTCCAACAGATTGTAAACTACCACAGTTAGTGGTAGGGCAAGCAATTTGTGATGGTATAAACGGCACAAGTTATACGGTAAGCTACGGTGAAAGTACAGGAGCTACCATAACGGTAACAGGCGGAACAGACAACGCAGACGGAACAGCCACAGGAGTTATTGGAACACCAATGAGCATCGAGGCGAAGAACGGAACTGATTGTGTGGTGACCATGGAAGTGACCAGTCCAGCAGATTGTTTAGATCCATGTGAAAATCCACTTGTTTCAATAGGAGGTACTAGTTGTGCAAGTAACGGAACGGATACTTACACTATTAGTTATAAAACAATCCCAGGCGCAACACTTGTAATTACAGACGCCGCAGATGCAGCGATTGCAGGAGCAACTGTTGGAACGACAAGTATCTCAGGGATACCAAACGGAACGGATGTAAAAATCACAGTTAGTTATGCAGGATGTGCAGACAGTGTTCACACGATTACTGCCCCAACAGACTGTCCTGAATGTATAAAACCAGTCTTAAGTACAGGCCCAATCGCCTGTGATGGAACAGCGAATTATACCTTCGAGATTTACACCGATGTTGCTGATATGTCAAGTGATATTACACTTTCGATAGGAGCATCATTAGCAGGGAATATTGTAACAGCTCCTTTAGGAACCGATGTTACAATCACCGCTAAAAACGGAGATAATTGTACCACAACCCTAGAGGTAAAAGGCTTGGCAAGCTGTCCAACAGATTGTAAACTACCACAGTTGGTGGTAGGGCAAGCAATTTGTGATGGTATAAACGCCACAAGTTATACGGTAAGCTACGGCGAAAGTACTGGAGCAACCATAACGGTAACAGGCGGAACAGACAACGCAGACGGAACAGCCACAGGAGTTATTGGAACACCAATGAGCATCGAGGCGAAGAACGGAACTGATTGTGTGGTGACCATGGAAGTGACCAGTCCAGCAGATTGTTTAGATCCATGTGAAAATCCACTTGTTTCAATAGGAGGTACTAGTTGTGCAACTGACGGAACGGATACCTATACTATTAGTTATAAAACAATCCCAGGTGCAACACTTGTAATTACAGACGCAGCAGATGCAGCAATTGCAGGAGCAACTATTGGAACGACAAGTATCACAGGAATAGAAAATAAAACAGATGTAAAAATCACAGTTAGTTATGCAGGATGTGCAGACAGTGTTCACACGATTACTGCCCCAACAGACTGTCCTGAATGTATAAAACCAGTCTTAAGTACAGGCCCAATCGCCTGTGATGGAACAGCGAATTATACCTTCGAGATTTACACCGATGTTGCAGATATGTCAAATGATATTACACTTTCGACAGGAGCATCATTAGTAGGAACTACAGTAACAGCGCTATTAGGAACCGATGTTATAATTACTGCTAAAAACGGAGCTAGCTGTACCACAACCCTAGAAGTAAAAGGCTTGGCAACCTGTCCAACAGATTGTAAACTACCACAGTTAGTAGTAGGGCAAGCAATTTGTGATGGTATGAACGCCACAAGTTATACGGTAAGCTACGGCGAAAGTACAGGAGCAACCATAACGGTAACAGGAGGAACAGACAACGCAGACGGAACAGCCACAGGAGTTATTGGAACACCAATGAGCATCGAGGCGAAGAACGGAACTGATTGTGTGGTGACCATGGCAGTGACCAGTCCAGCAGATTGTTTAGATCCATGTGAAAATCCACTTGTTTCAATAGGAGGTACTAGTTGTGCAACTGACGGAACGGATACTTATACTATTAGTTATAAAACAATCCCAGGCGCAACACTTGTAATTACAGACGCAGCAGATGCAGCAATTGCAGGAGCAACTATTGGAACGACAAGTATCTCAGGGATACCAAACGGAACAGATGTAAAAATCACAGTTAGTTATGCAGGATGTGCAGACAGTGTTCACACGATTACTGCCCCAACAGACTGTCCAGAATGTAAAAAACCAGTCTTAAGTACAGGCCCAATCGCCTGTGATGGAACAGCTGATTATACCTTCGAGATTTACACCGATGTTGCAGATATGTCAAATGATATTACACTTTCGACAGGAGCATCATTAGTAGGAACTACAGTAACAGCTCCTTTAGGAACCGATGTTATAATTACCGCTAAAAACGGAGCTAGCTGTACCACAACCCTAGAAGTAAAAGGCTTGGCAAGTTGTCCAACAGATTGTAAACTGCCACAGTTAGTGGTAGGGCAAGCAATTTGTGATGGTATGAATGCCACAAGTTATACGGTAAGCTACGGCGAAAGTACAGGGGCAACCATAACGGTAACAGGGGGAACAGACAACGCAGACGGAACGGCCACAGGAGTTATTGGAACACCAATGAGCATCGAGGCGAAGAACGGAACTGATTGTGTGGTGACCATGGAAGTGACCAGTCCAGTAGATTGTTTAGATCCATGTGAAAATCCACTTATTTCAATAGGAGGTACTAGTTGTGCAAGTAACGGAGCAGCTAGCTATACTATTAGTTATAAAACAATCCCAGGAGCAACACTTGTAATTACAGACGCAGCAGGAGCAGCGCTTTCAGGAGTAACTATTGGAACGAATAGTATCACAGGGATAGAAAATAAAACAGATGTAAAAATCACAGTTAGTTATGCAGGATGTGCAGACAGTGTTCACACGATTACTGCCCCAACAGACTGTCCTGAATGTATAAAACCAGTCTTAAGTACAGGTCCAATCGCCTGTGATGGAACAGCTGATTATACCTTCGAGATTTACACCGATGTTGCAGATATGTCAAGTGATATTACACTTTCGACAGGAGCATCATTGAATGGAACTACAGTAACAGCTCCTTTAGGAACCGATGTTATAATTACCGCTAAAAACGGAGCTAGCTGTACCACAACCCTAGAAGTAAAAGGCTTGGCAAGCTGTCCAACAGATTGTAAACTACCACAGTTAGTGGTAGGGCAAGCAATTTGTGATGGTATGAACGCCACAAGTTATACGGTAAGCTACGGCGAAAGTACAGGAGCTACTATAACGGTAACAGGAGGAACAGACAACGCAGACGGAACAGCCACAGGAGTTATTGGAACACCAATGAGCATCGAGGCGAAGAACGGAACTGATTGTGTGGTGACCATGGAAGTGACCAGTCCAGTAGATTGTTTAGATCCATGTGAAAATCCACTTGTTTCAATAGGAGGTACTAGTTGTGCAAGTAGCGGAGCAGCTAGCTATACTATTAGTTATAAAATAATCCCAGGAGCAACACTTGTAATTACAGATGCAGCAGATGCAGCGATTGCAGAAGCAACTATTGGAACGACAAGTATCACAGGAATACCAAACGGAACAGATGTAAAAATCACAGTTAGTTATGCAGGATGTGCAGACAGTGTTCACACGATTACTGCCCCAACAGACTGTCCTGAATGTAAAAGACCAACATTGAGTACAGGCCCAATTGCCTGTGATGGAACAGCGAATTATACCTTCGAGATTTACACCGATGTTGCAGATATGTCAAATGATATTACACTTTCGACAGGAGCATCATTAGTAGGAACTACAGTAACAGCGCTATTAGGAACCGATGTTATAATTACTGCTAAAAACGGAGCTAGCTGTACCACAACCCTAGAAGTAAAAGGCTTGGCAAGCTGTCCAACAGATTGTAAACTACCACAGTTAGTGGTAGGGCAAGCAATTTGTGATGGTATGAACGCCACAAGTTATACGGTAAGCTACGGCGAAAGTACAGGAGCAACCATAACGGTAACAGGAGGAACAGACAACGCAGACGGAACAGCCACAGGAGTTATTGGAACACCAATGAGCATCGAGGCGAAGAACGGAACTGATTGTGTGGTGACCATGGCAGTGACCAGTCCAGTAGATTGTTTAGATCCATGTGAAAATCCACTTATTTCAATAGGGGGTACTAGTTGTGCAAGTAACGGAGCGGCTAGCTATACTATTAGTTATAAAATAATCCCAGGAGCAACACTTGTAATTACAGACGCAGCAGGAGCAGCGCTTTCAGGAGTAACTATTGGAACGACAAGTATCACAGGAATAGAAAATAAAACAGATGTAAAAATCACAGTTAGTTATGCAGGATGTGCAGACAGTGTTCACACGATTACTGCTCCAACAGACTGTCCAGAATGTATAAAACCAGTCTTAAGTACAGGACCAATTGCCTGTGATGGAACAGCGAATTATACCTTCGAGATTTACACAGATGTTGCAGATATGCCTACAAACATTACAGTAGTCGGAGGAACATTAGCAGGGAATATTGTAACAGCTGTTTTAGGAACCGATGTTATAATTACCGCTAAAAACGGAAATAATTGTACCACAACCCTAGAAGTAAAAGGCTTGGCAACCTGTCCAACAGATTGTAAACTGCCACAGTTAGTGGTAGGGCAAGCAATTTGTGATGGTATGAACGCCACAAGTTATACGGTAAGCTACGGCGAAAGTACAGGAGCAACCATTACAGTAACAGGAGGAACAGACAATGCAGACGGAACAGCCACAGGAGTTATAGGAACACCAATGAGCATCGAGGCGAAGAACGGAACTGATTGTGTGGTGACCATGGCAGTGACCAGTCCAGTAGATTGTTTAGATCCATGTGAAAATGCACTTATTTCAATAGGAGGTACTAGTTGTGCAAGTAACGGAGCAGCTAGCTATACTATTAGTTATAAAATAATCCCAGGAGCAACACTTGTAATTACAGACGCAGCAGGAGCAGCGCTTTCAGGAGTAACTATTGGAACGACAAGTATCACAGGGATAGAAAATAAAACAGATGTAAAAATCACAGTTAGTTATGCAGGATGTGCAGACAGTGTTCACACGATTACTGCCCCAACAGACTGTCCAGAATGTAAAAGACCAACATTGAGTACAGGTCCAATCGCCTGTGATGGAACAGCTGATTATACCTTCGAGATTTACACCGATGTTTCAGATATGCCTACAAACATTACAGTAGTCGGAGGAACATTAACAGGGAATATTGTAACAGCTGTTTTAGGAACCGATGTTATAATTACCGCTAAAAACGGAAATAATTGTACCACAACCCTAGAAGTAAAAGGCTTGGCAACCTGTCCAACAGATTGTAAACTGCCACAGTTAGTGGTAGGGCAAGCAATTTGTGATGGTATGAACGCCACAAGTTATACGGTAAGCTACGGCGAAAGTACAGGAGCAACCATTACAGTAACAGGAGGAACAGACAATGCAGACGGAACAGCCACAGGAGTTATAGGAACACCAATGAGCATCGAGGCGAAGAACGGAACTGATTGTGTGGTGACCATGGC
Source organism: Flavobacteriaceae bacterium (assembly GCA_965224465.1). Lineage (GTDB taxonomy): Bacteria > Bacteroidota > Bacteroidia > Flavobacteriales > Flavobacteriaceae. Next base: position 2,051,538 of record OZ245049.1, on the reverse strand, counting down.
AGTGACCAGTCCAGTAGATTGTTTAGATCCATGTGAAAATCCACTTATTTCAATAGGAGGTACTAGTTGTGCAAGTAACGGAGCAGCTAGCTATACTATTAGTTATAAAATAATTACAGGAGCAACACTTGTAATTACAGACGCAGCAGGAGCAGCGCTTTCAGGAATAACTATTGGAACGAATAGTATCACAGGGATAGAAAATAAAACAGATGTAAAAATCACAGTTAGTTATGCAGGATGTGCAGACAGTGTTCACACGATTACTGCCCCAACAGACTGTCCTGAATGTATAAAACCAGTCTTAAGTACAGGTCCAATCGCCTGTGATGGAACAGCTGATTATACCTTCGAGATTTACACCGATGTTGCAGATATGTCAAGTGATATTACACTTTCGACAGGAGCATCATTGAATGGAACTACAGTAACAGCTCCTTTAGGAACCGATGTTATAATTACCGCTAAAAACGGAGCTAGCTGTACCACAACCCTAGAAGTAAAAGGCTTGGCAAGCTGTCCAACAGATTGTAAACTACCACAGTTAGTGGTAGGGCAAGCAATTTGTGATGGTATGAACGCCACAAGTTATACGGTAAGCTACGGCGAAAGTACAGGAGCAACCATAACGGTAACAGGAGGAACAGACAACGCAGACGGAACAGCCACAGGAGTTATTGGAACACCAATGAGCATCGAGGCGAAGAACGGAACTGATTGTGTGGTGACCATGGCAGTGACCAGTCCAGTAGATTGTTTAGATCCATGTGAAAATCCACTTATTTCAATAGGAGGTACTAGTTGTGCAAGTAACGGAGCAGCTAGCTATACTATTAGTTATAAAACAATCCCAGGAGCAACACTTGTAATTACAGACGCAGCAGGAGCAGCGCTTTCAGGAGTAACTATTGGAACGAATAGTATCACAGGGATAGAAAATAAAACAGATGTAAAAATCACAGTTAGTTATGCAGGATGTGCAGACAGTGTTCACACGATTACTGCCCCAACAGACTGTCCTGAATGTATAAAACCAGTCTTAAGTACAGGTCCAATCGCCTGTGATGGAACAGCTGATTATACCTTCGAGATTTACACCGATGTTGCAGATATGTCAAGTGATATTACACTTTCGACAGGAGCATCATTGAATGGAACTACAGTAACAGCTCCTTTAGGAACCGATGTTATAATTACCGCTAAAAACGGAAATAATTGTACCACAACCCTAGAAGTAAAAGGCTTGGCAACCTGTCCAACAGATTGTAAACTACCACAGTTAGTGGTAGGGCAAGCAATTTGTGATGGTATGAACGCCACAAGTTATACGGTAAGCTACGGCGAAAGTACAGGAGCAACCATAACAGTAACAGGAGGAACAGACAATGCAGACGGAACAGCCACAGGAGTTATTGGAACACCAATGAGCATCGAGGCGAAGAACGGAACTGATTGTGTGGTGACCATGGAAGTGACCAGTCCAGTAGATTGTTTAGATCCATGTGAAAATCCACTTGTTTCAATAGGAGGTACTAGTTGTGCAACTGACGGAACGGATACCTATACTATTAGTTATAAAACAATACCAGGCGCAACACTTGTAATTACAGACGCCGCAGATGCAGCGATTGCAGGAGCAACTATTGGAACGACAAGTATCACTGGAATACCAAACGGAACGGATGTAAAAATCACAGTTAGTTATGCAGGATGTGCAGACAGTGTTCACATGATTACTGCCTCAACAGACTGTCCTGAATGTAAAAGACCAACATTGAGTACAGGCCCAATTGCCTGTGATGGAGGAGCTGATTATACCTTCGAGATTTACACCGATGTTGCAGATATGTCAAGTGATATTACACTTTCGACAGGAGCATCATTAGTAGGAACTACAGTAACAGCGCTATTAGGAACCGATGTTATAATTACTGCTAAAAACGGAGCTAGCTGTACCACAACCCTAGAAGTAAAAGGCTTGGCAAGCTGTCCAACAGATTGTAAACTACCACAGTTAGTGGTAGGGCAAGCAATTTGTGATGGTATAAACGCCACAAGTTATACGGTAAGCTACGGCGAAAGTACTGGAGCAACCATAACGGTAACAGGCGGAACAGACAACGCAGACGGAACAGCCACAGGAGTTATTGGAACACCAATGAGCATCGAGGCGAAGAACGGAACTGATTGTGTGGTGACCATGGAAGTGACCAGTCCAGCAGATTGTTTAGATCCATGTGAAAATCCACTTGTTTCAATAGGAGGTACTAGTTGTGCAAGTAACGGAGCAGCTAGCTATACTATTAGTTATAAAATAATCCCAGGAGCAACACTTGTAATTACAGACGCAGCAGGAGCAGCGCTTTCAGGAGTAACTATTGGAACGACAAGTATCTCAGGGATACCAAACGGAACAGATGTAAAAATCACAGTTAGTTATGCAGGATGTGCAGACAGTGTTCACACGATTACTGCCCCAACAGACTGTCCTGAATGTAAAAAACCAACATTGAGTACAGGTCCAATTGCCTGTGATGGAACAGCTGATTATACCTTCGAGATTTATACAGATGTTGCAGATATGTCAAGTGATATTACACTTTCGACAGGAGCATCATTGAATGGAACTACAGTATCAGCTCCTTTAGGAACCGATGTAATAATTATCGCTAAAAACGGAGCTAACTGTACCACAACCCTAGAAGTAAAAGGCTTGGTAACCTGCCCAACAGATTGTAAACTACCACAGTTAGTGGTAGGGCAAGCAATTTGTGATGGTATGAACGCCACAAGTTATACGGTAAGCTACGGCGAAAGTACAGGAGCTACCATAACGGTAACAGGCGGAACAGACAATGCAGACGGAACAGCCACAGGAGTTATTGGAACACCAATGAGCATCGAGGCGAAGAACGGAACTGATTGTGTGGTGACCATGGAAGTAACCAGTCCAGCAGATTGTTTAGATCCATGTGAAAATCCACTTGTTTCAATAGGAGGTACTAGTTGTGCAACTGACGGAACGGATACCTATACTATTAGTTATAAAACAATCCCAGGCGCAACACTTGTAATTACAGACGCAGCAGATGCAGCAATTGCAGGAGCAACTATTGGAACGACAAGTATCTCAGGGATACCAAACGGAACAGATGTAAAAATCACAGTTAGTTATGCAGGATGTGCAGACAGTGTTCACACGATTACTGCCCCAACAGACTGTCCAGAATGTAAAAAACCAGTCTTAAGTACAGGCCCAATTGCCTGTGATGGAACAGCTGATTATACCTTCGAGATTTATACAGATGTTGCAGATATGTCAAGTGATATTACACTTTCGACAGGAGCATCATTGAATGGAACTACAGTATCAGCTCCTTTAGGAACCGATGTAATAATTATCGCTAAAAACGGAGCTAACTGTACCACAACCCTAGAAGTAAAAGGCTTGGTAACCTGCCCAACAGATTGTAAACTACCACAGTTAGTGCTAGGGCAAGCAATTTGTGATGGTATGAACGCCACAAGTTATACGGTAAGCTACGGTGAAAGTACAGGAGTAACCATAACGGTAACAGGTGGAACAGACAACGCAGACGGAACAGCCACAGGAGTTATTGGAACACCAATGAGCATCGAGGCGAAGAACGGAACTGATTGTGTGGTGACCATGGAAGTAACCAGTCCAGCAGATTGTTTAGATCCATGTAAAAATCCACTTGTTTCAATAGGAGGTACTAGTTGTGCAACTGACGGAACGGATACCTATACTATTAGTTATAAAACAATCCCAGGTGCAACACTTGTAATTACAGACGCCGCAGATGCAGCGATTGCAGGAGCAACTATTGGAACGACAAGTATCACAGGAATACCAAACGGAACGGATGTAAAAATCACAGTTAGTTATGCAGGATGTGCAGACAGTGTTCACACGATTACTGCCCCAACAGACTGTCCAGAATGTAAAAAACCAGTCTTAAGTACAGGCCCAATTGCCTGTGATGGAGGAGCTGATTATACCTTCGAGATTTACACCGATGTTGCTGATATGTCAAGTGATATTACACTTTCGATAGGAGCATCATTAGCAGGGAATATTGTAACAGCTCCTTTAGGAACCGATGTTACAATCACCGCTAAAAACGGAAATAATTGTACCACAACCCTAGAAGTAAAAGGCTTGGCAACCTGTCCAACAGATTGTAAACTACCACAGTTAGTGGTAGGGCAAGCAATTTGTGATGGTATGAACGCCACAAGTTATACGGTAAGCTACGGCGAAAGTACAGGAGCTACCATAACGGTAACAGGCGGAACAGACAATGCAGACGGAACAGCCACAGGAGTTATTGGAACACCAATGAGCATCGAGGCGAAGAACGGAACTGATTGTGTGGTGACCATGGAAGTGACCAGTCCAGCAGATTGTTTAGATCCATGTGAAAATCCACTTGTTTCAATAGGAGGTACTAGTTGTGCAACTGACGGAACGGATACTTACACTATTAGTTATAAAACAATCCCAGGCGCAACACTTGTAATTACAGACGCCGCAGATGCAGCGATTGCAGGAGCAACTGTTGGAACGACAAGTATCTCAGGGATACCAAACGGAACGGATGTAAAAATCACAGTTAGTTATGCAGGATGTGCAGACAGTGTTCACACGATTACTGCCCCAACAGACTGTCCTGAATGTAAAAGACCAACATTGAGTACAGGCCCAATCGCCTGTGATGGAACAGCTGATTATACCTTCGAGATTTATACAGATGTTGCTGATATGCCTACAAACATTACAGTAGTCGGAGGAACATTAACAGGGAATATTGTAACAGCTCCTTTAGGAACCGATGTTACAATCACCGCTAAAAACGGAAATAATTGTACCACAACCCTAGAAGTAAAAGGCTTGGCAACCTGTCCAACAGATTGTAAACTACCACAGTTAGTGGTAGGGCAAGCAATTTGTGATGGTATGAACGCCACAAGTTATACGGTAAGCTACGGCGAAAGTACAGGAGCTACCATAACGGTAACAGGCGGAACAGACAATGCAGACGGAACAGCCACAGGAGTTATTGGAACACCAATGAGCATCGAGGCGAAGAACGGAACTGATTGTGTGGTGACCATGGAAGTGACCAGTCCAGCAGATTGTTCAGATCCATGTGAAAATCCACTTGTTTCAATAGGAGGTACTAGTTGTGCAACTGACGGAACGGATACCTATACTATTAGTTATAAAACAATCCCAGGAGCAACACTTGCAATTACAGACGCAGCAGATGCAGCGATTGCAGGAGCAACTATTGGAACGACAAGTATCACAGGAATACCAAACGGAACAGATGTAAAAATCACAGTTAGTTATGCAGGATGTGCAGACAGTGTTCACACGATTACTGCCCCAACAGACTGTCCAGAATGTAAAAAACCAGTCTTAAGTACAGGCCCAATTGCCTGTGATGGAGGAGCTGATTATACCTTCGAGATTTACACCGATGTTGCAGATATGTCAAGTGATATTACACTTTCGATAGGAGCATCATTAACAGGGAATATTGTAACAGCTCCTTTAGGAACCGATGTTATAATTACCGCTAAAAACGGAGCTAACTGTACCACAACCCTAGAAGTAAAAGGCTTGGCAACCTGTCCAACAGATTGTAAACTACCACAGTTAGTGGTAGGGCAAGCAATTTGTGATGGTATGAACGCCACAAGTTATACGGTAAGCTACGGCGAAAGTACAGGAGCTACCATAACGGTAACAGGCGGAACAGACAATGCAGACGGAACAGCCACAGGAGTTATTGGAACACCAATGAGCATCGAGGCGAAGAACGGAACTGATTGTGTGGTGACCATGGAAGTGACCAGTCCAGCAGATTGTTTAGATCCATGTGAAAATCCACTTGTTTCAATAGGAGGTACTAGTTGTGCAACTGACGGAACGGATACCTATACTATTAGTTATAAAACAATACCAGGCGCAACACTTGTAATTACAGACGCCGCAGATGCAGCGATTGCAGGAGCAACTAATGGAACGACAAGTATCACTGGAATACCAAACGGAACGGATGTAAAAATCACAGTTAGTTATGCAGGATGTGCAGACAGTGTTCACATGATTACTGCCCCAACAGACTGTCCAGAATGTAAAAAACCAACATTGAGTACAGGTCCAATTGCCTGTGATGGAACAGCTGATTATACCTTCGAGATTTATACAGATGTTGCTGATATGCCTACAAACATTACAGTAGTCGGAGGAACATTAACAGGGAATATTGTAACAGCTCCTTTAGGAACCGATGTTACAATCACCGCTAAAAACGGAAATAATTGTACCACAACCCTAGAAGTAAAAGGCTTGGCAACCTGTCCAACAGATTGTAAACTACCACAGTTAGTGGTAGGGCAAGCAATTTGTGATGGTATAAACGCCACAAGTTATACGGTAAGCTACGGTGAAAGTACTGGAGCTACCATAACGGTAACAGGCGGAACAGACAACGCAGACGGAACAGCCACAGGAGTTATTGGAACACCAATGAGCATCGAGGCGAAGAACGGAACTGATTGTGTGGTGACCATGGAAGTAACCAGTCCAGCAGATTGTTTAGATCCATGTGAAAATCCACTTGTTTCAATAGGAGGTACTAGTTGTGCAACTGACGGAACGGATACCTATACTATTAGTTATAAAACAATCCCAGGTGCAACACTTGTAATTACAGACGCCGCAGATGCAGCGATTGCAGGAGCAACTGTTGGAACGACAAGTATCTCAGGGATACCAAACGGAACGGATGTAAAAATCACAGTTAGTTATGCAGGATGTGCAGACAGTGTTCACACGATTACTGCCCCAACAGACTGTCCTGAATGTATAAAACCAGTCTTAAGTACAGGCCCAATCGCCTGTGATGGAACAGCGAATTATACCTTCGAGATTTATACCGATGTTGCTGATATGTCAAGTGATATTACACTTTCGATAGGAGCATCATTAGCAGGGAATATTGTAACAGCTCCTTTAGGAACCGATGTTACAATCACCGCTAAAAACGGAGATAATTGTACCACAACCCTAGAAGTAAAAGGCTTGGCAAGCTGTCCAACAGATTGTAAACTACCACAGTTAGTGGTAGGGCAAGCAATTTGTGATGGAATGAACGCCACAAGTTATACGGTAAGCTACGGCGAAAGTACAGGGGCAACCATAACGGTAACAGGAGGAACAGACAATGCAGACGGAACAGCCACAGGAGTTATTGGAACACCAATGAGCATCGAGGCGAAGAACGGAACTGATTGTGTGGTGACCATGGAAGTGACCAGTCCAGCAGATTGTTTAGATCCATGTGAAAATCCACTTGTTTCAATAGGAGGTACTAGTTGTGCAACTGACGGAACGGATACTTACACTATTAGTTATAAAACAATCCCAGGCGCAACACTTGTAATTACAGACGCCGCAGATGCAGCGATTGCAGGAGCAACTGTTGGAACGACAAGTATCTCAGGGATACCAAACGGAACGGATGTAAAAATCACAGTTAGTTATGCAGGATGTGCAGACAGTGTTCACACGATTACTGCCCCAACAGACTGTCCAGAATGTAAAAAACCAGTCTTAAGTACAGGCCCAATCGCCTGTGATGGAGGAGCTGATTATACCTTCGAGATTTATACAGATGTTGCTGATATGTCAAGTGATATTACACTTTCGATAGGAGCATCATTAGCAGGGAATATTGTATCAGCTCCTTTAGGAACCGATGTTACAATCACCGCTAAAAACGGAGCTAGCTGTACCACAATCCTAGAAGTAAAAGGCTTGGCAACCTGTCCAACAGATTGTAAACTACCACAGTTAGTGGTAGGGCAAGCAATTTGTGATGGTATGAACGCCGCAAGTTATACGGTAAGCTACGGTGAAAGTACAGGAGCAACCATAACGGTAACAGGAGGAACAGACAACGCAGACGGAACAGCCACAGGAGTTATTGGAACACCAATGAGCATCGAGGCGAAGAACGGAACTGATTGTGTGGTGACCATGGAAGTAACCAGTCCAGCAGATTGTTTAGATCCATGTGAAAATCCACTTGTTTCAATAGGAGGTACTAGTTGTGCAACTGACGGAACGGATACCTATACTATTAGTTATAAAACAATCCCAGGCGCAACACTTGTAATTACAGACGCAGCAGATGCAGCAATTGCAGGAGCAACTATTGGAACGACAAGTATCTCAGGGATACCAAACGGAACAGATGTAAAAATCACAGTTAGTTATGCAGGATGTGCAGACAGTGTTCACACGATTACTGCCCCAACAGACTGTCCTGAATGTAAAAAACCAGTCTTAAGTACAGGTCCAATCGCCTGTGATGGAACAGCGAATTATACCTTCGAGATTTATACAGATGTTGCTGATATGTCAAATGATATTACACTTTCGACAGGAGCATCATTAGTAGGAACTACAGTAACAGCGCTATTAGGAACCGATGTTATAATCACCGCTAAAAACGGAGCTAGCTGTACCACAACCTTAGAAGTAAAAGGCTTGGCAAGTTGTCCAACAGATTGTAAACTACCACAGTTAGTGGTAGGGCAAGCAATTTGTGATGGTATGAACGCCACAAGTTATACGGTAAGCTACGGCGAAAGTACAGGAGCTACTATAACGGTAACAGGAGGAACAGACAACGCAGACGGAACAGCCACAGGAGTTATTGGAACACCAATGAGCATCGAGGCGAAGAACGGAACTGATTGTGTGGTGACCATGGAAGTGACCAGTCCAGTAGATTGTTTAGATCCATGTGAAAATCCACTTATTTCAATAGGAGGGACTAGTTGTGCAAGTAACGGAGCAGCTAGCTATACTATTAGTTATAAAATAATCCCAGGAGCAACACTTGTAATTACAGACGCAGCAGGAGCAGCGCTTTCAGGAGTAACTATTGGAACGACAAGTATCACAGGAATAGAAAATAAAACAGATGTAAAAATCACAGTTAGTTATGCAGGATGTGCAGACAGTGTTCACACGATTACTGCTCCAACAGACTGTCCAGAATGTAAAAGACCAACATTGAGTACAGGTCCAATCGCCTGTGATGGAACAGCTGATTATACCTTCGAGATTTACACCGATGTTGCAGATATGTCAAGTGATATTACACTTTCGACAGGAGCATCATTGAATGGAACTACAGTAACAGCTCCTTTAGGAACCGATGTTACAATCACCGCTAAAAACGGAGCTAGCTGTACCACAACCCTAGAAGTAAAAGGCTTGGCAAGCTGTCCAACAGATTGTAAACTACCACAGTTAGTGGTAGGGCAAGCAATTTGTGATGGTATGAACGCCACAAGTTATACGGTAAGCTACGGCGAAAGTACAGGAGCTACTATAACGGTAACAGGAGGAACAGACAACGCAGACGGAACAGCCACAGGAGTTATTGGAACACCAATGAGCATCGAGGCGAAGAACGGAACTGATTGTGTGGTGACCATGGAAGTGACCAGTCCAGTAGATTGTTTAGATCCATGTGAAAATCCACTTGTTTCAATAGGAGGTACTAGTTGTGCAAGTAGCGGAGCAGCTAGCTATACTATTAGTTATAAAATAATTCCAGGAGCAACACTTGTAATTACAGACGCAGCAGGAGCAGCGCTTTCAGGAGTAACTATTGGAACGACAAGTATCACAGGGATTGAAAATAAAACAGATGTAAAAATCACAGTTAGTTATGCAGGATGTGCAGACAGTGTTCACACGATTACTGCCCCAACAGACTGTCCAGAATGTAAAAGACCAACATTGAGTACAGGTCCAATCGCCTGTGATGGAACAGCGAATTATACCTTCGAAATTTACACAGATGTTGCTGATATGTCAAATGATATTACACTTTCGACAGGAGCATCATTAGTAGGAACTACAGTAACAGCTCCTTTAGGAACCGATGTTATAATCACCGCTAAAAACGGAGCTAACTGTACCACAACCTTAGAAGTAAAAGGCTTGGCAACCTGTCCAACAGATTGTAAACTACCACAGTTAGTGGTAGGGCAAGCAATTTGTGATGGTATGAACGCCACAAGTTATACGGTAAGCTACGGCGAAAGTACAGGAGCAACCATAACTGTAACAGGAGGAACAGACAATGCAGACGGAACAGCCACAGGAGTTATTGGAACACCAATGAGTATCGAGGCGAAGAACGGAACTGATTGTGTGGTGACCATGGCAGTGACCAGTCCAGTAGATTGTTTAGATCCATGTGAAAATCCACTTATTTCAATAGGAGGTACTAGTTGTGCAAGTAACGGAGCAGCTAGCTATACTATTAGTTATAAAATAATTCCAGGAGCAACACTTGTAATTACTGACGCAGCAGGAGCAGCGCTTTCAGGAGTAACTATTGGAACGACAAGTATCACAGGAATAGAAAATAAAACAGATGTAAAAATCACAGTTAGTTATGCAGGATGTGCAGACAGTGTTCACACGATTACTGCCCCAACAGACTGTCCTGAATGTATAAAACCAGTCTTAAGTACAGGTCCAATCGCCTGTGATGGAACAGCTGATTATACCTTCGAGATTTACACCGATGTTGCAGATATGTCAAGTGATATTACACTTTCGACAGGAGCATCATTAGTAGGAACTACAGTAACAGCTCCTTTAGGAACCGATGTTATAATTACCGCTAAAAACGGAAATAATTGTACCACAACCCTAGAAGTAAAAGGCTTGGCAACCTGTCCAACAGATTGTAAACTACCACAGTTAGTGGTAGGGCAAGCAATTTGTGATGGTATGAACGCCACAAGTTATACGGTAAGCTATGGCGAAAGTACAGGAGCAACCATTACAGTAACAGGAGGAATAGACAACGCAGACGGAACAGCCACAGGAGTTATTGGAACACCAATGAGCATCGAGGCGAAGAACGGAACTGATTGTGTGGTGACCATGGCAGTGACCAGTCCAGTAGATTGTTTAGATCCATGTGAAAATCCACTTATTTCAATAGGAGGTACTAGTTGTGCAAGTAACGGAGCAGCTAGCTATACTATTAGTTATAAAACAATCCCAGGAGCAACACTTGCAATTACAGACGCAGCAGGAGCAGCGCTTTCAGGAGTAACTATTGGAACGAATAGTATCACAGGGATAGAAAATAAAACAGATGTAAAAATCACAGTTAGTTATGCAGGATGTGCAGACAGTGTTCACACGATTACTGCCCCAACAGACTGTCCTGAATGTATAAAACCAGTCTTAAGTACAGGTCCAATCGCCTGTGATGGAACAGCTGATTATACCTTCGAGATTTACACCGATGTTGCAGATATGTCAAGTGATATTACACTTTCGACAGGAGCATCATTGAATGGAACTACAGTAACAGCTCCTTTAGGAACCGATGTTATAATTACCGCTAAAAACGGAGCTATCTGTACCACAACCCTAGAAGTAAAAGGCTTGGCAAGCTGTCCAACAGATTGTAAACTACCACAGTTAGTGGTAGGGCAAGCAATTTGTGATGGTATGAACGCCACAAGTTATACGGTAAGCTACGGCGAAAGTACAGGAGCAACCATAACGGTAACAGGAGGAACAGACAACGCAGACGGAACAGCCACAGGAGTTATTGGAACACCAATGAGCATCGAGGCGAAGAACGGAACTGATTGTGTGGTGACCATGGAAGTGACCAGTCCAGTAGATTGTTTAGATCCATGTGAAAATCCACTTGTTTCAATAGGAGGTACTAGTTGTGCAAGTAACGGAGCGGCTAGCTATACTATTAGTTATAAAATAATCCCAGGAGCAACACTTGTAATTACAGACGCAGCAGGAGCAGCGCTTTCAGGAGTAACTATTGGAACGACAAGTATCACAGGGATAGAAAATAAAACAGATGTAAAAATCACAGTTAGTTATGCAGGATGTGCAGACAGTGTTCACACGATTACTGCCCCAACAGACTGTCCTGAATGTATAAAACCAGTCTTAAGTACAGGTCCAATCGCCTGTGATGGAACAGCTGATTATACCTTCGAGATTTACACCGATGTTGCAGATATGTCAAGTGATATTACACTTTCGACAGGAGCATCATTGAATGGAACTACAGTAACAGCTCCTTTAGGAACCGATGTTACAATCACCGCTAAAAACGGAGCTAGCTGTACCACAACCCTAGAAGTAAAAGGCTTGGCAAGCTGTCCAACAGATTGTAAACTACCACAGTTAGTGGTAGGGCAAGCAATTTGTGATGGTATGAACGCCACAAGTTATACGGTAAGCTACGGCGAAAGTACAGGAGCTACTATAACGGTAACAGGAGGAACAGACAACGCAGACGGAACAGCCACAGGAGTTATTGGAACACCAATGAGCATCGAGGCGAAGAACGGAACTGATTGTGTGGTGACCATGGAAGTGACCAGTCCAGTAGATTGTTTAGATCCATGTGAAAATCCACTTGTTTCAATAGGAGGTACTAGTTGTGCAAGTAACGGAGCAGCTAGCTATACTATTAGTTATAAAACAATCCCAGGAGCAACACTTGTAATTACAGACGCAGCAGGAGCAGCGCTTTCAGGAGTAACTATTGGAACGAATAGTATCACAGGGATAGAAAATAAAACAGATGTAAAAATCACAGTTAGTTATGCAGGATGTGCAGACAGTGTTCACACGATTACTGCCCCAACAGACTGTCCTGAATGTATAAAACCAGTCTTAAGTACAGGTCCAATCGCCTGTGATTTAAGTACTAATTATACTTTTGATATTATAAGTAATGTAACTGATATATCCGTAGAAGGAGGAATATTATCAGGTCATACGGTAACAGCTCCTTTAGGTACAGATGTTATAATCACGGCTAAAAATGGTGATCAATGCATAACAGTTTTAAAAGTAGAAGGCTTAGAAAATTGTCCTGTAGTTTGTAAAACACCAAAACTAATAGTAGGACAAGGGATATGTGATGGAGTAAATACTGATACATATACTGTTGGATATAGTGAAAGTACGGGTGCAGAAATTGTAGTGATTGGAGGAAAAGACAATAAAGACGGTACAATAACAGGGGAAATAGGAACTTCAATTACAATTCAAGCTAAAAATGGTGATTCTTGTATAGTCACTATGGAAGTAACAAGCCCTGTTAATTGTTCAGATCCATGTGAAAATCCATTAATTTCTATTGGAGGAGCTATGTGTAGTAGTAAAGTTGAAATATATGAAGTAAGCTATACTGTTATTCCTGGTGCTACAATAGCAGTAAATGTTGGAAAGATTGAAGCAGGTAAAGTAATTGATATACCAAGTAATCAAGATTTAGTGATTACTGTTAAATACTTTGGATGTGAAGATACAATTGTTACTGTTCCAGCAAGTAAGTGTCTGTTAGATACAGATAAAGACGGAATTCCAGACATTTATGATTTAGATGATGACAACGACGGAATATTAGATACTGTAGAAGAAAACGGAGATCCAAATAGAGATACCGATGGAGATGGTATTCCAGACAGATTAGATTTAGACAGTGATGGAGATGGAATATTAGATTTAGAAGAAAGTGGTCAAGATGTTTCAAAAGTAGATGTCAATGGCGATGGAGTATTAGATAGTGTTATAGATGCAGATAATGATGGAATCATGGATACTGCAGATACAGATGATACCGATGTTACAGCAGGAGGAACAACAAAACCAATAGATACGGACGGGGATGGGAAACCAGACTTCCAAGATATTGATAGTGATAATGATGGTATTTCAGATTTAGTAGAAGGCGGAACAGATCCTGCATTAGATGCTGATAATGATGGTGTAATAGACGATCAAACAGATACCGATGGAGACGGAATAGCAGATGTTGTAGATCCAGACAATGGAGGAACAGCAGCAACTACTCCTGATACTGATGGCGATGGAGTTCCTGATTATAGAGATTTAGATTCGGATAATGATGGAATTAATGATGTTGTTGAAGCAGGCGGAACAGATACCAATGGAGATGGACTGGTTGATACGGATGGAGAATTGGTTGATGGAAGTACGCTTCCAGATACTGATGGTAATGGTATTCCTGATGTATTAGAGCCAAACAATCCAAAACTCCCTGGGGTTTTAGACAGCGATGGAGATGGAGTAATTGATGATACAACCGATACAGACGGCGATGGTATCCCAGATGTTGTTGACGGAGACCCAAATAAATTTGGAGATAAGGAATTGTTAGATACAGATAAAGACGGAATTCCAGACATTTATGATTTAGATGATGACAACGACGGAATATTAGATACTGTAGAAGAAAACGGAGATCCAAATAGAGATACCGATGGAGATGGTATTCCAGACAGATTAGATTTAGACAGTGATGGTGATGGAATATTAGATTTAGAAGAAAGTGGTCAAGATGTTTCAAAAGTAGATGTCAATGGCGATGGAGTATTAGATAGTATTATAGATGCAGATAATGATGGAATCATGGATACTGCAGATACAGATGATACCGATGTTACAGCAGGAGGAACAACAAAACCAATAGATACGGACGGAGACGGGAAACCAGACTTCCAAGATATTGATAGTGATAATGATGGTATTTCAGATTTAGTAGAAGGCGGAACAGATCCTGCATTAGATGCTGATAATGATGGAGTAATAGACGATCAAACAGATACCGATGGAGACGGAATAGCAGATGTTGTAGATCCAGACAATGGAGGGACAGCAGCAACTACTCCTGATACTGATGGCGATGGAGTTCCTGATTATAGAGATTTAGATTCGGATAATGATGGAATTAATGATGTTGTTGAAGCAGGCGGAACAGATACCAATGGAGATGGACTGGTTGATACGGATGGAGAATTGGTTGATGGAAGTACGCTTCCAGATACTGATGGTAATGGTATTCCAGATGTATTAGAGCCAAACAACCCAAAACTTTCTGGGATTTTAGACAGCGATGGAGATGGAGTAATTGATGATACAACCGATACAGACGGCGATGGTATCCCAGATGTTGTTGACGGAGACCCAAATAAATTTGGAGATAAGGAATTGTTAGATACAGATAAAGACGGAATTCCAGACATTTATGATTTAGATGATGACAACGACGGAATATTAGATACTGTAGAAGAAAACGGAGATCCAAATAGAGATACCGATGGAGATGGTATTCCAGACAGATTAGATTTAGACAGTGATGGTGATGGAATATTAGATTTAGAAGAAAGTGGTCAAGATGTTTCAAAAGTAGATGTCAATGGAGATGGAGTATTAGATAGTATTATAGATGCAGATAATGATGGAATCATGGATACTGCAGATACAGATGATACCGATGTTACAGCAGGAGGAACAACAAAACCAATAGATACGGACGGAGACGGGAAACCAGACTTCCAAGATATTGATAGTGATAATGATGGTATTTCAGATTTAGTAGAAGGCGGAACAGATCCTGCATTAGATGCTGATAATGATGGAGTAATAGACGATCAAACAGATACCGATGGAGACGGAATAGCAGATGTTGTAGATCCAGATAATGGAGGAACAGCAGCAACTACTCCTGATACTGATGGCGATGGAGTTCCTGATTATAGAGATTTAGATTCGGATAATGATGGAATTAATGATGTTGTTGAAGCAGGCGGAACAGATTCTGATGGAGATGGACTGGTTGATACGGATGGAGAATTGGTTGATGGAAGTGCGCTTCCAGACACTGATGGTAATGGTATTCCAGATGTATTAGAGCCAAACAACCCAAAACTTTCTGGGATTTTAGACAGCGATGGAGATGGAGTAATTGATGATACAACCGATACAGACGGCGATGGTATCCCAGATGTTGTTGACGGAGATCCAAATAAATTTGGAGATAAGGAATTGGTAGATACAGATAAAGACGGAATTCCAGACATTTATGATTTAGATGATGACAACGACGGAATATTAGATACTGTAGAAGAAAACGGAGATCCAAATAGAGATACCGATGGAGATGGTATTCCAGACAGATTAGATTTAGACAGTGATGGTGATGGAATATTAGATTTAGAAGAAAGTGGTCAAGATGTTTCAAAAGTAGATGTCAATGGAGATGGAGTATTAGATAGTATTATAGATGCAGATAATGATGGAATCATGGATACTGCAGATACAGATGATACCGATGTTACAGCAGGAGGAACAACAAAACCAATAGATACGGACGGGGATGGGAAACCAGACTTCCAAGATATTGATAGTGATAATGATGGTATTTCAGATTTAGTAGAAGGCGGAACAGATCCTGCATTAGATGCTGATAATGATGGAGTAATAGACGATCAAACAGATACCGATGGAGACGGAATAGCAGATGTTGTAGATCCAGACAATGGAGGAACAGCAGCAACTACTCCTGATACTGATGGGGATGGAGTTCCTGATTATAGAGATTTAGATTCGGATAATGATGGAATTAATGATGTTGTTGAAGCAGGCGGAACAGATTCTGATGGAGATGGACTGGTTGATACGGATGGAGAATTGGTTGATGGAAGTGCGCTTCCAGATACTGATGGTAATGGTATTCCAGATGTATTAGAGCCAAACAATCCATTCTTACCAGATGAATTAGATACAGATGGTGATGGAATCGTAGACGGTGTGGATACGGATGGTGATGGTATTATTGATGCGGTGGATGGAAAAGTTGGCTTCGGAGATGCGCTAGATTCTGATTTTGATGGCATTCCAGATAGTATAGATATAGATGATGATAATGATGGGATTCTAGACACTGTTGAAGGTGATGGAGATACGGATGGTGATGGCATTCCAGATAGGTTAGATTTAGATTCTGATAACGATGGAATTATGGATGTAATAGAATCGGATAATGGAAATTCTGATAAAGATGGAGATGGTCAAGTAGATGGTCCGTTTGGGGATAATGGTTATGCTGATAATTTAGAGGATGCTGTGGATAGTGGAGTTGCAATAAGTAGTCCTGCTGATACGGATAGTGATGGAATACCAGATTTCCAAGATGTAGATTCGGACAACGATGGAATTTCTGATCTTGTAGAGGGAGGAACAGACCCAGGGTTGGATTTAGATAATGATGGAATGATTGATGATAACTATAGCGATTTGGATGGAAATGGAATTATTGATATGGTAGATCCAGATAGAGGTGGGAATACTGCGAATACCCCTGATACGGATGGAGAAGGAGTTCCAGATTATAGAGATTTAGATTCTGATAATGATGGTATTAATGATATTGAAGAAGCTGGATTGACAGATTCTGATGGAGATGGATTGGTAGATACTGAAGGGGAATTAGTTGATGGAAGTAATTTGCCAGATGAAGATTCAGATGGAATTTCAGATGTGTTAGAGCCAAACAATCCTGATTTATCTTATTTAATTGATGCTGATAATGATGGGGTAGTTGATGGGGTTGATACTGATGGAGATGGTATTATTGATTCTGTAGACGGAAAAGATGGATTTGGTGATGCTCCTAGTGATGTGCTAGGTATACATGATATTATCATACCTAATTCCTTTACGCCTAATAATGATGGAGTTAACGATGTCTTTGAAATCGGACAATTGATTGATTTTGCACCAAATTTCTCCATGGAAATATTTAATAGATATGGGAACATGGTATATAGTTATAGACATAATGGGAATATTCAGGAAACTCCAAAATGGTGGGATGGTCATTCAATGGGACGTATGACTATTAATTCAAATGAGTTAGTGCCAACAGGAACGTATTATTATATTCTTGATTTCAATGATGGAAAAACTAAATCTGCAACAGGGTGGATATATCTTACTAATTAAAAAACTTTTTGATCCAAAAAAGAGGTGTTTATAAGTGCCTCTTTTTTGTTTTGAACTTAAGAAGTAGGTTTAATATTTCGAATAAGGGAGTGCTAGTTTGTTTCGGTAAATAGGTTTCTATTTGTAGTGATTTTTAAGTGTGACTTGTATTGATTTTGAATATATTTCTTGTCGAAAATTAGGTTGTTTTTGTCTCGAGAGCTTATGAATTAAAAAAGAGTGTTTAGGTTGTGTCAAATGATAGATTTTTTTAGTTAGATTTATATGAGGTAAATTTTCAAGTCTTCTTTGACACAACTTTTTTATTTTTCACACATTACACATTACACATTACACATTACACATTACACATTACACATCACACATCAATGATTACCCAATTTTAAGTTATATTTGACCCATGGGAAAAAATAAAGTTTCGTTTGCATGGGCGTTTAAGGAGTTTATATGGCCAAGAAGAAAAATCCTTTCTATAGGGTTGGTTTTAATAATAATAAGGAGTCTAGCGGGATTAGTATTGCCTTTGGCAAGTAAAGATTTGATTGATGATGTAATTCCTTCTCAGGATAAGCAGTCATTAATAAATTTATTAGTTTTTGTGTGTACCGCTATTTTGATTCAAGCGTTAAGTTCTTTTGCAATTACTCGTTTACTAAGTGTAGAGGCACAACGATTGATTTCTCAATTAAGAGCAAAAGTTCAACAGAAGTTAATGAAATTACCTATTAGCTTTTTTGATAATAATAAATCTGGAGCCTTAGTTTCAAGGGTGATGACAGATGTGGAAGGCGTTCGTAATCTTGTAGGGACAGGATTGGTTCAGCTGGTTGGAGGTAGTTTTACCGCAATTGTTTCTTTAATCATTCTGATTAAGATAAATGCATTAATGACCTTGTTTGTATTGTTGCCAGTAGCTGTTTTTGCTGTGGTGGCTTTAAAAGCATTTAAAATCATACGCCCTATTTTTAGAGCTAGAGGGAAGTTAAATGCGGAGGTTACGGGAAGGCTTACGGAAACGTTGAATGGCATTCGTGTAATCAAAGGATTTAATGCAGAGAAACAGGAGAATAAAAATTTTGAAGAAGGCGTATATCGTTTATTTATCAATGTAAAAAAGAGTTTAACCGCCACAGCAGTCATCACAAGTTCATCTACTTTTTTATTAGGTTTAGCCTCTGCAGGTATTATGGGGATTGGAGGATACTATATGATGGAAGGAAGTATGACATTAGGTGATTTTCTGAAATTTACATTATTACTAGGTTTTATGATTGCTCCAATTGTTCAAATGAGTAATGTTGGAAGTCAGTTAACAGAAGCATTGGCTGGACTAGATAGGACCGAAGAATTGATGCAAATGGAAGAAGAAGATAACAGTGCAGTAAGAACTGTAATTTTAGAGGATGTTTCTGGAGATGTGAAATTTGAAAATGTTTCTTTTA
This sequence comes from Flavobacteriaceae bacterium, assembly GCA_965224465.1. Lineage (GTDB taxonomy): Bacteria > Bacteroidota > Bacteroidia > Flavobacteriales > Flavobacteriaceae. The sequence continues at coordinate 2,032,164 of OZ245049.1, read as the reverse complement.
GTTATGGAAATAATAAAGAGGTATTGCATGAGATTTCGTTTGAAGCACCGAAAGGTACAGTAACAGCATTAGTAGGGTCATCAGGATCTGGAAAATCCACAATTGCAGGACTTGTTGCCACCTTTTTAAATCCTGTAAAGGGTAAAATCACTATGGATGGTATCGATTTAACAACAATAAATTTAAGTAGTTTTAGGAGCCGGCTAGGTGTTGTTTTACAAGATGATTTTTTATATGAAGGTACCATTCGTGAAAATATTCTTTTTGCATGTCCAAAGGCTACAGAGAAAAAGTTACAAGAAGCTGTGATAGGTGCCTATGTAAATGAGTTTACGGATACTTTTGAAAAAGGATTAGAAACTGTTATTGGTGAACGTGGGGTGAAATTGTCAGGAGGTCAACGTCAACGAATATCAATTGCTAGAGCATTATTGGCAGACCCTAAAATTATAATATTAGATGAAGCAACTTCTAATTTAGATACCGAAAGTGAATCGTATATTCAAAAAAGTTTAGGTGTTTTAATGAGGAATAGAACAACTTTTGTTATTGCACATCGATTGACAACCATTCAGCAAGCAGATCAAATTTTAGTAATTGAAAATGGATCTATTGTTGAACGTGGTAATCATAAGGAACTAATAACAAAAAAAGGAAGGTATTATGATTTGTATACATATCAAAGTAGGATATAACTGGTAGCGATCCAAAATTTGCAATACCTTTATATATACCCTTTGCAAAAGTAAGATGTAGTAGTTGTTAAGCAAATTGTAATTCGCCCAATCTCGTAGCAGGTAAGGAGTATCCCAATCCTCCTTCCAATAGTAATCTTGCCATTCCGTAAAGATGCAGCATGCTAGACCTCTCTAGCAATCAAAAATAACAATATCTTTTTACACCTTAAAACATCCAATACCAGTCCTTAATCACCCCAACACAATAATTCTTTAAAAATACTTTCAAAAACCCCTTGCAGGAACCATAAAACATTCTATATTTGCACTCGCTAAGCGGAATACGCAAAGCAAAAATAAGTTCTGTACATGCTGATATCACTAAGAAAACGACAAGAAAAGTTTTAAAACTTTTTCTAGTTTAATTCAAAAAAGGTGTTACATTTGCAACCGGAAATAATCGCAAGATTAGTTACGGAAAAGTTCAAATATATGGTGTAGATTATCTTTACATTTAGATTAAGTTTTTTTTAATAAAAGCTTGTCAGAATTAATAAAGTTATTATATTTGCACCCGCTTAGCTATTGAAGTTAAGCACAACGATCATTGAAGATATTGAAATTGACAGCGTAATTGAGTAAGAACACAAGTTTTAATACTTGTTTAATTTTTTTGAAGAATTTGCCATCGAAATAATATTTAAAATTTATACGATGAAGAGTTTGATCCTGGCTCAGGATGAACGCTAGCGGCAGGCTTAACACATGCAAGTCGAGGGGTAACATTGTAGCTTGCTACAGATGACGACCGGCGCACGGGTGCGTAACGCGTATACAATCTACCATTAACAGGAGGATACCCTTTAGAAATGAAGAATAACACTCCATAGTAACACAGATTCGCATGAATTTGTGTTTAAATATTTATAGGTTAATGATGAGTATGCGTCCTATTAGCTAGATGGTAAGGTAACGGCTTACCATGGCAACGATAGGTAGGGGCCCTGAGAGGGGGATCCCCCACACTGGTACTGAGACACGGACCAGACTCCTACGGGAGGCAGCAGTGAGGAATATTGGGCAATGGAGGCAACTCTGACCCAGCCATGCCGCGTGCAGGATGACTGCCCTATGGGTTGTAAACTGCTTTTATACAGGAAGAAACACTCCCTCGTGAGGGAGCTTGACGGTACTGTAAGAATAAGGACCGGCTAACTCCGTGCCAGCAGCCGCGGTAATACGGAGGGTCCAAGCGTTATCCGGAATCATTGGGTTTAAAGGGTTCGTAGGCGGACTAATAAGTCAGGGGTGAAATCCCACAGCTCAACTGTGGAACTGCCTTTGATACTGTTAGTCTTGAATTATGTGGAAGTAGATAGAATGTGTAGTGTAGCGGTGAAATGCTTAGAGATTACACAGAATACCGATTGCGAAGGCAGTCTACTACGTATATATTGACGCTAATGAACGAAAGCGTGGGGAGCGAACAGGATTAGATACCCTGGTAGTCCACGCCGTAAACGATGGACACTCGTTGTTGGGATTTATTTCTCAGTGACTAAGCGAAAGTGATAAGTGTCCCACCTGGGGAGTACGGTCGCAAGATTGAAACTCAAAGGAATTGACGGGGGCCCGCACAAGCGGTGGAGCATGTGGTTTAATTCGATGATACGCGAGGAACCTTACCAGGGCTTAAATGTAGGATGCATGATTTAGAGATAGATCTTTCTTCGGACTTCTTACAAGGTGCTGCATGGTTGTCGTCAGCTCGTGCCGTGAGGTGTCAGGTTAAGTCCTATAACGAGCGCAACCCCTATTTTTAGTTGCTAACAGGTTAAGCTGAGGACTCTAGAGAGACTGCCGGTGCAAACCGCGAGGAAGGTGGGGATGACGTCAAATCATCACGGCCCTTACGTCCTGGGCTACACACGTGCTACAATGGTATAGACAATGAGCAGCCACCTGGCGACAGGGAGCGAATCTATAAACTATATCTCAGTTCGGATCGGAGTCTGCAACTCGACTCCGTGAAGCTGGAATCGCTAGTAATCGGATATCAGCCATGATCCGGTGAATACGTTCCCGGGCCTTGTACACACCGCCCGTCAAGCCATGGAAGCTGGGGGTACCTGAAGTCGGTCACCGCAAGGAGCCGCCTAGGGTAAAACTGGTAACTAGGGCTAAGTCGTAACAAGGTAGCCGTACCGGAAGGTGCGGCTGGAACACCTCCTTTCTAGAGAAAGTGATGGTCAAGTTACTTACAAGTAAGATTAAATTCTTACTCAAAGCTGTTAATTTTAAAAATATAAAGAATAAAGTGAAAACATTTAGAGTCTCATAGCTCAGCTGGTTAGAGCGCTACACTGATAATGTAGAGGTCGGCAGTTCGAGTCTGCCTGAGACTACTTTTTTCTACACCCATAGCGTAAAGCAAAGGGAAAAGAAAAAAACAATGCAATCACAAGGAAATTCTAGAAGATGAGTATTGGTTTATTAAAACTAATAACTGATACCTCTGAAAATGGGGGATTAGCTCAGCTGGCTAGAGCGCCTGCCTTGCACGCAGGAGGTCATCGGTTCGACTCCGATATTCTCCACAACGGCTTAACGTTGTTACTGATATTTATCAGTGGCGATTCGCCACACGTTCATTGACATATTGAAAATAAGATAGTAGAAAACAAAAATTAAAGTTTTTAATTAAAAGCAATAATTTATTTGTTACTGGCGCAAGCTAGTTACATAATAAATATTACTTCAAACTAAGAGCTCATTATAGAAATAAAAAAGCAAAAAGTACAATAAGCTAAGTAAGGGCGTATGGCGGATGCCTTGGCTCTCAGAGACGATGAAGGACGCGACAAGCTGCGATAAGCTTTGGGGAGGGGCACATACCTTATAATCCGAAGATTTCCGAATGGGGCAACCTGTCATGTTGAAGACATGTCATCTGATTAATCAGAAGTAAACCCGGTGAACTGAAACATCTAAGTAACCGGAGGAAGAGAAAATAATAATGATTCCGCTAGTAGTGGCGAGCGAACGCGGAATAGCCCAAACCCATTTTGTTACGGCAAAATGGGGGTTGTAGGACTGCGACATTTTATGCAAAGAGAATTGGAATTGTTTGGAAAGACAAATCAAAGAGGGTGATAATCCCGTACAAGTAATCAATGTAATAGATAGCAGTATCCTGAGTAGCACGGAACACGAGAAATTTTGTGTGAATCCACGGGGACCATCCCGTAAGGCTAAATACTCCTGAGAGACCGATAGTGAACTAGTACCGTGAGGGAAAGGTGAAAAGAACCCTAAGTAAGGGAGTGAAATAGATCCTGAAACCGTACGCCTACAAGCGGTCGGAGCACTTTTACAGTGTGACGGCGTGCCTTTTGCATAATGAGCCTACGAGTTACTGTTGTTAGCAAGGTTAAGTATTTAAGATACGGAGCCGTAGCGAAAGCGAGTCTGAATAGGGCGATCATAGTTAGCAGTAGTAGACGCGAAACCGAGTGATCTACCCATGGGCAGGTTGAAGCTCTAGTAACATAGAGTGGAGGACCGAACCAATATACGTTGAAAAGTGTTTGGATGACCTGTGGGTAGGGGTGAAAGGCCAATCAAACTCGGAAATAGCTCGTACTCCCCGAAATGCATTTAGGTGCAGCGTTGTGGTAGAGTTTTATAGAGGTAGAGCTACTGATTGGATGCGGGGGCTTCATCGCCTACCAATTCCTGACAAACTCCGAATGCTATAAGATATACACAGCAGTGAGGGCATGGGTGCTAAGGTCCATGTCCGAGAGGGAAAGAACCCAGACCATCAGCTAAGGTCCCAAAATATATACTAAGTTGAACTAACGAGGTTCGATTGCACAGACAGCTAGGATGTTGGCTTGGAAGCAGCCATTCATTTAAAGAGTGCGTAACAGCTCACTAGTCGAGCGATCGAGCATGGATAATAATCGGGCATAAGTATATTACCGAAGCTATGGACTTACAACATAAGTTGTAATTGGTAGGGGAGCATTGTAATCTGCGTAGAAGGTGTACTGCGAGGTATGCTGGAGTGATTACAAAAGAAAATGTAGGCATAAGTAACGATAATGCGTGTGAGAAACACGCACACCGAAAGACTAAGGATTCCTCAGCGATGCTAATCAGCTGAGGGTTAGTCGGGACCTAAGGCGAATCCGAAAGGAGTAGTCGATGGACAACGGGTTAATATTCCCGTACTTCTTATAACTGCGATGGAGGGACGGAGTATTGAAAGTACCGCGCACTGACGGAATAGTGCGTTGAAGGATGTAGGTATTGGTTGTGTAGTTAAATGCGCACGACTAGCTAAAGTCTGATAGTACAGCAAAGCTTCGGCGGCGCTGATAGTGTACCTAAAAACTTCCAAGAAAATCTTCTAAGCATAGGTTATAAGAACCCGTACCGTAAACCGACACAGGTAGTTGGGATGAGAATTCTAAGGTGCTCGAGTGATTCATGGCTAAGGAACTAGGCAAAATCGACCCGTAACTTCGGGAGAAGGGTCGCCCCACTTCGGTGGGGCCGCAGTGAAAAGGTCCAGGCGACTGTTTATCAAAAACACAGGACTCTGCTAAAACGAAAGTTGATGTATAGGGTCTGACACCTGCCCGGTGCTGGAAGGTTAAGTGGAGCTGTTAGTATTTATACGAAGCAGTGAAATGAAGCCCCAGTAAACGGCGGCCGTAACTATAACGGTCCTAAGGTAGCGAAATTCCTTGTCGGGTAAGTTCCGACCTGCACGAATGGTGCAACGATCTGGACACTGTCTCAGCCATGAGCTCGGTGAAATTGTAGTATCGGTGAAGATGCCGATTACCCGCTACGGGACGAAAAGACCCCGTGAACCTTTACTATAGCTTAGTATTGACTTTGGATAAGTAATGTGTAGCATAGGTGGAAGACATCGAAGCGGCCCCGCTAGGGGTTGTGGAGTCGTCAAGTGAAATACCACCCTTTGCTTATCTAGAGCCTAACTCCGTGAGGAGGACAGTGCTTGGTGGGTAGTTTGACTGGGGTGGTCGCCTCCAAAAGAGTAACGGAGGCTTCTAAAGGTACCCTCAGTACGGTTGGTAATCGTGCGTAGAGTGCAATGGCATAAGGGTGCTTGACTGAGAGACATACATGTCGATCAGGTTGGAAACAAGAGCATAGTGATCCGGTGGTTCCGCATGGAAGGGCCATCGCTCAAAGGATAAAAGGTACTCCGGGGATAACAGGCTGATCTCCCCCAAGAGCTCACATCGACGGGGGGGTTTGGCACCTCGATGTCGGCTCGTCACATCCTGGGGCTGGAGAAGGTCCCAAGGGTTGGGCTGTTCGCCCATTAAAGTGGCACGCGAGCTGGGTTCAGAACGTCGTGAGACAGTTCGGTCTCTATCTGTAGCGGGCGTTAGAAATTTGCGTGGATCTGAATCTAGTACGAGAGGACCGATTTGGACAAACCTCTAGTGTATCTGTTGTTACGCCAGTAGCATTGCAGAGTAGCTACGTTTGGAAGGGATAAGCGCTGAAAGCATATAAGCGCGAAACCTACCACAAGATGAGATTTCTTTAAAGGGTCGTGGGAGACTACCACGTTGATAGGTCATAGATGTAAAGGCAGTAATGTCATAGTCGAGTGATACTAATAACCCATAGGCTTATGTACAGACTTTTTTATTCTATAAGAAGTTTTAATTCTACAATTTTATTTTCAGTATGTTAACATATAGGCAGCGAAGGCTGCAGATTTTAGCCATAGTGCTATGGAATGAGTATTACTCATAACTACACAATGACTAGAAACTAAAACTTTAAGGTGATTATTGCAATAGGGCTCACCTCTTCCCATCTCGAACAGAGAAGTTAAGCCTATTAGCGCAGATGGTACTGCCCCTGGGTGGGAGAGTATGTCATCGCCTTTATTTTGAATCCTCAATTATTAATTTAATTGAGGATTTTTTTTGTTGCCATAAACCGCCATTGCGAGCAGCGCAACGACATGGCAATCTGCTTCTTGTCAATTGTCTTTGCGAGATGGTAGATTTTTTTTCAAAAAACAAGTGGTAATAATGACGTAACTTATGAGGAATCTACTGAATTGCAAAATGGTCGTTCATCTTATAGTGTTTTATACCTGTATGCGAGTGTGATTTTCAGAAAAAGAGTTAGTGAATTTGGTGCTCAAAATTTGATGCCCGTATGGTAGTCTTTCTAATCTAAAGTTTTCTGGAGGCAATTTAGTTTTTAAATTATCAATTATGAAAAAAATCAGAAGAAATGCAGCTGGGATTGATATTGGAGCAAAGGAGCTTTTTGTTGGTCTTGAAGGGGAGAGAGTAAAGGTATTTGATACTTTTACAAAAGACATGGAATTACTTTGTTTGTATCTTCAAAGTAATAATATTACAAGCGTAGCCATGGAAGCCACAGGGGTTTATTGGGTTATTTTATATGATATTTTAACATTAAATGGTTTAGATGTTTGGTTAGTTGATGGAAGAAGTACTAAGCAAGTTCCAGGAAGAAAAACTGATGTTAAGGATTGTCAATGGATTCAGCAACTGCATAGTTACGGTTTACTTAGTCGCTGTTTTGTTGCAGAAGATTTAGTGCAAGAACTTCGAATTTATCAGCGATTAAGAGAAGATCATATTAGAAGTAGTGCCATGCATATAAATCATATGCAAAAGTATTTGATCCTTATGAATATTAGGTTAAAAGAAGTTATAAGTCAAATACATGGTGCAAGCGGAATGCGAATTATTAGGGCTATACTTTCTGGCGAAAGAAACCCCAAAGTATTAACAGAAATGTGTCATATTTCCATACTCAAAATAAAAGAAGAGTTGGTTTTAAAATCCTTAGAAGGACATTATAATGAATCCTCTTTATTTGGTTTACAGCAAGCAGTTTCTTGTTATGATTTTTATCAAAAACAAATTGTGAAGTGTGATAAAAAATTAGGAGATGTTTTAAAAAAAATGAGCTTTGGAAAGACTAAAAAAAAAGCGGAGGGAAAAAGAAAACCGATTCGTCATCATAAGCCCAATATAACCAATATGGATCAATACCTGTTAACAATATTTGAAGGTGTCGATGCCACGGTATTACCTGGGTTATCAGATTATAATTGGATACAATTGCTTTCAGAAATTGGAACTGATTTAAAAAAATGGAAAACTGAAAAGCATTTTACATCTTGGTTGGGCTTGGCTCCAAAACAACACAATTCAGGGAAAAGAAACAGGAATTATAAATCAAAAGGCACTCCAAAAGCAGGTTTAATCTTTAAACAAGCAGCGGTAGGGATATTAAATAGCAAGAAAATTGCATTGGGTGTATTTGGTCGCAAAATAAGGTCAAGGAAAGGAGGATTAATAGCTGTCAAAGCAGTTGCCCGAAAACTAGCAGTATTATATTGGAAGTTGTTTGTGAAAGGTTTAAGCTATGTAGAAAAAGGAATAGAAAATTATGAACGGCAAATAATCAAAAATAAACAGCGAACTGTAACCAGAATGGCAAAAGAATTAGGAATGGTAGTATCTTTTTAATTAACTGAAAATCAGTTAATTAAAAATTACGTCAATGGTAGAAGAGCAACGACGAAGCAATCTTATTTCCTAGATCTAATAACAATTAAAAATTCACAAATCCCCTTCAATCCCAACTGTCACTCTCGTCCAGGCGTAGGGTTAACGTAAAAAAAAGTAAGTCCGAGTGAGTATCAGTACTATTTACATTTCATTTGTCCTTTTTAACGACGTACACTGAGAACCTTCTATGCTTATCACTGATTCCTAATTCCTAATATCTCAAGATGATTATTGCAATAGGGCTCACGGCTGAGCATCTCGAACATAAAAGCTCCCTATTAGCGCAGATGGTACTGCCCCTGGGTGGGAGCGTATGTCATCGCCTTTATTTAGAATCCTCAATTATTTATTTAATTGAGGATTTTTTTGTTGGGGTAAAATATTTTTTGCCCTTACTGGGGTACATCTTGATCTTAGTCTTATGTTTCCTGTTACGTTGTAAAATTTCACGACGTTACCAGTGCTATTTATATTTCAATTTTGTAATAGACTTTTTTATTTTCAGTATGTTGACACATATAGTTGTTAGCAAAAAGGAATTAGCAAATAGGGACTCCTAAATGCTTATTACTGATCCGAATATGAACCAAATTTGCTGCTTCTTTTTTCACTACCTTTACTACGGTTGCACAAGGGCTGTTTTCTTCTGTGTTTTTATAATTTTAAATAAATATCACAGAAGTTAATTGTTCGCAACGTGAGCTACATTGGAGGTATTTAATGTAATACCAAATATATTTACAAGTAGATGGTTTAGAAATGGAATAATATTTTGTTTATATCGTTTATTTGGATTGTAATTGGTAAAACACGCGGTATACATCAGAGTTTTACTATAGTCACAATACTAAGCTCCGATGTATGCGCAATTGTTAGTAAATATTAAAAAATAATACACAAATTTTATAATATGTACAAAACGTTTTTAACTATAATAATATTGCTACTTGCTAGCTCGCTTGTTACCTTAAATGCTCAAGAACTTGAAATGCTTGGTGATCAGCAGACCTCTATAATTACTGGGGCAGAAAGAACGGATAAATATCTACCACTTTTAAAAGGAAAAAGAGTGGCTATGATGGCAAATCTCACAACTGTAATCGGTGAGCGGCATTTGGTCGATAGCCTACTTCTTCTTGATGTGAATATCGTTAAGATTTTTGGTCCTGAACATGGTTTTCGAGGGAATGCCAGTGCAGGGATAGAAATAAATGACGAAACAGATGGGGTTACTGGTATACCAATTATCTCTTTATATGGTAAAAAGAAGAAACCAAGCAATGAAGACTTATCAAATGTAGATATAGTAATTTATGACCTACAAGATGTAGGGTGTAGATTTTATACTAATATTAATGCATTGGTACAATTGATGGAAGCATGTTACGAAAATAAAATAAAACTGATCATTTTAGACCGCCCCAATCCGAATGGGTACTTGATAGATGGCCCCGTTCTGAACATGAAGTACAAATCAGGAATAGGGATGTTCCCGATACCTATGTCACATGGACTAACAGTTGGCGAGTTTGCTATGATGGCAAATGGAGAGGGATGGCTAAAAAATGGCGTCCAATGTAATATAGATATAGTTCCTGTAGCAAACTATGATCATGATATGCCCTATGAATTACCCGTCAATCCATCTCCAAATCTTAACACTCAACAATCTGTTTTATTATATCCTTCCACATGTATGTTCGAGGGTACCTACTTGAACCATGGGCGAGGTACATACTCACCATTTACGATTTTGGGGAGTCCAGAACTTAAAGACAAATACGAATTCAAATTTACCCCAAAAGGTATAAAGGGAATGGCAGAAACTCCGATTTTTGAAGGACAGCTCTGTTACGGAATAGACCTTCGTGATTTTGACGTAAATAAGTTACGAATGGAAAAACAAATCAATTTGTCTTGGATTATTGAGCTCTATAAAGCATATCCAGATAAGGAGGAGTTTTTTGATTCTAATTTGAGCAATCAAATGGGTGTTATCGAAAAACTTATCGGTTCAGGTCTTTTTAGAGAGCAAATTATCAATGGAGTATCGGAGAATGAAATCAGAAAGAGCTGGGAGCCTGAACTTTCAAAGTACAAGTCAATGCGACTAAATTATCTTATTTATCCTTAAAACTTGTTATATAAATGAATTGTAGTGATCTATTTCAATTTCTGATATATCGCGTTTGCTAACACCTAGCGATTAAAATTACGTAGATCCATGGAACCCCATTAATTTTATAGTCTTGTTGGACTGAACTCTGGTAATTCCTACCAACAATTACTAATATAGCTCCTTGGAGTTTTTTATAATTTGAGAACCTAAAATACATATCCATCAAGACAAGAAAGGTTGGTTTTTCTGCTTTTCTGTTTTGAAAATATAACCATCAAATAATCAAATCGAAAATTTGCGTTTATTAGTTGAATTTAAAGTTGAATTTAAGAAGTGTGAAAATAATAAGGGTTTTATTACTTAAACCAAAGTTCAGTACATTTTACATAGTCCGCAAAATTGTAAATTTTGTGTGTAGTATTTAAAATAAAAATTGTAGATTTCACTAAGTATTAAACTGAAAATAAAGTGTGTTTCATCTCTTACTATTCTCACAATAAGCGTTGTACACAAGCTAAAAACCAATCGATCGCTGATTAAAATGAGATTATCTGAATATATAAGGAAAAGAAATGGAGTGCCGATTGGAAGTTCAAAATCATTGAGAAATAATTTATATCGCTCATTAGGAGCGAAAAACTTTTCTACATTTTGGAATTATTGGAATCCTATTTTCGGATACTATTTGGGGAAATTTATTTTTAAACCATTAAAGAGAATTTTACCTATTGGAGCTGCATTGCTATTTACATTCATATTTTGTGGGATGATACACGATGCGATTACCACGCTTTTCAGATGGAAATTATCTTTATTCTTTACAATTTGGTTTTCGATAATGGGACTTGCGGTATTAATTACTAGGTATTTCAATCATAATTTTAATAAGCAAAAGTGGATTTTTCGTGCATCCGTCAATATAAGTATAATAGGCTTGTGTTTTTTAGTGACAATTTACCTGACGAAATTCCAAAACGTAAGCTGAAAACTTGGTAAGAAACTGCTAAAAATGCAAATTGGAATTCTCCGAACGATAGATACAAAACGTATATCAATGCAAGTATCTTAAAAGATAGTAGAGTTGCTTTCAATATTAAAGGAAATTCATATAGACTTATTGTTGGGTTTATCTACGTCAGAAAAATAGTGCTTTTTAAAATACCCTTTACAAGTGTACAGACGTAGTGTTATACGTCTGTACTATTCTTTTATAATGTTTGTTTTTATATTAAAAACTGAAAGAGTTCTGGATTATCGTTTAGATATTCACCTAAAAAACCTTTTTCTTTCATTCTGTTTAGCAGTGGTTGAAAGTCTTCTTTTTTCTCTAATTCAATACCAACTACTGCGGGGCCTTTTTCGCGATTATTTTTCTTTGTGTATTCAAAATATGCAATATCATCAGTTGCTCCTAATACCTCAACAACAAACTCTTTTAATGCACCTGCTCTTTGTGGAAATCGAATGATAAAATAATGTTTAAGACCTTCATATAGGAGGGCTCTTTCTTTCATTTCTTCCATTCTAGTAATGTCGTTATTTCCTCCACTGACAATACAAACTACTGTTTTTCCTTTTATTTCTTCTTTGTATTTTTCTAGAGCAGCAATGGATAAGGCGCCTGCTGGTTCTACGACCATAGCATTTTCGTTGTATACCTTAAGTATTGTAGAACAGATCAATCCTTCAGAAATTAAATTGGTAGCGTCCAATAGTTTTTTACAAAGCTCAAAAGTGATGTCTCCCATGCGCTTTACCGCTGCTCCGTCAACAAATTTTTCTATGGTATCTAGACTTGTGTTTTCTCCTTTTTTGAGCGATGTTGTCAACGAAGGTGCGCCTTCTGGTTCTACTCCTACCAGTGTTGTTTCGGGACTTAGGATTTTAAAAACACTTGACAGGCCAGAGGCTAAACCACCGCCACCTACGGGCATAAATACATAATCAATTGGATGTTTTGAATCTGTTAATATTTCTAAGCCTACAGTTCCTTGTCCTGCAATTACGTCATAATCGTCGAACGGATGTACAAAGGTACTTTTGTGTTGTTTGCAATATTTTTTTGCCGCTTCTGAGCTGTCATCAAAACTGTCTCCTATTAGTTTTATATCTACAAACAAGCCTCCAAACATACGGACTTGATCTATCTTTTGATTGGGGGTGGTTACAGGCATAAATATGATGCCTTTTACTTTAAGTTTGTGACAGGAGAATGCGACACCTTGGGCATGATTTCCAGCACTTGCACAGACAATTCCATTGATTAATTCTTTTTTTGAAAGTCCTTTTATTTTATTAAACGCTCCTCTAATTTTATAAGAACGTACAATCTGCAAATCTTCTCTTTTAAAATAGATCTGTGCATTGTATCGCTCGGAAAAATTTTTCATATATACTAAAGGTGTATGTTCTACAACATCTTTAATTTGGTGCTGTGCTTTGTATATATCTTCTAAAGAAATGCTTTGATTAAGTGTATTCACAATAATGGTTTTTAAAAAAGAATCACCACAAAAAAGATTGTGTTCTTTATTTTGTGGTGATTAAAATAGTATGTTAATCCGGAATTAGTTTATTTTTTTCATAGCTGTCATTGAAGCTCTTAATTCATCACCAATAATTTCGATTGGGTGAAAACGAATGGCGTCATTTACAGCAATTAATTCTATATTATCTACTCCATTTCCATTTGTATCAAAAGATTTTCCGATGACATTAGTTTGTACCGTTTTCATAAAATCTGTTAATAGTGGTTTACAAGCATGGTCAAATAAATAACAACCATATTCTGCGGTGTCAGAAATAATTCTATTCATTTCAAATAATTTTTTACGTGCAATGGTGTTGGCAATTAACGGTGTTTCGTGTAGAGATTCGTAGTACGCAGATTCTTCTTTAATTCCTGCTTCCGTCATTGTTTCAAATGCTAATTCTACTCCAGATTTCACAAAAGCTATTAATAAAACTCCATGATCAAAATATTCTTGTTCTGAAATTTCTTGAGATGTTGCGGCTGTTTTTTCAAAAGATGTATTTCCTGTAGCTGCTCTCCAAGACAGTAAATTTGTATCATCATTTTTCCAATCTTCCATCATTGTTTTAGAAAAATGTCCAGACATAATGTCGTCCATATGTTTTTGGAATAAAGGACGCATAATCTCTTTCAATTCTTCTGATAATTTGAATGCTTTAATCTTTGAAGGGTTGGACAAGCGATCCATCATATTGGTAATTCCGCCATGTTTAAGTGCTTCCGTAATAGTTTCCCATCCGTGTTGTATCAATTTAGTGGCATAAGCAGGTTCCAATCCGTTTTCTACCATTTTATCAAATGATAAGATAGAACCTGTTTGTAACAATCCGCATAAAATGGTTTGTTCACCCATTAAATCCGATTTTACTTCTGCAACAAATGAAGAGTTTAGAACACCAGCTTTATGTCCACCAGTTGCGGCAGCATATGCTTTTGCTATTTCAAAACCGTCTCCTTTTGGATCGTTTTCTGGATGTACAGCAATAAGTGTTGGTACTCCAAATCCACGTTTGTATTCTTCTCTAACCTCAGATCCAGGAGATTTTGGAGCCACCATTACTACGGTAATGTCCTTACGAACTTCCATTCCTTCTTCTACAATGTTAAACCCATGTGAGTAAGAGAGTATAGAATCTTTTTTCATTAAAGGCATGACAGCTGTTACTACACTTGTGTGTTGTTTGTCTGGAGTTAAATTAATGATCATATCCGCTGTAGGGATCATTTCTTTATAAGTACCTACTTTAAAATTGTTATCTACAGCATTTTTATAGGATGTTCTTTGTTCGCTAATTGCTGCATCTCGCAAAGTATAAGAGATGTCCAATCCAGAATCTCTCATGTTCAATCCTTGATTTAGCCCTTGTGCTCCACAACCAACAATTACTATTTTTTTTCCTTTAAGTTTCTCTACTCCATTAGGAAATTCGGATGCGTCCATAAAATCACACGTTCCTAATTGTTCCAATTGTAAACGTAGTGGTAAGCTGTTAAAATAATTTGCCATTTGTATTTAGTCTTTAAATTCTTTTAATAATTCTGATATTGCCATTTTTTCTTTTGTGATTGCGATTCTTCCAGAACGTACAAACTGAAGCAGGCCGTAAGGCTTTAATCGATCATATAATCGATTGATTTCTTCGGTACTTCCGGTAGTTTCAATTACAAAATATCGCTCATTGATTGTAATCATATGTGCACGGCGAAATTTTAATTTGTTTTGTATTTTCTCATCATAGAGATGCTCTGTTGATATTTTAAACATAGCGGTCTCTTGGAATATAATTTGATCATCGGTATGATAAAAAGCTCTAATAACTTCAATCTGTTTTTCAATTTGCCCAATAATTTTTTTAATCCCTTTTTCTGTCATAAAAGCGGCAATAGTAAATCTATGTACGTCTTCAATTTCAGATTTAGAAACAGTTAAACTTTCAATATTAATATGACGTTTTAAAAATATTGCTGAAATTCTGTTTAGCAATCCGATGTTATTTTCGGTATATACCGAAACTGTAAATTTTTGTTTTTCTTCCATAATTATTTTAATCTAACTTCTGAAACACTGGATCCCGTTGGAATCATTGGAAATATATTGTCTTCTTTTTCGATGATTACTTCTAAGAAAAATGCTTGGTCGGAGGATATCATTCTCTCTATAGCTCCTGATAAATCTTCTCTTTTAGAAACTCGAACAGCTTCAATATCGTATGCTTCTGCTAATTTTACAAAGTTAGGACTCACCATTTCTGTAGAAGCATAGCGTTTGTCAAAGAATAGTTCTTGCCATTGGCGTACCATTCCTAGGTATCCATTATTAAGAACCACTATTTTAACAGCTGCTTTGGTTTGAAGAATGGTTCCAAGTTCATTACAAGTCATTTGATATCCACCATCACCTATAATGGCAACAACTTCTCTTTCTGGCACTCCTAATTTAGCTCCGATGGCTGCTGGTAATGCAAAGCCCATCGTACCAAGTCCTCCAGACGTTACGTTACTTCTTGTTTTTTTGAAATCAGCGTATCGGCAAGCAAACATTTGATGTTGTCCTACATCGGAAACAATAATGGCATCTCCTTTAGATGCTGTATTGATGCCTTTTAGCACTTCTCCCATGGTTAGTCCCTTTTTTGTAGGGTTTAATTGTGGATCAATAACCTCTTTGTTTTCGATTTCCCGAAGTTTTTTAAATTCGTTAAACCAGGTATCATGTGATTTAGCAGCTAACAGAGGTAGTAATTCTGATAGTGTTTCTTTTACGTTACCTAAAACAGCAACTGCCGTAGGTACATTTTTATCTATCTCAGAAGGATCTATTTCAAAATGTATAACTTTTGCTTGTGTTGCATAGCGTGCTAAATCGCCTGTAACTCGGTCGTCAAAACGCATTCCTATGGCGATGAGAACATCACATTCGTTGGTTAATTTATTTGGTGCATAATGCCCGTGCATTCCGACCATACCAACATTCAATGGGTGATTTGAATTGATGGCAGATAAGCCCAATGCTGTAGAAGCGGATGGGATTCCCGCTTTTTCTATCACGGCCTTAAATTCTTGTTCTGCTCCTCCAATTATTACACCTTGACCAAAAACAATAAAAGGTTTTTTTGCAGAATTTATTAGATTAGCTGCTTCTTTTATTTTGTTTATATCGTATCTAGGTGTAGGTCTGTAACTTCGTACAGACGTGCATTTTTCATAATAGAAATCCAATTCTCCCAATTGTGCATCTTTGGTAATATCTATCAATACAGGCCCTGGACGTCCAGATTTTGCAATGTAAAAAGCTTTCGCAAATACAGCGGGTATTTCAGATGCTTTAGTGATTTGATAATTCCACTTAGTAACAGGCGTAGAGATACCAATAATATCGGTTTCCTGAAACGCATCCGTTCCTAGTAGGTGAGATGCTACTTGCCCAGTAATACATACTAAAGGGGTTGAATCTATCTGTGCATCTGCAATTCCAGTCACTAAATTAGTAGCACCAGGTCCAGAAGTTGCAAATACGACACCTACATCACCTGTAACACGTGCATGTCCTTGGGCAGCATGAATTGCGCCCTGTTCGTGACGTGTAAGTATATGGTTAAATTGGTCTTGGTATTTGTACAACTCATCATACACAGGCATAATGGCACCTCCAGGATAGCCGTAACCTAATGTTTTTCCCTCAGCTAACAGACTTTTAACAACGGCTTCTGCTCCAATAATTCGAACCGTTTTTTTTGTGTCTGAAGATTTTGTTAGGGTGCTTTTTGTTTCCATAGTCTTAAAATTTATCGGTAACACATCCTTCAGATGCTGTGGCTACCATTTTTGCATATTTGTATAATATTCCTTTTGGGTGTTTTGGAGCGGGTTCTTTCCACGCCTTTTTTCTTTCTGTAATTTCTGCATCGCTCAAGGCAACACTAATTATATTTTTTGAGGCGTCAATAGTAATTTGATCTCCATCTTTTAGCAAACCAATCATTCCTCCGCTTTGTGCTTCGGGAGTGATATGTCCTACAACAAATCCATGGGTTCCTCCAGAGAAACGCCCATCAGTAATTAAGGCGACAGTTTTTCCAAGTCCAGCTCCCATTATCATAGATGTTGGCTTTAGCATTTCAGGCATTCCAGGGCCTCCTTTCGGACCTACATATCTAATTACAATTACATCTCCTTTTTTTGCTTTTCCTGCTCTAATTCCATTGTTTGCTGCATCTTCTCCGTCAAAAACAATGGCAGGACCTTCAAATAATTCTCCTTCTTTTCCGCTTATTTTAGCGACCGATCCTTCATTGGCAAGATTGCCATATAATATTTGAAGATTTCCTGTTTGCTTTAATGGAGTTCCTTTAGAATGAATTACATCTTGTTCAAAAGACAAAGGAAGTACATCTGCTAAATTCTCTTTTATTGTTTTTCCTGTTACAGTCATACAATCGCCATGTAAATGTCCTTTTTCTAATAAATATTTCATTACTGCGGGTGTTCCTCCCACTCTGTGAACGTCTTCCATAAGGTATTGTCCACTGGGTTTTAAATCTCCAATCACTGGTGTACGATCACTTACACGTTGAAAATCATCTAAGGTGAATTCAATGTCTGCTGCATGAGCAATGGCTAGGAAATGTAAAACAGCATTGGTGGAACCGCCTAATGCATTTACTAAAACTACCGCATTCTCTATTGATTTTTTAGTGATGATGTCCAGCGGTTTTAAATCTAATTCTAGTAAGTTTTTGATTGCTTTAGCAGTACGTTCAGCTTCTTTTGCCTTCATGTCACTTTCAGCTGGAATAGAAGAATTAAATGGTAAAGCAAAGCCCATAGCCTCTATAGATGAAGCCATTGTGTTTGCCGTGTACATTCCTCCACAAGCACCTGGTCCAGGGCAGGCTTTTTTTATGATTTCTTTATATTCTTTATCATCAATAGTACCCGCTACTTTTTTTCCTAAAGCTTCAAATGCCGATACAATATTTAATTTTTCTCCTTCGTGACACCCAGAAGCAATTGTCCCTCCATATACCATTAACGAGGGTCTGTTTAATCGCAACATAGCCATTACAGAACCAGGCATGTTTTTGTCACAACCTACAACTGGTACAAGGGCGTCATAGCTCTGTGCATTACAAACAACTTCCATAGAATCTGCAATAATATCACGAGAGGGCAAAGAATAATTCATTCCAGAAGTTCCCATGGAAATTCCGTCACTTACACCTATAGTATTAAAAACCAAGCCTACTTGCTCTAGTTTATTGACTTCTCTCTTGATTTCGGCAGCCATCTGGTTTAAGTGCATGTTACAAGGGTTACCGTCATATCCAGTACTGGCAATCCCTATTTGAGGTTTATTCATATCCTCTTCCGTCAATCCCACTGCATAAAGCATGGCTTGCGATGCTGGTTGGGTTTCGTCTTGGGTGATTCTTTTGCTGTGTTTATTTAATTGCATGGGTTTAATTTTGTGTAATCTTTAAAAAACATCCAATAAATAGAAGATATTTTTTAGGTGTTCTTTGATTGTTCTTGTTTTTGTGTGTGTTGCTAACTATGTTTTGATTTTAGGAAACGAAATTAGCTTGGTTTTTGGTGCTCTTCATATTATTTTTCTCGTTTTTACAGTATTCAAGTGTTTGTTTCTTGTTTTAATTTGCTGATTTAATGTTGTTTATCTATATAATTTTACACTCTTTAACACATAAAAAAAACCTTCCTGATTAAAGGAAGGTTTTTTATAACATATATGGTTTATCAAGCTATGTCATACCTTCCTTTGTCCTTGTAATTCGAATTACAACGACATTAATTAAAGATATAATAATAGATGAGCTATTTTTTTTCATTTATGGTACTATTTCGTTTTTTATATTAAATACTCAGCAAATATTAAGATTTATATTTAAAAAACAAAATTCTTTGTGTTATTTTTTGAAATAAATATGTAGTTTTGATAAATTCACAAAATTTTATGGAAAAGATAAGGCAAATTATTACAAGGCAAGATGCTTTTTTTAAAATGCATCGAACAAAGGATGTTCAGTTTAGGATTCTGCTATTGAAGAAGTTACGGAAAGAGATTGTTTCTAGAGAAGAAGAAATTCATGCTGCTTTGTATGCGGATTTTAAAAAACCTGTTTTTGAGAGCTTAATTTCTGAAACTGGAGTTGTGTTGATTGAATTAAATAAAACCATTAAAAAATTAAAGAAGTGGGTAAAACCGACGGCTGTTTTTCCTGCGGTGCTTAATTTTCCTTCTTTTAGTAAAATTTACAAAGATCCTTACGGGAAGGTGTTAATCATTGGACCATGGAATTATCCGTATCAATTGGCTTTAGCTCCTGTTATTGGAGCCGTAGCTGCTGGAAATACCGTAGTATTGAAGCCTTCTGAGTTGGCGAGTAATACGGCTGCTATTGTTAACAGTATTATTTCTAATGTTTTTGATGATGCCCATGTGGCTGTAGTTGAAGGAAGCGTAGAGGTTTCCCAGTTTTTGTTACAACAACGTTGGGATTATATTTTTTTTACAGGCTCTGTCATGGTAGGAAAAATAGTTGCGAAGGCAGCAGCAGAGCACTTAACGCCTGTAACCTTAGAGTTAGGAGGCAAGAATCCTTGTATTATAGATGAAACTACCGATTTAAAATTAGCCGCTAAACGCTTGGTCTGGGGTAAATTTTTAAATGCTGGACAAACCTGTATAGCACCCGATTACTTTTTAGTACATAAAAGTATTAAAAGTGATTTTATAGCTGAATTTTCAAAACAGATTACGGCTACTTATGGTGAGGATCCTCAAAAATCAATAGATTATGCACGTATTATAAACCAACGTAATTTTGATCGTTTGAACAAAATGTTAGCCGATGTGAATATTGTTTATGGAGGAAAAACAGATAGGGAGGATGTTTATATATCCCCTACACTGATTGATAGTCCGCCGATGGATAGTGAAGTGATGAAAGATGAAATTTTCGGACCCATTTCTCCCGTTTTTTCTTATGAAAACGAGGAGGATATCGCAGTTTTTATGACTAAATATGAAAAGCCATTGTCTTTGTACATCTTTAGTAACCGCAGTAAATTTATTGCAAGCATCTTAAAGAAATACTCTTTTGGAGGAGGTGCTATCAACGATACTTTGATTCATTTTGTAAACGATCGTTTGCCTTTTGGAGGCGTAGGGCATAGTGGAATGGGAGCTTATCATGGTAAATTAACGTTTGATGTTTTTTCACATCATAAAAGCATTACTAAAAGATATGCTTGGCCTGATTTGCCAATTAGGTATGCGCCATATAAAGGTAAATTTAAAATATTGAAAACTATGTTTAAGATTATCGGTTAGCAAGGAGACCTATTGTTTGTGAACGGGTATAGTAAAATTCAAAAAAATCAGTGTTTACAAGAAGTAAACACTGATTTTTTTGGTGGTGAGTATATTATATCTAAATGATACGTACTACCAAATACATTTCCAAGGGATAGTTTATAAATACATACACGTTTTGTCAGGAAATAGGAAGTCTATAGTTTTTAAATAGGGACTCTCATTTATACGTTTTTCTCGACAGCTATCGTTTTCGAGAAAGCAGGGAGACAAGTAATATCAATTACATTCCAAAATGACCGATGTAAATAGTTTGTTTTACGTTCTACTGTTGTAAAAAAACAGAACGATAGCTAGGTTATCCATCCATTTTTCGTCTAGCTATAATACCAATTAAAATTCAATATAACCGATATAAATAGTTTGTTTTACGTGCTAGCGTTGTTGAAAAATAGAACGATAGTTAAGGTTATCCTTAGATTTTCC
Source organism: Flavobacteriaceae bacterium (assembly GCA_965224465.1). Taxonomy (GTDB): domain Bacteria; phylum Bacteroidota; class Bacteroidia; order Flavobacteriales; family Flavobacteriaceae. Next base: position 2,011,403 of record OZ245049.1, on the reverse strand, counting down.
GCCTAGCTAGAACAAAAAATAATTCCATTTCTAAACCTTCACTTGGAAATTTAGGTTGGTATAATAAAGAATTATTTTTTCAATAGCCGCATTTTTCGTTGTACAATTTCTACAATGCTGACTCCTTCAATATTACTTTCTAACCAAGACAAGATATCTAAATATAAAAAAGCACGTTTTTCATAAGGATGATTTTCGTACACTTTAAGCTCAGCATGTAGTTTCTTAAAGGCTCCTTTGAGCTCGTGTGGGTATAAACGTCCCAAGGTTTTCAAAAATGTAATGATTTTGCGTTGTACTTCGTACAGTTCATTCATTTTTAACAGGAACTTATAGGTAGATTTTATAAGTGATTCTATATTGTGGTCATAACCCGCAGAATAATGAGAAATTAAGTTTAGGATGCGTGAGTAACACAAAAGGTCTTCCCGCATTTTTAATTCTTTATTACTGATAATTTTATTTAGATAGAGGATGCAATTTTTATGGTCATCGTTTCCGAAATACAAACAAGCTATTTTGTAATAAAATACCATAATGTGATGCGCATCAATGCGGTTTTTGTAGAAGTGTATGTCTTCCAGTAAAGTTGGGATCATGGCAATTCCGCCTTCAAAATCAGCTTTTAAAAAAAACTGATTGATTTTGTTTTGATTGATGTATAAAAAAGACAGAGAAAGCGTGTTGTCATTTGTTGCGATATTATTTTCTACTACGTCAGCTTCTAGACGTTCTAAAACAGAAGAAAATTTTACTTGATGTTGTGCTAAGTACAAAGCTTCTAATAAATAATTACAGCCTTTCATATAAAATACGGGGTGTAATTGTTTCATAAAAGGTCTATCGTCAAACAAATCCACCCATTTTTGAGCGTATTTATAACACATAGGGAAATCCTGCATCATAAAGCTATACCATAAATAAGCTTTGTATAAGTAAAGTTTTTCGATAAAATCGAGTTCTTTAAATTTTATATCGGGCAATCGGTTTTCGAAATAATCTTGTACCAAGGTATGGTCATCATCATTTCGAACATAACCCATTTTTAAAAATAGACTGTACAACTGTAACGATAAGTTTGAAAGCTTACTAGTCAATACATTTTTAAGACTAAGTTCTTTTGCTTGTATGGCTAGTTCATCAGCACGATTACTCATACTTCGCGTAATGTATTGCGATTCTATTATTTTTTCAAATTCTACAATTTCGTATGCCAAGTTGTTTTCTACACAGTCCAATGCCAACGTTTTTGCTTTGTCTAGAATTTTTAAACTCTGTTTATAGAGCCCCTTATTGTATAAGATACTCGCAAAATCCAATTGCTCTCTAATTTGTGTGATAGGACTTTGATGTAAAGGGTTTAGACGTAAGCTAATTAACAATTGTTTATACAGATGCGCTTTAGAATTTGATAACTGTCGTTTTTTTATAGAAGTTTTTGCTAGAATTATAGTCTCATCATAGCGTTCCATTTTATCTATTACTTTAAATAAATCCATAAAATTGGCACTGTCATTCGCGCCTAACCTTCTTACAAATAAGCTGAATTGCCGTTTTTCTGATTTAGATAAGGACTTTATTAATAAAAATAACACATCTTTTTGTTCCGTAGCCATCGTGCAAAAAATTAATTTAAAACACTTAAGTTCAAGTGTTTATTTGTTGGTTTTTAAAATGGATGTAGTAAAAGTAAGTAAATTAGAACTTTTTCAGAGATACATCTCATTTATATTTGAAATATCAAAAGTGATAAAAAAAAACTAGAAATGAGTAATAATAGAGTTCAAATATTCGACACGACATTAAGGGATGGGGAGCAAGTACCTGGCTGTAAATTAAATACGGCTGAGAAATTGATAATTGCAGAGCGGCTCGATTTATTAGGTGTTGATGTTATTGAAGCAGGATTTCCGATTTCGTCTCCTGGTGATTTTTCATCGGTGGAACAAATAGCGAAATTGGTAAAAAATGCAGGAGTTTGTGCTTTAACAAGAGCGCATAAAAAAGATATTGAAGTAGCAGCTCAATCTTTGAAATATGCAGTTCGTCCACGGATTCATACAGGTATTGGAACCTCGGATTCTCATATTATTCATAAATTCAAATCCAACAGAGAAACCATTATGGAACGTGCAGTACAAGCTGTTGCTTATGCAAAAACTTTTGTGGAAGATATTGAGTTTTACGCAGAAGATGCAGGACGTACTGATAATGAGTATTTGGCTAGGGTTTGTGAAGCAGTAATTAAAGCAGGCGCAACGGTCTTAAATATTCCGGATACCACAGGCTATTGTTTGCCAGAAGAATATGGAGCGAAAATTAAATTCCTAAAAGAAAATGTAAAAGGAATAGATAAGGTAATTTTATCAACCCATTGCCATAACGATTTGGGATTGGCTACAGCAAATGCCATTGCTGGTATTACCAATGGAGCACGTCAGATAGAGTGTACGATTAATGGAATAGGAGAGCGTGCTGGGAATACAGCACTTGAAGAAGTGGTGATGATAATGAAACAGCATCCGTATTTGAATTTAGATACAGGGATTAATACAAAAATGCTGTTTAGTACCAGTCAAATGGTACAGGATTTGATGGGGATGCGTGTACAGGCTAACAAGGCCGTAATAGGTGAAAATGCTTTTGCTCACAGTTCTGGGATTCATCAAGATGGTGTGATAAAAAATAGAGAAACTTATGAGATTATGGACCCTGCAGATGTAGGTGTCAACGAATCTTCTATTATACTAACAGCACGTAGCGGTAGAGCAGCATTGGCTTATAGAGCAGAAATCGTTGGTTTTGACTTGAAAAAAACAGAATTGGATGATATTTATCCACAGTTTTTGAAATTTGCCGACAATAAAAAAGTAGTGGATGATGAGGATGTAATCCATCTTATGGAATTAAATCATATTACAAAAAAAGCGATTGCTTAATTATGGGAAAAACATTATTCGATAAAGTTTGGGACAGTCACGTGGTGACTACTATTAAAAATGGACCACAAGTATTATATATTGATAAACACTTGATTCATGAAGTAACAAGTCCTCAGGCTTTTAACGAACTTAAAGAACGTGGGCTTGCATTGTTAAGACCGAGTCAGATTTTGGCAACAGCCGATCATAATACACCTACAAAGGATCAGCATCTGCCTATTAAAGACGAATTATCTCGTAAGCAATTGGAGGCTTTAACTAAGAATTGTGAAGAAAATAATATAGAATTGTATGCTTTAGGGCATAAAAATAATGGAATTATTCATGTGATAGCTCCTGAATTGGGAGTGACGCAACCTGGCATGACTATGGTATGTGGAGATAGTCATACCTCTACCCATGGTGCTTTTGGTACGATCGCCTTTGGGATTGGAACAAGCCAAGTAGCACAGGTTTTTGCAACACAATCTGTAGTTTTGGAAAAACCAAAATCCATGCGGATTACAATTAATGGGACATTGAATAAAGGGGTATTGTCAAAAGACGTAGTACTTTATATATTGGCTCAAATTTCAGCCAATGGAGGGACAGGGTATTTTATAGAATTTTCAGGAGACGTGTTTAAAAACATGAGTATGGAAAGCCGTATGACAGTGTGTAATATGAGTATAGAAATGGGTGCTCGTGGTGGAATGATAGCGCCAGACGAAACTACTTTTGATTATGTAAAAGGAAGAAAGTTTGCTCCCAAAGATACTGAATTTGAAGAAAAAGTTGCTTATTGGAAAACGCTTCCTTCTGATTTAGATGCTGTTTTTGATAAAGAATACATCTTTAAAGCTGCAGATATTGAGCCTATGATAACCTTTGGAACAAACCCAGGAATGGGCATAAAAATAACAGGCACAATTCCTGAAAACAGCAATGAATCATATAAGAAATCCTTGCAATACATGGGGCTCTCACAAGGTGCATCGATGGAAAATTTACAGGTAAATTATGTGTTTATAGGAAGTTGTACCAATTCTAGAATTGAAGATTTTAGAGCAGCAGCAGCATTTGTTAAAGGCAAACAAAAAGCGAGTAATGTTACTGCATTGATTGTTCCAGGGTCACAATTAGTAGCCCAACAAATAAAAGAGGAGGGATTGAAACAAGTATTTGAAGATGCAGGATTTGAATTGAGACAGCCAGGCTGTTCTGCTTGCTTAGCAATGAATGATGATAAAATTCCTGACGGGGAATATTGTGTATCTACTTCTAATAGGAATTTTGAAGGACGTCAAGGACAAGGGGCAAGAACCTTATTGGCAAGTCCTTTAGTGGCCGCTGTTGTAGCGGTGGAAGGTAAGATTGTTGATATCACCAAATTAGTTTAAGGTTATGAGAAAATTTAAAACAATACATTCAATGGCAATTCCATTGCCTGTAGAAAATATAGATACCGATCAGATTATTCCAGCACGTTTTTTAAAAGCAACAGATAGAGTTGGTTTTGGAAAGAATTTATTTAAAGATTGGCGCCATCAAAAAGATGGTTCTGTAAACGATGATTTTGTGTTAAATAACAATGCATATCAAGGAAGTATATTGGTTGCTGGAAGTAATTTTGGCTGTGGATCTAGTCGTGAACACGCCGCTTGGGCACTCTGTGATTATGGATTTAAAGTAGTGGTGTCTAGTTTTTTTGCGGATATTTTTAAAGGAAATGCATTGAACAATGGTCTGTTGCCTATACAGGTTACAGAATCTTTTTTACAGTTACTTTTAGAAGGTGTGAAAAAAGATCCAAAAGTAATGATAACTGTTAATTTAGAACAACAATTAATTATTTCAGAGCGTTTAAATCTTTCAGAAAAATTTGAAATAAATCCATATAAAAAACTATGTTTGTTAAATGGATACGACGATATGGATTATTTAGTGAGTATCTTAGACGAAATTAAAGAATTTGAAGAAAAAAGATAGCTTTTAAGAAGCTGTTTCTATAAAAATAAGTAAAATATGAACTTAAAAATTGCAGTTTTAGCGGGCGATGGAATAGGACCAGAAGTGACCCAACAAGCTATAAAAGTATTAAATGCCATTGCGGATAAGTATAAGCATACGTTTACTTACGAAAAGGCGGAGGTAGGTGCATGTGCTATTGAAAGTACAGGTGATCCTTTACCCAAAAACACATTGGAGATTTGTGCGAACTCAGATGCTATTTTATTTGGTGCTATTGGAGATCCAAAATATGATAACAATCCAGATGCTATAGTGAGACCAGAACAAGGTTTGTTAAAGTTGAGGAAAGAAATGGGCTTGTATGCAAATATTAGACCTTTGAGTACTTATAAAGCGTTATTGCATAAATCTAATTTAAAGCAAGAAGTAATAGAAGGAACCGATTTTGTGATCTATCGAGAACTTACTGGAGGGATTTACTTTGGAGAGAAAACCTTGAGTGAAGACGGTTTGGTAGCCTCTGATAATTGCAGGTATTCTGCCATGGAGATAGACCGAATGGCGCACTTAGCTTTTAGAGCGGCTAGAGCAAGACGTAAAAAATTGACCTTGGTTGATAAAGCCAATGTATTGGAAACTTCTAGACTTTGGAGAAAACGAGTAGCACTTATTGCAAAAAAATACACTGATGTTGCCGTAGATTATTTATTTGTAGACAATGCTGCCATGCAAATTATTTTAGACCCTAAACAGTTTGATGTGATTTTGACAGAAAATCTATTTGGAGATATTTTATCGGACGAAGCAAGTGTTATTTCAGGATCTATTGGCTTGTTAGCTTCTGCATCGGTAGGAGATAAAACAGCTATGTTTGAGCCTATTCACGGTTCATACCCACAGGCAGCAGGTAAAAATATTGCCAATCCGTTGGCGTCTATTTTATCAGCAGCCATGTTATTGGATCATTTTGAATTGAACGAGGAGGCGCAAGATATTAGAGCAGCTGTAGAAAAATCAATCGAATTAAACCTAACAACTCCAGATTTGAACAGTACCAATCACTTTTCAACAACCAATGTGGGGAGTTTTATAAGTGATTATGTAATAGATGAGGATAAAACAAATTATAATAAACACAATATTGATCTAGGGCAATCTACTATTATTTAAGTAGGATTTATTTCTGATTTTTACGGTTGAGTACGCGATAGGATGTAACTCTGTATTTTTATTGTTAATGATTGAATTATGAGTAAAAATAAGTTTATAGACAGGACTAGTGATCAGTCAACGGTAATGTATGATAGAAGAAGTTTAAAAATTGATTACCGGACACTTCAACCATTATTAAAAACAGGGATGAGAGTGTTGGATGTAGGATGTGCAACAGGATCTATTTCTAGAGATATAGCTCATGCAGTTGGAAGCACAGGAAGTGTTGTAGCAATTGATAATACCGCCATGTTGATTGATAAAGGGAAATCCTTATATGGAACTATTGAAAATCTAAAATTTATTCACACAGATTTATTCGATTATATAGCAAGAGAAAAATTTGATTTAATTGTTTCTGCAAGAGTCTTACAATGGCTAAGTAATCCTAAGGAGGCCTTATTGAAAATGAAATCATTATTAAATAAAAAAGGTCAAATTTCGATACTTGATTATAATCATGAAAAAATTGAATGGAGTCCAAAACCTCCAGAAAGTATGAAAGAATTTTATGCGATATTTTTACAATGGAGAAAGGATGCAGGAATGAACAATGCAATAGGAGATGACTTAACAAGCTTATTTAAAGAAATAGGAATGACCTCTGTGGAGAAGATGAATTAAGACGAGCATTATACTAAAAACAGCATTGATTTTAAAAATAAAATTGGGATATGGTCAGAAGTTGCGTCCTCCTTACAAATGGTAAAAGAAGGATATTTAAATAATGACTTGCGTTTAAAAGCAATTAGAGACTACAATAACTGGGTAGCCAATGATGCTATTTCCATGACAATGAAATTAACTGAAGTGAGAGGGAATCTTAACAGTTAAACTACTTTTAGAAGGTAATAAATTTACTAGTAAAAAACACTGTTTTCAAGTTTTGAAAGCGGTGTTTTTTTTATTTTGCACAATTAAGGAGGGGTTATAGACGAATCTGTCCCCCTTGAAATCGAAATTTTATCTGCAATTTTGTTGTCGCTTAACTAAGTATTTATTTGTATTTTTGTTAGTTGGTATACGATATCAATAAATCAATTATTAATTATAAATAGGTGCTTAAAGTTGTAAAGGAATCAAGATCTTGATACGTCTTTTTTTAACTTCTTTTTGTATCAGTATAAAATATAGAACAGATGAAGAAAATTCAAATGGTTGATCTTCAGGGTCAATACAAACAAATCAAGCCGCAGGTAGATGAGGCGTTGCATAGCGTGTTGGATTCTGCTTATTATGTAGGAGGTCCTGATGTAAAAACTTTTCAATCAGATTTAGAAACGTATTTAGGTGTAAAACATGTGATTCCTTGTGCAAACGGAACGGATGCTTTACAGATTGCGATGATGGGGCTAGGTTTAGAACCAGGAGACGAAGTGATTACTGCCGATTTTACTTTTGCAGCCACCGTTGAGGTGATTGCATTGTTGCGATTAACGCCTGTATTGGTTGATGTTGAAGCAGCTACTTTTAATATGGATATTGAGGCTTTAAAAAAGGCGATTACTTCAAAAACAAAAGCCATTGTACCTGTACATTTGTTTGGGCAATGTGCCAATATGGATGCTGTAATGGAAGTTGCTAAAGCACATAACTTATTTGTAATTGAAGATACAGCACAAGCAATTGGGGCAGATTATACTTCAAAAGATGGGTCGGTTAAAAAGGCTGGGACTATTGGAGACATTGGAACTACCTCTTTCTTTCCTTCAAAAAACTTAGGTTGTTATGGTGATGGTGGAGCTATTTTTACCAACGATGATGATTTGGCACATATTATTAGAGGAATTGTAAATCACGGAATGTACAAGCGTTATTACCACGACGTAGTAGGAGTGAATTCTCGTTTGGATAGTATGCAAGCTGCAGTATTACGTATTAAATTGCCTTATTTAAATGATTACTGTGCTGCTCGATTAAAAGCAGCTACGTTTTATAATGATGCTTTTGCTGTTTCAGATAAAATTATTACACCTATTACGAGCTCTTTTTCAACCCACGTATTTCATCAATATACATTGCGTGTGATTGGGGTAGATCGTGATGCATTGCATCAGCATTTATTGGATAACAACATTCCAAATGCAATTTATTATCCAGTGCCATTACACAGTCAAAAGGCATATGCTGATAAGCGTTATAAGGAAGAAGACTTTAAAATAACTAACGAATTGATTCACACCGTTATTTCTTTACCAATGCATACCGAATTGGATGAGGAACAACAATCGTTTATCACCAATACCTTATTGGAATTCGTTTCAAAATAAACACAGAGTTAAAAAACAAGACCTTAAGTCTTGTTTTTTTTTAGCTCACAAATTATAAGTATGGCAAAAAAAATATTAGTCACAGGAGGTCTTGGGTTTATTGGCTCACATACCGTTGTAGAATTACAAAAAGAAGGATTTGAAGTTGTAATTATTGATAATTTATACAACTCAAAAATTGAAGTTTTGGATAATATCACTAAAATTAGTGGGATAAAACCAAGCTATTTTAATTTAGATTTACGTGAAAAGGATGCAGTAGCTTCTTTTTTTGATGAGAATAAAGTTGATGGAGTGATTCATTTTGCTGCTTCAAAAGCTGTAGGAGAAAGTGTTCAAAAGCCCTTGGAATATTATGAAAATAATATTGCAGCCCTAGTGTATGTGTTAAAAGCGATGCAAAAAAACAAAGTAACTAATTTTATTTTTAGTTCTTCTTGCACGGTGTATGGTCAAGCAGACGAATTGCCTATTACAGAAAATGCTCCCATTAAATTTGCAGAATCCCCTTATGGAAACACCAAACAAATAGGAGAGGAAATTATTACAGATACGACTAAAACAGGAGGTTTAAACGCCATAGCCTTGCGTTATTTCAATCCTATTGGAGCACACCCATCTGCAATTATTGGAGAATTGCCAATTGGAGTGCCTCAAAATTTAATTCCTTATATCACTCAGACAGGAGCTGGAATACGTAAAGAATTAGCTGTTTTTGGAGATGATTATCCTACTGTAGATGGAACAGCAGTAAGAGATTATATCCATGTAGTAGATCTTGCAAAAGCACATATTATTGCTTTAAAAAGATTGCTAGGAGGAACTAATAAAACGCAGTTTGAAACTTTCAATATTGGAACAGGAAAAGGGAACAGTGTTTTAGAAGTAATCAAAGCTTTTGAAAAAGTGAGTGGAAAATCTCTAAATTATAAGATTGTTGGTCGCCGTGAAGGGGATATTACAGCTGCGTATGCTGATACAAATTTAGCCAACAACGAATTGGGATGGTCAGCAGAACAAAATATAGAAGATGCCTTACGTGATGCTTGGAAATGGCAACAAACGTTGTAAATGAGTATTGCGTTGAAATACCAATTGTATTTTTAGAAGACTATTATATCGGTCGGTTGAATTGTAATAGGTATAAAACAACTCTTAGGTGTTTATACAGGAGTATATAAATAGAAAAAGGTCGCATTCGCGACCTTTTTTTATTGAAACCTTTCCCCAAATTTTTCAATTACTCTAATAAGTATACTTTTAAGACACACTTTTTTTCGATAGGTCACATCTAATGAGTTTTAGGAGTCTTTTGATGTGTTTTATCGGCTTAAAAAAAAGGTTAGAAATTTAATTTCTAACCTTTTTTTTTTTTCTCTATAACAAGAGATTGAATGTTTACATTCTATGTGTTCTTTTGACTTCTCTTTGAAGGATGTGAAAACGAGACTATGCTGCCACAAAAGTAGCACCACTTGCAGCTACAGATCGATCAATTTTACGCATCAACCCTTGTAAAACTTTTCCTGGTCCAACTTCTACAAATTCAGTACCTCCATCAGTAATCATTGCTTGGACAGATTGTGTCCAACGTACGGGAGCTGTTAATTGTGAAATTAAGTTTTTCTTGATTTCTTCTGGATCCATTACTGCAGAAGCTGTAACATTTTGATACACAGGGCAGCTAGGGTTACTGAATGTAGTTTCTTTAATTGCTGCTGCTAATTCTTCACGTGCAGGCTCCATTAAAGGAGAGTGGAAAGCACCACCAACAGGTAGTTTTAAGGCTCTTTTGGCCCCTTTTTCGGTTAGTATCTTACAGGCTTCATCTATTGCAGCATCTTCACCAGAAATCACCAATTGCCCTGGGCAATTGTAATTTGCAGCCACAACAATTCCTTTAATTTCTTTACAAGTGTCTACTACGATATCATCTGCGAGTCCTATAACAGCAGCCATTGTAGAGGATTGAACTTCACATGCTTTTTGCATTGCTGTAGCTCGTTTTGCAACTAGTTTTAAGCCGTCTTCAAAAGTTAAAACGTTGTTTGCTACTAATGCAGATAGTTCTCCTAGAGAGTGACCAGCCACCATTTCGGGCTTAAAATCGTCACCTAAGGTTTTAGCCAAGATTACAGAATGCAAAAAAATTGCAGGCTGTGTAACTTTGGTTTGTTTTAGCTGTTCAGCCGTTCCTTCGAACATGATGTCGGTAATAGAAAAACCTAATATCTCATTGGCTTGCTCAAACAATTGTTGTGCTAAAGGCGAGTTTTCGTATAGGTCAAGTCCCATTCCTGTGAACTGTGCTCCTTGACCTGGAAAAATATATGCTTTCATAAATTTTCAATTTAATAGTGGCAAAAATAATAAAATTCTTTGCAATAAGGCTCATCTTATCATTTTCTCTACTATTAACAAAGGAAATGTTTTGTTTTAAGTTGCGTTTTAAGTTGTTTTACAGGAATCGTTTTTAAATAAATATAACTGTTAGTACTAGGTGAACACTGAGTTTCTTGTCATATAATAGAAGTGATATTCGTAGAATAAATTGTGTAATAATACCTGTTTAGAATCTTAAATGTAGTACTTTTAATCCCTTAAATTATACTCTATACGTTAGGGTTTTTAAATATGATAGTATGGAAGATATGCTCTTTTACGACAGATTACAATTTGCTTTTACGATTACCTTTCATTATATATTTCCTCAATTGACAATGGGTTTATCCCTTATAATTGTTTTTTATAAAGGATTGTACCTTAGGAAGAAATTGGAAAAATATAATGATGCAGCAAAGTTTTTTATGAAGATTTTTGCTATTAATTTTACGATGGGTGTGGTGACTGGTATTCCAATGGAGTTTCAGTTTGGAACCAATTGGGCTAAGTTCTCAGAACTTACAGGAGGGATTATTGGTCAGACATTGGCCATGGAAGGAATGTTTTCCTTCTTTTTAGAGTCTTCTTTTTTAGCGTTATTTATTTTTGGAGAAAAATTGATGGGTCAGAAATTACACTTTTTAACAGGTTTTTTAGTTTTTCTAGGTTCTTGGGCAAGTGGTTGGTTTATTCTAGCTACCAATGCATGGATGCAACATCCAGTGGGGCATGAAGTTTTAGAGAACGGTGTGTTTGTTTTGAAAAACTTTTCAGAATTATTTACAAACCCATGGCTATTGCCAGCTTTCTTACACAACCAAGTGGCATCTGTGGTGACTTCATCATTTGTGGTTGCTAGTATTGGTGCATTTTATATTTTACGAGAAAAAAATGTTGAGTTTGGGATGTTGTTTTTAAAAACGGGCGTTATTTTTGGATTGATCTCAAGCATCCTTGTCGCTTTTCCTACAGGAGATTTAAATGCTAAAAATGTAGCAAAATATCAACCAGCTACTTTTGCAGCCATGGAAGGGATTTTTGAAACTGAACATGCAGGAGCGGAAATCGTATTGATAGGACAACCGAACATGGTAGAAAAAAAATTAGACAACAAAATAGCTGTTCCTAATATATTGAGCTTTTTGACCTATTTAGAATGGGATCGTCAAATACAGGGGATGGATCAATTTAAAAAAGAAGAATTGCCAGATAATATTCCTGCGCTTTATTACTCCTACCATATTATGGTGGGTCTAGGAACTATATTTATAGGGATTATGAGTTTGGCTGTATTCTTTTTGTGGAGAAAAAAGTTATATGTAAATAAAAAACTGTTATGGGCTATCATGTTTTTATTTCCGTTCCCTTATATCGCTAATATCACAGGTTGGTATGTTGCTGAATTGGGAAGACAACCTTATTTAGTGTATGGCTTGTTAAAAACAAGTGATGGGATTTCTCCAACAGTATCCTCAGGGAATACCTTATTTACGTTGTTAGGTTTTGTAGGATTGTATTTAATTCTCGGCCTGTTATTTTTAGTATTAGTAGGAAAGACAATTCATCAAGGTCCTAAACATCAAACACATTAAATTATGGAATTATTTTGGTATATTATAGTCGCTATTGTTTTAACCGTATTTTTTATTTTAGATGGATATGATTTCGGAGTTGGAATTATCCACTTGTTTATGGCGAAAGATGAAAAAGATAAAGAAGTTATTGCCAAATCGGCGGGGTTATTTTGGGATTCAAACGAAGTGTGGTTAGTCACTGCTGGAGGGATGCTTTTTATGGCTTTTCCTACTTTTTATGCTTCTGTTTTTAGTGGCTTTTATTTGCCGCTTATGATGGTTTTATGGTTGATTATTTTTAGAGCTATTGGTTTAGAATTTAGGAGTCAGTTTTCTTTCCAAATGTGGAAAGATATTTGGGATACTTCTTTTGGAGTCTCTAGTTTATTATTGGCATTGTTTTTTGGGATAGCCCTGGGGAATATTGTACGCGGTGTGAATTTAGGAGGGGTAGAAAATGGCATATCTAAATATGAAGGTCATTACTTTTTTCTTCCATTATGGGATGCTAGTTTTAGTCCGTTGACAGAGTCACCAGGTGTTATAGATTACTTTACAATAATTATAGGCTTGATTACGGTAGTTACTTTAGCGATACATGGAGCAAATTGGATTATTTTAAAAACCAACGCCTCTATTAATAAGCGACTGAAAACAACCATTTTAAAACTGAATGTTGTTTTGGCTCTCTTGACCTTGTTCTCTTTGGTGGTTTGGAAGTGGATCAATCCTTCTTGTTTTGATAATTTTACGGAGAAACCATATCTTCTGCTATTTCCAGTGATTTATATAACGGGTCTTGTAGGCTTGTTCTTTGTCAAGAAATTCGAGAAAGATGTGTATGGGTTTATCTGTTCATCCCTATTAGTTTTGGGAGGAATCACTACGTCTTTGGCTTCTATATTTCCTGTTATATTACCCTCAACAAATACGGTAAACGAATCCTTAACTATTTATAATACGGCGGCATCTGAATATGGATTATCTGTAGCAATGGCTTGGGGGATTGTAGGGTTTATTTTATTATTTGTCTATTTGATTATTCAAAAAAGACTCCTAGGTGGTAAAGTTGACAAAATGGATTATGGACATTAAATGCTATTAAACAATATTTAAAATGACGGATACACTCATCGCCATTACAAGTCTTCTCGTTGGTATCGTAGGAGCAAATTGTATTGGTTTATTATGTAGGAATTGTTCTTTTGGACTTATAGGAAATACCATTGCGGGTGTTTTTGGAAGTGCTCTTTTGATTAAATCTTTAGGGCGTTTGGGCTTTGATCCAAAAGCGATAATGTTTTCTGGTACTGTTGACCTTACTCTTTTTAGTGTTAACATGTTCGTCTCTTTTTTAGGAGGAGGACTGGCTGTTTTAGCCGCTTGTTGGTTGAAAAAAACTATAAAAAATAAAGAAGAAAAAAACAGAAGATGAGTTTCTTTTGAATGGTTTATAATTAGGTTTCATAAAAGGAAATTAGTTTTTATTCCAATTACAATCCAAAATGACCGATATAAATGATTTATTTTAAGCCTTCACTTGTAAATGTAACTGGTATTAGAGTATCGTATTCCCATTAATAAATCAACAACCTCAACCCAAGGGAGCGAGCTGTTTCCGAAATATTATTTTCTATTTCGAGGTAGCGCTTAGGGGAATTAAAACCTCAATGAAGGGTTAAATTTGATAGGTTCCTGAATATCCCATTATTCAGTGAGAAACCAGAAAAATATTATAGATACATTTGTATATGTTTGTAAAAAAAATAATGATGTTTTTTTTGGTAGGTATTCTTTTTCCTATGTGCTGTCTTGCTCAGGAAATGGATGCTGAAAAAGAACAAGTAGCAGAAGCTTTTTCTTATTACAATAACAACAATATGAAGAAAACCTATGCCATGGCACATAGGTTGTTGAAAACGGTAAAAATAAATAAGTCAAAATCAAATGTTAATTTGTTGTTGGCCTATTATTTTAATGCCCATTCGCTTGTGGATTCTTCTATGTACTATATAGATAAGGCATTGTTGTATAAGGTGGAAAGTGATTCCTTACGCCACCGTCGATTGTCTTTAGCGTACAATTTAAGGGCTTTGAATTATAAAAATAAGGGCTTGTTTTTTCTTAGTAAAAAATGGCATTTGTTAGGTGTAGAAGTTTCTAAAAAATACAACGAAAAGGATTTGTATTACGGGCATATATATGGACTCGCAAATTCATATTTACTGTTGGGGCAAGATAAAAAAGCCTTAGAGTATTTTTTAAAAAGTAAAGAGAATAGCCAAGATAAAGAGATTATTTTAGGGGTTTATATTAATATTGCTTCTATTTATTCCAGTCAGAAGAAATTTAAATTATCAAATTCATGTTTGTTGAAAGCAGAGAAAATTGCTCGTAAAAACAGAAATGATAAGGCCTTGGCTACGGTGTTTCTTAATATGGGGAATAATTACAACGAGGTTGCTGATTTTGACAAAGCCTTGGACTTTTATATCAAAGCAAAAGAATTATGCGTTAAGCATAAGGATCAAAACTTAGAACTTATTTTAACACAGAATATTATTGATATTTTTATCATTAAAAATAAATTGAAGGAAGCATCTATATTATTAGGAGAAAATATTTCGAAAGCAATAAATTTGGGTTTACTTCAGATTCAAGTAGAAAGTTATAAGAAATTAGCGCTTATATTTAAACAAAAGAAAGATTTTAAAAGTGCTTTTGAAACTGTAAATAGGTACCATAAGCTTAAGGATTCAATAAGTAATTTACAAAAAAGTAAAGAGGTTATTAGTCTTGAAGTGAAATTTAGGACACTGGAAAAAGACCAGGCTATAAAAGTATTGCAAATTCAGAATCTAAATAAAAAATTAAAATTAAAAACAAAGGATGATGCTATTGAAAAATTACACCTAGAACAAAAATTAATAGAGAAAGAAAGTGAAAATAGTATTCTTAGCCTAGAGAATAAAGTAACCAAAAGAAAAAGTGAAATATCCTTATTAAAAAAGAAAGGACAGTTGAAAGTAATAGAAATGAAACGGCAAAAGTCAATTCAATACTTTATTTTAATTGCTTTTTTGATTTTATTAGCGCCCATTATTGGTGTTTTAGTAATGTATTATCAAAAGTTACAGGCTCAGAGTTTATTGCATGAAAAAGAAAAGGAAGTTGCTTCTCAAAATGTGGTCACCTTGATGAAAGATCAAGAGTTAAAACTTATAAAAGCGGAAGTAGAAGGGCAAGATAGAGCACGTCAAAAAATAGCGCAAGAGATGCACGATTCTGTAGGAGGTAATTTGGCAGCAATAAAATTACAATTCAGTCAACTGGATAAACATCCAGAAAAAAAAGATCTTATCTACAAGCAATTGGACGAAACGTATGAGCAAGTGAGAGATTTATCACATGATTTAATTCCGAAGACTATTCTAAATAGCGATTTTGTTCCTTTGATAAAAAGTTATTTGGATAATATAGCCGTTGCAAGTAGCTTACAAATAAATATTTCTGTGTATCCAGAAAACGAAGTGAATAAATTAGAGAAAGAGATACAAAACGAATTGTTTTCTGTTCTTAAGGAGTTGATTACGAATAGTTTGAAATACGCAGAGGCTTCTGTTATAGATGTGCAACTTGATGTTGTGGATGGGAATCTGTTTTTTATGTTTGAAGATAATGGAAAAGGCTTTGATGTAGGACGTATTACCAAAGGGATTGGACTTGAAAATATAAAAAACAGGATAGAGAACATCCGTGGCTCTTTTGCAATTGATGCACACCCTAATAGAGGAACTATTATAAATATTGAAATAGAACGGGTTTAAAATGTTTAGGAACGCGTATGAACATAATTAATAAATGAAACACATGAAATATAATATTATGATTGCTGACGATCACAGTATGTTTTTGGATGGATTGGTAAGTATTTTAAAAACCGAGGATGATTATAATATTGTATTGACCGCGAAAACAGGAAAGGAAGTTGTTAAGTTTTTAAGTATCAATAAAGATATTGTAATAGATTTAGTGATTACAGATATTTCCATGCCAGAAATGGATGGAATAGAACTGAATGCCTTTTTGAAGAAAAATAATAAGCATATAAAAACATTAGTTGTAAGTATGCATTCTGTTCCTGATATGATTGATAGGTTGATAGAAAATGAGGTAGATGGTTACATGAATAAAAACACGAGGAAAGAAGAGTTTTTGACGGCTGTTAAGATGATCTTAAATGGGGAAAAATATTTTTCAAAAGAGATTACATCAGTTTATATGAAAAATAAATTTCAGCAAAAGACAGTAAACAATGTTAAGTTAACCAAAAGAGAGGTGCAAGTAGTTACCTTAATAGCGGAGGAGTTTACAACCATCGAAATAGCAGATAAATTGTTTTTAAGTAAACATACTATAGAGAGCTATAGAAAAAATTTGATTATAAAATTGGATGTGCGTAATTTGGCAGGTTTGACTAAATATGCTTTAAAAAAGGGATATGTAGATTAAGATAGATCATTAATTAAAAAAAAACGGGTAGGAACGATGGTGTTTCTACCCGTTTTTTTTCGCTTTATTCATAGGTGAAAATGCTGTGTTTTACAGTGTAGTTTTAGCGCTTCAAAAAAAAGTTTTTTTAAATTTAAATGTAAAAAGATGCATGTGTTTAAAACGATACAGTTAGGGACCACGGACACACGTTTTTTTAATTGCTAGGTGCTGTACAATGTTTTTATATCCTGTTTCTACTAGAGCTTATTTAGGGAAATTATTTTCGCATTTGATACCAACTATATTTCCAAGTGATGGTTTAGAAAAGGAATTATGTTTTAACTAGGCGGAAAATCTAAGGATAGGCCTTATATATCGTTCTGTTTTCAACAACGCTAGAATGTAAAATAAACTATTTATATCGGTCGTTTTGTATTGTAATTGGTATGACTCCCTTATTGACGGTTTAATTATCAGCAGTCCTGCCTCGAAATAAAAACAGTTTTTTGGAAGTATACCTCGTGCCCTTGGGGCGAGGCTATTCAGTTTTTGATGTTACAAATAGAGAAAATAAAAGGAGCTAATATAGTGTATTACGGTTTGTTAAAGTAGTCCATATCTTAATCGATGTGTATGATTTGAAATTTAATTGGTGGGGGCTTAAAAATCCTTTGCGTCATATGGCTGTATAAAGGGATAAAGGAGTCTGAACATAAAAAATGAATGTTCTAAAGTGGACTACCCTGTTTTCAGGGGGTGTCTTTTCACTATTTCTAGGGTGTATCACCTTGCATGATTCCAATACTTTTGTAGTGTAAATAATAAGTGTTTAATAGTTGAACACAAGCATTACAATTAATCATATAAAAAATAAAATTATGTTTTACGGAATTTCTTTAATCTTATTAAGTATCATCGCAGTACCTTCTTTATTACTTGCAAAAAAGCCAAATGCAAAAGAGCTTTTAGCTAAAGTAGAACCATACCAAGGTTGGATTGGAATTTTCTTTTGTTTTAGTGGTGTGTGGGGTATCATTACATCTATATTGAATTTAGGATGGATTACTACGTTACCAGTTTGGTGGGCAACATTATTGGCAGGAAGTGTTGTACAAGCAGTGTTAGGATTTATGTTAGGATTTGGACTTATTAATAAGTTTTTCTTATCAAAAAACGAAAAAGCAAAAGAAAAAGCAATGCTTTTACGTGAGAAATTAGCGCCAAAACAAGGGAAATTGGGTGTTGTAGGATTGATTGTGGGTGCATGGATGATCGTGGCATCTATCTTATTCTTATAAGAAAAGGTTAGTACCCTTATTTGATGAATTCAAAGTCCTAAAAAAAAATAAAAAATGAAAAAAATTACATATATATTTCTCTTGATAATGACACCTCTTTTGGCGCAAATAGCTCCAAATACAATTACAGTCTTAGGGGAAGTGTCACGAAAGGTTGAAATAAAGGAATACAATGCTATTGTTATATTAAGTGAGATAAAATCAGATAATTACCAAAATTTGGAGTCGATATCATTGAATGATATTAGTCAGAAATTCCAAGTAAAGTTACAGGAGATTGGTATTGATTTTAAGGATTTCAAGGAAAATATACCCTACGAACTCTTTTCTATTTCTGAAAAGAAAAAGAAAGTAGTGTATAACTATAAAACTAAATCTTTAAAAAAGATAAGAGCATTTACTAAAATTTATATGAATGGCGTAAATATCACCAATGTTGAGGTTAAAGCAAAGGATCTTTCAGTTGATGAGATGGTGAATTTATCAAACAAAGCTATTGAGAATGCAAAGGAGTTTGCATTAAAACTTGCAAAAAAGCAACACAGGAAATTAGGAAAGATCATAGGCATTGTAAATGTGGGAGGAAGCTCTCAGTCCGTAGATGGTTACGGTTCTAATGCGGCACAGGTATATAGTGTAACCGTATCTTTTGAACTTCTTTAGGATACTAAATTTAGGTCCAAAATAAAATAAAAAAACAACTATAAATAGTATAATTATTAGATTATGAAAACAAAAATCATGTTACTTTTAAGTGTATTTACCTTAATTTTTACGGTATCTACAAATGCGCAAAAATTGAAAAAATTTGGTAGCTCAATAGAAAAGAAAATAGGACCAAGAACAATAAGAGTGCCTTATACTGATAAAACTACTTATTTAGGATATGCTGCACCAGGAAATCAAGACGAAACTAAAGATGGAAAAAAGTTTTATTACTTGTACTTGTGGGTACCAGCAGTAGCTCCAGAATTAGGAATTAGAATGATGTCTCCTGTAGGGAAAACAAAAGCTAAAAAAGCTACAAAATCACAGTCTTACATTGATAATGCATCGTCAAAGGATTATTTTGATACGTATATTACCTTGGAAAGATCTACTATTATTAAAAAAGGAGATGTAAGTGTAGAAGGAGCTAAAAACGCGACTTGGACAACTCTTGCTTCTAATGATGATAGCAGCGAAATGCCAAAACAACCAAGTGGGAGAAAATACAACTCGTTACTTAGATATAAAAGTGAAGTAAGTAATCCTTTAAGAGCATTAACTGTTGGTTTGTACAGAATTGGGTTTACAACGTACAAAAGAGGTGAAGTTAAAGGAACTTTTTTAGCTGAAGTAGCTGCTCCAGTTAAATTACCAGGAGTTGTTTTAGCAAAAACAATAGAAGAATTGAAAAAGGGATTTTAAGTAAATCTTTAGTGTAATGGTTAGGAGGGAATAGAGGTGCCGATTTAGTTTGGCTACCTCTTTTCCTTTTTTGTGTTACAGCGTACGTTCGTGTTTTTTTATTAAAACCCTCCTTCTGATTGAGTTTGCGTTTATTATATTGTAAATCGATTCAGATACTCACTTTTCAAAAGTGTACATTTGTAGTTGAATAGCAATAGATCTCCGTTCCTATGAAAACAAAATTACATATTTTTAAAACCGTAGCTTATCATGCTAGTTTTACAAAAGCGGCGGAGCAGTTGTTTATCTCTCAGCCAGCGGTTTCTAAGGCGGTTCGTAATTTAGAGGAAGCCTATAAATCTACTTTTTTTATACGAAAACGAAATTCAATAGAACTTACCCACGAAGGGGAAATGTTTTTAAAATATGTTAACCGTATTTTAAGTGTGTATTCAGAAATGGACGATTGTTTTATAAATACAAAAGAACCTATTCCTGCGTTTTTGAAATTTGGTGTGAGTACTACCGTGGCTAATTATTTGATTCCAAAAGTGATTGCTAATTTTAGGAAGCAGTTTCCTCAGACCTGCTTTGATATAAAAAGTGGGAATTCAGAGAGTATTGAAACATTAATCCTCAACCAAGAGTTAGATTTTGGGATTACCGAAGGTAAAAACACAAATCCGCAACTACAGTTTAATCAGTTTGTGAAAGATGAAATTGTACTGGTTACAAATGCCAGTAACAACCTTTTTAAAAATGATGAGATTGATAAAAAATCATTGTATAAAATGTCTTTTGTAATGCGTGAGCATGGGTCTGGAACAAGAGATATTATTCAGTCTGCCCTTGAATTGCATCAGATTTCTTCACTTGAAACAGCTGTAACTTTAAATAGTACAGAGGCAATAAAGCATTATTTGTATTATTCAAATGCGTATGCTTTTATTTCTATCCATGCAGTAAGTGAAGATTTAATTGCTAATAAACTTAAAATAATAGATGTCAAAGGGTTCTCTATAGAGCGTTGGTTTTACTTTGTGTCTCGTACAGGGTATCAATCTGTTTTAATGGATCAGTTTGAACGATTTTCTAAAAACAATTATAACTTTTAGTTATGCAGCCGTCGCTTTTTGTTCTCTGATTAGTTATGTCTTAGACGTATATTTGTCATGTTATAAAACAAGTGAATAAAATGCGTTATTTTAGTGTAAGACTACTTTTTGTTGGCTGTATTTCTGCTGCCTTTTTTGGTTTGTTAAACGGAGTCATGGCTTTATTGCTTGGAGCTTGTTTTTCTTTATTTATGGGAGTTCCTTTTAAAAAACACCTTCATAGTTGTATTCAGTTTTTATTGAAAATTGCTGTCGTAGGGCTGGGGTTTGGGATGCATCTTAGGGAAACTATAGCAACAACAAAAACAAGTTTTGGACTTACTTTTTCCTCTATTTTTACAACTGTTTTTTTAGGGCTATTGCTCCTGAAGTATATGAAGATTGATAAAAAACTAGGTTATTTACTAACCTCTGGGACAACTATTTGTGGTGGTAGTGCTATTGCTGCAGTAGCCCCCGTTATAAAAGCTGATACAAAGGTTATCAGTATAGCATTAGGCATTGTGTTTTTGTTAAATGCTGTTGCATTGTTGCTTTTTCCGATGATCGGACATTTGTTAGGCTTAAGCCAGCATGATTTTGGTCTCTGGTGTGCCATTGCTATTCACGATACCAGTTCTGTTGTAGGAGCAGCGTTGAGTTATGGCGAAGAAGCGTTGAAAATTGCGACTACGGTAAAATTATCCAGAACGTTATGGATTGTGCCGCTATCCTTGTTTTCTATGTTTGTATTTAAAACCAATGCCAATACGATTCGACTTCCTTATTTTATTTTGTTATTTATAGTCGCTATTTTTATTTCTGATTTTGAGTTGTTTCCTCTAGAATTGTCCACTATTATTGTTCTTGTTTCGAAAAAATTATTAGTAGTGACTCTTTTTCTAGTGGGGACGAGTATTTCTGTAAAAGATATGCGAGATATGGGCTATAAACCTTTTGTTATGGCATTGATTCTGTGGGGGTTTATAGCCCTGTTCTCTTTAGGGTATATTATGTTTATACCTATGTAATGCATTGTTAATATAGATATTATCAATCTTTTTAGTTAGCTGCTAGTTGTTTAAATCTATATTTTTTAGTGATTATTTAGGTAAATCTGGAAATGGAATTTTTAAAGATTTTGAAGAAATTGCTTGTAAAAAAGCGATGATGTCTTCTTTGTCTTGTTTTGTTAAATCTAAATTTTTAAGCAATGGAGAAGTTACAGGGAATAGGGAATCATTTTCTTGTCCTTCTCTAGGTTTTGGTCTAGGCATTCCTGCGGAATACATATTCAAAATACCAGGCATACTGTTAAAAATTCCGTTGTGCATCCATGGGCCAGTAAACATAACATCTCTTAGTATCGGTGTTCTGAATTTTCCAACATCCTCTTTTTTATGGGTCTGATTGTAGCGTCCTAAGTCTTCGTATTTTCTTTTGTAATAGGTGAGGCCAATATTATGAAAACTATCATCTGTAAATAAGGGGCCGTTATGGCAGTTCATGCACCTAGCTTTGGTTCTAAATAGGTGAAGACCTCTTAACTCACTAAAACTTAATTCTTTTTTACCTTCTAAAAATCGGTCGAATTTTGATTTTCTACTGATAATGCTACGTTCAAAGGCGCCGATTGCATTGCTTATTGCAGTGATTGTAATGCGGTCTATATGGTATATTTTTTTAAAGGAATTTCTGTATCCTTCTATAGCTGCTACACGGTTTTCTACCAATTTGTTAGGTGCATTCATCTCTACACCATCATTCATAGGGAAGTGTACTTGATCTTCTATACTTGTAGCCCGGCCGTCCCAAAAAAGTAATTTGGTCTGACTTAAATTTAAAATGGTAGGGGCATTTCTTTTTCCTTGTTGGAGATTGTGTCCAAGAGATACGCGTCTATTGTCTGTCCAGTTTTGATCTGGATGATGGCAAGATGCACAGGCAATTTGCTTGGATCTAGAGAGTCTTGGGTCAAAAAATAATTGATGTCCTAGTGCTATTTCCTCCTCATTTCTTAGACTGTTGTTTCTAAATATAGCTTTCGGGAGCATGCCTAATTCTGTCCAGTTTACCGTACTGTCTATAAATGGTTTTGGCCAGAGTGCTGGTGCCTGTTTATAGGTGTTCAAGAGGGCTTCGTATGTTGGACTTTCTTGTGGGGTCTGTAAAAAAGTAAATAGAAGATAACTACATAGAAGGGATGCGATAGAGAGTGTGATTTTTTGTTTCATCAATTTGTAAATTTTATGAATATTCCAGCGTTGCTATTTGTGTCAGTTTCTGTAGTGTATTTTGAGGAGCCTCCGTAAAAATGAATTGTTTCGTAATAGATTCCTGTATTAATATGTTGCTTTTGATGGATAAAATGGATGCCTACTGTAGGTTTTAAAAAGAAACTATTTGAAGTGAAATACCTGTAATCTGCTTTCAATACATCTTTCACAAAACGAGCATGAGTATTGGTCGTATATCCGATATTATGATGGAGGCTAAATTGATGTCCCATGGATATATTTGCTCCAATAGAAGTGTGTTGACTTATAGGGAATTCTTTGAGTGTTGTAATACCTATTTTTAAGGTACTTCTACGTTGATTCGCTCCTACTTGATAGTCTTTTTGTGCTGTTTTTTTAAATGCGATGCTTCCTGAGAACTCATAATCTACGTGTTGGTTTTTATATTTCGAAAAAACATAAGAACCCTGTATTTTTAAGAAGGAGGATTTGTAATTGGTGCCATTAAAAATGTGTCTAAAATTACTACCTTTAAAATAAGCGAAGTTTGTAGTAAATAGCTGTTTCTTGTTTTGTGTATCAATAGTGTAAAAACCATTTAATTTATAGGTGTTAACGGTGTAATAGCCAAGCTCTTTATAGTAGCTGTCTGTGTATCGTTCTATAAATGCATTGTTGGAGGTTTTGAAGGAGAAATCCAAGTTGAGATTCTTGTTTTTACGATGCAGTCCATAGCCTATTTTAAAGCCTTTATACTGTTCCTCTTCTTTAGCACTGGGTGTTTTTGCGGATTCTATAAAGCCAAACCCTACGGAAATTCTATTGTAAATTTCGGTATTGAAAGGGATGTTTTTATTGGCACTGCTACCTGTGTATCCGATTCCTATTTTGTTATTTATACGTCCATAGTTAGCACTTATGTTTACAGAACTAGAAGGGGTTAGGGTGTAAGAGATTCCTCCTGTAAGATTCATGTCTAGGTATGTCAGTTCTGGCAAAGGCTCTAGTGTTCGATAGTCTTTTAAGGTTTTATACCCAACTCGTACGATGGAATGTAGTTTTTTTTCTACCAATACATTTAGCATGGTGCCATCTAAGTAGTATGATTGGTTTTTCCAAGTTCCTTCCTTATAAGCTAAATAATAATAGGGAGATTTTTCTGTACTGTTTTTGTAAGGCAGCATGTTAGATAAATTCCATCCAAGTCCTTTTAAATTACTTCTTTTAAAATTGATGCTTCCTAGAAAATACGTATTTTTATGCTTGAAAACGCCCTCTACAGCAATTTTTAAATCTTGTTCTCCTGTTGCTTTTAGCGTGTTTTTTTCATTATTGTTTTTAAAGTTACCGTTTATTGAAACACGTGTGTAATCCATGCATGGTGTACTGTATAGTACAAAAGGGTTATTGTATATCTGAGATAATAGTCTTTTATTTCTTATGCTGTGCCCATTATTTTTTATATCCAATGTGCTTTGAGAAAAACAAATATGGATACTAAACAGACAGATAAAATATAAAAATTTCATAGAGATACGTGTTTTTTTAGTTTGATAGTTAATGTATTTTCAAAAAGAAAACACCTGTGATTCTCTGTTTTGACTAGAATACTTTAAACGTAAAAATACTCAAGGTACTTCCTGATAAGCAGGAGCACCTTGAGCACGAATGGTTCTTTTTACCAGCTTCCTGGTGTTGGTGGTTCTGCAACTTCAAAATCGTTGCTAGAATTATTTGTGTCCATAAGTATTTTACGGCCCCCAATAGTAGTTTTTACTTTTCTTATGATGGCTTGCGAAGAGAATCTTCCTTTAGGAACAAAGGCGTATCCTCCATCTATAGAAGCACTAATTCTTCTTGGGTATAGAGACGCAGGATCTTCTTTGTTAGTCTCAACACCATCTATAATAATACTGTTAGGTATTTGAACATAGAAACGTGTAGTTGAACTTACAGACGTTTTTTTAGGACTTGGTACTTTTAAAAAAGAATCGTATTCTTTTGTAGAAAAGATAACGAAAGAGTCTCTTCCCATAGGGTCTAAAATTAATTCTTTGTTTACCGTATGGATAATCTTAATGTTTGGAACATTTGGATTGTCTATATCAGTAATATATGGACTGAGCCCCAAGCCTTTTCTGTATTCAATTAAATTAACTTCCCAATCTGCATTGCTTAAGTCTGTAACCAATTCTGGACTTTGTACAGTATAGGTTTTATCCCCTATTACAAGTGGTTCTTTATGGTTAATTGCTGTACCCGCAACAACGGTACTCTTTCCAGGTAAGAGAGGGAAACTTTTTCCATCGCCTGGGAATTGATAGATATTATCCGCGTAGCAATAATTTGCGTTTGATTTTGCGCCTTTGTCTTGCCCTATAGATTGTTCCCAGTCTAATTGTCCATTTGCTAAGGTGTAGCTTTTTACGGTACGGCTTGAATTATTGTACAATACCCCAAAATATAGTCCGTCTAAATAGATGGTTTCATTAGAGTTGTTGTAGATTTCATAGAAAATATCTCTAAACATGGCGCCTACTTTTACATCGGAACCTGCATAGTAAACTTGTTTGATTACAAGGGCACCAATACGAGATGAAAGTAAGGTTATTAGTGGTGAAATTTCCTGACTGTCGTTGATTGTGATGTTTTCTAAAACACCATTAAATCCAATGGATTCTTGCTCTGATGCAAAACCAAAAAACGTTTCAAATTCAGCAGGTGTCATGATAATAGTCGCTGAAATATTATAGTTCCCTGGAGATACAGAGAATATGGCTTTTCCTGAAGTATCAGAATCTATGGTATAGCTGTCTCCCGAGTTTGTGTTTTTTAAAGTGATGCTTACTTCTTGAATTTTTTTATGATCAAAATTCTCATCAAATTGCGTAGCGATCGTTACCTCTACAGGGGCTATTATGTTTTCGTCTTTTTCACAAGATGTAAAAATCCCTAAAGAGATACAAAATAGAATTAGGTACTGTGTTACTTTTTTCATTGTTATATAGTTAATTAAAATTGATATTGAATTTTACCTCCAAAAGAGATAGGTCTATTTAAATAGAGGTCAACGTATTCTCCTGATGAATTGAGAACTGTTGTGTGGGGTCTGTGGTTTAAAAAATTATAGGCGTAAAAACTAAATTGAAGATTGTTTTCAAATTCCTTTGAAATCTTTATGTGGTAGTTGGAATATGGCTTAGAAAGTTTTGTTGTATTGTTCTTTACGCTAGTAGAACGTATTTCTTTGTACTTGTCAGCGCCTCTATCTTCTTGAGCTATTTGTATCACATTTAAATTACTGTCTAGGTAGGCAAATGCATAAGGAGAATTTTTATAACTTTTTTTAGTAGAGATAAAAAACTGTTCTGCCGTTAAAGAAATTACAAGACCTAATTTTGAAATATGTTGAATGGCTACAAGTCTTGTTTTTAAGGTGGTGTATTTTGATTTAGATCTTTTGTGATACCCGTATTCAATATTGGAAAGTAAATTCCCTGAACGAATTAGGAAAGGGAG
This sequence comes from Flavobacteriaceae bacterium, assembly GCA_965224465.1. Taxonomy (GTDB): domain Bacteria; phylum Bacteroidota; class Bacteroidia; order Flavobacteriales; family Flavobacteriaceae. The sequence continues at coordinate 1,985,039 of OZ245049.1, read as the reverse complement.
ATTATGTTGTGTAACGGTTTCTCTAAATGCCCCACTAAATAAGAATCGTGTATTTAAACTGCTAATTTTTTTTGATCGTAGTTGAAATTCAAAGCCGTAATTGTTGCTTTGTAATCCATTTACTACTTTTTTATATTTGAGTATCTGTGGCGTTGTTCCTACAACTTTATAGCTTGGTTTTTTATCGGATATATAGGTGAATTCTAATTTAGGAACCTTTACTTTTTCTAATTGAGTGATCGGAGTGAATCCATCTGTCATTTTGTTATAATAACTCGTAATAGTGGTGTTTACCCAGTCTGTATTGTAATAGATGCTTTGTTCTATTTTTAATGTTCTTGAGGGTTTTAACTCAAAATTAGTATGTTTTCTTACAAAGGTCTGTCCTAGTGCCAAACTGTAGGTGTTGGTTCTTTTATCTGCCAATAAAAAATCGTAATAAACAGTCCCTGGGTTTGTATGAGAGAGGGCAGGGGCTTTTGAAAAATAACCAATCCCTGTGTTTATGCGCAATGCCTTGGATGCGGTGTAAGTCATGTTAAATCTAGGGCTGATGGTTTTGTGCCCATTGTAATTATTGTATCTAATTCCTAGATCCGTTAGAAGGCTTCCTTTTGTAAATTGATGCTTTATACGGTTTATAAAATAAAAACTATATTTCTGATCTTGCTTAACCTGCTTTTTAAAATTAGAAGGTCTGTATCCTACGCTAGAGGTATTTATCTTACTGATAGTTGCTCCGTTTAAGGGTTTGTCACTGTCTATACTGGTTCCGCTTCCAAAATTATCATCCAAACTTAAATTTATTCCTAATTGATAGGAGTAATATCCATTTGTTAAGTTGAATTTTTTACCTATTTCTGTAGTAGCATATGCATAAAAAGGGATGCTGTTAATGTTTTGATAATACCTGTAATTGGGGTAGGTGTATGGCAATTCAAACAATCCTTCTTTTAGACTATTTGGAATGGGATTCCCTCCTGTGTTTTGTACCCTAGATTTACTTGTCTTATCAATACTATAATTGATTGCAAAAGACGTTTCTAAATGGTCTATTAATTGTTTTGAAAACATCCATTTTGAACTGTTAGAAATCATCATTCTTTTTTTGTCAACATGTATGCGTTTGTCGCTCGTGTCTTCGGGGTTGTATTTCTCTCTGTCGATGGTCGTATTAAAAGAAAGACTGAATTTATTTTTAAAACCATCTCGGTATATCGACCAGAGTAGATTGGCGCCTATTCTATTAAATGTTTGTAGTGGGTTTCGTGGGTTTTGTTCTGAGTGTAAATAGTTGAAACTGGTATTTAAGAAACCGTTTTTTCTGGGCAATCGAATCCCTTTAGAAATATCTATGCTGTAGGCATCTGGACGGATGGTACTAGAAACACGATACGGAGATTGTCCCGCAGATCTTTCTATTTTGATAAGTCCCGTAGTATGGTTTCCGTATTTTGCTGAAGCAATTCCTTGGACGATTTCTATTTTCTCTATATTTCCTAAAGCGATGCTCCGTAAATCAAGCCCAGACCCTAAATTATTGTAATTAGTGACCGAGTTAAACCCTCCGAACTCATTGGTGTTATTAACAGTCATATTGGCATCATTTGAAATAGGAATTCCATCCACTAAATATCCGATTCCAAAGGCATTATTGATATCAAATAAAGCAAGCGAGTTTTTGTAAATACTGAGTCCTTTAGATGTGTTGTATTTCTCTGTATTTGTAAAAATAGCAGAACGTAATGTGAGTATTTGACTGCCGTGAAGCTCGGACTCGTTGATGTTTTTCCCTGGTAGGAGTTGCATTACATCTGCCAAACTTTGTGCTTGAACCATGTTAATGGCTTGTCTTCCCAATACAATAGACGCTTCTTGATTTTTTCTTGCTTTTGCAGAGATTATAACTTCGTGTAAACTCAGGTTATCATCTTCTAAGAATACCGCTATGAATTTAGCTTTTTTTATAGTGATTGTTTTTGTTTTCTTTCCGAGATATATAATGGAGATAGTAATCGGATATTGGTCTATTTCTACAGAAAAATTACCAGTGCTGTTTGCTACTCCCCAAGCACTGTTGTTTGCTAACCTGATAACGGCATATTCTAGGGGGAGCTTCGTTTTTTTATCTAAAACAATTCCGCTTAATATTTGACTGGAAATAGTGAGAGAATAGGTAAGAGTAAAAATATAAAAGAGGCTTCTCATAATAGGCAATAAATTACACTGCAAATCTATTTATATTTAATCTAAATAAAAAGGAAAAAATGTTTTTTTAATTTTTTTTGGGTTTAATTCCCTGAGTCTTTCCTCATCAATAGTTAGTATTTTGTGACTTTGATGTCACAGAAGAGTAAATATATTTGTAAAAGTCATAATGTCGAAGCATTATTAGATCATTCAGTTACAAGAATAATGTATCGTAGCTTCGTTTTTACAAAAGGTGTGGGTCAGGTTTTAGTATCTGTCTGTTCTGAAATTAAAAAGCGTGATGACATTCGGTTTTTAGAGATTGGAACAGATGATGATCACGTTCTTTTTTTGTTAGAAAGTGTACCTACATATAATATCACAACAATAATGAGGGTAATAAAAAGTTTGATTGCTCGTGAAATTTTCTAACAATGTCCAGGAGTTAAGAAGCATTTACACCAACTTACAATCCAAAACTATCGATATAAATAGTTTGTTTTACGTGCTAGCATTGGTTAAAAACAGAACGATAACGAAGGCTATCCATCCATTTTTTGCCTAGCTAAAATAAAAAAATAATTCCATTTCTAAACCGTGACTTGGAAATGTATTTGGCATAAGATGTCTATAGTCTAATTTGTAACGGTTATTATATTAAAGTATATAGTGAGGGGCTGTTTTATGCAGTAGCATAAAGAAAGCTGCATGTTTTATCAAATTCAGGAATGTATTGTGCATGTCATTGTTCTAAAAGTATTTGAACTGTTGGGGCACATTCAAGGTTTTTTATAGAGTGAGTGCTTTTAGGTGTAAATTACTATATTGTGCTTTATGACTCGGTATTTGTGAATTAGTAACTTGTTTAGGGTGTGTTTAAGGAGTTTTTACAATAAAAAAGTAAGAGTCTTATAAAAAGGAATATCCTTTTTATATTAAAAATACGTGTTTTTAAAAAATGATGACTACAGATCAAATTGCCATTCTATTGATTATTACAATGACATTTATTCTCTTTATTTGGGGTAAATTTAGATATGATATTGTTTCAATGATTTCCTTAGGAGTCTTGTTTGTTGTGGACGAATTACTAGGAGGAGGTACTTCAAATTTAATTCCTGAAGGTTCCAATCTGTTTATTGGTTTTGCGCATCCAGCCGTTATAACGGTAGCTTTAGTTCTTATTATTAGTAGGGCTTTACGTAATTCAGGTGTTGTAGATCTAATATCTAGGAGGATAGCTCCTTTTTCGGGTACTAAACTAACGCATATCACTAGTTTAAGTGGCGTTGTAATGGTACTTTCTGCTATTATGAACAATGTAGGAGCACTTGCATTAATGTTACCAGTTGCTCTTAAAAGTTCGGTCAAAAGGAAAAGATCTCCTAGTGTATTACTGATGCCATTGGCTTTTGCTAGTATTTTAGGAGGGATGATCACTATGATAGGTACACCTCCTAATATTATAATAGCTACTTTTAGAAAAACCCAACTACTCGATTTAAAAATACGTGCTCTTCAGGATATAAATTCCTTGGAGGCTAGGTATTTTAGGTCTCAGAATATTGATCTTACAGAATTTCAACCAGAAGCATTTACCATGTTGGATTTTAGTCCAGTGGGTGGTGTTATTGCAATTATGGGGGTTTTGTTTGTAGCTGTTATAGGTTGGAGGTTGATTCCAAAAACTTCCTTAAAAAAATCAGGTAAAGGAGCATTGTTCTCAATTGATGAATATATTACGGAAGTTAGGATCCCAGCTCAATCTAAATTTATAGGCCTGCGTATCGATGAAATAGAAAATTTCACAAAAGATAGACTTACTATTTTTGGTCATATATTAAACGATGAAACCATTCATTCTCCAAATTATGATCATGTTATAGTGCAAGGTGATAGGTTTCAAATTAAAGCGGACCCTTTGGAACTTAGGTTAATGATGGATGAATATAATTTACGCCTATCTAAATTAATGAGGGAGCGGATTGATCAGTTAAAAGATAAATACAGTACTTTTTTTAGGGAAGTGTTGATCACTCCAGAATCTTTATTAGAAGGTCAAAACAGAGCTTTTTTACGTAAACAAAGTGCCAATACCTTAATACTTATGGCTATTGCTCGTCAAGGACAACCGATTCGGAAACGTTTAGGAAATGTTGATTTTCGTGTGGGAGATGTATTGCTTTTACAAGGGAATACCGATAATTTAGACGATATTATAAGTACTTTAGAGCTTATTCCTTTAGCAGATAGGAATTTAGCGGTTGGTGTGTTTTCGAAAGTAAGTATTGCCTTGAGTATCTTTTTTGTTGCTATTATTGTGAGTATGCTAGGTATTGTTCCTATTACCATTGCTTTTGTAGGGGCAATTTTAATGTATATTTTTACGGGTATTTTGCCTATTCGCGAATTATATAAACATATAGATTGGCCTATTATTGTCTTGTTAGGTGCAATGATTCCCGTTAGTAATGCGCTTCAAACAACTGCTACGACAGGTTTAATTGCTAAGCTTATGCTATCTGTTACGGAAGGGATGCCTTTATGGTTTGTTTTGGGCTTAATTATGGTTATTACAATGACGCTTTCGGATGTTATTAATAATGCGGCAACTGCCCTTATTATGGCGCCTATAGCCGTAGAGATCGCCTTGGTTATGGGCGTTAGTATTGATCCGTTTTTAATGACAGTTGCTGTAGGTGCTTCCTGTGCTTTTCTTACACCTATAGGACATCAATGCAATGCACTGATACTTGGTCCAGGTGGATATAAGTTTTCGGATTATTGGAGGATGGGATTGCCTTTAGAGATTCTTATTGTAGTACTTGGGACACCCTTAATCTTGTACTTTTGGCCCTTGTAAATAATTATACCCATTACAATCAAAAATGACCGATATAAATAGGTTGTTTTACGTTCTAGTCTTGTTAAAAAACAGAACGGAGGAACGACCTCATGGATGCCTTTAACAATTATTAAGGAGGTGAATAACTGCGAAGCTATCATGAACACCTCTAAAAAATAAGAAGGAGGTGAATAACTGCGAAGCTATCATGAACACCTCTAAAAAATAAGAAGGAGGTGAATAATAAAGTCCAATTTTAAAGACTACCAAACCCAAATCTAGACTTGTACGAAAAGGGTACAGACGGTTGTGTAATTTAAACTCTGTCTGCTGTTTTTTTTACCATTTTAAAATTGAGAGAATTTTAATTCTCTTGGTTTTGAAATGTGCCCAGCGGCAGGCGTCACGAAGCTCGTATGTACGGTGGTGTGAGAGGCGCACTCTGGCTATATCAGTCAGAGCCGTCTACTCGATTGTCATTTCGTTTTTATTTTCCATCCTTCTTCTATCGTATTTTCTGTTATTTTTTTATAAGAAAACTCTTTTCTTTCCCTTAGCTTATAAGGGACAAAATGTCCGTTAGACTGTCCTTTACATTGAGTTTGGCTTATTTCTCATTTTTTGTAAATCTTTAAGTTTACAAAATAATGTTATTGTAAACAAATACATTTACAAATATATAAAAAAGTAAACTTGGTTGTTTCTTTTAGTTGTTCTGTTAAATAAAAGCCAATCCCCATATATCATCAATAAACTTCCAAAACTTGACGTTATTTCCGTTAGGTCTATAATAGTTTCTGGGTATGTGTTGTTTTTTTTTAAAAAAAACTCAAGCGGTCCAACGATATTCTTATTGTTAATTTCGATGGTCTTGGTGTAATTCTCTGTCATACCAACTACAATCCAAAATGCCAGATATAAATAGGTTATTTTCCATTTCTAAACCATCACTTGGAAATGTATTTGGTATTATTTGTTTTTATGATTCATAAAACAGGGAGGTTGGGGTCTATAGGAAGATTTTTTTATTGGAGTTTGATGCGTATGATGTGGTTTAGGAAGAATTAAATAAAACATTTACTTGCGGGTTTAATTATTTGTTGTATCATTGTACAGATGAAAAACATAAATACATATAGTTTTACAAACATTCGCCGCTGTCGCCTTGAGAGCCGCCGCCCCTTGCGCTAATCTTTAGTAGGGAAGTTTAACTATTTATTTTCATTAGTACCATTTTTATTTTGCAACATTTTTTTTACATTCAAGCTTTATATATCCTAACATCTGTTAGTGTATCTTTTGTGGTTGCATCTATTTCTTTACGACGCTACCGCCGTCGCCCCTAGGGCGTTATATCTTTAAGAAAGTGGTGAGTCCGCTTTTAATTTCAAAAAAAACATAATAATTAATACCAAAAAGCATTCAGAAGGATTGTTTTACAATCGTTTTATACGCTTTAGGAAAATATACAAAAACGCAATGGAAATTGTAGTTGCTAACAATTCGCATATAAAATTTGCAGATCTCATTTGTGAAACTATTGCTATTTCGGCCCAGGATAGAGGGACAGGAATTGCAAAAAGAACACCTGTTTATATCATTCAGAAAATTGAATTAGGGAATGCTGTGATTGCTTTAGAGAAAGGAGTATTTGCGGGGTTTTGTTATATAGAGACGTGGGATAATAAGGAATTTGTAGTGAATTCTGGATTGATTGTACATCCCGATTTTAGAAAAAGAGGACTGGCAAAAAAAATTAAGGAAAAAATATTAAAGTATTCTATTGAGAAATATCCACAGGCAAAAATATTTGGAATTACCACTGGTTTGGCAGTCTTAAAGATAAATTACGAGTTGGGATATCAGCCTGTTACGTTTTCGGAGTTGACCTCAGATCAGGCTTTTTGGGATGGATGTAAAACCTGTGTGAATTTTGACGTATTAAAGAGAACGGAGCAAAAAATGTGTTTGTGTACGGGAATGTTGTACGATCCGAAACATGAAAAAAACACAAAAGTATCTCCTGCTAAATTTAAGGTGCTCAACAGACTCAAGAAAATAAAACAGGCCTTGTTTTTGAAAAAAAAGAATAAAAAAAACATATAATAAAAAATACAACAATGGTAGGTGAAAGTCTACATGTTTAAAATAGTAAAAGATGAAAAAAGTAGTATTAGCATATAGTGGAGGATTGGACACATCGTATTGTGTAAAATATTTATCCAAAGAAAAAAACCTAGAAATTTACAGTGTATTAATCAATACTGGAGGTTTTACGGAAGCAGAATTGAAAGTGATAGAAACCAAAGCGTATCAGATGGGTGTTACCTCTCATAAAAGCGTAAATATCATAGAGGATTTTTATCAAAAAGCTGTCAAATTTATGATTTTTGGAAATGTATTGAAAAACAATACCTATCCATTGTCTGTAAGTGCTGAAAGAGTTTTTCAAGCCATAGAAGTAGTGAATTACGCAAAGAGTATTGATGCTGATTATATTGCACATGGAAGTACTGGGGCTGGAAATGATCAAGTTAGATTTGATATGATTTTCCAAACTGTAGCGCCAGAAATTGAAATATTATCACCTATTAGAGATCTGAAATTGTCGCGACAAGAAGAGATTGATTATTTAAAAGAAAATGGGGTTGAAGCATCTTGGGAAAAATCAAAATATTCTATTAATAAAGGACTTTGGGGAACCAGTGTTGGAGGTGTAGAAACCTTGACTTCACATCAGAATTTGCCTTCGGAAGCCTATCCAAGTCAATTGCAAGAGCAAGCGCCAATGAAAATTACGTTGCATTTTAAAAAAGGTGAATTGGTTGGTCTAAACGGAAAATTACACAGTCCAGTAGATGCTATTCTGAAATTGGAAAAATTGGCTTCGTCTTTTGCTATTGGTAGAGACATGCATGTTGGCGATACGATTATAGGAATTAAAGGAAGGGTTGGTTTTGAAGCTGCTGCCGCTATGGTTACAATTAAAGCGCATCATATGTTAGAAAAACATGTCTTGTCCAAATGGCAGCAATATTGGAAAGAGCAATTAGGAAATTGGTATGGGATGTTGCTCCATGAAGGGCAATATTTAGATCCTGTGATGAGAAATATTGAGGTGTTTTTGACAGATTCTCAAAAAACAGTGTCAGGAAAAGTATTTGTCACCCTAATGCCGTATCATTTTGTGATTGATGGTATAGATTCTAAACATGATTTAATGAAATCTGAGTTTGGAGAATATGGGGAAGTGAATAAGGCTTGGACGGCTGATGATGCTAAAGGGTTTATAAAAATATTGAGTACACAAAATAAAATTTATCACAACGTTAATTCATAAGTATGATACAAGTAGGTATAATTGGTGGTGCCGGATATACGGCAGGTGAGCTTATTAGATTGTTGATACATCACAACAATGTTCACATTGATTTTGTGTATAGCACATCTAATGGAGGTAATAAATTGTATGATGTGCATCAAGATTTATTAGGAGAAACAGCGATTTCTTTTACGACTGTTGTAAACTTAAATGTGGATGTTGTTTTCTTGTGTTTGGGACATGGGAATTCTACCGCTTTTTTAAACGAGCATCACTTTTCGGCGACCACAAAAATTATTGATTTATCAAATGATTTTAGATTGTTGAAAGATCGAGTTTTTGGAGGGCGAACTTTTGTTTATGGGCTTCCAGAAATGCAAAAAGAGGAAGTGAAAAAAGCCTCAAACATTGCAAATCCTGGCTGTTTTGCAACGGCGATACAATTAGGGCTTTTACCCTTGGCAAAAGCACAAAAGTTAAATTCAACCATTCACGTAAATGCAACTACAGGGTCTACAGGGGCTGGTATTTCCCCAGGGGGAACTACTCATTTTAGTTGGAGGTCTGCTAATTTTTCTGTCTACAAAGCGTTTAATCATCAGCATTTAGATGAGATTTCGGAAAGTTTACAAGGCTTGCAAAATAAAGATGTTGTACAAAAGAACACGACAGATGATATTTTATTTATTCCCAATAGAGGAAATTTTTCTAGGGGAATTTTTGCTAGTATTTATTTAGAAAGTAATTTAACAGAAACAGAAGCATCTCAATTATTTACGGACTATTATAAAGATGCCCCGTATACACATGTGAGTACTAATCCTGTGCATTTAAAGCAGGTGGTTAATACCAATAATTGTTTTATTCATGTAGAAAAGCATGGGAAACAATTATTTATTACAACGGTGATTGATAATTTATTAAAAGGTGCCTCCGGACAGGCGGTGCAAAATATGAATTTGATGTTTGGACTTTGTGAGAAAGAAGGTCTTCAATTAAAAGCATCATCATTTTAAAAAAAAATTAATATGAAAATAGGAATTATCGGAGTCGGAAATTTAGGCTACTCTATAGCCTTGGGGATTTTAAGTCATGATGATATTCGTTTTATGTCTTTATATTTATCTAAACGACATGTGAAATCTTTGCATTCGTGGTCTGAATTACCTAGGGTAACTGTGACTTCAGATAATGTAGAGTTGGTGAAGAAATCTAATATTATTATTATTGCTGTTCAGCCAGCGCAGTTAGAAGGAGTTTTAAAAGAGATAAAACCGTTTTTAAATCCTAAAAAACATACGGTAATATCGGTAGTTACTGGACGTAAGATCATACAGATTTCTGAGTTTTTAGGGGAAGGAATACCTATTATTCGATGCATGCCAAATACCGCAATTTCTGTAGGTGAATCTATGACTTGCTTAAGTGCTAATTTAAAAGGGAAGAAAAACATAGGTTATGCCAAAACTATTTTTGGTGCTTTGGGGGTTACGATGTGTGTAGAGGAGGAGCTGATGCAGGCCGCAACAGTTATTTGCGCTAGCGGAATTGCTTTTTGGTTGCGCTTGATTCGTGCAACTTCTCAAGGGGCTGTTCAGTTGGGGTTTGATGCTAATGAGGCGCAACAATTAGCCGTCCAAACGTGTTTGGGTGCTGCTAGTTTATTGTTGAAATCCGAAAGCCATCCAGAACAAGAAATTGATAAAGTTACCACACCAAGAGGCTGTACTATTTCTGGATTGAACGAAATGGAACATGAAGGAATGAGTAGTGCATTGATCAAAGGATTGGTGGCTTCTTTTAATAAAATAAACCAGATTTAATATGAATTTATTTGATGTATACCCATTGTATGACGTAACTCCTGTAAAGGCAAAAGGAAGTAGTGTTTGGGATGATAAGAATCAAGAATATTTGGATTTATACGGGGGGCATGGAGTGATCTCTGTAGGGCATTCACATCCTGTATATGTTGAGAAAATAAAAAGTCAACTTGATGCAATTGGGTTTTATTCCAATGCCATTCAAAATCCATTACAGCAACAGTTGGCAAAGAAATTGGGGGAAGTTTCCAATTGTGAGGATTATAATTTGTTTTTGTGTAATTCGGGTTCCGAAGCCAATGAGAACGCCTTAAAAGTGGCTTCTTTTACCACAGGAAAAAGCAGGGTTATTTCTTTTGAGAATTCTTTTCATGGACGCACATCAGCAAGCGTGTCTGTTACGGATAATAAAAAGATTCAAGCAGAAATAAATATGCATAATCCTGTGACTATTTTACCTTTAAACGATTTGTTTTTACTAGAGAAAAACTTAGAAAAAGGAGATGTCTGTGCTGTTATTATTGAAGGAATTCAAGGTGTTGGTGGATTAGATGAAGGGACTACCTTGTTTTTTAAAGTGCTGGAGAAATTATGTTGGAAGTATGAAGCTGTATTGATTTTGGACGAAATCCAATCGGGTTATGGTCGTAGTGGTACTTTCTTTGCGTTTCAAGCGCATCAGATAAAACCAGATATAATTACCGTAGCAAAGGGAATGGGGAATGGATATCCAATGGCAGGGGTGTTGATACACGAATCTATAAAGGCTACTTATGGAATGTTAGGGACAACATTTGGAGGCAATCACTTGGCGTGTGCTGCTGGTTTGGCAGTCTTACAAATTATAGAAGAGGAACAATTAATGGAGAATGTGAAATCTGTTTCTGCATATTTTATAGCCCAAGCAATGCGTATTCCTGCGGTGAAAAACATCAAAGGAAAAGGGCTTATGATCGGCTTGGAATTTGATTTTGAAGTGGGTGATTTACGTAAGAAATTAATTTATGAGGAGCATATATTTACGGGAGCTGCTATGAATAAAAAATTACTTAGAATTTTACCTCCTTTATCGATTAGTACCAAAGAAATAGATGTTTTTATAACCGCCTTAAAAAAAATCTTATGAGTACTACACAAATGCTAACAACCAATCAAAGAAACAATGTTTTGCTATGTATGTCAAAATTAATAGCGACAGGGAAAGAAGACTTGTTAAAAGCAAATGCCTTGGATATTTCCAATTATAAAGGAGATGATATAGCGGTATTTGACCGTTTAAAAGTGGATGATGGGAAGGTAAATGAGATGGTGATGTCTCTTTATGAATTGGCAAATGAATCGGATCCTTTAGGGAAACAATTGTATGATTTTAAACATGAAAACGGATTAAAAATCAGTAATAAAACGGCGCCTTTTGGGACTGTTTTAATCATTTATGAATCCCGTCCAGATGTTACAGTGGAAGCTGTAGGGATTGCTTTTAAATCAGGAAATAAAATTCTGTTAAAGGGAGGGAAGGAAGCGATTCACTCAAATTTGAAATTGGTAGCATTATGGCACGAGGCTTTGTCGCAATGTAATATTTCAACGGAATGGGTGGAGTATTTAAACCTTTCAAGAGCTGAAACGCAGGTGTTTTTAGAAAACCCTACTCAGAAAATTGATTTGATTATTCCTAGAGGTGGTGAAAAATTAATAGCTTTTGTAAAGAAAAATGCGCGTTGCCCAGTAATTGTTAGTGGAAGGGGGAATAATTTTGTTTTTGTAGATCAGGAGGCTGATGTAGAAACTGCTATTCAAATTATTCTCAATGCAAAAACAGCCAAGGTGTCTGCGTGTAATGCCGTAGATAAGGTGTTGGTTCATGCAAATATGCCTCATAAAGCAACTTTTTTAAAAGTTTTAATAAAAAAATTAGAATTGGCTAATGTCCGTGTTTTAGGAGATGAAAAAATGAGCTCTTTGGAAGGGGTGGTTGCGATAGAAAACGAACAGGTATGGTACGAAGAATTCTTAGATTATAAAATTGTAATTGGGCAAGTCGCTACAAATTCAGAAGCAATTCATAAAATCAACACCTATGGAGGTGGACATTCTGCCGTGATTGTTACTGAAAACGAAAAAGTAGCAGAAGAATTTATGACAGCTGTGGATGCCGCTGCTGTATATCACAATGCTTCTACTAGGTTTACAGATGGTGGTCAGTTTGGTTTGGGAGGAGAGTTGGCAATAAGTACAGATAAATTGCATCATCGAGGTCCTATGGGATTGCAACATTTAGTAACTAATAAATGGTATATTTTTGGAAATGGACAAACGAGATAAAAAAAGAATCCTACTCAAGATAGGAACCAATGTATTGACCAAAGAGTCTGATTATATTTCTAGAGGGAAAATAGAAGACATTGCACGCCAAATCAAATCCTTGAGTGATGCGTATGAATTTATTATTGTGAGTTCTGGCGCCATTGCAGCTGCCAAGCAGTTTGTACAGTTGGAGAGCAAAGGAGAAGCAATTAATGTAAAACAGGCATTGGCATCTATTGGGCAACCTCATTTAATGCGTATTTTTCAAGAAAATTTTAGAGAGTTGGGACTGTTAACGTCTCAATGTCTATTGTCTTACTCTGATTTTGAAAAAAAACAATCGCGTGACAATATTGTAAATACGATCAATATTTTAGTGGCTAATAATTACATTCCTATCATCAACGAAAATGATACCGTAGCAACCGATGAAATTAAGTTTGGTGATAATGATAAGCTTGCTGCTCTTACAGCAGTATTGTTAAGCGTTGACTTGTTAGTGATAGGAACCAATACAGATGGTGTGTATACAAAAAAATCTATACGGAATGGATGTTCTGAAACGGTAAAGGAAACCAGTGATATTAGTGCCATTGAAAAAGAGATTTCTTCAGAGCAATCCAGTCGAGGAACGGGAGGTATGCAATCAAAAATAAAAGCAGCTCAGATAGCGCAAAAAGCAGGTATCGAAACATGGATAGTAAATGGTTTAGAGGATCAATTTTTAATCAAAGCCCTAGACGAGGTTTCGGTTTTTACAAAAATCACATCAATATAGTATGAGACATTTTACAAGCATTAATGATTTAGAAAACTTTAACGAAACGGTACAGGATGCCATTGCATTGAAGAAAGATAAACTGAAATATAAAACATTGGGCGTTGATAAAACGATTTGTTTATTGTTTTTTAATAACAGTTTACGTACCAGATTGAGTACCCAAAAAGCTGCACAGAATTTAGGCATGGATGTGATTGTGATGAATTTTGGTACAGATGGTTGGGCGTTGGAATACGAAGATGGAACGGTGATGGATCAAGGGAAATCAGAACATGTAAAAGAAGCAGCGCAAGTTGTATCACAATATGCAGATGTTATTGGGATTCGTGCTTTCGCTAGTTTGGTAGATAAGAAAATTGATGAGTCTGAGTTGGTGTTGCGTAGTTTTGTGAAATATGCTTCTGTTCCAATTGTAAATATGGAGAGCTCAGTTGGGCACCCATTACAGGCTTTGACAGATGCCATTACCATAGAGGAAAATAAGATTATTGGTCGAAAACCTAAAATTGTGCTTTCTTGGGCGCCACATCCTAAAGCATTGCCTCATGCAGTGGCAAATTCATTTGTTAAAATGATGCAATTGCAAGAGGCGGATTTTGTGATTACACATCCGAAAGGCTACGAATTGAATACTGAAATCACGAAAGATATTCCTATTGAATACAATCAAGAAAAAGCATTTGAAAACGCAGATTTTGTGTATGTGAAAAATTGGAGTTCTTATAATGATTATGGTAAAGTTAAGTGTACAGACGTTGCTTGGATGGTTACAAGTAAAAAAATGAAATTGACAAATAACGGAAAATTTATGCATTGCTTGCCTGTTCGAAGAAATGTTGTGGTGGCGGATGAGGTATTGGATTCTGATAATTCGTTGCACATAAAACAAGCTGAAAACAGAGAGTTTGCAGCGCAAATTGTACTTAAAAAAATACTGGGAAATGGCTAAATTAACTATTGTGAAAATAGGCGGAAATGTGATAGAAGATACAAAAGAGCTAGCACTGTTTCTCGTTCGGTTTTCAAAAATACAAGGTCCTAAAATTCTAGTACACGGTGGTGGTAAATCTGCTACAGAATTTGCAAAAAAAATAGGATTGAGTCCTACCTTAGTTGATGGAAGAAGAATTACTGACAAAGCGAATCTCGATGTTGCTATCATGACTTATGCAGGTTTGTTGAATAAAAATATCGTAGCTGGATTGCAGAAAAATAAGTGTAATGCTATTGGCTTAACAGGTGCAGATGCAAATACGATTGTGTCTGAAAAGCGACCTGTAAAAACCATTGATTATGGTTTTGTAGGGGATGTAAAATACGTAAATTCAAAAAGTATTACAGCATTGATTTTGTCAGGTCTCACACCCGTTTTCTGTGCTCTGACACACGATGGTGCAGGTCAATTACTCAATACAAATGCGGATACTATTGCGAGTGAAGTTGCAATTGCTATGAGTGCTAGTTTTGAAGTCGCACTGCTGTATTGTTTTGAGCTGCAAGGAGTGTTGACAGATATCAAAGACCTGAATTCGGTGATTACACAATTAAACACAAAAACCTATGCTGATTTTTTGGAAAAAGGAATTATTTCTGAGGGGATGCTGCCTAAATTAGAAAATTGCTTTAGCGCATTACACCGAGGGGTGTCAACTATTAAAATTGGGAATATAAACATGATTTCATCAGATGCTACAACGTGTACTAATATTAAATTATAGAATGAAAGAATTAAAAAAAGAAGCAATTGAATTGCTTAAAAAACTTATAAAAACACAATCTCTCTCTGGAGAGGAACAAGGAACGGCAAAACACATAGCGGATTGGTTTGTGAAATATCACATTCCTTTTGAGACCTCAGTACATAATGTATGGGCAGTAAATAAACATTATGATGCGAGTAAACCTACTATTTTATTGAATTCACATCACGATACGGTAAGGGCGAATAAAGGTTACACGAATAATCCACTGGATCCTTTTGTAAAAGACGGTAAATTGTTTGGTCTAGGAAGTAATGATGCAGGCGGTTGTTTGGTGTCTTTATTAGCTGCGTTTACTTATTTTTATGAGCAAGCGGATTTGGCGTATAATTTGGTGATAGTAGCATCGGCAGAAGAGGAAAGTTCTGGTCCTAATGGATTGAATTCTATGTTGGCTATTATCCCGAAAATTGATGTAGCAATTGTTGGAGAGCCTACGCAAATGGAAATGGCGGTTGCAGAAAAAGGACTGTTGGTGATTGATGGAAAATCTATTGGAGAGCCAGGGCATGCAGCGCATGGTTTGGGTGTGAATTCTATTTATCAAGCGCTCAAAGATGTGGCGTGGATTCAATCTTATAAGTTTTCAAAAACATCAAAATCATTAGGAGAGGTTCGTATGACAGTGACTCAGATAAATGCGGGACACCAACACAATGTAATTCCAGCAATATGTGATTTTGTAGTAGATGTTCGTGTGACCGATGCTTATTCTAACCAAGAGGTATTAGAAATTATTCAACAGCATACGGTATGTGATTTACAGGCAAGATCTTTGCGCTTAAATTCTTCCTCCATTCCGTTAGATCATAAAATAGTGCAAGCTGGTATTGCCATGGGACGTAAGACGTATGGTTCGGCAACCTTGTCTGACCAGGCTGTTTTGAGCTGCCCGTCAGTAAAAATGGGGCCAGGAGATACGCTAAGGTCACATTCGGCGAATGAGTTTATCTATATAAATGAAATTGAAGAAGGGATAGAGATTTATGTGGAGTTATTGTCCAAAGTGATGCAGTAATAAATAATGCCAATTAAAATCTAAAATAACCAATATAAATAGATTGTTATACGTTCTAGCGTTATTGAAAAACAGAACGATAGCCTAAGGCTATCCATCCGTTTTTCGCCTAGCTAAAATAAAAAAATAATTTTCATTTCTAAACCGTCATTTGGATATGTTTTTGGTGTTAAATTTGTTTTGATTAAAAATTATGCATATCAATATTACAAGTACAAATAAATAAAATAGATAAGAAATGAAACTTTGGGATAAAGGGTTTTCAACCGATAAGAAAATAGATATTTTTACCGTAGGTAATGATAGAGAGTTAGATTTAGAATTGGCAAAATATGATGTGATTGGAAATATTGCACATGCAAAAATGTTGTCGAGCATTGGTGTTTTGACAAGCGATGAGTGTGATGCGTTGGTGAAAGAGCTTGGAAGTATCGCTGAAACAATAAAGGCAGGTACTTTTGTTATTGAAGATACTTTTGAAGATGTACATTCAAAAATTGAGTATTTATTAACGGAGAAATTGGGAGATGCAGGAAAAAAAATTCATACAGCTCGTTCTAGAAATGATCAAGTGTTGGTAGATGTTCAGTTGTACTCTAAAGATAAATTACAGGAAGTTAAAAGCGATGTAAAAGCCTTATTTGACCTGTTGATGTCCTTGGCAGAACGTTATAAAAAAGTTTTGTTGCCAGGGTATACGCATTTGCAAATAGCAATGCCGTCTTCTTTTGGAATGTGGTTTTCTGCCTATGCAGAGAGTTTGATAGACGATATGTATTTTGTAAATGCAGCCATAAAAGTAGCTGATCAGAATCCCTTAGGTTCTGCGGCTGGTTATGGAAGTTCATTTGCAATTGACAGAACGATGACTACCCAATTATTAGGTTTTAAGACGTTAAAATTTAATTCTGTAGCAGCACAAATGGGACGAGGGAAACTGGAGAAATCTATATCTTTTGCGTTGAGTAGTGTGGCGGCAACCTTGTCTAAAATGAGTATGGATATTTGTTTGTACATGAGTCAGAATTTTGGATTTATTGCATTTCCAGACGAGTTAACTACAGGGTCTAGTATTATGCCACACAAGAAAAACCCAGATGTTTTTGAATTGATCCGAGGGAAATGTAATAAGCTACAGGCAATGCCTTATGAAATGACGTTGATTTCAAATAATCTTCCAAGTGGTTACCACAGAGATTTACAGTTGTTAAAGGAGAGTTTAATTCCTAATTTTTCAACTTTAAAATCTTGTTTAGAAATGCTCCATTATTCCTTAGGAAATATACAGGTAAATACAACTATTTTGGAGGATGATAAATACACGTACTTATTCAGTGTGGAAGCAGTGAATACTTTAGTGCAACAAGGGATTCCTTTTAGAGATGCTTATAAAATAGTGGGTAAAGAAATACAAGAAGGAACTTTTAATCCAGAAAAAATAGTGAACCATACGCATGAAGGAAGTATTGGTAATTTATGTTTAGAGGAAATTAAAGGAAAAATGAAAAGCGCTTTAAAATTATAAGTTTATTGCTGTGTATGAGATTGCTCCAGTCGTGCTTTTTTCGCAATGGCGTAAGTTATTGCGAGGATTGCCGCGACTTACTTAATGCTTTCCGTTGATATATTCTGTGATAAGGTTTTTTTTATAAACTAGTTTTCCTCACAAGCTTTCCAAACAGGGTCTTTAGGACAAGGAGCTGTTATAGAAATAGGTTCCTTTTTTACAGGGTGAATAAACTGAATATGACGTGCGTGTAAACTGATGCTTGCGTCTTTATTGCTGCGGTTAAAACCATATTTTAAATCGCCTTTAATAGGACTGCCTATTTTTGAAAGTTGACAGCGAATTTGATGATGCCTTCCTGTTTCAAGGTCTACTTCTAATAAATGAAACGTATTCAGAGATTTTAAGACATTGTAATGGAGTACAGCTCGTTTGCTTTCTTTTATTTCTGAAGTGTGAGCGGTAGATTTATTGTTTTTTGGATTCTTTTTTAAGAAATGAACCAAGGTGTCTTTTTGTAGGGGAGGTAGTTGTTTGACCAATGCCCAGTAGGTTTTTTTTATCTCATGCTCTCGAAGCATTTTATTCAAGCGCTCCAAAGCTTTGGAGGTTCGAGCAAATATAATAACACCCGTAGTAGGGCGATCCAACCGATGCGCGACGCCTAAAAAAACGTCGCCAGGTTTGTTGTATTTTTTTTTGATATACCCTTTTACGATATCGCTAAGAGGCATGTCTCCAGTCTTGTCGCCTTGGACAATATCGCCAGCTTTTTTATTGACAATCACCAAGTGGTTGTCTTCGTATAAAACCTCTAGTGTAGCTACGGTAGATGCCATTTTTAAAGTTTGCTTAAATCAACATTTATTTGGTTGATATACTCTAATATTTCCTTTTTCCCTTCGGATGTAGTTGCGGAACTAACAAACCATTTAGGCATTTCCGCCCAAGCTCCTTTTTTCATTTGACGTTCGTAAAAAGCAATGTTCTTGTTTAGTTCAGAAAGTTTTACCTTGTCTGTTTTTGTAAAAACAATAGAAAAAGGAATGCCGTTTTCTCCTAGGTATTCCATAAATTCTAAGTCGATCTTTTGAGGTTCATGTCTACAATCTATCAATACAAAAGTACATGCAAGTTGTTGACGTTGCTCAAAGTAGTCTTTTATAAAACCTTGAAATCCGGACCGCAATTTCTTAGAAACTTTGGCATATCCATAGCCTGGTAAATCCACCAGAAACCATTCTTCATTAATCTTAAAATGATTAATTAATTGTGTTTTCCCTGGGCGACCAGATGTTTTAGCTAATTTACTATGATCGGTGATCATATTAATCAACGACGATTTTCCAACGTTAGATCTTCCTATAAATGCATATTCTGGAATTGAATCTGTTGGACATTTGTTAACGTCGGTATTGCTAATAATAAATCTAGCTGTTTTAATTTTCATCTTAAATATTGTATTCTTTAAACCAATTTTCTAGCAATCCGTTAAATATATCAACGTGTTCCATCATTGGAGTATGTCCACATTTGTCTATCCAATATAGACTTGCGTTTGGTAATAATTTTTCAAAATCAAATGCTACTTCTGGAGGAGTAACGGTGTCGTTTTTTCCCCAAATCAAACAAGTTCTAGTTGTTATACTTGGTAAATCTTTCGACATATTGTGTCTAATGGCACTTTTAGCAATGGCTAAAATTTTAATCGCTTTTCTGCGGTCGTTGACCATATCATATACCTCATCAACAAGTTCTTTGGTGGCGACTTTTGGATCGTAAAAAACATTGGATGTTTTTTCTCTAATGTATTCGTAATCACCTCTTTTAGGGTACGTATCTCCCATGGAGTTTTCGTACAATCCAGAACTTCCTGCAAGTACCATGGCTTTAAGCATTTCGGGGTGGTTATTCGCAAAATACAATGCTACATGGCCTCCAAGTGAATTCCCTAATAAAACAACATCGTTCAATTTTTTAAACTCAATAAACTCTTTTACAAACTTAGATAAATTCTTAATGTTTGTTTTTAAGATAGGAAGTTCAAATATAGGCAATTCAGGGATGATAACTTTATAACCTATTTCTGAAAAATGATTTAACACACCTTCAAAGTTACTTAGAGCGCCCATAAGTCCATGTAGGACAATTATAGGTTGACCTTCGCCTTTTTCTAAATAGCTGAATTTGTCTTCTTTGATTAGTTGTTGGGTCATTTATAGTTGGTTTTTTAACTACGCAAAGATAGCTAATTTATGCCAAAATACGATTTTTTTAATCATTGTATTGATGAGGTGTTAAAATTACTTTTAACTCTCTAATCTTCAATTTTATATCTAGAAACTGTGATTTATGTCAAAAGTTATCAACAAAGTGGGTTATTGTGGGATATTATGGGAAATTTTATCTATTTTTGATGTCAAACTATAGGTTCGTAATGATCAATTTAATCGAGACATATGAGTGCAAAGCAGACGCCAAAGGGCGTGTGGCTATGCCTATGTCGTTTCGAAAGCAACTTGCTGAGGTGTTGGAAGATGGCTTTGTGTTGAAAAGATCGGTCTTTGAATCTTGTTTGGATTTGTACCCGAAAAATGAATGGGATGTGATGATGAAGAAAGTAGGGAAATTGAATAGGTTTAATCGTAAAGTCGACAAGTTTGTGCGTCAATTGACAGCGGGAATAAAAAAAGTAGAGCTTGATTCGGCAGCTCGATTTTTAATTCCAAAGGATTTATTACTGTTTTCTGGTATTTCCAAAAACATAGTATTGATAGGTCAGGGAGAAAAAATTGAAGTTTGGGATAAAGATAAGTACGAGGCGTTTATTAATGACGACGAAGACTTTGGTGATTTGGCAGAAGAAGTAATGGGGAATTTAAATTTTGATGAAGATGTATCATAATCCAGTATTGTTAAAGGAGAGTGTAGATGGGTTAAATGTTAATCCTGACGGAGTGTATGTAGATGTGACTTTTGGTGGCGGAGGACATTCTAGAGAAATATTGAGTCGTTTAGGGGAGCAAGGGCGTTTGTTTGCTTTTGATCAAGACCCAGATGCTGTAGTAAATAAAATTGAGGATAGCCGCTTTGTTTTAATAGAAGAAAATTTTAAAAATGTAAAACGATTTTTACGCTTTTATGGTGTAAAAAAAGTAGATGGTGTATTGGCAGATTTAGGGGTGTCTTCTCATCAATTCGATGCTTCTGAACGAGGCTTTTCAACTCGATTTGATGGTGACTTAGATATGAGAATGAATCAACAAAGTGATTTGTCCGCATCAAAAATTATCAATAGCTATTCGGAAGAAGATTTAGCCAATATATTGTTTCAGTATGGAGAGCTAAGGAATTCGAGAGCGATTGCAAAAAAAATAGTAGCAGCGCGCTTAGAGAATCGTATAAAAACAAGTTTTGAGTTAAAAACGGTTTTAAAACCATTTTTGCCAGCGAGTAAAGAGCATAAGATTTTAGCACAGATTTATCAAGCGGTACGCATAGAGGTAAATCAAGAGTTAGAGGTGTTAAAGGATTTTTTAAGCCAAATACCGGAGATTCTTACGGATACAGGGAGGCTTAGTGTTATCTCTTATCATTCGTTAGAAGATCGTTTGGTAAAGCGTTTTATTCAGCACGGTAAATTTGAAGGTTTGCCAGAGAAAGATTTTTTTGGAAATATAAAAGTACCTCTTAAGAAGGTAGGGAAATTGATAATTCCTACAAAAGATGAAATTGCAGAAAACAACAGAGCACGCAGTGCAAAATTAAGAATAGCAACTAAAAGTTAATAAGGTTGATTAAGAATTGGTTTTTTAATGTGTTAAAAGGTAGGTTTTTAACAGAAGAAGAAGGTATGCGGAATTGGCGTGTGATTCTTTTTGTGGTGTTGTTGATTTTGATCATGATTTCTAGTTCTCATCGTTCCGATGCTAAAGTGATGGAAATAGCGAAGTTGAATAAAGAGATTAAAGAATTGCAAGCGCATTTTGTAGATACTAGAACAATTTCGATGCAGTTAAAGTTGGAATCTGGTATTCGGAAAAGAGTTGATACGTTAGGGTTAGGTCCCAGTGTGGAGCCTCCTACACTTATAAGAGTTTTGAATAAAAAGAAAAAATAAGTTGGCAGTAGAAAAAAAAGATATCGTAAATAAATTAATCATCGTCTCTATAGGGATGCTGTTTTTCTTGCTGCTTATTATTTATAAAATGGTGACGATCCAGTTTGTAGAAGGAGATAGATACCGCAGTCTTTCTGAAGAAATTAATATAAAAAGGGATACTGTGCGTGCAAATAGAGGAAATGTATTTGCTGCAGACGGTAGTTTATTGGCTACTTCTATGTCTAAATTTGAAATTAGAATGGATTTGGTTACTGTGAAATTGGAAAATTTCGAAAAACATGTTGCTGGGCTAGCAAAAGAATTGGCCAATATGTTAGGGAGTACTCCTAGAGCTTGGGAGAAAAAGTTGCGCAAAGCACGGGCAGCTAAGAAACGTTATTTGTTCATCGCTAGAAATATTGGCTATAACGATTATATGAAAATGAGAAAGTTTCCGATATTTAATTTAGGACTCTATAGAGGTGGCTTTATTGCGGAACAATCAAGTGTAAGAGCTAGGCCGTTGGGTAAAATAGCGGAACGTTTTATTGGTTATGACGATTATAGAGGGGCACCTGGGATTGAAGGAGCGTATCGTAAATATTTAAAAGGAAAGACAGGGATTCGTAAAAAACAAAAGATAGCAAAAGGACAATGGAGACCTATTAATGATAATAACGAAAGAGAACCTGTAGATGGGTTGGATGTGTTGACGACTTTGGATGTTAATATACAAGATATTACGCATCATTCCTTGTTACGTCAGCTTGAAAAACACGATGCAGATCATGGTTGTGCAATAGTTATGGATACGAAATCTGGAGATATTTTGGCGATTTCTAATTTGGGACGCGGGAGAAATGGGAAATACTACGAGCGATTGAATTACGCGGTAGGTTCTTCTTACGAACCGGGATCTACATTTAAGTTGGCAGCGCTAATGGTAGGGATGGAAGATGGTTTAATAGATACCGCATCTGTAGTGGATACGCAAGGAGGGGCTTTTAGAGTAAAAAATCATATAATAAAGGACTCAAACCATAAAGGCTATGGGAAGATTTCGGCAGCAAGAGTGATAGAGGTATCTTCTAATGTCGGAATTGTGAAATTAATACAGAAGTATTATAAGTCGAATCCTGAGAGATTTGTTCAAGGGTTGTGTGATATGGAATTGGATAAGAAAATAGGATTGCATATGAAGGGAGAAGGAGCCCCTAAAATTCCGCATCCAAAAGATAAATCTTGGAGTGGTTTGTCCTTGGCCCAGATGTCTTACGGATACGAAGTTTCTTTAACACCTATGCAAGTACTTACTTTTTACAACGCAATTGCAAATAATGGGAAAATGGTAAAACCTAGATTTGTGAAGGAACTTTCTGCACAAGGTGTAACACATACGGTGTTTGAATCTGAAGTTATTAATAATAGAATTTGTTCTATAGAAACCACCAAAAAAGTACAGGAAATTTTAAAAAATGTAGTTAAAAGAGGTACAGCTAAAAGTTTGTATTCACCCAATTTTTCTATGGCAGGAAAAACAGGAACTGCTCAAGTAGAGTATTGGAAGAAAAATCAAAAAAGAGCGTATTCAGCTTCTTTTGTCGGTTTTTTTCCTGCGGAAAATCCAAAATACACCTGCTATGTAATGGTGTATAAACCCCGGAAGTCTGGTTATTATGGAGCAGATGTAGCAGGGCCTGTTTTTAAAGATATTGCACAAAAAATATATACATCTAATTATATCATAGATGAAGTGGATAAAACACCCCCTCGTTTTACGAGTGTTTTGAAGTCCTATAAGCAATTTGATAGGAAGTCAGAAAAAGCGTTTAGTAAAATACCAAAGGTTATAGGAATGGCAGGAATGGATGCGATTCCTTTTCTTGAAAATTTAGGGTTAAAAGTTAGGATTGATGGTGTAGGAACGGTTAAAGATCAGTCGATTAAGGTGGGTGTCAAAATTAAAAAAGGAGCAGTAATATATTTAAAAGTGGCCTAATGAAAGTGTTAAAAGACATATTGAAAGACGTAGCTATTGTCCAAATTATTGGAGATGTAGCGGTGGAGATTCGAGAAATTTTGTTTTCTTCAAAATCTGTACAGAAAAACGATGTTTTTGTGGCGCAGAGAGGATCTGTTGTGGATGGTCATATTTATATAAACGATGCTGTTAAAAACGGTGCTGTAGTTGTTGTTTGTGAGGTCTTACCTGAAATATTATTAGAAAGTGTAGTGTATATTCAGGTAGGTGATTCTTCGGAGTCTCTTGCAGTAATGGCAGCTAATTATTACGAGAATCCCTCTCGAAAATTAAAACTGGTAGGTATTACAGGGACAAATGGTAAAACTACCATTGCTACATTGTTGTATCATTTATATAAAAATGCAGCGTATAAAGTAGGCTTGTTATCTACAATTAAAATTATGGTTGATGAGGTTTCTTATAGTACTTCTCATACAACGCCAGATTCTTTGACAATCAATAAATATCTTGATTTGATGGTGAAGAATGGTTGTGAGTACTGTTTTATGGAAGTGAGTTCTCATGGGATTCATCAGAAAAGAACTGTAGGCTTGTCTTTTGAAGGAGGGGTGTTTACGAATTTAACGCACGATCATTTAGATTATCACAACACATTTAAAGAATATAGGGATACCAAAAAAATGTTTTTTGATCAATTGCCTAAATCTGCTTTTTCATTGGTAAATGCCGATGATAAAAATGGACTGTTTATGTTGCAAAACACGAAGTCAAAAAAACACACCTATGCCTTAAAGACATTGGCTGATTTTAAAGGCAAAATTTTAGAGAGTTCGTTTGCTGGAATGTTATTGATTGCGAACAAACATGAATTGTGGACACAGTTAATTGGACACTTCAACGGGTATAATTTAATGGCAATTTTTGGAGTGACTCAATTGTTGGGTATGGAGGAGTTAGAGGGATTGAAGTTGATCAGTAATTTAAAAAGCGTTTCAGGACGATTTCAACATGTAGTTTCTCCTTCAGGAATTACGGTGATTGTGGATTATGCGCATACTCCAGATGCTTTAAAAAATGTACTTCAAACAATATCAGCTATTAGAACAAGAAACGAAAAAGTGTTGACTGTTGTAGGCTGTGGAGGAGATAGAGATAGAAGCAAGCGTCCAAAAATGGGAGCAATTGCCGCGCAGTTGAGTGATCAAGTAATTTTTACTTCAGACAACCCGCGTACAGAGGATCCTTCTGTGATTATTTCTGAAATAGAAGCTGGAGTGGAAGCACAAGATGCTATTAAAACACTTGTGATAGCAGACAGGAAGCAAGCCATAAAAGCAGCATGTAAAATGGCAGTTTCTGGTGATATTATATTAATTGCAGGGAAAGGGCATGAAAATTATCAAGATATAAACGGAGTCAAGAATCATTTTGATGACTTCGAAACGGTTACAGAACTTTTAAATCAACTAGGAAAATAAGATGTTATATTATTTATTTAATTATTTAGATACGCATTACAACTTGTCAGGGGCAGGTGTTTTTCAGTATATTACTTTTAGATCGGCAATGGCTTTTGTAATCTCGTTGCTTATTTCTACTATTTACGGACGTCGTGTGATAGATTACTTACAGCAAATGCAGGTTGGAGAATCTGTGAGAGATCTTGGATTGGAAGGGCAGGTTGAGAAATCTGGTACACCTACTATGGGTGGCTTAATTATTATTTTCTCTACGTTGATCCCCGTACTGTTGTTTGCTAAACTAGAGAATATTTATATCATTATGTTAATCATTACCACGCTGTGGATGGGATTGATAGGGTTTATTGATGATTATATAAAAGTATTTAAGAAGGATAAGGGAGGTTTAAAGGGACGGTTTAAGATATTAGGTCAAGTTGGACTTGGATTGATTGTGGGTTCTATGTTGTTTTTTCATCCAGATGTAACGATGAAAGATAAGCTTGAAACTCCTATTGTAAACGTTGAAACAGGGCAGAAGCAGTTTTTTGGAGAAGCTCATCGGTCAACAAAAACAACCATTCCTTTTATAAAGAATAATGAATTTGATTATTCGTCAGTATTGTCTTTTTTAGGAGATAATTGCCAGTCGTATGCTTGGATATTGTTTATTCCTATTGTGATTTTTATAATTACAGCAGTGTCTAATGGAGCGAATTTATCGGATGGAATAGATGGTTTGGCGGCGGGTTCTTCGGCAATAATAGTGTTGGCATTGGGTGTTTTTACATTTGTGTCAGGAAATATTCTATTGGCCAATTACTTGGATGTGATGTACATCCCTAACTCGGGAGAAATGACCATTTTTATTGCTGCCTTTATGGGGGCTTTAATTGGCTTTTTGTGGTACAATACATTTCCTGCTCAAATTTTTATGGGTGATACAGGAAGTTTAACCATTGGTGGGATTATAGCGGTTTTAGCAATTGCAGTAAGAAAAGAAATGCTGATTCCGTTATTAGCAGGAATCTTTTTTATAGAGGTTGTTTCTGTTATGATGCAAGTGAGTTACTTTAAGTATACCAAAAAGAAATACGGAACAGGAAGGCGTATTTTTAAAATGGCGCCATTACATCATCATTTTCAAAAATCTGGGTATCACGAAAGTAAAATAGTAACGCGATTTTGGATTATTGGAATTTTGTTGGCAGTATTGAGTATTGTAACCTTGAAATTGAGATAACATGCAAAAGATTGTAATTCTTGGCGGTGGTGAAAGTGGTGTAGGGACAGCTATACTTGCAAAGAAAATGAACTATGAGGTGTTTGTTTCGGATTACGGTACAATAAAGGAAAAATACAAGTCGGTTTTAGTAAAAAATAAAATCGCATTTGAAGAGCGTAAGCATACGGAAGCGATTGTTTTAGCTGCGGATGTTGTTATGAAAAGTCCTGGGATACCAGATTCAGTAGCAATTGTTGTCGCATTGTTGAGGAAAAATATTCCAGTGATTTCAGAAATTGAATTCGCGTCAAAATATTGTGCTGCTACCATTGTTGGGATTACAGGGTCTAATGGGAAAACCACGACCACTCTGTTGACACATCACATTTTGTCGAATGCTGGAGTGGATGTTGCTGTAGCAGGAAATATCGGTGAAAGTTTTGCACAGCAAGTGGCGGAATCGGAAATAGAAAATTATGTATTAGAACTGAGTAGTTTTCAGCTGGATGGGATTGTAGATTTCTCCCCTCATATTGCTGTTATTACAAATATTTCTCCCGATCATTTGGACAGGTATGGATATGATTTTGAAAAATATGTAGCAGCAAAGTTTCGGATTACTAAAAATCAAACAGAAAAAGATTATCTCATCTATGACGCTGATGATTCGGTCATCAACGCATGGTTGTCAAAAAATAAAATAAGACCCATATTACTTCCTTTTTCTTTGGAAAAAGAACTAGAACAAGGGGTGTATTTAAAAGGTCAAGAACTAATTATAAAGCTTAACGGCGAAGAAAAGATAATGAATATAAAAACATTAGCATTGCAAGGGAAACACAACACAAAAAATGCGATGGCGGCTGCGATGACAGCTAAATTATTGAAAGTTCGAAAGCAATCTATTCGTGAGAGCTTGGAGGATTTTGAAGGCGTACCGCATAGATTAGAGCCAGTTATGAAAGTGAGAGGTGTTTCCTATATGAACGATTCCAAAGCGACAAATGTAAATGCAACTTATTATGCATTGGACTGCATGAGGGCGCCTACAGTATGGATTGTTGGAGGTGTAGATAAAGGGAACGATTATTTTGATCTTATGCCTTTAGTTCGTGAAAAAGTGAAAGCTATTGTCTGTTTGGGAGTTGATAACTTAAAAATAAAAGAAACGTTTGGGAGTGTTGTAGACTTAATTGTGGAAACATTGGGAGCGGAGGAAGCTGTAAAAGTTGCAGCAAAAATTGCAGAAGAGGGAGATACTGTTTTGTTGTCGCCTTGTTGTGCAAGTTTTGATTTGTTTGAGAACTACGAAGATCGTGGAGATAAATTTAAAATAGCAGTACGAAATTTATAAATGACAAAATTTTTAGATAATTTTAAAGGAGATCGAGGGTTGTGGATGACTATTTTTTTAATAGCCGTTATTTCCTTTGCGCCTGTATTTAGTGCTAGTACCAATTTGGTGTATGTTGCTGGGTCGGCGAGTTCCCCTTATGCAGCATTGTTTAAGCATGCAATGTTATTAATACTGGGCTTTGTAATTATGTATGGAGTTCATAAAATTCCATATCGATATTTTAGTGGAGGTTCTGCTATTATGTTGCCTTTTGTAGTGCTATTATTGATGTATACCTTGGCGCAAGGGACCATTATTGCAGGGGCAAATGCGAGTAGGTGGATTCGGATTCCTGTAGTGGGGATGAGTTTTCAAACTTCTACACTAGCCAGTGTGGTTCTTATGATTTATGTAGCGCGATATTTAGCTAAAAACAAAGAAAAAGTGATTCTTTTTAAAGAGTCTGTGTTTTTATTATGGCTTCCAGTGGCTTTTGTCTTAGCGCTTATTTTACCTGCAAATTTTTCAACTACTGCCATTGTCTTTATGTTGATTTTACTATTGGTGTTTTTGGGTGGGTATCCTTGGAGACAATTGCTTGGTGTTATAGGAATTGGACTCCTGTCATTGGCCTTTTTTGTATTGGTAGCAAAGGCTTTTCCAGATGCGATGCCAAATAGAGTGGATACTATGATTAGTAGGATAAGTGATTTTTCTAATGATAAAGAAGAGGGCTATCAAGTAACAAAAGCTAAGATTGCTATTGCTACGGGAGGCTTGTATGGTCGTGGTCCAGGAAAAAGTATTCAGAAAAACTTTTTACCTCAGTCTTCTTCCGATTTTATATTTGCGATTATTGTAGAAGAATTTGGATTGATAGGTGGGCTTGTAACAATAGTATTATACCTAATATTACTGGTGCGGATATTGGTGATTGCGAAAGGTGCTCAAACAATTTTTGGAACCTTATTGGTTATTGGAGTTGGATTGCCCATTATTTTTCAAGCCATGATAAATATGGCGGTAGCCACAAATCTATTCCCTGTTACGGGGCAAACACTGCCTTTTATAAGTAGTGGTGGGACATCTATTTGGATGACATGTTTTTCCTTTGGGATTATTTTAAGTGTGTCGTCATCAAAACATGAATTATTGAATGTGGACGAAAAAAGTACAGGTCCACTATTAGACAACCCTTTAGAAGTATTGTATGAGACCATCGGTTAAAATAATAGTAAGTGGAGGTGGAACAGGAGGACATATATATCCTGCAGTTGCTATTGCGAACGAATTGAAAAAACGTTTTCAAAATCCTGATATTTTGTTTGTTGGAGCAAAAGGAAGGATGGAAATGGAAAAGGTGCCTCAAGAAGGCTATCCTATTAAAGGATTGTGGATTACCGGGGTGGAACGAAAATTGACATTGAAGAATTTGTTGTTTCCGTTTAAATTATTGAGTAGTATATGGAACGCTTTTTGGATTGTAAAACGTTTTAAGCCTCAAGTGGTGATCGGTACAGGTGGATTTGCAAGTGGACCAACACTTTTTGTTGCCGCCAAAATGGGGATAAGTACATTGGTTCAAGAACAAAATTCATATCCTGGAATTACGAATAAATTATTGAGTAAAATTACCCGAAAGATATGTGTGGGTTATGATGGTTTGGATGCTTTTTTTCCTAAAGATAAAATTGTTAAAACGGGAAATCCAGTGCGTCAGGATTTATTAGAGATATCCTCAAAAAGAGAAGAAGCATTGGCTTTTTTTAAGCTTGATCCTTCTAAGAAAACGGTGTTGGTACTAGGAGGAAGTTTAGGGGCTAGAGAAGTGAATAAATTGATAGAGAATCAGCTTGGTTTTTTTAAGAAAAGCAACGTTCAATTGATTTGGCAAGCGGGATCGTTGTATATAGAACACTATAAAAAATACAATCAGAATACGGATGTGCAAGTACATGCTTTTTTAAATAGAATGGATTTGACCTTTGCGGCTGCGGATATTATTATTAGTAGAGCAGGTGCAGGATCTATTTCTGAGTTGTGTATTGTAGGGAAACCTGTTTTGTTTATTCCTTCGCCAAATGTGGCAGAAGATCATCAAACAAAAAATGCAATGGCAGTGGTAAAAAATAAAGCCGCGTTATTGTTAGCAGAAAGAGATAAAGATCAGTTTCAAATTGTGTTTGGAGGTTTGTTGTCTGATCAAAAGTTACAGGTGGAACTGTCAGAAAACATCAAGAAAATGGCATTGCCAAATGCAACGCAAGAAATAGCGGATGAAATAGAAAAATTAATAAGAGTTAGTTTATGAGTTTAGATCAAATACATAGTGTTTATTTTGTAGGCATTGGAGGTATTGGAATGAGTGCTTTGGCACGTTATTTTAATGCAAATGATGTTGCCGTGGCTGGCTATGATCGTGTGGAAACTGAATTGACGAAAAAGTTACAGGAAGTTGGGATTTCCATTCATTATGTGGATGATGTTGACCTGATTGCCGCTCGTTTTAAAGATATAGAACATACGTTGGTTATTTATACTCCTGCAGTTTCAGCATCTCATACCGAGTTGCAGTATTTTAAAATGCAAGGCTTTCAAATATTAAAAAGGGCTGAATTGTTAGGTTTGATAACAAGTAAATCAAACTGTTTGGCGGTTGCGGGAACGCATGGGAAAACGACTACTTCAACAATGTTGGGGCATATATTGGAAGAAAATAACGTACATGCGACTTCTTTTTTAGGGGGTGTTTCGGAAAATTATCATTCCAATTTAATTTTGGGTGGTACCAAAGTAACAGTTGTAGAGGCAGATGAATTTGACCGTTCATTTTTGCATTTATCGCCTAATATAGCTTGTATTACTTCTATGGATGCAGATCATTTAGATATTTATGGGTCTGGCGAGGTATTGATAGATGCGTTTAAGGAATTTTCAAAGTTGGTTTCGGAAACTCTTATTGTAAAAAATGGATTGCCTATCAAAGGCTTGACTTATGGAATAGAAGACGATTCAGATTACTGTGCTAGAAATGTAAAGATTGTCAAAGGGAATTATCAGTTTGATATAGAAATAAGGGATGAAATAATTAGAAATGTACAGATACAGTTGCCTGGTAGGCATAATGTACTGAATAGCTTGGCTGCTTTTGCAATGGCACATCAATATGGATTAAAACCCAAAGATATTGTGAAGTCCTTTTTGAGTTTTAAAGGAATAGAACGTAGGTTTTCATACCGAATTAATAGAGAAAACTTTGTGTTGATAGATGATTATGCGCATCATCCTACAGAGATAAATGTAGTGGCAGATGCAGTAAATGAAATGTATCCAGGCAAGAAAATATTGGCGGTTTTTCAACCTCATTTATTTAGTAGGACAAAAGATTTTTCGAATGATTTTTCTTTGGCATTGGCTAGGTTTGATAGTCTGATTTTGTTGGATATTTACCCAGCAAGAGAGTTGCCAATTAAAGGAATTACTTCTGAATGGTTGTTAAGTAAAATTATTTTAAAAGATAAACAGTTAGTGTCAAAAGTAGATTTAATGGATGCTATCAAAAAAGAAAATGCAGCGGTTGTTGTAATGATGGGGGCAGGAGATATAAGTATTGAAATAAAAAAGGTAACCAAAGAATTTGTACTGTGAAAATAAATTCGACATATATAAAAGGAGGGTTGCTGGTATCATTTTTGTTATTGTTGATTGGTTTTTCAAATCACAAAAATAAAGAGAGACCAATTGCTAAAGTGATTGTTGTATTTGAAGATGGAGAAAACTTATTCATGAATTATGCGATGGTTAATAAATTGTTAAAACAAAATGGTAAATCATTAGAGAAACGAGCAAAATCTATAGTAAATTTACAGGATTTGGAAAAAAAAGTTTTGCGTCATCCAATGGTCGAAGGTGCAGTAAGTTACTTAACCGTAGACAATGATTTTGTAACAAAAGTGAGGCAACGTAAGCCGATTGCAAGAGTGTTAAGTTATAAAGGCAGTTTTTATATGGATAGATTGGGACAAAAAATGCCCTTATCGTCTAATTATTCGGCACGTGTACCCTTGGTAACTGGGAGAATTGACGCTGCTGATTTTAAAGATGTTTATGCATTGGTTATGGCATTGAAAAGCGACCCCTTTTTGAAGCAACAAATTGTAGGTATTAAGAAGAAAAATAATAAAGAATACGAATTGCAATTACGTGTTGGGAAACAGCGTATTGCATTTGGTAAAATTGTAAGATTGAAAGAGAAAATAAGCAAGCTGAATGTGTTTTTTAAAAAGGCAATGGCAGATAAAAGTATAGAAAAGTATTCAGTAATAAATTTAAAATACAACAATCAAGTTGTGTGTACAAAAAAGTAAGTTATGGAACACAATGATATTTCAGTAGGATTGGATATTGGTACAACAAAGATTGTAGCAATGATTGGACGAAAAAATGAACACGGAAAAATTGAAATGCTCGGTATGGGTAAGGCCAAAAGTTTGGGCGTTCACCGAGGAGTTGTAAATAATATTACGCAAACCATTCAGTCTATTCAGCAAGCGGTAGATGAAGCGATGGCAGTTTCGGGATTACATATAAACGAGGCTGTTGTAGGTATTGCGGGTCAACATATAAGAAGTCTACAACATAGTGATTATATCAGTAGAGCAAATCCAGATGAGGTGATTTGTGCGGATGATTTATTGCTGTTGGAAAAGCAAGTATATAAACTAACCATGTTGCCAGGAGAGGAAATTATTCATGTATTGCCTCAGGATTTTAAGGTAGATGGTCAGTCAGAAATTACAGAACCAATAGGAATGTACGGAGGTAGGCTTGAAGCGAGTTTTCATCTGGTAGTTGGGCAAGTTTCTTCTATCCGAAATATAGGAAGATGTGTTAAAAGTGCTGGCTTAGGATTGGCTGGTATTACCTTGGAACCCTTAGCCTCTGCAGAAGCGGTTTTAAGTGAAGAAGAGAAAGAGGCAGGTGTTGTATTGATTGATATAGGAGGTGGTACTACAGATTTAGCTATTTTTAAAAATGGAATTATTAGACATACCGCAGTTGTACCTTTTGGAGGGAATGTAATTACAGAGGATATCAAAGAAGGGTGCTCTATTATAGAAAAGCAAGCGGAATTATTAAAAACAAAATTTGGATCCGCATGGCCTGGAGAGAATAAAGACAACGAGATTGTTTCTATTCCGGGGTTAAGAGGACGTGACCCAAAAGAAATTACACTAAAAAACCTGTCGAAGATAATTCATGCTCGTGTAGTAGAAATTATAGAACAAGTGTTTTCTGAGATCAAAGGATATGGCTATGATGAGCCGAAGAAAAAATTAATTGCAGGAATTGTTTTAACCGGTGGAGGTGCTCAATTAAAACACATCAAACAATTGGTGGAGTATATTACGGGTATGGATACACGAATTGGGTATCCAAACGAACATTTAGCTAGTGGGTCTGACGAGAGTTTATCGAGTCCTCAATATGCAACTGCTGTTGGTTTATTGATGAATGGATTGAGAGATGTAGAAGAAAAGCTGAAAAGAGAAAAAGTAGCACAACAAATTAGAGCTGTACATGCACAAGAGCAGTTGGCAGACGA
Organism: Flavobacteriaceae bacterium; assembly: GCA_965224465.1. GTDB lineage: Bacteria > Bacteroidota > Bacteroidia > Flavobacteriales > Flavobacteriaceae. Next base: position 1,951,774 of record OZ245049.1, on the reverse strand, counting down.
AAAGAAAGAAGAAAAAGTAGAAGAGATAATAAGAGAAAATACCGTAGCAAGAAGGCCCTTTTTTGATAAGTGGTTTGATAAGTTTCGTGATTTTTTAGACAACGCAGAATAAATTAGCATTATGGAAAGTACAAATTTTAACAACATCTCATTTGATTTACCAAAGAATAAGTCAAATGTAATCAAGGTCATCGGGATCGGTGGTGGAGGTAGTAATGCCGTAAATCACATGTATTCTTTAGGTATTAAAGGAGTGGATTTTGTAATCTGCAATACAGATGCGCAAGCATTGGACAGTAGTTCAATACCAAATAAAATTCAGCTAGGAGTCACCTTGACAGAAGGACTCGGTGCAGGTGCAAACCCAGAAGTTGGTGAAGAAGCTGCAAGAGAAAGTATTGAAGATATTAAAATGATGCTTGGTACCCATACCAAAATGGTTTTCTTGACTGTTGGAATGGGTGGGGGTACTGGTACAGGTGCGGCTCCAGTAATTGCAAAAGTTGCTAGAGAGATGGATCTATTAACAATAGGTATTGTTACCATGCCTTTTTCTTTCGAAGGGAAACGAAGAAATGATCAAGCTGCTGCTGGAATTGATACGTTAAGAGGTTTTGTAGATTCCTTGGTAGTGATTAATAATAATAAATTACGAGAAGTTTATGGTAATTTAGGATTTAAAGCTGGGTTTTCCAAAGCAGATGAAGTGTTGTCTACTGCTGCTAGAGGAATTGCGGAAGTAATTACCCATCACTATACTCAAAATATTGACCTTAGAGATGCTAAAACGGTTTTGTCTAATAGTGGAACAGCAATCTTAGGATCTGCTACTGCGTCAGGTGAAAACCGTGCAGAACAAGCCATATCCAGTGCGCTAGATTCTCCTTTGTTAAATGATAATAAAATTACGGGAGCAAAAAATGTGTTGCTTTTGATCGTGAGTGGTTCTGATGAAATTACAATTGACGAAATTGGTGAAATCAATGATTTTATTCAAGATGAAGCTAAATCAAATGTAAACATTATTATGGGGGTTGGTGAAGATGAGTCCCTGGGTGATTCTATTGCCGTTACAATTGTTGCCACTGGGTTTAATAAAGATCAACAGCATGAAATATCAAATGTTGAAGCTAAAAAAATAATTCATACGTTAGAAGATGAGCAAGGAGTAACGTATAATTTTGGGGAAGAAAATCCAATAAGTACTCCAATAAGTACTCCTGTGACAAGCCCTGTGACAAGCCCTGTAGCATCGCCTGAATCGATGATTGAAGATGTTGCTGTAGTAGAGAGTACTCCTATTGTTCATCAGTTGTTTGACGAGAAAGAAATGCAGGAAATTTCCATAATTCCAACTTCGGAAGTGATTCGTAATATAGAAGTGGTTTATGATGAAGTAATTGCTGAACCTGTGAAGGAAGAGGATTTTATAATCACAAATGTTACGTCTCCAGAGCCAGCTCCTGTTGTTGAAAATATAGCGCCAACTCAAGATATAGCACAGCAAACAAGACTTACGTTTGATTTGCCTATTGTAACGAATAAAGAACCTTCCATTGTAGAAACAACTCCAGAAATTCGCGCTATAGAGGTAGTAATGCCTGAGCCAATAGCCCCAGTAAAACAAGAGGAAGAAGTTGTTCATTTTAGTTTAGATGATTATACAGATCTAGAGGATAAATTTACAGCAGTTAAAAAAACAGTGAAGCAGGAGGAAGTAGATAAAGAAGTACAGTTTGAAGTACGTACAGATACTCCAAAAGTAATGCCCGTTCAAGATGTGGTGTTGCAGCAAGAAGTAGTTGAGCATAAAGAGGTTTCTCCTTTAGATTTAACCATTTCCGAATTGCAAAAACATACTGAGTCTAGAGTGGCAAAAATGAAAAATTTTAATTATAAGTTTTCTAATAAAGTAAATGATTTAGAGGACTATGATAAAATCCCTGCCTACAAGAGGATGCAAGTTAACCTAGAAGATGTGCCTTCTTCGAGTGAAGTGAAACCTTCTCGAACCACATTAAATACTGAAGATGGGACTATTAATTTTAGATCTAATAATTCGTTTTTACATGATAATGTTGACTAATTAGTTCTGTTAGAGCGATTGTTGAAATAAAAAACTTCTAATGTAGTTTTAAATTTACATTAGAAGTTTTTTTTTAGTAATTTCGCTCAGTAAAAATTTAAGATATGAGTTTACAAAAACAAATTATGGTTTCTTTGAAAGAAGCTATGAGAAGTAAGGATAAAGTTGCTTTGGAATCATTAAGAGCAATAAAATCAGAAATATTATTGGCACAAACTAAAGGGGGTGCTAGTGAGGAATTGTCGGAAGACGAGGAAATTAAATTATTACAAAAGTTGGTGAAACAACGCAAAGAGAGTGCATCTATTTTTACGGAACAAGGACGTGAAGATTTAGCAGCTCCAGAATTGGCACAAGTAAAAGTAATTGCTCAATTCTTACCTGAGCAAATGAGCGAAGAAGAAGTAGAAAAAATAGTTGCAGCAGCTGTTGAAAAAACAGGAGCTAGTAGCATGAAAGATATGGGAAAAGTAATGGGGATGGTTTCTCAAGAATTGGCGGGAAAAGCTGATGGAAAAATGATTTCTGTACTTGTTAAAAAATTATTAGCTTAGAAATAAGCTTTTGGCCGCGTAGTTCAACTGGATAGAATATCAGATTTCGGCTCTGAGGGTTGGAGGTTCGAATCCTCTCGCGGTCACGAATAAATACAAAGGGCACGGAAATTAGCAAAGCAACGCTTTGGCTAATTTCCGTGCCCTTTGTATTTTCAAAGCGGAGTTTTAGAGGATCGCGTAGCGAATCCTCATTCGTGTATTTTCTTTATAAAATAAACAAACCTTATAAAGCAACGTTTTATCTAATTTCCGTGCCCTTTGTATTTTCAAAGCGGCCCTTTAGCCAATCGCGCAGCGAATCCTCATTCGTGTATTTTCTATACAGAATCAATAAACCTATAATACCAAACACATTTCCAAGTGAATGGTTAATAAATGGACTTGTTTTTTATTTTAGCTAGGTGAAAATTCTTAGGATAGCCTTAGTTATCGGTCTGTTTTTTAACAACACAAGAACCTAAAACAAACTATTTATAGCGATCATTTTGGATTCTAATTTTATTATTCTTCTCTTAGGAGAAAATGGCTATCCTCCTGAAGGTAGCGATGAAGTGTGTCAAGAAATGTTTGAATAGGCGGAGAATTTCAAGAAGCATAGCGTACTTGGTTAAGTATGGATGCTAAGAATAAAACCAAAGAGATTAAGGGTATGACAGGTTTTGTTTAAATAAAAACCCACCTCAATATACATAAAGGTGGGTTTTAAAATTGTATTAAAAAGTCAATTCCTTAAGAAATTAATGTTTTTAAGTTTTTGATTGTTGTTTTTGGGTCGTCACTTTTAAAGATAAAACTTCCAGCAACAAAGGCATCAGCACCTTGTTCCGATAATTTTTCGATGTTTTGATCGGTCACTCCTCCGTCAATTTCTATAATAGCGTTGGATTCAGAAAAATCTATTAATTGACGTAACTGAGACACTTTTTTATAGGTATTTTCGATAAAGCTTTGTCCTCCAAAACCAGGGTTTACGCTCATAATCAATACCAAATCCAAATCTTGGATCACATCTTCTAAAACAGAAATAGGTGTGTGTGGATTTAGGGAAACTCCAGCTTTCATACCGGCAGCTTTAATGGCTTGAATGGTTCTGTGTAAGTGAGTACAAGCTTCGTAATGTACGGTTAAAATATCTGCACCTACTTTTTTAAAATCTTCGATAAAACGATCTGGATCTACAATCATAAGGTGTACATCCATGGTTTTTTTAGCATGTTTTTTAATCGCGCTAATTACGGGCATTCCAAAAGAGATATTAGGAACAAATACCCCGTCCATAACATCGATATGGAACCAGTCAGCATCACTTTCGTTAATCATCTCAATGTCGCGTTGTAAGTTGGCGAAATCAGCTGCTAGGAGTGATGGTGCAATAATGTTTTTCATGGTGTGTGTGTTGTTGAATTATTTTGCGAAAATAGTCTTTTAAAACAAATACTCCTGAAAATCAGGAGTATTTGTTTTATAGTGCTAAAAAAGAATAGAAATCTATCCTAAATATGTTTTCAAAATTTTACTTCTAGAAGTGTGTTTTAAGCGTCTGATTGCTTTTTCTTTAATTTGTCTTACGCGTTCACGGGTAAGATCAAATGTTTCACCTATTTCTTCTAATGTCATAGGATGTGCATCTCCTAAACCAAAATACAATTGAACAACATCTGCTTCTCTAGGAGTTAATGTTTCTAGGGCGCGTTCTATTTCAATTTTTAAAGAATCGTGTAGTAATACACGGTCTGGATTTGGAGAATCACCTGTGTTAAGTACGTCGTATAAGTTAGAATCTTCACCTTCTATTAAGGGAGCATCCATAGATACGTGTCTACCAGAGTTTTTTAATGATTCTTTTACATCATTAACGGTCATGTCCAGTTTTTTTGCAATTTCTTCGGGCGATGGTGGTCGCTCATTTTCTTGCTCCAAAAAGGCATACATTTTGTTAATTTTGTTAATAGAACCAATCTTATTCAAAGGCAAACGTACAATACGAGATTGTTCTGCCAATGCTTGTAAGATAGATTGACGAATCCACCATACCGCATAAGAAATAAATTTGAATCCACGAGTTTCGTCAAAACGTTTTGCTGCTTTTATCAAACCTAGGTTACCTTCGTTAATTAAATCGGGTAGGGTTAAACCTTGATTTTGATATTGTTTTGCTACAGAAACTACAAAACGTAGATTTGCTTTTGTTAATTTTTCTAATGCAACTTGGTCACCTTCTTTAATACGTTGAGCCAGTTCTACCTCCATGTCTGCCGTGATCAAATCTACCTTACCTATTTCTTGTAAGTATTTATCTAACGACGCCGTTTCTCTATTCGTTACCTGCTTTGTAATTTTAAGTTGTCTCATTTACGTATCTAATATTTTTTAATTAAAAGGGCTTGTTTATAATATTATACGTTGTAAATTGTCAAATGTTACAATAATTTTAAAAAAATTGCGAATTTAAAAAATAATGTGACTTTTATTTATTTTGGTGTCTTAAGTAAAAAACCCAAGGAAACAACACGTTGAAAGCTGATATAAACATACAGCAATTAAGCGATGAAGAATTGATTCATCGTATTGTACAGTCAAATGACACGCATTTATTTGCGCTGTTATATGATAGGTATTCTCGCGTTGTTTATAATAAGTGTTTAGGATTTTCCAATTCAACAGAAGAAGCACAAGATTTGGCACATGATATATTTATAAAGTTATTTGTAAAATTACGTACCTTTAAAGGAACTTCAAAGTTCTCAACATGGTTGTATTCCTTTGTTTATAATTTTTGTGTCAATTATGTAAATCGAGATAAACATCGTAAAAACAGGTCGATAGAAGATAATGATATAAGTGATGAATCGTACGAAGAGGTTGATGAAAGTACCCTGTTTGAATTGCGATCGGACAAGTTAGCGAAGGCATTAGATTTAATTAATCCAAACGATAAAATGATATTGCTGCTCAAATACCAAGATGATTTATCCATTACTGATATTCAGGAAGTATTACAAGTAGGCTCTAGCGCTGTGAAAATGCGTTTAAAAAGGGCAAGAGAGAAAGTTGTTCATGTTTATAATACGCTTAATTGATGGAAAATCCGTTTAAGAAAATATTGCACAATGAAGACGTTCCTGAGATCCTTAGAGAGAAGGTGATCAATGATATTGCGTTGATTAAGCTTTCTTTAGATGTTGCTGACTTATTCGTCGTAAAGTATCCAAATACTATTGGCGAATTTATGATGGATAAAAAGACAAAAATAAAAATTAATGACCACCCAAAATAAGTAAATTATGATATTAGCAACCCAATTTAATGAAATAAAGCCCAGTTTTTTAGAGAATATTTGGACGAGCTTTTTAGATTTTTTACCCAAAGTATTGATAGCAATCGCATTTTTTGTAGTTGCTTTGATCGTATTATGGATCGTGAATTTTGTACTTTCAAAAATTTTAAAAATAACAAATATTGATTCTCTTACTACAAAATTAAACGATGCAGAGCTTTTTGGTAAAAGTGATTTTACTGTGCAGCCCTCTAAGATTATTTTAAAGTTTGTGAAGTTTTTATTGATTATGATTTTTATAATTATTGGAGCTGAAAAATCAGGTTTACATATGATTACGGAAGGCATTGGTAGTTTTATTGCTTATTTACCTGTACTCGTAACAGCATTATTGATTTTTGTTGTAGGTGTTTATCTAGGGTCGGTTGTAAAAGGAGCGATTCAGAATACATTTAAGAGTTTAGAAATATCGGGTTCTAATCTTGTCAGTAATATTGCTTTTTACGCAATTGTTGTTGTTGTAACCATTACCGCTTTAAATCAAGCAGGTATTGATACGAGTATGATAACGAGCAATCTTACAATGATTGTAGGTGCTATGTTAGCCGCATTTACCATTGCTTTTGGATTGGGGTCTCGAGATGTGATTTTAAGATTGTTATTAGGGTTTTATACCCGAAAAAACATTGGAATTGGACAAGCTGTTGAGATTGGAGATATTAAAGGTGTTGTTATTGCGATAGATAATATTGTGTTAACTATTAAAACTGAAGAGGGTATTGTAATTCTACCTATTAAAGATGTTGTTGATAGTGAGGTTAAAATAAAATAATAATATAAGAAGACCGTTTATACTTTGCTAGGGGAAATTGTACACTAGAAAAAGGGAAAAAGAAAGTGCATTTGTAGGTGTTTACACAAACAGATGTTTTCATGATTTTTGCGGAGTATTTAAGGTCTTCTTTTTTTTAAAAAAACTCTTGAAGAATCAAGAAAGAAATAGGCAGAAGTTTTTTGGGTTAGTAACTTCTGTCGAAAAGAGAGAAAAGTCCAGTCATTCAAGCTTTACGGTGAGAGTGATTGGGCATCTCTTATACCAACTACATTTCCAAGTGAAGGTTATTTTGGATTGTAAATGGTTTTATACCCAATCAGATTATAGGGCTATTTTTAAAAAGTAGCTCGTATAAATAAAGGACTTCCTGTATCCTTAAAATAATCTGTACTCTAGAAAAATGGATAGGCTTGATAGTTTTTCACGTTCTCTGAATCCAAATCTTTTTCTTGTAAAATCCAGTCCAAGAAGTAGTGAATTTCTGAAATTATCATCAAAAAACTGAATTCCAAGCCCTGTTTTGTACATGGATCCTTTTTTAAATTTTTTAGTTAATTTAAACATACGACCATAACCAGCTCTTAGGAAGATGTTTGAGTCATCTTCAACTAAGTTATATTGAGAGCTAAAATAAACAGGGAAGAATCGTAGGTCTTGTTTTAAATGCATGTCTATTTGTGCATTGATGTCTACAGAAATGCGATCGTCTACTTGCAGCCCTAGACTGTTATTTATAAAGATAGCATTGGCGGCAAATAAAGATTCGTCGTCATCTGTATCTACTGTGTAGTTTTCGTTGAGCATTAAAGTTATTGCTGCGGATATTTTATAGTAAAGTCCTTTTGTTTTTTCTTCCTCTTGTGCGTTTATGCTGATGGAATTTAGAAGTATAAAAGTTGCTATATATAGTTGTTTCATGAGTGTAATAAAATGGTTTCTACTCAAAAATAATGCCGTATATTTATGTAGAGAGATTAAATGGTTGGACTTGTATGCGAAAAAATGCTACAGAAGGTTAATTGAGGAATATTTAGGGTTATTTGGTTCTTTTGATGAGTTTGTAGTGTATAAAAAAAGCTCCACAATTACTTGTGAAGCTTTTAGATGATATAAAAAGAAGTTTCTTATTTAGTCCTCTTTTTTAGATTCCTCTTTCTTAACAGGTGTTCTTTCAGGGCGTGGTAATAACGCTTTTCTAGAAACCTTTTCTTTTCTTGTTTTTGGATCTCTACCAAAGTATTTTACATCAAATACATCACCCATGTTTACAACATCAGTAACGTTTTCTGTGCGAGCCCAAGCCAATTCAGAAATATGTAATAATACTTCATTTCCTGGAGCTTCCATATATTCTACAACAGCACCAAAGTCAAGCATTTTAATTACTTTAACTTCGTAGACACTTCCTCTTTCTGGTTTGAAAGTGATAGAATCTATTTTAGCTAATACCGCGTCAATACCAGATTGATCTGTACCTAAGATTTCAACAATTCCTTCTTCAGTTACAGGATCTTCATTAATTACGATAGTAGTACCAGTTGATTTTTGTAATTCTTGAATTACTTTTCCACCAGGACCAATTAAAGCTCCAATAAAGTCACCAGGAATCGTTTTAGTCACCATTTTAGGAGAGTGAGATTTTACTTCTGCAGCAGGTGCTGAAATAGTATCTGTAATTTTCCCTAAGATATGTAAACGACCATCACGGGCTTGTTTTAAAGCACTTACTAAGATTTCGTAAGACAATCCTTTTACTTTAATGTCCATTTGACAAGCAGTAATACCATCAGCAGTACCCGTTACTTTAAAGTCCATATCTCCTAAGTGATCTTCATCACCTAAAATATCAGACAATACAGCATAACGATCACCATCAGAAATTAATCCCATAGCAATACCAGAAACTGGTTTTGTCATTTGAATACCAGCATCCATCAAAGCCATAGTTCCAGCACAAACTGTTGCCATAGAAGAAGAACCGTTAGATTCTAATACTTCAGATACCACACGTACTGTATAAGGACAATCTGCAGGTACCATTCCTTTTAATGCACGTTGTGCTAAGTTTCCATGTCCAATTTCACGACGAGAAGTTCCTCTTAAAGGTCTTGCTTCTCCTGTACAGAAAGGAGGGAAGTTATAGTGTAAGTAAAAAGTTTCTTCACCTTGGTAAGTAGGCATGTCTATTTGACTTGCTTCTCTTGACGTTCCTAAAGTTACAGTAGCTAATGCTTGTGTTTCTCCACGAGTAAAGATAGCAGAACCGTGTGTAGATGGTAAGTAATCTACTTCACACCAGATAGGTCTGATTTCTGTAGTCTTACGACCGTCTAAACGTAAACCTTCCGCTAAAGTAAGTTCACGAACAGCTTCTTTTTGAGCAGCGTTGAAATATTTTCCAACCATTGCTCCGTATTCTTCTAATTCTTCTTCAGTAAACAATGCTTTTACTTCTTCTTTTACTTCCGCAAAAGCAGCAGAACGTTCTGCTTTAGAAGTTCCTTTTTTAGCAATGTCGTAACATTTTTGGTATGCAGCTTCTCTAATTTTAGCAGCTAAGTCTTCGTCAGTAGGTTCTGGAGCGTATTCACGAGTTTCTTTTTTACCAAATGCTTCTGCCAATCTAACTTGAGCAGCACATTGTATTTTAATAGCTTCATGTCCAAATTTGATAGCTTCTGCCATCTCTTCTTCAGAACATTCGTCCATTTCTCCTTCTACCATCATTACTGAGTCTGCAGAAGCACCAATTAGCATGTCTATATCGGCATGTTCTAAGATAGTTCTACTTGGATTCAATACAAATTCTCCATTTACTCTAGCAACACGTACTTCTGAGATTGGAGTTTCGAAAGGGATATCACTTAACTGAATAGCTGCAGATGCTGCTAATCCAGCCAAAGCGTCTGGCATTACATTTTCGTCATGAGACATTAACTGAATCATTACTTGAGTTTCTGCATGGTAATCTTTAGGGAATAAAGGACGCAATACACGATCCACTAAACGCATTACTAAGATTTCATCATTACTTGGTCTGGCTTCTCTTTTGAAGAAACCTCCAGGATAACGACCTGCAGCTGCAAATTTTTCACGGTAATCTAATGTCAATGGTAAAAAGTCAAGTTTACTTTGCTCATAGCTAGATACAACAGTACATAAAAGCATTGCTTTACCCATTTGTACTACCACTGAACCATGTGCTTGTTTGGCTAATTTACCGGTTTCGATAGAGATTTCTCTTCCATCTCCTAGGTCTATGACCTCTCTAAAAACTTTTGGAATCATAAATTTTTTTTAAATTCTATTAATTAAACAAATTGGTTAAGTGTTGTGTTGTTCTTTGCCAATGAAAAGTTTAATGATGCTTTCTTTTTTTAAATAACAAAAGGGGCAATAGTAGCCCCTTTAGTGTATGATTTGATTATTTTCTTAATCCTAATTCTTTGATAATTGCACGGTAACGTGTAATGTCAGATTTGATTAAATAATCCAATTGATCTCTTCTCTTACCAACTAGCTTTACTAGTGAACGTTGCGTATTATAATCTTTATGATTTTTTTTCAAGTGTTCAGTTAAGTGGCTAATTCGATGAGTGAATAACGCAATTTGACCTTCGGCAGATCCAGTATCTTTTGTTGATTTACCGTGTTTTCCGAAGAGTTCTTCTTTTGTTTTTTTTGTTAAGTACATGCTAACATTAATTTTATTAATAATTTTTATGTAGTGATATCAATTGTAATATCAAAGGCGCAAAGGTAGCTTTATTATTTCGATTGATAAAAGAATACACGATAAAAGACCGTAAATATTATTGAGTATCTTGGGTTCTAATTTGTTTAGGTAGATATGCTTAGCATGTGATAATTTTGAGTCTGAGTTTAATTTAGATAAAGTAATTTTGGGACTCTAATAAAAACATTTTTTAGTGAATGGATTCAATAATTAGAAGCTTTCTTGATATGAAAAAAGCGAGCATTGCTCGCTTTTTATAATTACGCTGTTCTTAGCGGATTGTTTTGTATTAAATCTAAATATAAATTTAATTGTGTTTTTAATTTTTTTCGTTCTATAATTTTATCTAGAAATCCGTGCTCTAATAAGAATTCTGAGCGTTGGAAGCCTTCTGGTAATTCCTGACCAGTGGTATCTTTAACTACGCGTGGTCCTGCAAATGCAACTAAGGCATTTGGTTCTGCAAAATTCACGTCACCAAGCATGGCGTAAGACGCTGTAGTTCCTCCAGTAGTAGGGTCTGTACACAAGGAAATATAAGGAAGTTTAGCTTCTGCAAGTTGTGCTAGCTTAACCGATGTTTTTACCAATTGCATCAAACTAAGCGATGCTTCCATCATTCTGGCACCTCCAGATTTTGAAATCATCACAAAAGGTAATTTCTTTTTGATAGCATAATCAATAGCTCTGGCTATTTTTTCGCCGACAACACTTCCCATAGAACCTCCGATAAAACTAAAATCCATGGCAGCTATTACCAAGTCTTTTCCTAATGATTTTCCAACGGCAGTACGAACGGCATCATTAAGTTTTGTTTTTTTCTGAGCCTCTTTTAATCGATCTGTATATGGTTTTGTGTCAACAAATTTTAAGGGGTCTTTAGAAGTTAGGTTGCTGTCTAATTCCTTGAATTTGTTGTCGTCAAACAGTATTTCAAAATATTCCTTACTTCCTATTCTTACATGATATCCGTCTTCTGGGCTTACGTAAAAATTCTTTTCTAATTCTTTAGTGTCTATTATTTTACCACTAGGGGTTTTGTACCATAACCCTTTTGGGACATCCTTTTTGTCTTCAGTAGGGGTTTGAATCCCTTTGTCTTTTCGTTTAAACCAAGATGACATATGATATTAGTTTTAGTTGTTAGATGCTACAAATAAATAAAAAAAATATGAGAAAGCATCCTAAAATGCGATCTCATATTCATAAAACTTTATTTTGTAATGTTACAAGGTGTTCACATTCTTCAAGTCTTCGAAAGCTTTCTTTAAACGAGTCGAGAATGTTAATTCACCTTCTCTAAGCCATTTACGTGGGTCGTAATGCTTTTTGTTTGGTTGCTCACTTCCTTCTGGGTTTCCGATTTGAGTTTTTAAATAGTCAACTTTTGCTCCCATATAATCACGGATACCTTCCGTAAATGCAAATTGTAAATCAGTATCGATATTCATTTTGATTACACCGTAGTCAATAGCCTCACGAATTTCTTCGATGGTAGACCCTGATCCTCCGTGGAAAACAAAATCAACTGGGTTTTTTTCTGTCTTGTATTTTTCTTCGATATACTTTTGAGAGTTATCTAAAATCTTTGGTGTTAATTTTACATTTCCTGGTTTGTATACACCGTGTACATTTCCAAAAGATGCAGCAATTGTAAATCGATCACTTACTTTTTTAAGTTCTTCGTACGAGAAAGCAACTTCTTCTGGTTGAGTGTATAATTTTGATGCATCAACATCAGAATTGTCAACACCATCTTCTTCTCCTCCTGTAATTCCTAATTCTATTTCCAAAGTCATATCTATCTTAGCCATACGTTCAAGGTATGTTTTACAGATAGCAATGTTTTCTTCTAAAGGCTCTTCAGATAAGTCAATCATGTGAGAACTAAATAATGGAACACCATTTTCTTTGTAAAATTGTTCTCCAGCATCTAATAAACCATCGATCCAAGGAAGTAGTTTTTTAGCACAGTGGTCTGTGTGTAAAATAACTGGGATTCCGTAAGATTCTGCTAGGGTATGTACATGTCTTGCACCAGCAATGGCACCAGCAATAGCAGCTTTTTCATTTTCGTTAGATAATCCTTTTCCTGCATTAAATTGTGCTCCTCCATTTGAGAATTGAATAATAACTGGAGCATTTAAATTCTTTGCAGTTTCCATAACAGCATTAATCGTATCTGATCCGATTACATTTACTGCTGGAATAGCAAAATTTTTCTCTTTTGCTAATTTAAATAATTGTTGTACAGTATCGCCTGTGGCTACTCCTGCTTTTATTGTGTTGCTCATAATAACTTTTTATAGTATTAGTAGCACAAAAGTAGTGAATTATTAATGGAATCAAACCGATGCCATAAGGCTATTAACGAAACCGTTTTAGATAGCTTTTTAAAAAGGGTAACTGATTCCAAAATTGATAACTCTACCTTTGAAATAGTTCTGAAACCATTTGTTCTTTGCGTCCAAATATGGCTCGTATGTTTTAAATCCTATATCTATTCTAATTAAGATAAAACTAAGGTCATAGCGCATTCCAAAACCAGTCCCTACAGCAATGTCCTTGAGGGAATTAACGCCATTAAATGTGTCTTCTTCTACAGATATTTCATCATTAGAAATATGCCATATATTTCCAGCGTCTATAAAAAAAGCGCCTTTAAAACTATTTAATATTTTAAAGCGATATTCTAGACTTGTTAAAAACTTAAGGTTTCCAATATTGTACTCCAATCCACTTTTACTAGAGCCAGGGCCTAAATCGTATATTTTCCACGCGCGTAAGTCGTTCGGCCCTCCTACAAAATAACTTTTTGTAAAGGGCATTGTTTTAGTGTTTCCGTATGGGATGGCTATTCCTAAAGAACTTCTAAAAGCGAGCATTGTATTAAAAGAGAGGTCCCAATACTTCTTATATTCAAAATCGCCTCTGACATATTGAGCGATAGGAGTACTAAATATGGTTTTTAATCCGTTTGTGTTTTTGGTTGATGATAGTAAGGTAGATAAATTCCCGGCCAAAGATAGTTTGGCTTTAAAAGCAGAGAAATTGGTGTCCTTATACGATTCGCTATTGTTAAAATTAAAAGAATATGCAATGGTTGGAATCACAAAATCTTCGGTAATTATGGAACGTCTTTTTTTAATGTTTTGAGCCGTTTGGTATGCAATCGGGTTTGACAGATTAAAGGCGGTGTTTATATTTGAATTTATAAATGAAATGGCATTTTGAGTCGTCAGTTTCTCGTTGGGGAAGTATTCAAGTTGGATCTTTTGTAAATCACTATACTCAGATCCATAAATATTAAAGTATGAACCTGTATTAAGATTTTGGATAAACTGTATGTTTAATAGTTCTATTGTATGCCTTATTTTTTTATTAGGGAACCATTTATAGCTCATAGTTCCATTAAATTTTTGTTTGTCCAATCCGATGTTCTTTTGCAAACTAGTTCCTAAAGACAATGCTGTTTTTGGAGACATTCTCTTAGGAACAACCTTTCCTAGATTAAAGGGCAATACAAAACGGGGTATTTCTAATGATATATCTGCTCCTAGTTCAAAAGCATTTAAAAGACTCTCAGAATCGGAGGCTTCTTTGGAGTCTAAAAAGGCTCCTTGAATCGAAAATTTAAACAATTCTGCTCCTTTAAATGCATTTCTGTTTGAGAAAATAACTTTACCTGAAATCCCTAATTGTCTGATATTAGAATGGGTAAGTTCTGTGCTAAAGCCTAGATTGTATTTTGCTAATGGTTTTAAAATGATTGAAGCTTCTAAAGAATCGTCTTCCAATTCGGTGTATTTTATATCTACTAAACTAAAATTTAGTAATCCTCTTAAATGTTTTCGGGTCAGCTCCCTGTCTGTATCTTTGTATATTTTGTCTGGATTGATAAAAACAGCATTTAATAACAGTTTGGGATTGTATGCTATCTTTTCATGTGCGTAAAAGTGGTATCCTTTATATATTGTAGAGTCCTTAAATGTTTTATATGGACTATCGTTGTATGAGAAATCAGTATAAATATTAATTTTTTTTATGTACTGGACCTTGTATGGTTTTTTTATATCGTTATTCCCTATAACAATTTCGGTGTTTATTATTTTATGAATACTGTCTCCTTCATACCCTATAGTGTTTTTGTTGAATCTGTAGACTCCAGAATTTCTGAATAATTTTGTCAATCTATTCGTCTCTTCTAATATGTTTGAGTAGTTGTATTGATCACCTGAACGCAGTATACTTTCTGTTGCATGAAGGTTGTAGATGGAGTCTAATACGGGTGAGTGGATGTGCTTAGTAATGACACCTAAAAAATATGGTTTGTTGGTTGTTACTTCGTATAAAATGGAGGCCTTTTTGTTCTTTTTAGTAGTTTTTGAATTTACCTTAACGTCAAAATATCCTTGTTGTATAAAATGCTCCGTTAATTTTGTTTCTGTGTCTGTTGTTTTAAGTTTATTTAAAACAATCGGTGATTCTCCATTTTTTAACCACCACTGATTGTATTTGTACTTAAACTCTCGAAAACCGATGGCTTGTTTTTTTGAGAAAATAGTTGTAAAAAATTTAGCGCCTTTTGGATGCTCTTTATGCCATTTGTTGATGCTTGGGTCAAAATGTTTGTTTCCGATGTTATGGAAAAGTAAAGCAATAGGGATGTTTAATAAAGTGTTGTTTGGTCGTTGTGCTAAATAATCATTTATAGCATCGTCTATAGATGTCTTACTATTAACTTTAATAGTTGTTTTTGTTAGTAGAAATTCATCTTTACCAACATATTTTGTACTCTTACAGGCATTCATAAGCATAAGAATGCATCCGGCAAATATGGTTATACGAATCTGGTTTTTCAAGAATAAGAGTTTAATTTTGTCCAAAAATAAGACATTTCATTTTCATATCAATTTTTAAATATACACATTTAGAATTGTTTTTTGTTAATTTCGCATCCAGTTCTTAAAGGGACTTAATTATTACAGTGAATTATGGCTTTATCAAAAGGGAAAATTAAATTAATAACGAGTTTAGATAAGAAAAAGTATCGAAAACAACAGGGGCTTTTTGTCGCAGAAGGAGTTAAAGTGGTAAATGAGTTATTGGCTTCGGAGCTACAGCTCGTAGAATTGTTTTGTACAAGTGATTTTGTGCATGCGCTGGGGAGCGTTGTAGAAGAGATTTCTGAAAGTGATTTAAAAAAAATCAGCAAGCTTAAGTCTCCAAATAAAGTACTGGCTCTCTTTGAAATTCCTAGTCCTAAAAAAGTAAGTAACCACGGTGTAATACTGGGGCTGGATGCTATTAATGACCCAGGGAATCTCGGTACTATTATTCGTTTGTGTGATTGGTTTGGTATTGAACAAATAGTCTGTTCTTTAGATACTGTGGATTGTTACAATCAGAAAGTAATACAGTCTACAATGGGATCTATTACTAGGGTTTCTGTTCTCTATGTAGATTTGGTAGAATATTTATCACAAGTAAAGTCTCCTGTTTTTGCAGCAGATATGCATGGAGAAAATGTATATGCTTCTAAGCTTCCTTCAGATGCTGTATTGGTAATGGGGAACGAAGCGAATGGTATAAGTGCAAATGTAGCCAATGTGATCTCAGATTTTGTAACCATTCCTAGGTTTGGGAAAAGTCAGCAAACAGAAAGTTTAAATGTGGCTACAGCTACAGCTATTTTGTTAAGTGAGTTTAAACGTACTAGTTAATGAAATGCCAGTTTGAGAAAAACGCCTCTTGTCCCTAAATTATCTATTGGACCTGTCCATGGGCTATTGGATTTATTGTCTCGCACGAGTTCGTTATTTATTGCAAAAACACCTCTTATAGAGGGGGAAAATACAAAATAATATAAGTAGATGTCAATTCCAACGCCTACTTCGTAGGTGAAATTGTTTTTTTTCATGCGAAATTCACCTTCAAAATTGTCTTCGGGATTGTCTTGATTGCTAGAGAAGTTGTAATCATAAGATACTCCACCAATTAAATAAGGTCTTATGTTTTTAAATCTATTGGTGCTAAATTTTAACAATAAAGGAAACCTTAGATAGGTTGAACTTAAGGTTCTTAAACTGTCTTTTTCTCCTCCGGGAATGTTGGTGAAATACAATTTTTTAGAATTACTAGAAAGTCCTGGTTCCAATCGGAGGCTTATGTTTTTATGTAACTTTAAATCACCAATTAAGCCTACGTTAAATCCAGGTGTAGATTCTGAGTGAATATAAACATTTTCAGTTTTATAGGTGATTTTGTAATCTTTTTTATTAACTCCTAAGTAAAAACCCCAATACACTTTTTGATTGTCCCAGTTTTGAAGGTGTTCTATCACTTTTTTTTGTCCAAAAACTGTTTGGATTCCAAAGATGAATACGAATATCAATAGTAGATTTTTAGACATAGCTTATTTTTTAGCAATATAAATTGATGCCACCCCAAAGGTTTGCGGATGATTTTCAATATCTATAAACCCAATTTTCTGTAAAATATTGTTGAACTTTTCCCCGTATGGAAAAACATGTGCAGAATCCGATAAGTATTTATACGCTGAATCGTCCTTAGAGAAAATTTTTCCAATCAAAGGCATTATTTTGGAGGTATAAAAATGATACCCTTGTTTAAACGGAGTTTTGGTAGGTACGCTTGTTTCTAAAACCACAAAAATTCCTCCAGGCTTTAATACACGTAAAATTTCCGACAGTCCTTGTTCTAAGTTTTCGAAATTACGCACTCCAAATGCCACCGTAATTGCATCGAATTGATTGTTTTCAAAAGGTAATTTTTCTCCATCACCTAAGACCAATGTTATTTTTTCTTCTAAATTTAGTCGTGCTACTTTCTGTTTTCCGACCGCAAGCATTCCTGGAGATATGTCCAACCCTATAATGGTCGAAGCATTAGTTTTTACTAGGTTGATAGCCAGATCTGCTGTTCCTGTAGCAATATCTAACACCTTTTCAGGGTTGGTTTTAGCGATTATTTCAACTACTTTTTTACGCCACTTAATGTCTATTCCAAACGAAATTACGCGGTTAAGACCATCGTAATTTCCTGAAATAGTATCAAACATTTTTGTGACTTGTTCTTTTTTTCCTAGAGAGGAATCTTTATAAGGTGTTACTTTTTTAGGCATGATTTTAAAAGTGCTTTATTGTAGCGTTGGAGAGTATTTAATGGTTGAATTGAAATAATTGTTATTGATTGATTGCAATCACTTCAGATACTTTTCCTGGGATTAATTGTTTTAAGGTGTTTTCTATACCGCTTTTTAAAGTCATGGTAGAAGAAGGGCATCCACTGCAAGCTCCTTGTAAAATAACTTTCACTACTTTGGTTTCAGGATTGTAAGATTCAAAAGCAATATTTCCTCCGTCTGATGCAACAGCTGGTTTTATGTATTCGTCCAAGATGCTGATGATTTTTAGTGATGTCTCATCCAAATCCTCCGTGTTTAATTCTGGAGTAGAAGAAGTGGTTACATTTTCAATAATTGAAACTACATGCTTGCCATCTGCGATATATTGTCTGATAAAATCTCTGGTTTCAAAAGTTACATCGTCCCAGTTGCTTTCTGTAGTTTTTGTAATGGAAATATAGTTTTCAGAAATAAAAATTTGTTTTACAAATGGAAATGTAAATAATTCAACTGCAATAGGTGCATTTGCAGTCTCGTTGCTGTTTTTACATTCAACATCTACATCTGTTAGTAACTTGTTTGTTACAAATTTTCGGACTTCTGGGTTTGGCGTAGATTCAGCATATACTTCAATGGCTACTTTTTTAGTAACAGTTTCTTCAATTAAGCTACCATTATTATTTAAATAGGCTTCTATTTGTTCTTTGACCTCTTCTTGAACATCTGCCCATTGGATAATGTCGTAGCGCTCAATAGCTATAAAATTTGCAGTTATAAAAATTCGCTTTACAAAAGGCAAATGAAATAATTGCTGGGATAAGGGAGACGCTTTCGCATCATCTATGTTGTTGTATTGGAAACTCCCACTAGTAAGTGCCTTAGTTGTAGTGAATTTAATAATGCTATCTTGTGTTGTGTTTTCTATGGTGAATTTATAATTGCTCATCTTTTGTTAAATGTTTGGACAAAAGTACTAAAAGAAAAGGTAATATTTTTGTACTTTGTGTCGTTGTTATAAAAAGAGAGAGAACTTAAATGGATAATATTTTTAATTTTAGGAAAGGACTTGTTCTTGTAGCAATGTTTTTTACACTGTCATTGTTACATGCACAAGCTATTGTTGTAAATCCTTCAGGGGCTCCGGAATCTGGGAATTCACTTCCAGAACTCATAGAAAATGTATTGATTAGTGGAGGTTGTGCAACGGTGAGTAACTTTAAGTCAGGAGAGAATCAGACGGGCTTTAAAAGCTATGGCTATTTTACCAATACCAATACAGGGTTTCCTTTTTCGAAAGGTATTGTTTTAAGCACGGGAGATGTGGCTACTGTAAAAGGGCCAAACAATTTGACTAATACAAGTGGAGGGGATAAAACTTGGCCTGGGGATGATGATCTCAAAAGTATTCTTGATAACAGGTTTGGGGATGATCAGGTTACAAGAAATGCTACCTTTATCGAATTTGAATTTACACCAAAAAATGATAGAGTTACGTTTAACTACGTGTTTGCTTCTGAAGAATGGGAAAGTGGTGAATATGAATGTCCAGGAAGCAAGGTGCAAGACGGTTTTGCATTTTTAATAAAAGGACCAGGGATCACTCCAGATACTGAGTTTGTAGGGCAGTCTAATGAATGGAAAAACATTGCATTAATTCCAACTACGAATACGCCAGTGAGTGTAGGGACAATATATAATAATGTTTTGTGTACTCCTCAGACAGCTTATCCGCAGTATTATAAAACAAATAGCCCTGTTGGAACTACAGTGGCTAATATGTCAGCCGTTCAGTTTAATGCGCAAACCAAGGTGTTAAAAGTAGAAATAGCCGTGGTTCCTAATAAGGTATATACCATGAAATTGGTGATTGCGGATAGAAAAGATGCGGCTTATGATTCCGCTGTTTTTTTAGAAGCAGGGAGTTTTAATCTAGGAATTGATATTGGAGATGATTTGACGGTGTCTGATGGGAATGCTGCCTGTAAAGGTGAAGTAATTACATTAAAATCGGAGCAGGAGTTGAGTTTAGGTAAATTTCAATGGAAAAAATTCAACGGAACTTTATTTGTAGATATTATTGGGGCAAATGATGTGAACTACGATGTTGTAGATGCGGGTACATATAAGCTAGAGGTTGAATTGAGTAGTAAATGTATTATGGAGGGGAGTATTGTTGTTGAGTTTGCAGCAAAACCCACGATTGCTACAACTGTTTCTACACTTATTGAATGTGATACAGATAATAATGGTACTTTTTCTTTTGACTTGACGGTGCATGATAAGATACTCCTAAACGGTCAGTCTGCGACTACTTTTCAAGTGAGGTACTTTCCTACAGAAGCCGATTTAGATGCAAATACCAATGTTTTAACCGCGGCAAGTTATACCAATACAAATGCTACTGAAATTATTTGGGCGCGCTTAGAAAATAAGAAATCGCCACAGTGTTATGATAAGACGTCTTTTGAAATAAAATTATTTGAAGGAGCATTTCCGAAAAACAAAGCGGATATTCCTGCGATTGATATTTGTGATAATAGCAGTGTAGGGACAAGCGATGACGGATTTGTGATTTTTGATTTAACACTGCGATCTACCGTTATCTTAAATGGTCAGAATACAGGCTTTAGTTTAGCGTTTTATACAGACCCTTTAATGACGGCGC
This sequence comes from Flavobacteriaceae bacterium, assembly GCA_965224465.1. GTDB lineage: Bacteria > Bacteroidota > Bacteroidia > Flavobacteriales > Flavobacteriaceae. The sequence goes on along the minus strand of OZ245049.1, from coordinate 1,931,471 downwards.
TGTCCCAAATTGTAAACCCTGTAAATTTCAAAAACACTGTTGCTGGAAGTCAAACAATCTACGTAAAAATGCGCAATGATTTAACTGCGGATTGCTATTCGAGTACTTCTTTTATTGTTAATGTACAAGAAATTCCGTCTGTCTCTGTACTTACTGATATCAATCAATGCGACGATGATAATGATGGGGTTTATAGTTTTGACTTTTCTAGTTTGAAAGATACAGAAGTGTTAAATGGACAGTCTTTATCTGTGTTTGAAATATTTTATTTCAGATTAGAGTCTGATGCAAATGCATTGTCCAATAAAATTACAGGAAGCTATTCAAATTCTTTGATATCAGAAACTATTTGGATGAGAATTCAGAATAAGAAGAAGACGGATTGTTTTAAAGTAATGCCTTTTAAACTAAATGTCCATCCTACAGCACATCCCAAAAAGAGTACAGCTATTACTGATTTGTCTTATTGTGATAATACAACGTTTGGGACGGACGCAGATGGGAAAATAATATTTGATTTAACCGAGCGTGCAACGGAAATTTTGAATGGACAGAATACAGGTTTTACGTTGATGTATTATACCGATGCAGCAATGACATTGACAGGTAAAATTTCGAATCCTACTACCTATGTTAATAAAACGGTAGGCTCAGAAACTATTTATGTAAAAATGATAGGAGCTTATGATGCCTGTACTGGAAGTACTGCTTTTAATCTAGTTGTCTACGCTCTGCCGATGGTAAATAATAGTATAACCCTTAGTCAGTGTGATGATGATTCTGATAGAGTGAGTGATTTTAATTTATATGAAGCAAATTCTAAATTGTCGTCTAATTATAAAAATGAAACATTTCGATATTATTTAAAGAAAGAGGATGCTGAAAAAGATGTTAATTTAATCCCTAATCCAACCGTTTTTACGAGTGGTTTTCAAACAGTTTGGTCTCGGGTAATCTCCAAAAAGGGCTGTTATAGAATTGCGCAAGTAGATCTAATCGTTTCTGCCACACAGATTCCAGCGACTTTTAAAAGAATATTTAAAAGCTGTGATGATATTGCAGATGGTGACAATGCCAACGGTGTGTCTGTATTTGATTTTTCTAGTGTAGAGGCAGAAATCAAGGTCGGTGGTTTTTTTCCAGCAGGGCAAAAAACAATTATTTCTTACTATAGAAATGAAGCAGATGCTTTGGCAGAAGAAAATAGAATTCAAGATCCTTCCAATTATAGAAATATAGGATACCCAAATGAACAAGATATTTATGTACGGGTGGATTCTGAATTGAATAATGATTGTATTGGGTTTGGACCTCATATTAAGTTAATTGTGAATAAAGTGCCAAAAGTACGTGTAGATGCTCAATCAGTTTTGTGTTTAGATAATTTACCGAAAACTATTTGGGTACAGAATATAGATCCGTTGCTTACGTATAAATGGAAGGATAAAAAAGGAACGGTTTTGGGAACTGGAACTTCTATTGATGTACATAAAGGGGGCGATTATATAGTGGTTGCAATTAATATTTCTGGTTGTGAATCTACTCCTAAAACAATCACAGTAAAGGAGTCTGAAAAAGCTAGCTTAACTTTGGCTGGCATTACTGTGGAAGATAGTAATCGGAATAATAGTATACGTGTTGATGTTTCAATGCTTGGTAAAGGAGACTATGAATATGTATTGAATGATATTGACGGGGCGTATCAAGACGAGCCCTATCTTAGGAATGTAGCCCCAGGTATTCACGTATTATATGTGAGGGATAAAAATTTGTGCGGTATTTCTCAGATTGAATTATATGTATTAGGTTTTCCTAAGTTTTTTACTCCAAATAACGATGGGTATAACGATTATTGGAATATCAAAGGACTCAGTAAAACCATGTATTCAAAAGCAACAGTTTCTGTGTTTGATAGATTTGGAAAATTATTAATAACTTTTGACGATAATGATATTGGATGGGATGGTAGTTTTAATGGCTATCGCGTGTCCTCTTCTGATTATTGGTATGTAGTTACGTTGATTGACTTGAAAGGAAACGTTAAAATTGTTAAAGGTAATTTTAGTTTGATACGACGTAAAAAGTAGTGTAAATGCAGTTGTTTTTTTGTTGATCCAGAATGGAAATATAGTAATATATCTCTGTCTTTTAAGAACAAAAAAGAAACTGTTTATACCCGTTATGTTGATATAATACTGGGAAACACACAGTTTTTAGGCTACTTTCTTTGAATCCGAACTGCTTTTATTATCAATGGTTTATGTAGGATACCAAATGCACTTCTAAGTGATGGTTTAGAAATGGAATTATTTTTTGTTTTAGCTAGGCGGAAAATCTAAGGATAGCTTAGCTATCGTTCTATTTGTTAACAACGCTAGAACGTAAAATAAACTAATTGTATCGGTTATACTTGGATTGTAATTGTATAAGAGCTTAAGTTTGAAACTTAAAAAGCCGAACAACAGTCTTGTTGTTCGGCTTTTATTTATAAATTTCATACATCATACATCATACATCATACATCATACATCATACATCATACATCATACATCATACATAATACATCATACTTATATTTTAATAGTCAGTGTTGCTGTTATTTTTGAAGTATCTATATCTAATTCTGTTGAGTTAATGTTGTACTCTTTTTCTGGGTAAAAGTTGTAAGCAGCAGTGTTCGTGTCTTTTTGATAGGCAATGTCAAGTTTAAAACCTCTAAAATTAAATCCTGCCCCAAGCGAAAAACCACTAATGTCATCAGAGGATAGTGCAGATTTGTATGGGTTTTGTTGCATGTGATACCCTCCTCTAATGGATAGGCTGTCAAAGCGCCATTCTGTACCAATACGTACTTCAGAAGTTCCTTTTAATTCGTTTTTAACTGCATTATTTTCATCTATAAAATCATTGTCTTGGAAATTAATGTTGCTGTAGTTGGTGTAAATATAATCAATACTTAAAAGACCGTATTTGTTAAATACATAAGCAGTGCTTCCTGTTATTTTACTTGGAGTTCTTACCTTGTATGAGAAATTATTAACTCCAGAATAGTGGGCTAATCTACCTCCTGTATTGCTGTATTTTAATTCAGAATCTTCTTTGATAAAATCTTCTGATAAGCTGTACCAGATTGGAGATTGATAAGACAATCCTAGACGTAAATTTTTGATAGGTTTTGCAATTACTCCTAGGCTGATAGAAACCCCATCTCCATAGGTACTTAGTTGTTGGGATAGCGAAGCGTCTAGTTTGTTGCCTTTCCCGTCATGGTTAGATTCTTTCAATTGAGTTTGTTGGTAGAAATCTACATCATAACTATTAAGCGAGGCTCCGAAATAGTAAATATCCTTTAATTGAGAGGCTATAGAAAAGGTATAACGTGTATTTTCTCCTTTTGTAAAGTTTGAAAATTTTTGACCATAACTTTCTGTGTAGGGGAAGGATTTATCGATTTTTTCATCCCCAGTCCAAGTGGGGTTTTTACTGTTTCCTTTTGTTACCCAGTTATTTTCAAATTCGTTTGCTCTGCTATAATTGAAGCCTAAAACTAAGTTTTTCCAGTCAGATTGCGTATTTGTGTTAAAAACAAAGACAGCTCCAGCTTGAGAGATATGCGTGTATTCGTTTTCGTTATTGATAGTATTCCCGTAGAAATTTGTAAGGGTTGTGTTATTTCTAAAGTTTAGGGAAGCGGCCAGTTCGCTGTTTTTAAAGACTGCAGCTCCCGCAGGATTTACATCAATAGCAGAGAGGTCTCCTCCTAAAGCTCCAAAGGCACCACTCAAGGCATTAAATCTTGCTGTTCCATTTATGTGTTGATCGCTTAGTAAAACGCCCATGTCGTTGTAACTTAATGTTTGGGCACTTATAGAAATGCTAAGGCATAACATCCCTATTGAAATTATTTTTTTTATATTCAATGTTTTCATGTTCGATAAATTTTTAGGTGTCCTAAATGGGGTTAAATTTAATTATTATCCACGTCTTCTTGATCCTCCTGTTGATCGTCCACTGCTTCGAGAAGAACTTCCAGAAGAACTTCGACTGTTGTAGGATCTGTTACTAGAGCTACTGTTGCTTCTTCTGTTGGTAGAGTAGGAACTGTTGTTAGAACTACTACTGCTATTACTTCTCCTATTGGGGGAGTAAGATCTTTTGTTAGAAGAAGAGCTTCTTTTAGGAGTGTAACTTCTTTTATTGGTAGTAGTGCTTCTTCTTGTATTGGATGCTGTCCCTCTTCTGTTGTGTGTATTGCTACGGGTATTTCTTCGTACAGTGTTCCCTGTAGAGCGGTTGCCATTTCTATTGGTGTAAACACTACGTCTTTGGGAAGAAGAATTGCTTCTTCGAGAGGTGGTGTATGGGCGTTCTCTACTGTTTCTTTTACTAACGCTACTGCTGCGTTTACTTGTGTTGTATTTGTTATTACTATTTACTGCGTAGCGTCTTTTTGTAGATAAAGAACCTCGTTTTCCGTAGGAACTGTAATAAGTTGATCTTCTGTTTTTGTAATAATAAGGAGTGTAATAACTGTTTCTGTAATAGTTATTATATCCGTAATTGTTGTATCGTCCATAATAACCTCCATAATAATCTCCGTAATAAGAATTATAATAGCCGTAATTATTTGCGTAATAAGGATTGTGGTATGGGTGGTAATTTCTCCAAGGGTTGTAGTGGCGATTCCCATAATAATAAGAAGAGCCATAAGGAGAGTAATATGGATAATTCCAAGAATTGTACCCGTAATAGTATGGTGACGCATTGACACTTATAGTTATATTGTCAGTGTATTCCCAAGGGGCATTGTTGTTGTTTTCGGAGCTGTTGTCACTGCCGTATTCTTCATCGTAGTCAATGTCTTCGATGTTTGTAACAATGTCACTAGGTTCAAGGTTTGTGTAATCCATTGATACATATTGGCTGAAATAAGTATTCCCCGCTTTTGAATGTACGTTAGGTTCTACAGTAGTAGTGGCACTTGTTATTTGTACCTGTCTATTAGAAGAGTAGATGCCATCGTCCTCTGAATTGTAAACGCTTTGATAAGTTCCACAAGAGGCTAAACTTGCAAAAAGCAATGAGAAAAAGCCAATTTTTAGTTGTTTATGCTTTAAAAATGTAAAAACTTCCATAATCAGTGTGTTTTTTATTAGTTGAACAATCTAAAAACAATTAGTTTTGCTGCAAATTAGTATTTATATTGTGAAAATACGCAATATTTATGCCAAACTTTTTATATATGAGTAAGAACTTAACAAAACGAGATGAAGATTATTCCAAGTGGTATAACGAGCTGGTTGTAAAGGCAGACTTAGCCGAAAACTCTGGTGTTAGAGGATGTATGGTGATCAAGCCTTATGGTTATGCAATTTGGGAGAAGATCCAAGCAGAGTTGGATAGAATGTTTAAAGAAACAGGACATGAAAATGCGTATTTCCCCTTACTTATACCCAAGTCATATTTAAGTAAAGAAGCGCAACATGTAGACGGTTTTGCAAAAGAGTGTGCTGTTGTGACTCATTATAGGTTGAAAAATGCAGAAGATGGTAGCGGTGTGATTGTTGATCCAGATGCGAAATTGGAAGAAGAACTTATTATTAGACCTACCTCTGAAACGATTATCTGGAGTACTTATAAAAGGTGGATAGAATCGTATAGAGATTTGCCTTTGTTGATAAATCAATGGGCTAACGTAATGCGATGGGAAATGCGTACCCGTTTGTTTTTACGTACTTCTGAGTTTTTATGGCAAGAAGGGCATACGGCGCATGCTTTGGAAACGGAAGCAATTACAGAAACAAAGTTGATTTTAGATATTTATGAAGAATTTGCTCAGAATTTTATGGCGATGCCTGTCATAAAAGGAGTAAAAACAGAAAGTGAACGTTTTGCAGGTGCTATTGATACCTATTGTATAGAAGGATTGATGCAGGATGGAAAAGCGTTGCAGGCAGGAACCTCCCATTTCTTAGGGCAGAATTTCGCCAAAGCTTTTGATGTGAAGTATACTTCCAAAGAAGGAAAGAGAGAATATGTTTGGGCTTCCTCTTGGGGCGTTTCTACACGTTTGATCGGTGGATTGATTATGACGCATTCGGATGACTTAGGGTTGGTGTTGCCTCCTAAATTGGCGCCTATACAAGTGGTGATTGTTCCGATCCATAGAAATGATGAGCAGTTAGACGCTATTTCTGAAAAAGTAAACGGATTGGTAAAAGAATTGAGAAAAGTAGGAGTGTCTGTTAAATTTGATAATAGAACCACTCACAAACCTGGGTTTAAGTTTGCCGAGTACGAATTAAAAGGAGTGCCGTTGAGAATTGCGATGGGACCAAGAGATTTAGAAAATGGAACCGTAGAAATAGCACGTAGAGATACGTTGACCAAAGAAATTGTCGATTTTGAAGGGATTGTGTCTTTTGTTCAAGAAACTTTAGTCGCTATTCAAGACAATTTATACCAACGTGCATTAACCTATAGAGAGGATCATACGACCGAAGTAGACACTTTTGATGAGTTTCAAAAAGTACTAAAGGAAAAAGGTGGATTTATTTCTGCACACTGGGACGGGACCACCGAAACAGAGGATAAAATCAGTGAAATTACCAAAGCCTCAATACGTTGCATCCCTTTAGATGTAAAGCAGGAGGAGGGTATTTGTGTCTTTTCAGGTAAGAAATCCAAGCATCGAGTACTGTTTGCAAAATCTTATTAAAAGTTTTTGTAAAAAAGTGTTGCTAGATTCAAAAAAGAGTGTATTTTTGCAACCGCAATCGGAAACATATTGATTCAAGTTGCAAATTTAGGTCCGTTCGTCTAGGGGTTAGGACGCATGGTTTTCATCCATGTAACAGGGGTTCGATTCCCCTACGGACTACAAAATAAAGTTGGTGTAAATAAAAAAAAGTTTTATATTTGCACTCGGAAAAATAAACAACGGTCCGTTCGTCTAGGGGTTAGGACGCATGGTTTTCATCCATGTAACAGGGGTTCGATTCCCCTACGGACTACAAGAATTATCAATTTACAAAGTAATTTACAAATGGCAAATCACAAGTCAGCATTAAAGAGAATCAGAAGTAACGAGTCTAAACGCTTGAGAAATAAATATCAACATAAAACTACACGTAATGCTGTAAGGGATTTACGTGCAACAACGGAAAAGGTCGAAGCGCAAGCTTTATTGCCGAAAGTTGTAGCTATGTTAGATAAATTAGCAAAAAATAATGTAATTCACGCCAACAAAGCGGGGAATTTAAAATCTAAACTGACTCGCTTCGTAGCAGCTCTTTAGTTTTAAAAGAAAACAATATTTAGAAAAGCATCCTGATATAATTAGGATGCTTTTCTTGTTATATATAGAAGTGAATATAAAAAAAACAAAAGCGAAACATAGAATATGTTTCGCTTTTGTCTTGAAGTCTCTGAGTAGCTTACTATTCAAAGATCGTATTATACCAAATACATTTCTAAGTGACGGTTTAGAAATGGACTTATTATTTGTTCATCAACGCAATGGCAGCTTCTGCACAGCGTTCACCATCCATTGCTGCAGAAACAATTCCACCAGCATATCCTCCGCCTTCTCCGCAAGGGAAGAGGCCTTCGATCTCTGGATGTTCTAATTGTTCATTTCTCGGGATATTTACAGGGGATGAAGTTCTAGACTCTACACCTATAATATTGGCTTCCGAAGTGTAAAAACCATGCATTTTATCGCCGAAGGCTTTTAACCCTTTACGCAATCTACTTCCAATAAATTTAGGAAATAAAGAGTGTAGTGGTGCCGATTTTAGTCCCGGTTGATAAGATGTCTTATTTAAACTGTTCGAAAAATTACCCTCTACAAAATCAGTCAATCGTTGTGCAGGGGCTGTTTGTGATCGTCCTCCTGCATTAAATGCTAATTTTTCAAAATCTTTTTGAAACTCCAATCCTTTTAATACTCCAAAAGATTCGTATTTGTATAAATCCTTTTCGTGGTTAATTTCTACAACGATGCCAGAATTGGCAAAATGATTGTTTCTTTTAGATGGAGACATTCCGTTTACAACTACTTCGCCATTGGCAGTTGCCGCAGGAACAATAAATCCTCCAGGACACATACAGAAAGAATACACACCTCTATTGTTCACTTGCTGCACTAAACTGTATGCTGCGGGTGGTAATAATTCGTCTCTTTTTCCATCACAGTGGTATTGCACTGCATCAATAATAGATTGAGGGTGTTCTACCCGGACTCCCATAGCAAAAGATTTTGCTTTTAAAGCGATGTTTTTTTTATTTAATAGGTAATAAATATCTCTGGCAGAATGTCCAGTGGCTAAAATAACAGCATTTACCGTCATTTCTCTACCATCATTCAAAATAATAGATTGTATTTTATTGTCTTTGACCTCAAAATCGACCATGCGACTGTTAAAATGAATCTCTCCTCCGTTTTTTAGGATGGTTTTTCGAATATTTTGTACTACTTGAGGGAGTTTATTGGTTCCAATATGTGGATGTGCATCTATTAAAATTTCATCTGTAGCTCCGTGATGTACAAAATTCTCGAAAACACGACGAACATCTCCTCGTTTTAAACTTCTCGTATACAATTTCCCGTCGGAATACGTTCCTGCGCCGCCTTCTCCAAAACAATAATTAGAATCTTCGTTTACATCGTGAAATTGATTAATTGCTCGTAAATCTCTACGGCGTTCTTGTACATTTTTTCCGCGTTCTAATACAATCGGTTTGTACCCTAGTTCCAAACATCTCAAGGCTGCAAACATTCCTGCAGGTCCAAAGCCTATGATGTGAATTTCCTTGGAGGCAGTCACATCTCTAAAATCAAAATCGAATTGTTGTACCGGAATTTCCTCCTCCAAATACACTGCCAATTTGTAATTAAAAAATATGACAGGCTTGCGAGCATCTATGGATTTTCGCAATACTTTAATTCCTGTAATGTCTTTTTCGTCACAATCTATATAATGTGCGGCTTTTTTTATTAAAATACCTTCTTTTTTTTCGTCTGAAAGTCGAATACGAAGTTGAATCTCTCTAATCATGGGGCAAAAATAATCAATTTCTGAGGATTATACTATTGGTTTTCTAAGGAGTGTTTTTGGACCGCTTTTTTAGTTTGTTTTTCTTAGGTTTTGAGTAGTTAATCGTACTGTTTTGGGGTGGTTGTCTCTTGTTGAAGTGAGTTTTTATGTGTGTTTAAAACTTAAACAATGTGGTGTTTAAAAGGCTGTTTACATCTAAGGCATTATATCTTATCCTAAATTTCATGACAAATGTTTTGTGGAGTATAAATAAATTTAGCTAGTTTTGTCCCGAAATGAAACACAAAAAATACATAGGCTCCAATAGAGTTGTCTTTTCAAGATGGACCCGGAATAGCTATGCGCTATTTGCTGTCTTGAAAAAGGTAGTAAATATTGTACGCCTATCTTTTGATTTATGTGAATCATCTCACAGTAAAAAACAATCGGCTATTCGTTTGTTTAATTTGGAGAAAAATGGAGGGATCAGCGAGGATGATTACGGAGAAAAGGCTGCCTTACATAAAATGCTGGAAACAGCAATATTATTACAATTACTAAGGTTAAATAATTTCGGTTATTCGACCATGACATATATGAACTAAACCTAGTCCGTATTCTATATTTTATAGAATACGGACTTTTTTTTTATTAAAATTATGATAGAATTATTTAAAAGAAGAGTGTTAGACGGCGAATTATTAAGCTATGAGGACGGATTGTTGTTGACTCAAGTAAAAGACAAAGAAGCTTTATATAAAGCGGCAGATGAAATTAGAGAACATTTTTGCGGGAACGTCATGGATTTATGTTCTATTACAAATGCAAAGTCGGGTGCTTGTGCTATGGATTGTAAATGGTGTAGCCAATCCAGACATTACGAAACTAAGGTAGACGAGTATGAGATTGTTGATATGAAGGATACCGTAGCAGAAGTAGTCGCAAATGCAGCAAAAGGTGTAAAGCGACATTCTTTGGTTACAAGTGGTAGAAGAGTTAATAATAGAACTTTAGATAAGTTGATTCCTATTTATAAGGAAATAAAAAAGAAAACGGACATTAGTTTATGTGCCTCTATGGGCTTGATAAATAAAAAGCAGTTGGCAAGGTTAAAAGACGAAGTTGGGATTGAACATTACCATTGTAATTTAGAAACAGCACCTTCTTTTTTTAAGGAACTGGTAACAACACATACCATTGATGAAAAAATTGAAACTATAAAAACAGCCCAAAGTTTAGGTATCAAGATTTGTTCTGGAGGTATTATAGGTATGGGAGAAAATATGGGGCATCGTGTAGAATTAGCTATGATGTTACAGGAGTTAAATGTGCAGTCTATTCCTCTAAATTTATTGAATGCTGTAGAAGGAACCCCCTTGGAAGGGACTAAAATGTTGTCAGAAGAGGAAATTTTAACCTCCATAGCAATGTTCCGATTTTTAAATCCTAAAGCAAATTTGCGTTTTGCTGGGGGACGTATGCAAATAAAAAAATTCCAAGACAAGGCATTACACGCTGGGATTAGTGCTGCATTAACAGGTGATTACCTTACCACAATTGGTTCAAATATAGAGGAAGATATTATAGATTTTACAAATGCTGGGTTTTCAATAGATTAAAAAGGCCATGCAAATAAAAAAAATGATCGCATTTGATAAAAAACATATTTGGCATCCCTATGCTTCAGCGACAAAACCGATGGATAACTTATTGGTAAAAAAAGCAACAGGGGTGTTTATAGAATTGGAGGATGGGACTAGACTGATAGACGGTATGTCTAGTTGGTGGTCTGTTATTCATGGGTATAATCATCCCGTGTTAAATAGGGCGCTTACGAATCAATTGGAGCAAATGGCTCACGTTATGTTTGGGGGATTGACGCATAAACCAGCGATAGAATTAACAAAAAAACTTTTGAGTATTGTTCCTAAGGGATTGGAGCATGTGTTTTATAGTGATTCGGGATCTGTAGCAGTAGAGGTAGCTATGAAAATGGCATTGCAGTATTGGCATGCCCAAGATAAAGGTCAGAAAAATACTTTTGTTACTATAAAAAACGGGTATCATGGGGATACTTGGCATGCCATGTCTGTGTGTGATCCCGATACAGGGATGCATCATATCTTTAATAATAAATTGACTATTCAGTATTTTTTATCGGCTCCTAAAGCTGGTTTTTACGAGGAGTTTGATGCGCAAGAAATGGAAGAGGTGCATTTTTTTTTTCAGGAAAATCATGCGCAATTAGCGGCATTTATATTGGAACCTATTGTTCAAGGAGCAGGAGGCATGCGTTTTTATCATCCCGAATATTTAAAAAGAGTCAAAGATTTATGTGTTCAGTATAATGTATTGTTGGTGGCAGATGAAATAGCCACTGGTTTTGGTCGTACAGGAAAAATGTTTGCCTGTGAACACGCGGCTGTAACTCCAGATATTATGTGTATAGGGAAAGCCTTGACGGGTGGTTATATGTCTTTTGCAGCAACACTTTGTACGTCAAAAGTAGCCTCGATTATTTCAAGTGCGTCACCGGGTGTTTTTATGCATGGACCTACGTTTATGGGGAATCCTCTTGCTTGTGCTGTGGCATTGGATAGTATCAATCTTTTATTAAGGACAAAATGGCACTTAAATATAGCTAGAATTGAACAGCAACTTGTAAAAAACTTAAGACCATTAAGATTATTAAAAGCAGTAAAAGAGGTACGTGTGTTGGGCGCCATTGGCGTGATAGAAATGAAAGAAAATGTAGATATGAAGATCTTACAAGACCAATTTATAAAACAAGGAATATGGATGCGTCCTTTTGGAAAATTGATTTATACCATGCCTCCATTTGTAATCTCGGAAGAGGAATTAAATCAGTTGTGTATCGGTATTTGTACAAGCATTCAAAAGGTATATGCTGAGGATGAATAGATACATACGGAATATGGAGGAGCTAAAATCCAAGGATAATTTCAGGTTTTTGTCGGAGGATCAAAGGGTGTATCCTGTAGATTTAACTAGTAATGATTATTTAGGCTTGAATTCGGACGAAGTATTGTACCATGGATTCTTGGAGGAATTTATGAAAAACACCTATCGGTTTAGTGCAAGTTCATCGCGGTTGTTATTAAAAAACGCATGTCAACACCTAGATTTAGAGCGTTTAATAGCAGTGAGTTATGGAGAGAAATCTTGTTTGCTTTTTAATTCAGGTTATCTGTGTAATATAGGAGTGATATCTGCATTGGCATCTAAAAATGATTTGGTAATTGCAGATAAGTTTGTACATGCCAGCTGTATTGATGGAGCGCTATTGAGCCCTGCAAAATTGATGAGGTATAAACATTTAGATTATGAGCATTTAGAACAATTGTTAATGCGCTATCGAAAGGATTATGAACATGTTTTTATTATTACGGAGAGTGTTTTTAGTATGGATGGTGATGTTGCAGATTTGGAGAAATTAGTGTATTTAAAAAATAAATACAGCTCTTTTTTACATGTAGATGAAGCACATGCTATTGGGGTAGTAGGAGCAACAGGTTTAGGTTGTGTTGCTGCGCAAGGGCTTGTAGATCAAGTTGATTTTATTGTAGGGGCTTTTGGAAAGGCATTAGCGTCTGTAGGTGGCTTTGTTATTTGTTCTGAACTCTTTAAAACAGTTTTGATAAATCAGGCACGTTCTTTTATGTTTTCAACAGCTTTGCCTCCCGTAAATGTGGCATGGACGCATTATGTATTTGAACGGATCTCAGACTTTAAAGTACAGCGTGAAAATTTAAAAAAAATAAGCTCTCAGTTTTCTGAATTCATGGGGATTGTATCTCAAAGTCAAATTGTTCCTTATGTTGTTGGGAGCAATCATCATGCTATCCAACTTGCAACAAAATTAAAATCATCAGGATTTAATGTGCTTCCAATTCGGACGCCTACAGTGCCAAAAAACACAGCGAGATTGCGTTTTTCGCTCACTGCCAATCACTGCCTAGAAGAACTAAAACCGATACTCAAAATAATAGAAAATTATGAAAACGAAATGGCTAAATAGGAAACAATACAAACAGTGCGTATTGTTTTTTAATGGTTGGGGAATGGATGAAATGGCAGTATCTCACATAGACATGTCAGGACTTGATATATGTATGTGTTACGATTATACAACATTAGATTCTTTGGAGGAGGATTTTAGTGCCTATCAAAAAGTAATAGTTGTGGCTTGGTCTTTAGGTGTGTGGGCTGCAGGTGAGGTGCTTTCAAAGACAACAATTAACATAGAGAAGGCTATTGCTTTGAATGGGACACTGCAACCCGTAGATGTGCGTTTTGGGATTGCACCAAGTATTTTTAAAAATACACAATTGAACTGGAATATTTCTAACAGAATGCGATTTAATAGGCGTGTGTTGGGAGGTAAAACGGGTCAGGAGTTGTCCCTTAGAAGGCTAGCGGACCAGCAGTTAGAATTGAAAAGTATTTTGAGAGAAGTTTCGAGAAGAAAACAATCAAATTTTTATTTTGATAGTGTGCTAATTGGGCAGTCAGATTTAATTTTTATACCGAGCAATCAATGGCTGTTTTGGAAGGGAAAAACAAAGATAATTGATGTTTCAGTTCCTCATTATCCTTTTAGTTATTTTAAAAATTGGAAACAAATTATACGTTTGTAATATGAATTATACGGACAAACAATTGGTAAGGAAGTGTTTTAATAAAAATTTTGAAACCTATCATCAAAAGGCAATCGTTCAGCAAGAAATAGCTATAGAGCTTGCGGATCTTTTAGTGGAATTAGGGATTACATCTATAGGGAATGTTTTAGAAGTGGGCTGTGGTACTGGTTTTTTAACGCATCAAATAATATCAAAAATAAAAGTTTCTAATTATTTTTTAAATGATTTAGCAGATGTTGCCTATAAAGAAAACAGGGCGTTTTTGAATGCAAAAAAAACGAATAGTTTTATAAAAATACCAGGAGATGCAGAAGTGATCAATTTCCCTGAAGGTTTAGATGGTGTTGTATCTTCGTCTACCATCCAATGGTTCAATCAACTTGATGCGTTTTTCTTAAAGGTGCATGCGAGTTTAAATAGCGATGGTTTTTTTGCCTTTAGTACTTTCGGAACAGCTAATTTTAAAGAAATAAAAGCGGTTTCAAACGTTGGTTTAAACTATACATCGCTTTCTGAAATAAAAAAAATGTTAGGGCCAAATTTCGAAGTTTTAGTTGCTAAAGAATGGGAATTGACAACACGGTTTTCCAATCCAATAGAAGTATTGAGGCATATGAAACTTACAGGGGTTACAGGTGTAAGTAAATCGTTTTTTGGAAAAGAAAAAATACAAGCATTTATAAAAAAATATCAAGGGTGTTTTTCAAACGACGATTGTTCGGTTAATTTGACCTACAATCCCATGATAATTATAGCAAAAAAGAAATGAAAAAAAACGAATATTTTATCAGTGGAATAGACACGGATTGTGGGAAAACTTATATCACTGGATTGTTGGCAAAAGAATTAAAAGAAAAGGGTGTTCAGGTTATTACTTCAAAGTTGGTACAAACGGGTTGTGTAGGGGCTTCTGAAGATATTATTGAACATCGAAGACTTATGGGAATAGCGCTGTTACCTGAAGATTTGGACGGTACTACGTGTCCGTTTGTATATACGTTTCCTGCCTCACCACATGTGGCAATAGCGATTGATAAACGCAGCATTGATTTTGGAATAATAAGAGCAGCACAAAAGGAATTGTGTACTAATTATGATATTGTATTGGCAGAAGGAGCTGGTGGGTTGATGGTGCCAATTACAGAAAATTACTTGACCATAGATTATATAAAAGAATATGATTTACCACTTATTTTGGTGAGTTCTTCTAAGTTAGGGAGTATCAACCATACCTTGTTGAGTATCGAATTGTGCTTGCAATATGCTGTGCGTTTACACAGTGTTATTTACAATCAAATGCCAGGAGATAATACTGTGATTGCAAGGGAGTCTTTTGAGTATTTTAAACGTTATCTAAAGAAGAGAAGTCCGGGTACTCAATTGGTTCATGGAAGAAATTTGAATGCAATAAAACTTGATTTTTGATGCCATTTCTTAAAAGTGAAAAAAGTATAAATTATTTTAAATTAGTTCTTTGGGTTTACTGCGGAGGTAGTTGTATCTCAAGGAAATGAACATTTTCTACTCCTGGTTGATGGGCTAACTCCTTTTTGAAACAGGCGTATTGATACCATATTCACACATAACACACGTATTTTCTCATTTTAAGGTATATTGAGTTGGATTTCTTATCTTTGAGAAACTCTAATAATATGTCTCACCCTAACAGTAATACTATTTTTACAAAGTCGTATAGACAATTGTTTGAGTGTCTCTTATTTTTTGATATCTACGTGTAAATTACCACACTTTTTTTAAAATTTATTAGATTTTTATCTGTCATCATTTGTATTCAATTTTTAGATATGGAAACCGTACACAATACACTTACACAACCAGAAAGACCCGCATCAGCAGAGGGTAATTTTTATGCTCCTCTTAAAAATAATATAGGCCCAGGAATGAACGCGCGTGTTCAGCGATTAAGAAAATTAAGTTTTGATGCGCAGCCTAGCTTATCTATTGAGCGTGCTCAAATTCAAACCAATTTTTATAAAATAAATTACGGAAAATTTGCTGTTCCGATATTGCGAGGCTTGAATTTTCTTAATATTTGTAAGAAGAAAACCATCTATTTTGGAGCTGATGAATTGATTGTTGGAGAGAGAGGGCCTGCACCTAAATGTGTGCCTACCTTTCCAGAATTAACCTGTCATAGTGTGGAAGACTTTCATGTATTGAACAAAAGAGACATGCAGCCCTATAGCATTTCTCAGGAAGATATAGATATTTACGAACGTGATATCATTCCCTATTGGGAAGGAAAAACCATCCGAGAACGCATATTTAGTCATGTGCCTATTGAGTGGAAACGTGCTTATGAAGCGGGCTTGTTTACCGAGTTTATGGAGCAACGTGCTCCTGGACATACGGCATTGGATGGCAAGATATATAAGAAAGGAATGTTGGATTTTAAAGTCGATATCCAAGCGGAAATTGATAAACTTGATTTTTTAAATGATAGGCATGCTACCGACAGAAAAGAACAACTTACTGGGATGTTGCATTCCTGTGATGCTGCCATTATTTTTGCAGAACGACATGCAGATAGAGCAGAGGAAATGGCTGCTGTTGAAACCAACGAGCAGCGGAAATTAGAATTATTAAAAATAGCAAAAGTATGCCGTTGGGTGCCTGCAAATGCACCTAGAAATTTCCACGAAGCGGTACAAATGTACTGGTTTGTACACTTGGGGACAATTACGGAATTAAATGGATGGGATGCTATGAATCCAGGGCATTTTGATCAGCATTTGACACCTTTTTATGAAAAAGAAATTGCAGAAGGAACTTTAACTAGAGAAGAAGCAAAAGAAATATTGAGCTGTTTTTGGATCAAAGTAAATAACCATACAGCGCCACCAAAAGTGGGGATTACAGCTAAAGAAAGTGGTACGTATAATGATTTCACCAATATTAATATCGGAGGAGTAAAAATAAATGGGGCTTGTGGTGTAAGCGATGTTTCTTATATAATGCTAGAAATTGTAGAAGAATTACATGTGTTACAACCTGGGAACTCAGTGCATATTAGTACAAAAACTCCTGAACGATTTTTAAGAGAAGCTGCAAAAGTAATCCGTCAAGGACATGGATATCCTTCTGTTTTTAATGCGGATGTGTACATCCAAGAAATGCTTCGTCAAGGGAAATCTTTAGAAGATGCACGCGAAGGTGGATGTAGCGGTTGTATAGAAGTAGGTGCTTTTGGAAAAGAGGCTTATGTACTAACAGGGTATTTAAATGTGCCTAAAATTGTGGAGGTGACTTTAAACAATGGGATAAATCCTGTAACGGGAGAGATTGCAGGAATTCAAACCGGAGATCCTAGAGATTTTAAAGATTTTGAGGAGTTGTACCAAGCATTTTTAAAACAATTGAACTTTATAATTGAACAAAAAATATTGGTCAGTAATTATATTGATCGCATGTTTGCCAAGTATAGTCCTGCTCCTTTTTTATCTATCGTTATTGAAGATTGTATCACCAAAGGAAAAGATTATTATGATGCAGGTCCTAGGTACAATACCAATTATATTCAATGTACTGGTTTAGGGACGGTAACGGATAGTTTGGTAGCCTTAAAAAAACATGTTTTTGAAACTAAAAATTTCACGATGGATGCTGTATTAAAAGCGGTGTCAGAAAATTTTAAGAATGATGAAATTATGCGTCAAACCATTATAAACGATACTCCGTTTTATGGCAATGATGATAATTATGCAGATGATATTGCCTTAAGGGTTTACAATGATTTGTTTGATGCCATTGATGGGAAACCTAATACCAAGGGAGAATCATTTCATCTAAATATGTTGTCTACTACTTGCCATGTGTATTTTGGAAAAGTAATGGGTGCGACCCCAAATGGACGTTTAGCACAGAAATCTATTTCTGATGGAACTTCGCCTTCTCACGGAGCAGATATCAACGGGCCTTCTGCAGTGATTAAATCGTTAACAAAACTAGATCATATTAAATCTGGAGGAACGTTGTTGAATCAACGTTTTTTACCAAGTCTTTTAAAGCGCGATCAAGATTTGAAAAAACTAGCCCAGTTAATTCGTTCTTATTTCTCTCTAGGAGGACATCATATTCAGTTTAATATTGTAGATACAGCGACTTTGTATGCTGCACAAGAAAATCCAGAAGATTATAAAGATTTACTGGTGCGTATGGCGGGATATAGTGATTATTTTAATGATATGAATGCAGATTTACAGCAAGAAGTCATCGACAGAACAGAAAATGATTCCTTTTAAATGAGCACAGGGTTAATTTTTGATATTAAAAAGTATGCTATAAATGACGGTCCTGGAATTCGTTTAACCGTGTTTTTTAAGGGCTGTAATTTGGCATGTCAATGGTGTCATAACCCAGAGAGTATTTCTGTAAAAAGGCAAAAAATGTACAATGCTACCAAATGCATTGGTAGTACTAAATGTTTAGATGTTTGCCCGAATGATGCCTTAATGTTGACAGAAAACGGAATTGTAACAGACGTAAATGCGTGCAATTTATGTGGTAAATGTGCTGAGGTATGTCCAACAAAAGCTTTTGAAATGTTAGGGGAGTTTAAACCCTTGGATAATTTGATGAAAATTATTGACAATGAGGCTGTGTTTTTTGATCAGTCTGGTGGTGGTGTTACATTTTCTGGGGGGGAACCTTTATTACATGCTTCTTATTTGATTGCTGCATTGAAAGAATGTGGCAAGCGTTATTACCATAGAGTAGTTGATACCACAGCGTTTTCTAGTTTAGAAACCATTGTAGAAGTAGCAGATAATACAGAGCTTTTTTTAATTGATTTAAAAATAATGGATAATGCCAGTCATAAAAAACATACAGGTGTGTCCAATAAAAAAATACATAGAAATATTATTGAAATCGCTAAAAAAGAGGTCGATATTATCTTTAGAATGCCTGTGATTTTTGGGGTCAATACAGCTGATGAGAATACGATTGCAACTGCGGAATTTATGAATTCCTTAGAAGGAAATAGGGATGTCATAAATTTATTGCCATATCACAGTATTGCGGAGAACAAATACAAAAAACTAGGGGATTTAGGAGGGTTTACTTCCTTTGAAGAGCCTACGGATCTACAGTTGTCTAATA
This sequence comes from Flavobacteriaceae bacterium, assembly GCA_965224465.1. GTDB lineage: Bacteria > Bacteroidota > Bacteroidia > Flavobacteriales > Flavobacteriaceae. Next base: position 1,912,651 of record OZ245049.1, on the reverse strand, counting down.
TGATTTCTGTATTTAATAAATACGGAATCAAAGCTTCTGTTGGAGGCTAAATTATGCGTCAAGGGAAATGGTGTTTTAAAAGGTCTTTCCTAGTTTTATTAGTATTGATAACTGCCTTACTATAATTAGTAAGGTACGTTTATTTTATCTAAAACTCCAAGCTTTATAATCAGTTGATTTTTCCAAGGTGTTTTCTAAATGCGCTGGTAAATTAGGGAAAAAATCAATTCCGGTTACTTGTTCAATCATATCTATTGAAACCACAAATTCATACAAGGGTTTGTGGCTTTCTTTATGCGGCATTAAAAAAGCAATTGCTTTTACCTCTGGTTGGGTATAGTCCAATAATATTTTGTAGAAATGAGTAGGGACACTTACTTTTTCATCGCCTATTGTTTTTAAATTATCCGTGAGAACACCTCCGGTAATCACATATAATTTGTCGTATTTCTTAGCCCAATAACGTGTTTTTTGTTCGAGTCTATTCCAAATTCCAGCGTTAAAATCATGTTTTTGAGGGCTAATATTGGAGGTTAAAAAAGTGGCGTCATGCGCTTTTTTAGAAAATTTACGGTCAGCAGCGGGACATAAATGTCCTTTGTCATACCCAGATTTTTTGTAATTCCACCATTGGGCACTTTTTGTTTTTACTTTTGTGTCGTCGGTGAAATAAGGGCGTTTGAAATGACTGCTAGAAATTTGGTTCTTAGTTAATTCGTAGGCTACCCATTCCGATTGTTCGTGTTTTTCACTATAAGAAAGTGTATAGTAGTCATGTTTTACTATCTGATTGGTCGTAGATGTAGGTAGGTAATTGAATGCGTTACTTCCTGTTATTACCGTGGTGTTTTTGGTTTTTACATCCGTTTTTATCTCCGTTGTTTTTGTTTTGGGAGTATTAGAAACGTTGGTAGTTGTTTCTTTAGGTGTTTGCTCTGTTGATTTAGAATTGTTGTTTATAAAATAATAACCAATGGCAATAACAATGGCTATAATGGTGTACAGTGGGCTTTTCTTTTTCATTTTCTTTTGGCTACAATGTTTATTTATTTCTTAGTTAAAACAAGCTCTTCAAAATCATCAGTTTTGGCTAATTTATTTAAAATACCTAGCATTTCTGACGGAGGGCTTGTCAATTTTCTATGTTTTAAGTCCAGCCAAGCTCCATAAATTTTAATTTGAGCAGCTAATTCTCCTTCTTCATTGTAAATATTATGTTTTAATTTCCAACGTTCACCTCCTTTAGAAACAGCCTCTAAATGTAAGTCTATGGTGATGTCATCTCCTAAATGAATCTCTTTAAAAAAAGAGGTCTCTTCCTTGAATAAAATAGGCCCTAAATTACTTTTTGAAAAGGCTTTTAAATCAAAACCATGTGCTTTAAAGAAACGTGCACGTACTTCTGCTGCATAATCATTATATGCGGTATGACGCATGTGTAAGTTCGGATCAAAATTTGCCCAAACTGTTTTGAAAGTTTCTTTGTATGTTTTCATAAATGTAATTTTTAGTACTAACAAATATACATATTGTTTTAATTATACCAAATACATTTTCATTGACGGTTTAGAAATATAATTGTTTTTTGTTCTAGCTAGGCGGAAAATCTAAGGATAGCCTTAGCTATCGTTCTATTTTTCAACAACGCTAGCACGTAAAATAAACTATTTATATCGGTTATATTGGATTGTGTGGTATTACATGCTTGGTAGGAGGATTTTTTTTTAGGATTACACATTAATAATGATTTATTTCATGGATTTATGTATTTAAACAGTATATTTTTGAAGTAATTAAAATAGAGCTCTTGAAAAATTTACCTTTATGTTACTTTTTTATGTTTCTCGTGTTTTTAGCATCGGCTAAAAGCAGCCTAACAATACCGTCAAAGAGTCTTGATTCTATCAAGGGAAATCAATACTTAGAAATCAGGGACACGGATGCTAATTCGATTTTAAATAATCGCTATGCTTTAGAAAATCTTGATAATACAAAAGGGCTTTCCAATAGTTCTGTAAATACAATTTTTCAGGATTCAGAAAATTTTTTATGGATTGGTACTTGGGATGGTTTAAATAGATATGATGGGAGTAATTTTAAAATATACAGACCAGAACCCAATAATAAAGAATGTTTGAGCAATCAGGTGATTCTTAAAATAGAAGAAGATAATCAGGGGCTTATTTGGGTGCTAACGATGAATGGGATTAATAGTTATCACAAGAAAAAAAACACATTCCAACAATTCAAATTTAAGAGTACGAGTAAATTCACTTTTTCTGAAAGTGAATATAACATGGCAGTTAATCACAAGGGTATATTGTATTGTGCTGTTAAAGATTGGGGTATTGGATATTATAGAAAAGGAGTTTTTGTAAAAATAGGAGTCCGTGGATTGCCAGATAGCGCAGTTAAAAAAATGTCCTTTACTAAGGAAGGTATTTTGGTCTTGTTATTTGAAAATGGCGATTTATATAGCCTTTTGTTTCGGTTGAATAGGCAGGGTCGGATGGTGAATTCTTTTGTAAAAAAACGCAGTGGTGAAATTCAAAACTTTAGTGTTTTAAATTCAAATCAACTGCTGTTTTTGAATTGGAGTTCCAAGTTAGTACACTTGGATTTAACTAATGGGACACGTAGCGTCATAGAAAAAGAGGTTTTTAAAATTATAGGAAAAACAGCTAAAGGCGTTGTATTGTCTTCTAAAAAAGGATTGCACACATACACGTTTAAAGGGACTATGATTAAAGAACGATGGGTTGCTCAGTTGAAAAATCGAGCGATCACCACCTTATTTGAAAGTAGGGATGGTATTCTTTGGACAGGTTCTGATGGTGATGGATTGTTAAAAATGTACCTTCCTGAAACAAAGTTTGAAATTGTTTCTAATGCAATGCTTCCTGCCTTTAATAAAGGGATTGTTAGGACTTTTTGTATTACGGAATTCAATCAACTTATTGTTGGAACTAAAGGGAAAGGTTTGTTTGTTTTTGAATCTAAAGAGCATTTAAAAAAGGGAGATTATATAAATTACAATCAGAATAATAGTGTGCTTAACAATGCGGTGTTTTCTTTGTTTGAAGGGAAGGATGGACTTGTTTTTATTGGGACTGATGGACGTGGAATAAGTATTTACGATAAAAGATCGAAACGCATAGTAGGGTGGGATCAGGTATTAAATAGTGACTTGTATCCTTATTTTACGGCTGTGTATGCGATTTACCAAGATACTCAGGGAGTGTTGTGGATTGGATCTAATAGATATGGTTTGATGCGTTGTGTTATTTCTCGTCAAGGGAATCGTTTAAAAGTTGAAAATTTTAAAAGCTATAAAGCAGGAGCCATAGAAGACAATGCACTGAGTAGTAATATTGTTTTTTCAATCTTGCCTAAAAATAATAATCAATTATGGATTGGAACTAGACTTGGAGGGCTAAATGTCTTTGATAAAGAAAAAGAGACCTTTAAAGTCTATAAAAACATTGAAAACAATGCAAATTCTTTGTCTAATAATGATGTTTTATGCTTGTTTGAAGACCAAGAAAAGAACTTATGGATCGGAACTAGTTTTGGTTTAAATGTAGTTAGAAATCCCCAAAGTGATGTTTTAAAGTTTGAAAGGTATACGGTAAAAGAAGGGCTTCCAAATAATTCTATTCATGGAATCGTAGCGGAAAAAAACAAAAATATATGGTTGAGTACTAATTATGGCTTGTCTCGATTGAATCCCGTAACTCATACCTTTGTGAATTTCACCAAGCAGGATGGTTTGCAAAATAATGAGTTTGCTGATGGTGCATTTTATAAAGATGCATCTTCGGGTGTTATTTATATGGGAGGAATTAAGGGATTTAATTATTTTCAGCCAGAAAAAATTAAACAATCTCAGCATATCCCTGATTTATTTATTCATAGTATTAGTGGTCAGAATCAAGAAAAACCTTTTTATCAAAATCTGAGGGTTTCTGCAAATTCTAACAAATCTCCATTTATAATTTTGGACTATAATCAAAATTTTTTTGATATTGAAATGTCTGCACTCACTTATATAAACGCCAATAAGTGTGAATATTCTTATTTTTTAGAAGGATTTAATGAGGGATGGAACCAAATAGGAACACGCAAAACAATTTCTTTTACAAATGTACCCGATGGTGATTATTCACTATGGGTAAGATGGTCTAATAGCGATGGTGTTTGGTCCAAAGCAGTAAAAGCCATTGATGTAAAAATTAAGCCTATTATATGGAAAACAACAGGGGCTATTGTGATTTATACACTCCTGTTTGTGCTGTTAATTGTGCTGCTAATTAGTTATTATCAGAAAAGACAGTCTTTAAAACAGACCATTATTTTCAGAAAAAAAGACGAAGAAATTCACCAAAATAGGTTGACGTTTTTTACAAATATAGCCCATGAACTTCAAACGCCTCTAACGCTCATAGTGGGGCCAGCTCAAAAACTATCAGCGTCAGATGTTATTACAGACAGCAATCATCGATTTGTAAAAATGATTCAGCGCAACGCATCTCGTTTATTGTTTTTAACACAGCAATTATTAGAATTTAGAAAGGCAGAATATGATCATTTAGAAGTTTCGGTAAATCACTTTGATGTCGTACATCTATTAGAACAAATAGCAGAATTGTTTGACGAGTTGGCATTGGGAAATAAAATAGACTACCAAGTTTGTTTTGAGTCGCATTTGGAGGGCTGGTTTGATAAAGATAAAATTGAAAAAATCGTATTTAATTTGTTGTCAAATGCGTTTAAATATACTCCGTATCAAGGGACAATTATAATAAAGGCGCGTATTGCTTCTTTAGCTGAGTTAGAAATTGAAATTTCAAATTCGGGAGAGGGTATTCCAAAGGAAAAAATAGCGGACTTATTCAATCGTTTCTTTTTGGTAGATAAACAAGAAAACACGCAGAGTAGTCTGTATAGGACAGGAATTGGCTTGGCTTATGTAAAAAAATTGGTAACCATTTTAAATGGTGTTATTCAGGTGCAGAGTGTGGTAGATAAATTTACAACCTTTAGGGTTTCTTTGCCTTGTAAGAGAACTTCTTTTAAGGAAGATCAAGTAGACGATACTAATAAGTCTGCATTTATTTCCAGCCACCTTCAGAATATATTAGAGGATGCTTCAGAAAATGAAATCTTAGAAAAGGATAAGATAGTAGCTTTAGATGCCGTATTGGTTGATAAAAAAACAATACTTATTGTAGAAGACGAAAAGGAAATTCAATTGTTGCTAGACGCATTGTTAGAAGGTACGTATAAAATATTAACTGCTTCCAATGGTGTTCAAGCATTAAAATTAATGGAATCACTGTTGCCTGATATTATTATTAGTGATGTAATGATGCCAGAAATGGATGGGATAGAATTTTGTTCAAGGGTTAAGAATTCTAAAAGTACCTGTCATATTCCTTTTATTATGCTCACAGCTCGTAATTCTGTTCAGCATCGCATAGAAGGTATTGAAAGTGGCGCTAATTCCTTTATTTCTAAACCATTTTATCCAGCACATTTACTCGCCAGAGTAAAGAAATTATTGGAAGAAAAAGAATTGATAAAAGCACATTTCGAAAAAAAATCATTTATAGATGATGTAGGAAATGTAGCTGTTAAATCGGTCGATAAGGACTTTATGAAAAAGGCAATGTTATTGATTCAAGGGAATATCAAAAACGAACATTTAAATAGCCTATTCCTAGAGCAAGAATTAGGGATGAGTAGCTCCCATTTATACCGAAAAATTAAAGAATTGTTTGGTTTTTCGCCAGGTGATTTAATTCGTACAATTAAGTTAAAACACGCAGCAGAGCTTTTGAAAAAAAGTAATTTAACAGTTTCAGAAATTTGTTATGAATCTGGTTTTAATAATAGGTCTTATTTCTATAGAGAGTTTAAAAAAATCTATAAAACAACTCCAAAGAGTTTCCAAATAAATCATAGATATAAATAAACAGGACTTAAGTAGTTGTTTATTACTTGTTTGTAGTCGGTGTACACTTTTGGTGAAATAGTGTACACAGTTAAATACACCTTCTTGTAAATTTGTTACGCAATCGTTTTAGTTATTTTAAACGGTTGTAATTTTAATGTATCAATGAGAGACAATGAAAAAAAGAATCAATTTATTAATCAAATTAACACTTCTTTAAAATGAGAAAAAACAATCTGTATAGTCTAATTTTAATAATAGCTATGCTCACAGGAAGTAGTTTGTTAGCGCAAACAATTACAGGAGTCGTTTCAGATAAAAACGGAACTTTACCAGGAGTAAATGTTCTTGAAAAAGGAACGTCAAATGGTACTTCAACAGATTTTGACGGGAACTATAGTTTAGAAATTAAGGATGCAAATGCAGTATTGATCTTTAGCTACGTGGGCTATCTAACAAATAAAGTTTCCGTAAAGGGAAAAAAGCGTTTAAATATTGTATTGAAAGAAGACGCACAATCTTTAGATGAGGTTGTATTAGTAGGATATTCTACTAGGAAAAAATCTACTATTACAGGCGCAGTTTCTGTGGTTGATCTAGGCGATTTAGAAAAAACAAGGGTTACAAATGTCGCTCAATCTTTACAAGGTCAGATTGCAGGAGTTCAGGTAACGGCTAGTACAGGTGCTCCTGGGGATCCTATCCAAATTAGAATTCGTGGAGAAGGAACTATTGGAAATAACAATCCGTTGTATATAGTTGATGGAATTCCATCAAGAGACATTACTTTTTTAAATCAGGCAGATATTAAAACAATGACCGTTTTAAAGGATGCAGCTGCCGCTTCTATTTATGGATCTCGTGCTTCTGGAGGTGTGGTTTTAATTACTACTAAAACGGGTGAAATTGGAAAAACAAGATTTGATGTAAACTATTATACAGGTTTGCATAATGTATCAAATTTACCTGATATGTTAAACGCGGCGCAATATATCAATACCTTAGAAAAAGCATGGGGGAATTCTGATAGAACAGGGAATAATCCTTATACAACCGATAGAGGTAGATCTGATTTTTCTGATACCGATTGGTTGGACGAGCTATTTGAACAAGGGAAGTCACAAAACTTTCAAATTACTGCGAGTGGTGGTTCTGAAAAATTACAATTTTTAATGTCCTTGGGCTATTATGGACAAGATGGAGTGGTTGTATATGATAATGATAAATATCAAAAATTAAACTATAGAACTAATATTACTGTAAATGTTACCGACCGTTTGAAGTTTGGAACTAATTTACAATTGTCTTATTCTACGCAGGATAAAACAGCCTCAAAAGGCGAAAGTCTTATACGTTTTGCTATGTTAAGAGCACCCGTTTTAGCTGTTTATAAAGATGCAAATGATCCAACGTATAGCCAACGAGATCCTTTTACGGATATGCCGTTTTTTACCTCAGAAAATTATGATCTAGGATTGCAACGCAGCATGTATGAAATGGTAGGAAATCCTATTGCACAAGCTTATTTTACAGACGATCAACGTAAAATATACAAAACGTTTGGGAATATCTTTGCAGAATACAAATTGCTAGAGGATAAGTCTTTAACTTTTAGGTCTAATTTAGGAATAGATTTAACATTTTTTCACAACAAGGCATTTAACGAAAATTATGGGGACGATGATGGTGGTGGAAATGGTGTAGATCAAGGTTTAGGACGTAAAAATAGACCTAATAACCTCAGTGAAGAAAGAGGAGAGGCTCGTACTATTACTTTTAATAACACCTTAAATTACGTGAAAAATTTCAATGATAAACACGATTTAAACCTAATGGTTGGAACAGAATACATAGAGAATTTTGAGTCATCTTTAGGTGCAAGTAGAGCACGATTCCCTTATACAGGTAGTAAATATAGATACTTAGATTACGGAGGAGTAGAAAATGATATTTGGAATAGTGGTACAGCTTCCGAATGGGCATTGTTCTCTTTATTTGGGTCTGCTTCGTATGTGTTTGATAGTAAATATATGATTACAGCAAATTTAAGAGCAGATGCTTCCTCTAGATTTTCAGATAAAAATAGATGGGGATATTTTCCTTCTGTTTCTGCAGGATGGAAAATATCTGATGAACAGTTTTTAAGTGATGTAAGTTGGTTGTCTAATTTAAAAATAAGAGCAAGTTGGGGACAATTAGGGAATCAAGAAATTGATGATTATGCATATTTAACCTTACTGAGTCAAGTGGATGGTATTGTAAAAACCAACCGATTTGGAAACGAGAACCTAAAATGGGAAACATCTACACAATCTAATGTAGGACTTGATGTTGGTTTGTTGAATAATAAATTGGCTTTGACAGCAGAGTATTTTATTAAAAATACAACAGATATCTTATTGCCTATTAATTTGCCTTCTGTGGTAGGAGATGTTGCTCCAACAATTGTAAATGCAGGTGAAATAATGAATAAAGGGTTTGAGTTTTCTGTGAATTATAGAGGGGCTAGTAAGGAATTTAAGTATTCTATAAATGCAAATATTGCGACCTTGTCTAATAATGTTGAGAAGCTACATCCAAATGTACCTAACATTATTGGAAAGGTTACTAAGACACAAGTAGGGCAGCCAATAAATGCTTATTATGGGTATAAAATGACAGGTATTTATCAAAATCAAGCCGAAATTGACAAGCATTTAAGTGGTACTAGCGGATCTAACGTTAAGCCAGGAGATATCAAATTTTTAGATATTGATGGAGATGGGGTTATTAGTGCAGATAAAGACAGAACGTTTATTGGAAGTCCTATCCCAGAATTCACCTATGGATTGTCCTTTTCTGCGGAGTTTAAGGGCTTTGATTTCTCTGTGTTATTCCAAGGAGTAGATGGAGTGGAAAGATACAATCAAGGAAAACAGATTGTGGATTATGATACCCGTCCGTTCAATTATACAACAGCTATTTTAGGTGCTTGGGATGGAGAAGGTAGTTCTAATACAATCCCTAGAGTTGCATTTGAAGATAATGGAAGTAGTAAAGTGTCAAGTGTTTTTGTAGAAGATGCATCTTATTTTCGTCTTAAAAATATAGAAATTGGATATACGATTGATTCGTTTAAAGGACTTCAAAACCTACGTTTTTATATTTCTAGTCAAAATCTATTTACCATTACTGATTATACAGGATTAGATCCAGAATCTACAGATTTAATGGATTTAGGAACTTACCCATTATCAACATCAATTTTGTTTGGTGTAAATCTTAAATTTTAAAAAGAATACATTATGAAAAATTTATATAAAAGTATCCTCTTTTTGTTCACCCTTGTTGCCATGGTGGGATGTATGGATGAATTAGAGAATGATCCAATAGGGCTGTTGACAGATGCTCAAGTAGATGCGACGCCTTCAATTGCAACAATAGAATCGTCGGTAGTATCATCATACGCACCACTTAAAAATACCTTGAATGGAATTATTGAAGGTTGGAGATGGGATTTAGGAACTGTTTTTAGAAATGATATTCTTTTACAAGATGTCGCTTCCAACGATATGAATAAAAAATGGAATCCTGATGGAGATCAACCTTGGATGGATAAATTATCTGATTTCAGTTTTACTTCAGAAAACCAAGCCTTTAATGGTATTTGGAAATATGATTATGAAGGGGTTAGTAGAGTTAATTTAGCGCTTAGCTTTTTAAATGATATTGAATTAATCAAAAAAACAGGAATGGATGAAGTTCAGCGGAAACAATTAATATCGGAAGCTTATTTTTTAAGAGCGTTCTATTATTTTGATCTTGTTAATAATTTTGGTGATGTACCGCTAATTTTAACAACTCCAGTTTCGTTTGAAGAAGCATTTGCTGTTTCTATAAGAGCAGAAAAAGCATTAGTAACGGAGCAAATTAAGAGTGATTTAATAGCAGCTAAAAAAAATGCAACAGATGTGAAATATCGGATGCTTCTCAATCATGGAGAGCTTCTAAAGGTGCTATTATTGCATTACAGGCAAAAGTGGCATTGTACAACAAAGATTGGACATCCGTTTTAACGTTGATTTCTGAGTTGGATGGACTCGGTTTTTACAGCCTTAATACAAACTACTTTGATAGTTTTGATGCCAATTTAGAATTTTCTGAAAACGAGATTATTTTTGCTTATGATCACCGTACTGGAGAAACTCCAAAAAACGGAAATGGAATTGCTGCTGTGGCTGGATGGGGATTTTTTGCTCCAACAGCTGATTTTATAAATGCTTTTGAAGCAAATGATCCAAGGTTATTGTATACCGTAGATGTGCCAAATAAGCATGTCTCTAAGTTGCTAGGTTCTCTTAGCGATTATAAAGGAAATGATGATTCTCCAGGGAATAAAATTTACATCAGATATGCTGATGTATTGCTTTGGAAAGCGGAAGCAATGAATGAAACGGGTGATTATGCGGGAGCCATTTCAAGCATCAATCAAATTAGAAATAGAGCAAGAACAAGTCCTACAGCAGATGGTTCCGTTATTCCTCAAGGAACATTGTTGGATAAAGCTACTTCTACCGATGTAAGCGAAATTCGCAACTGGATTATGGCAGAACGTAGAGTGGAATTAGGATTTGAGTCTCAACGATTCAATGATTTAAAACGATGGGGTGTGGCAAAAAAAGTATTGAATGCTTTAGGTAAAAACTACCAAGATCACAATGTGTTTTATCCTATTCCTCAAAGGGATATTGATAAATCAGGTGGGAAAATCACCCAAAATATAGGATATTAATATGGTTTTATAATTTAATTTTGAGTTTATGTTTACAAGTGAGAGAAGTAGTATCTGCTGCTTCTCCTCTTGTAATTATGATGGCTTTCTGTTGTGATAAAGAGGAGTGTATCCTTGTTGTTAGCAATGTTAGTCAAGAATGTAAAACAAATCATAGTGCTGTTTAGCACTCGAAAAATAGAATAAAAATCACATGACAAATACATTAAATCGACATAAGAATAACCCATTGTTGTCTCCTAAAGATTTAAACGCTAGTGACAGTAACATGAGGATAGAATGCTTGTTAAACCCAGGGGTTTTTGAGTATAATGGTAAGATCGGATTGCTTGTTCGTGTAGCAGAGCGTACCGTACAACATGAGGGAGAATTATCGGTGCCTATTTACGATGATAAGGGAGCGGTAGCAATTATCAATTTTAAATTGGATGATCCTAAATTAAACGCCGCCGATTCTCGAGTTATAAATTATGATGGGACGGATTATTTAACCACTATTTCACATTTGAGATTGCTGTGGAGTACCGATGGAATTCAGTTCTCTGAAGAACAAGCATATCCTTCCTTATTTGGAGAAGGGGATTATGAGTCTTACGGAATTGAAGATTGTAGGGTAGTTAAAATAGAGGATACCTATTACCTTACCTATACGATGGTTTCTGCCAATGGTGTTGGGGTAGGTCTTAGAACCACAAAAGATTGGGTGAATTTCGAAAAGAAAGGAATGATATTAAGTCCTCATAATAAGGATTGTGCCATTTTTGAAGAGAAAATCAATGGTAAATTTTATGCCTTACATCGTCCAAGTAGCCCTGAGTTAGGAGGGAATTATATGTGGATTGCGGAGTCTCCTGATGGAGTGCATTGGGGAAATCATAAGTGTATTGCAAAAACAAGGGCGGGTAAATTTGATAGCAATCGCCTAGGTGCTGGTGCGGCTCCTATAAAAACTAAAAAAGGATGGTTGGCAATATATCACGGAGCTACGGTAGAAAACAGGTACTGTTTAGGATTGGTTTTATTAGATTTAAAGGATCCCTCTATTGTGCTTGCAAGATCCGAAAACCCAATAATGGAACCTTTGACTAGTTATGAGAAAACTGGTTTTTTTGGAGAAGTTATTTTTACAAACGGACATATTGTTCATGGAGATGAAATAAAAATGTACTATGGAGCCGCAGACGAATTTGTGGTTTGGCTACATTCTCTATTAACGAATTGTTAAAAAGCTTAGAAATATAATGAATTTATTAGAAAAAATAGGGCTGAATATATTTTCGAAAAACACAAAAATACTAATTCTTACCAATGTTATCTATGCTTTTGTATTGCCTGTAATAGATATTTTTGTAGCCGCCTATATTATGCGTAATTCCAACGATCCTTCAAAGGTTATGTTGTATCAATTAGCAATTTACACAGGAATACCCATTACTTTTTTTATCAATGGATATCTATTGAATAAAATTGATGTCAAGAAATTATTTTCTTTAGGAATGATTTTGAGTGGTGTTTCCATGGTATACATGATGTCCTTGTCAGAAATCACTTATACTGGATTGATCTCTGCGGGGCTTATAATGGGGATGTCTTTTGGTTTTTATTGGGCAAATAGAGATTATTTAGTTTTGGCAACTACAAAAGATAGTACACGAAATTTTTACTACGGTCTGGAAACATTTTTCTATACCATTATCGCTTCTATAGTTCCTTTAATTATTGGCTGGTATTTAGTAAAAGGAAACGATGGTTCTACAGCACATATTAACGAAAGTTATAGGGTAGTAACAGGCGTTGTTTTTGCAATAACAGTCATCGCCTCTATTGTTTTTCATTTTGGATCGTATGATAAACCTAAAAGTGAGAAGTTTTTGTATTTTAAATTTCATAAATTATGGAATAAAATGTTACAATTAGCGCTGTTAAAAGGATTGGCGCAAGGGTTTATTGTTACGGCTCCAGCCATGTTGATGATGAAGTTTTTTAGCTCGGAGGGCGCATTGGGTACTGCACAGTCTATTGGTGCATTGGTCGCTGCTTGTATCATGTTGTTTTTAGGAAAATATTCCAAGCCAAAACACCGGATGCTTATCTTTAGCATAGGGTTGATCTTGTTTTTTCTAGCGTCACTTTTCAATGGATTGTTATTCAATGCAACAGGAGTTATCATTTTTATGTTTTTATTATTAATAGCAAGACCTCTTCTAGATATCGCGTACTTTCCGATACAGTTAAAAGTAATTGACTTATTGTCTAAAATTGAAAATAGAAATGAATTTTCTTATATTTTGAATCATGAATTCGGATTGTTTGTAGGACGTTTTTTAGGAGCAGGGACTTTTCTAGCCTTGGCTTATTTTTCTGATGCCGATATCGCATTGCGTTATGCCTTGTTAATTATTGCTGTCTTGCAATTAGTATCAATTGTTATTACAAAACAATTGTTGAAGCAGCAAGATGTATTGGAAAGTGAATTTCAAGAGTCAAAAACATAAGACTCACCGAATTCTAAATCACGGATTAGAAATTAATTTGTTATATCTGTTAGTTGGAATTGTGTTTGTGACAATGTATTTAATCAATAGTAATGGGGATTCTGACCCGAAAAAAGGAAATATATGAGACTAAATAAATTATTAATCATGTTTCTTCTAGTGCTAGGTGCTTTTTTTAATGCCTGTACTACGGATACGTTTGAGGAGGTACATGTAGTAAGCCAATTGCAAATTAATCGAGTTGTGGAAATGCCAAATTTACCGATGCCTTTTAAAATATTGGATTTTAAAACACTCGCAGAACAATATGATGCCAAGGTATATGATGCAACACAGACGGGAGACTATTGGCCCTTGATATGGAAAGATAATTCTAGGAAAAATAGTGATCAAGAAACGTTTGGTATTTATACTGCTATGGGTGATGTTCGTCAGGGTACCCAACATTATAAAGGGATATTTCACGAGTCCTTGGCAACTATAGGTTCTGTTTTAGGAGCGAGTTTGGTAGGGATTGATAAATCAAATCAGCATGGTGAAAATTATGTAGCAATGCTGAAAAACTATTTTAATTCAGAAACTAAATGGAATATCATTATGAACAATACCTGCCCAGAAGTTGCGCAGTTAGGTGGTGGATATGCGAGAGATTGGTGGTATGATGTGTATCCAAATTTAATGTATTATGCCGTTGCTGATTTTTATCCGAGTACAAAGGAAAATGATGCTATTTTAAAATCTATTGCGGATAAATTTTATGAAGCAGATAAGGTGTTAAATGGTGATTATAGTTTTTCTTATTTTAATTATGCTTCCATGGAAGCTAAAAAAAGTTGGATATGTACTCAGCAAGATGTTGCGGCTGGACATGCGATGGTGTTGTATGCTGCGTATCAGAAATTTAAGGATGTTAGGTATTTAGAAGGTGCGAAATCTTCTCTAGAGGCATTGTTAAAACAAAAAGATAATTATTTTTATGAAATTCTTATGCCTTTTGGAGCCTATGTAGCAGCACGATTAAATGCAGAAGAAGGAATGAATTACGATGTTTCAAAATTGTTGAATTGGACTTTTAATGGTGATTCTACTTGTAGGGAAGGTTGGGGAGTACTGGTGGACAATTGGAATGGATATGATGTTTCTGGAATTGTTGGAAGTACAACTCATAATGGTGGATTTGGTTTTTTAATGAATACCTATGATACCATGTGGCCTTTAGTTCCTGTTGTTAGATATGATCAGCGCTATGCAAATACCATTGGGAAATGGATGCTAAATGCTGCAAATACAAGCAGGTTGTTTTATCCGTATGAGATTTCAGACGATCATCAAACCATTCCCGAAGAAAAAGCACATACCAAAGGAGTGATTGCTTATGAAGGATTGATAAAAAAAGCACATTATCCACAATATGAACATATAAAAGCGCCTGTTGCTATTGGAGATGGAATGCATTGGAACGCTAAAAACCCTAAAGTGTCTCAATTTAGTGTGTATGGAAGTGGTCATGTTGGAATTCCAGGAGCTATTATTTCTAGAACATCTGTAGATAATATTTTACAACTGGATTTATTGGCAACTGATTTTTATAAAAAGAAAGCATTTCCTAGTTATTTGTATTACAATCCGAACCCAATGGTTAAAAATGTACGCATACATGTAGGAACTGAAAAAGTACAGGTGTATGATACCACAAAACGTGCATTTATTGCTAAAAATGTACGTGGAGATTTTACTTTTGATATCGCTGGGAATATGGCTAGTGTACTTGTTTTTGTGCCTTCAGAGGCTTCCGTTTATGTTAAAGAAGGTAAATTATATGCTGCTGATACAGTGATTGATTATCGGTATAAATTAAATTAATGGGATGTTGTTTTTAAATAGAGATAGAAAAAAAGAAATATTGATTATAGGATGTATTATGAGCATGGTATTTAATTCTTGTACTCAAAAAAAACCGTATAAATTGACGGATAACTGGTGGAAAGAAACTGTTTTTTATGAGGTGTATATGCCAAGTTTTAAAGATAGTGATGGTGATGGTTTTAGTGATTTTAAAGGGCTTTCTTTTAAGTTGGATTATATAGAGTCTCTTGGTGTAAAAGGAATTTGGCTGACCCCTTTTTTGCAATCTCCAAAAGTAGACAATGGCTACGATGTAAGTAGTTATTATGAGATTGATTCTACGTATGGAAATCTTCAAGATTTTAAATTACTGATCTCAGAGGCGCATAAACGCGATATTAAAATAATTATGGACCTGGTTTTAAATCATACCTCTACAGCGCATAAATGGTTTAAGGAAGCTAGAAAGTCAAAGGAAAATCCATATCGTGATTATTATATATGGACCACTATCCCAAATAATTGGGAGTCCTTATTTGGGGGTTCTGCATGGGAATTAGATCCTATCACACAGCAGTATTATTACCATCAATTTGATGTGGAAATGGCTGATTTGAATTGGGGAAACCCCAAAGTTAAGGAAGAAATACAGCAGGTGCTTAGGTTTTGGTTAGATCTAAAGGTAGATGGATTCCGATTGGATGTTATTAATTTTTTGACCACGGAAGGTATTTCTAAAGACAATCCCATTAATGATAAAGGAGAGCAAGAGCATCTGTACGATTTAAATCAGAAAGGAGTGAAGGATGCTATGAGAATGATCAAAGCTACAGTGGATGAATATGAGAATAGATTTATAGTCGGAGAAATAGGAAGTGATAAGATTGATGTATTAAAACAATACCAAGCAACGGACTTATTAGACGTTGTGTTTAATTTTAATTTTGGAAGTATCTCTGAGTTTTCAGCAAAGCGTATTTTTGATGAATTGGTGAGTATGGAGAAAAACATGCAGAATTATCCGACTTTGTTTTTTGGAAGTCATGATATGCCTCGGTTAATGAATAGATTGGCAGATCAAAATACAGTGAAGGCGGAAACCTTGGCTGCCTTGATGTTGACAGCAAAAGGAGTGCCGTTTATTTATTATGGTGAAGAAATAGGGATGGAGAATATTCGTGCAAATTCCTATGAGGAAATCGTGGATGTTCAAGGAAGAACGCATTATAATTTAGCGATAAAAAAAGGGCTGTCAGCCGAGGCATCATTAAGTATTGCAAACGATAAAAACAGAGATAAGTCTCGGAGTCCTATGCAATGGAACCAATTAAAATACAGTGGGTTTTCTGAAAAATCTCCTTGGATTAAAATGAATGCTAATTACGTATCTACAAATGTTTTGTCTTTGTCAAAGAGCAAAGGTTCTATATTAAATAGGTATAAAGAATTAATTTTAATGCGAAACTCAGAACCTGTATTGCAATATGGAACCTACGATTCTTTAACATTTAATCAGGATGTTATTCAATTTACAAGGGTGTTGAATCAGGAAAAGATAAGGTGTTTTTTTAATTTTAGTAAAACCTCCATTCAGGTAGATTTACTTCCAAACGAAAAAATAGTAATGGGGGATTTGGTGTTGCTTCCCAATCAGTTTCTTGTGTTGAAAACACAATGCCAAACACCTTTTAAATAACAGATATAAATCATTTTTTTTTACCTGAAAAAATAAAACCAGTGTCCGTGATAATGTATAGTTATCTATATAAAGTGTTGATAAACAATGCTGGTTGTAATAATAATCTTACATTGGAGCTTGTTTTTTATTCAAAATATATGTTCAAAAGCTACAAGATTCAAGAGTGAAGTTAGGAGAGTCTCGCAGTTTTAGATATGTTTTTTTTACCTTAAAATTCACATTATAAAAATCTCTTTTTTTTTGCTTTATTTTTTGGAGAAGCAACGTGAAGTACCTTGCGAACATCCGTAAAAATAATAGGGGTGAGCAAATAATAAATCTTGACTAAACTCAGTTGTAAATAAACTTCCTGCTGTGATTGTTTAGCTTGTTAGATTTAAAAAAGACCAGCTAGTAAATAATAACAACCTATTTATATCGGTTATTTTGGATTGTAGTTGGTATAAGAGGTTAATTCTTGCTTCTAGAGCTCCGTACAAGAGCTGTCAGCCTCTTGTTATAGCCAAATAAACAGCACTGTATATAGGGTCAAAATCCTTTAGCTAAGCGTAAAAGGTGCACTCCGAAAGATTATTTTCTGTTTCTAGACAGCGCTACGGGGATTTACCCCCTAAATGTGGGGCTTAACCATAAAAGCATGTTGCGTATAACATTATTTTATATATTTGACCTACGTTTAAAAAAATAGGCACACCCTAACAATAAGCCCATCCTGTATTGTGAACTATATGGATATACCATCATGTTCGGGATTGCTATTGTGAGATTATGGGTGCTAGTTATGGATTTAAAAAAAGCTGTACCCAATTAAAAGATGAATCAAAAATTGAAAAACCATGAGTAGTTTTAAAGGCATCGCCATTATAGATGGAAAAGAAAGAACGTTATTAAGAGCAGAATACACCTTATACCAAATACATTTCCAAGTAACGGTTTAGAAATGGAATTATTTTTTGTTTTAGCTAGGCGAAAAATCTAAGTATAGCCTTAGCTATGGTTCTATTTTTCAACAACGCTAGAACGTAAAATAAACTATTTATATCAGTTGTTTTGGATTGTAATTGGTATTATACAAACTAAAAGATATTACGGGAAACCCTACGACCACAACGCGTAAAAGCCCATTCCATTTAATGTTTGAATCTACTGGGTTTGATAGCGATTTGTATCACTATATGTTTTCACCAAATGCTAGTTTTAGCGGTGAATTAATATTTTATGACAGAGATGAGTTTAAAACCTTGTACAAAGTAGAATTCCATAAAGCCTATATTGTTGGTTTTACAGAAGAATTTGACAATCAAGACAATTTGCCCTTACACATTAATTTAACGATAACGTGTGGTGCTGTTAAAATAAAAGATGTTAAAAAAATAGAAAATTGGGTGTTTGAAGATCCTTTTATAGAAGTTGAACCAACGGTGTTAGAAAATAGTGGAGAAGGAGCTGTCTTAGAAACCTATTTCCAAGACAGTCAAGGAGAAAGAGTGTCTAAGACACAAAAAGGTGTAAAAGTGTTTTTAATCCTAAAAACACAAGATATGACAGGTAAACAAACAGATATAGATTTAAGTTCAATTAATGCACCACTGGAACACCAAGGACAATTACTTGAAGACAATAAAATAAATGGTTTTAATATAACTTCAGATACTATGAAAATAGAATTAAACTCTAAAAAACAAAATAGTTAGTATGGGAACCATAACAGTAAGTGAAACAGGAAACCCTAGTAATTCATACACAGGAGAAGGCTTAGAATGGACAGAATTTATACCTCTAGTAGAATTAAGAGATACGACAGGATACAATATTGAAAAAGATAAACTCCCTTTAGAAAAGGATGAAAACGATAAACATGTTTTTGTAGACCTCTTAACCCAAACTAACGACAGTAAAAAAAACGAAACTATAACTACATTACTAACCGCACTACAAAAACCAGTAATTCCTTTTCTAATTAAAAAAGGAGGTCCTGATGAACAATGGGAAGACGACGATGGGTATATAGAAATAGAAATATCTCAGGAAAAAGACAAATTTGTAGAAGTTAAAGGGGTTACAGCAAAAATTAAGCAAAAATCTGAAACAACGTTTAGTGATAATATTTTAGCTAAATTTGGTTCTGAAATAGAAGTGGAAGTGGATATTACAACAGAAGAAAGTGTAGCATTCTATATTCGTTTTTTAGCTAATGATAATGAAGAGGGGTATTCAACAGGGGATTATGAAAACTTGTTTTGTGGGTGTATGAAAATAGTTTACGAAACCCCTAACGAATGGGAGTTTAGTAAAGAGAAAATTGAAGAAATTAAAGTGTACGCAAGAGCTAATTGTGCAAAATACAGCGGAGGCGGAGATGCAAATAGATATCATCATTGTACAGATACGCACAAGCATATAATTTATATGCTTTTAGATAGTCCTAGTGTTTTAAATTTTGGAAAAGACCAAAATCATTTGCCTTCGGCGAATAGAATGACACCAAATGATTTTGTTAAAGCAGGAGAATCTACAACTAACGGTGTTAGAAACAAAACAATAGCAGCAACTTACGCAGAACCATCAAAAACATTTACTGTTGTAGATATTTACAATAAGGAAGTTTTAACAAGTAGTGGGCAACCCGGAAATACTAATACTGCTTTAAAAGGCTTTAAAGAAAGTCCTATTGATTATATGAAAAGTAACTGTCCCGATAATGGTAATTATGTTTTTATTGGTGCTTATAACGATGACTTCCATTCTTTTACAATTATTGTAAATAAAAAAGATGACACTTTTGAATTTCAATTTATTGACCAAATGGTTGGTGTAAAAAGTTTTACAGGAAATAATTTAGAAAATTCTAAACTATTAGATAATGTAGATAGATATCGATTTAACTTCCCTATGAAGTTAGAATTGTTTCAATTAAGAAATAAAAAGGAATAATTATGAAAAATTATTTAATTTTTTTACTACTTATTTTAATTAATTTTGGTTGTAAGGAGCCAAATAATAAGAGTAAAAATAGCATACCTAAAGAACAAACAGCTTTAGACACATTAAACGATAATGTACCTATTAATACAATTAAAGATACTTTAGCCTGCACTTTTGATTTAAAAAAAGTACTAAACACACTTAAAGATGTTAAATACACAAAAGATAAGTGTCAAGATTGGATGAGTAATAGAATTGGATTTATGGATAGGTTGATAGATTTAAACAGATATAATGTAGTTGTAAAAACAACAAGTTACACTTATAAAAAAGACTGTATCTTTTATTTGCATACACTTTCGCATACAAATGATTCAATTTCTATAAAACCCTTTGTAGAAAATGCACAAGGAAAGCGTACAGAAGGCTATACACAAAATCGTGTTCTAATTTTCGCTATGAAAAACGATAAAGAAGCAAATTTTATTGATATACCAGAAAAAATGAATCCTCTTAAATTAAGAAAAGAATTATTAGAAATCCTATATAAAAATATTGATAGTGATGTTATTGAGTGTAACAGAACAGAAAACTGTAAGTATAAAGATTTGCGAAAAACTAAGTCTGAATAAAGTCCATTTAATATCTAAGATTCTGTGTTAACTTGAAGTAAATATTTTATCTACAGATTGCTGTTGGTAGCTGTATTAATACCAAATACATTTCCAAGTAACGGTTTAGAAATGGAATTATTTTTTGTTTTAGCTAGGCGAAAAATCTAAGTATAGCCTTAGCTATGGTTCTATTTTTCAACAACGCTAGAACGTAAAATAAACTATTTATATCGGTCATTTTGGGTTTTAATTGTATAAGAGATTAATTCTTACATCTAAAGCTCCGTAAAAGAGCAGTCAGCCTCTTGTGATAACCAAATAAACAGCACTGTATATGGGGTCAAAATCCTTTACATAAGCGTAAAAGATGCACTCCGAAAGATTATTTTCTGTTTCTAGACAGTGCTACGGGGATTTACCCCCTAAATGTGGGGCTTAACCATAAAAGCATGCTGCGTATAACATTATTTTATATATTTGATCTACGTTTAAAAAAATAGGCACACCCTAACAATAAGCCCATCCTGTATTGTGAACGATATGGATATACCATCATGTTCGGGATTGCTATTGTGAGATTATGGGTGCTAGTTACGGATTTAAAAAAAAGCTGTACCCAATTAAAAGATGAATCAAAAATTGAAAAACCATGAGTAGTTTTAAAGGCATCGCCATTATAGATGGAAAAGAAAGAACGTTATTAAGAGCAGAATACACCTTATACCAAATACATTTCCAAGTAACGGTTTAGAAATGGAATTATTTTTTGTTTTAGCTAGGCGAAAAATCTAAGTATAGCCTTAGCTATGGTTCTATTTTTCAACAACGCTAGAACGTAAAATAAACTATTTATATCAGTTGTTTTGGATTGTAATTGGTATTATACAAACTTAAAGATATTACGGGAAACCCTACGACCACAACGCGTAAAAGCCCATTCCATTTAATGTTTGAATCTACTGGGTTTGATAGCGATTTGTATCACTATATGTTTTCACCAAATGCTAGTTTTAGCGGTGAATTAATATTTTATGACAGAGATGAGTTTAAAACCTTGTACAAAGTAGAATTCCATAAAGCCTATATTGTAGGTCTTACAGAAGAATTTGACAATCAAGACAATTTACCCTTACACATTAATTTAGCGATAACGTGTGGAGCTGTTAAAATAAAAGATGTTAAAAAAATAGAAAATTGGGTGTTTGAGGATCCTTTTATAGAAGTTGAACCAACGGTGTTAGAGAGAGAGCAAGAAATTGAAAAAACACCAAGAATTCTAAAAAAAGAATGGAGAGATGAAGAAGGAAACACTATAAAAGAATCTGAAATTGGTTCTAATTCTCAGCTGTTTTTAAAAGTAAAAGATATAGCAGAAGATGAAGAACTAATAATAGTATTAGAAGATGCAGATGATGATCCCACAAACAATATAGAACTTAAAGGAATTGTTAACAAAAATGGAGAAGTGTTATTAAATCGATAAATTATGGCAGAAGATAAAAAAATTAAATCAAGGACTTATATACCAAGAGTATATTATAAAGGAGAGTTACTTTCATTTAAAGAAACACCACTTACCATTAAAGCAACAGAGCTTTGTCCATATTGTAAGGAAGAATTTACTATTGAACAAATTAAACATATTGAGCCTAATGCAAACGAAACTTTAGCGAAAAAAATTATAGAATACCTAAATTTATATAGAAAAGACTACAAACTAGATACTTGTTTACGTAAAGCTCATTTTATATCTCAAATTGCTGCTGAGATGGAGTTTAAATCTACGAGCATGAAAGAGGGGCACAATTATAAATTTTCAAGTTTGAGTGCAAAGTATTTTAACAGAAATCAAATAATTGATAATATAATTTTGTCTTCTCTAGAAAAACAATTATCAAAAATATTTGAAATCAAGAATAAAGATGACAAAGTTATTTCTAAATCAAATGCTGAACTCAAAACCCTGTTAGTTAATAATAGTGTAACAGCAGACATAAGAAAGTTATATGGGAAATATTCTGGTAAAAGAATAATATTAAAAGAGGTTAAAGAAAAAATAAAAGACAAAAAAGGAGGGGAAGTAGAAGTTTTAAAGTTTAAAATCATGTTAAAAAAGCATAAAGCATTTAGAAAACCTCTTTTTTCAAGATTTTATGGAGACAGATTAGAAAATGACAATGAGTTATCAAGAGATGGGTTTATGTTTTGTGGTAAAGGTATAAAACAATTGACAGGGAGGACTAACTATAAGAAATTTTCTAATTACAGGAAAAAACATCCTTTTCCTGATGATCCAAAAGGTTATGTTGACTTTACTGAAGTGACTGATAAAAAAGATTTTAAAGGAGAGTTTGACCTTTTAGCAGATACTAATAATGTAATTTATGGTGTACAATCTGCACTGTGGTACTATATAAAAGGGAATCCATATAAGTCAAAATACACTGTGGATTGGGCTGATGAAGACAATATAAAACTAACCTCTTATACAATTAATGGAGGATATAATGGAATAAGAAATCGACGAGATAACACTTTAAAAGCAAAAGAAGATAAAGGATTTAAAGTATATAAACATTATGAAGAAATTCATAAAAATGGAAATAAAAACGATAAAAAAAGAATTGAGAATCAACTTTTAAATATATCAAAAGAAGAAAAGGTAAAAATAAAAGAGTACGATTCAAAAAAAAAGAAAATGGTAACTACATATATCGATTTAAAAGATAAAGAAGCTGAAAAATTATTAAAAAAATTAAAAAAAGTAAAACCAATTAACTATATTAAGTCAAAAGGTATTAATCTTCAAATTAATTCTGATTTAAAACTAATTCCAAGAATAACAAATAATGAATAAAAATAAATTACTTAGCATATTAATAGTTTTAATTTTTGCCGTTTCTTGTAAAAGTCAAAGTATTCTAAAAGAAAAAAACATTTTATTTAAAATTAAGGATTCTATTGTTTGTAGAGGGAAAATAAAACGGATTTATAATTTACCTTATGTAAATTTACACAACAAAGAAAGAAATAAAAAAATTAACTCAATAATATTATCAGATGTTGAAGATCAATTAAGTTGGTTCGATAATTTTGACAACACTAAAGATTTACGAGGAAACTTTAAGCAATTCATTGAAGATAGTCAAAAAGAATGTTGCAAGTATCTTTCACCTTTAGAAAGTACGTATTATGAAATTGGTTTTTACAAAAGAGATGCAATCTTATCATTAAAACTAAGTTTAGAGATTTATTCTGGAAATTTACATGTTGAAGAATACTTTTATAATTTCGACTTAAAAAATGGTAATCAGTTTTCTGCTAAAAACATTTTCAAGAATAATTCTCAGGAGTTAATATCTATAATTAATAAAAAGATAAAAAAAAGATTAAATACTGAAATAAACGGTATTAATCTAAAAAAAACAATGATAATAGAAAGTAATTTAATTAATAGTACTCCTCAATGGTACTATATAACACAAGAAAACAAAGAACCAGGAATAGAAATTTTAATTAATAATAACTGGGAAGCACTAAATATTAGTTCAATTTTAAGAGTATTTTATTCATTTGAAGAATTAAAGCCTTATTTAACAGATGAGTTTAAAAAACAATTGGATATACATTAACGTTTCCTAGCAACCAAGATTCGTGCACACCTACAAATGGCAATGGAAAAAAAGGTTGTGTAATTTAAACTCTGTCTGCTTGTTTTTTTCTACGTTTTAAAATAGTTCGATTTTCTCTTCATAAGGCTGCTTTAAAAATCGAACTATTTTAAAATGAGCCCCAGCGGCTAGCGTCACGAATTGCTTCCGTTTTTATGTAAATCCAACGTTATTCGATCTTCAAATTTAATATATAATTGTTGAATTGTCAAGCACCAATTATGTAAAGGGTTTGTCCATTTTTTTTCGATATTTTTTGTTGCTAAGTAAACAAGCTTTAATAGTGCCATATCACTGGTAAAAGCCCCTTTTGTTTTAGTTACTTTTCTTACCTGTCTATGAAAACCTTCTACTGCATTTGTTGTGTAAATTATTTTTCTGATAGGTTCTGTATACTGAAAAAACTGAGATAACTCTTCCCAATTACGGTTCCAACTTTCTAAAACTACAGGGTATTTTTCTCCCCATTTTTCTTCTAATTTCAATAACTCCAACTCAGCAATATCCTTATTAACAGCCTTGTAAACAAGCTTTAAATCTCGAATAAATTCTTTTTGGTCTTTGGAAGCTATATACTTTAAAGAATTACGAATTTGATGAACAATACACTTTTGAATTTGTGTTTTAGGAAATACACTCAAGATAGCTTCTGAAAACCCTTTTAAGTTGTCTGTACAGGCAATTAGGATATCCTTAAGCCCTCTGTTATTAAGGTCTGTCAATACTTGAAGCCAAAAATTTGCGCCTTCACTTTCTGAAATATACATTCCTAAAACCTCTTTGATCCCTTCTTTATTTACTCCTAAAACATTGTAAAGTGCTTTGTGTTGTATTTTACCGTCTACTTTTACCTTGTAATGCATAGCGTCAAGCCAAACAATGCAGTACATCTGTTCTATTGGACGACTTTGCCATTGTTTTATATCTGGTATGATCTTATCTGTAATTTGACTTAAAACAGTGTGTGATATATCTGTATCATACATCTCTTTTATATGACCAGAAATATCGCGTAAGCTCATTCCTAGGCCGTATAATCCAATGATCTTATCTGATAAATTATCTGCTAAAATGGTTTGACGCTTTTTTATCAGAACAGGCTCGAAACTACTATTTCTATCCGCTGGCGTGCTTATTTCAAAACTACCAATACTAGTTTTAACAGTCTTTTTGCCCTTTCCATTACGTTTATTCCCTTTAGAACGTTCCTCTTCACTAAGGTGTGATTCCATTTCTGCTTCCAATGCTTTCTCAAGAAATTGTTTCATTAAAGGAGCAAAGGCACCTTCTTTTCCGAATAAACTTTTTCCTGATAATAATTGATCCAATGCCTTTTTTTCAATGTTGGCTAACTCGTCTTTTGTCATGTTTTCTGTTTGAATAAAGTTAATACTTTTTTTTATTCAGACAGAGTTGAGTTTACAGTCCCGAAAAAAAATACAACAATATTCTAAATTAAAATAATATGAAATATTTATATATTTTATTGTTAAGTATTTGTTTTACTAATTGTTTCTCTGTTCCTTGTATATGTTAACCGAAAACCATACCACCTATTAACCGAAAAGTATACCACTTAACCATATCAATATAAGTTTCTTATATTGATTAAATATGATTAGCATGTATACAAAACAAGAAATAATACTTCAATATTATCGTGAAGGTAAAAGTCAGCGATTTATTTCCAAAGATTTAAGAATTAGCAGAACTACGGTCAAAAAATACATTGATCAATACGTTGCTTCCGAAAACAAGGAAAAACAGATAACCCCGAATTACAAGGTGACAATAAAGCTTTAATGTTACAACATGACAAAGGAGAAAGGACTAGGGCAGAAGCAAAAGTTGGGGCGTATGCTCACGATAAAACCATAACAAATAAAGATGATTTTACTGACTGGGCAATTTTTAAAGTAATCTTAGGTGGGAAAGACAATGAAAAAGAACAAAAAGTACTTGAGAAACTAACAGATAAAAAAGCTTATATGTTTTTATTAGTTGATGCTCATAGTCTTAATAATATTGAAGTAATTTATAACGGAAGGTATGCGAATAAAAATGGAAAACCTGACCTAAGGTCAACCCCGAATTTTTGGCTTGATTTTGATGGTGGCTGGTTTGAGTTGATGAAAGGGTGTGATTGTGGGGGAAAAGAATTTGATAAAAAGTTTCAATGTACTAGTTATGGGTCAATTTATGGTCCTGTATACTGGGGTAATCAAAAATTAGCAGATTATAAATATTGGGACGATTTAATAAATAAAGGGAAAGTTACCAAAGAAGAAAAAGAGATCTTAGTATGTATGTCTGAAAATGAAGGTAAATTAGATTCTGTTCAATCACATGACAGTGAAATATTAACAGTTGGAGCTATGCAAAAAACAGTTAACTCCAAAGGGAAAGGGGAATTCGCAATTCAAGTTCAAGAATTCAAAAAAAATAATCTAGCTAAGTATAAAGAATTGTTTGAGAATTGTGGTTGGACGGTTGAAAGTGGTATTATGTATTATAAAGATGTATCTGTTTCTAATTCAAGTAAGATAACAGGTAAAGAACTCAAGAAAAAAATAAGAGAGGGATTCAAAAGCAGTGAATTGAAAAAGAAGTTAAAATGTAAGCTATTAGAACCCATTGTAAAGGCCTCAAAAGACAATGATTTTCAAGCTAAACAAGTTAAGGACTTCGTTGATAGATTGAAGAACAAAGTTCTTCCCATAAAACCTCAAGGGTATAATTATAAGCTAGAAAATTATTTAAAATCTAAACTAGGAAAAGCTACGGTTCTAGATCAGCATATAAATAGACCAGGATATGTAAAAGCAGATTTCGGTAAATCTTTAGATAATTTTTTTAGTAAAAAAAACAAAGAAGTTGAAGCGTTTAATAAAAAGGAAAATGACAAAACAAAACATACATCCAAAATCTCTAAAAACCCAAATGACTGGGGAACTAATCATATTGATTATGAAAAAGAGATATTAGATGACTATGGAATAAATAGAAGAGGAACGAAGATGAAGGATAGGTATAATAAAATGAAAAACAAATTTTAAATGAACAATACGCTTAGCTTGAAGATATTATTAGTATGTATTCTGTTTTCGATTGCTTTTTATTCTTGTAAAAAAAGTAAAGAAAAAATCACGAATAAAGTTCTTGTTCTCAAAGAAAAATCAGTAAAGATTAATAAAAAAGAAGTTACAGAAACTTGCAATCTAGATCATACAAACACAAGAATATCTTTATTAAAAGACAGTGATAAAAATGTATACTTAAATGTTAAAATAAAAGAACATATTTTCAAAAAAAAAATAAATTTAGAAAACTTTAATGAATTGTATTCAGTTCATCTTAAATGCAATTATGATACTACTTTTCAACTAATTTTTACGGAGAAAATAGGTAATAATTACCAGGACGTAATTCATCTTTTCCATAAAGACATCAACTCGATATTCATATTAAGTACAGTTTATATTCAAACATCCAATAGAAATGGAATACATCTATTGGAGTTCCTAATAAATATGTGACTATTTTACTAAGCCACTTTCTTAATTTCCTTTTTTAGTTTTATTTCCATTTCAAGCGGTGATAAATACCCTAAACTTGAATGTAATCTTTTGATATTGTACCAAGAGATATATTCATTTATCGACTCGTGTAATTGCAGATATGACATGTACTTGAAACGATAGAGCCACTCATACTTTATGGATTTAAAAAAGCTCTCAGCAACAGCATTATCCCAACAATTACCTTTTCTACTCATGCTCTGTGTTATTTTCTGATTAAAATATAAAATAGCAGTCATTTTATTAGATGCGTATTGCACTCCTCTGTCTGAATGAAAGATAAACCCTGGATTAATAGCTCTTGTTCTTCTAGCCGCAATCCACGCTTTTACAATAGTGTTTTGGGTGGTCATGTCCTCACTTAAAGACCATCCTGCCACTTTTCTGTCAGCTAAATCAATTATCGTGGTTAAGTAATTCCAATCATCATTTACGCGTATATAGGTGATGTCTGACACCCATTTATCTCCTATTTTCAAACTGGTAAACTCTCTGTTTAATATATTTTTAGCAATAGGATAATCGTGTTTAGAGTCTGTAGTTACCACAAAAGCCTTCTTCAGAACACTTCGCAGACCCATCTCTTTCATCAACAGCGCCACGTAAGAACGGCAATAATACACTCCTTCTCGCTCCAATGCTTTTTGAATTCTATGACTCCCATAGATCTCTTTACTTTCGATAAAATGATAGGTAATCCTATCCATCAAGTCTACTTTAGCAGTATTCTGTACGCTGGAACCGTTATTGTTTACCCAGTGATAATATGCGTTTTTACTAACGCGCATGGATTTACACATCTTTTCAACAGGGAAGGATACTCCATTATTAAAAATGAATTTATACCTTATCTGTCGCTCTTGGAAAAGATGCCTACCGCCTTTTTTAATATATCACGCTCCATAGTTACGTTACGAAGTTCCTTTTTTAACGCCTTTAGCTCCACTTCATCATTGGTTAACTCTTTCTTTTTAGAAAAGTCACCCGATTTAATCTCGTATTCTCGCTTCCAGCGAGATATCATACTTACATCCAACTCGTAATCTGTACTAATCTGTTTTGATTTCATTCCGGACTTTAATAGTTCTACTATCATTACCTTGAACTCATTATCATGCTTTTTTCTTCCCATAATTCAAATATATAAATTTATAGGCTTAATAAAACCGTCACAACAAATGTAGACACTCCAATGTCTCTATGTATACGGATTTAAATTTTTACTGGATCGTATGTATTTAGAAATCAGTATCAAAGAGCATCGTTAATGTTGCTTCAAAATAAAAGTACGTGTACTATGAAAAATAAAAAAGGGCAAGTGTATCAATCCAATAGTTGAATTGATAAAGTGTAGCGTTGGAAGAATTAAAATTAATTAATAAACTGGCTGTTTGTTGGTTAGCTCTATAGTTTTAAGTGTTTTAGGAAGTCTACACGTTTGCTTTTTGCGACAGGCACAGAATCAGAATTTGTCAATTCAACATATCCTTCGTTTAAATATTTTTTTAAATGATTTGTGTTGATAATGTGAGATTTATGGATGCTGTAAAATAGGAGTTCAGGAAGCATGTCTCTAAATTTCCCGATATTATAGGAACTCAATATTGGTTTCTCATTTTGCAGCACAATTAGCGTGTACCCGTCTACGCCTTCCAATCGTATAATCTCTTCTGACTTTATAAAGGAAAATCCTTTTTGGTCAGGAATTACAATGGTTTTATTGGTGAGGTTTCGTAAATTATTTAGGAGTGCTTTGTTTTTGTTGAGTGCATTTTTAAATTCTATTTGAGACAATCCACTTGAAATTGCTTTAATTAATTCGTCGTTGTCAATGGGCTTTACTACATATCCTATAGCACAGTGTTGGATGGCTTGAATCGCATATTGGCTGTATGCTGTTACAAATATGATTTCAAAATCTGGGTTGTCTATTGCTGCCAATACATCAAACCCTGTAAGAACGGGCATTTCTACATCCAAAAACAAAATATCTGGTTGTGATGTGTTTATGATTTTTATGGCTTCTTTGGGGTTTTGAATGTGATGTGTGATTTCTATTTCCGGAAAAAAACGTTGAATTTTCAGGGTTAATCCCTCCAGTGCTTTCTCTTCGTCGTCTACTAATATAGCTTTTAGTCTCATGTTTTTTTCTTTGTTGTTTTTTTAAAAGTAGGAGGGATCTAGGATTACTCTTTTATAAAAGTGAGCGTTACTTCAGTACCCGTTTTAATACCGTCTGACAGGTCTGTTATAGCGTAATTGATATGCCACTCTTTTGAATTGTTGATTAATAGAATTCTGTCTTCTAAAATAAGTGTTGATTTTGAAACATGCTGTTTCAATGATTTCTCTTGAATCTCTTTTGATTTTTTAATTCCGACACCATCGTCGCTAATGCTGATGACAATGTTATTTCTAGAAGTGTACGTAACTTTTATTGTAACAGTCCCTTTTCTGTTGTTGTGGAAAACACCATGGTTTACCGAGTTTTCAACAATTGGTTGTAACAACATAGTGGGGATTTTTGTTTCCATGTCAATAGTTGGGTCTATGATTATCTTATAATGAAAATGATCTCCAAAACGCATTTTTTCTATTTCTAGATATTTTCTTAAAAGTGACATTTCTTGGCTTATAGAAATGTTTTTTTGGCTGGAGAAATCAAAGAACATACGAATAAGTTGCGCAAATTTTACTAAGTATTTTTCTGATTGATCGATGTCGTTTTTTGTAATATAATACTGAATGGCATTTAAAGAATTAAAAACAAAATGTGGATTCATTTGTGATCTTAAGGCATGGAGTTCAAACTCTGCCATTTTCTTTTGGTTTTGAATTTTTTTTGTTTTTTTTGACAATTCTATTTCTCTAATAAAATAAAGAAGTCCCACTATGAGTCCAATAATAATTCCTGCAATTCCTATTTTAATTAATGTTTGCTGATACCAAAGAGGGGTGATACTAAATTTTTGACGGCTGTGAAATGTACCAGTTTTGATATGAAGAGTGTATTTTTCGGGTTTTAAATCGTGGAAGTTAATAACATTTGATTTGCTTGTTGTCCATGATGTTTGAATTGGTTCTAGGCGATAGCTATATTCGAAATGTGTGCTGGTTCTTAAAAAATTAATGGATGCTGTTTCAAAAGTAAGATTGTTGTTGCTCTGGTAAAGAAAGCTATTTGATTTAGGGGTGATAGGCTGACGGTTGTATTGAATACTTTTAAAATAAAGAGCTTCAAGCCCAGTTGTACGTTGAATGTTTTTTGGAACGATTGCAATACCGTTTTCACTACTCACTAGCAAAAGGTTTTTATAGGATACAACGGCGTTAATGTTGTTTGAAGGCAAGCCATCACTTTGAGTGATGCTATTTATAAATTCAAAGTGATTCTCTTTTTGTAAGTACAATTGGATGCCTTGATTGGTGGCTATCCAAATAGAATCGTTAGACATTGTTGCGTTTTTGACAGATAAACCTACTGAGTTTTTAAGTTGTGAAACCTGTTGTAGATCAAAATAATAGGAGCCAAAACCATCTGTATGAATAAGGAAACTTTGATCACTTAATTTGGTAAAAGAAACCAATGTTTTGTTCTCTAGTTCTTTTGCGGAGTCAACAGCTACTATTTCATCATTTACAAGTGATTTTAAGCCCGTTGATGAGGCTATGAAAAGTTGGTCTTGTATGCTGATTAAAGCGTAGGTGCCTGCTAGTTTGTAGTTTTTTTTAATAAGAAGGGAATCGTTCGTTATTTTATGAATTCCAAAAGAATAGTTACTAAATAATTCCCCTTTATGATAGTGTATTTGTTGTGATATTTTAGTGTTATTTAAGAGGTAAGAGGTTTTTTTTTGATTGGGATTGATGCTCTTAATTGTGTTTTCAGAGATGTAATATTCCCTATTTAATTCAGGAATATATGTAGCACTATATAAATAAGAGTTGTCTTTTATATAGGGTTTGAAGTGTTTTTCTTTCTTATCAAATTTATAAAATCCCTTTCCTTGAATATTACATATAATTTTGTTGTTTACACGATTGATTGATGCTGTTTTTTCCGTGCTTAATTGGTATTTTATAAGACTGTTATTGTGGGGCATTTTGTAGACTCCCTGAGAGAATGTTGCCAACCATATGGTATTATTTTTATCAATAAGTCCAAAATGGGCATGTATGTTTTCCGGAAAGAAGTAAGGGCTTTTAGGTTTAAAGTTTTTGTCTAATTTTGTAACCAAACCTGTTCCCGAAAGTTGAAATTCATCATTTATGCTGTTTATTCGTGCATGTTTTACACGGTCTATTCCTAGGTTTTTTTTGTAGTTATAGGAATGTGTTTTTAACGTATTTAAGTTAAGGATAATATAGTCTCTATCAGATGCCCAAGCATACAAGCTGTCGTTTAATTGACCTCTTTTTGAGTTGCTTCGAATGGATTTTGAAATTTTAAATGTTTTAAGTATTTGATTTTGATGGTTGTATATTTTTACGTTGAAAGTTATAGGCTGTCCTCCATTACTTGTGGTGTTATCAAAACTAACATGACTGATATTTGGATGGTGAATAAAATAATTAAAATGAGGGTTATTGGAGGTTTGTTTTTTTGAAATAATCCATTTTTTATTCAATAATGTGTATTCTTTTTCTGGGCCAGCAGGAAAAACACTATCTCCTACTTGATTGGTGAAAATAGGGTTCATTATTTTTTTCTCTATATTAAAAAAACAATAAACGCTGTCTTTTAAGATATATCCAAGCCGGTTGGATTTGGTTAAATACCATACTTTATGATCCGAAGTTGTTTTTGCTTCCCATATATGATTGTTAGGAAGGCCATTAGCTGTGCTAAATAATTTAAATTCAGAACCATTGTATTTAACCATCCCCTTATCGGTAAGAAACCAAACAAAACCTTCACTATCTTGTGTGATCGTGTAGATATGATTGGATGGAAGCCCATTTTTTGTTGTGTAATTGGTGAATTCTTGCGCATGTGAGAAACTCCAAATAAATGAAGTAATCAAAAGAATGATATGAAATCTTAATCCAGTCACGTTAGGTTTAGGTGTTAATGGCTCACAATATCGCTTATTTTAGATTGTCCTCCATCTTTAGTATATGCTTTTATTGCATAACTGCTCTTTTTTTCAGAAACAGTTTCGTTGTACTGTAGATTTTGGATACTCTTGTATTGTACGAGGTTGCCTTTTTTGTTTTTCTTGTAGATTACAAAATAGGTGTTTTTATTTAGGTCTTCATATTCCCATACGAGTGTTATTTTTTGTTCTTCTTTGGAAATACTAAGGTTTTTTACAGGTGGTCTTACGCCGTCATCATAGGGTTTTCCATAAATAGGATTGGCATATTTAGAAAACAAACCACTGTCGTCTTTTGCTCTTAAGGAATAGTAATAGCGGACTCCTTGTTTTAAGTTTTTATCAATATATGAGCTGCTGTTTTTTTCGAGAACTGTTAAAATAGACCATGCTTCTTCTATGGATAGTTTTCTGTATAGGTACTGAGTTTCTACATCTTCACTGTTACTTAAGACATAAGCGAGTTCAATGGTATTTGTTCCTGTTTTTATGTTCTTAAATACGGGTGTTGTAGGAGGGATTATATCAGGGCGTTTAACTTTAAGCACTGTGGAATACTCGGATTGGTTGAAATTAAAATCTAACGCTTTTATCTTGTAATAAATATAAGGTGTTAATGAGTTGATAGTTACGGTGTCTTTAAATGTTGTTTGTGCTTTTCTGTAAAGGGTGTCTTTTTCTTGAAATCCTTCGTAAATAACTGAAAATTCATGTTTTTCACTATTAGATCTAAACAATCGATAGCCCATGAGGTCCTTTTCTTTATTTAGTTCCAACTCCAATGTAACAATTCCTAAAGAGTCTATTGTGCCTGTAATAAAAGCTGGTTTTTTTGGAGGGATTGAATCTATTAAGGTTACAAAATAGGGGTTGGAGGAACTTATATTTCCACTGGTATCTATGGCTTGTATCACATAGTAGTTTGGTTTTTCTCTATGGAAAGTTTTGTCGATATAGCGGGTGGTGTTTTTCGGTAATAAATTGCCGTGTAATAATTGAAAATTTCCACGATTTTTATACCCTCTAGCCACTACAAAACCTTTTAAATCTCCTTCCAAAGGTGTCGGTACTTTCCATGTTAATTCAACCTCTTCGGGACGTATGTGTTTTACGGACTCTAGGGTAGGTTTTTTTGGAGCTGTTAAATCACGTGGCATTCCTGTTGCTTTTCCAAAATATATTTTTTCTCCAAAGGCATTGGATCCATAAAAACGGTATTCGTATGTGGTATAATTTGTTAAGTTTTTATCTGTATAACTGTTTCTTGTTGATGCTGTCGATGTTCTTAGCAGTGGCGCTTTATTTAAAACTTCAAAAACACCTGTTAGTGCATTTTTTTTCTCTACATATACGGCAGAAATATCATCGTTCTCTTCCCATATAAATGTGAGTTTTTGATCCCCCGTTTTTGTAAATATTTTTCTCTCTGCGGAAGTTGCTGCGTTTTTAGTCTCTACAAGGGTTGCTATTCCTATAGTTTTATAATGTTTTGAGGGATTTACCAATAGAATTCTGTACGCATATCTTTTGTTTTCTTGAACTGTTTTGTCTGTAAATGAAAGCCCCAGAGCTTTTGCAACGCCATTGTCTTTGATTGCATTCATAACAAAAAATAAATACTGAAAATCTTCTTTACTTTTTTGTTCCTTTAATTCTTTTATTCCCTTGTCGAACGAAAAAGCTCCTTCAGATTCTTTGTCAATATTGTCGTAAAAATCTTTGGCTAATATTAGATTTTCTAAGGCGACTCCTTTGAGGTTGTTACGTTCTTTTTTCCATTGAGAATCTGTGTAAGGAAATACTTTTTTTAGCTCTTTGTATTGGATGTCTTTTTCATGAAATATGTGATCGTTTAATTCTGCACGTTCAATAATAAAACCATAATTGATTCCCCTTTTTAAAGTGTTTTTTTTGTCTGGAAAATAGATAATTTGAACTTCTTTTTCTTTGGTGTATCTCCCTATAGTATTGATATAACTAAGGGGCGTTTTATCCTTTTTTTGTGCATGGATGACTGGTGTAAATAGTAAGAATGAAAGGAGTGCTAACAAGTGTTTATAGAATGTCATTTTCATAATTAGTTTCTTTTGGAATTAGTTTTTACGTTCTTTTTTGAGCGTTTTCTGTCTTTTTTCTTTCCTCTAAACGACTTATTTTTTTCGAGAATTTCTTTGTTTTTAGGACGGGTTCTTGTTTTTCTTGCGGGAAGAGCTTTCCTTGAACTAGCTGTTTTTTTGCCATTTGGAGTCTCTTTATTGAAGTCGTTTTCTTTACGTGATACGGCATTGTTTATGGCTTTTTTAGGGCCTGTTCTGAAAAACTTTGTTTTTGTTTCAGTAACACTGCTACCATTTGATTTTTTTGCATCCACCCATTGCTCGTTGCTGTATTCTTTTAATGTAGCAACTACTATTATTTTGTAACTTTTATTTAGTGATAAATGATTTATAACAGGAGGTGTTGGTGCTGGTAAATCATCATAACTCGCAGAGCCAGAGGAGCCGCTTCCGCTAGAAGATCCGCTGCCAGTAGAGCTGCCAGTAGATGTAGAAGGGAAACTTAATATTCCTTGTTCTTGTTTCGTAGCTGATAAGAGTTGGCTGTTTGAAAATATTCCTGCACCAGTAGTTGGGTTTGGGGCTAATTGCATATTTACTACCTGTGCTGTTCCTGTACTACTTGGTTCTGAGCTTAAGAGCGCTGTAGACATTTGTGCTGTTGCAGTGATTGTGTTTGAGGTTTCTGTATACAGCTCTTCTCCTATGTTATTTGTGCTTTTTAATAGTCGTCTTCCTGTAGAAAGGCTTGCGGATATATTTGTGTAATTTCCGTCGTCTGCATTGTCTATAAATAGAGATACGGTACGTTCCAACTTAAACGTTCTTGTTAAAATTGTTCCAGATTGTTGTTGTTCAGCAACATCAAATACTTCTTCAGGGTTCAGTCCAAATTTTATGGAAATAGGCTGTGTCACCGGGAAATTATAAATCATGTTACTAGGTGTTGGATGTATGTATTTTATTAGTTTTTGAGATTGATCTTCAGCAGCATCTCCTTGTGTAAATGAGGTATCATTACTGGTGTTGTCAGGTTCTGAGTATCCAGCATTATTTAAACAACTAGCGCCCCACTCAAAGTCTTTTTGGAAACTTTTATCAATTAGATAATGATGCTGAGGGTGTTTACAGGATGTCCATTGTCTGGAATGTTTAAGGTGATATGCACCGCATCCTTTTTTACAATCTCCTAGAAAATGAATTTTAGTCGTAAAGTGTCCAGCAACTGCTTGTCCTCGAATTTCTCCTGCCACATAGGTAGGGTTTACAAATTTTCCTTCTAACCACCCTCCAGCTCTAATGTCCATTAAAGGCCAATATTTGGATCCTTTACTTACTCCAGCTGCTACAGCACCGTAAAAACCTATAGAACCATTGGCTCTCCATCCATTGAGTCCGAATTGTTTAGAAGGGTTGTCACAATTGGCGCCTGTTTTTTGCATCATACTTAAATTTAATTCGGCGCCAGCGGCAACATCTATTTCTACATTATAGCCATTCCAAATATGAAAGTCAATTTCTTTGTCAAATTTGAAACCTGTACCAAAAGCAAATCCTTTTCCTAATGCAGAATTGTTATTAACTCCAGATCCTACTGGGATTCCTGGTTGGTCTCCGTCAAATACCGAAGCCCATCCACTTTTAAAAGTATTTGTAAAACCGCTAGGAGCTGAGATGTTATTTCCAAACATTAAATATTCATAGAGTTCAAAATTAAATATTGACACCGTATTTAAGGCGTCTGGCTCTCCAAATTTAAAATGCCAACGGTTGTTACTTCCGTTAATATCTACGTTTAATTTTACAGGTTGTCCAGGTAAAGTTTTTATCTTATCGGTGTTAATAGTAGCATCAACATTCATAAAAAAATGCTTGTCAGGGAAATTGTAATCAGCGATAACACTTCCTTTAATTTGTGCTTTTTCTCTTTCGTGTTGAGGTGTTAGTGGTCCTCCTATGTAAAAATCTCCTGTAAAACCAATATTAATTAAACCATTAGAGCTTGAAAATTGTCCGTTCAATCCTACATCTGCATTAAAAGAATCTACTTTTGCTGCTGCACCAATCGTGGCTTCTACTTGAAAACCTAAATTCCCTTTTTTTGGTTCAAAACTGTAGTAGGGCGGTGTGTCTGGGTCTGTTGGATTTTCAACAAGAGAACCTTCCATATTACTAAAGGCGCCTCCTCCGAAACCGTAAAATGCAATACCGGGTAAAAAGGGTATTCCTGGTTGGAATTTTGCTGCTGCTTCTATTCTCCAATAGCGGTAGGTTGCTCCGTTATTAAGGTAATTTGTGTTTCCAAATTCTGCCAAGGCTCTGATGCCAATATTAGGTGTTTTAAATGCCGCTTCTAATTCTCCTTTAAATCCATTTCCATAAACAGGATGGTCGTTTCTGAACTCCAAAGTTCCATCTATTGAAACTGCTGGTAAGTGCGCGTATATGGAAATATCATTGATCCTTGTACTTATGTATTTGGGTTTGAATTTACCAGTACCTGTACCGTTTGGGTTTTCTTCTATCGCAATTTCTACAGCTAATTTTGTTTGTCCTCCAATGTCTTCGGATAGATTAAAAATCACATCAAAGTTCAGATCTCCATGCAAGAGTTGGTTTCCTGTTGTAGATTTCTGATTAAATGCTATATTTTCTATGGTAACAGGAAAGTTAGATAAAAATTTCTGAGGACTTGCAAATGCCCATGTTCCTGCATTAAAATTGAATTTATTATTGGGTTGAACATTGTTGTAATTCATTTCTATTCCTTGAAACCCAAGGTTCATATTCACATGTTTAACGGGACCTAACTTGACATCATCCCAAACAAAATTCCCGTTTAAAGTAGCATGAAATGTTTTTTTGTACTTTTTACTATTGCTATTTCCAGGGCTGTAATTCGGGTTTTTAGAAACATTGGCTACAATATTTGAAGTCGGGTCTAGCTCCATTACTCCTTTTAATAAAGTTGCTTTTATAGGACCTGTGGGTTCAATGGTCAATTGAAACGAAGGAGGTTGAGTCGCTGTTGTGAATAAGGCGTGATACTTTAATGGGTTTTGTATAGAATCTGCTTTGCTTACAGGTAAGCCTATTTTCCCTTTAATATAGGCATCGTGAAAGGAACTGCTTCGGATATCAATATGAATAGTGTCTATACTTGCAATTAAATCGGCTACATTTGCCCCTCTAAAAGCTGCTACATTTACTGCTTCAGCTACCATGGTAAGTCCTGTATCGTTAATAATCATGTCGTAGATAGAAATAGTAGGAACGCCATTGCTATTTGTTTGCCAGCAATCTGGCATTTCTGCGGTTAATTCTTCCATGTGAAATCCTCTAAAAAGCATGGTTTTATCACCTGCATAGTTGGATGGGAAGTCAGAAGCCGATTGTAAATTAGTAGGGTTGATGGTATCCGACAAGTCCAAGGAAATATTTCCTGCAAAAATGGTCATGGCTTGGGAGTCTACAATTTCTGATTTTTGTAAATTTCCAGTCAGTACTAAATCATCCCAGTTCTGAACGGTACTTACAAAAGTTGCTTTAGATCGTGTTCCATCATCTGGAGAAGGAATTAACCATTCTCTTGTGAATGAACTTTCTAGTTCTATTCCAAATTGTGAAAACCCATCGTCATCCCATTCAATATAACATCCATTAGGTGAGTTTGCGGGACTTATAAATGTAAAAGTAATTTTGTTGTTCATGTTTCCAATGTTTACATCTTCTACAAGCTCTAGTCTTTCAGGAGGTGTTTCTACACTGTTTGGGTGAAATTTAGTATTTCGGGCAAGGAAGCCAATAAGTTGTGCTGGCTCTCCCGGAGCTTGCCAACTAGGAGGTGTGTTTTTTGCAACTACAAGATTAAATTCTGAGAGGTTGGGTCTAAATACCATCTCTGTGATTGCCAATTGGTCTCCGTTTGCGAAATTAACTCCTAAAGGAAATTTTACAGGTGTTGTGTTATCTGTCAATGGGCCTGTAGGAATAGGTGCTTGTGGGTCAATTGTAGGACTGTTTATCGATGTTCCCGCGGTGTTGTTTACCCAGGTTACTATTTTTCCAGACGTACTGTTTGTCCAATTAATAACATCAGCAACAGTATTGTTTCCCCAGTTTGCTATGTTGTTTGCAGTCGTATTTGCTGTATTGTTATTGGCAATTATTTCTTCTCCCCAAGCTTGTGGGTATACTGGAGCAGGAGCAGGGTATGATTCTCCAAGTATTTTTCCTGTAAGTAAGTTTCTGGTGGTGTCAAGGGTGATTTCATTAAATTGAACAGCCACTCTCGCGCCTAGCCATTTTACAAAAACGTTTCCTTTTCCTGTAATTTTATTATTGGTACTGTCTATGGATACTTGGGAGACAAGAATGTTGAATTCGTGATTATATCCAGCTTTTATTGTGTCTCCAACCGCTACAATTGCAGTGGGCGTATTGCTAAAGTTTAAGTCTAAAAATGCCTGTGGTGTCTCTATACATATTTCGTTTTCGCATTGTGCACCACTAATTCCTGTAGATACTGGGTATATGGTGTAGTTGATGCAAATTTCTTCAGGTATTTCATGACTGGTGGCATTGAATTCATGCTCAAAAACAGTAGCTCCATCAGGAACTGCTTCCTCGTCATGGGCATTGTCCCAGTTAATACTCATGTCTATGGTATAATCGGCGGGATTTGCATTAAATACCGTGTTGCAGTTAATCAGGTAGTTTTTGAGTTGAGGTATGTTTGTTAGCTTTAATTTCCTTGGATTATTAATGGAATCAGATTGAATTATAGCTACAGTTGGTTGTGTTAAGTTGGCAACATCACATTCACAGTCAACTACGTCCACATTGTTTGCCGGTGTTATAGTAAAGGTTTCAATGGAAGAGAAGCCGTTGTTTGTTTGGAAAATAGGCAAACTGTTATTGGTATTGATGGCTTGTACACTCCATACATAGTTTGTCAAATCATCTGGAGCTTCTAAATCGGAAGGCCACATAAATTGCGTGCTTGTTAGCCCTTCTTCGTCTATCAGTCCTGTGTTTACATGAAATGCCTGACTGGCAGATGATTGATTGCTGAATATCTCTGATACGAGGATGCGGTATTCTACAGAAAAATGACTTGGGTCTGGTCCTGGTGTCACAGGAGACCACGTAAAATTAATAGTAGGTACTAATAGTGAAGAAATTGAAACATCACTTATTGGCATAATTAATTCGGGAATTTGATAATCTGTAATTAACATGGGTTGACATGCAGGATTTGGAGTGTCTGTTGCAATGACTGCATAATCATCGCTTTTGAGCATGCTAACGCAAAAAGAATAGGTTCCAGCAGGTAATAGCCCCGTTTGTAAGATGGCTTGTTGGAAATTATTATTGGTAAAATTAATTGCATTGTATGGGATTATTTCATCCGCTAAAAAGGTAACAGTACCCATCTCTAGTGTTTGTGGAGTTACATTGTTATTTGTTTCCAACATAAGAATCCCATCTTTGTATAATTCTACTTTTAAGATGTATTCCACCACCCAATCTGGATCGGTATTGGTGACTGTAAAAATGGCTAAATTGTTTCTGTTTGCCCATTCTGATAATTCAGGAGTAGGGTTTGAATCTACATTTAATGATATTTGTATCTGAGCACTAATATGGCTAGAAAAAAAGCCAAATATTAATAGGAGGAGAAGTGTTCTTTTCATAACTAATTAGTTTAATGTTAATAGGGTTAATTTTTTTTTGTGTTCTTCTATGTTTGCATTGTAAGGAATTGCTTTATCTGCTAAAAACGTCTTAGTTCCTAAGGTTAATTTTTGGAGGTCTACATTGTTTTTTCTAACAATTACAACGGTTAAGTCGCTTCTATCGGTCCATTCAAATACAGCTGGATTATAAGCATCATCTATATGTAAGTTTAGGTGTATTTGTGTATGAGCGGTTATGTAATACAATAACAGACTCACAAGAAGTAGTTGTTTTTTTTTCATGATTTAGAATCTTTTTAATAGCGAAAACTGTAGCCTGTGTTCTTTTGTTAATGCATTTGGACGTGATGTTCCGTATGTGTATTTGTTGAGTTTATAAGCGAATTTGAATTGTAGTTTTTTGTTTATTTTATAGGTTAATTTAAATTTGCTGCTAAATCTTTTGTCTGTTGTAAATGGCGGTTTTGAGATCTTGGCGAGATTAAATATAAGGGAAGGTTTTATTTTTTTATTAAATAATTTATAAGAAAAAGAAGCGGTGTAGTTTTTCATATTGAAAGTAGTAGCGGGTGTTTGATTGTCTAAATGAAGTCCCATTAAATTAATATTTAGAGGAAAGTTTTTGAAAAACAGGTTGTAGTTTATTCCGTAACTTTCT
This sequence comes from Flavobacteriaceae bacterium, assembly GCA_965224465.1. Taxonomy (GTDB): domain Bacteria; phylum Bacteroidota; class Bacteroidia; order Flavobacteriales; family Flavobacteriaceae. The sequence continues at coordinate 1,871,590 of OZ245049.1, read as the reverse complement.
GATTCAGAACTCACAAAAGAGGCGCTGCCAGTATCAAATTGATCAAAGTCGTTTTTGTTCCAATTTAACCGTATCAAATGGCTGATGCTAGAAGTCTTAAATTTGTAAGAAGGAGATATGTTGTACGTGTTGTTAATCATCTCGATACGAAGTACATTGTTAATCTCATTATTATTAAAGCCAAAATTAGAATAGCTAGCATTTAAAGATAATTTCTTGGTGAGTTTTGTAAAAATATTGATAGTACTTATCACTCTTTTCGTACTTTGTAAGGTGGTGTTCTTAAGGTTGTTTGTTCGGATTCCAAACATTCCGCTGATGTTTGTTTTTCCTTTGAATAGTTTTATGGAGGATTTTATTTTATAATCTAAGATGTCTTTCTCAATGTTCCTAAATCCGGCAGGTACAAACCCAGGGCCTATGTATTTTACTTCACCTCCAAGTGTGAATTTTTTTGATTTCCACTCCAAGGATGATGTGTGGGAAAAATCGCCTTTACTAGAGGCGTTTATAGTAATGATGTCCTTTACAGATGTTACAATATCACTGTCAATGTCAAAAGTGTTCAGGAGGTTACTTGTAAAAATAGATGCTGCTGTTTCTGTAGCGAAAAATATTTTTTTGCCAAATTTAACTTCAATAAGTGGGGCAAAGGTGATGCCTTCTATGGGTTTTATTCCCGTAGGAATGGTGACTAAGGAAGTGATGTCATCTTTAATTTTTACAATGTTAATGGTGAATTTGGAGCCTTCTATTTTTCCGATTCCTATTCTAGTTGCCATGAGCGTTTGTTTATAAGCTCCGACCGTATTTAAGAAACTGTCCTGTTCTATGGCGCGTTGCGATATACCGTAATTGAAGGATAGAATAAATTTCCCTGGATTGATGTCAATTCCTGCTCCAAATATATTGATGTCTCCAGTAGTGAATTGTGAATAGTCTGGTGTGTGTGTACCAATATGTGCTTGTACCCATTTGTACTTTGGATGAATACTGATATTGTTTTTTGGGTTTTGTACATAATCTATGATGTTCTCGTTGGGTAGGTTCGGTAAATTATACAGTGTTTTTTGATTGGTAATATTGATGCCAAACGGAATGGAAAAGTGTTTTCCTAATTGGATTGTAGCATTTGCATTTAATCGGAATAGGTTGTCTGGGTAACGAGCCCTAAAAGTGGGGTGGTTTTCTTCAGAATAATCATACATGTCATAATAAAGCCCAATGTTTCCAGTGATGTGAATTGGTTTTTTTGAATTCCCTTGAGCAAAAAGAATACTGCTGCTTGAGAAAATAAAAATAGCGAAGTATAATATGCTTGATTTCATCTATTTATAGGTTTGTGATTAGCGTATGACGAATGTATTTAAAAATGTGTTTTTTTGAAATACTCAATGTAAGAAGTGACTATCTGATTCGAGGAACTGATTTGTAGGGGAGATTTAATAAAATGAACATCGTGTTCTTTGAGGTGTTATGTGATTGGTTTTGTTCTTGTTGAGTCTGTCTTTGAGGAGAAACAACGTGCATATACCTTAATGAAAAAAGAGTATTCGTTTTTCTTTTCAATCGATCCAATAATCAATTGTACATCCTAAAAATAAGGAGGGTTTCCTATTCTTTAGAATGTACAATTTGTGCTTGTCTGGGAATTGAGTATTGTAATGGGTAGTATATATGAGGAATTACCGTTGGGGAATGTTTCTAGTTGGGGAGGTTGATGGACTTGTTTAAAAATTTAATCTTGGAAGACACCAAAACTTCCTTCATAGTGTCCTGTAATCGTATTTTCAAGGGCATCTAAAAATTGATAATCTAGATCTATCTGTCCTGTTTTTGCCATAAGATCCACACTGTAGGTGTTTATAGTGATTGTGTTTGTACTTCCAGGTGAAGGCTCGTGAACGACTCCTGATCCTTCGTTGGGCATTCCGTAATTAACGCCATTACTGTCGAAGTTAGGGCTGAGAGGGTTTACACTAAATCCATGTATAATTACCGAATCATTGTCGCTTCCTATATAATTGATCCCTGTTTGAATATTGGGGTATTGAGGTGTTTCAATGCTAGGGTTTTCTATTGCACGAATATTGTAAAACACAAAATTACTGGTGTTTAAAGAAAATAAGTAATCTCCAGAAGAGCCATTTACATTGGCATCATTATCAAACATGCGTCCATTGAGTAAAAACAAATTGAAACTTGCATTATTGTCTGTGAATTCATCGAATTCTATATAGCAATTTGGAGTGTCGTAGGAGATATTGTTGCTCTCAAAAGAATTAGTTGCTGTACTTATATCGTCGTTTTTGTCACAGCTAACAATCATTAGTAGGACAAGTGTTAAAAAGGTGTATTTATATGATTTCATAATCTTTGGCGTATTTTTGATTTGTTCTGTACAAAACTATGACCAGAAAATTATTTTATAAATAGGGAATGTAGTAAGTATAGACTTTACTTCATAAAGTGGCGGTTGTATTCAATGAACTGGTTTTACCTAAAAAAAAACAGCCATCTCAATTACGAAATGGCTGTTTTTAAAAGAGGGGCTACTCTTTTAAAACAAACTTTTTATATCTGTCATGTTGGATTGTAATTGGTGATACCAATTAAATTTCCAAGTGACGGTTTAGAAATGGTATTATTTTTTGTTCTAGCTAGGCAAAAAATCTAAGGATAGCCTTCGCTATCGTTCTGTTTTTCAACAACGCTAGAACATAAAACAAACTTTTTATATCTGTCATGTTGGATTGTAATTGGTGATACCAAATACATTTCCAAGTGACGGTTAGAAATGGTATTACTGCTTTATTGCAACATAGTTCGGTTTAATCTTTAGTTCACCTAACACGGTTAACGCTTCTGCTATGTACACATCTTTTTGAAGGTTTTTATGCCAAATTTCTCTTTTCTTTAGCAACAAGCTGTCTTTTTCTACTAAAGGTATTTCATACAAAGGAGATTGATAGGTGTAGTTGCTTTTGAAGTCTGCAAGTTTTTTGTATTTAGCAGATTTATTCTCTATAAATTTCACGTCTTTCTCATAAGCTTTGAAATTCAGATATACAGTATTGTCTTCTTGCGCTTTTTTAAGCCATTGTGCGTTTTGGTCAATTAAATTGAATTGCTCATTTTTTCCAATTCTTGTTTTACTAGCAGCAATTACTTCGTTAAAATTACTGTAATTATCCCATAAATTATAGTTCGCAGGAGCTATTTTGTCATAACTCAAAGGGTTGTCTAAATCTTTTTCTCCAATAGTCATATAGCTAAAACGAGTAGGGACAATAATATCAGAAGTTACACCTTCCAGTTGTGTTGATCCACCATTGATGCGGTAAAATTTCTGAATAGTCATTTTTAAAGCTCCTAAATCAGCATCTAAATTGTGGTATTTGTTTAAGTTAAAAACGCTCTGTACAGTGCCTTTTCCATAGGTGTGTTTGGGGCCTATAATTACGGCTCTTTTGTAGTCTTGCATGGCTGCAGCAAATATTTCTGAAGCAGATGCAGAAAGTTCATTCACCATAAGAACTAAGGGGCCATTCCATTGGATTCGTTTGTCGGTGTCTTTCTTAATAGTAGCATCCTTTCCTCTGTATTTTACTTGAACAATAGGACCTTTGTTTATAAAGAGTCCACTAATTTCTATTGCGGTTTTAAGAGAGCCTCCTCCGTTATTTCGTAAATCTATGACCAATCCTTCTATATGCTGTTTTTTTAATCGTTCTATTTCTTGAATCATGTCTGAAGTAGAATTTCGAGCATTTCTTTTCGCAAAATCAATGTAAAATTTAGGAAGGTTAATCAAACCAAAAGTACGACCGTCTTTTTTTATAATAGAAGATTTTACAAAGGTCTCTTCTATTTCGATAATATCTCTTACTATTGAAATTGTTTTGATAGAACCGTCAACTTTCTTTAAGGTTAATTTTACAGTCGTTCCTTTTTTTCCTTTGATATATTCGATGGCTTTGTCCAAGCGCATACCTACAATATCTACAGCTTCTTCGTCTCCTTGTGCTACTTTGATAATTAAATCACCAACTTCCAATTCTCCACCTTTCCATGCTGGTCCACCAGAAATTAATGCAGCGACTTTTGTGTATTCTTTGGTTCTTTGTAATCGTGCCCCAATTCCTTCAAGTTTCCCCGACATGCTTTGGTCAAATCGTTTTTTGTATTTAGGGTCAAAATAAGCGGTATGTGGGTCAAATTCTTCTGTAATAGCATTTATGTAAGTTGTAAACCAATCTGCTTGTTCCAATTCGTTCATGCGATCATAAAAATCTGACATAAACTCCTTCGTGCTTTTTCTAGCTTCTTTTTCTAGCGTTTTAAATGATTTAGATTTATAGGAAGCATCTTTTTCCTTTTTACTATTTTCTGTTTTTAGTTTATCATGCAGCCTATTTATTGTGCTGTGTTTTAATTGTTTTCTCCATCGGGCAGCTAATTTTGATGTTGATTTGGCATAGTTCTTATGCTCATAATCCACACTTAATGTTTCATCTTTATTAAAATTAAAAGGACGATCTAACATTTTTTCATAAGCATTCTCTGCTTCTTTTAGCCGAAGATTAAACCGATCATGAACTAAATAGAAAAAAGACAAATCCTCGTTTTTTATTTGATCATCTATTAAATGTTTAAACATTTCAAATTCTTTAATATCGGATCTTAAAAAATACCTTTTGGTAGGGTCCATTTGTTCAATAAATCTATCGAAAACTCCTTCAGAAAAAGTATCGTCTATTACATGTGGCTCATAATGTCCTTGGGTAAGTGCCATTCGTAAAAGGCTAATTAAGGTTTTGTCTTTTTTTGGGTCGGTATTAGAATGCATGTTAAATCCAAAAAATAGACAAACGATAAACGTTAAGGAAATCAGTAGTTTTTTGTTGCTTTTCATAAAATCAATTATATTATTCATTCGACATAGTACTATTTGCTGGCACTAAAATAATGCCATTTTTCAAATAATACGAATTTTTTAATTTTTTTTAACATCTAGAGGGTATGCTGTTATTTAATTTGTTAATTTTTAGTGAAAAATGTTAGTGTATATATAAGTGTTCCCATGTAAATTATAGTAGCTTTGTAGAAAGATATATAATGAGTAAACGACCTTTGATTTTGCTTACCAATGATGATGGAATCACCGCACCGGGCATTAAAACGTTGCTAAGTGTAATGAAGGAATTCGGAGATGTAGTGGTTGTGGCTCCAGATCGTCCGCAAAGTGGAATGGGGCATGCTGTTACTTTGGATGCACCGTTGTATTGTGATAAAGTTGTGATTGATGCAGACGTAAAAGCAGCATATCAATTTTCTGGAACGCCAGCAGATTGTGTGAAATTTGCGGTGAGCACTTTGTTAGATCGAAAACCTGACTTATGTGTTTCGGGGATCAATCATGGATCTAACGCTTCCATTAATGTTATTTATTCAGGAACTATGAGTGCCGCTATAGAAGCAGGTATTGAAGGCATTCCTTCTATTGGTTTTTCTTTATTAGATTATTCTTGGGAAGCAAATTTTGAGCCTTTGAAAAAGGATATTAAAAATATTGTAGCAAAAGTTTTAGAGCAAGGATTGCCAAAAGGCATTATCTTAAATGTAAATTTTCCAAATGCTACCTCGTTCAAAGGGGTTAAAATCTGTCGTCAGGCACGATCAAACTGGCATGAGAAATTTGATGAACGAATAAATCCACATGGGAAAAAGTATTATTGGCTACAAGGTGAATTTGTAAATACAGATTTGGCAGAAGATACAGATGAATGGGCATTGGAAAATGGATACATTTCGATTGTGCCCGTGCAGTTTGACCTGACAGCTTATAAAGCAATGGATGCTTTGAATGATTTTAATTTTTAATTTTTTTTATGTTAAAAGATATATGTATTGGTTTTTTTATAGCCATTATTGCGACTGCTTTAGGAACCATGCTAGTAACTTCATTTTTTTCGAACCTGCCCATTCAGGAAGCTTTGTTAGAAATGTATAGGAATCACTTGCTGTCTAAAGTTATGACCATTGGAGCCATCGCAAATTTGTTGGTGTTTTTCGGTTTTTTAAAACGAAAACAAGAATACAAGGCGCGTGGTGTATTATTAGCGACTGTTTGTATTGCAGTGGGGATGGTAATCTTAAATAATTTATAGATGAAATATTATATTATAGCAGGAGAAGCATCTGGAGATTTACATGGCGCAAACTTGATAAAGGCATTAAAACGGAAAGATAATAAAGCTGATATTAGATGCTGGGGTGGTGATTTGATGGAGAATGCAGGGGCAACTTTGGTTAAACATTATAAGGAATTAGCATTTATGGGCTTTGCCGAGGTGATTATGAATTTAAGAACCATTGCAGGGAATTTAAAATTTTGCAAAGCAGATATTTTAAAATTCAATCCCGATATCATTATTTTTATAGATTATCCAGGGTTTAATATGCGTATTGCTGAGTTTGTGAAAAAACAGGGCTATAAAACACAGTACTATATTTCTCCTCAAATATGGGCATGGAAAGAAGGACGTATCAAAAATATTAAGAGAGATGTAGACGAAATGTACGTGATTTTACCTTTTGAAAAGGATTTTTACGAACATAAACATCAGTTTCCTGTGCATTTTGTAGGGCATCCTTTAATTGATGCTATTTCGGATAGAACTCAAGTGACATTACAAGAATTTCGAAAAACATACGGATTAGAAGATAAACCCATTATCGCTTTATTACCAGGGAGTCGCAAACAGGAAATAAAAAAAATGTTAGCTGTAATGCTTAAGATGGCAGATAAGTTTAAGGACTTTCAATTTGTAATAGCAGGTGCACCAAGTCAGCCTTATAGTTTTTATCAGCCGTTTATAAAACAAGATAATGTAGCTTTTATCAGTAATAAAACCTACGATTTAATGTCTGTTTCTTATGCTGCAATCGTGACTTCTGGAACAGCCACATTAGAGGCTGCCTTGTTTAAACTGCCAGAGATTGTCTGTTATAAAACAAGTTGGTTGTCTTATCAAATAGGAAAACGTTTGGTGAAATTAAAGTTTATATCATTGGTGAATCTAATTATGGATAAAGAAGTGGTTACAGAACTTATTCAAGACGATTGCAACGAAAATAGATTGGAAATAGAATTGAATCGTATTTTAAATGATGGAACTAGAGCTCAGATGTTTGAAGATTATTACGATTTAGAACAAAAATTAGGTGGGGTAGGAGCCTCTCAAAAAGTGGCAGCTCTTATTGTGGATAATTTCAGAAAACAAGAGCAACCTTAATAGTTATTGGTTTTAAATGGATGCTTTCGCTTCTTTTAATTTTAATGCTTTTTGAATTGTTTTTACAGGTACAGTACTACCATCGTGGCTCCATCCAGGAGGTCCAAAAACATACATGAATTTTTGAAACCAATTGTCGGTTTTTTTAGTGTCATTCCATATATCCTTATATTCATGGGTTAATATAATCCATGGATTGTGAGAGTTTGGAGGATGTGAGACGCCGTATTCAATGGCTATATTTTTATCCAATTCTTTCCATGTTCCGAATATCCTATCAAAAATATTTAAAAAACCACCGTGGTTTTTATCCATATATTCTATGTTTCTAGCATGATGCACTTGATGCATGGTGTGGGTGTTAAATATTTTTTCTAAGAAACCCAGTTTTGGGACATAGGTAGAGTGTAATTGAAATTGCCACAATGCCTCAATTCCTAAACAAACCACTACCATTTCTGGGGGGAATCCAATAGCGGGCAGCCACATATAAAAGAAGGGTTTGTATAATATGGTAAACCATCCATTGCGAACTGCTGTGCCTAAATTAAAATTATCGGAAGAGTGATGTACAATATGTGCAGCCCATAAAAAACGAACCATGTGGTTTTGTCTGTGGAACCAATAATAAGTGAAGTCATCTAAAAACTGACATAAAAACCATACGGGTAAAGAGTATCCAAAAGAGGTCCAACCCATAATGTTTGTTCGGATACCTTCTATTTCTGGATTGAAAACTTCGTATAAATAATTAAAGATAACAATGGCTGAAATAGTCTTGATTAAAGGGGCAATAATTACAGATCCTACGCCCATAAAGAGACTTGACCCTAAATCTTTCCATTCGTAGAGGTCTTTTTTTTGATGTGTTTTACTATACGTTAACTCTAATAAAATGAGCCCTAAAAAGCAGGGGACTCCATAAACTAGTGGATTTGTGAAATTCAAGATGTTGTTAGTTATTGGTTTACGACGTCAAGATAGTTTTTTTTATTTACTATTTTGAGTATATAACAATTGCTTTTGATATTTTATTGCTGTAAATTATGCTGCTATGAAAAATATACTGCATTATATTCCATTTCAAATGGTTGTTTTTTTAAGTGTGGGAATTGTATTGTCTGCGTTTTTTACTGTCCATTTAATACTGCTTTTTAACATAGTTTTTGGAGGTTTCGTATTGTTAGGTATTTCTCTTTTTATAAAGAACAGTATTGGCTATGTCTATAATTTACTTGCTTACTGCCTTCTTATTGTGATTGGAATGTTGTTAATGTCTGTTCATGATCACCGCAATCATCAAAATCATTATTCCCTTTCTGTTTTAAAAAATGAGAAGGAAAAACGAGCTGTATACTATCTAAAAATTAGCGAAGTTCTAAAACCGACGCTAAAGACTCTTCGGTTTTATGCGAACGTTGTACAAGTAAATAATACGTGTACCACGGGGACTGTTTTGTTAAGGATGCAACGTGATAGTCTGGGGGATCAGATATGTGTAGATGATGTGGTATTGGTAAAGACGGTCTTAGAAAAGCTAGCAAAGCCCATGAATCCTTATGTTTTTGATTATTCGAAGTATTTAAATCGAAAACAAATATACCATCAAACGTATGTAAATAAGGGCGATTACTTAAATTTAAAAGCGCAATCTAAAACAGTAAAGGGATTTGTTTCTGAGGTTCATAAAAAGATAAATACACAGCTGCTTGCGAATGGGATGTCTGTAGAGGATTTAGGGTTTTTGAATGCCTTGTTATTAGGGAGACGTCAATTTTTATCCAAGGATATTGTTGAGTCGTATTCGGCGTCTGGGGCAATTCATATCTTGGCGATTTCTGGATTGCATATAGGAGTTTTATTGCTGTTGTTGAGGTTTCTTTTTCAATGGATGAATCGCTGGAAATACGGGAAATTGCTGAGTAGTATTTTTATTGTACTCCTATTGTGGGGCTTCGCCTTTTTAGCTGGAATGTCTGCATCTGTGGTGAGAGCAGTTGTCATGTTTACCGCTTTGCAAGTAGGAATGAGTTTTAATAGACGTCATTTTATTTTGAATACTGTTTTTATTTCCATGTTGTTCTTACTGTTTGCAAATCCTTATTTTTTATTTGACGTAGGTTTTCAGTTGAGTTATGCAGCAGTAGTTTCCATTGTTCTCTTACGTCCATTTATAAGTGATGTATGGAGGCCTACAAATTTTGTTTCTAAATATTTATGGGATTTAGCAACGGTCTCTTTAGCAGCGCAATTAGGAGTACTTCCCTTATGTCTTTATTATTTTCATCAGTTTCCTTTATTGTTTTTAATTAGTAATTTGTGTATTGTTCCAATGCTAGCGGTGCTTTTATTTACGGGAGTTTTTACCATTGTTTTTGCTTTATTAGGAATTCCAGTTACATGGTTTATATCGGTGTTTTCTGCCCTGATTTATTATATGAATACCATTGTGAACTGGGTGAGTAATCAAGAGTTGTTTTTAGTACAGCACATTCGTTTTTCGGGAATCCAGTTAGGGATTAGTTTGTGTTTGTTAGTTGCTTTTTATTTTTTAATAGATCGGTTTAGATGGCGTTTATTTTATGCAATGGTATTTCTTGTTTTTGGATTGCAATTCAGCTTTTTGTATCATAAGTATGTGTTAGAAAAACAATCGGAATTAATTGTTTACCAAGAGTATAAGAAAAGTAAAATTTTGATTCGTAGTGGATATGAACTCAATGTTTATGTTTCGGATAGCATGGATGTTCGTTCCGGTTTTTTACTGCGTAGTTATCAAAATAAACAAGGAATAGAACAAGCTTTTGTGTCGAATTCGATTCCTTCGTTGCTTTTGTTTTCAGACAAAATACTCTTGGTGGTAGCTAAGGAAGGAATATACAATGTGAAAAAGTGGAGCCCGAGTATCGTTTTGCTTAGAGCATCGCCTAAAATAAATTTGGAACGGCTAATTGCTAACTTAAAACCTGCCTTGATTGTTGCTGATGGTTCTAACTATCCTTCGTTAAAAAAGAAATGGGAGCAGACATGTCTACAACAAAAAACTCCTTTTTACGACACGTCGAAAAAAGGAGCATTTATAGTAAAGGAGTAGAATTATTCTTTAAAAGTGTAATCAAATTCACCCATGTATTTTTCATAATCCTCTTTGGATTGTATGTTTTTGTAGGCGTCTGTGTTAAACATTTTTAAATATATTTCTAGTTGAGAAGGTTTTTGATATCCAGGAATAGGAGCTATTAGTTTTGCTTTTGTATCTAAAAAGATAATTGTAGGGTAAGCTCTTACTCCAAAATAAGCAGCCAATTGATGTCCGCTATTTCTCTTATTTGCTTTTGCTGGATCGTATTTTGGGTTTTTATAAATATTTCCTTCGTAGGTTATATCTTTATTTCCCTCTGCATCAAATTTTACAGCGTAATAGTTCTTATTTACATAGGCAACTACATCTGCATTGTGAAAAGTATTTTTGTCTAGCATTTTACAAGGGCCACACCATTTGGTATAGGCGTCTATCATAATTTTTTTAGGATTCGTTTTTTGAGCAGTTACGGCGTCTTCCAAACTCATCCAATTTATTTCTTGTGCATGGATACTAATAGTTACTAGTAAAATAAAAAGGATACTTAATTTCTTCATCTGTTCTGTTTTTAATGTTGTTGATTTTGTCGTAATTTATTTAAAACTTTACAAAAAGTGTTCCAAATATAATAATAACTTATAGAGTGTCATAAATTTTTATTGAAATGTATGTGATTGGATAAACTGAAATTATATTGGTTTATGCTTTTGGTCTTAGGTTGAGTCGATTGACATTACTAATTGGCTCATGACTTATAATGAGTAACAATCTGACAGGAAAGTTATTTTTTAGTGACGGAAGTAATTTGAAAAAACAAAATCATAAGAGATGTTTAAGTGAAAGGAGTATTAAACTTGGATTTGAAGTTCCTGAGGATTTACAATCTTTAGTAAGTAATACCAATACATTTCCAAGTGACAGCTAGTAAATGGACTTATTTTTTGTTTTAGCCAGGTAAAAAATGGATGGATATCGTTCTGTTTTTTTTTACAACGCTAGAGCGTAAAATAAACTGTTTATATCGGTTGTTTTAGATTGTACTTGAATTGTGTTTATTTGTTGTGATTTAGAAGATGCACAATGCGAAGTGCTATCAGTGTATTTCAAAAAAAAGACCTAGGAAATCCTAGGTCTTAATTATGTGTTCAAAAAAATTAAGTTTTTTTTAATTAATCCCATGCATCATTTTCTTGATTTTTTTGTTCAATAAAAGAATAGCAGCTGCTGCAATTAGAGGGACAATAGTAAATATCAAGAAAAATCCAGACATTCCAGTGGTTTCTGTAATTCCGTCCATATGTTCTGCCATGGTAGCGGCTAATTTCCCAGAGAGTCCAGTAAATACATACCAAATACCAAATAAGAATGCCAACATACGTGCTGGAGCTAACTTACTTACGTAAGATAGACCAACAGGAGAAATGGATAATTCGCCCATGGTATGAAACAAGAAAGCTAAAATTAACCAAACCATGCTTACCTGTGCCGTGGCTGCTCCGTTTGGAATACTTAACGATCCAAATGCCAACATTCCAAATCCAGCTGCCAGCAACGACAAGCCAATCGCAAATTTTTGAGGCGCACTAAAGCTGTATTTCTTCCATAATTTCGCAAATAAAGGCGCTAATGTAATAATGAAAAATGGATTTAATATTTGAAACCAGGAGGTGTCTACCAATGTAGAGTCTCCAGTTATTTTATCATAAACTCTAAATATTACAAGTGCCCAAATAATGACAAAGCTGATGCTTGTAAACAAAATTGTTAGCGGGTATTTTTTGTAAATAGATTGTGCCAATTTATAAATAATTCCCGTCAAGATAAGCATGGGACCTATAGACAATACAAAGTCGATTATTTTGTAAAAAAGACTCCAGTTTCCTGATAATGTTCTTGCGGTATAATCTTTTGCAAAGATGGTCATAGAAGTTCCTGCTTGTTCAAAACTTGCCCAAAAGAAAATCACAAAAAAGGCGATGATAAACACTACTTTTAGACGGTCTCTTTCTACTTTTTGAAATCGTACAATTCGATTGCTTCCTAAAATAACAAAGACAATAATTGATAGGATAAAGAATAATGTAGGCATTCCTACAGCTATTTCTGTATTAAATATGTTAAAACTAAATACTTGTTCCGCCAAAAAATGCTGCCCTCTAGTAACTACAGAGAACAAGCCATCTACAATCCATGTAATGGAGAAAAAACCACCAATAAGCAATAAGATTTGGTCTTTTTGAGTAAAAGGAACACGTATTTTTTGTTCTTCTTCTGATAGTTCATATATTTTTGGTTGCGGTTTGTTTGCTGCCTCTCCAAAAATAGAACGTGCAAAATAGAATTGCAACAAGCCAAAAAACATAAAAATACCAGCCAATCCAAATCCCCAGCTCCAGCTAAAGTTTTCTCCGATCCAACCTACAAGTAAAATACCAATAAAAGATCCAGAGTTTACACCCATGTAAAATATGGTGTAGGCACCATCTTTCTTGTCACTATTAGCAGGGTACATTTTACCTACAGTTGCGGACATGTTTGGCTTAAAAAGTCCCGTTCCTACAATTATTAATAAGATACCTATATAAAATAAGAATTTAAGATCTACGCCTAAATCCAAATCTGCAACCGCCATGGCTGCATGTCCTACGGTAATACTACTGGCACCTACAAGGATTGTTTTTACATGCCCCCATTTGTTGTCTGCTAACCATCCTCCTAAAAGAGGTAAGAAATAGACAAGCATTACATACCATCCAAAAAGAGAAACAGCTTCCGCTCTGTCCCAGCCCCAACCGCCATCTTCTATTTTTGAAATTAAAAATAAGATCAATAATGCACGCATTCCATAGTAGCTAAATCGCTCCCACATTTCTGTAAAAAACAAGACAAATAAGCCTGCCGGATGCCCAAGGACATTACTGTCGAAAAATTCATTTTTTGAGGTACTCATATAGGAAAATTTTATGTTTAATGTTGATAGGGCAAGATACAAAAAAACGCTCCTAAAATAATTTAGAAACGTTTTAAATACCTGTTATACCAATTAAATTTCCAAGTGACAGTTTAGAATTGGTATTATTTTTTGTTATACCAACTAAATCTCCAAGTGACGGTTTAGAAATAGAATTATTTTGGATTTTAATTGGTATTCTAGCTAGGCGGAAAATCTAAGGATAGCCTTCGCTATCGTTCTGTTTTTCAACTACGCTAGTACATAAAATAAACTATTTATATCGGTCATTTTGGATTGTAATTGTTTTAGGTTGAGTCCGTGGGACTAGAGGTCTGTTAATTTATGCCTTATCAGCAACCTTGCGAATAATAAATTTATCGTATAAGAATAAGCAAATAACTGTTGCAACACCGATACAACTAAATACGATCCATATTTTAGAAGGGTTGTAGTTAGCGTATAAGAACTCTGTGAGTTGTAATTGATCCATTCCCATCAAATCTCCTGCTTTAGCATAGTAATCATTTTGAGAAAAGGTGTCTCCAATTTCTTGAATATTCAATCCTCTTTTCGCAACTTCTTCTTGTAATAAAGTTAGCTTATCTGACCAAGATTGGTATAAATTTCCAGATAAAAAGCCTGTAAATAAATTCCCTAATGCTACGGGTAAAAATGATGTCCCCATGTATAAAGCTTCTTTCCCTTTTGGAGCAATCTTACCAACATATTCTGTGAATTTTGGTGAACTTGCCATTTCTCCAATAGAGAATATAAAGATCCCTAAAACTACATACATCCCATCTCCTGTTGCAAATGAAAGTCCAATACCTAATATAGTAATAAGAATACCTGTAATAATTCCATTCAACGGTTTTAATTTCATGACTGCGGTAGAAACTAAAAGTTGAAATAATATGATGAATCCAGAATCTAATACAATAAACATTTCTGGTGCAATGGTTCCTTCTTTAGTTCCAAATGCCTGTGATAAATACGGAGAGATATTGCTTAAGGAATCATACAATAAACTTGTATTGATCCATTGCTCTATATAATTAGGGAGCGTATAGAATAATTGATTAAACATGGTCCAAAATCCAACCATGATAATTAAAAACAGTGTTAATTTTATATCAGACAGTGCTTCTACAATGTTTTTTAACGATGTTTTTAATGTAGTTCCTAAGCTTTCTGTAGATTTTTCTCTTTCTGGTTCCTTGTAAAAGAATAAAACAAGAATTAAATTTACTGCAATTGCGGATGTTGCCATCAAAAATACAATGTTCCATCCATATTCTTCTCTCAATTTAGAAGAGAAAATAGGACCTAAAAATCCACCTACATTTACCATCATGTAAAAAATACCAAAGCCAATAGAAGAGGTCTCATCTGTGGTAGTTTTTGTGATGGTTGCTGAAATTACAGGCTTAAATAAAGCGGCTCCAATTGCAATGTATAAGAAGGAAGCGTATACTACAGCATAGCCTGTAACCTGCCCCATTATAAAATATCCAGAGCCTAAGATTAAATAAGCGATAATTAAAATTTTACGATAACCAATTCTGTCAGCAAGAGCCCCCGTTATGATAGGTAATAAATATAAAACAAAAGTTACAGATCCCATTAAGGCACCTTTTTCTATTTGTGAAAATCCAAGACCTCCTGTGTCCACGGAAGCGGTTAAATAGATTGCCAATACCGCAAATAAACCATACCATGCCCATCGTTCAAAGAGTTCCATGGTGTTTGCTATCCAAAATGCTCTCGGAAATTTTTTAATTACTGATGTAAAATTCATTTTATTTGTTTTTATGATTAAAAAAAAGCCCAAGTAATTTCTTACATGAGCTTTTGGATTTTATTTTTTATAATTGAGTCATTGTATTATTTAATACCGTGTAACAATTTATTCAATAACGGTGAAGTTATCATGATACAGAGTCCGATACCGATAGCGGCGTATCCCATGGTGCTGTAAATATCTACATATTTTGCCAGCCCTTCTGCTGCTGTTAATTGTATGACTTCTCCGCCTTCTCCTTCTCCGCCTGTCATGGTAGCTAAGATACCTGCAAGATAATTAGAACCTGCTAAAGATAAGAACCAAACTCCCATAAGCGTTCCTGTTAAATGTGACGGTGCCAATTTTGTTACCATCGATAATCCGATAGGTGAGATGAATAATTCTCCTGTGGTATGTAACATGTACAAGAAGCCTAAGGTCCATAATGGCACTTTAAACAATTCGTCTGCAAACTCGTTCCCTGCTAAGATAACTAAGTATCCCAATCCTAACTGAACAATCCCCAATCCAAATTTCATAGGAATAGATGGGTTTTTTCCGATTTTGGATAGTTTAATCCACATCATAGAGAAAATAGATCCAAAAATGATGATGTATAATGGATTAAAAAACTGTGTGTTTCCCGCCGTTAATGTAAATCCTAAAACATCTCTATTTACATTGTTATTGGCAAATACAGTTAAAGAAGTTCCTGCTTGTTCAAACAATGCCCAGAATACAATATTAAAACTACATAAGATTAAAAAGGCAATCATCCTGTGTAATAATACGGTTCCTCCTTTAACACCTTCGGATAATAAATAGATGATAATTCCGATAGCTACAACAGCTAATACATATCCAACAATTACGTTGTGATTTACAAGATAATAGATTGCAGGGATAACAGCCAATGAAGCGATATATACTGCATATTCTTTAGGTAAAAAACCTAATACTTTTTCTTTTAATTTCTCAGGAAATGGAGGTAAGGCTTTTTCTATATAATGTTTTTCTCCCAACATAAAGAATACCAGTCCTAATAGCATTCCGAAACCTGCCAAGGCAAATCCGTAATGGAACCCATAGGTTTCTCCTACATATACACAAATGGTGGTTGCCAATAAAGCTCCAACATTAATTCCTATATAAAAAATGGTGAATCCAGAATCTCTTCTCGGGTCGTCTTTCTCATATAATTTACCTACAATACTAGAAATGTTGGCTTTAAAATACCCGTTTCCTACAATCAGAAATCCCATTCCCCAAAACAACATGTCGGCACCACCGCCAATAATTACAAATTCTCCAATAGCCATTAAAATAGCTCCAAAAATCACTGCTTTCCGATACCCCAATATTGCATCTGCAATTTTACCTCCCATTACTGGAGCTAAATAAACCAATGCGGTGTAGGCTCCGTAAATTAAAAACGAATCGTTTCCTTGGATTAATAATACTTTTATTAAATAGAGTGTTAATAACCCTCTCATTCCATAAAAACAGAAACGCTCCCACATCTCCGACATAAATAGTACGTAGAGACCCTTTGGATGTCCTTGTTGAATTTGATTTTCAGTCATAATAATTGTGAATTAAGTTTTAAACGATTTAACTTATTTTGAAATCTTGTCTTCTTTCTTAGTGCCTAAATTTTCTTCGATAAACGAAGTCATTTTTTTATATAAATGTAACCTTGTATTTATTCCTTTATAAATTCCATGGGTACGGTCTGGATAAATTGCCATGTCAAAAGGAATGTCTGCTGCAATTAACGCATTGGTCAAACGCATGGTGTTTTGTACATGTACATTGTCATCACCTGAACCGTGAATTAGTAAAAATTTACCTTTTAATTGATCTGCATAATTAATCGGTGAGTTTTCGTCATAGCCGTTTGGGTTTTCTTGTGGAGTTCGCATAAACCGCTCTGTGTATATCGAATCGTAAAATCTCCAACTAGTAACGGGTGCTACGGCAATCGCCATTTTAAATATGTCACTTCCTTTTATCAAACAGTTAGTACTCATGTGGCCTCCAAAACTCCACCCCCAAATACCTATTTGATTTTCATCAATATAACTGCGTTTTGCTAATTTTTTTGCAGCATCTATCTGATCAATGGTTTCGTATTTGACTAAGTTTAAATAAGTTACTTTCTTAAAGTCAGCTCCTTTAAAGCCAGTTCCTCTTCCATCAACACAAACTATAATGTATCCCTTTTGTGCCAAGTGTTGGTACCAATAATCATTGGAGTTGTTCCAACTGTTTTTTACAGATTGAGATCCTGGCCCAGAATACTGTGTCATAAATAACGGATACTTTTTACGAGCATCAAAATTACTTGGTTTTAGTATCCATGCATTAAAAGATCCATGGTCTGTAGTAAGTATAAAGAATTCTTTCTTGGAAATAGTATAAGAACTTAGCTTTTTTTGTAGTTTTTGATTGTTCAAAACCTCTTTTAATAGCTTCCCTTTTCCGTTGTGTAAAGTATATATGGGAGCTGTATTGGCATCAGAAAAGGTATTGATAAAGTAGTTTAAATTTTTACTGAATGATGCATTGTTGGTTCCAGAGGCATTGGTCAGTCTTTTCTTGTGTTTGCCGTTTAATCCAATGGAGTAAATGGTTCTGTTAATAGTACCGTCTTCTACAGATTGGTAATACACTGTTTTTGAGTCCTCATTTACACCGTAAAAATTAGTGACTTCCCAGGCCCCTTTGGTGATTTGTTTTTTTAATTTACCTGTTTTACTATAATGATAAATATGATTAAATCCATCGGTTTCACTAGTCCAAATAAAGCTATTGTCTTTTAAAAAGGTCAAATTGTCGTTAATGTCTATATACGCCTTGTCAGTTTCATTCAGTATTACGTTTGCTTTCTTACTATTGGTATCAATAAAAAATAGTTTTAAATTGTTTTGATGACGATTTAAAGTAATAGCAGATAAAATATGGCTGTCTTTTGTCCATTGAATTCTTGGAATATACTCGTAATCACCTAAATCAATTTTAGTGGTTTGGGCGTTTTTCACAGTAAAAATATGCAAGCTTACTACAGAGTTTTTCTCACCCGCTTTTGGATATTTAAAAACCTGCTGTGTTGGGTATAACTTGTTTCCTGTAACATTCATAGAAAATGTTGGGACTTCCGATTCATCAAAACGTATAAAAGCTAGATTTTTACTATCGGCACTCCAGTCAAAGGCACGTACAAAAGCGAATTCCTCTTCGTACACCCAATCACAAATACCGTTGATAATGGAATTTTTCTTCCCGTCTGTAGTTACAGCATACGTTTTGCCTGTTTCTAAGTTTTTTATGTAAATATTATTTCCCTTAGCGTAAGCTATTTTTTTACTGTCAGGAGAAAATAGAGGTTCTTGTATTGGAGCTTCATCAATTTTAACCAATTTTTTTGAAGCGATGTCGTACACATAAAAAACACCAATGCTAGAGTGTCTATAAATTTGTTTTGAATCTACACCTAAAATAAGTTTTGTCTCATTATTGTTAAACGTATAATTTTCAAAATATTTAATTGCATCTAACTCTCTACTGTCCACAATGGTGGCTACTTTTTCTAATGTTGCGTAACTGTATTTGTCTACGGAAGAACTACGAGTTTCCCTGTCAAAATTGAGTAAAGTGTAAAAATTCCCGTTCATAGAATTGAGCGCGTTCATCCGCTCCGTTCTAAAATCTCCATTCCAAATATTTTCTAAGCTAATGTCACTTTTTTGCGCCGTTGCTATAAAAGAAATTGCAAATAGCAGTACTGTGATTTTTTTCATTTATGTTCATCTGTTAAAGGGATGCCAAGTTTAAGCAAATTTTAGCAATTTTGTACTGAGTTCTATCATTTTTTAACAAAAAAGGCTCGATTAAATAATCCTTAGTTGGAAAAAATTACCTTTGTAAATTACAAATACGATAATATAATGCCAAAAACAGTTAGTGGATTTTCAAAATTCTCAAAAGAAGAAAAATTACAATGGATGTTAAAAACATTTTTTAAGGATGATATACACGTTGAAAATACCTTAAAACAATACTGGAATCAAAATGTGGTGTTACAAGATTTACACGATGATTTTATAGAAAATACATTGAGTAATTTTTACATGCCATTTGCCATTGCTCCCAATTTTAAAATCAATGGAAAGGACTACGCCGTACCAATGGTAACGGAAGAGAGTTCTGTGGTAGCAGCGGCTTCTTTAGTCGCTAAATTTTGGAGTACAAGGGGCGGGTTTAAGGCAGAAGTAATAGCGACGGAGAAAATAGGTCAGGTGCATTTTATGTGTCAAGAAAAAAAGGAAGTGCTCCTCGCTTATTTTAATGAGAAAAAAGCCGATTTATATAAAGCTACAGAAGGAATTACAAAAAACATGCGCAAGCGTGGAGGTGGTATTTTAGAGATTGAATTAAGGGATAAAACTTCCGAATTAGCGAATTATTATCAATTACATATTACCTTTGACACCAAGGATAGTATGGGAGCTAATTTTATCAATACTTGCCTAGAAGCGATTGCGAATGCCTTTGAGAATGATCAAATTTCTGTAGTCATGAGTATTCTGTCTAATTATGTGCCAAATTGTTTGGTTCGTGCAGAAGTAAGTTGTCCTGTAAGTGATTTATATGCTGAAAATTCTGTAGTGTTTGCTCAGAAATTTGAACAAGCCATCCGGATAGCTGATATTGAACCTCACCGTGCTGTGACGCATAATAAAGGGGTGATGAATGGTGTAGATGCTGTGATTTTAGCAACGGGGAACGATTTTAGAGCCATAGAAAGTGGGGCACATGCCTATGCTGCAAAATCGGGAACTTATAAAAGCTTGACGCACTGTGAAATTAAAAATGGCATATTTAAGTTTTGGATAGAAATTCCGTTAGCAGTTGGAACTGTTGGTGGTTTAACAGGATTACATCCCTTATCTAAACTTAGTTTACAGTTGCTAGGAAGCCCTTCGGCGCAAGAATTAATGATGATTGTAGCAGTGGCTGGTTTGGCACAAAACTTTGCTGCCTTAAGAGCATTGACCACTACAGGGATTCAAAAAGGACATATGAAAATGCATTTGACCAATATTATTAAGCAATTAGGAGCTAGTGTAGCGGAGAAACAGTTTTTGATTTCTTATTTTGATAATAAAACAGTGACTCATAACGCCGTAGTCGAAGCTTATCAGAAAATGACGAAGGTTTAAATTAATAGTAAAAACCCCCTTATGTTGAAGAGATATTACAGCCATGGAAAATTATTATTGACAGGTGAATATGTAGTGCTAGATGGTGCAAAAGCACTCTCTTTACCTACGCGCTTTGGTCAGGATTTATGCATTCAAAAACTAAAAGAACCCGTATTGTTATGGGAAAGTTATGACAGCCAAGGAAATTGTTGGTTTAAAGCATCGTTTGAATTGCCGAGGTTGCGTTTGGTCTCTGCAGATTTTGATTCTCAAGAAGATGGAGCTAAAGATACCTTGGCAGAAAAATTGTGGGAAATTTTAGTAGAAGCAAGACAATTAAATGCTGATTTTTTAAACTCAAAGCAAGGTTTTTTGGTAAAAACAACTCTTGAGTTCGCTCAGGATTGGGGGCTGGGAAGTTCTTCTACATTGATAAATAATGTGGCGGAATGGGCGCAGGTAAGTCCGTTTGAATTGTTAGAAAACACCTTTGGAGGGAGTGGTTATGATATTGCGAGTGCTCAAAATAATCGCCCAATATTTTACAAGAGAAATGGCAGTACTCCTTTTATTGAAGTCGTAGATTTTAATCCTTCGTTTCAAGACAGTTTGTATTTTGTACATTTGAATGTAAAACAAAATAGCAGGGCTGGTATTCGTAGGTATCAACAGTATAAAGAAGGGGCGTTGATTCAGGTTTTTCAAGAGATTAATGCCATTACAAAGGCTATGATTTCTGTAGATAATTTGCCTAGCTTTGAACAATTATTAAAAGATCACGAAACTATTATAGGGCAAGTGATAAAAAACAAGCCTGTCCAAGAATTATTGTTTAGTGATTATTTTGGGCAGACAAAAAGTTTAGGAGCATGGGGAGGCGATTTTATAATCGCTACAGGTAATGAACAAACCCCTGCTTATTTTAAAAATAAAGGATTTAAAACGGTGGTTTCATATAAAGATATGATACTTACCAAATAGCAGAAGAATAAGATGAAAAGATTTGTAATTATAGGAGGAGGAGCTGCCGGTTTTTTTGCAGCCATTAACGCAGCGGAATTAAACCCCGAGTTGGATATCACTATTTTGGAGGCAAGCGGAAACGTGTTGCAAAAAGTAAAAGTGTCTGGAGGTGGAAGATGTAATGTAACGCATGCTTGTTTTGAACCAAAGGAACTTGTTAAATTTTACCCGCGTGGGGCTAAAGAATTATTGGGCCCTTTCCATCAATTTATGACGGGAGATACCATGGAGTGGTTTGAAAATCACGGCGTTCCAATGAAAATAGAAGATGACAATCGTGTGTTTCCAGCAGCAAATACTTCCCAAGCTATTATCGATTGTTTTTTACAGCATGTAGAAAAATACAAGATAAAAGTATTAAAAAAACACAGGGTGCAGTCCGTTTTAAAAAACGGAGATGTTTTTAATATTCAAACATCGGAAGCCTCTTTTAAGGCAGATTACTTATTGATTGCCACGGGGAGTACTCCCAAAATGTGGGATTTGGTAGAAAAATTAGAACATCACATTGTAAAGCCAGTGCCTTCTTTGTTTACCTTTAATATTCAACATCGTTTGTTGGAAGGGATCCCTGGCTTGTCGGTGCCTTACGCTACCGTAAAAGTTTTAGGGCAGAAAATGGAAGCTTCGGGACCTTTATTAATTACACATTGGGGCTTGAGTGGACCTGCTGTATTAAAATTATCTGCTTGGGGAGCACGTAAGTTGGAAGAACAAGGGTATCAGTTTGATGTTGAAGTGAATTGGATCTCAAAACGGAAAGAACATGTTTTAGAAGTTTTACGAAAATTAAAGAAAACACAGGCTAAAAAGCACGTGAGCATTCGTTCTGCTTTTGAGGATATTCCAAAACGATTATGGGTAAAATTAGTCTTAACGGCAAACATTCCAGATCAATGTCAGTGGGCACAAATAAGTGCTAAAGAATTGGAATCGTTAGCCAATCAATTGATATCGTGTAAGCTACGAGTGAACGGAAAAAGCACGTTTAAAGAAGAGTTTGTAACTGCAGGAGGGATAGATTTAAAAGAAATTAATTTCAAACGCTTTGAAAGTAAATTACATAAAAATTTGTTTTTTGCAGGGGAAATATTAAATATTGATGCCATTACAGGTGGATTTAACTTCCAAAATGCTTGGACAGGAGGATGGATTGTAGGGCAATCAGTGGCTTTGTAGAGACGCGATTAATCACGCCTCTACAAAGGAGTCGTAGCTGGGATATTGCAAATCTATAAAAACATAAAAATAAATACCGTATAGAATCTGCCAGAAATCCAAATTGAGATTATGGAAGTAATACGGTGTGTTTTATTGCCATTTTCACCCAAAGTATCGAGCGTTTTTTTCGAGATATTATTGATAAAAAATGCAATTGAATGCAATAGGTGAAATGGCAGAAAAATATTGGAATCAAATACCGCAACATTTC
This sequence comes from Flavobacteriaceae bacterium, assembly GCA_965224465.1. Classification (GTDB taxonomy): domain Bacteria; phylum Bacteroidota; class Bacteroidia; order Flavobacteriales; family Flavobacteriaceae. The sequence goes on along the minus strand of OZ245049.1, from coordinate 1,848,815 downwards.
CCATTTGTGAAATTGGGTAAATTTGTGGTGATGCCAAATCATATGTATGATGGTGTTGATATAAACGTATCCCAAAACGTGAACCAATACCACATACATTTCTAAACCGTCATTTTGGATTGTAGTTGGTATAACTTAAAACCACAAACAATATTGGTAGCATTACAGGAGACAATAATCCAATGTTTTATAAAAATATTCCCCGTATTATTCGGTGATACAAAGGAAGATGCACATTTGAAATCCGTAAAATTCACGTAGATTTTGGATGGTAATCCCGTTATTTTGATCATATCATCAGAACTACCGAATCATTTCACAATACATCCAATCACATTATCAACAACCCAATAAAAAATGGAACGAGGGTAAATTCTATAAAAATGATAATTAATAGAATATATTAACAATTTGGGCGTGCCCCAAGGGTCGGGCTATTCGTTATATCTTTTTTGTAAAAAAAACAAAAAAGGATGCCACTACTATCCCTCACGCAAAAAAAATCAAACCGCTAAAAAATAATTTCATTTTTAAACCGTCACTTGGGAATGTATTACTCTCAATAACAGGGTTTCTGTAATGTTAAATGTGAAAAGAATAACACCTAAAATGTCGTTTGTGGTAAAGGCTGCTAACAAAGAGCTTTTTCAGTACTATTTTACTAAATAAAATTGTTTTGAATGCCAACGGAACTGGTAATAAAATAGGAGAAAGGGAAATTAAATAAGAAACCTTGGAAAAGAGGTTCATATCAAAGCCCTATATTTGTAATGAATAATATTTTTAACCAAAAAGTTGCGTTTATACCTTAAATTCAGCGAAATAATAAAATGAAACATTTAGGAATAATTACAATTACATTTTTCTCTTTCTTCTTTTGTAGGAATGTTTATAGCCAATCAGAAATTTATTTTGATAAAGACTGGAAAACAGCAACGAAAGAAGAAGCTTATTTTTATAGAACGATTCATAAAAAAAACGATTCACTTTTTTACATAAAAGACTATTACATAAATGGTGTTTTACAAATGGATGGGCATTTTTCTAATTTGGAAAATGAAACGATGGAAGGGAAGGTGAATTTCTATAATAAACAGGGGGGAATTACCAACTCCGAAACATACAGAAAAGGTGTGTTGCATGGTTTAACTAAAGTGTACTTAAAAAACGGAAATATAGATTACACCACAGCATATAAAAACGGAAAAATTTATAACGGTGTGTATAACGGAGTTGTTAAAAAACGCTTTTATAAAAATGGAATCATAACTAAAGATATAGAACACAGCCCTCCAAATCAATATTACATATTAAAAACCATTATTTATGGCAGGGAAATGGATTCGGTGTATTGGCGAACCGCTAAAGGAAGACCGTTAGGTTTAGGTATTTATAAAGACAATAAAATCATAGAGGGCTTAAGAGTTTTAAACCTGCTAGATAATACTGTTTATACATATTACAAAAATAGTTTAAGAGAAGGTATTCAGAAGGTTTATAATAGCAATGGCAAGCTAATTGCCAATATGACCTATAAAAGCGACCAGCTTATACTAGATGAAACGTTAAACCCTTTAACTAATAAAATGGTTGCCTGTACTTATAAAAATAATCAACCACTAGATGGACGTTATTTTGAATACAAACCTATGTATAACTATTATGACGAATTTGTATTTGAAAACGGAATACAAAAAAAGCACAACCGATATGCTGAAGATAAAGACGGAAATCTAAAATTATATGAATCAAAATAATTAGTATTAAATGATGACTTTTAAAAACACATATAATTTATTCATTTTATTACTCATTGTTTTTTTTACTAGTTGCGGGATAAAGAAAACAATAATTTCAAAAACCAATCAAGTAACATTAAGGGCTAACATAAAAAGTAAAATACAGGCAATAAACCACCAATTGAATAGCTGTAAATATGATGAGCTGATCGCATCACAGATAATAGAAGATTCTATTAGAGAAATTAATAAAACCCTCTTTCTATTTATAAAAAAAGAAACTCATGCTTCTACAGAAAAGATTGGAATACCCATTTATGGTTTTAAAAAACTAAAAATCACTAAAAAAAATGATAGGTACTTGATAGAAGTGAAAATCAAGCATAAAAAAAATAAAAGTCATATTGGTTTCTATTCAGAAGGGTACAAAGATGCTATATATAAATATGATTTTATATTAAACAATGCCAAAATTAATACAGCTGGAATGAGAGCATTAAAGCAAGATTTTAAAAATTTGATAGCGTCTCTCAAAATTGAAAACAAGGAATAATACCAAACACATTTCTAAGTGACAGTTTAGAAATGGAATTATAGCTAGGCAAAAAAGGGATGGATAGCTATAGCTATCGTTCTGTTTTTCAATTACGCGATAACGTGAACTAAACTTTTTATATCGGTTGTTTTGGATTGTAATTGCTGATTCTTTATTTTCTTTGATGCTGTTGGTGTTAATTCCCGAAATAGACCAGTAATGCACCTTCGTTAAAAGAAATTTCTATATCATTATTAATGGCTGTATTTCGTGTTCCTATGCGTTGCCCAAACGTAAGAGATTCATTATGTAATGGGTAAAGGAGTCCTTTTGTGTAAATCTCTGTAGCTGTAGGAAATGGAATTAAGGATACTATTTTTCCTTTGATATTAGTTTTACGGATTATTTTATCGATAAAAAGATAGCATCCGTAATCGTCAAAAAAGCGTAGATTAAGCGTGTCTTTCCATTGTAAAGCAGTACTGATATTACCTAAAAAATGATCTTGTTCTTTACCGCTGCCTCCGTACACATCTATGTTTTTGTACCCTCTTTCCTTTAAAATAGTTAAGGTTTTATGGAAATCAGCAAAATTTTGGTCGTAGGTATTTATAGTTTCTATATGGCTAGGTATGTTGTCGATAGAATCAAAATCTCCAGTAACTAGATCGGGCTCAATTCCAAGTTTTACAAAATGGTTGTAAGCACCATCTACCGCACAAACAAGTTTGTATTTATTTAAATTAGGGAGTTTATGGGGAGGGATTCCGTTTAAAAGGATAAAAGCAGCTGTTGATTTCATAGGGTAAAAGTAGTTGAAAATTACTGTTTGCTTTAAAATATGACAAATTTAAATACATAAAAACCTTTCAAATGCATGAAAGGTTTTTATAGGAATTGAAAATTTTATTAAAAATGTTAATTATTGGCAACATCTTTTACACGGTTTACAGTATCTAATTTAGATAAGGTAAGTCTAACAATACTATCGCTTGTGGCTGATAAATCGTGTGGGATATTGGCGTCTAAAGCTAGTATGTCTCCTTTTACAAGGTGCAATACATCGCCCATTACACCAAAGTCTAATGTGCCTTCAAACATTTCAACAGTTATAGGGAATTTGGTTTTGTGTTCTTTCATTTCTTGTCCTGCTTTCATTACTACACGAACTTCTTTAGAGGTTTCAGTATCTAATAAAGCGGTTATCACAGGTTTCTTGTCGTCGTATCTTAGGTCCTTTAATAGGGATGTTGTTTTCATGTTTATCTACTTCTTGAGCAAATATACTTATTTATTCCTTAATAAAAGACATTTTTGTCTTTTATTTTTAATTAGTTAAAATACGTGTATCTTTGTTGGAAATATTTAGCACATGAAGGACAGTAATTTTATCCCTAAAAAAACAATTGATATTAAAGAGGAAGGTCAGTTTACTTGGAAGTCTCCAAGTAATATAGCTTTGGTAAAATATTGGGGTAAAAGTGATCCTCAGTTGCCAAAAAATCCTTCTATTAGTTTTACTTTGGATGCTTGTCATACGATTACAACCTTGCATTTTATAAAAAGAGAGCTTGTAGCTGATAATTTTAGTTTTGATGTTTTTTTTGAAGGGAAGAAAAAAGAAGATTTTAAACCTAAGATTCTTAGTTTTTTTGAACGAATTTTTATCTATATGCCGTTTTTAAAATCCTATCATTTTGAGATCTTTTCAGAAAATTCTTTTCCTCATAGTAGTGGGATTGCTTCTTCTGCGAGTGGATTGAGTGCTATTGCTTTGTGTTTGATGAGCATGGAGAAGTTGATGGATCCTTCTATGAAAGAAGATTATTTTAGTCAGAAAGCTTCCTTTTTAGCACGTTTAGGTTCTGGAAGTGCAGCGAGAAGTATTGAAGGTGAATTGGTCGTTTGGGGAGCACATAAAGAAGTTTTAGGAAGTTCCAACCTGTTTGGAATTACCTTAAGTCAAGAAGTGCATCCTGTTTTTAAAAAATATAACGATACTATTTTATTAGTAGATAAGGGAGAAAAAGTGGTTTCAAGTACGGTAGGGCATCAGTTAATGCATCAGCATCCATTTGCTGAGCAGCGATTTGAGCAGGCAAATCAGAATTTGTCGGACCTGTTGGCGGTGCTTAAAAATGGTGACTTGGATCGGTTTATTGAAATCGTAGAAAGTGAAGCTTTGACATTACATGCCATGATGATGACTAGTATGCCTTATTTTATATTGATGAAGCCAAATACCTTAGAGATTATTCAAAAAATTTGGGCGTTTAGAGAACAATCAAAACTACATGTGTGTTTTACTTTAGATGCAGGAGCAAATGTACATGTGTTGTATCCAGAAAATGAGAAAGTCAAAGTCTTGGAATTCATTAAGAAAGAGTTAGTTGGCTTTTGTCAAAAAAAACATTATATTTGTGATAGAGCAGGAAAAGGCGCTGTGCAAATGAATATAGGAGCTCTTAACCCCATAACATAGGAAGCAATAATTATTTTCATATAGATCAAGAAATTACCGATTACATACATAAATTGAGGATAGTTGTTTGTAGTATTAATCTAAAATTTTATGATATGAAAACTCCCAAATTAACACTCGTTCTTATTACTTTTTTATCGGTTAACTTCTTTTTCGCTCAAGGTGAGACCGTTTGGTTTGATTCCAATTGGAATGTCACAACAGAAGATTATGCCTATTATTACAGACCCAATCCAGAGAAAAAAAACAATGGTTTCTGGCTGGTGGATTACTATACCTCTGGAGCCAAACGAATGGAAGGGCTATCTAAAGAATTGAATACTGAGGTTTTTGAAGGGGAAATTAAATGGTATTTTGAAAACGGGAAAGTCCAGCAAACTATATTGTATTCGGATGGTGAATTAAATGGGCCACGAAAAATGTATTATAAGTCTGGAAATCTTAAAAACGAACGTTATTATGTAATGGGGAAGGCAAAAGGAGACTTTACGTCTTTTTATGAGTCTGGTGCTAAACTGTCTGTTGGGTTCTATAAAAATGGAGAAGAATATGGTGAATGGATAGAGTACTATAAAGATGGTCAGAAAAAAGCCATGGGAACGTATCAAAATGGAAAAAAAACAGGAGAGTGGAAGTACTTTTATTACGATAGCTCTTATGAGTAAGAAGTAAATCTTCTGTATTCTATGTGGTTATAATGTAGTATATTTGTACTGTTAAAACATTAACATCAAAATTGAAATGAAAGGACCTCTCTTTTACGCGAAAATATTATTATTCGGAGAATATGGAATTATAAAAGATTCCAAAGGCTTGGCCATTCCGTATAATATGTACCAAGGAGCATTAAAGTGTGATGGTAGTAGTTCTAGCGAGAGTGCATTAGAATCTAATGCTAATTTAAGAAAGTACTATGTGTATTTAAAAAACCTTATGGATAAGGAGTTGTCTTTGAATGTGTTTGATTTAAAACGGTTTAAGGAAGATTTAGAAGCAGGTATGTACTTTGATTCTAGTATACCTCAAGGTTACGGAGTTGGAAGTTCAGGGGCTTTAGTGGCTTCTGTTTATGATAAATATGCCTTTAATAAAATTACTGTTTTAGAGAATTTGACACGAGATAAATTACTCAAATTAAAAGATGTATTTGGTCAAATGGAATCTTATTTTCATGGTAAAAGTTCTGGATTGGATCCGCTAAATAGTTATTTGAGCCTGCCTATTTTGATCAATTCCAAAAACAATATAGAACCTGCAGGGATTCCTTCTCAGCAACAAGGACAGGGAGCGGTGTTTTTACTAGATTCTGAGATTGTTGGAGAGACAGAGCCGATGGTAAATATCTTTATGAATAAGATGAAAAATGAAGGTTTTAGGAATATGTTGAGTAAAGAATTTACAGTGTATACAGATGCTTGTATTGACGACTTCCTAAAAGGTAATATCAGTTCTTTATTGGGGAATGTTAAAAAATTATCCAAAGTTGTATTGGCTAATTTTGAGCCTATGATTCCTAAGAATTTTCATAAAATATGGCAACGAGGTATTGATACAAATGATTATTATTTAAAATTATGTGGCTCTGGAGGAGGCGGGTATATTTTAGGATTCACTGAAAACTACGAAAAAACAAAGATATTATTGAAAGAGTATAAATTAGAATTAGTATACCGTTTCTAGGAATCATTTTCGAGTTTCTAGATACCTCTATAATGTTGTGTCATGAATTTATTAGAAATAACTAAAAATAACAGTAAGAAAAAAGCACCTTTTTGGTATAAGATGTTGAGCATGCTTTCGGTAGTTCGAGGCTATAATATTTTCTTAATAGTAATTGCGCAATACTTGGCTTCTATATTTATATTTTCTCCTGAAAAATCCCTTAAATATGTTTTATTAGATGTGCAGTTGTATCTGATTGTACTTGCGACCATGTGTGTTGTTGCCTCTGGATATATTATAAATAATTTTTATGATTCGGAAACAGATCGTATCAACAGGCCTGAGAAATCAAGGTTAGATGCGCTAGTAAATCAAAAAACAAAACTAAAAATCTATTTTTTATTTAATTTTTTAGGCGTATTTTTTAGTGTATTTGTTTCCTTAAGAGCAGCCTTTTTTTATTCGGTGTATGTTTTTCTTATTTGGTTTTATTCTCATAAATTGAAGAAGTATCCGCTTGTGAGTATGTTTTCTGCTGCAGTTTTAGCATTGTTACCATTTTTTGCGGTTTTTGTGTATTATAAAAATTTCTCAGAAGTTATTTTTGTTCATGCATCATTTTTGTTTTTTATCTTATTGATTCGAGAATTAGTTAAAGATTTGGAGAAAATAAAAGGAGATGTTGTTCAGAATTATCAGACCATACCTATTAAATATGGAGAACATTTTACTAAAATGTTATTGACATTATTAGTGATACTTACCTTAAATCCTATTTATTTTTTATTACGTGTGTATGATGTAGGTGGGATGCGTTACTTTTTTTATGCAAGCATTCCTTGTTTAGTATTGTTTACTGTAATGCTTTGGCGTAGTAGTACTAAAAAACAGTATTTAAGACTACATGTATTGTTGAAATTGCTTTTGTTGGCAGGTGTTTTTAGTTTGTCTTTGATCGATTCTTCTGTGCTTATTAGCCGTATCTTGAATTTTTAAAGTAATGAATTGTAAATCAGCATGTAGATGTCTTTTGAGTTCTCAAAAAATAATGGTACTTTTGCCAAAATTTTATAAATGAATTCAACAAATAAATCGTCGAGAGGACGACAACAAAAAGGTGATGAATCTAAAAAACCATCGAGTCAAGGAGGTTTTAAAAAAAGAACAAATAATTACCGCGCGAATCCCAACAATGTAAAGCATTTTAGAAAAGAAACTACAGGAAATGCACCTGTTAAAAAAGAGGGAGATGGGATTCGATTGAATAAATACATTTCCAATGCAGGAATCTGTTCTCGTAGAGAGGCGGATGTTTTTATCAAGGCAGGAAGTGCGACAGTGAATGGAAAAGTAGTGACAGAAATGGGCTTCCAAGTGATGCCAGGGGATGAGGTTCGTTTTGATAATACACAAATCAATCAAGAGAAAAAAAGGTATATTTTATTAAATAAACCTAAGAATTACATCACAACTATGGACGACGATAGAGGTCGTAAAACAGTGATGGATTTGATAAGAAATGCTGCGAAAGAACGTATTTATCCTGTAGGAAGGCTAGATAGAAATACCACAGGATTATTATTGTTTACAAATGATGGAGAGTTGGCAAAAAAATTGACGCATCCAAAACATAACATACAGAAAATTTACCATGCTTCTTTAGATAAAAAATTCGCTATGTCGGATTTACATAAGGTAGCTGAAGGATTTATGTTGGAAGGCAGAAAAGTGATTGTTGATGATATATCATATATTACAGGAGAGTCTAAAACAGAAGTTGGTGTAAAAATTCACTCAGGTAGAAATAGAATCGTACGTAAGATTTTTGAAAATTTTAATTACAGTGTGGTTAAATTAGACCGTGTAATCTTTGCTGGTTTGTCAAAGAAAAATTTACCAAGAGGGCACTATAGAGCTCTAACGGAACAAGAAGTTATTAATTTACACATGATGTAGATTTTTTATATTTATTTTAAAAAACCGAAGAAATCTTCGGTTTTTTAATGAGTATTTTCTAAGGAATTTGTTTTTTTTTAAATGAAATAATTAAAATACTATCCTCTTTTTTTAAAACAGTGCTTTTTTTTTCTATATTTGATTTCGTGGATAGGTGATATGTGAGTTTATTTTGATTACTTTCATCTAAAAAATTATTTTTCAAAGTATAAATTGCAACTGTAAACGGTGACATTTCCCTTATAATTTTAACATAAAAATTAAGAGTTTTAATTGACCCAGTAAAGGATTGTTTTTTAATTTAATCCACTTTAAAAAAGCATCTAAAAAGATAAAATTATTTAAAAATATTATGAAGAGAGTTATTGTAAAAAATAAAAAATTAACCCCTACCATATTGCAATTATTAATGGATAAATTCCCTGATGGCTATGGTATTAGAGATGTTGTTCGGTTCTCAAATGCCAAAGGTAAATACATAGAGGCTCTGGAAGTACAAACTCCAGATATTATGTATTTAGTAATTGCAGATGCGGCTTTAGAACGTTCTATTATTCAGTTTTTGGAGGGGGATAAGTTATAAGTTAATTTAGTAATGCATTTTTTAAGATACTTACAGGGTGTTGTGCCTGTTTATTAGTCCCATCATAAATTTGGTGTCTACAACTGGTTCCAGCAGCAGCAATTAGCGTTTGGCTATCTGTGTTTCTTATTTTGGGGAATAATGTATCTTCCCCTATTTGCATGCTTAATTTATAATGCTCTTTCTCGTAACCAAAAGATCCTGCCATTCCACAGCATCCTGTGTTTAATATGGTCACCTTATAGTTTTTTGGGAGGTTTAACATATTGAATGTAGGACCAACACTGCTCAATGATTTTTGTTGGCAGTGACCGTGAATTTTTATTTCTTTAAAATCACTTGTAAATTGCTCGCTTTTTATGTTTCCTTTTTTGATTTCTAATGCTATGAATTCTTCGATGGTATAGGTGTGTGCCGCTATTTTTTTTGCAGCTTCTTTGTCGTCAGAAAGGCGTAAGTATTCGTCCCTAAATGTTAAGATTGCAGAAGGTTCGATTCCTACGAGTGGCATATTTTCAGATACAGCTGCTTTTAAAATTTGAATGTTTTTATCTGCTATTTTTTTTGCTTTGCCTAAAAGACCTTTAGAGATAAAACTTCGTCCGCTTTCAAGGTGGTTTTTATAGTGTATTGTATAGCCTAATTCTTCCAAAAGTTGAATGGTGTCTATTCCTACAGGAGTGTCGTAATAATTGGTAAACTCATCACAAAATAAGAGCACGTTCTTACTGTTGTCCTTTTGTGTTGTTTTAGCATGTTTGGAAATCCATCTTTTTAGCGTTATTTTCTGTAAAGCCGGAATGCTCCTTTGAACTGCGATACCCATTACTTTTTTTGATGCCGTAGTGTTTAAAATAAAATTTGTAAGACTAGGCACAAGGCTTCCAATACGGTTCCAGAATACATTATGCGCAAACATATTTGTTCTAAATGGTACACCGTGTGTTTTGTAATATTGATATAGGAATTCTGCCTTCAGCGCAGCTACATCTACATTACTAGGGCATTCGCTAGCACAAGCTTTACAACTCAAACATAGGTCAAATATATCTTTGAGTTCTTGACTGTCAAAACGATTTTTTTTAGTGGAATTTGTCAGTACTTCACGCAGTGTATTTGCCCTGGCACGCGTGGTATCCTTTTCGTTTCTGGTGGCTCTATAGCTTGGACACATAGTTCCTCCTGCGCTTGGTAGTTTCCTGCAATCACCAGATCCATTACACTTTTCTGCCATGCGTAGAATTCCTAAACTATCCGTAAAATCCTGAATGGTTTCAATGTTAGGAGAGGGGGCGTTCTCTGCATAACGTAGGTTTTTATCCATAGGGAATGCATCGACGATCTTTCCTTTATTAAAAACGTTGTTTGGATCAAAAATAGATTTAATTTTCCTTAAAATTTCATAGTTTTTCTCTCCAATCATCAATGGTATAAATTCCGCGCGTACAATTCCGTCTCCGTGTTCGCCGCTAAAAGATCCATTGTATTTTTTAACTAAAAGTGCTGTTTTATGGGTGATTTCTCTAAAGAGAACTACGTCTTCTTTCTTTTTTAGATTCAAAATAGGTCTCAAGTGTAGTTCACCTGCACCTGCATGGGCGTAATAGACTGCTTTTTGTCCAAAATCATCCATCATTTTGGTGAATTCTACAATGTAATTTGGTAAATCTTCGAGTGCTACAGCTGTATCTTCAATACAGGGAACAGCTTTTTTGTCTCCAACTATGTTTCCTAAGAGTCCAAGTCCTGCTTTACGTAATTCTATGACTTTATTGATGTCATCTCCCAATAGTTTTGGAAAAGCATAACCCAAGTGTAATTTTTGTAGTTCTTCTATTAAAGCATCTGCTTTTTTTGCGGCTTCTTCTTTTGTATTGCAGCAAATTTCTAGCATTAGTATGGCTTCAGGATCACCCTTTAGAAAAAACCTATTTTTTACTTGTTCTCTATTGTTTTTAGTACAGTCTAAGATGGTTTTATCCATCATTTCACAGGTGTATAAATTATGCTTCATAGCTACTACTACCGCTTCTAAACTTTCGTTCACACTAGTAAAATGTGCCGCAATAAGAATGTTTTCAGAAGGAGGTAATGGGTCTAAGAGCAACGTGATTTCTGTGGTAAAAGCCAAGGTACCTTCACTACCGCACAAGAGTTTTCCTAGGTTAAAGAGCGTTGTTGAATTTTCGAATAACTCGGTTTCAATTAGCGTATCTATGGCATAGCCATTGTTGCGTCTGTGAATATTTTTGTGAGGGAATTCTGTCCTTATTTCTTTTTGTACGGCAGAAGGGTTTAACAAGTCATATACGTTTTTGTATAAATGACTTTCTAAATTTGTGCCTGCTGTTTTTTGTATGAATTCGTTTTTAGAAATGTCTTTAAATATAGCTTCGGAACCATCACTTAAAATGGTTTTAAGAGCTACTATTTTATCACGAGTAACTCCATATTGTATGGAGGTGGTTCCTGAAGAGTTGTTACCGACCATACCGCCTATCATACACCGATTACTTGTAGAAGTGTTGGGGGCAAAAAATAATCCGTAAGGTTTTAAAAATAGGTTTAATTCGTCCCTGATAACTCCCGGTTGTACGCTGATGGTTTTTGCTTGTTCGTCAAAGGATAAAATGTTGGTAAAATGCTTTGAGATATCTACAACAATCCCTTCACCTACACATTGTCCAGCTAAAGAGGTTCCTGCAGCTCTTGGAATAAGTGTTGTGTTGTTTTCTTTTGCAAATTTGATTAATAATTTAATATCAGCATTTGTTTTTGGAATTGCTACAGCCATTGGAAGCATGCGATAGGCAGAGGCATCTGTGGCATAAATAATTGTATGGAGCGTATCCGTGTAAATAGCTCCAGAAAATTGCTGTTTTAATTGTTCAATCGCCTTCATTGTGGGATAGGTTTAATTAGAGAGTGTAAATAATTCCGCCACTGTGGTTTTTAGAGGCTCCAGTGACAGATTTTAAGCAGTTAATTTCATTTTTGTTTCTTAAATATCCTAGGAAAGCAAAAATGAGGGCTTCTTTATAATTAATAATGCTCGTATCGGGAAGAACAATAGTTGTTTTTGTATGGTATTGTATACGCGCTATTAAAAACGTATTAAATGCACCTCCTCCAGTAATTAATAAGGTGCTAGAACTGTTGTTGTTAGTTTTACTGGCTATTTGAATGGCGCAGTGTTCTACATAAGTTCTAAGGATGTCTGGTGTAGTTAGCTGAGAGCGTTTAAGTATGGGGAATATAACATCAACTACAAATTCGTAGCCTAATGATTTTGGTTTTTTATCGGTATAAAAAGGAAGCGCGTTTAGTTCTTTTAATAATGTTGTATTTATAGTTCCTGTAGCTGCTAGTTGCCCTTTGTCGTCATATTCCTTCCCCAGTTCCCGCATGTACTCATTCATTACAATGTTTGTTGGGCAGATGTCATACGCCAATCGTTGCGTTCCTTCTTGATGTGATATATTGGCAAAACCACCAATATTTAAACAATAGGTATATTCAGCAAATAACAGCATATCTCCAATTGGAACTAGGGGAGCTCCCTGACCTCCTAAAGCAATGTCGTGGATGCGGAAATCACAAATTGTTTTGATGTTTGTTTTATTAATTATGGCAGGGGTGTTCCCAATCTGTAACGTGTAATTTTCTGCAGGGTTATGGAAGATCGTATGCCCATGTGTTGCAATTAAATCGATGTTTACAATGTTCTGATCTTCAATGTATTTTTGAATGATATCACTTAGGAATATACTGTAATCTGTGTCTAACTTAGTGATTTGTTCCGCGGAAATATGAAACGCATTTTTTAGTTTCTGCTGCCATTCTTTACTGTAAGGAATGGTGATTGCATGAAGAATATCAAAACTGTACGTTGTGTCTTTGTTTATTTTTACATAAGCGAGGTCAATTCCGTCTAGAGAAGTGCCACTCATAACGCCTATTATATAGGTAGATTTCTTCATGTTTTTGTCTTATATTTTGTTAAATTCTAATGCTTTTCGTACACTTTTATGTTCTAAAAGTAATTTAGAGGCTTCTGGTTCGTTGATGGTTAATTCCTCCATTAGCATTCTTACTCCTCGGGCAATTAGTTTTGTATTAGACAATTTCATGTCTATCATTTTGTTTCCATGTACGCGTCCTAATTTGATCATTACAGAGGTAGAAATCATATTTAAGACTTGCTTTTGAGCAGTTCCTGCCTTCATTCTAGTGCTTGCTGTTAGGAATTCTGGTCCAACAATTATTTCAATGGGATGTTTTGATACCTTTGCTAAAGGACTTTCGGAACTACAGGTAATACACGCGGTTAAAATCTCGTTTTTATTGGCATCTTTGAGTCCTCCTATTACATAAGGAGTGGTTCCAGATGCGGCAATTCCAATTAAGACATCTTTTTTACTGATAGAGAATTCCATCAAATCTTTAAAGGCTTGTGAAGGGTTGTCTTCTGCGTTTTCAACAGCTATTCTCAATGCGCTATCTCCTCCAGCAATCAATCCTATAACCCAGTCGTTTGGGACTCCAAAAGTAGGAGGGCACTCAGATGCATCTAAGACTCCGAGCCTTCCACTGGTGCCTGCTCCTATGTAAAATAGTCTGCCTCCTAGTTTCATTTTATCAACAATTGCATCTACTAAAATCTCAATTTCTGGAATTAATTTTTCAATAGCTGCCGGGATGGTTTTGTCCTCTTTGTTGATATTACTCAATAGTTCGAACGTAGTCATTTTTTCTAAATGATCGTAATTGGAGGTACGTTCTGTAGTTGGTTTATTTTTATTCATTGGTTCTTTTTGCGAAAATTAGCAATACGATAGTAATCATTGCATTTACAAATATATTCATAAATCCTAGGTCAAAGTTAAACAGGTCTAAGAATAGATTGTTTAATAGGTAAGTAGCAATAGGTGCAAAAATACAAATATATGGTACGAACTTGTCTTTAATTTGCATTTTTGTGAATATACCAAGTAAAAACAATCCTAAAAGTGGTCCGTATGTGTATCCAGCTACTTTAAATATGATGGATATAACATCTCCAGTACTACTAGAAAAGGCCATGATTATAAGAAATACAATAATGTTAAAAGCAAGTAATACACGATTCTTTAATTGTTTTTTTGTCTTGCTATCTTTGCTCTCTATTGATAAGAAATCGTGTGTAAAAGCGGTGGTCAACGCAGTTAAAGACGAATCTACACTCGAGAATGCTGCGGCTGTTATTCCTAAAATAAAACTGATGCTCGCCAAAATACCGAAGTAATTGAGAGATAAGGTAGGGAATAAGGTGTCTGTATGTATAAATTTCCCATCTTCCATTTCTAAGTGTATTCCGTTTTCTTCGGCGTACAAATAAAGCATAATCCCCATTCCTAAGAATAGAAATTGGGTGATGGCAAGTATCAAACTAAAAGAAAGGGCATTTTTTTGAGCGTCTTTTAAATTTTTACAAGTCAATGTTTTTTGCATCATGTTCTGATCCAACCCCATCATTGCAATAGCGATAAGGATACCAGAAATAAATTGTTTAAAAAAGTTGCTTCCTGAATTAAAATCCCAGTTAAATACTTTAAAATACTCATGTGATGAAATGGCATTTATAGTGTCACTAATAGTGAAGTTTAATTCGTTTTTAATTACTATAATTGTTATGATTGCAGCAGAAATCAAGAAAAATGTTTGCAAAGTATCTGTCCAAACAATGGTTTTAATTCCTGATTTGTTGGTGTATAACCAAATTAAGACTAGAATGAATCCTACAGTGAGGTAAAATGGAATATGGAAGGCATCAAATAAGGCAAATTGTAAAATCTTTGCTGCCAATAATAAACGTAAAGCTGATCCAAACGATTGAGAAATTAGAAAAAACATGGAGCCCGTTTTGTAAGAATTATTTCCAAAACGACTGTTTAAATAACTGTAAATCGATACTAATTTTAGCTTGTAATATATAGGGATTAGAACAAATACAATAAATAGGTATCCCGCTACATTTCCAAATACAAATTGTAGGTAGTAAAAATAATTATTACTCACCATTCCTGGGATAGATACAAATGTAACACCAGATAAGGCGGCTCCAACCATACCAAATGCTACCAAAGCCCATGGAGATTTACGGTCGCCTGTAAAGTAGGATTCATCACTGCTGTTTTTTGAAGTGAGATAGGAAATAAGCATTAATACAGCGAAATAAGAAGCAATAACTGAAAATACTAGAAATGGACTCATAATTTGGTTGTTTTACTTGTTTTAATTCAATAACAGCATAAATACTGCAAATATACGGCACAATATACGTAAAATTATTACTTAAATTTGAATTTGTTATTTAAAATAAACAAATTATAAAAAGGAATATCCTATATTTGTTTACTAATACTATAGTATGGTTAAGGATAAGCGTCATAATTTTATTTTGGATAAAGTTCGAATTCATCGAAAAGTTAATTCAAAAAAACTTGCATCGGAGTTGAATGTGTCCGAAGATACAGTTCGGCGTGATTTAAATGAATTGGATCGAAAAGGATTGATTCTCAAAGTCCATGGTGGAGCTATTTCTACGATACAACGTTTATATCACTATAACGAAAATGTAATTTTTAATCATGATAAAAAAGTAATAATTGCCAATAAAGCAGTGTCTCTAATTAAAGATGGGATGGTGATTATTATCAGTGGTGGAACTACAAACCTGGTGCTTTCTAGGTTGATACCAAAAAATATTCGCGTAACTATTTATACGTATAGTTTGCCAATTGCCATGCAATTGATAGAGCATCCAGAGGTGGAAACCATTTTTATTGGCGGGAAAATCGAAAAAAAATCGATGGTTACTGTAGGGATTGATGTGATTCAGGATTTGTCAAAAATACGTGCTGATATCTGCTTCTTAGGTGCAAGTAGTGTAGATGTTGACCATGGAATTACAGAGGTTGGCTATGAAGTTTCTTTGGTGAAAAAAGCCATGATTGCTTCTTCTGAAAAAGTTGTTTCTTTAGTGACATCTGCAAAATTAAATGACCGCCAAAATTATGCTGTTTGTCCCTTAAACAAAATAGCAACCTTGGTTACTGACTTAGCCCCGTCAGACGATGCGTTAAAAGATTATTTAAAGGCAGATGTTAAATTGTTGTAAGCTAAAAAAGCTGCTTACACTTTTTAGTTTTTTGAGAAAATATTCTTAATTTTAAGATCAATGAGTATCTTATACCAACTACAATCCAAAATAATCGATATAAATAGTTTGTCCTACGTGCTGTCGTTGTTGAAAAACAGAACGATAGCTAAAAGGCTATCCTTAGATTTTCCGCCTAGCTAGAACAAAAAATAATTTTATTTAAACCGTCACTTGAAAATGTATTTGGTATTATTTACCATTCGTACGTCCGATTTGCATCCAATCGTATAAAAATAAAGAGTAATAATGTGAAGCCCCAAAGTCCAGATCCTCCATAACTAAAAAAGGGTAGAGGGATTCCTATAGTTGGTAGCAATCCTATAACCATACCTATGTTAATTGCAAAATGAAAAAAGAAAATTGCAGCAATACTATAGCCGTAAATCCTACTAAATCTCATTTTTTGACGGTCTGCTAAAGTGATGATACGGAGTAAAAATATGATAAATAATACGATTACAAATGTGGTTCCGATAAATCCCCATTCTTCTCCTACAGTGGTAAAAATATAATCAGTGTCTTGTTCAGGGACAAAATGTCCTTGGGTGCGTTCTCCTTGTAGAAAACCACGTCCTTCAAATCCTCCAGAAGCAATAGTTTTTATAGCCTGGTCTGTGTTATACCCAATATTACTGGTGTCTTTAGTAAGTCCCAATACAATATTAAATCGATCTCTATGGCGTTGCTGTAATACATGGTTGAATACTAAATTACAACCAAAAATATACAGCGTAGCTAAAAGGTAAACAAATGTTATTGCTGGCCACCCTCGTTTAAGAAGTTTTTGCCTTTTAATAGATAAATAAATAATGAGCGTAATAAAAAGAAGAAATAAGCTTATGGATGTAGTGCTTGACCCAAAAGTCAATGTTAGTAAAAACAAAACAATCGCTATAACTCCTATACTTATATAGTACATCGGTAAACCTTCACGATAGAGTACTAGAAAGAAAGAAATGTATACCAATGCGGATCCTGGATCTGGTTGAAAAGTAATTAAAAGTGCAGGTAACACCAAAATTAAAATGGCTTGTAATTGTTGTTTGGGGTTTTTTAAATTAAATTGTTTATCACTGACTAATTTTGCCATGGCTAATGCCGTTGCTGCCTTCATAAATTCGGAAGGTTGGAGCGTAAAACTACCTAAGGCATACCACGAAGTGGCTCCGTTTATGTTTTTCCCGAAAATAAAAAGACCGATTAAAGAGAGCAATGCGACCATGTATATAATAGCTCCAAATTTTTCATAGAATTTAACATCGAGCATTAAAACGATTACGATAATTGGAAAGCATAACAAAATCCAAAGACTTTGTTTTCCATACCCTGTGGTTAAATTTAGTAAACTTAAATCTTCATCCGTTATGGTTACTGAATAAATATTTAACCAGCCTAGGAATACGAGACTTAGATAGATAAAAATTAACAGCCAGTCAATCCCGGAAAATACATTTGTTTTTCTACTTCTCAATTTGTTTGTGGATTAATTGTTTTTCATATTCATGTTGCAGACTTCCAAGTATCATTCTTTGTTCAACAGCAGGTCTTTTTGTTCCTCCTGTCAAATATCTTTCAATCATTAAACTAGCAATGGGACCTGCCCATCTAGATCCCCAATATCCATTTTCTACAAATACAGCTAAGGCAATTTTAGGGTTGTCTTTAGGAGCAAATGCTATAAAAATGGAGTGATCTGTTAATTTTGTTCGAACTCCATTAATTTTCTTATAGTTTTCTGAAGTCCCTGTTTTTCCGCAAATTTCTATGCCATAGACTTTAGAAGCTCTAGCTGTTCCTCTTGGGTTTTCAAAAACATTAAAGAGGCCTTCAATAACTGGATCAAAATATTTTTTATCTATAGAAGTGAAGTTTTTTGTGACAAACTTCTTGTCAACTTTCATGTCTTTAATCTTTTTTACAATATGAGGCGTGTAGTAAAACCCTCTGTTGGCAACTGTAGCCGTAAGGTTTGCTAGTTGTAAAGGTGTTGTTAATATTTCTCCTTGACCTATCGCATTTGAGATGGTAGTTACAGCTCTCCATCCTCCTCTTGGATAATATTTTTTGTAATATTTTGAGTTAGGAATGAGTCCTTTTTGTCCCACCGATAAGTCGTTTCCAAAATAATTACCTAGACCAAAACTTGTAACATGCTTGTTCCATGCATCCATACCTAGTGAAGGAGTGTCGTATTTTTCGATAGATTTTCGATATGCAGTAGAAAAATAGGTATTGCAGGATCTGTAGATGGCTTCATTGAGTCTTACGGGGATTCCAACCATTCCACAGTGACATTTCATAAAGGCTTTACTTCTGCTACCGTACCTGTAACCGTGATAACATTTTACATAACTCTCTGTAGTAATCACGCCTTCTTGTAATGCAACCAACGCAGAGATTATTTTAAAGGGGGATCCTGGCGGGTACATTGCTTGTAAACCTCTGTCATACATAGGCCTGTTGATGGTGTCACCAAATAATAATACGGAGTTTTTTGACCGCCCTCTTCCTACCATTAGGTTAGGGTCGTAGGAGGGTGCGGTAATCATTGCTAAAATCTCACCTGTAGCAGGTTCTATGGCTACGATTCCGCCGCGCTTATTATGCATTAATAATTCGCCGTATTGTTGTAAATCAGAATCTATGGTTAATGTTAGGTCTTTTCCTGATTGGGCTAAGGTGTCATAAATTCCGTTTTTATAAGATCCAATTTCTTTGTTAAACCGATTGCGTTGGATATATGATTTCCCTTTGGTTCCACGGAGTATTTTTTCATATGTTTTTTCTACTCCAAGGGTTCCTATAAGTTCGCTTTGATGGTAGTATTTATTTTTCTTTAAAAATCCTTCATTCACCTCGCTGATATAGCCCAATACATTTGCCGCAGACTTAATGGGGTACTGTCTAATAGATCTTTTTTGAATAAAAAAACCTTTAAACTTATGCATTTTTTCTTGTAAATAAGCATAGTCATCTTTAGATAATTGCTGTAAAAATCGCGAAGGTATTCTAGGTGAATATTTTTTGGCCTTTCCCAATCGTTTTAAGAAACTTTTTTTGTCTATATCTAGGAGTGAACAAAATTCTAAGGTATCTAATGCTCTTACTTCTCGTGGAATTACCATAATGTCATAGGACAGTTGGTTTGCCACAAGTAGCGTTCCATTTCTATCGTAAATATATCCACGGTCTGGATATTCATACTTTGTTTTAATCGCAGCATTGTTCAATGGAGAATCTGAAAAACGATGTTGATATACTTGTAAAAAAAATAATTTACCGATGTATACAAGACCCGTAAGTATGATAATTGCATAAAGTAAAAATTTTCTGTTCATTATAAAGTAATTGTTATTCTTTTAAAAAAGATGCTTAAAGTTTTAAACGTTTTTTTATTGATATTCGTATTATTTATTGGAACTGAATAGTTGAATTCCTATAAATAGTATCGCAATTGTGAAAACACTTGAAAGTACCGTGTGTTTTAGCATCATTCCAATATTATAAAAGCTAAAGTATTCAAAACTAAATAATACAAGGTGGTGTGAGAATACGAGTATACTGATATATGTGAATAGTTTAACAAATGGCATGTTGGAAACATGAAAAAGCAAAAAGTCTAAATCTACTTTTCTGAGTAATGATGTAAGGAGTGGTAATCTAATATAGGCCACAAATAAGAGTGCAGCGGCATTTATACCCCCCGAGTTGGAAAAGAAATCAATGCTAAGTCCAAGTAAAAAACTAAGAAATAAGAACAGACTGCGTTCGTTTTTAAGAGGGTATACTAGAACCCATGCTACATAAATATAAGGATTTACATAGCCAAACAAACGAATGTTATTAAACAGAACAACTTGTAGGAGGATGAGTCCAATAAATTGAAAAAGAATTTTAAATAAATTAGTATTCATTCGTTGCTTGTTCTTCTAATAGTTGTTGCTCATTTCGTTCTCTATTTTCAATAATTTGAACATAGCCTAAGGTACTCATGTCGTTAAATAATGTAATGTTTATTTCTGTAAATTTAGTGTCTTCAAATCGGAAATCTTTGATTGTTCCAACCATAATTCCTTCTGGAAAAATAGCAGATCGTCCGCCTGTAATAATGGTGTCTCCTATTTTTAGATTGGCCTGCCTAGGGATATCAATAAGCTGTACGGTGTTGTAATAGTTGCCGTTCCATATAAGGGTGCCAAAATAATTGTTGTTTTTAAGCCGTACGTTTAACTTGGAGTAGGAATTTAAAATAGATAATATAGTGGCGTATTTATTAGATACGTTTTTTACGATGCCTATGATCCCTTTTGTATTAATCACTCCCATATCACTCTTTATTCCGCTAGAGCTTCCTTTGTCTATGGTAATAAAATTATTGATTTTACTGTAGTCGTTTTTTATGATTTTTGCAGCAGTATACTTGTATTTATACGGTATAGTTAAGCTGTCAATTACAGTTGTATCTGTTCCCAAAAGAAGGTGTTTACTCAATATGTTTTTGAGTCGGTTGTTCTCTTCTGCAAGAATTTTGTTTTCTTTTTTTAAGATAAAAAACTCGTTAATATTACTCACCTGAGTATACACTCCTCCAGTAATTGAAGTTGCGGAATTCACGAATTTACTTTTGTGAAATGAATGACTTTGAATGGTAAAAAGTAAGGCTATTAACTCTAAGATTGTAAAGAGCAAAAAATACCTATATTTTCTAAGAAAGTAAATAATCTGCTGCATAAAATCTTAGAGTAATAAAATTATTTCATTAATATATTTTGGTATTTTTTTAAATCTTTTAAAGCGATTCCTGTTCCTCGTACCACGGCCCTTAATGGATCTTCTGCTACATATACGGGTAAATCTGTTTTTCGAGACAAACGTTTATCTAATCCTCTTAGCATAGATCCTCCTCCAGCTAAATAGATTCCCGTCTTATAAATATCCGCAGCTAATTCCGGAGGAGTGCGAGACAAGGTTTCCATTACAGCGTCCTCAATTCTTAGAATTGATTTGTCTAGTGCTTTGGCTATTTCACGATAAGAAACTTGTACCTGTTTTGGTTTTCCACTGAGTAAGTCTCTCCCCTGTACTAGCATGTCATCTGGAGGTGTATCTAAATCCTCTGTTGCAGCACCTACTTGTATCTTAACTTTTTCAGAGGTACGTTCTCCTACATATAAATTGTGTTGAGTACGCATATAATATGCAATGTCTGAAGTGAATACATCTCCAGCAACCTTTACAGATTTATCACAAACAATTCCTCCCAATGCGATGACAGCTATCTCTGTAGTACCACCACCTATATCAATAATCATATTCCCTTTTGGTTGGGTAATGTCTATTCCGATTCCAATAGCAGCTGCCATTGGTTCGTATATTAAATAGATTTCTTTGGCGTTCATGTGTTCTGCTGAATCACGAACCGCACGTTTTTCTACTTCTGTAATCCCCGAAGGAATACAAATTACCATGCGCAGAGAGGGTGTGAAAAACTTCTTTTTAATGCTTGGAATGTTTTTGATAAATTCCTTTATCATTTGTTCCGAAGCTTCAAAATCTGCGATTACACCATCTTTTAGGGGGCGAATCG
Organism: Flavobacteriaceae bacterium; assembly: GCA_965224465.1. GTDB lineage: Bacteria > Bacteroidota > Bacteroidia > Flavobacteriales > Flavobacteriaceae. The sequence goes on along the minus strand of OZ245049.1, from coordinate 1,827,070 downwards.
TTTTGATGTTTTCATGAGTTTTCCCTTGCATCAAACTGGCTTCTTTTCCAGTGGCAATTATTTTTCCGGTAGTTCGATCTCGAGCAACTATTGAAGGTGAATCTACAACAACTTTTCCGTCGTGTATTATAAGAGTGTTTGCAGTACCTAAATCTATTGCAATTTCTTCGGTCATAAAGTCAAAAAAACCCATATGCTATATTCGTATTTTAAATTTTTAACGCTTTTCTACAAAGTTAGTAAAATTAATGCTTGAAATGACGTGTTCCGGTAAATACCATGGAAATTTTATTTTTATCGCAATAATCTATCGATAATTGGTCCTTAATTGACCCTCCTGGTTGAATTACAGTATTTATTCCAGCGTTGCCTGCTATTTCTACACAGTCAGGGAATGGAAAGAATGCATCACTAGCCATCACCGCATTTTTTAAATCAAAATTAAAAGAACTCGCTTTTTCAATAGCTTGATTTAATGCGTCTACTCTTGATGTTTGACCTGTTCCACATGCAAATAATTGCTTGTTTTTAGCCAATACAATTGTGTTGGATTTTGTGTGTTTGCATATTTTTGATGCAAAGAGTAAATCGCTAATATCAGCTTCTGATGGATGTAATTTAGTGGCTGTTTTTAAATCAGATTTTGCATCTGTAATAAAGTCTTTATTTTGAAATAAAACACCATTAAGTGCTGTTCTATACTGAGTTTTTGGTAATGTTACTTCCTTTTGGATTAAGAGAATTCTATTCTTTTTTCCTTTTAAAATAACCAATGCTTCGTCTTCATAAGAAGGAGCAATAACTACTTCGCAAAATAGAGAATGGATTTCTTTTGCCGTAGCGATGTCAATTTTTTTATTGGAAATTAATACGCCTCCAAAAGCAGAAACAGGATCTCCTGCCAATGCATCCAAATAAGCTTGTTTTAGAGTATCACGTTGTGCAACTCCACAGGCATTATTGTGTTTTAAAATAGCAAATGTAGGAAGGTCGTTTTTAAATTCACTCATTAGATTTACCGCTGCATCTACATCTAGTAAGTTATTGTAAGATAATTCTTTTCCGTGTAATTTATCGAAAATAGCATCTAGATTTCCGTAAAAAATTCCTTTTTGATGTGGGTTTTCGCCATATCTAAGAGTACTAGACTCTGTAAAACTAACTTTTAAAGGCGTTTCTTCTTTGTTTAAGTAATTGAAAATAGCGGTGTCATAATTACTAGAAACATTAAATGCTTTTGCCGCAAAAGTTTTTCTTTGTTCTATATTTGTGGTTCCGTTAGTGTCAGAAATTATATTTAAAAACGATTCGTATTGATCCATAGAGGATACACAAATCACATCTTTAAAGTTTTTAGCTGCTGCTCGTATCAAAGAAATTCCTCCAATGTCAATTTTTTCAATGATGTCTGCCTCTGTTGCATCGCTGGCTACCGTTTTTTCGAAGGGGTATAAATCCACTATTACGATGTCAATTTCAGGAATATTGAATTCTTTTATTTGTGCTTTATCGCCTTCGTGATCTCTTCTGTTTAAAATCCCTCCAAATACACTTGGGTGTAATGTTTTTACACGCCCCCCTAAAATAGATGGGTATGTAGTGATATCTTCGACTGCAATTACATTACATCCTAAATCTTTGATAAATTTTTCGGTTCCCCCTGTAGAATACATGGTAATGCCTAATGCATCAAATTTGCGAATAATTGGTTCCAAGCCATCTTTGTGAAAAACGGAAATCAAAGCCGATTTAGCTGTTTTGTTAGAATTCATAGTTGTTGTGTTGTGTTAATCTGCAAATCTATGAATTATGCCGTGCTTTTACAACATAAAAGTTGCCAAAATTTCAATCTGGATCAGATTCTTTTTTTAGGCTTGTAGTGTTTGAAATAAAAGGGGAGTGGTTCCGTGTTTTTAGTGCAGATTAGCAACTAATTTACAGGTGTACTCTAAGAGCTCTTCATCTGCTGTTGTGAACGGTGAAACGGTATGTGAATCTATGTCTATTTGGCCCATGTTTTTACCATTGATAAAAATGGGTAGTACGATTTCACTTTTTACTTTCCATCCACAGGAAATATAATTAGCTTCGCTTTCTACGTTTTGAACTACAAAGTTCTTATTGCTCAAAGCTACTTGTCCACATATTCCTTTGCCAAATGGTATGATTGTATGTTCTGTTTCTTCTCCTGCGTATTCCGCAAGTTTCAGCTCTTTTAAATTGCCGTTCTTAAAATAAAAACCAACCCAGTCATAATAAGGTATTTGATTTTTTAATACATCACAAATAGCTTGTCGTTTTTTTGAAGAAGTTTCTCTTGAACGTGTTATTTTTAAAATTTTATTTTTTAAAATAGATGTATTCATAAGGCGTATTTGATCTGCTAAACTATTATTTTTTTCAGTCTTAATTATGTTTTTGGACTAGTTTGTTTGGACATGTAGACTGTTTAGGCTTTATACTTTATGTTTTTTTTAACGCATGTAACACTTTTATTATGCTATTTTGCCATCGTATAGATCGTTTTGAAAGTTCGTGTTTCGTTATTTATTAACAAAAAATATACTATTTTAGCAACGAATTTTCAGTTTTCTTACTGTTAACGTTAAGAATTCTTAGTCTCTAATTAATTAAAATAAAGATCAAATGAAAAAAGGTGTATTCGCATTAATGTTGTTTTTAGCAATGAGTGTTATTTCTTGTAAAGAATCAAAAAAAGAAACGACTGAACCAAAGGAAACGGAAGTTAAAGCCATAGTTAAAGAAGTTATAGCAGCAACTACATACCAATGTCCAATGAAGTGTGAGAAAGAAAAAACCTATACAAAAGAAGGTTCTTGCCCTGTTTGTAAAATGGATTTAAAAGAAGTGAAAAAGACGGTTGAACATGAGAGTCATGAAGGACATGACCATTAATAAGTAATCAAATTAATTTAAATAAACATGAAGAAAGTATTATTAACTGCACTATTTAGCGTATTATTTGTTTCAATGATTTCTGCACAGGAAGCTGTAGTATCAGAAGGTGTAAAAACAGAGAAATCTTGTTGTAAAACAAAAAAGAAATCGGAATGCCCTCAAGCTAAGAAGGCTGAATGCAAAGCTAAGAAAGCTGAATGTAAAGCTAAGAAAACTGCATGTAAGTCTGCTTCAAAAGCGCAATGTAAAGGAAAGGCTGCTAAAGGAGCATCTTGCAAACCTGGTTGTACAAAACCTTGTTGTGCTTCTAAAACAAAAAAAACAGCTAGCGTGGATGGGTATGCATGTCCAATGAAATGCGAAAAAGATAAAGTTTATAAAAAAGATGGTGCGTGTCCAGTATGTAAAATGGACTTAAAAAATGCTTAAAAGATCACTTTAATTTTAGTGTATAGAACCACCTTATTATAGGTGGTTTTTTTATTTAGAATTGAAATACAAAAAACCCTGCTAAAAGCAGGGTTTTTTACTGTGATACCTTAATAATGATATCTATTGAATTTCCGAATGATTGGGTAAATGAAGTACGGCAATCATTTGGATTGTAATTGGTATTACATCATGCCTGGCATACCACCACCACCCATAGGAGGCATTCCGCCAGCAGGTGCATCTTCTTTAATGTTTACTAAAGTACAAGCTGTAGTTAAGATCATTCCAGCAACAGAAGCAGCGTTTTCTAATGCAACGCGAGTTACTTTTGTAGGGTCGATAATTCCTTCGCTAAACATTTGAACATATGTATCATTTTTAGCATTGTATCCAAAGTCTCCGGTGCCTTCTAAAACTTTAGAAACCACTACAGATCCTTCTCCTCCTGCATTTTCTACAATTTGGCGTAAAGGTTCTTCAATAGCTCTTTCTATAATTTTAATCCCAGTTGCTTCGTCTAGATTTTCTGTTGTAATGTTTTTTAGATTTTCTTTGGTTCTTACTAGTGCAACACCTCCACCAGCTACAATACCTTCTTCAACTGCAGCTCTAGTTGCATGTAAAGCGTCGTCTACGCGGTCTTTCTTTTCTTTCATTTCTATTTCAGAAGCAGCACCTACGTATAAGACAGCAACACCACCAGCTAATTTTGCCAATCGTTCTTGTAATTTTTCTTTGTCGTAGTCAGATGTTGTCGTTTCTATCTGAGTTTTGATTTGACTTACACGCAATTTAATTTGCTCACTATCTCCAGCTCCATTTACGATGATTGTATTGTCTTTGTCAATAGTTATGCGTTCTGCACTTCCTAATAATTCCAAGGTTGCATTTTCTAAACTCAATCCTCTTTCTTCTGCAATTACAGTACCTCCTGTCAATACAGCAATATCTTCTAACATTGCTTTTCTACGGTCACCAAATCCAGGTGCTTTTACTGCTGCAATTTTTAAGGCACCTCTTAATTTATTCATTACCAAAGTAGCCAATGCTTCACCATCTACGTCTTCTGCAATAATTAATAAAGGTCTGCTACTTTGTGCAACAGGTTCTAATATTGGCAATAAATCTTTTAAAGAACTTATTTTTTTGTCAAATAATAGAATGTAAGGATTTTCTAAGTCAACCAGCATCTTGTCTGCATTGGTTACAAAGTAAGGAGATAAGTATCCACGATCAAATTGCATACCTTCTACAATGTCCACATAGGTCTTAGTTCCTTTTGCTTCTTCGACGGTAATTACACCTTCTTTTCCAACTTTAATAAATGCTTCTGAAATTAAGTCACCAATTGTAGTGTCGTTATTAGCAGAAATAGAAGCTACTTGTTTGATCATGTCGCTGTTGTTTCCAACTTCTTTAGATTGTTTTTGTAGGTCCGTAACAATGCTTTCTACAGCTTTGTCAATTCCTCGTTTCAAATCTAATGGATTGGCTCCTGCAGCTACGTTTTTTAATCCTTCTTTTACAATAGCTTGGGCTAAAACAGTAGCCGTAGTTGTTCCGTCTCCAGCAAGGTCATTGGTTTTAGAAGCGACTTCTTTTACCATTTGAGCGCCCATATTTTCTATAGGATCTTCTAATTCAATTTCCTTTGCTACTGTAACTCCATCTTTAGTGATTGATGGACCACCAAAAGATCTATCGATTACTACATTACGTCCTTTAGGTCCTAAAGTTACTTTTACTGCATTTGCTAAAGCATCTACACCTCTTTTAAGTCCGTCTCTTGCTTCTATATCAAAAATTATTCTTTTTGCCATGTCTTATGTTTTTAATTAAATGATAGCGAAGATATCGCTCTCTCTCATGATTAAATAGTCGTTTCCTTCATGTTTTAACTCCGTCCCTGCATATTTGCCATACAATACGGTGTCTCCAACTTTCACTGTCATCGGCTCGTCTTTAGTTCCGTTTCCTACAGCAATTACAATTCCTTGTTGTGGTTTTTCTTTTGCAGTGTCAGGGATAATAATACCAGATGCGGTGGTAGTTTCTGCAGCTTTTTGTTCTATAAGAACTCTATCGGCTAAAGGTTTAATATTTACACTCATGTTTTTGATTTTAATTTTATGTTTAACAATTTGCGAAAAATGTGCCATAATACAATGGCTGACAAATTGTATTATATTGTAGGGTGATAACAAAAAAAAATGCCAACATGGCTGACATGTTGGCATTTTTTGTATGTTATAAAAAACAGACTATTTGATAGAGTCATTTGTTGTTGTTGGAACTACAGCTGTTGGAGCAGGAGTTTCAATAATGTCTCTGTTTTCTATAGTTGTTTCTACTTTTGAATCTTGAGTTACGCTATTTGCTCCTGATGGTGCAGCAAAATTTGATAATAAAATCAATACTAATAAAACAATTGACAAAGTCCATGTACTCTTGTCTAAAAAGTTCGTCGTATTTTGAACTCCTCCTCCTAATGCTTGAGTTCCTCCACCACCGAAAGATGAAGACAATCCTCCTCCTTTAGGATTTTGAACCATTATAATTAGGATGAGCAAAAATGCTACGATCATTATTACGACTAAAAATATTGTATATGATGTCATGATTTATTTTTTTGTAAATATTTTATTGCTTTTATTCGGTCTGCAAAGAAACTACTTTTTTCTGGATATTTCAAACTTAAAATTCGATAAGCTTTTATAGCACTTCCATACTTCTCTTGCTCTAGGTATACCTTGGCCAAAGTTTCTGTCATTAAACTATCATTTCCGCTGTTTTCTTTTACTATGTTTTTCTGTATTGAGTCTGATTTTCCGACCCGTGGTATTTTTGGATTTGTAGCTATAAATTTATCGATAAGTCCTAAGTTGTCAAATTTTTCTACTATTTTTTTTAGAGTCTTTTTTACAGGTTTCTCTCGTTTTATAGGGGTAAATGAATTCAAATTCATCCATTCACTAAAAGAATATTGTTCTTTTTTTGTGAATTCAATAGGGCTCCCTATTTCTAGAGTGGATGCCGTTTTTTGAAGCAGTTTTTGAATTTTTTGTGGACTTTCTTTCCCTAAACTTAAGGGGAATATTATATCTGAAAAACGTGCGTTTTTGTCCGTGTTTTCAAACCCTTTTTTTGAAGATAATTGTTCTATCTCTTCAAAAGAAGGCATAAAACCTTGAATGGGGTCTGATGGGAGGACCCGTTTTTTTTCTAGTATTGGTTCATTTTTAGTTGATTCAATACTCTTTTTTATGTTTTTTTCTTTAGTTTCTAGATGCTTTTCTGGCGCAATTACTGGAGCTACTATTGGTTTTTCTAGGAAATCTGTAGTGATAAAATCAAATAAGATGGACCTGTCCGTAGTGTGTGCTGCGGTAAGTTTTAACGCTTGATTGTAGGTGTAACTTTGCTGGTTTTTAAGCCCTTTCAAATGTAAAACACGTGCGGCTTGAAAATAGGGGTATTCTTTCAGTATCGCCTCCAATTCTACTGTTTTTTCAACAGTGATTTGTTGCGGTGTGTTTATCAAAGAATTTATTTTCAAATTATTCATAATTTACCAAGCTCCAACTGAGGCGCTAAAAATATCTTGTGTGATTCGTTCTATAATCTCTTCAAATGCTTCCTCTAAAATCCCTCCAGTTAGTTGTGCATTTGCTGGGTAATCATGATAAAAAGAGAAACTTTTCTCAAAGTTTTTTGAGGGTTCTTCTCTGTTGTAATAACGGCAGTTTATGGTAATTGTCAACCTGTTTTTCGCAGCGGTCTGTTGTGCCGTAGCGGACATAGGGTTGATTCGGTATCCCGTTATTTCTCCTTCAAACTGTAGGTCTCCATTGGATTTTATAAGACTTAAATTTGTTTGGGTTAAAAATAAATCTCTCAACTCTGTGGTGAATTTCTGACTTAGTCCTGGCTCTATTAAAGTTGCTGTGTTTGGGAAATAATCAATTTGAATTGTTTTAGCATTTCCTGTGTCACCTCCAGTAAAACTATAAATACCACAAGCTTGAAATGTAAGTGCAGTAATGATAAGAAGTCCGAGTAAGATGTGTTTTTTCACGATAGTATAATGTGTTTCAAATATAGGTTGATTGGTAGCAAAAGGCTATAAATCGTACTGTTTAATTTTGCGATAGAGTGTGCGTTCTGAGATGCCCAATTCTTTGGCTGCTAGTTTTCGTTTTCCATGGTTTCTCTCCAACGATTTTTTGATCAATTCTACTTCTTTTTCATGAAGAGATAATGATTCATCCTCGTCTATGGCTTCTGCAAAATCAAAAGTTTTACTATTTTCATAGTCGGAATTTGGAATGGACAGAACTTCTATTGGGTTTTGTACTACAGGTAAATATTGTTCTTGCTCCTTGTGAATCTTTTGAATTAATTGACTGTTTTGTTCTTTAACTTGACTTGTGTTTTCGTTTTTCATCAAGTCTAAAGTCAGTTTTTTTAAATCGTTGATGTCGTTTCGCATGTCAAACAAGATTTTGTACATAATTTCTCGTTCGTTTGCAAAATCACTATTGCTTGTACTGGTAGAAATAACTGAGGGAAAATTACCTCTCATTTCTGGTAAATATTGTTTTAGTTTTAAACCATCAATACTTCGGGTTTCTTCTATGACAGAAATTTGCTCTGCGATATTTCGCAATTGTCGAATGTTTCCTGGGTACTTGTAATTTACTAATAAATTTATGGCGTCATCAGTCAAACGAACTGTAGGCATTTTGTATTTCTGAGCAAAATCAGAAGCAAATTTACGGAATAATAGGTGTATGTCCTCTTTGCGTTCTCTTAATGGAGGTAGGTTAATTTCTATGGTACTTAACCTATAATATAAATCTTCTCTAAATTTACCTTTAGCAATGGCTTCGTGCATATTTAAATTAGTGGCAGCTACAATCCTAACATCTGTTTTCTGAACATTTGATGCTCCTACTTTTATAAATTCTCCATTTTCTAGAACTCGCAGTAGTCTTACTTGAGTTGTTAATGGGAGTTCTCCTACTTCATCTAAAAAGATAGTACCGCCATCTGTCACCTCAAAATAGCCTTTTCTTGTTTGAATAGCGCCTGTAAATGCGCCTTTTTCGTGACCAAACAGCTCACTGTCTATGGTTCCTTCTGGTATCGCACCGCAGTTAACGGCGATGTATTTCGCATGCTTTCTGTAGGAAAGTTGATGTGTTATTTTTGGAATACTTTCTTTTCCAACACCACTTTCTCCTGTTACCAATACCGAAATTTCGGTTGGTGCAACACGAATTGCTTTTTCGATAGCCCGGTTTAAAATTGGATCGTTTCCTATAATCCCAAATCGTTGTTTAACAGTCTGTAGCGATTCCATGTTTTTTATTTTTTAACTCCTATTAAAGTTGCTGACGTACAGCTCTCAATATATACATTTACAGTATCTCCTAGTTTCTCATCTGCTTTAGGGAAAACAATAACACAATTTTGTGAGTTTCTTCCTTTCCAGTGTGCTTCGGATTTTTTACTGGTACCTTCAATTAAAACTTCAACTGTTTTTCCTAAGAAATCACTAGTTCTGTATGCACTGTGTTTTAATTGTAACTGTATAATTTCGTTTAATCGACGTTTTTTGATGTCGTTAGGTACGTCGTCAGGCATTTTTTTTGCAGCCAATGTACCAGGTCTTTCAGAATATGCAAACATAAATCCGAAATCGTATTTTACATATTCCATTAAAGATAAGGTGTCTTTATGTTCCTCTTCAGTTTCCCCACAAAACCCTACAATAATATCTTGAGAAATTGCGCAATCAGGAATAATACTGCGGACATTGTCTATTAATGTTATGTACTCTTCCCTTGTGTGCGCTCTGTTCATTCGTTTCAACATAGCTGTGTTACCACTTTGAATAGGCAAGTGAATGTGTTTGCATATGTTTTTATGTTTTGCCATGGTGTGCAGCACATCTAAATTTAAATCTTGAGGATTTGATGTTGAAAATCGGAAACGCATTGTTGGATAGGTCTTTGCAACCATATCTAGTAAATGTGAAAATTCTACCGCTGTGGCTTTCGCAATTTCAGACGCGTTTTTAAAATCCTTCTTTAATCCTCCACCATACCATAAGTAACTGTCTACATTTTGCCCGAGTAAGGTTACTTCCTTAAAATTGCGTTCGTATAAATCTTGAATTTCTTTTAGAATGCTTTCTGGATCTCTACTTCGTTCCCTTCCTCTAGTAAAAGGAACCACGCAAAAAGTACACATATTATCACAGCCTCTAGTGATGGATACAAAAGCAGAAACTCCATTTGAGTTTAATCGCACAGGAGATACATCTCCATAAGTTTCGTCTTTAGATAAGAGTACGTTTACAGCATCTCTTCCTTCACCAATTTCTCTTAATAGATTGGGGAGGTCTCGGTACGCATCTGGACCAACAACCAAATCAACTATTTTTTCTTCTTCTAAAAATTTAGCTTTCAAGCGTTCTGCCATACATCCTAATACACCCACTTTCATTCCAGGGTTTATTTTTTTTATGGCATTGTATTTTTCGAGTCTTTTACGTACGGTCTGTTCTGCTTTTTCACGAATTGAGCATGTGTTCACTAATACAAGGTCAGCTTCTTCTAATATTTGTGTGGTGTTGTACCCTTCTTTGGTTAAGATGGAAGCAACAATTTCACTATCATTTAAATTCATTTGACAACCGTAACTCTCAATATACATCTTTTTTGTATTTCCAGATCGTTGCTCAGTTATCAATGATTGCCCTTGGTGTTTTTCAATTATTGTTTTTTCGGTACCCATGTTCGTTTCAAATATTGGACAAAGATAAAACCAAATATTTAAAAATATGACAAGTTGGCAGAAAATTAACAATCATTTTCATAAATAATCATTAAAAATAAAGGCTTAAAATATGATATTAAAAAAAAACGTATACTTTTGCGCTCAGTAGATGTTTAAGAATTGGATAGTATATGTTTGTTTTAGTAAATAAAATAAGCATTTGAAAAATAGATTTATGGCAAAAAATTTAGTTATAGTTGAGTCACCTGCAAAGGCGAAAACGATTGAGAAATTTCTAGGAAAAGACTTTCAAGTAGAGTCTAGCTTTGGGCATATTGCAGATTTACCCAAGAAAAGTATAGGAATTAATGTAGATAGTGATTTTCTACCAAATTACGAAGTCTCACCAGATAAAAAAGCCGTGGTTAAGAAATTGAAAAGCTTGGCCAAGAAAGCAGAAATGGTTTGGTTAGCAAGTGATGAGGACCGGGAGGGAGAGGCAATTGCATGGCATTTGTCAGAACAGTTAAAGTTGACAGATGATAAAACAAAACGTATTGTTTTTCATGAGATTACAAAGTCGGCTATTTTAAAGGCTGTAGAAAACCCAAGGAAAATTGATTATAACCTTGTAAATGCACAACAAGCACGTCGTGTTTTAGACCGTTTGGTTGGGTATGAGCTTTCTCCTGTGCTGTGGAGAAAGGTAAAAGGTGGTTTGTCTGCGGGGAGAGTGCAATCTGTAGCTGTGCGATTAATTGTAGAACAAGAACGTCAGATTATAGATTTTAAACCTGTAGTGTCTTATAAAGTAATTGCAGAATTTTTAACCTTAGAAGGGAAGAAGTTAAAAGCGAGTTTGCCTAAAAATTTTAAAACTAAGAAAGAGGCTCAAGAATTTTTAGAGTCATGTTTGGATGCAAGTTTCCAAGTTTCAGATTTAACCAAAAAACCTGCCAAGAAAACTCCTGCTGCTCCATTTACTACGTCTACTTTGCAACAAGAAGCTGCGCGTAAATTGTATTTTTCTGTGTCTAAGACGATGACAATGGCACAACGATTATACGAAGCAGGTTTGATTACTTATATGAGAACCGATAGTGTGAATTTGTCCAATGATGCAAAAACTGCTGCAGCCTTAGAAATCACAGATTCTTATGGCAAAGAATATAGCTTTCCAAGAGATTTTAAAAATAAAACAAAAGGAGCACAAGAAGCGCATGAGGCGATCAGACCTACCGATATGAGTCTTCACTCGGTGTCTGTAGATTATGACCAAGACCGTTTGTACAGCCTTATTTGGAAACGTACTGTGGCATCGCAAATGAGTGATGCACAACTGGAACGCACCAATGTAAAAGTAAAAAATAATCAGAATAAATTGTTGTTTTCTGCCAACGGTGAAATGATAAAATTTGATGGTTTCTTAAAAGTATACTTAGAAGGAACAGATAATGAAGAAGAAGAACAAGCAGGAATGTTGCCGCGTTTGAAAGTTGCAGAGACTTTGGATGTGCAGTTTATTTCAGCTACGGAGCGTTATTCAAAAGCACCATATCGATTTACAGAAGCATCACTGGTAAAGAAATTAGAGGAATTGGGTATTGGTAGACCTTCTACTTATGCACCTACTATTTCTACTATTTTACGTAGAGAATATGTTGAGAAAGGAGCCATAGAAGGCAAGGAGAGAGATTACAATCAATTGATGTTAATGAAATCAGATATTTCTGACAAAACATTGACAGAAAAAGTAGGTTCAGATAAAGGCAAATTAATCCCTACAGATATTGGGAATATTGTCAACGATTTCTTAGTAGCTAATTTTTCAGATGTATTGGATTTTGGATTTACAGCAAGGGTAGAAGCTGATTTTGATGAAATTGCAGCAGGAAAAGAAGATTGGACTGCTATGATTAAAGAGTTTTACAATACATTTCATCCGCTGGTTGTTGATGTAGCAGCAAATGCGGAACGTGCAAAAGGTGAACGATTGCTAGGGGTAGATCCAGAAAGCGGTAAAAATGTATATGTACGTTTGGGACGCTTTGGAGTGATGGTACAAATAGGGGAAGCAACAGATGAAGAAAAACCAAAGTTTGCAAGCTTACAACCGAGTCAGACACTGAGTTCTATTACCTATGAAGAAGCAATGGATTTATTTCAGTTGCCTAAAACGGTAGGAGAATTTGAAGGACACGAAGTAACTGTTGCTAATGGTAGATTTGGTCCTTATGTGAAATTTGATACCATGTATGTGTCTATTCCTAAAGATGAAAATCCAATGGACGTAGACTATGAGCGTGCCGTAGAATTAATTAAAGCAAAACAATTAGCAGATGCGCCTATTGCTACTTATGAGGAATTACCAGTTCAGAAAGGTGTAGGACGTTTTGGTCCATTTATAAAATGGAACGGAATGTTTATCAACGTAAATAAAAAATACGATTACGATACTTTAAGTTTTGAAGATATTACCGCCCTTATCGAAGATAAGAAACGTAAAGAAATAGAAAAAGTAATCCACAATTGGGAAGAAGAAGGTATCCGCGTAGAAAAGGCACGTTGGGGAAGATTTAATATCTTAAAAGGTAAAGTAAAGATCGAAATGCCTAAAACTACAGATGCAAAAGCTTTAACACTAGAAGAGGTGCAAGCTATCATTGAGAAAAATGCCCCGAAAAAGAAAAAAGCAGCTGTAAAAAAGAAGCCAGCAGCCAAGAAGAAAACAGTAAGTAAAAAGAAAAGTGTAAAATCGAAGGCTAAATAGAATTAAATATTGTTATATTGCATTTGATTATAGAATTGACCCCCTCGATGATACCATGGAATTAGACTTTTTAAAACCAGTAAACACTGGTGATTTAAATTTTTCTGAACAAATTTTAGGTGATAACCTGTCCCAAATGTTATTAATACATACGGAAGGGAAAGGCATGCCTATATTGGATGGAGTTAAAATTGCCATTGTAGGAGTTTGCGAAGGTAGAAATGCGGTGAATAATAAGGAATCAGGTACTGATTTTTCTTCTATAAGAAAGCATTTGTATGCCATGTTCCCTGGGAATTGGGGCGTGAAAATTGCAGATATAGGTGATGTAATCCCAGGAGATACCGTTGCGGATACGTATTTTGCTGTAAAATCCATTCTTTCATCGTTATTGAAAAAAGGAATTATACCTGTTATTATAGGAGGCGGGCAAGAGTTGACCTATATAAATTATAGAGCCTATGACGCCTTGGAACAAACGGTGAATTTGGTGTCTGTTGATAATAAATTTAATTTAGGAGTGATAGATAATCCAATAGATTCTTTCTCGTTTTTAAGTAGAATTATTATGGACGAACCCAATAATTTATTTAATTATTGCAATCTAGGCTATCAAACTTTTTTTAATTCTCAAGATGAAATAGACTTACTAGAAAATCTTTATTTCGAAACACATAGACTGGGAGAATTACTAAATAATATAGAAGTAGTAGAACCTGTTTTAAGAGATGCAGATATTGTTAGTTTTGATATTTCTGCTATTAAAAATTGTGATGCTCCTGCAAATAATAACGCAACACCAAACGGACTTTCAGGAACAGATGCTTGCGCGATAGCTCGCTATGCAGGTATAAGTGATAAGGTTACCTCATTTGGTATTTATGAGTTTAACGCCTTACTTGATAACAAACAAATCACCGGGCAATTAATAGCACAAATGATTTGGTATTTTATAGAAGGTGTAAATTATAGAGCCAATGATTACCCATTTGGAATCTTAGATGACTATCAAAAATATATGGTTCCAAACGAATCTGAAACCATGAATTTCTATAAAAGTAATAAAAGTGGACGGTGGTGGATGGAAATTAATTTGAATGAAAATAATAAATTTAAAAGACATGCGTTAATACCTTGTACCTATCAAGATTATTTGAGCGCAACAAATCAGGAACTTCCCGAAAGATGGATGAAAGCTTGTCAAAAGTTGACTTAAATAAAAACAGTATTATGTACAATAAAGTTAACCAGATGTTGTTTAACAGAATAACCAAACAGATAGATAAATTGATATCAAACGTATTACCTCAATTTGAAAAGAAACATGTAATTATGAAGAAAATTGCAATATTTATTGTACTTGTCTCAGTATTGTATAGCTGTGGCTCTAACGATCAAGGAGAGTTAGTGGGAGTAAAGACCAAAAGTAAATGGTATTCCATGAAACCTTATGGTATGTCCCTAATCCCGGGTGGTTCATTCACTATGGGGAAACAAAGTGAGGACATAGCAGGCGCATTTAATGCACCTACTAGAACCGTAACAGTGCGTCCGTTTTATATGGATGAAACTGAAATCACCAATAGTGAGTATAAAGAATTTGTACATTGGGTACGTGATTCAATTGTCCGAACCAAATTGGCTATTTTAGCTGATGAAATGAACGGAGACGGTGCAGGTGAAAAGGAAGGTGTCCTAGAAGACTACCAATTTAAAGTGTTAGACACTGCAGATATGACTCCTTATCAAAAATACATGATGAATAACTATGGGAGCTATGGAGATGTAAATTCACCTACCATGGGACGTGCCTTAAACTGGGACGAAGATCTAGTTTGGGCAACCAAAGATTTTCCAGATGTGTATTATGCTGAGATTATGGATACTATGTATGTAAACTTGGAAAACAGTTTTGACGGTAGACGATTATTGGATACAGATAAATTACAATATAAATATTACTGGTTGAATCGTGATGATGCAGCTCGTACTAGTGGAAATCGTAAAGATTTTATCAAATCCGAAACAGTAAAGGTGTATCCTGATACAACGGTATGGGTAAAAGATTTTAATTACTCTTACAATGATCCAATGCACCAAGATTATTTTTTCCACGAGGCATATAATGATTATCCAGTGGTAGGAATCGCTTGGAATCAAGCCAAAGCATTTTGTAGTTGGAGAACCAAGAAGAAAAACGATTTCTTGAAATCAAAGAAAAATCCTAGTTCTGTACCTTACTTTAGATTGCCTACAGAGGCAGAGTGGGAATATGCAGCTAGAGGAGGTTTGCAATACGCGCAATATCCTTGGGGAGGGCCTTACACCACTACAGATAGAGGTTGTTTCTTGGCTAACTTTAAACCAAGTAGAGGTGATTATGCTGTGGATGGAGCCTTGTATACAATGGAAGCACAATCCTATAATATGAACGATTATGGATTGTATAATATGGCAGGGAATGTTTCTGAATGGACAAATACTGCTTTTAATGAAGGATCGTACTATATTGGATCTACAATGAATCCAAATGTAGAGGACATGAAAAATAAAAGAAAAGTAATCAGAGGAGGATCATGGAAAGATGTCGCGTTTTTCTTAGAAGTGAGTACAAGAGATTATGAATATGCAGATTCTGCTCGTAGTTATATCGGGTTTAGAACTGTTCAAGATCATTTAGGGACCAATTTAAACGGTAAGTAAAGTTAGACCCAAATCAATAAAATCAATTAAATCAACTAAATCAACTAATAAATATGGCACAGTCAAAGACAATTAAGAAAGCATTTAATATGGCTTACAATTTTGGAGCCGCAATTGTAATTCTAGGAGCATTATTCAAGATTTTGCACTGGAAAGTAGATATTGCAGGTGTTACTATTGGAGGAGGTACCTTATTGGCTATCGGATTAATTGCAGAAGCCCTGATCTTTTTTGTTTCAGCATTTGAATCTGTAGATGAAGATCTGGATTGGTCATTGGTGTATCCAGAATTATCTGGAGGCGCTCAAAAAGCAATCGATAATAACCAAGCAAGTGAAGCTCAAGGATTATTGTCTCAGAAATTGGATGAGATGCTTATTGAAGCAAAATTAGATGCGAGTGTAATGACTAGTTTATCTACAAGTATCATGAGCTTTAAAGGAGCAGCAGAAAATATTGCACCAGCAGTTGATTCTATTGCAGCAACTACCAAATACACGGAACAATTATCATTGGCATCTGCACAAATGGAATCCTTGAATAGTCTGTATAAAGTACAATTAGAAAGTACTGCTCGTCAAACGGATATAAATTCTCAGTTTGCTGGAAATGCAGAGAAATTGCAAGCTCAAATGGAAGCGCTAACAAATAACTTATCTTCTTTGAACGGTGTTTATGGAGGTATGTTAACCGCTATGTCTAGTAAAAATTAATTAGTAATCATAAAACCTAAAACTAATTAATTATGGCAGGAGGAAAACTTTCATCTAGGCAAAAAATGATCAACCTTATGTACCTAGTATTTATCGCAATGTTAGCGTTAAATATGGGGAAAGAGGTATTGTCAGCCTTTGGAAATATAAATAATAATTTAGTGACCGCAAACAAAACGGCTACTACAAAAAACGCACAAATATTGAGTTCATTAGCCACTAAGGCGAGTGACCAACCAGAAAAATTTGCAGATCGATATAAAATAGCATCGAATGTAAATGCATTGTCTTCAAGTTTATATAACTATTTAGGTGATTTAAAGATAAAGGCTAAAAGAAATTTATCGGAAGAGAACAAACAAAATTTTGAAGTAATGGATGGTTCAGACGTTGTGGATCAACTGTTTTTTAACGGTGATAAAATAACCAAAGCTGGACTAGAATTTGTTAGTAAAATTGAAGAATATAAAAAAGAAATGTTAGCGGTAGCTGGAACTAAAAAAATTCTATCAGACGCAATAAATGCTCGTTTTGACACCACAGATCCTAAGATTAAAGGGGAAGGGACGCAACGCTGGTTGAAAAGTAAGTTTGAAGGGTTTCCTTTAATTGCTTCGGTAACTAACTTTACACAACTGCAAAATAATATTAAATTTACGGAAGCGGAAATTTATGAAACGTTGCTAGGTGATCAAATGGAAAGTGATGTTTCTATGTCTAATTATCAGGCTATTGTTGTAGCAGATAAAACGGCGTTTTTTGAAGGAGAAACTTTTAAAGGGAAAATATATCTCGGTAAAAATGATCCTACTTTAAGAGCTGAGAGTGTTATCGTAAACGGTCGTAAAATACCAGAAAGCGCGATTCAAGCTGGGCAAGTTAATTTGAGTTTTAGAGTTGGTAGAGTTGGAGAAAATACCATCAAGGGTAAATTTATTTTCATGGAAAATAATGAACCTGTTGAAATTCCAATTCAAAGTTCGTATGCTGTGATTCCAAAACCAAATGGAGCGGTGATCTCAGCAGATAAAATGAATGTAGTGTACCGTGGGGTTGCTAATCCTATGACCATTTCTATTCCAGGTATTCCTGATAATAAAGTGAGAGCTACAGCGAAAGGATTGACCAAAGTAACAGGATCTGGAAAGTATAGAATGAGTCCTCAAGGAGGAAAGGAAGTGACTATTAGCGTATCTGGTACTTTACCAAGTGGTGATAATGTGTCCAGTTCTATGTCTTTTAGAATTAAAGATATTCCGTCGCCTGTATCTACAGTTCGTAAGCAGAGTGGGATGTTTAAAATGCCTAAAACAAGTATAGGTAAAGCCACAATAGGTGTTTCTTTACCAGATTTTGTGTTTGACTTGAAGTTGACAACAACATCATTTAAAATTCGCGTACCTGGTCAATCTACAGTTACTGTAAAAGGTAACCGAATGAATGGACAGGCAAGAAAAGCAATAAGTAAAGCAAAAAGAGGAGATATCATATCAATATTTGATGTGAAATCGAAACTAGTTGGAGGAGGAGGTTACCGTATAAAAACGGCAGCTCCTGTAAGTATAGAAGTACAATAATATTATTTAAATAGGTTATAATTATGAGAAGGAACGGTTTTGCAACTTTTTTGTTAGTAGTCTTGGTAGCATTTGTGTCAAATGCACAATCAAATTTGCTAAATGCAACAAAGCCCTCAGACATTGGTAAAAAAACCAAGGAGCAATTGGCTACAGACAATGACAAACCATTAGAATATGGTTTTATTGATGATAGAGATGTGATGTGGTCAAAAGTGGTTTGGGAGTATATTGATTTGAATGAGCGTATCAATTTGCCGTATTATTACCCAATTGATACTACAAGTGTGGACAAAGATCGTCGTTCATTGTTTGATACCTTATTAAGAGGGATTCGAAGCGGTGATATTGATGAAGTGTATGATGATTCATACTTTACCTCGAAGCTTGCGAAAAAAGAGATAATTTCAAGATTATCTCGGATTGATACAACAGACGCTGGTATTGATGAACTGAATGCTGGTAATACTAATATTGATGAATACATTGACCGTATTGATTTAACTTCTCAAGATATAGAAGGGTATAAATTAAAAGGCTTATGGTATTTTGATAAACGTCAAGGCGAACTTAAATATCGTTTGTTAGCATTGGCTCCAGTGGCTCCAGATGTTCAATTGATGGGAAGAGAAGATGTAGATCTTGCGGAGCAATTACCGCTGTTCTGGGTGTTTTATCCTAATGCAAGAAAAACATTGCATAACATGAAGGTTTTTAATCAAAAAAACTCAGCTTATCCTATCTCTTACGATCATTTGTTAAATGCACGTAGATTTAGTTATATCATTTATAGAGAAGAGAATATGTATGGAAATAGAGATGTTTCTGAATATGTAAAAGGAAACGCATTGTTTCAAGTCTTGGCTTCTGAAAAAATTAAAAGTGCTATCCGTAACAAAGAATTGGATATGTGGAATTATTAATTCCAATTACTTTTTATATAAAAAAACTCTTGTGAAAACAAGAGTTTTTTTATGCTTTATACTAAATACAAACCGTCACTTGGAAATGTATTTGGTATGATACGGATGTGTCAGCAGCTTTTAACTTGTTTTTTTTATTACGATTCTTTTATCATAGAAAACTTCTTTTTTCTACGGATACTAGATGTACGCCCATAATTATCATTCTAATTTAAAATATATTTTTAAAGAATTATTTAAGAATAGAAGCTGTTTTTGGAATATACCTTTTTACAAGGTTTATCTATTTTTTGTCGTGCGCTTATACTTGAAAATATTCTTTTAAAAGTTTGCCTTGTAGCCTTGAATTTCTTTTATGGATCTTATAAAAACTATTTACACAGGTATTATGGAATTGTTTTGGTATTCCTTAGATTTGTACCTTATTTAAGGAATATGAAGGTTGATTATATTATTGTAGGAATGGGATTGGCTGGTGTTGCTTTTTCTAAAAAATTACTATCAGAAGGAAAAAGTTTTGTTGTTTTTGAAAACGAATCTCAACATGCTTCTGTAGTTGCAGGAGGAATGTATAATCCTGTTATTCTAAAACGATTTACCCCTGTTTGGAATGCAGAAGAACAATTAAGGATAGCCTTGCCTTTTTACAAACAATTGGAGATAGAATTGAAGGGAGTTTACAACCATCCACTTCCTATTCATAGAATATTTAAATCTATTCAAGAGCAGAATAATTGGTTTGTTGCGTGTGATAAGCCGCTTATGCAATCATATATGCTGCCTGCTATTGGCTCAGATAAGACGCAAGGACTTATTAGTGATTTTGGGTATGGTAGGTTGATTCATACGGGGAGGATTGATACGCAAGGCTTGATTTATGATTATAGATTGTTTTTAAACTCTAAAGATATTTTAAAGAAGGAAACCTTTGACTACAATGCCATCGAATACTTAAAAACAGGGATCAACTATAAAGGGATCCTGGCGGATAGGATCGTTTTTTGCGAAGGATATGGAATGTTAGAAAATCCGTTGTTTAATAATTTGCCAATGCAAGAAGCTAAAGGTGAACTTCTGACGATTCATGCTCCAGAACTTAAGGTTGATTATTTGATAAAAGCAGCTTTATTTGTGATGCCTATAGGAAATGATTTATATAAAGTTGGGGCTACATTTAACTGGAAAGATAAGACCAATATTCCTTCCTTGGCGGGCAAAGTAGAATTGTTAATGAAATTGGATATGTTTTTAACCACACCATATACAATTGTTGATCATGTTGCAGGGATTCGGCCTACGGTAAAAGATAGACGTCCTTTGATAGGTGTTCATAAAAAGTATAAACAATGTGCCATTCTTAATGGATTAGGGACTAGAGGAGTGATGATTGCACCACAAGCAGCGGAACAATTATTTAATTTTTTAGAACATCAGATTGCGATTCCTAAGGAGGTTTGTATCAGTAGGTTTAATGGCTAATGATGTTGTTTGTCACCATTTAATTTTTAAATTCGTAGCATTATATTGAATTATATTTTTCATGTAGGTTGTTAAAAAGAAACAATGTAATGCGGTACTATAATTCAAATTGTTATTCATTTCCCCTGGAGGGGCTTATTTTCAGAGGC
The DNA here is from genome assembly GCA_965224465.1 of Flavobacteriaceae bacterium. GTDB lineage: Bacteria > Bacteroidota > Bacteroidia > Flavobacteriales > Flavobacteriaceae. The sequence goes on along the minus strand of OZ245049.1, from coordinate 1,806,622 downwards.
GCTGTCTTGCAATAAAATAGAGTTTTTCGGAACCATAGCTCGTACTCTTAGGGTGTGGCTGTTGGTTAAGATCTTTTGAAAATGTATATTGTATTGATCCTTATTTAGTTGTTTTTTCTGGAGAGTAGCTAACAAACATATTAATCCAAATACTTCTAGACAATCGGATTGTAATCGGTACCATGGCAATTACAGCGATGGAGATTGCTATAATACTTTGTACAAAAGTAGCTTTAAATAGACCAAAAGAAATTATAAATGCACTTACGGATATTGCAATAGTCAACCCATAGGTGACATACATTGCTCCATAGAAAAAGGAAGGTTCTATCATGTATATTAAATTACAATTGGAGCAGTTTTCATGCATTTTTGTTGATTTTATGACCTTAAATTTCGTGTTATTTTTCATAAAATCTCCTTCTTGACATCGGGGACATTTGTTTTTAAATATACTGTATAATTTAGTTCCTTTTGTTAGCATCTGTTCTTAGTTTCAAAATTAATGCTGCAATATATAGATTTAAACAATAGATTTTTTACATTCGCTAAAATTCATGCTTTTTTGTGGCGTATTCAACACTGCTAAAAAGTCTAAATAAGTAAATTAGATATGTTAAATGTTCATAATGTAGGAGTTTCTTTTGGAGGAACTCAATTGTTTGGAGGTATCACTTTTAAGGTGGATGCAGGGAATAGAATTGGATTGATTGGTAAAAATGGCGCAGGTAAATCTACCTTGTTAAAAATTCTTGCTAAGGATCAAGAATACGATGAAGGAACTATGGCCTTTGAAAAAGATACTACCATTGGTTTTTTGAAACAAGATATTGATTTTCAAAAAGGACGTACTATTTTAGAAGAAGCGTATCAAGCATTTACTGAAATTAAGAGCATCGAATTAAAGTTGGAAGCTATTAATGAGCAATTGGTTGTTAGAACGGATTATGAAAGTGAGGCATATCAAAATATTTTACATGATTTAGATGATTTAAGCCATCGCTATGAATTGTTGGGAGGGTATAATTACCAAGGAGAAACTGAGAAAATTTTACAAGGGCTTGGGTTTAAACGAGAAGATTTCGAAAAACTTACAGAAACCTTTTCTGGAGGATGGCGTATGCGTATAGAATTGGCAAAACTGTTGTTACAAAAGAACGATGTATTGTTTTTGGATGAGCCTACAAATCATTTAGATATTGAATCTATTATTTGGTTTGAGAAATTTTTAAGAGGATATAACGGTGCTGTAATTGTAGTTTCGCATGATAAAATGTTTCTTGATAACGTTACTAATAGAACCATCGAAATTTCTTTGGGACGTATGTATTATTATAAAAAGGCCTATTCTGAGTATTTGTTATTGCGAGCAGATATTATGGAAAAGCAATTAGCAGCCCAAAAAAATCAAGCAAAAGAAATCAAGCAAACAGAGCAATTAATTGAGAAGTTTCGCTACAAAGCTACCAAGGCATCCATGGCACAATCTTTAATTAAGAAATTAGATAAAGTACAGCGGATTCAGGTGGACGAAGAAGATAAGTCTGTGATGAATGTTCGTTTTCCAATTTCCATACAACCTGGGAAAATTGTAATTGAAACCGAGCATGTTTCTAAGCGCTATGGTGATAATCATGTGCTTGAAGATGTAAACATAATGATAGAGCGTGGGAGTAAAATTGCGTTTGTCGGTCAAAATGGACAAGGGAAATCTACTTTGGCAAAAATAATTGTTAATGAGATTGATTTTACAGGAGATTTAACCATTGGTCATAATGTACAAATCGGTTATTTTGCACAGAATCAATCTGAATATTTGGATGGTGAAAAAACGGTATTGGATACGATGATGGATGCATCTACAGATTCAAATCGTTTAAAAATTCGAGATATGTTAGGGTCTTTTTTGTTTAGAGGAGACGATGTAGATAAAAAAGTAAAAGTACTTTCTGGAGGAGAGCGTAATAGATTGGCATTGTGTAAAATGTTATTGACACCTTTTAACGTGTTGATTATGGATGAGCCAACCAATCACTTGGATATTGCTTCTAAAAATGTACTTAAGAATGCCTTAAAAAACTTTGAAGGGACGCTAATTATTGTATCTCATGATCGTGATTTTTTACAAGGTTTATGCGAAACGGTGTATTCTTTTAGAGACAAGGTTATTAAGGAGTATGTAGGTGATATCAATTATTATTTAGAGCAGCATAACCTGGAGAACATGCGTGAAGTAGAAAAAGCGACCGTGGTTAAAGTAACAAAAGATACGAGCTCAAAACACTCTTTTCAAGAAAGTAAACGTTCAAATAAAGCGGAGAAACAATTAAAAAATAGATTGAGTAAAGTGGAAAATACGATTGCTTCTTTAGAAGAAGAAATTGCAGATGATGATGTGAGATTGGCGAAAGATTTTGAAAAAGTATCTGCGGATCCTACCTTTTTTGAAAAATACCAAGCAAAAAAGGCAAAGGTTGAAAAACTGATGGAAGAATGGGAGTCTATTCAGGAGGAATTAGAAAGTTAGTATGTTGTTAAAAAATGTTTCGAGTCGTGTAGAACAAATTTTATTTTCAGAAATTGCAGAGAAGGAAGTGGAAGTTTTTATAAAAAGGGAAGATGAGTTACACCCTTTTATTTCTGGGAATAAATTTAGGAAGCTAACGTATAATTTAGTGCAAGCTCAAAAAGAAAAACAAGAGACTTTGTTGACTTTTGGAGGTGCATATTCGAATCATATTGCCGCAACTGCAGCTGCAGGAAAAGAGTTTGGCTTTAAAACCATCGGTGTGATTCGTGGAGATGAATTGGCTGCTAAATCCATAGAGGATCTTTATAAAAACCCGACTTTAAAATTTGCAGCAGCACAAGGAATGCAATTTTATTTTGTAACACGTGTTGCGTATAGAAAAAAAACTGAAGCCTTATTTATAGACGCATTAAAAGAAAAGTTTGGTGATTTTTATTTAGTCCCAGAAGGAGGGACAAATACACTTGCTGTGAAAGGATGTGCCGAGATTTTAGATGTAAAGGATGCTCATTATAATGTTATTTGTGCTGCTATGGGAACGGGCGGTACGTTGGCTGGAATTATCAATGCGAGTAGTGAAACACAAAAAGTGATAGGGTTTCCTTCTTTGAAAGGTGATTTTTTAGCAAATGAAGTCCGTAAATTTGTCACTAAAAAAAACTGGGAAATCAATCTTGATTATAGTTTTGGTGGCTATGGGAAAATACAAGTGGAGCTGATTCATTTTATCAATCAATTTAAAAAAGAAACAGGCATTCCCTTAGATCCAATTTATACAGGTAAAATGGTTTTTGGGATCGTTGATTTGATAAAAAATGATTATTTTGCTAAAGGAACTAAAATATTGTTAATTCACACAGGTGGATTGCAAGGAATTGAAGGAATGAACCAATTATTAATTAGAAAAAAATTACCCCTTATCCAATAGATATGAAATTGAAATATATAGTAACGGTATTAATTATAAGTCTGTTTTTTACTAGCTGTAAATCTAAAAAACGCGTGGTAAACAGATCTTCTAGAGTTGTGCATCATACAAAAGGAACAAACCGCTTAAGTGATGCTTCCATGTCTTTGGAGTATGATGTGGATGCCGTAGAAAATGAATTGAGACAAAACCCAAGATTAAATAGGAAATCTCTGGTGTATATTGCTACATTTGGAAAAGATGCCGTGATAGAAATGGAAAAATACAACATTCCAGCGAGCATTACTTTGGCGCAAGGCTTGCTAGAATCTGGAGCTGGATATGGTTCCTTGGCAAGAAAAGCCAACAATCATTTTGGAATTAAATGTCATAAAGCATGGAGAGGAGAGGTGATGTATAAAGATGATGATTCCCTACAAGAGTGTTTTAGAAAATACAAACATCCTAAATATTCTTACCGTGATCATTCCTTGTTTTTGTCTGAACGTCAGCGGTATATGTTTTTGTTTAATCTGGAAAGATCAGATTATAAAGGATGGGCTAGAGGACTCAAAAAAGCGGGCTATGCAACAGATCCTAAATATCCAGTAAAATTAATCAGTTTAATAGAACGTTATAATTTAACGCGTTTTGATAAACAAGTGTTAGGGGAGTATTATAACGAAACTTCTTCTACAAAAAGAAAGAAAAAAAAGAAAGGCAATACCCGAACTCATTCAGTAGTAAAAGGAGATACGTTGTATTCAATTGCTCGAAAATACAACATAGCTGTGGGGGACCTCAAAGCTATGAATGGTTTGGATTCCAATGCCATTAGTATTGGACAACAGTTGTTTTTGAATAATCGATAAACAGTGGGTCTATATTAAGGGTGTATCACTATTATTTTGAAAACTATTGGTTATGTAGTCAAAGGAATAGCGTTGTACAGATATTTATGGACATCCCGTTAATTATAAACAGTACAATAATTGAAATCCCCCTATAAATTCAAAGAATATTTTATAGGGGGATTTTGTGCTGAAAAAGAACCACTTCTTATACCAAATACATTTCCAAGTGACGGTTTAGAAATGGAATTGTTTGTTGTCTTATCTAGGTTAAAAAATGGAAGGATAGCATAGGTATCGTTCTGTTTTTTAACAAGCTTAGAACGTAAAACAAACTATTAAATCAGTCATTTTGGATTGTAATTGGTGTTCATTGTTAGCGATTCATTTTGTGCATACCCTTCATGCGATTTGATCCTTTTCTTCCATGTTTTTTTCCGTGTTTTCTCATTTTTTGACCTTGGAATGTTGACCATTTTTCGTATTGATCTTTACTCAAAATTGTTTTTAATTGTGCTTTATGAGCAATTCTTTTATCTAATCTCGCGATGGCTTTCTCGTATTTTTGAGTATCAGTAAGTTGAGCTTGACTCCCTCTGGTACTTTTAGAATTAGCGCTCATTACTTTTCTGTCTGCAGCTGTTTTTAAATTAATTTTTTGTATTTCACGCTGTTGACTGGTTGTTAAATCCAAAGCCAATGTCATTCTTTTAGTATGTAGTGTCGCTTGTTGTTCTGGCGTAAAATTAGGATGGTTCATTTTTTTTCTCATCATTCCTTCTTGTGCATTTACATGAACAGTGATAGCAAATACAAGTACGATGGTTCCGATTAATTTTTTCATTTTTTTATGTTTTAAATTTATATTGGTTTTGCTTCTTTGACCTATAAATACCCAAAAGGTTTAATTGGTTGTTTGTAATTAATTGATTTTAACATGGTTTTGGGATATGCGCTAAAAGCAGCGGATAGGATATTTTGTTTTATCTTTTAGGGATGATATAAACTAAAAAGAAGTACTGTAAAATGTTGCAAGTGTGATTTGTGTCGGCTTGTTTATATATAGCTCTTTGCTATAGATGCGTTTTGAATACTAAACTTTGAGTGTTCAAATTTTGTCAAGGGCTCAGAATCAGTTTGACGCCCAGTAGATTAACAAAATACAATCAAAAAGTTCACCTAAAGAGCAGTTATAAAGGTTTTTAACGTATTTTTGCAGCGATGGAGAAACAACTTAGACTTTCAGATTGGTTACCAACCACAAATAAAGAGGTCAAATTACGAGGATGGGACGCACTAGATGTGATCTTGTTCAGTGGAGATGCATACGTAGATCATCCTTCATTCGGACCCGCAGTTATTGGCCGAATATTGGAGAGCTACGGACTTAGAGTTGCAATTGTAGCTCAGCCAAGTGTACATGATAATTTACAGGATTTTACAAAAATGGGGACTCCTCGTTTGTTTTTTGCGGTTACCGCTGGAGAAATGGATTCCATGGTGAGTAATTATACTGCAAGTAAACGACAACGAGATAAAGATGCTTATACGCCTAATGGAGATAAAGGGTTTAGACCTGATTATGCCACAGAAGTCTATAGTAGAATATTAAAAGAAAAATTCCCAGATGTTCCTGTGCTAATTGGAGGGATAGAAGCTTCTTTAAGACGTGTTACACACTATGATTATTGGAGTGATCAATTAAAAGCAAATATCCTTTCAGAGTCCAAAGCAGATATGTTGGTTTATGGAATGGGAGAACAACCCTTGCGTGAAATTGTAAAGCAATTACAAAACGGGGCTTCTTTTTCTAGTCTAAAAACAATTGCCCAAACAGCCTATTTACAAGATAAAGGGATGGAGATTCCTGTTCGTGATAAATGGGAAGAAAAATGGATAGCGTCCCATGAAGCCTGTTTAAAAAGTAAAAAGGTTTTTGCAGGGAATTTTAAAACAATAGAACAAGAATCTAATAAGATTTTCGGAAATAGATTGCTGCAAAACATAGGAGATAAAACCCTGGTAATTAATCCTCCATACCCTACAATGACGGAGAAGGAGATAGACGGATCTTTTGATTTGCCATATACGAGATTACCACATCCAAAATACAATAAAAGAGGGCCTATTCCTGCTTATGAGATGATTAAATTTTCAATCAATATACACAGAGGATGTTTTGGAGGTTGTAGTTTTTGTACTATTTCTGCACATCAAGGAAAATTTATAGCCAGTAGGAGTAAAGAGTCTATTTTAAAAGAAGTAGATAAAGTAGCAAATATGCCTGATTTTAAAGGCTATTTGTCAGATATTGGAGGTCCTTCTGCGAATATGTATCAAATGAAAGGAAAGATACAGTCTATATGTGATAAATGTGTAGCCCCTTCTTGTATCAACCCTGTTATATGTAGTAACTTGGATACTTCTCATGCGCCTTTAACGGAGATTTATAAGGCGGTAGACAAGCACCCTAAGATTAAAAAATCATTTATTGGAAGTGGAATTAGGTATGATATGTTGGTGCCTGAATTCAATAAAAATGCAGATGAAAAAGAATTGCTTCAGTATACAGAAGAAGTCTTAACAAAGCACGTTTCAGGGCGTTTAAAAGTAGCTCCTGAACACACTTCAGATCCGGTATTGAAATTGATGCGTAAACCATCATTTTCCAATTTTCATCAGTTTAAAGCTATTTTTGATAAGATTAATATTCGTAAGAAATTAAACTTACAATTGATTCCGTATTTTATATCCAGTCACCCAGCAAGTGAATTGGAAGACATGGCAAATTTGGCTGCTGAAACCAAAGATATGGGCTTTAAATTAGAGCAGGTGCAAGGTTTTACACCAACGCCAATGACTGTAGCAACGGTTATTTATTACAGCGGATACCATCCGTATACCTTAAAAAAGACCTATACTCCGAGGTCTAAAAAAGAAAAAGATGAACAGCATAGATTTTTCTTTTGGTACAAAAAAGAAAATGCAGATTGGATTCGTAATACCTTGCGAAAAGTAGGGCGATCAGATTTGTTAAAGCGATTGCTTCCAGAAAGTGGGTATTCCAAAAAAGGAAACCATCCGAAAGTTAAAAATACGTTTGACGATACGATTGACGAAATTCAAGAAATAAGAGGCAAAAGAGGCAAGAAACAGAAGTCGGTTAAGAAATTTGAACGTGTACAAATTAGAAATGCTCGTCCTCAACAAGAAGAAGTGAGAAGCTCTAGAGGGAAACGTGTTAAAGTAAAAAGTAATTCGTTTGAACGAGTAGATCTGAAAAAGGCTAAAAACCAACACGATGAAGAGGGAAAAGTGCCTAGAAATAAAAACCGAAAAAAATCGAGAAATACCTATAGTAAAAACAGAAGATAAATTCCCTAAATAGTAGTTGAAACCATAATATATCACATGAATAAATTTCTTTACCTCATAGTATTAGCGACAAGTTTTTTGTTTGCTCAAGAACCTGTAAAAGTCGATTTGACAAGCCCTTATAGTACAATAAATACACATTTATATTTTTTACAACCAGATTCGTATCAGCCAGAAAAAGCAGCAAAAACGGTGCAAGGTCTTGATAAAGAAGATGCTATAGAGGTGGTTAAGAAGATAAAAGCCATTATGGATGGAAAAGGATTGATGGTTGACTTTTCTAGAGTACCACACAATTCTATGTATAAAGATTCTTTAATGTTTGGTGGAGGAAAGCGTTATGTATTGTTTCCAGAGGATATTCCTGAAATATATTTGGAGAAAGTTGGGAGTATTTGGCTGTACTCGAAAGAAACCATTCGGGATACAGAGTCCTTGTATGATGCTACTTTTCCATGGTATGCTACTTATGTAAAGAAGTTTATACCAAATGCGGGATATCACTCTTTATTTGGTATAAAAATATGGCAATATATCGCTTTGGGATTATTACTGTTGATTTGTTGGGGATTGTTTTACCTGCTGCACAGGATTTTGTTTTTCTTCTTAAAACGGATTCATCTTGTTATTAGTCATAGTACTAATAAAGACATCACAGACTCCCTTCGGAAATTAGCAAGACCTATAGCCTTGCTTTTATTGATGGCTTTTATAAAAATGATATTGCCTTCGATTCAATTTAGCCTAGATGTCAATCATTTCTTGTTCATAGGTCTCAATATCGTTATTACCGTGTTTTGGATTTATGTATTCTTGAATTTGGTAAAAGTTGTGATGAGTATCTATCGAACTTATGCTGCAAAAACTCATGGGAAACTAGATGATCAATTGGTGCCTATTTTACATAAGTTCTTATTAGGATTGGTCTTGTTTTTTGGTTTCTTACGATTTTTAACCATTTTAGGGTTGGATCCAAGAACAGTTGTTGCAGGGGCGTCTATTGGGGGTTTAGCCTTTGCCTTGGCATCGCAAGACACGGTTAAAAACTTGATTGGTACGTTTATGATTTTCTTGGATAAACCATTTCATATTGGAGATTGGATAGAAGCAGGGGAAGTTGTAGGGACCGTCGAAACTGTTGGATTTAGATCTACTACTGTGAGAGCAGCTGACACCTCCGTGTATCAGATTCCAAACAGTACATTGTCTGAAATAGTGGTGAATAATAAAGGCTTGAGAGCTTTTAGACGCTATAAAACAGAGTTAGGATTGCGTTATGATACGCCACCAGAATTGGTAGATGCTTTTGTAAAAGGGGTAGAACTTATTATAAAAAACCATCCTTCAACTAGAAAAGACGCATACAATGTTGCCTTTACAGGCTTTGGAGATTTTGCTTTAATTATTTTGGTTAATCTATATTTTGTTCAATTGGAATGGGGGATAGAACAAGCTTCTAAACACGATTTTCATCTAGAAATATTGAAATTCGCAAAACAATTGGGTGTAGATTTTGCTTTTCCTTCTTCTACTATTATGATTGAACAGTTTCCAGATAAATCTTCTTTTGACTTGAAATACAATATAGATAAAGAACGTATTAGTGCTTTGATGGATTCGTTGGGGCAGAAGGCGTAAGTACATTGGAAAGTGTGCTTTGCTATACGGACAGAGATTCTTATGTTTAGGGTCGGACGTGTATTGGCATGTTTTTTAAACAGTAGATGTCGTTTATATCGATCATTTAATGTTGATGTCAAGGCTTTTATAATTTCGATTTTAAAGCACCATTATTCTATAAAAAAAACAGCGCATTCCTTGCTAAAAGGAATGCGCTGTTTTTCTTTAAATCCTGTTTTGTACCACGCTAACTAATGATACCAATTACAATTCAAAATGACCAATACAAATAGTTTATTTTACGTTCTAGCGTTGTTAAAAAATAGAACAATAAGGCTATCCATCCATTTTCCGCCTAGCTAAAACATAAAATAATTCCATTTCTAAACCGTGACTTGAAAATGTTGGTATTAGTAATATAAGGGGTTGGAATGGATAATTTTAAGACCCATTTGTTTTTGTAACGTCGCATCATTATATGGTTTATTTTTTACAAATTGGTTGTGGAAAATAAACCATATAATGCGACATTATAGGATTAAGTTGTTGTCACCTTATTTAATCGGGTGTAAAATCAAATCAATACGTTCTTCTATGTCTTGTAAATGATATTTAGTAGTTGTATTTCCAGTATACATCACTTTTTTAACATCGCGCTGCAAGCGTTTTAATTCGCCTCTAACCATTGCTTTAATATCAGATTGATTGGTGTTTACTGCCGTGGTTTTTCGGTATCCTCGGTAATTAGAACCTTTTTGGACACTTTTGGAAGTCATTAAACGACCTAATTCTTCCACATAAGCACGTTGTAAGTTACGACGGTATACATCGGATGTTTTTCCAGTGTATATTTCTTTCCAAATCCCTTTTCGTAAGTCGCTCATCATTTCAGCTAAAGTATATGCATTTGAACCGTTTTTAGCTTCGTTTTCTATCAAGCGCGCCATGCGTGTAATACTTAAAATAGCATGCAACGATTTTACTTGTAATTTACGAATACGTTCAATGGCTCCTGAATATTCTATTTTATTAAAAATAGTGTCATCCAATAGCCAAAGTGGTGTTTTGAACAATTCTGACTGAATAAATTTCAAACAATTTTTTTGATGGTCTTTAGATACATAGGTGTATACAGCTCCTGCTTGGTCACTGGTTTTTGTATGTTTATAAACACCTCCAATATTAGCCGTAACATGTCCCATATATCGACCAAATTGAATTATTACTTGCCCGTACATGGTTTTTAAATTGTCATAATTCTCTCCTTTTTCTGAAGTCCATTCTTCCAACTTAGGTACAATACGTTTTAAATTGGCAATTCCATATTGGCTAGAGATGATTGCGTTTGATCCCAAATCTTCTGTTTGAGAGCTCGGATCTATTACTTCTCCAGATTGTTGTTGTCCAAAACGATATAAAGGATCTCCTGCATGTTTTAAAATCCATGCGTCTAAAGTTGGTTTTTCTTCAGATTCTGTCGTGTTAGGAATGGGTCTGTATCCCCAACTGATGGCGTATTTGTCATAAATTCCTACTTCTGGCATCATGGCAACTCCTTTGTCTTCTGGTTGCGCTATATAGTTGAAACGCGCATAGTCCATAATAGAAGGTGCTGTTCCAAATTCTTTGGTAAATGCAGCGCTACGTAAATTCTCTGCGGTATACGCACAGCTACTTCCCATATTATGAGGTAAACCTAAGGTATGTCCTACTTCGTGTGATGATACAAAACGAATTAACCTTCCCATTACTTCGTCTTTAAATTCATTTCCGCGAGCGTCTGGATTTATAGCAGCTGTTTGTATAAAATACCAGTCGTGTAATAAAGTCATCACATTGTGATACCAGTTGATGTCAGATTCTAAAATTTCTCCCGATCTAGGGTCACTTACATGAGGTCCATTGGCATTTGGAATAGGAGATGCCAAATAACGGACTACGGAATAGCGAACATCCTCTGGACTCCAATCTGGATCTTCTTCTTTTGTAGGAGGTGTTTTAGCAATAATGGCTTCTTTAAAACCTGCTGCTTCAAAGGCTACTTGCCAATCTTCGATGCCTTGTTTAATGTATTTCACCCATTTTGTTGGTGTAGCTCTGTCTATATAATAAACAATTTGTTTTTTAGGAACTACCAGTTCTCCTCTTTTGAATTTTTCAAGATCTTCATCTTTAACTTCTAAATTCCATCGGTCTAAGAACTTTATTGATTTACTTTTATGTGCTTCCTGCCCATAATCTGTTTGTCTTGAAGTAAACCAGCCCACACGCTCGTCAAAAAATCGACGTTTCATAGGTGTTTTTGGCAGCAAAATCATAGAGTTACTCATTTCTACAGAGATGCTTCCTGTGCTTCTATTGGATGGTGCAGCGGATGCGTTATAGGTTTTTATATGACGTGTTTCTATATTTAAGGGGTAACTTTTTATGCTTTCGATAAACGAGTTTTGACTGTTTAAAGAAGATATTTTGTAGTGTTTACGTTGTCTTACAGGGAAACCAATGGCTTTGACGTCTTTAGAAAATAAATCGGTAACGTCAATTACTGTAGAAGTAGAATCTTTTCCAAATGCTTTGATTGGAAAGGTGTAAAGTATAGCTTCAAAATTTGAATTTACAACGGCTTCGTGTACAGGTAAAGAATCATTGGCTACCACCGCATACGAAACTACTCGTAATACAATTTTTTTTCCTTTTTTTTGCCATCTTAATACTTGTGTATTGGTTTTTCCTCCTCCAAAGCCAATTCCTGAAGCAGTTTTTGCAATACGAGTAACCATTAACATTTCTCGTTCTAATAAACTATCAGGAATCTCGAAAAGATATTTTTCGTCATTCCTATGAACTTTAAACAAGCCTTCATCCGTGATTGTTTTTTTTGTGATTACCTTACTGTAAGCTTGTATAGCTCCTTTTTTAGGTTTGGGGGCAGCGACTTCTGTTTTTGATTTTTTTTTACGCTTTTTTTTGCGTTGCGCATCAATGTTACTGGTGATTCCAAAAATGAGCATAAATGCTAGAATTTTGGTGATTAGGGTGAACTTCATATTGCTTTATTTGATATCAGATTTTTATAGATGCAATTTAAAAAAAAGTGTGCGTGTAGACTCTTAATTATTTGTTAAAGGGACGTGGTAATTGTAGGTCTTTTTGAATTGCTCGCAAAGCACTAATTATATCAAATACATTTCCAAGTGATGGTTTAGAAATGGAATTATTTTTTAACAACGCTAGAACGTAAAATAATCTATTTAGATAGTTTATTTTGGATTGTAATTGTTTTGTGGAAGAATGTAGGCTCGGTGTTTTTAGCTCTTTTTAAAAAACAGGCATAAAAAAACCGCTAAGTTTTTAAATTTAGCGGTGGTGATTTCGTGTATAACCGTCTGTTGAGAAAAAGGTTTTTCTCAGCTTTATATTAAGCAGAGTATTTGGTCGTAGATATTAATTCCACCAAATGTAGAATTGATCTATTGTTGCTGATTTTGGGATTTTATGGGTGTCAATGGTTTTTTTGTTTGCATCCCACCATCCTTTTTCTAATTTTGATTTAGAGATGCTTAGCCAGGCATTTATACTTTTTATTTCTAAAATGATATGTGTTCTTGTTGGGACTATTTTGTCTATAAAATACGCTTGTTCAACAGTTCCATAAGTAGTGTTTTTATTAATTCCTTTGACTGTTTGATACAACTGACTTTGAATAGTGATACGGTTTATTTTTTGTTGGGTATCTCCTTGTTTTTTTGGACTTATGGTCACTAATAGTTTGTGCTCGGTGTCGTAAATTTCATAATCATCATAAAGATCATCTTTAAACTCTCCATGACCAACTTTTTTTTTAACTTGATCAGCAGGAAGTCTGTTTAGAATGTCTTCAATGCTCATTTGTGGATTGAACATTCCGACTTGTTTTTTTGTTATAAGAAAGGCTTCGTCAAATTTCAGGTACGTTCCTGCGATGGATATTTTGTCGTCGCAGTAGTGCGTCAAAGCAAATTGTCCCTCAGGCTTTATTGAGGATATGTGCAGACCATTGTTGTTTTTGACTGCTGTTATTGCTATTGAAATGCGTTTGTTCTTTGGAGATTTACTCAAGAAAAGGGTGTCGTTTTTAACAAATCCTTGTCCGTAAAAATTACAGGTGTCTTTTGTTTTAGTACCTGTTATATGTACGGAATATGTGTCGTCTTTTTTTTCTATACTTAATGTTAGGGGGCTAGTTCCTGTTTTAGTTTCTGTTTTGTAACTACCACTAAACGTAGTGTTATTCGATACTTGCTTTTTTAAGATGTAAAAGGCAGCCAAAGACCCTGTGTTTACAATGGTATCTCTGCCTAAGTATATCAGTTGGTTTTCTTTAATTTTTAGGTGTAGAATTTCCTGATTACTTAAAGGGAGATTAAGAATGTCTTTGTCTAAGGTGTAATTTCCTTTTTCTACAAAAATATTTGGTTTTTTATCTAGGTATTCTGTAGTATAAACATAACAGTTGTTTTTTGTGAGTTCGATGGTTGTTTTAATTCCTAGACAATCGGCACAGGGTAAAATACCTTGGTATGTACCCACATGTGTAGCCCTTTTTTTTATAGATGTTTCCTTTTCTAACTTACATGTTACAAGAATAAAAGGGGTTAGGAATAGAAAATATAGCAGTTTTTTCATGATAAAAATAAATTCATTATATCCTGCTCACACTTCAATAATCGAGCCATTTAGACGCGTGTATGTCTTTTCTCTCTAAAATATTTCTTGAGGAATTGTTTATTTGTAAAGTCTCTGAGCTGGTTGGTTTTTATGCTTTTTCTTTGGTTTAGCTTCTTGTCCCAATTACAATCCAAAACAGCCGGTATAAATAGTTTATTTTACGTGTGAGCGTTGTTAAAAAAATAGAACGATAGCGATGGCTATCCATCCATTTTTCGCTTAGCTAAAAAATATAATTACATTTCTAATCCGTCACTTGGAAATGTATTTGGTGTTACACGAATTCGACAAAATCAATTCTAAATACTTTTTATTAACCGTTTTGTCGGTAAAAAATCAGGTGCTTTTTGTTAAAACTGTTGACTCCTTATTTTTACGTTACCTCATGGGTTTTCGGTAAAAATCAATAAGAAATTGGATGTCAATAATAGAAAGACTTTAATTTTTTATACCTCCGTATAGGTTCATGAGAATTAGAAGTGTTTTTATACTTATAATTAAATGAATGAGCGAAGTTCTACCATTGACGTCATTTTATCCTGTATGTTCATTTTTTGCTTCTCCAAAAAACGAACCAAAAAAGGAGACTTTTATGAGGTATTTTTTAAGGCGGCAAAAAAGCCTTCTTAAAAACCATATCCAAAACTGCGCGTCCCTCCTAAGGTCGTTCCTATTCTCGCAGCTTTTGAACATATATACTGCATAAAAGACATCCTCCGATGTAACATTATCAATACTACTAAAATTATTTTTCAATACCTTTTTACAAGTAGCTATACGTTATCAGCTCCACTGGTTTTTTTAAAATAAAACTCTCCTCTCGTATGTACAGTGGTGTGAGAGGCGCCTGCCAGCTATGTTTGTTGGAGTTGTCTACTCGATTGTAGTGCGTTATTATTGTATTTTATTCTTGAGTTTTTTTATAAATCTATGAGTATCATTAAAATAATTCTTTGCTATATCTAATGCTTGATTGTATTTGTCAGTTGATAGAGTTTTGTTTTTTTTGTTCACTCTAATTAGATCCCCTTCTAAATTTAGTAGATATGCATCATATATTGTTACTTCTTTATTGAAGCAATTTAGCTTCGTTAAGCGGGCTTTTTCTAAGAAATCTAAACCTGTATCATATTTTTTTTGATTTAACTTTAACTCAATAATATTTAAATAACATATAAGTTGATTTACATTTTGTTGTTTACCATAAAATTTATCTAGGTTTTTAATAGCAATTAAGTATAAGGAATCAGATTTTTTGTACTTTTTACGATGTAATTGAGTTGTTGCTAGACCATTGTAAGCGATTCCTAATTGAGCAGATTTGTTTATTCCAAATCTTTTATGGCATTCAATCGTTACTTTAAAAATAGAATCAGATAGTTTTGAATTGAATCCAATGTTAATGTTCCCTAAATTGTTATGAAAAGTCGTAGTGCTTGGATAATTGGTCTCATGCTCTGACAAAAAATTCAGAATATTTAAGTTAAGGCTCTTTTTATCATAATTAATATCTAGCTCGTCATTTATTTGTGCTATTTTTAATTCAAGTGATTTTTTTTGGACTCCTTCAAAATTTTTAGGATTATTAAGAGCTTTTATATAGTACTTTTTTGAGTTAATATAATTACCCTTTATAGAATTATAATAACCTAATAATTCATCTATAAATGATTGATTATATCTTTTATTATTAGTTTGTGAAATTAAATCTTGAGTAATTTTTAGTTGCTTTTCAAAGTTCTTGTAATTTGAGTTTTCAAGTTCTAATTTTAGTAATAATAGATTTGAAGCATACAAACTTAAAGGTTTGTTTGCTTGTTCAAAACATTCGCTAGTTTTTTTAGCAATCTCTAAAGCTTCTTTAATGTTTTCTTTTTGGAGAATTCTAGTTTTGTAAAACAGATATCGACAGTCGTTATTTGAAGTTATTTTTTCATATTTTTTTAAATATTTTTTTGCGGTTTCGGTGCTGTCAGTAATTAAATAATTTTTAATTAATCGAACATAGGTGCTCTTAAATAAATCTATATTATTAACACTGTCTTGATTTAAAATAATTAAAGACATTTTATTTAGGTCTATTGCATCACTGTAATATGAGCGAGTGTAATAATTACTAGATGCGTTTTTTAATATATGATGATAGTCGATATCACAAGTGTCTTTAACTTTTAAATAATTATCAACTAAATAATCAAGTTCAGAATCATAATTGTCATAATCTAAAAGCTTATTATATGTTAATAATAGATTATAATGATTCCAGTAAATATATGTTTTTGTTGATTTCACGTATTTAGGCTTATGTTCTTTATGTGTTAAAACGCTGTCTGCTTTTATATAATTAGATAAAGCATTCTTAAAGTCATTTTTATCGAAAAACTTATCTCCATTTGCTATATAAGCATTTGATAAATATTTATAAGTTCCAGAGAAATCTTGATAATATAAAGTGTCATAATCTTTCCGTTTTTTGCCACATAAGATTGCTTCTTTGGCTTTAACAATAGCTAAGTCATATTTTTTTAAATTCATAAAGTCGTTATACTCACCTGTTTTTTCAAACATTAATAAGTTATTAGACAGATTAGAATCAGGAGTAAGCATTCTTAATAATAGATTCCTGTATGCGTTAAAATGAACGCTAGATAAAGAGAAAAATGAAGTAAAAACAGCTATAGTTATAGACCTGAAAAGTATATATTTAAGTTTTTTATTAAAATTATGTTTTTTATAAATCCAAAATCCAATTAATAGAATCGAAAACATGATATTTATGGATACTAAAATCTTACGGAAAACAGATACTGGAAGCCATAACGTAAATGTGAAAACACCAAGAGCAGAGCCTAAAATTATTCCTGCTATTATATTTAGTTTGTCTTTGTCATTTTGATAATTTAAAAAATAAAATCCACCTACGATGTAGCAAAGACTTAGAATAGATGTGCTAATTAATAGCGGGGTAGTAAAATGATGTCCGAATATTAAAACTCCAAGAAAAAGAGATAGAATAGTTGTAATTATAATTTTCTCGCTTTTTTTCATTTAGTATATTGTTTTCTGTAATGTATTACAACAACTCCCATATATCGAAAACACCAGTCTTAAAGTTGACGCTAATCCGTTATCCCTATTAATTGGATGAGGGGCTAGTTATTTTCTTGTTAAAGATATCTAATTTTTTTAAATTTTCAAGAGTGTTATATTCTTTTTGTTTATGACAATGGTCCTCGTGTAAACCTCAGTTGTATTTGGAGAGACATGGCCTAATAAATTACAATCCAAAACAACAGATATAAATAGTTTATTTTACGTGCTAGCGTTGTTAAAAAATAGAACGATAGCGATGGCTATCTATCCATTTTTCGCTTAGCTAAAAAAATATAATTACATTTCTAATCCGTCACTTGGAAATGTATTTGGTGTTATTGAATTCGAAAAAATCAATTCGAAATACTTTTTGTTAAAACTGTTGTCTCCTTGTTTTTTTACGTTACCTCATGATTTTTCGGTAAAAATCAATAAGAAATGGGATGTCAATAATATAAAGACTTTAATTTTTTACACCTCCGTATAGGTTCATGAGAATTAGAAGTGTTTTTATACTTGTAATTAAATGAATGAGCGAAGTTCTCGTATGTACAGTGGTGTGAGAGGCGCCTTCCAGCTATGTTTGTTGGAGCCGTCTACTCGATTACAAAACGTTTTTATCGATTTATAATTATTTTCTGATGATGATAAATTAAAGAATCATTAATTTTATAGGACACCAAAATACAATCTTTAAATTCATTTACCATAGTTTGTCTCATAATAGAGTCTGTTTTTATCTCAGAAATAGTATAATTCAATGAGTCATTAATAGTAAACAAAGTTTTCCCTTTTTTCAATTCTCTAAAAATAAGAGGAGTTAGTTGAATGTAAGCATAAGAACTATTAGGGTCTGTTTTTAAAAGATAATCTTGTTTTTCTTTATTTATAGAAAGGGTTTTTAAACTAGATTTTTTAAAATTTTTTAAAATTATTCTTTGAAGAATAGCATCTTGTAAATCACAATTCTTATTTTTTTTATTACAACTTAATAATTGTATGATTAAAAAAATATAAATAAGTTTTTTATTTACCTGCAACATAACCATAATAATTTGACCTGAATGATTCAGGATTAACAATAACATCTTCTATAGCACCCCAAGTAAATACTTTAAAATCATATTCATCCCAACTAATTGTTCCACCAATAATTCCCTCAAAAACAACCCAATGTTCAATTGTCGACAAAATTCCAGACTCTTTATTGCTTATCATATTTGTGTTAATAAATAAGCATATATTATATCCGTCTAAATATAAATCTTGTAATTTCTTTAATTCTCTAGCAGATATCTCACCAAAAGCTTGGCTATCTTTATTGAAAACTAGATTAGTGTCATTTATAATTTTTTTGAAACCTAAAAGCTTTTTCATTAATTTTTCTATCTCGTGGGGTAATGTAGCTCCAGAAAACTCATCTAATGAAGATTGGCTCATTTTTCCATTATAACTTATAGGTAAATTATTTTCTAAGTCTCTAATACAAGAAAAAGGAATCCAATCAATATATGGCATTTTTTTACCATACAATGCTGGGTATAAAATGTCTAAAACGGGATTTATTTCTAATAAATGATCACATTTAGAAACATCAACTTCATATGAGTTACATTTAGCAATACCGGTTTGATGTAAATCAAGTATGAAGTTTTGATAGTTATCAAAATCTTTTTTTGCTAAAATATAGAATATGGAAGCCATTCCACAAGTTGGTGTTCTACTTTGATTTGCTAATTCAGGATTACTTCTTCTTTTATTTAGTTCATTTTCTATTGCTTTCCTGTCAAAAAATCTAAATCTATTATGGCAAAATTTACTTATTGAAGCACCTGATTCTTGATTTTTCAAATGACAATAAATGCAAATATTTTTACCAAGCATTTTTAAGTTTTCTATTTTTAGTTGAAATTTATCTCCAGAGTATTCTTTTTGAATAATATTAATAACTTCTCCGTCATCATTAACATATTCATATTCCCAAACTATTTCTTTTTTTATTTTGTCAGAAAGTAATCGGTCTTTGTAATATTTGCTTATTTTGAATTCGTATTCTTTCCCGTAAACAAAACCTTTTAAAACTCCTCCAACACCTTTATTGTCAGAACCTTTATCTAAGTTAGTAATACATTCAATTGCCTCAATTCCCACTACTTCAGGGAGTTTGATTTTCATTCTTGTGTTAGGATAGCCTTTTATTTCAATCCAAGCCATATTATGTTTGTTTTCTAATATTTTGTAACACCCATATATCATCAATAAACTTCCAAAACTTGACGTTATTTCCGTTGTGTCTATAATAGTTTCGGGTATGTATTGGTTTTTTGTTAAAAGTATTCAATTTTTTTCGCTTTTTAAGCGATCCAATATTTTTTTTATTGTTAATTTCGATGGTCTTGGTGTAAAACTCTGTGGTTTTCGGAGAGGCATGGCCTAATAAATTACAATCCAAAACAGCCGATATAAATAGTTTATTTTACGTGCTAGCATTTTTGAAAAACAGAACAATAGCAAGGCTATCCATCCATTTTTCGCTTAGCTAAAAAATATAATTACATTTCTAAACGGTCTCTTGGAAATGTTGTTGGGTAACCTGAAATTCGTTTTTACACTAATGTACTTGGTTGATGAGTTCTACGGTTTTGTGTTCGCCTTTATCATTGATAAAAGGAACACGATCTCTTAATATTTTGGCGAGCTCAAAGATATTGCCTTTGTTGATATAGTTTAATACCTACTTAAACTCCTGCGAGGAGAGCGTTATCTTATTATGAATTTCTAATTGACTTTTTAGATTTTCCAATAAATCAGTTTCATCTTTTATGACAACACTTTTGTAACCCAATTTTTGTAATTGAGAAAGCAAATTATTTTCTAATATTTGTTCGGGTTGTGTAGTTATTTTAATTGAAAATTTGATGATACGTTTCTTCAATTCGATTAACCTCATCATTATTTAACATTGAAAATTCTTTTTCTTTTGCTCTTTTTGATAGTTTACTATCATTTTGTTCTAAAAATCGAACTAATAAAGCAACTATACTATCTGGCATCTCAAACTCTTCCTCTACATAATTTTTAAATTCGTCATATTTTTGAAGGTAATTTATTTCTTGAGGAATGATGTTGTCTATAGTATCATTTACACAATCATACAAAAACTCTGCTTGTTTGGTAGCGTCAAAATAGCGGTAATAATCTATCGTATTGTTTAATACGTCAATATTGTGCCCTTTCGTTTCTTTCCAATCTATAAAATCTAATATACTGTGAGAATAGTGTTCCAATACATTTCTATAATCTACAATATGGTCTAAAATAGAAGAAGAAACAGGAAAAATAAGCCCTTGCTGGGTAAACTTTTTTTCTGCTAAAATATGGTGAATCAAATACCGATGAATACGTCCATTACCATCTTCAAACGGATGAATAAAAACAAAACCAAAAGCAATGACTGTTGCGGCTAATACAGCATCTATATCACTGTTGGCTAAAATTGTATTGGTATCTATTAAACCTTCTGTTAATCGTGTTATATCTTGCCATTTTGCAGATATATGCTCTGGTATAGGTTCGCCAGTGGTACGATTATGCTCACCTACAAAACCACCTTTTTTACGAAACCCCATTGCTACAAAACGTGAATTTTCTATAAGCTCTTGTTGTAGCCGTATCAATTCTTCTTGGTTCAGCCTTTTTGCTCCTGCTTGCCCAATTATTTTTCCCCAACGTGCCGTTCGTTTACTCTTAGGACTTTCGCCTTCTATGGTAAATGATGCCTTTGAATCTTTTAATAATAAATAGGCTGCTGTACGCTGTAATAAGTCTTTTTTAAACCCTTTTAGCGTCTCTATCCTTTTACTTTTTAAGTTTTGTAAAATATAATTCTCGAGTTTTTCTGTCTTTTTGATTAATGGACAAAAATGGACTGTTCCTGGTAGATTATTTATGACCAGATGTCGAGATGACTTTATACCTGCAACTGCATATTGCAATTTTGTATCTATTACGGAAACATAACTTTTTTTATTAGCAAGATTTGGAATCGCTTTTAGTTCTTTTTGTAAAAGCCATTCTATTAAAAACCACATTCTTCTTGAGTATTGCCCTGTTGGTTCTATGCTTAATAATTGTACTAATGCATCTTTTGAATAATATTTTGTAATAGCGCTAAATACTAATAAATGAACACCTTCATATTTTAATGCAAATACTAAATGATTATATAAGGATTCAATCTCTGAATTTTGTACGACATCTTTTACTAGATAACTTTTTGGCAATACTAAAAAATCATCATTTTTAAGGCGTTTTGTATTCAATGAAATTATAGCAATAGGCTTGCTTATAGGTACAGCAAGTCGTAACTTATGTATAATAGCGGTATAACCTACCATATACCCTTTTATAGGTAAAACCAAACCATTAAAAGTAGGCGCAAAAAATAAAAAATGAGCGGTATTTGACATAATTTAAAAAATACAAGCGCAAAATACATAAAATACAGGCGTAAAGCAAAATTATTAGGCGCAAATGACCTTTGTATTAAAAATATAGGCGCAATATAACCAATTATAGATCTTTAATTATGAATGACAATTTACACAAACATTTTTTGCAACAACCCTTTTTTAAACATTACTGAATCATCAATTTGATTAGTCATAATGTCTATAGATGTATCTATGGATGATAGAAAAGTGGCTGTTTTTTGTTGTTCTTCTTTTTGTGGTATTAAAAAATTAAAATTACTAACATCACCTTTTTGAATATTTGGCAAACCAGAAGCTACACGCAACCTCATTATTTGATTTTGGTTAAATTTGGCTCAACTTGTAAATAGCGTTTTATCTCGTAATTTGCTGAAAAACAGAATCATGATGGGTAGTTCAGGTATTTTAAAATATTTTGACTGTCTAGATGTAACTAAGCAGGATATTTTGCTTAAATAATTTCAGTCTCTTTGCAAATCAGGAAGTTATGTAGACATTATTAAAATAAGAGGGAATGCTTTAGATTACAGAAGGGGTGAATGCCCTTTTAGCAATGGCTATCACTATATAAAAGCAGGTGTAGATAAAAACAGCAGGCGTTATAAATGTAAAGATTGCAAACGTACTTTTACTGAATTTACCGGCAGTTGGCTAGCTGGGATACACAAAAAGCAACGCATACCTGCCTTTTTAAAAACACTTGAATTGAATTTAAGTTTGGTTAAAACAGGAAAGGATCTTTCCATAGATCCAGGGACGGCATTTAGATGGCGTCATCGTTTTTTGTCTGCTATGTTCCAAGAAACCACAGGTCATTTCAAAGGAATCACCGAGAGTGATGAGGCCTTTTATTTACACAGTCAAAAAGGTAAAAAGTGTGTATATAGACCTCCCAGAAGTAGATCCGAAAAGAAGGGAGCAGGTATAACAAAAGAATACGCAACGGTATTAACAAGCCAAGATAGAGCAGAACTATGCGTGTCTAAATTTACAAATATGTCCAGGATTACCAAGGGTAATATAAAAAACACTATCGGAAGCATGGTAGATAATAGAACCGTATTTTGTTCAGATGGACACCGTAATTTTACTGGGTTTAGTAAGGATTTTCATTTAGAGCATCATGTTTTAAACAGTAGTAAAAACCAACGGGTCAAAGGGACTTATCATATTCAGCACATCAATAGTTTACATAGTAGGTTAAGGGACTGTAAACTCAACGCTGTCTGAATAAAAAAAGTATTAACTTTATTCAAACAGAAAACATGACAAAAGACGAGTTAGCCAACATTGAAAAAAAGGCATGTATATAAGAACCTGTAACTTCTTTTTTGTCAAATACTATAAAGTAGGCAAAGCGCTTTCTAGCTTGTTTTTCCCATTCAGTACCCCTAATCTGCATTTAGCTTCACTATCTGTATTATCTAAAAGGTCTCCTTTTGTTTAAAAAAACGCATTGAACTTATTTAGAAACGAAAAAACATAGAAATTAGTTGCAAAAAAAAGACTTAAAGCAGGTAGGAATAAGAGTACCTGCTTTAAGTCTTAAGTTTTAAAATGTAATTTTCGCCTTGTAATTAAGCCAAAGTTACAAACAATTCTTCGTTGTTTTTTTCTACTTTAACAACCTTGTTCTTCGTCAATTCTTTGATGGTTTTATCCCATTTTTTATTGGATAAATCAGCAGCTATTTTTAATTCTGCCAACACTATTTTTTCCGCTTTTTCTACTAATTTTAAAACGGCTTTACCTTCGTCTGAAAGTTCGACAGTTTGTGTTGCTAGTACTTCTGGTTTCATTTGAGGGAAGAACAATACTTCTTGAATGGAGGCATTGTTGGTCATAAACATTACCAAGCGATCTATTCCAATTCCGATACCAGAGGTTGGAGGCATTCCGTATTCTAAAGCACGGATAAAGTCTTGGTCAATAAACATAGCTTCGTCATCTCCTTTTTCTGATAAGGACATTTGTGCTTCAAAACGTTCACGTTGGTCTATAGGGTCGTTCAATTCAGAATAAGCATTTGCCAATTCTTTACCATTTACCATTAGCTCAAAACGCTCCGTCAAAGCGGGGTTGTCTCGGTGCTCCTTGGTTAAAGGACTCATTTCTTTTGGGTAATCTGTAATAAAAGTAGGTTGGATATAATGACGTTCACAGTTTTCACCAAACAATTCATCAATTAATTTTCCTACGCCCATGGTTTCATCCACGTTCATATTTAGTTTTCTGCAAATATCTCGCAATTGGAATTCATCCAATCCTGCAACGTCATATCCTGTATGATCTTTAATGGCTTGTAAGATAGGAATACGTGCATAAGGTGCTTTAAAACTCACTTTATGTTCTCCTATCATTACTTCAGAAGTGTCATTACAGTCAATGCATATTTTTTCTAACAGTTCTTCTGTCATGTTCATCATCCAGTTGTAATCCTTATAGGCTACATACAATTCCATTACTGTAAATTCTGGATTATGGGTGCGATCCATACCTTCGTTTCTAAAGTCTTTTGCAAACTCAAAAACGGCATCAAAACCTCCAACGATCAATCTTTTTAAATACAATTCATTGGCTATTCTCAAATACAATGGCATGTTTAACGAATTGTGGTGGGTGATAAACGGACGTGCTGCGGCACCTCCAGGGATAGGTTGTAAAATAGGTGTTTCTACTTCCAAATATCCTCTTTTGTTGAAAAATTCACGCATAGAACTCGTGATTTTAGAACGTTTGATAAAGGTTTCCTTAACGTGGTCATTTACAATCAAATCTACATAGCGTTGTCGGTAGCGAGTTTCTGGATCAGAAAAGGCATCGTGTACGTTACCATCTGCATCTGTTTTAACTACAGGGAGTGGTCTTAATGATTTGGTTAATAACGTTAATTTTTTTACTCGAACAGATGATTCTCCTACATTGGTCTTGAAAACTTCTCCTTCGATTCCTATTATATCTCCCATATCCAATAATTTTTTGAATACGGTATTGTACATCGTTTTATCCTCTTCTGGAGCAATTTCATCTCGGTTGATGTAAATTTGCATACGACCAGAAGCATCTTTTAATTCAGCAAAGGAAGCTTTTCCCATAATACGTCGACTCATCAAACGTCCAGCTAATATGACCTTCTTTCCCTCAAACTTATCAAAATCCTTCTTTATCGCAGCTATAGTTGCGGTGGTTTTAAATTCTGCTGCTGGAAATGGATTTATGCCCAAGTCACGTAGTTTCTGTAGCGACTCTCTTCGTACAATTTCTAATGCTGATAACTGCATGTTACTAAATTTTAATGTTATTTACTAATAGTTGCCAAAGATACAATCTATATCATAAAATGTACTTTAAAATTGGATTTCTATTTGAGATTAAACGTATTTCTGAAAATTGTTTTTTTTTGATAGCTTTATTCCGTAATAGGGGTGTGCGACCTAAGATATTGCATCTTGTAGCTGTTTGTTTTTAAAAATAAAAGTTAATTATTGCTGGTGGTTTCAGAAATAGGCGTATATTTGCCTTCCCAAGATTAGTTTCTTGGTTTAGTTGTGTTGTTTGACATTGAAAAATGTCACGGTTTGAAAAAACCAATGGAAAGCTTCCCGAAAAACCGGGACGCTTTTTTTATGCGTAAAAATCAGGTTTTTGATCTCCTTTATGGAGGGGTTAATTCTCCAAAATGCTATTTCTACATTAAAAACTATTTTTTAAAAGTATACTTTGTGTATTAGGGGCAAGGCTGTTAAGTCTACTGGCATCTTTTATAATGATCTAATCCTACTAATTTTCTTAATTCTATTCCATTGCTTGACGCTCCAAAAATGAATATTATTACCGGAAATATTTTCAGGAATTGTAAGGGAAATATTTTTCGTAATTCTTAAATTCTGGTTTCTGTATCCAGTTTTGAATGGGTTTCATAAACAGCTCCAATTAACGGATGTAAAATGATGGGTTTTTCTTCTTTTGTTGATATAAATAGAACGATAACTAAGGCTATCTTTAGAATTCCTGTGTAGCTAAAACAAAATATAATTCCATTTCAAAGCCGTCACTGGGAAACGTTGTTGCTGTAACTGCTTTATGCAAGGTCTATATGTTTCAACTAAATATACTACCTATAGTATAAACAGCTCGCGATATTCCCATAATTTAACGATGTACAAAATTACAAATACTATAGCGACACTAAATTTAAGAAATGCAGAGGTTAAAAAACCTAGAAATGAGCCAAATGCAGCTTTGGTAGCTCGTGCTTTATCTTTGTGATCATAAATTAGTTCCCCCACAAAAGCTCCCACAAATGCTCCGATTAAGAATCCTAAAGGAATAGGGGTGAACAGTCCTATAATTAGACCTACAGTTGTTCCAATAACCCCGTATTTACTACCTCCAAATTTTTTAGTTCCCATGGCAGGGATAATATAATCCAATATCCAAATAAGTATGGATACGGCAAGTGTAATCCCTAAAAACACCCAATTCATTGGGACGGTATCTGTTAAGTGTAATAGTAATAAACCGAACCAACCAGTCAATGGCCCCGGAAGTATGGGTAAAAAAGCACCTATTATTCCTATAAAGGTAAGAAGTAGTCCTGAAATTGCTAAAAATATATCCATCTCTTTTTTTTATATACTGAATGAATGCCAAAAATCGTTTAATTATAGTTGTTGTGCAATTCTTGTTGAAACATTTTCTAACTAAATAATTAGTTTTAACTAATTATTTAGTTATATTTGCGATACAAAATCAGGTACTTATGGAAAAAACCAAGCAATTAACAAAGGCAGAAGAGCAATTTATGCAAGTATTATGGGAGTTGAAATCGGCTTCGGTAAAAGAAATAATTGTTGAGTTACCAGATCCTAAGCCGGCGTACAACACCGTATCTACTATTATTAGAATTTTGGAAACAAAAGAATTTGTTGGACATACAGCCAAAGGGAGAGGCTATGTTTATCATCCTTTAGTAGAAAAAGAAGTTTATAGCAATCAATCTTTACACAAGCTTGTTGATGGCTATTTCGAGGGGTCTTTTAAAAGTATGGTTTCATTTTTTGTTAAAAAAAATAAAGTAGACATGTCTGAGTTGGATGCTATTTTAAAAATGATTGGGGACGAAAAGACTTCAGAATAAATGCCTTTTTGTTGGCGCATTTGTTTTACTCTCCAAAAAACGTATCCAAATGACCGCCGTAAATTAGACATTTTGATTCTTTAGTTACTAAAAATAGAACGATAGGTAAGGCTATCCTTAGGTTTTTACCTAGAATTAATACAAAATGATTCTATTAAATATACTGGTATTAATGATTCCCTGTTAAAAAAATAAAAGGTATGATAAATTATATAGTACAAGTCGTTTTTATTCAAGCATTGTTTTTGGGGATTTATGATTTATTTCTGCAAAAGGAAACTTTTTTTAAATACAACCGATGGTATCTGTTAGGAACTCCTATCGTTTCTTTTTTGATTCCGTTTGTTCAATTCACCAGTTTACAATACATAGTACCCAACGATGTTGTGTATCAATTACCGAAGGTAGTTCTGAATCCACAAGCGGTGATAGAGACCTTAGAGGTATATCAATCTGTAAATTATTTGGGCTACTTTTTTTATATAGGTGTTGGGGTGTTCGGTTTTATATTTGCTATAAAACTATATCATATCCTGAGTTTGTTACAATCTAGTAAGGTTGTTAAAAAGAAAAGCCATAGCCTTGTATTGTTGCTAGAAAATGAAACTGCTTTTTCATTTTTTAGATATATTTTTATTCATCAAAAATTAGCTGATGATAATTATTTACAAGTTGTTCAGCACGAATTAGTTCATAGTAAACAGTTGCATACGTTGGATTTATTGGTGTTTGAGCTTTTGAAAATTTGTATGTGGTTCAATCCATTAACCTATGCTTTTCAACATAGAATTACCGAAGTGCATGAGTACTTATCAGATGCAGAAGTATTAAAACACACAAACAAGCAACATTATTTTAACAATTTATTAGCCCATACATTTAACGTAGAAAATAGTTCGTTTGTAAGTTCGTTTTGCAAACATTCATTATTAAAAAAACGCATTATAATGATTACAAAAATCAAATCTAGAAAGATGAAACAATTAAAATACTTAATACTGATTCCTGTTATGTTTAGCATGTTGCTCTATGTTTCTTGTGATAAAGAAGTAGCTGTTCAAAATATAGTAAATCAAGCCAAAGAAAATCAAGGGAAACTAATTTCCAGTGGTGATTTCCATATTTTTATTGGAGCTGATTTTAAAGGAGCGCTTATACGTGCAGAAGACATGTCTGCTTCGGAAATTAAGTTTATAAAAAAATGGAAAGGGGAGGGTTCTATGACAAATGGAAGTGAAGTAGTATTAAAAATGAGCCCTGAAGGAAAACGTGTGTGGCATTTTTATGTTGATAAGCAGTATATGACAAACAATCGAAGTGCTGCGGATGATAGTAGAAAAAATGAAAGAGATAAAATAGCCAATCAAACAGAAGATTATTTGGCGTTTTCTGTGATAGAACAAGTGCCAGTGTTTCCTGGATGTGAAGATGTCGAAGATCAGAAACGTTGTTTGTCACAAAAAATAGATGCACATGTAAAAGAATTCTTTAATGTAAGTTTAAGTAAAGAATTAGCATTGCAACCTGGTATTAAAAAGATTTTCGTCATGTTTTCTATTGATAAAGAGGGGAATGTGGATACGGTGAGGTCAAGAGGACCACATAAGCTACTTGAAGAAGAAGCAATAAGAGTTATAAATTTACTTCCAAAAATGATTCCTGGATTACAACAGGGGAAACCTGTAGGGGTGAAATATTCTCTTCCTATTGTGTTTAAGGTGGTTTAAAAGGTGTAGTTGATTTGTTAGAAGGTTCAATAATAAAATAATAGTATGAAAATAATAAGTCGGTTTGTTGTGTTTTTGTATGTTACAAGTATGCTATCACAGGGGGCAATACAACAAGAATATTTTGTACAAGGAGATTACCAATTACGCTTGAAGGAGTTGGATGTAAAGAAGGTCTTAACAGTCAGTGATTTTACAGAAATGGGCGTTATTTATCATCAAATTGGGCATTATAATAAAGCAATTTATAATTATAAAAAGGCGTTTGAATTGACTCCGTCAGACGTCTTAAGTTTAAAGTTAGCGAGAAGTTACCATGCAGCAGGACTGGCAAAAAAAGCCATTCACTTGTACGAAAAAATTTTTGTACAAGATTCTTCAAATTTAGTAGTTGCAAGTCAATTAGCGCGCCTGTATAAAAGCACGCGTAAAACAAAGGAAGCGGTGAAAATGTATGCGTTTTTGATCCAAAAAGATAGTACAAATCCGTTTTATTGCTATCAATTGGGGAAAATATTAAAAAAGAAAGGTCGTTTTTTTGAGTCAGGAGAGTTGTTTTTAGATGCTTATAAAAAAGACACAGCACACTTGTCTAGTATTTTTGAGTTGGCTAAGTTTTACAAGTCGCTACGCTTTAAGGATTCCACTCAATTATTTATTAACAAAGGGCTGTTGTTGGACGGGGAGCATTTGAATTTCCTGCAACTAAAGGCTTTGTTTTTGTATAAGTATAAAAATTATAAGCAAAGTCTGGTTTTGATTCAGAAAATGGACAGTCTTGGGTTCTCAAATGCTGCTATTAATAGTTTGAAAGGGGCTTGTTTTGAGAAAATGGAACAATTGGATAGTGCTCAAGTATATTATGCTAAAGCGGTTAAAATGGATAGGAGTAGTATGGAATATGCTTATAAATTGGCAAATGTATACTATAAGAAAAAGGAGCTAAAGTCTGCTAAGATATTGTTGATGATGTCTTTGCTTGGTGCTGATCCGGATTTTAGTGCTCCTCAGTTTTTATATGCAACTATTTTTCAAGAAGAAAAGAACTTTAAAGAGGCAATTCGCTATTATAAGAAATCTTATCATAGTGGTCGGAGGTTTTATAAAGGCTTGTTCCAATGGGCTGTGACAGCAGAGGCATATTATAAAGATAAGAATGTTGCATTGGATTTATATAAAAAATATATCGATCGTTTTGCGTCAAATGATGTAGAGATGACACGTTATGCAAAACAACAAATAAAGGATATTACGAAGGGTTTATTCTTAAAGGGCACTTTGAAGAAAAACTAATTTAGCAGCTCGTTTTCTACCAAATATAATTCTAAATGAGAGGGTAATGCCAATTACAATGTAAAATAACCGATATAAATAGTTCATTTGACGTTCTATCGTTGTTGAAAATAGAACGATAGTTAAGGCTATTTACCCATTTATCGCCTAGCTAAAATAAAAAATAATTCCATTTCTAAACTGTCACGTGGAAATGTATTTGGTATAATAAATGTTGGTTGTCCATTTATTCCCCATCAATAGAATACATAAAACAGCCTGATTTCTAAATAGTAATTTAAGAAAGTTTTTTATGATCGTTATTTTAAAATCTACATTATTACTTAAAGAGTTTGCTTGTAATTGAGGGATTCGTTTTTTAAAAAAAGTGCTCGTCCGTAAATTAAGGTGTATTCAAAAGGCATGCCTTTTGAATATTGAAAGTATTGTGACAGAATGCTTTAGAGGAGTGAGATTTTGTTTTGTTGATTGTTTACACAATTTGTTGTAATTTCACATAGAAATTGATACTCATGCTGAATCGAATACTCGGATTTATATTGTTTTTACCCTGTTTGTCTAGTTGTACTTATTTTGAAAGTACTGGACTTAGGTCTGTTGAGACGGCTGTTGTTATGGATACGATTGTTGATCTAAAAAAAGTGGATGTGTATCCGATGTATCCAGCGTGTTCTGAATTGGCATCAAAAGATGCTCAGTGGAAATGTTCTCAGGAAATATTGATGAATTATATCAGGGAGTGTGTAGATGGGTTTCATTATTCGTCTGCGGAAACTATAAATGATACTTTAATCATACAATTGCATATATCGAATAAAGGTGTTATAAGTATGTTGCCTTTATCTACAGGGAACTCCAAAAAATTAGGTCAAATTAAAGCCATGTTCATCCAATGTGCGGATAGTATACCTTTAATTCAACCTGCTATTAAGCGTGCAATTCCTGTTTCCAGTACGTTTACACTTCCTATAATAATTAAAAATTAATCATTCAAGGTTGCCCATAGTTTATCTTTTAATTCTACCATTCCTTTGTTGATTGCCGAGGATATGAAAATAGTTTCAATACCTTCTGGTAATTCTTTGGCAATTTCTTCTTGTAACTCATCATCTAACAAATCACATTTAGAAATGGCTAATAAACGCTGCTTGTCCATTAATTCTGGATTGTGTTGACGCAATTCATTTAGAAGTATTTCGTATTCTTTTATGATGTCCATACTATCTGCAGGAATTAAAAAGAGTAGGGTAGAGTTCCGTTCTATATGTCTTAAAAAGTAATGTCCTAATCCTTTTCCTTCTGCTGCACCTTCTATAATACCTGGGATGTCTGCCATTATAAACGACTTGTAGCCTCTGTATTCTACAATCCCTAAATTAGGTTTTAATGTGGTAAATGGATAATCTCCAATTTTTGGTTTTGCAGAAGTTAACACAGATAATAGTGTTGATTTTCCTGCATTAGGAAATCCAACCAAACCAACATCAGCCAATACTTTTAATTCTAGTTGATACCAACCTTCCTGTCCATCTATTCCTGGTTGAGAATATCTAGGGGTCTGATTTGTAGGTGATTTAAAGTGGGCGTTTCCTCTTCCTCCTTTTCCTCCTGGGAGTAATATTTGTTCTGTGTTTTCTTTAGTGATTTCAAAAATTATTTCTTGAGTATCACCATCTCTTATAATAGTTCCTAATGGAACATCGATATAAATATCTTTTCCTTGTTTTCCTGTGCTTTCAGATTTTCCGCCAGAACCACCATGTTCAGCTCTAAAGTGCTGTCTAAATTTCAAGTTAAATAAGGTCCAAGAATTAGGTTCGGCACGAACAATAATATGTCCACCACGTCCTCCGTCTCCGCCATCGGGACCTCCTTTATCTATGTATTTTTCCCGATGCAAGTGCATGGATCCTTGACCTCCATTCCCTGAAGATGCATGTATTTTTATATAGTCTACAAAATTCCCTTCTGTCATTGTCGTAAAATTAAAAAAAACTGTTTAATGGCACAAAGGTACAATTAAACAGTTTATGTTGTGTGATTTTGGATTATATATTGTCGATTACCTTGCTTAATCTTGCGGTAACTTCGTTTACTTCTCCTACTCCGTCAATTCCAAAGTATTTATGTTGTTCGGAATAGAAATCTTTTAAGACCTCTGTTTTTGTGTGGTATTCATGAAAACGATGTCTAATTTTAGCTTCGTCTTGATCATCTGGTCTTCCACTTGTTTTTCCGCGCTCTAAGATACGCTCTACTAATAGATCTTCGGGAACTTCAAGAGCTACCATTCCACATAAAAGCTCCCCTTTTTCTGTAAGGTATTTGTCCAAGGCGATTGCTTGGGTAGGAGTTCTAGGGAATCCATCAAAAATAAATCCATGTGCATCTGGATTTTTTTCAATTTCGGTTTCTAACATATCTATGGTTACATTGTCAGGGACAAAGTTTCCATAATCCATGAAAGATTGTGCTAGTTTACCAAGTTCGGTTTGTCTTTTAATGTGGTCTCGAAAAATATCTCCAGTCGATATGTGGACTAGATTGTATTTTTCTTTTAGTATGGCTGCCTGAGTTCCTTTTCCAACTCCAGGAGGTCCAAATAATACAATGTTTTTCATTTTAGGCTTTGTTGTTAGTTGGTAAATTGCGCCAAAATTTCTTCCGAGATTGTCGTAGTCCAATCCATAACCTACAATAAATTTATCAGGAATTGAGAGACCAATATGGTCTATTGGCAATTCCTTTCTAAATACATCTGGTTTAAAGAAAAGTGTAGCAATTTTTAATTGTTTTACTTTTTTGTCACTAAATATTTTATAGATTTCCTCTAGGGTGTTCCCCGTATCTATGATATCTTCTAGAATTACGACGATGCGTCCTTCTAAATCTTGGTTTACACCTACTAGCTGCTTCACTGCTCCAGTAGATGATGTACCTGTATAAGAGGCTAATTTTACAAATGAAACTTCACAATTCCCTGGGTATTCTCGAATAAAATCCGCCACAAACATAAAAGAACCATTTAAGATTCCTATGAAAATGGGGGTTTCGTTCTGGTATTCTCTCCCTATATCATGTGCCATTTTTTTGATGACAGTTTGCAGTTTTTCTGCAGGGATGTATTGTTTGAAATATTTATCGTGAAGTTTTATTATACTCATTCTGTTACTTTGCTACAAAGTTAATAATCAATTGTTAAGATGAAAATGATTTCCATCTATACTTGCTAATTTGAAATACAAAAACCGTCTTGATGTATCAAAACGGTTATTGTATTATAAAGTGTATGTGTGTTATTTGTTTTTGTCCTTGTTTATTTTGTTTATCGTATCATACATAATTGGTGACGCAATAAATAAAGAGGAGTAGGTACCTACAACAACCCCTACAATCAATGCAAACATAAATCCTTTGATAGAGTCTCCTCCAAAGAAGAAGATTGCAGAAAGTACAACTAAGGTAGTTAAAGATGTGTTTATAGTACGTCCTAATGTACTGCTCAATGCTTTGTTTACAATCTCTCCAAAATTCCCTGTTTTTTCCAATCCGCTAAACTCACGAATTCTATCAAAAATTACCACAGTATCATTCAGAGAATATCCTACTACAGTTAAGATTGCCGCAATAAACGATTGTCCAATTTCCATGTCAAATGGTAAGATTTTGTAAAAGATACTGAATACTCCCATTACCACTAATACATCGTGGAATACGGCGACAACTGCACCTAAACTAAATTGCCATTTACGGAAACGGAATAAGATATATAAGAATACAAAGAATAAAGATCCAAAGACAGCCCATTTTGCAGATGTTTTAATATCATCAGCAATGGTTGGTTCTACTTTAATACGACTCATTATACCAATTTTTTGTCCGTCAAATCCTCCTGTAAAGGTTTTTAAGTCGGTTCCTTCTGGCATAAATTGTTTTAAATTGGTGAATAAGATATTCATTACCTCTTCGTCAATTTTATTTCCTTCCTCGTCAATTTTATACTTAGTAGTAATTTTTAACTGGCTAATATCACCGTATGTTTTTACTTCAGGAGAACTTCCAAAAGCATCTTTTAATACGTTAGATACGTCTGTTGGTTTCACAGCTTTGTCAAACTTAATTACATAAGAACGTCCTCCTACAAAATCAACACCATAGTTTAAGCTATTGGTATATAATGATACCAAACCAGCCATGATGAATAATCCAGAAGCGATATAGGCTATTTTTCTTTTCTTTAAGAAATCTACATGTACATTTCTAAACCATGTTTTGGTTATGTTTGTAGTGAAGGTGAATTTCTTTCCTTTTGCAGCATACCAGTCAACTAATAAACGAGTGATAAAAATAGCTGTAAATAATGAAGTGATAATACCTACAATTAAAGTATACGCAAATCCTTTTACAGGTCCTGTTCCGAACATGTATAAGATAACCCCAGTTAATAAGGTTGTTATATTGGCATCAATAATGGCAGATAAAGCTCCTTTCACACTAAATCCATGTGAAATAGATTCTAGCAATCCACGTCCCTTGTCTAATTCCTCTTTAATACGTTCAAATATAATTACGTTTGCATCTACAGACATCCCTATGGTTAAGATAATCCCTGCAATACCAGGCAATGTTAATACCGCCCCAAATGAGGTTAAGATTCCAAAGATAAACAGCAGGTTCACTGCGAGTGCTATGTTTGCCATCATTCCTGCTTTACCGTAGTAGAATACCATCCAAAGCAATACTAATATAAGTGCCAAACCAAATGATAATAAAGAACTATCAATGGCTTCTTGTCCCAATGATGGTCCAACAACTTCTGATTGTATAATATGTGCAGCAGCAGGTAATTTACCCGCTTTTAATACGTTTGCAATATCTTGTGCTTCTGTGACAGTCATGCTTCCTCCAGAGATAGAAGTGCGTCCAGTGGTAATAGGGTCGTTTACATGTGGTGCAGTGTATACGTAGTTATCTAAAACTACTGCTACAAATTTACCTGCATTTTCTGTTGTCATTTTAGCCCATAACTTAGTCCCTAAAGAGTTCATAGTCATACTTACTTCTGGACTAGAACCGTATTGGTCATAAGTTTGAGAAGCGTCATCAATTACATCTCCTTCTATTGGAGCTATATCTTCTCTGTTAGATTTGATCGCGTAAAGGTTGATCATTTCTTTCTTTTCACCTGTAGTTAGCGTTCCTGTGAATGGCTTGGCATCCCATAAAAACTTTACGTATTTTAATTCGTTAGGTAATAATGTTCTAACGTCTTTCATTGCAAGGTACTTGTTTACCTTAGCAGTGTCAGAAACAGCGGCGTTTCCTATAACAGAACTCAATTGAGCAGCACTTTGTGCGATGTTCGGAGAGAATATAGAAAATAAGTTGTTTGCTTTTTTAACGGTGGTTGAATCAGTATCAGCTCCTAATAAATTTTCCAGTTCATCTTCTTTCGATTTTTCTGGACTTGTAGTGTCTTCTTCTTCTTCTTCTTGAACTAAAGATGCTTCAATTACAGTGTTTGCTTGGAATAGAAAGTTTTGAATTTCTTGATTGGTGTATACTTCCCAGAATTGTAATTCCGCAGTGCTTTGCAATAAACGTTGTACACGCTCTATGTCTTTTGCACCAGGTAATTCAATTAAGATACGACCAGATTGTCCAATACGTTGAATGTTTGGCTGTGTAACTCCAAATTTATCAATACGACTACGCAATACCTCAAAAGCAGTGTTTACAGATCCTGTAACTTCTAACTCAATGATAGGTTGTACTTCTGCGTTAGACATCTTAAAGTTTATTTTCTCACGCAAAGATTTATTTCCGAAGATGCTTGGGTCACTTAATTTGACTTTACCTGCACTTAAGGTTTTAAATTCTTGGAAGAACAAGTCTAAAAATGTTTCGTTGCTTCTTTTTTGAAGCTCCGTAGCTTTTGCTAATGCTTCGTTAAAAGTTGCGTTTTTAGATTCGTTAGATAAACCAATTAAAATATCTTTTACGGATACTTGTAATATAGCATTGATTCCTCCTTTTAAATCCAACCCTAAGTTGATCGACTTATCTTTAATTTCGTTATAGCTAAATTGAGAGAAGCCTAAATTAATGATAGTTAAATTTGAAACGGAGTCCAAATATTTTCTTTCTAGGTCTGCTAGTTTTTTCCCATCCTCTGTTCGAGTTGTGGCGTAAACCTTTGCTTTATTCTCAACACCATTTGTAAAATAAGTAAACGATAATTGATATAAACTTACTATTCCAAATAGAATAGCGAATAACTTGATAAGTCCTTTGTTCTGCATTATAATCTTATTTATTAAATCTTAAAATTTGTAAGAAACGTGCAAATATATGATTTCAGACTGCAAAAGCCAATAGTTTTAGTGTTTTTATCAGCTTATTTTCTTATGTAAATTTTTATGTCGTTTCAAAGGGCTGTTTTTACTATATTTGTTGTCATGATTTTAGGATCCCAATTTTTAATTTTTAGAAATTTTCGCATGTTTTATTGTGTGCTTATCGGGAGTCAAATTAAAGTCATTCATTTTTATAAAAATATATTAAAACGACTTATTTATGAAGCACCTGAGTGATATTGAAATAGCGCAAAATAAAAAGCTGATACACATTAAATATATTGCTGAAAAATTAAATATTGATGAAGATGATTTGGAAATGTATGGAAAGTACAAAGCCAAATTGCCATTGCATTTAATTGACGAAGAAAAGATTAAAAATAACAACCTTGTATTAGTAACTGCTTTGACACCTACACCTGCAGGGGAAGGAAAAACTACGGTTTCTATCGGTTTAACGGAAGGATTAAATCAAATAGGTGAGCAAGCTATGGTGGTTTTAAGAGAGCCGTCTCTGGGGCCTGTATTTGGCATTAAAGGAGGAGCAGCAGGAGGTGGCTATTCGCAAGTGGTACCCATGGAGGATATTAACCTGCATTTTACAGGAGATTTTAACGCCATAGAAAAGGCAAATAATTTATTGTCTGCTTTGATTGATAATAACCTTCAAAGCAAGTGCTGTAGTTTGAATTTGGATGCGCGAACCATTTTTTGGAAACGTGTGATAGATATGAACGATCGCGCTTTAAGACAAATTACCATTGGTTTAGGAGGGACGGCTAACGGCATACCTCGAGAAGATGGTTTTAATATTACACCCGCTTCTGAAGTGATGGCTATTTTGTGTATGGCTTCTGATTTTTCTGATTTGAAAAAACGTTTGGGTGATATTTTTATTGGATTTACCTTTGATAAAAAAGCTGTTTTTGCAAGAGATTTAAAAGCAGAGAATGCCATGGCAATTCTATTGAAAGATGCTATAAAACCCAATTTAGTACAAACGCTTGAAGAAAATCCTGCGATTATTCACGGGGGACCTTTTGCGAATATTGCACAAGGAACCAATAGTATTTTAGCTACTAAAATGGGACTTTCTTTATCTAAATATGTGGTAACTGAAGCAGGTTTTGGTGCAGACCTCGGCGCTGAGAAGTTCTTAAATATTAAATGTGCGCATGCGGGATTAAATCCAAAAGCTGTGGTGCTGGTAGCTACCATTAGAGCATTGCGTCATCATGGAGGGGCTAAGAAAGATGCATTTAACACGCCAAATATTGCATTTGTGCGTTCAGGTTTTTGTAATCTTGAAAAGCATATCGAAAACATTCGTAAATTTAATCTTGAACCCGTTGTTGCTATCAATGCATTTGTAACAGATTCTTATGAGGAAATTGAATATGTAATTGAAAAGTGTACTGATTTAGGAGTGCAAGCTGTTGTGTCTGAAGGATGGGCAAAAGGTGGTAAGGGGACCAAAAAGTTAGCAGAAGCGGTGGTGAATGTTGTGGAAAATAACACCACAAAATTCAAACCTCTGTATGATTGGAGTGCTCCAATTAAGGAGAAAATTGAAATTATTGCACGTGAAATCTACGGGGCTACACAAGTGGATTATGATAAAAAAGCAAAATTGAATTTACGTAGAATTGATCGTTTAGGCTTTAGTGACTTTGCGGTGTGTATGGCAAAAACTCAAAAGTCTTTTTCAGACAATGAATCCGAAGTCGGTAGGCCAGAGAATTTTACAATTACGGTTCGTGAAATAGAAATAGCGGCAGGTGCAAGGTTTGTAATTCCTATTTTAGGTAAAATGATGCGTATGCCTGGTTTGCCTGCGACACCTGCATCGGAGCATATGGATATAGATAATGATGGAGTAATATCTGGACTGTCTTAAAATACATTTTCAAGCGACGATTTAGAAATGGAATTATTTTTTGTTGTAGCTAGGGAAAAAATGGAAGGTTAGCCATAGCTGTCGTTTTATTTTTTAACAACGCTAGAACGTAAAACAAACTATTTATATCGGTTATTTTGTATTGTTGATATAAGTAAACGATAAAGTTTAATTAAAAAAAATCCCGCCAAAGCGGGATTTTTTAATAGATTTTTTTCATGAAATAGATACAAGATACATATCTCACTACGAATAGCTATTTCTTAATTCAATAATGCATTGGTTTTCTTAACACCTTCTGCACTTGTTTTTAATTTAGCTGCTTCTTCTGCAGATAATTTAACTTCTACGATTTTTTCGATACCGTCTTTACCTAAAATACAAGGAACTCCGATAGAAATGTCGTTTAATCCGTATTCTCCTTCTAGTAAAGCAGAACATGGGAACATTTTTTTAGTGTCTAAAGCAATTGCTTTTACCATCTCAGAAACAGCTGCACCTGGAGCATACCAAGCACTAGTTCCTAATAATTTTGTCAAGGTTGCACCTCCAACTTTGGTGTCTTCAACTACCTGTGCCATTCTTTCTTCCGATAAGAATTCAGAAACAGGAATGCTATTTCTAACAGCATTGTTAATTAATGGTACCATACCTACATCACTGTGACCACCAATTACCATTCCGTCTACTTCAGAAGTAGGACAGCCTAAAGCTTCAGCCAAACGGTATTTAAAACGAGCACTGTCTAAAGCTCCACCCATTCCAATAATTTTGTTTTTAGGGAGTCCTAAAGATTTGTGAGCTAAATAAGCCATTGTATCCATAGGATTACTCACCACAATAATGATAGCTTCAGGAGAATGCTCGATGATGCTACTCGCTACAGATTTTACAATCCCTGCGTTAATACCAATCAATTCTTCGCGAGTCATTCCTGGTTTTCTAGGGATTCCACTAGTAATTACAGCAACATCCGTACCTGCTGTTTTAGCATAATCATTTGTTACTCCTGTTATTTTTGTATCAAAACCATTCAAAGAGGAGGTTTGCATAAGATCCATTGCTTTTCCTTCTGCGAATCCTTCTTTGATGTCAATTAATACTACTTCTGCAGCAAAATCTTTAATGGCGATGTACTCAGCGCAACTTGCACCTACTGCTCCAGCACCTACTATAGTTACTTTCATTTTATGTTGTGTTTTTAGTTTTTATTAATGAGTAAATATACTCCTTTTTGAGATAGAAATAGGATTCAACTAAAAATTTACACGAATTCGTTTTATAAATTAAAGATTCGTAATTTGTCTCTTCTTTTCTTACGATTTATCTAAAACTAAAGGCAATCCCTGTAGAAATAGTATTGTACTTCTTTATGGAATAATCAGCGTATATTTTAAAGAAAGCTAAACTTAACCTTGCACCGATGGTAGTTCTAAAACTATTTGCCTTAAAATCCAAATTAATAGGGTCGGTAACTTGTTCCGTTAAGGTGTTGTTTGTTCCTTCTATGGTGTATTTAAGTTCGTAATCTCCTTTGAGTTTTAAACTTGTTTTTCCAAAGTCGTATCCAAGACCTCCATATACAGAGATTATAGGGAAATTTAAAGAGGCAATGGCTTGTACTGTATACGCTTTTAATTGAAAGCTTGCTTTTTGATTTTTCCCTGGCATATCACTATTGTTTTGGATGTCATAATTGATATTCATTTTTGTGAA
The DNA here is from genome assembly GCA_965224465.1 of Flavobacteriaceae bacterium. GTDB lineage: Bacteria > Bacteroidota > Bacteroidia > Flavobacteriales > Flavobacteriaceae. The sequence goes on along the minus strand of OZ245049.1, from coordinate 1,766,917 downwards.
TCCTCCAAGTACCGAAACATTTAAAGGTAATTTGTCTAAAGGACCGAAGTATTGCATAATATCATGTTGTATTCCAATTCCGAACATAGACCCATCTACATCATCTGTATTGATGCTTGGTAGTAAACGTAGTTTTATATCGGTTTTAAAAGGCAGTCCAACACCCAGCTGAACCATAGGTGACGGAACAGCATTTATAGGTAGATCCTTTGTGATTCCGTTTGGTAATGTGAAATTTGCTATTTTTACATCTTTACCAGATTCTGCAATTCGTACTTCTATTTCTTGAGAGTTGTCATCTCCCATAATTGTTTCCATTTGGGTAGTTCCTGTCCCATTTTTAAGTTTTAAATATTTGTAATCATCTGGGTTAAAAATAAAAGACTTGGAACTTGTAGGGACAATCGCTGCATTTACATTTATAGTGATGTCAAATCCTAATTTTTTATGGGTTTTGGCTGTATGATACCAACCATTGTTTAAACTGAATAGCATACCTTCCATTACAGGGGTCATGTAATTTGTCATTAATTTACTGGCATCATCTTTTGCTAATAACAATAGATTTAAATCTTGGGATTTTACAGATATTGATACCAAAAATAAAAAGGTAATCAGGGATAATTTTTTCATGATAATTGATTTAGGTTTCAAAAACAGCATTTTTTTTTTTTGTGTATGCATGTTTTGTTAAAGGGATTAGTAAAAAAAAAAACGTTTCGAGATGAAACGTTTTTAATACTACTGTTTTATAATTATTTTATGCGTCAATATTTGCATATTTTGCATTGCGTTCGATAAAGTCTCTACGAGGTGGTACTTCGTCCCCCATTAGCATAGAGAATACTCTGTCTGCTTCTTGTGGATTGTCTATCGTAATTTGGCGTAGAGTTCTGAATTCAGGATTCATAGTGGTGTCCCATAATTGTTCCGCATTCATTTCTCCAAGACCTTTATAACGCTGTATGTTTACGCTTCCTCCTAGGTTTTTTGCAATCATATCTCGTTGGTCATCACTCCAAGCATATTGTTTTTTCTGTCCTTTCTTTACTAAGTATAGAGGAGGAGTAGCAATATATATATGTCCGTTTTCTACCAATTCTTTCATAAATCGGAAGAAGAATGTTAAAATTAATGTAGCAATATGGCTACCATCCACATCGGCATCACACATAATCACAATTTTGTGGTATCGTAATTTTGTAATATTTAAAGCTTTACTATCTTCTTCTGTTCCAATGCTTACTCCCAATGCAGTAAACATGTTTTTGATTTCTTCGTTTTCGAAAACCTTGTGTTGCATGGCTTTTTCAACGTTCAAAATCTTACCACGTAAAGGCAATATGGCTTGAAACATACGATCACGACCTTGTTTTGCCGTTCCACCTGCCGAATCTCCCTCGACTAAGAATATTTCGCAAATTTCTGGATCTGTTTCGGAACAGTCACTCAGTTTCCCTGGCAATCCCCCAATAGACATGACTGTTTTACGTTGTACCATTTCACGGGCTTTACGTGCAGCATGTCTTGCTTGTGCAGCTAGAATTACTTTTTGAACTATAATCCTGGCATCATTTGGATTCTCTTCCAAATAATCATTTAACATTTCAGAAACTGCTTGACTCACCGCAGAGGTTACATCTCTGTTTCCTAATTTTGTTTTTGTCTGTCCTTCAAATTGTGGTTCGGCAACTTTTACAGAAATAATAGCCGTTAAGCCTTCTCTAAAATCATCGCCGGCAATGTCAAATTTTAATTTATCTAACATTCCAGAAGCTTCTGCGTATTTTTTAAGCGTATTTGTTAATCCACGTCTAAAACCTGCTAAGTGTGTTCCTCCTTCTATCGTATTGATATTATTTACATACGAATGTAAATTTTCTGTATAAGATGTATTGTATACCATGGCAACTTCCACAGGAACTCCATTTTTCTCTCCTTCCATGGCAATTACTTGTGAAGTTAATTGCTCTCTGGTGGCGTCTAAGTATGTTACAAATTCAGAAAGCCCAATCTCACTCATGAATTCTTCGTAGATAAAGTTTCCTTCATCATCTGTATTTCGCTTGTCAGTAATGGATATTTTTAATCCTTTATTTAAGAACGATAACTCTCTTAAACGGGTAGATAATATTTCGTAATTGTATTCTGTAATTTGTGTAAAAATAGTTTTATCTGGTCTAAAAGTTACGAGTGTTCCTATTTCGTCAGAAGTTCCTATTTCTCTTACAGGGTACAGACTTTTACCCATTTCGTATTCTTGTTCATAGATTTTTCCATCTCTGTAAACAATGGCTCTAAGGTGTTCAGATAACGCATTCACACAGGAGACACCTACACCGTGTAGTCCTCCAGATACTTTGTAAGAGTCTTTGTCAAATTTACCTCCAGCTCCAATCTTTGTCATCACAACTTCCAACGCAGAAATACCTTCTTTTTTATGTATTCCTACAGGAATTCCACGTCCGTTATCTTTTACAGATACCGAATTGTCTTCGTTTATAACGACACTAATAGTATCACAATGACCTCCCATTGCTTCATCTATAGAGTTGTCTATCACTTCATATACTAAATGGTGCAAACCACGTGATCCAACATCTCCAATGTACATGGATGGACGCATTCTTACATGCTCCATTCCCTCCAAGGCTTGGATACTGTCGGCAGAGTAATCTTGTTTTTTAGCTTCTTCGCTCATATTAAAATTAGATTTAACGGTACTAACAAATATATATAAAGTATTCTGTTTTTTCGCAGATATCATAAAAAATGCAAAAAAGCCCGCGAAATTAAAAGAAAGGCTTAGAAGGTGTTAAAATCGTTTTTGGTGACATTAGTATTGTAAAATTGTGTGTGAATTTTAATAAAATATAAATAGTTGTTTAAATCGATGTTTTTTTTACTGTTAAAGTGATAGATTCTGCGTAAAACCCTGTCTGTGTTTACCGCTATGATAATCATCATAAAAAAAATCAATAAATAATAAGCTCGTAAAAATTTTAGTATTATTTTTGCGCATGCAACACAAAGTACTTATTTTAGATTTCGGATCGCAATTTACGCAGTTAATCGCGCGAAGAGTTAGAGAACTCAATATCTATTGCGAAATACATCCTTTTAATAGTAAAAAGTTTGATGTAGATGATTACAATGCGGTGATTTTATCGGGAAGCCCTTATTCAGTTAGAGGTGCCGATGCTCCCCAACCTGATTTGTCACATATAAAAGGGAAAAAACCATTGCTGGGAGTTTGTTATGGCGCTCAATATTTGGTTCACTTTTTTGGCGGAAAAGTAGGGGCTTCAAATACAAGAGAATACGGTAGAGCTAATTTATCTTATATTGATAAATCAAGTGACTTGTTTAAAGGAATCAACGAAGGAAGTCAAGTATGGATGAGCCATAGTGACACAATTGTAGAAATGCCTGAGGAGTACAAGTTAATCGCAAGTACTCATGATGTTAAAAATGCAGCGTATCAAATAGAAGGAGAGCAAACATATGCCATTCAATTTCATCCAGAGGTTTTTCACTCTACTGATGGAACAAAATTATTAGAAAACTTTTTAGTAGGAATTGCAAAAGTTCAACAAGACTGGACTCCAGATTCTTTTGTTGATGAAACAATAGCTGCCATTAAAGCAAAAGTAGGTACCGATAAAGTGATTTTAGGACTTTCTGGAGGTGTGGATTCTACCGTAGCAGCAGTTTTACTTGATAAAGCTATTGGTGAAAACTTACACTGTGTGTTTGTAAACAATGGATTGTTACGTAAAAATGAGTTTGAAAGCGTATTGAAACAGTACGAAGGAATGGGCTTAAATGTTAAAGGTGTAGATGCTTCGGCACGTTTTTTGGATGAATTGGCAGGTGAAGGAGACCCAGAGAAAAAACGAAAGATTATTGGACGTATTTTTATTGAGGTTTTTGATGATGAATCACATTTGATAGAAAACGTAAAGTGGTTGGCACAAGGAACTATTTATCCAGATGTTATTGAATCTATTTCTGTAACAGGTGGCCCTTCTGCAACCATTAAGTCGCATCATAATGTAGGTGGATTGCCTGATTTTATGAAGTTGAAAATTGTAGAGCCATTGCGTATGATTTTTAAAGATGAAGTACGTAGGGTTGGAAAATCATTAGGAATTGATGCCGAGTTATTAGGACGTCATCCATTTCCTGGGCCAGGATTGGCAATTCGTATTTTAGGTGATATTACACCAGAGAAAGTACGTATTTTACAAGAAGTAGATGCTATTTTTATCAATGGCTTAAGAGAAGATGGTTTGTACGATAAAGTGTGGCAAGCAGGCGCTATGTTATTGCCAGTAAACTCTGTTGGAGTTATGGGGGATGAGCGTACCTATGAAAAGGTGGTTGCCTTAAGAGCAGTGGAATCTACAGATGGAATGACTGCCGATTGGGTGAATTTACCTTATGAGTTTTTACAAAAAATCTCAAATAAGATAATAAATAACGTTAAAGGCGTTAATAGAGTAGTGTATGATATTAGTTCTAAACCGCCTGCAACAATAGAGTGGGAATAAATAAATAGCAATTTATATGTTAAAAATAAAACTATCGTTTTTTGTAATCGTTTTTATGCTTTTTTCTGTGGTGCTAGTTGCTCAAGAAAAAAAGTACGTTTCCTATACCATTCAGCAAGGGGAAACGATGAAAAGTGTTGCGAAAAAATTTAAGATTAAAAAACGAGACCTAAAAAGACTCAATCCCGATGTGGGACGTAAACCTGTGATGAACACAGTAATTATTGTCCCTAATTTGAACTATAACAAAGGATCTGCAGTGATTGCTCCAAATGTTAATTTTGGATATCATATTTCAAAACCTAAGGAGACTTTGTATGCAATTGGAAAAAAATATAATAATTCGGAACGTGAATTGTTACGACTGAATGTTTACTTGAAAGATGGCTTGAAAATTGGACAGGCAATTAAGTATATTAAAAAATCAGTACTTCCAGAGGATGGTAGTACGGTAACAAATACGCCCTTTGATGCGGATGTATATGTGCTGTATACAATTGTTAAGGATGATAATTTTTTTAATTTAAAACAACGATTTGGACTTTCAAAAGAAGAACTTATTTCTTTAAATCCGATATTAAAAGAGGGTGTTAAGATAGGAGAACAAATTATTGTTGGTGAGAAAAATAAGGAGGATACACAATTAGATTTGGACGTTGCATCTAAATTTTTACTACATACGGTAGCGAAAGGGGACACGTTCTTTAATCTAAAACAGCGTTACTCTGTTAGTAAAGATCAACTGTTAATTTTAAATCCTTCTTTAAATGAAGGCTTAAAATTGGGGATGGAACTTAAGATTAGGTCGCTGTCAGAAGTAACAGGTATGTACTTAAATGAAGCTGTGATAAAAAAAACGCACCTGAATGTTGCGTTGATGTTGCCTTTTAATTTGGATGCAGGTCTGTCTTTTAATGGGAAATCTAAGTCTAGTAAAATATTAAACATAGCTACTGATTATTATATGGGCGCTCAGATTGCAATAGACTCCTTACGGAAGAAAGGGATTTTTGTTAATTTAACAGTGTTTGATACAGAAAATTCAACTTCAAAAATTAAGAGAATAGCGAGTCAGCATAGTTTTGATAGTACAGATGTTGTGATTGGTCCTTTGTTTTTGTCAAATGCTTATAGTTTGGCAAAAAGAGTGAAAGTACCTGTTGTTGCCCCTATGTATTCTGTAAAGTATCAAAAAACGTTGCATGCATCTAATTTAATTAAAGCTGCACCAAGTAAAATTAGACTAGAGGATGCACTAATTTCGTATATCAAAAAACACTATAAAGGTGAAAATTTGATTGTTATTGGTGATAATTCTTCTAATACGCAAAGTGCTATTTGGAGGTTTGTAAAAGAATTAAAAACCATGGATAGTGTAGGTGCTGTTACTGTTGTCCGTCCAGAAAAAGAAGGCTATATTAAGAAAAGTAAGATCTTAAGACGTGTTTCAAAGGATAAAAATAATTGGATTATTTTGCTAGGGAATCAATATTTAACTTTAGGAGATGCTGTAAATACAGTTGCAGCTATACCTATAAAAGATAAAGATAAGGAACCAAGAGTTCGTTTATTTGCAGTTTCTAAGAACAAAGGGTTTGATGATGTAGATAATAATGCACTCGGTAAGTTGTCTTTTACCTTTGCCGCAGATGAGTATATGGATATAGTTACGGATGATACCAAAGCTTTTATACGAAAGTATCAACGTAAAAATCATGAAAAACCTTCTAAATATGCAATGCGTGGTTTTGATATTACGTACGATGTGTTAATGCGATTGGCATGTTCTAAGAATATGGCAGAAGGTTTAAGAGCCGGTAAATCTTCTCGTTTAAGTACCTCTTTTGATTACTCCAAACGATTCTTAAGCGGTTTTGAAAACAAAGGAATTAATATTATTCAATTTAATAAAGAATTGAAACCACATATAGTGCATTAATTTTTTTAATCTCTTGTCTAGGGCTTATACCAAATACATTTATATCGCTAATTTTGGATGTTGGTATAAATTTCGAAGATCAGCTTGAAATAGAAAAGAGTGTTTCGGAAGCATACCACGTACCCTTGGGACGCGCTTGTTGAATAAAAAGTTTATAAATGCAATCCTTTTGGGTTGCATTTATTGTTTCTTGTAATCAGTTTTTTTAGTGATCTCGTAGTTTCAAACATAACGGTATATTTACTTACCCATAATGCTTGGTAGAGGTTGTTTTCTGATTTTATTGCTGGAATATTTTCAACTGTCTAGTTCTTATATTCATTGCTGAATTCAAATGTAATTTCCCCTTTTTGACCGATAAAATTACTCTCAGTTACGAGTTTAGTATAGAGTTCTATTGCTGTTAGTTTCATTTAATCTTGATTAGTGTTTTTAATTTTCCAAAGGCAGAAAAAAACATCTCGGGATTTCTGTATTTATATGTTGGGTAACATATAAATACTACAATGGTGGGGTTAGGTTATTGCTGTCAAACGTACGCCTTTCATATACATATATAAGTTATATGCAATTGTTTTTCTTGTTCCCATGCCTTTAATAACCTTTAAACGGTTCAGTTCGTTGTTTTGTTTAATTTGTTATTTTCAGGATTCAATTCTACCCTAATTTAAATTGAAAGGGGAAGAAGCTCCTTTAAAAAAATGATAACTTATAATTATTAAAAAAATAGCGATAATAATTATGAGAAGTGTTTTAATGTTTCTTTTTTTTCATGTTATTTAATTTTAATTTAACTTTTGCTCAATTCCGTTATTTTGTTTTCAGATAAGGGTAAATTCAATGTTTACGATTCCATTTGGACACCCCCCTCTTAAATTCTCGTGTTTTTTTTAAGATGTCATTTATTTTTAAGTGTCTTTCAAATATACATAAAATAGTTATATGCGATGGTGGTTTTCTGATTTTATTGCTGGATCATTTTTGTTTTAGCAAGTTGAAATATGGATGAATAGCCTTAATTATCGTTCTGTTTTTAAACAATGTTAAAACGTAAAACAAATCGTTTATATCGGTCATTTTAGGTGGTAATTGGTGTGGTACGCATTGTGTTTTTGTGAAGTCGTATCCTTACAATGTTAAGTTGGTATAAGGCTTTGCGTGAAGGTCTTTTTCTTGAATGTAAGGGACAAAAAAAATGCAATTCATTGGATTGAATTGCATTTTTATAATTTGTAAAAAGAAAAACTAAATCTTCTTTAATTGGTTTTTCATCATTTTAATTTGATCTGCCAATACTTTTTGTGTGTCTAATTTTTTAGCTTCATTAATCAGCATTGTAGCTTCTCTTTTACGGCGTTTGGTCATCGCAATACCTCCTAATTGTAGTTTTGCCATGGCTTCATCATGTTGCATAGATAAACCTAGTTTCAATGCTTTTTTAAAGAATTTTTCTGCTTTGGTCATGTTGGTTTGAGACACCAAAATTCCATGTAAAAAGTTAAAATATCCTTCTTGTTTTTGAATCAAAGCACTGCTTGGATTTTTTATATATGAAAGCCATTTTCCAGCACCTTCAAAGTTTTGTTTTCTCAATTGTAAAAAGGAGAGTAAAATGAATTCGTTTTTGAAATAGAAGAATACAAAAATTCCCGCTAAAAATAGAATAGAAATTCCATTCATGATATTTCCATCAATAAATTGAAAGATCGCCCAAATACTAATTCCCCCTGCGATTACTAATTTTATATACTTGTTAAACATAGTTTAATTTTATTTTTTTAAAAGTGTAAAGTTACTGCATATTAAGAGCAACTCTTTATTTTTTATAATATTTTTTAAATTTTAAATAGGCCAAAATGGCAATCACTGTAAATATTGCCATTGAATAATAGACAAAATTAGGAGTGATGGCTTGACTGCCACTTGCATAAGAGTGGAGCCCTGATAGATAAAAGTTTACGCCAAAATAAGTCATCATAACAGATGCAAAACCTAAAACAGCAAAAAAGTTAAATGTAAAGCGTCCTCTAAGTCCTGGGACTAAGCGTAAATGTAAAATAAAAGCGTAAATCATAATGGTGATTAATGCCCATGTTTCCTTAGGATCCCATCCCCAATATCGTCCCCAACTCTCATTGGCCCATTGGCCTCCTAGGAAGTTTCCTATTGCGAGTAAGATAAGGCCTACTGTTAAGGTCATTTCGGTGATAATGGTCAATTCTTTGATCATTAAACCAACGCGTTTTTTGTTGTTTTCAGTGGTTAATATCATTAAAATTAAGGATATTAATCCTAAGATCATCCCTAAAGCTAAAGGACCGTAGCTCGCTACAATAATGGCAACATGTACCATTAACCAGTAAGAATTTAAAACAGGTTGTAAGTTGGCAATTTCGGGATCCATCCAGTTCCAATGTGCAATCATTAGAATAAATGAAGTTAAAAATGCAGTGGCTCCAAGTGTTAAAGAAGACTTGCGTCCAAATATCAATCCAAACAACATGGTTGCCCATCCTACATAAATCATGCTTTCATAGGCATTACTCCACGGAGCGTGACCACTTATCATCCAGCGGGCAATCAACCCTCCTGTGTGCATTAAAAAGCAGCCAATAATAATAGCAATACATATTTTGATAAGGATGTGCGTTATTTTGTTTTCCTTGAAAATTTGGAATATCACCAAGAAGAACAATAAGACTCCAATGTACATGTAATACGTGTATAGTTTTTTGAAAACATCGTATTTGTTATAGCTTATTTCTAAATCTATATTTTTGTCTGAAGGGATTACTTGAGCTCCGTATTTTTTCTGAAAATTACGGATACCTTCAATTATAGCATCCGATTGTTCGTAATTGTTAGAAATTACCGCTTGGTCCAAAGTACCTAAATAGACAGGCATCATTTTGTTTACTTTGTCTAAAATATCAGCAGGGTAACTATCTTTTCGTAGTTCCATTTGCGTGATCCATTTGTTCTCTGGATTGTTTGGTAAAGGGTAGATTCGTAAGATTCTTCCCGTAATTGCAGAATAGAGTAAGTTTAAACGTCTGTCTACATTTATGACACTTTCCTCAAACTTGCTTTTTATTTTTTTCTTTACAGCTTCTTCTTGGTAACTGATTAATTTATAGCCTCCTTTATCATCAAAAAAGCTCGCCAATGGAGCGTATTTTGCTTCTTTAGGAATCCCAATTATTTCTCTAAGTTTTGTGTTCTCTTTTTTGATGTATATAATAGGTACTTGAAACCAAATTCGAGGGTTTTTAGTGATTGATAAAAACACTTGACTTGCATTATAGCCTCTGAATTCTTCGTTTTTACTTACTTTTCTCAAAAGTTGTGATGCAAAAGTATGGATAGGTTTCATACGTCCTCCTCCATCTTGAATTACGAGCTTGCTAAATTTAGCAGCATGTTCTTTGGAAACCATAGTCACATTTAATGCAGAATCTATTTGTTGATCCGTCATGCTGTGTGCATTGTGGTTTTGAGCAAAAGATGTTGTGGATGCAAATAACATAATAGCTATAACACCTACGTTTTTTACTGATTTAATTTTGCGCAATTGAGTGCGTAAACTACCAAATCTAGTGGTTCTCATAAATAATGTAAGTACAATTGCTCCGTACAATATAAAATATCCGATATAAGAGATTAAGGTACCCCAAAAATCATGATTTACAGACAGGCGTGTTTCTTCGTATTGTTCCGTTATTTCATAACTTGCTTGAAAAAATTTATAGCCACGATAGTTTAAAATATTGTTCATAAAAATTCTAAAATCAAAGGTTTCTGTAGGGGCTATAACTGTGATTTCACTAGCAAAAGACATGGGACTTGTAGATCCAGGGTATTTTTCTAATTGAAAATCTTTTAATTTGATGCTAAATGGGAGCTTTAATTGTTTGGATCCGTATGTGATTCGGAAGTTGAGCCCATTTATATTTATTTGGATTGGAGCATAGGTGGTGTATTGAGCTCCTTTTACGTTGATTGTTTCTGTTTTTTCTCCAACCGTAATGTCAAACGTTAATTGATGGGCTGGAAAACGGGTGCGATCTTCTGCGCTTTTTTCAATATAACGGCCGTTAACAGCGTTTGAAGGAACTACGAAGTTGCTGTTTCCTAATTTATACAAGGATAACAAAGAGAAATCTTGGAGACTGTCTTTTAAAATAATTCCGTTGTATTGATCTGCCATGCGATAGTAGGTACCATCAAAAACAGTGTTTATTTTTAAACTGCCGTCTACCGTTTTAAAGTTGATTGCATTTTTAACATCAGTGTCAAAACCTACAGTTAAACCATGAATTGATTGAGAAGTTCCTTGTTTGATATAATGATCGTGACGCCCTCCTGAACTTGATTCTACAAATTTTAAATACGTGTCTCCATCTTGATCCAGTTCAAAAGATTCCTGAAAGTTTGGAACGAATTTCTTTAGTTTTACAGCAAAATCTTTTCCTTTAAAATCACTGCTGTATTTGTAATTATTGGTTCCAATAGAACTTAAGAGGATCTTATCGTAATGTGGTGTCTTTTGATCGGTACCATCATCTACAGTGATGCCTATATAGGTTTTTTCAGAAAGAAATGCACTTGCAGTTTGTCCTTCTTTTATAGGCATAATCCCTTCAAAACTGATATATCTTGTTATTCCAGCGCCTATTATGATTAATACAAATGATAAATGGAAGGCAAGTACTACCCATTTTCCTTTTTTATACAATTTGTATTTAAAAATATTTCCGAAAAAATTGAGAGCCATAAATACCATGATGAGCTCAAACCACCAAGCACTATAGACAAGGGCTCTTGCGGTTTCTGTGCCGTAGTCATTTTCTATAAAAGTGGCAACGCCCATGGCTATTGCAAAAACTAAAAACAACACCGCCATTAAACGGGTTGAGAATAATTGATTTAGTATTTTGTTCATCTTTGTTTGTTAAGGTAAATTTTATCGGCAAAGATACTGATTATTGAAAGATCTTTAATTAGGTTTGTTGTATTATATCTGTTAATATTTTCCTATATTTGAATATTAATTTTATTAAGAATGAATATTTTCTTTTTCAATAGTGTTTTTACTGATGTATGCTTAAATATTAAGCGTCCAGAGGTTTATGCTTCTTAATTTTTCTTTCCACCCTGTGGATATTTTTTAAACTTTTTTAGTTACTCATTAAATTTTTTCAATATGGAATTACCATACGCTGAACCGTATAAAATAAAAATGGTAGAATCTATTAAGAGATCTACTCAAGAACAACGTTTAAAATGGATTAAAAAGGCCCATTATAATTTGTTTAACCTTGATGCTGATAAGGTGTTTATCGATTGCTTGACCGATTCTGGAACGGGCGCAATGAGTGATAAACAATGGGCAGCAATGATGGTTGGTGACGAGAGTTATGCGGGTTCTAGATCGTTTTTAGAACTTAAAAAAACAGTAAGAAATATTACCGGATTTACCTATTTTTTGCCCACACATCAAGGACGTGCAGCAGAAAATGTATTGTTTTCTGTCTTGGTAAAAGAAGGTGATGTGGTGCCAGGAAACTCTCATTTTGATACCACAAAAGGGCATATCGAATTTAGAAAAGCAACAGCTGTAGATTGTACGATTGACGAAGCTTTTGATACTGCTGTACAGCATCCTTTTAAAGGTAATATTGATTTGTTGAAATTAGAAAAGGTGTTTACGAGTTATCCTATTAAGAAAATCCCCTTTCTTGTATTTACCATTACCTGTAATAGTGCCGGTGGGCAGCCAGCCTCTATGAAAAACATTAAAGAGGTGAGTGATTTGTGTAAGAAGTATCATGTTCCATTGTATTTTGATGCCGCTCGGTTTTCTGAAAATGCTTATTTTATTAAGAAAAGAGAGTCAGGATATCAAGATGTTAGCATCAAAAAAATTGTTAAAGAGATGTTTTCTTATGGTGATGGAATGACAATGAGCGCGAAAAAAGATGGCTTGGTAAACATGGGCGGTTTTATAGCACTAAACAATAAAACTATTTTTAAGCAGGCAACCGTTTTTAATATTATGTTTGAAGGTTTTATTACCTATGGAGGTATGAGTGGTCGCGATATGGGGGCTTTAGCCGTAGGCTTGGACGAAAGTACAGAATTTAATTACCTTGAAAGTAGGGTGGAACAAGTAGCGTATTTAGGAAATAAATTAATGGAATACGGTGTTCCAGTGCAACAACCTATTGGAGGACATGCCATATTTTTAGATGCGAATAAATTTGTACCTAATATTGCTAGGAACGAATTTCGTGGACAGGCATTGGCTATAGAAATATATGTAGTAGGGGGAATAAGAGGCGTCGAAATAGGGACTGTATTGGCAGATCGTGATCCAGATACTAGAGAAAATAGATATCCAGAATTGGAATTAGTGCGTTTGGCAATTCCTAGGCGTACCTATACAAATAATCACATGGATTTTATTGCAGCAACCTTAAAAAATATTTACGATACAAGAGATCAAGCTAAACATGGCTTTACTATTGTCGAAGAAGCTCCGATTATGAGGCACTTTACAGTGAAATTTGAGAAAATATAATACTAAATTATCTTTTTTTTGTAATTTTGCCTAGAAACAAATTATAAATACATTGAATTATGTTGTCAAGAGCGAGTAAATACGCCATTTTATCTACCTTATATCTGGCAGAACACGCAACCAAAGAAAAGAAAATGAGCGTAAAGGTTATTGCAAGTAGTATCAATGTACCAAGTCCTTTTTTGGCAAAACTATTTCAGCAGTTGGTAAAATGTAATATTATATCATCTACCAAAGGACCTAATGGGGGTTTTTTCTTAACAGAAGAAAATGAACATAAAACAGTATGTGATATTATTGAGGAGATAGATGGAACAAATAAATTAGACGATTGCTTTTTAGGTTTGTCTAAATGTGACGGTGATAATCCATGTCCTGTTCATTTTATTGTAGAACCATTTAAAAAGAAAATCTTCGGTAAATTTCGAGATCAAACAATCAAAGAGTTTGCGGATGAAGTAGAAGCCCAAGGGAGTGTCTTGTTTCTGAGCGGTTTGGAAGGTCGGAAATAAGTACATCAAAGTAAAAATATTTAAAAGCATGATTTCTATCATGCTTTTTTTTTGCTTTATAGTGTATATTTGTGTCTAGTAAAAGATAAAAAGGTCTTTATTTATTTATTATGAATCAATACAAACTCTTAAAGTATGTTATCTAAAAAACAAGCAAGAAACTTTTTTTTGGGCGGTACTTTTGTCACATTCCTAGTGTTTATAGGCTTGACAATTTTTTCACTTTCAAGTGCAAACGACCAATCCAACCAGGAGAACTTGACAGCAGAAGTCGTGCGAGGAAAGGAATTATGGGAAAAAAATAACTGTATGGGATGCCATACGTTATTAGGAGAAGGTGCTTATTATGCTCCAGAATTAACAAAAGTTATTGATAGAAGAGGTGCTGGGTATATAAAGGCGGCTTTAATGTCTCCTGTACCTTGGCAACCTAGTGGTCGTAAAATGGTTGCTTATAATATGAGTGAACAAGAAGCAAATGACATGGTTGCTTTTTTTGAATGGATCGGTAAAATAGACCTCAATGGGTTTGATAGAATTGTGTCTCCTCTAGCAAAACGTAAAGCAGTAACTAACAAATCTCTCTAAATCTAATTGTTTTATCATGCCAGTAAAATTCCTGATGGAGTTTATGGTTTTTAGGTTTCGTATCAAAAACATACAACATGAAATATAAATCACAAAAAGTAGCTTATTGGTTTTTTGCTTTATCGCTACTCTTATTAATGTTACAAATAGTGTACGGATTCATTATGGGATTCGCAAGAGCAGGTTTTGATCCTTTACACGAGTTTATTCCTTTTAATACTGCCCGTGCAGTACATACAAATTTATTGGTGGTTTGGATGTTGTCTGGGTTTATGGGAGCAGCGTATTATATTATTCCTGAAGAGGCACAACGTGAATTGGTGAGTGTTAAATTGGCGTATGTTCAGCTTGTTAGTTTGGCAGTTGTTGGAGTCGTTGCTGTTATTGGTTTTCACTTTAATATATGGGAAGGACGTAAATTTTTAGAAATACCAAGACAGTTGGATTATTTGGTAGTTGTAAACGTATTGCTATTTCTATACTTAATTTTAGCAACGTTGTTTAAAGGGAAACGCCAAACAACCACTTCCTTAGTATTAACAATGGGACTTGTGTTTACAGCTTTACTGTATTTACCTGGGATGATTCCTTTTGATAGTCAAGTGTTGGATTCTTTTTTTAGATGGTGGGTAGTTCATTTATGGGTAGAAGGTGTTTGGGAATTAATTATGGGTGGAATATTATCGTTCTTATTAATTAAGTTAACTGGGGTAGATAGAGAGGTGATCGAAAAATGGTTGTATGTAATCGTAGGATTGACTTTCTTGTCTGGTGTGTTAGGCACAGGACATCACTATTATTATATTGGTGTTAATAAAATTTGGTTAATTGTAGGCGGGATATTCTCTGCATTGGAACCTTTAGCCTTTTTAGCAATGGCATTGTTTGCTGTTAATATGTACAGAAAAGGAGAGAAAAAACACGCAAATAAATTGGCATTGTATTGGACTTTAGGAGCTTCTATTGTTTCTTTTGTAGGTGCAGGTTTGTTAGGGTTTGCTCATACATTACCACAAACCAATTTGTACACACATGGTACTTTAGTTACTGCCATGCATGCTCATCTAGCATTTTGGGGGGCTTATGCGATGATTATTTTTGCAATTATAAGTTATTCATTGCCAAACATGACTGGTCGTAAATTATATGATGGTGTTCGTGGAAGGATGGCATTCTGGGTGTCTAATATTGGAATGATTGGGATGACTGTTGCTTTTGGTGTAGCAGGTGTTGCACAAGTATATTTAGAAAGAATTCTACCAGAGAAAGGTCTTGAAATGAGCTTTATGCAAGTACAAGAAGAAATACAAGTACACTTTATAATCTTATTACTTTGTGCTACCATGTTTACCGTTGGAATTGTAGCGTTTGTAATTGATTTTATCAAACACGGTACACCTACCGATGAAGCTTTAGAAGAATAATAATGTAGTTTTTTTAGATTGATAACAGGACTTTATGGTGGATGGGTTTACTATGAGGTCCTGTTTGTTTTTAATTAGTTTTATTTATGAATGATCACATCCCTTATTACAAAGCAGTTGGGAAAGAAATTGAAGTTTTTGAGCATGCGTATCAAAACAAAATTCCTTTTTTAATTAAAGGTCCTACCGGAACTGGAAAGTCTCGTTTTATCGAATTTATGGCGCATAAATTAGGAAAGGAATTAATTACCATTTCTTGTCACGAAGAAACCTCTTCTACAGATTTAATCGGCCGCTATATAATTAAAGGAGCAGAAACCATTTGGATGGATGGACCACTAACAACCGCTGTTAAAAATGGTGCAATTATTTACCTAGACGAAATTGCAGAGGCAAGACCTGATGTAATTGTCGCAGTACATTCGTTAACCGATCATCGGCGTGAATTGTTTATCGATAAAACAGGTGAAACAGTGAAAGCTCATAAAGATTTTGCCTTGGTTGCATCCTTTAATCCAGGGTATCAGCGAGGGTTTAAAGAACTAAAGCCTTCTACAAGGCAACGTTTTACAGCCATGTCTTTTAAATATCCTGACGCGAAATCTGAGGTAGAAATTTTAGTGAACGAAACGGGTGTAGAACTAGGAATAGCAAAACAACTTGTAAATATTGGAACTAAAGTACGCAACCTTACAGAGCTAGGCTTGGCAGAAACTGTTTCTACACGCTTGTTAGTAGATGCCGCAAAGTTAATTAAATCTGGATTGCCTAAACGTTTGTCCGTTGCAGTAGCAGTTGTAGAGCCCTTAACAGACGATCTAGAAACCATTGATGCCTTAAAGGATTTATGCAACTTGATGATATAGTATTATCGGATAAAAAATACGGAGATGTTTGAACCAGATGAGTTTTTATATACCAAGGTTGTTAAGTTTCTAAGCCGCCGTAAACGCAGCTTAGCAGAAAGTATGGAGTGTCGTGTGAATCTAGTGGATATCAAATCTAGATTAACCTTGTTGGCTTGTGCTATTACTGGGGAACCTATTCAAATATATCCAGCAGAAAGAGAAGGAGGGTATCGGAATTCTAATTTTTTTCTCCCTTCTTATTTTGATGGGTTTTCTAATTATGATAAAAATGTCACCTTTTATTTATTTCGAGTTTTATACTTGTCAGAACAGAAAAATAGGGGGCAGAATTGGTCAGGTGAAATGTTAGAACACGCTATTGAAACATCTCGATTAAAGGCTGTGGAAGGTTCAAGTGAAGTGTTAAAGTCTTTATTCGAACAGTTTCCAATATGTAAAGAGATTCATGCAGAACTGGTGGATTTAGTAGCGCAAAAAACTCCGAAAAATAAAACACCTGATTTTTCCGTTTTGTATGGCAAATGGATGCGAAATGATGCTGAAACTTGTGGTAACGTATTGCGTAATTTTGATGATAAAACAAAAACTGCAATTCCAAATAAACCAGAAACTGTTTTAAAAGCCAATGCCGTGGAAGAAGTGATTTTGGTAACGGTAGATACAAAAAAGCAAGATGATTTTGCAGTAAACCATAGTTTTGAAAAGGTAGAAACCGTAGAAGAACACAATGGAGGTTGGCGGGATTTTGATGGAGATGACGAATTAGAAGCGCACCAGGAAGCTTTGCAGGATTTGAACATGAAATATATGGTCCGTGTAGATGATACTGCACATGCTGTTTATCAAGCTGAGTTTGCAGAAAATACAACTGTGTCCGAAAGCGCGGGGTCTGATGCAAAAGGCTATCACATTACTTATGACGAGTGGGAGTATTCTAAGCGTACCTATAAGCGAGATTTTTGTAAGGTATATCCCAAAAAATTGTTACTATCAAATGCTGCGTATTATCATAAAACAGTAAAAAATAATCGTGCAACCTTAGTAGGCCTTCGGAAAATGTTGACGTCTGTAAATAATAAATATCAACAAGTTAGGAGGCAGTCACAAGGAGATTCCTTTGATTTGGATGCGCTTACAGATTTGTTTGTAGATGTGAAAACAGGACATACACCTTCCGAAAACATTTATTTTTCTAAACGTAAAAAAGAAAAAAACATGTCTATTTTACTGTTGTTGGATGTAAGCTTATCTAGCGATGGGTATGCAGCAGGAAACCGTGTAATTGATGTAGAAAAAGAGGTGTCTATTTTGTTTGGTGAAATACTAGAGGAATTTCATATAGATTTTGCTATCAATGCTTTTTATTCTAAAACAAGAAACCACTCATCTTATATTACCTTAAAGGGCTTTGACGATGATTGGAACAAATCTAAATTAAAAATTGGTGCTATTCAACCCAATGGTTATACACGCATTGGGGCAGCTTTACGCCACTCTGGTGCTGAATTAGACCTGCGGGATACTAAAAATAAATGGGTTATTTTAATTTCGGATGGAAAACCGAATGATTATGATCGCTATGAAGGAGCGTATGGAGTGAATGATGTAAAACAGGCATTGCGTGAATTAAATCAACGTCATATCAATTCCTATGCCTTGGCTATTGAAGCTACTGCAAAATATTATTTACCTCAAATGTTTGGTCAAAATCACTATCAAATTTTAACGACTCCAGTAGAATTGTTACAGTCCTTGGTTTTGTTGTATGAAAAAATTAAACATCAATCGTACTAATACTAATTTACGTGTTGATTGTATAAAAATAAGCTCATGAATAAAAGATAATTTTATCTTTTATTCATATCTTTGTACTTTCATTAATCATAATAGGAAGGTATGGAGATACAAATACAGGATACGGTTGCAGATACATTGACCCAAAATATTGGTGCGGATGCTATTTTCGGAAAATATAATATTGATTTTTGTTGTGGAGGTGGGCTTAGCCTAGCTCAAGCATGTAAGGAAAACGGAGTAGATTTTGAAGTTCTAAAAAAAGAGATAGAAGCGGTAAAGAATACAATTTCAAGCGATGTTAGGTTTGATGATTACAGCATGGAAGATGCGATTGGTTTTGTAGAAAATAAGCACCATCAATTCTTTTTAGAACAGTTGCCAGTACTCTCTCAATATGCTATTAAAGTTGCTCAAGTACATGGAGAAAGTCATGCTGAGGTAGTTGAAGTTAATGCTGTTTTTATGCAATTATCTACCATGTTAAAAGCGTGTATACAATTTGATTTAAACGTATTGTATCCTAAACTGAAGGCTCTATCAGCGCATTTGGACCTGCGTACTGCCAGAGAAGAAGTATCGATTCTTAAAGTTAATTTGGCGTCTACCTTTAAAAAAGCAGGGGTATTGTCTAAGGAATTGTCAAGTCTTACAGATAAATATAAAGCTCCAGAAGGTGCTTGTATGACCTATCAAACACTTTATTCAATGTTGAAGCAATTAGAACAACAATTACATCAGTATATGCATTTTGAAATGAATGTACTGTTTTCAAAAATATAAGGCTACCAAATTATCAAAAAGGATTGTTTATCACAGTCGCTTTGGTATGCTAATAAAAAAAACAATCATATGAACTCATTTTTACCAACGGTAGCTAAATTACCAAAAGGACATCCCTTAAAAGTGTATTACCAAGAAGGGGCATTAATTCAAGATTTATTGTTAGAATTATCAGAAGTGGATCCCGTGAAGGATTTTCAGAAATATTTTAATCAATTTAATCATTTAACAACCATTGAAAAACGGTTTGCGAGAAAAGAAAATCAATTATTTCCCTATTTAGAAAAGCATGGTTGGAATGGACCTAGTCAAGGGATGTGGTCTTTTCACGATACCTTGCGTGATCAAATAAGATTGTTAAAGACTCATAATACGGATAAAAACACAGAAAAAATTATTGAAAACCTGCCTTATTTGATAGATGGAATCAAGCGATTGATGCAAATAGAGGATTCAAAATTATTTCCGAATGCAATGGATTTATTGAGTGAAGATGACTGGAAAGAATTTTATATCGGAGATGAAGAAATTGGATGGATGTTAAAAGAAACTCCTGATCCTTATCCTGCTATTAAAGAAGAAACAGAAGAAGAAGAGGCTTATGTGCATCCAAGCAAAGATTTTAAAAAACGTGAATTGAGTTTTTCTTTAGAAAATACTTTTCATTACGATGAAGGCTATATGACTCCAGAGCAAGTAAATTTGTTGTTACGATTCTTACCTGTTGATATTACCTATGTTGATGAAAACGATAAAGTGATTTTTTACAATAGAGGTAAAGACCGTGTGTTTCCTAGGTCAAAAGGAATTATAGGGAGAGAAATTCGTTTTTGTCATCCTCCAAAAAGTGTAGATATGGTGCTTAGAATTGTAGATGAATTTAAAGCAGGGACAAAGGATACGGCTGAGTTTTGGATTAATTTTAAAGGACAGATGATTCACATTCGTTATTTCGCTATTCGTGATAAGGACAATGTTTATAGAGGTGTGATAGAAATGTCTCAGGACATTACAGATATACAAAAATTAGAAGGTCAACAACGGTTGTTAGACTGGGATTAAAGTAGTTTATTTATGGAGCCAGTGCCAGTCGATTCGAAAAATGTGTATTATCCTCCGGGAGGAATTTTAATGTGGATTATTATTTTTTTAGAGCTTTTTACGTTTGGAATGGCACTTGTTGCTATGGTGTATTATGGGAGTTTGGAGCGTGATCTGTTTCATGAATCCCGTTTGTTGTTAAATGCTTCGTATGGTGCTATCAATACAGTTTTCTTATTGTCTAGTGGTTTTTTTATGACTAAATCATTGTCAGAATTAAAGATAAATAATCGAGATAGAGGCATTCGCTATCTATATATTACTATGTTTTTAGGAGGGTGTTTTTTAGTTTTAAAAAGCCTAGAATATGGCTCTAAACTGGAGGCAGGATTAGATATGAACTACAATTTATTTTTTACTTTTTATTGGGCTTTGACTTCTTTTCATGTGATACATGTAATTGTAGGTATATTTATTTTAGGTGTTTCTACATTTAATTTAAAATATAATCCAAGCAAAGTAGCCCTGTTAGATGTAGAAGCAGGTGCTGCTTTTTGGCACATGTGCGATCTGATTTGGTTGTTGTTATTTCCTGTAATTTACCTGTTGTTTTAATCCCTTATTAGGAGTTAATTTACCAAGGTTTAGTATCAAAATAGAGAATAGACTGTTGGAAGTATCCCCTGTTCGTTTGAGGAGAGGTAGTTAGATAATTGTATGTATATCCGAAAGGAGCTGCTTAGAGATACTATGTTTTTTTTGGTATGAGACTGAGGGGAATAGTGGAGTTTTTAAACTAGAAATATGAAAAATAAAACTATAATATGGGCTGTGTTAATGCTGCTTACTTTTATAACAGCATTTATTTCGAAGCGTGCAATAAATGATGCGCTGTTGTTAATTATTGGAATTGCGGATCTTAAGTTTATACTGGTTACTTTTGAATTTATGGAACTGAAAAAAGCCCACATACTATGGAAATATCTGGTTTTAGGATTTTTAACCATATTTTCAAGTATTGTCTTACTTATTTTGTAAAGGGGTTTAATTTGAAATTATAAATTCAGTTCTCCTGTTTTTTTGATGGTCTTTTTCTGGACACCTAACGCCATTGGAACATCGGTTTAATAACTGTGTTTCTCCATAGCCTTTTCCTGAGATTCTTGAGGGAGAAATACCACGTGAAATCAAGTATTGCATGGTAGACTCTGCTCTTTTTTCAGAAAGTACTAAGTTGTAGTGATCTGTTGCTCTACTGTCTGTATGGGCGCCAATTTGGATGTTTAGAGTTGGATAAGCCTTCAACATAGCTTGGGCAATTTTTTCAAGTTCTATTTTTGCATCTTTTCTTATGTCATATTTGTCAAGTTCAAAATAGATAGGGTTTAGTTTCATTGTTTTTCCTAAATCATTCCCTGAATTAACTTCTTGGTAGTAGGGATCCATGTAGATTGTGATTTCTTGGAGGTTTACCTCGTCCTTAAAAAGCACCAAGCCTTCATTGGCTATATAACCTTCTTTATGAGCTCTTACGAGATAGTTTTTCTCGCATTTAGTGACGTTGAATTTAAAAAAGCCATTTTCGTTAGAATTGGTTTCGTCAATAATTTTATTATTGAGATCAAGAAGAAGTACTGTAGCGTTTCCCAATTGTTTTTTACTGTCAACCTCTGTTGTGTATCCTTGAACTTTATAGGAACAAACTTTAGGGATCTTTTTTTCTGGAGTTTCTAGACAGAATATGTTATCAACATCAAATTCATTATCTCTGTTGGAAGAGATATAGGTTATTTTTGTGTTCTTGTCTGTAATATATCCAAAGTCGTCGTAGTTGCTGTTTATAGGGCTTTCTAGGTGGTAAACTAGGGTGTCTTTGCGTGTTATTACAGCTTTAAAAATATCTAATCCACCAAGGCCTGGTATGCCGTCTGATGCAAAAAACAGGTTGTCTTTTTCGTCTAAAGATGGATAGGTGTCTCTTGCGAATGTATTGATTTTTTTTCCTAGGTTTTTGGGCTTACTGTATGTTCCGTTTCCTAAGATGTCTACAACATAGATGTCCGACTCACCGTAGCTGTCTTCTAAATTGGCTGCGAAATACAACTTTGTTTCGTTATGGTTAATGGCGGGGTGGGCGTAAAGGTATTCGTCTTTTGTAAAGGGAAGTTGTACTGCTTTAGACCATGTTCCGTTTACTTTTGTGGATTTAAAGAGTTTGAATTTTTGAATTTCTTTTTTGTGTGCTATGTTTCTTGTAAAATAAATCTCGTTACCATCTTTAGTCAAGACGGCACTTGTTTCGTTATATTTTGTGTTAATATGAGTTTTTATTTTATGAATATTTTCAATTTTATTATCGACAATATCTCCTTTGAAAATGTCATAGTATGGTAAATTTGTCCAAGAATCAACGTCTTTTGAACTGTTTCCTTTCTTTCTTGAGGAGGAGAAATAAAAGGTGCTATTGTAAATAAATGGAGAAAAATCCGAGTATTTACTGTTTAGTTGAAGTTTTCTTAGCTGTTGTTTGTCTTTTTGAAAATGTATATTTAAATAGTCTGGTACGGTGGGGATTCCTTGTTTTATAAAAAATCTTTTCAACCATATAAATGCTTCTTCTTTTTTATTTATTGATTTAAGCGTATGGGAGTATCTGAAAAAATAAATAGGAGCTATTTTGTTGCGAGGGTAGTAATTAAAAAGTTTTTGATACCAGATAAGAGCTGTTTTGTATTTTCCATTTAAATAATAAGCATTGCCTATTCTTTGTAATAAACTAAGTGAATGAAAACCGTTTTTTACAACATTTTCATATAGTTTAACGGCATCCATATACTGCAAGTTGTCGAATTTTTTATTTCCTTCCGTGTATATGTTCGACTGGGAATAAGAAGAAATCGTACTTAGTAGTAGTATTGAATATATTATACGTGTTATTATGCGCATCAAAATCCTGTTAAAATCAGCAAAGATAGTGATTTTAACAGGATAAATAAGATAACTATTTAATTATTAGTGAATTTGATTAAGATTATGTAAATTAGGCCGACATTTCCATATTTCTTCTTATTCTACTTAGTGATTGAGGCTCAATACCTAAGTAGGATGCAATGTCTTTTAATGGGATGCGGTGAGGTACCGTTTTATGTTGTTCTTTTAAATTCACATACCGTTCTGTAGCGCTATATGCAAGTAAAGAAAATTCTCTTTGAGATTTTTTCATATGCCTGTTTTCTGCCATTTTTCTTCCAATAGTATTTGTATTGGTAGAAATGTCAAATAGTTTTTGGAGGTCGTCATACTTGATTGCAAATAGTGTGACTTTTGTCAATGATGTAATGTACATTCTAGAAGGTACTTGTAAGAAGAACGAATTAAAGTCTGTTGAGAATTCATTTTCTATGCCAAAATCTAATACCAATTCTTTACCATCTTTTACATGATAGTATTTTAATAAGCCTTGATCTATAAAATAGAGTTCATCTACAATTTTTTTAGGTGTTGAAATTAAAGCGCCTTTTTTAAACGTGTATTTTTTGATAATTGATGAGAAATTTAACCAATCTTCTTCGTTGAAGTTAGGGTTAATTTTCTTTAATACGTGATACATTCTTTCCATAATAATAGCAAATTTTTTAGTTTAATGGGGATATCATAGCTTTGATACGACTAAAGTACTTGTTTTTATCGATACTTAGAGTTTAATATAGGTTAATTTGTTCAATTTTCGACGAATGGTAATGTAAAATACTCGATATATACAATGTTTTACCTTATGTGGGTGTTAAATGGATATTATTTGAATTATATCCATAAGTTTCATTTTTATGTTAATTTGTTATTTTTTGTTGTCATATGAAACTAATATTAATATATTGATTTAATATTCATTTCTAATGTTTCATATTTGTCATCTAAAGAATTTTAAAAACAGTATTATGTGTGGAATTGTATGTGCATTCGATTTAAAAGAAAAAGCGGAAGTGTTAAGGCCTCAGTTATTGGAGATGTCAAAAAAGGTACGTCATCGCGGACCGGATTGGAGTGGTGTTTTTAGTAATGATAAAGCAATTATGACACACGAACGTTTGGCGATTGTAGATCCAGCTTCAGGGAAACAACCGTTATTTAGCGAAGATAAAAATTTGGTACTGGCTGCCAATGGTGAAATATATAACCACAGAGCGTTGCGTAAACAATTTGAGGGTCGCTATAATTTTCAAACAGAATCGGATTGTGAAATCATTTTAGCTTTGTATAAAGAAAAAGGGGTTGATTTTATAGATGATATGAATGGGATTTTTGGTTTTGCATTGTACGATGTGGAAAATGATGTTTATTTTATTGCAAGGGATCACATGGGGATTATTCCTTTATATATAGGATGGGATGAGAATGGTACTTTTTATGTAGCTTCTGAACTCAAAGCATTAGAAGGAGTTTGTGCGAAAATTGAATTGTTCCCTCCAGGGCATTATTTGTCAAGTAAAGACGGGGAATTGGTTCAGTGGTATAAACGTGATTGGGTGGATTTCGAAGCTGTTAAAGAGAACCAAACAAGTATAGATGAGTTGCATGATGCTTTAGAAGCGGCTGTGCACCGTCAATTAATGTCGGACGTTCCTTATGGTGTTTTACTTTCAGGAGGATTGGATTCTTCTGTGATTTCAGCCATTGCAAAAAAATATGCAGAAAAACGTATCGAGTCTGATGATACAGATAAAGCATGGTGGCCACAATTGCATTCGTTTTCTGTTGGACTGGAAGGTTCTCCAGACTTAGCTGCTGCCCAGTTGGTAGCGGATCATATTGGAACAGTACACCACGAAATTAAATTTACAATTCAGGAAGGCTTAGATGCTATTAAGGATGTGATTTATAATATAGAAACCTATGATGTTACCACAATTAGAGCTTCTACTCCCATGTATTTGTTGGCACGTGTAATAAAATCAATGGGCGTAAAAATGGTCTTGTCAGGTGAAGGGGCAGATGAGTTATTTGGTGGTTATTTATATTTCCATAAAGCCCCAAATGCAAAGGAATTTCATGAAGAAACCGTTCGTAAATTGAGTAAATTACACATGTACGATTGTTTAAGAGCAAACAAATCATTGGCTTCATGGGGGATCGAAGGACGTGTGCCGTTCTTAGATAAAGAATTTATGGATGTAGCAATGCGTATGAATCCTCAAGATAAAATGATCAATGGAGAGCGTATGGAGAAATGGGTGATTCGTAAAGCTTTTGAAAAGTACTTGCCAAAAAGTGTCGCTTGGAGACAGAAAGAACAATTTTCTGATGGAGTTGGTTATAGTTGGATTGATACTTTAAAGGTAGTAGTAGAGAAAGAAGTGACGGATGAACAATTAGAAAATGCTCATTATAGATTCCCTATTCAACCTCCTACGTCAAAAGAAGAATATTATTACCGTAGCATTTTTGCAGGACATTTCCCCTCAGATACAGCGGCTAAAAGCGTACCGCAAGAAGCTTCTGTTGCCTGTAGTACAAAAATAGCATTGGAATGGGATGAGAGTTTTAAAAACATGAATGATCCATCTGGAAGAGCCATCGCCTCTGTGCATGATGATGCTTACTAAAATCTAGATAGTATTTTAATGTTCAATACTGTATAATAAAAGCCGTTCTATTCTTTAGAACGGCTTTTATTTGTTTATTTTTGACCCATGCAGTACACCGAGGGAGTTTTAGAAGAAACATTAAAAAAATATTTTGGGTATGATACTTTTCGTGACCAACAAAAAGTGATTATCGAATCTGTTTTAAAAGGGGAAGACGCTTTGGTTATCATGCCTACGGGGGGCGGAAAATCTATTTGTTTTCAGTTGCCTGCCATGATTTTTAAAGGACTTACGTTAGTGATTTCTCCGTTAATAGCCTTGATGAAGGATCAGGTAGATGGTCTAAATGCCAATGGGATTCCTGCTGCGTATTATAACAGTAGTCAGGATCACGAGGATCAATCCGATATTTTTGAACGAATTTTAAAGCACGATTTAAAACTATTGTATGTAGCTCCTGAGAGTTTATCGCTCTTGCAAAATATTTTAAAAGAAGAATTTATCAGCTGCATTGCTATCGACGAAGCCCATTGTATTTCTTCTTGGGGACACGATTTTAGACCTTCATATCAACAGTTGGGTTTTTTTAAACGCAGCATGCCTAAGATTCCTATCATAGCGCTGACTGCTACCGCCGATAAAGCGACTCGGAAAGATATTTTGGATCAATTAAGTATTCCAAATGCGCCTATTTTTATTTCATCATTTGATCGTAAAAACATTGAAATCGAAGTGAGAACTGCTGATGATAGAATTGGTCAAATAGTTCGATTTGTGAATAAAAGACCTGGAGATTCTGGGATTATTTATTGTTTGAGCCGTAAGTCTACCGAGCAATTGGCAGCTAAATTAGATAAAAACGGAATCAATGCAGCGGCGTATCATGCAGGAATGTCTTTTGATGATAGAACGCAGGTGCAGGAGGATTTTATTTTTGATGAAATTCAGATTGTGTGTGCAACAGTTGCCTTTGGAATGGGAATAGATAAATCGAATGTGCGTTGGGTGATTCATTATAATATGCCTAAAAATATCGAAGGGTATTATCAAGAAATTGGGAGAGCGGGGCGCGATGGCTTAAAATCTCACGCCTTGCTTTTTCATAGTTATGCAGATGTGATTCAATTGAGAAAATTTACGGAAGGGGCTAGCAATGCGGATGTGCAAGTAGCGAAACTTGAAAGAATGAAGCAGTTTTCTGAAGCCACCACATGTCGTCGAATTTTACTGTTAAGTTATTTTGGTGAGTTGTCTGGAAATTGTGGAAACTGCGACGTATGTAAAAATCCTCCGCAGATTTTTGACGGTACTGTAATTGCTCAAAAAGCATTGTCTGTGATATATAGGGTAAAGGAGAAGGAAGCAGTGGGAACTATTGTAGATGTACTTCGTGGGGCTAAAAATGCCACTGTTTTGGACAAAGGGTATGATCAGCTAAAATCCTACGGCATAGGAAACGAAATCTCTTGGAAAGATTGGCAACAGTATCTTATTCAATTGACTAATTTGGGTTTGTGTGAAATAGCATTTCATAAACACAACGCCTTGCAATTGACAGCGTTTTCTAAAAAAGTACTTTATAATGGGCAAAAAGTTAGTTTGACTAAACCTGTAGATTTAAAGAAAATCGCAAAAAGAACAGTAAAGAAACTACCTAAAGTTACAGGTAAATCGTCTACATTGTTTGATGTTTTGAAAAAACTGCGTTTTAAAATTGCGACCGATGAGGGGATTCCTGCCTATTTAGTGTTTAGTGATGCTACCTTAAAAGAAATGGATCGTGCAAGACCTATGTGTGATGCAGATTTTTTAGATATAAGTGGAGTAGGGCAGCGTAAATTGGAAGTTTATGGTGATGAATTTATAGCTGAAATTACTAAATTTATACGGCAGAAACCAAAAAAGAAGAACACTTTTGATGAAACTTTTCGCTTGTATAAAAAAGGTTTGTCTGTGGATGAGATTTCGGATCAGCGTGGATTAAATCCTGTGACCGTGTATTCTCATATTGCTAAATTATTTGCGGACGGAAAAGCTGTTGATTTGTACGATTTTGTAACAAAGGAAGAGGTGGAAAAAGTAAGAATTGCTAAGGAAAAACTCGGGAATCCTGATTTGTTAAAACCTTATTATGAGTTTTTTGAAGATAAAATTGGCTATACTACTATAAGGATGTCCTTGGCTATATTGGCAAAAAAATAAAGTATTGAGGACTGAGTTTTAAAAGATATACTATTTAAAAAACTCAGACCTCAATACGCGCATCTTATACCAACTGCATTTCCAAGTAACGGTTTAGAAATGGAGTTGTTTGTTGTTTTAGCTAGGTGAAAAATGGATGGATAGCCTTAGCTATGGTTCTGTTTTTTAACAACGCTATAACGTGAAATCAACTATTTATATCGGTTGTTTAGTATTGGTATTGTATTATGTATGTTGCTGTTAGTTATTGTATGCCGTTGTTTTTATTAATAATACGGTGTCTATTTTATTATTAATAAAACTATAGTCTATAAATTCACCGCTTTGAGTCCATATAGTCCTTACGGTATCCGTTTTATATCCTTTTTTTTTTAAAACTAAACTTCCATATCTATTGGCTTTTCTTGGTAATTTGAAATAACCGTTTTTTGTTGTTTTTGTATATACAGAATCAGCATAATCTGTTTTAACAGTAACACCTAAAATAGGAATTAAATTTTTGTCAACAATAACTCCATGATAATAATTAAGCTCTTTTTCTTTACAAGAGAAAAAACAAATGAGTAAGTAAATAGATGCTATGTGTTTCATTTTAATTCTAATTTTGTGTGGCAAATTTATTCTTTTGTGCAATGGTTACAATTGCTAGGGACGTTATTTTCTTAAATATATTGTGTCATTTTTTTTATCGATACATCTATAATCAAGTGTTGACAAAGTATCGGATATTAAATCTTCTTTTTTAATTAAAAATTTCTGAGAAATAGTACGTGATTCTGACCCTAAATTGTATCTACTGATTTTTTTAAATAAAAATAACCTAAGGAGTCTGTAGAGGTTTCCTTGGTAAAACCTTTTTCATAGCCTTGCCATGTTAATATTATAGCATCTTTAACGGGGACGTTTTTATAGTAAACACAAGCCTTTACTTCATCTCTTAAGGTGTCTTCAACACATGAAGTAAGAAATGATACTGCAAAAATTATTATAAGTTTCATTTTAATTTTGTAAGCCATAATAACCCAAGTACATCTTTTTTATTTGCAACACGTTTATCATAAAAATTATTGGGTTTTGTTTCGGGAAAGTATTTCATTAAATCTATTTCTTCACCACTATGAGGGTAATTTCCCCCTTTAGTTTCTTCCATATAATCTCTATTAATAGATTCTTCTTTAAATGATTCTTTGCCTATTGGCTTTTTATCTTGAGGCATATAATAAGAGCTGCCTTTATGTTGCCAAGAAAACACATTACCCGCATAAGCTTGCAGTATTTCATGACCTATCTCATGAGCTGAGGTTTCTTTATATTCTTCATTTGCATCAACTATTTTATCATAGAACCATTCATTACCATCTCCAAGGGGGCTTGAGTACTACCTAGCGCGCAATATTTAGTTGTTTAGGCAATGTTATAAATAATGTATCTTTTCTTCCTTCGATAAAACTATATTTAATTCGTTCTCCTCCTTGAATTCCAGTAATTTGTATAGAATCAATAATTCTTGACTCATTTAGTTTAACATAAAGAAATCGTTTAATGTTATTCCTTTTTGTATATATTTTAAAATATCCTTTTTTATTTGTCAATGAATAATTTTCTTTATTGTGTTTTTCGTAAACTTTTAAATTTATTACGGGATTATTATTCATATCATAAATAAAGCCTTGGTAGTAATTTATATTTGATTTACACTGAATCAGATAAACTACAGCTATAAAAAACAGGAATTTTCTCATTTTAATTCTCATTTAGTTAACCAGATTAAACTTATAGCATCTTTTTCCGCAGAACAGAGCCTTTCGTACTGACTTAAAGGAACAACATTTGTGTAATATGGCATACTATCTATTTCTCCCTTTTTAGAGTATTCTTCTGCGTCTGAGCTTTCAGTCTGGGTAAAAGTGTTTACACTTCCTTTATGTCCATAACTATAAAATGTTCCCCCGTAAGCTTTTAATATTGTATGCTCTATTTCGTGAGCTGATGTGTATTTAAGTTCTTTATCCTCAGGATTTGGATTGTAATTGGTGTTATATATGATTTTTGTTCTGTACATAATTGCAAAATCAGCTTCTTTTGAGTTGGCATCGGAAATAGGGTGTGTAGGCTTGATGCTATGTGTTTCGCTAATAATTAGTTATTTAAAAGCGTTATTTTATCAGGTTTTTCAATTCCTTTTTTGGTAAGCACATAGTGTTTGATATATATCATTTTGTAGTTTGTAAATATGTTACTGCTGTGATTGCACAGTTTAAATATTTTGGTTTTTTATTGAGTAATTTAATAATTTCAGGAATATCCTTCTCGTCTAAAAATTCACCTTTATTTTTATCAAAGGTAACATTCACCGTGTAATTATAAAGTTGTGCTGAAGAAATATTTGAAGCTTTTTTTAATTCTCCAACGGATACTAATACATAACCGTTATAGTTTGTGAAATCCTTTTGTTCAATATTCCCGTTTTTAAAAAAACAATCAAACCTTGCCATTGTATGCTTTTCTGATAAATTATGAATAAGCTCTATATCTGATGAAAAGTTTAAGGAATAATAATTGTTGATTTCATTGTTTTTTTTAATCTCATTAAATTTTAAATTTGCTATAGGAATGTTGTGAGCGCAAGATGCTAATAATAAGAATGGTATAATTAAGATTAATATGTATTTCATAACGATGTGTTATTTAGATATGTAATGCTTTATAAATTGAAGTAATACAACTACATTTCCAAGTGAAGGTTTAGAAATGAAATTATTTTTTGTTTTAGCTAGGCGGAAAATGGATGGATAGCCTAGCTATTGTTCTGTTTTTTACAACTACGCTAGAACCTAAAACAAACTATTTATATCAGTTATTTCGGTTTTTTTTTTTGGTATAACTTCGGGAAATCCCCATAGTATTATCTTTTGAGTCGGTATAGTCAACATTATGTTCGTTCTGAGCGCTACGCACCGCACGAATCTTAGTTATTAGGCAACGTTATACTGTCGGTTTGTTTTAAAAAGATTGTATCTAAATTAATTTCTCCACCCTTCCTAATGTCTATAAATCTGTATTCATCTTTATATCCTTTTTTTTCTAAAAATGACAGCAAAATTATTATCTCCTTTCATCTCTGTTCTTTTTATTTCGAATTCAAATTCTCCGTTTTTTTTTAAAACTAAATCTACCCTTTTAGCATACTTAGAATGCATAGGTGAAAATATAATTTTTGAACCAATTTCTATGTTTAAAACAGGAAGGTCTTTATTGATATAGATAATGCCTTTTATTTTAGTTTCTGTTTTATTTTCACAACTAAAAAAAGAAATAAAAATTAATAATACAATATACTTCATTTTAAATCTAATTTAGTGAGCCAAAGTAAACCTAGAATGTCTTTTTCCGAAGAACTAGCCCTTTTATAATCAATATATTTTGGGTCGTTATTATAGTATTTCATTAAATCTATTGCTCCTGAATCAGGGGAGTTCTCACCTGAGGTATCTTTCATAAAATCTCTATTAATATATTCTTCTTTAAATGATTCTTTCCTCTCAGGTTTAATACCAACTACATTTCCAAGTAACGGTTTAGAAATGGAGTTGTTTGTTGTTTTAGCTAGGCGAAAAATGGATAGATAGCCTTAGCTGTCATTTTATTTTTTTTTAACAATGCTATAACGTGAAATAAACTATTTATATAGGTTATTTTGGATTGTAATTGGTGTAATGCCCAATGTTCTCACAATAGCAATTCTAAACTTGATAGCATATTTATTTAGTTCACAGTTGGTTTAGCTTATGATTAGGGCGTGTTTATTTTTTAAAATGCAGTTCAAATATATGAAAAAATGTTATACGCGTATGTGTTTCTGTGTTTTAATTTCGATGTAGTTTTGTTCTTTAAGTTATTGTAAAGTTTTGAACTTCATCGTACTGTTTTTAAAACATGATATTAATTGGTAAACGTGGGTTTGTGGTTTCTACTAATAAAAACAGAGAACTTAATACTTGGAGTGCTTTTTAAAAATAAAATGCAGAATTAAACACTTGCTGAATTCAAGTCACAAACGCAACTTTTAGTTAAATAATAATTGTTCCATTACAAATATAGGGTTTTGATATTTATGTCTCTTCCTAGGTCTGTTATTTAATTTTGTTTCTACCTCTTTGATTCTTTGATCTGTTAGGTTTGTAAAGTCACTTCCTTTGGCAAAATATTGTCTAATCAAACCATTTAAATTTTCGTTAGATCCTCTTTCCCAAGAGTGATATGGATGCGCAAAAAAGTAATCAATACATAAATTTTCTGCAACCTGCTCATGGCCTGCAAATTCTTTTCCATTATCAGCTGTTATAGTATGTAGATAAGGCTTCCAGTCTTCTAATATTTCATTGATAGCTTTAGTGACAACAACTGCTTCTTTAGAGCTTACTTTTTTCATTTTAAGCATTCCAGAAGCTCTATCATTTACGGTAAGTATGGCTTGATTATGGTTTTTACCTATGATTAAATCGACCTCTAAATCTCCAAATCGATTTCTTTGTTCAACAACTTCAGGGCGTTGTTCTATACTAATACGATTCTTTATAACCCCTCTAGAATCCTTTGATGAGCCACGTTTTCTATATCTCCTTCCCTGTCTGCGAAGGTGTGTATGTAAATCACCATCATTCCTCTTGTCTTCCCTAATATGCTGATATATACGCTCAATAGACACCGTTTCTTTACCTTGTTTTTTTAGGACACCAACTACTTGCTCAGGACTATAATCGTCTCGCAATAACAACTCTATTGCTTGTTGAATATCTTCTGTAAAGCGTTTTCTTTTAGGCTTTTCTTTATGACGTTTAGCATACTTTTTTTGGGCTAATTCATGCTTGTAAACTCCATTTCTTTTGTCTGAATTACGCTTAATCTCTTTGCTAATAACAGACTTGTCTTTTCCTATAGCAGCTGCTATCTCAACCTGTTTATAACCTTGTTTTAACATGCAACAAATTGTGTATCTTTGCGCTTGGGTGATGTGTTTCATACAACTTCTTTTTTCGAGATTTGAGACCGTAAGATACATATCCATCAAGACAAGAAAGGTAGGTTTTCCTACTTTTCTGTTTTGAAAATATAACCATCATAGAATCAAATCGAAAAGTTGCGTTTATTAGTTGAATTTAAGCTTTATTTAATCCTCATAAAAGGTTTATTCTGCCCTGCTGTTACATTTAAACAATCCTAAAAGGAGTTCCTTGTAGTATAAAAAATAATTAAGTTCAGCTCTAAAAATAGCCTACATTTATTATGACCAGTAGACATTAGCCCAGTTATTTATATTATGCTGATGATAGCATCTTTTGAGTCGGAATCAAATGGATGGATATCAGTATTTTACCTACTTATTGTGTAGGTGGTTATTTGTCTGTATTTGTTTTAGACGTATTGTGTCATTATTAATTTTATTGACAGCTATTGTCTTTGTTAAATGTCCTTTAGCTTGGATTATAATTGTCTTGTTTTTTACTTTGTTGTAGTTTACAAAACCATTAGTATTTGATATAATTGTATCTTTGTTGTTTTTGTTTTCAAGTATTGTTATTGTGTTTTTTATTGGGTTATTTAGGGTGTTTAAAATATAAATATTATGAGAATTCATCATTTTCTTTTGTTCGCGATAATCAATATTTGTGTTCCATAAATACATTATAAATAAAACGGTAATTAAGAAGATTACTAGAGTGAAAATGATATAAATAATTATTTTTGAAATTATTCTTTTTTTTCTAAACAAAGGGTTAGTTATTAGTAAAATAGAAAAAAAGATAAAAGTGAATATTAGTATATATATCATTTTAGATTTAGTTTAGTTAACCATAATAAACTGAGTACGTCTTTTTCGTTAGCTATAATTCTATTTTTGTAATCAGAATAATCGTTATAGTATTTCATTAAGTCAATTTCTCCACTGGTAGGTACGTTTTCACCCTTTGAGTTTTCCATATAATCAATGTTTATATATTCCTCTTTAAAAGTTTCTTCTCCTACAGGTTTAATATCTTGAGGTAAATAATAAGAACTACCTTTATGTTGCCACGAATAGACTGTTCCTGCGTAAGCTTGAAGTATTTCATGTCCAATTTCGTGAGCAGATGTTTCTTCAAAGTCTTTAGTTTCATTAACCTCCGAATTAAATAACCAACCTTTTGTTTTATGTATGTAGTGTCCTTTGTACCATGATTTCCAATTATCATGATAAATATAGCCTGAATTGAAAGAAATTCGTTGAACTAAACCATTAGGAAGTATTCCCATTATTTCGTCATCAAAATTCCCGTCACTGTAGCTACCTCCAGTGTTTCCAGATCTAGACCAAGGACTATTTGTGTTGTAAATAAGAGGAATGTCATCCAAACTTTTATTAGAATCCGTTATATTAATAGCATTCACGAAAATTTCGTATTTTTTATTATTGATCTGTATATTTTTACCAATATTACCTTGATGTCGACTCCAGTAAATATTTATACCATCTAGAACCATTTCTTTTAATTCTTCAAAACTTTTAGTTCTTGTTTTTATAGGAGTTTCTCCGTAGTATTCTAATGCTTTGTTAGGGATTTTACTCCAAGGATATATTTTTTTCGGTGCCGATAGTTTTGGATTGTGATAATCACCTGGGCTTATTTTCTCGAATTTATAATTGGTTTCAGTTCCTTTTTCACCTCCATCAGTTAAATTTACACGTAATGTTACGTCAATACGTTTAGAGACTTTATCAATTTTAACATCTACCCAATCTACTTGGTCATATTCTGCTTTAAAATCAGTTTTAGATCGGTCGTAGTTTCCAGCATCATCTTTTCCTGTGACGTAAAAATTTAAACTTTTTGCATTAGTGAATTTTGCAGTGTCTAAAATTCCATGATTATCAAAACCGTCCCATTGCCAAATATGTTCTCCTTGGATTAATTTTGAGCAATCTGTTATTTTTTCTTTATATATAACATTGCTGCCGTCACGTATTTCTATAAGTAATTCTAGAGCGTCATTATCTTCTATTTCGTATGTAAACTGGAAAAAGTCTCTTTCTTTTTTTCCGTTAAAGTCAGGTACTCCTAAAGGGATAAAATATGGCATTTTATGATATATTAGTTTTTACTTTTAGTTCAATTATTTGGTTATTGTTTTTATTTTCTTCTAGATTAGGAAATGTTTCTCTCCAAGAGGCAGAATACACACCAAACGAGTTAGAATCTTCAACACCAGCACAGGTGATTTCTAAAGTTTCCGTCATTGGATCTGATCCTGTAGAAGAAAAATTTGTTTTCCAGTTTACAAGATGACAGTCATAGAAAAATATTTTTCTTGTTTTGCCTCCCACAATAACGGAATTAAGATGTAATACTATCTGTTTTGTTTGTCTAGAGGAAAAGGCCCAGTCAGTAAGATTTAGGTCTTTTCTAGTTTCTATAATTAGTTTTAAACCTACAAATATGGGTTTCTGTGAGGGTCTGCCGTTAGGATTTGCTCCTTGATTAAAATTGATGGTAAACCAACGTACGTTTACTTCTTTTCCTTCTATTATTAATATTGCTTTTACCATGTTGTGTTGTTATATGTTGTGTTGTTATATGTTGTATTAAGTTCTTGGAGTGTGTCAATGCTTTGTAATACACATATCCTCACAATAACAATTCTAAACTTGATAGTGTATCCATTTAGTTTACAATGTAGGGAAGGCTTGTTGTTAGGGCGTGTTTGTTTTTAAGCGTAGGTCAAATATATAAAACAATGTTATACGCGTATGTGTTATTGTGTTTTTATTCTGATTAATTTTGTTTACATGCTTGTTTTAAAGGGGAGATTCCTGTTTTCCTGCCTTATAATATGGCTTCTTTATTAGTATAACAAAATAAACAATAATTGCTATGGGTACAGTGCGCTTATGACACAACGGTTATGAGTACTTAATAGATGTGCTTAAGGGGCTACCTAGAATGAGTTTTATGGCAAAAAAACTCTGAAATTTTCGCAGAAAAATTTATTACATACGAAACTATTTTTTAATTATACCAACTACATTTCCAAGTGATGGTTTAGAAATGGAGTTATTTTTTGTTTTAGCTAGGCGAAAAATGGATGGATAGCCTTAGCTATGGTTCTGTTTTTTAACAACGCTAGAACGTGAAATAAACTATTTGTATCAGTTATTTTATTTTGGTATAACTTCGGGAAATCCCCATAGTATTATCTTTTGAGTCGGTATAGTCAACATTATGTTCGTTCTGAGCGCTACGCACCACACGAATCTTAGTTATTAGGCAACGTTATACTGTCGGTTTGTTTTAAAAAGATTGTATCTAAATTAATTTCTCCACCCTTCCTAATGTCTACAAATCTGTATTCATCTTTATATCCTTTTTTTCTAAAAATGACAGCGAAATTATTGTCTCCTTTCATCTCTGTTCTTTTTATTTCGAATTCAAATTCTCCGTTTTTTTTAAAACCAAACCTACCCTTTTAGCATACTTAGAATGCATAGGTGAAAATATAATTTTTGAGCCAATTTCTATGTTTAAAACAGGAAGGTCTTTATTGATATAGATAATGCCTTTTATTTTAGTTTTTATTTTATTTTCACAACTAAAAAAAGAAATAAAAATTAATAATACAATATACTTCATTTTAATTCTAATTTAGTGAGCCAAAGTAAACCTGGAATGTCTTTTTCCGAAGAACTAGCCCTTTTATAATCAATATATTTTGGGTCGTTATTATAGTATTTCATTAAATCTATTGCTCCTGAATCAGGGTGATTTTCTCCTTTTGAATCCTTCATGAAATCAACTATTTATATCGGTTGTTTTGGAATGTAATTGGTTTATAGACCTATCTACATATTTCTTCTGTATTGTCCTCCTACTTTAAAGAGTGCTTCTGTAATTTGACCAAGGGAACATATTTTAGTCGCTTCCATTAATTGTTCGAAAATATTTTCATTGTTGATCGATTTTATTTGAAGTAATTCTAGCTGTTCTGCTGTTTTTT
This sequence comes from Flavobacteriaceae bacterium, assembly GCA_965224465.1. GTDB lineage: Bacteria > Bacteroidota > Bacteroidia > Flavobacteriales > Flavobacteriaceae. Next base: position 1,730,017 of record OZ245049.1, on the reverse strand, counting down.
TATCCGTATTATGGTGTAGGTTTGTGACCGTGAGAATTTGCTGTTTTTTTTCTTCTTCTGTTGCGCGTATTACTTCTTCTGGAAGGACGGTAGGAGATCCGTCTTTACTTAAGAAGGTGTTTACTCCAATAACAGGAAACTTACCTGTGTGTTTTAAAGTTTCATAATACAAACTCTCTTCTTGTATCTTGCTGCGTTGATACATGGTTTCCATGGCTCCTAAAACACCTCCTCTTTCCGTGATTCTGTCAAATTCTGTATAGACAGCTTCTTCAAATAAATCGGTCAATTCTTCAATAATAAATGCTCCTTGGATAGGATTCTCATTCTTGGTGAGCCCTAATTCTTTATTTATAATTAGTTGGATCGCCATGGCTCTTCGGACACTTTCTTCGGTAGGTGTTGTAATGGCCTCATCGTAGGCATTTGTATGTAAACTATTGCAATTGTCATAGATTGCATACAAGGCTTGAAGAGAGGTTCGGATGTCGTTAAAGTCAATTTCTTGAGCGTGTAAAGAGCGTCCAGAGGTTTGTATATGGTATTTCATCATTTGAGCCCTAGAATTAGCGCCGTATTTCTGTTTCATTGCTTTTGACCAAATTCTTCTAGCTACACGTCCTATTACTGCATATTCTGGATCGATTCCGTTGGAGAAGAAAAAGGATAGATTTGGTCCAAACTTATTAATGTCCATGCCACGAGATAGGTAGTATTCCACATACGTAAATCCGTTAGCTAAAGTAAAAGCTAATTGGGTAATAGGATTGGCGCCTGCTTCGGCAATGTGATATCCTGAAATAGAAACAGAATAAAAATTACGGATATTATTATCGATAAAATATTCTTGAACATCTCCCATAAGTCTCAAAGCAAACTCTGTAGAAAAGATACAGGTGTTTTGTGCTTGGTCTTCTTTTAATATGTCCGCCTGTACGGTTCCTCTTACTTTGGAAATGGTCTCGTATTTGATTTTTGTGTAAATATCTAAAGGCAATACCTCATCACCTGTAACTCCTAATAAAAACAATCCCAATCCGTTATTTCCTTCTGGAAGTTCTCCTTGGTATTGAGTCCGTTCAGTATTTTTAGTAGAGTAGATTTTATCTATCTTCTTGTTTATTTCTTTTTCTAAATGATTTTTTTTAATGTATTTCTCACACTCTTGATCTATGGCTGCATTCATAAAAAAACCTAGCATCATTGGGGCGGGGCCGTTAATAGTCATGGAAACAGAGGTCATTGGGGCTGTTAAATCAAAACCAGCGTATAGTTTTTTAGCATCGTCTAAGCAGCAGATGGATACACCTGCATTTCCTATTTTCCCGTAAACATCGGGTCTTTTGTTTGGGTCGTTTCCATAAAGAGTTACGCTGTCAAAAGCGGTAGAGAGCCTTTTTGCTGGCATGCCTAAACTTACATAATGAAACCGTCTATTGGTGCGTTCCGGGCCGCCTTCACCTGCAAACATTCTTGTTGGGTCTTCACCCGTTCTTTTGAATGGGTAAATTCCAGCAGCAAAAGGGAACTCTCCAGGAACATTTTCTTGTAATGACCAGAATAGGATGTCTCCCCAAGCTTCGTAGGATGGCAGACAAATTTTGGGTATTTTTGTATGAGAAAGTGATTCGCTATGTGTCGCTATTTTAATTTCTTTATCACGTACCTTAAATAGAAAGACATCGTTTTTGTAGCGTTGTTTTTTTGTGTCCCATTGGGTAATTATGTTCCAGTTGTGTGGGTTTAGATCCATTTTTACACGTGCAAATTCTTTAAATAAAAGCCCTAAGAATTCGGTGTTTTCTTTGGTTTCTAATGCCGAAATTATCTCAGTCTCTTTCAGTCCGTTTTTTGATAAAAATTGATGGGGATTTTTGTTGATATTTGCAACAGAGCAGATGGTTTTAAAAATACCGAATAGTTTTTGAGCAATTTCTTTTTGAGTTGTGCTTTCTTGATTGTATGTGCGATTGTTTTCTGATATTTCTGATAGATAACGTGTTCTATTTGGAGGGATGATATACTGTTTCTCGCTCATGCATTTGGTGATTTCAAACGAGCTTTCGAAATTTACATTGGTTTTTTCGTTTAGTTTTTGAATCAAAACACGGTATAGGTTGTTTGCACCAGGATCGTTAAACTGTGATGCGATTGTGCCGTAGACAGGCATGCTGTCAATGTCTTCTTTCCATAAATTATGAGTGCGTTGGTATTGTTTTCTAACGTCTCGAAGTGCGTCAAGAGCGCCTCTTTTGTCAAATTTATTCAAGGCGATTACATCCGCAAAGTCAATCATGTCAATTTTTTCCAACTGGGTAGCTGCACCGTACTCGGGCGTCATAACATATAAAGATACATCCGAATGATCTAGTATTTCAGTGTCACTTTGACCAATACCGGAGGTCTCTAGAATAACCAAGTCAAAAGCAGAGATTTTCAAGATGTCAATGGCATCGCTCACGTGTTTTGATAAGGCTAAGTTAGATTGTCTAGTAGCTAAAGAACGCATGTAGACACGGTCTGTTTTGATGGCGTTCATACGGATTCTGTCTCCGAGTAATGCGCCTCCTGTTTTGCGTTTAGAAGGGTCTACCGATACTATGGCTAGTTTTTTACTAGGGAAATCTTGTAAAAACCTACGTACAAGTTCATCTACTAAACTCGATTTTCCAGCTCCTCCAGTTCCCGTAATTCCCAATACAGGGATGTTGGATTTGGATGCCTTTTTGCGTATGGTTTTTATAAAGTCGGCATGCTTTTCTGGGAAATTTTCTGCTGCAGAAATGGCATTGGCAATTGTTTGTATGTTTTGTAGCTGAAACGCATCAATAGTTGTTGTTATGTTTTCTCCTGTAGGGTAATCACATTGGGAAATCATATCGTTTATCATCCCTTGGAGTCCCAATTTTCTTCCGTCATCTGGAGTGTATATTTTTGTAATTCCATAATCCATTAAATCGGCGATTTCTGATGGTAAAATTACACCTCCACCTCCGCCAAATATTTTAATATTTGAAGCCCCTTTTTCTTTAAGTAGGTCAACCATGTATTTAAAATATTCGTTATGTCCTCCTTGGTAGGAGGTAATGGCAATAGCATTTGCATCTTCTTGGATGGCTGTATTTACAACTTCTTCTACGCTTCTGTCGTGGCCTAGGTGTATAACTTCCACGCCTGTAGATTGGATGATGCGTCGCATTACATTAATGGCGGCATCATGGCCATCAAAAAGTGAAGCAGCAGTTACAATTCGTATTTTATTACTTGGAGTATAAGGTGTTTGTTGAGTCATCTGTTTGTATTGTTATACTGCAATTTAGTCATTTATTTAGTCTAAAGATGTTTGTATTGTGGAATAGTTATAAAACAGGGTTTTTGGTTGTGAAGTCTGTTTTGTTTATTTGTTTTTAAGAAATCATACCAAGTAATTTTCCAAGTGATGGATTAGAAATGGAATTATTTTTTGTTTTAGCTAGGCAAATAATCTAAGGGTAGCGCCTTGGTTAGCTATCGTTCTATTTTTTAACAACGTTAGAACGTAAAACAGATTATTTATATCGGTTATTTTGGGTTTTAGTTGGTGTTTATCCTTGGAGTAATAAAGTTTGTTTTGCTATCGTTTAAAAAAGAGTATCTTTGTTTTTTGTGCTGAACTACTGTGAGTTACATTGGTGTAAGCAGGTTTGTTTTTTTAAATAAATAGCGCAGTTAGTCTCATTTCATTGTAAATTGGTATTACTACTACTGAATTTGTTTTTTTCGTAAAAGATCAGTTTTGTGCTGAGTTTGCCGTGTTTTTTAAACAATGGCATAATCGTTTTCGAGGAAATATGTTAAATCCTTATTGAGGGGATTCCTTTTATAATAGAACATATTCTTTTGGGAACATGCTTCGTGTCTTTGCTGGTGAGGTAATTGACTACTTATTTGATAAGGAGTAAGTTGTAAAGAATAGAATAAAATCGGGTGAGTTTCAATATAAGTTATTCGGCATGATTTTTGTTTAATTATTTAAGATGTTTGCAGTACATTATGCATGTGCTGTTTCTCTGAATGATGTCTGTTTATGAGACTTTTGTATCATCTAAAAAATATATGTAATGAAGATTTTAAAATTAGTGTCGGTATTTCTATTTGTTGTTTTACTGAATTCTTGTGTAAGTATTCGTGTAAGTTCAGATTATGATTCGAAAACGGATTTTTCTAAGTATAAAACGTTTGCTTTTTATAAAAAAGGAATTGATAAAGTAGAAATTTCATCATTGGATAAAAAGAGAATTTTAGCAGCAGTAGAACAAGAATTATTAGCAAAAGGTTTTACAAAATCGAACGATCCAGATATTTTGGTTAATATTTTTACGAAAGCACATCAGAAAGTAAGTATATATCAAAGCGGTTATTACGATATGTGGTATCCATGGTATTACGGACCTAATTCTGGAACTCGTATTTCAAAATATACGGAAGGTACCTTATTTATCGATTTAATAGATGCTCGAAAAAAGGAATTGGCATGGCAAGGTATTGGTTCAGGAGTCTTGACTAGTTCTGGGAATGTTGCAAAAAAAGAGGCAAAGATTAATGAATTTGTGTTTGAAATAATGAAAAGTTATCCGCCAACTAAGTAAATTGGTAGGACGTTTAGTAAGGTCATAATAATAAGTTGGTTTTATTCATTTAGATTAAAATAGAATAGGATAAAACAACTTATTATTATGGCTTTTTTTTATATTTGTATTTATGGAGTTTAAGAAGTTTGTTCCTTTAGAAGAGGGCGATTATTACACAAATGATCAAGGTTACAGAGTGTTTACTGAAAAATATCATTTAAAACGTGGGTATTGCTGTAAGAGTGGTTGTAAACATTGTCCGTATGGATATGATAAAAAAACAAATAGATTTAATTAAAATTAGAAAGATGATAAAAAAAATGATGATGGTGTTATTGGTGTTTCAATGTACCGCATGTGCCGAGTTGCAACAGGTAATCAATCAATTGCCTACGGATGGGGGAACTGGTATAGGAAATGCTCAGATAGCAGCTGGCTTAAAGCAAGCTTTAGATAATGGTATTACCAAACAAGTGAGTACCTTAGCACTTAAAGATGGCTTTAATAAAAATAGTTTAGTAAAAATAGTATTGCCAGCAGAATTACAAAAAGTAGATAAAACATTGCGCTCTATCGGACTAAGTCGTTTGGCAGATGAAGGCTTGAAAGTATTGAATAGGGCTGCAGAAGATGCTGTTTCGGAAGCAATCCCTGTATTTGTAAATGCGATTAAAGGCATGACTTTTAATGATGCAAGACAGATTTTATTAGGGAATAATATGGCTGCTACTGGTTATTTGAAGAGCGCTACGACAGCAGCATTATATCAAAAATTTAATCCGATTATCAAAAAATCGTTTCAAAAAGTTGGTGCAGATAAAATATGGGGAAATTTAATTTCAAAATATAACAGTGTCCCTTTTGTAAGTAAAGTGAATCCAGATTTAACGGATTATGTAACCACAGAAGCTTTGGCAGGTGTCTTTAAGATGGTAGCTATTGAAGAGAAAAATATAAGAACTAAAATGGGGTCTAGAAATACAGATTTATTGCGAAAAGTTTTTGCTTTACAAGATCAATTGAGAAGATAGACAGCTCTTTACAGCGGAACGCATTGTGTTTGGTATTACAAACATTTCTCACAACCTTTGATGAGGTTGTCGATGTTTAAAAAATAGACAGTAGTTTTAAAAACTGCTGTCTATTTTTTCTTGTAATTTTTTAAAGTAATCAAAAGCTTTTAATAAACGAGAACCATACCAGCTAAAATATTCTCCGTCTGCAAAAACAGTCATAGATCTATTGGCGTAACTGGCAATTTCAAAGGCGTGATCATCGTTAAATTTGAAGGGTTCTGAAGGCAATAAAACAATGCGAGGGTCTCCGTCAAAACGAATCTTTTCTAATTTAATTGTAGGGTATCTTTCTCTGTTTTGATAAATGTTTTCGAATTTATTAAGTTTTAATATTTCGTTTATAAAAGTGTTGTTTCCTGCAACCATCCACGGGTTTGCCCAAATAAAATAGGCGACTTTACGCATAGGTTTGTTATGGATGTACAGTTTAAAATCATCTAATTTATAGTTGATTTTTGTAACTAAATTAATTGCTTCTGTTCTGCAAGAAAGGATGTTTCCAAGTTGTTGGATTAAATCCAAAGAGTCCTGGATCGTATTTACATCCGAAACATATACAGGAGCGATTTCTGAGAGCTCCTTTACCATTTCAGGAGTGTTTTCTTCTTTGTTACAGATGATAAAGTCAGGGTTTAATTTTTTTACTTTTTGTAAATTAACTTTTTTTGTACCTCCTACACTCGTTTTTGTTGTTGAAAAATGATACGGATGAACGCAGAAGGTAGTAATCCCCACAATTTTATCTTCCAGCCCTAAATCGTGCAATAATTCTGTAATAGAAGGGACAATGCTTATGATTCGCATTGGAGTCTTGGTAAGTTCGATGGTTCTTCCTAGTTGGTCTTTATATGTTTTCATTGCTTATAAAGTTGCTAAGATTATTGCCATTTCCTGTTGTAATTCACCTGCTTTTTTTGCGGCCATTTCTGCAAAATTTTCTTCAGATCCTGCATAGATAATCCCTCTAGAAGAATTGATTAGTAAGCCACAGTCTTTTGTGATTCCATATTTGCATACGTCTTGTAAATTTCCTCCTTGAGCACCAACCCCTGGAACTAGTATAAAATGATTGGGGATTATTTTTCGAATACCTTTAAAATATTCAGCTTTTGTGGCTCCAACTACAAACATTAGGTTTTGTGAGTTGTTCCAAGTAATAGCTGTTTCTAATACATGCTTGTAAATTTCTTGTCTGTCGGTTTTTAAACCTTGGAAGTCCAGCCCTCCTTTGTTAGATGTCAAAGCTAATAAAATGGTAATTTTATCTTCAAAGGCTAAAAAAGGTTCTACAGAATCTTGTCCCATATAAGGAGCTACAGTTACGGAATCGAAATTCAAATCTTCAAAAAAAGCTTTAGCGTACATGGTAGATGTATTTCCTATGTCACCGCGTTTGGCATCTGCTATTGTGAAAATATCAGGATATTTTTCATTTAAATAACGAATGGTTTTTTCTAAGGATTTCCATCCTTTGATACCATAAGCCTCATAAAAAGCAGTGTTGGGTTTGTAAGCTACTGCCAGGTGGTGTGTAGCATCAATTATTTGCTTGTTAAACTCAAAAATCGGATCGTCGAGAGCAGCTAAATGTTTAGGTATTTTCTCCATGTCCACATCTAGTCCGATGCATAAAAACGATTTCTTTTTCTTTATTTCTGAGATGAGTTGTTGCGTAGTCATAGGGTGATTTTAAAACGCAAAAATAAGCTTTTTAGCTTGAAGATAAGTCCTGTATAGAACTATTAATTTTGATATCAATCGTTTTCGTTATTTTGTTAAAAACGAATTTTATAAAAACGAATATTAGTGTACATTTGTACTATTAATATAAGGATTAGAAATCACCTTAAAAATAGACCAAAATGAGAAAATATATAGTTGCAGGTAACTGGAAAATGAACAACGATATTAACGAGTCTAAAGCATTGGTAAAAGAGCTAGTGGAGGCAGTTAAATCAAAAACATTCACCAATACAAGAGTTGTGGTGGCACCTACCTTTGTAAATTTAGTTGCCGTTCAAGATTTGGCAAATGGTTCTGCTGTAGAAGTTGCTGCACAAAATATGCATCAAGCAAAAAATGGCGCTTTTACTGGAGAAATATCAGCTGAAATGTTAACTTCTATTGGTTTAAAAACTGTAATTTTAGGACATTCAGAAAGACGTGAGTATTTTGGAGAAACAGATGCTTTATTGGCTGAAAAAGTGAATGCAGCTTTGGCTAATAATTTAGAAGTAATTTTCTGTTTTGGTGAAGTATTGGAAGATAGAAAATCGGAAAATCACTTTAAAGTGGTTGAATCTCAAATAAAAAATGGTTTGTTTCACCTAGAAGCTAGCGCATGGTCAAATATTGTATTAGCATACGAGCCTGTTTGGGCAATTGGTACTGGTGAAACAGCATCTCCTGAACAAGCACAAGATATGCATGCATTTATCCGTGGTTTGGTGAAAGAAACGTATGGGAATGACGTAGCAGAAAACGTATCTATTTTATATGGTGGTAGTGTAAAACCTGCCAACGCAAAAGAGATCTTTTCTAAAAATGATGTAGATGGAGGATTGATTGGTGGAGCTGCATTAAATGCAAGCGATTTTACCGCTATCATTGACGCTACATTGTAGTATAAAATAAATAATTTGGTTTTATTAGAGCTTATGAGTATTAGATTTTTCTAAAAACTCATAAGCTCTTTTGTTGTATATTTGCACACTTATGGATACAATATATTTAGGTTACACTTTTAAGGTTCACCCATTGCAACCGGGGACCGAAATTTTGATTGCTGAACTCGGTTTTGCTGGGTTTGAAAGTTTTGTAGAGAACGAAGATGGTGTCATCGCGTACATTCAAAAAAACGAATGGAATGCTCAGATTTTAGAAGATATAAACGTGCTGAAATCAGCAGAGTTTACTATTAGTTTTGAGCAAGAAGAAATTGAACAAACCAATTGGAATATTGAGTGGGAGAAAAATTTCAACCAAATTCAAGTTGATGGAATTGTAAGTATTCGTGCCCCTTTTCACGAGAATCCCCAACTTGAATATGATATTGTGATAGAACCCAAAATGAGCTTTGGTACAGGGCATCATGAAACAACACATTTGATGATTCAGCATTTGCTAGATTTAAATGTGGAAAACAAAAAAGTATTGGACATGGGCTGTGGTACTGGTATTTTGGCGATATTTGCCGAAATGCGTGGGGCAAATCCTATAGATGCTATAGATATAGACCAATGGTGTTACGAGAATTCTATAGAAAATGTGGAACGCAATAAATGCAATCATATTTCCGTTTTTGTAGGAGAGGCTTCTCTTTTGGAAGGAAAGAAATACGACCTAATTATCGCAAATATCAATCGCAATATTTTATTGAATGATATGAATCGGTATATTACCTGTCTTAATAATGGAGGTACCTTATTGTTAAGTGGTTTTTATAAAGAAGATATTCCTGTTATAGAGGCAGAAGTGACAAAATATTCAATGGTTCAAGACTCTTTTAAAGAGCGTAATAATTGGGTGGCAGTGAAATATAATAAAGTATAATTTAGAGGACTATGAGTACACAAATTGAAATTAAAGAAGAGGTAGATGTGTTGGAGCAAGAGACTCAAAAACACGAAATAGTGTTGTTTAATGATGATGTAAATACATTTGATTTTGTGATTGATAGTTTAATAGATGTCTGTGATCATACGTTAGAGCAAGCCGAACAATGTACTATTTTGGTGCATTATAAAGGGAAATGTGCCGTAAAAACAGGTGAGTATGATGCTTTGAAATATCAGTGTTCCAAGTTGTTAGAGCTTGGGTTGTCTGCGGAAATTGTATAAGAGTTTAGATTTAAATAATAGGGTTACCTATTTAAATCTCACTAATATTTTGTTTTTCTGAAAGGATTTTTTACTTTTAGAAAAAGAAAGCTATGAAAATATTAAAAGAATTATCTCGTAAAGAATTTCACACTAAGTTTGGAGAAGAGAGTTTATGTTTATCTTTTTTATCATCTGTAAAATGGGAAGAAGGTTTTTCCTGTTTTAAATGTAAAAACACAAAGTTTTTAAAAGGAAAAAGAGCGTATAATAGACGTTGTACAAAATGCGGATATGATGAGTCTCCAACTGCGAACACTCTATTTCATAAAGTTAAATTTGGTATTGTAGAAGCCTTTGAAACGACTTATGATATAGTTACCAGTAAGAAAGGAGCGAATAGTATTTGGTTAGCAGAAAGGCACGGTGTTAAACAGATGACAGCTTGGTTGTTTAGAAGAAAAGTACAAGAAGCAATGAAAAGTAGTGAGAAATATCCTTTAGAAAAAGAAGTTCATGTAGACGAGTTTGAAATAGGTACACCAAAAAAAGGAGAGCAAGGACGTAGTAAATCAGCTACTAAAATTAGAGTTGTAATTGCCATTGAAAATAGAAATGGTAAACCAGGCAGAGCATACGCAAAGGTGATAGAAGATTATAGTTGCAAATCATTAAAACCAATATTTGAGAAACATATAAAGTTTGATGCCAATATAGTTACAGATGGCTGGTCAGGATATAAACCTTTAAAAAAGAACTTCCCAAATTTAACACAAATATTATCTAATAATGGTGAGAATTTTAAGATGCTACATTTTCAGATAAGAAACTTTAAAAATTGGTTAAGAGGCGTTCATTCGTATTGTGAGAAAGAGTATATAAATCAATACATTCAAGAGTATTTCTATCGATTTAATCGACTCAATTTTAGAGAAAACATCTTAGAAAACCTACTAAAAAGAATGTGTAAAGAAAAACCAATAACCTATAAATCAATCAAATATATTGCGACTTAAGAGGGTAACCCTATTAAATAATAGATAAAAAGCTAGTAAATGTTATGTTTACTAGCTTTTTTTGTTTGAGATGCTGTGATTAAATTAAACCAAATATATTTCCAAGTGACGGTTTATAAATAATTTTTTTTTAGCTAGATAAAAAATGGATGGATAGCCTTAACTATCGTTCTGATTTTTAACAACACTAGAGCGTAAAACAACTTATTTATATAGGTTATTATGGATTGTAATTGAATTAATTGAGCTCTTTGGATTTTATAAGTTTATCTAATATAAATTCCACCCCATTGTTGTTGTTACTTTTTGTGTGAAAACGTGCTGCTTTTTTTACATCTTCACAAGCGTTTTCCATGGCGTAACTAAAATGGGCTTGTGCTAACATTTCTAAATCGTTATTGTAATCACCAAAAACCATTGTTTCTTCTTTTGTGATGTTAATAGTTGTTGTAAATTTTCAATAGCTTGTCCTTTATTGGTAGATGGAGAAGATATGTCTAACCAGTTTTTCCCTGATATTTTTACTAAATTTTCATCTTCTAAATGTTCTACAAAGGGGTAAATATAGTCGGTGGAATTTTTAAAATGATACGTGGCAATCTTAAATATTTTGTCTTCAGTAACACTTTTTAAATCCTTAACATGTTCAAATTTAGTGTAATATTCTTTGAATATTTCGATGAATTTTTTGTCAGATGTTTCGATATAGGCATTTTTTTTACCACATAAAACAATATAGGCACCCGAAGTTTTTCTTAAGGTGTCTATAATAATGTTAATTTGTTTTTGAGAAATGGTACTGGTAGAGATTACTTCACCATTATAATTGGTCATTCCTCCATTTTCTGCAACAATAGTAATAGCATCTTTTATGCTGTATAGTTTTTCTAACATACTAAAATATTGACGACCACTTGCAACAACAAAATGTATGTTGTGTTTTTGTAATAGCGTAAACAATCGAAAAAATTCAGGGCTTACCTCTCCCCAATCATTTAGTAAAGTACCGTCCATATCGGTAACCACCATTTTTACTTTAGATAAATCCAACATATAATAATTTTAAAATGTAAAAATAAGTGTTGTTTTTAGATAAAATTGCATTTTTATTAAAAGTTTACGTTCATAAAATAGAGGGGTATTTATTTTTTTGTTAATATATTTATTGCTAGCTGTTTACATATAAGGTTTGTCGCTTTTTTCACTTATAAGGGAATGTTTCCGTGTTTTCTTTTAGGTTGTTGTACGCGTTTTCCTTCGAGCATTGTAAAGCCTTTTATAAGTTTACGTCGTGTAGTTTTTGGTTGGATAACTTCATCTATAAAACCGCGTTCTGCAGCAGTGTAAGGGTTGGCAAAAGTACGGGCATATTCGGCTTCTTTTTCTGAAAGTTTTAGGGCAGGGTCATCGGCTGTAGCAATTTCTTTTTTAAAGATAATTTCACTTGCGCCTTTGGCTCCCATAACAGCAATTTCTGCAGTTGGCCAAGCTAAATTTAAATCGGCGCCTATGTGTTTAGAATTCATTACATCGTAAGCACCCCCGTAGGCTTTTCTTATAATTACCGTAATTCTAGGGACAGTTGCTTCGCTTAATGCGTATAAAAGTTTTGCTCCGTTGGTGATTATTCCATTCCATTCTTGGTCTGTTCCAGGTAGGAATCCAGGGACATCTACGAGCACTAATAATGGAATGTTGAAACTGTCACAAAAACGGGTAAACCGAGCTCCTTTTTTAGAACTATTTACATCCAAACATCCTGCCAAACACTTTGGTTGGTTTGCGATGATTCCAATGCTTTTCCCAGCCAACCTTGCAAATCCTACAATAATGTTTTCGGCATACTTTTTATGGATTTCAAAAAAAGAAGTTTTATCTATGATTTCTTCAATTACAGAATGCATATCGTAGGGTTTGTTGCTGTTGTCTGGAAGTATGGTTTCTAAAGACGTACGCATTTCTTCTCCTAATTCGAAAGGGATTTTCGCGGTTTTTTGCTCGTTGTTTTGTGGAAGATAACTCAATAATTTTTTTAAATCTTCTAAACAGGTAATGTCGTTTGTTGATGTAATATGTGTGACACCAGATTTGCTAGCATGTGTACTTGCTCCTCCCAGAGCCTCGGCGCTAACATTTTCGTTTGTAACTGTTTTAACCACACTTGGTCCTGTAACAAACATATAGCTTGTGTTTTCTACCATTAGGGTAAAGTCGGTCATGGCAGGGGAGTAGACGGCGCCTCCAGCGCAAGGTCCCATAATAGCAGAAAGTTGTGGGATAACCCCAGAAGCTTGTACGTTTCGGTAGAATATCTCTGCATAGCCACCTAGAGATTTTACGCCTTCTTGAATCCGTGCTCCTCCAGAATCGTTGAGTCCTATAATAGGGGCGCCTACTTTTAGGGCGTGATCCATTACTTTACAAATTTTTTCTGCATGTGTTTCAGACAACGATCCTCCGAAAACGGTAAAGTCTTGTGCGTAAACATATACAAGTCTATGGTCTATAGTACCGTACCCAGTGATTACTCCATCTCCGTAATACAGTTCTTTTTCTGTGCCGAAATCTGTATTTCTGTGTATTACTAACAAGCCCATTTCTTCAAAGGATTCTTCGTCTAATAAATAGGTGATTCGTTCTCTTGCTGTTAGCTTCTTTTTATGGTGTTGTTTATCTATACGTAGCTGTCCTCCTCCTAAATGAGCGAGTTTAATTTTTTCTTCTAAGCTTTTTGTTTTCATAGGTGTAATTTAGGGTGTGATTGTAGGGATGCGTAATTTAGATTTGTCTTCCATATAAGCCTGTAAAGCTATGAGTGCTGCGAGTTTTGCTTTTTCTTTAAGTGTTTCTTCTAAAAGTTGAGGTGAGTAGAAATTTTTCACAAAATGTGTATTGAAATTTCCAGAAGTAAAAGCCTCGTGTTCACAGACAAATTTCCCGAAGGACAACGTAGTTTTTACCCCCTCTATTTTGTAGTCTTTAATTGCGGATAGCATTTTTTGGATTGCCTCGGATCTCGTTTTTCCGTAGGTGATAAGTTTGGAGAGCATTGGGTCGTAATAAATGGGGATATCCATGCCTTGTTCATAACCATCATCTACTCGAATACCGGGTCCCTTAGGTGGTTGGTATGTTTTTAAAAAACCAACACTTGGTAAGAAATTATTTAAGGGATCCTCTGCGTACACTCGAAGTTCGATGGCATGCCCCTTTATTTGAACATCCTCTTGTGAAAGAGGGAGTTTTTCGCCTCTTGCTATGCTGATTTGTAAGGCAACTAGGTCCAATCCTGTGATGAATTCAGTAACGGGGTGTTCTACTTGTAGGCGAGTGTTCATTTCTAAGAAAAAGAAATTTTGATTCTTGTCTAATAAAAACTCAACAGTCCCTGCCCCAATATAGTTGCACGATCTTGCTACGAGAATGGCAGCTGCTCCCATTTTTTTTCTCAACTGGGGTGTTAATACGGTAGAAGGTGCTTCTTCTATTACTTTTTGATGGCGTCTTTGAATACTGCATTCTCGTTCAAATAAATGAATGATGTTTCCATAAGTATCTGCCATTATTTGAATTTCAATATGACGGGGTGATGCGATATATTTTTCTATAAACACAGACCCATCACCAAATGCGCTTGTTGCTTCACTTATAGCGCGCGCCATTTGTTCCGCTATGTTTTTTTTGTTTTCAACAATTCTCATTCCTTTTCCGCCACCGCCAGCAGATGCTTTTATTAAAATAGGAAATCCCATTTCAATAGCGATTTCGGTAGCTTCGTGTACATCAGTAATGGCTTTGTCAATTCCTGGAACCATAGCGATATTGTAATTTTTCACGGCTTTTTTTGCAGCCAATTTACTTCCCATTATTCGGATTGCATCTGCATTTGGTCCTATAAAAATGAGTCCGTTTTTTACTACTTTTTCAGAGAAGGAAGCATTTTCACTTAGGAATCCATATCCGGGGTGTATTGCGTCCACACCTAAATTTAAGGCTGCCTCTATTATCTTATCTCCTAGTAAATAGGATTTGTTTGAGGGAGATTCGCCGATATAAACTGCTTCATGGGCGTATCTGACATGGGGGGAGTTTCTGTCTACTTCAGAGAATACAGCAACTGTTTTAATTCCCATTTTATGAGCTGTTTTCATCACTCTAATGGCTATTTCTCCTCTGTTTGCTATGAGTATTTTTTTCATGCTTGTTTTTGTGTTATCAATGTTATACCAAATACATTTCCAAGTGACGGTTTAGGAATGGAATTATTTTTTGTTTTAACTTGGTAAAAAATGGATGGATAGCTTTGCTATCGTTCTGTTTTTTAACAATGCTAGAACGTAAAACAAACTATTTATATCGGTCATTTTGGATTGTCATTGGTATTATTCCATTTCTATTAAAAGTGTTCCTTTCTCAACATTCTCTCCTTTTGTTACATGAATGGATTTTATACGTCCCTCCATGGGTGCATTTATCGTATTCTCCATTTTCATCGCTTCTAGGATAAGTATAGGACTTCCTTTTTGAACGTGCGCACCTTTTTTTACAAGGATGTCTAAAATAAATCCGGGCATAGGAGCTTTAAAGCTTTTAGAAATAGCTGTTTTTTCAATGGAAAAACCCATTTTTTTAATACGTGTGTCCAATTCATTTTTTATAACAACGTTGTATACTTCTGAATCTATGTTAATCTCATAAGCTTTTAATTTAAAATCTCTTTTAGAAATAACAATGCTATGTGAAGCGTTTTTTAAGAGTACATGTTTCTTGTCTTTTTTTAAGATTAGAATGTCTAAATCGTCTAAGTCGTTTTGACTCAGGACAAAATTAAACTGGTTGTTTACACGGATCTGCTGTTTGTTTTTCATTTGTTTTTTTTGTTTTTTAGTAGTAAGTATCTCTTGTGTAGTTGTTTAGTTTAGTGCTTGTAAAATACGATAATCAATAGGATAGTGCCTTGAGAATGTCGTTTTAATGTGTTGGTGTTTTTGTTTTTTTGATAATATAAAGGATTTAAATAATTAAAAATGGATTGAGGTATGTGAATTGAGTATATTGCAATTGCATTTGTTTAAGTTATGAATGTTGAATTTTAAGTTTTTTAAATGAAAAATCAATTTTCTACAAACAAGGATCTTAGAACTGTCAGTGTAAATAATAAGCTAATATCACAACAGGATAGATTTAAAAAGTCCGTTTTAGTACATGGAATGTTGAGGGGTTTAGAAACTTCGGTGGCAATAATTAATACTGCGAACGAGTTGGTTTTTGTAAGCGATGTATTGTTAGAGAATTTTGGATATGCATCGGCAGAGGAATTGCTTGGAAGAAAAATGGGTGAAGCTCTTAAATGTGTGTACAATATTTCAAAAATTGAAAACACTAAAAGGTGTTCTTCTTGTGGTTTAAAATCTGTTTTTAGACACTTAAACTCGCCTCAACAAAAAAATAAAATGGATGTTTTTTTAGTTGTATATGAAGGGGATGTGGTTGTTGAGAAAAAATATAAAATTGCTTCGACCCCTTTGAGTTTTGAGGGTGGTAATTTTTTAATACTGACAGTAAATGAGCAGGATATAGGTAAGGGTATAGAGCACTTAGGAGCTGAATCTTTTAAACATGAAAAATGTGATTTAACGTATGTAGAACAGGTTATTTCTCGAGGTTTAAGAAGGGAAGTTGATGATGCGTATACGTTGTTTCAACACTTGTTTTCGGAAGCTCAGAATACAAGAGTTACTATGTGTAAAGAAAAATTAAATTCTAAAGATGTTTTTAAATCGATGAAGCTTCATTTTAATACACGTTGTGATGTTACATCTATTGAAATTAATAAAGGTCTAGAGTTTGATGTTTTTAATTTTTACTCAGATAAAAACATTTTAATGAGTGCACTTATGATTTTATTGACGAGCGTATTATCAGTA
Organism: Flavobacteriaceae bacterium; assembly: GCA_965224465.1. Taxonomy (GTDB): domain Bacteria; phylum Bacteroidota; class Bacteroidia; order Flavobacteriales; family Flavobacteriaceae. The sequence continues at coordinate 1,713,570 of OZ245049.1, read as the reverse complement.
CCTAGTGAATACGGTAGCATTGAGATAAGTATTCTGAGATTGGTAGATAGTGTTGTGTTTTCTTTTCATACGGATGCCGTAATGCCTCTGTGTGTACAACTCCAAGTGTATAGGAATAGGAAAGGTACAGGTATTTGTACGATGAAATTATTTGTTGAAAAATTTATGAAGGGAACGGTGTATTTTACTTCTGTAGAAGGATTAGGTACCACCTTTTATTTGAAATTGCCGTTTCTATCTATATGTTAATTTTTATGAGTTGAATTCAGTAGTGTATTTTTGGAGCGTTTCCATCAATGTCTTTTTATTAACGGGTTTTGATATTGTAGCATCACAGCCATAGCTTAAGGCTTTGTTTATGTCAGATTCCATTGCGTATGCAGACAATGCAATTACAGGGATTTTAGGATATTTTTTTTTGATGATTCTTGTGGCTTCAAGACCATTCATTACCGGCATCTTTATATCCATTAAAATTAAATCTATTGTATTGTTATACTGCGAACATAACTCCACTGCTTCTTTTCCATTTGTAGCTTCTAGTATGGTGAAATTTTTATTTGAAAATACTTCTTTGATAAACATAATGTTGAAAATCTCATCATCAGCGACTAGGATTGTTCTTTTATTTTTGATTTCAGGAGTGGGTTTACTGTTTTTTTTAGCTGTTTTCTTTAAGGCTGTGGGGGGCTTTTTTATTTTGTAAGGAATACTGAAAAAGAATGTTGATCCTTTATTTAAAGAAGATTCGAACCATATTTTTCCGTTTAGAAGAAATACTAATTTTTTAGAAATTGAAAGTCCTAATCCATTCCCTCCAAACTCTGTGGATATATTTGGGTTGGCTTGGGTAAACCGGTTAAATATTTTTTCTTTGTTCGAGTTTTTAATTCCTATACCTGTGTCTTTTACGTGGAATTGAATTTGTTTGTCTATTTGCTTGTATCCAATTTCTACACTTCCAAAACTAGTGAATTTTAAAGCGTTAGAAACTAGGTTGTTTAGGATTTGTTGGATTTTGGAAAGATCACTCTCTATGACAGCGTTTTCTTGAAGACCTCTAACAATACTAAGTGTTATGTTCTTGTCTTTTGCCTTGCCTTGAAAAAAGTTTTTAGTCGTAGAAAGTACTTCGTTTAAGTCTACAGATTCTTTCTTGATATGTACCATTCCTGCCTCAATTTGTGAGATATCAAGGATGTTGTTTACAATATTTAGTAATTGCTTACTGCTGTTAATTACAATATTTGCATAGTATTCTCTGTCTTTATCATTTAGTTTTGGATCTAAAAATAATTCTGAAAAACCGATAATACCATTCATTGGGGTTCGTATTTCATGACTCATATTTGCTAAAAATGCTGATTTCAATTTGTCTGATTGTTTGGCTTTTTCTAAGGCTTTTTGCAATTCGCGTTCGTTGTTTTTGCGTTGCGTAATGTCTCTGCATACGGCATGTATTATTGTTTTTCCTTGATGAGTCTCAATGGATGTTAGGGAGACGTCAGCATAAAAAGTACTGTTGTCTTTTCTCTTTAAAATCCATTCAAATTTATGACTTCCATGCTCTAAAGCAATTTGATGATTTTTTATGGAAAAAGTTTCAGATAGTTCTCCGTTGGATTGAAATTTAGGGGAGATAATAGCTACTTTTTTATGGAGTATGTTTCTATTATCTGAGATGCCTAAAATTTTTAAAGCAGCTTTGTTACAGTCTATAATCAACTCGTTAGAAAAAATAAATACGGCATCATTGGATTTGTTAAATAAATCTCTGTATTTTTTTTCTGATTTTTCTGTTTTCTTGTTCGCTTCTACTTCCTCTGTGATATCTTGTGTTAGAGAGGCACTCCCTATAATGTTATTTGTAGCGTCTCTTAGAGGAATAACATGCCATTTTGTGCTTATTAATTTTTGTTGTTTTGTACATGTTTGAAGTGTGTATTGTAGATTTTTGTTTTCATGGATGCCGTTTAGAAATGTATTTCTTTTTTCCTGTGTATTGTCAAAATTAATGAGCGTGTAAAAATTCTTTCCAATCGCTTCTTTTGCACTGTACCCAAATATTTTTTCTGCAGAATGATTCCAACTGGTACAGTTAAAGTTTAAATCCCATGTGATGGCTGCTAAAGGAGTGTTATTTAATTGGTCTTGAAGTCTCTTTTTACTTTCTTTTAGTAGTTTTTCTGTTTTTCTCTGCGCTGTGATGTCTTCAAAAGTGAATAATATTTTTTTGTACGTTGTTCGGGATGTTTCTGGAACGATCGCATGTACAACAATCGTTTTTTCTTCACCATCAATTAGCATTGGGAATTCTCCCTTGCAACTCCTTTTGTTTTCGAAAACACTGTTAAGGCATTTTAATAGGGCAGGAACTGAATTGGGATTTAAAAAATGACTTAAGTTTTGTGGTAATTTATCGCCTTTTTTAATCTTAAATAAATCTAAACTTTTTTTGTTGACATTGGTTAATTTTACAAGAGATGTTATATGGGGTAATTCCCCTGGGTTTTCTTGAAGGTATTTCTTAAAGTCCGTAATGTCATTTTGTTTTAGAATGTCAAAATATAATTTCACTTTAGATAAATCTTGGATCCAAATAGCTGATGCAGCATCGTCAAATAGTCCCCATGCTTCTTTTTTACTGAGCGTACTTTGAATTTCTGCAGCTATTCGAGTAGAAAAAATTTGAATGATGGTTTTTGTGAACTCTTCATCCTCTATGGGGTGTTTAAAAAAAGAAGCTATAAGCCCTATTGGTTTTCGGTTTTTATCAAAAAGAGCAACTCCAATATAGCCTTCAAAGTTTTGATCTGTTATAAATTGATTTTCAGGAAACAGTAATGCTGCCTTTTTTGGGATACAAGTTGTGCAGCAATGTATGGAGGTCTCACAAGGAGTGCCTTTAGTATTGTATTCAAAATTGTTTAATATATTGGTTTTATTGGAAACAGAAATTGTTTTTATTTTGTTTAATTTATCATCTGTAAAACCAATTAAGGTTACATCAGAATGTAAACTTTTGGTCAATTCAATGCAGATGGTGTCCAAAAATTCTTTACCGACAATGTGCGAAGTAGCATTGGTGATTAAATCTAAACTGTATTTTAGTTTTTCTTGTACCGTTACATCTTTGATAACCCCTTTGAAACTTGTTATGATTCCAAGATTATTTTTGTGGAGTGCGTTTGATTGAGAGATCCAAATAGTTTTTCCTTTTTTTGTTGTAATACGATAAGGAGAGTATGTAATGTTTGTAGTTTTGTTGGAGACTTGTTCTCTTGATTGTTTTTTTAGCAATGTCAGATCTTCAGTATGGATAAGATCGGTATAAGATATTTTATTTTTGATAAAATCTTTTTTTGTGTAGCCTAATAACTTCTTTACATTTTTAGAAACGTACTCTACGGGCCATCCAGATTTGTTGCCCCAGATAAAGGATACATCTGTATTTTCTTGTAGACATTTATAAGCCTCCGTTTTATGAATCCTATCCTCTGTCTTTTTAGTAACGTCCTTAAAAAACAAAGAAATACCTGCATTGGAAGGTATAATCCTATAGGCATACCATTTGTCCCATTCTTTGTAGAAACTGGTGAATTTTAAGGCAATGTTTTTGGTGATAACTCGCTGGAATTTATCATAAAATTCATCTCCTTTTTTTTCAGGGAATTCTATCCACATGTTCTTCCCTAATAAACTGTCCGCATTTCTTTTTAGTAGTTTTTCAGCCTCTTTGTTTATGAATAAATAGGTTCCCTTTCGATCGACAATCACAAAACCTTCGTTGATGTTATTCAACGTGTTATGGATAATAGGTGTCTGTGTTATTGGTTTTTCAATAGTAGATATGGATCCTTTAAAATCTGTTCTATTTAATAATAAGTTTATAAGCTCCTCTTTTTCTAAATGTTGAAGTACTGAATAATTTATTGGGGAAAGAATTTTATCCATGTGAGTCGTTCGTTTACTTGGGAATTAGTTTCTAGGTATTTTTATTGTAAAGGTACTTCCTTTTTTTAGTGTACTTGTTATTGTGATTTCTCCTTGATGTTGTTCTATAATTTCTTTTGCTATGGTAAGCCCTAATCCTAAACATTTTTTTCCGTCATCAGAAAATGTAGTAACAACTTTAAAAACGTCAAAAATAGTTTCTAATTCGCTCGTTTCAATGCCTATTCCTTGATCTGTAATTGTGGTTAGAATATGCGTGTCAGTTGCGAATACTCGTATTGCTACCTCGCTGTTTTCAACAGAGTATCTGTGCGCATTGTTTATGAGATTATGGAGTGCTTGTTTTATTTCGTCTGGATCTAATGTGAGTTCGCAGTCTGTGCAGTCTATCGTAAGATGGAGTTTAATTCCTCTTTTATTTGCTAGGATTTGTTGTTCTTTAACGGTGCTTTTTACCAGTTTACAATACTTCTTTTTCAAGAGCTTAAGAGGTGCTTTTCCGCTTTCTAATTTTGAGATATATTGTAAATTATTTAATAACCCTAAGGAAAAATCACAAGAAGTTTTGATGACAGTCAAGTGTTTTTTTAACTTTTCGGGTGTGTAAAACTCTAAATCTTCCAACATCATCTCTGCAAATGAAGAAGAAACACCAACAGGGTTTTTTAAATTATGAATGGTTTTTCCGATTAGATAGCTTTGTTTTGTTTTTAAAAATTCTAGTTTTTCACTGACAATTTTAAGTTGACTTTTAAGGTCAGATACTTCTTCCTTTAATGTGGTGTTTTGTTCTTCCTTTTCTTTCATTTTGATTTTTTTCTAGTACATCATATATGTAACCTCCAAAGTACAGCAATAAGTAAATTATTGGAGATTATTTTTTTAAATATAGGTAGTATGCTTAATAACAAAGATAGTTAAAAATTGGGAAAATAAATAAAAATGAACGGTGGTGTTTGTAGCTGTCGTTTGATAGTGTGTTTTATAGTTTTTGTTAACTGATGAATTGACTTCATAAAAATAGAGGCTGTAATGGAATACAGCCTCTATTTTAAAAAATGATCAGTGGTATGTAATTACTGATGTTTTTTGTTGCTTGTTTTTTTCGAATATACCAAATTGTCAATGTCCTTTTGATCTACTTTAAAAATTAAACTGGCAATATAACCGCCTATAACACAGGTAGGAATTGCGATTAATGGGTAGATGTAAAAATTAAGAGGTGTGTAGTATTTTACAAATATCAACGCAATCACACTTAATACAGATCCAATCATGGCTCCTTTCCAGTTGGCAGCTTTTATAAAAATTCCTAAAATAAAGATCCCTGCAATGGCACTACCAAAGAGTCCAATAACTTCTTGGAATAAGAAAAATAATGATTTTACAGGAAATGCTGCCATCAGACATGCAATCATAGTTCCAAATATACCAACAATTACAGTGGTCCATTTAGCAACTTTGAGCCCTTTTATGTCTGAATATTTTTTAGTAAAACGTTTGTAAAAATCGATAGTAACTACAGTTGAGATACTATGCATACTACTGTCTAAGCTTGACATAGAGGCAGAGAATATTCCGGCTATTACCAGTCCTGATACTCCTGGAGGCAAGTGATTTGTAATGAATAAAGGGAAAACACTATCGTTTTTCATTCCAACAGTTAGAAATTCTGGATGTTCCTTAAAGTATACATATAAAAAAGTTCCCATAGAGAAAATAAGCAATCCAGATGGTATGGCAATCAAACCATTTAACCAAATGCTTTTTTTAGAATCCTCTAGACTGGAGGTTGTCATATATCGTTGTACTACTGCTTGATCTGTAGTGTATGGTACAAGAGTCAATGCAAAAGACCCCATAAATAAGGACCACGTTACCACCTCTGTAAAACTAAATCGGAAATCGACCAGCGTGAGTTTACTGTCGGCATAGGCTGTTTCAAAAATATAGCCTACATCTCCTATTTCGATGGCTATAAATACCAGTCCAACAATCAATCCTCCAATAAGTACAATTACTTGGATTACATCTGTCCAGATTACTGCTTCCATACCTCCTAAGTAGGTGTAAACAATAGCTAAAACCCCCATTACAATAATGGCTAAATAAATATCGATTCCTACAACCGTAGACAATGCTAATGCTGGTAAATATACCACGATTCCCATACGAACTAATTGGAACAATACAAAAGATGTACTTCCAAACATACGAACGGTAATATTGAATCTCTTTTCTAAATATTCGTACGCAGTGGTGATTTTTAACTTTCTGAAAAAGGGTAAATAAAACGAGATTACAATTGGTATTACTAACAAAATAGTAAAATATCCTAAGTATGCTTGCCAGTCAAAAGAAAAAGCCAATGCAGGTTGCGATAAATAAGTGATGGCGCTTAACATAGTAGCATAGATGCTTAGTCCTGCTGCCCACCATGGGATACGTCCACCTCCCAAGAAATAATCATCTGTCGTTTTGTTTTTTCTTGAAAAATACCAACCCATCAATATCATGATCGATAAATAAGCAATAAGGGTAACATAATTTAATAATCCAAAACTTGCTTCGTATGGTTTTTCTGTAAAAGAAGTGATGCTACTAGTTCGTACTCCTGGACTGATTTCTCCTCCTGGAATTACAATTTTCCCATCCCACATTACAGCATTTGTTACTACCTGTGCTGGGCCTTCAAAAGAACTTGACGGTGTCCAAGTATCGGTAATGGTATGGTAAGCGTATATGGTTTTTGTAAATGAAGTTGTTTTTACGAGTTCAATGGCTTTTGCTTTTAATTGATCTTTAGATGCTATCTGTGCTTCTGTTGTTTCGCTTTTAGCATCCAATGCTTTTATAGTTGCCCCAAGTTCTAATCGTTCATTTAAATATTGGTTTTTTCCACCTGCTCCTCCAAAAATAAGGATATGTGCATCTCCTATTTTAATAGCGGGCGCTGCTCCTATATATCCATTCTTTTCTCCAGGTGTATTGTTGTTAGGAATTGACCTTTTTTGAATCCAAGTCTTTTTGTGTGGGTCAAATTCGTAGACATCACTTAACATTACGAGTGTTTTTTCAGCAGCAGGGTCATACGATAAGCCACTCATTACATACAAACAATCTTGATGTCCGTTACTTTGTCCTACTACCACCGCCTGCATGCGGTGTGTTCCTGGGAAATCAGTTCTTTTTTTCCAAGTATATGCAGGGCTGTCTATCGTGCTATTGAGATTGAAAGATAAAAAGTTTTGGGTAGTTTTTCCTGTATTACTTTCCTGACCTCCTACCAAATAAACAATGTTATCTACCTTACTTGCTCCCATTTTAGACAAAGGGATAGGCATAGAATTTAGAGATTCTATTTCTATTTTTTTGGATGTTTTATTCCATTTTATTAAAAACACATCCGAAAAAGTTTCTTTACTATTATTTCCTCCGATACATAGCACACCTTGAGAGGTAGTGATAGACGCACCATTAGCTACTGCTTTAGGGAGCTTGACATCACTTTTATGCCAAACAGATTTCCCTTCTTTTTTTTCTAATACATAAATGAATTGGTAAAATTGTTTCTTCCCTCCATTCCAAACTTCTTTCTCGGGAAAATTGGCGCCACCTGCAACAATCAAAACATTGTTGTGAGTTCCTACAAATGATCCATTGAGTCCTTTACTAATGGGAAAGTCTGCTTCTTTTGTAATGGTGAAAATGTCTTTTTTTTCTTGTGCCTGTCCTAAATTTAGGAACAAGAAACTGAAGAGAAATCCGAGGATAAGTTTTGATAATTTCATTATAAAATATTTTTCAGAGTTTGTGTATTAAGTTAGTAGCAAGATAATAAAAAATGCATTATGTTATACATATTAAAAACGTTAATTTTCATGTACGTATTTTGTCAATACATTTGTCCAATGCTCATATCCATATTTGTTTAAATGGAGGCCGTCATATGTGAGTTTTTTGAGTAGCATTCCTTTGCGGTCTCTAAATTTTTTATGGGTTTTTATAAAGGTCAATTTATTTTTTCTGGATAGTTTTCGCAATCGTTTGTTCAGTATTATAACTAGTTGCTGTTTTGATTTGTGAGCGGAAAATTTAGCTCCCACATTAGGGTTGTATGGCAATACTTGTTCTAAGTAAATATGTGTTCCTGGAGATTCAGTTTTAATCTGAGTGATAATTAACTGTATATTTCTTACAATATATGCTACAGTTTTACCGTGTGCTAAATCGTTGGTTCCTATCATTAGAAATATTTTTTTGGGCTGTGAGTCTGTTATTTCCTTTAACCGATTTAGGATACCATCACTTACATCTCCACTTATTCCACGGTTTATTGCATTTACATTGGGGAACATGGTTGCCCAATCACCTCCTTCTGTAATGCTGTTTCCTACAAAAACAATCTCATTTACAGTGTTTGGAGTGTTTTCATAGACCTTCTTTAAATTGTAATAATGCTCGGAGTATTTTATCTGTGCACTGCCAATGGCACTTGAAAATAATAGTATTAGAATTACTAGCTTCTTCATTTTATAATGATTTTAAATGTTTTTGAGTTTAAAGGAACTGTCAAAAATTAATTCTTTAGGCAATTCAAAGTGCATTCCTTTTTTTTCAACAGGGACAAAAGTGTACATCCATTTGAAAAGGCCTTTTTTATGTGGGATTTTAAGCAATACTGTATTCCACCCTTTCTCTAAGTTGATTGCTGTTGGTTTGCGATAAAAATAATCCTCGTCTATAAATGGTGTTTCTTCGCTATTCACGGGGATGTTGGGTTGTTGCCATACGGGAGCTGCTATAGATTTGTTATTTACCCATACTTTGGGATTTGTAATATGCCATTGTCCTTGTTTAGGTGTAGGGCCTCCTCTTCGTCCACCAGATCGTGACCATCCTTGAAAACCAATCCAGAAATCTTGTGTGCGCTTTGTTGGCGCGTAAATATTGGTGTAGGCATAATAGGTTCCGCTGTTTGTATCGGTATATGATTCAAAACCAAAAAAGTGTTTTAGATGTACAGTAGCTCCTACAACGGAGTCTTTCCATAAATAGGTATGTCCATCCACTTTGTAGCTTGTTTTTATTGTTTTTTCTACGGTAAAGATAGTGGAGGTTTCTCCTTTATGATCAAAAGGACCGATAATTTTCCACTCAATATCAGATTGTTTGATATATGAAAATTCTTTGTCCTTAAAAAAACGTTTTTTATGGTTGAGTACTTTTTTTTCAAAGTTCTTAAAAGCGACTAGCTCACGACTTCCTTTTGGGGGTAATTTAGCCCAGTATTGTGGATGCCCTTTTTCTCTTCCTTTCCAAATAGCATCGGCATAAAATACCATGGATGGGTAAATTGGGTTTTGTTTTAAAATGTCGCTTTCCTGTGTAATATTATTATCGGGCCAAGCACATAGAATACCTCCTAAAGCTAATGAATCTCCTTTGGCTTGTCGGCAAGGTTGTTGAAAAAATAAGCGGGTCATACCCGCAAAAGGGTCTAAGTGGTTGATGTAATTTGCTCTTGAATCTATGAATGAATGCCCTTTTTGTGGCTGATGCCTAGCCCATAATTGATGGATAGAGGTACTGTCCTCTTTTATGTAAATACCTTCTTTCCAAACAATTACTTTTCGTTTGTTTTCTGTTACTTTGCGAAGCATAGAAACAATAAAAGCGTTGTCTACGTATTCTTCTTTGTTGCGTACTTCGTCGGTGCCTAAATGTATAAAAGGCATGGTTTTAGCATCTGCTAATGTACATAGCTCATCTATTAAATCTGTTAAAATTTTCTCTGCCTTTGGAGCTTTCATCGTCTTTATATGGAATGCTTTTCTGAACGCTTCAGTATGCCCTGGGATGTCAAATTCTGGAATTACTGTGATATGTCTTTCTTTACAATAGGCTACTAAATCCTTGAAGTCTTCTTGTGTATAAAAAGATCCTTTCATTCTACTGGTAGCTCGGGCAGATTGTAATTCTGGGTATATTTTACTCTCCAGTCGCCAAGCTGGATTGTCTGTTAAGTGCCAGTGAAAAACATTGTATTTATACATGGACAAAACATCTATTTGTGCTTTTAATTGTGGGATGGATTGGAAATTTCTTCCCGTATCGTGCATAAAACCTCTTATTTTAAAAGCAGGCCAGTCCATTACTTTTATTTTTGGAAGGCGAACTAAAGTTCCGTTTTTATGTACAAGTTGTTTCAGTGTTTGTATGCCGTAAAATATACCTTTAGAGGTGTTTGCTGTAATTGTTATTTCTGTATCAATGGTCAAAATATACGCCTCGGGACTGTCATGCCATTTTCTTTTTTCTAGATTGATAACAATACCGTTTGCTGCGCTTTCAATGCCTTTTTTTTGAAAAAAATGAATGAGATGATTCGTTTCGTTGTTGAACTTATTCTTGTTTATTTTGAACGAACTGAATTCGATCTCTTTATTTGTAATACTTAAAGACTGTGGCGTTGGGATAATGGGGTATTTAGATGCCGTATTTATGGGGGGAGATTCTATATTGCATGCGCTTATAGTGAGTAATACTAGCGTGGAGTATATAAAATATTTCATTGTTATAGCTCTAAGTTTGAGAATGTGGATGCAGGTAAGCCCGCTTTATTTATTAAATTTCCTTCTGTGAAAGGACGGTATCCATAGCTTACAAAACGTGGGTTTTCAATGTTTTTTGATGATAAAATAAGGGTGTTTCCTTGAATTTTGACTTTAGCTACTTTAAATTTTAAGTCGATTCCAGCAATTAAAATATCTTTAAGTGGTTTGTTGTTTTTGGTTGTAAGTCCGTCTGCATGGGTGAAATGTACGATCAACTTATTTTTACGAATGTTTACGTAATCCAATGTTGGTCCAGAATATCTTAAGTTTTTACCGTACTTTTTAGCCAAAGCTACCAAAGAGAGTCGTTTTCCTATTTTCCATTTTTGTTTTGGATGTACGTCCGTTGGATTTCCTAAATCGGAACTTACAACCATTCCCGTGTTGGGAATGCATTGTAAACGGTTTTGTGAATCTCTAAAAGTTCCCCATGTTGGACGGTTGATGCTGCTTAATTGTACAAAATAGAAAGGCATTTTGGGTTTGTTCCATGCAGCTCTCCAATCTTTTACTAACATTTTAAAAAGCATGGAATGAAAACGTGGACGTTCCGCATTAGATTCTCCTTGATACCAAATAACACCTGCTATGTTATATTTTTTTAAAGGGTAAATACCAGCATCAAAAAGTAGGGTTGGGTCAAAAGGGTGTCGTGCTTTTATGAAGGTATTCTTTTTGTTTTTAAAATTCTCGATTTTCCTCCTGTTTACCCAGTTTTGTGTCATGGGATTTAAATGGGTATCATTTAGTAAACCAATTGTCTGATGGCTTGTCTCCATCGTTTTTTTGCTAATCCAACTTTGGGTCGGTGATCCTCCAACGGCATTGCAAATAATTCCTATAGGAATGTCTAAGGTTTTTTGAAGATGATATGCATACGAATAGGCAATGGCTGAAAATTCGGAGACATTGTCGCTGTTTGCTCGTTGCCATCCATTGGTTTGAAAGAAAGAATTTGCATTGCAAGTCGCTAATTTTTTAGGACTGTAAATAGTTTCTTTATTTGGGAGCGGACGAAATGCTATTAGGTGAACATCGGTATTGATAGAATCTCGTAAAACAGCCATCGCATGTTTCATTTGTTTTGTTGTAAATGCCATGTTAGATTGTCCAGAAGCGAGCCAAACTTCACCAATGTAGATATTCTTTAGAGTGATTTTTTCTGACGGATTTGTTTGTATAGTAAGTTTGAATGGTCCTCCAGCTTTCTTTGCTGGAAGTGATATCTCCCATGTGCCATATGTATTTACAAGGGTGTTTTTTTTAAGAGTATCTAAACAGACATAAACGGTTTCGTTTGCATTTGCAGTGCCATAAATCACAATAGGTTCATTGCGTTGTAGTACCATGTTTTCTCCAAAAATAACAGGGATTTTTAAACCTCCAAAGTCCCCCGTAATTGCTCCATAAGATTTTTGGGCAATTATGTTGGCTCCATTTTTATCGGGATGTAAATCGTCAGGGTAATATTCAGGGAACCGATCTAATGGATGCTCTAGATCAATCAAGTCAACGTTGGCTAGTTTACTTATTTTTTCGATTTTTAACTGAATCTCTTGGTAGTTTTCTCGCATTCCTTCCTCAAACCATTTATGACCAGATAGGGAAGGAGTCATTTTACAAATAATAACTGTAGGCTTGCTTTTTAAGTTTTGGTAAGTGTCTATTAACTCAAGGTAATCGGCTATAAATTCTCCTTTGTGTTGTGGCCAATTATTCAGCCCTTGGTCGTTTAGTCCCAAGTGTATGATCACAATATTGGGTAAAAAATCCAATGATTTTTGAAAGGCAGGTTTTTGAATATAGGGTTTGTGTCCCTTTTTTAATGCCGTGGCTCCAGAAAACCCGAAATTTTTCACATTATAATCCGTCCCTAAAAGTTGTTGTAATTGTGCGGGGTACGAATTGGTGTCTCTGTTTTTAATTTGGAGTCCCCAGGTTACGCTATCTCCTACACAGGCAATTTTGGTTTGAGAGGTGACACTGATGCTTATAAACGATATAATAAATAGGAGAACAGTGAGGTGTGTTTTGTGTATATTCATATTAGTCTATAATGAAAGGTGCGTTTTTTTTTAGTTACAAGAAAACTATTTTCTTGACATTGGGTTTCTTTAATATGGGTGTTTTTTTGTCTCCACTGCTTGAGAAAACAGAAGTAGAGAGAGGCGTGTTTTTGTGTGCTCTCATCGTTGTTCTTTTTAGTAGTGAGCACTTCTTCTGAAAATTCAAATTATTGCATTATGTAGAACATAACAAATATAATTTATTTTTTTTTCTTAGCTTTTACTTTTAAGTTGTTTTTTGATAGCAAACAGAACAGCCAACCAGGTTATGTGTATGTGTTTTTTGCCTAGTTAGAAAACAGATAGATATAAGTACGTATCAACTTTAATCCCATCAGTGGGTTTAATTCTCCGATGCTTGCATCGAAATGATTAAGGTTTTTTTCTTTTTCATGCCTCGTGGACTTTTTTCGAGGTTATTGTCTAATAAAAAACAGAAAACACAACTGGTTTGCATGATTATTTTGAAGTGATTTTGCAAAGCGAATGTGGGAGATGCAATTTTAGTAGAATGTGTAGAATACGATGTGTTAATAGAATACTAATCCTTTTTGGAATTAGAATAAGTGGATGATTGTTTTGACGATATACGGTGTAATTGTAGCTGTTATTAAACCATTGATACACATAGCAACTCCGCTATAAGCACCTGCAAGCTTATTAATTTCAATAGCGCGAGCCGTTCCAATACCATGTGATGCAGTGCCCAGCGCTGTTCCGATGGCATTGTTGCTTTTGATGTTTAAAAACTGTAGCATTTCGACTCCAAAAGCATTTCCGAAAATACCTACGGCAATTACAACAACTGCTGTAATAGATGGAATTCCCATTGTTATTTTAGTGATTTCGATGGCGATGGGGGTGGTCACAGACTTGGCAGCTAAAGAGCGCGTGATAATTTCTGGAGCATTCATCAGTATGGATAAAAAAGTTACGGTAACAATACTAATAGTTCCTCCAACAGCCACGGCAGTTAAAAAAGGTTTTAGGTTGTTTTTAATTTGTTCGTATTTTTCATAAAACAATACGCCTAAAGCCACAATGGTTGGGCTCAAAAAGAAACTTAGGTATTTAGCTCCGTTATTATAAGTGTCAAAATTTACTTCTACAAGCTGTAGCAGAATAATAATAGCTAAAATGGATATCAGTACAGGGTTTAGTAAAACGTAGTTGTATTTTTTTTTAAGACGTTGGGCGCAATAAAAACTAAGGATGGTAATAAAGAATCCGAAAACGGGTAATTCAAAAAAGTCAATCATTATTTTTCTAATTTTTCTTGAACAATAGCTGTAACGTACAAGGAGATAATGGTACTAATTAGGGTCGCAAAAATGATAGGAATCCAATTTTCTTTTAAAACGTCAAAATAAACCATCATTCCAACTCCATAGGGAATAAAAAAGAGTACCATGTATTTTATCAGTGTGTCTGATGCTGGTTTTACAGTTGATAATTTAATAATTTTTAATCTTAGACTAGCAAAAATTAAGATCATGGCAATAATGTTTCCTGCAATGGGAATATTAAATACGTATTTGATGATTTCTCCTAAAGCAAGAAATATAAAAATATAAACAAGTGATTTATACATGTGATAAGTGAAAAAATCTCCCCAATTACAGTTGATATACCAAATACATTTCCAAGTGACGTTCTGTAAATGGAATTATTTTTTGTTTTATCTAGGCAAAAACTGGAAGGATAGCCTTCGCTATCGTTCTATTTTTTAACAAGACTAGAACGTAAAATAAACTATTATATCGGTCATTTGGAATTGTAATTGGTGTTAGACTGCTTTTCGGAAAGATTTTAATGAATTAGTGATTATTTTTTCTTAGTAGATGGTTTTCTGTATTTGTCTGCTCCGTCTGTCAACCATTTTAAAGAAAAACTCACAAAAGGGTTTTTCTTATAGTCGTCTTGTTCAAAAAACAAACCTATTTTTCCGTTTTTAAGAATTGTTAAAGATGAATATGCAGAGCTTCCAGTATATATAGTTTTTCCTTTACTCCATGTTTCTCCTTCGTCGTAACTCACGCGAACGGTCATATTTTCGCGTCCTTTTTTACGTTTTGCATTGGAAAATAACAAGCGATTTTTTTTGTAGCCATCTTTAATAGAGGTGTAGCGAATAATACTTCCATTACATCCTGGGTCTATTAATTGTGTATCTGCTTTTGTTTTCCATGTTTTTCCTTCATCGGAGGATATGTGTACATATCGCATTCCTTTGCCGTTTGCTCTTGCGTTTACCATCCAGTCTCCGTTTGCTAATTCTATAATTTTAGATTCGTCAGCTGGTTTGATGGGAGTGTCTATAAAATACCATGATTTTCCGTGGTCGTCACTTGCAAAAATATGCATGCCACTGTTTAGGTTAACCATGCAGTGCAATAATTTACCAGCACGTGTTTGAATTCCACGACCTGAAGTGATAAATTTAAAGTCTTTATGCCATTCAGGTTTTGCTATTTGCTTGGTAATGTCTACAGGTTTAGACCATGTTTTACCATTGTCCGCACTTTTTACCATTTGTAAATAGTAAATGTTCTTTTCGGTGTCTAGATCCATGTAATTGTAAAACATAAAAATTTCATTGGTTTCTAAATCCACAATCATTGATGGGTCTGAAGCAGATTTTCCTAAAGGGAAGTCAACTACTGTTTCTATTTTAGACCATCTTCTACCATTATTTTTACTTCTTCGGATTACAATATTTATGTCCTTACTCCATTTTAAATCTCCACAAGAAGGAATGCGTTCATCTATTGCAGCAATTAAATCACCATTTGGAGCCGTTACAATGGCGGGGATTCGGTAGCAAGATACAGAATCATTCATGGATGTGTTAAATAAATCTTGATAGCGCTTTACGCCTTTAGAAATTTTATGTTTTCCTTTCTGAGCGTATGCTCCAATGGAAAAAGCTATTAAAATTAGTAGGGTTATTTTTTTCATTATGTTGTATTTAGTTGTTTGTTCTCTCTATGGGTGTTTACTAGCCGTGATTAATTAACAATCAATATTATTCATACATGTCATCCAAATCAGCATGATGTAGTTCTTCAAAAAACGAACCAATCATTGCAATCACTATGTCTAAAAATATTTTTCCTTTTTCCTTTGTGGCCATTTTAGGATTCCCAACACCTGTATCTTCCGATATTTTTGTCCATTCTCGCTGTGCAGATACCCATCCTTGTTTCAATCCTTTTATTTTGAATGATTTTGATTTTGCGTCTCCTGCTTCTTTTAATGGAAGTACTAGTTCTGGTGTTAAATGCATCATTACTGCAGTTTCTAATTCTCCTGCATGATCTCCTGGTTCGTCAAAATAGTTGGAACTGTCAGTGATTTGCCACCAGTTGAGTGCACAGATAAAAACAGCTGGGTATTCCAAGCTTAGTTCTCTGATAATTTGTTTGAAATTATTGCCTCCATGGGCATTTACGATTACTAATTTATGTATGTTTTGATGGTCTAGTACCTGTACGATGTCCCTGATAATAGCATGTTGTGTGCTTGGGTTCATGTTCATGCACAAGGAAACATTCATCTGTCCTGTATTTACACCATAGGCTATGCTTGGGAGTACTATAGGTTTTGCTCCTTTTTCCCATGCTATTTTTGCGGCTTCTATGGCTACATGTTCTGCTTGGATCGTATCGGTGCCGTAGGGTAAGTGGTAATTATGAGCTTCTGTAGCTCCCCATGGTAAAATGGCTACTTCGTAGTTTTTAGTTTTTACAGATTTCCAATTTGTTTCTTGTAAAACGTAAGGTCTTGTGGTGTTTTCCATGGACTAATTTGTTGTTTTTTAGAGAGGTATTGATAAGAAGGCAATTCCATTTTTAACGCGTTTTTGTGCTAAAATATAGTGATGGATTGCGTTATTATTTTTCAAGTTATTATGTATAACATATTGTCAAAATTACAGTTTTTCTCACAGTAAACCTAATTAAAATACAGCAGGGTTCCTAGCAAAGGGTGTCTTTATATCTATTATTTAAAGGTGTTTTATAGGGAGGGGTGGAGCAATGTATTTTAAGTATAAGCACGGCTGTGTTTTAGGTTCTTTTTTATACGTTTCTGTCAACAAAGTTACATTAATCGTTGTGTAATGTTTGTCCTTTTGGACAACCTATCTTTTTCGTTTTTTTAAGTTGATATTCCTTACAACTATATCTTTTGTTGGCTAAAATTAGGGGCTAAATATGTAGTATTTAAAGAAGTATTGATTCGATCTTCGTATATCGCTGGCTATCCGTCTGTTTTTTGTTTGGTTCTGCGATGCTCTATCTCAAAATAGAAAATAGTTTTATGTAAGTATATCTCGTGCCTTCGTAATAAGGTTGTTGATTTAAAATATAAAAGAAGTCTGCTTGTAAATAGGTAGTTGAGGATTCATTTGATGTACAAGAAGGATGCTCACAGTTCTTCTCTTGTTTTTTATAAAGATAAATGTAATGGCTAGGTGTTATCAGGTGGATGTGGGCTAGCTATTTAAGAGAAGTGATTCATAAAAAAAAGGGAGCTTTGCGTTAGCAAAACTCCCTTTAAAATTGAACTCAAACAATTGTATTTAATACCCAGCTGTTTGTTCTAACAGAGGGTTTCTTCCGATCATGTTTGAAGTGATAGGTAAAAACACCATATAACTTTCAGTAATAAATTTAACTTCATTCATTAGGAATTGATCTCCCGCTCTTCGTAAATCGTACCATCTTTTTCCTTCTCCGACAAATTCTTTTAAACGTTCGTTTAAAATTGCATTTGTGTTTTCTGTCTGAGAGGCATTGCTGTATTTATGAATAGATTCGTCATAATTAGCGCCATAAGCTCTTGCTCTAATTTGGTTGATTTCTGAAGAAGGGTCTTCTCCTAAATTGTTTTTAGCTTCTGCAATCATTAAGACAACATCTGCATATCGATACACAGGAACATTATTATCCATTACTCTAACTCCGCCAGATTTTACAGTACCTATAAATTTATTTAATAATGATACAGTATACTTATTATCGTCATACGTAGGGTATCCATTATTTGTATTACTGTCTTTATATAATCTCATAAAAGTTGCTGCTCTACGGCTGTCTAGGACATCGTCAGTTGCTAGGAGTGTTTTTTTAGTTGGTCCGTATCTACTTGCTCCATTGAATACTTTTTTTATCATACTATCTCCTTTGTCATTATACAAAGCGTGTATATCTACACCTCTTGCTGTGAATGAATTAAAAATATTAGCACCTTCCTTCTCATCGTAGTTAAAAGCAAATATAAATTCACTGTTTGTGTCATTCGTAAAAACGTTACTAAATGTAGTTTCTAAAGAAACATCCTGTATGGCTTCTAAAGATGTTTTAGCAATTGTATAGTCTGCATTACCACCACCGTACAATTTACCAGTCCAAAGGTATACATCTCCTTTTAATGCAAGTGATGCGTTTTTGTTCCAGTAAGTGTTTTTACCTTTGAAGAATGAATTGTCACTTCCAAAATAGGTCAATGAAGTTTCGATATCTTTTTTAACAACATCTAAAACTTCAGTTACCGGATTTCTTATCACACTTAATCCTTCAGGGTTAAAATCAGTCATTGGTACTAGAATGATAGGTACATCTCCATAAGTTCTTGCCAGTTGATAGTAGTAATAGGCTCTAATAGCATGAGCTTGACCTAATAAATGCTCTTTTTCTGCTTCGTTTGAAAAGGTGATGTTAGGCACGTTTTTTATAAAATCATTCAACCTATGTATATTGGTGTAAAATCCTGCCCAATTCCGAAATGGTGCTGTTGTTGCTGTAAAATCGTTTTCTATAAATGGTATGTTCCAGGCTGACTCTATAGTGTTTCCTCCCCAAAGGTCACTTCTTAGCTCTCCAAATGCCCAAAAATTATAGGCTTGAGATCTAAAGTTCGCGTAAATTCCTGTATGGGCAGCTCTTGCTCCATCTTCGGTGTCCCAGAATCCATTGAAGGTAAGTTCACTCCTAGGAACTAAGTCAATGGTATCGTCACAAGCACTAAAGCTGAATATAGCCAGCAATGCGATTAATATTGAATATTTTTTCATAATGTATATGTTGTTATAATGTTATGTTAAGTCCTATAGTATAGGTTATTGGTGTAGGGAATCTTCCTCCTTGGAACCCTCCTTTTTCTGGAGTGTCTCCACTGTATTTCGTGAAATATGCAAGGTTACTTCCTGTAAGGTAGAGTCTTAGTCCATTTATACTTTTAACCGTTCCTTTTGGTAAATTGTAGCTTAAGGTAACTTCTCTTAAGGCTAAATAATCTCCTTTTTCCCACATAGTATTGCTACCTCTGCTAAAGTTTTTTTGTGGATCTACAAAGGTCATGCGAGGGACGTTTGTGTCTCTGTGTTCAGGAGTCCACGAATCTAATAACTCTACAAAAGCATTTAGGTTTCCTTGTGTTTGTGCCAATCCTTTTTCACGCATATTGTTTCGGATTAGATGTCCAGTAGCAAAATCAGTTTTGATAAATAGCCCAAAGTCTTTGTATCTTAAATTTGAAGTAAATCCACCTACAAAATCAGGTGTTGTACGCCCGATTACTTTACGGTCAAAATTATTAATTATATTATCTCCATTTAAGTCTAGCCATGCTACATCCCCAGGGAAACGTGTGTTATGATTTGTTGCAATACCATCTACTCTTCCTGCATGTGCATCTACTGCTGCTTGATCTTTGTAGATATAATCTTGAACGAAAGCTACTACGATGTCGTTTCCTGCACGTCTTCCTTCTTGGTATCCTCCAACCCATTGTGTGCCTCCAGTTGTAGGGTCGTAAATTTCAGTTCCTCCTTGTCTATTATTATCATTGTCATTGGTAGGAAGGTCTATTACATAATTTTTTACGCTGTACAAGGTAACTCCTAGATTCCATGATAAATTATCAGATCTGATCGCTTCTGTATTTAATTGAAATTCAAAACCTTTGTTTTGTAAGGTACCATTGTTGGTTTTTATACTTGAAAAACCTGTGTAATATGGTAAAGTTAAGTTGGCAATTTTGTCATATACATTACGAACAAAATAATCACTGATAATAGTCACTCTATTATCGAACAAACCTAAATCCAGTCCAAAGTTTAAAGTAGTAGAACGTTCCCATTGTAAGTCTAGTACAGGTATTCTACTATTTGCATATCCTTTTTGTCCGTTATAGGTTCCTTGAATAGAATAGGCTCCGTAAACATTGTAGTTGTCCCAAGTTTTATTTGGATCATCCCTTAGAGACTTCACATTACCGTTTACTCCATAACTAATTCTAGGTTTAATGCTGTTTAAGTATTCTGCTACTTTAGACTCACTAAAAAAGTTCTCGTTATGAAGATTCCATCCTGCAGATGCGCCTGGGAAAATTCCATATTTATCATTTCCTAATAAAGAAGAACCATCACGACGGATGCTTAAGCCGAGTAAATAGCGTTGGTCAAAATTATAGTTTAAAATACCAAATTGAGAGATTAGGGCGTATTCGGTTTCAAATGAATACCCGTATGCTCCTTCTGGAGATCCTACGTTCATAGTAGGGACTAAATCTGTAGGTGAATCTTTAGTGCCAGCAACAAGTTTATATAAATTCTTCTTAAAGTATTCAGCTCCTAACATTACTTCCAGATTGTGATTGTCAGAAAAAGTATTGTTATAGTTAAAGATACCATTTACTTGATTCTCTTGGATTCTTACCAAGGAAGCGGATGCGTTTCTTGATGTTATTAAAGATCCTCCAGAAAGAAATGCTTTATTAAATTTTTCTTTGTGATTATTACTAGCTTGGTGACTGGCTGTTGTGGTAAACTTTAAATGATCCATTATTTCCCAATCTAAACGTACAGAAGTGGTTAGACGTTGCTGTAATTCCTTACGTTGATTAATTTTATCTATATAATAAAGAGGGTTTCCAAAGTGATGAATCGTACCTGGATTCAACTCATTACTCAAAGTACCATCAGGGTTGTGATTGTAAGTTCTTGAAGTTAATGCCTGTCCTGAAAAACGTTGGAACACGGTATTGTCACTACCTAAGGGGCTCCCTAATTGACTTGAATGTACATAGGTTACATTAGATGTAACTTTTAAGTTGTCAAGGATGTTATAGGTCGCAGTAAATTTACCTGAATAACGTTTAAATCCAGATCCTAAAGCCAAACCATCACTGTCTAACAATCCTAAGCCTAAATAATAGGTTCCTTTTTCGTTTCCTCCGTCAAAGGCTAAATAATGATCTTTGGTAGTTGCTTTTTGGTAAATCAAATTGCTTACATCATTTTCTTGGAATATAATTGTTTTTGAAGGGTCAATTGGATCTTGAACGGATCCCCACCCATGATCTAGTAAATACTTGTTGTCAGCAGTTAAGTACTGTGTAGTAAATGCTGAGTTGGTCCTGTTGTTTCCAGTACCAAAGGCAGTTGCTCCGCTGATAAAACTTCCGAAAACTTTGGTTTTACCAGTTACTTGTTGGTAATTTAAAATTCCTTGTCTGTTGTATTTGATAAAGTCGGCAGCACCTACATATTCAGGTGTAGCTCTCTCGTTATTTATACTGTATCTTGTAGTGAAAGAAATGTTTGATTTCCCTACTTTTCCTTGTTTTGTTTTAATTAAAACAACTCCGTTTGCTCCTCTAGCTCCATAAATCGCTGTGGATGCTGCATCTTTTAAAACTTCCATAGAAGCAATATCGTCACTGTTTAATGCGTAAAATGATCCAGGAACTCCATCTATCAATACTAGCGGACCACCACTACCGTTAAATGCTGTTCCTCCACGAATTACGATTGTTGGAGTTGAACCAGGTTGTCCTGTGTTTTGTGTTACTTGTACACCAGCTACAGTTCCCTGTAATGCTGTACCAATATTACTTGTAGTAGCGCTTTCTAAAACCTGATTGTCTACTTTTCCTACAGAGGTAGCTAGGGTATTACGTTTTTGGGATCCGTACCCTGTAATCACTACTTCGTTTAAAACATTAGCATCTTCTGCTAATACTATATTTAGTTTATTAAAGTTTGCTACTTTAATGGTTTTAGTATCAAAACCTATATAGCTAAATACTAAGATATCTCCCATTTTGGTAGATAGTGTATAGTTTCCGTCAAAATCGGTTTGAGTTCCATTTGAGGATCCTTTTACTAATACACTTGTGCCAGGTAGAGGAGTGCCGTCGCTTCCCGTAACTGTTCCTGCTGTTGTTCCACTTTGTGCAAATGCATTAACGCATAAGAGCATGGTGAAAACAAGGCAAATTTGTTTGATTAATTTGAATTTTTGTTTCATATGTTTGATTGTTTTATGTATAACATATCCCAAAGTTATATAAAAAAACAACCTGACCTAAAGAAATGTTAATTTTTTAATGTCAATAATACATTTATTTTTGATTTGTTTTCCGTTATTCCCTTGTAAACAAAGAGAATGTTGAGGTTTTTTAAAAATCAAATAAACTATTTCGTTATCGTAAAAAAACGTTAAATTTAATTTATAAATTACAATTCTATTTTAAGCGTTTGATTGATGCTGTCCTTTTTTTTGTTTGAAAAATAGAATTGTATTATGTCGACATGTAATGATGAGAGATGGGTTGGGAACTTGATTTTGTTCCTTTTTAACCTTTAGTAAAAATCCTATTCATAATAGCACCAATTAAATTTATAAGTGACTGTTTATAAATGGAATTTAGTCTTGCCATAAGCTCTGAGAGCTATTTGCTTAAGTAATGACAATGCTGCTAAATGTATTTCTAAATGATAGTTAGTGCGATCATTTATGTCTTTTTTTTGTGTTGCTGGATTTGCCCGTATCCAATGGGTGAAGTGCCTGATTAGATACATGTCTGAAAAGTATAATTTTGTATCAAAAAAAAACTTCGTTCAAAAGAAGATGTCTATGAGAACGAAGTTGAGGTTTTTACATTTTTAAATGACCGAGGATAATATCAGCTATAAATTGATGCCCTTTGTTATTTGGGTGAATCCCATCAGGCAATAAATCAAACATATTATGAGTACGGCTATGGACTATTTGTTTGTTAAAAATATTGATGAGTGCAACACCTTCCATCAATGCTAGTTTACAAATAGCTTGTACGTACTTTTTTATATTTGCATTCAATCCTAATGGATCTTGGATGTCATAAGGATGCTTGAAGTAGGATCTTGTCAAAGCATCTGTCCATAACATCATTCCGGGGGTCATTAATATTATTTTGGTATTTGTTTCTTTTAATTCAGTGATAAAATACCGTAAATTATCATTAAAAACTTCTAGAGATACACTCGGAGTGCTTTTACCTAAATCGTGTCTTATGCTTTGATCATTGGCTCCAAACTGAATAAAAACAATCGCAGGATTGTGGTCTAAAACATCAGTTTGAAACCTTTTTTTAGCATCCGTTGTAGTGTCTCCCGAAATTCCAGAATTGATCACTAAGACATTTTTGTTTAGGATACTCGGTAGTTTTTCTTGTAGCCAAGTACTGTAAACCTTAAGTTGTATATAGTTTTCTTGCTGTTCCCTTTTCGAAGAAGAGGGATTTTCAGCAGTAGTAGAATCACCAAAACAAACTATCTTGTATGTTTGATCGTTCATTTCTTAATATTTTCAAACGATTTCCAACATTGGAACATAGCTCTTGGTACATGGAAACATCCTTTCCATTTACCTCCTTTTAAATTTAATAGTACTTCTCCTTGACGGTTTAAATAACCAAACCATTCGCCTGCTTCTTTATCCGAAAAATGTTTCCAAGTATAATCATGAACCTTGTTGTACCATTCTTTTACATCTTCTCTTTGTGTGTGCTCGTAAGCTTTTGCTAATCCAACAAGTGATTCTAAATGAACCCACCATAACTTTTGATCCCATTCCAATTGTTGAGGAGGGTTTCCTTTGGCGTCTAAAAAGTAGAATATTCCACCGTGTTTACTGTCCCAACTGTACTCTAAAATGGTGATAATGGTATCTGTTGCTTTTTGAATCAATGCGGTGTTATTTGTACGTGTGGCAATGTCCATCATAAACCACATGGCTTCAATTCCATGCCCTGGATTTAGTAAACGTCCGTTAAAACTATCTTCTAAACTCCCGTCGGGTTTTACAAACTCGTAGATTAATCCAGATGCTTTATCTAAGAATACTTCCATAATTTCTTTGACACTAAAAGCAATGGTTTTTTCTACTTCTTCCGCAGGTAAAACATCTTCCAATTCCAATACCAAGTTGGATAAAATCATAGGTAAAGCAAAACTTTTTAAAGGACGGTTGTTAATTGTTTTTTCGTAGATTCCTTTTGGGTTGTCTTTTTTCTTTAGAATATTATAATAGGTCTGTATCGCTAGTTCTTTGATCTTTTTATCCCCTGTAGCTACTGCGTATTGGCTAAATGCCATGGCGGCAAAACAGTCAGAAAATATATTATAAGGTTGTACCAGTGGCGCTCCTTCTTTTGTAGTGGAAAAATAGAAATTACCGTCTTTGTCCATGCCGTGATTGACGATAAAATCAATTCCGTTTTTTGCAGTATCTAACCATCGTTGTTTTTTCTCTACCTTATTGTAAAGCATAGAAAAAATCCATGCCTGTCTCCCTTGAAGCCACATAAATTTGTCAGTATCAAAAACAGTTCCTTCTTTGTCTAAACAGGTAAAATATCCTCCGTTTTCTGAATCTATCGAGTGCTGTTCCCAAAAAGGAATTACATTTTCTAATAAGGTGCTTTTATATAAGTCTGCGTGATTTTTCATTTTGTATTGATTTTGAAATAGTATCTTTATAATGAATATAAAGGGCTATTGTTTTTGTGAATACTATCTTATAATTAAATGTAGTATGATTTTATATGTTCTACATAATACAAACTTACTAAATAATTCATATATAATTAGGTAATTATGATAATAACAATTAGTTTTAGTGAATAATGACTTGATATTCAAATTTAAGTACATTTGTTATCTAATTTTATGAACCTATATGTTTTATACAAATAGGTTTGTTATTTAAAAAAGATCCAACCAACTAGAATGGCTACAAAAAAAAAATTTAAAAAAATAGCTCCGTTAAAAAATTTATCTCTTGTTGACAAAGTTGAATTGAGACTTGTTGATTTTATAAAAGAAAACGAATTAGTACCTGGAGATGCGATTCCGAAAGAAATGGAATTTGCGGAATCTTTAGGAGTGAGTAGAACTGTAGTGCGTGAGGCTTTACTACGGTTAAGAACATTAGGCTTAGTGGAGTCTAAAAAGCATCGAGGAATGATTTTAACTCAACCTGATTTTATTGATAATTTTGAACGTGTATTAGATCCGAAACTCTTAGGAAATGATGTCTTGATTAATTTATTTGAATTGAGAATGATGTTAGAAATGGGCATGGCAGATGCTTTGTTTGCTAGGAAAACAGAAAAAGACCTTGTAGAGCTGGAAGAAATAGTAAAAGAAGAGGATGAATTAGAAAATGATGGAGCTATTTTCAGCTTGTCTCATGAGATTAAATTTCATGGAAAACTGTATCAGATTGCCAGAAATGTAACTCTGCAGCGGTTTCAGATTTTATTGTTGCCTATTTTTGAATTTGTTCATGAGCAAGATAAAAATGATACGGAGTACATACCTTCAAAGGTAGTCACCCATAGGGATTTGTGGAATAGTTTAAAAACAGGGTCTCCAGAAAGTTTTAGGATTGCTATGAGACATCATTTAGATCCTCATTTTCACCGTATTTTATAGAGAATAGAAATAAGAAGAGGGGGGAAGGGATCCTTCTTCTTATTTCTGTTATTAAGTGGTTTTTTATAGTTGTATTTTTATGACAACTTTTACAACATTTTCTTTGTTGCCTAGCTGTAAGCCTGGCGCATGTATATCATCAGGGTATAAGATACTAAACATGCCTTTTTTGAATGATATAGAATCAAAATCTTCCTCGAAAAGCTGAAAATCATCACTTTCTACATAGTCCTGTGAAGGAGATTGTTTGGTGTATGAGGTGAAGCCTAAAGTTTCGTTTCCGTGGTGAACATATTGTAAATCTATGTATTTTTTATGTGCTTCTAGTTTTACAATCTCAGGAGTATTAGTTTCGTATTTGTTTATAATAGCAAATATTAATTCTCCATCTATTTCGTGTTTCCCAGTAGACAATTCATCTAAATTCGTGTTCTTTAGAAAGTCAAATGCTTGTTTGAATTTGGGATGTACATTTGTGTATAAATCACTGTTCTGTAATGTGTCAATTATCATAAAGTGCGTGTTTTGATTGAAAATAAAAAAAACTCGATTTAAAAAGTTTCTGTTGCTTTTAAAATCGAGTTTAGTAGTTGTTATATAATATGTTATTTACTTAAGTGCTCTAAAATACCTAGCGCTTTAAGTTCCTTTGTAGCTTGTGTAAGTTGTTCTGTACTAAGCGTAGTGTGAGGGAATCTACTTGGTCCACAGTCTATCCCTAATGTTTTCATATATGATTTTGCAGCGCCATTAAATCCTCCCATAGCGTTTAAGACATCTACAAATTTTGCCGATTTTGTTTGTAAGCTTCTCGCTAAATCGTAATCACCTGAATCAAATGCTTCCTTGATAGCATAGTATAAAGGAGCTGCGTGGTTGTAGGTGCTTCCTACCCATCCAGTTGCGCCGTATGGTAAACCAGAAAGGAACATTTCGTCTACACCGTACAAAATATTGTATTTTCCGTTTTCTACATCTTTAGAATATGAAAAATCAATGATGTTATTATTTGTGAATTTAATCCCCTCTAAACTTGGAATTTGATCTTTTGCCAACGCTAAAAAATCGACCATATTATAATCGGCTCCTGTCAGTCCAGGGATGTGATAATAATAAAAAGGCAATTCTGGAGCAGATGCGGCTATTTCTCTACAGTAATCTACCAAACACTGTAAGGATCTTGTTTTGAAATAATAGGGAGCCAACGTAGCGATGGCATCTACTTTTCCTGCAGAATGTGCAGCTAAATCTTTAGCGATATCTAAACTGGTATGTCCTACATGATTGATAACAAAAAAATCAGTTGAACTTTCTTTAGCCCAAACTTCTATGATTTCTTTTCTTTCTTCGATAGTTAATGAAGTGAAATCTCCTGTAGAACCGTTTACGAATACTCCTGCAACTTTATTGCGTTGTAAAAATGAACTGTATGAAGGTATGATTTCTAGATTTAAAGAGAGGTCCTCTTTCAAAGGTGCATAGGCTGCAGCTATTAAGTTTTTAATTTCCATGGTTAACGGTTTTTATGTATAACATAATGCAAACCTAATACAATTGTTAAGAATTACAAGGTGCATGTTAAGATTTATTTTTAGAGGGATTGTTTTTTTTTCGACATAAGACCTTTGTCGGTAGATGAATATCCTTTATTAGGTGGTTTACATTATAAAAAATCAATAGAATCCAACATAAATTTATTCTAGTTCTTATACCAAATACATTTTCAAGTGACGATTTAGAAATGGAATTGTTTTTTGTTATAGCTAGGCGGAAAATGGAAGTATAGCCCTAGTTATGGTTCTGTTTTTTAACAACGCTAGCACGTGAAATAAATCATTTTTATCCGTTATTTTGAATTGTCATTGGTGTTAAACATAGGTGAAGGGAAGTTTTGTAGAAGGACTTTTTTTGACGAGAATCAACGGTAAAATTAAACCCTTCAATTATTAATTGAAGGGTTTTTGTGACCTCGGGAGGATTCAAACCTCCAACCTCTTGAGCCGTAATCAAGTGCACTATTCAGTTATGCTACGAGGCCGTTAAGCGGTTGCAAATATATGTAATTTTAATGATAAAATAAGAAGATCACTTAAAAAATATTTCTTTTTTTTAAGTGATCTTCTTAGGTTATAAACATAAAAAAAGCAAGCTAAAATTAGCTTGCTTTTTAATCGTGACCTCGGGAGGATTCAAACCTCCAACCTCTTGAGCCGTAATCAAGTGCACTATTCAGTTATGCTACGAGGCCGATTTGCGGTTGCAAAGATATGCCTTTTTTTGAATCTACAAGCTGTTTTTTGTAATAAAATAGCGATATCCAATAATTATTAATTGCCATTTTTTTGCCTGACTCATGTCCAGATGTTTACGGGTGAAACTAGGGAAGATAATTTTATTGATTTTTGCAATTAGTTGGAATATTTTTTTTTTCATGTCAAATATTTGTTAGTAAGAGTATCAGTTTTCTTGAATTGTAAAAAACAATTTTAGATAAACTGTTTGTGATAATTGTTCGGAACCATCTATCGATATGTTTACGATGCTACATCTAAAATACGTGCAATCAAATGGATTGGACCATCTATTTATATGGGCTTTGTGCAATTGTGGATGTGATTGCAAATATATGTATTATTTTCTTTGTTTTGAAGTGGCTAAATTAAAAGTAATTTCTGTTTTAGTTGGCATATACAAATCTGATGCTCTTTTTTTGTTTATTGGATTGCTTTTTTACCAGCTGGGCTGTTTGGGCATCTATTTAATTCACTTATATCAGTTATCTTGGAGTGTAATTGGTATCATACCAAATACATTTCCAATTGATAGTTTAGAAATGGAATTATTTTTTGTTTTAGCGAGGCGAAAAATGAAAGGATTGTAATCGTTAGCTGTCCTTCTATTTTTTAACAAGCCTAGAATGTAAAATAAACTATTTATATAAGTCGTTTTAGGTTGGTATTAGTTGTCCTGTTCTCGTTTTTACTAGCTTATTTTGTGTTTGATTATCCGTGGATTTTCTCCTTGTAGAAACAACCTTTGGAGAGCATGTCCCAATTCCTTGGGGGATCTTATTGTTTTTACTTGTCATTAGACGCAATCGTTTTTAGTGTTCTTTTTGTGATTTTAGTGATGTTTTGATACTTTTAAATTGAACGCATTGATAGATAGATCATAAAAACAAATATATGATATATTCAATGATGTCTTCGATAAGCGATAAAATAAGTAATAATAATGTCATTTTAACTGTTTTTAAGGTTGATATTGATTCTTTTTTATGGATACTATATCCAAGATAAGTACTTAAGAACGATGCGAACAAGTAAAAAACAGGCTATTTATAGAGTTGTTTCTCTATTATTATATTAAATGATGCTTTTGGGTTGTGAGTGTAAGTTAATCATTAGGAATTAGTTGTTATATTTAATTAATTATTGATGTATTGTTTCTATTTGTAATAAAGTAATGGGGGTTTTATGATTGAGAATTGAAAGTAAAGGCGAGGTTGTTCTTTTTTTAGGTCAAAATGAGTCTTGTATAAATATTGGAATAAAAATTATCTCCTAGAACAGTGAGAAAACATATATATTTGCAGCTAAAATATTTTTATGAATTTGTTTTATATTATTGCTGGGTTAATAGTGTTGATTGCAGGAGGGAATTGGTTATTAAAAGCAGCCATAGGATTTTCACTACGTTTAAACATACCTAAAATTGTAATTGGTATGACGGTTGTTTCATTTGCAACATCCGCTCCAGAATTAATAGTGAGTGTAAATGCAGCTTTAAATGGAAGTGCTGACTTAGCATTTAGTAATGTAATTGGATCAAATATTGCAAATTTAGGCTTGGTTTTGGGAATCACCATTTTATTATCCACCATTAGTGTAGAAAAGAGTTTTTATAAAACAGATTGGCCTGCCATGATGTTAGCTTCTGTACTGCTGTATTTATTTATTGCTTTTGATGGAGAGTTACAACGTTATGAAGGAGCAATTTTATTTGTTTCTTTGATTGTGTTTTTAGTCTATTTATTAAAATTCCAAAAAAATGCAGTTCCTGATGAAATTCCAGAAGAGGGAATAACGACTCCCTTATATAAAGATATTATCTATGTTGTTTTGGGAGGTGTTGCTTTATATGGAGGATCAGAACTTTTGATTACAGGAGCTAAAAACATGGCTTCTTTTTATAATATTAGTGAGAGTGTTGTTGGGATTACCATAGTTTCTATAGGAACTAGTATTCCTGAGTTAGCGGCTTCTATTATTGCAATAATAAAAAAGGAAAAAGCAATATCATTAGGGAATTTAATTGGATCAAATATTTTTAATATTTTAGCCGTACTAGGAATTACTTCGATGATTATTCCTATCAAAGTTTCGGACCCTCGATTGCTCGAAATGGATATTTTTTGGATGCTAGGTGTGTCTATAGTGGTACTTCCGCTTGTTTTGATTCCTAAATACATGAAGTTAAGTTGGCGAGAAGGCTTGTTTTTATTAGCTACATATTTTATTTTTATTTATAATATTATTAAAATTACAGAATTTTCATAGTCTTATGTTAAATTTGAGGGGGTGTTTCTTGTTATTGTGTAAAAGTAAGGAAGTGTACCTATAAAAAACAGGGGTTCTTTTTGTATTACGTGTAAAATGTGTAGATTTGCTTCTTAATTGTGTAAATAAAATAGCTTTATAATGTCAAAACTTAGATTTCAAGCTTTAAACGAAGCCCTAAATAGAAAACCAGTATTTGTTGACGAACGAGGAAAGCGTTCTGATTTATTTGGAGAAAATGTATTTGGTGAGAATACAATGCGCCAATATTTAACAAAAGATGCTCTTAATGGAGTAATGGATGCTATAGATAAAAGTAAAAAAATTGACCGTAAAATAGCGGATCAAATTTCATCTTCTATGAAAGAATGGGCATTGCAAAAAGGAGTAACACATTACACACACTGGTTTCAACCACTCACAGGTGGAACTGCAGAAAAACATGATGCTTTTTTTGAAACGATTGGAAATGGTATGGCCATCGAAAAATTTGGAGGTAACGAATTGGTACAACAAGAACCAGACGCCTCTAGTTTTCCAAATGGAGGAATCAGAAATACGTTTGAAGCACGTGGATATACTGCTTGGGATCCAACTTCACCTGCATTTATTTACGGAACTACGTTGTGTATTCCAACGGTATTTGTATCGTATACTGGGGAAGCATTAGATTATAAAACACCATTATTACGTGCATTACAGGCTGTAGACAAAGCATCTGTAGATGTGTGTAAGTATTTTGATAAAAACATTAAAAAAGTAACAGCATCTTTAGGCTGGGAACAAGAGTACTTTTTAATTGATAAAGCATTGGCAGCAAGCCGACCAGATATTACATTGACAGGGAGAACTCTTATCGGTCATATTCCTGCGAAAGGTCAACAACTGGACGATCATTATTTTGGTTCTATTCCAGGGAGAGCATTAGACTTTATGCGAGATTTGGAAACCGAATGTATGTTGTTAGGAATTCCAGTAAAAACACGTCATAACGAGGTGGCTCCAAATCAGTTTGAATTGGCTCCTATTTATGAAGAATCTAACTTAGCTGTGGATCACAACTCATTATTAATGGATGTGATGGGGAAAGTTGGTGCACGTCACGATTTTAAAGTGTTATTACATGAAAAACCATTTGCAGGAGTAAATGGCTCAGGGAAACACAACAACTGGTCTTTGTCTACCAATACAGGAATTAATTTATTAGCACCAGGTAAAACTCCTATGAGTAACCTACAGTTTTTAACGTTCTTTATCAATACTATTAAGGCGGTACACGATCATGAAGAATTATTGAGAGCTGCCATTGCATCTGCAAGTAATGATCATCGTTTAGGTGCAAATGAAGCGCCTCCTGCTATTATTTCGGTGTTTATTGGGGAACAATTGACGCGGGTTTTAGACGATCTTGAAAATGTAACGGACGGTAAATTATCACCGGAAGAAAAAACAGATCTTAAATTGAATGTGGTTGGTAAAATACCCAATATTTTATTAGATAACACGGATCGTAATCGGACCTCTCCTTTTGCTTTTACAGGGAATAAATTTGAGTTTAGAGCAGTTGGGTCTACGGCAAACTGTGCCAACCCAATGACTGTTTTAAATACAATTGTAGCCAAACAATTAAAAGAATTTAAAAAAGAAGTAGATGCATTAATAGCAACTAAAGACCTTAAAAAAGACGAAGCAGTATTTAATATATTGAGAGAATATATTAAATCTTCTAAGAAAATCTTATTTGAAGGAAATGGATACGGAAAAGAATGGGAAATAGAAGCCGAAAAACGAGGTTTAAGTAATAATAAGAAAACACCAGAAGCCTTAAAGGTTAAAATTTCTGATAAGGCAATCGCTTTATATGATGAAATGGGTGTGATGAATAAAAGAGAAGTTGAAGCACGTTACGAAATTGAAGTAGAGGAGTACACTTCGCGCATCCAAATAGAATCAAGAGTGTTAGGAGATATTGCTGGAAATCACGTAGTGCCAACAGCTATTCGTTATCAAAATACAATTATTGAAAATGTAGCTGGATTAAAAAATATTTTTGGTGATAATTTTAAACTCCACGCAGCAGAGCAAATTAAATTAATTATTAAAATTTCTGAGCATATTGCAGTGATTCATTCAAAAGTTGATGAAATGATTGCTGCTAGAAAAGTGGCAAATGTAATTGAAAATGGAGAAGAAAAAGCTGCTGCTTATTGTAATGTTGTATTGCCTTTCTTTGATGATATTCGTTATCACTGTGATAAATTAGAAATAATGGTTGATGATGAGTTATGGCCATTAACCAAATACAGAGAATTATTGTTTACTAGATAGTACAAAATAAAATGTATTTTTTATAAAAAAAACCTGCTTTTAGCAGGTTTTTTTAGTAGAAAACAGGATTGAGAAATATGCTTTTAATCCTAAACTTTTGAGGGAATTTATTTTTAAATTTGTCAATAGTATCGAGGACTCTGTACAGAAATATAATATTTATCAGCCATAAACACAAAATCGGCTGTTCTTTCCTATCGTTAAGTTGTTCGAAAATCATGAGTTTTGGTATTCGTGGAAAAGATGATGCCAAATACATTTTCAAGTGAAGGTTTAGAAATAGAATTATTTTTTGTTATACTATTTGTATTGGTCATTTTGGATTGAAATTGGTATTACAACAATACAGTAACTGTAATGCTATATTTTAGGTTTAAAATCTATAGATTTAGTTGGGCTGTTTAATCTTTTAGCTTTTTTTCTGGGATGTCTTTTAAAAAATAATTATACGAAATGGTAAGAAGTAGTACGAATACAGCTGCGGTTATGCCTATAATCACATCATAATAAGGTTTAAGAGATAATGCAATCCGTATAAAAATAGTGGCAACGACAAAAGAAGAATACCTGAATATTTTATAATAATTTAAGGTATATCTAAGTGCTATGAGTACAATTAGAATATCACTAAAAATTAAAATGGTGTAAAACGAATGGAATGACCCATGATAAACACCTGTTAAAGCGAGTGTTTTAAGATCTAAAAAACCAATAACCATAAAAGCGATTAGTAAAAACAACGCAAGTAGCTTTTTTGATTGTACAAATTCCTTTACATCATCTTCGGTTTTTGTAAGTGGCGTATGTAGTTGTAGTTTATAAGTATATCCTAAAATTCCAAATATAAGCAAAGCGCCAAACGAATAACACATCATATTTATGATTGGAGTGCTCATCTCTTCCCAATTAAAGTTTGTGATATGACTAAATTCTTTAAATGTTGCACGTATAAAAATTAAAGACAATAGTTCCAACTGTTTTCCTACTGATTTTGATACAGATTTTGGCAATACAAATATCAAACTCAATAATTCTAAGATAAGTAATAAGGTAAATGAGATTTCGATAGAAAAAAAAGGGTTTGAAAAATATTCATCCCAAGAGCCTAAAGAAATAAGATTATTTCGGTCTAAGTAACTTACAATAGTTGAAAGGATAAACGTACAAACCAAAGTGATGCTTACAATTTTATTGGTGGTTGTATTTTCCCAAATGTTCTTAATTTGTTTAAAAACGGATTCGGATACTTTAAGAATACTTGTTTTCATAGGATAGATGTATGTAAAAACCTTAAAAATAGTATAATTATTGAAATATTGATTTATAACTTTTAAAAAAGACTTACTTTTGCAAGACTTAATAGTATACAAAAAGTATGAGCTCAGAAGTAAGTAAAAGATACAGTCAACGTGGTGTTTCAGCATCCAAAGAAGATGTACATAATGCAATAAAAAATGTAGACAAAGGTTTGTATCCACAAGCATTTTGTAAAATAATCCCAGACCACTTAACAGGGGATAAAGATTATTGTGTAATTATGCATGCAGATGGCGCTGGAACTAAATCTTCCTTGGCCTATATGTATTGGAAAGAGACAGGAGACGTGTCTGTTTGGAAAGGAATTGCACAGGATGCATTAATTATGAATATTGATGATCTGATATGCGTTGGAGCAACAGAAAATATTTTGTTGTCTTCCACCATTGGACGTAATAAAAACTTAATTCCAGGAGAAGTTTTGTCTGCTATTATTAATGGGACTGAAGAATTGTT
The DNA here is from genome assembly GCA_965224465.1 of Flavobacteriaceae bacterium. Lineage (GTDB taxonomy): Bacteria > Bacteroidota > Bacteroidia > Flavobacteriales > Flavobacteriaceae. The sequence goes on along the minus strand of OZ245049.1, from coordinate 1,679,507 downwards.
AGTCGATTTAAAAAAGCATGGAGTTATCATACATTCTACAGGAGGAGAAACTGCAGATGTTGGAGATTTAGTGAGAACAATTATTGTTGATTCTACTGTTACAGCACGTATGCCCCGTAATAAAGTGATAAATAATGCCAATATTGTCGCAGGTGATGTTATTGTAGGTTTGGAATCCTTTGGACAAGCTACCTACGAGAAATCATACAATGGAGGAATGGGAAGTAATGGATTAACCTCTGCTAGACACGATGTGTTTTCAAAAGAGTTAGCAACTAAATACCCTGAAAGTTTTGATGCTGCAGTTCCAGAGGAACTTGTGTATTCTGGGAAAATGAAATTGACAGACCCTGTAAAGAATTCTCCCATTGATGCTGGAAGGTTAGTGTTGTCTCCAACTAGAACCTATGCGCCTATCATCAAAAAAATACTTGAAAAATTTACTCCAAAGGATATTCATGGAATGGTGCATTGTAGTGGAGGAGCCCAAACAAAAATATTACACTTTGTCGAAAGCTTGCATATTATTAAGGATAATTTGTTTCCAATACCGCCATTGTTTGAGTTAATTCAAGAGCAATCTCAAACGGAATGGAAAGAGATGTATCAGGTTTTTAATATGGGACATCGTATGGAATTGTATGTGCCTGCTGCTATAGCAGAGGAAATCATTTTAATTTCAAAAAGTTTTGATGTCGATGCTAAAATTATCGGTAGAGTAGAGGATGCAATATCAAAAAAATTAACAATTAAGAGTGAATTTGGGACATTTGAATATTAGTTTCAATGTGATTGAAAAAATGTATTTTTGTAATTAAGAAATTAAAGTAAATGTTAGATAAATTAAGAATAGTAAAACAGCGTTTTGACGAAGTGTCAGATTTGATCATTCAACCGGATATCATGACTGACCAAAAGCGTTATATCAAAATTAATAAAGAGTATAAGGATTTGAGTGCAGTGATGAAAATTGCTGATGAGTATAAATCCTTGATGTTAAATATTGAAGAGGCCAAAGAAATAATAGCAGATAATTCAGATCCAGAAATGACAGAGATGGCAAAAATGGAGATGAATGAAGCTACGAATAGAATCCCAAAATTAGAGGATCAAATTAAATTCATGTTAATTCCTAAAGATCCAGAAGATGCAAAAAATGTAATTATAGAAATTAGAGCGGGTACAGGAGGTGACGAAGCAAGTATTTTTGCTGGAGATTTGTACCGTATGTATACAAAATATTGTTCTGAAAGAAATTGGAAAGTAGAGGTTGAAGATGTAAGCGATGGAACTTCTGGTGGTTTTAAAGAAATTATTTTTAGTGTTACTGGAGCAGATGTCTATGGTGATTTAAAATTCGAATCAGGAGTGCATCGTGTACAGCGTGTGCCTCAGACCGAAACGCAAGGTAGAGTACATACTTCTGCTGCTACGGTAATGGTGTTGCCAGAAGCGGAAGAATTTGATATAGAATTAAAGACAAGTGATATTCGTGTCGATTATTTCTGTTCGTCTGGACCTGGTGGTCAATCTGTAAATACAACCTATTCTGCAGTGCGTTTAACACACGTTCCTACAGGGCTTGTGGCACAGTGTCAAGATCAAAAATCACAACATAAGAATAAGGACAAAGCAATGAAAGTATTGCGTTCTCGTTTGTATGAACAAGAACTTGAGAAAAAATTAGCCGCCGATTCCGAGAAAAGAAATTCATTGGTTTCTAGTGGTGATAGATCTGCAAAAATTAGAACATATAATTATCCGCAAGGACGTGTAACCGAGCATAGAATAGGATTGACATTATATGATCTCCAAAATATAATAAATGGGGATATTCATAAAATTGTTGAAGAACTAAAATTGGCTGAAAACACCACTAAATTAAAAGAGTTAGGAGAAGAGTTTTAATCCCACCAGTGGGTTTAATTCCTTGATGCTTGCATTGAAATGATTAAGATTTTTTCTTTTTTATGCCTTGTAGGCTTGCCTTGAGGTTATTCAGAATTTTTTAAAGAGATTAGGTTTGTACATATTGTACAGACCTTTTTTTTTGAGTAATACCAAATACATTTTCAAGTGACGGTTTAGAAATGGAATTATTTTGTGTTTTAGCTAGGCGGAAAATGGATGAATAGCTTACTATCGTTCTGTTTTTTAACAACGCTAGGATGTAAAATAAACTATTGGTTCTACCACGAATGTTGTGGAATTAGTATCTTTACCTCAAAAAGATGTTTTCAACAAAACTGTTTGAGTTACTATTAAATTTAGGAACAGATTGGAAGGTTTGTGATGTAAAAGTTAATTATCTAGATTCAGAAATAGACATATTTATAGACTATATACCAACTAAAGCATCTTGTTCCAGACACAGAAGAGTTGTGTAGTATTTATGATCATAGAAGTACTCGTAGATGGCGTCATTTAGACACCTTACAATTCAAAACCTACATTAATTGTAAAGTCCCAAGAGTTAAGTCAACTAAAGGCGTTAAAACGATAACGGTACCATGGGCTAGTAATTTTTATCGTCATACTTATCTATTTGAAAGGCTAACTATAGACTTATTGAAAGCAACAAGAAATCAAAGTCAAACGGCTAAACTATTACGCTGTGGCTTTAATATTGTAAACCGAATCATACATACTTCTGTAAAAAGAGGGCTTTCTAAGAGGTCAGAAAACCAAAGATTTTCTCATCTAAGTATAGATGAAAAAGCTTTCAAAAAGGGGCATAACTATGTGACTGTAGTTAGTGATCCGAGTACAGGAATTGTAATTGATGTTGCAGAAGGCAGGACTAAAAAAGAGACTAAAATTTTACTTAAAAAGATTGTAAATGAGATAAATAGAGATGAAGTAGAGACCGTTTCTATTGACATGTGGAAAGCCTATTTATCATCAGTAAAAGAAGTTTTTCCAAATGCGAAAGTTGTCCATGATCGATTTCACTTAGTAAAGTACTTAAATGATGCTATAGATAAAGTTCGCAGACGTGAAGTGAAAAAAGAAGAAGGTCTTAAAAATAGTAGATTTGTATTGCTTAAAAATAAAGAAAACTTAACGGATAAACAAAGAGTATTATTTGACAAAATACAAGAAGCAAATTATCAAGCAAGTAAAGCATGGTTAGCTAAAGAAAATTTTAAAAATATATTTAGAAGTCCATCCTTGAAAGTTGCTTTAGGTCTTTTTATCAAATGGGGAGCAAGTGTTTTGGAAACAAAAATTAAAGAAATTATAAAGGTTGCTAAGATGTTTAATAACCATATAGAAGGGGTGTGTAATGCAATGATTGAGACTGCTTCTAATGCAATGGCAGAAAGACTAAATGGTAAAATACAAGAAATAAAATCTATTGGTAAAGGTTACAGAACTTTCGCGAATTTTAGAAGTGCAATACTATTTTTTAATGGAGGTTTAGATTTGTACCCACACAAATCGTGGTAGAACCAAACTATTTATATTGATTGTTTTGTAATTGGTATGATATTTTTAAAAAATAGGCATAAAAAAAACCCGAACATTGTGTTCGGGTTTTATATATAAGCAAGTTATTAAACTTTATTTAATTTTATCTACAATAGCCTTAAAAGCTTCTGGATTATTCATAGCTAAATCGGCTAAAACCTTACGGTTTAATTCGATATTGTTCGCTTTGATTTTACCCATAAACTGTGAGTAAGACATTCCGAATTGACGAGCTCCTGCATTAATACGTAGGATCCATAAAGCACGGAAAGTTCTCTTTTTATTCTTACGGTCTCTATAAGAATATAACATTCCTTTTTCGACTGCGTTTTTAGCTACTGTATAAACGTTTTTTCTACGTCCAAAGTACCCCTTTGCTGCCTTCAAGATTTTTTTTCTTCTTTTTCTTGAAGCAACTGAATTGACTGATCTTGGCATAATTCAATGTGTGTTTTTGTAGTAGGCGATTCACTTAAGAATACTTGTAATGCACTACAACAAGGTTAATATTAGTTTACCTAACTAAACTTAAATGTTACTTTAAATTTAATTGTCTTAAAATACTTGGCTCATCCGCTTTGTGTACCAAACCGTCGTGAGTCAATCTTAATTTACGTTTTTTAGATTTTTTTGTCAAAATATGACTCTTAAACGCGTGTTTTCTTTTAATTTTTCCAGAACCGGTTAGCTTAAAACGCTTTTTGGCACTAGATTTGGTTTTCTGTTTAGGCATTTCTATTGATATTTTATTCTTGCTTATAATATTTTTATTTCTTCTTAGGAGCAATGTACATAATCATACGCTTACCTTCTAATTTAGGCATTTGCTCTACTTTTCCAAATTCTTCAAGTTCCTGTGCCAATCTTAATAATAAGATATGTCCTTGGTCTTTAAAGATTATCGAACGTCCTTTAAAGAATACAAAAGCTTTTAATTTGGCGCCTTCTTTCAAAAACTTGATCGCGTGTTTCTTTTTAAACTCAAAATCATGTTCATCAGTTTGTGGACCAAATCTAATTTCTTTTACAACTACTTTAGTAGCTTTACTCTTTAACGCTTTTTCGCGCTTTTTCTGTTCGTATAAGAATTTTTTATAGTCAATTACCTTACAAACCGGAGGGTCTGCTTTAGGTGATATCTCAACTAAATCAAGTTCTTGTTCCTCAGCAATTGCATATGCTTTTTCTAAAGTATATACTCCTACTTCTACATTGTCTCCAACTAAACGTACGTTCTCAATACCTCTAATCTTTCGATTGATACGGTGTTGATCTTCTTTCACTATTCTCCAAGGTCTACGCGGTCCTCTTTTTTTTCTAATTGCTATGACGGTAAAATTTAAATTAAACTTAAAATTGTTGTATTGTACTATTTATTTCTTTATCTATTAAGGACACAAAATCTTTTATTTCAAAAGTTCCTAAGTCTCCTTCTCCATGTTTCCTTACAGAAACAGTTCCATTATTTTCTTCCTGCTCTCCCACTATAATCATAAATGGAATCTTACTAACTTCAGCATCACGGATTTTACGTCCAGTCTTTTCACTTCTGGTGTCAATAAGCGTGCGAATTTCGGAATTTTCTAGCACATTTGAAACTTTTTCGGCATATATTTGATATTTATCACTGATAGGTAGGATAATAACCTGCTCTGGACTCAACCAAAGAGGAAAATTACCTCCTGTGTGCTCTAATAACAGGGCTATAAATCGTTCCATTGACCCAAATGGTGCTCTATGAATCATTACTGGGCGGTGTAATTGATTGTCCGAACCTTTATAGGTTAAGTCAAAACGCTCGGGTAAATTATAATCTACTTGGATGGTTCCTAATTGCCATTTTCTTCCTAATGCATCCTTCACCATGAAATCTAGTTTAGGTCCGTAGAAAGCTGCTTCTCCTGTTGCTACAACATAATCTAATCCTTTTTCTTTGGCGGCTGATAAAATTGCATTTTCTGCTTTTTCCCAGTTTTCTGTACTTCCTATATATTTTTCTGGATTTTCTGGGTCGCGCAATGATACTTGTGCAGAGAAGTTATCAAAGCCTAATGATTTAAATACATAGAGTACCAAATCAATTACATCCTTAAACTCTTGGTCTAATTGGTCTGGAGTACAGAATATATGTGCATCATCTTGAGTGAAACATCGTACGCGTGTCATACCATGTAATTCTCCACTTTGTTCATAGCGATACACTGTTCCAAATTCTGCAAATCGTTTTGGTAAATCTTTATATGACCATGGTTTGTAATTGTAAATTTCACAGTGATGTGGACAATTCATAGGTTTTAACAAGAATTCCTCATCCATTTTAGGAGTACGAATCGGTTGAAAACTGTCTTCTCCATATTTCTCATAATGCCCAGAGGTCACATAAAGCTCTTTCTGTCCAATATGAGGAGTAATAACCATCTCATAACCTGCTTTTTTCTGTGCTTTCTTTAAGAAATTCTCTAATCTTTCTCGTAAAGCAGCACCTTTTGGAAGCCATAAAGGGAGACCTTGTCCTACTTTAGCTGAAAAAGTAAATAACTCTAATTCTTTTCCTAATTTTCTGTGATCTCTTTTCTTTGCTTCTTCTATAAGTGCTAAGTGTTCTTTAAGTTGCTTTTGCTTAGGGAACGAAACACCATATACTCTTGTAAGTTGATTGTTTTTTTCGTCTCCTCTCCAATAGGCTCCTGCAACACTCATTATCTTAACTGCTTTAATCAAACCTGTATGTGGGATATGACCTCCTCTACATAAATCAGTGAAATCAGCGTGGTCGCAAAAAGTGATAGTACCATCTTCTAAATTTTCGATCAATTCAACTTTGTACTCGTTGTTTTGTGCTGTATATACTTCTAAAGCTTCAGCCTTTGAAATAGAACGCATGTTAAATAAATGTTTTTGACGTGCAAATTCTATCATTTTAGCTTCGATACTGCCAAAATCTTTATCTGATATTACGGAATCACCTAAGTCTACATCGTAGTAAAATCCATTTTCTATAGCTGGACCAATCGTTAATTTAGCTTTAGGGTAAAGCGATATAATTGCTTGCGCTAATAGATGGGCAGAAGAATGCCAAAAGGCTTTTTTCCCTTCCTCATCGTTAAAAGTAAATAATGTTAAGTTCCCGTCTTCGGTTAAAGGTGTTTTGGTTTCTACAGTAGTTTCGTTAAATTTTGCAGAAATTACGTTTCGTGCAAATCCTTCGCTAATACTGATGGCAACATCCATAGGACTGCTTCCTTTTTTGTACTCCCTTATTGTACCGTCTGGTAAAGTGATTTTAATCATTATTAATTTATCATTTATTGAAATGCAAATATATTAAGAAGATGTTAGTTATACATGTTTTATTGTGTTTTTTGTTAAGACTCTTTTTTTTTATTTTAAACACCTTATATATATAGCCTCTTTTTATACCAATCAAATTTCCAAGTGACGGTTTAGAAATGGAATTATTATTTATATCGGTCATTTTGGATTTTAATTGGTGTTAATGGGATTGTGGCATTTAATTGATCCCTTGTTTTTGTCTATTGTACCATGTTTAAGGAATTAAATAATTTTTATGATGTTAGTTGTTTTATTTATAAACGGAACGACTTCGTTCTAAAATTAAATTCCGTCATTATAAGGCGTCTATATAAATGATGTTGATACGAGATTTGAGTTTCTAAAAACAAACCTGCGATCGTGAAGTTGTACCGCCAGCTACAGATGGTGTAAAAAAAGAATGATAGTAGTATCAATAATGATGCATCAGAAGCTGTTTTTTGGTGAACTTCCCCTGAAAATAAAATGCGCTGAGTATAAGAATGTATAAAGAGGAATAAATAGCGAAAATGCTAGGTCAAACCACTCCCAGCAGCTCCAACAATCAAACAACATCCTACGTAATCCCACTTTTAAATACCAAACATGCGAAGCTTCAATGTTGCAATAAAAAAATAACATCCTCAACCCACACAATACCAGTCTTTAATCACCCCTACACAATAATTCTTTAAAAATACTTTCAAAAACCCCTTGCAGGAACCATAAAACATTCTATATTTGCACTCGCTTAGCGGAATACGCAAAGCAAAAATAAGTTCTGAACATGCTGATATCACTAAGAAAACGACAAGAGAAGTTTTAAAACTTTTTCTAGTTTAATTCAAAAAAGGTGTTACATTTGCAACCGGAAATAATCGCAAGATTAGTTACGGAAAAGTTCAAACACATGGTGTTGATTATCTTTAAATTTAGGTTAAGTTTTTTTTAATAAAAGCTTGTCAGAATTAATAAAGTTAGTATATTTGCACCCGCTTAACTATTGAAGTTAGGCACAACGATCATTGAAGATATTGAAATTGACAGCGTAATTGAGTAAGAACACAAGTTTAATACTTGTTTAATTTTTTTGAAGAATTTGCCATCGAAATAATATTTAAAATTTATACGATGAAGAGTTTGATCCTGGCTCAGGATGAACGCTAGCGGCAGGCTTAACACATGCAAGTCGAGGGGTAACATTGTAGCTTGCTACAGATGACGACCGGCGCACGGGTGCGTAACGCGTATACAATCTACCATTAACAGGAGGATACCCTTTAGAAATGAAGAATAACACTCCATAGTAACACAGATTCGCATGAATTTGTGTTTAAATATTTATAGGTTAATGATGAGTATGCGTCCTATTAGCTAGATGGTAAGGTAACGGCTTACCATGGCAACGATAGGTAGGGGCCCTGAGAGGGGGATCCCCCACACTGGTACTGAGACACGGACCAGACTCCTACGGGAGGCAGCAGTGAGGAATATTGGGCAATGGAGGCAACTCTGACCCAGCCATGCCGCGTGCAGGATGACTGCCCTATGGGTTGTAAACTGCTTTTATACAGGAAGAAACACTCCCTCGTGAGGGAGCTTGACGGTACTGTAAGAATAAGGACCGGCTAACTCCGTGCCAGCAGCCGCGGTAATACGGAGGGTCCAAGCGTTATCCGGAATCATTGGGTTTAAAGGGTTCGTAGGCGGACTAATAAGTCAGGGGTGAAATCCCACAGCTCAACTGTGGAACTGCCTTTGATACTGTTAGTCTTGAATTATGTGGAAGTAGATAGAATGTGTAGTGTAGCGGTGAAATGCTTAGAGATTACACAGAATACCGATTGCGAAGGCAGTCTACTACGTATATATTGACGCTAATGAACGAAAGCGTGGGGAGCGAACAGGATTAGATACCCTGGTAGTCCACGCCGTAAACGATGGACACTCGTTGTTGGGATTTATTTCTCAGTGACTAAGCGAAAGTGATAAGTGTCCCACCTGGGGAGTACGGTCGCAAGATTGAAACTCAAAGGAATTGACGGGGGCCCGCACAAGCGGTGGAGCATGTGGTTTAATTCGATGATACGCGAGGAACCTTACCAGGGCTTAAATGTAGGATGCATGATTTAGAGATAGATCTTTCTTCGGACTTCTTACAAGGTGCTGCATGGTTGTCGTCAGCTCGTGCCGTGAGGTGTCAGGTTAAGTCCTATAACGAGCGCAACCCCTATTTTTAGTTGCTAACAGGTTAAGCTGAGGACTCTAGAGAGACTGCCGGTGCAAACCGCGAGGAAGGTGGGGATGACGTCAAATCATCACGGCCCTTACGTCCTGGGCTACACACGTGCTACAATGGTATAGACAATGAGCAGCCACTATGCGAATAGGAGCGAATCTATAAACTATATCTCAGTTCGGATCGGAGTCTGCAACTCGACTCCGTGAAGCTGGAATCGCTAGTAATCGGATATCAGCCATGATCCGGTGAATACGTTCCCGGGCCTTGTACACACCGCCCGTCAAGCCATGGAAGCTGGGGGTACCTGAAGTCGGTCACCGCAAGGAGCCGCCTAGGGTAAAACTGGTAACTAGGGCTAAGTCGTAACAAGGTAGCCGTACCGGAAGGTGCGGCTGGAACACCTCCTTTCTAGAGAAAGTGATGGTCAAGTTACTTACAAGTAAGATTAAATTCTTACTCAAAGCTGTTAATTTTAAAAATATAAAGAATAAAGTGAAAACATTTAGAGTCTCATAGCTCAGCTGGTTAGAGCGCTACACTGATAATGTAGAGGTCGGCAGTTCGAGTCTGCCTGAGACTACTTTTTTCTACACCCATAGCGTAAAGCAAAGGGAAAAGAAAAAAACAATGCAATCACAAGGAAATTCTAGAAGATGAGTATTGGTTTATTAAAACTAATAACTGATACCTCTGAAGATGGGGGATTAGCTCAGCTGGCTAGAGCGCCTGCCTTGCACGCAGGAGGTCATCGGTTCGACTCCGATATTCTCCACAACGGCTTAACGTTGTTACTGATATTTATCAGTGGCGATTCGCCACACGTTCATTGACATATTGAAAATAAGATAGTAGAAAACAAAAATTAAAGTTTTTAATTAAAAGCAATAGTTTATTTGTTACTGGCGCAAGCTAGTAGCACAATAAATATTACTTCAAACTAAGAGCTCATTATAGAAATAAAAAAGCAAAAAGTACAATAAGCTAAGTAAGGGCGTATGGCGGATGCCTTGGCTCTCAGAGACGATGAAGGACGCGACAAGCTGCGATAAGCTTTGGGGAGGGGCACATACCTTATGATCCGAAGATTTCCGAATGGGGCAACCTGTCATGTTGAAGACATGTCATCTGATTAATCAGAAGTAAACCCGGTGAACTGAAACATCTAAGTAACCGGAGGAAGAGAAAATAATAATGATTCCGCTAGTAGTGGCGAGCGAACGCGGAATAGCCCAAACCCATTTTGTTACGGCAAAATGGGGGTTGTAGGACTGCGACATTTTATGCAAAGAGAATTGGAATTGTTTGGAAAGACAAATCAAAGAGGGTGATAATCCCGTACAAGTAATCAATGTAATAGATAGCAGTATCCTGAGTAGCACGGAACACGAGAAATTTTGTGTGAATCCACGGGGACCATCCCGTAAGGCTAAATACTCCTGAGAGACCGATAGTGAACTAGTACCGTGAGGGAAAGGTGAAAAGAACCCTAAGTAAGGGAGTGAAATAGATCCTGAAACCGTACGCCTACAAGCGGTCGGAGCACTTTTACAGTGTGACGGCGTGCCTTTTGCATAATGAGCCTACGAGTTACTGTTGTTAGCAAGGTTAAGTATTTAAGATACGGAGCCGTAGCGAAAGCGAGTCTGAATAGGGCGATCATAGTTAGCAGTAGTAGACGCGAAACCGAGTGATCTACCCATGGGCAGGTTGAAGCTCTAGTAACATAGAGTGGAGGACCGAACCAATATACGTTGAAAAGTGTTTGGATGACCTGTGGGTAGGGGTGAAAGGCCAATCAAACTCGGAAATAGCTCGTACTCCCCGAAATGCATTTAGGTGCAGCGTTGTGGTAGAGTTTTATAGAGGTAGAGCTACTGATTGGATGCGGGGGCTTCATCGCCTACCAATTCCTGACAAACTCCGAATGCTATAAGATATACACAGCAGTGAGGGCATGGGTGCTAAGGTCCATGTCCGAGAGGGAAAGAACCCAGACCATCAGCTAAGGTCCCAAAATATATACTAAGTTGAACTAACGAGGTTCGATTGCACAGACAGCTAGGATGTTGGCTTGGAAGCAGCCATTCATTTAAAGAGTGCGTAACAGCTCACTAGTCGAGCGATCGAGCATGGATAATAATCGGGCATAAGTATATTACCGAAGCTATGGACTTACAACATAAGTTGTAATTGGTAGGGGAGCATTGTAATCTGCGTAGAAGGTGTACTGCGAGGTATGCTGGAGTGATTACAAAAGAAAATGTAGGCATAAGTAACGATAATGCGTGTGAGAAACACGCACACCGAAAGACTAAGGATTCCTCAGCGATGCTAATCAGCTGAGGGTTAGTCGGGACCTAAGGCGAATCCGAAAGGAGTAGTCGATGGACAACGGGTTAATATTCCCGTACTTCTTATAACTGCGATGGAGGGACGGAGTATTGAAAGTACCGCGCACTGACGGAATAGTGCGTTGAAGGATGTAGGTATTGGTTGTGTAGTTAAATGCGCACGACTAGCTAAAGTCTGATAGTACAGCAAAGCTTCGGCGGCGCTGATAGTGTACCTAAAAACTTCCAAGAAAATCTTCTAAGCATAAGTTATAAGAACCCGTACCGTAAACCGACACAGGTAGTTGGGATGAGAATTCTAAGGTGCTCGAGTGATTCATGGCTAAGGAACTAGGCAAAATCGACCCGTAACTTCGGGAGAAGGGTCGCCCCACTTCGGTGGGGCCGCAGTGAAAAGGTCCAGGCGACTGTTTATCAAAAACACAGGACTCTGCTAAAACGAAAGTTGATGTATAGGGTCTGACACCTGCCCGGTGCTGGAAGGTTAAGTGGAGCTGTTAGTATTTATACGAAGCAGTGAAATGAAGCCCCAGTAAACGGCGGCCGTAACTATAACGGTCCTAAGGTAGCGAAATTCCTTGTCGGGTAAGTTCCGACCTGCACGAATGGTGCAACGATCTGGACACTGTCTCAGCCATGAGCTCGGTGAAATTGTAGTATCGGTGAAGATGCCGATTACCCGCTACGGGACGAAAAGACCCCGTGAACCTTTACTATAGCTTAGTATTGACTTTGGATAAGTAATGTGTAGCATAGGTGGAAGACATCGAAGCGGCCCCGCTAGGGGTTGTGGAGTCGTCAAGTGAAATACCACCCTTTGCTTATCTAGAGCCTAACTCCGTGAGGAGGACAGTGCTTGGTGGGTAGTTTGACTGGGGTGGTCGCCTCCAAAAGAGTAACGGAGGCTTCTAAAGGTACCCTCAGTACGGTTGGTAATCGTGCGTAGAGTGCAATGGCATAAGGGTGCTTGACTGAGAGACATACATGTCGATCAGGTTGGAAACAAGAGCATAGTGATCCGGTGGTTCCGCATGGAAGGGCCATCGCTCAAAGGATAAAAGGTACTCCGGGGATAACAGGCTGATCTCCCCCAAGAGCTCACATCGACGGGGGGGTTTGGCACCTCGATGTCGGCTCGTCACATCCTGGGGCTGGAGAAGGTCCCAAGGGTTGGGCTGTTCGCCCATTAAAGTGGCACGCGAGCTGGGTTCAGAACGTCGTGAGACAGTTCGGTCTCTATCTGTAGCGGGCGTTAGAAATTTGCGTGGATCTGAATCTAGTACGAGAGGACCGATTTGGACAAACCTCTAGTGTATCTGTTGTTACGCCAGTAGCATTGCAGAGTAGCTACGTTTGGAAGGGATAAGCGCTGAAAGCATATAAGCGCGAAACCTACCACAAGATGAGATTTCTTTAAAGGGTCGTGGGAGACTACCACGTTGATAGGTCATAGATGTAAAGGCAGTAATGTCATAGTCGAGTGATACTAATAACCCATAGGCTTATGTACAGACTTTTTTATTCTATAAGAAGTTTTAATTCTACAATTTTATTTTCAGTATGTTAACATATAGGCAGCGAAGGCTGCAGATTTTAGCCATAGTGCTATGGAATGAGTATTACTCATAACTACACAATGACTAGAAACTAAAACTTTAAGGTGATTATTGCAATAGGGCTCACCTCTTCCCATCTCGAACAGAGAAGTTAAGCCTATTAGCGCAGATGGTACTGCCCCTGGGTGGGAGAGTATGTCATCGCCTTTATTTTGAATCCTCAATTATTAATTTAATTGAGGATTTTTTTGTTGGGGCGAAAAATATTTCGACCTTACTACTGCATTTATGTTTTGGAGGGCTACTATCAATGGATTATTATGTATTGAAAGAAACTGATCAAGAACAATTTCTGGGTCTGAGCATAATTATGCATAAATTTTCGTCAACCTAAATAGAAAGAAATCAATATCTCAAACGCCTCTAAACTGTCTTCTAAATCCTTTTATTTTCGCATTAAAAGATTACCTTCGGTGAGGACTTCGTCGTTCAGCAGCGGCATTTGTGCTTCTATTTTGGAAGTAATTTAAAATGGTTTCTGTATGTCTCATAAATGAGTGCATTACTGTTGCAAATTTCTTAGAATCTGTAGCTTCTATTTCTCTAAACCAATGGGCAAGTTTTAGTCTTGTGCTTTTTTGCTAGCTATTAGAGCCTTTGGTGAGCCACGTTCCCACGGTGCAATTTCCATAATCATCATAGTGTCTTTCTTGCATTTGTGACATACATATGGGGCTTCCCATTGATTTTAATTATCAATACTCGGGTGCTTGATTTTTTGTAATCTCAGGTGCTTTTGTAGTTAGGGATTTACGTATTCTCTCTAAATCTGCACTTTTAGTACGTGAAGATAAAAAATCATAATGTTGTGTTTTTATAAAACTTTTATTGGTTCAATACTTTTTTAAAAAAATACAATTAAAAGGTTAGTATGAGAAAAGGATGTCTTTTGTATATTTGAAGGACGCTGTATACCGTATATAGCGGATTTAAAAATAAATATAATTACACCGCTATTGTAGCTATTATGGAAATAACGTCAAGTTTCGCTAGTTATTATGGATATAGAGGTGTTGTATGATATATAACAAAACTAACAGAAAATGATTGAACTTCAAAAATCAATATCAGATGTATTTGGTTTTACCAATCAAGAATTTAGTGAAATTCAAAATTTATTTCAGCTAAAAAAAATCAAAAAAGGAGATTACTTTTTAAAGCAAGGTCAATATTGTAAAATGTTCGGAATTGTTAAAAATGGGATTTTAAGAGAATATTTAAATATTAAAGACAAAGAAGTTACAAAATGGTTTTCTTCAAGTGGATATTTTGCAGTTGACATCGCAAGTTTTTTATTTGACCAACCTGCTTCTTTCAACTATCAAGCATTAACAGATGTTGATTTATATATAATTGGACAAAGTGATTTTAAAAAAATAGGCAATCAAATTCCAAGGTGGAATCAAATAGAAAAATTATTTTTCGCTAAATGTTTTAATGTATTGGAAAACAGATTAATTGGTCACTTATCTATGACAGCAGAAGAAAGGTATCAACAACTATTCGATTTAAATCCAATGTTGTTTAATCAAGTTCCTTTAAATTATATTGCGTCAATGCTCGGAATGACACCAGAAACTTTGAGTCGGATAAGAAAGAAAATAAGTTTAAAAACTTCTTGATATAGGTCAAGTGATTGAATAAATAAGATACCGAATTTTGTATTCATAAAACTTAATCAATGAAACAAATTTTAAATCGTATTCTTTTAATGGTATTTTCTATAACAGGAAGTGCACAAAACCAATCACAAATGACAATTAACGAAAATGCACTAGTAATAAAAAAAAATGAAATCTTAATTAAAGCTAAACCTGAAATTATCTGGCAGACTTTAATTGAAATAAACAAATGGAAAAATTGGAATTCAAGTATATCAGAATCCGAAATCAATACAATATTAGAAATTGGAAGTCCATTCAAATGGAAGATAAATGGGAGTACTATTAATTCTGAAATTCAAATTATTGAAACAAACAAAGCATTTGGTTGGACTGGAAAAGCATTTGGAGCAAAAGCAATTCATATTTGGTATTTAGAAGAAACTAAAATTGGAACAATTGTAAGAGTTGAAGAAAGTATGGAGGGGTGGTTCATGAAATTATTTAAGAAAAAAATGAACCAAACTTTAGAAAATGATATGAACTATTGGCTTAAGCAGTTAAAAAATGAATCCGAAAAATAAGTTCGGCATACAACACCCGTTATAGTTAATGTAGCTATGAAAGGTCTATTCAAAAACCAGACTATTTAACTCATTTTCCAAACCTTGAAACTATTGATTTTTCTGTCTTTTTGTACTCTGACTCTGATGAGAAAATAGAAATCTATTGGGATGAAAAATTCTTTCAATATGGAATTGGAGTAAAAATTAATGAGCCTTCTGTATTTACAGATTTTATAATTTGGAATGTATCAAATAATAGTATTTGGAGTAAAACAATTAATAAAACGATTGAGAATATCAAAGTGAATTGGGAAGTAGCAAGAACTACAGAAGAGAAAAACGGAAAAACTGAAAGTTTTATTTATCCTCAAGGTATATCATTAACGTTTTCAAACGGAAAAAAAATATTCATTAGTGCTTCAGGGTTTTTAAATGAAACAGATAATGAAGTGTTTGGAATGCTTGACAACTTAACTGTAACCGATACTGAAAAATTAGCACGACAAGCAAAAATGACAAATTAAAGGCAGCCTATAACAGAGTGTAAAAATAAAGGGCAATTGTACTAAATACAAAATCCATTTATAGTAATTAATACCACCAAATATACATTTTTATATTTAGAGGAAATTAAATATATATACGTATATTTGGTTAAGTGCTAACTTAATAAGATCAATGCTTTTTAATCACACTTCGTTTCTTATCCCAAACGCTGTATACTATTTAAAAACAAAATTCAGAATGAAAAAATCATTACTTTTTCTACTTATAATCCTTGTTGGGTGCCATAAATATGATAAATCAGAATTAATAAAAATTGGAATTTATAAGGAAATTAAAAGTTATAGGATAATTACTTATAACGTTTCAAAAGAAAACAAAAAAGATACTTTCCAAACAAAAACTTTTAGATATAACAACAAAGGACGACTTATTAGAAGTCTTAAATTCAACTAATAAACGCAACTTTTCGATTTGATTCTATGATGGTTATATTTTCAAAACAGAAAAGTAGGAAAACCTACCTTTCTTGTCTTGATGGATATGTATCTTACGGTCTCAAATCTCGAAAAAAGAAGTTGTATGAAACACATCACCCAAGCGCAAAGATACACAATTTGTTGCATGTTAAAACAAGGTTATAAACAGGTTGAGATAGCAGCTGCTATAGGAAAAGACAAGTCTGTTATTAGCAAAGAGATTAAGCGTAATTCAGACAAAAGAAATGGAGTTTACAAGCATGAATTAGCCCAAAAAAAGTATGCTAAACGTCATAAAGAAAAGCCTAAAAGAAAACGCTTTACAGAAGATATTCAACAAGCAATAGAGTTGTTATTGCGAGACGATTATAGTCCTGAGCAAGTAGTTGGTGTCCTAAAAAAACAAGGTAAAGAAACGGTGTCTATTGAGCGTATATATCAGCATATTAGGGAAGACAAGAGGAATGATGGTGATTTACATACACACCTTCGCAGACAGGGAAGGAGATATAGAAAACGTGGCTCATCAAAGGATTCTAGAGGGGTTATAAAGAATCGTATTAGTATAGAACAACGCCCTGAAGTTGTTGAACAAAGAAATCGATTTGGAGATTTAGAGGTCGATTTAATCATAGGTAAAAACCATAATCAAGCCATACTTACCGTAAATGATAGAGCTTCTGGAATGCTTAAAATGAAAAAAGTAAGCTCTAAAGAAGCAGTTGTTGTCACTAAAGCTATCAATGAAATATTAGAAGACTGGAAGCCTTATCTACATACTATAACAGCTGATAATGGAAAAGAATTTGCAGGCCATGAGCAGGTTGCAGAAAATTTATGTATTGATTACTTTTTTGCGCATCCATATCACTCTTGGGAAAGAGGATCTAACGAAAATTTAAATGGTTTGATTAGACAATATTTTGCCAAAGGAAGTGACTTTACAAACCTAACAGATCAAAGAATCAAAGAATCAAAGAGGTAGAAACAAAATTAAATAACAGACCTAGGAAGAGACATAAATATCAAAACCCTATATTTGTAATGGAACAATTATTATTTAACTAAAAGTTGCGTTTGTGACTTGAATTCAGCGTTAATTTAAATGATGAACTACCTTTAAACTATAAATTCTACTTGTAGGTATTACGGAAATAACGTCAACTTTAGGATTGTTATTGTGGATATATAGGCGTTGTAAAACATTTGAAAAAACCAAAAAAAAGATGAAAAGAACAGGATTTACTATAACTTTTGAAGATGGAGAATCTCACACAAGGTATTTGACCCCAATTGGTATGAAAAATGGTTTTTGGTTGGATAACGAGGGTAATAAATTACAACAAGAAAAGGGTTTAACAACTAGAACTACTTTTGGAGAAAATGTTAAACTACAAATTGAAACATTTAATGTTACTGATGGAGAAAAATTAGATATTAGGATTAAAGCTAAAATCGGAGAAGATTATATGGATGAATTTCAGGGAATTAATTACAAACTTGAAGTAAAAAATAATTTGGCGACTTTAGAAAACTTCTATTTAGACCCTAAATGGTATAACGAGGAAATAGAAAACTATTATTATAAAGATGAAACGGTTGATGGATACGACTTTGAAGCTCACCAAACAGGAGTAAATCCAAAAGAATCTATCACTTTTGTTTTTGAAACAAAATTTGAAGATAGAGATTGGGATAAAGCTAGAAATTTCCCTGAAAATGAAAATGATTACCTAAGACCAATTACTTACCGAAGAAATTATGAAGAATTAATTGGACTTTTTAAAACTAACAATAGTGGAGAAAAAGACACAAAAAACAATTATGAAAGTAAATTCATTGATAGTAATCCAAAAATCAAAAGTATTGCTGATGAATTTTCAGAAAAAGTAATTACTCCCGATATTACAATTGAAGAAATCAAAACACTTGTTAAAGTAAAAGCACTTTGGGAAACGGCAGTAAAACAAGTGCAAAGTAGAAACCTTGATGATAGACCTTTGTATTGGGCAAGAAACAAAATGCAAACATGGTTAAAACGAAATCCATTATTTAAAGACCAAATAGATATAGAAAAATCTTTGGTTAAAAAAGGAACTGAATTAGATAATATAATTATTCTATTTGAAGAGTTAAGTAGAAATTATACGGGTATTGATTTTTCTAAATCTGGTAATAAAAAGAAAGTGTTAATTACTGGTTTTGATCCGTTTATATTAAATGAATTTGATAACGGTTACTTAAATAGTGTTACAAATCCAAATATCCTGCAATCAAATCCTTCAGGAGTGATAGCATTAGCTTTATCGAGCAATAATAAATTAGAAGCCAATATACAAACAATGATTATTCCTGTTAGATATACCGATTTTGATAAAAGTCAAGACCACGATAAAGGACAAGGTAAAGGAATTATTGAGGAATATATAAAACCATTCATTAGTCAAGTTGATATGATAATTACGATTAGCCAAGCAGGGAAAGGAGATTATAATATTGACAAATATGCTACTGCAACAAGAGGAGGTTTTAATGATAATCAAGACTTCAAGAGAAATACAGGTTCTCAAGCACTTATTATAACTGATGAATGGATTGAAACTACACTTCCTAAAGAAATGACCAATGCACCTTTTGTAGAATACAATTGGAACTACGATGGAAAAAATGGAAAAACAACTCCTCCTAAAATAGGTCAAAAAATCTCTTATGGTCCTGGAGGAGATTATCTATCAAATGAAATATTTTATAGAGTAGCGAAATTGAGAAAGGATAATAGACCTAAATTAGCAACAGGACATTTCCACATTTCAAAAATACAAGGAGAGAGTGAAGACTTAGAAAAAACAAAGGTTTCAAAACTTGTAAATATTGTAAAAAAAGGTATAGAAGAAGGGATTAAAAATATATAGAAATGAAAAATATTATTTATTTATTTATTTACTTGCTTACATCATCCTGCAATGCACAAAACATTGTTATTGATGTAGCTAAAAAAGATGTTGTTTTATTTAATTTTTCAAAAAAAAACATATCATTGTCAAAAGATATAGCTAGTTATCGTACCGAAAATTTTAGCATTGCTATAAATAATAGATATCTTATCGGTTCTCGTTATGGTAAATTTAATTATACTCTAATTAAGAGTGAAAAAGACACAATGAATATAAAATGTTATTGTGGGCAAGAAGCTAATATATACATTAAAAATTTAAAATTTAAAAAAGGTAATTATAACCTAAGTTTTAATTTTCCAAGAATATATAATGAGAAAACTAAAAAATATGAAAAAGATAAAATTTTAATTTTAGGAAAAGAAATAAAAACGACAAAAGAAACCCAAAATATTGTATTTAAGAATGCTGTATATACTCCGTTGGAAAAAAAAATATTTAAAGATGTTTACTTTAAAAATTTGAAATTTATAGTAATAGATTTAAAAGATACTACAAATGTAAAATTGGAACAGATAAGGTAAACGTTTTACAATAACTAAGCGCCTCCACTGTGCGTAGCGCCCAGCATGAACTATACCAGCTCAAAAGATGATATTATGGGGATTGCGCGCAATTAATTAAGTGGCTATCAACAAAGGCCTTGATAGATACCACCTGTTTTTAGATTATTAGTTCTCACGCTCTTTTGTGGGATAGATTTTTACTATTTTTTGATACTGATTATTGTTGGTTAGCAGCGTTTAGGCATGCGTTTCCCATTACATGGCTACGTCTTTTTTTATTCGGTATTAGAACCTGACACAATTATTTTTTTAAAAAAGAAGACTTAATTTTTATTCTTGCCCCTAAAATAACCGTTTTAAACGGTTAAAACGATTGTTTGAATACCAACCTTTTTAAGCGTAAAAAACACGTAGCATTCCTCTTTTTAGAAGTACTAACACTGTTAAAATAATGTATACAGCTATAAAACACATCGTTGCCCCAGTAATTAGCCTTCATTAAAACCCTACAAGTACCGCCAATACTACAAAGTTCGCAGACAATACTTTGTGTTAAACATTTATTAATAAATACGCCCAGTTATATACTGTTAATTTAAATGATGAACTACCTTTAAACTTTTAATTTAATAGCCTCTGTAGTGCTTGTAGGTATTACGGAAATAACGTCAACTTTTGGGTTGCTTTTGTGGATATAGAGGTGTTGTAAACAAGACAAAAAAGAAAAATGAGAAAAACTATTTTCAGTTATTTAATTCTATTAATTGCCCTTTCAAGCTGTAATAGACACACTAAATCAGACCCGAAAACACTTTACAATGAAGATTTCAAATGGACTATTATAATCCCTGAAAACTTCAATGATGTTAGTCCAGAAGATTGGGAGGGGCTGCAAAATAAAGGTGCTGATGCGATTGAAAATACATATGGTGAAGAAGTTGTAAATCAAGCTAAGACAATTTTTGTTTTTAAAAATGCTGACTTTAATTACTTGGAATCTAACTATCAACCTTTTGATGTAGAAGTTGATGGAGATTACCTTGAATCCTGCAAAAATATCAATGAGATATTATATGAAATTTTTAAGACTCAAA
Source organism: Flavobacteriaceae bacterium (assembly GCA_965224465.1). GTDB lineage: Bacteria > Bacteroidota > Bacteroidia > Flavobacteriales > Flavobacteriaceae. The sequence goes on along the minus strand of OZ245049.1, from coordinate 1,658,811 downwards.
TGCCCAATGCTGTTATTGACTCTTCATCAAATGTAGAAACTATAAATGGTTTGGACTTTCAGTTATTTAAAATGAAAATTGATTACCCAAATGGCATGATAATGCATTCACTAATGTATAGTAGACTATTTGACAAAAAAGAGTTTTCTGTAAATATCACATTTGTTGATGATAAGCAAGGAGAAAAAATGCTGAATGCATGGACTAACTCAAAATTTGAATAAAAGTACTATTTACAATAACTAAGCACGCCCACTGTGCGTAACACATAACATTAACATCCTGTTGACTATTCCATCTAAAAAGATGATACTATGGAGATTGCGCGTAATTAATTAAGAGGCTATCAACAAAGACCATGATAGATACCTCCTGTTTTTAGGTCATTTGCTCTCACGCTATTTTGTGGAATATGTTTTTACTGGTTTTGGATACGGATAAGTATTGGTCAGCAGCGTTTTGGCATGCGTTTTCCTTTACGTGGCTACGTTTGTGTTTTTTTGTTCGGATTAGTACCTAACGACAATGATTTTTTTTAAAAATAAGACTTAATTTTTATTCTTGCCCCTAAAATAACCGTTTTAAACGGTTAAAACGATTGTTTTGAATACCAACACTTTTTAAGCAGGAAAAACACGTAGCATTCCTCTTTTTAGAAGTAATAACACTGTTAAAATAATTTATACAGCTAAAAAACACACCGTTGCCCCAGTAATTAGCATTCATTAAAACCCTACAAGTACCGCCAATACTACAAAGTTCGCATACAACTCTTTGTAGTGAACATTTATTAAAAAATACGCCCAGTTATATACTGTTAATTTAAATGATGAACTACCTTTAAACTTTTAATTTAATAGCTTCTGTAGTGCTTGTAGGTATTACGTAAATAACGTCAACTTTAGGATTGCTATTGTGGATATAGAGGTGTTGCCTTCAAGATGCTTAAAAAATAGAAATAGGAAATTAAAGAGTAATAAAACTATGAGATTTAAAAATAAAATAACTAGAGAATTAATATTGATTTTAATCAGTTTATTAACTCTTTTAACTTCTTGCAAAGACGAGAAAAAACATTCCTTTAAAAAAAAATCAACAGATATTGATGTTGTTCAAGGAAAATCAGATTCTAAAAAGAATTCTATTTCTTCTGAAATAGTTAAAAAAGCTGATTCATCAAAGGTGAATGTAATTGAAATGTTTTACGTTAATGCTAAAAGTGGTTTAATTTTCAGAAAAGTTCCTAGAGGTAAAGCAATTGGGAAATTTGATTATGGAAAACAAATAGAAATAGTAGAACGCACAAATCAAAAAATGACAATAACTGATAATGGAATAACAGTATCAGGAGAATGGGTTGGTGTTTTAACGGAAATGAACGAAAAAGTTGTTTATGTTTTTGATGGGTTTCTATTATCTTACTATGGTGGAATAATCCCTGCAAGTACAATAAAATCTGCAACATTCCCTAATTTTAAAATAGAAAAAAAAGAAGTTTTGTTATTTCCTGATAAAACAAAAAAAATAACTACGTATAACAATAAATTTAAACCAAAAGGTACTTTGAAAATTAATGAAATTTGCTATGCATTCCAATTAGAAATTTCAGAACTTGAACACGCCTCAAAACCAAATGCAAATTATTGTGATTATGCAAAATTTGTAAAGGTTACATACAAAAATCAAGAATATATTCTTTTCGGAAATAATGTACTTGATATTGAGAAGGTTGAAGAATTAAACTATCAAACAAAAAAAATAAAATTAATTAAAGCGGTAGATTATTCTTTAGGCTGTGCAGATGAAGATGGTTTAACTTTTTGTGCTGAAGATTTTTCCTACTTATTAATTCAAGACAACAATACAATATCAACTATTGGACGTGATGAAATAATGGTTTACGCACATAACGATGGGATTTATGAAACGGAAGGTAAATACAGTGTTTTAAATGACAGTATAAAAACAGAAGTAAGTCAAAGTTTCCAAGAAGGTACTGGAAAATATAATTTATCTATTTTCTATAATAATGGTTGGCATTATAAAATATCTGATATTAAAAGATTTTATCAAGGAGAGGAAGAATAAGTAATAAAAATACTGACAGGCAACACCATGGATAATTAATTGCTAGATATCACTCTCTTGGAAAATCCTGTGGATTTTCATCGTTCGGTTTTTGTTTACTAACTTTAGCGCTTAAACCACGCAATTAATCATACACAAATCGTTGTGCATAATATTAAAAGCCACTATTAAAAAACTAATCAAAAATTAAAGCTAACAAGTCAATAAATACTATGCCTGAAACGAGAAAAAACTTTACCGAGAATATAAATCGAAATAAATTACAAGAATTAAAAGATTATGTTCTCAGTTTTAAAGATGTAAAAGATCAGTTTTATGACCCTAAAGTTCATACTGATTGGGAAGAAACGGTGATTCTTATAGCAGAAGGTAAACCTGCAAAATGGTGTGTTTTCCGAATTTATATGGATGAAGAAGACCATTCTATTTATACCTTTTCTGATGAAAAAGGAAATGTTGCATTACCCAACGAAGATGCAGGGAAATTTGATGTTGAAATTATTTACATTAACGATGATCCAACACTTGTTGAAATTTTTAAGGAAGCAGAACAAGAACAGCAACCCCAAAAAACAGGATGGAAATATGAAATTGGAGCTATTATATTAGCATTACTAATTTGTTATGTTATGTTTATTCTTCCAGGTCAAATACGACAATACAAACTGCAAAAGGAACAACAACAAATTTCTGATGTAATTGCAAAACCATACGCTGATTATGAAAATTACAGAAGTCAAATTATTAATAAAGTACGTTCTCTAGAAAAGGAAAATTCATTTATTTATGTGTATACCAACGATACCGAACCATTGGATTTTCGCATTTTGCCAAACGTTCAAGTTTATCAAAATAATGACAGTTACTCCCCTCATTTTAGTACCAAACGAATGCAAGCAGATGATTTAAAATCGTTTATTGATAATGAAGATACTAAAGGGTATCATATTTGGCTTAATACCAATGGGGTACAGGTTTCTATTGGAAAATTAAGTAAAAATAAAACAACGGAATTGAACGTTTCGATGACTTACTTTTATTCAAAAAAAACAAAAGAATACCTAAAAAAACAAGCTAAAAAAAGAAAAAAATATCAATTTCTGAATACTGAAAGAAAAAACCTTGACTCTATTCAAACTGCAAGAGTAATCGTTCCGTCAGAAAATGAAGAAAAGTCCAAAAATAATTTAGGAGATATATTAATGAGGTTTGATGAAAAAATAATTCAATCAGCAATCAAACAGAAAAATCCAACACAGAAAATTTATCTTTCATTTTATTCCAAAAATGGCTTAAAAGAAGAATTAGAAAGTAAAATTGAAAAATTCGAGAAACTATTTTATGATGGTAAGAAATCTAAAGGTTTTAAGATTAGGAAAGTTTATCTAAAAAAGTAATGTATTTTTATCAATTTAATTACTTCATATGTCGAATAATTAATGGAAGTGAAATATATCAAATTTAAATATCAAAAAAAATAAATGGAAAAAGTATGCATTATTGTTGGTCAGCAGCATTTTGGCATGCGTTTTCCTTTACTTGGCTACTTTTTTTATGTGTTCGATTGTTAGTACATTCTTTTATACGTTGTAACCAATGGGCAGGAGGGATTTTCCCGTTAAATAGATAGATTGTAAACGCTCTCATCCTTTGAGTAAATAAACAAGCCCCACAACACCAAACATAAAAGGATGTCTCTTGTGTATTTGAAGGACACTTTATACCGTATATGAAAATAAATATAATTACACCGCTATTGTAGCTATTACGAAAATAACGTCCAGTTTTAGCTTGTTATTGTGGGTATAGAGGCGTTGTGTCTCATTTGAAAAATAAACCTTAGAAACTCTCAAATCTAAGAAGTTCATTTACTACTTGAATTTAAGCTTACTTATTTCGAATAAAAAACAAAATAAGGATGAATTATAAAACAAAGAACATTGAAATTATTACTAAGTTGAAATCTGAATTGGATCAACTTACTCCCTTCTCTCAAGAAAACAAAAAAAAGCTTCAAAATAAAACTAGACTTGAATTTAATTATAATTCGAATCATCTCGAAGGAAACAGATTAACTTACGGACAGTCTCAACTTTTACTTTTTTTTAACAAAAGCTCTGGAGACGTTTTAATCAGTGATATTCAAGAAATGAAAGCACATGATGTCGCTTTTTCTCAAATCACAGAAATTGCAAAAGATGATGAGCGTCCACTATCGGAATTATTTATAAAAGAACTAAACAAAACAATTCTTGTAAATCCATTTTGGGAAAACGCGATCTCTCCAAACGGAACTCCTACAAGAAAGAAGATTGGTCAATACAAGACTTCACCAAATAGTGTACAATTAAAGTAAGCGTACGGTAAAGTACACCCTTGATTATTTATCAACAGGCTTCCAATTTTGAGGCAGTAACTCCGAAAGTTTATTAGCCTTATGTTCTGGTAATCTATTAAGGACATCACATAGCCACGTATGTGGGTTTACGTTATTCTTTTTGCAAGTAGCAAAAAAGCTATAAAATAGAGCTATGTTTTGTGCGGACTCATGACTGCCAGCAAAGAGATAATTTTTTCTGCCAATAGCTAAAGGTCTTATGGCATTTTCTATATTATTGTTGTCTATTTCAAACCTGCCATCATCGATGTATAGTTTTAGGTTTTGCCATATTTTAAGAGTATAAGCAATTGCTTTTCCTATGGCACTTTTAGGCAGTACGTTTTTTCGCTCTTTTGTAAGATAAATTTCTATTCCGTCTAAAACAGGTGATGCATGTTTTTCTCTATATGCTTTAGTTTGCTCAATAGTTAATTCTTGTTCTTTTATTTTACGTTCTATCTTGTATAGCTTTTGAATTTCCAACAAAACAACATCCGCTCTTTTAGGATCATTATCCAGCGCCTTCTCAAAATACCGCCTAGCATGAGCCATGCAACCTAAAAGAGTAATTTCTCCTTTTGTTGTTAAGTTTTGGTATGCAGCATACCCATCGGACTGTAGTGTCCCATTGAAATCTTTAAAAAACTCTTCTGGAACAACTTTTCCTCTCCCTTTATTGTATTCAAAAAGAACTAAATTTTTAACAGGATTTCGATACACCCACATATACCCTCTGTGTGTTGATTTTTTCTTGTCTTTATCTAAAACCTTTATAGGAGATTCGTCTGCTTGAATATAATTGGCATTTTCTAAAAACTGAGCCTTAAATGTATCGTATAAAGGAGCGATAAGCTCCGAACTTTTAGATACCCATCCTCCAATTGTTGATTTACTTACTTTTAAATCTTGTCGTTTAAAAATTTGAATTAATCTGTAAAGTGGTAAATGGTCTACAAATTTTGAAATAAGTATAAAGGCCAATAAACTTGCTGATGCATTTCCTTTAGGTATCGGTAAGCTTGGTAATTCTGCTATAACAACGCCTTTTTCTTCCGGAAGTGCATATTTAGGTCTTACAATTCGTCTTACAAAAACGGAAAGAGGCGTTATTTCTAAAAGTTCTGTAACTTCTTCTCCTATTTTTACAGCTCCTTCTTCTATGTGCTTAGGCTCTATAATCTCTTCTACTCGCGGAAAATGCGCAGGTATAGAAGAGCGAACAGGTTTTTTCTTTCCTTTCTTCTTTTGTTTTCTTTCGTAGATTACAATATGTTTTTTGTATGCCTCTTCTTTCTCAGCTATTATTTTTCCGAAAAGCGACAATTGATTTGTGTCAACAGGGATAAAACGTTCGCTTTTAGACCCGAAAACCATTCTTTTAAGCTGCTCGTATTGCTGCTTAATTTCAGCTAGTTCTTGAGCTGTTTTTTCAAGTTCAATCTTTAAAATTACCAGCTCTTTTTGTATGTCTATTGTATTGTTTTCCACACTATAAATATACAAAAAACAAGACTAAATAGCAGGTAAAACCTACAGTTTTATTGAATTATTTAGCCTCTAAATAACGTTCGTTTTTCTGAGTATTTATAATACTAATTCCGTCTAAAACCATAACCATTTGGGTATAACTCAAAACTACTAATCCATCTTCAATGTCGTATTTTGGAAGCTCAAAAATACCTCGTTCCAATCGTTTATAATACAGTACAAATCCTCCAGGTCGCCAATGAAGAAGTTTTAGTTTATTTTTTTGCTTATTGATAAATGCATAAACACTATTTCTATCTCGCTCTTGTTCCATGTGCTCACTAACTAATCCACTTAATCCATTAAATCCTTTTCGCATATCAACTGCAGATAAGTGATAATAATACGTGTGTTCTGTACCTAATCCTAACATTTATATTTTCGTTTTTGTTTAGATGCAAAAATTAGATTATTTTTAACTTCTTACAAGATGTAGTTCTCCGTACGCTTACCAATTAAAAAATGGAAAAATATATGAATATGCATCTCCTGAAGAAACTCCTGCATTAATTAATGATTTATTAAATTGGTACAAAGAGAAAAGTAAGGAATTACACCCTGTTTATTTGGCTGCAGAATTACATTACAAATTCGTTTGTATACATCCTTTTGATGATGGAAATGGTAGAGTTTCAAGATTGTTAATGAATTATATCTTGTTAAAGAATAATTTCCCAATGGTTATTATAAAATCAGAGGATAAGGAAAATTATTTAACTGTTTTACAAAAAGCAGATACTGGAGATTTATTATCTATATTTACCTATGTAGAACAACAATTCATTGCTTCTTTGAATTTGAATATCAAAGCGGGTAAAGGAGAAGATATTGATGAGTTAGGCGATATGCTGAATTCAAGTCACAAACGCAACTTTTAGTTAAATAACTCAAGTTTCGCACCCATCATTTACAGGTGTTTAAGTAAAAATAAATAGCATGAAAACCAAGGTAATCCCCTGGTTTTATTGTACTTTTAAGTACGAACAAGAAAGTACAAAACATGCTAGAACACGAAGATATCACAAAAACACAGGAGATAAAAGGAAAATTTAATAAGATTTGGCTTAGTTCAGAATACCTACAAGCACATCTAAATATTTTAGGATTCAATAAAATTAAAAACAAGTTTAGTTGGTGTAAGAAATCGGGGATTTCATTCGGTAATTTAATCTCTACACTTTTAATTTTACCTATTATCGGATTTGATTCTATTCATGGACTTACAAGTAGTAAAGACAAGGGATTAGGTCAGTCGGGTAAAGATTCATACTATCGAATCCTAGCAAATCAAAAGATAAATTGGAGGGTTTTTCTAGCTCAGTTTGTGAAGCAATATCTATTAAAAGAAGAGTTCTTTACTCCATCTCAAGACGCTACAAAGTGCTTGATCTTTGACGATACTGATCTTTCTAAAACAGGAAAGACAATTGAAGGTGTTTCAAAAATATACAACCATGTGTCAAAAACGTATTACCTAGGCTTTAAGCTACTTGTAGCTGGTTATTGGAATGGAAGTGTATTTATCCCTGTTGACTTTAGTTTGCATCGTGAAAGTAAAACATCAAAATTAAAATACGGTCTAACGGCGAAGCAACGTAGGCTTCAAAAGAAAACTCCAAGATGTAGTAAAACAATTGCAGCAAAGAGGTATCAGGAACTCAATAAAAAGAAAACAGACCTGCTAGTTCAAATGTTCTCAAGGCTTGTAAAACGTAAAATCCCCATAGATTACATCTTAATAGACACCTGGTTTACAAGTGTTAAATTACTTAGAAAGCTACGGAACATTAGTAGTTCAACTCATATTATTGGGATGTATAAATACAACAGTAAGATTGAAGTTCGATCAAAGATAAAAACGTTGTCACAACTCAAAAAACAGAAAATAAAACCAAAACGATGCCGTAAATTCAATTATTACTACCATCATTACATAACTGAAATTGATGGTCTTAAGGTTGCTGTATTTATTTCAAAACGTGGAAAGAATGGCAAATGGCACACGTTAATATCAACGGATACAACACTGAAATTTGTAAAGGCTATTGAAATATACAGTATCAGATGGTCCATAGAAGTGTTTTTTAAAGAAGCTAAGCAGTTGTTTGGTCTTGGAAAATGTCAGTCTACTAATTTCGATATTCAAATCGCACAAATAAGCATTATAATGGTTCAATATTTACTCACCAGTATTCGATATAGAATGGAAGCCTACGAAACTATAGGAGGCTTGTTTAAAGATTTAAAACAAGATTATATAGAGAATAAGCTAAACATCAGGATATTAGCAGTTATCAGCTTGGTGATTGACATTTTGGAAAAGATGATTGAATCTATTGATGTTGAAATGGTTACACGTAAAATAATAGCGAATATTGAAGATTTTGGATTCCTAGTGAATATCCACAAGCTTAACTATCAAGAGGTTGCGTAAATCTATCTAAGTGCGAAACTTGAGTTAAATAATAATTGTTCCATTACAAATATAGGGTTTTGATATTTATGTCTCTTCCTAGGTCTGTTATTTAATTTTGTTTCTACCTCTTTGATTCTTTGATCTGTTAGGTTTGTAAAGTCACTTCCTTTGGCAAAATATTGTCTAATCAAACCATTTAAATTTTCGTTAGATCCTCTTTCCCAAGAGTGATATGGATGCGCAAAAAAGTAATCAATACATAAATTTTCTGCAACCTGCTCATGGCCTGCAAATTCTTTTCCATTATCAGCTGTTATAGTATGTAGATAAGGCTTCCAGTCTTCTAATATTTCATTGATAGCTTTAGTGACAACAACTGCTTCTTTAGAGCTTACTTTTTTCATTTTAAGCATTCCAGAAGCTCTATCATTTACGGTAAGTATGGCTTGATTATGGTTTTTACCTATGATTAAATCGACCTCTAAATCTCCAAATCGATTTCTTTGTTCAACAACTTCAGGGCGTTGTTCTATACTAATACGATTCTTTATAACCCCTCTAGAATCCTTTGATGAGCCACGTTTTCTATATCTCCTTCCCTGTCTGCGAAGGTGTGTATGTAAATCACCATCATTCCTCTTGTCTTCCCTAATATGCTGATATATACGCTCAATAGACACCGTTTCTTTACCTTGTTTTTTTAGGACACCAACTACTTGCTCAGGACTATAATCGTCTCGCAATAACAACTCTATTGCTTGTTGAATATCTTCTGTAAAGCGTTTTCTTTTAGGCTTTTCTTTATGACGTTTAGCATACTTTTTTTGGGCTAATTCATGCTTGTAAACTCCATTTCTTTTGTCTGAATTACGCTTAATCTCTTTGCTAATAACAGACTTGTCTTTTCCTATAGCAGCTGCTATCTCAACCTGTTTATAACCTTGTTTTAACATGCAACAAATTGTGTATCTTTGCGCTTGGGTGATGTGTTTCATACAACTTCTTTTTTCGAGATTTGAGACCGTAAGATACATATCCATCAAGACAAGAAAGGTAGGTTTTCCTACTTTTCTGTTTTGAAAATATAACCATCATAGAATCAAATCGAAAAGTTGCGTTTATTAGTTGAATTTAAGTCTGCAAATATTGGAGTTGCAAGTTTTAGTCACGAAAACCCTATCACTCAAGAATATATAGAAGAAGATAAATATACACTTGACGGAGGACAGAATTGGGTTAAAATAAATAATGATAACTCAAATGGCTTTACAAATTCTCGATTTATATCATCCGAAGAAATTGAAAGTATAGAAAACAATAAGCTTGTCAAGCTGAATTTTATCACAGGAGAAAAGGAGGTTATAATAGAAAAAATAGCTCCTAAAGGGTACAAGTGTATAGGATATTACGAAGACCTAAAGACTAAGGGGTTTTATACATCTATTGAAAATCTAAATGATAAAACCGACAGATCTATAAAATACCTCAATACGCAAGAAATAATTCAATTACCAAAAGGAATGACCTATATAGTAGCTTATGGAAGCTATCTACATACTATGGTTAAAGACGGAATATACTATAATTATGTTTGGAGTGAAGACAAAGGGGGAACATGGCATACAGAAGAGTTAAGAGATTTTTTTGTGACTCCTAGACCTATAGGGTATTATGGTAAGGGTTATGTTTATGCTTTTGTAACTTGTTTTAAAGGAGAGAAGTCTGAAAAAGGAGGGAGATTTACAATAAGAAAACCTGCACACAACAGGAAAATATAAGTAATGCAAGCAATTGAGTACAAAGAAAAAATTTAACCATAAACAAACATTATGATTGAGATAAAAAGTAGTACTATAAACCCCGCACTACATATATTTCAATCGTTATGCCTTATACAAAAAACGATAACACAAAACTTATAATATGGTTCAAAATAATTCCTGTAAATGACTCCCCAATTAGCAAAAGTGGAATTCAGGCTGTGCTGGATAATATCAGACCTGTCTGGTAAGGTAGAAATCTTATTCAAAGACTTGAAAGATTACTACGTATTGATGCGAGTAGTGCTTGTCAAAGACTCTTTAATGCTGCTGTTCATGACTTAAAAGAGTGAGTAATTGTTGTCGGAATCGATTTAGCGAAAGAAGTTGCTCAAAACTATAAACTTCCATCAATAAATAGAGAAGAAGATATTTTAGAATATAATGTTTCTAAATCCATTGATTTAGCTTACAGAATAGGAATCTTAAGTCGATCTGAATGGAGACGTATTCATAGATGTTACGAAATAAGAAGAGATTTAGAACACGAGGACAATGAGTATAAAGCAGTATTAGAAGATTGCTATTATATTTTTAAAACCACTATTGATGTTGTATTATTAAAAGACCCAATAGAATTATTGAAAGTGAAAGATGCAAAGGAATTAGTAAAAGATCCAACTCATATTAATATTTCTGAAGAATTGACTACCACAGTTCTATTTATGCCACCAATTATGGTCAAACAGTGCCACTTAGTTAATAGATAAAAAACTAAATCCGTTGAACTTGTGCTGTTTTAAAAGATCAAGTTCATCTAAATAGTTGCCTAAGACGGAACAATTATAATGGAAAGAGTGAGTTTTCTCACAGCTGTGAGAGTTTTGTTATCTTTAAAATCTATAAAAATAGTGAGTGCATTTAATAATAATAAAGAGGCTGTCGAGAACGAACCTTGATAGATGCCTCTTTTTTAGGTCATATACTTTTACGTTCTTTCGTATGCATCGGTTTGTGGTATTGATTGCTGTTTGTTAGGAGCGTTTTGGCATGCGTTTCCTAAATATTTGTTGGTTATTTACATTAGGAAGATTCATGTATGTTATATTATTTCTCCATTCTAATATCTCAATACTCATTTGCGTTAGGGATAGGAGCGGTTACCCTGCAGGTATTTTCAGTTTGGAGGAGTAGTACTCCAAACTGAAAATACCGAAGCGTATGAGCGTATAGCCCGACCCTTGGGGAACGCCCAAAATAGTTGTTTTATAAGTATTGATACTATGGAATCAGTCATGCTTTCTGGGGCTGAGAATACGTTTGCGTAAATAGTCTAATTATACCTGTAATACCAACTGCATTTCCAATTGAGGGTTTAGAAATGGAATTATTTATATCGGTTATTTTGGGTTTTAATTGGTGTCACAGCTTAGTGTATTGTTGCTTTCCTTGTAATTGCGATTTGCTATTGTTGAATTTTCTTAGTTATAAGGTAGGGGATTGCAAGTGTGCCTCAGATGCCATCATCTATTTTTGTTTTACAAAGGCTATTTTTACAACACCACAAACGGGATTGTTATTGTTATCCAAACCACTATAAAGACCTGTTATTTCGTTATCGGGGTGAAATAAATCATAGGATTTGATATACATGCTTACTTTTTGTAAAAAGGAAATCCCTAATATTTCAAAATCTAGATGGATACTTTGTCCTTTGTACATTAGTTTTACGTGATCATTCTCAATTATTAAGTCGTTATTAGCACTCATTATATTATAGCTGCGAGCATCTATTAATAGGGCTAGGGTTTCTATTTTTTCTTGTTGTGAATTGTAGAATATAAACGTATAGTTTCCAGATAATTTTGAAAACAAGGAGGCATAGGGACTTTTTTCTGATATTTTTGCGGCTCTTGTTGGTACTTGACTTTCTACAATAATGCGTTCTCTTCGTAGTTCTTGTGTGATTAATGGATCTACTAGTTTTGTTGCGTACTCAGCTTCCATTTCTTTTTTTCCTTCAAATTTCTTTAAAATTATTTTACCTGCAATGGCTCTATTGTACTTGTCAAATCCTGAATAGGTGCCAATTAAATAGGGGCGTTCTTTTGGATTCGATTTCCCTACAAAAAATATAAAATTTGCGCCTTCTTTTTTACTGTTGTTTACAATAAATTTAGTGGTTATATGTATGAAATCTTCACTTATTTTAATGCTTCCATAAAATGTGTATTCGTATTTATGGCTTTTATCATCAAAATATACAAATTGTAATTCTATGGTATGCCAGTTATTAAAAATGGTAAGCTTTCCTTTTGTCATTGTCCTGTCCTCACCATAGTAGTAACAGCAATAATGGTAGTCTTCGTTAGAATAGTTTGTTGTTATAAGTGCCTTTTGGCGTTCATGTTCTAAGGGGTCAGTTATTTCGGATTCTAAGAATTCCTCAATTCCTGTGTAGTTTAAATAAGTAAAAAATACATGTTTATATTCTTTACTTATTTTAATAATCGGTTTTCCTTGTTTCTGTTCTCTGTTTTTATTGTATAAATATTTTCCGTTAATATACCCTTTTGTTAATTGTTGAAAATCTTTTTGTAGGCTAGGGGATTCTAAATTGTAATTTCCAAAGCCAAATAGTTGAGAATCATTAATAGTAGTAATGGAATGCTTATGTTTAAATGTATTTAATATTGCTGCTATTAGTTTTTGAAAACAATACTTAGTAAGTGTCAATTGCTCAGAATCGTGTTTGTTTTTATTTTCCATTTGTTTCCTGATTTTAATATTGGAAATATAAAGATATGATAAAGTAATTGGAAGTAAAAAATAAACAGAGCTAAGTGTCTAATTTTACGGAAACTATAACTAACATATATCAAAATGATTAAGAAAATTTTATTCGCATTGTTTTTTCTTCCGTTGCTTAGTTTCGGACAAAGGACAATCTCAGGAATTGTTAAGTCGGCAGAGGGACCTTTGCCGGGTGCTACCATTAAAATTAAAGGTACGTCCATTGGTGCTGTCACAGATTTTGACGGGAATTTTGTAATAAAAACGCCTGCTCAAGGGAATGTTTTAATTATTTCGTTTGTGGGCTATCATTCAAAAGAAATTAACATAGCATCAAAATCCACATTTTCTATTTTACTTAAGGAAGATGCGGCTCAGTTAAGAGAAGTAATTGTCCAAGGTTTTGCGGGTGTAATAGGACAAGCTAGAAGAAGAGCGGAGTCTGTACAAGGGATTCCAGAGTCTGTGGTCACATTAACTTCTGAGGACATAGAAGATAAAGGGATTACAAATTTGGCGACATTTTCCGATTATATTCCTAATGTTAATTTTAGTACGTCTCAAAATGTGGGGAATAATTTTATTACAGTAAGAGGTATTTCACATATTAGAAATGGAGATTCTCCCATTGCTTTTGTAATAGATGGTGTTACACTGCCAGATGCGAATATGATTAATCAGGAATTATTTGATTTGGCAATGATCGAAATTGTAAAAGGTCCTCAAGGTGCTTTGTATGGTAAAAATGCAATTGCTGGAGCAATTAATATCACCACACAACAACCGACAAATAGTTTTAGAAATAAGTTAAAATTAGGAGTTGCTAGTGGTAATGAAATGAAAGCACAACTTTCATCTACAGGACCTTTGGTGAAAGATAAATTGTATTATAGGATTTCTGGTTCTTATAAAAAAGGGGATGGGGTTATTGAAAATTTAACACTGAATAAACCTGTTGATTTTATAGAAGACTTGACGATGCGTGCACAGATTAAATCCAAATTGTCAGATAACATTACGGCTACTATTACGGGGCAATTTAATGATGTTAAAGGAGGGGCTGTTTATTCTGCAACTGCGGTGAATGGGAGTACTTATGATCCGGATGATTTTGACAATCAACAAGTTGTTGGAGATCAGTTTGGAGTTTCGAGCTTAAAGGGAGTGTACGGGAATTTGAAAGTAGATTTCAAATTTGACAAGGTAAAATTAGTGTCTTCTACATCCTATAATAAGAGTGATCGGAATCATGTTGGAGACTTAGATTTTGGTCCTGCAGATATTTTAAGACAAATTCAAGATAGTAATACAAAAACCATTAACCAAGAGTTGAAATTGAGTTCTATAAATCAAGGATCTTCAAAATTTAATTGGGATTTAGGTGGTTTTTATCAAGTGTCTGATAGATTACTTTATACAAAGGCAACCGCTGATTTTGGTTTTTTTGCCCCTCCTTATGCTCCTACAGGAACACAATCTGATTTTGCGGTTTCCGATTTTACAAATACGTATAATACGGTGGCAGTTTTTGGTTTTGCTGATTTTAAGGTGTCGGATAAATTCACTATTTCTGCTGGATTGCGATATGATCAGGATAAAATAACGCAGGATAATAGAACTTCAAAAACAAATTTTTCTAAAACAGATGCGCAATTGCAACCTAAATTATCGTTGGCATTAAAGGCAACTGATAATATGATGATGTATGCCAATTATGGAAGAGGTTATAGAAATGGTGGATTTAACCAAGGTAAAACCATTCGTTTTGATGCTGATTTTAGAGCAGAAATTACAGATAATTTTGAGTTTGGTATTAAAAATAACTACTGGAATAACCGTCTTATTTTAAATATGTCTATGTATTATATTGATTTTACCGATCAGCAACAATATGCCTTAATTATTGATGGAGGCGGAAATATATTGATTGGGAATTTTAATTTTGAAAAAAGTAAATCTTATGGTTTTGAGGTTGATTTAAAATTACGTCCTTCTAAATATCTTGATGTTATTGCGAGTTATGGGGTGAGTAAGTCTAAGATTGTTGAAGGCACTTCTACGTATAGTGTTGCTCCGAATGCTAGCTTTGATGTTTCAGGGATGAATACTCCGCTAATACCACAGCGTAGTTTTTCTGTGGGATTGGAGTCTAAATTTAATATAACGGAGAAAATTATTTTTAATGCAGGTGTCCATCTAAAAGGAACGGGACAAATTTATTGGCATGAGGATAATGCAGCTTCTTCTGCTGGATACAACCTGTTAAATGCACGGATGGGATTGACCTTTAATGCTGTTACTTTCACCGTATGGGGGAAGAATATTTTAGATCAACAATATATTACAGAATATTTTGGACAGCCATTTTCAAATGGAGGATCAGATTTAGTTTGGAAAGGAAATCCCGCCATGTTTGGTGTGGATCTATCGTACAAATTTTAAAAGATGGTTTTTCTAATTTATTAGTAATGCATTAATAGTTTAAGTGAATCTTAAGCCACTGATTGTACTTTTAGTGGTTTTTTTAACAACAGATAAAACAATTATAATATGAGAGTCGCAACAGATATAGGCGGGACTTTTACAGACCTTGTATGCCTAGAATTTGATAAAATAACAGGCAAGCCTATTGGTGTAAAAGTAGCAAAATCCGACACAACTCCTTTAAATTTTGAAGAAGGAATTTTAAATACAATCAAAAAAGGAGCTATAAAACTTAAAAACATAGATTTTTTTGCTCATGGTACTACCGTTGTAATAAATGCATTGACAGAGCGTAAAGGTGCTAAAACGGCGTTAATCACTACAAAGGGGTTTAGAGATGTTTTAGAAATTGCACGCTGTAATAGGCCTGACCTTTTTAATTTCAATTTTATAAAACAAGCTCCCTTTGTGCCTAGATATTTACGTTTTGAAGTCGCCGAACGGATGAATTATAAAGGAGAAGTAGTATCTGCTTTAAAATTTGATCAATTAAGTAAGATTATAAATACGTGTAAGGAAGAAGGAGTGGAAGCCATTGCAATCTGTTTATTGCATGCGTATAAAAACCCGTTACATGAGCAATTGTTGTTTAAAAAAATGAAAGAAATGTATCCAGAAGTTGAATTGATTGCTTCTCATCAAGTGACTAGGGAATGGCGAGAGTATGAGCGTACGAGTAGTACCGTATTGTCTGCTTATGTATTGCCGATTGCTAAGAGATATTTGATTGATTTAGAACGGAAACTTAAGGAAAATGGACTCAAAAACCCGCCTTTTATCATGCAGTCAAATGGAGGGATTACTTCTGTGAATGATGTAAAAAAGAACCCGATTACCATGGTAGAATCGGGCCCTGCAAGTGGTGTTTTTGGTGCAATAGCTTTAGGTAAAGTGATAGGGAGAACAGATTTGTTGGTCTTGGATATTGGTGGAACTACAGCTAAATGTGCATTGGTAAAAGATGGACAAGTAAAAATAACGACCAATTATAAGATTGAGCATTCACGGACTCAGGCAGGCTATCCTATCCAGACTCCAGTAATTGATATTGTAGAAATTGGTAATGGAGGAGGAAGTATTGCTTGGGTTGATGCAGGTGGTAAAATGCATGTGGGGCCTAAAAGTTCTGGTGCTGTCCCTGGTCCTGCTGCTTATGGGAAAGGGGGAAATCAGTTAACAACTACAGATGCTAATATTATTACAGGTAGAATGCATCCTGATTATTTTTTAGGAGGTGAGTTACTTCCAGATATGGAAAGTATAGACCATGCATCTATAGAAATCTGTTCCCGTTTAAATGCAAGTAAAGAGGATGTTGCAAAAGGAATAATACGTGTTGCCAATGCCAATATGATCAACGCTTTAAAATTAATATCCGTGAATAAAGGGTATGATCCGAGAGATTTTACGCTGATGGTAATAGGTGGAGGAGGAGCCATGCATGGTGCTGATTTGGCAAGAGAGTTACAAGTAAAAGAATTGATTGTTCCTTTGAATGCAGGGGTGTTTTCTGCCTTTGGAATGTTAATGTCTGATATTAGGAGAGATTATATTCGCACCAATGTTCTCACGTTAATTCCAGAAAAATTACAAGTGATTCAAGCTGTATTTTTGGAAATTGAATTGGAAGCCATCGGTAATTTTCAGTTGGATAATTACAAAAAAGAGGAGATTAAATTTAGCTATTATGTAGATTTAAGATATGCAGGGCAAGAACATTATGTGAAAGTAGTATTGGAATATTTTTCAGAAAACACATCATTGGAGAGTATTATTACACATTTTCATAAGGAACATAAAAAGCAATTTTCTTTTGAATTAGAGACCGCTGTAGAATTGGTGAATTTTCACTTAGTAGCGGAAGTTTTTGTGGACAAACCAGATTTTCCAAAGCAAGAGCCTAGTGGGAAGAAAGTTGAAGCGGCTATTTTTGATGTCAGAGAGGTTGATTTTGACGACCTAGGAAAACAGGAGACTCCTTTTTATCACCGTCATTTATTAGAAACAGACATGCGCATTCAAGGCCCCGCGATTATTGCTGAAAAAGCGACAACAACAGTTGTTTCTCCAGTTCATGATGTACATATAGATGTATATGGAAATCTAATTTTAACAATTAAAGACAGCTTATAATGGAAAAATTTACCTTAGAAATAATTCAGGATGCCCTTGTGGCAGCAGGAGATGAGATGTTTAAGACTATGGAGCGTACCAGTATGAGTCCTATTATTTATGAATCCTTGGATTATGCTGTAGGAATCACAAATATACGCGGAGAGTTATTGGCGCAAGGAAATGGTGTTACTGCATTTTTAGCTGCTTTGGACGCTGTGGTTACTGCTACATTAGAAAAATTTACAGGCGATAGGGCTCTAAAAGAAGGCGATATTGTAATTGCGAATACGCCCTATGCTGGTGGTGGTACGCATCTTTCAGATGTTTCTATTATCTACCCTGTTTTTTATAAAAAAGAATTGGTGGCTTTTACGGTGAATAAAGCTCACTGGACAGAACTTGGAGGGACGTTTCCTGGGTCGGTATCTACCGTTGCTACAGAAATTTACCAAGAAGGATTGCATTTTCCTTTTATCAAAATTAAGTCAGAAGGTGTTATAAATGATGCTATTGTAGATTTGATTAAAGTGAATGTACGTTTACCAGACAGTACATTAGGTGATTTGTATGCGGGGATTGCGGCCGCAGAAGTGGGCGCAAAACGGGTGATATCTATTATTGATAAATATGGTTTATCAATTTATAAAAAAGCGATACTTGATTTTTTAGCGTATGGTGAACGCATGTGTATTGAAGCTTTAAAAGAGATTCCAAATGGTGTTTATAAAGGAGAATCAATAATTGAGGATAATGGTTTCGGAGAGGGACCTTTTCCTATAAAAGCAACAATTA
Source organism: Flavobacteriaceae bacterium (assembly GCA_965224465.1). GTDB lineage: Bacteria > Bacteroidota > Bacteroidia > Flavobacteriales > Flavobacteriaceae. The sequence goes on along the minus strand of OZ245049.1, from coordinate 1,640,456 downwards.
CAGTTACGGATACAGAGTTTATTGCAGATTTTAATGGGTCACACCCGCAAGTTAAAGGAGCAACAAATTTGTCTTATAGTGGATTGGTGACTGGTTGTAGGAGTTTATTTAAAGCCATTACCACTCCACAAATGGATGCAAATGGAGGGGCTTTTAGACCGATGAAGGTGCTTTGTGATCCAGGAACTATTGTGAGTGCACAAGCACCTTCGGCAGTATCAGTCTACTATGAAGTACTGATTACTTCCATCGATTTGATATGGAAGATATTGGCGCCATTAATTCCAGATAAATTACCTGCGGGACACATGAGATCGGTTTGCGCCACTTTTATTTCTGGAACCCATCCAGATACAGGGCAATTTTACATTCAGGCAGAACCATTGGCTGGTGGCTGGGGTGCTGCTGCGACCCACGACGGAAACAGAGGGCAACTATCCTGTGGGAGTGGAGAGTCCTACAACATTCCGATCGAAATTAGAGAAATGCGGTATGGAATTCAAGTAGAACAATATGCCTTTCATAATGAAGGGGGTGGTTATGGTGAGTTTCAAGGAGGGAGTGGACAGTATTTAGATTATAAAATTATGTCTGATGGCGCCTACCTAACAGCAGCTTTTTTAGGGGAGAAAACCAAAACATGGGGAATGAATGGAGGACATGATGGTTCTTATAACTATTTTCAAATCAGAAAAAAGGATGGGACTAAAACAAGGCATTGTTTGGGGACTAATATTTATTTAGAAAAAGGAGATATTGTACGTTGTGTTACGGCAACTGGTGGTGGATATGGTGCGCCTAAAAACAGGAATAAAGAGCAAGTGCTGTTGGATGTTAAAAACGGATATATCAGCAAGGAAGAGGCAAAAGAATTCTATAATTTAAATGTATAATGGGTACTGTGAAAATATTGTATTTGAATCCCGTTGGGTTCAATACCTATGATGCATTTTTTGCCGAGATGTTTCGAAAAGAAAAATTGGAAGGAACGGAAGTGCATGTAGCTTCCCTTCCTTCCAGTGTTGGATTGATGGATAATTTGGAGTATAGAACTTATAATGCATTGATTTCCTCAGCGCTAATTAAAGCGACAAGGCGTGCTGCTGAAGAAGGGTTTGATGCGATGATTATTGGTTGTTTTTACGATCCTTTATTGTTGGCTGCACGTGAGATATCTGGTGAGATGGTGGTTTTAGGTCCTTGCCAATCCTCGATCGAAATCGCCTTAAAATTGTCGAATAAATTTTCTGTAATCATAGGGCAAAAGAAATGGGAACACGAAATGCACACGACCATTAAAGAATACGGCTACGAAGCGCAACTGGCATCGTTTAGAAGTGTAGATATGTCTGTTACGGAATTTCAAAAAGACCATGAAGTAACCGCTCAAAAGTTGATGGAAGCTGCAAAAAAAGCAATTCAAGATGATTGTGCGGAAGCTATAATTTTGGGCTGTACACTTGAGTTTGGATTTTACAGAAAATTACAGGAAGCACTAGACGTGCCTGTAATAGATCCTTCATTAGCAGCGCTTAAACAGGCGGAGCAAGCCGCAATGCTTAAAAATAATTATGGATGGAAGCCTTCCCGTAAATGGAGTTGTAAAGGTCCTTTGGAAGTCGAGTTGAAACAATTTTCGTTGTTTTCTGAAGCAGAAGTTTTCGGAAATAGAATCATTGTTAAGTAACGGAAAGAGAGGGCTGTTTAAATTATAAATACACAAATAGATAAGAGGATGAACAAAAAGAAAATTACCTATCCGTCTCCTGAAGAGCATTATAATAAATTGCTTTTTCACATCACAAACAAACAGGTAGAATTTCAATTCGGGACGGTATTTCTAAAAAAAGGAACACGTATTCCTGCTCAAGGTTTTACTAAAAATCCAAGTCATGAAATATCTGTTATTCAGGAAGGGAAAATAGAAATGCTTTCTGAGGATGGAACAGTAAAAGGGTATTTACATGCAGGAGATGTGGTGTATATAAAAGCATTGGAGGCGCAGGCTGGAAATGTATTGGAAGATACTCGTCTTATGTATACCTTAATTAAACAATAAATTATGGAAACAGAAAAATATACGACCAAATGGTATAGTCTTGCTAGTATTTGGTTTGGGGGAATTGTTAGTATACCTGCCTTATTGATAGGAAGTACATTAATTGCTTCGCTTACTTTTTATAAGGCCCTTTTTGTGGGCTTAATAGGCTTTTGTTTTGTGGTGTTTTTCATGTCTTTATTGAGCATTGCTGCTGTAGAAAAAAGAATGACAACAGTCTCATTAGCCTCCAGCAGTTTTGGAGAATTAGGCGCTAAAATTATTGTAGGATTGGTTATTGGCTTATCCACCTTGGGCTGGTTTGGGATTCAAACTAATATAGCAGGAGTATCGTTCTCAAAAATAATAGTTGAAATTAATGGTACAGAAATTCCCGTTTGGATATCCTCTGTTTTTTGGGGGGTAATTATGGTGACTACCTCTGTTTTTGGTTTTAAATATTTAAAATGGCTTAATTATCTTGCTGTACCTGGGATTATACTTTTACTTGCCTATGGTTTGGTAATCACATTTCAAACACATAGTTTTCAGGATATTTTAAATTTTGTTCCAGAAAATAACATGTCTATTTTTAGAGCAATAGGATTTACAATTGGTTTTATATCGGTGGGAGGTGTAATCTCTCCAGATTATAACCGTTTTGCCGCTACAAAAAAGGATGCTGTTTTAGGGTCTATTATAGGGGTGATACCTTCCGCATTATGTTTGTTGGCAATTGGAGCTGTTTTTGCAATTACACAATCTACCTATGATATTGTGGAAATATTTTCCTCCTTAGGCTTTCCTTTTTTAGCCATGTCCATACTTATTCTTGCTACTTGGACGTCTAATGTTATGAATATATATTCCTCAGGATTGGCCTTTCTAAATCTTTTTAGTCTTAAAAATGATGCACGTTCCAAAACTACGTTACTTGTTGGTTTGGTAGGTGTTATTATTGCTGCAATTGGCGTGTTATCGAGCTTTACCAGCTTTATTAATATATTAACAATTACCATTACACCCATTGCAGGAGTTATGATTTCTGATTTTTATATCTCAAAAACATTTAAAGAAAATACAGAGAAATTTAATTGGGTAGGAATTTTTTCATGGGGTATTGGTGTCTTAATAATGCTATTTATGTCTTCAGAAATAAAATATGTATTGGGGATTGTAGTAGCTGCAATAGTATATGGAATAATTCAGCAACTAAAAAAAACGAGCGATGAGACGAATTAAAAAACAAGATTTAGATGCCATTTCTTTGGGAGCTACAATATTGGGGACTGGAGGTGGTGGCGATCCTTATGTGGGTAAATTAGTAGCCAAACACGCGATTGAAACGTATGGAGATGTTCGGTTGATAACAACAGATGAGTTGGATGATGATGCTTTAATTGTTGCGATTGCTGCCTTTGGTGCTCCAATGATTTTGCTAGAAAAACTTTTTTCTGGTATTGAATTTTTAAATGCTTTTGAGATGATGGAAAAGTACCTTAATAAAAAAATAGATGCATTGATACCTATCGAAGCAGGAGGCATCAATGGAGTGATACCCTTTGGGCTTGCAGCAGAAAAAAGAATTCCTTTGTTAGACGCAGACGGAATGGGACGGGCGTTTCCAAGGTTAGAAATGGTGACATTTACCTTGCACGGTATTTCCGCATCTCCCATTACTCAAGCAGATGAAAAAGGGAATAAAAATATATATGATACGATAGATAATGTATGGGGAGAAACTCTTGTGGGGGCTACGGCAATTAAAATGGGTGGTAGTTGTGCCTTGGGGTGTTACCCGATGACAGGAAAAGAAGTAAAAAAAGCTGCGGTAAAAGGAGTCGTGACATTCGCTCAAAATTTAGGAAATGCTGTTTTGAATGCAAAATCAAAAGGAGAGAATCCTGTTGAAGCCCTTATAAAAGCGGCGGACGCTATTGAATTATTTACGGGTAAAGTAAGTAAGGTGTCCATAAAAATTGATGGGCGTTGGAATAAAGGGACTTGTGAAATTACTGGATTGGGCACGGATGATGGGAGTCAACTAACTATGGATTTTCAAAACGAGTTTCTAATGGCGAAAAAAAATGGGATACCTGTAGCAATCACTCCCGATTTAATTGTTTTGATTGATGCTGAAAACGGGTTGCCTATTACAGCCGAAACCATTGCTTATGGAACTCGAGTTGTTGTTTTGGGAATGAAATCAGATCAACAGTGGAGAACCCCAGAAGGTATAGCCTTGGGAGGTCCTCAGAAGTTTGGCTATAAAGAAGATTATGTACCTATTGAATTGTTAAATAAAAAAACGCACCATGTATTATAAAATAGGAATCGATGTAGGAGGAACAAATACAGATGCCGTGTTAGTAAATCAAAACAATAAGATTATTGCAAAAGTTAAAAAAGAAACTACATTAGATGTGAGTACTGGTATTCAAAATGCGATTCAATATATTCTAAGAAAAACAAAGATACCTAAAGAAAGTGTAAAATACATTATGTTAGGGACTACCCATTGTACAAACGCATTGGTGGAACGCAAAGAATTGAATGCTATTGGTGCATTGCGAATTTGTTTACCAGCAAGTAGCGCTGTTTCAATGATGTGTGATTTCCCTGAGGACTTGAAGCAATTACTTGGAGGTCGTTTGTATATGGTACATGGAGGCTATGAGTTTGATGGGGATCCAATAAGTACTCTTGATAAAGAGGAAGTCGTGGCTTGTTTACTTAAAATGAAAGGACACATAGATTCCCTTGCGATCACAGGGGTTTTTTCTAAAATTTGCCCTGATCAAGAACTACAAGTTGCAGCATGGGCACAAGAAATTTTAGGAGAGCAAGTAAAAATAAGTTGTTCTTATCAAATAGGGGGATTGGGATTGTTAGAACGTGAAAATGCAACCATTTTAAATGCATCACTTCAAGGAGTGGCAACCAAAATGGTAAAGGCGTTTAAAGAAACAGTGGCGTGTTTAGGCTTGAATGCTCAATTATTTATAGGGCAGAATGATGGGACGTTAATGTCTTTAAAACAAGCTCAAGATTTTCCAGTACTTACTATTTCTTCGGGTCCCACAAATAGCATACGTGGTGCAGGAGCTTTGTCTAAAGTTGCAAATGGAATTGTAATAGATGTTGGTGGAACCACTTCTGATGGGGGTGTGTTGGTTCAGTTTTTTCCAAGGGAAAGTACCAAGCCATCTCAGATTGGTGGTGTATTGACCAATTTTAGAATGCCTGATGTAGTCTCCGTAGGTATAGGTGGTGGTACTTTTGTCCGATTTGTAAATGGTGTTTGTACTTTAGGACCAGATTCGGTTGGTTATAGACTTAAGAAACAAGCACTTGCTTTTGGAGGTGATACATTGACGCTTTCTGATTTTTTTATTGCGGAAGGTCAGTTAGTTATAGGGAATGCTCTAGATCAGACAACTTTAAAAGAAAAGATTGATCAAATAACGCCTGTTTCCTATGCTGATGCATTACAACATGTAAAATTAATACTCCAATCGGAGATAGAAAAATTAGTTGATAAGTTAAAAACAGAAGCGGTAGATATTCCTGTAATCGCTTGTGGAGGAGGAGCTTTTCTTTTGCCAAAGAATATTTTGGGAGCATCAGAAGTATTGTTTTTAGAACATATGGAGGTTGCAAATGCCTTTGGAGCTTGTATTGCTCAAATTAGTAGTACAGAAGAAATTGTAATACATACTTCTTCTCAAAATGAACAAAGTGGAATGGATACTTTACAAGCAAAAACTACTCAGTACTTAATAGATCAAGGAGCGGTGCCCGAGAGTATTCAAGTATTGATTAAAGAATCCTCCCCATTGGCGTACCTGCCTGGAGCTCTGAAATTGAAAGTTAAAGTTTGTGGAGATTTATTGTAACACCAACTACATTTCCAAGTCACGTTTTAGAAAAGGAATTATTTTTTATTCTACCAATTAAATTTTCAAGTGACGGTTTAGAATTAGAATTATTTTTTAGGGTTACCCTCTTAAGTCGCAATATATTTGATTGATTTATAGGTTATTGGTTTTTCTTTACACATTCTTTTTAGTAGGTTTTCTAAGATGTTTTCTCTAAAATTGAGTCGATTAAATCGATAGAAATACTCTTGAATGTATTGATTTATATACTCTTTCTCACAATACGAATGAACGCCTCTTAACCAATTTTTAAAGTTTCTTATCTGAAAATGTAGCATCTTAAAATTCTCACCATTATTAGATAATATTTGTGTTAAATTTGGGAAGTTCTTTTTTAAAGGTTTATATCCTGACCAGCCATCTGTAACTATATTGGCATCAAACTTTATATGTTTCTCAAATATTGGTTTTAATGATTTGCAACTATAATCTTCTATCACCTTTGCGTATGCTCTGCCTGGTTTACCATTTCTATTTTCAATGGCAATTACAACTCTAATTTTAGTAGCTGATTTACTACGTCCTTGCTCTCCTTTTTTTGGTGTACCTATTTCAAACTCGTCTACATGAACTTCTTTTTCTAAAGGATATTTCTCACTACTTTTCATTGCTTCTTGTACTTTTCTTCTAAACAACCAAGCTGTCATCTGTTTAACACCGTGCCTTTCTGCTAACCAAATACTATTCGCTCCTTTCTTACTGGTAACTATATCATAAGTCATTTCAAAGGCTTCTACAATACCAAATTTAACTTTATGAAATAGAGTGTTCGCAGTTGGAGACTCATCATATCCGCATTTTGTACAACGTCTATTATACGCTCTTTTTCCTTTTAAAAACTTTGTGTTTTTACATTTAAAACAGGAAAAACCTTCTTCCCATTTTACAGATGATAAAAAAGATAAACATAAACTCTCTTCTCCAAACTTAGTGTGAAATTCTTTACGAGATAATTCTTTTAATATTTTCATAGCTTTCTTTTTCTAAAAGTAAAAAATCCTTTCAGAAAAACAAAATATTAGTGAGATTTAAATAGGTAACCCTATTATTTTTTATTCTAGCTAGGCGGGAAATGGAAGGATAGCCTTCGCTATCGTTCTATTTTTCAACAACGCTAGAACATAAAATAAACTATTTATATCTGTCATTTGGGATTGTAATGGTGCAGCACCAACTACATTTTCAAGTGACGGTTTAGAATTAGAATTATTTTTTATTATAGCTAGGCGGAAAATGGAAGGATAGCCTTCGCTATCGTTCTATTTTTCAACAACGCTAGAACATAAAATAACCTATTTATATCTGTCATTTGGGATTGTAATGGTGCAGCACCAACTACATTTTCAAGTGACGGTTTAGAATTAGAATTATTTTTTATTATAGCTAGGCGGAAAATGGAAGGATAGCCTTCGCTATCGTTCTATTTTTCAACAACGCTAGAACATAAAATAAACTATTTATATCTGTCATTTGGGATTGTAATGGTGCAGCACCAACTACATTTTCAAGTGACGGTTTAGAATTAGAATTATTTTTTATTCTAGCTAGGCGAAAAATGGAAGGATAGCCTTCGCTATCGTTCTATTTTTCAACAACGCTAGAACATAAAATAAACTATTTATATCTGTCATTTGGGATTGTAATTGGTGCAATGGTCAATTCTGATAGATTCACTTAAAAACAGTGTCAAAAAAAATCTCCCAAGCAGACTTAGTGCTCTTGGGAGATACTTGTTTTTAAATATTAGTCAATATATAAGGTCTGACCAATTGAAATTAAAGTTTCTTTTAAATTGTTTTTTGACTTTAACTGCTGAATGGTTAATCCGTATCTTTTTGAAATATTATATAAAGTTTCGCCCTTTAACACAGTATGTGTTTTTTCTTTGATGCTGTTGGGACTGTATGTATTTGTAATAGATGAGAAGGGTACTGTTGGAGACGTTTTTAATATTTTCCCTACAGATAATACGGTGTTTAAAGATGTTTGATTCCAATCTAATAATTGATCTAAAGAAATACCATGTTTTTTTGAAATACCATAATAGGTGTCTCCAGGTTCAACACGGTGAAATTTATCGGCATTTAATCTTGGATCTTGATTGCTGCTTTTTTGATGAATTGCACTGTCTTTAGGATGGGTTTCTAAATTGTAGGTCACCATTCCTGTAGTTACATGCATAAATGCAGGTTTTCCATCTATGATTATTTTTAGATAATCAGAATTGCTTTGTGCAAAAGAAATGGAGGCACAGAAGAACATAGCGAGGCTTGTAAGTATACTTTTCATAGTGTCTTTTTTATTCAAAAATACAATTTATTAGTAAGTATCGTTAAAAAGACCTGTTATTTGTGTGTTTCGTTTGCTAGGGGATAATTTGAAAGTGTTCGAATTCCTGTTAAAAAAGTGCTTTTCTTGTTGTGGTTCACTTCTTTTTTTAGATAATTAAGAATTGAGGGCTTGAATTTCAATTATAACTCATTTTTTTTTAGCCTTACTCAATCGTTTGAGTGCTTGTTTTATTGTACAAACGGCTTGTTTTTTTAATTAAATGGTGAAATTAACTTGTGTTATTTGTTTTTTCGTTGTATTTTTGCAGTGTCAAAATTAAATATTAATTTGACATTAAATTTTAAAATAATAGGTTGTAATAGCAGCTGATTCATCTGTATAATTAGAACTAAAGATATAAATTAATTTTCCCGATTTTCCAGACCTGCAGGTCATTTTTTTTAAATTTTCTCTTCAAACAAAGTGTATGTAAACACTATTGTTAATAGGTATCCCTTTCCCTTAATTCTTCTTTCCCTATAGTATTTGTTTTAAAGATGATGTTGTAAAAAAGCAGGTGTCAAGAATAGGTATTGTAGATGTGTTTAAATTATTTTTCTGAAATTAGAATCGAGTGAGTGGTTTTAGTCTTTTTGCATTTAGAGCATACAAATACTAAATATGGGTTTAAGTAGTTATGTATACGATACAGCGTTAGTTTTTTTTAAAAAGTTGAGGTTCTGTATATGGTTTTTAAGGTTTCGTAAATGTGTTTGAACATTTTGTAAGCTTAGAGACAACGATATCAACAAAAAACGGATATTTTAATTAATAATTGGTCCGTTTATTATTTTAATTGGTCTTAAAATAAGTGAATATCCACCTATGAAAATAGGTGGTTTTTTTAGTTCGTAAAATCAGACATGCATTTTTACATTTTTTCTTGATCCTTTTGATTCTAAGTAGTAATACCAACGGATCAAAAATAGATCTTAGGGGCTCAATCAAATGTATGGGCTGAATATATGGCAACTACAGATGATGTAGAATATATGATTTTACCGCGTATGTCTGCCTTGTCAGAAGTTGTTTGGTCGCCTGGAAATGGGAAATATTGGAACAATTTTAGTGAACGTCTACTGTCTTTAATAGAAATGTACGTTGCCTTGAGGTTGGACTATGCAACGCATACGTTTGAAGAAAAATAAATTCATTTTTAATCCCACCAGTAGGTTTAATTCCCCGATGCTTGCATCGAAATAATTAAGGTTTTTTCTTTTTCATGCCTCGTGGGCTTGCCCGTGGTTATTGACTGTAAAAAAGCCCTTGGACAATACGTTCAAGGGCTTTTTTTTTGACCTTAAATAAATACAAGCAACGTTGAATATGGAAAAGTAATTGGTGTAAACGCTTGAGAACTACTAAATACGCCTAATTGTTCCCCCTGAAAATAACGATGCTATCTAATCTTAAAACACCACGTTTAGGCTAAGAACTAGTACTCTTGTTGAGGTTCTGAAAAACAGAAGTTAATGCTTGAAAACTTTTCTAAAAAATTATTAAAAGGGTAGTGTGCTGAAAGGATGTCTTTTGTATATTTGAAGAACGCTGTATTCCATATATAGCGGATTTAAAAATAAAAGTAAGCACACCGCTATTGTAGCTATTACGGAAATAACGTCAAGTTTTGGCTTGTTATTGTGGATGTAGGGGTGTTGTACAACATACCTGAAAAAAACCAATGAATGACAATTTAATATTTCTGACAGATGAAGAACTTGATAAAAATGTTTATCGAATTTTTAGCTTTTCGAGATTACAAGAACTTTTTCAAGAAAAGAAACTAGCTTTAGTTAAACCGAGGCTTTGGGAAGACCCTTTTGAAAATTTCATATTGAATTCAACAGGAACATTGCCTGACGGACGAGAATTCACTATTGGAAATAGAGATAGTTTCTATGGACAATGTTGGTCACTCACAAAAGAAAGTGATGCTATGTGGAGAATTTACTCGCCAGAAAAAAATGGCGTAAAAGTAAAAACTACATTACGAAAATTGTTCAACCCATTATTTGAATTAGGTGGTGTTCATAACAAAATGAACGGAAACGAGTACAACTTAAAGTCCTTTATTGGAAAAGTAAAATATAAAGGCAAAAAAACCTTAATAGAAATGCTTTCAGATAGAGAAAAGATGAGTGGAAAAATTTATGACCAAAGTGGTTGGGGACAAGCATCCACTTTTTATTTTAAAAGATGGGCATTTAGACACGAAAACGAAGTAAGGCTTATGTATAATGGAAATCAAGACCCAAATGCTAATGGAAACGTTTTTAAATTATATATAAATCCAAGTGAATTAATTGATGAAATTGTATTTGACCCAAGAATGGATAAAGTTGAATATGAAAAGAGAAAAATCGAAACGCGCAAAATGGGATTTGATAAACGAATTATACAGTCTGGACTTTATAAAATTGAGGAATTTAAGTTGTTAGTAAATGACCTATAGAGTAATACGTTGTACAACAGTACCTAAACGCAATACGGGTTTGTTTTTTATGTCGAAGTTCAGTACATTTAACGAAGACCGCCAAATCTTTTGATTTGGCTTTACAATAAAAAAGATAAAACAAAATAAAAAGCTTTGGCTAAGTGCAAGCTTGAAAGTCCGTACTTTCTAATCCGTACTGCGCTTAGCTAAACGTTACCTGTAATTAAAAAAAGCACGTCAATGAATAAAACAAGATTCAATTTAAAAATTTTTCTCATTGACAAAAGCTTATTTTTCTTCAAAGGTAAAACCAATAAAGAAATCATAGAGCATATAAGAGGCAATCATAAAAAGGCTTTATACGCAGAAGAAACAGATGTTAATATTGTCAAACCATCCTTAAATCATTCTTCTGAAGTAGATTTTGAATTTTACACTTATTGCTTCAATCAGCCTAAAACACAAGATTACTGGGAATTATTTCTGCCTGATGAGTTGATTGAAAATCAAAATTTTGAAATAGTAGAATTCTCTTTTGTTTTATTTTCGATACACAATGGCGATATTTTTTGCTCAGTTGGAGGAAGTGGTTTTAATGTTATTCAAGCATTTATTGATACTAATTTTGGTATTGATTTTTATCAGCATTTTGCAAAACCTGAAGAAGATATACTACTTAAAGTACAAACAAGAGGTGTTGCAAGTAATATCTCGGAAAAGGATAATACTTATACCTATGACCAAAGAATTAGTGAATCTCTTGAATATTCTGAAATCCCGAAAAAACTTAAGATATTAGTTCGAGAAGAACTAAAAAATGGTATTTTCAAAAAATATGACCTTGACAAGGTTAAATCAATAATGGAAATAGGTTCATACTTTGCTCTCAAAAAGAAATTAAATTTTGAAGAACTTAAAGAATTAATTAAAGATATTCAAATAATTAGGTCAGATAAGTCAAATTATGTTCAATTAACTTTATTCTCAAAAATAGACGATAGTTCTTTAATAACAGAGTTAGATAATGGGCTTAAAGATGAATTAGTAATTGATGTAATATTACATAATTCTCCTCAAGAATTATATAAAATTAAACAAGGAATTATAGAGGTCATTAATCCGAAAAAGTTAGAGAAATTCTATGAGTGTGATAAATTTAAAGTTAGATTTAAAAAGACTAGGAGTAAAAATGACAGGATTGTTACAGATAAAGAGGATTTGTACTTTGAATGCACGAAACATATATATAACAGTCTTAAGAGCATAACGGATAAAACTGAAATAAAATCAAAACTTTTTGATTTAGATATAATTGGTGTAATTAGTGAAAAAGATTCGACTTTTGGTCATTTTTATTCTCATATAGTCTGTGAAAGAACTTATCTGACAAAAAAATATTTTAGGATTGATGCTAAATGGTATTATTTAGAAAATAAATTCTTAGAAAGAGTAAATAAAGATGCAATAAACACTTATAAACAGAACGAACTCTCAGGAATATCGTTAAATCAATGGGAAAAAGATTGGGATGAAGACACTTATAACAAAAGTCATGACCAAAACAATTATTTAGTTTTGGATAAAATTTTAGAAGATAATATCGAATTGTGTGATATTCTAGTTCATAAAAATAATACATTATACTTTGTTCACGTGAAAAATGGATTTACCACTCAAATGAGAAATTTATATATTCAGGTAAGCTGAATTCAAGTCACAAACGCAACTTTTAGTTAAATAATAATTGTTCCATTACAAATATAGGGTTTTGATATTTATGTCTCTTCCTAGGTCTGTTATTTAATTTTGTTTCTACCTCTTTGATTCTTTGATCTGTTAGGTTTGTAAAGTCACTTCCTTTGGCAAAATATTGTCTAATCAAACCATTTAAATTTTCGTTAGATCCTCTTTCCCAAGAGTGATATGGATGCGCAAAAAAGTAATCAATACATAAATTTTCTGCAACCTGCTCATGGCCTGCAAATTCTTTTCCATTATCAGCTGTTATAGTATGTAGATAAGGCTTCCAGTCTTCTAATATTTCATTGATAGCTTTAGTGACAACAACTGCTTCTTTAGAGCTTACTTTTTTCATTTTAAGCATTCCAGAAGCTCTATCATTTACGGTAAGTATGGCTTGATTATGGTTTTTACCTATGATTAAATCGACCTCTAAATCTCCAAATCGATTTCTTTGTTCAACAACTTCAGGGCGTTGTTCTATACTAATACGATTCTTTATAACCCCTCTAGAATCCTTTGATGAGCCACGTTTTCTATATCTCCTTCCCTGTCTGCGAAGGTGTGTATGTAAATCACCATCATTCCTCTTGTCTTCCCTAATATGCTGATATATACGCTCAATAGACACCGTTTCTTTACCTTGTTTTTTTAGGACACCAACTACTTGCTCAGGACTATAATCGTCTCGCAATAACAACTCTATTGCTTGTTGAATATCTTCTGTAAAGCGTTTTCTTTTAGGCTTTTCTTTATGACGTTTAGCATACTTTTTTTGGGCTAATTCATGCTTGTAAACTCCATTTCTTTTGTCTGAATTACGCTTAATCTCTTTGCTAATAACAGACTTGTCTTTTCCTATAGCAGCTGCTATCTCAACCTGTTTATAACCTTGTTTTAACATGCAACAAATTGTGTATCTTTGCGCTTGGGTGATGTGTTTCATACAACTTCTTTTTTCGAGATTTGAGACCGTAAGATACATATCCATCAAGACCAGGGCAAACTCACACTTTAATGCTTAATACTTTTAACAGATATGCTTGATTCCAGCCTGCTTTAAGTCTTTTTCCAGCAATACCTTGTTTCTCCGTTTTTTCGTTTCTCAATAGATTCAGGGCAATTTTCAATAGTATTGAATAGTTTTGAGCTGCATTTTTATTTCTTTTTCTAGAGGCATCCTCTGAGAATGCAACATCCAATGTCCAATGTAATTTATTCTCTACACCCCAATGAGAACGAATATGACTTTGATGATTTACAGCGGTATCTTTTAAGCTAGAAATGTAATATCTAGTTGCCTTTTCTGTTTGTTTATCACTGTTTTTGAACTCCCTTATACTTTCTATTTTTATAACTTGAGTCAACTTATTCCATTTATTATCTGCGTTCTTAATAAATTGAAAATCAGAAATTACGCTACATTTTCTAGTTTCAATTCTTCCATGACCAAGGTCAAAGTCTGTATCTATTTCTATGTTTTTTGAGAATTTGAATTCGTCCTTTATTTCCTCTAGTAGTTGTTTTTGATTTCCCTTTACGGCAAGTATGTAATTGGCATCATTTTTTATAATCTTATCCGCAATATCAGTTTGAGTTCCCATTGCGTCTATTGTAATTATATTGCCTTCTATACACAAAGTATCAAGTAATTCCGGGATCGCAGTTATCTCATTAGATTTTTCATTGACTCTAATTTGACCCAAAACTAAATTGTTTTGATCAGCCCATGCGCTCACCATATGTACAGGTGATTTTTTTCCATTTGATTTTGCTCCTCTAAGCGCTTTTCCATCAATAGCTATTACCTGCCCTTTTGATATAGTTGAAATAGAATTGACCCATTCTATGAAACATGTTTCAAGCTGAGAACTGTCTATCGACGAGAATACCCTGTTAATAGTGTCTTCTGATGGTATTCCATTTGGTAATTGTAGAAATTTCCTTAAAAAACCTTCTTTTGAACAAGCAAACTCAACCATTTGTTTCCATGTTTCTGCTCCACAAATGACTGAAATTATCCCAATAAGGAGGATGTCAACCAAGTTGTGTAACTTGTTTATATCGCTTCTAGGGTCTTCTATATTGCCAAAAATACTCATTATTTTACTGTCTGAATTCATATCGTTACCTATCTAATTATCAACATAATATACTGATAATTAACGAGGTAAGCAACTTAAATTCAATGAAATTAACTTAAAAATAGTATGAGTTTGCCCTGCCATCAAGACAAGAAAGGTAGGTTTTCCTACTTTTCTGTTTTGAAAATATAACCATCATAGAATCAAATCGAAAAGTTGCGTTTATTAGTTGAATTTAAGTAATCTTATCAGCAAAAAGATTGAACAATGATTTATTTAATAATACTGGTAGTAGTTACTTCACAAAGACTATTGAAAAATACAACTCAATTAATAAAGCAAATATTGATGCTAAAGATTTACTAAAAAAAATAATAAGTAATGAATTGAAAATTGAGTTTGTTATGGCTTATAATAATTACTCATATGCAGGAAATACACCAATTGATAAAATTGAATTAAGTAATTCAAATATTGCTAAGTATTCTTTAGTTCAAACTGTAAGAGAAATGAGAGCTTATCAACGTTTTGGAATAAAAGTTATAGATATATCAGGAATATAAACTACACCTAATAACTAAGTGTTCGTGCAGTGCGTAGCGCCCAGCATAAACATCATGTTGATGATATCGATTCAAAAGATGATGCTATGGGGATTGCGCGAAGTTTATGAAGAGGTCATCGATAAAGACCTTAATAGATAACTGCTTGCTTTTAGGATGTTTGCATCCGTAGGCTTTCGTGTGGATCAGTTTGTACTGTTTTCTAAAACTTTAAATACTAGAAAGAAATGCTTCCATGCTTTAAGTAAATAAACAAGCCTCACAAAAACCAAACGCAAAAGGGGAGAAGCTACCCTGTGTTTTATACAACGATTGCCATAGATAAACTCTACAGTAAAACTCCAATTACTTCTCTGTACACCTCTATAAACGTCGAAAAAACAAATTAAAGAAGCGAGGGATATCAACTACATTTCCAAGTGACAGTTTTTAGAAATGTAATTAGGGCTTGCTGATTTTATAAGCGATTAACTAAACTTCAGATTAGATATATATCTATTTTCATGATAATAACCACTTCTATTAAAAAAACAGAAGAACTTATTTGATTCATTTTTTGAACAAATACTATTTTTATTCCTTTTTTAAAAAAGGCATAAAAAATAGCATATAGATCTGCTATTTTTAATAAAGTTACTAGATTCATTACAAAGAAAATTGCACCAATCCAGCTTTGTGAGGTGTCGTTTGTTTTGGCTTTTATATTGCTTAGTCCGTATCCATTTTTAGCTTGCCCAAATTTTCCTTCGATTAGATTTCTTTGGTTTCGCTCTTTCTTTAGTTTTCGTCTCTGATACGCATTGAGCTCTTGTTTTGGTGGACGCCCTAAAGGTTTTCCTACAATACGAATCTCTCTTTCTTTAAGCCACTTCCTGTTCTTTCTATTCAGATAAATACGATCTGCCAATAACAATTCTGGATAATTACCAAAGGTAGTTTTGTAGGTTTCTATCTGGAGTTCTAAGTCTATGGATTCATTAAAATTATCCCAACTGATGTGTTCTACACGACTCATTCCGTCTACTTCGCTTCCGCTTATTTTTGCGCCAAACTCTGTTCTTGCATTGTCTTTTCCTCTTGCTATGGGACGTACGTAAGGCTGATAGATATTAACAACTCTGTCTTTTACGCTATGTACTTTTTGATCATACATGAATTGCTGTTGCTCATAAAGAAGTTGTACAACCCAGTATATTTTCTGATCTCGTTTAGAAATTGGAAACCTAAATGGATAAGCATCTTTTAAATCGGGAAATACTCCTACTGATTGTCTTTGTTTTCTTTGAGCTTCGATCTGATCTAAAAGTGATTCGATATAACTGATATTACGTTTTAAATAACCTAACTGTTTTCGAATAAATTTACGAATTACTTTTTGCGACTTTCTTCTGTTTTTTGAAAAGTTTAAGTATTCTGTCCTAGCTATTCTACGGTAATCACGTGGCTTTTTATCCAAACCAGCTTCTTTGTATAATAAATCAATAATCCGCTCACTCTCTTTTCTTGCTCCATTTAACAATCCTGCATCAGTAGGAAATGCTATTTTCTGATTCGCTACGGTGGCATCAATTTTTAGTGTGCCTTTGTTTTGAGAAGTATCATTCTTATTTTTACTAATGTTCTTCTTTTTATCAGGTTTTAATTCATCTGCTCTTTCTATAACAAGTGCATTCCATGCTTCAAAATTACTTGCACCCATTCGCTTACGAATATCAACAAAAACTGTAGGATGGAAGGGTGGTTTTGTTTGGAAATTTCTCAAACCACAAAAATATTGAAGATAGATGTTTTCACTAATCATAGCAACAGTTCCCCTGTCATCTAAATTTAATTTATGTTTTACAATTAGTGCACCAATAACCATACGAACATCTATACTCTCTCTACCAGAGCTAGAATTAAGCTCTTTTGAATATACAGATGCTAAAGCATCCCAAGGGATCACTTTAGCTAATTTTACCCAACGATTTTCTTTTGATAATTCCTGATCAAATGGATGAGAGAATCCTAATAAAGTTAACTGATTTGAAGGCGTATATTTTACCATAAGTGCACAAGTTTATTACCTAAAGATACGAAAACATACGCACTTATCAAAAAAAATAAAGCACAAAATACAAGTTAATATTCTGATAATCAAATATGTAAGTTGTGTTTAGTTGAAAATCAGCAAACCCTAATTAATTTTTGTTTTAGCCAGCTAGGCGAGAAATGGATGGATACCCTATTAGCTATCGTTCTGTTTTTTAACAACGCTAGGGCGTTAATAAACTATTTATATCGGTTATTTTGGATTGTAATTGGTATCCTTTAGAAATGCATTTGCTGTAAGGATTTGAAAGAAGAGGAGTGCCTTTTTTTGTTTTACAATTATTTATCAAAAAATGTAATGTTGATTTTTTTCTGAGGAAAGCACAAAAAAAATCCCATCATAAATGATAGGATTTTTGTGGGCAATAAGGGATTCGAACCCCTGACCCCCTCGGTGTAAACGAGGTGCTCTGAACCAACTGAGCTAATTGCCCGAATTTGTTTTTAGAGAGACTATCGGATGTCTCTTTGTGGGCAATAAGGGATTCGAACCCCTGACCCCCTCGGTGTAAACGAGGTGCTCTGAACCAACTGAGCTAATTGCCCGAATGTAAGTTTTCGGTAAAACTATAAATTCGTATGTCAAATTTTACACTACCTAATAAAAGGTGAAACTTAGTGGGCAATAAGGGATTCGAACCCCTGACCCCCTCGGTGTAAACGAGGTGCTCTGAACCAACTGAGCTAATTGCCCTAAGCGGTTGCAAATATAAGACGTTTTTTAGATTACACAACCATTTTTTAGAGAAAATTTAGATTATTTCTGCTACTACAAAGGTACTTCCTCCTACAAAAACCAAGTCTTGGTCGCTTGCAGATTTTAAGGCTGTTTTATATGCTTCATTTACTGAATTATACGTGTTTCCTTCGAGATTATATTCCTTACATTGTTTTTGTAAAGAAACCGCATCTAGTCCACGAGGAATTGCTGGTTTGCAAAAATAATAGGTGGCATTTTCTGGAAATAGGTCTAAAATGGTATTTAATTCTTTATCGTTTACTACGCCAAATACAAAATGCAGTGTTTGGTATGTTTCGTTTTCTAATTGTTTTAAGACATAAAGAAGCCCTTCCTTATTATGTCCTGTATCACAAATAACTTTAGGATTGCTTTGTACTTCTTGCCATCGCCCTAATAATTGTGTATTTTTAACTACGTTTAGAAGTCCTGTTGTAATCTGAGCTGTTGTAATGGTTTTTAAGGTGTCGTTCAAGACGCTTATGGCAGCTACGGCAGTTTTTATGTTGTGTTGTTGATAGGTTCCTTTTAAATCACACGCATAGTTGTCTTCTATTAAAACTTCTGCTAAATACAAGGGGCTTTCTAAGTCAAAAGCGAGTTGTTCAAATACAGAAAAGGTTTCTTCTTGAAATTCACCTATAATGGTAGGGATATTGGATTTTATAATGCCTCCTTTTTCTGCAGCAATTTCGGGGAGTGTAGTTCCTAAAAACTGCGTATGGTCTAGACCTATATTCGTAATAATTGCCATTTCTGGTTGAATGATATTCGTGGAGTCTAATCTCCCTCCTAATCCAACTTCTATGATTGCAAAATCTACCTGTTTATTGGCGAAATAGTCAAAAGCCAAACCAACAGTCATTTCAAAAAATGATAGTTTTTGTTGTTCTAAAAACGATTTGTTTTTTAAAATGAATTTGACCACATAATCTTCGGTTATCTCTTGACCGTTAATTTTAATGCGTTCTCTAAAATCTTTTAAATGAGGGGAGGTGTAGAGTCCTACTTTATAACCTGCTTCTTGCAGTATAGAGGCAATCATGTGACTCGTAGAACCTTTTCCATTGGTGCCTGCTACGTGGATACTTTTGAATTTAGTTTCTGGTTTTTTTAAATGATCAGAAAATGCAAGAATGTTTGTTAAATCTTTTTTAAAAGCAGTTTTTCCTTGACGTTGGTACATGGGAAGCTGTTCAAACATCCAGTGTATGGTTTGCGTGTATGTCATTTTATTGGGATAGGGAAAATCTATATTTGATAGTTCCTATTTGTTTTTGAGGCGCCTTTGAATCAGCTTGCCATTTGGTTTGAAGTGCTGCTTTTTTTGCTTGAGACAAAAGGCAGTCAGCGGTGTTTGTAGAGCCTTTAATTCCTGCGGTAGCTCTAATTACCTTTCCTGTATTATTGACTTCAATTCGGACTATTACTAAGCCTTCTTCTTCACATAAATACTGTGGTTTGGGTCTGTTTAATGGTTTTCTGTTTCCTAAATTGTAATTTCCAGTACCATTTCCACCTCCATTACCAGTGTATCCTTCTGCGTTGATATCTCCTGTAATTTTTCCTTTATCTCCAGGGCTGTTGTCATCGCCTTCACCGCCAGAAGCATTTCCAGATCCATTATTAAACCCGCCCATTAAGGCATCTAAATCTTTTCGTTTTTTAGCTTCTTCTTGCTGCTTTTTTTTGAGAGCATCAGCTTTTTCTTTTGCCTTGCGTTGTTTTTCTGCAAAGGCTTTTTGTTGGGCTATTTTTGCAGCTTCCTGTTTTTTAATAGCAATGGCCTCTTCGAGGTTTTGAGTAGCGACATCTTCTGTGTTTTCTGCTGCTTTTTCTACTTTCTCTGCTGCTGTTTCTTCAACAGTTGTTTCTTCTTGTGGGATGGTTTCTTCTTGTGCTTCTGTGGTTTCGGGAACGCTTGCTTTTAAGGCTTCTGTAGGTTGAATAGTACCCATGCCTACATCGGATGTTCCGAAATTTATGGCGATTCCATATTCAGTAGGTGGATCTAAGTATTTCAATCCAAATAAGAAAATACAAACAAACAACACGCTCATAATAATACTGGTGAGTATGACTGATTTTCTTTTATGTGATGTATCAATAATAGACATAGTTATTTTGGTCTTACGGCTAAAATTACTTTATACCTGTTTCTGTTAGCAATGTCCATAATACGAACCGCTTTTTCTATGGGAACTCCTTCTTCTGCACGTAAAATTATCGTTGGATTGTCGTATGTGCTCAATGTTGTTAACAGTTGTTTTTCTAAGTTTTTTTCTGATGTTTTTTTCTGGTCAATATAGTAGACCAGTTTTTTTGTAATAGTAACAGCTACAGATTTCTTGTTTTCTGTTTTTCCACTTGCTTTTGGTAATAAAATATCCAATGCATTGGTAGTGACCAAGGTAGATGTAATCATAAAGAAAATCAACAATAAAAATACAATGTCCGTCATAGAGGACATGTTAAAACTTGGATCTATTTTATTTCTTCCTCTAATATCCATCTTAAATAGGTTCGTTTAATAAATCTAAAAACTCCACTGATTTGGCTTCCATTTCATACACCATTTTATTGGTTCTTACCACTAGGTGGTTGTATGTGATATAAGCAATAATCCCTACAATTAATCCTGCTACTGTGGTGGTCATTGCGGTATACAATCCATCAGAAAGCAATTTAATATCTATTTGACCACCCGCATTTGCGATTTCGTGAATCGCAACAATCATTCCAATTACTGTCCCTAAGAATCCTAACATAGGTGCAGCTCCTGCAATGGTGGCTAGTACTGAAACATTCTTTTCTAGTTTGTAAATTTCTAATCTGCCTGCATTTTCGATGGCTTTATTGATGTCTTCTAAAGGTTTTCCTATACGTGTGATTCCTTTTTCTATCAATCTAGCCACAGGTGAATCTACCTGAGCACACAAATTTTTGGCCGCATCAATTTTTCCTTCGGTGATGTGATCTTTAATTTGATTCATGAAATTCTTGTCTGTTTTTGAAGCTGCTTTGATTGCGAAAAAACGTTCAAAGTAAATGTATAAGGCTACAGCTAACAAGAGTACTAAAATGGCAATTATAATTTGACCTCCTAGACCTCCGTCCATAATTAAATTATAGATAGACAATGTTTTTTCTTCCGAGATTACTTCTTCGGGAATGTCTTGAATTGTTAATGACATAGATACTTTTTTATGATTCTTAAATTTAAAACGTAATTTGGAATCTAAAATTGTTTAAAATAATTTTGTAAAGATATTCCAAGCGTTTTTTTAGCAAAAATATTTAATTTGTGATATGCATGCAAGTAATACCGGTTAAATTTCCAAGTGACGGTTTAGAAATGTAATTATTTTTTGTTTTAGTTAGGCGGAAATTTGAAGGATAGCCTTAGCTATCATTCTGTTTTTTTAACAACGCTAGAACGTAAAATAAACTTTTTATATCGGTCATTTTGAATTTTAGTTGGTATAGAGAGTTAATTTTTGATAAAAAAATCCTGACTTAGAGCTATTTATTCCAAGTCAGGTTTTTTTATTTTTTTAGATGCTGGTTATAGGATTGCTCTCATTCCCATAAAGGCAAGTGATCCAACTATAAATCCGATAGCAGCTAGCCATGCGATTTTTTTGAAGTACCAGAAAAAATCTATTTTTTCCATTCCCATGGCAACTACACCAGCAGCAGATCCTATAATTAACATAGAACCTCCAGTTCCAGCAGCAAATGCTACAAAGTGCCATAGAGGATCGTCAATTCCTTCGGAGAACATCCCTAAACTTGCAGCGACTAAAGGAACGTTATCTACAACTGCAGATCCTACTCCTAATAGCATTACGACAATATCTGTATTTGGTATTATTTCTTGTAATGATGCGGCTCCTAAAAATAAAATCCCTAAAGATTCTAATGCTGCTACTGCCATTAAGATACCAAAAAAGAACAATACACTTGGCATTTCTATTTTTGAAAGTGAGGCATGAACTGGGCTGTGATGTCCTTGCGAATCATCACCTTCAGAGTCTACGGCTTTTGATATGCTAAATTTAGAGCGGCTGTACATCTCTGCAAATATTCCTACAACAGATAAGGATAACATCATTCCAACATAAGGAGGTAAATGCGTTACTGTTTTGAAAATAGGGACAAACATAATAGCTCCTAACCCTAAGTATAACATAGTTGATCCGTGTATGTTTTTTGATCCATCATCTGTTAGTTCTGCTTCAATATCTCCTTGAAATGGTTTTAAATAGGAGGCTATAAACGTTGGTACTGCCATACATAGTAAAGATGGGATAATTAAGTACTCAATAAGTTTTACTGTAGTTACTTTTTTTCCAATCCACAACATAGTAGTGGTTACATCTCCAATTGGAGACCAAGCCCCACCTGCATTGGCAGCAATAATAATTAAACCAGCAAAATACAAACGTGTGTTTTTGTCTTTGATTATTTTTTGTAATATGGTGATTAATACAATGGTGGCTGTTAAGTTGTCAATAATTGCGGATAGGATAAATGCTAAGACAGCAAAAATCCATAATAATTTTTTCTTGCTTTTTGTTTTTATGTATCCTTTAAAAGTTGCAAAACCATCAAAATAGTCAATCATTTCAACAATGGTCATTGCTCCTAATAAGAAAAATAATATTTCTGCAGTTTTTCCTAAATGATGCAATAAGGTTTCTTCTAAAAGATGGTGTTTTTCATCTGATGTAAATTCAGAAAATCCTTCTACTAATTTGTGTGCTCCAGAGTCAAACCAGTTTGGGAATGCGTCTATTCCAAGAGATACTAATGCCCAAATTACTGCCATCATGGCTAGGGCAGGGATTAATTTATCTAGTTTTAAATTGTGTTCTAAGGTAATGGCTAAATATCCGAGTACGAATATTAAAATAATTAATGATTCCATGGGTTGTTTTTATACGAGTTGGTTTAATGCAATTTCAAATGCTGTTTTGCAAATTTCAGTTTTACTTGAGTTTTTATTAAATGTTTTAGTTAATGCTCTTTTGATAGTGTTTGACGTGTCGTCAAAAATGGCTTGATCTTTCATAGGAAGTGGGATGCGAGATTCCATTAGATAAGCAAATACACGTGCTATTCCGCAATTAGAAATAAAATCTGGAATAAGACTTACTTGATTGTCCGTATGTTCCATAATAGGTCCGAAAAATATTTCTTTATCTGCAAATGGTACATTGGCGCCTGGCGATACAACCTCCAGTCCAGAGTCTATCATTTGTTGTACTTGGTTTTTTGTAACCAATCGAGACGCTGCTGCTGGGATAAATATTTCAGCAGGAAGGCTCCATATTTTTTTGTTAATTTCATCAAAAGGAATCATATTGTCCGCTTTTAATTTATTTCCGTTTTTAGTTAAAAATAGCGTGCGAATTTCAGCGATGCTATATCCATTTTTGTTGATAATCCCTCCGTCTTTGTCTATAATTCCTACTACTTTTGCTCCTAGTTGAGTTAAATAATAAGCAGCTGCAGATCCTACATTTCCAAATCCTTGAATAATGGCCTTCTTTCCTTGGATGGTGCCTCCGTATATTGTGTAATAATGTTTTACTGCTTCTGCAACTCCGTAGCCAGTTAACATGTCGGCAACGGTGTATTTACGTGAAATGTCAGGAGATAATTGTGTGTCTTCTATGACTTTTATAACTCCATGGCGCAATTGTCCAATTCGGTTGATTTTTTCTGCTTCTGTAGGTTTATAATGACCATTAAAGACACCTTCTTGAGGATGCCAAACACCACAGTCTTCTGTCAATGGTATTACATCGTGAATTTCATCTACGTTTAAATCACCTCCTGTTCCATAATAATGCTTTAATAAAGGGGCTACTGCTTTGTACCATCTTTTTAAAACGGCTCCTTTTCTTGGGTCGTTTGGGTCAAAGTTAATTCCAGATTTAGCACCACCTATATTTGGCCCTGATACAGTGAATTTAACCTCCATTGTTTTGGCAAGTGATAACACTTCATTTATATCAAGTCCTTTACGCATTCTGGTGCCTCCACCAGCTGCTCCTCCTCGTAAAGAATTTATTACAGTCCAACCTTCAGCTTCTGTTTCTGGGTCTTTCCAGTGAAAAATTATTTCAGGTTTTTTGTTTTCGTATTTCTTTAATAATTCTTTCATGATATAATTTTGTGAATTTTAATCAAAATGTATCTTAAAAATGTTATCAAATATACAAACAACTCGCTATTTTTTGAGGATATTGTAAAATAGTTATACTAGTAAATATTAAGTTGCTGTATATGTTGGTGTTAAGTGTGATTATTTTTCTTTTAGAGCCTTTTTGTTGTTGTATACTTTTAGAAATGGGTGTTTAATTGTCGTATTTATAAATTTCATTAGAATTTAATGAGTTTCTTTTTTAGTTGTTGCGTGTGTCGTTGAAATTATCATGTATATAATGCTATTCCTTGTGTTTTTACCCTGACCGTTTTGGTTTTTGTTTCGTAATTTGTAAGTGAAAGTGATTTTTGTTGGAAATTCAATAATATAATCGCGAAAAAAAGCTTTATATTTGGATATGTTTAACACACTCAAATAAATACTTATTATATGGACTTTAGCTTAACAGAAGAGCAAATTATGATTAGAGATGCTGCTCGGGACTTTGCACAAAACGAATTGCTTGAAGGCGTAATTGAACGTGATGAAAATCAACAGTTTCCTACAGAACAAATTAAAAAAATGGGAGCTCTTGGTTTTTTAGGGATGATGGTGTCTCCTAAATATGGAGGTGGAGGAATGGATACTGTTTCTTATATATTGGCAATGGAAGAAATTTCTAAAGTAGATGCCTCAGCCTCTGTAGTCATGTCTGTGAACAACTCACTGGTGTGTTGGGGATTGGAAGCCTATGGTACGGAAGAGCAAAAGCAAAAGTACTTGACAAAACTTGTGACAGGAGAAATCCTCGGAGCATTTTGTTTGAGTGAGCCAGAAGCAGGAAGTGATGCTACATCCCAACAAACAACTGCCATTGATATGGGAGATCATTATTTGGTGAATGGTACAAAAAATTGGATTACCAATGGAGGAACCGCGAGTGTTTATATCGTAATTGCTCAAACAGATAGAGATAAAGGACACAAAGGAATCAATGCATTGATTATTGAAAAAGGTGCAGAAGGATTTGTTGTTGGTCCTAAAGAAAATAAATTAGGAATACGTGGTTCGGATACTCATTCCTTACTATTCACAGATGTAAAAGTGCCTAAAGAAAATAGAATAGGTGAAGATGGTTTTGGTTTTAAATTTGCCATGAAAACCTTGGCCGGTGGACGTATTGGAATTGCGGCACAGGCTTTAGGAATCGCTTCTGGGGCTTATGAAATAGCATTGAAGTATTCTAAAGAGCGTAAATCATTTGGAAAACCTATTTGTGAGCATCAAGCCATTGCTTTTAAATTGGCTGATATGGCGACTCAAATTGAAGCTGCTCGTCATCTATGTATGAAAGCAGCTTGGGATAAAGATCAACATAAGAACTATGATTTATCTGGGGCTATGGCAAAATTATATGCCGCTGATATGGCAATGAATGTAACCGTTGAAGCTGTACAAATACACGGTGGAAATGGTTTTGTAAAAGAATACCATGTAGAAAGACATATGCGTGATGCAAAAATCACCCAGATATATGAAGGGACTTCTGAAATTCAGAAAATTGTAATTTCTAGAAGCGTTTTGAGGGACTAGAGATCTGAAAATAATTGTAAGAGGTCTTGCTTTTTACCTATGTAATTATGAATTACGAAACTCCATCATTTGATGGAGTTTTTTGTTCTAGCTAGGCGGAAAATGGATGGATAGCCATAGCTATTGTTTTATTTTTTAACAAGGCTAGAACGTAAAACAACCTTGGTTCTCTTTTATTTCCTTAATACTTTCTAAATTTAAGTTTTTACAAACTTAGGTTGGAATTAGTCTGTCTTAAACGTCCATACATGTCCCTTAGTAATGGCGCCTTTACTGTCTTTTGCATCAATTTTCCAAAAATAGGTAGTACTGCTGTTTAGTGTAGTTGTATAAGATTTTGTGCTGTAATTCTGTTCCATTGCTACAGGTGGATTTGTGCTTCCAAAATAAATAGTATAGGTTAATGTATCCGTATCTACGTCGGAGCAAGACCATTGTAAATTTGTACTGTTTGATGTTATAATTGCATTTGTAGCAGGAGCTATTAATACAGGGGAAAAAGGCGCATTGTTACTCTCAGCTTCGCCTTCTGTATAAAATTGATGCGTGTTAGAATAAGTGCTTTCTCCCTTATTACTATCCGTTGCTTTTACATGCCAGTAATATGCTTTTCCTTTTTCTAAACTCACCGTTTTTGTAGTTTGGGTGATGTTTTTAAAATGATGTTGAACGTTAACAAAACCATTGTCTGTGGCTATTTGAATGCTGTATTTTATAGCATCGTTTTCTGGATCTGTAACAGCCTTCCAGTTAAATGAGATCGTGTTGTTTATACATAAATCATTGTTAGCAGGGTAGATTGCAAGGGGAGTTGTAGGGTTTGTGTTTGGGGCTGGGGCTGGGGTAGGAATGTCTGTTTCTCCAGAGGATCCTCCACATGAAATAAAGAATCCAATGCTTAAAATAGATAGTATGATGTGTTTTTTCATGATTTATTTCTTTAATATTTTAACAGTTTCTGAGGTCTCCATATTTAGTTTGGCGAAATACAATCCCCTAGGGAAGCCTGCTAAATCAATCGTGATTTTCTGTTGGTTTACCGCGTGTTGTTTTTGAAAAATTAATTGCATTTGACTGTTGTATAAGGCAACTAATAGAGATGTCCTTTCTGTGTCTGGAACAGCTATTTCTATCCTGTTTTCTGTTGGATTTGGGTAGGCAGTAAGTGTGTTGAAAATGGAGATCTTTTGTGTCATTGTCCCTTCGCATAATTTTGTGCTAGTTACTTTAATAATATCTCCGTGTTTTACAGGGATGTCAAAGGTAGTTTTATAGGTTTCAAAAAGGTCGCTTCCATTAACCTTTACAAAATAGGGAGCCGTTCCACTTTCTAATTTGATAGTAGTGGTACTCGTTTTTTTAGAGGTACTCGCTTTTCCTAATAAGTTAGTTCCAGCAGTGACAATTACCTCAAAGCACTGCTCATAACCATATTGTTGGATGTTTAAACAGAAATCATACGTGCCAGGTGCTAAGTTGTCTGTTGTTAAATTATTCGTAAAACTGTAGAATGTTCCGTCTATAGTGGTTGTGAAATCATAGTTTAAGACACTTTTGATAGCGATGATTCCATTGGATTGATCAGGACATGTTTCTCCTAAAACTAAGACCGTGAAATTGTCTGCGGGCATGTCAAAAATAGGACAACCTCGTTCGCTTACTGTGGCACCAGGGTAGGTGTTAGGACATTGGTCTAAAGTATCTGCAATGCCATCTCCATCACTATCATCATTGGAAGTTCCTCCTCTTGGATCTTTTAATTTTACGGTGGAGTACAATTTATATGCTCCTGGTTTTAAAGTGATATTTTGTACGGTATTTGTGTTTATTGATTTTTCTGCTCCCGTAAAATATTCATACCAAGTGCCTGTTTGTGAAAAAGTAACATTAAAACTTTTTTCTACAAGGTCAAAATTACCTACAATTAGGACATCGCCATCGGTGTGTTTTAAAAGGATACTTTTGGTGAGTCCTGTACCATTTAAATCAAAATTAGTTGAGGAAAATGCAGGGATGGTTTGTTTGAATTTTATGAACGTAGCCCAAGTATTATACACTTGTTTTCGTGCATTGTCATTTTTATATTCCCATAAAATGGGTTTGCGTCCTACGCGTCCATTTTCATCAATACTTTTATCATAGCCAAGTTCACCAAATTGCCATATCATTTTTGGGCCAGGAATTCCAAAAAGAAAAGCTCCAGCAGTTTCCATACGAGAGAGCGCAGTGCTTAAGTTTTTTACAGTGTAATTTCCAACACTGTTTCCAAATTGAAGATTGTTGTACATGATACGTTCTTCATCATGACTTTCCATATAACCTACTACGTTTGGATTGTTCCAGCCTCTTTCTTTATAAGAGATCCATGAGATATCCGTATTGCTATTGGCTCCTTTGGTGTTTTGATTAAAGGTGTGATTCATATTTGCCCACAACATAATTCCGTGATTTGCCAATACTTTTTCTTCAGAATTGTCTGCTAAATGTTCAAAAATCACGTAGGCTTTATTGTCAGAATTTTGAGCCCATACGTAATCGGCATAGTTTTTTAAAATATCAATTCGTGACTGGTCGTAAGTATTAGCCCAGTTGTCTTTCCCAGTATAAATAGTATTAGACATTCCTTTGGTAAAGTCAAAACGGAAACCGTCTACCTTGTATTCTGTCATCCAATACGATAAAACATCTTTAAAAAAGGCGGTAGTGTAAGGGGATTCGTGGTTGAAATCCGATCCCCAATGCGCGGCTGTATTGTCTACTAAATTATGATTTACATGGTACCATGGGTTGTTTGCGGCTGGCTTGTTATTTGTAGCATCCCAGTACATCTGTGTCATAGGTGATTGATTGAAAGAGTGATTAAATACAACGTCCACTAATACAGCAATACTGCGTCTGTGACATTCATCTACAAACTTTTTAAAATCGTTTTTTGTTCCGTAGGCTTTGTCCAAAGCCATGTATAAGGCAGGGTTGTATCCCCAACTGTCAGTTCCTTCAAATTGGTTAATGGGCATTAATTCGATGGCATTAATACCTAAGTTTTCTAAATAATCAAGTTTGGTGATCGCTTCTTTAAAAGAGTCAGATTTGGTAAAATCACGTATATGTAATTCGTAAATCACTAAATTGTCTTGTGCGGGTTTTGTAAAATCAACCACTTCCCAGGTGTAAGGTGTTTCGTTTATTTTAAACGTAGACACATATCCTTCTGTTAAATTAAAAGGATACTCTTTTAGGTCTGGGTAATTCCCTTTTTTGATATATTTATCTGTCCACGGGTCTAAAATATTCTCAGAATAGGGGTCGCAAACTTTGATGCTGTAATCAATTAAATATTGGTAGGCGTATTCTGTGTTCGGTTCTAAATCAGGAAGTGTAATCCAAAAATCATCACCATCTTTTGTTAGTTGATACGTACTGTTTAATTTCCAGTTGTTAAAGTCGCCCATTAAAAAAACAGTTTCTTTCTCAGGTGCTTTTAGTAGGAATGATACAGAATTGTCTGAGTTTATAGTAGTTCCGTAAGTTATTCCTGTAGGTTTTGGTAGGTTTTGAGTGGGGGATTTTATAAAAATACTTGTAGTTGCTTGCTTGGTTTCACCGTTGGTAGTAGCTGTAATTTTTAAACTGTGATTTCCTGTAGTTGTAAAACTATGTGTTGTGTTTAGAAGGGTGTTGTTTGTGATGGTTGAAATCGAATTTCCATCTATAAATAATTCTAAATTTGAAGTTGAGGATGCTTCCGCATTAATGCTTACTACATCATTTATAGCGTAGACACTATTGGGTGATGGCTGTGTAAAAACAACATTTAAACCTTCTTTGTAAAGAGTGATGAATAGGTCAGGACCACTTTTTGTATTTCCATCGGCAGTACGAAATAAAATGGCAATGCTGTTTATGATGGTACTTGTGGGGACGTTGTAGTATTCAAAAACAGAAGGGCTAATACTTAAGGTGTAGCTGTTGTTTCCTGTTTTTGTAAGTTTATTTTTTTTGATATTTTCATCCCATTCAGTAAGTACGTTTTTCCAGTCCGAAGTACCATTGCTTTCTGATGTGATAAGACCTGTGTGTGCGTAAATGGCACCAGAATAGTCTTGTAATCCAGTTCCAGTGGCGTTAAAAGTAATGGTGATTTGATTGTTGGAAGTAGGTGTACTAGGGATAGTACTGACTTGAGAAAAAACTAAAAAAGGAATAAGTAAAGAAAGTAAGGTGTAGCGTTTTTTCATGTTTTAGGGGGTGTTAGTAATGGTGTGAAATAAGAAAACGCCTAAAACGTCAATGGATGTCGATTTAGGCGTTTTTAATATTAATTAGAATTCAAAATGACCGATATAAATAGTTTGTTTTATGCTCTATCGTTGTTAAAAAATAGAACGATAGCTAAGGATATCCTTAGATTTTCCGCTTAGCTAGAACAAAAAATAATTCCATTTCTAAACCGTCATTTGGAAATGTATCTGGTATAAATTATAATTTAGTTATTTTATATGTAGGTGCTTCAGTATCTGAAAAATCTAATATAATATCGTAGTTTCCTGCGGTTACCTCGATGTTGTTATCTTGTTCTTGGTCTAAAATTCCATCTAAATCAGATTTTTGGTCACCGTAGTTTGTGGTATCCCAGCTATCGTTTAATCTAAATTTTATTTCTCCGTCTAATAATGTTACGTTTTTAATGTACCAGATGTTAGCTCCTTTAGAAAAATCAATATTAAACTTAGCGTCAGGACCATCATTACCCCAGTCATTGTAGCCCGAACCAACGATTCCCCAGATATCTGTAGCTTCAATGCTATATTCAAGAGAATTGAAATCAACGGTTACAAGATAAACGCCAGCAGTAGAAATAATGTTATTATCTGTTTCTTGATCTAAAACCCCATCTAAATCAGATTTTTGATCTCCGTAATTTGTTGTAGACCAACTGTTGTTTAATCTGAATTTAATTTCTCCATCTAATAATGTTACTAAAGCTTTCCATGTATCGGTTGAGCTATCGTAGATTAATTTGGCATCAGGACCCGCATTACCCCAATCATTATAACCAGAGCCAACAATTCCCCATGTGTACTCTTCAATTTTATATGTTAATTCTGTTGAATTAAACGTTATTTTGTAGGTGCCAGCTTCAATAGAAATATTATTGTCATCTTCTTGGTCTAACACACCGTTATTGTCTACATCTCCATAGGCAACAAGCCAATTATTGTCTTTTCTGATTTTGAATTCACCTGTAGCTAATGTTGCATAAGCAACATATATAGTAGCCTCAGAAG
The DNA here is from genome assembly GCA_965224465.1 of Flavobacteriaceae bacterium. Taxonomy (GTDB): domain Bacteria; phylum Bacteroidota; class Bacteroidia; order Flavobacteriales; family Flavobacteriaceae. The sequence continues at coordinate 1,609,463 of OZ245049.1, read as the reverse complement.
TTTTATAGAAAGGAACGTCTGGTCCGTTCCATTTATTTGGAGTAGCAGAACCTACAATTCCCCATGCTGTTGATAGATCTAATTTATCAGCATAAGGAGTTACGTTTACTAAGATCCCTTTAGAAGTCGTTTTTAAGGCGCCAATTTTAGAGACAACAGTAATAATCAATTCACTTTCAGTATTAGGTTCGAAACCTACAGCTAGTAATGCTTTGTTAAATTCTTCAACTTCAAAAGTTTTGGTAAACTCACCAGTTGTAGTTGTCAATAAACGTGTTGTTTCATTCATTGCAAAATACACTTCGTAGGTTGGATTTTCACTAGCAAAGTTATAGTCAGCTTCTGTCCATGAAATCGTAAGTGCATCCTGTCCAATAAAATCTTTTGACAGTTCAATACTTGTTTTTGAAGCGATGACCTCTATTTTTGCAGAAGGATCTGCGATCGTAAAGTTATCGTCTTTTGTACAGGCTCCAAATACGAGAGTCACCGCCAATAAGATCAACGTTTTATGTATAAAATTTTTCATTGTTGCTTTCTTTTAAGATTAGTAACCAGTGTTTTGACTAAGGTTTGGATTTACTGAAAGTACATTTGCTGGAATAGGGAATACATTTCTGTAGTTTTCTACAGCAGTTCCGTTAATTGCATTTCCTTTAAATGGCCATAGGTAATCGGCAGAAGTAAACTGACCGTAACGTACTAAATCTGTTCTTCTAAAACCTTCCCAATACAATTCTCTAGAGCGTTCGTCTAAGATGAAGGCTAAGGTTAGTTCTCCTGCGTTAATATTTCCGTTAGAATTCCCAAAAGCTCTTTCTCTTAATTGATTGATCAATCCTACAGCTTCTGCTTCAGAACCTCCTGCACCACCTCTAGCTACAGCTTCTGCGTAGTTTAAGTAAATTTCTGCAACACGAATTACAGGGATGTCGGTATCTACTAAGTCTTTATTAGTATCATGACCTGGATTTCCATTGATATCAACATTTTTAAATTTAGTTACTGCGTAGCCATCTTCAAAAGTGTTTGCAATTGTTGTGATTTCGTAGTTTTGTTCATCTACATGAAACATTGCTCTGCTATCTGCCCAAGCGATTGGATGACCATCAGTATTTGTTTGCGTAGATTCAAATTTAGAAACCAATGCTTTGGTAGTTCTTAAACCAAACCATCCACCATTTACTCCAAATTTGGTAGGATCCATGTTTCCTCCGATAGCAGCGTGTACTAAGAACGTAGAACCACCATAAGTTTGAGATTCGATACCGTCAAAGTTTAACGTAAAAATAAATTCGTTTTGAGCACCATTACTATTGTTGTCGGCTAAGAATAATTCGTCATAAGCAGATCCATTTCCGTTTCCATCAACGGTGTTAATCATATAGCCAGAATTGATTACTTTATTTGAGTAAGTGATACATTCGTCATATTTAGCAGTTCCTGTAAAAATTTCCGCATTTAAATACAATCTAGACAATAAAGCTTGTGCAGCAGTTTCATCCACACGACCATATTCATTAGATTTACTGGAAGCTAATAACGATTCAATAGCTTTTAATTCACTTTCTACAAAAACAAAAATTTCTGTTCGATCACTTGCTTCAGGTAATTCAGTTTGAATTTTTGTCACGAGTGGAACGTTTGCAAACATGTCCATTAGGTTGTAGTAAGCAAATGCTCTTAAGAAACGAGCTTCAGCTATAAAAACCTGAACGTCTGTGTCTTCTGCTAACTTTTGAGCATTCGCAATAAAAGAGTTGCTAAAAGATACTTCTTGTGCTAGACGGTAGTACATACCTTCTACAAAGCTGTTGCTAGAGGTCCAGTTCATTTCGTGTAAATCTGGCAATCCTGGATCTCCCCATCCTACAACTGCATGGTCGGTTGTCAATTCCTGTAGGTTGTAATAGATACGGGTGAATTGAGAAAATCCTTCGTCAATTCCTTGAATATCTGGATCTCCTGCAGGTCCTTTTTGTCCTGTTAATGCTAAAGAAGCATATAATTTAGCTAAAGCGCTTTTGGCTTCTACTTTAGATTTGAACACATCTACTTCTGTGGAGCTATCTGGGTCAATAGGTGTCTGGTCTAAATCTTTGGTGCAAGAGAACAAGACCACAGAACAAAGGATGCTTAGTATTGTTGTTTTTATATATTTTTTCATGATTATTTTTTTTAAAAGTCAATATTTACTCCTAATAGATACGTTTGTGGACGTGGATAGAAGTTGTTATCGATACCGCCAGAAATTTCTGGATCGAATCCTTTGTAATCAGTAATGGTTAAAATGTTTTGAGCGGATGCATAAAAACGGAATCCTACGTTTTTAATAAAATCTTTTGGAATAGTATATCCTACAGTGATGTTATCAATCTTAAAGAAAGATGCATCTTGGATATAATAATCGCTTAACAAGTTTGTATCTGTTAATTTTAAGAAACCAGTATTCAAATAATCACTACTTAAGTTACTTAAGATATTGTTTTCTGTAGCACGGTTTTCGTAGGTTAAAGACGATGCAATATTATCATAAGCATAGTTTCCAATGCTTGCGCGAGTTGCAATATTTAAATCCCACCCTTTGTAATCAACGCTAGTATTGAGTCCCATAATTACGTCTGCATACGGGTCTTCGCTGTAGTAGCGGTCATCGTCGTTAATTTGACCATCTTTATTGCGATCTACATAAACTCCTTCGATAGGTTTGTTGTTGGCATCGTACACTTGTTCATAAACATAAAAAGTGTAAGGTGCGTATCCTTCTTCGTGACGTTGAATGGTGTTATTTACCCCTCCTGATATACCGCCTACGTTTTGCGTATCTGGCATACGAGTTACTTCGTTTTTGTTATAAGAAATGTTGTAATTGATATTCCAAGTTAAGTCTTCTGTTCTTACAGGAATTACATTTATATTGAATTCAACACCACTGTTTTTCATGTCTCCAATGTTTTTATCTATTCTGTTACCGAAGTTGGTAAAAGGATCTATAGTGCTTGAGGCAATCAAATCTTTGGTGGTTTTAATATAAGCATCAAATGATCCAGAAACACGGTTGTCAAATAAGCTGTAATCAATACCAGCATTCAAGGTGTTTCCAATTTCCCATTTAAGCTCGGTGTTAATAGGTGACGGTCTGAATGTTTGGTAGTATTTATTTCCGAACTGGTAATTAGCTCCGTTTGAACTTCCGATATAGCGTGTTAAGAATTGGTAATCACCTAATCCATTTACATTTCCAACTTCACCGTATCCAATCCTTAATTTTAAATTATTGATTATTTTTGACTCTTGTAAGAAATTTTCATTGCTAACATTCCAAGCCAAGGCAATAGAAGGGAAATATCCCCAACGATCGTCTGGATTTAATTTAGAAGAAGCATCCGCACGCATGGTTGCTGTTACTAAATAGGTGTCTTTGTAATTGTAATTGGCACGTCCAAAATAAGACATTAATACATTTCTGTTTTTGTCTACAAAACTTTTAGTAATGTTGTTTTCAGAGGTTTTAAAATACTCATAGTCCTGGTTGTCTCCATTGAACTCGAATTTTTGATAAGAATATCCTCCCATGATTCCAAAAGATTGATCATCGCTAATCTCTTTGGTGTAGTTTGCGTAAAAATCTAATAAAGTATTTTCTAGTCGGTTTGAATACGCATTGAGTTTTCCTTTAAATTCTTCACTTGCATGGGGAATTAAGGCATCTGTTTTAGTTCTTCCATTGCTGTCTGTTGCGTCTAATCCTACGTTTAAAACTACGTTTAGTCCTTCTATAAAAGGAAGTGTGTAGTCTATTTTTACATTTCCGATAAAACGACGTACTTCTGCGGTGTTGTCTATTAAATTTAATAAAGCCAAAGGGTTTGTTGGAGCTAGGTTGAATTTATTTCCTGTTGCAGCATCAAGCCATGTAGCGTATCCTCCGTATTTAGAATTTGCGTCATATATTGATTGTGTTGGGTCGTATCCAACAGCGGCTCCAATAGCGTCTTTATTGGCAAATCTATTTTCAATATAAGAACCATTTGCGTTTAAATCTATTTTTAGAGCATCGTTTAAAAACTTAGGATTTAAAGATATCTTTGCTGTAGTTCTTTTGAATTCATCTGTTTTTAATACCCCTTCTGTGTCTGTGTATCCAAATGATACACGGTAAGGGATGTTTCCAGTACTTCCAGAAATACTTAAAGAATTATCATTGCTTACTGCTGTTGTGTAAATATGTTTCTGCCAGTTGGTATTAGCAGTTCCTAAACGTGCAATTGCATCTTGGTCACCTATATTATTTACGAGGCTTGAAAATTGGTTTGCGTTTAAGACAGAAACGTAATTATTTACTTTAGATATAGAAGTTTTTGTGTTAAAACTAACTTTAATTTCTTGGTTTAGTTTTCCTTTTTTAGTGGTAATCATAATTACCCCATTTGCTGCTCTAGATCCAAAAATAGCAGTTGATGACGCATCTTTTAAGACTGTCATGCTAGCAATATCTGCTGGATTGATGGAATTCAATACGTTTCTAGAACCACCAAAATCATCACTGCTCATCGGTACACCGTCTACAACGATTAAAGGATTGGAGTTTAAAGATAAAGAACCAGTTCCTCTAATACGGATTTCTTGTCCTTCCCCAGGGGCTCCTCCGCTTGAAGTGATTTGCACCCCAGCAACTTTACCTTGGATTAACGACTGAGCAGAAACTACAGGGCCGTTATTAAAGTCGTCTGAGTTTATTAAGTTAACAGATCCTGTTAAATCTTTTTTACGTGCTGTTCCGTATCCAATAACAACAACTTCGTTCAATGCTTGTGCATCTTCTTTTAAAGATATGTTTATGATGGATTGTCCATTAAAAGCAATGCTTTTTGTTTGGAATCCCATATAGGTAAAAACTAAAATATCTCCTTTGTTTACCTCTGATAATGTGTAATTTCCGTCAAAATCTGTAGAAGCCCCTTTGGAAGTTCCCTTGATTATAATGCTAACTCCTGGCAATCCTGTTCCAGTAGATGTTTCTAGTACAGTACCCGAGATCGCCTGCTGTGCAAACATGCTGAGGGGAGCTAGTAGTAGCGCAATTAAAAAAATTCTAAAATTTTTCATGTCTAATAATTAATTAATAATAAATTGTTTGATAATTGATATTTACTAAATTTTACATTTCACCTTTCGAAAGTACAAACTAAGTCAATTGAAGTAAAGGGGAAGGTTTTTTAAGAGGTCACTACAACGATTGCGTGTTCATAACTTTGACGCTACAACGTTGTAGTGAATTTTAGTAGTTTTATGCAAAAATAAATAAAAATATATTTATTTAGGCTTTTCTGTGATAATTATCATAGGTTTATAGTTATAAAGTGTATTTATTTACAGAGCTTTTCTAGTGTTATAACGTTTTAGTAGCTTCTTATTTGGTCAAATACAGTATCTTTGCTTTTTGAAGTTGCTGTCTTGGAATACGCTTTTTTAATTTATTTCTCCTTGTGTTTTTAAGGTGCTTGAACTTAATTATATAGATTAAGAGGAGCTCGTAATCGTTTTCTGAAATTAGAAAGTCTTACATATTGTTATGTAAAATGAAAAGCAATTTTTTTATAAGATAATAAATAATTTACATTCACATGAAACAACGTATCACCTTAAAAAAAATAGCCAAAGAATTTGGAGTGTCAATTTCTACCGTTTCAAAAGCATTAAAAGGGAGTCATGAAATTGGCGAAGATACACGTGAGAAAATTAAGGCATTTGCAAATTATTACAATTACAAACCCAATAGTTTAGCCTTGCAATTAAGGAATCAAAAATCATCTGTGATAGGTGTGATTATCCCACAAATAGTACATCATTTTTTTTCTACTGTAATTCGTGGAATTGAAGAATATGCCAACGAAAAAGGGTATAATGTAATGGTTTGTGTGTCTAATGAATCTTATGAAAAAGAAGTCTCAAATATCAATGTATTGACTAGTGGGAGTGTAGATGGCTTGATTATTTCTATTGCTAGAGAAACACAAGAAAATAGAGATTACAAGCATTTTAACTCTTTGATAGAAGATGATTTTCCGATAGTTCTATTTGATCGAGTGCATGATAAACTAAATTGTGACAAAGTGATTATAGATGATATTGGAGGTGCCTATAAGGCTACAAATCATCTGATAGAAACGGGCGCTAAGCGCATTGCGATGCTTACGACAATGGATCATGTTTCTGTAGGAGCTTTGCGTACAAAAGGGTATTTGAAATCTTTGCGTAAACATGAAATAGAGATAGACAAAGAGCTTATTTTTAAGATAGATGATGATGCGAATTTAGAAGAACAAATAGCCAAAATTTTTGAAGGTTCAAATCCTCCAGATGCCATTTTAGCAGTCAATGAAATATATGCTGCAATAGCCTTGCAGGAAGCAAAATCAAAAGGACTTGTTGTTCCAGATGATGTTGCTATTATGGGCTTTACCAGTGGGTTGATTTCTAAATATACTTCTCCACCATTGTCCATGGTAGAGCAGCATGGGTTTTTAATGGGCCAGCAAGCAGCTGAATTATTGATAAAAAGAATCAATAGCGAGACTTCTTATGAATGTAAGAAAGAAGTGATCTCAACGAACTTGAAAATTAGAAAATCAACAAAAAAATAAGGATTGATTCACTATTTCATATTTTTTACTACCTTTGCAGTGTAAAAGAAATTTTACATCTTTACTGAATTTCACACTTCACACCCAAAATACCCGAAAGGATTTTCCCTTTTGGTTATAATCATTTTAATATTTTTTTATGGAAAAACAGAAACTAAGTTTCTGGGAAATCTGGAACATGAGTTTTGGTTTCTTAGGAATTCAATTTGGGTTTGCACTACAAGGTGGATTTATGTCGAGGATATTCCAAACGTTAGGCGCTGAGAAAGATGCCATTCCTATGTTGTGGATTGCAGCTCCTTTAACGGGATTATTAGTGCAGCCGATTATTGGATATTTAAGCGATAAAACGTGGAGTCCAAGATGGGGGAGAAGAAAACCTTATTTTTTAATAGGTGCCGTCTTGAGCTCCATTGCCTTGTTAATTGTACCACATTCACCCGTATTATGGGTAGCAGCAGGTTTGTTATGGATCTTAGATGCTTCTATTAATATTTCTATGGAGCCTTTTAGAGCATTGGTAGCCGATAAATTACCGAAATCACAACGTTCTTATGGATTTGTAGTTCAAACCTTGATTATTGGAATTGGAACTTGGATTGCAAGTAACTTGCCATGGGCCATTTCAAAACTAGGAGTGAGTGATGAAGCTGCAATAGGCGTTGTTCCTATGTCTGTAAAAGTTGCTTTTGCAATTGGAGCGGTGGTGTTTTTTGCTAGTATTATTTATACAGTGACAACAACCAAAGAATATCCGCCGGAAGATATGGACGCTTTTGAACAGGAGAAGAAAAAGAAAAATAGGTTCTTAAAGGATATCAACGATAATATTATGAGCATGCCTTTGACTATGAAAAGGTTAGGGGTGGTTCAGTTTTTTAGTTGGTTTGCCTTTTTTACCATGTGGTCAATGGCAAATCCAGCATTGACAGAACACGTTTTTCATACACCAGCACCTTTAGAAAGTACATATGATATGGCGACTACTGTTGGTCAAGATGCGTATAGAGTTGCCAATACGGCTTTCCAAAAAGCATCTAATAGAGTGGGGTCTTATATGGGGGTTTATGGATTGTCATCGATGGTATTTGCTTTAATTCTAACGTTCTATACTTCGCGCAAACGCATCAATAGAAAATATGTACATATGTTCTGCTTATTTTTAGGAGGGCTTGGATTTATCTCTATGTATTTTGTGCCTTCACCAGTATATTTAGCAGGGTCTTTTGCTTTGATTGGTTTTGCTTGGGGGAGTATTTTATCGATGCCTTATGCCATGTTATCGAGTTCTGTAGATCCTAAAAAAATGGGAGTTATTATGGGGATATTTAATATGTTTATTGTAATCCCTCAAATTATTGCAGCCATTGGTGGTATTAATTATATTTCTGGTCTTTTGGGCGAGGAAGCTATTAATGCGATGATTGTTGCCGGAATCAGTTTAATTATTGCAGGTTTTAGCAATTTATTGATTACCAATAAAGAAGCGATCACCTATCAACCTACAGAAGAATAAGTATGAAAAAGAAAGCTTTTATTTTTGACTTAGACGGTGTTATTGTTGACACCGCAAAATATCATTTTTTAGCATGGAAAAACTTAGCCAACGAACTAGGTTTTGATTTTACGGAAACTCAAAACGAATTGTTAAAAGGAGTAAGCCGTGTAAAATCATTAGAAATTATATTAAATATTGGTGGTGTCACTCTTTCAGAAGAAAAAACACAGGCGTTTTTAGTAAAGAAAAATACCGAATATTTAGCGTTTATAGATAAGATGACGGCAGATGAAATTTTGCCAGGCGTTTTAAAGCTACTCACCTTTTTAAAAGACAACAAGATTCCTTTTGCCTTAGGATCGGCAAGTAAAAATGCACGATTTATTTTAGAGCAAGTGGGGATTATTGACTTGTTTGATGCCATTGTAGATGGAAATGATGTGAGTAAAGCAAAACCAGATCCAGAAGTGTTTTTACTAGGAGCTGAAAAATTAAATGTTACCCCTGAAAATTGCGTTGTTTTTGAAGATGCCATTGCAGGAGTAGAAGCAGCGAACAATGCAGGGATGGTAAGTATCGGTATTGGGAGCGAAGATGTGTTAGCAGAGGCGAATTCGGTGTTTGAGTCTATGGATCAAATGTCAGATGCCTTTTTAAGCAATCTTATTAAATAGAGAGAAATGAATAAAGATTATATAGTTGCAGATGCATGGTCGATTATTGAAGAAGGTTTCAACGACGATCACATAAAAGCCTCGGAAAGTTTATTTAGTATCGGAAACGGTGCCATGGGACAACGAGCAAATTTTGAAGAAGATTTTACAGGGAGTACTTTTTTAGGGAATTATATTGGGGGGATTTATTACCCAGACAAGACACGTGTAGGATGGTGGAAAAATGGCTATCCTGAGTATTTTGCTAAAGTATTAAATGCACCTAACTGGGTGGGAATGCACTTGAAAATAAATGGTGTACTACTGGATTTAAATTTGTGTGAGCTAAGTGATTTTAGACGTGAACTTAACATGCAAGAAGGATGGTTAAGTCGCTCTTTTACCGCAAAATTAAGTAATGGAAATAGTATTAAAGTTGAAGCGCAACGTTTTTTAAGTATCAAACGTGATGAGCTTGGAGCCATTAAATATTCCGTAACTGCTGAGAATTTTGAAGGTGTTCTTGAATTTTCTCCATACATCGATGCAGGTATTATGAACGAGGATGCAAACTACGATGAATTTTTCTGGGAGATTTTGAGTCAGTCAGAAACGGACAATGAAGGTTGTATTGTTTCTAGAACGTTAAAAACGGAGTTTTCTGTGGCTACTGCTATGAAAATTGAGTTTGAAAAGAATGGAACTTCGGTATCGACTGCTAAAGTGGCAACCTTGGATCCAAAAAAAATCACATTTAGTTATACTTTTGAGATTGCAAAAGGGGAAACGCTTACCATGTACAAATATGCTTCTAGCACAAGTTCTTTGAACCATGCGGAAGATGCGATTGTATCGGAAGGGTACAAAAATGTACAAGAAGCTGCAAGTACAGGATACGATGCTTTGTTAGCAGAGCAAATTACTGAATGGGCAACCATTTGGGAAATGGCGGATATTGTAATTGAAGGAGATGTAAAAGCACAACAAGCCATCCGTTTTAATATTTTCCAATTAAACCAAACCTACTTAGGGAAAGATGCGCGCTTGAATATTGGTCCTAAAGGATTTACAGGAGAAAAATACGGAGGAAGTACTTATTGGGATACAGAGGCGTATTGTATTCCTTTTTATATGAGTACCAAAGATGCGGGTGTGGCGAAGAACTTATTGATGTATCGCTATAACCAATTAGATAGAGCCATTGAAAATGCTACCAAATTAGGATTTACTGACGGTGCAGCTTTGTATCCAATGGTGACCATGAATGGTGAGGAATGTCACAACGAATGGGAAATTACCTTTGAAGAAATTCACCGTAACGGTGCCATGATTTATGGGATTTACAGTTATGTAAATTACACACAAGATTTTGATTATGTACGTGATTTTGGAATCGAAGTAATGGTAGGAGTCTCTCGTTTTTGGCAACAAAGAGCGACGTTTTCTATGGATAAAAATCAGTTTGTGATCTTAGGAGTTACAGGTCCAAACGAATACGAAAACAATGTAAATAATAACTTTTACACCAACTATTTGGCGCAATGGAGTATTGAGTACACCATGAAATCATTAGTGCGTATTAAAAAAGAAACACCAGAAAAATACACCGCCATTTTAGCGAAATTAAACTTAACAGATGCCGAATTGGCGAAGTGGAAAGCTGTTGCGAGTAACATGTATTTACCATACAGTGAAAAAGAAGGTGTGTATTTACAGCAAGACGGTTTCTTGGATAAGGAATTGATTCCTGTAGAACAATTAGCAATAGAAAACCGTCCTATTAACCAGAAATGGTCTTGGGATAGAATTTTACGCTCTTGTTATATCAAACAAGCGGATGTATTGCAAGGGATGTTCTTCTTTGAAAATAAATTTGACAAAAAAACCATCGAGAAGCACTTTGATTTTTATGAACCATTGACCGTTCATGAATCGTCATTGTCTCCTTGTGTACACGCTATTATGGCGGCTTATATTGACCGTATGCCTAAGGCGTATGAGCAATATTTACGTACGGCTCGTTTAGATTTGGACGATTATAACCAGGAAGTGCACGAAGGATGTCATATTACAAGTATGGCTGGAACTTGGATGGCAATTGTACAAGGCTTTGGAGGGATGCGTGTTTGGGAAGATGGTAAATTAACCTTCAACCCTCAAATTCCAGCAGAATGGACATCGTATTCGTTTAAAATTAATTTTAGAGGTCAGGTGATTAGAGTTTATAAAAGTCAGACGGAATGTAAATATTATGATGAATCAGATACTGAAATATCAATTGAAACATTGGCAGTAAACGCTTAGTTTTATATTTTTTATAGCATTTCATGTATCTGATTTATTCAATTAAATCGGAAACATGAAATGTTTTTTTTTTTACTGCTTTTTTAAGCAATTATACGTTTAATAATAACCCCATTTTTAGGATTATGCGTTTAAACAGTCTGTTTTTTTAGCATCATCTTAGAACTTTAAATAGCTTTAGTATGAAACAGTTCCTATATTGCCTAGTATTTCTTATGGTGACTCAATTGAGTGCACAACAAATCCAAAAAGTGGAGCCGCCAATTTGGTGGGTGGGTATGGAAAATACCGAATTAGAATTGATGATTTATGGTGATGATATTGCATCGTTCACACCATCAATCAAATCAAAAAAAATTATTGTTACTGGAATTACCAGGACTAAAAACACCAACTACTTATTTTTGAAAATCGACTTAAAAAATGCGAAAGCAGGGAGTTTTGATATTAAATTCAAGAAAAAAGGAAGCAAGGAATTTAACTATACGTACCAACTTAAAGCACGTGATTTAACGCAGAAGCACATTGGTTTTGACAGTAGTGATGTTATTTATCTAATTACACCAGATAGGTTTGTAAATGGAAATTCAAAGAATGATGTTGTTGCTACATTGAGAGAGAAAAAGATAGATAGATCCAATGATTACGCACGTCATGGAGGTGATATCGCTGGGATGTCAAATAAGTTGGATTATATTTATGATATGGGATTTACCGCTATTTGGCCTTCTCCTTTATTAACCAATGATATGAAGGAAAGTTCCTATCACGGGTACGCGATGACAGATTTTTACGAAGTAGATCCTAGATTTGGGACCTTAGAGGAATATGTTGCTTTTTCAAAAAAAATAGCTGATAAAGGAATGAAATTGATCATGGATCAAGTAGCCAATCACATTGGGATAGAACATTGGTGGATGAAAGATTTGCCAGATGTGGATTGGGTAAATTATCAGCAAGAATTTTTAAAAGGAGAAACCGTAATTACCAATCACAAACGAACTACAGTTCAAGATTTGTACGTGTCTACTAAAGACAAAGCCTTATTTACCGAAGGATGGTTTGTGGATACGATGCCAGATTTGAATCAGAAAAACCCATTACTAGCCACCTATTTAATTCAAAATAGTATTTGGTGGGTAGAAACACTTCGTTTAGGAGGAATTAGACAAGATACCTATCCGTACTCAGATAAGAATTTCATGTCAGATTGGGCAAAAGCAATTATGATAGAATATCCTGCATTCAGTATTGTAGGAGAGGAGTGGAGCACCAATCCTTTATTGGTTGGGTATTGGCAACAAGGAGCAAATAATAAGGATGGTTACGAATCTTATTTAACATCTACCATGGATTTTCCGATGCAAAAAATAGTGATTGATGGCTTAAATGAAGACGAAACTTGGGGGACTGGTTTGGTGAAATTATATGAAGGATTGGCGAATGATTTTAGTTATGCCAAGCCTAGTAAAATAATGATTTTCCCTGATAATCATGATATGGGGCGTGTGTTTACGCAGTTAAAAGAAGACATTCCAAATAACAAGATGGCCTTGGGGTATATGTTAACATTGCCAAGAATTCCGCAAGTATATTACGGAACAGAAATTTTAATGGAAAATACAGAAAAACCAGATGATCATGGTTTAATTAGAACTGATTTCCCTGGTGGTTGGGAAGGCGATACCGTAAATGCATTTACGGGTAAAGGAATGAACGCTGCGCAATTAGACATGCAATTATTCATGAAAAGAGTATTACATTACAGGAAAATGAGTGAAGCAATCCATACAGGAAAAACCATTCATTTTTCTCCTAGTAAAAACGTATATGTACTTGCTAGAATGTTGAATGATGAAACAGTAGTGATTATTTTGAATAAAAATACAATGTCTTTTTCGTTGGATTTAAAGCGATTTGAGGAATTGGGATTGACTACTAAAAAAATGAAAAATGTAGTGACAGAAGCTACATTTATTTGGGATGAAGTCTTGGAATTAAATACAAGAGGATTTTACATGTTTACTACTAAATTATAATGATGAGAAAGATTATTTTACAAACTGTTGTATGTTGTTTCCTAAGTATATGGACTCAGGCTCAAAATTCTGATCGAATTTTTGAGCGTATTGAAAAAGAATCAGGGACGCTGTTTGTCTACACAAATGATGGACATTATGAGATTACTCCTTATTCTCGTCAGATTATAGAAACTACTTTTTCACCTAATGGAGATTTGCCTGCAAAAGCAAGCCATGCTGTGGTCTTAAGACCAACAGCTAAGTTTAAGGTAAAAGAGTCTAAAACGGTTGTGCGTTTAATCACCAAAGGATTGGAAGTGCAAATCACCAAAATACCTTTCCAAATTAGGTACCTATATAAGAAGGAACTAGTGATTGCTGAGAATATAGGCTATTCAAAAAATGAGACTCATGAATTACTAAATTTTAAATTGACCAAGGATGAGGTACTCTACGGAGCAGGAGCTCGTGTGCTAGGAATGAACCGAAGAGGGCATCGTTTGGAATTGTATAACAAGGCGCATTACGGCTACGAAACACATTCTGAATTGATGAATTTTACCATGCCTATTGTTGTCTCTTCAAAAAAATACATGCTACATTTTGACAATCCAGCTATTGGTTATTTGGATTTAGACAGTCAAAAAAACAATAATTTAACCTACGAAACTATTGGTGGTCGTAAGACATACCATGTAATAGTAGGAGATACTTGGGGAGAATTAATTGATAATTATACGGATTTAACAGGGAAACAACCGATGCCTCCACGTTGGGCTTTTGGGAATTTTTCTAGTAGATTTGGCTATCATTCTCAGAAAGAAACCTTGGCGACAATTGACGCTTTTAAAAAGGAGAAAATCCCTGTAGATGCGGTTATTTTAGATTTGTATTGGTTTGGGAAAGATATGAAAGGGACTATGGGGAACTTTGAGTTTTTAAAAGATTCCTTTCCGAATCCTAAAAAAATGATTGCAGATTTAAAGCGACAAGGGGTGAAAACAGTCTTGATTACCGAGCCTTTTGTGTTGACTACTTCTAAGAGCTGGCAAGATGCTGTAGACAATAAGGTGCTAGGAACTACCGAAGAAGGGAAACCGTTTACATACGATTTCTACTTTGGAAATACGGGATTGATAGATGTGTTTAAATCAGCAGGAAAAGCCTGGTTTTGGAAGGTCTATAAAAAATATGCCGATTATGGAGTGAAAGGATGGTGGGGAGATCTTGGAGAGCCAGAAGTACATCCAAGCGAATTGCAACATTTCATTGGGTCTGCCGATGAGGTGCACAATATTTATGGGCATCAATGGGCTCAATTAATTAGTGATGGTTATAAGGAATACTTTCCAAATGAACGTCCATTTATTTTAATGCGTGCAGGCTATGCTGGTTCGCAACGCTATGGGTTGATTCCTTGGAGTGGCGATGTTAACAGAACCTGGGGTGGCCTAAAACCACAAGCAGAAATTTCCTTGCAAATGGGGCTGCAAGGCATTGGTTACATGCACTCGGATTTGGGTGGGTTTGCTGGAGACACAAAAGATCCTGAATTGTACACGCGTTGGTTGCAATACGGAGTTTTTCAACCCATTTACCGTCCACATGCACAAGAAGACGTGCCTTCAGAGCCGGTGTTTTGGGATGCTAAAACAAAAGCATTGGCAAAAAAATCTATTGAGTTGCGGTACCAGTTATTGCCTTATAATTACACCTTGGCATTTGAAAATTCAATCACAGGATTGCCTTTAATGCGGCCTTTATTCTTTGAGAAAAATGCAACTAAGGAGGTTTTTGAAATTGCAAATACCTACTTATGGGGACACGAATTTTTAGTGAGTCCGATTGTAAGTCCTGGTGTAAAAACCAAAGAAATTTATTTTCCAAAAGGGAGTGATTGGTTTGATTTTTATTCGGATAAGAAGTTTGATGGAGGAAGCAGAACTACAGTGAAAGTGAAAGAAAATAGCATTCCAACCTATGTGCGTGGAGGTGCTTTTATTCCGATGATTGCAATTATTCAGACAACAGATGTTTATAGTTTAGATGCTTTTAAACTTCATTTTTATTACGATGCTAGTGTTAAAAAAAGTAAGGGGCAATTGTATAACGATGATGGGAATACGCCCGATTCTTTTAAAAAAGGCAGCTATGAGTTGTTGAAATTTACGGCTAGCGTAAGGGCTAAGTGTTTGACCATACATATAGCTGCTCAGATAGGGGGAATATTTAAAGAAACACCTAAAGAAATTTCTTTAATTGTCCATAACATTAAAAAAGCACCGAGAAAAATTAAAGGATATACCTATACTTATGACAGTGTAAGGAATCAATTAAACATACACGTTTCATTTACCAATAGCCCTAAAAAGGTGCGTATAATATTATAAGATGATGAATTTAAAACAACTATTAGTATTGACTGTTTCTGTTTTTTGTATAAGCTGTTCTTGTGCTAAAAAAGAGGCGCAACTTATAAATGAAACAAAGAAAACAGATTTTAATTGGCATGCATCTACCGTTTATTTTTTAGTGACAGATAGATTTAATAATGGGGATGTTTCTAATGATAATGTCTATGATAGAACAGCGGAAACAGGAACGTTACGTGGTTTTGAAGGAGGAGATATAAAAGGAATCATTCAAAAATTAGACGCGGGATATTTCACTGATTTAGGAGTGGATGTTATTTGGTTTACCCCAATAGTGGAGCAAATTCACGGTTCTGTAGATGAAGGGACAGGCAATACTTATGGCTACCATGGTTATTGGGCGAAAGATTGGACCCAATTGGATGCTAGTTTTGGGACATCGGCTGATTTGAGTGAATTGATAGAAAAAGCACATGCACAAGGAATTAGAATGATGTTGGATGGAGTTATCAATCATACAGGGCCGGTCACAGAAAAGGATCCTGTTTGGCCGAGCGATTGGGTACGTACTTCTCCGCAATGTGATTATAAAACCTATAAAACAACCACAGCGTGTACCTTGGTGAAAAACTTGCCTGATGTGCTTACGGAGTCTGATGCCCTGGTTGAATTACCAGAACACTTGGTGAAAAAATGGAAAAAAGAAGGACGTTATGACCAAGAAATTGCAGAACTGGATGTCTTTTTTAAGAGAACGGGCTACCCGCGTGCTCCGAGGTATTATATCATCAAATGGTTGACGGATTATATTCGTGAGTTTGGAATTGATGGATATAGAGCCGATACGGTAAAACACCTGTCAGAAACGGTGTGGGCAGATTTTAAAACGGAATGTGAGGCTTCTTTTAACTTATGGAAAATAGCCAATCCTTCAAAAGTAATTAGTAAAGATGGCTTTTATCTATTAGGTGAAGTGTATAATTTTAACATCAGTCAAGCCACTGCTTTTGATTTTGGTGATAAAAAAGTGAATTATTACGATGTTGGTTTTGATAGTATGATCAATTTTGAATTTAAATACAATGCCAAGGATTCTTACGAAGCATTGTTCTCAAAATACGCATCTATTTTAAATGGAGAATTAAAAGGCGTTTCTGTATTAAATTATTTGAATTCTCATGATGATGGAACTCCCTTTGATCCCGAAAGAACCAATGGTTTTGAATCCGCTATTAAATTATTATTGTCTCCTGGTATGGCACAGATTTACTATGGAGATGAGTCCAATCGACCTCTAAAAGTGGAAGGAGCTATAGGGGATGCTAATTTGAGATCCAAGATGAATTGGGACGCTATTATATCGGATAAAGCGACTCAGAAAATGCTTAGACATTGGCAAATACTAGGGCGATTCAGAAAAAAACATCCCGCTATTGGCGCAGGAGAACATCAACAAATAAAGGCTAAAAATTATACGTTTAGTCGTGTTTTAAATGATGATAAAATTGTAGTTGCCTTGGATGTTTCAACAGGTAAAAAGGAGATTTCTGTAGGGAGTATTTTTAAAGAAGGAGCTGTATTGCAAGATGCCTATTCAAACCAAGAAGTAATAGTTAAAAATGGGAAAGTGTCTGTAGAGAGTGCCTTTACGCTTGTTTTATTAGAAAAAAAAGCGTCAATAATAGTTGTTTCTCATCCTGTGGGTATGTTGGTTTTAACAGGAGTTTTGAAACTGACTTAAGTATTATAGGGAATAAAATAATTCAAAAAACAGAAATAGTAGCTGGTGGAAGATTTGACATTAGCAGGATTAAAATCAAGAAGATATGCATAAAATTTTAGTAGGTTTAGTTGTACTAATGGCTTTTATTGGCTGTAGCTCGGAGCCACACAAAGAGGTTCCTGTCAAGGAGTTCAAGGAAGGAAAAAAAGTAGTGTATCAGGTGTTTACACGTCTGTTTGGAAATGAAAACACAACCAACAAGCCTTGGGGAACTATCGAAGAAAACGGTGTAGGGAAATTCGAAGATTTTTCAGACAAAGCCTTGCAGGAAATTAAAGAATTGGGAACTACTCATATTTGGTATACGGGAGTATTACACCATGCAATGCTTACGGATTATACAGCCTACGGTATAGAAACGGATGATGCAGATGTGGTAAAAGGAAGAGCGGGGTCTCCGTATGCCGTGAAGGATTATTACAATGTAAATCCAGATTTAGCTGTGGATCCATCAAAGCGTTTGGAAGCGTTTGAAGCTTTGATTGCGAGGTCTCACAAAGCAGGATTAAAAGTGATTATTGATATTGTTCCAAATCATATTGCGAGAGCATATAAAGGATTGACAAATCCAAAAGGAGTGTCGGATTTTGGAGATAAGGATGATGTGTCCAAAGAATATGCTGTAAATAACAATTTTTATTATATCCCTAATAAAGATTTTAAAGTGCCTGTTTGGAAGGATAATTATAAGCCTTTGGGAGGAGAAAAACATCCCAGTTCTGATCGGAAATTTGAAGAGAAACCAGCAAAATGGACAGGAAACGGATCTAGATTGGCGCAACCTGATTTTTATGACTGGTATGAAACAGTGAAGATAAATTACGGAATTAAGCCAGAGGGAACAAAGGACTTTGTGCAGTTGCCAAAGGAATATGCTAGCAAAAGTTATCAAGAACACGCAGCTTTTTGGAAGGGGAAGATTGTGCCAAATTCTTGGAGTAAATTTAAAGATATTACCTTGTATTGGTTAGATAAAGGGGTAGATGGTTTTCGGTATGATATGGCGGAAATGGTGCCAGTTTCATTTTGGAGTTATTTGAATTCAGCCATTAAAACAAAGAATCCAAACACTTTTTTATTAGCTGAGGTGTATAATCCAGCCTTGTATCGTGATTATATTCGACTGGGGAAAATGGATTATTTATACGATAAAGTTGCTTTGTATGATACAATAAAACACATCGTAAAAGGGCAAGGTTTAACAGATCATATTCCTGCGATTATGGAAGATTTAAAAGATATAGAGCATCAGATGCTTCATTTTTTAGAAAATCATGATGAGCAGCGGTTGGCGAGTCCAGATTTTGCAGTCATAGCGGAAAACGGAAAACCAGCCATGGTGGTTTCTACTACTATTAGTACGTCACCTACAATGATTTATTTTGGGCAAGAGGTAGGAGAACCAGCAGTTGAAGAACCAGGGTTTGGAAATCCTACACGTACTTCGATTTTTGATTATATTGGAGTGCCAAGTCATCAACGTTGGATGAATCATAAAAAGTTTGATGGAGGCTTATTGAATAAGCGAGAAAGAGATTTACGTGATTTTTATAAACGATTGTTGAATTTTACCCTTCACAGTAGTGCTTTGATGGGAGAATATCAAGATATTCATACCTATAATAGAGCGCATACAAAAGGTTATGATTCCCGTTTATTTTCTTTTGTAAGGTATTCAGAATCTGAAAGATTAGTGATTGTGACTAATTTTGACCAAGAGAATACGTATTCTTTTGATTTAAAAATACCAAATACGGTGATTACAGCATGGAGTTTAAGAAATAAAACGTATCTATTGTCTGATGTGTTGTTTAAAAAATACAGTACATCGTTAAAAGTAAAAAAAGGGGAAGGGCATGTTAATATAAGCCTAAAACCATTGCAGTCTTTTATTTTAAAGATGTAATTATACCTGATAAAAATCACTGTTGATATGGCTGAAAAAGGATATGAAACTTCGTTTTTATTAGGTTTTTAAAAAAGAATGGTTGTTATTGTATTTTATTGATAATAAATGTATTATGTATAAAAAAAAGAAGTTTTCAGACTTCTTTTTTTTATATTTCTTAGACGAAAACGTTTTAGTATTATTGTTAATTTTAAATAGGTTAAAGCACCCATATAGCCTAATTTTGAACTGTAAAATAAATCAAATGAGCGAACCAATTAAAACGATAGCATTATTAACCTCTGGAGGAGATGCACCTGGTATGAATGCTGCTATTAGAGCTGTTGTTCGAGCTTGTTCTTATTATCGAATTGATTGCGTAGGAGTGTATCGTGGATACCAAGGTTTGATAGAGGGAGATTTTAAGCCCTTAACGGCACGTCATGTAAGTAATTTTATAAATAAAGGAGGGACTTCATTAAAGTCTGCAAGGTCTGTTGAGTTTAGAACTGTAGAGGGAAGA
Organism: Flavobacteriaceae bacterium; assembly: GCA_965224465.1. Lineage (GTDB taxonomy): Bacteria > Bacteroidota > Bacteroidia > Flavobacteriales > Flavobacteriaceae. The sequence continues at coordinate 1,589,774 of OZ245049.1, read as the reverse complement.
GCCAAGGCGTATAAACAATTAAAAGAAGCAGGAATAAATGCTTTAGTTGTTGTAGGTGGAGATGGTACTTTTACAGGTGCCTTAAAATTTAATGAAGAACATGGGTTTCCAGTAGTGGGGATTCCAGGAACTATAGATAATGATATTTTTGGAACAGATTATACCATAGGGTATGATACTGCATTAAATACGGTAGTGTCTGCTATTGATAAGATTAGAGATACTGCAAGTTCTCACAATCGTTTATTCTTTATAGAGGTAATGGGGCGAGATGCTGGATTTATTGCTTTGAATAGCGGTATTGGAGCAGGCGCTGAAGAAATCTTAATTCCAGAAGAAAATTTAGGATTAGAACGCTTAGTAGATTCCTTAAATAAAAGTAAAGATAAAGGGAAGACATCTAGTATAGTGGTGGTTTCTGAAGGAGATAAAATAGGGAAAAACGTTTTTGAGTTAGCAGAACATATCGAAAAAAACTTTGAAGAATACGAAGTAAGAGTATCTGTATTAGGACACATGCAACGTGGAGGCTCTCCAAGTTGTTTTGATAGAGTACTCGCGAGTAGATTAGGTGTCGCTGCTGTTGAAGCAATCTTAGATAAGAAAAGCAATGTCATGGTAGGTGTTATTAATAATAAAGTAACACAAACTTCGCTGTCGGATGCGATTAAAATGAACAACGAAATAAACAAAGAATTATTAAAAGTGGCTGAAATTACTTCAGTTTAATTATATTAAAATAAGAAAAATGAACACAAAAATTGGAATTAACGGATTTGGAAGAATCGGTAGATTAGCTTTCAGAGTAGCAACAAAAAGAGAAGGAGTTACTGTAGTTGGAATTAACGACTTATTGTCTGTAGAGCACTTGGCTTACTTATTAAAATATGATTCAGTACACGGTCAGTTTGACGGAACTATTGAAGTAAAAGATGGTAACTTAGTGGTAAACGGAAATTCTATTAGAATTACTGCAGAAAGAAATGCAGCTGATTTAAAATGGAACGAAGTAGATGCTGATGTTGTATTAGAATGTACAGGTATCTTTACTACTTTAGAAACTGCTCAACATCACATTACTGCAGGTGCTAAGAAAGTTGCAATTTCTGCTCCTTCTGCTGATGCTCCTATGTTTGTAATGGGTGTAAACCACAAAGATGTGAAAGCAACTGATACAATTGTATCGAATGCGTCTTGTACTACAAACTGTTTAGCTCCTTTGGCTAAAGTTATCAATGATGAGTTTGGAATTGTTGAAGGATTAATGACTACTGTACACGCTGCAACTGCAACTCAATTTACTGTAGATGGTCCCTCTAAAAAAGACTTCCGTTTAGGTCGTGCTTCTTTGAATAATATTGTTCCTGCTTCAACAGGTGCTGCTAAAGCTGTAGGGAAAGTAATTCCTGAATTGAACGGTAAATTAACTGGTATGGCATTTAGAGTTCCTACTGTTGATGTATCTGTTGTAGATTTAACAGTTAAAACTAAAAAATCTGTTTCTTTTGCTGACTTAAAAGCAGCAATCAAAAGAGCTTCAGAAAACGAATTAGAAGGTATCTTAGGATATACTGAAGAAGGTGTTGTTTCTCAAGATTTCGTATCTGAACCAAAAACAAGTACTTTTGACGCAAATGCTTCTATGGCATTAAATGATAACTTCTTTAAATTAATTAGCTGGTACGATAACGAATATGGTTATTCTACTAAATTAATCGATTTAGCTGTTCATGTAAACGGAGTTAAATAAAAAAATATTTATAATAGAGTTAAATTTGTGTAAAAAAATGATTCTAATAGCAGATGGTGGCTCCACAAAAGCCGATTGGATTTTATTGAATTCAGAAGGAAAACAACTTTTTAAAACAAGAACGGAAGGGTTAAACCCAGCAGTGCTGAGTGATGATGAACTGATCAGAAGGATCCAAGCGAATGAAACGCTTGTTGAGAACAAAGGAGAAGTTGAAAAAGTTTTCTTTTATGGTGCAGGATGTGGAACCGATAAGCCCACAGCGGCATTAAAATCTCTATTTGAATCATTTTTTAGTAATGCAACAGATGTAATTGTTAAAGAAGATACGTATGCTGCGGCTTATGCTGCAACAACAGAACCCGGAATTGTTTGTATTCTAGGTACTGGTTCTAACAGTTGTTTCTTTGATGGGAAAGACGTTCACATGAAATTACCTTCTTTAGGGTATGTGTTGATGGATGAAGCGAGCGGAAACCACATCGGTAAAAAATTAATTCGTGATTATTTTTATAAAAAAATGCCTGCAGAGATTGCTGAACAATTTGAAGAGCAATATGATGTAGATGCAGATGTAATTAAGGCAAATATTTATAAAAAAGAAAACCCAAATACGTATTTAGCTACCTTTGCTGAATTTATTTTAGCAAACGATCGTACTGAATACGCCAATGTTGTTCTACGTAAAGTTATTTTAGAGTTCTTTAAGAACCGTATCTTAACCTTTGAAGAATACAAAACAACTCCCGTTCATTTTGTCGGTTCTATTGCTTATTTCTCAGCAGATATAATCCATGAAGTAGCAGAAGAGTTTGGAGTGACCATTGGAAATATTATAAGAAGACCTATTGATGGTTTGTTAGAGTATCATAAAGGTTTATTACAAAATGATTCTAAATTAGTGTAATATTATGATTAAGAATAGTGTTTGTGTAGCAATACCAAATACCAAATCTTTCTGATAAGTATTGTTGAGTGTTTAAATTTGCACTAATTGAATCGTATCGAAAAGCATTTTTTACTGTCATGGTAGAAAATGCTTTTTTTGTTTTTAGCGGATACCAAATGTATTCCTAGATTCCTTTTAGCAATAGGGACACTTAACCTATGTTAAATATATATTTGATAAACCACTCCTATTTGATCGTGAGTCTTTAATCACAGATGGAGATTAATACCAAATACATTTCTAAGTGACAGTTTAGAAATAGGATTTTAATTGGTATTATACCCCTAATCTCTTCCTCGGAACAAGAAAATAACTTTCTGAAGCATAGCTCGAGCCCTTGGGGCGAAACTGTTGATTTAAGAGGAATGTTCTCTAGATTTTACTGAATTAAACACTGTTATTGATAACGATTATCAGCAATATTGGTATGGATAGTTGTGCTAGTACTTCTAAGACCGATTGTTAGGTGTTAGATGGAATAGCTATATTAAAAAGTTAAAATTTTGTTAAAAACATAGCGCTTACGTAACTGTTATAGTTTTTATTGTTAATTTCATAATGTTTTATGTACGACATTATAAACTATTCCACCTATGATTCACTTTTTGATAGCATCGTTTCTTTCGAAGAATAATATTTTGATAGATTCCAAGGAAATAGAAATTCAATTACTAACACATCCACATTATCCCAGTTTGAATTGTGTTACAGATTTGTTTTCATATTTTAACATTAATAATGCTGCACTTGACGTACCTATAACCTATGATAGTTTAAAAGAATTACCAAGTGTGTTTCTAGCTGTATTAAATAAAAATAAAAAAGAAATTCTTGTAATTGTTGAACAGCTAGACGATATGATTATACTCACAACACAGGATAAAAAAAAGGAAGAAATATCAAAAAAATCATTTTTAAATTTGTGGTCTGGTGTTATTATTATTGTAGAAAATAACGCTGAAATAACGGTATTTGAAACAACAAAAATTAAACATTTAAATACGATTCTTTTAGGAATAATTGTAGTTGGTGTTTCTGCTTACTTTTTAAAGGAATCAGCAAGTCTTTTTCAGCAATTACATTTTCTTTTCTCAGTTATAGGGTTCGGAGTTAGTGTGATTATAGTTCAGCATGAACTTGGCTTAAATTCAGTTATTGGCGATAAGTTTTGTGCTGGGGCTAGTAAAAAATTAAGTTGTGATGCTGTTCTAAACTCGAAAGGGGCTACTATTTATAAGAATATAAATTTAAGCGATGTAGGTGTTATCTATTTTTTTAGTCTCATTGTTTCTTGGTTATTATTTATTATAAGTAGCAGTAATTCGAATTTACAATTTAACGCCATGGCTATATTAAGTGTATGTGTTATTCCGTTTAGTTTTTATTCAGTATATTATCAATGGATAATTGTAAAAGTGTGGTGTCCCCTCTGTTTATCGATAGTTGGAGTACTTTGGTTCCAATTATTTACTGTGATATATGCTGTTCTCTTTGTGAATAATCTGTTCACTATAGATACTTATTTCATTGGTTTCTTATGTATAGGTTTTGGTGTTTCTACCTTAATCTGGTTCTTTCTACAGCCTCTTTTGAAACATTTTTATGAATTAAAAATGACTAAACTAGAGTATATGAAATTTAAACGTAATTTTAAATTATTTAATGCAATGCTCCAAACCACACCTGTCCTTGATACTGCTATACCTAACATTCAAGAAATAGTTTTTGGACATAAAAGGACGGATGTTTCATTAAATATATTACTCATCACCAATCCAATGTGCGGGCATTGTAAAGAAATGCACAGTATTCTTGAAAAAATTATGCAACAAGAATATGAGGATGTACAAATAACCATACGTTTTAATATTCAAACCAACACAGCAGAAGCTAGCTCTCTACTTATTGCCTCTCAACTACTTTATTTGTACCATAGTAAAGGAGAGTCTGTGTGCTTAGAAGCCCTACACGATATTTATGGTGTTTTGGATGCGGATTCTTGGCTTAAAAAATGGAATAAACACTCAGAAAACAGCTATCAAACAAGCCTAGAAAAACAAAAGGAATGGTGTACTATAAATAAACTTAACTTTACGCCTGCCTTGCTATTAAACGGGATGTATTACCCAAAAGAATACAAAAGAGGTGATGTTCTTTATTTTATAGATGATTTGATAGAAACTTATACTAAAAACAATCCCTTAGACTAATTAAAGCAAAGGGATTGTAGAACAATATTCTCTCGCGAAGAATAGACACACACCTTGAGTGTCTTTAAATGTTCGAGGCAAATATAATTAATAAAATTTTTAACAATGAAAAAATTAAAATTAAATTTAGAAGGTGCTAAAGTATTAAGTAAGGTGCAGCAACGGAGTATTAATGGAGGTAGTGGAGACTCAAACACCGGTTGCAATCAAGGTCGAGACGACGAAGGACATGGTCAAGAAAGTAAAGACTGTGCCTGTTCTCGGGACAACGATTGTGCCTCTGGTGGTTGCGATTTCCCTTGGTATGGAGGAGGCTTTGGAAATTGTTCCTAACCGTAACTTAATTATAGAAGGGGGATAACCTCATTCTATGATTTTTAAATAGGCTATTTCGAGGGGAGCCTTTAGTTAATTCCCAATATAATTACTAGGAAAACATAAGATATTAAAAAAAAATGATAAAAAAAATAGCATTCGCACTTATGGCATTAATTCAATTAATAAGCTGTACAAAAAACGAACACAAAGACAACTACGTAATAGATGCCTCAATAATGAATTTGCCCGAAAATTTAAATGTTTTACTGATGTATAAAGGTAAAACACTTGACTCAACGTATTCAAAAGAAACTAATTTTAAACTAAAAGGAAGCCTAAATGAACCAAAAAAAGTAACTCTTGGTTTTTATGACACCCTCCAGAAAACTTACTCAAAATCCTATATCTCATTCTGGCTTGATAACTCAAAGATAAAAATAAAAGGAGACTTCAAAAACTTTAAAAAAGCAGAATTATTTGGAGCAATACTCAATGATATTATAACAGAACAGGTGATTGGAGCCAAGGTCGATTTAATATATAACCTTACGTCCTTCTATAAAAATGAAGTAATCCAAAATATAGCCAATACTAAGCAACATAATATTGTAAAAAAAGCTTACAAGACTAAATCAAGACAATTTTTAGACGACTTCATACATAAAAATGCCAATTCTAAGCTAGCTTTGGATTTTATATTATCCAATAAAAAAAAACTCTCAAGAGACAGCATTCAATCTTTTTACAAGCTTCTTAATACCAGGTTTTCACAATCAGTAAACGGACAAGCTATTAAAAAATATGCTACCTACCATATCCTTAAAGACTATGATACATTTATAGAAATTGAAGCAAAAAATATTCAAGGCGCCCCCCTTAAATTATCCGATTCCAAAGGAAAGGTAATATTGTTGCAATTCGGTGCCTCGTGGTGTGCTCCTTGTAAGACATTTAATAAAGAAGTAGTGAGTAAACTTGTTCATAAATTCCCTAAAGATGAGTTTGAGGTGGTTTATTATTCCATGGACAAAAACCGACAAGACTGGAAGCGAATGGTAGAGGCAGATACTGTTCCTAAAATTCATATGAGCAATGTAAAAGGAGTAAATGACGATGTAGCATTAAAATACGATATCCAAGGTATTCCAGACTGTTATTTAATAAATAAACAAGGAAAATTAAAAAAGCCACAGGATAAGTCCTTTGATGCACTAGCAAAAGAAATAGCAATTTTATTGAAGACTTAAATTCAACTTATAAATTGTGTGCAGAGATTGTGGAGGTTATGCTTTACCTGAGCTATAAATGTTATTTAAAAAACTCAACTAATTGAAAAAATTCCCAAATTATAAACAAACAGAGTCTAAAGATTGCGGCCCTACTTGCATCAAAATTATTACCAAGTTTTATGGTAAAACAATCAACACCCAACAATTACGGACCCTAAGCGAAACCACCCGAAAAGGCAGTAGTTTATTGGGCTTGGGGGAAGCTGTAGAATCTATTGGTTTTAGAAGTTTAGGAGCGCAATTATCGTTTATTAAATTACAGGAAGCCCCCTTACCCTGTATTTTGCATTGGAATAAAAATCATTATGTAGTCCTTTATAAAATAAAAAAAGAGGTTCTGTACATTTCTGATCCTGCCAATGGTCTTTTAGAATACAATAAACAAGACTTTATACGTCAATGGATTGGAAATAACGCAACAGAAAATACTCAGGAAGGCATCGTTTTAATAGTAGATCCTACCCCTAAGTTTTATCAGGAAACCTTTGAAGAAGAGATTCCTTTTGGTTTTTCCTTTTTGTTTAAATACGTATTAAAATACAAGCGGTTTTTGGTTCAAATAGCCATCGGTTTAATGGCTGGCAGTGTATTACAACTTATGGTGCCTTTTTTAACACAAAGTATTGTAGACGTAGGGATTCAAAACCAAGACATCCATTTTATTTATCTAATTTTAGCAGCTCAGCTATTGCTATTCCTAGGAAAAGCATCTATTGAGATTATAAGAAGTTGGATTATGCTCCATATGAGCACTAGAATAAGTATTGCATTAATATCTGATTTTTTTATCAAATTAATGAGCTTACCCATATCCTTTTTTGATGTGCGCTTAACAGGTGATCTTATGCAACGTATACAGGATCATCGTAGGATACAGAATATATTAACCACATCGTCCTTAAACGTTGTCTTTTCCCTGTTTAATTTTTTTGTGTTTAGTTTTGTATTGAGCTATTATAGCATGCAAATTTTCACGGTATTTTTAGTGGGGAGTGTTTTGTATTTTACTTGGGTACTCTTCTTTTTTAAGCGCAGGAAAATATTGGATTATAAGCGGTTTTCATACTCAAGTGCCAATCAAAGTAAAATAATTGAATTGATTGGAGGTATGCAGGAAATTAAATTACACAATGCCGAAAGGCAAATGCGTTGGGGTTGGGAATATATACAAGCTGGTTTGTTTAAAATATCAATTAAAAGTCTTGTTTTAGAACAGACCCAAAGTGTAGGGTCTTCATTTATTAACGAACTAAAAAACATGTTTATTACCGTATTGTCTGCCAAATTAGTAATTGATGGTGATATTACCTTAGGAATGATGATGGCTATAAGCTATATTGTAGGACAATTAAATGCACCTGTAACTCAGTTTATTGGATTTATGAGAGAACTACAAGATGCAAAAATATCCTTAGATAGACTTGGAGAGATACACAACAGGGATGATGAAGAGAAAACAAGCGATCAAAAAATAAATGAGATCCCTGCTAATGCGTCTATCGAATTAAAAAAAGTTTCGTTTCGATATATTGGAGGTTTACAACCCGTAATTAAAGAATTGGATTTATATATACCAAGCAATAAAATAACCGCCATTGTAGGAGTAAGTGGAAGTGGTAAAACTACCTTAATGAAACTATTAATGCGTTTTTATGAATTGGATAAAGGTACCATTTTTGTTGCAAAGCACGATTTAAAAAACATTGCCGTTAAAACATGGAGACAACACTGTGGTGTTGTAATGCAAGAGGGCTATATTTTTAACAATACCATTGCAAACAACATTGCCATTGGAGAAGAAATAATTGATCAGAAACGATTAAATCATGCAATAGACATTGCTAATATTTCTGATTATATTGATGACCTACCACTAGGCTATAACACTAAAATAGGCATGGAAGGAGCTGGGCTAAGCACTGGACAAAAACAGCGATTACTCATTGCAAGAGCGGTGTATAAAAATCCCAAATATTTGTTTTTTGACGAGGCTACCTCTGCTCTTGATGCAAATAACGAAAAAGTAATAATGGAAAAACTAAACACTTTTTTTAAAAACCGTACAGCTATTATTATCGCACATAGGCTGAGTACTGTTAAAAATGCAGACCAAATAGTAGTACTTGATAAGGGGAGAATTGTAGAAAAAGGAACACACAAGGAACTGATATCCTTAAAAGGATCCTACTTTAAGTTGGTTGAAAATCAATTAGAGCTCGGAAATTAAAATATTCTCTCGCGAGGAATAGACACACACCTTGAGTGTCTTTAAATGTTCAAGGCAACATAATAATTAAAATATTTTTATAATAAAAAAATTAAAATTAGAAGGTGCCAAAGTATTAAGTAAGGAACAACAACGAAGTATTAATGGAGGTAGTGGCTGGCCGGCTGGATCATGTGCATTTGACAGTGGAAATGGATTTAGTGGTATGTCTGGTGTTAGTAGTGATGCTGCAATTCACGGAGCATCGGTTACAGGAGGTAATTATTGTTGCGATTCTTGCTGTGAGGTAAGCTGGCTAAATACTGATCATAAAAAATATCTTGGTTGTTAAAAGTCAATTATTCAAAACTTAGGAAAGGAGGAAAACTCCTTTCCTATAACCTAACAAAAAACCATTATGAGATATTTTCTAGTAATTGTTATTCTAATAATTAGCTGCAACAAAGAGAAGCAAGTAAATATTGAACAATTAAAAACTAAAAAACTAACTTTAATATTTGACTGTATTCCAAAACCAATACATATATCATTGGTGAATAGCCAAAATATTGGAGGGGTAAAATATTTGAATTATATAGCGTCATATTATGATTCCTCTGGGATTTGTAAGTATATTAATCCACAAAGAGCACCATTAAATGATACTGTTAACATATCATTTAATGGCAAAAAAAAAGAAATTTATTTTGAAAAAATAGGATTAGAAGGTCTTTCCTACATTTTTAAACCAGGAGATTCGGTTTATGTTAAATATATAAGGGGTATACCTATAATATCAATTTTAAACAGAGCACATAAAAAATATGATTACTCCTTTGAATCATTAACCTTAAAAGGCAATAACAAGCATGATTTAACTAGTTTTGAGAGGTGTTTTAAAAGGGTTCCCTTTCCACCGTTTGATCTACCAAAAACAAAGTGGGAAAATTACTTTAAAAAATTGAATGTAGAATACTCCAATAGATTACTCGAGGAGTTAAAGACACAGCAACATTTCTTAGATTCATTATATGCTACTGATTTATTATCTAAAGACATCTATACTTACTACAAACAAAAATTAACATTCATAAACTGGAGCAGATTAGCAAAACAGACGGAACTACCACTTGATACGTTTTTCAAGTCTAACCTAGATGTATTTACTATTTCACAAAGAACTCATCGTCCCAAAAGAACATCAATTAAAAGTATCATACAACTAGGAGATAGTTTACTAGAAAATAAATTTTATCATGATTTTATTTCTTATCAATTCCTCCCTAATTATTTTGAAAACAAGACAACTAAGTACGAATTTCATCTAAATAAAAGTGGTGGTTATTATTATGATTGGAAAGCCGTTTTTGATTCAATTCAATCAAGTAACCTTTTTTCTAAAAAAGTAAAAGAATACTTAATGTATACCTATTTACTAAAAATAATCAAAGATTTTCCTGTTCAAGATGCAAGTAAATATTTTCTGAAATTCAAAAAAACAATTAACGATAGCACTTATATTAATTTGATCAATACTACGTACTATTTAGACACTACTGATACCAAAAAAGTTTATCTAATAGACACATTTAAACAAAAAACACAACTTAAAGATGTGTTAAACAAACACAAAGGTAAGCTGGTATATGTAGATTTTTGGGCAAGTTGGTGTGCACCTTGTAGAGCGGCATTTCCCGAAGCAAAAAAACTACATAAGGATTATAGCAATAAAGAGGTTGCGTTTGTTTATATATCTATAGACCGCGATTTTAAAAAATGGAAAACAGCCTCCAAAGAGGAGGGCTTTCTTAGAAGCCGCAACAATTTATTTGCTGTAAATTATCCCAATGCACTTTTTTATAAGCAATTAAACCTGAAATCAATTCCAAGGTATTTATTGTACGACCAACAAGGTAATTTGATCCATAAAAATGCACCTGGCCCAGAGGGAAAAGAGATAAGAGCCTTATTGGATAAGCACTGGACAAAAACAGCGATTACTCATTGCAAGAGCGGTGTATAAAAATCCCAAATATTGTTTTTTGACGAGGCTACCTCTGCTCTTGATGCAAATAACGAAAAAGTAATAATGGAAAAACTAAACACTTTTTTTAAAAACCGTACAGCTATTATTATCGCACATAGGCTGAGTACTGTTAAAAATGCAGACCAAATAGTAGTACTTGATAAGGGGAGAATTGTAGAAAAAGGAACACACAAGGAACTGATATCCTTAAAAGGATCCTACTTTAAGTTGGTTGAAAATCAATTAGAGCTCGGAAATTAAAATATTCTCTCGCGAGGAATAGACACACACCTTGAGTGTCTTTAAATGTTCAAGGCAACATAATAATTAAAATATTTTTATAATGAAAAAATTAAAATTAAATTTAGAAGGTGCCAAAGTATTAAGTAAGGAACAACAACGAAGTATTAATGGAGGTAGTGGAGACGATGTGAACAAATGGAGTATTAAGTGTAATTCGGGTGTATGGATAGATAATGCCCCTAATGCAGATGATGCCACTGTAGAGCATGCATGTTATAATCAAGGAGGCTATAGTGGATGGGCTATTTGTACAGGAAAGGATTGTTAAAAATTAATTAATTAAGGGGACGTTAACGTCCCCTTTAATAATATATTATTATGAATAAAATTATTTGTTTGTTTGTTTTTATATGTATATCCTGTGCACAGAAACAAAATTCAAAAAAAGAAAATGATGTGATAGTTCTAGAGTCAAAAATAAAAAACATCTTATTAAAAGTAAGCTCAAAAGATAAGAGTAACCTTACTTATTTTAACCTTACCGATTATGCAAACTTTGAAGGGAAAAAGCATGCAGCAGAAGAAAAATATATTGAGAAAGACACGCTTTTTATACGATTAAAGGCAGTAAAGACTCCACAACTAATGGAAATTGTTTTTTTTGGAAAATATTTTCACAACACAAGAATTATGCTTAGCCCTGGTGACACCGTTTCTATTGCATTTAACCAAGGTAAAGTTACATTTTCAGGGAAAAACGAAGCTCATTATAATTTTTACAATAAAATGAATACTTCAATATCTTTAAAGTATAAAAATAATGCTTTTTGGAATGACTTTAAAAGATACGAAAAAGAATGCAAAAAAATTAAAGATGATCAACTACTATTTCTAAAACAATATATAAAAATTCATTCTGAGGTGTCTGAAAAATTTGTAATTCTAGTGAAATCTGAAATTGAATTTGAATATTTGTTTAATATGATGGTTCCAAGAAAAGGAGAAATCAAAGTAAACACTTCCAGTAAACAGGTAAACAACATATATATAAATAAAGCATTCAAGAAAAACCAATTAATAAATGCCAATTCAGGAGAAGAAAAACGATACACATTGGGTTTTATTAATAGCATTCCTTTACACCATTTTAATCGACCAGAACTTATTAATAATGATTATTTTAAGCGTAGTTTAAAAGCATATATCATAAACGTTTCTAGTCGTTTAGACTCTAGTTTGAATGATAACGATTCGTTTTTACTAAAGAAGAAAATGATAAATAGTCAATTGAAAGGAATAGTTCAAGATCTTGCCATAATTTATTTGCTAAAAGAATTTAATGCGATTGGTTTTGTGAATAACGCACATAACAAAGAGGTTTTTTTAACTCAAATAAAGAATTTAAAAACAAAAAAACTTCCACTATCTTATATAGATGAAATTGAAGATATAGCCTCAGACATCAATATAAATGAGCATATGATTCCAGAAAGCGTTTTACAAGAGAAATTAATTACTATTACAGGGAGGGAGATCACATTTGAGGAGCTATTAATGTCGTATCAAAACAATAACAAAATAATACATTTTTGGTCATATAATGATAAGATTACACCTTCCAATATTGTTAATTTACATCAATTCCGAAAGACATTAGAAAATGATTACAAAGCTTCATATATCTATATTTCGCTTGATGATGAACAAAATAAATGGTCGAAATTTATTCATGAATTAGAAGGGGACACAAATAAAACTCAACATTACCGTATTCGTAATCGTAAGAAGTCAGATGTAATTAATTATTATTTTAAGTTCATAGATTTTAAGAAAAACTGGGTGCAATTACCTAGATGGACACTTTTGGATGCTAACAATGCCGTGTATCTTTTAAACGCTCCAAACCCTATGGATAGTATTGCTTTTAAAGATATTTTAAATACAAAAAATAATGAAAAAAAATAAAAAAGCAACACATATTGCAGTACGTAGCGAGGAAGTACAAGAAATACTATCTTATATTCCACATTGGATGATAAGATGGGGAATGACCTTGGTATTTATAATTGTATTGCTATTGATATTTATATCGTGGTTTGTAAAATATCCTGATATTATTTCGAGCGAAGTAATAGTTACCACCACTTTACCACCCGAAAAAGTAATTTCACGTTCCAATGGTCAAATGGATGCATTGTTGGTGAAAGATGCCGAATTTGTAGAAGAACACACTTTATTGGCAGTTGTAAAAAACTCGGCAAAATACAAAGACGTATTGCTACTGAAAAAGTTCACAGACAAAGTTGTTTTAAATGCTACATCTTTTTATTTTCCACTACATGAATTACCAGTGTTAATGTTAGGAGATATTGCTACAAGTTTTGCGGTTTTTGAAAACAATTACTCTAAATACGTACTCAATAAAAAACTAAAACCATTTAATAACGAGTCAGCTATAAACAGGCTTTCCATTTCCCAAACCAAACAACGCCTAGAAATTTTAATAGTTCAAAAAGACATTAACAAAAGAGAACTAGCCCTAAAAGAAAAAGGGCTCTCAAGACAACAATTATTATTTGATAAAGGAATTATATCCGCACAAGACTATGAACTAAAGCAGTTAGGATTTCTGCAAGCAAAAAAAAATGCTCAAGGTATGAATTCACAGATTTCTCAATTAAAAGAAAGCTTGGGTAATTTATACAAAAGCTTAAATGGGACTTGGATTAATAAAAGATTTGAAGAAACAACCCAGTTTAACAATGTAATCCAATCCTTTTACCAATTAAAAAAAGCGATTAAAGACTGGGAATATAACTATGCTTTAATATCTTCAATTTCTGGTCAAGTTGCATTTGTGGATATTTGGAATAAAACCCAAACCATTAAATCTGGCGACATTGTTTTTTCCATTGTACCAAATGAATTTGGATCTTATATAGGGAAAATAAAAGCAGCATCGTATAATTTTGGAAAAATTAAAATTGGACAAAAAGTACATATTAAATTACAAAACTACCCCTCAAATGAGTACGGAATGCTCATTGGTATTATCAATCGAATTTCAATTATTCCAGATGCGGAAGGCTTTTACAATATAGATGTTAATCTAGATACTACGTTAATAACTACGTACAATAAAAAAATTTCTTTTAATCAAGAAATGAGAGGCATGGCAGAAATTATTACAGAAGATTTACGATTGATGGAACGTTTTTTTTACCAATTAAAAAATGTAATTAATAGATCTTAATTCAAACTATAATCATGATGGACCAAAAAGATTACGGAGTTCAATATTTAAAATATATAGAACAAATAATTGAAGAATACTTGAATGTAATTGAGGATAAAGACCACAATTACTTAATGTTAAACAATGAAAATATAAGGTCTTTACTAGGGAAACGAATTTTTAACATCCCTTTACACAACGATGCACTAAGAGCTTCGTTTAATGCTAATTATTTAAACGGTCGTTTAAATCCATTCTTTAAAGAAGAGTTTTACCGAGAGACTTTTAAAAATTTACAGTTAGAAAACAAGGAATATTTTGTTTCAAGTGATACAAAAAACGATAACTCAAATATAATAGCATCTTTAGAAAAAGTATTACATCCCTATAAAAATAAAATCCTCTTTTACGCCTATAACGAGCGTTTTTTAAAACAAGTTTTAGGAATACTATCCGCTATAAACCAAGAAATAGTAGTACTAACTAGTGCAAGTATTAACAACACAACAGCATATCCTAAAAATATAGAAATTATAGAATTTGCTGCGCTAGAGATAGAACTATATCCAAACGAATTTTTAAAAAGTAAATTCCCTAACCTTTACTATTTATACAACACTTTTGAATTAATTATTAAGGTTTTAAATCCAGCATGCATACTTGTCATAGAAGGCGGCAATATTGTAGATTATGACATCTTAGCATCTATAGCAACTAAATTAAAAATAAAAACAATTTGCTTGCAACATGGATGGCCTTGCATATTACATACAGGATTTAGGAACATGCCTTTTGATTATTTTTTAACATGGGGAAATGAATTTTCCTGTCTTTTCAAAAAAGTGAATAACAAACCAAAATTCATAAGTACTGGCTACCCATTTAAAATTAGCGATTACAATATTCAAGATAAAAATGCCATTTCTTTCTTTTTTCAAGCGCCTTATTTCATTTTATCCATTCCTGTAATAAACCAAATGATTGCATTTGCAGCTTACTGCGCTATTACATTTCCGAATTTAGAAATATTAATTAGAGAGCATCCTGCAAATCAATTTTTTTCAGATAAAATACAAACATTAAACAAGTATAAAAATGTGTTTTTTGTACCATCAAAATCGGTGTCATTAGATAATGTTTTGTCTAGAAGTATTGTTAGTGTAGCTGTTTTTTCATCCACTTTAATGGAAAGTATTGTGTATGATGCCATTCCATTTGTTTTTAACCCTACATCCATGTCTAATTATCACCCTAATCTACAGGAATTAGAATTAGGATTTGAGGTTAGGTCTTTAAACGAAGCAAAGAGTAAAATTAAAGAATTACTAAATTCTAATAGTTTAGTGGCTAGAATACAGGGGAATATAATCGTTGAAAAGTCTAATTATTTTATGACTACAGCTGAATTTGCTATCAATAATGCAGTGTCAGAAATCTTAAAAATAGCGAATGTTCAATGAAAATAATAGCACTCATTCCAGCGCGTAAAAATTCTATCAGGTTTCCTGGGAAAAATTTTGCTTTATTTTTAGGAAAACCTTTATTTATGCATTCTGTTAATTTTGCTAAAAAATCTAAATATATTTCTGAATATTTTGTCACTACTAACGATAATGTGATTGTTGAATTTTGCAAGAAAAATGATGTTCCATATATTATAAGACCAGAGGAATACTGTTCTTCTAAAGCTTCAAGTTCCTTATTTATTAAACATTTTCTTATGTATTTAAGTAATAATCATTTTACATTTCCAGATGCTTTACTCGTATTACAACCTACGAACCCTATAAGGAATAATTATATTTTAGAACAGATTATAGATTTGTTCAAACGAGAAAAAGGAGATTGTGTTTTTACGGTTGTTAAATCAGAAGCCAAAATAGGTTCAATTATAAATAAAACCTTTATTCCTTTTAATTATAAATTTGAGCAACGATCTCAAGATATGGACTCTTATTACGAAGAGAATGGAATGTTTTATTTAATACGAGTAAAAGCATTTGTCAAGTATAATTCTTTTTTTGGAAAAAATAACATTCCTTTTGTAATCGCAGATTTTTTCAAGAATGTTGATATAGATAATAAATTTTAATTGAAAATAGCAGAAATGATTTATAATGAGTTTTTTGAAAAATAAAGATGTATACAGTAGTATTTAATTTTAAAAAATATGTGTTTTATGTTTTTGTTTAGCGATTGTTTCTCAATAAAAAAGGTTTTCACACAGTTTGCGATTACAGTTTTAAGGTTTTTTTGAAGAATATTTTGCCTTTAAGAGAATCACATAAAATCCATTTATAAAATAGTTGAAGAAGATTTTTTATGTGGGGGCTCCTCGGATGTTTTCTTAGAAACCTTAAGAAGCATACGAGGAGTGTAATTGGTATAACTATGTGCTTTCTAAAATCTCAGTATTAAATTCTTTTTTTACATACGAATTATAATATATAAGGGTATCTAATGATTTTTGAAAAGCCAAACTTTCTTCAATAGAAAGTTTTGGTTTTATTATTTGCAAAACCCCTTCTCTTCCTAAAACGCAAGGCATTCCTGCAAAAACTTCTTGTTTGCTAAAACTTTCATCAAGAAGAATAGAAACACTCATCACTCTTTTTTCATCTTTCAGAATACATTTTGCGATGTCGGCAATAACATTGCCTATCCCATAATAAGAAGCTTTCTTCCGTTTTATTATTTCATAAGCTTTTCCAACTATTTGTTTATGGATAAGAGCTAGGTTTTCTGCCCCAACACCTTTCATTTTCATGAATTCAAATAAATGTAAGCCTCCTATGCTAGCCGAACGATAGGCTGCTACAGAAGAATCTCCATGTTCTCCTATTACATACGCTTGTACCGAAGCAGAGTTAACATTTAGAAGTTCTCCTAGTTTTATTCTTAAACGTGCTGTATCCAATACAGTTCCTGAAGAGATGACTTTTTTTGAGTCGAAACCTGTTACTTTTAAATAGACAAGACTTAATACATCAACGGGATTAGATACGATTAAACTGATGCCAGCAAAGCCACTGTCTTTAACTCCTTGTGCAATATCTTTTATTATAAGGCTGTTTCCCATTACTAGATCTAGACGTGTTTCTCCATCTTTTTGTGGTCTTCCTGCTGCGATTACAAGAAAATCTACATGCTCTAAATCCTCATATGATCCCTCTCTTACTATAACTCCCGAATTAGTAGAAGCTGCAATAGCATCTTCTATATCAAGACTATTTCCTTGAGAAAGGTCGCTGAATTTATCGATAAGAATAAATTCTTCTGCGACACCAGCATTTATGGAAGAATAAATAAAACTCATTCCTACCATGCCACATCCTATAAGACCGATAGTCCGATTTGAATTTGTATTTTTTTTATTCTTTTTTAATTCACCCATTATCATTCATTTAAAATATTAAAATTATTATTTTTATTGATAAATTTAAGGGTAAAAAATAGTTCCTATTCAATTAAAAAGAACTTATTAAAATGGAATAGTATCGTTAACTCAATTTTCAATCTGTTTATTTTTTTTGAAATGATGTTTATTTTTTAGTGACATCTAGTTCTGCCGTTGATCTCTGTTAGTTTTTTTAATGATTTTGAGTTGAAAGTCGCTAAAATCCCTTAGTACATGCATTTTCTATGCGGGTTTAATGTTGTTTTCGAATGCTTTTATGTTGTGTTTTGAATGTTTACTACTTTAAACTACTTGTGAATAGTTGTTTGTGTTGTGTTTTGTTTTTACTGAATCTTGCTATATTAGGCAGTACTTATTATTCCTAAAAAAGAACCTTTTTTTTTAATATTGATTTTATTTTGAGTGTTATGTTTGTGTTTCACGTGCGTATTGTCAATTTGGAGTGTCTACATTTGTTGTGACGGTTTTATTAAGCCTATAAATTTATATATTTGAATTATGGGAAGAAAAAAGCATGATAATGAGTTCAAGGTAATGATAGTAGAACTATTAAAGTCCGGAATGAAATCAAAACAGATTAGTACAGATTACGAGTTGGATGTAAGTATGATATCTCGCTGGAAGCGAGAATACGAGATTAAATCGGGTGACTTTTCTAAAAAGAAAGAGTTAACCAATGATGAAGTGGAGCTAAAGGCGTTAAAAAAGGAACTTCGTAACGTAACTATGGAGCGTGATATATTAAAAAAGGCGGTAGGCATCTTTTCCAAGAGCGACAGATAAGGTATAAATTCATTTTTAATAATGGAGTATCCTTCCCTGTTGAAAAGATGTGTAAATCCATGCGCGTTAGTAAAAACGCATATTATCACTGGGTAAACAATAACGGTTCCAGCGTACAGAATACTGCTAAAGTAGACTTGATGGATAGGATTACCTATCATTTTATCGAAAGTAAAGAGATCTATGGGAGTCATAGAATTCAAAAAGCATTGGAGCGAGAAGGAGTGTATTATTGCCGTTCTTACGTGGCGCTGTTGATGAAAGAGATGGGTCTGCGAAGTGTTCTGAAGAAGGCTTTTGTGGTAACTACAGACTCTAAACACGATTATCCTATTGCTAAAAATATATTAAACAGAGAGTTTACCAGTTTGAAAATAGGAGATAAATGGGTGTCAGACATCACCTATATACGCGTAAATGATGATTGGAATTACTTAACCACGATAATTGATTTAGCTGACAGAAAAGTGGTAGGATGGTCTTTAAGTGAGGACATGACCACCCAAAACACTATTGTAAAAGCGTGGATTGCGGCTAGAAGAACAAGAGCTATTAATCCAGGGTTTATCTTTCATTCAGACAGAGGAGTGCAATACGCATCTAATAAAATGACTGCTATTTTATATTTTAATCAGAAAATAACACAGAGCATGAGTAGAAAAGGTAATTGTTGGGATAATGCTGTTGCTGAGAGCTTTTTTAAATCCATAAAGTATGAGTGGCTCTAT
Source organism: Flavobacteriaceae bacterium (assembly GCA_965224465.1). GTDB lineage: Bacteria > Bacteroidota > Bacteroidia > Flavobacteriales > Flavobacteriaceae. Next base: position 1,570,619 of record OZ245049.1, on the reverse strand, counting down.
CGTTTCAAGTACATGTCATATCTGCAATTACACGAGTCGATAAATGAATATATCTCTTGGTACAATATCAAAAGATTACATTCAAGTTTAGGGTATTTATCACCGCTTGAAATGGAAATAAAACTAAAAAAGGAAATTAAGAAAGTGGCTTAGTAAAATAGTCACATATTTATTAGGAACTCCACATTATTACGCGTAAAAACAAGACTTTTATGAAGTCATAAACTAAACATACTTAAATTCAAGTAGTAAATGCAACTTCTTAGATTTGAGAGTCTCTAAGGTTTATTTTTCAAAACAGAAAGAGAGTCACCTCTCCTTCATGTTTTGATGGAATAGTTACCTTACGCCCTCAAGTCTCTGAAAAAGAAGTAGTATGGCACATTTAACCAAAGAACAAAGATACACAATTACCTGTATGTTATCACAGGGGTATTCTAAGTCCAAAATAGCCTTGGCTATAGGGAAACATAAAAGCACTATAAGTAGAGAATGCAAACGTAATTGCGATGCTCGTAGCGGCTCCTATGAATACGAATTAGCACATAGAAAGTGGAAGGATAGACATAAGAAAAAGCGAAAGCACATTAGGTTTACTGAGAAGATAAGAAGCGAGGTTGAAAAGCTGTTACGTGATGATTATAGTCCAGAACAAGTGGTTGGAATACTTACTAAGCAAGGAAAAGAAGTTGTTTCAGTAGAACGTATTTATCAGCATATCTGGCAAGATAAGAAGCATAAAGGCACACTCTATACTCATTTAAGAAGACAAGGAAGGAAGTACAGGAAACGAGGGGCATTCAAGGACTCACGTGGTATTATTAAAGATCGAATTAGTATTGAAAAACGACCAGATATAGTGGAGAAAAGAGAACGTTTTGGAGATTTAGAAGTGGATTTAATAATTGGAAAAAATCATCATCAAGCCATTCTTACAATCAATGACAGGGCTTCTGGGATGCTAAAGATGAAAAAAATAGCATCTAAAGAATCTTCTGTTGTAACAGCTGCTATTAATGAGCTTTTAGAAGATTGGATACCGTATATAAACACTATAACAGCTGATAACGGAAAAGAGTTTGCAGGACATAAAAAAGTAGCTGAATTTTTAGGAATCGATTATTATTTTGCACATCCTTACCATTCATGGGAAAGAGGATCTAATGAAAATTTAAATGGGCTTATTCGGCAATATTTCCCTAAAGGAAGTGACTTTTCGATATTAACTAAGCAGATGATAAAACAGGTGGAAGGAAAATTAAATAGAAGGCCTAGGAAAAGGTTTTCATATCAAAACCCTATATTTGTAATGGAACAATTATTATTTAACTAAAAGTTGCGTTTGTGACTTGAATTCAGCATACGTTACTTTTAGAAGTTTCAATTTTCAGAGGCAAGTTCTTGAAAAAAGTATGTTTTCGAAAGGATGTAGTGTCGCATGTTCTGTAGGACTATAGCGTCAAAAAAACACAAGTTAATTTGATAAAATATGTGATTATGAGAGAAGAGTAGGGGGTTTAGTATGGAATTAGATAAGATAGGATTCATCAATTTTGAACCTATACAAAAAACAGATTGATGTGTAGCTATGGATTATAATATAGTTACAATGCGTTCCAATGCCATGCCTCTAGAACCTTTAATAAGGGTGATTGCATGCTCGAAATCAATGGCAGTTATTTCAGATTCAAAATCCTCATACGTTTTGTATTGTATTGCTTTTTTTACGGAGATAGCCTTAAATGCTTTTCCTATGAATATCACTTTGTCAAAATTCATGCTTTCTGCCATCTGTGCTATTTTTTGATGCTCTAGAGAACTCGCGTTTCCAAGTTCAAACATATCTCCAAGAATAACTATTTTTTTAGGATCGCTTAGCTGTTTAAAATTTTCTAATGCAGCGACCATACTACTAGGATTTGCGTTGTATGCGTCTAAAAGAATGGTTTTGTTGATTTTTTTAATTATTTGAGAGCGATTGTTGTTGGGGGTGTATTGTTCAATAGCTTCTTTGATTTTTAGAGGAGTTACTTTAAAATAATTACCTATACAAATAGCTGCGGCAATATTTAAGTAATTGTATTTTCCAATAAGCTGACTTGCTATTTCCAAGGATTGAAACGCTGTTTTCACAAAAGGGTTGGCTTCTATAAAGGGGATTGTTTTCTGTGAGAAAGTAATAGAAGCAATTCCTTTAGATTGTTTTATTTGGAGTGGGTCATCTTGATTAATAAAGCTGTGTCCTTTTGATTCTCTTAAAAAATCGTAGAGTTCAGATTTTCCTTGGACAATGCCTTCTTCACTCCCAAATCCTTCTAAATGTGCTTTTCCGAAGTTTGTAATGTAGCCGAAATTTGGTTGGGTAATAGTACTTAGGAGTGCTATTTCTTTAAGGTGATTTGCTCCCATTTCTACAATTCCTATTTCGGTGCTGTTGTTCATAGACAGCAATGTTAATGGAACTCCGATGTGATTGTTTAGGTTTCCTAGGGTAGCTACAACTTTATATTTTTTTTCCAACACACATTTTATCAACTCTTTTGTAGTTGTTTTTCCGTTGCTGCCTGTCAGTCCGATTATTGGGATGTTTAGCAGCATTCGATGGTGTTGTGCCAATGCTTGAAGTGAACTTAATACATTGTCTACCAGAATGTGTTTGTCAGATGTTTTGTAGTGCTTATTGTCTATGATGGCATATGACGCCCCTTGTTTTAATGCTTCTGTCGCAAAAGTGTTCCCATCAAAATTTGCTCCTTTAAGGGCGAAATAAAGGCAGTTTTTATTTATTTTACGGGTGTCTGTAGTGACACCATTGCTAAGGGTAAATAATTGATAAAGTTGCGCTATTGTCATGATGTACTATAAAAAAAACCTCGCTGAAAATCAGCGAGGTTTTGAATTTATAAATAAAATAAATTATAATTTTTTGGCGACTGCTGATCTTTTAGATTGGTTCATTGGACCTAACCTATCAGTTGCACATCTAAATCCTATGTAATTTGTAGCCATGTAAGATGGTAAATATCTACGTTGTGAAGGGTCTAACCAGTACTCACGATCGCTCCATGAACCTCCTTTATACACACGGGTATCATCACTTATTAGTGTAATACGTTGTTCCTTGTCGTATTGCTGTATTAGCAGACCACTTTCGCCTAATTGTCTAGGTTTTTCTGGGTGGTTGTACATTCTTGGTTTATTCTCTAATTCGGATTCATCTTTGTTAAAATATTTCGTAGAAGCAAGATCACCATCTCGAGAATCGACGTTGTACGCCTTTTCGTAATTTCTTCTCATATAGGCATCCCTTTTAGTAACAGGAACGTATTCTATGGCTCCTGGTATTGTTTTAGGGATTATTTTTCCGTTGTCTAAGGTGTCGTATTCTACAGTGTTGTCATCAACCATTACTACTTTTCCTTCGGCATCAATCAATTTTTTCGTAAAGATATTCCCTCTAAAATAATTGAAGTCGTTGGCATCATTATCAATAATAGGTCGGTAAACATCGGCTACCCATTCCGCTACATTTCCAGACATGTCATAAAGTCCAAAAGCGTTAGGTGCGTACGATTTTATGGCAATGGTAATATCTGCCATATCGTTACTCCATCCTGCAACACCACTGTAATCTCCTTTTCCTTGTTTAAAGTTTGCCAATTGGTCTCCTTTCAACGCTTTTGTTTTGTTACGTGTGTATTTTCCACTCCAAGCATATTTTTTACGCCCTCTTATATTATTGTACTCTCTATCTTCGATAACCGCTTTGGCAGCATATTCCCATTCAGCTTCTGTAGGAAGTCTAAATTTAGTAGCAAGAATACCATCAGATATTTTTACATGTCTACCAGAGAATTTTCCTTTTGCAGGTTTAGCACTCCCTTTTTTACGTTTTATATTGGTAGGTAAACCAGTCTTATATATTGTAGAATCCCCATCAAAAAGAAGTGTAGGATTGGTAATATAAGTGTCAGTATTAAAATGATTTTTACCTCTTACAGTAATAGAATCTTCTTGAAATAGTGATTTTAAAACACCTTTGTCAACCAATATTTTTTCGTTTACACGATCGGTTCTCCAGTTACAATATCTATTTGCTTGTATCCATGTTACTCCTACTACAGGATAATTGGCGTATGATGGATGTCTTAAGTAATTTTCTGTTAAATTTTCGTTTGATCCGAGCACATTTCTCCATACTAAAGTGTCTGGCACTGCAGACTGATAGATATGTTCAAAGTTTGGATCAGCAGGAGGGAAGACTCTTTCTAACCATTCTAAGTAAAACAGATATTCAGAATTTGTGATTTCAGCTTCATCTAAATAAAAGGAACGTACTTGTTGTTTTACAGGGGTTGTGTTCCAGTCGAATAGAACATCATCTTGTACGTGTCCCATTGTAAAAGTACCTCCTTCTACTAAGACCATTCCAGCGGGGGTTTTTTGACCTTTAAAGCTTTTACTGGTAGAAAAACCAGCAGCTTTTTTGTCTTTATCAGTCCAGCCTGTTAGTGAACCATTGCTAGATGATCCATTATTTGAACAACTAGTGATTGAAACAGTAATAATTACTGTTGTTAAATATTTGAGTAACCGACTAATGCGAGTCATTTCCATATTAAGCATATTAGGGTATTTATTTTGACGCAATGTACATTAAATTAGTTTTCATTCCACATAAAATTAAAATTTATATTCCATGTGTGACGACATTATAACGCAGGCTTTTTTAATTTAGTATTTGGGAATAAAAAAAATGAATAATTTGAGGTTTTTTAGACCTGTGTGTGCTGGTTTTTTTAATGTTAAATTGAGTGATATTGTATGTTATACAAGTACAATCCAAAATGACAGATATGAATAGTTTGTTTTTCGTTTTAGTGTTGTTGAAATATAGAACGATAGCTAAGGTTGTCTTTAGATTTTACACCTAGTTATTGCAAAAAATAATTCCATCTCTAAGCCGTTACTTGGAAATGTATTTGGTATTCTTATATATAAGGTGTTGATTGTACAATAATTTAGATTATTTTTCGTTTTTAGTCCTATAATGAATAGAGATTATTTAGTTATAATTGTTTCGAATCATTAGATTCATTAAAAATTTTGCATATTTGCTCTTGAATAAAATATATTTTTTTAAATAATGAATAAACTAGGTTTTAGTTTCCTTTTTTTTATTTCGTTCTTGTCTGTTGTAAATGCCCAGTATACGGGTAGGACCATTACTACAGCAGCGCCTTTTTTGTTAATTGCACCTGATGCAAGAGCTGGAGGTATGGGAGATTTAGGGGTCGCTACACATTCGGATGCTAATTCTCAGTATTGGAATGCAGCGAAACATGCTTTTATGGAAAGCAAACTTAGTATGGGGGTATTTTACACTCCTTGGCTCCGAGAATTGACAAATGATGTTTTTCTGGGAGGGTTTACAATTTCGAATCGCTTGGATCAAAGAAGTGCTTGGGGCGCAAGTATTCGCTATTTTAATCTTGGGGATATTCCGTTAACCGATATTCAAGGAGCACCTTTGGGTACGGATAAGTTAAATGAATTTTCTGTAGATGGTTCTTATGCTTTATTATTGAGTGAAAGTTATAGTATGGCTGTTACTTTGCGTTATTTGAGATCGGATCTAGGGATAGAGTCTACAGACTCTTCTATTCATCCAGTGAGTGCTTTTGCCGTTGATATTTCTGGGTATTTTGAATCAGAAGAGAAAAATTACGGTAATTTTAATGGTCGTTGGCGTGGAGGTTACAGTATTTCTAATATAGGACCTAAAGTATCTTATTCAGATGATGGTGTTACAAATTTTATTCCTACAAATCTAAGAGTAGGTGGAGGTTTTGATTTTATTTTAGACGTGAGTAATTCTATTGCTTTAACGGTAGAGTTTAATAAATTATTGGTTCCAACGCCACCCATAAGAAGTACTACAACGTTTGAGATATTAGAAGGTAAAGATGATGATATAGGTTTTGTAGCTGGGATGTTTCAGTCCTTTGGAGATGCTCCTGGCGGATCTAGTGAAGAATTAAAAGAGGTAACCTGGGCTTTAGGTGCGGAATACACCTATAATAAGTTGTTTGCTCTTAGAGCAGGCTATTTTAACGAAAGCGAATTAAAAGGTTCAAGAAAATATTTTACTGTAGGAGCTGGGTTTAATGTTAATAATACAACAATAGACGTTTCTTACTTATTTAATGCAACTGCTATAAACAATCCTTTAGAAAACACCCTCCGATTTTCATTGTCCTTTGATATTGGAAATTAATATTTAGATATTATATGAAGTTACAAAACATTTCAACTACGTATACGGTTTTTGAAAATATGACAGAGCTTCCTTTGGAAGTTCAAAATTTAATGAAAGAAGCCATTAAAATTAAAGAGAACGCCTATGCGCCCTATTCCAATTTTAAAGTAGGAGCAGCTTTGTTGTTGGCAGATGGAACTATTGCTGTTGGTAATAATCAAGAGAATGCTGCTTATCCATCTGGAATGTGTGCAGAAAGAGTTGCCATTTGGCATGCGTCTGCAAAAGATCCTAAGATGAAAATTCTCAAAATAGCAATCGCTGCTAGTTCAGAATTAAATACGGTAAGTAAGCCCGTAGGTCCTTGTGGTGCTTGTAGGCAGGTACTCTCTGAATATGAAGTAAAACAGCAAAAAGAAATCGAACTATTTTTTATGGGAGAAATCGGAGATATAATTCAAACGAATTCTGTTGCAGATTTACTACCTTTCGGCTTTGATAAGTCTTATTTGTAGTAAGTACTTATGAGATAATTACCTTAAAGTAATGGGAAATATGAAGTCTGATATTCAAAATAGAGAAGATATTTATCTGATCGTAAGTGATTTTTATAAAAAATTAATGGTAGATGATGATGTAAAACATTTTTTTGTTGAATTTACCGATCCAGAAGCACTGGAACACCACTTGCAAATACTTGTTGATTTTTGGGACAATATTATTTTTTATTCTGGTACTTATGCTAGGAACGCTATGCGTCCTCACTTATTAATCAATAAAACAAAACCATTTAAATCCAAACATTTTACTGTGTGGCTCGACTACTTTTTTGCTAGTATAGATGCAAATTTTGAAGGAGAAAACGCACATGCTGCTAAAACTAGAGCACAATCTATTGCTACAGTTATGCAGTTAAAAATGAACTTTTAAAATCAAATAAATGCCTTTAAAATCTATTATTACAGGTACGGGTTCCTATATCCCAACTGAAACAAAAACCAATGCTGATTTTTTAAACAATACATTTTTAAATGCAGACGGTTCTTCCTTTGCTTATAAAAATGATGAAGTGATTAAAAAATTCACAGCCATAACAGGAATTGAAGAACGACGCTATGCCTCTAAAAATTTAAGCTCTTCTGATTTGGCATACTTTGCTGCTAAAAAAGCAATTGAAGATGCAAATATTGACCAAGAAGATTTGGATTATATTATCTTAGCTCAGAATTTTGGAGATATTATACAAGAAACAAATCAAAGTGATACCTTACCTAGCTTGGCTTCACGGGTGAAGCATAAATTAGGGATTAAAAAATCCTCTTGCGTAGCATACGATATTCTGTTTGGATGTCCTGGTTGGGTGCAAGGTGTAATTCAAGCAGAAGCTTTTATCAAAGCTGGTATTGCTAAAAAGTGTTTAGTGATCGGTAGCGAAACCTTATCTAGAATTGTAGATGTCTATGACCGTGATGCGATGATCTATTCTGATGGAGCAGGCGCCTGTATTATTGAAGCCTCAGATGATGACCGTTCGAATGGGATTTTAGGTCATGCCGCTCAAACCGATACCTTAAACGAAGCCTATTATTTGTTTTACGGAACGTCTTTTGACAAAAATGACACGTCTGGAAAACGATATATAAAAATGCATGGACGTAAAATATATGAATATGCATTGAATAATGTACCTCAGGCGATGCAAAAAGCATTGAAAATAAGTAATGTAGAGATAGATGATGTAAAAAAAATATTTATACATCAAGCCAATGAAAAAATGGATGAAGCTATATTAAAGCGTTTTTATCGTTTGTATAAAAAACCTGTGCCTGATGGAATTATGCCTATGAGTATTCATAAACTAGGGAATTCTTCGGTTGCTACAGTTCCTACGTTACTTGACTTAGTAAGAAAAGGAGCTTTGGAAAATCATGAGATTTCTGAAGGAGATATTATTATTCTAGCTTCTGTTGGAGCAGGTATGAATATCAATGCAGTGGTATACAAGCTTTAACTAATTGTAAAATAAAGAGTACTTTTGCACATTATTCTACAAAAGTAAGTGTTAACAAGATATTAATAATATGATTATAGAACCAAGAACAAGAGGATTTATTTGCTTAACAGCTCACCCAAAAGGTTGTGAAAAAAATGTCCTAAACCAAATTGAATATGTAAAGTCTAAAGGAACAATAGATGGACCTAAGAAAGTCTTAGTTATTGGTGCTTCGACAGGTTTTGGATTGTCGTCTAGAATTACAAGTGCCTTTGGTTCAGAGGCTGATACCTTAGGGGTGTTTTTTGAAAAACCGCCGAGCAAAGGTAAAACAGCTTCTCCAGGTTGGTACAATAGTGCTGCTTTTGAAGTAGCTGCTACCAATGCAGGATTGTATGCGAAAAGTGTCAATGGAGATGCTTTCTCAAACGAGATTAAAGAGCAGACCTTGGCATTGTTAAAAGCGGATTTAGGTCAAGTGGATCTAGTTATCTACAGTTTGGCTTCTCCTGTTAGAATGCATCCAGAAACGGGCGTGCGTCACAAGTCCGTATTAAAACCTATTAAAGGGGTCTATACCAATAAAACGGTTGATTTCCATACTGGAAAAGTAACAGATATTTCTATCAATCCTTGTGAAGAGGGCGATATTGAAAATACGGTTGCCGTAATGGGGGGTGAAGATTGGAAATTATGGATGACGGCTCTAAAAGATGCTGATTTATTGGCGCCAAACGCTAAAACAATTGCATATTCTTATATTGGACCAAAAGTAACGCAAGCCGTTTATAGAGATGGAACCATTGGACGTGCAAAAGATCATTTAGAAGCAACCGCTTTTGAGATTACAGACTTGTTAAAAGAGATAAGTGGAACAGCTTTTGTGTCTGTTAATAAAGCATTGGTTACACAGGCTAGTTCTGCGATTCCTGTAATTCCTTTGTATATTTCACTTTTGTATAGAGTGATGAAAAAGTATGATGTACACGAAGGGTGTATTGAGCAAATTCAACGTTTGTTTCAAGATAAAGTATATACCAATAAACCGATCGAAACAGACGAAAAAGGCCGTATTCGTGTGGATGAACTGGAATTAAGACCAGACATTCAAAAAGAAGTTGCGGAGTTGTGGGAAATTGTTTCTACAGAAACCTTACCAGATATTAGTGATATTGAAGGGTATAGCCTAGATTTCTTTAACCTCTTTGGATTTAAAGTTGCAGGTGTAAATTATGAAGAAGATTCCAACGAAATGGTACAAGTGCCTAGTTTATAGTACATATAAAATAAATAAGTCAATAACCTTGGGGCAAGCCCACGAGGCATGAAAAATAAAAAACCTTAATTATTTCGATGCAAGCATCGGGGAATTAAACCCACTTGTGGGATTAAAAAATGCCTATCGATTTGGTTCGATAGGCATTTTTTTTATAGAACAAATCATCATTCCGAAATGTCCAATTGATACTGTTCCAAAAGTCCTGCTAAGCCGTCAGAAGAAAATTTAGCACCTTTCACTTTATTTGCTTCTAAATTGATGCTGTAATTTGAGGCCGTTTCAAAATTTGTTTTTCGCAAATTACTCTCGTTAAAAATGGCGCCTTTTAAATCGCAATTTTCCAATTGTATTCCTTCCAAATTTGATTCAGAAAAATCTACTTCATGTAACTCGCATTCTAAGAATCGACTGGTTTTAAGATTTAATTGGTAGAAAGATCCTAAATTGAGCTGACAATAATTAAATTCGAATGATAATAAAAATGAATTACAGGATTCCCATGCAATTCCAATTAATTTGCACCGGTCAAATGTGCATTCTTGAAATGATGTATTTGATGTCAACGACATACTTAGATTACATTGATTAAACCCACATTCAGAAAATTGAAAATTAGAGAGATGTGCGCCTGAAAAATCACAATTACTAAATGTGCAATTGTCAAATTCTTTTCCCATAGATTTCAAACTAGTGAAATCCATATTTGAATATTCTTGATCTACTGCCATTTTGTTTTACAATGCTGTAATTTCGAATCCTGCTTTTGTTACAGCTGCAATTACCGTCTCGCTATTTGTGTCGTCAAGTAGTACCTCTAAAACTTTGTCTGGAATATCAGTATTTACTTTCCAGTGGTCTATATTGTCTACATCATTTAAAAATGGAGTTATGGATTTAATGCAGCTTCCACAGTTGATATTGGTCTTGAATTTATAGGTATTCATACTATTTTATTTTAGTTGTTATAATTATTTATAGTTGTTTGTTTTTTAATCTAAGGCTGTTCAAAAGTACGGAAATTGAACTCATGGACATCGCTGCTCCTGCAATCATAGGATTTAATAAAAAACCGTTGAAAGGGTAGAGGATTCCGGCAGCAATTGGGATGGCTATGCTGTTGTAAATAAATGCCCAAAATAGGTTTTGACGAATTGTTTTCATGGTTTCTTTGGATAGTTTCAAGGCTTTAGATAATTGACCAATATCCGAATTCATCAGTGTTATCCCTGCACTTTCCATAGCAATGTCTGTACCACTTCCCATAGCGATTCCTACATTTGCTTGTGCCAAGGCGTGTGAATCGTTAATTCCATCTCCTACCATGGTTACGATATGCCCTTTTTCTTGTAACTCTTTTATAAAATGCCCTTTGTCAGAAGGCATTAAATTAGCTTTAATGTTTTTAATCCCCACTTGTTGGGCTATTATTTGAGCTGTTTGTTTATTGTCTCCAGTAAGCATATAAACCTCAATTCCTAAGTCTTTAATGTCAGAGATGGCTTGTTTAGCATTCTTTTTAATGGAATCGGTTATGGCAAAAATGGCTACAATAGATGTAGATTCCCCGTAATAAATGACTGTTTTTCCTTCTTCTTTTAATTGATTTGCCTGTATAGAGATCTCTTTTGGTATTTCAGTTTCTTGAAGATTCATCAGTTTTTCATTTCCTATAAAATACGCCGTATTGTTAAAGATTGCTTTAGCCCCCATTCCAGTAACACTTTCGAAATTGTCGTTTTGTACAGGGCTTATTTTTTGTGTTTGTAAATGATTGACCAAGGCAGTAGCAAGTGGGTGTTCAGATTTGTTTTCTAAGCCTAATAGTACCGATAAAAGCAGGGGCTTGTTCGTATTGTCGAACCATACACTATCCGTAATTGTTGGGCGACCTTCTGTAATAGTCCCTGTTTTGTCTAAAATTAATACATCGGTTTTATATGCAGTCTCTAGTGTTTGTGCATCTTTAATAAGGATTCCTTGAGAGGCTCCTTTTCCAATTCCTACCATCAATGCCGTGGGAGTCGCCAATCCAAGAGCACAAGGGCAGGCTATAATAAGCACTGTAATTAAAGCTAAAACAGCAAAAGTAAAGGTGGGTTCTGGACCAAAGAACATCCAAATACTAAAGGTAACTGTAGCCAATCCAATAACTATAGGGACAAATATACTGGCAATTTTATCCGCTAATTTCTGAATATTAGGTTTGCTGGCCTGTGCTTGCTCTACCAATTGAATAATTTGTGCTAAAACGGTTTCTTTTCCTATTTTTTTTGCTATAATTCGCAAAGATCCTTTTTGATTTATAGTTCCAGAAAAAACAGCATCTCCTTTTGTTTTGGAAACGGGGATTGGTTCTCCAGAAATCATACTTTCATCAATATAAGAATGCCCTTTTTTTACTTTACCATCCACAGGTACTTTGTCTCCTGGTTTTAAAATAATCATTTCTCCCAGTAAAATATCGTCTAAAACTATTGTTTTTTCCTCACCATTTCGGATGACAGTAACTTCTTTTGGTTGCAATCCTGCCAGTTTTTTAATGGCGGAAGACGTACTGCTTTTGGCTTGGTCTTCTAAATACCGACCTAATAAAATAAGGGTGATGATGATGACAGCAGATTCGTAGTACACATGTGGTGTTACTCCTTTTTCTAAAAAATACTGTGGATAGATGGTGTTAAACAAACTAAATGCAAAAGCAACTCCCGTACTCAGTGCGACCAAAGTATCCATATTGGTTGTTCTATGCTTGAGTTTTGTGTAAGTAATCTTATAGAATTCACTTCCACACCAAAATAATACGGGAATAGATAAAGTCATTAGAACCCAGTTCTCGTAGGGAATTGTTCCCTTAAAAAACATAGAAATTATAAAAACAGGGAATGATAAGCTAGCTGCTACTATTAATTTTTGAAGTAAAGTCTTTTGTCTTTTTTTTTCTAATTCCTCAAAACTTTCTCCTGCTGCTGTGTCTTGGTCGGAAATTAATATATAACTAATTTCTTTGGCTTTTCTTTTGATGGTTTCAAAAGTTACCTGCTCCGTGTCGTATTCCAAATAGACAGATTGGTTGGGGTAGTTGACCAGTACTTTTTGGATTCCATCTACAAATCCTAAATAGGATTCTAAACTTATGGCACAAGCGGCACAGGTCATACCTGCAACTTTATAACTGGATTTTATGTGTGTTGGACTGGGTGTTACCATAATTAGTTTTTTTACAAAGATAACTCACCAATTTAAAAATTTAATTACATAATTAGGAGAAAAATTTATATAATTATGATAGCAGTAATTTTAAAGTGTATCAATAGCGGTATGGGATGGTTTTTTTAATTTTTTAAAAGCACTTGGAGTGATTCCTGTTTGTTGCTTAAACTGATTGGATAAATGGGCTACACTGCTGTAGTTTAATTTAAAAGCAATTTCAGACAAGGTGAATTCTTTATAGAATAAGAGTTCTTTTACGTATTCTATTTTTTGTTTTACACTGTATTTTTCTATGGTAATCCCTTCAATGGATGAAAATAATTTACTTAAAAATGTATATTCTTGTCCTAGCTTTTCTGCAATTAGATCCGAATAATTGTAACGAATTACTTCGTTATTATTGCGAATACTATCAATTATAAGCGTTTTTATCTGGGTGATATAGGTGCTGTTTTTATCCAATATTAATTCAAAACCTATAGCTAATAGCTGTTTTGTAAAGGCTTCTTTTTGTAACGAATTGATGCGTGTAGCCAGTGTGATTTCACCGAGTTGAATATCTGTAGTTTTTATATTGAGTTTGTTTAGTAATTCCGAAACAGCGCTAATGCACCTTGGACAAACCATGTTTTTTATGTGAAGTAATAAACTCATAATATAAATAGTTGAATTTTTAATTTTGAGAATGGATGGATTTTTGAAATTTAAAAAACCGGGTTTAATCCCTCATTCAGGGGCTAACACTTATTACAATCCCAAATGACCGATATTAATAGTTTATTTTACGTTCTATTGTTCTTGAAAAACAGAACAGTAGCTAAGGTTATTCTTAGGTTTTCCGCCTAGCTAAAATTAAAAATAATTCCATTTCTAAAATGTGAGTAGGAAATGTATTTGGTATAACTCTCTCTCTCTCTCTCTCTCTCTCTCTGCGAATTACCCTCATTTAATATATTCTATCGAAGTATACTTCGTGTTTTTGTGGCGAGGTTGATGCTCTTATTTTTACGTATAAAAAAGCCAATATAAAAATTGTATTATTTTTATATTGGCTTCAATCATTAGGGTGTATAATTTTAAGATGCTTTTACCGAAATGGCTTGCATTTTTAATTTGTCAATTTTTAGTTCTAATACTTCTAGTGTTTGTTTACTTAGCTCTAATTGGTGTAATATAAGTAATTTAGAATCTTTAAATTGTGTTTTAAGCGATTTAAACATCTGGTCATAATAATGGATACCTGCGAATAGATTTTTAGAAAAATTAGTCAAGTACTTTTCTTGTTTTTTATTCATAGAAGCATTGGTTTCAGCAATTCTATTTTTTAAATAATCAAGGTACAAATCCAACTCTTTGATAAACATATTTGGTCTGTCAGTGCGTTCTATTACATTTTGTTTTCCGTAAATATGTCCTATCATTTCTTTTAAACTCAATGTTTTTGAAAAATAAGCCATGTTTGGTCCTGGGCATATGGAAACACCTTCTCCTTCTCTTTTGGTGTCCAATTCGTTTGCTAGCATCGCAGAAGTTCCGAGTCCAACACAAATACACGATTTTACAATAATGTCTTCGTATTTTTTTAATCGATCTTCTTCCGATATTATTTCGGCATCCAATGCTTTTAATTTCAAATGTTGAAATTTACGAGATGCAGTACATATATTTTTTCCGTCAGCATCTTTTGCTAAGGCTAAATATTTTTTTGGACAGGAGCTTCCGGGTCTTCCTTTTGCTGCTTTTGCCAATTTTTCGATGTCCTTTGTGTTTCCTTCCAGACTATTAAAAGGGACGCCAAGTGGAGAAATATCACTTAAATACAAGTCTTTTTCTTTGGCTGTTTTTAATTTGTCCATTGATATAGGATCCACAACCGTTGCTTCTGGGACTAATAAAAAAGGAGATCCCCATCCTATAGAGTTTAGCTGGTAATGCCCTAGTAAAAACTCATGTTCTTCTGAAGTACCAACGCCTCCTTGTGCTGTAATTTTAAGTGCAATTGGAGTTTTAGGTACTGTTTTTCCTTTGCTTTCTAAAGCCGAAACTAAAATTTCATGAACAGATTGAATAAGTGTTTCTCTGTTTTCTTTAAATTCAGCAAGAATAGGTCCCATTAAAAAACCGTCAGTTGCAAAAGCATGTCCTCCACAGTTTAATCCAGATTCTATTCTGAATTCAGAGACCCAAAGTCCTTTTTTGGCTAAAAATTTTCCTTGAATCAATGCAGATCTGTAATCACTTACCTTCAGTACAATTTTCTTTTTGATCGCCCCGTTTTCGTCAGGGAAGAAATCTTTAAAATTCTCCATATAGCCATATAAACGAGGGTTCATTCCCGCAGATAGGATTAACGAGCTTGATAAATCACTGTTTGCAAAGCCTCTAAGAGCTGCATGTGCATCGTTAAATTCTATAGGTAATTGTTCACCATTTTTAAAGTTATCCTTGTCAATTTTAGTCATGATGTTGACATCAATACTACCTAAAGATAAATTGTTTTTTAACCAATTACTGGCGTCGGTTAAGTATTTTTCTGTAGAAACAGTTAAGTCTTCTTTTAGTTTAGAAGTATCAGGTAGTAAGTTTAAATATTCTTTAAACTCATGACCTTTTTGCAATGTACTGGCTTTGAGAATCTCAAATTTATTTTCAACCAATTCATTGATGAGATTTAGATAAGAAGTAATGCGCTTCGCTCTAAAATCTTCGATCTTATCACTAATTTCAGTGTATGGAACTTCAAATTTATCAGAGTACACCTTTCTGAGTTTTTCAAGTAGGATATCATCGACTAAGGAGATTACCGAGTCAATACCTAAATGAGCCACCTTTAATGGAGTATCAATGGTAAATCCAATTCCCATTACTGGAATGTGAAATGAATGTTTTTTGATCATAATTGTTAATAATTTGTTTCGTTTATAAGAGATGAACAGATCGTTTGAATGCTGTCCTGTATGGTGTATAAATTATGTTTTTTGTCTTTAATAAGCGTGTAAGATATATTATTTTTTGTAAACCAAGCATTCGTAGGGGCGTATTTGTCTTCAGTTCCAAAAAACAATTTTATGTTACCACTGGGTCTCTTTTTTTCGAGTCGCAATCGTGTAGAAGATACCGCAATAAAAGTGTTGAATTTGAATCCTTTTTGTATGGCCTTCCAAGCAATGGTGCCTCCAATGCTAAATGCAAGAATACTTGTTTTTTGGTTGCCTTGTTTTTGTAATTGAACAACGGAATGTTCCAATCCTTTTTTTTGTGTAAAGTATTGATGAATATCTAGTTGGCTTGTCAAGGTGCTTGGGATTTGGGCGTTTTTATTGGAGTCAAAAAAAGTGAGCTCAAAGTTTGGAGATAATAAGCGGATGTATTCCTGTAGCCAAGGAGTGTTTTTAAAGCCCCATAAATCGGAAATAATAAGTAGTCGCTCTTTCATAGGTTTTGTAATGAATTGATTTAGATCAGTTAAAACAATTATTGTACGGTGCAAAAGTAAGTAGTTTATTCAAAAATAAAAAGTAAAAGGCATTATTTTAACAGTATTAGTATTGCATTTTAGCTTTGTAGTTGGTAATTATTTCTTGTTGTGTATTCAACCAGAGGAGTTATTTTTTGTTATAGCTAGGCAGAAAATGGAAGGATAGCCTTTGCTGTCTTTTTCTTTTTTAACAACGCTAGAACGTAAAACACACTATTTATATCGATCATTTTGGTTTGTAATTGTTATTATTGTATTCTTTTAATAGTGAAAAAAAGTGTTGATTACGGATTTTGAAATTAGTTTTTGATACTTATTAAATATGTTTTCTTTAAAACAAGCGTTTAATTTAATACTTTAGCCAAAAAAACAATTATATGAACTACCTCGAATCCATTGGGAAGTATTTCTTAATGCTGAAACAAGTATTTAAAAAACCTCAAAAATGGAAAATCTTTAACGAGATGTTATTTAGAGAGATTGAAGATCTAGGATTAAAATCTATGGGAATCGTTGTGTTTATCTCTTTTTTTATAGGTGGTGTTGTAGCCATTCAAACGGCATTGAATGTAGACAGTCCTTTTATACCAAAATACTTGATTGGTTTTGCGACTAAGCGTTCTGTTATTCTTGAGTTTGCCCCTACATTTATGGCTATTATTTTAGCAGGTAAAGTGGGATCGTATATTACTTCGAGTATGGGGACAATGCGGGTGACCGAACAGATTGATGCTTTGGAAGTAATGGGGATTAATTCTTTAAATTACTTAGTGTTACCTAAAATTATAGCTGTCTTGTTTTTTTACCCCTTATTGGTTGTAATTGCCATGTTTTTAGGTATTATTGGAGGATATTGCGCAGGAGTACTTACAGGATTGTTCTTTTCTGAAGATTATATTTATGGAATTCAATTGGATTTTAATCCGTTTTTTGTGTTTTATGCTATTATTAAAATTTTAGTATTTGCTTTTGTTATTGCTACGGTACCTGCTTACCATGGTTATTATGTAAAAGGAGGTTCTTTAGAGGTTGGACGTGCAAGTACACAAGCGGTGGTTTGGACCAGTGTTATTATTGTAATGCTGAATTATTTTTTAACACAAATGCTTTTAGGATAGACTATGATAGAAGTTTCGAATTTAATTAAAAAGTTTAATGATACGGAGGTACTGAAAGGTATTTCTACCATTTTTGAAAAAGGAAAAACCAATATGATTATTGGTCAGTCTGGTTCTGGAAAAACGGTGTTTTTAAAGTGCCTTGTTGGTTTACATGTCCCTGAAGGTGGGGTGATTTCTTTTGATGGTCGTAAACATACAGATATGACCATAAAATCACGTAGGCAGCTCAGAAAAGAGATAGGTATGGTTTTTCAAGGAAGTGCTTTGTACGACTCTTTGACGGTGGAAGAAAATGTGATGTTTCCTCTAAAAATGTTTACCAATGATAGTCCTAAAGAAATGTTATACCGCGTAAATGAAGTCCTAGAGCGTGTAAACTTACCGAATGCCAGTACTAAATATCCTACAGAACTCTCTGGAGGGATGCAAAAACGTGTGGCTATTGCAAGGGCAATTGTAATGAATCCTAAATATTTATTTTGTGATGAACCTAATTCAGGATTGGATCCTCAGACAGCCATTGTTATTGATAATTTGATTCAGGAAATTACTAAGGAATACGAAATTATTACCGTCATAAATTCTCATGATATGAATTCTGTAATGGAAATTGGCGAAAAGATAATTTTTCTAAAAAATGGTATCTTGGCATGGGAAGGAACCAATAAAGAGATGTTTAAAACTGAGAATGAAGCGATTGTGGATTTTGTGTATTCGTCCAATTTATTCAAGAAAGTAAGAGAGGCATATTTAAATGAAAATTAATTTTAAAAGCCTTGTGTAATCGAAATAAGTCCTTATATTTGCACCCGCTAAGGCATTAGACCTGGTAGCTCAGTTGGTAGAGCACCTCCCTTTTAAGGAGGTGGTCCTGGGTTCGAGCCCCAGCCAGGTCACAAAAAAAAGCAACTCATTTAGAGTTGCTTTTTTTTTGTTTTGAGAAGGCGTATTGGTTTATAGTTTTACAAACTGTTTTTATTTAGTACCTTTACTTTAGTTGTGCTAAGACAGTGATTTTATCCTTTTTTTAGGGTTTTATTCTCTTGGAATCAGTTTCGGAATAAAAACATCCTTTCGGAAGTATACCTGTTCCTTTGAGGCGAGGCTGTTGATTTAATATTTCGTTAATCGTGTTATACCAAATACATTTCCAAGTGATGGTTTAGAAATGGAATTATTTTTTGTTATACCAATTAAATTTCCAAGTGACGGTTTAGAAATAGGATTATTTTTTGTTATAGCTAGGCGGAAAATCTAAGGATAGCCATAGCTATCGTTCTATTTTTTAACAACGCTAAAACGTAAAATAAACTATTTATATAGGTCATTTTGGATTTTAATTGGTGTTATAGCTAGGCGGAAAATCTAAGGATAGCCATAGCTATCATTCTATTTTTTAACAACGCTAGAACGTAAAATAAACTATTTATATCGGTTATTTGGGGATGTAATTGGTATTAATATGTCAAGCAATAAATAAATGAGACAAATAAGACTTAAACATATTTCAGATACTTATTTTTATAATGCTTGGCGGCTTTATGAGGATGCTTTTCCTATTGAGGAACGAAGGTTGTTGGATGATCAAGAATGTATTTTTAAAAAAGACAATTATCATTTTGATGTTTTAATTGATAAAAATCAATTTATAGGGTTTATTTTATGGTGGGATTTTGATACCTGTAAGTATATCGAACATTTTGCTACGTCAATTGAGTATAGAAATCGAGGTTTAGGGAAGTTAATTCTTACTAAGTTTATAGCTGGGAATGATACAGATATTCTATTGGAGGTGGAGCTTCCTGTTTCTAGTATGAACAAAAGAAGGATACAGTTTTATGAGAGAATTGGTTTTAAGTTAAATCAGCATTATTATGAAATACCTCCAGTTATCAAAGATGCTTCTCCGTTGCAATTACTACTTATGTCATACCCAGATTTTGTGAGTTCAAAAGTGGTTTCTCACTTTATTGAAAATTACCATCCAGTTATTTTTAAAAAATAAGCATAGGTATAAGGAGTCCATAAAGGTAGAAACGTTAAAGGTGTTTTGTTCTAACTAGGTGGAAAATGGAAGGATGGCTAGGCTATCGTTCTGTTTTTAAACAATGCTAGAAGGTAAAACAAACTATTTATATCGGTTATTTTGGATTGTAATTGGTGTACTAAGTTTTATGAGCTATTAATAAAAAGTAGCGAAGGGGATATGGGCGTTGTTAAGAGTGTAAATAGTTTAAATATACTTGCTGTTATTTTGAAGGGCTTAGTTGCGCAATATGCTGACAGTAAGCGTGCCATATATATTGGTTTTTTAAGGGTTAAAAAAAGTTGAATTTTCAGTTGTATTTTCCTTGTGAGAATCAAAAAAGTCTTTATATTTGCACCCGCTAAGGCACTAGACCTGGTAGCTCAGTTGGTAGAGCACCTCCCTTTTAAGGAGGTGGTCCTGGGTTCGAGCCCCAGCCAGGTCACAAAAAAGCAACTCAATATGAGTTGTTTTTTTTATGTAAAAAAACCACTGTTTTTACCAAGTACATTTTTCAAGTGACTGTTTAGAAATGTAATTATTTTTTTTGTTTTAGCGAAGCAAAAAATGGAAGGATAGCTTTAGTTATTCTTCCATTTTTCAACAACGCTAGGACCTATAATAAACTATTTATAGCTGTTGTTTTGGATTGTAATTGAATGCTACCTAAATTCGAGAAGAATAAAAAACACAATATTCCTTAATATGTTTTGTCCATGAGGTGTAGTTTTATGGGGTTCTCTTTTTTTTTAACCGATTATTTTACGTCGGTTATAGATTTGTTTTTGGGTCTAAGAGACTGAAAATAAGTCTGTGATGTTTTATAAGTTTCTGCTCCTAAAAAATCGTAAAATTTCTTACTATGTTTTTCTTGTGAAATCGAAATAAGTCTTTATATTTGCACCCGCTAAGGCATTAGACCTGGTAGCTCAGTTGGTAGAGCACCTCCCTTTTAAGGAGGTGGTCCTGGGTTCGAGCCCCAGCCAGGTCACAAAAAAAAGCAACTCTTTTGAGTTGCTTTTTTTTTGTTTTATATCTAGTAATATGAAATGGGTTTCCAAGTGACGGTTTAGAAATAGGATTATTTTTTGTTCTAGCTAGGCGGAAATTCTAAGGATAGCCTTCGCTATCGTTCTATTTTTTAACAACGATAGAGCATAGAACAAACTATTTATATCGGTCATTTTGGATTGTAATTATAAGTAGTCCTAGTTTATCTCTTTAGTTTGTCTCTCTTTGCGGTGTTATTCTACAATTAGGCTATCCAATTTTAACCGTTGTTTCAACCATTTTTTTAATTTTAATTGTTGGTTTTTATGAGGGATGGAGTCGTACCAGATTGCTTTGAATACTTTAATGGTGTCTATCTTTTTAAAGTTGTTACTAATTCTGTTAGCATAGCTTAAACCAGCTAAGGCTTCATAGTTTATTCGAGCTTCTTTACTCAGTTGTATAAACGGAATTTCTTTTGCGTAGTGTTTAGATAATTCTGTTTCTAGAAGTTGTATTTTTTCTTCTTTCTGCTTGATAGATTCGTCCCTGCTAGAGATTATTTTTTGGTTTTGGGTATAGAGGTCACGTAGGTTTTGGACGTCACTTCTAATGTCAGAATCATCGCGGCCTTGATGGAAATTTAAGCGTGTTCCAGACAAACCAAATTCGTCGAGCCTTTCATTCCACGTGTTAATTTGTTGTTGTTTTAATTTATCACCAAAAACAATCAGTTTGATAGATTTCTCTTCGTAATTAATGTGCTTTTCTTGTTCGTCAATGATACTTACGCCACTATTTTTAATTTCTGTAATTAAATGATGCGCATTTTGATTGAATCTGTTTTCTCCCCAAAGATTATAGAACATCCAAATGCTTCCTGCAAATATTACTGTAGCCACAAAAGAAGCGGTTTGAGCAATGCGTCTTCTCTTGGAAGAATTGATATACTTGACCATTGGGAACCCTAAAAATTTGGTGATAGCAAAAGTGGCTAAGGCAATAAATATTGTATTGATGGTGAATAAAAACATGGCGCCTCCAAAATAGGCTAAATTCCAAGTAGCGAGCCCGTACCCTGCCGTGCATAAAGGAGGCATTAAGGCGGTAGCAATTGCTACACCGGCAATGGTGTTGGTTTGCTGTTGGCGTCTGCTCAATGCAATAATGAGTGCTAATCCACCACTAATGGCAATAAAAACATCTCGTACATCGGGATACGTTCTTGCGAGTAATTCGGAAGTTTCATCTCTGAAAATGGGGATTAGAAAGAACAAGAACGAGGTGAGTAGACTCAGGCCTATCATAACTCCTAAATTCTGTAAAGAGCGTCTAAGTGTATCTATATCGTTAATGGCAATGGATAGTCCTACACCTAAAATAGGTCCCATTAATGGAGAAATAAGCATGGCGCCGATAACTACTGCGGTAGAATTAGCGTTTAGCCCAATTGAGGCGATTAAGATAGAGAATACAAGTACCCAAGCAGTATGTCCTTTGATAGAAATATTGCCTTTTATATCTTCGATAGTGCCATTTTTGTCTGTTCCTTCACGAATGTCTAGTAGACCACGGGCAAATTTCTTAAAGGTATCCCAAGCTCCTTTTAATTCTTCTTTTTGAGTTGGAGGGGACGGTTTTTGATTTGTTTCTGCAGTCATGTAGTCTTGTTTTGTGATCTATTTGATCACAATATACTAATCATTTTGTAAAATTGAAAATAGTCTTAATTTTATACTTATAACTATCGGTTTATCGGAAACACCTCTGCATTTAAATTAAATAAATACGTTTCTTCGTTTTGTAGGTTGATACATTCTATGCGGGTTCTTCTTTTTCTGCCTCGTAAATACACTACTTTATTGAATATAAAATGACTGTTTTCTGGAATTTTAAATACTTGAGTTAACGGAGTTTCTTTGTCGTATTGCTTTAAGGCGTAGGTTAAATAGACGTCTGCCCCTGTACTTGCTTTTGGGTTTTTTAAATGATGTGCGAGATAGGGGAGTAGTTTTTCTGGAAATACATCTAGATTTAAAAAAGGGAGCATTAAATGTTGAAAGGAATGTTTCCATTCCTCGCCATGCGGTTGTACGTGTCCATATTTTTTATAGGTAATTAAATGTGCAAACTCATGAATCAAAGTGAATAAAAATTGATATTGATTTAGGTTGTGATTGATTGTAATTTGGGTGCTTTTATTAGGAAGTACTCTGAAATCCCCGTATTTCGTTTTTCTTTCTCCTACTATTTTTAAATAAGTGGGGTGTAGTTTTGTTAGGGCAATCACTTTGTCTAAAGCGTGTTCTGGAATGTATTTTGCGAGTGTTGTTTTCAATTGTTAAGGTGTTGTTGCAGATACTTCTATTACTTTTCCGTTGTGAAAAGTAGTGCCTGTAAGTGCAAAATTGTAAATATATGAAGCCATTTCTACGGGCGTTACTGGAGCTTGGTAGCCAGGGAATGCTTCTTCTAGCATCTCGGTTTGTACCGCTCCTAGGGCAAGCACATTAAAGGCTATTTTTTGTTCTTTATATTCTTCTGCTAGTAATTCGCTCAATGTAATTACGGCTCCTTTTGACGAGCTGTATGCCGCCAGTCCTGGGAATTTCATACTTCCTTGGATGCCTCCCATACTACTGATGGTGACTACATGACTGTTTTCTTTTAAAAATGGAATCATTTTTTTTGTCAATTCAGCCACTGCCAATACGTTTACTTGATAAACGCTAAGGAATTCTTCTGAAGTGATCTTTTCAAAGGGTTTATTGATTAGCTTTCCAGCATTGTGTATCAATACATCTACGTGTTTCCAGTTTTTAGAAATAAATGTCGAAATTTTTTCGAGATCGTTTTCTTTTAATAAATCAACAGATAGTGCATGGATGTTTTTGATATTTAAATCTGTTATGGGCTTACTGTTTCTTGAAATAGCAAGGACTTGATGTCCTTTTTTGGCGAATAGTTGCGCCAATTCAAAACCAATGCCTCGGCTAGTTCCTGTAATAATAATGTTTTTCAAAATGATGCGTTTATAATGTTGCTTATTTTTTAATCAATTCTATTTCAAATAATTTGCTCCAGTGTTTCCCTGTTACAAAGAGGCGGTTGTTTTTCTTATCGTATGCAATTCCGTTTAAAACATCATCATTAGGGTCTAGTTTTTGAGTTCTTGCAACAATAGTCTTAAGTCCTTTTAAATTAGCGGCTCCTACGATACGCCCAGAAAGTGGGTTGATCATTATAATGGTGTTTTCTTGCCACACATTAGCATAAATAAAACCATTGATGTATTCAAGTTCGTTTAAACGTTGGGCTTTGCGTTTGTTGGTGTAGGCCTCTATGTAATTTTCTTCTAATTGAGTTGTTTCGTTTAAAAACCAAATGCGTTCCGATCCATCTGTTTTAATAAGCTTTTTTCCGTTATTTGTCAATCCCCAACCTTCAATGCTTTTGGTGTACTTAAAGGTTCCTTCTTTTTCAAAAGTTTCTAAGTTGTAGATAAATCCAATTCCTTTTTTCCATGTGAGTTGGTATATTTTGTTATTAAAAATAGTCAAGCCTTCTGCGAAATACTTTTCGTCTATATCTACTTGCTTTAGTACTTTTCCTGTTTCTAATGCTACTTTCCGAATAGAAGAATCTCCATTGCGACCTGTGCTTTCGTAGAGGTATCCGTTGTGGTACTCTAGTCCTTGAGTGTAAGCTTTAGGGTCGTGAGGGTAAGTGTTGACGATTTTGTAGGTGTATATGTCTGGTGATTTGTCAGCTAAAAAATAAACAGTTTTGTCTACCTTCTTTGTCTTGTCAGTATAAAATACTAAGGCACTAATTGTGTGTTTTCCGAGTGTGTAATCTGTGATAGAAAGATGTAAACTTTGGGTGTCAGATTTCGGTAATTTTTTTCCGTCAATAGAAAATTGAACAGCTGTTATTGGTTGATTATTTTTTTCAATAACTGTGACTGTTAGTTTTTGATTTATTTGTAACTTTGCAGGACTGTTTAAATTAAAGCTATACTCGGATTTACAAGCCGTGAATAATGGAATTAAAACGAGAATTTGAATTAATATTTTAATCGATTTCATTTTTTAGATGTTATTTTAATATTATTGGTAAAGAAAAACAAAATTATTGTTTGAAGTTCCAAAAATATGGTTAAATTTGCAATCTGAAAAATAAAACATAATAAAACGAGTTAACGATGAAAAAAGGTATACATCCAGAAAACTATAGAATGATTGCATTTAAAGACATGTCTAACGGCGATGTTTTTTTAACTCGTTCTTCCGCTAATACTAAAGAAACTATTGATGTTGATGGTAATGAATACCCTTTAGTTAAATTAGAGATCTCAAGAACTTCTCACCCATTCTATACAGGAAAAACTAAATTAATTGATACGGCAGGTCGTATTGATAAATTTAAGAACAAATACGCTAAATTCAAGAAATAAGAAATTAGCTTATCATATAATTGAAAGCCTTAACATGTTTGTTAAGGCTTTTTGTTGTTTAGTTGCAATCCCTCGTCTTTAAAAAATAATCCCATTTCTAAACCTTCACTTGGAAATGTAGTTGGTGTTGGCTTTGTGCGATGCATTATCCGTGATGTATTAAACAAGTATTGATTAAACCAGTTAAAAAAGACTGCTCCCTATTATTTATTCTATGTATATTTGAAAGACACTTGTAATATAGTTGTGTCTGAATAATTAAAATGGTTCTACCACGATTTGTGTGGGTACAAATCTAAACCTCCATTAAAAAATAGTATTGCACTTCTAAAATTAGCGAAAGTTCTGTAACCTTTACCGATAGATTTTATTTCTTGTATTTTACCATTTAGTCTTTCTGCCATTGCATTAGAAGCAGTCTCAATCATTGCATTACACACCCCTTCTATATGGTTATTAAACATCTTAGCAACCTTTATAATTTCTTTAATTTTTGTTTCCAAAACACTTGCTCCCCATTTGATAAAAAGACCTAAAGCAACTTTCAAAGATGGGCTTCTAAATATATTTTTAAAATTTTCTTTAGCTAACCATGCTTTACTTGCTTGATAATTTGCTTCTTGTATTTTGTCAAATAATACTCTTTGTTTATCCGTTAAGTTTTCTTTATTTTTAAGCAATACAAATCTACTATTTTTAAGACCTTCTTCTTTTTTCACTTCACGTCTGCGAACTTTATCTATAGCATCATTTAAGTACTTTACTAAGTGAAATCGATCATGGACAACTTTCGCATTTGGAAAAACTTCTTTTACTGATGATAAATAGGCTTTCCACATGTCAATAGAAACGGTCTCTACTTCATCTCTATTTATCTCATTTACAATCTTTTTAAGTAAAATTTTAGTCTCTTTTTTAGTCCTGCCTTCTGCAACATCAATTACAATTCCTGTACTCGGATCACTAACTACAGTCACATAGTTATGCCCCTTTTTGAAAGATTTTTCATCTATACTTAGATGAGAAAATCTTTGGTTTTCTGACCTCTTAGAAAGCCCTCTTTTTACAGAAGTATGTATGATTCGGTTTACAATATTAAAGCCACAACGTAATAGTTTAGCCGTTTGACTTTGATTTTTTGTTGCTTTCAATAAGTCTATAGTTAGCCTTTCAAATAGATAAGTATGACGATAAAAATTACTAGCCCATGGTACCGTTATCGTTTTAACGCCTTTAGTTGACTTAACTCTTGGGACTTTGCAATTAATGTAGGTTTTGAATTGTAAGGTGTCTAAATGACGCCATCTACGAGTGCTTCTATGATCATAAATACTACACAACTCTTCTGTGTCTGGACAAGATGCTTTAGTTGGTATATAGTCGATAAATATGTCTATTTCTGAATCTAGATAATTAACTTTTACATCACAAACCTTCCAATCTGTTCCTAAATTTAATAGTAACTCAAACAGTTTTGTTGAAAACATCTTTTTGAGGTAAAGATACTAATTCCACAACATTCGTGGTAGAACCATTAAAATTAATCAAGCTGCATTGTAGACAATATAGGTGTGCCGCCATGTATGGTATCATAGATGTTTGTGGTGTTTTATTAAAAAAACAAGAAATTGAGAGAAAAAAACGAAAATAAAAAATTGACTTCAAAACAAAGTAGTCCTATAACTTTTACCCCGTTACTTGTTGCTGTGACACTTTATATAATTGAATATTTTTGGTTTCTTCCTTTTATAGCTAAAAATAGTTTTTCTGATGATTGGGTACTACTATTAATGATCTCTGTAACTCTTAGAATAATAATTGGAATGTGGACAGTATCATTAACTGAAAAGTATAGGTTAAATCAAACCTTATGGGTGTTTTTAGGTTTTGCCTTTGGCTTAAGTCAATTAATAGTTATAAATTTTGCTATTTGGTTAAGACCATATTCCGATGCAAAACCTTTGATTTCTGAAGATTTAAATAAGTAGAAAACATGCACCATGCTTACTAAAGTTGGTCTTTTACTATTTATGTTTCTATCAGTTATTTATTCTATCAATTTAATCAATAAAGATGCGTTATATATGGTATTCCTGTAGGATTCTTAAATGTAATTAATACAATAGGACTGGCTTTATTGTTTGCTTATTTTAATGCTCTTTTAATAGAAATTCATAAAACTTTATAGCGAGAGGTTTAAGAGGTGGAATTCAGTTTTATTTAAGGACTCTTTTTTGTTTAAAAATGACTCCTTATTGTGAGATGGTGTCCTGAAAGTTTAATTGGCTGCTCGTAGTATCTATTTTAAAAAGATGCTCCCTATATCTATTATATGTATATTTGAAAGGCGCTTGTTAAATAGTTGTGTCTGAATTATCAAATAAGCTGAATTCAAGTCACAAACGCAACTTTTAGTTAAATAATAATTGTTCCATTACAAATATAGGATTTTGATATTTATGTCTCTTCCTAGGTCTGTTATTTAATTTTGTTTCTACCTCTTTGATTCTTTGATCTGTTAGGTTTGTAAAGTCACTTCCTTTGGCAAAATATTGTCTAATCAAACCATTTAAATTTTCGTTAGATCCTCTTTCCCAAGAGTGATATGGATGCGCAAAAAAGTAATCAATACATAAATTTTCTGCAACCTGCTCATGGCCTGCAAATTCTTTTCCATTATCAGCTGTTATAGTATGTAGATAAGGCTTCCAGTCTTCTAATATTTCATTGATAGCTTTAGTGACAACAACTGCTTCTTTAGAGCTTACTTTTTTCATTTTAAGCATTCCAGAAGCTCTATCATTTACGGTAAGTATGGCTTGATTATGGTTTTTACCTATGATTAAATCGACCTCTAAATCTCCAAATCGATTTCTTTGTTCAACAACTTCAGGGCGTTGTTCTATACTAATACGATTCTTTATAACCCCTCTAGAATCCTTTGATGAGCCACGTTTTCTATATCTCCTTCCCTGTCTGCGAAGGTGTGTATGTAAATCACCATCATTCCTCTTGTCTTCCCTAATATGCTGATATATACGCTCAATAGACACCGTTTCTTTACCTTGTTTTTTTAGGACACCAACTACTTGCTCAGGACTATAATCGTCTCGCAATAACAACTCTATTGCTTGTTGAATATCTTCTGTAAAGCGTTTTCTTTTAGGCTTTTCTTTATGACGTTTAGCATACTTTTTTTGGGCTAATTCATGCTTGTAAACTCCATTTCTTTTGTCTGAATTACGCTTAATCTCTTTGCTAATAACAGACTTGTCTTTTCCTATAGCAGCTGCTATCTCAACCTGTTTATAACCTTGTTTTAACATGCAACAAATTGTGTATCTTTGCGCTTGGGTGATGTGTTTCATACAACTTCTTTTTTCGAGATTTGAGACCGTAAGATACATATCCATCAAGACAAGAAAGGTAGGTTTTCCTACTTTTCTGTTTTGAAAATATAACCATCATAGAATCAAATCGAAAAGTTGCGTTTATTAGTTGAATTTAAGTAATAAAGAAAACTAATTCCTTTTTATTCTCGTATTTATCCTATTCGAGACGTTATACCCCGTTAAAAAACACTTCTCGACTTCTATTTTAATATCTTATTTATTACGTAAAGCTATAATTTACAGTAGGTTACTTAATGATTATTGAAATTAACATACAACAATACATTGTTTAACAATGTATTGTTGTATGTTTGCATTGCTATACTATGTATTAATTAAAACAATGTATTTTGAAAAACGAATTTTTAAATAAATGGAAATCACAAGTAAAGAAAGGGACTCTTTCATTTCTTGTCTTAAATGCTATCAGTAAAAAAGAGTTATATGGTTACGAATTAATCGAAATTATAAAGAAATCAACTGCTATTGAAATAGCAGAAGGCACGCTATATCCTTTAATGAATCGATTAAAAAAAGAAGGGCTAACCAACTCAAAGTGGGTTGAACAAGAATCTGGCATTCCAAGAAAGTATTATACACTTACAAAGGAAGGTGAAGTCACTTTAAAGCAAATGCGTAACTATTGGAATGAATTACAAGAGTCAATAACTAAAATAACTAACGATGAAATTTAAAAAAATAGAATTTGAAGATAAAAATGCCCAACGTGTCTATGATAACTACTTTAATAGCTTAAGAAATGTATTAAAACCTATTCTTGATTCAGACAGACAAGAGGTGTTAATGGAATTTAATAGCCATATATATGAACATTTACAGAACAATAAATTTAAAAAAGAAATAGATGTTCTTTTAAACGCTATAGATAAATTAGGGTCACCTGAAGAAGTCCTAAAGCCATTGATAGCGGATAAGTTGCTGGAAAAAGCTACAAAATCTTTCAATCCATTTCAGATTTTAAAAGCACTCTTGCTAAATATCACAAACGGTGTGAGTTATATCATTTTCTTTCTGCTTTACTTATCCTTAGGCTCTTTTGTCTTTTTTATTTTTGCTAAATTATTTAATAGCAATGTAGGGATGTATTTCAAAGATGGTAAATTTATAGCGCTAGGATTGGTTAAAGGGAATTCTGATTATCAAGAAGTTTTAGGGTATTGGTTTATCCCTGTGATGATAATTTTCACAATTATATTATATGTTTTTATTACATTAATGTTAAAAGCTAAAAGAATCTTAAATAATAAAAAATAACACAAATGAAATATCTATTATCACTAATATTCACGTTCATATTGTGCTTGCAATCGTGTATCGCACAAAAGACATTGTCTCAAACTAAAAACACAATAAATGCTAGACAAATACATGTTTTAAATGTACTTAAATTAGATAGTTTACTTAACGTATTGGAAAAGAATAATAAGTTTATGGGTAGTATTTCTCTATCTCAAAACGGAAAAATCATATATACTAAATCAGTTGGGTTTGATGATATTAAGACGGTTAAAAAATCGACAGTTAATACTAAATATAGAATAGGATCAATTTCTAAAATGTTTACAGCTTCATTAGTTTTTAAAGCAATTGAGGAAAACAAAATTAGTTTAACCACTACTATTGAAAGTTATTTTTCTTTATTAGTAAATGCAAATAAAATTACTATTGCTAATTTACTAAATCACAGAAGCGGAATTCATAATTTCACAAACGATAAAAAATATCTAACATATAACACCGAATTCAAAACAGAAAAAGAAATGCTTGCAATTATTTCTGGTTTCAAAAGTGATTTTGAACCTAATACGAAAAGCGAGTATAGCAATTCCAACTACGTTTTATTATCAATTATATTACAGAAAATATACAATTCTAATTTTAAAGATTTAATTAGAGAAAAAATCAGCGAATCTCTTAATCTAAAAAACACGTATCTAGGTAGTACAATAAACATAAATAACAGCGAATGTTACTCTTATAATTACACAACTAACTGGGTAAAAGAAACAGAGACTGATTTGTCTATTCCCTTAGGAGCAGGTGCAATTATTTCAACTCCTACGGATTTGACAATATTTATAGAAGCTCTTTTTTCTGGAAAGATAATCTCAAAACAAAGCCTTGGGAAAATGACAACAATTACGGATGGTTATGGTATGGGAGTTTTTCAATATCCTTTTTATGATAAAAAATGTTATGGTCATACTGGAGGAATTGATGCGTTTAGTTCTGTTCTGTTTTATTTTCCGGAAGATGATTTAAGTATCTCTCTATGTTCAAACGGGACAAACTATAATAACAACAATATTATAATTGGAGCATTAAGTTGTTATTTTGATAAAGTTTTTACGATTCCAACATTTGAGAAAATTTCAATATCTAAAGCAGACTTAGAGAAGTATATTGGCGTCTATTCATCTAAGAAAGCGCCTATTAAATTTACAATTACACAAGAAAATGATATACTATTCGCTCAAGGGGAAGGGCAGCCAAAAGTAGCTCTTGTCTATAAAGGAAATAACAAATTTTCTTTTGAACAAGTGGGTGCTGAATTTGAGTTTTTACCGGAATTAAAAACTTTTACATTAAAACAAGGTGGTGCAGAATTTATATTCAACAAAGAATAACGTAGTGCAACTAATCTCTTATACCAAATGCATTTTCAAGTGCCAGTTTAGAATTGGAATTATCTTTTGTTTATGCTAGGCTAAAAATGGATGGATAACCGTTAGCTATTGTTCTGTTTTTTAACAACGCTAGAACGTATAATTAACTGTTTATACCGGTTATTTTGAATTGTAAGTGGTGGTAAATTAGAACTAAATGCAACAAGCTAAACGTAATGCGTATTTGTTGCTTCATCAAAAATTCATATCTTTAGCAAGAACCTTCAGTATGAAGTCTCATCGAAGGCAAATATTTTGATTTAAAATAAATAAAACATGAATTTCACGCTGAAAACGGGGTTAATATTTTCTATAGTTTTTTTGCTTTTAGCAATCATTACCCTCCAATATAATATTTTTGGAACCCAAACTATCATCGATGTTTTTATTTTATCTGCCTTACTTATCAATATAATACTCCTTTCTAAAATATTTAAGGGCAAAAAATAAGGCAACTAATTCAAATGCATTTTCAAGTGCCAGTTTAGAAATGGAATTATTTTTTGTTATAGCTAGGCGAAGAATGGATGGATAGCCTTGCTATCCTAGGTCGTATGATAAACTATTTACATCGGTTATTTTGGGTTGTAATTTGTTGCCGCAATAAAACCCCAATTCCTTCTCTGTACACCTCCAAAAACGCAAAAAAAATAATCTAAACAAGCTAGTAAACACCTAAAAACTACTAATACGCCTATATGTTCCCCGTAAAACAGCGATTCTATCTAATATAAAAAAACTACGTTTAGGATAAGAACGAGTGCTCTTGTTGAGGTGCTGAAAAACAGCGGTTAATGCGAGGGGGCTTTACTGAAAATAATTAAAAGATTAGTGTAGGGAAAGGATGTCTTTTGTATATTTGAAGAACGCTGTATACCGTATATTGCGGATTTTAAAATAAAAATATGCACAACGCTATTGTAGTTATTACGGAAATAACGTCAAGTTTTGGTTTGTTATTGTGGATATAGAGGTGTTATGGGCAAGGTGTTGAAATGCAAATTAAAAGATAAATTTCATGAAAGAAAATGAAGGGGTTTTAATTAGAAAAGCTCAGGTTGCTGATATTGAAAATTTAACGAAGTTTTTCATTAAAGCATATGGTAATCAAACTGTTTTTCAAGATAAAAGTTTCTTACGATATTATTTTGATTCATTTAACAGAAAAACCGACCCTTTTAGTCATTCTTTAATTGCAATTAGTCCTGAAGGAGAAATTGTATCACATTATGGAGGTCTTTTTTATGAGCTAAAACTAAATCAGAAAATCATACCTCTAATTTGGGGAGTTAATGCTTATACGCTTCCAGAATGGAGAGGTAAACAAATCAATAGTAAGATAGTAAATTTTATTCATAATAATAATAATAATAAGGTAAACGCAGTGATAGGCATGCCTTTTGATGCACCATCCTTTTATGAAAAATTAGGGTATAATATTTTTTTTAAAAAAACATTAAATAGATTTATTTATGCTTTTGATTCAAGAGCTTTTGATATTTCTGTTCAACTAGATTACGATATAGAAGAAGCCAAAAAACTTCTTAAGATTCATGATTTGCAAAGTGAGATTTCTAATAATGAAGACATTGTTGAGTTAACTAAGGGAAATTTCAAGGATTTTTATTTTGCTGAATTCAAGTCACAAACGCAACTTTTAGTTAAATAATAATTGTTCCATTACAAATATAGGGTTTTGATATTTATGTCTCTTCCTAGGTCTGTTATTTAATTTTGTTTCTACCTCTTTGATTCTTTGATCTGTTAGGTTTGTAAAGTCACTTCCTTTGGCAAAATATTGTCTAATCAAACCATTTAAATTTTCGTTAGATCCTCTTTCCCAAGAGTGATATGGATGCGCAAAAAAGTAATCAATACATATATTTTCTGCAACCTGCTCATGGCCTGCAAATTCTTTTCCATTATCAGCTGTTATAGTATGTAGATAAGGCTTCCAGTCTTCTAATATTTCATTGATAGCTTTAGTGACAACAACTGCTTCTTTAGAGCTTACTTTTTTCATTTTAAGCATTCCAGAAGCTCTATCATTTACGGTAAGTATGGCTTGATTATGGTTTTTACCTATGATTAAATCGACCTCTAAATCTCCAAATCGATTTCTTTGTTCAACAACTTCAGGGCGTTGTTCTATACTAATACGATTCTTTATAACCCCTCTAGAATCCTTTGATGAGCCACGTTTTCTATATCTCCTTCCCTGTCTGCGAAGGTGTGTATGTAAATCACCATCATTCCTCTTGTCTTCCCTAATATGCTGATATATACGCTCAATAGACACCGTTTCTTTACCTTGTTTTTTTAGGACACCAACTACTTGCTCAGGACTATAATCGTCTCGCAATAACAACTCTATTGCTTGTTGAATATCTTCTGTAAAGCGTTTTCTTTTAGGCTTTTCTTTATGACGTTTAGCATACTTTTTTTGGGCTAATTCATGCTTGTAAACTCCATTTCTTTTGTCTGAATTACGCTTAATCTCTTTGCTAATAACAGACTTGTCTTTTCCTATAGCAGCTGCTATCTCAACCTGTTTATAACCTTGTTTTAACATGCAACAAATTGTGTATCTTTGCGCTTGGGTGATGTGTTTCATACAACTTCTTTTTTCGAGATTTGAGACCGTAAGATACATATCCATCAAGACAAGAAAGGTAGGTTTTCCTACTTTTCTGTTTTGAAAATATAACCATCATAGAATCAAATCGAAAAGTTGCGTTTATTAGTTGAATTTAAGTTTGATTTAAATGTTAACTCAATAATTACAACAAATAGAAGTGCAGATTTTTTGAATTGGAGATTGTTTAACAATCCTTTTATTAGTTACAAGGTGTATGGTTTTTTAAAAAAAAATAAAATCATCACTTACATAGCTATTCGGGAAGAAATACTTGAACCTAATAGTCTTAAAGTAACTAGAGTTATTGACCTTTTTGGGAATCATTTAGGAATAACCGCTTTGATAAATCATACTATTTATGGTTCTACCACGATTTGTGTGGGTATAAATCTAAACCTCCATTAAAAAACAGTATTGCACTTCTAAAATTCACGAAAGTCCTGTAGCCTTTACCAATAGATTTTATTTCTTGTATTTTACCATTTAGTCTTTCTGCCATTGCATTAGAAGCAGTCTCAACCATTGCATTACACACCCCTTCTATATGGTTATTAAACATCCTAGCAACCTTTATAATTTCTTTAATTTTTGTTTCCAAAACACTTGCTCCCCATTTGATAAAAAGACTTAAAGCAACTTTCAAGGATGGACTTCTAAATATATTTTTAAAATTTTCTTTAGCTAACCATGCTTTGCTTGCTTGATAATTTGCTTCTTGTATTTTGTCAAATAATACTCTTTGTTTATCCGTTAAGTTTTCTTTATTTTTAAGCAATACAAATCTACTATTTTTAAGACCTTCTTCTTTTTTCACTTCACGTCTGCGAACTTTATCTATAGCATCATTTAAGTACTTTACTAAGTGAAATCGATCATGGACAACTTTCGCTTTTGGAAAAACTTCTTTTACTGACGATAAATAGGCCTTCCACATGTCAATAGAGACAGTCTCTACTTCATCTCTATTTATCTCATTTACAATCTTTTCAAGTAAAATTTTAGTCTCTTTTTTAGTCCTACCTTCTGCAACATCAATTACAATTCCTGTACTCGGATCACTAACTACAGTCACATAGTTATGCCCCTTTTTGAAAGCTTTTTCATCTATACTTAGATGAGAAAATCTTTGGTTTTCTGACCTATTAGAAAGCCCTCTTTTTACAGAAGTATGTATGATTCGGTTTACAATATTAAAGCCACAACGTAATAGTTTAGCCGTTTGAGTTTGATTTCTTGTTGCTTTCAATAAGTCTATAGTTAGCCTTTCAAATAGGTAAGTATGACGATAAAAATTACTAGCCCATGGTACCGTTATCGTTTTAACGCCTTTAGTTGACTTAACTCTTGGGACTTTACAATTAATGTAGGTTTTGAATTGTAAGGTGTCTAAATGACGCCATCTACGAGTACTTCTATGATCATAAATACTACACAACTCTTCTGTGTCTGGACAAGATGCTCTTGTTGGTAGATAGTCTATAAATATGTCTATTTCTGAATCTAGATAATTAACTTTTACATCACAAACCTTCCAATCTGTTCCTAAATTTAATAGTAACTCAAACAGTTTTGTTGAAAACATCTTTTTGAGGTAAAGATACTAATTCCACAACATTCGTGGTAGAACCCTATTTATACAAGTTCGATAAATAGTTCCTTAAATTCAACTAATAAACGCAACTTTTCGATTTGATTCTATGATGGTTATATTTTCAAAACAGAAAAGTAGGAAAACCTACCTTTCTTGTCTTGATGGATATGTATCTTACGGTCTCAAATCTCGAAAAAAGAAGTTGTATGAAACACATCACCCAAGCGCAAAGATACACAATTTGTTGCATGTTAAAACAAGGTTATAAACAGGTTGAGATAGCAGCTGCTATAGGAAAAGACAAGTCTGTTATTAGCAAAGAGATTAAGCGTAATTCAGACAAAAGAAATGGAGTTTACAAGCATGAATTAGCCCAAAAAAAGTATGCTAAACGTCATAAAGAAAAGCCTAAAAGAAAACGCTTTACAGAAGATATTCAACAAGCAATAGAGTTGTTATTGCGAGACGATTATAGTCCTGAGCAAGTAGTTGGTGTCCTAAAAAAACAAGGTAAAGAAACGGTGTCTATTGAGCGTATATATCAGCATATTAGGGAAGACAAGAGGAATGATGGTGATTTACATACACACCTTCGCAGACAGGGAAGGAGATATAGAAAACGTGGCTCATCAAAGGATTCTAGAGGGGTTATAAAGAATCGTATTAGTATAGAACAACGCCCTGAAGTTGTTGAACAAAGAAATCGATTTGGAGATTTAGAGGTCGATTTAATCATAGGTAAAAACCATAATCAAGCCATACTTACCGTAAACGATAGAGCTTCTGGAATGCTTAAAATGAAAAAAGTAAGCTCTAAAGAAGCAGTTGTTGTCACTAAAGCTATCAATGAAATATTAGAAGACTGGAAGCCTTATCTACATACTATAACAGCTGATAATGGAAAAGAATTTGCAGGCCATGAGCAGGTTGCAGAAAATTTATGTATTGATTACTTTTTTGCGCATCCATATCACTCTTGGGAAAGAGGATCTAACGAAAATTTAAATGGTTTGATTAGACAATATTTTGCCAAAGGAAGTGACTTTACAAACCTAACAGATCAAAGAATCAAAGAGGTAGAAACAAAATTAAATAACAGACCTAGGAAGAGACATAAATATCAAAACCCTATATTTGTAATGGAACAATTATTATTTAACTAAAAGTTGCGTTTGTGACTTGAATTCAGCTCATGTCTTAAAACAGTGAATATAATATGGACTTAAAAGATCCTTTTACTTTTTTCCCAGTACTAATAGTAGCAAATGTTATTGCATATTGCTTAACTATTGCGATCAGTAAGTTATGGAATAAGATATTTAATTATCAAGAAACCCTATTGAAAAAGGAAGTAGTAGATTCAATTCTTATTTTATGTATTAATATTATTATAGCCATACCTGGATACCTGTTATGGGCTGAAGGGCTGATAATATTTTCTAAATCAAGTGTTTGGATTTCGTTTGTTAGTGTATTCTTGTTGATGGATTTCTTGATGTATGTTTTACATTATTTATCTCATAGTATTGGTGTCTTAAACAAAATTCATTCAAAGCATCACGAGCATTCGGATAGATTTAACAGTGTCAGTTTATACTATATGTCACCTTTGGAGTCTGTGTTTTTTGGGCTGTTGTTAACTCTGGTAACCGTATTGTTTCAGTTTAATCTTTACGGTTTTATTTTGTTTTTAATTTTCAATTGGCTGTATGGTGTAATCACACATTTAAATGGCAACCTCTATAAACCCTTTTTGTTTGTTTTTACTACAAATACATTTCATAAAGCGCATCACAGGCTTAAAAATAAGAATTTTGGGTTTTACACGTTTTTTTGGGATAAATTATTTAAGACAGAATTGAAAGATTAGAGAGCTGAAAATAAGAACTTTTACAGCTGCTTTTATTCTTATACTGTCGGTTGGTAATGCCATACTACATTGCAACTCTATAAATTGTAATCAATAGGGGATACGTCCCCTGCATTCATGCCACTAATAGTTATATCATGGATGCGTACGCGTACCAGGCGTAAGGTTGGGAAACCAACGGCAGCTGTCATTTTACGAACTTGTCTAAATTTCCCTTCAGTAACAGTAATAGATACCCAGGAAGTTGGACCGTGGCGTTCGTCCCGTATTTTTTTTGCACGTTTTGGTAATTCTGGAGTTTCTGTTAATTGAAAAGATTTACAAGGTTTTGTCATGTATTTTACACCTTCTACACCTATTTCTACCCCGTTTTTTAGTAGATTTAATGCGGTTTCTGTAATCAATCCATCAACTTGTGCGTAATATTCTTTTTCTACCTTTCTGCTGCGTATTTGCTGACTTACTTTGCCGTCAGTAGTCAATAATAATAAGCCTTCGGAGTCTTCGTCTAACCGTCCAATAGCCATTGTTCCTTCGGGGAAATCAAAGAGTTCGCCTAAGAGCTTTTTTTTACGTTTGAGATCGTATTTAAACTGGCTAATATACCCGTAGGGTTTGAATAGTTTAAAGTGCTTGTGGTTCATGTTTTTAGTTGCTAACCCTCCTCAGTCTACGGGTTTCCCAAAAGGAAATAATGAAGTGGGGTTGGTTTTTATTTGTTTATGCTGATTTTGATTGTAACGAATGTAATCTCGGTACAATGTTTCGATGATTTTTCTTTGGCTCTTATGGTTGGTCTACGCCACTGATTATGGTCAAGCAGTGCCACTTTAAAAGACAACACCCGCTGCGTAAAGCCTCCTTATTTTGAGTCTATGTACCTACGAATCTAAAAGTCCTAAGTCCATTTGTCCTTATTTATGTCTTTTATCTAGAACCCTGTTAAAATTACGAACCTCTATTTATAATGCCAAATACATTTCCAAGTGACGTTATTTTGAAATGTAATTGGTATAAGTAACAAAAAACACCTAAAAAGCACAGTGCAATTTAGGTGTTTTAAATATGTTTAAAAAGAAACTGTCCTTATGCAAGCATAGTTACAGGGTTCTCTATAAATTGTTTTAGTGTTTGTAAAAATGCAGCAGCTGTTGCACCATCTACTGTACGGTGGTCACAAGCAAGCGTGATTTTCATTTCATTTCCAACAACAATTTCACCGTTTTTAACAACAGGTTTTTGAACAATTGCACCTACAGATAAGATTGCAGAGTTAGGTTGGTTAATGATAGAAGTAAATTCGGTAATTCCGAACATTCCTAAGTTAGAAACCGTAAAAGTACTACCATCCATTTCTGCTGGTGTTAATTTTTTAACTTTTGCTCTTCCTGCCATGTCTCTTACTTCGCTACCAATTTGAGTCATGCTCTTGTGGTTAGTTCCAATAATTACAGGTACTACTAAACCGTCTTCAACGGCTACAGCAACTCCAATATTTACATGGTGATTGATTCTCATTTTATCTTCGAACCATTGAGAGTTTACCTGAGGATGTTTTTTCAAAGCCATTGCACATGCTTTTACAACCATATCATTAAATGATACTTTGGTGTCTGGCAATGCATTGATTTCTTTACGAGCAGCAATAGCATTGTCCATATTAATGTCCAACATTAAGTAATAATGAGGAGCAGAGAATTTAGATTCAGTCAAACGACGTGCAATTACTTTTCTCATTTGAGAATTGTTAATTTCTTCGAAGCTTTCATCTTCCAATGATACCGTGTTTGTAGCTGCAGGAGCTGTAGTAGCCGTAATAGGTACAAAAAATTCAACATCGCGTTTTACCACACGACCATTTTCTCCTGTTCCAGTTACTGTAGCTAAATTGATTCCTTTATCAGAAGCAATTTTTTTAGCCAAAGGAGAAGCTGAAATACGACCCGTATTTACTACTTGTGCAGCAATTGCAGTTGTAGCAGCAGGAGTAGAAGTGGCAGCAGCTACTGGAGCGGCTTTTTCTTCAACTACAGGAGTTTCTTCTTTAGCATCGCTAGATTCAGGAGCGGTTGACTTATCAAAATTAGCCACTAAATCGTCAATATTTTCTCCTTTTTCACCAATAATGGCAAGTAAAGAATCTACGGGAGCACTTACTCCTTCTTTTAATCCGATATATAGTAAAGTCCCTTCGTTAAACGATTCGAACTCCATTGTAGCTTTATCAGTTTCGATTTCAGCTAAAATATCACCTTCTTCAATAGCGTCGCCTACATTTTTTAACCATTGTGCAACAACCCCTTCTGTCATTGTGTCGCTCAAACGCGGCATTGTAATAATTTCTGCCATATACTTATATTTTTATGAGATACGCGAAAAGCGATGTCTCGATTTTAGTTGTTTTATTAGATTTATCTATGAGGTAAAAAAGGATAATCTTCTTGTTCATAAACGGCATCATACATTACGCTGATTTCTGGGAATGGAGAATTTTCAGCAAATTCTTGACATTCGGCAACCTTAATTTTAACATCTTCGATAAACCCTTTGATTTCGTCTTCCGTAGCGTATTTTTTTTCTCTAATTACTTCCAAAACTTGGTTGATTGGGTCAATTTTCTTGTATTCTTCAACCTCTTTTTTTGTTCTGTATAATTGTGCATCACTCATAGAGTGTCCTCTATAACGGTATGTTTTTATATCTAATAGCGTTGGTCCGTCTCCGTTTCTAGCTCTTTTAATTGCTTCGTCCATTGCTTTTGCAACAGCTACAGGATCCATTCCGTCTACTTCTCCACAAGGCATTTCGTATCCCAATCCTAATTTCCAAATATCTTCATGATTTGCAGTTCTAGAAACAGAAGTTCCCATTGCGTATCCATTGTTCTCACAAATAAATACGACAGGTAGTTTCCAGTTCATTGCCATGTTAAAGGTTTCGTGTAAAGAACCTTGACGTGCAGCACCATCACCAAAATAAGTCAAAGTAACTCCTTCTCTGTCAAAATATTTATCAGCAAAAGCGAGTCCAGCACCTAAAGGAATTTGACCTCCAACAATTCCATGTCCTCCATAGAAGTTGTGTTCCGGAGAGAAAATATGCATAGATCCACCTAAACCTTGAGACGTTCCTGTTGCTTTTCCTAAAAGTTCTGCCATGATTCTTTTCGGATCCACACCTAAGCCAATTGGTTGTACGTGGTTTCTGTAAGCAGTAATCATTTTGTCATCTTTCTCCATTACGTGTAAAGCTCCTGCTAATACCGCTTCCTGTCCATTGTAAAGGTGTAAAAATCCACGTATTTTTTGTTGGATGTATAAGGCTGCTAATTTGTCTTCAAATTTTCTCCAAAATAGCATGTCTTTATACCATTTTAAATACGTCGCTTTTGTTATTTTTTTCATCTACTTTGTTGTTCAAGTTTATTTACACCCCACAAGGGGAATTTGTTTTGTTAGACTCTACGGCTAAATATAAAATTCATCGAACCGCAAAATTACTGATTTACGGCTACCTATTAAAATATTTAGTGTCTTTTTTTAACTATAAGGTTTTCGTAAAGAATGAACCGTTTAAAACACTACGGGTAAGTGTTTTAAACGGTCTTCGTGTTTTTTGTTTGTTTTTACATGTAATCTTCAATAGGATTGCAAGAACAAATAAGATTTCTGTCTCCGTAAGCATCGTCTACGCGTCTTACGGTTGGCCAGTATTTTCTGTCTGCTATATAGTCCAATGCAAAGGCTGCTTCTTTTCGAGTGTATGAATACGGCCATTCGTCATTTGTCAACATTTTCAAGGTGTGAGGAGCATTTTTTAATACAGAATCACTGCCTTCGCTATAGGCTTCTATTTCAGATTTTATCTGAATTAAAGCAGCTATAAAACGGTCTAATTCTTCTTTACTTTCACTTTCTGTAGGTTCAATCATTAATGTTCCTGCAACAGGGAAAGAAACCGTAGGTGCATGAAAGCCATAGTCCATCAATCGTTTTGCGATGTCTGTTACTTCAATTCCTTTGGCTTTAAACTCTCTAAAGTCAACAATCATTTCATGTGCTGCAAACCCCATTTCTCCTGTATATAAAATACGATAGTGCTTTTCGAGTTTTGATTTGATATAGTTGGCATTTAAAATAGCAAAGGTGGTAGATGCTTTGAGTCCTTCGCTTCCTAACATGCGGATGTAACTGTAGGAAATTAGATCAACCATTGCAGATCCGTATGGAGCAGCAGATACAGCTGTGATTGCGTTTTTACCTCCTGTTGTTTGTACAGGGTTTGAGGGTAAAAATTCTGCTAAATGAGCCGCGACACAGATTGGACCTACTCCTGGTCCTCCACCTCCGTGAGGAATCGCAAACGTTTTGTGTAAATTTAAGTGACATACATCTGCTCCTATCAATCCTGGATTTGTCAATCCTACTTGAGCATTCATATTGGCGCCATCCATATATACTTGCCCGCCATTTGCATGAATTATTTCTGTGATTTCTCTAATTTCAGATTCAAAAACACCATGGGTAGATGGATAGGTAACCATTAACGCTGCCAAGTTATCTTTGTGTAATACTGCTTTTTCTCTTAAGTCGTCTACGTCTATATTTCCATTGTCAGATGTTTTAGTTACCACCACTTTCATTCCTGCCATTACCGCAGATGCTGGGTTGGTACCATGTGCTGATGCTGGTATTAAACATATATTTCTATGTCCTTGTTCTCTTGATTTATGGTATGCTTGGATAACTAATAATCCTGTGTATTCTCCGTTTGCTCCAGAGTTTGGTTGTAAAGATGTTGCTGCAAATCCAGTGATTTCACTTAAATAATTTTCTAGATTTTTTAACATTTCCAAATAACCTGCTGCTTGGTCTTGGGGAGCAAAAGGATGGATGTTTTGCCAGTTACTGTTGGATAAAGGTAACATTTCGCTCGCTGCATTTAATTTCATGGTACAAGAACCTAGGGAAATCATAGAGTCGGTTAATGAAATGTCTTTCTTTTCCAAACGTTTGATATAGCGCATCATTTCCGTTTCTGATTGGTAAGAATTAAATACCTCGTGGGTTAAATACGAAGAGGTTCTTAAAAAATCAGTTGGGATAATTTGCTCGTCAGAACGGTTTTCGAATAAGGTAGCTTCCTTTTTTTCTGATGTAGCAATTACAGTTAAAATAGCATTGATGTCCTCTATGCTTGTCATTTCATTGATAGAAATACCAATGGTAGTTTTGTCTATGACTAAAAAGTTTATTTCTTGTGCCGATGCTATTTTTAATGTGTTTTGTGCATCTTTAACAGAGAGTTGAATGGTGTCAAAATAAACTTCATTTAACTGCTCTAAGCCCATTAAATTCAATCCTACTTCTAGGTTGCGAGCTAGGCTGTTCATTTTTAAAGCAATATTTTTAAGTCCTTTAGGTCCGTGGTAAACGGCGTACATTCCCGCCATATTTGCCAATAAAACTTGGGCTGTACAAATGTTAGATGTCGCTTTTTCACGTTTTATATGTTGTTCACGTGTTTGTAAAGCCATTCTTAAAGCTCTGTTTCCGTCTATGTCTTTGGTTACTCCAATAATACGCCCTGGAATTTGACGTTTATAAGATTCTTTTGTCGCAAAATAGGCAGCATGTGGGCCTCCGTATCCTAACGGAATTCCAAAACGTTGGGTAGTTCCAACAGCCACTTCAGCACCCATTTCTGCAGGAGTTTTAAGCAATGCTAAACTCATTAAATCAGCCGCAACTACCACTTTTACATCGTATTCTTTGGCTGTGCTTATAAATTGTGTGTAGTCGTATATGTTTCCGTTTTTTGCAGGGTATTGTACAATTGCTCCAAACATATCGTTGGTCAAAGTGATGGTTTCATGATCGCCAAATACCAATTCAATATGTAGAGGGGTTGCTCTAGTTTTAAGGATGTCTATTGTTTGAGGCAAGACTTGGTTTGAAACAAAAAATTGCTGAACACCTGCTTTTTTCTGAGCTCTATTTCTTGCGCTAAACAGCATTATCATGGCTTCAGCAGCTGCTGTTCCTTCATCTAATAATGAAGAATTTACCATTGGTAATCCTGTTAAATCGGTTAGCATCGTCTGAAAATTTAACAAAGCTTCCAATCTTCCTTGTGAAATCTCTGCTTGGTATGGTGTGTAAGAGGTATACCAACTTGGGTTTTCAAAAACATTGCGTTGGATAACAGCTGGCGTAATAGCAGCGTTGTATCCTAAGCCTATATAAGTCTTAAATTGCTTGTTTTTATTAGCAAGTTCTTGAATGTGGGCAGTAAACTCACTTTCGTTTAAAGGTGCTGGTAAATCCAAACCGTTTTTTAGACGGATATTGTCTGGAATTGTGTTAAATATGAGCTTGTCAAGTGATGCGACTCCAATGGAGTTTAACATTTCTTGAACGCTAGATTCACTAGGGCCGATATGTCTTAAAACGAATGCGTTTGTTTTCATTTATAGTTGCTTAAAGTTATGTTGTTTTGTTTTCGCAAAAGTACAGAAAATAGACATACGATTGTACCTATTATTAGTTAATTATGGTACTTTGTTACCTTATAAATTAAACGAATTATAATAGCTTACATTTGCCCTGTGAATACTCTTAAAAAAATACTCTTGTTTTATGTTTTTGCCAGCCTTCATGTTGCTTTAGCAACTGGTGCAATGACGTAT
This sequence comes from Flavobacteriaceae bacterium, assembly GCA_965224465.1. Taxonomy (GTDB): domain Bacteria; phylum Bacteroidota; class Bacteroidia; order Flavobacteriales; family Flavobacteriaceae. Next base: position 1,526,941 of record OZ245049.1, on the reverse strand, counting down.
GTTACCCTTTTGAAATATGGTAAAATGGACTTAAATCCTGTTCTTTTTGTTATTTTGTCTACGGTGGTTTCGTATAATTTTATTCGATTGGTGCGTTTGGATACGATCAAGAGTTGGATGTCCGTTTGGTTAAAAGAGAATAAGAAATTGATCTTTTTTTTGAGTGGTACTTGTTCCTTTCTTTTGCTGTTTTTATTGGCTAAATTGCATTGGGAATCAATACTGATTTTAATTCCTTTTACCGTATTGACTTTTTTTTATAGCGTACCTGTTTTTTACAAGCGTAAATCCTTGCGTTTTATGCCAGGGGTTAAGTTGTTTGTGATTGCTTTTTCTTGGGCTGGGGTTACCGTGTTTTTTCCCTTAGTAGATTCTCAATACCATTTTAACGCCGCTATTATTGTGCTTTTTATACAACGTGTGTTTTTGGTAATGGCTTTGACCATTCCTTTTGATATTAGGGATCTGGATTACGATAAAGAAGATTTAAAAACCATTCCTCAATTGATAGGTGTGACAAACGCAAAACGTTTGGGGAGCTTTTTTGTGTTGATTTTTATAGGCTTGGAATTCTATTTTTATCAGTTTAAAATAGATTTAATGCTTCCAGAACTACTTGTCGGTGCTTTGTTATTCATTGGATTGTATTTGTCCAATCGCAATCAAAATAGATGGTTTGCTTCTTTTTGGATTGAGTCTATTCCAATTGTTTGGGCGCTACTGCTCTTATTTTAACTATATTACACCAATTACAATCCAAAATGACAGATATAAATAGTTTATTTTATGCTCTATCGTTGTTAAAAAATAGAACGATAGCGAAGGCTATCTTTAGATTTTCCGCCTAGCTAGAACAAAAAATAACTCCATTTCTAAACCTTCACTTGGAAATGTATTTGGTGTTACACGCCGTTAAATCAATATAATGAAAGATAAATACGTAAATTATTTTAAAACAAATGAGCAAACATGGGATTTAAAAGTACCGATACATGCGGCTTCTAAATTTTACGAAGTAGCACGTTTTAAACAAGGGCAGACATCCTTAAATGTGATTGAATTAAAAGAAATGGGTGAGGTTTCAGGAAAAACCCTTTTACATTTACAATGTCATTTTGGGTTGGATACTATGAGCTGGAGTAGGTTAGGAGCCAAATGTACGGGTATCGATTTGTCTTCTAAGGGGATTGAAAAGGCGGTAGATATTTCTCAAGAATTAAAAATACCTGTTTGTTTTATCCAATGCAATGTCTATGATGTTCCTAAGGAGGTGCCGGGTGAGTTTGATATTGTTTTTGCTTCCTATGGTGTTGTAGGTTGGTTGCCCGACTTGGATTTGTGGGCGAAGGTGATTGCTGAAAAACTGAAAATTGGAGGCTTTTTTTATATGGTGGAAATTCACCCTATTGTGTGGATGTATGATGATGATTCAGAAAAACCAGTACTTAAATTTCCCTACCATAAAAAAGAGGTAATTTATGAGGAGTATAAAGGGACTTATGCAGATTTTCAATCGGATATTACGAGCAAGGAGTATTGGTGGAATCACGGTTTAGGTAGCGTTGTTACAGCATTGTCCAAGGCAGGGCTAGATGTATCTTTCTTACATGAGTTTGACGAGATGCCTTATCCTATTTTTTCTAATATGGTTAAAAATGATCAAGGACAGTATGTAATGCCTGAAGGAAATAGATTGCACCCTTTGTTGTATTCTATAAAAGCAGTTAAAAAAGCATAAAAAAAGCGTTCAATTAATTGAACGCTTTTTTTATGTTTAGAAATTGGACTAAGAAAAAAGTTTTGACATTTTTTCTTGCTCTTCTTCTGCCAGTACAGAATCAACCAAAATTCGACCACTGTGCTCATCTGTGATGATTTTTTTACGACTCGCTATTTCTGCTTGTCTTTGCGGTGGAATGGTGAAATAAGAACCTCCAGATGCTCCTCTTTCGATTGGTACAACAGCCAAGCCGTTTTTCACACTAGATCTGATTCTTTTATATGCTTTTAATAAATGTGCATCAATCGTCAGTGTGAATTCCTCTAATTTAGAGGTTAAAAGTTTTTCTTCTTTCTCGGTCTCAACAACGATGTCTTTTAATTCAGATTTTTTATGTCCTAAATGAGTTTCTTGACGACTTAACTTTTCATTAGTTGAAGTAATCACCTCTTTTTTCTGAATAATTTTTACTTTGTATTCCTTGATGCGCTTTTCACTCAACTCTATTTCAAGTTCTTGATATTCCATTTCTTTAGAAATAGAATTGAATTCACGATTGTTACGAACGTTTTTTTGTTGTTCGGTGTATTTTTTCGTTAATTCTTTAGCCTCCTCAATGGCAAGTTTTTTGTTGCTGATCTCTTCTTTTAAGTTAGATACTTCTTCGTTAAAATTAGATACTCTTTTGTTTAAACCGACTATTTCATCCTCTAAATCTTCGATCTCTAAAGGAAGTTCTCCTCGGACACTTTTAATTTCATCTATTCTTGAATCGATGATTTGTAAGTCATAGAGAGCTCTTAATTTTTCTTCAACGGTAACTTCTTTGCTTTTAGCCATGTTTATAAATAATGAATTGGATTCGTATTTCTATCTGATAAAATGATTGCAAAATTATGAAATTTTTTCGTAAGTTGGTCAACTAATAAGTTTTTTGTGAATTGTTCACTTTCATAGTGGCCTATATCTGCAATAATTAATTGGTTTTCTGCTTGGTAAAATTCATGGTATTTTATGTCGGCAGTAATATATATATCTGCTTTTACTTTGAGGGCATTTTTGATAGCAAAACTTCCCGAACCTCCTAGTACTGCTACTTTTTTTATAGGTTTGTTTAAGAGTTTTGAATGCCTAATTCCGTTGGCAAACATGGTTGTTTTTAATGTTTTTAGAAAATCTAATTCTTCCATTTCATGAGGTAATTCTCCAACCATTCCCATACCTATTTTTTGATTGATATTATGCAGTGAAATGATTTCATAGGCCACTTCTTCATAAGGATGTGTGTTAAAAAGTGCGGATAAAATAGTTGACTCCTGATGCTTTTCGAAGGTGATACTTAATAAAAACTCGGGTTCTGTATGTAGGGTGTTTCGTTCACCTATGGTAGGATTTGAGCCTAAACCACCTTTAAAAGTACCATTTCCAGCGGTGGTAAAACTACAATTACTGTAGTTTCCAAGTTCTCCAGCACCAGCATTAAATAATGCTGCTCGTACTTTTTCTAATGAAGAAGTAGGAACGTAAGTAGTTAATTTTTTTATAGTATTTTGTTGTGGAATAAGTATTTTTTTGTTTTGAAGCCCTAGTACTTCACATATTTTTGCGCTTACTCCTTCAAAAGAATTGTCTAGAGCTGTGTGCATACTATAAATGGCAATATCATTTTTTATCGCTTTTAATACAACACGTTCTACATAAGAATTTCCGTTTATTTTTTTGAGTCCAGAAAATATAATTGGATGAAAACTTATAATCAAATTGCATTTTTTTTCGATGGCTTCTTCTACAATATTTTCAAGTGTATCTAAAGTAACCAAAACACCTGTAACTTTTGTTTGATAGTTTCCAATCAACAAGCCTACATTGTCAAAGCTTTCGGCATAGTTTAACGGGCTTAATTCTTCTAAGTAGGAGGTAATGTCCTTTATGATCATTGAGATGCTATTTTTTTTTGTTTGATTTAGATATCAAAGTTAAATATTTAAAACGAATATTAAAAATTGTTTCGTAAATTTGCATTTAGTGAGTTTTATTAGAAAAATAGTGTACCCATTTTCCTTGTTGTATGGGATGATAACGACTGCTAGAAATTGGCTGTACGATGCGGGTATAAAAAAATCAACACGCTTTAAAATCCCAACGATAGTTGTGGGGAATTTGAGTGTCGGAGGAACAGGAAAAACACCACAAATTGAATATTTGATACGTTTGTTTAAAGAATCGTATAAAGTGGCTGTATTAAGTAGGGGATATAAAAGAAAAAGCAAAGGCTTTTTGTTGGCAGGTCAAGATGTATCTGTTGCTGAATTAGGTGATGAGCCTTATCAGTTTTATTTAAAATTTCCTTCTATTTATGTTGCTGTAGATGCAAATAGAGTTGCGGGAATACAACGCTTATTAACATTTGATACGCCACCAGAATTGGTGTTGTTAGACGATGCTTTTCAACATAGAAAAGTAGTGGGAGGGTTTAATATTTTGTTGACTCCATATCAGGATTTGTATATAGATGATGCTGTTCTTCCTACGGGAAACCTACGTGAAACAGTTACGGGAGCAAAAAGAGCTCAAATTATTGTGGTCACAAAATGTCCTTCAAACCTGAGTTTGGAACATCAAAACCAATTGGCTATTAGGTTAAATCCTGAGCTGTATCAAACGGTATTTTTTAGTACTATTCTGTACGATGAGCAACTTCAAGGTGAAAAACAAGTGCCTATTGTAGATTTGATACACTATAAAATAATTTTAGTGACAGGAATCGCAAATCCATCTCCTTTACTAGTGCATCTGTCTGATAATAATTTGAATTATAAGCATTTGAAATTCCCAGATCATCATCATTTTACATCAGAAGACATTTTAAGAATTAATAAAGAAGTGTCGGAAGAAACAGGAAGAAAGAAAATTATAATAACTACAGAAAAAGATTATGTTCGTTTAAAGGATAAAATTGCTAACTTATCCTACATTTCAATCAAAATAAAAATGCTAAGTCATCAAGGTGATTTTAATCAAATAATAAGTAATTATGTGGAACAGAGTAGAGGAGACCGTTAAATTTTTAAAGGGAAAAGGAATAAAAGATGTTGATTTTGGAATTGTGTTAGGTTCTGGTTTAGGAAATTTAACTTCTAAAATTGAGTGCTTAGTGAAAATACCATATAACGAAATTCCTAATTTCCCTGTATCAACAGTTGAAGGTCATTCGGGAGAATTATACTATGGTAAATTAGGAGGAAAACTGGTTTTGGCGATGAAGGGGCGTTTTCATTTTTATGAAGGATGGAGTATTCAAGAGACGGTATTTCCTATTAGAGTGATGAAGTTATTAGGGATAGATCAATTGATTGTTTCAAATGCCGCTGGTGGAGTAGAAGCTGACTTTAAAGTAGGGGATATTATGATTATATCTGATCATATTAATATGATTCCGGAACATCCTTTACGCGGTAAAAATGAGGAACGTTTTGGTCCTCGTTTTGTAGATATGCACGAACCGTATAGTTTAAAAATGATTGCCAAAGCAGAGCAAGTAGCTGCGTCTTTAGGAATTACATTAAAAAAAGGAATTTATTTAGCCCTACAAGGTCCTACTTTCGAAACGCCTGCGGAATATAAAATGGTAAAATTAATGGGGGCAAATGCAGTTGGAATGTCTACGGTTCCAGAAGTGATTGTAGCGAAACATATGGGGATGGAGTGTTTTGGGATTTCTGTGATTACAGATCTTGGAATTGAAGGTCAGGTAGAAGCTGTTTCTCACGAAGAAGTTCAGAAAGTAGCGAAAATTGCTGAAAAGATTGTAGGTGAGTTGGTTGAAGAATTTGTTAAAGTGTATTAATTATTTTAATAAATGTTATATTTTTGGTATAATTGTTGTTTAATTACATTTTTAAAACCCTGAATGATGAAAAAAATGACGTTGGTTTTAGTAGTATTTTTGTTTAGTACACTATCGACAATTGCTCAAACGACCGAAAAACATGGAGTGAAATGGTTTGACGATTATAGTGAGGCAAAACGAGAATCAAAAAAAGAAGGGAAACCTTTGTTAGTTTTCTTTACGGGATCTGATTGGTGCGGTCCTTGTAAATTATTAGTAAAAGACTTTTTTAGCAGTAAAAAATTTAAAGATATATCCACGGAAAATTTTGTGATGTATGAAGCTAATTTCCCTAGAAATAGAGATTTAATTTCTAGTTCTCAAAAGAAAGATAACCTTGCTTTGAAGTCCAAGTTTCAAGTGTCAAGTTTTCCAACGGTTTTGTTGTTAAATACAAAAGGGAAAGAGTCTGGACGTGAAAGTGGATTTAATTATATACATGATACAACAAAGCATTTTAATTTATTAGAAAGTGTATTGTAATTGGTATAAATGCTTAAATACGATCATATAAAAAAGCCTCAAGATTTTTCTTGAGGCTTTTTTATTACAATCAATGCTGAATTTTTGTAGCTGATATTGAAGTAAAAACAAATTTTTACGGATGGATGCCTGGTGGTTTTTGTAGCTATCTTAGCTTTTTACTGCTACGTTTTTTTAAGTTGTTTGTTCTCTAATTGTTTTAATTCTCCGTTTTCAAATCTCCATAATCGTTTATAATCAATAAACTGATGTTTTTCGATGCCTTCGTAAATGGCAAAAATAACCGCTGTAAAAGCACCATGTCCTACAATTAAAACATTCTCGAGCGTGTCTGTTTCAGCAATTAGTTGAAGCATCTTTTTTGCCCTGGAATACAATGCATCTATGGTGTCGCCTGTTCCACTTTCTATACCGTAGATCAATCCGTCGATGTCTTGTATCTTTTTATTTTGAATATCTCCGAAATCCACCTCGCGTAATTCAGGGATGTAATGTATAGGAACCTTTTTTTCTGTACAGATGATTTTTTGAATTTCAATGGCAGTATTTTTTGCTCTGTCCAGTCGAGAACAGATGATATGTGTGATGTTTTTACCTTTCAGTGCCATGCCTGTTTGTTTGGCTTGTGCTACGCCTAACTTGGTTAAGGGACTGTTTATTGTTCCTGCGTACAGTCCTTGTGCATTGTGTTTGCTTTCTCCATGTCTTACGAAGTAACTTTTTTTCATACAGTTTGTTTAAACAATCGAAATTAGAAAAAATTAACTGGATATAAAATGATAATAGGCAGGGTTTGCTATAAACACAAAAAACCCGCCAAAAGGCGGGTTTAAAATAATTTAAAGAAGTGTACTTTATTGGTTGATAACTCTAAAAGTAGTTCTTCTGTTTTGTTGGTGTTCTCTTTCGTTACATGAAACGCCATCAGAACATCTGTTTGTCAATCTGTTTTCTCCGTAACCATTAGCAGTTAGTTTACTCGAATTAATTCCTTTTGAAATTAAATAGTTAACAACAGCTCTTGCTCTACGTTCAGATAAGTTTTGGTTGCTAGTTTTAGAACCTCTTGAATCTGTGTGAGATTCAATAGCTACAGCTACACCATTTCTTAAAATTGGCAATAATCGAGTGTTAATAAGTCCTTTAGCAGTAGAAGTTAAGGTTGCAGACCCTAAGTTCCATTTGATAGGTAATGGACTGTTTACTGTTAACTTACAATCAACTTCTTTCCATGTAGTCAAACCTCCTTTGGTGATTAATATTTCTTTTGTTACTGTAGAATATCTAGCAGGAATAGAAATCTCATTAGACCAAGCATCTTTTACTAATTTTCTTCTTTTTAATGTGATGTTTTTACTTGGAATAGTTGTAGGTATAGAAGTTGCAGCAGAAACCAATTTGGTTCTTACCATAGTTCTAGCTTTAGAAGGGTAGTCAATGCGTCTTGTAGTTGCAGAGTTGTACGCCGTCTTTGTAATGGTTCTAGATTTACCAGAGATGTTAACTTTTCTCGTTGTAGGAGGAGTTACCATTACTCTTTTTGTAAATGTTTTAACTATTGCAGGAACTACAATTTCTCTTGTCGTAGGAGGTGTCACCATTACCCTAGTTGTATATGTTTTTACAATTTCAGGAATAGCAATACTTCGCGTACTAGGTTTTCTAGTCATTATTTTTTTAGTATAGGTAGCTTGACCACAGTCCGGATCATCACATACATTATTTCTTACAACAGAGGCATCTCTTACTAATGTTTGTTGTGAAATAGTGGTGAATTGTGCTGGGATTGGCTTGTAACACCAATAACGACAGTCGTTAGGATCACTTGATTGACAGTCAGGAGCTACGTCGCTCATTTGCCATACAGCTGTTGCCGCTTTTACTTCGATTGTTTTAGAACCGTTTCCAAAAGATGCGGGAACTACGCTTAATGTTGTTCCAAATTCTTTTGCGCGGTAAGATACTTGTTCTGTACCCCATGCTCCAGGAACGACTTCTAAACGAGTAGAAGAAGTTTGACAAACAACAGATTTAGTTTTAGTTTGGTACACTGCAGGTACAACAACTAATTTTTTATAAGCTGGTTGCATTTCAATGGTGAAACTTTTATTTTCATAAACTGCAGGTATAATTACTAAACGGTAAGAATCTTCTTCTGTAACAATAGTTTGATTTTCAGACTTTCTTTTGCTAGGACTAATTACTTGCAAACCATAAGAAGCTTCTTCTGTAGTCACTTGGAAATTTTCATTTTTAAATACTGCAGGAACTACACGCAACGTTTGTCCAGGTTCTTTACCTGTTACTGTAAATGTTTCGCTTTTGTATTGAGCAGGGTTCGTACTAATTTTTTTGTATGCTGGTGCAACTTGAATGGAAACAGTTTCGTTTTTCCACACATCTGGAGTTTTGCATCGAACGTAACATTTTCCAGGTTCTGGGTTAGACGGTAAATCTTGAGCCGTCAAAGATGCCCCAAGGATAAAAAGCATACATGAAAGTAGGTTTTTTTTCATTTTCTTAGAATTTTAATTAATAATAGGTTGATGTTTAATATAATATATTGGTCTTATTTTTTTAGACACTTCATTATATTAATAGTCACAATTTTTCCTAAAATTAGTTAATTTTTTTAAAAAAAAAGTAAAATTCCGAAACTATTTATTCTCTATTGTAATAGAGTCCTTTGATCAAACCGTCTGATAACCCGATTTTTGGCACATATATTTTGCTTGCACCACTCCATTTCATTGCGCTTAGGTAGATTTTTGTTGCAGGGAGAATTACGTCTGCTCTGTCGGGATTTAAGCCTAGTTTTAAAATCCTCTGATTGTATGTTAATTGTTCTAAGTAGTTATAATGTGCTTTCATATACATAAATGAAAGGGGGGTTCCGTAAGGCTTTCCTGAAAGTTTGAATATTTTATTAATATTTCCTCCAGAACCTATCAAATGTACGTTTTTAAGGTTTTTTGTATTGCTATGAATCCATTCCTGAATGGTGTCCCAAATGTCTTCTGCTACGCCGTTTGTATTTAAAAGGCGTACCGTTCCTATTTTAAATGATTTTGAATTGATAATTTCTCCTTTAGAAAAAACGGTAAATTCGGTGCTTCCACCACCTACATCTACATATAAATAAGATTTGTCTTTTTCTATAAAATCACTTAAATCTGTAGAGAAAATAATGGCGGCTTCTTTTTTTCCGTCAATGATATCAATTTTAATACCTGTGCTCTCTACTATTTTATCAACTACAAATTTACCATTGGATGCTTCTCTCATGGCAGAAGTAGCACATGCCTTGTAGTCTTCCACACCATGAACTTCCATTAATAATTTAAACGCTTGCATGGCTTTTATCATGCGCTCCGTGTTTTTTTTTGAAATTTCTCCCTTAATAAAAGTGTCACTTCCCAATCGGATGGGAACGCGTACCAATGCACATTTCTTAAATAGTGGTGTTTTTAATGAAGGGTCTTGGATTACATTTGAAATTAAAAGCCTTATGGCATTTGAACCAATATCTATTGCAGCAAGTTTTTTTAGTGTTAGTTTCAAAGTAGTTTATTTATAATAAGATGGGAATTCTGTGATAAGTGTTGTTCCGTTTTTTATGTTTTTCCAGTGCTTTGTTTTAAATTGAATGCCTACAACACCGCAGGTAGGAACATGGTCTATTAGTTTACTTCCAAAAATATTTACAAAACTATTAATACCGTGGTCATGACTAAATATAATAGCACTGTCAAAACTATCATCTAGTGCTTTCACTGTTTTGATAAGGTATCCATCACTGAAACTGTATAAAGAACGACTAATCCTTAAATTTGCTAACGGGTAACCAAAAGTATCTGTAAAGATAATTCCAGTATGCAATGCTCTGTTAGCACTACTTGCTATAAATACATCTGGACGTGTAATTTTTTCTTTTAGTATTTTTGATATTAAATAGGCGTCTTTTATGCCTCTTTTTTTTAAGGGGCGATCTATATCCTTTATTCCTTCGTATTTCCACGATGATTTTGCATGCCTTACTATATAAAGGGTCTTCATAACATGTTTTTTGATATATTTAAACCGGATTGCTTTATGTCTTTAGCAAACAAGTTACTGAATTATTTTATTAAGGTGCCAATCGGTCTATTTTCCAATCGTAATTTTCTTGTAAAGTATACCGTATTCTGTCGTGTAATCTATTAGGTCTTCCTTGCCAGAATTCTATGGATATTGGGTTTACAAGATAGCCTCCCCAATGTGTAGGTCTCGGTATTTCTGAGTTTTCAAATTTTTCTTCAAACTCTTTTAATGTGTCTTCTAACTCTTTTCTGTCTTTAACTACTTCACTTTGGTTAGATGCCCAAGCACCTAGTTTACTGCCGTCGGGTCTGCTTTCAAAATAACCATCACTCATGTTTGCAGCTATTTTTGTAGCGGTTCCTTTTATAATTACTTGTCGCTCTATGGTATGCCAAAAGAAGGAAAGACATACGTTGGGGTTTTCTTCAATTGCTTTTCCTTTTTCACTGTCGTAATTGGTGTAAAAATAAAACCCTTCCCACGTAAATCTTTTAAGCAATACAATGCGGTTTTTTGGATAGCCATCTTTACCTAAGGTCGCAATAGTCATAGCATTGGTTTCTATGTCTCCTCCATATGCTTCTACTTCATAAAACCATTTTTGAAATAGCTCCATGGGGTTTTCGCAAACTTCAGATTCAAGTAAGTTGCTTTTTGTATAGGATTTTCTGTAATTACTGAGGTCTTTTTCCATAATTCAAAAATACGTATCTTTTATTGGTTAGGGACGGATGTTAATGGTTTTTTCGTTCGTTTTTTTAAGAGAAATAGCCCCGTAAAACTAATAAGTCCGTTTAGAATGAGTAATTCATAACCAAAAATGTATCCGTTAAACCAAGTACTGCTATAGTAGTTTATAATATAGGTCAATGCAACAGAGAGTATGGAAACGAGCAATACGCCTTTGTCCCAAATTTTGTGTTTTGTAAAAATACCGAAAGCAAATAATCCCAAAAGGGGACCGTAGGTGTAAGAAGCTATTTGTAAGAGGCTGCTAATTACGTTTGATTTTAAATATTGATTAAATATGATGATGATTAATACGAGTAAGATAGAAACGCCTATGTGTACCTTTTTTCTAATGGATTTTTGTTTTGATTCCTTTGCGTTTTTAATGTCAATTATATCAATACAAAAAGAGGTGGTTAAAGATGTCAAAGCACTGTCGGCACTAGAGAAAGCGGCTGCAATAAGCCCGAGAATAAAAACAATAGACAATAGAATATTAAGCTCACTGTTGAGTGCAATTTCGGGGTATAATAAATCTGTTTTTAAGACGCCATTTACTATTGGGATTTGGATGCCTGTTTTTTCTGCATAAATAAATAATACAGCTCCTAATATTAAAAAAATAGCATTGATGAAAATTAAGATAAACCCGAGTGAAATTACATTCCATTGTGATTCCTTTGCGTTTTTACAGGTTAAATTCTTTTGCATCATATCTTGATCTAAGCCCGTCATAGCAATGGCGATAAACATCCCTCCAAAAAATGATTTGATCAGGTGTCTTTTGTCATTTATACTATCCGTAAAAATAATTTGACTGTACTTTTTAAATTCTATAGAGGTAAATAAATCAGAAAAACTCCATTGCAATTCGTGTAGTAAAATCAGTAAAGTAATAATAACTGCGGAAATCATGAAAAAAGATTGCAATGTATCTGTCCACACAATGGTTTTAATTCCTGCACTTTTTGTATAAAGCCAAACGAAAAATACAGATAGGGTTACTGTAAGTTCAAATGGAACGCCCCATGCTTTAAATATAAAATGATGTAAGACAGATGCCACTAAAAACAAGCGAAATGCAGCTCCTAGAATACGGGAAACAAAAAAGAAAAGCGCACCAGTCTTATGGCTTATTTTTCCAAATCTGCCTTCTAAATATTCGTAAATAGAAGTGATGTTTAATCGGTAATAGATAGGAATTAGGAGGTATGCGATAACAAGATACCCGAAAAAATATCCAAGAACAATTTGCATATAGCTAAACTGACTGCTCTGTACCCATCCAGGAACGGATATAAAGGTAACACCAGAAAGGGAAGCTCCAATCATCCCAAAAGCAACAATATACCAAGGTGATTTTTTATCACCTGTAAAAAAAGTTTTGTTAGAATCATTTGTTCTTGTTAAGTAAGAAATACCAATAAGGACTAAAAAGTAACAACCTATGAGCAGTAAAATGTATAGGGGTTTCATTTGTAAATATTTTGACGCAAATAAACGTATTTTTTTTAAGTAATGAGTGACTTTTATTGAAAGGATGCTCATTTCTATTGTAAAAGTTTCTAATAATTATGGTAGTTTTGTCTCCTAAAAAAAGAATTACGTATGGTTTTTTCTTCTAAGTTATTAGAAAATGCAGTTCGTGAAGTGTCACAGTTACCCGGTATTGGGAAACGAACAGCTTTGCGATTGGTCTTACATCTATTAAAACAACCCAAAGAACATACGGGGCATTTGACCAAAGCCTTGAATAGTTTAGTAGATGAAATTATATTGTGTAAAAAGTGTCACAATATTTCTGATGTTGAACTTTGTGAAATATGTGCTGATCCCCGTAGAGATGCAACTATTATTTGTGTTGTAGAAGATGTTAGAGATGTTATGGCAATAGAGAATACGGGACAATTTAGAGGGCTGTATCATGTTTTGGGAGGTAAAATTTCTCCTTTGGAAGGTATTGGGCCTCAAAATTTAATGATAGATAGTTTGGTGCAAAAAGTAAAAAACGAACCTATTGAAGAAATTATTTTTGCGCTGAGTTCCACAATGGAAGGAGATACTACTAATTTTTATATCTTTAAACAGCTGGAGTCTTGCCGAGTTAAAACGTCGACTATTGCTAGAGGTATTTCTGTTGGAGATGAGTTGGAATATGCAGATGAAATTACTCTAGGAAGGAGTATCGTAAATCGAATCCCTTTTGAAAACTCATTATAATAAAAAGATTTTCTTCAATTTTGAAGAAAATCTTTTTTGCTTTTTTTAGAACATACTTTAAGTTGTCACCAAAAAAAAATGGTATTATTTGGTTTTCGTATAGGTAAGTCTATGTAGTTTTTTGACTCCGTCAGTTACGATTAAATCTTCAGTTGTATATGTGTTCCCGCTAAAACCAACAGTAAATTTATAGATCTCACCATCTTTTGGTGTTGTTGTGAAAACATTTTTACCTAGGAATTTCCAAACACCATTTTCCGTGCTTTTGTCTTCGCAGTTCTCATTGATTAACTGAAAATCTTTTTTAGTGTAATTGTAATTTTCTTCGTAGCGTATGCTGGTCGTTTTATCGCAGTCATTTAACGCTTTTTCTTTTCCATCTATAAAATAGCTAGATAGTGTCCAGGTACCTACAATAGCTGTGCCATCTGAAATGTCACTGTCTTTTGTACAAGATGATAAAAAGAACAGACATAATAAAAAGCTGTATCCAATTGTTTTTTTCATAAGGGGTTGTTGTTTAATCTTAGTTGTTAAACGTTGTAAAACTTAAAATCTTATGCAATATATGAAATATACCAATGTATTTTTTTAGTGGTGTATACTAGTAGGTGTTATTTTTTATAAATAAGTTGTAAAAAAAAATCATATAACGCGATATAATATCATTTACTATCGGAAATGGTGGATTTAAATAGTTTGTTTGTAAGCGTACGGTAAAGTACACCCTTGATTATTTATCAACAGGCTTCCAATTTTGAGGCAGTAACTCCGAAAGTTTATTAGCCTTATGTTCTGGTAATCTATTAAGGACATCACATAGCCACGTATGTGGGTTTACGTTATTCTTTTTGCAAGTAGCAAAAAAGCTATAAAATAGAGCTATGTTTTGTGCGGACTCATGACTGCCAGCAAAGAGATAATTTTTTCTGCCAATAGCTAAAGGTCTTATGGCATTTTCTATATTATTGTTGTCTATTTCAAACCTGCCATCATCGATGTATAGTTTTAGGTTTTGCCATATTTTAAGAGTATAAGCAATTGCTTTTCCTATGGCACTTTTAGGCAGTACGTTTTTTCGCTCTTTTGTAAGATAAATTTCTATTCCGTCTAAAACAGGTGATGCATGTTTTTCTCTATATGCTTTAGTTTGCTCAATAGTTAATTCTTGTTCTTTTATTTTACGTTCTATCTTGTATAGCTTTTGAATTTCCAACAAAACAACATCCGCTCTTTTAGGATCATTATCCAGCGCCTTCTCAAAATACCGCCTAGCATGAGCCATGCAACCTAAAAGAGTAATTTCTCCTTTTGTTGTTAAGTTTTGGTATGCAGCATACCCATCGGACTGTCAGGGCAAACTCATACTATTTTTAAGTTAATTTCATTGAATTTAAGTTGCTTACCTCGTTAATTATCAGTATATTATGTTGATAATTAGATAGGTAACGATATGAATTCAGACAGTAAAATAATGAGTATTTTTGGCAATATAGAAGACCCTAGAAGCGATATAAACAAGTTACACAACTTGGTTGACATCCTCCTTATTGGGATAATTTCAGTCATTTGTGGAGCAGAAACATGGAAACAAATGGTTGAGTTTGCTTGTTCAAAAGAAGGTTTTTTAAGGAAATTTCTACAATTACCAAATGGAATACCATCAGAAGACACTATTAACAGGGTATTCTCGTCGATAGACAGTTCTCAGCTTGAAACATGTTTCATAGAATGGGTCAATTCTATTTCAACTATATCAAAAGGGCAGGTAATAGCTATTGATGGAAAAGCGCTTAGAGGAGCAAAATCAAATGGAAAAAAATCACCTGTACATATGGTGAGCGCATGGGCTGATCAAAACAATTTAGTTTTGGGTCAAATTAGAGTCAATGAAAAATCTAATGAGATAACTGCGATCCCGGAATTACTTGATACTTTGTGTATAGAAGGCAATATAATTACAATAGACGCAATGGGAACTCAAACTGATATTGCGGATAAGATTATAAAAAATGATGCCAATTACATACTTGCCGTAAAGGGAAATCAAAAACAACTACTAGAGGAAATAAAGGACGAATTCAAATTCTCAAAAAACATAGAAATAGATACAGACTTTGACCTTGGTCATGGAAGAATTGAAACTAGAAAATGTAGCGTAATTTCTGATTTTCAATTTATTAAGAACGCAGATAATAAATGGAATAAGTTGACTCAAGTTATAAAAATAGAAAGTATAAGGGAGTTCAAAAACAGTGATAAACAAACAGAAAAGGCAACTAGATATTACATTTCTAGCTTAAAAGATACCGCTGTAAATCATCAAAGTCATATTCGTTCTCATTGGGGTGTAGAGAATAAATTACATTGGACATTGGATGTTGCATTCTCAGAGGATGCCTCTAGAAAAAGAAATAAAAATGCAGCTCAAAACTATTCAATACTATTGAAAATTGCCCTGAATCTATTGAGAAACGAAAAAACGGAGAAACAAGGTATTGCTGGAAAAAGACTTAAAGCAGGCTGGAATCAAGCATATCTGTTAAAAGTATTAAGCATTAAAGTGTGAGTTTGCCCTGATCGGACTGTAGTGTCCCATTGAAATCTTTAAAAAACTCTTCTGGAACAACTTTTCCTCTCCCTTTATTGTATTCAAAAAGAACTAAATTTTTAACAGGATTTCGATACACCCACATATACCCTCTGTGTGTTGATTTTTTCTTGTCTTTATCTAAAACCTTTATAGGAGATTCGTCTGCTTGAATATAATTGGCATTTTCTAAAAACTGAGCCTTAAATGTATCGTATAAAGGAGCGATAAGCTCCGAACTTTTAGATACCCATCCTCCAATTGTTGATTTACTTACTTTTAAATCTTGTCGTTTAAAAATTTGAATTAATCTGTAAAGTGGTAAATGGTCTACAAATTTTGAAATAAGTATAAAGGCCAATAAACTTGCTGATGCATTTCCTTTAGGTATCGGTAAGCTTGGTAATTCTGCTATAACAACGCCTTTTTCTTCCGGAAGTGCATATTTAGGTCTTACAATTCGTCTTACAAAAACGGAAAGAGGCGTTATTTCTAAAAGTTCTGTAACTTCTTCTCCTATTTTTACAGCTCCTTCTTCTATGTGCTTAGGCTCTATAATCTCTTCTACTCGCGGAAAATGCGCAGGTATAGAAGAGCGAACAGGTTTTTTCTTTCCTTTCTTCTTTTGTTTTCTTTCGTAGATTACAATATGTTTTTTGTATGCCTCTTCTTTCTCAGCTATTATTTTTCCGAAAAGCGACAATTGATTTGTGTCAACAGGGATAAAACGTTCGCTTTTAGACCCGAAAACCATTCTTTTAAGCTGCTCGTATTGCTGCTTAATTTCAGCTAGTTCTTGAGCTGTTTTTTCAAGTTCAATCTTTAAAATTACCAGCTCTTTTTGTATGTCTATTGTATTGTTTTCCACACTATAAATATACAAAAAACAAGACTAAATAGCAGGTAAAACCTACAGTTTTATTGAATTATTTAGCCTCTAAATAACGTTCGTTTTTCTGAGTATTTATAATACTAATTCCGTCTAAAACCATAACCATTTGGGTATAACTCAAAACTACTAATCCATCTTCAATGTCGTATTTTGGAAGCTCAAAAATACCTCGTTCCAATCGTTTATAATACAGTACAAATCCTCCAGGTCGCCAATGAAGAAGTTTTAGTTTATTTTTTTGCTTATTGATAAATGCATAAACACTATTTCTATCTCGCTCTTGTTCCATGTGCTCACTAACTAATCCACTTAATCCATTAAATCCTTTTCGCATATCAACTGCAGATAAGTGATAATAATACGTGTGTTCTGTACCTAATCCTAACATTTATATTTTCGTTTTTGTTTAGATGCAAAAATTAGATTATTTTTAACTTCTTACAAGATGTAGTTCTCCGTACGCTTACGTTTGTTTTATGCTCTATGGTTGTTGAAAAATAGAACAAAAAATAATTCCATTTCTAAACCGTCACTTGGAAATGAGTTCGGTATTATTAGGTTAAATGGGTGTTATGACGATGTCTTCAATAGACACGTGTCTAATGTTAAAAGAATGGATATAAGGAGCTTTTTCAATCAATTAGAATACACGTTTGTTTTTTGTAGGCAGAAAACCGAAGTAACCCAGAACTACCATTTTTGTTTTTAAACAGTAAAAAAAACAGATAGTTATGTGTCCTTGTATTTTGCCTTCGTGTCTTTTTTGTAAAAAGGGGAGAGGAGATAGGGGATAGGGCGGAATGCTAATTATATCAATTTTTTAAATTCTTGATTCTAGATGACTTTAGTAAATACAATCTCGTTATTTCCTTTGATGTTAAATGAGGTTCCTTCTTTTCTCAGAATCAAATCTAATTGTTTTTTGTTTTCAGCAGTGCAGCTAAAATCTAATTGTTGAAGATGTTTCCAATTCCCCTTACTATAATTTTTAGTGTAACTTCTGATGTCCCTCTTTTCGTAATGTACATGTACAAAACATCCGTCATCTTTAAATTCATAGGTTTCAGAAGGTCTTCTTTCTGTAAAAAAGTCATCTTCAGTGGATTCCATTTTCCATTTCCCTATAAGTTTAGAGGTGTATTTTTTGTTCTTGATGTTCGTAAAAAACGACATCCATAAATTGATTGATTTCATAGCTTTAGATTGATGATTAGTTCTTTTCTCCTAATTTAGTGAAAAAAACAGAGAATTGTTACTTTTTAATACATATTCTTGCATCGACGGTTATAATACCTGTTTTTCCTCCTAATAGTGGGTTGAGGTCTAATTCGTGGATTTCTGGTGCGATAGCTACAAGGGAGGCTATTTTTTCTATAATGGAAGCATATTCATCTAAGGGTATTCCTTCTTGATTTCTAATGCCTTTTAGTATTGGGAATGCCTTTAAATTTTGAATCATAGCACTGGCTATTTCCTTATTAAATGGAGCGAGTTCGCATTGTACATCTTTTAAAACTTCTATAAAAATTCCTCCTAAGCCACAAAATACTAAATGCCCAAAATCACCTTCTTTTTTTGCGCCTATAAAAAGCTCAATTCCCTGTTTCATTTGTTGAATTAATACCGCGGTTGTCTCAGGATGTTTTAAGAGTGTTGTATAATGTTTTTGTAGTTCTTGGTTGGTGTTAATGTTAAGGATAACACCTCCAATATCTGATTTATGAATTGGACCAACAGATTTCATAACCAATGGGAATCCCATTTCTTTAGCAGCAGCTAAAAGAGTTTCTTTAGAATTACATACTTTTTCTTGCACCATTGGGATACCTGCTACCGTAAGTAATTCTTTTACTTGATTTGGTGATAAATATCCGTTTTCTGCTTGGTCTATAATTTTTCTAATTTTTTGTGGGGCTATTTTTTCTGTCGTATAATTTTGAATGGCAGTATTGTTTTGTTGGTATACTTTTGCCAATGCGTTTCCGAAATCTACTTCGTCAGGAAAATTTATATGTCCTTTTTCTATAAAATAATTGATTTCTTCTTTTACATTTACCACAGATGGGAGTACTGGGAAGATAGGTTTTGTACAGTTTTTTATTTGATGGCTAAGCACATCGTAAACATCGTAGACGTCAAATAGACCAGGGCTTCCAAAGATAACTACCATTGCGTCAATTTCGTCAAATTCATGTTCGCAATACTCTATGATATCGCTCAATTGCTGAGCAGTTCCAGTAGCTAAAAAATCAATAGGATTTGTGACGGAAGATCCTGGATATAGTTTGTCTAATAATTCTAGGCGCTTGCTGTTTTTTATTTCAGGAACATGTAGTCCGTTTTTGGAGAGTATATCGGTTAACATCACCGCAGGACCTCCAGCATGTGTTATAATACCAATGTTTTTTCCTGTCAGTTTTTGGTAAGAAAAAATCGAAGCAACACGTATCAATTCATTTCTTCCGTGACACCTAACAATGCCTGCTTTTCTAAATAAGGCATCTACAGCCAAGTCAGAACTCGCCAACGCGCCTGTGTGTGAAGAGGCTGCTCTGCTTCCTTCTTCTGAACTTCCTGCTTTAATAGCTGCAATTTTGCACCCTTTTGCTATAAGTGATTGTGCGTGTTTTAGTAACTTTTGTGGATTGGAGATGCTTTCTATATATAATAGTATCGTCTTTGAATTTGTATGTATGTCAAAGGTTTGGTCTAGGTGTTCTAAAACTTCTTCTACTCCAATTTGGGCACTATTTCCAACCGAAAAAACACTCGAAAAAGTAAGCCCACTACTCATGGCAGCCTCAATAATAAAAACGGCTGTGGCACCTGAACCAGAAATAAAATCAACACCTTTTGAATCTAGTTTAGGGATGGGTTGGGTAAAAACACCCGCGTAATTCGAATTCATTAAACCAATGTTATTGGGGCCAAGTAAACTTCCGTTTGCTTTTTTTATTTCCTCACATAATTGTTTTTCTAATGCAGCCCCATCGGTGTCTTTTTCGCTAAATCCTGCCGAAAATATGATAAATCCTTTCGTGTTTTTATTACGGCATAATATGTTAACTGTTTCTAAAGTGTATTTGGCTGCAATCGCAATTATGGCGAGATCTACCTGTGGTATATCCTTTATGTTCTGATAACATTTTAGACCTTGAACCACTGTTTCTTTTGGGTTTACAGGATAGATTTCCCCTTTAAAATGATGGGATAATAAATTGTTTAAAACACTTCCTCCAGGTGTTTTTTTATTGTTAGAAGCACCTATAACTACAATGCTTTTTGGGTTTATAAGAGAAGAATGTAACATGAGAAATAAGTGTGATGTGGATTGATATAAAAAAAACTATTTATATTGGTTATTTTGGATTGTAATTGGTATAAAATCAAATACCTTAAGTTTATCAAGGTATTTGAAATTGAAAGGGGTAAATCAATCTACGTTACTACCTCGGCAGCAATTTCTTTGCCTTTAAAAAAAGCTTCTATGTTTTTACTTACAATACGTTCTCCTTTGTGACTAAAAAGTGTGGTAATAGCATCTGTAATACTCTCTTGACTCAAAGATAGTAAATTAGAAGCAATTCCTAACAATACAATATTGGCAGCCTTTGAATTTCCTAATTCCTTTGCTATGCCTGTAGCGTTTGCTATGATAGCGTTGGGCAGCGTATTAATTTTTTTATACAATGCTTCTTTTTCCGGATAGTCGGTAATGTTATTAAATGGATTGGAATCTGTAATCAACCAACCATCTTTTTTTAAAAAAGGAAGATAACGTAAAGATTCCATAGGCTCAACAGACAAAATTAGATCGGCCATGCCTTCAGGAATTAAATCAGAATATATTTCTTTATTTGAAATACGAACATGGGATTGTACAGCACCACCTCGTTGACTCATTCCATGTACCTCTGCTTGTTTTACGAATAAATTATTGTTCAGAGCTGCAGTGTCTATGATGGCAGCAATGGTCAGGATTCCTTGACCTCCTACGCCAGCTAATATTATATTTGTGGTCATAATTACTTAGTTTTGACAGTTTTTTAAAAAGGCTCTTATTTGTGCTTTTTTTTCGGATGGTATTTGTACACAAGGGCGTTGTGAAATGATCACAGAGACTCCCTTGTAATTCAATTCGTTTTGAATTATTTTTACATTCGCATCATGGTTTTTCTGAAGGGGGATAATTACTTTTAAATGCGCTTTGTCTATGCCTAGTCCTAAGCAGATGTCCTTTATTTTTCCCAAAGCTGTTGAGTCCTGTGCTCCAGTCATCGCGATGGCAGAATTATCAGAAATAATGACAGTTAAAGTAGTCTTTTCATAAATGGCATCTAACAAACCTGTCATCCCAGAATGTGTAAACGTAGAATCACCAATTATAGCAATTGCATTTTTTACACCTGCATCTGTAGCTCCTTTTGCCATGGTAACAGATGCCCCCATTTCGATGAGTGTATCAATGGTATTAAAAGGGGGTAAAACTCCGAGTGCAGAACAGCCAATATCTCCAAAAACACGTTGTTCTCCAATACTAGGAATTAAAGCATTAATGGATTCAAATAAATCGATATGACCACAGCCAGTACACAGCTCTGGAGGTCTTCCATATACAATGTCTGGAATTTCTTGTGTCTTTTTTATATCAAATCCTAAGGCTTTACCTACGATATCAGGATTTAGTTCTCCGGTTCTGTTTATATGCCCTGTTAATCTGCCTATTATTTTTTGATCTTCGTTAAAGAAACCTCCTATCATTTCTTCTATAAAAGGATAGCCGTCTTCAAATACGATGATTTGTTGACATGTATCCATTAGATGTTTTATTTGTTTTTTAGGTACAGGGTATTCCGAAATTTTAAAAATTGTATGTGGGCAGGGTCTGTCTTGGTAATTCTCCATAACATAATTATAGGCAATTCCTGAGGCGATAATCCCTAACTTAACATCCGTGCCTTCTATTAATTTATTGAAGGGTGAATTTGTGGCGCTCTCCTGTATGTTTTTTTGGTTGTCTAATAAATCTTGATACAATGCTCTTGCTCTCATAGGAATGAGTTGGAACTGTGTGCGATTTTTCGGAAACCTTAATTTGTTTTGTGCAATACGTTCAAAAGTTTGGACAACAGCTCTTGAATGTGATAAACGGGTAACTAAACGAAGTAAAACAGGTAATTTAAATCTTTCAGATAGTGAAAAAGCGTAGCGAGTAATGTCGTATGCTTCTTGTTGATTACAGGGTTCTAAAATAGGAACCATCGCGAATTTTCCGTAAAAACGAGAATCTTGTTCGTTTTGTGAAGAATGCATGGAAGGGTCATCGGCTACAACAACTACAAGCCCTCCGTTTATTCCAGAAATGGACATGTTCATAAAAACATCAGATGCTACATTGAGACCTACATGTTTCATTACTACCATCGTTTTTTTTCCAGCATAAGACATCCCTAAAGCTGCTTCCATAGCCGTTTTTTCGTTGACCGACCATTGGCTGTGGATGCCTAGCTCTTTTGCAATGTTGGATTTCTGAATGTACTCTGTGATCTCGGTAGAGGGAGTCCCAGGGTAAGCGTACACACCAGACAGTCCTGAATCTATGGCGCCCTGTGCTAAAGCTTCGTTTCCTAAAAGAAGTTTTTTCATAATTGAAATACTAGATGTTTTTACGGTATAAAGCTATGATTTATATTTTTTTTCAAATATGATTTAAGTCATGAGAAGAGAGTTCTGTTAAAAAACCATCAATAATATTGATTTATTTACAGGTGTTATTTAAAAATACAGCTATTATTTGAAGTATATTATGATTGTTGCATTTGAAAAAAAAAGACGCTTTTAGCTTGAATGTCAGTTTTTTAAGAAAACGTTTTCGTAATTGTTTTTTTTAGTGGATTTTATGTAGTGTTTCAGCGACTCTAAAATTGTGTAAAAGTGAAAGGTGAATTAAATTTGTGTTTTCCGAATTATATTTTAAGGAATTACCCTAAACTAATTTTTTACAGAATAATCCTTCAAGGTGAACCTTTAAGAAAATGAATACAAAACTGAAATTAAGAATATTTTTTTTATAATTGCACATCTTTTAGAGTAACACTGTTTTGATCATAATAGCGATCTTGTACCCGTTTGTTTTTGTAAAGTTGTAATCATTAGATTGAATTATTTTTTACAAGACAAAAGTTAAGATAGCTTCGTATTGCCTTTGTTAAGGGAAACTGTTTTTACAAGTAGGAATAAAAAAGAAACCTTATGATGCGACATCATAAGGTTATATCAAAAACCCAAAATGACCGATATAAATAGTTTGTTTTACGTTCTAGGGTTGTTGAAAAATAGAACGATAGAAGGCTATCCTTAGATTTTCCACTTAACTAAAACAAAAAAATAATTCCATTTCTAAACCGTCACTTGGAAATTTAATTCGTGTTCAGAGCTGTTTCGGATTTGCATCCTTTTGTCTAGATCAAAATAGATCGTGACTCGTTTAATTTGTTTTTAACAAATAACAGCTAAAAGTTTGTTATGAACGTTATTGGGTTTTTGTTTACAGGAGTGAGACAAAGTGTGGGTACTGGTTTATTTATCCCAACTATTTTTTTTACGAATGTTTTTATAAAGTTTAATGCCTAGCATTAATAAAATAGAGACACTTAAAATTCCTACAACTCCAAATACCCATCCAATACTGTTTTTTAAAACCACTAAAAAAACAACAGAGAATAAGATGATCGTAGCAACTTCATTCCAAATTCTTAATGCAAAACCAGAGTAGTTAAGTGTTCCTTTTATCAATTGATTTAATAAATATTGACAGGAAGCATGATAGGCAAATAATACAAGGACAAAAACAAGTTTTATATGCATCCAAGATTGTGTTAGCCATCCTGGGTTTAGATATAGTAAAAGGATCGCAAACAAGGTGGTTAGTACGGCAGAAGGCCATGTGATAATATACCACAAGCGTTTACTCATTAAAGTGTATTGTTTTTGTAAAATATTTTTTTCTAGGCTAGGTTTTTCTTCAGCTTCCTTAAAATAGATAAACAAGCGAATGATATAGAATAGACCTGAAAACCAAGTGATTACAAATATTAGGTGAAGTGCTTTTATGTATGAATATGCCATTTTATTTTGCGTTTAAAACCCAATTAACAATTAAATCTGCCCAGTCATTATCGCTGTTTAGGCAGGGGATTCTATGGAAGGATGTTCCGCCAGCTTCTAAGAAATCTTCTTTGGCTTCCATACCTATCTCTTCGATGGTTTCTAAACAATCGCTTACAAAAGCAGGAGTAATCACTCCAATTTTTTTGATGCCTTTACTTGGGAATTCTTTTATTGTAGCGCTGGTGTAGGGTTGTAACCAAGGGTCTTTTCCTAATCTAGATTGAAAAGCTACACTGTAAAACTGTTCTTTCAGTTTTAATTTTTCGGCAACCAAACGAGCCGTTTCAAAACACTGGTGCCTGTAACACATTTTATGTGCTTTAGAAGCGGTATTACAGCAGGATCCGTCTATTTTACAATGCGATTTTGTAGGGTCTGTTTTTTTTATATGTCGCTCTGGAATTCCATGGAACGAGAATAATAAATGATCAATTTTTTCTAGGTCAATAGATTTTTCAATACTTTCGGTGAGGATATTTATGTATTGATTGTTGTTGTAAAAAGGATCTATTTCTTTTATTTTGATGTTTTTTGCTTCCTCATTTACCACTTCGTATAGTTTTTCTAGGACTGTTTGTGTCGTACTCATAGCATATTGCGGATAGAGAGGAAGTACGGTGATTTCGTTAACACCTTTTTCCTTAAGGTCTTTAACGGCATCTTTAATAGAAGGTTTTCCGTAGCGCATGCCTAAAGCTACGTGACGTTCCGATTTTAAACGAATTTTATCCCTTAACATTTTTGAATGTACTATTAAAGGTGAGCCTTCTTTTGTCCAGATAGATGCATATAGTTTCGCAGAGTTTTTTACACGTTTAGGTATGATCACTCCTCTCACTAAAAATTGGCGCAATAAATACGGCATATCTATTACATACTTATCAGTCAAAAATTCTGTTAAGTATTTTCTTACATCTGTTACTTTTGGACTCTCAGGTGAGCCTAAATTAATAAGTAATATTCCTTTCATTCAGTAATTATAGTTTAGAAAATTGTTTTGGAGTAATTCCGTGTTTTTTCTTAAAAGCAGCAATAAAATGGCTTGAGGTTGTATAGCCAACTTGTGCGCCAATCTCGTTTACATTTAATTCGTTTTCTAATAATAATTTTTTGGCAACTTCCATGCGGTAATTAAATAGAAAAGTAAAAACAGGAGCTCCATAAAATTCCTTAAAACCTTCCTTTAATTTTTTAATATTTAATCCAACAGTCTTGGAGAGTTCTTCTAAGGAAGGTGGGCTTGCCATCTGTTGGATAATAATATCTTTTACTTGTTTTAATTTTGTTATAGTTTCTTCATTGGCAATGTAGGGACAATCTTCACCTTCGGTATCACTAGAAGAACTGAAATACAAACTGAGTAATTCAAACACCTTTCCTTTTAAATAAATAGGTCTTAAAGAGTCGGGGAGCTTTTTTGTAAACAATTGATTTAGGACTACTTTAATTCCTGCCGATGTTTCTTTTTGTTCTATAATCGGTTTTCCTACATTAAAATTACTGAAATTAAATAAGAAATTTCCATCCGTAGAAAATAGAGAATGAAAATAGGAAATCGATATGAGGATCCCTATCAACTCAGATTTTGGTGGAAGCTTATGCAATACGTTCATATTGTCATCATTAAAATAAACAATACTAGAAGTGTCCTTCTTTAGGCTTACAGCGCAATGCTCCATGTTAAACGCAACGACACAATTTTCTTGAGTACAAAAATATAAATGAATAAAGTTTTCGTTTAAGGAGTGCAAAAGATGTTGTGTTTCTGCAGTTTGGTTCTGGTAACGAAGAATTTTATACTCTGCATCTTCTTTAAAAAAAACAACAGTGCTTTTTTCGATGTTTTTGTAATCATTTGTTTGTTGTATCATAGGCTTATTTTATGATATTCGTCATGTTTAATGCAAAATTACATTAATTATAGATGCTATTAAAACAATTAAAGTTTTATTTTTTAATGATTTGTGGATTGTGCTCACTATGTGGTTTTATTGATTATAGGCGTTAATTGTGTGGGGAGTTCCGTTATTTCGAATGGTTCTAAATTAACGAATATTTCCTCCCTCGATGTTATTAGTCCTTTTAGCGTTGTTTTTAACTACCTTATATTTGTACTTTTGTCGACACTTATTAATAGAATACCGTATGAGCTCCGAAAAATTACCAACAAAATTTTATAATGTTGGATTAAGTTATAAAAAAGCAGATGTTAAAATGCGTGGTGCTTTTAGTATCTCTAAAGAGAATCAAATTTTGCTTTTGCAAGAGGCTAAAGACAAAGGGATTAATGGAATTATTGTGATGTCTACGTGTAACAGAACAGAAATTACAGGATTTGCAAAGCATCCTTTTGAGTTAATTAGTTTGATGGTGAAATATTCAAACGGAAATGTAGAAGATTTTATTACAGTATCTAGTGTGACTAAAAACAACGAGGCTGTAAGGCATTTGTTTAATATTGGTACAGGTTTGGAAAGTCAAATTTTAGGCGATTATGAAATTGTTGGTCAGCTAAAACAGGCATATCAGCAAGCAAAAGAGCAAGGGACGACCAATGCGTATATAGAGCGCTTGATGAATAGTGTACTTCAAGCTAGCAAAGAGGTGAAAAATAAAACCAATTTGAGTACTGGAACAACTTCGGTTTCTTATGCTGCGATTCAGTATTTAATGAATCATTTTTCAGATCTTAAAAGTCAGAAAATAGTGGTATATGGCTTGGGAGAAATCGGTAAAAACACCTGTAAAAACTTACTTGAATATACCAATAATAGAAGCATTCACTTAGTGAACAGAACCAAAGTGAAAGCAGAGGAATTTGTAAAGTATCACGAGGGGATTACCGTAGGAGATGAAGCTTCCCTGGGAGCTGCTATTAAGGAAGCAGATATTTTAATTGTTGCTACTGGTGCACGTGTTCCAACCATAGATAAATCCTACTTAAATAAGGAAAAGCCTTTGGTGATTATAGATTTGGCAATGCCAGAAAACGTAGATAGGAATGTGTTAGAACTCAAACAAGTGACTTTAGTAAATGTGGATGAACTATCTGAAATAACCAAACGCACATTGGAAACCCGTAAAAAGGAAATTCCTGCCGTTGAAAAAATTCTTAAAAAGTACAAGGGAGAGTTTGATGAGTGGATCAATCACAGGAAATTTGTACCTGCAATTAGTGCTTTAAAAGAGGCATTAAAAGTGATTCAACAAGAGGAAATAGATTTTCAACGTAAAAAAATAAAAGATTTAAACGTAGCACATGCGGAGGCTGTAACCAATCGTATGATTCAAAAAATAACAACCCAATTTGTAAAACACCTCAAGGACAATGATACTTCGGTAAATCAAAGTATTGCTGTGATAAGTAAAGTGTTTAACATGAAAGAAATTAGTTTAAATGAAGATGCTTAAAATAGGTACTAGAGCCAGCGAACTCGCATTATGGCAAGCCAATTTAGTGAAAAAATTAGTGGAGGATTTAGGGTATGAAGCTCGTATTGTAGAAATTTCTTCTACAGGAGATGAAATCTTAGACAAACCGTTACATGAAATAGGTGGTATGGGATTGTTTACAAAAAACCTGGACGATGCCATGATTCGTGGAGAGATAGACCTTGCCGTACATTCTTTAAAAGATGTGCCTACAGAACTTCCAGAAGGGATTGTACAAGCTGCAGTGTTAGAACGAGCTATAGAATTTGATGTTGTTGTATATAAAAATAATACGGAATTTCTAGAAGGAGAAAGTGCAGCTACAATTGCCACAGGAAGTTTAAGACGCAAGGCGCAATGGTTGGCAAAATATCCAAAACATACCATTACCGGACTAAGAGGTAATGTAAATACCAGGTTGAGAAAATTAAAGGAAAACGATTGGGACGGTGCTGTGTTTGCAGGTGCGGGATTGAAACGTATTAATTTACTGCCCCAAAATCACGTGGTTTTAGACTGGATGATTCCTGCTCCCGCTCAAGGAACAATTATGATTACCGCCTTGGGGAAAGATACGGATGTCTTAAATATTTGTTCGAAAATAAATCACGAACTTACAGAAAAAGCTGTTTGGGTAGAACGCTTGTTTATGAAAACATTAGAAGGTGGATGTACTGCTCCAATTGGAGGGAATGCAAAAATAAAGAATAATATTATTTATTTTAAGGGGGTTTTAAGTGATCTAGACGGGAGTACTAATTTAACCGTTCAAAAATCAGGGCCTTTAAGTGATTATAAAACTTTTGGTGCTGATTGCGCAAAAGTTATTTTAGCCGATGGAGGCGCAGAATTAATGATAAAAATAAAAAAAGAAGCCAATATATAATGGAAGAGCAAGAAATAGAGCAGTTTGAAAATGAAGGAAGAAAAGTAATTGTTTCAACCAAACTTTTGAGTAAAATTCAAAAGAAAGTGTTGGATGGTGCAAAAGTAAAAGATAGTGATTTTATCAGTATCCGATACAATCGTCTGTCTGCCATTATGTTGAAAAAGTTACCTAAAAACTTTATCATTACAAGTAAAAATGGTCTGCAAGCATTGATGCATAATTTTGCGAAAGAAGACGTGGCTTTTGATACTATTTTCTGTGTAGGGCGTGTGACAAAAAAACACATTGAACAAGCCTTGGGAAAAGTGACTTTTAAAGCAAAAACAGCCAAAGATTTAGCAGCTCATTTGTTGACTACAGATATTAAGGAATTCACTTATTTTTGTGGAGATATCCGCAGAGATGAATTGCCAGAAATATTAAAAAAGAATAACGTCCGTTTAGAAGAAGTACACATATACAAAACTTTGTTAAGTGCAACAGTAGTAAAACCACCTATTGATGGGGTAATGTTTTATAGCCCTTCTGGCGTTGAAAGCTTTTTAATATCAAATCCAGAAACTCATGGTGTTGCATTTTGTATCGGAAATACAACAGCAAAGGCTGCAAGAGAACATTTTGATAAAGTATTGGTTGCTAAAATTGCAACCGTACAAAGTGTACTTGAATTAGTAAAAGACCATTTTGATATAGAACCACCCATACACTCTTACGAAGATGAATAGAACCCGAAGACTTAGAAAAACCGATGGTATTAGACGCCTTGTGCGCGAGAATAAAGTAACAATCGATGATTTAATTTATCCGCTATTTATAGAGGAAGGAAATAATATAGAAACAGAAATTGTCTCTATGCCAGGGATTAAGCGTTGGTCTTTGGATAGATTGCATAAGGAATTGGATGAGGTTGTAGCGTTGGATATTCCTGCAGTATTGTTGTTTGGTATTCCTGCAAAAAAAGATGAGATAGGAAAAGAAACATGGAATGATGATGGGATAATGCAACAAGCAGTGCGTTATATCAAAAAAAACTATCCTTCTCTATATGTGATTACAGACGTGTGTTTTTGTGAATATACAAGTCATGGACATTGTGGAGTAATACATAATAACGATGTTGATAATGATGCCACATTGCCAAATATTGCCAAGCAAGTAATCTCACATGCAAAAGCAGGTGTGGATATGGTGGCGCCTTCTGGAATGATGGATGGTACCATACAAACCGTTCGTGAAGCATTGGATAATACTGGGTTTTATGATTTGCCAATCATGGCGTATTCTGTAAAATATGCTTCGGCATTTTATGGTCCTTTCCGTGATGCTGCGGATTCTGCTCCAACTTTTGGAGATCGTAAAACATATCAAATGGATCCGTCTAATAGAGATGAAGGTATACGTGAAGCAACTTTTGATGATTCAGAAGGAGCCGATATCTTGATGGTAAAACCTGCCATGTCATATTTGGATATTATTAGAGATTTAAAAACTAATTTTGACCGTCCTATCGCTTGTTATAATGTGAGCGGAGAATATGCTATGGTGAAAGCTGCAGCAGAAAAAGGATGGATAGATGGAGAGCGTGTTATGATGGAAAGCTTGCTTTCTATGAAAAGAGCCGGTGCAGATATCATTATCACCTATTTCGCAAAAGAAGTAGCAACACTGTTGAAAAAGTAGTTGGCGGTGGCTGTTTAGAATAAACGAAGAAAGATCGCAATAAATTTCATTTTTGACCTTGTTTCTGAATTGTTAGTAGTTTTGATTACTTAACAATAGGATGCTTAAAAAGGTACTTTCAGTGAACAATTAAAAATAGAGAACGAATGAGTAAGAGTTTTAAAAAATCACAAAAATTATACAAGCAAGGTCTTGTACATCTTGTAGGGGCTGTAAATTCTCCAGTACGTGCTTATACCTCTGTGGGAGGGAATCCTCTATTTATAGAGAAAGCAAAAGGAAGTACTATTACGGATGTAGATGGAAATAATTATGTAGATTTAGTGTTGTCTTATGGACCTACTATTATAGGGCATCGTCATAAAAAAGTACAAAAAGCCGTTGATAAGGCGATGGCAAAAGGTTATACTTTTGGAGCGACGACCAAAGGTGAAATTAAAATGGCAAAAATGGTATGTGATGCTTTTCTAGGAATGGATAAAGTACGTTTTGTAAACTCTGGAACAGAAGCCGTTTTTAGTGCCATTCGTTTGGCAAGAGCTTTTACAGGGCACGATAAAATCATCAAATTTGCAGGGTGTTACCACGGGCATGCAGATGCTTTGTTGGTTGCTGCTGGTTCTGGATTGGCTACATTAAGTTTACCTGGTAGTGCAGGAGTACCTGCTCAAGCAGTAGAAAATACATTGATTGCTGAATTTAATAATATAGATTCTGTAGAAAAACACTTGGCGGATAACAATGATATTGCAGCGGTTATAATTGAACCTATTGCTGGGAATATGGGCGTAATTCAACCTTCAGATGACTTTATTAAGGAATTGAGAGATTTGACAAAAGCAGCAGGAGTGTTGCTTATTGCTGATGAAGTAATGACAGGCTTTCGTTCTAAATATGGTGGGGCACAAGAAGTCTTAGGTTTTGAAGCGGATATCACTTGTTTAGGAAAAATAATAGGTGGTGGATTTCCTGTAGGAGCTTACGGAGCTCGTAACGAAATTATGGAATGTGTATCGCCCTTGGGTGATATGTATCAAGCAGGAACTTTATCTGGAAACCCTATTGCAATGGCATGTGGAATGGCAACGTTAAAGGAATTGAAAAAACAAAATCCTTATGTGAAATTTGAAGCTGTAGGAGCTAAAATTGAAGGGATGTTATTAGATGCAGCCAAAGAAAATAAGATTGACCTTCAGGTAAATAGATTTGGGTCTATGTTTAACCCATTCTTTACAAAAGAGGCGGTGGTAGATTTTAAAACAGCACAAACAAGTGATACTGAAAAGTTTGCTGTGTTCTTTTGGGAGATGACCAAAAATGGCGTGTTTTTACCTCCATCACAATTCGAATCTTGGTTCTTATCTACATCATTGACTAAGAAAGATTTAAAAAAAATAGGAAAAGCAATCAAAATAGCCATGAAAGCTGTTGCTGAAAAAGAAGCTTAATTTTAGAACAAAAAACAATCGTCATTTCCAAAAAAAACAAATGGGAATAACTTACAACTTAGGACATGATTAAAAACGATTTATATTTAAGAGCATTAAAAGGAGAGACGGTTGATAGACCACCTGTATGGATGATGCGTCAAGCGGGACGTTATTTACCTGAGTTTATGAAACTAAAGGATAAATACGATTTCTTTACACGTTGTCAAACGCCCGAGTTAGCTTCGGAAATTACGGTACAACCAATCCGTAGATATGGGATGGATGCTGCTATTTTATTCTCTGATATTTTAGTTGTTCCTCAAGCGATGAATATTCACGTAGAAATGAAACCAGGACTGGGACCTTGGCTGCCAAATCCTATCAGAAACATGAAGGATGTGGAGCAAGTAATTGTTCCTAACATAGATGAAACTTTAGGCTATGTGTTGGATGCTATAAAATTGACAAAAGAAATGTTGAACGATGAGATTCCATTGATTGGTTTTGCGGGTTCTCCATGGACAATTTTATGTTATTGTATTCAAGGACAAGGATCTAAAACCTTTGATATGGCAAAAGAATTTTGTTTTACACAGCCTGTAGCAGCACATACGTTATTGCAGAAAATTACCGATACTACCATTGCGTATTTAAAGCGTAAAGTGGCATGTGGTGTAGATGCCGTTCAGATTTTTGATTCTTGGGGAGGCATGTTATCTCCCGTTGATTATCAAGAGTTTTCTTGGAAATACATCCAACAAATTATTGATGCTTTAAAAGAGGATGCTCCTGTAATTGCCTTTGGAAAAGGATGTTGGTTTGCTCTAGAAGAAATGAGTACTTCTGGTGTATCTGCATTAGGTGTAGACTGGACTATTACTCCAGAAAAAGCACGTTTATTTACAAACAATAGCATCACCCTACAAGGGAATTTTGATCCAACACGTTTGTTTTCACCACCAGCTGTTATTAAAACGAAGGTAACCGAAATGATTGACGCTTTTGGAAAAGATAAATACATTGTAAACTTGGGACATGGTATTTTACCAAACATTCCATTAGACAATGCCAAAGCATTTATTGATGCCGTAAAGGAATATGAACAAAAGTAGTTGTTAGTTGCTATGGGGCAATACGATCAACCAATAACCATTAGTTGCTTGTTTTGACTTGCTAGTAAAATTCAGTATCAATAAACAATCAACCAATAACCATTTTAACATGGATACACAATTAGTACAAAAATATAATATTCCAGGTCCTAGATACACCAGTTATCCAACGGTTCCTTTTTGGGATAAGGAAGGAATTGATTTAGCCGATTGGAAAGAAACTACAATTCGTGCTTTTAAAGAAAGTAATGATAAAGAGGGGATTAGTGTATATGTACACTTGCCTTTTTGTGAGAGTTTGTGTACTTTTTGTGCCTGTCATAAAAAAATCACGAAGCGTCATGATGCTGTGGAAGAGCCGTATATCAATACGGTTTTAAAAGAATGGGATTTGTATTGTGACTTATTGGGCGAACGACCTAAAATTAGAGAAATACATTTGGGAGGAGGAACTCCAACCTATTTTTCTTCAGCTAACTTGAGGAAATTAATTGAAGGGATTTTTGTGAGAGCTGATAAATTTAAGGAAACGCAATTTAGTTTTGAAGCGCATCCAAATTTAACCACCAAAGATCAATTACAAACATTGTTTGACCTGGGCTTTACACGGACTAGTTTTGGAATTCAAGATTATGATCCGACGGTTCAAAAAGCAATTCATAGAATACAAACCTTTGAGCAAGTTCGTAAAATTGATACTTGGACTCGAGAAATTGGCTATGATTCTATTAGTCATGATTTAATTTTTGGATTGCCATTTCAAACCGAAGATAGTATCAGAAATACCATTCGTAAAACGATTGAATTAAAACCAGATCGTATTGCCTATTATAGTTATGCACACGTGCCGTGGGTAAAAGGGGTAGGACAGCGTGGATTTGATGATAACGATTTGCCTAAAGATGCTGTGAAACGCCATTTATATGAATTAGGAAAACAACTATTTTTTGATGCTGGTTATGTAGAAATAGGGATGGATCATTTTGCCCTACCTACCGATAGTCTGTTTAAAGCAGTTGCTTCAAAAAAACTGCATCGTAATTTTATGGGCTATACAGCTAGTAAAACGGAATTGATGATAGGCTTAGGAATGTCCTCCATTAGTGATTCTTGGTATAGTTTTGCACAGAACGAAAAGAATTTAGGGGATTATCAACGTGTGGTAAATCAAGGTGAAATACCTGTGTATAGAGGGCATTTATTAAGTAAAAAAGATCTAATAGTGCGCAAGCATATCTTAAATTTAATGTGTCAATTGGAAACTTCTTGGGAAGATCCATCGTTGCAATTGGATGAAATAGATGCGATTAAAGAACGCTTGCGTGAAATGGAAAGCGATGGGATATTAACCATCCACGACTCTAAAATTGTAGTAAAAGAAGAAGGGCGTATGTTTGTGAGAAATATTTGTATGGCTTTTGATTTAAGATTGATTGAAAACAGACCAAATACACGGATTTTTTCTATGACAATTTAAGAAACCAATTGCCAAGGATGTATTAAGGAATTATTAAAAAAGCCGAGCAATTGCTCGGCTTTTTTTAATTATAAATTTTTAATTATGAATTTGGGATTGCGAATTTACTTCCACTGAAATTCTCCAGTTTCAATAGACCAGTCGTTTCCAAAGAACCCTGCACATTTTACAGCGCGTGTTCCGTTAGTTAAGACTTCGCTGTCAAACAAGAGTACATCTGGGAACGTAGTTCCGTTTACCAGATAATGATTGGCATAAGCTGCTTTCATTCCTGCTTTTCCTGTGGCTGTAACAACGCCAACACAGGCAATGTCACTATCTTGTTTTGGGACTATAAAATACATTCCCCATTGGCTTCCATTTATTTTTTTACCTCCAAAATCTATTTGATTATCGCTTACTTGAATAGGACTGTCTTTTAATAATTTGTTCCAAGCAGCATTGTTACTTTTGTTTCCATATATGATTACATTGCGATCTGTGTAATTTTTAGGTTTAAAATTGGTGTCTTTAATAACTTCAATGTGACCATTGGCACGGTACCAAAATGTTTCAGCATCAAATCTAGCACGGTTGTAATACCATTCGTTTTCTGCAACACTTCCTTTACTCGCATATACAAATACTACGTTGTTTCTAAACGCATCTTTGAACCCTCCGTTGCGGTGTGGTCCTTTTTCTTTTAGTGATGGTGCATTTGTCAACTTCCAAGTGTCCTTGATTTTTTTTGCGTAAATAGTGTTTTTTCCTGTTACATTTAAAGAAGTACCATTCAGTGAAATATGCTCGATGTCACTGCCTATTTGATCCAAGTCAATTTGAATGGTTGCTACATTTTTAGTGGTAATTTCAATACCGTTATCTTTCGAGAAATCAAAAGAACTTATCTCAAAAGGCTTGATTTGCTGATGTAGTGTTATAAAATTAGAATGCGCAGATACGCCTGGAGATCCCGTAGCAAAAGTTAAGTTGTCAATTGTTTTAGAATCTCTAATACTGTGCGTTTTAAAGAAATCAAAAATCAAATACCAGTCCAAACTGTGGTTTCCATACCAGTGTGTTCCATTAGGATATTCGTAGTAAACAAAATCGTTGTGAAAGTCGCCTAACCTATTTCTCATGTCTCGAGCAATGTAAGTAGGTACCACATTGTCTTTCTCTCCATGCAATAAGTACACGCCAAAATGTGAATAGTTATGGATCAATTTCAAGGTTCTACTAGGCGTTCCTGCGCGTTGCATGATGTCTTCTACAGGAGTGTTGATATAAGGTGTTTTTAAGCGAGCAACTATCTCTGGTGTCATTCCTTTTTTACTCAATTCTGATTGTGGTAATTCCAATGTTTTTTTAAGAAAACCTTCTCTATATCCAATCAAGTCTGGGTAGCCTGCACAGGGTGCAATAGCTGCCCAATAATCTGGATATGTAGCGCCTAAATACCAAGTACCATGTCCTCCCATTGAATGACCTGTCAAATAAATTCGATCCTTTTTAGGCTTGAAAATATGTTTCGCATCTGCCAATACCTCTAAAGCATCCAATCGTCCCCAATCTTCCCATGCAAATCCAAAAGGACGGCGGTTGGTTGGTGCTATAACATTTCCCCAGTCTTTTTGAATGTAGGCATTTGCTTGGTTTACGGCTTCTACAGAAGCTCCGTGTACCGATAAAAACAAGGCTTGTTCTTTTGTAGTCTTGTCGGTAGATGGTGCAACACTATAGTATTGTACACTACCGTCAATATGACTTATAAACGTTTTTTTATGATGTTTGTATTTGCTTTTTATTTGAATGTCTAGTGTTGTTTTAGCAATGATTTTAGTGCCGCTTTTAAGAACTAATTTTAAGGGAGCGGTTTGTGTTTTAGAATGGGTAGCTGAAGCGATGGAGAAGGGAACTTTCAGAACACTCATTGGCGCAATTGCTATGGATTGTGTCGTTATTTTTTTTCCTAGTAATTCAGAAGTAATGCTGTACTTTTTCAACCATTTATTGGATGCATTTACAACCCGAATAGCTCCTTTGTATTCTTTGGTTTCTTCGGTTAGAATGTCTGGAATTGTGAGGTCTCTTTGTGTGAATTGCACTGCCTGAGAAGGATTTATTAATCGTGCTCTAATCCGAGGAAAACGACCTATTTTTAAAACAAAAGTATTCAGCCCTTTTCTCAGTTTTATAGGGATAAGGCTATATCCAAAGTCGTAATGATCTCCTTCGTGTTGCAGTCCGTTTACAATAGCTAATGTATGTCCAGATGCTTCGAAAAGAACCGTTTTCCTACTGTTAGATCTGTATGTTAAGTATACATAACTATTTTGTAAGTTTTTATTGTTAAAACTGTTGGTGCTGTCTGTTTTTATTTTTTTCCAGACCATTGGGTTTCCTGTTCCGTCAATGTCAAAAATAGTTCCAGCTTTTACTTTTAATGTGGGGTTCATTAAAAATTTCTCAAAGACGGTAGCTACAGGAAAATCGGATGATTTAAACGTGAAATCTTGTACTTTCAAGCTAAGCCCTTTGTTAAAAACATGTAAAAGTTTTCCTTCGTTTATTTTATTGATTTTTTCTTTACCAAAATACTGTACAATATTTCCTGTTTTTTGCTGTGCATAATTAGGGAGAAAACATCCCACTACAAAAAGTAGATTTAAAAAAAGGAAATGGTTTTTTAACTGATTCATTCTTAGAGGTTTTTAATTTACTATAAATGTCTTTAAAATAGGGGAGATGTTGAAAGTTATTAGACTAATTACAACTGTGCTGTGTTGAAGGGTGATTTATTAGGGATTAAATCTACATGCCTGTTTTTTTTGTGATAGAAATGACTTTAAAATACAGGGTGGTATTTTTACTTTGATAAAAAGGAACTATTGTTGTCAACTTGTTTGTTGGTTTTTTTTGTAAATATTAGCGTGGAGAATTAAGATGCTTTAACTATTTTTTCACTACTCAAAGTCCCGATAGTACATCCTATAGTTATACCAAATACATTTTCAAGTGACGGTTTAGAAATGGAATTATTTTTTGTTTTAGCTAGGTTAGCTATCGTTCTGTTTTTCAACAACGCCAGCACATAAAATAAACTATTTATATCGGTTATTTTGGATTGTAATTGATGTTAGATGTATTTATAAAGGGATTATAGGATGTTGGCTAATTATGAGTAATCTTAATTTAGTTGAATCCTGTAAAGGCGGTTGCTGTAGTAAAAGTGGAGTTTTAGAGATGCTTATTCCAAGTAATCATGAAAATAAGGAAGGTTTTTTTTCTGTAATACTTGTGGATATCTTTGTGATTGAAGTATTTATAATCACATCGGTATAGGAATTGAATTCGCCATGGAACGGATATGAGATCTGCTGTCCATAGTAGAGGTGCTTTTTGTAGAGATTAAAGTGGTTAAATATTGATAATTATGAATAGTACAAAAAAACGACTTAAAAAAACGCTATTTTACGAATTATTTAGTTGTTTTGTGTTTTTTGTGTTTTTATCGTATTAAAATTAGCTATAATTTCTAGTATTATAATATTGTTTCTTTATTTCTTTTTGTAAATTCGCACACAGCTAAAAAACAAATAAGAATGTCAAAATTTGAAGTAAAGCTTCCAAAGATGGGAGAGAGTGTTGCTGAAGCAACAATTACATCATGGTTAAAAAATGTTGGTGATTCTATTGAAATGGATGAAGCCATTGTTGAGATTGCAACAGACAAGGTTGATTCTGAAGTGCCTAGTGAGGTAGAGGGGACATTGATAGAGATTTTATTTGACACGGATGCCGTAGTAAAAGTAGGGGAAACCATTGCTATTATTGAAGTTGAGGGTGAAGATGCTGGGGGTTCGGATTCTGTAGCGCACGCAAGTGAAGCGTTGACTGTAGTTGAAGAATCAGTAGAAGAAGTAATTGCTTCTGTTCGCGTAGGAAAAGTTTCTCCATCTGGGAAGTTTTTCTCTCCATTGGTACGAAATATTGCGACTAAGGAAGGTATTTCTGTAGCTGTTTTAGAGCAGATTTCTGGGACTGGAAAGAATGGTAGAGTTACTAAAAATGATATATTAGACTTTGTAAAAGAAGGAAAGGAAACAGCTGTAAAAGTAAGTGTTGAGACACAGAAGAATGTACCTCTTAAAGCTGCGGTTACAGCAACTGTAAACAAAGTAGAACAAGCTCCTGTTTCTTTGAATGGGGAAGACGAGATTATAGAAATGACACGTATGGGGAAATTGATTTCTCATCACATGGTACAATCAGTCCAAACTTCTGCACATGTTCAATCTTTTATAGAAGTGGATGTTACAAATATAGTGAATTGGAGAAATCGAATTAAAGACGCATTCTTTAAGAGAGAAGGTCAGAAAATAACTTACACACCGATATTTATGCAAGCGGTGGCTACAGCGATTCGCGAGTTTCCAATGATAAATATTGCTGTAGATGGAGATAAAATTATAAAACGAGGAACTATTAATTTGGGAATGGCTGCTGCCTTGCCTGATGGAAATTTAATTGTACCTGTTATTAAAAACGCAGATCAATTAAATTTGATAGGGATGACCAAACAAGTAAACAGTTTGGCGACTAAAGCAAGAACGGGGAAATTAAGCCCAGACGATATTCAAGGAGGTACGTATACGGTTACAAATGTTGGTGGTTTTGGTTCTGTTTTTGGAACGCCAATCATCAATCAGCCACAAGTTGCTATTCTGGCATTAGGCGCGGTACGTAAAGTGCCAGCAGTTATAGAAACGCCAGAAGGTGATTTTATAGGGATCCGTCACAAGATGTTCTTATCTCACTCTTACGATCACCGTGTTGTGAATGGTGCTTTGGGAGGTATGTTTATCAAACGTATCAAAGATTTATTAGAGGCTTGGGACGAAAAAGCATCGTTTTAAAAGATGTTAGAAGCGTTTAAAAGCGACAAATAACCACAAAAAAGCGATTGATATTTAGAATCTTAATCGCTTTTTTAGGTTTTAAATTTGAATCAGGACTTCTGAATTTGTGTAAAATTTATTGCAATCCATCAATTCCAAATTCGTAATCCGTAATTCCTGATTTCTAACAGACATGATGCCTTTCGGATTGATACGTAAAGCAATGTGAGTTCTTTCAATTCCAAATTCTCAATCCGAAAAATTATTCTTTATCACTCACATTCATTCTCGCTGAAGCAGAAATACTCTGTTCGCTAAAATCGTTGTTTAAGTATTTTAAATAGCCAGTTTCTGCGATCATAGCAGCATTGTCTGTTGTGTATTCAAATTTAGGAATGTAGGTATGCCATCCGTATTTTTGTTCTGCTTCTTTTAAAACTTTTCTAATTTCAGAATTTGCACTCACACCTCCAGCGATGGCAATATGATTGATGCCTGTGATTTTGACAGCATTCTTTAATTTGTCCATTAATATTTCTACAATGGTATGTTGTATAGAGGCGCAAATATCATGTAAGTTTTCTGAGATAAAATGTGGGTTTTCTTTTACTTGTTTTTGAATAAAATATAGGATAGCTGTTTTTAAACCACTAAAACTAAAGTCAAGTTCTCCAACTCTAGGTTTGGTAAATTTAAAAGCTTTAGGGTTTCCTAATTTTGCGTATTTATCTACAAGAGGTCCTCCGGGATATGGCAACCCTAATATTTTTGCCGATTTATCAAAGGCTTCACCTACAGCATCATCTATGGTTTCTCCAAGAATTTTCATGTCAAAATAATCGGAAACTTTTACAATCTGAGTATGACCACCACTAATGGTTAAACAGATAAATGGAAAGGGGGGAGCTGTATAATCCTGTTCCTCTATAAAATGGGCCAATATGTGTCCTTGCATGTGATTTACTGCAATTAATGGGATGTTTAGACCTAGTGATAATGACTTGGCAAATGAGGTGCCTACTAATAAAGAACCCATTAATCCAGGTCCACGTGTA
Source organism: Flavobacteriaceae bacterium (assembly GCA_965224465.1). GTDB lineage: Bacteria > Bacteroidota > Bacteroidia > Flavobacteriales > Flavobacteriaceae. The sequence goes on along the minus strand of OZ245049.1, from coordinate 1,487,213 downwards.
AAAGCTATGGCATTTAAGTCTTTTTTGTCGATATTTGCTTGTTGAATCGCTTGATCTATCACAGGAACAATGTTTTGTTGATGGGCTCGCGAGGCTAATTCAGGAACAACACCGCCGTAAGCAGCGTGAATTTCTTGATTGGCAACAACATTTGATAGTATTTTTCCGTTGCAGATTACGGCAGCACTCGTATCATCACAAGATGATTCGATGCCTAGAATGTATATAGGTTTAGAACTTATCATTATAAATAGTTTAGGCATGAAAATTGCCGTAAAAATGCAAATTTAAGAGTTATCAAACAAACAAAAAAAATACTAGTCAAAATTTTACTTGGAATTATAGTAATACTTTCTTTAAGTAGTGTTTTATTGACGCTTTCACCTGTTCAAACACGACTTGGAGAGTATGCTACGCAATGGCTGAAAAAGAAATATGAGGTAGATATTACCATTAAAAAAATAAATTTAGGGCTTTTAGGAGAAATCCAGTTAAAGAGTGTACAAATAAACGACCATAGGAATGATACTTTAATTTATATTGAAAATCTTATAACATCGGTCACTAGTTATCAGAATTTTATTGAAAACAAGTTGGAATTTGGAGCTATTCATTTGGATGGATTTCGTTTAAAAATGAAAACTTACGAAGGAGAAAGTGAAGATAACCTAAATCAGTTTATTGATAAATTTGGGAAAAGTGATCCAGAAAAACCATCGAATTTTAAATTGTCGACTTCGGATATTTTGTTGCATGCGGGGTATGTAGAAATCGTAAATGAAAATCAAGAAGTGGTAAGTCCCATATATTTTAGTGATATAAATGGAGTTGCGGATAGTTTACGTATTGTGGGGCCTCATGTAAAAGTATTTATAAAAGATGTTGGATTTACAGAAAGTCACAATATAGAAGTGATGAGTTTGAGCACGCAATTTATGTATTCGTTAACGGCTATGAGTTTTTTAAACACAGTGTTAAAAACGGAAGGTTCGGTAGTAAAAGGAGATATTCGCTTTGATTATAAGCGCGCTGATTTTTCCGATTTTAACAATAAAGTGCAATTGACTGCCGATATTACAGATGCTAGAATTGCCATGCAGGATATGCAAAAATTCTATTATGAATTTGGTACAAATGATGTCTTGGATTTCTCTACTAAAATAACGGGAACATTAAACGATTTGTTGTTGGAAGATATGGATTTGGTTTCTAAACAAGACCTGGTTGTAGACGGAACACTTCATATTAAAAATGCAATGAGCAGCGATAAGGACTTTTGGTTTAAAGGAGAGTTTAATGAGCTAGGTTCCAACTATGAACAATTAAAGCAGCTTTTACCAAATTTGTTAGGGAATTCACTCCCTCAAGTTTTTAAAGATTTTGGAGATTTCACCTTAAAAGGAACCACGGTGATTACTAAAGATCTGATAGATGCTCAATTGGAAATGCATACCGATTTAGGAACGACTATTTCAGACTTAAAACTATCTCATATTACAGATATTAACAAAGCTTCTTATACGGGTGATATAGAAATTATAGATTTTGATTTAGGGCGTGTAATAAAAGATTCGTTGGTAGGACATTTGTCTATGAGAGCAAGAATAGACGGGAAAGGCTTTGACTTAGAATCCATCGATACCAAAGTTGTAGGGACTGTTTCTAAGCATCAATATAAAGGGTATACTTACGGAAATATATCGATCAATGGACAATTCTCAAACAAGCGTTTTAAGGGAGAAATGGAAGTCAACGATCCCAATATAAAATTGAATTTTAAAGGCTTGGCAGATTTGTCTTCGGATGTTTATTCCTTTGATTTTAAAACGCAGGTTGACTATTGTGAAATCAATAAGCTCAACCTATTTAAACGGGATAGTATTGCCGTTTTGAAAGGACTTATCAATATTAAACTGAAAGGAAATACGATAGACAATGTTGTCGGACATATTAATTTTCAAAATACTTCGTACAACAATCAAAAAGACAATTTTTATTTTAAAGATTTTACAATTAGTGCTTCTTTTAAAGATGAGGTGAGAACAATTGCTGTAAATTCTAACGAAATTTTGAATGGTCGCGTTCGAGGGAAATTTAAAATAGCACAGTTAGGGAAATTAGCGATTAACTCCATTGGTAGTTTGTATTCTAATTATACACCTTATGAGCTAAGCCCTGGGCAGTTCTTAGATTTTCGTTTTAAAATTCATCATAAAATTGTAGAGGTCTTTTATCCTGAAATTAATTTGGCGTCAAATACACTGATAAGAGGAGAGATAAATGCCGATGAAAATTTGTTTAAGCTGTCTGTAAAGTCACCTCAAATAACGGTTTATAAATATGTGATTAAAAAATTAAATTTACAGATAGACACCAAGAATCCTTTGTTTAATACCCATTTATATGTAGGAGATATTAGTACTGATTTTTATCGTTTATCCGAGTTAAATTTATTGAATAAAACAAAAAATGACACCTTGTTTTTTAAGACAGAATTACTGGGAGGGAAAAAACAAACGGAATCGTTTAAAATTGATTTCTACCACACGATTGATCCCTTAAATAATTCCGTTTTTGGTCTGCAGGAATCTACATTAAATTTAAAGAAAAATACATGGAAGATAAATGCAAGTTCCAAAAATAAAAATAGAGTTGTATATAACAATAGTCTGGAAGAATTGATTTTTGAGAATTTCTCCTTGAAATCCAAGGGACAAGAGATAAAATTTAATGGAATCATAAAAGATTCAACAACCACAGATGTTACTTTTGATTTTAAGAATGTGAATTTGGATGAGATTACGCCACACATTGATAGTTTGAGTTTAAGGGGATTGCTAAATGGTCAATTTCGCTATTTAAAAACTAGGTATCAATTGCGTCCAACGGTGGAATTGGCAATCAATAATTTTCAAATTAATTCTAAGAAACAAGGAGATCTGAAAATTCAAATTGCAGGAGATAATTCTATAAAGAAATTTAAAATGTATGTAGCCTTAGATTTGGAAGGGGATACCACCATGAAGTCTACTGGAACGCTCGATTTTTCTTCGGAAACCCCTATTATTGATAGTGAAGTAGAATTTAACGAGTTTGATGTAAGTGCCTTTAGTGGTTTAGGAGGGGAAGTATTGACAAAAATTAGAGGTTTTTTATATGGAAACGCAACACTCTCTGGCCCTGTCAATAATTTTGATATGGGAGGTGAGTTGTTCTTTGATCAAGCAGGAATGTATTTTCCATATTTGAATGTAGATTATGACTTTGCTGGAACCAGTGTTATTGAATTAGAAAAGCAAACATTTAAAATAGTAGATGTATTGTTAGAGGATACCAAACACAAATCACAAGGGTATTTAACGGGGAGCATTTCGCATCATAAATTTAAAAAGTGGGATTTGGATTTGGATATAGAAACCAATAATTTGTTGGTTTTAGATACAAAGCAAGAAGAGAAATCTTTGTTTTTTGGCACAGGATTTATTGCTGGAAAAGCAAAAATTCATGGTCCTACAAGTAAATTAATAATAGATGTAAATGCCAAGACTATGAAAAACACAAATTTTGTAGTCCCTATTAGTGATGTGAAAACCATAAGTAATACAGAGGTGTTTAGGTTTGTAAATAAAAAGACAGAAAACACCAAGGAAGAAGAACTATCTAGAGCCGAATATTTAGCAGAGAAGTTAAAAGGCTTGAGTATGAATTTTAATATAGAAGTTACAAAAGATGCCATGTTTGAAATGGTATTAGATAAGACTACAGGAAGTTATTTAAAAGGAAGAGGTACAGGGTTTTTGCAAATAAATTTAGATACTAAAAATAAATTTGAAATGTATGGTAATTATACGATAGATAATGGGCAATACAATTTTAAATATTTTGGAATCACAAAGCCTTTTGAAGTAAAAAAAGGAGGGACTATAAGTTGGAATGGAAATCCATTGGCTGCAAATATTAATATAGAAGCGGTGTATCGTGTACAGGCAAATCCACGAACTTTTTTAGAGAATATTAACAGTAGTAGAAAAATACCCGTAGATTTGATTACACGTTTTTCTGGAGAATTGTTTGATTCTCAAAAGGAATTTGATATAGAAATACCAAATTCAAGTTCTATTGTCTCTTCAGAGTTAGAATTAAAGTTAAAACGAAATGGAGAAAATGATAGGACATTGCAGTTTATGTCTTTGTTAATTGCCAATTCATTTTACAACGAGGATCTTATTGGTTCCGCCGCTGGAAGTGCTGCTGCCGGAACTAGTGCAGATATTTTATCAAATTTATTACAAGATGTTTTAAATGATAGCAATAGTAAATTTAAGTTAACACCTTCTTATATTGTAGGTGATAAAAATAGAGTAGATTCGTACAATACAGATGATCAATTAGGGTTTGCTGTAGAGTATCAAATAGGCAACCGAGTAGTTGTAAACGGAAAAGCACTTGTGCCTATTGGTGAGAAACAGCAAACCGATGTAATAGGCGAAGCAAATGCAGAATTCCTACTCAATGAAGAAGGAAATATGCGCTTGTCTGTTTTTAACCGTCAAAACGAAATTCAGTATACAAGTGAAGAAGAAGGATATACACAGGGGATTGGATTTAATTATAGTATCGATTTTAATAGCGGAAAGGAATTGTTACAGAAGTTAGGATTGAAAAAGATATTGATTGAAAAAGATAGCCTTAATAGTCTTTCAAAAAAAGATTCAATAAGAAGAAATAGAAACATATTTAATTTTATAAATAAAAAAAATGAATAAACCGACCCTAGTTATTTTGGCAGCCGGCATTGGTAGTCGTTATGGAGGATTAAAACAATTAGATACATTTACACCAGAAGGTGATACAATTCTAGATTTTTCAATTTACGATGCTGTTCAGGCAGGTTTTGGAAAAGTTGTTTTTATCATTAGAAAAAGTATTGAAGTCGAATTTACAGCCGTGTTTAATAAGAAGTTGGCAGGTAAAATAGCGGTCGAATATGTATTCCAAGAATTGGATAATATTCCAGCGCGATTTAAAGACAATAAACGTGAAAAACCTTGGGGGACTGGGCATGCTGTTTTGATGGCAAAAGATGTAGTAAAAGAGAATTTTACGGTAATTAATGCAGATGATTTTTATGGAAAAGAAGCCTTTGAAGTGATGGCGAAATCTTTGATGAAGATGGATCCTAAGACTGATAATTACAATATGATGGGCTACCGATTAAAAAATACTATTTCTGAAAACGGATTTGTTTCTAGGGGAGAATGTCAAGTAAACGATAAAGGTTTTTTAACAGGTGTTGTAGAGCGTACTCATATCGAAAATATTGAGGGAAGTTTACAGTATAAAAACGATGCGGGTGTTTTTACTCCTATTTCAGAGGAAACCGTTGTTTCTATGAATTTCTGGGGGTTTACGCCTCGTTATTTTGACGTGTCAGAAACAATGTTTGAGAACTTTTTAGTTGACAATTATAAAGAGATGAAGGCAGAATTTTTTATTCCTTTAGTGGTGAATGCAGTAATTAAAAAGAATACAGGTTCAGTAGAAGTGTTGAAATCTGATGCCAAATGGTTTGGAGTAACGTACAAAGAGGATAAGGAGACTGTAACTGCTGCCATTCAGGAATTAAAAGAAAAAGGTGTCTATCCAAAATTTTTATGGAAGTAGTATTTGAATAGATTTTAGTTCTAAAAGTGTATTCTGTTAAAATAATTATTAATGCATAGAACTAAAATTACGTTTATTTTAGTACTTTACGGGAGTACAACTTTTTGAATGTAAAATTACTTTAATACATTTGGAAAACCCAAAACTAATAAATGAAAAAAAGAATAAAAAAAATAGGTGTAATTACTTCTGGAGGGGATGCTCCAGGGATGAATGCAGCAATACGTGCTGTGGTTCGCGCCTGTTCATATTACAATATTGATTGTGTAGGTATTTATAGAGGTTATCAAGGAATGATAGAAGGTGATTTTATCGCTATGGATGCTAGAAGTGTAAATAATATAATCAATAAAGGAGGTACTGTATTAAAAACGGCACGCTCTAGTGAATTTAGAACAAAAGAAGGTCGTAAAAAAGCGTATGAGAATCTGAAAAAAGAAGGCGTGGATGGCCTAGTACTTATTGGAGGAGATGGTACTTTTACTGGTGGAATGATTTTTCAAAAAGAATTTGATATTCCTTGTGTTGGAATTCCAGGAACCATAGATAACGATATTTCTGGAACTAATTATACCATTGGTTACGATACTGCATTGAATACTGTGGTTGAGGTAATTGACAAGATTAGAGATACTGCAAGTTCACACAATCGCTTGTTTTTTGTTGAAGTGATGGGACGTGATGCTGGTTTTTTAGCATTAAATTCTGGTGTCGGAGCGGGCGCAGAAGAAATTTTGATTCCAGAAGAAGATATGGGATTAGACAGGTTATTAGAATCTTTAAAACGAAGCAAACGTTCTGGAAAATCATCTAGTATTGTTGTCGTGGCAGAAGGTGATAAGACTGGGAAAAACGTATTTGAATTGGCAGATTATGTAGAAGAAAACCTGCCTGAATACGAAGTGCGAGTATCTGTTTTAGGTCACATGCAACGTGGTGGAAGCCCTAGTTGTTTTGATCGTGTTCTTGCCAGTAGGTTGGGCGTGAAGTCTGTAGAGTTATTATTGGATGGACAACAAAATATTATGGTAGGACTGATCAATAATAAAGTTGTGACGACCGATTTAGAAAAAGCAATAAAAGGAAATCATACTATAAATAAAGAGTTATTGCGTGTAAGCGATATCATGTCAATATAATTGTTAAGATGATAAAAATTGGAATAAATGGATTTGGAAGGATCGGTAGATTGGCTTTCAGATCAATGATGGAAAGAAAAAATATTCAAGTAGTAGCTATTAATGACCTATTAGATGTAGACGATTTGGCTTATTTGTTAAAATACGATTCCGTTCATGGACGTTTTCAAGGCGATATTTCTGTTGCCAATGGAGATTTAGTAGTCAATGGAAATCGCATAAGAATTACAGCAGAACGCATGCCAGAAAACATTGATTGGGGTGCTGAGAATGTGGAATATGTGATTGAGTCTACAGGATATTTTACAAGCAAAGAAAAAGCGGCCTTGCACGTTAAAGGTGGTGCCAAAAAAGTGGTGATTTCTGCTCCGAGTGTAGACGCTCCAATGTTTGTGATGGGAGTGAATCACACGGATTTGAAAGCAGATGAACAGCTGTTCTCTAATGCCTCTTGTACCACGAATTGTTTGGGGCCTTTAGCAAAACTATTAGATGATACCTTTGGAATTGTAGAAGGTATTGTTACCACAGTTCATGCTGCTACAGCGAGTCAAAGAACCGTAGATGGACCCTTAAATAAAAGAAGGAGAGGACGTTCTGCCCTTAATAATATTATTCCTACCTCTACAGGAGCGGCAAAAGCAGTGATTAAAATATTGCCTGCCTTGGAAGGGAAGCTTTCTGCAATGGCATATCGCGTGCCTACGGTAGACGTATCTGTAGTTGATTTGGTAGTGCGTTTAGAAAAATCAACTTCTTACGAAGAAATCAAAAAAGTGATAAAATACGCCTCTGAAAACGAATTAAAAGGGATTATGGGGTATACAGAAGACGCTGTGGTATCACAGGATTTTGTATCAGATCCAAGAACATCTATATTTGATGCTGGTGCTGGAATGGAATTGAATCCTAATTTTTACAAGTTGGTTTCTTGGTATGATAACGAATTTGGATATGCTACAAAAATTGTAGATTTAATAGAATATTCGGCATCTTTACAATAGAGTCCTATTGTTTTATAAATGGCTTTTATTTATCTTTTAATGATGTTTAGTGCGTGTTGTATTTACCCTGAATAAGTATGTTTGACACTTAAAATTGAAACGAAAAAATAATAAATTAATAAGTATGGAAATAGCAATCATTGCCCATGATGGAAAAAAAGCTGAAATGATTCAGTTTTTAATGAATTTTAAAGCACATATCTTATCCAAAGATATCTCTATTGTGTCTACAGGTACTACAGGAACCAATGCTGAAAAAGCGGGGTTTATTGTAAAAAAATATTTATCAGGACCTATGGGAGGTGATGCTCAAATTGCTACGCGTGTTGCAGAAGGGGATACCAATATGGTGTTTTTCTTTAGAGATCCATTAGGAAAGCATCCGCATGAACCAGATATTGCCATGTTAATGCGTTTATGCGATGTGCATAATGTGCCATTAGCAACCAATCCTGCCACTGCAGAATTACTGATTCAATCTATATAAGGATACGGCTTTACAAATAATAAAATAGTATAATTACAATCCAAAATAACCGATATAAATAGTTGGTTTTACGTTCTGTAGTTGTTGAAAAACAGAACAAAAAATAATTCTATTTCTAAACCGTCATATGGAAATGTATTTGGTATAAGGTTTAGTGTAGAGCAAAATTAAATAGCGACAAGCTAAAAATTGAACAGCTGTTATGGATTCAATTTTTAGTTTGTCGCTATTTTGTTATTACTTGAGCCACCAATTATAAATCAGTTCCCTAGGAAGTGCTCTCAGATCACTACTATAATATAGCGATTGCTGAAATTTCTACATTTACATCTTTAGGCAATCGGGCTACTTGTACTGTTTCACGTGCGGGTGCTGTATCGGCATCAAAATAAGAACCATATACATCGTTAATAGCACCGAAATTATCCATATCTGAAATAAAAATTGAAACTTTTACAACATTGTCAAAAGTCATTTTAGCTTCTGTCAAAACTGCTTTTAAATTTTCCATAACCTGAGTAGTTTCATTGGTTATAGTATCCATTATTAAGAGCCCTGTTTTTGGATCAATTGGAATTTGACCAGAAGTGTATAAGGTGTTTCCTGTCAATACTGCTTGGCTATAAGGACCAATTGGAGCAGGGGCATTTTTTGTGTTTATTATTTTTTTCATGATTCGTATCGTTTTAAAATTTAGAATAATCTACGGTCTGGAACTTGACGTTTTTCGTATTTTAAATCACTTAACACCGATGATTTTACACCAATAAAAAAGTAATATGTTTGTCTTGCTCCGAAAGGAACCCAGTTAAAATTTAATTTCCAACTATCTAAATCTCGTTGAAAACGCAATTGAGTATAAGTGAATCCAGTATTTTTAAAATCATATCCAGAAGAGAAGCCAACTTTCCATTTTGGACTGAGTTCTACGTCTCCCGAAAACATTAATGAGTTGGATGATATTTCGTCTTGTCTATTGCTGTTGAGGTAGCTTAAAGAATAGGCGAGTCTTAATGTCCAAGGGAAATTTGCTTTGTATAATTCTGTTACTTTATTTTTGTCTTCATCTCCTAGTTTTTTTTCTGCCCCCATTCGATTACTTACTGCAATGTCTTCTCCAAAAATACCGTCAGAATTGTTTTGATTGCTCTTTGCTTTTTCTTTGCCTTTTTTGTCTTCTTTTTTACTAGAAAGCGAGTAGTTTGCGGTGAAATTTGCATTGGTTAATCGGAAGAGACTACCTTTATTATTGATGTTAAAAGTATTGATCTTACGGCCGTTAGCATTTATAGCATAAGGGTCTAGATTAGCACTCATGTTTACCGACATTTTATTGTTAAATAATTGTGTACCAGCCGACATTCTTACAGGGCTCCACTTTAAACTATCAGCAGCCATATTGTAGCTGGTAGAAAAGTTTAAGTTATTTAATATTTTTACTTTTTTATAGTCTTCATCACTATCACCGTCTGCATCCTTTTTTAAGACTTTTGCTTCAAGGGTATTGTTTAAGCTGAAACTAAGACTGTTGGATAGGTTTTTACTGGGTCTTCCGTAAATTCCATTGTCAAACTGAGAGTATATTTCTACATCTTCGGGGTCTGCTGTCTTTTGTACTTGATCATAATAAGCACCGAAATCTGGTTTGTAACTGTAAGAAACAGAAGGTCTCATAACATGGCGAATGGCTTTTAATCGCCCTTTATTGACTTTAAACATACCATATATGTTTGTTGAGATAGAGGCTCCTGTATTGTATTCTCTAAAAGAGTTGAAACCACTAATGGTGTCTGTAATCACTTTGTTATTGCCTGCGTCGTAATGTTTTTTGATTTTATCAAAATACCAAACCTCTTTGTAGTTTGCACTTGGAGATAAGGTGAAGTATTTCATAAACTTTAAATTGGTGCTTAAGGAAACATTTTGTTGTACACCAGATTTGGCATTGTCCCACATTTCTTTTTTCATAAAGAATTCATCGGTCGTACTAATTTTGTTTTCTGCTTTTACATTGTAACTCAATCCCATTTTTTGGATAGCATTTTTCTTGATGCCATTTTTCCCTGCAAACGGATATATTCTGTCCATGTTTATTTGAAGTGATGGCAAGGTCATATTTATTTTCTCTGTATTGGTGTTCTGAGAATGTGTGGCAGACATTGACATGTTAAATGGAGTATTTACAAATTTCTTGTAAAAAGAGATGGAAGAGCTTAAGGTGTTGTTTAAAAACGAGTTTGTATTGTATTCATTCAGTGATTGTCTGTAGTACTTACTACTTCCCAAGTTTACGGACGCTGAAAAACGTGAATTAGGACTCGCTTTGGCGTCTTGGCTATGGCTCCATCGGATATTGTAGTTGCTAGATTTACTGTAATCACTTAAACCTCGGAGTCCGTTGATGAGGTTTTCGTATCTAAAACTAAAGTTACCACTGTATTTGTACCTAATTTTATAATTGGATTGTGTGCGTATTCCCCAGCTACCATTGGTGTAAAAATCAGCTAAAACTGCCAAGTCAAAATGATCGCTCAACACAAAATAATACCCTCCGTTTTGTAAAAAATATCCTTGATTGTTGGATTCTCCCCAAGTGGGGATTAAAAAACCAGAAGTTCTTCCTTTGGTCAAAGGAATATAAGCAAAAGGAAGTATAAGTGGCGTAGGAACATCTGCAATAACTAAACTACTAGGGCCGATAACAATTTTTTTGTTAGGGACTAATTTCGCCTTTTTTGTTTGAATATAATAATCGGGTTTCTTTTTTTGTGATGTGGTAAACCGGATGTTTTTTACGTAAATGGTAGAGTCGTTTTCTTTTTTCATGACTTCTCCATAGATAATGACACCCTGTTGCTCTGTTTTAATCCCATAAATAAGTGCTTTTTCAGTTTTAAAATTGAAAGAAATAGAATCCTGAGTAGATTCATCGGCACCTTGTTTAAAATAGGGGAGCTGTGTGTAAACACCTAGGCTGTCTAGAATTCCTGTGGCACTTACAATATTGGTGTTATTGTCAATAGTTATCATTCCTGCTTCTAAAGTAATGTCTTCGTAAGTGACAATTGCTTCGTTGTATAAATGTACAATATTGTGTTGTACATCTTGTTTGATATACCCTTCGGCATTGTGAGTGATAATACCAGTTATTACAGATTTAGGTTTCTTAATACTGTCAAATGCGATGGCGCTTATGCTGTCTTTTACAATCGATTTTTCACCTAGTTTTTTAGGAGAAATAGAATCTAATGACGCTTTTAATGGAATTTTAATACTACGCCTTGGAATGTCTTGCCCATAACTCATAGAAGTTAGGAGAATAACAATAGTGAATGCTATAAATGCTTTAAAATGGATTCTATACAAAATTTACGTTCAAATATTAAATTAAATCGACGTTAATAGCGCAAGTTTACTTACTTTCGCTAGGAAGTCTCATAGCTTTTTTCAAGTAAACACGGTTGTGGCGTGATAATTGAAAAGATTGCTTACAGTGCCAAAAATAATTAAAAATAATGGACCAACTCGCATTCAGCAAAAATAATATTTTTTGTTAATGTTTGTGCTTGGTTTGTAATAAAAAGCTATTCTTTATGAATAATTTAACGGAGTTTACAACTAGAAATAAGTTGGGATATAAACATGTTTTTATATGTTTAATGCTTGTAGGGATGAGTGTTACTAGTAGTTTTGCCCAAAATCATAAATATACAGTAGTGCTAGATGCAGGTCATGGAGGAAAGGATCCAGGGAATATTGGTTTAAAAAAATACATAGAAAAGGACATTGCTTTACGTGTGGTGTTAAAAGTTGGAAAAATTTTAGCGAAGAATCCGCATATTAAAGTTGTGTATACACGAAAGACAGATGTATTTGTAGATCTTTGGAAAAGAGGAAAAATCGCGAATAAAGCAAATGCAGATTTATTTGTATCTATTCATTGTAATGGGCATCATTCACAGGTTTCTGGAACGGAAACTTTTGCATTGGCATTGCGCGGGAATAAAAAGAATTTTGAAATTGCAAAAAAGGAAAACTCTGTAATCTTCTACGAAAAAGATTACAAAAAAAAATACAAGGGTTTTGATCCAAATTCACCTGAATCGGTATTGGGTGTAACCATGCAAATGGAGGATTATTTAGACCAGAGCATCTTACTGGCAGATATTATCCAAAAAGATTTTGCTTATAAATTAAAACGGAAGAACAGAGGGGTCAAACAGGCCGCTTTTGTTGTGTTGTACCAAACATTTATGCCAAGTGTACTTATAGAAATGGGTTTTATTTCTAATTATAGCGAAGGTAAATATTTGAATTCAAAAGCGGGGCAACAAAAGATGGCAAGTTCCATAGCACGTGGAATTAGTAAATATTTGAATCAAGAGGCATTAAATACCGTTGAAGAGCCTATTCGAGAACCTGTGCCAAAAATAAAAACAGTTGTTGTGAAAAAACAACCGATTTTTAAAAATGGAGTTTTTAAAGTTCAAATTGCGGCGAGTAGAATAAAGCTTACTTTAAAGGCATATAATTTTAATGGATTACAGAATGTTTCGGTAGTAAAAATAGGAAAATTGTATAAATACTATTACGGAAATACGTCTAATTACGAATCTGTTAAAAAGGCTCAAAAAACCGCAAAACTAAAAGGGTATTCAGGAGCTTTTATTGTGGCGTATAAAAACGGAAAAAAGGTTTCTGTAAGTAAAATTCTTGAAAATTCGAACTAAATTTTAGTAAGAGTCATAAGAATAAGTAGTATTATTGCTAATCATTTTAATTTATAATTTTGAAAATATCAAGAGAACTTAAAACGGGTATCGTTGCTGTTATAGCTATTTCATTGTTTGTTTGGGGGTTTAACTTTTTAAAGGGTATGAATATCTTTGCGAAAACAAGTCGAAGCTTTCGGACAGAATACGCCAATGTACAAGGATTGAACACTGCAAGTGTTGTGACTATTAACGGAGTAGTTGTAGGGAAAGTTTTAAATATTACTTTTTCGAAGGAAGTTACTAAAAAAGGATCTTTAGAAGTAGAATTTTCTATTGATAACGATTTTCAATTTTCCAGGAAGAGTATTGCGAAAATATATAGTGCTAGTTTGATGGGGGGGAAATCCTTGGCTGTTGTTCCTTCCTATGATGGAGAAATTGCAGTTTCAGGCGATGTATTAAAAGGAGAGATAGAATCAGATATATTTTCTACAGCCTCAGAGATGTTAAATCCATTGCAGGCAAAATTTGAAAATGTAATTACAAACGTGGACTCCTTAATGGTTGGATTAAATGATGTATTAGATGTAAACTCTAGAAATCACTTAAAAGCGACGATTGTTCAATTAAATAGTACGGTAACAACGTTTAATAATGCAGGTAAAAAACTGGATAAGATGTTGGCTTTGAATACGAATTCTTTAACAGCAACTCTTTCCAATGCAGAAAAAATAACTAACGACTTCTCTAAATTCTCCTCAAATTTGGCATCTGTGGATTTAGCTGAAACCGTGCGAGATCTTGAAAAGACCTTGTCTAATGTAAATATGCTTTTGACCAATATAGAAAATGGAAAAGGGACCATTGGTAAGTTGATGACGGATGATACGATGTACACAAACCTTGAAAATGCATCTAAAGAATTGGAAGAATTATTGAGAGACTTTAAAGAACACCCAAAACGTTTTGTTCATTTTTCGTTGTTTGGAAAAAAAGACAAAGGGTATCAAAAAAAAAGTGATTAGATAGGAATAAAAAACAAGAGCTATGGCATATTTACCGAACATCATTTTTGTGATTGTATTAATTATAGGAGTTGGTTTTTTTATTGGAAACATTAAAAAACTGGTTCGTAATATTAAACTAGGAAAAGACATTGATCGGAGTGATAAGCTTTCAGAGAGATGGAAAAACATGGCTATGATTGCTTTAGGGCAGTCAAAGATGGTAAAACGTCCTATTGCAGGCGCCTTGCATATTGTAGTGTATGGTGGTTTTATTATTATTAATATAGAAGTCGTAGAGATTATTATAGATGGTATTATAGGTACACATCGGGTGCTTTCCTTTATGGGTGGTTTTTATGATTTTTTGATTGCAGCTTTCGAGATTTTAGCCTTTATGGTCTTGGTTTCTGTAACTGTTTTTTGGATCCGTAGAATGCTTGTACGTATTCCTAGATTTTGGAATAAAGAAATGAAAGGGTTTCCAAAAAATGATGCCTTGTATATTTTGTATTTCGAAATGGTGCTAATGTCTTTGTTTTTATTGATGAATGCAGCGGATGCTAATTTACAAGCTTTAGGGGCTGAGCATTACACACTTGCAGGGTCGTTTCCTGTTTCACAATTTATTGCGCCTATATTTGATGGATGGAGTCAAACATCACTTATTATCCTAGAAAGAAGTGCTTGGTGGATTCATATTATAGGAATTTTTACCTTTTTGAATTATTTATATTATTCCAAACACTTGCATATATTATTGGCGTTTCCAAATACGTTTTATGCCAAGTTATCTGCGACTGGAAAGTTAGATAATATTAAAGCAGTAACAGACGAGGTTCAATTGATGATGGATCCAGATGCAGATCCTTATGCTGCGCCACCAGAAGGGGCGGTAGACGAAGTGCCTGCGAAATTTGGAGCCAGTGATGTAACGGATTTGAATTGGGTGCAGTTGATGAATGCTTATACCTGTACCGAATGTGGGAGGTGTACTTCTGTATGCCCTGCAAATATTACAGGGAAGGAACTGTCACCACGTGCCATTATGATGAAAACACGTGATCGATTGGAAGAAGTAGGTGCTAATATCGATGCTAATAAAGGAACATTTAAAGAGGATGGAAAACAGCTATTAAACGATTATATAACACAGGAAGAGTTGTGGGCTTGTACCAGTTGCAATGCTTGTGTAGAGGAATGTCCTATAAATATTGACCCACTGTCTATTATTGTTGATATGAGACGCTATTTGGTGATGGAAGAATCTGCAGCTCCTGTAGAATTAAATGGAATGATGTCCAATATAGAAAACAATGGAGCACCCTGGCAGTATAGCCAGATGGATCGTTTAAATTGGAAAGACGAAACGTAAATAAAAGAATACGCTAGAATTGAGAGAAGACGTAGATGCCAAGGCAAACGTCCAATTATATATTTAACACTTCTCTAATTCCTATATAAATAGGAAGCGCTGTGATGGCAGAGAGGATTACTAACAAACATTACTTAAACAGTATGAATAAAGAAGATGTAGACAAACTTTTACATGATAAAGTTGAAGCAGGTGAGCATATCAGCCCGATATTGCCAGAAAACATCAAAAATTATTTAATTGATATTGATGGAACCGTAGGAGACGATATTCCAAACGAGGAGCCAGAACGTATGGTTACTGCCGCCGCTTATCCAGATGCAATTGCAACCCTTAACAGATGGTACGACGAAGGTCATATTATTTATTTCTTTACTTCTAGAAAAGAAGAACATAGAGAAGTAACCGAAACTTGGTTAAAAAAGCACGGCTTTAAATACCATGGAATGGTTATGGGAAAACCAAGAGGAGGAAATTATCATTGGGTAGACAATCACTTAGTAAAAGCAACGCGTTACAGAGGCGAATTTACAGATTTGATTAAAAAAGAAGTGACCATCGAAGTCTTTGACGATGGAAAACACAATTAACATAAAATAAAATACTATGAATGTACCAACCATGGCAGAAATGATGGCACAAGGAAAGCAACCTGAAGTTTTGTTTTGGGTAGGCTGTGCTGGTAGTTTTGATGATAGAGCAAAAAAAATAACCAAAGCTTTTGTGAAAATTTTAAACAAAGCTAATGTTGAATTTGCCGTTTTAGGAACGGAAGAAAGCTGTACAGGTGATCCTGCAAAACGCGCTGGAAACGAATTCCTATTTCAAATGCAAGCCATGGCAAATATTGAAGTATTGAATGCCTATGAAGTTAAAAAAATAGTAACGGCGTGTCCACATTGTTTTAATACGATTAAAAACGAATACGGACCGTTGGGTGGGAAATACGAAGTGGTACATCATACCGAATTTTTGAAATCACTGTTGGATGATGGTAGAATGACTATTGAAGGCGGGAAGTATAAAGGGAAGAGAATTACATTTCACGATCCTTGTTATTTAGGACGTGCCAATAGTATTTATGAAGCTCCAAGAGAATTAATTCGAAAATTAGAAGTAGAATTGATTGAGATGAAACGCTGTAAATCTAATGGCTTGTGCTGTGGTGCAGGAGGCGCACAGATGTTTAAGGAGCCAGAAAAAGGAAACAAAGATATTAATGTGGAACGTACCGAGGATGCCATTAAAGTGAAACCAGATATTATTGCTACAGGCTGTCCTTTCTGTAATACTATGATGACAGATGGTGTGAAAGCTACAGATAAAGAAGCTGATATTGAAGTGTACGATATCGCTGAATTGATTGCCAATGCAGCAGATTTGTAATAAATTAGAGAATGTTACTATGTTTCAAAATTTCCAGATAGAAGGTGATTTACCAACTATTAAAAAAATAAATTTTAAAAAAATTCAACAAAATTACATCATCGTTGTTTTGTTGAATTTTTTTGTGTTTTTTACGGTGTTTATCGGAGGACTTACCTATGTTTTATTCACTGCCAAAGATTCTTTTTTTGTACATTATAAATGGGGACTTATAATCGGTGCCTTTTTGTTTTTTCTATTCGTTTTAGTTGGTCTTGTTTTAGGGGTCTCTAAAATGAAATATGCTGTTAGAGAAAAAGATATCAGCTATAAAAATGGAGTGATTTGGTCGCGTGTTACCACGGTGCCATTCTCTAGAATTCAGCATGTAGCCTTAAACGAAGGGCCTATTTCTCGTTTTTTGAAATTGGCTACTATAAGTATCTATACAGCAGGGGATAGTTCGAGTGATTTAACGATTAAAGGACTTAAAAAAGAAGAAGCTTTGAAAATTAAAGAATTTATAACCGATCATGTCAATGGGAACTAAATTCGATTTCTCTTCTTTTTCTCGTCAATCCACACGTGGAGTTGCAGTGTATTATTTTAAAATACTTTATAAAATTATAAAAGCTTCTTGGATTTTGATTTTTTTAGTACTCTCAAAAAAATCAATAGATTCTATGAGATTGTATCTTTTTATAGTTTTAGCAACGGTGCTTGTATATGTTTTGGTAAGAGCTATTTTACAGTTTTTAAATTTCAAGTTTAAAGTGACCGATACTGATTTTGTTTTGCAGGAAGGTATTGTTAGTAAATCACATGTTTCCATCCCTTTTGAAAAGATTCAAAATATCAATTTTAAACAAAATCTGATTCAGCAAGTTATCAATGTAGTGGAAGTGCAAATAGAAACTGCAGGTGATAAATCTGTAGAAATTTCGATTAGCGCTCTGTCTCAGCATAGAGCACACGCCCTTAAACAGTTGTTACTGTCTAAAACAACAACCGTAAACGATAAAATAAAGGAGGAAGATTACGGTGTTATTCAAAAAATTTCTGTTCTTGAATTATTAAAAGTGAGCTTGTCAGAAAATCATTTTAAAAGCTTGTTAGTTCTTACGGGGCTTGGTTTTTCATTCTATGTGCAAGTGAAAGATTTTGTTGAAACAATAGAAATAGATGCGCAGTTTGATGTTTTGATTAAAGAGAGTACTCCAGAGGTAGCGTTAGATAATGTAGTGATCTTTATATTGGTCATCGCAAGTTTTTTTATTGCGATACTTGCGTCCTTTTTTAGGGTGTTTATTTTTCATTTTGATTTGACCATCTCTATACGAAAAGGAGTGTTGGAAATTAAACAAGGCTTGTTTACAAAACGCAATAATATTATTCGAAAACAAAAAGTACAACAGTTAATTATTTCTACAAATCCATTAAAAAAAATACTAGGTATTTACAATGTTTCTTTTAAGCAGGCGGTCAGTGGGAAACAAAAAAAAGGAACTACGCTGTCTATTGTTGGGTTAAAAATTGAACAGATAAATACGTTAAAGGAACTTGTGTTTAGCAATACCGATTTTTCAAATCACAAGGAGTATAAACCACATTTTTATTACCGACGTAAAATGATTTTTCAAGGGTTTTTACTTTTGTTATTTTGCAATATGTGTTATACTATTTCAGACATAAATCAAGGTTGGGAGTGGTACCTTTGCAATGTCGTTTTGATTCCATTTATTATTTGGATGGTACATCAAAAATATAACAAACGTTTTTATAAGCTCAACAAAGAAATGTTATGGATAGGAAAAGGACAGATTGGTACAAGCTATGAATATGTGGAATGCTTTAAAATACAATACGTAACGCTTAAACAGTCGATTTTTCAAAAACGACATCAGGTTTTTGATATGTCTATTCAAACCGCTTCAGGAAAAATTAGAATTCCCTGTGTCCCTCAAAAGGAAGCATATCAGCTTTATGACTATCTCTTGTATAAATCACAAACAGTAACAGAAGCATGGATGTAAAAAATTATATACAAGCGGCTAGGCTTAGAACCCTTCCGTTATCTTTATCGGGGATTGTAGTAGGATCTTTTTTAGCCGCAGGTCAAGGGTGTTTTAATGGAGCTATTTGCCTGTTGGCATTATTAACCACGACAGGGTTTCAGATTCTTTCAAATTTCGCCAACGATTATGGTGATGGAGTAAAAGGTACGGATAATAAAGATAGAGTTGGCCCCACAAGAGCATTGCAAAGTGGCGCTATTTCTCCAAAACAAATGCTTCGTGCGATTGTAATAACTGCAGGAATTACGTTATTGGTTGCCATAGGATTGATATATGCTTCTTTTGGGAAAGATAATTTTTTGTTGTCGTTGTTGTTTTTTGTCCTTGGTATTGCTAGTATTGTGGCAGCTATTAAATACACAATGGGAACAAATGCATATGGATATAGCGGCATGGGAGATGTATTTGTTTTCTTGTTTTTTGGTTTGCTTAGTGTGCTAGGTTCTTATTTTTTATATGTACAAGTACTAGACTGGCAATTGCTATTGCCTGCAAGTGTTATCGGTTGTTTAAGTGCTGCGGTGTTAAACTTAAATAATATGCGAGATTTTGATTCGGATAAAAAGTCAAATAAAAATACCTTAGTCGTTAAAATGGGGCTTATAAAAGCACGAATGTACCACTATGTATTGCTCTTTATTTCGTTTAGTTTTTCTGTGCTATATGTTACACTTAACTACCAAAACCCTATGCAATGGTTGTTTTTAATCGCTTTTATTCCTATAGGGCTTCATGCTAGAAGAGTTGTAAACACTTCTGATAGTAAGCTGCTAGATCCAGAACTAAAAATATTGGCACTGAGTACCTTTTTGTTTTCTATACTATTTGGGCTCGGACAAATACTCTGAATTTTATTTGTTTACTCTTTAAATAAGAGATAAATTTGTCCTGTAATTAAAGCGTAGTGAAAAATCAAATTTTAAGTATTTTTTTTTATCTATTATACCTTGTAGCAATGGTAAAACCATTGCTGCCTATGATTGAATACCAGCTGAATTACGATTATATTACAACCATTCTTTGTAAAAATGTAGACAGACCTTATCTTGAATGTAATGGTAAGTGTTATTTGATTGATAGGCTGAGTGAAGCAAGTAAACAAAGTCAAGATAATTACAACGTTCCCGTTATAAATATAGATGATTATCCTGTAAGTCCTATTGTGGATTATAGGCTCTCCTTTGATAGAAACCGTACTGTTGCATTTACATTGTACGGTACAAGATATGTGCTTTTAGAAGCATATGAATGTTCTAAAATACGACCTCCCATTTATTGTTAATTCTTACTTTTTACGTTATAAATTTGTTGTTTTCTGTAAGATTATGGCTGTGCTTTCTGTTGTTGAATAGTGCATCATAATTTTCTATAGAAAATACTGATAGCACTTTGGATGCATTCTTTTTTAAGTAAAACTTAAAATTTAATTTCATCTGTATTGCTTTCGTGTACTTAAGAGGATAGCTGTTTTTATGCCAACGTAGTTTCTAAATAACTATTGATAGCTGTTATTTTGAAGTGTGTTTGGTAGTTAAATGGAGTTGCTGAAATCATATCGTAATAAAGGTTTTAGAAGTGTACATAGGTGTGCCTTCTAATAATATCAGATGAATTTTAAGAATAGGTATCCAAGAATATTGAGTATTCGTGTATGGTGATTAACGCATCGTTTAAGGAGAAACTATTTAAGTAATCATGTGGATTATAGATTAATTAATTGAATTCTGAGACAGCGAGTTGTCTTGGAGAAGAAATCACTGTATTTTAAGTTTGATACAGTATATAGGAATGTATTTATGAAAAAAATTATAACAATTACCTTTATTTATTTAATAGCAATTAGCTCTTTTGGTCAAGAGGTGATTAAGGGAACTATTCTTGATGGAAAAACAAGAATGCCTTTAGAGAATGCTACCATTCAAATAATGAGTTCTAAGAAATATGCATCTTCAAATTCGAAGGGAGTTTTTCAAATTGAAATTATTGGAGAGCAAAAAGCGAGCATTCAATTTTTGGGTTACCATACAAATAATGTGCTGCTAAAGGACGGGATGATTATAGAGATGATTCCAAAACAAATTTCGTTAAACGAAATTATTGTGTCAGGAAACCTAACAGACAATGTATCTCAAGCTGTTATTATTAATGATTATGATAAAAGAGTAAGTCAGCCTCGTAGTGTTGGGGATTTATTTAAAGGGATTAAAGGATTTGCTATTTCTAAAAGAGGTGCGTATGCTTCGGAACCTGTATTTAGATCTTTTCGTTATGAACAATTAAACATTCAATACGATGGAGGTTCTAAAATAATGAACGCTTGTCCAAATCGTATGGATCCTATTACAACGCATGTAATACCTGAAGAGATTGAGAAAATAGAAATTATAAAAGGGCCTTTTACAGTTCGATATGGTTCAAATTTTGGTGGGATTATAAATCTTGTTTCTAAAAATATTACGGAAGAGAATTATGGGGTACACGGAAATGTTCAAGGGGGCTACGAAATAAACGGAGGTAGTTATGTTTCTCGTATGAATTTGTCGTATGCAGTAAAAAAGTTTGATGTACAATTAAATGGTTCGTACAGAAGTTTTGGAGATTATAAAGATGGCGATGGTGTCAAAGTACCTGCTTCTTTTAATACTACAGATTATTCCATAAAAGTGGGGTATAATCCAGACGACAATCAACGTTTTGAAATGGCGTGGCGTCAGTCTTTAGGACGTGACATCAAGCATGCAGGACTTATGATGGATTCTCCGTATGATGATAGTTTTTTAGCAAATATAAATTATAAAATCACCAATGTTTCAAATACAGTAGCAGGTGTTGTAGTTAAGGGGTTTTACTCTTATGTAGATCATTTAATGACAAATACTGGTAGGAAAAACTTTAAAATGGTAGATGCCCAGTCTCCTGTAGAAGCATGGACTTATGGAGGGAAAATAGAAGCTGATTTAACCATTAGTAATTCCGTTAAATTGTACACTGGAGTGGATGCAAACATAATTAAAAGAGAAGGGAATCGTACGCGAATTATAAAAATGATGAAGGGTAAAATGTTAAAAATGCCGATGACAAAAGTAGATAAAATATGGCAAGATGCTACCTTGGGTAATTACGGTGTTTTCGCAGAATCAAAAATTGAATTGTCTGCTCTTTACAGTTTGCAAGTTGGAGCAAGAATTGATTTTATCACAACGCGTATTCAAGATCAAGCTGCAGATTTTAAGGCGCTTTATGGAGGTGATATTCAAGATGATAATGAAGCGAATTTGAGTGGGAATATAGCTGTTAAATATAGAGAGAATGCATTTCAATGGCAATTGTCTTTAGGTAGAGGAGTGCGTACAGCTTCTATGATAGAGCGTTATATAAATCATTTTAGTGTTGGATTTGATCCTTACGAGTACGTAGGAAATCCCAACTTAAAACCAGAAGTAAATAACCAAGTTGAGTTTTCTGTGTCCAAGCAATTCTCAACAGTTCAATTGGGAGCAAGTGTTTTTTATTCGTATTTACAAAATTATATTTACACAAAAATAAATCCTGCTATTCACAGAAAGTTTATGCCAAAAAATCCACCTTTAGTAGCACGCCAGTTTGTGAATTTAGAGGAAGCGATGCAAACAGGGGTAGAGTTTAATATTAGGTATAAGCCTACAGATAATTGGATGTTTACAGGAGATGTTTCTTATACCCATGCGGCCAATTTAGATATAGATGAACCGCTAGCTCAAATCCCTCCTTTTACGGCGCATCTTATGACTAAATATGATACGGGAAACTTTTGGTGTAGTGCTACAGCTAGACTAGTTGGAGCTCAGGATCGTATTGCCTTGACCTTTAATGAAAAAACCACGCCTGGTTTTGGAACCTTAGCTCTTAGAGCAGGAATCAATCCTTTTAAAAATACCACCATAGGTGTTGCAGTGTTAAATGTATTTGATAAAACATATTATGAACATTTGAATTATTCTTATAGCAATTCCAATATGAATAATGGAAAAATACTTGAAACAGGAAGGAATTTTACCGCATTTCTTAAATATGGTTTTTAATAACTAATACCAATTAAAATCCAAAATGACAGATATAAATAGTTTATTTTACGTTCTAGCGTTATTGAAAAACAGAATGATAGCTAAGGCTATCCTAAGATTTTCCATCTAGCTTAAATAAAAAATAATTCCATTTTTAAAACGTCACTTGGAAATGTATTTGGTGTAATAAGTATTTAAGAAATTGTTTGTTTGGCCACGGAAATTAGGGATTTCCGTGGCTTTTTTATGTAATTTTTTGTATTTTAGAAGGGTCAATTATGTCAAACGAATTTTTAGACAGTCATTTTATAATTAATTATGAATTTGAAAACGTAGATAGGATTGGTTTAGAACTGTAAATATATGAAGATAACATACTTGGGGCATGCCTCTATTTTGATAGAAACAAAGGATAAAATTATTTTAGTAGATCCTTTTATTACGGGGAATCAATTGGCATCACATATAGATGTGAATAGTTTAAAGCCCGATTATATTTTAATTACACATGCGCATGAAGACCATATTTTAGATGTGGAAATTATTGCCAAGAATTCTGGTGCTACCTTAATTTCTAATTTTGAAATTATTAATTATTTTGAAAAGAAAGGATTGAAAGGACATCCTATGAACCATGGAGGGAGTTGGCAATTTGATTTTGGACGTGTACATTATACAAACGCAATCCATTCAAGTTCTTTTCCCGACGGTAGCTATGGAGGGCAGCCAGGAGGGTTTATTATAGAGACAAGTCATCACAGTATATTTATTGCGGGAGACACCGCATTAACGTATGATATGAAATTAATTCCACGACTTGTAGGCCCATTGGACTTAGCAATTTTACCCATAGGTGATAATTTTACCATGGGAGTAAAAGAAGCCGTAATTGCTGCGGATTTCTTAGAATGTAATACCATTTTAGGGTATCATTACGATACATTTGGGTATATTAAAATTAATCACCAGAAAGCCCAAGAACAATTTGCAAAAGATCATAAAGAATTACACTTACTGCCTATTGGAGATAGTTTGAAAGTGTAATGGTTACGTTTTTGTGTTCTTTTTTAACCATTCTCTACGTAAATCATCGGACAATACACTCGTTCCATCATGTTTCCATCCAGGAGGTTTGATAAAATATTTTACGCGGTTTAATACAGATGTTTTACTGCCAAATGCATCTTTGAATAACAGAAACCATTCGTGAAATGCAACACGAATAGGATTGTAAGTTTTAATATTGGTAACCAATCCGTAGATTGCTTTTTCTTTTGGAAGTTCTGCTTGAAAAGTGCCAAATAGTTTGTCCCAAATAATAAAAATACCTGCATGGTTTCTGTCTAAATATATTGGATTAATGCCATGATGTACACGGTGATGTGAAGGTGTGTTAAAGATTGCTTCAAACCATTTAGGCATTTTGTTTATCAGCTCGGTGTGTATCCAATATTGGTATAATAAACTCACAGACATTTGTGTGAAAATCATCAAAGGATGAAAACCAATAATAGGAAGCGCTAAGAAAAAAATAAAACTAAAAAAATTGCCCGTCCAAGTTTGTCTCAAAGCAGTACTTAGGTTGTATTTTTGTGAAGAATGATGAATGCTATGTGAGGCCCAGAAAAAACGTGACTCATGTGAGATTCTATGAAACCAATAATAAGAAATATCGTCCGAAAATAAAATAAGTATCCATGCCCACCAAGTAAAAGGGATTTCTGTAAGTCTAAAATTCTCATACAAATAGCTGATGATGAAAACAGCCAGTATGTTTGAAATAATGCCTATAAGTAAATTTCCGAATCCCATGACAATAGAGGTTATGGAGTCTTTGAATATGAAGTTTTCAGGGCTTTTTTTGAAAATTATAAGCCCTTCTATTAGTACGGAAACCACGAAAAAAGGAACGGCGTATAAGATTAAATTTGGTATTTCAGGTATGTGCATAATAGTAATTTTTAAAACTAATAAACTATTTATATCGGTTGTTTTGGATTTTAATTGGTATTATAGCTAGGCGGAAAACCTAAGGATAGCCTTGCTGTCGTTCTATTTTATAACGACGCTAGAACAAAAAATAAACTATTTATATCGGTCATTTTGGATTGTAGGTATAAGTATTGGTTAGCTGCCGTGTTCCTTATAGTGTACCGTGTCTAAAAACGAGTGTTCAGTGCTGTTTTTGGTATAATTCCCTCCTAAAATAGTATTTTTTTTTTAATAGTTGTACTATTGCAGTATATGTGATTCTATGAAAGCTTATTTTAAACCGTATACTTTAAATTTTAAACGTGCCAGTGGAACTTCTCGAGGAGTGTTACATACCAAAGAGACTTATTTTATTGTTATTAAGGATGCTCAGAAAACAGGCGTTGGTGAATGCAATATGTTTAAAGGCTTGAGTATTGATGATTGTCCAATTTTTTTAGAGAAATTGCAATGGGCTTGTGATCATATTTATGTCGGTTTAGAGGTTTTATTGGAAGAGTTAACTGCATTTCCTTCCATTCAATTTGGTTTAGAGCAAGCATTTTTATCATTAGAAAGTAAACATCCTTTTGAGTTGTTTCAAAACGATTTTACGGCATCTAAAAAAACTATTCCTATCAATGGTTTGATCTGGATGGGGAGTAAATCTTTTATGTATCAGCAGATAAAAGAAAAAATAAAAGCAGGGTTTACAACTATTAAATTAAAAATTGGAGCCATAGATTTTAAGGCGGAATTGGACTTGTTACATTATATTAGATCCGAATTTAATCCTACAGAAATTGAACTACGTGTAGATGCCAATGGGGCTTTTTCTCCTGATAATGCATTGGAGAAATTAAAAAGACTTGCAGCTTATGATTTGCATTCTATAGAGCAACCCATTAAACAAGGGCAATGGCAGGAGATGGCTTCCTTGTGCAGTCGTACACCACTGCCAATTGCCTTGGACGAAGAATTGATTGGGGTGTTTTCTGTAATAAAAAAGCGTGAATTGCTACAAACAATACAAGCACAGTACATTATTTTAAAACCAGCCTTGATTGGTGGGTTTAAAGGGAGTGAACAATGGATTTCTTTGGCAGAAGAACAAGATATTAAATGGTGGGTAACATCTGCTTTGGAAAGTAATGTTGGGCTCAATGCGATAGCTCAATGGACATTTGGATTGGGGAATTCGATGCCTCAAGGCTTGGGGACTGGAGCTTTGTATAGTAATAATATAGCGTGCCCATTGGAGGTTTCTAAAGGTGCATTGGGATATTCAGCAAAAGATAAATGGAATTTTAAGTTTTAAAAATTATGAATTATATTCAACAAGCGTTTAATGGGGAGAATAATTGGGGCTATTATATATTAGGCTTATTTCTTGTGTTTATTGCTGTAAATATAGGGGCATTGCCTTTGTTTTTTACAGCTAAATTTATGGCAGAAAGTAACAATGAATTTTTAGCAGCTGCAAAAGGGAACTTCCAAAGTATATTAGGAGCTAATTTAAGTTTGTTTTTAATGATTTTGTCGTTTGTGGCAGGTATTGTGACGCTGATTTTATGTGTTCAATGTATCCATAAGCGTAGTTTAAGAAGTCTGGTTACTTCAAGAAAAAAGATAGATTGGTCTCGGTTTTTCTTCGCAGTTATGCTGTGGGGAGGGATTTCTGTAGTGGTTATTTCTATAGGGATAATGTTGGCGCCAGAAATGCATGTCTGGAATTTTAAACCAATCAAATTTGCCTTACTAGTTCTTATATCAGTCTTGTTTTTGCCTTTTCAAACAAGCATGGAAGAATTATTATTTAGAGGTTATTTGATGCAAGGAATTGGTGTACTTGCAAAAAATAGGTGGTTTCCTTTAATAGTGACATCTGTAATGTTCGGTTTGCTTCATGGGATGAACCCAGAAGTAGAGAAATTAGGAATGATTGTGATGGTGTACTATATAGGTACAGGTTTCTTGTTGGGAATCATAACTTTGATGGACGAGGGTACGGAGCTATCCATGGGTTTTCATGCTATAAATAATATAGTGGCAGCTGTATTTGTAACAACGGATTGGGCGGCTTTTCAAACCGATGCTCTATTTGTAGATATCTCTGAGCCTTCTGTAGAAATGAGTATGTTCTTACCTGTTTTTGTATTGTACCCTTTGGTACTTGTTGTGTTTTCTAAAAAATATGATTGGGGAAATTGGAAAGAAAAATTGACAGGTAAAATTAGTGAACCATTAGAAATTGATCCATTTGTAAGTGAATCATTAGAAATAGAGAATAAAAGTACGGGTATAGATGGTTAAGGAAATATTACATTCTAGCTTTAGATTGAATGGAAATAGGTTCAATAATACTTCGGAATTGTTACAGTATGCAGAAAATTATTTACCAGAAGTATCTTCTTTTTTAAAGGCATGGTTTGATAATTCGGAGGAATTAAAAGTTCAAACTTCGGGCTCTACTGGGGATCCGAAAATTATATTTCTTAAAAAAAGTGCGATGCTTCAGTCAGCATTCGCTACAGGGGAATTCTTTAGTTTAAAAGCAGGAACTACAGCGCTTTTGTGTATGTCTGTTGGTTATATTGCAGGGAAAATGATGCTGGTAAGAGCGCTGTATTTGGGCTGGGATATGGATGTTGTAAAGGTGCAATCAAATCCACTGAAATTGACAGAAAAAAAGTATGATTTTGCGGCGATGATTCCTTTGCAAGTTCATCATTGTTTTGAAAATTTATACCGTATAGGTCAATTAATTATTGGAGGAGGGGTAGTGCCGGAAACCTTGCTAAAAAAAATAAAAACCTTGCCTATAAAAGTGTTTTCAACCTATGGGATGACCGAAACGATCACGCATATTGCAGCCAAACGATTGAATGGACTTGAGGATAGGTATTATAAAACCCTGCCTAATATTAAGCTTTCTTTAGACCGTCGCGATTGTTTGCAAATACATGCCCCTTTGTTGTCGGAGCGTGTTATTGTAACAAATGATGTTGTACATTTATTGGATGACCACACGTTTGAGTGGCTAGGAAGATATGATTCTGTGATTAATTCAGGAGGAATTAAATTGATTCCAGAACAGTTAGAGTTAAAATTGAGTGGACTTATTTCTGAACGTTTTTTTATCGCTTCTGAACCGGATGATTTATTAGGGAATAAGGTAGTCTTAGTGATAGAATCAAAAAAGAAACTAGTGGAGGAGGTTGCAAGTGATGTATTGATTGAAATAAAAACTTCTAAACGATTAAGTAAGTTTGAAATCCCTAAAAAAGTGTACGTTATTCCGCAATTTATTGAAACTCCTACGGGTAAAATTAATAGAAAAAGTACCCTATTACTCTTGTAGGTGAATCCTTTGTGTAGCTATTGGTGTAAACTAAATCCTAGAACGGGTTCGTTTTAATAAAATAAACTATTTATATCGATTATTTTGGATTGTAATTGGTGTTATTCGTTTGCCTATCAATATTTAAAACCGTTAAAATTAGGCATAAAAAAAGCCCTATCATTGTAGATAGGGCTTATATCTTTTAAGAATAAACTTAAATTACCG
This sequence comes from Flavobacteriaceae bacterium, assembly GCA_965224465.1. Taxonomy (GTDB): domain Bacteria; phylum Bacteroidota; class Bacteroidia; order Flavobacteriales; family Flavobacteriaceae. Next base: position 1,458,803 of record OZ245049.1, on the reverse strand, counting down.
TTACGTTAACCGCATTTGGTCCTTTACGTCCTTCTTCTACTTCGAAGTTTACTTTATCTCCTTCTGTAATTTCATCAGTTAAAGCGCTGATGTGTACGAATACGTCTTTGTCTCCGTTATCTGGTGTGATGAATCCGAATCCTTTTGAATCGTTGAAGAATTTTACTGTTCCTGTGCTCATTATTATTGTATTTATATTTTTTAATGATGCAAATATAACTTTTAAATGTTTACAAGCACCCTTTTTTTGAATTCATTTCAAATTTCATGCTTTATTTTCTTTAATTCTGTTCTTAATTATCAGTGTGTTTTCGCTTTAATCTGTGTTTATGAACTTTAATTAGTTGTAAATCTTATTTATCCCCCTGTTTACGCTGTCAATTTTATGAATTTGATAAAAATAGAGAATTCTAAAATAAATGTTAAAATACAGGATCTAAAGGTATCGTAGTTTTACTTTTATCTATAGTTAATGTGTTGAGAAGCTTAATTTATACGTATTTACTCGTTTTTTTAATAAAATCGAGTGTTTTGATTCGTGTTCTCTATGCATAGAAATATTGGGATGTTCATATATCTTTTTGGAATTGTGAAGCTCAATTAGGTATTGCCAATATTCAAATGATACTGTCTTAAAAAGGGTGTGAGTGCTAAACTAGAGCCTTGTTTTATATTTTTTATTCCTTTCTAATGATTACTATATTACCTAATTGATAATTTGTTCCGTTATTACTTAAGTTGTTTTGAGGGGTGCGAATCGTTACTGTCCAGTATCGAGAAGTGTAATTACTGAATTCTATTGTATTTGTCGCGTTTTTAATTTGTACTGTTACTACTAAGAATTTTATATATGGATGCTCTAGTGTTTGTATATAACATCTTATTTTGTCGCGATTCTCATTAATTATCCAAGTCCCAGACATTTTACCTGTATTTGTAGATAAACTGTTATAACTGGATATTAAGGTGAAACCGACGATTTTATCAGCATCACGAACTGTTAACGTTTGATTTCCTCTTCCTATAGCAACTGTTTCGTAAGTTGTTTCAAGATTGTTGTTTAGCTTTTTCCAATGAGTTCCATCATATATATATACCGATTTTAAATCAGTATTATATATCATTGAACCAGTGTCTGGGCTTAGAGTATTCATAACAGAGTTAGAAGCAGAGTGGATGTTAACTAATAAATCTTCAGATACCTGGGATACTATAAGGTTAGATGAGACTAAAAATAATAAGCAGATAAGTTTATGTTTCATTTTTTGAATTTTGTCTCACTATTTATAGATGAGTTGTGCTATGATAAAATCACCAATCTTTGTAAATATAAAAAATATTCCCGTGTATTTCCTTGTTGTATTTGAGAAATGTTCGTAGATATTTGTTTTTAAGTGCTGATTGTTAGCGTATAAAACACATAGGTGTGTTTTACTGTTTCCTTATTGGTTGGTCTTTTTTTGGAGGTTTAATTATCCAAGGCGCTGCTTTGAAATAGTAAATAGCCTTTCGGAAGTATATCTTGTGGTTGTGTTTCCCATTTCTGGCTTCTTCCTCTCTCAAGTTGCAATAGTATAATTCACAAGTTAAAATACGAGGATTGTAATTGGTATTATTAGGTAGGTTGTCCAGTTTTTCCTACAGACAATTTGTCTAAAAGCTTTGAGGGAATAAAGCGTTTTATGGGGTTCAAGAGAATGTTCTGTCGCTTTGCCTCTTAGTAAATACCACGCATCTTTGTAGTGCCCTCTTTTAGTGGGGATAGTGTAGACTATGGTTATTGCCTTGGCGCTAGGTATTGGACGGGTTTTAGGTGTTGTAGAGCGTTATTATTCTATTCCTATATTCTTACTTCTTCTTTCTATAAGAATAGTATCTCTCCATTTTCCATTCATTTTCCCGATCTTTTCACGGTATCCAACCTTTCTAAATCCTAAATTACTATGAATTTTAAGACTTGCTTTGTTTTCGGGAAAAATACCTGCTTGTAAAGTCCAAATGCCTTTTTTTTCGCTTTCTAATATTAATTTCTCTAAAAGTTTTGTTCCTATTTTTTGTCCTGAATAGTTGTTTGAGACATAAATACTAACTTCTGCGACACCCCCATATATACATCGATTTGAAATTGGAGATAGAGCAGACCATCCTACGATTTCATCCTTTAGTTCCGCTACTATTCTACAACTCGTTAAATGACTGTTATTCCAATCCAACCAATTCGGTGTTTCAAGTTGAAATGTAGCATTCTTTGTTTCAATTCCCTGTTTATAAATTTCAGATATTTCCTTCCAGTCATTTTTATTAAAAAATCTAAATTTCAATTTCATTTCAATGTTTTTATAAAGTATTTTTCTTTATTTTTATATGTTTTTATTTTATTTAATTAACGTAGGTTTTTTTCTTTTTTTTTAAACGGATTCCACATCTGTAATAATTTTCAATTTTCTAAAGCTTCAGTTATTAAGCAATTAATTATTTTAGTAATTAAATCTTTCTCTTTTGTTCTGAAAATATTAATTATAAAAATTGGTTTGTTTTTTCCTTGATAACAATAAATTAAATTATAATCTTGCTTTTTGTTTTCGGCTAATCCTAAGTTTAACTTGTATATGTTATTTACTGAATTAAATTTCTTACCTAATTTAGGGTTTAAAGATAATATTTCAATTATTCGTTCAATTTCCTTTGAAGTGAATTTATTTTTTACTTTTTTTTGAAATTCTATACTTGAAATAATTGTGTGCATTTTATTTTTTTTTCTCGTTTGAATCCCTGTTATTAATGGTTTACAACGTCAGTTTGTCTGAAAACCTGCGCTTAATTATTTCATGTTTCACAAATATAGGTAAAAAAGTGATAATTAATAATGCACTATTACGTTTATATAATCACAGTGTGGTTTCGTATTTTTGAACCTTCATACAAGTAATACCAATCTAAGATACGGTTTAGAAATGGAATTATTTATATCAGTAATTTTGGAATGTGTGGTGTAAATCACAAAAAATAAACCCCCATCAGAGCGTCTGTTGGGGGTTTATGAAATGGATATAAAAAATTAGATGTTACATTTCTAAACTGTGATATACATGTTGCACATCTTCATCTTCTTCTAGTTTTTCCAATAGTTTTTCAACTTCGGCTTGTTGTTCTTCGTTTAATTTTGTGGTGTTGGAAGGAATGCGTTCAAATCCAGAAGATAAAATACCTAATTTGTTTTCTTCCAAGTAATTTTGGATTGCTCCAAATTGCTCAAAAGGGGCGTAGATTAATATCCCATCTTCATCTTTAAAGACCTCTTCAACTTCAAAATCCATCAATTCTAATTCAAAATCTTCCAAGTCCATTTTTAATTCCTCAGTACTAATTCTGAAATTACAGGTATGGTCAAACATAAAAACTACAGAACCAGAAGTTCCAAAATTCCCGTTACATTTATTAAAGACAGCTCTTACATTGGCAACGGTACGGTTGTTATTGTCCGTAGCTGTTTCTACGACTACTGCTATACCATGTGGTGCGTATCCTTCAAATAATACTTCTTTATAATTGGCGGTATCCTTATCGCTAGCTTTTTTAATGGCACGCTCTACATTATCCTTAGGCATGTTAGCGGCTTTGGCATTTTGAATCACGGCCCTTAAACGTGCATTCGTATCTGGGTTTGGTCCTCCATCCTTTACTGCCATTACAATGTCTTTACCTATGCGAGTAAAAGTTTTTGCCATTGCAGACCAACGTTTCATTTTTCTAGCCTTTCTAAATTCGAATGCTCTTCCCATTTTATTATTTTTTTTAACCCTGTAAAAGTAAAACTTTATCAGTTTTAATACAAGTGCTTTTATAATTGTTTATGATTGTTGTTTTTTGATGCTTTAAACTTGAATCACCCCCAAGTTAAAAGCTTTCTCTATAGGAGCATGATTGGCAGCTTCTATTCCCATGCTTATCCATGTTCTTGTATCTAGGGGATTGATAATTCCGTCTGTCCAAATTCTAGATGCAGCATAGTAAGGAGATGTCTGTTCGTCGTATCGCGACTTAATTTTAGTGAACAACGCCTCTTCTTGTTCTTTGGTGATTTCCTCTCCCTTGCGTTTTAAACTGGCAGTTTCTATTTGTAGTAGTACTTTAGCCGCAGATCCTCCGCTCATTACCGCTAATTCGGCAGAAGGCCAAGCGCAAATCAATCGTGGGTCATAGGCTTTTCCGCACATGGCATAATTTCCTGCACCATAAGAGTTCCCTATAATAATCGTGAATTTAGGGACTACAGAATTGCTGACAGCATTTACCATTTTAGCGCCATCTTTTATAATTCCACTGTGCTCACTTTTACTCCCTACCATAAAACCTGTTACGTCTTGTAAAAAAACCAATGGGATCTTCTTTTGGTTGCAATTGGCAATAAAACGTGTAGCTTTATCCGCAGAGTCTGAGTAGATTACCCCTCCAAATTGCATCTCCTTTTTTCCGTTTTTAACCATTTTTCGTTGATTGGCAACAATTCCTACTGCCCAGCCTTCGATTCTTGCATATCCACAAATCAACGTTTTTCCATAGTCCTTTTTGTATTCTTCAAAATCTGAATTGTCCACCAAACGAGCAATAATTTCTTTCATGTCGTATTGGTCAGAACGTGATTTTGGAAGGATTCCATAAATTTCCTTAGGGTTTTTTAAAGGTTTTTTTGGAGTGGCTCTGTTGTAACCAGTTTTGTCGTAATCACCTATCTTATCTATAATGCCTTTGACTATTGTCAAAGCGTCTTTGTCGTCTGTAGCTTTGTAGTCGGTTACACCACTGATCTCACAATGGGTTGTAGCGCCTCCGAGAGTTTCGTTATCGATACTTTCGCCTATAGCTGCTTTTACTAAATAACTTCCTGCTAAAAAAATACTTCCCGTTTTATCAACAATAATGGCTTCATCACTCATAATTGGAAGGTAAGCCCCGCCAGCTACACAGCTTCCCATAATTACGGAAATTTGTGTAATTCCCATGCTACTCATAATGGCATTGTTTCTGAAAATTCTACCAAAATGTTCCTTGTCGGGGAAAATTTCATCTTGTAGGGGTAAATAGACTCCTGCGCTATCAACCAAGTAGATGATAGGCAAGCGGTTTTCTATGGCTATTTCCTGTGCTCGTAAATTCTTTTTTGCTGTGATGGGAAACCAAGCGCCTGCTTTTACCGTGGCATCATTGGCAACAACAATACACTGCTTTCCTTTTATATAGCCCATTTTTACAACCACACCTGCGGATGGGCATCCGCCGTGTTCTTTATACATGCCTTCACCTGCAAAAGCTGCTATTTCAATACAAGAAGCCTTGTCATCTAGTAGGAAATCAATGCGTTCTCGTGCTGTTAGTTTTCCTTTTGCTCGGTGTTTTTCAATACGCTTATCTCCACCACCCTTATAAACTTTTAAGAGGTTCTTTTTTAATTGACTCAAGAGTAATTTATTGTGGTCTTCGTTTTTATTGAAATTGATATCCATAGCTTCATTTTATTGGTGGCTAATGTACAAAAATTAAAAAGTGAATGTTTAAAACTTGCTACTTTTTGTTAAATTATAAACCATGGGGGTAATTCCCTAGGTAAATATAAATTTTTAATGTAGTTTTGCGCTGTAATTAAATCGAATAATATGAAAATATTTAAAATTGGATATTGGATTTCTACAGGATTGTTGAGTGTCTTGGTATTACTGAGTTATGGAATGTATGTGTTTGAGGTCTAGTCTGTTCGTGCGATGTTTGTGTGTTTTGATTTTCCTGTGTATTTGATATGTCTATTAGTATTTGAAAAGCTAATTACTGTGACTTTTTTACTAAGTCAAAAGAAATCATATATAAAAAAATGTGGGTGCGCGGTCTTGTTTTTTGAATTTGTACTGGTGTTTTTTACTCATATAATGATTCGTGATGGTCAACAGACAGAGGATTTAATACCAAACACATTTACAAATGACAGTTTAGAAATGGAAGGATCGCCTTAGTTATCGTCCTGTTTTTCAACAACGCTAGAACGTAAAATAAACTATTTATATCGGTTATTTGGGGTTTTAGTTGGTATAACATCGTATTTTACAGAGGGAAAGCTATTTAAAGTCTAATTTGTCATTGTGTTTGGGCTGTTGTTGTTAAATTAAAATACAAATAAAATAAACTATTTATATCGGTTATTTTGAATTGTAATTGGTGTTATGCCAGTATATTATAGAGATACTAACTATTAAAATAAATTAAATGTACAAGAATGTTATTACCTTAGGAGGGAGCAGTAGTCAAAAATCAATCAATAAAGAATTTGCAAATTATGCAGCGGGATTGATGGATGCTATAAAAATAGAATCTTTGGATTTAAAGGAGTATCAAATTCCGATGTACTCTGTAGATGAAGAGTCAGAGAATGGAATTCCTAAAGATGTATATAAAATAAGTGAACAGTTTGTTGCTACAGATGCTTTTGTGTTGTCTTTGGCGGAGCATAACGGTTCTTATGCGGCTGTTTTTAAAAACGTAATGGATTGGGTTTCTAGGGTAGATGGTTCTGTTTGGAAGAATAAACCAATGTTATTATTGTCTACATCTCCTGGGGCAAGAGGGGGTGCTACGGTTATGGCTGCGGCATTGGCATCCTTTCCGCATTTAGGAGCCAAAGTGGTTGCTGATTTTTCTCTCCCATCATTTTTTGATAATTTTAAAGATAATGATATTGTAGATGAAGCTCTCAAAGCAACATTGCTGTTAAAAGTGAAGACCTTTAGATTGGCATTGTAAATAAAAATCTTGTAGAAGTTAAGGTGTATTATACGGAATGTTTGTTATGATTATTGAAATTTTCTCTGACATGTAGATCTATTGATCAGGAATAAAGGAGGTGTTTATAGGGATGCCTTTTTTTTCTAATGATATGCTTTCTAAGTGTGATACTGTAAACATAGGATAAGAACATGTCTTATGGATACCTATGATCTCTATTTAATGTTATACAGTTAATTTCTGGAAAAGTTTTTTTTGATAAAATACAAGGGAGTTCCTCTGTCCTTTAATGTGAGGTTACATGATAAAAACAATAATTTTAAAGAATGATGAAAAGAGTAACTATTTCAGAGCAAGACTCAAAAGCATATAAAGCCATGTTCGGTATGGAAAGCTATTTGGCTACAACGTTAATAAAAGGAAGCTTGGCGGATATGATTAAGATAAGGGCTTCTCAAATTAATAATTGTGCGTATTGTATCGAAATGCACTGTAATGAAGCATTAAAGCACGGAGAAACGCAAAAAAGGTTGTTTGCCATTGCTGCATGGAAAGAGTCTCCATTATTTACAGAAAAAGAAAGGGCTGCTTTTACAATTACCGAGGAAGTGACACTTATTTCTAATGATGGACTTACAGATGCTAGCTATGTAAAAGCGACAAGCTATTTTTCCGAGTTAGAAATTGCGCAACTGATTATGTTAATCGGAGTTATTAATATGTGGAATAGAATTGCAGTTTCAACGCATTTAGTACATGAATAATGTATGGACTGTGACTTTTAAATTGTATTCTAGATGGAAATCTTTCAATGCGTAATTGTGCATGTGTCTATCGTATAGTTAAGTAGCGTGTGAGTATTGCTCGTTTTGTGTAGCGTTGAATGCGTGGATGACGATTGTTATTGCTCTGTTTTTTAACGGTAAAGGATATAAATGAGTTGTTTCGGTTACTGATAAATAATTTTTTTGAGTATAAAAGGTAGTTTTTTATAAAGCTACCTTTTGCTGGTTGGTAAAATAGGTTAAATTTGTGGCTTATGGGAGATATATCAAAGGATATAAATACTACGTTTACTTCAGAGAAAGTAAAGGCGTTAATCAATATTAAATACACTTCTAGTTGGTTGGAATGTCATGATAATAAGTTACTTAAGCCGTTTAGTATAAGTATTCAGCAGTATAATATTTTAAGGATTTTATTGGGGGCAGGAAAAAAAATCACTGTGCAAACAGTAAAGGAACGTATGATTGAACGCGCTCCTAATGCGACTAGGTTGATGGATAAATTATGTGCTAAGAATCTCGTCCATAGATCGCGGTGTGATGCTGATAGGCGTGTAGTTTATGTTGGTATTACCGATGTGGGGATTCAATTAATTGATGAAATTGATATAGAGGAGAGGTCTACGTGTATGGATAATATATCGGAGGAAGAGGCTAAAGTCTTAAATAAAATACTAGACAAGCTTCGGTAGAACTGGTTTTTTAAACCTATCCTATGTTTCTTTTCTTAGGATGAGTTCGATGGCTTTTATTTAATCTCTTATTGGGGGTTTTGTCAATAATGTTTCAAAGGAATATTTATAGTGGCTGTTTTTAATCCCCTATTGAAGGCTTCATTTTCCGAGGCTCTGCCACGAAATAGAGGATAGAATTTTCGGAAATTTATCTCGTGCCCTTGGATTGAGGCTGTTGTGTTTTTTTTACGAATGTATTTCTTCTTTAAGAGTGTGATTGTTTCTTTGTATTTCTTTTTCTTTTTAATTATTCCTTTTATGACGTAATAATAGCTTTTTTTTATGATATTCGTCAGTTTGCAGTAAATTAAACTTATTTTTCCTTTCGTTTCATTTCTTTTTGTTATATGTTTGAAAGATAATAATTAGGTGGACTGTAAATACATTAAAATTAGTTATCATGAATAGAAATAGAATGATTGATAAAATTAGTTGTGAAAAAGTATATGATTTTATAATTATTGGAGGAGGAGCAACAGGAATAGGAATTGCATTAGAGGCTTCGGCAAGGGGCTATTCTGTTGTGTTATTGGAAAAATCAGATTTCACAAAGTCAACATCAAGTAAAAGTACAAAATTGGTACATGGAGGTGTCCGTTATTTAGCACAGGGAGATGTTGCTCTGGTGCGAGAAGCTGTGGTTGAACGAGGGTTGTTAGTAAAGAATGCTCCGCATTTGGTTCGTGAGCAATCGTTTATTATTCCAACCCATGGTTTGTTTGACGAGCTTCAATATACTGTCGGTTTAACATTTTACGATTTGTTAGCGGGTAAACTTAGTTTAGGAAGGTCTAAACGAATCTCAAAAAAAGAAACCCTCAAGCGGATTCCGAACATAAAATCGTCTAAAATATCTGCAGGAGTGGTGTATTTTGACGGTCAATTTGATGATAGTAGACTTGCTATTAACTCTTTACAATCAGCTACTGAAATGGGAGCGATTGCTTTGAATTATTGTGCTGTCGAAGGGATTATAAAAGACGATAAAGAGCAGGCTTCAGGTGTTGTGTTTGTGGATCAGGAGGAAGGTAGAGAATATGCGATAAAAGGGAAGCAGATTGTGAATGCTACAGGAGTTTTTGCAGATGAAGTTTTAAAAATGGATTGTGTAAGAGCCGAAAAAACAATGGTGCCTAGTCAAGGAATTCACTTGGTGCTTGAAAAGTGTTTCTTGCCTGGAGATGATGCTATTATGATTCCGAAAACGGATGACGGAAGAGTATTATTCTTAGTGCCTTGGTATGGTAAAGTAGTTGTTGGAACAACAGATACTTTGGTGAAAAATGCATCTTTAGAGCCTATAGCTTTAGAGGAGGAAATTGAATTTATATTAGAGACTGCGTCTAGGTATCTAACAACAGCTCCACAGAGAAAAGATGTCTTAAGTGTTTTTGCTGGTTTGAGACCGTTAGCTGCTCCAAAAGGAAAGGGAAAGAAAACAAAAGAGATTTCTAGAAGTCATAAGATTTTTGAGTCAGATTCTGGGATGCTTACAATGGTAGGAGGAAAATGGACTACTTATAGAAAAATGGGAGAAGATTTAGTATCTAAAGCAGAAAAAAATCAAGGATGGAAAACAACCTTGTCACAAACGCGTCACTTGAAGATTCATGGATATATGGAAGATGTGGATCGTTCGGATCCCTTACATTTTTATGGAACAGACAAGGAAGAAGTGCTTAAAATTGCTAAAAAAGAGGGGATGAGTGAATTGTTGAGCCCTGTCTTAGGAGTGATGAAAGCGCAGGTGGTATGGGCAGTAAAAAACGAAATGGCACGTACTGTAGAAGATGTGTTGGCGCGTAGAGTTCGCTGTCAATTATTAGATGCTAAAGAGAGTATTCGCATGGCACCAGCTGTGGCTAAGTTGATGGCGAAAGAGTTGGGAGAAAATGAGACATGGGTGTTGGATCAAGTGGAGGAATACAAGTCTGTGACAGCAAATTATATATTGAATTAAAGAGTTTTGAAATTCGTAATAGAATAGACGTTCATTAGTTGAAAAAGTTGATTTACATCTGTTAAATAGGAAAGCCTATTGCGAATTTCTTTTCTAAGAATTATAAGGAATAAATAAGAATTTTCACAATGTGATGAGGTAGGATTGGATGCATTTTAAGAAGCATTCAATAGATGGAGCAAATACTGTTAGGTTTGTTCTGGTAAGTTGTAGATAGATGTGCTTTGTGTTTTTTAATTAAAAAAGCTATGATGAATAAGGTGATAATCATAATAACCAAATTTAGATACAATGAAAGATAAATTAATTTTAGCCTTAGATCAAGGTACGACATCTTCAAGAGCAATTTTATTTAACCGCGAAGGTGAAATTGTAAAAGTTTCTCAAAAATCTTTTGAACAATATTTTCCAAAACCAGGATGGGTAGAGCATGACCCAAACGAAATATGGGCGTCTCAGATATCTGTAGCTGCAGAAGTAGTAGCAAAAGAAGGGATTACAGGAAAGTCAATTGCGGCTATTGGTATCACAAATCAAAGAGAAACAACTATTGTATGGGATCGTGAAACTAGCGAGCCTTTGTACAATGCTATTGTGTGGCAAGATCGTAGGACAGCAAAGTATTGTGATGAATTAAAAGCTGGTGGAAGTGCGCAAATGATTAAGGAGAAAACGGGATTGGTGTTGGATGCTTATTTTTCTGCAACCAAGTTAAAGTGGATCTTAGATAACGTAGAAGGAGCGCGTGAAAGAGCAGAGGCTGGTAAATTGTGCTTTGGAACTGTGGATACGTGGTTGGTGTGGAAACTTACACAAGGCAAAATGTTTATTACAGATGTGTCTAATGCGAGTAGAACCATGCTTTTTAATATTCATTCCTTAGAATGGGATCAAGAATTATTGGATCTCTTTAATATTCCTAAGGCTATGCTGCCAGAGGTAAAACAAAGTAGCGAGGTTTATGGAGAAACTGCGACAACGTTATTTTCTACAAAAATTCCTATTTCTGGAATTGCAGGAGATCAGCAAGCAGCATTGTTTGGTCAAATGTGTACCAAGCCAGGGATGGTAAAAAACACGTACGGGACTGGATGTTTCTTGTTGATGAATACAGGGGAGAAAGCAGTCTATTCAAAAAATAATTTATTAACAACAATTGCTTGGAAAATTAAAGGAAAAACAACCTATGCTTTAGAAGGAAGTGTGTTTGTTGGAGGTGCGGCAATTCAGTGGCTTAGAGATGGACTTAAATTGGTAAAAACGGCGCCGGGAATCAATCACTTAGCAGAAACTGTAGAAGATAATGGAGGTGTTTATTTTGTACCTGCTTTAACAGGGATGGGAGCGCCTTATTGGGATCAGTATGCGCGTGGTGCTATTGTTGGAATAACTAGGGGGACTACAGATGCGCATATAGCGCGTGCTGCTCTAGAAGGAATTGCATTTCAGGTGTACGATGTCGTAAAAGCAATGGAGGCAGACTTTGATGGTAAGAGCATCGAATTGCGTGTAGATGGTGGGGCAGCCGCGAGTGATTTGCTAATGCAGATACAATCGGATTTATTTGGTTTTAATATTTTACGTCCAAAAACATTAGAAACTACTGCTTTAGGAGCTGCTTATTTGGCTGGTTTAGCTGTAGGGTATTGGGACAGTGTAGAAGAGATTCAAACTCAATGGGTTGTAGATCGTGAATTTAAACCTTCTGATGATTTGGAAAAAATTGAGGGTATGTTGCATTATTGGAAGAAAGCCGTTTCGTGTGCTCAAAACTGGATAGAGGAATAAACAATTTAATTTTCAAAATTTATAAATATGTCATCAATTTTTATAGCAGAGTTAATTGGAACAATGTTTCTTATTTTATTAGGAAACGGAGTTGTAGCAAATGTTGTTCTTAAAGGAACAAAAGGTAATAATTCTGGATGGATTGTTATCACTACAGGTTGGGCTCTGGCAGTTTTTGTAGGAGTAATTGTAGCTGGGCCATATAGTGGTGCGCATTTAAATCCTGCTGTTACGGTAGGTTTAGCTGCAGCAGGTAAGTTGTCTTGGGACTTAGTTCCAGAATATATTGCAGGGGAAATGATGGGAGCAATGCTTGGGGCGTTTTTAGTGTGGCTTGTCTATAGAGATCATTTTAAAGCCACAGATGATGAAGGTGGAGTACTGGCTTGTTTTAGTACAGGACCAGCAATACGTAATAAGTTTTCTAATATTATAAGTGAAATTATAGGGACGTTTGTATTGATGTTTGTGATATTTTTTATTGCAGGGCCGTCTATTGATATCGCTGTAGATAAAGGAGCTGTTATTGGTCTGGGTTCTGTAGGGGCTATTCCTGTTGCGTTTCTTGTATGGGTAATTGGTTTGTCTTTAGGTGGTACTACAGGGTATGCTATCAATCCAGCACGTGATTTAGGACCGAGAATTATGCATTCAATCTTGCCTCTTAAAGGGAAAAGTGATTGGGGATATGCATGGATTCCTATTCTAGGGCCAATTATCGGAACCGTTTTAGCGGCATTATTATATACTGTAATTCTTTAAATTAAAAAAAATGAAAATACATACTAAAATTTGTTTTGTAATAGCATTGATATGTTGCTATACAAGTGTACAGTCACAAGGTCGTTTTGATTTAAGCGTTCAGGCTAAATCTATGCATTATTGGAGAGGTTTGAGAGTTACAGAAGCTGTGATGACCGCTACTTCAGTGGGGTATTTCGGAGATCATTTTTCTGCCTATGCATGGGGAGGCCTTAGTATAGATGGGAAATATAAAGAGGTTACAAATATTATTTCATATAAAAAAGAGAACTTTGAAGTGACGTTTAGGGATATCTTTAATTTTTCTGGAGTAGATGATCCTAAGTATTTTAATTATGACGAAAATGAGACGTTACATACTTTAGATATTCAGTTAGGCTATCGTTTTTCCTTTATGCATTTGTCAGTAGCAACTGTAATATATGGGAATGATAGAGAAGGTGTGGATCTTCAAAGGTATTCCACATTCGTAAACCTTGCTTTTCCTATTCGTTTAGAGAAAATTACGGTAACGCCTTATATTTCTCCAGCTTTTGCTTTAAATGGTGATGCGGAAACGATGTTGTATGGTGATAAGAATATTGGAATTTCCAATGTCGGGTTAATAGTAGGTAAAACGCTTGTGTTTGCTGATAAAAAATTCCCAGTCTCTGCTACATTAGGGTATAATATGGTATTGGATCAAGCATCAGTACAGTTAGCTGTTAGTTTGTTTTAATAGTGAAGTGTGTGTTACCAATTACACTCCAAAAGGACCGATATAAATAGTTTTTATACGTTTTTGCGTTGTTAAAAACTAAGGCTATCCTTAGTTTTTTTACCTAGCTAAAACAAAAAATAATTCTATATCTAAACCGTCACTAGTAGATGTATTTGGTATTATTACACAGTTTTGATTGTAAAAGCCTGAACTTTTTAAGTGCAGGCTTTTTTAGGTTCAGACTGTCGTAGTAGTTTGATTTATAAAGTGTTTGGTTTCTTTCTCCCTACGAAAATCCTTGCGTTATTTTTAATACCGCCATTTCAATTTCTGCATGTTTGGCTGCTTTTATTAATTCTACAGCTTCCGAGACTCGTTCGTCACAATCTTTAATGGGGCAGCGTTCGCAAGTTACGCCAACATGTCTTGTGGTGATTTTTGTGTCTTTTAAAAATTGTAATTTGTTTTTTAACTGTGTCGATATCAGTAAGCCAATACTAATACTCCTGTTGTGGTTTTCTTTAAAAGGATCACTTGTGGCTGAGGTTATAACTAGGTAGCTCAAGTTGTTTTCTGGGTAAAACGAAATCTGAAGATCTGTTTTTATAGGAGTTTCAGGAGTGTTTTTTAATCCGTTAAAGGTGTGTATAGATACCCATCTTCTGCAATAATGTTCATGGACTTCATTGGCATGTGGTGGTTGTTGTTGGGTGATGTGTAGTTCCTTGCTTAAATGATAACGCGTTTGTCCTATCTTATTGGTGAAACGAATAAAGAATAGGTTCTTTAAATTAAAAGATTTCGGTAAAATATTTGTCAGCCTTTGGTAATATGTTTCTGGTGAATCTGTGAATTTCAGAATCATTTTATTAAAAACTGTTGCATCCCAGGTTTCTAATTTAAAAAAACGTGTCAATTGTTTTTCAATTGCTTTTTTTGGTATGATCAGTGCTCCTGCAAAATAAGATGCCAAAAAATTATTGAGGACTTGATCAAAGGAATCAAAATTTATCCATGGAAAAGTGTATAGTCGTTCACTTAATTCTAAATAATTATAAGCGATCTCTTTGGCGTAAATAAAAGTAATTTGAGATTCATCTATTGTGTTGCTTAATAATAAGGTCTTTGTTTTTGGAATAAAAATGCAGCGCAGTTCTTTTAAATTGTCATAGTCTTTTAAGCCGTCTTTTAATATGGTGTATTCAAATTCTTCGATTAGGATCTCTTTTAAATCGGAACTGTTTATTTTTTGTGTTCTATTTACCTGATAGGCTTTGGTGAATTTTTTAACAGCCAGTTCTATGTCTTCAAAATAATTATTATGTGCTTCTTGATAAGATCTTAAAGCGGCTAAGAAAAAACGCTCTCTAGATAAATTATAATTTTGAGCAATCTCTATTAAGGTGCTTATAAAGGCATTTACCTTAGCTGGAGCGTTAGAAATAATGTCTATTAAGTCAGATTCTTGTATGCCAAATAAGTCTAAGGGGATTTCTTTGAGGATATTGGATTGTAAAATTTCTCCTAAAGGCGCTAGGTTTTTATCTAATTTAAGCGATACCATATCATCATAGGACACCTCTAAAGAATTAGAAAGTATAGCAATTTTATCCGTTTTAGGGTATTTCTTTCCCTTTTCAATTTCGTTAAGGTATGATTTTGAGATTTTTGTGAGCTTTGAAAGCCCGAATAGTGAAAGTTTTCTTTCGGTTCTGATTTGCTTTAATTTTAATCCGAAAATTATTCTAATGTATGCAGCTTCGATATTCATATTTCAAAGGTATGGTTTTTAGCGAAATAATAAAAATAAGTGAATATGTATAATTTAGCGAACGTTCGCTTGTTTTATTGAATCCTTTTTTATATGTTTGTTTTAAGAAAGAGAATAATTGCACTTTAAAATGTTTAAAATTAAATAGATAAAGATGAGAAAAGAGACTGAAATTAGCATTCAAAATATATCTTTTACAAAAGGTATTAAGAATTATTACCCTGAAATTTTAACAAGTGAAGCCTTGAGTTTTTTAGTCTGTTTGCATGAGAAGTTTAATTCTGAGCGATTGGAGCTATTAGAAAGGAGAGAAAATCAACAACGTATTTTTGATACGGGTAAGTTTCCTGAGTTTCCAAGAGAAACCTTGCAGATTAGGCAAGGAGATTGGGTGGCAGCTCCTTTACCAATGGATTTGTTAGATAGACGTGTAGAAATTACAGGCCCTGTAGATCGTAAAATGATTGTTAATGCACTAAATTCTGGTGCCAAAGTATTTATGGCAGATTTTGAAGATAGCAATGCACCTACATGGAAAAATAATTTAGAAGGGCAGGTAAATTTAAAAGATGCAATTCATCGTCAAATTGATTTTACCAACGAGGCAGGAAAAAGGTATGCATTAAACGATACGATAGCTACGTTGCTAGTACGTCCAAGAGGTTTACATTTGAATGAAAAGCATGTGATTGTGAACGATCAGGAATTTTCAGCTTCTTTGTTTGATTTTGGACTTTACTTTTTTCACAATGCAAAACAACTCATAAGCAATGGATCGGGACCTTATTTTTACCTGCCTAAATTAGAGCATTATTTAGAAGCACGTTGGTGGAACGAAATTTTTGAATTCAGTCAAGATTATTTAGGAATCAACCAAAAAACAATCAAAGCAACCGTATTGATAGAGACCATCACAGCGAGTTTTCAGATAGATGAAATTATTTATGAACTCAGAAATCATATGGCAGGACTAAATTGTGGGCGATGGGACTATATATTTTCATATATCAAAAAATTCAGGAATCACCCTGGGTTTTCGGTGCCAGATCGTTCTCAAATTTCAATGGCTACTCCTTTTATGGAAGCCTATTCCTTACGGGTAATTCAACGTTGTCACAAAAGAAATGTACATGCTATTGGTGGTATGGCAGCACAGATTCCCGTAAAAAATGATGAGTCTGCAAATAACAGAGCCTTTGATAAAGTACTCAATGATAAATTAAGAGAGGTGAAGAATGGGCATGATGGCACTTGGGTTGCGCATCCAGGCTTGGTAAAAATTGCCATGGATATTTTTGACAAGTACATGCCTCAGGATAACCAAATTTCTAACAAGCGCTTGGATCTTAATATTACAGAAAAGGAATTGGTGGAGCAACCAGTTGGGACGGTCACAGAAAAAGGAATTAGAGAGAATATAAATGTTGGGATATTGTATGTTGAATCTTGGCTTAGAGGAGTAGGAGCTGCGGCACTTTACAATCTGATGGAAGATGCAGCAACAGCAGAAATTTCTAGAACCCAATTGTGGTTGTGGTTACATCATGAAGTCAGGATAGAAGATGGACGAAATTTTACCAAAGAATTATACAAAGAGTTATTAAAAGAAGAAATTGAAAAAATTAAAAACATGTTAGGAGAAGAACGCTTTAGTCAAGGGAGGTTTGACGAAGGAATAGAGCTATTTGATAGCTTCGTAATATCGGAAATATATGAAGAATTTTTAACTCTTAAAGGGTACGAAATACTATAAAAAAAACCACCCGGAAACCGCAAAATTAAAGGGTGGTTAAGCAAGAATAATTTAAAAAAATAAATGCACGCAAACTTATGAAAACAGAAGAGAAAATCCAACAGTTAAAAAGAGATTGGGCAACAAATCCACGTTGGGAAGGAATTAAGAGACCTTATACGGCAGAAGAAGTGATTACATTACGGGGTTCTTATCATATAGAGCATTCATTGGCTCGTATGGGCGCCGAAAAATTGTGGAAAAAATTGAATACTCAAGATTTCGTGGCAGGGCTGGGCGCATTGACAGGGAATCAAGCAGTACAAGAAGTAGAAGCAGGACTTGACGCTATTTATTTAAGTGGTTGGCAGGTAGCAGCAGATGCTAATTTGGGGGGAGAGATGTATCCAGATCAGAGTTTGTATCCAGCCAATTCTGTACCTATGGTGGTGAAGCGAATCAACAATTCTTTGTTGCGCCGCGATCAAATTCAATGTGTAAACGGAGACAAGGATAAATTAGATTATTTAGTCCCTATTGTTGCAGATGCAGAAGCAGGATTTGGTGGGAATTTAAATGCCTTTGAATTGATGAAAGGGATGATTGCTGCGGGTGCTGCCGGTGTACATTTTGAAGATCAATTATCTTCTGCCAAAAAATGTGGACATCTTGGAGGGAAGGTATTGGTTCCTACGCAAGAAGCTATTAATAAGTTGATTGCAGCACGTTTGGCGGCTGATGTTTCAGATACTCCTACGTTAATTGTAGCGCGTACAGATGCAGATGCAGCAAATTTAATTACAAGTGATATAGATCCAAGAGATCATAAATTTATAACGGGAAAACGTAGTGGAGAAGGGTTTTTCTATGTGAATAATGGGGTGAAACAAGGAATTGATAGAGGATTGTCTTATGCACCTTATGCAGATTTAATTTGGATGGAAACTTCCAATCCAGATTTAGAATATGCTCGTGAATTTGCAGATGCCATTCATAAAGAATTTCCAGGGAAAATGCTCGCTTATAATTGTTCTCCTAGTTTTAACTGGGCAGCAAAATTATCGGTAGCCGAAATGGAAACATTTAGAGAGGACTTAGCAGCGATGGGCTATAAATTTCAATTCATCACTTTGGCAGGATTCCATGCCTTGAATACAAGCATGTTTGAATTGTCTAAAGCATATAAAGAACGTGGTATGGCAGGATACTCAGAATTACAAGAGCGTGAATTTGCCTTGCAAAAAGATGGGTTTAAAGCTGTAAAACACCAAAGTTTTGTGGGGACTACCTATTTTGATGCTGTTCAAAATACGGTAACCGCAGGTAAATCATCTACTGTAGCAATGAAAGATTCTACAGAAACAGCACAATTTTAATCGATTGTATTTTAAGTTTAAGTTTTTTAAACACCTCAAGGTATTGAGGTGTTTTTTCTTGGTGAGTATTTTAAATATATTTTTAATTTTACAGGAAATTCTTAAAACGAAAACAATCCTTAAAAAAAATGCGGTAAAATCGCTTTAAAAAGCACTTTTTAAGTTTTCAAAACACCTCAAGGTATTGAGGTGTTTTTTTCTGCGCTAAATTCCGTACTTTTGCAGTTCAAGTGATAAAAAAATAAAAATGGCAGACGATAAAAAAATAATATTCTCCATGTCTGGAGTAACCAAGGCGTATGCAAGTGCAAACAAGCCTGTGTTGAAAAATATTTATTTGAGTTTCTTTTACGGAGCTAAGATTGGTATTCTAGGATTGAATGGTTCAGGGAAATCTACCTTATTAAAAATAATTGCAGGATTGGAAACCAACTATCAAGGTGATGTGGTGTTTTCTCAAGATTATTCAGTAGGGTATTTGTCTCAAGAACCACATTTGGATGATGAAAAAACAGTCATTGAAATAGTACGTGAAGGAGCTGCAGAAACAGTAGCCGTTTTGGACGAATACAATAAGATAAACGATATGTTTGGCTTAGAAGAAGTGTATTCTGATGCTGATAAAATGGAGAAATTGATGAATCGTCAAGCGGAATTACAGGATCAAATAGATGCCTTAGACGCTTGGGAATTAGATACGAAATTAGAAATTGCAATGGATGCATTGCGTACGCCAGATGGTGATACTCCTATCAAGAATTTGTCTGGAGGGGAACGTAGAAGAGTAGCTTTGTGTCGCCTGTTATTACAACAGCCTGATGTATTGTTATTGGATGAGCCTACGAATCACTTGGATGCAGAATCTGTACACTGGTTAGAACATCATTTAAAACAATACAAAGGAACAGTGATTGCTGTAACGCATGACCGTTATTTCTTAGATAATGTTGCAGGTTGGATCTTAGAACTAGATAGAGGAGAAGGGATTCCTTGGAAAGGAAATTATTCTACATGGTTAGAGCAAAAGGCAAAACGTTTAGCGCAAGAATCTAAAACAGCTTCAAAACGTCAAAAGACATTGGAACGTGAATTGGAATGGGTACGTATGGCTCCAAAAGGACGGCATTCAAAATCCAAAGCAAGGTTGGCAAATTATGATAGCATGATGAGTCAAGACCAATCTAAGATGGATGAAAAATTAGAGATTTTTATTCCTAATGGCCCACGTTTGGGGACTAATGTGATTGATGCCAAAGGGGTTTCAAAAGCATTTGGAGATAAATTATTATACGATAATTTAGAGTTTAGTTTACCACAAGCTGGTATTGTAGGAGTTATTGGTCCCAATGGAGCTGGTAAAACAACCATTTTCAAAATGATTATGGGTGAGGAAAAAGCAGACAAAGGAGAGTTTATTGTAGGAGAGTCTGTGAAAATAGCTTACGTAGATCAAAGCCACTCAAACATTGATCCAGAAAAAACGATTTGGCAAAACTTTTCGGATGAACAAGAGTTAATTATGATGGGCGGGAAGCAAGTAAATTCTCGTGCTTATTTAAGCCGTTTTAACTTTGCTGGTTCTGAACAAAACAAAAAGGTAAGCATGCTTTCTGGAGGGGAACGTAACCGTTTACACTTAGCAATGACGCTGAGAGAAGAAGGGAATGTGCTTTTATTAGATGAGCCTACAAATGATTTAGATATTAATACGCTGAGAGCGCTGGAAGAAGGTTTGGATAATTTTGCGGGTTGTGCCGTGGTAATTAGTCACGATAGATGGTTCTTGGATCGTATTTGTACACACATTTTGGCTTTTGAAGGAAATTCCGAAGTCTACTTTTTTGAAGGTTCTTTCTCTGATTATGAAGAAAATAAGAAAAAACGATTGGGCGGTGATTTAATGCCGAAACGTATTAAATATAGAAAGTTGACAAGATAATACCAAATACATTTCCAAGTGATGGTTTAGAAATAGGATTGTTTTTTAACAACGATAGAGGATAAAATAAACTATTTATATCGGTTGTTTTGGAGTGTAATTGGTGTAATACCAAATTTATTTTCTGTAAGGTATATAATAGGGAAGCCTCTTGATGAATCAAGAGGCTTTCTTTTAGTTTAAGGATAAACTATATCGTTCTACCTATTAAAATCCTTTAGGGAAAGATTTATGGTGTGTTATTTTTGATACTACGAAGATAGGTGAAATAGATAAAACTAATAATAGAATAACTATAATTTATAATAGGGAGGTGGGTTTCAATTATGGGAATGATAGGCTACAGTCAATAAAATCAGTAAGCATATGAAAAAGAAGCCCTATGCATACGATTCTTGTTTTTTTAAAAGTTAACCCAAGTGCATATATTACCATAGCATAATACGTGTGGAGTGGATGGAAATTTATACTGCATCGCTCTGGATCAAAAATTGGAGTAGCTAATAAATGATCTAAATCTACCAACATGGTAAGTGTTAAAATAAGCCATGCTTTTTTCCAGTCTTTAAAAAACAGAAATGCAATAAGCCCTGGCACTAAAAAGTGCATGCTATAATGAATAATTGGCTGTAAATAAGCCATTATTTTAACTTTGATAGATCAATGCGTTCTAAAAAACTAATAGCATTGGGACCTTCCATACAGATAAGGTCTAAAATACTTAGGTTTTTTTGAAAGCCATTCTTGTCGTTAAAAATTTGATAGTAAGAATCAAAATCCACAGAGATTTCTTTTTTAGCATCAATTAAAAATCGTGTGTCGCTGTATTGTAGTGGATTTAATTCAAAAACGCTCGTTTTAGATGAAGGTGTATTTAATTGAAGGCATTCCATTAATATTTCGTGTGCTTTTAAATTAAAATCTAATAAAAAAGTATAGTTTTTATTGAAAAGAGGTAGTAAATCATCTTCATAAAATTCATAGAACGGCGAGGATCTATAGGCTGTTTGAATGCTTCGTAGGTGTGTTTGTTGCCAGTTATTTCTGTAATCTATCCGTACATCTTTTAAACGTTGTTTTCCCTTTTCTTTTGGGCGAAGTACAGGAATGCTAAGCGCCTGCTTTCCGCTTGCAGTTGCAATATAGCAACGGGTAAGATAGCTTTGTTTTATAAAGTTACTCGCGGTTTCAAAAATAATAGCATCAGATTGCGCCACTACAGCGTAGTGGGCAATCGACCCTAAATATCCTGGATATAAAAGATGTGTTTTCGACATCTTAGTTTTCTTCTTTTCTTCGCTTGATAATTGTACTTCCAATAAAGTATAAAGCCAATATGCCTAAGAATACATAGATATATGAATAGGGTTTTCCTTCGCCATGAACGGTGGTAAATACACGGTCCCAACGTACTTTATTTGCCAAACCTTTTGCAGTACTGTCCCAGCTAAACCATATAAATACAGGTTTTCCAACAATATGATCGAAAGGGACATATCCCCATGCTCTCGCATCTTCCGAATTGTGTCGGTTATCACCCATCATCCAATAGTAATCTTGTTTAAAGGTGTATGTTGTTGCAGCTTTTCCATTGATATAATACGTGTCTCCATCAATGGTTAGATTGTTGTTTTCATAGACTTCGATAATTCTTTTGTAAAAAGGAATGCTTGCAGGTGTTAAAGCCACTGTTTTTCCTTCTTCGGGAATGTATATTGGACCAAAATTATCGTAACTCCAAGGGTATTTAGGGGAGTGAGGAAAAATGATTTTATCAAAAATTCCAGCAGGAGTATTTTGTTTGGTTACACTTTTTATAGACGGATTGTTACGTAATTTTGCAGCATTGGCATCTGTTAGATTTACCGTGTAGTTTCCGTTTTTGTTTCTTCCTAATTCGGTAGATTCATAGCGAGAAGTAAAACTGTACGGGTTAAAATCTGATGTAGCAACAACTTCATGAAGGTATTGAGTTTTGGCACGGTAAGGTAACTTGGTTCTCTTTCCGTTTATATACACATATCCGTTTATAACAGCTAATGAGTCCCCAGGGATTCCTACACAACGTTTGACGTAATTTGATTTTTTATCAATAGGTTTATCAATATGTATTCCAGAGTGATCTCTGAAAAATCGAACGGTATCTACAGGCCAACTGAATACGACGATTTCGTTGCGTTTGATGTCTTGAAAACCGGGAAATCTAAAATAAGGGAGTTGTGGTTTTTTGAGGTATGATTTTGTTCCAATTAATGGAAGAGAGTCATGTACCATTGGAGCTGCTATTGTTGTCATGGGAGTTCTTGCTCCGTAATGAAACTTACTCACAAATAAGAAATCTCCTACTAATAAAGATTTTTCTAATGATGAGGTTGGGATTGTATAGGGCTGCATTACGTAGGTGTGAACCAAGGTAGCAGCAATTATAGCAAATACAATAGAACTTAGCCATTCTCCTACTTGTGATTTTGAAGTTAAACTTCTGTCTTTTACGTATACTGCTTTGGTAGCATAACTAATATAATAGCTGTAAAACCCTAATAGAGCCACGGATAAAAAACCGTCAATACGTGTGTTTTTCCCATAACTTCTTGCTGTTTCTATCCAAACAACAGGATACATTAATAGATTAATTATTGGGATAAATAGTAAAATAGTCCACCATTTAGGTCTCTTAAGTATATCCATTAATACAATGGCATTGTATACAGGAATTGCTGCTTCCCATGCTTTTTTACCTGCTTTTACATACAATTTCCAAGTACCTAGGAAATGGATTATTTGGATGATTAGAAAAAAGATAAACCATGCTGATAATGTCATAATATTGTGCTTATAGTGAATTCAAAGGTGAAAAAAAAAGTTTGGAAAATCTGTTATAAAGGTGTTAAATTCCTAAAACATCTTTCATAGTGAATGTTCCTGTTTTGTCTTGTAGCCATTCCGCTGCAATAACGGCGCCTAAAGCAAAGCCTTGTCGGTTATGGGCGGTGTGTTTGATTGTGATATTGTCTACTTCCGATTCGTAAAAAATACTGTGAGTCCCAGGTACTTCGGGTTCTCTAATGGCTTCAATTCCTATCTCTTGTTGCTTGTTTGTGCTTCCCAATACCCAATTTGTTTTAGCGCTGTTTTCAATAATTCCTTCCGCAAGAGTGATGGCTGTTCCACTTGGTTCATCTAGTTTTTGAATGTGGTGAATTTCTTCCAAGGAAATGTCGTATTGATCTAGAGACTTCATCATTCTTGCCAATTGTTTGTTGAGTTCAAAAAAGATATTGACTCCTAAGCTAAAATTGGAGGCGTAAATAAAAGCTCCTTTTTGTTGAGAACATAAGGCGACGGCTTTTTCGTAATTTTCCAACCATCCAGTTGTTCCCGAAACTACAGGGATCTTATTTTGTAGGCAGTTAGAGATGTTCTTATAGGCTACTGTCGGGATGCTAAAATCTATGGCGACATCTGCTTTTGTGATGTCATATTCCGAATCGTCTTCAATTTTTAATACAATGGTGTGACCACGTTTAATGGCTATTTTTTCAATGGTTTTACCCATTTTCCCATATCCTAATAATGCTATTTTCATCAGCTTGTATGCTTTTTTATTGATTTCTTAGTCCTAGAAATCTTGTTTTTCTGTAATAATATCAAATATATTTCCAAGTGACGTTTTAGAAATGGAATTATTTTTTGTTTTAGTTAGGCGGGAAATGGATGGCTATCCTTAGCTATCGTTCTGTTTTTCAACAACCTTAGAACGTAAAACAAACTATTTATATCGGTCATTTTGGATTGTAATTGCTATTAATTGTGTTTCTAAAATTTGAGTTTAAATCCCGCACCAACAATTGTTTTATTAGAAATAGGGTCTAAAATAAATTGTGGTCCAACACTTAGATTGTCATTTACGTTGTGTTGTAATAAATGTGCATTTACACTCGCTTCAACTATCTGTAATACGTACAGTCCAACACCTGCGAGTAGGGATAAATCCCTGTCTTTCCTGTATGATTTTTGTGCGCGTTCCAAGGCGTCAAGAGACAGTGAAGGGCGACCGTCCAAACCATCAAAAAGATCTGTTTTTCCGTTTTTCCTTTGTTTGTACGCTTTTTGGTATTTTTTGTAATTTGTATTGTTAAAACTATATGCGTAAACTGCAGTTCCTAGTGCTGCATACACAATTGGGACTTTCCAGTACTTTCCATTAAAAGCCTGTCCTAATCCAGGGAGTACGGCAGAGTAAAATGCAGCTCTCGCAGGTGCCAATGGTTTGTATGTATTTGGCAACATACGTGTGCTGATAGAGTCTTTAGGAGTTTTTACTGTTGATTGTGCAATCCCTGCTAAAGAACAAAGTCCTATTAATAAAAATAGGACGATGGATGTTTTTTTGTATTGCACTATTCTAATAATTTTTTAATACGCTCAAAGTCTTCTTGAGAATGAAAAGGAATGGTTATTTTTCCTTTTCCTTTTGCAGAAACTTTAATGTCTATTTTATGTCCAAAGAACGAATTGAATGTTTTGATATTGTCTTGAACAAATGAAGGGATTTCTGGACTGTCTTTAGGTGTTTTACTGTTTCCTATCTTTCCTTCCTTTGTGTCTTTTACAATCTGTTCTGTTTGACGTACGGATAACTTTTGTTCTAATATTATTTCATAGATTCCCAATTGAATATCGGTATCTTCAATATTAATTAATGCCCTTCCATGTCCCATGGAGATAAAACCGTCTCTCATTCCTGTTTGAATGATAGGGTCTAATTTTAATAAACGCAAATAATTGGTGATTGTAGATCTCTTTTTACCGACTCTTGCGCTCATTTGCTCTTGAGTTAGTTTGATTTCTTCAATCAATCGTTGGTACGAAATGGCAACTTCTATAGGGTCTAAATCTTTTCGTTGAATGTTTTCAACCAAGGCCATTTCAAGCATTTCTTGATCATTCGCAATACGAATGTATGCAGGGATGGTAGTGTTTCCAATTAACTTAGAAGCTCTATATCTACGTTCTCCTGAAACAAGTTGGAATTTACTTCCAGAGAGTTTTCGAACGGTGATGGGTTGGATAATTCCTAATTCAGAAATAGATTGAGCAAGTTCTGTTAAGGCGTCTTCATTAAAATAGCTTCTAGGCTGAAAAGGATTTACCTCAATATCATCTAAATCTATTTCAATAATACTCCCAACAACCTTATCTGCATTTTTGTCTCGAATAGAAGTTACTTCATTACTAGGATCTTTTAGTAACGCAGATAATCCTCTTCCTAAAGCTTGTTTTCGTGTTGCCTTTGCCATGCTGTTTATTTATTCTTTTTTAATATTTCGTTGGCTAAATTAATATAATTTATCGCACCTTTACTAGTAGCATCGTAAGAAATTATACTTTCTCCGTAACTTGGAGCCTCACTTAGGCGAACATTTCGTTGAATAATGGTTTTAAAAACCATGTTTTGAAAGTGTTTAGTTACCTCTTCTACTACTTGGTTTGAAAGTCTCAATCGAGAATCAAACATTGTTAATAACAATCCTTCAATGGCTAAATCTGCATTGTGAATTTTTTGTATGCTTTTTATAGTATTTAGTAATTTACCTAAGCCTTCTAATGCAAAATATTCACATTGGATTGGTATAATTACAGAGTCGGCAGCAGACAAGGCGTTCAAGGTAATCAAACCTAAAGAAGGCGCACAGTCAATTAAAATATAATCATAATTATCGCGAACCTCTTTTAAGGATTCTCGTAACATATATTCTCTGTTTTCTTTGTCTACCAATTCTATTTCAATGGCTACCAAGTCTATATGTGCTGGAATTAAATCCACATTTGGAGAGCTTGTTTTTATGATCGTGTCTTTAGTTGCGACAGTATGTTCTAGAATTTCATAAGTTCCTTGCTCAACACTATCAACATCAATACCTAAACCTGAAGAGGCGTTGGCTTGGGGGTCGGCATCGATTAATAAAACTTTCTTTTCTAAAACACCAAGTGCAGCAGCTAAATTTACAGTTGTTGTGGTTTTACCAACTCCACCTTTTTGATTGGCTATGGCGATTATTTTACCCATGAAAAAAATTATTTATTTGTGTCGTAAAAATACAATTAAAAATGATTTATAAAAGTCTAATATCAAATACATTTCCAAGTGATGGTTTAGAAATGGAATTCGTTTTTGTTTTAGCTAGGTGGAAAATCTTACGATAGCCTTGCTATGGTTCTGTTTTTCAACTACGCTAGAACGTAAAACAAACTTTTTAGATCGGTCATTTTGGATTGTAATTGGTGTAATTTGTTAACAATATAAAAAAAGAGCTTGAATGTTGATCCAAGCTCTTTATAATAAGTGAAATTATTTTTTTGCAGGAATGTCTTCCAGTACTTTTAAAAAGAATTTCCAATATTTTTTTGTAGAACTTATACTGGCTCTTTCATCTGGAGAGTGAGCTCCTTTAATGGTAGGTCCAAAAGAAATCATGTCCATTTCTGGGTAGTTAGTGCCTAGTATTCCGCACTCTAATCCTGCATGGCATGCGACTACATTTGCTTCCTTATTGAATAAATCACTGTATATTTTTTTTAATGTTTTTAATATAGGTGATCCTGTATTTGGTTGCCATCCAGGGTACGAACCTGCAAATTCAACTTCAAATCCTCCTAATTCAAAAGTAGCACGCAAGGTGTTTGCTAAGTCTATTTTAGAAGATTCAACCGATGAACGTGTCAAACATCCTATTTTAATTGACTCGTCTTTTACAATAACGCGGGCTATGTTGTTAGATGTTTCTACCAAATCTTCCATGTCTGGACTCAAGCGATAGACTCCGTTTTGTGCACCGTACAATGTTTTAATTAATGACTCTTGACTGATAGAAGTCATTATTTTTTCTGGACGGTCTGTTTTTTCTACTACTATTTCTAAATCAGCTTCCATGGTTTTCAATTCCTTTTGAATTGAGGCAATCACTTTTTTTACTAATTTTAAGAATTTAGCTTCGTTTGCTTCTTTAACTACTACGATGGCAAAACTCTCTCGAGGAATGGCATTTCTTAAACTTCCACCGTTAATAGAATTGATTCGAACAAATTCTTGTGTTTCGAAGATAACGCGGTTCATTATTTTGTTTGCATTTCCTAGTCCTCTGTGAATGTCCATTCCAGAATGTCCTCCACTTAGACCTTTTACAGTAATTGCATATCCTGTTCCACTGTTTGAAGTGTTTACTTCGTTATAGACTCTCGTAGCTGTAACATCAATACCTCCTGCACATCCTATGTCTATCTCATTGTCATCTTCGGTGTCTAAATTTAATAAGATTTGCCCATCTAAATATCCAGATTCTAATCCTTTTGCACCTGTCATTCCTGTTTCTTCATCAATAGTAAACAAGGCCTCAATTGCTGGGTGTTTAATGGTGTCAGAAGATAATACAGCCATAATAGATGCCACTCCTAATCCGTTGTCAGCTCCTAAAGTTGTTCCGTCTGCTCGTACCCAGTCTCCATCAATTAACATCTTGATTCCTTCTTTGTCGAAATCAAAAACAGTGTCTGAGTTTTTTTGGTGTACCATATCTAAATGGGACTGTAGTACTGTAGTTACTCTGTTTTCCATGCCCGGAGAAGCAGGTTTTTTTATGATTACGTTACCAACAGGGTCTACAATGGTATCTAAATTTAATTTTTTACCAAAATCAACCATGAATTGAATCACGCGTTCTTCTTTTTTAGAACCTCTTGGAACTGCATTTAGGTCTGCAAAATGATTCCATAAAGATTTGGGTTCAAGATTTCTTATTTCCGTACTCATGAGTGTAAATTTATTTGAGTGTAAAGTTACATTATTTCTAATGATTTTAAAACAATTATAGCCTAGGATTTAGTCGATAGTTATCGTAATTTGATCCAACTTTTTTCTCATTTTTGACATCTTTTGCATAAAATCTTCTGCATCTCTATATCCTACAGGTAGGGCAAGTACCGATTTTAGCTGGTGTTTTTTTAACCCTAGAATTTCATCGTATTTAGTAGGAATAAATCCTTCCATAGGACAGGCGTCAATTTTTTCTGTCGCACAAACTGTTAATAAATTGCCCAAAGCAATATAAGCATTCAGTTTTCCGATTTCTTGCTGCTCATTTGGAGTCATTTTTTTAAATGAATCTAGTAAAAAGCTTCGGAACCCTTCAATGTCTTTCTCTTGAATGTCGCGTTCTTCTAATTGCTGGTCAAAATTTGCATTGATATCTTTGGTTGTAATTTGTTCTTGAATGCAAATAACCAAAAGATGAGAAGCATCAGCAACTTGACGTTGATTGAACGAATGTGGAACCAAGCTTTCTTTTATTGCTTGGTTTGATACAATTACTAAGCGTATTGGTTGCAGTCCATAGGATGTGGCAGTAAGGTTAAATGCCTTTTTTAAAGTTTCGATCTGCTGAGGAGATAACTTTTTTGTTGTGTCAAATTTTTTGGTAGCATAGCGCCATTCTAGACTTTTTATAATGTCCATATATAGGAGTATTTGTTGTGTTATTATAAAAGAGAAAGAAGTGTTTTCTTTATAAATCTCTTTTAATTTAGTAAAGTCCAAAAATAGGATAAATATTACTGGTTTTTAGGACGCTTTTATTGTTTTTTAAATTTTGTATCTTTATAGAAATCACTGTGAAATTAGATTTGTGAATTACCAGCTCCTTGTGGATAAGGTTGTTTCTTCTTTTTTACGTGTAATAATCAATAAAATTTGGATGAATGAAAGAGGCTTTTTTGCATTATATTTGGAAGTATTCCTTATTTAATGCTACACAACTTAAAACTACAGAGGGGAATGCTATTTGTATTTTTGCTGTAGGACAACAATTACACACTGCTGGTCCAGATTTTTTTAATGCTAAATTAGAAATTAAAGGGCAGATATGGGCAGGGAACGTTGAAATTCATGTCAATGCTTCCGATTGGTATTTACATCATCACCAAACAGATCAAGCTTATGATTCTGTTATTTTACACGTGGTTTGGGAGTGCGATATCGCTGTTTTTAGAGGGGATAATTCCGAAATCCCGACCTTAGAGTTAAAAGGATTGGTTTCTAGAGTGTTGTTAGATAATTACAAAGAGATGATGCGTTCCCATTCCTGGATTCCTTGTCAAGATTCGATTGGTAGCGTGGACAGTTTTGTTTTAGATCATTGGTTGGAACGATTGTATTTTGAACGTTTGGAACAAAAATCAGTATTAATAGAAAAGGTGCTGACCGATACAAAGTCGGATTGGGAAGGCGTATTATTTTTGCTGTTAGCTAAAAATTTTGGGTTAAATTCTAATGGAGAGGCAATGTATGACTTGGCAGATGCCATCGGTTTTTCTGTTTTCAGGAAAGAAAGCAGTGATCAATTGGCCTTGGAAAGCCTTTTTTATGGGCAGGCGAATCTGTTACTCAAGGATTGTGATGATTCTTATTTTAAGGACTTGAGAAAATCGTATCATTTTTTGAAAAGTAAATATAAATTGAGTTCATATATAGGGAGTCCTTTGGCATTTTTTGGAATGCGACCTATGAATTTCCCAACAGTTAGGATCTCTCAGTTTTGTGCCTTGTATCATCAAAAAAAGCAGTTGTTTTCTGAATTGATGAACGTAAATGATATTCATATGTTTTATGAAATTTTAGGTGCAAAAACATCTGAGTATTGGGAACAACATTATACTTTTGGGAAACAAGCGAGAAAAAAAACAAAGAAATTGACAAAGTCTTTTATGGATTTACTAATTATAAATACCATAATTCCTATTAAAATAAGCTATTTAAAGCAATTAGGAACGTTTAATTCGGAGGTTATTATTGAGCTTGTTTCTCAAATTAAACCAGAGAAAAACGGGCTTATTTCAAAATTTAAAGAATGTAATTTACAGGTGAAAAACGCTTTAGAATCACAGGCTTTTATTCAGTTGAAAACTGAATATTGCAATGCTAAAAAATGTTTAGACTGTGCGGTAGGAAATACACTCTTAAAAATGTAAAGTAATCATTGAATTTACAATTTGAATTGTTTAGTTTTGCGTTAAATAATTAACAAAAAACATATCATTTGTTAAATTTTCCGTGTTAAATCCTGTCGGTTTAGTTTTTAATGCTTAAAATTATGTTTTCTATAAATATAGTGTAAATGAAATTTTCTATTAAATTCCCAACTCCATATACTGTTTTGATGATAGCCATCGCTTTAAGTGCCATGGCAACATGGTTGCTTCCTGCAGGGAGTTATGATCGTATGACATATAATTCTGATTCCAATACTTTTGAAATTCAGTCTGTTGATAACCGTAAAATTATAGATGCTAGTCAAGAGTTTTTAACAGAAAACGGGATAATTATTCCTTTAGAAACCTTTAAAAGCGGTAAAATAAGCAAGCCTATTTCTATTCCGAATACCTATCAGGAAGTAACATCAAAAAAGCAAGGATTGCTGGATGTTTTATTTGCACCGATTAAAGGAATTTATGATTCGATAGATGTGATTTTGTTTGTCTTGATTATTGGTGGTTTTATTGGGGTGTTTAATAAATCTGGTGCTTTTGATGAAGGAGTAGGGCATTTATCCGTAAAACTTAAGGGGCGAGAAAGTATCTTAATAATTATAGTTACTTCGTTGATCGCCTTAGGAGGAACAACTTTTGGATTGGCAGAAGAAACATTGGCATTTTATCCGATTTTAGTCCCTGTGTTTCTTGCTGCTGGTTATGATCTAGTAGTGCCAGTAGCGGTTATTTACATTGGTTCTTCTATCGGAACTATGGCTTCTACCGTAAATCCGTTCTCTACAATTATTGCTTCAGATGCGGCGGGAATTAATTGGACTGTTGGTCTTTCTAGCCGATTGGCAATGTTAATTTTTGGTTCAGCATTGTGTATTTGGTACATTATGCGTTATGCAAATAAAATAAAAAAAGACCCTACAAAATCTTTATTGTACGGTAGTAAATTGGAAAATCCTTTTGCAAAATCAGTAAAAGTTGGAGGGGATGTCCCTGTTTTGACAAATACTTCTAGACTTTTATTAGTGTTGTTTGCGCTTACTTTTGTGATAATGATTTATGGGGTTTCCTTTCAAGGATGGTGGTTTAAAGAAATGACAGCCTTGTTTTTGGTAGCATCTGTTGTAATGGCTGTTTTACAAAGGTTAGGTGAACAGAATTTTATCAAATATTTTATTCAAGGTTCGCGCGATTTGTTGGGAGTCTCCTTTATTATAGGAATAGCTCGAGGAGTGACATTTGTGCTAAATGAAGGAATGATTGCAGATACAATATTATTTAATGCAACAAACTTGGTAGAAGGAATTCCTCCAACCTTATTTTTACCAGTGTTGATGGGAGTCTTTTTTGTGCTTACCTTATTTATTTCATCTTCTTCTGGCATGGCAGTAGTTACGATGCCGATTATGAGTTCTTTAGCGCCTGTGGTAGGAGTGCCTCCAGAGGAAATTGTGAATTCATATTTATTTGGAATGGGCTTGATGAGTTTTATTACGCCAACGGGTCTTATCTTGCCTTCTTTGGCAATGGTAAATGTAAATTATAATGTATGGCTCAAGTTTATTTGGCCTCTAATAGTGATGTTAGCTTTGCTTGCTTCTGTTGTGCTTTGGGCTGGTTTGTATTTTTAGTTGCAAGGTTTTCTTGCAGGGAGATATAATTAATTGTTATTTACTATCTCTTGTAATTAGACTTGTTTTCCCGTTTCTAGTTGTTGCTACGCATTGTAATGCTCTTTTAGAGTACTACCAACTACATTTCCAAGTGACGGTTTAAAAATACACTATTTATATCGGTTATTTTGAATTGTAATAGGTATACGTGTTTTTAGCTTTTGAAGCATTGTATTTGAGATTGTAATTTGCATAAAAAACCTTTTTAGTAATGTAGAATTTATCGTCTGAAACTGTATTTTCGAAAATTTTTTAGCGAGGTATGAACTGGATGTGCCTTTTATATAAAAAATGTATATTTTTGAAAAACGAATATCTTTTAAAGGTGAGAATTGGTTTTTTGTAATTATTTTCTCCAGTAATTTTTTAGTTAATACATGGATGGAAATGTCATGTCCAAAATTGATTTTAATAAGAGTTTCTAGTGTTTTTTCAAGAATTCAGGTACCTTTCTCGTTGGATTTAAAAATTAAATTACCAGATTGTATGTGTGTTTGAGCGTCTATAAAGATACTGTTTTGAAGTGTGTCTCTGAGCGCAGTCATTTTGATTGTATTTTTTTTCGCGTACATTAATTCCTCTAAATAAAGCGATGTATGTCTTTGTTTTTATTAGGTAAAATTATTGCTTTATTTATAAGTCTAGTTTTGTTGTAAAAACAATTTGTATATGCGTTAAATACGGCGTATGTTAGTGTAGTCTAGTTTTTTAGTAAAAAGGAGGAGCTTTCTGAAGGGCTTGTCTATTTTGTTTTGTTACTACTTTTATTGTCTTGTTAATTCACAGCATTTTTTAGTGCCAAAGAGATTGTTATGGGAATTGGCTAGGATGTGTGCTTGACTTTTTCAAGGGCTCAGTCTCGAAAAATAAAATAAACATTCGAAAGTATACTTTGTGTTCTTGGGGTGAGGTTATTGATTGTTGAAAACAATAATTTATAGTATAAGAATGTTGCGCTCTCTGTATTTGTCTAGTTCTGTAGCTGCTGGATTTAGTTCTGTAACCAATGCATAAATGGATCCTATGTCGGATATTTTATATCGGTTGCTCGTGTTTAATTTTTCTGAAATGGTAAGCAATACTAGTTTTCTAGATGCTTTAACCATGGATTTCTTTAACTGTGCTATTTCCCAATCCATGGCGGTAATGCCTTCGTTGGGGTCTAAGTATCCTGTCCCTAAAAAACAGATGTCAGCCTTGATCTCAGAGAGTAGATTTAAGGAGCTACCGCCGGTGGCAAGTTGTGAACCTCTGGATAGTTTTCCTCCTATAAAAATAACATCATCATTTTTGGATGCGTTATTTAATAATTCGATGGCTGTAGGGAGACTTGGTGTAAAAAATGTCAACCCTAAATTCTGAGGAATTAGTTTTATCAGTTCTAAATTGGTAGATCCGCCACTGATAAGAATTACATCTCCCTTGTTAATTAAAGTGATTCCTTTTTGTGCAATGATGGATTTGTTGTCAAGTTCATATACTTCTCTTTTTCGATCACTGTAAATGTTAAAGCCGTTGGATACGGCTCCTCCATGTACTTTTACTAGTTTTTTTAATTTGTCTAATTCTTTTACATCTCTTCTTGCGGTATCCATAGATACTTTAAGAATATCGGCTAAATCTGTAAGCAATACTCTGTTGTGAATATTTAGTTCGTTTAGTATAATTTGATGGCGCTGTTTCTTGTTCAAAATTTCATTTTTTTTAATTTTAGTGATATAGTGCATTAAAGTACGGTAAAGTTACCATTTATGCATGAATTAATAGCGTTTATTTGGAAGAGATGTCTTTTTTGCTGTTTTTTAAAGGGTGTTTTGCAATATTTTTGCTGTTTTTTATTGCAAAAAAGAAAATATAGTGTTAGTTTCGTCTCCATTAACTCTTATAATTTAATCTTATGAAAAAAATGTATTACTTATTTACTGTCGTTTTGATGGTTTGTTTTGCTCAAAATTCTTATGGGCAAAGCAAAACTATTACAGGGGTAGTAACAGAAAAAGGTAGTGGGATTTCACTGCCGGGTGTAAATGTTCTCATAAAAGGTACCACCCATGGTGTTGTTACTGATTTTGATGGAAAGTTTACCATCAGTAGTGAAAATGTTGAGAATAAATATCTTGTGTTTAGTTTTCTTGGATACAAGACGAAAACGATTTCGTTTTCATTAAGTAAAAAAAATCTAAATATACAATTGGTTGAAGACCTTTTAGGATTGGATGAAGTTATAATTACAGGAACCTCAGGAATTGCTACTAAAAAACAATTAGGAGCTGCTATTTCTACAGTAGGTGCGGGTGATTTAAGTGAGTCTAGAGCGGTTGTAAGTGTAGGAGAAGCTTTGCAAGGTCAAGTTGCTGGAGCTCAAATTACTAGAAACTCAGGAAATCCATCAGGAGGAATGTCTGTTCGATTGAGAGGGGCAAGTACTATTGCTGGTAGTTCAGAACCTTTGTATATTATAGACGGGGTAATTATGAATAACAGTGCTCCATCATTGATAGATTTAGGAGGGTATTCACAAAATAGAATGGTGGATATTAATCCAAATGATATTGAGCGTATTGAAGTATTAAAAGGAGCTGCTGCAGCTGCCATTTACGGATCTCGTGCTAGTAATGGGGTGATTCAGATTTTTACTAAAAAAGGTAAAACAGGGGCGCCAAGAATTACGTATTCTACAAGTGTTAATATGAATACTTTACGTAAGGAATTGCCATATAATGATGCGCAGTTGAAATGGGATGGAGACGTTGCAGTACCTGCAAAAAGATATAATTACCAAGATGATATTTTTGAAACAGCCACAGGTTTTGAGAATTCTATTAGTATCACTGGAGGGTCTGAGAAAACAAAATATTCTTTTTCAGGATCTCAATATAAAAATGGAGGGATTGTTAAAAATACTGATTTTGACCGTAAAACATTGCGTTTGAGATTGGACCAAGAAATTAATAGTTGGTTGTCTATTTCTGGAGGTTCGTTTGTTTCTTTTAATAAGAGTAACGACATGCCTAATGGGAAAAATTTTGGGCCAATTACCAGTGTTATATTTGCTGATAATATTAAGGATACTGCTCCAGATGAATTTGGAAATTATCCTAAGATTGGTTGGATGGCAAATCCATTGGAAGCTATTGATAGAATTAGAGCTACCACAAAAAACATGAGGTCTATTAGTGATATTCAATTAAGTTTAACACCTTTTGACGGTTTTAGATTGAATTATACATTTGGATATGACCATTCAAGTTCTGAAGGTCTGTTGTATGTTCCAAATGGTTTTAAGACAAAAGCGAATGGTTTGTCTCAGAAAGCTACGGTAAATTTGGACATGGTGAATAGTGATCTTACAGCAAGTTATCAATTTGATATTTCAGATGATTTAAAATCTACTACGGGTGTTGGTTATAGTTATCAATATGAGGAAACACAATTGTTTAGAGTAAAAAACGATAAGGTATTGGCAATTGAAGGGATTGTTGTTACAACTCCTGATTCTGCTTCTGGAGGTGTCGATTCTAGAACTCAAGTTTCTTACTGGGGAGGTTTCTTACAGCAAAGTTTTGGTTTTAAGAATAAATTATTTTTAACCTTAGCGGGAAGAATTGATGGTGCGTCGACCTTTGGTGTAGACGAAAGACAACAATTTTACCCAAAAGTGAGCTCATCTTATACTATTTCTGATGAAGATTTTTGGATGAATTCTATAGGAGACACTTTTGATTCATTCAAAATTAGAGCAGCTTGGGGACAGGCAGGAAATTTAACAGCTATTCCAGCGTATCAAATCTTCACTAATTATATTGCTTCTGAATATAATGGGAATATTGGTTTGGTTGCTGAAAACTCAAGAGGAAATGCAAAGGTAGCTCCAGAAAGACAAACTGAGATGGAATTTGGATTTGATACTTCTATGTTTGGAGGGAGAATGAGTGTAGAATTTACGTATTATAATCAGGAAATTAAAGATCTTTTATTGAAAAGAGTTTTAACACCTTCTACTGGATTTGGTTCTGGATATGCAAATGTTGCAAATATGACGAATAAAGGGTTCGAACTTTTATTAAGAGGTACCCCCGTTAAAATGAAAGATTTTAAATGGACTGTGACAGGAACTTTAAGTCAAAATAAAAACCTTGTTACGGATGTCGCAAACTATAGACTAGGTGTTGGAATGTTTGGGACTTCTGTAGTTCAGGACAACCAGCCATTAGGTGTTTTTTATGGTACTTATTTTGCAACCGATGCTGCGGGTAATAAATTATTGAACGCTGCTGGAAAAGTGCAAAAAGCAAAAGGACATTACGAAGGGAATACACCTGTTCAGGATTTTGATTCACTAGGGCAGCCTACAGGTACTACATTAAAAAAGATTATTGGAGATCCGAACGCTGATTATACTGCTTCTATCACCAACGAATTTGAATATAAAAATTTCGGATTTAGAATGCAATGGGATATTTCTCAAGGAAACCAAGTGATGAGCTGGGATAAAAGAATGGCTTACCTATTTAAAGGAGGGAAGTTTACAGCTGACGAGTTAAACGGTGTTGTACCAAAAGGATCTTCTTCTCCAAATTTTGGGATTTTTGAATCTTTTGTAGAAGATGGTTCGTATTTTAAATTGAGAGAAGTTGCACTTAGTTATCATTTAAAACTAGATAAAAGTTACTTAGACAATGTTAAATTTACATTGAGTGGAACTAATTTAATTTCTATTGATAACTACTACGGTTTTGATCCAGAGGTAAACACAGAGAGTCAGTCTAATGGTTCTAGAGGTCAAGATATGGCAAATGTGCCTATTCCTCAGGTGTTTAAGTTTGGTGTAATTTTTAACTTTTAATTTTAGAAAAGATGAAAAAAATAAAAAATATATGTATTGCTGTTTTAAGTGTGATTGCTTTTACAGCGTGTGAAACAGATTTTAAGAATGAGAATAGGCCTGATGAAGATCAAGTATTTACATCAAAAGTAGGGTTGTTTTCAATTGCTACAGGTATGACACAGCATTTTGCTACATCAACATTAAGCCCTGTTGTAGAGGTTTCTGGATTGAGTACGCGAGAATTTGGTAATACGCTTACTTTTATAACTCCTGCAGAATTGGTTCTTGGAGGTACCTTGTTAAACGGTGAGAATGCAGGTGTTAATAGGTTGTGGTCTCGATTATTAAAAGGAAAAGGCATGGCGGAATCTATTCTTTTAAATATAGATAAAGTAGAAATGAGTGCTGGAAACAAAGCAGGACTGTCAGCTTATTCGAAATGGTTTAAGGCGATGACGCTTGGTTACTTAGCTCAGAATTTTGAACAAGTTCCTATTGATAATAGTGCTGATGGAAAGGCTGTGTTTAGTTCAAGAGCAGATGTATTGTTGGAATGTATTAAATTGTTGGAAAGTGCTAAGTCAGATTTAACGGCAAATGCTGCATCTGAAGAATTCTTGGGGTATATTCCTGATTTAGATTTAGATAATTTAATAAACGCATTTTTAGCAAGATATCATTTATTTGCAGGAAACTATAGTGAAGCTATAGCAGCTGTAAATGATGTAGATATGGAAGTTTCTTCGGAATGGATGTATGATGGTGTTTCTAATAAAAACCCTATTTGGAATATTACAGTAAATGATAGTCCTGATACCAAACCGCAAGATAATTTTGGTCTTGTTGGAACATATATTCCAGAGGTAGGTGATGGTAGAATCGCTTTTTACTTGGCTTCTGTAGATGAATCAGAAACTGAATTTGGAATGCACAATGTAGACAATGCCGTTGGTTTTTTTAGTACAGAATCTACTTCAATACCTGTTTTTCTTCCAGGAGAAATGTTATTGATCAAGGCAGAGGCTTATGCTATGACGAACGACTTGCCAAATGCAGTTAAATATTTGGACATGGTACGTGAAAAAACAAATGACATTTATAATGTAAATGCCGGTTTAGGAAAATGGACTGGAGATGCTACAAGTAAAACGGCAATAATGAATGAGATTTTTAAAAATAGATCCATTGAATTGTTTATGTTTGGAATGAGACTAGAAGACTCTAGGAGAATTCATCCAGATTTAACAATTCCAGCAGCAGGTGACTATAGTATAGAACGCAATAGAAATTATTATCCTTACCCTTATAATGAGCGTGAGAATAATTCAAACACACCTGCAGACCCTGCAATTTAAAAGCTTATAATTCCCCCGTATTTGATTTAATTTAAAAAGTTATTGAAACCCAGAGTAATATAATTACTCTGGGCAATAACAACTGAACTTTTTGTGCGTTGTTATTGTGCTATCCTTTTTAGAGGTCTTTATTATTAGAAAACAAGAATGCTACTAACCATAGATTGCTTGCTTCTTTTGTATATGTATTTTTATCATTATTAAACCAACATGAAAAATAAACTAACCACAGAACAAGCATCACATTACAGTGATTTAGAAAAAATGAATACCACAATACTCCTCGAAAACATGAATCGAGAAGATAAAATTGTGCCCGATGTTATTGCAAAAGAAATTCCTAGCATTCAGAAACTTATAGATGTTATTGTTGCTAAAATGAAAACTGGTGGACGTCTCTTCTATATAGGCGCTGGTACAAGCGGTAGGCTTGGTGTATTAGATGCATCAGAGTGTCCTCCTACCTTTGGGGTTTCTCACGATTGGATTGTCGGATTAATTGCAGGTGGAGATGGTGCTCTTAGAAAAGCAGTAGAACATGCAGAGGATGATGATAAACTGGCTTGGGAAGATTTAAAAAAACAGCAGATAACCGATAAAGATGTACTTATTGGAATTGCTGCCTCTGGAACTACCCCATATGTTATTGGCGGATTAAAAGAGGCGAATAAAAATAATATTGTTACGGGCTGTATTGTTTGTAATAAAGAAAGCCCAGTTGCTAAGGAGGCTGAGTTTCCAATAGCATTGGTCGTAGGTCCAGAATTTGTTACTGGAAGTACGAGAATGAAGGCTGGAACAGCTCAGAAATTAGTGTTAA
Organism: Flavobacteriaceae bacterium; assembly: GCA_965224465.1. Taxonomy (GTDB): domain Bacteria; phylum Bacteroidota; class Bacteroidia; order Flavobacteriales; family Flavobacteriaceae. The sequence continues at coordinate 1,419,771 of OZ245049.1, read as the reverse complement.
ATATGATTTCAACGGCTGTAATGATCAAATTAGGCCGTGTAAAAGGGAATAAAATGGTTCACATGCAATTGTCTAATAAAAAGCTAGTGAATCGAGGTGTACTTATGTTAATGGAAGAGTTGAGGATTGATTATAATGCTGCCGCTTTACTATTGACTAAACACAAGAGTATTAAAAAAGTATTAGACCTTTATAAAACAAAATAAAATGAGTAGAATTAATATATTACTAGTAGTAATATTAGTGTTTTTGGTGTCCTGTAATCAGAAAAAAACTGTTAAAATCACCAAAGTTAATCCTCAGAAAGTTTGGGTTGATAGCGTGTATAAGGCAATGAGTTTAAAAGAAAAAGTGGGGCAATTATTTATGGTAGCTGCCTATTCTAACAGGGATTCTACACATATTAAAGATTTGAAAATGCTTGTGAAAGAGCAGGCAATTGGTGGTTTGTGTTTTTTTCAAGGTGGCCCTGTAAGACAGGCTCGTATGACTAATACATTACAGGCTATTTCCAAAATACCTATGTTAATTGGTATCGATGCCGAATGGGGTTTGAAAATGAGATTGGATAGTACTGTGCGTTTTCCGTATAACATGACGTTGGGTGCTATTTCGGATAACAACTTGATTCAAAAATTAGGAAAGCAACAGGGTGAAAACTGTAAGCGCCTAGGGATACATGTTAACTTTGCTCCTGTAGTGGATATAAATACCAATCCTCAAAATCCAATTATTGGTGTGAGGTCTTACGGTGAGGAACGCCAATTAGTTACAGATAAAGCATTGGCTTTTGTCAAAGGAATGGAATCTACAGGTGTACTTGCATGTGTAAAACATTTCCCAGGGCATGGAGATACACATTCTGATTCTCATAAAACCTTACCTACAATTCGGTTTGACGCTAAAAGAATTGATAGTATAGAATTGTACCCTTTTAAACAATTGTTTGATTATGGAGTAGCAAGTGTTATGGTGGCGCATTTGAATGTACCGAGTTTGGAAACACAGGATGGACTGCCCTCTTCTTTATCTTATGCGATTGTAACGGAATTACTTCAGAACAAGTTGAAATATAAAGGCTTGATTTTTACCGATGCTCTTAATATGAAAGGTGCTGCTAATTTTAAGCAACCAGGAGATATAGATTTAGCTGCTTTTATGGCAGGGAATGATGTATTGTTGTTTTCAGAAAATCCACCAAAGGCTATAAAATTGATCCTAAAAGCCTATACTGATAAGTTAATATCAGAAGAGAGGTTGGCGCATTCTGTTAAAAAAATACTGAATGCTAAGTATAAGTTAGGTTTAGAGAAATATACTCCAGTGATTACAGATAACTTGGTAAATGACTTAAACGATGTGTCTAACCAAAAAATTAAAGAGTCTTTGAGTTTAAAAGCAATTACTTTACTGAAAAACGAAGATCAAAACATTCCGTTTTTGACTGGGAATTCAGAAAAAATCGCTTATGTAAAATTGGGAAATGGTACGAATGATGTTTTTTTAAATCAATTGAAATTGAGAGTAGACCTTGAGGTGTTTAACGAAAAAAATATTGCTGTATTATTGAAAAAATTAAAAAAGTTTGATAAAGTGATTGTCTCATATCATCGCAAGAATTATAGACTAACAAAAGAGGTTTCTTTAAATACGGCGCGTTGGATTCAAAAAATCGCCCAAGAAAATAAGGTTTCTTTTGTTTCCTTCTCCAGTTTGTATGCCATTCGTAATGTTTCTTTTTTAGAAGTGAAATCTGTATTTATTGCTTACGAAAACAGTGCTGTTTTTCAGAAAAATGTTGTAGCTATTATGTTTGGAGACGGAAAATCTTTAGGAAGATTGCCTGCAAGTATGAATGTGGATTTTGTTCTTGGTGATGGTATTGTTGAATAAAAATATAAAAATCACTAATTTATTGTGAGTTTTATATAAATATATAACAGTTCCGACTAAGCTAATATTTTTTGCGTTTTTATAGGTGTAATTCACGTTATAATAAATGTAAATTACATGATTAGCTATATGTTCTGTTATTTAGATTTCTACTGTTGTATAGTGCAGTTTATAGAAAATATTTATTTCTTTTGAAACGAAGAGGACGCGTTTGTCCTTAAAATTTAGGCGTGTCAATACTCCATCGTTCTTGTAAGAAATGGCTTAAAATAATTTTATATTTAGGATGCTAGGGGTGTGAATCTTTTAGTTGAAAATATAAGGTACTTAAATGAAGATTTTTTTAATTGGTTAGAATTCCCTTAAGTAATGATCTGAGTGTTATTGGTGTAGTGCTTTTTTTGTTGCTTAAGGTTTTTAATTTAGTTATTTACGGTCTATTTAATAATCAGCTAATTTACTTTTTAAGATTGCTTTTTCTGAGATTGAAAATAGGCGTTTACGACTTATTTCATTTTTTATAAAAGTGAGTTCATTTATTTTGATAAGGTGTTTTAAACATCTATTTAATATGTTTTTGGGGAGTCCTGTTTTTTTTCTTATTTCAAAAAATGTATAGGACGTTTGTTCTTTGTTGTAAAACAAATTTAGAATTACACATTCTATATCTGTGTAACCAAGTTGTTTAAAAAAGGTAGTGTATTTCTCCATATGCTATAAGCGGATTTATCCCATAGAAGTTGTCTATGAGATATAAATAATTAAATTGTTGCTAGTAAACCCGTTGCGAAAATATGTATAAATAATGAGGTATCAAACTTTATTTGTCTTCTCTTGCTCTTGATATTGTATTTGGTGGAAGTGACTTTTTTGCTTTAGCTCCTAAGCTTTTTAGTTTTTGTACGCTTGAAATTAGGTTTCCACGTCCTTCGGATAATTTATTTATAGCTTTGTCATAATCAATTTTTACTCCTTCTAGTTTTTTTCCAATGTTACTCAAATCTTGATAAAGTCCTTCGAATTTATCATAAAGCGCTCCTGCTTGTCTCGCTATTTCTATTGCATTTCTCTGTTGTTTTTCGTTGTTCCACATGCTGTCAATGGTTCTAAGTGTGGCGAGAAGGGTGCTAGGGGTTACAATTACAATGTTTTTTTCAAAGGCTTTATTGTACAATTGATTGTCGGCATTTATGGCGATGGCAAATGCGGGTTCAACAGGAACAAATAAGAGTACAAAATCTGGTGATTCTATGTCGTATAAAGTTTCGTATTTTTTGGCACTCAATTGATTTACATGTCTGTTTATAGAGATGAGATGGTTTTTTAGATGCATTGCCTGGTCTTCTTCTGTTTCTGCATTTACATATTGCTCATAAGCTGTTAAGGATACCTTAGAGTCTATGATCATTTTTTTTTGATCTGGAAGGTAGATAATTACATCTGGTCGCAATCTTGTTTTGTTTTCTCTATGTACAGTAAAACTTTTTTCTAGCTCGTATTCTCTGCCTTTTTCCAATCCAGATTTTTCTAAGACTCGTTCTAATATTAATTCTCCCCAGTTTCCTTGAGTCTTACTGTCTCCTTTTAATGCCCTGGTGAGGTTCAACGCTTCCGTACTTATTTTCTTATTCAATTCTGCCAGTCCTATTATTTGCTGTCTTAATGCAGCATGCCTGTCAATGGAATCTTTATGTGTGTCTTCTACCTTTTTTTCAAAATGTTGTATTTTTTCTTGTAAAGGAGCCAAGATAGATTTAATATTTTCTTGATTTTGTGCTGTGAATTTACTGGATTTTTCTTCTAGTATTTTGTTGGCTAATAATTCGAATTGAAGAGTGAATTTTTCCTGTAATTCTTTAACTTCTGTTTTGTTGTTTTTTAATTTTTCACGTATGTTCTTTAATTCTTCGTTTTTAATGACGCATTCAATTTCAAATTGTTTTTTGAGCGTTGCTTCGTTGTCTTTTTCAAAAGAAATACTTCGGACCTGTTCTTTGACTATTGTTTGTTCTTTTTCAAGGTTTTTTATTTGCTCTTTATACTTGAAAACCTTTTTGTTAAGCGTATTAGAAGTAACTAGTTTTCCTATGATAAAGCCAAACAGCAAGCCCAAGCATCCAATAATTATCAAAAGTAATTCGTGATTCATAAGATTTTATTTAGGGGTTAAAAATAAGATTTTTATATTTGTGGAAATATCAATTCCTCATATTTATATCATGCAATATATCGCAAAGTTCCTTTTTCTCCGTGTTTGTGGATGGAAAATAGAAAACACAATTCCAAATCATATAAAAAAATGTATCATAATAGCTGCGCCCCATACCAGTTGGCAAGATTTTCCTGTTGGTATTTTTACCAAATGGGTTTGTGGATTTCCAGCTAATTTTATTGGAAAAGAATCTATCTTTAAGTCTCCTTTTGGTTTTATTTTTAAAGCACTTGGAGGAACTCCAGTAGATAGGTCAAAAAGTGCAAATTTAGTAGATGCAATTGTAGCTATTTTTAATTCAAAAGAACACTTTATATTGGCTTTAGCTCCGGAAGGAACTCGAAAGAAAGTTGTTCAATGGAAAACAGGATTTTATTATATAGCCAAAGGTGCAAACGTTCCTGTAATAATGATCGGATTGGATTTTGGGAATAAGAAAGTTGTTCTATCAGCTCCTTACAATATCACCGATGATAAAGAAAAAGATTTTAAAGTGTTTTATGATTTTTTTAAAGGTATGAAAGGGAAACACCCAGAAAGGTTTTATACCAATTGAAATTCAAAATGACCTATATAAATAGTTTGTTTTATGTTCTAGTGTTGTTGAAAAACAGAACAAAAAATAATTCTATTTCTAAACCGCCACTTGGTAATGTAGTTGGTATTCGCTAAATAAAATCATAAAAAAAAAGTTTTTGAAGAATTCAAAAACCTTTTTTAACTTTATTAAGGGGTTAACTTTATTAAGGGGTTAAGTTCTATAAAAGAGCGTGTTCTTTCAAAAGCAAATCTCGTGCCTTTGGGTCGAGGTTATTTGTTTTTATAGAAGGTAATATTTTATCCTTTGTAAAAAGGTAATTTTATAACAGTTGCTTTTAATGTTTTCTTACGAACTTGAATTAAAAGTTCGGTGTCTTTTTTTGTATTTCCTTTTTTTACATAGCCCATTCCGATTCCTTTTTTTAGAGAAGGAGACATGGTTCCAGAGGTAACGACACCTATTTCTTCACCGTTTTCGTTTAAGATAGGGTATCCTTGTCTAGGAATTCCTTTTTCTGTTAATTCAAAGGCTACCAATCTGCGAGAAACACCTTCTTCTTTGTGGCGTTTAATTTCTTCAGAATTCACAAAGTCCTTAGTGAATTTGGTAATCCATCCAAGTCCTGCTTCAATAGGAGAAGTAGTATCACTTAAATCATTTCCATACAAACAGAACCCCATTTCTAATCGCAAAGTGTCGCGAGCAGCCAGTCCAATCGGTTTGATCCCGAAATCAGTACCTGCTTCAAATATCGCATTCCAAATAGCAACTGCATTTTTATTTTTGAAATAGATTTCAAAACCACCTGAACCTGTATATCCTGTTTTTGAGATTATAACATCATCCACTCCTGCAAATTTCCCAATTTCAAATGTGTAATACACCATTTTGAAAAGATTTACTTCTGTTAGTTTCTGTAACACCTCATCCGCATCTGGTCCTTGAACTGCTAATAAAGAATATTCATCAGAACGGTCTGTGATTTCCACACCTAAATCGTTGTGTTGTGCTATCCAATTCCAATCTTTCTCTATATTAGAAGCATTTACGACCAATAAATACGCGTCAGATTTAATGCGATAGACTAATAGATCATCCACAATTCCTCCTTCATTATTCGTCATACAGCTGTACTGTACTTTTCCGTCAAATAAAACAGAAGCATCATTGGTGGTGATTTTCTGAATCAAAGCAAGGGCGTTTTCTCCTTTTAAAAAGAATTCTCCCATGTGAGAAACATCAAAAACACCTACGCCATTACGTACGGTTTCATGTTCTGCATTTATACCTTCGTATTGTACGGGCATGTTATACCCAGCAAAAGGAACTATTTTTGCTCCTAGTTTTATGTGAATATCTGTTAAAGCTGTGTTTTTCATCTAATTTAGTTTTTCACAAATGTATTAAATATTGTTCAGAGTTTTTGTACTAATTTAACTGGTATTGATTCGAAAATACCTTTTGTTAGATCAAATTTCAGTAGAAATTATATAGAAATAAAATAATGTATATTTGAAGGTTATCAATTGTATAAAGAAATGAAATATATACTGTCAATTCTATTGTCTATGATCTTTACTTATGGAGGTTTAGGACAAAACAAACACAAACCTACAGATTATCTCACTGCAGATTTTCATTCAAAAAGAAGATCCGCTTTGCGTGACTTGTTACCTGATAATTCAGTAGCAGTCTTTTTTGCAAATCCCATTCGTAATAGGTCTAATGATGTGGAATATAGATACCATCAAGATCCTGATTTTTATTATTTGACGGGCTATAAAGAGCCACATACAATGTTATTGGTTTTTTCTGAGCTGCAATTGATACACGGAATGCGTGTAAATGAATTGATGATTGTTCAGCAAAAAGATGCTCAAAAAGAATTGTGGCTGGGTGAACGTATGGGAGTGGAAGGGGTATTGAAGGAATTAGATTTTAAATTGGCACTTACTGGTTATGATTTTTTAGAAGGCATGATTGATTTTAATAGGTTTGATAAAATTCTGTTTAAAGGGTTTCAAAATGATGTTAGAAATACAAGTGATGCAGTGGACTTATATGATTTAATCCATGGTTTTAAACAGATGTTAAGTGCTGTTATGGAGTCCGCAAGATACAAGGAAGTTGACCGACCGAAAATAAAGAAACTTGAAAAAATAAATAGTGATTGGTTGCCGCAGTTTATGGCAGCATTGCGCGAGATCAAAACAAAAGAAGAATTGGTTTTATTAACAAAGGCAGTTAGAATATCGGCGATTGGTCAGATCGAAATTATGAAAGCCATGCACGAAGGAATGTCAGAAACTGAAGTGCAGGGGATTCACGAATTTGTTTATAAAAAGTATGGCGCCGAGTATGAAGGGTATCCATCCATTGTTGGAGCTGGGAGTAATGGATGTGTGCTGCACTATATTGAAAATAATAAAACCAATATAAAAAACCAATTGGTACTGATGGATCTAGGTGCGGAATACCATGGGTATACAGCGGATGTTACACGTACGATTCCTTCAAGTGGAAAATTCACTAAAGAACAGAAACTAATTTATGATTTGGTTTACAAAGCTCAAACAGCAGGGATTGCAAAAGTAAAAGTGGGAAATGAGTTTTCTGCACCTGATAAAGCGGGAAGGGCTATCATCTCAAAAGGCTTGGTTAAATTAGGAATTATTAAAAACAGCGAAGATTCTCGTCAGTATTTCCCTCATGGTTCTTCTCATTATATTGGTTTAGATGTCCATGACACTGGCTTGTTTGGTTCTTTTAAGGAAAACCAAGTGATTACTGTAGAACCTGGAATTTATATTCCGTATAATAGCCCTTGTGATCCAAAATGGTGGGGGATTGCTGTGCGGATAGAAGACGATATATTAATTACAAAAAAAGGTCCCGTCAATTTGTCCGAAGCGGCTCCTAGATCGTCAGAAGCTATCGAGAATATGATGGAAAAACCGAGTGTGTTGGATGGATTTGTCTTGCCTTTGTTGGATTAATATGCAGTTTGCAGTAGGCGGTTTGCAGAGATCATAAAAGATTAAATTTCATAAATAAAAGGCTAGGATTATTAAATCGCAGCCTTTTTTATTCGTCGCTGTTGAGAAATCTTATACCAAATACATTTCCAAGTGACGGTTTAAAAACAACCTATTTATATCGGTTATTTTGGATTGTAATTGGTGTTGTTTTTTTAGCATTTCAGAGAATGTCTATGCGACTGTTTGTTTTAATAAAAAAGCTTTCAGGTCTTCATAAGAAGAAATATTACTGGCTACTTTTTTCTTGTCAATTACTTCCATAATTTGTGGAGGTAAGTCTAATTTGATGTTTAAAACAGGTTCTACAATATCAGCAAATTTTATAGGATGTGCTGTTTCTAAAAATACTCCTTGTAAATCTTGTTGTTGGATGTATTTTTTAAGTCCTAAATAGCCAACTGCACCATGTGGGTCTGCTACATATCCTGTAGTATGGTGTATTTTTTTCATGGCTTTTCGCGTAGCATTATCATCAAACGAAAAAGATGAAACATGCTTGCTTAGTTGTTCAAAATCATTATTAAAAATCTCTTGTATGCGAATAAAATTACTTGGATTCCCTACATCCATTGCATTTGAAATAGTCTGTTTTGAAGGTTGAGGTGTGTATTTTTTTGATTTAAAAAAGTTTGGAACTACATCATTTATATTAGTAGATGCCACAAATTGATGCACAGGTAAGCCTAATTGTTGCGCCATTAGTCCAGCACATATATTTCCAAAATTCCCACTTGGAACAGAAAACACCAATCCTTTTTCTTTGTGCTTTAATTGTTTGTAAGCAAAAAAGAAATAAAACATTTGTGGCAACCAACGGGCTACATTTATCGAATTTGCAGAGGTTAACGTACGCTGATCTGTGATTTCACGGTCTAAAAATGCTGTTTTTACCATTTCTTGACAGTCGTCAAAAACACCATCTACCTCTAAGGCTACAATATTTTGACCTAGGGTAGTCAGTTGTTTTTCTTGGACATTACTTACTTTTCCTGAGGGATATAAAATAACGACATCTACTCCTTTTACTCCTAAAAAACCGTTGGCAACCGCTCCGCCTGTGTCTCCAGAAGTAGCAACTAATACCGTAACCTTTTCATCTTTTTTATCACGGTTAAAATAGCCCAAACAACGCGCCATAAAACGTGCTCCTACATCTTTAAAAGCCATGGTGGGACCGTGAAATAATTCCAAAGAATAGATCGCATCTTCGACTTTTACAACGGGAAATTTAAAATCGATGGTTTCTTTGATGATGTCTTTTAATACAGACTTTGGGATTTCGTCTCCTACAAATTGTTGTATCACCTTAAAAGCAATTTCTTCGTTGGAATACTTTGTTATATTTTTAAAAAATTCACTTGGAAGTGGCGTGATGTTTTCAGGGAAATACAAGCCTCTGTCGGGTGCAATTCCTTTGATAACGGCATCTTCAAAAGAGCTTTTGTTATTTTTGTTTGTTAGGCTATAATAGTTCATTGTTTTATTTTTTATAATATTTTGATCCCTTGTTGATTTATTTTTGAAACGTGAATATCAAAATCAATGCCTACGTTTTCGTATACAGATTTCATGGATGCTGCTACTTTTTGTGCTGTTTCTATCCCTTTGCTCAAAGCAAAAATAGAAGGGCCAGAACCAGAGATTCCACAGCCCAAAGCTCCTGCTTTAAGAGCATTGGATTTTACAGCGTCAAAAGCAGGGATTAAAATAGAGCGAATTGGTTCTATAATGGTATCATGTAAAGATCTGCCGATTAAATCGTAGTCTTCTGTGTACAATCCACTAATTAATCCACCTACATTTGCCCATTGGGTAATGGCGTCTTTTAAGGTTACGTTTGATTTTAATATTTCTCTAGCATCGGATGTTTTTACTTCTATTTGTGGGTGAATTACGGTTGCGTACAATAGGTTAGGAGTGTGTATTTTTACTATTTCTAATGGATCTGTACTTCGTACCAGCGTAAATCCACCAAATAGGGCAGGTGCTACATTATCGGCATGTGCTACACCACTTGCCAAACGTTCTCCTTCCATAGCAAATTTGACGAGTTGTGTAGGGTTAAAAGGGCTTCCAAGAAGCTTATTCATAGCCCATACCGCTCCAGCACTACTGGCAGCACTGCTGCCAATTCCACTTCCTGGTTTTATGTTTTTGTGTATTTCGATTTCAAAACCACTGTCAGATTTTAATGCAGACAAAAGTGCCAATCCTGCAACTCCTGCAACATTTTTATGCGTTTCTAAAGGTAAATCCTGACCTGTAATTTTAGTGATTTTAATCCCTTTGTTGCTTGTTTTTTTGATGATCATTTCGTCTCCAACCGTGTCCAAAGCGAGCCCTAGAACATCAAATCCACAAGAAACATTAGCGATAGTTGCAGGGGCAAAAATTTTGATACTTTCCATAATTTAGTTGTTTCCGATTCTAATAATATCAGCAAATAGCCCCGATGCGGTAACCGCTGCTCCTGCACCTGCACCTTTTATAATTAAGGGTTGTTTTGAGTACCTATCAGTAAAGAATAATACAATATTATCACTTCCGTCTAAGTTGTAAAATGGATGGTCACTAGCTACAGATTGTAAGCTTACATTTGCTTTTCCATCTTTAAATTCTGCTACATACTTTAAGCGTTCTCCTGCTAAATTTGCAGTTTCAACTAATTTGTTGTAATGCTCGGGTTCTGCTTTTAAGCTTTCGTGAAAATCGGCAATACTAGATGCTTCTAATCCTTTTGGACCTAAGAATGTTTTGTTTTGAATGTCAGACAATTCCATTTGATAACCTGCTTCTCTTGCTAAAATCAGTATTTTTCTAGCAACATCTACACCGCTCAAATCTATTCGTGGGTCTGGTTCTGTGTATCCTTCTACGCCTGCTTGTTTTACAACCTCGTAAAAGGAAGTCTCTGTAGTGAAGTTGTTAAAAATAAAATTCAAACTTCCAGAGAGCACTGCTTGTATTTTTTGAACTCTATCTCCAGAATCAATTAAATTATTCAAGGTGTTTATAATGGGCAATCCTGCTCCTACATTTGTTTCAAATAAAAACGGTGCATTGTATTTTTTTGAAAGTCTTTTTAAGTTTTTGTAATTTGAATAGTCTGAAGAACAGGCGATTTTATTACAAGTAACCACGGCTACACTATCCTTTAGGTATTGTTCATATACAGTTGATACGGTTTCGTTAGCGGTATTGTCTACAAAAATGCTGTTTTGTAAATTCAGTTTACGAACTTGGTTATGAAACGAATCTAAGTTAAAGTCAAGGTCGCTTTTTTCTAATTGACCCTTCCATGTTTCTAAATTAATTCCTTCATCATTGACTAGCATTTTTCGAGAATTTGCCATTCCCACAATGCGAATGTTTAACTGTAGATTGTCGACCAAATAGCTGTGTTGTTGGGCTATTTGTTCAATCAGTTTTCCACCTACATTTCCAACGCCAACCACAAATAAATTCAGTTGTTTGGTTTGGTTTTCAAAAAAGGTGTTGTGCAGCGAATTCAATGCTTTTTTTATGTCCTTGTGCGCTATTACTGCGGAGATGTTTTTTTCAGAAGCTCCCTGTGCAATAGCTCTAATATTTACATTGTTTTTACCCAAAGTACTGAACATTTTTCCGCTAATTCCTTGGTGATTTTTCATATTGTCACCCACCAATGCAATAATGGCATTTCCTTTTTCTATCAACAAGGGTTTTAACTTATGTTGATCAATTTCATATTCAAAGGCAGTATCTACCACTTGTTTTGCTTTTTCTGCATTGTCGGAATCAATAGAAAAACAAATAGAATGTTCCGAAGAGGCTTGGGTAATTAAAGAAACATTTATTTTATGTATGTACAAAGCCTCAAAAAGTCGATTCGAAAACCCTGGAATACCTATCATGCCACTGCCTTCTAATGTAGCGATGCACATATTATCGATATGACTAATCCCTTTAATCGGGTTGGTGTTTTTTGATACTTTAGATATGATGGTTCCGTCGGCTGTAGGATCAAAAGTGTTTTTTATACAAATTGGAATTTCTTTTTCTAAAACAGGCTGGATGGTGGGAGGGTATAGGACTTTTGCACCGAAATGTGATAGTTCCATGGCTTCTTGATAAGAGATAGATGCAATAGGAAATGCTTGTTTTACAATATTAGGGTTCGCGGTGTACATACCACTTACATCTGTCCATATTTCTAAAACACTTACGTCTAATGCTGCTGCTATAATAGCGGCTGTATAATCAGATCCTCCTCTTCCAAGAGTAGATACTTCTCCTTGTTCTGTTGCAGAAACAAAACCTGGTAATAATACAATATCTGCAGTTTCGGTGTCAAAATATTGTTTTATTTTTGCATTGCTTTGCTTGGATAGCACGGTTGCGTTCCCAAAATTAGCATCGGTTATAATTAATTCTTGTGTGTTTTTTCTGATGGCTTTTAATGCTTCAGATTTCATGCCTTCTACAATAATATAGGAAGACAATAATTCTCCAAAACTTACAATTCTGTCTGTAGTTTTGTCTGTTAATTCATGAATTAAATACACACCTTCTAAGATACTATCTAATTGATTGAGCATTTTTTTAACCTGACCTAAAATACCACTTTGAGATTTTATAGGGATGAGGTTTCGGATGATATCTAGATGTATCTTCTCAATTTCTTTTAAGCTGTTCAAGTAGTCTTTGTCTCCTTTGGCTGCAGTACATGCAGTTCCTAGCAATAAGTCGGTTATTCCGCCAACGGCTGATACCACAACGATTACTTTTTGCTGATAAGCACTTTCTTTTACAATTTGTATGACTCTTTGGATTCTTTCGGATGATTTGACTGAGGAACCTCCAAATTTTAAAACTTTCATATTTGAATTTTTATTAAAATAAATGATTGTGATGAGTTATTCCCTTGTTTTTATTAAATAAAAACGGAATATTAAAACGGACGAATATGTATAAATGAAACCCCTATGGGGTAATCGTGCCAATAATAATCATAGAAATACACGTTACACGAGTAACGTTTGTAGTTGTGATTGTATTTCTTCTAGTTGATTGCACGTAACAAATGTATTCTTTTTTTTGATACTACAATTTTATTCGTTGTTTTTTATGTGTAATTTATGTTTTTGCAGTTATTTTTGTTTGTTTTGTCTCTTTATATATCGATTACTGATAATGTCGTATTCGTAGTTCTAATAAAAAAGTTTTTTTTATATTCCCCTCAAATTAAATGTTACTTATGGATATCAGTTTTGCGTTATATATGGACCAGTTTAACAAGTGGATTTGGGGACCACCTCTTGTTTTTTTATTAGTTGGAGGAGGTTCTTTTTTACTGATTTATTCAAGATTTATACCTTTTAAATATTTTAAGCATGCTATTGATATTCTCAGAGGTAAGTTTGATGATAAGGACGATCCAGGACAATTAACGCATTACCAAGCATTGTCTTCTGCTATTGCTGCAACTGTAGGGATGGGGAATATAAGCGGGGTGGCTATTGCCATTGCTATGGGAGGACCAGGTGCAATTTTTTGGATGTGGATGAGTGCAATTGTTGGAATGGCTACTAAGTTTTTTACCTGTACCCTTGCAGTTATGTACAGAGGAGAAGACAGTGAAGGAAATGTAAAGGGAGGTCCTATGTATGTAATAACGAAAGGACTTGGAGAAAAATGGAAATTTTTAGCTGCCTTTTTTGCGATTGCTGGGCTTATAGGAACAATGCCTGCTTTTCAATCCAATCAGTTAACGCAGACCATTATAGATGTTTTTAAATTGTCTGGAACTAGAGACAAAGAAATATTATTTATGGTGTTTGGATTTGCAATTACCTATATAACAATGGTTAAGTTAATCATTGGAATAGTGATTGCTGTGATTGTTTCTTCTGTAATATTTGGTGGAATTGAACGTATTGGTCAAGTGGCTGGTAAGTTGGTTCCAGGGATGGTTGTGATCTATTTTTTAGCCGTTGTTACTATTTTAATTATTAGTTATGAGGCAGTTCCAGCTACCTTTATGTTGATTATAAAAGATGCTTTTACAGGGCAAGCTGTGTTAGGAGGTGCCTTGGGTGCTTTAATTATGACGGGGGTTAAACGTGCTGCATTTTCGAACGAAGCTGGTTTAGGGACAGCTCCTATGATGCACGGTACTGCAAAAACAAAAGAGCCTATCCGTGAAGGATTGGTTGCCATGTTAGGGCCATTTATAGATACTATTATTGTGTGTACGCTAACAGCCTTGGCTATTTTGGTGACAGGGGCTTGGGAGCAAAAAGAGAAAGGTGGAATTTCTATTACTTTGGACGCTTTTAACGAAGTACTCCCCTATAATATTGGAAGTGGAATCCTGTTAATTTGTGTGTTGATTTTTGCTTTTTCTACCTTATTTACCTATTCGTATTATGGGACTACCTGTTTGAGTTATTTAACCAATGCGAAAATTGGTCGTTATTACCGCCATTTTTATATTTTTAGTATTGTAGGTGCTTCTGTAGTAAAATTAGATATGCTGATTGATGTAATTGACAATGCCTATGCTTTAATGGCCATTCCAACCATTATCTCTACCTTGATATTAGCGCCTAAAGTTAGAACTGCTGCTACCAAGTATTTTAAGGAATTGAATGGCTAGTGTCTTGTTAGAGTGTTGTGATAGAAAACAAGGCAAGTATCCCATAGTGATGTTATACCAAATACATTTCTAAGTGATGGTTAAAAAATAAACTATTTATATCTGTTATTTTGGATTGTAATTGGTATTATACCAAATGCATCTTAAATTCAACTAATAAACGCAACTTTTCGATTTGATTCTATGATGGTTATATTTTCAAAACAGAAAAGTAGGAAAACCTACCTTTCTTGTCTTGATGGATATGTATCTTACGGTCTCAAATCTCGAAAAAAGAAGTTGTATGAAACACATCACCCAAGCGCAAAGATACACAATTTGTTGCATGTTAAAACAAGGTTATAAACAGGTTGAGATAGCAGCTGCTATAGGAAAAGACAAGTCTGTTATTAGCAAAGAGATTAAGCGTAATTCAGACAAAAGAAATGGAGTTTACAAGCATGAATTAGCCCAAAAAAAGTATGCTAAACGTCATAAAGAAAAGCCTAAAAGAAAACGCTTTACAGAAGATATTCAACAAGCAATAGAGTTGTTATTGCGAGACGATTATAGTCCTGAGCAAGTAGTTGGTGTCCTAAAAAAACAAGGTAAAGAAACGGTGTCTATTGAGCGTATATATCAGCATATTAGGGAAGACAAGAGGAATGATGGTGATTTACATACACACCTTCGCAGACAGGGAAGGAGATATAGAAAACGTGGCTCATCAAAGGATTCTAGAGGGGTTATAAAGAATCGTATTAGTATAGAACAACGCCCTGAAGTTGTTGAACAAAGAAATCGATTTGGAGATTTAGAGGTCGATTTAATCATAGGTAAAAACCATAATCAAGCCATACTTACCGTAAATGATAGAGCTTCTGGAATGCTTAAAATGAAAAAAGTAAGCTCTAAAGAAGCAGTTGTTGTCACTAAAGCTATCAATGAAATATTAGAAGACTGGAAGCCTTATCTACATACTATAACAGCTGATAATGGAAAAGAATTTGCAGGCCATGAGCAGGTTGCAGAAAATTTATGTATTGATTACTTTTTTGCGCATCCATATCACTCTTGGGAAAGAGGATCTAACGAAAATTTAAATGGTTTGATTAGACAATATTTTGCCAAAGGAAGTGACTTTACAAACCTAACAGATCAAAGAATCAAAGAGGTAGAAACAAAATTAAATAACAGACCTAGGAAGAGACATAAATATCAAAACCCTATATTTGTAATGGAACAATTATTATTTAACTAAAAGTTGCGTTTGTGACTTGAATTCAGCCATTTCCAAGTAACGGTTTAGAAATAGAATTATTTTTTGTTCTAGCTAGGCGGAAAATGAAAGGATAGCCTTTGCTATCGTTCTGTTTTTCAACAACGCTAGTACATGAAATAAACTATTTATATCTGTTATTTTGGATTGTAATTGGTATTATTCTAGCTAAGGTAGAAATCCTGCGTAAAATAGGTGCGCAGGAGTAGGGGACGTAGACAAAAGGTTCTAGTTACTTAGATTTAAGTCTGTCCTATTCCTTTGTCAAATAATCCTATGTTTCTCTTCAAATTAAAGTTATTCTTTCTTCTTTTTTCCTCCAAACAGTCCACCTAAAATGTTTTTTGCTACATCTTTTACAGCGTCTTTTGTAGTTTTAGTTGTGTTTTTGGTAGTATCTGTTTCCTTTGTTTTGTTTCCTTTTAAGACATTGTCTAACAATTCAGTTAAAGCACTAGTGCCTTTGTTCAGTAGCTTGTTTTTCTGTACTTGAATTAATTGTTTGGTGAGGTTGGCAACAGACTGTTTTAAATCGATTTTTACGATAGGTTTTGTAAACGATCCACCTATGCTTGCAATTACAGGAACGGTGATGTTTTTAATGTCTTCTTCTTTTAATTTTGATAATAGACCGCTTGCTTCACTTCCGAAATACTTGGCAGGTACATCAAAAGTAGCTGTGTACCCTAAAGTATTGTCAAAACCATGACCTCCAGAAATATTGATTTTTATGTCTTGAAAGGAAACAGTGAAAGGTGTAACTTTTACGGCACCATCTTTAAAAGTCAAGATGGTTTTTAAGTGATCTAAGTTTAACTTGTCTAAGTTTATAAAAGGAAGTTTGTCGTTTAAGAGCTTGAATGCAGCACCTTCTTTAGGAGTGATTTTTGTAGTTAAAACTTCTGCCAACGCATTTCCATTAAGCGTTGTTAAATTTGGAGAAAATTCATTGTCTAACGTTCCTTTTAATTTTAGATGGGTATTGAATTTCCCGTGCATCAAGTCAGCAATTGGAGCAATACTACTTAACATATCCATTGCTTTGAAAGATTTCCCTATGTCAAATTTATCAATTCCCAAGTCTAAATTAAAAGTAGATGGCGTAGTTTTTGTTGATACAGTTCCGTTGACGATCATAGTACCGTCAAATGTTTTGGTGTTTAAGTTTTGTAAACTAACGGTTTCGTTTTTGATGACTAAATCTCCTTTTACATCTTTTAAAACAAGATTGTCGTACAAGACTGTTTTTGCATTTGCATGAATTTTAACATCTAAAAAATCGGGGATCTTTAGCGCTTCTCCTTGGGGAGATTCTTTTTGTGCGTTTTCAGTTTCACTGGTAGTGTCCGTCATAAAATCACTGACCTTAAACAAGGTAGAATTGACGTTGAAATTTCCTTTTAGTTTTTTGTCACTGAATAAAAAACCAAATAGATTTTTAATAGTTCCAGTAGCTTGGATGTCACTTTTACCACTAGTAGCATTGAATTTTTCTAAGGTGATAGTTCTTGGATTAAAAGTGATGTCTGCCTTAGAAATAGCGATTGGGTTTGCAATGTCTTTGGAAGAAAATTCAAAATCAGAAATACTGAAATTACCATTGTTCTTTACCTGTTCATACCTGTTGTTTTCGATTGCACTTTGACTAAAATGTGTGGTTAAATTAGCGGTTACAATCCCTTTTAACTCGTTTTCTAGTTGTATAGGGTAAGCCTTTGTGATGTTTGCTAAATTTAAGGTGCCGTCTAAAGAGGCGCTTACAAGTGGATTTGTAGTAAGATTTCTAATTGCCGCTTTTCCATGAAACACATCTTGATCTATTTGTAAAGATAGTTTTTGAATGTCTAAATAGGTGTCTTTTTCAAAGCCTGTGGTGTTTGCAATACGCGCATCCAATTGTATGTTCTTTACTTTTTTTGCTAAGTCAGGGTATTTAAATGAAGCGTTTTTTGATAGTATTTGAATGTCAAATTTAGGGATTGTTTTATCTGTTAACATTCCTTTTGCAAAACCATTAATTGTAAAACTACCTTCCGTTTTTATAGCTGCGATGTTTTTGGTGTATGGAGCAGGTAAAAGAGCAATGAAGTTTTTAAAACTAGAACTCAGTGTATTGAATTTTAAATCAAATTCGCTTCCGTTTTTATGTTGTTGTACAAAACCATCAAATTTTAATTGCAATTGATTGATGGAGAATGTGTTTTCTAAAAACGTGTATTTTTGTGCTGTTTGGTCTATATCAAAGGTAGCATCCAAGCCTAATTGTTGCTTGTTTAGATAGGGGATACCCTCCATACTTATAGATACTAAGGCCTTTGTTTGGGTGACAAGTGTAATCAATTTGTCTGATAAGTTCCCTGATCCTTTGTGGTTTAATTGTTGGATATGTACGATTAAGTTACTGCTTTTATCAATATAATTAATGCGTGTATTATTGAGACCATAGCTATCTATGACAAATTGAAAATTAGAACTTTCTGTAGTGTCAGTAGTGGTCGTTGTAGGGTCACTCTCTTTTGTGATGTCGTAATTGACTACACCATCTTTATTGGTAATGATGTTTATCAATGCCTCTGAGATGTCAAACGAATTAATTTCTATTTTTTCATCTGCTGCTTTAAACAATCCGCTTAGAGGTATTTTTAAAGCGACTTCTTTAGCATAAAACAATGTGTCTCCTTTAAAAGGAGCAAGGTTTATAACACTGATGTCTTCTAAAATAATACTTGCTTTTGGGAAGTTTTTAAAGAAGCTGATATTTACATTCGAAAAATCCACCCTTGCATTTAGTGTGTCATTTAACTGTTTTTTAGCGATTTCAGTAAATTTGTCTTTAAATAATATAGGTGCAGCGATTGCAGCTAGTACGATGAATAAAAAAAATATCGCAAAAATCTTTAAGCCCTTTTTCATGTTACCTCTTTTTTTGGTGTCAAAAATACTTTAATTAATTAGGATGACTGTTAAGAATACGCTAATTTTTACGGAAGAGAAAGGATGTTGTGGAACTATAGATAAATCTATGATTGCAAGTATAATAGAATAGTTATTGTGATGATGCTTTTTTTTATTCAACCTACAGAGGCATTGCATAGTAATAATTATAGAGGATTAGTGGCATAGGTGCGCATATCAAAAAACTTTCAATTAAATTATTGTTAGCTTGGCTGTCTGACTTAACGTAGATGCTATACGGAATTTTTGTACCAGTAGTGTTGCGGTTATTCGTGTGGGGTTTAGTAATTTTAATTGCTCTACAAAACATATTCAAATATTATACTTTTTGGCTATCTGGCTTATTTGTTATCGACACACGATAAAATTGTGCGCTAGCGGGGGTATACCCGAGCGGTCGGATTTTGCTGTTTTAATTGTTGAATTATCGAAGAGTGGGGGGCAACAAAGGATTCGTTCGTGAGCGAGGAGAAAAGTTAACTGAATGAGACTGTTATTTGCGGCTATAATTCTTTGATGGTTAACCGTTAATTTATTTGAGATGTTTTTATTCCAAAGTTCTCTCCATATAGTTCAATGTTATATTTTTTCATATCTTCTATTTCATTTTTAGGAAAGCTAAGACTTTCTGGATAACTAAGAGTTTTCTTCCGTAGACTACTTTCATCATCAAGGATTCTGGACAGATTTTTAGTTAAAGCACTGAAGGCTGTTTTTTTTTGTTTCTCATCTAGGTCGGATCTTTTGAAAAAATGAATATTTAAACATTTTTTATTGTCAAAAATTTCTTTTAATAAAGTTTTATCCGTTCTCCCTAGAGAATGTCTGAATACATACACTTCATAGTCATTGTAGTCTTCAATAATATTTAGTAAGTCTGTATACTCTCTATTCATTAAATAAGCATATGTCTTAAAATTTTCAAGATACTCGTCGTTATCTAAGTTTTTTATATTTTGATATTCTACACTAGTATCGTCTCCATAGCCAAATATAATTTCAGAATTTAAATCACCATGTATTTGATTAATAGATATATTATTGACACGATTAAATCTATTTATATATCGATCTATTGTATAAGTATAATTAAAATCAACAATTTGAATGTTGTTTTTATTTGTAAAGGAATTCTTAATAAAACTAGCTACTTCTCCATTAAATTTTATATCAATTTGATTTAGATATATCTTTAATTTATTTTTGATTTCATTAAAATAACCGTTTAACTGTTTTACACCTGCAACGCTTTTGACATCAGAAAATGTTTTTAATTCTTCAAAATACGCACGTTCTATGTCAAACCAATTATCATATTCGTTAGCGAAGAGTTTACCTAAAAAAGTATTGGAGAGCATTTTTCCAACAAAATTTATATTTTCAGAAAGAAAGGATCTAATACTCTTATCTAAATCGATTTGATTTGGGTCATTTAATAGCAGTTCAAGCAAATTGTTTTTAAACTTACCGTAATTATTATTACTTGATTCAATTTGTTTTGATTCATTTTTATCAAATTCCGAGATTTTAATTTTCAAAAAGTTATTTGTTGCCGCATTGAATACACTATTGTCTTTCCATAAAACTTTACCAATAACAGTATTATCTCTATCAAAAAAGGTTATAAACTGTGATATTATCGTTTCTAAATAATGCTTTGCGAAATCGTTATAACTAGTTGGCATTCCATGTGCTAAATCAAATCCATTACCCACTATGATAATGGCGTTTTTACTAAATTTTCTCATTCGTTTATTACGTTTTTTATTTTAAAACCTTTCAGTAATCTTTGACGCTTCTAAATATTAAGTGCATATGATTTGTCATAATACACCATGCAATAATTTCCATCCCTTTCTTTTCTTGACAATACGCTAAGCTGTCAACAATAATATCCTTGTAGCTATTCCTTGTAAATACATCCAACTAGTTCACAACAGCAAAGCTTACAAAATAGAAACCTTCTGGATTGTGAAATTTATAATTACGATTCATTTTTAAAGGTACTGTTTTTTCAGGGATTTGAATAAATCATGGCTTAACGTTGACGCCACACTATAAAATCGTGGTAGCGATGGCGGTTATTCGTGCGGGATCGGGGCTTTTACACTTTTATTAGCAGTAGCTTACTCTAAAGACCACCTATTCCAAAGAATATTTCTTACTCTTTCAAAGCTAAATATTTGTAATGAGGCGACCTAATGTTTTAAAACAAAAAACAGCGATGTATCTACACCGCTGTTTTTTGTGTCTTCAATTTTACTTATTCAATAACTCTTTTAATGTCTCAGGATTCATCCTGTTGTTGAAAAATGCAATCAAGTAAGTTTTATTATTCTTTATAAAATAGGGAAACGTTTTTATGTACTACTCCCTTTCGAACGCCTAACTTTTCATTTGCATATAGATAAGTAACTTGTTCATTCTTAACTTTCTCCAACAACTGGTTGGCTTGGTCTTTAAAATTCTTCAATTCTTTTTTCGTCCATCTCTTTTTGAGATTCTCAAGAACTTCTATATAAGTAACCTTTGCTAGTTTCGCCCAAACTATTTCCATTCACTAAATACCGTAAACTTCGTTAATTTCTTTCATTACTTGCTCATGGGTAAATGTGTTCCCTTGTTCAACATCTTTTAGTCCAGCGTTAATCAATGATTTTTCCGTATCGGAAATATCATCTGCCCAGTCAGAAGATACGGGAAAACTACTTTTAATAGTCTTTAGTTTAGAGATAACAGATTCATCTTTAAGATTCATCAGCCATTCCATCAACTTATATTTTTCTAATTGAACATCCATAATACTGTTATATAGTTACAAAGGTAACTGTTTTTTCAATATAATTATTTTACCCCGCTCTCTCACGATTGTATCGTGTGACCGTAGCAGCTTAACAACACTTAATAATAACTTTTTTCACCCATTACAACAATACGCAACTTCCATAGCTATCGTGTGATAAAACTAACTTAAATCTCTGAAAATTATTATATTTCCCACCAACCCTATTTCTCCTGCATAGTCAATTGCACTAATACACATACTCCTCTGTTTTAAAAACTAATCCAGCATCTACTGGGTTTTCGTGAATATAATTTATCTTTTCTGCGATCACCTTAGTACTCCATAACTCTATTGGCTTGTTATCATGCCTCCAAAATTGGTGATATTTTACATTTGATGCCTTTTGAGCTGCCTTTTTAAGCTGCTCTATCAGAAATTATTTTCTACTTTCCTTAGGGTTCTCTGTAATAGCCTTAACGATTGCTTTACTTGTAAATATTTTAAAATCCCCTAATAATAATTCAGGTTTGTAATCTTTGACGCTTCTAAATATTAAGTGCACATGGTTTGTCATAATACACCATGTAATATTTTCCATCCCTTTCTTGATAATACGCTAAGCTGTCAACAATAATATCCTTGTAACTATTCCTTGTAAATACATCTAATCAATTCACTACAGCAAAACTTACAAAATAGAAACCTTCTGGATTGTGAAATTTATAATTACGACTCATTTTTAAAGGTACTGTTTTTTCAGGGATTTGAATAAATCATGGCTTAACGTTGATGCTACGAGATACAATCTCGCTGTAGCGATGTCGGTTATTCGTGCGGGATCGGGGGGGCTTTGTTAACATCGGAGTTAATTTTTAACTTTAATGAGAGAATTATAAACACCTTCATAACTCTTTCCATATTTATTTTTAACTTCTATTATTCCTTGTAAAGATATGCTCTCTTTTATTAATAACTTCTTATATATATATATCCTCCATTTTTTAGTTCAAGTGTATCAGGGCTATGTAATTTTTTAGGATTATAAGAAAAACTATCTACCATTATAACATTTGATCTTGAATTATTATTATAACCAATAAAAAAAATCTCTCCATTAACTTCAGAATTTAATTTATATGAATTATTAGATGATGGAATATCTCTTAAGATATACTATCAAAAATATATTTTTTATTTACTTCAACAAGAATTTTTCTTAATGAGTCATTTTCATAATTCAATTTATTTAACTCCTTCAATATGTTTTCATTTTTAGTCGTACAACTAAAAGTTGTTGTAATAAGAAATGTAATTGTAATTATATTTTTCATTTAGTTACTTAAATTCAACTAATAAACGCAACTTTTCGATTTGATTCTATGATGGTTATATTTTCAAAACAGAAAAGTAGGAAAACCTACCTTTCTTGTCTTGATGGATATGTATCTTACGGTCTCAAATCTCGAAAAAAGAAGTTGTATGAAACACATCACCCAAGCGCAAAGATACACAATTTGTTGCATGTTAAAACAAGGTTATAAACAGGTTGAGATAGCAGCTGCTATAGGAAAAGACAAGTCTGTTATTAGCAAAGAGATTAAGCGTAATTCAGACAAAAGAAATGGAGTTTACAAGCATGAATTAGCCCAAAAAAAGTATGCTAAACGTCATAAAGAAAAGCCTAAAAGAAAACGCTTTACAGAAGATATTCAACAAGCAATAGAGTTGTTATTGCGAGACGATTATAGTCCTGAGCAAGTAGTTGGTGTCCTAAAAAAACAAGGTAAAGAAACGGTGTCTATTGAGCGTATATATCAGCATATTAGGGAAGACAAGAGGAATGATGGTGATTTACATACACACCTTCGCAGACAGGGAAGGAGATATAGAAAACGTGGCTCATCAAAGGATTCTAGAGGGGTTATAAAGAATCGTATTAGTATAGAACAACGCCCTGAAGTTGTTGAACAAAGAAATCGATTTGGAGATTTAGAGGTCGATTTAATCATAGGTAAAAACCATAATCAAGCCATACTTACCGTAAATGATAGAGCTTCTGGAATGCTTAAAATGAAAAAAGTAAGCTCTAAAGAAGCAGTTGTTGTCACTAAAGCTATCAATGAAATATTAGAAGACTGGAAGCCTTATCTACATACTATAACAGCTGATAATGGAAAAGAATTTGCAGGCCATGAGCAGGTTGCAGAAAATTTATGTATTGATTACTTTTTTGCGCATCCATATCACTCTTGGGAAAGAGGATCTAACGAAAATTTAAATGGTTTGATTAGACAATATTTTGCCAAAGGAAGTGACTTTACAAACCTAACAGATCAAAGAATCAAAGAGGTAGAAACAAAATTAAATAACAGACCTAGGAAGAGACATAAATATCAAAACCCTATATTTGTAATGGAACAATTATTATTTAACTAAAAGTTGCGTTTGTGACTTGAATTCAGCATTTCTATATTTTCTGCTTCACAAATTTGAATCAGTATTTCTCTGCAACGTTTTTGAACATCACCAACTAAAACCTTATAACGATATTTTGTAACCCAAACTATGTGACATGTAATATGACTAACAGTATGAGATCCTTTACGTAATTGTACTCCCATTCATCTAAGTTATAAACTTTTTCTGATTACTAAAGTATTGCAATGAAATTGCAGGGTTTTTACCCAAATCTGTGACCAATAAATAGGATTGTCAAAGGCATAATTATACGGAGAGTGTCTACGCATTTGGTCTGCCAATGGATCAATATTCATCCACCTACCAATTGCAGGGTCATAATTCCTTGCTCCAAAATCATAGGTATTTAATGTACCGCCAAAGCTCTCATCATATTCCTTTCCTCCAAACTTATAGCGTTGCGCTACCGAGTTACCCAAAGAACTTACTCCGTTATTACACCCTTTATGTTTAAGTCCAAAAGGACAATAATTATTTTCTTCAATAATTTCATCCTGTTTAATTGTCCCATTCCCATCTGCATCAGTGTATGACAGTCGAATATTCCCTAAATGGTCTTTGTATTGGTACACATAGCTAAAGGATGAGATTGCCGCGCTACCGTTCGCAATGACTGGTTCTACATAGCCCTCTGCATGATTAAAGAATTGAAGGTTATTGTTTTCATACATATAATTACCTGCGTATTGCGTGGTTGTTAAAGAACTTCCCTCAGTTACTGCTTTTTGTTGTTTTATACCTGAGGCATCGTAAATATAATCAATAAAACGGTTAGTTCCAAAACTTACTTTGGTGGGTAGGTTTAAATAATTGTAGGTTATGGCGCTAATCCCTTTATTGGCATCGGAGATCATGTTTCCGTTTTTGTCGCAGGTATTCGTTGCCTGTATTTGTGCCGTCTTTGAATCCGTAGGTTTTAACAAGGAGGAGGAGGGAAATGTATGTGTAGCCAGCATGTAAAAAACCATAACATTACTGCTGTGGTTTTAGTAGTTTTAATTGCTGCGTGGCTTAACGTTGACGCCACGAGATACAAATATCGCGGTAGCGATGTCGGTTATTCGTGCGGGATCGGGGTTGTTTTGAATCGCATTGCGTATCACTTACAGAAGTCCTGTTCGCTCACTATTCCGAAACAAATCTTCAAAACTGAAATTCCGTTCCTTTTTTAAACGTTTTACAATTTTCAGAAAAAGTAAAGCAGTTATATAAGCATCACCAGCAGCGGTATGTCTATCATGAGTAGAAATATTAAATTCCAAGCACAATGCGTCTAATCCTACATGTTGTTGCTTGCTGTTTTTTAATTTTTTATATAGAATTCCGGTATCTAAAAATTTATTTTTTAATTTTCCTAAACCCATTCTTTTCAAGCCTTGATTAATCATGGCGATGTCAAAGGCAGCATGATGCGCAATAATAACGGCGTCTCCCAAGTATTTGACAAAGGAGGTCAATGCTTCTTTTTCTGAAATGGCATCCATTTTTCCTTCTTTTAAGATGCCGTGTATAGCAACGGTATCTTTATTAAAAAGAGTTTGTTTTAGGTATTGATCAAAGGTGTCTGAAACAAAAACACAATGGTTTTGTAGCCCGATAGCACCTATAGAAAGAATTCTATCATAATTTGGGTTAATGCCTGTAGTTTCTGTGTCAAAAACCACAAATCGACAGTTTTTAAATGTCAATTTCGGTTGGTTTTTGAATTTTTGAAGGTATGTATTCCAAAATTCGGGATGGGTGTTTTTTTTAAACCAAGAAAGCATTAGTAAGAGAGTTGTGAAAGTTGAAAACGAGTGGAGATTAAATCTTGTATGTTTTTAATAGATTTAAAACAGCCTTTGAGTTTTAGTCGGTCTTTTTTAGACAATTCATTTAAATCAATAAATCTTCCTGAGTCTTGGTGTTTGAGTCCTTGAACTGTTCTAAAATGCATTATAATTTTAAATGCATTATTACAATCGTTATAGAGGTCTTTGTTTTGTGGCTCTAATTGTATTAATTGTTCAAAACGTTGCATGGTATTTACAACCGTAGGAATTTGTAAGTCTAAACTTAAAAGTCTACCCGCATCTACCAAAGGCATTATAGCCCTGCTTTTTATATCAAAATGATCTTTGTGATCTCCATTCGCTTCTACTAAAAACTGTCTAAAAAAGCTAAGAGGTGGAGGGCTCTTAAGTGCGTTTTGAGCAAGGAAAACTAAAAATATTTCGTACGTTTTTATAGCAGCATAAATACTGGTTTTTAATTTTTTGTAAAGATCAATTTCTCCAAATACATGGTGGATGTCAAAAAAGATGGTGCATTTTAAAATTTCTTTGCTTCCTGGTTTGTGAATCCATGTATTAAATTTTGATTTCCATTCATTTAAGGATAAGCACCATGCAGGGTTGCTTGCCATCATATTTGCGGGGCAGTATTCATAGCCAATACGGTGTAGTTTTTCTGTTATTTTTTTTGCGAGTTTTAGAAAATAGCTACGTACTTCTTCTAATTGTTCTGAGGAGACATTGTCAAATAGGAGCGCATTGTCTTGATCTGTTAAAAGTAATTGTTCTCTCCTTCCTTGACTTCCTAAAGACATCCAACTGTACGCAATAGGTGGCTTATAGCTCATTTCTGCTTCGGAAAACAAAATAATTTTCTGTGTAATACTTTCATTCAATGTAGAAATAATACGGGTAATAAAAAATATGGGGACTTGTTTTTCTAAGTAGTTTTTTAATAGTTTTTCTGTTTTTATTCGCACATGTATCAATGCTTCAATAGTCTTTGCTCGTTTGATCTCTTTAAAAAATACAGCAGGATTGTTTCCGTGTAAAACTACAATGTCATGTTCGGATAATACCCCCATTACGGGACTCTTTTTAGTGCCGTCTTGTGTAATGCATAAATGTGAAATCTTATGATTGAGCATCGCTATTTGTGCTTCTGTAATGCTAATGTCTAAAGGGAACGTTTTTACAGGTTGTGACATAATTTCTATTACTGGGCTTAGAATGTCAAATGCACCAGTAGCTACTTTTATCCGGAGGTCTTTATCAGTTATAATTCCGAGCGGGTATTGGTTTTCTGTAATTATAATAGAACCTACTTTTTGACTTGCCATTATCATCGCTGCTTCTCTAATAGTATGGCTAGGACTGCAAGTGATTGCTTTTTTCTTAAGAGTAATGCTTTGGGTTTCTGTAAAATGTGTTGCGTTAGAATTTAGATCGGATACTTCAGTAAATAGCACCTTATTATTGCCTGATACCCTTATTGGTGTTTTGATATTTGTATTAAAACTTTCGGTAAGAAAATGCTGTACTTGCGTATTCTCTTTTCGTATTTTGTTTAGAATCTTTATTGATATGGTATAGATAATACTTTCTTCTGTACAAATTGCATCCATCTTATAGCGATCGTTTTGAATGAATGCTCTGAGACCAAAGATGTCACCTTCGTCACAAGTGTCTATGAGTGTTTTTTCTTTATCTAAAATGTTATAAAGCCCTACAGCTCCTTCTTTAATGATGTAAAAATGATGATGAGGTGTTTCATTTGTTTTAAACAAGACTTCTTCTTTTTCGTAGTATTTCACTTGCGTTACTTCTGCAATACTGATGCGTTGTGAAGTTGTACAACCATCAAAGGGGGGATGTGACTTTAAAAAATCGGCAATTCTTGTAGCTATTGTGTTTCCCATTGATCTTTTATCTTGATTGAATAAAGTTACACTTTTTTTATATATGAAGAGATGCGATCAAAAAAAAGGAATTGGAATAGGTGATTTAGGAGGGTGATTTTTAGGTAGTAAAGGAAGAGGGATTCGAGTTATTACACCAACTATATTTCCAAGTGAAGGTTTAAAAATAAACTATTTATATAGGTCATTTTGGGTTTTAATTGGAATTATAGCTAGGCGAAAAATGGATGGATAGCCTTTGCTATCGTTCTGTTTTTTAATAACACTAGAACGTAAAACAAACTATTTATATCGGTTATTTCTGATTGTAATTGGTCTTAATCTTCCCTTTTTAGGGGGTGTTTTATGTGTGGGGGCTTGTTGCTGCTTAGACTTGTAAAATTTTAAAACGATATGCAATTTGATTGTCAATAAATAAGCAATCCTTAGTGTATTGTATAAATGATAAGGTAAGGGAGTATTGATAAGGGAGTATTTAAAAGGGGGCTTAAAAAAGATTCTTGTTTTTTTAACGCCACCATTTCCATGATTTTTTATTGGAGTCGTGTGCTGTTTTTCCTGTTATTTCTTGATATATTTCTCCCCAAGCTTTGATACCTCCTATATTTTTATCGTCAATAAAGAGATCGGCATTTAATTTTCTTGGATTTTTTTCTTGTTCCTCTTCTGGGTAATTTTTATTGATGGCATAAAACTCTACACCATTGGTTTTACAATAATAAATGGCTTGATCTAATAAAAATCCGCTTCTTACAGTCCATAGTAAAATTTGATGCCCTTCGTTTTGTAAACGCTTTAATACATCAAACGCAAAGAGACGTTCTTTTCCTATTTTGGGATAAGAATTTTCAACAATGGTTCCGTCAAAATCTACAGCGATAATCATAATATAAGAATTTGAATTTCAAAAATACTGTTTTTATTCCCACCAGTGAGGTTAATTCTCCGATGCTTGCATCGAAATGATGAAGGTTTTTTTCTTTTTCTTGCCTCGTGGGTTCGCCGCGGGGTTATTGACGGGAAGAAAAGGAGATTTTTTTTTGAAGTGTGCTTTTAATACATAAGTGTTCTACCAATTAAATTCCAAGTGACGGTTTAGAAATGGAATTATTTTTTGTTCTAGCACGTAAAATAAACTATTTATATCTGTCATTTTGGATTTTAATTGGTAGTATAGCTAGGCGTAAAATGTATGGATAGCCTTAACTTAATGACATTGAGCCTTAGCTGTCGTTCTATTTTTCAACAACGCTAGCACGTAAAATAAACTATTTATACCTGTCATTTTGGATTGTAATTGGTGTTATTTAACGATATGTTATTTGAAAGTTGATTATTATTTAAAACTGTTAATTTTTGCTTTAATCTAAATAACATAGGTGAGTTTTTATTGCTGTTATTGCGTGTAGGTAGTGCGTGGTTGCTGCTTATCGCTTATTGTTTTACTTTATTTAAACATTATAACATACATTCGTGTAAGGTTTTTTTTAAAGTCTAAAGAGTCTTTTAATGGTGGAATCCCAAATCCCCTCAATTAGTAAGAACTATTTTATAGGAGTTTATATTTTAATATGAATGTTGGTTTATGTTCAATAGTACAAGTGTTTGAATTTTTCAAGTACTCGTATTTATTGTCTGTACAAACGTGGATTAAAATGAGTTCAGTTTTTTTGTGAGCGGAGGTTTAATAAACACTGTTTTTACCAATATGAGGTCTGTTTTAAAAAACAATAAATGGGACTGACCGTGGCGTAGCTGTGTATAAAAACAGGTGTTTTATAAGTGATAATTATGTGGCATCAGTATAAAAAACAAAAGGATATCTATTTTATAAACTACTATTATTCTTAGTCAAAAAGAGGAACTGTTTTTAGATATTATACCAATTAAATTTCCAAGTGACGGTTTAGAAACTAATTATTTATATCGTTCATTTTGGATTGTAATAGGTATCCATCATCCATTAAATTATATACAATGATAAAAAATCTAATTATTTTTGGCACCAGACCCGAAGCTATTAAAATGGCTCCTCTGGTGAAAGAGTTTCAGAAAAACAATAATTTTGTTACCCGTGTCTGTGTAACGGCTCAACATAGAGAAATGCTAGATCAGGTACTTGATTTTTTCGAAATTATTCCAGATTATGATTTAGATTTGATGAAACCCAACCAAAATTTATATGGCTTAACAGGAGATATATTAAACGGGTTAAAACCTATTTTGGAAGCGTACAAGCCGGATTATGTTTATGTTCACGGGGATACGACTACAACTATGGCATCAAGCATTGCTGGTTTTTATGCAGGAGCTAAAATTTGTCATGTTGAAGCAGGTTTGCGAACTCATAATAAGAAGTCTCCTTTTCCTGAGGAAATGAATAGGCAAGTAACTGGACGTATTGCTGATTATCATTTTGCACCTACCTTAAATTCTCAGGCTAATTTATTAGTTGAAAATATAAATAGCAAACAGATTCTTGTTACGGGGAATACTGTAATTGACGCTTTATTGTATAGCTCTAAAAGAGTTGATAAATTAGAAAATGAAGAAATTAGGAAGTTAAAAGATACACTCGATTTTTCAAAAAAAATACTACTTGTTACAGGGCACAGACGCGAAAAT
Source organism: Flavobacteriaceae bacterium (assembly GCA_965224465.1). Lineage (GTDB taxonomy): Bacteria > Bacteroidota > Bacteroidia > Flavobacteriales > Flavobacteriaceae. The sequence goes on along the minus strand of OZ245049.1, from coordinate 1,389,658 downwards.
CATGGGGAGGGTTTTATCAATATATGTGCGGCTCTTAAAAAAATTGCATTGACAAATTCTGGGGTAGAAATTGTCTATCCTGTGCATTTAAACCCGAATGTATTAGCGCCAGTTACTAAAATATTAAGTGATATTGAAAATATACATTTAATGGCTCCTTTGTCATATCCTTCTTTTGTTTGGTTGATGAACAAAGCCTATTTGATTATTACAGATAGTGGTGGTGTACAAGAAGAAGCTCCTAGTTTAGGGAAACCTGTATTGGTAATGCGTGATACTACTGAAAGACCTGAAGCAGTTGCCGCTGGAACCGTTATTTTAGTCGGAGCCAATACCAATAAAATTGTAGAAGAGACACAGCGTTTATTACATGATAGTAAAAGATACAAAAGGATGTCTGCTTTGCATAATCCTTATGGAGATGGTAAAGCATGCCAGCGTATTGTAAAATTTATTGAAGCACAAGTGTTCTCCATGGTTTGATCCTTATAATTTTCAATACTCATTAACTCATCATTAAAAAATGCCAAAAGTAACAACTATAGGTTTAGGCTATATTGGATTGCCTACCTCTGCATTGATTGCTCAAAACAATATTGCAGTACACGGTGTAGATATTAATTCTAAAGTGGTAGCTACTATAAATGCGGGGAACATACACATTGTAGAGCCTAACCTAGAGAAGGTGGTTTCCGAAGTTGTTGCTTCGGGATACTTAAAAGCAAGTACAATAGCTGTGCAAGCAGATACGTATTTAATTGTTGTTCCCACACCATTTAAGGGAAACCACGAACCCGACACTTCGTTTGTAGAAGCTGCCACCTTGAATATTATGGATCTTTTAAAAGAAGATGATCTATTTATAATCGAGTCTACTTCACCTATAGGTACTACCGATAAAATGGCACAGCTTATTTATCGCAAACGCCCGGAGTTAAAAGGGAAGCTACATATTGCCTATTGCCCCGAGCGTGTATTGCCTGGAAATGTTATGCACGAGTTGGTGTATAACGATCGTGTAATAGGAGGAATGGATGCTAAAGCAACTCAAAAAGCCATTGGTTTTTACAGGCAATTTGTAAAAGGGGAATTACATCCAACCAATGCCAAGACAGCAGAAATGTGTAAGCTCACCGAGAACTCATCTAGAGATGTACAGATTGCTTTTGCAAACGAACTCTCCATTATTTGTGATAAAGCGGGTATTAATGTTTGGGAACTGATTGTTTTAGCTAATAAACATCCTCGTGTAAATATTCTGCAACCAGGCTGTGGTGTAGGAGGGCATTGTATTGCTGTAGATCCGTATTTTTTAGTTTCGGAATATCCTATGGAATCTAAAATTATAGGGACAGCTCGTGAGGTAAATAATTACAAATCGTTTTGGTGCGCAGAAAAAATACAAACAACGCGTTTGCAGTTTGAAATAAAACATGGAAAAAAACCTAGTATCGCCTTAATGGGATTGGCATTTAAACCAAATATTGATGACTTGCGTGAATCTCCTGCCAAGTACATTACTCAAAAAGTACTTGCTAATGCGAATAATGAGGTCTACTATATAGTAGAACCCAATATCGAAACTCATAATGTATATGAGCTAACAAATTGTAAAGAAGCTGTTCAAAAAGCTGATATTGTAGTCTTTTTAGTGGCTCATAAAGAGTTTTTTGATTTAGATATTCGGATAGAAATTGTAGTTCTTGATTTTTGTGGAATCCTTAAAGTATAGAAAAAATGTATGGTAACTAAATTTAAAATAACGGTTTAGAAATAGAATTATTTTTTATTCTAGCTAGTCTAAAAATATAAAGATAACCCAAGCTATCGTTCTGTTTTTTAACAATGCTAGCACGTAAAATAAACTATTTATATAGGTCATTTTGGATATGGTTTTGGTATAAAATATTATATGCTTGTCCGCTAGTTTCCCTAATATTTTTGTTGTATTTTCATAAAACATAAATAATCGATATGAGATTAATTGAATTTAGTGAGCACTACCCAGATGAAGCCAGTTGTAAAGCAGCATTTAAGTCCTATCGCGAAAAAGAAGGGGTTAAGTGTAAAAAGTGTGGAGGAACTACTCATTATTGGAAAAAGAAACGAGAACAGTGGGAATGTAAAAACTGTACTCACAGAACAACGTTGAAAAGCGGTACTGTTATGCAAAGCAGTAAATTACCTTTTAAGTATTGGTTTATAGCTATGCATTTAATAACAAGCACAAAAAAATCATTTTCGGCTAAAGAGATTCAACGTCAGATAGGTCATAAAAGATATGAGCCTATTTGGGCAATGGTTCATAAGTTAAGATGCGTTATGGGGTTAAGAGACGATGAATATCAGCTTAGTGATGAGGTTGAATTGGATGATGGGTTTTTTGAAACCGTTTCAATAACAAGAGATAAAACAGCACCTTTAAAAAGGGGGCGAGGAAGTCAAAGACAATCAATAGTATTAGTAAGTATAGAGTCTAAACTAGAATCAGAACACTATAACAGCAAGAAACACAGGGTGAATAAGAGAGTGAAATTCCTAAAGATGAAAGTAATCAGTTCTTTAAAGAAAGAAGAGGTAGCTCAAACTGTAAATCAAATGGTTGAAGGAGGTAGCAAAATAATTTCCGATGGATCAAATAGCTTTAATGACTTGACTAAGGATTTTGAACTAGTCTCTAATGTTGTGCCAAAGAAAAATATCAATTCTATTTTACCTTGGGTTCACAAAGCAATTAGTAACGCCAAAAGGCTATTACTGGATGTCCATCATAGAATAGATGATGATTTTCTTCAAAATTACTTGAACGAGTACTGCTACAAATTCAATAGGAGAACATTTAATAACTTATTCGACAGGCTTATGATTGCAGCGGTATCATATAGATGGAATTATCTTGGGGAAGTTAACGGATAAGCATAAAATATTAAATGAATAATAAAATTAAAAGTTTAATACACGGTGCTATTCCAAACAGCATAAAGGATAGGTTTTTTGCTGACGAGATCTCTAGGAGATTTGCAAAAGGTGCTTTTTGGCTTCTTTCAGGAAATTTAATTTCAAAGGGATTGTCTTTAATTGCGACTATTTTTGTTGCGAGATATTTGGGGAAAGTTGAATATGGGGAACTTGGTTTGATTCGAAATACCTTAAGTGTTTTTAGTCTTGTTGCAACTTTTGGTTTAGGATTGTCTGTGAACAAATTTATTGCAGAATGTAGAGATAAAAACCCAGAACAAATTGGAGGGATCATCCGTGTTTCACAAAGAATAAGTTTTATTGCTTCTATTGTACTTGCTACATTATTAATTCTTTTTGCAGATTATCTAGCGGTACATACTTTAAATGCTCCACATTTAGGTTTTGTATTGAAATTATCTAGTTTGTATTTAATATTTAATGCAATCAATGTTACCCAAACGGGTGCTTTGGCTGGCTTAGAAGCATATAAAGCGATTGCGAAGGTTAATTTTATTGTTGGAATTGCTTCTTTTCCCATGATTATTATTGGGGCTAAATTCTACGGTGTACAAGGTGTTATTGTCGCGCTAGTGCTAAATATGGGGATTAACTGTTTGATCAATAAAATATATTTAGACAAAGAGTTAATCGTTCGGAAAATAAACAAGAGCCAAGAACTTTTAAAACAAAAAATAAAAGAAATCCTTAGGTTTAGTGTTCCTATTGCCATGACTGAAGGGATTTATGCTTTTTCTACTTGGGGCATCAGTACCTTAATGGTATACCGTTTTGGTTATGGTGAATTGGGGATGTACAATGCCGCAAGCCAATGGTCTAATTTGATCTTGTTTTTACCGGGGATATTATCAAGTCTAGTACTGTCGATGCTTTCTAATCAAAACACTGTTGATGCTAAAAGTAATTTCGGTATGATTTTAAGTAAAAACTTAAAATTAAATGGATTTATAACTCTTTTCTTAGCGGTTGTTTTTAGTCTTTTATCACCTGTTATAGAAAGTTTTTATGGAGCTGATTTTGAAGGATTGTCACTCATACTTTCTGTGATTGTTTTTTCTACTATTCCAGTGACTATCGGAAATGTATTGTACCAGGTTATGCTTTCTAAAGGGTTTTCTTGGATGGCTATGTTGTGTAGATTGCTCAGGCAGCTTAGTGTTATAGTATTGTTTCTAGTTTTGATAAATCATGTTACAGGTGCTTTAGCTTTAGCAATATCTTATTGTATTGGGTACAGTGTTATTATTGTTTTGCAATATGTACTTATAAAAAAAGCTGAATTCAACTTATAAACGCAACTTTTTGGTTAAACAATAATTGATTCATTACAAATATAGGGTTTTGATATGAAAACCTTTTCCTAGGCCTTCTATTTAATTTTCCTTCCACCTGTTTTATCATCTGCTTAGTTAATATCGAAAAGTCACTTCCTTTAGGGAAATATTGCCGAATAAGCCCATTTAAATTTTCATTAGATCCTCTTTCCCATGAATGGTAAGGATGTGCAAAATAATAATCGATTCCTAAAAATTCAGCTACTTTTTTATGTCCTGCAAACTCTTTTCCGTTATCAGCTGTTATAGTGTTTATATACGGTATCCAATCTTCTAAAAGCTCATTAATAGCAGCTGTTACAACAGAAGATTCTTTAGATGCTATTTTTTTCATCTTTAGCATCCCAGAAGCCCTGTCATTGATTGTAAGAATGGCTTGATGATGATTTTTTCCAATTATTAAATCCACTTCTAAATCTCCAAAACGTTCTCTTTTCTCCACTATATCTGGTCGTTTTTCAATACTAATTCGATCTTTAATAATACCACGTGAGTCCTTGAATGCCCCTCGTTTCCTGTACTTCCTTCCTTGTCTTCTTAAATGAGTATAGAGTGTGCCTTTATGCTTCTTATCTTGCCAGATATGCTGATAAATACGTTCTACTGAAACAACTTCTTTTCCTTGCTTAGTAAGTATTCCAACCACTTGTTCTGGACTATAATCATCACGTAACAGCTTTTCAACCTCGCTTCTTATCTTCTCAGTAAACCTAATGTGCTTTCGCTTTTTCTTATGTCTATCCTTCCACTTTCTATGTGCTAATTCGTATTCATAGGAGCCGCTACGAGCATCGCAATTACGTTTGCATTCTCTACTTATAGTGCTTTTATGTTTCCCTATAGCCAAGGCTATTTTGGACTTAGAATACCCCTGTGATAACATACAGGTAATTGTGTATCTTTGTTCTTTGGTTAAATGTGCCATACTACTTCTTTTTCAGAGACTTGAGGGCGTAAGGTAACTATTCCATCAAAACATGAAGGAGAGGTGACTCTCTTTCTGTTTTGAAAAATAAACCTTAGAAACTCTCAAATCTAAGAAGTTGCATTTACTACTTGAATTTAAGAAACATTTTTAAAATGGAAGGTAAACTATCTTCATTAAAATTATATTTAATCTCATTAATTGTCCCTTTTATACCCCTGACAAGATGGGCTGGAGCCCAGATAGGTTCAAATGTTAGGATTATTTCAAGTGTTAAAATTATTGGAAATGGAATTCTTATTATTGGAAACAATACTTTTATAGGGCATGATACCATAATTATTACTTCAGGAAATGCGCATGTACGTATTGGGAAAGATGTTGATATTGCTCCTCGAGTTTATATAGGGACCGGTTCACATGAAATAAATATAGCTCATAAAAAATTGGCAGGTAAAGGCTTGAGTCAATCTATTGTAATTGGTGACGGAACATGGATTGGTGCATGTGCATGTATATTGGCAGGGAAAACGATAGGTAGGATGACGCATGTTGCCGCAGGAGCAGTTGTCACAAAAAATGTACTGGAATATACACGTGTTGCAGGAATTCCAGCACGCGTTATAAAAACTTTTCTGAATGCATAAAAGAAATTGGTTTACGCAATTACCAACTATTATTTTTAGTATGCTTGCTGTTGTTTACCTCACATTAATAAAATCATTGTTTCCTTTTTTTAATCAATCTTTTTATTACGCTTGTTTGTTTGCTGTTTTGCTACTTCTTTTAATCCAAGGTAATATAAAAGGTATTAATTACAAAGCTGTTTTATTGATTATAGCAACAGGTGTAAGTATTGCATTTAACGATATTCCAATTGTTTTTAACGTTACAAATAGATGGTTGGGTTGGATGTTGGTTTTTGTGATTTTTGGGCCTTTAATCAAAAGTTATCCATTTTATGTTTTTAGAAAAAATGCGTTTAAAGCAGTAGTAATAATTTGTGAAGTAATTGGTGTTGGTTCTTTTATCTGGTACTTGTTAGGGTTCCCTAATTTGGGACGAGGCATTTTTACGGGACTAACTTTTCATGCGATGATGTTGGGACCTTTGGCAGGGATAGGGGCACTTAGTTTGTTTAATAGGTTTTTAAGTTTAAAAGGTATTTATAGGATCGCCTGTTTTTTTGCATTTGTTTTTTCTTTATTATCTGTCTTGTTGGCTTCTTCAAGAGCTGCCTTAGGTTCTTTATTAGTTGTGATCATTATTTCGATTGTTTTAAAATATAAGAAGAGAACAGTACTTGTGTTTGCTGCGTTATTCGTAGTCTTTGTCTTTCAATTACCTTATGCCAAACAATGGAGTGTTTTTACAGAAGGGATTGCACAAAAGAATCAAAGAGATTCAAGAGGCCCTCTGTGGTCTGCGCGAATTAAGGAGTTTAATTCAAGTAAAATTATAGGGATAGGATTTGCTTCTGTTGCTTTTGGAAGTGAAGGAATGAATGATGAAGGAGGTCTTGAACCGGGCTCTTCTTGGTTGTCAGTTTTATCTATGACTGGTGTTTTTGGCTTCCTCGCTTTTGTAATTATTTCGCTCGTAAATTATTCTAGATTGGGACTTTTTTTAATTAAAAGAAATTTCAGAATGGAACTTAGTGTTATACTGGGAGTGCTTAGTTTTTTCTTTATTAGTTTTTTTGCTGAAGGTTATGTTTATGCTTCTGGAGCATTTCTTTGTTCTTTTTTTTGGTTGACCATTGGGGTTTCAGAAGAGTTGTTTATTTCTAAAAAATGTTAAATAAAATACATTTTGTTTTTTGGGAGGGGATAATTAGCCCGCACAGGTCTTCTTTTTTAAGGAATTTAGCTAAAATCCCAAAGGTGAATGTGATGCTAATAGTAGAAAAAGAAATTTCAACTCACAGACTTGCAGAGGGCTGGATAAAACCTAATTTAGGGAGCGTAACTACAATTGTCAATCCCAATTTTTCAGCGATAGAAACGATTTTAAAAAAGTACAATTCAAGCATTCATATTGTCAATGGATTTCACGGATGTGAATTAGGAAAAAATGCGTTAAAATATATAGTGAAAAACAACATGAAACTAGGGATTTGTTCTGAAGCCTATGATTGGACCGGTCTTAAAGGGAAATTACGCTATTTACGTAGTTTAATAGATTATCATTTTTATAAGAAACATGTTCAATTTATTATGGCAATTGGAAAACAAGGAAAATTACTTTATGAAAAAGCAGGGTTTCATAAAAATATAATTTTTGATTGGTCATATCAAATAGAAAGTATTGATCCTGTTTTAGAAATAGAAAAAACAACAATACCAACATTAATATTTGTGGGGAAATTAAATAAACAAAAAGGAATACTAAATCTATTGAATAGTATTGAGGATTTAGTTAATACGCCTATTAATTTAAAAATAATTGGTGCAGGACCATTAAAAAAAGAAGTCTTGGAATGCGCCAAGAAATCAATACATAATGTCAAAGTATTGGGGGTTTTATCTAACGATATTGTACAGAAGGAGATTTTTAAATCGGATTTGTTAGTGCTTCCAAGTACCTCAAAAGAAGGTTGGGGTGCGGTTATATCAGAATCTTTGGCAATGGGAGTGCCTGTTGTTTCTAGTGCCTTTTGTGGTGCTTCGATATTACTTAATGGAAATGTAAGAGGAGCCGTGTTTACGTATTCTAAAACGGATAGTTTAACGCGTGTTTTAAGAAAAAGAATAAAAGTTATGAGTGATGCAGATCGAATAGAAATTAGGAATTGGGCGACTAATATTTCAGGAATTGCATCAGCTAAGTACTTTATGGAAATTCATGATTTTATATATAAGACCTCTAATTTAAAACCGAAAGCTCCGTGGATAGATTAAAAGTAGTACATATTGTTCCATATATTGGAGACGAAGCTAGTGGGCCTGCATATTCTGTCCCTGCTTTATGCGAAGCGTTACACAGGAAAGGGTGTGATGTAACTTTGGTGACTTTAAAGCCTTTGCCCAAAATAATTTTTCCCTTTAAAACAAAGGCGTTTTCTCGAAGTAATTTTCCGCATCCGAGTTTTGGACGTTCTCCTGAAATGTTTAAGTACCTAAATAAATTAGTCGATAATGGATATATTATTCATAATCATAGCTTTTGGATGGCTCCTAATATTTACGCAGGTACAATAGCGAAGAAAAAAAGAGCTTTATTAATTAATGCTCCGCATGGAACCCTGTCAGCAAAGGCATTAAAAAGAGCTGTTTGGAAAAAAAAAATTGCATTATTCTTAGGTCAAAAAGAAGCCATTAATTACACAAAAATATTTCATGCCACTGCTGAGCATGAAGTGGAAGATGTAAAAAAATATCAAAAAAATGCGTTGACATTTATGATCCCTAACGGGATTGATATTCCTACAATTGAGCATCGGAATAAAACAGAACATAAAATACTGTTTTTTGGTAGAATTCATCCAATTAAAGGAATAGAAAACCTTATAAATGCATGGACAAAAATCGAAAAAGAATTCCCAAAATGGTCCTTGGATATTGTTGGTATAGGGAAAGATGGCTATGTAGATGAATTAAAAAACCTAATTAAGCAGCTAAGTTTAAGTAATATAGAAATATTACCTCCCGTTTATGGCGAGGCTAAAAACACCTTGTACCAATCTTATAACTTATATGTGTTGCCAAGTTTTTCTGAGAATTTTGGATTAACAATCGCTGAAGCAATGACAAATGGAGTTCCTGTAATCACTACCAATGCAACGCCTTGGGGAGCGTTGAATGCTAAAAAAGCTGGTTGGTGTATAGATGTTGGTGTGGAAGCTTTATACAATGTTTTTAAAATAGCACTTGCGTTGCCTTCTTCAGAATTGGAGGGAATGGGTCGCAATGCTAGAGCTTGGATGCAAGCGGACTATTCTTGGGATATAATAGCGGACCAAATGATGGTGGAGTATCAAAAAATAACAATAAAGAAATAAAATGAAAAAAGGGTCATTAACCGTAATAATGCTAACTTTAAACGAAGAATATTATTTAGCCGAAGCAATTGATAATGTTCAAGATATTGCAGAGGAAATCTTTATTTTAGACAGCTTAAGTTCGGATAAAACGGTTGATATTGCTTTGGATAAAGGGGTTAAAATATTACAAAGACCATTTACCAATTTTGGAGATCAATGGAATTATGCTTTAGAGAATTTTCCGGTTAAAACGGAGTGGACATTGAAGTTGGATCCAGACGAAAGATTAACAGAGGTGGTTAAAGATTCCATTAGAAAAATAATGAATTCTAAGGATAGTTATCATGCGTATTCTGTAAATTTTAGATTATGGTTTATGGGGAAACCATTGAATACTAAAATAAAGAATATCGTAAGGCTTTGGAAAACAGGTACAGCAAAATTTTCAGATAATGGAGTGAATGAACATGTGCTTCCAAAAGGGAAAATAGGTGTGATTTCTGGTTTTATCGAACATTTAGACAGTAAAGACATGCATCATTGGCTTGAGAAACAAAACCTATACACAAGTATTGAAGCTAATAGAAAGTTTAAAGGAGAAAGTCTCGCAACAAAACCAAATTTACTAGGGAATGTTTTAGAAAGAAGAATGTTTTATAAATATATATTTTTTAAAATACCGATGCGTTATACATTACAGTTTCTACACGAGTTTTTTTATAGGGGAGCATGGAAAGATGGAATTCATGGGTTGAGATGGGTTAATTCTAGAATAATGTGTAGAAAACTTGTGGAAGTGAAGTATAAAGAATGCTTGATTAGAAACGCGTTGTTGGATGTAAAGAAAAATGCTATTGGAACGTATGATAAAAGAGTGTAATATGTTTTGTTTTTAATGATATTTTCTGGAGACATTGCTTGTCCAAATATAAAGTCCCTTCCAAAAATAAATGTACCTATACATTTAAAAAATAAAAATTGGGTTGCCAATTTAGAAGGTGCTATTGAAGAAACGGATACGCTGAAACAAAAAACCATTGTTTTTAATCATTTAGAAATGCTTAAATGTTTAGTGGAACAATTCAATTTTGTGGCTCTAAGTTTGGCGAATAATCACAGCACCGATAGCTCTAGCATTGTTAACACAAAACGCTATTTAAAAACGCTCGATATTCCTTGTTTTGGTGCAGGAATTAATAAGGATAAAGCAAAAGAGACCCTAGAAATCACCGAGAATAATCAAAAAATAACCTTATTGAATTTTGGATGGGAAGCTATAAATTGCGTGATTGCTACATCAAAAAAACAAGGCGTTAATGCCTATTCTAAAGCCAATGTGTTGGAACAAGTTTTATTTGCAAAGCAAAAACATCCATCTAATAAGTGTGTGTGTGTATTTCATTGGAATTATGAATTGGAGCAATATCCGCAACCATTGGATAGAGATTTATCCAAACAATTGATAGATTTAGGGGTTGATGCTGTAATTGGTTGCCATGCGCATAGAGTACAAGGTGCTGAAATCTATAAAGGGAAACCTATTGTTTACGGTCTAGGAAATTGGGTTTTTCCTCAATATAAATTTTGGAATGGAAGTTTACACTTTCCTGATTTTTGTAATTTACAATTGGCTTTTGAAATTAATTGGGATACTAATATCTTTTGGTGTCATTGGTTTAATTATGATAAGGAAAACAATGTAATAAACTTTATCAAATCCGAGAAACTCTTTGAATCTCCTAAAATAAAAGAGCTAAGTCCTTTTGAAAATATGTCTTCGTCAGCTTACAAAAAATGGTTTAAGTCTAATAGATTTCAAAAAAAAATGCTTCCTGTTTTTTATTTTGACGATTCACAGTTGCTTGTTAAAATCAAGTTTTTATGGATACAGTTCAGGCATTTTATAATCATGAAATTGGTGCAACTAAATCTTAAATAAGTGAAACTTTTTCTAAAAAAAATAGTAGAATCTATACCTTATAGTATCGGGAAATTTGTGGCTTATATACCTTTTTCTATGCGTTTAGGAAAAACATATACCAATTTTGTAACGCGCATAAAAAGCGACAATGGATTGGAAGAAGAAAAAAAATTGCAGGAAATAATACATCGTTTTAATTCAATTTTTCAATATGCAAAAACAACTCTTCCTTTTTATATTAATTTGTATAAAAAGGCAGGTGTCATAGATTTAGAAATCAAATGCATAGCTGATATAGAAAAACTGCCTATAATTACTAAAAGTATGATCAGAAATCATACGAATACATTTAAAGGTGCATTTAAAATAAATACTGGAGGTACTAGTGGGGCGCCTTTTTCATTCTATATTGATAAAAATGCGTTTGCAAGAGAATGGGCACATATGCATAAGATATGGGCTCTAAAAGGATATAAATACACAGACCTTAAAATAACTTTGAGAGGGAAAAATTTAGGGAATAAAAATTACAGTTACAATCCTGTACATAATGAGTTTATTATCAATACCTATAAATCACCAAAATATTTTAAGACGGAACTTCTTAAGCTGCTTGAAAAAAGGAATATAAAATATATACATGGGTATCCATCGGCTATTTTTAATTTTTTAAAGGAATTAGAAATGGCGCTTTCCGAAAAAGAAATAGCTTTTGTTAAGTCAAAATTAAAAGTTTGTTTTTTAGGTTCTGAGTTTCCTACTCCTAGTATCAAAAAATATTTAACTACAGTTTGGGATTTAGATTTTATAGCTTGGTACGGACATAGTGAAATGTGTATTCTTGCTTATGAAGCGAATAAAGATAATAAATACACGCCGTTTTATACGTATGGTTATGCAGAGGTTGTTGAGAATCGCTTGATAGGAACTTCTTATTTTAATACGGACATGCCTTTAATCAGGTATGATACAGGTGATATTGTAGGGGTGGAAACGTACAAAAACGGCTTAATTAAGAATTTTTCTATTCGTCAAGGGCGTGAAGGAGAATTTATTAAAGATTTGAATGGGCTAAAAATCCCATTAACAGCGTTGATCTTTGGAAGGCATCATAAAGCATTTGATCTTGTAGATTTTGTACAAGTAAAACAAGAGGTGATTTCGGGGGATATTATTTTTTATCTCTCAACACGTAAAAAAATCAATAAAAAAGAACTCTCAACATTATTAGATTTAGAGAATGTAGCTATTAATTATAGGATTGAATTAATACCTACTCCGTTTAAAACTAAAGCGGGTAAAGTAATACTCAAAATTGATTGATCCCTTATGGAGGTTTAAGACCAAATACATTTCCAAGTGACGTTTTAGAAATGGAATTGTTTTTTGTTCTACCAATTAAATTCCAAGTGACGGTTTAGAAATAGAATTGTTTTTTACATCCTAATTTGTAAAAAGAGCTTACCATAACAGAGACTATGCTACAGTGTTTTAACTTTTATCTCCTTAAAAATAATTCAATATAATAATACTGATTTAACAAATTAAATTGGAATCACCTTGCGAGGATCTGCCTCGAAAAAGAAAATAGTCTTTCGAAAAACCCCTCTTATTTTTGGGTATAGCTTATTGATATAGAAAGATATAATGAAACCCTATATAGATGAAACAAATAATTCAAGACCTTAAACACGGAAATACAATTTTAGAAGAAGTGCCTGCTCCACAAGTAAAATCTGGTCAGGTATTAATACAAACCAGTAAGAGTTTGGTTTCTTTAGGTACAGAGCGTATGTTGGTTGCGTTTGGAAAGGCAAACTATTTAGACAAAGCGCTTCAACAACCAGGTAAGGTAAAAATGGTATTAGACAAAGTAAAAACGGACGGGTTAAAACCAACCATAGATGCTGTTTTGAATAAGCTTAATCAACCGCTGCCTCTAGGGTATTGTAATGTAGGCTGTGTTGTAGGAATAGGGAAAGGAGTGTCTGAATTTAAAATAGGTGACAGGGTTGCTTCTAATGGAAATCATGCAGAGTTTGTTTCCGTGCCAAAAAATTTAGTTGCGCCTATTCCTGATAATGTAAGTGATGAGCAGGCTTGTTTTACAGTCATAGGAGCTATTGCTTTGCAAGGAATCCGTTTAATGAAACCTACTTTAGGTGAAACTATTGTGGTGGTTGGTCTAGGTTTGATAGGTTTATTAACAGCATCGCTTTTAAAAGCAAATGGTTGCAAGGTCGTTGGTTTTGATTTTGATGCTTGCAAAGTTGCCAAAGCTAGATCAAAAGGAATTACAGCAGTCAATCCTAGTGAGGGTGGAAATCAAGTTAAATTTGTGGAGTCTTTTAGCAATGGTATTGGTGCTGATGGGGTTATCATTACAGCTTCAAATAAATCAAATAAAATTATCAGCCAATCGGCAACGATGTGTCGCAAACGTGGACGCATCGTTTTAATTGGGGTGATTGGCTTAGATATTTCAAGAGAGGATTTCTATAAAAAAGAAATTTCTTTTCAAGTTTCGTGTTCCTATGGTGCTGGTAGATACGATTCGCAATACGAAGACAAAGGAAACGATTATCCAATTGCTTATGTGCGTTGGACTGTGAAACGTAATTTTGAAGCAGTACTTCATGCGATAGGTACAGGGCAAATAGAAGTTGATTCCCTAATTACCGAACGTGTAAAACTAGAAGATTATCTAAAGGTATACGGAGATATGAAAAAAGAAGGTTCCATTGCTTCTATTCTGTCTTATGATACACGTAAAAAACAGTGCTCGGTCGTAAAAATAACCGAAAATAGCTTTACTGGAAATAAAGGAGTTGTAGGGATTATAGGTGCTGGTAATTTTACTTCTGCGATGCTATTGCCAAAACTTAAAAATACGACAGCAAGTTTAAAGTATATTGCGAGTGCTGGTGGTTTGTCTGGAACTACAATGGCAAAACGTTATGGAATAAGTAATTCTACTACTGATTATAAAGAAATTTTAAAAGATGATGAGGTAGATTTAGTGATGGTTACAACAAGGCATAACCAACACGCCAATATGGTAGTTGATTCTTTAAATGCGGGTAAACATGTATTTGTAGAAAAGCCATTGGCGTTAAATCAAGAAGAACTAGATCAGGTTATTACAGCTTATATAGAGCATAATAAAACGGTAAACCTTGGTTTTAATCGTAGGTTTGCACCCTTAGCTAAAAAGATGAAACAGTTATTGGGGACTGAACCCATGAATATTGTGGCTACTATGAATGCTGGAACCATACCTTCAGATGTTTGGGTACATGATATGGAAATAGGAGGAGGGCGTATTATAGGTGAAGCTTGTCATTATATCGATTTATGTTCTTATTTAGTAGGGGCTAAAGTGAAGGCAGTTTGTATGAATGCTATGGGAGTAAATCCATCGATAAATACCGACAATGTTAGTATTTTATTAGCCTATGAAAATGGTTCGAATGCAGTTATTAATTATTTTTCAAATGGGAGTAAATCGTATGCGAAAGAGCGTGTGGAGGTTTTTTCTCAAGAACGTGTGTTAATTATGGACAACTGGAGAAAATTAAAAGGGTATGGATTTAAAGGGTTTAGTGCTGTAAGTTCAAGACAAGATAAAGGCCATGCCAATCAGTTTAATTTATTGATAAAGCGTATCCAAGAAGGAGGTGAAGCCATCATACCTTTTGATGAAATAATAAATACGACCAAAGCTAGTTTTGCTGCAATCGAGTCCCTGCAATCAAAAACGTGGGTAGCTCTTGATGATTAACTATTTATATCTGTCATTTTGGATTGTAATTGGTATCATACCAAATACATTTCCAAGTGACGTTTTGTAATTATAAGTACCTTGTTTTAATAAAAGAGTAGCAGTCTCATTCGTATGAATATTCCTCAATTATACCATACCCTAAAGCCTTTAAAATTTAAACAGTTTTATTATAGATTGTATTATTTATTAAGGAGTGTAAAACGAAGGTTTCTACCCGTAAATTACTGGAAGGATTTGCCTTGTTTTAGTAATGATTTATACTTAAAAAAAAGCATCACTCCCAAAAAAATCTTTGTTGCTAATAGCTTTGTTTTTTTAAATAAAAAAGTTCTTTTTGATAAAGATATTGACTGGAATTATAATGAGAATGGTAAATTATGGTGTTATAATTTAAATTATTTTGAATTTTTATTGCAAGATGATTGTACAAAGGAACAAGGTTTAGTATGGATAAAGCATCATATCAAATCATTCACTAGCTTAAAAGATGGTTTAGAACCGTATCCTTTGTCCTTAAAAGGAATTAATTGGATAAAGTTTTTGACTAAATACACCGTAAATGATGCAGTTGTAAACCTTGCTTTACTCCAACAATTCAACATATTAATAGATCATTTAGAATACCATTTATTAGGGAATCATCTTTTAGAAAACGGATTTTCTTTATTGTTTGCTGCGTATTATTTTAAAGATGATTTGTTTTATAAAAAGGCAAAAAAAATAGTAAAGGAAGCGTTGGAAGTACAAATATTAGCAGATGGAGCACATTTTGAATTGACACCCATGTATCACAAAATAATATTCTTTCGGCTTCTTGATGTTTATAATTTGGTTAAAAATAATGCGCAATTTAATAAAGAGTTAGAGCCTTTACTAAAAGGTAAAGCAAAAAAAATGCTGGGGCATTTAAAATCCATCTCTTTTAAAAACGGAACTGTTCCACATTTTAATGATACTACAAATGGGATTGCACCAACTACAAATGCGCTAATAAAGTATGCAAATAGCTTAGGTGTTTATCAAGAAGCACTTGCATTAAAAGAATGTGGTTACAGGAAATTTCAAACAGATTGTTACGAATTATTTGCAGATGTTGCAGGGATTGAACCAGACCATATTCCAGGCCATGCCCATGCAGACACGTTTAATTTTGTATTAAATGTAAATAACAAACCACTAATTGTTGATACAGGGATTTCTACCTATGAGAAAAATGGATTGAGACAACGTGAGCGCATGACAAGTTCGCATAATACAGTGAGTATTGCTGATTGTAGTTCTAGTGATGTGTGGTCTGGTTTTAGAGTTGGTAGAAAAGCAAAGGTTGTTGTTTTAGAAGATACGGCAACACGATTGCTTGCCAGGCATGATGGGTATTTATACCGATTTAATACCGTGCATCAAAGAGAATTTTATGTAGAGAAGAAGCAGGTTTTAATTAAAGATGTTTTACTGTCTGAGCAAGAGATTGAAGGGTGTTTTTACATGCATTTTAATCATGATATAACTGTACATATTGAGGGAAATACGGTTTTCTTAGATGCTTGTACTATCAATTTTAGTGCTATTTCCAGTGTAAAATTACTGCGCTACAATCAAGCTATTGGTTTTAATAAAATAAAAGAAGCAACAGCCGTAGTTGTAGTTTTTAAAAAAGAAATGCAAACCCAATTTATTTTTTAATGAGAATCTTGTTTTTAACTGATAATTTTCCTCCAGAGGTAAATGCTCCTGCTACACGTACTTTTGAACATTGTAGTGAGTGGGTCAAAGAAGGAGTAGATGTTACTGTAATTACCTGCTTTCCTAATTTTCCAAGGGGAGAAATATTTGATGGTTATAAAAATATACTATACCTGAAAGAAAATATTAATGGAATAAAAGTCATACGTATATGGTCATATATAGCAGCAAATCAAGGTTTTTTTAAACGTATTTTAGATTATATGAGTTATGCTGTAATGGCAGTTTTTACTGGTTTATTTGTGAAAACAGATATTATTATAGCAACATCTCCTCAGTTTTTTACGGCTGTTGGTGGTCGGGTACTTTCCTTTTTTAAAAGAAAGCCTTGGGTTATGGAAGTGAGAGATATTTGGCCGGAATCTATTGTAACTGTTGGTGCTGTAAAAGCAGATTGTACGACTGTAAAATTTTTAGAGAAAGTAGAGTTGCATTTGTATAAAAGTGCCGATATAATTATTGTAGTTACAGATGCTTTTAAAGAAACTATTATAAATAAAGGGATTCTAAAAGAAAAGATAGAAGTAGTTAAAAACGGGGCGAATAGGTCTTTGTTTAAACCTGTGTCAAAAGATAAAAATTTACTAGCTGTATTGAATTTAGAAAATAAATTTATTGTGGGGTATATAGGAACTCATGGTTTGGCTCATAGCCTAGATTTTGTGATAGATACCATTGCAAAATTAAGAGATATTCCTATTCATTTTTTATTTGTGGGAGATGGTGCGATCAAGAAAAAAATACAGAATCAAGCCGTAGATTTAGGCTTGACCAATATTACATTTATTGGCTTGGTGTCTAAAGATAAGATTGTTTCTTACCTCTCTATTTTAGACTGTATGTTGGTGCCTCTTAAAAAAGAAACTAATTTTAAAACGGTAATTCCTTCTAAAATTTTCGAAACAGCAGCCATGCAAATCCCAATATTGTTAGGTGTGGATGGTGAAGCTAGAGAAATGATAGAAAAATACAATGCGGGCTTGTATTTCGAGCCAGAAAACGAAAAAGAGATGATACGACAGTTGAAACGCTTATGGGGAGATCCTTCTCTTTGTAAACTGTTAAAAGCTGGAGGGAAAAGATTAGCGATGGATTTTGACAGAAAAAAAATGGCAAAAAAAATGTATTGTTATTGTCAGTCAATAGTTCAGTGATATATCCGTCTATTTTTCAATGTTTTTTCCTAAACCACTGTGATATGTAGTAAACCCCCCCAAAGAAACCACATATAATACTTAGTGCTTTTTCCTGAATTAATAGAGTTTATCTATATCCTTAATAATTCCCGTTTTTTTTTCTACCGCATACATTTATTTTGTGTTTGCAGTGTGTGATTCCTAAAATAAATAGCCCGATTCCCTTATTTATAAACAATTTTATCCAAATACGTATGTTAGATTTTCTTTTAGCGAATACACATTTGTACGCCTGTTTGGTGTTTTTTGCAAGTATTGCATGTTGTTATATTGTGATGCCAAGTGTAATATCAGTATCAAACTGTAGAAACCTAATGGCAGATACAAACCATAGGAGTTCGCACGTGCGGAAAACACCTACTTTAGGAGGGGTCGCATTTTTTATTTGCATGATGCTCGTGTTGTTTTTTTTAAGTCCTGTAGATACTGTAGGGATTACAAATAGTATAATGTCTGCTATAACGGTATTGTTTGTTGTTGGATTAAAGGACGATTTAACTGTCTTGTCTGCGCGTACTAAGTTTTTTGCGCAATTGATCGCTATCGGTTTTGTACTGTTTAATAAAAGCATGTTAATAACAAGTCTACATGGTTTTATGGGTATCTACGAAATCCCGTGGGTAGTTGCAGTCGTAGGATCTGTATTTTTGGTAGTAGCCATTGTTAATGCTTATAATTTGATAGATGGAATAGATGGATTAGCAGGAGGGATAGGTACATTGATTTCCGTGTGTTTTTTCGTTGCTTTTTATAGTGTAGAATTGTATTATTTCGCATTTATTGGTTTGATAAGTGCAGGCTATTTAATAGGTTTTTTAAAATTTAACCTCTCCCATAAAAATAAAATATTTATGGGAGATACAGGCTCTTTAATTGCAGGTTTTGTGTTGGGAATAATGACCATACGTTTGTTGGCTATGAACGCTGACCAAATTGTACAATTACATATAAAACCAGCCAACTTGTTTGTAATGATAGGAATGGTGTTGTTCGTTCCGTTTTTGGATACAGTGCGTGTATTTTCAATTAGGCTTTTAAAAGGAAAAAGTCCGTTTGTCTCAGATAAAAATCACATTCATCATTTACTGTTAAATTACGGCTTTAAACATCTTACGGCTAGCGTATTGCTGATCTCTATAAATGCTTTCGGGATTGTAGGGTTTTATTTAATGAATTTGTATGTGTCGACCTCTGTTTTTTTAATCCTATTTTCTACGTATAGTATTTCCATGTTATTGGTCCTGTTAAAATATAAAATAATGTTGCATCGCAAGTTAGATATAGAGGTACATCATTTATATAAAGAAGGAGCATGCTCTATGTGGGGAGTAAAAGAAAAAGAAGGAAAAGAGGAGCTAAAAGAAGAAAATAGATTACAGAATCTAGGTTTGTTATAGCGGTTAAATTAGTTGTGAAGGGTGACAGGTAATTGAAGAATTACCATAACTGTTGCTCTAGTGATACATGTCAAATCTAAAAGGAGGTTTTTACAATAAAGTAAAATCATTGATGGGTACATACATACATACATATCTAATTGTGCTGTTTTTAACTCATTAAAGGGCTGTCTCGAAATAAAAAATAGTCTTTCGGAAGTATACGAAGTACCCTTAGGGAGAGGCTGTTGTTTTTACGTATTGTCTCTTGCTTCCTGTTTTTATACAGAAATATTAATACTGTAATTTTTAAAGAATTATTCTCTTGGGTAACCATTGGAAAAGCTACAAGTATATCATAAAATTAACCTATTATTTAAAATCATTTAGATGAAATTACTACCCTATAAAAGCAGGTATATTCTGCTTATTTTTTTAATATGTACGCTGTTCTCATGTGCTTTAAAAAAAGACATTATACTTTTTCAAGGAGCTAAATTGGCTCCTGTGATTTTAAAGACATACTCTGCTACATTTAAGCCTAACGATTTGTTGACGATTAATGTAAGCGCATTGGACATGGCGTCTGTTCGTCCATTTAATTTGCCTTCCGTGTCATATAATACGCTGATTAATTCGGTAACAGGGCAGTCCAAACAGCAAAATTATTTAGTGGCAGAAGATGGGAGTATTCAGTTTCCTGTGCTAGGGACTATTTTTTTAAAAAGCTTAACAAGGAGCCAAGCAGTATTGTTGATAAAGGAAAAGCTAGAGGTGTATGTGAAAAATCCAATTGTGAATATACGTATTGTAAATTATAAAATTTCTGTTTTAGGTGAAGTGCATTCTCCAGGGGTTTATACTATTCCAAACGAACGTGTTAGTGTCTTAGAGGCTTTGGGGATGGCAGGAGATTTGACCATTCAAGGACAGCGAAAAAATGTCTTACTTATTAGAGAGGTTGATGGTAAAAAACAATTTGAACGGTTGGATTTAACAACAACAGATTTTTTTTCAAGCGCTAATTATTATTTGGAACAAAATGATGTGTTGTATGTTTCTCCCAATAAAGCACGTGTAAATACAGCAGCATCTAGCCCTACAACAGGAGTTATTATTTCTGTAACCTCACTTATTATAACAATTGTAGCACTTTTAATAAAGTAATATTTTAATGGACAGTAAAGAACAATTTTACCTTTCTAATTTTGATAATGAAGGGCGTTTAAATATTAAAGAAGAAATTTCAAAATACACGCGGAAGTGGGCTTGGTTTATTTTAAGTATTGTAATCGCTGTTGTTTTGGGGTTCTTTTATTTAAGATATACGCCTAAGCAATATAAAGTGAGTACTACCATTTTAATAAAAGATGATAAGAAAGGAGGAGTGATATCCGAACTGTCAGCTTTTGAAGATTTAGGTGGGTTTGCTGGGGTGAAAAGTAATGTTGATAACGAGATTGAAATATTAAAATCACGAAGTATATTAATGGCTGTTGTAAAAAGCTTACAACTCCAAATAGCTTATTTTAAACAGGGAGATTTATTGGAAACAGAATTGTTTGGAGATCAGCGTATGTTTGAATTCAAATATGCTGGAATTGACAAAGAGAAAGAAGAGTCCATAGGAACTTTAAATGTCCATATTGTTTCTGAGACTAGCTTTGAGTTATTTGACGAGAATAAAGTTTTAATATGTAAAGGTGCTTTTGGAAAGCAGTTACATACCAGTTTTGGAAGTTTTACACTAATCCCTACGGGGGATGGTGGACCTATAGTTCCTTGTGTAATTCGTTTAGAGTTTCAACCAGTTTCTGCATTGGTGATTAGTTTAAGAAATGCGATAAGTATTGGTGTGATAAATAAAAAAACATCGGTGGTTTCTATTCGTATGATGGGAGAACATAAAAAAAAATTAATTATTATTTTAGATCAATTAGTAGCACAATACAATAAAGATGCGATTAGTGATAAAAATGAAATTGCAACAAATACAGCCGATTTTATAAATAACCGTTTGCTTATTATTACAGATGATTTAACCAAAGTAGACATAGATGTTGAGGAATTCAAACAAGCGAATAAACTTACAGACATCTCTTCAGAAGCGGGCTTGTTTTTAGAAACGGTTTCGGACACTCAACAACAGTTACTTACAGCGAATACGCAATTACAATTGGTTGCTTATATGTCAAAATACATGTTGAATAATCAAGAAAACGAACGTTTAATTCCTGCAAATTTAGGGTTTAACGATCCTGCTATTACCGCACTAAGTACTCAGTTTAATACCTTGGTTCTGGATAGAAATAGATTGCTTAAGACATCGAGTAAGATAAATCCTGTTGTGGTAAATATCAATGATCAGTTGCTGGAATTACGCAATAGTTTAACTGCGAGTTTGGTAAATTTAAAAGCCGCTAAGAAAGTTCAAATTAAAGCACTAAATAAGTATAAAAAAGGGATTAGCTCTAAAATAGCTGCGGTTCCAAAGCAGGAACGTGTGTATAAAGAGATTCAACGTCAACAACAGATAAAAGAAGCCTTGTATTTATACCTATTGCAAAAAAGAGAGGAAACTGCTATTTCTCTTGCAGTAACTGTGGCAAATGCAAAAATTATAGACCCTGCTTATGGATCAAATACTCCTGTAAGTCCAAATAGGAAAATAGTATTTTTAACTGCTTTCTTACTTGGATTGATACTCCCTGCGAGTGTTATTTATATCAGGGATCTATTAGATTCTAAAATACATGATCAAAAAGATTTTACAGCAATTAAAGTGCCTTTTTTAGGGACGATTCCAAAGGCAGATAAAGATAGTGTTGGCGTGATTATAAACACTGGAAATAATAGTATCTCTGAAGCCTTTAGAATTTTAAGAACCAGCGTTACTTTTAGTCTTGGTAGAAAAATAAAGAATGCACAGGTAATCATGGTAGGGTCTACAATTAGCCAAGAAGGAAAAACCTTTGTTGCTATTAATTTAGCAGCTTCGTTGGCTATCTCTGGAAAGAAAATTCTTCTGGTAGGAATGGATTTGAGAAGCCCTAAATTAGCTAGCTACTTAAATTTAAATAGCGATAATGGTTTGGTGAATTTCGTGATTGATGAGAATGATCATTGGGGAAAATTTGTAAATAAAAATGTTCAGACCAATAATTTAGACGTATTAGTGTCTGGTACTATTCCCCCAAACCCATCTGAATTGTTGATGCATGCTCGTATTCAGTTGTTTTTTGACGAAGTGTACGCCAGGTATGATTATGTGATTATTGATACTGCCCCGGTTGGACTGGTTGCAGATACACTGTTGTTAAGTAAGTATGCGGATTTGTTTGTCTATATATCCAAAGCCAATTATTCTGAAAAACGCTCTGTTGACTTTATTAAAGATTTAGTTGAAAACCAGAAAATTACCAATTTGGAAATGCTTCTAAATGGGGTAGATCCAAATCATGGTTATGGCTATGGATACGGGTATCTTGAAACAACTAAAAAAAAGCGTGGGTTGTTCAGTTTTTAATGTAGTAAAACAAACTATTTACATCGGTTATTTTGGATTGTATTTGGTATAAAGCAGTTCGAAACGAATAATAATTAAGGGAAAACAGAATATAATATTGATGTAATTATCGGGATACATCAATAAAAAACAGATGAATAGTTATAGCTATTCATCTGTTTTTTTTAGTAATATAAAGTAATAAATGACTTGATTTATAGCGGTCATTTAGAAGTTTGATTGGTTTAATTCCCCCATTCTTTCCTAAACCTTAGTAATTCATGGTCTATTACTTTTTTGGTGTCAGCAATTAGTTCGTCTACGTCTGTTCCATAAATAGGAGGGAGGTAGCTGATTTTAATTTCTGTACGCCATTTTCCGAAGCATTTAAAAAAGTGAGGGACAAAAGTAGCATCGCCTACCCAATAATCTGCTTTGTTTTTATAATCCAAAGCAATAGGATGTACGGGGATATTTAAGTCAACAGCTTTCACAAAAGAGCCTGGTCTAAAAGCGACAGTTGTATCTTCACTATGGGTAGTTCCTTCGGGAGCTATTAAAATGGAATACCCGTTTTTTAAGACAGTACTGATCTTATTTAAGGTCTCTTTTCTACTTTCTTTACTTTCTCTTTTTACAAAAATCACACCTGTAGATTTACATACAGGGCCTATAACAGGCCATGAGGCTACTTCTTCTTTTCCTACGGGATAACAAAGGATGTTTTTAAGGATTACAACGGGATCAAAATAACTTCTGTGATTTAAAATAATCAAGCCAGAGAGTGTTGGTTCGGTTCCATAAACAGTTACTTTGGTGCCTAGGATTATATGTAGGCCTCTTATAATGGTTCGTCTGTATCTAATACCGCGAGCCAGTTTTTTTGATTCAGATTTAAAGAATAAATTTGTAAATAGCAATGAGGTATATACGGTAAAAGTAAGAAACGCAAATAGAATCATGCGGAATGTCGCAAGTATGTAAGAAAAAACAATCATAATTTGGAATGTAAAACGCAGCCATTTTTTTAAAATTTCATGGCTGCGATTGGTTGTTGTTATAATGTAAAAGGTTTATTTAAAATAGCTAAACGATTTTTCGGGATCTATCTGCAATAATGTTTCGTAGATTAGTTTTATTACATTTTCGACATCGCCTTTGTCTACCATTTCTACGGTGGTATGCATGTATCTAAGGGCTAAGGAGATTAATGCAGATGGAACTCCTCCATTACTATAAGCAAAAGCATCTGTGTCAGTTCCAGTTGCTCTGGAAGTTGCATTGCGTTGAAATGGAATCTTAGAATCTTCTGCAGTTTTAATAATTAAGTCACGTAAGTTATTCTGAACAGCTGGTGCGTATGCAATCACAGGGCCGTCTCCCATTTTAGTTTCTCCTTCTTTCTTTTTATTGATCATTGGAGTTGTGGTATCATGACATACGTCAGTAACAATAGCTACATCTGGCTTAATAGTTTGTGTAATCATTTCGGCTCCTCTTAATCCAATCTCTTCTTGAACAGAATTGGTAATATATAAACCAAAAGGAAGTTTGATTTTATTTTCGTGTAACAACCGTGCAACTTCTGCAATCATAAATCCACCCATGCGATTGTCTATAGCACGACACACATAATTGGTTTTGTTTAAGATAAAAAACTCATCTGGATAAGTAATTACACATCCTACGTGTACGCCTAATTTTTCTACATCTTCTTTAGTTTTACATCCAGTATCAATAAAAATATTGTCTAATTTAGGAGTTTCCTCTTTTCCTCCAATTCTAGTATGGATAGCAGGCCAGCCAAATACACCTTTAACAATTCCTTTTTTTGTGTGGATATGTACTATTTTTGAAGGGGCAATCAAGTGATCACTTCCTCCGTTTCGAATTACATAAATAAGCCCCTCAGATGTTATATAATTAACATACCATGAAATTTCATCGGCATGCCCTTCAATAACAACTTTAAATTTTGCGTCAGGATTAATAATACCTACAGCATTTCCATAAGTATCAGTTATAAACTTATCTACATATGGATTCAGGTAGTCCATCCAGATTTTTTGACCTTCACTTTCATAACCTGTAGGAGAGGCATTGTTGAGGTATTTTTGTAAGAATTTTTCTGAAGCAGGGGAGATTATATTTTTTGACATTATAAAATGTTTAGTTATTTTTTAGTGGCGAAATTAAACAATACATTTACAAATAGCTGTTTTTTTGGTCTTTTTTATGATAAATCAAAAGTGATTTAGGTTTGTCATCTTGTGTGATTCCCTCATTGAACGTTTAATCTCAATAGTGGGTTTAATTCCCCGATGCTTGCATCGAAATGATTAAGTTTTTTTTCTTTTTTATGCCTCGTGGGCTTGGTTCGAGGTTATTGACTCTATGGTGGTTCTAGCTCGAAATAAAAATAGACTTTCGAAAGAGTGCTTCATGCCCTTGGGGTGAGCTTGTCATTTTTTTATAGATAGCTATGTGTCTTTGAATATTGTTTAGGATAATTGTAGGTGAGATAAGAATCAAAAGATGGAGATGGTGTAAAGTTTTAATTGTAATTTTGAGGCTTCTCAGAGGTTTATTATAAGAACGTTTCTAGTGTAGTTATTTCGTAGCGTAAATATTGGATTTAGAAATTTATTTTTTGAAGGAAAAAACAAGAGCGTATTTATTGATATTTATATCGAATTCTTAATTATGTAAGCCCTAGAAAACATATAGAAGTTAAGATAAATGAATAAGATAGTATATATAATGTTATTGTGTTCCACTTGTTTTTGGGCACAAGTTATCAAAGATAAAGATTCCGTTTTATTAACAGATAAATATATTGTATTTGAAGGGGATACTTTAATGGTTGATTTAAAAGAAGTTTTTTTACTGAGAAAATTAAAGTTCAAAACACCACACGAAAGACGGTATTACTTTTGGTTTAGAAGGAAGACCATAAAAGCATATCCTTATGCAAAAATGACAGCGGAACGGTTGATTACCATTAACGAACGTTTGATAGGGATTCAATCAAAACACAAAAGAAAAAAGTATATACGCCGTTTGCAAAAATACATGGAAAAGGAATTTACGGCACAACTTAAGAAGTTAACAAGAACGGAGGGACGAATTTTACTCAAGTTGATTCATAGGCAAACGGGTGAAACAGCGTTCGAATTGGTCAAAGAATTACGAAGTGGATGGAAAGCCTTTTGGTATCAGTCTACAGCGAAAATGTTTAAATTAGACCTAAAATCTAAATATGATCCATATTCTGTAAACGAAGATTACCTAATAGAAGATATACTACAACGTTGTTTTGTTGCGGGGTATTTGGAAGAACAAGAAGCTAAAATCCCTATTGATTTTCGTAAGATTGATGCTATTTGGAATTCGAAATAGTTAGAATTATGACACCAAATAAATTTCCTAGTTACGGTTTAGAAATGGTTTTTTTGTTTTAGCTAGGCGAAAAACGAAAGGGTAGCCTTGCTATCGTTCTGTTTTTTAATGATGCTAGCACGTAAAACAAACTATTTATATCAGTCATTTTGGAATGTAATTGGTATTATATATAGGATAGCATCTTTTGATGTTTAAGGACGCTAACCATTGACATCTCCTTTGTTGTATCTATGATTGAAGTGAGCTGTTTTTAAGTGTATGATTACGAAGTGGATGGAAATCCTAAGGGTATCAGTCTACAGTGAAAATGTTTAAATTAGACCTGAAACCTAAATATGATCTATATTCTGTAAAGGAAGATTACTTAATAGAAGATATATTACAACCTTGTTTTGTCGCGGGATATCTGGAAGAACAAGAAGCTATGATTCCTATTGATTTTCGTAAGATTGATGCTGTTTGGAATTCGAAATAGTTAGAATTATGACACCAAATAAATTTCCTAGTTACGGTTTAGAAATGGTTTTTTTGTTTTAGCTAGGCGAAAAACGGAAGGGTAGCCTTGCTATTGTTCTGTTTTTTAATGATGCTAGCACGTAAAACAAACTATTTATATCAGTCATTTTGGATTGTAATTGGTATTATATATAGGATAGCATCTTTTGATGTTTAAGGACGCTAACCATTGACATCTCCTTTATTGTATCTATGATTGAAGTATCATTTTTTTACATCTTCTCGTTGAAAAGGATACTGTATAGTACAACATCTTTAAAAGTGTAAAAAAACAACCTCCCCAATCCACACAAAACCAGTGCCTAATCACCCCTACACATTAATTCTTTAAAAATACTTTCAAAAACCCCTTGCAGAATCAATAAAACCTTCTATATTTGCACTCGCTAAGCGGAATACGCAAAGCAAAAATAAGTTCTGAACATGCTGATATCACTAAGAAAACGACAAGAAAAGTTTTAAAACTTTTTCTAGTTTAATTCAAAAAAGGTGTTACATTTGCAACCGGAAATAATCGCAAGATTAGTTACGGAAAAGTTCAAATACATGGTGTAGATTATCTTTAAATTTAGATTAAGTTTTTATTAATAAAAGCTTGTCAGAATTAAAAAAGTTAGTATATTTGCACCCGCTTAGCTATTGAAGTTAAGTACAACGATCATTGAAGATATTGAAATTGACAGCGTAATTGAGTAAGAACACAAGTTTTAATACTTGTTTAATTTTTTTGAAGAATTTGCCATCGAAATAATATTTAAAATTTATACGATGAAGAGTTTGATCCTGGCTCAGGATGAACGCTAGCGGCAGGCTTAACACATGCAAGTCGAGGGGTAACATTGTAGCTTGCTACAGATGACGACCGGCGCACGGGTGCGTAACGCGTATACAATCTACCATTAACAGGAGGATACCCTTTAGAAATGAAGAATAACACTCCATAGTAACACAGATTCGCATGAATTTGTGTTTAAATATTTATAGGTTAATGATGAGTATGCGTCCTATTAGCTAGATGGTAAGGTAACGGCTTACCATGGCAACGATAGGTAGGGGCCCTGAGAGGGGGATCCCCCACACTGGTACTGAGACACGGACCAGACTCCTACGGGAGGCAGCAGTGAGGAATATTGGGCAATGGAGGCAACTCTGACCCAGCCATGCCGCGTGCAGGATGACTGCCCTATGGGTTGTAAACTGCTTTTATACAGGAAGAAACACTCCCTCGTGAGGGAGCTTGACGGTACTGTAAGAATAAGGACCGGCTAACTCCGTGCCAGCAGCCGCGGTAATACGGAGGGTCCAAGCGTTATCCGGAATCATTGGGTTTAAAGGGTTCGTAGGCGGACTAATAAGTCAGGGGTGAAATCCCACAGCTCAACTGTGGAACTGCCTTTGATACTGTTAGTCTTGAATTATGTGGAAGTAGATAGAATGTGTAGTGTAGCGGTGAAATGCTTAGAGATTACACAGAATACCGATTGCGAAGGCAGTCTACTACGTATATATTGACGCTAATGAACGAAAGCGTGGGGAGCGAACAGGATTAGATACCCTGGTAGTCCACGCCGTAAACGATGGACACTCGTTGTTGGGATTTATTTCTCAGTGACTAAGCGAAAGTGATAAGTGTCCCACCTGGGGAGTACGGTCGCAAGATTGAAACTCAAAGGAATTGACGGGGGCCCGCACAAGCGGTGGAGCATGTGGTTTAATTCGATGATACGCGAGGAACCTTACCAGGGCTTAAATGTAGGATGCATGATTTAGAGATAGATCTTTCTTCGGACTTCTTACAAGGTGCTGCATGGTTGTCGTCAGCTCGTGCCGTGAGGTGTCAGGTTAAGTCCTATAACGAGCGCAACCCCTATTTTTAGTTGCTAACAGGTTAAGCTGAGGACTCTAGAGAGACTGCCGGTGCAAACCGCGAGGAAGGTGGGGATGACGTCAAATCATCACGGCCCTTACGTCCTGGGCTACACACGTGCTACAATGGTATAGACAATGAGCAGCCACCTGGCGACAGGGAGCGAATCTATAAACTATATCTCAGTTCGGATCGGAGTCTGCAACTCGACTCCGTGAAGCTGGAATCGCTAGTAATCGGATATCAGCCATGATCCGGTGAATACGTTCCCGGGCCTTGTACACACCGCCCGTCAAGCCATGGAAGCTGGGGGTACCTGAAGTCGGTCACCGCAAGGAGCCGCCTAGGGTAAAACTGGTAACTAGGGCTAAGTCGTAACAAGGTAGCCGTACCGGAAGGTGCGGCTGGAACACCTCCTTTCTAGAGAAAGTGATGGTCAAGTTACTTACAAGTAAGATTAAATTCTTACTCAAAGCTGTTAATTTTAAAAATATAAAGAATAAAGTGAAAACATTTAGAGTCTCATAGCTCAGCTGGTTAGAGCGCTACACTGATAATGTAGAGGTCGGCAGTTCGAGTCTGCCTGAGACTACTTTTTTCTACACCCATAGCGTAAAGCAAAGGGAAAAGAAAAAAACAATGCAATCACAAGGAAATTCTAGAAGATGAGTATTGGTTTATTAAAACTAATAACTGATACCTCTGAAAATGGGGGATTAGCTCAGCTGGCTAGAGCGCCTGCCTTGCACGCAGGAGGTCATCGGTTCGACTCCGATATTCTCCACAACGGCTTAACGTTGTTACTGATATTTATCAGTGGCGATTCGCCACACGTTCATTGACATATTGAAAATAAGATAGTAGAAAACAAAAATTAAAGTTTTTAATTAAAAGCAATAATTTATTTGTTACTGGCGCAAGCTAGTTACATAATAAATATTACTTCAAACTAAGAGCTCATTATAGAAATAAAAAAGCAAAAAGTACAATAAGCTAAGTAAGGGCGTATGGCGGATGCCTTGGCTCTCAGAGACGATGAAGGACGCGACAAGCTGCGATAAGCTTTGGGGAGGGGCACATACCTTATAATCCGAAGATTTCCGAATGGGGCAACCTGTCATGTTGAAG
>OZ245049.1:1242500-1357500 GCA_965224465.1 Flavobacteriaceae bacterium | reverse complement strand
GTGGATCTGAATCTAGTACGAGAGGACCGATTTGGACAAACCTCTAGTGTATCTGTTGTTACGCCAGTAGCATTGCAGAGTAGCTACGTTTGGAAGGGATAAGCGCTGAAAGCATATAAGCGCGAAACCTACCACAAGATGAGATTTCTTTAAAGGGTCGTGGGAGACTACCACGTTGATAGGTCATAGATGTAAAGGCAGTAATGTCATAGTCGAGTGATACTAATAACCCATAGGCTTATGTACAGACTTTTTTATTCTATAAGAAGTTTTAATTCTACAATTTTATTTTCAGTATGTTAACATATAGGCAGCGAAGGCTGCAGATTTTAGCCATAGTGCAAAGGAGTGAGTATTACTCATAACTACACAATGACTAGAAACTAAAACTTTAAGGTGATTATTGCAATAGGGCTCACCTCTTCCCATCTCGAACAGAGAAGTTAAGCCTATTAGCGCAGATGGTACTGCCCCTGGGTGGGAGAGTATGTCATCGCCTTTATTTTGAATCCTCAATTATTAATTTAATTGAGGATTTTTTTTATTCTTATAAACCGTCATTACGGCAGCGTAACGACGTGGCAATCTGCTTCTTGTCAGCCGTCATTTTTAACGAGCACACGGAGAACCTTCTATACTCATATCTAAAATTTTAATATGATTATTACAACAGACTTTTCTATTCTATATGAAGTTAAGATGATTATTGCAAGGGCTCACGGCTGAGCATCTCGTACATAAAAGCTACCCCTATTAGCGCAGATGGTACTGCCCCTGGGTGGGAGAGTATGTCATCGCCTTTATTTTGAATCCTCAATTATTTATTTAATTGAGGATTTTTTTGTTGGGGCGAAAAATATTTCGACCTTACTACTGCATTTATGTTTTGGAGGGCTACTATCAATGGATTATTATGTATTGTTTTAGTCTTGCCACTCCAATTTTTTCTGTTTTCTCATAGATTATTCCTAGCTTTCTTGAAATTTCATAAGCTGTTTTTATCTCAGGAAATTTCTCAAATAAGATATCGGCTCTTTTTTTTTGGTTTTCACTCCATTTAAAGTTGTTTTTGTAAAGTAGATACCTGCTCCTGGCTAATAGTTGTTTCAGTGTATCTCCATTACTAAGGAGCTCCTGTTTGTATCTTATTCCTTCCTTTTTAGCTTTAATGAAAGCTTCGTTTTCTTCTTTTATAGCTTCCCAACGATACTTTACACGGACACTCTGGACGGCATCATATGCTAGTTTTTGTACATGAAATCTGTCAATAACTAAACTAGCTCTTTTAAAACAACTTATTGCAATTTCATTCATAGAAGACGCCATATCTAAGGTTATTTCTTTGACCATGTTACGTCTTCTATCGGAGATATGAGGGATCAAGAACAATTTCTGGGTCTGAGCATAATTATGCATAAATTTTCGTCAACCTAAATAGAAAGAAATCAATATCTCTAACGCCTCTAAACTGTCTTCTAAATCCTTTTATTTTTGCATTAAAAGATCACCTTCGGTGAGGACTTCGTCGTTCTGCAGCGGCATTTGTGCTTTTATTCTTGATTAATTTAAAATGGTTTCTGTATGCCTCATAAATGAATGCATTACTGTTGCAAATTTATTAGAATTTGTAGCTTCTATTTCTCTAAACCAATGGCAAGTTTTGGTCTTGCCACGCCAGGTTTCTCCGTTTTCTCATAGAGTATCCTATTATTAACAGCTAGACTCCCAGAAGAACTTTTATTCTTGTCCTTAAAATAACCGTTTTAAACGGTTAAAACGATTGTTTGAATACGAAGACTTTTTAAGCGTAAAAAAACACCAAGTATTCCTCTTTTTAGAAGTAATAATACTGTTAAAATAAATCATACAGCTAAAAAACACACCGTTCCCTAAGGAATTAGCACCAATTAAACCCCCACAAGTACTGCAAATACTACAAAGTATGCATGCAACACTTTACAGTAAGCTTTTGTTAATAAATACGCCAGTTATATACTGGTGATTTAAATTATTAACTACCTTTAAACTATAAATTTAACAGCCTCTGTAGTGCTTGTAGGTATTGCGGAAATAACGTCAACTTTAGGGTTGCTATTGTGGATATAGAGGTGTTACCATCAAGCTGAAATAAATGACGAAATACAAATATAATGACTGGATTTATCAACTAAAAAATGGAAATTTCGATGTTGAATGGCCTGAAAATATTAAACTACCTGAAACAGTTTATAAATATTATCCTAATACAGAATATAGTTTTGATGCTGTTTTAAAGCAATATTTATTCTGTAGTCATCCATATCATTTAAATGATTCTATAGATAGTACTAGTTTGTTGTGGGATTTCTCAAATTTGACCGAAGGAATTTATAACAAATTCTATGCACAATATGGATTAGACCAAGTATTTGAAGTTAATTATCAAAAAGAGAAGAAAAATGGCTTTGTAAATATTAAACAAAGATTTTTTGAACTTGTATCTAAAAATGCTGGCATTATCTCTCTAACGACTGAACCTTTACAAACCTTAATGTGGGCACACTATGCAAGTGAAAGTGGTTTTATGATAGAATTGGATTGGCAAGAGATTAAGAATAACCTTGAAAAGTTAAATCCTAAATTGAATATTTATGCTTTTTTTCCAGTCCAATATGTAGATAATCTTGAAAGTGTTGATTTTTTCGGAAAGGAATTTAATTCGCCTGACCTACCCTATATTTATTCTACAGGAGTGAAAAGGAAAGATTGGAATTATGAAAACGAATGGCGATTAATTCCATTCTCAATGGACTACGGAATACCAAACTCTATTTTAGGACCATACGAAGATTCATTATGTAAAAACGAAAGGAAATTATATTATCCTAAAGGCACAATTAAATCTATTACTTTGGGTAAAAGGTTTTTCAATGGAAAAAATTTAGAAAAAGTCATTGATGATAAAACTTATATGTTGAAGAAATCAAAAGATTTAGACTTCATTCTATTTTTAATGGAAAATTTTAATGATAGGATTTATTTCTGTGGCGAATATGAAAATAGTAAGGTATTTAAGAGAAGTGCAGAAAAGATACATTTTGAACAAATCGACGAACAAACAATTCGAATCGTAATAGAAGGTCAAGGATTTTACCAAAAGTAGACGAGAAAGTCAGATGGTAATCGAGTAGACGGGTGACAACTGAATAGTTGCCACTGCGCCTCTCACACCACCGTACGTACGGGTCTCGTATACGGCGGTTCAAAAAATTGAAGTCTGCGTATTATTAATGTAATCTATCAAAGGTTTATACCCTTTTCGTACAAGTCTAGATTTGGTAATGGTAGTCTTTAAAATTGGACTTTGGGCTACTGCCCATCCTCCCATTCTGGTTCTACTCCAAGCGTATGCTTGTCCATTCTCTATTCCTAATCTGATTAGGTTTTTACGTTTTCGTTCGAGTTTTTTCCAATCGTGCCAAATACAATATCGCAACCGATTTCTTATCCACTCATCTAGCTTTTTAACTTTTGCATAGATGTTGGTTAAACGGTAATTATTCATCCAGCCTCGGCAGACTTGATTAAGCCGTTCTAAACGTTCCGACAATGACATTGGTTTGGTTTTCTTGGTAATACTCTTTAGGTTACGCTTAAACTTTGCCCAACTTTTCTTTGCTACTACTAGTATATATTGTCCTTTTACTCCCTTTTTGTAGACTGGCACAAAGCCATGTCCTAGTAACTCAAAGTTTACGGGTCTACGAATGCCACTTTTGGCTTTATTTATAGGTAGTTTTAATTTGTCTTTTAAGAAGACAAACAACGTATTCCCTATTTGTTTCGCCTCACGTTTGGTCTTTGCGTAAATGCTAAAATCATCTGCGTAGCGGACGTACCGTAAACCCATTCTTTTCATTTCTTTATCCAAGACGTCTAACATTATGTTAGATAGTAAGGGACTAATTGGGCTTCCTTGCGGGATTCCTTTTCTACGCTTTTGAAGTTTCCCATTTATTAAAATAGGAACTCTAAGCCATTTTCGGATTAAACGCATGGTTGTTGGACATTTTACCCTGTGGTAAATAAGTTGTAGTAGGATACAATGGTCCACTTCATCAAAGAACCCTTTAAGGTCAATATCTACAATATCTTGGTAACCATTATTGATATACTGTTGAGCTTGTAGTACTGCTTTTTGAATGTTCTTTTGTGGTCTAAACCCAAAACTAAGTGGCTCAAAATCAAATTCGAACTGAACCATTAATTGTTGGCTTACCGCTTGCTGTAGCCATCTATCTACTACTGTTGGGATTCCTAAAAGTCTGGTTTTACCCTTGCCTTTTGGAATGCTTACTCCTAAGATTGAGTTTGGAACATAGCTATTCTTACGGATCGTTGTTAGTATGTCTGAACGGTTTTCAACTATATAAGTTGAAAGTTCCGTTACTTTCATACCATCAACTCCGCTAGCTCCTTTATTTCGCTTCACTTGACGTGCTGCTTTAAAAAGGTTGGTAGCTTCTAGTACTTTGTCAATCATAGGTTAAATAATTCGGGTACTCCTGTTGGTTTAAAACTAGGCTAGCTAGGCATCCTAATTGAATTTCAACGTAATTTAATGTTCTGTCCTTCCCTATTTGTGAGACCATCTGAGGTCTTTCCTCAACTCGTTTCCCATAGGTACTATGACGTCTGCTGACTTCTCCATAGAACCAACTCCTGGCTTTGGAGACCTCCCCAGGTAATGACATCTTCTTTCACTCAATCACTGCCGTATCTACATAACTACCCTTTTAGTATTCTTTTGGGCGTTGCAATGATGTGTTTACTTACCCAAGTAATTATACCTCTGTATACGGTTTCTGTTCGTCAGTACCGAGCTTTGTAGTCTCGCTTCCTTCAGATAAAACCTCACGGTTTTCACCCTTGCGACTTACTAATGTTTCAGAACGTTACTCCTGCACATAAGGGACTTGCACCCTCTAGATTAATTAACTACCTTTCCGTAGTTAAAAGACGCCCATGCTGGGCACACACAAAGTATAAAAATAATAAGGGTTAAGTGCCAAACCCAAAATAGGCGCATATTAACAAAGTCCGCCAAATTTAAAATTTGACGGTTAAAAGAAAAATAACGATAAAATTGTAAATTTAGCTAAGAGATAAATTGAAAGTTCAGTCCTTCGAAATCCCTTACTATTCTTATACAAATCGTTAGGCTTCATGAAAAAACAAAAAAAACTTACAATAAATTAAAAATGATAAATATTTTAAAGAGCTTAAATCTAGACTATAATTCATTTGTTATTCCATTAATCACTTTTGGCTCAACTTGTAAATAGCGTATTTATTTCGTAACTTACTGAAAAACAGAATCATTATGGATAATTCAGCTATTTTAAAATATTTTGACTGTCTAGATGTAACTAAGCAGGATATTTTGCTTAAAGAATTTCAGTCTCTTTGCAAATCAGGAAGTTATGTAGATATTATTAAAATGAGAGGGAATGCTTTAGATGACAGAAGGGGTGAATGCCCTTACTGCAATGGCTATCACTATATAAAAGCAGGTGTAGATAAAAACAGCAGGCGTTATAAATGTAAAGATTGTAAACGTACTTTTACTGAATTTACCGGCAGTTGGCTAGCTGGGATACACAAAAAGCAACGCATACCAGCCTTTTTAAAAACACTTGAATTGAATTTAAGTTTGGTTAAAACAGGAAAGGATCTTTCCATAGATCCAGGGACGGCATTTAGATGGCGTCATCGTTTTTTATCTGCTATGTTCCAAGAAACCACAGGTCATTTCAAAGGAATCACCGAGAGTGATGAGACCTTTTATTTACACAGTCAAAAAGGTAAAAAGTGTGTACATAGACCTCCCAGAAGTAGATCCGAAAAGAAAGGGGCAGGTATAACAAAAGAATACGCAACGGTATTAACAACCCAAGATAGAGCAGAACTATGCGTTTCTAAATTTACAAATATGGGCAGAATTACCAAGAGTAATATAAAAAACACTATCGGAAGCATGGTAGATAATAGAACCGTATTTTGTTCTGATGGACACCGTAGTTTTACTGGGTTTAGTAAGGATTTACATTTAGAGCATCATGTTTTAAACAGCAGTAAAAACCAACGAGTCAAAGGGACTTATCATATTCAGCACATCAATAGTTTGCATAGTAGGTTAAAGACATTTTGTAACGTAAAATTAAAAGGAGTATCCACAAAATATCTTCAAAAATATTTAAATTGGCAAACAATTAAAGATTCATATCGTAAAGAATCAAATTGGGTAGTTACTGTCCTTAAGTACTCAATGAAACGTTCAAATGCAATTAAAATATATAACAATATCCAAACTGATTATGACAAAATTTTTATAACAACGCTAAATGCTAGTTGAGCCTCACTTTTTTATTCGGTTGGGTTGCTAAAGTTGTTTATGAACGTTATACTTTAAAATACAAATTAAAATTAGAATATAATTTTGGACAAAAGAAAAAACTAAAAGAAGAAATTGTAAAAAACAAAATAGAATTATTGAATATCACAGAAGACCTTAATCATAGACTTTGGAATTTCAATATTAATATTTCCGAAAATTGGCATAAAATAAGTAAATATGACTGGGAAAATAGAACGAAATATTACACCAGAAGCTTTGTTTACCGGTTTTTAGTTTTTATCCATTTAGTCTTAAAAACAGAGAAAGATATAAAGTCCATAGATACTGTTATTGCAGATAAAAAGGACATTTTATTTTTAAAATACATAAAAACTTTCAAAGATATATTTTGTGAACCACAATTACTAAAAGATTTAAATTATTCAGGTCAAAACGATACAAATCATTTCTTTAAAAACAACTTAATTGGACTTAGTAAGCTTGTTTTAAATGAGAATCAAGTTGTTTTAGATTTTGAGGAATTCAAAACTAAAACGGTAAATAATTATATCGAATTAGAAAAAGTGATAAATTATTTTACTGAAATAAATGATGACAAGTACGATAAAAACTTAAATGTTTTAAGATGTTTTCATTTAATAATAATCAATTTCCTAAATGAATTCGGTCATGATTACCAAAAAACTAGTACCCTTAAGAAATTAGGTTTATGGTGGAATTACCGAGATAAAATCCGAGTAACAAAAAGATTTAAAAAGTTCATTAAAAAGAGTAAACTTTATGATATATTATTTCGTTCATATTTTCTCATTCTTAAAGACACGCAAGCCTAACAAAACCTAAACGCAATACGGGTTTGTTTTTAACTCCAAAGTTCAGTACATTTAATGAAGACTGCCAAGTCTTTATATAAAATTTTAAAATAAGTATAATATTTTTTATAAAAATATCACTTCACGATAAATGCTAGCTATTGCAAAGTGATGTTTTATTTTATCATACTTTTTTTAATCAATTTTTTAACAGGTAAGATTACAGTTCACTTTTTATATATTAAAGAATTGCTACCCCTATTTATACAGATGCTACTAGCCCTAGGTGGGTACGTATGTCATCGACTCATTTGAATCCTCAATTATTTACGTAGTTGTGGATTGTTTTTTGTTGTCAAAAATTTTTTCTTTCATACCCGTTGCGACGTAGCATGCTACGTCGCTACATCCTGGATTGTTTCAACATTATTAGTTCGAAGTATTGCTTTATTTTTATCGTTTTAAAAAAACACGTTTATTCTATTATTCAGGGTTTAATTTCCTTATTTTTGGGTAGAATTAGGATTGTAGTTTCAGTTCTAAGTATTTCCTTATTTTTTAGTTAGATCAGAATGAATTTTTATTTACGAATTTCCATTGTTTTTTTTATCGTAATCTTTATGTTGTTTTCGTGTAATGATAAGAAAAACAAGGTGTATAGTAAAATTGTTAAAGTACACAACAAGGAGGCAACATTTGTTGGAGGAGAAAGTTGTAAAGCTTGTCATGAAGAGCAATTTGCTCTTTGGAAGAGTTCTCATCACGATCAAGCGATGAAAATTGCTGATTCATTATCTATTCTTGCTGATTTTAACAACACAACTTTTACGCATAATAATGTGACGAGTCGTTTTTATAAAAAAGACGGGGTTTATTTTGTTTATACACAAGATGAAGATGGAAGTTATAAGGAATTTAGAATTGTGTATACTTTTGGATTTACACCTTTACAACAATATATAGTTGCGTTTCCAAATGGTGAATTCAATTGTTTATTAACCGCATGGGATACAGTAGAGAATAAATGGTTTCATTTACAGCAGGATTTAGAAATTGTACATGATGAATGGATTAATTGGTCTGGAGGAAGTCAACGATGGAATACGATGTGTGCTGATTGCCACTCTACCAATTTACACAAGAATTACAATACAGAAAATTATCAATTCAGTACTTCTTTTGATGAAATTAATGTGAGTTGTGAAGCCTGTCATGGGCCAGGAAGTGAACACAACGCTTATTACCAGTTAGAAAATCCAATTGGAATTCCTCCAGAAATTCACATGGCTAGTGCGTTGCCTTCTAAAAAGGTGGTTGATAATTGTGCTCGCTGCCATTCTAGACGTAGTCAAATCGCAAAATATTATGATTATAAAGGTTCATTTTTAGATCATTATTACCCGAGTTTATTAGAAGCTCCAACCTATGAATTGGATGGGCAAATAAAAGATGAAGATTATGTGTATGGTTCCTTTGTTCAGAGTAAAATGTATGAGATGGGGGTTTCTTGTAGGGATTGTCATGATGTACATTCGTTACAATTAAAAAAGGAAGGCAATGCTTTATGTTTAACATGTCATGCTCCTAATTACAATACAGCGGCACATCATTTTCATAAAGAAAATACGGAAGCTTCTCAATGTATCAATTGTCATATGACAGGGAAGATATATATGGGCAATGATTTTAGACGCGATCATAGTTTTCGAATTCCGAGACCAGATCAGTCAGTAAAATATAAGACACCCAATGCATGTACTGGGTGTCATACAGAAAGATCTGATAAGTGGGCGAGTGAATTTATCATAGAAAAGTATGGTAAAGAACGAAAAGATCATTTTTCTGATCATTTATTAAAAGGATATTTTGAAGATAAAAATGGCTTTAAAACCTTGTTTTCTAGTGATAAATACCCTGATATTGTGCGTGCAACTGCTATAAAACAGTTTGCTAATGTTGCTTCTTCTTATGAGGATGTTCAGGAAATTTCTAAATTTTTAAATGATCCATCTCCAATGGTTCGTGCGGAGTCTATAAATGCATTAGAGCGCATTGGAATTAAAGATTACACGCCTAAAATCACAAAATTATTAGGAGATTCGATACGTAGTGTTCGTATTTATGCAGCGCGCTATTTCAATTCCACAGGAGATGATATGTCGGGAAATGCTGATTTTAAAATTGCAGAAGATAATTTGAGAGAGAACCTCGAAATGAATTCAGATTTTGCTTCAGGAATGCATCAAGTTGCCGTATTTCATCAGCAAAAAGGAGAACTAGACGTGGCTATAAAAGCGTATAAAAGAGCCCTTGAAATTGACAATCGTTATAATATGTCTCGAATGAATTTGGCCTTATTGTATTATCAACAGGGAAACATAAAAGAGAGTGAGGCTTTATATTTAAAAGTGGTTGAGCAAGAACCCGCTTTTGGGGAATCTTATTATATGTTAGGACTGCTGTATAACGAAAAAGGTGAAGGAGATAAAGCCTTGGCCTTTTTAGGGAAGGCATGTTCCAAAGAGCCTTTAAATGTGAATGCTCTTTGTAATTACGCGATAAAACTACAAGAAACAGGTGCTTATAAGAAGTCTTTGTTAACTATAGATAAAGGGATTCGTAAATTTCCAAACCAAGAACGTTTGTTGTATCTTAAGTTGATTGCGCAGTTAAAATTAAACAGAAATCAACATGCATTAGAGACCTGTCGATTATTAGTCCAATTGGCACCTGATAATTCTAATTATGCTCAAATACTGAACGATCTAATGAAAGTGAAACGATAGGG
The DNA here is from genome assembly GCA_965224465.1 of Flavobacteriaceae bacterium. Lineage (GTDB taxonomy): Bacteria > Bacteroidota > Bacteroidia > Flavobacteriales > Flavobacteriaceae. The sequence continues at coordinate 1,347,503 of OZ245049.1, read as the reverse complement.
TGATGTTACCAGTTTTTAACTCTCCGAGACTCTAGTCTCGAAATAGAAAATAGTCTTTCGGGAATATACCTAGCACTCTTAGGTTGGAGCCTGTTGATTTATTTATGGGAAGTATTAAGTAGCACCAAAGCTCAAATAGGAATGTCCATTCTTTTGTGGAATATGTTGCTGGAAGGATTACGTAATTCCTTGTGGTGAGGATGTTGATTTTGAAAATTAATATACGAGAGTATTGCTTTGTACATTTTTTTACATATTTTCTTTCTAAAACGGGGCTTAGTTTTTTAGGTCTTCGAGAACTTGAAAGGCAATGTTTGTATCCTTTTTATGGATGACAATTGTAAATTCATTAGAAGTGGAAATAAGTTGTACGATGTTTATGTTTTCAATAGCTAATTTTTTAAATATATAATAAAATATTCCGGGTACACAAAGCACATCGTTTGGGAAACGCATGGTGAGTGATGTCAGTTCACTTACGCTACTAATAGAAATCTCATCTTTGTAAATACGTTCTATATCTTTAGATATAAAAGAATTTGTAATAATATTGGTTTCATACATGCCTTTTGCAGTAAAATGAAATGCTTCGGAATGTTTTTTTAAAAGGCAGAGTAGTTTTTGATGTTTATCGATGATGCTTTCAGAATTTTTAAAAGTGTATTCTACAAGGTTACTTCGAACAATTGTATCTCCTAAACTAGAAATATAATTAGAAATTTTACGCTCGTGCATTTGTGACCCCAAAGAGGTGTCATGTCTTTTTATGGCCATTACAATAGACCCTTTCTGAACTTTTTTACGACTTATCTTTTCTATAAAAGGCTGGAATTTGGAAGCCAATGCAGATAAATTTATATAACCCTCTGATAGTCCATCTTGTATAAAAGGAGATTCTTTTAATAAGTCATTTACTATTTTCTGAACTGTTTTCATACACTTTTTTATTACAAAATTACCATATCGTCTAAATTTTGCTTGACTATAACTACCTTATATTGCTACTATCTTACCATTTATCTTAATAAAATGTTATTTTATATGTGCTTGAATTTTTATTTGTTTTATTCTTTTTTTTAGTGTTGGTACTCTTTTATCATTGGTAGATACTATATCTACTAAAGGTAATCTTATTTTGTTACACCTGTAACAAATAGTTTATTTTTTGTTTTTTATTCTCTCTTTATTTTTTTCGAAAACGATTTCGTTTAGCTTCGTTACTCCTTTAAATGTAATAATGACGTTTATTTATTCTTTTTTGAATATTTGACATGAGGGTGTTTTTGACCAAAGGAAGCTGAGTCCAGCTCGGTGTAATAATTTAGAATTCAATTAAATCATTAATATTAATTCAAACTATTTACCTTATGAAAGAAATCATAGAAAACAAATTGTTTTCGACGTTAAATCCTAAAATAGTAGCATGTATGGCTCTTTTTATTTTTGCGTTGAATACAGTAACGTATGGTCAAGAAAAATCAGTGACAGGAATGGTTTCAGACCAAGATGGAGCTCCATTAATGGGAGTAACTATTATAGAGACGAATACTCAAAATGGAACAAGCACAGATTTTGATGGTCATTTTTCAATTACTGTTGCGTCAGATGCTTCTCTTAATTTTAGTTATGTTGGTTTTTTATCAAAAACAGTCCGAGTTGGAGGACAAACAACATTAAATGTTCAATTACAAGAGGACAGTGAGAGCTTGGAAGAAGTAGTTGTCGTTGGTTACGGGACTCAAAAGAAAAGCGATGTTACCGGGGCAGTTGGTCAAGTAAAAGCGGACGAATTGACTAAGGTTGCAAGTGTAAATGCTACGGAGGCATTACAAGGAAGAGTTGCTGGATTAACAGTAACTAAGTCTTCCGGATCTCCTGGTTCTGGTGTAGATATCAAGATTCGTGGTGCAGGAACGTATGGGAACAACGAACCTTTGTATATTATTGATGGAGTACAGGCTTCTTCGTATTATATAGATCCCAATAATATTGCTTCTATTGAAGTATTAAAAGATGTTTCTTCTGCTGCTATTTACGGAACAAGAGCTGCAAATGGAGTGGTTATAATCACTACTAAAAAAGGAAAAAGTGGAAAACCAAAAGTGTCTTTTGATTCTTATGTTAGTTTTAATTCAGCGCGTCAAACCTATGACTTGTTAGATGGTCCAGGGTATGCAAAAGTACATAAACAAATGTATGAGAATGCTGGAAAACCATTATTGACTTATATGACCAATACACCTAATGTAAACACGAATTGGATGGATGCTATTTTTAGCGATGCTATTCAGACCAATCATAGTGTTCGGGTGAGTGGAGCTAGTGAGTTTGTTGATTATAGTGTAAATGGTAGTTCTGCGAAAGAGGAAGGGATTATTTTAGGTTCTGATTTTAAAAAGAAAACCTTAGGAATAAACCTAGGTATTACCAAAGGTAATTTTTCAATGCGTAATAATTTAACGTATGCAGAAACTAAAAAAGAAGGATTTAAGTTTAGCCTTAAGGAAGCGTATCATATTTCACCATTAATTCCTATTTATGATCAGAATAGAAAGGATGGATTTGGTTATAGTACCCCAGATTTACCAGATCATATGAATCCTGTTGCTTTTGATCATTTTTTAGAAGGATATACAAAACTAAAGTATTTCCATGCTAAAACTACTTTAGCATATAAAATAATTGATGGCTTAACAGTTAGTTCCAATTTGGCAATATCCAACACAGGAAAGTACACCTTCAATTTTAACAAGCCTTTTACGATCAGACGTATTAAGTATGATCAAGATAAATATGCTCAGATAGGAATTTATAATTCAAATTTTAGAAGAAGTACCATGGAAGGTATTTTGAATTATAAGAAAGAATTCGGGAAACACAGTTTTGATGTATTAGCAGGGTATTCTAGAATTACGGAGACTTCTAATTGGACCAATGCTACTGGAGAAGGTTCTAAACTTGTAAAGGGTAAAAAAGTACTGGCTGATATTTTACAAGCTGATTTTAAAACATTGGATGCATTTAGCGATGGAACAAGAAAATCTGATGGATCTAATTATAAATATACATTGGCATCTCAGTTTGGTCGTCTTAATTATTCATTTGCAAATACCTATTTGTTTCAAGCGAGTATTCGTAGGGATGGTAGTTCAAAATTTGGAAAAAACAATAGATATGGAACGTTTACTTCTTTTGCTATTGGATGGAAAATTACAGAAGAAGAATTTATGCAAGATCAAGAGGTATTTGATTTCTTAAAAATAAGAGCCTCATGGGGACAAGCAGGGAACGATTCTTCATTAGATAACTATTATTATACTGCAGGTATTAGTTCTGGTAAAAATTATTGGAATGGTGGTTATGTGTTTGGTGATCCACAAACTTCTCATCAAGGAAGTACTTCTAAAGAATTACAGAATGATAATTTGAAATGGGAAACCAATACTTCTAGTAATCTAGGTGTTGATTTTGCAATGTTGGATCATAAATTAAAAGGATCTTTAAATTATTATGAGAGTTTGACCTCTGATTTGTTATTTAAAAAAGAATTTTCTCCATCACTTGGAGTGAATGTGCCTACTGTTAATGTAGGTGAGTTTAAAAATTCAGGAATTGAGTTAGACCTTAACTATAGAAATAGTGTAAACGAATTTAATTACGCAATAGGGGGAACATTTTCAACCAATAATAATGAAGTAACAAAATTGGCAAATAACAATCAAGTTATTAATGGTAAAGGTTTGAAATTTGGAATAGATCATATTGTTAACCGTACAAAAGTTGGAAACGAAGCAGGTGCCTACTTTTTAGTAGAATCGGATGGTATTTTTCAAAATCAGGCAGAAATTGATGCTCATAGTGTAGATGGGAAGTTAATTCAAAAAGATGCGAAGCCTGGAGATATGCGTTTTAAAGATAGAAATGGAGATGGAAAAATTGATGAAGATGACGAAATAAATGCAGGAACTGGAATGGCTAAATTCGAATACAGTTTGAATTTATCTGGAGATTATAAGAATTTTGATATGACTATATTCCTACAAGGAGTTGGTGGAAACAAAATTTATGACGGGAATGCTTATGAATTGATGGGAATGGATGCAAATAGAAACTTCAGTTCGGATGCATTAAATGCGTGGACTCCAGAGAATACGAATACAAATATTCCTAGAGCTGTTTTTGGTGATAAAAACCAGAACAATCGCGCTTCTACACGATTCTTGCACAAAGGAGATTATTTGAGAATTAAAACCATTCAGTTAGGGTATACACTTCCAGACACTGTACTAGAAAAATTACAAATAGACAAGGTTAGATTGTATGTAAGTGGACAAAACTTATTTACTATTACAAACTATCCAGGGCTAGATCCTGAGGTAGCTGGTTCTATTTTAAATTTTGGAGTGGATAGAGTTTTGTACCCAAAGTACAAATCTTTGATCATGGGAGTTCAATTACAGTTCTAATATAAAATGAAAATGATGAAAAATATAAAAATACTTATAATGTCGCTTTTCGTATTTGCCTTTATTGGATGCGATGACGATGAATTTTTGACACAAAAATCACCTGATAAACTTGTTTCTACTGAGTTTTGGAGAAACGAAACAGATGCGAATGCTGGGCTTACTGCTGCGTATTCTGAACTAGAATCTAGAAGTAATTTTTGGAGTGGTTGGCAAGAAGGACGACCAATTACGGAATGGTACAGGTCGGATTATTCTCTTCCTGGAGTTGATGGTAGTAACTATCCCCACTGGATGTCTATTTTTAATTTCACCTATACCAATGGGCATACCTTTGTAAATATATTATGGAGAACCAATTATAAAGGCTTGAATTATACCAATCAAGTTATTGCCAAAGTAGGAGAGATGTCAGAGGAACAGGTTTCTTCTGAGAGAAAAAAACAAATTATAGGGGAGGCTACTTTTTTAAGAGCGTATTATCACTTTAAATTGTTAACTATTTATGAGCAAATAATTTTACGTACAGGACCTATTTCTGATGAAACCTTAGAGCCATCTTTGTCTTCTCGTAGTGAGTCTTATGCGGTTATTATCGCAGATTTTAAAGCAGCTGCAGAAATGCTTCCAATTAGTAATACTAGCGAGAATATAGGACGTGCTAATAAAGGTGCAGCCTTAGCTTTTTTAGGAAAAGTATACATGCATAAGGCAGGAGATTCATCTTCTTCTGATAGCGATGATTATACGAATGCTGCGGATGCATTTAAAAAAGTGATTGCTCTTGGAATCTATAGTTTAGAAGCTGATTTTGTTTCTAATTTTAATGGAGAAAATGAAAACAATAGCGAGTCTGTTTTTGAATTACAGTTTAAAACTAAAGATGATAATTCTAATAACCGTACGTGGTTGCATGCCTTTATTGGAGATCCATCCATTGGTGGTTGGGGAGGTATCGAAGGTACGCCTGCTTTGCTAACAGCTATGAAATTAGAAGGAAAAATAGCGAGTGATGGTTTATATGATGCACGGTTATATGGGAGTTTGTATTTTAAAGATGAATATTACAATACTGATAATCGCATGCAAGGTTCTAATTGGGATGAATTAATGATTTTAGCCTATGACAGTGCAGATGCAAAAAATGATGCTGTGTACTTTAGAAAATTCTTACCTAACTACGTTTCGAATACGGGGTCTAATGGTTTAAATGTTGTTTTGATGCGCTATGCAGATGTATTGTTAATGTGTGCAGAAGCATTGAATGAAACAGGAGCTACTTCTGAAGCCATTGCTATAATCAACAATGTACGTGCTGTACATGGAAATATGCCTGGGATTACAGTAACAAGTACCGAGGATGTGAAAAAACAATTAATGCACGAACGTACGATGGAGTTTACCCTAGAATCTTCTCGGTTTTATGATTTACGTAGATGGGGATTGTTAGATACTGCTATGCAAGCAGCTGGTAGAACTGGTTTTAGTGCAGGAAATCATTCTTATTATCCTGTACCATTAAGCGAAGTTAATGCAAATTCTAATATTGATTAATACCAATATAATTTTTATTTAAGATTGAAAAACGGAGCGCTTTTGGCGCTCCGTTTTGTATGATAATAGTATGTTTACAATAGATGATAAAAGATTTCAGTACCTCAATTATTACTATAGATTAATAGTTGTTGATGTATGTTCTCTAATAATTGAAGGGTTTGTTTTCCTTCAATTAATGTTTTGTCATATATATGTAATTCGATGCAAAAATGATGCTGTTTATTTTTATTCAATGTAAGGTCAAACCATCCATTGGGATAATAAACCTTTAAATTTGAAGCGGTTTCTACTTTAAAATGCACGGCAAAATTTCCCGCAACATGATTCAAATATGTAGTGGCATGTAGTGCATCTAATTTCTTAAAACTATATTCGATTTTATGATATGGTTTTGTAAAAGTGATAGAAGCCTCCTCTATAAGTACATCATTTATTTTTGTCATCATTAGATTACTATTTTAGATTTTTATTTAATTAGTACTTCCATCTTACGAAGGCTTCCATAGCTGCATAATGTGCCATTCCTAATTGGTCATATAAATCTGCAGTTTCTTTATTACGTACTTCGGCACGTTGCCAAAATTCACGACTATCAGCTCCTAGGAATACCACACCATCTTTTTGAGATTGATGTTTAAAAATACCATGTCTTTTTTCTAATACTTGGTCTGGTCCCATTGGTACAGCCATTTCTATTTCGTCGATACCCCATTCTTGCCATGCTCCACGGTATAACCAAACCCAACAATCTTTCATGTATGTTTTGTTTTTTAAGCGTTTTACAGCTTCAAAAATAGCGTCTAAACATACTTTATGAGTCCCATGTGGATCTGCTAAATCTCCAGCCGCATAAATTTGGTGAGGCTTTATTTGATCTATTAAATCCATGGTTAATTGAATGTCTTTTTCTCCAACTTCGTCTTTTTCAATACGTCCTGTTTCATAGAAAGGCAATTCCATAAAATGGATGTTATCATCAGTCAATCCAATAAAATGACTGGTAGCTCTTGCTTCTCCTTTTCTAATAAGTCCTTTGATGCTTCTAACTTCAGGAGTATCAATATCACTGTTTTTCTTGTTTTTTAAAAACACAGTGGCTTTGTCGTGTATGTCTTCTGCTTCAATATTTGTAATGCCAAATTTATCGTTGTAATCACAAACAAAATTCGCGAAACGTAAGGCTTCAGCATCGGCTACAGCAATATTTCCAGAAGTTTGATAGGCTACATGTACTTCATGTCCTTGTTCTTGTAAGCGTTTAAAAGTACCTCCCATACTAATGATATCATCATCTGGATGTGGGCTAAAAATAAGCACTCTTTTTTTAGTAGGTTCTGCACGTTCAGGACGTCTGCTGTCATCGGCTTTTGGTTTTCCACCAGGCCAACCTGTAATTGTATTTTGGAGTTTATTAAAGATTTGAATGTTGATGTCATATGCAGGGCCTTTATCAGCCAACAAATCACTCATACCATTTTCGATATAATCAGCATCGGTCAACATTAAAATTGGTTTTTTAATTTTTAAAGCCAATCCTAATACCGCTTTTCTAATTAAGGTATCTGTCCATGCTACATTCTCTACCAACCAAGGTGTATTGATCCTGGTCAATTTAGAGGAAGCTTCTTTGTCTATTACAAAAACTACATTGTCATGTTCTTGAAGAAATGATGCTGGTACTTGATTGGTAACAGGTCCTTCTACAGAGGTGTTGATAATATTAGATTTTCCTTCTCCCCATGCCATTAAAATCACTCGTTTGGCTTCCATTATTTTTTTAACTCCTAGGGTGATGGCAGTTCTAGGGGTGTTGTTTAAACCAGAGAAATCATTACTGGCTGCTACTCTAGTAATATGATCTAGGGCAACCAATCTTGTTTTTGAGTTTTGTAAAGAACCAGACTCATTGAAACCAATATGTCCGTTTCCTCCAATTCCTAGTACTTGGATATCCAAGCCTCCTAATGCTTCAATTTTACTTTCATAAGCTGCACAGTAATCAGCAATTTCTGATTTAGCCAATGTTCCATCTGGAATGTTGTAGTTTTCTGGTAAGATATCTACGTGATCAAAGAGCAAGCTTTTCATAAATCGTACGTAACTATTTATAGAGTCTGGCTCCATAGGATAGTATTCGTCCAAGTTAAAGGTGATAACGTTTTTAAAACTCAATCCCTCTTCTTTGTGCAGGCGTACCAATTCTTGATACAAGCCTTTGGGAGAAGACCCTGTGGCTAACCCTAAAATACAGGCTTGTTTTTGTGTTTGTTTAACACGTATTAAATCGGCTATTTCTTTCGCGACAGCTTTTGATGCCTTGTCAGAATTTTCGAAAATTACGGTGTCTATATTTTCAAATCGTTGTTCGAAATCGGTAGACGGATCGATGTTACTTTTTAACATGATATTAAAATTTATTAGTAGTTTTAGTTGATTTTTTTAGTCCAATTAGTCATTTTATGCCCCCAAAGCGCAAAGAAAAGTATCAATGCATAGCATGGTATTAAAATCCAATAGCTACTGGTTGCTGCACTAGATAAGGCTTCTGTATGGTCGACTCCTGATGCAATAAGGGTTTCTTTTCCCGCATCTACCAATCTTCCATATAAAGGAGGGATAATAGCGCCCCCAGAAATTGCCATTACCAATAAGGCAGAGGCTGTTTTTGTGTGTTTTCCAAGTCCTTCTAATGTCAAAGGCCAAACTGCAGGCCAAACCAAAGCATTTGCCATACCTAAGGCAGCTACAAATATAATAGAGGTAATTCCTGTGGTTAATAGGATACATACACTGCATATAATTCCGAGTGAAGCACTTATTTGTAAGGCTGTTTTTTGTTTGATGTATTTGGGTATTAAAAACACCCCTACGGCGTAGGTTGCTACCATTGCCATCAATGTGAAAGTGGTAAAGAACTTGGCGTCTTCTGCTGAAAACCCTAGAGATATTCCATAGGAGATAATGGTGTCTCCTGCAATTACTTCTGCACCTACATATACAAATAATGTCAATACTCCTAACCATAAATGAGGGAATTGAAAAATGCTTTTCTTAGAAGATTTTCCGTCAGTTTCGTCCTCTGTTATTGCAGCTTCAACATGTGGTAATGGTGCTTTTCTGATCAGTAAGGCAAGTACAAATAAAACGGCCGCCATTATTAAATAAGGTGTAAATACACTGTCTGCCATACCGTCCAATAGAACTTCTTTTTCACTGGCAGATACGGTGGCTAATTTTTCTTTAACACCATCTATTCCAGCTAATAAAATAGCTCCAAAGATTAACGATCCTAAAGCGCCTGCTACTTTGTTGGCAATTCCCATAATGGCAATTCGTTTGGCAGCACTCTCCATAGGGCCTAAAATGGTGATGTATGGGTTAGAGGCTGTTTGCAAGATTGTCATTCCTACTCCTTGAATAAATATTCCTGTTAAAAATAACCAGTACGTTCTAGCTTCTGCCGCAGGAATAAAGACTAAGGCTCCGATGGCCATAATAAATAAACCTAAGGACATCCCTTTTCTATATCCAATTTTTCCAAGGATATAGGATGCAGGTAAGGCCATTACAACAAATGATATATATGAAGCCGATGCAACTAAATAAGATTGTGCATCTGTCAATTCGTTGATGGTTTTCATAAACGGAATTAAAGCGCCGTTAATCCAAGTTACAAACCCAAAAATAAAGAATAAACCTGCAATGATAAGTATGGGTACAAGTGTGTTGTTTTTGCCCGTTGGGCTATTAATTTCTGTAGACATAATTAAGTTGGTTTTGTTAATTGTCCATAAACGAGCTGATCGTCATGGCATCATATTGTTGGGTTAAACTTTCTATCAATTTAAACTGATTTTTTGCGCGATCTAAATTGTGCATTGCATACTTGGTTTTATAGTATACATCATTGTTTAAAAAGTCTGTAAGGAATCTTAATGCCATAATAAAAATCATGGTTTTTGCTCCTAACGGTAAATGATCTATTTCTGTTTGTGATAGTGCGTTTTTGGTTTCTCCTAAAAAGCCTTTGACGTATGCCTTGTAATATGAAATATTAAAGTTGACCAAGTCTAAATTTTGTTCGTCTTCATTGGCAGTATTACAGATCGTACGGATAGCATCTCCAAAATCATAATGGACAATTCCTGGCATTACAGTATCTGTATCAATTACGCAAAGTCCTTTGTTATTGGCATCAAAAAGAATATTGGAAATTTTAGTGTCGTTATGAGTCACACGCATTTTAATCTTTCCTGCTTCTTTTAGATATTGAATAATGTGCATTTCTTCTTTCAAATGATCTACAATGTCAATATATTTTTGCGCTTGAGATATACGTTCTTCGGATGCATTTTGTAAAGCATCGTTAAACTGCTCGAAACGGAAAGACATGTCATGAAATTTAGGAATTACCTCTGTCAGTACAGAAGCGTCAAAATCATCTGTTAGATTTAAGAAATTACCAATTAATTTTCCTCCTTCAAAAGCTACCTCTTCGTTGTCTACGGTCTCGTAAGTAATGCTATCATGAATAAAAATCATAACATTCCAATAGTTTTTTTCGGTATCTAAATGATAATAAGCGCCTGTAACTGTTGGTAAAAATGATAATACGCGGCGTTTTAATTCTTCTTGAGGTAAGTGCGCTAATTTTTTTAATAAGTGCTTGCTGATGTTTATTTTATTAGATATCAATCCTGGAACATCTTTAAAGACACCATGATTTATACGTTGTAAAACATAAGAAATACCGCTTTTTGTTTCTATTAAATAGGTGTCATTAATATGACCAGAGGCTAATTCCTTATAAGAAACTAATGCATCTGAATTGTCAAAATTACTGAATATTGATTTTAGGTGGTCTAGTATCATATTACCAAAGGTTTTTTGGGTAAATTTTGTTGTTTTTTAAGGTCTCAATGGCAGATTGCACGATGGCCTTGTCTTCTTTGTAAGTAACTCCAAACCATTGTGCAGTTGATTTTAGTACTGTCACACTAGCAAGTTTGGATTGAATCATTTCGTTTACAATTAAAGGGATATAGAATTCTGCTTTTGCTTGATCACTGTTTTTTTCTAAAAATTTCTCAAATAAATGTTCTGCAAAGTCAAAGCATTTATAGGTGAATCCCCAGAAATTCATAGAAACAATTGCATTCTCATCCATTGGGACAAAGCTTCCGTTTTCGTTTTTTCTGACTAATTTAACACCAATTTTTTCTATATGTGTACGTTCTGTTACTCCTGTTAATAACCCATCTTTATTTACGACACATTCTCCCCTAGAGACGAAACCATGTTCCGAAATGGTGTTCTTTAATTGATAAGCTATCATATTAAATTGTGTCGAATCTTGTGGTATTTCTACCAGTGATTTTGCCATGATATTAAATGCTTCTCTACCATAAAAATCATCTGCATTAATGATGGCGAAATTTTCGTTTACCACATCTTTTGCCATAAGCATAGCATGTCCTGTGCCCCAAGGTTTTTCTCTCTTATTTGGCTTGTACTTTTCAGGAATATTTCCTGTTTCTTGAAAAACATAAGCAACTTCTGCCTTGCCTTTTAGTTTTTTGTCAAATACAGCTTTGAATTCTGTTTCAATGTTTTTACGAATAATAAAGACAAATTTCCCGAATCCTGCTTGCAAAGCATCGTAGATAGAAAAATCTAAAATAGTATCTCCTTCTGGAGTAAAACTATCTAATTGTTTAAGTCCGCCATACCTACTTCCGATACCGGCAGCTAATACAACGAGTGTTGGTTTTATAATGTTCATTTTTAGTTTGTTGTGGTTTTTTCTAGTGAGGAGTACGCATTTTACCTCTTACTTGGTACTGCTAAATTATAACTGTTAAATGGATTTACAAAGAAATTTAGATAGAAATGTGTTCGAGCACACGTAAAAAATGTTATCGAGCACACAAAATGGTGTTTTCGAACACATTTTTGTATGATTTGATTGAAGTTTGTATATTTGAGTTTTTAAAAAAGGTATTATGCCAAATACATTTCGAAGTGACGGTTTAGAAATGGAATTATTTTTTGTTTTAGCTATGTGAAATTTCTGAGGATAGCCTTAGTTGTTTTTCTGTTTTTTAACAAGGCTAGAACGTAAAACAAACTATTTATATCGGTTGTTTTGGTTGTAATTGGTAATAGATGTAGGATGCGGGTCTGGAAATAGGATTTAATATATGCAGTCGATACGTCGAAATTTCGACTTTTTGGGCTTAGATGTTTAGAGAAAGATGCTTGCTATTGCAAAAAAAACAACAATCTGTCAGCTCAATTTATTAGAGGAGATGCAAGAGGTTTATTAAAACTAATATTTAAAGTCTGACGGGATAGTTGCTGGTTTTTTCATGTTATACTTATCTGTGATAGACAGAAAAGTTTTTCTAATAGATGCCCGTAATATTTTAAAATAAAAAAGAGTATTGTACTATAACCTTGTGGAAGGATACTCCAAAACATTTGGTTTCTAGATGTATAGTAACGTTGAACGAATGTGTTTTTAGAGCATCAATTAGAAGAGTTAAAGGGAAAACTATTGGAATTGGATTTTATAAATATTCATGTATTATAAAGTGTTTTATAGGGCAGGAGAAGGGCATAAGGTATTGATTTACTCAACGTAGAATTTAAGTGGATGAAACGGAATTCTAACCGAGTTAACAAATAGCATTGTTTAATAATAAATAAAAGTATAAATTTGAGCTTTCGAACAGTTACTATATTTTAGAAGAGAATTGAATATATTTACATTAATTAATGGATAAGAAATATACAATAAAAGACATTGCAGCATTGGCTGGAGTATCTAAAGGTACTGTAGATAGGGTGTTGCATAAGCGTGGTAAAGTTTCCGAAACGGCTTTGTTAAATGTAAACAAAGTATTGGACGAAATTGATTATCAGCCAAATCCTATGGCAAAAAATTTACGTATTAATAAAATATTTAGGTTGTTTGTATTGATTCCTAATGTGGGAAAAGATTCTTTTTGGTTGCCTTGTAAGGATGCTATTCAAGAATTTGAAGATGCCTATAAAGGTTTTGGGATTAAAGTAGAGAATTACTTTTTTGATCCAGCCAGTACGGATTCGTTTTTGGAAACCGCTAGGGGATTGATTGCGGATCAACCAGATGCTATTTTAACAGTGCCTATTTTTGCGAAAGAAGCTCATGTTATTGTTAAGGAATGTTACAAGGCAGGGATTAAAGTTTCTATTTTTAATAACTTTATCAAGTCTAAATATGTCCACAATTTTATTGGTCAGGACTTGTATAAGAGTGGGAGAGTAGCGGCAAATTTAGTGCACATGCTCTTAACAAAAGGTCATATTGGAATTATTCATATTGATGAAGAATCAAGAAATGCAACCCATTTACAAGAAAAAGAAAAAGGGTTTCGAAATTATTTTTCAGAATTATTATTGAATCAGTATCAAATATCAACCTTAAGTATTTCACATAAGGATCCTGTAAAATTCAAATCTACATTACTTCGTTTTTTAGATCAGAATAAAAATTTAGAAGCTATGTTTGTGACTATATCTAAGTCGCATTTGGTAGCAGATGCAATAAAGGACAGAGAGAAAAAGCAGTTAATTGTGGGTTATGATTTAGTAGATAAGAATGTACATCATTTAAAAAGTGGTGCTGTGAATTTCTTAATCAATCAAAAACCAAAAGAACAAGTAACATTGGCGCTGAATTATTTAGCTGAATATTTCTTGTTCGATAAAGCCATTCCTTCTGAAGTGCTTTTACCCATTGTAATTGTAAATGCAGAGAGTGTAGATGGATATTTGGTCTAAGTTTTCTAGGTTTTTTTTAACGAAACTTTCCTTTTAGAAGTCTGTTGCGTATTTTAGCGTTTTATTTGACGAGTTCTAGTTTTCCAAAAGAACTTGAAATATGAAAATTAGGGCTTGCTGTTTGTGGATGTACCCAAGATATCCATGTAGGTTCAAAACTTCCGTTTGTTTGCTCGTTGTATTTGGCTCGGTATATACCAGTTTCGATACAATTGTTTTGGATTAAATCTAATTTTTTTAAGGAAGCAATACTTAGTGTTATTTCAACAGTGAAATCAGTTGCTGTAATTTCAGATTTTACACGTATTTCGTCTGTAGGCCATTGCCAATCAAAATCAAATTCTTTATTGGGTTTGGCTTTAAAATCCATGACTCTTGAGCTAGGATCAATTTCCAAGCAATAATATGGATTCAACTGCTTATTTGTCCTAAAAAATAATTCAACCCTGTCAGATTCACCAATGGTTTCAGTACAGATTGTACTGTTAGTTTTACAGATGTGAATTTGGTTGTCTGCTACGTGAAATTTAAAATGTAAATGACTGTCAGTCCAAAGGGCTTTAAAAGTTATTTTTTTTACAGGAGCATTGTCCCAAGGGGAAGTGAAATCTGTTAATTCAGAAGCCTTGCTCCATACATCATCAGTATTTAAGTTATTGCATTGAAAATTTTCAGACCCGATATGTTGTACTTTATATGTTTTCATGTGTTGTTAATCTTAATATAATGATAAAAAATCACATGAAAATACAGGATTCTCATGTGATTTGTAAAAATAGGTTTATTTATTTAATATCGGTTATTGGTTCTAAGTTTTCATCTACACCTTCTAAGTTTGGAAGTAATAAATGAATGATTAATAGAATTACTAAGTACAATAGTCCAGCAACTAGGAACATCCAAAAGTAGAATGAATTCCCGCTAGAATCAAGTCCGTTACCAAGGACAAAATCCACTACCATACCAGATATAGCTCCAATCATTCCTCCAATTCCTACTACAGAAGCAATGGCTTTTTTAGGCATTACATCTGACACTAAGGTAAATAAGTTTGCAGACCAGGCTTGATGCCCTCCAGAGGCAAGTGCAATTAAACCAACAGCAACCCATACATTATCGGTTAATGCAGCCAAGGAAACAGGTGCGATACATAAAGCACATATTAGCAACGATATTTTACGTGCAGCATTCAAGGTCCATCCTTTGTTTATAAATATTTTAGAAAGGTATCCTCCTCCAATACTTCCTAAATCAGCAACAACGTAAATTACTACCAGCGCACCTCCAAGTTCTTTCATGCTGTCTAGTCCAAACTGTTGTTTGAAAAATATACCACTCCAAAACATAAAGAAAAACCAAACTGCATCGGTTATTTTACCGATAGCAAATGCCCAAGTTTGACGTAATGGTAGTACTTTAGACCAAGACAGTCTTTCTTGTTTTGCTTTAGGATCTTGTGGTTGGCAATCATGATTAATATAAGCCAATTCTTCCGCGCTTACCTTTGGATGTTCTTCTGGTTTTCTGTACATTTTTAACCAAAATATAACCCAAATTAAACTAAAAAAACCTGTAACTAAAAAGGCAAATTGCCAATTGTCTCCATTGCTAGCAACTACCAAAGGAACAATAAGTGGAGCTAACACAGCTCCAATATTAGACCCTGCATTAAAAATCCCAGTAGCAAAAGCACGGTCTTTTTTAGGGAACCATTCAGCCACTGTTTTTACCGCTGCAGGAAAGTTTCCAGCTTCACCAAATCCAAGACCAAAACGTGCGGCCATAAATCCGATAAATGCAAATGCAGGTCGAATGGCAGCATGTAACATTCCGAAGATTGACCAAATAATAATAGATAGGGTGTATCCAAAGCGTGTTCCAAATCTATCAATAATGCTCCCCATGGTAATCATACCGATGGCATAAGCCGCTTTAAAAGCCATATTAATATATCCGTAAT
Source organism: Flavobacteriaceae bacterium (assembly GCA_965224465.1). Taxonomy (GTDB): domain Bacteria; phylum Bacteroidota; class Bacteroidia; order Flavobacteriales; family Flavobacteriaceae. Next base: position 1,331,696 of record OZ245049.1, on the reverse strand, counting down.
CGGCATTGGTCCAGTTAAATTTTTCTTGTAATGTTGGACCTAAAATCCCCATAATGCTACGGTCCATGTAATTGATGGTCGTGGCAAGAAAAAGCATGGCAAGAATACGATATCTGTAATTCCCAGCAGGTTTACTCATGTTTAATGTACTCATATTGATCGGTTTTGTCGCTAAAAAAGCGATGGGTTATTTATTTTCTAACAGTCTGTATAATTTTTAAGGCTTCTGCTACATTTTTCGCCAACAATGCATAATCTTGATTGGCAATAATCTCTTTGGAAATTAATTGAGATCCCATCCCTACACAAGTAACACCTGCATTAAACCATGCAGATAGGTTTTCTTTTGTTGGTGAGACTCCTCCTGTAGGCATTATATTTGTCCATGGTTGTGGACCTTTAATGCCTTTTACAAATTGGGGACCATAAATGTCTCCAGGAAATAATTTGATAATTTCACAACCCAATTCTTCTGCTCTTGTTATTTCTGTAAGTGTTCCACATCCAGGTGACCATAAGACTTTGCGTCGGTTACATACAATGGCAATGTCTTCTCTTAAAACAGGGGTTACTATAAAGTTTGCTCCTAATGCCATGTATAAGGAGGCAGCTCCTGCATCGGTTACAGATCCTACACCCATAATCATTCCAGGTAATTCTGCGATGGCATATTTGGTTAATTCACCAAAAACTTCATGAGCAAAATCACCTCTTGCTGTAAATTCCATCAATCGTGCGCCACCGTCATAGCAAGCTTTTAATACTTTTTTACTCAGTTCAATATCACTGTTAAAAAACAATGGAATCATCCCTGTTTCTTTCATTGCTGTTGCAACTTCTATTCGTGTAAATTGTGCCATTATATGTTGTTTTTTATTAGTTGAGAGCTGTAAACAGTATCGGTTACAGCCCTCGAGTACTAATACTAATGATTGTTCTATTTAGCGAGCGACTCTTCCAGAAGTGTCTCCTGCCATTAATTTTTCTACTTCTTCTATTGTTACTAAGTTGGCATCACCTTTAATGGTGTGTTTTAAGCAAGAAGCCGCTACTGCAAAGTCTAATGCATTTTGATCGTCTTGTGGATAGTTTAGTAAACCATAGATTAATCCTCCCATAAATGAATCTCCTCCTCCTACACGGTCTACGATATCGGTAATTTGATATTGCCTTGTTTCCAACATTTTGTTACCGTCGTATAAAACACCAGCCCATGTATTGTGTGATGCAGAAATAGATCCACGTAACGTTGTTATTACCTTTTTAGCCTTTGGGAATTTTTGCATCATCTGTTTACAGACAGATAGGAAGGCTGATGCTTTGACATCGTGTCCTTGTGTTGTAATATCCAATCCTTCTGGCTTAATATTAAAGTGCTTTTCAGCATCTTCTTCATTTCCTAAAATAATATCGCAATACGAGGTTAAAAGGGTCATAATGGTTTCTCTATCTCCTCCGTAATTCCAAAGTTTTGCGCGGTAGTTTAAGTCCGTAGAAATAGTGATTCCCATAGCACTAGCAACTTTTACAGCCTCTAAACAGACATCTGCTGCTCCTTGGGAAATAGCAGGTGTTATACCTGTCCAATGGAACCATTCTACTCCTTCAAAAACAGCTTTCCAATCAATCATTCCTGGTTTGATTTCTGCAATGGAAGAATGTGCTCTGTCGTACACTACTTTAGATCCTCTTGAAACAGCTCCAGTCTCTAAAAAATAGATGCCCAATCGGTCTCCTCCATATATGATATTATCTACATTTACGCCTCGTTTTCTCAATTCCATCATCGCACATTCTCCGATGTCATTTTTAGGTAAACGTGTAATAAAATCTACAGGAATTCCATAGTTTGCTAATGAAATTGCTACATTGGATTCTCCTCCTCCATACACAACATCAAAGTTGTTAGCCTGCGAAAATCTTAAAAATCCTTGAGGAGATAATCTCAACATGATCTCTCCAAATGTTACTACTTTTTTCATTCTATATAATGATTAATGTGATATGTATTGTCTAGTAAATACTTTATTAAAAATGTAAAGATATAAAAAAACAAATTAAAATACAATCGATTGTATTTTAATTTGTTTTCTGGGTTGTAATTCTGTCTTGTTGCTTTTCATTGATTTAAACTATTGTTTCTTAGTTGGTTATGGTTTACGGCATGAGCGATTAAAAGACATTAACTCGTTTTGTGTTTTAGAATTATAAGTAGGATTAATGGCGCTGCCCAATTGGCGGTTCGTTCAACAAAAGCCCAAATAGGTTCGCCTGCAAATGGGCGAATAAAGGCTGTAGAAAAAGCCCAAATAATAGCCCAACTTAGGATGTATTTATTAGGTTTTATGAATATGAATAATGCCACAAAAATATCTAGATACCCAATCCCAATTACCATGGACTTAGCGGGTTCAATGCTAAGTCCCACAACTTGTAAATATCGATACCAAGATTGCAGTCCTAAAATAGCAAACATTCCATGTCCTATGTATGTACAGCTAACCGTAAATCGGAGTATCCATTCTAATTTATTTACATAATACCTTGTCATTATTTAATAATTGTAACCTTGTTTTTTGTCTTGTTAATTTCGATGAGTACCACTTCTCCTCTTACTAAAAAATCTGCAACTTTATAAAAAGTATTGGCAGGAGAAGTCTGTTGATGAACAACGAGTAAAATATATTTTTTATCGTTTATTTCTAAGGATATAGCCTCTGCATTTTCTGTAGGGATTAACATATTTCTTCTCGAGTAAACAGGTATTTCTTTTGTTTTTATAAGGGTGTTCTCTGGGAAATAAAGCAAGGTGGTAAGCGAAGTAAACCCTTTTCTTTTTATAGAAAACACAGCTTTTTTTGAGGGAGTTTTTAAATTGTATTCAGAGGAAAACCAAGCATCTTTAAGTGTGATATCTACATTGTTTAAAGGTTTGATACGTAAGTTTTCGGAAGCGTATGTTGTAATAATTCCGTCAGAATCTTTGGTGATAATATCATTTGGAAAAATAAAATTTTGAGTGTACGTATGTGATTCTTTTCCACTAAAACTGTCCACAATCAACCATACTTCGGGCTTTAGAAATAAGAGTCGTCTTTTAGTTGTAACGGGGTCTTTTAATCGGTTGTAAGCATAATTTGTAGCTTCAGCATAATCAAAAGTAGGAGTGGATTTTGTAAATTGATTGTTAGAGATGGCTTCAAAAGAATTGCTCCACGAATCTTTATAAATACTATTTGGAAGTCCATCTACTTCTAGGGTGTTGTGATTATTACTGCTTTTAAAATAATCCCTCCATGGCGTGTTTACGTAGGTAAATCTCCCTGGGTCTACGAGGTAGTCTTGTCCATGTGCAAAAATATTGAAATGCAAAATATTATCATGACCATGACCTCCACCTAATTTTTTTAAGTGGAAACTAGCATAACTAGCATTTTTTTTCCAAGAAGATCTCATATAAAAATCACCTGAATCTTCTCTGTAAGTGGATAGAAAAGGAGGTGACTGATTTGGTGTTTTCAGGTATTCCTTTTTTTGAACTGGGTTCATTACAAATTGATTGTCAAAATCTATCTGTTCAAAACTGCGAGATTTTAAGATTGGATCTTTAAAAATACTTGTAGCGAGGGTTAGCAAGTCACGTACGTCTGTATTGTCACTATCACCTAACATTGGTTGATTAAAATTTGGTTTTTGCCAAGCAATATTTGCATAGGCCATCCTTTTTGTTTTTTCAATAATGTTTTTCGGTAAATTTATATGATGGCGTTGTGCAATGAGGTTTACATTTAGAAAGCAATGGAATACTTCGTTATGATACATAGGAGATTGTTCCCATTGGCTACCATCCTCTAATATTTGAAGATCAATACAGGTACTTAAATTTTTGATTGCATTTTCTTTCCATGTATTTGAGATTTTAAATTCGTTTAAGAACACGGCAATATTTAATAAACCATGAAATTCAAGAACACCCCAGTTACTCGTTTTAGAAAAACCACTAAAATTACTGTTTAAAAAAGTCGCATGTTGGTATAATGAGCTTATAAATTGCTCAAAAAATCTTGGGCTGATTTGCTTAGAATTTTTTACATATTCAAATGCTTTGATCCAGGTTTCTGCACGTATTCCTACTTCAATTCTCCTCCATGATACGTTTTTTAATTCGTTTTTTAAAGGGTTGTTTTTTATCCAATGGCTTAGAATTCGAACAAATCCTTTGGCGTATTTTTCTTTACCTGTTAGGGCGTATGCTTGTCCTAAATCAATTAAAAAGCGATGACGATTTAACATGTAACACCATTCTGGATCTCCATTAGGCATGGCTGTCCAATCTATTTCTTTTTTAAAATGATGTGGAATATGAGTGCGTTCCATAGCCCAGTGATGTCTAAAAACAAACGTATTTTTTAAAATACGATCTGCATTTTCTATAGTTTTTAAAACCGATGCTTTATGTGTTTTTTTTAGTTTTATAAGTTCTGATGAACGGATGTCTAGATACGTGTTTTTCTTAGATTGATACAGTGATAATAACTGTTTAAAGGCTTTTTCTTCAGCACCTTTAGTATAGTTGGTCTGTATTTTTTTTAGAGAAGATTGTGAACTGTCTAAATCGGAAATGATTAATTGACTTGTGCTCTGAGCTCGTATGTTGGATAGTGATAAACACATGGTTAGGAGTAGCAGTAGGCGTACTGTACAAGTGTTTAAATGGTATCGAAGTTCAGTTTTCTGAGGCATTACAATAGTAGATGAGGTTCGCATTAGGCTCTGGTATGAATTAGAATTGATATTGTAAACTTAATATATGTTAAATGATGACTGCAATATAATTAGATGCTTCATAAAAACAAAAGAGTAAGCGTTCAAAAACAGGGGGTATTTGAACCATTTAATTCCTTCTTGAGGGGGGTGTTTTTCGTGGATTGATTTTGGGAAGGCTATTGTCTTTTTTAGAAGGATTTTTCGTGTGCTTGGATGCCGTTGTTGTTTATTTAGGAGATGAGATGCGGTACAAAAAAAGCACTTTGAGTACGAATACTCAAAGTGCTAACTTAAATAACTAATGGTATTAGATTATTTTCCTAATTGTGGAGCTTTATCAATTTCTGATTGTGGGATAGGAGAAAAATAATTTTCTGGTGCAGTATTTCCTGTAATAGGTCCTACTAACTCATCCGTTGATCTTAAACTTAATGCAGATGAAACACGTTCCATACGTACGAGGTCTCCCCATCGGATGTATTCACCTGCCAATTCCCATTTGCGTTCTGTAAATGCTAATTCTGCTAAATCACCACTTGTGATATCTACAGATGCATCTGGAGTGTTTACTGGCAATCCATTTGCTCTACGTTTTACATTGTTCAATGCTTCCCATGCGTCTGCTGCATTTCCTCCAGATCTACCTTCGGCTTCTGCATAGATCAATAATAAATCGGCGTAACGCATAAAATAGGTGGTCATACTTGTGCTAGAACTTTTTGCAGAAACTTCTGATAAAAACCCAGTCACTTTACGATACATTGGATGAGCTTCATCATCAAATTCTCTCCAATTTACAACATCGCCCTTTTTATGAATTCCATCCGAGTCGTCTTTCTTTAATTTACCTTCAGTTACAAAAGTGGCATCTTTTCTTGCTCCTGCAGGGAAGGTTTCAAACAATCCTATTTCTGCAAAAATTTCACTCCATCCTCCCATAGAAGCAGGGTAGCCTAATTTTCCTGTATGTCTGTTTGCATAGGTTACTCCACAAGATACACAATGTGCTGCTCCCCATACTATTTCGGAGTTCAGTCTGTTATTGTCTGCGGTAGACCATAAGGTATTCATGTCTGGCACCAAGGCAAAACCGTGAGAAGAGGCATTATCAATTACTTTTTTCGCACTAGAGGCTGCCATCGCATATTTACTGGTATCTTTTAAAGGGTATCCTGCCCAGTGTAGGTATAATTTGGCAAGCATTGCACGTGCAGATCCGTTATTTGGACGGATAGCAGCATTTACTTTTGGATATTTATTAGGCAATAAACTTTCTGCTTTAAGTAAATCAGATTCTATTTGTTTATAGATATCTATGATCTCTGAATAGCCTAAATCATTTTCTATTGCAACTGTTAAATTCAAAGGAACTCTACCAAAAGTATTGGTCAGGTGCATATAAGAAAAAGCTCTTAAAAAATAAGCTTCTCCTATAATTGCATCTATTGCAACAGGGTCATTACCCGAAAAGTTAGCTTCGTTTTCGATGATGTTATTTACTGCTTTTATAATTTTATAAGAGCCTTCATAAGCGGTATTAATACGTGCAGAAGTAGCTGTTAAAGTACGGGTGTCAGCTTCTCTAAAAGCTATTTTGTTTTTTCCACTATGTGTGGTAATGTCATCACCTCCAAAAGAATTGATCCAAAATTGAGACCATTTAATTGCGAGACCTACTTCTTTGTATGCTCCTGTAATGGACGCTTCTAGAGCTTCTTTCGAATTCAAGTTGGAAGGGTCTAAACGTGCTTTTGATACATCTTCGTCCAAATCTACACAAGCTACAAATAACATGCTTGCACTTAACAACGATACTGTTATCGTTTTTAATGCTGATTTTTTTATGTATTTTATCATGATAATTTTCTGTTATAAAGATTAAAGTCCAATGTTAATTCCAAAAGTGAATGTTCTTGGGTTTGGAAATGCTCCCCAGTCTATAGATGATCCTGAATCACTACTGGCACTTGTAGAACTTGCTTCTGGGTCATACCCTTTGTAATCGGTTAAAGTGAATAAGTTTTGTGCACTGGCATAAATTCTAATAGAATTAAATCCTTTGATTCCTTGAATGTTATATCCTAAAGCAATATTAGTTAGTCGGATAAAACTTCCATCTTCTACATATCTAGATGAGTTTACCAAGTTGTTTCCAGTAGTAGGAATATCAGTTTGATTTTCTGCGGTCCAACGGTTGCGGTATTCTCCAATAGTAGCATTGTTTACATTTCCTCCTGCCATAGAAATTTGTGCTCTGGTTAGGTTTAATACATCAAATCCTTGAGATCCAGTAAATAGTACATTTAAATCAAAGTTGTTATAAGTAAAAGTATTATTGAATCCCCAAGTATAATCGGGTGTTCCATTTCCAATCACTCCTAATACTAATTTTCCATCTGTATCACGAAGGTATTTTGCACTTCCTGGAGTTCCATCTGTATCTCCAGTTTTATAAGTTCCTAAGAAAGTAGCTCCATAAAATTGTCCCAATGGGTCTCCTACTTTGATAATTCCCATTCCACCAGTACTGTTAGACATGTGTCCAACAGGATCAATAATCATTTGTTGTTGATCTCCTGCCAATTGTTCTACCTTGTTTTTATTGCTTGTAAAGTTGAAAGAACTTGTCCACGAGAACTGTTCTTTTTCGAATACTGTTCCGTTGATGTTAAATTCAAAACCTGTATTTGAAACTTCGCCTATATTTTTCAGAACGTTTCCTCCTCCTTCGTATCCTGGAACAGGAACTGCCAATAATAAATCGGTGGTGTTTTTCTTATACGCATCTGCTGAAAACTTGATACGTCCATCAAAAACAGAGAAGTCAAATCCAACATTTGATTGTTTGGTTGTTTCCCATGTTAAATCAGGATTTCCAGTGTTTCCTAATTTAATCCCTACACTTTCCTCTAAACCATTCAACGGGAAGTTTGCAGAAGTAGTAGAAATTGTATTATAAGTGGAGTAAGGAGAAATAGATTGATTTCCTGTTTCACCATATCCTACGCGTACTTTTAAGTTTCCAATAAATGAATTTTCGGGTAAGATTGACCATAAGTTATAAGCTGCAGAAATAGATGGAAAAATACCTGTTCTATTTCCTTTTCTAAATTTAGAAGATTCATCCGAACGAATCGTTCCTGTTATAAATAATTCTCCGTTATAATTGTATTCTCCACGTCCTATCCAAGATTGCATACTGTTTTCTGATAAGGTAGCATTTACTCCAGGAGTTGTTCCTAATCGCAAAGAAAAGAAGTTTCCAGGGATTGTTAATGGACCACTTGAAGCCGAAAACCCTCTGTTTTGAGTCGATTGAATTTCGTAGATTCCTGTAAGCTTGATATTGTTCTTACCAAATTCCTTTTGCCAGGTCAAAATATTACTGTTCTGTAATGCTAAACTACTCCCAAAAGAGCCACCTGCTTTTGCAAGTTCTACACTACTTCCTGCAGGAATTCCTCGGTAGCTTTCTATAATTCTGTTTCGGTGTAATAAACCTCCAACAAATGTATAGGTAAGGTGCTTGTTTATTTTGTAATTGGCTGTAAAGTTGGCGTCTAAATTGTTTTTAGTCAAGTTTACATCTGATTGCTCACGCACAGCGATTGGATTAACCAATCCAACAGCATTGGTAGATGTTAAATTGTAATTTCCGTTTTTGTCACGGAGTGGTGTGGTAGGATCCCATCCCAATACAGCAGTTAATCCTGCACGTCTGTCTGAAGAAGTTCTGGATCCATTTGCTACTAAATTTAACGATTTCTCAATACTTCCTGCTAATTTTAAACTCACGGATAACTTATCGTTAAACTTGGCGTTTAAATTTGATCTTAAAGAGTGACGTTTGTATTTTGAATTAATTGTTACCCCTGTTTGATCTACTAAATTTCCAGAAATAAAATAACCTATTTTCCCCTCACTACCACTTAAAGATACTTGGGTATTGTTGGTGATGCCTGTTTGAAAATAACGATCTTGGTAGTTTTCTCCATTGCCATCAAAAGTAATTCCATGAATGTCTGCAAATTCTTGAGGCTTTAATACATCAATAAAATCAGGAACTTCAGAAATACTTGTAAAGTAACTGATATTTACTTTTGCTTCCCCTTTTCCTTTTTTTGTAGTTACTAAGATGACCCCATTGGCACCACGAGAACCATATATTGCGGTAGCCGAAGCATCTTTTAAAATTTCCATAGATTCAATGTCGTTGGTATTGATCCCTGTAAGTTCTCCTCCAATAATCCCATCTATTACAATAAGAGGTTGGTTGTTACTACTTATAGAATTGGCGCCGCGAATACGAATTTTAATTGCTGCACCCGGTGCACCAGAATTTTTTGAAATTTGTACTCCAGAAGCACGCCCTTGTAATGCATCCTCTACTCTGAATACAGGCTGCTTTTCAAAATCTTTTGCGCCTACACTGGAAATAGAACCTGTTAAATCGCTTTTTTTGGTAGTTCCATATCCTACAATTACAACTTCGTCTAAGGTATTTGCTCCTGTTAAAACTACGTTGAGAGTAGTTTGGTTTCCTACCACAATTTCTTTAGATGTAAATCCAATAAAACTAAAGATCAATGTACTTCCTTTGGGTGCATTGATAGTGTATAACCCATCAAAATCTGAAACAGCTCCGTTTTGTGTTCCTTTTTCCAAAATATTTGCTGCGGGTAAAGGCATTCCATCTGTGTCCTTAATGGTTCCTTTTAGGGTGATCGATTGTGCAAATATCGAATTTGTACCTAACATAATTAGTAAAGTAAACATCGCCCCCCGAAAAAGAGAGGTACGTGTACTTCCTAAAATAGAAATATTGTTTTTCATGTTAATAATTTGATTTAGTTAAGGTTAATTATTTACTTGTGGTAAATGTCACAACTTAGCACTCAGAAAACACGGGGGGTATAGTTCTAAAATAAGGGGGTGATTGTTCAAAAACTGTTTAATTTGTTGTTTTTTGTGATTTTTGATCAGATTGCCCTTGTTTTACGATAACGTTATAGTTATCAATTGTTTTTTTTATAAGGTGTTGGTTTTTAAAAAACGAAGAAGAATGAGCGGTTAAAACGTGTTTTTGTAAGGGAATAAATGTGCTTGTTTTTGAGAAGTGTCTGAGACTGTCTTTTCTAGTGAATTTAATCCCACCAGTGGGTTTAATTCCTCAATGCTCGCATCGAAATGATTAAGTTTTTTTCTTTTTTATGCCTCATGGGCTTGCATTTAGGTTATGGACTTAAGAAAAAGGTGTTAAATGATGTTGTTTTTATAGAGTGATCCCCGTTTAATTTCCTAAAATCATATGAGTATATTGAATTATTTTTTCAAGACAAAACAGCTTAGAATTACCTTTGTTTAGTAAACTTTTTTCACAAAGAGCTTGTGAAAAAGAAACCATATAATGAGACACTATAAAGTATAATTTGTATTCGTTTCCAAAAAAAAGATAAAACGCAAATTTGATGTAATACCAACTATAATCTAAGATGACCGATATAAATAGTTTATTTTACGTTGCAGCGTTGTTGAAAAGTTCCTTCCATTGATTGACTTATTTTGTAGAATGAGTTGGAGACCTGACGTATTTTAATAATGCGCTAAATAATAGGAGGGAAGCTGTACTTTGGATGTCTTTTTAAAACGATCCCAATGTGTATGAATTATTGGTTATGAATGCTTAAGTACAAGAGTAACGGTGCAAATAAGAAAAGAGATAATTGCTAATACCGTACGAACGTGATGTAATTTATCCCAACTTCGTATGATTTTAGAAACACCTTTCATATCTTTTTTAGCGATGATTTTACGATTTGTTCTTGCTATAAAAATAGCAGTAAAAGGAATTAAAAGAAATAACGGGATGGCTCCAATAAGCCATCCCGTATTTTTTGTTAAATACCAAGTTAATAAAATAAGAACCATTGTTATATTCCCCATAGTTTTTAGCAAGCTACTTGCTTTTGGAAATACCAAACGCCAATTTTCCATCTGTTGAATTTCAGATGTTTTTGTACGTACGGGTATTTCTACCATCGAAGAATAAAAAGTTGAACCTGTAACTATTCCTACAGAGACCAATGAAACTATTTCTAAAACCTGGATAATTGTTAGCATATTTATATGTTATCTAAAACTAAATTCTTCATAATTTATAGCATCAATAGGTGTTCCTTTTTCTAGCAATTGACTTATATAGCTCTCTCTCATTACTTCTGAACCACAAATAAATATAGAGTGGTCTTTAATTGTTGAGGCATTGTATAGTTTGTCTATTGAAAAGTATCCCTTTTTATCTGAATTCCAAATAATAAACCGAACGTTTTTGTATTTTTCGGCTACCTGTTCTATTTCATTTCTATAAGTAGCTTCATCTACTGTTTTTACACTCCAAATTAATGTAATATCAAAATCAGTTAAAGGTTGTTGTAAAAAAGATAAGAAAGGAGTTATTCCAATTCCCCCAGCCAACCAAAGTTGTTTTTTATGATTTGCTTTCTTAAAATTAAAGACTCCGTATGCTCCCTGTACTTTTACTTTTAGACCTTCTTTTATTTTTGTCTGTAATAAGGACGTGTAATCTCCCAAAGATTTTATTGTCAATCGTAGTTGTTCGCCGCCTTTATTGTTACTAATAGTAAAAGGATGTGCTTCGTTATTGTTAAATCCATCTATAGATAAGAATGTGAATTGTCCTGCTTCAAAATCTAAAGATTTGTTTATTGGTTGCAGTAAAAGTTCGGTAGTATCATTGGAGAAATGTTGAACATTTTGTATTGTATACTCTAGTTTTTTATTAAAAACGTTGAATAAGAATATTTTGTAAATCCAAGAACTAATTCCTATAACAGACATTATTAATACATAGGTTCTAACAATTGGAAGTTCTGCAGTTAATGTTGGAACTGTTAGAGAATGTGCAATACCCAATATATAGAATAATCCCATTAACTTATGAATCTTTATCCAATTGTGATATTTTAATTTTCTTTTAAAAACAGGCACTACAGAAAGTACTACGCCAATTAAAATTAATGACAATGAGATAAAACCTAAAGGTTTTCCTATTGTAAATTCAAGAGTTTTAGGGACTGTTATAAAATGCAATAGCAGAAGTACAACTGCAATAGTTCCAGCTCTGCGATGAATCATATACATTTTATCGAGTCCTCCAAATAGTTTTTCAATCCAATTTGCCTTTGTTGCCATTAAAAAATTAATGGCAAATACTGTAACTACCCAAGAAGAAAAAACTTCTCCAATAATATGCTGTGTCGTATACGGATAAGTTCCTTTGTATAATAATAAATCAATCCCCCAAAATATGAAGTGGACAACGATTATAAAAGGAAAGTAGTATTCTTGTTTTAGAAACCTCATATTTTATTTTTTAAATTCTCCCAACCAAAATACACCAACTGGTATTAGAGTGTATGAGGTGATCTTTTCTTTTGTGAAAGGTAAGCTGTCACACAGTTTTTTAGCTTCTTCTTCTGTGTTTGTATTTATAAAGAATAAAAAATCTGTAATTCCTTTGTCTGTTGAAGCACCTGATGCTTTTCCTAAATTCCAATAAACATTCTCAATATCTCCATTTTCATTAAGTTTAAGTAGTTTATTAGATTGTTCCATAATTAGGTCATGATCTTTAGTTGGGTCAATTTTTCTAGTCGTATTCCAAACAGCAACATAGGATTTAGTCAGTCCTTTTTTAGCAATAGATTTTTCATTTCTAGCCAACCATTTTGTTCCTACAGGGTAAATAACTGGAGTAATTAAACCTTTTTTTATAAAAACCAAGTCACTTAAAATACTGCGTGCTTCCTCTATTGTTTTCGCTTTTATAAAAAAGGTAACATTAGGAAAGTATTCTAATTTATCAATTTTAGAATCGGTATTGTAATATACGTTTTCAATATCTCCATTTTTCCAAAGATCATTCATTTCTTTAGAAAATTGAACACTGTTTTCTTCAATCTCTTTTATATTGCTTGTTGTCCACTTCCAAACAACTGCAAAGTTTTTTCTTCCAAATTTTGAGTTATCTTCTGTAGATGTAGTAGTCGTAGTGTTTTCTTCTGCTTTTTGTTCTTTTTGTTTGCAGTCGCAAGAAAGGAACGTTCCTATAATTGCAAATAAGATTATTTTTTTCATCATGTTAAAGTTTGTTAGGTTAAAGTTTATGCGGACAAATATAGATGTATTTTTTTAATCTATTAAATAATCGTGTTTATTTTAAACTTCTATCTAGTAATGAGAAAGGTAGTGTTTAAAAAACCACACAAATGGTTTCTGAAATATTGTTATAGGGTGCTGTTTTTACTTTTTTTTATAGAAAAATCTAATAATTCAAATGATATAGGGCTTAGATGCGCTAAAGAATATTGCTATTTATATCGGTTGTTTTGGATTGTAATTATTACAGTCGTATTAAAAACAGATTCGTATATTAGGGAGGCTACTTAGATTAAGAGGCTGTATATTTTCTTCCAATAATTGTGTTGTTAATTAGACAATCGATTTTAGTATAATTCCTCAAGGCTTACTATTTGGAAACAGAAAATAATCTTTAGAAAATAATCTTTAGAAAATACTTTTGGTATTATTGGAGTGAAGTGATTGGGGATATTATTTTTTTAGACAAAACACAACGAACCATTAAAACTGTTTAACGAAGTTGTTGAATTTTAAACTATAGATTGATGTCCGTAATTCGTGTTTTTTAGTTGAAACTCTGAATTAATTTACGTGTTATTTGTAATAGAAAATCTTTTTCTTCTGTTGTGATGCAAGAATAAATTTCGCTGTTTGTTTTCTTTACTACGGTTAAAATTTCTGTAAAAGCTTGTTTCCCTTTTTTTGTGATCGAAAGTATGTTTACTCTTCGGTCACCAATTACGGGCTTTCTTTTAATCAATTGCTTGTTTTCCAACTTATCTACCATTCTTGTAATATTAGCATTTTGTTTCCAAATAGCTTGTGATAGTTGAGACATGTTCATTTCTCCATTTATTGCTAGTTCTTCTAAAATACCTAGCTGTTCCAGTGAAATTTTGTGACCCGTATCAAAAATTGCTTGCTGTGTTTTTCTTTTCATCAATTGTAAAGCAATTGCCATTTGAGCCCCAATAGATTTGTCTCTTGGATTCTGTTTCATTGAAAGCATACATTTTTTTACAAATGTAATCATTTTTTAATGTTTTAATGTATGTTGTATCTTAGTTTTAATACTAAATTGTAGTGTGGATAACCGCAGTATGGCTATGTGTATACCGTTTTTAATGGATGTTTTACTGCTGTAAAATCTCTGTGAATAAACTAATTATATCACTATTCTAATTGTGAGATTGATAAAAAGCATATTGCAGAATTTTAGTTTTTAGTGAGTGCGGTAGTTACACACATGAAAAAAAGATAGTAATTCGAAAAGAAGCTATTGAATTGTTATTTTTAAGGTATGTGTATCTATCACAGTGTAGTATATCTTTTTTTTAAGAAGATAATTGTGACAAGGGGGGAGCGGAATAGAAAAAAATCATAAAAAAATGTTAAATACAGAAAATAATAACTAGAATTAATAAATGTTATATACTTATATGCGAGTGCGTTATCTTTTCCTGTAGCTTTATCTTTTGATTTATTACAATATAATTTTATTTTTTATGTTTGTGAGTGAATAAACGTATAATATACAATAAAAGGAAATATGAAAAAAATAATACTACTATTAATATTGGTTGTAGGAAACAGTTACCATGCGATTTCCCAATCAGTATTGGAAAAGGAAGGGGATACTCCTAAAACATCTACTTATTATATGGAAGTAGGTGCTTTGTCTAGTTCATTTCAAGATGTCAAATTTTCGAACGTACAGTATACGGGCGTTGGTGCACGATTTAAATTTGGCTTTGAAAAAGCTAAAAATTCAATTTGGGGAATAAATTTAGAATTAAATTATTCCAATGAAAAAGCAGAAACGCATTCCAAGGGAGATGCTATTGCAATTAATGCGGTATTGAGTGTCAAATACCTTTATCCCATATTGAAAACCGAAAAACAAAAATTTTACATAGGTGGTACTTGGAGTATTATTGATCTCTATTTTAGACAAATTGAAGGTTTAGATAATAGTTCGATCGCCTATATATCAAATAGTGGTTTCAAAGTTTCTTCTATCTATGAACGAAAAATTTCACCGAAATTTAAGTTAGAGGCAGGTGTTGATTTTCAACTCTTTGGTTTTGTTAAAGAAGCTCCTGGATTTGCCATCTTAGGAAGTCGAAAAATGTTAACAGATGGGGGATTTGATTATCAAGATATGAATTCTTTGTTTCCTAATAATTTGAAATATTACACTCCAGAGCTATTTTGGGAATATATGAATGTAGGGACTTCCATTAGATTACACTATTTAAAAAGATGGTCACTTTCTTATACATGGAGCTTTCAAAGGTCTAATAGGATTAATAAGTATCCTCTTACAAAAGGATACAACGCTATTTCAATCAGATATAATTTATAAAAAATGAAAAAAATAATTTTAATTCTACCAATTCTTTTTTTACTGAGTAGTTGTGAAAAAGCTTTTATGGAACCCAATCCAGCAACAGATAACCTTGCTATTTATGATGAGTATTGGAAACTTGTGAGTGAAAAATTTGCAATGTTTGATGATCCAGGGAAAGCCATTGACAAAGAGAAATTACACAGTACCACTCGTGCAATGGTAAGCGATCATATTTCTTCTTCAGAACTATTCGATGTTTTAGGAATAATAGCCGTAACTCTTAAAGATGCACATTCCTTTATTGAAAATGATTTAGACTATAAAACGTATAATAATGAGGAAGGAATTCCACTAAACTTAGATCAAAGTGTGATTGATATGGTTTATTTAACGGGACAAGTACAAACCCAAGGGGATGGCTTAAGATATACATTGTTAAAAAACAATACAATTGGTTACATTCAATACAGAGATTTTGACAATGAAGTAACGGATGCTATGATGAATACTATTTTGGACTACTTTAAAGGCACAAAAGGTATTATTTTAGATGTTAGAGGAAATGGTGGTGGAGATCCTTTTGTCGCTGCATTAATGGCAAGCCATTTTACAAATAAAAAAGTTTATATTGGATATGAAACATTCAAAACAGGTCCCAATCCAACAGATTTTCATAAAAGTCTGATTACCATAAAACCTGCTGGAGGTAAAAAGTATTTAAAACCTTTAATGGTTTTGACAAATATTCAGTGTTTTAGTGCAACTACTACATTGATCTCTTATTTAAACCCTTTAGATAACGTTACTTTTATAGGAGCTAAAACAGGAGGAGGTAGTGGTTCTACTTCAGATGGTTTTTTAGCGAATGGTTGGCATTGGCAGCTTTCTACAAGTGAGTTTATTGATTGGGAAGGTAGAAGGTTAGATAATGGTTTTGAACCAGACATATCTGTGAGTTTAGATTTGAATAATGGTACAGAGGATGAGATTATTGAAAGAGCAATTCTGGAGTTACAGTAATACAAATACATTTCCAAGTGAAGGTTTAGAAATGGAATTATTTTTTGTTATAGCTAGGCGAAAAATGGAAGGATAGCCTTAGCTATCGTTCTGCTTTTAAACAAGGCCAGAACGTAAAATAAACTATTTATATCGTTTATTTTGGTCTGTAATTGGTATCACACATAAATAATTTCTGATTAGATAAAAAAGTACGATAGCCGTTGCTACCGTACTTTTTTTGTGTTAAAAAACGAATACCAATTAAGTCGGATCAGGTGTTTTTTATCTTATCTAAAAGAGAAATAGCCTTAGAGGATGGTGCTGTTTTAAAAATAAGAAAAGGCAAGATGATTATACAACGCTTATTTAAAATTTAGTTTGGAAGATTATCAATTGCAATTGAATCTTTGAAAGCCAAATTATACCAAATAGATTTTCAAGTGACGGTTTAGAAATGGAGTTTTTTTGTTTTATCTAGGCGATAAATATAAGGATCGTCTTAGCTGTCGTTTTATTTTTAACAATGTCAAAACGTAATATAAGCTATGTATATCGGTTATTTTGGATTGTAATTGGTATTGCTGTCTAAAGGGGATAAGGACGGTAGATATTGGATGCTTTTTAAAGAGGATTGAATAAGATTTAGATACAAAAAAAAGGAGCTCCCAGTTTAAGGAACTCCTTTTTATCATAATAGACAATTATTTATAAAGAAGGATAAGGAATCACTTCTGAATATTTTTGTTCTTTAAACCAAGGATCGTTGGCGTGTTTTAGTTGCTCTCCTAATTGTTTTAAGAGGTGTTTTGCAACTTCAGGTCGTTCTTCCAAACTTAATTTATGCAATTGATAAGGGTCTTTTTTATTGTCATAGATAAAAGTTTCGGCCAGGGCTGTTCCTTTTTGTTTGTCCCATTGTTTTTTGTTTTCTTGTAAGCAAAGAGTGTATCTGTCCGTTATGATACCTCTAGAATTTCCTAACATTAATAGAACAGCTGTAGGTTTTTTAATCGTACTAGTTGTTGGGTTTTCCAATAAAGGAGCAAAGTTTGTTCCTTGTACAGTTGAAGGTATTTTATCAGCAATTCCAGCCAAGCCCATAGTGGTTGGTAGTACATCAGGAACACTCAATAAAATATCGTTGATGTTGGCTTTTAATCCTTTTGGCCAGTGTACAATAAAAGGGATTGATGTAGATTCCATTTCTACGACATTTTTCCCTTCCAATCCATGACTTCCTAACATTTCTCCATGATCAGAACTGAAAATTACGATGGTATTATCCAAAGCTCCCATACGTTCTAATTCGTCAATAACAATTCCTATATAAGCATCAGAACTTGTAACATTTGCAAAATAATTACGCACATAATGGTTTGCTACTTCTAAGCTTGCATTTTCTCGGACAACTAATTTTTCATCTACTTGTGGATATTTATCTGTATCGTAATACTTTTTCAAGGCATCCATGTCCGTGTTTTCATCATTCCAAGGATTGTGAGGAGGATTCAAAGACCAAATCATTAAGAAAGGTTTGTCCGAATTGCGTTCTTGATGTTTGTTTTGTAAATAGGATATGATTTTATTGGCTTCGTTCTTTGGAGAATATATTTTTGGTAGGTATAGATCTCCATCTTTTTTTCCTTTAATAGTACTGGAATCACTCGCGTAAATATGAGGGTTGTAATGTTCGTCTTTTAACGATTGATAAAAATACTCGATGCTATGACGACTTGGACCTGCGGGTACATAAGTGTCGTAGGTATTTACATAATGCCCCCCTGGAGCAGACGATGTTCCTTTGTAATTTCCTTTTTCGTCAAACAATGGTTCTGTTTTTAACCAGTGACATTTTCCAAAATAAGAAGTATTATATCCAGATTCGTAAAACAAGTCGGTAATTGTTTTGATATCGTCTCTTAAGCTGTCGTCTCTTCCTTTTCTACAGTTGTTCCAAATTCCATTTTGTTCTGGGTACATTCCAGACAAAAACATGCCTCTATAAGGACTGCATAATGGGTAATTACTGATGGCTTGAGTAAAAACAACGCCGTTTTTAGCCAATTTATCTATGGTAGGGGTGATCACAGGGTCTGGCTTTCCTATTACGTATTTTTTATAGGGATCTTCAGACCAAAAACCTGCACTATAACGACGTAATTGGTCGGGGAAAATTATCAATACATTCGGTTTTTTTTCTGTTACTTCTGTGCTTTTTTCTGGTGTTTTACAGGTGATGCTTAGCATCGCCAAAACTATGAGGAGTATTTTTTTCATAATAAATTAGTTAATAATTAAATAAGCGGCTACACGTTTAGACTGTTCTTTAGAAGGTGTCATGGCATTTACTTTATTGAATGTTGTATTGGTCAATGCAATACTAATTATGCTGTCTTTTTTGTTTCTTAAAGTATTAAAAATAGTGGGGTCTAATTGGATTGTTACCTGTTGACTTTTTCCGTTTTCTGATTGTGAAATGCTTGCGGTTCCAAGTTGTTTTCCTAGTGTCAATACAGTGTTCCATGTAATGGTATTTTCGCTCCAAGAATCATTTTGAATAGCCATTACTTCCATTTTGAATTTTCCCGTTGGGTTTTTAGTAGATTTATACACTTTTAAAGGAATGCAAAGGCGTACTTTTTTTACAGTCTTTATCTTCTTAGAAAACTTAAATTTTAAATAAGCAATGCGTGCATATTTACTCGAAGCATTGGAATTAAAAATACGAATGTTTTTTTGCTTTTCGACCCCCATGGCGATATCCGCTGAAGAGCCTCCTTGGATAAATGTGTCTTCAGAAACTATTATTTTTTCTTGAGATAATCCATTTATTGTAAAGGCAAATACACAAATAAATAAGATATTTTTCATGTGATATTACTGTTTTAATTGCGGTACGTTTCAAGCCATTTAGGCAATGTTCCTAAGCGTAATTTTAATTGTTCTTCAAAGAGTGATTCAGGGTGTACAGGAGTCCCTAAACTTTCTAATATTTGGACTTCATCGGTTTTAAAAGTGGTTCCACTTCCATGAAATCCAACAATAATAGGAGGGACTATTTTCCAGTACCAAGTTTTGGTTGACCAAAATCTAAAATTTGTTTCTGGCTTGTCTGTTTCATTATAATTCCACAAGACTAAATAGCGACCATGATTGGGTAAGTTTTGTTTTGCGCCTCCAGCTCTTCCTAAAAAGAAACCTCCTTTTACATTGTCAAATAAAGTGCAACGTGGTTGTGAAGCATGTGATTCAAAGGATGTATGTGCTGGGTGTGTGGATCTATATATTACCGTAGCAGTGGTGCTACCTCCACCAACTCCTGTGGCGTGATGCATTCCAACACTGTCGTTTATATGTGCTAAGAGAATTCCAGTAGAGCCTCCGGAAGCGGATATGGCTGCATGTCCTAAATTCCCTATGATATTAATATTGATAGCCGTACAAGCTGCGGAACTACTGAATTTTGCAGCATTGTTTACATTTTTAAAAGTACAATCCTTAATCCAAGAATTTACGGATTTTGAAATATTTAAAATACTCCATCCACCGTCATCTTGTGCAGAACGGTGATGCTTGAATTTTTTTAGCCAATTCCCTTCAAAACGAATGTTTTCAAATCCAACGTCAGAAACATGTGCAAAACGCGATACGCTCCAATGGTGTTTGTGTTGGATGTCATAATGAATAGGTTCTTTAAAAGTAACTGTTTTTCCCTGTACATTTGTAACAAGATGACGTTCGTTTACCACCACGCCCTTGTTTAAAAGCGATTTCCATTCGGGTTGACATTCGAAAGGTTGGATGTCATAATCAATTAAATCTGGATCGTTGTTTTTTACATGTACCAACAGCCAGTCTCCTTTTTTAATTTGACGTGCATCTGCAACTTCTATACTAAAGGTTTCTCTTTTGGTATCGTTGGTAATGGTTGTTAAAAAGTGATTCTTTCCCTTACTTGTCACTTTAAGTGCAAAAGGGACAGTCCACATTTTTTTTGGGTCTTTTGGAGCTAAGTCCTTATCAAAAAACAAAATAGTTCCATCTTCTCCGTCTCCAACTCCTCTAAAAACAATATGAGAGCTCGTTATTTTTATAGGCTCTAAAATATCATCACCTGTATTAATAATAAATGTTCCTTTTGGAAAAAACACAATTCCAGATCCGTTTAGACGAGCCGCTTTAATCGCTTCTTTGATGGCTTCTTTATCCGACAGCGCATCATTAGGGATCGCACCAAAAGTGGTGATGTCAAATATTTTGTAAGGTACGCTAGGGATGCCTACTTCACTGTGTTTGTATCCTGCAAACGAGAAATCGGGAAGAATAGCTTCAGTTCCTTGTTCTTTTGCGTGTTTAAAATCTTCCCAAACGCTTTTTGTTTGTGAATTACAGGTAAAAAAACTAAGAGAAATAATTCCTAAAATAATAGTTTTAAACATCGTTTATTTTTTAGTGTAATAGTGTTTGTATTTGAGCAATGCTTCTATATAATAATAATCAGCATAGTTTAATGGAACATCAATTTCGTTATTGTGAGGAATGCTTCCTACACTGTGTTTTAAAATAAAATTTTTATTTGTTCCAAGGGCAGCTGTATATTCTGGACTTGCCAAGGATGTTAATATATTTCTAGCATCTTTTATATATTTTCCGTGGGTGTATCCGCTTAATTCAACCAATGCAGAGGCTGTAATTGCTGCCGCAGAAGCATCACGTGGTGCATTAGGGATTTTAGGATCGTTATAATCCCAATAAGGAATAAAGTCTTTTGGCAATCCAGGGTAATTGACAATGTAATCGGCAATTTTTTGAGCTTGAGCTAAATATTTTTCGTCTTTGGTAAAGCGATAACACATGGTGAAACCATAGATAGCCCATGCTTGTCCTCTTGCCCAAGCACTATTATCTGCATATCCTTGTGCGGTTTGTTTAGACCTAACAGCTCCCGTTTCTGGATCGTAATCTACTACGTGATACGAACTGTAATCTTCTCTAAAATGATTTTTTAATGTTGTATTAGCATGTGCGATAGCTACTTTTTTGTAGGTGTCATCTCCTGTGATTTTACTAGTTTCAAAAAGCAATTCTAAATTCATCATATTATCAATAATAACAGGGAATTTCCAGCCTCGTTTTGATTGCCATCCTTTGTCTACATCCCAACTCATAATAGATCCTACAGTAGGGTTGAATCTTGTGATTAACGAATCAGAAGCTGTTTTTAACACCGCTTTATATGCTTCGTTTTTGGTGATTTTGTAGCCGTTTCCGTACGAACAGTTAAAAATAAAACCTAAATCGTGAAACCCAGTTAAATATTTATGTTCTTCGTATTGTGCCTGAAATTTTTCTGCGGATGCTTTCCATTTTTTATTCTTTGTGATGTCGTATAAAAACCAACTTGATCCTGGGAAAAAACCCTCTGTCCAATCAAATCCTTGACGTACCCAATGTAGTTTTCCTTCTGCATCTATAGTTCGTGGATTGCGGTTCTCTGCTAAGGCATCAACGAGTAATAATGATAATTGAGCATCCGCATTTTTTAACTGCTTTTCCACAAATATAGCTGGAGTTTCCGTGACGTCAGGAGTACATCCACTGAATAAAAGTATGTAAAGGATGCATATAGAGAGGTTGATTATTTTCATTTTTAGTGGTTCTTGGTTTATTAATAGTGTTGGTTTTATTAGAAAAGTAATGCTTCTCTAACAAGAGGCAATTTACATTATTTATGATTATTTAGGGGTAGTTTTAGGGGTCAGTCATAGGGGGTAACGGGTTCTTTTTATAGCTGTGTCTTTTTAAGGTTTGTAGTATATTTCCTTTAGATTCAGTTGAATGTTGCAAATAAGTGTAAATAGTCCCTTGACTTTTTTCTGCTTGACTTTGAGGAGGATTTTGACAAGAATGTCTTCTATTTGCTCCGTTAATTTCAATTAAAAACCCAATCACTTTTGATGCAGTGATTGGGTGTTTTTTAATTCCTTATTGAGGGTTTAATTCTCGAAGGTTATACATCGAAATAGAAAAGAGTCTTTCGAAAGCAAATTTGGTTCCCTTGAATGGGGGGGTGATTTGAATTTATCTGTGGTTTTACAAGCTAAAAAAAAGAAAAATTAATGCGATTTAAAGCAATGTTTTTAAACCATAAATACATTAATAAGGTTTGTCAAACAGTGTGCTACTTTTTAGGGTGCTGGTACTTGGCAATACAATTTTTCTTAAAAACTTTTTGTCATCGGTATTTATACACCATTTATGTAAACGATCTCTAAACAGATCTAGGGTTTTTAAGAAGTTTTTGTTTTTTGCTAAATTATTCATTTCAAAGGGATCATTTTTCAAATCAAATAGTTGTTCACGGTTTTTTCCCCAGTTATACACGTTGTACTTATAACGTTTCCCAACGATGGAGCGTCCCATGGTTCCAAAGGCATATTTACCATCAAATTTTGTTTCTATAACAACATAGTCTCTATCTAGTTTCTTGTTGTTTTCAAAAATTGTTTTGAGGCTTTGTCCTTTTAATTCTGGGTTTATTTTTATTTTAGCATAGTCTAATAAGGTAGGGTAGAGATCCAATCCGTTTGAAATAAGTGAGTTATTAATGCTGTTTTTTTTGATTTTACCTTGGAAACTTACAATAAAAGGGACGCGAATGCTTTCTTCTATCAGTACCGTTTTTTGATTCCAACCATGTGCCCCGTTACCGTCTCCATGATCGCTGGTAAAGATAATTAATGTGTTTTTACGTAAATCTAAATCATCAACAGCTGTTAGTATTTTACCTATTTCGGCATCCACTTTTTCTACAAGTCTGTAGTAGGCGTGTCTGTAGTGTCTCCAATCTTCATCGTCATAATGCTCTGTAGGATATATTTTTTTACTCGCAAGTTGTTCAAAACGTACGGCTTCTGGAAATGTTGTTGTTTGCTGATGATTAACTGGAAGCGCTGGAGTTTCAGATAAGCTTACTGATGGGATGTCTCCGTAAGGTAAACGTTCATCACGTGCCCATTCACATATATTATGAGGGTTGTCGTAAGAGATGGTCAAGAAAAAAGGTTTGGGAGAGTCTTTTTTAGATTTCATATAAGCAATGCTTTTTTCTGCAAGGCCAATATCACCCATAAGTGCAATCATTTCAAAGCCATTTCCATCCACCATACTAGCTTGATGTGCATGCCATTTTCCTCCGTAGGCACAATCGTAACCCGCTTCTTTTAGTTTTTTTGCTAAGATTTGTTGCCGGTCTGTATTAGATATTAAATTAGCTCCTTTTTCGTTTGATTTGATGCCTAGATTATGAGGCATTTTACCTGTGAAAATACTAGATCTTGCTGGAGTACACAGAGGAAATGTAACATAAGATTTTTTAAAGCGCATTCCTGATGTTGCCAATGCGTCTAGATGAGGTGTTTTTAAATCTGTATTTCCAGTAATACTCAAGGCGTCAGCTTGGTGCTGATCTGTCATAATCAAAATAATGTTTGGTCTGTCTTGTTCTTGTGCAAACCCCGAAATAGGATATTGGAAAAGAAAGCCCAATAGAATGTACAAGTTCACTTTTTTAAAAAGTCGATTCATAATTATGGTTTTATTAAATTAATACTATTTGAAAATCCATGTTGGCATATTAAATGGATGATTGTTTCATTGTTTGTATGATTAAGGATGCTGTTTTTATTGGGAGATTTAAGGTTCCATATTCCTTTTATAGTAATATCTAAAGTTACGGGCTGGCTATATCCTCTTAATGTTTTGTCTTTGACGTTTAAAAAGTTGAGGTCTGGTTGTACGGCGCTTATCTCTATGTTTTTACCGTGTTTTTTAATCATTAGAATAGATGGTGCAGATACATTCTTAACAATGGAATCATCTAGGTTTTTTTCTGCGTTAAATATACAATAGCCTGTAGTCTTTGTGCTTTTATCAAGAACTATATGTGCAGTATTATCTGCACGAAGAATTTTAAAAGACCTGTCTTTTAGAACCATTTCGGAAAAATGTTCCTTGGCTGGAGTATTCAATCCAGGGTAAATTACATATTGATAGCTTGCGTTTTTAGGCGCATTTCCATGATCTATCCAAGACGAAGCGAAATTACCTTTGGTGGCTTTAGCTCCTCTCCCTTTCTTATTCATTTTACCTGATTTTAAGGAGTATTTATTATGATAAGAATCTTGAGAGGCACGTTTTAAGTGAATATGACTATCGGATAAAATATGGTATCCATTATTATAGGCATCTATCAACCAGGTTCCTGATCCTGAAATACTATTATGATACGGGAATTCCGTTATATTTTGTTTTTTAGAACTTGCAATTGGCATGGTAGTTTTAGGAATGTAATTCTGAAATAAGTTGGTTTGAACTGGATGCTCCATATCAATACTCGTAATTCCTGTTCCGATGCAAATTAATTTATCTCCAAAAGAAAACACAGATTTATATGCTTTTAACTTCCCCGGGAATCCTATGTTTTTTTCTGGGCCATCTGCATTTGAGCCTTTACTTTCATTCAAAATCATTCCAAATACACCATTGTTATCTAGGTGAGCTGCTCCTGCAAAAGTTTCTTCAGACCTAAACATCAATAAAGGAGTGTTTGGTTCTAGATCACTCCAAGGTAAATCTATTACGGTAGTTCCTGGGTAGCGATTCCAATCCCATCCCTCTTGTTTAAATCCACTTTTTATACTTCCTTTGTTATTGTTTATTTGGATACTCCCATTGGAAGGGTATCGTCCATACCTGTTTTCGTCTACATAAATCTCAGATGCCCATACATATTTACTGTATCCTTTTATAAATGCGGCCCAGTTTTTACGTCTGTGTATTGCTGTTGCAGCATAAGGAAGCACGTCGTAACCTATTAGAATTTCTGGATCTATATTGTATTTCTCATGAAATAAGCGGCTGTTTTTTTTGTCTTTTCCCCCCCACAATCTCAAATAAGCAGCGGCAACTTCGGTGTCTATTTTTTCTGTACCACTTGGGGTTCCAGAAAAAATCATGTCTAGGTAGTTGTCTTTTAGTGATTTAAAGCTATTGTCCTCTAAAGGGTGTCTTCCTGCAAGTCCAAATCCATAATCTAACAAGTTGCTGTACAAACGCGTGGTTAAAAATGCCTTTTTAAAATTCTTATGCCCTGCTTCACTAATACTATATGCAGTGCCAGCCAAAGTAAAAATTACTGGGGTTACGCTGTTAAAAGCACCCAATCCATACGCTGGGTAGTGCCCTCCGTGATGCCAAGAGGTGCCGTCTACTTTAAAGACTCCAATTCCATTATCTTGTGCTAAGGTAATGGACATGTAATTACTGTAAGCTTTTAATAACGCCGATTTTTTAGCACCATTGTCACTCATAAAAATAAGCATTAAATGATAGTAGGATTGCGTATTGAAATAGTCAATATTAGCATGGAACTCTTTTTCGTTTCCCAGTATTTTTCCTAGGTTAAAAATCCATTGCAAACTGCTTCCTACTTCGTTGAGTAAACCAGCCTCTTTTAAGGGGGTTTTCATCATGTAAAAAGCATCTGTTAATTTGCGCATATTGTATCCAATATGATGTCTTGTTCCTCCAGAAGACCCTTGTTGCCACCCTTGATCTAAATAGTATTTGGAAGCATTTACAAACATAGTGGCAATTGCTTTTTTTTCTATTGTACTATTGTTTTGTTGATAGCATGTGGCTATGTTTTTTAATACGGCTCCTAATTGTTGAATAGGAATATTATTTTTTCTATTGGGGTCGTTCTTAGGGAAATAAACTTGATTAAGTTTAAAGGTCAAAGGAAGCCCTAATACGGTTTCTTGAACATCTAAGTGCAAGGAGTTGTAGGCATGGGTTGCTTTTGCTAATAGGTCTATGTTTTTCTTTGGTTTCACAAAAAAATGAGCATCTAATTTTTGCTCTATAGTACTTAAATCACTTTTTTCAATCGGAGTAATTTTTGTTGTTTTAATATGTTGTACACGTTTTAAATCTCGAAGTAATGGCATCCAATGATCTTTTCCTTTAGGGATGTCTCTTTTGATAAAAGGAACCATCATATCTGGATATGCATGTCTATCATCTTGAAATTGAGAAAAAATAATATCATCAAAATACAGTTTTCCTTTACTTGTACCATTTACAGTACTTACTCTAAAATAATCGTAGGCAACCGATGCTGTTTTTTTTGGAGCATTTCCTTGCATTTCATAAAAAGGAACCCAGATGGTTCTCCAACCTGTAAAATTCAATTTTAATTCAAACCAAACCTGTTCTACACTTTTTTCGTCATAAGAAATTTTGATGCTATTATCCTGTGCTATTTCATTGTAAATAGATAAAATAAGGGTCGGACTATTGGCAAAGTGTTGCCCGTATTTTAAAGGACTGTCTTTGGATTTAAGATGGGTGAAATTAGAGGTTCCAAAACTACTTTTTCCATCCCATTTCCACTGTAGAGACGAAGTACCAAATTGATGGTGTTTTTGACTAATACGCAATGTACTTTCTCCTTTTATTTCATAGTTGTTTAAGCTAGCTGTGTTTTCAAAAGAGTCTTTTATAACTGGTGTACTCTGTTGGGCAATATTGGCGCATCCGATAAACAAGAACGTACAGAGGAGGATAAGGCGGATAAAATTAGGCGTATTTTTCATAGATGTATTAGTTAAAATCGAAGGTTAATTCGCTTTGAGGAGTCAAACGTGACAGTATATTTTTTTTGATGATGAATTTTTTACTGTCTGGGTTTCCAATTTTTATTTGGTAGCTGTTTTTACTAGGAACCATCGGTTTAAAGGTACTTCCATTGATGCGAATTGTGTACACAATTTCCTGTGTTTGTTCATTTATAATTTGAAGGACCGCATTTTCCATTCCAGTTACTTTTACCACAGGTAATTGGTAGTTAAAAGTAGTTGTGAAATTATCTAGTTGATTTATCGTAATGGGCCAGCCTGGATATTGCTCACTGTTTCCTTTGGATGATTTACTTCCACGTGGCCAGCAGTTTAAAGAGATGTTTCTTGTGGTTTTATTAAACGTAACAATTCCATATCCAGCTGCTCTGTCGTATAATTTAGCTGGTTTTTTCCCTGTAAATAAAGGATTAGAAATGGCTTTTACGGTAAATTTATTTCCGAATCCATCTTTAAAATCACCTGTGTATTTGGGGGCATTTGCGTCCCTGTTTTTTCCGCCTGCTTGCGGATACCATCTACGTGGCCAATAATTAGAGATAGAAGGGACGCAAAAAGCATAGCCGCTATCGTTCCAATTGTCAACACCATATTGGATAACACTTCCTAAATGTTGGTCTCCTGCTAAATGAAAAGTAAACCCTTTTCGGATTGTTTTTACAGCATTATTTCTACCCGTTTGTGGCCATCCATTAGAGTCTAAATCTCCTACAGGTTGATCATCTACGGGGTAATCTCCTTCGCGCATTATGCGTAGGGTAGGGACTACTACATCCGATAGGGCGGCTTTAGGTAATGTAGCAACATTGGCAAAAATGGTTTGGGATAAAAGGGTTTTCATCTCTGCTCCATAGCTCCAGTCTGCTGCCCAACTTTCTAAAAAGTCTAATTGGCGTTGACCTAATAAGTGTGCTCCTTTTATATCGCCATCTTTTTCCATGTTAAAATCTTTATTCTCTGGCCATCCATTTACAATTCCTGCATTTGGCAATAAGGCTTTTGGAGCTGATTTAAATTTTCTGTCTTCTAAAATGGCAAAACTGATGTGCCCATAATTCATTTGTGTATAGTAAACACCTATTCCTTGTTTTACAGGAGTTGGGTCATAAGGATCGGGTAGGTGACTGGTTTGCGTGCGCTCCACCATTTTTACCCATTCAGCAGGCATTCTGTATCCTCCGCTATCCTGAATGTGTTTTCGATGTCCTGTAGTAATGGGTGTTTTACGGCCGTTTTCTCCCCAAATATTTCCCATATAAACATCATGGTCGTCTGTTAAACAGACTGTAGGCCTATCTTTTAAAATGTCTCTATAAGCCCATCCAAACATGTACCATTTGCGTAAATAATCTAATTTTGAAGGTTCTAAGGGAGTTAATTGTATGTAATACCCACCTACTTCTTCATATATTTGATCTCCAGAAAAGAATAAAATATCTGGATTTTGTAATTTTACTTCTTCGAAAATATCGGTATTAGGAAAGCCTAGATCATTGTTGCCTGTAAATCCAGCAATAGAAATTTCTTTTTTGTCAATCGGGTTTTTACGAATAGTTCCTTCCCAATAACAATCTTTTGTTTTGTTGTTTGCAATGTCTAAATTATAAAGTAATCTGTAATTTACAGCGACAGTATCATCCCAATTATTCAATTTAAAGGTGGCTGTTCTAGCACTTTTATCAATAGGCATTTCTGCGATTGTTTCCCAAACATCATTTTTAAAAAGTTGAAGTGCTACTTTTTTTGTAGGATGGTCTATCGGAGGCATTTGAGCTGTCAACTTTACGGTATTCCTGCTCAGTGTATATTGTGAGAATAAGATAGGACCAAAATGTTGTGCGTCTTTTTTAACTATTTTAGTTCCTTTAATCATCCAGTCTTTAAACCATACACTTTTTGTTTGTACACGTTTGTTGATGCCGTTTTTAAAATCACTTACCAATACTAGATCTCCGATTAAATTTTCGGGAGCTATATCTCTTTTAGAAATACTAGCTAATAATTCTTTGTTTTTTGTTGCATAGACAGAGAGGTCTATTTTATATTTACCTTCTAAAGGAGTTAGGCTAACGTGTAAATCTACCCCTTCTTTTAAAGACTTAATTATTTTTATATTTTTATTGTTTTTATTTTGTTGACCGATAAATAAGGCGCCATTGGTACTGATCCCTATGTTCAATCCTTTTCCAAATACGGCGTGGTTTCTAAAGTCGTTAAATTCGCCTCGTGCACCAATACTAAATCCTACCCAATGGTTGCTATTGGTCGTGAAATTTGTATTTAAAAGACCTAAGCTAACCTGCATGGTTAAGGTTCCCTTTTGTGAGCCTAGTTGACGTGTTAGATGATGAATGTTTCGGTTTTCATTGCTAACCAAGCATTCTATTCTGTTGTTTTCAATATGCCAATCTTGCAATGGGTTTGCCCAATATTCTGGTCCGATCCAA
This sequence comes from Flavobacteriaceae bacterium, assembly GCA_965224465.1. GTDB lineage: Bacteria > Bacteroidota > Bacteroidia > Flavobacteriales > Flavobacteriaceae. The sequence continues at coordinate 1,302,270 of OZ245049.1, read as the reverse complement.
GTACGTGTAGGAAGGTCTTCAAAATTGCTTTTAAAGGAGTTAGGATCCGTGGTTTTATCACAGGAAGTTATACTTATAAATAGGCTAAGTATCAAGAGTGCTTTGTGTGATCTTACTAGCAGAATGCTCGTTGAAGAAATAAGGTGCTTTATGGAGTGATGCATACAGTTTTTTTCATTTAATAGTTCTATCCCTCTATTAAAAGAGGTAAATCAATCATTAAATTTATCCCAATAATTATATTGGGATAAATTCTATGAAGGTGAAAAGTGAGGTTAAAATCAAAATGTGATTACCAACCTGGCTTTTGGTTTAATTTTTTATTTAAAGATATTTCTTGCAATGGGTACGGCAAGGAATTGTGTTTACTTGTATCATAAAAGTTACCAGCTCTTAAGTATGCTTTGTGATTTTCGTTGGTGTTTTTGAAGGTTGGTTCTCCTTGGATTGTTAGATTTTGAAGTTGCAATTTAGTGCCTAATAATTCCCATCTAATTAAATCTTGTTTGCGCAATCCTTCAAAACAGAATTCTCTCAAGCGCTCATCTACCAATTCGTTAAAGAAATTATTCTTGTTTGCTATAGCTGTGGCATTGTCATCTTCTATATTTCCTAAGCCAGCTCTATTTCTTACCATGTTTAGGTAGGAAACCGCCAATGCACTTGGTCCACCGTCTACTTCATTACTAGCCTCAGCATACATTAACAATATATCTGAATAACGCAATACAGGAAAATTGATGGAAGTAAAGTTTTTACTAGGAGAGGTTACCGCCTCTAATAAGGTGTAAGATTCTGTAACTCCTTCGGCAGGAGTTGTTGTTAAATCGTCCCAGTTTGCTGGTTCCCATCGTCTAAATTTCCCAGGGCAATATTGTCCAGATAACGGATCTGTTACAGCTTTTATGTCTCCTTTGTTTGTGTATTGGAAGCCTGCTATATTCCAGTCTTTTCGTTGGTCATCTGTACTGTATATGTTTTTTAACAATGGTGATACGTTTTCTAAAGCGTAGGCACCAGGATATCCATCGACTCCACCTCCGTAATTAAAGGCAACGCCATTAATCCCTCCGATTCTACCATCAGCACTAATTCCCATTTCTCTTAAATAAGCGAATGAAATCTCGAACAGCGATTCTTGAGTGTCATAGGTGTTTTGTATGTAGTTTAGGAAATGTGCTCTATAGCCTTCACCATTAAAAGTGTTTAAACTATGATGTCCATCTGCAATAATAATTTCACATTCCTTTTTAGCCAATGCATATTTTTCAGTATCTTTTATTGGGAAACCTGCCATTTTTAAATAAGCACGTGCCATCAATCCATGAGCTGCCATTTTACTGGCTCTTCCAGGAATGTACTTTGGGTCATTTGAGGCTAATAAATGTTCAGAAGCAAAGGTGAAATCTGCAATTATTTGTGTATAAACATCTTCATCATTGGTTGCTGCCAAGTGGTTCGCATTCTGATCTAAAGTTGAATTCAAAGGCATTGGGACATCTCCATACCAAGCTACAAGTAAGCTATACGCATGTGCACGTAAAAATCGAGCTTCACCAATTAATTGATTATATGTTTCTTGGTCAAAAGCATCTTTCTTTAACTTTTCAATAAACATATTACTTAGGTTGATTCCTGTGTATAATTTTGACCACAGGTTTGCTACATATTTATCAGAAGAGGTGTGCCTGTATAAACCCACGGTCCAGTTTTCATTGTAGCGACGGTTGTAGTAACCTTCGTCAGTTCCAGATTCCATGATAATAGAGAGTCCTTGTCCGTACACTTGGTCGCTGGCAAACGTGGAGTAGATTCCTGCCAAAGCAATGTCTGCTTCTGTTTGGGTATTGTAGAAATCATCTACTCCCCATGTGGATTGTGGTTCTTCGTTTAAAAAATCAGAACAACTGATACTTAAAAAACCTAAAATGGTTAATAAGCTGATGTATTTTATATATTTTGTTTTCATTATTTCTACTATTAATTTTTGATAAATCAATTAAAATGTGATGTCTATTCCTCCCATTATAGTGGTGCTTTGAGGATATGCAGAATAGTCTAATCGAGGTGTTAAAGCTCCGTATTTTCCTACGGAAACATCTGGGTCATAGCCAGAGTATTTTGTCCAAGTAAATATGTTTTGACCCGTTAAATAGATTCTGAATTTTTTTACTTTCATGTTTTCTAACGCGTTATCAGGAAGACTAAACCCAATAGAAACTGATTTTAATTTTAAATAAGATCCATCTTCAATATAGCGATCGTCCATTTGGTTTCCCTTTGGAGGTGCTCCATAAACAGACATATAACGCACTGCACCAATAGTAGTATCTGTATTTAGTGGAGTCCATGCATCTGCCAAGGCTGCAAAACCACTTTGTTTCCCTGCGGTAGGTACTTCAAATACCGCTTTGTTTGCATTCATAATATCAAATCCGTAAGACCATTGTAGTAATGCAGAGACATCAAAGTTTCCGAATTCTATAGTATTAGAAAATCCTCCAAAGTGTTTTGGGTGTGGGTTTCCAATAATTTTTCTATCCAATTCGTTGATGGTTCCATCTCCATTTTGATCTATAAATTTCACACTCCCAGGACCTACAGGTAAAGCGCCATTGTCAGGAACTCCGTCTTTTAAAATATATGTTTGATACCCATTATCCCAATTAAAATCATTTAATTGATAGATGCGGTCAAATTCCAATCCGTACATCATTCCTACAGGTTGACCAATTTGAGTGATGTATTGGTATTCGGAATAAGAGTTGTTCCATCTAGGATTTGTAAAGATTTCTGTTTGACCATCATTCAATGCCAACGTTTTGTTTTTGTTGAATGATATGTTAAATGAGGAATACCATTTGAATTTATCCGTATTTATATTGGTTGTGTTTAAGCCAATTTCCAATCCTTTGTTTTCAACCTTTCCAATGTTTTGTTGCACTTTGTTAAATCCAGTGTGCAATGCCATTTCTGCATTTAATAATAAATCAGAGGTTTGTTTGTTGTAATAATCTACGGTCAATTCTATGTTTTGATCTAAGAACGCTAAGTCTAAACCTACATTTGATTGTGCTGTAGATTCCCAACGTAAATTAGGAACACCTAAATTACTTTGGTAAGCTCCAGGGATGTATTTTTCTCCGTTGCCCCATACATATCCGCTAGAAGTATTTGCGTTTAGTTGGCTGTAAGCATCGTAATCTCCAATACGGTTATTCCCTGTAATTCCCCATCCTGCTCTAAGTTTAGCAAAAGAAATTACGGGTATAGCTTTCATAAATTGTTCATCGCTAATTTTCCAAGCAGAAGAGAACGATGGGAAATATCCCCAACGGTTGTCCTTATTGAATTTTGAAGAACCATCTGCACGATAGGTTGCTGTAAAGAGATACTTATCTCTTAAGTTATAGTTAACTCTACCAAAGTAAGATAATAATGCATTCCTAGAATTTGAGGTTTGTGGAATCCCAGGAGAAACACCCAATCCAAGTTTTTTAATACCGAATAAATCTGATGGTATTTCAGAATTTTTCATCCAAGAGTATTCGTAATCTTTGGTTTGTATTTCCGTACCTGCTAATAAGGAGAAACGATGTTGATTAATCTTTTTTCTATAAGATAAAGTATTTGAAGAAGAAAGTGTTTGATACCTTCTATTTGTTACAGATCCACTAATATGATCACTTCCACGAGATCCCTGTTGGGTATCTTTCCCGAAAAATAAGGTTTGTTTTCTACTGTCTATTTGGTAAGATCCAGACAGTCTTAATACGAAGTCCGAATTAAATTTATGTGTTAATTTTAAACTCCCCCTTAAAATATCAGAGCGTCGTTGACGATCGGTATTCATTAAGTTTTTTACAGGGTTAAATAAGTATTTCTGACTTTGATCTGTAGGGTCATATCCTCCCTGTTCTAATCCGTCACTGTTTATCGGCTCTACAGGTCTAAACTGTATGGCATCTCTAATTACAGAAGTATATGAGTTTCCAGAGATTCCGATTCCATTTCTGTTTAGAAAAGTATATTGTAAATACCCATTTAGTTTGGTCTTATCATTTATCTTATGTCCAAATTTAAGGTTGTTGTATATTTTTTTATACCCTGTATTAATCATGGTTCCCTCTTGCTCTATAAACTCAGAAGAAAAATAGATATTGGTCGTACTGTTACCTCCGCTAATACTAGCATTGTATTTGTCTGTGCTTGCAAATCTGAAAATTTCATCTTGCCAGCTCGTTCCTTTTTTAGTGCGATATAATTCTGGGTCTATCCAAGAATCTTTAAAATATCCAACATATTCTCCAGGAACATAGTTGTCTATAGCATATGCAGCTTGCTCTTGGTATTTTACATACTCATAAGGACTTAGTGTTTTTAAACGATTTGAAACCCATTGTACTCCGTGGGCTACACTAAGTTTAACATCTGTTTTCCCATCCTTACGTCCTTGCTTTGTTGTGATTAAGATAACCCCATTTGCCGCTCTAGATCCGTAAATAGCAGTGGCAGATGCATCTTTTTGAATGTCAAAACTTTGAATGTCGTTTGTACTGATGCTTCCTGGATCAAAATTATCTAAAGGAATTCCATCGATTACATATAAAGGAGAATTATCACCTGTGATAGAGTTCCCTCCACGGATGGTAATATTTAATCCTTCTCCTGGTGTTCCGTCTACAGAAGAAATTTGTACTCCAGAAACTCTCCCTGCCAAGGCTTGGTCAAAGTTGGTAGTAGCTGTTTTTATTAAATCATCACTCGATATTTTAGCGACAGAGCCCGTGAGGTCTTTTTTACGAACAGATCCATATCCTATGATGACAATCTCGTCCAATTGTTCGTTGCTAGCTTTTAATTGAATGTTTATCTCTGTACGATTTCCTACCAACTCGTTGGTAGTGGTAAATCCTAGGTAGCTAAAAACTAATACATCCGTAGACTTCGTGCTTTCTATTTTGTACAAACCATCAAAGTCAGTACTTGTTCCTATAGCGGTTCCTTTTAACAGGACGTTCACACCAGGGATTGGTTCTCCGTTGGTGTCAGTTACTGTACCGCTCACGCTATTTTGTGCAAAAGCAACAAAAGGCATAATTGTGAGCAATAGTACGATATAAAATATTTTTTTCATTTGTAATATATTGATAATGTTAAAGAGTGTGCTTATTCCTCAGAGGCTTTAAAGTGTACGTCAGAGATGTAATATCTACCGCCACGTCCTTTAGCTCCTTTGATAGCTCCTGTATAATAAGAAGCGAATTTGAATTTTAGTGTAAAACTTTTTTCTGATTTGAAATTATTTAAATCAAATTCACACTTTACCCATTTGGAATCTGCATTTCTACTGCTGTTTTTCTTAGTGTCTGGATCTGCTTTTTTCTGATCACCTGGATATGGGGTTCCTGTAAAAGGAGTTCCTTTCCCATTGATAGAACAGCGAAGTTGATCATTGATTTTTGTCCAAGATGCAGCACTATTATTCCCATCGTAATCTGTCGAGTAATACACTTCTAAATCTGTAGGTGTACGTCCGTCAGCCAAGTATTCTACGTATTTGTTTTTTATGTAAAATACAGTGGAAACATTATAGCCTAGGCTGTATTTAGTCAAATCTTGAGAATTGATAATCACATCTGATTCATGTGGATTAGACCACCCTCCAAGTACGACATTGGTAAATAATGATTTGGCGCCTATTACATCTTCTGGACGTTCTGAAACTGCGATGTTTGATGGCGCTGATTGCATCCATGTTTTTGCATATTTTACATCTCCAGCAGAAATAATGTCTTTTCTATAACCGTATAAGGTGTTTTCTGCTTGAAGTGTTGGGTAAAAAAAGAAGATTGTTTTTTTAGGTAAATCTACAGGACTGTTAGAAATTACAATCATCAAGAAACTGTCTCCTTGAAACTCTGTGGTTTCACTGCTCATATTACTGGTTACTTCTACTTTAGGGAAGATGGTTTGGTTTTCTGTAATTGTGTACCCATCTACTAAGGAAATAATACCTGTTTTTGCGTCAATTTTTAAGATGTCATTATGACTTTTTAAAGCAAAAGAAACAGCTGGATTTCCAGATAATAAGTATGGTTTTGTAGTTGTTTTGTCTGTTCCTATTATTAAATTTTGTGCAATAGGGGAGTACAGCAAGTCTTTTACCAACTGTGGACCTACTTGTATATGAAAGACATCTTCAAATGTAGTTTCGTGTTTTACCCCGTTCAATTCTGTACTTACCTTAATGGTAAAGAAATATTCTCCAGTACCAAATTTATTACCATCAGCAATCGTAATTCTTCCAGCGGTACTGTAATTTATTTTATCGCTTTTTATACTTGCATTGTCTATAGAAACGTCACTCATATAAGTTTCGTCCAATGCTTTTCCGTCTTTATCTTTACCAGATATTAGTTGGTAGGTAGGAATTAGTTGATTGGTGTCTACATGTGGTATTCCAGATTTTAGTTTACTATATTCTCTAGCGTTTAATATATCTGCATATAATAAGTCTGCTGGATTGCCATAGGATTCAGGATCCGTGTTGGGCATAAATGTATCCTCGTTACAGCTTTTAAGAGCTATCATCAAGAGGAAAGCGGTTAAGAAATAGATTATTTTTTTCATAATGAATAGGGTTAATTTAGGGAGCTATGATTATTAAGTGGATCTCGACTATTTAATGTGTGTCAGGTACACTTGCTATATCATGTTTCTGTTAAATTAAGTTTCTGTTATTTAATGTTGTTATTTGATGATGTAAATTTCCTCTTTGTTTTTAGTATAACAAGGGATATATCGTTCTATAAAAGGGAACAGATTGTTCGAAAACGTTGTAATATTGAACTAAAGCAGAATATGCTTATTTTAACTTGTTTATAATGAAGGCTTTGTGTTTCTGTGTAAAAACGCAATTAATAAGACTAATTAGTGTTTTTTTTAGGGCTTAAAAAAAGCTTTTTATACCAAATACATTTCCAAGTGACGATCTAGATAGGGTATTATAGCTAAGTGAAAAATTTAAGGATGACCTTCGCTATCGTTCTATTTTTCAACAACGCTAGCACATAAAATAAACCATCTATATCGGTTATTTTGGATTGTAGTTGGTATTAGTTCTTTTTTGAAAAATTATTCTGGAACATTGGTATGAGAATTTCTGTAATCTGAGGGGACTTCATTAAACTCATTTTTAAAACATTTTCTAAAGTACTTTAAATCATTGAAACCAACTTCGTATGCGATTTCGGAAATATTTAGACTTGTTTTAGATAGCAACTGTCCTGCTCGTTTAATTTTTATGGTTCTTATAAATGATGAGATAGATTGCCCTGTGAGTGCTTTGATTTTACGAAATAATACCGATCTACTCATATTCATTTGCTCCGTAAATATATAGACATTAAATTCAGAATCAGAAATATTTATTTCTACTATTTGGATAGCTTTTTCTAGGAATTTTTCATCAGAAGATGTGATGGTGAGTTCTTTAGGTTTTAAAATAAGGTCTTTTTTAAACTTGCTGATTAAGTTTTCTCTTGATTTTAATAAGTTATCTACCCGTACTTCTAATATTTGGGCATCAAAAGGTTTTGTAATATATGCATTTGCTCCCAATTGGTAGCCTTGACCTTTGTGTATAGGAGAGGTTTTTGCTGTTAATAAAATAATTGGAATATGGCTCGTAGTTATTGTGGTTTTAAGTGTTTTACACAGTTCAAACCCGTCCATAATGGGCATCATTATGTCACTTATAATTAAGTCTATAGGTGCTGTTCTTGCAATGTCCATGGCAACTTTGCCGTTTTCTGCTTCAAAAATATTATATTTAGTGAGAAATAAATTTTTAATAAAATCTCGAACTTCTATATTGTCTTCTACAATTAGCAGTGTGGCTAATTCTTTGTCGAACGGTTTCTCTTCTTGTGCGAGAAGAATTTCTTTAGACCGCAGTTGTTTTTGTACATATACTGGTTTTTTAAAGACTTCGTTTGTCGTGCTTTTTTCGATGGTATTTATACATTCACGTGCCGATAAATGTTTTTTTCCTAAGGGTAATAGAAGACTAAAGCATGTTCCATCTTTTTCGTTACTACTAACAGAGATACTTCCTTTATGTAACAGTACGAGACTTTTTACTAGAGATAGTCCTATTCCTGTTCCAGATTGTGAATGCTGCTGATCTACTTGAAAAAAACGATCGAAGACAAATTTAATGTGTTTTTTAGGGATGATTTTTCCATAATTGGTGATTTCTATTTTTACAAAACCAGGACTTGTTTTTTTTCGTCCAGGTAATTGTGAAATATGGATGGCTATTTGTTTGTCATCGCTTGTGAACTTAAAGGCATTGGAGAGTATATTAAAGAGTATTTTTTTGAACTTTACTTTGTCAAACCATACCTCTAATTTGGAGAGGCTATGCGTAAAAGTATAACTAATGTTGCGTTGTAAAGCCAATTCTTCAAAGGATAATTTTATGTTTTCTGTAAACGATATTATATCATTATTAGAAGCGTATAATGCGAGTTTTCCTGATTCACTTTTTCTGAAATCTAATAATTCATTAATTAATTGCAACAGGATATTTGTATTTCTTTGGATGGTCTCTAAGTTCCTCTTTACAGTAGGATCCTGTTTCTTTACTTTAAGTAATTGTTCTACTGGACCTGCAATAAGTGTAAGAGGAGTCCTAAAATCATGAGAGATATTTGTAAATAATCGCAATTTTAATTTATTTACTTCTTCCAGTTTTTCTTTGTCTAATTTTTCTTGCTTTAATTCGTTTCTCTCTTTGTTTCTTGTCAATAGGAGAAGCCTAAGGATGTATATGATCGTAATAATGATGACCAAATAAATTAAATATGCCCACCATTTTTTCCAGGGAGCAGGGGCTATTTTTATTTTTATAGTTGCTCCTTTTTCATTCCATAAACCATTATTATTAGATGCTTTTACTTTAAATACATAATCTCCTTCATCTAAATTTGTATACGTTGCTGTTTTTTTATTCCCGATATAATTCCAAGTAGGGTCAAAGCCAACGAGTTTGTATGCGAAATTATTTTTGTTCGATTGTGAATAGCTCAGCGCTGTAAAATCAAAGCTAAAATCATTTTGATCATAATTTAAGTCAATCGATTTTATAGAATCTGTGATTTTTAAATATTCTTTATTGCTCACTTTTAACGCAAAGATGTCTACGGATGGAATAAAAGTGTTTTCAATAATTTTTGAGGGATTAAAATAATTTAAACCGTTGGTGCCACCAAACATCAGTTCTCCTGTGGCGGTTTTTAAAAAGGCCCCATAGTTGAATTCATTACTCTGTAAACCGTCGGATTCATCAAAATTACTGATTTTTTTCGTGAATAAATTCAAGCGGCTAATTCCATTATTTGTACTGATCCAAATATGATTATTGTCGTCAGGAACTATGGCATAGATGACTTCGTTCGGGAGTCCTTGTGCGATGCCGTATTTGATGGATTGTTTGCTTTTTGTATCGTAGTAATACAATCCCTTTCCTTCAGTTCCTATCCAGTAATTTTTGTTTTCGTCTTCAAAAATACAATTTACAGACATGGGATTGTTTTCTGTTTGTTTTGTGTCTTCTAAATGTACAGATTGGATTTTTAAACTGTTGATGTTGATGTTTTCAAAACCTTTATTTCCTCCAAGTAATAATACGGATGAGGTACTGGATTGTACAATACTTGTGATTGATTTGAATTGACTTTGCTGTTTGTAAAACTTTTTTGTTTTTGTATTGTATAAAATCAATCCATTGGTTTGTGTACCTATCCAGATATTGTGATTCACATCTTCTAACAAGGTTAGGATTCTACAATCAGAAATAAGTGAACTACTGTCTATTTTTTGATTTAGATGTGTAAAAGAATAGGGCTTATTGTGAGGGTTTAAAAAATTGAGTCCTCCATCATGGGTTCCTATCCAATAATTTCCTAGATGGTCCTTTAGCATTGATTTTACATTGTTAGAACTAATGCTTTGTTTGTTTGTTGGATTGTGTAAGAAATAGCGAAATGTTCCTTTTTTTCTGTCATAAACATTGATGCCTCCGCCTTCCGTTCCTAACCAAAGCGTATTGTTGTCTCCTTCTATGATAGCACTAATTACCTTGTAATTGAGCATGTTTTTATGAGCGCCAGAAGATAATTGTTTGAAGTTGTCATAACTGCGATCAAAGAAATTGATTCCTCCTGCCCAGGTGCCAATCCACATGTCTCCACGAGAATCTTGCATGATTTTGTAAATCGAATTTTGACTCAGACTTTTTCTGTTGTTTTCGTCATGTAGGACACTTTTGATCCGTGTTCTGTCGGGGTTTAAAATATGCAAACCTTTATAGGTTCCAATCCATAAAGCTCCTCTGTAATCTTCACAAATACTACGTACCGATATTTGAATCGAAATGTGATTGTTTAGTTTAAAGTTTTCAAATGCCCCCTTTTGCTTATTAAATTTGGAGAGTCCTTGTCCATAGCCTAACCATAGTTGGTTTTTAGCACTTAGAAATAGGGTAGGTGCATTGTTTATGTGTGCATCGTTATTTGTTAGGGTCGGGTATTGATATTGTTTAAAGGTATGGTTGGTCGAATCATAAAAATAGATGTTTTCTGTAGTCGTAAACCATATGTCTCCATTGCTAGTCTGTAAGAGGTCTCTTATTTTTTTGCTACTTGTGGTTGCACTAGTTGTGTTTTTTTTAATAGGACTTACGTGTCCGTTTGTTAGGTTTATAAGGTCAATTCCTTTGTTTGTAGCAATCCATATATGAGAATCGGAGGGTTGTATAATATCCCATATTTCATTATCGGAAATACTTGCAGACTTGGAAGTATGCTTGTATACCGTAAATTGATCTTTTTGTGCATTGTATTTGTTAAGCCCGTTTTTGGTTCCAACCCATAAAGTACCATTGGTGTCTTCATAGATGGCAGTAATCCAACTGTGTGAAATGCTGTTTTTGTTTTCGGAGTTGTGGCGATATACTACAAATTTAGATCCGTCATATTTATTGAGTCCATCCCTTGTCCCAAACCATATATATCCTTTTTTGTCTTGTAAAATTGCAATAACAGAGCCTTGAGAAAGTCCGTCTTTGGTTGTTAAGTGTTTGAATTTTAAATGACTTGAGTCGTGGTTTTCTTCTTGACAAACAATGCTGTTTGACAACATTGAAATCATAAAAAACAGCAAGGATAAAAGATGTTTCATAAAATTATATGTATGAGGTTCCTAGCAGGGGATAACTAATTTGTAGCGGATTAAACATGGGGTTCTTAGTGCTATTTAATGTGTTGCTTTAAAATTAAAATTTTGATGAGTTCCTGATGATAAGTGATGGAGTTAATATTTTTGTTTGATTTTCCGAAGCATATTTTTTATCTTTTATTTGTTCAAATAATAATGAAGAAGCCACAATTCCCATCTCAAAATCAGGTTGGTTTATGGTACTTAATGATGGTTCTATGACGCTGAAATGGGTTCGTTACTAAATCCGACAAAAGCAATGTCATTTGGAATGTTAATTTGTTGGCTCTTTAAATATTGTATGGCACTTATGGCTGCGGTATCATTGGCAGAAAATACGCCGTCTATCTTGGGTAATTTTAAAATGGCTTTGGCGGCTGTTATTCCATCTTTTTGCATCAGTTGTGTTTCTATAATTAGCGCTTCTGAAATTGGGATTCCATGTACTTTTAAAGCTTCCAAATATCCGGATTTTCTATTCTGATACAATTCTAAATTTTGAGGACCTGAAAAATGTGCAATATGTCTACACCCTCTTTCTATAAGATGTTCTGTAGCTTTAAAACTAGCTTTGAAATCATCTATAATTACATTTGTGTTTTCCTGTACATTACAAGGTCTGTCAAAAAATATCAGAGGGAATCCGTTTTTTTTGTAGTTATTTAAATGATCATAACTAGTAGTCTCCATAGAAATAGATATTAAAATGCCATCGACCCTGTTTGATAATAAAGTTTCTACAAGTTTCTTTTCTCTATCGATACTCTCTAATGATTGACAAATAATAACATCAAAACCAGCCTTAAAAGCAGTTTCTTCTATTCCCGCAATTACAGAAGAGAAAAAATGTCTTGAGATACGAGGTACAATTACTCCAATGGTATTGGTGCGGTTTGTTCTTAGTTTAGAAGCCAAACTATTGCGTTGATAGCCCAACTCGGCTGCTTTATTTATTATTTTCTCCTTCGTTTTTTTTGAAACACGATCACTGTTGTTTAAGGCGCGAGATACCGTAGAACTATCAATGCCTAAAGCCTTCGAGATATCGTGTATAGTTACATTATTGTTTTTCATTTGAATATAGCGGCTTGTTTTCTAGTTGTAAATATAATACAGAGTTTCGTTTGTACAAAGATACAAATTAAAAATAAAAATACAATCGATTGTATTTTTAAAATATTTTACTATTTTTACAAAGAATTTATAACAAAAACACATGGAAAATCAATTTCAAACAAGATATGCGTCATCGCCAACTGAAGTTAAAACTTTTGATACAGAGCGATTAAGGAGTGAATTTTTAGTTCAAAACATCATGCAAGAGAATACGCTAAACTTTGTGTACTCCCATTATGATAGATATATAACTGGTGGAGTTTCTCCAGTATCGAAAGATGTTGAATTAACAAGTTTTGATCCTTTAAAAGCTGATTATTTTTTAGAAAGAAGAGAGCTTGGGGTGATAAATGTAGGAGGAAAAGGAACAGTAACTGTTGATGGAGAAACGTTTGAATTAGAGTATAAAGAAGCTTTATATGTTGGGAGAGGAAATAAAAAGGTTGTTTTTTCGAGTGCTGACTCAAAAAATCCAGCGAAGTTTTATCTAAACTCTACAAATGCTCATAAAACTTTTCCTACAAAAAAAGTGACTCAAGAGGATGCAGAAGTTGTAGAGATGGGAGCTTTAGAAACAGCAAATGCACGTACTATTAGAAAATTGATTGTAAATAGTGTTGTACAAACCTGTCAGTTGCAAATGGGGATGACCGAGTTAAAAGCGGGGTCTGTTTGGAATACAATGCCTGCACACGTACATGATCGTAGAATGGAAGTGTATTTTTACTTTGAAGTACCAGAAAATCAAGCTGTATGTCATTTTATGGGACAGCCAGATGAAACACGTCATATATGGTTACATAATAATGAGGCGGTAATTTCTCCACCTTGGTCTATTCATTCAGGATCTGGAACTAGTAACTACATCTTTATTTGGGGTATGGCAGGTGAAAACTTAGACTATGGAGATATGGATATTTGCAATATTACAGATTTAAAATAATCACAAAAACTTAAAAAATTATGTCAGTAAATTTATTTGATTTAAAAGGAAAAGTAGCATTAGTAACAGGTGCTGTACACGGATTGGGAATGGCAATGGCTAAAGGTTTAGGGAATGCAGGAGCTATAATTGTGGTGAACGAACATTCTTCTCAACAAAAAGTAGACGATGCGATTAAAGAATATGCAGCAGCAGGAATTACTGCGCATGGGTATTTATTTGATGTTACAGACGAAGTTGCTGTAATGGCAGGTATCGCACAAATAGAAGCTGAGGTTGGTCCTATTGATATTTTGATCAATAATGCGGGGATTATCAAACGTACGCCTATTGTAGATATGGAAGTTGCTGATTTTGAAGCGGTAATTAAAGTGGATTTAGTAGGGCCATTTATTATGGCTAAACATGTTGCAAAAAGTATGATTAAACGCAATGTTGGGGGTAAAATCATCAATATGTGTTCTATGATGAGTGAGTTGGGAAGAGATTCTGTAAGTGCTTATGCTGCGGCAAAAGGAGGCTTAAAGATGTTGACCAAAAGTATGGCGACTGAATGGGCTAGATTTAATATCCAAACCAATGGAATTGGGCCAGGGTATTTTGCAACAAGTCAAACAGAACCTATTCGTGTAGATGGACATCCATTTAACGAATTTATCATCAACAGAACTCCTGCTGCTCGTTGGGGAGATCCAGAAGATTTACAAGGAGCTGCTGTGTTTTTAAGTTCTAAAGCTAGTGATTTTGTTAACGGACAAGTGGTCTATGTAGATGGTGGTATTTTAGCGACTATCGGTAAACCATCAAACGAAATTTAAGCTGTATTTTGGAAATATTTAAATTATGAAAACACGTATTTTAAGTTTAGTGCTGCTGACAAGTCTTTTGTTAAGTGCTTGTTCAGAAAAAAAGAATCCTACTGTAATTGTTGTCAAAAATAATTTGAATGTAAAAAGAACATTTGAAATGGTGGAATTGACAGCAAAAGAATTAAAAGTAGAGAATCTTAATTTGGTCGGTATTAAAAATATTGAGACAAAAGAGCTTTTAGTAACTCAATGTGTCGATTTGGATGGTGACGGAATTATGGATCAACTTATTTTTCAACCAGTTGTTGCTGCTAATTCAGTATCTGAGTATGAGGTAATCATGCTTTCTGAAACAGAAAAAGTGAGTCCTGATTTGGTGTGCTTTTCTAGGTTTGTTCCTGAACGTACGGATGATTATACTTGGGAGAACGATAAAGTAGCTTTCCGTGTGTATGGGCCTACTGCTCAGAAAATGATAGAAGATTCTATTCCTGGTGGTACATTGTCTAGTGGTGTTGATGCATGGTTGAAACGTGTAGATTATCCGATTATTGATAAATGGTATAAGGAGTTTACAGATGGTGTGGGTACCTATCACGAAGATACTGGTGAGGGGTTAGATAATTTTCATGTAGGTGTTAGTAGAGGTGTAGGAGGAATTGCAGTAAAAAGCGATGGAAACTATTATTTTTCTAAGAATTTTACGGAATGGAAAACCATCACTACTGGGGCGTTGAGAACTAGTTTTTATTTAAAATATGAAAATTGGGATGCCAATGGTGTTGTTGTTGAAGAATCTAAAATTATTAATCTTGATAAAGGTTCAAATTTTACGCGCTTTGTAACTACTATTAAAGGCGTGTCTCAAATTTCGGCTGGGCTTACTTTGCATGAAAAGGATGGGGAAGTTACCAGTAATCCTTCTTGGTTGAGTTATTGGCAGCCGCATGCAGATTCTGAATTAGGGACTGCTATTGTTGCTTCTAAACGTTATTTTTCTGGTTCGGAAACATTTGATTCTGAGATAAAGGATTTAAGTAATGCTTATGCTCATTTGAATGTAATAGATCAAAAAGTGGTGTATTATTCAGGATTTGGATGGAAAAAAAGTGGACAGTTTACTACTAAATCTGCTTGGGAGGAGTATTTGAATCTCTTTGCAGAAAAAGTAAATAGTCCATTAGTAATACATATAAAATAACACCAACAAGTTGCCAGACATCTGTTTAGAAAATAAAAATAGACGAGGGGTGTCTTGTATGCATAAAGTGTATTTGTACGAATAAATTAAAAAAAGGATGTGATTTTTAAAATTGCATCCTTTTTATTTGTTCTTATATCAAGTGAGTTTCTCAGTTTTTTTGGTTGTGTAATTTAAACTCTGTCTGCTTGTTTTTTTCTACGTTTTAAAATAGTTCGATTTTCTCTTCATAAGGCTGCTTTAAAAATCGAACTATTTTAAAATGAGCCCCAGCGGCTAGCGTCACGAATTGCTTCCGTTTTTATGTAAATCCAACGTTATTCGATCTTCAAATTTAATATATAATTGTTGAATTGTCAAGCACCAATTATGTAAAGGGTTTGTCCATTTTTTTTCGATATTTTTTGTTGCTAAGTAAACAAGCTTTAATAGTGCCATATCACTGGTAAAAGCCCCTTTTGTTTTAGTTACTTTTCTTACCTGTCTATGAAAACCTTCTACTGCATTTGTTGTGTAAATTATTTTTCTGATAGGTTCTGTATACTGAAAAAACTGAGATAACTCTTCCCAATTACGGTTCCAACTTTCTAAAACTACAGGGTATTTTTCTCCCCATTTTTCTTCTAATTTCAATAACTCCAACTCAGCAATATCCTTATTAACAGCCTTGTAAACAAGCTTTAAATCTCGAATAAATTCTTTTTGGTCTTTGGAAGCTATATACTTTAAAGAATTACGAATTTGATGAACAATACACTTTTGAATTTGTGTTTTAGGAAATACACTCAAGATAGCTTCTGAAAACCCTTTTAAGTTGTCTGTACAGGCAATTAGGATATCCTTAAGCCCTCTGTTATTAAGGTCTGTCAATACTTGAAGCCAAAAAATTGCGCCTTCACTTTCTGAAATATACATTCCTAAAACCTCTTTGATCCCTTCTTTATTTACTCCTAAAACATTGTAAAGTGCTTTGTGTTGTATTTTACCGTCTACTTTTACCTTGTAATGCATAGCGTCAAGCCAAACAATGCAGTACATCTGTTCTATTGGACGACTTTGCCATTGTTTTATATCTGGTATGATCTTATCTGTAATTTGACTTAAAACAGTGTGTGATATATCTGTATCATACATCTCTTTTATATGACCAGAAATATCGCGTAAGCTCATTCCTAGGCCGTATAATCCAATGATCTTATCTGATAAATTATCTGCTAAAATGGTTTGACGCTTTTTTATCAGAACAGGCTCGAAACTACTATTTCTATCCGCTGGCGTGCTTATTTCAAAACTACCAATACTAGTTTTAACAGTCTTTTTGCCCTTTCCATTACGTTTATTCCCTTTAGAACGTTCCTCTTCACTAAGGTGTGATTCCATTTCTGCTTCCAATGCTTTCTCAAGAAATTGTTTCATTAAAGGAGCAAAGGCACCTTCTTTTCCGAATAAACTTTTTCCTGATAATAATTGATCCAATGCCTTTTTTTCAATGTTGGCTAACTCGTCTTTTGTCATGTTTTCTGTTTGAATAAAGTTAATACTTTTTTTTATTCAGACAGAGTTGAGTTTACAGTCCCGTTTTTTTAAATCCCACCAGTGGGTTTAATTCACCGATGCTTGCATTAAAATGATTAAGTTTTTTTCTTTTTTATGCCTCGTGACTTTCCTCGGGGGTATTGACTGCTAGGAGACTTGGTATTATACCCATTTGTTGGAGTATCGCATCGCTAGATTGAATTGTTTTTACAAGATAAAATCTAAAATAGCTTCGCATAACGTTTGTTCTGGAAAGCTGTTTTTTTTTTGTTTTTAACAAAAAATAATTCTATTTCTAAACCGTCACTTGGAAATGTATTTGGTAGTATGTCAGTTGTTTGAAAATTCCGCTCGCCTTTATACTTGCGGAGCCAATCCATTTTAAATTAAGAGAACCTTTCTTTGATAGGTATTGATGTACAAGAATATTTACGTGTTTTCTTTTTCTTAAAAGAACTGTGAAATTTAGTTAAAAACCAATAGGGAGGATGAGTGCTACTTGCTTTGTATTTCTTAAAACAAGAATTACTTAAAGTTTTTTTCCATCTCTTTTTTTAAGTCCATGGCTTCTAAGTAAACGACTAATTGTCCCCTTATAAAATAAAGAATTGTAATGATGATGGTTGTAATGGGAACTGTATAAATGAATTCCATTTCATCAACAACGGAAATACTGTCATTAATAACACTTATTAATTGAAACATATATACAGAAATAGGTATTATGATTACATGATACCACCAGTTTTTGTTGGTAATAAACCAGATAAACATCAGAAGTAATGGTACTGCTTTTCCAAATAAAAAATAAGCGAAGTGCTGGACACTTTGGTAAAAGTTAATTTCAATAGTTCCAAATGGAGAATGCCATATTTTTGTTGAGGGGAAATATTGATAAATGTACAAAAGATATGGACATAATATTATGGATAAAATGATAGAACTTGAGAAGAATATAGTTTTTTTACTAGTTTCAATTTTGAATAATTGCTTTATTTTTGTCATTGTAGCTATCGTTTTTCTCTAAGTAGGGACTTATTAGAAACAAAAATACGTACAAAAAAATAGATTACAACAGAAAATATTTTTTTATGCTGTAATCTATGTATGAATTATATCTTTTTGACTATCCGTTACTTGGAAGTATGATCAAATCAGCTTTTTTAATTGCTTGATTATTATCGGTATTAACACTTAAAACAACAGTTGATACAAATAAGGCGACTACGAGCAATGCGAACATTAATTTAACTTTTTTCATTATTTTATAATTTATGATTAGTAAGAGTACCAAAGATAAACCTTTTATTCAAAATAAGGCATAGATTATCCATGTTTATTTTTTTAATTTTAAAAAATAAATTAAACACCTGTATTTCAAAGTGTTGTATTTGGTCTATTTTAAATAAAATTATCTAAAATAGACTAAATAATATGTTCTCGAAGTTCCTGTGGCATTTTTAAAGCAATGTTTTTTTATAAAAAGAGGTGTTACAGGAGTCCTCG
This sequence comes from Flavobacteriaceae bacterium, assembly GCA_965224465.1. GTDB lineage: Bacteria > Bacteroidota > Bacteroidia > Flavobacteriales > Flavobacteriaceae. The sequence goes on along the minus strand of OZ245049.1, from coordinate 1,283,876 downwards.
TCGCGCAAATGTAATTTATTTATATTGTTTTTGACTGTGTTTTTGATGACTGATTGTGAATTTTTATAATTTATCTATGTTGTATTTCATCCCAATATTTATTAAATACAGAAATGTTCGTGTATGCATTTACGTGTGTTGGAGGGCGTTAAAAGCGACTGTTTGAGAACGTAGATTTGGTAACTAAGAGTACTGTGTAAGGAAGGGTTTTTGAACTTAAGGTATGTTCATTTTTTTGATAGTTATTTTTTAGATACTTGTTTAGATGTATAAACGTATTGTTCTAGCAAGTATTTGGTAATTTGTAGACGGAGTTGAAAAGAGTGAATTAATTGGGTTTTCTTGCTGATTCGCTGCTTTGAGATTGTTGTTGTTGTTCCACGTGTTTGTTATGAAATTCTTGCGAACGCTGTTTTAAAACAACTGTCTATAAATTCTGTTGTTTGATGTCTTTTTAAGAGGTGCAGAATATCTTAAAAAGTGGTGTTCGTGTAAGGAAATTTCAAAAAAAAGGCTATTTTTATCTGGGAGCGAGAAGATAGTACTGGGATTTACACCAATTACAATCCAAAATTACCGATGTAAATAGTTTATTTTACGTTCTAGCGTTGTTGAAAAATAGAAAGATAATTAAGGCTATCCTGTGATTTTTCGCATCGCTAAAACAAAAAAATAATTCCATTTCTAAACCATCACTTGGAAATGTATTTGGTATATGGTGTGTTCTGTACCATCTTATTTTATTGTAGGGTCTTAAATTTTAGTACAAATAAGAACGATGCGCTGGTTTTTAATGTTTGTTGTAAAGAACAAGTATGTATCGCCTCCATCTTTTAAACCTGTTTTTTTTCTGATTTGGGCTACTGTTTCAGGGAAATTTCTCGTAGTGATATTCGCTTTTTTATTGGGGATAAGGGCGTGTAATTTTTTACGATGGTAGGTTGTTTGAGATAGAATTCTAAAACGTCTTCCAGGAAAATCAATCAATTCTTCTGAAGTGTACAAATGAGAATGTTGATGAAGTTTTGCTATTTTAAATCTAGCGGAGATATTGTTAAAGCCTCCAGATTTGAGAATAGCACTGTTCGGCTCAAAAAGGTAGGTTTTAGGTTCTCCATACAAAGCTTGTGTTTTTGATTGGTAGGTAAATTGAAAGTGTTGTTCTTCTGTTTTTGTAATGTTAATTGTGACTAGCTTGACCTCCTTTGTATGTCCTTTTTCTAAGATGAATAAAAGTTCTTTGACTTCATTTTGAATAGCTACGATATGTATTTCTTTTACAAAATGTAATTCTCTAATGGCACTTGTGATGTCTAAGATTGGTGAAATCTTTAATAAGATATTGTCTGATTTTTCAAACAACCCCTCTAGGTGTTTAGGAATGTTAGGTAGGCAGTCTTCCAATAAAAACACTTTTCCTTTTAAGTCGTTTCTACGGGAAGGGTCGCTATATATCCAGTTGTAATGGTTCTTATTGTTGATTATGAATGCGATACCATTGGTTTGTATGCATTGAATATTGGTTTTTTTTAACTGAGTGTAATTGTGTTTTACAAGGCTAGATAGTTTACTGTCTAATTCACAGTGGGTTACTTTTTTGATTACTTTAGAAAAATAGTAGGTATCTACGCCAAAACCTCCTGTGGTGTCTACAAGGGTGTTTCCGCTTACGAGTTTACTTTTGTAATTGGCGGTAATTTCTGAGGAAGTTTGTTCTATGTTTAATCTATTTGGGTAATAAATATTGGCTGTGTCAAACCACAAACTCAGTTTGGTTTGACATCTTTTTTTTGCTTCAATTTGTTCGCAAACCTCCTGTATAGTCACTTCCGGAAAAGGACTTCCTTTTAAAATCAGGGATGTTATATTGCTGTTTATATGCTTTGTGATGAATTTTTGAATGGTAGTATTAAGTAAGGATGTATTCAAAACTATAAATTCTTAGTTAATGATTGTACTATTTTATTATCTGTTAAGAATTCTTTTAGGATTACTTTGGTAGCGGTATAGGTTGGAACAGCGACTACCATTCCGATAATTCCGAACAAAAGTCCTCCTATCATTATTACTAAAAATATTTCTAATGGATGTGATTTTACGCTTTTAGAAAATATGACAGGCTGGCTTATGAAGTTATCTATCATTTGTGCTATTAAATATCCGAACATTACTTTCATAGTAGTAGGGAGGATTTCTGTTTGGAAATCCAGTCCTAAGTTTGATGTCATGGTTAATACAAACATAATAACACCACCTATTAATGGACCTATATATGGTATTAAATTGAGTAATGCACATAAAAAAGCGATGACAATGGCATGTTCAATTCCGAATATGGAAAGTATAATTGTATAGATTACAAAAAGGATGGTTATTTGGATTATCAAGCCTATAAAATACCGAGACAATAAGTCTTTGATAGTGTCGAAAGATTTATTGAAACGTGATTCGTTTTTATCTGGGATTAATGTGAATACCGCATTGTGTAGCATCAAATTGTCTTTCATTAGAAAAAACGAAATAAATAACACGGAAAATAATCCAATGGTTATGGATCCTAAAGTTCCAATAAGGGCATTCAGGAAATTGGGGATCTCTTTAAAGTTAGACATTAAATCTAAGTCTTTAAGTTTGCTAAGTAGGTTTACGTTTTTGGAGATGAAATACTGATTTACTTGTTGAATTACATCTTCTACATTGCGTTTAAATTGTTCTGAGTTTAAGAGGGATAAATTTTCTCCTTGTTTTGCAATTAAAGGAATAAACATGCCTATCAATCCTAAAATAATACAAATAAATAAAAACATTGAAACAAATACGGCTAAGGTATTTGGGAATTTTAGGCGTTGCTTAAAAAAACGAATTAGTGGTCTTGCAATCAATGATATTACGGATGCAATTATAAGGTACATGAGTACCGATTGTATTTTAAATAAAAATAGGAGTAATAAAGCAATCCCTGTTAACATAGTGATGGCTCTTAAAATTCCGTTGGTGATTATTTTTGATGTCATAAATTTGTTTTAGTATCCTTTTGCGTTATCATCTCCTCTTGGATCTGCACCGCCTTCTAGTAGACCGTTAGACAGTACTAGTATGGCATCTACTTTTCCGATAATTGTTGATTTTTTTTCTGAGAGATGATATCCTTTTTTTGTGAGTATTTGTTTTGTTTTTGTGTCGAATCCCTTGGGTTCCATTTGTATGATGTCTGGGAGCCATTGGTGATGGAAGCGGGGAGTGGCTACAGATTCCTGCATGTTCATCCCGTATTCGTACACATTTAAGATGTTTTGCAACACCGAGGTGATAATAGCAGAACCTCCTGGAGAACCAAGAACCATAAATAATTTTCCGTTTTTTTCTACAATAGTGGGAGTCATGGAGCTTAACATTCTTTTTTCTGGTTGAATTTCATTTGCTTTTGCACCCATAAGTCCAAATACATTTGCTGTTCCAGGTTTTGAGCTAAAGTCATCCATTTCGTTGTTTAAGAAGAAACCTCCGTCTTTTACGAAAACTTTAGATCCAAAATTCATGTTTAACGTTGTGGTTACAGCAACGGCATTTCCTTCTGAATCTACGATCGAGTAGTGGGTGGTTTCGGTACTTTCGTATCCCGTAATGTTTCCATGTGAAATATCCTTAGAATTGGAAGCTTTATCCCACGAGAAGCTAGACATTCGTTTTTTGAGGTATAAAGGGTTTGTTAAACTATCTATTGGGACATTTACAAAATCGATATCGCCTAAAAAGTGAGCGCGATCTGCATAGGCTCTTCGTGCTGCTTCTGTGATAAGTTGAACGTATTTTTCGGAATTATGTGGGATTTCAGCAAGGTTATAAGGTGCTATAGATTTTAATATTTGTGCCATGCAAATTCCTCCGCTAGAAGGTAATGTCATAGAAGTTATGGTCAAATCTTTGTAGTTGAAAGTAATTGGAGTTCTCCACTTAGCACGGTATTTATCGAGGTCTTCCATTGTAATGATTCCTCCTAAATCTTGGATTGTTTTTACAATTTGTTTGGCGGTTTCTCCTTTGTAAAACCCATCTCTTCCGTAATCTCTAATGCGCTCTAGTGTGTGTGCCAGCTTTTTGAGTCTTAGGGTGTCTCCAGTTTTCCAATCTTTGTTAAAATAGATGGTGTCTTTATTGGCTTTGATAAAGTCACCTTGTTTATTTTGAATGTTTTTTGCTTGTTTTTGTGTGATAATAATCCCTTTGTTTGCCATGTCTATGGCTGGTTGGATTAATGTACTAAATGGAAGTTTACCAAATTTTTGATGTACTGCAAAAAGTCCAGCAATAGTACCGGGTACACCAATGGCTTGTGCTCCAAGTAAACTTTTTCCAGGCTTAATATTTCCGATGCTATCTAAGTACATGGTGCTATAGGCTGCTAAAGGTGCTTTTTCTCTATAATCCAAAGCGCCAGTTTTCCCATCGGAAGTGCGATAGACCATAAAACCACCTCCGCCTATATTTCCTGCTCTAGGATATGCGACTGCTAAGGCTAAATCTGTAGCAATCATAGCGTCAAAAGCATTTCCTCCTTGTTGTAAAATAGCGATTCCGATACTAGAAGCTTCTTCGCGTGCACTTACAATCATTCCGTTTTTTGCCAAAACCCCCATCGTAGGTGTTTTTTCTGGAGAAAATTTACATTGAATAAATAGGGAGATAAAACAGATTAGTAGTAGTGATTTTTTCATGAGTATCAATGGTTAAGTATCTCAAATTTAGTTGATAAATGATTTTCTAAATCCGTAAAGAAAGCTTGAAAATCTTGGTCAAGTTCTTTGTAGTGCTCAACGAGATCTTCGGAAGCTAAATCCATTTTTGAGCGTCCGTTGGTTCTTTTGTTCATGCCTTTTAAAATGTAAGATATCCCAGAGATGGATTCGTATTTTAATAGCCAGTTTTGAGAAATCATGGAAGGTAGGTATTGTTTTATCTTTTCAGGTAAAATAGCATGATTCTCTTGAAGTAAATTATACACACTGTTGGCGTAAATATCCAACGGAATTTCTGAATACTTAGACCAGTTTTTCGCTAGGAAATGATCGTATAAAATGTCAATTATAACACCGTCATAATGTCTGTATCTTTCATGGAGTCTGCGTTTGCTTTTCCGCACAATAGGATGTGCATCGGTGTAGCTGTCTATTTCTCGATGTATGATAATACCTGTTTGGATGCCTTTGTTAAAATGTTCGTAATGGTGTCCTTTTATTACATCGGCAATAAAGTTGCCAATCATAATGTTTTTATGCGTCTTTGAGAGGTATAAATGTGCTAGGAAGTTCATATAACAATAATACAAAAAAAACCACACATCAATTGGTGGTTTTCTTTATATCTTTAAGGTATTTTTTCCTTTAGTAATGTGTTTGAGTAGATTAGTTGTTTAGCATTACTGGCATAACAAGCATGGTGATGTATTCTCCTTCGTCCAGACCGTCTATAGGTGTTAAAATCCCTGCTCTATTAGGCATAGACATTTCAATAAGGATTTCATTAGAACTTAAATTACTTAACATTTCTGTTAAGAAACGTGAATTAAATCCTATTTGCATATCATCTCCTTGGTAATCACAAGTCAAACGTTCTTCTGCTTTGTTTGAAAAATCGATATCTTCAGCAGAGATGTGTAATTCTGTTCCTGCCATTTTTAAACGAATTTGGTGCGTGGTTTTACTTGAGAAAATAGATACACGTTTTACCGAATTTAAAAATGTCCCTCTGTCAACAGTTAATTTGTTAGGGTTTTCTTTAGGAATTACAGCATCGTAATTTGGGTATTTTCCATCAATCAATCTACATACGAGTTCTACATTGTCAAAAGTAAATTTGGCATTAGAATCGTTATATTCAATAGTCACGTCACTTTCAGAACCTCCTAAGATGCCTTTTAGCAAATTCAGTGGTTTTTTTGGCATAATGAATTCGGCAACCTCATTTGCCGTAACATCTGTACGTGTATATTTTACTAATTTATGAGCGTCTGTGGCTACAAATGTTAAACTTTCTGTATTGAACTGGAAAAATACACCACTCATTACAGGTCGTAAATCATCATTTCCAGAGGCGAAAATGGTTTTAGAAATTGCGGTTGCTAAAATATCACCAGCAATGACGGTGGTACTTGGAGAATCTAAAGCTACTGCTGTAGGGAACTCTCCTCCGTCAAAATAAGCCATGTCGTATTTACCTTGATTTGAACTTATTTCTAGGGTGTTGTTCTCTTCGGTTTTAAAGGTCAGTGGTTGGTTAGGAAATGTTTTTAATGTATCCAATAACAAACGTGCAGATATAGCAATTGTACCTTCTGATTCGGATTCTACTTCAATAACGCTACTCATTGTAGTTTCTAAGTCAGAGGCTGATATTTTTAATTCGTTTTGTGCTAATTCAAACAAGAAATTATCAAGTATTGGTAAGGTGTTGTTACTGTTAATGATTCCTCCTAATATTTGTAATTGCTTTAATAATTGACTGCTTGATACAATAAATTTCATTTAGTCTAAATTTTATATAATGAATTACAAATATATGCTATATAAGATGGTTTACAAAAAATATTATAACCCTTTTTTTTTGTGCAGGTTTCTGTGGGATTTAGGTTAAATAATTGACATGATTTTTTGATGGTAATTTTTAAAAATTATAGTTGTTTTACTCCTGCTAACGAAGCTCTTGAATCGTATATAAAAAAATGTTAATACCTATTAGTTTACTCGTTTTTAGTAGACGGACAGGGGATTGTAGGTTTAATCTGTTCTTGAGGTACTCTAACTATGAATAAATAAATGACAGAAAGGACTATGATTTTTTTTTGTACGATGCGTTGGTTTTTGTGAGTATAATTAAAATCAATACGAACTTAATGTGATTTATATTATAGATGCTGTAATTTATTTAACATTTGTTTCCTAATTTAGTAACGGTATTTTCTCTTTCGAATTTGTTGGAATAGCAATCCGAAGAGGATAACAATAAGTAAAGGGACACCTGTATTTACTATTTGCCAGTATGTTCTGTTTTCAAAAGATTTTTGTTTGTCCAAGTATCTCAATGCTATTTCTTTTGAGCGTATTTGAATTAACCCTGTATCATCGAGTAAATAATTAACAGCATTTAATAGAAATTCTTTGTTTCCATAAGATTCTTGAGTCCAAGAATCAAGCCCTAATGCTAAGGGTTTACCGTTTTTTACATCGTTGGCAATTATATCACCATCAGAAATCACAATCATTTTAGAAGGAATACTTTTTTCTAAATTATTCGAATATTTAAATGGTTTAATACGTTGTTTGTATCCAGAGTTAAATGTTCCTTCCAATAGGAGTGCTAAAGGAATTTCTTTTTTGTTAAATTCCTTTATACTTGGAGGCTTAGATAAACTTTTTAAAGAAAGTAAATGTGGTGTTCCAACTATTTTTGAGAGTTTAGAACTTGCTAATAATACTGTTTTTTTAATGTTGTTTTGAAGCGTATCTACACTTGAGCAGAATCGTAAATTTACAGGTTCTATATTGTTGGTTATAGGGTGGTTTATACTGCTTTTTGCTAAGGGGTTATAGTTCCATAAAAATTGATCAAACTGTGTTTTATCACCTATGTTTCCTGTAGCTAATGTGATTTTTGAGCTGTAGAGGTCTTGAACCAAATCATGATTGATACGTACGCCATAGCTAAATAATAGGTCGGTTAAATTCAAATCTCTTGGGATTGCCATAGATTCACCTGTATGGAGTAAACTGTCTAATTCCGCATTTACATTGTCTAACAACCAAAGTGTTTTTCCTCCTTGACAGATAAATTGATCCAATACATATTTCTCTTTTTCACTAAAACGAATGCTTGGCTTTGCAATAATAAGGGCATCGAATTCTGAAAGTTCTTCCAGTGTTTTTACAGGGCTGTTTTTTACAGAGTCTAAAGTGAAAGCTGCTAAGTAGTAGTTAGGTTTTAAACTTCTAAGGAAATCGGCAATAGATACATCATCTAATTCTCCATTCCCTTTTAGAATGGCGATCTTTTTTGATTTTTTACTGGTTAAATTATGGAGGGCATTAGAAAAAGCATATTCTAAATGTTGAACAGAATTTTCTAATTGCTCTTCTTGAGAGTTGAAATTACTGTCTTTTAATAGCGATATCTTTTCGGTCTTATTATTGTATGTGATTACTGCCCAAGGAAGAATAACTACCTCAGAAATTTTACCGTTTTCTTGAACTTGTAGCCTGCTTGCTTTAAGTCCTGATTTTACGAGAGATTCTAGGGAGTCTGTAGGGTTTATAAAGACAAAACAAATCAATTCGTTTGCAGAGGATAACTCTTCTAAATACTGTGAGGTTTCTAATTGAAGTCGTTTGAATTCCGTAGGGAAATCTCCTTTTAAATATACTTTAATTCGGATAGGTTTAGTTATTTTTTTGAGGATATTTTTTGTGGTTTCAGATAGAGAGTAACGTTGATCAGAAGTAAAATCAATACGTTTGTAATAATTACCAGATACGATGTTTAGGCTAAGTAAGAGCGCTATTATACCGATACGTTGTTTGGAAGAAGAGGATTTAGTGATTTGCTGTTTTGTAAGTAGGAGGAAGAAAAAACTGAGGCTTAAAAAATAAATGATACTTCTTGTATCTAGAACGCCACTTCCTATACTTTTATAATGTGCCAACATACCTAATTTTTGGATGCTTATTTCTAGTGTAGGAAACAAGTTGGCAAAGGCGTCTACTCCAGCATATAGAAATAAAATAATAGATATTGCAGCGATGAATGTAATAATTTGATTGTCGGAAAGTGTGGAAGAAAAAACACCGATTGCGGTGAAGGTACTTGTCATAAAAAACAGCCCTATATACGAACCTATTAGGCTTGCTGTATCTATATTTCCAAGAGGGCTACTTAATGTATAAATACTATAGATATATACAAATGTAGGAATCAAAGCAATAAAAGCCAATGTTAATGCACCTAAGTATTTTCCTCCAACTATTCCCCATGCACTCACCGGTTTAGTTTTTAGTATTTCTATAGTTCCTGCGCTAATTTCGTCTGAAAAACTACGCATAGTAATGGCGGGAATTAAAAACGAAAAAATCCAAGGAGCTATAAAAAAGAAGGAGTTTAGATCTGCAAAACCAGCATTTAAAATATTGAAATCTGTATTAAAAACCCATAAAAACAGGCTGGATATTATCAAAAAAATACTAATGACCAAATAGCCAATTGCTGAGGAGAAAAATAAGGTCAGCTCTTTTTTAAATATGGCAAACATATTCTGTTTTATATAATTGTTAATGTTTAGTGCAAACTTTCTAATTTATCGACACTCCATGCTTCAGGTTTTTTATTAAACAAAATTTTGGTCGATGCCCATACGGTTTTGAATAATTTGGACTGTCTGTAATTTTCCAAATCTTGTTCTTTTTCCCAATAACTATAGGTGAAAAACAGATCGGTATTGTTTTTGTCCCTGTTTAATTCTAATAAACGACAGCCAGGTGATTTTCGTATAAATGTTTTGTTTTGTTCAAATATTGCTAGAAAAGTAGCAATATGTTCAGGAGCAAAGCTGAGTTTTACGACACGTATAAACATATTTAAGATTCAAAGTTAATAACTAAAGATGCGTAGTAATCTAAACCTAGTAAATTTACCGCAGCCCCCACTGTTTTAGGATTGCTTCTATACAGTGCTATTTCTAAATAACCAGCAGAGTTATAGATGGCTAATTTTACTCCGTCTTTATACCTGTTTTCTGGAGGGATGCTGAAATTTACAATATCACTATATTTTTGGTGAATGGTTTTAAAACTATGTCTTCCTGCCAAAATTTCGAAAGGCCTACCGTGCCCAACAGATTTTATCAGTTGCCTATTGATATTGCTAATCGCATTTCCATAATTGTCTACATAAATAATAGCACCTTTAATACTGTTGTTATCTGTAGCAATTATAGCTTGTGTCTCTCGTATTATTTTATAGTTTGAACAATTTTTACCTACAATGTCCAAAGAGCCTCCTCTCGCAATATGACATGCTACTTTTATAAAAACGTCCAATACAGAAAAACCTGTGATGATTTCGTTTTGAACGGTGATTTCTACAATTTTTTCAGGATTAATATCCTGAGTTAATAAAGAGATAATCCCATTGTCTGTGCCTACAAAATAGTGCCCGTCAAGTTTTAAAGCAATATGCTTGTTTTCTTGATTGGACTCAGAGTCTACACCAATTATATGAATTGTTCCCTTGGGAAAATGTTTGTAAGCATTTTTGATAATATAAGCAGTTTCTGTAATGTTAAACGGAGAAATATCATGTGTAATGTCTACAATTCTCGCCTCGGGTAAATCAGAATAAATAGCGCCTTTTATGGCTGCTACGAAATAATCTTTCATGCCAAAATCGGTAGTAAGTGTAATAATTGACATAGGTGTATGTTGACTGATTTATCTGTTTTTACAATAAAAAAACGCATCAAATATAATGTTAAAAACTTATTTAACGATAACAGTTTTTACTAATTTGAATTTTGTTACTTTTGTTATGCAAACTTACTGAATTATCAGATATTAAAAAGCATCTAAACCATTGAAAATTATTCATCATTAAAAAAAAACATTTGAACGAACGTATAATTGATCTCTCAGACATTAATCCTATCGACCTTTTTGGAACACAGAATGTTAATATTGCCTTGTTACAAAAATATTTTCCGAAACTAAAAATTGTAGCTCGTGGTTCTATACTAAAAGTTTTTGGTGAGCCAGAAATAGTCAACGAATTTGAAAAACGAGTGAGCATGCTTATTAAGTATTTAGTAAAATATAATAGGCTGGATGAAAATAGTATAGAGCGTATTATTTTAAGTGATGGGAGAGAAAACAGAAATTCAGTGTCTTCTGGAGACGTATTGGTGCATGGAGTAAATGGTAAAATGATTAAGGCACAAACCGAAAATCAACGTAAAATGGTAGATAGTATAGATACCAATGATATGTTATTTGCTGTTGGTCCAGCAGGTACAGGGAAAACCTATACTGCTGTTGCCTTAGCTGTGCGTGCTTTGAAAGATAAAACGGTACGTAAGATTATCTTGACAAGACCAGCCGTAGAATCTGGGGAAAAATTAGGTTTTTTACCTGGGGATATGAGAGAAAAGTTAGATCCGTACATGCAGCCATTATACGATGCTTTACGAGATATGATCTCTTCGGAACGCTTGGAGCAGTACTTAGATAAAGGAGTCGTACAAATTGCTCCTCTTGCTTTTATGCGTGGACGTACCTTAGACAATGCGTTTGTTATATTAGACGAAGCTCAGAATACAACACATAGTCAAATGAAAATGTTTTTGACTAGAATGGGAAAGCATGCTAAGTTTGTAATTACTGGAGATCCTGGGCAGATAGATTTACCTAGAAAACAAGTTTCTGGTTTAAAGGAATCTTTACTTGCGTTAAAAGATATCGGAGGTATTGCGATGGTGTATCTTGATGAAAGTGATGTGGTACGTCATAGATTGGTAAAGAAAATAATTTCTGCATACAAGAGTATTGAAACAGAATAGGAAAAGAACACAACTAATTAAGAAATAATGAAGACAATTAATGCAACAAATTTTAAATTTCCAAAACAGAAATCTGTTTATATTGGAAAAGTACGGGAAGTCTATAATATAGATGATGATATTTTGGTGATGATTGCAACGGATCGCTTGTCAGCTTTTGATGTTGTAATGCCTAAGCAGATTCCGTTTAAAGGACAGATATTAAATCAAATTGCGGCTAAAATGATGAAGGAAACGGAAGATATTGTTCCGAATTGGATCATAGATGTTCCAGATCCTAATGTGGCTATTGGGCACTTATGTGAACCTTTTAAAGTAGAAATGGTAATACGTGGCTATTTGTCTGGACATGCAGCAAGAGAATATAAATTAGGAAAAAGAATGCTTTGTGGTGTTGAAATGCCTGATGGATTAAAAGAAAATGATAAATTTCCAAGTCCTTTAATTACTCCTTCTACCAAAGCGGATAATGGGGAACATGATGAAGATATTAGCAGAGAAGATATCTTAAGTAAAGGAATTGTTTCTGAAAAAGATTATTTGGTCTTGGAGAAATATACCAAGGCATTGTTTCAAAGAGGTACAGAAATAGCGGCAAAACGTGGATTGATTTTAGTAGATACCAAATACGAATTTGGAAAAACAAAAGAAGGTAAGATTGTATTAATCGATGAAATTCACACACCAGATTCTTCTCGGTACTTTTATTCTGAAGGATATGAAAAACGTCAAGAGCTAGGAATTACTCAAAAGCAATTGTCAAAAGAATTTGTAAGACAATGGTTGATCTCTGAAGGGTTTCAAGGCTTGGAAGGGCAACAAATACCTGAGATGAATGCTGCTAAAATAACGGAAATATCGGAACGGTATATCGAATTATATGAAAATATTACAGGAGAAAAATTTGTAAAAGGAAATACGGATAATCTCCTAGAGCGCATTGATGCCAATGTGAAAAATTACTTGTAATACCAATTACATTTCTAAACCGTCACTTGGAAATGTATTTGGTGTAAAATGCCAATGAACTGTTTAACAACTAGCATTGTTTTACTATTTAAAAGCTTAATGCTATAATTTACCTGCTGTAATCTTTCTGATTTGGCAGGTTTTTTTGTTTTGATAGCGCGCTCTTTTTTAAATATACTTTTTGTGTGATGGAAATGTGTGGTGTTAGAAAGGATGCTCTTTATAATAGGTGTTTGTTTTTTAAAGGAGGATATCCTTATAAGGTTACATCGGTATAATCCACTTGCAACCATCGCGTGGCAGCTTCTAATGTTGTGAAAACTTCAAAGTGAAAGTTGTTAGTAGCGGTAATGTTCTTGAAAAACAATGCGGATGTGGTATCTTTTATAGATTTTACAACTACAGCTTCTTTGATATACTTAAATTGTTTGAGTTCTCTTTCTGTGTATTCTTTCATCATTTTCATCTCTTTTAAATTAAAATCACTTTTAGATTTTCTATTGTCTACCAGTATTTTTAGGGTGTCAGGAAGGTTCAAAGAGTATTGAATTTCTTTATACAAAGAGAGGAAGTGATGTATAGATACATCTCCTTTTAGTGTTATCCAGAGTATTTGTTTTTTTTTGTCAAAGGTGTAATCTATCATGATTCATACAATATAATAAATTTTAATTTAAAAAGTCAATTTCCAAATTACGGTATAAAATAAGGCAGTTGTTTTTCTTTTTCTTGACGATAGATAATTAATTTCTGTCGTTGTTTGGGTTTCATCGAAATAGAAATATTTTGAAGGAAGTAGTGTGCTATCAATTACAATTCTAAACCGATACTTGGAAATGTATTGGTGTAAAGTCTTTGCTGTTATAGCGCATTGTTTTTACGAGATGGATGGTGTCAATAAAAAAAGCACCATTTAACATTTTATATGTCAAATGGTGCTTCTCTATAAGCAACAATCTTGCCCCAAGGATGCGAGAGGTGCTTTCGAAACATTGTTTTCTGTTTCAAAGCCGGTCCTCGGAGAACAAAACCCTCATTGAGGATTTATAAGATAAATAAACGAAGTTATTTTTTCTTTTTTTTCTGTGTTTGTTGATCTTGAGCTTGTTTCATAGCGCTATTTAAGCGTTGGCGAAATTTACTCTCTTTTTTAGGTGTTTTCTTTTTATTAACTTCTATTTGTGCAAGTATTTTATTCTCATCAATAATATAGTTTTTGATCACTAACATTATAGATACGGTAAGTAAATTTGAGATGAAATAATACAAACTCAATCCACTGGCGTATTTATTAAAGAAGATCAACATCATGATAGGAGAAAAATACATCATCATTTTCATCATGTTTTGCATGTCTGGCATTCCTTCTTGCGTAGGTTGTTGCATGTTCATTTGTTGACTTTGACTCATACGCATGTAAAAGAAAATTGCGATTGACGCCAATATAGGGAACAAACTAATATGATCTCCATAAAAAGGGATGTCGAAAGGTAATTGATAAACACTGTCATAAGCTGATAAATCATCTGCCCATAAGAAGCCTTGTTGTCTGATGTCTATGTTTGCTGGGAAAAATCGGAATAAAGCAAAGAACACAGGCATTTGTAATAAAGCAGGGATACAACCAGATAATGGACTTACGCCAGCTTTACGTTGGAGTGCCATGGTCTCTTGTTGACGTTTCATAGCATTCTCTTTTCCAGGGTATTTCTTATTGATAACTTCCATTTCTGGACGCAGTACTTTCATTTTAGCACTTGATAAATACGATTTGTATACCAGTGGTGACATAAAAATACGTACAATTACCGTCATTAAAATGATAATTAATCCGTAGTTCCCTATAAAAAGTTGTAAGAAATTAAATAGAGGAATAAAAAGAGCACGGTTTATCATTCCAAATATTCCCCAACCTAAGTTTAGAATCTTTTTAATATCTCTAGGGTATTCTTTTAAAATTTGATAGTCGTTTGGACCATAATACCATTGCATTTTTGAATCCAATTCTCCATTTTTTAATTCTAAAGGAGCGCTAAGGGCAAAATGCTTTGTAAAAGTAGTGTCTATTTTTTCGTCAACAACAAGTGATTTCGAAATTAAATTAGCCGTTGAAAAACCATCTTCACTTACCAATATAGAAGAGAAGAAATGTTGTTTGTATGCGATCCAGTTTACGTCTGTTTCTGTAGCATCGTCTTCTTTACCTACAGAGAGGTAATCAATGTTTTCGTCTTCTTTTTCGTAGTATAATTCTGTTTGTTGATTTTCGTAGGTGATGCTTTTTTCATTGCTAAAAGCATTTAAACTCCAGTCTAAATTTATTTTTTGACCGCTGTTTATATGTTGCGATAATCCTTGTGAACGAACTGTGAAATCTAACATATATTGATTAGGTTTCATTACATATCTGAATTCTAGGAATTCATGTTCACTCACTTTTAATTTCATGGACAATATCTGATCTTCCCCACTATTAGTCAATGTAGGTTCGAAAAATAAATCACTTGTATTTAAAGTTCTGTTGTCAGATGTACCAAAATTGATATTGAATTTGGCGTTGTTCTCCTTTATTAAATTTAATGGTAACGAATCATGTGTCACATAATTCTTAATTAACGCTTGTTTTATTTGTCCACCTTTATTAGATATCACCAATTTTAAAACGTCGTTTTCTAAGACGGTTTCATTGTCAGAAGCTGAAGCTAAAGTAGCAGAATAAGCAAAAGAACCAAGTTTACCTTGAGCTTTAATCAATGCCAAGGAATCTTTTGGGTTTACTATAATTGCTTGGTTGCTTTGTACAAGTTCAATTTTGGTACTTGGAGTGGATTTTTCAACCTGCTCTATTGCTGCTTTTTTTTCTAATTCTTCAGGACTTGGTTGGTTGGTGTACATATACCAAATCATGATAACTCCTAGAAGTAGCATTCCTATTAAGGAGGTTGAATCGAATTTTTTTTGTTCCATATATTATGTTAAAATGTCATTGTGTCATGTAGAACGCATATTGGCGCATTATAGAGACACTTTATTTTTATCAGATTAATAAATAAAATAGTGTTACTGGCTTAATTTCAGTAGCCTACGGTGTTTAAGTGTTGTTTTTAAAAACCATAGGTAGTCTTATTTCAAAGAGTGTTCCAAACCAGCTTTTACAAAAGCTATAAATAATGGATGTGGGTTTTCCACAGTACTTTTGTATTCTGGATGATATTGAACACCTATAAACCAAGGGTGAGATGGTATTTCAATAACTTCTACCAAATCCGTAATTGGGTTTCTTCCAGAAACCAGCATTCCTGCTGCTTCTAAATCGGCTACATACTTATTGTTTAATTCATAACGATGGCGGTGGCGCTCGCTAATAATCTCACTATTGTATATTTCTTTTAACTTTGAGTTTTCTGTAAGTTTACAGTCCCATGCTCCCAAACGCATGGTTCCACCCATATTTGTAATTTCTTTTTGTTCTTCCATTAAATTGATTACTGGATTGGAAGTGTTTTGATCCATTTCAATAGAATTTGCATCGGCTAGTTTTAATACATTTCTAGAGAATTCTATGACTGCCATTTGCATCCCTAAGCAAATACCGAAAAAAGGAATATTATTTTCTCTTGCGTATTGTACTGCTTTAATTTTACCTTCAATACCGCGTTCTCCAAAACCAGGGGCAACAAGAATCCCGTTTAGCCCTTTTAATAAATTGGCTACATCATCTACTTTTAATTCTTCAGAATGAATCCAGTGAATTTTAACTTTTACCTCATTGGTAGCTCCTGCATGGATAAATGATTCAGTAATTGATTTATAAGCATCATGCAATTCTACATACTTCCCTATCAACCCAATATTAATAGTGTGTTTTGGATTTTTGTGTTTGTTTACAAATTTATTCCATTCTATAAGTTGAGGAGTTTTGGAACCTTGTAGGTCTAATTTATTGAGCACTACTTTATCCAGCCCTTCTTCTAGCATTAAATTTGGAACATCATAAATGGTTTCAGCATCCAAAGCTTGAATTACATCTTCTTTTTTAACGTTACAAAACAAGGCTAATTTTCGTTTTATACCGTCATTAATTTCATATTCACTTCTACAGACTAAGATGTCTGGACTCACTCCGCTCTGCATTAGCATTTTAACAGAATGTTGTGTAGGCTTGGTTTTTAATTCCCCAGCAGCTGCCAAGTAAGGAATCAATGTGAGGTGAATTACAATGGCATTGTTATCTCCCAATTCCCATAATAACTGACGTACAGATTCAACATAAGGCAACGATTCAATATCTCCTACAGTTCCACCTATTTCTGTAATAACAATGTCGTATTTCCCTGTTTTTCCAAGAATTTGAACACGGTTTTTAATTTCATCTGTAATATGAGGGATTACCTGTACGGTCTTACCTAGATATTCTCCTCGGCGTTCTTTATCGATAACATTTTGGTAGATTCTACCCGTGGTAACATTGTTTGCTTGAGAGGTCGGCGTGTTTAAAAAACGTTCGTAATGCCCAAGGTCTAAGTCAGTTTCAGCTCCGTCATCCGTTACAAAACACTCACCATGTTCGTAGGGGTTTAAGGTTCCTGGATCTATATTTATATATGGATCTAATTTTTGGATGGTAACGGTATAGCCTCGTTCTTGTAGTAGCTTAGCTAAAGATGCTGCAATGATCCCTTTTCCAAGCGATGACGTAACGCCTCCAGTTACAAAAACGTATTTGGTATTCTTCATGGTGTTTTGGTTTGCGCAAAAGTACTAAAGGTATTTTAGTTGGCAAATAGTTTTATAATAATTTTATTGTTTTTTATCTTTTTAAAGAAAAATTCATGTTTTTTCGGCTTTTTATTGCCTCTTTTTTAGATTTCTCTTGCTAAATCCCCTTAGTTTCTGTTAAATTTTAAGTGGTTTTTTATGAAAGGGATCTAAGATTGTGGTTTCCTGCTTTTTTTCTATGGACATTGCATAGGTAACAGCAGCTTTAAAAGTGTCAAAGACATGTGTACTTCCTATTAAAACTTCTAGTTTTTTAATGTCGTTTTTAATTAAGGATTTTTCATTTATTCCAGAGAATAGAATTACAACTCCATCGTTGTTTAATGTAGCAATCACATTTTTTAAATTTTGAAATCCAGTCGCATCAATAAAAGGGACATGTCTCATACGGATAATTAAGATGTTACTTTTGTACCCCATTGTTTTAAGGGTTTCTGTGTAGCGTTTTGCAGATCCAAAAAACAGAGGGCCACTTATTTCGTAGATGTTGATATTTTTAGGGAGAGAGGAGTAATCATTGATTAGGTCACTGTCAATCTCAGTAGGTATTTTTAAGCCTATATCTGCCATTCTTTTCATAAATAATAAGGCAGATAAAACAATGCCTATTTCAATGGCAACTGTCAGGTCAACAAATACAGTTAGTAAGAAAGTAGTCAGCAATATAATGATGTCAAAATAACTTCCTTTTAGTATGGAGATAAAAGACCTCCATTCACTCATGTTATAAGCAACTACAATTAGGATGCCCGCCAAGCAAGACATTGGTATTAATTTTGCCCATTTCCCCATCAAAAGCATGATGAGCAATAGGGTAATAGCATGTACGATTCCTGCAATTGGTGTACGTCCACCATTTTTTACATTTGTCGCTGTACGTGCAATGGCTCCTGTAGCTGGAATACCTCCAAAAAATGGCGTTACTATATTGGCGATTCCCTGTGCGATTAGTTCTGTGTTTGACCTGTGATTCCCACCGATCATTCCGTCGGAAACCACCGCAGATAGGAGGGATTCTATGCTGCCTAATAATGCAATTACTAATGCAGGCGCAAAGTATACAGAGATGTGATTAAGATCTAAGTTAGGAATGCTAAAATTTATTGTTGTAGGAATGTCTCCGAAAAATGTTTCTATTGTGGTTACGGGGATGTCTAATACTTGTACAAGTACTGTAAATAGAATAATAGCGATAAATGCCCCAGGTACTTTTCGTGTTATTTTGACGGTGTAAACTACTAAAAGGATGGTTGCTATTGTTATGGCAGTTGGATAGATGCTGAGCTCGCTGATGTGAGAAAAGTAGACGGTCCATTTCTCGGTAAAGCCAGAAGGTACTTTTTGAATGTCTAATCCTAAAGCGTCTTTTACCTGTGTAGAGAATATGATCACGGCAATACCGCTTGTAAATCCTACAATTAATGGGTATGGGAAATATTTTAGCAAGGCGCCAAGTTTTAGCAATCCAAAGATGATAAGTAATATTCCAGAAAGGATGGTGGAGATTACAAGTCCTTCAAATCCGTATTTTTCGACAATACCAAAAACAATTACTATAAAAGCGCCTGTAGGACCACCTATTTGGACACGACTTCCTCCGAGTGTTGCTATTATAAATCCAGCAATAATGGCTGTGATAATCCCTTTTTCAGGGGAGACTCCAGATGCTACAGCAAAGGCTATAGATAGTGGTAGTGCTATAATTCCTACAACAATACCAGAAAGGATGTCTGCTCGGATTTGTTTGCTGTTGATTCCAGATTTTAATAAACTGTATAATTTGGGTTTGAATATACTGTGCATTTATTTTATGTATGTAAGTGCTACTGATACTTATTATTTATTGGTAGCGAGGAGTTCTGTTAATTTGTTTTAACAGAACAATTAATTAAATGTATTGGTTAAAAAGGATGTAAAAAAACGATGAGAGGTTTTTATACGAACTATGAGAAGTGATTTTCAGGGTTGTTTTCTTTTCTTTTGTGTTGGGTACATTGTAATTGTTTGAATCGGTTTAGTGACGGATTCTTGTTTTTCTTGTGAATCGCTTATTATGCTATGAATAAGCTAGCCGTGTTTTAATGATTGTTAAGAGCAATCATACTTTTTAAAAGTTGTTTTATTGTAAAAAAAAACAGAGTTAAAACATAGGGGCTTTAAGTGAGCTAATATACGAAGATTTTAAGGAGCTTGTGCTAAAAAATAATTTTTTATAGTTAGAATACAAGTGGTTTTTCTGTTGTTTTTGGGGTAATTTGATGCTAAGTGCTTTGAGTTCTTGTTGTTTTGCGTGTTTTTAAGTGTATTTTTATTTTAGTTGCTTTTTCAAGGGGTGTATTTTTTATAAAAAATAAATTATTGTAATAAACTGTGTGTCAGCTGTTATTAAAGGTGTTTAGCGCTCTAATTTGAATTCTGACTGCCGTTTTGAACGTTCTTTTTTACCTGTTGATAATATTTTTTGTAAAATTTACAACAATCTATTTGTCAAAAAGAAATGGATTTGTATATTTGCAAACGCTTTTAGACAGCATAGAGAAATGTCTAAGTATTAAATAGAAAAATAGGATTATTAAAGATATTTGTAATGAGCAAAAGAACATACCAACCATCAAAAAGAAAAAGAAGAAATAAGCACGGTTTTAGAGAGCGTATGGCTTCTGTTACTGGTAGAAAAGTTTTAGCTAGAAGAAGAGCTAAAGGAAGAAAAAGAATTTCTGTTTCTTCAGATCCTAGACCAAAAAAATAATGAAACGTTAGTTTTATATACAGGGTGTTGCTTTTATTAGCAACACCTTTTTTTTAGACCTATTCAATAAATTAAGTAGTATCTTTATTGCGATACCAGAAATACACTAAAAAAACAAAAAAATGCCAAGAGATAATTCGATAAAATCAGTACTAATAATAGGATCCGGACCTATTGTGATTGGACAAGCATGTGAATTTGATTATTCAGGTTCTCAGGCAATTAGGTCTTTAAAAGAGGAGGGGATAGAAGTGACTTTGATCAATTCAAATCCTGCTACTATTATGACAGATCCTAGTTTAGCGGATAATATTTACTTAAAACCGATTACCACAAAATCGATTATCGAGATTCTTAAAAAGCATCCAAATATTGATGCAGTCCTACCTACAATGGGTGGGCAGACAGCTTTGAATTTGTGTATTGAAGCTCAGGATAAAGGTATTTGGGAAGACTTCGAAGTGAAAATTATAGGGGTGAATATTGATGCTATTAACGTAACCGAAGACCGTGAAAAGTTTCGTGAGTTAATGATAAAAATAGGCGTAGGGCAAGCACCTTCCAAAATCGCAGGCTCTTACTTAAAAGGAAAAGAGATTGCACAGGAGTTTGGATTTCCTTTGGTGATCCGTCCTTCATTTACACTAGGAGGTACTGGAGCTTCTATAGTTTATGAAAAAGAAGATTTTGATACCTTATTAAAAAGAGGTTTAGAGGCTTCTCCTATTCACGAAGTATTGATAGATAGAGCTTTATTAGGCTGGAAAGAATACGAATTGGAATTGTTGCGTGATAAAAATGATAACGTAGTTATTATTTGTACCATTGAGAATATGGATCCAATGGGGATTCATACAGGAGACTCTATTACTGTAGCTCCAGCAATGACTTTATCGGATACAACATTTCAAAGAATGCGTGATCATGCCATTCACATGATGCGTAATATTGGTGATTTTGCAGGTGGATGTAATGTCCAGTTTGCAGTAAGTCCTGACGAAAATGAAGAAATTATTGCTATTGAAATCAATCCGAGAGTTTCTCGCTCTTCTGCCTTGGCTTCAAAAGCTACGGGATATCCTATCGCAAAAATAGCTGCTAAATTGGCTATTGGATATCATTTAGATGAATTGAAAAATCAAATTACAAAAACTACTTCTGCTTTATTTGAGCCTACATTGGATTATGTAATTGTAAAAATACCACGTTGGAATTTTGATAAATTTGAAGGTTCTGAACGTACCATAGGTTTGCAAATGAAATCTGTAGGAGAAGTTATGGGGATTGGACGCTCGTTCCAAGAGGCATTGCAAAAAGCGACACAGTCTTTAGAGATAAATCGTAATGGTTTGGGGGTAGATGGTAAAGGAGAAACCAATTATGATACCATTATACAAAAATTAAAATATCCGAGTTACGACCGTGTATTTGTGATTTATGATGCCATTAGTATTGGAATGCCATTGAGTAGAATTCATGAAATCACAAAAATAGATATGTGGTTCTTGAAACAATACGAAGCATTATTTGTTTTAGAAAATGAGATAAAGACCAAAACATTAGAGACCATAGATGCGGAATTAATGTTAGAAGCCAAACAGAAAGGTTTTGCAGACCGACAAATAGCACATATACTTGGCTGTTTAGAAAGTCAGATTTGTAATAAACGTGAAGAGCTAGACGTAAAACGAGTGTATAAATTGGTTGATACTTGTGCTGCAGAATTTGATGCACAAACACCTTATTACTACTCTACTTTTGAACGTAAGATGATTACAGCAGATGGCGCAAAGGCAGATAATGAAAGTATAGTAACCGCTAAAAAGAAAATTGTAGTATTAGGTTCTGGACCAAATAGAATTGGTCAAGGAATAGAATTTGATTATTGTTGTGTTCATGGTGTATTGGCTGCCAAAGAAGTCGGCTACGAAACCATAATGATTAACTGTAATCCAGAAACAGTGTCTACAGATTTTGATACTGCGGATAAACTGTATTTTGAACCTGTTTTTTGGGAACATATTTACGATATCATTAAACATGAAAAACCCGAAGGTGTTATTGTACAGTTAGGTGGACAAACAGCATTGAAACTTGCAGAGAAATTAGAAAAACACGGTATTAAAATTATTGGTACTTCTTTTGAAGCCTTGGATTTAGCAGAAGATAGAGGTCGTTTTTCTGAGTTGTTAAAAACCTTAGGTATTCCCTATCCTGAATTTGGTACTGCGACCACAGCCGATGAAGCTTTAGAAGTTGCAAACGACTTAGACTTTCCTATTTTGGTGCGTCCTTCATATGTGTTAGGAGGGCAAGGAATGAAAATTGTAATTAATAAAGACGAATTAGAAAAACATGTTGTAGAGTTATTGCATAAAATCCCTAACAATGTATTGTTGTTAGATCGTTATTTAGAAGGTGCTATAGAAGCTGAAGCAGATGCTATTTGCGATGGAGATGATGTATACATAATTGGTATTATGGAACATATTGAGCCTTGTGGTGTCCATTCTGGAGATTCAAACGCAACTTTGCCTCCTTTTAATTTAGGAGAGTTTGTGATGCAACAAATAAAAGATCATACCGTAAAAATAGCCAAAGCATTAAAAACTGTTGGATTGATTAATATTCAGTTTGCTATTAAAAATGATATTGTTTATATTATTGAAGCAAATCCTAGAGCATCTCGTACCGTACCATTTATTGCAAAAGCCTACGGAGAACCTTATGTGAATTACGCAACCAAAGTAATGTTGGGAGTGAATAAAGTAAAAGATTTTAAGTTTAACCCTACATTGGATGGCTACGCTATTAAGCAACCTGTATTTTCTTTCGATAAGTTTCCTAACGTAGATAAGAATTTAGGGCCAGAAATGAAATCTACAGGAGAAAGTATCTTGTTTATAGAGGATCTAAAAGATGATACATTCTATGAATTGTACGCACGTAGGAAAATGTATTTAAGTAAATAAAAAATTAAGAATTACTTAATTTATAAAACACCCTTATTTTGAACTATTCAAAGTAAGGGTGTTTTTTGTTTTAGCTAGACGAAAAATCTAAGGATAGCCATAGATATAGTTCTACTTTTTAACAATGCTAGAACGTAAAATAACCTATTTATATCGGTTACTTTGGGTTTTAGTTGGTATTAATGAAATGTAGTTTCTTTAATCTGCATTATAAACTGTTGTTTGAACGCTCTTCCTAAAGGTAATTTCTGACCGTTTATTTGAACAGATTGACTGGTGTATCCTTGTATATGCTGTTTGTTGATTAAAATAGATTTATGAATCCGAAGAAAAGCGCTTGGGTACAGGTCTTTAAACTCTAAAAGTGATTTTCGGATTAGGTATTTAGTATTCTTTAAGGTGTATATATAAACATATGCGCCATCTGCTTCCAAATAGGCAATGTCAGTTAGAAGTACCTTTTGTTGCATTCCTTTATTAAAAAATGAAAAGATGTCCTCCTGTTTTATACTGTTTAAAACAATGGCTACATTTGCATAGATAGAAGCACTTACAAAAGGTTTTACAATATACCCAGCAGGGTTTGTAACCTTTGCTTTTTTAATGGTGTTTTCGTCTGTATTTGCAGTAACATATAGGAAAGAAAAAGAATATATTTTAGCTAACCATTTAATTAGTTCAATGCCATTCATCGGACTATTATCACCTAAGTTTATGTCCATCAAGACCAAATCATAGGTGTTTTTTTTAAATAAAGAGGTGGTTTCTTCTACGTCCATTGCAACATCTACAAAAGTGTAGCCATTTTCATTTAGAATTAACCGAAGGTTTTCTGCTATAATTTGTTCATCTTCTACAATCAGAATTTTTTTATGTTTCATATTCTTCTATGGGGACTGTTATTTGAGTTACAAATAAATTGTTTTTGTAAAATCTTTTTGTATTTGCGTGTAGTTGTTTTGTTAAGGATTTAATTAAAAATAATCCCAATGATTTTTTTACTCCTTTAAATTTTTTAGTTGCATCAAAACCTTTTCCAGCATCGGAAACTTCTAGTACGAGCATTCTATTGCGAAGAATAAGAGACATGTTTATCTCATTGTTTTGTTCGTTTTGAATGCCGTATTTAAAACTATTGGTTAATAGTTCGTTTACGATGAGTCCTAAAGGAACCGCCTTGGTTATGGATAGATTTTGATTTTCTAGGACAAGTTTGTGTGTTATCTCTATTATAGGATCATAATAACTGTTTTGGACAAAGCTAAATAGTTCTTCTAAATAACTGTTCATATTTACACAAGCCAAATTGTCTGACTGATACAGCTTTTGATGAATTAAAGACATAGAGTATATCCGAGATTTACTCTGAAATAAAATGTCTTTATTCTTTTTGTCTTTGATGGAAGCTCCTTGTAAATCTAACAAGCTTATGATTATTTGTAAATTATTTTTAACACGGTGATGTACTTCTGTCAAAAGGATTTCTTTCTCATTTAGAGATGTTTCTAGTTCTTTTGTTTGACTTTTTACGAGAACCTCTAATTCTGCTCTGGTTTGATGTTCCAGTTTCTCTTTAACTTTTTGTATCAAATTATACTTATGTCCTAAAGCAAATGATAAAAGTAGTACTTCCATAAAAGTACCTACATGCATAAAGTGGTCTGTAAACATATTGTGTGGAAGTATTCCAATGCCTTTAAGCGCAAAAATAATCATCCCCAATAAATAAAAAGTCCAAGCAATTGTAAAATAAAATGCAATTTTTTTCTTTTTAATTAAGCTGTAAATCCCAGAAGAAAAAATGAGAATAGAAGTTCCAATAACTAGAATAATACTTGTTTTTCTAGATAAATAGTCAAATTTTAGAACTTCTAATCCAATATTACAGAACAAAAGTATAATGGCTGCTATTAATAGATAGTAGAACACGTTACTGGTTTTTTTTATATTTAAAAAATACAGGGTAAATAATGAGCTAAAAATGCCTGTGATAGACATGATAACTATAGGGAAACGAAAAGAAAACTCAGGTGATTCGGGGCTTAAGTAGGGAATAAATATCCCAAAAAGATACCCCTGAGACAAAACAGCTGAAAATAACGCTAATACATATAGTATATAGCTAAAATCTCGAGTACTGAAAAATAAAAACAAGTTATAAATCCCCATTAATAGCAAGCCACCAGTAAGCATCCCAGCAATAAGATAAGAACTCACGCGCTGTTTATAAAAGGTTTCTTTGTTTTGAACAGAAATAGGAACAAACATAGACCACCTACTCTTAATTTTAAGATAAACAACGTCTGTCTCTAAATTGTCTATTGGGATTTCAAACGCCGGTAGATAATGATTGAGCTTGTTTTTAGAATACGGAATCATAATCCCTAAAGTTTCTCTTATTTTTTCTTTGCTTTTTAATTGATAAAAAAGGGTAATACTATCTTTTAAAGGAGTTTTAATCTCTAGTACAGCATTGTGTTTTAAAATATTTGTGTTTAAGGTGATCTTTACCCAAAGTGTGCTTTTAGTAATGCCTAAATTAACCATATTATCTTTTGCTGGGAGAAAGCGTTGGTGTTTAACGGTTTCTAAAGAATGCGTAGAAAGGCTATCTTCAAAATAAGACATTTTAAAAATTGTATCCGACGGAGTCGGTAAGTCTTCTTGCCCCGTGTGGTTTAGGAAAAGGGTTAAAAGTGTGACTAAAATATATGGGGACATATTGTTTAAGGTTGGGGAATTTAGAAGACAGCTAAAATAGTGTTAATTTGAATAGCATCTTTATCATTTAGAAAACTATTTCATGGATTTATACCTGTCATTTTGGATTGTAATTGATTATAATTTCTATAAACATGCCGTTTGGAACATAAATAGGTCGTTCAGAACGTTTTTTTTTAATAGCGTATGATATAAGTTAGTTTTGCTAGCTAATGAAACATAATTTTTTAATTACGATTAATACAACTCTTATTTTTTAGTATGAAACAAGAATTACCAGACACCTGTTGCTTTTTAAAACAAAGAACAGGAAACAGTACAAATTCATTTGTAAAATTAACAAAAGGCTTTGCTTTTCAAAAAAGAATAAATATGAAAAGAGTACTACTATTTTTTACCCTAATTTTAACATTACAACAAGGTTACAGTCAGGCAGGTTCAAATACCTACCAGTTTATGGGAGGCTATATAGGCACACACACGGATGCGCCTGGAACAGTACCTGCGGGTTTAGATGTTGCTATAATCCCAACATCTGTAGACTCTAATCAAGTTTTATCTTCTGTAACTGTAGGAGATTTAGACAATGATGGTGACTTAGACTTTATATCTGGTTCTCAAAAAGGGAAACTTCTTTATTATAAAAACACAGGAACTCCAACATCTCCTAATTGGGTACTTACACCTTTGGCTACTTTAGATGCTATTAATATTGCCCCTGGGACAACGAGTAACGAAGTAAGACCTGAATTGGTAGATGTTGATAATGATGGCGACTTAGATTTATTAGTAGGTAGTAGGTATTCACACGCTGCTAACTTAGCCAGTCCAGGTAGTTCTGATAAATATTCAGAAGATGTCATTCAATTTATAAATACAGGAACTAAAACAAATCCAATTTTTACATACACCCAATTAACACTCACGGGTAATGTAGTTGGTTTACATAACAATCTAGGTGAATTTACAAACTTAGATTTTGTTGATATAGATAATGATGGTGACCTCGATTTAATTAGTCAAGGTTCTGACTCTATCGCTTTTGCCGAAAATATTGGCACTAAATTTAGTCCTAATTTTGTAAGAAAATACAACGCTAACAATCCTTTTGATAATACATTAACAGGAGTCACAGATTCTAGTACGTTGGTTTCACAACCGGAGTTTGTAGATTTAGATAAAGATGGAGACTTAGACATGTATTATATTCAGGAGTCAGGAGCATTTGTATGGAGAGAAAATAAAGGGACTGCTACTACACCCAATTTTATTGGTTCAGCTCCACAACCTATGGAAACAGAATTAGGTACTGCTGATATAGGAAGTTTTGGAACAATAGCTTTTGGTGATTACAATGGAGATGGAGTGCTAGATGTATTAGCTAGTAATTTTAATAAAGGTTATTTTGCTTGGTTTAAAGGAGTAGGATCTTCACCTAGCTTAACTACTACAGATGCTACTTCTATTACAGAAATTTCTGCTACAATAGCAGGAAATATCACATCAGATAATGGAAAGGCTGTTACTGCTAGGGGATTTGTCTATGCATTAACAACAACCAATTCCAATCCGAAAATTAGTGGTACAGGAGTAATACAGTTAACGGATGGTTCTGGTATGGGAACTTTTGATAAAATAATTATCGGACTAACCTTAGGAACTCAGTATTCTTATGCAGCTTATGCAACCAATGAAAATGGAACTTCTTATGGAGCTGTAAAAACGTTTATAACCTCCTCAAAACCCTTTATTACTGTATGGAAAACCACCGCAGCAAACGAGTCTATAACCATACCAATAAATGCAGCTTATCAATATAATTACACTGTAGACTGGGGAGATGATACTACAAAAACAGGGATAACAGGTGTTGCAACACATAGTTATACTACTGCAGGTATGTATACGGTAAAGATTACAGGAGATTTTCCTGCTATTTATTTTAATTATGTAGGAGATAGAGACAAAATAATTGACATACAGCAATGGGGAGACATACAATGGAAAGGTATGGATTCTGCTTTTAAAGGCTGTAGTAATTTAAATAGTACCGCCATTGATACACCTAATTTAGTAGAGGTTACTTCTCTGGAAAATATGTTTGGCTACGCTTTTACTTTTAATGGGAATATATCAGATTGGGATGTGAGCAGTGTTACGGATATGTCCTTTATGTTTGATTATGCAATTGCTTTTAACCAGCCTTTAATATGGGGCGAAAAAACAAGTAAAGTTACGAATATGGCTCGTATGTTTTCTAGAACATCAGCTTTTAACCAAGATATTTCTGCATGGGATGTAAGTAGTGTTACCGATATGTCAGAGATGTTTTCTAGAACATCAGCTTTTAACCAAGATATTTCTGAATGGAATGTAAGTAGTGTTACCGATATGTCAGGGATGTTTGTTGGTGCAACTGCTTTTAATAAACCGTTAAATTGGGGAGGAAATACAAGTAAAGTTACTAATATGACTTACATGTTTTCTGAGGCATCTTCTTTTAACCAAGATATTTCTGCATGGAATGTAAGTAGTGTTATCAATATGTCATCTATGTTTTCTAAAGCATCTTCTTTTAATCAAGATATTTCTGGTTGGGATGTGAGTACAATTGATAGTATGAGTGGTTTGTTTAACTATTCAGCGCTTTCTATAAAAAACTACGACAAACTATTAAACTCTTGGTCAAAAAAACTAGTAAAAAATAATGGATATCTTGGAGCAAGAGGAATTAGTTTTTGCGAAGGAGAACAAGGAAGAAATGAATTAATAGCAAAAGGATGGGAAATTACAGATGCGGGTAAAAACTGCTCTCCAACGTTAATGAGTACTATTCCATCAAACAATGCAACAGATATTGCTCTAAACTCCAACCTAGAACTTACTTTTTCTGAAAGCATAAAAGTAGGTACAGGATATGTTTTTATTAAAAAGACATCAGATGATAGTACCATCGCAAAAATTGATATCACCGACACGAATCAAGTAAGTATTTCTGTTGACAAATTAATCATAAACCCTATTGCAAATTTACCGTCAAATATAGATGTTTATGTATGGGTAGATGCTACAGCAATTACTGATTTAGAGGGGACTTCTTTTGAAGGGATAGCGGATAAAACGGTATTTAGGTTTAAAACGCTACATCAAATACCACCAACAATTACATTTAATAACAGTAACAAATTTTATGGAGATGCTAACTTTGAATTATCTGCAGCTTCAAATTCTTTGGGAATTATTAGGTATGCCATCGTAGGTTCTAATACAACAGGAACCACCTTAAGTGGCACGTATAAAAAAATGGTTAACCTAGGGAATGTTGGTAGCATTATCATTCGCGCGACACAAGTTGCCAATGGAATTTATGCTGCAAGTACCAAAGATATTACAGTTACTATTGGGAAAGCAACACTAACTGTTACTGCAGTAGACAAGTCTAGGAATTATGGATCAGAAAACCCAGTATTTACAATGCTGTATTCAGGCTTTAAAAATGGGGATACGGTTTCTGATTTAACTACAGTACCAACCGTTTCAAGTGCAGCTACGCCAACAAGTAATGCAGGAGCATTCGCTATTTTAGTTAGTGGAGGAGCGGCTACAAACTATAGCCTTATAAGTGACAATGGGTTGTTAACCATAGTGACAGTCCTATCAAAAGTTATTACAAAAAATGCGACAAGTATCACAGCTGACACGGCCGTCTTAAATGGAGAAGTGATTTCTACAGGTGGAGAAGCAACCCTTGCAAGAGGTTTTGTATATTCAAGTAGTCATGCCATTCCAGATATAAACGATACCAAGGTAATGTCTGGAACAGGAATTGGAAGTTTTACTAAAAATATATCAGGATTAAGCAATAAAACTAACTATTACGTAAGGGCTTTTTCGACCAATTATAAAGGGATCTCTTACGGAGAAGTAAGAACGGTTTTTATAGCAGATGTAACACCTCCTAATGCGCCAGTTATTACCAGTGTGTCTGAGTATAGTTGTGATGGAGAAATAAATAGTACAGCCGATAATACCTTGATTTTATTTGGAACAGCAGAGCCAGATGTAATGCTTAGTGTATATGTTGACTTTGTGTTTGTAGGAAGTATTAAGGCTGATGGTTCAGGAAATTGGACTTTCGATTATTCAACAGTTGTATTGTCAGATGCCGATTATATTTTTACAGCCAAGGCTACCAATGCAGCTAATAAAACAAGTGAACAATCGGAAGAATTCCATATCACAATCAGTACACTAGATACAGATAATGATGGGGATGCTGATTTTTGTGACCAAGATGATGATAATGATGGAGTTGATGATCAGGATGATAACAGTCCTTTAATTCCGAATCCAGACCAACACGATATTGACGGTGATGGTATTGCAGATGTAGAAGAAGATTGTGATAATGATGGAATTATTAATTATTACGATACAGACTCTTCTACGTGTACAGCGATGGTTTATCAGAAAAAGAAATATGGTTTTTCTCCTAATAATGATGGGATAAATGATACATGGACAATTAAAAACATTGAATTATATCCAAATAATAAGGTGCGTGTATTCAATAGAGCTGGAATACTTATTTACGAGCAAAAAGGATATAGAAATACGTGGAACGGAATCTCTAATATAAATGGAGGGAGTCAAAAAGTACCTGTAGGGCCTTACCTGTTTATTATAGAATTAAATACAGGAGTTCAAAAAACAGTTCAAGGATGGATTTACGTTAATTATTAGTAAGAATAATTATGAATATTTCAAGAAAAATAAATAAAAATAAAATGAATTCAATTTCAAAATTAACCATATTATTTGCACTAATAACCATTCAGAACGTTGTTGGACAGCAAGATCCGAATTTTACATTATATAATTTTAATATGAACATTATTAACCCTGCTTATGCAGGGGCTAATGATGTAAGGGAGGTTACCTTATCTCATAGAAGTCAGTGGATGGGCGTAGACAATGCTCCAACTACGCAATCGTTTAGTTTTTCTACACCTTTGATTAAAAACCTTGGACTTGGGATCTCTATCGTAAACGATAAAGTTTTTGTATTGAGTGAAACTGATATAACCCTAGATATATCGTATAAACTGAAAGTTTCAAATACAACCGATTTGTTTTTCGGAATAAAATCTGGAGGTGGTTTTGTAGCGATCGATTTGAATGATACGGGAGCTCCTAAAGAGGACCCTTTGTTTGCATCGAATCAAACTTTTTTTAATTCGCATCTAGGTGCGGGGCTTTATCTAAAACACAAAAGGTATTATGTGAGTTTTTCTACGCCAAATTTTTTAAACGGTAAACGATATCAAAAAACAGGGAATGTTCCGAGTTCAGCAGTGGATAACCTGCATATATACTTAGGAAGTGGGTACACGTTTTTATTAAAAAATGGCTTTGAGTTTACACCTGCACTTATGTTAGGTCATGTAGATGGACTTGTCATGACGTACGATTTGTCTTCTACGCTAAAAATGTATGAAAAGTATACGATTGGCGCTAATTATAGAGTGGATGAAACAATTTCTATGTATGGATTAATAGACGTAGTGAAACAAGTGAAATTGGGTGTTGCATACGATTTTGCGATTTCAGAAGTAAAACATGTTGCCAATGCAAACTCGTTGGAGCTTATTTTAAAATATCAATTCTAGAAATTATTAATACCAAATAAATTTCCAAATGACGGTTTAGAAATGTTTTTTTTTGTTATACCAACTAAATTTTCAACAACACTAGAACGTAAAATACACTATTTATATTTGTCATTTTGGATTGTAATTGATAGCTACGCAAAAAGAGAAAGTAAAAAGAGAATGAAAAAAGAGTAAGTAAAAAGAGAATGAAAAAAGAGTAAGTAAAAAGAGAATGAAAAAAGAGTAAGTAAAAAGAGAATGAAAAAAGAGTAAGCAGAGATGCTTACTCTTTTTTATTGCAGGCATGTCAAGTAGCTGTTTTTGTCAGTTTTCGCTATGTTTTTTTTTGAATAGATATTTTATTCTTGATACCTAGTTTCAGAGTAGAAGTATGTCCGAACTTCTGTTGATTTTATATATCTTTTTAGATGGAAGAGGCTATGGATAGTTTCTATTTGAACTTGTTAAACTAAAAAAGTATTGTTTAAAACATCCTCGTGTGATCCACGTAATAACGATGCATCTCTGTAATCTAAAAATTTTTATATATTCAAGTTTTTATTGTGTATTGCCACAAAAACAATGCCTAACTTTCAATAATTCAAAGGTTTAAAATAATTATAGATTTCGCAATTTAGATTTATTTGCCATTCAACTAAAACGTTTTCGTAGAATAATTGAACAAAATGGAAACATGTTTTGTAATACGGTTGATAATAGGGAAGAATTCTATTCTTTTCGCAAGGTTATTGGTGGAATATTTTAAAGGTGTTATCTACATGTATTATGTGTTAATTTTCTTGTTATTTTAAAAATTATATTTTTTATATAGTTATAGGTGTTTTGTGTTTCGTTTTTAATAGTAGTCAATGTATTGTGGTTTAGATTATTAGTTATTTTATTTTAATTGGTTTTAAATAGGTCATGATTGTTTTTTTCTGATATATGTCAGTTAATAGGATTGTTTGTTCTTCTAATTTTACAACACTAAATGTTTTAGTAATAAACAAAGAATTTGCAAATACAATGTGTTTTATTCAAAGTTACTGCAAATTATGAGAATTAAATGTAATATTATGAGACAAGACTTTCCTAAATTGATTTGTGATGCCAACGAGGCGGTTGCAATAATAGCGCATAAGACAAACGAGGTTTGTGCAATTTATCCAATTACTCCAGCTTCTCCCATGGGAGAACATGTAGATGTGTATAGTGCGAATGGACAAGAAAATATTTGGAACAATGTTCCTACAATTGTTGAACTACAAAGTGAAGGAGGTGCAGCTGGGACTGTACATGGTTCTTTACTTGCGGGTGCGTTAACTACTACGTTTACAGCTTCACAAGGTTTGTTGTTAATGATTCCTAATATGTATAAAATGGCAGGGGAGTTACTGCCTGTAGTTATACATGTTGCAGCAAGAACTCTTGCTACGCATGCTTTGTCTATTTTTGGTGATCATTCAGATGTGATGGCTGTTCGTCAAACGGGATTTGCGATGTTGTTTGGGAATTCAGTGCAAGAGGCTCATGATTTTGCCTTGATTACTCAAGTAGCTACACTAAAAACTAGAATTCCTTTCTTAAATATTTTTGATGGATTTAGAACCTCTCACGAGATTTCTAAAATTGATGGAATAACGGATGCTATTATCAAAGCAATGATGCCAGAGGATAAAATTATGGAGCATAAAAAACGTTCCTTAGATCCTGACAATCCAACATTGAGAGGGACAGCACAAAATCCAGATGTGTTTTTTCAAGCGAGAGAGGCTGCGAATGGGTTTTATGATGCGATACCAGGCATTGTTCAAGAAACGATGGATGAATTTTATGCTCATACAGGTCGTCGTTATAATTTATTCGATTATGTAGGGGATCCAGAAGCAGAAAAAGTGATTGTTATTATGGGGTCGGGAAGTGGTGCTGTAAAAGAAGCCATAGATACTATGGTCGCTGATGGAGAAAAAGTAGGGGCTTTATTTGTTCGTTTGTACCGTCCGTTTTCTATTAAAGATTATATTGCTGCATTGCCTAAATCAGTAAAAAAAATATCAGTTTTAGACCGTACAAAAGAACCAGGAAGTATTGGAGAACCCTTGTATGTTGATATTGTAAATGCCATGGTAGAAAATGGAGAGCAATTGCCTTTAATCGTAGGAGGACGGTACGGATTGTCTTCAAAAGAGTTCACACCTGCTATGGTAAAAGGAATATATGATGATTTGGATAAAGCAACTCCTAAGAATCATTTTACAGTTGGAATTAATGATGATGTATCTCATACAAGTCTTGCGTATGATTCTAATTTTATTGCAGCCAGTACAACAAAAAATTGCATGTTCTACGGATTAGGATCTGATGGAACTGTAGGAGCAAACAAGAATTCTATTAAAATTATTGGAGAAACTACAGATAATTATGTGCAAGGATATTTTGTGTATGATTCAAAAAAAGCAGGGGCACAAACAATTTCACATTTGCGTTTTGGTCCAGACAAGATTAATTCTTCATACCTGATTGACAAAGCCGATTTTATTGCCTGCCACCAATTTAGTTTTGTACATAAATACATGGTATTAAAACACGCCAAACAAAATGGTGTTTTTCTATTAAATTCTCCTTTTGATAAATATAAGGTATGGGAAGAGTTGCCAGAAAATATGCAACAAACAATTATTGATAAAAATTTAGATTTTTATGTTGTAGATGCTTCCAAAGTTGCGAAAGCTGTAAAACTTGGTAAACGTACCAATACTGTGCTTCAGACATGTTTCTTTGCAATTTCTGGTGTTATTGAAAAAGATGCTGCTATTCAAAAAATTAAAGATGCTATTGTGAAATCATATTCTCATAAAGGAGAAGCAGTGGTTGAAATGAACTTTCATGCTGTTGATCATTCATTAGAAAACCTTGAAAAAGTTGAGTACCCGCGCCATACAACAAACCAAAAAGGATTGATTCCTATGATGGTTGGTGATGCAGATGCTTTTGTAAAAGATGTTTTAGGAGTGATATTGGCTGGAAATGGTGACGAATTGCCTGTGAGTGCCTTTCCTATAGATGGAACTTTCCCTACAGGAACTACACAATTTGAGAAAAGAGGTATTGCGGATGTTATCCCTGTCTGGGACGATGCGGATCTATGTACACAGTGTAATAAATGTGTTGCTATTTGTCCACATGCAGCTATTCGTGCGAAAGTAGTAAATAATGGTATGTTAGTAGATGCTCCTCAGGGCTTAAAAAGTGTACCAGCCATTGGACGTCCATTTATTAAAGCGGAAGATTCTTATATACTACAAGTCTCTCCTCAAGATTGTACAGGATGTGATTTATGTGTGCAAGTGTGTCCTGCCGTTGACAAAGAAGACGCAAATCTAAAGGCAATTAATTTAAGAGAGAAGGTGTTGGTAGAAGAAATAGAGGATAAAAACTGGGAGTTCTTTATTGATTTACCCGATTATGATCGTAAAGAATTAAAAATTGGCTCTGTAAAAGGTGCTCAATTTTTAGAACCTTTATTTGAATTCTCTGGAGCTTGTTCTGGTTGTGGTGAAACGCCCTATATAAAATTGATTACACAATTGTACGGAGATAGTATATTGATAGCAAATGCTACTGGTTGTTCCTCTATTTATGGTGGAAACTTGCCTACCACTCCTTATAAAACCAATAAATTTGGCCGCGGTCCTGCCTGGGCAAATTCATTGTTTGAAGACAATGCTGAATTTGGTTTAGGATTGCATTTAGGACTCTCCAAAAAACAGGAATTAGCGGTCGGTTTGTTAAAATCTCTCGAGCGTAAAATAGGAAGTACCTTAGTAAATCAAATGCTTGATAACCCAGAAGATTCTGAAGCTTCTAAAGAATTGAAAATAGAACAAATTGAAGAATTAAAAGGAATTCTAGCTTCTATAGATGTACCTGAAGCTAAAAAATTAGCCAACCTTATCGAGTACCTACGAAAAAAGACCGTATGGATATTTGGTGGTGATGGATGGGCTTATGATATCGGATACGGTGGAGTAGATCACGTATTGGCGTCAGGTGAGAATATTAATATTTTAGTAATGGATACAGAGGTCTATTCAAATACGGGGGGTCAAATGTCAAAAGCGACTCCATTGGGGGCAAGTGCCAAATTTGCAATATCTGGAAAGAGAAGTTCTAAGAAAAATCTTGCCATGCAAGCAATCTCGTATGGAAACGTATATGTAGCACAAATTGCTATGGGAGCCAAGGATGTACAGTCTTTAAAAGCCATTCAAGAAGCGGAAGCTTATCCAGGTCCTTCGCTAATTATTGCCTATTCTCATTGTGGCGAACATGGTTATGATCTTAAATATGGAGTAAAGCAACAAAGGAAGGCTGTAGAAACAGGGTATTGGCCATTGTTTAGATTCAACCCGATAGCTCCAAAAGGAAAAAGATTTAAATTAGACAGTAAAAAAGCTACCGCTCCATTGAGTGATTTTATGTATAATGAGACTCGATTTACACGTGTAGTAAAAGACAATCCGAAACTTGCAAAACAACTTTTGGATCAAGCTCAAGAAGAGTCCGAAACACGATGGGAACGCCTAGAAATGTTTAAGTCTATTTAAACTGAAAAATCAATCTTTAAAAATCACTAAGAGCAGTAGTTCTTAGTGATTTTTTTTGTAATTTTATAAAGCGAAATTCCCCCTGTTTTTTTAGGAGGAATTATAGCAAATACATTTCCAAGTGACGGTTTAGAAATGGAATTATTTTTGTTTTAGTTAGGCGAAAAGGGAAGGATAGACATAGCTATCGTTCTGATTTTCAACAACGCTAGAATGTAAAACAAATTATTTATATCGGCTATTTTGGAGTGTAATCGGTATTACATCCCCAAAAATGAAAATTCTAAATTAGTAATGATGATGAAACTTAGATCAGATGCTTTTTTTAAAGCAGGTGAAAGAAATTTAAAACAAGCAAACGGAGAGTTGTTTAAGCCTGAAGAAGATATTGTTAGCTATGCTGTTTGTAAAAACTCACAGTTTGCAATAGATAATTTTTTAAGAGGCTTTTTATTGTCTAAAGGACAGGATCCCCAAGAAAATGATACGGTAGAGACTTTGTATGAAAAATGTTTGGCTATAGATGCTGATTTTAAAAAGGTAGATGTTAGAGCTATTGCGTGTAGACATCATAAAATCGACAGTCGTTATTGTACCAAATTGAAAACCGTAAATTCATGTTTTGAAGTTGCGGATAGTATAGATACTTTGTTGAAAAAATCTAACTTGCTTTAAGTATTCGATTCTTTGTTGTAATTACAATCAAAAAAGTATCTTTGCTTAAAAAAATAGAAGCATGAATTACATTTTGTTTGATGGATCTGTTAGGAATAGCTTATTACCATTCACTTTTACGCGACCTGTTGCGGATATAAGAGTGGGGATTTTAAGCATTCGAGAGAAATGGGAAAAACGCTTAGGGACAACTACTACGACTTTAACAGAGGCTTATTTAGAGGATAAATATCCGATGGTAGAGATGGAGAAAAATGTAATGTTGAATGCCTCTTTTTTACCTAATGATGCCTTGATCATATTGGTGGAAAATCTAGAAGAAAATCAAGCCATTTTTAAAGGAGATGAGGTTATTGCCTTCTATACTTCTGAAGAACAAGAAGAAGTGAATTTTGAATCGTATGATCAAATAGAGTTTGAAGGAGAGGTGCTTCAAATTTCAAATACGTGGGATCTGTTTTCAATGAATGAAAAAGCCATTCAAGAGGATTTTGATTTTTTAACTGAAGATAGAACATCACAAAAAATTCCTGCATCAGTACATGTTATCAACCCTAAAAATATATTTATTGAACCCGGAGCTACGGTACATTTCTCATCGTTGAATGCAGAGAAAGGACCTATTTATATAGGAGAAGATGCTTTGGTAATGGAAGGTTCTTTAATAAGAGGCCCTTTTGCTATGTGTGAAAATTCAGTAGTAAAAATGGGAGCTAAAATTTATGGAGCTACTACCTTAGGACCTGGATGTAAAGTGGGAGGCGAACTTAATAATGTAGTTTTGTTTGCAAATTCAAGTAAAGGACACGATGGTTACCTAGGGAATTCAGTATTGGGTGAATGGTGTAATTTAGGTGCCGATACAAACAATTCTAATTTAAAAAATAATTATGCCGAGGTTCGTGTTTGGGATTATGAATCTAAACGATTTGCTGAAACAGGATTGCAGTTTTGTGGGCTAATTATGGGAGATCATTCAAAATGTGGAATTAATACCATGTTTAATACAGGGACAGTAGTAGGAGTAAGTGCGAATGTATATGGAAGTAATTTTCCTAGAAACTATATTCCGTCTTTTAGTTGGGGAGGAGCAGCAGGTTTTACAACCTATCAAATAGGCAAAGTGCTAGAAACCGCAAAATTGGTAATGGAAAGAAAAAATGTAACGCTAGACGAAATTGAAGAAAAAATATTGACCGACGTTTTTGAAATAACATCGGCCTTTCGAAATTTTTAACGCCGCTTTTTAGATGCTTCCTCCGTTTTACTTGAACTTGAAATAGAACGGTTTATTTGTTCTAGTTCTTTTCGTGTAAAATTACGATAACTACCTGGTTTTAAATTCCCAAGCGCTATATTCATAATCCGAATGCGTTTTAATTTAATCACTTCGTATCCAAGAAACAAGCACATGCGTCTTATTTGTCTATTCAGACCTTGAGTTAGTGTGATATTGAATGTAAAATCGTTCACCTTGGTTACTTTACACGTATCTGATATCGTATCCAAAATAGGTACACCATTGCCCATTTTTTGAATGAATGAATTTGTGACTTTCTTAGTTACAGTAACCAAATATTCTTTTTCGTGATTGTTCTTAGAACGTAATATTTTATTTACAATGTCTCCATCATTGGTCATAAATATGAGCCCCTCACTAGGTTTGTCCAATCTTCCAATAGGAAAAATACGCTCAGGGTAATTGATATAAGATATAATATTCTGCCTTATATTAGTGTCTGTAGTACAAGTGATGCCAACGGGTTTATTAAAAGCAAGGTAAATAGGTTCAACCTCTAGTGTAATAATTTGACCATGAATACTAATGGAGTCGCTTGGAGAAACTTTTTCTCCTAAGCCTACAGCTTTACCATTTACTTTTACACTGCCATTTTCAATTAACTTGTCCGCTGCCCTTCTAGAGCAATAACCAGTTTCTGAAATCGCTTTATTCAATCGTTTTAATTCCATTTACTTAATTACATTATAATAGGTGACAAAGATAAATATAAATTTAGAGGGAGTGATTCTTTATTTTGTTTTTAAAATGATAAAGGAATACAAGCCCTTAATGTGTTGTAAGTTAGATTCTTGTTGGTTTTTGTAAAAAATATATAGATTTAAGGGTAGGGCTAAGGAGGATATGCCTGTTATATAAGTGTAATTTTAAGATAATAAAAATGATGAAAAAAATGACCTCAATTTATGCCATTGCCACGTGTGTAATGCTACTAGTTTCTTGTAATAGTGATTCTCTTTCTAATGATGGGAATTTAAAATTGAAAGCAAGTGCGACTATCAAGAGTGCGCTTAATAATAAAAGTACAGTTTCTAAAGTGCAAAATGTTGTAAACATTACAAGTTTTCTGATTAATATCAAGGAAATCGAACTTGAAATAGATGACGATAAAGTTGCAGAGAATTTGTATACTGATATTGAACTTGAAGGGCCTTTTGAATTGGATTTGTTAAAAGGAAGTATTGCCATAGATATTGCTTCAGCGGATATTCCAAATAACGTATATGAAGAAATAGAATTTAATATGGATAAATCTACAAATACCGAGAGTGAACTTTTTGGAAAATCAATACTTATAAAAGGAACTATAAATGATGTTCCATTTGTTTTCTGGCATGATACCGACGAGGAATTTGAAATCGATTATTCGGATGTAACTGATAATATTATTATCGATGGAGGATCTGTGATAGCAGTAATCAACTTTGATTTAAGTGTTGTGTTTGGAGCAGGATCAAAAATCGATTTTTCTTTAGCTAAAGATTTAGATGGGGATGGAGTGATAGAAATTAATCCAAATAATGATGATGGTAATAAAGAATTTGCCGATTTGATTATAGATCTATTGGAAGAAAGTACCGATTTATTAGATGATTAAGCATTCTATGAATCCAAGATATATAATAGGGACGCAATGTATTGCGTCCCTATTATATATCTTGGGTTTTTAGTATACCCTGTATTGCGGGCTTCTGTATAAAGGTATACCATCCTACGTAATCCCACTTTTAAACACCAAACATGCGAAGCTTCTATGTTGCAATAAAAAAATAACATTCCCAAGCCACACAATACCAGTCTTTAATCACCCGTACACAATAATTCTTTAAAAATACTTTCAAAAACTCCTTGCAGGATCAATAAAACCTTCTATATTTGCACTCGCTAAGGGGAATACGCAAAGCAAAAATAAGTTCTGAACATGCTGATATCACTAAGAAAACGACAAGAAAAGTTTTAAAACTTTTTCTAGTTTAATTCAAAAAAGGTGTTACATTTGCAACCGGAAATAATCGCAAGATTAGTTACGGAAAAGTTCAAATACCTGGTGTAGATTATCTTTAAATTTAGATTAAGTTTTTATTAATAAAAGCTTGTCAGAATTAATAAAGTTATTATATTTGCACCCGCTTAGCTATTGAAGTTAAGTACAACGATCATTGAAGATATTGAAATTGACAGCGTAATTGAGTAAGAACACAAGTTTTAATACTTGTTTAATTTTTTTGAAGAATTTGCCATCGAAATAATATTTAAAATTTATACGATGAAGAGTTTGATCCTGGCTCAGGATGAACGCTAGCGGCAGGCTTAACACATGCAAGTCGAGGGGTAACATTGTAGCTTGCTACAGATGACGACCGGCGCACGGGTGCGTAACGCGTATACAATCTACCATTAACAGGAGGATA
The DNA here is from genome assembly GCA_965224465.1 of Flavobacteriaceae bacterium. Classification (GTDB taxonomy): domain Bacteria; phylum Bacteroidota; class Bacteroidia; order Flavobacteriales; family Flavobacteriaceae. The sequence continues at coordinate 1,243,449 of OZ245049.1, read as the reverse complement.
CCCTTTAGAAATGAAGAATAACACTCCATAGTAACACAGATTCGCATGAATTTGTGTTTAAATATTTATAGGTTAATGATGAGTATGCGTCCTATTAGCTAGATGGTAAGGTAACGGCTTACCATGGCAACGATAGGTAGGGGCCCTGAGAGGGGGATCCCCCACACTGGTACTGAGACACGGACCAGACTCCTACGGGAGGCAGCAGTGAGGAATATTGGGCAATGGAGGCAACTCTGACCCAGCCATGCCGCGTGCAGGATGACTGCCCTATGGGTTGTAAACTGCTTTTATACAGGAAGAAACACTCCCTCGTGAGGGAGCTTGACGGTACTGTAAGAATAAGGACCGGCTAACTCCGTGCCAGCAGCCGCGGTAATACGGAGGGTCCAAGCGTTATCCGGAATCATTGGGTTTAAAGGGTTCGTAGGCGGACTAATAAGTCAGGGGTGAAATCCCACAGCTCAACTGTGGAACTGCCTTTGATACTGTTAGTCTTGAATTATGTGGAAGTAGATAGAATGTGTAGTGTAGCGGTGAAATGCTTAGAGATTACACAGAATACCGATTGCGAAGGCAGTCTACTACGTATATATTGACGCTAATGAACGAAAGCGTGGGGAGCGAACAGGATTAGATACCCTGGTAGTCCACGCCGTAAACGATGGACACTCGTTGTTGGGATTTATTTCTCAGTGACTAAGCGAAAGTGATAAGTGTCCCACCTGGGGAGTACGGTCGCAAGATTGAAACTCAAAGGAATTGACGGGGGCCCGCACAAGCGGTGGAGCATGTGGTTTAATTCGATGATACGCGAGGAACCTTACCAGGGCTTAAATGTAGGATGCATGATTTAGAGATAGATCTTTCTTCGGACTTCTTACAAGGTGCTGCATGGTTGTCGTCAGCTCGTGCCGTGAGGTGTCAGGTTAAGTCCTATAACGAGCGC
>OZ245049.1:0-1237500 GCA_965224465.1 Flavobacteriaceae bacterium | reverse complement strand
GGTATTAACTAGTTTCTTTTAAAAAATCAGCGAACTCTTCTGACATTCGAGTTCCCTGTGCTATTATTTGCTTCCAATCACGACTTACTTTTTTTGTTTTTCCGTCAATAACAACATCCCAACGCCTTCGTTTAATACTCAAAGTGACAAGCATATTGCGTATTGGGTAATCATCAATGTTACGAGCTTCTGAAAATCCACAGGCTTTATAGGGGTAGTTCTTATATTCTTGAGGAACTATCTTTTTTTCAGATAAATGGATTGTCAATCTTTTATCATATAAATACTGGTTACTTTCAGTACGTTGATAATCGGTTATATCAAAATATTCCAATATTCCATCAGGTAGAAACAGGGCTATAAAATCAGTCGTAAAATCGTTGTTCATCAGTTCTAGTATTAGACTACAAAAAACGACTTTTTTAAATTAAGACCCAACTTTTGTTCTTGATCCAAAAACACACCCAGTATTCCTCTTTTTAGAAGTAATAATACTGTTAAAATAAATCATACAGCTAAAAAACACACAGTTTCCTAAGGAATTAGCACCAATTAAACCCCTACAAGTACTGCAAATACTACAAAGTATGCATGTAACACTTTACAGTAAACTTTTGTTAATAAATACGCCAGTTATATACTGGTAATTTAAATTATTAACTACCTTTAAACTATAAATTTAACAGCCTCTGTAGTACTTGTAGGTATTACGGAAATAACGTCAACTTTAGGGTTGCTATTGTGGATATAGAGGTATTAGGCAACATTTACTCATCATTAATTCAAAACAAGCAATAATGAAAAAACTGAAAAAAACAGGATTTACAATATCATTTGAAGACGGAGAAACGCATACTAGGTATTTAACACCACAAATACTGCTTGATTTTGACTTATCGATTAAAGTATTACAAGACAAAAAAACGTTAGTCCCATTAGGAATTCCTGCATATGACGGAACACCCGAAAATACAACCATTGATTTTGAAATGGAAATTACAGGAAACGGTATTGATGATTTTCAAATAGAATTTTTACACGATAACAACGTTATTCAAACTTATTTTTCAGGCTCACAAACCTTAGACAAAGTAGTTATTACTGCAAAAGATTCAGGAAACAATGCTAACACAAAAAACCTAAAGCATAGCCAAATGAATAGCCAAATCATACCAAGTAGCTATCCAAAAGGCAAGTACATTATCAAATGGGATGGTTTTGATAGTAACGGGATTTATGACAGTACACGTTTCACCTCAGGAAAACTAAAAGCGCGTGTAAAAGGCAAAAGGTAGAAGAAGAAAAAACTGCGGAAAGTGATGAATTTATTTTTGAATATAAAGAAGTAAATTGGGTTGATACTAAAATTGACATTAATGCCAAACGAATTGATGTTACATTACGGGTGGATTTACAAGATGGAGGAGCAGAAGGACTAGATGATTGGGATGATATTCCAAAGAAAGACCTTATAAAAGGAAAACTTCCAATTAAAAAAAGAACTAAAAGTTTTAAGGATTTAGAAAAATTAGCTTTAGACGGTTTAAGCTATCATTGGGGAAGAAATAGAAATCATTACATTGCTAAAAATGCAGATGTTAACGGAGAAATTTACGAAATATTTGTAAATTCAATAAACTCAACAAAAAATACAATGGATGATGTTAGTTTAATTTTCAATACAAATAATAAATGGATGCGTTCTGGAAATCCAGGAACTGTTGATGACCCAATTTCTGCTATTGGTAATTTAATATCTAGAGAGGCTGTTTGTTATAATGTAGGATATATTTATGAGTATTTTTTCAAAGATAATTGGGATTATCAAACTGAAAATTCTGAAAATTTAGAATTCAAATTTACAACAGCACATGAAATAGGACATGCCATTTTAAAAGCTTATGGAGGTACATTTTATAGTTATGGACATAAAGGTAGTGTAAATACAATAACTCAAAAAATGAAATCATCAGCACCTGTATATCCTAAAACAGGAGAAATAGATATTATGCCTTATTATCCATCCTCTCCTCCGCAAACTGTTTACAATAGATATGTAGCATCAGAAAAAGATGTTTTAAGTTTATTATGGTTAACAAAACTTGAATTAAAATAATCATGAAATATATATTATTACTAATTTCAGCTAATCTTATTTACACTTGTTCACCTAAAAAAATAAAATATTTTCATGGACATATATGTACTATAAACAAACTCCCTTTAAACGGATTAAAAATTGTAAACCAATATGATAGTAATATTAATACCATTACTAATGAAGATGGATATTTTAAAGTTTTGAAAAGTGAACATTTTAAAGGGCGTTACCTATATGTTTATAGGGGAGATAATAGAATCGATTCTATTTCTATTGTAAGTACTCATCCTGAAAGAAAGCCTAATTATCATTTCGTCAATGGAAAAAGTGATACATTATTCATCAAAAAATAACGTTGCCTAATAACTAAGTGTTCGTGCGGTGCGTAGCGCCCAGCATGAACATCCTATTGACTATACCGGCTCAAAAGATGATACTATGGGGATTGCTCGAAGTTTATTAAGAGGCTATCGAGAAAGACCTTAATAGGTACCACCTATTTTTAGGTCATTTTCTCTCACGCTCTTTTGTGGAATATGTTTTTACTGTTTTTAGATACGGATAAGTGTTGGTCAGCAGTATTTTGGCATGCGTTTCCCATTACGTGGCTACGTTTGTTTTTTTATTCTGTTATTAGTACCTGACGGCAATATTTTTTTTAAAAGAAGACTTAATTTTTATTCTTGTCCTTAAAATAACCGTTTTAAACGGTTAAAACGATTGTTTGAATACGAAGACTTTTTAAGCGTAAAAAACACCCAGTATTCCTCTTTTTAGAAGTAATAATACTGTTAAAATAAATAATACAGCTAAAAAACACACCGTTCCCTAAGGAATTAGCACCAATTAAACCCCCACAAGTACTGCAAATACTACAAAGTATGTATGTAACACTTTACAGTAAACTTTTGTTAATAAATACGCCAGTTATATACTGGTAATTTAAATTATTAATTACCTTTAAACTATAAAATTAACAGCCTCTGTAGTGCTTGTAGGTATTGCGGAAATAATGTCAACTTTAGGGTTGCTATTGTGGATATAGAGGTGATAGGCACAAGTGAAAAACAAACAAATGACAGAATACAAAAATCCGTTCTCGGAAAAAAAACATTACCACGAACACGCTGAATGGATTTCCGACCATTTGGACAATTTTTTTGATGAGAATTTAATGACGGTTTTTCACGAAATCTCAACACTTGATTTACATCTTGACGTTTATTTAATAGAGCCAAAGAATGCTTCATTTAAAATTCTTATGACTTCTGGAATGAGCACGTTGAAAATGAATGTTTCTGAACAAGCCCAAAACCCAAAGGAATTAGAATTTGCCGAATTAATGATGTTAATCCCCAAAGACATTGAATTTGACCAATTTTACACAGGTAAAAATAAAAATGACTGGTTAATTACAATTCTTAAACGAACTGCAAAATTTCCGCATTTTCATGATACTTGGTTAGAAATTGGACATTCGATACAAGCAGAAGAAGATTTAACACCTTATGGACACGATACCGATTATGTTGGAGCATTAATTCTTCCGTCTGTTACATTCGACAACGATTTTACTGAAATAAATAAATACGGACGAAAAATAAATATCTACAATGTTTTCCCTCTCTATAAAAACGAATTGGAATACAAAATAGAAAATGGATATAATAAGTTCTTGGATTTTTTAATAAAAGCGAACGGAAAAGAAGTGTTGGATTTAAACAGAAAAAATCTAATTTCAAAAAAGTCGTTTTGGGGTAAAATCAAAGAAAAAGGATAAACTGAAAGTAAAAAGCCAGAAATAACTAAGTGTTCGTGCGGTGTGTAGCGCCCAGCATGAACATCCTGTTGACTATACCGGCTCAAAAGATGATACTATGGGGGTTGCGCGATTTAATTAAGAGGCTATCAACAAAGACCTTATCAGATATAACCTGTTTTTAGGTCATTTTCTCTCACGCTCTTTTGTGGGATATGTTTTTACTGTTTTTAGATACGGATAAGTGTTGGTCAGCAGCATTTTGGTATGCGTTTTACTTTACGTGACTATGTTTGTTTTTTTATTCTGTTATTAGTACCTGACAGCAATATTTTTTTTAAAAGAAGACTTAATTTTTATTCTTGTCCTTAAAATAACCGTTTTAAACGGTTATTTGAATACGAAGACTTTTTAAGCGTAAAAAAACACCAAGTATTCCTCTTTTTAGAAGTAATAATACTGTTAAAATAAATCATACAGCTAAAAAACACACAGTTACCTAAGGAATTAGTGCCAATTAAACCCCCACAAGTACTGCAAATACTACAAAGTATGCATGCAACACTTTACAGTAAACTTTTGTTAATAAATACGCCAGTTATATACAGGTAATTTAAATTATTAACTACCTTTAAACTATAAAATTAACAGCCTCTGTAGTGCTTGTAGGTATTGCGGAAATAATGTCAACTTTAGGGTTGCTATTGTGGATATAGAGGTGATATGAGCAATTTAAATAAACACGCAAGCAGTAAATCCTAACTAACATAATTATGGATAATTTATTAGAAATTTTAGCAACACCAAAACAAGTTGGATTATTAATTGGAGCTGGAGTATCAAAAGCTTGTGGATTGCCAAATGTGGATGATTTAACAAAGGAAGTTCGAAAAGTATTAATAAATGAGAATTTTTTAAAACTCATAGAAGATACTGATAATGTAGAAACTATTCTTAATAAAATACAGCAATTAAGTTCGTTAATTACTAATGATAAAGAAATTAATGGTTTGAAACTTAGTGACATTCAGTCTATTGAGAAAATTATAAAAAAAACAATTTACGAGAAGCTTTCTCCGATAGTAGATTTCGAAAATATAAGTAATTTGGTAACTTGGCTCAACTTTATAAACGCTGAATTCAACTTATAAACGCAACTTTTTGGTTAAACAATAATTGATTCATTACAAATATAGGGTTTTGATATGAAAACCTTTTCCTAGGCCTTCTATTTAATTTTCCTTCCACCTGTTTTATCATCTGCTTAGTTAATATCGAAAAGTCACTTCCTTTAGGGAAATATTGCCGAATAAGCCCATTTAAATTTTCATTAGATCCTCTTTCCCATGAATGGTAAGGATGTGCAAAATAATAATCGATTCCTAAAAATTCAGCTACTTTTTTATGTCCTGCAAACTCTTTTCCGTTATCAGCTGTTATAGTGTTTATATACGGTATCCAATCTTCTAAAAGCTCATTAATAGCAGCTGTTACAACAGAAGATTCTTTAGATGCTATTTTTTTCATCTTTAGCATCCCAGAAGCCCTGTCATTGATTGTAAGAATGGCTTGATGATGATTTTTTCCAATTATTAAATCCACTTCTAAATCTCCAAAACGTTCTCTTTTCTCCACTATATCTGGTCGTTTTTCAATACTAATTCGATCTTTAATAATACCACGTGAGTCCTTGAATGCCCCTCGTTTCCTGTACTTCCTTCCTTGTCTTCTTAAATGAGTATAGAGTGTGCCTTTATGCTTCTTATCTTGCCAGATATGCTGATAAATACGTTCTACTGAAACAACTTCTTTTCCTTGCTTAGTAAGTATTCCAACCACTTGTTCTGGACTATAATCATCACGTAACAGCTTTTCAACCTCGCTTCTTATCTTCTCAGTAAACCTAATGTGCTTTCGCTTTTTCTTATGTCTATCCTTCCACTTTCTATGTGCTAATTCGTATTCATAGGAGCCGCTACGAGCATCGCAATTACGTTTGCATTCTCTACTTATAGTGCTTTTATGTTTCCCTATAGCCAAGGCTATTTTGGACTTAGAATACCCCTGTGATAACATACAGGTAATTGTGTATCTTTGTTCTTTGGTTAAATGTGCCATACTACTTCTTTTTCAGAGACTTGAGGGCGTAAGGTAACTATTCCATCAAAACATGAAGGAGAGGTGACTCTCTTTCTGTTTTGAAAAATAAACCTTAGAAACTCTCAAATCTAAGAAGTTGCATTTACTACTTGAATTTAAGAACCAAGAGCATGAGAAGGAAATCTTTTCTCTTAATTATGATTTGCTGATAGAAATGGCACTTGAAAAAAATGATCTACCATATTTTTCTGGTTTCATTGGAAATGTTAAACCCTTTTTTGTGCCTGATTCAGTCGATGATTTTAATGGTGTATACGTAAAAAGTAGTTGGACAAAATTGTGGAAATTACACGGCTCTTTGAATTTTAAGAAATCTAAAGATAGGAAAATATTTATTGAAAATTCTACTACCCAAGAATATGAAGACTTAGTGATATAGGCATGACTTAATAAGGAAAAAAGCTCATAACAATGGCGCATACGTAATTTGTTTGCCGCTGGCGCAACACAAACAATCTCAGCATAGCCGTGCTGTTATGCGCAATTTTAAGAAAAGTATAATTCTGAAATAGGTTGAAAGAATGGACTAATAAAATAATAAGTAACCCAAAATCTTGACTTGTTATAATAAATGTATTATTTTTGAAAATTAATATAAAATATTATTTGCAATGAAAATAAACTCCTTAACAGTTATAGGTTTAATTATTAATAGCTTGATTACCTTTTTCATTTATGCTTCAGGTGAATATAGAGGATTATACATAATATTAATTATAGCGTTATTATTATGTTATATTGGAGTTATAATAATGCAGTTTAACAATGCGAAAATAGGAAGTATCATATTTAGTATTGGGAGTTTTTTATTTATTCCTATAGGTATTATTGGAATAATAGGAGTACGAAAAATAGTTGAAAAATTAGAAGATAATAAATTTTATAAAGAGAATTATGAGTAAATCAATTAATGAAATTGAATTAAGTTCAAGTACAAAAAATAGACTTTTGTATATGGCAATATTTATGGGGGTAGCAAGTTTTATAATATTTATATTATTCAATCGAATTGCAGGTATGCCAATTGGAATTGCTGTATTATTTATATTTATTTGGTTTTTCAACCAAAATGTTATGGCATTTAAATTTTTAGAAAAACATTTTGTCTTTCAAATTGCTGTTTTAGGAAAGAAAAATGTTTCTTATAGTGGTTTAAAATCTTATTCGATTGTTGGAAAAAATATTATTATAATTTATCAAAATCCAAATGAAAAAGAGAAAACACTCAAATTCCCAATAAAAACGATTGAACCATCTCAACTCTCTTTTTTAGAAAAAACTATTAAAAATAAAATTAATAGTTAAATTATGTTTTATCATAAAGCCAATTAAAATAAGAAAGCAAAAAACTACGCCCAATAACTAAGTGTTCGTCCGGTGCGTAGCACCCAGCATGAACATCCTATTGACTTATACCGGCTCAAAAGATGATACTATGGGGATTGCGCGATTTAATTAATTGGCTATCAACAAAGACCTTAATAGGTATCACTTATTTTTAGGTCATTTTCTCTCACGCTCTTTTGTGGAATATGTTTTCACTATTTTAAGATACGGATAAGTATTGGTCAGCAGTGCTTTTGGTATGCGTTTTACTTTACGTGGCTATGTTTGTTTTTTTATTCTGTTATTAGTACCTGACGGCAATATTTTTTTTAAAAGAAGACTTAATTTTTATTCTTGTCCTTAAAATAACCGTTTTAAACGGTTAAAACGATTGTTTGAATACGAAGACTTTTTAAGCGTAAAAAAACACCCAGTATTCCTCTTTTTAGAAGTAATAATACTGTTAAAATAAATAATACAGCTAAAAAACACACCGTTCCCTAAGGAATTAGCACCAATTAAACCCCCACAAGTACTGCAAATACTACAAAGTATGCATGCAACACTTTACAGTAAATTTTTGTTAATAAATATGCCAGTTATATACTGGTAATTTAAATTATTAACTACCTTTAAACTATAAATTTAACAGCCTCTGTAGTGCTTGTAGGTATTGCGGAAATAACGTCAACTTTAGGGTTGCTATTGTGGATATAGAGGTGTTAGGTTTCATGCAAAAAAAAGCAATATAATGAGAAATGAATTATTAGATCTAATATCCAAGTCTATTGTTTACAAATATGATTTACCTAATCCTCAACTAAAAATTGATAAATCAATATTCTCTACAGAAAATGATAAATGTTTTTTATCAGTAAGTAATGATACTCTTGCAACTATTATTTATAATTCTATCGTTGATTATTCTTTTAATGAATTCGATTTAGAAGATAAGGATATGATGAATATGCATACTATCGCTTTACTTACAAAAATGAAGTATAATGAATATGCAAAGGAAAAATATAAAATAAGTTATGGTTTTCACGGTGAAACTATATTATACTGTATGCTTTATGCAAAATTTAACGCAAAAGCTGTTATTTCTAGGGGCTATTTTTATAACCCATTGGAGTCGTCCGAAACTAAAGGGTATGATTCTTATCATTTAATTGAAAATAAAGGAATAACAGAGTTATGGTTTGGTGAAGTTAAATTCAGAAACACGTTTAAATCTGGTGTTGATAGTGCGTTAGATAATATTGATAAAGCTATTTCGGATAAATATTTATCGAAAAATCTTCTTGCTATTACAAATTTCAAGAATAGCTTTAATATTACAGGAACAAAAGTAGAAACAATAATAAATGAATGGGAAAAAAACCCAATGGTAAATATAATGGAATATGTTAAAAAGTATAATATAAAATTAATATATCCAATTATCATACTTTATGACAAACATAAACGAGGTTATGATTATAGTATAGATTCTGTAATCAAACATATTAATGAAAAATATACTGCTACTCAATTTGAATTGTCAATACCATATTCAATCTATTTTATACTATTACCTGTAGATAAAGTAAGAGACATAAAAACAACTGTTATAAAATGGATAGAATCAAGGAAACCACAAATTTAATAATTGCACTAAACCTATTTAAAAAAGGAAAGCTTATAGATTTTAAGTTTATTAGTTTAGTATGTTCTTATTTTGATCTTATTAAAAATGAAGTATTAACTCAGAATGATTTCAAGTTTCTTAGATATATTGCGAATATTTCAGGTATTCCACATTTCTATAATATTCTGGATAAATTTGATCAAAAGCCAAATATTAATTCATTTGATTTAAGAACATTCTCTTCACTTTATTACGAAAGTGTTTTACATACAGACGAAAATAGTATGCTTCATAAATACCAAAAGGAAATATTGGACAAATTTAATTTTTCTAAAATGAATAGATTTTTTCTATCCGCAAGTACTTCATTTGGTAAAACTCATATTGTATTTGAAGTTATTAAGAAAATGAAATATTCAAATATTGTGTTGATTTTTCCTACAATAGCACTTCTTTCAGAAAATATGGATAAATTACTTTCAGGATTAAATTATGAAATGTTTCGTGAAAATTATTCAATACATACTCTGAGTGAAGTTAAAAAACTCGGAAAGAATAATATTTTTATTTATACTCCTGAAAGATATTTGTCTTTTACTGAAAAATCAGATTATAATATAAAATTTGATTTTATATTTGTAGATGAAGTATACAAAATAGATAATGACTACTTAATTGATGAACAATTAAGAGAAAATGAACGAGATGTTGCGTATCGTTTAGCTATATTTTATGCTCTATCTCAAAATTCAGATATGTTATTTGCAGGTCCATATATGGAGTTTTCAATACCAGATTCCTACAATTATAATCCATCATTTAATTATTTTTTAAAAGATAATAAAATTTCGTTAATAAATTATAATAAATATGAAATTGTAAATAAAACGTATTTAGGTGTTAGGCAAAATAAAACATATCCAGAGGATAACCAGTTAAATATTAGTTATACAAAATCAAAAAATAAATCAAAAACATTAATAGAAACTATTGATGCAATATTAAATATTTCACAAAATATAATTGTTTATTGTTCTAATAGAGGCAAGAACGGTGGAGTAGAAAAGTATGCTGAAGTGATTATTAAATCAGGTATATTAAATAACCATATTACAAACGAGTATGATGAACTAATTAATCATATATCTTTAAATTTCACAGATAATTGGATTTTAGTACGCGCACTAAAAAGTGGAATTGGTATACATCATGGACTAATTCCTAAATATATTCAAAAAGAAATAATAAATTTATTTAATAAGGGATATATTAAAATCTTAATATCAACGACTACTATTACTGAAGGTGTAAATACATCGGCAAAAAATTTGATCGTTATGCACAGTAAAAAGGGAAATAAGGATCTTAAAAAATTTGATGCAAAAAATATTGCTGGTAGAGCAGGTCGTTTTGGTCATCATTTTAGTGGACGAGTTATTGATTTGAGTAATTCATTTATTAATATAATTAATGGAGAAGATGAAGCTTTAAAACATAAAAACTATGATATAAATGCGCCTAAAGATGAAATAGATTTATTTTATACTAATAATAAATACTTGTCTGATGTTGATCAAAGCAGAAAAAAAAATGTTATAAAAGAACAATTTAAAAGAGGTATTCCTGATGAGATTTTATCTCAGTATAAAGTTATTAGTAGGTTAGATAAGATTACGGTTTATGATAATATTTTTGATTTATCAAACTTTGATATTAGAAAAATAAAGAAATTAATTAAAATTATAAACTTCAGATTAAATATAGATTATGATGGATTTCAAATTATTTTACGTACTATATTACCAATAATAACTAATAAGAATCTTAGATTTTTAATTGAACATACAGGCTCTAAAGGTGATTATTCAACTTTAACTAGTTTAATATACTATTATTTGAAAGGTGGCTTTAAAGGGTCTGTTAATTATTACTTAGCTAAGGGTGAGTCAATTGATAAAGCAATACAACTAACATCAAAATTTGTTTATAATACATTAAAGTATCAAACTGTTAAATACCTTGGAGTGTTTAATATTATGTATAAGTATTATATTTCTATTACCGAAAAAATATTAATTGACGATGTCTTGGGTATTGATAAATTACTTATGAAATTTGAACATAATGCATTGACAGATGAAGGCAAAATAGCAAGTGATTATGGTGTTCCGTCCAATATTGTAGATTATTATGAAAATATTGATTCTAGAGATAGTATAAAATTAAAGTTTGATAATTACGAACTTAAAACATTTGAGAAAATTGATAAAATAATTACTAAAAAATAAACACGAAAACCTAACACCAAATATATCACATAGTGCGGACTGAGTTCATTTTATGTTCAGTCCAATTAATAGACACCGCCAAACAGTTGATTTTGTTTTGGTGAAAAATAAGATAAAACAAAATCAACTGTTTGGCTCAGAGTTCATTTAGAGTTCATTTCTTTAAATCTGCACCACGTGTCATATTTCACCGTTCTACACAATTCAGAACAACGAAGTATAACGGTGAAAAAAGATAAAATATGGGAGTACTAATACAGCCCGAAGATGGCGGAACTTTTGAATATATCAAAGACGGTGCAATAATGGTTTGCGATAAAGGAACTACACCTTGCCAAATAAAAGCACGTAAAAAGGTATTAAAATTTAATGGTGTTTATTCTTGTTCCACTATTGATAAAAATCCAATTCTAAATACTTTTGATTTTGGCGTTTGTTCTATTACGCAAAAACCTTGCAAAGCAAGTATCTCACTTTTAAAATGGATAGATTTTAAAAAAGATATGCTCATCGAAGGAAAAAATGCCCTAATCAACAAATCTACGATTAACTGTGCATTAGGAGGTAAAGTTCAATTTTTAAATTCAGGACAATGAGTAAAGAAAAATCAAACTTTTGGATAAACCTATTTAGCAGTGCGGACAAAATAGACGAAAGCAATAATCCATCAACAAACAGAAACGAACTTTTTGGATTGGATTTGGAAAACTATATAACCGACCTAAAAAACGAACTTAAAGCCCTTTGGGAGGAAGAAAACAACATTAGAGAAAATGCCATTACCGAAAAAATGAGTAAAAAACTTGTTCGTCACAAAAAAATAACGGGTAACACCATTGAACTTGAAGGGGCTAAAAAGCAACAAGATAAAAAGACTTCTAAAATCATTACAGGAATAAAAACCTACGGAGAAGCCGCTGCTCCAAAAGCTACTTTAGTACTGACAAAAGTAATTTTTGATACAAAATACGATATATGTAGTGATGACGTAAAAGATTTTAGTGATTACAAAAAATTCTATATACTCGAAGATGGCGGTAAGCACTATCATTGGTTGTCTAAAAGAACAAACCCTGACGATTACAGCACAATAAAACCCGACCTCATACCTATAACATTTGCAAGTACCGATAAAATAAAATTGACAGCAACCTTAAAAGTAACCTCTAAAAATCCATTTACCAAAGCACCAAAAATAAGAGTAACGGACAAGGACAAAAAATATACTTTTGACATTGAAAAAGGAAAAACAAGCGGAGAATTTGAAGTAACCTTTAAAAGTAATAATAAACCCTATGAAGATACCATACAATATATAACAAATTTTGAACTTCTTTTTGAATACTCTGAAGATGGAAAAACTTGGACAAAGGCGGGTTCCTCTAAAAACACTCTCTATGTTACTTGGAAAGAACCTAAATATAGTGATTTTGAAAAAGAAATTAATGAAAATGATACACTACAAATCAAAGCATCATTTAATAGTAAAAAAAATATTACTGAAACTTTGCTTTGGATAGGTTGCAAGCAAGCCAAAGGCTTAGGTAGCGATAGTAAAAAAACAGAAGATAACGAAGAGCAAATATTAGATGCTATTTTTAGAGAATTTGAACCTTTAAAAATTACTAGGGCAAGGGAAGGAACTGCTTACTTAGACAAAGATTTAACTAGCGAAGGTTTAGGGTATTGGAGAAATACCAGTTCTCTGACAGGAAGTTTCTCAAGGTATTTACGAACCTTAATACGTGACGGCGAAGCTCGTTGTGGTGAATTCACTTCTTTTTTCATCCATATTGCCCTTTCACAAGGTATTGAAGTCAATAAATTTACTTTTACTTCCGCTGTTGGTGCTAATCTTGTTCCAAGTCCAAGTATTTCGAAATTTACTAATTCCATTTTTTTAGTAAAAACGTGGACGATAAATGACCCGAAAGCACCTGTTGAAAATCCCCCAACAGGAAATAAAGCACAAGGAAATGACAAGCCTATGCACTTTTTTTGGGATCACGTTTTTGCCACATTCAACAAAGGAACTACAATAAAATACTACGACCCTTCTTACGGTATAAAAGGTAGTAATTATTTTACTAAACCTAAAGAATTACTTAACACCTACGCATCTAATGCTCTTACAGGTGTTCTTTTTTGTAAAAAAGATACTTTAGGTGAGCCTTTTTTAGACGCACGGTATTCAGGAGTACATCTCAACTTGCAAACTGCTTCTGGAGGTAGAGTTCCTTTTTTATATAAAACATTAACCCTTGATATGAATAAATATTTAGCCTTTAAACTATATAAAACTACAAGTAGAATGTTTTATTCTGAAAACAATGCTATAATCAAAGAATTATGATACAAAAAATATTATTTTTAATCGCATTGCTAGTAAACTTTACTAATTGTAAAGCACAGACAACAAATAAAACAATAAATACAATGGAAGCCTATACTAAAGAAATAAACAAATTAAAAGTGAAAATGTTTATTGATACCGACACGAAAGAAAGAAAGACCTCTTGGAATATTTATGTATTCAACAGTAAACAGGATAGTGTTTTGATAGACCATTTTGAAAGGTCTGGGATATATGAAAAAGAACAAGAACATTTTGGAGATATTAGAAAAAGAATAATTATTGGTGACGCTATTTTAGAAGATAAGACAATTTATATAATGCTTTATAATCACGGAAAAACATATTTAAAAACATATTCATTCTTTGAAGATAAGAAATTTATAAAAAAAGAATATTTTGGAGGGGCTATTGGTATGGGTTCATATCTAAACTTCGGACATCCATCATATGTCGCAGAAATAAAAATTTTAACAGGAGATGAAATTTTTATTTATGGAAGAGGCGGTGTACAATCAATGATGGTTGCGCAATTTTTAAATTTTAATAAATCAATTAATCAATTAAAAAAAATTATTTTTAATGATACATCTGTAAAAAAAAGAAAAGATGATAAACATCTTTTTGAAACATTAAATTTAATTAAACACAAAGAAAAGATAAGTACTGAAATTAAGAAAGTATTAATTGAAAATAAATTATTAAAAGAGAGTGCTAATTATAAATACCTAGATTTTTTATATGATTTTAGTGCTAAGATTGATTTAGAACAGATTAATAAAGTTAAAGGAGGTACTACATATTTTTTCTATCAAATAAAATCGTCTATTGAAGGTGTTAAAATAGTCCGTTATGATAATTATGAAAACGAATGGTTATTAGATGGTTTCAAGGAAGAACGAATAAAAATGTAGATAAACTGTGTAGAACACGGTATAAAATTAATACCGGTTTTTGTGCTAAATTTAAAGTCTGTTTCCTTTTTATAAATTTGTGCTTAACCAATAACTTTTTGTATTTAAATCCGCTACTAACCTTATACAAACCGTTGTGCGCAAGCTGAAAAAACCATCGTAATGGAATGATATTTAAAGGAATTAATGAACAAACTGTTGAATTTAAGATAACGAATTATCAGTTTCCTGAAATAACGGATTGCGAATATGACTCAAATTGGTTATTGATTTATTTAAAAGTAAAAAGTGATTGTGGAAATTGGCAGACAGTTGACCCATCTCTTTTGGTTGGAGATTTAAAAGAAATTATCGAGTGGTTTGAGAAACTCTCGAATAACATAGAAACTGATTCTGATTCACTTGTTTTTATGGAACCGAATTTGGAATTTGAACTGACAAAAAAAAGTACAGAAAAAAAGCATATCAGAATAATATTTGACTTGGAGTCACGACCACAAAATGCTGTTGATGAAAAAGAGTATTTTGTAGATTGTGTTTTCAATAATGACGAATTAAAACTAATTGCAAAAGAATTAGAAAAAGAAGTTCAACAATATCCAATAAGAGCAATCTAATGATAAGAAAACAGTCAGAATTAATAAAGGAAATAGCTCAAGAATTAGATTCTGGATTTGACTGCTATTACAATTCTAAAACTGACGAAATTGTTTCAATTCCGAGTTTTTCACAATTTTCGGACGAGGAAGATTTTAAAGAAGCTTTTAATGAAAGTTTAGAAAAAGTGGAAAAACATAAAGCGGATTTTATAAAATTTGAGACTTTAGAAAACTTTGAGTCGTTTAAAATTATGGAACTTTTTGTTGAGCAGTTGTCTGACAAAAATCTAAAGTCGGAATTGGAAAATGTTTTAGCAAACAAAAAACCATTTCAGAATTTTAAGAATAAAGTTGACCATTCTGATTTTAGACAAAATTGGTTTGAATTTAAACAGAAAGAACTCGAAAAAAGAATAGAAAATGAACTAGAACGTGGAAAGCCTGCGCACAACAGTGTATATACTTAATGCTTAAAGTCAGTGTTTAACCCGAGTTTAGGCATATTTATGAAGTCCGCAAAATTTTCAATTTTGCGTTAAAATTGGAAAAGAAAAAATTTGGCTAAATGCTTAACAGAAAATTATTGTATTTTTAACCAGCACTAAGCATATACGTAACGTTGTGCGTAACTGAAAAACAGACTAATGGACAAATCCATACTTAATAATTATTTCCATTCTTTGTTTCCTATCCAAAAGGAGACAGTAATGAAAATTACGGAAACGTTCTGTGATTTCAAATTAGATAAGAATACTACGCTACTTGACAAAGACACTATTAGTACAAAAACATATTTTTTAGAGAAAGGATATGTACGCTCATATATTCTAAATGAAGATAACGAAATAGTTACAACAAATATTTATTCTGCTCCTTGTTTTGTAAATGACTTTTTATCTTTTTTTAAAAAACAGCCAACAAAAGAAATCTATCAAACCATAACCGACTGTTCATTTGTATCCGTCCGACCATCCCCATATTTTTTAGTGGAAAAATAGCTTCTATTTTTGACGCATGAGAAAAAACGAAGAAAAACGAGCCTATATGACAGCTGTTGTTTCCGATTGGAAGTTGAGTGATTTAACCTTGGAAGATTATTGTAAAAGTCATAAAATTACACTTTGTAAATTTAGGTACTGGAATAAGAAATTGACCTCCAAAAATGCCAGTGGATTTTCAAAGGTTGAACTTATTGATGCTCCTATTGAAAACAGCAGAAATTCTATTTTAGATAGTTTTAAAATCGAGTATCCAACAGGTGTAAATTTGGTCATTAACAAAGAGATTACACTTATCGATTTACAAAATTTAATTCATTTGTAATATGCTAAATCTTTCAAGTGAACTTGATTTTCATCTGTACCTAGAACCCACAGATATGCGTAAAGGATTTAATGGTTTGTCAGGTGTTATCCGTAATAATTTAGAAGAGGATCCTAGTAATGGAGCTGTTTTTATCTTCATAAATAAACCTCGAAACAAAATAAAACTATTGCATTGGCAAGCAGGTGGATTTGTACTGTATTATAAACGATTGGAACGAGGTACTTTTGAACTTCCGGTGTATGATAATCTGAAAGGAAGTATACAAATGAAATACAGCCAAATGGTGATGCTTCTTGATGGACTGTCTATAAAAAACATCCAACAAAGGAAACGTTATTAATGTCTTTTTACAGGTAAAAAACCTAATAAAACCAGGCTGTTCATGTATATTTTTCGTATATTTAATGTATGGAAAAAGACTTAGAACAGCTATCAAAAAAAGCACTTATAGCCCTATTACAGGAGGCTAATTCTAAGTCAGATTTACTTATCAAAAAGACAAATTCTCTTAGCTCAAAGAATGAGTTACTTAATACAAAGACAAGTTCTCTTAGCGCAAAGAATGAGTTACTTACTATAAAGACAAAAGACGTTACTTTACAAAAGGCTATCCTAGAAGCTCAATATAAAGAATTAGAGACAAAATACGGATATGGACAATTTCAATTAGAGCAATTACGTCGTATGATTTTTGGGACAAAACGTGAGCGTTTTATAATGGCTAATAACCCTTTTCAAATGCAACTCCCTTTCGAAGTTTTAAAAGAGATGCCCCAGGAAGAAGAAGCTCCTGTAAACATTACATATCAACGTAAAAAGGCTAAAAAAAGAACGATTGGAAGTTTAAATCTCCCCAGTCATTTACCTGTTGAAATTATTAATTTAGAGCCTAAAGAGACTATAGAGAACCGAATAAAAATAGGTGAAGAAATTACAGATAAATTAGAACTTGTACCCACAAAGCTATACATAAAACGATATGTCAGACCAAAATACGCCTTAAAAAAGAAAGTACAAGACACATTGATTGACAATGGAAACCCTTTAGGTATTAAGACCGTTATTATGGCTGATTTACCAAGTTTTGCTATTGAAAAATCTGTAGCATCAAACAGCCTGCTAGCACAGCTATTGATTGATAAATTCTTAGATCACTTACCGTATTATCGACAGATAGAACGTTTTAAACGAGAAGGAATCTCTATAAGTTCATCTACAATAAATGGATGGCAAAACAGCTTAGGACACTTACTTAAGCCGCTGTATCAGGCTATGAAAAACACGGTGCTGTCACAAGGATATGTACAGGCCGATGAATCAACTATTCCAGTGCTAGACAAACAGAAAAAAGGAAAAACTCATACTGGATATCATTGGGTGTACTATTCACCCATACAAAAAATGGTATTGTTTGATTATCGTCCCTCTAGATCTAAACATGGACCTAGAGAAATGCTTAAAAACTTTAAAGGGTATTTACAAACAGATGGCTACGCTGTATATGATGAATTTGCACATAAAAAAGATGTCACTTTAGTAGGGTGTATGGCACATGCACGTCGTTATTTTGAGAAAGCACTAGACTATGACAAAGTAAAAGCGAGTCATGCGATGGTACTCATTCAACAATTATATGCCATTGAGCGACATTGTAAAAAACAGGAATTTACTCCTGAGCAACGGCATGCTTATCGCCTAGATAAAGCACAACCAATAATGGATACATTTATAAAATGGTTGATCCATAACACCCAAGGAAGCTTACCGAAAAGTCCACTAGGAAAAGCAATTACTTATACATTAAAACGATGGGACTACTTAAAAGCCTACCTGTATGACGGTACTTTAGAACTAGATAATAACCTAGTAGAAGGATCTATCAGAACATTAGCTATTGGACGTAAAAATTATTTATTTGCAGGTAGCCATGATGCTGCAAAAAATGCAGCGATGTTCTATTCCTTTTTTGGGACTTGTAAAAAACACCAAGTAAACCCCTATAAATGGATGAAAAAAATACTGGATATAATCCCTGATTACAATGCTCAAAAATTAAGTGAGCTATTTCCACAAAATTTAAACCTCGATCAATAAATCGAGGTTTTTTTATGTATTTTTAATTCCTATACGTACTTCGTCGGACGGATACGTTCATTTTGGGAAACAAGTTTAGAAAACGTACAAACAAACTTTCATAACATTTCTGAATTTAGAGAGTTTAGCAGACTTTTATTTGTTATAAATTATTCGAAACTAAATGATAGACTAATTGAAATGGCAAGTCAAAAAGCAGAAACAAGGTATTTAAACCTTTTAAAACAGCAACCGCAGATTTTTCAAAATGTATCTCTTAAAATTATAGCTTCATATTTAGGAATTACAGACAGTACATTGAGTAGAATTAGAAAAGAAATTAGTAAAATATAATTTCTTGTCATTTATCAAGTACTTATTCATTAGAGAGTATTCATATTTGTAAAAAATATAAAAAATGAATAAAAAACATATTGTTATTATAGGTCTTGGTGGTGTTGGTGGTTATTTTGGATTCAAAATATGCCAAAGTAACGAAACCAATAAGGGACATCAAATATCGTTTATAGCTAGAGCTAAAACGTATAAAATAGTTAAAGAAAAAGGGCTTACATTACTTTCTTCAGAACATAAAAATAGCACGACAAATCCTGATGCCATTTATCAAAATATTTCAGAAATTGAAAACCCTGATTTAGTATTGATTTGTGTTAAAGAATATGATTTAGAGAATGTTTGTAATGAATTATCCAAAGTTATTACAAAAGACACCATTTTATTACCTATGATGAATGGAGCTGATATTTATGATAGGATTCATAAAATAATCCCTAATAATATAATTTTACCATCTTGTGTTTATGTTGCTTCACATATAAAAGAAAAAGGTATTGTTGAACACAAAGGAAAAACTGGAAAATTAATATTTGGTAAAGACCCAGAACATACTTCTGAAGATATTGAATGGATTGTAGACTTAATGGAGAAAAGTAAGATAAGTTTTGAATATAAAGAGAATTCTTTAGTTGATATTTGGACTAAATTTATTTTCATTGCAAGTTTTGGTTTAGTAACTGCAAAATACAATTCATCTATCGGAGCCGTTTGCTCTATAAAATTACAAAAAGAAGAGGCCACAAAAATAATGGATGAAATAAAATCAATTGCTGATAGAAAAGGAATTTATTTACAAGATAATATTATTTTAAAGACATTTGAAAAAGCATCTACATTTCCACCAAAAACACCTACTTCATTACAACTTGATATAAATTCAGGGAAAGAAGATAATGAATTAGAACTATTTGCAGGTGCAATTATTAAGTATGGAAAAGAAATGAATATTAATACTACTTTTACTGAAAGCATCTACAAAGAAATAAAAGCTACACATAATAACTAAGTGTTCGTGCGGTGTGTAGCGCCCAGCATGAACATCCTGTTGACTATACCGGCTCAAAAGATGATACTATGGGGGTTGCGCGATTTAATTAAGAGGCTATCAACAAAGACCTTATCAGATATAACCTGTTTTTAGGTCATTTTCTCTCACGCTCTTTTGTGGGATATGTTTTTACTGTTTTTAGATACGGATAAGTATTGGTCAGCAGTATTTTGGCATGCGTTTCCCTTTACGGGGCTATGTTTGTTTTTTTATTCTGTTATTAGTACCTGACGGCAATATTTTTTTTAAAAGAAGACTTAATTTTTATTCTTGTCCTTAAAATAACCGTTTTAAACGGTTAAAACGATTGTTTGAATACGAAGACTTTTTAAGCGTAAAAAAACACCAAGTATTCCTCTTTTTAGAAGTAATAATACTGTTAAAATAAATCATACAGCAAAAAAACACACCGTTCCCTAAGGTATTAGTACCAATTAAAGCCCTACAAGTACTGCAAATACAACAAAGTATGCATGTAACACTTTACAGTAAACTTTTGTTAATAAATACGCCAGTTATATACTGGTAATTTAAATTATTAACTACCTTTAAACTATAAATTTAACAGCCTCTGTAGTGCTTGTAGGTATTGCGGAAATAACGTCAACTTTAGGGTTGCTATTGTGGATATAGAGGTGTTCTACACAATTAGGACAAAGGAATGTAACGGTAAAAAAAAGATAAAATATGGGAGTACTAATACAGCCAGAAGATGGCGGAACTTTTGAATACATCAAAGACGGTGCAATGATGGTTTGTGATAAAGGAACTACACCTTGCCAAATAAAAGCAAGTAAAAAGGTATTAAAATTCAATGGTGTTTATTCTTGTTCCACTATTGACAAAAACCCAATTCTAAATACTTTTGATTTTGGCGTTTGTTCTATTACGCAAAAACCTTGTAAAGCGAGTATCTCACTTTTAAAATGGGTAGGTTTTAAAAAAGATATGCTCATTGAAGGAAAAAATGCCCTAATAGACAAATCTACCATTAACTGTGTATTAGGAGGTAAAGTTCAATTTTTAAATTCAGGACAATGAGCAAAGAAAAATCAAACTTTTGGACGAGCCTATTTGGAAGTTCGGACAAAATGGACGAAAATACCAAACCATCTGTAAACAGAAAAAAACTTTTTGGTCTAGATTTAGAAAACTATATAACTGACCTAAAAGATAAACTTAAAACACTTTGGGAAGAAGAAAATAATATTAGAGATAATGCCATCACAGAAAAGATGAGCAAAAAACTTGTTAGACACAAAAAAATAACTGACAATACTATTGAACTTGAAGCATCTAAAAAACAACAAGGGAAAAAGACCTCTAAAATCATTACAGGAATAAAAACCTACGGAGAAGCCGCAGCACCAAAAGCCACTTTAGTACTGACAAAAGTAGTTTTTAATACAAAATATGATATATGTAGCGATGACGTAAAAGATTTTAGCGATTACAAAAAATTCTATATACTCGAAGATGGCGGTAAGCACTATCATTGGTTGTATAAAAGAACAAACCTTGATGATTACAGTACAATAAAACCAGACCTCATACCCATAACATTTTCAAGCACAGATAAAATAGAATTAACGGCAACCTTAAAAGTAACCTCTAAAAACCCATTTACCAAAACACCAAAAATAAGAATAACGGACAAGGATGAAAAATATACTTTTGACATTGAAAAAGGAAAAACAAGCGGAGAATTTGAAGTAACCTTTAAAAGCAATAATAAACCGTTTGAAGATACCGTACAGCATATAACGAACTTTGAACTGATTTTTGAATATTCAGAAGATGGTAAAACTTGGACAAGAGCAGGTTCTTCTAAAAATACGCTCTATGTTACTTGGAAAGAACCTAAGTATAGTGAATTTAAAACCCCTCGTTTACCTAGTCAACTTGTTGATATGAAATGAAAGCCACATTTAATGGCTCTAAAAATAATATTTCAGAAACTTTGCTATGGATAGGTTGTAAGCAAGCGAAAGGACTGGGTAATTCTACTAAAAAAACAGAAGATAACGAAGAGCAAATATTAGATGCATTTTTTAAAGAATTTCAGCCTTTGAAAATTACTAGGGCAAGGGAAGGTACTGTTTATTTAGACAAAGATTTGAGTAGTCAAGGTTTGGGGTATTGGAGAAATACCAGTTCTCTGACAGGAAGTTTTTCAAGAGGATTACGTACGCTATTGCGAGATGGTGAGGCTCGATGTGGTGAGTTCACATTTTTTTTCATACATATTGCCCTTTCTCAAGGTATAAAAGTTAATCAATTTGCTTTTACTTCCGCTGTTGGTGCTAATCTTGTTCCAAGCCCAAGTATTTCTAAATTTACAAATTCCATTTTTTTAGTAAAAACGTGGACGATAAACGACCCAAAAGCACCTGTTGAAAATCCACCAATAGGAAATAAAGCACAAGGAAATGACAAACCAATGCACTTTTTTTGGGATCACGTTTTTGCCACATTTAATAAAGGAACTACAATAAAATACTACGACCCTTCTTATGGTGTAAAAGGCAGTAATTATTTTGCGAAATCGAAAGAACTGCTTAATACCTATGCATCTAACGCTCTTACAGGTGTTCTTTTCTGTAAAAAAGATGCTTTAGGTGAACCTTTTTTAGATGTAAGACATTCTGGTGCACATCTCGACTTACAGACTGCTTCTGGTGGTAGAGTTCCTTTTTTATATAAAACACTAACCGTTGATATGAATAAATATTTAGCCTATAAATTATATAAAACTACAAGTGATACTCATCACTATGAAGACAACGCTATAACCAAAGAATTATGATACAAAAAATAGTATTTTTAATCGCATTGCTAGTCAATCTCACGAGTTGTAAAGCACAAACAATAAATAAAACTATAAAAACAATGGAAGCCTACACTAAAAAACTCAATAATTTAGAAGTGAAAATGTTTATTGACACCGACACAAAGGAAAAGAAAACTTCGTGGAATATTTACGTATATAATAGTAAAAAAGATAGTGTTTTGATAGACCATTTTGAAAGGTCTAGCATATATGAAAAAGAACAAGAACACTTCGGAGATATTAGAAAAAGAATAATTATTGGTGATGTTATTTTGGAGAATAAAATAATTTATTTAATGCTTTATAATCACGGAAAAACATATTTAAACACGTATTCCTTTTTTGAAGATAAAAAGTTTATAAAAAATGAATATTTTGGAGGTTCTATTAATTCAGGTTCGTATATGAATTATGGGCATCCACTATATTCAGCAGAAATAATAGTTATAAAGGATGATATATTTATTGAAAGTGGTGGTGGAACAGAACTATCTAGTGGATTTCTTCCTATATTAAAATTTGATATTATAAAAAATCAATTGACAAGGGTTGTCTTTAATGAAACTTCTGTAAAAAAAATAAAAGATAATGAGAAACTTTTTGAGACATTAAACTTAACACAAAACAAAGAAAAGGTTAGTACTGAAATTAAGAGCGTTTTGATAAAAAACAAAGTTATAAAAGAAGAAGATAGTTTTGAGTATTTAGGTAATTTGGATAGAAGCCATTATAAATATACTGGAAATAGGACTAATAAAGGTGTTATTTATTTTTTATATCAAATAAAATCGTCTATTGAAGGTGTTAAAATAGTCCGTTATAATAATTATGAGAATGAATGGTTGTTAGATAATTTTAAGGAAGAGCGAATAAAAATATAGGTAAACTGTGTAGAACACCGTATAAAATTAATAGCGGTTTTGTGCTTAACTTATGGCTGTTTCTCTTTTATAAAAGTTCGTATTTAACCTTAAAATCCGTGTGTATTAATCCGCTACTAACCTTATACCAAACGTTGTGTGTAATGTGAAAAACCACTCAAAATAGAAAAACAAACCAATTAAATGATATTCAATATATATTATATCAACTTCCCGAAAGTTTATGAGATTAAAATGATGCTTAGTAATGTTATTGCATTAAGTCGAGAAGAGCAAACCGACCAAAGTACAGGTAAAGACATTGATTATCGTGGGAAATTAGGAGCTAAGTTTTTAACAATGTTCAATGCTGAATTAGAAGCAGGAAGGAAAAACATTAAATCGGACTCTCAAAAAGTACTAGAAACTTTCGAAATAAAAACGACTAAATCCGTTATTTTAAATGAAATAATAGAGAAAAGTCAAACAGTTAATGACTTTTCACAGTTAAAAGAAGGTAAGCTGATTAAAATAGACAATGTTAACCTTTCATTAGAAAATGAAGCAGAATTAAGAACAGTAAAATTATTTGCAAGTGGTTCTTTTAAAGGAATGAACATTCCTGGAGCAGATGGTTTTGACATTAATAATCTTTTCAATTCAATGTTTAAAGATTACGCATACAAAATAAGAGGAACGATTAATGGTTCAGAAGAAGAATTATTAGTGAAAATTCCTCATACATTTGAAAGTGAATTTGAAAGTTCTTATAGTGTTGACGATTTATTTATTGGCAAAGTTTCAGTAGTCGGTTTATATAAAGGAAAAATCAAAGTTGATTCATTAAAGAACTCTTTTGAATTTTTCCAAGAATTTGGTAATATGCAAAATTCGAATAGTTCTCAAAATAACGAGAATCAAGAAATTCAAGATAGCCAACACACAGCAAAAACAGATAATTCTAATTATTTGTTTGTCAGTTCAAATCAAGAGAATAAAGAATTTCATTACATAGATTTATTGGCAATAGTTCAAAACGTAATACTTCCGAGCTAAAATGATTGATAAACTATTTTTTTACAATAAAAATTACTTCGCATTTTATAAAGACTTAAAAGCTGAAGAAGGAATTGAAATAGTTTCAATTACTGATAGCATACGTAATTTTGAAAAAGCTTCAGAAACAAATGAATATACTCAAATAGTAGACATAAGTTCCTTAGCTCAAATTAATAATATTCAATATAATTCTGAATCTGTATTTCCACTATTCCCACAAGAAACTATTTTCATAGCAGACAATAATTTCAAAAAAATATTTGAATACGAACTTAGGTTTTGTTTCGAAGAATTTCAAGACCTTGATATAGTTGAAAACTTTGAAGTAATAGATGAAGAGGAAGTAACGGGAAAACGCAAAAAGTTAAAACACAAAAAAATAATAGATTTAAGTAATGAAGAAATTTCTGATTTTACATCTTCATTCGCTAAGAGAATATATGGACACGATAAATTCAAAACAGATTTTGAAGACCTAATTAGAAATTTTCGTGTATTTAATAAGTTAGGGGAACATAAGATTCTTTCTATTTTTTTAATGGGAGATTCTGGTGTCGGAAAAACAGAAGTTGCAAGAGCCATACATAAATCTCTAAAAGGTAAAGAAAAATTAGCGAAAATTAATTTCGGAAATTATAGTAGCGATAATTCTTTAAACTCTTTAATCGGAAGTCCTAGAGGTTATATAGGTAGTGATGAAGGTGAAATATTCATTCGAGTTAAAGGTTCAGATACTGGATTAATCCTAATTGATGAGTTTGAAAAGTCAAATACAACATTATTCAATTATTTTCTAGATGTACTGGAAAATGGGAAAATAGTTAGCTCTCTAGCAGAAGAAATTGATTTAAATGGGTTCATAATAGTTTTCACATCAAACGTTAGTAAAGAAGATTTTCCAAAAAGAATTTCGCCAGAACTTAGGTCTAGGTTTGATTACAAAGGTTTTTTTACTTTATTGAGCGTAAAAGACAAAAAAAAGTTTGTAGACTTTAGAGTTAAAGACATTATTAAAAAATTCAACAAAAGTTATTCCACAGAATTACCAATAGAAATTAATGAAACTATTTGTAATCAAAGCTGAATTCAAGTCACAAACGCAACTTTTAGTTAAATAATAATTGTTCCATTACAAATATAGGGTTTTGATATTTATGTCTCTTCCTAGGTCTGTTATTTAATTTTGTTTCTACCTCTTTGATTCTTTGATCTGTTAGGTTTGTAAAGTCACTTCCTTTGGCAAAATATTGTCTAATCAAACCATTTAAATTTTCGTTAGATCCTCTTTCCCAAGAGTGATATGGATGCGCAAAAAAGTAATCAATACATAAATTTTCTGCAACCTGCTCATGGCCTGCAAATTCTTTTCCATTATCAGCTGTTATAGTATGTAGATAAGGCTTCCAGTCTTCTAATATTTCATTGATAGCTTTAGTGACAACAACTGCTTCTTTAGAGCTTACTTTTTTCATTTTAAGCATTCCAGAAGCTCTATCATTTACGGTAAGTATGGCTTGATTATGGTTTTTACCTATGATTAAATCGACCTCTAAATCTCCAAATCGATTTCTTTGTTCAACAACTTCAGGGCGTTGTTCTATACTAATACGATTCTTTATAACCCCTCTAGAATCCTTTGATGAGCCACGTTTTCTATATCTCCTTCCCTGTCTGCGAAGGTGTGTATGTAAATCACCATCATTCCTCTTGTCTTCCCTAATATGCTGATATATACGCTCAATAGACACCGTTTCTTTACCTTGTTTTTTTAGGACACCAACTACTTGCTCAGGACTATAATCGTCTCGCAATAACAACTCTATTGCTTGTTGAATATCTTCTGTAAAGCGTTTTCTTTTAGGCTTTTCTTTATGACGTTTAGCATACTTTTTTTGGGCTAATTCATGCTTGTAAACTCCATTTCTTTTGTCTGAATTACGCTTAATCTCTTTGCTAATAACAGACTTGTCTTTTCCTATAGCAGCTGCTATCTCAACCTGTTTATAACCTTGTTTTAACATGCAACAAATTGTGTATCTTTGCGCTTGGGTGATGTGTTTCATACAACTTCTTTTTTCGAGATTTGAGACCGTAAGATACATATCCATCAAGACAAGAAAGGTAGGTTTTCCTACTTTTCTGTTTTGAAAATATAACCATCATAGAATCAAATCGAAAAGTTGCGTTTATTAGTTGAATTTAAGAAATTAAAGTGGAACAATTTGAAAATATGAGAGAATTAAATAAAAATATTAAAGATACATTTGTCAAATGTGTTATGATTTACACAGCAGAAAGCCAATAAAATACTACGCCCAATAACTAAGTGTTCGTGCGGTGCGTAGCGCCCAGCATGAACATCCTATTGACTATGCCGGTTCAAAAGATGATACTATGGGGATTGCGTGATTTAATTAAGAGGTTATCGACAAAGACCTTAATAGGTACCACCTATTTTTAGGTCATTTTCTCTCACGCTCTTTTGTGGAATATGTTTTTACTGTTTTTAGATACGGATAAGTGTTGGTCAGCAGTATTTTGGCATGCGTTTCCCATTACGTGGCTACGTTTGTTTTTTTATTCTGTTATTAGTACCTGACGGCAATATTTTTTTTAAAAGAAGACTTAATTTTTATTTTTGTCCTTAAAACAATCGTTTTAAACGGTTAAAACGATTGTTTGAATACGAAGACTTTTTAAGCGTAAAAAACACCCAGTATTCCTCTTTTTAGAAGTAATACTACTGTTAAAATAAATTATACAGCTAAAAAACACACCGCTCCCTAAGGAATTAGCACCAATTAAACCCCCTACAAGTACTGCAAATACTACAAAGTATGCATGTAACACTTTACAGTAAATTTTTGTTAATAAATACGCCAGTTATATACTGGTAATTTAAATTATTAACTACCTTTAAACTATAAATTGTGCTTGTAGGTATTACGGAAATAACGTCAACTTTAGGGTTGCTATTGTTGATATAGAGGTGTTACAAACCATAAAAACCAAATTACTATGTCAGATACAATTTATATGCGGGAAAAAGACAGTTATCCAAAAGATAAAAAAGAATATCACGAATTAGTTACAAGAGTGTATATTTCTGGAAAACCTGAAACTGCATAAACAGCGAGCCTAAAAATGTCTAAACCTTTGGTTGAAAAGGTCGAAGGACCTTTTAATGAAAAAGATGAATTAGTAGAAGAAATGGAAGTCGGTAAAACCTATGTTTTTAAAGCAACAAAATTCCAACAATCAACATTAACTCCAATAAAAAATATTTGGTGGGCAGAAGAAATTGACGATAATGGTAAAATTGTAGATTTAGAATTAACAAAAGAAAATTTATACGAAGAAAATGGGACAGTTTGTTTCAAGTATGAAGCAAAAAAATGTGAAAAAGTTAGAATTTACGCTTATATGTCTAAGCCTATCAAAAAGGTGAGTATTGAAAGTAAAGTATTCTCAAAAAAAATTATTACATTTTTTATTGGTGGAGCTTCAGACAAAGAAGGTTTCTATGGAATGCCTGCTTCAAAAATTATGGAAGGTGTAAAAAATGATTTTGAAAAAACTATCGATAATGAAAATTTAACTACTTTTTGTGAAAATGTATATTTAGGTTATAATGAAGTACGTGGAGAAGAAGATATTAAAGACAAAGTTATCTCAGCGATTACAGATAAAGATAAAATGGCTGTATATATCATTGGACATAGTCTTGGTGGTTGGAATGGAGCACATTTATCACAAATTTTAACAGATAAAGGATATAATGTTGATTTATTAATAACGTTAGATCCTGTTGGTACAGGTGCTGACGCAAAATTATTTTCAGATATATATTGGTCTACACCCAAACCAAAAGCCAATTATTGGATTAATATATGTACTTCTCCTGAAAATTATCAAGTTGATGATTTTGTTGCAGACTATGGAGGGCAATGGAAACCTAAAACAGGTATGCAAATAAACGATGAGTGTGATTGTAATCACGGTAGTGCAGGCACTATGTTTACTAAATATTTAAAAGACACAAATATTTCAGCATCTGATATGTTACTTGAACTAATTCAACAACATATTAACAAATAAAATATCTAATTATGAAAAATCTTATATTACTAATTACAGCAATATTTATTCTTTCGTCTTGTAGTCATAATATACCTATTGCTAATATCGAATTTACTAAAATTGAAAAAGATACTAAATCTGATAAATATTATAATTTGTATTTTTCATCAGATATAGAACTTATTAATAATCTACAAAACGGATACGCATATACAAGAATGGACTGTTTTCTTGAAAATGAAAATTTTAAAAAAAATGATTTTGTTGATTTCAGTAATATAGGATATGCTTTAACATCAGTTGGAAATTTAAAATTAGTTTCAAAAAATGATAAATACAAGTATAGAATATCTGTTTTTTTTGATAATAATGATACAAATTCAAAAAAAGAAATAAAAGTGATACCAATAATTAAAGAACTACTTAAAGAAAAACCAGATTGCTTAAGTTGCGTCATTAGTGCAGTTGCGTTTATGAGCGTTAAAGAGAGATACACCTCAAATACAATGTGCTTACCAAAATCTGAAATTAATAAAGTAATGGAATAGCTTACTTAATAACTAAGTGTTCGTGCGGTGCGTAGCGCCCAGCATGAACATAGTGTTGACTATACCGGCTCAAAAGATGATACTATGGGGATTGCGTGATTTAATTAAGAGGCTATCGACAAGGACCTTAATAAGATACTACCTGTTTTAGTGCATTTACTCACACGCTCTTTTGTGGGGATAGTTTTTTACTGTTTTTTGATACTGATTATTGTTGGTTAGTAGCGTTTAGGCATGCGTTTTCCATTAGTGGCTACGTTTATTTTTTTTGTTCGGTTATTAGTACATGCTTTTAGTCTTGTTTTTAGTGTGTTGATTTATAGCGTGTTTAGCGAAAAGGAATAATCAGTCACACTTCTGTGTCTGAGGTTAACTAGGCTTTTCTTTGAGACAGGGAATCTTTCAATTATTTCCTGATAGTAGTATCGTAATCCTGCAACGTACAGCTTACTTGTACGCCAATTCAATTCCTTATCATCTTTCAAAAAAAACTAAAAAATAGATCACCTGATCTAATACCAAATATATTTCCAAGAGACGGTTTAGAAATGTAATTGTTTTTGTTTTATCTAGGCGAAAAATAGATGGTTAGTCTTCGTTATCGTTCTAATTTTTAATAAATCAAAAACGTAAAATAAATTATTTACATCTGTTATTTTGGATTGTAATTGGAATAACCACATAGTTTATCCGTTGCCATTCATTGAGGAGAACCGATAATCGAATGAACCCAACGAGTAATCAAATGACACTTGCCAAACATTCACTAATAAAAGTATATTTGAATAAAAGGAAAAAACCTTAGAGAAAAAGGGAAGGGAACCTTAAAATATTAAAGGTTGAAATATAATCTTTACCAAAATCAAATATTATGAAAAATAATTTTTTACTAGTAGTTTCAATTTTAGTTTTCACGTCATTAAATGCTCAGGAGGTTAAACTAATGACCGTAATGAATTCTATACAACAAAACCACCCAAAATTAACACATTGGAAATCTGCTGGTGTTAGCATTACTGGTAGGCAAGATACATACATAGCAATTGTTAGTGAACCAGCAAAAGACAAAGTAAAGCGAGTTGTATTTATTGCTGCAGGTCAACAAAGCGAGAGCCCAGTTGTTTTATCACACATTAATTATGGTGATGGTTATACGAACGTATTAACAGGACAGCCAGATAATTATAAGTTTGGATTAAGAGGAACTCCTTTATTAGAGGCAAATAGGACATTAAATCCTAAATCACTAGCTTCTAGACTCATCAATTCAGGAGAATTCCCCAAGGAATCTACTTTATTCGTATTGGCTTTTGATGCAAGGTTTGGTTACTTTAGAAAGGAGCATAAAAAAAAACGAAGAGAAAATGCATTCTATAACTTTTTAACATCAAAATTTGATGCATCAAAAGTAGAAGTTATCGTACTAGCAGGACAAAGTAGAGGTGGCGCTCTAATGTTTCGTCTTGGAAGTCGATTAAGAAGTAATTCGGTATATGCTAAAATACCATTAATTGTACAAGGATATGACCCAGTAGCAACAAATCCAATTTTAGTAAAAACTAATGGTTTTAATTTAAATGTTGTTTTACCAAACACTCCCATTGAACAATACCTGCCTATTAATAGTAAAAATGACATATTTAGGAATCCACACGATCATAAGAAATATTGCTGGAAAGTAGATTTGAATGTAACATTTCCTCCGGCACTTAGAGGAAATCTTAAAGTTCTTAATTTACATGCTGGTGGTAAGGTAGGGCTACATAACAGTATTCGTGCATTTGCTTGGACAGGAGAAAACACAATAAATCCTACTTGGTACAAAGAATGGTGGCTTAATTTTGGACATGAAGAAATGGGAGGCTGTTCTAATTTTAATGATAGCGATTGTCTCTATAAAACTGTAGAAGTGGGGTATCAACACATCATTTATTCAATACCCAAATTTACATATAAGATAAAAGAGAAAGTATATTCCTATCATACTAAACCAGTTGTTGGGAATTTCAATGCTGATTATGTAGATGTTGAACTTGCAACTGTTGATAAAGGTGTAATCAGAAAAAAGGATGCATTAAAACGAACCATAATTGGAGGTGCCCCTAGAGGAGCAAGTAGAAATAAAAGAGCATTGAAAGGAGCCAAAATTAAGACTATAAAAGGCACAAGTATAAAAAAAACGACGTTAAATAAAGTTGAAATCAGAAATATTGTTAAAAAAAAACCTATAGGTTTGGTTAGAAAAAATTATTCAGATATTGTTTATTACGGAAAATGCGGAGAAGGTGATGAATGTTGGAGAACACATCTAAACGATACAAACGGGAAATTTACGACTACTTCTTATGGAAGTAATATGTGGTTTGAAGGTGATAAACCTATACATACACCGCTTGCTGGTGATTTTAATAAAGATGGATATACAGATATTGCTTATTATGGGAGGTGTGATGATGGTAAAAAATGCTGGAGAGTGCACCTAAACGATACAAACGGCAAATTTACGACTACTTCTTATGGAGGGAATATATGGTTTGAAGGAGACAAACCTATACATACACCGCTCGCTGGTGATTTTAATAAAGATGGCTATACAGATATTGCTTATTATGGTAAGTGTGATGATGGTAAAAAATGTTGGAGAGTGCATCTAAACGATAAAAACGGAAAATTTACGATTACTTCTTATGGTGATAGTATGTGGTTTGAAGGAGATAAACCAATTAATGCTCCAGTTGCTGGTGATTTTAATAAAGATGGCTATACAGACATTGCTTATTATGGAAAGTGTGATGATGGTAAAAAATGCTGGAGAGTGCATCTAAACGATAAAAACGGGAAATTTACGACTACTTCTTATGGCGATAATATGTGGTTTGAAGGAGATAAACCAATTAATGCTCCAGTTGCTGGTGATTTTAATAAAGATGGATACACAGACATCGCTTATTATGGTAAGTGTGATGATGGTAAAAAATGCTGGAGAGTACATCTAAACGATACAAACGGAAAATTTACAACTACTTCTTATGGTGGCGGCATGTGGTTTGAAGGAGATGAACCATTGAATGCTCCAGTTGCTGGTGATTTCAACCATGATGGATATACAGATATTGCTTATTATGGAAAGTGCGGGGATGGAGAAGGATGCTGGAGAGTGCATCTAAACGATAAGAAGGGTGGATTTACTGTAACTAGTTTTGGAGGTAATATGTGGTTCAAGGATTAAACTACTATTTTTAATCCCACTAGTGGGTTTAATTCCCCGATGCTTGCATCGAAATGATTAAGGTTTTTTTTCATGCCTCGTGGGCTTGCCCCGGGGTTATTGACTAGTAAGATGATAAAAAACATAAAGTTAATAAAAATCTCAGATCATTTTTTTGCTCTGAGATTTTAAAATTTACACAGTTTATCTAATAATACCTTTTTAATAGCGCTTATTTTTAAAGTTAGTTTTTCGTTGTTAAAAACAATGAAATGGCAACACAGTATATTTGTAATGAATCAATTATTGTTTAACCAGAAAGTCGCGTTTATAAGTTGAATTCAGCCTGTATTTTCCTATATTTGATTAGAAATACAAAACAGTTGTTTTTGTATATTACAGGTATACACCATATTGAGTTTGCTCGGATATTACCAAACATTTAATACGACACTATGAAAGCATGGAATTTTAAAGTGAAAAGTAATCCTCAAGAGGTTCTTAAGAAACTAGACGCTGCATTTGGTTCAGCTGACGGATTTGTTTTTAATATGGATAATGATAAAAATGATTCGTTATTATTTAATATGCGTAAACGAGTTCATTATACAAGTCAAATTTTACACGTTAATAGAATTAGTGTAAATGGGAAAATATTAAAAAAAGAAACTGAAAATGAGACCGATGTAGAAATTTCTTTTACGCAACACCTTGTAATGATATTGATTATAATCTATATTTTTATTTTGGGTTTAATTGCAATAGTATCAGGGATTCGGAGCGGTGCTTCCTTTTATATTTATGGAGGAATATTATTAGCACTAGGAATCGGAATCGTATTATGGATTGCTATACAGAAGAAGTTTGAAAATAACATTCAAGAATACAAGAAATTAATTTCCGACATATTGGAGTTATAAAAAGGAGAAACGTTTGGTAACACCTAGCGATTAAAATTACGTGGGTCTGTGGGATTCCATTAATTTATCTTCTTATATTAATTAAATTTCCAAGTGACGGTTTAGAAATGGAATTATTTTTTGTTTGTTCTTCGACTGAGCGGATAGCTAGTCGAAAAATATAAGTAGCTATCGTTCTTGTTTTTAACAATGCTAGAGCGTAAAATAAACTACTTGTATCGGTCATTTTGGATTGTTGGTATAAGCTACATAGGAGGTGTTTAGTACAACAATCAATTTAGGTAATGATGAATTAATTGCTTACATCGGAGCTGGTTTTGTAAAACGAAGTTCCGTAAAAATTTTCATGTTTTGTGTTATTATTTTTGAATTATCAAAAAACCAAAAAAACGCACTATTTTCACATCTAAAAGTAAGCGTGTTTTAAAACAATATTGCTCATACTGTAACGTTAAAGTTCTTACGAAAACATACAGTGATAAACATAAAGAACATACCATATTATTTGATTACAGTCGGAATTTTTATTCTGTTTAAATTTGGTTTTACGTATGCCGTCAATGATAACTTAATATTCTTGTTAAAACCGACAGATAAACTTGTAGGGTTATTAACAGGTTCAAATTCAGTATACATTTCGGACAAAGGATACTTTTATAATCAATTAAACATCGTGATTGACAAATCTTGTGCTGGATTTAATTTTTGGGTTTTGAGTTTTTTAATGCTAACTTTTTTGGGCTTAAAGTATTTTGATAGCAATATAAAAAAAACATTCACAATTGTTTTCGGTTTAATTGGGGCATATTTATTGACAATATTTGTAAATACTTCGAGAATTTTTGCATCTATTGTTATCCAAAATCAGTTGAGTGATATTTTTATAAATCAAAAACATATCATTCACGAAACAATTGGTATTGTAACAAATCTATCATTTTTGATTTTGACATATTTTATAATAGACAGGATATTAACAAAAAGAATACATAATGCGAAACTTACTTAATCCTAAATGGCTTTTTATAATAAATACATTTCCAATAATTACCTTGTTTTTTCTTTATTTTGGGCAGTATAGTATTATTAAAACACTCTTAAATGAAGAAAGTATTAGTCTTTGGAAAACTTTTGGCTGGACTTTGGGCATTCTAGGCTTTGTAAATTTAGTGTATGCAATTTATTTAATCATTAAAAAACAAAAAGTATCTATATTCTATGGGTTAATCGCCTTACTTTGCTATATCCCATTCATTTACCTTTTTTGTTTTTATTTAGATAAAATAATGCCTTTCTCGATTCCGCAATGGATGATTTCGGGAAATATGATTTTTTATATTGGTACTTTTCTAATGCCTACACTTGCGTACTCTTTGTTTGTTTTAGTGTATCATTTTACTTCTGAAACAAAAGAACACAAGGCTTGGAAAAACTTCTTAATTGCACTTGTAATTCCTATATTTTGGTACCTGTTTTCTCAAGTAATACTTCCATTATGGAAACCAGTTGGTAGTGATTTTGCAACTCATAGTTTATTGATATTTATTATCACAGGAACATTAGTATTTCTGTTTTTCTTAATTAGGGGTATATTTATCCTTACTATTAAAAAGTCCAATATTTGGATTAAATACCAATTGGCGTGGAAAATTCCTATTTCTATTGTTTTACCTATATTGGGATTGGCTGTAAATAATGGACATTTGTTTAACGGTTTTGGAGTTAATAATTCAGGGGTTTTTGGAAATTTCAGCAATTATTGGTTTTATATTCTTGCAATAATCAATGGTATCTTAATCTGCTTACCCAATATTGAAAATAAATTATATAGATTATTTTTGTTTATAGGTAGAAGTATAACTTTTGCATATACTTTTTATTTCTTTCTTGTTTTTCTTCCGTTTTTACCGGTGTCAATTATTGCCGTAATTGTTATTGGGATCGGGTTCTTAATGCTCACTCCATTACTTCTTTTTGTAATTCATATTAGTGAGCTCTCAAAAGACTTTACATACCTAAAGAAGTATTTTTCTCACAGATTGCTATGGACTTTGTCTTTAATTGGCATACTGATTATTCCTTTTTCAATTACGGGTATTTATCAAAAAGACAAAAGCGTTCTAAACGAAACTCTTGATTACATATACACGCCAGATTTTTCAAAAAATTATGATATTGATAAAAGTTCACTTCAAAAAACTCTAAATGTTGTAAAACATCATAGAAAAAGTTTTCGTGGCGGAATTTTTGGAACACAGGTTCCGTATTTGTCAACTTATTTTAATTGGATTGTGTTGGATAATCTGACTCTATCTGCTAGTAAAATTAATACTATTGAAAAAATATTCTTTGGGAAGAAGGCTTCCTTTGAAATAAGAGCAGAAAACATTAGAAATCGTAATGTAGAAATTACAAATATTTCAACAAACAGTACCTTTGATAAAAGTCAGAATGCTTGGAAAAGTTGGATTGAATTAGAAATCACTAATAAAAATGAGAACAATGGCATTTCTGAATATGCCACAACCATTGAGTTGCCAGTTGGTTGTTGGATTAGTGATTATTTTTTATATGTAGGAGATAGAAAAGAAATGGGGATTTTGGCTGAAAAAAAATCTGCAATGTGGATATTTTCTCAAATTCGAAATGAGAACAGAGACCCAGGGATATTGTATTATTTGACGGGTAATAAAGTTGCATTTAGAGTGTTCCCCTTTGCTAGTGGTGAAGTCCGAAAGACAGGAATTGAGTTGTTGCACAAAGAACCTGTAAAATTAACTATTGACGGAAATATTATTGTACTTGGCAATCCTAATGAATCAATATTTACCGATACTAAAACAGATAATATATGTTACGTTTCTTCTAAGCAAAAACAAAAATTAAAACAAGTTCAACGAAAACCATATTTTCATTTTTTAGTTGATGCTTCGGATAGTAAGCGCATAACTGAAATTACCAATAGAATAGAGCAGTTTGTTAAAACAGATACATCATTAAGTGAAAACGCAAAAATTAGTTTTGTAAATAGTTATGTAACAACAAGTAAATTTGATGATAAATGGACGGAAAAATTCCAATCTCAAAATTTTGAAGGTGGATTTTATTTGGATAGAGCCATAAAGAAAACGCTTTACAATTCATTTAAAAATAATACAGATTTTTATCCTGTTATAGTTGTGGTAACTGACTCTATTCAAGAAGCAATAATCGATAAAGATTTTTTAGATTTTAAAATGACTTTCCCCGAGAGTAGTTTGTTTTTTAACCTAAAGAAAAGTGGGGAATTAGAAACACATTCTTTAGTGTCAAATCCTTTACAACCTTTGGCAGATACCATTCCTTATTCTTTTAGGAATTCAGTATTAGAATATAAACACAGCGATAACAGCATCTCTTATTTACCAAATGATAATGAACCAAGTATCATATTTAAAAAAGATGTTTTTGAAATATCTGAGGTTGAAATAAAAGAAAAAGATTGGGAAACTGCATTGAAAATCCAAGGGATGTGGACATCACAGGTTTTACACCCTGCTACAGCAAATAAAGAATGGTTAAATTTAGTAAAATACAGTTTTATTTCAAGAGTAATGACACCATTAACTTCTTACTTAGTTGTAGAAAATGAAGCACAAAAAGCAATATTAAAAAAGAAACAAAAACAAGTTTTATCTGGAAATAAATCATTAGATCTTGGAGAAGAAGCACAAAGGATGAGCGAACCGAATTTGATTGTTGTATTCGTGTTATTTGGACTGACTTTATTATATGTGGAAAAACTAAAGAGAAAATTATAAAACAAGATATGCGGCTTGTAACAAAACCTTGACACAATGCGGGTTTGGTGCTTAGCCAAAAGTTCCGTGTTTTTAGCGAATACCATCAACACGAAGTGTCATGGGAGGTGAGTTTTTTGATTTGGTCTTAGAAAAAAAAGATAAATTAAAATATTTGGCTAAGTGCAAGCTTTAAAGTTTGTACTTTTAAATCTGTACTGCGTTTAGCTAAGCGTTGTTCATAATGTGAAAAAAATGATAATCCGACAACGTAAAACATTCCTTATTAATAAAAATTTCATCGAATTTGCATTCAATGAGGACGAAAAGAATGTCGAATAAATAATTCCTAATTTTGAAAAATTTAAAACTCTGAATTCAGCGGAGCAATACTTCTTAGCTGATAATTACAACTGAGACGATGGACCAATTGTATTGGATTATTGACCGTCCGAAATGTGACAAAGGAACTGCTTCTCTAATATTTTGGAGAGCGGGTGTTCGTGCGATGCGTAGCATCCAGTATAAATATAGTGTTGACTATACCGGCTCAAAAGATGGTACTGACTACCACGGTTCTATTTGTGCCACGGATTATGGTCGGTTAGTGCCAGTGTTTATGGTTCAACTTGTGCCACTTTAAAAGATCAAGTTTAACTGATTTGTTGTCTACACTCGATCCAATGGATTTAAAACAAATTATTACATTACATAGAGATGGAGAAAGCAACCGTTCTATCGGGAGTACCTTAGGTGTTTTTCGGAATTTAATACAATTACCATCCAAAATGACCGATATAAATAGTTTATTTTACGTT
The DNA here is from genome assembly GCA_965224465.1 of Flavobacteriaceae bacterium. Taxonomy (GTDB): domain Bacteria; phylum Bacteroidota; class Bacteroidia; order Flavobacteriales; family Flavobacteriaceae. The sequence continues at coordinate 1,199,464 of OZ245049.1, read as the reverse complement.
CTATCGTTGTTAAAAAATAGAACGAAAGGCTACTACAGCGGCTGTTTGTTGAGCTATTTTAATTTTTTTTACGATAAAAATATATTAGGGGAAATAAGGCTCAAAGTCGGGAGACTTTGCGCAGCGGGTAATTTACCTCATAAACACTATGCAATACAAATAAGTATTTCGCTAAACTCTGAAATAATATTAACAGAAAAGAATGGTAAAATAATCGAATTTAAAAACTGCCTGATAAAGAGTAATGGTACTCATCAATTATCTTGTGAAACAGAACATCTGACTACCACGGTTCTATTTGTGCCACGGATTATGGTCGGTTAGTGCCAGTGTTTATGGTTCAACTTGTGCCACTTTAAAAGATCAAGTTTAACTGATTTGTTGTCTACACTTGATCCAATGGATTTAAAACAAATTATTACATTACATAGAGATGGAGAAAGCAACCATTCTATCGGGAGTACCTTAGGTGTTTTTCGAAATTTAATACAATTACCATCCAAAATGACCGATATAAATAGTTTATTTTACGTTCTATCGTTGTTAAAAAACAGAATGAAAGGCTACTACAGCGGCTGTTTGTTGAGCTGTTTTAATTTTTTTTACGATAAAAATATATTAGGGGAAATAAGGCTCAAAGTCGGGAGACTTTGCGCAGCGGGTAATTTACCTCATAAACACTATGCAATACAAATAAGTATTTCGCTAAACTCTGAAATAATATTAACAGAAAAGAATGGTGAAATAATCGAATTTAAAAACTGCCTGATAAAGAGTAATGGTACTCATCAATTATCTTGTGAAACAGAACATCTGACTACCACGGTTCTATTTGTGCCACGGATTATGGTCGGTTAGTGCCAGTGTTTATGGTTCAACTTGTGCCACTTTAAAAGATCAAGTTTAACTGATTTGTTGTCTACACTTGATCCAATGGATTTAAAACAAATTATTACATTACATAGAGATGGAGAAAGCAACCATTCTATCGGGAGTACCTTAGGTGTTTTTCGAAATTTAATACAATTACCATCCAAAATGACCGATATAAATAGTTTATTTTACGTTCTATCGTTGTTAAAAAATAGAACGAAACGCTACTACAGCGGCTGTTTGTTGAGCTATTTTAAATTTTTTTACGATAAAAATATATTAGGGAAAACAAGGCTCAAAGTCGGGAGACTTTGCGCAGCGGATGTAAGCGCTTGAGAACTACTAAGTATGCTTAAATGTTCCCCGTAAAAACAACGATACTATCTAATATTAAAATAGCATGTTTATCATAAGAACAAGTAGTCTTGTTGAAATTTTAAAAAACAGCGTTTAAAGTTGAAAACTTTTATAAAAAAATAATTAAAAGGTTAGTGTGCGAAAAGGATGTTTTTGTATATTTGAAGGACGCTGTATACCGTATATAGCGGATTTAAAAATAAATATAATTACACCGCTATTGTAGCTATTACGGAAATAACGTTAAGTTTTGGCTTGTTAATGTGGATATAGAGGTGTTAGCAATAATTAAAAAAAGAACAAAGAATAATGAATTTTAAATATCTATTTTTATTACTATTTAATATAGTTTTTACGACCTCATGTTTAGCTAAAGGTGAAGGGAATATAACTCTTGAAGGGAAATGGAAAGTTATTGACTGTACATACAGCAGTTTTGTAGGAAGGGGTCTTGATAAAGATGAAATAGAAGGTATGAGTCAAAGTTTCATTGATTTAATTTTTGATTTCGGAATAAATCAAATCTTTACAAGTAACAAGCCTAATGATCTTAGTTTTTTAGAAAACAAAAAGTTTAGTGTAAATCGTTTTAACGAGATTACAATTGGTAATCACGCCTATTTTTATTTGACAAAAAATGATAAAGTTTTCCTTTTTTTTAATAATATTATTCTGCAAATCGAAAAAGTAGAAAATTATACTGGATCCAAAATAATCTTAAAAGAAATCCCTGCTGACAATTCTCATGTTTCTGAGGTTTTGAATAGAAAGGAGAAAAATTATAAGAAAGTTTATTTAATTGAGGAATTAGATATACCTCCGAAATTTGAAGGTATTCAATTTGATGATAATTGTCTAATTGACTGTTTATACACTTCTTTTAATAAAACTATGATGTACTATATCGATTACTCTAAATTAGATAATGATGTAAGCTTTTTTATTACTTTTGTTATAAATAAAACAGGAAAAATTTGCAATTTTAAAATAAAATCTAGACATAATAAACCTAATCCTAAGGGAATAAGATTTGCTAAAGTTAGATATGGGGTAAAGAAGAAACCTGAGAGTATTAAAAAAATTGAATATTCTGAAATCGAGAAAAGTATTGTAAGTAGTATTCTATATTTCAATAATAATTTGATATCTGGAATGAAAAATAATCTAAGTGTTAATACAAAATTAAGTTTAGAACTAAGACTTATATCAAAATAAAACTATGTATAATAACTAAGAGTGTTCGTGTGCTGAGTATGCCCAACATAAACATCCTGTTGAGGATGCCGGCTCAAAAGATGATACTATGGGGATTGCGAGGTTTATTAAGAGGCTATTGATAAAGACCTTAATAGGTGCCACCTGTTTTTAGGTCATTTGCTCTCACGCTCTTTTGTGGAGATATATTTTTACTGTTTTTAGATACGGATAAGTATTGGTCAGCAGCGCTTTTGGCATGCGTTTTCTAAACATTTGTATGGCTATTTAAATTAGGACATTCATGTATTTTACATCCTCTCTTATTTCTTCATTCTTACATGTAACATCTCAATACTTATTTGCGTTAGGGATAGCTTCGGTTACCCTTTAGTTTTTTTAGATTGGTGTAACGGAGAGACTCCAATCTAAAAATACAGAAGCGATGAGCGTATATCCCGACCCTTGGAGTACCCAAAATAGCCGGCTAGTAAAGTTATAATAGTTGAATTTTTGAATACCTCAAAACAATAGTATTTAAACGGTTAAATAGATAAACGATACCTATTATTTTGATTCCTATATTCCTAGAGTAATATTTCATGTTTTCATTCATAGTAAAATGACCTCTTAATTAGTTATTCGTTGCACATAAGATACATTTTAAGACTGCTACTACAGCGGCTGTTTGTTGAGCTATTTTAATTTTTTTTACGATAAAAATATATTAGGAAAAACAAGGCTCAAAGTCGGGAGACTTTGCGCAGCGGATGTTGTACTTCATGCAAAAAAACAAACTCTAATGATAATTATTTAAATTATGTAACTTATTCGTTACATTTGCAGGGTGAGAGATATAAATATCACCGAGGAATGTCTTGAATTTGTGGATAAACAAAATGAGAAATTTACCTTGAAGTTTTTTCAGCTATTAGAAATTATTGGAGACGTTAAAATAATTAACTCAAACTTCTTGAAAAAACTAAAGTCCACTCAATTCTATGAATTACGAATCAAATCGGGAAATGAATATCGAATCATAATTTTTGCTATTGACCACTTAAATTTTACCGAATCCACAAAAGCTGTGTGCTTATATGGTTTCCAAAAAAAATCTACCAAAGATTATAAAAAGGCTATCAAAAAAGCAGAATCATTATTAATTGAGTATTTAAAGGAAAAATAATCATGGGAAAATCAATAAACGCAAAAGAGCTCATCGCACAACGTTACGGAAAGGAAGGATCTTCTGAACGTCAAAAATTTAAAGAAGAAGCATTTTCATATTACTTCGGAGAAATCCTAAAAAACCGTCGAAAAGAATTACACTTGAGTCAGGAAAATCTGGCAAAAAAAGTTGGAAAGAAAAGACCATACATTTCACGAATTGAAAACGGAGAGGATATGCGAATGTCAAATTTTGCTCTTTTAGCAAGTGCATTGGGTTTAACAATAAAATTAACGGTAGAATAAATAAAAGTGCGAAAGTACAATACACCTAACATCAATGCGGGTTTTGTGATTATCCAAAAGTTCAGTACATTTAACGAAGACCGCCAACACGAAGTCTCACGGGAGGTACATTTTTTGATTTGGTCTTAGAAAAAGAAGATAAAACAAAATAAAAAGCTTTGGCTAATTGCAAGCTTGAAAGTTTGTACTTTTATACTTGTACTGCGCTTAGCTAAGCGTTGTACATAATGCGAAAAAAATGATAATCCGACCACATAAAATATTCCTTATTAAGAGAAATTTCATCGAATTTGCATTCAATGAGGACGAAAAGAATGTCGAATAAATAATTCCTAATTTTGAGAAATTTAAAACTCTGAATTCAGCGGAGCAATACTTCTTAGCTGATAATTACAACTGAGACGATGGACCAATTGTATTGGGTTATTGACCGTCCGAAATGTGACAAAGGAACTGCTTCTCTAATATTTTGGAGAGCGGAATCTGGCTTTTATTTCCAATTTACAGCGCAAACAATAGAAGAATACGAAAAACCCGTTTGGAATCTATTACAACACATTGTGAATATATTCAAGGATAACGGATTTAAGAATGAGAAACTAAAATTTGACCCCAAAGCAGAAGGATATAAAACTGATTGGAAAATGGAATTGGATATTTGGGAAATACCAACAGAATTAAAAACCATAACGAAATGGAAAAAACCGTTCGGATTTGGATTCTGAATAAAGAAAGTATTATGTACAATAACTATGTATTCGTGCCGTGCGTAGCGCCCAGCATAAACATCCTGTTGAGGATGCCGGCTCAAAAGATGATACTATGGGGATTGCGAGGTTTATTAAGAGGCTATTGACAAAGACCTTAATAGATATCACTTGTTTTAAATTATTTGCTCTCACGCTCTTTTGTGGGGATATATTTTTACTGTTTTTAGATACGGATAAGTATTGGTCAGCAGCGCTTTTGGCATGCGTTTTATAAACATTTGTATGGCTATTTAAATTAGGACATTCATGTATTTTACATCCTCTCTTATTTCTTCATTCTTACATGTAACATCTCAATACTCATTTACGTTAGGGATAGCTGCGGTTACCCTTTAGTTTTTTTTAGATTGGTGTAACGGAGAGACTCCAATCTAAAAATACAGAAGAGATGAGCGTATATCCCGACCCTTGGAGTACCCAAAATAGCCGGCTAGTAAAGTTATAATAGTTGAATTTTTGAATACCTCAAAACAATAGTATTTAAACGGTTAAATAGATAAACGATACCTATTATTTTGATTCCTATATTCCTAGAGTAATATTTCATGTTTTCATTCATAGTAAAATGACCTCTTAATTAGTTATTCGTTGCACATAAGATACATTTTATGACTGCTACTACATCGGCTGTTTGTTGAGCTATTTTAATTTTTTTTACGATAAAAATATATTAGGGAAAACAAGGCTCAAAGTCGGGAGACTTTGCGCAGCGGGTGTAAAATCTACCTTTAGGTTTAGTTCAACAACGTGTAAAAATAATATGGGGTTTGGTGCTTAAATCAAAGTTTAGTACATTTTACAAAGTCCGCAAAATTTACAATTTTTCGTATCTGTTTTTAAAAGAAAAATTGTAAATTTCACTAAGTAATAAACGGAAAATAGAGTACATTTTAATCCCTTATTGTTCTTATACAAATCGTTGTGTGTAAGCTAAAAACAAGCGTAAAACCGAAATAAATGAAGAAAATTAACATAGTATTTATCATTTCATTGTTCATTCTAACAAGTTGTGAAATTGTTCAAGAAACAAAATTTGAAACTAATGGAAGTGGAAGGTATAGTTTAGGGTTTGACCTATCTGAAATGATGAAAATGGGAAAGAACACTAAAGAAGGAAAAAATAATAAGCAGTTAGATACTTTAATTATTTTTTCAGAATTTTTAAATGCAAAAAAAGACAGCATATCTAAGTTAAGTAAGGAAAAACAAGATAAAATAAAACAATTAGAGAATTTCAGTTTGTACATTAAAGCAGATTCAATATCTAAAAAATTTGATAGGGTTACCCTCTTAAGTCGCAATATATTTGATTGATTTATAGGTTATTGGTTTTTCTTTACACATTCTTTTTAGTAGGTTTTCTAAGATGTTTTCTCTAAAATTGAGTCGATTAAATCGATAGAAATACTCTTGAATGTATTGATTTATATACTCTTTCTCACAATACGAATGAACGCCTCTTAACCAATTTTTAAAGTTTCTTATCTGAAAATGTAGCATCTTAAAATTCTCACCATTATTAGATAATATTTGTGTTAAATTTGGGAAGTTCTTTTTTAAAGGTTTATATCCTGACCAGCCATCTGTAACTATATTGGCATCAAACTTTATATGTTTCTCAAATATTGGTTTTAATGATTTGCAACTATAATCTTCTATCACCTTTGCGTATGCTCTGCCTGGTTTACCATTTCTATTTTCAATGGCAATTACAACTCTAATTTTAGTAGCTGATTTACTACGTCCTTGCTCTCCTTTTTTTGGTGTACCTATTTCAAACTCGTCTACATGAACTTCTTTTTCTAAAGGATATTTCTCACTACTTTTCATTGCTTCTTGTACTTTTCTTCTAAACAACCAAGCTGTCATCTGTTTAACACCGTGCCTTTCTGCTAACCAAATACTATTCGCTCCTTTCTTACTGGTAACTATATCATAAGTCATTTCAAAGGCTTCTACAATACCAAATTTAACTTTATGAAATAGAGTGTTCGCAGTTGGAGACTCATCATATCCGCATTTTGTACAACGTCTATTATACGCTCTTTTTCCTTTTAAAAACTTTGTGTTTTTACATTTAAAACAGGAAAAACCTTCTTCCCATTTTACAGATGATAAAAAAGATAAACATAAACTCTCTTCTCCAAACTTAGTGTGAAATTCTTTACGAGATAATTCTTTTAATATTTTCATAGCTTTCTTTTTCTAAAAGTAAAAAATCCTTTCAGAAAAACAAAATATTAGTGAGATTTAAATAGGTAACCCTAAAATTTGAAATGAAAATCATTTACACTTTTGATGATGTTTCAGAATTAAAATTATTTGGCGAAAAATTAAAAGGACAGAATATTAAAGAATTAGAATTGTTATCTAACAAAACAAAAAATATGAAAAAAGATAAAGATAATGGTATTCCTGATTTTAATAAATTTTATAATACGACATTCAATAGAGAAAGGTTTTCTGTAAAAATAAGTCCTAAAGGCTTGGCAGAATCTGAGAAAAATAAAGATACAACTTTGACCAAAGATAATCCTATGGCTGATATGATTAGATTTAAATCAAGATATTTATTTCCATATAAAATAAAAAAAGTAAACAATGAAAATGTTAGGATTTTACCCGATTTCAAAGGAATTGAAATTTCCGGAAACTTATTTGAAATAAATAATAACCCTAAATATTTTGATGTAAATGTGGAGTTTGAACAAGAATAATAACAAATAAAGCCAACACACAATAACTAAGAGTGTTCGTGTGGTGCGTAGCACCCAACATAAACATCCTGTTGAGGATGCCGGCTCAAAAGATGATACTATGGGGATTGCGAGATTTAATGAAGAGGCTATCGACAAAGACCTTAATAGATACTACTTGTTTTAGGTCATTTGTTCTTACGCTCTTTTGTTGGGATATGTTTTTACTGTTTTTAGATACTGATTATTGTTGGTTAGTAGCGTTTTGGTATGCATTTTTCTTTGCGTGGCTATCGTTCTGTTTTCAATAACACTAGAATGTAAACTAACTATTTATATCGGTCATTTGGGACTGTAAGTAGATAAACAAACACCTGAAATTACTAAATACGCCTAGATGCTCCCCGTAGAAACAAGGATACTTTCTAATATTAAACAGCATGTTTATCATAAGAACAAGTACTCTTGTTGAGATTTTAAAAAACAGCGATTAAAGTTGAAAACTTTTCTGAAAAATAATTAAAAGGGTAGTGTGCAAAAAGGATGTCTTTTGTATATTTGAAGGACGCTGTATACCGTATATAGCGGAATTAAAACTAAATATAATTACACCGCTATTGTAGCTGTCTATGGAAATATCCTTCTGTTATTTGGTTATTTTCTAGTACTATAGTGCTTCCTAGAAAAAGATTTTTATAGATTTGAGCAATATGAATAACAAAATTGAAGCACTGACACCCAGCACTAGGGCTAAAATCAACACTACCCTTCGGTCGTACTGCTATTAGCCCTAGTGTTGTGTAGCATTAGGAGAAATGAGGAAAAACAACGATATTACAATTGAAATTCATATTTTTAAAGAATGAAAACATCTATAATACATAGCCTTACCGAAAATTTTGAATCACATTCCAATAAAACATCTGATGGAGTTGAATTTTGGATGGCAAGAGACTTACAACATTTATTAGGCTATAACGAATGGAGAAACTTTAACTTAGTAATTAACAAAGCTAAAACTGCTTGTGAAGTTTCTGAACAGCAAATAGATGACCATTTTGTTGATGTCAACAAAATGGTTACTCTAGGCTCAGGAAGTGAAAGAGAGATTGAAGATATAATGTTGACAAGATTTGCTTGTTACTTAATAACTCAAAACGGAGACCCTAGAAAAAATACAATAGCATTTGCACAACGTTATTTTGCTATTCAAACTAGAAAAGCCGAACTTATTGAGGAAAAAATGCTTGAGCACGAAAGAGTTTTAGCTAGAGAGAAATTAAAATCTACTGAAAAAGAATTATCTCAAATAATATTTGAACAAACTGGAGGCAATAAGAATTTCGCCCTAATCAGGAGTAAAGGAGATACTGCTTTATTTGGGAAGACAACTCAACAAATGAAAGATAGATGGGGAATTAAAAATAAGCCATTAGCTGATTTTATGCCTACCATACTTTTAAAAGCAAAAGATTTCGCTACTGAAATTACAATCTTCAATGCAAAAGAGAATAATATGAGAACTGAAAGTCAAATTTCAAGGGAACATATTACGAATAATAAATCTGTACGAAACACGTTAATTTCACGTGGAATTACACCTGAAAATTTATCTCCAGAAGAAGACATAAGTAAAATTGACAGACGTTTAAAAAGTGATGAAAAGAAAAGTTTGAAAAATCCCAAAAAACTAAAATAACGCTACACAATAACTAAGTGTTCGTGCGGTGAGTAGCACCCAACATAAACATCCTGTTGAGGATGCCGGCTCAAAAGATGATACTATGGGGATTGCGAGATTTAATTAAGAGACTATCGACAAAGACCTTAATAGATACTACTTGTTTTTAGGTTATTTGCTCTCACGCTCTTTTGTGTGGATATGTTTTTACTGTTTTTAGATATGGATAAGTATTGGTCAGCAGTATTTTGGCATTCGTTTCCCCTTACGTGACTACGTTTATTTTTGTTTGCTTATTAGTTAAAACAGCTCTTTGTGTATTTTTAATAATTTGAAGACAGTCCTTTTTGGTTTGACTACCTCTTTTTTTTAAATTTAAATGCTTGTTTTAAGCCTTTTGTTTTTCATGTTTTAAGGTGGTTTGCTATTGCTTTCTCTTAGTGCAAAAAAATGTCTCTTCCCTTTATTTAGGGAGGTGCTATTCCAGTTCGCAAACTTCAAAGAAATTCACAAAATCTTTCCAATTCCTTCCCTGTACACCGTTAAAAACGTCAAAAAACAATCTAAACAAAGGAGTAAACACCTGAAAACTACTAAATACGCCTAGATGTTCCCTGTAAAAACAACGATACTAACTAATTTTAAAACAGCACGTTTAGGATAAGAACAAGTATTCTTGTTGAGATTCTAAAAAACAGCGGTTATAGTTGAAAACTTTTCTAAAAAACAATTAAAAGGTTAGTGTGCGAAAAGAATGTTTTTTGTATATTTGAAGGACGCTGTATATCGTATATAGCGGATTTAAAAATAAATAGTATTACACCGCTATTGTAGCTATTACGGAAATAACGTCAAGTTTTGGCTTGTTATTGTGGATATAGAGGTGTTGGGTGTAATACAAGAAAAGAAATTGGATTTCGTAACAAAATTGAGGAGCTGTTGCGGATAAATTTGGAGTTTTTATACGGATTATAGTTAGTTGAAGTCTCAACCAAGTTTTTAACAGTTACACTGTACAAGATCGCTCTTGTAAACATTGGAATGTTCTAAAAACTTAGTCAAGTTAGTTGATTTTTTTGACAAAATCAAGTAATTAGTTGATAATCAGTATAAAAGGTTGTTTTCTGTATCTAATTAGACTACGTTTATTTCCGAATAAACATCAAATAGAATTAAATACTGTTACGAAATATCCTCCTATTATTTGGTTCTTTTCTAGTACTATAGTGCTTCCTAGAAAAAGATTTTTATAGATTTGAGCAATATGAATAACAAAATCGAAGTACTGACACCCAACATTAGCTAAAATCAATACTACCCTTCGGTCGTACTGCTATTAGCCCTAGTGTTAGGGCTCATGCACTGACCATTGAACAAGTTAAATGAATATGGAAACTATTGAAATAATTAAAGAGATATATTCCATATCATATGGTCTTTTAGTTGCCGTTTTTCAACCCCTCAAAGATTTAATTATAAGGCTATACATTGACAATCCAATGTTTAAAATTGTTCTCGCCTTTGTTCCTGCAATACTAGGTATTGCATATCCTTTAATAATCCAAACTGTAAGTAAGTTAAATGAGCAATATAAATCCACTCACATTATTTATCAGTTTAAGAAAGAAAAAATTCATAAACTATTTATTTGGAATTTGAGAATATCTGTAGGGTTAACTGTTCTTTGTTTTGTAATGTCAATAGGAGTATTTATCGTTGCTTTTATCTCTGTAATAACACTACTAATTCTATTTTTTCCCTATCTAAATCTATTATTAAAATATCAAAATGGTCAAGACTTGTTCGAATTATATTCTAACAGATTTACCTTTGACAAATACACTAAAGAAAGAGAAAAACTAAAAAATTCGAGGGGAATAAAAGAAAAAATACTTGACTACTGGCACCCTATTATTGACCTTTTTATCTATTCAATTAATAATAAAGACCGTAAACTAGAAAATAATATTCGTGATTTATATATCTATCGTGTTTTTGGTTTCTTAAGATTTGTAGACCAAAAAAACGAAGAATATGTTCAATACCCTCCTGAAATATATAATGGAACATTTGATATCGTAATTACCTACCTAAAAGCCAATGAGGAGTTTTATTACCAAAGATTTGAATCATTTATAGGCTCGGTGTTTTTTACAGAGAACTATGGGAAGCATGCACCTCAATTTTTACATCAAGAATCTTATAATGCTATTTGGAGAAACCTTGTAGCAGTTATTGAATCGGGAAGAACTGAAAAGGTTTTAGAATTTTGGGGAAATTCACACCAATATTGTGATTTCCATTTAAAGGTTCCGTATCCTGAGCATGATGACAACTTTAAAGAGACAAAAGTTAGTATTGAAAAACGAAAAAAGTTTTCACAAAATAGAGAGTACTTTATTCAATTACAAACTGCTCTTGGTGCTTACCTTATGCATAAAGAACAATATTTAACATTAAAAGAAGCTTGGCTTTACACACAATCACAACCACCTCACTTTGTATTAGTACCTCAAAATCCCCAAAGTATATTTGAGTTATTTTTCACGTATTTAGGAATAGGATTCCATAGCACTTCCATAGTTATACGCTTTTGGTTTAAAGACTTGGGATTTGATAATATGAATAATAAAAGAGATGTGAAATTTGTAATATGCGAATATCTTGGATTATTATTTCTTAGACTCTATATAACTTTTGGTTATTATGGTAACCATCCATTACATGGTCTTCCACAAATACCTAAAAAGCAGAGTGAAAAAAAAGAATGGCAGGATAACTTGAAAGTATTTAGTAAAATAATTGAAAAACATCTTTCAAATTCTGATTTATTAGAAAAACTTGGTTTAAATATAATTACCAAACAATTTTGCAAAAATATTAATGTCGAACCTCCGTTAGTTTATATTGAAAAATTAGCCGCTAAAATAAAAGATGGGTTTCAAGAAACATTAGAAACTACTGAACTTTCAGAAGAAAAAATAGAGGCTTTAAAATCAAATACAGTTTCTTCTATTAGAAAAGCATATGATGATATAAACAGGGTTAGTTCAGAGATTGATATTAAAAAAAGTAATAGAGACTCCATTAGTGAATACATGCAAGTTATTAGAGGAACTCGTTTTTTATTAAGTAGAGAAGCATTTATTGATAATACTAGTGTTCATCATTTAAATGCTGATTCAATTACAGGTCAAGCTATTAAAAGTGAGTATTATACCCATTTCGCAACTAAGCTTTCCTTATTACCTAAATTCAAAAAATATGAAGTGCCTAGTGGACAAATATTTGATGCCGTAAGCCAATTAAATCCTTCCTCTGATGATTATTTATTAATTAGCTTTGGAATTAATATAAAGTATCATAAAGATTTCAAGGATGCTAATATAACCGAACCAATTGGAAATGAAGATTATCGATTTAATTCTATTCCAATCTATAGCTACACATCTGGGCACTCCATGGTGCATAATACGCTGTTTTTGATTGAAAAAACTGGAAAGCCAATGGTAAAACATCGGGATTGGTCAGAAATAGACGGTTTACCAAAAAAGACACAAGAGCGTTGGGGTGAAATGGAAAACATTAATCCAAACCTTCATATTTACAGTAAAATATCTGACCTAAATTCAAATACAGAGCTTAAAGATGAGTATATCAAAGGGGGTAAAAACATTGAAGAATTAGATAATAATATTGAATTTGATGTAGACTTTTTTGGATATATTTGGTTCTCCAAAGATTGTAAAATTATTGAGATTAAGGAAACTGATATGTTTAAAGAGGGTGGTTCAAAAGACAAAATTGAAGATATTATACCAATAAATAAAAACACGAAGCCCTAACAATGACTAAAAAAACATAGGGGTTTTGTTGATAAATTGGAAGTTCAGAGCTTCGATTAAAAACCGCCAAACCAAAATTTTGATAACGAAAAAAGAAAAATTAATTATAAAAATATTTGGCTTGGCTAAGTGGTAAATTGAAAGGGCAGAGTTTCAAACTCCCCTACGATTTCTTAGCCGGGTCGTTGTGCATAATTTAAAAACGCTTCCTGAGAAAGAACAATAGTGGAAAATGAAAAAAGAATTTAACAGTAAATTTGAGATAAAACTTGATTTCGAAAGAGATACTGAAAATCCTAGTAGGTTATTTAGGTCTTTTGCTGAGATGATTGAAGGAATCAATGACTTAGATTACTTAATTGCGGAAAGTGTCAATACTTCAGTGAAATCTAAAATCATATTAGATGACATTGAAAAAGGTTCTATTATTGGAAAGCTTTATAGTGCAATTGTTATTAGTCAAGATGGACAAATTGACAATGCTCCTGAAATCGAAAAAATTGAAGAATATATTGAAGAATCTAGGGCTGAAACGTTAAAATTCATAGCTGATAAAAAATCAAGTGTTGAAGATTTAGAGAACTTAAAAACTACTATCTCAGAAATTGCAAATGAAAAAGAATTAACAGAAACTTTTAATTATGCAGAACCAGATTTATTGAAACTTGCGAAATCAATAAATTCAATTAATGATTCTACCGACAAACTCAACGGTAATGAGTCTTTTGAGTTAAAGAGTAATAACAAAGAAGTTAAAGAAATAAGCTCGGGAACTCCCAAAATAGACATTGAAGCTGTTGAAGAAGCTTTAACCGAAAAGGAAATAGTAAATGAATCTGAAATGATTTATCTAATCAAAAAACCTGACTTTTTAGGTGAGTCTGCTTGGAATTTTAAACACGGAACTAAATCAGTAACTGTTAAAATATTGCACCAAGAGTGGTTGGAGAAATTTCATTCAGGTCAAGTTCCTGTTGTTCCTGGAGATTCACTTAATGTACGTGTTAGACAAACTTCAAAATACAATAGAAACGGGTACTTAATTTCTGACAAATTAGAAATAATTGAAGTTATTAACGTAATTCATAATAATTAAGAATGAAATTAGATAAAACAATAAAATATATTTTAACCTCTGAATTCTTATTTACATTGCTCCCAATTATAATATTATTAATTGTTAGAAGCTATGAAAACAACCTAAGTGCAATCTTTTATAATACTGAATGGTCAATTATATCCTTAATATTATTTGGACAATCAGTAGTGAAGTTTTCATCTGGAATCTCAAATTCAAATAAAAAAACTAGATGGCAACTTGTTGCATTAATAATATCATTGATAATAATTTTCGGATTGATTCCTTCCTCAATTATTTTAGTTATTAATTTATTAAGTGAGACTTTGTCATTTGGTATGTATATCGCCCAATTCATTCTATTTGTAATAAGTTGTATTACATTTTTTATAGTCGGTGCTATTGGACAGATAATGTTAAATGAATAAAAAACTATGCACAATAACTAAGTGTTCATGCGGTGTGTAGCGCCCAGCATGAACATCCTGTTGAGGATGCTGGCTCAAAAGATGATACTATGGGGATTGCGTGATTTTATTAAGAGGCTATCGACAAAGACCTTAATAGATATCACCTATTTTTAGGTCATTTGTTCTCACGCTCTTTTGTGGGGATATATTTTTACTGTTTTTAGATATGGATAAGTATTGGTTAGCAGTATTTTGGCATGTGTTTCCCATTACGTGACTACGGTTTTTTTTGTTTGCTTATTAGTTAAAACAGCTCCTTGTGTATTTTCAATAATTTGAAGACAGTCCTTTTTGGTTTGACTACCTCTTTTTTTTAATTTATATGCTTGTTTTAAGTCTTTTGTTTTTCATGTTTTAAGGTGGTTTGCTATTGCTTTTTCTTAGTACAAAAAAATGTCTCTTCCCTTTATTTAGGGAGGTGCTATTCCAGTTCGCAAACTTCAAAGAAATTCACAAAATCTTTCCAATTCCTTCCCTGTACACCGCTAAAAACGTCAAAAAACAATCTAAACAAAGGAGTAAACACTTGAAAACTAATAAATACGCCTAAATATTCCCCGTAAAAACAACGATACTATCTAATATTAAAACAGCACGTTTAGGATAAGAACAAGTATTCTTGTTGAGATTCTAAAAAAACAGCGGTTAAAGTTGAAAACGTTTCTAAAAAACAATTAAAAGGTTAGTGTGCAAAAAGGATGTTTTTTGTATATTTGAAGGGCGCTGTATACCGTATATAGCGGATTTAAAAATAAATAGTATTACACCGCTATTGTAGCTATTACGGAAATAACGTCAAGTTTTGGCTGGTTATTGTGGATATAGAGGTGTTGTGCTTAATTTGAAAAACTAAAACTTTATGAAAGAAATTTTTTCTGGATTTTATAAGAAAAGTAATTAAAGATCTTTGGAATAATGGAATTATTTGTTTTGATGCAAATGTCCTTTTAAATCTTTATAGATATTCAAATGACACAAGAAAAGCGTTATTAGAACTTATAACAAAATTTAATAAACAGATTTGGTTACCACATCAATCTGCTTTAGAATATAATAGAAATCGCTACGAAGTAATTGCTGACCAAGAAAAAGCATATAAAGAATTTATATCTAAAATTGGTCAAATTGAAAGCGACTTACAATCAACAAGCAAACCTCCTTTTTTATCTGACAAATTACATAGTTCCTTAAAAAAAGTTTTTAAAGATGTCAATAATGAAGTTGAAAGTAGTATCAAAAAATATTGCGATTTTTTACAAAAAGATTCAATTTTCGAAGATTTAACTTTAATTTTCAAGAATAAAATTTCAGAAGAATATACTGAAGAGCAATTACAGGAAATATATTTAGAAGGAAAAACTAGATTTGAAAAAAAGATTCCACCTGGCTTTGAAGATGAAAAAACAAAACAAGGTAATAGAAAATTTGGAGATTTAGTATTATGGAAACAAATTATTGACAAAGCAAAAAAAGACAAAAAACCAATTATTCTAATCACAGATGAAAGAAAAATTGATTGGTGGTGGAAAATCAAAGATGGTCGAAATATGGGACCAAGACAAGAGCTTATTGAGGAAATAAAATTAGAAGCAAATGTTAATTTTCATATGTATTCATCTGAAAGATTTTTATCATATGGTCTAGAACATTTAAAAGAACAAGGCAATAAAAAAGCTCTTGAAGAAATAAAAGAAATAAAAAGAGCAGAAATTCAGGAATTAGAAGAATTAAAAAAGGAAGAATTACTTAGATTCTTCAAGAAGAAAGAGAGATATAAATCAAGAGATAAAGCACAATATTTAGAGCATAAAATTCAGTTAGTTAAAGAACAGATTAATAGATTAATACATCGTCAAAATATTATTAAAGAAGAACCTTTTGATAAAGATAACAATCAAGAAGAATATATACATCTATCAATAGATTTAAAAAGTCTAGAGGAAAGACTTCAGAGTTTAAAAATTGATAGAGAACTTTATAATAATAAATATTTTAAATATTTCGGAAAGTTTAATATTGATGATGAAAATGATAAAAACTAAGCACAAAACACCTAGCGATTAAAATTACGTGGGTCCGGGGGGGCCCACTGATTTTATCGTCTTGTTGCACTGAACGCTGGGGAATTACAACCAACAGCTCCTAAAACACCCTCCTGTGTAATTTCAATGTTTTAGGAACACTCATTTGGGGAGTAATTACATCCTTTTTTTTTATATGAAACACTTGTTTTAAGTCCTTTACTCGCCATATTTCAGAATGTTTTCATGTTATTTCTCTCTTTTTTGAAAGAGTGTTTTTTCAGTTTATTTAATGCCGTATTTCGCCCGTTCACAAACCGAAAACATTAATCATTAATCCATAATTTTAGTGTTTTTCCGCTGGAAATTAATGCCTTGGAGAACCCGTATATAGCGGATTTAAAAATAAATATAATTACAACCGCTATTGTAGCTATTACGGAAATAACGTCAAGTTTTGCTCGTTATTGTGGATATAGAGGTGTTGGTGGTAATTAAAAAAAACAGCAACATCTTTTGATATTCTTTAAATTATCACTATCTTTAATAAAAGAATTATATATCAATAATATTTTTATTATAAATAAATTTAAGATACTTTTGCACAATATTTGTAATAAAATATAAAAACTAAAAATTATGAATACAATTTTAGAAAATTTGAAATTGTATTTTCAGAGTAATTCGAAAGAACAAATTATAAGCGATTGGGCTGAATCTGAAAAATACAATAGTATAGGTTCGAAAATTGATGAATTTATAGAACAAACTATTTATCATCATAAGATAGAAAATAACAATGAATTCTGGGAATTCAATTCTCTTAATAATATTATCACAAATCCGAAGTTCGCTTCGGATTTTTTATTTAAATTAGCATAACAAATAAAACATCAAAGTGAATAAAGCCGCATTCTATTTAGACAATTATATATTTGAAAAGATTAATATAGATTTTTCAAAAAAAACATCAAACGATATAGATATCTCATTTAATCCAAAAGGAATATTTAATCACAAAAAATCTGAATTTAAGTTAATTATTATATTCTCTTCTAAAAGTGGTAAATCAGAAGAAAATTTTGTTGAAATAGAATGTCATTCAACTTTCAAATTCGAAGAAAACACTAGTTTTTCTGATATCCCAACTTACTTTTACAGAAATAGTATTGCAATAATTTTCCCTTACATAAGAGCATTTATTGGCACTGTTACATTACAAGCAAACATTCCACCAATTGTATTACCTACACTTAATTTATCTTCTTTAGAAATTCCTTTAAAGGAAAACACTACTCAAAATTAAGAAGATTTGAAATCAAAAATCTTATATCAAACTCTTAAAGACAAAGGTAATCCTGAATATGTTTTAAAGAATGCACCTTTCCCTTGTAATTGGGGTAACACCTGGCTTGGTGAAGGTTTTTATTTTTGGGATACATTTGTTGAAAATGCACATTGGTGGGGAGAAGTTAGACATAAAAAAAAGTATATTATATGCCAAACTATTTGCGACTTTGACACAAGTAACTGTTTTGATTTAGTTGGAGATACAGACCATATGAATGATTTCAGTAATAGTATTGCATTCTTAAAAGGCCAAAATATAATTACAATTACACCCGAAACAACAGTAGCTAGGATATTAGAGTTTATTAAAACAAAAATAGGATTTGATTACGAGGCAATTAGAGTATACGGTATAAAATCTATTTCAGAATATAAAGAAGAGTACCAAAAATATCGATTCAGATTAATATTTGAATTATTAAGACCTCAATTTCTAGATTATAAACCAGCTATTCAAATTTGTATTTTTGAAAAGAACGGGCTTAACCGTCGTGATTTAACGATTATATATCCTGATGAATATAATTTAGATTACGTGATATAAAAACTACCACCAATAACTAAGTATTCCTACGTTACGTAGCGCCCAACATAAACATCCTATCAACAATACCAGCTCAAAAAAAACGACTATGGGGATTGCGTGATTTAATGAAGAGGCTATCGACAAAGCACTTAATAGATATCACCTAATTTTAGTTCATTTGCTCTCACGCTCTTTTGTGGGGATATGTTTTTACTGTTTTTTTTGTGCTTATTGGTAAGCGTACGGTAAAGTACACCCTTGATTATTTATCAACAGGCTTCCAATTTTGAGGCAGTAACTCCGAAAGTTTATTAGCCTTATGTTCTGGTAATCTATTAAGGACATCACATAGCCACGTATGTGGGTTTACGTTATTCTTTTTGCAAGTAGCAAAAAAGCTATAAAATAGAGCTATGTTTTGTGCGGACTCATGACTGCCAGCAAAGAGATAATTTTTTCTGCCAATAGCTAAAGGTCTTATGGCATTTTCTATATTATTGTTGTCTATTTCAAACCTGCCATCATCGATGTATAGTTTTAGGTTTTGCCATATTTTAAGAGTATAAGCAATTGCTTTTCCTATGGCACTTTTAGGCAGTACGTTTTTTCGCTCTTTTGTAAGATAAATTTCTATTCCGTCTAAAACAGGTGATGCATGTTTTTCTCTATATGCTTTAGTTTGCTCAATAGTTAATTCTTGTTCTTTTATTTTACGTTCTATCTTGTATAGCTTTTGAATTTCCAACAAAACAACATCCGCTCTTTTAGGATCATTATCCAGCGCCTTCTCAAAATACCGCCTAGCATGAGCCATGCAACCTAAAAGAGTAATTTCTCCTTTTGTTGTTAAGTTTTGGTATGCAGCATACCCATCGGACTGTAGTGTCCCATTGAAATCTTTAAAAAACTCTTCTGGAACAACTTTTCCTCTCCCTTTATTGTATTCAAAAAGAACTAAATTTTTAACAGGATTTCGATACACCCACATATACCCTCTGTGTGTTGATTTTTTCTTGTCTTTATCTAAAACCTTTATAGGAGATTCGTCTGCTTGAATATAATTGGCATTTTCTAAAAACTGAGCCTTAAATGTATCGTATAAAGGAGCGATAAGCTCCGAACTTTTAGATACCCATCCTCCAATTGTTGATTTACTTACTTTTAAATCTTGTCGTTTAAAAATTTGAATTAATCTGTAAAGTGGTAAATGGTCTACAAATTTTGAAATAAGTATAAAGGCCAATAAACTTGCTGATGCATTTCCTTTAGGTATCGGTAAGCTTGGTAATTCTGCTATAACAACGCCTTTTTCTTCCGGAAGTGCATATTTAGGTCTTACAATTCGTCTTACAAAAACGGAAAGAGGCGTTATTTCTAAAAGTTCTGTAACTTCTTCTCCTATTTTTACAGCTCCTTCTTCTATGTGCTTAGGCTCTATAATCTCTTCTACTCGCGGAAAATGCGCAGGTATAGAAGAGCGAACAGGTTTTTTCTTTCCTTTCTTCTTTTGTTTTCTTTCGTAGATTACAATATGTTTTTTGTATGCCTCTTCTTTCTCAGCTATTATTTTTCCGAAAAGCGACAATTGATTTGTGTCAACAGGGATAAAACGTTCGCTTTTAGACCCGAAAACCATTCTTTTAAGCTGCTCGTATTGCTGCTTAATTTCAGCTAGTTCTTGAGCTGTTTTTTCAAGTTCAATCTTTAAAATTACCAGCTCTTTTTGTATGTCTATTGTATTGTTTTCCACACTATAAATATACAAAAAACAAGACTAAATAGCAGGTAAAACCTACAGTTTTATTGAATTATTTAGCCTCTAAATAACGTTCGTTTTTCTGAGTATTTATAATACTAATTCCGTCTAAAACCATAACCATTTGGGTATAACTCAAAACTACTAATCCATCTTCAATGTCGTATTTTGGAAGCTCAAAAATACCTCGTTCCAATCGTTTATAATACAGTACAAATCCTCCAGGTCGCCAATGAAGAAGTTTTAGTTTATTTTTTTGCTTATTGATAAATGCATAAACACTATTTCTATCTCGCTCTTGTTCCATGTGCTCACTAACTAATCCACTTAATCCATTAAATCCTTTTCGCATATCAACTGCAGATAAGTGATAATAATACGTGTGTTCTGTACCTAATCCTAACATTTATATTTTCGTTTTTGTTTAGATGCAAAAATTAGATTATTTTTAACTTCTTACAAGATGTAGTTCTCCGTACGCTTACGCTTATTGCTATTGCTCGCAACGATTAACCATCCATCTCCAAAGACTTAGATTTCCAAATAATCAGCCTATTTAAATTTGGAACATTCATATGTTTGAGTGCTACGTCTTGGGTTTTATCTTATTTCTAATATCTCAATACTAATATCTAAAGCCTCCTATTTAATTCCTGATTTGCGTTAGGGATAGCAGCGGCATCCTTTTTTTCTTTTAAAAAAAGATATAGTGGATAGCCCGACCCTTGGGGAACGCCCAAAACAGCCCGCTTCTTCTGAGTTTTACAGCTATCCGGATAGTATGTGAAAACAGTTTTATTTTGAATGACTCAAAAAAACAGTATTCGGTTAAATGGAACAATCTTCCATTAAAAGCTATCTGTTATTTTGTCTTTTTGTACCTCTAATTGCGGGTTCGTTTGAAGGGTCTTCTGGCCATGCATGTCTTTTATAGCGGACTCTTAATTCCTTTCGAACCTCAAAGTATGTGGAAGACCAAAAACTACGTAAATCACTTGTAATTTGTGCTGGCTTATAACCTGGCGAAAGCAAATGCATTAAAACTGCCGTCTGTCCATTGTTAATAGTTGGCGTATCCGATAATCCAAAAACTTCTTGAATTCGAACTGGTAATACAGGTGCGGAGCCATTCTTTTGATATTCTAATCGTATGCTGGAACCACTGGGGACTTCTAGGTGTTCGGGTGCTAATTTCTTGAGTTCTTTTTGCTGCTCATAATCCAAACTATGCTTTAAAACTTCCACTAAATTGATTTTCTTTAAAGCCTCTGGTTTTTTAATTCCCGATAAATAAGGCAACAGCCATTCTGCATTTGTTTGTAATAAGTGGGGGGTGCTCACGTTTGGCCAATTTGATGTAGGATGCAGCTTTCTGAGGGTATGAATTCTATATTGCCACTGCTGTACCTTGGAATCAAAATTCAATAAATGCTCTCCTTCTTTTATCAAAGCTTTACTAATAGCCATGGATATTTTGTCCTGAGAAGGATTTGGTAAAGGGATGGATTTTAAAACAATACTTCCAATTCGGGTGTCTCTTGTAGCCACTACGCCGCCTCTTTTTGTATTCCAAGTATTGGTGTCAACCTCTTTTAGAAATGGCTTTAAATCCGTGGGGTCTAATACAGATGCTAAAAAAATACGTCCTGTCCCTTCCGTTGCATTCATGTGGGCTATTGCCAACCAGGATTCTGATGATAAATCATCTGTATGAGACATCATGGCATATTTTCCATTTGCCAATTGAAATTGTGCATTATTCCCGGGTCTGGCAAAGGCAATGCGTTCTGGATATGCGTGTACCAAAAGCAATCCAGTTTCAAATTCATCTACCGCTTCGTTTGATGTTTTTATGCCGATCATTTTTCGATACTGACTGGCTATTTTTTCTATGCGAGAAAAACGACCCCCTTTATTATGAAGTGATCTATATCTTCGTAAGGCTTCTATTCTTAAATTAATATCAACGCCTGCTTCTTTAGGCAAGGGGTCTCTTTCTTCTAATATAGCTGCAATATCGGTTGCCAAAGCACTCATGCCTTCTTGCTGTGCAATTAATAATAAATGGGCAATTCTGGGGTGACAAGGCAATTTTTGCATACGGGTACCGTGTGCTGTAATCTTCCCGTTTTCTAGGGCATTTAAGTTTTCTAATAAGTCGGTTGCTTGATGCATGGCAAACGTTGGCGGTGGCGATAACCAGGTGAGATCATTGACATCATGAATGCCCCATTTTGCTAAATCTAATGCCAGTGGTGCTAAATCTGCTTCCATAATTTCAGGAACTCGGTGTGCTTTTAATTGGGAATGTTGTCCTTTTGTCCACATTCTATAACAAGTTCCGGGGCCTAAACGGCCTGCTCTACCAGCGCGTTGATCTGCAGAATCTTTGGCTATATGAATGGTTCGTAAACCTGAAAGTCCTGTTTTAGCATCAAATTGTGATGTTCTTCCGAAGCCAGAATCTACAACAACGGTTACGCCTTCAATGGTTAAACTTGTTTCTGCAATGGCAGTTGCGATTACAACTTTCCTTTTTCCTGTTTTGTTTGGGCGTATGGCGGCTTGTTGTTTTGATTGCGGTAATTTCCCATACAATTCATGAACTTCAATAGTAGTGGTTTGTGTTCGTACAATTTCAGCACATTTAATAATCTCTCTTTGTCCTGGTAAAAATACGAGGATATCTCCTTGTTGTTCTTTTAAAGCGAGGAGTACGGTTTGAGCGGTTATTTCTGCCATCATACGTTCGTCGTTCAATGCCGTATAAATGATGTCTATCGGATACTGTCGTCCTTGACTTTGCACTACTGGTGCGGCTAATAAATCAACGAGTTCTGGCATATTTAAGGTTGCCGACATAATTAGGATTCTTAAATCGGGTCGTAAAATACCTTGGGTCTCTCTAGACAATGCCAAGGCAACATCGGTATGAATACTTCTTTCGTGATATTCATCAAAAATAACCATTCCTATGCCTTCCAATTCGTTATCGGATTGTAACATGCGAGTTAAAATACCTTCTGTAAGAATTTCAATGCGTGTAGCTGCACTCACTCTTGATTCAAATCGAATGCGATACCCGACGGTCTTTCCAACGTCTTCTCCTAACAAAGAAGCCAAGCGATGTGCAATTGTTTTTGCTGCCAATCGTCTAGGTTCTAACAATATTATTTTTTGACCTTTTAACCACGTCTCTTCAAATAAAGCCAATGGTAATAAAGTACTTTTTCCAGCCCCCGGAGGTGCATTTAGAATAAGTGTATTATTGTTTGTTAACTGTTCTTGTATTTCTGATATGACTTCCGTTATCGGTAAATCAAATTGTTTATAATCGAATGCCATAGGATAAAAATGCCAAGGAATTGGTCTCTATTTTTTTTAAAGAATGTACAGTGTCAATTGGTTCACTAGGTGGCGTAAACTTACTAAGAACGGTGCACTTCGTCTTTGCTCCGTATAAATTAGGTTTCCCGTACACAGCTCAAGCCTTTTAATCCATTTCAATCTACGGATTACAGGAATGCTTGACCCTTGGGTGGATTAAACGTATATTTTGCGTGCTCAAATCTAGTGTTATTTAGGTGTAAAACCAATTACAATCCAAAATGAGCGATATAAATAGATTGTTTTACGTGCTAGCGTTGTTAAATAACAGAACGATAGTTAAGGCTATCCACCCATTCGGAGAATAAAAAAAAATAATTCATTTCTAAACTGTCAATGGAAATGTGTTTGGTGTAACAGAGAAGTTAATGTTACACAACCTAAGCTACACAGGAGGTATTTAGTGTAATACGATGTGAAATTTATTACAGCTAATCGCCTACTTGGATAATTCTGTCGGATTTTCTAGTTTGTTTTGTGCTTGTGAAATTCACTGTTAATTATACGCAACAAAACCCCACACCAAACGTTAGTAAACATTATCTGAAAAGTTACTTGAAATATAAAAAACAGGATTTACTATTAGGTTTGAAGATGGGAACAGTCGAACAATATTTTTAACACCAAAAAGTTCTAATGTTTTCATAGATTTTGAAAAGAAAACTATAAAAATAGCTACAAATTTTATTTTCTATGGAAATACTGCTACTGATGATATATCAAAAAAGATTGTGGCTGAAATAAAAAAACAGTATAACAAGCCCAATAAGATTAAATTCAAAAAAGATGAATATTCTGTTACATTTGATATTGAATATTCTATTACAACAGAAAATAAAGCAGTAGAAATATCAAAAGAAAACATGCATCCAGATTTACATTTTGTAAGAATAGAAAATAGTCCTTTGAGGAGTTTTTACAGTCTTGAAGAAAATTCAGGTTTTTTCAGTACAAAAGATGATTTAGGAGAATCTACAACTGCTCCTCATGAATTAGGACACGGATATGGGTTGGAACATAGTGAATTTGACCAACGAGGTAAGGGAGTTCCCGATATTATGTGTGCAAGAGGTACACTTGTTGATGCAATATATCAATACGACCCAAAAGTTAAAGCAGGTGATAAAGGAGGTACAGTAAACCCTCGAAAGAGAAGAGTTACAACAAAAAACATTGAAGACATTTTAAATAAAATAGACTTTGATGAAAAAGGCAGAGGACAAACAAACAACGTTTCAAATATTATTTTTGACAAAGATGGGGACATTAAAAAATAGCATATTATCATTTATTATTGTACTAATTTCTCTTTCGTGTTCGAATTATAAAAAAGTAAATAACTTTAATAATAAGACTAATGAATGGAAAAAAGACAGTCTAGGTTGTTTAAATATACGAAACAAGCAACTATCTGAATATATTATAATTAAAAACAATCTATACGGAAAAACATCCCGAAAGTTTTATAAAAATTTTGGAAAGCCTAATAATACTAAAGAAATAAATAAAGGTTTTATAGTAGAATATTACTTTAATTCTTCTTGCCATGAAATAATAGATAATGATGAAAGAGATTATTGCACAGCACAATATTATTTTTATGATAATAAATTTAATAGAGTTTTATATATATGTTTTTAAAAAACGTTTCCTAATCTAGGAGACGGCTCTAACTTAGCTGGTAGCTGCTTCGCATACTTTCCGAATCAAGTTAGTGATAGGTAGGTCTTACGAATACTAAGCTCGGTTGTTTCTAATTCTCAGGAACCTATACGGTGGTTCAAAAAAATGAAGTTCGTATATTATTAAAGATTACCACAGTTCTATTTGCGCCACTGATCACGGTCAACGTGTGCCACTTAGTTTTGAAATAAAAAATTAAAACAGTTGAATTAGTGTCACTTAAAAAGATCAAATTCAACTTTTTTTTCTTTAAAGTTTCCTGATTTATGAAAGGGTATCTCTTAGTGCGTATTATACCAACAATCCAAAATGACAGATATAAATAGATTGTTTTACGTGCTGTCGTTGTTAAATAACAGAACGATAGTTAAGGCTATCCACCCATTCGGAGAACAAAAAAAAATAATTCATTTCTAAATTGTCAATGGAAATGTGTTTGGTGTAAGATAGTAAAACTACAAAAAAAACAGGAATCATTAAAAACAACTTCTACGTGTGTTTTTTGTAGAAATTTACTGGTATACTTTTCGACTGAAATAGTGGTATACTTTTGGGTTAATATAAACACCCAGTCGGAGAACAAACAAAAAATAATTTCATTTCTAAACCGTCAATGGAAATGTATTTGGTATTACTATTTCCGTGTTCCTAATATTACACTATTCTTTTTCGAAATTTTGAAATAATTTTTTGTAGGAACCGAGCATGCTACCTCTTATATTTATCGTAATAAATTCAAGGAAAAGAAACTTTATATATTTTAAAATTTATAACTTGTGCCTTTAAATTTTATATAATTATTTTAAATATACATCGTATGAAACTCGATAAGATTTTGTTAATAGCACTTGTTTTAAGTGTGTTTTCTTGTAAAAATGTACAAGTTGAAGGGCATGTAAAAAAAGCACCGACCAATGTAATTCTATTAATTGCGGATGGAACGGGATTGTCTCAAGTATCAGCTGCCTTTTTTTATAAAGATTCGACACCTAATTATGCACGTTTTAAAACTGTCGGACTAATTAAAACCTCTTCTTCTCAGCAATTAATAACGGATTCTGCAGCAGGAGCAACAGCTTTTTCTTGTGGTGTGAAAACATATAATGGAGCAATAGGGATGTCGGATGACTCCACTGCGGTTAAAACAATTGTTGAAATTGTATCTCCGAAACATATTAAAACAGGTCTAATTGCAACGTGTTCTATTACGCATGCAACACCTGCTAGTTTTTTTGCGCACAGTTTGAATCGTAGTTTTTCACAAGAAATTGCTTCCTATTTACCCAATTCTGGTGTAGATTTCTTTGCTGCTGGTGGAATTAAACATTTTAATAAAAGGGAAGATCATCAAAATCTTTTAATGAGTTTTGAAGAAAAAGGGTTCTCTATTGATACGGTAGCTCTAGGAGATTTTTCTACTATAAAATCTCAGTCTAAAGTAGGTTATTTATTGGCAGATAATCATATGAAATCTGTAAAAGATGGTCGTGGTGATTATTTATCAAGAGCGACAGATTTGGGATTGAAATTTTTAAGTAAAGATAAAGAGCATCCTAATTTCTTTTTGATGGTGGAAGGATCACAAATTGATTGGGGCGGTCACAGTAATGATGCTCCTTATTTAGTTTCGGAATTAATTGACTTTGATGATGCTGTTGGCGTTGCCTTGGATTTTGCTGAAAAAGATGGGAATACGTTGGTTATTGTTACTGCAGATCATGAAACGGGAGGTTTTACTCTTGGATCAGCTAGGAAAGAAACGAAAGAAGGAAAGGGATACAGTGATTATAATGAAATTAATATGACGTTTTCTACGAATGGTCATTCAGCGACACTAGTTCCCGTATTTGCGTATGGGCCAGGTTCTGAATCATTTTCTGGGATTTACGAAAACACAGAAATTTTTCATAAAATAATGGAAATTACATCTTGGAATAAATAAAACTCCAACAAAAATTTTAAAAAGTCGAGTATTCTATTGTTTAGAGTACTCGACTTTTTTTAGCTAAAAGAATAAAAGTGATGAAGATTGTTTTATATTAAATCAATGCGCTCAACCCAATGGGACGCGTGGGATTTGTAAAGACTATTATCTATTTCGAATTCGATTCTAGCGGGTTTAATAGCAATTACAACCCAAAATGCACGATATAAATAGCTTGTTTTACGTTCTAGTCTTGTTGAAAAATAGAACGATTGCTATCCTTATATTTTTCACTTAGCTATACGCTCAGTCGGAGAACAAACAAAAAATAATTCCATTTCTAAACTGTTAATCGAAATTTAATTGGTGTAATTCCTCCACAAGGATTAAATTTGTTTTTGAATGCTTAAATAAAAAGTTAATTGTTATTTTTATTCAGTGAAAGCTTTGTTACTTTTGTATGAATAAATGGTTGGTTTTTTTAGGATTAAAAAACGATACATAATTAGGAACATATGTACGAATTGATTTCTTCTTGCTATGTGCTTTCTGACCGCTTTAATATAATTGTTTAAATAGATGAAAATACTACATACTTCTGATTGGCATTTAGGCCATAGATTACACGATCAGGTTCAAACTCAGGAACAGGAACTGTTTTTAAAATGGTTGTTGGATACCATTAGTTCAGAACAAGTAGATGTGTTATTAATTTCAGGAGATATTTTTGATACAGGAACACCTTCTACCTTAAGTTTGAAAATGTATTATGATTTTTTAGTGCAGCTGCATGCTAGTGATTGCAAGCATGTGATTGTAACTGGAGGGAATCATGATTCTCCAGGCACCTTAAATGCTCCAAAAGAATTGTTAGAAACATTGGCAGTAAAAGTAGTAGGGAAAGCGACGGAGGATCTTGCGGATGAGGTGTTTAAATTGACTGTAGGAACGGAATCTATTGTGGTAGCTGCAGTCCCATATCTAAGAGATCAGGATATAAGGAAAGCTGTTGCGGGCGAGCAATTTGATGATATTACCGAACGTTACAAGACTGCTTTAATACAGCATTATTCAGAAGTTGCGGAGAAATCCATAGCAATAAATTCAGCCCAATATCCTATGATTGCAATGGGGCATTTGTTTGCTGTTGGCGGAACGGTATCGGATAGTGAACAAAATATTTATGTTGGTAATTTAGGACATATTGGAGCAGAAGATTTTCCTAGTTGTTTTGATTATATTGCATTAGGACATT
This sequence comes from Flavobacteriaceae bacterium, assembly GCA_965224465.1. Lineage (GTDB taxonomy): Bacteria > Bacteroidota > Bacteroidia > Flavobacteriales > Flavobacteriaceae. Next base: position 1,171,125 of record OZ245049.1, on the reverse strand, counting down.
TACATAGGCCGCAGATAGTTGGTGGGAATCCAAAGGTACGCTATGCTGGTTCTCCAGTGATTCTTAGTTTTAGCGAAATTAATCAAGTAAAAAAAGTACTGATTTTAGAAACAAAGAACAACAAGATTGATGCGGTTATAGATAGAGAGATCCCTAGATTTAGAGAGGTGATTCGTGTGAAAGGGAATTTAGAACTTTGTGAAGAAAAATTACAGGCTGTGGCATCAAATCAATATCATTTAACTCCATGGGTAGAAGTAGTTTTAGAAGATGAGTTGCATAGTGCCTTGGGTGCTGGGGCTATTAATAAAATAGCAGACACGCTTGATTTAGAAGTGCTAAAAGTGAGTTTGAATACGCAGCGTTCTATTGTTGGCTTGGAAGAATTGACAGCCAATACTAGGCATGTAAAAGAATTATCTCCCTTACATGTTTTTAAAATGAAATGTGAGGAAATGGAGTTTGATTTGGAGAAAAACAAAACAGTTTTAGATGCTTTTAATGAAGCCTTACAAATAGCTTTAGATAATTAATAACGTAGCGGACTATGAAAATTTTAAAAATTGAACTACAGAATTTATATTCTCTTAAATCTGATACGGTTATTTGTATTGATCTAGAAGGACCTCATTTCGAAAATGTTGGATTGTATGCGATTACCGGACCTACGGGTGCAGGTAAGACCACTATTTTGGATGCAATTACAATAGCTTTGTATCATCAAGTGCCGCGTTTCAAACAATCCAATATCAAGGCAGGACTCAAGGATGTAATTAGTTTTGGTGCACGTGACGCTATGGCGCGGGTTTTATTTAAGAATAGAGGAATTACGTATGAGGCTAGTTGGTATATGCGACTGATTTCTAAGCACGGAAAAGTGTTAAATAAGCCACAAGAAGAAGTACGTCTTAAAAATATTTCTGAGGGCTTGATAATTGCAGAGAAAAAACGGGAGGTACAAGAGGCTGTTGTACGTGTAACTCAGTTAGATTACAACCAGTTTTTACGTTCAGTAATGTTGGCGCAAGGGGAATTTGCTTCTTTTTTATCTGCCAATTCAAAGGATAAAGGAACTTTGCTAGAGCAAATTACGGGAGAGGAAATTTACAAGAAAATTGGAGATGTTATTACGCGTAAATTAGGTGAGGAACGTAAAAAATTAGAAGGGATTCGTTCTAAAATAAATAGTGATGATATTCTGGATGTTTCTAAAAAAGAGCTGTTATATAGTGAGCAAGTTTTAAAAAATAAAGAATCTATAGAAATTGAGCAAGGACTCATTACGCTAGAAACCGTTAAAAATTGGTATATAGCATCGGAGAATTTACAGAAAGAAATTTCTGATAATGAAACCAAAAACTTGGAACTTCAAAAAAACAAGGAGCTACATCATCACGTATTTGAACAACTGATACATCATGATAAAGCGGCCGTTTTTAAAGACGATTTGGCGGCTGTAAAACGCTTGGAGGAGCAATTGGAGGAAAAAAAACGTATAGGGAAGGATCTTAAGTTTTCTTTAGCTACAATAGAACCGAACTTGGACTTACAGAAAACGGCGGTATCAAGGGCAAAGCTAGAGGTAGAAAAAGAAGAAGAAAGTTTTAACCAATGGTTGCCTAAATTAGATCGCGTAGCGAGAATTGAAGCATCGGCAGTTGCTACCGAGGATATAATCAAAAATAACAGCCCAAAACTGATACGTTTTAAGGATGAGAAAAAGGGATTAGAAAAAAAGATAAGTGAATTAGATATTGCATTGGTGTCTGCTAGATCAGAAGAAAAAATACATACTCAATATATAGAAAAACATCAGTTAATGGCTGCTATTGAGCCTAATTTTAACCATTGGAACCAACAGCTTTATCTATTGAATTCTAAGAGTAAGGAGCAAGCTGTACTAGTTAAAATTAATGAGGATAGCCAACTTAAAATTTCAAAAACTTCCGAATCCATAAGTCATAATAATTCACTAAAAAAGAAAGAAGATGTTGTGTTCGGTGAATTGAAATCAGCATTAGAGCGTATTAAAAAAGAGGTTCTCAGTGCGGATCTTTCTGCTTTGTTAGAAGAAAAAGAGCGGGTTAATTCCCATCTTAAAAATGGAATTCAGTTTTTTGTTTTAGCAGAAAGTTTCTCTGAAAACACGCTGTTAATAGACAGTTCTAAAAAAGGAATTAAGCAAACCGAATTAGAGTTCCATTCTATAGAAAAACGATTGAAAGATGCGACTGTTAAAGAATTAGACATAAAACTACAGGTATCAGATGCCGAAAAAATAGTGCAATTGGAATTGGCAATTCAGGGCTTTGAGGAGGAGCGTCTAAAATTGGAAGAAGGGAAAGCCTGTAATTTATGTGGTGCTACGGAACATCCGTATGTGACAACTTATATTTCGACAACGATCTCTGAGGCTCAAAAAGTATTGGAAGAACGCAAGAAAAAAGTAAGGGAACATCAGCAAGTGATTGTTCTTTTAAATAGAGAAATGGGGAAGTCTGTTAGCAGTCTTGATACCTATAAAAAAAGGCTTGAGGAATTTGTATTGCTAGAAGTGTCTCTATTAAAAAAAGCCAGCGCATTTCAAGGGCATGCCAATTTGGATGAAATCACTATTATTAAGAGTGATAATAATCTATTAGAAAAACAAATGGAAGGTCTTGATGTTAAAATAAAAACGGCTCAAGAAGTGATAAGTAAAAAGTCTGAATTGGAGAGTTCGTATGCAAATCAACATGAAAAAAATATTCGCTTATTAGGTCTAATAGATACTGAAAAGAATCAAAAGGACTTGCTTCAAAAGGATGTTGAACGTAAAAGCAGTGAGATTTCTGAGATAGTTACACAATTAGAAGTATTAGAAAAAGAGCTTGAGTCAAGTTTTTCTGATTTTGACTTTGATGTTCCGAAGCCCTCGGAAACTGTTGATTTTCTGAATCGATTGGAAAAGGCAATTCAAAAATATAACCTTACAAAAAATCAGTTGCTAAAAGTACAGCAGGAGGTATCGGAATTTGTATTGAGAAAGAAAAGTGATACAGATACATTGCAAAAACACCTTACGGATTTTGAGCTGTTAACAAAGGAACAAGCAGTACAGGTTTCTAATTTAGAAGAATTACAAAAAGATAGGCATGCCCTGTTGCCTAAAGAGCTTAGTTTAGCGCAGCAACATCAGCTACTGAAAATTTCTAAAAAAGAAGCGAGTGTACAATTCGAAAAAAATCAAAAGGATTTTCTGTTATTAAAAGAGAAACAAACAAAACTACAAGGACAGGAGCAGGAAAACTTAAAGGAACTAGATAAAATCAAACCAAGGTTAGATGCGTTGCTATTGGCATTAGAAAAAGAGATTTTGGAAAGCGATTTTTTGAATAAAGAGGCGGTGATTACAGCTCTTTTATCAAAAGATGCGAAGGAAGCATTAGAAATTATAAAACAAAAAATTGATACATCTTCTACTGAGATTTTAGCTTTAAAAGAAAGTTTAGAGTTAAAAACATCGAAGCACAATATGTTAAAGTCTTTTGAGATTAGCTTTCTTGAGGCGCGTGAAAAGTGGCTATCTTTAAAAGAAACGAAAGATACAGTACTGCAACGAATTGGAGAAATAAAGCAGATTTTCAAGAAAGAAGCAGAAGTGATTTCTAGGAATCAAGGGGTTTTTGATGCGATAAAAATTCAAGAGAAATCACTTAAAAAATGGACCGATTTAATTCATTTATTAGGGGGTTCAAAAGATGCCTTTAATACCTATGTACAACGATTGACTTTGCAAAACTTAATCGCTTTTGCAAACATTCATTTGTTTAAATTAAACAAGCGTTATTCTCTAAAAATGAATAGCAATTACAAAACAGGGGAGGAGCTTAATTTTAATTTAATTGACCATTATCAAACAGGTCAAGTGCGCTATGTGGATACTTCCAGTGGAGGTGAGAAATTTATTATAAGTTTGGCATTGGCGTTGGGCTTATCTGATTTGGCCAGCAACAACGTGAATATTGATTCGCTGTTTATTGATGAAGGATTTGGAACCTTGGATAGTAGTACCTTAGAAACGGTGATTGCAACGTTAGAAACACTACAGGCTCAAGGTAAAATGATTGGTATTATTTCCCATGTTGATAATTTAAAAGAACGGATTCCTACGCAGATTCAAATTCATAAAAAATCCAATGGCGTAAGCAGTGTTGTGATTGTTTAATTTATAGTGTATCAGTAGGATATGTAATTTTTTCGGAAGTATATTTCATGTTCTCGAGTTGTGTTAAATTAAGTTGCTTAAAATGATTCACTAAAATCATTTATAAAAGGATTGATTAGAAACAAAAAAAGCGCGCAATTAAGAATAATTACGAGCTTTTTGTTTTGATGATAGGTTGTTATACCATATTATAAAGTTTATCTCATGACAACTTTACCTGAGCCAACTACATGGATTTTTTCTTTTGTCGGTTTTCCGTAATAGGTGATATCTCCAGAACCGGACAGGGATGCTTTTAACGATTTTGTTGTGAATACAGATGCATCTCCAGATCCAATAACAGAAACATTCACTTCTTGGCATTTTAAACTTTTACCAGAAAAGCCTCCAGATCCAGCTACGGAACATTTTAGTTGCGTACTTGTTCCTTTTAGTTTAAGATTTCCTGAGCCTGCAATAGTTGCTTTTGTAAGTTTAGAATTTATATGAAGTACGATATCACCAGAGCCTGCAAGAGCTATTTTTAAATAATCTGTTGTAATTGTTTCATCAGAGAAAACATCTCCACTTCCCGACATTGATATAGCATTGAGGGATTTAAAAGGTACTTCTATTAAGACACTTCTTCTTGTTTTGATATGCATGTTTTTTTTCCAATGGATATTCAGCGTCCCTTTGTTTACTTCTGTAATTAGGTATGGCATTAAATTCTCCTCAATATGAATCTTAAGTTTCCCCACCGTTCCTTTGATAAGTTTTATGTTAAATGATCCTGAAATAGTGATTTTTTCATAATCTGAAGTAACACGTGTTGTTTGAATTTTATGACCGTTTCCTTTTATTTTTTTGTTAAAAAACTGAGCTTGTATACAGGTTGAAATAAGGAGGACGATGCTCAATGTGATTAATTTTTTCATCATTTTTAGTTTAGTGATTTGTAATGGTAACACTTCCGTAGCTTGTTTGTAGATTTATGCGAGCGTTGTGGTTTTCTTTTAGGTAATATCCCTCGTAGTATTTACTGCTATTTCGGGTGTTTTTTTTATGAAAAGTAAAATTACTAGGATCAAATTTAAAGCTTCCATATTCTATATTGGCTTTTATAGTGTAAGGCGTGTTTTCTGAGATACCTAGTTTGATATTTCCGTATTCACTATCAATTTTCACCTCAGAAAATCCGTTTAAGATGTTGTTGATTTTTATAGAACCATATTCATTACTCAGTGTAGCATTGTCAGTTAAGTTTTTTATTTTTATATGAAAATAGTCGCTATTTCCTTTTATGGAGCCAATATTTTCTACATTTAAATTGCCGTAGTCACAGTTGTATGTTAAGTGATTTACACTTCCGATTTGGATGTGAGAATAATCTGCATTTATACGTAGCTTATTGGATTTTTCAATTTCTAGGGTGGTGTAATTACTATTTATTGTTCCTCCTTTTAAATACTCTATGGTTGATTTTTCGTTGTAATCAATATTAATTATATTCTCGGAATTAAGAAGGTCTCCAATAAAAAGGGATCCATAATTACAATTAATTTTTGTTTTACCTAATATTTTGTCAATCGTAATTTGTCCATAGTCATTGTGTATTTCTACGGTATTGGTCATAGGTATTTTGATGGTGTAATTTATTTTCATACCTATACTATTAGTACTTTTAAAGAAACTCCAATTGCTGTAATTTGATTTTTCAATGATTGTTTTGGCGTATACATAGGAAATATCATGATCAAAATTAACAGATATTTGTTTTAATTTATCCAATACTTTCTGTTCGTTATTTCCATTTGTTTCTATATAAACGTCTATAACAATCCTGTTTTCATTCCATGTATGGATGTTTATATTTCCATATTTATTAACGATTTTAAATTTTCCGTTTTTAGAAATAGAAAACTCTTTGTGTATTTTTTTAGACTGGGTGTACTTTCCTATGTCTTCATTTGCCAATAGCACGCTAGGAGCAAGGAGTAGGAGGATGATTAATTTATATAGTTTTTTCATAGGAGGTGTTTTTAAAATTTTGTTGTTGTTGGAGCTGTTGCAATACATTTTCTAGTACTTGTATGCGTAGTTGGAAATTACGAACCATCGCAAAAATAATGCGTTTATCCTGTGAACTTGCTCCTAGTTCTAATTTTAAGTGCTTGTATTGTGTTTCTAATTTTGTCAATTGAAGGAACGAATCATCTATTAATTTATTGGTTTCTGGGTTTCTATGTCCTCCAATAGTTTCAATTTCGCGTTTAATTACAGCGATAAAATAATCTTGTGTTTCATTCATTTTCGGAGATACAGTAGCCAACTCTAGTCCTTGAGCAGCTTGCTTGTATTCCATTCCTATCCAAATCCCCACCATTACCAATACCATTGCAGCGATGGATAGAAATGGCATCCAGTTTTTGTTTCTTTTTCGTATCGGTTTTTTTGATAATTTTTGTTCAAATCGATGGAAATGCCCTATTGTTGGTTCTTCCATATCAAATGTGCCCTTTAAATGATCAAAAAGTTTGTCTATATCTTGGTTCATATTTATGATGATAATAGGGTTCGTAATTTGTTTTTTCCTCTCGAAATTATAGTGCGGCTATTTTCGTAAGAAATATCCATAATTTGTGCTATTTCTTTAAGGTCATACCCTTCAATTAAATGTAAGGTTAATGCAATTTTATAGCTTGGTTTTAACTGTTGCATAGCTTCCAAAACCTTTGCTGGTTGTAGGTCTTGGTAATCGCTTGGTGCTGCTTCACTATAGGTTTGTTGTACATGTTCAATCGGGACTATTTCAAAACGAGTGTTTTTCTTTAAAGCGGTTAAACTTTTGTTAATTACAATGCGCTTTAACCAAGCTCCAAAACTAACAGTTCCACGATAGCTATTTAGTTTTGTAAAAGCAGCTAAAAATGAATCCTGCATTATATCTTCAGCTTCAAAACGATCGTTTAAGATACGTAATGCCGTATTGTACATTGCTTTGTAATACTGTTTGTACAGTTCGAACTCTGCACTAGCATCACCTTGCAGGCATCTTTTTATGAGTGGTGTTTTATGTAAAACTTCTGTTTCCAAATAGTGAGTTATAGTATAAATACAAAGCAAGTTGAGAATTGTGACAGTTATTTGTTAAAATTACTGAAAAATTATAAGTTGGTCATTTTAATTATGGCATAACTATTGGGTTTTAGCAATAGGAAGATATAAGTGTATTTAGCTAGTGTCTTGATTAACAATTAATAAGAATGTTTCTTTAGGTTAGTGCGGGTTTTTGTAACACTGTTTTAATGACAAAGTGACTGAAAATATATATATGAGTAGATCTAAGTTTTTAAAGTTTGACAATCTGTCATTGCATAGTATGATGGATGAAGACGCAGAATTAATTCCTTTAATGACTCCCGAGGACGAAGAGGAGATAAATAAAGAGGATGTTCCTGACACTTTACCTATTTTGCCTTTGCGAAATACTGTACTTTTTCCAGGGGTTGTAATTCCAATTACTGCTGGGCGTGATAAATCCATTGAGTTGATTAAACAAGCCAGCAAAGGAAATAAAATTATAGGTGTGGTAGCCCAAATGGATGAAGAAATAGAGGATCCTACTGAAAATGATATTTATAAAACGGGGACTGTTGCAAGTATTTTGAAGGTATTGAAAATGCCTGATGGAAATACTACGGTTATCATTCAAGGTAAAAAACGTTTTGAAATTGAAAGTATGATTCAAGACGAACCTTTTATGAAGGCCACAACCAAAGAGATTATTGAAGACAGGTCTGAGGAAAATGAAAAAGAGTTTGATGCGATTATTGATTCTATTAAAGAATTGGCGACACGTATTGTTAAAGAAAATCCGAACCTACCATCAGAAGCTACTTTTGCGATACGCAATATAGAAAGCAAACCTTTCTTGATTAATTTTGTGTCAGCAAACATGAATTTACCTGTGAAGGAAAAACAAGAATTGTTAGAAATTAACAATTTGAAAGAACGTGCTTTGGTGACCTTACAAAAAATGGATGCTGAATTACAACGCCTGCAGTTAAAAAATGATATCCAATCCAAAACAAGAGTGGATATGGACCAACAGCAACGTGAGTATTATTTACATCAGCAGTTAAAAACCATTCAGGAAGAATTGGGAGGTGTTTCGTATGATGAAGAATTGGACGAAATGCGTGTAAAAGCCAAGGCTAAAAAATGGAATAAGGATGTAAAAGAAACCTTTGAAAAGGAACTCGGTCGTTTGCAACGTATGAATCCACAAATGGCAGAATATTCGGTGCAACGAAATTATTTAGATTTGTTGTTGGAATTGCCATGGAATGAGTACACGAAGGATGTTTTTGACTTGAAAAGAGCTCAGAAAATACTAGATAGAGATCATTTTGGTTTGGACAAGGTCAAGGAACGTATCATCGAACACTTGGCGGTTTTAAAACTGAAAGGAGATATGAAATCACCAATTTTGTGTTTGTACGGACCTCCAGGGGTTGGGAAGACAAGTTTGGGTAAATCTATTGCAGAAGCTATTGGTCGTAAATATGTACGTATGTCTCTTGGAGGATTACGCGACGAAGCTGAAATTCGTGGTCATAGGAAAACATATATTGGTGCTATGCCAGGTCGTATTATTAAGGACTTGAAAAAAGTAGGAACTTCTAATCCTGTATATGTATTGGATGAGATAGATAAATTGGCATCTTCAAGTCATAATGGAGATCCTTCATCTGCAATGTTAGAAGTATTGGATCCAGAACAAAACGCCTCTTTTTACGATAATTATTTAGAGTTGGACTACGATTTATCTAAAGTCTTATTTATTGCTACTGCCAATAGTTTATCTACAATTCCTTGGGCATTGAGAGATCGTATGGAGATTATCAATGTGTCGGGCTATACGATAGAAGAAAAAATTGAAATAGCCAAACGTCATTTATTGCCAAAACAAATTAAAGACCATGGTTTAACCAAGAAGTATATTCAAATGGATATAAAATCCATCGAGAAAATTGTAGTAGCTTATACTCGTGAATCTGGAGTGCGTGGATTGGAAAAACAATTGGCCAAGATGGTTCGTTTTGCAGCCAAGTCGATTGCTTTGGATGAAGAATATGAAACCAATATAACGATAGAAATTATCGAGAAAGTATTAGGACCGTCTCATTTAGAACGTGACAAATACGAAAACAATGATGTAGCGGGTGTTGTAACAGGTTTGGCATGGACAAGTGTAGGTGGAGATATTTTATTTATAGAGTCTATCATCTCTAAAGGAAAAGGCTTGACCATTACAGGGAATCTAGGAAAGGTGATGAAGGAATCAGCAACTATTGCCATGGAATACATCAAGGCACATGCAGCAGATTTTGGTGTTGACCAGAAAGTATTAGATGCCTATAAAGTTCATATTCACGTGCCAGAAGGTGCGACTCCAAAAGATGGGCCTAGTGCTGGTATTACTATGTTAACATCGTTGGTTTCTGTGTTAACTCAGCGAAAAGTGAAATCAAAAATGGCTATGACTGGTGAAATTACATTAAGAGGTAAAGTATTGCCAGTAGGAGGAGTCAAAGAAAAAATATTAGCTGCAAAAAGAGCCAATATTAAAGAATTGATTTTGTCTATTGAGAACAAAAAAGATGTTGAAGAAATTAAAGCTAGTTACCTAAAAGGATTGAAATTCAGCTATGTTTCTGATATGAAAGAAGTAATTGATTTAGCTTTGACCAAACAAAAAGTAAAAAATCCTATTAAATTTGAGGTGTAATAGGAAATAGCTTTAAGCAAAAAGCCATAAAGGAGCGGAAAGACATGATGTGTTTTTTCGCTCTTTTTTTGTTTTTTTTTTGAGCTGATTTTAAAAGTATTGCTAATGTCAAAAACATTTCCAAGTGACGGTTTAGAAATAGAATTGTTTTTTATTCTAGCTAGGCTGAAAATCTAAGGATAGTTAGCTGTCGTTTTGTTTTTTAACTATGCTAGCACGTAAAACAACCTATTTATATAGGTCATTTTGGATTTTAATTGGCATAAAGGCGTCATAAAATTATTAAGATAATACCCAGTCAATTTAACGGTTATTGATTGGAGGTATGATGCTATAATAAATGTTATTTCACAATTTATTAAAAAAACGATTTGTTGTAAGCGGCATATAACTTTTCTTACGTATCTTTGAAGTCTAAAGGGAATAGTAATTGTTCTTTTCTCTTGGAAATAGACTTATATCTAGGAAGATAAAAATAGGATGTACCATTGTTTTTTACGTTAAAAATGTGGGGTATCTACCTCTGATATTTTTGAAAAAGACGCCATGAAAGAAAATATAACACTTGAAAAAAATCAAGAAAAAGAATTCAAACAAATAATTACACAGCTCTCATTTACAGCTGCATATAAAAATGTTGTATGCAACGAAATGCCTACATTGGATATAGAAAAAAGAGGGATAAAACTTCATTTTTTACGGTATGGACTTTTTGATGTTTGTTCTGATTATTCTGTGCCAACAACTAGTTATTCATCACCTGATAGTGCCGCATATTTTAAAGCTATTTTTTTTAATGAAGAAAAAAAAGCAACTGTTGGGAAGGTTATCAACGAAAAACCTTCTGAGTCTGAACTAAAAAATCAGGATTTTATACCTTTTGTACAACTGAATGCTGTGATTATGGATTCAGAAATTCCAGCTAATGAAAATTTTTCGGTATCGAAAACTCCTTTAAGAGCAGGCTATGTTTATATGATAAATGATCAAACACCTCATGATGATTTTAAGGAATTTAGGGTCGATGATTTTGGATTGTTACATGAAATACTTTGGAGTAAAAACAAAAAAGACGGTAGCTATTTAGATGTTCGGACCACTTTCGATCTTGGTATTATGTATAAAATACTTGATCGGAATAACCAAACCTATTGCTTTGCTTTTTCTCCTGTACAATGGAAGGCAAATTATGTAAAAGAGCTTTTAGATAGCAAAGAAAAAAGGGGTCAACGTTGTAAGGTAAAAGTACTCTGTAAAGGAATCCCTAAAGATGGAGAAACAAATAATATGTCAGTTTCGCATTATAATAATACACCTATAGTTGTAAGTGATAGGAATCCTATGGCGTATAAATACCGTGAGATACTTACGAGAATTGCTGACGACGAAAAGAGACAAGATAAGCTAGGTGGGAATATCTTGTTAGAAGATATGTTTATTATACTGGATGACCCTATTGGCTGTGCCAATGAAATATGTGTAGGTATTGACAGTGAAATTTTGAGACTTAAAGCGATGATGGCAAGTTTACAAACAGGGAAGTCTACCGTGGAGATACTTTCTATGCTTCAAAAAGGGGAGCAATTACCAAAATCCGATACTGAAAAATCCAGACAAATTCAATATTTACATAGATTGGCGCAACTTACGTATGATTTTGTGTACAACAACCATGATAATAGTGAAAAATACAATTCAGATGTAATAAAAAACACCGTTGCCAACCGTGTTTTAGATTTTACAGTAGGGGGCGTATTTCGACCATTTACCGAACAAAAAGGTGTCGAAAAAATAAAACTAGAAAAAATATTAGGCGTAGAAGAACGCAAGGTGCAACGCAAGGTAATTAATACGTATAGAGATGATTTGGGAACTTTTTTGAAGTCCGACTATTATCAAGATGCAACGGATGATTATATGAATAGTATTCCCGATAGGATTGAAGATGCCAAAGGTGTTATAGCAGTACATTTCATTGCTTTAGGCAGTTATCCTAATATGTATGACCGTCATTTAGATTTAACAAATGTCTATGAGCCTAAAAAGGATCCCTGGTACATCCATATAAACGAAACTTTATACAACGAAAATCCAAGTGTTTTTAATAAATCCACCAAAATATTAGATTATAAGATCGACATACAGGATATGTTTGTTTTGAGTATAATAAATAAAACAGTAGGAGTTATTGAAAGAATCATAAAGGCTTATGCAAATCATGATAGCTATATAGGTGCTTTTATTAAGCTAAAGCAAAAAAAACTTCCCATACCTGTAAAAAGTAAAATATCTTATTTTAGAGATAAAAACACACGTGTAGCTACCTTTAAATTTAAAGCACTAGAAGAATTTGAAACTAAAATCAATAACCGCAATTTGCGTTTTGAAATTAATGGGGAAAAAGCGACATTACATAAATATAAAAAATACTGGCACCTTGAGTATACAAAAATGACTAAACAAAGTGCTGAAGCACTTATCAAAAACAAAAAACTTGAAGTAAATTTAAAAGGAAACCTTCCAAAACGTTTTAAAGGAGAAGCAGAAAAAGTTCTAAAATCAAACGCTTTCGGAGGACTTGTTGTTTTAATTGAGGTGTTTGTGTTGTCTAAAGCTGTTAATAGTTTTTTAAAAGACCCTTCTTATAGAGGGTTTGAAAAATTCGGGTTTGCTAGTGTTCAATTGGGAGCGGCAAGTATGTCTTTAATTGAAAAAATGAATTTGTATGAGAATCATCTAGCAAAAAAAGGATTTGTAGGTGAAATTTTTCGTAGTAGCATGGATGATTTTTCTAAAAATATAGCAAAACTTAAAATAGTAAGTTCTGCCATTACCGTTTTTACTGCCTCTAGAGATAGCTATCGGAGTTTTTCTGTGCGCGATAACGATGCTGCAGCCTTGTTCGGAATGGCTGCGGGAATAGGCGCTGTTTTCTTATTTGCAGATGTTACTGCTTTAATTGGTGGAGGCGTAGCAGTATTTGCTCTTGGTTTTTGGCCAGCAGCACTTCTTGGAGGGGCTTTGTTAGGCTGTTACTATTTGGCTCAAAAATATTTTGTTGACACCCAACTCGAAGGCTATTTTAAGAATTTTCCATTAAGTGATTATGCATTGCCTCCTAAAGATACGGAATTACCACATGATTATATCAATCGCTTGGTGTCTCACAGTACCGCAACAGTTATCAATCCATGGTTTGTAAGCGCACAAGCTAAAGAATATACGAGTTTTAGTAATTTTGAAAAAGCATATACAGCTTTCTTAGACATAGCCATTCCTAGTTTAGTTGTTCTTGAACCAGAACCTAATGCTGGTTATGTTGCGCCTATAAAAGGATTTGACATACATAATGTAAGTACCAATCGTTTTAGAGCCTCTATATATTCTGTTCAAAATATTAGTGAATTTTATGATTTAGATATTAAAGCATGGTTTTATCCCTTTGGTATTAAAGCTCCATTAAAAAAAGGAAGACGTTTCGAAATCACTACATTTATATCTAGTTTTCCTGAAAAGAGCTTCCTTTTTGATGCGGATAAAATGACTCCTAATTGTATTGTTAGTTTCGGTTTACCTGATCTGTTTTATTGGAGGTATATGGATTATCCTGATGGCGAAGTATTGTTTACCTTTAGAGTTCGTGTACAAGATGATGAGTATACTCCTTCTGATTTTAATCATAACAAACGCTACGTATTTACCAACGCACAATTACATAATAAAGTGAACAATAATACAAGATATATGACGAGTATATTTACAGCACATCGATATCAACAGCCTATAAATGTACGTAAGGTTAAATTACAAAATATGTCAGAAGAAGAAGCAATGCAGAAGCCAAAAATTGTTACAGAAAACAGTATTAAAATGTTAGCATCTTATAGAACGAAATAAAATGTATCAACCACATCAAATTATAGAAGATCCGATAGAAATAGATAAGAGTTTGGTTCGTAAATCAGATAAAGAATCTTTGAATAGAGCAGATGATGAAATTTATTTTAGATCTTTTGCTTTTTTCTTGAAATCGAATATTTATTGGGGCATAGGAGCCATTGTGTTTGGGATAGGGCTTTTTTATTATTCAGAAATACCATCTCAAAGAATATTACCAACAGTATTAGTAATTGGTGGATTGTTTTGGATTTATTACGGTTTATTTGCAAAAAAGAACTATAAGATTTTTGAATTGAATCGTTTGGAAGGAACGGTTACCTATCCAGATGTTTTTTTTCTTCCTCCATTGAAAGGAGATTTTAAAGATTTAAAAGTTGTAATCGCTGTTACAGGTAGTATTGAAGGTTATTCAGATAGGGAGTATTTAAAATTTGTAAATACTTTTAAGCCAAGAAAATTAGGTTTGTTGTATACTTTTTATGGCAGTGAGCCCTATAAAGAGTGGAGTTTTTATGTATGGTATATGGATAAAAATAGGCCCTTACCACCTGGGACTGCTTTTGACGATTATCGTCAGCAAGATTATGAGCGCAGAAAGAAAAACGGGTTTCCAAAACCTTTGTATCCTAGTGCTATTCCTACTCCAGAAGATACCATTGAACAGCAAAAAGAAAGAAAACGCATAGGGGGTTGGTAGGGAAACAGCATGTTATGTTGTTTTTTTTATAGGAGAGTTGCAGTTTTTAAAGTGTGTGTGTTAGAAGCAATGCAGAAGCCAAAAATTGTTACAGAAAATAGTATTAAAATGTTAGCATCTTATAGAACGAAATAAAATGTATCAACCACATCAAATTATAGAAGATCCGATAGAAATAGATAAGAGTTTGGTTAGTAAATCAGATAAAGGAATGTTAAAACGTGCTGATGATAAAATCTATTTTGAAACGCATGGTCATAGGCTGAATACTTATATGAAATTCGGCATAGGAGCCATTGTGTTTGCTATATGGCTTATGGTATCAATAGAAGAGATTCAACAAGCAGTCGTAACCATTCTATTGATTTTACTTGGCTTATTTGGGGTGTATTACGGTTTGTTTGCAAAAAAAGAATATAAAATTTTTGAATTGAATCGTTTGGAAGGAACGGTTACCTATCCAGATGTTTTTTTTCTTCCTCCATTGAAAGGAGATTTTAAAGATTTAAAAGTTGTAATCGCTGTAACAGGTAATATTGAAGGTTATTCAGATTTTGAGTATTTAAAGTTTGTAAATACTTTTAAGCCAAGAAAATTAGATTTGTTGTATACTTTTTATGGCAGTGAACCCTATAAAGTGTGGAGTTTTTATGTATGGTATATGGATAAAAATAGGCCTTTACCACCTGGGACTGCTTTTGACGATTATCGTCAGCAAGATTATGAGCGCAGAAAGAAAAACGGGTTTCCAAAACCTTTGTATCCTAGTGCTATTCCTACTCCAGAAGATACCATTGAGCAGCAAAAAGAAAGAAAACGTATTGGAGGTTGGTAGGGAAACAGCATGTTATGTTGTTTTTATTAATAGGAGAGTTGCAGTTTTTAAAGTGTGTGTGATACAAGTAGTTTAGAAACCAAAAATTGTTACAGAAAATAGTATTAAAATGTTAGAATCTTATAGAACGAAATAAAATGTATCAACCACATCAAATTATAGAAGATCCGATAGAAATAGATAAGAGTTTGGTTAGTAAATCAGATAAAGCAATGTTAAAACGTGCTGATGATAAAATCTATTTCGAAACGCATGATCATAGGTTAAATTCTTATATGCAATTCGGTATAGGAGCCATTGTGTTTGGGATAGGGCTTTTTTATTATTCAGAAATACCATCTCAAAGAATATTACCAACAGTATTAGTAATTGGTGGATTATTTTGGATTTATTACGGTTTATCTGCAAAAAAGGAATATAAAATTTTTGAATTGAATCGTTTGGAAGGAACGGTTACCTATCCAGATGTTTTTTTTCTTCCTCCACTGAAAGGAGATTTTAAAGATTTAAAAGTTGTAATCGCAGTAACAGGTAATATTGAAGGTTATTCAGATTTTGAGTATTTAAAGTTTGTAAATACTTTTAAGCCAATAAAATTAGGTTTGTTGTATACTTTTTATGGCAGTGAACCCTATAAAGTGTGGAGTTTTTATGTATGGTATATGGATAAAAATAGGCCCTTACCTCCGGGGACTGCTTTTGACGATTATCGTCAGCAAGATTATGATCGCAGAAAGAAAAACGGGTTTCCAAAACCTTTGTATCCTAGTGCTATTCCCACTCCAGAAGATACCATTGAACAGCAAAAAGAAAGAAAACGTATTGGGGGTTGGTAGGGAAACAGCATGTTATGTTGTTTTTTTTAATAGGAGAGTTGCAGCTTTTAAAGTGTGTGTGAGACAAGTAGTTTAGAAGCCAAAAATTGTTACAGAAAATAGTATTAAAATGTTAGAATCTTATAGAACGAAATAAAATGTATCAACCACATCAAATTATAGAAGATCCGATAGAAATAGATAAGAGTTTGGTTCGTAAATCAGATAAAAAATCTTTGAATAGAGCAGATGATGAAATTTATTTTAGATCTTTTGCTTTTTTCTTGAAATCGAATATTTACTGGGGTATAGGAGCCATTGTGATTGCTATATGGCTTATGATACCAATAGAAGGGATTCAACAAGTAGTCGTAACCATTCTATTGATTTTACTTGGCTTATTTGGGGTGTATTACGGTTTGTTTGCAAAAAAAGAATATAAAATTTTCGAATTGAATCGTTTGGAAGGAACGGTTACCTATCCAGATGTTTTTTTTCTTCCTCCATTGAAAGGAGATTTTAAAGATTTAAAAGTTGTAATCGCAGTAACAGGTAATATTGAAGGTTATTCAGATTTTGAGTATTTAAAGTTTGTAAATACTTTTAAGCCAAGAAAATTAGATTTGTTGTATACTTTTTATGGCAGTGAACCCTATAAAGTGTGGAGTTTTTATGTATGGTATATGGATAAAAATAGGCCTTTACCACCTGGGACTGCTTTTGACGATTATCGTCAGCAAGATTATGAGCGCAGAAAGAAAAACGGGTTTCCAAAACCTTTGTATCCTAGTGCTATTCCTACTCCAGAAGATACCATTGAGCAGCAAAAAGAAAGAAAACGTATTGGAGGTTGGTAGGGAAACAGCATGTTATGTTGTTTTTATTAATAGGAGAGTTGCAGTTTTTAAAGTGTGTGTGATACAAGTAGTTTAGAAGCCAAAAATTGTTACAGAAAATAGTATTAAAATGTTAGCATCTTATAGGACGAAATAAAATGTATCAACCACATCAAATTATAGAAGATCCGATAGAAATAGATAAGAGTTTGGTTCGTAAATCAGATAAAGCAATGTTAAAACGTGCTGATGATAAAATCTATTTCGAAACGCATGATCATAGGTTAAATTCTTATATGCAATTCGGTATAGGAGCCATTGTGTTTGGGATAGGGCTTTTTTATTATTCAGAAATACCATCTCAAAGAATATTACCAACAGTATTAGTAATTGGTGGATTATTTTGGATTTATTACGGTTTGTTTGCAAAAAAAGAATATAAAATTTTCGAATTGAATCGTTTGGAAGGAACGGTTACCTATCCAGATGTTTTTTTTCTTCCTCCACTGAAAGGAGATTTTAAAGATTTAAAAGTTGTAATCGCAGTAACAGGTAATATTGAAGGTTATTCAGATTTTGAGTATTTAAAGTTTGTAAATACTTTTAAGCCAAGAAAATTAGGTTTGTTGTATACTTTTTATGGCAGTGAACCCTATAAAGTGTGGAGTTTTTATGTATGGTATATGGATAAAAATAGGCCCTTACCTCCGGGGACTGCTTTTGACGATTATCGTCAGCAAGATTATGATCGCAGAAAGAAAAACGGGTTTCCAAAACCTTTGTATCCTAGTGCTATTCCCACTCCAGAAGATACCATTGAACAGCAAAAAGAAAGAAAACGTATTGGGGGTTGGTAGGGAAACAGCATGTTATGTTGTTTTTTTTAATAGGAGAGTTGCAGCTTTTAAAGTGTGTGTGAGACAAGTAGTTTAGAAGCCAAAAATTGTTACAGAAAATAGTATTAAAATGTTAGAATCTTATAGAACGAAATAAAATGTATCAACCACATCAAATTATAGAAGATCCGATAGAAATAGATAAGAGTTTGGTTCGTAAATCAGATAAAAAATCTTTGAATAGAGCAGATGATGAAATTTATTTTAGATCTTTTGCTTTTTTCTTGAAATCGAATATTTACTGGGGTATAGGAGCCATTGTGATTGCTATATGGCTTATGATACCAATAGAAGGGATTCAACAAGTAGTCGTAACCATTCTATTGATTTTACTTGGCTTATTTGGGGTGTATTACGGTTTGTTTGCAAAAAAAGAATATAAAATTTTCGAATTGAATCGTTTGGAAGGAACGGTTACCTATCCAGATGTTTTTTTTCTTCCTCCATTGAAAGGAGATTTTAAAGATTTAAAAGTTGTAATCGCAGTAACAGGTAGTATTGAAGGTTATTCAGATTTTGAGTATTTAAAGTTTGTAAATACTTTTAAGCCAAGAAAATTAGATTTGTTGTTTACTTTTTATGGCAGTGATCCATATAAAGAGTGGAGTTTTTATGTGTGGTATATGGATAAAAATAGGCCCTTACCTCCGGGGACTGCTTTTGACGATTATCGTCAGCAAGATTATGAGCGCAGAAAGAAAAACGGGTTTCCAAAACCTTTGTATCCTAGTGCTATTCCTACTCCAGAAGATACCCTTGAACAGCAAAAAGAAAGAATACGCATAGGGGGTTGGTAGGGAAACAGCATGTTATGTTGTTTTTTTAATAGGAGAGTTGCAGTTTTTAAAGTGTGTGTGTTAGAAGCAATGCAGAAGCCAAAAATTGTTACAGAAAATAGTATTAAAATGTTAGAATCTTATAGAACGAAATAAAATGTATCAACCACATCAAATTATAGAAGATCCGATAGAAATAGATAAGAGTTTGGTTAGTAAATCAGATAAAGAAATGTTAAAACGTGCTGATGATAAAATCTATTTCGAAACGCATGATCATAGGTTAAATTCTTATATGCAATTCGGTATAGGAGCCATTGTGTTTGGAATAGGGCTTTTTTATTATTCAGAAATACCATCTCAAAGAATATTACCAACAGTATTAGTAATTGGTGGATTATTTTGGATTTATTACGGTTTATCTGCAAAAAAGAACTATAAAATTTTTGAATTGAATCGTTTGGAAGGAACGGTTACCTATCCAGATGTTTTTTTTCTTCCTCCACTGAAAGGAGATTTTAAAGATTTAAAAGTTGTAATCGCTGTAACAGGTAATATTGAAGGTTATTCAGATTTTGAGTATTTAAAGTTTGTAAATACTTTTAAGCCAAGAAAATTAGATTTGTTGTATACTTTTTATGGCAGTGAACCCTATAAAGTGTGGAGTTTTTATGTATGGTATATGGATAAAAATAGGCCTTTACCACCTGGGACTGCTTTTGACGATTATCGTCAGCAAGATTATGAGCGCAGAAAGAAAAACGGGTTTCCAAAACCTTTGTATCCTAGTGCTATTCCCTCTCCAGAAGATACCATTGAGCAGCAAAAAGAAAGAATACGCATAGGGGGTTGGTAGGGAAACAGCATGTTATGTTGTTTTTTTTATAGGAGAGTTGCAGTTTTTAAAGTGTGTGTGAGACAAGTAGTTTAGAAGCCAAAAATTGTTACAGAAAATAGTATTAAAATGTTAGAATCTTATAGAACGAAATAAAATGTATCAACCACATCAAATTATAGAAGATCCGATAGAAATAGATAAGAGTTTGGTTAGTAAATCAGATAAAGCAATGTTAAAACGTGCTGATGATAAAATCTATTTCGAAACGCATGATCATAGGTTAAATTCTTATATGCAATTCGGTATAGGAGCCATTGTGATTGCTATATGGCTTATGATACCAATAGAAGGGATTCAACAAGTAGTCGTAACCATTCTATTGATTTTACTTGGCTTATTTGGGGTGTATTACGGTTTGTTTGCAAAAAAAGAATATAAAATTTTTGAATTGAATCGTTTGGAAGGAACGGTTACCTATCCAGATGTTTTTTTTCTTCCTCCACTGAAAGGAGATTTTAAAGATTTAAAAGTTGTAATCGCTGTAACAGGTAATATTGAAGGTTATTCAGATTTTGAGTATTTAAAGTTTGTAAATACTTTTAAGCCAAGAAAATTAGATTTGTTGTATACTTTTTATGGCAGTGAACCCTATAAAGTGTGGAGTTTTTATGTATGGTATATGGATAAAAATAGGCCTTTACCACCTGGGACTGCTTTTGACGATTATCGTCAGCAAGATTATGAGCGCAGAAAGAAAAACGGGTTTCCAAAACCTTTGTATCCTAGTGCTATTCCCTCTCCAGAAGATACCATTGAGCAGCAAAAAGAAAGAATACGCATAGGGGGTTGGTAGGGAAACAGCATGTTATGTTGCCTACCCTTACCATTCAAGGGAAAGAGGTTTTAATGAAAATTTATCTGGACTTATTAGGCAATATTTACCTAAACGAGGTGCTTTTTTTATGCGAACTGAATAGATGATAAAATTGGTGAAAGAAAAATTAAATAAAGAGGACTCGGAAAATGTTTATTATCAAAAACTTATATTTGTAATGAATCAATGATTGTTTAACCAAAAAGTGACGTTTATGAGTTGAATTCAGTAAACGTATTAAATGAGTCTATAAAACATATAAAATATGATAGAAAAGATAATAGCTTATCAAAATCAAGCGGAAGAAAATTTCAAAAAAAGTAAAAATACAGGTACGATTATTCATTATATCCTCGCTTTTATACTCTTTATGGGATCCACTATTTTTGCGGCATTCACCTTACCTGTTAGATATATTTATAAAAAAATAATGAAGAGTAATAAGGATTCGGTGATGTTGAAATTGGAAGGAGAGAACATAGAGACCCTGTTGGAAAAGGAGGGATTAGTACTGATAGATTTTTGGGCAGAATGGTGTGGCCCTTGTGTAATGATGGATTCTATAATCGATAAATTTGCAGCCGAATCAAAAAAGGTGAAAGTATTAAAAGTGAATGCAGATTTTAATAGAAGTATCGTAGATAAATACCATATAAAAGGATTGCCTCAATTTGTTCTAGTGAGGAACGGAAAGGAAGTAAAACGTTATGCGGGTGCTATGACTAAGGCTGATTTAATAAAATTTTGCGAGGTGGCTGTAAACTGATAATTATGAGGTGTTTGTAGTTGGTGTAATGTCAAATGTATTTCCAAGTGACAGTTTAGAAATGGAATCAATTTTTATTTTAATTAAGCGAAAAATCTAAGGATATCCTTCGCTATCGTTCTGTTTTTCAATAACGCTAGAGCTTGAAATAAATTATTGATATTGGAAGATTGTATTTATCTGGATAGAAAGAACAGGAAGTGGCTTAAATAAAGAGGAATTCGTATTGTAGGAAAACCTTTAGTGCGCCCGCCAAAATAAGACGAAATGCGTATCAGAGACGAAAACTAAAGAAAGAGCGAAACCAAAAAAATATAATCGAAGGGAAATTTCGGCAAACTAAAAATGGATACGGACTAAGTAATATAAAAGCAAAAACAAACGACACCTCACAAAGCTGGATTGGTGCAGTTTTCTTTGTAATGAATCTAGTAACTTTATTGAAAAAATCATATTTATATCCTGTTTTTTGTGCCTTTTAAAAAAAAGGAACCTCAAATAGTATTTGTTCAAAAAATGAATCAAATAAGTTCTTCTGTTTTTTTAATGGAGGTGGTTATTATCATGAATATATATCTAATATGAAGTTTAGTTAATCTCTTATAAACTCAGTAAGCCCTACATATTTTATGTACATTTGAAGAACACTGTATATCGTATATAGTGTTCTTCAAATTAAATATGAAATTTGGTGTTTATAGAATAAAATATAAAAGCAAAACATTTATATTTAGTCAGGTAATAATCCGTAACGAAAGTGCTTATCAACTGTCCTACGTTTTTGACACTAAACGTTATTAGTAAACTAAAATATAAGACTGAAAAAAACATGAAATTAATATATCAAACTCTTATCTTTCTTCTTTTCACTTGCTTACTTCAGGCTCAAACCAGAGATACAATTTATTTGTGGCCAGATAAAGTTCCTAATCAGAAAACGGCAAAACATCCACCAGTACAAACGGATAATACAAAAGGCGATGTAACTAGAATTACGGATATTACAAATCCTGCTTTAGTTGTTTTTGAGCCTAATAATTCAAATAATTTAGGTGTTGGAGTAATTGTTTGTCCTGGAGGAGGATATGATATATTAGCTATTGATAAGGAAGGTTATGAAATAGCTGAATGGCTTAATAAACTCGGCTATACTGCTTTTGTTTTACAATACCGGGTCCCAAAAAATCAATTAGGTGCCTTGAATGATATTCAAAGAGCAATTAAGATTGTACGTAATAAAGCAGACCTCTATCATTTGAATCCTCAAAAAATTGGTGCTATTGGTTTTTCAGCAGGAGGAAGTCTCGTAGCACGAGCATCAACCCACCTTACAATTGATTCCTATACTAAAGCGGATGCTATTGATAAATTATCATGTAAACTGAACTTTTCAATGCTTGTCTATCCAGCTTATCTAGATAAAGGTGAAGACAGAAGTATTACACCCGAATTAGCGTTGAGTAAAGATGTACCTCCCTTTTTTATTTTCGGTACATCTGATGATATATACGGAAATAGTTCTCTGGTATTTGCTAAAGCATTACGAGAAAATAAAACCCCCGTTGAACTACATATGATGCAAAATGGTGGCCACGGATACGGCATGCGACCCGGAAATGTTGCAGCTAAAACATGGCCTTCCTTGGCTGAAGCTTGGCTAAATATGACTTTAAAATCAGTGAACAAGAAGGTACGAACCAAAAACTTTCCAACATCAATAGTTCATGTAGTTTCGATTCCAAAGAAGGATAACTTATGGGTATTTATTATGGCAGGACAATCGAATATGGCAGGTCGTGGCTTTGTAGAACCCAAGGACACTATTCCATCGAAAAGAGTCCTGACAATAAACAGAAATAATAAAATTATTCTCGCAAAAGAACCTCTTAATATTTATGAACCTACACTTATAGGTTTGGATTGTGGACTTTCGTTCGGAAAAAGACTAATTGAACAAATACCTGATAGCATATCCGTTTTAATACTTCCTACAGCTATTGGTGGCAGTTCTATTAATAAATGGCTTGGCGATTCTATACACAGAGGCGTACCCTTACTTACAAACTTCGAAGAAAAAGTTGAATTTGGAAAAAGCATAGGACAATTAAAAGGAATATTGTGGCATCAAGGAGAAAGTGATGCGAATAAGAAAAGTTCTATTGAATATAAAAATAGATTGTCTGAGCTATTTACAAAATTCCGAAAAATTGCAGGAGATAATGAATTACCTATTCTATCAGGAGAGCTTGGTGCATTTTCTAAAAATAAATACTTTGGGAGTATCAATAGTCAAATAAGGAATTATGCTTTAACTCATAATTTAACATTGATTAAAACTTCTGATTTAAATCACAAAGGTGATAAATTACATTTTAACTCAATAGGGCAAAGGTTAATGGGTCAAAGATTTGCCGATGAATATATCAAAACGCATTAAAAGTCAGTCCATAATCATGTAAATAACTCCTGTTAGTTTAGCTGACAGGCATCTCTCACACCACTCCAGAATTAAGTTTGGGACAGACAAATCATACGAGAACTTCGCACGGTCATTTCTAATATAAGTATAAAAAACACTTCTAATTCTCATGAACCTATAGGGCAGTTCAAATAAATAAAGTTTGTGTATTATTAATGGTTTATACTACTTAGAGCTTGCTTGTTCTTAATCAGATATAGTCTATATATTTGATTATCAGTATATAAATTGTATTTTTACGCTTTGTTTGTTTTGGTGAATGCGTATGTTTTTGTGTCTTTAGGTACTAAACTTGTGCACTTATGGTAAAAAACATGCCTTCAAATCAGTTAACTTTATTAGGATGCTTTCATCCATTTGATCAGGAATTATCAAAAGAAAATCGCTGGGTAAAATTAACTAAAGTAATCTTCTTCAGGGCGCTGCCTCGGAATACAAAATAGTATTTCGAAAAGCATACTTCGTCCCCTTGTGATGAGGTTGTTGATTAAACCGAGTGTTCTTAAATTTAAGTAGACAAGCCTTTTATTTTTTCCTTCAATGCCTTAATTTGATCTCTAAACTTAGCGGCATTTATAAAATCCAACTCTTTTGCTGCCATTTCCATGTTTTTACGCATGGCTTTAATACTGTTTTCTAACTCGCTTTTTGAGGCGTAATTCATGGCTTCTTCTGCGGCGATCATGTCGGAATTGTCATAGGCATAAGTAGCATCGTTTTTACTACTTAGTGCATTGTCTATGTCTTTTTTAATTTGGGTAGGCGTGATGTTGTGTTTGGTGTTATAGGCAATTTGTTTTTCTCTACGTCTGTCTGTTTCATCAATGGTAAGTTGCATGCTTTTGGTGATTTTATCAGCATACAAAATAGCGCGTCCTTCCACATTTCTTGCAGCCCTACCGATGGTTTGTGTAAGGGATCGGTGAGAACGTAAAAACCCTTCTTTATCGGCATCTAATATGGCTACTAAGGAAACTTCTGGTAAATCCAGCCCTTCTCTTAATAGGTTGACACCGATTAATACATCAAACAATCCTATACGTAAATCTCGCATAATTTCCACACGCTCTAGGGTGTCTACATCAGAATGAATATAGCGACAACGCACTTGTATTCTGCTCAAGTATTTAGCCAGTTCCTCTGCCATACGTTTGGTTAAGGTAGTTACTAAGGTACGTTGGTCTTTCTCTACACGAATTTGAATTTCTTCAATCAGATCATCTATTTGGTTGAGGCTTGGGCGTACATCAATAATTGGGTCTAGTAACCCTGTAGGTCGTATCACTTGTTCTACAACTACGCCTTCTGTTTTTTCTAGTTCATAATCTGCAGGGGTTGCGCTGACAAAGATCACTTGGTTTTGAATCATTTCAAACTCCTCAAATTTCAAAGGTCTATTGTCCATAGCAGCAGGCAAGCGAAAACCGTATTCTACCAAATTTACTTTTCTAGATCTGTCACCGCCGTACATGGCGTGTACTTGAGGAATGGTTACGTGGCTCTCGTCAATTATCATTAAATAATCATCAGGAAAATAATCTAACAAGCAGAAAGGTCGTGTGCCAGGGTTTCTACCGTCCAAATACCTAGAGTAGTTTTCAATTCCGCTACAATAGCCCAATTCACGAATCATTTCCAAATCAAATTCGGTGCGTTCTTTGAGTCGTTTAGCCTCGAGTGATTTTCCTATTTCTTTAAAGTAGTCCACTTGTTTTACCATGTCTTCCTGAATGGCATGAATGGCATTTTGTAACACATCTTGAGAGGTTACAAATAGATTTGCGGGATAAATGGTGAGTTGGTCATACTTTTCAAGTACGGTGTTGTTTTGTAGGTCAAAACTTTCTAATTCTTCTATTTCATCACCAAAAAAATGAATTCGATATGCATGTTCACCGTAAGATGGATAGACCGTTATAATATCGCCCTTTACTTTAAAAGTACCGCTTCTAATTTCTTCTTCGGTTCTAGAATACAGACTGCTAACAAGTAAATGCAGTAATTTAGTACGGGATATTTGCTGATCTATTTCTATATTTATTACGTTTTTCTTGAATTCTACGGGGTTTCCAATACCGTAAATACAAGACACGGAAGCGATGATAATTACATCTCTACGTCCTGATAACAAAGCAGAGGATGCGCTAATTCTTAGTTTCTCAATTTCTTCGTTGATGGATAAATCTTTTTCAATAAAGGTTCCAGTTACGGGTAAATAAGCTTCTGGTTGGTAATAATCGTAATAAGAAACAAAATATTCTACAGAGTTATTAGGGAAAAATGTTTTAAATTCTTGGTATAATTGAGCCGCCAATGTTTTGTTGTGCGCCAATACAAGCGTTGGTTTTTGAACCTCTGCGATTACATTGGCTACGGTAAATGTTTTCCCAGAGCCCGTTACCCCAAGTAAATTTTGAAATTTATCGCCATTATTTATACCTTCGATAAGTTGTTTAATGGCTTCAGGTTGATCGCCTGTGGGTTTGAATTTTGAAACTAGTTTAAACTGCATGCTACAAAAATAAACTTTTTTTAGCTTTTAAGAAGTTGAATGCTGACATTCATGCATCTTTTTTAGTCATCTTTATTTTTTGTACTGTTGATGGAGCAGTGCTAATTTCGGAGTAAACTAAAATGTCCTTTTTTAATGATGGTCATAGTATTTAGATCTGTCAATTTTACGACGAACCAATAATCATCAGATTTTAAGAGTTTACCATTATAACTTCCATCCCAAGAATTATTAGTTAGATTCATTTGTTTGATTAATTTTCCGTAGCGATTAAAAATTTGCAAGTTGGCGCTTCTGTATTTTGTACGGTCTAGTCCTATCAGTTTCCAAGTGTCATTTATTCCATCATTATTAGGGGTAAAAAATTTAGGATAGGCAAGTATTGCGAATTTTTTTGTACTGGTTCCACATCCGTTTTTGTCTCGGATATACAAGGTGTGAAAACCAGGTGATAAATACTCGAAATTTGTATGCTCCTGATATTCGGTATCGTTTTGAAGTAAATTTAAACCAAATTCGTAATCTCCAAGACCTAAAGTATTGGTGTTAATGATGTTTAATGTGTTGTTAGAACTGTCCTCTACAATGTTTAGGTGGCTGTCTTTTATAGCTGCTGGATTTGAGGTGTTTACTTGTATGCTGCTATAACCAATGCAATAGGTGTCGTCAGCATTGCTATCGGTATCGTTTAAATAATATTTATGGGCTTCTACAAAATAGGTACCTTTTTTTGTAGCTTCGTACTTGCTTTTTCTTGCTCCTAAGAGTTCCTTTCCGTTGAGGTACCATTTAAAATATGCAATGGTTTTTCCAAATTGTGTTCTTAATAAAATAGTATTTGTATGGGGAGTATCTAAAGGATTATTAACGCAAAGCAGTATTTCTTTTTTAGAAAAAGAAACTGTGGGTAAATAGTTTAAAATGGTTTTAAAAGTACCAACAGCTACACAGGATTTAGTGGCTACGTTTTCTATTCTTACATAGTACAGATGAGAAGCAATTTTATGGATGCCTTTAATAGGGTAGGTTTGAGTTTGTGCATCGATAGAATTTTTATAGATAGCTACGTTAACAGATACAGGATTAAATAAAGATTGTATTTCGGTTTTTTTGTCTTCAAAATCGTAGCTAGAAACTCCAGCGCCATTACTTTGGACAAGAACTGTGTCCGCGGCATTCAAATCGTTTTCGCAAAGGTAAACGTTAGGATACGTGGCTAATGAGGTAGGGGAGATATTAAGTGTTAGACTTCCTTGACTGTAGCAGTTTGTACTGTTATTGATAATTTTGGTGAGGAGTGTTTGAGAGAAAGGGATTGTGTTGATAAAATTTGTTTCATCCTTTATAAAATTATCGTTGTTATAATGCATTTGGTCTTTGTAGAAATACACACTTAGATTGTCATCCGCACTTGTAATACTTTCTTTTTTTAGAGACAAGTTAAAGATGGTTTTTCCATTGAGAGGTTTGTTGTCAAAATCACATTGGTCATAGGTGCTATTTTTAGCGACTGGATTTTTGTAAACTTTTATAATAATACTCCCTTTATAGGTTTTATTAAAACCACATTCATCAACAGTTTGCACGTTTAGTTCGTACAATCCAGCATTGGATAATTGAATGTTTTGAATGTCTAAGGAAAATCCAGAAGTATAAGGTTCTCCATTAAAATACCATTGATAAATTGCTTCTCCATCTATTATTTCTGAGCTAATGCTAAGGCTTTCTCCGATGCAAGTTCCTTTAATGGTATTGTTTAGATTGATGGTGGGGTTCGAAAGTTCTGTTATTTTTATAGGAAGTAATAAAGAAGCGATAAAGGGAGGGAGGCCTTGCATGGCGTAATTTGGCGATAAATCCAGCCCGTTTATCTCGTAATTACATGCAGTTCCTTTACCTTCTGGGTTGTGAATTATATTTAAAAAATGTGTTCCATCTGTATAGCTAGGAGGGACTGTTGCATATATTTTTCCGTTGGGAGCCAATTGTAAGGCACCTCTATATCCAACTTGTGAATCAATCAATGTTTTTGAGCCAGCAATGTCTTGTTCTTTTAAATCGAATTGAAATAGTTTATGGTACTTACTCCCCATAGTGGAGGCGTAAAGAAAAGTAGAGTTTGGAGAGAATTCTATTCCATAGGGTTCTCCATCATTGGATACGTTAGAAATTAGGAGTGTTGCATCATTTAAAATAGTTCCTGATTTAGCATCAAAATTGTAGAGGTGTAGTTTTCCGTTTTGTGGCCCTCCTTGATTGCCATTAAATGCAAAAGTGGCACAGGCTAACATGGTGCCATCAGGAGATACTTTTAGATAACCACGTCTACTTACATCGGTAGAGTTGTAATCTACTCGGGAAATAACGGGTGTATTTGCGACTCCGGTAGCATCTACTTTATAGGCATAAAATAAGTTGTAAACCAACGAAATCACCCAAAAAGAATTACAATCGTCTCCTTTTACAGACGTTACTTTCTCACTCCATTCAGGATTGTCAGATCCACCAAGATTTACGGGACCCGCTATGATTGCCCCATTCCCATTATTAGCAGTCATATCTATAGTGTAATAATGAAAGCCAAATTCTCCTGAATCTTTAATACGGGCGCCGACTGTAAATAGGTAGTACATGTTGGCACTATTAGGTTTTGGGATAATAATAGCCGATTGTGTACTGCTAGGATGTCCTTTTAGATTGTTTCCATTAGGCATAATAGCATGATTTTTATCCCAAACAGTTGTGCCATCAGAATAAAAGAGGAGGTTCCCATTACTGTCAGAAAATGATGAGCAGCCTTCATTGGTGCTTAATTGTCCAGTTTCAGACTTAGGAGGGGTTTGGTTAAAATTAAGGCTTGCATTTTGACCAAAAAACCAGTTGTTTGCTTCTCCTTGAGCGGATATTTCAAAAAAGGAACATAAAAACAGGAAGTAAATTATTTTTTTCATGGGACTATTACTGTTTATTGAATCGTGGGTTAGATATACACAAAGACTGCTGTCTAGAGGTGCATATTTCTATGGGTTGCATTTTCTAGAATAGAATCCATGGAATGGATGATTTCTGAAAGCGCTAGAGCCAAATATAAAAAAATACCCTCAATAAATTAAGGGTATTTTAACAATTTGTTTGGCAGTAATATGATTTATGAAAAACGAGTTATAAGTCTCTCTTTTTCACCAAGATATAGGATAAGTAAATAAATATAAAGGTCCAAACCATTACAATAAATAGGTCTAAAGGTTGTACCGAAACTTTTCCTCCCCAGTTTTCTCCTACTTGTTTTCCTAAGGATTTTACGGCATCCAATCGTGTCCCAGGTTCTTTGATTAGATTGCTCATAGCTTCTAAGGGTAAGAACCTCATAATGCTGTCCATATGGTCTCTTAGTTTCCAAAAAAGAATCCCTTTAAATATAGCGTTTTCAATAAATAGCCATATTAATAAAGCGCCAACTGCAAAAGCAGAACGTTTGATTAAAATCCCTAAAAAGAGTCCAAAAGAAAAGAATCCAACTAGTTTTATAAAAAAAGCGAATAAAAACTGAATATCCATTAGTACAATGCTAAATTCTGTAAAGTCGGAGTAGCTATAGCCTAAAATTAGAGTCACAAAAAACACAAAAACAGTTGATAATGCTGCTAAAGCAATCACCGTGTAAAATTTTGAAAGAATAAATTCCTTTTTACTTAAACCGTCTATTAGATTTTGTTTTAGAGTTTTATTACTGTATTCATTTGCCATCATGGAGACAATAACAAGCAATAAGAAAAATTTAAAAATAGAAGCTGTAAATGTATTAAAATGCCAAATGTATGGAAAGTTAAAAATACCCATATCAGCTAAGTGAAACTGGATGGGACCAACGTCAAACTTAATGGCAGCTATCAACGAAATAGAAGTGAGCAATGCAAAATAAATTAGAATCAAGACCTTACTAGCTCTACTGTGTCTTAATTTATGAAGTTCTATGTATAAAAGTCGTAACATGATTATTTTTTAGTAGTTAAAGTAAGGAATTGTTGTTCTAAACTTGGTTTTCTTTTGACAAGGTGAGAAAGTGTGATTCCGTTTTTGAACAAGAAAGAATTTAAGTCAGAAGCAGCCAGTGGCGCATTTAGTTGTGCAGTAATCAAACCATTTTCTACAGAGATACTTGCAATTTCTTTTATGCCCTTTATCAATGTTTCAAGTGTTTGGTTTTCTTGGTCTGTTTTCAGTTCAAAAAGACCATGGCTAGTTGTCATTTCATCTACACGACCTGCGTATAGCTTTATCCCATTTCTGATTATTACCACATGGGAACATACTTTTTCTACTTCATCTAGAAGGTGAGAAGCTAGTAAAATGGTTGTTCCTTTAGAAGCAATGTCTTTAATTATTTTTCTGATGGCGTGTATTCCTTGGGGGTCCAATCCATTGGTCGGTTCGTCAAGAATTAGTATTTCTGGATCGTTTAACAAGGCAGAAGCAATAGCTAAGCGCTGTTTCATTCCTAAAGAAAATGTTTCGAATTTAGAATTTCTACGATCGTGTAAGTCAACAGTTTTAAGTTTTTCTTCTATTTTATCATACGGAATGTCCTTAATTTTACAAACCAGTTGTAGGTTTTGTATGGCTGTCATGTATGGATAAAAATTGGGACGTTCTATAATGGCACCTACCTTTTTTAAGGCTTGATGTGTAGAGATAGATCCGTCAAACCACTGGTAGCTACCAGAGCTGCTATTGACTACGTTTAAAATAATTCCTAAAGTGGTGGATTTCCCACTTCCATTAGGTCCTAAGATCCCATATACATTTCCTTTCTCTATGGTAAAGGATAAATTATTTACGGCATGGACGCTACCATATTTTTTGTGTAAGTTGGTGATAGATAGTATTGTTTCCAAAAGCTGTTGTGTTTAGTCTAAAAATAAGACGATAAATGTTGATTTTTGTTACAGCAATATAGTAAATTTGAAACATCAATAAAAATGATGACTATGGGCGATAAATTGATATCAAAAAAAAAACCTGCATACCCTATTAATTCGGAACTCTACGAATATCTATCTGTATACAATAGAAATATAAAAATTCCTGTTTCTTACGATGATTTATTACGTTTTGTTGGCTCTATTGTAGTGTATGATAAAAATGGAGAAGATTCGTTATGGATTCGTGTGTACTACGCAGAACATGAACGCGATGAAATAGATTTGAGTTTAAAACGGATGTACATGATTTTACATGGTGATGGAGGAGAAGATGCCTTGGCATATTTGACTGTAGATGCTATTGACTATTGTACTTTTGGGAATTCGAGCCCATTCCGAGTAAAGGTTCGGAATATCTTGAATGATAATCATACCTATTTATATGTTAAAAAAGCAGATGCTTCTCGAATTTATGGATTAGAATTAGAACATGTATTGTCACCTAACAATATCAATTTTTTGGTGTATGAAGATACATTAATAGAAGAACATGTACTAGGGATTCCTGGAGATGTTTTTATTGAAGAAAATTTAGATAATGTTACAGTACTAGGAAAAAAACGTTTGTCAAAAGAATTTGTGAAGTTTAATGAGCGTTGCTTGATTCGTTTACTGGGTGATATGCGGGCGTATAATTATGTGATTGTAGCTTCGTATGATTTTGATCAAGTACAGTATAGAATTCGTGCGATGGATTTTGATCAACAATGTTATGAAGGAAAATTAAATGTATACCTACCACAATTTTTTACAGACAATATCGAATTTGTAAAGATGGTGAGTGAAGGCTTGCAAGAAGAATCTATTGAGCAGTACAAAAAAGAAGAACGTGCCGCTACGGCGCGTCGAATATTGGGTTCTCAAGAACGCATCAATCACTTATTAGAATGCATGTCTAATGATACTATTTCTACCCCAGAAAAAACAGCAGAGTTAAAAATGGGCTTGAATAAATTAACAGGTGATAAATATTTTAAAAAATGTAATTCTATGGGAGAAATCCTTAAAGTAGCCTTTGATTTTGTGGTTCGTAATTACGAAGATGTAAATATTTATATCATTAATTAAGAGTCTTTAGCTAACTATATTTAAAATGCTATTTACAAATGTGTAGATAGCATTTTTTTTGTGGAATGTTTTTTTAAGAAAACACTACGAGGATGTTGTGTGTAAAACGATGCAGTGTAGTTTGTTGTGTGCTAGATTAGTGTATTCGAGATAAGTGACATACGTGCAATTTAATGAATGTACATCATTTTTATTAGTTGGATCCTTAAGGTATCTCTCTCTCCTAGGTGTTGTCTGGCTTCGGTTGCTTTTTTATAGAACTAAAGTTTTTGACTCTTTTATTTATATCGGTCATTTTGGATTTTAGTTGGTATAACCTCCTAAACTTACAAATCTAGGTCGTCTATATTGTCAAAGTTGTCTGGATTGTCAAAAATATCTTCGTCAAATTCATCCCCAAGTACAATTTCACTTTCGAATTTCTTTTCTGGTGCTTCCTCTGGAGCATCCCCGAAGGCAAAAGTAACAGGTTTGGTGAGGGAAGCTACCTCTTGGTCTTGAGCAGTTACTTCTACAAAAAACGTCCACATATTCATAAAATCGTAGACATAAATCATTTTGTCTCCAATATTAGGAGTAGCATCATGTAAAGAATAGGTTTTCATGCTAGTGTCCACGCCGTCTTCTGACATGTCAAACAATGGTATTTCCTCTCCTTGGTTCCAGTCTGGATCTGCTTTGTAAAACGATGCCATTTCTTGACCATTGAAACCAAAAGCCTTGGCAATTAAAAAATGCAACTGCTCTAAAGTAGCAGAATTTGCCAATACAACATCTCTAATTACATCATTTTTAACATCTAATATGATTCTATACTTCACCGCCATCTTTTGAGTTCTAATTTGCTGCAAATGTACTAAAATTTAGTAATTTTATCACCTAGAAAATGAACAATGGAAAATAAAGTAAAAGTATTAGAAGGACTTAATAAAATGTGTGAAAATACACTGATGAATACACTGAAAATTAGGTATACAGATGTTGGAGAAAACTTTTTAGAGGCAACGATGCCTGTGGATCCTAGCGTGCATCAACCCGACGGAGTGTTAAATGGAGGCGCTTCATTGGCGATGGCAGAATGTGTAGGAAGTCCGTTGTCTATGATGGTAGTAGATAGAGAAAAGTATTTTGTTCGTGGTATTTCTTTTACAGCAAATCATTTGAGAGGGATGGTCTCTGGGGTATTGACAGCAACGGCTAGATTTATCCATAAAGGAAGAACAACACATTTGGTTGAAATAAAATTGACAGATGAAGCAGGGAAACTTGTTTCTTTGTGTAAATTAACGAATATTGTCTTAGAAATAAAGAAGTAAAATTAAGAGGAATTACCTTGCTAAAAAACAGAAGTATTTTGGAAATACATTTTTTTAAGAAACTTACAGAATTGTTTCGTTCAAAAACACCTTTTGTGGTGTTTCGAAAGCCCAATAAACAGGAAATTACCTTGCTCGAACAACAAGGTGATGCGTATCACCTATGTGCTGATTTTGATAAAAACGGTTTTGTTTTTGCTCCTTTTGACAGTCGGAAAGAGGCTGTGTTGTTTCCCGAAAACCTCTTGAAAAAGACTGTTTATACAGGGAAAATTAAGCCTTTGTTAAAAAAAGAACTCAAGGAAACAGAAGAAGATGAGTCTAGGAAGAATCATTTGGAATTATTAAAAAAAGGAATTGATTGTATTGAACAGTCTGACATTGAGAAAATTGTACTTTCTAGAAAGGAAATACTTCCAGCAGAAGGGAAAGCTCCTGTAGACCTATTCCATAATTTATTGGGAACTTATAATGCTGCGTATGTTTACCTATGGTTTCATCCCAAGGTAGGGACTTGGCTTGGTGCCTCTCCGGAGCGTTTGTTGGAAATGGAAAATAATGTAGTAAAAACAATGTCTTTGGCGGGAACACAAGTCTTTATTCCTGGAGAAAAAATTGTTTGGAAACAAAAAGAAATTGAAGAGCAACAAATTGTTACTGAATTTGTTAAAACAAATTTAAAGCCTTTTGTAAACAAAGTTATAGCTAGCAATACTTATACTACAAAAGCGGGTAGCTTGTTGCATTTGCGAACAGATATTGAAGGGACTTTAAAAGAAGGAGGAAAGGTAGATGATTTAATCCATCACTTACATCCGACACCCGCGGTTTGTGGATTGCCAAAAAACAAGGCGAAAAAATTTATCTTAGAGAACGAAGGCTATGATAGATCTTTTTATACGGGGTTTCTGGGGGAATTGAATTGTGTGCAAAAAACGAGTTTGTATGTGAATCTTCGCTGCATGGAATTGACGGACAAAAATGTAGTTATATATGTTGGAGGAGGGATCACCAAAGACAGTGATCCAGAGAGCGAATGGAAAGAGACGGTGTCTAAGTCAAAAATCATAAAAGGGATCTTATAATCAGATGTTTTTACTTGAATAAGTTTATGTATCTTTGCCCTCTCGTTTTAATAGATAATGGCAGTATACCCAAGGCATAAATCCGCACAGCAAATAGTCCTTTCATGTAAAGAAAATGGAATTACACAAGTAGTTGTGTCTCCAGGGTCGCGCAATGCGCCTTTAATTATTGGTTTTAATCAAGAACCGAGTATTGAGTTGTTAAGTATAGTGGATGAGCGATGTGCTGCATTTTTCGCCCTTGGAATAGCACAGCAAACTCATAAGCCAATAGCGTTAATTTGTTCTTCAGGATCTGCATTACTCAATTATTTCCCTGCCATTGCAGAGGCTTATTACAGTGATATTCCATTAATTGTTATTACAGCAGATCGTCCCAAGCACTTGATTGATATTGGGGATGGGCAAACCATTCAGCAAGAAAATGTTTTTGGGAATCATGTATTGAGTAGCACCAATTTAGAGGAGATTTCTCTGGATAGTAAGGCGTCTATTTTAGAAGAAAAAAGTGCAATTGAGATCCAGAAAGCATTACAAATAGCTATAAAAGGAAAAGGACCAGTCCATATAAATGTTCCTTTTAACGAACCTTTGTATGATACCGTTTCTGAATTAACCATCAATACATCATTTTTAAGTTTGGATTCCAATAGTATAAAAAACAAGACCTCTTTATTGGATGAAACTCCTTTAAATGTGGATGAATTAGCAGTTTTTGCAACTGTTTGGAATAAGGCTAAGAAGAAAATAGTATTGGTAGGGGCAAGTGTACCAGACGATTTATTACAGATACAATTGGAACATATTTCCAAAGATCCATCTGTTATTGTACTGGTAGAAAATACCGCCAATGTATCAGGTAAAATGTTTATCAATAGTATTGATAAAATTATTTTCCCGTTGGATGACCAAGCTTTGGAGAAATTTCAACCAGAAATATTATTGAGTTTAGGAGGCATGATTGTTTCTAAAAAAATAAAACAACAGCTGCGTAAGTATCAACCCAAGCACCATTGGCATGTAGATGCCAAGAGGGCTTATGATTCGTACCATTGTTTGGAGCATCATTTTGAGGTTTCTGCCCAATTATTTTTTAGTCAGTTTTTCTTTTTAACAAAACCTCAGGACAGTGGCTTTAGAGATTTTTGGTTGCATAAAAAAGAGCTGCGATTAGAAAAACATACACAATTTGTAAATACGTGTGAATATTCGGATTTTAAGGTGATGGCTGCCTTAATTGCATCCATTCCAGAAAATAGTATGTTGCAATTGAGTAATAGTTCTATTATAAGATATGCCCAATTATTTGACTTGAATCCTAATGTTCATGTTTTTTGTAATAGGGGAACTAGTGGTATAGATGGGAGTACAAGTACTGCCGTAGGTGCTAGTCTAGCTTCGGATAAACAAGGAGTTCTTATTACTGGAGATATCAGTTTCTTATATGATAGTAATGGTTTGTGGAATGCTTATATTCCTAAAAATTTCAGAATTATTGTAGTAAATAATAATGGAGGTGGGATATTTAGATTTATTCCAGGACCTCAAACAACCAATTCGTTGGCTTATTTTGAAACACCTCATAGTTTGACAGCGAAACAATTAAGTGCTATGTATGGATTTGAATATAGTGCTGTAGAAAATATAGAATCATTAGATAATACGTTGAAAAATTTCTATCTTGGGGAAGATATTCCTAAATTGTTAGAAATTTTCACACCAACAACATTGAATGATGCGGTTTTAAAATCGTATTTCAAGAATTTAAAAGTTTAAAAATGGAATTAAAAATAGGAGATAAAGTAAGTTTAATTATTGGTAGAAAAAGCCAAATTGGATTTACAGTATTAGTGGATCAAGAGTTTGAAGGCATGTTGTATAGAACAGAATTGTATCAGCGCTTGGAGGAAGGAGAAAGCAGAGAAGGCTATGTAAAGAAAATACGTGAAGATGGGAAAATAGATGTTTCTTTAACACCTATCGGATTTTTTCATGCCAATGCGACTCAAGAAAAATACTTGATTGATAAATTGGTTAGTAATAATGGTTTTTTGCCATTGACAGATAAAAGTACCCCTGATGATATTAAATTTGGGGTAGAAATGAGTAAGAAATCTTTTAAGAAAGCTATTGGAGGCTTGTATAAAGCAAAAAAAATAACAATTGAGGAAGACGGAATTCGCTTGCTTTAAGAATTGTTTTTTAATCCCACCAGTGGGTTTAATTCTCCGATGCTTGCATCGAAATGAGTAAGGTTTTTTCTTTTTTATGCCTCGGGGACTTGCCCGAGGTTATTGATTATAAAAAATGCGCCTATTTTACGTTAAAATAGGCGCATTTTTTTAATCTTATACCAACTACATTTCCAAGTGACGGTTTAGAAATAAAATAAACTATTTATATCAGTCATTTTGGATTGTAATTGGTGTTATTGGATGTGTTAAGAGAATTTTAATTTCTTTTTAATCTTTTTT
This sequence comes from Flavobacteriaceae bacterium, assembly GCA_965224465.1. GTDB lineage: Bacteria > Bacteroidota > Bacteroidia > Flavobacteriales > Flavobacteriaceae. Next base: position 1,133,996 of record OZ245049.1, on the reverse strand, counting down.
GGAATCCCTTTTTTATTCAAAAGGATAGAAATAGTTTTTAATCTGAAATAAGCTTCACTCATATAAATGTATCCGCCATTTCCAATGCGTTTGCTATCGGATCCCCAAGAGTTTTTAACCTTGTAATAGATGGTTCCTTTTTGATCTTTTAGCATTCCTACTACATGCATTAAATGATCGTCTGTAGTGTCAAAATTTTCATATTCAGCTTGTCTGTAAGCGGCAGTTATGTTTTTTTCTGGGACAATGTACTCTAATGATTTTTTGTTGTCAGCTACATTTTTTGGACTTACAGCTATTCCGTATTTTCCGGAAAATGTTTTTTCAGAAACATCACAATCCAATGCGATGCTATATCCTTTTTTCAAGGCATTATTCATTACATCTACCAATGAATTAAGAGTTACATTGTAAAAAACACCATTTGAGAAGTTATCAGGGATGTTTAAAATAAAATGTGTGTTGTATGGTTGATGTGTAAAAGAGGTTAAGGTAACGTAATCAGAGGTGTTTATTTTAGTCATTGCTAAAAATGATTTAGGCGTATACATGACTCCTTCAAAAAAGAATTTGTCGGTTACCTTCCCTAAAGAAGCATCCAAAATCGAATCTACAGCTACTTTCCAATTTGGTACAGTGGAGTTTACATCATTTTTAATGTAAATGTCAAGCGCTTTTTTTAGTTGAGGTACTATTTTTGAATGATTATGTTTGGTCATACCATTGGTCAATCCCGAATAGGCACTTTGAGGAACCAATCCATAGTGTTGGATGGACTGTATTACATCATGTGCTAAACCTCCTTCGCTAAATTGTGTTTTTCCTTGACGCATGACATAATTCCATGCTTTTATAGGATAGGTGTTTCTAACCGTGAACATCTCAGAAATATCAATGTTTTTACCCGTGTTTTTAAAGATTTCAGATTCTATGAACGATGAGGTTGAATAACTCCAACAAGTTCCAGTTTTTCCTTGGCTTTTAACTTTAGAAGCCTCAACATCTACAATGGTAGTGAAATTGTATTTTTCTGCGTTGGGGATGTTTACCGTAGTGCTAATGTCTTCTTGTGCAAATAGGCTTCCTGAAAAGACGAGAAAGGAAGCAATGATTATTTTTTTCATGATTTGATATATGTTTTGTTATCTGTTTTTGTATTCGTTGTGAGTTAATTTAGTATAAAAATAGTTTTTTTAATGTAAATATGCTATACATTTATACATGTATTAATCTTCGGCTTCGATTTCTTCAGAATCTTCGTCTTTTTGCAGGTCTAAAACACGGATTATATTTTGATAATAACCTATGGCATCCGCTTCGTTTCCTTTAACTTTTGAATACCCATTTTTATAGTGTCTCAATGCTTTTTTTAGTTTTCCCCCAGTTTCATAATAATTTCCGAGATAATAATCTCCCAATGGAGATTCAGGATATAATTTTTGAATCATTTTTCCGAAATCTTTAAGGTAGTCTCCGTTTTCTTGATCTAAAATAATGCCTTCTACAGCGTAAATATCACGTTCTCTAATTTTAAAATTAGCCCCAAATAATTGTTCAATTTCCAAGTATTTATTTTCTAAATAAGCGATGGCTTCTGGTGGAGTTAAATCCGCGATTTTTTCTTTGTATTCTTTATTGGAAATGGCAGCGAAAGATTTAAAAATAAATGCTTGAGCACTCGCTAATGATTGTCCTATAGATGCGATTCTACTCGCTTGATTATAGAGGTCGTAATGAAATTTAAAATGGCTGTTTTCAATATCTTTTAAACGTGTTGCAATTCCAGTTATAGATATGCTTTTTTTGATGCTGTTGTAATTTCCGTTACTGAGGTAATAAAAAAGAGGAATGTTCGTTATTATTTTCACTTTGTTTTCAATAGCAAAGGACATTTCAGGTGCAAAACTTGGATTTATGGTAATAAATGCATTGAAAGTAGGCTGGTGTTCAATCAAAAAATAATTGATAAAATTTCCTGTAAGTGAATTCCCTACAATGGTTTTAAAGTTAGAAACGCGATAGTTGTCTTCTGCAAAAGGCAAGAGTTCACTGCGGACAAAATCTATGAATAGCTGTGCAGAGGGGACGGGATAACTATTGTGTTTTTCGTAGGAACAATCTTTATACCTGTCGTTGTTTCTAGCTTGGTTAATACCAATTATTATTTGTTCTGGAGCTTTGTCATGTAAAGCAAAAAGTTTGGCATTTGAAACATAAATATCAAATAACTCTTCGGCGTCTAGAACAATTGTAAGCGGGTATTTTTTTAAAGAATCAATTTTGTATCCCTCAGGAACGTATATTCTTAATTCACGCGTCTTGCTTAAGATTCTAGATTTAATTTTTGTTGTAATTGTTCCTTGTGCACATATTGCAGTGCTAAGGAAGAGAATTAGGGTAGTTAATGTGATTTTCATTTGGGGTAATTTTTGTGTTAGTATTTAAAATTGAGTCCTACACTAAGTAGGTTTCCATCGATAGAATTAAATAATGCGAGTTGAAAGGAGAGGGCGTTTAATGCAGAAACCCATACACCTCCTCCTGCTGAGGTATGCCATTTTCTGGAGTATTCGTTTTGTTGCCATACACGTCCATAATCAAACCCTCCGTAGATGCCTAATGTTAAAGGAATAAAAGAGGATTGTATTCGTGCAATTTTTAACCGCACATCTGTATTTTGATAGGCAGCTGAATTTCCTGAAAAACGATTGTCTATAAATCCTCTGAGTCCATTGGAACCTCCTATACTTACGGCATCATAAAATAGGTAGTCAGTACCTAGGTTTAGTTCAGCTCCTATTTTTGTGCTCAGTACTAGGTTTCCTTTTTTGTTTAATTTATAGTCAATGGCGCACCTAGATTTGAGATAACTAATATTTGTAAGTGTATTGTTTATACTGAATTTATAACCAGCCAATAACCAAAGGTGAAATCCATAGGTGGGGAAATCTTGAGCATTTACATTGTTATAAATGAATGCTGTTTGAAGCCCAAGGAACTCTTGTTTTTCAAAAACAGCTTTGTCTACAAGCGGAGCGTTTCTATGTGCAAATCTATGGATATTATCTGCCACTTTTTTAATTTCATAAAAAGGACTAATATTGAGAAGGGATGCCTTGTTTTGCCTTCTTAAGACGAAACCTGGTTTTAAGTGAAACATTTCAATATCTGTCTTGTAAAATTTGTATTTGTGTCCTTTTACTGTTTTACGGGTGTTGTTTCCATTTCCTAGGTAATTGATGGTGAATTTAGGTGTTGTATACAAGACGTCAATTACAAAATTCCAAGAAGGGAAAATGTTTGCGAACTCGCCGATATAATTTAATGTAAAGCCTAGGGTATTGGTATTGTACATTGTTTTAAGGCTGTGCTGTTCTCTAAAAGGGTTGCCATTTACACCGTGAACAGTATAGGTGTTATGAATAAAAATACTCGCACCTTCTTCGGATTTGAATAGCGCAAATGGAAATAGCTGATTGGTGTTATTTTGAACTGTTCGATAGTGATATGTGTTTGTATTGTATAAATCGGTGAAGACGCTTCTTGGTTTTTTTGTGCCGTTTAATGTCGATTTTTTTGATTTAAAATCAAAAACACTTAAGTTTTTGTTGTTGTTTATGGTATACGTATCATGATTTTGACCGCCTAAAAGTCGTAGTTTAATTGCTGTTTTTCCAGGGCCATTTACGCTAAAATGATCATCGCCATTAAGTCCGTAAATTACAATTTCTCGCGTTTTCTTTTTGTGAAATATTCTGCTGTAATAAGGGGCATCGTTCTGCTGTTTTATTGCCTGTATTTCTACCTTTGTTCTACCCTTGGTAAGTCTTGTAATAGTGATTTTATCAGCCTTGTCAGTTGCGCGAATAATAATAATTTTGTCTAAATAGCTCCCGAATTTTTCAGAAATTTTTACGATGTTTTTTCTGCGTTGTTTTAAGTTGTTTTTTATAATTGTCACCGTGCTGTCTTGCATCTCTTTTGGGAATTGCTCAAAAGCCTTGTCTATAACAGCATCCGTTAAGTGTTTTTGAATGTATTTTGCTTGTTTTTTCCAGGTTTCTACATTGCTTCTTGTCAAGATAGCTTTGTCTAAATTATAGGCTTCTTGCATAAACCATTTACTGTGTTTTAAATCGCCGTCATAAGATTGCCAAAAACGCATTTCGGGGATTAGCTTTATCAATAAATTTAAGACCAATCCATCAAACTTTGCAAAGGCAGCATCTCTGTCTCTAGGTATTGGTGTATATAATTTTGTACCGTCCTTTTGTTTTTTTATAGCCCATCTCCATTGGTCAAAATGACGGTCCCAATCTCCAATAATCATGTCAAAAATTCGTGCACGTATATAGGCTTCTTCGTCAACTTTGTGCTTGCTGCTTTTTCTGATTTTTTCTAAGAGTCCGTTTGTACTTATAAATGCATCCGGAGCCCCAAAACTTTGTAGTGCTTGATGCCCGTCCGAAGGTCTTTCTTCGATAAAATAGAGGGCATCTCCGTACAGATCGTTGTGTTTTCCTAGATTTGCTTGTTTTGGAATGTAGTATAATTTTGTAGTTGCGTAATTTACATTAATAGCAGCTGCCATGGTTCCTATACTCAAAGCGCCGAATGGATGCGGGGTGGTAAAAAAATCGTTTAAAATCCTATTGGCACTTGTTTCTTCCCATTCGTTTAGGTTATACGCAGCCCCTTTTAGTTGAGATTTCAAATACTTTTGAGTGTTTTTACGCAAGGAGCGCATGGCGTATTGTTTTCCGTTTTTGTCTTCTAGTCGTAAGGAATTTGACTGGTGTCCACCTCCTTTTTTTATAACTTTAAGCCCTCCGTATAAAGTGTCTAGCCAAGCTACTTTAGCTTCAAACGGAAGTCCAAAATAATGACGGTAATGGTCTCCCCAAAAGAATTTATAAGTCCGTGATTTTACAACAGAAGCGGGTTTAAAAATAGATGTTTTAAAAGTAGTTGAATAATCAGATTTGGTTTTAAATAATTGTTTTTCAAGCGTTTTTTTTGGTTTTAAAACTTCGATTGTATATGTTTTGTTGTTTTCTAAATCAATAAAATCAACAGTAATTTGCTTGTTTTCGTGAATGTTTAAAACTGCATATCCTTTATTTCCAGAAGAAAAATGCCCCGTGTAATTTGTTTCTCCTCCTAGAAAACTAAGGTTGTTTTCTGAGAGTTTTGTAGCGCTAGATTTACTTGCCGATCCTGAAATAATTTGTCTGATTTTTCCGTTAGCTGCGGTTAGGTATTGCAAACTGTGTTCATGTCCAGAAACTATAACACTGCGTTTATGTAGTAGGACTAAAGAGTTTACTTGGTGTATAAATTCTCTGTATCGCCAATGACTTTGATCGGCAGGGGATATGCCCGAGGTTTTGCGAATTATATTTTTTAAAGTCCCCAGTACGGGAAGTGGTTTTAGATGGGATGCTAAAGAATATTCTCCTCCGTGTGGTCCGTTGCTAAACATGGGGTGATGCACAGCTATAATCAGCGTTTTGTTTTGAGATTTGTTGATTTCACTTTCTAGTTCTTCTAAAAATCGCCGCCTAGTTTTAATGCTGCATTTGTCATTTATTTTTGGATCCTTATCCCAATTTTGAATGTACCATTCGGAGTCAATTATTAATAAATCAATGTCTTTTTTGATTTTTATTTTAGTGATCGGACATGCATTTTTAGGTAAGAATTTAGTACGACCATTTCCATGTTTTTTGATGTAATTTTCTTGCCTCCAAATTCCTTTGGTTCCATTGCTGTACCAATCATGGTTGCCTGGGATAAATATACTATTGCCTTTGAAATTTTCAACTAAATCTAACTGAACTTGTAAACAATGTTCTGCTGTATTGCGATCACTTGAAGATTTAGGAGGCAACCCTCTTGGGTATATATTATCTCCCAAAAATAAGACAGTACTATTTTTTGAATGCTTTGCTAATTGCTCTTTTAAGGCTTGAAAATGACTAAGAGTTTTGTTGTTTTTTACATTTCCAGCATCTCCAATAAGGTAAAAAGAATGTGCTATAGGGCTGTTTTTTGAGCTTGATATAGCTTGTATGTGTTCTTTAGAAGCATCAAACTGAGTTTTTTTTGTAGCGCAACTTAAACCAATAATCAGTAACAGGCTGTAGGGTAGTGTTTTAAATTTTATATGATACATAAATGGTTTCTGCGTTTACGGATTTAAAAATACAATAAATTTAATATATTTGAGTGCTCCTATAAAAACACTCAGAAATGATAGAAAATAATTTTTTTAAAGATGTTAAAAACTATGTATTTGAATTATTCAAAACACAGTTAAAACCAAATGTGATCTATCATAATTTTAGTCATACAGAGTATGTGGCAAATGCTGCTTATGAAATTGGAATAGGAGAAGGTTTGTCTGAAGACGATTTGAAAATAGTACTCTTAGCGGCATGGTTTCACGATACTGGATTTGTGATTGGGCAGGAGAATCATGAAATAGAAAGTGTTAAAATTGCACGAACTTATTTGTCAGAACAAGGGATGGATTCCGAGCTAATGGATAAAGTAGAAGCATGTATTCTAGCTACAGATATGAATAAGATACCTGTAACAAAATTAGAGATGGTGCTTTGTGATGCAGATTTGTCCCATTTAGGAACAGAGGCTTTTAGAGAGAAGTCTAATTTACTACGAAAAGAATGGGAAGTGCTTTGTGGAAAGGTATTGACAGATATAGAATGGCTAACTACCAACGAACAGTTTTTAGGTGATCATACTTATTATACAGATTTTGGGTTTCAAAAATACCATGAGATCAAACAGAATAATTGGTTAAAAATTCAAAAAGAACTACAAAAAACGATTACAAAAACAAGGGATCAAGAAGCTAAAACAAAACTTAAGGAACAAGATTTACAACGTAAAATAGCTAAGGACAACCGCCCAGATCGTGGAATAGAAACATTGTATCGCGTAACTTTAAGAAATCATATTAAGTTGAGTGATATTGCGGATACCAAAGCAAATATCCTACTCTCAGTAAGTGCTATTATGTTGTCTATTGCATTGACATCATTGTTTCCTAAATTAGATAAGGCTGACAATGCTTTTTTGATAATGCCTACAATGTTGTTTGTCTTGACAGCTGTAATTTCTATGGTATTTGCCATTTTATCTACCAGGCCTAAAGTAACATCAGGTAATTTTACTTCGGATGATATCAAAAACAGAAAAGTGAATTTGCTTTTTTTTGGAAATTTTTATAAGATTCCTTTAAAGGAATTCGAAGATGGAATTAAAGAAATTACAAAAGACAGGGAATACCTATACAGTTCCTTGACAAAAGATTTGTACTATTTAGGAATTGTATTGGAAAAAAAATATCGTTTATTAAGAATAACCTATGATATTTTTATGTTTGGGATTATTGTTTCTGTGATTGCTTTTATTATATCTTTTACACTTATGATGATGAATCATGCCTAGTTTTTTAAAACTTCCAGAATGTCTTTAAAGGAGATTGTTTTGTTTTCTTTTACGTAGTTTACTTGGACACGCAACGCTTTGAGCCCGGAGATTCCTTGTAAATCTTGTAATTCTAACATTTCAACATTCCCTATTAAATACCCTTTACTTTTTAAAAAGTCGATGTATTTTATATATTCGTCTGCGTCTTTTTTTGTAGTGTACACAATCGCAATATGTCCAGATTTTGTCAAGCGTTCTCGTGTGTTTCGTATCAGGGCTTTGTCTATACGTTTTTTGATGATTTCGTACCGAATGTTATAGGCGCCATCTACGTCAAACTGTTTTTCATCCATTCTGAATTTTATAGCCATAGAGTTACTTTGCACTAGTATAAGTGATGCAACCTGTAGAGGATGCTCTAGTTTATGCTGTATGGATCGTACGATGTTTTCCATTTCGCACATAATTTGTAATTGCCACAGACGTAAATTGTTCAAATGTACCTCGTTGTATACCTCTGACTGCACCAATGATTGTCCAATGTACATGTTAAACTCTATTCCATCTGTTTTAAAACGTTCAAAATAATGAGGGAACATTTTTTGAGCAGATACTTGCTTGGTATCTATAAAATGAGCTAGTTTTTTATTGATAAGGGTAACGCTCTGCTCGTATTTAAAACGTTTGTCATAGACTACTTGAAGCTTGTCATCTATTTTATCTTCATAAAACTCTACCTTGTCTTTGAGTGTTTTGTTGATTGTTTTTAGATGTTTAAAATAGGGGTAAATGTCTTTTTTTAAGAAATTGGTAATGCTAATTTCATCACCAGTTTTTAAAGACTTTTTTAGATTTTTTAACTGTTGTTGTATTCTAAATTGATGTTCGTTATAAATGGTTAACTTTTGGTCTTCGTATGCAGTTGCCATTACATCTTCAGCCAATTCTAATTGGTACATTAGATCCTGTTTGATGGCAGTATTTCGTGCAATGGAGGATCCTTTAATATCTACTTGTCCATATAGAGGTATGACATCTTCAAAGATAATATCCTCAATTATAGGGATGCTTTCATTTTTTTCAAGATGTTTTAAGTAAGTGTTAGCCGCATTGTAAAATCGCCAGTTTACCGTGGGGTGAATAGCGGTGTAAAATCGTTGAATAATAGCTTCTAAATTGTTTTGATAGGCTTCTGTGTAATTTTGAATGGCAATAGAAAATGAAGGAATTACATCCTTAAGTTTATAGGCAGAAACCGAATTTAAAATGTGTTTTTTAGTAGATACAAGTTCCATAATTCCAAACGTATCGCTGTTCATTTCAAAAGGAACTAAAATGATACTCTTGATCCCTTGCTTGGTTAAATGCTTGTAAAAGCCATTGCGTTTTGTTTTTTTTCCATAGATGTCCAAATCAGAAATGGCAATGAGTTGATGCAGGACAAACAATTGATGAATAATGTTGTTACAAAAGAAATTGGAGCAGTCTAGGAGTTCTCCTTGTTCTAAAATAAAGCTATTATATGTGTATCTATCTTTTGATTTTGGGGCGTTACAGTCTTTGTTGTAGGTGGAGAAACCAAATTGTATGGAAGGGTCTCCTAATAGGTTTGCAATATTTTGTTGGAGGTTAGAGAACGAGTTTTTATTTTTTGCTAATAAATTATCCTTTAGGTTTGTTAAGATTTCATCTTGCGTTACGTCAAATAGATTCATGACGCCAAAACCTTTTAACTCATAACTATTTAAAGGAAATTTTTCTTTCCAGAGCGCTATATTGTCAAAATTATCGAGCAGTTGAAAATAATCTTCTTCTGTTATTTCGGGAGCCGTATCCAATTTTTTGACGCTCATAAAATCAGCATTAATTAAGGTGCGATAATGTTTTAGTTCACCAGTTTTTATATTTGGAATATCAAAGAAAAATGGACGTTTAAAATCCAAGGTGTACCCGTAACAAGATTTAAGTATAAAAGTACATGCTAAAATATAGATTTTGGTTTCGTCAAAATCTCTAAATCTTAATTCGTAATCATCTCCTGCATCTTCTAAAATTTGTAAAAAACGTTTGGTAAATTTAAACGAGGTGAAATTAAAAGGAATGCTCACCGATTTTATTTCGTTTTGTTGCAAAGGAGAAGGGAACAATGTTTCTAATAATTGTTCTATTTCGACTTTGTATGTTTGAAGCAAGCTAAGGTCGTCAAAACCTTCTTTGAGAGCAGGGATATGATCAAGTTTTCGAATCAAATCGTAGCGACCGCTTTCCTCTAAATAATCAAAAATAGTTTGAAAACTAATTTTAATTTTAAAGGGCAACTCGTGATTGTCGTATTGGTTTGTGATGATTTTCATAAATGTGATACTGCTATTCGTTACTAATTTAAAACGTGTATGTCCTAAGTAATTGAAACCATATTTAAACTATTATTTTTTAGGATCAAAAAACGTTTCCTTTATTATGTCGGAAAGTTGAATGCAAATTTACAAAATTTAGCATTATCTTTACGTCATAATAATAACAACCAAATTTTATGGAAGAATTGAATTGGATAACCGTCAAGGAATATACGGATATCACCTATAAAAAATGCAATGGAGTGGCGCGTATTGCTTTTAATAGACCTGAAGTACGCAATGCATTTCGTCCAAAAACTACAAGCGAATTGTACGAAGCTTTTTATGATGCACAAGAAGATACCTCTATAGGGGTGGTGTTATTATCGGCAGAAGGACCTTCTCCAAAAGATGGAGTCTACTCGTTTTGTAGCGGTGGAGATCAGCGTGCACGTGGAAATAAAGGATATGTAGGAGAAGATGGAATGCATCGATTGAATATTTTAGAGGTACAACGCTTGATTCGCTTTATGACTAAAGTTGTAATTGCGGTAGTGCCAGGATGGGCAGTAGGTGGAGGTCATAGTTTACATGTAATTTGTGATTTGACATTAGCGAGTAAAGAACATGCTATTTTTAAACAAACAGATGCTGATGTTACTAGTTTTGACGGTGGGTATGGCTCTGCTTATTTAGCAAAGATGGTTGGTCAGAAAAAAGCAAGAGAGATCTTCTTTTTAGGACGTAATTATTCTGCACAAGAGGCGTTTGATATGGGAATGGTAAATGCCGTAGTTCCTCATGATGAGCTGGAAGCAACTGCTTATGAATGGGCACAAGAAATATTAGCGAAATCTCCAATGTCAATAAAAATGCTAAAGTTTGCTATGAATTTGACCGATGATGGTATGGTAGGACAACAAATATTTGCAGGTGAAGCAACGCGTTTGGCTTATATGACTGAAGAGGCTAAAGAAGGAAGAAATGCGTTTTTAGAAAAAAGAAAACCTAATTTTGAAAGAAAATGGATTCCATAAAATTATAGACTATGAAAATAATTTGCATCGGCCGTAATTATACGGAACATATAGAAGAATTAGCCAATGAGCGCCCAGAGAGTCCTGTCGTATTTTTAAAGCCTGATTCTGCGATTTTGCTAAAAAAAATGCCGTTTTTTAGACCTTCTTTTTCAAATGATATTCAGTTTGAGGTGGAAGTGCTGTTGAAAATAAACAAGGTAGGAAAGTGTATAGATACTAAGTTTGCACATAAATATTATGATGAAATTGCATTGGGAATTGACTTTACTGCAAGAGATATTCAAAGACAATGCAAAGAAAAAGGGTTGCCTTGGGAAAAAGCGAAAGCATTTGATGGTAGTGCCGTTGTAGGGACATTTGTTTCTAAAGAATCTTTTGATTTAAATAATATAGATTTTAAATTACTGAAAAACGAAACGCTTGTCCAGCATGGAAATACAAAAAAAATGCTTTGGGGGTTTGATGAGTTAATTGCCTATGTTTCAAAGTATTTTACATTAAAAAAAGGAGATATTATTTTTACGGGGACTCCTGCAGGTGTAGGGAAAGTTGCTGAAAATGATGTTTTAATTGGTGTCTTGGAAGGCATCGAAAATTTTAAAATAAAAATCAAGTAAAAAGAAGTGTTGTTCAACTGATTTTAAATGTTACTAAAAAAGAATTTATACAGGAATGAATGCAGAAATTATTACCATAGGTGATGAAATACTCATTGGTCAAATTGTAGATACAAATTCACAATGGATTGCTCAGGAATTGAATAAAATAGGAGTGTCTGTTCATCAAATAACCAGCATCCAAGATGGTAAAAAAGAGATAGAAAAAGCAATCGGTGACGCTATTGATAGTGCTGTTCAAATAATTATTCTGACAGGAGGATTAGGCCCTACCAAAGACGATATTACCAAAGATGCTATTTGTAGCTACTTTAATCGAAAAATGCGTTTGGACCAAGATGTATTGGCTTCCAATAAAGCGCTGTTTGAAAAATACAACTATGAGTTTACGGAAGTGAATAGGAATCAAGCGTTGATTCCTGTAAACGCCATAGCTTTAGTAAATCAATTAGGAACTGCGCCAGGTATTTGGATTTCTAATTGCCATCAGATAATTATTGCTTTGCCAGGGGTTCCTGCAGAGATGAAAGGTTTGATGACGCATAAAGTGATTCCGAAGCTGAAAGAGACTTATAGGATGCCTTATATAGTGCATAGGACATTAATGACTTATGGTATGGGGGAGAGTAAAGTTGCAGCGCTGATTTCTGACTGGGAAGACCAACTTCCTTCAGGGATAAAATTGGCATATTTACCAAGTTTTGGAGTGTTGAGATTGCGATTGTCAGCAAAAAGTAACGATAAAGAAGCTGTTGAAAAAATGGTGAATTCTCAATTAGAGAAATTAGTGCCATTGCTAGGGGATATTTTTGTTGGTTTTGAAGAAGCTGGATCTATTGAGGCTTCCGTGGCTAAATTATTGACGCAGAATAAGCAAACTTTAGTGACTGCGGAGAGTTGTACTGGAGGTCAAATTGCGCAAATGATAACGGCTCAATCTGGAGCCTCTAACTATTATTTGGGCTCTGTAATAGCGTATACATCCGAAATAAAAATACGTGAATTAAAGGTTTCAAAACATTTAATTGAGGAATATTCGGTAGTAAGTTGCCAAGTTGCCGAGGCAATGGCATGTGGAATTAGAGAAAAATTCAAATCTGATTTTGCAATAGCTACTACAGGTAATGCAGGACCAACTACAGATGATACTGATAAGAGTGTAGGTGTTGTGTGTATTGCAATAAGCACTCCGTTAGGAGTTTATAGTGAAGAATTTAATTTCGGACAACCAAGAGAAAAGGTGATTTTAAAGGCTGCAACTAAGGCATTTGAAATGCTTCAAAAAGAAATTTTAAAAAAAGACGAAAACTTACTTGTAGTTTCTTAAAAAAAACCATAAATTTGCACCTCGTTTTGAGATAATAATAAAACTGTCAAGAGAATGTCAAGAGTTTGTGAACTTACAGGAAAGAAAGCTATGGTTGGGAACAATGTTTCTCACGCTTTAAATAGAACTAAAAGAAAATTTAATGCTAACTTAACTAAGAAGCGTTTTTATCTTCCAGAAGAAGATAAATGGGTGACTTTAAAAGTTTCTACATCAGCGTTAAAAAATATCAATAAATTAGGAATTACAGCAGTAGTTAAAGAAGCCAGAAAAAATGGTTTTTTAAAACAATAACTGTTTTAAAAGTATAAAAGATGGCAAAAGGTAAAGGCAATAGAATCCAAGTTATTTTGGAGTGTACTGAGCATAAAGCTTCTGGTAAAGCAGGAACTTCTCGTTACATCACCACTAAGAACAAGAAGAATACACCAGATAGAATGGAGATTAGAAAATTTAATCCTATTTTGAAAAAAGTGACAGTTCATAAAGAAATTAAATAAATAAGTCATGGCAAAGAAATCAGTAGCAACGTTACAAACAGGAGCAAAAAGATTAACCAAAGCAATAAAAATGGTAAAGTCTCCAAAATCAGGAGCTTATACATTTGTTGAGGCTATCATGGATCCTTCAAAAGTAAAAGACTTTTTAGCAAAAAAATAGTCCTTACTTATTAAGATATATACAAAAGCTACTTTCTATTGGGAAGTAGCTTTTCTGTGTTAGTTATTTAAAAAAAATACAGGTTTCATCGAAGGATTGATGACCTACTTTTTGGCAGTCATTTTTGTGTGATTTGCCGCATTCACTATCTTAAAAAACGTGTAAAATGAGTTTATTCAAAAAACTATTTTCAAAAGAAAAAAAAGAGAGCTTGGATAAGGGATTGGAAAAAACAAAATCTTCGTTCTTTTCAAAATTATCCAAAGCAGTTGCTGGTAAATCTTCTGTAGATGCAGATGTATTAGACGAGTTGGAGGAAATCCTTGTTTCGTCAGATGTTGGAGTAGATACAACGTTGAAAATTATAGATCGTATAGAAGCACGTGTTGCCAAGGATAAGTATTTAGGAACGGATGAGTTGCAAACAATATTGCGAGAAGAAATTGCAGGTTTACTAGCTCAGACTAATCATGGGAATGAAACAGAATTTGTAATTCCTACTTCACATAAGCCTTATGTAATAATGGTAGTTGGAGTAAATGGTGTTGGGAAAACAACCACTATTGGTAAGTTGGCAGCACAGTTTAAAAAAGCAGGGAAAAGTGTTGTTTTAGGTGCAGCGGATACGTTTAGAGCAGCTGCTATCGACCAATTACAAATATGGGCAGACAGAGTAGATATTCCTATAGTGAGGCAAGAGATGGGGTCTGATCCTGCATCTGTGTCTTTTGATACCTTACAATCAGCCAAGGCTAATAATGCCGATGTGGTTATTATTGATACCGCCGGAAGATTACACAACAAAATTAACTTGATGACCGAGTTGACAAAAATAAAACGAGTGATGCAAAAGGTTGTGCCAGATGCTCCTCACGAAGTTCTATTGGTTATTGATGGGTCTACAGGACAAAATGCTTTTGAACAAGCCAAACAGTTTACATTGGCTACGGAAGTAACCGCATTGGCTGTGACTAAATTGGATGGAACCGCAAAAGGAGGAGTGGTGATTGGTATCTCAGACCAATTTAATATTCCAGTAAAATATATAGGAGTAGGAGAAGGAATAGACGACTTACAAGTGTTTAATAAAGTAGAATTTGTAGATTCTTTTTTTAAATAGTAAATAGCTACCGTCAAAAGAATAAAGTGTGATCTTGAAATTTAATCATAGTTTACCAACAACTATCAACTAACAAGCAATAATAAAACTAAATGCGTACAAAAGCAGTTAAAAAAAACAAAATAAATGTAGTGACTTTAGGTTGCTCAAAAAACGTGTATGATTCGGAAGTCCTAATGGGGCAATTAAAAGCCAATGATAAAAATGTAGTGCACGAAGATGAAAATGATGAAGGAAATATTGTTGTAATTAATACCTGTGGTTTTATTGGAAATGCCAAAGAAGAATCCATCAATACTATTTTACATTATGTAAATAAAAAAGAAGAAGGATTAATTGATAGAGTTTATGTTTCTGGTTGTTTGAGTGAACGCTATAAGCCAGATCTAGAAAAAGAAATACCGAATGTTGATGAGTATTTTGGAACCCACGATTTACCTAGTTTACTAAAGGTGTTGGACGCAGATTATAAACATGAGTTAATAGGAGAGCGTTTGACAACTACGCCAAGACATTATGCCTATTTAAAAATTGCAGAAGGTTGTGATAGACCTTGTTCTTTTTGTGCTATTCCATTAATGCGTGGAGGACATGTATCTACTAAAATGGAAGATTTAGTAATTGAAGCTACAAAATTAGCTAAAAAAGGAATCAAAGAATTAATCTTAATCGCTCAAGATTTAACGTATTATGGCCTTGATATATACAAAAGAAGAGCTTTAGCAGAGCTGTTAAAGAAATTGGCTAAGATAGATGGAATTGAATGGATTCGCTTACATTATGCTTTTCCTACTGGTTTTCCTTTGGATGTACTAGAAGTAATGCGTACAGAGCCTAAAGTGTGTAATTATTTAGACATTCCATTACAGCATATAAATACAGAGGTGTTGAAATCTATGAAAAGAGGTACGACTAGTGAAAAAACTAGAAAGTTAATCTTAGAATTCAGAAAACAAGTGCCTGACATGGCTATTCGTACAACTTTAATTGTTGGCTATCCAGGAGAAACAGAAGAGCAGTTTCAAGAAATGAAGCAATGGATCCAAGAGTCTCGCTTTGAACGTATGGGGGCATTTGCATATTCTCACGAAGAAAATACAGGTGCATACGAATTAGAAGACAATGTTCCAGAAGATGTAAAACAACGACGCGTTTCGGAACTGATGGATGTTCAAAGTCAAATCTCTTTTGAATTAAACCAAGAAAAAGTAGGGCAAACGTTCCGATGTATTTTTGATAGAAAAGATGGAAATTACTTTGTAGGGCGTACCGAATTTGATTCCCCAGATGTAGACAATGAAGTATTGGTAGACGCAACTTTACATTACCTCAAAGTAGGTGAGTTTATTGATATTAAAATTGATTCTGCGGGTGATTTTGACCTGTACGGAACTCCTGTTGTTTCTGAGTAAATAAGTAGGATTTAGCTTAAAATCTAAAAGAATAAAAAATCCCCAAAACTATCGTGTTTGGGGATTTTTTTTGTTGCTTATGTCTCATCTTATACCAACTACATTTCCAAGTGACGGTTTAGAAATGGTATTGTTTTTTGTTTTAGCTAGGCGAAAAATGGAAGGATAGCCATAGCTATCGTTCTGTTTTTTAACAACGCTACAGCGTAAAACAACCTATTTATATCAGTTATTTTGGATTGTAATTGGTATCATACCAATTACATTTCCAAGTGACGGTTTAGAAATGGTATTGGTATTGTTTCTATTCTCTTTTGTCTCCTGCATTCTTGGGAGCAATACTACTAATTAAAAAAGATAGCATTTGCCATAAATAATTTTCCGTTTTCCCAGAATTGACGAAATAAAGGGTTGTCTACCATGTAAATAATTTGACCATTTCCAATCGGTTCTACTCCAAATAATAATGAATTCGGAATTTTTTTAAGTGCTTTCTCTCCTGCAAACCCGATGTGATTAGGTGTTTTTTTATCAAAATAGCCTACATTGTATCCGTCCGTTAATAGCTCAAAAGTATTGGAACCTAATTTTAGTGAAAAGTAATCCGTATCATATCCAAAACCTAGAGGATGGGTGGCGTCTATCTTAGCTTTAAAAATGGCGCCTGTTATGGTTTTAGAAATTTGTGTGCGTTCAAGTTGATTGTATGGCGTTAGATTGACACTGTCTTTTTTAGTTGCTTCCTCCTTTTGACTCAAATTAAATAGCGCACTCTTAGCAAAAGGATTCAATGCATTTCCTATGGCAATTACTTTGCCTCCATCAGCTATCCAAGATTTTAGCTTTGTTAGTGTTGATGTGTTGAGTAATTCTTCATAATATCCATTAGGAATGATTAAAATATCTGTGTTTTTTAACGTTTTTGAGTTCAATTGATTTTCTTTAATAATGGTAATAGGATATTTTAATTGTTGTTCAAAAAAGTGCCATACTTCACCAAAACTTAAAGATGATGTTTCTTTTCCCGTAAGCAATGCTATGTTTTTTTTCGCAATTAATTCAATACTTGCAGAACCAAAATCAGGTCCCTTTTGTACCATTCCTGTATTGGTAGCTGTAATTTTATTTTCAAGTTTTGTGCTAACTCTAAGTAATTTTTTAAAGAAATCTTTTAAGTGCTTATTGTCTCGTCTTAGAATCAGGAGGGTTCCTTCTTTGTAAATTTGATTGTTTACAGTTATCGGTTTAGAGGTGTATCTAACTTTAATGTCATTTAAAAAGAGTGCTGCTAAAAATTCGGCATCAGAAATGTGATTCCATTTTGCTATATATGCATACGCGTCTGTTTTTAGATTTAAGTTAATGGGTATTTTTTTTATCGAAGAAAGTTTAGAAATATCAAAAGTGTTATTGCTAGAGATTGTTGCTACGCCATGGGCATAAGGAAGACTCCACGCTGTGATGTCGTAGGTTAGAGAATCACTTAGTTTTGATTGTGGTTCTAGCAATACTTTTATCATATTTCCGTTTGCTTGATTTACAGGGACAATAAAATCTTCTTTTTTTAAGGTATATTTTACACCTTTTTGAAGGTTGTAGTCAAAACCTTTAATAGTTTGAGTACTTCCTGTGTAAGTTTTTATATGATGCCTGTCTAGGAGTTGAACCAAGCTGTTTACCTTGTCTTTGTTTCCTCTTAAAACATAGCTATTGTTATTGCGATGTTGGTTTGTTTTGAAAAAGTCTGCGAATTCTTTATTTAGGCGTAAAGCGTATTTTGAACCCATTTCTACCGTCGAAATCCCTGTAGTGGTGTGATGTGCTATTCGGTCTTTTAAAGTCAGGATAAAATCATCTTCTGTTTCAATCCCTAAACCTGCTTTTCCATGTCCTGCCTGTTCATAGGTCATTCCTATTGCTCCCATGTACGTAGGGTATGTGTCGCCATAACTTGGGTAAAACAAATCGAAAAATTGTTTGGTAAAATACAACCAACCTTCGTTGTCAAATTTTTTGGCGTGGTTGGTACCTACATACTGTTGAAATTCTTGTTGCCATGGCGTTATTATATCATGAAAAGGTGCTGCTGCGGGTGCAAAATAATAGGGCTCATTATAATACTGTTCGTGAAAATCTACATGTATATGTGGCATCCAATCTAAGTAAACCTTTAAACGTTGTTGAGTCTCTACCTGTGTTGCCCATGCCCAGTCTCTATTTAAGTCAAACAAATAATGATTGGGTCTTCCACTAGGCCATGGTTCGTTGTGTTCTGTAGCACTTGGGTTTGTACTGTATGGACTTGTTTTTACTTGATTGTACCAGTTTACATAGCGGTCTCTTCCATCTGGATTTAATGAAGGGTCAATTATTACTACGGTATTTGTAAGTAGTGATTGGTGTTTGCTTATTAATTGATAGGCTGTTTCCATTGCTGCTTCAGCACTTGATGCCTCGTTTCCATGTACATTATAACTCAGCCAGATAATTGCTATTTTCGGAGTTTTATTTGTTTTGTTTTGGCTGTTTTGTATGTTGTGAAGACGAATTTCTTCTATGTTTTGAATGTTTTCTTTACTAGAAATGATAGCATAAGTCAAATCACGGGCTTCATTAGTCTTTCCGTATTTTTTATAAATCAGGGAAGAAGATTTTCCGTTGAGGTATTCAAAATAATTTACAATTTTATGATTGGGGTGAAACTGACTGCCTATTTCATGTCCGAAAAATTCAGAAGGACTTTTGATGGTTTGTGCTTCTAAAAAAGTAGCGATTAACAAGGCAATGCTTAATGTTAGGGTTTTAATATGCATCATTCGTTTATATTTGAACTTCAAAAATAAGAATTTATAATTCATAGATTGTTACGTTTGTCGCTTTTTTAAAATGATTTTAATTCCCGGATGCTTGCAGCGAAATGATTAAGGTTTTTTCTGTTTCATGTCTGGGTGGCTTGCCTCGAGGTTATTGACTAATTTGTGATGCTAAATGTATTTACAAATAACGTTTTAGGAATCGTTTTTTTTGTTATTCTAGGTGCAAATAGCGAAGGATAGTGCTGCTTTTTAATAAGGAAATAATAAAAAAAGACTGATTTATAGCGGTCATTTGGAAGGCTGTTTAATGTTAATAGGAGTAAAGAGATGGATTACATTTTTTTCTCCAATGAATATGTGCTATTTTTATCAAAAAATAAAGAATGAAAGATGTTGATTGTAGTTTAGATCAAAAAAATCATTGGAATAAGGCATATAGGAATAGTTCTACTGAGAAATTGGGCTGGTATGAAGATGTTCCTGCTTTAAGTTTAGAAATGATTGCCAGTTGTAAGTTAGCTAAAAACGCAAAAATATTTATTGCTGGAGCTGGTTCATCTACATTGATTGAAGCTTTGGAAGTTTTAAAAAATAGGATTCCATCTCCTAAGCGTAAATACTTAGATTGTACAGTCGCTGATTTATTAGATCCAAAAATGCTACGTTCCCAACGTAATATTGAGCTATGGTTGGATAGAGCAGTGGTGCATTTTTTTACAAAACCATCTGAACAGGAAGCTTACTTTAATGTAATAAAAACAGTGTTAACAATGGAGCTTATGTTTTGTTGGCTGCATTTTCTATGGAAGGCGCAAAAAAATGTTGTGGACTGGATGTTTGTAGGTACACTACGCAAATGTTTCAAGATCGATTGGGGGAAGGTTTTGAATTGAAGACATCGATGCATCATATACATACAAATCCCTTGGGTGATTTGAGACCCTATATTTATACATTATTTCAAAAAAAATAAGATTTTTAAATGAGTGCAACTACGATACCTTATAAAAAAGCGAGCTATTTTTCACGGATAATTTGTGACTACCTGGATAAGGACAGTGCTTTGAATGCCTTTTATGGGAATTATCCGGATATTGAAGGATTCAAATCTCAGATTGATTTAAAAAGTGCATCTTACTCTTTAAAAAACAGGAATGTTTTAGTTGCTGCTTTGGAACGGCAGTACAAAGGTGTTGTGAAAAGCACTAAGACAAGGGCTAATTTATCTGATTTGGCTCTTGAAAATACGTTTACGGTGACTACCGGGCATCAGTTAAATATATTTACGGGACCTTTGTATTTTTTATATAAAATTGTAACTACTATAAATTTAACGAAACGACTAAAAAATGAGTTTCCAGCGTTTAATTTTGTACCTATCTATTGGATGGCTACAGAGGATCATGATTTTGAAGAAATCAATTACTTTAAACTTAAAGGAGAGAAAATAAAATGGGATAATACGTCTTCTGGAGCTGTTGGGCATTTAAAAACGACTGGTTTTGAGGCTGTATTTGAACAGTTTTCAGTATTGATTGGAACGAGTAAAAACGCAACGTATTTAAAAAAATTGTTTCAAAAAACGTATTTGGAGCATCACAATTTAACAACAGCTACACGTTATTTGGTCAACGAAATTTTCGGGAACAAAGGTATCGTGATCGTTGATGGAGATGATGTTAGTTTAAAATCGTTATTAAGTCCTTTTGTCAAAGAAGATTTGTTTAAGAATACGAGCTTTAACGAGGTGTCTAAAAGTATTCAAGAATTGAAAAACCTTGATAGGGATTATAAAATACAAGTGAATCCAAGAGAAATCAATTTGTTTTATTTAAAAAATGGATTGAGAGAACGCATTGTAGAAAAGGACAATCAGTTTGTTATCAATACTACACATATAGTATTTTCTAAAGAGGCAATTTTACGAGAACTTGATGCATATCCAGAGCGTTTTAGTCCGAATGTAATTATGAGGCCTTTATTTCAGGAAGTGATATTGCCTAATTTATGTTATGTTGGAGGAGGAGGAGAGTTGGCTTATTGGTTTGAGTTAAAACGCTATTTTGATTCTGTTCAAGTGCCTTTTCCTGTGTTGTTATTGCGTAATTCAGCGCTTATTATAACTAAAAAACAACGAGAGAAAGCGGAAAAACTAAAATTGACTGCGGAAGATTTATTTAAAAATCAGCAGCAATTATTAGTCGATAAAGTAAAGGATAGATCTTCTGTAAAAATTGATTTTTCTGAGCAAATGAAGCATCTAAAACTCCAATTTAAAGGGTTGAAAACCCTAGCAGAGCAAACAGATAAGTCATTTATAGGAGCGGTGAATGCACAGGAGAAAAAGCAATTAAATGGTTTAAAAACATTAGAAAAGCGTTTGTTAAAAGCTCAAAAGAGAAGTATGTATGATATGGTTAATCGCATTGAAATATTACAAAATCAATTGTTTCCAAACTATAGCTTGGAAGAGCGTTCTCGGAATTTCTCTGAATATTATGAACAGTACGGAGCGGCTTTATACACAACATTATTTGAGGATTTAGATCCTTTAAAATTAGAATTTACGATTGTCGAAATGCCTTAAATTAGGCACATAAAAAAGCGCTAATTTTAAAAAAAGCGCTTTTTTATCAATCAATCAAATTAACAATAAAACAAAGTTTAACTATTTCTTTATTTCAATAGTGTATCTTCAATCCTCGTGCCAAAAACAACAAGTCCTTGTTAATTATATGTTAAGAGAAGTAGCATCTAAGCCAAGTGTTTATGTGCTTTATATGAAGAACGTACTAAAGCTCCGCTTTCTACATGTCTAAAGCCCAATTCTAATCCTATTTTTTTGTATTTTTCAAATTGTTCAGGTCTGATATATTCTACAACAGGTAAGTGCTTTTTGGAAGGTTGTAAATATTGACCAATAGTAACAATGTCTACTTTTGCGTTTTTTAAATCGTTCAATGTTTCAATAACTTCGGCTTCAGTTTCTCCTAAACCTAGCATAATACCAGATTTTGTACGTCTTTGACCTTGGTCTTTCATGTATTTTAAAACAGCCAAACTACGGTCGTATTTTGCTTGAATTCTTACTTCTCGTGTCAATCGACGTACTGTTTCTAAATTATGTGAAATAATTTCTGGCTTTACAGCTAAAATTCGGTCGATATTGGTCTCGTTTCCTTGAAAATCTGGAAGTAATGTTTCTAAAGTGGTGTTCGGATTTGTTCTGCGAATGGCCTGTATGGTTTCTGCCCAAATAATGGATCCTCCATCTTTAATGTCATCTCTATCTACAGAAGTAATTACGGCATGTTTAATGTTCATCAATTTAATAGAACGGGCTACTTTTTCTGGCTCTTCCCAGTCTACTGTTTCAGGACGACCAGTGAGTACTCCGCAAAAACCACAAGATCGGGTACAAATATTTCCTAAAATCATAAAGGTTGCCGTTCCTTCTGTCCAGCATTCTCCCATGTTTGGACAGCTTCCGCTAGTACAAATGGTATTTAATTTATATTTATCTACAACGTTGCGTAGCTCGGTGTATTTTTTACCTATCGGTAATTTTACACGCAACCATTTTGGTTTTTTTTCTCTGACTGGTATTATTACGGATTCTTTAGACATATATCATAAATTGACTGCGAAATTACAAAGAAAATAATTAATAATATGTACGAATTACTAGAGTTAATTACGCAGCTTTTATAAGTGTCAGAATTTAAATTTATAGTTGTTGTAGACTGTATAGAGGTTCTTTAAAAATGAGTCCAGAGTCAAAATCTTTGAGTCCTTTGTTTGCACTAGCTATTGTTTTTTCGAGAGGAAATAACAGTGGCTAATATTTTTTTTGCACGCAATAATTTAACTTTTATATTCCCAATAGGTTCATTAAGAGCAATTGCCATTTCTTTATAACTCATCTCGTTAAAATACCGAAGATTAATTATTTCTTGATGGTGTGGCTTTAATTGTTTGATGTAGTTTAAGAGTCTGTTTAGATTTTGTTCATTAATAAGGAGATCCTCCGCGGTAGGAGCATCATCCGAAATTTTATATGCTTCAGATTCTTTTTTGTGAATAGAGATGGTTTCTGTTTTGTTTTTACGAAAGGAATCGATCAATAAATTTTTAGAAATGGAAATTAACCAAGTTTTAAAATTGTATTTGGAGTCGTACAAATGAATTTTCTCAAATGCTTTTGCAAATGTTTTTATGGTGATGTCTTGTGCTTCATCTTGATCAGAAGTCTTAGAAAACTGAAAGTTATAGACGTCGCTCCAATAGGAATTTAATAAGGTATTAAATGCTTTTTCGTTTTTCTCTTTTGCCTTTTCTATAAGTATGTCAAGGTCTTGTTTTTGTGAAGTCAATTTGAATGCGTTTATTTCATTATTTTTATAAAGATACGTAATTACAGATAGTTGTTCGGAATAATTATAAATAAAGAAGAAAAGAGGGGCTTTTTATAGTAGATTCTGAATGATACAATTAAAAGTAGCTATTTATTTTTTTTAAAATGAACAATAGTGTGTTTTTAATTGTTTTCGCAATCTTCTGGGAGTTTCCCACAAAAACCACAAGCTTCTCCATCTTTATTTAATTCTGGACTTTGACTGGCACATGTACCTGCAAACTTACCGTTCTTTTTTACCAAAATCTTTATTGCGATTCCAGCAAAACCTATAGCTAACATTGCAATTGTAATCAATACTAATTTCATGATGTAAATATATTAGCTGCAAAGATAAATATTTTAATAATGAATTTATTTGTTTTTGTTACAATTTTTTAAATGTATTTTGTATAGCTATATGAATAGGGGGTGTGCTTTTTTTAGTGGAGCTTTTAAAAAAAGACTCATCCATCAGACGAGTCTTTTTTAGTCTCTTGATTATTTTTAGTTTAGTCCGAAAAGGTCAATTCTTTTTGGATCGTATTAGGGACTAATTCAAAGGAATTGAAATTGGTATTAAAGGATCCTCTACCTTGGGTAATAGATCTTAAAGTTGTAGAGTATTTGTACATTTCGGCTTGTGGGGTAAGTGCCTTAATTTTTTGAAATTTACCTTCACTTTCCATGCCTAGTATTACAGATCTTCTCGCTTGTAAATCGGTCATAACGTTGCCCATTAGTTCTTCAGGGACTTTGACTATTAAGTTGTTTACGGGTTCTAATAATTTTGGTTTTGCATTTAGAAAAGCATTTTTAAAAGCATGTGCGGCTGCTATTTTAAAAGAGATGTCGTTAGAGTCTACAGAATGCATTTTACCATCAAAAAGCATGACTCTTATATCTCTGATATAAGATCCTGTGAGTGGTCCTTCTTCCATGACTTCTAGTATTCCCTTTTTTACTGCGGGTAAATAACGGGCGTCTATGGCACCACCTACAATGCAATTATAGAAAACCAATTTTCCTCCCCATGGCAATTCTTCTGTGTCTTTACCTCGAATATTAAAGCCTTCTGGTTCTGGCATGTCTTCAAAATAGGGTTCTATTTTTAAATGTACTTCTGCAAATTGCCCAGATCCTCCCGATTGCTTTTTGTGTTTGTAACTTGTGGTTGCAGCACGTTGTATGGTTTCTCTATAAGCAATTTTAGGTTGCTCAAAAGTAACGTCAATTCCGTAGATGTGTTTTAAATTCCATTGTATTGTGGACAGGTGTAGCTCCCCTTGGCAGGAAAGTATTTGTTGCTTTAGCTCTTTTGAATATACGATGTGAACGGTTGGATCTTGACTGTGAATGCGTTTTAACGCTTCTGTTAATTTTTCTTCATCTTTTTTATTACAAGCTGTAATGCATTTATGGATTCGGGGTCTTGGGTATATAATTGGTTTTAATGTTACAGGATATTCCTTTTCGTGTAACGTATCGTTGGTTTCTGTATCTTTTAATTTTAAGGTTGCCCCAATGTCTCCTGCGGATAAAGTAGTGACGAGTTCGCGTTTTTTACCATCCATAATAAACAATTGATTGATGGTTTCTAATGCTCCATTTCTAGGGTTTATTAATTTGTCGTTTTGTTTTAGTATTCCAGATTTTACTTTAAAAAAACTTATTTGACCTAAGTTTGGTTCGTATAAAGTTTTAAATATAAAGAGGCTTGTTGGGGCATCATTTTTACATTGGATGCTACTGTCATCTACCGTTTGCTCTTCCGTAATGTCTCCCGCACCGGGTGCTACGTTGTCAATAAATCCCATGAGCCTACCGCTTCCCATATCTAGTAAAGCAGACATGCAAAATACAGGGAATAGTTGGTGGTTTAACATCCCTATTTTTATTCCACTGCGCATTTCATCTTCTGAGAGTGTGCCTTTTTCAAAAAACAGTTCCATTAAATTTTCATCATTCTCAGCAGCTTTTTCTATCAATTCGTTTTGTAGGTATGTTGCTTTTTCAATTTCGTTTTTTGGAATCGTATGTTTTTCTGGTTTACCACCATTTTTTTCAAAGGTGTACATTTTCATTTTTAGAACATCAATTATGCATTGATATCCGTTTATTATGAGGGGATATTGAATTTGTACGGCATTGTTTCCTACCAATTCTTTGATGCTTTTTAAGCTGTCTTCAAAGTCTGCCTTAGGATGGTCAATTTGATTGATTACAAATACAGATGGTTTGTTGAAATTATTGACATATTCCCAAATAATTTCGGTGCCTATTTCTACTCCTTGCTGAGCGTTTATAACAGTTACTATAGCATCTGCTACATGCATCGTAGAAGCTACTTCTCCAATAAAATCATCAAGACCAGGCGTGTCAATAATGTTTATTTTGTAATTTCTCCATTCGGTATGAAGTGGTGTTGCGTATACCGAAGTTTGGCGTTCGTGTTCTATGTCGTGATGGTCGGCAACGGTGTTTTTATTTTCGACACTCCCACGACGATTGACTAATCCAGCTTCGAATAACATGGTCTCTGCTAAGGTGGTTTTCCCACTTTTGTGAGCACCAACAAAGGCTATGTTTTTAATGTGTTTATCATCATATATTCTCATAAGGCTATGTTTTTTAAATGAAACGATGCCTAAATATACATTATATAACTAGATAAAAATATGATTTATGTTAGTGTTTATCTGCTGTTTAAGCCTTATTTTATGTACAGTATGTATTTGCTTCTGATGTGTGCATAGTCCGCTAATTTTTTTTGCCATGTTTTTTCTATTTCTACGATAGAAATACCATCGATTAATTGTTTTTTTAATTGATAGGTTCCTGCTAGCTTGTCAAAAAAGTTATTAAAAAAGGTGTCTTGGTTAGGACTGTTGTCATAGGCTTGTTTGATCCATTGGAGTTCGAACTTTTTAAGAGAAGGGGATTCACTTAAATCTTCACCATAGCATATTTTGTTTTCATGTTTTGGGAATTTTGAGCCAAAATTAGGCTGCGGTGTAAAATCAAAAAGGAATTTGTTTTTGGGTAGTTCAGGGCTCCCGTAAATTTGAAATTGTTGCTCTGTACCACGTCCGCAACTGATGGTTGTCCCTTCAAACAAGCAAAGACTAGGGTAGAGGTTAATGGACTGGTCATTGGGTAAGTTTGGTGAAGGTTTAATAGGTAAATGATAGCGCGTAGAGGTCGAGTAATTTTTGATAGGAATTACGGTTAAATCACATTGTACATCGTTTTTTAACCATTTTTCTCCATTAATCATTTTGGCATATTCTCCTATGGTTAAGCCGTAAATAATGGGAACAGGATGCATTCCTACAAAAGAAGTGAGTTTTGTGTCTAGTACAGGGCCGTCTATATAATCTCTATTTGGATTTGGTCTGTCCAAAACAATTAAGGGAATTTTGTTTTCCGCACAGGCTTCCATGATATAATGCAAGGTAGAAATATAGGTGTAAAATCGGACTCCTACATCTTGTATGTCAAACACTACATATCCAATTCCTTTTAAAAGTTGCTTGGATGGCTTTTTGTTTTTTCCGTATAAAGAATAAATAGGAAGCCCTGTTTTTTTGTCCTTTTGATCTAAGATATGTTCTCCCGCATCTGCTTTTCCTCTAAAACCGTGTTCAGGAGCAAATACTTTGGCAATTGTTATATTTAAAGATAGGAGTGAATCTACGAGGTGAGTGTAGGAATTTACGGAATCATTTTTAAAAATTACAGATGTTTGATTGGCAACAATTGCTATTTTTTTATTCCTTAAAAGTTCGATATAAGAACTGGTTTGTTGAGCGCCAGGCATAATGACAGGCAGTTTTTGAACTAAAATTCTCTTTTTTTGAACTGTTTTTTCCTTTGTTTGCTTGCCTTTTGTGGATTGGCAAGAAATCAAGCAGCAGAAACCTAAAAAAACTAAGATGAAATACGTATTTTTGGAGCGAAATCTAAGCATTGTGAAATATTGAATTACGAATTATTTTTAGCCAAGCGAATGATCGCAGGCAAAGAGCATAAAAGTAGTGTATCTTCTCCTATTATAAAAATTTCTATCGTAGCAATTGCTTTGGGGATGATTGTGATGATGATATCGATGTCTACTAGCTTTGGCTTGCAGCAAAAAATCAGAGAAAAATTAGCTGGTTTTAATGGTCATGTACAAATCACCAGTTTTGATGAGAATCTTTCTGGAATTACTTTAAACCCTATTGCAAGAGATCAACCTTTCTTTCCTGAGTTCACCTCTGTGGAAGGTATTTCTAAGGTGCAAGTATTTGCGACCAAACCAGCTGTTATATTAACAGACAAGACCTTTGAAGGTGTCGTTTTTAAAGGCGTTTCCGATGGGTATGATTGGCGTTTTATTCAGTCTTATCTTGAAGGTGGTGTCCTGCCTAAGTTTTCTAGTAAAAAATCTAACGACATCGTGATGTCTGTTGTAATGGCAAACAATTTAGAAGTGAAAGTAGGGGATACTTTAAGGTTTCATTTTCCTAAAAACGATCCCAATAAAAGACCTAACTTTAGGATGTTTACCATTGTAGCCTTATATGATTCAGGATTTGATGAATTTGATAATTCTATTGTGATTGGAGATATCAACCACATCATTAAAATGAATAAATGGAATAAAAATCAAGTGGGAGGTTTTGAAATTTTCATAGATGATTTTGATAAAATTAAAGAAAAAACAAACGAGATTTATATTGAGACACCTTCTAACTTAAATGTAATTAGTATATTGGAAAAGTATCCTCAGATTTTTGAATGGATAGACCTGTTCGATATCAATGTGTATTTAATTATCGGTATTATGATTGTGATTGCGGGTATCAATATGATTACCGCATTGTTGGTGCTTATTTTAGAACGAACAAAAATGATTGGTATATTAAAAACTCTCGGAAGTACCAACGGTAGTTTGCAAAAAATGTTTTTGTACAATGCTGGATATATTATTTTAAAAGGATTGTTTTGGGGAAATCTAATCGGTTTACTGTTGCTGTTCTCACAGCAGTATTTTGGGTTTATAGCTCTCGATCCCTCTACATATTACGTGAAAGAAGTACCTGTATACTTGGATTGGTTGTTTATAGGTATGTTAAATATAGGAACTTTAGTATTGTGCTTAATAATGCTAGTAGTGCCTACCATGGTCATTTCAAAAAATGACCCTGTGAAATCAATCAAATTTGATTAATTAAATAATTAGGGAGTGGAATACGCAAAAAATATACTGGAAACCATCGGGAATACCCCTTTGGTACGATTGAATGAAGTTACAAAAGAAGTAGCTGCCTTAGTGTTGGCAAAAGTAGAAACATTTAACCCTGGGAATTCGGCGAAAGACCGAATGGCAGTAAAAATGATTG
Source organism: Flavobacteriaceae bacterium (assembly GCA_965224465.1). GTDB lineage: Bacteria > Bacteroidota > Bacteroidia > Flavobacteriales > Flavobacteriaceae. The sequence goes on along the minus strand of OZ245049.1, from coordinate 1,105,433 downwards.
ATGATGCAGTGGCCGCAGGACTTTTAAATCCTGGAGGAACTATAATCGAAGGAACTTCTGGAAATACTGGAATGGGATTGGCCTTAGTAGCTATCATACGTGGGTATAAACTTATTTGTGTTATCAGTGATAAACAATCCAGAGAAAAAATGGATATTTTACGTGCTGTAGGTGCCGAAGTAATTGTGTGCCCTACAAATGTAGAGCCCGAAGATGTACGTTCATACTATTCTGTTTCGAAACGATTGGCTAAAGAAACCCCCAATTCGTGGTATGTGAATCAATATGATAATCCGTCAAATGCCTTGGCTCATTATGAGCAAACAGGTCCTGAAATATGGAAACAAACAGCTGGTAAAATCACACATTTTGTGTGTGGAGTAGGCACAGGTGGTACTATTTCTGGAGTTGGTAAATATTTAAAAGAAAAAAATCCTGCAATTAAAATTTGGGGGATAGATACCTATGGTTCTGTATTTAAAAAATACCACGAAACGGGTGTTTTTGATGAAAACGAAATTTACCCTTACATTACCGAAGGGATTGGTGAAGATATTTTACCTAAAAATGTAAACTTTGAGGTAATTGATGGTTTTACAAAAGTAACGGATAAAGATGCTGCAGTATATACCAGGAAAATAGCATTGGAAGAAGGTATTTTTGTCGGGAATTCTGCGGGTTCCGCAATTAAAGGATTACTGCAATTAAAAAATCATTTTAAACCCGAGGATGTTGTGGTTGTATTGTTTCACGATCATGGAAGTAGGTATGTTGGAAAGATGTTTAATGATAAATGGATGCGTGAACGTGGATTTCTAGAGGATGATATCATTACTGCAAAAGATCTAGTGAAAGGTAGAACGGAAGAGACCCTTATCACGATAAAGAAAGAAGAGCTGGTAGGGCACGCTATCGATAGAATGCGGAGCCATGGTATTTCTCAAATCCCTGTGACTGACCTCTCTGGATTTGTAGGAGCTGTAGATGAAAGTGATCTGTTTCGCTTGTATTTTGAAGATAAAAACTCTGGAGATAAACCGATTAAAGATGTAATGAATGTCTCGTTTCCTATTGTAGAGGAAGATACTCCAGTTCAAAAAATAGCAGAATTGATAGGGAAAGATAATAAAGCAGTTCTGGTAGCCCTTTCTAATGGTGAATACCAAATTATTACGCAACATGATGTAATAAACGCGATACGCTAAACGATTGATTATGATACTAGAAAAGGCTGTTTTTATGAATTTAAAAACAGCCTTTTTTTTTGTTTTAAGTATATAATTATTAAATTTTTAGATTAGTCTAAAAATAATATTATCTTTACTGAAAATTCCACGTTGGTATGTTGTATCAAATACATTTCCAAGTGACGTTTTAGAAATGGAATTAATTTTTGTTTTAGCTAGACGAAAAATATAAGAATAGAATAGCTCAGCTATCGTTTTATTTTTTAACAAGGCTAGAACGTAAAATAAACTATTTATATCGGTCGTTTTGGATTGTAATTGATGTTATACTAAACATAAATAGAAAGGTTCGTCGTTTTTTAGTTCAAAAACGTTCTTGTTTATGGAATATGAGTGGTTTTTATAAGTTTAAGAATAAATTATTGGAAACGGATTACTTAACAGGTATAAGAGATATTTACATTGGTTATGTAACGCTGTTTTTAATAGCTGTTCTACATCTAATATGTTTCATAAGTATAAGCCCTATAGTTCTAAAAAATGAATATTACATACAATCCTTTAAGCTACTTACTGGCTTTTATAGTACTGGTTATCTTACTCTATTTTATGTTGCGTCCCGGGAACGGATTCTGGCATCAGTTATTGAGATATTTAAAATTTAACGATCGTATTGTTTTAGAAGATGTTTTAAAATATTTATATAAAAACACACTTGAACTCAAAGCTTGTAATAGCGTTTGTATTACAGAAAATTTAACATATTCACAGTCTAAAATAAAACATACATTGGGTAATATGGAATCCAGTGGTTTGATAGCTATGGATGATAAAACGGTGGTCTTGTCAGAAGTTGGGAATGAATATGCATTGCGAATTTTGAGAGCACACAGGTTATGGGAACGTTATCTCGCTGAAAAAACGGGGTACGATAGTAAAGATTGGCATGATATAGCTGAGGTGAAAGAACATGAATTAGATGAACATACCGTAACAAATCTATCTTCGTTATTAGGAAACCCTCTTTACGATCCACATGGGAAGCCGATACCTCCAACAAATGGAAGGATGGACTTTTTAGAAACGGTGCCTCTGAGTAATTTACCTATAAATACAAAGGCTCGTATTGTAAACATACAAAAAACACCACTTTTAGTTTACGATCAAATCGTAGCGGAAAACATTCATATAGGTGCCCTTGTTAGGATTGTTGAAAGCACGAGTAATAGGATTGTTTTTCACTCGGAAAATAAGGAGTTTATTCTCTCTCCAGCCATTGCAAAAAATATTATACTTAATGTATTGTCTGTAGATACCAGAGATGATAAAAATTTGATGGTCTTGTCGGAATTGAAAATAAATGAGAAAGCAACCATACTTGGATTGTCTAAGGAATGTAGGGGAGAAAATAGGCGCAGATTATTAGATTTAGGATTTGTACCAAGTTCCGAAGTAGCAATTAACTTATTAAATCCACTAGGGGATCCTACAAGCTTTTTAATTAAAGGAGCTAGCATCGCATTGCGAAAAAAACAAGCGTCTAAAGTGTTTATAAAAATAATTAAAGATGGACAGTAACGTAAAATCTTCATGTCAGTCATGTGCTCATTTTAATGAGGAAGGCTTAAAAAAAATGGGTTTAAATACAGATCAATTTGATTTTGTTATTGCATTGGCTGGAAATCCTAATACAGGGAAAAGTACCGTGTTTAACGCGCTTACCGGATTGAGACAGCATACTGGAAATTGGCCAGGGAAAACGGTGAGTAGAGCAGAAGGGGCTTTTGAATATGGGAATCATAAATTCAAACTAGTCGATTTACCTGGTACCTATTCTTTATTGTCTACCTCAGAGGATGAAGAAGTAGCAAGAGATTTTATTCTGTTTGGAAAACCTACTGTCACAGTAATAGTGGTAGACGCAAGCCGTTTAGAACGTAATTTGAATTTGGTTTTACAAATTTTACAAATTAGCAACAAGGCGGTACTCTGTTTAAATCTAATGGACGAAGCAAAACGCCATGATATTACTATCAATACGCGAATGTTATCTAAAGATCTTGGAATTCCTGTAGTCGCAACTAGTGCACGGTTCAAAGAAGGCATTCCAGCATTGATTAAAACCATAAGCGAATTAGCTACGGGTAAAATTACATGTAGCCCAAGAAAATTGAATAATATACCAGAAAACATAAACAAAGCAGTAAAGCATTTAAGTGCTCTATTAGAAGATGAATTTCCTAAGATAACAAATAGTGAATGGATTGCCATGCGATTGTTAGAAGGAGATCAACAAATTATAGAAGCCTTACGTACCGATAAATTCAGTGAATAATCATGAGTAAAAAATTAGAAGAAATAATTAATTTATCGGAAGAAATTCGTTGGAAAATTGGAGATGATTTACATGATAATTTAATTGAAAGTATATATGCAGATGCTTCAGAAATAGTATCGGTGTGCGTTCGTACATCAGGAACTAAATCTAAGTATAGGCTGGACGATCGTATTGATAAAATTGTTACGAGTAGGATCTGGGGATTTCCGATCATGCTTTTTATTTTGGCGACCGTTTTGTGGCTTACCATAATTGGAGCTAATTATCCATCGGCTATGTTGGCAGAGTTTTTATTAGATTTTGTGCATCCAATGTTAAAGGGTTTTTGTGTTTCTATGAGTTTCCCTTGGTGGGCTACAGGCTTTTTATGTGATGGTTTGTATCTAGCGGTAGCTTGGGTAATTGCAGTAATGTTACCTCCAATGGCTATCTTTTTTCCGCTTTTCACCTTGCTAGAAGATTTTGGATACCTTCCGCGGGTTGCTTTTAATATGGATAAGTTATTTGAAAAATCTGGTGCACACGGAAAGCAGGCTTTAACAATGAGTATGGGCTTTGGTTGTAATGCAGCTGGAGTTGTTGCAACTCGAATTATTGATAGTCCTAGGGAACGATTAATAGCTATTATTACAAATAATTTTTCCATCTGTAATGGACGTTGGCCAACGCAAATTTTACTGGCAACTATTTTTATTGGAGCTGTTGTGCCTTCAGGATTAAGTAGTTTTGTTGCCTTGTCTGCGGTTGTAGGAATTGCGGTATTGGGAATTGGTTTTATGTTTTTGTTTTCCTTTTTACTTTCCAAGACAATGTTAAAAGGAGAAGTGTCTACGTTTAATTTGGAATTACCGCCTTACCGCCCTCCAATGTTTTGGAAAACACTTTATACTTCTTTGATTGATCGTACCTTAATCGTATTATGGAGGGCTATTGTGTTTGCTGCTCCTGCGGGTGCTGTTATTTGGCTTATTTCTAATATTTATATAGGAGATGAGAGTATTGCCGTATGGTCTATTCATTATTTGGATGATTTTGGGTTTATCTTAGGACTTAATGGGGTTATCTTACTTGCTTATATTGTAGCTATTCCAGCCAATGAAATTGTGATTCCTTCTATTTTGATGCTTACCGTAATGCTTACTGGGATCCCTGGAGGTGAAGGTGCAGGCGTTATGTTTGAATTAGATTCCGTAAGTGCTACAGAAGATATTTTAAGGTCCGGAGGATGGACGCTGTTGACAGCTGTTAATGTTATGTTATTTAGCCTTCTGCACAATCCTTGTAGTACTACTATTTATACTATTTATAAAGAAACTAATAGTGCAAAATGGACGGCTGTTGCTTCTTTTTTACCTTTAATAGCTGGATTTTTGATTACTTTTTTAGTTGCTCAGCTATGGCGAATATGTTTGTAATGTTGTTTTGAGAAAAGATGGTTTTGTTTGTGTTTGGTATACTGCCAAACACATTTCCAATGTAACACCAAATACATTTCCAAGAGAAGGTTTAGAAAGGGAATTATTTTTTATTCTAGCTAGGCGGAAAATGGAAGGATAGCCTTAGTTATCGTTCTGTTTTTTAACAACGCTAGAACGTAAAACAAACTATTTATATAGGTCATTTTGGATTGTAATTGGTGTAAGCTGTTACAACTGTTCTTGATCTGATTCTGGAATAACAAAAACACAAATCTTACGAATATATTGATAATGAGCTGTGTAAAGATAAGTGACACACGTTCATAATTATTTTGCTAGATAAATATGTAGTACCTATATATAATGTATCATCTGCATTCCATAAGCGTTCATACGTATTGTTAAGACATGTGTGTTTTTTATAAAACAGACTTGTTTTACAGAAGTTTAAAATTGTTTATTTTGTATTTATATCTTTGATAATCAGCTTTTAGTAATGCGTGTGAGTAGGGTGTAGAATTATTAAAACACTTTTGTTTAGGGGAAGCAACTTGTGCAAACAGACTAGAAGCTGTTTGTTTAGAAAGGGTGTGAAATGTGGTGTCGTATACTTAAGCTTTAAATTGCAATAAAATTACTCCTGTTTTTAGGTCAGATAATTTACCTTTAATGTGTGCCGATTTTTAAATGAACAATAGATACTTGTTAATAAGGTGTCTATTGTGTTTATTTAAATAAGTAAAACCAAATTAATTGCTAGTTGGTTTACTGGATTGGATACATGCTAGAGATATAAAAGTGCTTATTTAAAAAGGAAAAAGATGAAAATTAAGAATAACTATGTAAGTATACTTATGTTTATGTTGCTTGTAGCGAATGTTTATTCTCAACAAGACCCTCAATATACACAGTACATGTATAATATGAATGTTATCAATCCTGCATATGCTGGATCAAGGGAGACATTGACTATTAATATGTTAGGAAGAACACAATGGGTAGGGATTGATGGCGCTCCTGAAACAGGTACTTTTTCTATACACGGACCATTGAGAAGAGCTGTTGGGCTTGGGCTTTCTGCCATTTACGATGTAATAGGTCCTGTAAAAGAAACCAATATCTTTGCCGATTTTTCATATACAATTAAGGCAAGTGAGCATTCTAATATAGCTTTTGGTTTTAAAGCAGGAGCTACGTTCCACCATTTAAATAAAGACATGCTGAATCCATTAGATGAAAATGATGATATTCTTTTAAATACCTCTTTAAATGATGTATATCCAAATATAGGTGTCGGTATTTTTTATTATTCGCATAAGTATTACTTAGGGATTTCGGTTCCTAACTTAATGAAATCTAAGCATTTTAATATGTCTTCATCTGGTTTTACAACAGAAGCTTCTGAAAGAATGCATTTTTTTATAACCTCTGGATATGTTTTTGAAGTCACAGAAAATGTATCTCTAAAACCTTCAACTTTGGTAAAGGCAGTTATTGGTGCGCCAGTATCTATAGACCTGTCGCTAAATGCACTGTTTTTTAATAAGTTTGAAATAGGCGGCTCGTACCGGTTAGATGATTCTGTGAGTATTATGGTGGGTGTTAATGTGAGTGATGATTTTAGAATTGGTTATGCTTATGATTACACGCTTAGCAATTTAGGAGATTATAATAGTGGCTCTCATGAAGTAATGTTACTGTATGATTTTAATAGAAGGAATTTAAAAAGTCCTCGTTTTTTCTAAACTTAAATTTTATAAAAATGAAATTATTAAAACTTATAATTGTTGTTCTATGTGTGCTGTATTCTTTTAATAGTTTCTCTCAAAAAACTAATTATGACATAAAAAATCTAGAAATCAATACAAAGTATTCTGATTTTGGAGTTTCTTTTATGGATAAAAATACGGCTGTTTTTGCTTCGTCTAAACCAACTGGTTTGATAGGGAAAAGAGTATGGAAACAGAACAATCAACCTTACTTGAATTTGTTTAAAGGAGCGATAAATAATGATGGAGAAATTAGTAATGTGACATTGTTTTCAAGGAGGATTAGTACAAAATACCATGAATCAGATGCCGTATTTACGAAAGATAAAAAGACTGTTTATTTTAGTCGTAATAATTATTTTAAACATCGTTATAGAAAAGATTCTCAAGGCTGGAATAATATAAAAATGTATAAAGCCACTATTTTGAAAAATGGTGATTGGGGGAATATTGAAGAATTGCCATTTAATAATGATGAATATTCTGTAGGACATCCAGCGTTGAGTGCCAACGAGTCAAAATTATATTTTACTTCTGATATGCCAGGTAGTATAGGGAAGACAGATATTTGGGAAGTGGCTGTTTTAGAAGACGGAAAGTATGGAACCCCTATTAATTTGGGTGCTGTAATTAATTCCTTAGGAAAAGAAATGTTTCCTTCGGTAGAAGGAAATACCTTGTATTTTTCATCGGATACACATGATGGAATGGGGGATTTAGATATTTTTAAAAGTAGTTTTGAAGAGAATGGAATGTCTATTCCAGTTAATTTGGGGAGTTCAATTAATAGTACCTCTGACGATTTTGGCTTTGTGGTAAGGAACGATGCTCCATTAGTAACAGGTTATTTTTCTAGCAATAGAGAAGGAGGGAAAGGAGACGATGATATTTATTATTTCAAACAAAAAAAATGCCTGCGTTTTGTAACAGGTATTGTAAAAGATTTAGACACGAAACAAGTAATCTCTGGCAGTAAAGTAACCTTGTATGATGCCAATAAAAAAGTATTGAATACTAAGATAGTAGGTGGAAATGGATCTTTTAAGTTTGAAGTTGATTGTAATATCGTATATGAGGTAGTAGCGGAACACAGTGGATTTGTCAATGCGAATGCAGTATATTCAAATTTTAAAATTGATTCAGAATATCAAATTTTAGTATTGAAAAAAGAAGAATTTAGTACAAATGATGATAATATAGTCATTAATATCGATCCTATATATTTTGATTTTGATAAAGCTGTTATAAGAGCAGATGCCATTATTGAATTGAATAAAGTAGTGCGCATTATGAAGAAATATCCGAGTTTAAGAATACTTGCAGGATCACATACAGATGCTAGAGGAAATGATAGTTATAATTCAAAATTGGCATGTAGAAGAGCAAAATCTACCGTTGATTTTATTGTAAGTAGAGGTATTGATTCCAATCGTTTAACAGCGAATGGTTATGGAGAGTCACAGTTGCAAAACCACTGTTCTAATGGTGTAAAGTGTTCGGAATATGAACATCAACTGAACCGTAGAACCGAATTTGTTATTGTGAATCCAGAAGAGATAAAGTAGTTTGTTTTTTTTTTATGAATATGAAAAGCGATCATTTTAAATTTTAAAAGGGTCGCTTTTTGTTTGTTTCTTAGAGGTTTAGGCTGCTTTCTAGGTGCTGTTTTTTAGTGCTTAGTGGTTTTTGTTTGTCGGTTTTTTTTGCTTCTAAATAGTTGAAAATTAAACATGTTGATAGTTTTAAAAAGGTTAACTTTATAGCTGACTTTATTAATACTTAAATTCAACTAATAAACGCAACTTTTCGATTTGATTCTATGATGGTTATATTTTCAAAACAGAAAAGTAGGAAAACCTACCTTTCTTGTCTTGATGGATATGTATCTTACGGTCTCAAATCTCGAAAAAAGAAGTTGTATGAAACACATCACCCAAGCGCAAAGATACACAATTTGTTGCATGTTAAAACAAGGTTATAAACAGGTTGAGATAGCAGCTGCTATAGGAAAAGACAAGTCTGTTATTAGCAAAGAGATTAAGCGTAATTCAGACAAAAGAAATGGAGTTTACAAGCATGAATTAGCCCAAAAAAAGTATGCTAAACGTCATAAAGAAAAGCCTAAAAGAAAACGCTTTACAGAAGATATTCAACAAGCAATAGAGTTGTTATTGCGAGACGATTATAGTCCTGAGCAAGTAGTTGGTGTCCTAAAAAAACAAGGTAAAGAAACGGTGTCTATTGAGCGTATATATCAGCATATTAGGGAAGACAAGAGGAATGATGGTGATTTACATACACACCTTCGCAGACAGGGAAGGAGATATAGAAAACGTGGCTCATCAAAGGATTCTAGAGGGGTTATAAAGAATCGTATTAGTATAGAACAACGCCCTGAAGTTGTTGAACAAAGAAATCGATTTGGAGATTTAGAGGTCGATTTAATCATAGGTAAAAACCATAATCAAGCCATACTTACCGTAAATGATAGAGCTTCTGGAATGCTTAAAATGAAAAAAGTAAGCTCTAAAGAAGCAGTTGTTGTCACTAAAGCTATCAATGAAATATTAGAAGACTGGAAGCCTTATCTACATACTATAACAGCTGATAATGGAAAAGAATTTGCAGGCCATGAGCAGGTTGCAGAAAATTTATGTATTGATTACTTTTTTGCGCATCCATATCACTCTTGGGAAAGAGGATCTAACGAAAATTTAAATGGTTTGATTAGACAATATTTTGCCAAAGGAAGTGACTTTACAAACCTAACAGATCAAAGAATCAAAGAGGTAGAAACAAAATTAAATAACAGACCTAGGAAGAGACATAAATATCAAAACCCTATATTTGTAATGGAACAATTATTATTTAACTAAAAGTTGCGTTTGTGACTTGAATTCAGCATAACATATCGTATGATGTATACTTATACCCCACTAAAGATCTCTACTTCTATAAAAGTTTTGCAATTTTTAACTGTTTTAACTTTCTTTTTTATTGGAAATTCATTCCTGCAAGCCCAAAATAATATAAAAGAGAGGCCTAATGTAATTTTTATTAGTATTGATGATTTAAGGCCTGATTTGGGTTGTTATGGGAAGAAAGATATACTGACGCCGTATATGGATAAATTAGCAGAAGAGGCAGTTTTGTTTAAGAATCATTTTGTGCAAGTTCCTACCTGTGGAGCATCTAGATATAGTATGCTTACGGGACAGTTTCCAACAACAACAACACACTTAAAAAATGCAGCTTGTGAAATTTTTATTTCAGAGAAGCCAGCATCAAGTATTCCTGAAACATTTATTCATGAATTGAGAAATAATGGATATTATACCGTTGGAATAGGTAAAATAAGTCATAGTGCAGATGGTTATGTGTATGGCTATGAGGAACCCGTAAGTACAACGTTAGAATTGCCAAATAGTTGGGATCAAATGCTTTTTGATTCTGGTAAATGGGGAACTGGTTGGAATGCATTTTTTGGATATGCGGATGGATCGAATCGTCAAGGAAGAAATAAAATGGTAAAACCTTATGAAAAACCTCTTGGAGATAAGGTGAAGTACCCAGATGATAATACAGCGCGTTTGGCGGTGAGTCAGTTAAAAAAATTAAAGAAAATGAACCAGCCTTTTTTCTTAGGGATAGGTTTTTTTAAACCTCATTTACCATTCAATGCTCCTAAAGAGTACTGGGATTTATATGATAGAGATCAAATTAAATTAGCAAATAACCCTAACAAACCTCTCCACGTAAACGATCTTAGTTTGCATAATAGTAATGAGTTTGGTAGTTATAAACTGGGGGATGAGCATCCTTCATTAGCAACACCACTTTCGGATGATTATGCTCGAAAATTAAGACATGGTTATTATGCTAGTGTGAGTTATATAGATGCACAAGTTGGAAAAGTACTCAAGGCTGTTGAGCGTTTACATCTTTCAGAAAATACAATTATTGTTGTTTGGGGTGATCATGGTTGGCATCTAGGTAATCAGCAGATGTGGGGGAAACATTCATTGTTTGAAGTCGCTTTACGATCCGCATTTATAATCAAAGTACCAGGAGAGAAATTCAAAGGAGCATCTGTAGATAGGATTGTTAGTTCTGTAGATATATACCCTACTTTAATGGAATTGTGTGGGATAGAATCGGACGTAAAAACAGATGGTTACAGTTTAGTTTCAATTATGAAAAACCACAATTCTAAAGACTGGAAAGATCTTTCGTTTGGGTATTTTAATAATGGAATTACAATGAGAACTCCAAGGTATAGACTTACAAAATATTTTAGAGATCAAACACCAACAATAGAGTTGTATGATCATAAAAACGACCCAAGTGAAACCGTTAATATTGCAGCGGATCATCCAGATATTGTAACAGAATTATTGTTTTTATTAGAAAAAGGAAGCTTTAATATTTACAAATAAACTAATTTTCCAAATGATTGTTTCCTTCAGTCATTTGGTTTTTTTTTTTAGATGAGAAAACATTAAGAATTGGGTTCTATATGTATTAATACATTTTCTATGCTGGGGAATTTATCACGCAATGCATCTTTTAGATTGTGAGAAATGGTATGTCCTTCTTTTACGGTAATATGTGCATTTACAATGGCATGTAAATCTACATGATACGTCATCCCTGTTTTTCTTATATAGCATTTTTCCGTTCCTAGAACTCCCGTTACTTTTAAAGATTCTGACCTTATATTTGCTATAAAATCTTCATGTGTATCTTCGTCTAATATTTCGCTTAGTGCAGGTCGGAAAATCAAGTAGCTATTGTATAATATAATAGCTGAAGCAAGGAGTGCAGCCCAGTCATCGGCACTTTCATAGCCGTCTCCCATTACAATTGCAATAGAGATTCCTATAAAAGCGGTGACCGATGTAATGGCATCGCTTCTGTGATGCCAAGCATCTGCCGCTAAGGAAGTGCTATTGGTTTCTTTACTTCTTTTCATCACATGCCTGTAGGAATACTCTTTCCAAGCGATGATAAATAAAAGGACAATTAAGGTCCATGCTTCTGGAGTTTTATGGGGTGTTTGTATGTTGTGAATACTTTTGTAAGCAATAATACTTGCGGAAGTAATCAAAAAACCAACGACTAAAAAGGTGATTAAAGGCTCTATTTTTCCATGGCCATAAGGGTGGTTCTTGTCGGCGGGCTTATTGGAATATTTGATTCCTAATAAGACAAAAATAGAGGCAAATATATCTGTAGTAGATTCAATGGCATCTGCAATCAAAGCGTATGAGTTTCCGAAAAAACCAGCAAGCCCTTTTATAATAGCAAGGCATGTATTTCCTGCAATACTAAAATAAGTGGTTTGGATTGCTAATTCTTTGTTTTTCATAGGAGAAATGTTTTTTTTGTAAAAAAAAATGAGGTTTTAAATATAGAATTTAAAACCTCATGATGATACTTGTTTTAAATTTTTTTACATTCTTTCTGGAACCGCAATTCCTAATAGGCGAAAACCTGTTTTTATTGTGGTTGCAACTTTAGCAGACAATTGTGTTCTAAATATTTTTTCTTGGTTGTTCTCACATCCTAAAATGGGAACTGTTTGGTAAAACGAATTGTATGCTTTTACTAAATCGTAGGTGTAATTTGCGATCAATGCAGGGCTGTGATTTGCAGCTGCATTTTGAATTACCTCTGGGAAGTTTTCCAACTCTTTGATAAGGTTAATTTCTTTTGAATGCAAGTCTATTTTCTCTATAGTTTGTGTGTAATCAAAAGTTGCTTTTCTTAAAATAGACTGTATACGTGCGTAGGTGTATTGTATAAAAGGTCCCGTGTTTCCATTAAAATCTACAGATTCTTCTGGATTGAACATAATTCTACGTTTTGGATCTACTTTTAAGATGTAATATTTTAAAGCACCCAAGCCTATAATTTTATACAAAGATTCCTTTTCCTCTTCTGAATATCCTTCGAGTTTTCCTAGTTCTTGAGATATAGAACGTGCCGTATTGGTCATTTCAACCATTAAATCATCCGCATCTACAACAGTACCTTCTCTTGATTTCATTTTACCAAAAGGTAATTCCACCATGCCGTAAGACAAATGATACATGCTTTCTGACCATTTAAATCCTAGTTTTTTAAGGATAAGGAACAATACTTTAAAATGATAGTCTTGTTCGTTTCCTACGGTGTATACCAATTCGTTTAAATCAAAATCTTTAAATCGTTCAATAGCTGTCCCTATGTCTTGCGTCATGTAAACGGCAGTCCCATCTCCTCTCAATACAATTTTTTCGTCCAAACCATCTTTGGTCAGGTCTATCCAAACGGAATTGTCTTCTTTTTTGAAAAAGATCCCTTTTTCAAGTCCTTCGGCTACAATGTCTTTTCCTAATAAATAGGTTTCACTTTCATAATAATTCTTATCAAAATCTACACCTAATTCTTTGTAAGTAACATCAAATCCGTCATACACCCATTGATTCATGGTTTTCCAAAGTGTAACTACTTCTTTATCTCCAGCTTCCCATTTGAGTAACATAGCTTGTGCTTCTATTAAAATAGGAGCCTCTTTCTTAGCTTCATCTTCTGTTCTTCCAGTATCCATCAATTCTTTGATTTCTACTTTATACGCTTTGTCAAAAGCTACATAGTAGTTCCCTACTAGTTTGTCTCCCTTAAGTCCGGTGCTTTCTGGAGTTTCTCCATTTCCAAATTTCTTCCAAGCAAGCATGCTTTTACAAATATGAATTCCACGGTCGTTTATGATTTGTGTTTTGTATACTTTTTTTCCTGAAGCAGCCATAATCTCTGCTACAGAATAGCCTAATAAATTATTACGTACATGTCCCAAGTGTAATGGCTTGTTGGTGTTTGGTGAAGAATATTCTACCATGTCGGCTTTTTGATCTTCGGGAGGCGTTACGATACCATAATTAGCAATGGCATTGATTTTATTAAAAACATCTAAATAATGAGATTCAGAAATTACTAAGTTTAAAAATCCTTTTACTACATTAAAATCAGTTACCTCTGATACATGCTCTTTTAAATAAACCCCTAATTCTTCTCCAATCTTTACAGGATTTCCTTTTACATGGCGTAAAAAAGCAAATACGACAATAGTTATATCTCCTTCAAAATCTTTTCGAGTTGCTTGAAACTCTACGGTTTCAATGCGAACATCATACTGGGCTTTAAAAGCCGCTTTTACTGCGTCGGTTAATTTTGCTTGAATACTCATGTAAATTATTAAAAAAATTAAGGTGCAAAAATACTGATTTTATTGTGAATTATTGCTTAATAAAGTCGAATTCACCAAAATCAAAGTCGGGATTTGGAATGTTTATATGTAAGCGTTTTGTTTTTCCTTCTTGATCTAAGTCAAACCATAGTTTTCCTTGAGGTAAGGAGCATAGAGAGGTGTTAAATCTAAAGGTGAAAATATGATGGTTCCAATGCTTTAAATCTGCATAAAAGATAGGTGTTTTGTCCATTTGAAAATGCAATACTCCTTTTTTATTACTTACGGTTATAGTGCCGTACATTTTGTCGGAATAGATACCTGTATATTGGTTGAGCTCTAAATGATTTTTTTCAAGTTGACCACGTTCTGATGCTACTATGTTTTTTTTGATGAGCTTCTTTTTGTCTTTTTTATTCTTAATAGTAAGGTAGTCTGCCGACCAGTCTTTGCCTTCCATATTATTTCCTATTAAAACGTCAAGGATTTTATTTGAAAGTGCGCTAGGAAGCCAATTAATACTGTTTGTAACGATGATAACGGCTAGGTTTTTTTCTGGAATAAAAAACGATTTCGAGATCATTCCTTCATAACCACCTCCATGTGAAATTACTTTTATGCCTTCATAATCTTGTAGATTCCAGCCCATTCCATAACTGGTGAAATGATGTTTATACTTGTTTTTCTTTACCGTAAAGTTAATGTGTGGGGTGGTTAATTGATTGAATTGCTCTTTAGAAAAATATGTTTTACCTTTAAATGTTCCTTCTTTTAAATTTAACTGAAGCCATTTTGAATAATCATTAACCGAAGATATTAATGCTCCTGCAGGGGCTATATTGTCCCAGTTTACCCAATCCAATGCTATGTTTGTGTTGTTTTCTGTAAAATAAGGTGTCGCAATATTTTTAGTCTGTTGGAGTTGTTTTGTAGAAGTAAGTGTTCTGTTCATTTTTAAGGGGCTTAAAAAAGCCTCTTGAATATAGGTAGCCCAAGATTTTCCGCTTATTTTTTCTATTATTTGTCCCGCTGCTAAATAGGATATGTTTGAGTAGCCAAATCGAGTTCGGAATTCGTATTTGGGCTTTAAGTACTGCTGTGCTTGGATAATTTCTATGGGAGTTTTTGTAGTTGCATACCATAATAAATCTCCACTAAACGTGGCAAGCCCACTGCGATGTGAAAGTAAATCTGCAATGGTAAAATGCTGTGTTACATAGTTGTTGTACATTTTAAAGTACGGAAGGTAATCAATTACTTTACGCGTCCATTTAAGCTTTTTTTGATCCACTAGCTGCGCTAGAGCACTTGCTGTAAATGATTTTGAATTGGATGCTACAGCAAAAAGGGTGTGTTTATTTACCGCTTCTTTAGTTTTTGTATTTGTGACTCCATATCCTTTGCTTAAATAAGTGCTGTCTGAACTTACGATGGCTATTGCCATTCCTGGTATGTTCCACTCTTGGTAAGATTTTGTGAAATACGAATCTAAATATTCAAGCTGTTCCGAAGTTTGAGCCTGTGTAAATAAATAAGTAAAGAGGGCAATTATGACGCTTGTTTTTTTCATTGTAATGATGTTTAAAATTAATTTCTAATGGATTGTTTAGAAACAACTGTATATTTTAATAGGTATTACAGCTACGAAAATAGTAAATCTATTGCGATATGCGTATTATAAAAGGTTACTTTTATTTTTTTTAAAAAAATATGTGGAGGAAGTTCTATGTTTTTTTTTTAAGAGAGGCTTTTAATAAAACATTTTAATATTTATAACCCTACAGGCCTATAAAGTGCAATTATAACCCTGTAGCATTATAAAACGTAATTATAACCTTCTAGTATTATATTTTTAGTATATTGCCATGTAAATAAAGTATTGATATGAGACAGGCCGTACTTACCGCAGATGTTATAGATTCCCAAGATATTCAAAATATGGATGCGCTATTTCATTCGTTAAAAATTATTATTACTGATATTTCTGAGTTTTTAGCTGTTGCTATCAGATATGAAACATATCGTGGAGATAGTTTCCAAATAGAAATGGATTGTCCAGAGAAAGCGTTTTTAGTAGGGATGATTATTAGAGCAGGATTGCGCGCGCGTATTGGAGGAGTACATACAAAGAAAACAAAAATTATTGCAATAGATAAATTATGGGATGTTAGAATTTCTATAGGGCTAGGTGATGGGCTTGTTTCTAAGAAATCATTAGTAGAGTCCAATAGTCCAGTGCATGTATTATCGGGGCTTAACTTTGATTTGTTAAAGAAAAAGCAAACAACCTTATTATTCAGTAGTATGGATGCTACGTTAAATACTCAGTTAGAAGTTTTGTCAAAATTGTTAGAAACTGTTATTCTACGTTGGTCTAATTTAAGTTCAGAAGTGATGTATTATGTTCTTTTGACTAAGATGAAGCAACAAGAATTAGCAAATAAACTTAAGATTACGCAGCCAGCCGTCCATAAGCGATTGAATATTGCTAACTTAGACGCGGTATTATTAAGTTTAAGATATTTAGAAACATTAATAAAAGAATAGATGACAGACTTTACACTTATATTAGTGCAGTTATTGGTAGCGCATATCCTCGGTGATTTTTTATTGCAGCCAACTTATTGGGTGAAACAAAAAGAGCGAAAAAAAATAAAATCTGTTTATTTATACCTCCATGTTATTCTTCATGGTGTATTGGCGTATGTATTTATTGGGAAATGGGGTGAATTATTTGTTCCAGTTTTAATTATGTCTATACATTTTAGTATTGATGTCATAAAATTGTATCAAAAAAAATCAATGACATGGTTTATTATTGACCAGTTTGCTCATGTATTGGGTATTGTTATTATTTGGGCTGCCTTTTATGGTCAGTTTTCAATAATTTTTGCTGCTTTTTCTAAAGTATTAGATGCTAAAAAATTCTGGTTATATCTTATGGGCTATGTAATAATTCTTCAGCCAGTGTCTATTGTGATGTATCAACTTACAAAAAAATGGAATACTGAATTAGAAGAAGAAAAGGGGGCAAGTCTTAAAAATGCTGGAAAATGGATAGGCATGTTGGAGCGGGTTTTAATTCTAACCTTTATATTGATCAATCAATTTACTGCCATTGGGTTTTTATTGGCTGCAAAATCTATTTTTAGATTTGGAGATTTAACACAGAAAAAGGATAGAAAATTAACGGAATATATTTTAATAGGTTCTTTACTGAGCTTTACGGTTACAATTTTGGTAGGGGTGTTTTTGAAGTTTCTTACGGCTTAGATTGTTCTGTGTTTTTGAGAAAGTACATGTATCTTGTTGTTTAATAATCTATTAGTCGATTTTTTTTGTGAATGTCCCTGATTTCAGGTAATGTATCTATTTAAGGAATCAACAGCCTCTCCCCAAGGGTACGAGCTATACTTCGGAAAGATTATTTTTTACTTCTAGGCAGAGTCTCGGAGAATTAATACCAAATATATTTCCAAGTGACGGTTTAGAAATGGAATTGTTTTTTTAATTAAATTTTCAACAACGCCAGCACGTAAAACAAATTATTTATATCGGTCTTTTTGGGTTGGAATTGGTGTAAACTCTTAATAAGGGGATTAGATAAAAGGACTTTATCTGGTTTTTTGTTTCTTCAATTTTTTTAACCGCTTGATAGTCAATATGTTTTTCGGGTAAACACGAGTGCAGAAAAGCAATGGTGGGAAACTTAAAATGTTGTATTTTCGCAAACTATAAATTTACGTATGAAACCATCATTAGAAGAATTAGGAGAATTGTCGAAAGAAAAATTAGTGGAGAATAAAAAATATTTTCAACGATTGAAAAAGAGAACACCTAAAAATTTAGATGTTATTGTAAGAGAAATTCATGAAAAAGAATTTAAAAAAACGGATTGTTTGGATTGTGGGAACTGCTGCAAAACTACAAGTCCTATTTTTACAGAAAGAGATATTATGCGTATTTCAAAGCATTTAAAAATGAAAGAGGTACGTTTTATAGCGACTTATTTGGATCGTGATGAAGATGATTTTTATGTGCTAAAAGAATCTCCATGTGCTTTTTTAGATACCGATAATTCTTGTTTTATCTATGATGTGAGACCAAAAGCATGTAGTGAATATCCTCACACAAACCGTCGTAAATTCATCCAATTATCAGAGTTAACGATCATAAATACTGAGATTTGTCCTGCAGTTTATAATATCTTAGAAACCTTAAAAGTGAAACTTCCGAAATAATTGCTATATTATTACTTATATCAAATACATTTTTAAGTGAAGGTTTATAAATGGAATTTTTTTTTGTTTGGCTAGGTGAAAAATGGATGGATAGCTTTAGCTATCGTTCTGTTTTTTAACAAGGCTAGAACGTAGAATAAACTATTTATAGCTATCATTTTGGAGTGTAATTAATATTATAACTTATTTTATTCGGTATGCACGCTATGTGATTTGTTTAAAGATCATTACCTTACACTAGTAATTGAAATTAATGTAAAAGTAATTGATATGAAAAAAGAAGTGATATTTAGTGCTCTTGTAGTTCTATTATTTATGGGTAATATGAAGGCAGATTCCATCCTTTGGATGTCTTCATTGGAGAATGCAAAAAAACTATCTCAAGCAACAAACAAACCTATATTACTCGATTTTTGGGCGCATTGGTGTGGGCCTTGTAAGAAAATGGACAGTGATGTTTGGGGGAAAGAAGAGATCAAAGTGTTAATGGCTAATTTTATTCCAGTTAAAATAGATGTAGACATTGATGTAAAAAATGCTCAAAAATATAATGCACGCGGGATTCCTACACTAATGATAGTAGATAGTTGGGGAGGAGCACTTTATAAATCTGTTGGATATAAAGATAAGCAGTTTGTTAAAAAATTATTAATAAATTTTTCTGTCAACTTAGCAGGGATTAATAGAGCGACTCAAATATTGTTAAAAAAGCCTGAACATGTAGGTTTGAATATGAGATTGGCTCAGAAATACCAAGATTATGCGGTTGTTTTAAAAAAAGATGCAAGAGTGGCTTTTTTAAAGAAAAGCAATAAATATTTAAAGAAATCAAAAAAACTGAATAAAAAATGTGACAAGCCAATAACAGATGAGCGAATTGAATTGCTTCGAATATTAAATAAATCGTATTTTGGTAATGCTAGAAGTGTTTTAAAAAAAATAGATAAAACATTTAAAATTGTTGACAAGAAAAATGAGGGTCTTTTCTTTTTTATAAAATATTACAGTGCGTATCAAACAAAAAATTACCTTGTTGAAGACGAAATGTTAAAAAAATTAGGTTCTAACCCTGATTATAGTCATTATTATAAGAAGGCACAAAAGTATGTACGCGTTTAGTCTCCATTAATAGATCCTTATAGTGTAGCGTTGTCTTATTTTTTATGATTTATTTAAAAAAACAGCTTAGTATAACAAAGGTATGCTAAGCTATTTTAACTTGTAAAGAATAAGTCAATATAACAATCCTACTATCCAAAAATAAATGGGCATTAGCGATACACTTTTTTATTTATTTTTAAAGCGATCAAATGCACTGATTTTTAGTACAGGCCAATAGTTATTAGAAGTGTCTACATCTGCGGATTCTAACAATGGATCTATTACTATTTGTTTTAATTGCTTGTGTGATGTATATGTTTTTTTGAAAACATGTTCATTCTTTCTCCACACCTGAGCAGGGTATACAATACGTTCGGAAGATCCATCTGTAAATATATAGTGTACTATAATAGGCATAATTAATCCTCCTGGTTTTGAAAAGTCTATTTCATATACATAGTTGGGGATGGAAGAAGGAGTACTAGATATATGCTTATAGGTAGTACTTGCAAGTAGTTTTTTTGAGATACGTTCCTTAAATTTTATTTTTTTACGCACTATTTCTATTTTATTTTCCTTGATGTTTTTCTTTGTAATAAATGCATAAGAAGTGACAGATTTAATTCCTATATCAACCACGTCTGTGGAGTAAAACCAACCTCTCCAGAACCAATCTAAGTCCATTGCAGATGCATCTTCCATGGTTCTAAAAAAATCTGCAGGAGTTGGGTGTTTAAACTTCCATCTTTTCGAATATGTTTTAAATGCATGGTCAAAAAGTTCGGGTCCCATTACTAAGTTTCTTAGGATGTGAAGTGCGGTTGCTGGTTTAGCATAGGCATTAGCACCAAATTGATAAGTGTCATCACCTTTACTCATAATAGGAGCTATTTGGGATTGATCTCCACTCATATATCCAACTATTTTTTGAGCAGGTCCTCGTCGAGATGGGTAGCCTTTTTCTAAACGTTGTTCTGCAAAATACTGAATAAAAGAATTTAGACCTTCATCCATCCAAGTCCATTGGCGTTCGTCTGAATTTACAATCATTGGGAAAAAATTATGCCCTACTTCGTGAATAATTACGCTGATCATTTTACGTTTGGTGCGATCGTTATAGGTTCCATCTTTATTTGGACGTCCTCTGTTCCAACAAATCATCGGATATTCCATTCCTTGGTTTTTTGCGTGAACAGAAATGGCTTTGTGGTATGGGTAGTCAAAAGTGTAATCGGAATAGGCTTCCAATGCTACTTTTATTGCCTTGGTTGAGTACTCCTCCCAAAGTGGATTTCCTTCCTTTGGGTATAGCGAATGTGCCATTACACGTGTTCCATTAATGTCGACAGCCATGGCATCAAAAATAAACTTACGAGAACTTGCAAAGGCAAAATCACGGACGTTTTTTGCTTTTAGCTTCCATGTTTTAGTCGTGTTTTTTTGTGTGTTTTCTTTGCGAATTACTTCTTTCTGAGAAACAATAATTACGGGTTTGCTATAGGTTTTTTGAGCTTTTTTATATCGTTTAAATTGTTGGGGAGAAAACACTTCTTTTCGGTTGGTTAATCTACCCGTTCCATCTAATATATGGTCTGCGGGAACTGTGATGTCTACTTGATAATCTCCAAATTCTAAGGCCCATTCACTACGTCCCCAAAATTGTTGGTTTTGCCATCCTTCTACATTGTCATAAACAGCCAATCTAGGAAAGAATTGCGCAATAATATATACGTTATTTCCATCTTTTGGGAAGTGCTCAAATCCTGATCGCCCTCCTAATTCAACAAAATTATTAATGTGATACCACCATTGGATACTAAATTTAAAAATAGTACCAGGCGCTAGCGGGGTGGGTAACTGAATCCGCATCATGGTGTAATTAACATGGTAGTTTAAACTTTTGTTTTGTTGATCCTGTACAGCTACAATGTTAAACCCGCCGTTAAAAGGGTTTATATATTTTTCAGAGAACTCTTTTGGGCTTAGTAATGGAGCCATTGTCTCAGGAGAGATTAGTGCTGTTTTTGAGTTCTTGGACCGTTTGTTTTGATCTAACTGTACCCATAAATATTCCAAAGTGTCGTCTGAATTATTGTGATAGGTGATGGTTTCTGTTCCTGTTAACTTGTTGTGTTTTTCGTCTAAAACAATATCCATTACATAATCTACCCGTTGCTGATTGTATTCGTATCCAGGTGCTCCTGAGGCTGTATGTTCACTATTTGGAGTGGGCAATTCCTGTTTTAATTGTCTGAATTTATGCGTGTTGTAATGTGCTTTTTTTTGCGAAAAAATACTCAACGGAAGGAGTAGTAGCAGTATTAATTTTAAATGTTGCATATATAAAAGTTACTTGTTATACCAAATACATTTCCAACTGACAGTTTAGAAAGAAAAAACAAATTATTTATATCGATCATTTTGGATTGTAATTGGTGTTCGTGTAGTTGATGCTAATCTAATGGAAAATGTGAACATAAAAAAACCATCCAAGAAATAAGTCGTTTTTTAGGTGTACGAAACTTATTTCTTGGATGGTTTTTTATGATTTTTTATCCTTTAATCGCGTTCTTTTTGAAAGAATCAAATTTGTTGTCTTTCTTTTTTGGCCAATTGTTATTTGATTCGTCTACATCGGCAGTCTGTTTGTCTGGGTCTATCACAATTGAAATCACCTTTTTTGACGAAGTAAAAACTTTAGTAACTTCTTTGTCATTCTTTCTCCAAATTTGAGCAGGGTACTGAAGGCGTTTTTTAGATCCATCTTCAAACTGGTACTCTACAATAATAGGCATAATTAAGCCTCCTGGTTTTTCAAAAACAATTTCGTAAAAATAATTAGGAATGTCGGTGAGCTTAAATGTTTCTTCGTGTTTTTTTAGATACGCTTTTAGTATTTTCAAATCTTGTGGTTTTTGATTCGAATACGCGCTCTTAAAATCATCACTGTCTTCTGAAATTAGATATAAAGAAGCAGGGATATCATCAATGTTTTTTTTGTATTTTTTCAACAATTCGGTGGCCCTTTTTGTTTTCTTATCTGTCAGTCTATAAGATTTAACATGTTTAATTCCAATGTCATTATTTCTTGTTGTGTAGAACCATCCTCTCCAGTACCAGTCTAAATCCATTGCAGATGCGTCTTCCATAGTTCTGAAAAAATCGGCAGGAGTTGGGTGTTTGAATTTCCAACGGTTGGCATATGTTTTAAAGGCGTAATCAAATAATTCATGCCCCATTATGGTCTCTCTTAGTATAAATAAACCTGCTGCAGGTTTGTGGTAAGCATTTGATCCAAATTGTTTTACATCTTCACTGTTGGTCATGATAGGTGTTAAGTTATCTTGATTTCCAGCCATATATCCAATAATATTTTTTGGGTATTTAGAGGTAGGGAATAATTTAGAGTCATAGCTTTCCTGAGCATAAATTTGCACAAAAGTATTGATTCCTTCATCCATCCAAGACCATTTTCTTTCATCAGAATTCACGATCATTGGAAAGAAATTATGACCAATTTCGTGGGTGATAACGCCTATCATTCCTCTCTTTAATCTGTCTGAAATAACACCTTCCTTAGTAGGTCGACCATAGTTCCAGCAAATCATAGGATATTCCATTCCTTGCCTGTCTGCATTTATAGAAATTGCTTTGGGATACGGATAATCAAACGTGAATTTTGAATATTCCTTTAATGTATTGGCTACAACTCTAGAAGAGTGATTCTCCCATAGTGGGTTTCCTTCTTTTGGATACAAGGAATATGCCATTACTTTTTTACTGTCTAATTGAACAGCCATCCCATCCCAAATAAAGCGTCTAGAACTTGAAAACGCAAAATCTCGAACGTTTTTTGCTTCTAAGGTCCATGTCTTTGTTTTAGTTGATGCTTTTTTGGAAGCGGCAGCTGCTTCTTTTTCTGTAACAATAATTACAGGACGGTCAAAAGATTTTTGAGCAGCCAAAAAGCGACTGTATTGTTTTTTGCTAATTACCTTTTCTAAATTAGTTATCAATCCTGTTCCGTTGAGTATATGGTCACTAGGTGTTGTAATATTTACGGTGTAGTCTCCAAATTCCAACGCAAATTCTCCTGTGCCCCAAAATTGTGCGTTTTGCCAACCATCAACATTGTTATACACCGCAAGTCTAGGGAAAAATTGAGCGATAATGAATAATCGATTTCCATCATTCTCAAAGAGTTCGTAGCCAGATCTTCCGCCGTCTATAAAGTAGTTATTGATGTTATACCACCATTTAATACTAAATTCAAAGCTACCTCCAGGTGCTATTGGCTCTGGTAAATCTATACGCATCATGGTCCAGTTTATCTTGTAGGATAAATCGTTTCCCTTGCTGTCTTTTATTTCTTCTAATTTAAAACCTCCGTCAAATCCTTTGGATAAAAATTTATCTGAAAATTGCTTAGGACTGTATAAAGGTCTCGTTTTTCGTGTGCTAATCTCATCATTTCTTGTATGAGACTCCCGAATGTTTTGATCTAATTGTACCCATAAGTAGGTGAGTGGGTCTCCTGAATTATTATGATACGTAATTTTCTCAAAACCATATAATTTTTGATGTGCATCATCTAATGTAATATCCATTACATAATCTACTTTCTGTTGAGTATATCCAGATCCTGGAGCTCCAGATGCCGTGTGCTGTTTATTTGGAGTTGGTAATTCCTGTTTTAACTGTCTGAATTTACTTGTATTATAATGCCCCTTGTTATTCTTTATTTCTTGGGCAGATATCGTACTGACACAGAAGATGGCTAGGAGTAATGTAGCGAGATGTTTCATGGATTCAATGAGTTATATTAGGTCGAAATTACTTTTTTTAAAATGATTTTAACAATCTATCTAAAAATTTAACAAACCTTTATCTTTTTGTTTACTTAGGTAAAAAGTAGTGTGTGTATTGTTGATTTTTAATTTGGTAATATTCTGTTGGTCAGGAAAATATTTAAAGAGCGCAGTGTTCTTTATTTCTATGGATTGTAATGTCTTAATATTTGGTATTTCTAAATAGAAATAAATGATATCATCGTCATACTCCTTTCCTATATAGTTGAAATTTGAAAGGGAATCATTAATAGTAAATCGAAGGTTTTTTTCCAAGTACTCTTGAAAATATATATCTACACTATCTATTTCTTGTTTTGTGTTGAGTTGAAAATCTTGTTGGTAATCTTTGTCTAAAGTGTGTTCCAAATCGTTGATAAAATAACGACTTATAATTTGTAAGGAAGCACTTTCTTTTACGTATTCTATTTGGGTTAAACTGATATAGTACTTGTGAACACCAAATGCTAACAAAGGAAGTAGTGCCATTGTTATACCTATTTTAAATAAAAGTTTTCTCATAATTGGGTGTTTTACACCAGTTTAATTTCCAAGTGACGGTTTAGAAATGGAATTATTTTTTGTTTTAGCTAGTCAAAAAATGAATGGATAGCCTTAGCTATTATTCTGTTTTTAACAATGTTGGAACGTGAAATAAACTGTTTATATCCGTTATTTTAGATTGTAATTGGTATTAAACGGCTAATGAACAAAAATCATTCCTATAATCCCTCATGATCTCTTATCTTTTTAAGGTATTGTATATCTTGGATTCTTCTTGTAGAATTTCAATGATTGCCAATAAATTGTTTTGAGCGTAAAGGTTGGTGTTTTTTTTGTATTCACAATAACTCAAGAAATGATAGATCTTGTTGGGAGGAATCTGTAATTTATCAGTAAAAAATTTCTCCCCTAATAGTGCTGTTATTTTTTCAGGAAAATCTTTTTGTTTTTTTAGTTTTTTTCGAAGTTTATGTTCAGCAATTAATTGATTATTAGGAATGGATGCAATTGATGCAGCTCTTCCAATTGGGTTTACAAGATGCTCTATTGATGGTGGACCTTGTCTACTTGTTTGATCTTTTTCAAATGCAACACCTGTAAAATCTAAGTTTTTAAAATCAGCAGGGCTTACATTCATTTGAGGAATGTTGTCCTTTGGTTTGTTAAGTATGTCGTGATATAAATCATTGGTCAAATGGTGATTTCGGACAATAATTTCCTTTAATTGATAAGTTTTAAGGGCTGTTGTAATAAAAACTTTTTGACTGTGTATCATTATTTTAGTCACGGTTATTTTTACTTTTTCGTATTGGATAGCACTCATATACAAGGTGTCGTTTAAATGTGCATACATTTCAAATGCTCCGTTTGTATTTGTGACGGTTCCAATTTTTGAGTTGAGATTGATAATGTGAATGTTAGGCAATGGTTTGCTGTTAGAAAAAACAATTCCTATAAGTTTTGTTTTAGTTTCTTGGGCATTCACAAAAATGCTTTGAATTAAAAGAGAGCACAACATCATTTTCTTCATATTAGTCGGGCTTTATAGCATTAAACGTTACACGTTGTTTAATTAAAAAATCGAGGATGTCTATGGATTCGCTTCTGTAAAGACTACTCAAGCCCCGGTCGTTACAATATGCTATAAAAAGATAGGACTTCTCTTTTGGGATTTTCAACTTTTCTTGCAAGTAATTTTCGCCGAATAAATCTATGATATTGTCTAAGAAAATAATTTTAGCCTTTTCTTCATGTTTAACTAGTTCCTTTTTTTCTCTTTTTCGTTTGCGAATTTTTTTAGTAAATAATTTTATGATTTCAACAAAGTCTACTGGAGTGATCTTGTTGGGATTTGTCAATTTATCTGCATTTGGAGCTGAAGTACAATCCATCAGGTCCTTGTCCATAACCATGTGTTTTGAAGTGTATAAATTGCGAAAGTCTAACCTTATTTTTTTATCTAAAAACACTTCGTTTAATTCGTTTATTTGGGGCTCTAAATACACATAAAGTATTTTGTTTTTAATGTGATACTCATTTATTATAATCACTCTTTTTTTATACTCTAAAGAAGTAAATAGGATGCTATCTCCTAATTTAACCGCTACATCAAATATTCCATTTCCATGAGTAATCGTTCCCTTTTTACTGTCTATATTGAGTACTGTAACCTTTTGGATTCCTTTGTTATCATGTAGGACTTTTCCTTTTAGGGCTATTGATTTTTCTTGACTATGAAGATTAAAAGTGATTAAAATAAGGAATGTTAAGTAGTATTTTGTCATGTTGTTGATTTTCTTATAGCAAGGTACTATACAGCGTTCATAAAAATATATTAAGAGGGTGATAAATTTTTGTTAAACCATTGGATTGTTTATTTTTGAGTCTTAAATTAGATTTTATGAAAAACATTTTTATAGCAAGTACATCTACGGTGCATGGTAAGTCGTATTTGGAGTACGCAATGCCTGCGTTAAAGGAATTTTTTAAGGGTGTGTCAGAAATTTTGTTTGTTCCCTATGCTAGGCCAGGAGGTATTAGCCACGATGTTTATACGCAAAAAGCTTCTGAGGCCTTTTCTGCTATCGGAATTCGTATCAAAGGGATTCATGAATATGAAAATCCGTCTGAAGCAGTTTTACAGGCAAAAGGAATTTTTATAGGAGGAGGAAATACTTTTTTACTGGTATCACAATTGTATAAACACCATTTAATATCCGCAGTAAAAAATGCGGTGATCAATGGAACACCGTATTTAGGGACAAGTGCAGGAAGTGTGGTAACGGGTGTTAGCATGCAAAACACAAACGATATGCCTATTATTTATCCACCTAGTTTTGCAACTTTAGGACTACTTTCTTTTAATATTAATGCACATTATTTAGATCCAGATCCAAGTTCTAAACATATGGGAGAAACGCGTGCTACTAGGATTAACGAATTCCATTTTGTGGAAAATATTCCCGTTTTAGGATTGAGAGAGGGGAGTTGGTTGTTGGTTGAAAATGATAAAATCCTTTTAAAAGGTGGACTAAAAGCACGTTTATTCCAGCAAGGAGAAGTAGCGAAAGAATTTGATAATGAAACAGATTTTAGTTTCTTATAGTGTACCGATACGTTGTTCTAATTTTTGAGCAAATAAAAAGTTACGCAATCGTTTACTGCATAAGGTTAGACTGTTTTGTAATTGGTTTTTGTCTAATTTTTCATCTATTAAATCACTGAGGACAATAAGTGAAATATAAGAGTCTGGATGTTTTTGTATGTATGTTATGCAGAAATCTAAATAAGCGGTTTTAATGCCGCTTATTTCTTTGTATATAAGATGTAGTTGCTCGCTATTATTTTCTAGACGTGCTTTTTGAAACCGTTGGTAGCGTCTGTCAATTTTAGAGAAAAAAATGGAAGATTCTTTTTTAAAAGCGCTGTATAAAGTATTGATAGGCCCTCCTTGTATTTGTGCGTTTTTTATATGAAGGATATGTCCGGTTACTGTAATGTTTTCGTTTTCTAAAATAAGTGATATCCCTTGTGAGGTAGCGTCAAACGTAAGCCAGATAAGTGAAGTTTCTTTTGTGTGTCCAGTAAAACTAAAGTGACCATTTTTAAGAGTGGTACTATCTATTCTTTTTAATCGTTGTTCTGAAACTATATTTAAGTAGGCTTTTCCATCTTGTATTTCTTTAATTTTAATGATTAAATTATAGCTTTCCTGAGGAATAGTAACCTTGTCTACAGTGATGGTTTTACGTTGATCTTGACATGAAAATAGCCAAATACAGAGTAAGAAACAATATACTTGGCTATTCATGTTTTTATGTGTTAGGTTGATTAATAATTGATGTAATCGGTTATTTCTAAGCCGTAACCAGTCACACCCACTCTTTTCAATTCAACTTTTGCATTTGAAATTACTTTTAATTTAGAAACACCTAAGTCGTGTAAAATTTGAGCACCAATTCCGAAATCTTTTTCGTCAGGTTTGATTGCAGGTACTTTGGTTTCATCCTCTTTTTGTCTTTCTTTTAGCAGAGACAAACGGTTGATTAAATTAAATGATTGATATTCTTGGCTGATAAATACCACAGCCCCTTTGCCTTCATCGTTAATCATTTTAAAGATTCTAGAAAAAGTATCATCAGGTTTTTTTGTCAATAGACGTAAAATATCGTTGTTTATCAAAGCGGAATTTACACGGACTAAAATTTCTTCATCTGGATTCCATGTACCTTTTGTCAAAGCAATATGTACTTGATTGTTGGTTGTTTGTTTGTAAGCACGTAATCTAAATTCACCAAAACGTGTTTGCATGGTGAAATCTTCAATTTTATCAATCAAAGAATCGTGTTTCATTCTATAAGACACTAAGTCTTCTATAGAAATTATTTTTAACTTAAATTTTTCTGCTACTTTAATTAGCTGTGGCAAACGCGCCATTGTTCCATCTTCATTTAAGATCTCTACTAAAATTCCTGCGGGTTGAAAACCAGCCAATCGTGCTAGATCTATCGATGCTTCTGTATGTCCAGTTCTTCTAAGTACCCCGCCGTTTTTGGCTTTTAAAGGGAAAACATGACCTGGTCTGCCAAAATCATCTGGTTTAGTGCTTGCTTTTGTGAGTGCCTTTATGGTCTTTGAACGATCTTGAGCAGAAATTCCAGTGGTACAACCTTCTCCAATTAAGTCAATAGAAACCGTAAATTGAGTGTTATGTAATACGGTGTTTTTATTAACCATAGGAGGTAGATCCAATTCTTTACATCTGTCCTCGGTCAAAGGAGCACAAATTAATCCGCGACCATGCCTGGCCATAAAATTAATCATCTCAGGTGTTACACATTCAGCGGCGGCTATAAAATCGCCTTCATTTTCTCTGTCTTCATCATCTACTACGATAATCATTTTGCCATTTTTGATATCATCGATGGCTTCCTCTATGGTGTTTAATTTAAAACTTGGTGTTTGCATTAGTTGCGTTGTTGTTTAGTGTTTTTGAATATAGTGAAAATGCTTTTAATTTTATCTAAAAAGCCTCTTATATTAATTATTCCCATTCCTTTAGAAGCTCTTTTTGTTAAGAAAAATCCTATAGGAAGTAGTATTAATGTAGATGCCCAACTTCCAAAAAGGGCTGATATAGCACTTTCTTCTGCTAAGTTTTTTCCGAATTTTGTTAGGAAAAAATAAATAACAAATATAAAGATGGCTACGATCATCGGCAATCCAAACCCTCCCTTTCTAATTATGGCTCCTAGTGGTGCTCCAATAAAAAAGAGAACCATACATGCCAGTGAAAAAGCAATACGGTTGTAATACTCAAAGTCGTACAAATTTAAGCCTTTCCGAAATTGTTTAAACCTATTTTTTTGGTTTTTTAATAAATCTTGATTTCGCTCAATACTTTGTAAGGCATTGTCCAATACAATTATTTTATTGTGTAAGTCAAAATTATTTAAAATAGGCATGCTGATATTAAGATCAACTAAAGTGTCGTGATATTTGTATAATTTATTGGCATTAGAACGTAAATAATAGTTTTTTGCTTTGGCTGCAATATAGGTGTCATAGGCCGTTTTTTTACGCGTTCCAATAGAGTCTAATTGACTTAAGCTAAGCATGCTGTGGTGCTGTTTTACTTTGGTGCTGTCCAAATCGTCCAAGCTAAAGGATGAAATGTCTATATTAATTATATGTTTTTTAAACGTGGCTTTGGAATGCAGTGCCCTTTTACGTTGCTTTATACTTAGGTTATTGACATCTTCTTCGTAAAAATAACCGTTTTCTAGGGTTAAGGTCATGTATTTACTCCCTTCTTCCGATGTTATTTTTCCTCTTTCAGCTGTGATCCTTGTTATATTTCCTTTGTTTTTACTAAGATCGGATATTTTTATACCTCTTAATAGGTTTCCATCTTTTCCGTATTTTTCTTTAAAATAAATGCTGTAGTCTGGGATGTCCGCATTAAATGTTCCAGGAATTAGGGCTAAGGCTGGTTTTTTCTTTTTAATATTTATGTATAGGTTTTTCTGTTTAAAGGTTGCCCATGGATAAACATTATTCATAAAGAAAAAGTTGAGACAACTTATCAATAGCGTCAGTATAATTAAAGGTCTTAGCACTCTGTACAGCGAAATCCCAGCAGATTTAATGGCAGCAAATTCATAGTGTTCTGAGAGCGACCCTAGAGCCATAATAGATGATAAAAGGATGGCAATAGGTAGCGCCATTGGAACTACTGTAAGTGCTAAATAAAAGAGGAATTTTAAAATAAAGGACAGGTCAACTCCTTTTCCTGCTATTTCCTCAAACGCTAGCCATAAGGCTTGCATGACTAACACAAAAAGGACTATAAAAAAGGTCGCTATAAATGGCTGTATAAAGCTTTTTAAAATGTATTTATCTAATAATTTCACTCGATCTAATTGGGTTCAGAAATTTCGTAATCTTTGTACTTTTTGGTGTCAAAGATAAAAAGGTTTTCTGATATAGGTTGATTTGTTTTAAAGGATAATATAGAAATTGTTGTAATATTATTATCGAGTCCTTTTGTTACAATCTGATTGATGTGTTTTGTTTTTGCGTCAATTCCAACAAGGACATTCTTAATGTCTGATTTGCTGTCGATTGGATGTAGTTTTACAAATTGAATTTTACGGCCTTTGATCGTTTTTAAGGCTCCCATGCTATATGTAAAACCTTCTTTATAAAATGAAAACATTTTAGAAGGTGTTATCAAATCGTCGTCTTCGTCTGTAGATACTCCTTTTATAATTACTTCTTCATCTTCTGGAATGATTAAATACTGCTTTTTTCCATCAAAAATAGTTTGAGTTCCTAAATAATTTAAAAAAAACTTATTTCCTTTTAGGGTTACATTCCCTTTAGATGTTACAGAAACGTTTTCTGCTTTGTTTTCTAAACTATTGTTAAATTCAATATATATATTTGTATAAGAAGCTGCTTTTGTAGCTATTTCGTCTAATAAGTTTTTTGCTTCTTTAGCCTGTTGACCAAAACTTGCAGTGCTAAGAATTAATGCTATAATTAGAGTAGTTATTTGTTTCATATTTTAAAAAATTGTTTCGTTGTCTAATAGTGTGTTCAATGCCATTTCGTCTGATACCAAAACTTGTCGTGCTTTACTGCCTTCAAATGGACCAACAATTCCGGCGGATTCTAATTGATCTATAATCCTTCCAGCTCTGTTGTATCCTAGTTTTAATTTACGTTGTAATAACGATGCTGATCCTTGTTGAGCATGTATTATTACAAGTGCTGCATCACGGAATAATTTATCGCGCTCTGCGATGTCTACATCAAGACTTGTGCCACTTTCTTCTCCCACATATTCGGGGAGTAGGTAAGCGTCTGGATATGCACGTTGAGATCCAATAAAATCTGTAATGCGTTCTACTTCGGGGGTGTCAACAAAGGCACATTGTATCCGTACCATATCGTTACCTCCAGAGTATAACATATCTCCTTTTCCTATTAATTGATCGGCTCCTGATCCATCCAAAATGGTACGGGAATCTATTTTAGAAGTTACCCTAAATGCAATTCTAGCAGGGAAGTTTGCTTTTATAATACCCGTTATTACATTTACAGAAGGGCGCTGTGTTGCAACAATCAAATGTATACCAATGGCTCTTGCTAATTGGGCTAAACGGGCAATAGGAGTTTCTACTTCTTTACCTGCAGTCATAATTAAATCTGCAAATTCATCAATTACCAAAACGATATACGGTAAGAATTTATGTCCGTTTTCTGGATTTAGTTTACGTTCTTTAAACTTGACATTATATTCTTTGATATTTCGAACCATAGCTAGTTTAAGCAAATCGTATCGGTCGTCCATTTCAATACACAAAGAGTTGAGTGTTTGCACTACTTTGGTTGTGTCGGTAATTATAGCTTCTTCTGAATCTGGTAACTTCGCCAAATAATGACGTTCTATTTTATTAAATAATGTCAATTCCACCTTTTTCGGATCAACCAGAACAAATTTCACTTCTGCAGGGTGTTTTTTGTATAAAAGTGACGTCAGTACTGCGTTTAATCCTACAGATTTTCCTTGTCCAGTGGCTCCTGCCATTAGTAAGTGAGGCATTTTTGCAAGATCTACTACAAAAGTTTCGTTAGAGATGGTTTTTCCTAAGGCAATAGGGAGTTCCATTTCAGAATTTTGAAATACTTTTGAAGCTATTACAGAACGCATGGAAACAAGGGTGGGCTTTTTATTTGGGACTTCAATTCCAATAGTACCTTTCCCTGGTATTGGGGCGATAATCCGAATTCCTAAAGCTGCTAAAGAAAGGGCGATATCATCCTCCAAATTTTTAATTTTAGAAATTCTAATCCCTGCTTCAGGGACAATTTCATATAAAGTTACGGTAGGTCCTACAGTTGCAGATATTTGGGCAATACCTATTTTATAATTGCGTAAAGTCTCTACAATTTTATTTTTATTTGCTTCTAGTTCTTCTTGATTTACCGAAATTATTTCGTGGTATTCCTTTAAAAGGTTAAGTGTAGGGAATTTGAAATTTGCCAAGTCTAGTGTTGGGTCAAATTCTCCAAAATCATCTACCAGTTGATCGCTTAAGTTTTTTGATTCTGCATCCTCTTCTTGCACAGATTCTACGTCGATCTCTACAGACTCTTCTTTTGCTTCTTCTGGGTCTGTGATTGTTTCTTCTTCGTTTACTACTATTTTAAGATTGTTTACAAGTGGTGTTTCAATAGCTCTTTTTGGAGGTTGTTTTGATTCAAGGGATATGTCTAATGGGATATCCTCTGTTTGTGGTGTTGTTACTACAGGTGGTGAAGGAGGAGTTTCTTGGGGGCTGACTTTTTTCTTTTCTGTGCGAATCTCATTTTGGTCTTTTTTGAAAAAAGTGAATGAAAAACTTTCATTGGTTAATTTGAATAATAAAACCAAAAACGAAATAAATGTAACAAAAAGCAATAATAGTACGCCTGTTTTACCAATATAGGAAGTTAAAAATACACGTAACTCATAACCTACAATTCCTGCCATAAGTGTGTTTTTTACTGCGAAAACACCAAATAATAAAGAAATCCAAATACAAACTAAGCTTCCATAACCCCAATAGTTTTTTAGATTTCTAAAAAAAGTTTTTTTGTATAAATGGACTCCGCTTATAAATATGAGTATTGGAATTAGTAGTGAAGCAATTCCAAAACCATTAAAAACTAAAGTTTGTCCTATGTCGGCTCCAATTTTACCTGTTAAGTTGTTTACAGAAACTGTTTTATCATAAAATTGTTCTAATTGACTCTGATCTGCTTGCCAATTTAGGAAAAAGGAAATGATTGATAAAGTAATAAAAACGGCTATTATCATCAAAGAAAAAGCAATAATAAGTTGTGTTTGTTTATTACTTAAAAACTGTTTCGTTTTTTGAAGTTTAGGTGATTTCGTTTCTTTTTTAGTTGGTTTTTTCTTGCTGGCCATTCAATGTTTTTAGATGCACAAAAATAAAAAAAATAGGGGGTTTGTTACTCAAATTTAAATAAATTTAGGAACATATATAACTAAACCAATAATTACAGCAAATATTGCAGCAAAAAATGCAGCACCAGCTGATACATCTTTGATTACACCAATTTCTTTATGATATTCTGGATGTATAAAATCAGCGACTTTTTCGATTGCAGTGTTTAAAGATTCTGCAACGATCACTAGCGCAATTGCTATAATTTGAAATAACCATTCGTAGGTGGTAAGATCCATCAAAAAACCCAAGACCGTTACTGCTGTCGCAATAATAGTTTGGGCCATTATACTATGTTCTGAAGTGATTAAAATCCAAGAACCCTTGGCTGCATATTTGACACTTATAATACGTCCGACCACAAAATTCTTAATTTTATTCATTTACTATAGTGCTTTTAAAGCTGCTTCGTAATTTGGTTCGTCTGCTATTTCTGATACTTGCTCAGTATAGGTAACTTTTCCTTTTTCATCTAAAACAACAATACATCTTGAGTGTAAATGTGCTAAAGGACCGTTAGCGATGGTTAATCCATATGATTTTCCGAATTTCCCTTTTCCGAAATCAGAAAGCATGATAACATTTTCTAAACCTTCGGCACCACAAAAACGTGCTTGAGCAAAAGGTAAATCTTTAGAGATACACAATACTTTTGTGTTTTCTAATTTTGAAGCTTCTTCGTTAAATTTACGAACGGATGCAGCACATGTTCCTGTATCGATACTTGGAAATATATTTAATACAATTTTTGAGCCTTTGAAGTCTTTTAATTTTGCTTTTGATAAATCAGATTTAATCAAAGAAAATTTTGGAGCTTTTTTTCCGATTTTAGGTAATTTTCCAACTGTTTTGATTGGATTTCCTTTCAGTGTGATTTTTGCCATAATAGTTTTTTTATTGTGTATTCAAAGATAGACTAAAAACTAAATACTCTCGAATTAATTCAAGAGTATTTTAGTTGCTAAATATTCAAATGTTAGTTTTTACTTAAGTAATCTGCAATTCCTTCGTGAGTTGCTTTTAACCCTTCTTTTTCTGAATTCCAGTTTGCAGGACATGCTTCTCCATGCTCTTCTGTAAATTGTAATGCATCTACCATTCTCAAAGTCTCATCTACAGATCTTCCTAAAGGTAAGTCGTTTACTAATTGGTGACGTACAGTTCCTTCTTTGTCAATTAAGAATAAACCACGGTATGCGATTAATTCTGTATCTGCTTGTAGTTGATCGTTATCATCGTAAAAATAATCGCCAGTTAAAACATCGTAATTTTTAGAAATTGTTTTGTTTGTGTCTGCAACTAAAGGATATGTAACTCCTTTTATTCCTCCTTCGTTTTTAGCCATTTGTAACCATCCCCAGTGTGATTGTTCTGTGTCAGTTGAAACAGCAATAAGTTGAACATTTCTTTTTTCGAATTCTGCTAATTTTTCTTGAAAAGCGAATAGTTCTGTTGGACATACAAAGGTGAAATCTTTTGGGTAGAAGAACAATACCACATATTTTTTTCCTTTGAATTGCTCTAAAGAGTATCCTTCAACAAATTCTCCTCCATTTACAACTGCTTGTGCGTTAAAATCTGGTGCTTTTTTACCTACTAATACGGCCATTTTTATAATTTTTTATTGTGAATATTTATTTATGTACACAAAAGTACATTTTTACTTTGTGATTCTATGTTTCCTTAATTTTAAATTTTTATCAATTCATAGATTTTCTTTATGATTGGAATTTATACTGTTTTTTTTAAGGTTCTACCACGATTTGTGTGGGTATAAATCTAAACCTCCATTAAAAAACAGTATTGCACTTCTAAAATTCACGAAAGTCCTGTAGCCTTTACCAATAGATTTTATTTCTTGTATTTTACCATTTAGTCTTTCTGCCATTGCATTAGAAGCAGTCTCAACCATTGCATTACACACCCCTTCTATATGGTTATTAAACATCCTAGCAACCTTTATAATTTCTTTAATTTTTGTTTCCAAAACACTTGCTCCCCATTTGATAAAAAGACTTAAAGCAACTTTCAAGGATGGACTTCTAAATATATTTTTAAAATTTTCTTTAGCTAACCATGCTTTGCTTGCTTGATAATTTGCTTCTTGTATTTTGTCAAATAATACTCTTTGTTTATCCGTTAAGTTTTCTTTATTTTTAAGCAATACAAATCTACTATTTTTAAGACCTTCTTCTTTTTTCACTTCACGTCTGCGAACTTTATCTATAGCATCATTTAAGTACTTTACTAAGTGAAATCGATCATGGACAACTTTCGCTTTTGGAAAAACTTCTTTTACTGACGATAAATAGGCCTTCCACATGTCAATAGAGACAGTCTCTACTTCATCTCTATTTATCTCATTTACAATCTTTTCAAGTAAAATTTTAGTCTCTTTTTTAGTCCTACCTTCTGCAACATCAATTACAATTCCTGTACTCGGATCACTAACTACAGTCACATAGTTATGCCCCTTTTTGAAAGCTTTTTCATCTATACTTAGATGAGAAAATCTTTGGTTTTCTGACCTATTAGAAAGCCCTCTTTTTACAGAAGTATGTATGATTCGGTTTACAATATTAAAGCCACAACGTAATAGTTTAGCCGTTTGAGTTTGATTTCTTGTTGCTTTCAATAAGTCTATAGTTAGCCTTTCAAATAGGTAAGTATGACGATAAAAATTACTAGCCCATGGTACCGTTATCGTTTTAACGCCTTTAGTTGACTTAACTCTTGGGACTTTACAATTAATGTAGGTTTTGAATTGTAAGGTGTCTAAATGACGCCATCTACGAGTACTTCTATGATCATAAATACTACACAACTCTTCTGTGTCTGGACAAGATGCTCTTGTTGGTAGATAGTCTATAAATATGTCTATTTCTGAATCTAGATAATTAACTTTTACATCACAAACCTTCCAATCTGTTCCTAAATTTAATAGTAACTCAAACAGTTTTGTTGAAAACATCTTTTTGAGGTAAAGATACTAATTCCACAACATTCGTGGTAGAACCTTTTTTAATTTAAATATGGACTTGTCACCTTTGTCTATTTGAATACTTTAGGCTTTTTTTTATGTAAATTTGCTGTATCATTAACCACGTGTATCTATTTGTTTATACTTCTTGTAATCTTACAAATTCATGTATCTTTGCAGGCTTAAAATAATAGGAGATTGAATTTAAAAATTTACACAAAAGAATTTAGCAAAAATATACAACTTGCAATTCCTGTAATTACAGGTGCATTGGGGCATATGACAGTTAGTTTGATTGATGACATGATGGTTGGGAGCTTAGGCCCTGTAGAATTAGCTGCTTCTTCTTTGGCGAATAGCTTTTTGTTTATTGCTATTGCCGTTGGAATTGGTTTTTCGTTTGCAGTGACTCCATTAATTGCAGAAACAGACGGAGAAAACGACGTGCAAAAAGGAAGGCTTTATTTTCAACATAGTATGTTATTGATTGGGATTTTAGCATTTGTCTTAACAATAGGAATGTGGTTTATGGAGCCTGTTTTAACTATGTTAAGTCAGCCCGAAGAAGTTGTGGTATTAGCCAAACCGTATTTTAAGGTGGTGGTTTTGTCCTTGTTTCCGTTGGTGTTCTTTCAAGGAATTAAACAGTTTTCTGACGGATTGTCTTTGACTAAGTACGCCATGCAGGCAACATTAATTACCAACGTTGTAAATGTAGTTTTAAATTATTTTCTTATCTATGGAATAGGAGGTTTTCCAGAAATGGGGATTGTTGGGGCTGCTTGGGGGACATTAATATCTAGAATTGTGATGTTGCTCTTTATGATATATATACTATGGAGTAAAGAAGTGTTTCAGCCATATTTAGCTGTTTTAAAAACAGCAGAGATAAAGGAATCAATTTTACTTAAAATAATTCACCTAGGATTTCCTTCATCTATGCAAATGTTATTCGAAATGGGGTTGTTTGCTGCTTCTATTATGTTGGCAGGTGCTATTGGAGTATTTCCACAAGCA
Organism: Flavobacteriaceae bacterium; assembly: GCA_965224465.1. Lineage (GTDB taxonomy): Bacteria > Bacteroidota > Bacteroidia > Flavobacteriales > Flavobacteriaceae. The sequence continues at coordinate 1,067,786 of OZ245049.1, read as the reverse complement.
GCAAATCAAATTGCGATTAAGATGTCTTCTACCACTTTTATGGTGTCCATAGGGATTGGCGTAGCGACTACGATAAGGGTTGGGAATCAGAAAGGTTTAAAAAGGTTTGACGATTTACGGCGCATCGGATTTTCAAACTTTTTGTTAATTCTTTTAATAATGGTCGGATTTACGATTGTTTTTATGTTAACAAAAAATATCTTACCCACCCTATTTACAAATAATAACGAAGTAATAGAACTTGCAGCAACCTTATTGATTGTTGCAGGAATTTTTCAAATTTCGGATGGATTACAGGCCGTAATCCTAGGTGGATTACGTCGCTTACAAGATGTTTATGTACCTATGATTATTACATTTATAGCTTTCTGGGTGATTGGTTTTCCGATATGTTATTACTTGGCTTTATTCACAGAATTAAAAACCTTGGGGATATGGGTTGGACTCTTATTCGGTTTAACTACATCCGCATTATTGCTTTTTTGGCGCTTTAACTATTTAACAAAAAAATTAATCAAAAAACATCATGAAAATTCCTAAATTTCTAATGGGGGACCATACGGATCATCCTAACGATATATTTATTATTCATACAGAGTATCCGAGATTTATTATCAATTTAAAAGATGATGATATTGAATTCTTGGAAGATTTACACGGCTTGGAAGAAGAAGAACTTGCTGGAGAAACCGCAATATTGATCGAAGAAGCAAGTCTTTTTTACGATGAACAGGTAAAAGAATATGAAACAGAATAATTCTGTTAGAATACATAAAAAAGGCAGCCAAGTAGGTTGCCTTTTTTATGTTTATACCAAATATATTTCCAAGTGACAGTTTATAAATTGAATTGTTTTTTGTTTTAGCTAGGTGAAAAATGGATGGATAGCCTTAGTTATCGTTCTATTGTTTAACAATGCTAGTGCGTAAAATAAACTATCTATATCTGTCATTTTGGATTTTAATGGGTGTCTCACTAATTTAATAAATATCTCCTTTATCTACACGTTTACTGAAATCAGTATCAATTCCTTTTACCAAATTTTTTGCCTGTTGTACCCAGTGATCTCTTTCTATTCTTCCTGGGAAAAATGTGATTAGATCTGTAATATCCGTCATGTCTTTAACTACAAATTTACTTATTTGTTGGTATGTGAATATTCCGATTCCATTTAGTTTTTTTTCAATCGCAGGACCTATCCCGCTAATGCGCTTAAGATCGTCTTTGTCTGATGCTAAAGCCTTTCCGAAACTTGCGAAGTTTAATCCTGTTGTTTCTGTTGCCGTATTTGATGCTGAATCTTCGCGTTCTTGAATGCTTGGAATAACGGTGGTTATAGGTTTTGTTTTAGGAATTACTATAAGTTTTTCTGTAATAGGAAGTGCTGATTTCTCGGTTGTAGTTTCGCGTGAATCTTTGTCTCTGTAAATTATTTTATCTACGTAAATTTTCTTTTCTACGATTACTTTTTTTTCTACGATTTTTTCTCTTTTTGATGAAAATATTCTAGAGAGCAGCCATCCGAGTATAAAAGCACCGAGCATCCATAAAAATAATTCGATAAGGTGTGCTGTATTTTGATTTGTAAATAGTGTATTCATAGCAGTTTTTTTATTTTAAAGTGATTTCTATTCTTCTGTTTTTAGCTCTTCCTTTAAAGGTGTTGTTCGCACTTATAGGTTTTTTTGCTCCTCGACTTTTAGCCCTTATAATTTTTCTAGAGATACCGTTTTTGATTAAATATTGTCGGATGGTTTCTGCTCGTTGCATTGCAAACCAATGGTTTGTTTCACTCGAGCCAACATTGTCGGTATGTCCTTCTATATAGACGTGTTTGTTCGGGTATTTTTTTAAATAGTTTTTTAGTTCTAATACATATCCTTTAAGTGTATTGTCTGGAATAAATGATTTGGAATTGAATTTTGAGTACAGTGTCTTATTTGCAATTCCCAATTCAATGTTAGCAATATTTTTTTCTGGAATGTCTCTCAAATTTAGTTGTACACCATAGGCGTAATATCCGGAATGATCATAGTTGAAGTTGCCTAGTTCAGAATCTGTAGAAATTCGATCTGTGCTAATGCCGTAATTAACTAATGTGTTTTTTAATTCTTGAGCTCGTAGTTGTCCCCAGTTTTTTTGTGTATTGCTATCAACTTCGTGGGATAGGTATGACCCTGTAATAAGGAGTTCTCTTTGTTGGTGATTGTTGAGATAGTCAAAGAGTGATTTGTGAATAAAAGATGCGCTGTCTGGGTATTTAATAGCTGCATTTTTGTTGTGGATAAGAAATCCTTGACGAAAGGAAAACAGTGCCTTTCCTTTAAGACCATTCACTGTAAGCTTCCTGAATGTAGGAAGTGAATCTTTTTGGCTAGACAAGATGTCTGGTGGACGTTTGGAATGTTTGGGCGTCTCCAAATGGTTTGTGGAGCACTCTCCACAAATAAGGTTACTTACTTTTTGATGTAATGTTAAAGCAATAGCCGCATAAACTAAAAACAATAACAAGGATTTTACGAAATTTAGCATTTTTTTTATTTAAAATTACTAAATTATTTTCAAATCACAAAGCTAATAAGTTAAAGTTCACTTATTTATTGATAAAACGTCTGTGTTTTTAGTCATTGAACTTGAATTCCTCCACGTTCAAATGTTTTTTTTGCCTTGACAATATTTGTTTCGGTGTAATCTTTTAAGTCAATTTCAGTTGAACTTTGGCAATAATTTTTTGCTTTCTTTTTCTTTCTTTTACTGCTGTTAATTATAAACAAGACAACAAACACAAAAACTATTGCCAAGGCAATAATTAAAGGAGGGGTAAGTGAGGTTACGTTAAAGTTTGGTTCCATTATTAAAGATACTAAATTGGGTTAGTTTAGTCTCTTTTTCTTTTTCAATGTAAATGGGTACTGTTATTAAGGTTAAAATTACATATAAAATATCTAATAATCAAATAATTAAACAGTAAATACTGAAAAAGTGTAAATTATGTTGTTTTTTCAACAAATTCTAAATTAGATAATTTTGTTTTTGTAGTGAAGAATCCGAAATTTATAAAGGCCGTTGATTTTTCTATTTTTTCAATGGTACCGCAAGATTTACTATTCATTAGTCTCACTTTATCTTTTATTTTAAATACGTAGCTCGCTTTGATTAAGGCGCGCTTTTTTTCCGTTTCTTTTTGTTCCGTTCGTATTGTTGCTACTTTTTCTAAGATCTCTTTTTCGGTGTCTTTTAAAGCCTCTTTCTTCTTTTTTTCTACTTCCTTTAGTTGTTTTTTTGCAGGTTTGGATTTTGGCGCTTCAGGTTTGTTTTTTATATATTTGGATTTCTCGATGATAATCCATTTATAAAAGGAAGCGAATAGTTCTTTTTTGTTACTTGTCTGGAAATAGCGATTGGTAATTTCGTTTATTTTTCTTCCAATACTCAACATTTTTTGATTGCTGTCGTATAATTCTTGAAAGCTCTCTAGTTTTTCTTGAATTTTAGATTGTGTACTAGATAAATTATCGGTATGTTCTACTGCTTTTGCTTTTTCTTTTTCTAGATTTTCAGTAGTTTTTTGAAGTTTGTTACGTTCTTTTTGCAATTTTGAAATTGTTTTATCCAATCGTATCTTTTCTCCTTCTACCTTCTTTTTTGCACGATTTATCAGTCTAAATGGAATCCCGTTTTTTTGTGCTACTTCAAACGTAAACGAACTTCCTGCTTGTCCAATAAATAGTTTGAATAGAGGTTGTAAGCTTTGTTCGTCAAATTGCATATTTGCATTGGCTACATTCTCTAATTCGTTGGCGAGTACTTTTAGGTTGGCATAATGCGTGGTAATAATACCGAATGCTTTTTTCTCATAAAATTCTTCTAAAAACACTTCTGCGAGTGCTCCTCCAAGTTCTGGATCACTTCCTGTTCCAAATTCATCAATTAAAAACAAGGTGTCTTTATCACAATTACGTAAAAAATTACGCATATTTTTTAGGCGATAACTATAGGTGCTCAATTGGTTTTCTATAGATTGATTGTCGCCAATGTCTGTGAGAATACTATTAAAAATACATGTTTTAGAACGTTCGTGAACGGGTATTAACAATCCGCTTTGTAGCATTATTTGGAGCAATCCAATGGTTTTAAGTGTAATACTTTTTCCACCAGCATTGGGGCCAGAAATCACAATTATTTGCTGTTTTTTATTGAGTTCTAAGGTTTGAGGAACGGTCTCTAAATTTTTCTTTTTGTTGTTTTCTAATAATATTGGATGTAATGCATCTTTAAAATAAATTTCTTTTTCAGAGACTATCTTTGGAAGGCATGCATTTATTTTATGCGCATACTTTGCACTTGCTCCTAGACGGTCTAATTGTGCTAAGTAATCTTGATATTGTGATAGTACTGGTTGAAATTCACGAATTTCATCGGTGAGATTTTTTAAAATACGTATAATTTCTTGTTTTTCTTCAAATAATAAATTTTGGAGTTCACGGGTGTATTGTCTCGTAGCTTCGGGTTCTATAAAAATGATGCTTCCTGTTTTAGATGTTCCCAATAAACTTCCTTTAATTTTTTTACGATGCATTGGAACTACAGCCAAGACGCGTTGATTGTCAATAATAGACTCTCGGATGTCAGCTAGAAATCCAGCCGCCGCATATTTACTTAAAACCCTTGTAAAGCTTTGACCAATACTTGCTCTTACGACCGCAATATCTTTTCTCAATTGTTTGAGCATTGGACTTGCAGAAGATTCTACTTCTCCAAAAGAACTGATAACTTTTGTTATTTTTGTTTCAATTTCTTTTGTGTGTACCAATTTTAGAGAATCTTGGTGTAAATGGACATATATTTTATTCAATTTTTTCAGAAAACGTATGGTGTCGTTTACCGTAATTGAAATAGTTGCCAATTTTAAAAATGAAGAGGGATTTAAATAATTGTTTTCAATATTTAGTGCGTGTAATTCTTGGGTTACTTCTTCAAAATGATGACTAGGAAGTCTATTGTCATTGGCAAATGAAGACAAATACTCATTTGCTAAATTCAACTCTTTAAATAATAAGGTGTGATTGGAGATGGGTTTAATGTCTAAAATCTTGGTTTTTCCTAAATTTGAGATACAGAATTCAGATATACGTGTTAGAACACTATTAAATTCTAAGTCTATCAATGTTTTTTTTGAAATTTCACCCATAAAAATGCTTATTTTTGAAAGCTACGCAAAAGTAGCTTATATTAACTAAACTACAAACATGGAACTAAAAATTGCCAATTCCTGGAGACAGGTTTTAGAACAAGAATTAAAACAACCATATTTTAAAGAATTACAACGTTATGTTGATGACGCTTATATGAAAGCTACATGTTACCCTCCTAAAGAACTCATTTTTTCTGCTTTTAAGCTATGTTCTTTTGAAGATCTGAAGGTGGTTGTAATCGGACAAGACCCTTATCATGGAAAAGGACAGGCAAATGGCTTGTGTTTTTCTGTGAATCCTGGTATTAAAATACCGCCATCATTAGGTAATATTTTTAAAGAATTACATTTAGATTTAGGTGTAAAGCCTTCTTTTGATGGTTGTTTGGAGCGTTGGGCAAAACAAGGCGTTTTATTATTAAATGCGATACTTACAGTAGAGGAAGGGAAACCAGGATCTCATCAGAAAATAGGATGGGAGAAATTTACAGACCATGTAATTCAAACGATTTCGGAGGATAAAAAAAATGTGGTATTTCTCCTTTGGGGAGGATACGCAAAAAAGAAAGGAAAAAAGATTGATAGAACCAAGCATTTAGTTTTAGAAAGTGGTCACCCTTCTCCATTGAGCGCAAATAGAGGGTATTGGTTTGAGAATAGTCACTTTAGTAAGTGTAATAATTACATTAAAAAGGATTCAGTAGATTGGTAAATGAAAATCTTTTCGTAGTTTTGTTTAAAATTACCTTTATTTCTTCTGTTTATGAACCCCTTTCGATTTAAATTGCAAAAAATTTCATTGCATAAAACAACCCTTTTGTTTATTGTTTTAGCGTTAATAGGAAATGTTATTGGCTATAAGCGCTCCTTAGATATTGGGATGTTGTATGCAAGTGTGTTTCAGACGTTTCTTATCGTAGTAGCATTTGGATTTTTTTCTATTAGGAATGTTTTTTGTTCAAAAAAACTAGTTTCAATAATCATGATTTTAATGATCTTATACGGTATCATAGGCATGATTTTTTATGGATTTTCTGCTTCAGGAAAATTTTTACTTTTTTTAGGTCCTTTACTTTTTTCTGAATTTATAAGTTTTAGAAAAAATATATTTTTTTTTATCGCTGGAGTTGTCGCCTATGTTTTGACTGTTGTGTTAATTTTAAATAATGTGATTTCGGTGAAAATAGATCATAATATTTACACAGAAAAAACATATTCATGGATTGTAGATGGGCTTAGTTTATTTATTATTTCTTTTTCTGGTTTGGTGATAAAGTTATCCAGTAAAAAAGTAAGTGAAGGGTATTTGAAAGAGATAGAAAATAGTGATAAAAGGTTTCAGCAGATGTTTAAAAACTCAAATGAAGCCATTGTTTTATTAAAAGATTACGTTGTTTATGACTGCAATCAAAAGGTGTTAGATTTATTTGGCTGTGAAGAGTCTTATATATTGAATACGCATATTTCTTTTCATTCATCTCCAGTATTTAGAGATTATGTGTTGGATGACCTTTTGTTAGAACGCTTGACTTTGGAGATTAAATATGAGCGGGTAAAAATGTTTGAATGGGAATACAAACGTGCTACAGGTGAACTATTTATTTTAGAAGTACACTTAGTAAATGTGAATATAATGGAAGGTGAAGGCCATTATATGCAAGCTGTTTTAAGAGATGTAACAGAAAAAAGAAATAAGGAATTAGCCCAATTAAAGTATCAAAAGGTACTGGAAGAGCAGGTGGAACAGAGAACAAAGGAACTCAAAGAGTTAAACCTTAATTTAATCAAAGCAAATACGGCATTGAAAGTTAAACATACAGAGTTATCTAATACTATTGTTGATTTGAATTATGCAAGAAGCCACTTGATCCAGTCAGAAAAGATGGCGTCTATTGGGGTGTTAACGGCGGGTGTAGCTCATGAAATAAATAATCCCCTCAATTTTATTCAAACGGGAATTTATAGTTTAGAAAACATCTTAGAGAATGGTCATTTAATGGGGTCAGAAGAAGAAGTACTTAAAACTAAATATCGTGTATTGGAACAAATGAATGTGGGAGTGCATCGTGTTTCTACAATTGTTAGGAGCCTTAATAGGTTTAGTAGAACTAGTGATGCAGCTTCAGAACGTTGTGATATAAATGAAGTTATTCAGAATTGTTTGCTGATTTTAAACCATGAAAGCAAAGATAAATGTAAGGTTTTAACCGATTTTTCTATTGAAAAACCTCTGGTTATTGGAGATGAAGGGAAGCTTCACCAAGTCTTTATTAATGTAATTCACAATGCCATCCAATCTATTGAAGGTTTTGGAGTGATTGAAGTGACTACTAGAATGAATGCTTTGAAAACAAAAATTATTGTTCATGTAAGAGATGAGGGCTGTGGTATAGATCCAGAAAGTTTAAAAAAAGTGTTTGATCCGTTTTTTACAACCAAAAGAGCAGAAAAAGGAACAGGCTTGGGGTTGGCTATTGTGTATAATATCATTCAAGAACAAAAAGCGAATGTGAGAATAAAATCAGTATTAGGGGAAGGAACTACTGTTTCTTTTGTGTTTTTAGGCACTGTAGTTCAAGATAAATTAAAGTCTTAATTTAATTGTATCTTTGAAGTATTAATAAAAAGCATACATAGTTTTTAGGTTGTTTTTAATCCAGTTAAGTATGTGCTAATCAAAAAAAATGATAGAAAGAATACCCCGATTGCTGTATGTAGATGATGAACCTTTTAATTTAGAATTATTTAAACTTAGTTTTTTGGGAAAGGTGGAAGTTTTGACGGCTTCTTCTGCGAGTGAAGCGTTTAAAATTCTCAAAAGTGAGCCGGATATAGATTTGGTTATTGCAGATCTAGAAATGCCCATGGTTTCGGGTATCGCTTTTATAAAAGAAGCTAAGATTGCCTATAGTAACCTTCAGTTTTATATACTTTCTGGTTATGATTATCAGGAGGAATGCGAAGATTTAGAGTTTGTAACTGCTTTTTTTCAAAAACCTTTTAATAAAACAGAAATTTTAAATTTGTGTTTGAACATGTAAGGACTAAAAAAAATAGCGATGAATACTAAAAACCACATTTAAGAGATAAACATGGTTTTGTGAGTATTCATTATTTTTTATGATTCAAATTCACTTGTGAAATGCAATTTAACGGTAGGGTATTTATCCTGTGTCATTTGAATAGAAAAGGCGGAATCGGCTAAAAACACCAATTGATTTCTTTTATCTTTTGCTAAGTAACGTTGTTTTACCCGCTTAAATTCTTTAAATTCTTCACTGTTTTCATTGTCACATTGTACCCAACATGCTTTGTGAATATTTATGTTTTCATAAGAACATTTAGCACCATATTCATGTTCTAGTCGGTATTGGATTACTTCGTACTGTAGGGCTCCAACTGTTCCAATTACTTTTCGTCCATTTAAATCGAGTGTAAATAATTGAGCAACACCTTCATCCATTAATTGATCCAGTCCTTTGTGTAATTGTTTTGACTTTAAAGGGTCTGCATTGTTTACATATCTAAAATGTTCTGGAGAAAAAGCAGGAATTCCTTTGTAATGTAATATTTCACCTTCTGTAAGCGTATCTCCAATTTTAAAGTTTCCTGTATCGTGTAATCCTACAATATCGCCAGGGAAAGATTCGTCTACAATTTCTTTTTTTTCTGCAAAGAAGGTGTTAGGACTGGAGAATTTCATCTTTTTATTGTTACGTACATGAAGGTAGTTTGCGTTTCTTTTAAATATTCCGCTAACAATTTTTAAGAATGCCAAACGGTCTCTGTGTTTTGGATCCATATTCGCATGAATTTTAAATACAAATGCGGTCATTTTCTCCTCCTTTGAATCTACCAATCTAATGTCAGACATTTTGGGTTGTGGTGTAGGGGCTATTTCAATAAAACACTCCAACAATTCTTTTACTCCAAAATTATTCAAAGCAGATCCAAAAAATACAGGCTGTAAATCTCCATTCAAATACTCTTCCTGATTAAATGCTGGGTAGACCTCTAAGACTAGTTCTAGTTCTTCTCTTAAAGTATCTGCGGCATCAGAACCAATAATAGTATCTAATTCAGGGTTGTTAATATCGTTAAATTCTACACCGTCAGAAACCGTCTGTTTGTTGTCTGCAGAAAAGATGTTAATTTTTTTATCCCAAATATTATAAATCCCTTGAAAATCATATCCCATTCCAATAGGAAAACTCAAAGGGGTAACTCTCAATCCAAGTTTTTGTTCTACTTCATCTAAAAGGTCAAAAGCATCTTTTCCTTCTCTATCCATTTTATTGATAAAAACAATAATCGGGATTTTACGCATGCGGCATACTTCTACCAATTTTTCTGTTTGGGCTTCTACTCCTTTAGCAACATCTATAACAACAATTACACTGTCTACGGCTGTTAGAGTTCTAAAAGTATCTTCAGCAAAATCTTTATGTCCAGGGGTGTCAAGAATATTAATTTTCTTGTCCTTATAAATAAAAGCAAGTACCGAAGTTGCAACAGAAATACCACGTTGTCGTTCTATTTCCATAAAATCGGAGGTGGCTCCTTTTTTAATTTTATTATTTTTTACGGCTCCTGCCTCCTGAATAGCTCCTCCAAAAAGTAAGAGTTTTTCTGTTAGCGTGGTTTTACCTGCATCTGGATGCGAAATAATTCCAAAAGTTCGGCGTCGTTGTATCTCTTCTAAAAAAGTCATGCTTAAAATTTAGGCGCAAAGATAGTATTTAAAGTTTCAAATGGCAATTTGAAGTAAAGAAAGCAGTTATTTATTCTCTGATCTTATCCAATAGGCGGTTTAATTCTGTTATTTCTGTATCGGAAAGATGGTGTAAGCTATTGTCTAATTCTATTTCTAAAGTGTCTACGGAAGATAAAATAGCTAATCCTTTTTTAGTGATTTTTACATCTTTCTGGCGACGATCCTTCTTACACGCTACGCAGTCTACTAGTTTTTTAAATACCAAACGATCTATAATTCTACTAACGTCAGAGTTTTTATCTATCATTCGTTCTTTAATCAGACCAATGCTTGCGTTTTTAGGGTATTGTCCCCTTAAGATACGTAAAGTGTTAAATTGAGCAATCGATAATTTATGGGGCTTTATTATTTGATTCATTTTATCCATTAGATAAACATTGGTCAAATAAACATTCACCCGTGCTTTTAGGTATTCGTTCCTGAAATTGCTCTGTAAGTCTTCTTTGATACTCAAAATTGTAAGTTTTATAGCGGTACAAATTTAATTAATTAAAAAAATGTAAGCAAAATAATGCTGCTATTTATTTGTATACTTAAAAATAAGTAGTAAATAGAGGCGTTGTTTTCTGGTCTTTTTTTTAATTACAAATCTTTATACGTGTAGGTGTTGTCTGTATAAAACTGAAATAATCTGTGGTATTGATCTACAAGAGTGATTCCTTATTTTTAGTTTTCATATAAAATAATTAAGATTGCTAAATTAGATAACTTCTTTTGTGTTAATTAATGGTGCTTATATAAAGGCAATTACAATCCAAAATGACCGATATAAATAGTTTGTTTTACGCTCTAGCGTTGTTGAAAAACAGAACGATAGCTCAGGCTATTCTTAGATTTTCCGCCTAGATATAATGCCAATTAAAATCCATAATGACCGTTATAAATAGTTTATTTCTAAACCGTCACTTGGAAATGTATTTGGTATAAGTTGTGAGTAAGGAATCTGAAAAAAAACAAGTTTATAAGTGTTTACGGTGTAAAAGTGAGCACTATTTTTGCAGTGACTGTACCTTCTATACCGTCATTAGAGATTTGATGGCTAATGTCAAGTTTTAGTTTTAAGGTGTTTTTAGTGAGGGATTCGATGTCAAATGTATTGCTCTCTCCATCTTTTTCAACGATTAATTTATCTTCTGAGATCTTCCAGCTGCCTAGAAATAGATTTTTCATAAACAAATCACTTGAAAAAGAACCATTTCTTTTTTGTCCCATAAAGCTTCCAGATACAGTTACTGTGAAATCCCCTTCGGAGTTTACTGTTTTTGGAGCATCTTTAAAAAGAAGGATTACATCGTAATCTGACCCTGTACAGGTAATAGGTATTGGTATTTTTTTTCCTAGGTAGTTAATCGTAAACAAAGCATTTTCTGCATGGAAATCTGTTAAGTTCCAGGTGTTTGTAATGCGTTTATTGTCACTGTTTTCTGTAGTTGGGTTGTCCTCGTTTTTTTCGCAGGAGATTAACAATACAGCGCATAAAACAGTACTAAGTAATAGGTTATTTTTCATAAGAACAGTTTTTAAGCCGAAAGATACGAAAACGGAATAAACTTAGTTGGTTTTTCGTTTAAAGGTCATGCAAAATGTAGCTTTTAGGTTTCCCTGAAGACCTTCTTGATCTAATTTCTTTTCTACTTTAATATTCAATTTTAAAGAATCGTCTGTAAGATCTTTAATCAAAATAGTAGCATGCAATTGTTCTTCGCTTAAATACAAGTTCGAATTTATGATGCCCCATTTTCCTAAGAGTATATCTTCAAAAAAGTAGTTGCAGTTATAGGTATTTGAATACATTTTGTTTTGAACAATTCCTGTTAGCGTGATTGAAAAAGTACCATCAATAAGAATTTGTTTAGGATTGTCTAAGAAATTCACTTCAAAAGAAGAATTGTTTTTAGTGCTTTTTATATTTATTTCTGATTTTTCTTTTAGATCTGTACTCGTTAATAGAGCATCGTCTGTCGAAAATTCTGAAAGACTCCATTTTCCTACAATCATTTCCTCTAAAGAGTCTTCTAGGCTTAGTTCGTCTAAAATTAGAATTTCACAAGAAATAAAAAGGATTGATACTAAAAAGTAAATAATGGCTTTTGAAGGGGTCATTGGGGGGTGTTGATTTGTTAACTTATATATATTGCTGGCAAGATATGAAAACTTAATTGAACAGGAAATTGTTTTTTTGTAGCTTTGTGTTTTGATTTATATTATAATGGAAGAACAAGTAATACTCGTAAACGAGCAAGACGAACAAATAGGTTTAATGGAAAAAATAGAGGCTCATGAAAAGGCTTTATTACACCGAGCCTTCTCTGTATTTGTTATGAATGATAAAGGAGAACTTATGCTGCAACAACGTGCAGCGGAAAAGTACCACTCTCCTTTACTTTGGGCGAATACCTGCTGTAGTCATCAGCGCAATGGTGAAACAAGTTTGGATGCAGGGAAACGCCGTTTATTTGAAGAGATGGGTTTTGTATGTGATCTTAAAGAATTGTTTAGTTTTATTTACAAAGCGCCTTTTGACAATGGATTGACAGAACATGAACTGGATCATGTTATGATTGGGACATATACAAAAGCTCCAGTGATAAATCCAGACGAGGTAGCTTCCTATAAATGGATGACCTTAGAAGATGTAAAACAAGATATGGAAATGCAGCCTGCAATTTATACAGAATGGTTTAAGATAATTTTTGATAAGTTTTATCATCATTTAAAAGTGTAAATTGCCCTTAAAAAACTGTTATGAAAGTTACTGTAAATAGAAAGGCTCATTTTAATGCTGCACATAGATTGTACAATGCCGAATGGAGTGATGCTAGAAATGCCACTGTATTTGGTAAATGTGCCAATCCACATTATCACGGACATAATTATGAGTTGATTGTTGGAGTAAAAGGAGAGATTCATCCAGAAACGGGCTTTGTAATGGATATGAAAGTGCTAAAAAAACTGATAGAAGAAGAAATAGAAGAAGCATTTGACCATAAAAATTTGAACGAAGAAGTGCCAGAATTTGCGACATTAAATCCGACGGCAGAAAATATCGTATTGGTTATCTACAATAAATTAAAGCCAAAACTTGATGTAGATTTAGAACTTACGATTACATTGTATGAAACACCACGAAATTTCGTGGTGTATAGTGGTGATTAATTTGATCGGTTTGTATCGTTGTAAAAAGTAGGGAGTGAAAATTTAAAACGTACGGCAAGCAATCGGACAATGATTACGATAAAAGTAGTTCCAATGTATACATAAGTTGTATTGGCTACAAATTCTAGTAATATCAAATAGGTGATTGCGCCGATGATGCATGCTGTTGCATAAATTTCTTTTCTGAATATGATTGGGATATCATTACATAAAATATCTCGGGTTACACCTCCAAAGCAAGCGGTCATTGTGCCTAATGCAATAGATATGATTGGGTGGAATCCTGCTTTTACACCTATTTCTGTTCCCATAATGGTAAAGACACCAATTCCTATGGTGTCAAACAAAAAAAATGTTTTACTCCAAAATCGCAGTCTTTTTCTGAAAACAATGGCAATAAATGTAGCGCCTGTAATAGCATACATATAATTGATGTCTTGCATCCAAATAACTGGTAATCTTCCTGTAAGTATATCACGCATAGTACCTCCTCCTGCGGCGGTAACAAAGGCAATTATAAAGACCCCAAAAGGATCTAATCTTTTATTCATAGCTACTAAAGCTCCAGACATGGCAAATGCTACAGTGCCTATGATGTCTAATATATAGAATGGTGTCATTACATTTCTTGGGTATAATAGTTGTAATCTTTGAGTACTTTATTTATAAAAACGATGTCACTTTTTTCAAGTGATTTAATTTTAGTGACTTGCTCTATTTTGGTTCTTAATTTTATCATTGTTGGATAATCTTTGCTTTTTAGGGCAACTCTATAGGTGTCTTTAATTATGCGTGCATCATTATCTGATAATTTAATAACGTTAGGGTAGGTTGGGATGTATTGTTCGCTGATGTTTTCTGAAATAGTGTGTGAAAACTCAATACTGTCTTTAAGGCTAATTACGATTGTATTTGCAGATAGGTCTCCAAAACGTTGGTTGTTTTTTGTAAGTACAATACAAATATAACCTGTTAATTTTCCAAAGATAAAAAGCGTCACTAATAAGGGGATGTTTTTATTGAGCCCTAAGGATGCTATGTAGACAAATATAAGGGTAAAAACATTAAAATCTACCGTTCTTAAAAACCATCGCATCATGTAATCTGTATTTGATGGTTTGAAGCCATCCATGGTAACTACTTTTATTTTGAGTAACTTTTTTCCTATTGTTTGCCCATTCATTCCTATTTCAGAGTAGAGGGAATAGAACGTGATTGGTAAAAAAACAAGGATATCCATGGCTTTTATAGACCATTGATCACCTAGGCTATCTTGAAAGTTAAAAAGGTTTAAATAGTTAAACGCTATATATATGTAAGTGAATTTCAGTGCATTGTCTACTGCGAATGCTAAGGTTCGCTCACTAACACTTGCAATGGTGAAATTGATGTTTACATTTTGTGTAGTATTAATTTGCAACGTTTTCATATAATTATTACTTTAGCCTCAATGAGAGAGATCGCTTTTATAAAGCAAAATAAAGAAAAATGGTTAGACTTTGAGCAAATTATTTCAAATAATAGAAAAAAAAGTCCTGATGAGATAGCCACACTACATATTAAAATCATGAATGATTTAGCATATGCACAAACCTTTTACCCAAAAAGTAAAATTGTTCTGTATTTAAATAATTTAGCCAAAGTGAGTCATGGTAAAGTTTACCACGCTAAAAGAACGGAGAAGAATGCATTGTTTCTGTTTTTTTTCGAGACGATTCCTCTATTGGTTTATAAGCATAGGAAATACCTTTATATTTCTTTTGTATTCTTCTTTATCTGTTTTTTTATAGGTTTAGTTTCTACGTTTAATGATGAAGGTTTTGCACGGCAAATTCTGGGTGACAGTTATGTAGATCAAACACTTGAGAATATAGAAAGTGGTGACACATTGGCTATTTATAAAGGGGGTAGTAATTGGGGGAGTTTTATTGGTATTTTGGATAATAATATACGTGTTGGCTTAAACATGTTCTTATCTGGATTGTTTTTAGGAATAGGAACAGGGTTTTATATTGTGTATAACGCCATAATGGTTGCTGTATTTCAAGCCTTCTTTTTTCAACAGAATAGTTTTTTTGACAGTGTAAAAGGGATCTGGATTCATGGAACTTTCGAAATCTTTGGAATGATTGTAGAAGCTGCGGCTGGTTATGTAATTGGCGCTAGTATTTTGTTTCCAGGAACGCTGAAGAGAATGGAATCCTTTAAAATTGGATTGCGAGAAGCTTTCATTATATTTCTAAGTACCATTCCTTTTACAATTATGGCAGCGTTATTAGAAGGTTATGTCACAAGATTTTCCAATAGTATGCCCACATTTGTATGCATCGGAATTATTATAAGTTGCCTCGCTATTATAAGCTACTATTATTTTATACTGCCATTTAAAGTAGCGGCTAAAAAACAAGTTCGTTTATGAGTAGATATCTAGTTTTAATAGCAGTGCTCTATTGTATAAATGTGGTTTCTCAAGAGGAACTTGAATTTTCTCCTGATCAGAATCATGTTCTAACGGTCGTATCGGAAGCCCCCTATCAGGGAACTAAATCTACCGCGTATATAAAAAAACGTTCCTTTGACGATGCCTTAGATTCTAAATATTCAGGAAGCGATTTTACATATACAGAAAAGGAAGATGTTCCGGAAGATGATACGTTAAAAAAAGAACCAGCGCCTGTTTCAGATTCATTGTTTTTTACTAAGTTTCTCCTATTTATGACGTCCGTTTTTCCTTATTTATTAGGCTTATTGGTTGTCTATATAATTGTGAGGGTACTGATGGGCTCAGATTTGAAATTTTGGAAATATTCCAAAACCACCAAAATTAAAGGGACAGGTTTAACATTTGAAGAAGAAGAAGAGTTTATATCTGCAACGGATTTTGATGCTCTTTTGAAAAGAGCTGTTGCATTGAAGGATTTTAGATTGGCTACGCGCTATCATTATTTAGCTACATTAAAAAAATTAGCAGACAAAGAATTGATAAAATACCATATAGAAAAAACGAATGCTGCATATATATATGAATTAAAAAACAAGTCGTTACGTGCCCGTTTTTCTTACCTTTCCTATATCTATAATTACGTTTGGTATGGGGAGTTTTCTATAGATGCCCAGATGTTTAAAAAATAGACACTAATTATAAATCCTTTATAAGCTCCATTCATTGATACGAAAACACTACATACATTATACATTTTATATGGTAATGCTCTCGTTATTTGTGCAATGTAAAAATACAAATTGGAAAGAGAATTATCGAGAACGTGAAAAAAGTCCTTTTGGAACATATATCATTTTTAACGAGATGTCATCTTTATTGGACAATGAAGAGGTCCATTATTTAAAAGTAAATATCGAAGATTATTTATTGGATAATTATGAAGACGAAAAATTTTCTAATTATATATGCATTAAAGATGCGGCACCTAAATTGGATGACCAAGCGATAGATAAATTACTTGGTTT
Source organism: Flavobacteriaceae bacterium (assembly GCA_965224465.1). GTDB lineage: Bacteria > Bacteroidota > Bacteroidia > Flavobacteriales > Flavobacteriaceae. The sequence continues at coordinate 1,051,194 of OZ245049.1, read as the reverse complement.
TGTGTCCGATGGGAATACGGCTTTTATAGCATTGAATTCCTTTCCAGAATATTTGAAAGAAAAATTAGAGTTTGAAACTAAAGAAAGAGACTCTTTATGGTATTCTGATAAAGAACTCAAAGTTTTATCAGGAAGTTTTACCTTAGAGAACAAAGCGTTTGATTTAACAGCGCTAGGATATGATCGAAATATAACAGGTCAGTATTTTTCTGCGTACAATTCGGGGCGTTCTATTGTCTTAGGAACTCAGGATATAAATACGGTGTCAAAGGCTAATTATATTAAAATTTATTATGGTAAAGGTCTTGTGTACTTACACAGTCAACCAATTGCTTTTACTAATTATTACATGTTAAAAAACACGGTAAAGTATACAGAAAATGTATTTTCTTATTTGCCAAGTGCTCCTACTTTATGGGATCCCCAAATACGTAAAAGTAGCCTTTCACAGGAACCTGATAATAGCCCTGAAAAGGATTCGGTCTTTAAGTATTTTTTAGCACATTCATCATTAAAATGGAGTTTGTTCCTTGCAATGGGGAGCCTCTTGTTATTTATGCTTTTTAATGCGAGAAGAAAACAACGTCCTATCCCAATATTGCCGAAGGTGACGAATGCTACAGTAGCGTTTACACAAACTATTTCAAACTTGTATTTGAAAGAAAACAATCCTAAAAATTTAGTAGATAAAAAGATTACCTATTTTTTAGAGGCAATTCGAACTCAGTTTTTGTTGGATACCTCAAATTTGAATGAGCGATTTATAGAACTATTGGCATTGAAGTCTGGAAATGAAATAAGTAGTACACGGTATTTAATAAAAACAATAAGAGCCTTAAGAGGAAGAAGTGAATGTTCTAACGAGGAACTAATGCGCTTAAATAGTATGATAGAAATATATTTGAAACAATAGTAATATGGAAGAGTTAAATAAAAAGAACGAGTTGGATAAAGTTGAATTTGAAAATAGAATTGATTTGTCCGAATTACAAGAAAGTGTTTTAAAGATAAAAGAACAGTTGCACAAGGTAATTGTAGGGCAGCATGAGATGATTGATTTACTTATTGTAGCGTTATTATCTAACGGACATGCTCTTATAGAAGGTGTGCCAGGGGTTGCAAAAACAATTACAGCTAAATTACTTTCTAAGACTATTGACATCCCTTTTAGTAGAATTCAATTTACACCAGATCTAATGCCTTCAGATATTTTAGGTACTTCTGTGTATGCAATGCAATCTTCTGAGTTTGAATTTAAAAAAGGTCCCGTGTTTTCAAGTGTAGTACTTATAGATGAAATTAACAGAGCACCTGCAAAAACACAAGCCGCATTGTTTGAAGTGATGGAAGAACAGCAAGTGACCATGGATGGTATTACTTATAAAATGAATGATCCTTTTATCGTACTAGCAACACAAAATCCAATAGAGCAAGAAGGAACATACCGTTTGCCAGAGGCGCAGTTGGATCGGTTTTTATTTAAAATTAATGTTGATTATCCTACAGCAGAGGAAGAACTAGAAATTATTACCAGAGAGCATGCGCTTGATGAACAAACCAAAATGGAAAAGATAGATGTGGTCATAAGTGGTGCCCAAATTTTGAAATACAAAAAGCTAGTATCTAAAATTCAGATAGAGACACATCTTTTGAAATACATTACTAGTATTGTGTTAAATACACGAAGTAATTCTAATTTATACCTTGGAGCATCTCCTAGAGCGAGTATTGCTATTTTAAAAGCATCCAAAGCTTTTGCTGCGATAAATGGACGTGATTTTGTTACGCCAGAGGATGTCAAAAAAGTAACCTTGCCTATTTTGGATCATCGTGTTATTGTAACACCAGAGCGTGAAATGGAAGGAATGACAAGCAAACAAATTATAACACAAATTATCGAATCAGTTGAGATTCCTAGATAAGAATATTCTTAAGTAAATAATGCTTTTGAAAAGATAAAAAATAATCCAGTGAGAAAATTATACGACTCCTTGTTTCTAAATGCCAGATTGTTTTATGCGCTAGCACTGCTATCCGTATTGTTTGTGTTGGGGTTTTTTATTCCAATAGTATTTGAAATTTCCAAGGTGTTGTTATTTATTTTGGGAGTCTTAACGTTGTTAGATATTCTATTGGTATATTCTAAGAAACAAGGCATTCACTTAGAAAGAGAATTGCCAGAAAGATTGTCTAACGGTGATGCTAATACTATTTATATTCAATTAGAAAACAGCTATACGTTTAAATGTCATGTACTCATTTTAGAGGAGCTTCCCTTTCAGTTTCAGCGTAGAGATACTTCTTTTCAATTGGAGTTAAAACCAGAGAGTCCTACCAAAATTTCTTATGTTTTAACACCTAATTTTAGAGGCGTATACGATTTTGGATATGCCAATGTTTATGTGTCGTCTCCCTTGCAATTGGCAATGCGTAAATATAGTTTAGGAAAACCTCAAGAGTTAAAGTGCTACCCTTCTTTTTTACAATTAAATAAGTTTAACATCCGTTCTTTTTCAAGTTCCTTAAAATCGTATGGGACCAAGAAAAATAGAAGAATAGGACATTCGTTGGAGTTTGAACAGATTAAGGGGTATATTCCAGGGGATGATATTAGGACAATCAATTGGAAAGCCACTGCTAAAAGCAATGTGTTAATGGTCAATCAATACGTAGAGGAAAAATCCCAACCTATATATTCTATTATCGATAAAGGGCGTACGATGCAACAAAGTTTTGAAGGGCTTACCTTGTTAGATTATGCCATCAATGCAACATTGGCTATTAGTAATATAGCCCTAAGAAAACAAGATAAAGCAGGGATGTTTACTTTTGCAACAGAAATGGAAGATTTAATTGTTGCTGAACAAAGAAATTCGCAAATGAGCTTGATTTCAGAAGCTTTGTACAATATTAAAACAACATTCTCTGAATCTGATTTTAGTAGACTGTACGCCATTGTAAAACGTAAAATTACACATCGGAGTTTATTAATTCTATATACCAATTTCGAAACCATGGATGCCCTGCACCGTCAATTACCTTATTTACGTGCCCTCTCTAAAAATCACTTGCTTTTAGTGGTCTTTTTTGAAAATACAGAACTTAACAAAGTTATTCAAGGGAAGGCAAGGAATATTGAACAAGTGTATGATACCATTATAGCAGAAAAATTTAAGTTCGAAAAGAAACAAATTGTTCAAGAACTCAAAAAATACGGGATACAATGCGTACTTACGGAACCTAAAAACTTAACAGGGGAAACTATTAATAAATATTTAGAATTTAAGTCACGTGGTTTCTTTTAAAGCGTTACATTTACGTTTATAAAAACTAACTAAAAACAATTTATAAGTATGAAGTGGTATCTAAAAGTATTAAAACAATATGTAGACTTTAAAGGAAGGGCAAGAAGAACAGAATATTGGATGTTTATCCTTATAAATCTTATTATTTCTTGGTCTATTCAAGGGATTTCATTTTTCGCGGAATTACCTGGGTTATTAATGTTAGGAACGTTTTATTCCTTAGCAGTAGCGTTACCAAATATAGCGGTTTCAATTAGACGTATGCATGATGTAGGTAAAAGTGGATGGTTTATTTTAATTCCTATTTATAACATTATTTTATTAGCTACAGATAGTGAAAATGGAGCAAATGATTGGGGAGATAACCCAAAAGGAATTGGAAATATGGATGCTATTGATCAAATAGGAACCGAGTAAGTAAAGCTTTGTGTTTCTCTAAAGTATTATTTAATACCAGTTACAATCCAAAATTATCGATATGAAAAAATTCATTTCTAAACTATTACTTGGAAATGTATTTGGTTTAAAACCAGTCAAACAATTGTTTTGACTGGTTTTTTTATATATTTACACGTATAAAAATTAACTAAAAACAACGTATAAGTATGAAGTGGTATCTAAAAGTAGTATTAAAACAATATGCAGATTTTGAAGGAAGAGCTAGAAGAACAGAATATTGGATGTTTGCCTTATTTAATTTTCTAGCATATTTTGGAGTGTTAATAGTAAGTGGATTGCTAAATAATTTATTCGGAACAGAAATGTTTGGCGGATTAATTTTTTTATATGTGGTTTTTTCTTTTGTACCAAGTCTTGCTGTTACAGTAAGAAGGTTGCATGATGTAGGTAAGTCTGGATGGTTTCTGTTTATTTCTTTAATACCATTAATTGGTGCGATATGGCTATTTGTATTGTATGTTACGGAAGGTGACTATAGGAGCAACGAGTATGGGAATAACCCAAAAGAGGAAGGTGATTTTGACGCTATTGATCAAATAGGAATGGAGTAAGTAAAAGCTTTGTGTTTCTATAAAGTATTATTTAAAATCAGTCGAACAATTGTTTTGACTGGTTTTTTGTTGTTTTAATGGTTCTTAGATAGAAGTAAACTGATAGCAATTAAACGTATTGGATTTGTCCTGATTTTGTTTTGAAAGATTGTTATACTGGAGGTTGTGTAATTTAAACTCTGTCTGCTTATTTTTTTCTACGTTTTAAAATAGTTCGATTTTCTCTTCATAAGGCTGCTTTAAAAATCGAACTATTTTAAAATGAGCCCTAGCGGCTAGCGTCACGAATTGCTTCCGTTTTTATGTAAATCCAACGTTATTCGATCTTCAAATTTAATATATAATTGTTGAATTGTCAAGCACCAATTATGTAAAGGGTTTGTCCATTTTTTTTCGATATTTTTTGTGGGAGTGTAAAAAACAGATTCAGTTATTTCTATTGAGATCAATTCAATTACAATCCAAAATGACTGATATAAATGATTTATTTTATGTTTTATCGTTGTTAAATAATAGAACGATAGCTACGGCTATCCTTCCATTTCTAAACCGTCACTTGGAAATTTAATTGTTATAACCTAGAAATTATGGTCCCGTTTTTATACCTTTAAGTAAATGTTCGTCTGATGGTATTTAAGGTATATACTACCCTATATTTTTTTTTATAAATGCTGATTTTTTTATCCTTTTTTATGTTTACAGCTTGTGAAGTTGTAAATTTGTGAGATTAAGTTTGTATTATTTTTCCAAATGAAAAAACACACCAACATCCCCATATTTATTCCAGAGATGGCCTGTCCTTACCAATGCGTATTTTGCAATCAAGAAAAAATAAGCAATACCTTTAGCATTCCAAAACCAGATGAAATAGCTGCAACCATTGATGCTTATTTGGAAACCATTCCTGTAGAAAGGGAAATTAATATTGCCTTTTTTGGAGGGAGTTTTACAGGCATTCCAAAGGAGGAGATGATCGCTTATTTAAAAGTTGCATATTCCTATGTGTTATCTGGTCAAATACAGGGAATTCGTTTGTCTACAAAACCAGATTATATTAACAATGAGATTTTAGATATTTTAGAACAATACGGAGTCACGGCTATTGAATTAGGTGCACAGAGTACCAATAATAAAGTTTTATTAAAATCGGGGAGAGGGCATAAGTTTGATGTGATAGAAAAAGCAGCCAAGTTAATCAACCAACGTAATTTTGAACTCGGTCTTCAAATGATGTTGGGCTTGCCTTATGATAGTTTGGAATTGAGCCTGCAAACCGCGAGGGATATTGTACGTTTAGGTGCGAATTCTACTAGGATTTACCCAACGTTGGTGATTCAAGATACTGTTTTAGAACGTATGTATCACAGTGGGAAATACAAGGTGCTGTCCTTAGAAGAAGCTGTCCACTGGTCTAAAGAAGTGTATAAGATATTTATGGAGACACCTATTAAAATCTTACGTGTTGGATTGCATCCATCGGAGGAATTAGAATTGGGAAAGTCTCTTGTTGCAGGGCCTATCCATCCATCTTTTAAGGAAATGGTATTGTCTTCTTTATGGGCTGATATATTAGCGGAAAAACTGCATGACACGAAAAAAGCTAGGATTTCAGTAGCTAAGAATCAATTGAATTATGCGATAGGTTTTAAGGCGAGCAATCGTAATTATTATAAAGATAAAGGAATAGAATTGCATTTCGAGTCGGCGGCTAAACTTTCAAATTTTGAGCTAGATGTTTGCTATTATTGATAAAAGAGCTTCGCAGGAAATAAAGGACAATTTGAAACGGTACGTAAAAGAGGTTTTTGAGTTTTCATCCGAAGGACTTACTTATAATTCCATCAGTGGACATCCGGATGTTTTTATGTTTCAGGATAAAGAAACCTTGATTGTTGCTCCGAATACGCCCGTTGATCTGATCGCTTTTTTACAGGATCATAAGATTTGCTTTGAATTTGGTAATTCTTTTGTAGGAACAGGCTTGTTAACGAGTAGTCGTTATAATTGCTTGGCTTTAAAAGAACATTATTTTTTAAGAAAAGGATATACCGATTCGCATATTTTGGCACATTGTAAAGACAAAAAACCTGTGTTTTTACCACAATCTTATGTCCGTTGTAGTTTGTTTAATATCAATAATCATTGTTTTATAAGCTCAGATCAAGGGATTGTAAAATGTTTGAAGAAAACTGAATTTGATGTTTGTTATTTTGAGCCTAGTCAGATAAGTATTGTAGACCATGCCTATGGTTTTTTAGGTGGTACAGTAGGGAAATTAGGAGACACTTTGTTTTTTATGGGAGATATATTAAGTCATATTGATGGTGTTTTATTAGCGGATTTTATCTCAAAGAATACGATGAAATATGTGTGTTTAGGTAGGGAGAATTTGTATGATGGAGGGGGACTCTTTTTTGTGGATTCATTGTATTAAAATTGCTGTTCTAAGAGGCCGTATTCAATACATTGTTGTAAAAAAAAACGCACTGAGTTTCTTTTATAAACATCAGTGCGTGCTAGTACCAATTTAATCTTATGATGACCGCATTCTATTTTTTTTAACAATCTATTCGTAAAAATAGAGTGCCGTAATACCAAATACATTTCCTAGTGATGGTTTAGAAATAGAGTTATTTTTTGTTTTAGCTAGGCGAAAAACGGAAGGATATTTTTATCTATTATTTTGTTTTTCAAGAACTTTAGAACGTAAAATAAACTATTTATATCGGTCCTTTTGGATTGTAATTGGCATTAAAAATATGATACGACCCATTTTTAACGTTGACCTTGTAAAAAATAATTCAATATTATTATGTAAAATCAAAAAATCAAGTGGATACTATCTTAAAAATATCAATCTAACAAATACTAATAAGACATTTTAATAATTTTAGCTACATCCGTAGGTGTCAGCGTTCCGTTTTCTCCCATTTTAACCCAACCTCTGTCCGTAAAACGTTTTGAAATTTCTTCTGCAGTTCCTTCGTAATCAGCAGTATAATCAGATAATTTAGTATCGATACCTAAAGAATGAAAAAAGGCTGTGGTTTTTTGGATTCCAGCTTTTGCTCTTTCTTCCATGGTACCTTCTGTTACGTCCCAAACGCGTGTGGCGTATTGTGCTAGTTTTTCTTTCTTACTTTCCAGGTTATGAGAATAATGATTTTCGGTTATTATTGCCAATGTACGTGCGTGATCTATTCCAAATAATGCAGTGAGTTCATGCCCAATCATGTGGATTCCCCAGTCAGAAGGAACTCCTTGAGAAAGCAGGCCATTCAAAGCCATAGTACAAGACCACATAAAGTTACTAGCTGCTTTATAATCACTAGGGTCTTTTAATATTTTTGGAGCTACTTCTATTAGTGTTTGCAACACACTTTCTGCAAACCTGTCTTGTAAATGGGCTTCTACCGAGTAGGTGATATATTGTTCAAGTACATGTACAAAGGCATCTGCAAGTCCGTTTGCCAATTGTCTTTGAGGAATGGATGTAATCACTGTTGGGTCTAGAATCGAAAACAAAGGGAACAATCCTGGGCCTCCCATGGCATATTTTTCTTTTGTTTCTGCTCTTGTAATTACGGCTCCTGAATTCATTTCAGATCCTGTAGCAGGTAATGTGAGGACAGCTCCAAAAGGCATTCCTTTTTCTGTTCGTATATTTTTTGTTAAAATATCCCAAGGATTATCTCCTTCAAATAAGGCAGCAGATGCTAAAAATTTAGTTCCATCTATTACAGATCCACCTCCTACAGCTAATAGGAATGTTATTTTTTCTGATTTAATGATGCTTAAAGCTTCCATTAATACAGCATACTCTGGGTTGGAGGGAATACCACCAAATTCAATGACCTTAAAGTGGTTTAGTGCTTGGGTTACTTGGTCGTAAATACCATTAGTTTTGACACTTCCACCTCCATATAGCAAAAGGATTTTTGCATCTGCAGGGATTTCGTTTGCTAATTCAGCTATTTGTCCTTTTCCAAATAGAATTTTGGTAGGGTTTTGTAAGTTAAAATTATTCATTATTAGTCTATTACAGTTGTTAATTCATTCATGCTTTTTCGTACCTTAGTAAGGTTCACCAACCAGTCGTTTTCACTGTCTCGATATCCAATGGGGAGCATTACGGTACTTCTTAGTCCTTTGGCTCTTAAGCCTAAGATCTCGTCCAGTTTTTCTGGATCAAATCCTTCAATAGGAGTACAGTCAACTTTTTCATAAGCAGCTGCAATCATTGCGGCACTAAAAGCAATATAAGCCTGCTTTGCTGCATGGTTAAAATTGGTTTCTGCATCGCGTTGAGGGTACATTCCGAGCAACATTTGACGGTAGTTTTCCCATCCTTCATTTTTTATGCCTCTGACTTCATTGGTATGGTCAAAAACCTTGTTTATGCGATCTGCTGTGTAGGTGTCCCATGCTGCAAACACCAATAAATGAGAACAATCTGTTATCATAGATTGATTCCAAGATATAGGTTTAATTTGTTCTTTTATTTCTTGATTTTTAATAACAAAAATTTCAAAAGGTTGCAATCCACTTGAGGTAGGAGCCAAGCGAGCAGCTTCTAAAATATTATTTATTTTTTCTTCTGAAACGGTTTCTCCGTTCATTGCTTTGGCAGCATACCGCCAGTTTAAATTTTCTATTAATGTCATAATTAAGGTTTCTATATTGTTATTTTGAAGCAATTATTTTTATCGCATTTGATTCTAGTATGCGTACTTTTTGAGGCGTAGTATTAGCAAGAACTATCATGGCATTGGCAATAGTGTTTGCGTATATCATTCGGTACTTTTTGAGTCTTCCTTGTAAGAGAGGTTGGAATAAAGACAGGATATTTTTCCATATTTTTTCTCCTATTCTTTCTTCTTGTCGTTGACCAACAATTAGTGAAGGTCTTAGGATATAGGTGTGGTCTAAGTTCGTATTAAGTACAGCTTTTTCCATTTCTCCTTTGGTTCTGTTATAAAAAATACGGCTGTTTTTATCTGCACCTAAAGCAGACACAACTATAAATGTAGGGATTCCAAACTGTTTGCATAGTTTAGCGGCTGCAAAAGGAATTCCATAATCGATGTTTTTATAAACGGTTTTGTCTTTGGTTTTTTCTTTGGTAGTTCCAATACAGCAGTATAATTCATCGGCTTTAAAGTAGTCTGAAAATTGAGTTAAATCTAATAAATCACCTATATGTTGCGCTACTTTTGAATGTAATGGAGCTATTTTAGTCCTTGAAATGAGTATTATTTTTTTATACCGGTCATCCGCAATTAATTTTTTTAGAAGGAGGGAACCTGTGAGTCCCGTGGCTCCTAATATAAGGGCTGTTTTTTTCATAATCAATTTATTAATAAACGTTCATTCTGTTATGGCAAGAAAAATTAAAGTTTAATACTATCCCAGGCTGTTTTAAATGCTGCATCTAACTGTTCCTTATCCAATATAATATCGCCGCGTTTATGAGCGGAAAGCAAAAAAGTGAGTGGGTAAATTGCATTTGCATATAAAATATATGAGGATATTGGTTTGATAATCCCTTCTTGTTGACCTCGCTTCCAAAGCAATAATAATGGTTTGAAATATTGCAAGACCTCTTCTCTTACTTTTGAATCGATCATAGGAGTGGTCTCACATTGAGCTAAAAAGGAAGACGAACAGGTTTGTTTGAGTTTGAAATTTGCGATATTATACCAGATCAATTGAAACCCTTTTTTTACAGGCAATGCTATTTCGTAATTTTTAAAGGCTTCTTGTGTAAATGCTATTTTGGAATGGATATACAGTTGATTTATTAAATCTTGCTTGCCTTTAAAATAAAGGTAAATAGTGGCGGGAGAGACTCCTGCTAGCTTTGCTATTTTAGACATAGGAGCCGCATGGAATCCATTGTTATTCACTAAGTTTAGTGTAGCTTGTAACAATGCTTCTCGCTTTTTTACACTTTTAGTTCTCATGTTTTTCTGCTGTAGTTGTTTGTGAAAATCTTACAAAATATATTCCTAGTGCAATTAGGAAAAACTGTACTCCTAATCTTATTATAGCGGCAGAATGAGTTCCCATAGCAGGGGTTTCTGTAAATAAATCTGAAATATGAATGGGTAAAAACACACACATTAGTACTAAATATGCCCAAGATGCTAGCTGTTTTGTTTTTGGAATTAATAAGAAAACACCTATCAGAATTTCTAACAGTCCGCTGGCATAAATTACAAAGGGTTTATAGGGGAGTATAGATGGTACAAAAGGGAGATAGAACTCCATGTTTATAAAATGTTGTACGCCTCCAAAAATTAAAAATACGGCTATAAATACTCGAAAGAGTATAGTGAAAAAGTTTTTGATCATGTTTGATATATTTTGGACAAAGGTACAATCATTTTCTAAAACGAATGAATATTTATTTTAGAATTATGTTTTTTTTAACGAAAAGTGTTTACCAATAGATATTTTGTGAAGGGTTTAGTGTCCTGATAGCTTCGAAAATGCTTGTTTTTTAAAGAGCATTAGAATGCAAGACCATTCCTTGAATAGCGGTCTTTATTGTTGCACTTCTATCAATGCTACTTTTTATGCTCATTTATTTTTGTAAATCGCATCAGTATAGGGGTTAATACCAAATGTATTTCCAAGTGTCGGTTTAGAATTGAAATTATTTTTTTGTTTTAACCAGTCGGTAATTCTAAGAATAGCCTTGCTATAGTTCTATATTTTAACAACGCTAGAAGTAAAATAAACTATTTGTATCTGTCATTTTGGATTGTATTAGTTCAAAAAATTACCATAAAAAAACCTCCAACAAAAAAGTCAGAGGTTCTATAATATGTAAAAAGGAAAGTGATTATTTTATCACTGCTTTTTCTAGGAGAAGATCGTAAGAATAGCCAGCTCCAAACTCTTTATCTAATGCAACTACACCTTCAAAAGTTACAATGTCACCTACTTGTACCGTCTCTTTAGACGTGATAGTAAGACTATGAGTTGTTTCAAACTGAGTGCCATCTTGAATATGTATCCAGTTACGGTCTAGAATGTTTTTATTTACTTTGATTACTTTTCCTTTAATCAAAACCTTTTTTCCAGACAATGCAACTTTGTTTTTAAATAAATCTGCAATTGTAGTTCCTCCATCAATAGGACTAATCTTGATGTCTTCCTTTAATTTCTCAGCTCCTTTAGTGGCTGTATTTTTTGTTTTATAGGGAGCTGTAATTTGTTTAGCTGGGCTATTTGAAATTGGTTTGTCACTAATGGCATCTACCAGATATAAGGTATCAAAAACTCGGTTTAATTCTTTGGAGTTAAAATTTTCCATTTTAGTAGCCTTACCATAATAAATTTCAGCACCTACTTTTATGTCAACTTTACTTGTAGCAATCCAAAAATCTTGATTAGTTTCGGTTACAAGAAAATAGCTATAACTGCTGGTTTGTAAAACTTCTTTTACCATTACTTTATGCATGTTCTTATGCGCAGCTTTGGGACTGTCTACAGCTTTGTATTCTTGTTTTTTTTGTGTGTTACAGGATACTAGCAAAGCAACACTTAAAATTAGACTTAAAAATTTCATATTGATGAATGTTTAATAGGTAATTATGAATGGCAAAAGTAAGGATTATTCTAAGGTGGAACTATGATTTTTTAATCTAAGTAGATCGTATTTTTGTGTTTACATAAAAACACCTCCAATTTCATGAAATTTGGAGGTGTTTTTGTGCATTGATCATTTTAAAAATAAGCGTTTATAGCACAGTGTATTTGTGTTTTTTAATGACTGTGTTCTGTTTCTCCTTTTCCCATTTCAGCCAATAAATAGTAAGCACCTGAAATTGCGATTTTAGCCTCTTTTTCAAATGGAGTCACAAAACTTATTTCGGTGTAATTTTTATTTATTTGACCTGCTATAACTTCTACCATTTCAAAGGTTATTTCGTTTTTAGAATGGCTATCATGATCATGGTCATGGTCATGATCATCTGTACTTGATGGTTTTTCCGTATGCTCTTCTGCTTGTTTTATTACAAAAATATAAGATTTTTCGTTTTCGCTAACAATTGCTGCATTAGGAACCGTGTTTGTGAGTATATTTTCTGCGATGATACGTCCTTGAATGTACATGCCAGGTATTAAGTTTTTCTTGCTGTTTTGTATGTCTGCATGTATGTGTAAAGCTCTAGGGTTTTCTTCAAAAACAGGGCTGATAGCATGAATTTTCCCTTCAAATTCTGCTCCGTCAACACTGGTTGTGGTAAAGAATAATTGTTGTCCTACTTTTACCTTGTTAATGTCTTTTTCATAGACTCTAAAATCGGCGTGTAATTCATCGTTGTTTACCACTTCAAATAGTTTGCTCAAAGGAGCCACATAAGCACCAATATTAGTTTCTACCAAACTGATACTTCCAGCAAATGGTGCCGTTATTCTAAGTACAGAATAAATGGTTCCATTAGCAACGCTATTGGCGCTGATCCCTAGCATGTTTAGTTTCATTTTTAAGGCCTGTATGACTGTTTTTTTATTCTTGTATTCGTTGGTGGTTTCTTGAAAAGCTTTTCCTGAACCTATTTTTTCTTCGTACAAAGTTTTTTGACGTTCGTAATTCTTTTTGAGCAAAGCCAAAGAGCTTAAACCTGTAATATAATCCTGTTGTAATTGTATCAAATCGGGATGTTGTAAGGTTGCTAAAACTTGCCCTTTTTTTACATGGTCTCCTTCTATCACACGAATAGATTTGACAATTCCTCCCATTAATGGGCTGATGTCTGCCCTGTCCTGAGGAGCTAATTCTAAAGTACCTGTCACAGGGATACCTATACTCATGTTTCGCTTTTCTACGCTGCCTAATTTCAAATCAATGGCTTTTATTTGTTGCGTATTAATGGTTACATGGTTTGGTTTTTCTTCCCCCTCATCATGGTCTTCATGCGTTTCTTCTTTGGAAGCTTTTTGGCTAGTACTGTTGTTACAAGAAATCAATAAAAAGCTTGTGAAAATAGCTGTAAATAGCTGTTTTAAATATGTTGTATTCATTATTTCTGATGTTTTATTTTGTGTAATGTGGGTTTCCAACTAATTGTTCCAATGCAATAACGGCTTGGTTATAATCAGATAATTGTTTTAAGTAATTACTTTTAATACGAATTCCAATACTTAAACTTTGCACGTATTCTACGTAATTAATGGCTTCGTATTCGAAACTTTTTTTAGCATTTGAAAGAATTAAATCAGCTTGAGGAATCGCTTTGGTTTCATAATATTCCAATGATTTTTTATGTTTTATATAATTTTGTAGCGCTTGTTCATAGTTTGCCTTGAGTACAGTTTCATAATAGTCCGCATCGTTGCGTGCTTTTTGTTCCTGAATTTTTGCTGCTTTGATGCGTGCTATATTTGATTTTGCCCAAAGAGGAATGGATATGCTTGCCATTACTCCCGAAAATCGTTGGCTGTTATCATAAAATTTGTCTACACCGTTTTTGGTGTGAGTTCCTACCTGCGATTGGTTCAAATATCCAATAGAAAACTCAGGCAACAAGTTTGATTTTTCTAGCTTGTATTTTTGTTCGCTGATGGCTATTTGATACACGATTGATTGAAGGTTTGGATTGTTTTTAATCGATGCGAGGTTTCCATTTAGTTTTAACTCTTTTTTTGCAATAGCATCGGCTGGAACATCCACTTCAGAAGGGTCGTTTAGCAGGAGTTGTAATTGCTTTTTGTAGATGAAAATATCCGCATCATTTTGTGTTAATTCTACTTCAACGGAAGATAATTTAGCTTCCCCTGTCACTTTTTCCAACAGCGTTCCTGCTTCTGTTTGATACCTTATATCGGTAGCTCTAGAAAATTGAAGAAATATTTCTTTTTGATACCTTAACAAAGCGTGTCGGGCTTTTAAATTCACCAAGGCATACCATGTTCTTTCAATGGCTGCAATTAAATCGTTCTCGGTACTTATTTTACCTAGTTCACTCACCTTTATTTGACCTTTTGCGAGTCTTTTTTGATTTTGATAGACTTTAGGCATCTTAAATCGTTGTGATATATTGATGGCCATATCGGTTTCAAAACTGTTGTATTTTCCATATTCTATTCCAATTTCCGTTTTCTCTAAATTGAAGGAAGCTCCTTTTAAAGCCATTTTTTTATCAATCTCTAAATTGGCAGATAGTATGTTTCCATTGTGTTTTAATCCATAGGAAATCGCAGCATCTAGCGTGTATATTTTTACAGAACTTTGTGCATAGGTGGTAGTTGTTCCCATAAAAAAGAGTCCAACAAGCATGGATACACTGAGTATTGTGGCTAAATTAGTACCTCCGATAGCGTTTTTGTTTTTAGTTGCTAATTTGCGTTCGGATCGTTCTTCTACAATACTGTATAAAATAGGAATAATAATTAATGTTAGTATAGATGCTGTTAGCATTCCTCCAATAACTACCGTTGCTAATGGACGTTGTACTTCGGCACCAGCAGAGCTAGAAATCGCCATGGGTAAAAAACCTAGAATGTCTGTAGAAGCGGTTAAGAATATGGGTCTAATACGCTCTTTTGTCCCTTTTATAATACGTTCTCTTAAGCCCAATCCTTCTTGTTTTAAATCGTTCATACTCGTAATAAGTACCAAACCATTGAGAACGGCTACTCCAAAGAGTACAATAAATCCAATTCCTGCCGAGATGCTAAAAGGCATGTCTCGCATCCACAGTGCAAAAACTCCACCAATAGCCGATAAAGGAATGGCAGCATAAATCATAATGGATTGACTGAAGGATTTTAAGGCGAAAAACAACAATACAAAAATAAGGATCAAAGCGATTGGAACTACAATGACTAATCTTGATTTAGCGCGTTCTAAATTTTCGAAAGTCCCACCGTATTTAATGTAATATCCCGGAGGTAAATCTAATTTAGCATCCAATGCTGTTTGAATTTCATTTACTACCGATTCTACATCTCTTCCTCTTACATTAATACCTACATACGTTCTTCTGTTGGTGCCTTCTCTAGAAATTTGCATGGGGCCAGATTCATAACTTATCTGTGCTACTTCCTTAATTGGGATTTGATTTCCATTGGGTAAATCTACATACATGTTTTTTAAATCGTTCATGCTTTGTTTGTGTTCCTTTTTTAATCGGACCACCAAGTCAAAACGTTTTTCTCCTTCAAAAATAAGTCCAGCTGTTTCACCACTAAAAGCTGTTCTAATAATGGTATTCAAATATTGAACATTCAATCCGTATTGCGCTAGTTTTTGGCGTTCGTATTTTACTGTCATTTGAGGAAGTCCCTTTGTGGCCTCCACTTTCATGTCTGCAACGCCTTCTACTTTGCCAATAATTTGAGCCATTTTCTCCGCATAAGTTGCCAATATATCTAAGTCTTCTCCAAATAATTTGATGGCTACATCTTGTCGTACTCCCGTCATCAATTCATTAAAACGAAGTTCTAAGGGTTGCGAGAATTCGTAGTTAACTCCTGGTATTACAGCTAGTTTCTCTTTTATTTTCTCTATCAATGCTGGTTTGCTACTTGCAGATACCCACTGGTCCATTGGTTTTAACATCACAAACATATCTGCAATGTCCATTGGCATTGGGTCTGTAGGTAATTCGGCGACTCCAATTCTAGAGCAAACCTCTGTAACTTCTGGGAAGTTTTTTAAAATGATGCTTTCTATTAATGTGGATACTTTTTCTGTTTCTTCTAAGGAACTTCCTGGTTTTAATAAGGCTTGCATGGCAATATCTCCTTCGTCTAATTTAGGAATAAATTCTCCTCCCATCGATGAAAAAGTGATGGATGCTGCGATCAACAGTCCAACAGATATCCCTAGGATTAGTTTCTTTTTGTTCAAGGCAGCAATTAATAGTGGCTGGTATTTTTTACTCAACCAAATGATGAATTTATCTCCCCATAATTTTTTTTCAGATGGTTTTTTACTCATAAATAAAGCTGCAACCATGGGAACATAGGTCAAACATAAAATCATAGCTCCAATAACCGCAAAACTAAAGGTCATAGCCATGGGGGTAAACATCTTCCCTTCTACACCTTGGAGGGTAAGAATAGGAAGGAAAACAATAAGGATGATTAATTGTCCGAAAAATGCTGCATTCATCATCTTACTAGAAGATTTATAAGAAATAGCATCTAAATCATCTTGAGACAAGACTTTCTTTTTTGTGTTTTGTACATGCATCACCGTGTAAAAGACAATACTTTCTACAATAATTACGGCACCGTCTACTATAATCCCAAAATCAATAGCTCCAAGACTCATTAAATTAGACCAAACGCCAAATATATTCATCATTATATAGGCAAATAGGAGGGAGAGAGGGATGGTAGATGCTACGATTAATCCTCCTCTAAAGTTTCCTAAAAATAATACCAATACAAAAATCACAATCAATCCACCTTCCAGTAAATTATTACGAACAGTACTGGTGGTTCTGGCAATTAGATCTGCACGGTCTATAAATGGTTTGATAGTGATCCCCTCTGGTAATGATTTTTCTATACTGATAATACGTTCTTTAACACGTGCAATTACATCGTTAGAATTTTCGCCCTTGAGCATTAATATCATTCCGCCAACGGCATCTCCTTTTCCGTTTTTTGTAAAGGAACCGAAACGTACTGCATTTCCGATACGAACCTCAGCAACATCTTTTATGAGAATAGGAACTTGATTTTGCGTTTTTACCACAATCATATTGATGTCTTCAATAGAACGTGCCAAGCCTTCTCCTCGAATAAAATTAGCCTTGTGGTTTTTTACTATATATGCGCCTCCTGTATTTTCGTTGTTTGTTTCTAAAGCTGTAAAAATTTCAGCAATGGTCACATTCATGCTTTTTAGACGGTTGGGGTCTAGAGCAACTTCGTATTGTTTTACACGTCCTCCAAAACTATTTACTTCTACCACGCCTTTTAACATGGCCATTTGACGTTTTACAATCCAGTCTTGGTAAGTTCGTAAGTCGGTATCTGTGTATTTTTCAGAGAATTCGGGTGCTACATCTAGGGTGTATTGGTATATTTCCCCCAGACCTGTACTGATAGGTCCCATAAAAGGAGCTCCGAATTTTTCGGGAATTTGGTCTTTTACGACTCCTAGTTTTTCTGAGACTAATTGTCTGGGTAAATAGGTGCCCATATCGTCTTCAAAAACGATCGTAACAACAGACAATCCAAAACGGGAAATAGAACGAATTTCTGTAACCCCAGGTAAATTAGCCATCGCCAATTCTACAGGGTAGGTAACAAATTGCTCAATGTCCTCGGTGCCTAAGTTAGGAGAGGTAGTAATTACTTGTACTTGATTATTGGTGATGTCTGGAACGGCATCTACCGGGACTTGATTCATGGAGAAAATACCGACTCCAATCCAAGCAATCATCATAATTCCAATGATAAGCTTGTTGTGTATTGAAAATGAGATTATTTTATTAATCATATTTTTTTAACTTGATAAATGAAAGAATAGTCTGTAAATAAATGAAGATCATTTTTTACAAACAATAATTGTTACATCAATAAAGATGTTTTTATATATTAACAAGTTGCAGTAGGAGGGCCTCTGTTTGGAGAATTTAATAAAGGTGGTGTCTTGAATAGTAGTACATTATTAGAGTACTGAGTGATGCTTTTTATAGGCAGTTCAATACCTGTAAAAATAATATGTAATAAGGCTGTAAGAGCCGTTTTGTTTAAATTTCCAAGGTTTTTGTCAGAGCGTTTAAAAGGAATGTATTGCTGTACATTGCAATTGGCATCCTTGTGTTCCATCGTTTTTAACACGCACAATACATAGTCGGTTATATTGGTGTCAAAGTGGTTATTATGCGATAAATGCTCGTGATTGCTGTCTTTTATTTCATCAGGAGTATGCTGATGATGTACATGACTTTGGATTGTAATTTTATTGTTTGAAGAATGCAAATTAGTATGCCCTCCTTCTAAGTGTGGAATAACACTATGTGCAAACCCAAAAGTATAGGTAAAGAGTAATAAAAGCGATATGGCTATTTTATTAATTTTCATGCGCTACAAATGTAAGGTATATTTTTATAACGGAGGTGCTTGGGCGTTTTTTGTGACTTGTTTAACTATGTAGGTTTTTTTGAGGAACTGATGTTGGAAATTGCCTAGCATGTACCAATACTAAATACATTTCCAAGTGATGGTTTAGAAATGGAATTATAGCTAGGTAAAAAATTGATGGATAGTTTTTGTTATCGTTCTGTTTTTTAACTACGTTAGAATGTAAAACACAACTATTTATCTCTTTTAGACCATGCTTATCCAAAAACCACAGAGATTTACATCAAGACCTTCGAAATTAACAATAAAAAAATCGTTGGACCGCTTGAGAATTTAAAAATTTTGAATACTTTTAACAATAAAATAACATATACCCCGAAACTATTATAGCCACATAACGGAAATAACGTCAAGTTTTGGAAGTTTATTGATGATATATGGGGGTTAGTAGCAAGCACGATTCAAAAAAACCTATTCTATAAAATGAATGATTTAATTTTAGCCCAAAACCCAGAATATAGAATCAGTAACTATCTGAAAAATATTGATAGCAGAAATGAGTCTGATAAAGTTGAGATAGCCGAATCAATTAAACGAAGATTAATTCAAAGGTATATTTTACCAGGAGAACAAAAAGAAAATAAAAGTGGGTTTAATATTTTAGCGAATTGTTGTCTGCTAATTGAAACTTTTGAATCCTTTTATCGTGGCTGGAATAAAACTCCAAATGGGTCAGATACTTTTTGCAAATTTTTCAATAGAGTTTCTGAGTTTTCAGAATTTACTGGAAATGATACTCCAACTGAGTTTTATAAAAATATTAGATGTGGTATTTTACACCAAGGAGAAACATCTGGAGGTTGGAAAATCAGAAGAGATAAAAAAAGGAAACTATATCGTGCTGAAAAAATTATTGATGCTAATCATTTTAGAGATGATTTAAAAACTGCTGTAGAAAAATATTTTGATAATTTAAAATTAAAAGATTGGGATTCTAACGAATGGAAAATGTTAGAGAAAAAGATGAAATCAATAATTAGAAATTGTGAAAAATAGCCAGTTGCCAATAACTAAGTGTTCGTGCGGTGCGTAGCGCCCAGCATGAACATAGTGTTGACTATACCGGCTCAAAAGATGATACTATGGGGATTGCGTGTAATTAATTAAGAGGCTATAGACAAAGAACTTAATAAATACTACCTGTTTTTAGGTCATTTGCTCTCACGCTCTTTCGTAGGAATTGGTTTGTGCCGTTTTTAGATACGGATAAGTATTGGTCAGCAGGGTTTAAGAATGCGTTTCCCATTACGTGGCTACGTTTTTTTTGTTCGGTTATTAGTACATGCTTTTATTGGTTGTAACCAATAGGCAGGAGGTCCTCTTCCGCTAAACAGATAAACAGTTTTGAGTTTTCCTGTCTTACAGTCGTTCTGTTTTTTAACAACGTTAGAACGTGAATTAAACTATTTATATTGGGTATTTTGGATTGTAATTGTGCTTAGGATCTGTTTCTACAAAAATCACAGAGATTTACACCAAGACCATCGAAATTAACAATAAAAAAATCGTGGAACGCTTGAAAATTTAAAAAATTTGAATACTTTTAACAATAAAAAAACACAAACCCCGAAACTATTATAGACATAAAGGAAATAACGCCAAGTTTTAGGAGTTTATTGATGATATATGGAGTATACATAGTCAGTAACGTTATCACTAATTAGAAAAAATATGCAACTACCCAGAAAACATTTCTTTGAAACAAAAAAACTTTTAAAAGGTGTTCCTACTGAAAAAGTTGCAAAATGGTTATTAGAGGAAGGCTATTTTCCAGAGCAATATATCGTTCCTCCAACATTTAATGTCTCAAAATTTGACTTAAATCCAACTCCATACATTGAAGTTGATACTACGGGAGTAAATCCGAAATTTGAAGTTGTAAAAAGTGAATTAATAAATGTCTCATTTCCTAAGACACAGTTAACAGATAGGACATTTGGTATTATTGAACCAAAAATATATCACGATATAGTTTGGTACTTAATGAACGAATGGGATTTAATAATAGACCATTTATTTAACTCAAAAAATAAAATTTATTGTTACAGTTTTCCTATTCCAGTTACAAAAAAAAATGAAGGAGAATTAGGTCATTTAAGAGCAGGAAGAATGATTTATGAGTTTTTGGAAATGGCTGAAAATGATTTAGTAGCAGAAGCATTTAATTACAAATTCATTCTGAAAACAGACATAAAGAACTTTTACCCCTCTATTTACACGCATAGTATTGCTTGGGCAATTCACACAAAAAAAGTTATTAGAACAAGTGGAAATAGAAGTGCATACGATAAATTTTTAGGGTTAAAACTGGATAAATTAATACAATACGCAAATGATGGTTGTACTAATGGAATTCCTATTGGTCCTGCAATTTCGGATTTAATTGCAGAAATAATTTTAACAGCAGTTGATACAGAAAGTTCAAAAGAGATAGATAAACTAAATATTGATTTTTTAGCAGTTCGATTTAAAGATGATTATAGAATTCTTTGTCAATCAAAAGAAGACGCAAATAAAATAATACGAATACTTCAAAAGAAATTAAAAGACTTCAATTTGTCACTAAATGATGACAAGTCAATAGTAAGTGAATTACCTGAAGGTTTATTCAGAGAGTGGACTGCTGATTACCAACAATTTTCATTACGCTATAAGAACAAAATCTCTTATAATAGATTTGAAAAATCATTGAGAGGAACTTTAAAAGTAGATAAGCAACATAAAGGAACTGGTGTTGTTGACCGATTTTTAAGTGAACTTTCTTCAAACACTTTCAACTTGAAGTTAGATTTTAATGAAAAGAATTTGATGAAAGCAATAAGTCTTTTACTCTTATTGAAAGAACGCAGATATAAATCATTCCCTCAAATTCTTGCCATAATTGAAAAAATAGTTGACAAATATTCTAAAAACAAGTCAGTAATGACTAAAATTGAAAATGCAATTGAGAATATATTCAATGAGAAAATGAAGAATATTGAAGACAATCAATATGACTTAATCTGGTTAATTTATTTCATTAAATCCAATGAACTTTTTACAATTACGTTTCCGAAAAAATTTAAATCTCCACTTATAAAATGCCTGAAAGCAAATCGAAGTGAGTTTTTTAAACCTTTGCCAAGTGGAATAAAAATATTTGAAACAATTAAAAAGAAAGGTAGTAATGTATCTATGCTTGAACATTTAGCAGTATTCAAAAAAGAATAATTGGTGGTAACAACTAAGTGTTCGTGAGGTGCGCAGCGCCCAGCATGAACACAGTGTTGACTATACTGGTTCAAAATCTGTTACTATGGGGATGCGTGTAATTAATTAAGAGGCTATCGACAAAGACCTTAATAGATACCACCTGTTTTTAGGTTGTTTGCTCTCACGCTCTTTTGTAGGAATTGGTTTGCACCGTTTTTAGATACGGATAAGTATTGGTGAGCAGGGTTTAAGAATGCGTTTCCCATTACGTGGTTACGTTTATTTTTTTGTTCGGTTAGTTAGTACATGCTTTTATTGGTTGCAACCAATAGGCAGGAGGTTCTCTTCCGCTAAACAGATAGGCTGTTTTGAGTTTCCCTATTTAACAATCGGTCTGTTTTTAACAACGTTAGAACGTGAATTAAACTATTTATATTGGGTATTTTGGATTGTAATTGTGCTTATGATCTGTTTCTACAAAAATCACAGAGATTTACACCAAGACCATCGAAATTAACAATAAAAAAATCGTGGAACGCTTGAAAATTTAAAAAATTTGAATACTTTTAACAATAAAACAACACATACCCCAAAATTATTATAGACATAACGGAAATAACGTCAAGTTTTAGGAGATTATTGATGATATACGGGTGTTGGCAGTAATTACCCGTATCAGAATTTGATTAGCTCCACGAGTTAACAGACGGAATTTTGAAGATGTTTTAAAAACAAAATCTACGTTAGTCGAAATACAATAAAAAAGATGAAAGAAAAATCTAAATGCTATGCCTGTGACAATCTTGCAGTTTCAAAAGAACACGTTCCCCCAAGATGTCTATTTCCTGAGAAAAAAGATATCAAAGGTATAGATTTTAGAAAAGGGTTAATAAAAGTCCCATCTTGTGATTTACATAATTCTAAAAAATCATCGGACGACGAATTTTTGATGTTCTCCTTGGCAGGACTAATTAACAATAACTTCGTCGGACAGATGCTTCACACGACAAAAATTCCTCGAGCTTTAAAAAGGAAAAGCGAAACTTTTATTAGTGATCAAGTACTAAGAAATCATGAATTTAAAACTATTAAATCTAGTAATAACAAAACCAAAATTGCGTCAATTGGTCAACCTAACTTTGACCGTTTAATAGACTGTTTTGAACATATTGCCTATGGATTATATTACTATGAATTCAAGAACACTTTCGAAGGAGATATTGCAGTTATAATGGATTTTCTTGAGTATGAGGACAAGGATTTCGTGTCAATGGTAAAAATAATAAAGAAAATGTTTAATAGTGAAAAAGCGCTTAATCAAATAATAAAAGGAGAAAACAGAGAGGTTTTTACTTACCAATTTATGAAGCCTGACAAAGATGGATTAATTGCTTTAAAAACTGTTTTCTATGGAAGTGCAGAAGTCTATTTTTCCTTTAAACCTAAGGCTATCAAACAATCGTTTGATTTAGCTAGAGAACTTATGAAGAATGGAATTAAAACAATATTTGAATTTGGAGACGAAAGCTTTACAATAAACTAAACTACTGCCAATAACTAAGTGTTCGTGCGGTGCGTAGCACCCAGCATGAACATAGTGTTGACTATACCGGCTCAAAAGATGATACTATGGGGATTGCGCGAAGTTTATTAAGAGGCTATCGACAAAGACCTTAATAGGTACCACCTATTTTTAGGTCATTTTCTCTCACGCTCTTTTGTGGGATATGTTTTTACTGTTTTTAGATACGGATAAGTATTGGTCAGCAGGGTTTAAGAATGCGTTTCCCATTACGTGGCTACGTTTATTTTTTTTTGTTCGGTTATTAGTACATGCTTTTATTCGTTGCAACCAATAAGTAGGTGTGAGTCTCTTCCGCTAAATAGATAGACGGTTTTGAGTTTTTCTATCTTACAGTTGTTCTGTTTTTTAACAACGTTAGAACGTGAATTAAACTATTTATATTGGGTATTTTGGATTGTAATTGTGCTTAGGATCTGTTTCTCCAAAAACCACAGAGATTTACACCAAGACCATAGAAATTAACAATAAATAAATCGTGTACCGCTTGAAAATTTAAAAAATTTGAATACTTTTAACAATAAAACAACACATAACTATTATAGACATAACGGAAATAACGTCAAGTTTTGGAAGTTTATTGAGGATATATGGGTGTTATGTGCAAGCGGAAAAAATGAACTGACATTAAACTATGGAGGAAAAAAAAGAAGATATTATTATTATTATTATAAATAATCTTGAAAAATACTTAAATCAAAAGTTGAATCCTGATTATAGTTTTTCATCAAGTTTTTATGATTCTACTATTCAAATAAATGGAATTGAAAACAAACCAGACGGAGAAAATATAATGTTCATACGAATTGGAATTAATGAAAATAACGAACAAATTTATATATCCAACATCTTCATTCCATTTCATTTAAAACATTACAATATTGGGGAAAATATGATTTCAATTATTTATTTGTCATCATTAGACTTTAAATTTGATGTGTTTTTAGTTGATTTAACAGATGGATTTTATGAAAGAATGTTGAAAAGAGGTGCTGTAAAATGCGACCAACCTGATATTTTGCATATTACCGAAAACACAAAACTGAACTACGAATAAATACTATAATTATGAGCAGACCAATAATAAAAAATTTAAGAACTTGGCCTAGAAATTTAAGTACAAGCCAAAGAGGTGGATTATCTACTTCGCAATATGGAGGAATGTCAACTTCCCAATACGGAGGAATGTCCACATCTCAATATGGGGGTCTTTCAACATCACAATATGGAGGAATGTCAACCTCTCAATATGGAGGAATGTCAACTTCACAATATGGAGGGCTTTCGACTTCACAATACGGTGGATTATCTACTTCACAGTATGGTGGACTTTCTACTTCACAATATGGTGGATTATCTACTTCACAAGGTGGAGGAATGTCAACCTCTTCATCAAATTCTTATAATAGTAATATTCCACCTTGGCCATTTTTTGTCAGAGAATTAGAAGCAAGAGGGTATGATAGTGCGGTTGAAATGATAAAAAACCATTTGCCGGATTATTTATGGCCAGAAAACTATTTTAATGAATAAAAGTGAGAAAAAGCCAGCACACAACAACTAAGTGTTCGTGCGGTGCGTAGCGCCCAGCATGAACATCCTGTTGACTACACCAGTTCAAAACCTGTTTCTGTTGGGATTACGTGTAATTAATTAAGAGGCTATCGACAAAGACCTTAATAGATACCACCTATTTTTAGATCATTTTCTCTCACGCTCTTTTGTAGGAATTGGTTTGCGCCGTTTTTAGATACGGATAAGTATTGGTCAGCAGGGTTTAAGAATGCGTTTCCCATTACGTGGCTACGTTTATTTTTTTTGCTTATTAGTACATGCTTTATTGGTTGTTGTAACCAATAAGTAGGTGTGAGCCTCTTCCGCTAAATAGATAGACGGTTTTGAGTTTTTCTATCTTACAGTTGTTCTGTTTTTTAACAACGTTAGAACGTGAATTAAACTATTTATATTGGGTATTTTGGATTGTAATTGTGCTTAGGATCTGTTTCTACAAAAATCACAGAGATTTACACCAAGACCATCGAAATTAACAATTAAAAAATCGTGGAACGCTTGAAAATTTAAAAAATTTGAATACTTTTAACAATAAAACAACACATACCCCGAAACTATTATAGACATAACGGAAATAACGTCAAGTTTTAGAAGTTTATTGATGATATACGTGGGGAAGTATCCAATGCGTAAAAAATGATTACTAAAGACCAAAATATCGCTCTAATGACTATTGCAAATGCAGCATCGGTAAATTCCGAGTGGAAATACTATGCCGACTACTGTTTTGATAGAGAGAAAGGTCTGAGAAAACAAGCGTTTAAAAAGCTTGACAAATTTATAAAATCAACTCAGGAATGGACAATTGACCAAAAAATTGAGTTTGTTAAATTTCTTTTTCCTTTATTCGAGAATATTCAAGAAGCAGGTTATGGACCATTTCCTCAACCACTTAGTGATAGATTGATAAAACCGACTTTAGAAAATTGGTGTGAGATTGAGATAATTGACAATCGACCGTTTCTTTGGTTCGGAAAATATTACAGAAGCGAAGAACACCTATTTAAGTCAATTGAATTAAATCCTAAAGATGATTTAGCAAGAGAAACAATTTTAAACTGGTGGACTTTCAATATTTATTACTCTATTCATCACCTACCAGAAGAATACATTGGAAATGCGACAGACGATTTAAAACTTGCTAAAAAAATTAAGGAACAAATTTCCAAATTGATTGACACCAATCGAAAAGAACATTGGACGAAAGTGTTGAATGAAGATTTGGAAATTGTAGAAAACTATGTCGAATGGAAAAAATCGAGTCATTCTGACTTTGCGAAATGGGGAAAAGAAAATAATAGAATAGTTAGTTACAATTTGACACGTACTTATTACTATGAAAAATAAAGCACTGGCTACGACAGCAACTAAACGCAATGCGGGTTTGATGCTTAATTAAAAATTCAGTATTTTTAACAAAGACCTTCAACACGAAGTCTCATCGAAGGTAAACCCTTTGATTTGGTTTTAGGAAAAAAAGATAAAACAAAATAAAAAGATTTAGCTAATTGCAAACTTGAAAGTCCGTACTTCCTAATTCGCACTGCGCTTAGCCAAACGTTGGCAACATTATGAAAAAAATTAACTTAATTACAAATATTATTATTTTCTTGTT
This sequence comes from Flavobacteriaceae bacterium, assembly GCA_965224465.1. Classification (GTDB taxonomy): domain Bacteria; phylum Bacteroidota; class Bacteroidia; order Flavobacteriales; family Flavobacteriaceae. Next base: position 1,024,800 of record OZ245049.1, on the reverse strand, counting down.
TTCAATTAATTCCTTTTCCCAAGAAGAAATTGAATCAATTGAAGTGTCCGAAATAATTGAAAATAAGGGTGTTTATTCCAATGGGAATAAAGAAGGTCATTGGGTTTATTTTAACCAAGATACTGGGAATAAAATTAAAGAAGGGAATTACTCCAATGGAAGAAGGAAGGGTCATTGGATTTATTATAAACGAAATACAGGGAAAAAAGAAAGTGAAGGGAACTATGCTAATGATCTAAAAGATGGAGAATGGAAAATATATTATTTTGGAAATTACTTAAGTTCTATAGGGAACTACAAAAAAGGAAAAAAACACGGAGAATGGAAGGATTTTAGAGAAAATGGCGAGATTAGAGGTGTTGAAAATTTTAAATCTGGAGTTTGTCACGGGGTCAATATAAGTTATCATCAAAGCGGTTCTTTTTTTTATAAAGGAATAAATAAAGAGAATTATCGTGAAGGAGTATGGATATTTGAATATTCTGATGGCACACTGCAAATGAAAATTAAGTATTCGAAAGGTAGAAAACATGGAAAATGTGCGTATTATCATGAAAATGGAAAGCTATCAAGTGCTGGTGTTTATTTGAATAATGAGAAAAATGGAATATGGGTAAGTTATTTTTCCAATGGGAATATTAAAAAAACAGGAGAATATTTAAATGGAGAAATGGCTAATCAGTGGAAACACTACTTCTCCGAGACTAAATCAATGTCTAAACTTGAATTCTTTATTAAAAATGAAAAACGTACAAAATATACCCTTTTTAGAACTAACGGAACATTGCAAGAAGTTGTTAATTACAATGAGAGTAGAGATAGTTACTATTTTAAATATTACGATAACACAGGTAAACTATATTATTCGGGAGAAAAAAACAAAATGAAAAAAGAGGGGATTTGGAAAGAATATAATGCAAACGGAACTGTGATTAAACGAATAGAATATGTTAAAGGTGTTAAACAAAATAAGTAACGTTTTGGCAATAACTAAGTGTTCGTGCGGTGCGTAGCGCCCAGCATGAACATCCTGTTGACTACACCGGTTCAAAACCTGTTTCTGTCGGGATTACGTGCAATTAATTAAGAGGCTATAGACAAAGACCTTAATAGATACCACCTGTTTTTAGGTTATTTGCTCTCACGCTCTTTTGTGGAATATGTTTTTACTGTTTTTTTGATACGGATAAGTGTTGGTCAGTAGTGTTTTGGCATGCGTTTCCCTTTACGTGGCTATGTTTGTTTTTTTATTCTGTTATTAGTACCTGACGGCAATATTTTTTTTAAAAAGAAGACTTAATTTTTATTCTTGTCCTTAAAATAACCGTTTTAAACGGTTAAAACGATTGTTTGAATACGAAGACTTTTTAAGCGTAAAATACACCCAGTATTCCTGTTTTTAGAAGTGATAATACTGTTAAAATAAATCATACAGCTAAAAAACACACCGTTCCCTAAGGAATTAGCACCAATTAAACCCCTACAAGTACTGCAAATACTACAAAGTATGCATGTAACACTTTACAGTAAATTTTTGTTAATAAATACGCCAGTTATATACTGGTGATTTAAATTATTAACTACCTTTAAACTATAAATTTAACAGCCTCTGTAGTGCTTGTAGGTATTGCGGAAATAACGTCAACTTTAGGGTTGCTATTGTGGATATAGAGGTGTTAGCCATCACCCAAAAACGATACTCTAAAAAAAATGCTCTTGAATTCAATAAAAAAAATATTAAAATATAACGTATCGTATCAAGAAAACACTTGGGCAACATTATCGAAAGAGATTACAATTCAAGAATCTTTAAGACTAATAAAATCTGATATATATAAATCAAAAATTGAGAATTTAAGAACTCATCTTAAAAACGGAAATAAAGCCGAATACGACAAACAAAAAGTAAAATTACCAGCAATAACATTTTGTGCAACATTCGAAAACAAAAGAAGAAAAGAACAATTAAAAAAATATAATTCAATTATTGTAATTGACATTGACAAACTTGAAAATGAGGAATTAAAAAAAGTTTGGTGCTTTTTAGATAAAGACCCTTTAATTTTTACTTTTTGGAAATCGCCATCTAATAAAGGAATAAAAGGGTTGATTTCTATTCAATATAAATTTGAACTAAATAATGAGAATCTTGATTTAGCACACAGAAGTGCTTTCAAAAAACTTTCTGACTATTTTAAGAGTAATTATGATATTGAATTAGACAAAAGTGGAAGCGATACAACACGTTTGTGTTTTTTTTCTTATGATAATGAATTGATTTTAAAAGAAAATTATCAATCATTTGAAATTTCAGAATCTGACCTATTAGTACTGAATACTGAAAAAAAAGAAAAAACAATAAAAGTAAAAAGTGTTAGTAGCAAAGATTCGCTACTTAACCCACTAAATAGGAACAATCAAAGTGATAGAAAAACAATAGGTGCAATAATTAAGTTTTTAGAACGTAAAAATTCATCTATAACAACTTCGTATGAAAATTGGTACAAGGTTGCAATGTCTATTTCTAATTCATTCACCTATGATATTGGATTGAACTATTTTAAACGATTTAGTGCAATCGATAAAGAGAAGTATGATGAAACTAATTGTGCTAATTTTTTAGAAAACTGTTATGAATCAAGAAATGGTTCAATAAAATTTAATTCAATAATACATTTAGCAAACGAAAAAGGATATTTAACTAAACAACAGAAGAAAAAGGGTTCTGAGGCGGGTTAATCTCGTAAGTATCATCCTCTTCAACGGTATTTTTTAGTCATTTACCAGAGGACTTAAAAAAAATGGCTCGACATTTATATGTCAGTATCTTTGTCAATATGTGCGTAAGCACTTTACAGGAACCCTTTTTCTTATTTTATATTATGAAAGAATTTTCTACATATTTTACAGAAAGAGCAATTGTAACTCACATTTGTAAATTACGTGTTAAAATTGCTAAAACTCGAAATAAAAAACACCTAATTCATCTTTTAACTGATTCTGATAAATATAATTACCATCTCAAAGAACAAAAAATAGTTGATGAAAATGAATTTTCAAAATATCAATTTGAGTTAAACAATCAATTAAGTAAAATTCTTCCACCACGAAAAAAATGGGTAAAACTTGGTTGCAAATCAAGAATGAATAGAGATGGAACTGAAAAATTAACTTCAAATGATAAAAATTTTTATTCAATATTAAAAACAATAAAACTTTATCGAAAAAAAGACCCTAAAGTAAATTGGCTTATAGAACTTGATAAGTTTGTAAAAAATATTCAATCAGCAATTGAAAATGATGATTTTAATATAAAAAGGCCTCTTGTTTTCCCAAAACTAAAGGAGGAATTAATTTCTAAAACTGAAACTAATAAATGTCGCCCTATTTCAATGTTTTCATTGAAAGAAAGAATTATTTTAAGTATATCAAATAAATTTCTAACTAATTTATTTGATGGATATTTTCAAGATTCTTCATACGCTTTTCGTTCAAAAAAAAATAAGGAAGGAACATCTACGATTTCACATCACGATTGTATAAAAAACGTTATTGAATTACAAAAGAAAAACAACTATGAACCATTGTTTGTTGTTGAATGTGATATGGAAAAATTTTACGATTCAGTTAATCATAAAATCGTAAAAAAACTATTTAACAATTTAATAGATAAATCAAAAGAAGATAATCCAGATTTTGATTTCAAAATTGTGAAACATATTTTTAATGAATATTTAAACTGTTATGCTTTTAATATAAATATTCCATTATCAAATAATACTAAATATTGGGATAGTTATAAAATACCAAATGGCGAGTTTGGTTGGATTAAGAATCGATTAATAGAATTAAAATACTATTCAAACATTGAGGAAGAAAGAATTGGAGTGCCACAAGGTGGTGCTTTATCGGGATTAATTGCAAACATTGTACTAAATGAGGCTGATAAAGAATTGTTAAAAACAGAAGTCTTTTATATTCGATTTTGTGATGATATGCTAATAATACATAAGGATAAAAAAATATGTGAAAAAGCAAAAAACATTTACAAAAACTGTTTAAAAGAGTTGAAATTAGTTCCACATAAGTTTGTATATGAATTAACAGAGAAGATAAGTAAAACCGAATTTACAATTAAACCATTTTGGCACACTAAATCAAAAGGAGCATATAAATGGGATTCAATCCATAATAATGGCTTTCCTTGGATTAGTTTTGTTGGATATGAAATTCATCATAAAGGAAACATTCGTGTTAGAAAAAATTCATTAGAAAAAGAACTTAAAAAGCAGAAAAAGATAGTAAATGAAATTGAAAAAGCAATCGAACTTGGACAAAGAAAATTCAAAGGATATGTTATTGAATCTGCAATAAATAGATTAATTGGAATGTCAGTTGGAAGAATTGGGTTAAACAATTTTGAAGAAGTTTCAACAGATATGTGTTGGAAAAATGGTTTTAAGGAATTAAGTCTAAATAAAGATTCAATATTACAAATTAAACAGTTAGATAGGAATCGTAGTAAATTATATTACGACTTGTTAAAGTCTGTCAAAAATCTTGAAAAAGAAAAGGAAGATGATGATGAAGACGACATAGAAAGAAAAAAACAAATCATATTTTATGACAAACCTTTTAGTTACTATTATCAAGTATTAGAACGGAATAAAAATAAGGCGAATGACTAACAATGTATAAAAATAATAGCGGTTTTTTTGCTAAATTAAAAGTGAGTATCTTTGAATAAAGTTTAGTGATAAATTGAAAGGTTCGTACCTTGAAATCCGCTACTATTCTTAGTGTGCCAAGAATCAGTCACGGCAATAAACTGACTGAATGCTGTAATTAAGATGATGGTAGGTCCATCAGAGTCGTTGTATAGGCGATGGCTCTAAACCACCTAAAGGTGCTGTAATTAATAGTTATGGTACTGAGCGTTTAGGAGAATCCAACCCAAGAGGTTGGCAGGTATGAATAAAGGAGTTGAACGTAAGTGAACCATTGAAGAGGTGTCGAGAAGTGGGTACATTTAGTCAAAAGCTACAGGGCAGAACGTACATAATATGTCCAGAGGACATATTTAGTGAAAGAGCCAGATGGCGCGTTGGCGGATACGGAGTGAAAAGCATTTCTATAAATGGGAATGATTACAGAAATAACCTATTTATTTACTGTAAGGCTAACGTCATTCAGATGGCAAGAACTTTATTTAGGCTTAATTATGGAACTTGGGAAGCTGTATATAAATGCGAAGGGAAATGTACGATAAAATCAATTTAGAGGCAGAACACCAATGTTATATACAGTGGCAGATTACCTCGTAGTAGTGATGAAGGTTCTGTAATGGAGCTGGAGCAAAGGAGGTAAGTTATACCGTTTTATTTAATGAACCAACTCAGAAAAAAAAATATTGAGGATGAATTTGTGGAATGAGACAAAATCAATACCAATAAGCAGATCCATGATATGGGAAGCTTATAAGAAAGTACGAGCCAACAAAGGGAGTGCAGGAGTAGATGGGGTGTGTATGGACGATTTCGATACCAACCGGAGTAAACATCTGTACAAACTATGGAATCGGATGGCATCAGGGAGCTATTTTCCTCCATCGGTTAAGGAAGTTGAGATACCTAAGAAAGATGGAAATGTCAGAACATTGGGTATCCCGACAATAGCTGACCGAATAGGTCAAATGGCAATAAAAGACTACATCGAGCCTAGATTAGAGCGTATATTCAGTTCGAATTCTTACGGGTATCGTCCGTGTAAGAATGCCCATCAGGCATTGGAATCAGTACGGACAAACTGTTGGAAAACTGATTGGGTAATCGATATGGATATTAAAGGGTTTTTCGATAATATAAGTCATGAAAAACTGATGTTAGCCGTAGAACAACATGTTTCTGAAAATTGGATAAAGTTGTACATCCATCGATGGCTAGTATGTTCTGTCGAAACAAAATCTGGAAAAATCATCCAAAAAGAAGGCAAAGGAACGCCGCAAGGAGGAGTAATAAGTCCTTTACTTGCAAACTTGTTTCTACATTATGCCTTTGATAAATGGATAGAAAAGTCAGATACTACAATCAAATACAGCAGATATGCTGATGATGTAATTGTACATTGTAGAAGTCAATACCATGCAGAACAGATGCTAAAAGCAATCAGAGAGCGAATGAAAGAAGTTGACTTGGAGTTACATCCAATAAAAACGAAAATCATTTACTGTCGAGACTATCGCAGGCGGGAAAAATACCGAGAAGTAAAGTTTGATTTCTTGGGATATTCTTTCCAACCACGCACCACCGTTTCGAAGAAACGAAAAGGCATGTTTTTAGGCTACGATTGTGCTATAAGTATACGTTCACGCAAGGCAATAGCCGATAAGTTAGGAGAATTGAAAGTAGAGAAGATGACCTATAAAAGCATCGTAGGGATTGCCCAAGAATTGAATCCGCTGATTCGAGGTTGGATAAATTACTATGGCAAGTATAGGATTTCGATGCTACACAAAGTTTTCCGATTACTTAATCAGCGATTGATAAGATGGGGCAGAAAACGGTATAAACGTTACAAAACGAGTATAAATCGAGCGTGTAAATGGTTGCAACGAGTACAAGAACAATATCGATACTTGTTTTACCATTGGCAATTTGGATTTATCTACAGTTAGAACTAGATTTGTACAACAAGAGCCGTGTGAGGGGAGACTTTCAAGCACGGTTCTGTGAGAGGCTTAGGGTGAAACTCCCTTTGCCTACTCGATTTCATGCCGTTACCTGCAAGCAAAAAATCCGCACATTAAAGTGAACTATAAATGAGAAAAATTACTATCACCATATTATTACTGTCTTTTTTATTTGCTAGTTGTGGAACTGGTAAATCGACATCAAAAAAAGAGGCTAATAATAGCAAACACCAACCCTTTATTAATTATCAAAAACTTCGTAAGAATACAATAAAAAAAATCTTTAGATTAGAATCAAATAAGCATCGTTTGGGGCAAGTAACATTTTACACCTATTTATCACCTTATAATTCATACAAAGAAACTACCTATGAGAATAAAGATGGAAAACTAGTTTTTGAATATGAATCAGGATATTATTATCAGAGCAATGATACTCTTATTTCTCAATACCAATATTCTGAAATCCCTTCTTACAAACATCCACAATTGATAGAGTATAGCTATTTATATCCCTCTGACAGTGTTAAAATCACTATACAAACCATAGGGGATAATCAGGTAGATAGTACTTTTTTTCGTACAAGTAGAAATACCTCAGGTAAAATCATAAAACGGTCAGAGGTTACAAAGAGAACCTATAAAGGGAAAAAACGTACAAGAAAATTTCTCGTAACTAATTATTTTTATAATAAAAGTGGAAATATTATAAAGAAACTATCAATTGATAAAAGATATAGAGATACTGTTGAAACTAACTATGAATATTTAAATACGCAAATATTAAAATGTACTTATAAATCAAGAAGGAATCAAAGCACTAAAAATTACAAAAGGGGATTGTTAGATATTGAGGAAAATGTTTATGAGAAAAATGAAAAAGTAATAAATAAATACAGGTATAACAACCAAGGGCAAGAAGTGTTACACCAAAAAATTAAGAAGAAAAAACTTGTTTACTCCTACAAAACTACCTATAATAAAAAAGGGTTAAAAATCAAATACGATATGGTTAATGAAAAGGATGGAACATCTGGGATTTGGTTATATAAGTATGATAAAAGTGGACACCTCAAATACAAAATAGACTTATACGCTAAAGAATAATGATGCTTTTAAATCCGAAACTAGTTGATTTCAGAAAATAAAATCCAGCAGAAATAATTAAGTGTTCGTACGGTGCGTAGCGCCCAGTATTAACAGAGAGCAACAATTGCTAATAGTTAATACGGGCTTTAGTGCTTAACCAAAAATGAAGTGCATTTAACAGAGTCCGTAAAGTTTTCAATTTTGCGTGTCTATTAAAAAAAAATAAAAATTTTACTAAGTGCAAGATCGAAAGTTTAGTCCTTCGAAAGCCTGTACTAACCATATCCGATTCTTTACCATGAGTAAATTACTATACATAATATTAGGCTTGATTTTTGTGATTTCTTGTCAATCGAAAACCGACACTACAGGGTTTCAAAACGGAGATGTTATTTTTCAGACTTCGACTTCTAGACAAAGTAAAGCGATTCAGATTGCAACGGGTTCAAAATATAGTCATATGGGGATAATTTATAAGCAAGGGACTGATTTTTTTGTTTATGAAGCTGTCCAGCCTGTGAAATTAACACCTTTAAGCGAGTGGATTAAAAGAGGAGAAAACGGACATTATGTTGTTAAGCGGATTAAAAAATCAGATAAATTATTGACACCCGAGACTTTAGTAAAAATGAAACAGATTGGAGAAAAGTATGCTGGAAAGGATTATGATTTGTATTTTGAATGGTCTGATTCAAGGATTTATTGTTCAGAATTGGTTTGGAAAATTTACAAAGAGGCGGTTGGAATTGAAATTGGAGAACTTGAAAAGTTAGCTGATTTTAACCTGACTGATAATGCCGTCAAACAAAAACTTACGGAAAGATACGGAGATAATATTCCGAAAGATGAATTGGTGATTTCTCCTGCATCAATGTTTAACTCCGATAAGCTTAAGACGGTATTTAAAAATTAAAATATGTATAAGTATACGTTCACCTAAGGTGATCGCTGATAAATTAGGAGCGCTAAAAGCAGAAAAGATGTCCTATAAAAGCATCGTAGGAATAGCTCAACGGTTGAATTCTATGAGACGAGCTTGGATAAATTACTATGGAAGGTTTAGTCTTTCAATGCTGCACAAAGTACTCCAACTACTAAATCTGCGATTAATAAGATGGGGCAGAAAAAGGTATGAACGTTATAAAAACAGTATATATCGAGCAAGTAAATGGTTGCAACGAGTACAAGAACAATATCGATATTTGTTTTGTTATTGGCAATTTGGATTTATCTATAGTTAGTGAAAGTTTTGTATAACAAGAGCCGTGTGACGGGAGACTGTCAAGCACGGTTCTTTGAAGTTTTAGGGGGGGATTCCCTTAACCTCTTCGATATCTAGACGTTGTGTAATATTTACAAATCGGCATAATTCTTGATGAATTTCAGCAATATTTTAATCCTAAAAAAACTAAATGAAAAGAATTATACTGACCTTGATTTTCTGCGGACTTACTTTAATTGCAAAATCACAAAACGCAAGTGTAGCACAATCAACTTATGGAATACAAATTGGTTTTTTAGGGATCTGGGCACATAATGAAACAAAGTTATCAAATTCAATTGCATTGCGGTCTGAAATTGGACTTGATAGCGGAATTTGGGGAGGTAATTTTTATGATGGAACAGGGTTTTTAATGACACCTGTAATTACGCTTGAACCAAGACTTTATTATAACCTAAATAAAAGAGTAAAGAAATCACGTAGAATTGATGGAAATAGCGGGAATTTTATTTCAATAAAAACAAGTTATCATCCAGATTGGTTTGTTATTTCAAACACTGATAATGTTAGCATAATTAGCGACATATCAATAATACCAACTTGGGGAATTAGACGAAATATAGGAACACATTTCACCTATGAAACTGGAATCGGTATTGGATATAGATACACTTTTGCTAAACAAGCTGGATTTCTTGAAAATGAAAGTGAAGTAACTGCGAATTTACATTTGAGAATAGGATACCGATTTTAATCTTACACCTAGCAATTAAAATTACGTAGGTAGCTATCACGGCTCTATTTGTGCCACCGATTACGATCGGTTATCACCAGTGATTATGGTCAATTTGTGCCACTTTAAAAGATCAAGTTCAACTAAATTATTGCCTAAAAAACAACATGGATAAATCCTTTTTGTTTTAAGGTGATTATACACAGCACGTTTATTTAAAAAACGAAAGCTAGCAAAGGTCGATGGAATCTGTTTTAAAGAACTTAATAAACTCATAAAAATAGACTTATTAATACTGGACGACTTCGGATTACGGGCTTTTGGTAACCATGCTAGGGAAGTAGTAATGGCGTACGACACAGCAATACATCTTGCATCATAAATACCTGTTTCTAGACGGTACGATCATATCGGAGAGGAGCTATTACAGCTGCTATTTGGGGCAGCATCGTAAACTCACCTCACAGAAGAATCCTTCAAGGTGAATCTTTAAAAACATAAAACTGAAATTAAGAATATTTTTCTTATAATTGCATATCTTTTAGAGTGGCACTGTTTGACCATAATCAGTGGCATGGTTCGACCATAATAGCCGTTTTGGCGTTAGTATTTGGAACCTAAGTTTAAAACAAACCTAAATCATTTTAAAAAAGCCTTTATGAAACCCTCACTTAAATATGTATTATTTCTATTAATTACGACACTTAGTTTTGTATCCTGTTCTAAAGACGAGGATGATAACGTTGAAGAAAAAATTGAAGGACTAGGAGAAATATCTTTTGAACTAACTTTAATGGGAGATTATAAGAATTGGAATATTGGTTTTATTGGAAAAACTACCACAACACAAACGGAAAATACAGACTATAAGATAACCTATGAAAATACAGGAGAGGTTGTTAAAGAGGGATATATTAGAGTGTCACAAATAGAAAAAGGAGTACGTAAGCATACTATTACTTCTGGTAAGAGGGGAGCACTTTTAGCGTTATTATTAAAGGTGTCATATCCAACGGGATCGGTTAGTAATTTTGAGTATAAAATGGAAATTTTTGTTGATGGAGAACTTAAAGAATCCTATATGACAGAACTAACAACAACAAATTATGGAAACTCTAGTAGCACACATAAACACCTATATAAGATTGATGGTGGTTTAGTCTTATTTCCTTAATTTCTTTCTGATTAGTGCTATTTAGAACCAATTACAATCCAAAATTACCGATATAAATAATTTGTTTTACCCTTGATAGAAACCTGTAATAATACATAAACTTTAATTTTTTGAACCGTCGTATAGGTATATGAAATTTAGAAGTGTTTTTATACGAGTGAAGCTCTCGTATGATTTTGCCTACCCCGAACTTGATTCTGGAGTGGTGTGAGAGGTGTTTTTATGCTACCAAAACAAGTCATATATTTAGAGTTATTAACTACTGTTCAAGTTCTTTTAGAACGTGTAAAGGAGTTGGAACGTTGCCCCCTAAAAATCAACAAAAAGATCATTAATCGCTTAAAACAGGATTAAACTAAACTTTTATTTTATCTTTAGCCGATGCGACAGAGCCGTTGTTGGATTTAATATCAAAAAAAACAACAACCAAATCTGTACGATGTTAAGTACTATTGCGAAATTAAAAGTTTGACTAAAAATATTTTCAGCAATTAAAATAAATTAAAAACAAAAAAACTAATAGATAATATCATGGCAAAAAGTAAAGACTCTAAGAAAAACGTAAAAAAAGAAGCGGCTAAAACTCCAAAAGAAAAAAAAGCAGCAAAGAGATTAAAAAAATCTAAAAAAGAGTAACAGTAACTAAACTGGTTCTGTCACATCTGTAAATATTTACATGAATTTACTGACACTCAAAAATATTCAGTTAATGACAGTCTTTATGACTCCTAATTATTGTCTTAAGTCAGTCCTGTTTTTTAACAGACGAGACAGAACCGTTCCGTTATCTAATAATCATTGATTAATTACAACTTTCTCTAATAAGATTTGAAGTAAGTCTCATCAAATTTTTCAGAATACAAAACGTAGCTTACAAAGTCATCTTCCATAAAAGAATCTAACAAACAAAAAAAACTCAAATTAGATTCTCTTTTTACCACTTAGTAGCGGGAACTGTTCTCCGTTCGACTCCGCTCAGGATAAACTTCTCGTCCAATTAAACACCAGCAAGTAGTATCCATATTAACCTTCATAAAAACCAGATTAGAAATTAATTCTAAATTTCGGCAAGAACCAGCGTCCGTCTCAGGCAGAAAAGAACCCAAAGTTGACCGAATTCTCAACCATTTTACGGGGCTCTCCTCTTGCTAGCTTTACGTATCGTATGTAAAAACGTATGCAGTTTTAGCTTTTGATTATTAATTGTTTTGTTGATACAATATAGAGCCGTCACAACAAATATAGACCCTCCAGTTTTTCTCTCCAAAGGTAGAAAAACTAATTCATAACAAATTTTCAAGAGATTCTATATTTTATGCTCTTATTAGAAACCTCTATTGTCTATGCAGAGGCACGATCTAACATGTTTTGTGCATCGCGCATGTCTATCTGGTTAATGATATAATTAAGTATGATGAGTACTTTATGCTATGTGTTGTTGAGTACTGGCTAACATTTGATTTTTTTTACTGCTTTTCTAAATATATTTAGAAAACTACTTTACCTGTATCTGCCTCCAGATATACCGAATTAATTTTCAAATGGCTGTTGATAAATACGAGTTTCAAGACAAAAAAATGGAAGAATGGCTTAGTTATGTTTCTGTTTTTTAAGAACGAAAGAACGAAATAGACACGGTTTACATCTGTTATTTATTGATGTTATAGTCGATAGAAAGCGAAGGGAATAAAAAAGGTGTTTTTTTTTCTTTTTTTTAATAGTTTTTCAATGGAAATTGTTAATTTCAATGTTTTAAACTAACGTAAGCGTACGGTAAAGTACACCCTTGATTATTTATCAACAGGCTTCCAATTTTGAGGCAGTAACTCCGAAAGTTTATTAGCCTTATGTTCTGGTAATCTATTAAGGACATCACATAGCCACGTATGTGGGTTTACGTTATTCTTTTTGCAAGTAGCAAAAAAGCTATAAAATAGAGCTATGTTTTGTGCGGACTCATGACTGCCAGCAAAGAGATAATTTTTTCTGCCAATAGCTAAAGGTCTTATGGCATTTTCTATATTATTGTTGTCTATTTCAAACCTGCCATCATCGATGTATAGTTTTAGGTTTTGCCATATTTTAAGAGTATAAGCAATTGCTTTTCCTATGGCACTTTTAGGCAGTACGTTTTTTCGCTCTTTTGTAAGATAAATTTCTATTCCGTCTAAAACAGGTGATGCATGTTTTTCTCTATATGCTTTAGTTTGCTCAATAGTTAATTCTTGTTCTTTTATTTTACGTTCTATCTTGTATAGCTTTTGAATTTCCAACAAAACAACATCCGCTCTTTTAGGATCATTATCCAGCGCCTTCTCAAAATACCGCCTAGCATGAGCCATGCAACCTAAAAGAGTAATTTCTCCTTTTGTTGTTAAGTTTTGGTATGCAGCATACCCATCGGACTGTAGTGTCCCATTGAAATCTTTAAAAAACTCTTCTGGAACAACTTTTCCTCTCCCTTTATTGTATTCAAAAAGAACTAAATTTTTAACAGGATTTCGATACACCCACATATACCCTCTGTGTGTTGATTTTTTCTTGTCTTTATCTAAAACCTTTATAGGAGATTCGTCTGCTTGAATATAATTGGCATTTTCTAAAAACTGAGCCTTAAATGTATCGTATAAAGGAGCGATAAGCTCCGAACTTTTAGATACCCATCCTCCAATTGTTGATTTACTTACTTTTAAATCTTGTCGTTTAAAAATTTGAATTAATCTGTAAAGTGGTAAATGGTCTACAAATTTTGAAATAAGTATAAAGGCCAATAAACTTGCTGATGCATTTCCTTTAGGTATCGGTAAGCTTGGTAATTCTGCTATAACAACGCCTTTTTCTTCCGGAAGTGCATATTTAGGTCTTACAATTCGTCTTACAAAAACGGAAAGAGGCGTTATTTCTAAAAGTTCTGTAACTTCTTCTCCTATTTTTACAGCTCCTTCTTCTATGTGCTTAGGCTCTATAATCTCTTCTACTCGCGGAAAATGCGCAGGTATAGAAGAGCGAACAGGTTTTTTCTTTCCTTTCTTCTTTTGTTTTCTTTCGTAGATTACAATATGTTTTTTGTATGCCTCTTCTTTCTCAGCTATTATTTTTCCGAAAAGCGACAATTGATTTGTGTCAACAGGGATAAAACGTTCGCTTTTAGACCCGAAAACCATTCTTTTAAGCTGCTCGTATTGCTGCTTAATTTCAGCTAGTTCTTGAGCTGTTTTTTCAAGTTCAATCTTTAAAATTACCAGCTCTTTTTGTATGTCTATTGTATTGTTTTCCACACTATAAATATACAAAAAACAAGACTAAATAGCAGGTAAAACCTACAGTTTTATTGAATTATTTAGCCTCTAAATAACGTTCGTTTTTCTGAGTATTTATAATACTAATTCCGTCTAAAACCATAACCATTTGGGTATAACTCAAAACTACTAATCCATCTTCAATGTCGTATTTTGGAAGCTCAAAAATACCTCGTTCCAATCGTTTATAATACAGTACAAATCCTCCAGGTCGCCAATGAAGAAGTTTTAGTTTATTTTTTTGCTTATTGATAAATGCATAAACACTATTTCTATCTCGCTCTTGTTCCATGTGCTCACTAACTAATCCACTTAATCCATTAAATCCTTTTCGCATATCAACTGCAGATAAGTGATAATAATACGTGTGTTCTGTACCTAATCCTAACATTTATATTTTCGTTTTTGTTTAGATGCAAAAATTAGATTATTTTTAACTTCTTACAAGATGTAGTTCTCCGTACGCTTACAAACTAACCCCCTTTTTTAATTATGAAAAAAATATTTATTTCTGTTTTAACATTGTTAATGTGTCAATTGGCGTATTGCCAAAGCACGGACTTAGACCGCGAATATTTTAGTGCTACGTATGTTAATCTTCCTACATTACCTATTATTGATAACGAACTTAGAACTTACAGTACCGATAATCAAGGGGTTGTGATTCAAGGGTTTTCTAAAGTTGATTCAAACGCTTCAATTGTTGTTAATTTTAATTTTGGAGGAACAACCGTGAGTAATGTTGAAATTAATACGCATAAATATGAGAAGAAAGACAAGTCAGGAAAGGTTCTTTCTGTATCATATACATATACAGCAAGTGCCAGGTATACGTCTAAAGCCATTTTGTATACCGTTGATAACTTAAGCTCCAAATCTTGGAATAATTCTTTTAGAGAAAGTAAATCATGGGTAAGTAATAGCTTTAGATCTTATAAGAAAGCACAAGGCTATTATAATAATAATAGATTTGAATTAAAATCTAAGTATCAAAATGCACATAGAAATGCCATAAGGTCAAAAATAAACTCCCATCTTAATAGGCTTTATGGCTACACTATATTTAGAACAAAATCTGCTCACTTTTGGATTTTGGGATCTAAAAAACACCCCGAATATCAAAAACATCATGAAGCCTTTGAAACGTTAAAGGGGCTATTTGCAACGATGAGGTATAATGAGCCTACTGATAAAATTGCAAAAGATGTCCAAGCAAGTATTGATTATTTTATAGGTGTTACCCAACGATATGAAGGAAAAAAACGAAAAGCTAGAAAAATAAGATATGCCAGTTATTATAATATAGCACAACTATATTATTATTTAGACAATGTTCATAAATGTAAAGAATACGCTACCAAATTGATCGAAAATAATTATGACAAAAGTGATGGGAAGTATTTTTTAAGAATTGCGAATGCTTTA
This sequence comes from Flavobacteriaceae bacterium, assembly GCA_965224465.1. Taxonomy (GTDB): domain Bacteria; phylum Bacteroidota; class Bacteroidia; order Flavobacteriales; family Flavobacteriaceae. The sequence goes on along the minus strand of OZ245049.1, from coordinate 1,009,170 downwards.
GATAAAAAATTAGTAACAAACAAAACTTCGTCTCGTCACATGGAGATTGTAACCGAAGATTTGGGTGGTGTGTCTGATAACAATTCTGTTGGTCAGAGTGATAAATCAAAAAAATCATCAAAAGAATTGGTGTATTTAATTACACAATCTCAAGATACTATTAAAGCTGTCGCTAGAAATTTTGACGAAGCTTTAATTGGCTATGGGATTGAATTATTTGTGAATAACAAACCTAAATATTACAAATCAGAGGAGTGTAAAACATTGGCTATTCCTAGTGTTGGAACATTTAAAGCCATTAAGTTTAAAGATGCCGCCACAAGTAAAGGAGGTTTAAAATTGGTAAAAGAATTATTCAGTTCTTCTAAAATATCCTTGTATGAATTCCAAAATAAAGAACTTGTATTAAAACTTCCTAAAAACCAATTGGGGACTTCTTTAATGTCTGCTGATTTTGCATTCGGATTTAATAAAGCTTTGATTAAATTCTCCGCAGCATGTCCAAGTGTATTAACGCGCATAGAAAATAGCGAATTTTCAAGTACGAAAGAAAGTTTGATCGAATTTTGTAAAGCAGTTAGTAAGTGTGAATAATTAATTCCATTCTAGCTAGTTTTTTACCTGCTTGATTTAAGGTTCTTTTTTTAGTGAAAAGGAACTTTAAATCAAGTTTTTTTGTTTAAAAAAGGTTTGATCCTTATCTAGGAAGTCATCTCTAGGTGTTTTATTACTTTTTTTATAGAAGTCTCCGTGTTTCTAAAGGGGGATTTTTGAAGGAAACAAGTATTATTTTTCAGTAAACCCCCGTATTCTTGAAGTGTTTTATAGACGTTTGATACTGTTTGGGAATCTTGTTGTGCTTTTTTTTACAGTTCAACAATTCAAAACTACAACTCGGTATTGATTAATTGTACTCAGGGAATTACTTAAGGATATTTGTGGAACTAAAATTCGAGAAAAATGATACAATTTCAAGATGTTTCCATGTGTTACGGCACGCATCAAGTATTTAAAGGGTTGAATATGACAATTCCTAAAGGAGCAGTTTTTGGGTTGTTAGGACCTAATGGAGCAGGGAAATCTTCCCTTATGCATTTGTTAAGTGGTTTTTTGCAGGCTTCTTCAGGTAAGGTGTTTTTAAATGAAAAAGATATTTTAAAAAACAAATTACATACACAACAAAACTTGGGATTTGTTCCTCAAGAAATTGCTTTATACGAAGCCTTTTCTGCGGTTGAAAATTTACGGTTTTTTGGAAGTTTATATAAGTTAAAAGGTAGGTTACTGGAGGAACGTATCACCGAATTATTGGTGTTGGTAGGTTTGGAATCTCGTAAAAATGATTTAGTAAAAACCTATTCAGGAGGGATGAAACGACGTGTAAATATTGCTGTTGCGTTGTTACATAAACCTGCGGTGGTTTTAATGGATGAACCAACCGTAGGGATTGATCCACAAAGTAGAATTCGAATATTTGAAATTATTGAAAAGTTGAAAGAAAGCGGCACTACCATAGTATATTCTACCCATTATATGGAAGAAGTAGAGCGGTTATGTTCTCAGATTGCTATTATTGATAAAGGGAAAATCTTAGTACAGGGTACCTTAGATGAATTGTTAAAGACAACTTCAAATACAGGGGGAATTATTATTTCGTTTCAAGAATTACTGGTTGATTTTAATGTAGAATTACCTGTTAAATACGAATTGAAAGATGGAACATTGTTGCTTCATTGTTCTAAAGATGAAGCGCTCACAAATGTATTACATCTATTGAATATAGCAGGGCTTAAAATTTTAAATATCGAATTTTTACAGCCAAATCTGGAACAATTATTTATGGAATTAACAGGTACTAACTTAAGAGACTAAAGATGATACGAATTATAGCAGCCAAGGATATTAAATTATTTTTAAAGGATAAAAAAGGGGTGTTACTTACTTTTTTATTACCAATTATACTCATTACTTTATTTGCATTTGCATTTGGAGGAATAGGAAAGTCAAACGCTAAAATGGCGCCTATTAAATTGATTGTTACTTCCGAGAATAGTAGCATTGAAATCACTAATTTCTTAGATGGTTTAAGGACGGTTTCTCACTTAATATTGATAGAGAAACCGCTGCAAGAAGGACAGCGTTTGGTTAGGAAAGGAAGTTATGTAGCTCAATTAGTAGTGCGTTTGGATAGTGTTTCTGTAAAAGGAAAGAAGGGGTGGAACTACAAATTGTATATAGATGCTTCAAAAATGATACAAATTGGTTTTTTAGAGGGGATTTTACAACAGCATATAATGCAGCGTAAAATGATTGGTTTTTTTGAAGAAAAACTTGTAGGAAAGCCTGTTAAATTAAAAGAAAAGATAAAAAAGGAGGTGAGCGAAACTTTTCTGTCATCAGAATTGAAACTGATTTCGATACGTAAAAATGTAGAAGATAAGGATCGCTTAGGATTGATACAAGCCGTGGTAGGTACAGCCATTATGATGTTGCTTTTTAGTATTGTGGCAATAGGGGGAGGCTTGTTAGACGAAAAAGAAAATGGCACCTTTAAGCGTTTAATTGTAGCGCCTATAAAACCCCTGGATTTGTTGTTCGGTAAATTATTAATGTCGGTATGTGTGTCTGTTTTTCAGCTTTTTGTAATGTTTTTGTTTGCATGGATTGCTTTTGATTTACATATTTTTAAATCGGTGACTTCTCTATTGGCAATGCTATTTTGTACGGCATTCGCAGTTTCTAGTTTTGGTGTTTTTTTAGCATCCATCGTAAAAACTAGACAGCAGTTAAATGGTATTTCTACCCTAATTATTATGACGATGTCTGCTTTGGGAGGAAGTATGATTCCATTATTTATAATGCCTGTATTTATGCAGAAAATAGCGGTGGTAAGTTTAAATTATTGGGCGATTCAAGGTTTTTATGATATCTTTTGGAGAGATTTGTCTTTTATAGAAATTCTTCCCCGAATGCTTGTTTTGTTAGGGATTGGAGGAGTGATGTTACTGGTTTCGATTCCATTATTTAAGAGAAACTTACACCAATTGGCTTAGGGGTTAATGGACGTACAGTTCATCATTTAAAATTGACAATTCGGTAGCTTTATATTTAAAATAGGCTTAACGAGCTCTATGTTTGCACCAGTAATAAACACCAATTATGATTACATGGATCATTATCATTATTATTCTATAATTTATAGATATCCAGCATAATGTATCTAGGCTCAATCCTACAAGTTTTTAAAGTTTGAACTTTCTAGCATAGATTTAGAACAAAACAGAAGGTTTTAAATAGATGATAGTATTGTAGGTGATTTACTATAACTTGCATCAACTAAAATTAAAATAAATTTTTATGAATTCATGGTTTAAGAAAATTTTACTTTGCTTTTTTATAGGAATAGGGATTCAGATTTTGTCTACACTTATGTTTGGAGATGTTTTTGAAAACTTAGAGAAACTATTAAAATTGTTTTTTATTTATCAAATGTATTCGTTTGTAATTGGTTTTTCTAATATGGCATTGTTTGCTTATTTGAAAAAGAAGAGTTCATGGGAAGAAGCTCCTAAGAAAAATTTGATTCTAAATTTTGTGTATTCGATAGTCCTTACTTTGATTTGTTTAGGGCTACTTAATTTTGTGACTTCAGTATTAATTTTTGGAAACACTGTAGAAAAATTTATAAATAAACAGCATCCTGCTTCTTATGTTTTTGGGTTGATTATTTCTGTGTTGATTCTTTTAGTTTTTCATTTAATCTATTTTTATAAAGAGTTAAACGAGAAAAAAGTAAAAGAACATCAAATAGTAGCTAAAACAGAAACTGCTAAATACGAATCTTTAAAAAGTCAGATAGATCCACATTTTTTATTCAATAGTTTAAATGTATTAACGGCTTTAATAGGAGAAAACCCTGAACAGGCAGAAAAATTCACAACCAAATTATCTAAAGTTTATAGGTATGTGTTGGAGCAAAAAAACAAGGATTTGGTGCCCTTGGAAGAAGAATTGGATTTTGCCAGAGTATATATGGACTTGTTGAAAATGCGGTTTGAGGATGCTGTAATCTATGCTGTTCCAGAAAAAGTGAGCAATCCAGCTTTAAAGATCTTACCACTTTCGTTGCAATTGTTATTAGAAAATGCAGTAAAACACAATAGTGTATCGGAACATACACCACTAAGTATTGAAATTGTGGAGCACAATGGCTATTTGGTTGTGAGTAATAATTACAATCCAAAAGCAAGTTTAGAAAAAGGAACAAAAGTGGGACTTAAAAATATTATAGATCGTTATAAGTTGATTACACAAAAGAAGGTGACAATTTCAAAAAGTAATGCTCAGTTTATTGTGAGCTTACCATTACTGACCAAAAAATCAAAAAAAGTTAAAATTATTGAATCAAACAATCAAAGATATTTAAAAGCAGTGGAGCGGGTCAATAAAATCAAAGGCTTTTATAGTAGTTTATTCGCATATGTTTTAGTTATTCCGTTTTTGGTGTTTATTTATTATAGATATACACCTCATACCTTTCAGTGGTTTTGGTTTGCGGGGATAGGATGGGGGATAGGATTGATCTTTCAAGGATTTAAAGCTTTTAGTTACCATCCATTATTTGGTGGAGATTGGGAAGAAAAAAAGATCAAAGAATTTATGGACAAAGAAGATGCCCAAATGTGGGAATAATAGAAGAGGAGTGTTTTTAAGGGGGATAAGAAGGGTGATTTAAATGAGTTTTATGCGCATTGTATTATTTGTAGTTGTGTAATTCCTTATTGTGGGGTTAATTCCACGAGCTCTAGCCCCGAAATATAAAAACAGTCTTTCGGAAGTATAGCTCGTGCCCTTGGGTTGAGATTGTTGATTCCTAGTATATTTGAATGTGTTTCAAGGTTTTTATGGAGTTGTTTTCTCGATGAGATACTATAGGGGACTGGTGCCGTTTTTTAGGGAAGATGCCTTTATACGATACTTCTAAATGGAAAAGAATGGGAAGATAAAAAAATTAAGGAGTACATGAAAAAGTCAAATCATTAAAAAGTAAAATTATGGAGAAAATAGAATTTACAGAGGAAGAAAAATATATACGAGCAAAAAAGAAAGTGAAAGAGATCAAAGGTTTTTACATTCATTTTTTGATCTATCTTGGCGTAAATATTTTTATATTTATATCAAAATTTGTGTCAGATGGAGGTTTTAGCTTTCTTTGGGAATTGGGTTCTTATGGGACATGGTTTTTCTGGGGAATAGGTGTGTTTTTTCATGGGTTTGGAGTTTTTGGAATGGATGTTATTTTGGGGAAACAGTGGGAGGATCATAAAATAAAAGAAATTATGAATCGAGATAAAACGGAATATTGGGAGTAATACCAAATACATTTCCAAATGAAGGTTTAGAAATGGAATTATTTTCTGTTTTTAACAACGCTAGCACGCAAAATAAACTATTTATATCGGTCATTTTGGATTGTAATTGGTATAATAGATAGGATTGTAATTGGTATAAGGACTGGATAAAAACAAATTAAATAATAAACAAACCGATCATTTAAAATGAATGTAGTAATAGTAGAAGACGAAAAACCAGCTGCAAGACGTTTAGAACGGATGCTTACGAAGCTAGAAATAAATGTGATTACCATGTTACATTCTGTAGAAACAGCCATTGATTGGTTTGATGCAAATGTGCACCCCGATATTATATTTTTAGATATTCAATTGTCGGATGGTTTGTCTTTCGAAATTTTTGAAGAAGTTGATATCCAGAGCGCCATTATTTTTACCACCGCTTATGATGAGTATGCCTTAAAAGCGTTTAAGTTAAATAGTATTGACTATTTATTAAAACCTATTGATGATCAAGAGCTAGCAATGGCTATTCAAAAATATACAACGCTACAAAAGCAACACGCATCGGTGCAGATCAACGAATTAAAAGCGTTATTACAGCCTGCCATTGCGTCTTATAAAACACGATTCTCTGTAAAAATAGGACAGCGTATTAAATTGATTCCTGTGCAAAGTATTGAATGTTTTTATTCCGAAAACAAGAGTACTTATATGTATACCAATGATAAACGGAGTTATTTGCTAGACATGTCTCTGGAGCAACTGACGGATTTGTTGAACCCCAAATTGTTTTACCGTGTGAACAGGACCTATTTTGTGAATATTAATTATATACATGATATTATATCCTATACAAACAGTCGTTTGCAATTAAAATTAAATTCCTATTCAGAAGAAAGTATTATTGTAAGTAGGGAACGTGTTCGTGATTTTAAGAGTTGGTTGGATAGTTAGTTGTAAGGAGGTGAATGTGAATGGAACTGATTTAAAATGAGCCTGTTTTCTTACATTCAATTTTTGCCAACCAATTCCTGTCAAAGAGCAAATAGAATAGGAGACTTTGAGCTTATAACGTATATGAAGGTTTCTGATGTCCTATGTTTTCTTGTCTATAGAGAACGCAATACTAAGTTCTCCATAATAAATTCTAATACCTCTATAACCAATTTGTTAGATTAAAAATAATATCGTAAATTTGCAGACCTTTTTACGGATAAAAGTTATAAAAAGGGATTACATATTTTTTATATAAACAACTCTTACCATCGTTTCCGTCTAATAACTTAATACAAGGTAGGATACAAATAGTAACTCAGCAAGATGTCTGAAGAAACAAAAAAAACTGAGGAGCAAGTAGCTCCAGAGGTACAAGCAACCGAAGTAACAAAAGAAGTTACTGAAACAAAAGAAATTACTAAAAAAGTAATTGAGAATGCAAATCCAGATTTGGGTACATTTGACTGGCACAAATACGAAGAAGGTATTGAGGCAGTTGATCAAGACAAATTAGATGCATTTGAAAAAGCTTTAGAAGGTACTTTAGGGCTTGTAAATGAGCGTGAAGTAATTGATGGAACAGTAATCAGAATGTCTGATCGTGAAGCTATCATTGATATCAACTCAAAATCAGAAGGTGTTATTTCATTAAACGAATTCCGTTACAACCCAGGATTAGCTGTTGGTGATGTAGTAGAGGTATTGGTTGATAAACGTGAAGATAGCACTGGACAATTAGTATTGTCTCACAAAAAAGCACGTGTAATCAAAGCATGGGATCGCGTAATTTCTGCATCAGAAACTGGTGAAGTAGTAAACGGTTTCGTTAAATGTAGAACTCGTGGTGGTATGATCGTTGACGTATTTGGTATTGAAGCATTCTTACCAGGTTCTCAAATTGACGTGAAACCTATTAGAGATTACGATCAGTATGTAGAGAAAACAATGGAATTCAAGGTTGTAAAAGTAAACCACGAATTTAAAAACGTTGTTGTATCACATAAAGCTCTTATTGAAGCTGATATCGAAATCCAAAAACGTGAAATTATTGGTAAATTAGAAAAAGGACAAGTATTAGAAGGTATTGTGAAGAACATTACTTCTTACGGTGTATTTGTTGATTTAGGTGGTGTTGATGGATTAGTTCACATTACAGATTTATCATGGTCTCGTATTAATCACCCAAGTGAAGTGGTTGAATTAGATCAAAAATTAAATGTTGTAATCCTTGATTTCGATGATGAGAAAACAAGAATTCAATTAGGATTAAAACAATTACATGCGCATCCATGGGAAGCTCTAAGTACTGAGTTGGCTATTGGAGACAATGTAAAAGGTAAAGTTGTTGTAATCGCTGATTACGGTGCATTTATCGAAGTTGAAAAAGGTGTTGAAGGATTGATTCACGTTTCTGAAATGTCTTGGTCTACTCATTTACGTTCTGCTCAAGATTTCGTAAAAGTTGGAGATGAGATTGAAGCTCAAATCTTAACTTTAGATCGTGAAGAACGCAAAATGTCTTTAGGTATCAAACAATTACACCCAGATCCATGGGCAGATATTACGTCTAAATACCCAGTGGGATCAACTCACACAGGTACTGTTCGTAACTATACTAACTTTGGAGTATTTGTTGAATTAGAAGAAGGTATTGACGGATTGGTTTACATTTCTGACTTATCTTGGACTAAGAAAATCAAACACCCATCTGATTTTGTTGCCGTAGGTGATAAATTAGAAGTACAAGTATTAGAATTGGATGTTGAAGGACGTAAATTAAACTTAGGTCACAAACAAACAACTGAAAATCCTTGGGATGGTCACGAAGCTACTTATTCAATCGACTCTGTACACTCTTGTGTAGTTAAAGAGAAGTCTGATAAAGGAGCGGTTGTAACTTTTAATGATGAAGTTGAAGCTTTTGTACCAGGTCGTTTTACTGAAAAGGAAGATGGTTCTAAATTAACAAAAGGTGAAACTGTAGATGTAAAGATTATCGAATTCAATAAAGAATTTAGAAGAATCGTTGCTTCTCACACTTCATTATTTAAAGCTCAGGAAGAAAGAAATATCAAAGCAGCACAAAAGAAAGCTGAAAGTGCAGAAAAAACTACACTTGGAGATATCTCTGGTCTTGCGGCCCTTAAAAAGAAAATGGAAGAAGGAAACAACTAGTTTTCTAATCCCTTATAATTTAAAAAGCTGTATCGAATTCGATACAGCTTTTTTTTTGTGCTTAATTTGTTCATTACAAGAAATGTATATTGTAGGTTCACCTCACGGAGGTTATACCAGTTATGCTAATTAAAATCCAAAATGACGGATATAAATAAGTTGTTTTACGTGCTGGCGTTGTTGAAAAATAGAAAGATAGCAATGCTATCCATCCATTTTTTGTCTAGCTAAAACAAAAAATAATTCCATTTCTAAACTGTCACTTGGAAATGTATTTGGTATTACAATAAGGTGTGACGTGCTAATCTAATCAATTAAAAATGTTAAGAAAATTGATTGGCAACAGTTTCAGCTTTTCTGCTTTGAGAATAGTCATAAAAACCTTCACCAGATTTTACGCCAAGTTTCCCCGCCATTACCATATTTACTAATAAAGGACATGGTGCGTATTTTGGATTTTTAAAGCCGTCAAACAGCTCGTTCAAAATAGAGAGACAGACATCGAGTCCAATAAAATCGGCCAATTGTAAGGGACCCATCGGATGTGCCATTCCTAATTTCATAACGGTATCTATTTCAGATACGCCAGCAACACCTGTGTAAAGTGTTTCTATAGATTCGTTAATCATTGGTATTAAAATCCTATTTGCTACAAAACCGGGATAATCATTTACCTCTGTAGGTGTTTTTCCAAGTTTTTTTGATAGGTTCATAATTGTTTCAGTGACTTTGTCTGAAGTAGAGTAACCTCTAATAATCTCTACCAATTTCATGACAGGAACGGGATTCATAAAGTGCATTCCAATTACTTTTTCTGGTCTTTTGGTAGCAGCGGCTATTTTAGTAATGGAAATAGAGGAGGTGTTCGAAGCTAAGATTGTTTTTTCGTCACAAACTTCATCTAGTTGCTTGAATATTTTAAGTTTTAACGCGCTGTTTTCTGTGGCAGCCTCAATTACTAAATCCATGTTTTTTAAACCATTTTCTAGGGAAGTAAATGTTGCTATATTAGCAAGAGTGCTTGTTTTTTCAGATTCAGAAATCCGTTCTTTGGCTAATAACCTATTGAGGTTTTTCTCTATAGTTTGTACACCTTTTGCAATGGCTTGGTCAGAGATATCAATTAAATGTACATTAAAATTAGCTTGTGCAAATACATGGGCTATACCGTTGCCCATTGTTCCTGCACCTATTACTGCAATGTTTTTCATAGTATTGAGCGTGTGTGTTCCCGTTTTTACGGGGATGGTTGTTTCCTGTGTTTAGGAGGGAAACTATTGTTAATAAAAATCTAAATTAAAAAAAACAAAAGGTTTTTCCTAATTTAGATTTTTGCTCAATACTCAATATGATCTTTAATTACTAAAAATTATCGATAATTTGGTAAGCAACTCTCAATGCTTCTGTTCCTTGTTCTAAAGTTACAATTGGAGTGGTGTTGTTTTCTATGGCATCTGCGAATGTGTTTAATTCATCTAAAATGGCATTATTTGCTTCTACTGTTGGGTTTTCAAAATAAATTTGCTTTTTTATTCCTTCAGCATTTTGTAATATCATATCAAAATCTCCTGGGATTTTGGGTGCGTCTTTCATTTTTACCACCTCTGTTGCTTTTTCAAAAAAGTCAACTGCGATGTAAGCATCTTTTTGAAAAAAACGTGTTTTACGCATGTTCTTCAAAGAAATCCTACTCGAAGTTAAATTTGCCACACAGCCATTTTCAAATTCGATGCGTGCATTGGCAATATCTGGAGTCTCACTAATTACAGAGATGCCACTAGCGCTAATGTTTTTTACTTTAGATTTTACAACACTTAAAATAATATCAATATCGTGAATCATTAAGTCCAAAACTACGGGGACATCTGTTCCTCTAGGATTGAATTCTGCCAAACGATGTGATTCTATAAACATCGGATTTTTAATGGAATCTTTCACAGCACTAAATGCAGGGTTGAATCGCTCTACATGTCCTACTTGGCCTTTTACATTGTGTTTCTTCGCCAAAGCAATTAAGGTTTCTGCTTCTGCAACTGATTTTGTAATTGGTTTTTCTACAAATATATGTTTTCCGTTTTCAATGGCTTCTTTAGCACATTCAAAATGGTTTAAGGTTGGGGTAACAATGTCTATAACATCTACGGCTTGTATCAGTTCGCTTACGGAATCGAATGTTTTATAACCAAATTCTTTTGCTACGGATGCAGCATTTTCGGGTATTGGATCAAAAAAACCTACTAGTTCGTATTTTTCGGATTGTTTTAATAATTTTAAATGAATTTTCCCAAGGTGACCAGCACCTAAAACACCTACTTTAAGCATAGTAATAAGTTTATTTTTTTATAATTACAAAAATAGGGATTGTTATTGATTTATCCTTAATTTTGAGCTTTCAAATTTAATAAATATAGTGATAGATACGTTAAAACATCAAGGGCTTAGGAATCAATTAGTGGATATTATAAAATTACAAGGTGTAAACGATACGTTGGTATTGGATGCCATTCGTAAAATTCCCCGTCATTATTTTATGGATTCTAGTTTTGAGAATTTTGCGTATCAAGATAAAGCCTTTCCTATTGGTGCAGAACAAACCATTTCCCAACCGTATACTGTTGCTTTTCAAAGTGAATTACTTGAAATTAAAAAAGGAGATCAAATACTTGAAATAGGAACTGGTTCTGGCTACCAAACAGCTGTTTTATTGGAGTTGAAAGCTAGAGTATATACTATAGAACGTCAAAAAGAACTGTTTAAAAAGACCTCTATTTTATTGTCTAAATTAAGATATAGACCTCGACATATGGGGTTTGGTGATGGATATGTTGGATTGAAAGAGTATGCTCCTTATGATGGGATTATTGTGACTGCTGGTGCCCCGTTTATTCCAAAACCATTAATGAGTCAATTAAAAATAGGAGGAAGGTTGGTGATTCCTGTTGGAGAGACTACTCAAATAATGACTTTGATTATTAGAACTGGAACTTCAACTTTTGAAAAACATGAGTTTGGTGATTTTAAATTCGTGCCTTTATTGAAGGATAAGAATTAAGGACAATGAATTAGAGAAAAGAATATAAAAAAAGTCCCGAATGTAACAGGTTACATTCGGGACTTTTTTTAGTTTTGGTCTTGACACGTGATGCTTTTTTGTGCATTTAGTTCGTGATCACTAATCATACTTCGCATCAAATTTTCCATTCCATTTTCCTTGTACTTTAAGTACTTGTTCAATCACATCTCTCACGCATCCTTTTCCTCCATTTTTTTGAGAAACATAAGATGAGATTTCTTGTATTTCTTGAACTGCATCAAGTGGACAGCAAGGCAATCCTACTTTTTTCATCACAGGGTAATCTGGGATATCATCGCCCATGTATAAAATATTTTCAGGGTTTATTTCATGCCCGTCACAGTACTCATAAAATTGTTCTAATTTTTGATGAGCACCTAAATAAATCTGTGTAATCCCAAGTCCTTCTAAGCGTTTTCGAACGCCTTCGTTAGTTCCTCCAGAAATAATACATACGTTGTATCCTGCGTCTACTGCTGTTTTTAAAGCATATCCGTCTTTGGTGTGCATATTTCTAATCATTTCACCTGTGGTGGTGATTGTTACTATTCCATCGGTTAATACGCCGTCTACATCAAAAATAAATGTTGTGATGTTTGGCATTATTTCTTTATAACTTTTATCCATGTGTTTTGTATATATTTTTAGTGAGCAATGCGTAAATTTCAGCTTCTTCTGTTGCTAACATTGCTACATGTTTATTTATAGTATTTGTATCATTTCTTTTTGCAGGGCCTGTTTGTGCTTCTAAAGGGGAGAGCGTTGTTATTTTTTGAGCTGTATCTTTAATTAGTGGTTGTAATATCTCAAATGGAATGTTGTTTTGAGTACAAATCATGTCTCCAATATGATAGATGTGGTTGACAAAATTGTTTACAAATACAGCTGCTAAATGTAATTTTTTACGTTGCTCTGAATTAATGTGATAGACATTGTTAGCTATTAAATAGGCTAATTTTTCGAGTAAAAGGAGGGATGTTTTATGGCTGCTTTCTATGCAAATAGGAATGCTAGAAAAATCAACTTTTTTGTTTTTCGAAAAAGATTGTAAAGGGTAAAATACACCTGTATTCGTATTTTTTTTTAATTCTTTTATATCCACAGAACCAGAGGTGTGTACCACTAATTTATCTTTTAAAAATAGTTGGTCTTCTAGTTCGGTGATGTAATTGTCAGGAATGGCGATGATATAAATATCGGCATCTTTTAACTGAGATGTCTGGCTAGTAATAGCTGTTTTTTTAGCTAAATGTGTTATGTTATTGATACTTCTATTGTACACTTGAATCAAGTTGATTCCTTGTGTGTTTAAAAAGACTGTTGTTAAATGTGACGCTACGTTTCCAGCGCCTAAAAGTACCACGTTTATCATGGGGTAAAGTTACATAATACCAAATCCATTTCCAACTTATACCAACCTACAATCCGAAATGACCGATATAAATAGTTTGTTTTACGTTTTAGTGTTGTTGAAAAATAGAACGATAACTATGGCTATCCTTAGATTTATCGCCTAGCTAAAACAAAAAATAATTCCATTTTTAAACCGTCACTTGGAAATGTATTTGGTATTACTGTTTAAAAATAGATATTCAACCGTGTTGAGTGGTGGTTGTTTTTTGTTTTATAGAATAGAAAAGGAGGCTTTTTTTAAATGATTTTTGAATCCTTTTCCTAGAGTATTAGACAAAAAAAAGTAGCGATGATTAGATCATCGCTACTTTTAAAAATATTGAGTATTAAAATACTATCTTAAGTTTGCTTGTGCAGCAGCCAAACGTGCAATTGGCACACGGAAAGGAGAACAAGAAACGTAGTCCATACCAACTCTGTGACAGAATTCAACAGAAGTAGGATCACCACCGTGTTCACCACAGATTCCTAATTTGATATCAGGACGACCAAGTTTACCTCTAGTACATCCCATTTCAACTAATTGACCAATTCCTTCTTGATCTAATACTTGGAAAGGATCGTGTTTTAAGATTCCTTTTTCAATATAGATAGGTAAGAATTTACCAGCATCATCTCTAGAATATCCGAATCCCATTTGGGTTAAATCGTTTGTTCCGAAAGAGAAGAATTCAGCATGTTTTGCAATACTTTCTGCAGTTAAACAAGCACGAGGGATTTCAATCATTGTTCCAACTAAGAAATCAACTTTGATACCTTTTTCTTCGAATACAGTAGCAGCAACCTCACGGATGATAGCTTCTTGCATTACAAATTCTTCCATAGTTCCGATTAATGGTACCATGATTTCTGGTTTAGGATCAAATCCTTCAGCTTTCAATTCACATGCAGCTTCGATAATTGCTCTCGCTTGCATTTCAGTAATTTCTGGGTAGGTGTTTCCTAAACGACAACCTCTATGTCCTAACATTGGATTGAATTCATGTAATGAATCAACTTTTGCTTTTACTACATCAAATGCAATTCCTAAACGCTCAGCCATTTCTTTTTGAGAAGCTTCATCGTTTGGAGTGAATTCATGAAGTGGTGGATCCAATAAACGAACCGTAACACCAAATCCATCCATTGCTTTTAAGATTCCGTAGAAATCTTCACGTTGGATAGGTAATAATTTTGCCAATGCATCTTTACGACCAGCTAAATCATCTGCTAAGATCATTTCACGAATAGCCCAGATACGGTCTCCTTCGAAGAACATGTGCTCAGTACGACAAAGTCCAATACCTTCTGCTCCAAATTCAGCAGCTGTTTTAGCATCTGCAGGAGAGTCAGCATTTGTACGAACATACATACGTGTGTTCTTTTTAGCTAAGTCCATTAATTTTCCAAAGTCTCCATCTAAAGTAGGAGTAATGGTTCCAACTTTTCCTTCATATACAATACCAGTAGTACCGTTTAATGAGATAAAGTCACCTTCTTTATATTCAACACCGCTTACGGTCATAGATTTAGAACCTACAACAATACCAGCAGCAGAAGAAATACAACATTTTCCCATACCACGAGCAACAACAGCCGCGTGAGAAGTCATTCCTCCACGTTCTGTTAAAATACCTTCAGCAGCGTACATTCCTTTTAAATCTTCCGGAGAAGTTTCACGACGTACTAAGATTACTTTTTTACCATCAGCAGCCCATTTTTCAGCAGCGTCTGCAGAAAATACGATTTGACCAGTGGCAGCACCTGGAGAAGCAGGAAGACCTTTAGAAAGTTCTTTTGCAGCATCCAAAGCAGCTAAATCAAATACAGGGTGTAATAATTCGTCTAATTTATTTGGCTCTTGACGTAAGATGGCAGTCTTTTCATCAATCATACCTTGCGCTAACATATCTACAGCCATTTTTACCATAGCAGCACCAGTACGTTTTCCACTACGAGTTTGTAGCATCCAAAGTTTACCATCTTGAATGGTGAACTCCATGTCTTGCATGTCACCGTAGTGATCTTCTAATTTTTGTTGTACAGCATCTAATTCTGCGTACAATTTAGGCATAACCTCTTCTAAAGAAGGGAAGTCTTTTGCACGAACTTCTTCAGAAGTTCCACCTCTTACAGCCCAACGTTTAGATCCGATTAAAGTAATTTCTAATGGAGTACGAACACCTGCAACAACGTCTTCACCTTGTGCATTCACTAAATACTCACCATTAAATTGGTCTTCACCAGTGGCAGCGTCACGAGAGAAACAAACTCCAGTTGCAGAAGTCTCACCCATGTTACCATATACCATTGCTTGAACGTTAACCGCAGTTCCCCATTCTCCAGGAATGTTTTCCATACGACGGTACAAGATAGCTCTTTCTGTATTCCAAGAATCGAATACAGCACATACAGATCCCCATAATTGATCCCATGGGTTTGTAGGGAAGTCTTCACCAGCAGCCTTGCGAACTACTACTTTAAATTCTTCAATTACTGTTTTAAGGTCTTCTAAGTTCATTTCGTTATCAGAAGCATATCCTTTTGCCGCTTTCATTTTGTCTAAAACAATCTCGAAAGGACAGTGTTCACCATCTTCTGCTTCAACTCCCATTACTACATTACCATACATTTGAATAAAACGACGGTAAGAATCGTATGCGAATTCTGGATTTCCAGAGGACTCAGCAATTATTTTTACGGTGTCATCATTCATACCTAAGTTCAATACAGTATTCATCATACCTGGCATAGATACACGAGCTCCTGAACGAACAGATAGTAATAAAGGGAAAGAACCGTCTGTAGAATCAAATTTTGCGTTCATTGCTATTTCTGTAGCACGTACTGCTTCTTCTACTTCTTCTTTCATTGCAGCAACTACTGCATCTTTTCCTTTGGTGTTGTACTCTGTACATACCTCAGTAGTAATTGTAAACCCTGCAGGTACCGGTACTCCGATTAAATTCATCTCAGCAAGGTTAGCACCTTTTCCGCCAAGTAAATTTTTCATTTCAGCTTTTCCTTCGGCTTTTCCGTCACCAAAAGTATATACTTTTTTTGTTGTCATCTCAGTTTGTGTTTCCACTTCATTAAGTGTCTCCATATGTATTTGTTTAATATATTATTGTATGCTTTTAAAACAGACCAAATGTACTATCTTAGGAATGTATAAATACTGATAAATATCATGACAAATTTACTATTTTTTCGCTATGTTAAGCTGATAGTTAAGGGGTTACGCTGTACTGCGAAAACGAAATAGTTGCTCTATATATTACTGTAAATGAGTCAATTGTTTTTTTGATATGATTAATTATTCTTTTTAACGTATTGTGTAAGAATTACAATTTGTTGTGGACCTACACGTCCTTCTATATGATTTTGGTTGTCGTGAACCAACGAAATATTGCGTACCGCTGTTCCTCTTTTTGCAGTAAATCCGCCACCTTTAACTACTAAGTCTTTTACCAAAACTACGGTGTCTCCATTTTCTAAGATGACACCATTACTGTCTCTGTGTATGATTTTTTCTGAATCGTCTAAATGTTCTCCTGTTGCTTGTGCCCAAACCAATGTTTTTTCTTCAAAATACATCATGTCTTTAAGGTCTTGAGGCCATCCTTCAGCTCTTAAGCGGCTTAACATACGCCAAGCAACTATTTGGACAGGTAGGTTCTCGTTCCACATGCTGTCGTTTAAACACCTCCAGTGATTGACTTCTGTTTTTTCTGGATTGTTAATCTGGTCTAAACAGGTGTCGCATGCCAATATACTCTCGTCCACCGTTAAGTTTAATGCTGGTGGAATTTGATACGCTGATAAATGATCTTTTGACCCGCATAATTCACAGCTAGATCCACTTCTTTTTTTTAATTCTTCTAATATCATTTTTTGGGTATTGTCTCTTGTAATGTGAGTATTGACTTGGAAATATACATAAAAAAAACAATCGTTTTTTTTATGTATATTTTTTTTCTTTTCGCTCGTAATTTAATACCAACGTTTTTTATTTTTTTTCGAACCTTCTGATTTTCTTCCTTTTCGATACTTACTCCCTTTTTTTCTGTGAATTTCGGGTTCTGCGTTCGGGTCTAATTGATAAGGGTGCTCCATAACAACAGGAATTGCTTTTTGAAGTAATTTTTGTATGGTTGCTATATATCGCTTTTCTTCAGCTGCGCAAAAAGAGATCGAACTCCCATTTTCTCCTGCCCTTCCTGTACGACCAATTCTATGGACATAGGTTTCAGGAATATTTGGAATGTCGAAATTAATAACAGTATCCAAATTTTTAATATCAATCCCTCTTGCTGCAACATCCGTAGCAATTAAGATAGATACCTCGTTGTTTTTAAATTGATTCAATGCATTTTGGCGTTCACTCTGTGTTTTATCACCATGAAGACTCACAACATTAAAACCGTTTTTAAGTAAGGTATTTTCTAATTTATCAACACCGTGTTTTGTACGTCTAAATATAAGGATACTTCCTGTATATTGATTTTTTAAAAGATGCAGACACAATTCTATCTTAGATTGTTTAGGGACATAAAAAAGTGCTTGATTTATGTTCTTAGCTGCGGATGATGTGTTTGAAATTTGAATGCGAACGGGATCTTTTAAAATGGAATTGGCTAATTCTATTACTTTGGCAGGCATAGTTGCAGAAAATAATAATAGCTGTTTGTTTTTTGGACACAAACGATCAATTTTTAGAACATCATCTATAAATCCCATATCTAACATTAAGTCCGCTTCGTCTAGAACCAATGTTTCTATAAAGTCTAAGTTTACTAAATCTTGCTTGTGTAAATCTAACAAACGACCGGGAGTGGCAATCAGAATATCAATTCCTTTTCTTAATATTTCCTTTTGTGGATCTATGGATGTTCCTCCAAAAATAACGGTACTTGTTAAGGTTGTATAAGTACTGTAACTTCTAAAGTTCTCTTCTATTTGTACGGCAAGTTCTCGTGTTGGACTGACAATTAGAGCTCTAATTTTCTTTCCTTTCTTGGGAGTTTCTTGCTTATGAAATAAACGTTGTAATATTGGCAACGCAAAGGCTGCAGTTTTTCCCGTTCCTGTTTGCGCAGAGGCTATTAAATCTCTACCTTCAATTACAACAGGAATTGTTGCTTCTTGAATAGGTGTAGGGCTTGTATAATTTTTTTCAGCAATCGCTCTATAAATAGGCTTTATAAGCTGTAGTTTTTTAAATGACATAGTCTGATTTTTTTACAGATATGCAAAGATAAGGCTATTTTGATTGGATTGTTTTAAAAAAATCCTCACTTTTTGAAATTGACCTAATTTTAGAAACTGATCAAGGAAAATATGGATGTAATCATTGTTTTGAAATGGATTTATCAAAAGAATGTTTATATATAGGTTGTTCTTTTCTGTATCTAGGGGGATAGTAGATGGATATTCTTATACCAACTTATACCAACCTACAATTCAAAATGATCGATATAAAAAGTTTGTTTTACGTGCTAGCGTTGTTAAAAAACAGAGAATAGTTGATTTTTACCCGTTATTTGGAATTGAATTTGTTGTTAAAAACTACTTTCTAATAATGCTCCAGATAATTGCAATAAATTTAAGGCTGCTATTTTAGCGGCATAGGTGGCTTTATTTAGGTTTGTTTGTGCATTGATTAGATTTACTTGTGCTTGCCTAAATACGATAGAGGTGATTTGCCCGAGTTTATATTGCTCGTTTGTGCGATTAAAATTGTGATTGTTGGTTTCTACGTTCTTTTTTTCTGCGTCTATAATAATAAGAGCATTTTGATATTGTGTAAACACATTTCTAACAAATAATTCTATTTCATTCGCCAATAACGATTCTTTGAGTTTAAGATTTTCAGCAAGTATTTTGCTATTTGCAACACGTGTTTTTGTGCGTCCACCATCAAAAATATTCCAACGGAGGTTTACTCCTGCATTGATCCCTTTTACCGTTTGGTTGGCAAATGTATATGTAGGGTCATTGGCTGTTTTGTTCCATTTATAACTGCTGTTAAAATGAAGACTAGGTACAGATGTGGCCGTGTTTATTTTAATATTTAGAGCTGCTATTTTTATGTTTTTTTCTAACTGTTGAACAGCTATGTTTTGAAGTTTTGAACTTTCTATTAAAGAAGATAAATTAAAAACTAAATCAAAAGTTACATGGGGATCTACGTTAAATTTTGTAGCTACATTTCTACCTAGTATTAAGTTGATTTCTCGTTTAGAATTATTTAATAATTGAATGCTGTTTAACAGCTTAATCCGGTCGTTATTTACATCTACTTCGGCATTTAAGAGGTCTAGTTTTGTAGACTGGCCATAATCGTACATGTATTTTTCGCGTTTTAACCTAGTCTTTGAGATATTCAAAGAAGTTTCTATTAGATCCTTACTTTGCGCTAGTTCTGCCACCAAATAGTATTTGTTAAATAACTGGATAATAGTGCGCTCTATTACCGCTTTCGTCTCTAGTTTTGAAAGGTGATGCGTATGTTGTAATTTTTTAAAATTGTAGGAACGTCCAAAACCATCAAATAGCACATAGTTGAGTCCAATACTGATGCCGAAATTTTTTGAGTCGGCATTGTTTATAGTGGTGTTTTTTCCGTTTTGTAATTCTAAGTCACTATTATTTCTAGTATAGGTTGCATTTCCATTTCCTGTAAGTGTTGGCAAATACCCCGTATTGTATATGGACGTATTATTTGCGGCAATTTTTGTGGTATTATTTGCTAATAATATGCCGTAATTATGTTCTAGTGTCAATGCCACTGCGGCTGTTTTTGTTAATGTTTCTTGGGCAGATAAGAATCCCGTATAACAACAAATTATAAAGATTCGTTTAGTGTAATTCATCAGATTCAGATTTAAGTTCTATAATAGCGCGTTCTACTTCTTCTTTTGTTACTTTTTCTCCAGTACGCATCCATTTTAAAAACACTTTAATATCATTAGAAAAGGCGAGGAGTAAAGGAAGCATAACCAACGTTAATACCGTTGCGATGGCAATTCCGTAAGCTATAGAAATAGCCATAGGAATTAAAAATTGCGCTTGTCTGCTAGTTTCCAACATAAGTGGCGCAAGCCCTGCTACAGTTGTAAGTGAAGTAAGAAAAATAGCTCTAAATCTAGACCTTCCTGCTTGAATTAGTGCTTCTTCAAATTTTATCCCCTCTTTTAAATAGGTGTTGAATTTACCAATAAATACCAGACCATCGTTTACCATGATTCCGACCAAGGCAATTATTCCAAGCCATGACAAAATATTTATTTGGAAATGATGTAAATAATGACCCCAGATAACTCCAATCAAGCTAAAAGGAATCATTAGCATTAATAATAAGGGTTGGCTATAGGATCTAAATGTAAAAGCGATGATAATGTATATGAGCATAAGAATAATGGGTCCCACTTTTTTTGCAGATTCCATGGTTTTGTCTTTCTCTCTATTTTGACCTTCATACACAGCGGATACACTTGGGTATTTAGCTGTAATTTTTGGCATCACATTTTCTTTGATATCATCCAATACATCCACGGCACTACCATCAAAAGATTTCATGTCTGCATAAAGTTGAATTTCTCTCTTTCCAGACAAGTGATTGATGGCTACATCACCACGTTGAATCGTATAGGTTGCTATTTCGGAAAATGGAATATTTTTACCTGAAGGGGTTCGGATCCACATTTTCTCTAAATTTTTAATAGAGGACCTGTCTTCTTTTTCATAGCGAACCCAAACTTTTATTTCGTCTTGTCCACGTTGGAATCGTTGGACTTGAAATCCGAAAAACCCAGCTCTTATTTGTTCCATTATTGTTCGTAAATCCAACCCAAGAATAGTCCCCTTTTCTTTTAATTTTATTTGAATTTCCTTGATTCCTTCGGGGTCATTATCGGCTACATCTTTTAGAACAGAATTGTTCAATAGAAAGGTTTTTAATTCATTTTTTGCTGCTTTTAAAGCATCTATATTATTTCCCAAAAGTGATATAGCAATGGGTTTTCCTCCAAAGTTAGAATTGGATCCAAAAGACACTGTTTCTACGCCATAAATAGTTCCTGTTTTCTCTCTGATTGCATTATTTATTTCAAAGGATGAAAAGTTACGTGATTCTCCAGGTAATAAATTTACGGTGAGTGATGCATTCGCGCTTCCAGGACCTATCCGTTTGATTATGTTTTCTACTATTTGAAGGCTGTCTGATTGGTTTTTGCTATATTCCTTATTTATGAGCCATACGTTTTTTTCTATTTGACTGATAATGGAATCCGTTATTTGTTCATTTGTACCTTGCGGCATTTTTAAGCGAATAGAAATCCGATCACTGGCTATTTTAGGAAAAAAAGAAGTGCCTACAATACCTCCTTTTAAAGCACCAAAACTCAATATAAGTAAGGCTATAGGAATTGCAAATCCGAGAAATTTATGTTTTAAAAAGAACCTCATAAATGGAACGTATACTCCGTCTCTAAATTTGAACAAATATGTTTCGGAGACGTTGTTTACTTTCTTAAATATCAGATCTATTTTACTGTCTTTTTTTCCTTTGCGTTGCAATGCCTTTGAATGTGCAATATGTGCAGGTAATATTATCAAAGCTTCGATTAATGAGACAAGTAGCGTTAGTGTGACAACCAATGCGACTTCACTAAAGAATTTACCAATACGCCCGTCTAAAAAAAAGAAGGTTGAAAAAGCCACAATGGTGGTTAAAATAGCAGAAACAATGGGAGGCATAACCTCTAATGTTCCATCAATAGCTGCACGGATAGGTGTTTTTCCTTTTTCGTAATGATGATAAATATTTTCTCCAATAACAATTCCATCATCTACCAAGATACCAATTACTATAATCATCCCAAAAAGGGACAATACGTTAATGGTAACACCAAATTGTGCTGCGAACATAAACATTCCGAAAAATGCTACTGGAATTCCAGCTGCTACCCAAAAAGCCAAACGAGCATTTAAGAAAAGTGCTAAAAAGAATAAGACTAAACTTACACCTGCTATGGCGTTTTCAGTGAGTAATTCTGTACGTTGTACTAGGGTAGTGGAGGAGTCACTTGATATATTTAGGGAAACATTGTCATGTTGTTGATTGAACTTTAAGATATATTTTTTAACCTTGTCTGCCGTAGTTATTAAATCTTCATTGTTGGTGTTACTAACGGTAATATTGATGGCTTTTTTTCCGTTATAAAATATACGATCTGGTGTTTCTGACCAAGTATCCTCAATTCGTGCGATGTCTTTTAATCGAATAATTGTCCCATTTGGATTGGCTCTTACGATAAGGTTGTGAAGTTCATTTCCGTAGTACGAACGATTCTTGGCTCTTATTAGATATTCTTCTTGTTTGGTTTTAATAGAGCCTCCAGAAATTAAAATATTTGCGTTGCTCACGGCATTTGCAACTTCTTTAAATGATAAATTAAACGCTTGCAATTTATGTTCTCGAATAGAAATAGCGATTTCTTCTAAAGGGAATCCTGTCAACAAAATTTGTGAAATACCTTGCATTGCACGTAAATCATTTTCTATCTGACGTGCGTAATTTTTAAGTGTTTTTAAGGAGAGATTTTCTCCGCTAATGCTAAAAGTTATGGTAGGCCTTATGCTTTCTACTTTTGCGATTATTGGAGGCTCCATACCTGTTGGGAATGAAGGCACTCGATCTACTGCATTTTTCACATCAGCCAATACAACGTCTATGTCCTTATTTGTTTCTATTTCTATACTAATAGTTGCAGCATTTTCTTTAGAAATAGAGGTCACCCTGTCAATACCAACAGTTCCTTTTAGATTGTCTTCTATTTTTAATACAATTCCTTCTTCCATTTCTGATGGTGAAGCGCCTGGATATATTATGTTTATGCGTATGAGTTCAGATTCTGTAAGTGGGAAAAAAGAAGATAACATAGATTTTGCCCCTATAACACCAAAGACTATAAATGCGAGAATAATTACATTTACCGCAACAGGAAACTTTATAAAATGACTAATTATTTTTTTCATGCTTATTTGTTTTGGAACCTTGTTAAAGAGCTAGTTACTATTTGTTTATATTCTGCCGCCTTCTCTTGTGTAGAGGTGGTTACTTTAGGGGGTTTCGGAGCTTAATCTAACAGACATTCCTGGGTATGCTCCTGGGAGTGACTTTGTAAGGATATTACTTCCATCGGTAAGCCCTTTTACAATTACGGTGTTCTCACCATAAAACACGGGGAATACAGTTACTAATTCAAGTTTGTTGTTTTTTACAACATACAATTGGTTGGTGTTTTGCAGTAATTTTCTAGGGATTTCAACTGCATTTTCTACTTCACTTGCCTGTATTGTTGCTTCTAAATACATTCCTTCTTTTAAACGTTTATCCGAAATTTGTACATATACTTTTAGCGTTTGTGTAGCCGCATCTATTTTTCCATTGATTCGAATAATTTTCCCTGTATAATTTACTGTTTTTTCTAAATTATTTAGTGAAACGGGTTTTCCTATGGTTAAAAAATGTGCATTCTCCGTACCAACGGCTATTTCTAATTCATACCTGTCTAAGTTTATAAATTCCCCCAATTTTTGACCAGGTCTTACTAAAGAACCATTGCTGACTAAAGCTTCTGTAAGGATACCGTTAAAGGGTGCTTTTAGAGTGAATTTGGCTAATTTGACCTCTAAATTTTTTAGTGCATAATAGCTAGCGTCTATACCTCTTCCAGAGATAAAGAATTTTTCTTTGTCCGAAGTTGTAGTAGGTAAAGGACGTAGTTTTTGACCAATTTTATAAGAAGAGATATACTGATTCCATTTTTCAAATTCGTTAGGAAAATCCAACTTAATGTCTGGCATAATAGCAATCAGTTTATTGTAGAAATTACTTTGTTGAGACTTAAAGTTACTGATAAACTCGTCACTATTAATGCGAATTATTGTTTCGTGTTTTTTGTAATTAGTTCCTTCTTTAAAGGCTTTGGTGTGGAGTTTTAAGATACCCTGTACTTCGGAAAATAAGGCTATTTTTCTACTGGAAAAAACAGTTCCATTAGAAGTGATCACAAATGGAATTGTTGTGTTTTTTACAGGTTTACTATAAACTGTTTTGACTATTTTTTCAATGTTTGTTTTTGGCTTTTTCTTGTTCTTTACAAAGTATGAATAGGTAAAAAGAGAGACAGCTAGTAGTAGTATTCCGATACTTATAAAAAATATTTTTCTCATATGTTTGGTTTAAAAGGAAGAGCTTTGTTCGTTAAAGTTTTGTTGTATTTTTTGAAGTAAATGTATCATCTGTTTTCTGTCCTCAATAGATATCCCTTGATGCATTGTGTCCAATATATGTTTGATTATAGGCCTTGTTTTCTTAAATGTTGTTTTTCCTAATGTGGTAATAAATAAATGTTTATTCCTTTTGTCCTTCTTACATGTTTCTCGTATAAGAAGCCCTTTTTTTTCCATTTTACACACAAGTCTGGTAAGTGAAGATTTATTTCTTAAGGTTAGTATTGCTAATTCATTTTGATTAAATCCATCCTTTTCAGATAATTTTTTTAGCACTACCATCTGTTCCTTTGTCAAATCTATTGCATGTAATTTTAATTGTTCTTGTATTTTTATGTCTATTATTTTTGTTGTTTTTCCCAACCATGGTCCAATGGAATTTTCAAAATCAATAAAATCTTCAATCTGTTTCATACTGCAAATAAAGGAATAAATATTTAATTAGTTGCATGTGCAACTAATTAAATGAGGTATTAATAAAAAACCACCTAAATTTTATTTAGGTGGTTTACAAGTTTTATTACGATTTAAGATACGATAGTTGATATTAGGAGAGCGTATCTTAAGGTTTAATTTAAACCTCGGCTAGACTCATTCGGATATAGCAATTTTCCCATCTTTTGCAGTTTAAATTCAAACTTTGATTGATTCAATGTATAGCATTGTAAAAAATCTGTTTGTTGAGGTAATAAAACATTAATTCAGCTCTAAGGTATATAAAATACTTTAATTAAATTTCTTGTAAATGCTATTTGTACTATATTTCGTGTAGTTTATCATTTAAAAGAAGTAAAATATATTATTTCTGCACTGATGTTTCGTTTTCGAAAACTAGCTGTCTTAGTTAAATTTTAGCTTATATGATCTTAGTTGGTTTTTAGAATTTGAAGAGAAACCCCTTGTGATATCATAGGATTGTACTTCATAACTCATTATTTTAAAAACATAAGTAACTAAAAATGTGAATAATGTGGATTGTATAGACCTCCTTTAAAATCATCAAATAATATTTTTCGATATTGTAGGTATTAATTCCCCGATGCCTGCATCGAAATGATTACTGTTTTTTTTCTTTTTCATGCCTTGTGGGCTTGTTTCTAAGTTATTGACTTACAACAAATACCTTTCCAAGTGAGGGTTTAGAAATGGAATTATTTTTTGTTGTATCTAGACGAAAAATGGAAGGATAGCCATAGCTATCGTTCTGGTTTTTAACAACGCTAGCACGTAAAATAAACTATTTATATCTGATATTTTGGATTGTAGTTGGTGTTAGTTGTTGTTTTTAGTCTTGAATTAGTGTATTAATGGATTAATTGTACGCAATGCATTATCTTTGTTGCCATTGCATGTTATTTATGAGAAGCATGTTTTTTTAACTATAAACAAGGTTTATGAAATTAGATATTTTGGCGTTTGGTGCACACCCAGATGATGTGGAGATTGGATGTTCAGGGACAATTGCTAAGGAAATTTCTTTAGGGAAACGAGTTGGAATTATTGATCTAACAAAAGGAGAACTGGGGACACGTGGTTCTGCTGAAATCCGAAAAAAAGAAGCAGATGCCGCAGCTGCTATATTAAAGGTAAGTGTTCGAGAGAATCTTGGATTTGCAGACGGTTTTTTTGTAAATGATAAAGAACACCAATTGGAAGTCGTAAAAATGATTCGGAAATATAGGCCTTCTATTGTATTGTGTAATGCAGTTAGCGATCGTCATATTGATCACCCAAAAGGAAGTGATCTTGTGTCTAATGCCTGTTTTTTGTCGGGGCTTCGTAAAATCGAAACGTTTTTAGAAGGAGAACCTCAAGAGGCTTGGCGTCCAAAAGTAGTTTATCATTATATACAATGGCAAAATATAAAACCAGATTTTGTGGTGAATGTGTCGGGATTTATGGATATAAAAATAGCTTCAGTGATGGCGTATGCATCCCAATTTTACGACCCTAAGAGTAAAGAACCTACGTCTCCTATTACAAGTAAAAATTTTATTGATAGTATTTCTTATCGCGCACAAGACTTAGGTCGCTTAGTAGGAGTAGATTACGCTGAAGGCTATACTGTAGAACGGTTTGTTGCTGTAAATTCTTTAGAAAATTTGTTCTAAATAGTTTGTGAGAACTATAAAATAGTGTACATTTGCACTCGCAAGAGAGATGGTGATTGTAGCTCAGTTGGTTAGAGTGCCTGATTGTGGTTCAGGAGGTCGCCGGTTCGAAACCGGTCTTTCACCCTAAAAGGTCTGATTTTATCAGGCCTTTTTTAATGCCCAAAATTTAACAAGATGTATTTTAGCACTTGTCCAAGAGTGGAATTCTAGAAAGATAAAAGGTTGTGGAAACCAAGAATTAGCTCATAATATAATAGATGGCGGTTAAAAAAATAAAGAAAAGAATTCATGGTGTACGCTCGAGTATATAACACTCTGAATATAAACGATAATATTTAGTCTCCAAAATTACGAATCCCAATACATTTCCAAGTGACGTTTTAAAAATAGACTATTTTTTGTTTTAGCGACTCAAAAAATCGATGGATAACCTTCGCTATCGTTCTGTTTGCTTTTTAACTACGCTAGTACGTAAAACAAACTATTTATACGGGTCATTTTGTGTTGAAGTTGGTATAAATAACACTCTAAATACAAGCGATGATATTTTGTGTCCAAAATTAGTAAGAGCTTTTTTTGAGCATCTAGCTGGGTTCTGTAAAGAAATAACACAATTCATTAAAGAATTATCACTCTGTAAAATAAAAAAAACCATTCTAAGCATCTTCTAAATTCGAGTAGATTACATCCAAAGGAGGATGATTAATTACAGCTAACTACTTGTTTAGTATCTCGTTAGTGATTTTATTTTTATAGGGTTTTCCTCGAAACAAAAAAACATTCCGGAAATATACCTCGTACCCTTGGGGCGAGGCTGTTGATCTAAACACGATTAAAGGAGTTGAAATTATAAAAATAATTTAAAAGTCTTAAGACAACTATTTGTTTACCTCTCCAATAATTTTTTCTACCGATTTTATTTTCCCTGTCAAGCATTGGCTTTTACCTTTGCGAATATCAATGGTAAGCGTCGAATACACGCGGTCACAATCAGGTTCCAGGACATCATAAGACTGTTGTACAATAGCCAATGCTTCGGCCATGGTTTCGGTTTCTATGATGGTTCCCATAGGTGTTAATTGATACGTAACGCCACTTTCGCGTATCATACGTACCACATTACTCACATAAGGACTTACGCTCTCGCCTTTGTCGAGGGGGAATATGGCAAATTCTAATAGTACTGACATTAATTTATGGGTATTAGTTATAGAGACAAAGATAGTGAAAATGTTGAATGTAGGTAGTAAAATAAAATCATTATCAAAGAGAAATTATTCCAATTAGTTGGATGTTATTTTAGGATTGCTTATTCATTTCAAATAATGCGTATTGGATTTCGTGATTTTGGAAGACTGTTTATTAAACGTGATTAAATAGCGGACTTTTGTTCGTAATTAGGAATTCAAACATCTTTTAAAGGTGGGGAAAATGAAAAGTAATAATTATTTGGGCCTGCCCCAAGGGTCGGGCTATACGTTATATCTTTTTTGCCCAAAAACAAAAAAGGATGCCACTACTATCCCTCAGGTAAAAAAAAGAAAGATTTAATAAAAACAAAAAGATACAATAATTGAGGTTTTCGGAGTTTGAAGAGCAATGGGTGTAACAAATAAATTACATTAGACATTAGATGTTGCTTTCTCTGAAGATGTCTTTAGATAAAGATATAAAAATGAGATTCAAAGCTATTAAATACCATTAAAAATCGCTTTTATTTTATGGAGAAAAAAATACAAAAAATAAAGTGTTGTAGGAAAAAGACTTAAAGTAAGTAGGAATCAAGTGTGCCGGATAATCGTATTGAGTATAAAATGTGCGTTTGTCCTGTGCGGTTTAACGCTAAATTATGAAATGATATTTATCATGAGTATATAACGTATGTTAGTGTAGTTTTAATGTTATATAATTTTCAAAACCTAAATTCTATTATCATGGCAGTAAAACACTATCCAACAAACGAAGTCCACAAAGGGCAAAAAGGAGGAACCACAGGGTGTGGAGTTAATACGAATGATCATCCAGTCCATTGGGTGAGTTCTTTCGAGAAAATCACTTGTTCAAAAAACGGATGTAATTCCAATTAAATTCCCAAGTGACAGTTTAGAAATGGAATTATTTTTTGTTTTAGATAGGCGGAAAATGGATGTATAGCCTTTGTTATCGTTCTGTTTTTAAACAATGCAAGCACGTAAAATAAACTATTTATATCGGTTATTTTGGATTGCAATTATAAGTAAAAGGGTCGCTTATTTAAAGTTTTTAAATTAGTTGTACTTAGTATTTCGAAGAGTTATCGTATTAGATTTTAAGAAAACTCCTTGTCAATCAAAATCTAGTAACAGTTATTTTTTACCTTTTAAATTTGTGTAATAATCAGTATAAATTAAGTGTATGAGTAAGTCAAAAATGACTGCAAGTGCTGCAGCAAGAATACAAAGTTCAACTGCAAAAAGAGGAAATGGATCAGTTTCAAAATCATCTTTCTCTGCAAGAGCAAGTAGTGCTGGTGCTAAAAATTCTAAAAAGTAGTTTTTAATGGCTGTTGTTAAATACAATCAGCCATTTTTTCACAGCATTGAACGTTTTATTTTTTTATGTACTTATCAAATCCTTGGAAAAGTTTTGATAAGTACATAATACATCTGTGTCACCTTTTTTGCTTTGCAGATTCTAAACTATTCCAGAATTGGGGAAAGATACAGATGTAATTAATTAGTTGTCAAATTTTTAAAAAGGGAGTTAAATAAATTAAGAAATCATGGTGGATAAGGAATACTTAGGTAGAGGAATTCATAAAGGTAAGTTGTGGGATGCATTGACATTGAAATCAGGTGCGTTGAAACCAATGCTTGATGTAATTTATAAGGACAGAAATAAATTAGATGTTCAAATTCGAAACAATTACTTGAATATCTATTATCAAGGAGGAAATATAGCCATGGTTAGTAGCGCAAATAGCGTATTGTTTAATAAAAACTATTTCTATACAGGAGAAAATGGAGCTGCAAAAGATTTAGGTAGCGAGATGATAGAAAGATTGACACAGAAAAGAAATGAGTTGACCCAAAAATTCAAATCAGGTAATTTTAAGGAATATTTTGATGAAGCCAAAGGGGTTATGGATAAATGGATCAAACTAAATCAGAAACCAGAAAGGATAGAGCAACATCAATTATCTATTGAAAATCGTGATGGAAAATCTGACTATACAATTATTGACATAGAATATCAAGTGAGTACGAAAAGTAAATTTGCTTGTATCTATAAAGGGAGAAATGGGAAAATAAAAAAACCTAGATTTGATATCATAGCGGTAAATAAAGCAGGAGTTCTTTGTGTTATTGAGCTTAAGAAAGGAAGTGGGGCTCTAGGTGGTGTATCTGGACTCGAAGCTCATTTAAGATGTTATGAAAGTTCAATCGAACGAAATCCGAAATCTTTTATGGCTGAAATGAAAAAAACTTTAATTCAAAAGCAAGATTTTGGTCTCATTGACAAACGCGTAAAAATCCTTGCGTCCCAACCCAAATTCATGTTCGCTTATTCGTACGCCACTGAGGACAAAGAAAAGGAAGATAAGATATTTGAAAAATACTATAATAAATTACAGGTGAAACCTCCTGTCATTAAACTTAATAATGGATGGGTACTTAAGAGTAAGGGGTGGAATTAAAAACTTTTGAAGCAGAAACTAAACTACATTATTATAATTATTAATAGCACAAAAGCCAAGACTGTCCATTAATAACTAAAGTTTCACACGCATCATTTATAGGTGTTTAAGTGAGGATTTGGGAAAAATGATTATTTGAATGGATAGATTAACAGGTCGCACCTATGGTGCTACAAACAGTTTGCTCCTACGGAGCATGTTATAAGAGGCAAGTATGACCACACAACCCGAACAAATATTAGAAAACAACCTGCTTTCTCAATTACAAAAAATGGCTTACAAAAGTGATGTTATAAAAGATGAAACACAAACAAATTACTTTTCTGTAGCAGGTAAAAGTAGAAGTCCCAGAGGTACAAACCGTTCGTAGCAAATAAAAAATTAATAGGATAAGAATCCCAGAGAGATGACCTGTTAAATTAACAAGAAGGCAAATACATATACGCAAATATACATTCAAATTGTTTTTACGTTAAAAGGCAGGCAAACCCTAATACATAAACAAAACCGTGATGAATCGCACAAATATATTACAGGAATTATAACAAAAAAACAGTTTGCACCTACGGAGCATATTATAAGAGACAATTATTAGAATATATCCTGCTTTCTCAATTACAGAAATCGACTTTCAAAAGTGATGTTATAAAAGATGAAACACAAACAAATTACTTTTCTGTAGCAGGTAAAAGTAGAAGTCCCAGAGGGACAAACTGTTCGTAGCAAATAAAAAATTAATAGAATAAGAATCCCAGAGGGATGACCTGTTAAATTAACAAGAAGGCAAATACATATACGCAAATATACATTCAAATTGTTTTAGGGTAAAAGGCAGGCAAACCCTAATACATAAACAAAACCGTGATGAATCGTACAAATATATTACAGGAATTATAACAAAAAAACAGTTTGCACCTACGGAGCATATTATAAGAGACAATTATTAGAATATATCCTGCTTTCTCAATTACAGAAATCGACTTTCAAAAGTGATGTTATAAAAGATGAAACACAAACAAATTACTTTTCTGTAGCAGGTAAAAGTAGAAGTCCCAGAGGGACAAACTGTTCGTAGCAAATAAAAAATTAATAGAATAAGAATCCCAGAGGGATGACCTGTTAAATTAACAAGAAGGCAAATACATATATGCAAATATACATTCAAATTGTTTTAGGGTAAAAGGCAGGCAAACCCTAATACATAAACAAAACCGTGATGAATCGCACAAATATATTACAGGAATTATAACAAAAAAACAGTTTGCTCCTACGGAGCATATTATAAGAGACAATTATTAGAATATATCCTGCTTTCTCAATTACAGAAATCGACTTTCAAAAGTGATGTTATAAAAGATGAAACACAAACAAATTACTTTTCTGTAGCAGGTAAAAGTAGAAGTCCCAGAGGGACAAACTGTTCGTAGCAAATAAAAAATTAATAGAATAAGAATCCCAGAGGGATGACCTGTTAAATTAACAAGAAGGCAAATACATATACGCAAATATACATTCAAATTGTTTTTACGTTAAAAGGCAGGCAAACCCTAATACATAAATAAAACAGTGATGAATCGCACAAATATATCACAGGTATTATAACAAAACAAACAGTTTGCACCTACGGAGCATATTATAAGAGACAATTATTAGAATATATCCTGCTTTCTCAATTACAGAAATCGACTTTCAAAAGTGATGTTATAAAAGATGAAACACAAACAAATTACTTTTCTGTAGCAGGTAAAAGTAGAAGTCCCAGAGGGACAAACTGTTCGTAGCAAATAAAAAATTAATAGAATAAGAATCCCAGAGGGATGACCTGTTAAATTAACAAGAAGGGAAATACATATATTCGAATTATTTTCACGGTAAAAGTAATGATCAGCAGTCCAACTGATCTCTGGTATATCCTCCAGCCTTTATCAGTTTTTAAGAAGTTGATTTCTCTAAATTTTAAACAAAAAAAAGCGATTTAGTTTCCTAAATCGCTTTACTTGTAGCGTGATGCAGAATTGAACTGCAGACCTCCGGGTTATGAATCCGACGCTCTAACCAACTGAGCTACCACGCCTTTTTGCGAGTGCAAATATAGGCAATTATATAGATCTACCAACTTGTTTTGAAAGTTTTTTACATTAAAAGCGAATTAATTTTTAAGCTTAATTACAATGTCTTCATTGTATGTAGATTAAGCGTTCTCTAATTTGTGAGTTTAAATTTTGGTTTTCTTAAATTATACCAAATACATTTTCAAGTGACGGTTTAGAGATGGAATTATTATTTGTTTTAGCTAGGCGGAAAATGGAAGGACACCTTTAGATGTCGTTCTGTTTTTCAACAACACAAGAACGTACAATGCGCTATTTATATCTGTTATTTTGGATTGTGGTTGGTATTATTCCAAAATATAGGTTTATTAATAGATAGTTTAGGATCTCCAATGCTCAAAAAAAGTGGTTTTTCTAAAAGTACTGTTAAGATTCCTGTTTTAAAAGGAATTAATTTTGTTTAATTCAATTTAATACATATATTGGCGCTATAAAAACTAAGTATGATTACAAAAGTAAAATTCGAAATAGAATTCCCTATTCACGCTTCTCCACAAATGCTATATCAATATTTTGGAACACCGTCGGGACTCTCTGAATGGTTTGCAGATAATGTGAATTTGCGAGGGGATATTTACACCTTTGTTTGGGATGGTTCAGAAGAACAAGCGAGAGTATTGCAAGAGCGCCCAAATGAAAAAATAAAATTCAGATGGTTGGAAGATGAAGATGATTCAAAATCTTTTTTTGAATTTAGAATTCAAGTAGACGAGCTAACCAAAGATGTTTCGTTGATTATCACGGATTTTGCAGAAGAGGATGAAGTAGAGGAGTCAAAAATGTTTTGGGAAAATCAAATAGACGAGTTAAAACACACAATTGGTGCATAATTAATGTGTTAAAATTATATAGAAAGCCTTGATTATTTCAAGGCTTTTTTTATGTACATTTGCGACTAAAACTATCAAGGATGATTAATTTTAATGGAAGACTCTTAGAAAAAGAAACTGCAATTTTTACACGTGATAATAGAGGTTTCAAATACGGTGATGCTGTTTTTGAAACAATGAAAGTGTTGGATGGGAATGTTGTTTTTTTAGAAGACCATTATTTTCGATTAATGGCTTCCATGAGGATGTTACGTATGGAAATCCCTATGACGTTTACCATGCAGTTCCTAGAAGATGAAGTTTTAAAAACGGTACAAGCTAACGAAAATATGGGCTCAGCAAGAGTGCGTTTGTCTGTTTTTAGAAAGGATGGAGGTTTGTATACACCAGCTACAAACCAAGTTAGTTTTGTGGTAGAGGTGTCCGAATTGAATATCGTTTTTAAACCGGTGTATGAAGTTGATCTTTACAAGGATTATTATGTGCAAGCCAATTTATTGTCTACTTTAAAAACTACAAATAGAATGTTGAATACATTGGCGAGTATTTTTCGTCAAGAGAATGGTTTAGATAACTGTATATTGATAAATGATCACAAAAATGTTGTTGAAGTTGTGAATGGTAATTTGTTTTTAGTAAAGGGCAATACTATTACTACGCCACCATTGACTGATGGGTGCATTAAGGGTATTATCAGAAAAAAAATAATAGAGTTGGTTGAAAAGTCAAAGGACTACACATTGATTGAAGGGAAAATATCACCCTTTGATTTACAAAAGGCAGATGAGCTTTTTATTACGAATACCATTGTGGGGGTACAGCCTATAACAAAATACAGAAAAAGTTCGTATTCGTTTCAAACGGCTAAAGAGTTTGCTATTCAATTGCAAAAACTTAATTAAGAGAAGGGTTTTGAGGGGCATTTGCCCATATTTTATAGTCGCCTCCCATGGCTAAGAGGTGGTTTTTCCATATTACAGAATTGTCTACAGTAAAAATATTTGCATATTTATTTTCGACTACTACCCACGAAGATTCTTTCAGTTCTTGTCCCAATTGATTGATGTCCCATCCAGAATAGCCTAGAAAGAAACGTATTTGAGAATTAATGACCTTTTTTTTATTAAGCAGGTCTACCAGGACGTTAAAATTTCCTCCCCAGTATATTCCTTTTCCTATTTCTATACTGTTAGGAATTAGTTGAGGGACACTGTGAAGAAAGTATAAATTTTCTTTTTCTACAGGACCTCCATCAAAAATTGGAAAATGACAATCTACAGCAGGAACTAGATCTTTGATGTTGTAGCTTGTTGGTTTATTCATAATAAAACCTACGGTACCTTCGGTTTTGTTATGAGCAGCTAAGAATATTACGGATCGATTAAAAGACCGGTCGTTTAAAATTGAAGGTTCGGCAACTAGCAGCCTTCCTTTTGTTGGATTTAGAACAATCATTGCTTTTTTTTATAAATATACTAAAATTATTAGAGCAAAAAAAAAACTCCCCATAAATAGGGAGTTTTTTCATATGTAAGATAAAAATGTCTTAAATATTAGTTTACAGCACTACTAAATCCAGCACCAGCTTTAAACTTAACAACATTTTTAGCAGCTATTTTAATTTCAGCTCCTGTTTGAGGGTTTCTACCTGTTCTTGCAGCTCTTTTAGATACTGACCAAGTTCCCCATCCTACTAATGCAACTTTGTCTCCTTTTTTAAGAGTGTTGGTTACATTTTCAGTTAATGATTCTAATGCTAATTTTGCTGCTGCTTTTGAGATGCCTGCATCAGCTGCCATTGCATCAATTAAATCCGATTTGTTCATAATTTAAACTTTAAATTAATTTGGTTTATACATTCTTTGCTTATTCAAAGCTCAACAAAGTTATACGGAATAAGGGATTGTGCAAGTTTTTGTCTGAAAAAAGCGCATATTTGTTAATAAGTGGCTATAATTGTTGATAACCTAGCTTAAATAATGAACAAATATCGCTAACCCCTTTGTTTATAAGGGTTAAAGCAGCTTCGCGTTTTCTTCAAATTTGTAGCCATTTAGCAAACTGGTCGCATCCATTTTTCTTTTTCCTGAAATCTTTAATTCGTTTACTTGTATATATCCGTTATATACTGCAATTTTAATGGATTTTTTATCTGTGAGGATACTTCCTACTTCTAAAGAATGAGAGGCGGGTAGTTTTTCTACATCATAAAATTGAACCTTAGTTTTGGTTCCGTTTTGTTCCAATGTACTCCATGCAGCAGGATATGGGTTTAAGCCTCTAATTAAATTGTAAATGGTATCCATTGGTTGTTTCCAGTCTATATTACAATTCCCAGGAAATAGTTTTGGTGCAGGTTTTTCTTCTGCATCTGCTTGGATATGGCTACGTACGTTTCCTTTTTGTATTTGTGCTACGGTAGTAGCTACTAGTTTACATCCCACTACCATTAATTTATCGTGGAGCTCTCCAACAGTTTCAGTAGGGGAGATAGCAACAGTTTCTTGTAAAATAATAGCTCCAGTATCTATTTTGTCGTCTATGAAAAAGGTGGTGACTCCAGTGGTGTTTTCTCCATTTATAATGGCCCAGTTAATAGGTGCTGCTCCGCGATATGCTGGGAGTAAAGAAGCATGTAGATTAAAAGTTCCGTATGCTGGCATGTTCCATACTGCTTTAGGGAGCATTCTAAATGCTACAATTATTTGTAAGTTGGCATTCAAACTCTTTAAGTTTGCCAAAAAGTCCTCGTTTTTTAGATTGGTGGGCTGTAAAATAGTAAGCCCTTTTTCTACAGCATATTTTTTAACTGCTGATTGGTTGATTTTCCGACCCCTACCTGCAGGTTTGTCAGGAGCTGTAATTACACCTACTACATTATAGTGTTGCGTAATTAATTCGTTTAAGGTGGCCACAGCAAAATCGGGGGTCCCCATAAATACAATACGTATATCGTTCATGTATAATTTAGTTTAGTTGGTAAGTATTATGCGAAGTTACTTTTATAATTTCTTTTTCTAAGAGTTCTTGGATACTATCTAACAATACCTCTGTTGAGCAATTTAAATGTTCGGAGATATCAAAAGAGGAAATCTCCCCTTTTTCTAGCAATTGTAAAATCTGTTTTTTGAGGTCTTTAATGGAAATAGGATTTTTGATCTTTTTGAGACAATTATCACAACTCCCACAATCTTTACGTGGATTTTCTTTAAAATATTCTAAGATGATTTTATTTCTGCACTGCTCCTTATTATTTATATAGTTTAATACGTTTTCTAGTTTTTGAAGTTTTACGCTGTTTTTTAACTGCACAAAGTGTTTCATTTTATATCCCACAAATTGATCTTCTCGGGGCTGTAAAAAAGTGATTTCTGCAACATTGTGCTGTTGTTTATAGTGGATAATAGCATCACTGTGCAACACCTGTAAACTTTTTAATAATGCAGCCCTAGTGAGCAATAGTTTTTTGGAAAGGTATGCTTCGTCAATAGAAGTAGGGTGCTCAAAAATCCCACCGTAGTTTCTAAGCAATAGCTTTATAAGTGTTGCTTTGGATGGGTTGGAATCTATATAGTCAAATAAATATTCAGAAGATACTTTAAAAAAAAGGAAAGATCGTTTTCCAAAACTTTGACTAATTGTCAATATAGAATTGTCTGCCAAATATTTTAGTGACTGTGATGTTTTTTGAAATGATAAATTGTAGGTGTTACAAAAATCAGACAAAACAAAGGAGAAGATATTAAGTGGTTGTTCTCCATTGGATATCTTGAAGTATTGATTCAGTTTGAAATAGGTGTCTTTTACTTCTTCAATATTTGGAAGGCTTAGGTTGATTAATTTCTGTTGATTTAGTTGTTCTTGTGTATTTGTTAATATAAAAGAGTACGCTTGGCTTCCATCTCTTCCTCCTCTTCCAGATTCTTGTACGTAGTTTTCTATGCTGTCTGGGGTGTTTATATGAATTACAACGCGTACATTCTCTTTATCTATACCCATTCCAAAAGAATTGGTAGCAATCATAATGGGGGTTTTTTCTTCCATCCAGCTTTTAAAAGAGGCTTCCTTTTCTGAAATAGTCAGACCTCCATGGTAGTATGTAGCTCGGTATTTATGATGGGTTATTTGCGTGTGTAAGTCTTTTACAAGGCGTCTTCTGTTACAATATATGATGAGTGGTTCTTTTATCTTTTTTAGAATTTGGAATAACTTTCCTATGTTGTTTTCTGTATGAATTACATGGTAAGCTATGTTTGACCTATAAAAAGATTGCTTAAATAGGGGAGCATGCTGCATGGAGAGTTGTTCAGCGATGTCTTCAAGTACTTGAGGGGTTGCAGTTGCAGTTAATGCAATAAAAGGAATATTGGGTTGTAGTTCTCTAAGAATATTTAACTCTAAGTAAGAAGGTCTAAAATCATGTCCCCATTGTGAAATACAGTGTGCTTCATCGATTGCTATTAGGCAAATATTTAACTGTTTTATTTTTTCTTGAATAAATGGAGTCTGTAATTTTTCTGGAGCGATGTATAAGAACTTATATCCGCCAAATTGTAGATTGTCAAAGGCAGTAATACTTTCTTCTTGAGAAAATTTTGAATTCAGTGCAATGGCTTTGATTCCTCTACGTTCTAAATTTAAGACTTGGTCTTCCATTAGGGAAATCAATGGTGAAATTACTAAACATACTCCTTCGTTTAGTAAGGCAGGTATTTGGTAACAGATGGATTTTCCGCCACCTGTTGGTAGCAATACAATGCAATCTTTTTTGTCCAATACAGATTGGATAATCTCAGCCTGTTGTGGTCTAAAAGTATCGTAGGCCCAGTATTTTTTTAAGATGGCTAGGGCAGACATATTAGAATGAGATATGTTGTAAAATAAAATCAGTTCTATCGGATACTGTACCAAAAGGAACCTCAATAATCTGATATCCTAGGTCTTTGTAAGTGTGTTGTAAATGATCATGGATTGCTAAAGACTGTTCAAAACTTTCGTAACGTTCGTTGTCTGTAACATAAATGGTTTTCCAGGGTGGCATTAAAAATACATAGTCGTAATTATGAAGGAGGCTCTTTTCTTTATAGATGGAAGGGTAGCTTTCACTTACATAATTCATATACGCATGAACATCAGGAATTCCTCTGTCAAAAAACACGGTAGTTTTGGTAGATTTTTCGGCAGCTATATATTGTTCAATCCTACCATTTAAAAGCATTTCGCTAAAAAGTAAGGGTTGGGTCAAAAACAATTGTTCAATGCCTTTTTTCTTTGCTTCTAAGATAACTTGCCTTGATATTTCTGGCATACAAGTGTACGACCGTCTACATAACTCTTCAATTACGGTTGATTTTCCAGTTCCGGGACCTCCGGTAATCACAATTTTTTTCTGCATTTGGCAAAATTAAGTCTTTAAAATGTAATATTTGTAAATATTTTAAAAGCTTGCGAAAATAGACTAAACTTAAATATAAAATGTATTTTTGTGCGAATAATTAATTTGAAGTTTTATTAAAATGCAAGATAGAAACGAATTTTATAAAAATTTAAAGGATAAGTTAAAAGCGGATAGTAAATTCCCCTCCAAATACTTATTTAAATTTATTGTAAAAGGACAAGATGATAAATATAAAGAGGTAGAAAATATTTTCAATCACATGGGCGCTGTGATTTCAAAAAAAAACTCAAAAACAGGAAAGTATACCAGTGTTTCAATTATTGTAATGATGAAAAGTGCCGATGCAGTAATTGAAAAATACCTAGAAGCAGAAAAAATTGAAGGGATTATATCTTTGTGATATTATTAACAGCCCTTCCCGAAAAATAAAAATAAATTGCGCCTGATTTTTACTGTTATTCAAAGGGTAATATTGAAAATAAACAAACTGAAAAACGAGACTGATTTTATGAAAAAGAGTTGTTCTAAAGGAAAAGTTTTTTAACCGTTTAAAGCGCATAAAAAAATGAAAAATTTAAGTTTAGTAGTTTGTCTGTTAATGGTTGTTTCTTGCGATTATTTAAGTTTGAAACAAGACACAAAAATACCCATTGCCAAAGTGATGGATGTGGCGCTGTACAAAAATGAAATAAGAGGGATCATTCCAAAGGATTTAGGAGAAAAGGACAGTACCTTATTTGTGAAAAGTTATATTAATAGTTGGGTAAAACAGCAGCTGTTATTGAGTAAAGCAGCATTGAATTTAGCCGATAAAACGGACGAATTTGAACGTTTGGTTAAAAAATACAGAGAAGAACTTTACATAAACTCCTATAAAGAAGCCGTTGTAAAACAATATTTGGACACCCTGGTAAATGATAATGACATTCATCAATACTACCTTAAAAACAATCAAAATTTTAAATTGAACGAAGCATTGATTCAGTTTAGATTTTTATTTATTAGACAGGGGAACGTAGATGAGAGTAAGTTGTTACGCTTATTTAAAACTAGGAAAAAAGAAGATATTGAGACCCTATTGGATAGTGGTTTACAGTTGGATTCTTATCATTTTAATGATTCTATTTGGGTGAAATATAGCGATGTTATTCGTGGAATTCCAGTGCTTAAAAACATACCGAAAAAGAACCTGTTAAAAAAATCAAAATTTATACAAAAAAAAGATTCATTAGGTATATATTTGATTTCGGTAAAAAAGGTGTTATTACGTAATGAAATAGCTCCGCAAAGTTATATTGCACCTACTGTAAAAAATATGATTTTACACCAACGAAAGTTGTTGTTATTACGAAAAATAGAAGAAACATTATTAGAAGATGCACGCAAAAAAGAACAATTTGAAATATATTAAAATGATAAAAAAAACACTTATTCTTGGAGTGTTAATGCTAGGTATTACAGCAACGGCTCAGGATAGAATTAAAATAGATGGAGTTGCTGTTGTTATTGGAAAAAACATTGTGTTAAATTCCGATATCGCTAAATTTAAAGCGGATGTAGAAACCAGATCAGAGGGCAAGATTAAAATTTCCGACTGTCAAATGTTGGAGGAAATAATGACCCAAAAATTGTTGGCTCATCATGCAGTTATTGATAGTTTAACTGTTGGAGATTCTGAGGTGAATAGTAAAGTAGATCAAAACATTCAATATTTTACGCAACAACTTGGTTCTTTAGATAAAGTAATTGAGTTTTATGGATTTAATGACGAAGCTGATTTACGTAAAGAATTAGGATCTGTTCAAAAAGAACAATTGTTAATTCAAAAAGAACGCGCAAGCATTATTGAAAAAATAGATGTGACGCCAGAAGAGGTGAGAACTTATTTTAAAAACTTGGATAAGGATGGAGATTTACCTGAGTTTGGTGCAGAGATAGAATTGTCTCAAATAGTAATAAACGTGGTTCCTACTGCAGAAGAAGTGAAGCGTGTAATTGACGATTTGAATCAGATAAAAAAGGATATAGCCAATGGTTCTAGTTTTAAACTAAAAGCCATTTTAAATTCGGATGACCCTGCGGTGTCTTCGGATGGACAAGGTGGAGGTGGTTTGTATAGCATTACTAGACAGAGTGGTTTTATTAAAGAATTTAAGGAAGTTGCTTTTAGTTTGGACGAAGGTGAAATATCAGAACCTTTTAAATCTGGATTTGGATATCATATTATTTTTGTAGAAAAAATTAAAGGTCGCGAGAGAGATGTTCG
This sequence comes from Flavobacteriaceae bacterium, assembly GCA_965224465.1. Taxonomy (GTDB): domain Bacteria; phylum Bacteroidota; class Bacteroidia; order Flavobacteriales; family Flavobacteriaceae. Next base: position 968,484 of record OZ245049.1, on the reverse strand, counting down.
TCATATTTTAATACAACCTAAAATTACAAGTGTCGAATTAAAGAAAAGTGAAGACCTTTTAAATTCAATAAAAAAGGATATCTTAGACGGGAAAATCACATTTGAAGATGCAGTGTCGAAATATTCTGACGATAAAGGGACAAAGCAGAACAAAGGTGTGTTAATGAATCCAGATTCGAATGATACACATTTTGATTTAACAAGAATGGATCCATCATTATACGCTCGTGTAAGTAATTTGAAAACAGCAGAGATTACAGATGCTTATTACGATGAGATTAGAGGAGGGGATAAGATGTTTAAAATTATATTAATGAAAAGTAAAGAAGATGCGCATACCGCAAACTTTATCAATGATTATGTAAAAATTCAACGCTTAACGCTTCAAAAGAAACAAGAAGAATCTATTGAGAAATGGGCAAAAGAGAAAATTGCTGACACATATATTAAAATCAATAGTGATTTTAAAGATTGTGAGTTTGAAAAAAATTGGTTAAAAGAAAATTAAGTATATGTCTGATGTAGCTAAAGCGAAAGAATTAGTAGAAAAGTACGGTCAAATAAAAAAAGAAATAGCTAAAATAATTGTCGGGCAAGAATCTGCCATTGATTATGTTTTAATGTCTATTTTATGTGGAGGACATTCCTTGTTAATTGGAGTGCCTGGCCTTGCAAAAACACTATTGGTTCAAACAGTTTCAGACGCATTGGGTTTAGATTTTAAACGCATACAATTTACTCCTGATTTAATGCCTTCGGATATTATTGGGAGTGAAATTTTGGACGAAAACAATCATTTTAAGTTTATAAAAGGACCTATTTTTAGTAATATTATATTAGCAGATGAAATAAATCGGACGCCTCCAAAAACGCAGGCAGCCTTGTTAGAGGCTATGCAAGAGCGTTCGGTTACTGTTGCGGGACATGGGCATAAATTAGCACCTCCATTTTTTGTGCTTGCTACACAAAATCCGATAGAGCAAGAAGGAACATACCCGTTGCCAGAAGCGCAGTTGGATAGGTTTATGTTTTCCATCTACTTAGATTATCCTACTTTTGAAGAAGAGGTGGCCGTAGTAAAGAAAACTACGGGAGATACAAAAGAACAAATTTCTATGGTGTTTACAGCCGAAGATATTATTGGGTATCAGCATTTAATCAGGAGAGTTCCTGTAGCAGATAATGTAATTGAATACGCCGTTGGATTGGTTTCTAAAACGCGTCCAGGAAGTGATTTAGCGCCATCTATTGTAAAAGATTACATGGATTGGGGAGCGGGACCCAGAGCTTCTCAAAACCTTATTTTAGGTGCCAAAGCTCATGCTATAATCAATGGAAAATACGCTCCAGATATAGAAGATGTGAAAGCTGTGGCCTATGGTATTTTACGCCATAGAATTGTAAAAAATTACAAAGCAGAAGCTGAGGGAATATCTGAAGAACATTTGATTGATGCCTTACTCTAATAAAATTTAATCTTCCTCTTCTTTAGTTTCAGAATGATTTAATTCAAAAAAACTAAAGACATTGCCTCCATACTTTTTTGCATAGCTAAAATGTGGGTGGTTTTCAAACTTGGTCTGTTTAGAATGCTCAATAATTAAAAGCCCATCTTCTTTTACCAATTGATTTTCTACGACTAAGTTTACGATGTTCTCAAATTGTTCTTGGCTAAAATCATACGGTGGATCTGCAAATATAATGTCCGCAGTTAATTTTGTTCTACTCAGAAATTTAAAAACATCACTTTTAACAACATCAATTGGAAGATTGAGGTCTGTTGTTGTACTTTTAATAAATTTAACACAGCCAAAATGTGCATCTACTGCTACAATATTTTGACAAGATCTTGATCCAAACTCGTAACTTATGTTTCCTGTTCCAGAAAATAAGTCTATAACACTTATACTGTCTAAATAGTACAAGTTGTTTAAGATGTTAAACAAGGCTTCTTTTGCCATGTCTGTAGTTGGACGTACAGGTAGTTTTTTGGGTGCTGTAATTCGTTTGCTTTTATGTATTCCAGATATTATACGCATTCGTGTAAGTGTATTAAATTAAAGTTAGCCTGCTTAGTTGCGGTATCTAATAAGGGTTGATAAGTGGTCGTCATGTCTATTAATTGTACATGTCTAATGTATTTTTTTGCTAATTTAAAATAAGCATCTTTAGGGCTAATGGTTCCCATGAGTACAAGTTCAAACACTTCTGGATTTAATTGCAACTGTTCTGTCGTAAACAGGATGTAATAGATAAAATCTTCTTTACTGTTAATCTGAAACGAATTGTACAGTTGAAGGCTGTTATCCTTGAGTACAATTATTTCCATAAATCCATGTTCCAATGCTACATATACTTGGTTGTTGGAAGTGTTTTTAGCTTGTTTTAAGATGCTTTGAATAAAGATTGTTGCCGAATGTTTGAAATTAAAATCTCCATATTTTTCAAATAAGAAATTATTAAAGTTGACAAATGGTACATATACATTTACAATATCGGTATGTGAAATCTCATCATGACTGATAAAATCATCTTTTAAAACACGAATGTTATATCCTAAATAACTGGCTGCTTGTTCTTTTTTGAAAATAGAGACGGGTACTAAACTCGCCAAATTATTACTGTGACAAACCTTGATAGCATTAAAGGAGTGTTGTAGTACATCTATGGTTTTAATAAGTTGTTCTACAGACTTTAAATGCTCAAATGGATTGCTTGGTTTTTGTTTAAATTGATACCGTTCTAAGCAAATAATCTCTTGAGAATGTGGCTTAGTTATACAAAAAGAAAATCCATCCAAACTTAGTTGGATGGATAGATTGCAATGCTTTAAATTGCTATAATTTTCTTTATTGTTTATTAAGTTGCTTATCTGCTTTGTCATAATATGGAGGCCAGTTTCCGTTTTCACTAACTTCATTTAGAGATCCTACAGAGATAAATTTACCTCTTACTTCGTCTCCGGTAGCTGCTTCTAATTCTTGACGAATTAAATAGTCTGTCATTCCTTCTAAAACTATTTTTTTATCAACTTTCACTTCAAATACAGGCTCGGTTAATTTTCCGAATTTTTCAATTTCGTCAACAGCAAAAATAAATTTTATTTTGTCCATGCCTTTTACTTTAAGCATGTTTTTATAATTTTTTCCAGCAAAATTAGCTCTTACCGGTTCATGTCCAATCGTATCAATAACTCTTTTTTCTACATCTACAGTAATAAGACCACGTTTCTCTTTTACTACGATGTTACGAGTTTGCGTAATTGCAAACTGTGCAGTGTCAATAAACTTGATTAAGTCTTCTCCGCTTTTTGTGAACTCTCCAGTTACCGTTTTGTGGGCAACTTGAGCATCTCTAATCACCTTTAGGTTTTTGATGACTTGAGCATAACGAATTTGCTTTTCTTTGTTGAAGCGTAAAGGCTCCATAATGCTGCTATTAATTAAAAACAATAAATATCCTGCTGCACCAAGTAGTGCAATAGATAATATCCAATGTAATTTTTTTGGGATATAATTTACAGCAACATATGCTATAATACCTACCAAAATAATAGCTCCAATAATATAAAATACCATTTTTTTAAGTTTAAATTGATTACACGCAAATTTACATTTTTTTTTCAACGAGAAAAATTTTTGAGCATAAATCAATTTGTATATTTGCATTTTATTTTAAGCATGATTAAAACCGCCAACGATTTTTATAGTCACATTACTAAGTCATTCCCGTTTATACCTACTGATACTCAGGAGGAACTGCTGGATAAGCTGTCAGATTTTATTTTTTCTACTGATAAAAAGGCTCTTTTTTTATTAAAAGGTTACGCAGGAACAGGGAAAACAACAACAATTAGTGCTGTTGTGAACAATTTATGGCTTGCAGGGAAGAAATATGTCCTTTTAGCCCCTACTGGTAGGGCTGCAAAGGTGATTTCTGGGTATTCAAAATCTCAGGCTTTTACTATTCATAAGAAAATGTACCACCCGAAAAAAGAATCTAATGGGGGAATTAAATTTGTACGGCAGGTAAATAAACACACAAATACCATCTTTTTTGTGGATGAAGCCTCTATGATTCCAGATAAAGCAAGTAATAATCAGTTTATGAGTTCGGGTTCTTTATTAGACGATCTTATAGATTATGTATATTCAGGTGTCAATTGCAAACTCGTGTTAATTGGTGATACGGCCCAGTTACCTCCTGTAAAATTAGATATAAGTCCTGCATTGGTGAAAGATAATTTATCGATGCACTATGATAAGAATGTAGTGGAGGTGGAATTGACAGAAGTGATGCGCCAACATAAAAATTCTGGAATACTTACAAATGCTACGGAATTACGCCATATTTTGAATACTGGAGGATTTGCACCTTTTAAATTTCAATTAGGATTTCCAGACATCGTGCGTTTGGAGGACGGTTATGATATTTTAGACGCATTGAACGTTGCTTATGACAGTGAAGGAGTTGAGGATACTACTTTTATAGTAAGGTCTAATAAACGAGCAAATCAATACAATGCTCAAATTCGCGGGAAGATTCGTGGTCAAGAAAGTGAGATCTCTACAGGTGATTATATTATGGTTGTTAAAAATAATTACTATTGGCTCGATGATACAAGTGATGCTGGATTTATTGCGAATGGTGATATTTGTGAGGTATTGGAAATAAGAGGAAGTAAAGAATTGTATGGTTTTAGATTTGCTGAAGTAAAAATTAGAATGATTGACTATCCAGATCAAAACCCTTTTGATACTGTTATTTTACTAGATACGTTGACTTCTGAAACACCATCGCTTACCTATGAGGAGTCTAATAAATTATACCAAGAAGTTGCGTTGGATTATGCGGATGAAAAATCCAATTACAAACGCATGCTAGCAATTAAGAATAATATCTATTTTAATGCTTTGCAAGTTAAGTTTTCGTACGCCGTTACGTGTCATAAATCCCAAGGAGGGCAGTGGAAAACTGTTTTTATTGAGCAGCCATATTTGCCAGATGGTCAAAGTGTATCGTATTTAAGATGGTTGTACACTGCGGTGACTCGTGCCCAAGAAAAACTCTATTTGATTGGGTTTAATAAGGAGCATTTTGAAGAGGATTAATCGAGTAAGTATTAAAAAGTTTAGTAATTTTGTCATTACTAAACGTGGAAGAAGCACTATAAAATAATTATTTATGAAAAAGATTTTTGGAAGTATTGTCATGTTTTTTAGTGGTTGGACCTATCAGTTCCCTGCTGCATATAAAACTAATAAATGTGTTATGGTCGCTGCACCGCATACTTCAAATTGGGATTTTGTTCACACAATGTCATTTTTTTGGAAATGTGAAATGCCTATTGCTTTTTTTATTAAAGATAGTTATACCAAAGGATTGCTAGGTGTTTTTTTTAGAAGCTTGGGAGCTATTGGTGTAGACAGATCAAAGAATAATAATTTGGTAGATTACGCTGTGACTATTTTGGAAAAGTCCAATAATATGATGCTATTGGTGCCCGCCGAGGGAACACGTAACAAAGTAAATCGTTGGAAGACAGGTTTTTATCATATTGCTCAGAAATCTAAATTACCCATTGCTTTAGGTTATTTGGATTACACCAAGAAGGTGGCTGCTATAGGTGCTTTATTTCATCTATCAGGTGATTTTGAAAAAGACATGCAAAGCATTCAGGACTTTTATAAGGATATTCCAGCGAAACATCCGAATTCGTATAATAAGAAGATCTATTAGGAGTCGGAGAAACAGGTGTTGTGATTCGTGTGAAAATGATATTGTTTTTTGTTTTAGCTAGGCGGTAACTAGAAGGATAGCCATAACTATCGTTTTGTTTTTAACAACGCTAGAACCTAAAATAAATCATTTATATCTGTCATTTTGGATTGTAATAGGAGTAATTAAGGGGTTAATTCCCAGAGGACTCACCTCGAAACAGAAACAGTATTGAAGTATCTAACGTCTTCATAAATTGAGACTGTTGATTCTAAAACGACCCTGCGTATTTTAACGAAACCTTTTGTAAAAAAAAGGAACGGCTTCTACTGGTTTTGTACTTTTATAATAGTACCGTTGTTTTAGTTGGAATTGTAGGATTCCAAACGCAACTCTTACTAATTATTGTAAATCAATCTTTTTTTTAAACTTAATATCAATTCATAAATGCAACTTTTAGATTTAGAGAGTTAAATTTAATTTTCAAGACTCAAATAGTGGGTAGAATACGATGTTTCTATTGGTTTTTTAAAAAACAACTAAGATTCATATTTTTTTAAGCTATTTTCTTTAATAATGGATTTATGAAGGAGTTCTCTTAGTGAAACACCAATTATTTTTCGCTATTTTAGTTATGATGGATTGTAAAAGCAGTATATTTGATAGTTAAAAAAGTTAAATATTCACTGTTAATAGTAATTTAATGAAACATTATAAGGGATTATTGCTCATAAGTCTTATTTTTGCAGCCTCGTGTAAAAATGGAACAATGGAGAATGAAATAAAAACGGCACCAATAGCAGCTAAGATCGAAAAAAAATTAGAAAAGCATGGTGATGTAAGAATTGATAATTACTATTGGTTGAACAACCGTGAAGATAGTAAGGTGATTGACTATCTAAATGCCGAAAATGATTATTATAATGATCTAACAGCACACACTAAAGATTTTAAAAAATCCTTATTTTTAGAAATGAAAGGGAGGATTAAAGAAGATGATGAGTCTGTACCTTTTAAAAAAAATGGGTATTATTATATATCCAAATTTAAAAAAGGAAATCAATACCCTATACACTCACGTAAAAAAGGATCGTTAAATGCTGAAGACGAATTGCTTTTTGATGTAAATGTAATGGCAGAAGGACATACCTATTATAAATTTACAGGACTGTCTGTAAGCCCAAACAATCATATTGCAGCGTATGGAATTGATACTGTAAGTAGGCGACAGTATACGTTGTATTTTAAAAATTTGGAAACAGGAAAGTTCTATGATGAAAAAATAGAAAATACAACTGGAGGTACTACTTGGGGAAATGATAATAAAACAGTTTTTTATACATTAAAAGATGCAGTAACGCTTAGGAGTGATAAAGTGTATAGACATGAATTGGGAACAGATCCTGTAAATGACGTCTTGGTTTATGAAGAATTGGACGATACTTTTGGGACCTATGTGTATAAAACCAAATCTAATAAATTTATTATTATTGGATCTTATAGTACAGTTTCTACGGAATGTAGATTGTTAGCAGCGGATAATCCATTAGGTGAATTTGAGTTGTTTCAAAAACGTGAACGCGATTTAGAATACAATGTAGCCCATTATGATGGTTATTTTTACATCCATACAAATAAGGACAAGGCACTGAACTTTAAAGTAATGAAAACTCCCGAAGGAAAACTTTCAAAAGAAAATTGGAAGGATGTAATTCCACACCGTGCAGATGTTTTGTTAGAAGATATTTCCATATTTAAAGATTTTTATGTTTTAGAGGAGCGTAGTAATGGCTTGAATAAAATTAGAATTGTTCGATGGGATAATACCGCTGATTATTATTTGCCTTTTGAGGAGGAAACATACGCTGCGGGTGTATACTATAATGCAGAATTTGTTACGGATACCATTCGTTATAGCTATAACTCTATGACAACTCCAAGCTCTGTAATTGATTTTAATGTTGTAGATAAATCTAAAAAATTATTAAAACAACAAGAAGTCTTAGGAGGTAAATTTGAGCAATCTAATTATAAAAGTGAACGTATTTGGGCAACAGCCAGAGACGGAAAAAAAGTAGCCATTTCTATAGTCGCTCATAAAAACACCAAGTATACAAAGGATACACCAGTGTTGTTATATGCTTATGGGTCTTATGGATATACCATTGATCCGAGTTTTAGTACTACAAGATTGAGTTTGTTAGATCGTGGCTTTGTTTTTGCAATAGCACACATTCGTGGAGGGGAATACCTTGGAAGGCAATGGTATGAAGATGGAAAAATGATGCAAAAGAAAAATACATTTACAGATTTTATTGATTGTGGAAAACATTTAATTGCAAATAATTATACGTCTCCATCTCATTTATATGCTAGTGGAGGTTCTGCGGGCGGACTGTTAATGGGAGCTGTATTAAACATGAACCCAGAAATATTTAATGGAGTTATTGCAAGTGTGCCTTTTGTAGATGTGGTTACAACCATGTTAGATGATAGCATTCCATTGACAACAGGAGAATATGACGAATGGGGGAATCCAAATAAAAAAGAGGCTTATGAATATATGAAATCCTATTCTCCGTATGATAATGTAAAAGTACAATCCTATCCAAATATATTAGTTACTACCGGCTTGCACGACTCTCAAGTACAGTATTTTGAACCAGCAAAATGGGTCGCTAAATTAAGAGATATGAAAACTGATGAAAATCAACTATTGTTACATACCAACATGGATGCCGGTCATGGAGGGGCTTCTGGACGTTTTGAAGCATTAAAAGAGATCGCTATAGATTATGCTTTTTTACTAGATTTAGAAAATGTAAAGGAATAATTAAAAATATTTTAGTAAATTTGTATGTTAATTAAAGAAATATCATAATTTATTTTATGAAAAATTATAAAGGAATTTCCCATAATATATTGGACCTTATTGGTAATACACCAATGGTTCAATTAAATAGAATAACCAGCCATTTACAAGGTGAATTTTATGCTAAACTAGAAGGTGCCAATCCAGGCCATTCTATGAAAGATAGAATTGCTTTACACATTATAGAAGCAGCAGAGAAGAAAGGCTTGTTAAATTCAGATTCTACCATTATCGAAACAACCTCTGGTAATACAGGGTTTAGTTTGGCGATGGTTAGTATCATTAAAGGTTATAAATGTATTTTAGCAGTAAGCTCAAAATCATCTAAGGACAAAATAGATATGTTAAAGGCGATGGGAGCCAAAGTATATATATGTCCAGCACATGTAAAAGCCGATGACCCAAGATCGTATTACGAAGTTGCGAAACGATTGCATGCCGAAACTGCCAATTCTGTGTATATCAATCAGTATTTCAATGCCTTGAATTCAGAAGCACATTACAATTCTACAGGACCCGAAATTTGGAATCAAACCAATGGTGAAATTACCCATTTGGTGGCTGCAAGTGGAACGGGTGGTACTATTTCTGGTACCGCTAAGTTTTTAAAAGAACAAAATCCTGCTATAAAAATTTTGGGAGTGGATGCTTTTGGATCTATTCTTAAAAAGTTTCATGAAACGGGCGAATTTGACAGTAATGAAATCTATCCTTATAGAATTGAAGGACTTGGAAAAAACTTGATTCCTACTGTGACAGATTTTGAAATTATTGATCAATTTGAAAAAGTATCTGATGAAGATTCTGCACATACAGCAAGATCTTTAGCAACTACAGAAGCTATTTTTGCGGGATATACCTCCGGAGCAGTATTGCAAGGAGTACTCCAGTATGGAGCGCAAGGAATGTTTGATCACAATAGTAAAGTAGTACTTATTTTTCCAGACCATGGTTCGCGATATATGAGTAAAATTTATAGTGATGAATGGATGCAAGAACAAGGCTTTTTTGATACTCAAAGAGTCCCACATGCACCCGTAGAGTTTATTAAATAAGAATATTTTATATTTTATTTAAAGAGATTTTTAGCATGCTAGAAATCTCTTTTTTATTGGGATACATTTTTTTTGACCAAAAAAAAACACGTAATTTGCAAAGAGTAAAAATGACTTGAAAATGCATGTTTTTGAGCCAGAAATGCTCAAAAACATTCAAAAAAGATACAAATGAAAGATTTATTTGAAAGAATTATAAAAGATAAAGGACCTCTTGGAAAGTGGGCGAAGCAAGCAGAAGGGTATTATGTATTTCCAAAATTAGAAGGGCCTATTTCAAACAGAATGTCATTCAATGGTAAAGAACTGGTTACTTGGAGTATCAACGATTATTTAGGATTGGCAAATCATCCAGAGGTAATTAAAGCAGACGGAGAAGCAGCTATGGAACACGGAATGGCGTATCCTATGGGGGCTAGAATGATGTCTGGACACACAAAATTTCATGAGCAGTTAGAGGAAGAATGTGCAGAGTTTGTTCATAAAGAATCAGCCTATTTAGTGAACTTTGGATATCAAGGAATGGTTTCTGCCATCGATGCTTTGGTTACCAAGCATGATGTAATTGTCTATGACGTAGATTGTCATGCGTGTATTATCGATGGGGTGCGTTTACACCACGGTAAAAGGTATACTTTTAAACATAATGATATTGAAAGTTTAGAGAAAAACTTACAACGTGCTACTAAAATTGCGAATGAAACTGGAGGCGGTATTTTAGTGATTTCGGAAGGTGTTTTCGGTATGAGAGGAATGCAAGGGAAACTAAAAGAAATTGTAGCTTTAAAAAGTAAATATGGGTTTAGATTCTTAGTAGATGATGCTCATGGTTTTGGAACTCTTGGAGAAGGAGGAAGAGGTGCAGGCGTAGAGCAAGGTGTTCAAGATGAAATAGATTTGTATTTTGCAACCTTTGCGAAGTCAATGGCTGGTATTGGGGCATTCTTTGCTGCAGATAAAGATATTATTCAGTTTTTACAATACAATATGCGCTCTCAAATGTTTGCCAAATCTTTGCCTATGGCAATGGTGAAAGGTGCTTTGAAGCGTTTGGATATGATTCGTACGATGCCAGAATTGAAAAATAAATTGTGGGAAATCACAAATGCACTTCAAAATGGATTAAAAGACAATGGATTTGACATCGGAGCTACCAATTCTTGTGTGACTCCTGTGTATTTGAAAGGAGATATTCCTGAAGCGATGGCTATGGTAAATGATTTACGAGAAAATTACAAAGTGTTTTGTTCTATTGTTGTGTATCCTGTAATTCCTAAAGGATTAATTATTTTACGTTTAATTCCTACGGCGATGCATAATTTAGAGGATGTAGAAATTACACTCAATGCGTTTTCTGGAATTAGAGAAAAATTAACAGGAGGTGTTTATAAGAGAATTGCGGCCGCTATGATGGCGAAGTCTTAAAAAACATTTTTATAAAAATAAAAACCCCATTAAAATTAATATTTTAATGGGGTTTTTTATAGGGGTCTTGATTTAATTAATATCCTTCCGAAATATTTCTTAGTGTGTTTTTGTCTAATAGCTTTATTTGCTTTCCTTGCAGCATTATAATTTTTTCTTTTTTGAAATTTGATAGTAAACGAATGGCAGATTCCGTAGCAGTACCAATGGTGTTTGCTATTTCTTCTCGGGTCAACACAATGTCTATGTTTCCGTCCTTGTCTACACCAAAAATTTCTTCTAAATTCAGCAAAGTTTCAGCAAGTCTGTCTTTTACAGGTTTTTGAGCCATTTGGGAGATGGACTCATTTGCGTGATTTAGCTGGTTAGAAATGTTTTTCATCAATTGTAAAGAAAATGCGGTGTTTTGGTTGATGGTTTGCATAATGTCTCCTTTAGGAATAAAGCACACTTTCATCTCTTCTAAAGCTGTAACGGTCAATCCAACAGGTTCTTCACTCAAAATAGAACGATGTCCTAAGATATCACCTCCTTTAACAAATTTTATAATTTGTTCCTTTCCGTTGGTGTTTAGTTTTGTTAATTTACATTTTCCTTGTTTTATACAGTAAAGTCCATTTATAGCATGACCTTCAGTCATAAGGTTTTCACCTTTTTTGATTATTAGAGAAGTTTTGTGATCAGATATGGTATCTAATTCTTCAATTGTAAGTGTATGAAAAGCATTGAAACTTTTAATAATACATTGTCCACATTTACTCATAATTGTTAGTTTAGTCGGGTGTTTTAGGGAGTACAAATATAATAAAAATAAATGATATTTATCATTTGTCGGAACTTATAAATTGTTAGATTTGTTAAAAATTAATAATTCGCTGCGCATGGATGTTTGTTATCATTGTGGAAATGATTGTGAGGATAAATTACACATAATTGATCAGAAAGTTTTTTGTTGTAACGGCTGTAAAACTGTATTTGAAATTTTGCATCAAAGTGAATTGAATTGCTATTATGATTTCGAAAAAACACCAGGAAGCATTCCTAATGAGATCAAAGAAAAATATGCCTATCTTGAAAATACGGATATCATTCGCAAATTATTTGATTTTTCTGATGATACCACTTCGGTTGTTAAATTGTTTATTCCGACCATTCATTGTAGTTCCTGTATTTGGATTTTGGAAAACTTAAACAAGTTGCATAGTGGTATTGTTACCTCTACAGTTAATTTTCCTGATAAAACAGTACGGTTTACCTTTAAGAATAAAGAAATTAATTTAAGGGAAGTGGTAGAACTAATGAGTTCTATAGGATATGAACCATATATAAGTTTGGACGATACTGAAGGAACAAAAAACAAGGCAGATAAAACACTGTTGTATCAAGTAACCATCGCTGCTTTTGTTTTTGGAAATGTAATGTTACTTTCCTTTCCAGAATATTTTGAAGTAGACGAATACTGGTTGAATAAATATAAATATGTGTTTAGAGGCATTATCTTGGTGATGTCCATTCCAGTGGTGTTTTATTCAGCGCGAGATTATTTTATAAGTGCCTATAAAGGGATTTCTCATAAAATATTAAACATTGATGTTCCGATATCTTTGGGAATTGCTGTTTTGTTTGTTCGAAGTGTTGTTGAAGTTCTTTTTGACTTAGGTCCTGGTTTTTTTGATAGTTTAACAGGGCTCGTGTTCTTTTTATTATTAGGAAAATTTTTCCAAAAGAAAACCTATAATTATTTATCTTTTGAACGTGATTATAAATCATATTTCCCAATAGCAGTTACTAAAATTTTTGAAGGAAAAGAAGTAAATGTTCCGATTCAAGACATTGCTAAAACCGATCGATTGCTAATAAGAAATGAAGAATTAATCCCTGTAGATTGTATTTTAATTAATGGGGATGCAGAAATTGACTATAGTTTTGTAACTGGAGAAGCAAATCCAGTACAAAAGAAATCTGGAGATACACTTTATGCAGGAGGGAAACAAACAGGTGGCGCTATAGAAATAGAAGTCATAGAAACAATAGCACAGAGCTATTTGACGCAGCTTTGGGGGAATGATGTGTTTTCGAAAAAATCAACGAAATCAATAAAAAATCTTACAGATTCGATAAGTAAATACTTTACAATAGCCATCTTAACAATTGCCCTTATTTCTGGAATCTATTGGTCTTTTATAGATATTCGTCTTGCCGTGAATGTGGTTACGGCGGTACTGATTATTGCTTGTCCTTGCGCCTTGGCTTTGTCTGCTCCTTTTGCTTTAGGGAATATTTTAAGAATTTTTGGCTATCGTAAATTTTATGTAAAAAATGCAGATACGGTTGAACACTTAGCAAAAATTGATGCCATTGTATTCGATAAAACGGGAACGCTTACCAGTACAAAAGATAGCGCTATTATCTATAAAGGAATTGCCTTGTCTACACAAGAACAAATAATTCTTAAATCTTTGTTACGAACTTCTAATCACCCTTTAAGTCGTGCTTTGTATCGCTTTTTAAATGTAGATTTTCAACAAATGGAGATGCTTAATTTTAAAGAAAAGCTAGGTAAAGGTGTGGAAGCATTTCTAGGTGGCATTCAAGTAAAATTCGGATCTGCTTCCTATGTTGGAGCGGAAAAAGAAAACACACATGATACTGCTATATACGTTCAGATAGATGGACAGGTAAAAGGGTGTTATCAATTAAAAAATAAATACAGACCTCAATTAAAAGAAGTTTTTGATGCCTTGGCTGTTCATTATAAATTAGTGGTGCTGTCTGGGGATAATGATGGGGAAAAATCATTTTTAGAATCTATATTGCCTAAGGGGACTCAATTGGTGTTTCATCAAAAACCTGAAGACAAATTATTATTTATAAAAAAGATGCAAGCTGATAATAAGGTCTTAATGATAGGTGATGGTTTGAATGATGCAGGTGCGCTTATGCAAAGTAATGTAGGAATTTCAATTTCTGAAAATATCAACGTTTTTTCTCCTGCCTGTGACATTATTATGGATGCAAGTCTGTTTGGCTCTTTGCCAAGCTTTCTCAGATATTCAAAAAAAACCGTCGCAATTATTAAACTTAGTTTTGCGCTTTCGTTTCTCTATAATATTGTAGGTATGTACTTTGCGCTCAGTGGACAATTAACACCCGTTGTTGCAGCAATTTTAATGCCTTTAAGTTCTATAACTATTGTGATTTTTGTCACTGTTTTGACGAATTTGTTAACAAAAAAATAGTACATTTGTTCGATATTTAGGATTAAAAGACAATTTTGTCTGTTTTACATGATAATTATCATGTTTTAACTGTTTTTATTCCTAAATATATAAATTAAGAGAGCGATGGGAGTAATTTACATCACAATAGGGGTAAGTATTATAGTAGCAGTATTGTTTTTTGTGGCTTTTATAAAATCGTTAAAAAGTGGACAATATGATGATACCTATACACCTTCTGTTCGAATGCTGTTCGATGATGAACTTGTGAAACCTAGTACTAAAAAAGAAAACAAACAATAATCAATAATTAATAACAAACTAACATTATTTTAGTATGGAAAAAGAACAATTTTATTACGATAACAAAATTGTAAAAATGTTCCTTTGGGCAACAATTCTATGGGGAGTTGTTGGAATGCTAGTAGGGCTACTAGTAGCATTTCTTTTTGTGGCTCCCGGGCTTTTAGAATTCGCAGGTTCAGACAACGCCATTCCGTGGTTGAGTTTTGGTCGATTGAGACCCTTGCATACCAATGCAGTAATTTTTGCCTTTGTAGGAAATGGTGCATTTATGGGGATTTATTATTCTACGCAACGCTTGTTAAAAGCACGTATGTTGAGTGATTTATTAAGTAGGATTCACTTTTGGGGATGGCAATTAATCATTGTAGCTGCGGCTATAACGCTTCCTTTAGGGTATAGTTCTTCTAAAGAATACGCAGAATTAGAATGGCCTATTGATATTTGGGTAGTTCTAATTTGGGTGGTTTTTGGGATCAATTTAATTGGAACCATTTTAAAACGTCGTCAGCGACATATATATGTGGCTATTTGGTTTTACATTGCTACGTTTATAACCATTGCTGTTCTATACATATTTAATAATTTGGCTTTACCAGTTTCTGGATTTAAAAGTTACTCTGTATACGCAGGAGTACAAGATGCGTTAGTGCAATGGTGGTATGGACACAATGCAGTGGCATTTTTCTTAACCACACCAATCTTAGGGCTGATGTACTATTTTGTACCAAAAATAGCAAATCGTCCCGTGTATTCTTACCGATTATCTATCATCCACTTCTGGACATTGATTTTCTTATATATTTGGGCAGGACCTCACCATTTATTGTACACAGCATTACCAGAATGGGCACAAAATTTAGGGACAGTATTCTCTATTATGCTTATTTTCCCTTCATGGGGAGGGATGATTAATGGATTGTTAACTCTTAGAGGTGCTTGGGATAAAGTACGAGAGACTCCAGAATTAAAATTCTTTGTGGTTGCTATTACGGGCTACGGGATGAGTACTTTTGAAGGGCCTATGTTATCATTTAAAAATTTAAATGCGATTGGTCACTATACGGATTGGATTATTGGTCACGTTCATATTGGTACCTTATCTTGGAATGGATTTATGATTGCAGGAATCGTATATTGGTTGGCAACTAAACTATTTAAAACAGAGCTGTATTCTAAGAAATTGGCAAATACTCATTTCTTAATTGGAACCATTGGTATTTTGTTTTATGCAATTCCTTTATATATCGCAGGATTTACTCAGGCCTTTATGTGGAATGAATTTAAGCCTGATGGAACTTTAGTTTATGGAAATTTTTTAGATACTGTAACCTCTATTATTCCAATGTATTGGATGCGTGCTATTGGAGGAACCTTATATTTAACAGGGTTCATAATTATGGCATATAATATATTGATGACTGCTAAGATTGGGTCTAAGGTAGAAGATGAACTTGCAGAAGCAGCTCCATTGAAAAAAATCTCTTCTGGTAGAGCAGTAGGAGAGCCTATTCACTCTTGGTTAGAAAGAAGAACAATCTTGTTTTCTATTCTTACAACCGTTGCTATTTTAGTAGGTTCACTTGTAGAATTAGTTCCAATGATTTTAGTGAAATCAAACGTAAAAATTATTGCCAGTGTAAAACCGTATTCTCCACTAGAATTGGAAGGACGTGATTTATACATTAGAGAAGGGTGTAATAACTGTCACTCACAAATGATTCGTCCATTTCGATCGGAAGTAGCGCGTTATAGTGATAACGATCCAGACCTATATTCTCAAGCAGGTGAGTTTATTTACGACCGTCCATTCCTTTGGGGATCGCGTCGTACAGGACCGGATGTACATAGAATAGGTGGTAAATACAACGATAACTGGCACTTTAAGCACATGTTAGATCCAAGATCTACTTCACCAGGTTCTATTATGCCACGTTATACATGGTTGATTAAGAATACGTTAAATGCTTCAGGAATTGAAGCTAAATTAGAAGGATTGGCTACCTTAGGTCACCCTTATTCTAAAGAGGAAATTGCCAATGCTCGTGAGTCAATAGCTAAACAAGCAGCTGGTATTGTTGAGAACTTACGTGAAGATCCAGAGTTTGTTAAAAATTATGGAGATCAAAATATGCAAGAGAGAGAAATTATTGCTTTGATTGCTTATTTACAACGTTTGGGAACTGATATAAAAGTAGGTCGTACTGCAAAAAACTAATAACAATGTTAAGGTATATTAAATATAATTTAGAAACTATTGATGGGGTAGCCATCTATCCGATTATTTCTCTACTTCTGTTTTTTACTGTTTTTGTTGTGATGTTATTCATCGTTATAAAAATGAAAAAATCAAACATTGAAGAAGTGAGTCGATTTCCATTAGATTCTAACAGCACAAAATTGAATGACCATGAATAAAAATTCAGAACACATATCAGGTTGGAAACGATTTATTAAGTCGATGACCAAGGCACATGACATAGCCACAGAGGAAGACATCATGACGGATCACGATTATGATGGGATTAAGGAATTGGACAACGTACTTCCACCATGGTGGTTGTACGGGTTCTATATTACCATTGTAATTAGTATTGGGTATTATTTTTTCGCATTGCGTGGAGATTACAATCAATATGATGAATTAAAAGCGGATGTTGCTCAAGCAAAAATAGAATTGGAAGCTTATAAAAAGGCAAATCCAGAATTGTTTAGTGTGAAAAACTTGGAAGTTTTTAAAGATGCAGAAAATTTAACCAAAGGAAAAGAATTGTTTGCTTCTAAGACCTGTACTGCATGTCATTTAGTGGATTTAGGAGGTGGTATTGGACCAAATCTTACTGACAATCAATGGATTCTTGGTGGAGGAATGGATGATATTTTTAATACAATATCTAAAGGAGGACGCCCTGGGAAAGGGATGATTTCATGGGAGAGTTCTATCAGTAAATTAGAACGTCAACAATTGGCAAGTTATATTATTTCTATGCAAGGTGTTTCACCTGCAGCACCAAAAGCACCGCAAGGTGACATTATTTGGGACGGGAAATAAATGAATAGAGAAAGAGCAGTGTCTTTTTGACGCTGCTTTTAGTTTAAAATAGCGATGGGCTATGTGTTTTTTGTCACTTATGTAACAGGCTGTTTTTCTAAAGATGGTTATTATTGCAGAGTGAAAAAAGACAGATAGCCTTTTTCATTATAAAAAACACTATGGGAGTACAAGGCACAGAAACATTCAGAGATTCTATTGGAACCATCAATGCAGATGGTGGAAGAAATTTTATTTATCCAAAACAACCCAAAGGGAAGTTATACAATTATCGGGGCTACGTAAGTTGGTTGCTCATCGCATTTTTGTTTTCAGCCCCCTTTGTGAAAATTAATGGTAATCAGTTTTTACTATTTAACTTAATGGATCGAAAATTTAATATTTTCGGATTTCCATTTTGGCCACAAGATTTTTACCTATTGGTAATATCAATGTTGACAAGCATTGTTTTTATCATTTTATTTACGGTAGTTTTTGGTCGTATTTTTTGTGGATGGGTGTGTCCACAGACCATTTTTCTTGAAATGATTTTCAGGAAAGTTGAGTTTTTTATTGAAGGTGACCGCTCCAAGCAACTACGCTTAGATAAAATGCCTTGGACTCGAGATAAAATTATAAAAAAAGCCACAAAATGGTCTATTTTCTTCTTATTATCTTTAGTAATTGCCAATGTGTTTCTAGCGTATTTTATAGGCGGAGATGTCCTAATTGCTCATATTACGGATGGTCCTTTAAATCATATAGGAACCTTTGTAAAACTCTTGATATTTACAAGTGTATTTTATTTTGTGTTTGCGTGGTTTAGAGAGCAGGCATGTATTATTGTCTGTCCTTATGGGCGTTTACAAGGGGTGTTATTGGATGATAAATCTATCAACGTTGCGTATGATTTTGTTCGTGGAGAAGGAGAAAACGGACGTAAAAAAATACATAGGAAAGATGATAGAGAGGCTCTTGGACACGGAGACTGTATAGATTGTAAACAATGTGTTCAGGTATGTCCTACAGGTATAGATATTCGAAATGGTACACAAATGGAATGTGTTAACTGTACCGCATGTATTGATGCTTGTGATGCTGTGATGGAACAAGTAGGATTTGAAAAAGGATTGGTTCGCTATGCGTCGGAAGAAGAAATAGTAAAGAAAAATAAATTTAAATTCAATATTCGACTCGTTGTTTATTCAGGAATTCTTACGGTATTGATGGGGGTTTTAGTCACCATGTTATTTATTAGAAATGATGTTGAAGCAAAAATTTTCCACCTTCCAGGACAAACATTTCAATCTACCAATACCACTATTAAAAATGTGTATACATTCAAATTAATCAATAAAACAACTAGAGAAATTGATAAAATTGACATCCGATTGATATCACATAAAGGAAAAGTAATTTTGGTAGGAGGTAATTATACTGTTCCTAAACAAGGACTGATTGAAGGAACGTTATTTATAGATATTCTTAAAACTGATTTGAGTTCCTCCAAGGAAAAAATTGAATTGGGAATTTATTCAAACGATGTTTTAATAGAATCGACTACCACAAACTTTATGGGACCTGTTCTCAGGAATTAACAATAGTTTTTATCAAAGATATTTTAATTAAGATACCTTTGCAACGATAAATTAAAGAAATGAAAGCAAAAATAATATGGCCTTTGGGCATCGTAATCGCATTAGCATCTTTTATAATTTTTATATTATCTTATGTGTATAAAGCAACGTTTGTGCCAAAATATGACCATCATTTAGTTTCAGAACATTACTATAAAGATGAAATGAAATATCAAGGAGAATTTGATAAATTAGAAAATGCTGAAGGGTTAGAGAATAACATTACGTTAACCAAATCTAGTCAAGGTATATTGATTCATTTTCCTCCTAATATGGTGGCTTCTGAAATTAAGGGAACTATTTATTTTATGCGTTTATCCGATGAAAATTTTGATTTTAAGAAACCAATAGTATTAACAAATGCTACGTATTTGGTTCAGGATGATAAATTAATAGAGGGTAGATGGAATGTGAAAGTAGATTGGTCTTACGATAAAAAATTGTACCTGTATAAAGATAAATTCAATTACTAGATGCTTTGGACTGCGTTTTTATTAGGTATTGCAGGTAGCATGCACTGTGTTGGTATGTGTGGACCTATTGTATTTGTATTGCCCGTAGATAGATCAAATACTCCAAAAATGCTGTGGCAATTATTCCTGTACCAATTAGGTAGGGTGCTTAGCTATTCTGTTATTGGATTGTTGTTTGGATTTGTTGGTAAAGGATTATATTTAGCAGGTTTTCAGCAGCGTATCTCTATTTTAATGGGGGTTGTAATGATTGTTGTTGTGCTTGTTCCTGCACGGATATTAAATAAGTACAATTTTTCGAAACCTGTTTTTGGATTGATTCAAACTGTAAAAAAGAAAATGGGGATTTACCTGCAAAGAAAATCGAGTAAGGCACTATTCTCCTTAGGTATTTTTAATGGTTTTTTACCTTGTGGGTTGGTTTATATGGCCTTATTAGGGTCTGTGGCTACTGGCTCAGAAATTTACGGAGCCTTTTATATGTTTTTATTTGGTTTAGGAACAATTCCCATGATGGTTAGTATTTTTTTTCTCGGAAATGTTGTAAATTTATCCATGCGAAAAAAAATACAGCGATTTATCCCTGTATTTGTCGTTATAATTGGTTTGTTATTTATTTTACGCGGACTTGGTCTTGGGATTCCTTATCTCTCACCTTCCGATGCGAAATTGCAGATATCTAACATGTCCAAAGATTGTGTAACTGTAGAACCCTAAAGTGAATGGAAAAAAAAACTGCGGTATTAACCCTTGAAGATTTTTCGAATAGCGCTACCAACCAAGAGCTACTAGATATCATCAAGACGAAGAATATCAATATAGAGAAAGTTAAAAAACGTTTATACTACGAATCTGAATTGAAAAATTTACAAATAGAACTTGTAAAACTTCAACAGTGGGTTTCTAAGCATAAAAAACGCGTAGTTGTGATTTTTGAAGGTAGAGATGCCGCTGGAAAAGGCGGTAATATTCGTCGTTTTATGGAGCATTTGAATCCGCGCTCAGTAAAACATGTTGCCTTGGCTGTTCCTACGACTGTAGAAAAAGGACAGTGGTATTTTACGAGGTATATAAAAAATTTACCAAATCCTGGAGAAATTTCCTTTTTTGACCGTAGTTGGTATAATAGGGCAGTAGTAGAACCTGTAATGGGGTTTTGTGATGTACAGCAGTATAACGAGTTTATGCAGCAAGTTCCAGAATTTGAGCATATGTTATATGAAGATGGGATTGTAATTATTAAATTTTGGTTTTCAATTTCTAAAAAAGAACAATTAGCACGTTTTGATTCACGAATAAAAAACCCGTTAAAACGTTGGAAATTTAGTCCCGTAGATAAAAAAGGACAGGAATTATGGGATGATTATAGTTTGTATAAAAACCAAATGTTTGGTAAAACTCATACCAGTTATAGTCCGTGGATTATAGTAAAAGCAAATGATAAAAAGGCTGCGAGATTAGAGTGTATACGGCATGTCCTTTCTTGTTTTGATTATGAAGGAAAACAAGATTCAACGACTTCTGTAATCCCAGATCCAAATTATATTATGCGCTATTTTCGTTCATCTAATCAGACCGACTAATGAAAAAAGAATACACAATTACCCAAGCAGATGTCGATAAATTAAACACCAATAAAGGGCTTAGAGCCTTGTTGATGAAAGACCCTTTTAATGTAGAAAAAGCTGTACGATTTGTAGATTATGAAAAAAAATTAAAAAAACTACAAGTAGAACTAATTCGTTTACAGCAATGGGCTATCGATGAAAATGAACGTATTATTGTTTTATTTGAAGGTAGAGATGCTGCAGGAAAAGGTGGGGCTATACGTAGGATTACAGAACGTATGAATCAACGTCACTTTAGAATTGTTGCACTGTCCAAGCCTACAGAGGAAGAAAAAACACAATGGTATTTTCAACGTTATGTACAACAGTTTCCAAAGGCTGGTGAAATTGTCTTTTTTGACCGTAGTTGGTACAATAGAGCCGTTGTAGAACCTGTAAATGGATTTTGTACCCAAGAGGAATACGAAATTTTCATGAACCAAGTCAATGATTTTGAACGTATGATTACTGAGTCTGGTACTCGTTTGGTCAAAATATACATGTCCATTTCTAAACGTGAACAGGAAAAACGTTTTGAAGACATTCGTACAAACCCATTAAAACAATGGAAAATGACGGCTGTGGATGAAAAGGCGCAAGATTTATGGGATCAATACACGCATTATAGACGCATTATGTTTGAAGGTGGTGAAAACAATGCAATCCAATGGAAACGGATTAAGGCAAATCGTAAGACCTATGCGAGAGTAGAAGCCATTAACCACATTCTAAGTAGTATTCCTTATGATAAGGAAAAAGAAATATAATTTTTAAGTGCTTTTTTAGGAGTGCACTTCTAAAAAACACATTAAAAAAGCTGTTTTCAATACTTGAAAACAGCTTTTTTAGTTTGTCTATCATTCTTATTTCCATGTCATAAAGAACAGGATGATTTATAGATAGTTATTCGTGAAATATTCGGTTATTGCTCTTGTTTATTGACCTTCCATACCTTGTCTCATTCCTTCTTCAAATTGCTCAATAACCTCTGTCCATTCTCCATTACTAAATAGATAGATGATATTAGCAACAATTAATCCGCCGATAATTAAGCCTATTATAGATGTTATTTTTCCTGTATTAGCGTTGTCTTCCCCTGAATATTCCCCAGGATTTTGTTCTAATAAAGCATAGGCTCTATTAGAATTATTTAAGCCAATAATTCCGAAAATGATTCCAGGGACTCCGAAACAGCAACAGGAAGTTATAATGGATAGTATTCCAAAGACCAATGAACTTTGAGCATGTGGTAAAATTTGTTTATTCATAATTTTGTGTTAATTGTTAATTTTTAGTCCGTAATTAATTAGAATGATAGCAGTGTTAATGTAAAATAGATACAGTAAGATTTTAGCACCGTATTTAAATTGAAATAGAAGGTGTAAACCTAAATACCCAAACATAATAATAAGGGTGTAAATGGCTGGGTACATATAAAAAGCATCTAAGAATTCTCCTTTTAAAAGATGGATTATAGCGCGTTGCATACCACACCCCATACAATCGGACCCTAAGTACTTTTTAGAGGAACAAGAGAGCATGTTTAGTTCTATGTAATGTGTTATTTCTTTCAATGTTACGTACGGGGATTACATTTTAACCGTTTTCTTGGTCTATTTTGTTTTTTGCCCTTTTTATAAAGTGCATTCGATAATCAAATATATACAAATTATAGAGACGATGATATAATCAAAAACAAAAAATACATCTCACCTGCTATTTGACTATTGGTTTCTAAATACATTTGATCTTGTAGTGCTGTGTTATCATGTGCTTTTGGATCTATAAACGGAAGGTGAAAACGTTGCATGGCATCTGGAATAAACGGACAGTCTTTGTCTGCATTATTACATGTTGTAATGGCAAAATAAGGCTTCTTATTTGAAGAATGATCGTATAATTTAGAAAAACCGAGCAGTGTATGTGAATGCGTAGGGTTAGAAATAATATATGCTGGGTTTTTATGAGAAAACACAGTCAATTGAAAATAAAAGCCAACCTCTTGTAGTGTTTTTAAAGTATTCCTGAAAAATGCAGTGACGGCAGTTCCTCCAGAAAAAAGTTGAATGTTTTCTAATTCAAAATAATGACACGCATAATGTGCCCATACTTGACATAATTGACTCCGTCTAGAATTATGTGTACAAATAAAATTAAAATTTACGGGATTTCCTTTAAGTAATTCGTTACTTGCTTCTTTTGCAATTGCAGTTAATATTAATTTCCTGTTTTCACTTAATTGAAGGTTATTATATGCTTGTTTGAAAAAATATTCAGGGTTTCCTGTGATTGATCCGGACATTTTGCTTGTTTTTTATACAATAATAATACATTTGCAAAAGAATAAAGTTGTTTTAAAAATTAATTAATAGTTAACAAATGAATTTCACAAAAGGAGAATTAGTTGCTGTGTTGGATGATGTGATTAGTGGAGCGGTAATTTCTGTTCAAAACGAAATGGTTACCATAGAAACCACCGATGGTTTTGTTATGAAATTTAAGAAAAATGAGTTGGTTAAGAAAAATACCGATCAGCATGAGATTTCTAAGAAATCTCGAATTAATAACTATTCATTATTAAGAGAGAATATTGATTTTGTAAAAGGGAAACCAAAAATCAAGAAGAAACGTGATAATAAAAAAGATAAGTTGCCTGCCATGGAGGTGGATTTACATATCAACCAGTTAACTAAATCGAGTAGAGGATTTAGTAATTATGACATGCTTACCTTACAAATAGATACCGCTAAAAGACAATTGGAATTTGCCATTAGAAACCGTATTCCTAGAGTAGTATTTGTGCATGGAGTGGGAGAAGGTGTGTTAAAAACAGAACTAGATTATTTATTTAGTCGGTATCCAGTGGAAGTGTATAGTGCTTCTTTTCAGAAATATGGATTGGGAGCTACTGAGGTGTATATTTTACAAAACCCAGGGTAATAGCACTGTTTTTAGGATGGAGTATCTTCTGTTTTGTCATAGCAGTAACTTGTTTTTATGTTGGAAAAAAAACAATCCAATTAGCGATAACACCAAATACATTTTCAAGTGAAGGTTTAGCAATAGAACTACATGCTTTAGCAATAAAAAATGTATATCCCTTAAAAAAAAACACAAAGAGTTATTAAAAACGAACGAGAAATAAGACTGTAAATCGAAGGTAATTCAATACAAAATGCTGTTATTACGATAGCTGTTATTACGATAGCTGTTATTGAAAAAAAAAACTTTTATTAGGACTAAATTTTCTTTGTCAAAGAAAGGTTGGTTTATAAATTACGAGTTACTTTTCCGAAATCAAAAGAGGCATAACCTATTTTCTCTTTGCCATTGTCTAAGATTAAATCGGTAAGTACAATGGTGTAGTTATACCCTGTTATTTTCTTGTCATCATCGGTAACTTCTATAGCATTGAGTACTATTTTACCACTGGTAGCGGTATAGGTTTGCAGAACTTTTGGGCTTGTAGGAGGAATGTTATTGCAAAAGTAATTAGCACCTACTTTTGCATCAAAAATAAGGTATGTCACCTTAATAGTTTTTCCTAAATTGATGATTTTTTTACCTACTTTTTGCTCAAAATCACTTTTTGAAAGAGAAATTGCAATGGACTCTGTACCGGATTCGTTAAGTCTGTAGAGTAATAAATCTCCACATTCAGAAATACTTGCTTTAAACTCCATAGAAGGTACTTCAAAATCACCATCATTACAAGAAAATAACATAACAACACTTAATAATAAGAGGACTTTTTTCATATTTAAACGGGTTTCTATAATTTAAACGCTTTAAGCAATGCAAATGTACTTGATTTTTGTGATTGTGAAGTTTTAAAATGATAGAATTCTAATTTTTAACTACTTTTGTAGTGTAAAAAAGTATGCAACAATGAATACAATATATTTTGATAATGCCGCAACAACACCGATAATTCCATCCGTTATAGAGGTGGTCGCTGAATCTATGAAAACAAATTTTGGAAATCCATCCTCTATTCATAAATTAGGGAGGACGGCAAAATCTGCAGTGGAAACAGTACGTAAAAATATAGCGGGTTATTTGAATGTAAATTCTAGCGAAATTATCTTTACAGCTGGAGGTAGCGAGGCGGATAATCTGATTTTAAGAAATGCCGTAGTCAATTTAGGTGTACAAACAATCATCTCTTCTAAAATTGAGCACCATGCAGTTTTGCACACCATTGCATCCTTAAAAAAAGAATTTAACATTCAAGTATTGGATGTGGATGTAGACGAGTTTGGAACGGTAGACTACAGCCATTTAGTGCATTTGTTATCGGGTACAGACACCAAAGTATTGGTGAGCTTAATGTATATAAATAATGAGATTGGTACGCTGTTAGATTTGAAAAAAGTAAGCCTGTTGTGTGAACAACACGGGGCACTTTTTCATTCGGATACGGTTCAAGGAGTGGCACATTTTAAGATTGATTTAAAAGAAACTCCTATTGATTTTATGGTAGCGAGTGCCCATAAATTTCACGGACCAAAAGGTGTTGGTTTTGCTTATATTAAAAAAGGCTTTGGAATTCAACCAATACTACACGGTGGTGAACAAGAGAAAGGAGCACGTGCTGGAACGGAAAATGTGCATGCTATTATTGGGATGGGAAAAGCCATGCAAGTGGGCTGTGATGCTATCATGGAGGATACGGAATATATCCAGTCTTTGAAAACGTATTTCATCAATAGGTTAAATGATAGTTTTGAAGGAATTGCTTATAATGGGAATTCGAATGAGGGCTCTAAATCAAGTCATATCATTTTGAATGTACGTTTTCCTAGAAATTACGGAATGCTATTATTTAATTTAGACTTAAAAGGGATAGCCGCATCTGGGGGAAGTGCCTGCCAGAGTGGTAGCAGTAAGGGGTCACATGTGCTAAATACAATTCTATCTTCAGAAGATGCGGATAAAACATCAGTGCGTTTTTCGTTTAGTAAACTCAATACCAAAGAAGAAATAGATAGCGTAATCGCTGTATTGAAAGGAATTATCTAGTTGTTTTAAAACAGTATTCAAAAAAAAAAACACCTGCCTATGGTTATAAATGGATTGCTTTATAATCATAGGTTGCATTTTTTTTCTACTTATCTATTTGAATGATTTCTTCTTTGTCTTTTGTATTCTCTAAATATTTTATGTCTAAAATCACGTTCAGATTTTGTGAGTAGAATTATTTTTTTTGCAGAAATCACTTTTTTTAAGTCGGGGTATAATTGTTCACTTAACTTGGATTTTTGTTTTTTTAATCTTACAATTTTTTCCAGAATTTTATCAGCTTCATTTTTTGATAAATTTTCAATGCCTCCGAGATCGTCTATCTTTTTTTTGATGTCGTGTTCTAATTGATAACTTAATTTTTTATGTGCTTTGTGATATGCGTTATAAATAGGCCAAAACTTTTCAGCTTCCTTTACGGTTAAGTCCAATTTGTCTGTGATAAAAGCGGTTTTTAATGCTTTGAATTTTTCATGGTTTATTCTGTGTTTTCTTTGTGCATGTATATTGCTCAGAAGTCCAAATGTCACCAAGAAAAAAAATAAGAGATTTTTTTTCATCATTCTGTTTTTTTTGTAGGATAGACGGTTTATAATATGTTTTGGCGTTCGCCAATTGTTGTCTAGGTCTGTTTGTTGTTTATTCTTCAAATAGTATGTTTTCTAAGTCGGTTTCTCCTAAGAATTCCATTGCTTGCTCATCGGTATAGATATTACTAAAAGTATCAAATTCTAAGGTTTTATCTGTAATTAGTTCTGTGAAATCTTCTGTGTCAAAAAATAAATCTCCACTTGCTATCCAAGCTTCAATATCGTTGCTAGAAATAGTATCAAACGTACTAATAGGGTTTGCTTTATGTAGGTTTCCCAAAGTAACAATAAGCAATAAAGATGCTGCTATAGCAATAGGGGCAAATGCAGTTTTTAAAACTTTTTTAAATGGTGTGATACGCTTTGGTTTTGGAAGACGTTTAAATACGCGATCTTCTAGTGTTTCAAAATAATCCGTAGGAATTGTATTGGATAAAGCTTGTTTTTTAGTCTCTTCTACTTCTTCTTCTTTAAGTTTTGAAACAATGGAAGTTTCAATGGAGTCAAAATACCCATTGGGGACAGACATTATTTTGCTGTCTGAAGTGTGTTTTTGTTGCAAATAAACAGTGGAAGATATGATTTCTTCAACAGTTTTGAAATAGTCCTTAGGAAGTTTAAAATTATTTTCTCTAGGAATATCATTCAATAATTGGATGTTATGTTTATTTGTAGGTTTCATTCTATAAGTTAGACCTTGTTTTATGTAGTTGGTTTAATGGTTTTTTATTATTTTCTCAATTTTTTTTACAGCATGAAAATAAGAGGCTTTTAAGGCGCCAATTGAGGTGTCTAAAATTTCGGAAATCTCCTTGTATTTTAATGCGTCATAGTATTTCATATTAAATACTAATTGTTGTTTTTGAGGCAAGGTTAATATTGCCTTTTGCAATACAAGCTGAATTTCATCACCAGAAAAATACACGTCAGATTGCAAGGATTTTCCAAGTTCGGAGTATACATCACTTATATCTACATGTCTCTCTTTTGCTCTTTTATGAAGTAATGTTATAGACTCATTTGTAGCTATGCGGTACATCCAAGAATACAGTTTACTATCTCCTTTAAAATTCTGAATATTTTTAAAAACCTTGATAAACGTGTTTTGGAGCACATCATCTGCATCATCATGAGAAATAACAATCTTCCGGATATGCCAATACAGGCGTTCTTTATACAGCGTCATTAGTTGACGAAAGGCTTTTTCTTTCGTATCTATGGTTTGTAATGCTGTAATTAGTTCGCGTTCGTCGTTCACTTTTTTTTAGTTTAGACTGCCTATAAAGGAAATGGTTTAATAAAGGTTTGTAATACCAAATACATTTCCAAGTGTCGGTTTAGAAATGTATTTGTTTTTTTGTTTAAGCTAGGCGATACATCAAAGGATATCCTTGCTATCGTTCTGTTTTTTAGTTGTTTTAGATCGTTATATGAACTATTTATATCGGTTATCTTTGTTTGTAATTAGTGCAAATCTATTTTTTAGAAATAAATTTACGTCTAGAATATCCAAATAAGCGTTCTTCTTTTATGATTTCTGCAATTCCAGAAGGGAGCATTTCTTCCCATCCAGCTTCACCATTTTCTATCATTTTTAAGATTGTACGAGAGAAAACTCCAAGTATTTCTGGGGTGTAGTTTTTAATATCTACAACTTTTCCATTGTATTTAAAGAATTTATACAATTCTTTCATACGTGGGTGTACCTTTAGGTTTTCGCTGGTTTTTATTTCTCCTGTGCGTTGGTCTTTTAGAGGGTATAAGTAAATTTTTAAATCTTTGAAGAATAATTTCCCAAAGGCTTCTAAGATACCACCACTTAAATTGCGATAGTATTTTTCGTCAAAAATTTGTACAAAATTGTACACTCCCATCGCCAGTCCAATACGTTTTTTAGTGAATTCAGAAAAGTATTCTACCAGTTTGTAATATTCTTGATAGTTTGTAATCATTACATTTTGTCCTAAAGAACATAATAATTCTGCGCGGTCAAGAAAGTCTCTTTCGTCAATTTTACCTCCCGAAATTAAATTTGTCAATGTAATTTCGAAAATTATTTTGGTGTGTTCTTCGTCTACTTTTGTTTCGCTTAAAAACATTTCACGTGCCAATTCAAACATTTCTATGTTTACTTTGGTTACGGGTCTAAAGCTTCCTCGTAAAGCCAATATGTTTGCTTTATACAATTGTTGTGCAGGCAAAAGATTGTTTCCATCAGGGCCGAACATTACGGCATTAGTGAAACCGTTTTTAACCAGCAATAAACTCATCAACCTATTATCTACATAAGAAAACCGTGGTCCAGAAAAATTAATCATGTCTAATTCTATCTGGTCGGCTTCTATATTATGATAGAGTGATTTTAATAGTTCTTTGGGGTTGTCGTGTAAATAAAAGGAACCATATATTAAATTCACACCCAATAATCCTAAGGTTTCCTGTTGCTGTTTTGCATCATTCTCTTTAAAACGTACGTGTAATATAATTTCGTTATAGGCTTCTAAGGGATCCAGTTGGAATTTAATTCCTAGCCATCCGTGGCCTTTAAATTTCTTTACAAAATCTATGGTAGTTACCGTATTGGCATAGGTGAAGAATATTTTTTCAGGATGTTTTTTTCTGCTCAATCTATCTTCCATGAGTTCTAATTCATGAGAGAGCATTCCTTTTAAACGTTTTTCGGTTACATAGCGACCATCTTTTTCTATTCCATAAATGGCATCTGAAAAATCCTTGTCATAGGCACTCATTGCTTTTGCAATTGTTCCTGAAGCACCTCCAGCTCTAAAAAAGTGACGCGCAGTTTCTTGTCCTGCTCCAATTTCGGCAAAAGTTCCGTAAACATTCTGGTTTAGATTGATTTTTAATGCTTTAGATTTTGCAGAAGGGACATCAATAATTACAGTGTCTCCTTTTAAAACGATTGCCATTTTGTTTTTTTTTGATTCAAGAACAAAAATAATGAATTTAAACGGAATTTTTTATAAAACTGATAAATTTCATGTTTTTTATCATAATGAAAGTGTCTTGTTTTTAATGCGTGCCTTAAAAATAATATTTATTTTTTCTGGATTGTTACCGTATTTATAAAGTGTAATTCCTGATTGTTGATTTTTTAAAATAAAAAGACACGTCTAAAAAGACGTGTCTTCTAAATAATTTAAGAAGCAATACCAATACATTTCCGAGTGACGGTTTATAAATGGAATTAATTTTTGTTTTAACTAGGCGAAAAATCTAGGGATAACCTTAACTATCGTTCTGTTTTTTAATAACACTAGAATATAAAACAAACTATTTATATCTGTCATTTTGGATTGTAAGTAGGTATAACTGCTACATGTTTTTTAACTCTGCAACTAATTTTGTCAATGCATCCTTTGCATCTCCAAAGAGCATGGCTGTTTTTTGATTGTAAAATAATTCGTTTTCAATACCTGCATAGCCTGGTTTCATACTTCGTTTATTTACAACAATATATTTTGCTTTTTCTACTTCCAAAATTGGCATTCCGTAAATAGGGCTGCTCGGATCGTTGTGTGCGGCTGGGTTTACTACATCATTGGCGCCCACTACAAAAACAACATCGGTATTAGAAAATTCTGGATTTATATCTTCCATCTCTCTTAACCTATCATAATCTACGTTGGTTTCCGCAAGTAACACATTCATGTGTCCTGGCATTCTACCTGCTACAGGGTGGATCGCATACTTTACATCTACTCCTTTTTTTATCAGTAACTCTTCTAATTCATGAATTATATGTTGTGCTTGTGCAACGGCAAGTCCGTACCCTGGTACAATAATTACTTTATTGGCGTAATTCATTAAAATAGCGACGTCACTGGGTGTTGTTTCTTTGATGTTTCCAACAATTTCTCGGGATGCTTCGTCGTTTTTATGACCCTGACCAAAGGCTCCGAATATAACACTGCTTAAGGATCTGTTCATGGCATCGCACATGGTAAAAGTGAGGATTGTACCAGCGGAACCAACAAGGATACCACCAGTTAACATCACCATATTTCCATATAAAAAACCTCCCAATGCTGCAGCTAGTCCGGTAAATGAATTTAAAAGGGATATTACTACTGGCATGTCTGCGCCACCTATAGGAAGTACAAACAGGACTCCGTAAGCCAATGCTCCAAAGAAGAGTATGTATAAATATAATTGACTATCAATCCCTTGGTATGCGATAAAAGAAGCGAAAGCAATTAAGCCTATAAAAAACACGTTATTTATGATATTGTATTTCGGAAGACGAATTGGTTTAGGAATTCTTCCGTTCAGTTTTCCCCAAGCAATGATGCTTCCAGAAAAAGAAATAGTTCCAATAATCATTCCTGCTAAAATGGTGACAATTGATAGTGTTTGCCCTTGGTAATGTTCAAATTCTATCAGGCCTATAAGGGCAGCACTTGCGCCTCCCATTCCATTAAATATTGATACTAATTCAGGCATTTTTGTCATCACTACTTTCTTTGCGACGAGCCAACCAATAATAGTTCCAATTAAAATAGCGATTCCTATGAGTGTATAAATAAGCATTGGAACCTTGTTTGGATAAATAAAGATAGTTCCTATAATGGCTATTCCCATTCCAAAGGCAGCGATTAGATTTCCTTTACGCGCCGTTTGAGGATGTCCTAACATTTTTAATCCAAGGATGTATGTAATCGACGCAAATAAATATATAATACTAAGTGTAAATTCCATTATTTTTTCTTTTTAAACATTTCTAACATACGGTCAGTAACTACAAAACCACCGACTACATTAAGGGTTCCTAATAATACGGCTACAAAGCCTAAAGAAAGTGCTAGTATGTTGTCTGGAGACGACCCTAACATTACTAAAATTGCCCCAACAACTACCACTCCGTGTATGGCATTGGCGCCAGACATTAACGGGGTGTGTAATACAGCTGGTACGTGACCAATAATTTCTATACCTACAAATACCATCAGAATTACGATGTATATCATTTGAAGATGTTCACTTATAAATTGAATGAATTCTGTCATTTTTATTGTTTTATAGTTCCGTTGTGAATAATTAAAGTTGATGTTGTTATTTCATCCTCTAAATTCCAATTAAATTGGCAGTCTTCGTTGGTCAGATGTTTTAGGAAATTAAATACATTTTTCCCGAAAAGTTCACTGGCATTGGTTGCAACACTTTCTGGAGAATTGGTAGTTCCTATAATCTTAACTCCGTTTTCTATGATAATTTTATTGAGTTTACTCAATTCACAATTCCCACCTTGACCGGTTGCTAAATCTACGATTACGGCACCTTCTTTCATTTTGTTTACCTGTTCTTTGGATATCAAAATAGGTGCTTTTTTACCCGGTACAAATGCAGTTGTGATTACTAAATCTGCATTAAAAAGGGAGGTGTCTACTGCTTCTTTTTGTCTTTTTTTATAATCATCGGAAGCTTCTTTTGCATAGCCGCCTTCTTCTTTCTCTCCTGTATTGTCTACACTTATAAATTTAGCGCCAAGAGATTCTGTTTGTTCTTTAGTGTCTTGTCTTATGTCTGTTGCTTCTACAATAGCACCCAAGCGTTTTGCCGTTGCGATCGCTTGTAATCCTGCAACTCCTACGCCGTATATAAGGACTCTTGAAGGGGTGATAGTTCCTGCTGCCGTCATCATTAACGGGAAAATCTTCGCCATTTCATAGGCGCCTAAAATAACGGCTTTGTACCCCGCTAAGTTATTTTGAGAACTCAAGATATCCATGTCTTGAGCACGAGAAATTCTTGGAATAGCATCCAAAGAAAATGCCGATACTTTTTGTTTTGATAAAGCTGTGATGATACCAGGATGTGATAAATGAAAGAGTAAACTGACGGTAGTTTGTCCTTCCTTTAATTGCCTTATTTCATCTTCTTCAAAAGGGTTTATTTTTACCACAATGTCAGATTGTTGGAATATAGATGCTTGGTCTACTATTTTGACACCTACTTTTTCGTAAGTAGAATTTTTAAAATTTGATGCCTTTCCTGCATCTTTTTCTACAAATACTTCAAAGCCTTTAGTTTCGAATAACTTTGCTATTGTTGGGGTAATAGCAACTCGTTTTTCTCCTTTAAGACTTTCTTTTAGAAAACCTATTTTCATATGGTGCTTATTTAAAATTAGTTGTAGTTTTTGAATGTAAACATAGTCTTGTCTGTATAAGAAAGATTGATACATGTTTGAAACGCATTTTTAATACAAATAGTAATATGTATATACTATTGAGGATTAAATGACTGTTTCTTAATTAGTAAATAATTAATCAAATGTAAGCTCATTTCTTTGTGTTTTTTATGATAAAAGTCAACTTATTCAGTGTAAATTTTATCTCTAATTTTTAAGCTTTATGAATCTAATTAAAATGTTAATTTACAGTTAGTTGTGTGTAATTTTTTATTCTGTTACTTTGGGTACATTCATGGAATACCAGCCAATTTGATAAATTAATTTTGAGAGTCAAATAATAAAACTATTTTTGAATGATGAAAGGAATAAAATTAACTTTTTTAGGTACTGGAACATCTACAGGAATTCCTGTAGTAGGCGTAGAGCACCCTGTGTTTTTGTCCAAGGACAAAAGAGATAAAAGATTGCGAGTTTCTGTGATGTTAGAATGGAACGACGCTTGCTATATAATAGATTGTGGCCCCGATTTTAGGTATCAAATGCTGCGAGAAAATGTCCAACATATTGATGGAATTTTATTGACGCATGAACATGCCGATCATACCGCAGGATTGGATGATATTAGACCCTATGCTTTTAAATTAGGGAAAATGCCGTTTTATGCACAAGAAAGGGTTTTGAACGAATTAAAAATAAGGTTTAACTATATTTTTAATGATGTTAATAAATATCCAGGTGCTCCTTATATTGAACAGCATATTGTTACTAAAGAAACGTTTGTATTACATCAATTAAAAGTGACTCCAATACAAGTAATGCACGGGAATCTTCCTATATTGGGCTATAAATTTGGTACTGCGTTTGCCTACTTAACAGACGTGAAGACCATAGAACCAAAAGAACTTGAAAAACTTAAAAATTTAGAAGTATTGGTGATTAGTGCTGTTCGTTTTAAAGAACATCACTCTCATTTAAGTTTGAGTGAGTCCTTAGAATTGATCGCTTATTTAAAACCAAAGAAAGCATATTTAACCCATATGAGTCATTTTCTTGGTGTTCATGCTGATTTGGAAAAAATGCTACCAGAAAATGTTTTTGTAGCTTATGATCAATTAGTAGTACAAGTGTAACACAAAATACATATCCAAGTGAAGGTTTAGAAATAGAATTATTTTTCGTTCTACCAATTAAATTTCCAAGTGGCGGTTTAGAAATAGAATTATTTTTTGTTCTAGCTAGGCGGAAAATCTAAGGATAGCCTTAGCTATCGTTCTATTTTTCAACAACGCTAGCACGTAAAATAAACTATTTATATCGGTCATTTTGGATTTTAATTGGTAGTATAGCTAGGCGGAAAATATAAGGATAGCCATAGCTATCGTTCTGTTTTTCAACAACGCTAGCACGTAAAATAAACTATTTATATAGGTCATTTTGGATTTTAATTGGTAGTATAGCTAGGCGGAAAATATAAGGATAGCCATAGCTATCGTTCTGTTTTTCAACAACGCTAGCACGTAAAATAAACTATTTATATAGGTCATTTTGGATTTTAATTGGTAGTATAGCTAGGCGGAAAATATAAGGATAGCCATAGCTATCGTTCTGTTTTTCAACAACGCTAGCACGTAAAATAAACTATTTATATAGGTCATTTTGGATTTTAATTGGTAGTATAGCTAGGCGGAAAATATAAGGATAGCCATAGCTATTGTTCTGTTTTTCAACAACGCTAGCACGTAAAATAAACTATTTATATAGGTCATTTTGGATTTTAATTGGTAGTATAGCTAGGCGGAAAATCTAAGGATGGCCATAGCTATCGTTCTGTTTTTTAACAATGCTAGCACGTAAAATAAACTATTTATATTGATTATTTTGGGTTGTAATTAATCAATAATGTTTACTTCAATCTCTAAGGGTATTCCGAAAGTTTCTAAAATAGATGTTTGTATTTTTTGAGCCAATGTATAAATTTCTTTTCCAGTGGCATTTCCATAATTCACAAGTACCAAAGCTTGGTTTTTATGCACTCCAGCATCACCAAATCTTTTTCCTTTAAAGCCACAGCTTTCAATCAGCCAACCCGCAGGTATTTTAAATGCATCTTCGTTTATTTTATAAAATGGCATTTTAGGATTTTCTTTTTGAATTTTTTCAAATACAACTTTCTGTACAATTGGATTTTTGAAAAAGCTTCCGCTGTTTCCGATCTTTTTAGGGTCAGGGAGTTTAGAAGTACGAATTTCTATAATGGCTTTTGAGATGTCGGAAATAGATGGCGTTTTAATACCATTTTCTTTTAGAGCATTTTGAATGGCACCATAGGAATTGTGGATTACATGCGCGTTTTTTGTCAATTTAAAAGCAACAGTTGTAATAATAAATTTTCCTTTTAAGTTGTTCTTGAAAATAGAGTTTCTATAGCCAAAATCACATTCTTGGTTAGAAAAAATGCTTGTTTTTCCAGTGTTAATTTCTATGGCAGTTACTTGGTGAATCGTATCTTTAACCTCCACTCCATACGCACCTATGTTTTGAATAGGGCAGGATCCTACATTGCCTGGTATTAAAGATAAATTTTCCAGTCCTCCATAATTCTGATCAATACACCACAAGACAAAATCATGCCAGTTTTCACCTGCATTTGCAGTTACAAAAACATCGTTTTCTTGAGTTTCTTGTATGATAACACCTTCAATATTTAAGAAAACTACGAGTTTTTTTATGTCAGAAAGCAACAACATATTACTTCCTCCACTAATTATAAAAAGGTCTTTTTCTATTTTTAAAAGTGATTTTAATTCAAGAACAGAATTAATTTCAACAAATCTTTCGGCATTGACGTCAATGCCGAAAGTGTTGTATTGTTTTAATGAAATATTGTGTTGTATTTTCAATTTAGGCTTGGTATAATTTTAAGGCTTCTTTTAGTATTTCTACAGAACGGATCAATGCTTCTTTTTTGAGTACATAAGCAATCCTAATTTGGTTTGTGCCAACGCCTGGTGTTGAGTAAAAACCTGCAGCAGGAGCTACCATAATAGTCTCGTTGTTTGAACTGAAACTTTCGAGTAACCATTGTGCAAAGTTATCTGCGTCCGCAATAGGTAATTCAACAACGCAATAGAATGCGCCTTTTGGACTTGCTACTTTTACGCCCTCTATTTTTTGGAGTTCGTTTATTAAAGTGTCTCGCCTCTCTTTGTATTCTACAATAACTTCAGTAAAATAACTATCAGGTGTTTCTAAAGCCGCCTCACTTGCAATTTGTGCGTAGGTTGGTGGACTTAAACGTGCCTGTGCAAATTTCATGGCAGTTTGCATGACTTCTTTGTTTTTAGATATAATACATCCAATTCGAGCACCACACATACTGTATCGCTTAGAAACAGAGTCTATAATAATGGCGTGTTTTTCCAAACCAAATCCTGATAATACCGATTGGTGTTTTACGTCTTTATCATAAATAAACTCACGATATACTTCATCTGCTATCAGAAATAAATCATGTTTTTTAACGATTTTAGCTAATTTTTCTAGTTCGTCTTTGGAATATACATATCCTGTTGGATTCCCAGGGTTACAAATCAGAATAGCTTTGGTTTTTTTTGTAATCAATTTTTCAAACTCAGAGATCTCAGGGAGTGCAAAACCAGTTTCAATACTTGACATGATGGGTTTGATAGTTACTCCTGATGCTGTAGAAAAACCATTGTAATTTGCGTAAAAAGGCTCTGGGATTATAATTTCGTCTCCGTAATCACAAACAGTTCCTAAAGCAAATAATAAGGCTTCAGAACCACCTGTAGTAACAATAATGTCTTTGGCGTTTACATCAATATTGTTTTTTTGATAATACGATGCTAGTTTTGTACGGTATTGTTCGGATCCTTCAGACATACTATAAGCCAATACATTTACGTTGTTTTCACGAATGGCTTTTAATGCAACCTCAGGGGTTTTAATGTCCGGTTGTCCTATGTTTAAGTGATATACTTGGACTCCTTTTTTCTTCGCTATTTCTGCAAAAGGGACTAGTTTTCGAATCGGTGACTCAGGCATGTTTAAGCCCTTAGTGGATATCTTTGGCATGTTAAAATCGATTAATATTAAAACACAAAATTGCAACATATTTTTGATTTTAACTGTTTTTTTTTATGAAATTACAGCATTAAATAGTTCATTAATATTTGCTAATTATAGCCGTGTTTTGTATTCTGATTCCTAAAAAGATAACTGTTTAAATTATGCCCGCTCAACACCGTGAAATTTACAGGAAAAACCGCTTGTTTGTGACATTTCTAAACCGACACTTGGAAATGTATTTGTATTAATGTTGTTGCTGCATTCTAGGGAGAGGTAAAATAGATCCTAATTATTCGCTAATTATAGCTGTGTTTTGTATCTTAGGTATCTAAAAACCTGACCATTGAAATTACCTAGTTTTATTTTTGTTTTAATAACGGTATTCTTACTGTGTTTTCAGCCTTTATTTGGGCAAGGAAAGTTTTTTTTGACTGGAAACAAAGAGAAACAGCAGGTCTCTTTTATCAATAAAAATAATTTAATAATTCTCCCCATTGAGGTAAATGGTAAATTATTGAACTTTATTTTAGATACAGGGGTGAGTCGGACAATGCTTTTTAATTTAAATCAAATAGATTCGTTGGATTTACGCGAGGTGAAGAAGATAAAAATAAGAGGTTTAGGTGCTAACAAGCCTGTGCATGCACTGCTCTCCAAAAATAATACTTTTAAAATTAAAAACATGTTGGGTGTAGCCCAGAATTTACTTTTTATAATAGATGATGATTTTGATTTGTCTGCAAAGTTAGGGTTGACTATTCATGGGATTATTGGCTATGATTTGATGAAAGATTTTGTAGTTGAGATAAATTATGGTCAAGAAAAAATAACGTTCTACAAGCATCAAAAATTTAAGAAGAAAAAAATACGAAAATTTAAAAAATTTGAGTTGACATTTTTTAATAAAAAACCGTATATCTATGTACATGTTCAGTTTAAAAAAGAGACTTCCCCTGTACGGATGAAATTATTAATAGATTCTGGAGGAAGTGATGCTTTGTGGCTTTTTGAAGGGAGTCACAAACAGATTGTTTCTCCAGAGAATTATTTTGAGGATTATTTAGGAGAAGGATTGAGTGGGATAATTTTTGGTAAAAGAAGTAAAGTTCACAAGCTTATATTAGGGGATTACCATTTAAAAGAAGCGACGGTTTCTTATCCTGATTCAAGCGCTATTGTAATTGCTCGTAAACATTTGGATAGGAATGGAAGTATTGGTGGGATGGTGCTGGGGAGGTTTAGGGTAGTTTTTGACTATAAAAATGCTAGGGTGTATTTAAAAAAAGGACCAAAGTATCAGCGGGCTTTTAATTACAATATGAGTGGTATAGAGTTGGTGTACAATGGACAAGAATTGGTAAGACAACGTCAGAATATTTCAAATCCCAAACCCGATCGATATTCAGAAAATGGTAACATGAATATTTTATTGAAGCATACCTATAATTTTATTTTTAAACCATCATATAAGATTTTTTCTATTCGTGAAAATTCTCCTGCATACCAGGTAGGTTTGCGTAAAGGAGATGTGTTATTGTCTATAAATAACAAAGCAGCTCATCATTTTAAATTAGAGGAAATAATCCATCGGTTTTATAGCAGGCCAAATCGTAAATTTAAAATTAAAGTGTCTAGAAATGGAATTGAAAAGAGTTATAGCTTTAGATTGAAAAAAGTAATTTAGATGTATCCAAAAAAAAAAGACTCCGATAATTCGGAGTCTTTTTTTTGTAATTAAATTCCTTTTATTTGGAAGATTTCTTTTTTGCAACTGCTGGGTTTTTTCCAACAATTCCTTTGATACGTAAACGTTTTGCATTTTCCGTAGCATTTGAGTATACGGTGATGGTTTTAGAAAAACCTCCTACACGATTTGTAGCGTATTTTACGTCAATCTCTCCTGTTTCTCCTGGCATAATTGGTGCTTCAGGTTTTTTAGGAGTGGTGCATCCACAACTAGATTGAATACGAGAAATAATTAATGGAGATTTTCCCGTGTTTTTAAACTTGAAAGTTCTTAGCCCATCTGCCTTATATTCTATTTTTCCATAGTCAATTACTTCTGATTCAAATTCAAATACAGGTGCATTTGGATCTACTACTGTAGCTGTAGATTTTTCTTGAGCATTCATTGACAAAGCAATAGTTCCTATAAAAAATAGGGTAAATAATTTTTTCATGATTTCTGTTTTTTTTAGATTGTAAATCTAGTCTTTTTTTAAGTTTTAAAAAATTTTTAGTTTAGTACTATAATTGTACATTTGTTCTCTATTTGCAAATATTAGACCAAAATGAACTTAGCAACAAAATATAACCCACTAGAGGTTGAAAATAAATGGTACGACTATTGGATGAAGAACAATTATTTTCATTCCACTCCTAATGATAAAGAGCCCTATACAATTGTAATTCCACCTCCAAATGTAACTGGAGTTTTACACATGGGACATATGTTGAACAATACAATTCAGGATGTTTTAATCAGAAGAGCACGTCTTAAAGGATTCAATGCCTGTTGGGTACCTGGAACGGATCATGCATCTATAGCGACCGAAGCAAAGGTAGTTGCTAAATTAAAAGAAGAAGGAATTGATAAGTCTGATCTGACAAGAGAAGAGTTTTTAAAACACGCATGGGAATGGACAGATAAGCATGGAGGAATTATTTTAGAACAATTAAAAAAATTGGGTGCTTCTTGTGATTGGGAGCGTACCAAGTTTACCATGGATGCTGATTTAAGCGAGGCTGTGAACACCATTTTTGTTGATTTGTATAAAAAAGGATTGATTTATCGTGGCTATAGAATGGTGAATTGGGATCCATCTGCACAAACTACCTTATCTGACGAGGAAGTAATCTTTGAAGAAAAAACAGGTAATTTATATTATATAAATTATAAGATTGAAGGTTCTGAAGAAGTGTTAACGGTGGCGACTACTAGACCCGAAACTATTTTAGGAGATACGGCTATTTGTATCAACCCAAACGATCCGCGTTTTTCTCACTTAAAAGGAAAAAGAGCTATTGTGCCTATCGCAAATAGAGCTATTCCTATTATAGAGGATGAATATGTAGATATTGAGTTTGGTACTGGATGTTTAAAAGTAACGCCAGCCCATGATCAAAATGATAAAGTACTCGGAGAGAAACATCAACTAGAAGTAATTGATATTTTAAATGATGATGCAAGTTTAAATAAATTTGGATTGCATTACCAAGGTAAAGATCGTTTTGTAGTTCGTAAAGAGATTACGGCTGAATTAAAAGAATTGGGTTGCTTGGTAAAAGTAGAACAACACTTGCATAAAGTGGGAACCTCTGAACGTACCAAAGCCGTTATTGAACCAAAAATATCTGCCCAATGGTTTTTGAAAATGGATACGATTGTTACTCCTGCCTTAAAAGCAGTATTGGAGGATGAAGAAATTAAATTATACCCAAAACATTATAATAGTACCTATAAACATTGGTTAGAAAATATTCGCGATTGGAATATTTCTCGTCAACTGTGGTGGGGGCATCAAATTCCTGCTTATTTTTATGATGAAGGTGTAAACGATTTTGTTGTTGCAGAAACCATAGAAGAAGCAAGCATCTTGGCTTCGGAAAAGTTAGGTAAAGAAATAAAGGTTGCCGATTTAACCCAAGACCCAGATGCATTGGATACTTGGTTCTCTTCTTGGTTATGGCCTATATCTGTTTTTGATGGGATTCGCAACCCAGAAAATGAAGATTTTAAATATTACTACCCTACAAATGATATAGTGACCGGTCCAGATATTATCTTCTTTTGGGTAGCTAGAATGGTGTTTGCGGGCTATGAATTTAAAAACGAGAAACCTTTTAGCAATGTTTATTTTACGGGAATTGTAAGAGATAAACAAGGAAGAAAAATGTCTAAATCTTTAGGGAACTCTCCGGATCCTATTGAATTGATGGAAAAATACGGTGCAGATGGTGTTCGTGTTGGAATGCTATTATGTGCTGCTGCAGGAAACGATTTGTTGTTCGAAGAAGAATTGTGCGCTCAAGGGCGTAATTTCTCAAACAAGATTTGGAATGCGTATAGATTGGTGCAAGGATGGGAAGTTTCTGAAGAAATTGAACAACCTGAATCAGCAAAAATGGCTATCGAATGGTATGCTGCTAGATTTCAACAAGTAATTGCTGATATTGATGTTTCTTTTGAGCAATACCGAATCAGTGAAGCTTTGATGAGCCTGTATAAATTATTCTGGGACGATTTTTCATCATGGTTTTTGGAAATGGTTAAACCTGGCTATCAACAACCTATAGATGCTGTTTCTTACAAAGCAATTATAGCGTTTTTTGAAGAT
Organism: Flavobacteriaceae bacterium; assembly: GCA_965224465.1. Classification (GTDB taxonomy): domain Bacteria; phylum Bacteroidota; class Bacteroidia; order Flavobacteriales; family Flavobacteriaceae. The sequence continues at coordinate 926,953 of OZ245049.1, read as the reverse complement.
AATTTAAAGGTATTACATCCATATATGCCGTTTATTACCGAGGAATTATGGCAACATATTACAACGAGAACTACAGAAGAAGCATTGATTATTGCAACATACCCGAAAACTAAATCGATAGATACTGTTCTGTTAAAAGAGTTTGGGCTAGTTAAAGAGGTGATTTCGGGGATTAGAACCATTAGAAAAGATAAAAATATCGCTTTTAAAGATACCATTGAGTTGTTTGTTATGAATAACGAAAATGCAACAACTAAATTTGACACTGTCATTCAAAAAATGGGAAACATTTCTGACTTGGCATACGTGACAGGGAAAGTGGAAGGGGCTTTAAGTTACCGTGTAAAATCAAATGAGTATTTTATTCCGATGGTTGGAGCAGTAGATGTAGAGGCGGAGAAAGCGAAGTTGGAAGAAGAATTAAAATATACCCAAGGCTTTTTAATTTCTGTTCAGAAAAAACTTAGTAATGAGCGTTTTGTAAACAATGCACCTGCAAAAGTGATTGATATTGAACGTAATAAATTAGCAGATGCAGAAGCTAAAATAATGACTTTAAAGGCTAGTTTGGTAGCCTTGTAAACATAAAAGTTAAATGTTAAAAGCCAGTAATTTATATAATTACTGGCTTTTTTATGTAGTAGCAATACCAATTGTATTTCTTGATGCCTGTTTCTTATACCAAATACATCTCCAAGTGACGGTTTAGAAATAGAATTATTTTTTGTTCTACCAATTAAATTTCCAAGTGGCGGTTTAGAAATAGAATTATTTTTTGTTCTACCAATTAAATTTCCAAGTGATGGTTTAGAAATAGAATTATTTTTTGTTCTAGCTAGGCGGAAAACCTAAGGATAGCCTTAGCTATCGTTCTGTTTTTCAACAACGCTAGCACGTAAAATAAACTATTTATATCGGTCATTTTGGATTGTAATTGGTATGATACCAAATACATTTCCAAGTGGCGGTTTAGAAATAGAATTATTTTTTGTTTTATCTAGGCAAAAAATAGAAGGATAGCCTTTGCTATCGTTCTGTTTTTTAACGACGCTAGAACGTAAAATAAACTATTTATATTGGTTATGTTGGATTGTAATTGGTATCACCAACATAAAGAAGGATGTTTGGAGTTACAGCATGCTATATTTTTCGTACATCAATAATTTTACCACCGGTAAGTTTTTTCTTTTTGTAGAGTTTATAAATTACTTTGGCAACATCATTTGGATCTGAGAGTTCTCCTTTTAAATGAAATTCTATAAAACGTTGGGACGATTTAAATTTTTCAGGAGCTACAGCACGTACTTCTACTTGCATGCCAGTAGCTACTACGCCAGGGTATATATTGGATATTTTTATAGGGTATTTATTGTTTTTTTGCTCTTTAGAAATTACTTTACACATCATGTCTAAACCAGCTTTAGAAGCACAATAGCTACTCCAACTTCCATATGCATTACTGGCGGCTCCCGAAGAAATATTTATGATGTTTTTGCGACAATTCCAATCTTCGGTATGTTTGATAAATAGGGAATTTATCTGCATTGGAGCGGTCAGGTTTAATTGTATGGTCTGTTGGATGCTTTCTAAAGGGACATTTCCTAAGGTGTCTACTTCACCAAGCATTCCTGCATTATTTATCATAACAATAGATCCTGTCTCTTGTTCGTTTATCGATTTAAATATAGTTAGAAAAGTAGCCTTTAAGTCAGCTGAAATTGAAAGGTCACATTGGTATTGTTCTATTTCGTAAAGCTTGTTTACTTTACTTCTAGCAATAGAAATAACACGAAATCCTTTTTTGTGAAATCGTTTGGCAATGGAAAGTCCAAGTCCTTTACTACCGCCAGTAATAATGAGTGTTTTTGGCATAAATTTGTTCTTTTGTTGAAGAACTAATTTAATCAAATTAAACGGTTTTAACTAAAGTTTAAACGTGTTTATTCTCGTAAATAAAGGAGTAAAGCAATACCAATTAAATTTTAAGTGAAGGTTTAGAAATGAAATTATTTTTTGGCTTCCAACCAAATAGATTCCATTTCTGACAGGGATAAGTCTGTAATTTCCTTTCCTTTTTCTTTTGCTTTTGCTTCAATGAATTGGAAGCGGCTAATAAATTTTTTATTGGTACGTTCTAAAGCATTTTCAGGATTTACTTTGATAAAACGAGCGTAATTTATTAAGGAGAATAAAACATCGCCAAATTCATCTTCAATGGCATCTTGGTTTTTGAGAGCGATTTCTTGTTCTAATTCTCTAATTTCTTCTTTTATTTTATCCAAAGCTTGGGAAGTTTGATTCCATTCGAAACCTACACCTGCTACTTTTTCTTGAATTCTTGCAGCTTTTACAAGAGCTGGTAAAGATTTAGGCACACCTTCAAGCACCGAAGATCTTCCTTCTTTTAACTTTAGTTTTTCCCAGTTTTTTTTGACTTCTTCTTCATCGGCGACCACTACATCTCCATAGATATGGGGATGTCTAAAAATAAGTTTTTCAGAGATCTCATTGGCAACATCTGCAATGTCAAAAGCATCTGTTTCTGAACCTATTTTTGCATAGAAAATGATGTGTAACAACAAGTCTCCCAATTCTTTTTTGATTTCATCTTGGTTATTGTCCAAAATGGCATCGCCCAGTTCATAGGTTTCTTCGATGGTAAGATGGCGAAGCGATTGAAATGTCTGTTTTTTATCCCAAGGACATTTCAATCGCAATTCATCCATAATATCCAACAATCGTTCAAATGCATCGAGTTGTTGTTTACGTGTATTCATTATGCTTTAGCTGTTTCTTCACTTTCTTCTTCTTCTTCAGGAATCGCAGTGAAATCAAAACTTTTTTCAGCCAATAAATTATACCATTGTATTACTTTTTTGATGTTAGAAGCATAAACGCGTTCTGCATCGTAGCTAGGTAAAATCTCGCTAAAGTAAGTCGTTAATTCTTTACTGCTTGCTTTATGCGTAATTGTAGCTGCTCCTTGTTCTTTTTCAAAGATTGTTTTGAAAATTTCACGCAGAGGCACTTCTTCTTCGTAGGTGTATATAGCAATATCATTTAGTACACTCACATTGTGAGTAACTGTGATCGGAAAACGTTTTCCATCTAGTAATGATTCTACAATAATTCCTGCTTTAGATTGTGCTTTTATTTCGTACAATCCTGGTCTACCACTTACGGCAACTATCTTTTTTAAATCCATATATCTTTCTTATCTTTTTAATAAAGGAAATTTCATTCTGTAATCAATATCAATTTTTCCTTTGGAAATGTTTTCTAATTTTTTCTTTAACAATCGTTTTTTGAGGGATGATACCTTGTCGGTAAATAAAATTCCCTCAATATGATCGTATTCGTGTTGTACTATTCTCGCCGCTAATCCTTCTAAAACATCGGTGTGTTCTTTAAAATTTTCGTCCAAGTAGTGTATGGTTATTTTTGGTTGTCTAAATACATCTTCACGAATATTAGGGATGCTTAGGCAGCCTTCGTTAAACGACCAAGATTCGCCTTCTTCGTGTGTGATTTTGGCATTGATAAATGTCCTGTTAAACGTCGCTAGAAAGTCACGTTCTTTTTGATCCAAGTCATCATCTTCTGCAAAAGGAGATGCGTCAACTAAAAACAAGCGAATAGCACGTCCTACCTGTGGAGCAGCCAAACCTACACCATGGGCGTTTTCCATGGTCTCTTTCATGTTTTTCAAAAGAGATTTTAGATCTTTATAATCCTTGTCGATATCAAGACCCACTTTTCTCAATATAGGATCGCCGTAAGCGATAATAGGTAACACCATATATTTAATTTCTAATTTTGTGCAAAAGTACAACCATTTTTAAAAAGAACCTTTTTCTTTGTTGTAAAGATATGATTGCAGTATTATGGTTGCGCTAATTTCATCAATTAAGGCTTTGTTTTGCCTCTTTTTTTTACCAAGCCCACTGTCTATCATTGTTTGAAATGCCATTTTAGAGGTAAAACGTTCATCGATACGTTTGATAGGCATTTTAGGGAATGTTTGTTGTAGCTTTTGAATGATTGGCTGCATGATCGCTTCACTCTCACTTGGAGTATTGTCCATCTGTTTGGGCTCACCAATAATTAACAATTCTACTTTTTCTGTTTTGAAATACGTCATTAAAAACGAAAACAATTTCTTTGTTTCAACGGTTTTTAATCCGGAAGCAATAATTTGCATTTCATCAGTAACGGCAATTCCCGTTCTTTTTTTTCCTAAATCTAAGGCTAAAATTCTACTCAAAATATTAACATTTTCTATAATAGTGTACAAATTTACAAATTTAAGTAAAACTATAATTGTTTTAATTTTATATTTGCTGATATACCTAACAAAAAAATGGAAAATTTAAGAATTATTATAGAGCAAGCTTGGGAAAATAGAGACTTGTTAAAGGAAGATAAAACAACAACTGCCATTCGTAAAGTGGTTAGCTTGTTAGATGCAGGTACCTTAAGAGTAGCTGAGCCTACTGCAGATGGTTGGCAGGTGAATGAATGGGTGAAAAAAGCAGTTGTATTGTATTTTCCAATTCAAAAAATGAAAACAATGGAAGTTGGTATTTTTGAATACCACGATAAAATCCCTCTAAAAACAGGTTATAAAGAAAAAGGAATTCGTGTAGTTCCTCATGCTGTGGCAAGGTATGGATCATATATTGCACCTGGAACTATCCTGATGCCGAGTTATGTGAATATTGGCGCCTATGTAGGAGAGGGGACAATGGTAGATACTTGGGCTACAGTAGGAAGTTGTGCTCAAATAGGAAAAAATGTTCATTTAAGTGGAGGTGTAGGTATTGGAGGAGTTTTAGAGCCTTTACAAGCAGCTCCTGTGATTATTGAAGACAATGTTTTTATCGGGTCTAGATGTATTGTTGTAGAAGGAGTTTATATAGAAAAGGAAGCCGTATTAGGTGCCAATGTTGTATTGACTGCTAGCACAAAAATTATTGATGTAACAGGTGATAAGCCCGTGGAGATAAAAGGGAGAGTTCCTTCAAGATCTGTAGTGATTCCTGGTAGTTATGCTAAGAAATTTCCTGCAGGAGAATACAATGTACCCTGTGCTATTATTATTGGTAAACGTAAAGAAAGTACGGATAAAAAGACTTCTTTAAATGATGCCTTGCGCGAAAATGATGTTGCGGTATAATACGCAGAACAAAAACGATTAATTTCCTTTTAGATGACATGTTAGGTCTTTATAAGGAGTGGTTTGTTCCCAAACATACTGTTTATCGTACCTTATTAAGGTGTGATAAACAGTGTGCCTTTGGGATTATTTGTTTTCTTTTACCAATCCAAAAGGTGTAAATTTCACCTTGTTGTTTCTCGTATTTTTTCTAATGGCATTGTTTTTTTTCCAACTATCAGGATTTGCATAGCCTCTAGGGTGATCAAGATGAATAACAATGGCGCTATAACGAATTTGTTTTGATTTAATTCCGTAATTTACTAAGCGCTCTCCTAATTCTCTATCCTGACCGCCGTATTGCATGCGTTCATCCATACCATTAACAGCTATAATATCTTCTTTCCAACCAGATGCATTGTGACCATTCCATGTAGCTTTTGTAGGAGTAAACCTGTTTAGTATTCTTTCTTTCCAACCAGAAGCGGTTAGTTTATTGTTTTTATGTGTTTTTTTTAAGCCGTTTTTTAATAACCAATCAATGTCAAAACATTTGTTGGTGATAATGTCATCTTCACAAATTAAATTCGAAATATTTAAAGGTAGCTTGTAATATCCTCCAGAAAGCATGTATCCTTTTTCTCTAAATGTGTCATGTGTCTCCACAAAATCTTTTCGTGGGATACAATCTCCATCAGACATTATGATATAAGGTGTTGTACTCGCAGCAATTGCTTTGTTTAGAATCTCTGATTTTTGAAATCCATTGTCTTCATGCCATACATGTATAATAGGATAGTTTGCAATGGCAGTAAAGGAGTCAATAAGTTCTTTCGTGTCTTTTTTAGATCCATCATCAGCAATAACCAATTCAAATTCCTTAAACGTTTGTTGATTGTAGCCCCATAAGACCTTTTCTAGCCATTCTTTAGCATTATAGGTACTAATAATAACTGATATTTTCATGTAATTGACTTTTTAAAAAGGTAAAATTACATATATTTGTTCATAAAAATAAGAATTTAGATGTTTAAAATAATAAATAAAATAAGATTGGGGATTTTAAAGAAAATGAAATTTTTACCCGCTGAAAAGTATCTCAAAATTCATTATGAATATTATACAGGTAAAAAGTTAGAGTTAGATAATCCGGTTGAATTTAATCAGAAAATAGCATGGTTAAAAGTGTTTTATCATCCTGTAATTTTAAATCAACTTGTTGATAAATATGCGGTTAGATCTTATGTGGAAAAGAAAATTGGAAAAATTTATTTAAATGATATGATTGCTGTTTACGATAAGGTCTCGGATATTGACTTTGATACGTTGCCGAATAAATTTGTAATTAAAGGGGTACATGGCTGTGGTTTTAATCTAATAGTAGATGATAAAGAAAAACTGAACAGACCTAAAGCTATCTATTTGTTAAATAAATGGATGCGTATAAATCAATACAATAGGACGGGTAAAGAATGGGCGTATAAAGATGTGAAGCCGAGGTTGCTAGCAGATACTTTTATTGAAGAAGCAGGTAGGTCTGCATTAAATGATTATAAATTTTATTGTTTTAATGGAGAGCCTAGGTTTTTAGAAGTTCACTTAGACAGGACAGAAACGCATTTGTCTGGTTTCTATGATTTTAATTTTGAACCACTGCCATTTAGAGATGTCAAAGAAGAAAATGTTATTTCTGAGAAATTAGAAAAACCAGAAAATTTTGAAGAAATGATTTCCTTGGCTAGAATATTGGCAGATAAACTGCCTTTTGTACGGGTCGATTTTTATTCGATTAAAGGAAAAACCATATTTGGAGAACTCACGTTTTATCCTGGAGATGGAAGATTGGATTTTTATCCAGATTCTTACAATAAAGTGATTGGTGATTATTTGAATTTACCAGAAATACCTGTGGGACAAGATTGTATCACTTCTTATTAATTAGAACTTATTATCAAGATGAAAGTACTTAAAGAATTACCAAAATCTCTTTTTTATTCTGCATATTTATCATTGTTGCCAAAATCTATGTTGTGTAATAATCTTAAAAAAGAACTGCCTGTTATTATTTCATTAACATCGATACCTTCTAGAATCAATACGTTACACCTTGTCATCAAAAGTTTGTTTCATCAAACATATCGTCCAAAAAAAATTGTATTATGGTTGAACGATGATTTAAAGGGGAGAATTCCGAGACGCTTAAGAAAGTTAGAATCATCGCTTTTTGAAATTCATTATTCTGCATTGACCTGTTCTCATAGAAAGTTAATTCATAGTTTAAAAATGTATCCTAATGAGACCATTATTACCTGTGACGATGATTTAATATATGATAAAAATTGGCTTGGAAAACTGTACCAACAGCATTTAAAATATCCTGCTGATATTATTGCAAATGAAGTAACTCAGATTAAAATTGATTCAGACGGGAATTATTTACCTGGAGTGATGTGGAGAAAGGTAGATCTTCAAGGCAAATTAAATTCCTTTTTGCCAATTGGAGCTTGGGGGATATTATATCCTGCGTCAAGTCTTTCTCAAGAGATTTTTAATCAAAAATTATTTCTAGAGCTTACGCCTAAAGCAGATGATTTATGGTTCAAAGGAATGGCATTGTTGCAAGGGACAAATTCTAGACAATCCGAAGATATTCCAGTAGAACCTATTCCTATTATTGGAACTCAAAAAATATCTCTAAAGAAAGAAAACGTAGGTAAAAATAAAAATGATGTGCAATGGCTTGCATTGTCTAACTATTATGACCTCCTAAGTATTTTAAAAAATGATTAAAAGTGATGATTAAAGAAATTGATAAAAGTCTTTTAAGATTAAATAATAAACAAACAATTTTATATCCAACAGATACGGTATGGGGACTTGGGTGTGATGCAACCTCAGAAGAGGCGGTTAAAAAAATATTTAAAAGCAAGCAACGGGAGGAAAGTAAAAGCTTAATTATTTTGGTAGACGGAGTCGCTATGTTGAAGAAATACATAGATGATATTCCCGAAAAGGTTATTGAGACCCTTAAAACGCTTGTAAAACCAACAACAATTATTTATAAAAACCCAAAAGGATTGGCAGCAAATGTGATTGCTCAAGACAACACTGTGGCGGTTCGAATTGTGAAGCACAAGTTCTGTCAAACGCTGATAACGGCATTTGGAAAACCTATTGTTTCTACGTCTGCTAATGTGAGTGGGGAAGAAACTCCAACTTCATTTGAAAATATTTCAACTTCTATTTTGAACAGCGTAGACTATATTGTAAATTTGCCGCTAGAAAATGAATCGATGAGTTCGTCTACCATCCTTAGATTGTTGGATGGAGGGGAATTTGAAGTGCTTAGAAAATAATATGACTGATTTTAAAAATTGTTCGGAAGCTGTTTCGGACACTATTTTTACTTATATAAGTGAGGCGGCTGCTACATTACACATGGAAACCTACGTAATTGGTGGTTTTGTACGCGATTTTTTATTAAAACGTGGTGATGCAAAAGATATTGATATTGTAGCTGTTGGAAGTGGTATCGAATTGGCTCAGAAAGTAGCCCAATTATTACCGAATAAACCAAAAGTACAAGTTTTTAAAACGTACGGTACGGCAATGTTACGTTATAACGACATTGAATTGGAGTTTGTAGGAGCAAGAAAGGAATCTTATTCAGAAGATAGCCGGAATCCAGTAGTGGAGGACGGTACTTTAGAAGACGATCAAAAACGACGCGACTTTACAATCAATGCTCTAGCTATTAGCTTGAATAAAAATAGTTTTGGTGTGTTGCTAGATCCTTTTCAAGGAATTGAAGATATGGAAAAAGGAATTATTAGAACTCCTTTAGATCCTGACATTACCTATTCCGACGATCCGTTACGCATGATGAGAGCGGTAAGATTTGCGTCTCAATTAGAATTCAAAATAGAAAAAATATCCTTGGAGTCTATTGCGAAAAATGCTGAACGTATAGATATTATTACTCGGGAACGAATTGTAGATGAGCTGAATAAAATACTGAAATCTTCCAAACCTTCTATTGGTTTTTTATTGATGGAAAAAACAGGTTTGTTAAAACGTTTTATGCCAGAATTGACTGCACTGCTAGGCGTTGATGATGTAGAAGGTGAAACTCATAAAGATAATTTTTACCACAGTTTAGAAGTGGTAGATAATATTTGTAAAACAACAGATAATTTGTGGTTGCGCTGGGCAGCTTTATTACATGATATTGGGAAAGCTCCTACTAAAAAGTTTGATAAAAAAATTGGATGGACTTTTCATTCTCACGAATTTGTGGGCTCAAAAATGGTTTTTAAATTATTTAAACGATTGAAAATGCCTCTGAATAACAAAATGAAATTTGTACAGAAAATGGTATTTTTGAGTTCAAGACCTATTGTGCTCGCTACAAATGTTACAGATTCTGCGGTTCGTAGGTTGGTGTTTGATACAGGGGATGATATCGAAAGTTTAATGACGCTCTGCGAAGCAGATATCACAACAAAAAATCCTAAGAAATTTAAAAAATACCATAACAATTTTAAAATTGTAAGAGATAAAATAAAAGAGGTTGAAGCTCGGGATCATGTGCGTAATTTTCAATCGCCAGTAACGGGTGAGATGATTATGGATACGTTTAAATTAAAACCATGTCGTGAAATAGGGGTCTTAAAAGATGCTATTAAAGAAGCAATCCTTGATGGTACTATTAAAAATAATTATGATGAAGCCTATGCCTTTATGCTAAAGAGAGGGGTTAAATTAGGTTTAAAAGTAGCAGTATAAACATTTGATTGTCTATAAAAAAGTCCCATTGAAATTAATTCAATGGGACTTTTTTTAGTTCTATTTTTCTTAAAGCCTGCTTCAAAGAGTCAGTCCCGTAAACTAGCCTAGTGATTGCATGGTAACTAATTTATAGTATTCTCCTTTTTTAGCGAGTAATTCATCATGTTTTCCTTGCTCTACAACCGCTCCTTTTTTAAGGACTACAATCAAATCAGATTTTTGAATGGTAGACAAACGGTGGGCGATAACCATGGAAGTTCTATTCTTCATCATTTTTTCCAAAGCCACTTGAACCAGTTGTTCGCTTTCGGTATCCAATGCTGAGGTAGCCTCGTCTAGAATCATAATCGGAGGGTTTTTTATGACAGCTCTAGCAATACTTAAACGTTGTTTTTGTCCTCCAGACAAGGTGTTTCCACTATCTCCAATATTTGTTTCATATTGCAGTGGAAGGTCTTTGATAAACTCGTGAGCATTCGCAATTATTGCAGCGTCTTTTACTTGTTCTTTCGTCGAATTCTCAACACTTAGACTTATATTATTGGTAACAGTATCGTTAAATAAAATGGAATCTTGTGTTACAATTCCCATCAAGTTCCTCAACGATTTTTGAGTAATGTCTTTGATGTTTAATCCATCTATTGTGATGTTTCCTTTATTGACATCGTAAAAACGAGTGATTAAATTTGCTAAAGTAGATTTCCCACTTCCAGATTGTCCTACCAAGGCAACTGATTTTCCTTTGGGAATGGTTAACGAAAAGTTTTTTAAGACATATTCATCTTTGTATTTGAAAGAAATATTATCAAATACTATTTCACTGTCAAAAGATTTTTTTACCAAAGCATTCGGTTTGTCTACAATGGTGTTTTCTGTCTCCAAAATGCTGATGATACGTTCTGCTGATGCATTCCCTTTTTGGATGCTGTAAAATGCAGAAGAAATAGCTTTTGCTGGATTAAGTACTAAATAAAACAAGCCGATATAACCAAAAAAGTCTTGAGGTTCCATCGTGCTTTCTTCTCCTAAAACCAATCTACCACCGAACCATAAAATAAGAATAATGGTTGCTGAACCTAAAAACTCACTCATTGGGGAAGCCATTGATTTGCGTTGAATCACACTGGTCATCAAATTCGAAAAATTTGTTGTTGAAGCGTTGAATTTTGATTCGATTTTATGTTCGGCATTAAACCCTTTGATAACACGTAGTCCTGTAAGTGTTTCTTCTATAAAAGATAAAAAATTCCCATTTTCCTGTTGTGCTAAAATGGATTGGGCTTTTAGCTTTTTGCTAACAGCTGAAATTATAAAACCTGATACAGGAAGTAAAATAAAAACAAATAAGGTGAGTTCAACGGATATTGCAAACATAGAAATTAATGTAAGCACTATGGTTAGAGGTTCTCGAACTATAGCTTCTAATGAAGAGAGAAACGAGATCTCTACTTCTTGTACATCGGAAGTCATCCTTGCAATAATATCTCCTTTTTTCTTTTCTGAAAAATAAGATAAAGGGAGTTCTACAATTTTATGATATAAATGATCTCTTAAATCTTTTACAACTCCATTTCGTAAGTACGCTAAGACATAGGAAGCTAAATAGCGAAATAGATTTTTAAAGAAAAACAGGCTAAAAGATAAAATACATATAAAAAACAATGCTTTGTCAATACCGCCTTCTTCTATTAAGTTCGTAACCACATAATTTAATTCGGCTTGGAGATATTTGGGGATGTTGGATAGTCCTTCAAATATAGGTGCTGCAGTAACTTTTTTTTCTTTGCTAAATAAGATCCCAAGTACAGGGATAAAACTTAATACAGACAATACATTAAACACTGCGTATAATATATTGAAAAGTATATTGAGCCAAGCATACTTTTTGTAGGGTTTGGCAAAAGATAATATTTTCTTAAAATATTCCATTAGTTCAATTTCATTTCTGTAATGATACGTTTTATTTTATCATCTAATTGATGTTCAACTTCTTTTGTTTTGTGAGTGTCTGCTAAAGGCAAATTCACACTAAAATAGAATTTTATTTTTGGTTCGGTGCCACTGGGTCTCGCTGCTATTTTACTTCCATCTTCTGTATAATAAATTAAAACATTAGATGTAGGAACTGTCATTGCTATTTCTTCTCCTGTAAGCATGTTTTTACGGATGGATGAATCGTAGTCTTCAATGTAATTTACGATAGAGCCATCTATTGTTTTTAATGGGTTTTCACGTAATTCAATCATCATCTTGGAGATTTGATCTGCGCCGTGAATTCCTTTTTTAACGATGGAAATTAATCGTTCTTTGTAAAAACCATGTTTGGTGTATAACTGTAGTAATTCTTCGTAAAAAGAACTTCCATTAGCTTTGGCATCTGCTGCAATTTCACAAGCGAGTAGGGTTGCAGTTACAGCATCCTTATCACGTACAAAATCGCCTACCATATATCCAAAACTTTCTTCACCACCACCTATAAATTCCTGACTGCCTTCTGCATCACGAATCATTTTTGCAATCCATTTAAAACCTGTCAGTCCCACCTTGGTTTCTACGCCATAACTTTCAGAAATAGCACGCACCATACTTGTAGTAACAATGGTAGATCCTACAAATTGTTTTCCATTTAAACGTCCAGCTTCTTGCCATTTTTTAATCAAGAAATCAGTCATCATACACATGGTCTGGTTTCCGTTCATCAAGACTAATTCTCCTTCTGTATTACGTACGGCAATTCCAAGTCTATCACAGTCTGGATCCGTTCCTATGACGATGTCAGCACCTATTTTGTTTGCTAAATCTGTTGCCATTTTTAAGGCTTCAGGTTCTTCTGGGTTCGGAGAAACTACGGTTGGGAAGTCTCCGTTGGGAACACGTTGTTCTTCTACGATATGTACATCGGCATAGCCAGCTCTCTCTAAAGCTTCTGGTATTGATACAATAGAGGTACCGTGAAGAGATGTAAATACTACTTTTAATTTGTCCTTGCCTTTGGCGTTAAAAGAACCGTTTTTTACGGCAGAAGAAATAAATACTTCATCTACTTTTTTTCCTATAATCTCAATCAGACTTTCATTGGCTTCAAAATTAATTTCTGAAAATTCCAAAGCGTTTACTTGATGGATTATATTGTGGTCTTCTGGGGGAACTATTTGTCCGCCGTCTTTCCAATATACTTTATAGCCATTGTATTCTGGTGGGTTATGAGAAGCGGTGAGTACAATACCTGCATCGCAGTCCAAATGTTTTACGGTAAACGATAATTCTGGAGTAGGGCGTAAGCTGTCAAACAGATATACGTAAATGCCATTTGCTGAAAATACGTCCGCTACTAATTTAGCGAATTTTTGACTGTTATGGCGACAATCATAAGCAATAGCAACTTTTAAATCCCTGTTTGGAAATGCAATTTTCATGTAGTTTGCCAATCCTTGTGTTGCTTTTCCTAAGGTGTATTTATTAATGCGGTTGATTCCTGCCCCCATAACACCGCGCATTCCTCCAGTACCAAATTCCATATTTTTATAAAAGCGATCTGTCAATTGATCTGGATCATTATCTATAAGTTGTTGAATTTCTTGCTGTGTTTCTGCATCAAAAGGTGCACTTAGCCATTTGGTGGCTTCGTTTATAATTGTACTCATAAATATCTGTTTAAGCCTACAAATATAAGGCTAATTAATGTTACTGTTTTCTGATATAGTATACCTTTTTACGTCTTTTTTTGTACGTAAAATAATTTCGCCTAAAAATCCTGCTAAAAAGAACTGAGTTCCAATTACCATAGTAGATAGGGCGATATAAAACCAAGGGTTGTTTGTGATTAAAATAGATGGAATTCCCTGGGCTAATTTGTATGTTTTTGAAACCCCTATAATACCTGCGGCAAGGAAACCAAATAAAAACATAAGTGTTCCTAGCAGTCCGAAAAGGTGCATTGGACGTTTTCCGAATTTTGATAAAAACCAAATGGTTATTAAATCCAAAAAGCCATTGATAAATCGGTCGATACCAAATTTGGTGACTCCATATTTTCGAGCTTGATGCTGTACTATTTGTTCTCCAATTTTATTAAACCCTTCGTTTTTTGCCAATACAGGGATATATCGATGCATTTCCCCATAGACATCTACGGTTTTAATAACTTCGTTTTTGTAGGCTTTTAATCCACAATTAAAGTCGTTAAGCTCCAGTCCAGAAGTTTTTCTGGCAGCCCAATTAAAGAGCTTTGAAGGGATGTTTTTACGAATTTTAGAATCGTAGCGTTTCTTTTTCCAACCAGAAACTAGGTCGTAATCTTTTTCTGTAATTGCCTTGTAGAGTGTTGGTATTTCATCTGGGCTGTCTTGTAAATCAGCGTCCATAGTGATAATAACATCGCCTTTGGCTATTTTAAATCCAGCATTTAATGCTTGGGATTTTCCGTAATTTTTCTGGAATTTTATTCCCTTTACTTCTGTGTGTTTTTTGCTTAATTGCTGAATGATATTCCACGAAGTATCGGTACTACCATCATCAATAAAAATTACTTCGTATAAATAATGATTGGATTGCATAATACGTGCAATCCAATCATATAATTCAGGAAGTGATTCTTCCTCGTTTAAAAGAGGAATCACAACAGATATGTGTGTGTGTTGGTTATTCAAATTCTGGTTTATTTCGTTTTAGTATCAGTGCTAATAATAGACCAAAGATAGCGTAAATTGCTAAACCTATAACATAAGAAAGCATTTGTTTTGATACAGACATGCTATCTCCTTCTCTCATTTTTTCGATTGCTTCGTCAATCTGGTCATAAGGGACATTGTAACTCTCCATCATTTCTGTTGTCTTTACAATTTGTTGTTCTTTTACGGTTTCTTTAAATTCGGGTGCAACTACATTATAGATTAAGATATTTACCATTGTAGCAATAAAAAGACCTAAAGCAATCATAACAAAATATGCTGTAAAACCTTCTTTAAAGCTTATGAAACCATCAAGTTTTTTCTTTACTGTTCCGATTGCTAAGAGTCCTAAAATGATCGCAGAAAAGAACGGAACTAGTAAAACTAACCACCATTTTGTAAGTACAGTGCTATCGATAACAAATGCATATAATGTTATTAGGGATAAGATAAATCCAAGAATTAATCCGTATGTTGTTCCTGTCTTTTTAATAATGTTTTTCATAATAGGTTTTTTAAAGTTTGGTCAAATATAATTAATTAAATAAAAGCAGCCTTGTTTTTTCGCTAAGTTGCAGAAAATGAGCGCTGCAAAATATTAGTGTTTATTTTGTTGAAAATGTTACAAAATATTTGCGTTTTTTTAGTTGTAATTACGAAATAGGGTTGTACATTTGCCACGGCAAGTCCTACACAACTAGCTCCCTTTGAATCCCCCAGGGCGGGAACGCAGCAAGGGTATTAGGTTGTAGCGGTGTGATGTAGGTCGCTTGCCATTTTTTAGACGCTTTTAGCGTCTTTCTTGTTTTTAGATGGCATCCTTTCTTAGTTGGTTTTTTCTTTGAAAAACTTGGATGAACTTATTCTTTAAAAACAAATTAAAATCCATAATTTTACGTTTTATCTAAATCAAAAAATAACATGTGTAAAGTAGTGTTAATTACTGGAGGGTCTTCTGGAATAGGAAAAGCAGTCGGAGAATATTTAACAATTAAAGGATTTAAGGTCTATGGGACAAGTAGAGATGCCAGTCGTATAGAAAATCATCCTTTTCCATTAGTTTCTTTGGATGTTAGGAAACAGTCTACTATTGCAAGTGCCGTTGCAACGGTCATAAAAAATGAAGGGAGACTGGATGTGTTAATTAACAATGCTGGTATGGGAATTACGGGGCCTATAGAAGAAACAGACACGGATGAAATGCGTCGTTTGTTTGATACCAATTTTTTTGGTGCTATTGATGTAATGAAAGCAGTTTTACCGCAAATGCGTTCTCAAAAATCAGGGGTTATTGTGAATGTGACGTCTATTGCGGGCTATATGGGATTGCCTTTTCGTGGTATTTATTCTGCGTCTAAAGGAGCACTAGAATTAGTGACAGAAGCTTTGCGAATGGAAGTAAAACAATTTGGAATTCATATTACAAATGTTGCTCCAGGAGATTTTGCAACCAATATTGCTGCGGGACGTTACCATGCTCCCGTACTTAGAAATTCGCCTTATGAAGCTTCTTATCAATTAAATTTAGACCTTATGAATGCACATGTGGATGGAGGTAATGATCCTAAAATAATGGCAAAAGCTATTGGTGCTATCTTAGAAGAAAAATCACCTAAAATCCATTATAAAGTTGGAGATTTTATTCAAAAATTTTCCATTGTCTTAAAACGTATTTTACCAGATACTTGGTATGAAAAATTATTGATGAATCACTATAAATTGTAATCATTTGACTATTTTTGCAACGAACTGGCATTTAGAATTCTGATGCTAACTAATTTATACAAAACTACACAACTATGAAATTTTTTATTGATACTGCAAATCTAGATCAGATAAAAGAAGCACAAGCCTTAGGTATCTTGGACGGAGTAACTACCAATCCTTCATTAATGGCTAAAGAAGGCATTACTGGGCAACAAAATATTTTGAATCACTACGTGGCTATTTGTAATTTAGTAGAGGGTGATGTGAGCGCAGAAGTTATTTCAACTGATTTTGATGGGATGGTAAAAGAAGGGGAAGCATTGGCTGCCTTACATCCTCAGATTGTAGTGAAAATCCCAATGATTAAAGAAGGGATTAAAGCTATTAAATATTTTTCTGATAAAGGAATTAAAACCAATTGTACGTTAATTTTCTCTGCAGGGCAAGCATTGTTAGCTGCGAAAGCAGGAGCTACTTATATGTCTCCGTTTATTGGTCGTTTGGATGATATTTCTACGGACGGTTTAGGATTGATTGCTGAAATTAGACATATTTATGATGTTTATGGATTCGAAACTCAAATTTTAGCTGCATCTGTACGTCATACCATGCATATTATGGATTGCGCTAAGATTGGCGCAGATGTAATGACGGGACCTTTAAAAGCAATTGATGGATTGTTTAAACATCCTTTAACAGATAGTGGATTGGCACAGTTTTTAAAAGATGCAGAAAAAGGAAACTAGACTCTTTTTTGTTATAAAATAAAAGCTGCTATTTTGTTATAAAATAGCAGCTTTTTTTCTAACTTGTTTTTTAATAACGCTAGAACGTAAAATAAAATAAAATAAACGATCTATATCGGTTATGTTGGATTTTAATTGGTATCATGCATTGTTTTAAACTCCTGTTTAAAATGACCAATGTAAAATCAAGTCTTTCTTTTTGCTTTAGAAAAGAGAACAATAGTTGTGCTATTGTGTTTTTTTGAAAATAATTTTGGAGTCGCTTTTATCTACAAGAACAAAGCAAAAAGGTGATGTAATGGTCATGGTTGCCATTCCTTGAGGTGCTGTTTCTTTGACGAATACTGTTGTTTTATTAGAAGATCTTAGTATATGGTCAACAGAAATATGAAAGCCACCAGTATTTTTTTCTCCCATAAAAAGAGCGATGAGCATTTTTTTGTTAAAATCTATTGTAGGGATCTTAAAACCGGGAGTGTGTATTTTATTGATCTGATTGTAGATGTTTATGACCGTATTTTCTTCTTTTATAATCAAGAATTTTGCCATTGCAAATCCTCCTTGAGTTTCTTGGATGATAGGTTCGAAATTGATTTTTGTAGACTTGGCTACTGTACTTGATTTGCTACTAGAACAATTGCTTATAAAGAGGGTTAATAGGATAAGGGCAGTAATTCTCATTTTTTGTTTTTTTTGCTAAGATAGTTTTTAATCCTTTATTAATGCGAGATTTGTTTGGGTCTTATGTCTATTTAAGTTGTTAAACCCGTATATTTATATGGAATTATATTTTATACTAAATAGTTAAAATAGCCTAATATAGCCTTTGCTATGGCAAGCTATTTTTACAAATAGCTTGTAATGTATTTGATGGGTTTGTGTCCAAGTTATTGTATCTCTAATTTAGTGAAATTTACTAAACATATAATGGGGGTCAAAATCATACGTTTTTGTGTAATGATTGCTTATTTATCGGTCACAATAAAATCAATTCTTCTATTTTTCAGATGTTCAAAATTACTGCATTTTACTCCGTTAGCACACTTATTGAGTAGCTGTGTTTCTCCATAGCCATCCGTTGCGAGTCTTTCTTTAGGAACTCCTCTAGTAGTTAGGTAGTCAAATATGGTTTCTGCTCTTTGTTTAGACAATGTCATGTTTAAGTTGTCATCAGCTCTACTATCAGTATGAACTTTAATTTCTAGTTTTATAGAAGTATTTTTTTTCATTAAGATTATCACCTTTCTCAATTCTTTAATAAGGGCATCAGTCAGGTCCTTTTTATTTAAGATAAAGGTTAAGTTGTTTGGGTTTAGCTTTAGATTTTGTGAGCCTTTGATGTATGTAATTTCCTTTAGAGGATTTATTTTTATTATTTTTTTGATTGTAGCATTGTGTTTTTTTTCAGCAACAAAATACTGTATACCAACAGTAAAATTCTTTTTTGACGCAGTTACTTTATAAGATTTGTAGCAATCTGTTTTAAAGGTATAACTACCGTCTGTAGCGCTTGTGGTTTTAGAAATAACAAGGTTGTTATTTAGGAGTTTTAATAGCACATTTGATTCTCCTGCTTGGTTTTTTGAGTTTTTGACAACCCCACTTAATATTTGCATGCATTTTTTTTTGGAGAGTTGTATGTCAAAGTGTTGTGTTTCTTTTTTGTCGGAATTTATTTCAATTTTTTTACTAACCACATTGTAGTTTTCTTTTTTTAAGCCTAAAGTGTAAGTAGAATTACAGGGAATAGTGAATGTAAATGTGCCATTCGAATTTGTCTGACTAGATTTGATTTGCTCCCCATCTTTAGAAATTGAAACCTCCACATTTTTTAATCCCACCAGTGGGTTTAATTCCCCAATGCTTACATCTAAATGATTAAGGTTTTTTGTCTTTTTTAATTGTTTAGTTAAAACAGTTCCTGATATTGTTTTATAGCAATCTATTTTTTTTAGTTGGATGTGTTTTACCAATGCAGTTTGTGGCACTAGGGATGTGTTAAATGATATGGAGTTGCCGTGAAAACTGTCTTTTATTGCTTTTATAGTGTAAGATTTAGAACAATCTAAGCTAAAAGAATAGGTGCCGTCTTCTAAGGTTTGAACCGTTTTTATAACTTGGTTGTTCTGGAGGAGGCTTACCGTAACGTTATTTATAAAGGATCGTTCTTTTGATGAAGTGATGTTACCACTTATTGTTTGGTAACAATAAGCGCCTTGAAGTAGAAAATCTTTTTTAATAGTAGTATTTGATTTTATGTCCGATTTAAAAGTGATAAACTGGTCTTCAAATCCAGTTTTTTTAATCTTTAAATCATAGGTTTTGTTGCATAAAAGTTTGAGCGTAAAGCGGCCTGTTTTATTCGTAATTACTTCTTGTGAGATCTTATTATCTAAGCTGAGAATTATATGTACGTCGTACATTGGTTTCTTATCTCCTGCATTGAATATAACTCCTTTCATAAGTTGAAAACAAGTAGCGGTATTAAAATCAACATTTGTAATCTTAAGATCCTTTATCTCTTTGGGTGTCAGTTGTTTTTTTATATTCTTTACAGGAGTAATAGTATCAATAGATTGCTGTTTTAAAATGAAAGAATTAATACTCAATACGTGTGTTTGTAATCCAAACAAAAACAAAATAGCAATTAGTTTTTTTAACATTTTTTTATTTTATGAAAACATTTTTTTAAATACCCAAGCAGGACCAATAAAAAGAAATTGTAAATCTTTAAGAAAAGACGGTTTTTTACCTTCTATATGATGTCCGTAGAATTGCCCTATCCAAGCCAATGCAAAAGTGATGATTGAAAAGGTGAATAAGGGAAAATCGAGCCCAATATAGTAATTTGCTGTGATACAAACGAATGAAAACAAGAGCATTTGCAGAAAAATTTTAAAGGATAGTTTTAAGTAAAATAGCATTAAAGGGATCAGGAGAACAACTGCCCAGTTGATATAGAGTGGATTGTCTAGTCCTGTTGTATGTGTAAAAAATGTATTAGGTATGCTCATTAGAAGTCCTATTATACTAAAAAATATAGCTGGAACACAGATATAATGAATGGATTTATTTGTGGTGTTTTGATGACTTACTGCATATTCGTCAAACCATTGCTCAGTTGTTCTCATTTGTGGTGTTTTTAAAAGTTAATTTTTAATTAGTAGGTAGTTTATTTGTATTCAATTTCTTGAATAACTAGAATCGAAATATACAAAAAAAGTTTTAATACTTGATTTATAATGAATTAGTGGCGTATTTTTTTATTGGAATTCCTATATTTGGAACTTATAATTGGTGTAAATACTGTCAAATTAAATCAAGAGGAACAAATATGGTGTATGATTATATTATTGTGGGGTCTGGTTTTGGAGGAAGTGTATCCGCCATGAGGCTTTCTGAAAAAGGATATAAAGTCTTAATATTGGAAAAAGGAAGGCATTTTAAAACCACCGATTTCCCTAAAACAAATTGGAATATTAGAAAGTACCTCTGGATGCCTTTGATCAAGTGTTTTGGGTTTCAAAAGTTGTCTTTTTTTAAAAAAGTATTTATTTTGAGTGGTGTTGGAGTAGGAGGGGGTAGTTTGGTATATGCCAATACACACATGAAACCTCCAAAATCTTTTTTTACAAATCCTGCTTGGTGTGATTTTAAAGATTGGGAAACTGTTTTGAAACCATTTTATAAAACAGCTAACTTTATGTTGGGGAGTACGCCTGCCAAGACAAATAATATAGAAGATCAATTATTGAAGGAAGTAGCGGAGGATATGGGGAGAAAAGATTCCTATGCAAGAGTTGCTGTTGGAGTGTATTATGGAGATACTAAGTTGGAGACCGATCCTTATTTTAACGGGCATGGTCCTTTGAGGAAAGGATGTACCGAATGTGCTGGTTGTATGGTGGGGTGTAGAGAAAATGCGAAAAACACCTTAGATAAAAATTATTTGCATTTTGCGCAGGTATACGGAGCTGAGATTAAAGCTGAAACCATGGTGGATAAAATATGTTTTGATGAGGCGTCTAAAGTATATACTGTTGGAACATATCGCAGTACAAGGTATTTTAAGCAGGATGAAAAACAGTTTAAGACCAAAGGGATTATTTTTAGTGGGGGTGTTTTGGGAACTTTAGACTTATTGTTTAAACAAAAATATACCTATAAGACACTTCCAAAGTTATCCGAGACTCTGGGAGAAAACTTACGGACCAATTCGGAATCCTTAATAGGAGTTGTAAGTAAAGATATAAAATTGAATAACGGGGTTGCTATCAGTGCTGTATTTAATCCCGATGATCATACGCATATAGAATTGGTGAAGTTTCCTAACGGTTCTAGTTCTATGGTGAAAATGGGGAGTTTGGCTGTAGATTCTGCCATTCCATGGCTGCGTTTATTAAAGTTTCCTGTAGAAGTAGTCAAGCATCCATTGCGTTTTCTTAGGTTGATTTTTGGAAGTAAATTGGCAGAAAACTCTGTAATTCTATTGGTCATGCAGTCTTTGGACAATGCTTTAAAAATGACCTGGAAAAAAGGGCTGTTTGGTAGTGGGTTAAGGATAGAATCCAATAAGGGGAAAATAAGAGTACCTGCCTATATACCAATCGGTCAAAAAGTGATGCATAAGTATGCTAAAAAAGTAAATGGTTTTGGAGTGAATGCTATTACAGAAATAGGTTTTAATATGAGTAGTACTGCACATATAATTGGAGGTTGTCCAATGGGGATAGATGCTTCAAAAGGAACAGTTGATCCGTATTTTAATGTGTTTAATTATCCTAATATGAAAATAATTGACGCCTCTATTATCCCGTGTAATTTAGGGGTGAATCCTAGTTTAACTATTACAGCTTTGAGTGAATATGCAATGAGTCATGTTTCAGAAAAAAAAGGGAATACAAACGTGGGGTTTAAGGAAATGATTGCGGAGAAACCCGTGGTTTAATTCCTTGTTAAGGGGGGAGATAATGAGTCAAAACAAGAAATATTATTTCGAAAATACATGTTGTGTTTCGGGATCTATACCAAATACATTTCCAAGAGCCAGTTTAGGAATGCAATTATTTTTTGTTCTAGCTAGGCGGAAAATATAAGGATAGCCTTAGCTATCGTTCTGTTTTTCAACAACGCTAGCACGTAAAATAAACTATTTATATCGGTCATTTTGGATTTTAATTGTTAGTATAGCTAGGTGGAAAATCTAAGGATAGCCTTAGCTATCGTTTTGTTTTTAATGACGTTAGATCGTAAAACAACCTGTTTGTATCGGTTATTTTGGATTGTAATAAGTATAATATTCAAGTTTTCCAGTGATTTGCTGTCATTAAATTTGAAATATGTGTAAAATGATGTTCGCAATGCCATGCGTAAATTCCTGTGTTTTCAGCCAATGATACTTGCTCGTTTCCGTCTGGGTGCTTAAATTTTTTATTAAAATCCATAGGACTCATCCCTTTTAACAGATAGCTCCATTTTGCGTGCAATGCAATTAAACTATTTATGGAAAGTTGGATGGGTGCATGTTTTGTATCAAAAAGTTCCGCCCATTTTTTTTCGTCATATACTTTTATAAGTGGGTTTAGTTCTGTTAAGGCCCATTTAAAACGAGTATAACTGTTGTGATGACTGTCATAACAATGGTGTATTACTTGGCGAATTGTCCATCCTCCTTTTCTATAAGGTGTGTCCAATTGTTTGTTATTCAATTTCTTTGTAAGTCCTTGTAGTTTTTCAGGAAATTCTTCTATAATAGCAATCCATGATCTTAGATCTGAGGGAGTTATAGTACATGGAATCTGTGGTTTCCCAATAGGATACCTTAGGGATTCTAGGTCTGTCATTTTATTGCAGTTTTTTGATTGTCTTTTTAGCACTTCTCATTGATGGATTTATTTTAAGTGCCATTTTGTAATTTACCAATGCTAAAGCTGTGTCTCCTTTTTTTAGATAAGCTTCTCCTAGACTATCGTATACGTTATAACTTTTGGGATATAAGGCAACATTTATTTTAAAACATAGGATAGCTTTTTGGTTGGCGTTATTACGTAAATTTTGATAGCCTTTTTTATTCCACATATTTTCATTAATAATAGGACTAAGGCTGTCTTGTTTTTGAATATCTAAATAGATTTCAACAGCTTTTTCATAATTTCCAGCATCCATATATTCGAAGGCAAACTTATAACTACTTGGTATTTTTTTATAGATTTCAGGAATACTATCGGTCTTTGATTTTTTTAATACCCGAATATTTATAGGTGTATCTAGAAGATTAAATTCTATTTTTTGATTGATTTCTTTGATGTAAAAATCGCTGAGATTCATTTGGATTGCCTTAATGTTTTTTAAACCTCCCCAGTTAAGCCGTATTTCCTTGTCTACATAGGATACTTCAATAAATTCATCAGCGTTTAATAAATACCGACCTTCAGTTTTGGAAATAAAATCTGCTGATAATTCTGGATTACTACAGGAGGTGATAAGGTTCAGGAAGCAAATAGTTGCGAAAAAGAACAACCTATTTTTAAACATATAAATGGTTTTAAAGTTGATAATTTTATAAGATACCAATTAGACGATAGAAAACAAATTTTGTTACGGAAGTTTAGTAGGAGTCTCACTTTTTATAAAGGCATGCTACCACGTTTGTTTTCTAAGAGTTATTACCATTAGATATTGGGATTTGTTTTTACTGTAAATGTATGCGTAAAATGAGGAGATACATTTCTTAGAATGCAATACTTTTCTTGATTGTCACCATTAGTGATTTAAAAATTCTGATTGATCATGTTTCATGATATACGCTTATTGTTTGTAAATAAAAGAGTTGAATTATACCAAATATATTTCCAAGTGACAGTTTAGAAATGTAATTATTCTGTTTTTTAACAACGCTATAACGTAAAACAACCTATTTATATCGATCATTTTGGATTGTAATTGGTTGTTGTTTTTGGGCTAGTGAAATGGAGCTTGGAGTACTGGTAATAGTACAAGTGAATTACGAAATGATTACCTAGTACAGTATTATTGAAAAGCTACATTCAGATAATTAGAGTTTTATATTAAAGGATCGAAATGGTTTTTATTCCTTAGTCTCTAAACTTCTGTTCTTGTAGTGCAGGGTTGTTTGTTTTTAGGCGAGGGGAACTTGCAGGGTATTAGGTAATTAAATTGTAAAACTTAAGGAATGTATCATCAATAAAAAAGCCCGCATATAGCGGGCTTTTTTTAGTCTCTCGTGCCCTTTGGGACGAGGTTATTGTTTTTTATTTAACGTCCATCAATTCTACGTCAAAAATAAGGATAGCGTTTGGAGGTATTGCTCCACCAGCTCCTTGTGCTCCATAAGCTAATTCAGAAGGGATTACAAAACGTGCTTTGTCTCCTACTTTTAATAGTTGAATTCCTTCATCCCATCCTGCAATTACTTGACCAATTCCTAATTTAAAGTCAATTGGTTGTTTGCGGTCGTAAGAAGAATCAAATACAGTACCGTCTAATAATTGCCCTTTGTAATGTACAGAAACGGTTTTGTTCTTAGCTGCTTGTGCACCTGTTCCTGCTTGTAATACTTTGTATCGCAATCCACTTGGAGTTACATCATATCCAGCGCTTTCTTTTTCTAGCAAAGCTTCTTGTTCTTTTTTAGCATCTGCTTCGGCGTTTAAACGGCCTCCTTCAAAAGATCTGAAAGCTTCAATAGCATTAAATGCTTCTGCTTCTGCTCCAACTTTTATAATCTCTAAAGATTCTAAGGTATCGTCTTGAGCAATGCTATTTACAATGTCCATTCCTTCTACAACATTTCCAAAAACGGTATGCTTGTTATCCAACCATGGAGTTTCTATGTGTGTAATATAAAATTGACTTCCGTTAGATCCAGGTCCAGAGTTGGCCATTGATAAAATTCCAGGACGGTTGTGTTTTAAATCAGCGTGAAATTCATCAGCAAATTTATAACCAGGGTCTCCCATTCCAGATCCTTGTGGACATCCACCTTGGATCATAAAGTCAGCGATTACTCTGTGAAAATTTAAACCGTCATAAAAAGGAGTTCCTTGCTCCTTAACCTTGTTTTCCATGTTTCCTTCAGCTAAAGCAACAAAGTTACCAACTGTTCCAGGAGTCTTTTCAAATTCTAAGTTTACTATAATAGCACCTTTAGAGGTGTTAAATTTTGCGTATAATCCGTTGTTCATTGTTCTCGTTTTTGTGGGGCAAAGATACATTGTTTCTATGGTTGCCCCAATTTTTTTTTGTAATTTATTAATCAGAGGTTTAGCGCTCTAAATCCCTTGTTTTTAATTCAACCTGTCTATGATCCATTGTTTTAAATCATGAAAATTTTGTGGTGCTATGCCGTGTCCTACAGGGTATTCTTTATAGGAATGTTTGATGTTTAATTGTTTTAAAAATGCAGGAGCTTTATTTGCCCATGTTACAGGTATTACTTGGTCTACACTCCCATGTGAAATAAAGAAATCTAGATGTTCATAGTTTTTTGTTTCTATATCTTCAGGTAGTAAATCGGTGTTGATATGCCCGCTTAAAGCAATAATGTTTTTTATCTTTTCTGGATAATTCAATGCAATGGAATAACCCAAGATAGTTCCTTGACTAAATCCAAATAAAAAAGTGTTTTTAGGGGCGCAATTGTATTGCTCTTGAATTTGACTGATAAATGTTCCTATAAGTTCTCGTGCTTTTATGGCTTCTGGAATGTCAGAAAATTTACCGTCAGCACTGTCAAAATGGATGGTGTACCAAGCGTAAGCTCCCATTCCTAAAAACATTGGAGCTTGTGCACTTATAATTAATAATTCGTCCGGCAACTCATCGGCGAAGGAAAACAAATCCTGTTCGTTACTCCCATATCCATGAAACATAAATAATAGAGGTTGGTTTTTAACCTTCACTTTAGGTTCTCGTACTATATATTCTAATGCTAATTTGCTCATAATTATATGTAAAAAAGTCGCACAGTAGGTGCGACTTCAAAAATAGTATTTATCTGTTAATTTTTTAGATTCCTTTGAACCAATCTTGGAATAGATCACCTAGCAATGGTATTTTCTTCTCTTTTCCATTAATACATCCAATAAAACCATAACCCCAGAGAATAAGTAGAAATAGATGAATGGCCCATTCAACCATGCCTAAACCAACAAGATTTCCTATAAGACTAACACCGAATTGTAAAACAATAAGACCTATCATTTGGCGTATGTGAAAAGAAGCGAAGCTGTTCTTTTTAGAATTGTTCATAAAAAAAGCAATCAGTGTTCCAATCCAGGTTAAATAGCTAATGATTGCGATGGTTTTTCCTTCTTCGACGTTTTGTGTATTCATGATCGTTTTTATTAAGTTAGTTTAAGCAGTTAATATACAATTTTAATTTTGGACTAATAGTCCATTTGCAAGCACACCATAGACCAACCCTTTTAATTTTTTATTTAAAAAAATCGAATTTTTAGATGTAGAAATAATGTTTTTCTTTGTAAAGATCCAACTAGGAGATGGGCTAAAAAGTGTAAGGTCCGCTTTGTTGCCTATATCAATGCTTTGTGTTTGTATAGAAAAACGCGATGTAGCCGTTAGTTTTTCTATAATTAAAACAATATCCAAAACAGTATTTAAAGCGCCAAATATACTTTCGAGACCTATTGTTCCGTATTTTGCGTTTTGAAATTCTACTTTTTTATCTTCAATAGTAATTGGTTGATGATCACTGGTAATCATATCTATGGTGCCATCTTTTAATCCTTGGATCAGTGCATCAATATCTGTCTGAGTTCTCAAGGGAGGTCTTACTTTTGTACGGCTGTCAAAATGCTGTAATTCATCATCTGTAATACACAAGTGGTGTGCGCTTACACTGCAACTTATATCGAGTCCTTTTTGTTTGGCTTCTCTAATAAGTTGGACGGCTATTTGAGTGCTTATAGTAGGGATATGTAATTTTCCTTTGGTGTATTCTAATAAAAATAAATCACGTCTTACTTGCAACGCTTCTGCCATAGCAGGGATTCCTTTTAATCCGTATTTTGTACTATTAATGCCTTCGTTTACAAGTCCATTTTGAGCAATGCTATCATCTTGCGGATAACTTAAAATAAGTCCGTCAAAATTCTGTGTGTATAAAAGTCCTATTTTTAGGAGGTTGGCATTCTGAATTGATTTTTTATAATCACCAAATGCCACTGCACCAGAGTTTTGCATGTCGTACATTTCTGCCATATTTTTTCCTTCCGATTGTTTGGTAAAGGCTCCTATAGGGTATAAACGTGTTGCAGACTGCTGTGCTTTTGAAATCAAAAATGAGACGGAAGATTTAGTGTCAATTACAGGACTGCTATTGGGGTTTAAAGCAATGTGTGTAAATCCACTTTTTGCCGCTGTTTTTAACCCATTTTCTATGGTTTCTCTGTCTTCAAATCCAGGTTCTCCAAAACAGACACTTGAATCAAACCATCCTTGTGAAATATGTAGATTTTCTAAATTTATAATGGTATCCTCAGGACTTGTTTTGATGCTGTCTTGAATAGCAGAAATCACTCCGTTTTCGACTAAAACATCTTTAACTTGACCATTAAAAGGACTTGATTTGTCAATAATTTTTGAATTTTGTAGAATAATTCTCATAATTTGAAATATTTTAGGATAAGCATTTCAAAAAACAAAAATACTACGGATAATGCTAAAAACCATTTAAAAAGCCAATTGATTTTTTGGTTTTCTTTAAGTTGTTGGTTTACAGTTGTTATGTTTGTGCTTAGATGTGTGTTTTTAGGTTTGTGTTCTAAGGATTCTAGGGAGGTATAATTTAAAATACTTTCTCTTGCTGCATGGTTAAAAGCGAGTCTTCCATACTTACGAACGGGAGATTTTAAAGTGTAATGCCCGCTATAAGTGGGTTTGTTATCAAGTTGAAGGCTTACTTTTTTAGGGAAACGCTGTTGTAATGGAATAAAGGCTTCTTTTTTATGAGTGAGACTTAAAATTTCATTACTGTTTAGTTGCAAAGCAATACTTATTTTAGTGTCTTTTTTGTTTCCCAGTGTGTAATACAATTTTGGAATGCTAAAACTTTGTCGTCCTATATTGTAAAATAAGGGAACGATAAGTGATGATTGCTGAAAATTACTAGTGTGCTCATTTAAGGAAGTACTACAAAAATAGATGTTGCCAGCCTTTAACGAAAAGGATTCAAAAAAGGGAGTCTTATTTTCTAAACCTAAAATTTCTATTCCTTTTTTACCAATACGCTTGTATAGTTGGATGGTTTTTGGGTATTGAAAATTGGGAACCCTCTTTTTAAAAACATCTCTAAGAAGGGGATGCCCATAGTTAATATCTGTTATTTTTAATTCTTGTTTTTTTGTGCTTTCTATATTTCCTAGTCCTAACTGTTGCAGTAAATAAGTATAGGAGTCTATCTTGATATTGTCGGCGGGGATGATACTGAGACTTCCTCCTTTTTTTATAAAATCGGTTAAGGGCTGAACCAATTGTTTAGGAATGGACTCAAGTTCGTTTAAAATAATGGTGTGTTGCTCGTTGATACTATTGTATGCTAAGCTTTGTAGGTTGTATTCCTTAAATATAAACTCATCCTTGGTAAAAATTCGAGATAAGAAATTTGATTTTTTTCCAATACTTAGAATGTTGATTTTTTCTGGTTTATTGATGTTGAAATAAAAGGAGTTATCAAAAGTCAATGCAGGATCATTAACGTGTACATGACCTTTAAAATCAGTGTCAAATGCAATGGGGAAAATTACTTTTTTACGGTGTTCTTTTTTAAAGGTTACATTTGTTTTTCCAATCAATCGTGTGCCATTGTAAAGCGAAACTGTAGTTTCACTGTTTTGTTTTTGTTGGCGTACAATAATCCCTAGTTGGATTTTAGAGGCTGTTTTTTTGTCTATAAAAACACTGTCTATGGAAGTGTTGTTCGTGCTTTTTGGACTTAGTTGCACGCATTTATAAGAAAACCTTTTGTTGGTATTTAAGTAACTCCAGTTAAATTTTTTGTTTGCTTGAAAATCGGAAATAAGAAGGATATTAATTAGATAGCTGTCTTTTTTACGTGTTAGTTGACCTATTTTTAATAACAATGTTTTAAAATCCAATTGCTGATGGCTGTAGTTGAGACTGAGAAGTATTTTTTTGAGCTCGGTATACGATACGTCTTTGTAACTATTATCGTTTGAAATAAAGGATACGAACTCGTTTTTAGGGAGTGATTTTAATAAGTCTTGTACCGCTCTTTTAAGCAGTTCTCCTTCATCTCCCAAGGCTTGCATACTATAGGAATTGTCTAGGTATATTACAGTGTGATGTAGTGTGCTTTTTGAAAAATTTGATCTAAATGGTTGCGCAAAGGCAATGATTAAAAAAGTGAATGCAGCTAGACGCATGGTTAAAAGCAACCATTTCTTTATTTGGGAACTCTTTCTGGATTGTTGCTGTAGCTTTTTAAGAAACTGTACATTGGTAAAAGGCGTTTTTTTAAATCGCTGTAATTGAAATAAATGAACAATTATAGGGATGATTAAAAAAAATAAGGCGTATAGAATCTCGGGATGCTTAAATTGCATAAATTGGGTTTTTACTTTTACTAGCTGCTCAAATATATGTAATCCTTAAAACATCACCAAATGAACGTTCTAAATACTTTCCTTTTATCATGTCTCCTAGGTTACGACATATAAAAGAGTCGCCTCTTTGTCAAGTTTTGGGCAATCTAATATCGCATTGTCATTTGCTTTATAAAAAATGGTTCTGATAAGAGAAAACGGAATCTTGTATTCAGAACACACTTGTGCTACGGCAGCGCCTTTTAATTGTTTTTATACACTTACTAAATTAGTTGTATATTTAAAATCTCCAAAAGTTACAGTTTCTTTAGTAGTTATAATTAACATTTAAGTATAGATACTATGAAGAAAAATTACATGAGTTTGTTTGTTTGTTTGTTTGTTTGTTTGTTTGTTTGTCCGTTTTTAGTCAAATAAACAACGGAAAAGATTTATTTCCACATTCTGATAATAAGCCTTTTAGATGCGGTGTGGTTGAGGAGTATTTTCCTCCTTCCAAAGAATTAATGGGGACAAAATCTTATTCGTTATATTCAACTAATTATTTGAATGAAATAATTCCTCTAAAAGTTAAAATTATTTTTATTACTAAGGATGACGGTATAGGGCTTTCCACTTCAAATTATAAGTCTCATTTTGAAAAAATGATTGTTTTATTGAATAATCATTTTAATACATATGATACTTTAATTAAAGGGGTAGGTTTTGATGTCTTAAATTCAACTAATAAACGCAACTTTTCGATTTGATTCTATGATGGTTATATTTTCAAAACAGAAAAGTAGGAAAACCTACCTTTCTTGTCTTGATGGATATGTATCTTACGGTCTCAAATCTCGAAAAAAGAAGTTGTATGAAACACATCACCCAAGCACAAAGATACACAATTTGCTGCATGTTAAAACAAGGTTATAAACAGGTTGAGATAGCAGCTGCTATAGGAAAAGACAAGTCTGTTATTAGCAAAGAGATTAAGCGTAATTCAGACAAAAGAAATGGAGTTTACAAGCATGAATTAGCCCAAAAAAAGTATGCTAAACGTCATAAAGAAAAGCCTAAAAGAAAACGCTTTACAGAAGATATTCAACAAGCAATAGAATTGTTATTGCGAGACGATTATAGTCCTGAGCAAGTAGTTGGTATCCTAAAAAAACAAGGTAAAGAAACGGTGTCTATTGAGCGTATATATCAGCATATTAGGGAAGACAAGAGGAATGATGGTGATTTACATACACACCTTCGCAGACAGGGAAGGAGATATAGAAAACGTGGCTCATCAAAGGATTCTAGAGGGGTTATAAAGAATCGCATTAGTATAGAACAACGACCTGAAGTTGTTGAACAAAGAAATCGATTTGGAGATTTAGAGGTCGATTTAATCATAGGTAAAAACCATAATCAAGCCATACTTACCGTAAATGATAGAGCTTCTGGAATGCTTAAAATGAAAAAAGTAAGCTCTAAAGAAGCAGTTGTTGTCACCAAAGCTATCAATGAAATATTAGAAGACTGGAAGCCTTATCTACATACTATAACAGCTGATAATGGAAAAGAATTTGCAGGCCATGAGCAGGTTGCAGAAAATTTATGTATTGATTACTTTTTTGCGCATCCATATCACTCTTGGGAAAGAGGATCTAACGAAAATTTAAATGGTTTGATTAGACAATATTTTGCCAAAGGAAGTGACTTTACAAACCTAACAGATCAAAGAATCAAAGAGGTAGAAACAAAATTAAATAACAGACCTAGGAAGAGACATAAATACGAAAACCCTATATTTGTAATGGAACAATTATTATTTAACTAAAAGTTGCGTTTGTGACTTGAATTCAGCTGTATTTAAAAATAGTCTTTATCATTTTACAAATCTAAATGACTATAGAACTAAAAGTACTTGGCCAACTTCATTTTATGATAAACAAGCGAATTATAAAATATATGTAAACGGAGGTATTAGTGGTTATGAAGCTTTTGCTCAAAGGGGTAAATATACATTAGTTGTTGAAGATAAGTATTCATCGAAAAAAGTATTAGTTCATGAATTTGGACAGCAGTAAATATACGCACGAGTGAAGTAACGAAATTAAGTACTCAGAAGATTAATAATGCAACCAGTAATAAGGAATTGTTAAGTGGATTAAAAAATGGATTGTATCAGATTAATTTGATAACTAAAGAGGGAAAAGTACACTCGAAAAAATACTACGTCATGAAAATTAGGTTTATAGTTTATGTATTGGTGTTGCTTTTTGTTGGTTGTAATAAAAGTAATAGTGAAGATCCAATTTTAAAACCATGTAATGTACATGATTTGGGTATTACTACTAAGTGGAAGACTCAAGCACCGGGAAGCGACTATTGCATGTGCTTATGGCAATGGAAAAAATCCCAAGACACCTTGTTTTTAAAATCATCCAGTCCAGAGGGAATGAATGATAATGATCCTGAGGAGGAATATTCGTTAGATAGAATTCTTGTTTTTTTAATAGAAGATGATTGTCCAGTCCTTATCCGTCATTATGATGATTATAACAATCAAAGTCCATTTAGTCCTGTCAATCATCCAGATGCTGTGGATGGAATTGTGGAATGGCCCGTTAATTTGGAGATACAAAAATGGGAGTGTGATAAAATAATTGTTGGGAAAAGTGTAAATCTACAAGATGGTTTTGATGATTATTATATTGGTGCTACTTTTTGGGTTGAATTTACGGAAGAATTGCGGTACGAGTAAAAACAATAATTTATTAAACAAGCTCTTTGTACACTACGAATAAAGAGTTTGTTGTTTTATCTGTTTATTCCATTCCAAAATAAATTTCTAAAATCCCAGCAGCATATAGACTTGCAACTTTTTTTGCGAATTTCGGAAAATCAATCATTGCATTGTCATTTGCTTTGTCAGAAATGGTTCTGATAATAGAAAAAGGAATGTCGTATTCATAGCATACTTGTGCTACGGCAGCTCCTTCCATTTCTACACATTGTGCTTGGGGAATATCACTTAATAATTCACTGATCTTAGTACTGCTAGAAATAAATTGATCCCCACTTAAAATAGTTCCTATACGAGCTTTTACTTGTTCCAACTTAAAAGTAGTAATAGTACTAGGATCTATATGACGTTTAAAGTCTTGTAGAAACTCTGCTGTTGCTTTTAGTAATTTCTCACTGAAAGCTGTGGTAATTCCAGCCTTATTTAATAAAGGGATGTGAAATTTCGGGAATAGGGGACTGGCATCCAAATCATGTTGGAATAAATCTCCTCCAACAATGATATCTCCAATATTCAAATCATTTTGTAAACCACCAGCAACACCTGTGAAGATGAGTTCTGTTAAGTTATAATCATTTATAAGTTGGGTAGTAGTCATGGTAGATGCAACTTTTCCCCATCTAGAAAATACCAATACAACTTTTTTGTTAAACAAGGTTCCTGTATAGTAGCTGCGTTGTCCTTTGGTTGTTTTTTGTACGTCTTTTAATTGTTTTAACAATGCGTCAATTTCATCGTGCATGGCACTTAAAATTCCAATTCTTGGTGTGGTATCCATGTTTACCTGATGATTAAGCCGTCTTTCATTACTAGTTTTCTGTCTGCCATTGCTGCCAAAGCCTGGTTATGGGTAACAATCACAAATGTTTGTCCAAAGGTATCGCGAAGCGTAAAAAATAATTCGTGTAAATTTTTTGCAGCATCTGTGTCTAAGTTACCGCTAGGTTCATCAGCAAAAATTACTTCGGGGTTATTTACCAAAGCTCTGGCAACGGCTACACGTTGTTGTTCTCCTCCAGATAATTCACTAGGTTTGTGATGTAAACGATGTGATAGTCCTAAGAATTTTAATAATTCTAATGCTTTTTCTTCCGCTTCTTTTTTTGATTTATTAGCAATAAAAGCGGGGATACAGACATTTTCTAAAGCTGTAAATTCGGGCAATAACTGATGAAACTGAAAAATAAAACCAATGTGACTGTTTCTAAATGCAGAAAGGTGTCTGTCGCTGAGGTTTAGTATGTTTTTTCTGTTTAATTTTACGGTGGATCTTATCCGAGGGCTTGGTTTATCCAAGGTTCCTAATATCTGTAATAGGGTTGTTTTCCCTGCTCCAGAAGGGCCTACAATGGCAACTATTTCTCCTTTTTTGATGTGTAAATCCACTCCTTTAAGGACTTCTAAATCACCATAAAACTTATGTATATTGCTTGCTTTTATCATATCATTCAAAAAAAACGAAAGTACTCATTTTAAGGTTTTCTACAACCAGTTTTTTGCCTTATTATAGTCTAGGTAATAAATAAACTTTAAGGAAACCATATTTTTGAGGGGTTCATTGAATACGTTTTTTAAATTTTCCTCAAAATTTAAATCGGCTAAATCGTCTCTTTTAAATAAGGAATTTCTATAAATGGCGTAAAATCGACTCCCGGGGGCAAATTCCCAAGAATAGCTCAAATCAAAATTCCAACTATTATAATTGATATCTAAATCTTCTGAATAGTTGTTTTTATCCAACAATCCTTGACTGTTAAGGGTGTAGAATACGGGTTGATAAGTTACAGGAGACCAATAATGTCTAAAGGTAAGGTTTAAACCAGATTTCACACTAAAATTGTATGCACTGGAAATGCTGTTTACTACTGTTTTTGAATCTCGAATTCCGAAAATGATGGTGTTGTTTTCTAATGTTGTTGCCCAAGCCTTCTTCGCTAAGTTTTTATCGAAGTCAAAACCGTAGGTTACTTGAAATTTGTCTGAAAAACGATATCTAGGAGATATTCCTATCCAGAAACTTTTACCATCATTAGAGAATCGGTGGAAATAGCCTCCATTGATGTCAAATGCAAACTTTTTTCTATAATCCGAGGAGAACCAAGAATTGATGCGACCCGTTCCGTTTTGTTTAAAAAAACGTGAAAAATCACCTGTTCTAGGCTCGTAATAATCTTTTTGTTTTCCAGGGCTAAGGTTAATATTTGCTCCTATATTGGTACGTTTGCTAGTGTTACCCCAAAAATTAGCTCCAATTCTACTAGAGGTATATACGTCTGGTTTGTCTAAATAGTTGAGGTTTCCCCAAATGTTAATTCCATAATTATCAAATTTTCCTTTGGGTTTGAAAATTCTATAGGTATAGTTTCCATAGAAGCGTTTATAATTATTTTGACGGTTATATCCTAGGTCGTTTATTTTGTACTTACTATTTACTTTTGTACCTCCGAGTTTGTATTGATGGTTTCCGCTAGATTTTCCGATACTTAAATTTGTGTATAATCCCGTAGTTGTAGCTTTGTTTTCACGAATTGCACTCATTTTTATGCTTCCATTAATATAGTGTGTGTTTTTTTTGTTGCGTATATTAAAGAGGAGTCCGGATACATTGGCATCTCTAAAATGGCCTTCTCTAGTTACATTTGTATTTACAAAAGAGACAGAGGACGTTTTGTTAAATTGTTGATCTAGGACAAGTACATTGTAATTGGTGAATGGTTCTGTAAGTATTTTCCGAACCTGTTTTGTGTCTGAATTAGTGATTGTAGCATAGGTTTTCTCTGTAATAGCATTGAAGATGCCTATTCCTAGATTTCCTTTGGTGCGCCCAGAAATTTTGATTGCATTCAACATATCTACCTTGTTTGGGTTGTCTATTGTTTCATTGTCTTTTACGAGGTCTTTAGTCTCGGAATATCCAGTAGGTCTGTTTCCTATGCGTCGAGAGTAAAATAATTTTCCTTTTTCAAATAGTTCTGTTCCTTCTGTAAAGAAGGATCGTTGTTCTGAGTAGCGTTGCTCAAAAGGGCCTAAATTCAAAACTACATCATCAAAAGCAGTTTGCCCAAAATCTGGAATTAGAATGGCATCTAGCGTAAAACTTTCATTTATTCCGTATTTTAAATCCATTCCCACGCTATAATTCAAGTTGTCTTCTCCATCAAACGAGATGCTTGTAATAGAGGCGTAAGGAGAAAAACTAAGGCGTATGGGTGGTTTTATATTCGAAATCCCAGTTATTTCTCCCGAAAATTGGGTGAATAAACTAGAGCTTCTGTCGATGTAGTTCCATACAAATTGCTGATTTGTACTTTGGATACGACGATGCATATTTAATCCCCATGTCGCTATATTTGTGTTAGAGAATCGTAGTGCAGAATAGGGGATCTTTAATTCCACAACCCAACTATCATCATTTATTTGTATGGCACTTTCCCAAACAGCATTCCAACTCCAATCTTCACCATTTGAAGTCAGTTTGGCATCTCCTTGTGTTCCTGCGCTGGTTACTAAAAATTCAGTATCGTTTTGTCCGTCATTATTTGGGTTGATGCTCAGAAGGAAAAAATCGGCAATTCCAATGTTGTCTCTAGTGGTTTCTTGTGTTGGAATGCTACTAGGATCTGGATCGTACATAATAGCTCCAAAATAGATGGCATCATCATCATAGGCGATTTTTACGACTGTCTTTTTATCCGTTTCTGGATTTCCATCTCCTGGTTTAAACATTACAAAGTCTTTTGCTTGATCTGCACCCAGCCAAAAAGCTTCGTTTAAAACACCATCTATCTTAGGAGATTCTTGAATACGTTCGGCATGTATCGATTTCTTTGTTAAATGCTGTCCGTGTATTGAAATTACTGATAATAATGATGTTATGAACATGAAACATTTCATAGGTGTTTGTTTTTATGTAAAATTATTAAGTAAACGATGGTTGCGTTCATAATTAATTGTTAAATCACATTAAAGACTGTTAAAAAGTACATTTGTTACAATTATGATAAGTTTTTCAAAAAAAAATTAAACTTTACGTTAGGATTGTTACATTTGTGTTTATAAAAGCAAAATTGACTCTAAATGAATTTACACGAATATCAAGGAAAAGAATTGCTGAATAGTTTTGGCGTTCGTATCCAACGCGGAATTGTTGCTGACAGTTCAGAAAAAGCGGTAGCAGCTGCAAAACAATTAACGAAAGATACAGGTACTGAATGGTGGGTTGTAAAAGCTCAAATACATGCAGGTGGGCGTGGAAAAGGTGGTGGTGTTAAATTGGCGAAGAGCCTAGATGAAATTGCATCTATTTCTAATGATATTATTGGAATGACGCTGATTACTCCGCAAACACCTCCAGAAGGGAAATTTGTAAACCAAGTTTTAGTTGCAGAAGATGTTTATTATCCTGGTGATAATGAGCCAGAGGAATATTACATGTCTGTATTGTTAAACCGTTCTACGAGTAAAAATATGATCATGTATTCTACCGAAGGCGGTATGGATATTGAGGCAGTAGCTGAGAATACTCCGCATTTGATTTTTACAGAAGAGATTGATCCTTTATTAGGATTGTTGCCTTTTCAAGCACGTAAAATAGCTTTTAACCTTGGCTTATCTGGTGGGGCAATGAAAGA
This sequence comes from Flavobacteriaceae bacterium, assembly GCA_965224465.1. Classification (GTDB taxonomy): domain Bacteria; phylum Bacteroidota; class Bacteroidia; order Flavobacteriales; family Flavobacteriaceae. The sequence continues at coordinate 889,872 of OZ245049.1, read as the reverse complement.
GATGGTGAAGTTTGTAACGTCGTTGTATACTGCTTATGTAAAATCGGACTCTTCATTGTTTGAAATTAATCCTGTGTTAAAAACATCGGATGATAAAATTTTAGCTGTAGATGCAAAAGTATCTTTAGATGATAGTGCGCTATTCCGTCATAAAGATTTGGCTGCTTTGCGTGATTTACGTGAGGAAAATCCAATTGAAGTAGAAGCAAACGAAGCAGGGTTGAACTATGTGGATTTGGATGGAAATGTTGGATGTATGGTAAACGGTGCTGGATTGGCAATGAGTACGATGGATTTAATCAAACAATCTGGAGGTGAACCAGCTAACTTTTTAGATGTTGGAGGTACTGCAGATGCAAAACGTGTAGAATTGGCTTTTAGATTGATCTTGAGAGATCAAGGTGTCAAAGCTATTCTTGTGAATATATTTGGTGGTATTGTGCGTTGTGATCGTGTTGCCCAAGGGGTTATAGATGCCTTTAAAAACATGGGAGACGCTATTAAAGTGCCTATTATTGTGCGTTTACAAGGTACCAATGCTGTGGAAGCAAAAGAATTATTGGATAAAAGTGGTGTGGATTTAATTTCTGCAACGGAATTCCAAGAAGCAGCGGATAAAGTACAAGAAGTACTGTCGAAATAAAAAAATAATATACTTTTTAAAAGAACCAAACTTGTGTTTCATGAGTTTGGTTTTTTTTTGTTGCAGCGCCTAGGGTGCAAGGCTTAGAAGGAACGTGTTTTAAATGTCTATATCACCAAATACATTTCCATTGACGGTTTAGGAATGGAATTGTTTTTTGTTTTAGCTAGGTGATACATCTAAGGATGGCCTTAGCTATCGTTCTGTTTTTCAACAACGCTAGCACGTAAAACAAACTATTTATATAGGTCATTTTGGATTTTAATTGGTAGTATAGCTAGTTGATACATGTAAGGGTAGCTTAGCTATCGTTCTGTTTTTTAACAACGCTAGAACGTAAAACAACCTATTTGTATTGTAATGGTATAGCGGAGAGCCATTTTAAAAGAAGACTTGGTTCCTGCATCAAAACAGTTCTTTGTATTCTTTAAGATGCTGTATATCTCAAGACTTGTTTTTAAAGAAGGGGAATATAATGGGCATAAAAAAGACTCCAATATACGTTAGAGTCTTTTTTGAAAGTTTTTTAAATAAAACGTTCTTAAATGTCGTCGAAACTTACATCTGTAAAGCTAGTAGCTGTTTGAACTTCTAATACTTCTTCTTCACCTTCTGTTTGTTTCTTGTAATCTCTCTGATGCCTTTCAGAAATCACTTCTGTTCCTTTTTCGTCTACTATAAAATCAGTAGCAGCTGTTAGCATTTCTCTGAATTCAGTAAAATCCTCTTTGTATAAGTATATTTTGTGTTTTTTGTAATGGAAAGATCCATCATCATGAGTAAATTTCTTACTCTCAGTAACTGTTAAGTAATAATCATCAGCTTTGGTAGCTCTTACATCAAAAAAGTAAGTTCTTCTTCCTGCTCTTAGAACTTGAGAAAAAATCTCCTCTTGCTCTATATGTTCTTTTTCGCTCATAATATTAGGTCTATTAAATAAATCAATTAGGTTAGATTGAATCACAAATCTAACGAAAAATTTTTTAATTACTCTTCTTTTTCTAAAAGTTGTTGTTCATAAAGGTTTTTGTAGTATCCATCTATGTTTACGAGTTGATTATGAGTTCCTTTCTGTAGTATATTACCCTGATCTAATACTATAATTACGTCAGCGTTTTTTAAAGAAGAGATCCTGTGACTTACAATTAGGGTCGTTTTATGTCGGCTAACTGTATATAAGTTGCGTAATATGATTTCTTCAGTTTTGGTGTCTACTGCTGAAAGACAATCGTCAAAAATAAGTATTTCGGGGTTTTTAATGATCGCTCTTGCAATAGCGATTCGCTGTTTTTGACCGCCAGATAATGTCACTCCTCGTTCCCCTATAAATGTATCGTATCCATGCTTGAATTTAATAATATTATCATGTATATAAGCGTTTTTAGCAGCTTGTTCTATTTGTTCCATAGAAGCATTCTCTAATCCAAAACTTATATTTGTTTTGATGGTATCGGAAAATAGAAAGGAGTCTTGAGGTACCATTCCTATTTGTTCTCTAAGAGAATTGAGGTTCACATCCTTGATTGCTATCTTATCCAATGTTATCGTTCCATGGTCAATATCATAGCTGCGTGTGAGTAGATTGATTAAGGTAGATTTACCCGACCCTGTTTTTCCGAGAATCCCTAATGTTTGTCCTGGGTTAATTTTAAGGTTGATGTTTTTTAAGGCAGTAATATTGGTGTCGTCATAAGTAAAGCTAACATTCTTAAATTCGATAGCTCCTTTTAAACGGTGTTTTTCGGTAGCCGTATTTTCTATCTCTGGTCTTTGATTTAAAAATTCGTTGATGCGTTTTTGAGAAGCCTCTGCTTGTTGAATAATTGATGTTACCCATCCTACAACAGCAACAGGCCATGTGAGCATGTTTACGTACATAATAAATTCTGCAATTACACCTATACTAATTTCACCAGCAATATATCGCAAGCCACCAATATAAATAACAAGGATATTGCTTAAACCTATTAATAATATCATTAAAGGAAAAAACAATGCCTGTGCCTTGAATAAATCAATATTTTTTGATTTGGTTTCATCTGTAAGGATCACAAATTCTTCAATAGATTTTTGTTCTATCCCATAAGACTTTAAGATGCTAATTCCAGAGAAAGTTTCTTGAGCATTGGTTGTAAGTTTAGATAGGTATTGTTGTACAACGGTGCTTCGTGTATTTATAACCCTGCTTAAAATGTAAATAGAAAGTGATAGGAGAGGAAGGGGAAGTAGCGTATACCCAGTTAGTACAACGTCTATCTCTACCATTTTTATAATGGCTACGATAAATAAGATGATCATATTTATGCTGTACATCACAGCGGGACCAAAATACATTCGTACTTTACTTACATCTTCACTAATACGGTTCATTAAATCTCCCGTTCTATTTTTCTTGTAAAAGTTGACACTTAGTTTTTGATATTGATCGTAAATTTCGTTTTTGAGATCAAATTCTATCAACCTAGAAGTAACAATAATAAGCTGTCTCATTAAAAAAGTAAAAACGCCTGCCAAAAGAGCAGCGCCAATAATAAGAAATATATTGTGTAATAAATCGCTTTTTACCAAAGATAAATCTGTAATAGTTCCAGTGCGATAGGCATCTGCCATGTCAATGGATTCCCGAATTAACGGAGGTATTAAGAGTGATAAATACTTGGAACAAACGGTAATGAAGAGACCGAGTAACAAACGGTATTTATAGGCGTAGAAATATTTATTTAAGTATTGTAGAGCTTTCATTAAGTAGTAGGCGTATCAATTTATTTAGAGTACGAATATACGCGTTTTATCAGAAAACAAATAAAATTTAAAATACATTTACTTCTATTAAAAATAATAGTACTTTTGCCAAAAATTAAAACGAACAACTAGTTTAAAAAAGTTCTTTAGATGATTAATAGACGCCACATACGAGTAAAGGTTATGCAATCTGTATACGCAATGCATCAATCCAAAAATGATGACCTGATAAGAGAAGAAAAGCTATTGAAACTAAGTGTAGACAAAATGCAAGACATGTATGTATTGCTTTTAAGTTTGTTGGTTGAAGTGAGAAACATGGAACGTGATTTTTTATCCGCTTCTCAGAAAAAGTTTCTTGCGACTAAAGAAGAATTAAATCCCAATCCAAAGTTTATTAATAATAAAGTGATTCAATTATTAAACGAGAGTAATTCTCTTGCTTTGTATATTGATGAGCATAAGTTGAATAACTGGTATTTGGATAGTGACTACGTAAAAGTTGTTTGGAAAAACACAAAGGAAACTGATTTTTACAAGACCTATATGGCCGATAAAAATGATAGTTTTGAATTGGACAAAGATTTTATTGTTCGTATGTTTAAAGAAATAGTGGCGCCAAATGAGAAAATTGCAGATTATTTTGAAGACAAGAACATTAGTTGGGTAGATGATATTCCGTTTGTAAATACATGGGTTTCAAAAACATTGAATCAATTAACTCCTTTAAAAGGTATTTATATAGGAAGTCTGTACAAGGATGAAGATGATAAAAAATATGTATCTGATTTATTTAGAAAAACAGTACTAAATGATAGAATGCTAAGCGAAGAAGTAGACCAGAGAACACCTAACTGGGATATGGAACGTATTGCAGATGTAGATTTAATATTAATTAAAATGGCTATTTGTGAATTTTTAAAATTCCCGAGCATTCCTACACGCGTAACTATTAACGAATATATTGAGATTGCGAAAGATTATTCTACAGAAAAGAGTAGTTTCTTTATCAATGGAGTTTTAGATAAAATTGCAAAAGAATTTGATAAATCAAAAAGACTTAATAAAATAGGGAGAGGATTGTTATAATTTTTATATTTTTACAAAAAAAATATGAAAAATTGGATTTTCCCTATAACAGTCTTTATGAGTGTTGTATTATTGGTTTCTTGTCAACATCAATCTGCGCTTTCAAAAGTGAAAAATGAAAATGTAGCAAATGCCAAAGCTCGAGATGTAAAAATAAGTGAAGGTATTCCTATTATCGAATTTGATCAGCGTATGTATGAGTTTGGGACTGTAGATGAAGGAGATATCGTTGAAGGAACCTTTAGAATTACGAATAAAGGAAAGTCTGATTTGGTTATTTTATCTGCAAAAGCTAGTTGTGGTTGTACGGTGCCTACATGGCCTAAAAAACCAATCAAACCAGGGGATACAGCTGAGTTGACTTTTAAATTTAATACAAGAGGAAAACCAAATAAACAAAACAAATCAATTACAATAAAATCGAATGCGGAAAAAACTACGGAAGTAGTACGCATTAAAGGATTTGTGACACCAAAGCCGAAAACGGCACTAAAAAAGTAATATAAAAACTCAAATAATAAATGTTTACAATAATTTCTTTAGCAGCAGAAACAAGTGGATTAATGGGAATGTTACCATTTGCACTCATGTTTGTAGTAATCTACTTCTTCATGATTCGCCCACAAATGAAACGTCAAAAAAACGAAAAAAAATTCCAACAAACCATTAAAAAAGGGGCGAAAGTTGTAATGACTAGTGGTATACATGGAAAAATATTAGATATCGTTGAAAATGATAATACGGTTATTATAGAAACAGGTGCAGGGAAAATTAAATTTGACCGTGCTGCCATTTCTATGGAAATGAGTAAAGTTTATGCTCCAATTGTAGAGAAAAAATAGAAATATCTATTTTTAGAACAAATTGTCTTAAAAGATATTCCGTTTTATGTGAAAGCATTGGCTAGGAATCTTTTAAGACAATTTTTTTTTGTAAATTTAACAAGTAATTTTATTCCATCTAAAATCAAAATAAGTGAAAAAAAAAGTTGTAAGCTCATTGGTCTTTTTGAAAAATGACAGGAACGTACGAATATTTTCTATGTTCCTAGTACTCACTACTATCATTTGGTTTTTAATAGAACTGTCTAAAAGTTATAGTACTATTGCAGAAATAAAAATTGAATATAAAAACTTATCGAATACACAAATTCTTCAAGAACCTCCTTTGGATCGCGTAGAAGTGGTATTGAGATCTTCAGGTTTTAATTTAATGAGCTATCAGATTTTTACAAAAAAAGTAGCGTTGGATTTAACGGATGCCATCTATAAAAGAGGAGATAAACATTTTATTGTTTTAAAAAATCACCAATTAGAAATTGGAAATCAATTGGATTCAGGTACCGAATTATTAGGATTTAATACCGATACCATATTTTTTGAGTTGGGTGCTACAATTTCAAAAAAAGTTCCCATTCAAATACAACTAGATGCGAGTTATAAATTGGGCTATAGTTTAATGAGTAGAATTAAAATACAGCCAGATAGTGTTTTGATTATAGGGCCTCAAAAATACATAGACACTATTCAGAAAATTACAACTCAAAAGTTACTTCTAATAGATATTTTTGAAAATATTAATGCAGTAGTAGACCTACAAATAAACCCAACCATTACTACCATTAACTATGGAGTAACCAACGTTGCTGTTTCTGGATTGGTCGAAAAAATAACGGAGGGTAAATGGTCTATTCCTGTGAAAATTATAAACGCTCCTTCGCATGTTAAAATCACTACTTTTCCTAAAAATATAGAGATTGTTTTTCAAGTTGCGATTTCTAATTTTAGTAAGATTAATGAAAATTCTTTTGATGTTGTTTTTGATTATAACGAGTACCTAAAAGATAGAACTATCTTGTATCTAACCCCTGTAGTTCGAAGTAAGAGTAAATGGCTACGTTCTGTAGAAGTTAAGCCGAGAAAGTTAGAGTTTTTAATTCAGAAAAAATGATGGTTATTGGTTTAACAGGAGGGATTGGAAGCGGGAAAACAACTGTTCTTAAAATGTTTGAGAAACTAGGTGTTGTGACCTATAATGCAGATGTAGAAGCACGGTTATTAATCAATACTTCTCTAGATATTAAATGCGAATTGGAAAAAGTTTTTGGAAAAGAAGCATATAAAGACAAGCAATTAAACCGTCCGTTTATTGCTAATATTGTTTTTAATAACCCAGAGAAATTAGCGGCACTTAACAGCATCACACATCCGAGGTTACATGCCCATTTTAAAAATTTTATAAAGGCTCAACAATGTAGGTATATTGTGTATGAAGCTGCAATCTTACTTGAATCTGAAGGCTATAAACTATGCGATTTTATAATTACCGTTACTGCGACAGAAAAGGAAAAAATAAAACGAATTCAAGCCCGTGATGGGATGTCCATTAAAGAGATTACAGCACGGATGAATAGCCAAATGTCTGATGAACTTAGAATTGAAAAATCAAATTTTGTTATTGTAAATAATAATTTAAAGGCAACACAAGAACAGGTCCTTACTTTAAACGGTATACTGTTAGGTTTGAAAAGGAGTAAATAGCTCTTAAAATACTGTTAAAGAACGTCAATCGGTGTTAATATTGGTTAAAAACAGTGCATGTAGATGTTAAAATATTAAATTTGTTTCATGGGTAAAAAAACATTTTTCCTGATTAGTTTTCTAATGAGTATTGCCTTGATCGGAATTATTTTTGTGCAAGTTAGTTGGATTAAAAATACATTAGACATTCGAGAAAAACAATTTTCTAGCGATGTTATCTTTGCATTGGCAAATGTTTCTCAAAACATTACGCAACGTGAATTTGATGGGTACTTTAAGCGGTTTTCTAAATTAGTAGAAACCAAAAAAAAATACAAGCCTTCTGATATTAGAAATTTTGTTTTTGAACAAATCGATACCGTAAATAATCAACGGTTTTTATATTCTCGAAGTATTTTGGAGGAAAATTATAAAATTCCGACTGATTTTTTTGAAGATGACTCCATAAATTTCAAAAAGATTTATAGTAAAGAAGAAGTCATTATTTTTAGTCATGTCCATACTGATGGTGATTTTATCACAGAAACTGCAACAGAACGATTTGTAAAAGTGGGGCGTTTTGATGCTTCTGAAAGGGCAGAATTCCTTAGTGTTATTGATGTTACAGTTTCTCGTTTGCCTATAAGTAGAAGGGTGAGTAATAGGGAGCTGCGTCTAGAATTAGACAAGGAATTAAAAAATAGAGGTATAGAAACTGATTTTAAATACGGAATTTATAACAATGGACTAGCCACCAAAATTAAATCTGGTTATTTTAGAAAGGAAAAAGGGAGGAGTTACCAAGTATCTATGTTTACCAATAGCGAAGGGGAGAGCAATTATGATTTATTTGTAAGTTTTCCGTCCAAAGAACAATATATAGTTTCCTCCATTCAACGAAATTTGTTGTTGTCTATATTTTTTATTCTGATAATTATAATAGCCTTTGTCACTGCCTTGTATCAATTGATCAAACAAAAACAGATTTCGGAGATCAAAACAGATTTCATCAATAATATGACGCACGAATTTAAAACTCCGATAGCTACCATTAATTTAGCTTTAGATGCTATAAAAAATCCAAAGGTAATTGGTGATGCTGAAAAGGTACAACGCTATGTGAAAATGATTCGAGAGGAAAATAAACGGATGCATGCTCAAGTGGAAAATGTGCTTCGGATTTCTAAATTGGAGAAAAATCAATTGGATGTTACAAAGGAAGCTGTGGATATGCACGATTTATTAGATGATGCCATGTCACATATTCACTTGCTATTAGAGGAACGTGATGGAAAGATTGAGTTGCATTTAGAGGCTGTTTTAACTGAGTTTTTGGGGAATCCATTTCATTTCACTAATATTATAGTAAATATGTTGGATAATGCCATTAAATATTCGCCAGATCCTCCTCGTATTGATGTGTATACAGAAAATACGGCAAAGTATATTATCATTAAAATAAAAGATAAAGGCATTGGAATGAATCATAATGTTCAAAAGAACATCTTTGAAAAATTCTATAGAGAAGAAACAGGAAATATTCATAACGTAAAAGGACATGGACTGGGACTATCATATGTAAAAAAAATAGTAGAGATACACCAAGGAAGTATTCATGTAGAGAGCGAAAAAGGAAAAGGAAGTACGCTTATTGTGAAAATTCCGTTAATATAAAAAGAATTGATTATGAGTAAAAACAGAATTTTATTAGTAGAAGACGATCCTAATTTTGGAACCGTATTAAAAGATTATTTAGCTTTAAATGATTATGACGTAACCCTTGCAAAAGATGGTTTAGAAGGTCTTATTATGTTTAAAAACGACACGTATGATATTTGTATTTTAGACGTGATGATGCCTAGAAAAGATGGTTTTTCTTTGGCAAAAGATATAAGAGCTACCAATACAGAAATCCCAATTATCTTTTTAACGGCAAAGACCATGAAAGAAGATGTATTAAAAGGATACCAGGCAGGTGCAGATGATTACTTGAATAAGCCATTTGATTCTGAAGTGCTTTTGTATAAAATTAAAGCAATTATTCAACGAAAACATGTCGGGAATAATATCGAAGAGGAACGGTTTGAATTTGTAATAGGAGGATTCGAATTTAATTCTAAATTAAGACACTTGGTGTATAATGGTGTTAACCAAAAATTATCTCCAAAAGAGAATAAGCTTCTAAAAATGTTAGCCTTGCATAAAAATGATTTAATGCCGCGTGAGTTGGCTTTGACAAAAATATGGAGAGACGATAACTATTTTACTTCTAGGAGTATGGATGTGTATATTGCGAAACTAAGAAAGTATTTGAAATTAGATGAAAATGTAGAAATTTTAAATATACACGGAGAAGGGTTTAGGCTGATTGATAAAAATTAAACTACAGCTGTATTTTACCACTAAAACTACCACATAAAGCCTGCTTCTTGCAGGCTTTTTTTTATGCTGAATATATTGTACTTTCGCACTAAATTACAGGTAGTCATGGCAAAATTTATTAAAATATACGAAGAGAATCCAAACGAACGTGAAATAGAGAAAATTGTAACAATTCTTAAAAAAGGAGGATTGATTATTTTTCCTACAGATACAGTATATGGATTGGGCTGTGATATTACCAATACAAAGGCGATGGAAAAAGTAGCGCGTTTAAAAGGGATAAAATTAAACAAAGCAAATTTTTCATTTATATGCCACGATTTGAGTAATTTATCTGATTACGTAAAACAGATTGATACACCTACATATAAAATTTTAAAGAAAGCCTTACCTGGGCCTTATACTTTTGTATTGCCAGCTAGTAATAGTTTGCCCAAGGCCTTTAAACATAGAAAAACCGTAGGGATTCGTGTACCAGATAATGCAATTATTAGAACCTTGGTTGCAGCATTGGGGAATCCCATTGTTTCTACCTCTATTAGAGACGAGGATGATGTGATTGAGTATACGACAGATCCAGAATTGATAAATGAAAAATGGGGAGATATTGTAGATGTGATTATTGATGGTGGCTATGGAGGAAATCAAGCTTCGACTATTATTGATTTATCACAAGACGAAATTGAAATATTAAGAGAAGGAAAAGGGGATACAGATTTTTTGTAATAGCTCTTTCAATAGTTATATTTTTAAATTGATTATAAGGGGCTTTTTTTAGTAAATCTCTTATAAACAGGTTGTAATGTCTGTTATTCCAATTACAATCCTAAACATGATGGTATGTAATTTAGTGGTTTATCAAGTTCTTTTAATGGAGCCTTTATATTTATCATTTAAATCTAATATCTCCAAATAAATTAATTTCAAACTCTTTTTTAATAGAAAATAACGAGTTGAATTCATTTGTTTTCTTGTTGTATTTTCTAACAAAATAAGTGTTGTTTTTTGCTGTTTTTGAAAATTTTATGTTTTCTAATTCACCTATTCTTTGGTTGGTTTCTTTCCATGTTTTTCCATAATCATTAGAGTAATGAGTAACATTTTTATCAAAGTCAAAACACTCTAAAATCCCATTATTGATTGAAACAGATTCATTCGAAAGGTTTCTATTAAAACACAATATTTTCTCAATGTTTTTTTTGCTCCAATTACTACCATTATCAGTACTTATATATAAAAATTGAGGAGACGTATCACCATCTGAATTCTTTTTTGAAATAAAAGAGATTGTTTCTTTTGTTATACCTAAGCCGTTAAAAATATTTTCATCTTCATTGAGGTTAAACATTTTTATACTCCATGTTTTTCCTGCGTCATTTGATATAAATAAATAAGGATTTATTGTTGTGAAAATAATTAAATCACCTTTTTCAATAACATCAGATATTCCTTGTATTTCATATGTCTTACCAATTGCATAGTTATTCCATTCATATCTAAACAATCCATATACAAAAATACAGATTAGTATAATCGCTATGGTAATTATCGTAATTATTATTTTATATCTATTTTTCATTTTAAGTTTTTTTTATGAGTGTTTTTAGTTTGTTTCATTATTTCTAAAAGCGTTATCATGCATTAATAAAATTATAATAACAACTGTTATTGATAGTTAGATATTCTTTTGGTAGAGAGTGGAGGTACTTTCGATAGCTCTTTTATTACACTACGCAAATCCTATAGTTTCCTCTTTTGAGGCAGCATGCTTAACACGGTATTACTTCTTGGGGCTACACACTATACGAACATTTTTGGTGATTGTAAACATGTATTTACTCCATGCCAGGATAGATCATTCTAATGGTTTTTATATTTGTTAAATTTCCTGTGATACCATCAATAATATAAATCTTTTTACCTTTTTTAGAATATTTTTTTTCTTCATATTCTTCATTTCCGTTCAAAGTGATTTCCCATTCTGGTTTTAGGTCAGGAAATTCATTCATATCATTTCGCAGAAGATTAAAACTAGTGACGTTGTATTTTTTTATGTCTTTTTTAGCTATTTGTTTTACAATTTCAATAGCTTCTGTCCAACATATTTGATAGCCTTTTTCGTAATCTATTACTTTGGTTATATTGCCTTGTTGGTCATAGGTTGTTTCTTTTTTTAGATACGAACTACCATTTAAATACTTAAAGTAAGATAATAATATATTGCCTTTTTTATCATATTCAATTGTCCTTTGAATATTTAATCGCTTGTTTGTTTGTTTAAAAGTTATACTTCCATCTTTAGATTTATGAAAATTATTTTTTAAATTATTACGTTTTGTAAAAACTAAACGCCCTTTATCCAATGTGTCTTTATACTTTTTAACGTCAAAAACCATTTCATCTTTTGTGATTTTAAAAATAGGATCATTATAATAACAACTGCTATTGGTAGTTAGATATTCCTTTGGTAGAGAGCTACAAGAAATAAATAAGATGCTACTAATAGTAAAATATAAGAATTTCATAATCGGTTATTTTAAGTGTGAATAATTGTGCAATTTCTCCCATTGCCATTTCCAAGTAAACTTCTTTCTTTTTTATTACTTTAAATATAAGTATGCCTTCCTTGTTTTTTTGATGATATTTATTTTTTTAAATATGTATTTACTCCATACCAGGATAGATCATTCTAATCGCTTTTGTATTTGTTAAATTTCCTGTGATACCATCAATAATATAAATCTTTTTACCTTTTTTAGAATATTTTTTTTCTTCATATTCTTCATTTCCGTTTAAAGTGATTTCCCATTCTGGTTTTAGGTCAGGAAATTCATTCATATCGTTTCGCAAAAGATTAAAACTAGTGACGTTGTATTTTTTGATATCTTTTTTAGCTATTTGTTTTACAATTTCAATAGCTTCTGTCCAACATATTTGATAGCCTTTTTCGTAATCTATTACTTTGGTTATATTGCCTTGTTGGTCATAGGATGTTTCATTTTTTAGATACGTACTACCATTTAAATACTTAAAGTAAGAAAATAATATGTTGCCTTTTTCGTCATATTTTATAAGTTTCTTGATATTTAACGATTTGTTAATTTGGCTATTTGTAATCTTACTATCTCCTTTCCATTTATAATATTCATTTTTAAAATTCTGATTATCAACTAAAACTAAATCACCTTCTTCAAGTTTTTTACCATATTTTTTAATATCAAAAACCATTTCATCTTTTGTGATTTTAAAAATAGGATCATTATAATAACAACTGCTATTGGTAGTTAGATATTCCTTTGGTAGAGAGCTACAAGAAATAAATAAGATGCTACTAATAGTAAAATATAAGAATTTCATAATCGGTTATTTTAAGTGTGAATAATTGTGCAATTTCTCCCATTGCCATTTCCAAGTAAACTTCTTTCTTTTTTATTACTTTAAATATAAGTATGCCTTCCTTGTTTTTTTGATGATATTTATTTTTTTAAACATGTATTTACTCCATACCAGGATAGATCATTCTAATCGCTTTTATATTTGTTAAATCCCCTGTGTTACCGTCAATAATATAAATCTTTTTACCTTTTTTAGAATATTTTTTTTCTTCATATTCTTCATTTCCGTTCAAAGTGATTTCCCATTCTGGTTTTAGGTCAGGAAATTCATTCATATCGTTTCGCAAAAGATTAAAACTAGTGACGTTGTATTTTTCAATGTCTTTTTTAGCTATTTGTTTTACAATTTCAATAGCTTCTGTCCAACATATCTGATAGCCTTTTTCGTAATCTATTACTTTGGTTATATTGCCTTGTTGGTCATAGGATGTTTCTTTTTTTAGATACGAACTACCATTTAAATACTTAAAGTAAGATAATAATATATTGCCTTTTTTATCATATTCAATTGTCCTTTGAATATTTAATCGCTTGTTTGTTTGTTTAAAAGTTATACTTCCATCTTTAGATTTATGAAAATTATTTTTTAAATTATTACGTTTTGTAAAAACTAAACGCCCTTTATCCAATGTGTCTTTATACTTTTTAACGTCAAAAACCATTTCATCTTTTGTGATTTTAAAAATAGGATCATTATAATAACAACTGTTATTGGTAGTTAGATATTCCTTTGGTAGAGAGCTACAAGAAATAAATAAGATACTACTAATAATAAAATATAAGAATTTCATAATCGGTTATTTTAAGTGTGAATAATTGTGCAATTTCTCCCATTGCCATTTCCAAGTAAACTCCTTTCTTTTTTATTACTTTAAATATAAGTATGCCTTCCTTGTTTTTTTGATGCTATTTCTTTTTTTTAAATATGTAATTACTCCATACCAGGATAGATCATTCTAATCGCTTTTATATTTGTTAAACCCCCTGTGATACCATCAATAATATAAATCTTTTTACCTTTTTTAGAATATTTTTTTTCTTCATATTCTTCATTTCCGTTCAAAGTGATTTCCCATTCTGGTTTTAGGTCAGGAAATTCATTCATATTATTTCGCAGAAGATTAAAACTAGTGACGTTGTATTTTTTGATATCTTTTTTAGCTATTTGTTTTACAATTTCAATAGCTTCTGTCCAACATATTTGATAGCCTTTTTCATAATCTATTACTTTGGTTATATTGCCTTGTTGATTGTAATCTGTTTCTTTACCTATTTTGGTATCTCCATTAACATATTCAAAATTACTATATTGTATATTTCCATTTGGATAAAAACCAATGTTTTTGTCAATACGAAGGTTTTTATTACTTTGTATGTTCATTATGTCTTTATCTTTTGCCCATTGATAATATAAGTTTTTAAAATTCGGATTATCAACTAAAACTAAATCACCTTCTTCAAGTTTTTTACCATATTTTTTAACGTCAAAAACCATTTCATCTTTTGTGATTTTAAAAATAGGATCATTATAATAACAACTGTTATTGGTAGTTAGATATTCCTTTGGTAGAGAGCTACAAGAAATAAATAAGATGCTACTAATAGTAAAATATAAGAATTTCATAATCGGTTATTTTAAGTGTGAATAATTGTGCAATTTCTCCCATTGCCATTTCCAAGTAAACTCCTTTCTTTTTTTATAGTCCATATAATTAGTACTGCTTTTTAGTTTAAATACATGTTTTTTTCCTAAATCACCCTCTTCACCTTCCGTAAATGTGTGTTTTAAGCCTAAAGCATGCATTATTTCGTGCATAACTGCGGTTGGTAAAAGTTTTTGATCATTCGGTTCTAAAATTCCAAAAGCAACACCTGTATTGACAGGAGAAAAACCTGCAACTGCATCAAAAGTTTTATTTTCATTATTTAGTTCATCTGTATTTATACATGTACGGTTTGTAATGTAGAGGTTTACAATGTTATGATCTGGTTTTGAAAATTGTTGTACAGCTCCAGAAAATAATTCTTTTTTATCACTTTCAATATAAGTATACCTTCCTTGTTTTTTGATGATATTTCTTTTTTTAAAATATTTAATATCTTAAATTCAACTAATAAACGCAACTTTTCGATTTGATTCTATGATGGTTATATTTTCAAAACAGAAAAGTAGGAAAACCTACCTTTCTTGTCTTGATGGATATGTATCTTACGGTCTCAAATCTCGAAAAAAGAAGTTGTATGAAACACATCACCCAAGCGCAAAGATACACAATTTGTTGCATGTTAAAACAAGGTTATAAACAGGTTGAGATAGCAGCTGCTATAGGAAAAGACAAGTCTGTTATTAGCAAAGAGATTAAGCGTAATTCAGACAAAAGAAATGGAGTTTACAAGCATGAATTAGCCCAAAAAAAGTATGCTAAACGTCATAAAGAAAAGCCTAAAAGAAAACGCTTTACAGAAGATATTCAACAAGCAATAGAGTTGTTATTGCGAGACGATTATAGTCCTGAGCAAGTAGTTGGTGTCCTAAAAAAACAAGGTAAAGAAACGGTGTCTATTGAGCGTATATATCAGCATATTAGGGAAGACAAGAGGAATGATGGTGATTTACATACACACCTTCGCAGACAGGGAAGGAGATATAGAAAACGTGGCTCATCAAAGGATTCTAGAGGGGTTATAAAGAATCGTATTAGTATAGAACAACGCCCTGAAGTTGTTGAACAAAGAAATCGATTTGGAGATTTAGAGGTCGATTTAATCATAGGTAAAAACCATAATCAAGCCATACTTACCGTAAATGATAGAGCTTCTGGAATGCTTAAAATGAAAAAAGTAAGCTCTAAAGAAGCAGTTGTTGTCACTAAAGCTATCAATGAAATATTAGAAGACTGGAAGCCTTATCTACATACTATAACAGCTGATAATGGAAAAGAATTTGCAGGCCATGAGCAGGTTGCAGAAAATTTATGTATTGATTACTTTTTTGCGCATCCATATCACTCTTGGGAAAGAGGATCTAACGAAAATTTAAATGGTTTGATTAGACAATATTTTGCCAAAGGAAGTGACTTTACAAACCTAACAGATCAAAGAATCAAAGAGGTAGAAACAAAATTAAATAACAGACCTAGGAAGAGACATAAATATCAAAACCCTATATTTGTAATGGAACAATTATTATTTAACTAAAAGTTGCGTTTGTGACTTGAATTCAGCTAGCATATTCGGTCATGTCAATTATTTCGGCATTTTTATTTAGAATGTTAACATCAATTAAGGCAGGGTTTAAACCTTTTTTTAGTAATGCTTCTAATTTAGATCGGTCTATTTTATGTTTTAAATCATCATTGTCTTTATCGTTACCTGTTAGCTCAATGAAATACCATTTTAGGTCAATAGTTTTTGGTTTTGGATACCAAAAATTTATTGCTCCTGCCTCTTTTTCGTCTGCTATTATTTTTATTTGAACGGTTTTTTGGTTGGTGTTATTACAGGTTATTTTTATTTTTTTAGCTTTTTTTAAATCAACTTTAGTTCCTTTCTTATCTATAGGTATTATCGTAAAATCAGGATGTTCTTCAAAAACAATACTTTGATATTCCTCTTCTTTTTTGATTTTCAGAATCACATCCAAAGTGATTGTTTGGTCTTTTCTGATACTGATCCACGGGGCTAAGTATTCTTTACCTTCTACGGTAATAGGTATGTATTCATCTTTTAATTTATGGATGTCAGAGAAACAAATTTCAGATAGTTTTTTTGTTCTTTTTTCAGGGGATTTGTCGTTATAAGGGATCTCATCGAAACCAAATATACCATTTATGATGTCTGATTTATCTGCCTCAAACCTAATAGAACATTTTTTGTTCGCAATAGGTTGTAAGTATATAGTCCTAGTTTCACCGTCTTCAAATGTTATTCTAAAACCAGTTTTTTTTAATTTAGTCATTACTCTTTATTTATTTTGTTCAACTACTTTTAATTCTGTTAGTTCTAAATTATTTTGAATAACAATTTCAAGAGAATCATTAATGAGTAAAATTCCATTGTATTCAAAATCATACTCAGGATCGTCTAAGTTTATAGTTAAAACATCTCCTATGCGATTTTGGGTTTCCGTGTTTACTATAATTATATCATCCTCATTATAATCTACGATGCGTTCGCCTTCTGGGTTTGTTAAATAATAACGTGTGATTTCTTTATTGTTTTCTTCTAGAGTAGTAGCTTCAACCTCTATTGCTGGATACGTAACTCTCCAAGATGCAGAATACACACCAAACGAGTTAGAATCTTCAACACCAGCACAGGTGATTTCTAAAGTTTCCGTCATTGGATCTGAACCTGTAGAAGAAAAATTGGTTTTCCAATTTACAAGATGGCAGTCATAGAAAAATATTTTTCTTGTTTTTCCTCCAATAATAACTGGTTTTATATGTAAGATGATCTGCTTTGCTTGTCTGGAGGAAAAGGACCATTCAGCTAGGTTTAGGTCTTTTCTAGTTTCTATAATTAGTTTAAAACCTACAAATACTGGAATTTGAGAAGGTCTGCCGTTAGGATTTGCTCCTTGATTAAATTTGATAGTAAACCAACGTACGTTTACTTCTTTTCCATCTATTATTAATATTGCTTTTACCATATTATTTTTTTGTTCTATTAAGTTGTTTGCGTATGTCAATGTTTTGTAATACGTAATATTCTCACAATAAGAATTCCAAACTTGATGGTATATCCATCTAGTTCACAATGTAGGGAGTGCTTGTTATTAGGGCGTGTCTGTTTTTAATCGTAGGTCAAATATATAAAAATAATGTTATGCGCGTGAATTCTTGTGTTTTTAATTCTGGTTAATTTTGTTTACATGCTTATCCTAAAGGGGGATTCCTGTTTTTTTTGCTTTTTAAAAGTATGAATTAAGCAAGGATTTTACTAGGGGTCTGTTTTATCCTAAGAATATAAATAATAATTGCTATGGATACGGTACGCTTACGACACAACGGTTATGAGTACTTAAAAATGTATTTAAGTAAATTAGGTGTATGGACAAAAGTGTTTTGTACTCAGGAATACAGAACCACGTATGTAAACACAGCACGTTTATTTAAAAAAACTCAAGCTAGCAAAAGTAGATGGGGCCTTTTGGAAAGAGCTTAAAAAAATCATATAATAGACGTATGAATTTTTAACGATTTCGGGTTACAGCATGATTGATAACCATGCTAGGGGAGTGTTATATTAAATACATTTCCAAGTGAAGGTTTAAAAATGGAATTATTTTTTTAGCTAGCCGGAAAATGGATGGATATTAGCTATCGTTCTATTTTTTAACAACGCTAGAACGTAAAATAAATTTTTATATCGGTCAGTTTGGAATGTAATTGATATTATATATTGTTCTGCTCTTAAAATTTCAGTTCCTTTGTTAAAAAATTTAAGGGAACAATGCTTTATAATTTGTTCTACTAAGGATGGTTTTAAAAAGAAAGCTGACGTGGATCTATTTCCATATTGTTTGCTGTTTTGAATCGTCTATAATGTGCTAATAACTATTGGTGTAATCCTATTTAAATTCTTTTTTTCCTTTTATGAAATAATCCCAAACAATACTTTTGGTTTTATAATAAGGGACATTTTTTAAAGTTGAATTTCGTTTTTTTAGCATAGAAGAAAACATGGAATAAAAACCAAAATGTGCTTTGATAATGGCAATTGTATGACGAGGCTTTAATTCTAGCATAAATTTAACTCCTGCAATTCCATCGAGCATTAATCTAGTAAATAGTAATAAGAACATTCCTTTTTTAGGCGTGTTTTTCACTAAATTAC
Organism: Flavobacteriaceae bacterium; assembly: GCA_965224465.1. Lineage (GTDB taxonomy): Bacteria > Bacteroidota > Bacteroidia > Flavobacteriales > Flavobacteriaceae. Next base: position 871,264 of record OZ245049.1, on the reverse strand, counting down.
ATAAGCTATTACGGAAATTTAAGTATGTTTTTTGAGGGTTAAGCTCATTGAGTGTTGCTCCTCCAACATGGTAAACTGTGGAGTGTCCATTGTATACAACAGCCATCCCTAAGTTTTGAGCACGCCAACATAAATCGATCTCTTCTTGATGGGCAAAATAAGCTTCATCAAAACCATTTAACTCATTAAAAGCATCCTTTTTTATAAAAAAACAAGCTCCAGAAGCCCAAAAAATGGGGAGAATGTCGTTGTATTGTCCTTGATCTTTTTCTATACTGTTAAAAATACGCCCTCTACAAAATGGATAGCCATACTTGTCTAAAAACCCACCTGCTGCTCCTGCGTATTCAAAGAGGTCTTTTTGTTTGAAATCTAGTATTTTAGGCTGTATAATTACGGTTTTATTTTGAGTCATATACAATTCTCTAATAGGAGCTAGCCAGTTTTTAGTGACTTCGATATCAGAATTTACCAAGGCGTAAATTTCTTCATCTACATGTTTTAGAGCATCATTATAACCTTTGGCATAACCACCATTACTATTGTTCTCAATAATTTTAATACTCGGATAGGTTTCTTTAATAAATAAAATAGAATCATCCGTAGAGGCATTGTCTGCCACATAAATACTTGAATAGGAAGGGTCACTATAGGCTATAATGCTTGGTAAAAATTGTTCTAATAGTTGTTTTCCGTTCCAGTTTAAGATCACAATGGCAAAGTTCATATAGGATAATTTTTGGTCAAATGTAGGTAAAATTTCAGCAGTGTTTGCTTAAATAAGACAAGGATTATTTCTTTTTAAATTCAGGGATATCTCTTAAGAATTCATAACATTTTTTTTCGAAGTTTTGACGGCAGTAATAATGTAATAAACCATTAGTTACAATTAAAAAGGGAGCTTTTAATTCCATGTTATAACGTGCTATTTGATCAAAAACATGCTGAGATATTTTGATGGATGGAGCTTTGCACTCTACAATAATTTCTGGTGTGCCTTGGGTATTATAAATAACGATATCTGTACGTTTGATACGGGTATTGACTTTGAGCTGTTTTTCTACAGCTATTAAGGAAATTGGATATTTTTTTTCTTCAATCAAGTAGTGGATATAATGTTGTCGAACCCATTCTTCTGGTGTGAGTATGATGTATTTTTTTCGAACGATATCAAAAATTACCAGCTTATTTTCACTACTTTTGATGTTCAGATTATACGGTGGTAAATTAAGCTGCTGCATTGTACAAAAATGCTGATTTTTTTTGATAAATGAACGATATAAATCAAATTATTGGAGATATAAAAAAAGGAAACATCAAACCTGTCTATCTGTTGACGGGAGAAGAGCCTTATTTTATAGATGAAATTTCTAATTATATAGAAAACAATATCCTTTCGGAGGAAGAGAAGGGGTTTAACCAAATGGTGATGTACGGAGGCGATGTGGAGGTGATGGATATTATTTCCAATGCCAAACGGTTTCCTATGATGGCAGATAAACAAGTAATTATTGTGAAAGAAGCCCAAGAATTAGCACGTAGTATTGAGTCTTTAATTAGTTATGTAGAGAATCCTCAAACTTCGACTATGTTGGTGCTATGTTACAAGTATAAAAAGATTGATAAGCGAAAAAAACTGTATAAATCCATCAAAAAGAATGGCGCTATTTTTGAGTCTAAAAAAATGTACGACAATCAGATAGGAGATTGGATCAGACGGGTATTGACAGAACATAACTATGGGATCGATAATAAAGCGGTGCTGATGTTGACAGAGTTTTTGGGAACTGATTTGAGTCGTATTTATAAAGAATTGGAAAAATTGATGGTTATTTTACCTGAAAATGCAACCATTAGCGATAAAATTATTGAGGACAATATTGGGATTTCTAAAGATTTTAATAATTTTGAGTTGCGAAAAGCCATTGGGAATAAAGATGTGTTATTGGCCAACAAAATTATTAATTATTTTAGTCAAAACCCTAAGAATAATCCTTTGGTTATGACTATTTCTTTGCTTAATAGCTATTTCACTCAGTTGTTTATGTACCATGCTTTAAAAGATAAATCGAGAGCTAATGTGGCAGCAAAGCTTAAAGTGAATCCTTATTTTGTAGCCGATTATGCAGATGCCGCCAGAAATTATCCAATGCGAAAAGTTTCTCAAGTAATATCCTTATTGAGAGAAGCTGACCTTAAAAGTAAAGGAGTCGGTGCAAATGCACTCCCTCAGAGCGATTTATTAAAAGAGTTATTGTTTAAATTGATGCATTAAACCTTGGTGAGGGAAGGGGGCGAGCTAAAAACTCGAAATAAAATAGTCTTTCGGAAGTATGTTTCGTTCTTTTGGCTTAGATTATTGATTTAAATCCATTTGATTTTGTGAGAGTATGTACTGTTTATTTAGTGCGTTTTTTTTTCTTATCAATAAGGCACATAAACCTTAGATATTATGACCGTAATATCTTTGTCTGATGCTGGAGATTCTCCTTGGAATAACCATAAATTTAAATTCAATAGTTCATTTCCAACTGGCGGGATTTTTGCTCCTTTATAACTCCATCTACTTATCAATTGGTCTTCTGAGGGAAGGGAGGTGAAATGCCCGTGAAAACTTTCAAAGTTAATGCCTTCTGGTGTCCATTCGAAGATATGAGTAGAATGTGTACCATTTAAGTTTAGTGGGAATGTATGTTTATTCTCCTCAGTATAGGGTTTTGGCTGTAGTGTATAGGAACCAACAGGGGTGGTTGTTTTTCCAAAACGAGAGAACTCAATATCTATTTCTCGATGGTCGTTTTCGTAGGTAAATAATCCCGTAACAGTAGTTGGATCTAATGTTTCTACATCGGTTGCAAGAAAAAATATGTATTTTCCATAACCATAAGATTTTTGCGCTGTAACTTGAGCACAATGCCAAATTCCAGCAATTTTTCTAATTTTTAAATGCAATTGACCTTTTGAGTCTACAAAAACACTGCCTTCTGAACTTGACCAATTGTTACCGCCTGGCGCAGCATTAATAGCTTCTTTAACGTCCCATTCTATTTCAGAAAATTGAATACTTCTTATAGGGGAATCACTCTCATTTTGACAAGAAATAGTAAGTGTGATCAATATAATGAGTAAGTAGGTATATTTTTTCATAGCTTTTGTTGTTAATGGTGTCTAAATCAAAGTTAATTCAATCTTTTGATAAAAATTAATTTCTTTTGAGAGTTAGGTCAAATAAAAATGGTGTCTAGTGCTTTGTTTTTTAAAAAGCCCTCATAAGAAAGGTGTTTTTATGAGGGGATTTCTAGGTGTAGGAATTAGTCTATTTTTAGGCGTTCGTCTCTATTGGCTAATTTCCAAGCTGTATAAAAAATAAGTTTAGTTCGTTTTTCTAAAATCTCAAAATTTATTTTATCAACGGTATCACTCTCTTTGTGATAGTCTTTGTGAGTTCCATTGAAATAGAATATAATTGGAATCCCATTTTTCGCAAAATTGTAATGGTCAGATCTGTAGTAAAAGCGATTCGGATCATTCTCATCGTCATATCGATAGTCCAATTCTAAGTGGGTGTATTCCCCGTTGGCTTGCTCTGAAATATATTTCAATTCTTTACTTATTTTTTCGGAACCAATTAAATACACAAAATTGGGATTTTTCTTATGCATTTTGTCTACACGTCCTACCATGTCTATGTTTAAATTAGTCACGGTATTTTTTAAAGGAAAAACAGGGTTTTGAACATAATACTTTGAGCCAAAAAGACCTATTTCTTCTCCTGTTACATGTAAGAATAACAAGGATCTTCTAGGCCCTTTGCCTTGTTGTTCAGCAGTTTTGAACGCTTGGGCTATTTCCATAATAGCAGCAGTTCCAGACCCATCATCGTCCGCTCCATTATAAACTTTTCTTCCTTTAATTCCTAAGTGATCATAGTGAGCAGAAATCACAATGATTTCTTCTTTCTTGTCGGTTCCTTCTATAAAAGCCAATACGTTTTCTGAATCATAATTAGAGCGTCCTTTAAAGAAATCTTTAGGGATGATTTGTAAATAACTCCCACTAGATAAAGGGCTTTTGATGTTGTTTTTTAGATAGAAATCGCTTAAATATTTAGCGGCCCTTTTTTGACCTTCTTCTCCAGTTTTTCTTCCTTCAAAATCATCGGAAGCAATGGTAGTTAAATAGTTTTTAAGGTCTGTATTGGTGATAGTATTTGCGAATTTTTCCGCATTATCTATGTTGGTTTCTGTAGGAGAAGTAGCTATTATGTTCTTGCTTCCACAACTGAGGAAAAACACGGATAAAATAAGGGAGTAAAATATTTTCATATATCGATTTTTTTAAAAGGCTCTTATTCATACCATGGATGAAGTAGGAACAGACAAATTATTTGTTAATGTATTCAATAACGCCTTAGGTCTGGTTTTATTGAACGGATGGTTAAAAAGCCAAATATATAAAAAAAGTGCAGGAATGCGTATATCCTGTCGTCTGATTTTTATTGAATTAATTTAAAAATTTGATTGTTATACCAACTACATTTCCAAGTGACGGTTTAGAAATGGAATTATCTTTTGTTTTAGCTAGGCGACAAATGGATGGATAGCCTTAGCTATCGTTCTGTTTTTCAAAAATACTAGAACGTAAAAACAAACTTTTTATATCGGTTATTTTGGATTGTAATTGGTGTAAATATAGATCCTGATCAATGTTTTTACCAATATCCTTTTATGAAAAAGACCTTTTTTTAGTGTAATGTATTGAAAAATAATCGATTATATTTTGATTGTTTAAATATTTTGTTTATATTGCACATAAGTTGATTGTTTGCTTTTCGAAATCAATGCGTTAAATGTAGAATTGATCGAATTGATCGAATTGATGTTGAGCTAAAAAGGAATACAGTCATAACTTAGTACTACAATTAAATATTAAATATTAATTGTTACTTCCCCCCCAAACTTTATTAATTATTCGATATAGGTGATGTGTGTTGTATTTTGTTTGCAATATCTGAACATGTAAAAATTGATAATTCGAATATTAAAAATAACGAAATACTCCATTGAAAATATAATAGTTCCTTTGTTTTAGGAATAGGATAGATATTGATTTATAACGTCCATATATGATGGCGTTACTAGTTTGTGTTGCTGAAATTTTGAGTGATACCAACTATACATTTACAAGTGTAGGTTTAGAAATGGAACTGTTTTTTATTTTAACTAGGCGAAAAATGGATGGTAGCCTAAGCTATCGTTCTATTTTTTAACAACACTAGAACGTAAAACAAACTATTTATATCAAACATTTTGGATTGTAATTAGTATAATTTAGGTTACAAATATATGAGATTATCACAGTGTGTAGTGTTAGTTTAAGGGAATAGTGTACTGTTTTTTTATTTTTACTTCTTTCTTTTTTAGATGGGGTGTATTAATTAGAAGTTAGCTGTTTGTTTTTATGAGATTAACTACTATATCTATTTGCAATGGCTTGGTAGAAGCTATGAAGCACCTTTAGCGATCTCTCTGTTTTTAACAAGACCAATTATATAAAGAATTAACCCCCGTACCTCATTATTTGTGAATATCATTATTATGAATGTATCTGTTTTAGAAATAGATATGTGCATACTAGTACAAGTTAAGAGCGCATTTTAATTTAAGATATAATTTTGAAAAGGAAAAAGAAAAGGAAAACAGCAGTTTTTTTTATAATTATTAACGAGTAGGAGCAGTATATAATCCTATGTATAAAAACAATCATGGTATGAAATATAAATGTTTATCAAATACGAACAATTTTGTTTTAAAGGGTTTTTTAATGTGGTTGTTTTCTATAATGCTTATGAGTAGTATACAGGCACAATGTTCTCATGGGTCTTATTTAGAAACCCAGTATGTTACAGGAGGTGGATCTGCGGCAACATTACATGGTGCTCCAGATGGAGATGGTCCTGAAGAATGGTATGGGTCGGTAACCTATACGGCTGCATCATTTACCACAACCTTCACACAAGGTGCTAAAGTTACGATTACTGCTAAAGCAGTTAATAGTTCAGCTGATCTTGATAGCTATTTAGTGTCTTTTAGTATAGATGGGATAAGTTTTACAACGCCTGTTTTAATGGATAATTTCTATGGAAGTGGTAATTATTCAACTTTTCAGGAATTTACGTATACGTTGTCTTCATCTGAAAACGATGCGTATGCTTATTTAAAATTAAAAGGAGCAGATGCAGCAGGTGTGGATTCAGGAGTTCAATCTATTATAGATGCTGTTTCTATAGGGACTCCAACTTGTTATAATTGTGAAGCAGGTGTAAATGCGCCAGTTTTATCCTCAAATGTTGGGTCTGCGAGCGCAGTAACTACATTTGATTTAACAACTATTTCTTCAAATGCAGGTCCTAGTGGTACTAGCTTAAGTTGGCATACGGCATTACCTGTGAGTCAAACAAACATACTTGGGAGCTCAAATGCTGCGCCGGTTGGCATTTATTATGCTGCTTTTTACCATGCCGTAGCAAATTGTTATAGTTATGATACGTCCCAATTCAATGTTATTTCAGATTTTGATAATGATGGAATTTCAGATGTTATAGATATAGATGATGATAATGATGGGATTCCTGATGTAGTAGAATGTCCAACAATAGATTTATTAACCAACGGTGATTTTTTTTACTCAGATACCGAAATATCAACGAAAGCAATCTCTGAAGATGGGAATTCTAAGTATAAATCACATTTAAGTAGTTATTCTTTTAATGGTACAAGTCCTATTGGGCTTTATCAAGGATGGGACTTTACAACAGGAACCCCTGACTGGTCTGAAGCTCAGTATTTAGCGGGCTCAAGTATTGGAGATCCAAGAACAGGAGGCTTTTATAAAATAAATATTATACCATCTGATAGTGGTGGTGGTTTTTTGATTTTTTCACTAGCTGATGAAGCAATTTCGAATAATATAAGTGGACTAACTATTGGAAGTCAATATGTATTAGAATTTGAAATGGGGACCTTGCCTAATTATGGATACTCTGGAAATGAGGGATATGATTACGATATACATCATGTGCGTTATGGTTTTGTTGATCAAGGAAGTGGTACAGGAGTAAATGTGCTATACCAGACTCCCTTAGATGAAACGGTCTATACTAATTTTTCAACAGACCCTAGTTCAACAGCCGATTTTACTCAAAGTCCAGATGTATCAACTCTATACAATCCTCACTGGAAAAAATATAGAATTGTTTTTGAAGCAACTTCTTCTTCTGTTAAATATGAGTTTTATTTAGAGGCGCCTACTGTTGTTCTTGTTGATGGTTTTAGTTTAAATGAGGTGGATCCCACATGTACAAAAAGTGTTGATCTCGACTCTGATAATGACAGCTGTTCTGATGCTGAAGAAGCAGGAACTGAGAGCTCTGGGCCTGTGGGGGATAATGGACTTTATGATAGTTTAGAAACATTTGTTGATTCTGGAATTGTTTCTGTGACAATAGATACCGTAAAACCTTATGATAATATTCCTAGTTGTATTCCTCAAATAGATGCCAAAGATGATGATTATAGTGCCACTCCAATTACAGGAGGAGAAAGCACAATAGACATCACCGATAATGATACCTTAGACGAAAATCCCGTTGTACTGGGAACAAATCCAGGAGAGGTTACCTTGTCTGGAGTGACTGTTCCAAGCGGACTGACTTTAAATACTGATGGCACAATTACCGTTGCCGAAGGAACGCCTTCAGGAACTTATGAAGTTGAATATAAGATTTGTGAAAATGGAGCAAGTCCAGAAAATAAAATTGTGATACAGCTACGGCAAAAATTGTAGTTTCAAATCCAATAGTTGCTACAGCTGATGATTATAGTGGCGCTCCAATTACAGGAGGGGAAAGTACAGCAGACATCACCGATAATGATACCTTAGACGGAATAGCTGTTGTACTGGGGACAGACCCAGGAGAAGTTACCTTATCCGAAGTGACTGTTCCAAGCGGACTGACTTTAAATACTGATGGCACAATTACGGTTGCCGAAGGGACACTTTCTGGGACTTATGAAGTTGAATATAAGATTTGCGAAAATGGAGCAAATCCAGTGAATTGTGATACAACTACGGTAAAAATTGTAGTTGCAAATCCAATAGTTGCTACAGATGATGATTATAGTGCGACTCCAATTACTGGAGGGGAAAGCACAGCAGACATCACCGATAATGATACCTTAGACGGAATAGCTGTTGTACTGGGGACAGACCCAGGAGAAGTTACCTTATCCGAAGTGACTGTTCCAAGCGGACTGACTTTAAATACTGATGGCACAATTACGGTTGCCGAAGGGACACTTTCTGGGACTTATGAAGTTGAATATAAGATTTGCGAAAATGGATGAATATAAGATTTGCAAATCCAGTGAATTGTGATACAACTACGGTAAAAATTGTAGTTGCAAATCCAATAGTTGCTACAGATGATGATTATAGTGCGACTCCAATTACTGGAGGGGAAAGCACAGCAGACATCACCGATAATGACACCTTAGACGGAATAGCTATTGTACTGGGAACAAATCCAGGAGAGGTTACCTTGTCTGGAGTGACTGTTCCAAGCGGACTGACTTTAAATACTGATGGCACAATTACCGTTGCCGAAGGAACGCCTTCAGGAACTTATGAAGTTGAATATAAGATTTGTGAAAATGGAGCAAGTCCAGAAAATTGTGATACAGCTACGGCAAAAATTGTAGTTTCAAATCCAATAGTTGCTACAGATGATGATTATAGTGGCGCTCCAATTACAGGAGGGGAAAGTACAGCAGACATCACCGATAATGATACCTTAGACGGAATAGCTGTTGTACTGGGGACAGACCCAGGAGAAGTTACCTTATCCGAAGTGACTGTTCCAAGTGGACTGACTTTAAATACTGATGGAACAATTACCGTTGCCGAAGGGACACTTTCTGGGACTTATGAAGTTGAATATAAGATTTGCGAAAATGGAGCAAATCCAGTGAATTGTGATACAACTACGGTAAAACTTTCTGGGATTGTAGTTGCAAATCCAATAGTTGCTACAGATGATGATTATAGTGCGACTCCAATTACTGGAGGGGAAAGCACAGCAGACATCACCGATAATGACACCTTAGACGGAATAGCTATTGTACTGGGAACAGACCCAGGAGAAGTTACCTTATCCGAAGTGACTGTTCCAAGCGGACTGACTTTAAATACTGATGGCACAATTACCGTTGCCGTAGGAACTCCTTCAGGAACTTATGAAGTTGAATATAAGATTTGCGAAAATGGTGCAAATCCAGTGAATTGTGATACGGCTACGGCAAAAATAAGATTTGCGAAAATGGTGCAAATCCAGTGAATTGTGATACGGCTACGGCAAAAATTGTAGTTGCAAATCCAATAGTTGCTACAGCTGATGATTATAGTGCGACTCCAATTACTGGAGGGGAAAGCACAGCAGACATCACCGATAATGACACCTTAGACGGAATAGCTATTGTACTGGGGACAGACCCAGGAGAAGTTACCTTATCCGAAGTGACTGTTCCAAGTGGATTGACTTTAAATACTGATGGAACAATTACCGTTTTCGAAGGAACGCCTTCAGGAAAATGGAGCTTATGAAGTTGAATATAAGATTTGCGAAAATGGAGCAAATCCAGTGAATTGTGATACGGCTACGGCAAAAATTGTAGTTGCAAATCCAATAGTTGCTACAGATGATGATTATAGTGCGACTCCAATTACTGGAGGGGAAAGCACAGCAGACATCACCGATAATGACACCTTAGACGGAATAGCTATTGTACTGGGAACAGACCCAGGAGAAGTTACCTTATCCGAAGTGACTGTTCCAAGCGGACTGACTTTAAATACTGATGGCACAATTACCGTTGCCGTAGGAACTCCTTCAGGAACTTATGAAGTTGAATATAAGATTTGCGAAAATGGTGCAAATCCAGTGAATTGTGATACGGCTACGGCAAAAATTGTAGTTGCAAATCCAATAGTTGCTACAGCTGATGATTATAGTGCGACTCCAATTACTGGAGGGGAAAGCACAGCAGACATCACCGATAATGACACCTTAGACGGAATAGCTATTGTACTGGGGACAGACCCAGGAGAAGTTACCTTATCCGAAGTGACTGTTCCAAGTGGATTGACTTTAAATACAGATGGCACAATTACCGTTTTCGAAGGAACGCCTTCTGGGACTTATGAAGTTGAATATAAGATTTGCGAAAATGGAGCAAATCCAGTGAATTGTGATACGGCTACGGCAAAAATTGTAGTTGCAAATCCAATAGTTGCTACAGATGATGATTATAGTGCGACTCCAATTACAGGAGGAGAAAGCACAGCAGACATCACAGATAATGACACCTTAGACGGAATAGCTATTGTACTGGGGACAGACCCCGGAGAAGTTACCTTATCCGAAGTGACTGTTCCAAGCGGACTGACTTTAAATACTGATGGCACAATTACCGTTTTCGAAGGAACGCCTTCAGGAACTTATGAAGTTGAATATAAGATTTGTGAAAATGGAGCAAATCCAGTGAATTGTGACACAGCTACGGTAAAAATTGTAGTTGTAAATCCAATAGTTGCTACAGCTGATGATTATAGTGCGACTCCAATTACAGGAGGAGAAAGCACAGCAGACATCACCGATAATGATACCTTAGACGGAATAGCTATTGTATTGGGAACAGACCCAGGAGAAGTTACCTTATCCGAAGTGACTGTTCCAAGTGGATTGACTTTAAATACTGATGGAACAATTACCGTTTTCGAAGGAACGCCTTCAGGAACTTATGAAGTTGAATATAAAATTTGCGAAAATGGAGCAAATCCAGTGAATTGTGATACAGCTACGGTAAAAATTGTAGTTGAAAATCCAATAGTTGCTACAGATGATGATTATAGTGCCACTCCAATTACAGGAGGGGAAAGCACAGCAGACATCACAGATAATGACACCTTAGACGGAATAGCTATTGTACTGGGAACAGACCCAGGAGAAGTTACCTTATCCGAAGTGACTGTTCCAAGTGGATTGACATTAAATACTGATGGCACAATTACCGTTGCCGAAGGAACGCCTTCAGGAACTTATGAAGTTGAATATAAAATTTGCGAAAATGGTGCAAATCCAGTGAATTGTGATACAGCTACGGCAAAAATTGTAGTTGAAAATCCAATAGTTGCTACAGATGATGATTATAGTGCGACTCCAATTACAGGAGGAGAAAGCACAGCAGACATCACAGATAATGATACCTTAGACGGAATAGCTATTGTACTGGGGACAGACCCCGGAGAAGTTACCTTATCTGAAGTGACTGTTCCAAGCGGACTGACTTTAAATACTGATGGCACAATTACCGTTTTCGAAGGAACGCCTTCTGGGACTTATGAAGTTGAATATAAGATTTGCGAAAATGGAGCAAATCCAGTGAATTGTGATACGGCTACGGCAAAAATTGTAGTTGCAAATCCAATAGTTGCTACAGATGATGATTATAGCGCCACTCCAATTACAGGAGGGGAAAGCACAGCAGACATCACTGATAATGACACCTTAGACGGAATAGCTATTGTACTGGGAACAGACCCAGGAGAAGTTACCTTATCCGAAGTGACTGTTCCAAGCGGACTGACTTTAAATACAAATGGCACAATTACCATTTCCGAAGGAACGCCTTCAGGAACTTATGAAGTTGAATATAAGATTTGCGAAAATGGAGCAAATCCAGTGAATTGTGATACGGCTACGGCAAAAATTGTAGTTGCAAATCCAATAGTTGCTACAGATGATGATTATAGTGCGACTCCAATTACAGGAGGAGAAAGCACAGCAGACATCACAGATAATGACACCTTAGACGGAATAGCTATTGTACTGGGGACAGACCCAGGAGAAGTTACCTTATCCGAAGTGATTGTTCCAAGTGGATTGACTTTAAATACAGATGGCACAATTACCGTTGCCGAAGGAACTCCTTCAGGAACTTATGAAGTTGAATATAAGATTTGTGAAAATGGAGCAAATCCAGTGAATTGTGACACAGCTACGGTAAAAATTGTAGTTGTAAATCCAATAGTTGCTACAGATGATGATTATAGTGCGACTCCAATTACAGGAGGGGAAAGCACTGCAGACATCACTGATAATGATACCTTAGACGGAATAGCTGTTGTACTGGGGACAGACCCCGGAGAAGTTACCTTATCTGAAGTGACTGTTCCAAGCGGACTGACTTTAAATACTGATGGCACAATTACCGTTTTCGAAGGAACGCCTTCAGGAACTTATGAAGTTGAATATAAGATTTGTGAAAATGGAGCAAATCCAGTGAATTGTGACACAGCTACGGTAAAAATTGTAGTTGTAAATCCAATAGTTGCTACAGATGATGATTATAGTGCGACTCCAATTACAGGAGGGGAAAGCACTGCAGACATCACTGATAATGATACCTTAGACGGAATAGCTGTTGTACTGGGGACAGACCCCGGAGAAGTTACCTTATCTGAAGTGACTGTTCCAAGCGGACTGACTTTAAATACTGATGGCACAATTACCGTTTTCGAAGGAACGCCTTCAGGAACTTATGAAGTTGAATATAAGATTTGTGAAAATGGAGCAAATCCAGAAAAATGTGACACAGCTACGGTAAAAATTGTAGTTGTAAATCCAATAGTTGCTACAGATGATGATTATAGTGCGACTCCAATTACAGGAGGGGAAAGCACAGCAGACATCACAGATAATGACACCTTAGACGGAATAGCTGTTGTACTGGGGACAGACCCCGGAGAAGTTACCTTATCTGAAGTGACTGTTCCAAGCGGACTGACTTTAAATACTGATGGCACAATTACCGTTTTCGAAGGAACGCCTTCTGGGACTTATGAAGTTGAATATAAGATTTGTGAAAATGGAGCAAATCCAGTGAATTGTGACACAGCTACGGTAAAAATTGTAGTTAAAAATCCAATAGTTGCTACAGATGATGATTATAGCGCCACTCCAATTACAGGAGGAGAAAGCACAGCAGACATCACAGATAATGACACCTTAGACGGAATAGCTGTTGTACTGGGGACAGACCCCGGAGAAGTTACCTTATCTGAAGTGACTGTTCCAAGCGGACTGACTTTAAATACTGATGGCACAATTACCGTTTTCGAAGGAACGCCTTCTGGGACTTATGAAGTTGAATATAAGATTTGTGAAAATGGAGCAAATCCAGTGAATTGTGACACAGCTACGGTAAAAATTGTAGTTAAAAATCCAATAGTTGCTACAGATGATGATTATAGCGCCACTCCAATTACAGGAGGAGAAAGCACAGCAGACATCACCGATAATGATACCTTAGACGGAATAGCTGTTGTACTGGGAACAGACCCAGGAGAAGTTACCTTATCCGAAGTGACTGTTCCAAGCGGACTGACTTTAAATACTGATGGCACAATTACCGTTTTCGAAGGAACGCCTTCTGGGACTTATGAAGTTGAATATAAGATTTGTGAAAATGGAGCAAATCCAGTGAATTGTGACACAGCTACGGTAAAAATTGTAGTTAAAAATCCAATAGTTGCTACAGATGATGATTATAGCGCCACTCCAATTACAGGAGGAGAAAGCACAGCAGACATCACAGATAATGACACCTTAGACGGAATAGCTGTTGTACTGGGGACAGACCCCGGAGAAGTTACCTTATCTGAAGTGACTGTTCCAAGCGGACTGACTTTAAATACAAATGGCACAATTACCATTTCCGAAGGAACGCCTTCAGGAACTTATGAAGTTGAATATAAGATTTGCGAAAATGGAGCAAATCCAGTGAATTGTGATACAGCTACAGTGACAATTGTAGTTGCAAATCCAATAGTTGCTACAGATGATGATTATAGTGCGACTCCAATTACAGGAGGGGAAAGCACTGCAGACATCACAGATAATGACACCTTAGACGGAATAGCTATTGTACTGGGGACAGACCCAGGAGAAGTTACCTTATCCGAAGTGACTGTTCCAAGTGGACTGACTTTAAATACTGATGGCACAATTACTGTTTCCGAAGGAACGCCTTCAGGAACTTATGAAGTTGAATATAAGATTTGTGAAAATGGAATAAGTCCAGTAAATTGTGACACGGCTACAGTAAAAGTTGTAGTTGTAAATCCAATAATTGCTACAGATGATGATTTTAGTACCACTCCAATTAAAGTAGGGGAAAGAACAAAAGACATCACCAAGAATGATACTTTAGACGGAAAACCTGTTGTGCTAGGAACAGATTCAGGAGAAGTTACCTTATCTGGAGTGACTGTTCCAAGCGGACTGACTTTAAATACTGATGGCACAATTACCATTGCCGAAGGAACGCCTTCTGGTACTTATGAAGTCGAATATAAGATTTGTGAAAATGGAGTAAGTCCAGAGAATTGTGATACAGCTACGGTAAAAATTGTAGTTGCAAATAATCTTCTGGATACAGATGGAGACGGCGTGTTAGATCATATAGAAATAGCAAACGGAACAGATCCTAATCAGCCATGTTCATATCGTGTAGAAGACATAAGTGAGCCTATTATATCAGAAATGGATTGTGATGGTGATGGTGTTTTAGATGTTATAGAAATTTCTAAAGGTACGAATCCTAAAGAAGCATGTGATTTTATTGGAGAGGATATTTCGGTAGATGTGACTGCTCAAACAGACTGTGATGCAGATGGCATATCTACGATGGATGAAGATTTAAATAATAATGGAAATCCAGATGATGATGATACAGATAATGATGGGATTCCTAATTATCTAGATAATGATGATGATAATGATGGGATTTCTACGGCAGAAGAAACACAGGAAGGAGATTGTGATAGTGACGGAATACTTAATTATTTAGATATAGATAGTTGTGATATTATTGTACATAATTTAGTAACACCTAATGGGGATGGAAAGAATGATTTCTTGTACATCACAGGCATACAATCTCACCCGAAAAATACGATGGAAATATATAATAGATGGGGAGTTTTGGTATACGAAACTAAATCGTATGGTTCAGATAATAATGTGTTTCGAGGGGTTTCAGAAGGTAGAATGACCATAGAGGCTAGTAAGAAATTACCTGTAGGAACGTATTTCTATATTTTAGTGTATACCAATACAGATACGAACAAGGTAGTGAAGAAAGCAGGGCATTTATATGTAAATAGATAACACAAACAGCGCAGTAGGAATATTTCTATTCGATTTAAAAAATAATACTATGAGAAAATTAATAATTTTAATTGCTATACTATTGAGTTTTTGCGATGTTTTTTCACAGCAAGATGCACAATATACGCAGTATATGTATAATACAGTGGGGATAAATCCTGCCTATGCAGGGTCTAGAGGGGTCACGAGCATACTTGCTTTACATCGTTCACAATGGGTAGGCTTGGATGGAGCTCCTCAAACGCAAACATTTGCTATTCATACGCCTTTTTCTAGGAGTAAAATTGGGCTTGGTTTTTCTTTTGTAAATGATAAATTGGGGGTAGCTACAGAACAATACTTAAATATAGATGTATCTTATACCATACCCGTTTCTGAAAAAGGGAAGCTAGCATTTGGATTAAAAGGAGTCCTTAATATGCTAAATGTAGATTTTTCTAAATTGACAATTGGTGATCAAGAAGATCCTTATGCATATAATATTGAGAATAGATTTACTCCTAATTTTGGTGTTGGATTGTATTATCACACTCCGAATTACTATTTAGGATTGTCTGTGCCTAATATATTAGAAACCGAACATTATAAAGATGGTAGTCCGATAGTTTCTAGTATAGCAAAAGAACGAATGAATTATTATTTGATTGCGGGGTATGTATTTGATATAAGTGCAAACACCAAATTAAAGCCAGCTTTATTAACAAAATATGTAGCAGGTGCTCCATTGCAAATAGACCTGTCTTTGAATGCATTATTCCATGAAAAGTTCAGACTAGGACTTGCTTATAGATGGAGTGCAGCTCTTAGTGCTATGGCTGGTTTTCAAATAAATGAAAACCTTATGATTGGATATGCTTATGATTGGGACACTACTGCATTAGTGAATTATGACTCTGGATCACATGAGGTATTTTTGAGAATTGAATTGTTTAACACAAAAACAAACTTGGTTTCGCCACGTTTCTTCTAAAAATGATACTATGAAAATATGTTACATCACACTCGCTTTGCTTTTTTGTATGACTTGTCAAGCACAAGAAATAAAAAATAAATACGCCATCGAATTAGCTAGTTTTAATACAAAAGTTTCTGATTTTGGAGCTTCATTTTATGAAGATGGAATCGTTTTTTCTTCTAATAGAGATTCTTCAATAGTTATTAATAGGCGTCATTTTGTAAAGGGAAAGAAACGTCCGTTTTATCAATTATTTACGTATGATACAAAACGAGGGATAACAAAAAAGATGAAACGTGTAGTGAATAAAAAATACCACGAATCTACGGTGGCTGTTACTGCAGATGGGAATACCATGTATTTTACGAGGAATAATTATTTTCATGGGAAATTTAAAACGGATAACGAAGGACTGAATAGATTAAAAATATTTAAAGTAATAAAAGTAAATGGAGCATGGACAGATATAGAGGAACTACCATTTAATAGTGATTTGTTTTCTACAGCACATCCTACATTAAACGCAGCTCAAACTAAGTTGTATTTTGCTTCAGATAGAGATGGAACTTACGGATTGTCTGATATATATTATGTGGATATTAATCCTGATGCTAGCTATGGGACGCCAGTAAATTTGGGAAGTACGATCAATACAGAAGGAAATGATACATTTCCTTTTATCAGTAGAAATGGGGACTTATATTTTTCTTCTGATGGACATTCTGGGCATGGAGGTTTGGATATTTTTGTAAGTAAAGCAGCAACTAATTATAGTACGGTACTCAATCTTGGAGAAGTGATAAATGGAGTTTCAGATGATTTTAATTTTATTTTTAAGGAAGCGCTGAATACAGGCTACTTTACTTCCAACCGTAAGAATGGAGTAGGAGATGATGATATCTATAAATTTGTAGTTGAAAAAGAAGTTGAAAAGAAATGTACGCAATTTGTAACTGGAAATATTGTAGATAATAAAACGAATAAGCCTATA
Source organism: Flavobacteriaceae bacterium (assembly GCA_965224465.1). Lineage (GTDB taxonomy): Bacteria > Bacteroidota > Bacteroidia > Flavobacteriales > Flavobacteriaceae. Next base: position 854,032 of record OZ245049.1, on the reverse strand, counting down.
CTAGGAGCACTCATTACCTTAAGAACTGCGGATGGAACACGTGTCGATCAGCAAAAAAACACAGCAAATAATGAGTATAAGTTTACTATTGATTGCGAAAAGGATTATATAGTTTTTGCAGAAAAAGAATCGTACTCTCCCAGTTTTGAGTCTTTTGCAAAAAAGGATACAAAAGGAATTATTGTCAACCTAAATTTAAGTAAACTAGAGTTTATACAGGAGGAAGGTAGAATTTTAATAAATATTAATCCTATTTATTTTGATTTTGATAAAGATAATATACGTCCAGATGCTGCGATAGAACTTCAAAAAGTGATCGCAGTTATGAATAAATACCCAAACCTAATTATTGAGTCAGGCTCACATACGGATGCTAGAGGAAATGATTATTATAATATAGAGCTTTCTAGCAGAAGAGCAAATTCAACCGTTTCTTATATCGTAAAAAAAGGTATTGACGCAAATCGAATATCAGGAAAAGGCTATGGTGAACGCATGTTGACTAATAATTGTAGGAATAATGTAACATGTTCAAAAGGAGAACACCAAAAAAATAGACGTACCGAATTTGTAATTGTAAACCCAGAAGTATTAAATAGGTAATCAGAATTGTTTTTGTCTAGACTAGAAAATTGAGGAATGGCATTGTTTTCATTTTATATTTAACGATCCAATTATCTGCAGAGTAAATAACAGGTATAATCGCATTTATTTGATGATAAATTGTTTTGTTTTCTTGTCAAACCTAATAATGTCAGAGGAGAATAAACGATCCAATTCATTGTTTTCAATAAGGTATTCAGGAGTGTTTGCAATAAATTGATCATCATTCATTAACCATAATTCATCGGCTAATTGCAATGCTATTTGAACTTCATGGGTAGAAATGAGGATGGTTTTACCAAAATCCTTTGCTAACTTTTTAAGCAGTGTAAAGGTTTCTATTTTATGATGTATGTCTAAGTGAGCAGTAGGCTCATCTAGGATAATACATTCCGTATCTTGAGCAATTGCACGAGCAATGAGTACTTTTTGGAGTTGACCATCACTCAATTCATTTGTTTTTTGTAATGATAAATGGCTGGTATGTGTTGCTTTTAGCGCTTTTTCTATAATAACACTATCGGATTTTGTGATGCTTCCGAGCCAATCGGTATATGGTTGTCTTCCAAGAGCTATTAGTTCATAGACTGTTAAGTTGCTTTCGGGGAGTTTTTCTGTCAAAACCAGACTCATTACTTTAGAGAATTCCTGAGGTGAATAATCTTCAATGTCTTTTCCTTTAATACTAATTTTACCTGATAATAAGGGTTGTACCTTAGAAATGCTTCTGAGCAAGGTAGATTTTCCTATTCCGTTTTTTCCTAATAAGCAGACTAAGTTTCCTTGGTGGATATCTACGGTGATTCCAGTCGCCACAGTGGTCTTTTTTTTACCTGCTCGGTAACCTATGCAAGCATTAGAGATGGATAAAAGAAGTTTTTTTTCTGTAAATTTCATATTAATTTAAGGTACGTTTACGCATTAATAACCAAATTACAATGGGCGCTCCAAATAAAGAGGTAATTGCATTGATAGGTAGGGTGTATTCACTATTTGGAAGTTGGGCTATACTATCACAAATCAACATGATAATGGCACCCGAAATAGCAACTGCAGGAAGTAATGTTTTGTGGTTTGAGGTATTAAACACTAATTTGGTTAAATGTGGGACTGCCAATCCAACAAAGGCTATAGGGCCAGAAAAAGCGGTAATTACTCCTGTGAGTAAACTTGTAGCGACCAAGGTGATTTGTCTTGTTTTTTTGATGTTAACCCCCATGCTTTTAGCATAGTTTTCTCCTAGAAGCATGCTGTTTAAGGGTTTTATAATACTGAGTACGAGTAGCAGTCCAAGAAATGAAACCCCTGTTAATACTCCTATTTCTGTCCAACTTAAATTGCCTAAACTTCCAAAACTCCAAAACATGAATTGTTGCAATTGTTCTGCAGAGCTAAAATAAGCCAATACACTTATGATTGCCGTGGTGAGACTCCCAAACATCAATCCTATAATTAAAATAGACATGGTGTTTTTTATTTTATTAGCTGCAACCATTACGGCAAAAAGAACTAGGAAAGCTCCCAAACTTGAAGCGAAAGCAACTCCCCAATTAAAACCTAAACTAGCCAATATGTTGATGCTTAGAAAAGAAGTTCCCATAATAAGCAATGCAACGCCTAAACTTGCTCCAGAACTAATCCCTAAAACAAAGGGACCTGCCAATGGATTTCTGAACAATGTTTGCATGAGCAAACCACTAACCGATAGGCCAGCTCCTACTAAAACAGCTGTTATGGCTTTTGGAACTCGGTAATCTAAAATGATATATCTCCAAGAAATTTTGACAGACTCAGGGTCTAAAAAACTATTGAATATAGCTTTTAACGGAATGGATACCGATCCCAAATTAATATTTATAATAAGCGCTACTAATAAAGCACATCCCAATAAAATAAAGGTGGTATTATATGATTTTATCTTTTCCAATTATGTAAGTATTGTGTTTAAATAAGTCACTAGCTTTTGTACGGATAATCCGCGATGGCTAATTTTTCCTTTGGTTTCCATGTCCATCTCCGCAAATGAGATACAGTAGTTGGAAGGCATAAATATAGGGTCATAGCCAAAGCCAGCATTTCCTTGTTTTTTTTGAAGAATTTCACCAGTACAGAGCCCTTCAAAAAGAAATTGTTTCTCCTCTAAATTTAAAGCAATCACCGTTCTAAACTGTGCTTTCCTATCAAGGGTGTCATTTAGATTATCTAACAGTTTTTGCATGTTGTTCTCCGCATTGTTATCTTCTCCTGCATAGCGAGCAGAATAGACACCAGGAGCATTGTCTAAGGCGTTTACTTCCAGTCCTGTGTCATCAGCAAAACAATTGTAACCATAGTTTTTTGTAACATGGTTGGCTTTTAAGATGGCATTTCCTTCTAAGGTGTCCGAAGTTTCAGGGATTTCTTCCAAACAATGGATGTCCTTTAAACTTAGTACTTTAATATGTGGGGGTAACATCGCTTGTACTTCTTTAAGTTTGTTGGCATTATTGGTAGCAAATACAATTTCTATTTTATTCATGATGATAAGGTTCGTTTTTTAAAATGGTAAATCCTCTGTACAATTGCTCTACAAGTATCAAACGAATCATTTGATGTGAAAATGTCATGTTGGATAAAGAAATTTTTCCAACTGCTTTTTTGTAGACAGCTTCAGAAAAACCATAAGGACCTCCGATAACCAAGACCAATTGTTTAATCCCACTATTCATTTTTTTTTGTAAAAATTGTGCGAATTCAGTAGACTTAAACGTTTTTCCATTTTCATCTAGCAATACCAATTGGTCAGAAGCCTCCATTTTTTTTAGAATTAAATTCCCTTCCTTCTCTTTTTGTTGCACTTCACTAAGGTTTTTTACATTTTTAATATCGGGGATTATTTCAATGTCAAATTTGATATAGTGTTTGAGTCTATTTTCGTAGATCTGGATGAGTTGTAGTAGATTTTTATCGTCGGTTTTACCTATAACCAATAGTTTTATATTCATAAGACAAAGATACTAAAGATTTAGGCTAGGAGTTTTAAAACAAAAAGTTATTTTTGTACCAATAATAAATTTAAATATGATAAGTAAGGCTCAATTTGAAAAAGAATTAGAACTGATAATTAGCAATGCCATTCGTGAAGATATTGGGGGAGGCGATCATAGCTCGTTGGCTTGTATCCCCAGTGATGCTTATGGGAAAGCCAAGTTGTTAGTTAAAGATACAGGTATTATTGCTGGAGTTGAATTTGCAAAACGTGTGTTTGCTCAAGTAGATCCAAGTATGAAAGTGGAAACGATATTAGAGGACGGTGCTGCGGTAAAACCTGGAGATATTGTATTTTATGTAGAAGGAAAATCTCAATCTATTTTAAAAACAGAACGATTGGTATTAAATGCCATGCAGCGTATGAGTGCTATTGCTACAAAAACGCGTTCTTTTGTAGCTCTTTTAGAAGGTACAGAAACCAAAATTTTGGATACTCGAAAAACGACTCCAGGAATAAGAGCCATTGAGAAATGGGCGGTTAAAATAGGTGGAGGTGTCAATCATAGATTTGCTTTATACGATATGATTATGTTAAAGGATAATCATATAGATTTTTGTGGTGGCGTAACAAAAGCCATTGTGAAGACCAAAGAATACTTAGTTAACAATAGGCTAAACTTGAAAATTATAGTAGAAGCAAGGAGTTTGGATGAGATTACTGAGATTATGAAAACACCAGGAGTCTATCGTATTTTGATAGATAATTTTGATTATGAAAATACGCGTAAGGCGGTAGCGTTAATTGGAGATTATTGCCAAACGGAATCCTCTGGTGGAATTAATGAAAAAACATTGCGTGAATACGCAGAGTGTGGTGTTGATTTTATTTCTTCGGGCGCCTTAACCCATTCGGTGTATAATATGGATTTAAGTTTAAAAGCTGTTTAGATGACAAAACCTATAGAAGAGAAATTGTTAAAAATACCCGTAGTAAATATATTTATTCGGTTTTTAAAATCTATAAAGGTGCCTAGTTTTGAGGGGCTTTCTTTGTATGATTTATTGGAAATGTACTCTATCGGTATCGTAAAAGGAGCTTTAACTTCTCGTGCAAGTGCCATCGCGTTTAGCTTTTTTATGGCTATTTTTCCTTTTCTACTATTTATTTTAACAATCATACCATACTTACCAGTGGATAGTCATGAGTTTATGAGTGTTGTAACCAATTTACTTCCTCCCAAAACTTCTGACTTTTTTGATTCCATTGTGGAAGATATTGTAAACCATCAAGGAACAGGTACAGGTGTTAATTATGTCAACCTAATTTTCGCTATGTTCTTGATGGCAAATGGGGTGAATGCTATTTTTGCAGGTTTCGAATATTCGTATCATGTAAAGCTTACTAGAAATATGGTTTGGCAATATTTGTATTCTTTATGGGTAGGGGTGATATTGGCGCTACTTTTATTAGTTACGATTGTGGTATTGATGTACTTTGAGATTTATATTGTTGAATACTTAAGTGAATTAGCAGAAAAAACAGGTGGCTATAATAGGGATCAAAGTGATGTCTTAGGTGTAAAGATTGGACAATTTCTGTTTTTTACTTTGATGATTTATGTGGGAACTTCTGTGTTGTATTATTTTGGAACCAAAGAAGGGAAAATTACCAAATTCTTTTCGCCAGGAGCCTTATTAACAACTGTTTTGATTATACTTACTACCTATGTTTTTGGTGTGTACGTAAAAGATTTTGCTAGGTATAACGAATTATATGGGTCTATTGGAGCACTATTAATATTGATGCTGTATATCTGGTTGAACTGTATTATTTTGTTGTTAGGATTTGAATTAAATGCCTCTTTAAACCGACTAAAACTCAGAAATGAAAATGCAAAAAAATAAAATTATAGCCATGATTCCTGCCCGCTATGAGGCAAGTCGATTTCCTGGTAAATTAATGAAAGATCTTGGTGGAATGTCCGTGATTCAACGGACTTATGAAGCCACTAAAAACACCTGTCTTTTTGAGGATGTCTATGTGGTGACAGATTCTGATATTATATTTCAAGAAATTGTAAAAAACGGAGGAAAAGCTCTTAAAAGCAGGTCAGATCACGAATCTGGGAGCGACCGAATTGCAGAGGTAATTGTAGATCTAGATGTGGATATTGTAGTGAATGTTCAAGGTGATGAACCTTTTACACAGAAGGAATCCTTAGAAAAATTATTGCGTGTTTTTGATCAAAAGGATGCTGCAAAAATTGATGTGGCATCATTAAAAATTGAATTATTGGATTTGGGAGAGATTCAAAATCCAAACAATGTTAAGGTGGTAACGGATGCCAATGATTTTGCTATGTATTTTTCTCGAAGCCCTATTCCATATCCCAGAGATGAAAAGAAAGGGAGTTGGTTCAAGCATATTGGAATTTATGCATTTCGTAAACAAGCTTTATTAGATTTTACGAAAACACCTATGACCATGTTAGAAGCTACAGAAAAACTTGAGAACCTTCGCTTTTTAGCACATGATTTAAAAGTGAAAATGGTTGAAACAAATCAAATCGCTATAGGAATTGATACACCAGAAGATTTGGAGGCAGCAAGGAAATACTTTGAATAGATACAACCGTTAAAAAACAGACCTGTTTTATTCAAATGTTAAGATAAAATATGTAGGTCAATATGTTTTGATTCGGAATGGTGTAACTGTCCGTGTGTTAAGTTGTTATAAATACATGTCAAAGAGGTTTGATGAATATCTATTCTTTAAAATTACGGTTTGGGATGCTATGCTTTTTTAGTTCTTGTATGGGATTGTTGCTGTTTTCTTAAACTAAGTGTATTTATGGCTGTGCTAAATAACTGCAATTAAGGGAGATATAAAACAGGGGAGAATTTTGTTTTTTTTGTTGTTGTATCATTACATTTATAGTAGTTTTACACTGTAAAAATATTAATTTCAAGGAACGAATGAACGGTAGAATCCATAAGGACATGAAAATGTCTGAAGTACTTTTGAGTAATCATTCATTAATTTTAATTGTTGAAAGATTTACTATTCAATTAGGAGTCAAAGAAAAAAACATAGCAACAATTTGCAAGGAAAGCAATGTGAATACGGACGTCTTCTTATATATATTAAATCTACACAACGATATTTCGTATCTTTCAAAAGCATCTTTTAAAACCTTGGATATACGTGCAATTATTCAGTATCTCTGTAGGTCTCATATTTATTATACCGTAGAATTGTTTCCAAATATTATACAGAATATTCGGACGATGTGTACTCATAATCATAAGCCGGAAAACCGAATGCTCGAACGTTTTTTTGAGGAGTATAAAAATGAGGTTGATGAACATTTTTCGTATGAAAATACGGTTGCTTTTCCCTATATTATAAGTTTATTAGATAAACAAAGAGATAATAATGATAAGAAATCTTACGCAGTAGTTGAATACAAAGAACATCACGATAATTTAGAGGAAAAATTAGATGATTTAAAAAGATTATTGATACAGTATTTACCTCCTCAAAATGATTGTGTTATACGGCGTAAAATTTTAATTGCCCTGTTTGAGTTTGAACAAGATTTGGAAGTACATACATTGATTGAAGATCACATATTAATTCCGTTGGTTGAAATGTTAGAAAAAAAATAACCAAGTTGTGAAAAAAAAAATGCACATATTAATTATTGAACCTTCAATTATTATAAGGGAAGGTTTAGCTAGTATTATTTCTGCGAAGAATCCTTTATATACTTTTGTGAAAAAATCTTCTGTAAAAGAAGTTTTAAAAAAAGAACGAAACTCTTCTTTTAATCTGATTATTGTGAATCCATTGGTTTTTAATGGTGCTAAGAATTTATGGACTCGGTTTTCTGCCTATTTTAAAGAAGTAAATGTTCTCGGACTTATTACCACCTATTACGATAGGAATTTTTACAATGGTTTTAGAGACTGTATTTTTTTAAATGATACGGAGGAATGTATGCTAATGGATATAGATAAATACTTAACCCTAAAATCTGAAAAGAATTCGATGAGCGAAAACACATTAAGTGATCGCGAAATTGATGTTTTGAGATCTTTAGCTCAAGGTAAATCTCAAAAGGAAATTGCCGAAACATTGTTTATAAGTATACATACAGTAGTAACGCATCGTAAAAATATAAGTCAGAAATTAGGAGTCAAATCTACAGCAGCCTTAGTGATTTATGCAGTAGCAAATAATATCATAGATATAAATGAGTCCTTAAATCCTTCTTTATAAGCAGCTATAAATAATAATTTTTTATTATAAAGGACTTTGAAATAGGGCTTGTTGCTTTTTTTCTTAAATTTAGAGGTTTGATGTATTCATATTTTAATGGTTGTTAACTTTTTTTTTTGAATTCAATTCAGCTAATTTTAGCGGTCTATAATACGGATTTAAAGTTTTTTTTACTCTAAAATTCATTTTTTTTGTAGTGTAAGTACCTAGTTCTGAAATATGTTTGGAAAGAGGTATATATGTGCGGATATATGTTTTTTATAACGCATATATACAAAGGATATGAGGTGTAGGTTTCCAATAACGTACGGTCTAGTTTTGTGAGTGGTTTTTACGCCCATTAAGGGAGTTATTCCTTTAGGTATTCCCTTGCGCTAGAAAATAATCTTTCTAATAAATCTCTTACTCATGAGCCATACCAATTACAATCAAACATGGTCTATATAAATAGTTTGTTTTACGTTATAACGTTGTTGAAAAACAGAAGGGTAGCCTAAGGATGTCCTTAGGTTTTTCGCCTAGCTATAACAAAAAATAATTTCATTTCTAAACCGTCACTTGAAAATGTATTTGGTATAAGCTTGGTGAATAGTTCAAATAGTACCTCTTAAAATTCTGTTTTTGTTGTATTAAACGTGTATAAATAGTGTAGGTTTTATCTTTGATTTAACAATGATTTGTTCATTAACTATGTTTTTACAACAAAATACGGTTTGGCTATGTTTATTTAGACAAATTCTGGTTAATGTAGTTCTTGTTTTGTTCCTGTAAACGACTATATATCATCGTTTATAGAGATTATTGACTGTTTTGTTTTTTAGAAGAGGAGATTGTTTATGCGCTATTTATATCCCCTTTTTAGGGGATGTATGACTTTGTTAAAATCACACTATTTAGGGATTGTTCACTTTGTATAAAACGCTGAATTTTGTCATCTATATTTAAAAGAATAGATGAAATTAACAACCACATTTTTAATGTTGCTATGTGTATTTATGATACATGCACAAAGTACTACTATTGTTCGACCAGATGTAAATCCTTTATATGATACCTATAGATTTGGTGCCTATGGAGAATTGTTGTTTCAACAGTTAGATTATGGTGCAAATAGATATGCTGAAATAAAGGGGGCTCCAGCTGACAATAGAGCTTTAATTGATGTACCTAGGTTTGTGTTTGAGTTTAACTATAAACTTCGAAGAGACATCGAAATTTTTACAGAGGTTGAATTTGAACATGGAGGAACAGGATCTAGTTTAGAGTTGGAATATGATGAATCAGGAGAATATGAGATGGAGGTAGAAAAGGGAGGAGAGGTTGTATTGGAGCAATTTTATTTTAAAAAGAGTTTTTCTAGAGCCTTTAATATTAAAATAGGACATATGATAGTGCCTATAGGAATTACGAATAGACGTCATTTACCTACGCAGTTTTTTACCTCGGTGAGGCCAGAAGGTGAAATGAGTATGTTGCCTTTGACATGGCATGAAACGGGGATTTCTGTTTTAGGAAAATACAGAAGATGGTCGTATGAATTACAATTAATCAATGGGTTGGATGCCAATGGTTTTTCTTCTGCTTTTTGGATTAGAGATGGAAAGCAAGGAATTTTTGAATCAATAAAGATGACAGATCCAGCTGTGGTATTGCGTGTTCAAAATAGTGCTATCAAAAACTTTAATATAGGTGTTTCTATATATTGTGGGAATAGTGCAGCAAATACTGCAAAAGCTGTGCTAATGAAGCATATTTCTGGAACTGTTTCTATTCTAAATATGGATGTAGAATATAAAAGTAAGCGGGCAGCAGTTCGTGCTAATTTTATTTATGGAAACATTTCTGATAGTGAAGCAATTTCTAAAATTAACAGGACGATCTCTAAAGACATTCAATATTCGAGAACACCAGTTGCAAAAAACGCAATGACGTACTCTATAGAAGCAGGGTACGATGTGTTTAGAACTAATAAAGAAGGAGAAAAATTAATCCCCTTTGTAAGGTACGAATATTACAATACTATGGAGAATACAGAAGGGAGTGTTTTTAAAGATGCACGCTATCAAAGAGAGGTGTTTACAGTGGGAGTCAATTATTATTTAATGAAAAATCTTTGTTTAAAAGCAGATTATTCCAGCCGTAAAATTGATAGAGGAAGTTTGAATTCTGAACATACTTTAGGTTTAGGTATGGTCTTTAATAGTTGGTTTATAAAAAAATAAGTAACTAATTTAATATATAAATAATGAGAGTATTTAATAAAATTGCGGTACTGTTAATGCTATGCAGCATTGGGTTCGTTTCTTGTAGTGATAGTAATTCTACAAGTGATCCTGTGGATAAAAAACATGATTTTTCTGGGGTTTTAGCACAGTATGTGGATAACACTATTATCCCTACATATGTAGAAATGAAAGACAATTCTAAATTGTTATTAGCAAAGGTACAAGAATTTGAAATATCTGGTTCACAAGCAGATTTGGATGCAGCCTGTGAATATTGGAAAACAACCAGAGCTCCTTGGGAAAAGGGAGAAGCATTTTTGTTCGGTCCAGCAAAGTATCATAGTTTAGATCCTTTATTGGATTCTTGGCCTTTGGATAGAAATCAATTAGATCAAGTATTGGCTGGTAAGCAAGTGTTAACAGCAGAATATGTACAGAATGGATTGGGAGCTGTATTAAGAGGTTTTCACACCATAGAATACTTATTGTTTGCTGAGGGGAAAAATAGAGATGCTTCGGCATATACTATTAGAGAAAAACAATATTTGTCTGCGGTGTCTGAGGTGTTACGTGATGATTCAATTAAATTATGGGCCTTATGGGATGGTGGAGCTTCTGAAAAAAAATTAATGGAGGATTTAGAAATAGAGATTAAAACACCTTATGGACTTGAATTTAAAAAAGCAGGAAAAAAAGGAAGTCGTTATATTTCACAGATTGATGCTGTAGATGAAATTCTACAAGGGATGATTGATATAGCTGAAGAGGTTGCAAATTCAAAAATTGCAGATCCACATAAGAGTGGTAAAGTATTGAAAGTTGAGTCTTGGTTTAGTTGGAACTCACTTATAGATTTTCAAAATAACATTAGAAGTATTGAAAACTCATATTTAGGAGGGACGACCCCTGCGACAAGAAAATTGAGTATTTCTACTTTTGTAAAAGGAAAAAACGAGGCATTAGACACTGAAATAAAAGGCTTGATTACGGATGCTATTAAGGCTATTTCGGATATTCCTGCTCCGTTTAGAAATAATTTAAAAGCAGCTCAAGTAAGCGTTGCTATAGATGCAGTGAATGAATTAAAGATTATTATAGATAAAAAAGTACGTCCACTAATCGTAAATTAGTTTTCTGAATGATGAAGAATGGAATACAAAAAATAATAGGGAAAAGTCATGTTTTTGGCTTTTTCCTATTGTCGATTTTAGGGCTTGTTTCTTGTGAGAAAAATCAATATACAGATATATACACTCCAGGAAAGAGGTTAGCAAAACCAGCAGAATTGTCGGCTGGTAATTCAACAACATTTACTTTTACAAGTGTGGCATTTGACACGCCTTCAGATTGGGTTACAGGACCTTTGATGGATCGTTTTCTGTCGGGTGACGGATTGTATGATACGCCTAGAGTTGCTGATGGGAATCCTGAAAGTGGTGGCTTAGGTCCCGTATATTCGGGCTATGCATGTGGAAGTTGTCACGTTGGGGCAGGACGTACAAAATCTCATTTGTTAACAGATGGAGGATCTGGTCCTTTTGGTTTTTCTGCGTTTTTAACTTTTATGCGTACGCCAAATAATCAATATCATAGAAATTATGGAAGGGTTTTACACGATCAGGCTATTTATGGATCTACTCCAGAAGGAAAGTTACACGTAACATACGACGAATCATTTTATTCGTTTGCCGATGGTGAAACGTATAGTTTAATGACTCCCAATTATACGATTACTGATTGGTACGCAGAAGCCATTCCTAGAGAAAATTTAGAAATGAGTGTAAGAACTCCTTTAAGGCATGTAGGCTTGGGATTGATGATGGCTTTGGATCAAAATGAAATACTAGCCTTGGCAAATATGCAGTACCCAGAATATGGAATCTCTGGAGAAGTTAACTGGGTAATGGAAAGAAACATGAGGCAAATGGGACTTTCAGGTCACAAAGCGCAGCATGCAGATTTGACCGTAGAACTTGGTTTTTTATCTGATATGGGAGTGACAAATGATCGTTTTCCTCACGAAATTGCAGAAGGACAGTCACAAGTGAAAGGAGATTATGGTATTCAGATTACCACAAAAGATATGGGGGATGTAGATTTTTATTTGCATTCATTAGGTGTTCCTGCTCGTAGATATGTGGACGATCCAACCGTAAAACAAGGTGAGAAAATGTTTTTTCGAGCCAAATGTAATCTTTGCCATACGCCTACATTACATACAAAAGCTGGTGGGGTGAAATTAATTGATGGTACCAATATGCCATGGCTAGGAAATCAAACCATTCACCCGTATTCAGATTATTTACTTCATGATATGGGACCTGCATTGGGGGATGATTTTTCTCAGTTTAATGCCTCTGGTGACGAATGGAGAACAACACCACTTTGGGGAATTGGATTGCAAAATGTGGTGAATGGTCATACTTCATTTTTACACGATGCAAGAGCGAGGAACTATGTAGAAGCCATTATGTGGCACGGAGGAGAAGGAGATGTTTCTAGGCAATTGTTCAAACAAATGCAAAAAACTGATAGAGACGCATTAATAACATTTTTGAAGTCATTATAAAAATGAAATACAATAAAATTTTAAATAAAAAAACACGCGTAAGTGAAGCTGTTTTTTCGAACAATAACGTAGAAGAAATTCATTTAATGATTGAAGCAATCCAAACTGATTGTTTTGAAAATCAATTGAAAGAATTACTTGATACACTGGAGTCGTATATGGAAAATGCTTCAATCCCAAAGGATGCATTGGTTTTTACACGCTTCTTTATAAGTGATTTTGCAAATCAAGATAGCATCCTCACTACCATGAAAAAATGGGCAGGAAATGGTGTTCATAACTGTGCTTTATCTGTAGTACAACAACCTCCATTAAACGATACCAAGGTCGTATTATGGGCCTATGTTATAAATGATAAGAACAACGCAATTCAAAAAACACTTGAAAGTGAGCATGAATTAGTAGTTCAAAGAAATGGTTATACGCATGTTTGGTCTACGCTATTGACTTCTGATTACAAATCTTTGACGTCTTATAATCAAACGTTTGGTGTTTTTGAAGACTTGAATCAACGCCTAGAAAAGAAGGGGATGAACATCAAAGATCACTGTATACGTACTTGGCTTTTTGTAAAAGATGTTGACTTTAATTACGATGGTGTGGTACGATCTCGATCTTCATTTTTTAATAAATTAGACATGAATATTGATTCTCATTTTATTGCCAGCACGGGAATAGAAGGGAGGCATGCCAATCCGAATGTAAATGTTTTGATGGATGCTTATAGTGTTGGTGGAATCAAAGAGCAACAAGTGAAATTTTTAGTGGCTCCAGAAAATTTGAACCCAACGCACGAATACGGTGTTACTTTTGAACGTGGTACAAGTGTAGATTATGGAGATAGACGTCATATTTTTATTTCTGGAACGGCAAGTATTGATAATAAAGGAGAAATTGTTCACCAAAATGATGTGAGTGCTCAGATAGATCGTGCGATGATAAATGTAAAGGCTTTATTAAAAGATGCCGATGCAGCTATGGATGATGTAGCTCAACTTATCATTTATATTAGAGACGTAGCTGATAAAAAGGTAATTGCAGCATATTTTGAAAACAATTATTGTGACCTTCCTAAGGTAATGGTATTGGCACCTGTATGTCGCCCTGGATGGTTGATAGAAGTGGAATGTATTGCTATAAAAAAGATAGCAGATAAAGCGCTTCCTAATTTTTAAATAATGATAACAACAAACAAAAAACAGAATAAAATGATGCAATTATTAAAAAAGATAAGCATTCTTACATTAATGCTTTCTGTGTTTCATAGTTTTGGACAGAATGATACACTGACCAATAAATATATAGAAAGTGAGCTAATTTCACTTGCTGGTAGAGATGGGATTTCTTGGAAATCTAAAGACCAGAATTTTTTCTTTAAACCGTATGTGTTAATTCAAACACGTGCAAATTTTAACTATTACGATGATGAGGGCTTGAATTTAGCAGAGCAAGACAATGTTTTAAACTCTGGTTTTTCTGTTCCGTATTCCTTAATAGGTTTTGCAGGGAAAGCATTTAATAAAGTTACCTTTAATTTAGCCATAAATGCTTCCGCATCTGGTGCTAGATTATTAAATCAAGCGTGGTTTGATATCAATTTAAAAGATGAGTTACGTTTTCGAATCGGAAAATTTAAAACCCCTTTTAGTCAGGCGTATTTGGTGCGTCTGGGACAGACTCTTTTTTGTACTCTTCCAAGCTCTTTAACTACAAGAGTAAATTTAGACTTTGATATCAATTCTGTAAACCCTACCATTGCTACTGGTTTTGATATAGGAGTACAAGTTCACGGATTGTTACACAATACTTTTGAATATCGCGTTGGAATTTTTAATGGAACAGGTATTGGTGTCAATAAAGCCACCAGTTCTACGAGTGATGATTTAGGGATTCCTGCGTTGTTGTATTCTGCAAGAGTGGCGTATATGCCCAATGGTCCGATGCCCTTACATCAAGGGAGTCCTTCGGAACTTACAAGTCATTATTTTATGATTGCTCCGAGTGTTTCTTATAATGTAGAAGCAAATTATGAGAGTACGAATGATTTGAGAGCTGGACTAGAAGTGTCATATATGGCAAATCGTTTGTTTCTTTCGGGGGAAGCCTATATGTTAAATATGGATTTTGTAGAAAGACAGAAAATTAAACCTAATTATACGTACTATGGCGCCTATGTCCAAGCGGGGTATTTTGCAACGGATAAGTTACAAGCTGCCTTAAGATTGGATATGATGGATAGAAATTCAACAGATAACGATGGGATTTTATACATGCCTGCTATTGGATTGAATTATTTTATTGTTGGTCACAATCTTAAGTTACAAACCATGTATCAGTATTTAGGAAAGAATGGTCATAGTTCCTTATTTAAGGAAAACGATGATGATAATGGATTGGCAGAACACATGGTTTCTGTTCAATTGCAATTTGCTTTTTAGTATCGATAAACTAATAATTGATTTCTTCCAATATTTTTTTAATGTTGGAAGAAATTTTTAAATAATTTTCAAATGAAACAAATGATTAAAATAAGTGGGTATTTGGCGGTTTTTTTGATAGCTTTAAGCTGTAGTAGTGGTGGTGGAGATGATGTTTCCGAAGTGTATTCAGTATCGGGTAATGTAATAATTACAGACATGGATTATTTAACGGATAATGAAGACATTCGCTTTGGTGTTTTTAATGCGGGTGAAACACAAGCGTTGTCCAGTGTGAAATTGGCGATAACAGCTCAAGGAAAAGGAAGTTTTTATATGAAAAACATCAAAAAAGGATCCTATGAATTTAAAATATACCTTGCTAAAAACGGAAGGAATATAGTGAATTTACTAGTGTATAGTTCTCAAAGTGTTAAGGAAGATCTTGTTCTTAAAGAAAAAAACATGACTTTAGTGAGCTATCGAAGAGTTCAAAAACAAGTGTTTAACTCTTGTATGGTATGCCATGGCGATTCTAGTGGAGAAGTTGCTGCAAATCTGAATTTATTACCAACGTATAGTTATAACAATCTTGTCAATGTAAAAGCGACCAATTCGAGTCTTTTTAGAGTAAAACCATTTTCTACAAAAGAAAGTTTTATGATAAATGTATTGCATGTCGATGGTATCAGTTTTAAGCATCAAGCGAGTATCAGTGCAAGTGCAAGTGATAAGAAATTAGTGGAAAACTGGATTCGTAAAGGTGCCTTAAACGATTAAGTGAGCGTGTTAAATAGAAAATTATTCAACGCAGTATTACTTGCTGCGTTCTTGTTCTTGACTTCTTGTGAATACGAAACTATTGTCTATCCAGACATTGATCTTAATAAAACCATGGGGTTTTCTCAGGACATTATTCCTATATTTAAGACCTCTTGTATTGCTTGTCATAATAACGATTCCAATCCTCCTGTCTTATTAGAGAGCAGTGCTTTTCTAGCATTGACTTCTGGGGGGTATTTGAACGTTAAAGATCCTGTATCAAGTGTTTTGATGCAAAGGGTAAACTCCAATCATCCCGATAATGAAACTCCAACTAAAAATCAAAAAAGCATGCTTTTGAATTGGATTATTCAAGGTGCTTTAAACAATTAATATGTACAAATTTATGATAAAATGCGTTTTTACACAATTTTTATTACTCCTTACTTGCTCTCTTATAGCGCAAGGAATACCAAAAGAAAACACAGCGATTAATTCTGTTTTTTGGGGCACACGTCTTGTCGATGCTCAGACAACAAATATACTAGACAAGGGCGCTTTTAGTTTTGAAATTGTGCATAGGTTTGAGACCATAGCATCTGGTATAAGTAATATGTATGGTGTTTACGGTTCTTCAAATATTGCAATGGGATTTGAATATGGGCTTTTAAAAAATTTACAGGTTAGTTTTCTAAGTGAAAAAATGAGTAAAACTCAAGAGCTTACTTCTAAGTATTGCATTCTACAACAAAATATTGATCATAGTGTGCCTATATCTTTAGTGTACAATACAAGCCTATCTATTGATGCTAGGGCACGTGAGAAATTTGGGGAAAAGTATCGGTTTACCAACCGATTGTTTTATACACATCAAATGATAGTTTCAAAACAAATAGCCTACACTTTTAATGTTGCTGCTTGGTTGAGTTTTGTTCATTTTAATAAGGTAGATCCTATGTTTCAAGCAGATAAAATGGAGGTGGCATTGGCTTTTGGATACCGATTGAATCGCAATAAAACGTTGTTTATTCGGTATATGTATCCATGGGATGTTGGTTTGTTTTCATCTAGTAAGAATGTGACCGTTAGACCAAAACCTGGGATTTCCTTAGGGTTTGAAACAGGAACTCTCTCTCATAATTTACAGGTTTTTTTGACTACAAGAGAACAAATAGGCTTGGCAAAAGGTTTATTAAAAACGACCAATGGGATTGCTTTTAAAAATTTACGATTGGGTTTCAATATTAAAATAAAGGTTTTTAAACATAAAAAATAGGTACAGATAAGACCATCGATTCCATGGAGAATCCTTGTTTGTAAAGGAATATTAAATCATTAAAATTAAAAATAAATGAAAACTTTTATAGCTATATGTTTGTCGCTTGGGATGTATCAATTCCTTGGAATAAAAGCGTCTAAAGACAACGTAGTTGAAGATAAAATAGTGTTGATTCCTCATAAAATTCAATATGAAAATGTAGCTTATACATTAAATCAGGCAGTAGATTTAGAAGGAGTGTCTCAATTCTATTTTATTGATATTGTCGCATTCCCTTGTAAATCAGTGAATGAGTGTAAGCTGATGCAACTCCGTATGTACTGGGATGTCAAGGGCGATTTCTTAACGATTGAATTGCGTAAAGACACTCCATTGACCAAGTTAAATCATAAAAAGTTTTCTGTAAAAGATTATGCAAAGCTACATGCCATTTTATTGGATGATACTTCTGATTTTAAATTTTTAACATTGGCAGATTTAACGGAGCGTCAAGCAGAAAATTCATTTTATGAAACAGATGCTGCGTCTGGTGCTACGGTTACCACTCGTGATTTTGAATGTATTCATGGTGCCGTAAAAACAACGTATCAGTTGTGGCGTTTTGCAAATGGAGAGCTCAAGGATTGCATCTTGGACATTGAAAATAAAGAGACGTTGAGCTCCTTAGACACTACACATGTCTCTAAAAGTTTTGAATTAGCTGCCGTTTTAAGTGATTCTAATGTACGTGAATTATCAGATTATTTGGCGTTGGTAAAAATAACGACTAAAGAGGAGAAAATTGCGTTTAAGAATCTTGCAACTCTGGTTTTGTCCCAAAAAGGAAAACAAGGGCTTCTGATGTATAATTTTTTGATTCGTTCTAAGTTGAAAGGGTATAAGAAAAACCTAAAGTATTTTAGAAAAAAGAGGTTAATTTACAGTGTTTTTCCTTCCTATTCTTTCAAAGAATAATAAGGAGGTTTATGAAGGTGGAAAGTGTTTTTTGGATGATAAATGAATGGAGGACATCTTGTTTTTAACATAAAAATAACAGGAATCAGGGAAAAACAATGTATTTTTAGTATCAATTGAGTGGTAAGATACTGTTGTGAAGTGTATTGTGATGTTGTGATTGGTGGAGGTTATCGGTGTCTTATTATGAACGTTATAACAATGTTCTTGTGAAACTGATAAAACCCAATTCATTATGAAATACAAAAAGTACCTTTGGATAGCTGGTATGCTATTATTTATTGTAGTTGCTTATGCTTTTTTTAGAGGTAGTAAAGAAACAGAATTAGCCATTACTACGGTGGTTAAAAAAGGTGATTTTCTCGATGAAGTCATTATTTCAGGAGAGGCACAATCTACAAGCCTTAAAAAGATAAACGGTCCTGATGCTGTTCGTAAATTTAAATTGAGGGATATAAAAATTCAAGATTTAATTACAGAAGGAACCATAGTGAAAAAAGGGGATTATATTGGTAAATTAGATCCTTCCGGTGTCAATGAAATGATTATTGATGCACGTTTAAACCTAGAAACATGTCAATCTAAATACATCCAACAGCAGATAGATACGACACTTACCCTAAAACAGGAACGCAGTGCTATTAAAGATTTGCGTTTTGGCATAGAACAAAACGAATTGGAACTCAAACAATCTATTTACGAACCACCTGCAACCATTCGGAAATTGGAGATTGATCTAGAAAAAGGTACGCGAGATTTACGTGAACGATTGGAAAATTATTCGATAAAAAAGCGACGTGCTATTGCAAAAATGGTGGAAGTAGGGACTGAAGTTTTAAAAATTAAAAAACGATTGACAGCCTTGCAAGAATTGCAAAACTCTTTTACCATATATTCTGATGCCTCAGGGATGATTACCTATGCGAAAACATGGAATGGCTCAAAGAAAAAAGTTGGGTCTACTATAAATATGTGGGATTTGACAATTGCTACGTTGCCAGATTTAACAAAAATGGAATCGAAGACCTATGCCAACGAAGTAGACATTCGTAAAATTAAAAAGGGCCTAATTGTGAGTGTTGGTTTTGATGCTTTTCCTGAAATTAATCTAGAAGGTGTGGTAACCAGTGTCGCCAATGTTGGAGAAAATAAACGAGGATCTGACATTAAAATATTTCAAGTATCTATTTTGATTAAAGAAATTCACGAGAGCATCAAACCTGGAATGACTACCTCCAATAGGATTCTAATTCAAAAGCAAGAAGATGTATTGATCATTCCTTTAGAAGCTGTATTTTCTAAAGATTCTATTAGTTTTTCTTATGTAAAAACCGGGTTTTCAATTCAGAAAAAACAACTTGAACTCGGTGATGCCAATTTAGATCAAGTGATTGTAAAAAGAGGACTCAACGTAGATCAGGTTATTTATTTGAACGAACCGGAGGGGTATGAAAATAAGCAGATTCAATTGTTAAAAAAGGAAGATGATAGATAAGATGCTGCTAGAACAGCTAAAGTCGAATTTCTATGAAGCAGGACGGATCATTTTAATAAATAAGGTACGGACTTTTTTAACGGCTTTAGGAATCATTTTTGGGGTGGCCGCTGTCATTGCCATGATGTCTATAGGGAAAGGTGCTGAAAAAGAAATTTTAGCACAATTGGAATTGATCGGAGTAAATAATATTGTAATCACCCCCATTGCTGATACAGAAAAAGAAGGTGCTGATGCTGGTGATGATGATGTGAGTCAGGCAAAAAGATTTTCTAAGGGATTGGATGTGCTGGATGTAAAAAGTATGTTGGCAAATATTCCTTCTATTTCTTTAGCAAGTCCAGAAATTGTTATGGAAACGTATGTCAGTAGCCAAGGCCGTCAAAATTCGGTAAAATTAATAGGGGTGTCCCGTTCTTTTTTTGAAGTTTCTAATATCAAAATAAACAATGGACGTAATTTTTCTGTACGGCAGGCTCGCAATGCTTTGCCCGTTTGTATTATTGGGAAAACTATGGAAAAGAAATTGTTTCCTGGGAGTTCTGCCTTGGGGAAACAAGTAAAGGTAAAGGATGTTTGGTTAAAGGTGGTTGGAGTGATAGAGGAAAAGTATATTTCGGACGAAGCCAAAGAAAATTTAAGTATCCGTGACCTAAATTTAGATATTTACATTCCAATTAAATCTTTTTTAGTACGGTATCGCGATCGAAAAATAGTAGTAGACAAAGTACAAGATAGAAATGGAGGTTTTATGTTTTTTGGAGGCAATAACAGTGGTCCCAAAAAGAGGATTCCCCGTGGAAATTACCATCAATTGGATAAATTAGTGGTTCAAGTAAAAGCATCTACAATGTTGCAATCCACAGCTAATATTATTGGTAGGATGCTCAAACGTAGGCATAATAATGTGCAAGATTTTAAAATTACCATTCCTATTCAATTGTTAAAACAACAGCAAAAAACCAAACAAATTTTTAATGTGGTGCTCAGTATTATTGCGGGGATTTCTTTATTGATTGGAGGGATTGGAATTATGAATATTATGCTGGCTTCTGTATTGGAACGCACCAAAGAAATTGGAATTATTCGTGCTTTAGGGGCAACCAAACAAGATGTGATTTTACAGTTTTTAGCAGAATCTGTTCTTATTAGTATTGGTGGTGGAGTACTGGGAATTATTTTGGGAATTGTCAGTTCCTATATTATTGAATTCTCTACAGGTATAGAAACCATTTTGACAGTATCGTCCATCGTACTTTCGTTTATCGTTGCCACTGTAATAGGTTTGGTTTTCGGAATTATGCCAGCAAAATCAGCAGCTAATAAAAACCCAATAGAAGCCATTAGACATGAATAATAATTTATATTTAAAAAACAACGCTGTTCTAATCCTAAAATATTGGTTTGGAATATGCCTTTTGTTCCCAATTTTAATTGGTGCACAAAACCAACAGTTAGATCTTAAAAAAGCCATTGTAATAGCTCAGAAAAAATCACCTGACTATAAGAATATCATCAATCAGACTCAAGGAAGTTATTGGCGATTTAAAAATTATAAAGCGGGGTTGCTCCCTCAATTGCGATTGGATGCTACCATTCCTTCTTATTCAAATTCAGTACGTAGGTTGACAAAGGATAATGGAGATGATGTTTTTGTAAGCCAAAACCAATCCTTATTAGAAACCAATCTTTCCTTGGTTCAAAATGTGCCTTTTACTGGAGGATCCTTTGCGGTTTCTTCAAATTTGCAACGTATAGATCGTTATGGAGGTAATGGTTCGACCAATTATAATGTGACTCCGTTTTCTATTAATTATTATCAAAAATCCCTTTTTTACAACCCTTTTAAATGGGATAAGAAAATAGAACCCTTAATGTTCGAAGAGTCCAAAAGAGACTATGTGGAGAAAATGGAACAAGTATCCTTGCGTACATGTAGGTTGTATTTTGACTTGTTAACTGCTCAAATGCAATTAGAAATAGCCAAAAAGGATTTGTCCAACCAAGAGACTTTGTACAACATTGCTCAAGGGCGTTTTAGAATGGGGAAAATTGCAGAAAACGAACTTTTACAAATGGAATTGGCACTGCTGAATTCTAAAAACAATGTAACTTCCAATATCATTTCTGTAAAGCGTACTTCTCAAAATTTAGCCCGTTTTCTAGGTATGAAATTGGAGAAAATTACCTTATCTATTCCCGAAACTTTAATTCCTTTTTCCGTGGACATTGCGAAGGCGATAGAAGAGGCTAGAGCGAATAGAAAATCGGTAATAGAATTTAGAAGACGTAGGTTACAAGCTGAGAAAAAAGTGGCTGAGCTAAAAGGAAGCAATCGTTTAGAAATAAATTTGAATGCCAATTTTGGACTGAGTAATCAACAGGAAGATTTTAATCAGTTGTACCAAAATTTTAACCAACAACAAAGTGTTACCTTAAGAGTAGGGATTCCTATTTTTGATTGGGGGGTTTCTAAATCTCGTAGGAGAATGGCTGAATCTGACTTGGCATTGGTCAATACAAATGTAGCTCAAGACGAATTGGCTTTTGAACAGGAAATATTTCTCCATGTGCTCAACTGGTCCAACCAACGCAGTTTTTTAGCCATTGCGGAAAAGGCTAAAATTGTCGCCCAAAAGCGCTACGAAATTACTAATAAACGCTATGTACTTGGTAAAATTACGATTACCGACCTAAACCTTGCCTTAGAGGAAAAAGATAAATCTGTGGTGAAATACCTGCGCTCCTTGCAAAGTTTTTGGAACGATTATTACACTCTTAGACGTTTGACTCTTTATGATTTTATCCTAAACGAAAAAATCACATTAAAAGATTTGGTATTTGATTGATGTTCCTTTTCTTTATCTTTTATGGAGGGGCTAATACCAAATACATTTCCATGTGACGGTTTAGAAATAGAATTGTTTTTTGATTTAGCTAGGCGATAAGTATTGTCTTAGCTATGGTTCTGTTTCTTAACAATGCTAGAACGTAAAACAACCTATTTATATGGGTTGTTTTGGATTGTAATAGGTATAAGGCCTGGTACACGGGGTGTTGGCTGTCTTTTCAATATGATCAGAGGGCTAGGTGTATTTTAACTTTTTTTTTGTTGATAAAATAATTGTGTGATGTAGACGTTTAGCACATAGAAAAATACAATTAAGAATCAGCATTATAATCGAAGGTTTTTTTGTGTGGTATAGAAAATGTATGATTTTAATTGCAAGTAGATCAAGTGATTCAGTTTTTTAAACATGTATTTGTGTCCTAAATCATTCATAATAACATTTAATGGTATGAAAATAAAAAAAATAATCACGGCTTTATTCATTGTAGTAATTTGCTGTTCTTGTTCGGAGTCTAAGACTCGTTTGAATCAGGATATACGTGCAGATTCTAATGTGATTTCGAATGCTGCAGAAGTAGGTAGCTCAGTTACACTAATTGATACCAAGCAAAAGGGACTGTTACAGCGAAAAATAATTTGGATTGCAGATTTAGAGCTTCAAGTGAATAATGTTGATGAAGCAACAAAATATATAAATAAGATATGTTTAAAATACAATGCATTTGTATCTAAAATGTCGCTTATGAATAGCAATCATCAAATATCAAATAGCATTACAATAAGGGTTGGGAATGAGTATTTTAATACGCTTATAAATGATGTAAAAGCCCATGCAGTCTATACTAGAAAAGCAACTATTTTGTCAGATGATGTGACGGAAGAATTTGTTGATATTGAAAGCCGTTTAAAAACAAAAAGAAGTGTGCGTGATCGATACATTCATATTTTAAAGAACAAAACGGGAAGTATTACGGATGTAATTGAAGCAGAAGAAGCCATTCGTAAAATTACGGAAGAGATTGAAGCGAAAGAAGGTCGTTTGCGATTTTTAAAAGACAAAGTTAATTTTAGTACCATAAATTTACAATTGTTTCAAAAAGTAAATAATACGGTAGTGCGTAGTTTTTATGAAAAATCTTTCTTTTCTAAATCATGGGATGCAATAAAAAATGGTTGGAATTTGGTGTCTGAATTGTTTTTAGGATTGTTGAGTGTTTGGCCTTTTTTAATACTGCTGTTTCTTTTTCTTTGGAAGAGAAAATGGTTACTGAAAATAGTGGAAACCAAAAAATAATTATCCGTAATTAATAAACTATTAATATCGGTTATTTTGGATTGTTATGATATTAAATAGTGCTGTGTTTAATGTGTCGCTGAGTGGTGATTCTAATACCTGTTTTTAAATGAAAAAAGTAATAGCAATAGTCTTGTGTGTTTTTACAATTAGTAGCTGTGGATGGCTTATAATTGACAGATTGGATTTGCTGGATATCCCAGCCAATAAAAATGAGACCATTGCTTTAATGAAAAAGCAAGAAATAGATAAAAGAACAGATCTTAATACATGTGAAAAGAATGTATTGAAAAGCGAGATAGGTTTTGAAAGAACAATTGAAAGAAGAATTTCTACTATTGCTTATTCAACTCAAGTAGTTGCATTTATTGTTATTTGCCTGCAATTCATCTTATTGATTTTTATCTGTCTGATGCCCAATAATAAACAGACGAATAAGTAACAATAGACTTTTAGAAATGGAATTGGTTTTTATTGCTTGATTATTTTTTTAGTGATTTTGACATGTTATTGGAGTTTCCTAAGTGAAAATTGCTTTAAGAAAATGACTTGTAGTAGCTTTGTAACCTTCTTGTTTTTTGTAAGTGTACTGCTCTAAAAATATCCTTTTTTTCTTCTTCCGTAAAACAATGTTCTTTCACTGTGTTTGACGTTTTCTTTGCCATATGTTAATTTTTTAAATAAATACTGTTTATGTATGCGGTATATAACTATTGTCTGTGTATTTGAAAAGAATTGTTGCATACAAATACAAGTATCCATAAGCTAACTCAAAAGCTATAGTCATGCTTCTTATACCAAATTTGTTTCCAAGTGATGGTTTACAAATGGAATTATTTTTTGTTTTAGCTAGGCGGAAAATCTAAGTTTGGTAGAGCTTATAGTATACCTTTAACTAATCGCTCTGTAATTGTTTTACGTCCTGGATTTACAAATAGTACATTGGTACACGAAACTTTTCACGCAATGGGTTTATATCATGGTTTTAGCTACACACGAAATCTTATATTATTTTTATCTAAAACGGTGTGGATACGTCATTAAAATATGAATGTTTTTTTATTTCAATCGGTAAACCTAAGTATGAACATATAAAATTAAGATCATGAAAAAAATAGCTTTATTAATCGCCTCTTTATTCTTTTTATTTTCGTGTGAAATAGATGATGATTTTCCGAAAACTGAAAACATAACTAGTGGAAAAAAATGGACACTTCAAATTGGAAGTTCTCCTATAGATGTGTACCGTCAACTACAAGAATTAGGGATAGAGAAAGATTTTCACGATGTTTCAATACCTTACAGGCAACCCTTTTCAAATCCAACTGAAATTAAAAGTGATATTAGTTTATACCACGCTATTACTTTAGAGAGAACATTGGGAGTCACACAACGGATCCTTATCCTATTTAATCAAAACAAGGTAAGTGCTATAGAAAAAGGAGGGGCTCTTTTGGATGCTATTCCAAAATGGCCAGAAAATGTATCGGATCAAATCGCTATCCATGTTAATGATCCACTTGGAGAGATCTATAAAAAGTTGCTATCGATTTACAAAAATCCCATATATGAAAAACACCAAATTGTGCTTTCTAATAAGTGGTTGGAAAAAGATTTTGACCCAGATATGATGAATTATAATGTGTGGCACTTTACATTTTCTCATGCTATTAATTCTACAAGGGCAGGGAATTCCTCAGTGTCTTTATTCTTTAAAAAGGATAAACTATTTAAAATAAGACACGAGTATAACGAAGATGATATTGTAAACTAAATCCCCTTCCTAGGGGTTGATCTTTACTTTGAAAGACTATTCTTTATTTAGAGGCAGCGTCTCTGAGAATTAAACGCTCAAATTGAGGGAGAAAACTGTAATTAGAACAACATAAACTTAAACAGATTAACACAGGTATATAATTTCACGCGCACCAGGAAATTTTTACAAATTGTATTTTTTTATAGGCAAGCGTTCTTGCTATTTGTGACGTAAAAGATATGTGCTGTATACATCTGTGATTTTACTTGTCATGATGCATGTTTTAATTTGTGATTTTTGTTTCCTTGCTTTGAACAACCCCCTATATTTCAACCTTTTTTTTTACAGGTACGCAATTGTTCTTGTTTTGAGTCTTATTGATTTGTTATGATTTATAGGGGGCTTATTCTCGTCAGGTTTATTGGACGTGTACTAATCGTAATTCTACTTGATTAATTCCTGTTTTTATAGCTGAGTAAAAGAGCCGTCAACCTCTTGTAATTACTAGATAAACAGCACTATACCTGTAATCAACAGCTTTTACCTGAGGGTACAAGGTGCACTCCGAAAGATTGTTTTCTGTTTCTAGACAGCGCTACGGGGATTTACCCCCTAAAATGTGGGGGTAAACCATAAAAACATGCTGCGTATAACATTATTTTATATATTTGACCTACGTTTAAAAAAATAGATACACCCTAATAATAAGCCCGTCCTGTAATGTGAACTAAATGGATATACCATCATGTTTGGAATTGCTATTGTGATACTATGGGGCTAGTGTCAGGGTAAGAAAATATCTATAACTATTAAAAATTAAAAGATGAATCCAGAAATTGAAAAGCCATGAGTAGTTTTAAAGGCATCGCCATTATAGATGGAAAAGAAAGAACGTTATTAAGAGCAGAATACACCTTATACAAACTAAAAGATATTACGGGAAATCCTACGACAACAACGCGTAAAAGCCCATTCCATTTAATGTTTGAATCTACGGGGTTTGATAGCGATTTGTATCACTATATGTTTTCTCCAAATGCTAGTTTTAGCGGTGAATTAATATTTTATGACAGAGATGAGTTTAAAACCTTGTACAAAGTAGAATTCCACAAAGCCTATATTGTAGGCCTTACAGAAGAATTTGACAATCAAGACAATTTACCCTTACACATTAATTTAGAGATAACGTGTGGAGCTGTTAAAATAAAAGATGTTAAAAAAATAGAAAATTGGGTGTTTGAAGATCCTTTTATAGAAGTTGAACCAACTGTAATAGAGCAACAAGAAGAACCTGAAATTATAGAAATGTATTATACCGATTTAGAGGGTAATAAAATACCAAAAAATAATTTAAAACGAGGTAAAGAAGTCTTTTTTGTTTTAAAAACATTAAACGCTGCAGGTAAAGAATTGGCTATTGACCTTGATAATAACAAATTAGATTTTGAGTATAATAATGAAGTTTTAACAGACGATATATTACATGTAAATATAACGGCTGATACAATGAAATTAAAGTTAAAAACAATTACAGAACAAAACTAAATACTATGGGAAGAGCTTGGTTTACAGAACATGAACATATAAGTCATGAATTTGAAGATTTAAACATTATTGAACCTTGTTATTGTAATAGGGATATAACAGTAACAGAGTTAAAAAAGATAGTTAAGGAATTAAGAGAAAAAGAAGTTGTAGTTGAAGCCCAAGGTCAATCTCATAAAAATGGAAATAAATTATATAGCAATGCCAATGGGGATGAATTTTTTGAATTAAAAGATAGAAAAAAGAAAAAAGGATTCTACAAATTAATAGATAAAGAAAAAGGCACATATTCTTCTAAAGAGTACGAAGGAAAAGAAGAAATTAAAAGAGTTGTTAAGAGGATAACAAAATTTTCAGATTTAGGAACTAATATTTTTCAATCTAAAAGAAGTGAAAAAATAAAATCTAGTGAGGCAAACAATTATAGCCTATTTGCAGAATACCTAAACAAAACTTTTAATAAATATGACATAAAAACATGTATTCGTAAAATTCATTTTCTAGCACAATCTTACCATGAATCAACAAGATTTGTAAATACCTATGAAGCTCTAAATAAAGGAGATGGTTTAAACTATTATGGAGGTAGAGAATTTAGAGGTAGAGGAATAAAACAAATAACACACGATTACAACTATTTAGCTTGTTACGACGAACAAGAAAGAATTATTCATAAAGAATCTAATAGTACTGAAGTATTTACGCCTCTTTTTAAAATTTATATTGCAAAACGTGATGATAAATACCAAAGTGTTACCGCTTACTTAGCAAAGTATGGCACTAAACATGGCTTCCCTGAAAAATTTTTAAAAACACTTAAAACTTTTTCAAAAAAAATAGCCTCCAATTTAAAAGATGCCTGCATGAGTGCTGGTTTCTTTTGGAAACATCAAAATAAAGAAGTAAAAAATCTTTATAAAGCAGCTGATGATGACGATGTAGAAGAACTAACTGATAAGATAAATGGTGGAGTTACTGGATTAAAGGAACGCCAAAAATATACAGATGATTTAAAATTAATATTTGATTATGAAAATTGTGAAAAGAACCAGTAGTGTACTATTTGTATTATTATGTTTAATGATTACAAATTCTTGTAAAATGACTCTAAAAAATACAGAGAAGAGCAGTAATAGTATCGTTATAGATACTATTATCTATGACTATAGTAATATAGAAACTAATAGACGTAAAGATGGATTTGATTTGGATTTAATACATATACTTCCTGTAAAAGAAGGTGATACTGTTTTGTTTCTTAAAGAAAATAGAGAAAGAGAAAGTAAAATTAATATAAATAATAAAACTTCAAGTTTTTTAATTCAATCTTCTAGCAACGGATCGAGTTATTATAAAACAGGGACTAATAAATTTAACACCTACCCAATTAGTATTAAAAACAAAAAGACAAAAAAGGTGTCTACATTTTACATTTATTGTAACTATGGCGAAGCTGAAAGACCATACGGCCCTAGCAATATGTCAGGCTCACTAGAAATTATAAAGATTAATGACACTTTGGCTAAATTTAAGGTGCATAATAATAATTTACAAGCTTATGATATTTACTTTAAAATTGATAATAACAATACATTAACTATTAATAAAGTATTTATGAAATATAACTTTAGGATGGACGAGGAAGAATATTATTACCAACTTGATACCTTAATAAATATTAATAATAAGAATAAATATATTGACCTTTACAAGCTACAAGATGTTACTGAAATTAAAAGAAATATTATAAAGGAATGATTATACGCTATTTGCAGAAAACGTTATAGAAACACTTAAAATTTTTTCAAAAAAAATAGCCTCCAATTTAAAAGATGCCTGCATGAGTGCTGGTTTCTTTTGGAAACATCAAAATCAATATTTTGATGTTTATAAATCTGCTGATGACGATGATGTAAAAAAAATAACTAAAGCAATAAATGGAGGTAGAAATGGATTAAGCCAACGCCAAAAATATACGGATGATTTAAAAATAATATTTGATTATGAAAATTGTGAAAAGAACCAGTAGTGTACTATTAGTATTATTTTGTTTAATGATTACAAATTCTTGTAAAATGACTCTAAAAAACACAGAGAAGAGCAGTAATAGTATCGTTATAGATACTATTATATATGACTATAGTAATATAGAGACAAATAGACGTAAAGATGGATTTGATTTGGATTTAATACATATACTTCCTGTAAAAGAAGGTGATACTGTTTTGTTTCTTAAAGAAAATAGAGAAAGAGAAAGTAAAATTAATATAAATAATAAAACTTCAAGTTTTTTAATTCAATCTTCTAGCAACGGATCGAGTTATTATAAAACAGGGACTAATAAATTTAACACCTACCCAATTAGTATTAAAAACAAAAAGACAAAAAAGGTGTCTACATTTTACATTTATTGTAACTATGGCGAAGCTGAAAGACCATACGGCCCTAGCAATATGTCAGGCTCACTAGAAATTATAAAGATTAATGACACTTTGGCTAAATTTAAGGTGCATAATAATAATTTACAAGCTTATGATATTTACTTTAAAATTGATAATAACAATACATTAACTATTAATAAAGTAATTATTAAATATAATTTCATGAATGAAGAGGAAAGATTTTATAGTCAACTAGATACCTTAATAAATATTAATCACAAGAACAAATATATTGATCTTTACAAGCTAAAAAGGGCTGCTCGAGATAAAAAAAATAGAAGAAAGTACAATTATTGAAATCACTAAAAAAAGCCCAGTTGCTAACCATGTGTTACGGCTTATTTAGCAAAGTATGGTACTAAACATGGCTTCCCTGAAAACTTTTTAGTAACACTTAAAATTTTTTCAAAAAAAATAGCCTCCAATTTAAAAGATGCCTGCATGAGTGCTGGTTTCTTTTGGAAACATCAAAATCAATATTTTGATGTTTATAAATCTGCTGATGACGATGATGTAAAAAAAATAACTAAAGCAATAAATGGAGGTAGAAATGGATTAAGCCAACGCCAAAAATATACGGATGATTTAAAAATAATATTTGATTATGAAAATTGTGAAAAGAACCAGTAGTGTACTATTAGTATTATTTTGTTTAATGATTACAAATTCTTGTAAAATGACTCTAAAAAACACAGAGAAGAGCAGTAATAGTATCGTTATAGATACTATTATCTATGACTATAGTAATATAGAAACTAATAGACGTAAAGATGGATTTGATTTGGATTTAATACATACACTTCCTGTAAAAGAAGGTGATACTGTTTTGTTTCTTAAAGAAAATAGAGAAAGAGAAAGTAAAATTAATATAAATAATAAAACTTCAAGTTTTTTAATTCTTAAATTCAACTAATAAACGCAACTTTTCGATTTGATTCTATGATGGTTATATTTTCAAAACAGAAAAGTAGGAAAACCTACCTTTCTTGTCTTGATGGATATGTATCTTACGGTCTCAAATCTCGAAAAAAGAAGTTGTATGAAACACATCACCCAAGCGCAAAGATACACAATTTGTTGCATGTTAAAACAAGGTTATAAACAGGTTGAGATAGCAGCTGCTATAGGAAAAGACAAGTCTGTTATTAGCAAAGAGATTAAGCGTAATTCAGACAAAAGAAATGGAGTTTACAAGCATGAATTAGCCCAAAAAAAGTATGCTAAACGTCATAAAGAAAAGCCTAAAAGAAAACGCTTTACAGAAGATATTCAACAAGCAATAGAGTTGTTATTGCGAGACGATTATAGTCCTGAGCAAGTAGTTGGTGTCCTAAAAAAACAAGGTAAAGAAACGGTGTCTATTGAGCGTATATATCAGCATATTAGGGAAGACAAGAGGAATGATGGTGATTTACATACACACCTTCGCAGACAGGGAAGGAGATATAGAAAACGTGGCTCATCAAAGGATTCTAGAGGGGTTATAAAGAATCGTATTAGTATAGAACAACGCCCTGAAGTTGTTGAACAAAGAAATCGATTTGGAGATTTAGAGGTCGATTTAATCATAGGTAAAAACCATAATCAAGCCATACTTACCGTAAATGATAGAGCTTCTGGAATGCTTAAAATGAAAAAAGTAAGCTCTAAAGAAGCAGTTGTTGTCACTAAAGCTATCAATGAAATATTAGAAGACTGGAAGCCTTATCTACATACTATAACAGCTGATAATGGAAAAGAATTTGCAGGCCATGAGCAGGTTGCAGAAAATTTATGTATTGATTACTTTTTTGCGCATCCATATCACTCTTGGGAAAGAGGATCTAACGAAAATTTAAATGGTTTGATTAGACAATATTTTGCCAAAGGAAGTGACTTTACAAACCTAACAGATCAAAGAATCAAAGAGGTAGAAACAAAATTAAATAACAGACCTAGGAAGAGACATAAATATCAAAACCCTATATTTGTAATGGAACAATTATTATTTAACTAAAAGTTGCGTTTGTGACTTGAATTCAGCATATTAATAAATTACAAGATATTACTGAAATTAAAAGAAATATTATAAAGGAATGATTATACGCTATTTGCAGAAAACGTTATAGTAACACTTAAAACTTTTTCAAAAAAAAATAGCCTCCAATTTAAAAGATGCCTGCATGAGCGCTGGTTTCTTTTGGAAACATCAAGATAAAGAAGTAAAAGGTCTTTATAAAGCAGCCGATGATGATGATGTTGGAAAATTATCCAAAAAGATAAATGGTTGAACATATAAAATTAAGATCATGAAAAAAATAGCTTTATTAATCGCCTCTTTATTCTTTTTATTCTCGTGTGAAATAGATGATGATTTTCCGAAAACTGAAAACATAACTAGTGGGAAAAAATGGACACTTCAAATTGGAAGTTCTCCTATAGACGTGTACCGTCAACTACAAGAATTAGGGATAGAGAAAAATTTTCACGATGTTTCAATACCTTACAGGCAACCCTTTTCAAATCCAACTGAAATTAAAAGTGATATTAGTTTATACCACGCTATTACTTTAGAGAGAACATTGGGAGTCACACAACGGATCCTTATCCGATTTAATCAAAACAAGGTAAGTGCTATAGAAATAGGAGGGGCTCTTTTGGATGCTATTCCAAAATGGCCAGAAAATGTATCGGATAAAATCGCTATCCATGTTAATGATCCACTTGGAGAGATCTATAAAAAGTTGCTAGCGATTTACAAAAATCCCATATATGAAAAATACCAAATTGTGCTTTCTAATAAGTGGTTGGAAAAAGATTTTGACCCAGATATGATGAATTATAATGTGTGGCACTTTACATTTTCTCATGCTATTAATTCTACAAGGGCAGGGAATTCCTCAGTGTCTTTATTCTTTAAAAAGGATAAACTATTTAAAATAAGACACGAGTATAACGAAGATGATATTGTAAACTAAATCC
Source organism: Flavobacteriaceae bacterium (assembly GCA_965224465.1). Lineage (GTDB taxonomy): Bacteria > Bacteroidota > Bacteroidia > Flavobacteriales > Flavobacteriaceae. The sequence continues at coordinate 821,628 of OZ245049.1, read as the reverse complement.
CCCTCTAAGGGTTTGATCTTTACTTTGAAAGACTATTCTTTATTTAGAGGCAGCGTCTCTGAGAATTAAACGCTCAAATTGAGGGAGAAAACTGTAATTAGAACAACATAAACTTAAACAGATTAACACAGGTATATAATTTCACGCGCACCCGGAAATTTTTACAAATTGTATTTTTTTATAGGCAAGCGTTCTTGCTATTTGTGACGTAAAAGATATGCGCAGTATACATCTGTATTTTTACTTGTCATGATGCATGTTTTAATTTGTGATTTTTGTTTCCTTGCTTTGAACAACCCCCTATATTTCAACCTTTTTTTTTACAGGTACGCAATTGTTCTTGTTTTGAGTCTTATTGATTTGTTATGATTTATAGGGGCTTATTCTCGTCAGGTTTATTGGACGTGTACTAATCGTAATTCTACTTGATTAATTCCTGTTTTTATAGCTACGTAAAAGAGCCGTCAACCTCTTGTAATTACCAAATAAACAGTACTATATCTGTAGCCAACAGCTTTTACCTGAGGGTACAAGGTGCACTCCGAAAGATTGTTTTCTGTTTCTAGACAGCGCTACGGGGATTTACCCCCTAAAATGTGGGGGTAAACCATAAAAACATGCTGCGTATAACATTATTTTATATATTTGACCTACGTTTAAAAAAATAGATACACCCTAATAATAAGCCCGTCCTGTAATGTGAACTAAATGGATATACCATCATGTTCGGAATTGCTATTGTGATACTATGGGGCTAGTGTCAGGGTAAGAAAATATCTATAACTATTAAAAATTAAAAGATGAATCCAGAAATTGAAAAGCCATGAGTAGTTTTAAAGGCATCGCCATTATAGATGGAAAAGAAAGAACGTTATTAAGAGCAGAATACACCTTATACAAACTAAAAGATATTACGGGAAATCCTACGACAACAACGCGTAAAAGCCCATTCCATTTAATGTTTGAATCTACGGGGTTTGATAGCGATTTGTATCACTATATGTTTTCACCAAATGCTAGTTTTAGCGGTGAATTAATATTTTATGACAGAGATGAGTTTAAAACCTTGTACAAAGTAGAATTCCACAAAGCCTATATTGTAGGCCTTACAGAAGAATTTGACAATCAAGACAATTTACCCTTACACATTAATTTAGAGATAACGTGTGGAGCTGTTAAAATAAAAGATGTTAAAAAAATAGAAAATTGGGTGTTTGAAGATCCTTTTATAGAAGTTGAACCAACTGTAATAGAGCAACAAGAAGAACCTGAAATTATAGAAATGTATTATACCGATTTAGAGGGTAATAAAATGCCAAAAAATAATTTAAAACGAGGTAAAGAAGTCTTTTTTGTTTTAAAAACATTAAACGCTGCGGGTAAAGAATTGGCTATTGACCTTGATAATAACAAATTAGATTTTGAGTATAATAATGAAGTTTTAACAGACGATATATTACATGTAAATATAACGGCTGATACAATGAAATTAAAGTTAAAAACAATTACAGAACAAAACTAAATACTATGGGAAGAGCTTGGTTTACAGAACATGAACATATAAGTCATGAATTTGAAGATTTAAACATTATTGAACCTTGTTATTGTAATAGGGATATAACAGTAACAGAGTTAAAAAAGATAGTTAAGGAATTAAGAGAAAAAGAAGTTGTAGTTGAAGCCCAAGGTCAATCTCATAAAAATGGAAATAAATTATATAGCAATGCCAATGGGGATGAATTTTTTGAATTAAAAGATAGAAAAAAGAAAAAAGGATTCTACAAATTAATAGATAAAGAAAAAGGCACATATTCTTCTAAAGAGTACGAAGGAAAAGAAGAAATTAAAAGAGTTGTTAAGAGGATAACAAAATTTTCAGATTTAGGAACTAATATTTTTCAATCTAAAAGAAGTGAAAAAATAAAATCTAGTGAGGCAAACAATTATAGCCTATTTGCAGAATACCTAAACAAAACTTTTAATAAATATGACATAAAAACATGTATTCGTAAAATTCATTTTCTAGCACAATCTTACCATGAATCAACAAGATTTGTAAATACCTATGAAGCTCTAAATAAAGGTAAGCGTACGGAGAACTACATCTTGTAAGAAGTTAAAAATAATCTAATTTTTGCATCTAAACAAAAACGAAAATATAAATGTTAGGATTAGGTACAGAACACACGTATTATTATCACTTATCTGCAGTTGATATGCGAAAAGGATTTAATGGATTAAGTGGATTAGTTAGTGAGCACATGGAACAAGAGCGAGATAGAAATAGTGTTTATGCATTTATCAATAAGCAAAAAAATAAACTAAAACTTCTTCATTGGCGACCTGGAGGATTTGTACTGTATTATAAACGATTGGAACGAGGTATTTTTGAGCTTCCAAAATACGACATTGAAGATGGATTAGTAGTTTTGAGTTATACCCAAATGGTTATGGTTTTAGACGGAATTAGTATTATAAATACTCAGAAAAACGAACGTTATTTAGAGGCTAAATAATTCAATAAAACTGTAGGTTTTACCTGCTATTTAGTCTTGTTTTTTGTATATTTATAGTGTGGAAAACAATACAATAGACATACAAAAAGAGCTGGTAATTTTAAAGATTGAACTTGAAAAAAAAGCTCAAGAACTAGCTGAAATTAAGCAGCAATACGAGCAGCTTAAAAGAATGGTTTTCGGGTCTAAAAGCGAACGTTTTATCCCTGTTGACACAAATCAATTGTCGCTTTTCGGAAAAATAATAGCTGAGAAAGAAGAGGCATACAAAAAACATATTGTAATCTACGAAAGAAAACAAAAGAAGAAAGGAAAGAAAAAACCTGTTCGCTCTTCTATACCTGCGCATTTTCCGAGAGTAGAAGAGATTATAGAGCCTAAGCACATAGAAGAAGGAGCTGTAAAAATAGGAGAAGAAGTTACAGAACTTTTAGAAATAACGCCTCTTTCCGTTTTTGTAAGACGAATTGTAAGACCTAAATATGCACTTCCGGAAGAAAAAGGCGTTGTTATAGCAGAATTACCAAGCTTACCGATACCTAAAGGAAATGCATCAGCAAGTTTATTGGCCTTTATACTTATTTCAAAATTTGTAGACCATTTACCACTTTACAGATTAATTCAAATTTTTAAACGACAAGATTTAAAAGTAAGTAAATCAACAATTGGAGGATGGGTATCTAAAAGTTCGGAGCTTATCGCTCCTTTATACGATACATTTAAGGCTCAGTTTTTAGAAAATGCCAATTATATTCAAGCAGACGAATCTCCTATAAAGGTTTTAGATAAAGACAAGAAAAAATCAACACACAGAGGGTATATGTGGGTGTATCGAAATCCTGTTAAAAATTTAGTTCTTTTTGAATACAATAAAGGGAGAGGAAAAGTTGTTCCAGAAGAGTTTTTTAAAGATTTCAATGGGACACTACAGTCCGATGGGTATGCTGCATACCAAAACTTAACAACAAAAGGAGAAATTACTCTTTTAGGTTGCATGGCTCATGCTAGGCGGTATTTTGAGAAGGCGCTGGATAATGATCCTAAAAGAGCGGATGTTGTTTTGTTGGAAATTCAAAAGCTATACAAGATAGAACGTAAAATAAAAGAACAAGAATTAACTATTGAGCAAACTAAAGCATATAGAGAAAAACATGCATCACCTGTTTTAGACGGAATAGAAATTTATCTTACAAAAGAGCGAAAAAACGTACTGCCTAAAAGTGCCATAGGAAAAGCAATTGCTTATACTCTTAAAATATGGCAAAACCTAAAACTATACATCGATGATGGCAGGTTTGAAATAGACAACAATAATATAGAAAATGCCATAAGACCTTTAGCTATTGGCAGAAAAAATTATCTCTTTGCTGGCAGTCATGAGTCCGCACAAAACATAGCTCTATTTTATAGCTTTTTTGCTACTTGCAAAAAGAATAACGTAAACCCACATACGTGGCTATGTGATGTCCTTAATAGATTACCAGAACATAAGGCTAATAAACTTTCGGAGTTACTGCCTCAAAATTGGAAGCCTGTTGATAAATAATCAAGGGTGTACTTTACCGTACGCTTACAAATAAAGGAGATGGTTTAAACTATTATGGAGGTAGAGAATTTAGAGGTAGAGGAATAAAACAAATAACACACGATTACAACTATTTAGCTTGTTACGACGAACAAGAAAGAATTATTCATAAAGAATCTAATAGTACTGAAGTATTTACGCCTCTTTTTAAAATTTATATTGCAAAACGTGATGATAAATACCAAAGTGTTACCGCTTACTTAGCAAAGTATGGCACTAAACATGGCTTCCCTGAAAAATTTTTAAAAACACTTAAAACTTTTTCAAAAAAAATAGCCTCCAATTTAAAAGATGCCTGCATGAGTGCTGGTTTCTTTTGGAAACATCAAAATAAAGAAGTAAAAAATCTTTATAAAGCAGCTGATGATGATGATGTGGAAAAATTAACCAAAAAGATAAATGGAGGTACAAAAGGATTAATCCAACGCCAAAAATATACAGATGATTTAAAATTAATATTTGATTATGAAAATTGTGAAAAGAACCAGTAGTGTGCTATTAGTATTATTTTCTTTAATTATTACATGTTCTTGTAAAATGACTCTAAAAAATACAGAGAAGAGCAGTAATAGTATCGTTATAGATACTATTATCTATGACTATAGTAATATAGAAACTAATAGACGTAAAGATGGATTTGATTTGGACTTAATACATACACTTCCTGTAAAAGAAGGTGATACTGTTTTGTTTATTAAGTTTTCACAAGAGAAAGGAAGTAAAATTAATATAAATAATAAAACTTCAAGTTTCGTAATTCAATCTTTCAACGAATTGAGATATTATAAAACAGGTACTAATAAATTTAGCACCTATCCTATTCATTTAAAAAAAATAAAGGACAAAAAGGAGTTTCTATTTTATATTTATTGTAACTATGGCGAAGCTAAAAAACCATACGGCCCTAGTAATATGTCAAGCGCAGTAGATATCATAAAAATCAATGACACTTTAGCTAAATTTGATGTGCATAATAATAATTTAGAAGCTTATGATATTTACTTTAAAATAGATAATAACAATACATTAACTATTAATAAAGTATTTATGAAATATAACTTTAGGATGGACGAGGAAGAATATTATTACCAACTTGATACCTTAATAAATATTAATAATAAGAATAAATATATTGACCTTTACAAGCTACAAGATGTTACTGAAATTAAAAGAAATATTATAAAGGAATGATTATACGCTATTTGCAGAAAACGTTATAGAAACACTTAAAATTTTTTCAAAAAAAATAGCCTCCAATTTAAAAGATGCCTGCATGAGTGCTGGTTTCTTTTGGAAACATCAAAATCAATATTTTGATGTTTATAAATCTGCTGATGACGATGATGTAAAAAAAATAACTAAAGCAATAAATGGAGGTAGAAATGGATTAAGCCAACGCCAAAAATATACGGATGATTTAAAAATAATATTTGATTATGAAAATTGTGAAAAGAACCAGTAGTGTACTATTAGTATTATTTTGTTTAATGATTACAAATTCTTGTAAAATGACTCTAAAAAACACAGAGAAGAGCAGTAATAGTATCGTTATAGATACTATTATATATGACTATAGTAATATAGAGACAAATAGACGTAAAGAAGGATTTGATTTGGACTTAATACATACACTTCCTGTAAAAGAAGGTGATACTGTTTTGTTTCTTAAAGAAAATGGAGAAACAGAAAGTAAAATTAATATAAATTACAATACTTCAAGTTTTGTAGTTCAATCTTCTAACGGATCGAGTTATTATAAAACAGGTACCAATAAATTTAGCACCTACCTTATTAGTTTAAAAAAAATAAAGGCCCAAAAGGAGTTTATATTTTACACTTATTGTAATTATGGCGAGGCTGAAAAAGTATACGGACCTAGTGCTATGTCAAGCGCAGTAGATATTATAAAAATCAATGATACTTTAGCAAAATTTGATGTGCATAATAATAATTTACAAGCTTATGATATTTACTTTAAAATAAATAACAACAATACATTAACTATTAATAAAGTATTTATGAAATATAATTTTAGGATTGACGAGGAAGAATATTATTACCAACTTGATACCTTAATTAATATTAATAATTACAACAAATATATTGATATTAATAAATTACAAGATGTTACTGAAATTAAAAGAAATATTAGAAAGGAATGATTATGCGCTATTTGCAGAAAATGTTATAGAAACACTTAAAACTTTTTCAAAAAAAATAGCCTCCAATTTAAAAGATGCCTGCATGAGTGCTGGTTTCTTTTGGAAACATCAAAATAAAGAAGTAAAAAATCTTTATAAAGCAGCTGATGATGATGATGTGGAAAAATTAACCAAAAAGATAAATGGAGGTACAAAAGGATTAATCCAACGCCAAAAATATACAGATGATTTAAAATTAATATTTGATTATGAAAATTGTGAAAAGAACCAGTAGTGTACTATTAGTATTATTTTGTTTAATGATTACAAATTCTTGTAAAATGACTCTAAAAAATACAGAGAATAAAAAGAATACTATAGTCATAGATACTATTATATATGACTATAGTAATATAGAAACTAATAGACGTAAAAAAGGGTTTGTTAGAAATCTAATACATACACTTCCAGTAAAAGAAGGAGATACTGTTTTGTTTCATAAAGAAAATGAAGAAACAGAAAGTAAAATTACTTTAAATAATAAAACTTCAAGATTTGTAATTCAATCTTTCAACGAATTGAGTTATTATAAAACAGGGACTAATAAATTTAGCACCTATCCTATTCATTTAAAAAAAACAAAGGACAAAAAGGAGTTTATATTTTACACTTATTGTAACTATGGCGAGGCTAAAAGACCATACGGCCCTAGCAATATGTCAGGTTCACTAGAAATTATAAAAATTAATGACACTTTGGCTAAATTTAAGATGCATAATAATTATTTACAAGCTTATGATATTTACTTTAAAATAAATAACAACAATACATTAACTATTAATAAAGTATTTATGAAATATAATTTTAGGATGGACGAGGAAGAATATTATTACCAACTTGATACCTTAATTAATATTAATAATTACAACAAATATATTGATATTAATAAATTACAAGATATTACTGAAATTAAAAGAAATATTATAAAGGAATGATTATACGCTATTTGCAGAAAACGTTATAGTAACACTTAAAACTTTTTCAAAAAAAATAGCCTCCAATTTAAAAGATGCCTGCATGAGTGCTGGTTTCTTTTGGAAACATCAAAATAAAGAAGTAAAAAATCTTTATAAAGCAGCCGATGATGACGATGTGGGAAAATTATCCAAAAAGATAAATGGTTGAACATATAAATTAAGATCATGAAAAAAATAGCTTTATTAATCGCCTCTTTATTCTTTTTATTCTCGTGTGAAATAGATGTTGATTTTCCGAAAACTGAAAACATAACTAGTGGGAAAAAATGGAAACTTAAAATTGGAAGTTCTCCTACAGATGTGTACCGTCAACTACAAGAATTAGGGATAGAGAAAAATTTTCACGATGTATCAATACCTTACAGGCAACCCTTTTCAAATCCAACTGAAATTAAAAGTGATATTAGTTTATACCACGCTATTACTTTAGAGAGAACATTGGGAGTCACACAACGGGTCCTTATCCGATTTAATCAAAACAAGGTAAGTGCTATAGAAAAAGGAGGGGCTCTTTTGGATGCTATTCCAAAATGGCCAGAAAATGTATCGGATCAAATCGCTATCCATGTTAATGGTCCACTTGGAGAGATCTATAAAAAGTTACTATCGATTTACAAAAATCCCATATATAAAAAATGCTGAATTCAACTTATAAACGCAACTTTTTGGTTAAACAATAATTGATTCATTACAAATATAGGGTTTTGATATGAAAACCTTTTCCTAGGCCTTCTATTTAATTTTCCTTCCACCTGTTTTATCATCTGCTTAGTTAATATCGAAAAGTCACTTCCTTTAGGGAAATATTGCCGAATAAGCCCATTTAAATTTTCATTAGATCCTCTTTCCCATGAATGGTAAGGATGTGCAAAATAATAATCGATTCCTAAAAATTCAGCTACTTTTTTATGTCCTGCAAACTCTTTTCCGTTATCAGCTGTTATAGTGTTTATATACGGTATCCAATCTTCTAAAAGCTCATTAATAGCAGCTGTTACAACAGAAGATTCTTTAGATGCTATTTTTTTCATCTTTAGCATCCCAGAAGCCCTGTCATTGATTGTAAGAATGGCTTGATGATGATTTTTTCCAATTATTAAATCCACTTCTAAATCTCCAAAACGTTCTCTTTTCTCCACTATATCTGGTCGTTTTTCAATACTAATTCGATCTTTAATAATACCACGTGAGTCCTTGAATGCCCCTCGTTTCCTGTACTTCCTTCCTTGTCTTCTTAAATGAGTATAGAGTGTGCCTTTATGCTTCTTATCTTGCCAGATATGCTGATAAATACGTTCTACTGAAACAACTTCTTTTCCTTGCTTAGTAAGTATTCCAACCACTTGTCCTGGACTATAATCATCACGTAACAGCTTTTCAACCTCGCTTCTTATCTTCTCAGTAAACCTAATGTGCTTTCGCTTTTTCTTATGTCTATCCTTCCACTTTCTATGTGCTAATTCGTATTCATAGGAGCCGCTACGAGCATCGCAATTACGTTTGCATTCTCTACTTATAGTGCTTTTATGTTTCCCTATAGCCAAGGCTATTTTGGACTTAGAATACCCCTGTGATAACATACAGGTAATTGTGTATCTTTGTTCTTTGGTTAAATGTGCCATACTACTTCTTTTTCAGAGACTTGAGGGCGTAAGGTAACTATTCCATCAAAACATGAAGGAGAGGTGACTCTCTTTCTGTTTTGAAAAATAAACCTTAGAAACTCTCAAATCTAAGAAGTTGCATTTACTACTTGAATTTAAGAATACCAAATTGTACTTTCTAATAAGTGGTTGGAAAAAGATTTTGATCCAGATATAATGAATTATAATGTGTGGCACTTTACATTTTCTCATGCTATTAATTCTACAAGGGCAGGGAATTCCTCAGTGTCTTTATTCTTTAAAAAGGATAAACTATTTAAAATAAGACACGAGTATAACGAAGGTGATATTGTAAACTAAATCCCCCTCCTAGGAGTTGATCTTTACTTTGAAAGACTATTCTTTATTTAGAGGCAGCGTCTCTGAGAATTAAACGCTCAAATTGGGGGTGAAAACTGTAATTAGAAACAACATAAACTTAAACAGATTAACACAGGTATATAATTTCACGCGCACCCGGAAATTTTTACAAATTGTATTTTTTATAGGCAAGCGTTCTTGCTATTTGTGACGTAAAAGATATGCGCAGTATACATCTGTGATTTTACTGTATTTTTACTTGTCATGATGCCTGTTTTAATTTGTGATTTTTGTTTCCTTGCTTTGAACAATCCCCTATATTTCAACCTTTTTTTTTACAGGTACGCAATTGTTCTTGCTTTGAGTCTTATTGATTTGTTATGATTTATAGGAGCTTATTCTCGTCAGGTTTATTGGACGTGTACTAATCGTAATTCTACTTGATTAATTCCTGTTTTTATAGCTGCCGGATTTGTTGAAATAATGAGAGCGTCTTTCAATATGTCTTGATCTATTTTCTTTTTTTTATAATGTTTAACCTGTCATTAGGGGCTGTTTTTGAGGTTGTATTATATGTGTTATTTAGAGGTGACTATAGATTTCATCAATATTAATATAAGAATTACTAATTTGATTTATCTGTGGTTTGAATGTAGATTTGTAAGATATTCACTAAAAAAAGCTAGAAAAAATGAGAAAAACATTAGTATGTGCCGTTTTGTTGTTGGTTTTTGCATCTTGCAAAAATAAAGACAGTAATAAATCAAGAGACGGAGTTTCAGGAGCAACTGTGACTAAAAAGAGTAATTTAAATAAAAGAAATGCTACCAATAGTGATTGGTGGCCTAATAGATTGAATTTAGATTTACTGAGAAAGCATTCGGCATTAACAAGTCCTATGAGCGATAGTTTTGATTATGTAAAGGCGTTTAATAAGTTGGATTATAAAGCTTTAAAGAAAGATTTACGCACGCTTATGACAGATTCACAAGATTGGTGGCCAGCAGATTATGGAAGTTATGCAGGTTTATTTATTAGAATGGCTTGGCACAATGCAGGTACGTATCGTTCAGGGGATGGGCGTGGAGGTTCTAGGTCTGCTCAACAACGCTTTGCGCCACAAAATAGTTGGCCAGATAATGCCAATTTGGACAAGGCAAGAAGATTGCTCTGGCCGATAAAGAAAAAATACGGTTCTAAAATATCATGGGCAGATTTAATGATTCTTACTGGAAATGTAGCTTTGGAGTCTACTGGTTTTAGTACTTTTGGTTTTGCAGGAGGTAGAACCGATGTTTGGCAGCCAAATGAAGATGTGTATTGGGGAGCTGAGGAAAAATGGTTAGACGATAGTAAACGTTATGCAAATGATAGAGAACTTGAAAATCCTTTAGCAGCGGTTCAAATGGGATTGATTTATGTAAATCCAGAAGGTCCCAATGGCAATCCAGATCCACTTCTTGCAGCCAAAGACATTCGTGAAACTTTCGGTAGAATGGGAATGAATGATGAAGAAACCGTTGCCTTAATTGCAGGGGGGCATACTTTAGGTAAAGCACATGGTGCTGCAAGTGCAACGCATGTGGGCAAAGATCCAGAATCGTCAGAAATTGAAGCGCAGGGACTTGGTTGGAAGAATTCTTATAAGTCAGGTAAAGGAGCAGATGCAATCACTTCTGGTTTAGAAGTCGTATGGACATCTACCCCTACAAAATGGAGTCACCTGTTCTTTTTTAGTTTGTTTGAAAATGAATGGGAGTTGACAAAAAGTCCTGCGGGTGCTCATCAGTGGGTTGCAAATAATCCTAAGATGATGGTTCCTGATGCTTTTGATCCTGATAAAATGCATAATCCTACGATGTTTACAACAGATTTATCACTGAGATTTGATCCCGTTTATGAGAAAATTGCAAGAAAATTTTATAAATACCCAGATACTTTTGATGCTGCTTTTGCAAGAGCGTGGTTCAAGTTAACGCATAGAGATATGGGACCAAAATCTACCTATTTAGGGCCAGAAGCTCCAACAGAAGATTTAATTTGGCAAGACCCCATTCCTGTTGCTGATTATGTAGAGATTACTAAAAATGATATTGAGGTTTTAAAGAAACTAATTTCAAATTCAAATTTAACAATTAGTGAAATGGTTTCTACAGCTTGGGCCTCAGCTTCCACGTATCGAAATTCCGACAGAAGAGGAGGAGCAAATGGAGCAAGAATACGCTTAGAACCACAAGTTAATTGGGAAGTGAATAATCCGAAACAATTGAAAAAAGTATTGATTATTTTAGAAGAGATTCAAAAAGAGTTCAATGCTTTGTCTACTACAAAAAAAACGTCAATAGCAGATTTAATTGTATTAGCTGGTACTGTAGGGCTTGAGAAAGCAATCGGTAATGCGGGGTATAATTATAAAGTACCGTTTGCTTCTGGTCGTAGAGATGCTTTTCAAGAACAAACGGATATTCGTTCATTTGACCTACTCGAACCAATGGCAGATGGTTTTCGTAATTATTTAAAAACAAAATACACTATTTCTACAGAAGAACTATTGATAGATAAAGCACAATTGCTAAGGCTAACTGCTCCAGAAATGACAGTTTTAGTTGGTGGTATGCGTGCTTTAAATATAAATTTTGATGGAAGTAAAAACGGGATTTTCACAAGCACTAATAACAAACTTACAAATGAATTTTTTGTTAACTTATTAGGAATGTCAGTGAAATGGGAAGCAGTTTCTGATGTAAAAGAAAAATTTATAGGAAAAGATATTAAAACAGGTGCTAAAAAATGGACTGCTACAAGAGTAGACTTAATATTTGGTTCAAACTCTGAACTTAGAGCATTGGCAGAATATTATGCGAGTGATGATTCTAAAGAACAGTTTATAATAGATTTTATTTCTGCTTGGACAAAAGTAATGAATCTTGATAGGTTCGATTTAATTCCTCGTTGAGGTAATATTGCTGAGGATCTGCTTTAAAATAGAACAGCGTCTTACGGCAGCATGCTTTGTTTTATTATTTTGAAACAGTGGTTTTATAAATAATAATTCAAGGATTTAATATTGAAATAATAAGGAGGTTGCTTTTAAAGGGGTGCCTCCTTATTGTTTTTTAATCCTATCAGTGGGTTTAATTCACGGATACTTGCATTGAAATGATTAAGGTGTTTTTCTTTTTCATGCTTCGTGTGTTTGCCAGGAGGTTATTGACTAATAAATGTCAACCTTATTTATATCATTGCTTTGCAATAGCGTTTCAACTCAAATTAGTTATGAGTAGTTTTCTGATGTGTCTCAGTGAAAAATACAGGATTAGTCAAAGAATAATAAGCGGGCGTAATGTTTACTAATTAACACGGGTTTTGTTTCGCAATCCAGTGTTTCTAATAAACTATATTTTAAATTGATTTTATATGGTTAACAAGCTTTTAATTTGTATTTTTATCAACGTATATTAATCAATATTTAAACGATGAGCAACAACGGCCAATTACAATTACCAAAAGCATTATTTCCTTTTATTTTTATTATAATTTTAGGAGTTATTTTAGTATCAAATGCATTTGTAACAGTAGATAGAGGAGAAGCAGGTGTATTATGGAAACGTTTTGGAGGTGGGATTGTTATAGACGAACCTGCATTGAAAGAAGGGTTTCATATAATAGCACCTTGGAACAAAGTAGATATTTACAATGTGAGACAACAAAACGAATTTATTCAGGATATGGAAGTGCTTTCTTCTAATGGATTGGAAATTAAGTTAGATGTGTCTATCTTATACCAACCAAATTTTGATGAATTAGGGTTGTTACATAAAACAAAAGGAGAAAATTACCTAGATGTTGTTATTGTTCCAGAGGTGCGTTCAGCGGCACGTAGTATTGTGGGACGTTACACGCCAGAGCAATTGTATTCTTCTAAAAGAGATGTTATACAGGATGAAATTTTTGCAGAAGTAAAGAAAGCAGCAGGAAGACAGCATGTTCAAATCAATGCAGTTTTAGTGCGTGATGTAACGTTGCCTCCTAGTATTAAAGGTGCAATTGAGCGTAAATTAAAACAAGAGCAAGAATCATTGGAATATGAATTTCGTTTAGTAAAAGCGGCTAAAGAAGCAGATCGTCAGCGAATTGAAGCACAAGGAAAGGCAGATGCTAATAAGATTTTAAGTGCCTCATTAACAGAAAAGATTTTACAGGATAAAGGGATTGAGGCTACTTTAGAAATGGCAAAATCACCCAATACTAAAGTAATTGTTATTGGAGGTGGAAAAGATGGGTTGCCACTGATCCTAGGAAATAACTAAAAAATTAGTTTTATTTTTAAAGCGCATAAAAAAGCCATCTATTTAAATATAGATGGCTTTTTTATGCGCTTTATACTAGTGCTAAGAATATGTTGAATGATACCAATTAAAATCCAAAATGCCCGATACAAATAGTTTATGTTCTAGCGTTGTTGAAAAACAGAACGATAGCTACGGCTATCCTTAGGTTTTCCGCCTAGTTAGAATAAAAAATTATTCTATTTCTAAAACGTCACTTGGAAATTTAATTGGTATATCAAAAAATAATTCCATTTCTAAAACCATCACTTGGAAATGTAGTAGGTCTTAGTAGTAGAGAGTTCTAATAAGTGCCAAATCTCTTGATGAAAAGGACTGCTATAAGGACACCAGCGTAAAAAAGAAGCAAACTTTAAGCAACCGAGTATAAACAGGAAGGAGTACTAGAATACGCGTTTTTATGCGCTATTCTCAACGTTTTCTACATGATATGTCACAAAAAAAACCGACTCGTAAAAGTCGGTTTTGAAATTGTATATTATAAGGAGTTCTAGAACTCGTAAGACAGTCCAAAGATAATTTGGTTAGGTCTAGTGTCTATTTCAAAAGATTCTAAAGTACTTCCTATTCCAGGTGCTTTCTTTGAATATTTAGTTTCATTTTTGGTTAAACCACGTTCCCAACGAACATCAATTCCCAATTTCCCTAATTCAACGCCTACACCAATTTGCATTCCTAAAGAAAAATCATCAGTTTTAAGATCTTTTACATCACTTGCGCTGTAATCTGAATCTAGAATAAATTGAAAGGCAGGTCCAACAAAAGCATGTATAGGTCCTATTAATTTAGCTCCAATTAATACAGGAACATCAATTTTATTGATTTTTAATGATTGGTTGTTATATTTAGTTTTTAGTTGAGTATACACAAATTCGGGTCTGATATAGACACCTAATATAGGTACTTGTGCTTTTGCCCAAACTCCTACGTGGTATCCAGATCTTCCATCTGCTTTTGTATCAACAATATTTGTGGCTACATTTTTTGCGTCACCAAAATTATTGTAATTAACACCCGCTTTTGCACCGAATTTTACTTGAGCACTTACACTCAAAATTCCTACAAATAAGGCAATACCTATGGTTATTTTTTTCATTGTTTTTTTTATATAGTTTCTTTATGTCTAACGTTTAAAAACGAGACTTATTTTCTTTTGATTACTTTTTCTACGGCTTTAACAATTGCAATATCGTTTAGTTCGTATTTTTCCATGAGTTGTGCTGGAGTTCCTGATTCTCCAAATGAATCTTTTACTGCAACAAATTCTTGAGGAGCAACATGGTTTGTAGCCAATGTACGTGCAACACTTTCTCCCAATCCTCCTAACATATTATGTTCTTCACAAGTAACTACACAACCTGTTTTTGCAACAGATTTTAAAATAGCTGCTTCATCCAATGGTTTAATGGTGTGAATGTTGATTACTTCAGCACTAATACCTTTGGCTTCTAATTGTTCTGACGCTTGTAAGGCTTCCCATACTAAATGACCTGTAGCAATAATTGTTACATCTGTTCCTTCCGTAAGTTGTACTGCTTTACCAATTTCAAATTTTTGATCTTCTGGCATAAAAACAGGCACAGCAGGACGTCCAAAACGTAAATAAACAGGTCCTTTGTATTCTGCAATAGCAATTGTTGCTGCTTTGGTTTGATTATAGTCACAGGTGTTAATTACAACCATTCCTGGTAACATTTTCATCAAGCCGATATCTTCTAATGTTTGATGTGTAGCACCGTCTTCTCCTAAGGTTAATCCAGCGTGAGAAGCACATATTTTTACGTTTTTATTAGAATAGGCAATAGATTGTCTAATTTGATCATAAACTCTAGCAGTAGAAAAGTTAGCGAAAGTTCCAGTAAAAGGGATCTTTCCTCCAATAGCCAATCCAGCTGCAATTCCCATCATGTTTGCTTCTGCAATACCAATTTGAAAAAATCGATCAGGGTTTTCTTCGATAAATTTATCCATTTTTAACGAACCAATTAAATCGGCACATAGGGCAACTACCTTGTCGTTAGTTCTTCCTAATTCCGCTAAACCAGCTCCAAATCCTGAACGGGTATCTTTTTTTTCTGTAAAAGTGTATTTTTTCATGAGATATTTGTTATTCCTTCTGTTTAGTTTACACTACATTTAATAGGAATGACTAAGTAAACTTAGCATTTTTTTTAGATGTTTTGTGTTAATGTGTTGTTAAGACGCGCCAAAAATAAGAAATATAAATTTTTTAGCATTAAAATTCAAGTATTTCTTTGTAGAATTTATGAATAGGGAAGCCCATCACGTTAAAAAAGCTGCCTTCTATTTTTTCTACCGCAATATATCCAAACCATTCTTGGATACCGTAAGCCCCTGCTTTGTCGTAAGGATTGAAGTTTTTGATGTAATAATTAATTTCTTCATCGCTTAATTCCTTAATAGTAACATAGGTGACATCGCTAAAAATATGTTGTTTTTTTGTTGATGTTAAACAAACGGAACTGATAACGCTATGCGTTTTTCCTGAGAGTGATTTTATAATGTCATAGGCGTTTTTGGCATCCGTAGGTTTCCCCAGAGCTTCTCCGTCCGACCAAACAATAGTGTCTGAAGTAATTAAAATATCTTCGGGTTTTAAGGATTCTTTAAAAGGAGCAGCTTTTAATTTGGATAAAAAGTCGGTGATTTCAGCTTCTTTTAATTCGGGATCATATAGTTCTTCTACAGGTTTTAGTTGGATGGTGAAATCTATTTCTAAATCCTTTAAAAATTGTTGCCTACGGGGTGATCCTGAAGCTAAAATTATATTTTTTGAAATCAGTTGTTCGTTTAGCATATTATGAATAGGTAATTAATTGAAAGCAAACTCCGACAGCGCAGCAACCTGCTAAATATAAAAGTTGTTGTAAATGTGCAAAATGTTTTAGCGTACGACTTTTTCGGACTTTAAATGTAAAGTATAATAGGGGCAAACTAATCAACGAAAAAAAGAAAAATTTATACGATTGATTAAAATGGCTATTAACTATCAGTACCGCCACTGATAGTAATACAGCTATACTGCCAATTCCCATCATTAATTGCTGTGTGCGTTTGGTTCCCAATGCAAGTGGGATACTCTTTTGTTGCGCGTTGTAATCTTGCTTGGTTTTTAGTTGTTTTTTTATCAAATAAATTAAAAAAGCAATGCTTAGCAAGAGACTTACTGAAAGGATGTATAAAGGAATCATTAGTGGTTGAATGATTTTTTTATACGTGCTAAATCTCGTTTGTTATCTTGATCTTTTAAATGTTCTCGTTTGTCGTAGTTCTTTTTTCCTCTACACAGTGCAATGTCTAGTTTTGCCCAACCTTTGTTTGTTAAAAATAATTTTAAAGGAATAATAGTCAATCCTACATTTTTTACTTCTTTTTCTAGTTTTTTGAGCTCTTTTTTATTCAGTAATAAGCGACGTTCACTTTTGGGCTTATGGTTGTAACTATGCCCATAAATATATTCCTCGATAAACATATTGATTACAAATAATTCCCCACGATCGTTAAATTCACAAAAACTTTCGGTAATGCGAGCCTTGCTTTCTCGAATGGATTTTATTTCGGTACCAGTGAGTTGTATTCCTGCGGTGTATCTGTCGAGAAACTCGTATTCAAAACGTGCTTTTTTGTTTTGTATGTTTATCTTTTTTTGCATGGGAGCAAAGATACATTTATTTTGATCTTATGCCAATGTAGTAACTTTGGATTTTGGTATTATTTTTTTGATTATAAGAATGATCAACTTTCTAAATGGTACTAAAAAAGAAGATTGGAAATAAAAATAATAAAGGAGAATGGAATGGATTGTAAATTACGAGTTCAATTATAGATTACTGCGTAGAATTACCCCTGTTAATTTAGAACTATTTTGTGTTATAAATAATGTCCATTTATTTGTTTAATCCATGTTATTATATGGAATTATTTTTTACAAATAGCTTGTGAAAAACAATTCAAATAGTGCAATATTACAAGGTTAAATTGTTGTAATGCCAATTACCATCCAAAATGATCGATATAAATAGTTTTTTTTTGTTTTATCGTTATTGAAAAACAGAACGATAGCTAAGCCCATCCTTATGTTTTTCGCCTAGTTAGAACAAAAAAATAATTCTATGTCTAAACTTTCACATGGAAATATATTTGGTGTAAGATGATGAGTACCTCATAAAAAATCCTCCTCAAAGGAGGAGGATTGGATTAAATTTCTGTTTTTTTATACATTGAAATATAGCATCAATTTAAATATTTCGAAATACAATTTTATCGTCAAAAGCATCTAACATGATATGGCTATTTGAGCTAATAGTACCAGCTAATATTTCTTTAGATAGGGCATTTAAAACTTCGCGTTGTATTACGCGTTTAACGGGTCTTGCTCCATATTGAGGATCGTAGCCTTTTTGAGCAATGGAAGCAATTGCTTGATCACTGAATTCAATTTTAATATCATTTTCCATCAAAGTGTTTGCTAAAAGTTGCAATTGTATTTGAACAATTTTTGTAATTTCCTCTTTATTTAAGGGAGTGAACATGATAATTTCATCAATACGATTGATAAATTCTGGGCGCACTGTTTGCTTAAGTATACTCAATACTTCAATTTTTGTATTTTCTGTGATACTGTCCCTGTTGTTCATGTCCATGTTTTCAAAATTTTGTTGAATACAATGTGCCCCAATATTGGAAGTCATGATAATGATAGTATTTCTAAAATCAGCTACACGTCCTTTGTTATCCGTTAATCTTCCTTCATCTAAGACTTGTAATAGAATGTTAAAAGTGTCGGGATGTGCTTTTTCTATTTCATCCAGTAAAATTACTGAATACGGTTTGCGTCTAACAGCTTCAGTCAATTGTCCTCCTTCATCATAACCAACATATCCAGGAGGAGCACCTACCAATCTACTTACCGAATGGCGTTCTTGATATTCGCTCATGTCTATACGTGTCATAGCGCTTTCATCGTCAAATAAATAATCTGCCAATGCTTTTGCTAATTCGGTCTTTCCAACTCCTGTAGTTCCTAAGAAAAGAAACGATCCAATAGGCTTGTTGCTAGATTGTAGTCCAGCTCTAGAGCGTCTTACAGCATCAGCTACAGCCACAATTGCTTCGTCTTGCCCTACCACACGTTTGTGCAGTTCACTTTCGAGGTGCAATAATTTTTCTCGATCTCCTTGGAGCATTTTTGTAATCGGAATTCCTGTCCATTTGGCTACGACTTCCGCGATATCTTCACGAGTTACCTCTTCTTTGATGATGGCATTTTCTTGATTATCTGCTACTTCTTTTTGAAGTTCTTCTAGATGTGTTGTTTCTTCTTTTATCTTTCCATATCTTATTTCTGCTACTTTTCCATAATCACCTTCGCGTTCCGCATTTTCAGCTTCAAATTTATAGTTCTCTATATTTTCTTTGGACTGTTGCACGGCATCTACTAGTTCTTTCTCGCTGATCCATTTGGCGCTTATGACATCTCTTTTTTCTTTTAAATTGGCAACTTCTTTTCTTAATACTTTTAGCTTTTTTACGTCATTTTCACGTTTTATAGCTTCAATTTCAATTTCTAGTTGCATTATTTTTCGATCTAGAATGTCTAGTTCTTCGGGTTTCGAATTAATTTCCATGCGTAATTTTGCCATAGACTCATCCATTAAATCAATAGCCTTGTCTGGTAAAAAACGATTGCTAATATAGCGTTGCGATAATTCTACAGCAGCTATTATGGCTTCGTCTCTAATTTGAACTTTGTGATGTGCTTCGTATTTGTCTTTAATTCCTCTTAAGATAGAAATAGCACTTTCTGTATCAGGTTCGTCTACAATTACCTTTTGAAATCTTCTTTCTAAGGCTTTGTCTTTTTCAAAATATTTTTGGTATTCGTCCAAGGTTGTGGCTCCAATAGCTCTCAAATCACCTCTTGCTAATGCCGGTTTTAATATGTTGGCGGCATCCATAGCTCCTTGTCCGCCTCCTGCACCTACCAAGGTGTGAATTTCATCAATAAACAACACAATATTGCCATCAGAAGTAGTTACTTCTTTGATCACTGATTTTAAACGTTCCTCAAATTCTCCTTTGTATTTTGCACCAGCAATTAAGGCGCCCATGTCCAAAGAATATATTTCTTTGTTTTTTAAGTTTTCCGGGATATCTCCTTTTATAATTCGATGGGCTAAACCTTCTGCAATGGCTGTTTTTCCTGTACCAGGTTCACCTACAAGGATTGGATTGTTTTTGGTTCTTCTAGATAGTATTTGTAAAATACGTCTAATTTCTTCGTCCCGACCAATTACAGGGTCTAATTTTCCTTCTTTGGCTTGCTTATTTAAGTTAACGGCATATTTATTTAAAGCATTGTAGTTGTCCTCTGCATTTTGGGAGGTTACATGGCTTCCTTTTCTTATTTCGTCGATTGTTTTTCCTAGGTTAGATTCTGTTATTCCTTGATCCTTTAGTAATTGTGCTGTGGTATCCTTGTTTTTTAAGATGGCAATTAATAGGTGTTCGATAGAGACGTAGTCATCTTTCATTTTTTGAGAAATACTACTTGCTGTATGAAGCATTTTAGAAGCGTTTCTAGAAAGATTTAATTTTCCTCCTGTTACTTTTGCGTAACTTTTTATAATGTGGTCTAGGAGTTGTTCAAATAACTGCGTATTTACACCTAGTTTTTTTAGGATAAACGGAGTTACGCTTTCGTCATTTTCTAAAATTCCTTTTAAAATATGCGAATTCTCAATTTCTATATGTCCATTTTCTTGTGCAATACGTTGTGCAGCTTGAATGGACTCTTGCGATTTAAGGGTATAATTATTAAAATTCATAGGTGCTTTTTTAGAGTATATATGCGTCAAATTGTGTACCAATAATTATCCCACCTAAGTAAATGACATTTTGTCGTTATTTATTTAATTTTACAGACATTTTGACGGTGAGTTAAAATTGCGTATTTTTGCGGTCTAATTCAAATACACTTTTTTTTATGTCTATATTTGATTCTTTGTTTAAGAAAACTTCTTCTAGTATTAAAGATGATCAGTTTGAATTCGATTCGTTATTGAATACGGATCAATTATTAGTTGCCGTGAATTCTTCTGAAGAGCTTCCTTTTTTAATTTTTAAACACAGTACACGTTGCTCTATAAGTTCCATAGTTTTGAATAAGTTTAGAACTAAATATAAGGATACGGATGCTGTTAAAATATTTCAACTCGATTTAATAAAATACAGAGCTTTATCTAACGAAATTGCAGAAATATTTGAGGTAGAACACCAGTCTCCTCAAGTAATTGTAGTTAAAAATAAAAAAGTGATCCACCAAGCTTCTCATTATGAAATTAACGAGATGAATTTGGAGGAACTATTGGCTAGTAATTGTTAGTAATATATTCGAGAATAGGATACATTTCTTCTTTTACGGGCAGTGAAGATCCTATGTAATTATTGTGCATAAAACTAAAAATAAGTATTTTTCCACTCTTGCATTTTAAATAGCCGCTTAGGCAATGGTTGTTACTTAAAGTGCCTGTTTTTGCAGCAATAGCTTTGCCTATTTTTTTGTAATTTATACGTAATGATTTGTTATTTCCATTAGGGAATATTGTGAATAATTGTTCTTTTGTTGTTGTCTGATGGATTTGATTAAGAACATAAACCAAACTGTTTGGTGTACATAAATTATACCTAGAAAGTCCCGATCCATCTCTCCAATTTAAAGGGCTAGGACTCTTATTTAATAAGGAGTCTTTAATATAATGTATGGTTTTATTTGTGTTAAATGTACCGAATAATTTATAGGAACACATAAGTAATAGTTGTTCCGCTAGAAAATTATCACTTAGATGCATCATTCTTTTTACGACCGTATCTTTGGGGGTGTTGTAAACGGTTTTTAACTTGTTTTTATCAAAGTAGAGGTTCGAAATGCTTTTTATATCAATATTTTTATACTGGTTTAATAGTTCTATCGCTAATGATTGGCTGTAGATAAAAGGAATTTCTTTTGTTTTTTGACTGTCTATAAATGCCTGTTTTATTGTGAATTCATTTTTGGAATATGCACGTTTTGCAAGTGTTTTTTTCTGATTACTTGTAGCAATACGAATGTGATCATTAAAAAATATTGGTATTATTTTTTGTTCTGGGCTCTTGTTAAATATTACAACATTTCCGTATATGGGTAAGGCTGCTTTTTCTACTTGATAATAGGCATTGTAATCATCCCATGCCCATCCAGGTCCCAGTCTTTTTTCGTTAAATATGGGTGTTATATAAAACGCATGTTCTGTGTTTTTTTGTAAAAAAGTGATGAGTGCTTTGTTGTTAAAATAGCCATGTAGAAAAGTTGGGTCACCTGTTCCAAGAATAAATAAAGAATCATTTTTTTTAAAATATTGAAAGGCAGGGAGGCTGTCTCCTAGTATTTTGAGAGCGCTAAAGAGCGTTAGGATTTTTGTATTAGAGGCAGGGGTGAAGTATTTATCTCCATTAATGGAAACCAAGGTTTTGTTTTCGGAGGGGTCAAACAAAGAAAAACCCGTAAATGATTTCTCAAATACGGGTGATTTTATAATTAGTTTACGCACATTTTTAGAGGTTCTTTTTGATGTTATTTTATAAGAAGAACAACTGATACTTATAAAAGCAATTAAAATGAGTGTAATGTTTTTCATGGGGATTAGATTTTTAAATTATTCAACAATTGTTGTATTTGATGTTTGTAATGGGCGATGGCATATTTTACAAATTGATCATCTGCAGGAAATTCAATATGTTTTGCTTGAAGTGCTTTTGCGTATTTTGGGTCTATCGCTCTGACGTCTCCTCCATATGTTGCGTATAAATGCTCGAATTTGGCTTCTCCTATAATTTTTTTATGTTGATTGCCTTGATTTGTTTTTAAAGATTTTAAATCCAGCCCTCCTTCTAGCGTAACAATTTTTAATTGCTGATACATTTTTACTTCTGCTTGAACAGTAATAATTCTATCTTGTTTGATGTCGTTTCCTTTCGCATCTTTTTTTACATTTCCGTTGGCATCTTTTACGTATGCTACGCCATCTTTAATTCTTTTTTCTTGTTTGATACGTTCAGAATTAATTTGGTTTGGTGCAAATAGTAAACGATCAATAATTATTTTGGCTTCATAGTCAAAGGATATTCCTGCTGTTTTATTGCTGTGAAAAACAATCCATTGGTTGTTTGAGTTTGCTGTATTTATATTTTTTAGCGATGCTATTTCGTCTTGGTTAAGCGTATTTAAATCAAGATTGTTTTTTAAGGTGATATGTACATGGCTGCTTCCTTTGTCTTTTGCTTGTCTAATTAAAGATGCAATGTTATGAGGATACGATGCGTTTAAGTAGTCTAAATCTTCAAAAACACCGTGCGCTTCGCGTGCTTGTGTTTTATTCCCTCTCATGAGTTCTTTTCCTTTTGCATATAAAGCATCGGACAAATTACGCTTGGAACTATTTATTTTACTTGTATAATTAGTGAAATTAAAAGTGACTTCTTTTCCTTCACTATATAAAGGTTGCACAGATATTACTTCGTATTGCCAAGCATCTAATAAAGAATAGTTACTGTGAATTTTTTTTAGACTTTTGATAGAATTCAAATGTTGAAGAGTTCTTACTTCAGCTGTTTTTTGGGAGACTGCACGATTGTATGCGCTTTTTAAGATAGGCGCATAGGTATCGCTATTTTTTACTTTACTTTCTCTTAATTTAAGCATAGAAATATCGATGGCTTTACTAAAATCGCCTGATGCAATAGCGTTGTGTGCTTTTTTTGAACTTCCACATGATATTATTACTAAAATAAGTAAAAATACAATTAAGTTTTTTTTCATGATCATATTATAAAAGGGTACTCTTATACCAAATACATTTCCAAGTGACGGTTTAGAAATGGTATTGTTTTTTGTTTTAGCTAGGTGAATAACCTAAGGATAGTCTTAGGTATCCTTTTGTTTTTCAATCCTATAGAATGTAAACTAAATTATTTATATTGGTTGTTTTGGATTGTAATTGCTGTTATTTTTTTGTTGGTAAAATTTTACCTGTACATTTTCCAAATCCGATGCGGACACCATCTTTTTCACAATAGCCACGCATAATTACGTTGTCGTTATCATTGATAAATTTTCGCTCGCTACCATCTTTGAGCTGTACCGGTTTTGTGCCCTGCCATGCTATTTCTAACATGGAACCATAAGACCCTTCGGTAGGGCCAGAAATGGTACCACTTCCAAACATGTCTCCAGCGTTGACATTACAGCCGTTTACGGTATGATGCGTCAATTGTTGCGCCATGCTCCAATACATGTATTTAAAATTGGAGTCACACATTTTGTTTAAGTCTCCGTTTTCTGTTTCTATAAAGGTTTCTAATTTTATATCAAAACTAGTATGTTTGTCTTCTTGAAGGTATTCCAGTGGCTTAGGATTGGTTTGGGGAGTTAACGAGACTCTAAAAGGTTCTAATGCATCCATTGTTACAATCCAAGGAGAAATGGTAGAGGCAAAATTCTTTGATAAAAAGGGACCTAGAGGTATGTATTCCCACTTTTGAATGTCTCTTGTGGTCCAATCATTAAACAATACCATTCCAAAAATATATTCTTCAGCGTCGTTTACGGCAATGCTATCTCCCAAATGATTGGCATCTGTGGTGATGAATGCCATTTCCAATTCAAAATCAATCAATTTTGAAGGTCCAAATATAGGAGATGTAGCATCTTTTGGCATGGTTTGTCCTTTTGGTCTGTGTATGGGAGTTCCTGAAACTACTATAGAAGAAGATCTACCATGGTATCCAACAGGAATGTGTAACCAGTTTGGTAATAGCGCATTTTCGGGATCTCTAAACATTTTCCCTACATTGGTAGCATGGTCTCGACTGGAATAAAAATCGGTATAATCACCTATAGTTACAGGGAGCAGTACTTCTATTTTATTTACATCAAAAATAATGATCTCTTTGTGTTTACTCCTGTTTTGTAATCCAGTATTTTCTATATCAAAAATGTCCGAAATGCGATTTCTAACTTGTCTCCAGCATTTTTTTCCATGTGAAATAAAATCGTTCAGAGTGTCTTGTAAAAAAATATCATCTGTTAATTCTATACCTTCAAAATACCCCAATTGATGCATGGCAGCAAGGTCTATGGCATATTCTCCAATTCGTGTGCCTATGGTTACAAGGTCATCTTTAGTAATAAAAACACCGAATGGGATGTTTTGAATAGGGAAATCACTTTGCTTTTCTACGGGTAGCCAAGATTTTTTAGCTGGATTGTTTGCGGTTATTTGCATAGGTAAGTTGTTAGTTTGATTAAAATTAGTACAGGTTCGATTTCAAATATAATTAAAAAAAAATGAAGTAAAGATTATTTATTTATGGTTGAAAATATTTGTTATCAAATATATAATTTACTTCTTGAAAGAAGTAAAAAAAGTATACATTTGCTTTATATTTTTAATCTAAAATTATTTAAATAAATGCAACGTGACCAAATCATATTCGATTTAATTCAGGATGAAAAAAATCGACAAATTAATGGAATTGAGTTAATCGCTTCAGAAAATTTTGTAAGTGACGAAGTGATGGAAGCTATGGGATCAGTATTGACAAATAAATATGCTGAAGGCTATCCAAATAAAAGGTATTACGGGGGTTGTGAAGTAGTAGATATAGTAGAACAAATAGCCATAGACCGTGCAAAACAATTGTTCGGAGCAGCGTATGTAAACGTGCAACCACATTCTGGTTCACAAGCAAATGCAGCTGTTTATCTTGCTTGTTTATCTCCTGGAGATAAAATATTAGGGTTTGATTTATCACATGGTGGACATTTAACGCATGGTTCTCCCGTGAATTTTTCTGGTAAATTATACAAAACATCATTTTATGGTGTAGAAGAAGCTACAGGCTTATTAGATTATGATAAAATTCAAGAAACAGCAACTAAAGAACAGCCTAAATTAATTATTGCGGGTGCTTCTGCTTTTTCTAGAGATTTAGATTTTAAACGTTTTCGTGTAATTGCGGATAGTGTAGGTGCTATTTTAATGGCTGATATTGCACATCCTGCAGGCTTAATTGCTACAGGAATATTAAACGACCCATTGCCACATTGTCACATTGTAACTACCACAACGCATAAAACCTTACGTGGACCTAGAGGTGGAATGATAATGATGGGGAAAGATTTTGAAAACCCATTTGGGATTACCTTAAAAAGCGGGAAATTACGTAAAATGTCTGCTATTTTGAACTCTGCTGTATTCCCAGGGACGCAAGGCGGACCTTTAGAGCATATAATTGCGGCAAAAGCAGTTGCATTTGGAGAGGCATTGACAGAAGAATTTGTACATTATCAGATTCAAGTTAAGAAAAATGCAGCAGCCATGGCAGCAGCATTCGTAAAAAGAGGCTATAAAATTATTTCTGGTGGAACAGACAATCACTGTATGTTAATAGACCTTAGGAATAAAAATATTTCTGGTAAAGAAGCAGAAAACGCCTTAGTAAAAGCAGAAATTACGGTAAATAAAAACATGGTTCCTTTTGATGATAAATCTCCTTTTATCACCTCTGGAATTAGAGTTGGAACCGCAGCGGTTACGACACGTGGTATGGTAGAATCTGAAATGGATACTATTGTTGCTTTGATGGACGAAGTTTTGACAAACTTTGAAGATGAAGCAATATTAGAAGCTGTAGGAGATAAAGTACATGATTTAATGAGCGATCTCCCATTGTTTAAAATGGAGAAAGTAGTAAACGCATAGTTTATTTAAAATATAGAGTATTGAATCCCGCTTTTTAAGCGGGATTTTTTGTGAATAATTTGTATGCAGGTATCACAACGGATAGCCCATAGTATTGCCCGTCTTATGTCTAAAATTCCCGCAGTTAAAATTCAGCGATCCCACTACTTGTACCAAATACATTTCAAGTGACGGTTTAGAAATGGAATTGTTTTTTGTTTTAGTTAGGCGAAAAATGTAAGGATTTCCTTAGCTGTCGTTCTAATTTTAACAACGCTAGAACGTAACATAAACTATTTATATCTGTCGTTTTGGATTGTGATTGGTATCATAATTACGTAGCAATTAGACGGGGTTCAATGCACAATGCTATCATTCATTTAATCCCACCAGTGGGTTTAATTCCCCGATGCTTGCATCGAAATGATTAAGGTTTTTTTTTTTTCATGCCTCGTGGGCTTGGTCCGAGGTTATTGACTTATATTTGTGAAAAAAACAGGACTGTCTATGTATACAAATATAAAAGTTATTGCTTTTGATGCGGATGATACTTTATGGGTAAACGAACCGTATTTTAGAAAAACAGAAGGAGAATTCGCTGCATTATTGAGCGGTTTTGAAACCAAGTATAAAATAGATCAAGAACTTTTTAAAAAAGAAATTTCAAATTTAAGTTTGTATGGCTACGGAATTAAAGGGTTTGTCTTATCTATGATTGAGTGTGGCTTGGAGTTATCTAATTATACGTTGACTGGGAAGGATATTGAGCGTATTTTGAATTTCGGAAAAAAGATGCTGAACCAACCAATAGAGCTGTTAGACGATGTTGAAATGGTACTCCAAAAGCTATCATTAAAATACAAATTAATAGTAGTAACTAAAGGCGATTTAGTAGATCAGGAACGTAAATTAAAAAAATCAAAATTGGTGAAGTATTTTCACCATATAGAAGTGGTGAGTGAGAAAAAAGAAATGGATTACAAGTGTATCTTAAAACATTTGGACATTATACCTGCCGAACTTTTAATGGTTGGAAATTCTCTGAAGTCGGATATTTTACCATTACTTAGCATTGGTGCATCTGCCATTCATGTTCCGTATCACACAACGTGGATACATGAAGAGGTAACCATGGAAGAGCAAAATAATGCAGACTATAGAACCGTAACTACGCTGAAAGATATTTTACCTTATTTATAATGATAAAAATAATAGATATTCCGACCTGGGAACGCAAAGAAATATTTGAGTTTTTTTCTGGTTTTTCTGATCCTTATTTTGGGTTAACTGCCGCTGTAGATGTTACAGCAGTTGTGTTAAAAGCAAAAAGAGAAGGAGCGTCTGTGTTTGCGTTATATCTACACGCCTGTATGAAAGCCATCAATAGTATTGAGAATTTTAAATATCGAGTAATTGATGGGCAGGTACATGTATTTGAAACCATCAATGCCTCAACAACTATCTTAAGAGCGAATAAAACTTTTGGGTTTTCTTTTGTTAATTATGACTTAGATTTTGATGTTTTTAAAAAAAATATTGATGCAGAAAAAGAACGGGTTCATAATTCCACGAATTTATTCCCCCCAGTAAACACCTTGGATTGCGTGTACTGCTCAGCCATTCCTTGGGTGAATTTTACAGGGCATAAAGAACCTGTATTAGGCAAAGAAATGGAAACGGTGCCAAAGTTAGCGTATAGTAAGATCACTAAAAATAAAGAACGTTATAGTATGACGGTTTCCTTGGATGTTAACCATGCCCTGATAGATGGTTATCATGCGAGTTTGTTTTTTACAAGATTTCAGGAGTTTTTGGACGAGGAATAGTTTTTTAACTTTCACATTGCATAAAATAGTTAGAATTTCCAGTCACCAGTCATTATATTTTTCCTTTTAGATATTTGGCGGTATGCGATTGTGTATTTAAAAGTAGTTTTTCTGGGGTGCCTTCAAAGATAAGTGTCCCTCCTTTTTTACCTCCTTCTGGTCCTAAATCTATGATGTAATCGGCACATTTTATCATCTCTATATTATGTTCAATTACGATAATAGAATGTCCGTTATGTATCAAAGAATTAAAAGAATCCATTAATTTTTTAATGTCGTGAAAATGAAGTCCAGTGGTGGGTTCATCAAATATAAACAAAGATTTACTCTGTCTGGTTCCTTTGACTAAAAACGAAGCGAGTTTAATGCGTTGTGCTTCTCCTCCAGAAAGCGTAGAGGAAGATTGCCCTAATTGAACATATCCAAGTCCTACATCTTGTAAGGGTTGTAGTTTTCGTTTTATTTTAAGTTCGTTATGACATTCAAAAAACGAAATGGCATTGTCAATAGAAAGGTTTAGGATGTCGTTGATAGATTTTTCATAAAACTTAACTTCTAGGACTTCTTTTTTAAATCGTTTTCCTTTACATGTTTCGCACTCTAGGTGTACGTCTGCCATAAATTGCATTTCAACAGTAACCACACCTTCTCCTTTACACATTTCACAACGGCCACCTTCCACATTAAAAGAGAAGTGTTTGGCTTTGTAATTTCGAATGCTAGATAGCTTTTCAGCGGCAAACAACGCACGGATGTCATCATAGGCTTTAATGTAAGTTACCGGATTGGATCTAGAGGATCTACCAATAGGATTTTGAGTGATAAATTCTACATGTTCTAAGCTTTTAAAATCTCCTGTAATCGCAGAAAATTGCCCTTGTTTCTCGCCATAACCAACAAGTATTTTTTGCAGGGCTGGGTATAAAATCTTTTTTACCAATGTGCTTTTTCCACTTCCAGATACTCCTGTAATTACAGTCAGGGATTCAAGAGGAAATGTAACATTTATATTCTGTAAATTATGTTCTCTGGCGCCTTCAATGCGAATGTATTTTTTGGAGGTTCTTCGTTTTTTCGGAACTTCAATTTTGAGTGTCTCATTTAAATACTGAGCAGTCAAGGAATTAGAGGCTAAAATTGCATTAAAATCACCATGAGCTACAACTTCTCCTCCAAAAGTACCTGCTTCTGGACCAATATCTATGATTTCATCTGCCGCCCTCATAATATCTTCATCGTGTTCTACAACGATTACAGTATTTCCTAAGTCGCGTAATTTTAACAATACTTTGATCAGGCGTTCACTGTCTTTTGGGTGTAGTCCAATGCTTGGTTCATCCAAAATATACATGGATCCAACCAAGCTACTGCCTATAGAAGTAGCTATGTTTATCCGTTGACTTTCTCCTCCAGACAAGGTGTTTGAGGTTCTGTTTAGACTTAAATAACTAAGTCCTACATCGAGTAAAAACTGAATGCGATTATTGATTTCTACCAACAACCGTTTTGCTATCTCTCGATCGTTTTTTGACAATTCTATAGTGTTAAAAAACACCATGAGTTCATCTATTGGTAAATCCACCAAGTCATTGATGCTTTTACCTGCTACTTTAACAAAAGAAGTTTCTTCTCTCAATCTTTTTCCATGGCAGCTCGTACATTTTGTTTTTCCTCGGTAACGAGAAAGCATTACTCGATATTGGATTTTGTAGCTTTTCTCTTCTAAATGTTTGAAAAAAGAGTGGAGGCCTTCAAAGCTTTCGTTTCCGTCCCATACCAATTTTTTCTGAACATCAGTTAATTCAAACCACGGTTTGTGAATGGGGAGGTCGTATTTGTAGGCATTGTGAATTAAAGGCTCTCTGTAGGATACGAAAGAATCTGATTTCCAGGGTAAAATAGCATTTTCATAAATAGAAAGTGAAGTGTTTGGGATGACCAATTCTTGATCTATTCCCATTATATTTCCATAGCCTTCACAGGAAGGACAAGCTCCATAAGGGTTATTGAAACTAAACAAATGAGTGTTGAGTTCTAAAAATTGTTTTCCATCTAATTCAAATTTATTATTAAACTTAAATTGATCTTTAGTGGCAATGTTCTCAATAATACACGCTCCCTTTCCTTCGAAAAATGCAATTTGTATGGCGTCCGACAATCGATTGAAAAAATCTTCATCATTTTTTACAATAATACGGTCAATAACAAGGTCAAAATTACGATCTATTTCTTCCTCTATGGATTCGATACGCAGTATTTCTCCTTTGTATTTGATTCTTGCATAGCCTTGTTGTGCTAATAATTTTAGTGTTTGAAATACATTTCTTTCTTCACTAATATGTACAGGTGCAAGTAATAGTAGTTTTGAACCTTCTGGAATTGTTTTTATTTTAGAGATAACATCAGCTACCGTATGTTTTTTTACTTCCTCGCCAGAAATGGGAGAATAGGTTCTTCCAATACGTGCAAATAGTAATTTTAAGTAATCATAAATTTCGGTAGAAGTACCTACGGTAGATCTAGGGTTGGTACTATTTACTTTTTGTTCAATAGCAATAGCAGGGGAGATGCCCTTAATAAAATCTACTTTTGGTTTGGAGAGCCTTCCTAAAAACTGACGTGCGTACGAAGACAAACTTTCTACATATCTACGTTGTCCTTCGGCGTAGAGCGTGTCAAAAGCAAGGCTGGACTTTCCAGATCCAGACAGTCCTGTAATAACCACTAATTTATTTCGTGGAATAACAACATCTATATTTTTTAAATTATGAAGCTTTGCGCCTTTTATAATGATAAACTCTTTTGGACTCAGTGTATTTATATTATTGTACATGTTATTTCTTCTAATAAAGGCAAAGATAATTTTTTGAATTGGTTCTCTATGTATTGTTGTTAATTTAATGTAATAACGATATGGATTTAACTCTTAATCGTTTATTTATCAATTAATTTGCTTTATAAATAAATAAAACGCATATTTGCAGTATCAAAAACACATGCTTATAAAACAATATTACTTTTATTTATAATTTACATAATTTTCACTAACCCCTAAAATGTGAATAACGATATGAGAAATATTAAAACTACAGATGCCGTTTTAGTAAAGGAGTACATAGACGGAAACGAAAAATCATTAGAGATATTAATAGCAAGACACCAACAACGTGTGTTTAGTTTTGTTATGTCCAAAGTTTTTGACAAAGAAATAGCAAACGATATTTTCCAAGATACTTTTATTAAGGTTATTAAGACCTTAAAAAGAGGAGCATACAATGAAGAAGGTAAGTTTTTACCTTGGATTATGAGAATTTCTCATAATTTAATTATTGATCATTTTAGAAAATCAAACCGCATGCCTACATTTCAAAATACGGATGAATTTGATATATTTTCTGTAATTAGTGATGATGTACTGAATGTTGAAAAACAAATGATTAAAGAACAAATTTCTGATGATTTAAGAGGGCTTGTAGAAGAGCTTCCGAATGATCAAAAAGAAGTACTTATTATGAGAATGTACAAAGATATGAGTTTTAAAGAAATATCTGAATGTACAAATGTTAGTATTAATACTGCACTAGGAAGGATGCGTTACGCATTGATTAACTTAAGAAAATTAATCGAGGTACATAACTTAATTTTAGTAAACTAACAATAAGTTAAGAGTATAATCGTTGTATATGTAAGCTATTTAAAATTTACGGTATATGATGAAAATTTACACTAAAAAACCTTCGCTTGTTGCGAAGTTACCAAATAAAGAAATAATTCAATATCTGCTTAGTTACTCTAAACAGCTTAGGGTTGTTAAAACCAACAAAAACGACTACATTGAATTAAGTTTGAATTAATGTTCTGAAAACTCAGCTGTAACCAAGCTGAGTTTTTTTTTGTTGATTTATTAAGAGGAAATACGCGTCTTTGATTTTGCAATTAGAACGGATTCCTCAAACAGTATGTTTTGATATGTGTTCATGCCAAAAGTCCTGTTTCAAAAAGTTGAGAGTCTTTTTTTTATCAGTAATACCAACTACATTTCCAAGTGACGGTTTAGAAATGGATTTTAATTGGTATTATAGCAAGGCGGAAAATGGAAGGATAGCCTTAGCTATCGTTCTATTTTTCAACAACGTTAGCACATAAAATAAACTATTTATATCGGTTATTTTGGATTTTAATTGGTATAGTATCCTGTCTTAAAACTAAGCTCTTATACCTCAAAATTTAGATTTCAAATTCATTTACAATTTTTTCCGTCCAATAGTAGCCTGAATCACATCGTTTTCAGTTTTCCATCCTCTAGCAGGGGAATATTGACGTCCGTAAAAAATAATTTGAAGGTGTAACTTGTTCCACAATTCTTTTGGAAATAATCTTTTGGCGT
This sequence comes from Flavobacteriaceae bacterium, assembly GCA_965224465.1. GTDB lineage: Bacteria > Bacteroidota > Bacteroidia > Flavobacteriales > Flavobacteriaceae. The sequence continues at coordinate 789,023 of OZ245049.1, read as the reverse complement.
CTTTTTCGGTTTGCACCACATTTTTCCCATTGCTTAAGTTCCATCGATACATCAATCTATGGATGTGCGTATCTACAGGAAATGAAGGGATGTTAAAAGCTTGGCTCATTACTACACTTGCTGTCTTATGCCCAACGGCAGGTAATTCTTCTAAATATTCCATGTTTTGAGGAACTTTACCGTTGTGTTTGTCTATTAGGATGTGCGATAAGCCATAAATTCCTTTCGATTTCATGGGAGATAAACCTACAGGTCGTATGATTTCTTTAATTTCTTCTACAGATAGTTTGATCATTTCATAAGGGGTGTTTGCTTTTGCAAAGAGCAGGGGCGTAATGGTATTTACACGAGCATCAGTGCTTTGAGCAGATAATAACACAGAAATAAGTAAGGTGTATGGATCTGTATGATCTAATGGAATAGGTGTTTCTGGATATAATTTTTCTAAGGTGTCAATTACAAATTGAACTTTTTCTTGTTTGGTCATTTTTAACTACTTTTATCAGCTCAAAAATACACATTATGTTGACATTAAAAAAAGGAGATAAAGCGCCCTCTTTCTCAGGGTTGGATGAACAAGGAAAAACATGGAGTTTGGACTCGTTTAAAGGTAAAAAATTAGTGGTGTTTTTTTACCCAAAAGCTAGCACGCCTGGCTGTACTACAGAAGCCTGTAACCTTAGGGATAACTACGAGATGTTTGTGAGTAAAGGCTATGAAATTATTGGAGTAAGTGCTGACAGTGCTAAAAGGCAACAAAATTTTAAAGTAAAAAATCAATTGCCTTATCCATTAATAGCAGATGAAGAAAAAGTACTTATTAATGCTTTTGGCGTTTGGGGACCTAAAAAATTTATGGGACGTGAATATGAAGGAATCCACCGTGTTACTTTTGTAATAGATGAAAAGGGGATTATCACCGATATTATTACAAAAGTAAAAACAAAGTTTCATACGGATCAAATTTTAAATCAATAATGATAGATCATAAATATGTTGCGTTTTTAGAAACGATTGTTTCGCAAAGACGTCAAGAATTATTCAAAGAAGTTTTAAGAAATAGAACCCAACATTTTACCGTAGCTATCGAGGATATTTATCAAGCTCATAATGCAAGTGCAGTGGTGAGATCTTGTGATATATTTGGAGTACAAGATATTCATGTTATCGAAAGTAAATATAGGTTCAAAGCAACAAATCAGGTGGCTAAAGGTGCTCAAAAATGGATGGATTTTACGTATTATAATGAGTATGACACTAATAATACCATCGCATCTATAAAAAAACTGAGAGAAGATGGGTATCAAATTGTGGCAACTTCACCGCATAATGAGTCTTGTTTATTGCCAGATTTTGATGTTACTAAAAAATCTGCATTCTTTTTTGGTGTAGAAAAGGAAGGTTTATCTAAAGATGTTTTGGACGCGGCAGATGTGAGCTTAAAAATTCCGATGGTAGGCTTTACCGAGAGTTTGAATATCTCTGTGGCTGCAGCTATTATTTTGAACGATGTAACTGCTAGGTTAAGAGCTACGGATGTAGCATGGAGATTAGAGGATCGTTTACAAGACCAAAAATACTTAGAATGGCTAGAAAAAAGCATTAAAAGCATTAAAAAAATTAAAGAGCGTTATTATTTGGAACAGCAAGATTAATCTTGCTGTAGCTCTATTTTTTGAATTTGGGTTGTGTTTTTGCAATTTAAGACATGTAAAGTCATTTCTTGCTCGTTTATTAAAGCATCAATTTGATATGATTTACAACTATCTACTTTAATGTTGCTATGTTTAAAATCTACAGACCCCTCTTCTAAAAAAAGATGAATATCGGTGGTGTCTAGTTTAAGATTTACCATATCCTTAAGTGCTTCTGGGCTATAGTTATTTTTTTTAAGTCGTATGTTTTTAAGAACACGAGCATTTGGTAAATAATCAAAGGATTGTGTGTCTTTTTTTGTACTAATAAAATATACAAATACACAGCCAAGGGATAGCCCAATGGCATAATAGAAAAAACGTTGTGAAAACTTCATTTATAAAAACAGTAAATTAATATCTCTAAATGGAAGACTAAACCAATCAGCAACGCTTTTATTGATTAGTATTCCGTGGTAAAAGTACATCCCTTTTTGCAAACTCTTATCATATCTAGCAGCATTTTCAAATCCGCCTTCTTCTGCTATTTGTAATAAGTAGGGAGTAAAAGTGTTACTTAGTGATATTGAGGCGGTTCTAGAGTATCTGGAAGGTATGTTAGGAACGCCATAATGGATGACACCATGTTTTTTAATGGTGGGGTTTTTATGATTGGTGACTTCAGATGTCTCAAAACAACCTCCACGGTCTATACTTACATCAACAATTACGGCGCCATCTTTCATAAGTGATACCATGTTTTCTGTAACAAAAATAGGAGAACGGGATTTTCCTCTCACTGCTCCAATGGCTACGTCACATCGCATCAATGCTTTTTGTAATGTTTTTGGTTGTATGGTAGAAGTATAGATACGTTGTCCTAGACGTTCTTGTAAACTGCGTAGTTTGGTTAGGGAGTTGTCAAAAACTTTTACATTTGCTCCTAAGCCAATAGCAGACCTTGCTGCAAATTCACCGACAGTTCCAGCTCCTATGATTACAATTTCGGTAGGTGGTACACCATTTATATTTCCTAATAATAAACCGTTGCCGTTATTTGCAGTGCTCAATAATTCTGAAGCAATTAAAACAGATGCTTGCCCCGCAATTTCACTCATGCATTTTACCACAGTGTACACACCGTGTTTGTCGCGAATAAAATCAAAACCAACGGCAGTAATTCTCTTTTTTGCCAAAGCTTGAAAATATGATTTGTGTTGTGTCTTTAATTGTAAGGCAGAAAACAAAATACTTTGTGGGTTTATATATGTAATTTCATCTAAAGTAGGAGGTTCTACTTTTAATATAAGTTGACATTCGAATGCTTCTTTAACGCTGTAAGAAATTTTAGCTCCAGCTTCCGAGTATTCGGAATCCGTATAGTCTGCTCCTTCACCTGCTCCCGATTCAATAACAAATCGATGTCCTTGCGCTACTAAAGCACCTACAGCATCAGGAGTAAGGCATACTCTCTTTTCTTGAAAATGGACTTCTTTGGGGATGCCAATTACAAATTTTCCTTTACGTTTTTCCACTTCAAGCATTTCTTCCTGTGGGATAAGTTCTTGTTTACTAAATGGAAAAGATGGCTTTACACTCATTGTTATCTAATTTCTAATGTTCTTTCTGAATCGTTTTCTGCTGTTAGATAAAGTTGAACAGCGTCTAAAGGTAGTAAATTTTCTACTTTATTGGGCCATTCCATTAAACACCAAGTCTCTTGGTGGAAATAATCTTCTATTCCAAAATCCATGGCTTCTTCATCAGAATTAATGCGATAAAAATCAAAATGATACACGGTTTCTCCATGCGTAGTTCTGTATTCATTTACGATAGAATACGTTGGGGAACTTACTGTTTCTAATACGTTTAGCTGCTTTATTATCTCCTTAATTAAAGTGGTTTTTCCCATCCCCATTTCACCGTAGAACAATAGGTTTTTACTTTTAATATTCTCTAATATTGTACGTGCTACTTGTGGGATGTCTTGTAATCCATAAGTCAGTTTCATGTCATCTGTTTTAGGCAAAAATAAGTTATTTTGGACTATAAACTGCGCATGGAATAATCATTTCTTCAAGGGATATTCCTCCGTGTTGATAAGAGTTTTTATAATATTTTACATAATGATTAAAATTGTTTGGGTAGGCGAAAAAATAATCTTCTTTTGCGAATATAAAAGAACTATTAATGTTGATTTCTGGGAGGAAAAAATCTTTTGGAGACGACATTTCAAAAACTTCTTTTTTATTGAAACTCAGGCTACGACCAGTTTTGTAACGTAAATTAGCGCTGATATTTTTATCACCTATAACCTTTGTAGGGGTGGTTACATTGATTGTTCCATGATCGGTGGTTAAAATTAATTTCAGTCCTAGGGTTTGTGCTTTTTTTATTATTTCTAATAAAGGCGAGTTTTTAAACCAACTATTTGTTAAAGATCGATATGCTTTATCACTCCCTGCTAATTCCTTAATTACTTCCATGTCTGTTTTTGAATGCGAAAGCATATCTACAAAATTATAAACAATAACGGTGAGATCTACATTTTTTGCAGCATTAAAGTTTGTGACCAACTGTTTTCCTACTCTTAAGTTTGTTATTTTAAAGTAATCCCAAGTAAAATCTGCTTGAAGTCTTTTCATTTGTGCTTCTAAGAATTCTTTTTCAAATAAGTTCTTCCCACCTTCTTCGGTATCATTTTTCCAGTATTCTGGATGTTGTTTTTCCATCTCTAAGGGAGTGAGACCAGAAAATATGGCATTTCGAGCATATTGTGTGGCAGTAGGGAGGATACTTAAATAGGAAGATTCTTCTTGTTTTTTATAATGTTTGTTGATCGATTTTTCTAAAATCACAAATTGATCATACCGTAAATTATCAACTACAACTAACAATGTTCCTTGCTCTTTACTTAATTCGGGAAGTACTTTTGCTTTAAATAATTGATTCGAAAGTAAAGGACCGTCATTATTATTTACCCAACTGTGGTAGTTTTTTTTGACGAATTTAAAAAATAAATTATTGGCTTCTTTCTTTTGACTTTGCAATATTTCTGACATTCCAGTGTCGTTAATATGCTCTAATTCAATTTCCCAGAAAACTAATTTTTTATACAAAGCTACCCACTCATCGTAGCTATTAACCATCATTAAATCCATGGAAATTTTCCTGAATTCTTGTTGGTAATTAGAAGTTGTTTTTTCAGAAATTAATCGAGAATGATCTAGTATCTTTTTTAAACTTAATAATATTTGGTTCGGATTTACGGGCTTAATTAGGTAATCTGCAATTTTATTACCAATGGCATCTTCCATTATATATTCTTCTTCGTTTTTGGTAATCATCACCACAGGTAATTGATTTTGCTTGGCTTTAATTTCCATTAAAGTATCTAAACCACTTAGACCTGGCATGTTTTCATCTAGAAAAATGATATCGTAAGAGATGTCATCAATCATGTCGATGGCATCAGCTCCATTGGTGCATTTACTCACGGTGTAGCCTTTTTTTTCTAAAAACAGGATATGTGGTTTTAATAAATCTATTTCATCATCCACCCATAAAATGTGTATCTCGCTCATATTACTATCTTTGTAGTTTAATTTTAAATATATTCTCCTTGACTAGTCATGCTACCAACAAGTTAAAAATACTTAACGACCCAATTTACGGTTTTATTACGATTCCGAATGCCTTAATTTTTGATTTGATCGAACATCCTTATTTTCAGCGATTAAGAAGGATCTCTCAAATGGGACTTTCTTATTTGGTTTACCCAGGGGCGCATCATACGCGTTTTCAACATGCTTTAGGCTGTATGCATCTGATGCAAAAAGCAATTCATGTTCTCCGTTTCAAAGGCGTTGAGATATCTTCAGAAGAGGCGCAAGGAGTATTGATTGCTATTTTACTTCACGATATAGGCCATGGTGCATTTTCTCATGCTTTGGAACAAAGTATTATACAAGGGATTCATCACGAGGAATTGTCCTTGAAGTTTATGGAAGCATTAAATGTAACGTTTGAAGGGAAGTTATCGTTGGCTATTTCTATATTTAAAGGAGAATACCCACGAAATTTTTTATTACAACTGGTATCTAGTCAGTTAGATATAGATAGGATGGATTATTTAAAAAGAGATAGTTTTTATACAGGGGTTTCTGAGGGGAATATAAATTCGGATCGTTTAATTGCGATGTTGCACGTTAAAGATGATGAATTAGTCATGGAGGAAAAAGGAATTTACTCTATAGAAAAGTTTATTGTTGCACGTAGGTTAATGTATTGGCAGGTTTATTTGCATAAAACAGGAGTGGTAGCGGAACGTATTTTGAAAAAAGTACTAAAACGTGCAAAGGAACTAGTAGCAAGCGGGGTGTATGTACCTGCAAACAAGACTTTTTCGTTTTTTTTAAAATCAGAAATAGACCTTCATAATTTTAACCTTGAGGTATTAGATCTTTTTTCTAAATTAGACGATTATGATGTGTTAAGTGCGATAAAAGAGTGGAGTGACCATGAAGATACAGCGTTAGCTTACCTATCATCGGCAATTATTAATAGAAAATTACCAAAAGTTATTGTACAAAAAAAGCCGTTTTCAGAAGGTGAAATTACAGCAATAAAAAGAGATTTTATTAAGGAGCATCCTGCATTGAAATCAGAAATAGACTATTATGTGTTTAGTGGAACTATTCAAAATCAAGCGTATAGCATCGATGTAGATCCGATACATATACTTTATAAAAACGGAAATATATTGGATGTTGTAGCTGCTTCTGATCATTTAAATATTCACGCTTTATCAAAACCTGTAATTAAGTACTTTCTCTGTGTACCTAAGAAATAGGTTTGTGTCAATTATTTTTTATATTTTTGCTGACAATGAAATTTACAGCAAGTCAAATAGCAGAAATTTTAGAAGGTGAAATTATTGGTGATCCGAATGCCGAAGTTTCAAATCTCGCTAAAATAGAAGAAGGAGTAGAAGGCACGTTAACCTTTTTGTCCAATCCTAAATATACGCCCTATATTTACGAAACAAATGCAACAATAGCAATTGTAAGTAAAGATTTTGTACCAGATCGTCCTATTGAAACTACTCTAATAAAAGTAGAAGATGCTTATAAAGCCTTTTCTAAATTATTAAAGTTTTACGATGAAGTTCGTGGGCAAAAAATAGGGATTGAAAAACCTAACTTTATAAGTGAAACAGCAACTGTTGGAGCCAATTGTTATATTGGAGCCTTTGTGTACTTAGGAGACAATGTAAAGATTGGAGACAATGTAAAAATTTATCCAAATGCGTTTATTGGAGATAATGTTACGATAGCGAATGGTAGTACTATTTTTTCTGGATGTCAGATTTGTTCTGAAAGCGTCATAGGATCGAATTGTATTATTCATTCTAATACCGTGTTAGGCGCTGATGGATTTGGTTTTGCTCCAGATGATAAAGGTGTGTATAGCAAGGTACCCCAAATTGGGAATGTTGTTATAGAGGACGATGTAGAAATAGGAGCTGGTACTACAATAGATAGAGCTACACTTGGTTCTACTATTATCAGAAAAGGGGTAAAACTAGACAATCAAATTCAGATTGCTCACAATGTAGAGGTGGGAATGAATACTGTAATTGCTGCGTTGACAGGAATTGCGGGTTCAACAAAAATAGGTAAAAATTGTATGATTGGTGGTCAGGTTGGTATTGTAGGTCATATTACCATTGGTGATAATGTGCATATACAAGCAAAATCAGGTGTAGGTAAAAGTTTAAAAAACAAATCTGTAGTACAAGGAACTCCAGCTTTTAAATATGGAGATTTTAGTAAATCATATGTTCATTTTAAAAATTTACCCGCATTGGTAAAGAAGGTCAGTCAATTAGAAAAAGAGATTAAAGCTTTAAAGGAAAACTAAATGAGTTTAAAACAAAAAACGATTAAAAATGAAGTTACTTTATCTGGTGTAGGATTGCATACGGGTAAAAAAGTAACCATGACATTTAAACCGGCTCCAGTAAATGCTGGATATGCTTTTGCAAGACTTGATTTAGAAGGTCACCCAGTAATTGAAGCTAAAGCTGAATTTGTGACGAGTACACAAAGGGGAACAACACTAGAGAAAAATGGTGTTGCAATACATACTTCGGAGCATGTATTGGCAGCAGTAGTTGCCTGTGATATAGATAATATTTTAATAGAAATGAACTCTCCTGAACCTCCAATTATGGACGGTTCTTCTAAAGAGTTTATGCAAGCTTTATCTAAAGCGGGCTTGGTAGATCAAGATGCTATTCGTGAAGAGTATGTTGTAACCGAGGTTATTACACACAGAGACGAAAAAACAGGGAGTGAAATTATTTTAATGCCTGCAGATGAGTATTCAATTACTTCTATGGTTGATTTTGGGACTAAAATACTTGGAACTCAAAATATGACCATGAATTCTTTGTCAGAATTTAAGGAGGAAATAGCGGATGCGAGAACGTTTAGTTTTTTACACGAGTTGGAAACATTATTAGATAACAACCTTATTAAAGGAGGAGATCTAAACAATGCTATTGTGTATGTAGATCAGCCGATTTCTGAAGGAACAATGAAGAAGCTACTAAAAGCTTTTAATAAAGAAAAGTTAACGGTAAATCCTAATGGGATTTTAGATAACCTAACTTTGCGTTGGGCAAATGAAGCAGCACGTCATAAATTGTTAGATGTAATTGGAGATTTAGCATTGGTTGGGACGCGTATCAAGGGGAAAGTAATAGCAAACAAGCCTGGACATTTAATCAATACTGTTTTTGCGAAGAAATTGGCAAAGATAATCAAACAAGAAAAAAGAAATAAAGTACCTGTATACGATTTGTCTTTACCACCGTTAATGGATATTTATCAAATTATGGAAGTATTGCCACACAGACCTCCGTTTTTGTTAATCGATCGTATTTTAGAGCTTTCTGATACACATGTTGTTGGGATGAAAAATGTAACCATGAACGAGAATTTCTTTGTGGGGCATTTTCCTGGAGCACCTGTAATGCCAGGAGTGTTACAAGTAGAAGCAATGGCTCAGTGTGGAGGAGTATTGGTCTTAAATACAGTACCGGATCCAGAAAATTACTTGACCTATTTTATGAAAATGGACAATGTAAAATTCAAACAAAAAGTATTGCCAGGAGATACCTTGATCTTTAGGGCAGAATTAATGAGTCCTATTCGTCGTGGGATATGTCATATGCAAGCATACGGATATGCAAACGGGAAAATAGTAGTAGAAGCACAGTTAATGGCACAAATAGCTAAAAAACCTAAATAAATATGAATCAACCACTTGCATATGTTCATCCAGGAGCAAAAATAGCAACCAATGTTGTGATAGAACCTTTTACAACCATTCACAATAATGTAAAAATTGGTTCAGGAACTTGGATTGGTTCTAATGTTACTATAATGGAAGGAGCACGTATTGGTGAAAATTGTAGAATTTTCCCAGGAGCAGTGATTTCTGCCATTCCTCAAGATTTAAAGTTTGAAGGAGAAGATTCTGAGGTGATTATTGGAAACAATACCACCATTCGTGAATGTGTAACGGTAAATCGTGGAACAAAAGCGCTAGGTTATACCAAGATTGGAGATAATTGTTTGATTATGGCTACTTCTCATATTGCACATGATTGTGTTATTGGGAATAATTGTATACTAGCAAATGGATCTATTGTTGCAGGACATGTTACGGTAGGTGATTATGCCATCTTGAGTGGTTTGGTAGCTGTGCATCAGTTTATACATATTGGAGATCATGCCATGGTTTCTGGAGGATCCTTGGTGCGCAAAGATGTGCCACCGTTTACAAAAGCAGGAAAAGAACCATTATCCTTTATTGGAATTAATTCTATTGGATTGCGTAGACGTGGTTTTGATAAAGAAAAAATTCGCGAAATTCAAGACGTATTCAGAATCTTGTATCAAAAAAATTACAACACGACTCAGGCACTTGGTATTATCGAAGCAGAAATGCAAGCAACCAAAGAAAGAGATCAAATTATATTATTTATAAAAAATTCACAACGCGGTATAATGAAAGGTTATACAGGCAATTAACATACAATTATGGCATCAACATCAGACATTAGAAACGGTTTATGTATCAGACATAACAACGACATTTTTAAAGTTATAGAATTTTTACACGTTAAACCAGGAAAAGGTCCTGCGTTTGTACGTACCAAATTAAAGAGTGTAACCTCTGGAAAAGTATTGGACAACACTTTTCCTGCAGGTCGTAAAATTGATGAAGTGAGAGTAGAAACTCATAAGTTTCAATTTTTATATCCAGAAGGTGACCTTATGCACTTTATGAATGTGATTGATTACAATCAAATAACATTGCAAAAAAATATTATTGACGGCGCTGACTTGTTAAAAGAAGGTGAAATTGTAACTGTAATTATAAATACAGAAGATGATTCACCATTGTCTGTAGACATGCCGTTGAGTGTTATTTTAGAAGTGACGCATGCAGAACCTGGAGTGAAAGGAAATACGGCTACAAATGCTACCAAACCTGCAACTGTAGAGACTGGAGCAAAGGTAAATGTTCCTTTATTTATTAACGAAGGAGATAAAATTAAAATTGAAACGACCAAAGGGACGTATCAAGAAAGAGTAAAAGCTTAATTCATGAAGTTTGATAAAGCCCAATCGCTGCAAGAAATTGCGGCGATTATTGGTTCAACCTATGTAGGGGACGCCAATTTTCCTGTTTTGGGAATGAACGAAATCCACGTAGTAGCGTCAGGTGATATTGTGTTTGTAGATCATCCAAAATACTACGATAAAGCTCTTAAGTCTGCAGCTACAATTGTATTAATTAATAAAGAAGTGGATTGCCCAAAAGGGAAAGCGTTATTAATTTCTGACGATCCTTTTCGTGATTTTAATACCCTTACCAAACATTTTAATCCATTTATAAAAGCAGATAAAGCCGTGGCTAATTCTGCTAAAATTGGGAAAAACACCATTGTTCAACCAAATGTGTTTATAGGTAACAATGTGGTGATTGGTACTGATTGTATCATCCATCCCAATGTAGTTATTTATGATGGAACAACTATAGGGAACAATGTAACCATCCATGCAGGAACTACTATAGGAGCCGATGCTTTTTATTATAAAAATCGTCCAAGTGGATATGATAAACTTATTTCTGGAGGGACCGTACTTATAGAGGATAATGTAGATTTAGGTGCTTTGTGTACTATAGATAGAGGTGTTACTGGAGCTACAACCATTAAAAAAGGAACAAAAATAGACAATCAAGTGCAAATTGGTCACGATACCATTATTGGAGAAAAATGTCTGATTGCTTCACAAACAGGAATTGCGGGTTGTGTGGTTATTGAAGATGAAGTAACAATATGGGGACAGGTTGGAACTACGAGCGGAATTTGTATTGGAAAAAAGGCAATCGTCTTAGGACAATCGGGTGTCACAAAATCTATTGAAGGAGGTAAAACCTATTTTGGAACACCCATTTCTGAGTCTAGAGAAAAGTTAAAAGAGATGGCAGAAATTAAAAGAATGTTAAGTAATGAAAAAAAGTAAGAAAATGTTTTCGTAATTTAATTAATCAATTACATTTGTATTCAATAAAAGAAAGAGCAAATAATTAAAAATTTTAAACCATATGAGTGTTTTAGTTAATAAAAATTCAAAAGTTATAGTTCAAGGATTTACTGGAGGAGAAGGTACGTTTCACGCGGGTCAAATGATGGAGTATGGAACCAATGTTGTAGGTGGTGTTACCCCAGGTAAAGGCGGTCAAACTCACTTAGACAAACCTGTATTTAACACTGTGAAAGAAGCTGTAGATACGGCTGGAGCTGATACAAGTATTATATTTGTACCACCTGCATTTGCCGCAGATGCAATTATGGAAGCAGCAGAGGCAGGAATTAAAGTAATTATTTGTATTACCGAAGGAATCCCAGTGGCGGATATGGTAAAAGTAAAAGAATATATTAAATCTAAAGACTGTCGTTTGATTGGTCCTAACTGCCCAGGAGTAATTACTGCTGATGAGGCTAAAGTTGGAATCATGCCAGGATTTATCTTTAAAAAAGGACGTGTTGGAATTGTTTCTAAATCAGGAACTTTAACCTACGAAGCTGCTGATCAGGTAGTAAAACAAGGTTATGGTATTACAACAGCCATAGGTATTGGTGGAGATCCAATTATTGGAACCACTACAAAAGAAGCTGTAGAGCTTTTAATGAACGATGATGAAACTGATGCCATTGTAATGATTGGTGAAATTGGTGGGAATTTGGAAGCGGAAGCTGCCCGTTGGGTAAAAGCTGACGGAAATCGCAAACCAGTAGTCGGTTTTATTGCAGGGCAAACTGCTCCAGCTGGTCGTACCATGGGACATGCAGGTGCAATTGTTGGAGGAGCTGACGATACAGCAGAAGCTAAAATGAAAATCTTAGCTGAAAACGGAATCTACGTAGTAGAATCTCCAGCAAAAATTGGTGCTAAAATTGCCGAAGTATTGGGCTAATCTCTTCGTATAAAATATTTTATAAAGAAACCTGTGAATTTATTCACGGGTTTTTTTTATTCAGATCTAATATCAAATACATTTCCAAGTGACGGTTTAGAAATGGATTTTTTTTTTTGTTTTAGCTAAGCAAAAAATGGATGGATAGCCTTAGCTATCGTTCTGTTTTTCAACAACGCTAAAACGCAGCACAAACTATTTATATCGGTCATTTTGGATTTTAATTTATAATTGGTATCACTATGATGGATCCCTAAAATTCCTGTTTAGAAAATAATCGCTTTTGTTTTATGATTATGTGTTTATTTTTGCAATATGTTATTGATGATGTTTAGGTGATTTTATTGTATTATATTTAATTATGCTTGGTTTACGTTAATAAATTGTTAATATTGCAAGAAATAACTTAAAAATATTAAACATGAAAAAAGTTAAACTTCAAAAAAAACTTTCCCTTTTTATTTTATTTATTTTTCCTTTTTGTATCAATGCACAACAGATTACAGGTACTGTTGTCGACCATCAGGGCAATGCAGTTCCTTACGCATCTGTTATTGAAAGAGGCACAAGAAATGGTGTTTCTACAGATGATGACGGGAAATTTATTCTCCTCGTAAAAAAATTCCCTGTTACTATTGCAGTATCTTCTATTGGTTATGGAACCTTTATAAAAAGACTCCATAAACCTCAGGTATTACATGTTGTTTTATCTGATACATCAAATTTAGATGAAGTAATTATTGTTGGCTCAAGAACGGCTCCTCGTAGCAATTCGGATACTCCTTTACCCGTAGATGTTGTAGGTGCCAAGGAGTTGATGGCTACCGGTCAAGTAACTTTTGATAAGGCACTACAGTATAAGATTCCTTCATTTAATACGGTGCAAACCCCCGTGAACGATGCGACATCTTTGTTAGACCCTTACGAAATTAGAAATATGGGACCTAGTAGAACATTGATTCTTATCAATGGAAAACGTAAAAATTTAAGTTCGTTATTGTATACACAGACATCTCCTGGCCGAGGAGAAACAGGAGCAGATATTTCTGCAATTCCAACGGATGCTATTAAACGAGTGGAAATATTAAGAGACGGTGCTTCTGCTCAATATGGTTCGGATGCTATTGCAGGTGTAATGAATATTATTTTAAAAGATGAAGTGGATAAGGGATCCATAACATTGAGAACTGGATTGACGAGTGAAGGTGATGGTGAAATGTTTGGTATCGCCGTTAATGATGGTTCTTCCATAGGAAAAGATAAAGGATTTGTTAATTATACCATCGATTTTTCTAAAGTAAACCAATCCAACAGGCCAGGTAAAGTTGATGCTGCAGGTGAAGCTGCAGATTTTGGTGCTGACATAGCAGTTGTTGAAGAGTTTTTGTCCCGCCATCCAGATGCAGGAAATATAAATGGAGCGCCTAAGACGGTTGCGGCAAGATTTTCTATCAATGCAGGATTTGATCTTAGCGAACATACCGTAATGTATGCCAATGCAGCGTATGTTTATAAAAAAGTAAATAGTTTTGCTAATTATAGAACTCCTTATTGGAGAACCTTGGCAGATTATCCTTATTTAGCCGATTTTTTTCCTGGTAAACACCCTTCAAATGCGGGAGGATATGATGGATATGTACCTACTTTTGAAGGAGATCTAAACGATTATAATGGTACTGTTGGTTTTAAAACAATTAAGAATGATTGGAATATAGATTTGAGTTTTACCATTGGAGGTAATAGTCAATTGTATAAAGTAAATGATTCTCACAATAGAAATTTTGTTTATACGCCTTCTTGGAATCCGAGCACAAATAAATTTGAACCTGTTTCTTTATACCGTGAAAACAGTCCTGTTTCTTTTGATCCAGGAGGTACTAGTTTCTCTCACACTGTAGGGAATATGGATATAAATAAGGTGCTGTCTGATAAAATTAGCATCGGTTTTGGAATGGAATTTAGATCCGAAATTTTTGAGGTTATCCAAGGTAGCATAGCATCTTATGATGGGGGTGGTGCAGATTCATTCGCAGGGAATACTCCTCAGAACTCAGGAAAGTGGAATCGGTATAATTTAGGAGGGTATTTTAGTTTAGATTACGATATAAGTGATGCCTTTTTACTTAGTGGTACCGTCCGTGCAGAGGATTATTCCGATTTTGGAAGTGCATTTGTTTATAAAATGAGCTCTCGTTTTAAATTTACGAAAAATATTACGGTTAGAACATCGATTTCTACAGGGTTTAGAGCCCCAACCTTACATCAGATTTATACTCAAAAATCCCAATATAGTTTTGTTCCTGGCAAAGGAATTCAAGTGGGGGGATTGGTAAATAATATTTCTCCTGAAGCTGCTTTGTTAGGCTTAGAAAAGTTGGATGCAGAGAAATCTAATAATTTCACCATTGGTTTAGGTGGAAAACTTCCTGGTAATCTGAGTTTTACGGTAGATTATTATAATATTGCTGTAAAAGATAGAATTGTATTAGGAGCAGAGGTTACGCCTCCAAGTACTTCTGCTTTTGAAGGACTTTCGGATATAAGTTTTTTTGCCAATGCGTTGGACACTAGGACGGATGGAATTGATGTGGTGTTAAGTAAAAAAAACATACACCTAGGTTCGGGAACATTAGGCATAAATCTTTCAGGTAATTATACCATACAGAATAAACGTGAAGGTGCTGTCAAGAATCCGAGTTTTGTTACTGCAAATGGTCAATCTATTGTAAATGCAACCCAAGAAGCATTATTCTTTACCTCTAGACCCAAAACAAAGTGGATCTTAGGTGCGAACTATGATATGGGGAAATTTGGTTTTTCGTTAAATCATACTTATTTCGGGAAAACTACCTTTAAGCAACAAGGAATGAGTAATGATCTAAGAACTGAATTTACACCAAAAGTTGTTACGGATCTTGGCGTAACTTATACTGCCACAGAAAAAATGACGATTTCTTTAAATGTAAATAATCTGTTAAATGTACTTCCAGAATGGTCCTTTAAAGCAGAAAATTCGGATGGGAAAGCTCTTTTAGCTGACGCGTCTCAGGTAAAGAATCAATCTAATTTAATTACGTTTAATCAACGTTATTCTCAAATGACTTATGATGGTTTTCATTTTAGTCAATTAGGGACGATGTTTAACGTGTCGTTAAATTATAAATTTTAACGCTATTGTGTTGTAAATAGTTGTTTAATGTCTTGCTGATGAAGTAGTTTATGGAGAGTCTTCTTCTATAAATAATTTTCTTACCGCAAGAATTTCCTTATGTTCTTGGGATGAGGCTAATGCTTTTAAGAGGTATTAAATTATTTCAAAAATTGTAATAAAAGAAGTCTCTAGAAGGAGGCTTCTTTTAATTTTTATTAAGGCGATAGTTCCCCGTGGCACTACTACAAAACAAAACAGAACATTGTCTTGTGAAAGTATACTACCAAATACACTTCCAAGTGACGGTTTAAAAATGGAATTATTTTTGGTTTAGCTAGGTGGAAAATGGATGGATAGCTTTAGCTATGGTTCTATTTTTTAACAAGGCTTGAACGTAATATAAACTATTTATATCTTTTATTTTGGATTGTAATTGGTAATTAGTCTGAAAATAAAAACGGATTAGTTACAAATAATAATATAATTCGCATTATATGCGCGTATTTATGGATAATCCGAAAAAACTTACGTTTAACCTTTTTTAACAGTTTTTTTTTACTATTTTCGACAATAATTGTATGCATATATCTTTTTGTTGATGTAATCTATCTCCTTTTTATGTTTTCAAATAGATTTTTTTGTTAAAATATTAGAAAATGAAAATAAGAACTTGGGTTACTCTGATTCTTTTGGGGATCACTTTTTTGGGTTTCTCTAAAGAAATAACAATTGCTAAGGACAGTTCCTATGTGGTTTCAACCAGTTTTAAGGATATTCAACATGAATTTTCTTGGGAAGCTATGGAAAAATTATATCCAGTTTCAAATGTGGTAAAAGAAAATAGAGATCTGGCTGCGGGTTCATTTAAAGCTATTGAGGAGCATGAATCGTGGGTAGATAGTTTTTCAAGCGAAGATATTCAAGAACTTCCTGTAGGGGTTAAACATACAAGAGAAAATATAGAATATGCTATTGGTATCACAGAAGCTACATTTAATAAAGATTATACAGAATTAACAGTTTTTGCTCGGGTACGCTTACCACAAACAGATAGTAATGGGTATCCCATAGAACTTTTTTTTGGAGCCAATAATGTAAAACTATCACATCAAGGAGGGATTATAGGCGATGCTAATTTGGTGTTGCTAGGTGATTTACACCTTCCTTTTAACGGAGGGAAATGGATGTTAACTCTTAAAGGTGGATTTGATTATAAAACTGGAAATGTAGAGAACAGGACTTTTGTGACTATTAATTGTGATGGAGTTAAGGAACTTGGGATTGAAGGAGAGGTGGAGTTTTCGAGAGAATTATTGTTGCCTATTGAGTCTGAAGGTCCAAAAAAAGGAACTGTTAATCTCTCTAAAACCAAGATAAATAAAACGATAGAAACAGAGAAGGGTACACAAGTTATTCAAGTGCCATACCGTGTAAAAGGAGGGTTTAAAGTTGTTGCTTCTGACTGGAATGATTTACTAGTTGGTATTGAATTACAGCCTTTTGTGATGGCTAAAAAGCGAAATAATAAAGATTACAAAGGGAATTTTCAGTTTTTTGTTAATAATGCGGTATTAGATTTTAGTGATTTACGGAACGACCCTGAAGTTGCATTTCCTGCTTATTATCACGAAAACGGATTATTAATTCCTAACGAACGCTCTTGGAGAGGAGTGTACGTAAATACTGTTGAGGTTAAAATGCCTACAGAATTCATGACGTCTAACACCTTAAAACGTGGGGAGAATCAACGTGTTTCCTTTGGTGCACATCATCTTATTATTGATAATTACGGTGTTTCAGGTACTTTTTTTGCAGATAATATTTTTACTTTAGACCAAGGAAGAACTAATAATAATAAAGCATGGGCGTATTCCTTAGACCATATTCAAGTTTCGTTGGCAGCCAATAATTTTATTGGCGCATCCATTGAAGGACGCATTTTATTACCTGTTTCTAAAAAAGAAAAAAGCACAAAAAGTAGCCCTGATCGTATAGGCTTAAAATACAAAGGTCTTATTTCTACCGATGCGTATGTATTAAATGTAAGCAACGATTCTATTATAGATTTTAGTCTTTGGAATGCAAAAGGGCAATTGTTACCCAATAGTACTATTGAACTAGCGGTAAGAGATGGGGAGTTTAGGCCCAAAGCTACATTGCATGGACGTTTATCTATTAGTGCAAGTCAAGTAGGAAGCTTAGAGGACGAAGGTAAAAAAGTTGAAACTGGGAATACTAACCCCAATGGAAGTCCAGAAAAAAAATTGGTTGAGTTTAAAGGAATTGTATTTCAAAATTTAGTATTGCAAACAGAATCACCTGTTTTTGCTGTGGATTATATGGGCTATCGAGACAAGGTTTCACTAGCGGGATTTCCTGTGTCTATTTCTAATATAGGTATTACTGCCACTGAGGTCAATGCCAATCTGTATTTTAATTTAGCCATTAATTTAATGGGAGATAATAATGGTTTTGCTGCTGCAACCAGCTTAGGAGTCATAGGGAGTTTTGAAGAAGAAGATTATCGTCAAAAATGGAAGTTTGATGGACTGCGATTGGATGAAATTACTATAAAGGCGGATTTAGGAGGGTTTTCTATAGAAGGATGGTTAAAATTAATGCGAGATGACCCAGAATATGGAGATGGGTTTGCAGCATCATTAACTGCCAATTTTAAAAGTATTGGTATAAAAGCTGCGGCTAAAGGAGTGTTTGGAAAAACAGATTTTAGGTATTGGCAATTTGAAGCTATGGTGGATGGTTTTTCTATTGGGACCGGTTATATGAATTTGACTGGATTTGCTGGTGGCGCATCATATCGGATGAAACGGAAAGGTTTTTCTTCGTCATTTTCACCTACAGGAATTGGTTATACCCCTGATCATGACCTCGGACTTGGCTTTAAAGCAATGGTGATGTTTAATATGGTGAAGGACGAAGTTATTAAAGGAAGTGCTGGTTTTGAAATTTTGTTTAATCGCCATGGCGGAATTAACAACATGGGGTTTTATGGTCAAGCAACCTTTTTAGGAGTTAAAATTCCTGGGATAGAAAAAATTTCAGACCTTCTAAATAAAGTAAAAGAAAATGTTGATATAGCCGAAAAATTTCTAAGTACGCCAAAAGATGATGAATCTTGGGCTGGGGGAAATTTAATGGACAAGGCAGCTAATAATTTTCCACAAGTAGACCCTAGCAAAGGAATGGATATTTGTGCGAAAATGGGAATAACCTATGATTTTCAAAATGATGTATTGCACGGAGAATTGGATGTTACTATTAATACTCCAGGAGGGTTTATTCAGGGTAGAGGCCCTGGTGGAAGAGCTGGATGGGCAGTATTACATTTTGCAAAAGAAGAATGGTATATTTATATAGGAACTCCAGAAGATAGGTTGGGAATAAAAATAGGTGTTGGGACTGTTTTTTTGGAAACAGGGGGCTACTTAATGGTAGGTTCCAAGCTTCCAGGATCTCCGCCTCCGCCTCCAATTGTTGCAGAAATTCTAGGAGTAGATGCAGATGTATTGGATTATATGCGCGACGAAAATGCCTTAAAGTCCGGGGGAGGGTTCGCTTTTGGAGCTGATCTGGCTATTGATACAGGAGATTTACGTTTTTTGATGTTATATGCTCGTTTTCAGGCAGGTACTGGTTTTGATATCATGTTACGAGATTATGGAGAAGCTTCTTGTTCCAATACTGGGAAGCAAGTAGGGATTAATGGCTGGTATGCAAATGGACAAGCATACGCCTATTTACAAGGAGAATTAGGGATTCAAATCAAATTGTTTTTTGTGAAGAAGAAAATACCAATCATTAAAGGTGGAGCTGCTGTATTATTGCAAGCCAAAGCGCCAAATCCAGTTTGGATGCGTGGCTATGTGGGGGGTAATTTTAATGTGTTGGGAGGATTGGTAAAAGGTAAGTTTAGATTTAAACTTACGATTGGAGAAGAATGTGAATTTGATAATGGGATACCTTTGGGTGGCTTAAAAATTATTACAGATGTGTCACCTGATAATGGTATAAAAGACTTAGACATTTTTGCCGTTCCGCAAGTAACTTTTAGTATGAAAGTGGGCGTGCCATTAATTATCCCAGAAGATGATGGTGATAAAACATACCGCATTGATGTGGATACATTTACTGTTTTATACAAGGGGAAGGAAATCCCTGGTGTCATAGAATGGTCAACCTTTAAAGACCGAGCTAATTTTGTGTCTTCAGACATCTTACCTCCAAATAAAGAATTAACAGTGCGTGTAGAGGTGAGTTTTAAAGAGAAAATTAATGGAATTTTTCAACCCATAATGGTAGATGGTAAACCAGCAAAAGAAATGGAAGAGCGTACCTTTACTACCGGTGGAGCTCCCAATTATATTCCCTTACACAATATCAAATACGCATATCCAGTAGTAGACCAGAAATATTTTTTAGAAAATGAGTATGCTCAAGGGTACATTCAATTAAAACGTGGGCAAGATTATTTATTTGATGATGCCGCCTGGGAGAGCTTTGTGAAGTATAGTTCTAACAATAGAAATTCAAAAGATATAGATTTTAATTACAGTACTTCGGATAATAAACTAAGCTATAAAATACCGAACATATCCCAAGAAACACACTATACCATGGAAATTGCTAGTAGACTTAAAGGAGCTGCCGTAGAACGAGGAGGGGATACAACAACTCATAATGCCGATATAGGTGATGATTCTGGTGAGAATACTGCAATCATAGAAAATAAACAGGCAGAAAATGTATCTAAAAATGGAGAGATAGTACGGTTGGCGTATGAATTTGGTTCGTCTAAATACAAAACATTCAAACGTAAAATTAACTCCATCAATACCAACGATTATAATTGGGGAATTATTTATTCTGATGTTATTTATTTGACCAATAGACTGGATGATCATGAACCTTTTGATATTATGGAACTTTTAGGATCTAATTTTACAGATCATATACCTTTAGTTAGTATTGAAGCAACGCTTGAGGATAGCTATTTTACAGCTGATATAAATCCACCATTATATGCCCAATATCCAATGGGAGGAACGTATACTTTTGAAAACAGAAAGGTTCAATTATTAGGCACACCTCCTAAGTATGCAATGCCTATTTTATCTAGTTATTTAACTAATTTGGAATACGAAGTAAATGATAAAACACTGAGAACTACCTTTCCTTTTCGCTACAACCTTGGGGAGGCTTATAAAGCGGATTGGCTAGATATGCAATCTCAAATATTGAATGATTATGTGGACGGATTGATACCTAAAGGAAGTTCACTACTTAATTTCTTGGATGATGATTACCTCTTTATGAGATATGGTTTTTATGAAACAAAATTAAGCTACACGTTACCTGGAGGGATTGAAGGAAGTAATAGTACCTATAAATTTAAGAACCCTAATAGGTTTAGAAACTAATGAAAAGAATGTTCTCAAATTTAATAAATAAAATGTTACGCATGGTAAGCAGTAAGCAGATTGCAGGAATGTTGTTGAGGTTAAAGTATGCAGTATGCGGTTTTAGCACTGATGTCTATAAAGTACGCAGTTTTCTGGATGCAGTTTGCAGTACTCACTGTTGTGAAATAAAATCAAAGTTTAATTTAAAAAATCTTACCACAAAGATGCTCAACTGCATACCGCATACTACAAATATCCGCAACAACAAGCAATTGCCTACTATTTTCACAAAGATGCTCAACTGCTTACTGCCAACTGCAAAACTGCTAACTGCATTCTGCCTATTGCTAACCTGCCAACTTACACAGGCCCAACTCCACCCAGTACAAGTAAGTCAAAATATAGTCCCCCCTTATAACACAAAACTAAACAGTTATGCAACAACGTCTGCTGTAAAATTACGGCTGTATTTGACCATGAACGATGCCAATATTAGCAACCGTCAAATACGCTTAAAATTAAAAATACAAGGACAGGGACTCAATATACAATCTGTAAATTTTGTACAAGGAGCACCTTTTATTTACCTCAATGGGAAAAGTACACAACAATTTACAAACATAGATTTAGCAGCCTATTTTCAGTTACATAATTTAATAGGCATTAGTCCACAACAATACAACAGACCACTACCTGATGGACGCTACAAAATATGTTGGGAAGTCTACGATTTTTTATCAGGACAACGCATCTCCAATCCTAAAATGGGAGGCTGTTCTAATATCTTTTTACTGTTAAACGATCCTCCTTTTTTAAATATTCCCAACCGAGGGGATCAATTGACTAATATACAACCCACCAACATTACTTTTCAATGGACACCACGGCATGCCAATGCGAGTGGTGTAAGTTATGAGTTTGAACTGCGTGAGCTTTGGGATACGCAGATAGATCCTCAAGCAGGATTTTTAGCAGCGCCTCCTTATCATTCGGAGACTACCTATTCCACTACCATATCGTACAACATAAGCAAGCCTCCATTAATGCCAGGGCGTACCTATGCTTGGCGGGTACGCGCAAAATCTACAACAGGATTGAGCGAAAACTCGGTTTTTAAGAACAATGGGTATAGCGAAATATTTTATTTTACCTATACAGATCAGTGTTATCCACCCACCATGACTTTGGCAGAACCGCTAAATACAGGGCGTGTGAAAATAAGTTGGAAAACACATCCAGATCACAACAGGTATCATTTACAATACAAACGTGCCGATGTAGCCGATGCCGAATGGTTCGAAATATTTTCTTATAACAACCAAGCCCAAGTATCAAATTTACAAGCAGGAGTTACCTACGATTTTAGAGTGGGTGGTACTTGCCATGAGATAACGGATTTAAACCAAGCGTTTACTTACAGCAATGTAAACCAGTTTACAATGCCTACCAAGGACGAAACGGTGAGTTATAGCTGTGGTATTATCCCCGAAATTAAAATTACCAACACTAAGCCATTGGCAAATATTGGCGTGAACGAAACATTTACGGCAGGAGATTTCCCTGTGACAGTAAAACAGAAACAAGGAGGAAATGGAACTTTTTCTGGAACGGGATATATTGTAGTTCCTTATTTAGCAGATACCAAAATAGCGGTAGAGTTTAAAGGAATTAAAATAAATACGGATTACGAATTGTATGAAGGAGTCGTTAAAACTACCTACGATCCTACATGGAGTAGTGTAAAGGGTACAGGGGATCTATTTAATGGAGGTGATGGACAAGTAAATACCAGTGAAGTCAACTTCCAAATAGCAGAAATCCTAGTAGACCCAAGCAACGGAGATATATTATTAGTAGGAAAAGGAGGAGCACCCATTGTAGAATTATCTGGAGGCGAAGACTATATAATAACCGATAGCGGAGACCCCAAAGCAAAACCGCCAGTACTACCAAAAAAATACCATGTAGACGAACAAGGAAATGTAACCGAATTAGGTCCACAAGCCGAAGGCGGTACTACCACTGTGGAAAATACCACAGGCGTAAACAGCAAAGGAGAAGCCACCAACATCACCGCACAAGGTGTCACCGTAACGTTCACCCAACTGCCTACTGCAACACTGCCCACTGGATTCGACGCCTACAACTCAAGCCAATCACAAACCAAGGACTTGTACAAAAAGTTAGGAGCAGCTTATTACATGCCTTACAAAGCGGTAGCCAAGGGCAAGGTAGCTTTTATTGTTGCCAATTTCAAAATTACCAACGATAGTATAAAACCTCAAGACATTATTTTTAAAACCAAAGATGGTGTAGGACTGAAAAAAGTAGATAGTACTAGTACTTCTTACACCTTAAAATTAAAAGGAACGCTAAGCGATGCCGATATAGAAACCCAAGCCTTAGTAAAACAAGGCGATAAATACCAAATAGCAGGGGCTTTTATGCAATACCAAATTGCCATAAAGGAAGTGGCCGTAGTATTGGTAAATACTTCAAATGCGAATACAAGTGCCATTACAAAAAAACTAAAAGCTATTTACCAACAAGCAGCAGTTAGCCTAAATATTTCTGTAATTAACGATTTTACAGCGACCCTAAACAGTTTAACACCAGACGGCACTATAAAAAGTGGAGAAAGTGGCTTTGCAGCGCAATACACGGAGCAACAGCGTAGTATAAATAAGGCATTAAAAGAGCATGGTAACTTTAACCCTGAAGCTTATTATTTAATCTTAACAGACAAACAGCCAAGCTCCGCAGGAGAAAAAGGACTCATGCCACTAGGCAGACAATTCGGTTATATTTTTACCGCAAATTCTCCCCCTTCTGGGGCTGGGGGGATAACCGTAGCACACGAACTCGCCCACGGTGCCTTCCAACTAAAACATCCATTCTCTACGCATAGTTATAAATATGCTACAGGAAGTACCAATTGGTTACTAGATTATAATAATGGAGAGCATTTACCTTATGTACATTGGAAAGCCATACACAATCCGAAATTGAGGATTGGGGTTTTTGATGGGGATAGTGAAGGGGAGAGCACCACTATTTCTGGAATTCCTAGTAAATTTAAAAATTCGAACGGAACATATACTTTTATGACTTTGAACGGAAGTTATATCACACTTCCTTCAAAAATAGAAAATATCAGGTTTGTTACTAGTTTAGATAAAATAAATGAATTTATAAAATACCCTACAGGTGCACTTATAGGTTTTACATTGGATAGTAATAAGTATAAAGCGAAAAGAGTAAATAATGAATTAAGTACAGATATAACTATTACTGATTTTACTTTTGATTATTTTGGTTTTGAATCTGACACAGGTGAGGAGTTTGTGCTTTCTGAAGATAATAAACGAAGTTTCGGTAAAGTAATCATACTTATTTTAACAGATAAATCAAGAAGACTTTCTCTTAATAAAGTTGATAATTTAACTTGGGGTTCTCAAAAGGAGACAAATATTTTATCAAATTATAATAGGTTTAGTAAGTTCTATACAGGAGAGGTTCTAGAAAAAAATGACTATACTTTTGCGAAGAATATTCCGTTTCCTGAACTATATAATTTGGAAGGGAAATTAATTAAGGAAATATTAGGGGAAATTATTGATTGGAATTCCCTGTATCTTATAGCTTCAAAAATTGCAGTACTTAACAATGCATATCCTGATGCCATGGATAAGGTTATTCCTAACTATTTAAGTAGTGTCCCATCTGAGATAGCTTACGAGGCATTAAAAACATTAAAAAAGGATTCATTAATTCAAAAGTATGTTCAATTTGTAAATGGTGTAAAAAATGAAACCAAAGATTGTGCACATTTATTGAGTTCAATAGATGGAGAAAGTAAAATATCTGATTTACATAAATGTATTGCATTTTTGTCTAACAATGAGATTGAAGATATATCAATTGATAAAAAATTGATAATACTTAGCTTAATGCTAGACAAGTGGACTCTGGACAATGAAAAAGAAAAACAGTTAATTAGGTTAATAAAATTCACGAAAAAAACTGAAGTTGACGGGTTATTAGATGGAATAAACAGTGTTTCTAAAGTAGCAACTGCAGACTATAACCTACTTCGTAAATTAGTATATAAAACAGATAATGACCACACTTATTTTCATGAAGATAATTATAAGAATTTAATTAATGTACTCGCAGATTTAAATGTTAATAAGTCAACATTCTTTTTAACGGAACTAGGAAGTTTAAAGGAAGATGAGTTAATTGAGAGAAACATCAAATTTTATTACAAGTCTTTTTGGAACTTGACTTTGGGAGATTTACCTGTGTTATGGAATTTTCTGAATGGCAAAAATCTATACTCGTATGACACAAGAGTAAAATGGCTATCGGAGGAAGATGAGACAATTTCCACAATTTCACTTTATACCGATAAATTTGTTGGCAATGATATTGTCTCTACAGCTATACCATTGGCATTACATCCTTATTCTCCAATTTATTTCACCAATAAATCAGGGTTAAGCATGTTAAGTGAATATAACGATGATGTACCTGTAATTAGCCCTGCCATAGTTGCTTTTTATGCTAGCGATGTTGGAAATACGCAAGTAGTTGTAGATGGGGTACAAGCAACTGTAGATGTTGCAAGTTTAGCTTCTGGTTATGGAGCTCTTACAAAGGCTCCAAGTTTAATGCGAAAAACTTTTATTATTGCGGATATGCTTGGCTCAGGAGTTAGTTTGACTACCACAGCCATAGGTACAGAAAATTTAAGCCCACAAGGCAAAGCTTTTTTAGACGCCCTAAACGTTTTAACTGCCACTATTGCCATTGGTGAAATATCTAATGTAGCTAATTTAAAAAAGATTTTTTCTAAAACTAAAACTCTAAATAAAACGCTGCCAAGTAAAAATCAGGCTAAATTATTCTTAGACAAATTAAAAGATGCAGAAGGAGACATTAAAACGATTAACACAGCGAACCCTAATAAAATAAAAGAAGCAAAAATTTGGGTTACACATCTTGAGATTGAAGCTGGACTAGGTAACGTTGATGATTTAGTAGGGGATATTGCTGAGGCTAAGAGAATACTTGGGACAACGGTGAAACACAGTGAGGCTATTACTGCATTGTTGAATAAAATGGATGATTTTCCAAATTTGAAAACATGGGTATCTAATTTAGATGAAGTTGAGAATATTGACATAATAAAAAAAATTGATGAAATTGGAGAATCCTATTGGAGTAAATTAAACATGGATTTTGCTTCTAAAAGTAATGGAGATGAGCTTAAAGATCTCATAGTTGGGGCAGAAGATGTGGAAGCCTGGAAACTACTTAAAGACGATGCTGCCTATGCTTTTGAATTAGGTGAAGATGGTACAGGAATATGGAGAAAATGGGCTAAAGCCAATTTCTTTAAAGTGGTAACAAAAAAGGGAAATGATTTTGAAAAATTTGTCTGCCTAGAAAAATTTAAAAACCGCCTCTCTGATAAGTACTTGGAATTAAAACAAAAATTTAGTGCAGACTTTAACAAAAATCTAGATGAATACGATATGTTCTCACAAGTACAATTAAGTTTTGGAGAGGTAACATTGGCTAATGGCAAAAAAGTAGATTATTTTGTAGCAGACCAAGTTTTTGTAAAATATGATGCTTATGGAGATATAGATGATATCATAATTATAGAAAACAAACTTAGCAGTGGCACTCGTTTAACACCTAACCAAAAGGCTGCAAAGGGAAAAGGTAGTTATAGTGTTCGTGCCTCTAATCCGAAAAAATCTAAAATAGATGGTAGTAAAAATGAATTAAAAGGAGGAGAAATTTTAAGTTTTAATGGAGAGATACAATGGTATAAAGTGCACGATGGAGCAAACGGGGATATTATTACAGGAATAAAAAAAATATAACATTATGTATTTAAAGAAAAACTATGTTACAGATTGGGAGAATATCCTTGAAATGCCTCTGGGATTTACTAGGGTAGACAATGGTATTTCACTAATATCAAAAGGGATGAAATATGATAAATTAATATATATACAAGATAGAAAATATTTTCCTCACGGAGTATTCATAGATGGAATTTCAATAGGAATATCATTCCATAATGTAGAAAAAACATTAAATGATGCATACGAAAAGACAAGAGTTAGGAAACCAAGCGAAGAAGTAAGAACCATAAGAAATGTTTTGAACCAGTTAGAAAATGTTGATTACTCTGCTTTTAGTACGGAAATAAATGACCTTAAATCGTTTCAATTGGTTAATGAGCAAATCCAAAAAATCATTCAGCAATACTCATTACCTTTTTTTGAGAAATATAACACTTTAGAGAAGGTGGCAGATTTGTTGGCTGATAAAAAACCTCAGGAAGTAGTGCCATATATTCAAGGCTCCATATTATTTCCAAAAACAATTTTAATATTAAAACTCGTTAAGCATCCGGATTTTAATGAAAAGCTGATTGAATATTATAATATTTTAAAAATCCAAGCTAAAAAAAAAGATACTTATAAAGATATTTTAAAAGTATTTGAGGAGTTATTTAAAGAAGATTTACCCGCTGCGCAAAGTCTCCCGACTTAGCGGCGATGCAAATAGAACAATAAAAAAAATGATAAACAAATAAATATTGCCACTTAAAAACCTACATACAATCCTACTATTCCTATGTTCCTGCTTTTTTCAAATAGCAGTAGCACAGCAGCACGCTGTTCAAAAACAGCAAGGAACGTATGCAGTGAAACAGGTAAACTTCCAAATAGCAGAAATCCTAGTAGACCCAAGCAACGGAGATATATTATTAGTAGGAAAAGGCGGTGCACCTATTGTAGAATTATCGGATAAATTAAATTGTTAAAAAAAGAATAAATGACGAATAAAACATCTATAAATGGTATGCATCAAATTCATGAAAAATCAATAATTTTTATGATAAGATTGGTTTGTATGTTTGTATTTACTTTTGGGTTTTCCCAAGTAAAACAACAAGACAGCCTCCCATCTGTCAGACTTCTATCACGTGTTCAAGAAAAAAATATATTACTGCGTTGGGCAGTGGATGAAGCACTGGCTTGGGGAAAAACAAATACCAGTGGTTTTATATTGGAAAAATACTTGTTTTCTAAAAACGGAAAACGTTTACCGGTGGCACAAAAGCTATGGTCAAAATCTATAAAAGCAGCTCCCTTAGAAACATGGCAAGAAATTGTAGAAAATAATGATTATGCAGCCATCATTGCACAGGCAATTTACGGGGAACGTTTTAATGTAGAAGGTTCTCAAGGAGCATTGGCAACTATTGTTAATATCGTGCAAGAAAATGAACAACGTTTTTCTTTTGCATTGTTAGCGGCAGATATGAATTTTGAAGCAGCATCAAAAGCAGGATGGGGATATACAGATACCGATGTGAAATCAAATGAAACCTATGCTTATAAAATTAAATCGGCATTGTCAAAAGAGGAATTAGATATAAAAAGTTCGGCTGTTTTAGCAGGGCTAGATAATTATGAACCGCTACCAGTACCTATAGATTTACAAGGGGTATTTGGAGATAAAAGTGCCATAATTACGTGGGAATACGCCTTGTTTAAAAATGTGTATACTTCATATAACTTGGAACGCTCCGAAGATGGAAATACTTTTGTCCCAGTAAGTGATCAACCATTGGTTAATTTGAATGATAAACCAAACGCACCTGCAAAGCGAATGTATTATATAGATTCCTTGGCACAAAATCAAAAAACATATTATTACCGTGTAAACGGGATTTCTCCTTTTGGAGAAAAAGGAAGCTATTCCGATACCATAAAAGGGCAAGGAATGCCAACGTTACCTTTTACTCCACGTATTTCAGATTTTAAATTCACTAAAAAAGAAAACGAAGTTGAAATTATGTGGGAGTTTCCTGTCGAAGGAGAACTTGTTACGAAGAAATTTCAATTGAATCAATCGGAAAAAGATGAAGGTCCTTATAAAGTAGTTATGGATAATATTTTGGTATCTCAAAGACAACTTATATATTCGGAATTAGAGCCTTCTAATTATTTCACCATTACGGCAGTAGGAATTACACCAAAGCAACAAAAAACTTCGTATAGTAAACTTATACAGCCTGTTGATTCAATTCCACCAGCCACTCCGATTACTTTAGAGGGGAAAATAGATAGCTTGGGGATTGCTACGTTTTATTGGAAAGCCAATAAAGAAAAGGATTTGCTTGGTTACCGAATTTTTAGAGGCTTTAATAAGAAAGAAGAGACTTCCCAGTTAACAGTTTCTCCTATTCCAACCAATCAATTTATAGATACAGTGGAGGTGAAAAACTTAAATGCAAAGGTCTATTACCAAGTAGTTGCAGTGGATAAACGATACAATCATTCCAATAAATCAGAAGTATTGATATTGGAAAAACCAGATGTAATTCCTCCAACAGCACCCGTTTTTTCGAATTATAAAGTCGAAAAAGGAGTGGTGAAACTAAATTGGATTAATTCTTCTGAGGAAGGTGCGACTCATATACTTTCTAGAAAAAACATAACAGACAGTAGCAGTTGGGAAACGATTTACAAAGTAACAGATACCATACAAAATTTTACAGACAAAGATGTGGAAGCAGACAAGACCTATCAGTATGCTATAAAAGCCATAGATAATAGTGGTTTAATATCATTGCCGTCTACCATGCTTACCATCAATGTTATTGATTTAAGGCCTCCAGTAATTATCAAAGAAATAAATTTTATTGTGTACAGAACCGAAAATACTATAGAACTTTTTTGGAGATCCGCTGACGATTTAATTGCTGAATACACCATTTATAAGCAAGAAAATGATAAGGATCCTACTACTTGGCGCATTGTGCCCGTACATATAAAAAGACTTGTTGATACCGCTGTTTTCCCAAATACTACATATACATATCATATCAGAGCTACCTTAACAAATGGAAAATATTCACTAGTTAAAAAAGTAACTGTTAAATTTTAAGGAGATGAAAGGGAAAGTATTATTGTTTTTAGGGATTGTTTTATTTGTGTCAAATTTGTATTCGCAAACATACAGGGTTGTCATAAAAAATTATGATTATCAAGTAAGACTAGGTAAGCGAAATATTGGCTGTGATTCAGGAGACAATAATTTGTATTTTAGATTGTATTATGCTGACGGTGATTTTACAGAGATTTATAACGCAGGTAGCCAAGGTGCTGAATATGATTTGAAAACAGATGAACTTCTAAGCATAGAACTTCTAGAGCGCCCAGTTAAATTGTACTTTTACGTGTCTGCAAGAGGAAAACAAAAGAAGTGCAAAAACAGGGAAACAATAATAGAGAATTTCGATATTAATAATAATTGTAAATCTGGAAGTTACAGTAAAGTTCAAGGTTCAGATCAAACTAAGATATGGATAAGTTATGATTACGAAATTCATCCAATCATCAATTTAATAAAACCTTCATCTGACTTCATCGGCTTAGAAGACGAATTTTATGTTTCAGTTAGTGATAACTCTAAAGGGTTTTTGAATGCTAATTATAATTGGGAATATCAGTTGGTGTCTTCTGGTACTCCCAATAAAATTGATTGGTCGGCTATGCCATCAGTTACCAATAAGCAAAGGTCATTTTCCATCAAGCCTTCCTCTTTTTTAACAAATAATGATGTTGGAAAACGATTGTACATTAGATTGAGAATGTGTGATAATCTTGTTTCTGAAGATTATATTTTCTTTAAGTTAACAAGGTCCGCTCCTCATTTTAATAGCGCTCTTCCAAATATGACTACTTGTTATGATGCAATTGATGGAAGTGTTACATTTAATTTTGATCGTGATTTATATGCGGGAGAAAAATTGAGTATTAGTGTCACTAATACTACTAATAATAGTGATTATTCCAAAGCAAACATCGAAAACGACATCATAAATAAAAATTATAAAATTAGTGATTTACCCCCAGGAGAATATGAAGCTAGGGTATTAGGTTTTGGTATTCCTGCTTATGAAGGAAAAATTTGGAATACGTTTACTGAGGATCCTACACATAAAATAATATTTACTATTAACAAGCCTTCTCCTGTAGTATTTAATTTTACAAAAGTTGATGTTTGGTGTAATGGTGGTAGCGATGGGGAGTTGAAAATTACCGCCAGTGGTGGGCAAAATTTTGTACTGTATGAGTATTTATTAAGAAAAGTAGGGGAAACTACAGAAAATTGGATCCCATTTTCAAGTACAGCTATTTCTCCAATCGTTGGAGTTACTGAAACTATTAGGGGCTTAGATACTGCCAATTATGAACTTAAATTGCGTGATGCGTATGGCTGTATTGCTAAAGAAATAGTAAAAGATGGAAATGGAGTAATTATTGATCTAGGCAAAGAAATTACAAAAACTTTTTTAATTGATATTCCCAAAAATCCTTTAAGTATAGCCTTTACAACAATTAAAGAGCCATCAGCATTTGGTTTTTCAGACGGAAAAATTTTGGCGCAAATTACTGGAGGTACCTTCAATTTAGACAAAACATACGCCTCTTTTGAGTGGAAACATGAAAATGGTACCGTTTGGACATCGGTAAATACAGCAACACATGATGGAAATGACGGTTGGTTTTTAACATTAAATAATGCAATCGCAGGAACGTATTATTTAACCGTAAAAGATATTAATTACGACCAAGCTGTGAATAAAGAAGGTTGTACTATTGTAAAAGCGGAGTTTACTTTAAATCAACCCCCAATGTTAGCCTTATCATTGACAGAAACCAATGCCATATCCTGTAATAATGCCAATATGTTTGTGAATCCTTCAAGTGATGGAGAATTGACAGTAACGGCTACTGGAGGCGTACCTTTTAGTCCTCTTATCAATGGTCAATACGCCTATAAATATACTTGGAAAAAGAAAAATAACCTTGGGGTGTATCAAGTAATTGTTGGAGAAAATAGGAGGGTGCTATCAAATATTGACGCAGGAGAATATGCTGTTAATATTGTAGATGCCAACAATATTACAATAGGTACCTATACCAATAATGTACTTGTTACAGCTACGGATACATTATATACACTTACACAACCGGAACTGCTACAAATAACATTCACAAAAGTAGATGTGTTTTGTAATGCAGGAAATGATGGGAGTATTAACGCCACCATTACAGGAGGGACTGGGGATTATACAATTTTATGGACTAATGGTGCTAGTACAGAAGATATCGACACCTTAGTAGCGGGGACTTATACAATTGATGTTACCGATATAAAAGGTTGTCAAGCTCAAGCAAACATCACAATTAAGGAACCAGAAAATCCTTTAGTAATTAACTATACTGCTTTTTTTGCACCCACATATACAGGGGCAACCAATGGCTGGATTGAAGCGACAATAACAGGAGGGACCTCCATGGATTCTGGGAAGTACAAGTATCATTGGAAAGATACCAATGGTGCTAATTTGAATGCAAAAGTAACCGAAACTGTCCATGCAACAAGTTATGTGATAACTCTCAATAATCTGGGTAAAGGTGTGTATGACTTAACTATTGAAGATAAGAATTACTCCGTAGCAATTAATAAGACAAACTGTACCATTGTTAGTAGTGACTATGAGATTTTTGAACCTGCACCACTAATGGCAAGAATAGAATTACAACAACCAATATCATGTAATAGTGCCAATACTTATGAAGATCCTTTTGCCGATGGTGTATTGGAAGTTATTGCAGAAGGAGGTGTACATTTACAACCTACAGATAACAATGGGTTGGCGTATTATTACACATGGAAAAAAGAAATTAACCCTGGTGTTTGGACGGTATTAACTACACAAACTACCAATATAGCCAACAACTTGGATGCAGGGAATTATGCGGTTAATATTGAGGATGCCAATGGAATTATAATTGGTGTTTATCAGAACAACCTACTTGTAAATGCTACGGATGTTCTCTATCTCTTTAAAGAGCCCTCCCTACTTGAACTGAGCATAGAAAAACAAGATGTGTATTGCTTCAACGGCAGCGATGCTTGGGCGAAAATAATTGTTTCTGGAGGAAAACCTCCCTATACTGTTTTATGGTCTAATGGGGGTGTTACAGAACAAATCTCCAATCTAAATCAGGGCGTGTATGAGGTTGCTGTTAGTGATAGCAGTGGCTGTCATACTACAGGAAGTATTCAAATAAACCAGCC
Source organism: Flavobacteriaceae bacterium (assembly GCA_965224465.1). Lineage (GTDB taxonomy): Bacteria > Bacteroidota > Bacteroidia > Flavobacteriales > Flavobacteriaceae. Next base: position 756,069 of record OZ245049.1, on the reverse strand, counting down.
AACAGCGTCCATATCTATAAAATATACGGCGTTTGAAACTCCATCTATAGGTGGAGCCTCTGACGGATGGATCGTAGCCCAAATTACGGGGGGAACCGATTTTAAAAATGGAAGTTATACGTATTATTGGCAAGATGCCAACGGTGGAATTTTGAATGCACAAACAACTACAGGTATCGTAAATGGGATATTTCAAATACGTTTGAATAAGCTACCAAAAGGTGCGTATTATTTAACCATAGAAGATGCCAATTCCTCTCTTGCAAACACAGGCGATGGTTGTACTATAGCGGATAATGTATTTATGTTATACGATCCAATAGAAGCTATATTAAGTGTACACAAGCCTATTTCTTGCCACGGAGACAATAGTTTTAACAATCCTTTTTCTGACGGAGCGTTGCACGTTACTGTTACGGGAGGGGTGCCATTTACTGAGGGACAACCTTATATGTACTATTGGAAAAAAGAAAATAAAAATGGTGATTTTGAGGACTTAAATCAAAATACAAATACAGCTATGGGATTATCTCATGGTAAATATGCATTAAATGTAGCAGATAGTCGTGGAGTCGTAATTGGAGTGTATAAAAGTTTACAATTAATAAACCCAACGGATCTGATATATTACTTTCAGGAACCCGAACTCCTAGAAGTTGCATTGTCAAAAACTGAAATTTCTTGTGATACAGGAGATAATGCCACAGCAACAGTAACAATTACTGGAGGTATTCCTCCCTATAAAATTGAATGGTCTAATGGGCAAGATACAGCAACGGCAAACAATCTAATCGCAGGAAATTATCTGGTTTTTATTACCGATGCTCGTGGCTGTCAAGTAACAGGGAATATTGGGATAGCGCAACCTGGAGGATTACAAATAACGGTTTTAAAAGAAAAGCATCCAACTTGTTTTCAAGGGAATGATGGCAGTATCGAATTGGCTTTGTCGGGCGGAGTTCCTCCCTATACCATTGCATGGAATACTGGAGAAACAGTTACGGATATTAAGGGCCTTAGTCAAGGTACGTACACCTTCTCTTTAATAGATGGCAATGGGTGTAAGGCTTTTAAAGAAATAATACTCGTGCATCCAACCAAAATCACCATTGATTTAGGTGCCGACAGAACATTGTGTAAAGACCAAACACATGAAGTAGATGGAAGTATATCTGATAAAAATGCCACCTATAGTTGGACCTCTGATAACGGTTTTTCGGCAACAACGCCTTCAATTACAATCTCAAAAGCAGGTACGTACCAAGTCACGGTAATTTCTGCACTTGGATGTACAGCTAGCGATAGTATTACTTTTTTATATAATGATACAATTATTGATTCGGAGTTTTTACTCTCCTCTCAAGCTTATGTAAATCAAGATGTAATTGTATTTAATGTTAGTAGTCCAAAAGGGGCATCTTCTAAATGGATCATCCCAAAGGAAGTCGCCATTATAGAAAAAAGTGACCTGTCCATTACGCTGCGTTTTCCAAAAGTTGCGACTTACGAACTAGGATTAATTTCAACCCAAGGAGCATGCTACGAAGAACAGTATAAAAATATTGTTGTTGAAGAACATAGTGGCTTGCCAAGTCCAGGAGATACCAACAATCCTTTTATTGAAGAATTTACCCTAAGTCCGAATCCAAATAATGGTCAGTTTGAATTGTATATAAATTTAGCAGAATCAAGTCAAATTGCCGTTCGGGTGTTTTCCATCCAAGGAAGCTTTATTTTTGCCCAACCAAACCTTGCGTCAGCAGAAGAATATAAAATATCAATGAGCTTAAATTTAGCAACAGGAACCTACTTTGTGGTGCTAGAAACTGCCAAAGAAACACGTATTAAACGAATGATAATAAAGTAATGATAGGAACTAAAAAATTAAATATAAACATCGTAAAAAGTAGCATTCTATTGGGAATGTTAGTATCGTTTTGTTTCAGTTGTTATAAAGAAACGGCAATTCCTGTTACAGCTGCTTTTAAAATTTTAATTGTTAACGAAGACAAATCTGTTCCTGTTACAATAGCCATCACCAATCAAAGTGTTGATGCAGATGTTTTTGAATGGACGTTTAAAGGAGCAGAACCTTCTAGTAGCTCTGATAAAAATCCAGGAGATATTGTATACAACAAAGCAGGTAGCTATACCATAACTTTAAAAGTGTCAAATGTAGATGGAAGTACGGACAGTATGGAGCAAGAAATTACCGTGGTGGAAGGAATCTCAATTGGTTTCTCTACAGAAATAATTGACAGTAATTATGCTCCTATGGAAGTAAAAATAATAAATACTACTGGTGGAGAAGGCTTAATATATACATGGGTATTTGAAGGAGGAACACCAGCAACGTCAACAAAAAAACATCCTTCAACTGTGTTTTTCGAAAGCCCCGGTGAACATCTAATTTCCTTAAAAGTATCCAATGGGTTTGAATCGTTTTCAGAAGAAAAAAGCATTGCGGTGGCGCCAGCTATCGAAGCAGTTTTTGATTGGGAAGTTGCCTTTTCTGACGATGATTATCAAGCTCCTGTTACCATTACTATGACCAATAGTTCTATCAGTGCGACCTCTTTTCAATGGACACTTCCAAGCGGTTCACCTGAAATAAGTACAGAGAAAACGCCGTCCGTAACTTTTAATACACCTGGCACTTATACCATAGCATTAAAAGCAGGGAATGGAAAACAAACGCATACCCTAACAAAATCCATAACCATTCGTCCAAATTCAAACATACGTACATTTTCTAATATAGAACTAGGGATCAATAATGCACATAATACCAATGCTAAAGGAGCTTTCTTCTCTACACAATTAAGAACAATTTTTACCGCCAACCAGGTAACAGAAGAAAATGGGTCAGCAATAGATATTGCCTTTTTTGGTTTGAATAAGAACTTTAGTTTTAATAAATTTGTAAGCCCTGATGAGGTAGCAACAAATGGGTTTATCGCCATTCCAAATGCCACCCATACCAAATTTATCAACGCACAAGAAATTTGTGAATGTGAAGCTAGTTTGTCTGTAGCAGAATTTGACAGTATTATAGATGATACCCTGTTAAAAGTATTAAATATAATAGAAACAAACAATGGATTACTGCAATTCGATAACAGTGTAGTTCCTAGAATCATACTGTTTGAAACACAGGACGGACGTAAAGGAGCTATTAAAATAAAAGACTATGTGGATGCTGGTGATGGTGCTTATGTTATTTGTGATGTGAAGGTGATGAAGGAATGATTTAGTAGGTGGTAGGCAGTTTTAGCACTGTTGTCTTTAGAGTAGGTAGTTTACTGTAGGCAGGAGTATTGTTGCAGGTAGCGTAGTAAATCGCTATAAAAAATAAAGAAGAAAAAATGTATAAAAAAGTAGTTGTATTGGCAATAGAATTTTATTGAAGTTACAAAGTCATTTATGGAATCAAAACGTCTAAGAGAATGAATAACAATTTCAGAATAAATATAATTTTGGGCGTTCCCCAAGGGTCGGGCTATTCGCTATATCTTTTTTGTAAAAAACAAAAAAGGATGCCGCTGCTATCCCTAACGCAAGGTTTTTAGTAGGTAGTAGGCAGTAGGCGGTAGGCAGGAAAGTTGTTGCGGATAGCGTAGGCAGTTTTAGCATTGTTGTCTTTAGAGTAGGTAGTTTACAGTAGAAAGGAGTATTGTTACGGATAATTAGGCAATATCTAGTTCATATAAAGTTATAGAAAATAAGAATGTATAAACAATTAACGGCATATAAAATAGCATTTGAATTGGCAATGAATATTTTTGAAAACACAAAATCATTTCCAAAAGAAGAGCGGTATTCGTTAACGGATCAAATACGTCGTAGTTCTCGGTCTGTTTGTGCTAATTTAGCGGAGGGATATAGAAAACGATTGTATCCAAAACATTTTATTACAAAATTATCCGATGCCGATATGGAAAATAGTGAACTGAGCCAATCTACTTGTTTAAATTATTCTGTAAATGAAATAAGCGTATGCTATCTGACCCCTAAAAAAATAAAAGAAGCAGATAAAACGCAAGTTTGGCTTGACTTTGCTTTGTAATTACATAACAAAAGAAATAAAAGAAGAATTACATAATAAATCCGAAGAAGTTGGAAAGCTCCTAGGTTACATGATTAAAAACCAGAATAAATACAGTACTAAATGAAAAAGTTTATAGAGTATGCAGTTTTCAGTAAGCAGTACGCAGGAGCATTGTTGAGGTTAAAATTGGCAGTAGGCAGTACTCACTGTTGTGAAAAAAAACCAAATTCTAACTTTAAAAATGGTACAACATATTTAATTTCTTTTGCCGCAAAGTTGCTCAACTGCATTCCGCCTACTGCAAATAACCGCAACAAAGAGCAACTGCCTATTCTAACCGCAAAGATGCTCAACTGCCTACTGCCAACTGCAAAACTGCCTACTGTCACCGCAAAACTGCTAACTGCATTCTGCCTATTGCTAACCTGCCAACTTACACAGGCCCAACTCCACCCAGTACAAGTAAGTCAAAATATAGTCCCCCCTTATAACACAAAACTAAACAGTTATGCAACAACGTCTGCTGTAAAATTACGGCTGTATTTGACCATGAACGATGCCAATATTAGCAACCGTCAAATACGCTTAAAATTAAAAATACAAGGACAGGGACTCAATATACAATCTGTAAATTTTGTACAAGGAGCACCTTTTATTTACCTCAATGGGAAAAGTACACAACAATTTACAAACATAGATTTAGCAGCCTATTTTCAGTTACATAATTTAATAGGCATTAGTCCACAACAATACAACAGACCACTACCTGATGGACGCTACAAAATATGTTGGGAAGTCTACGATTTTTTATCAGGACAACGCATCTCCAATCCTAAAATGGGAGGCTGTTCTAATATCTTTTTACTGTTAAACGATCCTCCTTTTTTAAATATTCCCAACCGAGGGGATCAATTGACTAATATACAACCCACCAACATTACTTTTCAATGGACACCACGGCATGCCAATGCGAGTGGTGTAAGTTATGAGTTTGAACTGCGTGAGCTTTGGGATACGCAGATAGATCCTCAAGCAGGATTTTTAGCAGCGCCTCCTTATCATTCGGAGACTACCTATTCCACTACCATATCGTACAACATAAGCAAGCCTCCATTAATGCCAGGGCGTACCTATGCTTGGCGAGTACGCGCAAAATCTACAACAGGATTGAGCGAAAACTCGGTTTTTAAGAACAATGGGTATAGCGAAATATTTTATTTTACCTATACAAATCAGTGTTATCCACCCACCATGACTTTGGCAGAACCGCTAAATACAGGGCGTGTGAAAATAAGTTGGAAAACACATCCAGATCACAACAGGTATCATTTACAATACAAACGTGCCGATGTAGCCGATGCCGAATGGTTCGAAATATTTTCTTATAACAACCAAGCCCAAGTATCAAATTTACAAGCAGGAGTTACCTACGATTTTAGAGTGGGTGGTACTTGCCATGAGATAACGGATTTAAACCAAGCGTTTACTTACAGCAATGTAAACCAGTTTACCATGCCTACCAAGGACGAAACGGTGAGTTATAGCTGTGGTATTATCCCCGAAATTGAAATTACCAACACTAAGCCATTGGCAAATATTGGCGTGAACGAAACATTTACGGCAGGAGATTTCCCTGTGACAGTAAAACAGAAACAAGGAGGAAATGGTACTTTTTCTGGAACGGGATATATTGTAGTTCCTTATTTAGCAGATACCAAAATAGCGGTAGAGTTTAAAGGAATTAAAATAAATACGGATTACGAATTGTATGAAGGAGTCGTTAAAACTACCTACGATCCTACATGGAGTAGTGTAAAGGGTACAGGGGATCTATTTAATGGAGGTGATGGACAAGTAAATACCAGCGAAGTCAACTTCCAAATAGCAGAAATCCTAGTAGACCCAAGCAACGGAGATATATTATTAGTAGGAAAAGGCGGTGCACCTATTGTAGAATTGTCTGGAGGAGAGGACTATATAATAACCGATAGCGGAGATTCCAAAGCAAAACCACCAGTACTACCAAAAAAATACCATGTAGACGAACAAGGAAATGTAACCGAATTAGGTCCACAAGCCGAAGGCGGTACTACCACTGTGGAAAACACCACAGGCGTAAACAGCAAAGGAGAAGCCACTAACATCACCGCACAAGGTGTCACCGTAACGTTCACCCAACTGCCTACTGCAACACTGCCCACTGGATTCGACGCCTACAGCCCAAGCCAGCCACAAACCAAGGACTTGTACAAAAAGTTAGGGTCAGCTTATTACATGCCCTACAAAGCGGTAGCTAAAGGAACGGTAGAATTTATTGTTGCCAATTTCAAAATAACCAACGATAGTATAAAACCTCAAGACATTATTTTTAAAACCAAAGATGGTGTAGGACTGAAAAAAGTAGATAGTACTAGTACTTCCTATACGTTGAAATTAAAAGGAACGCTAAGCGATGCCGATATAGAAACCCAAGCCTTAGTAAAACAAGGCGATAAATACCAAATAGCAGGGGCTTTTATGCAATACCAAATTGCCATAAAGGAAGTGGTCGTAGTATTGGTAAATACTTCAAAAGCGAATACAAGTGCCATTACAAAAAAACTAAAAGCTATTTACCAACAAGCAGCAGTTAGCCTAAATATTTCTGTAATTAACGATTTTACAGCGACCCTAAACAGTCTAACACCAGACGGCACTATAAAAAGTGGAGAAAGTGGCTTTGCAGCGCAATACACAGAGCAACAGCGTAGTATAAATAAGGCATTAAAAGAGCATGGTAACTTTAACCCTGAAGCTTATTATTTAATCTTAACAGACAAACAGCCTGTGGATGCCAGCGGAAATAGCAACACAGAAAGTGGTTTAATGCCTCTAGGCAGACAATTCGGTTATATTTTTACCGCAAATTCTCCCCCTTTGGGGGCTGGGGGGATAACCGTAGCACACGAACTCGCCCACGGTGCATTCCAGCTAAAACATCCATTCTCTACGCATAGTTATAAATATGCTACAGGAAGTACCAATTGGTTACTAGATTATAATAATGGAGAGAATTTACCTTATGTACATTGGAAAGCCATACACAATCCGAAATTGAGGATTGGGATTTTTGATGGGGATAGTGAAGGGGAAAGTATTTCAAGTTCTTATAAAAAGGAACAAATGGATCGGATTCTGAACCATATTAAAAAAACTTATGCAGGAGAAAAAACTAATCTAGAATGGAAAGATCAAATTAAAAAATGTAGTTCTTCTAAAGTAAATGGTTCTATTCCATGTAATCTTCGTGGTTATTATCATCATATATTTGAGAGTACAGGTTTAAATTTTAATCTTGTCCAGCAACCTAGTGGAAATATAGCACAAATTAGTATAGATAATAAATCAGAGTCTTTAAAAGTAAAGAAGAGTAGGTTTTTATTTCTGTTCAATGTTTTTGATATATTCTATAAACTTGAATTATCCGATGGGTTGGGTAATAAATTTGTATTTCAATTTGACCATCACGATGATATAGAAAATTTTTGTAAAACACTAGGGATAAATGGTGATAATATTACTTTAGATAATATCGAAATCGAGGAAGAAGATATTGCAACAGAAGAGGATGCAAAGGAGATGTTAGGTATTCCCTCCGACATGACATATGAGGATTATGTAAAAGATAATATTATAGACCTTGATAAAGTAGTAATTATTGGTTCTAGTATTTCAAGAACAAAAGTATCTAAGAATATTATTTCTTGGTTAGATAAAAAATACCTTCCTTACATTACAGATAACTTACCTGATTGTGGGGACATCGATTTGTACTTTGCAGAAATCCCAAATTTTCATATTGCCAATACGTTTAATAATAAACAGTTATGGAATGCATTAAAAGGCTTGTTAATTTGTGGTGTTGATGAGCGATTGGTTAACGAAGAAAAGGCAGTGTTAACTATTATTGAAGGACTTGGAAAACAGGATGAAACTAAATTTTTGGATGGGTTGTTTTCTGAAAAAATTGAAGGAAAAACTGTTTATAGAAAAATATTTGAGAAGTTAGATGATTGGGGAGGAGATGATAATTTCACCACTTACATCCATACATTGTATTATATTTGGAAAGAGTCTAATTATGTTAAAAATAATTTAGAAAAAAATCTTGAAGTAATCCCATATACAAGTTCCAAACTAGTTGGATTTTATACAAGTGATTATAAGTTGTATTTAAACGAGAACGCGGCTCAGATAAAAGTTATAAAGAATGAAACTGAATATGTTGGGAGTGCAACAAATGGCATGTATGGAGCTATGCCAAATAAATTTACAACAGAAAGTCTTATAGGTGAATTTGGTATTTATCAACCTGTAAATTTAATTAATTACCTAGAAATAGATACTAATTTTAATTTCCCAGATAAATCTCCTGTTTTACCTTTATTCATATTACAGGCTATTGCATCTAAAAATTATACCAGTAATGTTGAAAACGGTATTTATTTAACTATAGATGTGATTTCAACCCTTTCTGGAGTTGGGAATTTGGCGAAACTTCGTCACCTAAGGCATCTAAAGACACTAAAAAAATTAGAAACACTAAAAATTTTTGTAGGAGCTGTAGAAGTTTCAAGTGGGACTTTAGGGACTGCTTTAGAATATTCTGATTGTGACACAGATTTGTGTAAAAAGATGCGGACATATCTGTTTGTGTTAGAAATAGTATCATTAAGTGGAGACGCTTTATTAGGGAAAGCATTGAAAAGAAGTGCAGATGATGTTTTAGAATTTAATAAGTCCTTGATTGCATCTGAAAAACTACCTGATGAATTAGTTGAAGATATCTCAAAGACTTCTCAAAGACTTTTGGCTAATACGGTGGGTGATATTGCTTCTATATTTCCAAAGCTTGCAAGTAAGTTTGATGATTGGGCTCATTTAGGTTTAAATTACAACAAAATAGATGATGTTGTAAAAATCACAGCACAAAATGGTGATGAGATAGCAAGAGTGGTTAAAAATGGTTCGGATGAGATTTTAGAAATATCAGATGACTTTTTTAAAGCAACAGGAAATAATACTACACCTATTACAGGAATGACTTCAGTTAAAACCAGTTCAGGTGAAACAATTATCGGAGGTGGTTTTGTGAAAAATGCAGATGGTAGTATTGGATTTGTTGAAGATGTGTCATCTTATGGCTCTAAAATTGTAAAAAACACTATTAAACATAGAGGTGATTTAAGAGGTACAATATCAGGAATACAGTCAGGACAAGAGGCTCATCATTTATTTCCTGTTCAATTATTGAAAGAAAACGCAACTGTTAAAAAAGCAGTTGAAGGAGGTTTTGACTTTAATGGGGTTACTAATGGTATGGGATTAGATAAATATTCTAAAGCTACAAGGTTAGGGAAGCACGGACCACATCCAAGTTATACAAATCAAATAGGAGAACATTTGAATTGGTGGGGTGAACAAGTAGTCAATGGAGTAAAAAACAAAAACTTAAACCCTCAGTTGACGAAACAATATATAGAAGGATTATCTAATTCTTTGGAAAATAAGATAAATGCAACATCAGGTAGAATAAATCTTTTAGATTTAAACTTACCTCATTAATAAATTTGGGGCTAGTGACAAATCAATTCCTTTAAGCGATTTATGTAAAAAAGAATTATAAATTTTCTCTGATACATAAATCGTTTTGTTTAATGGGTGAATAAATAAATTAGAATTTACAGTAAACATTTCTGTTTCATAATTGTAAATAGTCTTCATAAATCCATATTCTGTTTGCTTTTCAAGTAGTTCTTTATAATTTCTTATTTTTATCTCGCCAAGATTATCGCCAAATTCATTAATTTGAAATTTACTGTTTTCAAAATTAAGATGATTTATCGCGTCTTTCCAAACAAAATGTACCCAATAGTATTTATGAATTACACCTTTATCTTCAATAGTTGCATCAAAATACCTATGTGGAATTAAGTTAAATTTTTCAAAAACATCTTTTACATTTTGACTTATCAATAATCCACAAGCACTAATGGTGCCTTGTCCCATAACGTCACAAAGTTTTGCGCCTTTAGCAAGCTTAAGACGAATATCAGGCGTAAAATCAGGGAAGCTATCCGAATCTAAGTTATGTACAGAATTAGAGCTGTTAAAATCATAATCTTCATAACTCTCTACAGCAGGGAAAATATTTCCAGTCTCTTTTGTGTCTACTGCAGGTTTTAAAGTGTAAAATTTATTCTGCATAAGCCTGTTTAGCTTTATAATTCTGTACATACGCTTCAATAACCTGTACTAAAGAACCTTTTAGGTTGTCAGGCATATTATCTATTTCTTTAAAGAAGTTTAGCAGTTTCACGTCTTTAATTACGGTATCACTTTGGCTACCGAGTAAAAAATCGGTAGTAACCCCAAGAGCTCGAGCAATTTCTTTTAAAACTAAAGCAGATGGTATAACGCCATCATTTTCATACTTAGAAATGTTTTTTTGATGCACATCAGCAAGTTTAGCTAAGTCAGCTTGTGACATTTTCTTTTGCATTCTCACTATTTTCATATTCTCGCCAAGTGTCATAAAGGTATATAATTAGCTTGTTTTATCGCATTATTGCTTCTCTGTATGCAAATATAGGGTAATTATTGAAAAATAATCAATCTAAAAGTATTGTTAATTATTACCTATTTGTTACCTTTGTAGCAAATAGGTATATAAAACTTTTTTCAAATAATTTTAGAAAAGATGGAAATCAAGCAAATTAAAGAGCAATTAAGCATAGTTACAGTACTAAACGAGTACAGTATTGCAATGAATAAAAACAAGCATTGCAAATGCCCATTCCATAAAGATGAAAAACCAAGTTTAAGAATTTACCCAGAGACAAATACCTACACTTGTTTTGGTTGCGATAAAACAGGAGATACGATACAATTTATACAAGAAATAGAAAAGTGTACCAAGCATAAAGCTATCAATAAGGCGAAAAGCCTTATTGGAATTACGAATGATGAATTAAAAATTATGAATACTAAACTTGAAGAAACTGAAATTATAAACTTTAAAGAGTTGTTCCCAAAATTCAAACAAAGCCTACACAGAAGTAAAAAAGCAATAACCTATTTAGAAGAAAGAGGAATTTATGATGTAAAATTAGAACAAGGCTATAAGCCACAGGGTGGCACCCAATTATTTAAAGGAATGAATAATTGCATTATATACCCATTGAAAAACCAAGAAGGTGAAATTGTTAGTTTCTATGGTCGTAACATTGGGAAAACAGGAACACATTATTACACAACTAATAGAAAAGGACTTTATCCAAAATATCCAAGCAAAGAAACGCAAGTAATCATATTAACAGAAAGCATAATTGATAGTGCCACACTTCAGAAATACACCAATTTTGAAACACTTGCACTTTATGGAACAAACGGATTTACTGAAGAACACAAACAGGTATTATTAAAGTTAGAAAATTTAAAAGAAGTAATCCTATTTTTTGATGGGGATGAAGCAGGTGGCAATGCCACGGATAAATATTCCAAAGAATTAAATCAACTCTTCAATAATCTAAGCATAAGTAAAATTAATTGTCCGGAAGGAGAAGATGTAAACAGCTTGGTACAATCTCACGAACCAAGTATTTTAGAGCATTTAATAAGCGAAAGAGTAAATTTATACGGCTCAGAAACTGAATTTATACAAGAGGAAAAAGAATTGCCTGCGGTGGCTCACCGCTTAAATACAGAAAACTCAGAATACATAACTTACCAAAATAACAACATTCTAATAGCTGTTTTAGGCGGTATAAACCTATTCAGTTTAGATAAATTAAAAGTTACTTTAAGAATAACAAGAACCGACAATCCAAGCCCTATTTACAACATCAGACAAAGTAATTTAGACCTGTACAATGATGATGCAACAGAGAAATTTATAAGAAAAGTAGCCGAAAGATTAGAATTAGGTACACGTGAAATACAATACGCAATAGCAGAATTAATAAACGGATTAGAAGATTACAGATTAAGACAAGTTGACTCACAGAAACCACAAAAGAAGAAACAAAGAGAACTCACCGAGCTAAGAAAACAAAAAGTAATTGAGTTTTTAAAAGGAGAAAGTCTACTCCAAAAGACAAATGAGCTTATCGGTAAAACTGGAATGGTTGGAGAAGAAAATAACCGTTTATTAATGTATTTGGTTTTTACAAGTAGATTAAGAGAACAACCATTACACATCATAAGTTTAGGAGCAAGTGGAACAGGAAAAACCTATTTACAAGAAAAAATAAGTGAGTTAATACCGGAAGAACATAAATTAGAAATCACCGCATTATCAGAAAATGCACTTTACTATTTTGACAGAACAGAACTTAAAAACAAACTCATACTAATTGAAGATTTAGACGGAGCACAAGATGATAAGATTCTGTATGCTATTCGTGAGTTAATGAGTAAACGAAAAATAAGTAAAACAATCCCAATAAAAGATGCTAAAGGAAATCTAAAGACAATCACCTTAACAGTAGAAGGCCCAATTTGTTTAGCCGGAACAACCACCAAAGAAAAGATTTATGAAGATAATGCCAATAGAAGTTTACTCATTTATTTAGACAACAGCAAACAACAAAAAGAGGGCATTATGAGCTATCAACAAAATAGTTCAGCAGGAAAAATCAACAAGAAAGAAGAAAATAATGCCAGGGAATTTTTGAAAGATGTACAATGGTTATTAGAGAAAGTAAAAGTTGTAAATCCCTATGCAACAAAGCTAAATATTCCCGAAACAGTTTTTAAACCATTAAGAACCAATACACATTATTTATCATTCATTGAAACAGTTACATTTTATCATCAATATCAAAGAGAGCGTAAAAAAGACGAACAAGGAAACTACTACATAGAAACTACTTTAGAAGATATTGAAGAAGCCAATAAATTACTAAAAACTGTATTGCTGGCAAAGAGTGATGAACTAACAAAAGCGTGTAGGGATTTTTTAGAGCTGCTTAAAACTTATCTATCCAAACATCAAAAAAAGAGTTTTTACAGCAAAGAAATCAGAAAAACATATCGTTTTGCACCAACCACATTAAATAGGCACTTATCAGATTTGAATAGATACGGATATTTAAGTGTAATTGGAGGGAATAGAGCAAGAGGTTACGAATATGAATTACTGAATATGGAAGAATACGAAAACTTAAAAAACAGTATAGAAACAGCATTAGACAAGGCTTTGGAAGATATAAAAGCAACAATGAGTGAACCAGTAAACCACAGTAGCCCAGCTGAGTTAGTGGGCAACTAAACTAACCGACTATCAATAAGTTACAGAGGTAACCCAGTAAAATCCCCAAATGCACAGCACCCCCCTAAGTCGAAAGGTTCGGTATCCAATTATTAAAACTATGAACGTAAAAGAAGAATTAGAAAACTTTGAAAATTGGTTAGTAAGATTAGGTTATGCAGAAAGTACGATTAAAGGATATGTAAGGTTATTAGCTGTTTTTTTTAAATACCTAAAAACTGCCTGCGGTGGCTCACCGCCTAATCAACAAGAGATAGAAGAGTTTATAAAAGGCTTGCATCAAACCAAATTAGCAAGACAATCAATACAAGGTTACATCAATGTAATCAATAGATATAGTGCCTTTTTAGAATTAACTAAAAAGCAAAAATTAGTAACAGGTAAAATCATAGTAGAAAGAGAAATCAAAACAGAAAGAATAATTTTTAGTCAAGAAGAAATTAAACAACTTTTTTCTTCAATTGATGAAAATAAACCTTTGGGATTAATGGATAAAGCAATGCTAAGTATTTATTATGGTTGTGGATTAAGAAGTAAAGAAGGCATTCATTTAGAACCAAAAGAACTCGACTTTAACAAAGGATTAATTTATATAAAACCAAGTAAAAACTATCAAAGTAGATATGTTCCAATGAGTCAAAAAGTAATAGCAGATTTAAAAGAATACATTGAATTTTCAAGGGAGATAATCAACTCGAAAAGTAAGTATTTATTAGTAGGAAAATCAAAACCACAAGTAACAGGACAATATTTAAATAGTAGGTTAAAAAAACTACAATCAAAAGCAGGAATAACAAAACAAGCCACTTTGCACAGCCTTAGACATAGCATTGCGACTCATCTTTTACAGCAAGGAATGGAACTGGAATATATTGGTGATTTTTTAGGTCATAAACGATTGGATAGCACACAAATATATGTTCGTATAAGTGAAGATTCTGAGGCAGGTAGCTAATAAAATAAAGATGACAGAGTTTAGAAAATGGTTGATAGAAAGGTATTACAGCGAGAAGTGTATCAAAGATTTTATAATGAGAATTGGACTATTTACAACTTGGTTAAAAGGCAATAAGCTGAAATTCAAAACAGTAAAGTACAATCAATTATTAAACTACATAGGGCATCTTCAAGAACAAGAAAAATCAAAGACCAGCATCAATACAACTTTAAGAACCATAGAACATTATTACCATTTTTTAAAAATAGACAACATAGCATTAAACGTAAGGATTAAAGGAATAACTCAAGAACAAATACTACTACTAACAGAAGACGAGTTAAACTCGATTTATACTAATTATGAGAACAAAACTAAGCACGGATATTTTAAATACAGTAACAAATTAATGTTGGGATTAATGCTTTTTCAGGCATTGGATAAACAAGATTTAATGAATTTGGAAGTAACAGATTTAGATCTAAAAAAAGGAATAATAAAAGTACCTGGAGGAGTAAGAAGAAAAAACAGTAGAGTAGTAAAACTAGAAGCCAATCAGATTATACCTTTTCACGATTACATTACAAACTTTAGAGGAATTGGAAGAAACGGAATAAAAAGTAATGAATCAAGTGAACGTTTGTTTAGTCCAAATTGCAACAAAGAACAGAGAGTTCACGACCAGTTAAAAGTATTGGTAAGAACTATAAAGGAACAAAATCAAGAAATAAATATCAAAAGATTAACCCAACTCAAACAATCAAGAATAGGCATTTGGATTGATTTATACGGACTTAGAAAAGCTCAGTATTTAGCAGGTTATAAAGATGTTGGAAATATTGAAAAGTACCGCAATAAGGATATGAAGAATTTGAGTAAACAAATAGAAATGTTTCATCCATTGGGATAAATCTTAATAAAAAGTACTCAAATGAGTACTTTTTTAGTATATTTGTAAAAAGATAATATTATGAGAGTGGTAAACTATACAGACTTAAGAGTCAATTTAAAAAAATGGATGGATTTAGTTATTAATGATGTTGAAGAATTGATTATTAAGAGAAAAGATAATAAAGACTTGGTTTTAATCCCTTTAGATGAGTACAATTCATTAAAAGAAACGAGTTATTTATTATCAGGTAAAAATAGAGATGTTTTGATGCAGTCAATAAAAGAATCTAAAAGAGGAAAATCAGAGGTGCATAATTTAATTGAAGAATGAGAATAACTTGGACTAACACCGCTTGGAAAGATTATATTCATTGGCAATCTACCGACAAGAAGAAACTAAAAAGAATTAACGAATTAATAAAATCAACACTTAGAGATCCTTTTGATGGAATTGGTAATCCAGAACCATTAAAACACGATTTACAAGGGTATTGGTCAAGGCGAATAGATGGAGAACACAGACTTGTATATTCGTTTAAAAATGATGAATTAGAAATCATTGGATGTAGATATCATTATTAAATCCACCGCACAAATCCCCACAACATAAAACCCAATTTTTTGCAGAAAAAGCAAAAAGCCTTTGTGTTTTATATTGTTCCGCACGCCATCCCTTCTGTTTAATTTTTTGTCATAGTTTTTGTGAGCCATCCCACAAGTAGCACTTTGTTTTTGTTTTTTTAAAAATAAAAAAGCCAAAACCAAAAAGCTACTCCAACGCACAGAACAAAAAGCAATGCCAAAAAATTAAACCCCAAGCTAAGTTACATAATACAAGTTATAAGTTCGCTACGCACATTTTTTTGACTTTATTAATTGATTTTCAATTGAAAAAAAAGGTCGTTATAACTGGTATTATGCAAAATAGCCACACATCCAACGCTCCCAACCGCACAAAAAAAATAATAGGTCTGCTACGCAGGATTTATTTATATGGGGAATCTTCCATTCCCCAAACCCCTTGGATGCTCATTTTTTATAATCAATGCCATAGAGCATTATTCTAAAAAATGAAAATTTCGATAAGGCATTAATTACAAAAAATCAAGCCTTAAACTTTGTGTTTATTTTTTTTTCAATTGAAGAAAAACAAAAACTAAGAAATCAACTATCTTTGTAATCCGTGAACAGCTTATTTAAAATATTCCTAATTGTTGTACTTAGTGTTTTTTCGACACTCAATTTAAGTGCAAACGACACTTTTTTTTCAATTGAAAAAAGTAGTGAAAGGCTTGAAGAATTGGCTAATACGGTGGGTGATATTGCTTCTATATTTCCAAAGCTTGCAAGTAAGTTTGATGATTGGGCTCATTTAGGTTTAAATTACAACAAAATAGATGATGTTGTAAAAATCACAGCACAAAATGGTGATGAGATAGCAAGAGTGGTTAAAAATGGTTCGGATGAGATTTTAGAAATATCAGATGACTTTTTTAAAGCAACAGGAAATAATACTACACCTATTACAGGAATGACTTCAGTTAAAACCAGTTCAGGTGAAACAATTATCGGAGGTGGTTTTGTGAAAAATGCAGATGGTAGTATTGGATTTGTTGAAGATGTGTCATCTTATGGCTCTAAAATTGTAAAAAACACTATTAAACATAGAGGTGATTTAAGAGGTACAATATCAGGAATACAGTCAGGACAAGAGGCTCATCATTTATTTCCTGTTCAATTATTGAAAGAAAACGCAACTGTTAAAAAAGCAGTTGAAGGAGGTTTTGACTTTAATGGGGTTACTAATGGTATGGGATTAGATAAATATTCTAAAGCTACAAGGTTAGGGAAGCACGGACCACATCCAAGTTATACAAATCAAATAGGAGAACATTTGAATTGGTGGGGTGAACAAGTAGTCAATGGAGTAAAAAACAAAAACTTAAACCCTCAGTTGACGAAACAATATATAGAAGGATTATCTAATTCTTTGGAAAATAAGATAAATGCAACATCAGGTAGAATAAATCTTTTAGATTTAAACTTACCTCATTAATAAATTTGGGGCTAGTGACAAATCAATTCCTTTAAGCGATTTATGTAAAAAAGAATTATAAATTTTCTCTGATACATAAATCGTTTTGTTTAATGGGTGAATAAATAAATTAGAATTTACAGTAAACATTTCTGTTTCATAATTGTAAATAGTCTTCATAAATCCATATTCTGTTTGCTTTTCAAGTAGTTCTTTATAATTTCTTATTTTTATCTCGCCAAGATTATCGCCAAATTCATTAATTTGAAATTTACTGTTTTCAAAATTAAGATGATTTATCGCGTCTTTCCAAACAAAATGTACCCAATAGTATTTATGAATTACACCTTTATCTTCAATAGTTGCATCAAAATACCTATGTGGAATTAAGTTAAATTTTTCAAAAACATCTTTTACATTTTGACTTATCAATAATCCACAAGCACTAATGGTGCCTTGTCCCATAACGTCACAAAGTTTTGCGCCTTTAGCAAGCTTAAGACGAATATCAGGCGTAAAATCAGGGAAGCTATCCGAATCTAAGTTATGTACAGAATTAGAGCTGTTAAAATCATAATCTTCATAACTCTCTACAGCAGGGAAAATATTTCCAGTCTCTTTTGTGTCTACTGCAGGTTTTAAAGTGTAAAATTTATTCTGCATAAGCCTGTTTAGCTTTATAATTCTGTACATACGCTTCAATAACCTGTACTAAAGAACCTTTTAGGTTGTCAGGCATATTATCTATTTCTTTAAAGAAGTTTAGCAGTTTCACGTCTTTAATTACGGTATCACTTTGGCTACCGAGTAAAAAATCGGTAGTAACCCCAAGAGCTCGAGCAATTTCTTTTAAAACTAAAGCAGATGGTATAACGCCATCATTTTCATACTTAGAAATGTTTTTTTGATGCACATCAGCAAGTTTAGCTAAGTCAGCTTGTGACATTTTCTTTTGCATTCTCACTATTTCCATATTCTCGCCAAGTGTCATAAAGGTATATAATTAGCTTGTTTTATCGCATTATTGCTTCTCTGTATGCAAATATAGGGTAATTATTGAAAAATAATCAATCTAAAAGTATTGTTAATTATTACCTATTTGTTACCTTTGTAGCAAATAGGTATATAAAACTTTTTTCAAATAATTTTAGAAAAGATGGAAATCAAGCAAATTAAAGAGCAATTAAGCATAGTTACAGTACTAAACGAGTACAGTATTGCAATGAATAAAAACAAGCATTGCAAATGCCCATTCCATAAAGATGAAAAACCAAGTTTAAGAATTTACCCAGAGACAAATACCTACACTTGTTTTGGTTGTGATAAAACAGGAGATGCAATACAGTTTATACAAGAAATAGAGAACTGCACCAAACATAAAGCTATCAATAAGGCGAAAAGCCTTATTGGAATTACGAATGATGAATTAAAAATTATGAATACTAAACTTGAAGAAGCTGAAACTATAGACTTTGAAGAACTATACCCCAAATTTAAACAAAGCCTACACAGAAGTAAAAAAGCAATAACGTATTTAGAAGAAAGAGGAATCTATGATGTGAAATTAGAGCAAGGATATAATAATGGAACTCACTTTAAACAACTCAAAAACTGCATCATTTACCCTCTGAAAAATGAGCAAAACGAGATAGTAAGTTTCTACGGTAGAAATATAGCCAAAACAGGAACGCACTACTATACAGCTAACAGAAAAGGACTTTATCCAAAATACCCAAACAAAGAAACGCAAGTAATCATTTTAACAGAAAGTATAATTGATAGTGCCACACTTCAGAAATACACCAATTTTGAAACACTTGCACTTTATGGAACAAACGGATTTACTGAAGAACACAAACAGGTATTATTAAAGTTAGAAAATTTAAAAGAAGTAATCCTATTTTTTGATGGGGATGAAGCAGGTGGCAATGCCACGGATAAATATTCCAAAGAATTAAATCAACTCTTCAATAATCTAAGCATAAGTAAAATTAATTGTCCGGAAGGAGAAGATGTAAACAGCTTGGTACAATCTCACGAACCAAGTATTTTAGAGCATTTAATAAGCGAAAGAGTAAATTTATACGGCTCAGAAACTGAATTTATACAAGAGGAAAAAGAATTGCCTGCGGTGGCTCACCGCTTAAATACAGAAAACTCAGAATACATAACTTACCAAAATAACAACATTCTAATAGCTGTTTTAGGCGGTATAAACCTATTCAGTTTAGATAAATTAAAAGTTACTTTAAGAATAACAAGAACCGACAATCCAAGCCCTATTTACAACATCAGACAAAGTAATTTAGACCTGTACAATGATGATGCAACAGAGAAATTTATAAGAAAAGTAGCCGAAAGATTAGAATTAGGTACACGTGAAATACAATACGCAATAGCAGAATTAATAAACGGATTAGAAGATTACAGATTAAGACAAGTTGACTCACAGAAACCACAAAAGAAGAAACAAAGAGAACTCACCGAGCTAAGAAAACAAAAAGTAATTGAGTTTTTAAAAGGAGAAAGTCTACTCCAAAAGACAAATGAGCTTATCGGTAAAACTGGAATGGTTGGAGAAGAAAATAACCGTTTATTAATGTATTTGGTTTTTACAAGTAGATTAAGAGAACAACCATTACACATCATAAGTTTAGGAGCAAGTGGAACAGGAAAAACCTATTTACAAGAAAAAATAAGTGAGTTAATACCGGAAGAACATAAATTAGAAATCACCGCATTATCAGAAAATGCACTTTACTATTTTGACAGAACAGAACTTAAAAACAAACTCATACTAATTGAAGATTTAGACGGAGCACAAGATGATAAGATTCTGTATGCTATTCGTGAGTTAATGAGTAAACGAAAAATAAGTAAAACAATCCCAATAAAAGATGCTAAAGGAAATCTAAAGACAATCACCTTAACAGTAGAAGGCCCAATTTGTTTAGCCGGAACAACCACCAAAGAAAAGATTTATGAAGATAATGCCAATAGAAGTTTACTCATTTATTTAGACAACAGCAAACAACAAAAAGAGGGCATTATGAGCTATCAACAAAATAGTTCAGCAGGAAAAATCAACAAGAAAGAAGAAAATAATGCCAGGGAATTTTTGAAAGATGTACAATGGTTATTAGAGAAAGTAAAAGTTGTAAATCCCTATGCAACAAAGCTAAATATTCCCGAAACAGTTTTTAAACCATTAAGAACCAATACACATTATTTATCATTCATTGAAACAGTTACATTTTATCATCAATATCAAAGAGAGCGTAAAAAAGACGAACAAGGAAACTACTACATAGAAACTACTTTAGAAGATATTGAAGAAGCCAATAAATTACTAAAAACTGTATTGCTGGCAAAGAGTGATGAACTAACAAAAGCGTGTAGGGATTTTTTAGAGCTGCTTAAAACTTATCTATCCAAACATCAAAAAAAGAGTTTTTACAGCAAAGAAATCAGAAAAACATATCGTTTTGCACCAACCACATTAAATAGGCACTTATCAGATTTGAATAGATACGGATATTTAAGTGTAATTGGAGGGAATAGAGCAAGAGGTTACGAATATGAATTACTGAATATGGAAGAATACGAAAACTTAAAAAACAGTATAGAAACAGCATTAGACAAGGCTTTGGAAGATATAAAAGCAACAATGAGTGAACCAGTAAACCACAGTAGCCCAGCTGAGTTAGTGGGCAACTAAACTAACCGACTATCAATAAGTTACAGAGGTAACCCAGTAAAATCCCCAAATGCACAGCACCCCCCTAAGTCGAAAGGTTCGGTATCCAATTATTAAAACTATGAACGTAAAAGAAGAATTAGAAAACTTTGAAAATTGGTTAGTAAGATTAGGTTATGCAGAAAGTACGATTAAAGGATATGTAAGGTTATTAGCTGTTTTTTTTAAATACCTAAAAACTGCCTGCGGTGGCTCACCGCCTAATCAACAAGAGATAGAAGAGTTTATAAAAGGCTTGCATCAAACCAAATTAGCAAGACAATCAATACAAGGTTACATCAATGTAATCAATAGATATAGTGCCTTTTTAGAATTAACTAAAAAGCAAAAATTAGTAACAGGTAAAATCATAGTAGAAAGAGAAATCAAAACAGAAAGAATAATTTTTAGTCAAGAAGAAATTAAACAACTTTTTTCTTCAATTGATGAAAATAAACCTTTGGGATTAATGGATAAAGCAATGCTAAGTATTTATTATGGTTGTGGATTAAGAAGTAAAGAAGGCATTCATTTAGAACCAAAAGAACTCGACTTTAACAAAGGATTAATTTATATAAAACCAAGTAAAAACTATCAAAGTAGATATGTTCCAATGAGTCAAAAAGTAATAGCAGATTTAAAAGAATACATTGAATTTTCAAGGGAGATAATCAACTCGAAAAGTAAGTATTTATTAGTAGGAAAATCAAAACCACAAGTAACAGGACAATATTTAAATAGTAGGTTAAAAAAACTACAATCAAAAGCAGGAATAACAAAACAAGCCACTTTGCACAGCCTTAGACATAGCATTGCGACTCATCTTTTACAGCAAGGAATGGAACTGGAATATATTGGTGATTTTTTAGGTCATAAACGATTGGATAGCACACAAATATATGTTCGTATAAGTGAAGATTCTGAGGCAGGTAGCTAATAAAATAAAGATGACAGAGTTTAGAAAATGGTTGATAGAAAGGTATTACAGCGAGAAGTGTATCAAAGATTTTATAATGAGAATTGGACTATTTACAACTTGGTTAAAAGGCAATAAGCTGAAATTCAAAACAGTAAAGTACAATCAATTATTAAACTACATAGGGCATCTTCAAGAACAAGAAAAATCAAAGACCAGCATCAATACAACTTTAAGAACCATAGAACATTATTACCATTTTTTAAAAATAGACAACATAGCATTAAACGTAAGGATTAAAGGAATAACTCAAGAACAAATACTACTACTAACAGAAGACGAGTTAAACTCGATTTATACTAATTATGAGAACAAAACTAAGCACGGATATTTTAAATACAGTAACAAATTAATGTTGGGATTAATGCTTTTTCAGGCATTGGATAAACAAGATTTAATGAATTTGGAAGTAACAGATTTAGATCTAAAAAAAGGAATAATAAAAGTACCTGGAGGAGTAAGAAGAAAAAACAGTAGAGTAGTAAAACTAGAAGCCAATCAGATTATACCTTTTCACGATTACATTACAAACTTTAGAGGAATTGGAAGAAACGGAATAAAAAGTAATGAATCAAGTGAACGTTTGTTTAGTCCAAATTGCAACAAAGAACAGAGAGTTCACGACCAGTTAAAAGTATTGGTAAGAACTATAAAGGAACAAAATCAAGAAATAAATATCAAAAGATTAACCCAACTTAAACAATCAAGAATAGGTATTTGGATAGATTTATATGGACTAAGAAAAACCCAATATTTAAGCGGTTATAAGAATGTAGGAAACATAGAAAAGTATCGAAATAAGGATATGAAGAATTTGAGTAAGCAGATAGAAATGTTTCATCCGTTACAGTAAAATCCAACCCAAACAATTAACTTTGAAAATTATGAATTTAGCAGACCAATCCTACATCAATTTTTTAGAAGAGATAAAAGAGAAAATTTATCAATCTCAATACAAAGCATTAAAAGCAGTTAATACTGAATTGATTAATCTTTATTGGGAGTTAGGAAAATCTATTATTGAAAAACAAAAACAATATGGTTGGGGTAAATCGGTAGTAGAAAATTTAGCGAAAGATTTACAAAAAGAGTTCCCAGGAACAAGAGGGTATTCAAGTAGTAATCTTTGGAGAATGAAAGGTTTTTATCAAGAATATTATGAAAACGAAAAACTCGCACCATTGGTGCGAGAAATTGGATGGAGTCATAACCTTGTAATTTTAGAGAAGTGTAAAAATGATTTAGAACGTGAGTTTTATATTAAAATGGCTAAGAAATATGGTTGGACAAAAAATGTATTGATTCATCAAGTAGAAGGTAAATCTTATGAACGATTTTTATTGAACCAAACCAACTTTGATAAGTCGTTAGAAGAAAAATATAAGCATCAAGCCAAATTAGGGGTTAAAGACAGTTATAGTTTTGATTTTTTAGAAATGGCAGAAGATTATAAAGAACGAGATTTAGAACTTGGTTTAGTTAAGAACATCAGACGTTTTTTAATGGAAATGGGAGGAGATTATTCTTTTATTGGTAATCAGTATCGTTTAGAATTAGACGGTTCAGAATTTTTCATTGATTTACTATTGTATCACAGAAGATTAAAAAGTTTGATTGCTATTGAATTAAAGACAACAGAGTTTAAACCAGAATATGCAGGTAAAATGCAGTTTTACCTTTCTGTTTTAGATGATAAAGTGAAGATTGAAGGAGAAAATCCATCTATTGGAATAATAATTTGTAAATCTAAAAACAGAACTGTAGTTGAATATGCATTGAATACTGCGACTAAACCAATGGGAATAGCAGATTATTCCCTAAGTGAAAAACTGCCTGAAGAATTAAAGAGTTTGTTACCATCTCCAGAAGATATTATTGAAAGTTTAGATCGGTTTTTAGAAGATTAACGATTAAATCCCACCACACGAATCCCCACAAAATCAAATCCAAATTTTTGCAGAAAAAGCAAAAACCCTTTGTATTTCCTTTTGTTCCGCTCGCCACTGCCTAGTGATTTTTAGGTCATATTTTTTGCATCCACGCTAAAAAAAACAGCACATTGTATTTTCTTTTTTAAGTTTTTATTTTCAATTGAAAAAAAGAAAATCCAACGAGCTGTGCCACGGCTAAAAGGCAAAAACTCCGCCAAAAAAACCACCCCAAGCTAAGTTACATAATACAAGTTATAATACTCTTGCGTGAAAAACTACAGGTAGTTATAACTGGTATTATGCAAAATAGCCACATTCCACCGCTTTTGCCACCACTACTGCCAGCGCACTAGGAATCTTAATTGTTTTACTCAATCGCCGTAAAAAGCTATCATTTTTTCTTCAATTGAAAACCCACGCTACAGCCGCCTCTTTTTCAATTGAAGAAAAAACGTAGAAAATCATTTTGTGTTTTTTGTCAGTTGAAAAAAACAAAATTGTATATTTGAGAACGTGAATAGTCATTTTAAAATATTCTTAATAGTTGCACTAAGCTTTTTTACAAGCTTTAATTTAAGTGCAAACGATACTTTTTTTTCAATTGAAAAAAGTAGTGCTAGTGTTGAAGATTTGGCTAATGCAGGGAGTGATTTATTAAATGCATCAGGAAAGTTCATTGACGACATACTTGAAGCAGATTATTTAAAGTATGTTACTCGAAAAACTAATGCAGGAAAAACATCAAGACCAAGATTAGAATGGAAAGAAGTAAGAGATTATTGGTTATTTGATTCACCACTCGCAAGAGGTAATGCTTTTAACAAGACAGCTGTTGATAATAAATGGTATCCATATAATGAAGTTCATTTGGGTAATGGAAAGCGATTAGATTCTTATAAGCCACCTAAAAATGGAAATCCAGGGGAGATTATTTCAAGAAAAGCAACGAATTTAGGAGATATACAACTTTCGACTTTTGAGAGTTACCTTGATGAAATGTTAGTTAAGTATAGTCCTGGTACTTCTATTAATTCGCCTAAATATAGTCCAGCCCTTGATGGTCAGATATTACAAGGGCAAATGTATTTAGAAATCCCAGCTACAAATCAAAGTTTAAGCAATATTCAAGACTATATTAATTTAGCTAATAACAAAGGGATTACATTACGATTTAAAGTAGAATAATGGAAGAGTTTGGGATTAACATATTTGAAAGTATTAATTTTTATGAGCGATACAAGTCTTTGAGTGATAAAACACGAAATAATGAAAGAAGGCTTGAAAAAACAGATAAAAAACAAGTTTTAGCTATCTTAGAAAAGTTAGACTATAAGGTAAAGTATGTTTCTAAAGGTAATTTTTACAAAATCGTAGATTCGTTAAATAATTGGACATTTAATATTCATTTTAGTCTGAAATATGGTTTAGTAGAAATTATTTTAGGATGTAAAAACAATATATCAGAAAAATTTATAGGAGGGGCTTCTTGTGTTATATGTGAAGATATTGAATATTCTAAAAACATAAAGTCAGAAGAACTAATCAAAGATCCCTCATTTGATAATTACGAGACTCTTCAAGAAATTTTTAAAGAAGCCTTATCTTTATATGAAGATATGAAAAGAGAGGCTTTAAAACTTTCTCATCCTGCATAAGCCTTTTGTGTTTTAGAATCTCTAATAACCGCATTTACTAAGAAATATAGTTTTTCTTTAGTAGTTGGTTCAAGGGCTTCAATTTCTTCAATAATTTTTAATGTCTTTTTATTGTAGTGTGCGTTTTTACCCTCACCTACTAAAAAATCTAAACTAACCCCAAAAGCGTCAGCCATCTTTTTTGCAATGTCAATTGATGGGGATGCGTCATTGCGTTCATACTTTCCAATAATCACACGAGACACGCT
Organism: Flavobacteriaceae bacterium; assembly: GCA_965224465.1. Taxonomy (GTDB): domain Bacteria; phylum Bacteroidota; class Bacteroidia; order Flavobacteriales; family Flavobacteriaceae. Next base: position 730,302 of record OZ245049.1, on the reverse strand, counting down.
TATATTTTCAGCAAGTTCTGCTTGAGACCAGTTTTTTGCTTTCCTAAGTTCTATTATTTTACTTCCAATATTCATTATATTATCTATTAGTAAACTACTGTTTACTTGTTTCTGCAAATTTAGTTAATAAAAGTATCCAAAAAAAATAATAGTTTTCTTGTTAAATGAAAACTATTATATACATTTGCAATCAATAGTTATCATTAAAGTTTTTTTAACAATTTCAAAAAAGATGGAAATCAAGCAAATTAAAGAGCAATTAAGCATAGAAACAGTACTAAGTCAGTACAATATCTCAATCAACAAAAACAACCACGCAAAATGCCCATTCCATAAAGACAACAAACCGAGTTTAAGAATCTACCCCAAAACGAATACCTATACTTGTTTTGGTTGTGATAAAACAGGAGATGCAATACAGTTTATACAAGAAATAGAGAACTGCACCAAACATAAAGCTATCAATAAGGCGAAAAGCCTTATTGGAATTACGAATGATGAATTAAAAATTATGAATACTAAACTTGAAGAAGCTGAAACTATAGACTTTGAAGAACTATACCCCAAATTTAAACAAAGCCTACACAGAAGTAAAAAAGCAATAACGTATTTAGAAGAAAGAGGAATCTATGATGTGAAATTAGAGCAAGGATATAATAATGGAACTCACTTTAAACAACTCAAAAACTGCATCATTTACCCTCTGAAAAATGAGCAAAACGAGATAGTAAGTTTCTACGGTAGAAATATAGCCAAAACAGGAACGCACTACTATACAGCTAACAGAAAAGGACTTTATCCAAAATACCCAAACAAAGAAACGCAAGTAATCATTTTAACAGAAAGTATAATCGATAGTGCCACACTTCAGAAATACACCAACTTTGAAACACTTGCTTTATATGGAACAAATGGCTTTACTGAAGAACACAAGCAAGCATTATTAAAATTAGAAAATTTAAAAGAAGTTGTACTTTTCTTTGATGGAGATGAAGCGGGAGAAAAAGCAGTGCAAGAACATTCTAAAACACTAAACCAACTATTCAATAATCTATCAATAAGTGAAATTAATTGTCCGAAAGGAGAAGATATAAATAGTTTAGTACAGAGCCACGAACCTACAATTTTAGAACATTTAATAAGTGAAAGAGAAAACCTATTTGGTTCAGAAACTGAATTTGTAACAGAGCAGGCAGAGCCAGTAAGTAACGAGCTGAACACAGAAAACCAAGATTACATCACTTACCAAAACAACAACATTTTAATAGCCGTTTTAGGTGGGATAAACTTGTTCAGTTTAGACAAGCTAAAAGTTACTTTACGCATTACAAGAACAGATAATCCAAGTCCAATATATAATATCAGACAAAGTAATTTAGATTTATACAATGATGATTCAACAGAGAAATTTACAAGAAAAGTAGCAGAAAGATTAGAATTAGGAACACGAGAAATACAATACGTAATAGCAGAACTCATAAACGGATTAGAAGATTACAGATTAAGACAAGTTGATGCTCAAAAACCACAAAAAAAGAAACAAAGAGAATTAACAGAGCTAAGAAAACAAAAAGCAATTACCTTTTTAAAAGGCGAAAATCTACTCCGGAAGACAAATGATTTAATCGGTAAAACGGGAATGGTTGGAGAGGTCGATAATCGGCTGTTAATGTATTTGGTTTTTACGAGTAGATTACGAGAACAACCGCTACATATTATAAGTCTTGGAGCAAGCGGCACAGGAAAAACTTACCTACAAGAAAAAATAGCAGACTTAATCCCTGAAGAACATAAATTAGAAATCACCGCACTATCAGAAAATGCACTTTACTACTTTGACAGAACAGAACTAAAAAACAAATTGATATTAATTGAAGATTTGGATGGAGCACAAGATGATAAGATACTGTACGCTATAAGAGAACTAATGAGTAAACGAAAAATAAGTAAAACCATACCTATAAAAGATGCAAAAGGAAACCTAAAAACAGTAACCCTAACCGTAGAAGGACCAATTTGTTTAGCAGGAACAACTACCAAAGAAAAGATTTATGAAGACAATGCAAACCGTTCATTATTAATCTATTTAGACAACAGTAAACAACAAAAAGAGGGAATTATGAGCTATCAGCAAAACATATCGGCAGGAAAGATTAACAAGCAAGAAGAAAATAATGCCAGGGAATTTTTAAAGGATGTACAATGGTTATTAGAGAAAGTAAAAGTTGTCAATCCCTACGCTACACTATTAAATATCCCCGAAACAGTTTTTAAGCCATTAAGAACAAACACCCATTATTTAGCATTTATAGAAACGGTAACATTTTACTGCCAGCGGCAGAGGCAAATAAAAATAAATGAAACTACTGGAGAAAAATACATAGAAACGACATTGGAAGATATAGAACAAGCTAATAAGCTACTAAAAACGGTATTACTTGCCAAAAGTGATGAGTTGACAAAAGCGTGTAGAGATTTTTTGGAAGTGCTGAAAGCACACTTAAAAAAGGGAAATGGGCAAAGTTTTTATGCTAAAGAATTACGTGCTAAAATGCGAATTAACCCCAAAACATTAAGCAGGTATTTATATGATTTACAAAGTTACGGTTACATCAAAATAATAGGCGGAAACAAGTACAGCACAGGATTTGAGTATGAGGTAATTAATCAAGATGAGTATCAAAATCTAAAAGATAACATCACAAATGCCTTAGACAAAGCCCTTGAAGATATTAAATCGAGTACCTCAGTACCTCATTAGTGCCTCAGTTAGCTTAGCGAGGTACTAAACTAAAAGATTATCAGTAAGTTAAGTCAGTACCTCAATACAAATCTCAAAACGCAAGGCACCCCCCTAAATTTTAAATATGAATTTAAAAGAAGAATTAGAAAACTTTGAGAATTGGTTAGTTAGATTAGGCTATGCAGAAAGCACCATCAAAGGATATGTAAGGTTATTAGCTAATTTTTTCAAGTACTTAAATCAAAGAAAAGCTAATCAACAAGAGATAGAAGAGTTTATAAAAGGCTTGCATCAAACCAAAGCCAGTAGACAATATATACAAGGTCATATTAACGTAATAAATAGATACAGTGCCTTTTTAGAAAAGACCAAAAAACAGAAATTAGCAGTCAATAAAATTATAGTAGAAAGAGAAATAAAAACAGAAAAAGTAATCTTTAATCAATTAGAAATACAACAACTTTTTTCTTCAATTGATGGGCACAGTCCGAGTGGTTTATTTGATAAAGCAATGCTAAGTATCTACTATGGTTGTGGATTAAGAAGTAAAGAAGGTATTAATTTAGAACCAAAAGAATTAGACTTTAACAAAGGATTAATTTATGTCAAACCAAGTAAGAATTATCAAAGTAGATACGTTCCAATGAGTAAAAAAGTAATAGCAGATTTAAAAGAATATGTTGAGTTTGCAAGGGAGATAATCAATACAGAAAGTAACTATTTATTAGTTGGGAAATCAAATCCACAAGTAACAGGTCAATATTTAAACAGTAGATTAAAGAAGTTAATGAATAAGGCAAACATTAATAAAAATGCAACACTGCACAGTTTACGCCACAGTATAGCGACACACCTTTTACAGCAAGGAATGGAGTTAGAATATATTGGTAATTTTTTAGGTCATAAAAGATTAGATAGTACACAGATTTACACCCATATACTTGAAGAATGGAAGAGTTTAGAAAATGGTTGATAGATAGGTTTTACAGCGAAAAATGTATCAAAGATTTCATAATGAGAATAGGACTTTTTACAACTTGGTTAAAACTCAATAAACTAACCGTAAAAACGATAAAATACAATCAGTTATTAAACTATATTGGTCATTTACAAAATCAAGAGAAATCAAAAACAAGTATCAATACAACCCTTAGAGCAATAGAACATTATTACCATTTTTTAAAGATAGATAATATTGCTTTAAACGTAAGATTAAGAGGAGTAGCACAAGAACAAATCATACTATTAACAGAAGAAGAACTACAAGAAATTTACAGTAATTACCAAGATAAAACTAAACACGGCTATTTTAAATACAGCAATAAACTACTATTGGGATTAATGATTTTTCAAGCATTGGATAAGCAAGATATAATGAATTTAGAATTAGAAGATTTAGATCTAAAAAAAGGAATACTAAAAGTCCCAGGAGGAGTAAGAAGAAAGAACAGTAGAATAGTAAAATTAGAAGCAAATCAGATAATCCCTTTTCACGAGTATATTACAAGTTTTAGAGGAATAGGAAGAAATGGAAAAGTAAGTTTAGAATCAAGCGAAAAGTTGTTTCATCCAAATGTCAATAAAGAACAAAGAGTTCACGAACAATTAAAAGCATTAGTAAAAACAATTAGAGAACAAAATCCAACACTAAATATTAAAAGATTAACCCAACTTAAACAATCAAGAATAGGTATTTGGATAGATTTATATGGACTAAGAAAAACCCAATATTTAAGCGGTTATAAGAATGTAGGAAACATAGAAAAGTATCGAAATAAGGATATGAAGAATTTGAGTAAGCAGATAGAAATGTTTCATCCGTTACAGTAAAATCCAACCCAAACAATTAACTTTGAAAATTATGAATTTAGCAGACCAATCCTACATCAATTTTTTAGAAGAGATAAAAGAGAAAATTTATCAATCTCAATACAAAGCATTAAAAGCAGTTAATACTGAATTGATTAATCTTTATTGGGAGTTAGGAAAATCTATTATTGAAAAACAAAAACAATATGGTTGGGGTAAATCGGTAGTAGAAAATTTAGCGAAAGATTTACAAAAAGAGTTCCCAGGAACAAGAGGGTATTCAAGTAGTAATCTTTGGAGAATGAAAGGTTTTTATCAAGAATATTATGAAAACGAAAAACTCGCACCATTGGTGCGAGAAATTGGATGGAGTCATAACCTTGTAATTTTAGAGAAGTGTAAAAATGATTTAGAACGTGAGTTTTATATTAAAATGGCTAAGAAATATGGTTGGACAAAAAATGTATTGATTCATCAAGTAGAAGGTAAATCTTATGAACGATTTTTATTGAACCAAACCAACTTTGATAAGTCGTTAGAAGAAAAATATAAGCATCAAGCCAAATTAGGGGTTAAAGACAGTTATAGTTTTGATTTTTTAGAAATGGCAGAAGATTATAAAGAACGAGATTTAGAACTTGGTTTAGTTAAGAACATCAGACGTTTTTTAATGGAAATGGGAGGAGATTATTCTTTTATTGGTAATCAGTATCGTTTAGAATTAGACGGTTCAGAATTTTTCATTGATTTACTATTGTATCACAGAAGATTAAAAAGTTTGATTGCTATTGAATTAAAGACAACAGAGTTTAAACCAGAATATGCAGGTAAAATGCAGTTTTACCTTTCTGTTTTAGATGATAAAGTGAAGATTGAAGGAGAAAATCCATCTATTGGAATAATAATTTGTAAATCTAAAAACAGAACTGTAGTTGAATATGCATTGAATACTGCGACTAAACCAATGGGAATAGCAGATTATTCCCTAAGTGAAAAACTGCCTGAAGAATTAAAGAGTTTGTTACCATCTCCAGAAGATATTATTGAAAGTTTAGATCGGTTTTTAGAAGATTAACGATTAAATCCCACCACACGAATCCCCACAAAATCAAATCCAAATTTTTGCAGAAAAAGCAAAAACCCTTTGTATTTCCTTTTGTTCCGCTCGCCACTGCCTAGTGATTTTTAGGTCATATTTTTTGCATCCACGCTAAAAAAAACAGCACATTGTATTTTCTTTTTTAAGTTTTTATTTTCAATTGAAAAAAAGAAAATCCAACGAGCTGTGCCACGGCTAAAAGGCAAAAACTCCGCCAAAAAAACCACCCCAAGCTAAGTTACATAATACAAGTTATAATACTCTTGCGTGAAAAACTACAGGTAGTTATAACTGGTATTATGCAAAATAGCCACATTCCACCGCTTTTGCCACCACTACTGCCAGCGCACTAGGAATCTTAATTGTTTTACTCAATCGCCGTAAAAAGCTATCATTTTTTCTTCAATTGAAAACCCACGCTACAGCCGCCTCTTTTTCAATTGAAGAAAAAACGTAGAAAATCATTTTGTGTTTTTTGTCAGTTGAAAAAAACAAAATTGTATATTTGAGAACGTGAATAGTCATTTTAAAATATTCTTAATAGTTGCACTAAGCTTTTTTACAAGCTTTAATTTAAGTGCAAACGATACTTTTTTTTCAATTGAAAAAAGTAGTGCTAGTGTTGAAGATTTGGCTAATGCAGGGAGTGAATTGTTAAATGGCTCAGGTAAATTCATTGACAACATACTTGAAGTAGATTATTTAAAGTACGTTACTCGAAAAACAAATGCAGGTAAAACACCAAGACCAAGATTAGAATGGAAAGAGGTAAGAGATTATTGGTTATTTGATTCACCGCTCGCAAGAGGTAACACATTCAATAAAAAAGCAGTTGATAATGATTGGTATCCATACAATGAAGTTCATTTGGGTAATGGAAAACGATTAGATTCTTATAAACCACCTGCTAATGGTAATCCAGGTGAAATTATTTCAAGAAAAGCAACTAATTTGGGGGATATACAACTTTCGACTTTTGAGAGTTATCTTGATGAAATGTTAGTTAAATACAGTCCAGGGACAGCAATTAATTCGCCTAAGTATAGTCCATTACTTGATGGTCAAATTTTACAAGGTCAAATGTATTTAGAGATTCCTGCTACTAATCAAAGTTTAAGTAATATTCAAGACTACATTAATTTAGCTAACAACAAAGGAATTACATTACGATTTAAAGTAGAATAATGGAAGAGTTTGGGATTAATATATTTGAGAACGTTAATTTTTATGGACGTTATAAGGATCTAAGTAAGAAAACAAGAATAAATGAGGGAAGACTTGAAAAGGTAGATAAAAAACAAATTTTAGATATTTTTAAAGAGTTAGGGAGTAAAGTAATATTTGTATCAAAAGGGAGTTTCTATCAAATTAAAGATTCAAATAATATTTGGGAATTCAACATACATCTATCAATTAAGTATGGTGTTGTTGAAATTATCTTGGCTTGTAAAAATAAGGAATTGGGACAAATCATAGGTGGACCTGCTTCTCTAATTTGTGAATCAATAGAATACAGTCAGGGAATTAAATCAAATGGCTTAGTAAAAAAGCCCTCATTTGATAATTACGAAACTCTTAAAGAAATTTTTAAAGAGGCTTTATCTTTGTATGAAGATATGAAAAGAGAGGTTTTAAAACTTTCTCATCCTGCATAAGCTTTTTGTATTTTAGAATCTCGAATAACAGCATTTACTAAGAAGTATAATTTTTCTTTTGTAGTTGGTTCAAGTGCTTCAATTTCTTCAATAATTTTTAATGTCTTTTTATTGTAGTGTGCATTTTTACCCTCACCTACTAAAAAATCTAAACTAACCCCAAAAGCGTCAGCCATCTTTTTTGCAATGTCAATTGATGGGGATGCGTCATTGCGTTCATACTTTCCAATAATCACACGAGACACGCTTATATTTTCAGCAAGTTCTGCTTGAGACCAGTTTTTTGCTTTCCTAAGTTCTATTATTTTACTTCCAATATTCATTATATTATCTATTAGTAAACTACTGTTTACTTGTTTCTGCAAATTTAGTTAATAAAAGTATCCAAAAAAAATAATAGTTTTCTTGTTAAATGAAAACTATTATATACATTTGCAATCAATAGTTATCATTAAAGTTTTTTTAACAATTTCAAAAAAGATGGAAATCAAGCAAATTAAAGAGCAATTAAGCATAGAAACAGTACTAAGTCAGTACAATATCTCAATCAACAAAAACAACCACGCAAAATGCCCATTCCATAAAGACAACAAACCGAGTTTAAGAATCTACCCCAAAACGAATACCTATACTTGTTTTGGTTGTGATAAAACAGGAGATGCAATACAGTTTATACAAGAAATAGAGAACTGCACCAAACATAAAGCTATCAATAAGGCGAAAAGCCTTATTGGAATTACGAATGATGAATTAAAAATTATGAATACTAAACTTGAAGAAGCTGAAACTATAGACTTTGAAGAACTATACCCCAAATTTAAACAAAGCCTACACAGAAGTAAAAAAGCAATAACGTATTTAGAAGAAAGAGGAATCTATGATGTGAAATTAGAGCAAGGATATAATAATGGAACTCACTTTAAACAACTCAAAAACTGCATCATTTACCCTCTGAAAAATGAGCAAAACGAGATAGTAAGTTTCTACGGTAGAAATATAGCCAAAACAGGAACGCACTACTATACAGCTAACAGAAAAGGACTTTATCCAAAATACCCAAACAAAGAAACGCAAGTAATCATTTTAACAGAAAGTATAATCGATAGTGCCACACTTCAGAAATACACCAACTTTGAAACACTTGCTTTATATGGAACAAATGGCTTTACTGAAGAACACAAGCAAGCATTATTAAAATTAGAAAATTTAAAAGAAGTTGTACTTTTCTTTGATGGAGATGAAGCGGGAGAAAAAGCAGTGCAAGAACATTCTAAAACACTAAACCAACTATTCAATAATCTATCAATAAGTAAAATTAATTGTCCGAAAGGAGAAGATATAAATAGTTTAGTACAGAGCCACGAACCTACAATTTTAGAACATTTAATAAGTGAAAGAGAAAACCTATTTGGTTCAGAAACTGAATTTGTAACAGAGCAGGCAGAGCCAGTAAGTAACGAGCTGAACACAGAAAACCAAGATTACATCACTTACCAAAACAACAACATTTTAATAGCCGTTTTAGGTGGGATAAACTTGTTCAGTTTAGACAAGCTAAAAGTTACTTTACGCATTACAAGAACAGATAATCCAAGTCCAATATATAATATCAGACAAAGTAATTTAGATTTATACAATGATGATTCAACAGAGAAATTTACAAGAAAAGTAGCAGAAAGATTAGAATTAGGAACACGAGAAATACAATACGTAATAGCAGAACTCATAAACGGATTAGAAGATTACAGATTAAGACAAGTTGATGCTCAAAAACCACAAAAAAAGAAACAAAGAGAATTAACAGAGCTAAGAAAACAAAAAGCAATTACCTTTTTAAAAGGCGAAAATCTACTCCGGAAGACAAATGATTTAATCGGTAAAACGGGAATGGTTGGAGAGGTCGATAATCGGCTGTTAATGTATTTGGTTTTTACGAGTAGATTACGAGAACAACCGCTACATATTATAAGTCTTGGAGCAAGCGGCACAGGAAAAACTTACCTACAAGAAAAAATAGCAGACTTAATCCCTGAAGAACATAAATTAGAAATCACCGCACTATCAGAAAATGCACTTTACTACTTTGACAGAACAGAACTAAAAAACAAATTGATATTAATTGAAGATTTGGATGGAGCACAAGATGATAAGATACTGTACGCTATAAGAGAACTAATGAGTAAACGAAAAATAAGTAAAACCATACCTATAAAAGATGCAAAAGGAAACCTAAAAACAGTAACCCTAACCGTAGAAGGACCAATTTGTTTAGCAGGAACAACTACCAAAGAAAAGATTTATGAAGACAATGCAAACCGTTCATTATTAATCTATTTAGACAACAGTAAACAACAAAAAGAGGGAATTATGAGCTATCAGCAAAACATATCGGCAGGAAAGATTAACAAGCAAGAAGAAAATAATGCCAGGGAATTTTTAAAGGATGTACAATGGTTATTAGAGAAAGTAAAAGTTGTCAATCCCTACGCTACACTATTAAATATCCCCGAAACAGTTTTTAAGCCATTAAGAACAAACACCCATTATTTAGCATTTATAGAAACGGTAACATTTTACTGCCAGCGGCAGAGGCAAATAAAAATAAATGAAACTACTGGAGAAAAATACATAGAAACGACATTGGAAGATATAGAACAAGCTAATAAGCTACTAAAAACGGTATTACTTGCCAAAAGTGATGAGTTGACAAAAGCGTGTAGAGATTTTTTGGAAGTGCTGAAAGCACACTTAAAAAAGGGAAATGGGCAAAGTTTTTATGCTAAAGAATTACGTGCTAAAATGCGAATTAACCCCAAAACATTAAGCAGGTATTTATATGATTTACAAAGTTACGGTTACATCAAAATAATAGGCGGAAACAAGTACAGCACAGGATTTGAGTATGAGGTAATTAATCAAGATGAGTATCAAAATCTAAAAGATAACATCACAAATGCCTTAGACAAAGCCCTTGAAGATATTAAATCGAGTACCTCAGTACCTCATTAGTGCCTCAGTTAGCTTAGCGAGGTACTAAACTAAAAGATTATCAGTAAGTTAAGTCAGTACCTCAATACAAATCTCAAAACGCAAGGCACCCCCCTAAATTTTAAATATGAATTTAAAAGAAGAATTAGAAAACTTTGAGAATTGGTTAGTTAGATTAGGCTATGCAGAAAGCACCATCAAAGGATATGTAAGGTTATTAGCTAATTTTTTCAAGTACTTAAATCAAAGAAAAGCTAATCAACAAGAGATAGAAGAGTTTATAAAAGGCTTGCATCAAACCAAAGCCAGTAGACAATATATACAAGGTCATATTAACGTAATAAATAGATACAGTGCCTTTTTAGAAAAGACCAAAAAACAGAAATTAGCAGTCAATAAAATTATAGTAGAAAGAGAAATAAAAACAGAAAAAGTAATCTTTAATCAATTAGAAATACAACAACTTTTTTCTTCAATTGATGGGCACAGTCCGAGTGGTTTATTTGATAAAGCAATGCTAAGTATCTACTATGGTTGTGGATTAAGAAGTAAAGAAGGTATTAATTTAGAACCAAAAGAATTAGACTTTAACAAAGGATTAATTTATGTCAAACCAAGTAAGAATTATCAAAGTAGATACGTTCCAATGAGTAAAAAAGTAATAGCAGATTTAAAAGAATATGTTGAGTTTGCAAGGGAGATAATCAATACAGAAAGTAACTATTTATTAGTTGGGAAATCAAATCCACAAGTAACAGGTCAATATTTAAACAGTAGATTAAAGAAGTTAATGAATAAGGCAAACATTAATAAAAATGCAACACTGCACAGTTTACGCCACAGTATAGCGACACACCTTTTACAGCAAGGAATGGAGTTAGAATATATTGGTAATTTTTTAGGTCATAAAAGATTAGATAGTACACAGATTTATACGCACATACTTGAAGAGTCTGAGGCAGACAGCCAATTAATACAGGATGAAAAATAATAAATTGGGTAGCGAGCCTCTCGCCTTTGATAAATGGCTAACAGATAGGTTTTATAGCGAAAAATGTATCAAGGATTTTATAATGAGAATAGGACTTTTTACAATTTGGTTACAGCTAAATAAACTAACCGTGAAAACGATAAAATACAATCAGTTATTAAACTATATAGGACACTTACAAAATCAAGAGAAATCAAAAACAAGTATCAATACAACTTTAAGAGCAATAGAACATTATTACCACTTTTTAGACGCACAGCGTCTTTTAAATAGCTCAACAGAAGCAATACAAAACATTGCTTTAAATGTAAGATTAAGAGGAGTAGCACAAGAGCAAATCATTTTATTAACAGAAGAAGAACTACAAGAAATCTACACCAATTATCAAGACAAAACTAAACACGGATATTTTAAATACAGCAATAAACTACTATTGGGGTTAATGATTTTTCAAGCATTGGACAAGCAAGATTTAATGAATTTAGAATTAGAAGATTTAGATCTAAAAAAAGGAATCATAAAAGTCCCAGGAGGAGTAAGAAGAAAGAACAGCAGAACAGTAAAATTAGAAGCAAATCAGATAATTCCTTTTCACGATTATATTACCGATTTTAGAGGGATAGGTAGAAACAACAAGCCAAATACAGAGCAAAGCGAAAAACTGTTCAATCCAAACTGCAACAAAGAACAACGCTTACACGAGCAATTAAAAGTATTAGTAAAAACCATAAAGGAGCAGAATCCAACAATAAACATTAAAAGATTAACTCAACTCAAACAATCAAGAATAGGCATTTGGATAGATTTATTTGGATTAAGAAAAACCCAATATTTAAGCGGTTATAAAAATGTTGGAAATATAGAAAAGTACCGTAATAAAGACATGAAGAATTTGAGTAAACAAATAGAAATGTTTCATCCTTTAGGGTAAATGGAATACTTTTTGCTTATTTATTTGTATATTGTACCATATTGGTACACAAAATATGATATTATGTTAGTTATAAGCAGTAGAGAATTTAGACAAAATCAAAAAGAATACTTCGAAAGAGTAGATAAAGGAGAGTATATAATTGTTCAAAGGGGGAAAGATAAATCGTATGCATTAACTCTTGTTAGTGAGAACGATATGTACTTTAATGCAAAGATGATAGAACGTATTCAACAAAGCGTTTTAGAAGTTCAAAATGGAGAAACAAAAACCATTTCTACACCTAAAGAAATAAGTGAATTATTAGGTTTATGAGTTATAAATTAGAATTTTCTAAAACCGCTTTAGAAGATATTGAGAAACATAAAAAAGTAGGAGATAAATCAATTTTAAAGAAGTTACAGAAATTATTAACTGAATTAATGGAACACCCAACAACAGGAACAGGACAACCCGAAATGTTGAAACATAATTTAAAAGGATTGTATTCAAGAAGAATCAACCATAAACACCGATTAGTGTATTCTATAAATGAAGAAATAGTTACAGTTTATGTACTAAATGCACATTCTCATTATGGAGAGAAATAACCGACCAATCCCCACAACATAAAACCCAAACTTTTGCAGAAAAAGCAAAAAGCCTTTGTGCTTTATGTTGTTCCGCACGCCAACCCTTCTGTGGTTTTTATGTCACACTTTCTGCAACCCACCGCAAAAACAGCACATTGTATTTTCTTTTTTATCGTTTTTATTTTCAATTGAAAAAAAGAAAATCCAAAGAGCTGTGCCACCGCACAAAAGCAAAAAATCCGCCATAAAAACCACCCCAAGCTAAGTAACATAATACAAGTTATAAGTTCGCTACGCACATTTTTTTGACTTTATTAATTGATTTTCAATTGAAAAAAAAGGTCGTTATAACTGGTATTATGCAAAATAGCCACACTTCCACCATTCCCCACCGCACAAAAAAATAATAAGTCTGCTACGCAGGATTGATTTATATGGGGAATCTTCCATTCCCCAAACCCCTTTGGATGCTCATTTTTTGTAATCAATGCCAAGAAGCATTCTTCTAAAAAACAAAAAATTCGACAAGGCATTAATTACAAAAAATCAAGCCTTAAAATCTTGCGTTTATTTTTTTTCAATTGAAGAAAAAGAAAAACTAAGAAAACTGTTACCTTTGTCATCTGTGAGTAATCAATTTAAAATATTTCTATTAGTTGTACTTAGTGTTTTTTCGACACTAAATTTGAGTGCAAACGACACTTTTTTTTCAATTGAAAAAAGTAGTGATAGTGTTGACGAATTGGCTAATACGGTGGATGATTTGGCTGGCTTCATTAGCAAGTCCTTATCTGATAAGCTTAAACACATAGACGATATTTGGAAAACGAAATATCCTATACCTGATATGTTAGGTGGTAGAAGTTTCTTTGAAGATGTAATGGGACAATATCGTTACACTAAATCATCTGGGTGGCTTCATACAGGAGATATATCATTTAACTTTAAAGGAATCGATTTTTACAAAGGGACAGAAACAGCAAATCAAATTTTTGCAAATACAGCTGTTTCTATGAAAACGACTATTTCAACAAATGTTGATACTTGGTTAGCGTCAGCACCAATGCAGAAAAATATTAAATTTCTAAAAGAAGGTCTAGACCCTTCAACAGGTCTCGTGAGCAATGGGAAAACAATGTTTATTACAAATGCTAAAATTGATGTCTATATGCCTAAAGCCAGTATAACGCCAACATTGAAAACGGAATGGATGAATAAACTTAATACAGTTGATCCTGATATAACTTTTGAAATTAAAGCACTTGAAGATTTTATAAACTAATGAAACTAAGCCGAAATACAGATTTAAGAATAGCAATAAACACAATTGATGATGTATTTACTCAGTCATTACCCTTAAACTATGAAAAATGGGTAGATTTTGTTGAGAGTCATTTGAGTGAGTTTATTTGGAAAGAAAATACTAAAGATGGCATAGAAATACTAAAGGATATAGATAATGTTCCAGAAGGTTTCAGAGAGCGTGTTTTAGGTAGTTTAAATAAGGTTAGTTGTTATGCTGAGTTTAATGACAAAAAAGGGTATTATGATATTAATGTAGGATTTAGTTCAAGGAATAATTGGATAAGTATAAATTTTGAACGAACTCCTAAATTAGAAGATTTAAACATTTTTTTTAAAATGGCAAATCATTTGAATGCGCTACTTCTTGTTGATGGAAAAACTATTATAGATGAAAATTCCTTTAACGAATTATCTTAAAAATAACTTTGACACCTATATAGCACATTTGCTACCTATAAGGCATATTTACTGTATCGTAAGAAACACTTAATTTATATTTATTCTAAATAAAAATCAAAGCGTAGCTACATTTTTATTAAAGAAGTCTTTAAATTTCTTAGTAGTAAGCATCTTATCAATTATTTTAAAGACAGTTTGTTTATCCTCTTCATCTAATTCTTGTATCAACCTCATTTGCTCTACTGCGGTTTTATCTTCAATGGTTACCTCTTTAGGTATGTTACCATCATAGTTAAGAATTTGGTCAGTAGTCAGATTAAAGAGCTGTGCCATTTTTTGAAGTTCCTCAATAGCCAAAGAACGAGAACCTTTTTCAATTTTACTATAAGCGGATTTATCAACACCAATATAATCAGCTACTTCAATCTGTTTTAAACCCTTTTCTTCTCTAATTGCTTTAATGTTTTCTGCTAAATCCATAACACAAAAGTAGCTTAAATAGAAATATTATCAAAAATGTATTGATTTAAAAAACATTTATGTTTTTATTATCGAAACTATATTTTATATTTGTGGTGTTGAAATTAACAACCAAATATTTTAGAGTATGGAAATCAAGCAAATTAAAGAGCAATTAAGCATAGTTACAGTACTAAACGAGTACAGTGTTGTAATGAATAAAAACAAGCATTGTTTGTGTCCTTTCCATAAAGACGATAAACCAAGTTTAAGAATTTACCCAGAAACGAATACTTACACTTGTTTTGGTTGTGATAAAACAGGAGATGTAATACAGTTTATTCAAGATTTTGAGAAATGTACAAAACACAAAGCAATACAAAAGGCGAAAAGCCTTTTGTCAATTACGAATGATGAATTAAAAATTACGAGCACTTCTAAACTTGAAAAGATAGAGAATGTAAATTTTGAAGAGCTATTTCCAAAATTCAAACAAAGCCTACACAGAAGTAAAAAAGCAATTGCCTATTTAGAAGAAAGAGGAATCTATGATGTAAAGTTAGAGCAAGGGTATAATAATGGTACTCAATTTAAACAACTCAAAAACTGTATTGTTTACCCACTCAAAAATGAGCAAAACGAGATAGTAAGTCTCTACGGCAGAAATATAGCCAAAACAGGAACGCATTATTATACAGCTAACAGAAAAGGATTGTATCCGAAATATCCACCTGCAGAAACACAAGTAATAATCCTTACAGAAAGTATAATTGATAGTGCTACACTTCAGAAATATACCAACTATGAAACACTTGCTTTATATGGAACAAATGGATTTACCAAGTTGCACTTGGAGGCGATTAAAAGAATAGAGAATTTACAAGAAGTGATATTTTTCTTTGATGGAGATGAAGCAGGTGAAAAAGCAATACAAGAACATTCTAAAACACTAAACCAACTACTCAATAATTTATCAATAAGTAAAATTAATTGTCCGCAAGGAGAAGATATAAATAGTTTGGTAATTAGTCATAGTTCCGAAATATTAGAGCATTTAATAAATGAAAGAATAAATTTATTTGGTTCAGAAACTGAATTTATAACAGAGCAGGTAGCACCTGCAGGCAATAATTTAGATGTTACAAATTCAGAATACATAACATATCAAAACAACAATATTTTAGTAGCCGTTTTAGGTGGAATAAACCTATTCAGTTTAGATAAGCTAAAAGTAACCTTACGAATAACAAGAACAGATAATCCAAGTCCAATCTACAACATTAGACAAAGTAATTTAGATTTATACAATGATGATGCAACGGAGAAATTTATAAGAAAAGTAGCCGAAAGGTTAGAGTTAGGAACACGAGAAATACAAAGCACCCTTTTTGAGTTGATTAATTTATTAGAAGATTACAGGTTAAGACAAGTTGATTCACAGAAGCCACAAAAGAAGAAATTAAGGGAACTAACAGAGCTAAGAAAACAAAAGGCAATTGAGTTCTTAAAAGGAGAGAATTTACTACAAAACACAAATGATTTAATCGGGAAAACGGGAATGGTTGGAGAGTTTGATAATCGTTTGTTAATGTATTTGGTTTTTACGAGCAGATTAAGAGAACAACCGCTACACATTATAAGTCTTGGAGCAAGTGGAACAGGGAAAACCTACCTACAAGAAAAAATATCAGACCTGATACCAGAAGAACATAAATTAGAAATTACAGCATTATCCGAAAATGCTTTATACTATTTTGATAGAACAGAACTGAAAAATAAATTAGTTCTAATTGAGGATCTGGACGGAGCACAAGATGATAAAATTCTGTATGCTATAAGAGAGCTAATGAGTAAACGAAAAATAAGTAAAACTATTCCTATAAAAGATGCCAAAGGAAACCTAAAAACCGTGACCCTAACCGTAGAAGGACCAATTTGTTTAGCAGGAACAACCACCAAAGAAAAGATTTATGAAGATAATGCCAACAGAAGTTTACTCATTTATTTAGACAATTCAAAAGAACAAAAAGAGGGAATTATGAGCTATCAACAAAATAGTTCAGCAGGAAAAATCAACAAGCAAGAAGAGAATAACGCCAGGGAATTTTTGAAAGATGTACAATGGTTGTTAGAGAAAGTAAAAGTTGTAAATCCCTACGCTACACTATTAAATATTCCCGAAACAGTTTTTAAACCATTAAGAACCAACACCCATTATTTAAGCTTTATAGAAACGGTAACATTTTATCATCAATACCAGCGAGAGCGTAAAAAAGACGAACAAGGAAACTATTATATCGAAACGACTTTAGAAGATATAGAACAAGCCAATAAGCTATTAAAAACGGTACTATTAGCTAAAAGTGATGAACTAACAAAAGCGTGTCGAGATTTTTTGGAATTACTTAAAGGGTATTTATCTAAATATCAAAAAAAGAGTTTTTACAGTAAAGAAATTAGAAAGGCATATCGTTTTGCACCAACCACATTAAACAGGCATTTATCAGACTTAAACAGATATGGATATTTAAGTGTAATTGGAGGTAACAGAGCAAGAGGTTACGAGTATGAGTTATTGAATACAGAAGAATACGAAAACTTAAAAAACAGTATAGAAACAGCATTAGATAAGGCTTTGGAAGATATAAGAAAAGAAAATACGCCAGCGGAGGCTCTCCGCAGTGAACCAGTAAACCACAGTAGCCCAGCCCTGTTAGTGGGCAACTAAAAGTTAAGTATATCAATGAATTAGAAAGGTAGCCCAGTAAAATCTCAAAATGCACAGCACCCCCTGTCGAAAGGTTCGACACCCAATTACAAAACAAGATGATAAACTTAAAAGAAGAATTAGAAAACTTTGAGAATTGGTTGATAAGATTGGGTTATGCAGAAAGCACCATCAAAGGATATGTAAGATTATTAGCTAATTTTTTCAAGTATTTAAACCAAAGAAAGCCTAATCAAAAAGAGATAGAAAACTTCATAAAAGACCTACATCAAACTAAAGCCAGTAGACAATATATACAAGGTCATATTAACGTAATAAATAGATACAGTGCCTTTTTAGAAAAGACCAAAAAACAGAAATTAGCAGTCAATAAAATTATAGTAGAAAGAGAAATAAAAACAGAAAAAGTAATCTTTAATCAATTAGAAATACAACAACTTTTTTCTTCAATTGATGGGCACAGTCCGAGTGGTTTATTTGATAAAGCAATGCTAAGTATCTACTATGGTTGTGGATTAAGAAGTAAAGAAGGCATTAATTTAGAACCTAAAGAAATAGACTATAACAAAGGATTATTGTACATAAAACCAAGTAAGAATTATCAAAGTAGATATGTTCCAATGTCTCAAAAAGTAATAGCAGATTTAAAAGAATATGTTGAGTTTGCAAGGGAGATAATCAATACAGAAAGTAACTATTTATTAGTTGGAAAAACAAAACCACAAGTAACAGGACAATATTTAAACAGCAGATTAAAGAAGTTAATGAATAAAGCCAATATTACTAAAAAAGCAAGTCTACACAGTTTAAGACATAGCATTGCAACACATCTTTTACAGCAAGGAATGGAGTTAGAATATATCGGTAATTTTTTAGGTCATAAAAGGTTGGATAGTACACAGATTTACACGCACATATTGGAGGAATGGAAGAATACAGAAAATGGTTAATTGATAGATATTACAGTGAGAAATGTATCAAAGGTTTTATAATGCGAATAGGACTTTTTACAATTTGGTTAAAACTTAATAAACTAACCCTAAAAACCATAAAATACAATCAACTATTAAACTACATAGGACATTTACAGAATCAAGAGAAATCAAAAACAAGTATCAATACAACCCTTAGAGCAATAGAACATTATTACCATTTTTTAAGGATAGATAATATTGCTTTAAATGTAAGATTAAGAGGAGTAGCACAAGAACAAATCATACTATTAACAGAAAAGGAACTACAAGAAATCTATACCAATTATCAAGATAAGACCAAACACGGTTATTTTAAATACAGCAATAAATTACTATTAGGATTAATGCTTTTTCAAGCATTAGACAAGCAAGATTTAATGAATTTAGAATTAGACGATTTAGATTTAGAAAAAGGAATTATAAAAGTACCTGGAGGAATCAGAAGAAAAAATAGTAGAGTAGTAAAATTAGAAGCCAATCAGATAATACCATTACACGATTACATAACCAACTTTAGAGGAATAGGAAGAAATGGAAAAGTAAGTTTAGAAGAAAGCGAAAAACTATTTCATCCAAATGTCAATAAAGAACAGAGGGTGCACGAACAATTAAAAGCATTAGTAAAAACAATTAGAGAACAAAATCCAGCACTAAATATCAAAAGACTAACCCAGCTCAAACAATCAAGAATAGGTATTTGGATAGATTTATATGGATTAAGAAAAACACAATATTTAAGTGGCTATAAAAATGTTGGGAATATAGAAAAGTACCGAAATAAGGATATGAAAAACCTTAGTAAACAGATAGAAATGTTTCATCCATTGGGATAAAATCCACCGCACAAATCCCCACAAAAGTAAACCCAAATTTTTGCAGAAAAAGCAAAAAGCCTTTGTGTTTCCTTTTGTTCCGCTCGCCATCCCTTCTGTTTAATTTTTTGTCATAGTTTTTGTAAGCCATTCCACAAGTAGCACTTTGTTATTGTTTTTTTTGAAAATAAAAAAAGCCAACACCAAACAGCTACCCCACCGCACAGAACAAAAAGCAATGCCAAAAAATTAAACCCCAAGCTAAGTTACATAATACAAGTTATAAGTTCGCTTCGCACATTTTTCGAGTTGATTATTTTCTTTTCAATTGAAAAAAATGTCATTATAACTGGTATTATGCAAAATAGCCACACATCCACCACACTTGCCGACACACTAAAAAAATAGGTCTGCTACGCAGGATTTATTTATATGGGGAATCTTCCATTCCCCAAACCCCTTTGGATGCTCATTTTTTCATAATCATTGCCAAGAACATTAGTTTTAAAATCAACATTTCGACAAGGCAATAATTATAAAAAAATCAAGCCTTAGTTTTTTTTTCAATTGAAGAAAAAGAAAAACTAAGAAAACTGTTACCTTTGTCATCTGTGAGTAATCAATTTAAAATATTCCTATTAGTTGTACTTAGTGTTTTTTCGACACTAAATTTAAGTGCAAACGATACTTTTTTTTCAACTGAAAAAAGTAGTAATAGTGTTGAAGAATTGGCTAACTCGGTGGATGATTTGGCTGGCTTCATTAGCAAGTCCTTATCTGATAAGCTTAAACACATAGACGATATTTGGAAAACGAAATATCCTATACCTGATATGTTAGGTGGTAGAAGTTTCTTTGAAGATGTAATGGGACAATATCGTTACACTAAATCATCTGGGTGGCTTCATACAGGAGATATATCATTTAACTTTAAAGGAATCGATTTTTACAAAGGGACAGAAACAGCAAATCAAATTTTTGCAAATACAGCTGTTTCTATGAAAACGACTATTTCAACAAATGTTGATACTTGGTTAGCGTCAGCACCAATGCAGAAAAATATTAAATTTCTAAAAGAAGGTCTAGACCCTTCAACAGGTCTCGTGAGCAATGGGAAAACAATGTTTATTACAAATGCTAAAATTGATGTCTATATGCCTAAAGCCAGTATAACGCCAACATTGAAAACGGAATGGATGAATAAACTTAATACAGTTGATCCTGATATAACTTTTGAAATTAAAGCACTTGAAGATTTTATAAACTAATGAAACTAAGCCGAAATACAGATTTAAGAATAGCAATAAACACAATTGATGATGTATTTACTCAGTCATTACCCTTAAACTATGAAAAATGGGTAGATTTTGTTGAGAGTCATTTGAGTGAGTTTATTTGGAAAGAAAATACTAAAGATGGCATAGAAATACTAAAGGATATAGATAATGTTCCAGAAGGTTTCAGAGAGCGTGTTTTAGGTAGTTTAAATAAGGTTAGTTGTTATGCTGAGTTTAATGACAAAAAAGGGTATTATGATATTAATGTAGGATTTAGTTCAAGGAATAATTGGATAAGTATAAATTTTGAACGAACTCCTAAATTAGAAGATTTAAACATTTTTTTTAAAATGGCAAATCATTTGAATGCGCTACTTCTTGTTGATGGAAAAACTATTATAGATGAAAATTCCTTTAACGAATTATCTTAAAAATAACTTTGACACCTATATAGCACATTTGCTACCTATAAGGCATATTTACTGTATCGTAAGAAACACTTAATTTATATTTATTCTAAATAAAAATCAAAGCGTAGCTACATTTTTATTAAAGAAGTCTTTAAATTTCTTAGTAGTAAGCATCTTATCAATTATTTTAAAGACAGTTTGTTTATCCTCTTCATCTAATTCTTGTATCAACCTCATTTGCTCTACTGCGGTTTTATCTTCAATGGTTACCTCTTTAGGTATGTTACCATCATAGTTAAGAATTTGGTCAGTAGTCAGATTAAAGAGCTGTGCCATTTTTTGAAGTTCCTCAATAGCCAAAGAACGAGAACCTTTTTCAATTTTACTATAAGCGGATTTATCAACACCAATATAATCAGCTACTTCAATCTGTTTTAAACCCTTTTCTTCTCTAATTGCTTTAATGTTTTCTGCTAAATCCATAACACAAAAGTAGCTTAAATAGAAATATTATCAAAAATGTATTGATTTAAAAAACATTTATGTTTTTATTATCGAAACTATATTTTATATTTGTGGTGTTGAAATTAACAACCAAATATTTTAGAGTATGGAAATCAAGCAAATTAAAGAGCAATTAAGCATAGTTACAGTACTAAACGAGTACAGTGTTGTAATGAATAAAAACAAGCATTGTTTGTGTCCTTTCCATAAAGACGATAAACCAAGTTTAAGAATTTACCCAGAAACGAATACTTACACTTGTTTTGGTTGTGATAAAACAGGAGATGTAATACAGTTTATTCAAGATTTTGAGAAATGTACAAAACACAAAGCAATACAAAAGGCGAAAAGCCTTTTGTCAATTACGAATGATGAATTAAAAATTACGAGCACTTCTAAACTTGAAAAGATAGAGAATGTAAATTTTGAAGAGCTATTTCCAAAATTCAAACAAAGCCTACACAGAAGTAAAAAAGCAATTGCCTATTTAGAAGAAAGAGGAATCTATGATGTAAAGTTAGAGCAAGGGTATAATAATGGTACTCAATTTAAACAACTCAAAAACTGTATTGTTTACCCACTCAAAAATGAGCAAAACGAGATAGTAAGTCTCTACGGCAGAAATATAGCCAAAACAGGAACGCATTATTATACAGCTAACAGAAAAGGATTGTATCCGAAATATCCACCTGCAGAAACACAAGTAATAATCCTTACAGAAAGTATAATTGATAGTGCTACACTTCAGAAATATACCAACTATGAAACACTTGCTTTATATGGAACAAATGGATTTACCAAGTTGCACTTGGAGGCGATTAAAAGAATAGAGAATTTACAAGAAGTGATATTTTTCTTTGATGGAGATGAAGCAGGTGAAAAAGCAATACAAGAACATTCTAAAACACTAAACCAACTACTCAATAATTTATCAATAAGTAAAATTAATTGTCCGCAAGGAGAAGATATAAATAGTTTGGTAATTAGTCATAGTTCCGAAATATTAGAGCATTTAATAAATGAAAGAATAAATTTATTTGGTTCAGAAACTGAATTTATAACAGAGCAGGTAGCACCTGCAGGCAATAATTTAGATGTTACAAATTCAGAATACATAACATATCAAAACAACAATATTTTAGTAGCCGTTTTAGGTGGAATAAACCTATTCAGTTTAGATAAGCTAAAAGTAACCTTACGAATAACAAGAACAGATAATCCAAGTCCAATCTACAACATTAGACAAAGTAATTTAGATTTATACAATGATGATGCAACGGAGAAATTTATAAGAAAAGTAGCCGAAAGGTTAGAGTTAGGAACACGAGAAATACAAAGCACCCTTTTTGAGTTGATTAATTTATTAGAAGATTACAGGTTAAGACAAGTTGATTCACAGAAGCCACAAAAGAAGAAATTAAGGGAACTAACAGAGCTAAGAAAACAAAAGGCAATTGAGTTCTTAAAAGGAGAGAATTTACTACAAAACACAAATGATTTAATCGGGAAAACGGGAATGGTTGGAGAGTTTGATAATCGTTTGTTAATGTATTTGGTTTTTACGAGCAGATTAAGAGAACAACCGCTACACATTATAAGTCTTGGAGCAAGTGGAACAGGGAAAACCTACCTACAAGAAAAAATATCAGACCTGATACCAGAAGAACATAAATTAGAAATTACAGCATTATCCGAAAATGCTTTATACTATTTTGATAGAACAGAACTGAAAAATAAATTAGTTCTAATTGAGGATCTGGACGGAGCACAAGATGATAAAATTCTGTATGCTATAAGAGAGCTAATGAGTAAACGAAAAATAAGTAAAACTATTCCTATAAAAGATGCCAAAGGAAACCTAAAAACCGTGACCCTAACCGTAGAAGGACCAATTTGTTTAGCAGGAACAACCACCAAAGAAAAGATTTATGAAGATAATGCCAACAGAAGTTTACTCATTTATTTAGACAATTCAAAAGAACAAAAAGAGGGAATTATGAGCTATCAACAAAATAGTTCAGCAGGAAAAATCAACAAGCAAGAAGAGAATAACGCCAGGGAATTTTTGAAAGATGTACAATGGTTGTTAGAGAAAGTAAAAGTTGTAAATCCCTACGCTACACTATTAAATATTCCCGAAACAGTTTTTAAACCATTAAGAACCAACACCCATTATTTAAGCTTTATAGAAACGGTAACATTTTATCATCAATACCAGCGAGAGCGTAAAAAAGACGAACAAGGAAACTATTATATCGAAACGACTTTAGAAGATATAGAACAAGCCAATAAGCTATTAAAAACGGTACTATTAGCTAAAAGTGATGAACTAACAAAAGCGTGTCGAGATTTTTTGGAATTACTTAAAGGGTATTTATCTAAATATCAAAAAAAGAGTTTTTACAGTAAAGAAATTAGAAAGGCATATCGTTTTGCACCAACCACATTAAACAGGCATTTATCAGACTTAAACAGATATGGATATTTAAGTGTAATTGGAGGTAACAGAGCAAGAGGTTACGAGTATGAGTTATTGAATACAGAAGAATACGAAAACTTAAAAAACAGTATAGAAACAGCATTAGATAAGGCTTTGGAAGATATAAGAAAAGAAAATACGCCAGCGGAGGCTCTCCGCAGTGAACCAGTAAACCACAGTAGCCCAGCCCTGTTAGTGGGCAACTAAAAGTTAAGTATATCAATGAATTAGAAAGGTAGCCCAGTAAAATCTCAAAATGCACAGCACCCCCTGTCGAAAGGTTCGACACCCAATTACAAAACAAGATGATAAACTTAAAAGAAGAATTAGAAAACTTTGAGAATTGGTTGATAAGATTGGGTTATGCAGAAAGCACCATCAAAGGATATGTAAGATTATTAGCTAATTTTTTCAAGTATTTAAACCAAAGAAAGCCTAATCAAAAAGAGATAGAAAACTTCATAAAAGACCTACATCAAACTAAAGCCAGTAGACAATATATACAAGGTCATATTAACGTAATAAATAGATACAGTGCCTTTTTAGAAAAGACCAAAAAACAGAAATTAGCAGTCAATAAAATTATAGTAGAAAGAGAAATAAAAACAGAAAAAGTAATCTTTAATCAATTAGAAATACAACAACTTTTTTCTTCAATTGATGGGCACAGTCCGAGTGGTTTATTTGATAAAGCAATGCTAAGTATCTACTATGGTTGTGGATTAAGAAGTAAAGAAGGCATTAATTTAGAACCTAAAGAAATAGACTATAACAAAGGATTATTGTACATAAAACCAAGTAAGAATTATCAAAGTAGATATGTTCCAATGTCTCAAAAAGTAATAGCAGATTTAAAAGAATATGTTGAGTTTGCAAGGGAGATAATCAATACAGAAAGTAACTATTTATTAGTTGGAAAAACAAAACCACAAGTAACAGGACAATATTTAAACAGCAGATTAAAGAAGTTAATGAATAAAGCCAATATTACTAAAAAAGCAAGTCTACACAGTTTAAGACATAGCATTGCAACACATCTTTTACAGCAAGGAATGGAGTTAGAATATATCGGTAATTTTTTAGGTCATAAAAGGTTGGATAGTACACAGATTTACACGCACATATTGGAGGAATGGAAGAATACAGAAAATGGTTAATTGATAGATATTACAGTGAGAAATGTATCAAAGGTTTTATAATGCGAATAGGACTTTTTACAATTTGGTTAAAACTTAATAAACTAACCCTAAAAACCATAAAATACAATCAACTATTAAACTACATAGGACATTTACAGAATCAAGAGAAATCAAAAACAAGTATCAATACAACCCTTAGAGCAATAGAACATTATTACCATTTTTTAAGGATAGATAATATTGCTTTAAATGTAAGATTAAGAGGAGTAGCACAAGAACAAATCATACTATTAACAGAAAAGGAACTACAAGAAATCTATACCAATTATCAAGATAAGACCAAACACGGTTATTTTAAATACAGCAATAAATTACTATTAGGATTAATGCTTTTTCAAGCATTAGACAAGCAAGATTTAATGAATTTAGAATTAGACGATTTAGATTTAGAAAAAGGAATTATAAAAGTACCTGGAGGAATCAGAAGAAAAAATAGTAGAGTAGTAAAATTAGAAGCCAATCAGATAATACCATTACACGATTACATAACCAACTTTAGAGGAATAGGAAGAAATGGAAAAGTAAGTTTAGAAGAAAGCGAAAAACTATTTCATCCAAATGTCAATAAAGAACAGAGGGTGCACGAACAATTAAAAGCATTAGTAAAAACAATTAGAGAACAAAATCCAGCACTAAATATCAAAAGACTAACCCAGCTCAAACAATCAAGAATAGGTATTTGGATAGATTTATATGGATTAAGAAAAACACAATATTTAAGTGGCTATAAAAATGTTGGGAATATAGAAAAGTACCGAAATAAGGATATGAAAAACCTTAGTAAACAGATAGAAATGTTTCATCCATTGGGATAAAATCCACCGCACAAATCCCCACAAAAGTAAACCCAAATTTTTGCAGAAAAAGCAAAAAGCCTTTGTGTTTCCTTTTGTTCCGCTCGCCATCCCTTCTGTTTAATTTTTTGTCATAGTTTTTGTAAGCCATTCCACAAGTAGCACTTTGTTATTGTTTTTTTTGAAAATAAAAAAAGCCAACACCAAACAGCTACCCCACCGCACAGAACAAAAAGCAATGCCAAAAAATTAAACCCCAAGCTAAGTTACATAATACAAGTTATAAGTTCGCTTCGCACATTTTTCGAGTTGATTATTTTCTTTTCAATTGAAAAAAATGTCATTATAACTGGTATTATGCAAAATAGCCACACATCCACCACACTTGCCGACACACTAAAAAAATAGGTCTGCTACGCAGGATTTATTTATATGGGGAATCTTCCATTCCCCAAACCCCTTTGGATGCTCATTTTTTCATAATCATTGCCAAGAACATTAGTTTTAAAATCAACATTTCGACAAGGCAATAATTATAAAAAAATCAAGCCTTAGTTTTTTTTTCAATTGAAGAAAAAGAAAAACTAAGAAAACTGTTACCTTTGTCATCTGTGAGTAATCAATTTAAAATATTCCTATTAGTTGTACTTAGTGTTTTTTCGACACTAAATTTAAGTGCAAACGATACTTTTTTTTCAACTGAAAAAAGTAGTAATAGTGTTGAAGAATTGGCTAATACGGTGGGGAAATCTAAAATTATTACAAAACTTGATGCTTTAGGGGATTTAAGTTTTGCTAAAAACTTTGTGAACAGCTTAGATGATGTTGCTGATGCTTCTTTCTTGGCTAAATTAGATAATCTTACTGACGTAAAACTTCAACAATTAGATAATCACTATAAAACACTCAAACATCCACAAGGTTATGGTGGTCAGATGGATTATACTGTTACAAAAGTTATTGATGGGCAAAGTGTTTCTGTAACCTATAAAAAAGGAATGCCGGATTTACGTTCTAATTCACCCATTCTCAATTTTACTGATGGAACAACTGCAAGCAAGTTTAAATTTGAATCACCAAATCTAACAGGTGCAGGAACGGATTTTACTCAAGCAAATACGGCTTTAGCAAAGAAATTTGGGATTGAAAAATCAGGCGGTAATTGGCCTTGGAATAATGGCTATATGACTAATGGGAACTTTAGAATTGCACAAACCAATTCAGGTGGAATGTCAAAGCAATTTCAATTATTTGAGAATGGTAATTGGGAGACATATACTTGGCATCATTTTGAAGATGGGAGAACTTTATTTCCTGTTAAGACATCTATACATAGTGTACCTAAAGGGTTTAATCATTCAGGAGGTAAATCAATAATTTCAAAAGGGTTACAAGATTTATTTGAATTTATGGGGTTTTAAGAATTGTTATTTGAAAAATTAAACTGTCCTATTTGCGAGATAAAATCGAGAATATCAGTAGCTACTTGTGTAAAATCATCATCTGACATTTCATCATTTACGTAGATTTTATCTTTATTCTGATTGTCATAGCAAATACATATCCCACCAGAATGTAGAGATGAAGTCGCTATTGGAATCATTTTTCTTTGAGAATGAGGTTCCCCTACTTCTTGATAGTATCCTAATAATTCTTTTAGGTTAAATTCAAAACCATCAAAGCCTAACTCTTCATCAGGATAAAATATATGGTGGTTTTCATTTGGCTTAAGAGAGTTTAAAACAAAAGTTTGACAAAATACTTTAAATATTGGAGGTAGTGAAATACCGTATTCCTTTTCCAATTCTTCAATGTACCCTTTTTCATTATCGGGTACTAAATCAAAGTTTCCAAATATATTTTCCATATCAATTTTAAGCTAATTTCTCTTGCAAAGAATTATTTTGAGCATCTTTGAGCATCAAATCAAACATATATAAAATCCTATCTTTTTGGCTACTACTAACTTTCTGTAAAATTTCTAAACGGTAAAGCATTTTCTTGTCTTTCAATAATACTGTAGTATCACCCACTAAATAATCAAGACTTACTTCAAGAGCTTCTGCAATATTTTTAGCAATATCAATATTTGGAGTTCTTTCGTTACGTTCATAACGCCCTATAATTGCAGAAGATGTTCCTATTTTTTTCGCAATATCCTCACGTTTCAAACCTTTCTCTTCTCTTACTGTTTTTAATCTTTTTCCAAAATCTGTACTCATAATATGCTGTTTGTTGCCATTCTGTAATGGTTTCTGCAAATATATAGCATAGTTTGAGTAAAAACAAATCCAAAAGTTTTGGTTTTTAATTACTGTTTGTTTACTTTTGTAGCCAAAGTGTAACAAACAACTTTTTTTAAACAATTTCAAATAAAGATGGAAATCAAGCAAATTAAAGAGCAATTAAGCATAGAAACAGTACTAAATGAGTACAACATAAGCGTAAATAATAACAACCACGCAAAATGCCCATTCCATAAAGACAATAAACCCAGTTTAAGAATTTACCCAAATACAAACACCTACACTTGCTTTGGTTGTGATAAAACAGGAGATGCAATACAGTTTATACAAGAAATAGAGAACTGTACAAAACACCAAGCAATCAAAAAGGCAAAAGAGTTAATTGGTACTGCAGAAATAAAACCACTCAAAACAACAACAGAAATACAGGAGGCTATAAACTTTACCGAATTATTCCCAAAATTCAAACAAAGCCTACATAGAAGTAAAAAAGCAATCGCCTATTTAGAAGAAAGAGGGATTTATGATGTGAAATTAGAACAAGGCTATAACTCTGGAGGAATTTATAAGAACTTAAAAAACTGTATTATCTATCCTCTAAAAAATGAGCAAAACGAAATAGTAAGTCTGTACGGTAGAAATATAGCAAAAACAGGAACGCACTACTATACAGCAAACAGAAAAGGGCTTTATCCCAAATATCCAAACAAAGAAACGCAAGTAATAGTCCTTACAGAAAGTATAATTGATAGTGTTACACTTCAGAAATACACCAACTTTGAAACACTTGCACTTTACGGAACAAATGGGCTAACCAATGAGCATTTAGAAGCACTTAAAAGAATAGAGAATTTAAAAGAAGTGATACTCTTTTTTGATGGAGATGAAGCAGGAGAAAAAGCAATACAAGAACATTCTAAAACATTAAATCAACTATTTAACAATCTAAGCATCAGTAAAATTAATTGTCCGCAAGGAGAAGATATAAATAGTCTGGTACAATCACACGAGCCAAGTATTTTAGAGCATCTAATAAGCGAAAGAGTAAATTTATATGGTTCGGAAACTGAATTTGTAGCAGAGCAGGCAGAACCAGTAAGTAACGAGCTGAACACAGAAAACCAAGATTACATCACTTACCAAAACAACAACATTTTAATAGCCGTTTTAGGAGGGGTAAACTTGTTCAGTTTAGACAAGTTAAAAGTAACCCTACGCATCACAAGAACAGATAACCCAAGTCCAATATATAACATCAGACAAAGTAATTTAGATTTATACAATGATGATTCAACCGAGAAATTTACAAGGAAAGTAGCCGAAAGATTAGAATTAGGAACAAGAGAAATACAATACGCAATAGCAGAACTCATAAACGGATTAGAAGATTACAGATTAAGACAAGTAGATGCACAAAAACCACAGAAAAAGAAATTAAGAGAACTCACGGAACTAAGAAAACAAAAAGCAATTGAATTCTTAAAAGGAGAAAATTTACTACAAAACACAAACGACTTAATTGGTAAAACTGGAATGGTTGGAGAGGTTAATAATCGTTTGTTAATGTATTTGGTTTTTACGAGCAGATTAAGAGAACAACCGCTACACATTATAAGCCTTGGAGCAAGTGGAACAGGGAAAACCTACCTACAAGAAAAAATATCAGACCTCATACCAGAAGAACATAAATTAGAAATTACAGCACTATCAGAAAATGCACTTTACTACTTTGATAGAACAGAACTCAAAAATAAATTAGTTCTAATTGAGGACTTGGACGGAGCACAAGATGATAAGATTTTGTATGCTATCCGTGAATTAATGAGTAAACGAAAAATAAGTAAAACCATTCCTATAAAAGATGCTAAAGGAAACCTAAAAACAATCACCTTAACAGTAGAAGGCCCAATTTGTTTAGCCGGAACAACCACCAAAGAAAAGATTTATGAAGATAATGCTAATAGAAGTTTGCTCATTTATTTAGATAACAGCAAACAACAAAAAGAAGGGATTATGAGCTATCAACAAAATAGTTCAGCAGGAAAGATTAACAAGCAAGAAGAGAATAACGCCAGGGAATTTTTAAAAGATGTGCAATGGTTATTAGAAAAAGTAAAAGTTGTAAATCCTTATGCTACAATGCTCAATATTCCCGAAACAGTTTTTAAACCCTTGAGAACAAATACCCATTATTTGGCATTTATAGAAACCGTTACTTTTTACCATCAGTATCAACGAGAACGTAAAAAAGACGAACAAGGAAACTATTATATAGAAACGACTTTAGAAGATATAGAACAAGCCAATAAGCTGTTAAAAACGGTACTGCTGGCGAAAAGTGATGAGTTAACAAAAGCGTGTAGGGATTTTTTGGAGTTACTTAAAACATATCTATCCAAACATCAAAAAAAGAGTTTTTATAGCAAAGAAATTAGAAAGGCATATCGTTTTGCACCAACCACATTAAATAGGTATTTATCAGATTTGAACAGATACGGATATTTAAGTGTAATTGGAGGTAATAAAGCAAGAGGTTACGAATATGAATTACTGAATACAGAAGAATACGAAAACTTAAAAAACTGTATAGAGTCCGCATTAGATAAGGCTTTGGAAGATATAAAAGCAATAATGAGTGAACCAGTAAACCACAGTGACCCAGTTGAGTTAGTGGGCAACTAAACTAAAAGACTATCAACAAGTTACTGAGGTAGCCCAGTAAAATCCCAAAATGCAAGGCACCCCCTAGTCGAGAGGCTCGACACCCAAATATTTAAAAATGGAGAAAGAAAATGAATTGAACAGCTTCAAGCTGTGGTTAATTAGATTGGGTTATGCAGAAAGCACCATCAAAGGATATGTCAGGTTATTAGCTAATTTTTTCAAGTATTTAAATCAAAGAAAGCCTAATCAACAAGAGATAGAAAACTTCATAAAAGACCTACATCAAACTAAATTAGCAAGACAATCAATACAAGGTTATATTAATGTAATAAACAGGTACAGTAAGTTTTTAGAACTCACCAAAAAGCAAAAATTAGTAACAGGTAAAATCATAGTAGAAAAGGAAATCAGAACCCAAAGAACCATTTTTAGCCAATCAGAAATACAAGCCTTATTCAAGGCTGTAGATGAAAATAAGCCCTTAGGGCTTTTTGATAAAGCAATACTAAGTATTTACTACGGTTGCGGATTAAGAAGTAAAGAGGGAATTAATTTAGAGCCAAAAGAATTAGACTTTAACAAAGGATTAATTTATGTAAAACCAAGTAAGAATTATCAAAGTAGATATGTTCCAATGTCTCAAAAAGTAATAGCAGATTTAAAAGAATATGTTGAGTTTGCAAGGGAGATAATCAATACAGAAAGTAACTATTTATTAGTTGGAAAATCAAAACCACAAGTAACAGGACAATATTTAAACAACAGGTTAAAAGTTTTGATGAAGAAATCAGAGATAACAAAACAGGCGAGCCTGCACAGTTTACGTCATAGCATTGCTACACATCTTTTACAGCAAGGAATGGAGTTAGAATATATTGGTAATTTTTTAGGACATAAAAGGTTAGATAGTACACAGATTTATACGCACATACTTGAAGAGTCTGAGGCAGACAGCCAATTAATACAGGATGAAAAATAATAAATTGGGTAGCGAGCCTCTCGCCTTTGATAAATGGCTAACAGATAGGTTTTATAGCGAAAAATGTATCAAGGATTTTATAATGAGAATAGGACTTTTTACAATTTGGTTACAGCTAAATAAACTAACCGTGAAAACGATAAAATACAATCAGTTATTAAACTATATAGGACACTTACAAAATCAAGAGAAATCAAAAACAAGTATCAATACAACTTTAAGAGCAATAGAACATTATTACCACTTTTTAGACGCACAGCGTCTTTTAAATAGCTCAACAGAAGCAATACAAAACATTGCTTTAAATGTAAGATTAAGAGGAGTAGCACAAGAGCAAATCATTTTATTAACAGAAGAAGAACTACAAGAAATCTACACCAATTATCAAGACAAAACTAAACACGGATATTTTAAATACAGCAATAAACTACTATTGGGGTTAATGATTTTTCAAGCATTGGACAAGCAAGATTTAATGAATTTAGAATTAGAAGATTTAGATCTAAAAAAAGGAATCATAAAAGTCCCAGGAGGAGTAAGAAGAAAGAACAGCAGAACAGTAAAATTAGAAGCAAATCAGATAATTCCTTTTCACGATTATATTACCGATTTTAGAGGGATAGGTAGAAACAACAAGCCAAATACAGAGCAAAGCGAAAAACTGTTCAATCCAAACTGCAACAAAGAACAACGCTTACACGAGCAATTAAAAGTATTAGTAAAAACCATAAAGGAGCAGAATCCAACAATAAACATTAAAAGATTAACTCAACTCAAACAATCAAGAATAGGCATTTGGATAGATTTATTTGGATTAAGAAAAACCCAATATTTAAGCGGTTATAAAAATGTTGGAAATATAGAAAAGTACCGTAATAAAGACATGAAGAATTTGAGTAAACAAATAGAAATGTTTCATCCTTTAGGGTAAATGGAATACTTTTTGCTTATTTATTTGTATATTGTACCATATTGGTACACAAAATATGATATTATGTTAGTTATAAGCAGTAGAGAATTTAGACAAAATCAAAAAGAATACTTCGAAAGAGTAGATAAAGGAGAGTATATAATTGTTCAAAGGGGGAAAGATAAATCGTATGCATTAACTCTTGTTAGTGAGAACGATATGTACTTTAATGCAAAGATGATAGAACGTATTCAACAAAGCGTTTTAGAAGTTCAAAATGGAGAAACAAAAACCATTTCTACACCTAAAGAAATAAGTGAATTATTAGGTTTATGAGTTATAAATTAGAATTTTCTAAAACCGCTTTAGAAGATATTGAGAAACATAAAAAAGTAGGAGATAAATCAATTTTAAAGAAGTTACAGAAATTATTAACTGAATTAATGGAACACCCAACAACAGGAACAGGACAACCCGAAATGTTGAAACATAATTTAAAAGGATTGTATTCAAGAAGAATCAACCATAAACACCGATTAGTGTATTCTATAAATGAAGAAATAGTTACAGTTTATGTACTAAATGCACATTCTCATTATGGAGAGAAATAACCGACCAATCCCCACAACATAAAACCCAAACTTTTGCAGAAAAAGCAAAAAGCCTTTGTGCTTTATGTTGTTCCGCACGCCAACCCTTCTGTGGTTTTTATGTCACACTTTCTGCAACCCACCGCAAAAACAGCACATTGTATTTTCTTTTTTATCGTTTTTATTTTCAATTGAAAAAAAGAAAATCCAAAGAGCTGTGCCACCGCACAAAAGCAAAAAATCCGCCATAAAAACCACCCCAAGCTAAGTAACATAATACAAGTTATAATACTCTTGCGTGAAAAACTCCAGGTAGTTATAACTGGTATTATGCAAAATAGCCACACATCCAACGCTCCCAACCGCACAAAAAAAATAATAGGTCTGCTACGCAGGATTTATTTATATGGGGAATCTTCCATTCCCCAAACCCCTTGGATGCTCATTTTTTATAATCAATGCCATAGAGCATTATTCTAAAAAATGAAAATTTCGATAAGGCATTAATTACAAAAAATCAAGCCTTAAACTTTGTGTTTATTTTTTTTTCAATTGAAGAAAAACAAAAACTAAGAAATCAACTATCTTTGTAATCCGTGAACAGCTTATTTAAAATATTCCTAATTGTTGTACTTAGTGTTTTTTCGACACTCAATTTAAGTGCAAACGACACTTTTTTTTCAATTGAAAAAAGTAGTGAAAGGCTTGAAGAATTGGCTAACGCAGGGAGTAACTGGTTTAGTCTTTCATCATTTAAGAATATTACAGCTAAAATACCAGGAGGAGCAAATAAGACTAACATTGGAAAAACACTTTGGAATGATGCTTATAAGATAACACCAACAAATGGAAGTTCTGCAAAGAATGTAGTTGATGATATTATTGTAAATGGAGATAATTTAGGAGCTAAGACAGAAGGATTAGTAGATGATATTATGACTGGACAAGGATATCAAATAGCAGATGGTAAATATTATGGAGCAAATGGTGTCAATGGATATGATGGTATATATTATAAAGGTGGAATTGATAACCCTTCAGAGATAATTATTATTGAAAGCAAACAAATGTCTTCAAGTGGTTCAGCATCTTTAAGTGGACCAAATACAAACACAGGTCTTCCTTCTCAAATGAGTGATAACTGGATAAATTATGTTGCAACAGATAAATTAGACGGACTTGGAGGTTTGAAACAACAAACTGCTGATGCTATTATATCAGCATCTAATGGTTCAATACAGAAATATGTTGCTGTAGTAGATAAGACAACTGGAGAGATTAATTTTATAAAATTAGCAAACTTCTAATTATGATAAAGTTAAAGGAGAAGATAGAGCGTGCTTTAAATCGAAAAGATAAATTGTTAAGTCTTGTTATTAATGATAAATCTAACCTGAATAAAGTTGCTCTTAATTTTAGATTTATGGAATACGATATTGCTATTTATTCTTTAATGATGAATGAAAACAGTAGGCAATATTTTTATAATGCAACTCTTTTAGATAAATTAAGAATAGATAAATTTAATGATAGATTATTCGATTTTGGATTACCTAATGTGTGTTATCCTATATTAAGTGATAACGAGCAATTAATTCAACAGTATTCAAAATTGCGCTATCAAAAAAGTGAGAATTCAGAGTTGTCAATGGATGAAATGATATTGCAAGGCGAAAGTGCTATTTGGTGTAATACAATTCAGTTTTTTATGGCTAACGATACTCAAGGAATAGAAAGAAACCTAAACATCATTGAAACTTTAACACTGCCCAAATTACCAAAGAATCAACAAGAGTTAAAAATCGATTATGAATTTTACAAAGCTCTTTTGTCAAAAGATGAATCTAAATGTGAGGAACTTTTAGAGGAGTTAGTTAGTCCTAAAATTCATAAAAAGAGAAATGATAATGCAGTTTTAAATAAATATGTTTCTCAGCCTGCATTAGGTTATGCAAAATTAGCTTGGAGGCAAGGTTTAGAAGTAGAAGTTAACTCTCCGCTTATTCCAAAAGAAATATTACCTATTGACCCTTTAGATAATTATGAAATACCTTATGATTTTTTGAAAGATGAAGTTTCTTAAATTCATAAAACATCACATAGTTCCATTTAACGCATTAGAAAGCGTGTCTTTCAAGCGTTTCTTAGTAATAGCCATATCAATAATGTTAAAGATAGAAGCCTTTTCTGTTTCTTCTAATTGGTCTAAAAGGCGTAATCTTTCCACTATACTTTTATCATAACTATTAACATCAATAGGTTCGTTTTCGTCAAAGAGTTCCGCAATTTTAATACTCAAAGCTTCTGCTATTTTCTCTAAAGAAGATAAAGTAGGCTCTACTTTTCCGTTTTCCATTCTACTATATTGTCCTTGGTCTATCCCGATAGAAAGAGCTAATTCTTTTTGAGAAAGCTTCTTAGAGGTTCTTATTTGCTTTATTCTTTTTCCTATGTTCATTTTATTGTTTTATAACACAACAAAGGTAGTTAAATATGATTATTTAGTCAATATCAAAAATAAACTCCAAAATTAATATGTTTTTAAAACATATATTATACATTTGCAATATGTGTTACAAGTCAAATAATAAATTATGGAGATAACAGAGATTAAAAAACAATTGCAAATAACAACAGTGCTAAGTGAGTACAATATCTCAATCAACAAAAACAAGCATTGTTTGTGTCCTTTCCATAAAGATGATAAACCAAGTTTAAGAATTTACCCCGAAACGAATACTTACACTTGTTTTGGTTGTGATAAAACAGGAGATGTAATACAGTTTATTCAAGACATTGAAAAATGTACCAAACATAAAGCATTGAAAAAAGCAAAGGAATTAATCGGTACTGCAGAAATAAAACCAACCAAAGCAACAACAGAAATACAGGAAGAAATTAACTACTCAGAGCTATTTGTGAAATTCAAACAAAGCCTACACAGAACAAAAAAAGCAATAACGTATTTAGAAGAAAGAGGAATCTATGATGTGAAATTAGAACAAGGATATAATAATGGAACTCACTTTAAACAACTCAAAAACTGTATAATTTACCCTTTAAAAAACGAACAAAACGAAATTGTAAGTCTATACGGTAGAAATATAGCAAAAACAGGAACGCACTACTATACAGCTAACAGAAAAGGACTTTATCCAAAATATCCACACAAAGAAACGCAAGTAATAATATTAACAGAAAGTATAATTGATAGTGCCACACTTCAGAAATACACCAACTTTGAAACACTTGCTTTGTTTGGAACAAATGGACTAACTGAAGAACACAAACAAGCATTATTAAAGTTAGAAAATTTAAAAGAAGTTGTACTTTTCTTTGATGGAGATGAAGCAGGTGAAAAAGCAATACAAGAACATTCTAAAACATTAAATCAACTATTCAACAATCTAAGCATCAGTAAAATTAATTGTCCGCAAGGAGAAGATATAAATAGTTTAGTACAGAGCCACGAACTTACAATTTTAGAACATTTAATAAGTGAAAGAGAAAACCTATTTGGCTCAGAAACTGAATTTGTAACAGAGCAGACAGAACCAGTAAGTAACGAGCTGAACACAGAAAACCAAGATTACATCACTTACCAAAACAATAATATTCTAATAGCCGTTTTAGGCGGGATAAACCTATTTAGTTTAGACAAGTTAAAAGTCACTTTAAGAATTACAAGAACCGACAATCCAAGTCCAATATATAATATCAGACAAAGTAATTTAGATTTATACAATGATGATACAACAGAGAAATTTACAAGAAAAGTAGCCGAAAGATTAGAATTAGGAACAAGAGAAATACAATACGCCATAGCAGAGTTAATAAACGGATTAGAAGATTATAGATTAAGACAAGTTGACTCACAGAAGCCACAAAAGAAGAAATTAAGAGAACTCACAGAGCTAAGAAAACAAAAAGCAATTGAGTTTTTGAAAGGAGAAAATTTACTACAAAACACAAATGACTTAATCGGTAAAACTGGAATGGTTGGAGAGGTTGATAATCGGTTGTTAATGTATTTAGTTTTTACAAGCAGATTACGAGAGCAACCGCTACACATTATAAGTCTTGGAGCAAGTGGAACAGGAAAAACGTACCTACAAGAAAAAATAGCAGACCTGATACCAGAAGAACATAAATTAGAAATTACTGCACTATCAGAAAATGCACTTTACTACTTTGATAGGACAGAACTCAAAAACAAATTGATACTAATAGAAGATCTGGACGGAGCACAAGACGATAAGATTTTGTATGCTATCAGAGAGTTAATGAGTAAACGAAAAATAAGTAAAACCATTCCTATAAAAGATGCTAAAGGAAACCTAAAAACAATCACCTTAACAGTAGAAGGCCCAATTTGTTTAGCCGGAACAACCACCAAAGAAAAGATTTATGAAGATAATGCCAACAGAAGTTTACTCATTTATTTAGACAATTCAAAAGAACAAAAAGAGGGAATTATGAGTTATCAGCAAAATAGTTCAGCAGGGAAAATTAACAAGCAAGAAGAGAGCCAATCAAAAGAGTTTTTAAAAGATGTACAATGGTTATTAGAGAAAGTAAAAGTTGTAAATCCCTACGCTACACTATTAAATATTCCCGAAACAGTTTTTAAACCCTTGAGAACAAATACCCATTATTTGGCATTTATAGAAACGGTAACATTCTATCATCAATACCAACGGTCGGTAAGCACCGACAAGCAGACAGGGCAACGCTATATTGAAACGACTCTTGAAGATATAGAACAAGCGAATACCTTATTGAAAACAGTACTGCTGGCAAAAAGTGATGAGTTAACAAAAGCGTGTAGGGATTTCTTGGAAGTACTGAAAGCACACTTAAAAAAGAGTGGTTCACAAAGTTTTTACGCTAAAGAATTACGTGCCAAAATGCGAATCAACCCCAAAACATTAAGCAGATATTTATATGATTTGCAAAGTTACGGATATATCAAAATAATAGGCGGAAATAAGTACAGAACAGGATTTGAGTATGAAATTATCAATCAAGATGAGTATCAAAACTTGAAAGACAACATCACAAATGCCTTAGACAAAGCCCTTGAAGATATTAAAAGCGAGTACCTCAGTACCTCATTAGTTCCTCAGTTAGCTTAGTGAGGAACTAAACTGAAAGATTATCAGTAAGTTAAGTCAGTACCTCAATACAAATCTCAAAACGCAAGGCACCCCTATGAAAACAGAATTAGAAAACTTTGAAAATTGGTTGATTAGATTGGGTTATGCAGAAAGTACCATTAAAGGATATGTAAGATTATTAGCTAACTTTTTCAAGTACTTAAATCAAAGAAAAGCTAATCAACAAGAGATAGAAAACTTCATAAAAGGCCTACATCAAACTAAAGCGAGTAGACAATACATACAAGGTCATATTAACGTAATAAATAGATATAGTGCCTTTTTAGAAAAGACTAAGAAACAGAAATTAGCAGTCAATAAAATTATAGTAGAAAGAGAAATAAAAACAGAAAAAACAATCTTTAGTCAAGTAGAAATTAAAAGTATTTTTTCTTCAATTGATGGGCACAGTCCAAGTGGTTTATTTGATAAAGCAATGCTAAGTATTTACTATGGTTGCGGATTAAGAAGTAAAGAAGGCATTAATTTAGAACCCAAAGAACTCGATTTTAACAAAGGATTAATCTACGTAAAACCATCTAAGAATTACCAAAGTAGATACGTTCCAATGAGTAAAAAAGTAATAGCAGATTTAAAAGAATATATTGAGTTTGCAAGAGAAATAATCAATCCAAATAGTAACTATTTATTAGTTGGAAAATCAAAACCACAAGTAACAGGACAATATTTAAACAACAGGTTAAAAGTTTTGATGAAGAAATCAGAGATAACAAAACAGGCGAGCCTGCACAGTTTACGTCATAGCATTGCTACACATCTTTTACAGCAAGGAATGGAGTTAGAATATATTGGTAATTTTTTAGGACATAAAAGGTTAGATAGTACACAGATTTATACGCACATACTTGAAGAGTCTGAGGCAGACAGCCAATTAATACAGGATGAAAAATAATAAATTGGGTAGCGAGCCTCTCGCCTTTGATAAATGGCTAACAGATAGGTTTTATAGCGAAAAATGTATCAAGGATTTTATAATGAGAATAGGACTTTTTACAATTTGGTTACAGCTAAATAAACTAACCGTGAAAACGATAAAATACAATCAGTTATTAAACTATATAGGACACTTACAAAATCAAGAGAAATCAAAAACAAGTATCAATACAACTTTAAGAGCAATAGAACATTATTACCACTTTTTAGACGCACAGCGTCTTTTAAATAGCTCAACAGAAGCAATACAAAACATTGCTTTAAATGTAAGATTAAGAGGAGTAGCACAAGAGCAAATCATTTTATTAACAGAAGAAGAACTACAAGAAATCTACACCAATTATCAAGACAAAACTAAACACGGATATTTTAAATACAGCAATAAACTACTATTGGGGTTAATGATTTTTCAAGCATTGGACAAGCAAGATTTAATGAATTTAGAATTAGAAGATTTAGATCTAAAAAAAGGAATCATAAAAGTCCCAGGAGGAGTAAGAAGAAAGAACAGCAGAACAGTAAAATTAGAAGCAAATCAGATAATTCCTTTTCACGATTATATTACCGATTTTAGAGGGATAGGTAGAAACAACAAGCCAAATACAGAGCAAAGCGAAAAACTGTTCAATCCAAACTGCAACAAAGAACAACGCTTACACGAGCAATTAAAAGTATTAGTAAAAACCATAAAGGAGCAGAATCCAACAATAAACATTAAAAGATTAACTCAACTCAAACAATCAAGAATAGGCATTTGGATAGATTTATTTGGATTAAGAAAAACCCAATATTTAAGCGGTTATAAAAATGTTGGAAATATAGAAAAGTACCGTAATAAAGACATGAAGAATTTGAGTAAACAAATAGAAATGTTTCATCCTTTAGGGTAAATGGAATACTTTTTGCTTATTTATTTGTATATTGTACCATATTGGTACACAAAATATGATATTATGTTAGTTATAAGCAGTAGAGAATTTAGACAAAATCAAAAAGAATACTTCGAAAGAGTAGATAAAGGAGAGTATATAATTGTTCAAAGGGGGAAAGATAAATCGTATGCATTAACTCTTGTTAGTGAGAACGATATGTACTTTAATGCAAAGATGATAGAACGTATTCAACAAAGCGTTTTAGAAGTTCAAAATGGAGAAACAAAAACCATTTCTACACCTAAAGAAATAAGTGAATTATTAGGTTTATGAGTTATAAATTAGAATTTTCTAAAACCGCTTTAGAAGATATTGAGAAACATAAAAAAGTAGGAGATAAATCAATTTTAAAGAAGTTACAGAAATTATTAACTGAATTAATGGAACACCCAACAACAGGAACAGGACAACCCGAAATGTTGAAACATAATTTAAAAGGATTGTATTCAAGAAGAATCAACCATAAACACCGATTAGTGTATTCTATAAATGAAGAAATAGTTACAGTTTATGTACTAAATGCACATTCTCATTATGGAGAGAAATAACCGACCAATCCCCACAACATAAAACCCAAACTTTTGCAGAAAAAGCAAAAAGCCTTTGTGCTTTATGTTGTTCCGCACGCCAACCCTTCTGTGGTTTTTATGTCACACTTTCTGCAACCCACCGCAAAAACAGCACATTGTATTTTCTTTTTTATCGTTTTTATTTTCAATTGAAAAAAAGAAAATCCAAAGAGCTGTGCCACCGCACAAAAGCAAAAAATCCGCCATAAAAACCACCCCAAGCTAAGTAACATAATACAAGTTATAATACTCTTGCGTGAAAAACTCCAGGTAGTTATAACTGGTATTATGCAAAATAGCCACACATCCAACGCTCCCAACCGCACAAAAAAAATAATAGGTCTGCTACGCAGGATTTATTTATATGGGGAATCTTCCATTCCCCAAACCCCTTGGATGCTCATTTTTTATAATCAATGCCATAGAGCATTATTCTAAAAAATGAAAATTTCGATAAGGCATTAATTACAAAAAATCAAGCCTTAAACTTTGTGTTTATTTTTTTTTCAATTGAAGAAAAACAAAAACTAAGAAATCAACTATCTTTGTAATCCGTGAACAGCTTATTTAAAATATTCCTAATTGTTGTACTTAGTGTTTTTTCGACACTCAATTTAAGTGCAAACGACACTTTTTTTTCAATTGAAAAAAGTAGTGAAAGGCTTGAAGAATTGGCTAACGCAGGGAGTAACTGGTTTAGTCTTTCATCATTTAAGAATATTACAGCTAAAATACCAGGAGGAGCAAATAAGACTAACATTGGAAAAACACTTTGGAATGATGCTTATAAGATAACACCAACAAATGGAAGTTCTGCAAAGAATGTAGTTGATGATATTATTGTAAATGGAGATAATTTAGGAGCTAAGACAGAAGGATTAGTAGATGATATTATGACTGGACAAGGATATCAAATAGCAGATGGTAAATATTATGGAGCAAATGGTGTCAATGGATATGATGGTATATATTATAAAGGTGGAATTGATAACCCTTCAGAGATAATTATTATTGAAAGCAAACAAATGTCTTCAAGTGGTTCAGCATCTTTAAGTGGACCAAATACAAACACAGGTCTTCCTTCTCAAATGAGTGATAACTGGATAAATTATGTTGCAACAGATAAATTAGACGGACTTGGAGGTTTGAAACAACAAACTGCTGATGCTATTATATCAGCATCTAATGGTTCAATACAGAAATATGTTGCTGTAGTAGATAAGACAACTGGAGAGATTAATTTTATAAAATTAGCAAACTTCTAATTATGATAAAGTTAAAGGAGAAGATAGAGCGTGCTTTAAATCGAAAAGATAAATTGTTAAGTCTTGTTATTAATGATAAATCTAACCTGAATAAAGTTGCTCTTAATTTTAGATTTATGGAATACGATATTGCTATTTATTCTTTAATGATGAATGAAAACAGTAGGCAATATTTTTATAATGCAACTCTTTTAGATAAATTAAGAATAGATAAATTTAATGATAGATTATTCGATTTTGGATTACCTAATGTGTGTTATCCTATATTAAGTGATAACGAGCAATTAATTCAACAGTATTCAAAATTGCGCTATCAAAAAAGTGAGAATTCAGAGTTGTCAATGGATGAAATGATATTGCAAGGCGAAAGTGCTATTTGGTGTAATACAATTCAGTTTTTTATGGCTAACGATACTCAAGGAATAGAAAGAAACCTAAACATCATTGAAACTTTAACACTGCCCAAATTACCAAAGAATCAACAAGAGTTAAAAATCGATTATGAATTTTACAAAGCTCTTTTGTCAAAAGATGAATCTAAATGTGAGGAACTTTTAGAGGAGTTAGTTAGTCCTAAAATTCATAAAAAGAGAAATGATAATGCAGTTTT
Organism: Flavobacteriaceae bacterium; assembly: GCA_965224465.1. GTDB lineage: Bacteria > Bacteroidota > Bacteroidia > Flavobacteriales > Flavobacteriaceae. Next base: position 687,299 of record OZ245049.1, on the reverse strand, counting down.
AAATAAATATGTTTCTCAGCCTGCATTAGGTTATGCAAAATTAGCTTGGAGGCAAGGTTTAGAAGTAGAAGTTAACTCTCCGCTTATTCCAAAAGAAATATTACCTATTGACCCTTTAGATAATTATGAAATACCTTATGATTTTTTGAAAGATGAAGTTTCTTAAATTCATAAAACATCACATAGTTCCATTTAACGCATTAGAAAGCGTGTCTTTCAAGCGTTTCTTAGTAATAGCCATATCAATAATGTTAAAGATAGAAGCCTTTTCTGTTTCTTCTAATTGGTCTAAAAGGCGTAATCTTTCCACTATACTTTTATCATAACTATTAACATCAATAGGTTCGTTTTCGTCAAAGAGTTCCGCAATTTTAATACTCAAAGCTTCTGCTATTTTCTCTAAAGAAGATAAAGTAGGCTCTACTTTTCCGTTTTCCATTCTACTATATTGTCCTTGGTCTATCCCGATAGAAAGAGCTAATTCTTTTTGAGAAAGCTTCTTAGAGGTTCTTATTTGCTTTATTCTTTTTCCTATGTTCATTTTATTGTTTTATAACACAACAAAGGTAGTTAAATATGATTATTTAGTCAATATCAAAAATAAACTCCAAAATTAATATGTTTTTAAAACATATATTATACATTTGCAATATGTGTTACAAGTCAAATAATAAATTATGGAGATAACAGAGATTAAAAAACAATTGCAAATAACAACAGTGCTAAGTGAGTACAATATCTCAATCAACAAAAACAAGCATTGTTTGTGTCCTTTCCATAAAGATGATAAACCAAGTTTAAGAATTTACCCCGAAACGAATACTTACACTTGTTTTGGTTGTGATAAAACAGGAGATGTAATACAGTTTATTCAAGACATTGAAAAATGTACCAAACATAAAGCATTGAAAAAAGCAAAGGAATTAATCGGTACTGCAGAAATAAAACCAACCAAAGCAACAACAGAAATACAGGAAGAAATTAACTACTCAGAGCTATTTGTGAAATTCAAACAAAGCCTACACAGAACAAAAAAAGCAATAACGTATTTAGAAGAAAGAGGAATCTATGATGTGAAATTAGAACAAGGATATAATAATGGAACTCACTTTAAACAACTCAAAAACTGTATAATTTACCCTTTAAAAAACGAACAAAACGAAATTGTAAGTCTATACGGTAGAAATATAGCAAAAACAGGAACGCACTACTATACAGCTAACAGAAAAGGACTTTATCCAAAATATCCACACAAAGAAACGCAAGTAATAATATTAACAGAAAGTATAATTGATAGTGCCACACTTCAGAAATACACCAACTTTGAAACACTTGCTTTGTTTGGAACAAATGGACTAACTGAAGAACACAAACAAGCATTATTAAAGTTAGAAAATTTAAAAGAAGTTGTACTTTTCTTTGATGGAGATGAAGCAGGTGAAAAAGCAATACAAGAACATTCTAAAACATTAAATCAACTATTCAACAATCTAAGCATCAGTAAAATTAATTGTCCGCAAGGAGAAGATATAAATAGTTTAGTACAGAGCCACGAACTTACAATTTTAGAACATTTAATAAGTGAAAGAGAAAACCTATTTGGCTCAGAAACTGAATTTGTAACAGAGCAGACAGAACCAGTAAGTAACGAGCTGAACACAGAAAACCAAGATTACATCACTTACCAAAACAATAATATTCTAATAGCCGTTTTAGGCGGGATAAACCTATTTAGTTTAGACAAGTTAAAAGTCACTTTAAGAATTACAAGAACCGACAATCCAAGTCCAATATATAATATCAGACAAAGTAATTTAGATTTATACAATGATGATACAACAGAGAAATTTACAAGAAAAGTAGCCGAAAGATTAGAATTAGGAACAAGAGAAATACAATACGCCATAGCAGAGTTAATAAACGGATTAGAAGATTATAGATTAAGACAAGTTGACTCACAGAAGCCACAAAAGAAGAAATTAAGAGAACTCACAGAGCTAAGAAAACAAAAAGCAATTGAGTTTTTGAAAGGAGAAAATTTACTACAAAACACAAATGACTTAATCGGTAAAACTGGAATGGTTGGAGAGGTTGATAATCGGTTGTTAATGTATTTAGTTTTTACAAGCAGATTACGAGAGCAACCGCTACACATTATAAGTCTTGGAGCAAGTGGAACAGGAAAAACGTACCTACAAGAAAAAATAGCAGACCTGATACCAGAAGAACATAAATTAGAAATTACTGCACTATCAGAAAATGCACTTTACTACTTTGATAGGACAGAACTCAAAAACAAATTGATACTAATAGAAGATCTGGACGGAGCACAAGACGATAAGATTTTGTATGCTATCAGAGAGTTAATGAGTAAACGAAAAATAAGTAAAACCATTCCTATAAAAGATGCTAAAGGAAACCTAAAAACAATCACCTTAACAGTAGAAGGCCCAATTTGTTTAGCCGGAACAACCACCAAAGAAAAGATTTATGAAGATAATGCCAACAGAAGTTTACTCATTTATTTAGACAATTCAAAAGAACAAAAAGAGGGAATTATGAGTTATCAGCAAAATAGTTCAGCAGGGAAAATTAACAAGCAAGAAGAGAGCCAATCAAAAGAGTTTTTAAAAGATGTACAATGGTTATTAGAGAAAGTAAAAGTTGTAAATCCCTACGCTACACTATTAAATATTCCCGAAACAGTTTTTAAACCCTTGAGAACAAATACCCATTATTTGGCATTTATAGAAACGGTAACATTCTATCATCAATACCAACGGTCGGTAAGCACCGACAAGCAGACAGGGCAACGCTATATTGAAACGACTCTTGAAGATATAGAACAAGCGAATACCTTATTGAAAACAGTACTGCTGGCAAAAAGTGATGAGTTAACAAAAGCGTGTAGGGATTTCTTGGAAGTACTGAAAGCACACTTAAAAAAGAGTGGTTCACAAAGTTTTTACGCTAAAGAATTACGTGCCAAAATGCGAATCAACCCCAAAACATTAAGCAGATATTTATATGATTTGCAAAGTTACGGATATATCAAAATAATAGGCGGAAATAAGTACAGAACAGGATTTGAGTATGAAATTATCAATCAAGATGAGTATCAAAACTTGAAAGACAACATCACAAATGCCTTAGACAAAGCCCTTGAAGATATTAAAAGCGAGTACCTCAGTACCTCATTAGTTCCTCAGTTAGCTTAGTGAGGAACTAAACTGAAAGATTATCAGTAAGTTAAGTCAGTACCTCAATACAAATCTCAAAACGCAAGGCACCCCTATGAAAACAGAATTAGAAAACTTTGAAAATTGGTTGATTAGATTGGGTTATGCAGAAAGTACCATTAAAGGATATGTAAGATTATTAGCTAACTTTTTCAAGTACTTAAATCAAAGAAAAGCTAATCAACAAGAGATAGAAAACTTCATAAAAGGCCTACATCAAACTAAAGCGAGTAGACAATACATACAAGGTCATATTAACGTAATAAATAGATATAGTGCCTTTTTAGAAAAGACTAAGAAACAGAAATTAGCAGTCAATAAAATTATAGTAGAAAGAGAAATAAAAACAGAAAAAACAATCTTTAGTCAAGTAGAAATTAAAAGTATTTTTTCTTCAATTGATGGGCACAGTCCAAGTGGTTTATTTGATAAAGCAATGCTAAGTATTTACTATGGTTGCGGATTAAGAAGTAAAGAAGGCATTAATTTAGAACCCAAAGAACTCGATTTTAACAAAGGATTAATCTACGTAAAACCATCTAAGAATTACCAAAGTAGATACGTTCCAATGAGTAAAAAAGTAATAGCAGATTTAAAAGAATATATTGAGTTTGCAAGAGAAATAATCAATCCAAATAGTAACTATTTATTAGTTGGAAAATCAAAACCACAAGTAACAGGACAATATTTAAACAACAGGTTAAAAGTTTTGATGAAGAAATCAGAGATAACAAAACAGGCGAGCCTGCACAGTTTACGTCATAGCATTGCTACACATCTTTTACAGCAAGGAATGGAGTTAGAATATATTGGTAATTTTTTAGGACATAAAAGGTTAGATAGTACACAGATTTATACGCACATACTTGAAGAGTCTGAGGCAGACAGCCAATTAATACAGGATGAAAAATAATAAATTGGGTAGCGAGCCTCTCGCCTTTGATAAATGGCTAACAGATAGGTTTTATAGCGAAAAATGTATCAAGGATTTTATAATGAGAATAGGACTTTTTACAATTTGGTTACAGCTAAATAAACTAACCGTGAAAACGATAAAATACAATCAGTTATTAAACTATATAGGACACTTACAAAATCAAGAGAAATCAAAAACAAGTATCAATACAACTTTAAGAGCAATAGAACATTATTACCACTTTTTAGACGCACAGCGTCTTTTAAATAGCTCAACAGAAGCAATACAAAACATTGCTTTAAATGTAAGATTAAGAGGAGTAGCACAAGAGCAAATCATTTTATTAACAGAAGAAGAACTACAAGAAATCTACACCAATTATCAAGACAAAACTAAACACGGATATTTTAAATACAGCAATAAACTACTATTGGGGTTAATGATTTTTCAAGCATTGGACAAGCAAGATTTAATGAATTTAGAATTAGAAGATTTAGATCTAAAAAAAGGAATCATAAAAGTCCCAGGAGGAGTAAGAAGAAAGAACAGCAGAACAGTAAAATTAGAAGCAAATCAGATAATTCCTTTTCACGATTATATTACCGATTTTAGAGGGATAGGTAGAAACAACAAGCCAAATACAGAGCAAAGCGAAAAACTGTTCAATCCAAACTGCAACAAAGAACAACGCTTACACGAGCAATTAAAAGTATTAGTAAAAACCATAAAGGAGCAGAATCCAACAATAAACATTAAAAGATTAACTCAACTCAAACAATCAAGAATAGGCATTTGGATAGATTTATTTGGATTAAGAAAAACCCAATATTTAAGCGGTTATAAAAATGTTGGAAATATAGAAAAGTACCGTAATAAAGACATGAAGAATTTGAGTAAACAAATAGAAATGTTTCATCCTTTAGGGTAAATGGAATACTTTTTGCTTATTTATTTGTATATTGTACCATATTGGTACACAAAATATGATATTATGTTAGTTATAAGCAGTAGAGAATTTAGACAAAATCAAAAAGAATACTTCGAAAGAGTAGATAAAGGAGAGTATATAATTGTTCAAAGGGGGAAAGATAAATCGTATGCATTAACTCTTGTTAGTGAGAACGATATGTACTTTAATGCAAAGATGATAGAACGTATTCAACAAAGCGTTTTAGAAGTTCAAAATGGAGAAACAAAAACCATTTCTACACCTAAAGAAATAAGTGAATTATTAGGTTTATGAGTTATAAATTAGAATTTTCTAAAACCGCTTTAGAAGATATTGAGAAACATAAAAAAGTAGGAGATAAATCAATTTTAAAGAAGTTACAGAAATTATTAACTGAATTAATGGAACACCCAACAACAGGAACAGGACAACCCGAAATGTTGAAACATAATTTAAAAGGATTGTATTCAGGAAGAATCAACCATAAACACCGATTAGTGTATTCTATAAATGAAGAAATAGTTACAGTTTATGTACTAAATGCACATTCTCATTATGGAGAGAAATAACCGACCAATCCCCACAACATAAAACCCAAACTTTTGCAGAAAAAGCAAAAAGCCTTTGTGCTTTATGTTGTTCCGCACGCCAACCCTTCTGTGGTTTTTATGTCACACTTTCTGCAACCCACCGCAAAAACAGCACATTGTATTTTCTTTTTTATCGTTTTTATTTTCAATTGAAAAAAAGAAAATCCAAAGAGCTGTGCCACCGCACAAAAGCAAAAAATCCGCCATAAAAACCACCCCAAGCTAAGTAACATAATACAAGTTATAATACTCTTGCGTGAAAAACTCCAGGTAGTTATAACTGGTATTATGCAAAATAGCCACACATCCAACGCTCCCAACCGCACAAAAAAAATAATAGGTCTGCTACGCAGGATTTATTTATATGGGGAATCTTCCATTCCCCAAACCCCTTGGATGCTCATTTTTTATAATCAATGCCATAGAGCATTATTCTAAAAAATGAAAATTTCGATAAGGCATTAATTACAAAAAATCAAGCCTTAAACTTTGTGTTTATTTTTTTTTCAATTGAAGAAAAACAAAAACTAAGAAATCAACTATCTTTGTAATCCGTGAACAGCTTATTTAAAATATTCCTAATTGTTGTACTTAGTGTTTTTTCGACACTCAATTTAAGTGCAAACGACACTTTTTTTTCAATTGAAAAAAGTAGTGAAAGGCTTGAAGAATTGGCTGAGGGGGTGGGGAAGTTTACATCTAAGCAATTAGATGATTTTGTTTTGTTGGCAACTAAGCAAGGAGACCAATCAAAAGTAATGCTTGGGAAATATTTAGATGGAGGATCCAATTCTTATATACAAAGAGCAGGCACAGACCATACTTATTTTGATTTAGGTTCTACAAAATGGAAAGAAGCAGAAGCATTAGTAAATAATAATGCAGATGAGATGTGGAAGATAAATAAGCAATTTATTGATGAGCAAAAAGCATTAAATAGAGAGTTTTATTTTTCACAAGAACCTTGGAAAGCACAAAGTCACGAATATTTATCTAAAGAGGCAGAATATCTTATTGATATAGGAGCAAAAGATTTTCGAAAAATAAATGTAGATACATGGAAAGTTATATGGTAGAAAATGAAGGATTAAACCCTGTAAAGAGTATAAAATTAGTAGAGCAATACTTTGATGAAAATTTCAAAGAATATGTTTTGTTAAAAAAAACTAATTATACAGGTTATTGGTGGCTGGAATATTTTAATAGTGTAGATATTAGGATTTGTTTTGATGGAGATATAGGAGGACATTTTTCAGTAAATATTTTTATAGATGACACAGAATATTCTCTTTGGCAGTTCGACCGTTCAGTAAATAATAGAACTCAATCAACAAGTGGAAACATTTTATACCAACTTAATATATTGAAGAACTTTTTAAGTGATAATATTTAACTTTCATTTACCCCAACTGCTGTTTAATGTTAGATTTAAGTAAGAAAGCAAATGAATTTTCTCAAACACATCAAATATCTTCTTCTCTTTCTCCTAATATTTTTATTAGGAGTACAAAATACCTATGCCAAAACGGAGCTAGTTTTAACCCAAAATCCCGATGGCTCGGAGTGTGCTATGAGTAAAGCGTAAGCTTTACGTAACTAAAAATAAGATGATGGTAGGTCCATCAGTATCGGCTTGCAGGAGCGGGTACTAAACTGCCTTTCTAATGCTATAGAAGTAATTTTATGGTGTGAAGCGAGAAAGGAAAAGGCTTTGTAAAGAGTCAGGTGAGAATAAAAGAGATGAGCGAAAGCGAACCTGTCGAAGAAGCGTCGAGAAGTCGTACTTATTGTCAAAACCGAGACATTCCGTGGTCTTAGGGATTAGTATAGCGGTTACCTGTTTACTGGCTATATGGCAATCGTCGTTAAGAGGGCATGACTTTTATTTAGGCTTATTTTTGGAACATAGGAAGCCTCTAAATGCTGTTAAAAGAGAACGTTCAAGTTAGGTAATAACAAGGCTATTATCAAAGCGTTTAGAGGTGACGGATTGACTCGTAGTAGTGAAGAATCTTTTGTAATGAGAGCGGAGCGAAGGGGTCAAATTGTACAAGTTTTTAATTTATTAACAACTCAAAATTATGAGTAGGATTTTTAAAGAGAAAGCAAAACCATTACCAATTAGTAAAGCGATGGTGTGGAAAGCTTTTAAGAAAGTTAAATCGAATAAAGGAAGTGCAGGAGTTGATCTAGTGAGTATTCAACAGTTTGAAGAAAATTTGGAAAACAATTTGTATAGCCTATGGAATCGATTGGCTTCGGGAAGCTATTTTCCGCCAGCGGTAAAAGAAGTAGAAATACCCAAAGGAGGGGGTAAAACACGTAGTTTAGGCATTCCAACAGTTGCAGATAGAATAGGACAACAGGTAATTAAAAACTTGTTAGAGCCAGTTTTGGAATTGGAATTTCACGATTCATCTTATGGGTATCGACCATTAAAAAGTGCGCATCAAGCATTATCAAAAGTAAAAGATAATGTTCGCAAATACGCATGGGTTGTAGATTTAGATATCAAAAAGTTTTTTGACAATGTTAATCATACCAAGTTATTACTTGCGTTAGATAGGCATGTATCAGAAAAATGGATAAAAATGTACATAAGACGGTGGTTAGAAGCGCCCAAATTAACGGCAGATGGTAAATTAGAAGCACGTCAAGGTAAAGGCACTCCACAAGGCGGAGTAATAAGTCCTTTGTTGGCTAATTTGTATTTGCATTATGCGTTTGATAAATGGATGGATAAAGAGTTTGAGGATCTACGGTTTGCACGGTATGCAGATGATATTATAATACACTGTGTAAGCGAATCACAGGCAGAGCATGTATTACAACAATTGCAAGAGCGACTAAAACAATGTGATTTAGAAGTTCACCCCAGGGAATTCGCATTTAAAGATTCATAATTAACTCTTTATAACTATCATCTAATGAAGCCTTAAATCTTTTAGTTGGTTTAGATTTTTTAGTTGATTTCTCATTATCTAATAATGCTAAAGCTACTTTAGTGATCATATTAAAGTTTTCTACAGAATCTCCTTTTCGTTTTAGTTGATAATCTTCCTTAAAAATAACATCTAAATTCCAATGTAAGTTGTTTTCTATAGCCCAATGACTTCTAACAGATTTATTTATAAGTTCTGCGTCCATAGGGAGTGAAGAAATATAATATCTGAAAGTATTTGAGGATTTCCCCGTTTTTTTATATTCTCTATAAGATTCAATTCTTACAATTGTTTTCAAGTCCTTCCAGTGTTCTTTTCCGTCTAAAAAAGTTAAATCATTGATTGTCTGACAAGTCCTTTTCTCAATTCTACCATGGTCACATTCATACATAACGGCTGTGCTTCTAGAAGTCTTTCGGTTAAATATTTTGATAATTTGTTCTTTTAAATCAGATTGATTTCCTTTTACTTGCAAGAGATAATTTGCTTCTCTTTCTCTGATTTTTGCAGCTATTTTCTTCTGGCACCCCATGGCATCAATAGTAATAATGCACCCTTTTATAGTAATTAACTCTAGTAATCTTGGAATAGCTACTATCTCGTTTTCTTTTTTATTTACTGTTTCTTGCGCTAAAGACAGATGGTTTTTTGAACAAAATGCAGATACAATATGAATCGGATATTTTCTTACTCTCGATCCAATTCCTCTAACCGTTTTCCCATCTAAGGAAATAACATCTCCTTCTGTATGTGTAGAAATAGATGCAGCATAGTTGATAAAACATTTTGAAAACTTCTTAGAATCTAGGGCGCTAAAAAAAGCTCCTAAAGTATCATGAGAAGGAATTCCAGATGCATAAGGATGAAATTTTCGTAACCATTCTATTTTTAAGTTTCCAAATTCCTCAATTAAACACCATGTGTTACAGCCGCTTATAACAGCTGACAAGGTAAGGAATAGTATTTCTTTAATTGAGTGTCTGATGTTTCCTTTTGAAGTTCTTCGTGGATCTTTAAGGGAGGAAAAACTCTCTTCAAAGATATTTCTTTCTAATTCTGGACCTTTTGTAGTCATTTTTTTTATTATCAGACCTTCTGATAACTCTTACAAAGATAGGGTATTTATTAGAGATTTACGAAAAGTTTAAATGCGAATTCCCTGAAGTTCACCCTGAAAAGACGGTAATTGTATACTGTAAAGACTATCGGAGAAATTTAAAGGGTAAGAAAGTCAAGTTTGATTTTCTTGGTTTTAGTTTTCGTCCAGAAAGTAAAGCATCTAATAAAGGAGGTATGTTTTTAGGGTTTGACTGTACAATAAGTACGGTTAAATATTCAAAAATAGTAGCTTTTTTTAAAGATCTGCAATTACATAGATGGACGGGGGCAAATTTTGTAGATATAGCGAAGGAGCTAAATTCAAAAATTCGTGGATGGGTTCAATATTACGGTAAGTTTAGTCATAGAAGTCTCGTAAAGGTGTTTCGGAATTTACATAATCGGTTAGTAAAATGGATACTTAACAAGTACAAAAGATTTAAAGGGAGTAGGAAAAAAGGATTTGTATATTTGAGAAAAATACAGAAACATTATCCATATCTTTTCTATCATTGGCAAGTTGGGTATGCAGAAGTATAGGTTGTACAATAAGAGCCGTATGACGGGAGACTGTCACGTACGGTTCTGTGAGAGGAATGAGGTGAAATTTCTTGTTCCTACTTGACCATACCTTCTACGTGATAGCGCGGATTTGCACCTTAAATCCGCATGTCTTTAATATTTAATCTAATATCGATATATAACTTCAGGAATCTGAATATTTGAATTGTTTTTTTTGATAGAGATGTTTTTTAACTTTTCATATTTTAAAAATCAAATGATTTTTAAAAGAAGGGTGTAGTTATTTCCCCTAAGTTTTAGGTTTTTTTATTGCTGATAAGTTTTAGTGCTACGTACTCGTTGTTTTTACGTGTTGTAAAGGAGCTTTCCATAAACTCTTAGTTTATTTTGTCTAGCATTTTGTATCCATTTTGCAGGTGTTGTAATAAATCTAAAAATGAATTTTTTAATTCTAAAAGAAGGATTTAAATTTTTATATATTTTTGAGAAGGAACAAATTATATGATGATATAAATTACGGAAAATAGCAGTAAACAGTAAGAAAACTGTGTTTTGCTCTAGTTTTGAAAAAGGTAAATTGTCCCATCCAAAATCATTTTTAAGAACATCAAATTCTTTTTCTATAGCTCCTCTTTGATTGTAGAAAAAAACTACTTCTGTTGCCGTTTTCTCATAATCATTTGTTAGTACTGCTGAGTAGTTGTAGGCTTCATTAGTAAAAGCATTTATTTGATTATCTTCTCTTTTTACTTTTGTAACAACTAAGCGGTATTCTTTTAAATTGTTGTTGTTTTTTCTCCTTTTTGCTGTTCTAATAAAAGGCGTATATTTTATTTCTCCTCGGTAAGCTTCTTCTCCTCCTAATGTTACTTTTTCCCAAGTATCAATAAGGGAAATCCTTTGAGCTAAAGCACCACTCATAACCGCTCTAAGGAAAAAAGTTTTAGTCTTTTTTTCAACTAGTTTAACAATATCGTATTGAAAAGAAGCACCGTCTGCCCTAAATGATTCTATATTAATATTTTGTTCTTCTAATAGAGAAAACATTCTAGTGAGTGATTGAAATTGTAGTGTTTTTGCATCGCTATTTCCATTTCTGTTCTCAACATAAACAATGTTATTCCCAATGATATCTACACCTGGACAGTAGCCAAAATCTTTTTTATAGCTTCTTCTGCTATCTGCTTTATTTGTGAAAATAATAGTATTGTCGTAGTCTAAAGTGTAGTTCTCTGTTTTTGATAATCCTATTTTTTTTAAAATTTTTAAATTAAGTTCATTCAATTCTGTATGTAAACTAAATTGATGAAGACTTTTACCTCTTGGAACTGAAAAAAGAACTTCAGGAATAGCTAGTTCCTTAAATCTATCTAAAACTCTATCAGGACTAGGTACCTTAACCATTGGGTTGTTTCTCAGGTGACTGCCTAGGTTGATAGATAAGTCTTCAATACAGTTTCCTCCGCAAAAGTAGATAGACCAAAAAGAGTATAAAAGATCCTTCCAATCATATTTCGATTGTGTAGGTAATGGAGGTAAATTATCGGATAAAATCTCATCTATTTTAAGCTTGTTTAATTCCTCAAAAACAAAATTTATTCCACCAAATGGGTTAATGTGAGTTGAATTTAGTACCTTCATAATCAGTCTTTTGCGTAACACCAATTTAGGTGAAAATACTGAGAACCGCAAGCCTTTGTAAACAAAGGTCTTGCGGTTTATTTTGTGTCTAGACATGCGGATTTAAGGTTGAAATCCGTGCCCACAAAGTACATCACATAAGGCTGCTCATGCAAATCTTAAAAAATGCATTAGATATTTGTATGTTATTTATGGGTTAGTTGTTGTGTATGAGGGGACGCACGGATTTCAAGTCTGCGTGATCGGGTCTTTCAGATACAGATTTAATGAATTTATTAGATGAAATTGAACTAGATGCTGTTGATGTTTTAAAAGATTGGACCCCATCAAAATTAAATTAATGATATGACAAAAAAATTTAAAATAATATTAAATACTAACAGAAAAACAGATCCTGATTATGATGCTATACTTTTGCCTTTTGAAGGTAGTGATAAAGTATGTTATTATTTTTCAAACCCTAACTTATATGACGTAGAATTACTTCCGAATAATTTGTATTTTGATGCTAATTTTTTTCATATACCAAAGTTTGACTTTCCTTTTACAAATTCAGGAATATTTATTGTTAGTAAAAAAGTCAAGGAAGTTTTTGAAAAATTCATCGAATTCAAATTCAATGTAGTTCCTGTTATAATGTTTGATGATACTTGTCTGAAAGATAGGTTCTTGAATAATTTAGAGTTAAATAATTCTATCCCAACAAATGAAGATTATTTAGCATTAAGATTACCCAAACTGGATAGTTACTTTGATTTTGAAAATTCTGTTTATAGAGTTCCAAAATATAGTTCAAAGGGAGTAAGAGGAATCAAAAAATTAGTTTTAAAAGAACCAAAAGAAGGCTTTCCTGCTATTTTTAGAACGAAAGAAAAATCAACAATAATATTTGTAAGGGAAGATTTAAGGAGAGCTCTGGAGGCCAATAATTTCAAAGGCTGTGTTTTTGAAGAAGTAGAAACTACCGCAGCTGCACGGCAACTATAAAAACAAAATAAATAATAATTGAATCCTAAAAACCTACATACAATCCTATTATTCCTATGCAGCTGCTTTTTTCAAATAGCAGTAGCACAGCAGCACCCTATCCAAAAACAGCAAGGAACGTATGCAGTGAAACAGGTAAACTTCCAAATAGCAGAAATCCTAGTAGACCCTAGCAACGGAGATATATTATTAGTAGGAAAAGGCGGTGCACCTATTGTAGAATTATCTGGAGGCGAGGACTATATAATAACCGACAGCGGAGACCCTAAAGCAAAACCACCAGTACTACCAAAAAAATACCATGTAGACGAACAAGGAAATGTAACCGAATTAGGTCCACAAGCCGAAGGCGGTACTACCACTGTGGAAAATACCACAGGCGTAAACAGCAAAGGAGAAGCCACCAACATCACCGCACAAGGTGTCACCGTAACGTTCACCCAACTGCCTACTGCAACACTGCCTACTGGATTCGACGCCTACAGCCCAAGCCAGCCACAAACCAAGGACTTGTACAAAAAGTTAGGGTCAGCTTATTACATGCCTTACAAAGCGGTAGCTAAAGGGACGGTAGAATTTATTGTTGCCAATTTTAAAATTACCAACGATAGTATAAAACCTCAAGACATTATTTTTAAAACCAAAGATGGTGTAGGACTGAAAAAAGTAGATAGTACTAGTACTTCCTATACGTTGAAATTAAAAGGAACGCTAAGCGATGCCGATATAGAAACCCAAGCCTTAGTAAAACAAGGCGATAAATACCAAATAGCAGGGGCTTTTATGCAATACCAAATTGCCATAAAGGAAGTGGTCGTAGTATTGGTAAATACTTCAAAAGCGAATACAAGTGCCATTACAAAAAAACTAAAAGCTATTTACCAACAAGCAGCAGTTAGCCTAAATATTTCTGTAATTAACGATTTTACAGCGACCCTAAACAGTTTAACACCAGACGGCACTATAAAAAGTGGAGAAAGTGGCTTTGCAGCGCAATACACAGAGCAACAGCGTAGTATAAATAAGGCATTAAAAGAGCATGGTAACTTTAACCCTGAAGCTTATTATTTAATCTTAACAGACAAACAGCCTGTGGATGCCAGCGGAAATAGCAACACAGAAAGTGGTTTAATGCCTCTAGGCAGACAATTCGGTTATATTTTTACCGCAAATTCTCCCCCTTCTGGGGCTGGGGGGATAACCGTAGCACACGAACTCGCCCACGGTGCATTCCAGCTAAAACACCCGTTTTCTTCTCATAGTTATAAATATGCTACAGGAAGTACCAATTGGTTACTAGATTATAACAAAGGAGAGCATTTACCCTATGTACATTGGAAAGCCATACACAATCCGAAATTGAGGATTGGGATTTTTGATGGGGATGGTGAAGGGGAATTATCAAAGCGTGTATTTTTAACTGCTAATTGGCAGCCTTTTACATTTGTTAATGATTCTATTACGTATTCTTCTATAAGTTCTGTTCCCAATGCTACTAACATCCCGCAAGGTGCGGTAAGGGGGATTAATTTTAAAGGAAAAGAATATGTAGCAAATGGAAATGATTATGTTTTTGGAGGTGAGAAATTACCGATTAAATTGGTGGATTTATCTGATGAAAGTAAAAAGGTATATTGGTTTCACTATATAGCTCCATGTAATAATAAATTATACCAAACAACATGGAAAGAGGCAAAAAAACATAAAGGAAAGAAAATTGATTCTACTTCAAAAATTATAACTAAAACGATAGCTGTAAACTGTAAAGAAAAACCTAAAGGGAACAAATGCAAACAATTTACATACTATGACTCCATATTAGAAACACATCAAAATGCCGTTAATGAGAAGTTTGCCTTGTTATATAGTGAAATAAATGACAGTGCAACGGAATACCCGCCAAATAGAGAGATTAAACATTTTGGTTTTATAGGAAATAATTCACTATTAGAAGCATCTAAACTTCAGGTATACGAAGATAAACTACGGTTATTACAGTATCATACAGGAAATAAGGTATTGGTTATTTTTCTTAAAACCGGTACTAATACTTTATATAACGATGTTCAATTACAAACAATGGCTAAAACAGCTATTGATAAGGAAGGAGTCATAAATACAGGGCTTATTTTAGTATCCCGTAGCTATGAACAGAATTTTTTATTTACCGATTATACAACTGATTGTTATAATAGTAGTGGTTATGGAAATGGTGAACTTGAATCGGTATCGTTTAATTTTAAAGAGAAAGAGAGTTTTAATAGTGATTTTTTAAATTTCTACAAAGAAATTCCAAAGCCTGTACAATTACAATTTGTAATTTTTAATGCATCGGGAGAAATAAAATCTATCTATAAAGCAAATAATACACATGTAAAGGGCTATCCATTTATCAATCATTTGGTATTATTAAAAAGTCCCTCTTTTGATGCAGTAAAAAGAATAGAAGCAAAGAGACCAAATCCTTTTAAAAGCGTTAAAACTGGTGATGGATACGGTATTATATTACGACCCGAATATATTGAAAAGTACAGGATTTGGAAAGAGGGGTATGAACAGGAACTTAAAAAAGCAATTGAAAATGATAGATTAGCTTTTGTAAATAAGTCTGAGAATTATTATCTACCTGTAGATAATAACCCTGTAAATTTAAGAGAACCTTATATCGCAAGTGTAAAAAAGGCAGGTTTAGAACATATAGGAATTAGTTATGCAAAATTCCATTTTGATAAATACAAATCGGATTTTTTATCAAATTATATGGCAAATGTAAAATTTGCCGATGGGCAGTATTTCGCATTAACAAATGAACATCTGTATAAAGTTGTTGATGAAAAACAATTGGTGTACGATAAAATTGATGTAGCTTCCTTAATGCTCGCCCCAACAGGCTTAGATTTTATACCCGACGCTATAGGTATAATCTATGCAATCAAAGAACGAGATTACGTAGAGGCTAGTATGTATGGTGTTAGTGTTGTAGCGGTTGGAGTAACACAATACGGCGTATTTGCATTAAAATCTGCCAAACGATTTAAAATTATATCACATACAGATAATAGCAAGATTATAACTCATTTTTCGATACATGATCCTAATTATATTGTAGATCTAAGCAAAGGTGAAAAACATTTTTCATCCTCCATGAGTGCTAATTTGGATGAGGCTAAGCAATGGGCTAGAGTTGATGGTTTACCATTGGAGAAAATAGACAACTTACTCAACTTTTTATCCGATTTACCTATCTCTTTTACGGACGAATTAAAAAAGGCCTTAAAAACCGATATAAATAGCGGTTTACGTATCTTGTTTGATGGTAAAAGTCCTGCTCAGAAACTTGAATTGGCAGAGAGTTGGAAAGTATTACATAAATTTAATCCAAAATCTTTTGTCAAAACCGACCCTATTAAAATTGAGAAATTCAGTAAATTAAATAAGAGTAATCAAAATTTGATAAAAAGATTAACAGATGTAGATGGTAAATCTACTTTATCTAAGTTTATTGATGATTGTGATGAAGAGTTTTTAAATCTTTTAAATAAAGAAGAAAATATAGTATATGTTAAAGGAATCACCTCACATAAAGGGGCGAACCTTAGTATTGATGAGTTTGATATCATTGGTGAAGTATTAAGACGAAATGAAGATACTAAACTGTCAAATTGGATTAAACGCAGTAAGAATATTGAACGATTTCAACATTATTCTGCAGAAGGAAGGAAATTGGGAGAAAATATTGTTACACTTATAAACGATAAAAGTAATCCTTCATTTATTGCTAAGTTAACAAATAGTATTGGAATTAAGAGACTAGAAGATTATCAAGTTTTGACGGAAATACCATTAATAACTAAAAATGGATTTATGAAAGCAGATATTGTACTAATAAAAAGAAGTAAATCTACAAATGAAATTATAGATGTTATTATCATTGAAAATAAATTGAGTCAAAAAACAGGATTTACTATTCGACAAAAAGAAGGTTTTGGAGCTATTATTAATGGACAAACTGAGATGAAATTGAAGTACACTAAATTAGAATTTGATCTTAATGAAAATGATATTCTTAAGGTATCTAACCAAAAAATATTTAAAATTGCAGATCATGGCTCAGCAAACGATATAGATAATTTAACAATTGAACTAATTAAAAAAGTAAATTAAATGATTGAAAAAAAAGTAAGAAAAAAAATTATATTTGATAGGTTAAATTTCTTGTTATTAGAAAGAAGTTATAAATTATTAAATTCTAGACCAGGTCTAAGCTATCTCAAAAGGTTTGATGACAAGGTTTATTTTTGTGTGTTTAATTTTAATGAAAATGGAACTATTGGAGCTAGTTCTTTAATGCCTTCAATTTTTGAAGTAGAAGATGTTATTCTGAACATTGGGATACCAACAAATACGCTAATTAGTTATAAGCCTAAAGATGAACTTTTTTTAAACTCTGTAAAAGATTTTAGTTTTAAGACTTTATTCAAAAATAAATACATGTACAATTTCTTTAAAAAGAAGGAGGAGGTTGAAGAATTTGCTGATTGGCTAGTAAATTATTTAGAAAAGTCGGGGTTTAAATTTGTAGAACATTACAGTTTTTTACCGAATATTTTAGCAAAGGTAAATCAATTAGAAGTAGATGGGAAATATGGGCATGAAATTATAGCAGGTGGGGCAGCATGGCTTTTTAGATTATTGATTATCTCAAAACTATGTAATGATCCAGAGTTTGAAAGAAGATTGAAATGGGTAGATTCATTGATGTTTGATGAAGAAGAAGGATTAACTGAATGGCATCCGTATTACACCAAACTAAAGAAGAAATTATTGGTTATGACTAGTAAATATAATATTTCTGATGGTAGTGTTTTACAAATAGATGGTTCAGTTTTATAACGTTTTATAATTATTGAACCCGCTCAGAAACTTGAATTGGCAGAGAGTTGGCAGTTATTACACATAAATAAAAGAACAGGAGGGAATAACCCAGCAATAGGCTTAACAAGAAATACGGATGCTATACAGGCCTTGGCAGACATACGAAAAAGCCCTGCATTCGAACCCCTTGGTTTGAGTGATGAAGTTTTAGCGTCTTTAAATGGATATAAAACGGGAACACTTTCTGCATCTTATGCCGATGTGTTAAACGATTTAAATAAGTTTGGTCAATTCGTACATCAGAACCCAAACACAACCATAGATAATTTGATAAAATAGTAAGTACCTTTAAAAATGGTACCAACAATCAAAAGCAAGGAGCACATTGGGTTTTAAGGGATTTAAATGCAAACGGGAAAGAGTTTGCAGGGAAAAAGCTTAGGTTTGAGCATTCTGTACCCAATGCAAGAGCTACTAATAATGATTCGAGTATTGATTTGTTTTGTGTTAATTGTACACCCGGAAATTTAAAAACAGAATACAAAAGTGGACCAGGAAGTATATCTAGTAAAACTATAAAAGAGCAATTTATTGAACGAGATTTGTTTAACGCGGATAATTTAAATGAAATTCAATATCGTATGGATAAAACAGAAATGACTGCGGAAAAGTTAAAGACCTGGTTGAAAGAAAATAAGGGTTCAATTCAAAGTATAATTGATGGGGTTGACGAAATTAAATCTAAAAAGTTCAGAAACTTTTTTAATTTTGATGAACTTGATGATATAATAACTAATATTCATATCGATAACTTCGTTGATTCTAATTTTAAATTAATTTTTTTATGATAAAATTTAATATCTCAATTAAGATAAATACGGGTATTCTTTTAATGGATAAAGATATAATTTGTATTAAAAATACTGAAAACAAACTTTTAGTATATGAAAATAACAATCAACATAATCTACTGACAAGTATTCAGTTATCTAAAAGAACCAATCAAATTGGTCGATACAAGAATGGAATATATTATTTTCAAGATAAAAAAACGTTTTTCTATTCTTTCAAAGACGGACAAGAGGCTATAATTGAAGGAAATCTTTATTATGTGTTTTCCGTTAAATACACTGCTTATGCATCCTATAAAAAAAGAGGTAAAATTATCTTTAAATCAGATAAAATTATAGAGATCCCTATCCTTCAAAATGGAGGACAAAAATTATTTACTAATTATGGTGTTATACAAGCGGGTGATTCCAGATATAATACTGGTTTAATAGTGTTTAATAGCTTTGAATCAAGGGGTGTAACTTGGAAACACGATTTTTCTGATTTAATTAACTCAGAAAAAGCCTATTTAAGTAGTAAAATATTGGAATTATCTGATAAAATTTATTTTACAGTATCAGGAGACGAGCAAGGCGCTTTATTTTGTTTAGATGCGCATTCGGGAAAGGTTCTATATAAGCATAATGGATTTGGATTTAGTATTTTTAAAGACAACAATTTTATCTATACCACAAAATTTGAAAATATCTTATGTAAAGTCAATGTTATTACTAATGAAATAGAAGAATGGGATGTTAATATCCTTATTAAAGAAAATGGTTTTGATTCTATTCATGACCATAGATGTGCAGTAAAAAACGATTGTTTCTATTTTACACAAACACTAGGAGATAATAAATCAAAAGTTGGGGTTTTAGATATGAATTCTAAAAACCTAGTTTTTAAACATGAATTTATACCAGAAAATGGAGGTATTGGGAGTATTCATGTGAATGCTAATCGCATTTATATTCAGACCCAAGATAACACTCTCCATATTTTTGAAAAAGAAGAAAATAACATTGTAGTTTAAACTAGAAAGTTACCAAAAGCAGTAAAAGATAAACTAGGCTTAACGGATGAATTATTAGGAATTATAAAAACCCACTCCGCAAAGTCTCCCGACTTAGCGGCGATGCAAATAGAACAAAAAAAAATGATAAACAAATAAATATTGCCACATAAAAACCTACATACAATCCTACTATTCCTATGTTCCTGCTTTTTTCAAATAGCAGTAGCACAGCAGAACCCTATCCAAAAACAGCAGGGAACGTATGTAGTAAAACAGGTGAACTTCCAAATAGCAGAAATCCTAGTAGACCCAAGCAACGGAGATATATTATTAGTAGGAAAAGGCGGTGCACCTATTGTAGAATTATCTGGAGGAGAGGACTATATAATAACCGATAGCGGAGATTCCAAAGCAAAACCACCAGTACTACCAAAAAAACACCATGTAGACGAACAAGGAAATGTAACCGAATTAGGTCCACAAGCCGAAGGCGGTACTACCACTGTGGAAAACACCACAGGCGTAAACAGCAAAGGAGAAGCCATCAACATCACCGCACAAGGTGTCACCGTAACGTTCACCCAACTGCCTACTGCAACACTGCCCACTGGATTCGACGCCTACAGCCCAAGCCAGCCACAAACCAAGGACTTGTACAAAAAGTTGGGAGCAAATTATTACATGCCCTACAAAGCGGTAGCTAAAGGGACGGTAGAATTTATTGTTGCCAATTTTAAAATTACCAACGATAGTATAAAACCTCAAGACATTATTTTTAAAACCAAAGATGGTGTAGGACTGAAAAAAGTAGATAGTACTAGTACTTCTTACACCTTAAAATTAAAAGGAACGCTAAGCGATGCCGATATAGAAACCCAAGCCTTAGTAAAACAAGGCGATAAATACCAAATAGCAGGGGCTTTTATGCAATACCAAATTGCCATAAAGGAAGTGGTCGTAGTATTGGTAAATACTTCAAATGCGAATACAAGTGCCATTACAAAAAAACTAAAAGCTATTTACCAACAAGCAGCAGTTAGCCTAAATATTTCTGTAATTAACGATTTTACAGCGACCCTAAACAGTCTAACACCAGACGGCACTATAAAAAGTGGAAAAAGTGGCTTTGCAGCGCAATACACAGAGCAACAGCGTAGTATAAATAAGGCATTAAAAGAGCATGGTAACTTTAACCCTGAAGCTTATTATTTAATCTTAACAGACAAACAGCCCAGCACCGCAGGAGAAAAAGGACTCATGCCATTAGGCAGACAATTCGGTTATATTTTTACCGCAAATTCTCCCCCTTCTGGGGCTGGGGGGATAACCGTAGCACACGAACTCGCCCACGGTGCCTTCCAACTAAAACATCCATTCTCTACGCATAGTTATAAATATGCTACAGGAAGTACCAATTGGTTACTAGATTATAACAATGGAGAGCATTTACCTTATGTACATTGGAAAGCCATACACAATCCGAAATTGAGGATTGGGATTTTTGATGGGGATGGTGAAGGGGAATATAGCTTTGATAAACTTGATTATGTATGTGTTCCTGTTGAGTACCAAAATAGAAATTATGCTTATTTAGATCTATATGGGAATGCAATAATTTTAGGAGCAGGGTACGTTCCTGTTGCATTTGTCGGTTCTAAAACCCCTGAAGCTATAGGAAGAATTTCTATAATAAGAGAACTTTCGTCGGGTGATATATTTTATCCCATAAGAGGTAATAATAAAAAATATTATTGGAAATATAGAAATGGAGCATTTGTTAAAGATGAAAAAGGACAAAAAATAAAGTTTGATAAATTTGAAGAGACTAATCAAGAACCAAGGTTAGTTTATATTGATGCGGAAAACAATGTACATGTAAATAATCAGGCGACAGGTCAAGTGTATGAAGCGGCTAGAACATGTGATATAAGACCAGGTAATAAACAAGAGGAAGGAAATGTTAGGTGCAGACAAATGAACCATGATTTGATTGTTGATAATAGTATTGTAAGGGAAATAAAAACATCATTATTAAAAGCAATAGCAGAAATTAATCAATCAAAGGTTTCGAAGCATAGAACTAAAGGGCAATTTAAGCATATTTTTTCTCTGAGTGATGGAGCTAATTCGTTGTTACCAGATAATGAAAAACAATGGGATGTACTAGAGGATAAGTTTCATTTACTGAGCCATTATACAGATACATATTTTGTGCTAGGCTTATTAAGAACCGAAAACAACAACATATACACTAGCACACAGTTGCGTGAAATAGCGAATAAAGCATTGGAAAGTGTTGATAAAAGTAAAAAAATAGTATTTGTACTTATTAATGGTTCTCCTTTTGAATCCTTATTTGGAGTGTCTACAACTGTGTGCTCTGAAACAGCTTATATCCAAAGCAATGAAGGATTGTTTGATGAAAACATTATTAGAAAAAATGGTAATAGTTTGGAGTATTTATTGAGTATATATGCTTCAATTAAAAAGCCAGTAATTGTAAATAAATACTATCAATATGCTGATGGAATCTTGCAGAATTATTTATATCAATCAAAAGATGATGTTAGAGGAGCCACTTTTATAAAGACACTTTCCTTTTATCGGTCAAAATCATTTAAAGAAGCCTACAACAAGCAAAGAGCATGTCTTTCAGCTCGTAATGAAAATTTATCACACTGTGGTGAACATGATGGAAATTGTTATTTAGACAGTAATAATACATACACGGAATGTATTAAAGGCGTAAATTCCTTTATTGAGCAAGGATTAACCGTAGAAATAGAACAAGGAGGCTTGGCTAATATGTCTCTTTGGGAAAAGTTGGATATAAATAAAATTGCAAAATTCAGAGAGGTATATATGGACTTTGATGGTTCTAATGGAAAATCAGATAGTCCAATAGAGATAAAGACACAAGGTAACTACACATTTAGACTATGGAAAGAAACAGTTGAAGAATGGACTTGGTGGAGTGGTGTAGAAATTGCACTTGATTTAAGCCCTGAGTTAACCGATGAGCAATTCTATGATTTTCAAGGAATATTTCTATTCGATGATGTAATGTATGGAACTTTAGACGTTGTAGGAATGTGGCCCGGAGCAGATACTGTAACGGATCCTATTGGAGCAATATATGCTGGGCTAAGAAGCGATACTACAAATTTTACTATTTATACTGCGTCAGCTGCTGTACCTTTTTTTGGTGCTGCCTATATAAAAGGAGGTCTAAAAGCAGGGAGAAAGATTGATGATTTATATGGTATCGTAGCAAGGAAAGCGAACAATACTAATGGTTTTTCGCTAGAAAGGGTAAGGTTGTCAGAAATAAATCCAGAAGATTTCCATCTTACATCGGTTATTCATAGTGGAGACCGTAAACTTATAAATAAGCTAGACCTAAACGATGTAAAAAACAATACGAACCCCCAACTTATAAAAAGCCAATTGGATGAACTCGCAACGGTGGTATCTAAGATTCCCTCTTGGATTGATGAGATTCCAAGTACTATATTAACAGATGCAGAGAAAACACTCCTAAAAACCGACATTAACACTTCCAACAGCTTAAGCAAATTATTTGTAAGCACAGGAGAAAACGCTGCACGAAGAGGAGAATTGGCAGAGAGTTGGCAGTTATTGAGAAAGCGATATGAGAAACCACAATCTGTTTCCGACCCATTGTTTAAAAAAGCAGATGCTGTGGAATCCTTTGCTGACATACGCAAAAGCCCTGCATTCAAAGCACTTAGTTTAAGTGATGAAGTTTTGACGTCTTTAAAAGGAGCAGATGGATTACCATACTCAACAGTAGTTAAGAATTTAGATGATTTCGGGAGAAATGTAGCGGGTAAAAACATTATTCTAGAAGATTTTTATAAAGTTTTAAGCGATTTAAAACAAGGAAAGGCTAAAAGTGATGGTGCCAATTGGATTGTTTATTATTTAGGTAAACATTCAGATGATTTTTCAGGTAAAAGTCTCAAATTTGAATACTATACAAATATTGGAGGAGCTCGCTTTGTAGATGTTGCTGATATTACAAATAGTCGAAGGGTAAAATATTACGAATTCAAATCAGTTAAGAAGGTGCCGCCAGGTCATTTTAACGAACAATTTATAAAGGACTTAAACAATGCACAATCCTTAGACGATATAAAATGGATATTTAACGGTACTAAAAATCCTCCGAATTTTAAAGAAAACATGCTAAAAGCAATTGACGGTTTACCTTTAAATCAAAGGTTATTTGATAAATTCCAAGTTGAAACCGCAGATGAATTAAAAGATTTAATCGAAAGTCAATTCGAAAATATATTTAAACTTATAAAACAATAATGATAAGAAAACATATACAAATAAAGGGACAAAGTAGTGCATGGTTAAAAAATATTTCAGGAAATATTTTATATGCATTGGCAGAAGGTGATAAAACTTATATTAATGGTATATGTTTTAAGAAATATTTATCTCTGTTGAAATTTTCTTCTTTAAATAATGATTTATATTTTTTTGATAATTCAAAGTTATTTAAAGTTATTAATGATAAGCTAATTGAGAAATTTTGTATCGAAGGGCTTGATGGACTTAAAATAGTTTCAGAAAATGTTTTATTTGGGAGGAAAAGACTATCTCGTAAGGAAAAAAAATATTCTTTATTTGATTTTAATTATAATCTATTATGGACATATACTGGTACTGATTCTATTACTCCAATAAAAGGCCTTATTTTCTGTAGTGAAAGGTTTGATAAAACTAAATTTTATCTAAGAAATTCATTAAACGGGAAAAGACTCTGGAACTACCAATTACCTGATGGTTATACTATCTATTTATCTCCAAAAGTAATAGATGATGTGTTATTTATTGAAGCTTATAATGAAAAAGACAATCAATTTTTAGTTGGGATAAATAAAGATTCAGGAGAAGTTCTTTGGAAAGAGTATTTTGAAGTTAATATTAATGATAAGTTTATAATAGCTCATTGCTTTAATCGTTTTGAAAATTTACTTTATGGGTGCAGTAATAAATTATACCAAGTGTTTAATCCTATAAACGGAGAGGTTGTTTTAGAAAAAGAGGTGTCGGATTTATTTCAGGAAGATTTTATAATTCACAAAAACTTATATTCCGAAAACAAACTATGGTTTGTAGGACAAATAGGAGAAAAAGTAAAGTTTGGTTTTTTTAATACGGAAAACCAGGAGTTGGAACTATTAGAAGATTTTCCATCAGAAACTTTTGTTAGAATACAATCTATAGAGTATCATAAAGGAAAGCTATATTTATTGGATGACAGTAATACTCTCCACATTTTCGAAAAAGAAGAAAATAACAAAATAGTTTAATGCTAAAAAGTGGTTATATATTGGTTGTTGCAGTCTTTAATTTACTGCTGTTTGTTGGTTTTAATACTGTTGAAACCCTTAAAAATAAAACAATTACTTTGGAGAAAACAGTAGCTAATAGTAAAGTTACCTCTAGTACCCCCGCTCCGCAAAGTCTCCCGACTTAGCAGCGATGCAAATAGAACAAAAAAAAATGATAAACAACTAAATATTGCCACATAAAAACCTACATACAATCCTACTATTCCTATGTTCCTGCTTTTTTCAAATAGCAGTAGCACAGCAGCACCCTATCCAAAAACAGCAAGGAACGTATGCAGTGAAACAGGTAAACTTCCAAATAGCAGAAATCCTAGTAGACCCTAGCAACGGAGATATATTATTAGTAGGAAAAGGCGGTGCACCTATTGTAGAATTATCTGGAGGCGAGGACTATATAATAACCGACAGCGGAGACCCTAAAGCAAAACCACCAGTACTACCAAAAAAATACCATGTAGACGAACAAGGAAATGTAACCGAATTAGGTCCACAAGCCGAAGGCGGTACTACCACTGTGGAAAATACCACAGGCGTAAACAGCAAAGGAGAAGCCACCAACATCACCGCACAAGGTGTCACCGTAACGTTCACCCAACTGCCTACTGCAACACTGCCTACTGGATTCGACGCCTACAGCCCAAGCCAGCCACAAACCAAGGACTTGTACAAAAAGTTAGGGTCAGCTTATTACATGCCTTACAAAGCGGTAGCTAAAGGGACGGTAGAATTTATTGTTGCCAATTTTAAAATTACCAACGATAGTATAAAACCTCAAGACATTATTTTTAAAACCAAAGATGGTGTAGGACTGAAAAAAGTAGATAGTACTAGTACTTCCTATACGTTGAAATTAAAAGGAACGCTAAGCGATGCCGATATAGAAACCCAAGCCTTAGTAAAACAAGGCGATAAATACCAAATAGCAGGGGCTTTTATGCAATACCAAATTGCCATAAAGGAAGTGGTCGTAGTATTGGTAAATACTTCAAAAGCGAATACAAGTGCCATTACAAAAAAACTAAAAGCTATTTACCAACAAGCAGCAGTTAGCCTAAATATTTCTGTAATTAACGATTTTACAGCGACCCTAAACAGTTTAACACCAGACGGCACTATAAAAAGTGGAGAAAGTGGCTTTGCAGCGCAATACACAGAGCAACAGCGTAGTATAAATAAGGCATTAAAAGAGCATGGTAACTTTAACCCTGAAGCTTATTATTTAATCTTAACAGACAAACAGCCCAGCACCGCAGGAGAAAAAGGACTCATGCCATTAGGCAGACAATTCGGTTATATTTTTACCGCAAATTCTCCCCCTTCGGGGGCTGGGGGGATAACCGTAGCACACGAACTCGCCCACGGTGCCTTCCAGCTAAAACACCCGTTTTCTTCTCATAGTTATAAATATGCTACAGGAAGTACCAATTGGTTACTAGATTATAACAAAGGAGAGCATTTACCTTATGTACATTGGAAAGCCATACACAATCCGAAATTGAGGATTGGGGTTTTTGATGGGGATAGTGAAGGGGAATTATCAAAGCGTGTATTTTTAACTGCTAATTGGCAGCCTTTTACATTTGTTAATAATTCTATTACGTATTCTTCTATAAGTTCTGTTCCCAATGCTACTAACATCCCGCAAGGTGCGGTAAGGGGGATTAATTTTAAAGGAAAAGAATATGTAGCAAATGGAAATGATTATGTTTTTGGAGGTGAAAAATTACCGATTAAATTGGTGGATTTATCTGATGAAAGTAAAAAGGTATATTGGTTTCACTATATAGCTCCATGTAATAATAAATTATACCAAACAACATGGAAAGAGGCAAAAAAACATAAAGGAAAGAAAATTGATTCTACTTCAAAAATTATAACTAAAACGATAGCTGTAAACTGTAAAGAAAAACCTAAAGGGAACAAATGCAAACAATTTACATACTATGACTCCATATTAGAAACACATCAAAATGCCGTTAATGAGAAGTTTGCCTTGTTATATAGTGAAATAAATGACAGTGCAACGGAATACCCGCCAAATAGAGAGATTAAACATTTTGGTTTTATAGGAAATAATTCACTATTAGAAGCATCTAAACTTCAGGTATACGAAGATAAACTACGGTTATTACAGTATCATACAGGGAATAAGGTATTGGTTATTTTTCTTAAAACCGGTACTAATACTTTATATAACGATGTTCAATTACAAACAATGGCTAAAACAGCTATTGATAAGGCAGGAGTCATAAATACAGGGCTTATTTTAGTATCCCGTAGCTATGAACAGAATTTTTTATTTACCGATTATACAACTGATTGTTATAATAGTAGTGGTTATGGAAATGGTGAACTTGAATCGGTATCGTTTAATTTTAAAGAGAAAGAGAGTTTTAATAGTGATTTTTTAAATTTCTACAAAGAAATTCCAAAGCCTGTACAATTACAATTTGTAATTTTTAATGCATCGGGAGAAATAAAATCTATCTATAAAGCAAATAATACACATGTAAAGGGCTATCCATTTATCAATCATTTGGTATTATTAAAAAGTCCCTCTTTTGATGCAGTAAAAAGAATAGAAGCAAAGAGACCAAATCCTTTTAAAAGCGTTAAAACTGGTGATGGATACGGTATTATATTACGACCCGAATATATTGAAAAGTACAGGATTTGGAAAGAGGGGTATGAACAGGAACTTAAAAAAGCAATTGAAAATGATAGATTAGCTTTTGTAAATAAGTCTGAGAATTATTATCTACCTGTAGATAATAACCCTGTAAATTTAAGAGAACCTTATATCGCAAGTGTAAAAAAGGCAGGTTTAGAACATATAGGAATTAGTTATGCAAAATTCCATTTTGATAAATACAAATCGGATTTTTTATCAAATTATATGGCAAATGTAAAATTTGCCGATGGGCAGTATTTCGCATTAACAAATGAACATCTGTATAAAGTTGTTGATGAAAAACAATTGGTGTACGATAAAATTGATGTAGCTTCCTTAATGCTCGCCCCAACAGGCTTAGATTTTATACCCGACGCTATAGGTATAATCTATGCAATCAAAGAACGAGATTACGTAGAGGCTAGTATGTATGGTGTTAGTGTTGTAGCGGTTGGAGTAACACAATACGGCGTATTTGCATTAAAATCTGCCAAACGATTTAAAATTATATCACATACAGATAATAGCAAGATTATAACTCATTTTTCGATACATGATCCTAATTATATTGTAGATCTAAGCAAAGGTGAAAAACATTTTTCATCCTCCATGAGTGCTAATTTGGATGAGGCTAAGCAATGGGCTAGAGTTGATGGTTTACCATTGGAGAAAATAGACAACTTACTCAACTTTTTATCCGATTTACCTATCTCTTTTACGGACGAATTAAAAAAGGCCTTAAAAACCGATATAAATAGCGGTTTACGTATCTTGTTTGATGGTAAAAGTCCTGCTCAGAAACTTGAATTGGCAGAGAGTTGGAAAGTATTACATAAATTTAATCCAAAATCTTTTGTCAAAACCGACCCTATTAAAATTGAGAAATTCAGTAAATTAAATAAGAGTAATCAAAATTTGATAAAAAGATTAACAGATGTAGATGGTAAATCTACTTTATCTAAGTTTATTGATGATTGTGATGAAGAGTTTTTAAATCTTTTAAATAAAGAAGAAAATATAGTATATGTTAAAGGAATCACCTCACATAAAGGGGCGAACCTTAGTATTGATGAGTTTGATATCATTGGTGAAGTATTAAGACGAAATGAAGATACTAAACTGTCAAATTGGATTAAACGCAGTAAGAATATTGAACGATTTCAACATTATTCTGCAGAAGGAAGGAAATTGGGAGAAAATATTGTTACACTTATAAACGATAAAAGTAATCCTTCATTTATTGCTAAGTTAACAAATAGTATTGGAATTAAGAGACTAGAAGATTATCAAGTTTTGACGGAAATACCATTAATAACTAAAAATGGATTTATGAAAGCAGATATTGTACTAATAAAAAGAAGTAAATCTACAAATGAAATTATAGATGTTATTATCATTGAAAATAAATTGAGTCAAAAAACAGGATTTACTATTCGACAAAAAGAAGGTTTTGGAGCTATTATTAATGGACAAACTGAGATGAAATTGAAGTACACTAAATTAGAATTTGATCTTAATGAAAATGATATTCTTAAGGTATCTAACCAAAAAATATTTAAAATTGCAGATCATGGCTCAGCAAACGATATAGATAATTTAACAATTGAACTAATTTAAAAAGTAAATTAAATGATTGAAAAAAAAGTAAGAAAAAAAATTATATTTGATAGGTTAAATTTCTTGTTATTAGAAAGAAGTTATAAATTATTAAATTCTAGACCAGGTCTAAGCTATCTCAAAAGGTTTGATGACAAGGTTTATTTTTGTGTGTTTAATTTTAATGAAAATGGAACTATTGGAGCTAGTTCTTTAATGCCTTCAATTTTTGAAGTAGAAGATGTTATTCTGAACATTGGGATACCAACAAATACGCTAATTAGTTATAAGCCTAAAGATGAACTTTTTTTAAACTCTGTAAAAGATTTTAGTTTTAAGACTTTATTCAAAAATAAATACATGTACAATTTCTTTAAAAAGAAGGAGGAGGTTGAAGAATTTGCTGATTGGCTAGTAAATTATTTAGAAAAGTCGGGGTTTAAATTTGTAGAACATTACAGTTTTTTACCGAATATTTTAGCAAAGGTAAATCAATTAGAAGTAGATGGGAAATATGGGCATGAAATTATAGCAGGTGGGGCAGCATGGCTTTTTAGATTATTGATTATCTCAAAACTATGTAATGATCCAGAGTTTGAAAGAAGATTGAAATGGGTAGATTCATTGATGTTTGATGAAGAAGAAGGATTAACTGAATGGCATCCGTATTACACCAAACTAAAGAAGAAATTATTGGTTATGACTAGTAAATATAATATTTCTGATGGTAGTGTTTTACAAATAGATGGTTCAGTTTTATAACGTTTTATAATTATTGAACCCGCTCAGAAACTTGAATTGGCAGAGAGTTGGCAGTTATTACACATAAATAAAAGAACAGGAGGGAATAACCCAGCAATAGGCTTAACAAGAAATACGGATGCTATACAGGCCTTGGCAGACATACGAAAAAGCCCTGCATTCGAACCCCTTGGTTTGAGTGATGAAGTTTTAGCGTCTTTAAATGGATATAAAACGGGAACACTTTCTGCATCTTATGCCGATGTGTTAAACGATTTAAATAAGTTTGGTCAATTCGTACATCAGAACCCAAACACAACCATAGATAATTTGATAAAATAGTAAGTACCTTTAAAAATGGTACCAACAATCAAAAGCAAGGAGCACATTGGGTTTTAAGGGATTTAAATGCAAACGGGAAAGAGTTTGCAGGGAAAAAGCTTAGGTTTGAGCATTCTGTACCCAATGCAAGAGCTACTAATAATGATTCGAGTATTGATTTGTTTTGTGTTAATTGTACACCCGGAAATTTAAAAACAGAATACAAAAGTGGACCAGGAAGTATATCTAGTAAAACTATAAAAGAGCAATTTATTGAACGAGATTTGTTTAACGCGGATAATTTAAATGAAATTCAATATCGTATGGATAAAACAGAAATGACTGCGGAAAAGTTAAAGACCTGGTTGAAAGAGAATAAGGGTTCAATAAATAAAATAATTAAAGGAGATAATGCAGAAAAAGCTTCAAACTTTAAAAAATTCTTTAAAATGAAAGATTTTGAAGATGTGATTACAAGTAATTATATAGAGGATTTTGTAGATACTAACTATAACATGATTTTTAAATGATGAATTACATAATTAATAAAATATTAGGTGGAGTTCTTTATAAGGACAGTGAAATAATTTGTATTAAAAGAGATAAACAATTTTTAGATGTTTATCAGTTTTATCCATGTTATAAAAAACTTCTTACACTTGAATTGTTAAAAGGAACTAATAACGTAGGGAAATATGAAAATGGAATATATTACTTCCAAGATAAAAAGACATATTTTCATTCTTTTAATGGAATTGTAGATGAAATAAAAGATGGAAGATTTTATTATAAGATAAATTCTCAATTCAGTGCCTACGTATCATTAGAAGAAAGTGATAAAATTATCTTTAAATCAGATAAAATTATAGAGATCCCTATCCTTCAAAATGGAGGACAAAAATTATTTACTAATTATGGTGTTGTACAAGCGGGTGATTCCAGATATAATACTGGTTTAATCGTGTTTAATAGCTTTGAATCAAGGGGTGTAACTTGGAAACACGATTTTTCTGATTTAATTAACTCAGAAAAAGCCTATTTAAGTAGTAAAATATTGGAATTATCTGATAAAATTTATTTTACAGTATCAGGAGACGAGCAAGGCGCTTTATTTTGTTTAGATGCGCATTCGGGAAAGGTTCTATATAAGCATAATGGATTTGGATTTAGTATTTTTAAAGACAACAATTTTATCTATACCACAAAATTTGAAAATATCTTATGTAAAGTCAATGTTATTACTAATGAAATAGAAGAATGGGATGTTAATATCCTTATTAAAGAAAATGGTTTTGATTCTATTCATGACCATAGATGTGCAGTAAAAAACGATTGTTTCTATTTTACACAAACACTAGGAGATAATAAATCAAAAGTTGGGGTTTTAGATATGAATTCTAAAAACCTAGTTTTTAAACATGAATTTATACCAGAAAATGGAGGTATTGGGAGTATTCATGTGAATGCTAATCGCATTTATATTCAGACCCAAGATAACACTCTCCATATTTTTGAAAAAGAAGAAAATAACATTGTAGTTTAAACTAGAAAGTTACCAAAAGCAGTAAAAGATAAACTAGGCTTAACGGATGAATTATTAGGAATTATAAAAACCCGCTGCGCAAAGTCTCCCGACTTAGCGGCGATGCAAATAGAACAAAAAAAAATGATAAACAACTAAATATTGCCACATAAAAACCTACATACAATCCTACTATTCCTATGTTCCTGCTTTTTTCAAATAGCAGTAGCACAGCAGAACCCTATCCAAAAACAGCAGGGAACGTATGTAGTAAAACAGGTGAACTTCCAAATAGCAGAAATCCTAGTAGACCCAAGCAACGGAGATATATTATTAGTAGGAAAAGGCGGTGCACCTATTGTAGAATTATCTGGAGGAGAGGACTATATAATAACCGATAGCGGAGATTCCAAAGCAAAACCACCAGTACTACCAAAAAAACACCATGTAGACGAACAAGGAAATGTAACCGAATTAGGTCCACAAGCCGAAGGCGGTACTACCACTGTGGAAAACACCACAGGCGTAAACAGCAAAGGAGAAGCCATCAACATCACCGCACAAGGTGTCACCGTAACGTTCACCCAACTGCCTACTGCAACACTGCCTACTGGATTCGACGCCTACAACTCAAGCCAGCCACAAACCAAGGACTTGTACAAAAAGTTAGGAACAGCTTATTACATGCCTTACAAAGCGGTAGCTAAAGGAACGATAGAATTTATTGTTGCCAATTTTAAAATTACCAACGATAGTATAAAACCTCAAGACATTATTTTTAAAACCAAAGATGGTGTAGGACTGAAAAAAGTAGATAGTACTAGTACTTCTTACACCTTAAAATTAAAAGGAACGCTAAGCGATGCCGATATAGAAACCCAAGCCTTAGTAAAACAAGGCGATAAATACCAAATAGCAGGGGCTTTTATGCAATACCAAATTGCCATAAAGGAAGTGGTCGTAGTATTGGTAAATACTTCAAATGCGAATACAAGTGCCATTACAAAAAAACTAAAAGCTATTTACCAACAAGCAGCAGTTAGTCTAAATATTTCTGTAATTAACGATTTTACAGCGACCCTAAACAGTCTAACACCAGACGGCACTATAAAAAGTGGAGAAAGTGGCTTTGCAGCGCAATACACGGAGCAACAGCGTAGTATAAATAAGGCATTAAAAGAGCATGGTAACTTTAACCCTGAAGCTTATTATTTAATCTTAACAGACAAACAGCCAAGCTCCGCAGGAGAAAAAGGACTCATGCCACTAGGCAGACAATTCGGTTATATTTTTACCGCAAATTCTCCCCCTTTTGGGGCTGGGGGGATAACCGTAGCACACGAACTCGCCCACGGTGCATTCCAACTAAAACACCCGTTTTCTTCTCATAGTTATAAATATGCTACAGGAAGTACCAATTGGTTACTAGATTATAACAATGGAGAGCATTTACCTTATGTACATTGGAAAGCCATACACAATCCGAAATTGAGGATTGGGATTTTTGATGGGGATGGTGAAGGGGAAAGTATTTCAAGTTCTTATAAAAAGGAACAAATGGATCGGATTCTGAACCATATTAAAAAAACTTATGCAGGAGAAAAAACTAATCTAGAATGGAAAGATCAAATTAAAAAATGTAGTTCTTCTAAAGTAAATGGTTCTATTCCATGTAATCTTCGTGGTTATTATCATCATATATTTGAGAGTACAGGTTTAAATTTTAATCTTGTCCAGCAACCTAGTGGAAATATAGCACAAATTAGTATAGATAATAAATCAGAGTCTTTAAAAGTAAAGAAGAGTAGGTTTTTATTTCTGTTCAATGTTTTTGATATATTCTATAAACTTGAATTATCCGATGGGTTGGGTAATAAATTTGTATTTCAATTTGACCATCACGATGATATAGAAAATTTTTGTAAAACACTAGGGATAAATGGTGATAATATTATATGCTTATCCGTTAACTTCCCCAAGATAATTCCATCTATATGATACCGCTGCAATCATAAGCCTGTCGAATAAGTTATTAAATGTTCTCCTATTGAATTTGTAGCAGTACTCGTTCAAGTAATTTTGAAGAAAATCATCATCTATTCTATGATGGACATCCAGTAATAGCCTTTTGGCGTTACTAATTGCTTTGTGAACCCAAGGTAAAATAGAATTGATATTTTTCTTTGGCACAACATTAGAGACTAGTTCAAAATCCTTAGTCAAGTCATTAAAGCTATTTGATCCATCGGAAATTATTTTGCTACCTCCTTCAACCATTTGATTTACAGTTTGAGCTACCTCTTCTTTCTTTAAAGAACTGATTACTTTCATCTTTAGGAATTTCACTCTCTTATTCACCCTGTGTTTCTTGCTGTTATAGTGTTCTGATTCTAGTTTAGACTCTATACTTACTAATACTATTGATTGTCTTTGACTTCCTCGCCCCCTTTTTAAAGGTGCTGTTTTATCTCTTGTTATTGAAACGGTTTCAAAAAACCCATCATCCAATTCAACCTCATCACTAAGCTGATATTCATCGTCTCTTAACCCCATAACGCATCTTAACTTATGAACCATTGCCCAAATAGGCTCATATCTTTTATGACCTATCTGACGTTGAATCTCTTTAGCCGAAAATGATTTTTTTGTGCTTGTTATTAAATGCATAGCTATAAACCAATACTTAAAAGGTAATTTACTGCTTTGCATAACAGTACCGCTTTTCAACGTTGTTCTGTGAGTACAGTTTTTACATTCCCACTGTTCTCGTTTCTTTTTCCAATAATGAGTAGTTCCTCCACACTTTTTACACTTAACCCCTTCTTTTTCGCGATAGGACTTAAATGCTGCTTTACAACTGGCTTCATCTGGGTAGTGCTCACTAAATTCAATTAATCTCATATCGATTATTTATGTTTTATGAAAATACAACAAAAATATTAGGGAAACTAGCGGACAAGCATATAATATTACTTTAGATAATATCGAAATCGAGGAAGAAGATATTGCAACAGAAGAGGATGCAAAGGAGATGTTAGGTATCCCCTCCGACATGACATATGAGGATTATGTAAAAGATAATATTATAGACCTTGATAAAGTAGTAATTATTGGTTCTAGTATTTCAAGAACAAAAGTATCTAAGAATATTATTTCTTGGTTAGATAAAAAATACCTTCCTTACATTACAGATAACTTACCTGATTGTGGGGACATCGATTTGTACTTTGCAGAAATCCCAAATTTTCATATTGCCAATACGTTTAATAATAAACAGTTATGGAATGCATTAAAAGGCTTGTTAATTTGTGGTGTTGATGAGCGATTGGTTAACGAAGAAAAGGCGGTGTTAACTATTATTGAAGGACTTGGAAAACAGGATGAAACTAAATTTTTGGATGGGTTGTTTTCTGAAAAAATTGAAGGAAAAACTGTTTATAGAAAAATATTTGAGAAGTTAGATGATTGGGGAGGAGATGATAATTTCACCACTTACATCCATACATTGTATTATATTTGGAAAGAGTCTAATTATGTTAAAAATAATTTAGAAAAAAATCTTGAAGTAATCCCATATACAAGTTCCAAACTAGTTGGATTTTATACAAGTGATTATAAGTTGTATTTAAACGAGAACGCGGCTCAGATAAAAGTTATAAAGAATGAAACTGAATATGTTGGGGGTGCAACAAATGGCATGTATGGAGCTATGCCAAATAAATTTACAACAGAAAGTCTTATAGGTGAATTTGGTATTTATCAACCTGTAAATTTAATTAATTACCTAGAAATAGATACTAATTTTAATTTCCCAGATAAATCTCCTGTTTTACCTTTATTCATATTACAGGCTATTGCATCTAAAAATTATACCAGTAATGTTGAAAACGGTATTTATTTAACTATAGATGTGATTTCAACCCTTTCTGGAGTTGGGAATTTGGCGAAACTTCGTCACCTAAGGCATCTAAAGACACTGAAAAAATTAGAAACACTAAAAATTTTTGTAGGAGCTGTAGAAGTTTCAAGTGGGACTTTAGGGACTGCTTTAGAATATTCTGATTGTGACACAGATTTGTGTAAAAAGATGCGGACATATCTGTTTGTGTTAGAAATAGTATCATTAAGTGTAAGCGTACGGTAAAGTACACCCTTGATTATTTATCAACAGGCTTCCAATTTTGAGGCAGTAACTCCGAAAGTTTATTAGCCTTATGTTCTGGTAATCTATTAAGGACATCACATAGCCACGTATGTGGGTTTACGTTATTCTTTTTGCAAGTAGCAAAAAAGCTATAAAATAGAGCTATGTTTTGTGCGGACTCATGACTGCCAGCAAAGAGATAATTTTTTCTGCCAATAGCTAAAGGTCTTATGGCATTTTCTATATTATTGTTGTCTATTTCAAACCTGCCATCATCGATGTATAGTTTTAGGTTTTGCCATATTTTAAGAGTATAAGCAATTGCTTTTCCTATGGCACTTTTAGGCAGTACGTTTTTTCGCTCTTTTGTAAGATAAATTTCTATTCCGTCTAAAACAGGTGATGCATGTTTTTCTCTATATGCTTTAGTTTGCTCAATAGTTAATTCTTGTTCTTTTATTTTACGTTCTATCTTGTATAGCTTTTGAATTTCCAACAAAACAACATCCGCTCTTTTAGGATCATTATCCAGCGCCTTCTCAAAATACCGCCTAGCATGAGCCATGCAACCTAAAAGAGTAATTTCTCCTTTTGTTGTTAAGTTTTGGTATGCAGCATACCCATCGGACTGTAGTGTCCCATTGAAATCTTTAAAAAACTCTTCTGGAACAACTTTTCCTCTCCCTTTATTGTATTCAAAAAGAACTAAATTTTTAACAGGATTTCGATACACCCACATATACCCTCTGTGTGTTGATTTTTTCTTGTCTTTATCTAAAACCTTTATAGGAGATTCGTCTGCTTGAATATAATTGGCATTTTCTAAAAACTGAGCCTTAAATGTATCGTATAAAGGAGCGATAAGCTCCGAACTTTTAGATACCCATCCTCCAATTGTTGATTTACTTACTTTTAAATCTTGTCGTTTAAAAATTTGAATTAATCTGTAAAGTGGTAAATGGTCTACAAATTTTGAAATAAGTATAAAGGCCAATAAACTTGCTGATGCATTTCCTTTAGGTATCGGTAAGCTTGGTAATTCTGCTATAACAACGCCTTTTTCTTCCGGAAGTGCATATTTAGGTCTTACAATTCGTCTTACAAAAACGGAAAGAGGCGTTATTTCTAAAAGTTCTGTAACTTCTTCTCCTATTTTTACAGCTCCTTCTTCTATGTGCTTAGGCTCTATAATCTCTTCTACTCGCGGAAAATGCGCAGGTATAGAAGAGCGAACAGGTTTTTTCTTTCCTTTCTTCTTTTGTTTTCTTTCGTAGATTACAATATGTTTTTTGTATGCCTCTTCTTTCTCAGCTATTATTTTTCCGAAAAGCGACAATTGATTTGTGTCAACAGGGATAAAACGTTCGCTTTTAGACCCGAAAACCATTCTTTTAAGCTGCTCGTATTGCTGCTTAATTTCAGCTAGTTCTTGAGCTGTTTTTTCAAGTTCAATCTTTAAAATTACCAGCTCTTTTTGTATGTCTATTGTATTGTTTTCCACACTATAAATATACAAAAAACAAGACTAAATAGCAGGTAAAACCTACAGTTTTATTGAATTATTTAGCCTCTAAATAACGTTCGTTTTTCTGAGTATTTATAATACTAATTCCGTCTAAAACCATAACCATTTGGGTATAACTCAAAACTACTAATCCATCTTCAATGTCGTATTTTGGAAGCTCAAAAATACCTCGTTCCAATCGTTTATAATACAGTACAAATCCTCCAGGTCGCCAATGAAGAAGTTTTAGTTTATTTTTTTGCTTATTGATAAATGCATAAACACTATTTCTATCTCGCTCTTGTTCCATGTGCTCACTAACTAATCCACTTAATCCATTAAATCCTTTTCGCATATCAACTGCAGATAAGTGATAATAATACGTGTGTTCTGTACCTAATCCTAACATTTATATTTTCGTTTTTGTTTAGATGCAAAAATTAGATTATTTTTAACTTCTTACAAGATGTAGTTCTCCGTACGCTTACCATTAAGTGGAGACGCTTTATTAGGGAAAGCATTGAAAAGAAGTGCAGATGATGTTTTAGAATTTAATAAGTCCTTGATTGCATCTGAAAAACTACCTGATGAATTAGTTGAAGATATCTCAAAGACTTCTCAAAGACTTTTGGCTGACAAGGTGGGGAAAGCGAATATCATAAGAAAATTAGATGCTTTAGGAGAATTAACTAACGCAAAAAGACTAATAAATAGTTTAGATGATGTTGCTGATGCTTCATTTTTATCTAAGTTGGACAAATTGACTAATACTCAACTTCAAAAATTAGATGATTTTTATGGTACTCTAAAACACCCAGAAGGTTATGCTGGTCAATTAAATTACACTACAACAAAAACAATAGATGGTGTCCCTGTTTCTATCACCTATAAAAATGGACTTCCCGATTTAAGAGGTTATTCTCCTGTCTTGAATTTTACAGATGGTACGGGTGCTGGAAAATTTAAATTTGAATCACCAAACTTAACAGGAGGAAGTACTGATTTTACTCAAGCAAATGCTTCTTTGGCAAAGAAATTTGGTATAGAAAAAGTTGGCAGTTCTTGGCCTGCTAAAGACCCTAACGGGTTTTTAGTAAGTGGTAATTATCGTTGGAAACCAATATCTTCTCTGTTCGAATTATTTGAAGGTAATAAATGGGTAAAGTACACTTGGCATCATGTTGAAGATGGATTTACTCTATTCCCTGCTAAGAGTAAAGTACATACAGGAAATTTGGGAGGGTTTCCTCATTCTGGAGGTAAATCTATAATTACAAAAAAGTTACAGGGGTTATTCGAATTTTTAGG
The DNA here is from genome assembly GCA_965224465.1 of Flavobacteriaceae bacterium. Lineage (GTDB taxonomy): Bacteria > Bacteroidota > Bacteroidia > Flavobacteriales > Flavobacteriaceae. Next base: position 648,497 of record OZ245049.1, on the reverse strand, counting down.
TTTCTAAACATTATCAAAATGCACTTCGTAAAGCTTATTTATAAAATCTAGAATATTAGAAGCAATAGGTTGAAACCTATTATTGTAAGACTCATTGTCTACGAATATTTTATCTTGGTCTTTTCCTTCTAATCCAATACAAATTCCACCTGAATGAATGCCTGATGTAGCTATAGGGAGCATTTTGTTATTTTGATAATACTCTCCTTGTGTAATATAAACAGATATAAGTTCTTCTAATGATTGTTCAAATTCTTCAAACCCAACTTCTTTATCCTGATAAAGTAAGTAATGATTATCAGATGGCTGTATAGATGTTAAGGCGAAAACCTCACAAAAAGCTTTAAATACAGGAGGTAATTGAATATTGTATTTCTTTTCTAATTCTTCAACATAACTTGGGTTTTGTTCCAAAACTAAAGTTGAGAATATATTTTTTTGATTTTCCATAATTATTTAGCAAAAGCCTGTTTAGCTTTGTGGTTTTGTACATACGCTTCAATAACCTGCACTAAAGAACCTTTTAGGTTATCAGGCATATTGTCTATTTCTTTAAAGAAGTTTAGCAGTTTTACGTCTTTAATTACAGTATCACTTTGGCTACCTAATAAAAAACAGGTAGTAACTCCAAGAGCTCGAGCAATTTCTTTTAAAACTAAAGCAGATGGTACTACACCATCTTTTTCATACTTAGAAATGTTTTTTTTGATGCACTTCAGCAAGTTTAGCTAAGTCGGCTTGTGACATTTTCTTTTGCATTCTCACTATTTTCATATTCTCACCGAGTGTTATAAAGGTATATAATTAGCTTGTTTTATCGCATTATTGCTTCTCTGTAAGCAAATATAGGGTAATTATTGAAAAATAATCAATCTAAAAGTATTTTTAGCTATTACCTATTTGTTACCTTTGCAGACAGGGCAAACTCACACTTTTTTTAACTTAATCCTCTGGCTCGGGTATACCACCAATGTGATAGCGCGGATTTGAAATCCGTGCCCATAAAGTGCATCACATAAGGCTGCTCATGCAAATCTTAAAAAAGGCATTAGATATTTGTGTGTTAGTTGTTGTGTATGAGGGGACGCACGGATTTTAATTCCGCGCGATCGGGTCCACATGAATGGTGGAATTCACATCAAGAAAGATTCCCCGACCAACATCAAGGAGGGATACATGGAGCAGGTTCACCAGCTAGAGAATTATTTAAATAAATTAAGATGAGTAATTTTTTATTTTTGAAAGAATATATTTTACCTTCTACAGATGAGAATATTAGAAGTCAATATAATGATTTTAAACACTTGCTGTTTAAATCAAGTGAAGACATAATACAAAAATGTGACACAGAATTAACTATTCCTTTGGAATTAAAGAAATTTTATACTGAAATTGGATATGGTTTCTTTTTTCACAAAAAAATATATTCTAACGACACATTTTTGAACCCGAATAGCTTCAAAATAATTAATAATAGAGAGGGATATTACGATGAAGACCCTGAATTAGAGATATACAATGGTTTAGAATATCAAAATAAGTTAATTTTTTTTGAAATAAACGAAGGATTATATCTACTTATAGACAAAGAAGCTCGGGAAGAAAAAAATGATATTTATTATTTCAATGAAAAAATAGCAGATTCTTTAGAAGAATTTTTAATTCGTTTTGATAAAGAAGGACATTATTTCGAAGAAGATGAACTTTCTTAATTTTATAAAACATATATTTCTATTCCTTCTAACATTTTTGTTAGGAGCACAAACCACGTATGCCAAAACGGTGGTCGTTTTACCAACAAATTCTGTTATTTTTACTATTGATTATAATCAAAAAGTAAACTCTTTAGAAAAAGAGCAACAACCTAATATTGATTTTCTAAAAGAAAAGTATAAGTTTGTAGTGTCTGAGAGTGTTTCAGCTCAAAACACCTATGATTTTTCTGAATACTATGTTGGTTACTTGGCTGAGGTGGTGGATGATATTCCTAGTTTAATTGCTAAATGGGATAACTTAACAATAACAGAGGCTAAAAGTCTTTATTCAAAAGTTTCTAAAACAGATGCATTAGGTAGTAAAACTGTAGTTTCTCAATCTGAGATATTGACTGAAATTAATGCAAGTAGCAGTTTCGTTAATCCTTATAATTTTGCCCATTCTATTGATGATATAGTTTTGTCACAAGAAGCTTTGTTTGTGAGGGTTCATAATTCTTGGAACCCTAATAGACCTTGGTTAATTTCGGTAGAGGATTTTCAAAAATTTACATCACAAGATGATATGATTAAGAAACTTGCTTTACCTATTTTAGATAATAGTGGGGATATTGTAAAGCCTGCTCAAATATCGATAGTGAAAGTTCCTGCAGGAACAAAAGTTATAAAAAGTGTTGCAAGACCACAAGACTGGCCAGGTCAAGTACATCAACCAGGTGGAGCTGTTCAATTTGAGATTAGAAACAATCCTGCAATCCCACAAAGTTGGTTCAAGCCAATGGGTGACGTGTCTGATTACCTAAATTAATTTTATAGATGAAATACGTGTTAATATCTTCTAATAGCATAAAAGTTGGCAATGAAAAAATTCATTTTCCAAGTTCTACTTTTATAGATAAAGTAGAATCTTTTAATGAAGTCGTTTGTTTTAAAACAACTCCATTAGAGAATGATTTAGATTGGGGTAAATTAGAAACTCATCAAATTTGGAAAGAAAGGTGTTTAGCAAATCCAAGTCAATTATTTTGTTATGATTTTACTGGTAAATTAAAATGGCAATTACCATATGATAATGTTGTCGGGTTTGGTCAAATTTTCCCCGAACAAAAAAAAGAATCAAATTTTATAACTCCCGAGCATTACAAAAAGTATATTGAAAAATATAAAGGGAAAGAGTTACTTGAAGTTTATGCGGATGGTTTTCGTTTTGTAGTGGATGTTAATACAGGGGAGATATATGATAAAATGGAAAGTAGATAGTTTTATTAATTAAAATAACAAAGTACATAAAATCCCGATGGCGCGGACATACCAACAACGTGATAGCGCGGATTTTAAATCCGTGCCCACAAAGTACATCACATAAGGCTGCTCATGCAAATCTTAAAATATGCATTAGATATTTGTGTGTTATTTATGGGTTAGTTGTTGTGTATGAGGGGACGCACGGATTTTAATTCCGCGCGATCGGGTCCACATGAATGGTGGAATTCACATCAAGAAAGATTCCCCGACCAACATCAAGGAGGGATACATGGAGCAGGTTCACCAGCTAGAGAATTATTTAAATAAATTAAGATGAGTGATTTTTTATTTTTGAAAGAATATATTTTACCTTCTACAGATGAGAATATTAGAAGTCAATATAATGATTTTAAACACTTGCTGTTTAAATCAAGTGAAGACATAATACAAAAATGTGACACAGAATTAACTATTCCTTTGGAATTAAAGAAATTTTATACTGAAATTGGATATGGTTTCTTTTTTCACAAAAAAATATATTCTAACGACACATTTTTGAACCCGAATAGCTTCAAAATAATTAATAATAGAGAGGGATATTACGATGAAGACCCTGAATTAGAGATATACAATGGTTTAGAATATCAAAATAAGTTAATTTTTTTTGAAATAAACGAAGGATTATATCTACTTATAGACAAAGAAGCTCGGGAAGAAAAAAATGATATTTATTATTTCAATGAAAAAATAGCAGATTCTTTAGAAGAATTTTTAATTCGTTTTGATAAAGAAGGACATTATTTCGAAGAAGATGAACTTTCTTAATTTTATAAAACATATATTTCTATTCCTTCTAACATTTTTGTTAGGAGCACAAACCACGTATGCCAAAACGGTGGTCGTTTTACCAACAAATTCTGTTATTTTTACTATTGATTATAATCAAAAAGTAAACTCTTTAGAAAAAGAGCAACAACCTAATATTGATTTTCTAAAAGAAAAGTATAAGTTTGTAGTGTCTGAGAGTGTTTCAGCTCAAAACACCTATGATTTTTCTGAATACTATGTTGGTTACTTGGCTAATACGGTGGATGATGTTTTAGAGATGGCATTAAAAACCTTTAAAAATGATTTCCCTACAAATTGGAAGTATAATAAAATAGCTGATAAGGCATATGAAATAGTTGATGGAACGGGAAAAAAATGGGGTACGTTTTATAAAGATAGAATTGTAGCTAATGGTAGAACAGTAATAGGAACAAGAGGTAATCCTATTTTAAACAAAATCCCATTGGCTAAAAACATGAAATATGAGGTTGATGGTTTCATTTTTCAAACGGATGATTTAGGTAGAGTTGTAAAAACGAATGCAGATTTAGATGATATAGCAAGGATTCGTTTAGGGAATCAACAAATACGGGCAGTAGATATTAAAGATGGTATTAAAGGTTCTGATCAGGGAGGGCACATTGTAGCTTCTCGTTTTTTTGGGCCAGGAGAGCAAATTAATATGTACTCGCAAAAAGGAGTATTGAACCAAGGAGCTTGGAAGAATATGGAGAATTTATGGGCAAGAGAAATGGTAGCTGGTAAGGATGTGAAAATTCAAGTGAAAGCTATTTTTGAAGGAACTTCTAAAAGACCTTCTAAATTTAAAGTTCAATTTACGATTGATGGTCAGCCATTTAATCGTTAATTTAATATTTTAAGATGAATCAAATAGAAATATTTACACACATAGCTACGTCAATTGTTGGAACTTTCTCTAAAGATGAAAAATTTTTAAGTGCTGTTTTAGAAATGATGAGACTGAATAAAGTTGTAGAATATACAGGTTATTATTATAAAGATAATAAAGAAAAAGAATGGTTGGATGTTTTTAATATTGAGATTGATGACGAATATATTCATAAACTGTATGATATAACTCAAAATGAACCACCTATTCATACAAATTGGAACAGAGCAAAGTTCACATTATTTTCTGATGGAAAAATAGAAATGGAGTATATTTGGGATCAAGAGTTACAAGATGAAGTAGATGGTTACAATAATGATGTTAACCCAACTTCTGTTTAAGATTAAATGATTTTAAAACAACTAAAATATATATTTATCTTCCTCTTAACACTTTTCTTGGGAGAACAAGCCACCTACTCCAAAACGGAGCTAGTTTTAACCCTAAACCAAGTTTCCCCGCTCCGCAAAGTCTCACGACTTAGCGCCACTATATTGCTCACACTAACAAGGGAAAAGAATAAAAAAATGAAAGAAGGTTACATTATACGAGATCAAGAAAAGATACATTTTATTCGTACATCAAAACCTCTACACAATTTAAAGCCTTCTTTTGAAATGCTAACAAATAAAAATAGGATGCTTACAAAATAGTATTTAATGCGAGAGGTACAGATGCAATTTTTAAAACGGATATAGATTTACTTACTAAAGTAGCCAACCTTAAACAAAACACAACGTCCGCGCGATCGGGATTGCTTCCAGTGACACTTGTGGACAATCCAGTAATTGAAGTATTTAAAAAATCAACAATTTAGAGATTGAATCAAGAATAAAAATGAGCGTTGGAAAAGTAACACATAAAAACAATGCTCAAAGTCGGGAGACTTTGTCAGCGGAATTAAAAAATGTATTAGATATTTGTGTATTATTTATGGGGTAGATGTTTCGGATAAGGGGAAGCAGTTGGTTTCAAACCCACTGAAAGGGGTAAATTTCTATAGTAAGTACTTAATTACGTACTTTTTTAGTATATTTGTGAAAAAGATAATAGTATGAGGGTAGTAAATTATACAGACTTAAGAGTAAATTTAAAAAAATGGATGGATGTAGTTATTAATGATGTTGAAGAATTGATTATTAAAAGAAAAGACAATAAAGATTTAGTTTTAATTTCTTTAGATGAGTACAATTCATTAAAAGAAACAAGTTATTTATTATCAGGTAAAAACAGAGATGTTTTGATACAGTCAATAAAAGAGTCTAAAACAGGAAAGATAGAGATGCATAACTTAATTGAAGAATGAGAATAACTTGGACTAAAACAGCTTGGAAAGATTATATTTATTGGCAATCTATTGATAAGAAAAAAATAAAAAGAATTAACGAATTAATAAAGTCAACACTTAGGGATCCTTTTGATGGAATTGGGAATCCAGAGTCATTAAAACACGATTTACAAGGGTATTGGTCAAGGCGAATAGATGGTGAACACAGACTAGTATATTCGTTTGGAAATGATGTATTAGTAATTATTGGATGTAGATATCATTATTAATCGATCTGCTAAGGGTGTAAACCGAACCCGCTGCACAGCTGCCATGATTGTATTGTGTAGGATCTATGAGTAAGCCATGCAGTTATTTGTTTTTTATTATAGTATTGTTATGGGTGAAAAGAGTTTATATTAAGAATTCTTAAGCTGCTACAGTCACACGATACAATCGTGTGAGAGCTGGGTAGACAATCCAGTAATTGAAGTATTTAAAAAATCAACAATTTAGAGATTGAATCAAGAATAAAAATGAGCGTTGGAAAAGTAACACATAAAAACAATGCTCAAAAGTCGGGAGACTTTGCGCAGCGAGTTGTAATTGGAGTTACTTAAGCCCTTTGGATGTGCACTTGTTTTTTATAATCATTACCTAGGGGAGACTGCTAGAAATAGAGATTACAGGAAGGGAAATAATCATAAAATATAGAGCGTTTAGTCTTACCTTATTTTTTTTCAATAGAAGAAAAAGATAATCTAAGAAAATAACTATCTTCGTCGTCTGTGAATAAGCATTTTAGGGTGTTGCTATTCGTTGTGTTGAGCTTTTTATCGAGCTTTAAATTAAGTACAAACGATGTTTTTTTAAAAATTTAAAACAAAGTCAATAGTGTTGGGGTTTTGGCTAATGTGGGGGTGACATATTAAATGCATTAGGTAAAATCATTGACAACGTACTTGAAGGGATTATTATATTCCAACAACATGATAGCTCGGATTTGCAATCCGTACCTACAAAGAGTGCCACGCTAGGTTTCACATAAAAACAGAACAACAGGCCTATAATAAGGGTTCAGAAAAAGGAAAAAGAAATACTATGAAAAAATTTGGAATATTAAGTGTCTTGCTATGTGTAATGGCAACATATGGACAAAATGTAAAGGTTAAAAAGAACAAGGTATTGTTAGATAAAAAAGAAATCTGCCAATTTGAGGAAGTAAAACGAAATGTGTACAATATTTCAGATTTAGAAGGGAAACAAGCGATACATATTGAGCATATAGTAGAGACTAGAATGACCTTAGAAGGGGAGAAAATGTTTCGGTTTTTAGAATTTACCAAGCCAGGGAGTGATGAAATTTACTATTCGGATTATATATTGAAAGGGTTGAAATTTTCGTTGAGTGGACGAAAAACAATATTAAGACATTTAATTAAAAAGAACGAGTTTTTAAATGAAAAAGGTATAAATAGAGAAAAACTAGATGAATTTTTCTCAAAATCACAACCACGAAGTCCTGAAATGGAAGAGAAAGTAGCGGCTTATAAAAAAGCATATAAGGCGGTTGAAGATTACAATTTGCGAATAGTTAAAAAGAGGGTTTTTCAAAAAAAGGAATCAGAAGACGTGGCTATGGGGAGCTACGCCATAAAGTACCTAAAGAATCCGGAGCGTATAGAAATTTGGATTTATGATGCCACAGGGTTTTTAACGGCAACGTACAAAATGGGACGTATTGTATTGTTTGATGGAGAAAGTATAAAATTTAGAACACTCTCAAGAATTCAAAACGATATTGCGAGAATGGTGATAAAACGTATGATAATTGCTGGATATACTTTAGGAGATATGCAAGCAAAGAAGTTAGATCTTCGAATTAAAAACAAACAAAATGCTATTTTAGTAGATAAAAAATCCTCTAATAATATTTATAACGAACCTGCCACAGTTACAGATGAAGAAGGGAACACCATAAAAGGAGAAATCACGATTGAATTTGAAGAATTAAATGCCAGTAAATCGGGAATGTCGAGTTTAAAAAATTACGGAGGGGTGGCTACTTTAAAGACGGTTAAAGAAAACGGAAAATTCAAATACAGGGATTACAAAGCAAAAAATGGAGTGAGAATTTGTATTGATGCCACTAATAAATGTTTTCTAGGGATGAAAGCCAACGATGCTTTCTCTTCCAAATTTAACGAGGAAATACAGATTACAGATAACTTAAGTTTGTACAAATCACATTTTTTTAATAACACGTATTATTTTAAGAAGAAAGACAAAAAAAAGGCCTTAAAAATTAAATCTGCTTCTCTATTTATAAAAAACTATTCGGTAAAGATGTTTGAAAAAATCAACGCATATTTATCGGACTGTTCTATCTTTCCTGAGAGTATAAACCAGGCTGAAATAGATTTGGAAAAATTGGATGATTTAAAGAAAATTATATCAGTATACAATAACTGTAAGTAATACTTTACATGCTTCCAAAATACAATTTATACCAAATGTATTTCCATTTGCGGTTTAGAAATGTAATTATTTTTTGTTATACCAACTAAATTTCCAAGTGGCGGTTTAGAAATAGAATTATTTTTTGTTATACCAATTAAATTTCCAAGTGGCGGTTTAGAAATAGAATTATTTTTTGTTCTAGCTAGGCGGAAAATCTAAGGATAGCCTTAGCTATCGTTCTATTTTTCAACAACGTTAGGACGTAAAACAAACTATTTATATCGGTTATTTTGGATTTTAATTGGTGTTAATCCTGTTTTAAGAACAGATGTTTTGTAATATAGTGAACTTATAAATAAAATAAAAGCGTGATTACAAGAGGATATTCATTTACTCAAATTTATTTTTTAATGATTATATTGTTCTTGTGCTTTGGTTATACAAGTACAATCTTGGGACAAGACCTTGAAAATATAGGTAGTAAGACGGTGGATAAGATAAAAAATAGTCCCTTAAAAATAAGAGGAGGACTGTCTGCTAATTCCGTGTTTTATAATGGAAACGGGCGTAGTTCGAGGGCGCCATTCACCTATTTTTTACAGGGAAATTTAAACATTGGTTGGCTTACGTTTAATATGCCTTTGACCTATAGTTTTTCCAATCAAGGAAGTAATTTGGGCTATCAAACTCCTTTTAAGTTTAATAGGGTAAGTTTAAGTCCTAAGTATAAATGGATTCAAGGGCATGTTGGAGATATAGCGATGACCTTTTCTCCTTATACCTTAAGTGGTCACCAATTTACAGGAGGAGGAATAGAACTTACACCAGCGGGTAGTTTTAGTTTCAGTGCCATGGCAGGGAAGCTTTTAAAAGCAACAGAGGACGATGGTAAAGAACAGTCAGTTCCTGCCTTTAAACGTATGGGTTACGGAGGTAAGTTGGAATGGGGGAAAGAAGCTTATAAAATTGGATTGATAGGGTTTTATGCTAAAGATGCCATCAATTCTATTTCCGCAGTGCCAGAAGAAAGAAATATAAATCCAAAGGAAAACTTGGTAATTAGTATGAATGGGGAGTTTAAGTTATGGGGGAATTACACCTTAAGAACAGCGTTTGCTTCTACAGCTATTACACAAGATTTACGCTCGGAACTTACTAATAAAAAAGGCAATGGTTTGGCTGGTTTGTTATTTAATAATAGAGGAGCTACAGAATATTATAATGCATTTAATGCACATTTGGATATGAATATAGATAATATGAAAGTAGGGGTCGCTTACGAGCGTATAGATCCGGGTTATGAAACTTTGGGTGCATATTATTTTAATAACGATTTTGAAAATATTACACTGAACGCTTCTAGGCCCTTGTTTAATGAGAAATTGGATTTTTCATTTAACATAGGTTATCAAAGAGATAATTTAGCCAATCAAAAAACACAAGCTACTAGTAGAATTGTTGGAGCGGTAAATGCCATTTTAAAAGCAACTGATAAAATTACGATTACAGGAGTATATTCAAATTTTTCTACCCACACAAATAAAAGCTTAAATCAGTTTGATGATATTAATGATAGTGATCTTACGGATGAAGATTTGGAGGCGTTGGATTATAAACAGCTCTCTCAAAATGCCAATATAACAATAAATTGGGTGTTGGGAGAAGGTGAGAATAGGAGCCAAAATGTTAACTTAAACTATAATTTAGCATCCTCTGCCAACGAACAAGCAGGAGTTATTAGAGTAGGTCAGGCCAATAATTTTCACAATGCAAATGCAGTATATACCATCGGATTCCCAAAAAAGGAACTCAATATATCCACTTCAATAAATTACAATTACAGTGATATAGGGAGAGACGATAGTGATGCGATAGGTGGTAATATTGACATTAGTAAAAAGTTTTTTAAGAAAAAACTGAACACTATGTTGGGGATGGCTTACAATACCAATACTAGTAAGGATAGTAGTACAGAGGTTCTTAATTTCCGAATGAATGCTTCAACAGTAATTGCTGAGAAGCATAATTTTAATTTAAATGCGGTACAGATTTTCAAAAGTACTACAGCTCAAAATGATGTAAGTGAATTGACCATAACGCTTGGATATGCCTATACCTTTGATCTTGGAAAACCGAAAAAGAAACAACGAAAAAAAGAAAAGAAAGCGGAGCGCCTAACGAAAGTGAAAAGGACAAAAGAATTTAAATTCAGTTTTAGATCACACCTGTTTAAAGGAGCGCATGCTGAAATTACGAAGGATATAGTTGCCGTTGTTCTTACAGACCAATTTAGTACAATGCGATATTTAACACCTGTTGTCCTTAAATTAAAATCACTTGAAAAAACAATGATCGCTGCAGAAAACAAAAAAAATAAAATCTATAAAAAAGCTGCTTTGGTATATTTAAAAGAGCTTTACAAAAACAAAGATTTTTTAGTGATATATCATCGCTTGGCAATAAAAAGTTTAAAAAAGCTATACAGTGATGCTGTGCAATTAGATTTAATTGTAAAAACAGACTATTTAAGAGTCTTGGCTAAGGTGAACACTGCGAAGAAAAATAAGAGTCCAATATCGAAGCAAGAATTAGAAAGTCTACAACTAAAGGAAAAAAGATACAAAGCACATACATGGATGCAGGAACAGTTAAAAATGATGAGCTTGCAAGATGTTATAGCGAATAAAGGACTGTTGAATGATTTTAAAAACAAGGAATTGTCCAAGATCTTTTCGATGCTTAACAAAGGGAGATCAGAACAAAAAGTGACCCTATATTTAGAAATGAAGTTCGCTGATTTTTATCATAAGAAATCGGTTAAAATAGAGGGCTATGAATTGCTAGATTAAGGGGATAGAAAAAACCCGCTGCGAAAAGTCTCCCGACTTTGCGCCACTATATTGCTCACACTTACAAGGGAAAATAATAAAAAAATGAAAGAAAGTTACATTATACGAGATCAAGAAAAAATACATTTTATTACAGCCACTGTAGTGGATTGGATGGATGTGTTTACAAGGAAATCGTATAAGATAACAAAAGAGTAGATAATAACGTTGCAGATATGGTTAAAAGGTTTCTCTTTTAATTGCATATACAAGTAATTGGTGGATTATATGCTGCCCAATATAAAAATGATCAATGGATCGAAACTATTAATGACTTCAGTTTCGTATCTTCACTTAAAATTAAAATAAATTGAACTTATGAATTTAAATCTTGCGGTACTTATAGATGGAGATAACATTCCTTCGGCACATGTAAAAGAGATGATGGAAGAGATTGCCAAGTATGGAAACCCTACTATCAAACGTATTTATGGAGATTGGACAAAGCCACATCTAACAAAATGGAAAAACCTATTGTTAGAAAATGCCATTACACCTATCCAACAATACGCCTATACAACAGGTAAAAATGCTACAGATTCTGCCATGATTATTGATGCCATGGATATTTTATATTCAGAAAAAGTGAATGGCTTTTGTTTGGTGTCTAGCGATAGTGATTTCACAAGGCTTGCAACCAGGTTAAGAGAGGCAGGGATGCAAGTTATTGGTATAGGTGAGAAAAAGACACCAAATCCTTTTATTGTGGCTTGTGATAAATTCATCTATATAGAAATTATCAGACGTCAATCCGAAGAAAAATCAGATTCAAATGCAAAAGAAATATCAAAAGAGAGCATCGATCAAATCACTCCAAAAGTGATCAAATTGATCGCAACTACTATTTCCGATTTGTCAGATGATGATGGTTGGGCCTTTCTTGGTGATGTAGGGAGTCTTCTTCAAAAAAAACAGCCAAATTTTGATTCCAGAAACTATGGTTTTGAAAAACTAACTCCTTTGATAAAATCCATTGGTAGTTTTGAGTTGGAACGTAGGGACAATCATAAAAGCAGACACAAATTAGTCTTTGTTAAAAATAGCGAAAAACAACGCGGGAAAAATAAACGTTAAGATTCTTGTGAGATTGTATTTGTTTTCTGCTGTTTTTACAGGGGAGTATCTTTAAACTGTCTTTGAATGAAGTGGTTAGTGTTTTGTTTAAAAATGTTAAAATAAACTTAAAATGTGGTTTTCTGTAGCTTATAATTAGACGTGTTGGTATATTTGAAAGCCACAATTTGTGGTATTTAACAATCAATCTATTAATAATGAGAAAACTTAGTGTATTAGTACTAATGGCAAGCCTTATAGTGTCGGCTTGTAAAACTTCAGATAAAAAAATCTTTGAGGTTAAAGAGCATAAAGACGCGAATGGATATACGTACGAAACGGTGGATAACGATCCTACAGGCTTGCGTTTATATACTTTAAAGAATGGTTTAAAAGTGTATTTGAGTAAAAATGCTGACGAACCAAAAATCCAAACGTTTATCGCTGTAAGAGCTGGGTCTAATTACGATCCTGTAGAATCTACTGGCTTGGCTCATTATTTAGAGCACATGGTTTTTAAAGGGACTTCAAAAATGGGAACCTTAGATTGGGACAAAGAAAAAGTGATTTTAGATACCATTTCTTCTTTATATGAGCAACGTAAAAATGAAACAGATCCTGAAAAGAAAAATCAATTGTATAAAAAAATTGATGAAGAATCGTTCAAAGCATCTCAGTTTTCTATTGCCAACGAATATGATAAGCTAACCTCTTCTATGGGGGCTACAGGAACCAACGCACATACTTGGTTTGAAGAAACTGTTTATAAAAATAAAATTCCAGCAAACGAATTGGACAAATGGTTGACTTTAGAGAGTGAACGATTTAACGAATTGGTATTGCGTTTGTTTCATACAGAATTGGAAGTGGTATTTGAAGAGTTTAATAGAGGTCAGGACAACGATTATAGAAAAATGTATGCAGCGATGTTAAAGGGCTTGTTTCCAAACCATCCGTATGGTCAGCAATCAACTATTGGAACGGCAGAGCATTTAAAAAACCCTTCAATGGTTGCTATTCATAACTATTTTAACAAATACTATGTACCTAATAATATGGCAATGGTTCTTGTTGGAGATTTAGATTTTGAGAATACCATTAAGTTGGTAGACACTCATTTTGGAAAAATGGAACGCAAAGAAGTAGTGCATCCTACTTTACCAAAAGAAGTAGCTATTACAGCACCTGTTGTAGAAGAAGTTTTTGGTCCTACATCGGAGTCTGTAAGTATCGCATTTAGAGCTACAGGGATAGGATCTTCTGATCAGAAATTATTAACCATGGTAGATATGCTATTATCTAATGGAAGTGCTGGTTTGATAGATTTGAATTTGAATCAAAAACAAGCGGTGCAACGTGCGGGGTGTTCTCCAACATTTTTGAATGATTACGGGTACCACAATTTTACAGGTTCTCCTAAGCAAAATCAAACCCTAGATCAAGTAAAGGATTTGTTATTGGAACAAATTGAAAAACTTAAGAAAGGTGATTTTGATGCGTGGATGTTAACGGCTGTAATCAATGATTTAAAATTGAGTAAAACACGTCAATATGAAAATAGCTCTGCCTTGGCTAGCGCTTATTATAATGCGTTTATTCATCATGAAAATTGGACAAGTAAAGTTGCTTTTATGGATCAATTGAGAGCCATCAGCAAACAAGATATTATGGACTTTGCCAATCGTTTTTATAAAGAAAATTATGTAGTAACCTACAAACGAAAAGGAATCGATAAAAATATTTCTAAGGTAGCAAACCCTGGGATTACACCTGTGGAACTAAATCGAGGAAAAAAATCGATATTTAATACTAATTTCTCTAAGATAAGCTCAAGTGATTTGTCTCCTGCTTTTATAGATTATAAAAAACAAATTAAAAAAACGTCTTTAAATAATGGTGTAGAAGTATCCTATATTACAAATAATAACAACGATTTGTTTAATTTGAATATTATTTTTGATATGGGTAAAGATCATAATAAAAAATTAGAATTGGCGGTGGGTTATTTGGACTATGTAGGCACCGATACCATGTCGGCAGAAGATTTGAAAAAAGAGTTTTATAAATTAGGTATTGATTATGGTGTAAGTACAGGGAGCGATAAGTCCTATGTATATATTTCTGGATTGAAGGAAAATTTAAAACCAGGCTTAGCTCTCTTTGAAAAATTATGGGAAAATGCGGTGGCAGATCAAGAATCTTATGACAAATTTGTAGCCAAAATATTAAAAGGTAGATCTAATGGGAAAACACAAAAAGGCAATATTTTATTCAATGGACTCTTAAACTATGGAATCTACGGAGAAGATTCTGATTTGAGAAATATTTTTAAAGCGGCAGAATTAAAAGCGATGGATCCAACGGAATTGATTGCCTTGGTAAAAGAGATGAAAAGCTATAAACAACGTATTTTTTATTATGGAAAAGATGTCGCTGCTGCTACGGATGCATTAAATGAATTGCATAAAATCCCATCAGTATTAAAAGACTATCCTACGCCAGTTGTTTACACCCAACAAGAAACAGGAGGGAAGGTGTATTTTGTAGATTTTGACATGGTACAGTCGGAGATTTTATTTATCGCAAAAGGAGATAAATTCGATAAGAAAAAAATGGCGCTTTCTAGGGTGTTTAATGCCTATTTTGGAAGAGGATTGTCATCAATTGTTTTTCAAGAAATTCGTGAATCTAAATCCTTAGCGTATTCTGCTTTTGCATCTTACTCTAATGCAAGAAAAAATAACGAATCAAATTTAATTTACGCATACGTTGGTACGCAAGCTAATAAACTGCCACAAGCAGTGGATGCTATGTTGGCTTTAATGAGAAATATGCCAGAGGCGCAAGAGCAGTTTAATGCTGCAAAAGAAGCTACTTTAAAGAAAATTGCGGCGGAGCGTATTACAAAATCTAATATTTTCTGGTCATTTGAACGATTAAAAAAATTGGATATAGATTATGATATCAGAAAAGATATTTACCAAGAAGTGAAACAGATAACCATGAAGGATTTGGCAGCATTTTTTGTTGAAAATATAAAAGATAAACAATACACTTCTTTGGTTATAGGGAATAAGAAAGATATGAAAATGGAGGAATTACATAAACTTGGTGAGTTCAAAGAATTGGATGTAAACTATCTTTTTAATTATCAAATGGAAGACGTAAAACAATAAAAATATTTTATAAATTAAAGATCCCTGAGCTAGTCAAAGGGATCTTTTTTTTGTTTTCATGCCATTTTTTTGTGTGCTGTAACGGATCTAATACCCATTTGTTTTTGTAAACCCTATACTATATATTGAATTATTTTTCACAAGATAAAAGTTAACATAGCTTCGCCTTTGTTATGGCAATCAATTTCTACAAATAGGTTATCAAAAATAAATAATAGAATGTGACATTAGTAAGTTTAATTGGTATGAGCCCTTTAACACTGTAAAAGGTACTTTCATCTTCTCTATCGCAGACACAAACAAAAAAACTGTATATTTGATGTTTTAAATTTGAAATCAATAGATTAATGAAACTATTAGAAAATAAAATAGCCCTTATTACAGGGGCAACCAGAGGAATAGGTAGAGGAATAGCCATGGCATTTGCAAAACAAGGAGCAGATGTTGCGTTTACGTATAATTCTTCTTCGGTAGCGGCAGAAGAATTGGTAAAAGAATTGGAAAGTTTAGGCATAAAAGCCAAAGGATATCAATCCAATGCAGCAAATTTTGATGCAGCTCAAACATTGGCTGCTGATGTATTGAAAGAGTTTGGAACCATAGATATTTTAGTGAATAATGCGGGGATCACAAAAGACAATTTGTTGATGCGTATTTCTGAAGCTGATTTTGATGATGTGATAGAAGTAAATCTTAAATCTGTGTTTAATTTAACAAAAGCAGTGATTCGTCCTATGATGAAACAACGTGCTGGGTCTATTATTAACATGAGTTCTGTTGTAGGTGTAAAAGGAAATGCAGGTCAAACAAATTATGCAGCTTCTAAAGCAGGTATTTTAGGGTTTACAAAATCTGTAGCCTTAGAGTTGGGATCTCGTAATATTCGCTGTAACTCAGTTGCACCAGGGTTTATTGAAACAGAAATGACCGATAAATTAAATCCAGATATGGTAAAAGAATGGAGAAATGCCATCCCTTTAAAACGTGGAGGCTCTCCAGAAGATGTAGCAAATGCGTGTGTATTTTTAGCTTCGGATATGTCTGCGTATATTACAGGTCAAACATTAAATGTTGATGGAGGAATGTTAACCTAAATCGATGTTATTTCATACTTAATAAATTACAATAATGCAGAACAATCAAATGTTTCTATTTCTTATAATATCATTTATTATTGCAGGAGCAGGGGCATGGTTCCATTATTTTTATAAAAAAACGTATAAAAAAGTCAATATAATATTGGCTTTTTTGCGTTTTCTTGCCATTTTCACCTTATTATTACTATTATTCAATCCCCAAATAGAAACGACCGTTTTACATATAGAAAAACCGGTATTGGCTGTATTGGTGGATAATTCTAGTTCTGTTAAAAAACAAGAAATAGCAATCCAATCCTTGGTAGAGAATTTAAAATCAAGTACAGGGATCCAAGAGAAATTTGAAATTAGTTTTTTTAAATTCGGAAAGGATTTAGAGACCTTGGATCATTTAGATTTTGAGGAAAAAGAAACTAATATCTACACACCGCTTGCGCGCTTACAAGAAGTGTATAAAAATACTCCTGCAGCATTTTTATTAATTTCTGACGGAAACCAAACTGTTGGTAATTCTGTAGATTTTTTAAGCTTAAATAAACCTGTTTTTTCTGTGATTACAGGAGATACGGTACATTATAACGATTTGAGTATTCACAAATTAAACGTGAATAAATATTCGTATTTAAAAAACAATTTCCCTGTAGAGGCTTTTGTGCATTATTCGGGAGAAAACGGTTGTCAAACAACGGTGTCTGTCTATAAAAAAAACAGAATTGTTTACAAGGAATCTCTAATTTTTAAACAAGGGGAACATTCTAAAAGTATCCACTTTAAGTTGCCTTCAAATACCGTAGGGAAACAATTTTATAGCCTACGGGTAAAAGAAGTTAAAAAAGAGAAAAACACAAAAAATAATAGCCGTAATTTTGCGGTAGATGTTATAGATGAACAGTCCAAAATAGCCATTATTACAGGGGTTTTGCACCCAGATGTAGGGATGTTAAAACGGAGCATAGAAACCAATAAACAACGCAAGGTTACTATAGTGCCGATCGATCGCTTAAAAGAAAATTTAGACAGTTATGATTTGCTTATTTTATACCAACCTAGTGCAGCATTCAAGTCTGTATTTGATAAAATTAAAAAATCTAGTTTAAATTATCTTATAGTGACAGGGGCTGCTACAGATTGGCAGTTTTTAAATGCCAACCAATCCTATTTTAAAAAGAATTTATCAAGGGTCAAAGAAGAATATTTAGCTGTTTATAATGCGGATTATTCCGTTTTTTTAACAGAAGATTTGGATTTTTCAAGAATGCCTCCTCTAAATGATGTTTTTGGGAAAATTACCATCTCTACTAGTTTTGAAACCTTACTTTTTCAACAAATAGGTACAGTGGCTACCAAAGAACCATTGTTGTTTACTTTTTCACCTAAAGAAGGACAGAAAGCGGCTGTTTTGTTGGGGGATGGTTGTTGGAAATGGAGATTGTTCTATTATCAAAGAGAGCAATCGTTCTTGAAGTTTGATTTGTATATAGCCAATCTGATTCAGTATGTATCTTCAAATAGTTCAAAAACGAGGCTTACGGTCACATCTAAATCGTTTTACAATCAGAATGAAACGATTGAAATTACGGCGTTCTTAAACGATCATAATTTTAAGTTTGATCCTTCAGCTAAGTTGTGGCTGTCTATGAAATCTGAGCATGGAACTTATCAAAAAAATGTTCCTTTTGCTTTGCAAGATAATTCGTATAGTGTTGTGATGAACGATGTTCCTGTTGGGATGTACCGTTATACCGTGAATGTGGATGGGCAACAAGTAAACAAACATGGACGGTTTAAAGTCAGGGACTTTGATGCAGAACAGGTGTTTGATGCTTCAAATGTTGTGTTAATGAAAAATTTAGCAAAAAAATCTAATGGGCAATTTTATAGTATTGATGCATCAAAGAACTTAGTGAGCCACTTAGTGTCAAATACGTCTCTCAAGCCCATTCAGAAATCGGTGACTACTAAGAACCCTTTGATTCAGCTGCGTTGGTTGCTAGGCTTGATAATCGCTTTATTATCGGTAGAATGGTTGCTCCGTAAATATATTGGAGATCTGTAGTTTTTTTATGTATCGTAAAAAAAAGTAAATAGTTATATGCTTTTTCGTTTTCTTTTGTATATTTGCCTTGGTAATAACATTAAGGCCTGTTTAAGCAACTGTTTTTTCAATAGGATTATTTAGAAATCAGGGTTTTTTGCTATGGATATATAGGACGGAAAGCTATAAAGTACATGCTGCTTTTAATCCCACCAAGTGGTTAATTCACCGATGCTTGCATCGAAAGGGTTAAGGTTTTTTCTTTTCATGCTTCGTGGGCTTACCTCGAGGTTATTGACTAAAGAAAATCAAAAAAGGCTTTATTTTATACTATGAGGGGCTAAATAAAACAATTTGAATACAATTATTTTTAAGTTTTAGGGAATTTAAGTATGCCTGTTAGTTGCATATTAACAGGAAAGATAAGGAGGGCGAGGTATGCTCTCTAAAGACTCTTTTCAATTTAAGGTTGGGGTTTGATGGATTACATTATTTTTTTTTGTAAAAACGTATTATTATGTTGTATTGTTTTTTACAAGAGAAATATCGGAATAGATTAGCCTTTGTTATGAAAAGTGATCTTTTCAAACAGGTTATGAAAAAGAATCTCCTGAAAATTAGTTAGCTTGTTAGCAAGGTGTTAAGTCATTTATTAAGATTATAAAACGATAAACATATATAAATAATGAAAAATAGTATAATTATAGTACTCCTTTTACTGGTATCAAATGTAAAAGCTCAAGTATCATATCTGATGTGGAATGATGTTCAAACCCAACGTTTTGGGAAAGATGTATTGTTTAAAACTGATAATAAATTTCTTAATGGGAATTATAAAATAGCAGAAAATAGTGGGGCATATACAGAAGCGACGTTTGCAAACGGAAAAATGGTAGGTAAAAAAACAGCTTTTGATTTGTCAGGGAATATCGAACAAGTGTAAGCGTACGGAGAACTACATCTTGTAAGAAGTTAAAAATAATCTAATTTTTGCATCTAAACAAAAACGAAAATATAAATGTTAGGATTAGGTACAGAACACACGTATTATTATCACTTATCTGCAGTTGATATGCGAAAAGGATTTAATGGATTAAGTGGATTAGTTAGTGAGCACATGGAACAAGAGCGAGATAGAAATAGTGTTTATGCATTTATCAATAAGCAAAAAAATAAACTAAAACTTCTTCATTGGCGACCTGGAGGATTTGTACTGTATTATAAACGATTGGAACGAGGTATTTTTGAGCTTCCAAAATACGACATTGAAGATGGATTAGTAGTTTTGAGTTATACCCAAATGGTTATGGTTTTAGACGGAATTAGTATTATAAATACTCAGAAAAACGAACGTTATTTAGAGGCTAAATAATTCAATAAAACTGTAGGTTTTACCTGCTATTTAGTCTTGTTTTTTGTATATTTATAGTGTGGAAAACAATACAATAGACATACAAAAAGAGCTGGTAATTTTAAAGATTGAACTTGAAAAAACAGCTCAAGAACTAGCTGAAATTAAGCAGCAATACGAGCAGCTTAGAAGAATGGTTTTCGGGTCTAAAAGCGAACGTTTTATCCCTGTTGACACAAATCAATTGTCGCTTTTCGGAAAAATAATAGCTGAGAAAGAAGAGGCATACAAAAAACATATTGTAATCTACGAAAGAAAACAAAAGAAGAAAGGAAAGAAAAAACCTGTTCGCTCTTCTATACCTGCGCATTTTCCGCGAGTAGAAGAGATTATAGAGCCTAAGCACATAGAAGAAGGAGCTGTAAAAATAGGAGAAGAAGTTACAGAACTTTTAGAAATAACGCCTCTTTCCGTTTTTGTAAGACGAATTGTAAGACCTAAATATGCACTTCCGGAAGAAAAAGGCGTTGTTATAGCAGAATTACCAAGCTTACCGATACCTAAAGGAAATGCATCAGCAAGTTTATTGGCCTTTATACTTATTTCAAAATTTGTAGACCATTTACCACTTTACAGATTAATTCAAATTTTTAAACGACAAGATTTAAAAGTAAGTAAATCAACAATTGGAGGATGGGTATCTAAAAGTTCGGAGCTTATCGCTCCTTTATACGATACATTTAAGGCTCAGTTTTTAGAAAATGCCAATTATATTCAAGCAGACGAATCTCCTATAAAGGTTTTAGATAAAGACAAGAAAAAATCAACACACAGAGGGTATATGTGGGTGTATCGAAATCCTGTTAAAAATTTAGTTCTTTTTGAATACAATAAAGGGAGAGGAAAAGTTGTTCCAGAAGAGTTTTTTAAAGATTTCAATGGGACACTACAGTCCGATGGGTATGCTGCATACCAAAACTTAACAACAAAAGGAGAAATTACTCTTTTAGGTTGCATGGCTCATGCTAGGCGGTATTTTGAGAAGGCGCTGGATAATGATCCTAAAAGAGCGGATGTTGTTTTGTTGGAAATTCAAAAGCTATACAAGATAGAACGTAAAATAAAAGAACAAGAATTAACTATTGAGCAAACTAAAGCATATAGAGAAAAACATGCATCACCTGTTTTAGACGGAATAGAAATTTATCTTACAAAAGAGCGAAAAAACGTACTGCCTAAAAGTGCCATAGGAAAAGCAATTGCTTATACTCTTAAAATATGGCAAAACCTAAAACTATACATCGATGATGGCAGGTTTGAAATAGACAACAATAATATAGAAAATGCCATAAGACCTTTAGCTATTGGCAGAAAAAATTATCTCTTTGCTGGCAGTCATGAGTCCGCACAAAACATAGCTCTATTTTATAGCTTTTTTGCTACTTGCAAAAAGAATAACGTAAACCCACATACGTGGCTATGTGATGTCCTTAATAGATTACCAGAACATAAGGCTAATAAACTTTCGGAGTTACTGCCTCAAAATTGGAAGCCTGTTGATAAATAATCAAGGGTGTACTTTACCGTACGCTTACGAACAAGTAATTTTTTTTAATAAAAATGGGAAGGCGAATGGGAAAAGTACTTCTTACTATTCAAATGGTGAAATTAGTGATGATTTTAACTATAAAAATGGCTTAAAAGATGGTGAATGGAAAAGCTATAGTAAAAAAGGAACGCTTAAAAGGATAGAGGTTTATAAGCAGGGTTTAAAAGTAGGTAAATGGGTAGCTAATTTGTTTGCAGCAAATACGGGGACAAAATTAATAGAAACCTGCTATTATAAAAATAATGATCCTACTGGAGTATGGAGCCAACAAACAGAAGATGGACGTTTAATTTGGGAAAAAATATATACCAATCTTAAATTCAACTAATAAACGCAACTTTTCGATTTGATTCTATGATGGTTATATTTTCAAAACAGAAAAGTAGGAAAACCTACCTTTCTTGTCTTGATGGATATGTATCTTACGGTCTCAAATCTCGAAAAAAGAAGTTGTATGAAACACATCACCCAAGCGCAAAGATACACAATTTGTTGCATGTTAAAACAAGGTTATAAACAGGTTGAGATAGCAGCTGCTATAGGAAAAGACAAGTCTGTTATTAGCAAAGAGATTAAGCGTAATTCAGACAAAAGAAATGGAGTTTACAAGCATGAATTAGCCCAAAAAAAGTATGCTAAACGTCATAAAGAAAAGCCTAAAAGAAAACGCTTTACAGAAGATATTCAACAAGCAATAGAGTTGTTATTGCGAGACGATTATAGTCCTGAGCAAGTAGTTGGTGTCCTAAAAAAACAAGGTAAAGAAACGGTGTCTATTGAGCGTATATATCAGCATATTAGGGAAGACAAGAGGAATGATGGTGATTTACATACACACCTTCGCAGACAGGGAAGGAGATATAGAAAACGTGGCTCATCAAAGGATTCTAGAGGGGTTATAAAGAATCGTATTAGTATAGAACAACGCCCTGAAGTTGTTGAACAAAGAAATCGATTTGGAGATTTAGAGGTCGATTTAATCATAGGTAAAAACCATAATCAAGCCATACTTACCGTAAATGATAGAGCTTCTGGAATGCTTAAAATGAAAAAAGTAAGCTCTAAAGAAGCAGTTGTTGTCACTAAAGCTATCAATGAAATATTAGAAGACTGGAAGCCTTATCTACATACTATAACAGCTGATAATGGAAAAGAATTTGCAGGCCATGAGCAGGTTGCAGAAAATTTATGTATTGATTACTTTTTTGCGCATCCATATCACTCTTGGGAAAGAGGATCTAACGAAAATTTAAATGGTTTGATTAGACAATATTTTGCCAAAGGAAGTGACTTTACAAACCTAACAGATCAAAGAATCAAAGAGGTAGAAACAAAATTAAATAACAGACCTAGGAAGAGACATAAATATCAAAACCCTATATTTGTAATGGAACAATTATTATTTAACTAAAAGTTGCGTTTGTGACTTGAATTCAGCAATGCAAAAGATTACAGTAAAAAAGAATTCTATAACAATCATAAAATAGCATCATTAGAGTTATTTAAAGATGATAAGTTACAGGGGACATGTAAATACTATAATTCCTCAGGTCTATTAGTTAGTGAAAAAGAATTTGTTGCTGGTTATTTGAAAACTGAAAATAGTTTTTATAATAATGGAAATAAAAAAAGAACGGTCAATTCTAAAGATGGTTATAAAGATGGTCTCTTTAAAAAATATTCTGAAACAGGTGATCTTATACTTGAAGGTTACTATAAACTAGGCTATAAATCAGGTGAATGGAAATATTTTAATGATGATAATATGTTGAGAAAAACCGTTACATATGCGAACGGAAGAAAAAATGGAATTTCCAAAACCTATAATGATGCAGCAAAAGTAGCTAGTCAAGGCATGTATAAGAATGATGAAAAAACAGGTGTGTGGAAATATTTCAAGCTAAACGGAAAAATTTCTAAAGAAATTGAATATAAAAATGACACTGTGATTTCTGAGAAAAAATACAACTAAATTACATCAATTTGGTACTACAACTACTTTGTTGTTGTAGTACCAAATATTTTTTCAAGTGACGGTTTAGAAATTGGTATAACATCATTTCCAGTAAAGAACAGTGACTATACCAAAAAAATATTCAAATAGCCGATGTGAATAAGGTATGTTTTGTTCTTCTGTGTTTAAAGAAATCTAGCGATAGGTATCGTTAGTTTTTTTATGTAAAACTTTTACTTGATTTGTTTTTTGCTATATTGGATGCGTAAAATACATCACTCATCATAATATAACCTATTGATAGTAATTTAAATGAAGACCGATAATTCAATAGTATCAGAAATTTTTAAAGGCATTTCTTTTTCATCAGAAGAAGCAATACTTATAGAAAGTAAGTTAGAAAAAGTACTGCTTAAAAAAGGAACTACGCTATTAAAAGCATCAGAGAGGGTTTTGTATCAATTCTATGTTTACAATGGATGCTTACGAACGTTTTTTATTGACAAATCTGGTAAAGAACACACATTACAGTTTGCTGTGAACGATTGGTGGATAAGTGACTATACAGCTTTCTTTACTTCAAGTAAAGCGATCATGAATATTGAAATTATTCAAGACGCAATGCTTTATAAAATATCAAAAAAAGACATGGAGGAATTGTTTCTTGAAATTCCATCATTAGAAACATTTTTTAGAAAAAAAATGGAAGGTGCTTTTGCCAGTTTTCAAATAAGAATATTAGCCAGTTTATCAGAATCAGCCAAAGAAAGATATGTATCCTTTAGACGTATGTATCCAGATATTGAACAGCGTGTAAAAAATTATCACATTGCTTCTTATCTTGGAATCACTACAGAAAGTTTAAGTAGGATAAGAAAAGAATTAACGCAGGAGTGAGTTTATTGCATCAATTAAATTACCATGCATCAATTTTTAAGAGTTCTTTTCCTTGTAATTTTGTCACTATAAAATAAAATGATTTCATATGAAAAAAATAACAATAATGCTCATTGCGATTTCTTTGTTTTCTTCTTGTGCTAAGAAGACAAAAGAAAGCAATACTAAGGAACAGAAATTAAGTACTTCTACAGAAAATAGTGCTTCTATTAAAAAAGTATTATTTGTCTTGACGAGTCACGAAGATTTAGGGAATACAGGACTAAAAACAGGGTTTTGGATAGAGGAGTTTGCTGCGCCGTACTATTTATTGAAAGATAAAGGTGTAGAAATAACCTTGGCATCTCCAAAAGGTGGGCAACCACCGATAGATCCAAAAGCACCTCTCCAGATTTTCAAACGCCTGCAACTATTAGGTTTAATATAGATAAGGAAACCAAAGAGGCATTGTCAAAAACTGTAAAATTAGAAACTGTAAATCAATCTGATTTTGATGCCGTATTTTATCCTGGAGGACATGGTCCTTTATGGGATTTAGCAGAAGATAAGTATTCCATTGCATTGATAGAGGCTTTTTATAGAAATAATAAACCTGTTGCTGCTGTGTGCCATGCTCCTGCTATTTTTAAACATACAAAAAATGCTGATGGAACTCCTTTAGTAAATGGGAAAAAAGTAACTGGATTTACAAATAGTGAAGAAAAAGCAGTTCAATTAACCGATGTTGTACCGTTTTTGGTAGAAGATATGCTGAAAAGTAATGGAGGGATTTATTCTAAGAAAGCAGATTGGAACCCTTATGCTGTTGAAGATGGGCTGTTAATTACAGGGCAAAATCCTGCGTCTTCTGAGTTAGTGGCAACACTTTTATTGAAAAAGTTGAAGTAAAAAAAACGTGTTTTTTTATCTAATACAAATACTTTTCTAAACCGTTATTTTGGATTGTAATTTGTGTAAAATAGAGGGTGTTTGGTTGTTGACCAAACGCCCTCTATTTTTTTTATAACTATATACCATTGTAGAAAGCAGCTTCTTTACTTTTAAAAATAATACCAAACACATTTCCAAGTAACGGTTTAGAAATAGAATTATTTTTTGTTCTAGCTAGAACCTAAAACAAGCTATTTATATCGGTTATTTTGGATTGTGTGGTATAAACGTACGTATGACATTATTCAACGGGTATTTAAAAAATAACACTTTTTAGAATGCATGAGAAAAAATAAATTATGCGTGTGAGGTAGCCCTAACTTTTATATATTTGAAAGATATTGTAGAGATATATAATTTTTAAATAGCATCACGCACTGCTCTGTACCGTTACTTTTCTGTACATAAGAGGAATACGTACTTATTTTATAAAGCATGAAACGACTTATTAAATTTATAAACGGATCAAATTCAGGTAAAAAGATTTTAGGACTTTTTTTAGTAACCAATATTGTATTGCTGGTTATGCTAACTGTAACAATTCCCAAAACAATGGGGTTTTCTAAGGGAATGAAATTATTGGATTTGATGCCTACTGGATATGACTTGAACTATGTGAACAAATTATTTAATGAGCTTGGTGAAATTGGGCAGCAAAATTATCTTACAAACCAATTGCCTGTAGATATGATATACCCATTGTTTTTTGGACTTACGTATTGTTTGATAATAGCGTATTTTCTAAAAAAACTAAATTCATTACATACGCCATTAGCATATGTATGTCTGCTCCCAATATTTTCTGGGATTGCAGATTATTTGGAAAATTTTGGAATTATCTTTATGTTGACAAGGTATCCTAATTTGACAGCGATCACGGTAGAAACAACGAGCTGTTTCTCTGTACTGAAAAGTGTTTCTACGAGTGCTTTTTTTGTTGTCATTTTGATCTTATTACTATTATTGGGGCTTAAAATCATAAACAAAAAAAGAAGATAAATTCTGATGTTAGTTTCGATAAAAAATATAATTCACTGAGTTTATTCAGGATTAAATAAATAAAATATTTCCTGTATTTATAATGTTGTTGCCTTTAGTTGAGAGGCTTAAGGTGGTAGAAATACATTTTTACGGGATTGATACGATTGTATAAAAAATTAAAAAACGAACGAAATTAGAATGAAAATCACTCAAAAAGATATTGATGAATCTCTTATTTCAACTACATTTCCAAGTGACGGTTTAGAAATAGAATTATTTTTTGTTCTAGCTAGGCGGAAAATCTAAGGATAGCCTTAGCTATCGTTCTATTTTTCAACAACGCTAGAACGTAAAATAAACTATTTATATCGGTTATTTTGGATTGTAATTGGTATTATTATTGGAGCTTTGATAAAAAAGGTAGAGAATATAGGGATGCGTGAGTCTACGGATATATCAGAAAGAATGCTAAAGAATCAACCATTTATGATGTCCTTGTTAATAGGCTATAAATTTGATGTTGAAGAAGAGGCGTTAAATGATATAATGAAAATTATTTTTGTAATTTATTTGTATTTTGAGAGATTAAAAAAAACAAATAAGAAACAGTTAAATTCCTTTGAGTTTGAGATATGTCAGTCTAAAAACTTACAATTTCTCAACTATTTTTCAGGAGAAGAGAATGATAAAAACAAAATAAAAATCAATAAAAAGTACCTATCAAATCTTAGATCTAAAAGTTTATTTACAGGGGTTTTAGTTATGGCAACTACGCAAAATGGTTTTAAGCGCATGAATGGAGAGTTAAGAGGGATTGTTTTAATAGGAATGAAAACGCTTATTGATTGTTTAGAATTAGATGTATAGAAGTAGAGGCTGTTATTTTGGATTGTAATTGGTATTATAACGTTAAAAAAAACAGGGAGATACAGCGGTCTCCCGTTCGTTTTAAATTTCTGCAACAAATTGTAAAAACACTTTTTTATGGAGTTCAAGATCCATGTTAGGAGATAATGCTACACGTGCAATATAATCCTTATCATCTTCCTTGGTGGTTCCTTGTGTAGAGGTTGCAGGAATTGTCCAGTAACACCCTTTTAATTGTCCATAGCTCACGCAGTACTTGCTTTCGTTTGGGATTTCGGTAATCATTAATTGGATTAACTTATGATTTAAAGCTCTTTTGTACGCTTCTTTTTCTGCTGCTGTTTTTCCTTTTGTAGGAAGATCTAAAGAAAACACAGAAGGAGTAAATCCTTGTGCTGCCAATGCTTCTGAAACAAAATTTATGTTTGCCGTAGGTAAGGTGTCTTGGATAAAGTTTACAAATTCACGGGTGTTTTTGTAAGCATCTTTTATTCTTTGATTCATTGTAGGCAATTGCTCTGCTAAGATTTTATACTGCATAGGTGTCGCTTCGTTATCACAAATACTTAGATGTACTGCAATTTTTTCCATCAAAGCTGCTGCTTTTTTATTGGCAGTACAGTAGCCCGCAATACAGCGTCCTCCACTTGGGAATTTTGAGCCGCTAGCAAATGAAATAGTGCGCACACTGGCTAGAATTTCGTTTTCCCCTAAGAAATGGACATTCGGACAAAATGTTTGGTCTAAAATAAACACGGGGTCGATGGCTGTTTTTCCAGTTGCAGTTGTACGTACTTTATGTAATACTTCTTTTAATAGACTAAGATCAGGTACTTCAACTCTAGGATTTGTAGGGATTTCTGCGATGATATAAGGCACTGCATCTTCGATTGCAATTTTAGCCAAGACAATGTCAATACTTTGAACCATATCGTTGCCTCCATCTACAGGTAAATCTACTACTTCTACATTGTCGATACAAGCAGCAACACGTCTTGCTTGATCATTGGTGCCTCCATAACAATTTGGAGGAACAATAATTTTGATTGCTTTTCCTTGGTGTTTCTCTCGGGCATTGTGAACAAGTCCCATCAAAATAGCATATTGAATAGAGAGACCGCTAGAGGCAACTAGAGGAGGTGTATTGCTGTCTGTAATGGTTTTTATTTCATTTAAAACAGTTGTTTTATCGGATTCAAAATTACTTTTTTTAGGTTTAAACGAAGTGTTATTTAAGAGAAGGTGTAGTACAGCAAGCGCATTGTCGGGGGTCATGGCGATAGATTCTCTTCTTCGTACATGCTGAATTTCTGAGATATAATTGTTGTTTTTTGTTCCGTTTATGAGTAAAACACTTCCAAATTGAGTATGTGTATTTATAAAAAAGTCAATATTTGGCTGTAGGTCAAAATTACAAATCTCATTGTGTTCTGAAATCAAAATATTTGTTCCGTTAAAATCAGAAATAGCCGTGGTTTTCTCTATTTTTTTTAGGTCAAATTTATAGCCATAAATATTTCTCAATATTTCCGCATCAAAACCATTGGGCAATGTTCCAGTGTAAAGGATTTGTGTGTTTTTATGATCTAATGCATTTTTTCTTAGAATTGCCATCAGAGGAATGGTCTTTGAAGAAAAACTAATTACAAGGGCTGGATTCAGGTGCTGTAGCTGCGCAATCCCCCATTCTAAAATGCAAGATAATGGATGCCCTAACCTAATATAATCATAGGCGGTCGGTAATTCAAGGAGTGCTGATGCCGTTGCGTTGTTGTTCTTAAATAAGGTTTCAAGCTGGTCTAAGAATTGCGTTTTTGCAAGTTTTTCATTATAAATGTCTAATCGATGGGTAGTGGTGTGCAACCAACCAGTAGGCATATTTTCTAATACGTCTTTTATATAATGTAGTATGTTTGTTTCTTTCATAAGGTATGCCTTTGGGAAGCTTGGTTCTATAGATTCGTTCTGAGTTTAAGTAAAAAATGCACTCATTTTCGTGTTCATTATTACCAGGGGTAAAACTAAAAATAATTAGCTTAAAAACCTAGGTGAGTACCTGGTTTTAAATCCACTTTTACGAATAATATGCAATAAGAAATAGCTGTTAAATAGTAGTAATATGTTACATGTTGTGCGTTTTTATTTTAAATTTACAACGGAAAAACCTTATAAAATGGCACTGTATTTCAGGTATACTTCCCTATAAAGAATGACTTACACAAAAAATATTTCCAAGTGATGGTTTAGATATGTAATTATTTTAGCTAGACGGAAAATCTAAGGATAGTTAGCTGTAGTTCTGTTTTTTAACAACGATAGGACGTAAAACAAACTATTTATATCTGTGATTTGGATTTTAATTGATGTTATAATTCTAGTGGGAATATCTATTATACGAGAAATGGTGTGCTTTTTAACGGTTTTGATGTAACAATTTATAAAACAACTAGAAATTGAATATATGACGATGCATTGGAAAGGGCTCATAATAGTGATTGCTCTTCTGGTACTGCGTACAAATATCAGTGAAATCAATATTTTTTACTAAAATGGATAAACTACTCAAAAATATCAAGGCTTATATTTCTTTAAACGAAGCAGAAATATTTGCACTCACAACAGCTGTTGAGAAAAAAAGATATTCTAAAAATGAAATTATATTTACGGAAGGAAAAATATATAAGGACATCTATTTTGTGACACAAGGTTGCGTAAGGCTTTTTTACAATGTAGATGGTAACGACAAAACAGCATTCTTTTATACAGAAGGGCAGTTTATTTGTGCAGGTGAAAGTTACACCTATAATATCCCTGCAATTGAAAACTACCAAGCAGTAGAAGAAACGGAACTATATGTATTTACAAAAAAAAACATCGAATTATTATTAAGCGTAATTCCTAAATTTGAGGTGATTGCTAGAATTGCTACGGAAAACGAATTGATAACTTGTCAAAAAGTAATTGCATCTTTTGTGACTAAATCAGCAGAACAGCGCTATGTAGATTTGTTACAGACGCAGGGGGATTTATTTCAACGTGTTCCACAGCAATATATCGCCTCTTTTTTAGGAGTGTCTCCAGAAACCCTGAGCCGAATTAAGGCACGTGTTTATAAGAAAAATCGTTCTTGACGATTGTCAAGAAGGAAACAAGATTGATGCTCTAAATTTGTAATAAAAATAAACGATGGAAGCTAAGAACGTTTTAGTTGCAGGCGCAACAGGGTATTTAGGACAGTATTTGGTAAAAGAACTTGTAAAAAGAAAGCATTGCGTACGGGTTTTGATTCGAAAAGAAAGTCAGAAAGCATTGTTTAAAGGTGTCACAGATTTTTTTGTGGGTGAAATAACACAAGCGGAAACATTGAAGGGGATTTGCAAAAATATTGATTGGGTTTTTTCAAGTATTGGAATCACAAGACAAAAAGATGGATTGACGTATATGGATGTGGATTATCAAGGGAATATCAACCTTCTATACGAAGCAAAAAAATATGGAGTAGACTCCTTCTTATATGTTTCTGCAATAGGGGGAGATAAACTCCGTCACCTTAAAATATTTGAAGCAAAAGAGCAGTTTGTGGATGTCTTAAAATTATCTGGATTACATCATACAGTGATGCGTCCGAATGGTTTTTTTTCAGATATGAAGGACTTTTTAGATATGGCTAAGAAAGGTACCGTGTATTTGTTTGGACATGGTAATTTTAAATTAAACCCAATTGCTGGAGCTGACTTGGCAGAATTATGTGTAGATTCGATAGCTACGAATACTTCCGAAGTAATTGTAGGTGGTCCAGATATATTAAGTCAAAATGAATTGGCTGTATTGGCACTTAAAGCCTGCGATAAGGAAATTAGAATCGTCCACCTTCCCAATTGGATTCGAAGGTTTATTATTTGGATGGTTCGCACATGTACTTCTTCAAAGACCTATGGTCCCATAGAGTTTTTTCTGACACTTATGGCGTTTGATAATGTCGCACCTATATATGGAACCAAACATCTTAAGGATTTTTTTGCTTCGGTAGTGAAGGCGTTTTAAGTACTAAAAATAGACTTGTATTTACTGCCATACATCAATGTCTCCTTAAAAACATCCACCCAAGTTTAAGCGACTGTTTTTATAGCGCTAAATTGGATGTTCTTATGTGTTAGATAACGCATAAGAAAAACGCGAGTCCTACTGTTTTATACTCTAGTGATGTGTATTTGAGTCAATTGTGTATTAAGATTGACCAAATTGCGTATAAATAGTACTTGATACTGAGTTTTTTTTAGCTAGGCAAAAATCTAAGTATAGCCTTAGCTGTAGTTCTGTTCTTTAACAACGCTAGAGCGTAAAATAAACTATTTATATCGGTCGTTTTGGGTTGTAATTATAGTTTCCCTAGGCGATGTCTCAAGATAGAAAATAGTATTTCTAAAGCATGCCTCGTGCCTTTGTAGTGAAGCTGTTGGTTTTATTAAAGGACGACTGTTTACGTATCTTGCTAGATTCTTATGTTTACAATAAAAACAAGCATAAAAGCAGTATATTTGTCTACTAGCAAAAACATTTTTAAGTGTAGGTTTAGAAATGGAATTATTTTTTGTTATACCAATTAAATTTCCAAGTGAGGGTTTAAAAATAAACTATTTATATCGGTTGTTTTAGGTTTTAGTTGATGTATAGTTCTAGTAAATAGGTTGTTATGCTTAAACCATCTTGCAATTTCTTTAAAAAAAGTTGTAAGAAAAAATAAAAATGCAAAAAATGAAATTATTTTTATTCCTTTTAAATGGATTTATTTCTACCAATGTATTTGGTCAGACTGAATATAAAATTAAAGGATTCTCCGAAAAGTATATGGGAATTTTAACTATTGAAGAAGGCTTTGAAAATGAAGTTTTTAAGAAAGGAAAAATTTCAATTATTAAAACGAATACGAACAAACAAATTATAGAAATTAACGCTGATGAATTGATCTTTGAACTAGACAAAAAAGGAGCTGTTAAGACCAATGTTTTAGAATTACCATACGGGGAGCAGAGTGTATTAATCTATGAGGATTTCAATTTTGATGGTAAAAAGGATTTAGCGATAATGGATGGGCAATACAGTTGTTATCACGGGCCCTCTTTTCAAATATATCTTGAAAATGGAGATGGTTTAAAGCACAGTCCTGCATTCACTCAATTGGCTCAACAATACTGTGGGATGTTTCAAATAGATACTGATACAAAGACGATTCATACCATGACGAAAAGTGGATGTTGTTGGCATCAGTTTTCAGAATTTAAAGTGATTGACAACATTCCTACACCTGTTTTAGTTATTGAAGAAGCTTATGATTTTCCTTTTCTGACTAGAACCATAACGGAGTGGGAGGGGAATAAGAAGCGTATAAAAACAGAAAAAACAATTGACCTGCAGCAAGAAGGTATTACAGAATTATTTTCATTTAAACTTGTTAAGAACCAAAAGAAAGTTAGTGTATTTAATATCAACAACAGGATACTTAATTATACTTTTATGGCGTCTGACCAAACA
Organism: Flavobacteriaceae bacterium; assembly: GCA_965224465.1. Taxonomy (GTDB): domain Bacteria; phylum Bacteroidota; class Bacteroidia; order Flavobacteriales; family Flavobacteriaceae. Next base: position 615,702 of record OZ245049.1, on the reverse strand, counting down.
GTTGAGTTTTCGTATCCAATAGAATCAGTTTATAAGAACCCCGATTTTAAAATCAACAAAAAAGAAGATAGACTAATCTTTGAAAATAAAAATGCCACGTACGAAATTTATGAAATAAGGAAGCTTGGGAACCTAGATAAAATAGGCGTAATTGTTAAAGTAAATGGAAAAAGGTATGATTTAAAAGGTGATTTAAGTTCCTTAAAAGGTTGTTTAAAAAATATTAAAGAAGTGAAATTAGACAATGTGATTTATGAATAAGACAACATTCATTCCCCGATCACACGGATTTTTTATCAATGTGATAGCGCCTTCTATCGTTCTGCTTTTTAACAAGACGAGAACGTAAAACAAACTATTTATATCGGTTGTTTTGGATTGTAATTGGTGTTAAATCCTTATTGAGGGGCTTGCTTCTCCTAGGCTATCGAAATAGAAAATAGTCTTTCAAAAGCATAGCTCGTACACTTGGGGCGAAACTGTTGATTCTTGGGTCAAGAATCCACTATATTTAATTAACCCACCAAGCCTATTAATTTGGTCTTTGAATAAAAAAAACTCATGAATAAAGTAAAACATCTATTTTTAATTCCATTATTTGTTATCGCTGGAATGTTGTTTTCATTTCAGAAAACAGCACTTAAAACTACTAATAATGGACTTGAAAAAACCATCTTTAAAGTTATTAAAGCATTTGAAGAAAATGACGAAATCGCGTTGAATAAGTTAATTTTAAGAGACAAAGGCTTAATTATTCTTTTTAGACCAGGTTCAATGGACAGGTATATCAAAATAAACAACATAGATTTCACAAACCCAATACCTAGTTATTTACCGTATAGTTCTTTTCAAACATCTTTTAAATTAGTTTTTGAAAGTCTTCCAACATTTGATTGCGGAACAATGAATTGGAGTAAGAATGGACTTTATTGTGATACAACAAAAAGAAGCGATTTACTCTCAAGAACAGCAATTAATTTAAAAAATTATGCTGGAGAAAAAGGCATTTCAGATGTTGAAATTAATGCTTTTAAACAATTAGAAAAGTACAGCAGAAGAATTGTATTATCAGATAATGAGAAAGGGGAGCTTATTTTCTATTTGACTTTAGTAAATAAAAAATGGTATTTAACAATATTGGATAGGGTGTCAAGTGATTGTAGTGCGTAAAACAATTAATAAAGGTGATTTTTCACAATAATTCTTGTAATTACTAAGTGGTTACTGGTTAATCTATCGTTTGTGAGTTTGTAACTGATTAAAACAATGCGCTACTATTTATAAACGTTTGAACTGTGCAATAATCAGTATTTAAAGCTGCGGTAAATAGATGCTGTTTTCAAGATAAGCCACATATGTTTTACAAGAATAAGTGCTGTGTACCCTTTGATAGGCAGCACTAAAGAAATGATTTAAAATTGGTGCATCTGCTGAAAGGATCGGTGCAATATTCGTATGTTCTTTTAATAGCGAAAGAACGTAGGAGTGAATCCTCCTTAATTTATATTTATTGCTGGAACCAATATAATTTGCTTTGAGATATAGTGAATGTAAATGTTTCTGTGTTTATACTGTTTCCAAAAATATCTGTCTTAAATAAGCGGTGTTTTTACTTTGATAAAAATTCAATTCATTTCCTTTATGCATCTAAACATGTCCCAAAAATAATTGTAATCAGCTCATAAATACCTAAAAATTTCTAAATCCACTTAGATTTTCCTCGTAAAAAACACGTGCCTTTAAACTTTGGAGAAACCACGTTTAGGATAAGAACTATTGCTGTTCTTGGGGTTTTAATAAACAAGAGTTATTCCCTAATGTTTTTAATAAAAAAAGACAATAATGTTAGTATGCGATACGTGTCAGTTTTGTATGTTTGTGGTCTCTAAAATCAAGGTATGAAGATGATAAAAGAAAAAGGACTGGTTATTTTATCGATCTGATATCATGATAAAAAATTTAAAACAATAATCTAATAATTATTAAAATGAAAATTAATACAAACCTATTTGTACTAGTAATTCTATTTTCTGTATTAATGTCTTCTTGTATGACTACCAAAACGAGTGTTGGTAAATATATGGAAATGGAAGGTGTTAATCACAAATACTCTAAAGGGAAGCAGATTTGGCTTTTTTGGGGGATTCTACCTTTAGGAAGAACAAATGTGAATACTCCAGGGGATGGTAATTGTATGGTAATTACGCGGTATAATCTTGTAGATCTTATAATTGGAGGGGTGACAGGAGGAATAATCACCACGCAAACTATTAAAGTTAAGATAAAAAAGAAGATTTCGGTAAATCCTTAAAGGGGTGCATTGTAGAAAACGAATTAAAACAGCTATGTTTTAAGTGTAGCTTTTTAAGTTTTTACATCTTATTGAAATGATAAATAGCGAAAATAATTACGATTGTTTTCGCTTTTTTTAATGTAACTGTAGGTAATACCAAATACATTTCCTAGTGACGTTTTAGAAATAAGCTATTTATATCGATTATTTTGGATTGTAATTGGTCTAAAAGGTTCGTGTACGTAATATTGTTGTTTTGTATATTTAAAGGACTTTTACAAAAAAAACAGATAAGACTGCATGTTTCTTTAAAATATATTTTGAGAACATTAGATACGAGATAGATACATCAAGAAATATTAAACGAATCTGAAATTTATAATATAAAGGGCAACTATTTCTGTATTAGGGCTTTTAATCACAAGAAATTTTATTAGATCTAGGCACGCTATGTTAACTGTTTTTTGTGGCGAAACTAAAGTTAAATTTTTAAAATTAAGTTTAGTATTTAACTAAAAAGGTAGTACTTTTACTACTCTACTAATCATACAAATATCCGTTCGGATATAATAACATAATACAAGAAAAGAAATTAAATTTCGTAACAAAACTAAGGAGCTGTTGCGGATAAATTTGCAGTGTTTATACTGATTGTAATGGATTGAATTATTTTTCGCAGAATCAAGTTAATTATTGATAATCTGTATGAAAGGTCTTTTTTCTCTGTCTGAATTAGATTGCGTTTATTTCTGAATAAAGATCAAATAGAATTAGATGTTGTAATGAGCTGACCTTCGATTAATTGGTTCTTTTCTAGTGTTATAGTTCTTTTTAAATATATATGTTTAGATATAGATTAGAATGAATAATAAAATCAAGGTACTGATTCCTAACATCAGCGAATATCAATAGGTCCCTTCAGTTGTTGTTATTAACCATTGTGTTATGTGCGAAATAATTCAACGTTAGTTGGTTTGTAATTGACATTAATTAAATTAAAATATAAAAGTAAAAAATGAGAGAAAAATCTTTAGTTTATAGTGAAAATGAGTTTGGAAAGATAGATGGAAAAGTAGCTAATGGTTTAGCTAGATATTCTGAAAAGTATGATATTGTTGGCATTATAGATAGTACAAAAGCAGGATTGGATGCAGGTGAGTATCTTGATGGAATTAAGAACCATATTCCAATATTTAAAAGTATTGAAGCTGCTTTAAATACGTTGAAGGATGCTCCTGAAAATTTTATTTATGGTATTGCACCTCTAACATCATATCTTAATAAAGAACAAAGACAGATAATTGTAAGTGCTATTAAAAATAAGATGAATATTATAAATGGTCTTCCAGAATATTTTACTGAAGACGATGAATTTATTCAAAAAGCAACTGAATATGGTGTCCGAATTTATGATATTAGGAAAGCTCCACCAAGAGATAAGCTCCATATATTTACGGGACGTATTTCAGAAATCAAAACCCCAGTAATAGTTGTAGCAGGAACAGATTGTGCCGTAGGGAAAAGAACAACTGCCCGATTACTAGTTGAATCTTTGAAAAAACAAGGTTTAAAAACAGTTTTTGTTACTACTGGACAAACAGGATTACTCCAAGGTGCAAAATATGGTATTGCTTTAGATGTTCTAACTTCTGGTTTTGCCACGGGAGAAGTTGAAAATGCAATTTTAAATGCAGTTGCTACAGAACAGCCAGATATAATTATAGTTGAAGGTCAGGGAGCATTGAGTCATCCAGCGTTTACATCGTCAAGTGCAATTCTTAGAGGGGCAATGCCTAATGCTATTATTATGCAACATCCACCCAAAAGAAAATATCACTGTGATTATCCTAACAACCCAATGCCAACATTAGAAAGTGAAATTAAGCTGAATGAATTGTTTTCAAAATCAAAAGTAATTGCCATTACACTTAATCATGAAGATATGACAGACCAAGAACTTGAAAATACTATAGTAGCATATGAAAGTAAATATGCATTACCAACTACGGATGTTTTAAAATATGGAACCGATAAATTGGTTGAAAAAATAGTTGAGGTATTTCCAACACTTCAAAAAGAAGGCTGTGTTATATGATTACCCCAAGAATAGAAATTAACCTTGATAAAATTGCACATAATGCAAGCGTTTTAAAGAACCTTTACCGTTCAAAAGGAATCGATATAATGTGTAGCACAAAAGTAGTTAGTGGAGCTATTGAAATATCCAAAGTTTTAATAGAAAGTGGAATAAAAACACTTGCCGATTCAAGAATAACTAATCTTATAAAAATATATAATGCTAAAATACATTCTCAATTAGTTTTATTAAGAACGCCTCCATTAAGTCAAACGGAATTAGTAGTAAAGTATGTAGACATTAGTCTCAATTCTGAAATTACTGTGATCAAAGAATTATCTAAATATGCCAGAAAATATAATAGGATACATAAAATTATATTGATGGTTGAACTTGGTGATTTAAGGGAAGGAATAATGCCGTCGGATATAGAAGATGCCGTTAAGGAAATAATAGCAATGCAAGGGATTGAAATCATAGGTATTGGAACAAATTTAACTTGTTTTGGAGGAGTCGAGCCTAATGATGAAAAAATGGAACAATTATCTTTAATTGTCAAAGATATCCGAGAGAAATTTAACCTTAGATTAGAAGTAGTCTCCGGTGGCAATTCAGCTAATTACAATTGGTTTATGTCTACCAAGGATGTTGGGGAAATCAATAATTTACGAATAGGAGAATCTGTATTTATGGGTTGCGAAACACTGTGCAGTAAACCTATTCCTGAGTTGTTTACAGACGCATTTATACTAGTTACAGAGGTTATCGAATCAAAAATAAAACCATCTGTACCTTACGGAACGATTCATAAAGATGCATTTGGAAATATACCGAAATTTAAAAATCGAGGTTTAATTAGAAGAGCAATATTAGGTATTGGATTGCAAGATGTTTTAGTCTCAGGAATGACTCCTATATTAGATATTGAAATTCTTGGAGCAACCAGTGATCATGTTATCATTGATTGTGAAAACAAAGAATTAAAGGTAGGAGATGAGGTGAGATTTAATCTAAATTATGGAGCATTACTCGCAGTCATGACCTCTTCTTATATAACTAAGAAATATATGTAACCTTATTAAAGTAATATTGAATGTAAACAGAGGAGCGTTCGTGTAATGGTAGCGCCAAGCATGAAAATACGGTAGTCGATGCTGGCTCAAAAAGATGTTAGTAGGGGACTTGTAATTTAAATCCTAAACGATCGATATAAATAGTTTGTTTTACGTTCTAGCGTTGTTAAAAAACAGAACGATAGAAGGCTATCCTTAGATTTTTTTACCTAGCTAAAATAAAAAATAATTCCATTTCTAAATTGTCACTTGGAAATTTAGTTGATGTTATTACCAACATAATCCAAAACACAATACAGGAGTGTTTTAGTACTGTGATTTTAAAATTTATAACTAAAATTTAACTGTAGAGTGCACTGTGTTATTTTCTTTAGGTGTCTAAACATGTCCCAATAATAATTGTAATCAGCTAATAAATACCTGAAAACTTCTTAATCCTTGTTGATTTTCTCCGTAAAAACTACCTGATTTTAGACTTTTAAAACCGCATGTTTAGGATAAGAATATGTGTAATTGTATAGGTTCTAAAACAGAGAGGATAATGATTGGAAATTTTACAAAAAAATAATTGAAAGGTTAGATTGCGTAACGGGCTTGTTTTGTATATTTGAAGGATGCTGTATAACGGATATAGGGATTTAAAATTGAATAGATAAAGCATATTATTTAAAATTACGAACAGCGTGTAGCGCTATGTTGTATGGCATCAAACCTAAGTTTTAATAATGCCAATTACAATCCAAAATGACTCTGTAAATGGTTTGTTTTACGTTCTAGCATTGTTGAGAAACAGAACGATAGCTAAGGCTATCCATTCATTTTTTGCCTATCTAAAACAAAAAATAATTCCATTTATAAACTGTCACTTGGAAATGTATTTGGTGTAACAACTATAATACTGAAAAAACATGTTTGGAATAAAACACATAAAATTTGACTCAATGACTTATGTTCTTCATTTTAAAAACGGGAATATAAAACGTGAAGGAAGAGGGCTTTCTTTTTTCTATTTTGCACCTAATAGTTCAATAGCAGCAATTCCAATGGGAAGTAATGACCTGCCTTTTGTTTTTAATGAATCTACAAATGACTATCAAACGGTAACAATTCAAGGACAAATTAGCTATAAAATAAATAATCCGAAAACTCTAGCTGATATTTTAGATTTTACGGTTCAGGATAATGGACAATACAAGAAAAATGACATTGAAAAATTAAATCAAAGAATTATCAATGAAGCACAAACTGCAACTTCTGCATATATACACAGTATAAAGTTAAAAGAAGCTATTCGTTCTGCAAAAGCAATCGATGAAAACATTACAGAAGGACTAAAATCTTCTATTGCAATTGGAATGCTAGGTATTGAGATTCTTGGGGCAAATATCCTTGCAATTCAAGCAACTCCTGAAATGGCAAGAGCATTGGAAACTGAAACGCGTGAAAAATTGCAACAAGAAGCTGACTTGGCTGTTTACGAAAGACGAAATTTTGCAGTTGAACAAGAACGAATAATTAAGGAATCAGAACTGAATACAGAAATTGCAGTTGAAGAAAAACAAAAGCAAATTGCCGAAAAGAAAATGGAATCTGATGTTCAAAAGGCAGATAACCAAAGAAAATTGAGGGAAATGCAATTGGAAGCTGATATTTCAGTTGAAAACCAACGTAAATCACTTATTGAACAAAAAACAGAAAACGACAAAAAAGAGGCAGAAACAAAAGGATATGTTTTAGAAACAACTCTAAAACCATATCGAGATATGGATTGGAAAATTTTAACAGCTTTAAATAATAATTCTGACCCAAGATTTAACATATCACTTGCATTTAGAGAATTAGCAGGCAATGCAGAAAAAATTGGTAATTTAAATATTAGTCCAGATTTATTGGATTCTATTCTCAACGACAAAAGAAAAACGAACTAATGAGTTTCGAGTATGCTATAATCGTAAAGAATAAAACCCGTCTTGAATTTCTTATTGAAAGATTTAATACAAAGGCACAAGCTAAGTTTTATATTGAAAGACTAGGAGGGGATTTTAAGGAATATGAAATTGAAGATGAAATATTTAAAAACTCATTAAATTCTTTGCAAACTCAACTATCTAAAGTAATTAAGAATAAAACGATAGACAGACAATATGTTTCTTCTTATCTTTTTTCAAAAAAAAATATAATTGTTGTTATTGGGCAAGATGGACTTGTAGCTAATACTGCCAAGTATTCAGACAATCTACCAATTATTGCTGTAAACCCTGATACAGACAGATATGATGGGGTATTATTGCCCTTTAATATTTCAAATTTTATTCAAGGAGTTGAAAATGTATTAATGAATACATATAATTCTAGAATTATGAGTTTTGCAGAAGCAAAATTAAATGACGGTCAAAGATTACTTGCTTTTAATGATTTGTTTATTGGAGCTTCTTCTCATGTTTCAGCACGCTACAAAATATCATTCAAAAACAAAACGGAGCAACACTCTTCAAGCGGGATTATTGTCTCAACACTTGCAGGATCAACAGGTTGGTTGAGTTCTATTTTTAATATGGCTTATGGGATTACAAATATGTTTGAGAAAAACCGAAGCCTAAAACAACCAAAACTAAAAGATAAAGACCTCATTTTTGCTGTAAGAGAACCTTTTAAAAGTATAAGAACTCAAACAGAAATGACAGCAGGAATTATACGGAATAGTACTTTAACAATAGAGTCATTTATGCCAAATAATGGAATTATATTTAGTGACGGAATCGAAAAAGATTTTTTAAATTTCAATAGTGGTTCAATAGTTACAATTGGTATAGCAAAAGAAACAGCGAACATAGTAATTAATAACGCCATACAATAAAATTAGTACGGTCGCACGACGGATCTACGTAAATTTAGTTGCTTAGGTGTTTGTGTATGTTAATAGGTTTTAATTTTTTAATTCAGCTAGTTTCATAAAAAGATCTCCATTTATGACATTTAAGTATTGTTTTTTTTATAGCCAGATTGGGCTTTGACTTTATTTCCCCATGTTTCATTTGTTATTTTAGTAATGAGATGATTTGCTGGTAATAAGTTGTATGATTTCTCAATATGACTCCCATTGTTTTATTCTCAGAATCGTATCCTATTATTTGTATTCTTTTTTGTTTAATATTATATGCGTGTTATATAAATTAACTAGCTCCTTTTAGTGGCTGGTTTAAAGCTAGCTTCTTATGCCAATTACAGTCCGAAATGACCGATAGAATACCAACTAAAATCTAAAATAACCGATATAAATGGTTTATTTTACGTTCTTCTTTGTTTTGCAATCTGCTTTCTGAGAAATTTAACCCACATATTCCAAGGAGTTGATTTTTGGTTCTCCGAGAAATTGTTTTCAAGTTTGTCAAATCCGTCTTCAATTAAAGCGTTGTGTAAGGAACGTATTGCAAAAGTCCATATTAATGTTCCTTTTCCAGTAGTATTCATATCAATTGTGTGCTTTATTTCTGTCTTTTCTTTATCCAATTCCTTTATCTCGAACTTATGAATTCCGTTAAATCCATTTGGTTTTGAAAACCTAAATTGAATTATTTCATTCGGATTGTATTTTTCTACCGAGTATCTTATGGGTCCGTGTCCACCTTTCGCTCCAACTTGAATTCCGTTTTTGAATTTCATTTCTGGCCATTTTTCTTTTGGCCAAATTCTATCGTTTTTAGTTGATAACGTTTTTAGTAATTCCGTTACTTTACTTTTTGGTTGATTCAATGTTCGTTGATGTATATTAAGTATTCTCAATTTATTTCAATTTTAATGTTGGTACGGATGTTCTATTTGTTGCACTACGTCTAGCTAGGTACAATGTAAATTTCTAAGTACGGACTTTATAGCTTGCAATTAGCGAAAGCTTTTTATTTTGTTTTATTTTGTTTCTTTAAAACCATCTTTAACGTATTACCTTTGGTGATACTTCGTGTTGGTGGTCTTTGTTAAATATATAGCGCTTTTATGTAAACAACAAACTTGTATTGGTCTTATGTTTTGTAGGCGACGTGTTTATCCCATCAACCTCTTCCGTGTCAGTTAATTGAACTGATCATAAAACAAAGTTAGGCTGAATTATTTGATGTATTTGGTGTTAAATTAAATCCTTTAAAAATTAACCAAAACGACAAGAAGATTTCATTAGTTGCAATAGGAAGATTTAATACAATTCCAAGTCCCGGAATTTCTATTTCATAGAATCTAAACAAGGTAGCTACAAATGCCAATATAGCTCCTACAATCCCCCAAATAGATAAAAATCGAGGGAGTAACTTTGATTTATAAAAAGCAAAATAAAACATAAATGCAGCAGTACAGAAAAACAGCATTCCAATTTCAAAACTCCAAGTGCGAGACTCTTGCAATGTAGCTCCAATTGTTTCGAAAATTGGTTTTAAAGTTATGTCAGACTTATTGTATTGTTCACTTAGTGTGAGTAAGGAAGATGTTTTAATTTCAGTAATTATAAATAAAATAGATTCTACCATTCTAAATCCCAAATAACTCAATGCAACACCTAAATGGTATTTTCTTAAAATTGGAAAAACGGCAATTGCAATACCTATAATTCCTGCACAGCATACAAACATAATTAATAAAGCCGTAATCCACATGGGTTTATTTGCCGCTATGCTAGTTAGGTAATCTGGTGTATAAACAAGGTTTTCTATTATACTTGTTCCTAGTATATGTGTAATAGTTACGATAAGAAATAATACACCTGTAATTCTCGCTGTTTTTTTTGTTGAATTCAATGTCATAAAAGGTAGTTTGTATTGTAGACGATTAACAAATAAAAACGTTACTTGTGTTTTAAAATTAGTGACTATCTATCTCTCTATTACTGTTTGTATTAACCGTAATGTTAACCGCTTTTTTAGTCTAAAAGTTTACCTGTATATCTTTAAAAAAAATCTGATATCACAAGACATTAAAAATGCTTTTCATTGCAGTTTTTTCGTCTTTCAATGCATTTCAACGTTAGTATAAAGAATCGTAGATCGGTTAAAAAACATGGACTTTATAGGTTAGTACTTTGCCAAATTTACAATTTTATCGTTATTCTTCTATTAACCGTCAAATTTTAAATTTGGCGGACTTTGTTGAGATGTACCCATTTTTGGTTTGGCACTTAACCCTTATTGTTTTATGCTTTGTGTATGCCCAGTATGGGTGTCTTTTAACTACGGATATGTAGTTAATTAATCTAGAGGGTGCAAGTCCCTTATGTACAGGAGTAACGTTCTGAACGGAGATGCTCACGTATGTACGGTGGTGTGAGAGGCGGCGCACTCTGGCTGTATCAGTCAGAGCCGTCTACTCGATTAACTGCTTTTTTATCTTATACAACATTTTTTATATTTCTTTCCACTACCACATGGACAAGGTTCATTTCTTCCAACCTTTTTCTCTACCTTAATAGGTTCAAGTATTCTATTTACTTTGTGCGTGTTGTTGCCTTTATTTGTATCAAAGAAATCATCTAATAGAGATGTGTTATATTTGTTTTCATCAGTTTTTCCTCCTTCAATAATATGAGTGGAGAATTCTCCTATATTCGCTAATTCTTTTGATATTTCGCTTTGTAATCGTGTGAATTTCTGAGGTGTAAAAAGGATACTTTTTTTAAATATTTTTTCTTCTTCAATGAATTCAATTGTTGAAATACTATCGGGTTTCTCCCACAAGTGAACAAAATTTGAATTCCACAAATCACTTGTACATTGCCCTATCACTTTTCCTTTTAATATTCTTGTTATCTCAATAAAGTTATCAAAAGTATACTGTTTTATAATTTCTATTTCTTTAAGGAAATCATATACATATACACTTCCCCAGAGTACGGCAATCATCTCTGATTTATTATCAATAAACATATCTCCTGATAATCTTGTAAGGTACTTTTCTAATTCATCAACTTTCACTTGAAAATAATCATTAGTACTACATCTTTTTTTGTCATTATTTTCAGCCCAAAACGCCAAAATTTTACCCCAAATTCTACCACTTATTGCAAAAGAGATTTTACGTTCTTGCATATACCTTAAAAAATATATTTCAAGAGTTATAATAAAGTTCTGCCTATCATTTAGAAAATTATTTACAATATCTTCTTTTGAGAGTTGTTCACGCATTCCTGTTTCAACTGCCGAAAGAAATTCGTTATTAAAATCAAAGTCGTATTTGTTAAGTTTTGCTAGAAAAGTTTTAGTATTAAAATCATCATCTAAATGGAATTTCTCTAATGTCAAGTAAAATTTACTTAACGCTAAATCATGTCCTGCATTTCCTATTAACTTATCAGAAGCCTCTACTTTTTTGTAATTTTTAGTTATTGCTGCATTCAAAATATCTGTATATCCATAGAAAAGCAATTTTCTAAAAGAAATTAAATATTTGTCAAAATTGTGAGTTGGATTTAAAATAAAGTTGGAGAATGAATCCTCAACGTTGTTATAATCTTTATGGAAGCAATAATAATCAATTAAAAAATCATCAAAATATTGAAAATTTTCTTTATATAATTTTGGTTGTTCTTTTTGAAGTAATTTAGAAAATCTAATAACATTATCAAATTTTTTTGCTGTCTCATGATGTCCTCTCGTTTCTAATATTACCTCTTCAATATCATAATTTTCAATAAATTCTTTTGGTAATTCTTTTGAAAAAAAATCGTAGGTTATTTCAAATATATCTAAAATGTCTTCATTTATATATTTATCCCAAAATTCTTTTGTTGTCACTGTCATATAATATATTTTCTTTAGTTTTTGTGTTTCAAGTTTGCTAAATTGCACCTAACCCCTATATCTCATTAATAAATTTCCAAAACTTGACGTTATTTCCGTTATGTCTATAATAGGTTCGGGGTGTCTGTTGTTTTTTTGATAAAAGTATTCAATTTTTTTAAATTTTCAAGCGGTCCAACTATTTTTTTATTTCGAGGGTCTTAGTGTATATCTCTGTGGTTTTTGGAGAAGCAAGGCTTAACACCAATTACAATCCAAAATAACTGATATAAATAGTTTATTTTGCATTCTAGCGTTGTTGAAAAATAGAACGACTATAAGATAGGAAAACTCAAAACAGGCTATCTGTTTAGCAGAAGAGGCCCCCAGCTGCTTATTGGTTACAACGAATAAAAGCATGTAATAATAACCGAAAATAAACAAACGTAGCCACGTAATGGGAAACGCAAGCCAAAACACTACTGACCAATGCGTATCCGTATCTAAAAACAGGTGGTACCTATTTAGGTTTTTGTCGATAGCCTCTTAATTAAGTCACACAATCCCTATAGCATCATCTTTTGATCTGGTATAGTCATCAGGGTGTTTATGCTGGGTGCTACGCACCGCACGAACACTTAGTTATTAGGCTTAGTATCGTATTTCAATACTTGTTTTCTTCCTTAATTTATTAATATTTTCCTTTGTAATAGGGTTGTTTTTTAACACAATTATTTTTAAACTATCCATTTTGGAAATTTGTTCAATGTTTAAATTTACAATTTTGTTATATGTTAAATCTATAGTTGTCAGGTTTTTCATTTTCCAAACTATTTGAGGTATTTCTTCGAGATAATTATTCTTAAAACTAATCTTCACATATTGATTTAATTGTTCTTCTCCTCCAAATTTTATTCTTGATTCTAATTGATTTAAATTTGTTATAATATTTGAATTTAAAGTATATCCTTCTTTATTAATTGTTCTTGATGAAATGATAAATTGATTCGTTTTATTATTATATTCATTACCTAATTTGGGGGTTACAAAAAATTGAAACAATATAAAAGTACCGAACAAAATTAATCCCAATCCTAAAAATCCATACAAGACTCTTGCTCCATTTATTCCAAGTATGTTTTGAACTAATCTATGTTTTAATTTTTTTTGAGAATAGTTTTTGTGTGAGTTTTTATATGACGCATAAATAGCATAACTTCCTGCAAGTATTGAAAAAATCGCAACTAATATGAACCCTGTTTTTACTTCCATTTTTTTTGTTTTTTATTAAGCTCAACACCCATATATCATCAATAAACTTCCAAAACTTGACGTTATTTCCGTTATGTCTATAATAGTTCCGGGGTGTCTGTTGTTTTTTTATAAAAGTATTCAATTTTTTTAAATTTTCAAGCGGTCCAACTATTTTTTTATTTCGATGGTCTTGGTGTATATCTCTGTGGTTTTTGGAGAACCATAACCTAATAAAATTACAATCCAAAATAACTGATATAAATAGTTTATTTTGCATTCTAGCGTTGTTGAAAAATAGAACGACTATAAGATAGGAAAACTCAAAACAGGCTATCTGTTTAGCAGAAGAGGCCCCAGCTGCTTATTGGTTACAACGAATAAAAGCATGTAATAATAACCGAAAATAAACAAACGTAGCCACGTACTGGGAAACGCAAGCCAAAACACTACTGACCAATGCGTATCCGTATCTAAAAACAGGTGGTACCTATTTAGGTTTTTGTCGATAGCCTCTTAATTAAGTCACACAATCCCTATAGCATCATCTTTTGAGCCGGTATAGTCAACAGGATGTTTATGATGGGCGCTATGCACCGCACGAACACTTAGTTATTAGGCTTAGTATCGTATTTCAATACTTGTTTTCTTCCTTAATTTATTAATATTTTCCTTTGTAATAGGGTTGTTTTTTAACACAATTATTTTTAAACTATCCATTTTGGAAATTTGTTCAATGTTTAAATTTACAATTTTGTTATATGTTAAATCTATAGTTGTCAGGTTTTTCATTTTCCAAACTATTTGAGGTATTTCTTCGAGATAATTATTCTTAAAACTAATCTTCACATATTGATTTAATTGTTCTTCTCCTCCAAATTTTATTCTTGATTCTAATTGATTTAAATTTGTTATAATATTTGAATTTAAAGTATATCCTTCTTTATTAATTGTTCTTGATGAAATGATAAATTGATTCGTTTTATTATTATATTCATTACCTAATTTGGGGGTTACAAAAAATTGAAACAATATAAAAGTACCGAACAAAATTAATCCCAATCCTAAAAATCCATACAAGACTCTTGCTCCATTTATTCCAAGTATGTTTTGAACTAATCTATGTTTTAATTTTTTTGAGAATAGTTTTTGTGTGAGTTTTTATATGACGCATAAATAGCATAACTTCCTGCAAGTATTGAAAAAATCGCAACTAATATGAACCCTGTTTTTACTTCCATTTTTTTTGTTTTTTATTAAGCTCAACACCCATATATCATCAATAAACTTCCAAAACTTGACGTTATTTCCGTTATGTCTATAATAGTTCCGGGGTGTCTGTTGTTTTTTTATAAAAGTATTCAATTTTTTTAAATTTTCAAGCGGTCCAACTATTTTTTTATTTCGATGGTCTTGGTGTATATCTCTGTGGTTTTTGGAGAACCATAACCTAATAAAATTACAATCCAAAATAACTGATATAAATAGTTTATTTTGCATTCTAGCGTTGTTGAAAAATAGAACGACTATAAGATAGGAAAACTCAAAACAGGCTATCTGTTTAGCAGAAGAGGCCCCAGCTGCTTATTGGTTACAACGAATAAAAGCATGTAATAATAACCGAAAATAAACAAACGTAGCCACGTACTGGGAAACGCAAGCCAAAACACTACTGACCAATGCGTATCCGTATCTAAAAACAGGTGGTACCTATTTAGGTTTTTGTCGATAGCCTCTTAATTAAGTCACACAATCCCTATAGCATCATCTTTTGAGCCGGTATAGTCAACAGGATGTTTATGATGGGCGCTATGCATCGCACGAACATCCTGTTATTATAGTTTCTATTATAATTTTATAGAAATCATATAAATTTTACTCAACCCGTTTTCGCTCTCTTCAATATATTTTTTAAAATCAGAAATATCTTTAAATTTTTTAGGCGAACTATTTTGTCTCTTACTTGTAAAATATAAGATTTCATTTTTCTCATCATAAAAAGGACAATATTCCATATATTTTGTATTAATGGGTGTGTCTAAATTTATCGATTTTTGCCATTTTCCCTCAATATTTTTTTTTGAAATGTATAAATCGCCACTTCCTTGTCCTCCTTTTTTATTGTATTTTGTAAATAATAGGAAATCCTCTTTTTTAGAGATAAAAGCATTAAATTCATACCCATTACTATTAATATTTTCATTTAAAAGAACAGGCGCTAAATATTTATTTACTTCCCATTTACAAAAATAAATATCATCTTTTCCTAATCCATTTGGCGAGTCCATTGTAAAATATAGATTGTTGTTTTCGCTAACTGAAGGGTAAAACTCATCTAATTCAGAATTAATTGGATTTCCAATGTTTTTAGGTTCAGACCATTTTTCATTACTATTATTTCTGTCAACATACCATATATCAAAGTTCTTTTTACGACTAATTGAATCACTTAAAGGTCTATTAGAAACAAAAAATAGTCGATTCCCAGTGTAAGATAAGAAGGGCTCTAAATACATATTAGAATCGCAGAAGGGTAATAATTTCGGTTCTGTCCATTCATTTTTTTTCTTTTTAATTGTAGCTAACTGAGAAATTTTTCCATTAGGGCTTTGTAGAGTAATAAATGCTTCATTCCCATTACTTGAAATACAAAAGTCTCGTACATTGTGAAATTGGTTTAATATTTTGTCAAATTGCAATACTTCATTCTCATTTTGAGCCAACATTAAATTTGAAATTAAAATTAATACAATTACCAATTGAATTCTTATCATAATTATATTTTCTTGAGTTTTGTCCTAATTATTGTGTGTGCCCAGCATGCGCGTTTTTAACTACGGAAAGGTAGTTAATTAATCTAGAGGCTGCAAGTCCTCCATCCTTCATGCGCAGGAGTTACGTTCTGAACTGCGTAGCTCTCAGGAACACCTCTAAAAAAACAAAAGGGAGTGAATAACTGCGTAGCTCTCATGAATGTTTACATATACAGCTCAAAGTCGGGAGACTTTGCGCAGCTGGATGCTAGAACACTTTAAAATGGCTATTAAAACCCATAATAAAAATCATCAATTCTGGCAATATGGCAATCATGCAGAAGAAATATATTCGGTAAAGTTTATGTGGTCAAAATTAGATGATATTCATTTGAAACCTGTAAAGGCAGGTGTAGTGGAAAAAATTGAGCATTATACGTGTTCAAGTGCAATAAATTATATAAACAATGAAGGATTGCTTCCAGTGATACTTGTGGACAATCCAGTAATTGAAGTATTAAAAAAATCAACGATTAAGAAATTGAATCGAGAATAAAAATGAATATTGAAAAAGTAACACATAAAAACAACCCTCAAAGTCGGGAGACTTTGCGCAGCTGGATGCTAGAACACTTTAAAATGGCTATTAAAACCCATAATAAAAATCATCAATTCTGGCAATATGGCAATCATGCAGAAGAAATATATTCGGTAAAGTTTATGTGGTCAAAATTAGATGATATTCATTTGAACTCTGTAAAGGCAGATGTAGTGGAAAAATCGGAGCATTAAACGTATTCAAGTGCAACAAATTATATAAACAATGAAGGATTGCTTCCAGTGATACTTGTGGACAATCCAGTAATTGAAGTATTAAAAAAATCAACGATTAAGAAATTGAATCGAGAATAAAAATGAATATTGAAAAAGTAACGGTTGTGTAATTTAAACTCTGTCTGCTTATTTTTTTCTACGTTTTAAAATAGTTCGATTTTCTCTTCATAAGGCTGCTTTAAAAATCGAACTATTTTAAAATGAGCCCTAGCGGCTAGCGTCACGAATTGCTTCCGTTTTTATGTAAATCCAACGTTATTCGATCTTCAAATTTAATATATAATTGTTGAATTGTCAAGCACCAATTATGTAAAGGGTTTGTCCATTTTTTTTCGATATTTTTTGTTGCTAAGTAAACAAGCTTCAATAGTGCCATATCACTGGTAAAAGCCCCTTTTGTTTTAGTTACTTTTCTTACCTGTCTATGAAAACCTTCTACTGCATTTGTTGTGTAAATTATTTTTCTGATAGGTTCTGTATACTGAAAAAACTGAGATAACTCTTCCCAATTACGGTTCCAACTTTCTAAAACTACAGGGTATTTTTCTCCCCATTTTTCTTCTAATTTCAATAACTCCAACTCAGCAATATCTTTATTAACAGCCTTGTAAACAAGCTTTAAATCTCGAATAAATTCTTTTTGGTCTTTGGAAGCTATATACTTTAAAGAATTACGAATTTGATGAACAATACACTTTTGAATTTGTGTTTTAGGAAAGACACTCAAGATAGCTTCTGAAAACCCTTTTAAGTTGTCTGTACAGGCAATTAGGATATCCTTAAGCCCTCTGTTATTAAGGTCTGTCAATACTTGAAGCCAAAAATTTGCACCTTCACTTTCTGAAATATACATTCCTAAAACCTCTTTGATCCCTTCTTTATTTACTCCTAAAACATTGTAAAGTGCTTTGTGTTGTATTTTACCGTCTACTTTTACCTTGTAATGCATAGCGTCAAGCCAAACAATGCAGTACATCTGTTCTATTGGACGACTTTGCCATTGTTTTATATCTGGTATGATCTTATCTGTAATTTGACTTAAAACAGTGTGTGATATATCTGTATCATACATCTCTTTTATATGACCAGAAATATCGCGTAAGCTCATTCCTAGTCCATATAATCCAATGATCTTATCTGATAAATTATCTGCTAAAATGGTTTGACGCTTTTTTATCAGAACAGGCTCGAAACTACTATTTCTATCCGCTGGCGTGCTTATTTCAAAACTACCAATACTAGTTTTAACAGTCTTTTTGCCCTTTCCGTTACGTTTATTCCCTTTAGAACGTTCCTCTTCACTAAGGTGTGATTCCATTTCTGCTTCCAATGCTTTCTCAAGAAATTGTTTCATTAAAGGAGCAAAGGCACCTTCTTTTCCGAATAAACTTTTTCCTGATAATAATTGATCCAATGCCTTTTTTTCAATGTTGGCTAACTCGTCTTTTGTCATGTTTTCTGTTTGAATAAAGTTAATACTTTTTTTTATTCAGACAGAGTTGAGTTTACAGTCCCAAAGTAACACATAAAAACAACCCTCAAAGTCGGGAGACTTTGCGCAGCGGGGAATAAGAATATTTTTCTTATAATTGCATATCTTTTAGAGTGGCACTGTTTGACCATAATCAGTGGCATGGTCCGACCATAATAGCCAACAGTCCCCTACGCACCGCACGAGCACTTAGTTATTACCTGTAGTTTTTTTGTTATTCATGATTTTATCTGGTTAAAAACCGATATCATATACTTCTCCGGATTCAATTAGTATCCCCTTTTTATTGTAAATTTTTTCGAATACGCCACCTTTTATAGGTTTTTCTGTTTTGTAACTACCATTTTTATATATGGTTTTTATTACTTTATCAGTATGAACTATTATTTTTTTGACGCTTTCTTCAGGGTTGAAATTTTCTACTATTTTTTTTATGTTAAAAGGTAAATTTTTTGTTTTAGTTCTGCTTAATACATTCCCGTTTAGAATTTCCTCTATTATTCCTTCTATAAAATCGGTTTTAGTACACTTATCAATGTAGTCTTCTTCATAATAGTTATCACAAGAGTATTTGTAAATTTCTTTTCCTTTTATTTCTTTCTTTTCATAGTAAAGTAGCTTGTTTAATTTATAATTCCTTTTTATTACGGTATCTCCACTTATAAAAATTTCTGTTTCTAGGAACTTTCTTTTTTGGTCAAATTGTTCTATTTTTTTTACGATACCATTTTTTACTTTGTATAATTCTAATAGTTGATTATCTATTTTATCTCCAATATTTAATTTCACATCACCATTAATTTCTCCAGAATCTTCAATAGAGAACCAAAAAGATAATTTAACTCTTCCATCGGGCATTTTGAATAGATATTCACCATTTTTTAAAATATTTCCTATAGAATCTTTCACATAGATTCTTTCTCCTATTTTTGCATCTAAATTAATTTTATATTTTTCTTTCGAAATTTCTGTTTGACCAAATACAAATTGAGTCAATATTAAACATAAAATGGTTGTATTTATTTTCATTGTTTTTTTTTGTTAAATTACTGGTAACGTGTTGGTATATGAAAAGTAGCAGAATAAATATGCTATTACTTTCAATTTTAAACAAAAATAGTAGAAAAGCACAAACCTTTGAAGTTTGCACTTAACTGCTATTTTTTATATACCGTGTGTGTGCCCAGCATGGGCATCTTTTAACTACGGAAAGGTAGTTAATTAATCTAGAGGGTGCAAGTCCCTTATGTGCAGGAGTAACGTTCTGAAACATTAGTAAGTCGCAAGGGTGAAAACCGTGAGGTTTTATCTGAAGGAAGCGAGACTACAAAGCTCGGTACTGACGAACAGAAACCGTATACAGAGGTATAATTACTTGGGTAAGTAAACACATCATTGCAACGCCCAAAAGAATACTAAAAGGGTAGTTATGTAGATACGGCAGTGATTGAGTGAAAGAAGATGTCATTACCTGGGGAGGTCTCCAAAGCCAGGAGTTGGTTCTATGGAGAAGTCAGCAGACGTCATAGTACCTATGGGAAACGAGTTGAGGAAAGACCTCAGATGGTCTCACAAATAGGGAAGGACAGAACATTAAATTACGTTGAAATTCAATTAGGATGCCTAGCTAGCCTAGTTTTAAACCAACAGGAGTACCCGAATTATTTAACCTATGATTGACAAAGTACTAGAAGCTACCAACCTTTTTAAAGCAGCACGTCAAGTGAAGCGAAATAAAGGAGCTAGCGGAGTTGATGGTATGAAAGTAACGGAACTTTCAACTTATATAGTTGAAAACCGTTCAGACATACTAACAACGATCCGTAAGAATAGCTATGTTCCAAACTCAATCTTAGGAGTAAGCATTCCAAAAGGCAAGGGTAAAACCAGACTTTTAGGAATCCCAACAGTAGTAGATAGATGGCTACAGCAAGCGGTAAGCCAACAATTAATGGTTCAGTTCGAATTTGATTTTGAGCCACTTAGTTTTGGGTTTAGACCACAAAAGAACATTCAAAAAGCAGTACTACAAGCTCAACAGTATATCAATAATGGTTACCAAGATATTGTAGATATTGACCTTAAAGGGTTCTTTGATGAAGTGGACCATTGTATCCTACTACAACTTATTTACCACAGGGTAAAATGTCCAACAACCATGCGTTTAATCCGAAAATGGCTTAGAGTTCCTATTTTAATAAATGGGAAACTTCAAAAGCGTAGAAAAGGAATCCCGCAAGGAAGCCCAATTAGTCCCTTACTATCTAACATAATGTTAGACGTCTTGGATAAAGAAATGAAAAGAATGGGTTTACGGTACGTCCGCTACGCAGATGATTTTAGCATTTACGCAAAGACCAAACGTGAGGCGAAACAAATAGGGAATACGTTGTTTGTCTTCTTAAAAGATGCTGAATTCAAGTCACAAACGCAACTTTTAGTTAAATAATAATTGTTCCATTACAAATATAGGGTTTTGATATTTATGTCTCTTCCTAGGTCTGTTATTTAATTTTGTTTCTACCTCTTTGATTCTTTGATCTGTTAGGTTTGTAAAGTCACTTCCTTTGGCAAAATATTGTCTAATCAAACCATTTAAATTTTCGTTAGATCCTCTTTCCCAAGAGTGATATGGATGCGCAAAAAAGTAATCAATACATAAATTTTCTGCAACCTGCTCATGGCCTGCAAATTCTTTTCCATTATCAGCTGTTATAGTATGTAGATAAGGCTTCCAGTCTTCTAATATTTCATTGATAGCTTTAGTGACAACAACTGCTTCTTTAGAGCTTACTTTTTTCATTTTAAGCATTCCAGAAGCTCTATCATTTACGGTAAGTATGGCTTGATTATGGTTTTTACCTATGATTAAATCGACCTCTAAATCTCCAAATCGATTTCTTTGTTCAACAACTTCAGGGCGTTGTTCTATACTAATACGATTCTTTATAACCCCTCTAGAATCCTTTGATGAGCCACGTTTTCTATATCTCCTTCCCTGTCTGCGAAGGTGTGTATGTAAATCACCATCATTCCTCTTGTCTTCCCTAATATGCTGATATATACGCTCAATAGACACCGTTTCTTTACCTTGTTTTTTTAGGACACCAACTACTTGCTCAGGACTATAATCGTCTCGCAATAACAACTCTATTGCTTGTTGAATATCTTCTGTAAAGCGTTTTCTTTTAGGCTTTTCTTTATGACGTTTAGCATACTTTTTTTGGGCTAATTCATGCTTGTAAACTCCATTTCTTTTGTCTGAATTACGCTTAATCTCTTTGCTAATAACAGACTTGTCTTTTCCTATAGCAGCTGCTATCTCAACCTGTTTATAACCTTGTTTTAACATGCAACAAATTGTGTATCTTTGCGCTTGGGTGATGTGTTTCATACAACTTCTTTTTTCGAGATTTGAGACCGTAAGATACATATCCATCAAGACAAGAAAGGTAGGTTTTCCTACTTTTCTGTTTTGAAAATATAACCATCATAGAATCAAATCGAAAAGTTGCGTTTATTAGTTGAATTTAAGGACAAATTAAAACTACCTATAAATAAAGCCAAAAGTGGCATTCGTAGACCCGTAAACTTTGAGTTACTAGGACATGGCTTTGTGCCAGTCTACAAAAAGGGAGTAAAAGGACAATATATACTAGTAGTAGCAAAGAAAAGTTGGGCAAAGTTTAAGCGTAACCTAAAGAGTATTACCAAGAAAACCAAACCAATGTCATTGTCGGAACGTTTAGAACGGCTTAATCAAGTCTGCCGAGGCTGGATGAATAATTACCGTTTAACCAACATCTATGCAAAAGTTAAAAAGCTAGATGAGTGGATAAGAAATCGGTTGCGATATTGTATTTGGCACGATTGGAAAAAACTCGAACGAAAACGTAAAAACCTAATCAGATTAGGAATAGAGAATGGACAAGCATACGCTTGGAGTAGAACCAGAATGGGAGGATGGGCAGTAGCCCAAAGTCCAATTTTAAAGACTACCATTACCAAATCTAGACTTGTACGAAAAGGGTATAAACCTTTGATAGATTACATTAATAATACGCAGACTTCAATTTTTTGAACCGCCGTATACGAGACCCGTACGTACGGTGGTGTGAGAGGCGCAGTGGCAACTATTCAGTTGTCACCCGTCTACTCGATTGAACTAATCCTAGTGCCTCGGAAGCTTTTATGCTCTTTATGTAAATATAGTACATTTGAAACTCATAATAAAATTAGATAATATGTTTCAAAAAAAAGTAAAACAATTCAGGAAACTGCTTTAGAATCTGTACCAGAATTCAGTAATTTGGTTTCAAAATTGAGTAGGAGCTTTGTTATAAATGGCAAAGCAACAAGTACATTAACGAACTATTTACGTTGCTTATCTCATTTATGCCTTCATTATAAAATTAGTCCAGAGTTATTAGATGAGGAGGCTATTAATGACTATTTACTACACTGTAAAAACCTTCATAAAACACCATCGGATAGTTTTTTCAAACACATTGTTTTTGGTCTTCGAGCTGCCTACAAAGCTTTGGGAATGAAGCAAAAACTAATTAAATTACCAGAGATTAAAGGCCAAAAAGACTTGCCAATTGTGTTAAACAAGTCAGAGGTTCGTCAAATATTGTCTAGCCCCAAATACCTGAAACATCGGTTAATTATGGGCATGTTGTACGGTTGTGGATTACGAAGTTATGAGCTTTGTAATTTATTGCAATCAGATGTTGATTTTGAACGAAAAACTGTATTCGTAAAAAAACAAAAAGGAAGAACAGACCGTTATGTCCCTTTAAGCGATCATTTGGCGCGAGGATTACAACAGTATTTACAGACAGAAAATCCCGTTAAATATTTATTCAATAGTCAAGTAACAAAAGATGGTTTATCGCGTGCATTTACGGTAAACGGAATTCATTGGATACTAAAAGAATCTCGCTCAAAGGTAGCAACGAAAAAAAAGTATACAGCACATACATTACGCCATTCTTATGCCACCCATTTATTAGAAGACGGTTTAAATATCATTAGTTTAAAGGAACTATTGGGACATGCACGTATTGAAACAACAATGATTTATTTACACGTTGCAAATACTGGTAGTTCTATAAAATTTAGTCCTTTAGATACGCTATACAAAAAATAGTGTTTGCAAAACATACTGTTGCAGATATTCTAAATATAGAGCAGGATAGTATTGATAAATGGTCAAATACATCCTGGCATTCAAGGACATTACATGCACTTAGGAAATGTAGAACTAAAGAATTGGGAGGTCATTTAGACTGGTGTTTGAACTGTAATAAATTGCATTTACAATTTAATTCATGCAGGAATAGACATTGTCCAACTTGTCAAGGACATAAACAACATGAGTGGGTTGCTGCCAGAAGCAAGGAGCTTTTACCCGTTCCCTATTTTCATGTGGTTTTTACGATACCACATCATTTAAATCCTATCGCTTTATCGCAGCCTAAAGTGCTTTATAAAATATTGTTTGATAGTGTTTGGGAGACACTATCTGCTTTTGGCAATAATCCAAAACACTTAGGTGCAAAATTAGGAATGATCGCAATATTACATACTTGGGGTCAGAATTTAAGTTTGCATCCTCATTTACATTGTATTGTGCCAAAAGGAGGAGTTAGCAAGGCTGGTTATTGGAAAAAGGGAAGTGGTAAAGATGATTTTTTATTTAGTGTAGAAGCTATGAGCGCGAAGTTTAGAGGGGTTTTTGTATCTAAACTAAGAAAGAAATTACCAGGGATTGGGCAAGAAATATACGATAAACTATTCAAGAAAAACTGGGTGGTTTATACCAAAGCGCCGTTTGGTAAGCCCGAAAATGTGATTGAATATTTAGGGAGATACACGCATAAAATAGCGATAAGTAACCACCGTATCTTAAACATTGATAGAGAACATAAAAAAGTAACATTTAGTTTAAAAGATTATAGAAACAATGGCAAAAAAAAGATACAAACGTTAAGTACTAGAGAATTTATAAAACGATTTCAAAATCATGTTTTGCCCAAAGGATTTACCAGAATTAGGCATTATGGATATTTAAGTGCTAGTTGGAAAAAGGAAAAATTAGGTCAATTACAACAGCAATTATCGGATAAGGAACTTGATTATCTAGTAGCAACTATTGAAGTAGAAAAAACGGTTTTAAATACTTGTCCAAGCTGTAAAAAAGGAAAATTAATTACGCTATTAAGCTTTGATAATCGCGGTCCACCAGATAATTTTAAAGCGATTGCAAAGCGTAAGATACAGAAATACACTAAGTAGCAAATTCACACAGAATTCGCTTAGATAACTGATGCCTATATTCAACATTTCTATGAAAAATGCGTCAAAAAGCTTCATAAAGAGCATTTTTTTTAAGGAATTATATAATATACCTATAAAATTAGGCGGACTCCACTTAAATAAACAATAAAAACAGAATAGAAAACGGCAATTCCCCCCTTATCGTAGGATGGGATTAGTCAACAATGCATATAGCCTTGGACTATCGGCAGGCCATATGCTTAGTTATTTGCAGGTTTTCTTATTGCAAACCTTCCTCCTTTTTCAGATTTTTTACCTTTAAAAGAAGTCACAAAAGCATAAACATAGCCTTCTCCATAGTATTCAATAGGCCTATGGTCTACAAAGAAATCTCTTAATTCTTCTGTATTCCATGTTTTACCTTTGTCATCACTCCAAACATAATTATAGTATATTCCATCTTTAACCATTGCGTGGAGATAGTTTCCATAAACTTCTATATCATCTGTTCCTTTTGGCAATTTAATTATTTCTTGTGTGTTAATATATTTTATTGAGTAATCTGTTTTATTATTTATGTTTTCTAAGAACGTATAATATTCTTTAGTTTTTGTATCTTCATAATACCCTAAGCATTTGTAGCCTCTAGGAGCTATTTGTTCTGTTATAATTTCTTTCTCTCCTGTGATGAAATTAAATTTAACAAGTTTATTATTTTCTATGCATTCAATTTCTTCGGAAGAAATAAATCTAGAATATGTAAATCCTTTGTTATTGCTATTTATAATTTTTGACCAATTCCTCCCACCGTCAAGGGTGTATTTTTCTTCGTCTATTAATTCTTGATTAATGGGGTTTCTATGAAAAAAACTCGCTATTCCAATATTGGAAGAGTAAAAGCGAACACCAATTATTTTTTCAGTCTTAAATTCATTTACTACTTCCCATTCTTTTAAAAAAGGATCAGATTTGATTAGTTGACTAGAAAATTCACGACCTACTGAAAGATTATTTACTAAAAAAAGATCATTATCAACAGAAATAGCATTTGTCAAAGAACCTTTTCCTAAATTATGTTTTAATAAAGTTTCACCTCCATCTATTGAAACAAATACAATTGCTTCGCTTTCTTTTGGTAAGTATTCTTCATTTCTATCTCCACTGTTATCACCTAATAAAATAATATGGTTTTCATTAAGAGTAAGGATTTGATTGAACTTATATTTATTTATTGAATTAAAATATTCGTCCATTAAAGTTTCTCCAGATATTTTGTTAAAATCTATTATTTTCCAATTCATGTTTTCTTTAGTTTTGTTTTGGCAGGATACTGTATTTATAATTATTAAGGCAGCTATTATTATTATTATTATTCTAAAATATTTCATCCCAGTATTTTTTTAATTCTTTAGCCCCTTTTTCTATTATTTCATTAGTGTCTTTTTTTAATTTTTCCCATGTCGATTCTGTAATTGTTCCATAATCCATATTTTTCACCATAGTTTTTATTTGATCCCATGTTTCGGGTTTACTAAATTCTTTAAAATCAGGAGTAAACATAATTCGTATAAGGTCGTGTGCGGGTAATTCACTCATTTTTTTAGGATTATAAGCATCTGGATGTGTAGCAAAGGCAAAACTTTGAAAGCGAGTATTATTGAGTTCAATATTAGTGTAGAATTTTTCAATAATTTTTTCTGATTCTGATTCCGATTGTCCTTTTTTAATAAATCCGTTTATAATATTATAATCTTTACTTAATTCAGATACATAATTTAAACTTACAACACCTTTTTCCATTAGTTTTTGTAAATCCAATTTGACTTGTTTTAACCAATTTTTGCCATCAATAGTTAACTTAGGCATTAGCTCATTAGTAAATAATTCGCAATATTTATATCCATAGCTTTCTTCTGGTCGAGGAACAAGTGTTTTCTCTTTTCGTTCGTATTTATAAGGAGAATTCATGTCCTTTTTCATTCTCTCTTCTTCTGCATCTTTTACAGCTCTTTGTCCATCAGTTTGTCCAATAACAGCTAAATGAATAGGTAAAGTAGAAAGTCTAATTTTAAGTTTTTCCATTGCACTGATTTCTCCCATTTCTGATAATGGACCATAATAGTAAACTGGGGGCTCGTGTTGGCAGTCAGAATGTCTTTTCATAAAATTAGTAAATCTTGATTCATAATACGAACAAGTTCCTTGTGGAATTGGAGGTGGTATATATTTACATTCTTTAGTTGCTTTTCTATCTGTTGGTGTATATTTTCCAAATCTTATACTTGGATTTCCCATATTATTGATTTTTGATGAATTTGATTTATACGTTCTGCTGTTAACTTGCACACAACACCCGTATATCATCAATAAACTTCCAAAACTTGACGTTATTTCCGTTATGTCTATAATAGTTTCGGGGTATGTATTGGTTTTTGTTAAGAATATTCAAATTTTTTAAATTTTCAAGCGATCCAACTATTTTTTATTGTTCATTTCTATGGTTTTAGGGTAGATTTCTGCTGTTTTAAGAGAGATGTTTCTACACTATAATCTGGGTATGGTGCTTTTTCGTATTCCTTTTTTAATAGGATTGAACAGTAATTACAACTTGGATTTATACTATTTATAATTTCATTTTTAAACCGTCGCTTGGAAAATTAGTTGGTATTACTGTTCGAGCTCTTCTTTTTTTAGGCAGTCTTCGCAGTTTATATCTTCTTTTTTACTGCCAAATCTAAATACAATACTTGCGGAGTAGCATAAATGCTGTAATATCTTAGGCTGTTTACCGAGAGTGTATTTGTAACTTGCCATCCCGTTTATACCAAACTGTTCAGTAAACCAATACGTAATTCCTAAACCTCCATTAAGGGTTTCTGATCCTATATTGTCAAGCCAAGTGCGCCCTATTCCAATAGAGATATTAGGAGAGAATTTATAGTTGTCTTTTAAAAAACTGTATTGCAGCCTTGCGTCAATAGTTTGGTACGAGATTTCATCAATTTTATGTTCTCCAATTATTTTTATTTTATTCATAGCAAAAGAAATGTCAGCAGAAAAACGTTTTGAAAGGTATCGCGTAATATTAATTTTTGGAAGACCAAATTTGTTCCAGTGATCGTTTACATTAAAAAGTTGACTTCCTAAACCTGCTTGGTTTCCTGTAATAGTTTCAGATTCATTTGTTGGGTAGAAATCTACCGCATTTGTTCCTAATCCAATAATCCATAGGTTATTACTGTCCTGTGCATAATTATCATGACATACAAAAAGAAGTAAAGAATAGAAAATAAATATTTTTTTCATTATTTTTTTATTGTAGAAGTTAAACAAAAAAAAGGCTGTTTAAATTGTAAACAGCCTTTTTTATACATTTATAGATACTATTTATACTTGTTTATATTCACTGTGCCATTCAGCTTTTTCAGGTCCGTCACCTTTGTGACCATCTAACTGAATTACAAAACTTTTGGCTGGAAAATAAGGCGTAATATGAATGTCTAATAACACCCTGTCTTTTTGGTTAGGGTCTTGTTCTATTTTTACAACTTTAAATTTCTCTATTAATTTAGAAGCTCCTTGGATATTATCTAAGAATTTAACAATTTGACTCCTTAAGTCAGCCTCTGTTCTAGTGGTCCAATTTTCAAAAGCCCTTCTGTTTAAGAAGTCAAACAAAACTTTTGTAATATGATCAAAAACACGAACAACGGAATAGGTTTGCAATCCTAAGTTATCGCCATTAAATAAAGTTTTAGCAGAAAAAGCCATCACTTTACTATATTCATTAACCATTGGTACCAAGCCTATCTTTTCCAATTCAGAAATTTCACTTTTCTTTAGATCAAAGCGAACACTTTCTACTTCGTTAATACCTCCAAACTTTTTACCTGCAACTACTTGAGACATTAAGGTGCTGTATATTTTTCCTGCTAAAGCAGTCGAGGGTGGTATGTAAATATTTTCTTCTTCTCCAATAATATCATCTTTTTTTCTGCCTAATAACCAGTTACAAGTCATTAAAGTATTAGACTTAAATACATCACCTCCTGTATGGTCTGCATTAAAGAAAATATCCACAACATCATTGGGAGATTCTAAGTCTTGGAAGTCTGTAACCAAAATGGTTTTATTAGCATAGGCTACTTTAGACCACTTATCCAATATAGCATTGGAGCCTAAATAACCTGGGATGGTGAGGATTCCATAATTGGTTCTTAAATCTAGGCGATCAAAATTTTGTTTTAATTCATTCGCTACAAAATCAATAAAAATTGGGTTGTCTAGATCCCTTAACTGATCCATTTCTGCATTTAAAATGGTGATATTTTTAACTTTATCCGATTCTGAATTTTTATAGAAGAGTGCTACAGATCTGTAAGAGCGTTCTAGTTCTTCTGTTGATTTTAAAGCGTTTTTTAAATTAACATGCAATAAAGATTCAGCATTTTCGGCCTTTTCTTTGGCGACATCTCGCATGCCTTCCACATCTTTTCCGCTTTTTAATAAATCGATCCAAACATTTAATCTGTTGGTTAGGTTTTGACGTTCAGTATCCCATAAGGGATCTGTTAAAAAGATGTTTCTTCTAGCTTTTCTTTTTGGATTTAAATTTGAAAACCCATCAATAATGTTTTCCAAAAATGAAAATCCACCATATTCGTCTAAGGCATTTGTACCTTTAGTTACTTTACTTGGTCTTACAAGTGTAGTTGCTTTACTTTGTGGTTTATTTGACATAAATTTTCTTTTAAATAGCGTTAGATTTAGATAGAATTTTTGGTTTCAATTTCCTTTAAGGAGTTTTCTAGTAATTCAAGAATAGCGGCTCTTGTCTCAGGGTTTTCAAGTGCTTTTTTAAGGGCTCTATTAGACGTAAGCTGTCTTACCGTTTTCGTATTTTGCTCTTGCTCAATATTTAACCTGCTTAAAAAAGAACTATTTTCTTTAATAGATTTTGGGTTAAAGTCTCCTAAATTTTTAAACGCGATCATTTCTTTAATATCCGCTCCATTTTTATCTTTAAATTCGATATCTATTTTTGGTGAAAATTTTTCAAATACATCTTCAACCGTTTGTAAACCGTAAACTGCTTCTGGGTTTACCGGGCTTTCATTGGTAAGTTTTTGAATTAATAGTGTTCTGTTTGCGGGAATGTCTGATATTGCTTCATTAGCATTTACTTCGACCTCGTTTCCTCCAATTCCATAATTATACATTGACATAGTTTTTTTGTGCTAAAATAAAAAATAATTTGAATATTCTTTACGATAACCGTTATTTTTATTAATCTTTGTTGCGAAAAAGAAAAATTACTTTACTATGAATTACCTTAAGTTGCCTTTAGACTTTTCGGAAATGCTAAAGATTGCCACTATAGAGCGTTGCTCCTTGGAAGAATCTGTTGCTCAGCATTTAATGATGCAAATAACTTGTAGATATGGAGAGGTTGCGGGAAGAGAAGATTTTGGTTCCGATATTTGGGAATTAGAATTTAATCAGCTCGTAAAACTTCACAAATGGGAAGAACTTGTGCGAAAATCTTTGATACGTACCGTTAATAAGTATGAAAATAGATTGTACGATGTAAAGGTAAATGTTGTCTTGAGTGAAGTTGAGATGGATGCCAGTTCAAAAACATATTCAGAGATAAAACGAAAAGCTGTAATTAGAGTTGCAGGGAGACTTTTTCAAACGGGAGAAGTTTTTAATTTCAATACTTCAGTATACGTTAGTCCTTTATCGCAATAAAAACCGCAAATTATGGTAGATGAAAATTACAGAAAAATCAAAGAGCGTATGCGAAAACGTTCTATGGAATTATGGGAGGTTAGTGACGAGAGAGCCTTAGATCCACTTATAGATTTAATGTTAGATGTGTTTTCGTATGAATTCTCTAAATTGTACCAAGATGTTAAAATTTCTGACGGAAAGCTTTTGTCAAGAATCTCAAAAATATTAGTGAATGAACAATGGTCTTTGCCATTGCCTTCACATGCTCTTTTAAAAGCGATGCCTACAGAGAATATGGACGTTGTTACTAGAACAAATCACTTTTACTTACAGAAATCTGTAAAGACAAAAAGGTTATATGATATTTACTTTACACCATTAAACGAACAGCGCATTTTTAAGGCACATGTACATGGTACTTATTTTGATAAAAAATTAAGATTAAATGATGAGTGTGGTCAAGATAAAATGGTTAGAGAATCAATGGAAGGTTATAAAGTGGACGATTATGTTGTTTGGGTTGGTATAGCTATTAAGCCCTCTTTGTTGAAAAAAATTAAGACGCTTCCTATCTGTATTTTATTAAATGGTTCCTTGTTAGATTCTTATATAAAATTGGTAGAGGTTTTTGATGAAGATGGCAATAAACTAGATTTATTACTACGAGAAAATGTAGCAGAAAAAGACGAGCATTATTTTGACTCTGTACATACTTATTATAAAAATTATCTTTACGAAATAGACCTTTCTAATAGCTCTAAAAAACAAAAATCACTTATTAACAAGGTTGGAGATGCATTTAATAGCGAAAAAATAGTAGAATACGATACAGAACTATTTTGGCTAAAACTTTCGTTTCCTGTGGCTTTTAATAAAGAAGAATTGGGGAAGCTATCAATTTCACTAAATACGTTTCCAGTTGTGAATAGGAGGTTATCCGATAAGCAACATGCTATATTAAAGAATGGGAAAATAGTTTCTATTTCTCCACTTAGTTCAGAGTGTTTTTTAAATATAGAATCTTTGTTAGATGATAAAGGAGAGGAATATCAAAGTGTACTTAAAAGTAATATTGATGATTTAGAAGGCTCTTATTCGTTGTTTTTCGGGGATGTTGAACAGTTTGACGAACGTAATGCAAAGTCTGTATTAGAGAAAATGATACAAACTGTACGTGAGGAAGGTAGCTCTTTTTCTGCCATAGGGTATGATTTATTAAATGCTTTCTTAGAGGATTTAAATATAAAATTAGACGATCTGCAATTGAAAGTAGAGTATGGTTATAAAGGAGTGAATGGAGGTGATGAAAAAGTATATTTATTAGCGATACCCTATAAAACCTCCCACGTGTTTGAATGTAAGTATTGGGTTTCAGATGTTAATATGCTAAATGGAGTAGAAAAAGGCACCTTGCTAAACGAATACAAATCTGGAGGCTTGCTAGCGAACTCTATAATACTACAAACAGAAAGTGTTGGAGGGGTAATACGTAAAGGTGAAAAGGAAAAAATCAGAAGTTTAAGGTATGGCTTAATTTCCAAAGATAGAATTGTATCGAATGAGGATATAAAGGCTTTTGTAAAGATGACTGTTGGGGGAATTATAGAAACTGTTTCTATAAAACCAGGAGTAGGACTTTCGCCTAGCAGAAAACAGGGACTTGTACGGACGGTAGAAGTTTCAATTAAAATTAGTTCGGAAGGAACGTTAGATGAAGATAATAAAAAAAGGTTGAGTCATTTTTTACAAATGATGTTGCAAAATAAATCAGTGCACACCATTCCTTATAATGTAACCATTCTATAATATATTCATGATAGAAAATAATTTTAGTCCAAGTTTGGTTTCCGCAGTGAGACTTGCAAAATCAGTTGCAATTAAAGACGGATTTCCCTCCTACGGCGTGGCACATTTGGCAATTTCCCTACTTATGGAGCCAACGGGACTTTCCGAAATATTGACAAGTACAGGCAAAGACCTTTCGTATATACAAGATTGGTTCGAAATGCATCAGGAAATGTACGTTTCTGAAGAAAAAAAGGAAGAAGAAGCAATACAACCAGACAGTGAAGTAGTGCGTGTATTTGAAGAATCTGAGCGTTCTAAAATAAAATTAGGGACAGATTATATAGACGCTGTTTGTGTTTTTATAGCCATTATAAGAAAAGGAGTTGTGTATGATAATAAGCAATTAGAAACGCTTACAATTAGAGAAGAAGATATTTTAAGCTTGTACGATTCTCCCATTTATTCCTCTAAGAGCTTAACAGAAAAAGAGACTTCAGAATTTATTGAAACAATTCCTTATTGCACAAATTTAGTCACACAAAAAAACCTAGACCAAGGAAGTTTAATTATTGGTAGGGATAAAGAAATACGTAGAATTTTAGAAAGTTTAGAGCGACAAGAAAACAGAGGCGTATTGATTGTAGGTGATTCTGGTGTAGGAAAAACTGGGATTGTAAAAGCCTTGGTGAAATACTTAGCAGAATCGGAAAATCCGCTATTGATTGAAAAAATGATATTGGGTCTAAAGACCTCTAAATTATTGGCGAATTGTGCGAATTCAAATGAAGTAGCTAAAAAATTAAGTAATATTTTTGATAAGGTTGCTAAATTGGATAGCTGTCTTTTAGTGATTGATGATATACATGTGTTAACAGAAAATGCGGGGGCTTCTGGGAGTATTACTAATTTAATTGCCTCACAACTTACAGATGGTAAATTAAATCTTATTGCAACCATAAATACGGATGCCTATAGGAAAACCTTTGAAAAGCACGCTATAAATAGAAAGCTAGAAATTATTAAATTAGAAGAGTTGGAGGACATGTTGTTGTTAAAGTGTCTGGACAATCACCGTTATAATTTAACAGCACACTATCAATTAAAAATAGATAAAGAGGCCATTTCAGAAGCGATCCAATATTCCAGACGTTATTTTAAAGAAAACAAATTACCCTATGGAGCTATTGATATTTTAGACAGAACCTTGGCATCGGTATATATGAGTAATACCAATTCTATAAAAGAGATTGCAATTATAGAGAATCAATTAAAGAATGTTGCAGCAGAGGATGAAGATGCCGTATCAAAATTAAAATTGATATTTCGTTTGGCTACCGACAGGTTAAGCCCAGTAATTTTAACTAAAATATCCACGAAGTACGCTATTTTATCCATTGATGAGGAAAAAGAACTCCGAAATACCATCATAGCATATTTAAAGGAAGCGAGTGCTATTGCTAAAGTGCCTATAAAGGAGGTGACCGAGAACGAAATTTCGGCCTTAGTAGCAAGCATTACAGGAATTCCTATCGGGAAAATTAAAGCAGAAGAAAAAGACCGTCTTTTAAATATAGAAAAAAAATTAAACGAACGCGTAAAAGGGCAGGATCATGCAATTACTACGCTTTCTGATGCCATTATAGAATCTCGAAGTGGCTTGAGTAATCCAAATCAGCCAATTGGTTCTTTCTTCTTTCTTGGGCCTACGGGAACAGGGAAAACAGAACTGACAAAATCATTGGCAGAATTATTATTTGATGATGAAAACGCAATGATTCGTTTTGATATGTCGGAATTTAAGGAAGAGCATTCCGCGGCTTTATTATACGGAGCACCTCCGGGGTATGTGGGCTATGAAGAAGGAGGAATGCTGGTGAATAAAATTAGAGAAAAACCGTATTCAGTGGTGCTTTTTGATGAAATTGAAAAAGCACATAGTTCTGTATATGATGTATTTCTTCAAATTATGGACGAAGGTAAAATACACGATAAATTAGGACGTGAAGGAGATTTTTCAAATGCAATTATCATATTTACCTCTAATATTGGAAGCCAATGGATTTCTGACCAGATAGATGCGGGTAAAATCCCAAGTTCTAATCAGTTAATCGAGGTAATGACGGAGCATTTTAGACCTGAATTTTTAGGGAGATTAACAGAGGTGGTTCCTTTTTCACCAATCCATGAAGACGTAGCGAAATTAATTTTCAAATTGCAATTTAATAGTTTGCAAAAGCAGCTGTTAGAGCAAAAAAATATACGTTTAAAATTATCGGAGCAGGCATTGGTGTTTTTATCGGGAAAGGGCTATTCTAAAAAGTACGGAGCACGCCCTATTGCGGGGGTAATACGTACTTATATAAAAAAAGCAATTTCAAGAATGATTGTTTCTGAGAGTATTGTGTCGGCAGATGAAGTACTTGTAAATTACAAGGACGGAAATTTAATTTGGGAAAAACTATAATAGTGTACCTATGGAAATAGAAGATATAAAAAGAAGCGAAATAACAAATTACAAAGCGGAAATATTTTTCGAAGAGTTTCGATCTATGGTCAAAGGGAAGACGGAACAAGAATTTTGGATAAAAAATCATGGGATGAATAGCCGCTCTTTTTCTAAGGATGTATTGGATATTTCGTCTGAAATAGATGTTTCTGAAGATACCTTAAAAGAAGCTGTTTTTATCCATTTGAGTAGGAATAGTATTTATCATCAATTACCAGAAATATTTTTTCACCCCTTATCCATAAGTAATTCTACAATGAGTAATCGGGAAGTTGTAGATGCTATTAAAGAAAATAGAAGGGTAGAAGAGGCTAATATTAATTTTTTTATCCCTTTTGATACGGCTATTTTTAAGGAACAGTTAAAATTATGTAATAGGTATCTGAATATATTTACAGATGAGTATGCTAGAGGTAATTTGTTTTCTTTAGCAAAAAAAATTATTCGAATGGATATTCCATTGTCCAAAGAACAGCTATATAAACTGTTTTTGAATCTTTGTAACTCAGAAAAATTTAAGGAAAATCTACCTGAATTAGAAATGTTATTACATGCTATTTTAGTCCATAAAATAAGGTTAACATATACAACTAAAATATTAATAGAAAGTCCTTTCGAATGCTTAGGGTTCTGTGTTTTGGGATATGATTTTGGAACGCAAGGACCTGTTGTAAGTGAGCAAGACGATATAATTGCTACTGTAATAATGGATAAAATTCCAGCATATAAAGAACTCAAAAAAAGCACCCATATTATTCAGAAAATATTAAGTTTTTTTATTTTCTCAAATAGAGAAGTGAACGTACAGTATCAATTTACCAAAACTACAGGGTTTATGTTAGGAGAAAATTACTTGGGCTATGATACCATTCCAACAAACGCTTAATTAAAAAAATAAACAAAAAAAATGAATACATTATTAGCATTCTTCCTCCGTTATTTATTAGCCCCTGTTATTCTAGTGATAGGAGTCCTTATTATGAGTAAACTAGGGAAAGTAAAAGGAGCTTTGAAAATGAAGAATTTAATTATTTTTATTTTAGTCAGCTCTTTAATATTGGCATTACCAAGTCTTTTTGGAATGTTGCGTTACGAATTTATATGGGGAGGACTTATCTTAACCATATTATGCTATTTAGTATTGGCAGGACTGTTCAATTGGTTTACACAATCCAAGGTTTATAAGAACATAGGACTAGGGGATAATAAATGGCATATGATCTTAGCGCTATTTTTAGTGGTTGTTTTAGCGAGTTGGATTTATTTTTTAGTGTTTTCTTGGCTGAGTAAACTAAATTATTCTATATGGGCAATGTTAAATGTTTTATGGTTTTTTGTACCTATATTTTATGTGTTTTCTAAAAATATTTTCGTCAAAATTCCAACGCCATTTTACGAATCATGGACCATTGATTTGGAAGAAAATAATGATGAATATTGGAATAATGTAGACACGTTTAGACTGATGCAAGTAACCGTTAAAATTAAGAGATCACAAGATTCAAACCACTACTCTTCCTTTTCTGTAAAACTTCCAGAAGGAATACCCCTAGGGCAATGGTTTAATAGGTTTGTGGAAGATCAAAATATTAGATTTCCAAATGAGATTATTGAGTTTGATGGTAGCAATGGTGAGTTTGGTTGGATTTTTTACACCAATAAATGGCTTCCATTTCCATTATTTACGCGCATGCTTGATTTTGATGAAGATGTAAAAAAGAATGCACTTAAAAATAAAGCAACGGTGTATGTACGACGGGTTTCTAAAAACAACGAAAAACAAGACAAAGAAAGTGACAAAAACCTAGACCAACATAAAAAATAAATACAGGTTTATTTTATCAAATTAAAAATTCAGGAAAATGAAAAAGGAAAAATATTATGCAATTAATTGGGTTGATGGTGTTAAGATAAATAAAGATCATTTTATTAAAAATTACAACCATTCCACAGAAACAATGCGCGATTATGCAAGTTTAGACATAAAATCGTACAATTACGGATTGTTAGAACCTGAAGGGGATGTGCTATCTTCATTAGATATAACGGTGCAAACCCATACGGAGGAACGCCTGGTCTTAAAACTGCATTCGTGTAATGCAATCACTTCCAAAGGATGTAGAATTGAGTTTTCAACAGCGATGTATGGAGGTGAAGCTCCTATTGCAAGTATTGAATCCAAAAGTATAGATGGTACTAGTAATTTAGAGTTTTATCTAGTGCTCACTGTAAGTCCTTTTGATTTAGTTCCTGTAGGTGAACCAGATCCTGAAATTATTCCGTTGCATCATCCATATGTGTTACCTAAAATCGAATTGATAATTATTCCAAAGAGTCAGTTTAATACTAATTTTTTAACGAAATCTTTTTTGTTGGTAGGGAAAATACATTGGAAAAATTCTTCTTTTATATATGATAAAGGCTATGTGCCTCCTATCACAAAAATCAGGTATCACAGGGAGTTGTTTTCTTTTTATAATAAAATTTCTCAGGTGATCATTCGATTGCGAAATCATTCTGTTATTATTCATCAAAAAAACAGATCAAAAGCACAGTCAAATAAATTGGTAAGTAATACCTTTTTATTGTGTAACAATGTACTCTCTTATGTGAATCAGTATGCATTTCAGTTCAATCAGTATGGGGAAGAAGAAGCACCTATTTTTATTGCAAATGCCATGGCAGTTCTAGCCAATTATTTATCCAGTGAATTAGCGATAATGGAAGATAAAGAAAGGGAAAACCTACTGCAATATTATTACGAATGGACAGATGTCAAGCCTTCTGTATTTGAAACTGCGATAGGCAATGTAATAGATTTGAAATACGACCATTTGGAGATAAATAATATGGTAGAAAAAACAGATTTCTTTATTGCTATAATAGACACTTTGTGGAGGAAATTAAGTGAGTTAGAATACATAGGTCAGCGTAAAGATAATATTGTTATTAGTGAGGAGAAAAAAACAATAAGGGACAATTCACAAGATAGGTCTTGGTCTATAATTGATTAAAATTTAAACGGATGAAACCATTAAATCACAAAGAATTAAATAAGCAAAAAATACGATTTGTGCTTGTGTACTTAATCACATTAATTATTGTTTTTAGTAGTAGTAGTTTTACTATAATAACGGCTTACAAAGGAGTGGCGGTGTTGGAGGAAAAATATGATGGTTATAATAAGATTTTTGGAGATCAGGCAGCCATTACTTTTGATCTTGACGAGATTATAAAAAAACTACATCAATTAAAAGGAGGTAAAAGAACCTTAAGTGAACATAAACAATTCCAGCTTTTAATTTCAAAACTAAGAAGCGACATAGAAAAAATTATTAAAAAAGATGCTCTAAATCCCAGAGAATTTCCTTTGTACGAAGAGCTTTTAATTGAGATAAAAACAATACAATCTGTGATTGATAAGTTTGGAATTGCCGAAGAAGAATACCTTCAAGATAAAGAAATGTATGAGCGGTGTATCAAGAAGTATAGTGATTTAAATAATAAAAAATAAGCGCATGCAATTAGAAAACTTAAGTGAAGTGTTTTGGCTAAAAATAAAGTATATTCTACTGTTTATTTTGTCCTTATTGATTTTGTATATTATTCAAACAAAATATATTTTTAAAGTACCAAAATCAAATAATAAAGAATTGTTAGGCTATATTGATGAATACGAAAGTATCTTAGAAACACAACTTAAATGTACGGAGAAAGTGAAGGGTATTCATCAGAAAATTACCGAAATGGAATTTGATATTCATATGGTACAATACAAAGATGAAGTGCGGAAACAAATGAATGAGGTCTATGATATTTATTTAAAGAATAATCGAAATTCAAAATATTTATTTGCGAAACAATCAAGCAATATTCTTCAAATTTATTTTGAAACAAAGGAAGAGCAAAGTTCCTTGGCAAAGAATATTAAAAGATTAGCAATAAAATTAAACGAATGTAAAGCAGGGATTTTAAATGAAAACTAACAAAAAAATTATAGGATTAATTGTATTGGTTCTTGCAATTATAGTGGCAGTAATTATTGCTGTTTGGATGCCATTTCGTACTAAATTAAGCAATTTGGACTTTAATATTTATGATGCAAATCATAATTATCATTTCGAAACTGGGGAGCGTTTGGATTTTATAATTAGTGATAGTGTTAGCTATGCTGACAGGAAAATTTTATGGCATTTTGGAAATGGAGATATGATAGAGAATGTTAAAAATGTAAAATATACGTATAAGAAACCCGGAAGGTATAAAATTACATTATCTATTGATAATCAATTTAATATTTCTAAGGATATAGAAGTTCTAAAGCTTTCTACGTTTGTTGCTTTTGATTCCATTGTAAAAATAGGTGGTTCAGACACAGGTTTTGTAAACGAAGAACTTGTTTTTTCTTCTTTCTCGCCTGGTGTAACACAATGGAAATGGGAGTTTGGAGAATCAGGGATGATAGACTCTGAGGAAAGTCAGGCTATTTATGTGTATAAAAACCCAGGGATATATACCATAAAGTTAAAAACCAACATGAATAAATATCCTGCAAAATTTAGAGTAGAAATTTTTCCGCAATTTAATGTAATTGTAGAAAAACCTATAGATTCGTTGGGAATGGCTCAAGAGGATATAAAAGAAATATTTCAAGCCATAGCCAATGCAACTAGTTCAAATAAGAAAGTCTATTATAAAAATTTTAATCATATAAAAAACCAATATACATGTAATAATGGAGAGAAAGTTACCGTAGTCGTTAACGGAAAATATAATGATTTATATAGCTATTGCCAAGGACTGCATTTTTTAGAAGGCAGAGGTGTAAAAACTGTAACTATAGATCAAGTAAAAATTGATACTATACATTGTGTAAAAAGAATAGAAGTGATACAGAGTACACTACAGAAATAAATTAATAAAACGTCTTTAAAAACCATTTTATGAAACATATAATTAGATGTTCTTTACTGTTTTTTTGCATAGGGATTAATAGTGTCTTATTTGCACAGGTTCATACATATACATCCCTTAAAAAAATAGAACAGTCTGGCTATAATTTTTTAGATAGCCCTGTAACTAAAAACAAGCTGGACAAAGATAAAAATATTAAAATCGTGTATTCTGATAGAGCTAAAAACAATGTGTATTTAGATCCATACTCTTTAAAAAAAGGGAAACAACAACATTTTTTGACTCCTTATTATGTGATTAATGAAAAAAATAATTTATTTGAAATTGTAAAACTTGATCCGTCTTTATTAGGGAAACCTAAAGGCTTGTTAAGCCCTGTTTATAGCGGAAAATATACTTTTAAAAAAGCAAAAAATGTTTCCTATGTTGGCTGGATTCAGAAGCATAAATTATTGCTGTTTTCACATCCTAAAATTAGTGAATACAATTTTAGACCATTGCGATACTTGTTAGGAATTAATAAGCTAGATGCCTTGTTT
Organism: Flavobacteriaceae bacterium; assembly: GCA_965224465.1. Taxonomy (GTDB): domain Bacteria; phylum Bacteroidota; class Bacteroidia; order Flavobacteriales; family Flavobacteriaceae. The sequence goes on along the minus strand of OZ245049.1, from coordinate 575,409 downwards.
AATATTAAAAAACATGTAGCACAAGACTTAGTGCATGTTTATGACTCACCAAAACTTAAAAACAAGATCGATAAAAAATTTAAACTTGGGCAGTTTGTGTACCTTTATAAATATAGTGATACAAAAGCGTCTGCATTGGTTTCTAATCTTAAAAACATGTATGATACCGTTGCTACAAAACAAATTATGGGTTGGATACCCGCATCAATGCTTAAAAATATAGGACAACAACAAGTGTTAGATATACATAAAATGGACTCTTTGTTTTTTACGGGAACTAATAAAACAGAAAAGATAGGTATTGAAAAAAGAGAAATAGCCTCGGATTTTTTATACATAAATAAGAAACATAGGCAGCGTGTTATTAATAATTATGACTCTTTAAATGTTTCTGTGCCCCTACATGTTTGGGATAATTACGATAGTAAATTAATTAATGTTGAAGGGAATGATATATTAATTCGAAAAATTAAAGAAATTAAAGATGATAATAAAATTATTAACTTTCATTATATATTTGATTGCAGCCTAAATACAAGACCTAAGCAAAAAAAAATAGTAAGTTCTTTACAACGAATTTGGATGCAAATTTCCGAAGACGAAATGTATAAGGATTATGAATTTAACTTTACGGCAAGTTCTTATGGTTGTAGTAGGTTTTATAATTTTCCGATGTCAAAATCATTTCAATTATGGATTGATTATATTCGAAAAGCAATAGCTGATAATCCATCTATTACTTCAAGTGATGGTGGTAAGGGGATTGCCCAATGTTTGGAGTATAGCTTAGCGGCAATAAAAACACCTAGCTTTTCAAATAATATTATTATGATTGTAGGAGAAAAAAAGTTTAATAACATCCATGATTTTGAACAATTGACAAAAAAAATTGCACTCAGCTCATCCCGTTTAATTTTTTATCAGTTAGAAAACAAATCAACTCCTGAATATCAAGATTATATGTTGCAAGCCAAACAGATATTAAGTTTAGTAGGAAGCAAATATGCTGCTTTTTTAAAGGCATATACTGTTGAAAATAAGTTGGTGAAAAAAAACCATATATTTATTAATATTCCTTCTAAGGACAATATTTATGTATATGATTCTCCAGAAAATAGTATCTACCAAGGAGGACTTGTTTTTCCTAAAATAAACCAGCAATTGGATCCGGCATCTTTTGATATAGCGTTGGATGCTGTGCTCTCAAAAACAATCAAGTTCAATAAAATATTTATTAATTCTTTGGAATATCATGCTGGAAAACTTGGTTTTTTAGGTGCCAAATCAGGATTTAGAATACATCAGATAATTGAAAATGATACCCTTTTTAATAAGAGAATAATTCCTAAATATGATTTAAAATCAAATTATTATGAAAATCGAAGTTTTAATTTTTCTGAAAATAGTGGTTTTGTCCAAGGTTTTTTGTTGAGCGAAAGTGAATTAGAAATTTTAATTGATGGATACCGATCCCTCTCTCCTAAAATTACAGAAGCTCTATCAAGAAAAGATAGGAATGTTATTTTTAAACTGTATAAAGATAATTTAGAAGGTATTAATACTATGATTTTACGCAAAGAGTTAGGTTTGAATAGTAGTTTGGCGGAGCTGTTCTTTTTTAAAACTGGTTTTCCAGTGCAAATTAAGTGTTTTAATGATATTTCAGTGTCTGATTTACGTAGTAAAAGAAGGGTTTCTAATAAATTGTTTTTTAGTGTGATGAATTATGTTAGAGGTAAAACGGAAGAATTAGAAAATCTATTAGAACAAGGTAACGGTATAGAATTAAAAGGTGAAAAAGGCAGCTATTATTTTATTCCAATTGAGAAAATTATTTAAGTATGAAAACAACAAAAACGAATGCGCTCCTGCATGATGTCGTTTTAGAAATCATGTTTAATGAAAACCAGGAAAAAGCAGTGCCGCTTGCTCCTGAAGATATTTTATGGAAAATAGATAATTCAGAAATTGCACTGCGGGATATAAAGGAAGTGTTAGATTGGCTGGTAAGACAGCGTAGAGTAAATGAACATTTTGGTAAATATACGATGGATCGCTTTGAGTTCTTAAATCAAAAAGAAAAAAAAGTAAGCGAAAATAAAACAGGAAAAAAAATAAAACCGCTGCCTAGTACACCCAAAAAACGGATTCAAAAACCTAAAAAAGAAACCTTTAGGTTAAATAGGGCTACAATTGAAAAAACACCAAGAATAAAATTATCTAAAGTGCTGTTCCTTTTAGGGGTATTGGGATTATTAGTGATGTCATATAGTTATTGGGTATTACAACAAGAGATTGTTTATCTCGAAAAGAATGACGAATTGTTGCGTATTGAAGTGCCCAAAATAAAGTTACGGAGCATGTATCTCTCTTTAAAAAGTGAATCCAATGAGGAGTTATTTAAAGATGTCTCTCATTCCTTTGTAAGAGAAGTAGCCAATAATAAGAAACTAGATAAAAAAATAAACTCTTTATTTAGAATAACCGATAGTATACAACAAAATAATAGGCGACTTATTTTAAATCTTCAAAAGAGCGTAAACAATACGGTAATAAATTCCAATAGTACATTTCAATGTTTGATAATTTGCAATATGCTTTTTTTGATCCTTATTAGTATCGTATATTTTAAAAGCTAAGTGTTTGTAAATTAACTTAATACTTGATTTAAGAAGATGCGATGTATTTTATAAAAAAAATATGACTACAACAATCTAGTAAATACTCATGCTGGCGCTCTTTTTGTTTTTTATCCCTGTGTTTTTTAATTAATTTATTTGGTAAAAACAAATTAAACTACTAATTTAGTGATAGATATGGCAATTTAGAATCTTATTCTTCTTTCCAAAATAAACGGTTATATAATATCTATGCTTCGTATTTTCTTTACGAAAGCTTTAAGAATTTCAGTTTTTTTGTTCGAGAATTTGTTCTAAACGCATCATATAAAATCAAAATGCTTTTATAGGAGTAAAAAGGTGGATTGATTTTAAAAAAGAATTGCTAATTTAAATAAAAAATTAATGGGATCATTTAGAGCTCACCTAGAATTAGGTGGTACCAAATTTGACGTGCTTTTTTCAGAGTACACATTCAGTCGTTCAACAGACAAAAAAGAAAAAGTATCTTCCAATGTAATCGGTACCCTAAAAAACAGTCAAAAAAGGAGTGAGCAGTTTCTTTACTCCTTTTTTTGTGTTGGGAATTGTTTACTTTTTGAATAAAAACGCACACTTTTCCACAGTATTAAATAACAAAATACAAGAGGGATCCCCATAGTTTTTCTAGCTTTAGTAATAAAAATAATTGCAAAAAAAAGAGATATGAGTGCACCAAAAACCAGCCTAAGTATAGACGGGAAAATCATTACAAGTTTTACTAAAATACACTTAGTTCAAAAAATAAATGACCATCATTTTTTTGAAATTATTTTAGACAATGATGTGGTAGAAGAAACCGGAGGACATACGATAGATAAATCGAAGGATTGGCTAGGGAAATCATTAATTATAACTTTTGGTACCGTCGATTTTTTAGGTTATATAAGCTCTATAAACCTTGAAAATAAGGATGGGCATAATGGTAATTTAATCATAAAAGGATATTCGCCCACCATACTTTTACAAGGAGGAAAACAATTGTGTTCTTGGCGGCAAAACACCTTAGAAGGTATTGTAAGACAAACCATGGGAGACTTACGAGTACCGTTACTCATAAAACCTACATTTAACGAAGTCATAGAATACCAAGTACAATACAACGAAAATAATTACGATTTTTTGCAGCGATTGGCAAAACAATACAACGAATGGTTTTATTATAACGGCGTACAATTAATATTTGGGAAACCACCCCAAGAAGAAGCTGTAGCAATCGAATACGGAAGAGACCTGTCCGAAATACAATTAGAAATAAAAATAAAGGATCACGGACAAACAAAATTCTCTTACAACGCTACCAATAACAGATTAATAAGCACTTCGTCCAAGGATCAAGTAGCAGGATTAAACGAACTGGGCTCACATGCCTTTTATACCTCTTTGGAAACCTACAAAAATCCAAAAAATGGTTTTACCAATATTGAGACTGAAATGAAATCTCAAATAGACGATTTAGTCGCACGTAAACAAGCCACATTAAGTGCAGGATTGCATGTAATGAAAGGAAAAAGCACCAAGCAGGGCTTAACCGTAGGAACTGTGATTAAGGTGAGAGCCAAGGTAGACGAGGAAACTAGCTTTGACATTAAAAATTATGGGGAGTATATGATTACCAATATAAGCCACCATGCTACCGAACGTTCGGAATATTACAACACCTTTGAGGCAATTCCGTCTGGAATTGCAGTACTCGAAGAACCCAAGGTATCCTTGCCCAAGGCATCAACCCAACTAGCCACGGTTATGTCTAATGCCGACCCCAGAGAAATGGGACGCGTACAAGTACGTTTTAATTGGCAAATACACACCATGAAAACTTCTTGGATACGTGTAATGACACCCGATGCTGGAAGCAGTAAAAACCATGCAAAAAATAGAGGACATGTTTTTATCCCCGAAGTAAACGACCAGGTAATGGTAGGTTTTGAATACAACGATCCCAACAGACCCTTTGTGATGGGGAGTATGTTTCACAGCGAAAATGGCCTAGGAGGAAAACAAGACAATAATATAAAATCCATTATTACTAAAAGTGGACATATGATTGAGTTTAATGATACGCCGAGGGAAGAGAGTATTACGATTACGGATAAAAAAGGCAATCATATAATTATAGATACCAAAAATGAAACAATTAGTATCAATGCACTCAAGGATATTAATATTACTGCGGGAGAAAATATAAATATCAGCGCAGGTAAAAATATAGTGGTAAATGCGGGAGAGAATATTGATGAGACGGCTGGACGGAATATATCTTCTAGAGCAGGGAAGGATATTTTACAAAATGCGAGTGGAGATATAAAAGAAAAGAGTGACAAAAGAAAAGAACTTGTTGATATTGAGTTTAAGAGACAATCGGACAGTTCTAATGAAATAGCATCCAAAGTAACTATAGTAAGTAAAAAGGAAGACATGACGCTACAAAGTGGAAAAAGTGTAAAATTAAACAGTAGTGACAAAACAAATCTTTTTTAATATGGCAATTATAAAACAAGCAAGAAATATAGAAATTAGTGTAGATAAAGAGTATATTTTAATCGTAAAAGGTGAAATAATTAAAATTTCGAATTCGATAAATATAGAATCTCAACACGAAGACTTAGTGCTTAATTGCGGAAAAAAAATTAATGTAGAAGGTAATAAATAGCAATAATGACAAATATAATATTTGGAGACTATACAGCTCCTAAAAAGAAAGATATAATGAAGGATAATGAAGTGATGAAACCTTTTAAGGAGCATCAGTATTTTCATTTTTGCTATGTAACCAATAAAATTATAGATGGAGAAGACTATGCATTAACAGTAGTTACAATGTCAGATTTAAAACGGTATTTTGAATTTCCTGTAGCCTTAGAAAACGAAATAATATATAGGGTTCTTGATATTATTTCTGTAGGACTGGATGGCAATGGAGTGCCTAGAATTGCTTGGTATGAAAAACAACTTTATGAAGAAATAAGAACTCAAAACTATGAAAAAGGTGAACGTATGAGTATTTTAGATAGCCTATTTTTAACGGGGATTACTTTTACTAAAAAAAAGACAACTAGTTTTCCTGCAATAATTACAGATAATGACGAACCAATTATAGCCAGCCAACAAGAAGCCAATACGGAGAATATGAAAGATGCTATTTTCTGTCAAAAAAAACTATTTTTTAATAGTGGAAAAAAAATTGAATTGTCAGATGATTTTGTAACTGTATTAAAAGAAATGGTTCTACCACGAATGTTGTGGAATTAGTATCTTTACCTCAAAAAGATGTTTTCAACAAAACTGTTTGAGTTACTATTAAATTTAGGAACAGATTGGAAGGTTTGTGATGTAAAAGTTAATTATCTAGATTCAGAAATAGACATGGTTGTGTAATTTAAACTCTGTCTGCTTGTTTTTTTCTACGTTTTAAAATAGTTCGATTTTCTCTTCATAAGGCTGCTTTAAAAATCGAACTATTTTAAAATGAGCCCCAGCGGCTAGCGTCACGAACTGCTTCCGTTTTTATGTAAATCCAACGTTATTCGATCTTCAAATTTAATATATAATTGTTGAATTGTCAAGCACCAATTATGTAAAGGGTTTGTCCATTTTTTTTCGATATTTTTTGTTGCTAAGTAAACAAGCTTCAATAGTGCCATATCACTGGTAAAAGCCCCTTTTGTTTTAGTTACTTTTCTTACCTGTCTATGAAAACCTTCTACTGCATTTGTTGTGTAAATTATTTTTCTGATAGGTTCTGTATACTGAAAAAACTGAGATAACTCTTCCCAATTACGGTTCCAGCTTTCTAAAACTACAGGGTATTTTTCTCCCCATTTTTCTTCTAATTTCAATAACTCCAACTCAGCAATATCTTTATTAACTGCCTTGTAAACAAGCTTTAAATCTCGAATAAATTCTTTTTGATCTTTGGAAGCTATATACTTTAAAGAATTACGAATTTGATGAACAATACACTTTTGAATTTGTGTTTTAGGAAATACACTCAAGATAGCTTCTGAAAACCCTTTTAAGTTGTCTGTACAGGCAATTAGGATATCCTTAAGCCCTCTGTTATTAAGGTCTGTCAATACTTGAAGCCAAAAATTTGCGCCTTCACTTTCTGAAATATACATTCCTAAAACCTCTTTTATCCCTTCTTTATTTACTCCTAAAACATTGTAAAGTGCTTTGTGTTGTATTTTACCGTCTACTTTTACCTTGTAATGCATAGCGTCAAGCCAAACAATGCAGTACATCTGTTCTACTGGACGACTTTGCCATTGTTTTATATCGGGTATGATCTTATCTGTAATTTGACTTAAAACAGTGTGTGATATATCTGTATCATACATCTCTTTTATATGACCAGAAATATCGCGTAAGCTCATTCCTAAGCCATATAATCCAATGATCTTATCTGATAAATTATCTGCTAAAATGGTTTGACGCTTTTTTATCAGAACAGGCTCGAAACTACTATTTCTATCCGCTGGCGTACTTATTTCAAAACTACCAATACTAGTTTTAACAGTCTTTTTGCCCTTTCCGTTACGTTTATTCCCTTTAGAACGTTCCTCTTCACTAAGGTGTGATTCCATTTCTGCTTCCAATGCTTTCTCAAGAAATTGTTTCATTAAAGGAGCAAAGGCACCTTCTTTTCCGAATAAACTTTTTCCTGATAATAATTGATCCAATGCCTTTTTTTCAATGTTGGCTAACTCGTCTTTTGTCATGTTTTCTGTTTGAATAAAGTTAATACTTTTTTTTATTCAGACAGAGTTGAGTTTACAGTCCCGTCTACTCGATTAACTACAGTATTATCCAGCTCCAGTTATTCTATTAAATTTATAGGTGCAATTTTTTTCTATTGTGTACTCAAATATAATTGATTGTTCAGATGCATGAACAACTTTACCCTCTTCTATTACGTGAGCACAATTGTTAATTTGAATACTAAATGTATTATTTTTAGTGTCAAAAATCATAAATAGCTCATCTTCACATTCGTCTTTTTTAATATAATTTAAATCCCAATCTCTATGAAGGGTATATTTTCTTGAGTACTTATTAACTCTAGATTTTAATATTTCATCTGTGTTTATAGATTGGATAAAGTTTTTCATTTGACTTTCAAAAACTTTATACTGTCCAAGATAATTATTCCTACCGTATTCAAAGTCTAAAGTTAATTTTTGTATTATTGCTTCTCTACAATCTATAAACTCTCCATAATAATCGGAATACCGTTCTTCGTCAAACTCATTACCAATATTATCCAAATATGCATCTAATTTTCCATTAATTAAATCTGGAGTTATTAATTTAGACTCTTGTTTCCCCATGTTTTTAGTCATAATCATTTTATTTGGGTTAATTATGGTAGAGGCTTCTTTTGTTAGCTGAATTCAAGTCACAAACGCAACTTTTAGTTAAATAATAATTGTTCCATTACAAATATAGGGTTTTCGTATTTATGTCTCTTCCTAGGTCTGTTATTTAATTTTGTTTCTACCTCTTTGATTCTTTGATCTGTTAGGTTTGTAAAGTCACTTCCTTTGGCAAAATATTGTCTAATCAAACCATTTAAATTTTCGTTAGATCCTCTTTCCCAAGAGTGATATGGATGCGCAAAAAAGTAATCAATACATAAATTTTCTGCAACCTGCTCATGGCCTGCAAATTCTTTTCCATTATCAGCTGTTATAGTATGTAGATAAGGCTTCCAGTCTTCTAATATTTCATTGATAGCTTTGGTGACAACAACTGCTTCTTTAGAGCTTACTTTTTTCATTTTAAGCATTCCAGAAGCTCTATCATTTACGGTAAGTATGGCTTGATTATGGTTTTTACCTATGATTAAATCGACCTCTAAATCTCCAAATCGATTTCTTTGTTCAACAACTTCAGGTCGTTGTTCTATACTAATGCGATTCTTTATAACCCCTCTAGAATCCTTTGATGAGCCACGTTTTCTATATCTCCTTCCCTGTCTGCGAAGGTGTGTATGTAAATCACCATCATTCCTCTTGTCTTCCCTAATATGCTGATATATACGCTCAATAGACACCGTTTCTTTACCTTGTTTTTTTAGGATACCAACTACTTGCTCAGGACTATAATCGTCTCGCAATAACAATTCTATTGCTTGTTGAATATCTTCTGTAAAGCGTTTTCTTTTAGGCTTTTCTTTATGACGTTTAGCATACTTTTTTTGGGCTAATTCATGCTTGTAAACTCCATTTCTTTTGTCTGAATTACGCTTAATCTCTTTGCTAATAACAGACTTGTCTTTTCCTATAGCAGCTGCTATCTCAACCTGTTTATAACCTTGTTTTAACATGCAGCAAATTGTGTATCTTTGTGCTTGGGTGATGTGTTTCATACAACTTCTTTTTTCGAGATTTGAGACCGTAAGATACATATCCATCAAGACAAGAAAGGTAGGTTTTCCTACTTTTCTGTTTTGAAAATATAACCATCATAGAATCAAATCGAAAAGTTGCGTTTATTAGTTGAATTTAAGTTACATTATAAGTTCCATTTATTAAATTGTACTCTTTACTAATATGCCCATACATTATTCGACTTGATGTTGAATAAGATGATAATTGAAAATTATTAATTTTTGAATTATAAGTAAAAAAATATATGTAATTAAATAAACCTGTTCCAGGTATTGTATAGTCAAATTTTAAAATTCCATTTTCAACGTTTATAAATGCATGGGTCTGATTAAATTCGTCCTCTAAGCCTAAATCTATCTTTTGAAGTGTTTTTGTCTTTGTTAAATAAATAAAAATAAATTGTTCAAAATAATTACTTTTAGTGTTTTTAACTAATTGAATTATATCTTTAACTTGGTCTTTATCAAAATCTAATGATATTGTATTAAGTATCTCATAACCATCAGGTATCTCAAAAGGTTTTAATTCTTTTTCGATTCTTTTTATTAATTCAATATTCTTTCTTTCAGTATCTGTTAAGATTATCTCAGTCTTTTTATTCGGTTTATACCATTTCTTTTTAGAAAAGTATTTGTTTAAAACAGTGTCTTTAAAAACGTATCCTTTCTTAGCAAATATTTCATTTCGTAGAATTCTTAATTCTTCAACAGTTTTTTTTTTTAAAACTTTCTCTGTAAGGATTTTCTCAGATGTATTTAAAGTTGAGTCATTAAAATTTTTATTATCTTCTTTTTCGTGTTTACAAGCAAAAATAAATGAGAATATAAAATATAGGATTAGAATTTTTTTCATATTGTAGTTAACGTTTGGTGTATGGTTTGTTGCATGTTTAAATATATAAATTGTTCAGTTAAACACTGGCTTTATAAAATATTATTTACCTTTGGTTTAGCAAGAAATAGCAATAAACTATACACTTTATGTGTGCCCAGCAGGGGCGTCTTTTAACTACGGAAAGGTAGTTAATTAATCTAGAGGGTGCAAGTCCCTTATGTGCAGGAGTAGCGTTCTGAACTGCGTAGCTCTCATGAACACCTCTAAAAAAATAAAAGGGAGTGAATAACGGCGTAGCTCTCATGAACTCCATAAAATGAAAAACTGTGAATAGGCATTAGTAAGTCGCAAGGGTGTAAACCGTGCCGTTTTATCTGAAGATTATTTGTGATTGAGGAATGAGCAAATACCCCTACAAATCTCGGTACTGATGTACAGTACTAAGCGTAGTGACTCAAGAACATACCAAAAATAGAAATTCGTGAATATATCGTATACAGAGGCGTAATTACTTGGGTAAGCAAACACATCATTGTAAGATCCAAAGAATATCAAAAGGGTATTTATGTAGATGCGGCAGTGATTGAGTGAACTGTAGTGAAGTGGAGCTCATGAACACCTCTAAAAAAATAAAAGGGAGTGAATAACTGCGAAGCTATCATGAACACCTCTAAAAAAATAAAAGGGAGTGAATAATAATGTCTAATTTTAAAGACTACCAAACACAAATGTAGACTTGTACGAAAAGGATAGAAACCATTAATAATACGCAAACTTCAATTTTTTGAACCGCCGTATAGGTTCATGAGAATTAGAAGTGTTTTTATACTTATAATTAGAAATGACCAAGCGAAGTTCTCGTATGTACGGTGGTGTGAGAGGCGCCTTTCAGCTAATTAGTTGGAGTCGTCTACTCGATTGGCATTTCGTTATTCTTTTTCTAATGTTTTCATTAATTCAAAACATAGTTTATCAATATTGCCCATATTAGGATTGAATGCAGATACATTTGATAGAACAATTATTCCATTTTTAAACTTTTCTTCAATTACTATTGAAGATGAATATCCTCCAGTCCCACCATTATGCCAATACCAAAAATTTTTAGATTGAGATTTTAAAATGTGCCAACCTAAGCCAATATCTATATGTTTATTTAATTCAAAAGTTTTCACTCTTGTAAGTTTAAGTTCCTTATTTGAGTAGTCAAATTGAGAAATAGCAAATTGCGATAGATCTTCTACTGTTGAAAATATTGCACCTGCACCAGCCAAAACGGAAAACTCCCAATTTGGAATTTCTTTTCCTTCGTTATTTAGTCCTCTTACTAAATTCCCTTTTATTTTATTAATATCTGCTGTTGAATTTTGCATAGCATATTTCGAAAATATTTTATTCTGTAGTAGGCTTTCATAAGTAACATTCTCAATTTTACTTAGTGTATAACCGAGTAATCCTGCTCCTAAATTGGAATATTGATATTCTCCTTTATTAGATAATTCAAGATACTTGGTTAAATATTCTTTCATTTCTTTTTCCTTGTATTCTATATAAGGGTTTTCAGGATTGACTTTTGTTAAATCAAGATTTGTTGGTAATCGAGGAAGTCCAGATGTATGATTAGCCAAATCAGTAAATGAGATTTTTGTTCTGTTATTTAAAGGTGTTTTTAAATATTCATTAACATTTTCATTTAGTTTAACTTTTCCGTCCATAACAAAATTTGCAAGTAGGGTAGATGTGAAAACTTTAGATATAGAACCTATCTCAAAAATATTTTTTTTGTTATCAATGGTTGAAATAGTATCACTTTCCTTATATATTCCAAAATAAATAACTTTTCCATCTTTAATTATTGCAATCGAAATTTGTGTGTGATTTGGAAATATTTTTGCGTTTTCAAATATGATTTCAGATTGTTCTTTTGTTACTAAACCGTTTTTAATAGTTAAATTATTAATTACATTTTTCGAATTAACTTCTTCAACAAAAGGTTTAACAAATAATCCGTTTATTTTTGAATCATCATCTATTGAAATGTTAAGAACGAAAACGACACGTTCAAATGTAGTCTTATAAGAAGCATAAGTTCCATTTTCATATTTTACAAATTCTCGATTAGTAATATTTCCTGCTTTAGATTTAAGACCGTTTAAAAATTCTGTGGTTTTTTCTATTGGTAATGCTTTTTTCATTACATCTGCAAACATTGAAAATATTCCATTGTAATTATCATTATTATAATTTTCTACAAATTTTTCGGTTATAATTTTGTTATCTGCTTTTTCTGTTTGTCCGAACGAAAGATTAACTATTAAAATCAAAACTATTAGTATTATATTTTTCATTGTTTTCTTAGTTTTTCCTAATGAATGCCAACGGATGGCGCTATGATTATGTTGCCGATTTCGGGCTTCTTACCTTTTTAATTGCAATAAGGTTAAAGCTGTCTACAAGCCTTAATTTTACAACAGAATCGGCAATTAACTATAAACGTGTGTTGCTCTAAACTCCTAAGGTGTATCCTGGGACCCCTTAACTTCTGTGTTATTCATTTAAAATCAGAATAACATGAAAAACACAGAAGGAAAAAGGCTTAGTACAACAGAAGTAAAGGTAGTAAAAAAAGATTAGTAAACTTGGTTCGTATTTATCAAAACCGAATGATTGTTGCTAATAAATCCGACCAGACTATTCGTAACTATGTACGTGGGCTCGTTAAATTGTATGAATTTCACGATAAAGCCCCCAAGGAGTTGTAGCAAGATCAGGTAATCGATTTTTTAGTTTTTTTGAGAGATGACAAAGGATTAAATTGGCGTACCATCAAGTTGTATGTTGCAGGATTGCGATACTACTTTTAGGTAATACTAGAAAATATATCCTTAGCACGGAAGATTCCCTATCCCAAAGAAAAACCGAGTTTACCCTTAATTATTAGTAGGGAGGAGTTACAATTTTTGTTTGAAAGCTGTATTAATTATAAGCGCAAGGTGATGTTTCGCTTGTTGTATTCGAGTGGTATTCGAAGACCTGAACCTAAATAAACGAAAGAGATATTATTTTAAAAACTATGAGAAAGAAACACGAAATCACCCTAAAACAAGCGCTTTAATAAAAAAAACAGATTTAGTCAAACCCAAAATGACTGTTCCAAAATTACTTAAATTCAACTAATAAACGCAACTTTTCGATTTGATTCTATGATGGTTATATTTTCAAAACAGAAAAGTAGGAAAACCTACCTTTCTTGTCTTGATGGATATGTATCTTACGGTCTCAAATCTCGAAAAAAGAAGTTGTATGAAACACATCACCCAAGCGCAAAGATACACAATTTGTTGCATGTTAAAACAAGGTTATAAACAGGTTGAGATAGCAGCTGCTATAGGAAAAGACAAGTCTGTTATTAGCAAAGAGATTAAGCGTAATTCAGACAAAAGAAATGGAGTTTACAAGCATGAATTAGCCCAAAAAAAGTATGCTAAACGTCATAAAGAAAAGCCTAAAAGAAAACGCTTTACAGAAGATATTCAACAAGCAATAGAGTTGTTATTGCGAGACGATTATAGTCCTGAGCAAGTAGTTGGTGTCCTAAAAAAACAAGGTAAAGAAACGGTGTCTATTGAGCGTATATATCAGCATATTAGGGAAGACAAGAGGAATGATGGTGATTTACATACACACCTTCGCAGACAGGGAAGGAGATATAGAAAACGTGGCTCATCAAAGGATTCTAGAGGGGTTATAAAGAATCGTATTAGTATAGAACAACGCCCTGAAGTTGTTGAACAAAGAAATCGATTTGGAGATTTAGAGGTCGATTTAATCATAGGTAAAAACCATAATCAAGCCATACTTACCGTAAATGATAGAGCTTCTGGAATGCTTAAAATGAAAAAAGTAAGCTCTAAAGAAGCAGTTGTTGTCACTAAAGCTATCAATGAAATATTAGAAGACTGGAAGCCTTATCTACATACTATAACAGCTGATAATGGAAAAGAATTTGCAGGCCATGAGCAGGTTGCAGAAAATTTATGTATTGATTACTTTTTTGCGCATCCATATCACTCTTGGGAAAGAGGATCTAACGAAAATTTAAATGGTTTGATTAGACAATATTTTGCCAAAGGAAGTGACTTTACAAACCTAACAGATCAAAGAATCAAAGAGGTAGAAACAAAATTAAATAACAGACCTAGGAAGAGACATAAATATCAAAACCCTATATTTGTAATGGAACAATTATTATTTAACTAAAAGTTGCGTTTGTGACTTGAATTCAGCTTTTAATTTCATCTACACTAATTTTATTGTGTAAATACTGCCCTAAATAGCCCTTTGTTGGATGAATATCTATTGTAAACCCTGTAATAATATCGGTTTCTAATGTAAAGGTATCTGTACGCATTATTTGGTAGATAAAGTGGCGTGCCGCCGCTGCACCACTACTAAAGCCATAAACATCTATTTGTAATACATTTATAAGCCTATCTCCATCATATTTTAAATCATCTAATTTTTCTGCAATTGTCTTGCAAGCTTTACTCACTTTATCGCCAATACCTCTACTAAAAGCTCCCATGGTTTTACTTAAAAATGCATCGCCTTTAAAATTATCTGTACCAATACCTTCCACATATATTTTTAATACCTCGGTATCATCCTTTTTATAAAAGCGTTCTAAACGAGACACATTAGATTCATCATTAAAATAACTTACATCTTTTTCTTTATTAAAAGCTGTAATTCCCTGTGCTCTTTCGCTAGTACCATCTGCATTTATTGTGGTGCTTAAAGTGGGGTTATTATCTGTTTCTTCACCTAAGGTTGTTTTACGAGCACGGGTGTTTTTACGGTTGTTCAATGTGCCGTCAAAAAATACACCTACGGTTACTATTTTTCCGTATTCTGTTTTTTCTCTACTAGGTACATATTCTCCAAAAACAATTCCCATAATTAAAATTTTAAATATTTTCGTTTCACCTCATAAGGTTGTAACTCAACCTCCATTTTCTCAGTATCATTTTTTAAAAATAAACGTACTTCTCTTACGTTTATTGGAATATAGGGTTCTATATAAAATGCTGCTTTATTACCGTGTTTTTTTAAAAAGGTAGCCATTTTAGTATATTCACTTTCTTTTAGATTTAAAACGGCAATGTATTTGTATTCATCATTGCCTTCTTCTATCCAATTAATTGCAATCTCTTTAGGAATCGGTAATTTACTAAAGTTTTCGTTTCTATGGTAGGCCTTATTTTCTCCATAAAAACGTTCTCCATTAAAACAATCGTATCTCAAAAAAACTAATTCATGTTTTAGAGGCATACTAGTTTTTAAACTAAAATATTCTCGGTAGTTTTTCCAACGTTCAAAAGGGATGCCGTTGGTTTTGTAATGGATTAAGGATTTTTTTTCGCCATTTCTATCTAATCTTCCTTGTACATATTTCTCTCTGTCTTGAAGTCCCATCGGTACAAAGTCTTTCCATTTTACGTCTGTTTTTTCGGCTTTAAAAAAGCCTACTTCTCGTTGAAAGCCACCCAAACCTTTCATCCATACAGCCACCGTACCTCCTGGTGCTACATTAATGACAAAATGAAAATCATGAAACCTTGTAATACCAGTTCGTAAACTCTTTAAAAAGCCTTCATCAAAAACTTGTTTTATTTTTTCTTGGTCTAGTTTAAAGTTTCCTTTATAAAATTGATTTTCTACATAAGAAAGCCATATTAAATTTAGTGTTTTTGGCAGTGTTTTCATTCCTTCACTATCAGAACCAGAGATACCCCAACCGCTATCTATAGTTCCATCTCTTCTCATTTCTACACCTCCTAAGGATGCGTAGTATATAGTAGCGGGAAATTTTTTTGGTGCATTGATGGATACTCTCCATTCGTATTCTTTATTCATATTTTTTTTATTTTGACAACTTGCAACTAATGTGATAAGTAGTAACGGAATCAGAATTTTATTTATCATGTTTTTTACATTATTTACAACGGTTTGTGTATGAAACGTAGCGTGTTAAAAGACGCTAACTTTTCGGATAAACACAGAGCCAATTTTTTATATTTTGTTTTAACTTTTCAGTTTTAAAGCCAAATTAAAAATTTGGCGGTTTTCGTAAATAAGCACAAACCTTTCGGTCTAGCACTTATTAGCTATGTTTTATACACGTTGTGTGTGCCCAGCATGGGCATCTTTTAACTACGGAAAGGTAGTTAATTAATCTAGAGGGTGCAAGTCCCTTATGTGCAGGAGTAACGTTCTGAAACATTAGTAAGTCGCAAGGGTGAAAACCGTGAGGTTTTATCTGAAGGAAGCGAGACTACAAAGCTCGGTACTGACGAACAGAAACCGTATACAGAGGTATAATTACTTGGGTAAGTAAACACATCATTGCAACGCCCAAAAGAATACTAAAAGGGTAGTTATGTAGATACGGCAGTGATTGAGTGAAAGAAGATGTCATTACCTGGGGAGGTCTCCAAAGCCAGGAGTTGGTTCTATGGAGAAGTCAGCAGACGTCATAGTACCTATGGGAAACGAGTTGAGGAAAGACCTCAGATGGTCTCACAAATAGGGAAGGACAGAACATTAAATTACGTTGAAATTCAATTAGGATGCCTAGCTAGCCTAGTTTTAAACCAACAGGAGTACCCGAATTATTTAACCTATGATTGACAAAGTACTAGAAGCTACCAACCTTTTTAAAGCAGCACGTCAAGTGAAGCGAAATAAAGGAGCTAGCGGAGTTGATGGTATGAAAGTAACGGAACTTTCAACTTATATAGTTGAAAACCGTTCAGACATACTAACAACGATCCGTAAGAATAGCTATGTTCCAAACTCAATCTTAGGAGTAAGCATTCCAAAAGGCAAGGGTAAAACCAGACTTTTAGGAATCCCAACAGTAGTAGATAGATGGCTACAGCAAGCGGTAAGCCAACAATTAATGGTTCAGTTCGAATTTGATTTTGAGCCACTTAGTTTTGGGTTTAGACCACAAAAGAACATTCAAAAAGCAGTACTACAAGCTCAACAGTATATCAATAATGGTTACCAAGATATTGTAGATATTGACCTTAAAGGGTTCTTTGATGAAGTGGACCATTGTATCCTACTACAACTTATTTACCACAGGGTAAAATGTCCAACAACCATGCGTTTAATCCGAAAATGGCTTAGAGTTCCTATTTTAATAAATGGGAAACTTCAAAAGCGTAGAAAAGGAATCCCGCAAGGAAGCCCAATTAGTCCCTTACTATCTAACATAATGTTAGACGTCTTGGATAAAGAAATGAAAAGAATGGGTTTACGGTACGTCCGCTACGCAGATGATTTTAGCATTTACGCAAAGACCAAACGTGAGGCGAAACAAATAGGGAATACGTTGTTTGTCTTCTTAAAAGACAAATTAAAACTACCTATAAATAAAGCCAAAAGTGGCATTCGTAGACCCGTAAACTTTGAGTTACTAGGACATGGCTTTGTGCCAGTCTACAAAAAGGGAGTAAAAGGACAATATATACTAGTAGTAGCAAAGAAAAGTTGGGCAAAGTTTAAGCGTAACCTAAAGAGTATTACCAAGAAAACCAAACCAATGTCATTGTCGGAACGTTTAGAACGGCTTAATCAAGTCTGCCGAGGCTGGATGAATAATTACCGTTTAACCAACATCTATGCAAAAGTTAAAAAGCTAGATGAGTGGATAAGAAATCGGTTGCGATATTGTATTTGGCACGATTGGAAAAAACTCGAACGAAAACGTAAAAACCTAATCAGATTAGGAATAGAGAATGGACAAGCATACGCTTGGAGTAGAACCAGAATGGGAGGATGGGCAGTAGCCCAAAGTCCAATTTTAAAGACTACCATTACCAAATCTAGACTTGTACGAAAAGGGTATAAACCTTTGATAGATTACATTAATAATACGCAGACTTCAATTTTTTGAACCGCCGTATACGAGACCCGTACGTACGGTGGTGTGAGAGGCGCAGTGGCAACTATTCAGTTGTCACCCGTCTACTCGATTAGCCATAGTTACTTTTCCATAACTTCTTTTAGTTCTTTAACTTTCCATTCACTATTCTGGTTAATAAATTTCTCAAACATAGCTATGTGACCTGCTCCAGCCAAAACCATAATTCTTTCATCAGACTTTTTCGTGTTTTTTTGAACGAATGACCACATATATAGATTTCTCTTAAACCATTCAGATGTCAAAAATGGTCCAGAAAAATCATCTGGTTCGCCTGCTAATAGCATTAAGTTATTATGAAGGTTATTATGAAAGTCTCGGAATTCAGAAGTATTCATATAGTATGTTAATTCTATAAGTGAAGTTTCTGATTCAATTTTATTATCAAATTCTGTTGTAAGTTTAGATATGTCGTTTTCTATGTTTTTTTTAAGTTCAGACTGATTCCTTTTTTCAATATCATTCATAACGTCATTAAATGGAAATTTTGTTTCATTGTAGTCAATGGCATAGATGGTTTTTAGCTTAATTTCTTTCGCTACTCTAAATGCTAATTGAAATATTTCATTTTTCAAATAAAAGTCAGAAAGACTATCGTTTTGGAAATACTTACCTTGATTATATAACTGATACAAAGAATCTAATTCTTTTTGTTCGTTATATGGCCATTCTACAAATATTTTAGTTGGATTATAATTCTTGATTTTTGCACTTATTTTATCCAATTCAAGTTGAGAATCTTCGTTAAGAATATTAAATGATTTGAATTTGGCGACATCAGCACCTGGATTATTATAATGAAATGTTCCAACAAGTAATGCTTCTTTACTGCTTAAATTTTCAATAGATTTTGTTTGGACTTTGTCTTGCTCTTTTTTACAACCTAAAAGCACAAAGACAAGTAAGAATACAAAAATGATGTTTTTCATAGTAAATTGATTTTGATGAACTGCAAATTTAGTTGTTGAAATACCAATTAAATTGTAAAAGATTTACCCTATCCAAATATCCAATGAATACTACTATTTTTTATAGTTGTCAAGTTTTTAAAAAATGTTTTTGGTGAGAGTCCAGTTAATGATTTAAAGTTGGCAACCATATGTGATTGGTCAAAGAAATCAATAATATAAGTCAATTCAGTTAATTTAGTTTCTTTGTTTGAATTTTGCATTTCGGATAAAGCTTTTCTGAATCGTAGTATTTTTTTGTATTCAGAAGGTGTTTTGCATAAGTGTTTTTTAAAATGCGAAATTAATGTCTTTTGGCTGACATTAAATTCATTTGCTAATTCCAGAGTCGTTATTTTCGGATTCTCTTCTATTTTAGAAATAGCATTACTTAAAAAAGGATGGTGAAACCCAATAATTTTACTCAACCAATATTTTTCCAAACTTTCTACTAACCGAGTTTTATTTTCAGTGTCTAAAATTTTTTTCATTTCATTCTCGTAATCAGAAAATGGTATAAACGGGTCAAAGTAACTATGACTAAAACTTGCTAAATTATTTTTTATAAAAGCATTTAGCCCTAAAGGTTTAAAATAAATACAAATTTCCTTAATGTTGCCTTGATATTGAAAACAAATAGGTGTGTTGAATTTACAGACTAAACTTGTTTCTAATGATTCTGATTTAGAAAATTTTGTTGTGATATTATCAGCCGTTATAATATTTTTTGCGTTATTAACTACCGCTACAATTGAGAAAATAGAAGGAAAGGTTAAATAACTTATTTTATCATCCTTTCGGGAATGTTCCAAAATGTAAAAACTTTCAATATATTTCTTAAGTTCTTTGTTTTGTGGTTTGAACGTTTCAATCTGCATTCATTTTTGAATTCTGAAAGTTTGTTTATAATTATGGCTAACGTCTAGTATAAGAAACGTAGGGCAGTTAAAAAGCACTTTCGAATCGGTTTATTACTTAGCTAAGTATAAATATTTTGCTTTTATTTTTTCTTATATAAACGCTAAATTTTATATTTAGCGGACTTTGTAAATATTCACAGAACTTTGGTTTAGCACCAAAATCCCTATGTTTTTTATACATTGTGTGTGCCCAGCATGGGCATCTTTTAACTACGGAAAGGTAGTTAATTAATCTAGAGGGTGCAAGTCCCTTATGTGCAGGAGTAACGTTCTGAAACATTAGTAAGTCGCAAGGGTGAAAACCGTGAGGTTTTATCTGAAGGAAGCGAGACTACAAAGCTCGGTACTGACGAACAGAAACCGTATACAGAGGTATAATTACTTGGGTAAGTAAACACATCATTGCAACGCCCAAAAGAATACTAAAAGGGTAGTTATGTAGATACGGCAGTGATTGAGTGAAAGAAGATGTCATTACCTGGGGAGGTCTCCAAAGCCAGGAGTTGGTTTTATGGAGAAGTCAGCAGACGTCATAGTACCTATGGGAAACGAGTTGAGGAAAGACCTCAGATGGTCTCACAAATAGGGAAGGACAGAACATTAAATTACGTTGAAATTCAATTAGGATGCCTAGCTAGCCTAGTTTTAAACCAACAGGAGTACCCGAATTATTTAACCTATGATTGACAAAGTACTAGAAGCTACCAACCTTTTTAAAGCAGCACGTCAAGTGAAGCGAAATAAAGGAGCTAGCGGAGTTGATGGTATGAAAGTAACGGAACTTTCAACTTATATAGTTGAAAACCGTTCAGACATACTAACAACGATCCGTAAGAATAGCTATGTTCCAAACTCAATCTTAGGAGTAAGCATTCCAAAAGGCAAGGGTAAAACCAGACTTTTAGGAATCCCAACAGTAGTAGATAGATGGCTACAGCAAGCGGTAAGCCAACAATTAATGGTTCAGTTCGAATTTGATTTTGAGCCACTTAGTTTTGGGTTTAGACCACAAAAGAACATTCAAAAAGCAGTACTACAAGCTCAACAGTATATCAATAATGGTTACCAAGATATTGTAGATATTGACCTTAAAGGGTTCTTTGATGAAGTGGACCATTGTATCCTACTACAACTTATTTACCACAGGGTAAAATGTCCAACAACCATGCGTTTAATCCGAAAATGGCTTAGAGTTCCTATTTTAATAAATGGGAAACTTCAAAAGCGTAGAAAAGGAATCCCGCAAGGAAGCCCAATTAGTCCCTTACTATCTAACATAATGTTAGACGTCTTGGATAAAGAAATGAAAAGAATGGGTTTACGGTACGTCCGCTACGCAGATGATTTTAGCATTTACGCAAAGACCAAACGTGAGGCGAAACAAATAGGGAATACGTTGTTTGTCTTCTTAAAAGACAAATTAAAACTACCTATAAATAAAGCCAAAAGTGGCATTCGTAGACCCGTAAACTTTGAGTTACTAGGACATGGCTTTGTGCCAGTCTACAAAAAGGGAGTAAAAGGACAATATATACTAGTAGTAGCAAAGAAAAGTTGGGCAAAGTTTAAGCGTAACCTAAAGAGTATTACCAAGAAAACCAAACCAATGTCATTGTCGGAACGTTTAGAACGGCTTAATCAAGTCTGCCGAGGCTGGATGAATAATTACCGTTTAACCAACATCTATGCAAAAGTTAAAAAGCTAGATGAGTGGATAAGAAATCGGTTGCGATATTGTATTTGGCACGATTGGAAAAAAACTCGAACGAAAACGTAAAAACCTAATCAGATTAGGAATAGAGAATGGACAAGCATACGCTTGGAGTAGAACCAGAATGGGAGGATGGGCAGTAGCCCAAAGTCCAATTTTAAAGACTACCATTACCAAATCTAGACTTGTACGAAAAGGGTATAAACCTTTGATAGATTACATTAATAATACGCAGACTTCAATTTTTTGAACCGCCGTATACGAGACCCGTACGTACGGTGGTGTGAGAGGCGCAGTGGCAACTATTCAGTTGTCACCCGTCTACTCGATTATGCCTTGTTTTCTTTTCTTATTAGATTCAATTTTTGAAACGTTATGATGTGCAAAAAGATTAAAGAAGCTGGGGCAAAAGCTGGTATTAAAGCAAAAGGAAACCTAGTTAATTCCATAATATCATTTGCGTTTGTTGGGTTAGAATGAGCACTCGAGGTTAATATTGTTGCTGATATTACAACAGCAAGAATATCAATTAACCCAAAAATATTCCAAACGTATGCCCATTTAATACCTAATATTTTTTTCTTGAAAACCAAATAAGTTATCAATAAAGCAAATATCCCTGAGAGAATATCTCCCCATCCAGCTCTTGTGGCAAACCCGAAGGGTAAAAGTTCGTAATATGCCATTATTAAAAACCAGCCACCAATTAACCTGTAAATATGAATATTGATTAGCGTTTCAATTTTTATAGATTCAAATAACTTTTTAAATGTAGAACTCCTTTTTATAACAAAGAATAAAAAAAGTATAAGTGGGAGTACTAAAAAGAGAACAGGTTTTGGAGGTAGAACATTTCCATAAAGAAATCCATTAATAGATAAAAACGAAGTAAACACCCACCATAATATGAAAAACCCAAAAACACCAAATTGAATATTACGAATTTTTGACGAGATTATTCCTGCTGATTTTCCTGCTGATTTTATAGCAAAAGCGTACATAAAAAGAGGAAATGCCAATGAAACAATGAATAATACGATTATTGCTGTTGAAATGGTTGAAATGTACATAAATTATTGTTTTTTGTTTTAAACAAAGGTATATGCTATTAAATTTAAAAGACTTAGCATTTGGCAAGAAAGAAATATCAGGATACAATTTCTTTTCTAATTCTGCTTAATGAGGTGTCGGTAATGCCAAGATAAGTAGCAATATGTTTTAAAGAAGCATTATTTATTATTTCAGGATGTTCTTTTATAAGTTTCAAGTATCTTTCTTTTGCAGTAGTTGAAATTATTGAGAGGTGACTATTTTTTAATTCTAAATAACTATTTGCAAATCGACTTCTTCCTGATTCTCTAAAACCTTTTATTGAATTAAAAAGTTCTTGGAAATCATTAAATTTCAAACGCCAGCATATACAGTCCGTGTTTGCTTGGAAGTTTTCCTGAGTCGGAGTTCGTAGCATAAAAGAAGTCCAATCTAATACAATTTCAGGTTCAGAGTAAAATCTTGTAGTTATTTCATTTCCATCATAATCATAAATAAAAGATCGTACAAAACCTTTTTCTAAAAAGTAATAATGATTGAGTGTTTGACCTTCCTTAAACAGAAATTCATTCTTTTTGAAAATTACTTGTGTAAATGATTTTAATACGCTTTCATTTTCTTTAATTGAAAGGTTTGCACTTGAAAATATATTTCTAAGAAGATTCTTTTCGTTCATTATGAAGCTTGTGTTTTTTTAATAAGGCATAACGGTTTGTGTATGAAACGTAGCGTGTAAAAAGGTACTGTTTTTCGGTTAAACACAGAGCCGAATTTTTTATTTTGTTTTTATCTTTTCATTTTAAAAGCCAAATTAAAAATTTGGCGGAACTTTGTAGATAAGTGCAAACCTTTGGGTTTAACACTTAAAAGCTATGTTTTATACACCTTGTGTGTGCCCAGCATGGGCATCTTTTAACTACGGAAAGGTAGTTAATTAATCTAGAGGGTGCAAGTCCCTTATGTGCAGGAGTAACGTTCTGAAACATTAGTAAGTCGCAAGGGTGAAAACCGTGAGGTTTTATCTGAAGGAAGCGAGACTACAAAGCTCGGTACTGACGAACAGAAACCGTATACAGAGGTATAATTACTTGGGTAAGTAAACACATCATTGCAACGCCCAAAAGAATACTAAAAGGGTAGTTATGTAGATACGGCAGTGATTGAGTGAAAGAAGATGTCATTACCTGGGGAGGTCTCCAAAGCCAGGAGTTGGTTCTATGGAGAAGTCAGCAGACGTCATAGTACCTATGGGAAACGAGTTGAGGAAAGACCTCAGATGGTCTCACAAATAGGGAAGGACAGAACATTAAATTACGTTGAAATTCAATTAGGATGCCTAGCTAGCCTAGTTTTAAACCAACAGGAGTACCCGAATTATTTAACCTATGATTGACAAAGTACTAGAAGCTACCAACCTTTTTAAAGCAGCACGTCAAGTGAAGCGAAATAAAGGAGCTAGCGGAGTTGATGGTATGAAAGTAACGGAACTTTCAACTTATATAGTTGAAAACCGTTCAGACATACTAACAACGATCCGTAAGAATAGCTATGTTCCAAACTCAATCTTAGGAGTAAGCATTCCAAAAGGCAAGGGTAAAACCAGACTTTTAGGAATCCCAACAGTAGTAGATAGATGGCTACAGCAAGCGGTAAGCCAACAATTAATGGTTCAGTTCGAATTTGATTTTGAGCCACTTAGTTTTGGGTTATTCACAGCTTTTTATTTTAGGGAGTTCATGAGCTCCCGTTGGTCGGTTTAGACCACAAAAGAACATTCAAAAAGCAGTACTACAAGCTCAACAGTATATCAATAATGGTTACCAAGATATTGTAGATATTGACCTTAAAGGGTTCTTTGATGAAGTGGACCATTGTATCCTACTACAACTTATTTACCACAGGGTAAAATGTCCAACAACCATGCGTTTAATCCGAAAATGGCTTAGAGTTCCTATTTTAATAAATGGGAAACTTCAAAAGCGTAGAAAAGGAATCCCGCAAGGAAGCCCAATTAGTCCCTTACTATCTAACATAATGTTAGACGTCTTGGATAAAGAAATGAAAAGAATGGGTTTACGGTACGTCCGCTACGCAGATGATTTTAGCATTTACGCAAAGACCAAACGTGAGGCGAAACAAATAGGGAATACGTTGTTTGTCTTCTTAAAAGACAAATTAAAACTACCTATAAATAAAGCCAAAAGTGGCATTCGTAGACCCGTAAACTTTGAGTTACTAGGACATGGCTTTGTGCCAGTCTACAAAAAGGGAGTAAAAGGACAATATATACTAGTAGTAGCAAAGAAAAGTTGGGCAAAGTTTAAGCGTAACCTAAAGAGTATTACCAAGAAAACCAAACCAATGTCATTGTCGGAACGTTTAGAACGGCTTAATCAAGTCTGCCGAGGCTGGATGAATAATTACCGTTTAACCAACATCTATGCAAAAGTTAAAAAGCTAGATGAGTGGATAAGAAATCGGTTGCGATATTGTATTTGGCACGATTGGAAAAAACTCGAACGAAAACGTAAAAACCTAATCAGATTAGGAATAGAGAATGGACAAGCATACGCTTGGAGTAGAACCAGAATGGGAGGATGGGCAGTAGCCCAAAGTCCAATTTTAAAGACTACCATTACCAAATCTAGACTTGTACGAAAAGGGTATAAACCTTTGATAGATTACATTAATAATACGCAGACTTCAATTTTTTGAACCGCCGTATACGAGACCCGTACGTACGGTGGTGTGAGAGGCGCAGTGGCAACTATTCAGTTGTCACCCGTCTACTCGATTGGCAACTGGCTTTTTTTAGATTTTCCAATTGAATCTTTCTTTTGTTTTAGAATCGGTTCCTAGTTTTTTATAAAAATCAATTGCTTTTTTATTAAAGTCAGGTGTTTGCCACTGAATTACAGAACAGCTTATAGATTTTGCGTATGTCTTTATTTTATTCATAATTTGTGTTCCTATACCTTTTCCTCTAGTTTTTTCATTTAGATACAAACAATCTAAGTAGATATAATAATTTGCATCCCAAGTAGAAAACTGTTTCATAAAGGTTGCGTAACCAACAATTTCACTATTCAGTTCTACAACTAAACATTTTACAACATCAGTATTGAAAATATAATTGCTTAATCGGTTTAGGTTATTATCATTTAAAGCACTCGCCTTTTCAAATGTGGCGTGTGCTTTAACTAATTTTTTAATAGTTTCAAAATCTCTTTTCTCTGCAATTCTTATTGTCATAAATTATCAATTTAACAAGCACATTCAAACATAGAGCCTTTGGTAGAATTTGTTCCTTCGGTTGCATAACCGTCAAATTTCCACCATTCAATTCCGCCCATCAGTTCTTTTACTTTAAAGCCTAATATAGTCATTTTTAACGCACCTTTTGTTGAAGCGTTGCAACCAATTCCATCACAATAGGTAACATACGTTTTTGATTTATCAAGATGCTTTGTAGTTTCTTCTGTCATTTCTCTATGAGGAATATTAATTGCAGTTGGAATATGTTCATTATCAAACCCAAATGCTTGTCGTGCATCAAGTGCAATATAATCTGTACTGTTTTCAAAACCATCATATAAATCTGAAGGGTCCATTTCGTAAGCTAATTTGTTTTCGTAAAATTCAATTTGTTTTTGCATAATTTTTAGATTTTAATTTGATACAAATTTATAGGTATTGATAATTTAGGAATAGTTTTGAAACTGAATGATTCTAATTTATAAATGAAAATATTTCAAATTCAAATTTGTCATATTGTTGTAACTTTGAAGTTATGGAAATTAAATATTTTAGACTCATAAAAACGATTGCTGAAGAAGGTAGTATTGCTAATTCATCAGGTAAATTATTTCTAACGCAATCAGCTTTAAGTCATCAATTAAAAGATTTAGAAGAGCAACTTGGGTTTAAGGTTTTTCATAGAACTAGAAACAAATGGGTTTTAACTGAAGAAGGAAAAGAGCTCAATAAACTTGGTTGTGAAATATTGAATAGTTTAGAAAAAGGGTTTGATACCATTAAGAGAATAAGAAAAGGTTCTATTGGTAATATAAAAGTAAGTACAGAGTGCTATTCGTTTTATCAAGGTTTACCAAATTTTATCCAAAAAATGGGCTTATTGTATCCCGAAATTAACCTAGAACTAATTTTGGAAGCAACACATCAACCAATTTCAAAGTTATTGTCTAATGATATTGACATTGCTATTGTAACCTCAAAACCTGAAAATAGTCTATTATCAAGTATAGAAATTTTTGAAGATGAAATTTATGCAATTATGCATAAAGAAAATACTTTGGGTGATTTAGAATTTTTAGATGTAAATGATTTTGCAGAAGCACATTTAATAATACATTCTTTTCCACTAGAAACTGTTTCTGTCTATGAACATTTTCTAAAACCTAATAAGATAATTCCTTCTAAAATTTCCGCTATTCCGCTTACAGAAGTTGTTTTAGAAATGATTGGTGCAAATTTTGGGGTAATGTGTATGCCAAAATGGGCACTAAAATCTTTTAAACTTCCAAAGGAATTGATTTATAAAAAAATCGGAAAAAACGGATTAAAGAGAAATCATTTTTTAGTTATTCGTTCTGCTGATAAATCTAAAAAGTATATCCAAGATTTTATTTCAAACTTCACAGATGAATTTTCAATTACGTAGGTTTTTTTAGCTTGTTGCCAACGGTTTGTATATGAAACGTAGCGTATAAAAATACGATAAATTTCGGGTTTAGTACAGAGCCAAATTTTTATATTTTGTTTTTATCTTTTCTATTTTAAAAGCCAAATTAAAAATTTGGCGGAACTTTGTAAATAATCACAAACCTTTGGGTTTAGCACTTAAAAGCTATGTTTTATATACTTTGTGTGTGCCCAGCATGGGCATCTTTTAACTACGGAAAGGTAGTTAATTAATCTAGAGGGTGCAAGTCCCTTATGTGCAGGAGTAACGTTCTGAAACATTAGTAAGTCGCAAGGGTGAAAACCGTGAGGTTTTATCTGAAGGAAGCGAGACTACAAAGCTCGGTACTGACGAACAGAAACCGTATACAGAGGTATAATTACTTGGGTAAGTAAACACATCATTGCAACGCCCAAAAGAATACTAAAAGGGTAGTTATGTAGATACGGCAGTGATTGAGTGAAAGAAGATGTCATTACCTGGGGAGGTCTCCAAAGCCAGGAGTTGGTTCTATGGAGAAGTCAGCAGACGTCATAGTACCTATGGGAAACGAGTTGAGGAAAGACCTCAGATGGTCTCACAAATAGGGAAGGACAGAACATTAAATTACGTTGAAATTCAATTAGGATGCCTAGCTAGCCTAGTTTTAAACCAACAGGAGTACCCGAATTATTTAACCTATGATTGACAAAGTACTAGAAGCTACCAACCTTTTTAAAGCAGCACGTCAAGTGAAGCGAAATAAAGGAGCTAGCGGAGTTGATGGTATGAACCATCCGAGAAGAAATATTCCTAAGAAAGACTATTTATCTTCGGATGCTCTATGTGACCGATTTAAATAAATAAAACCGTCACATAAAAGTAACGGAACTTTCAACTTATATAGTTGAAAACCGTTCAGACATACTAACAACGATCCGTAAGAATAGCTATGTTCCAAACTCAATCTTAGGAGTAAGCATTCCAAAAGGCAAGGGTAAAACCAGACTTTTAGGAATCCCAACAGTAGTAGATAGATGGCTACAGCAAGCGGTAAGCCAACAATTAATGGTTCAGTTCGAATTTGATTTTGAGCCACTTAGTTTTGGGTTATTCACAGCTTTTTATTTTAGGGAGTTCATGAGCTCCCGTTGGTCGGTTTAGACCACAAAAGAACATTCAAAAAGCAGTACTACAAGCTCAACAGTATATCAATAATGGTTACCAAGATATTGTAGATATTGACCTTAAAGGGTTCTTTGATGAAGTGGACCATTGTATCCTACTACAACTTATTTACCACAGGGTAAAATGTCCAACAACCATGCGTTTAATCCGAAAATGGCTTAGAGTTCCTATTTTAATAAATGGGAAACTTCAAAAGCGTAGAAAAGGAATCCCGCAAGGAAGCCCAATTAGTCCCTTACTATCTAACATAATGTTAGACGTCTTGGATAAAGAAATGAAAAGAATGGGTTTACGGTACGTCCGCTACGCAGATGATTTTAGCATTTACGCAAAGACCAAACGTGAGGCGAAACAAATAGGGAATACGTTGTTTGTCTTCTTAAAAGACAAATTAAAACTACCTATAAATAAAGCCAAAAGTGGCATTCGTAGACCCGTAAACTTTGAGTTACTAGGACATGGCTTTGTGCCAGTCTACAAAAAGGGAGTAAAAGGACAATATATACTAGTAGTAGCAAAGAAAAGTTGGGCAAAGTTTAAGCGTAACCTAAAGAGTATTACCAAGAAAACCAAACCAATGTCATTGTCGGAACGTTTAGAACGGCTTAATCAAGTCTGCCGAGGCTGGATGAATAATTACCGTTTAACCAACATCTATGCAAAAGTTAAAAAGCTAGATGAGTGGATAAGAAATCGGTTGCGATATTGTATTTGGCACGATTGGAAAAAACTCGAACGAAAACGTAAAAACCTAATCAGATTAGGAATAGAGAATGGACAAGCATACGCTTGGAGTAGAACCAGAATGGGAGGATGGGCAGTAGCCCAAAGTCCAATTTTAAAGACTACCATTACCAAATCTAGACTTGTACGAAAAGGGTATAAACCTTTGATAGATTACATTAATAATACGCAGACTTCAATTTTTTGAACCGCCGTATACGAGACCCGTACGTACGGTGGTGTGAGAGGCGCAGTGGCAACTATTCAGTTGTCACCCGTCTACTCGATTACCTGCTGGCTTTTTCCCGTTCTGTTGATAGCGTTGGCGTGAAAGCTCTTTTAAATTTGTGAGGCACGAGCAAACTTTAAATGTGCTTGAACTTGCGTTGGCTATTTTCGAGACTTATTATCTATTTTTTTTATAGCCTTTTCAAAGTCTCCTTCGTCTATTATATTCTGCTTATTTTCTTTGAAAATCTTATATTCTCGTTCTGAATTTTCTTTTCCAATTTCGTGAGATACACTACCTGCGTTTGTTAAAATTTCTCTGTCATTTAATGTTAAAAAACTGTTTAACTTATCTATCCAACTATTCATATGCATAGGGATTCTACGCATTGCTTGCCCTTGTGCAAAAATTAAATATTGCTCCACTAAATTATTTAAGGCTGAAATTTCATCTTCTTTTAAGTAGTTTTTCGCAACAGAAACATCTGATTTTCTAATATTTACACCTCTCCAATTGGTTAAGCCCATATTTTCTTTAGTGCTATCTGCTCTTTCTGTAATAATTTCAGACGCTGTGTTTCCTGTAATAGCCCAATGCAATTTGTTTTGGACAGTTTTAAAGAAACCAATACTAATGTCTAAAGTTGGGTCATAATCTACACTTGTTGCATAAATGTCTGTTATTTTTCTGTAAAAACGCTTTTCAGAAGTACGAATATCTTGTATTCGTTGGGTTAATTCTTCAAAGTAATCGAAAGGTAAATCAGGGTTTTTTAAACGCTCATCATCCAATACAAAACCTTTTACTATGTATTCTCTAAGTTGGCTTGTAGCCCATTGTCTAAACTTAGTAGCTACGTTAGATTTTATACGATAACCTACCGAAATAATAGCGTCTAAATTGTAAAATTGACGCTCTCGTTTTACTTCTCTTTTACCTTCTATTTGAACTTGTAAGAAATCCTTACAAGTTGCTTTCTCTTCTAACTCTCCTTCTTCAAAGATATTTTTTAGATGTATGGTTATGTTTTGAGGTGTAGTTTGAAACAACTCTGCCATTAATTTTTGTGTTAACCAAACGGTTTCATCTTGAAAACGAACATCTAATTTTGTTTCTCCGTTTTCATTCTGATAAATAATTATTTGTGAATTGTTTTCTTGCATAATTATTTAGTTTCTTGGTTAATATACTTGAATGCTATTGCTTCATTTTCTTCTATGGCTATTTCTACTGCTCGTTTGGCAACTTCTAATAAATGTTCGCTTTGTTTTTTTAGGGTGAAACTTTGTTCAATTAAATCTGCTATTTGTTGTTGTTTTTTATAATCAATAATTGGAACAACAACATTTTCTATTTCACTTGAACGCCAATGTAATATAATTGAACCTCCTGCATCTCTTTCTGCTTGCATTTGTACAACTTTTGAGTTTAAAGCAAGTGTTAAATATTCTGGTACTATTCTGTTTTCATCTTTTACATTTAAATGCAAAATCGCACCTGATGTTATGCCTTTATAATTTTCTCTTAAATGATATGCAATACCTACACTTCCGTCTTTTGAGAATAATATTGTTCCTTTTTTAGGTTTTAAATTATTGATTTTATCTTGATTTTCTTTTACAAAATAATCAGAAATATATTTTTGAGGTTCAGATAAACCATTTTTTGATAAATCGGCAACTCGCATAAAAGGCAAACCTTTTTCTACATAGTTTTTAGAACCAGGTTCTATAGATTTTTTAATATCTACAAGATTAGAAAGTATGTCAAAAGGCTTATTTTTAACTTTGTTGACTACTTGTTCATATTTCTTTTGATAATACTCCGCATCCAATCTACCACTTGTACCAAAACTATCTTTAAAAGATTTAATATTTACAGGTTCTTTGCTTGGTTCAAAATTTTGTAAACCAATTTCGTCTAAAAGTAAGTTTTCGGCTTGGGTGTAATTATTTTTTGATTGTATTCGATTATCATAAGCTAAAGAACAAAGAAAATCTATTTTTGATTGAAATTTATTTGATAAATTAGGTATTATTAATTCCTTTATTTTGTAAATAAATAAATTTAATTGAACATTACCTGTAGATTCTCTTAATGTTTGAAATCTTCCATATTTTGACAATAAAAAAGTAGATAAAAAATATGGTTTTATCTTTTCCTTTATTCTAACTATCCCAACGTGTCTATCCGAATTTGCCGGTAAAATATTTTTTCTCACAACAGCACAATTTCCAATAGTACCAACAGTAGAAATAATTACATCATTTTCTTGTAATTCTGTTCTTGGATTTTTTTGATTTTGCTTTGATGAAATATGATGATTTGATGTTAAATCAAAATAATTCTCTTTAGGTGATTTTGCAGAAATTAAGTTAATCTCGCTTGTTTTATCAAAATCAATAGATTCGTGAATTCCGTCTGTAACAAATGAAACTTGTCCAATTTTTAAAAAATCTTTCTTTTTTATTGTTTTGGTAAATTGAACATACTCTTTTTTGTAAAATTCAGCATCAAGTCTTAATTTACTATATTCTTCTTTTAAATCCGAATAATTTATTTCAACTATTTCTAGCCCTTTCAACAACTCCTTATATCGAGTTTCATTAAAAGGGCTATTTACTTTCCCAGCACAAGACTTTCTTGCACAAAAGACAGTTTTTCTTTTTTAGCAAACTCTATAAATGCTTCTGCTATACCGTCTTTTGTTCTATTATCGTGATTAAAAAGGTCGTGTTTTACAATTAAATGTCCGTGAGAATCTAATAAATATTCGTCTAAATCTGTTGTAGATGTTTCGTAATGGTTTTGTGCCTCTTCTACTTTATTGTTTTCTGTTGAATTTGTATTTGGAAAATCTTTTTTCTTTACAAAAATCTTATCTCCGCTATTGTCCTTACTTGGTTCTTGTTGGGTCGCAAAAAATATTGGGTAATCTTCTTTTTTAGGGCATAATTTAGCATCCCACTTTTGCACAAAAAGCACAGAGGTTTTTGTACCTGTATGTGGTTTAAACACATTACCGTGTAAACCTACTACGCCTAAAATTCTACACTTTTCGGCAATATAATCACGTATATTTTTATCAGAACTATTGTTAAATCTACCTTGTGGCAAAACAACTGCCATTCTTCCTCCTGGTTTTAAGAAATCTAAATTACGCTCAATAAATAAAATATCTCTCCCAACTTTGGTTTGGTATTTTCCGTTTGGTTTTTTACCTAATTCGTATTTAGCTAATATTCTACTTTCTTTAATATCGCCTGCAAACGGTGGATTTGCCATTAGTACATCAAACTGAAAATCTCGATTGCTGTTTTTGTTTGTCCTTAATTTTTTAAGTTTTTTCCAACCCTCAAAATAAGTTTCTTGCCAATCTTCATCTTTTGTTTTTTCGTCCCAACGTTCATAATCTAAGGTGTTCAAATGCAATACATTTGTTTGTCCGTCACCTGCAATTAGGTTTAATGTTCTTGCTACACGAACGGCTTTTTCATCAAAATCAATGGCAAAAACGTTGTTTTGCACATAATCTGTACATTCTGTAGGTTTTTCTTCTGCTGTAAACAAATGGCTTTTAGGTATTCCTTTTTCTTTTAGGATTTGTTCCCAAACGTGAAAGATTGAATGTACAGGGAAACCACAACTTCCTGCTGCGGTATCAATTACGGTTTCTTCCTTTTGTGGATTCATCATTTTTACACACATATCAATTACATATCTTGGTGTAAAATATTGTCCTTTCTCTCCTTTACTACTTTTACCAATTAAATATTCAAAAGCTTCATCTACTACATCTAAGTTGGAATTGAATAATTTAACATCTTGTAATGAGGAAACACAAACAGATAGGTGAGAAGGTGTTAGCATTAGTTTACTATCTTCTGTAAACACGCCTTCCCATTTGCTTTTTGCGTTATCAAAAACGTCTTGTATTTTTTCTTTTAGCTCGGTTTCGGTATCTCCATAATTTCTGAAACGTAAATGGCGGGTTTTATTTCTACCGCTTTCCATTTCATCATACAGTTTGGTGAAAATAAGTTTAAACAATTCTTCAAAAACATCTACACCTGCGTTTGCTAAAACTTCATCTTCCATTTCCAAAATCAAATCTTTTAATGATTTTTTTTCGGTAACTAATTTATCTTTTTTTACTAAATCGTCAATTGTCCAACGTTCGGTTAAAATATCAGATAATTTTTCACTTGCAGATGGAATTGCAGATAAATCTTCAAAATAGTTTGGGTCTTTTCTATGATAAAAAGAAATTGAATCTCCATTACTCCAAACGCCAATTGGTGCACCAGTTGCATTGCAATAAGATTTTAGTTGTTCTTTACCATCTTTTAGTTTCGGTTTTTTAAGTTCTACCATTATGTAGATAGAACGGGTATCTTTTTTGTCGAAAATCACAATATCAGCACGTTTCTTTTCACGTCCAAAACTTACGGCATACTCAATTTCCATTCTTTCAAATGGATATCCGTATTCTTCATTCAAAACCATTAAATATAATTGTCTAATGGCTTCTTCAGGTTTTAGTTGAATATCTTTTCTGCGTACCAAACAGTTAATAAATGGAACTTCTTTTCCTCTAACTTCTTTTAGAAAGATACTATTTTCTAATGTCGAAATTTGCTCAGTTGTAAATTGAGTTAGTTTATAGTTACTGTCTCTTAATATATCGGTTAGTTTCATTTTTTCTTGTTTGATATTAATAGTTCCGAAATGTCTACGTTCAATATTTCGGCAATCTTGTAAAGGTCTTCAATGCTTGGTTGTCGTTTGTTTCTTGCGTAATCATTTATAGCAGGATAACTCTTCTCCATTTCCTTAGCAAGCCAAGTTTGACTGATTCCTTTGTCTTTCAGAATTTCTTTTATTCGGTTCATTTTCGAACAGATTTAATTATGCTGTAAACTTAATAATAAATCATTAAATTCTAATGAGAAAAGTCGTTTAATTGTAATGGTTAAATGTGGTGGGTAAAAAACAATGTGTGCCTTTTTTGGCACTCTTTTTTTGTGCGGCTGGCTGTTTTTTCGCTTGCAGGTAACGGTGGTGCTATGCAGCGTATCTTTGTGTTGCGCCTGCGGCAAAGCTATGATGTATGAGCACGTGTTATGGGCTGGTTGTTTTATTTATCGTTTCAATATCTTCCAATTTTTGTGGAATTCCCTTATTTCTAAATTGGTCAAAAGGTTTAAATTGATAACAAGTAGTAGATGATTTCCAGCGAGTTTCAATACAAAGGGAAATACATGCTAATACATTTTTTGTTAAATCTTCATTCGATTTACGTGATATTTCATCCCTTAAATCTTGATTAATATTTAAATCAACAATTGATGCAGAAAGATGAGTTTGCTCATCCAATTCGTCTAAGTTATATTTAGTGAATTCTTCTGTGTCTATTGTTTTAAATACTAATTTAGGCAAACAGTCTTTCTTTATTACTATAATAGAATCTCTTACTACTTCATTTACATAAGTGTTTAGAGTAATTATTTTAGTATCATGAAAATAATAGAATTCACCTTGTTTGGTTAGATTAGGAACTTTTAAATTGTCTACTAAAAACGGAAGGTAAACACCAAATGATATTATACAATATTCTTTAAGGTTGACACTTAACCTGTCAATTGCCTCAAAAATATTCTCTCTTTCAATTAAGTAATCTTTTGAAATAAAATAAGAAAAAGTACTTGTAAGTTTAAAATGTATATTTGAAGCAACACTTTGAGCAACAATAGTATCTGAATTAAGATGAGAAATATCTTGATTGTCAGCAAAACCCGATTTATCCATCAATTGATAAACTCCATTAATATAATAGGATTTGAAATTTTCTTCAATATCATTGCCATTATTAACTTCAGTATAGGTGTTTATAGCCTGCAAAACAATTTCTTTAGTCTTGGCTTTGAATTCAGTTTCCTTGTCTTTTGAAACCGGTTGTTCTTTTTTTGTTTCGTCATATTTTTTGTTTGCTCTTTTAATAAGGGTATCTATTAATTCCGCTGGTTTTTGTTTTTCATTTTTAGTAAACCAATCATTATTTAGATCACCTAAACCAACCTCTTTTAAAGACTCATTGTCAACAAGTAACTCTTTTATAAATCTTTTTAAACTTTCCAATTTTTCTTTCCAAGCATTCAATTCTGTTAATGAATTTGGAACATTTGGTAAGTCAAGAGCAGATCTTCCATAATAATAGTCGTGGAGGGTATATTGGCGTAAAAAAAGTAAAGCACAATATTTCCTTATCCATTTTCTTATTATACCTCCAGCATTTATTCCTGTATTTTCTGGAAAATGATACCTGCTTTCAAACTGAAAAGGATTGAGTAAAGGTTCTTCAATGCTCATATATCTCTGAATTATCTCAATCATTGTCTGTGGCACAAGAACATATTTAGGTGGCGTTTGATTTGTATGACTAATTATTCTTTTTAGTAATTCCATTTTCCCTAAATACATCATTAGTCCTCCAAAGGCATAATGAAATTCTAAAAACCTTTCTCTTTCAATTTCTCTTTTTCTAATGATTTCTTGATTAATAACCTTGAAATTTTCATTCCTTTCTTCATGAATTACTGGCATAAACATATTGAAATGCTGATGAGCATTACCCCAATAAGACATTACAATATCGCTTCTTTCATAACTTAAACTTTGTCTAAGACATAACCAAATAGCATTGTAAGTTTCCTCACTAATAATAGTTTTCTGATAACTATCGATAAAGAGGTTAACAAATGTACTTCCATTATACTCTGAAATAGTTTTCTTTTTCTTTAAACAAATTTGTTCGTTTGCCTCAAAAATTGTATCGTAGTATTCTGATGGATATTTAATAATTTGACTTTCATTATCTTTTCTTTCCATAATGAAAATATGATTAAGAAACTCAACAAGTTGTCGAGCAATTTTTTCATTAGGATTCTGAATTGAGAAGTATAGTAAATCAGAAATTGAAATAAAATATTTTGTTCTTTCCTCTTTTAAATTAGTTTCGTTGTGCTTATCAATTAAATATTCAAGTAATTTATTAGGGCTATAAAATACATAAATTAGATAAACGAGAGAAAACAAATTCCATATTAAAAATAATGTGCTTAAGCCAATTATTAAAAAGGAGGTTTTATCTACCAACTCATTAAATATTCCAAAATCCCAAATTCGGGGAGGAGCAAAAAACCAAATTGGAATTGCAATTATAGAAAGCACTAATGAGAAGAAATAAACTTTACAAATTCGATTATTGTAGAATACTTTCACTAAGTTAGTTGATGAATATTTATCATCTATTCTACTGGTTGTTTGTAGTAATAAAGGAAAAGCTATTGCTGTCAATGCAATTATAAAAGGTATGCAGGCTACTATTACAATCGTATTATAATCTATTTGATAATTCATTTCAATTTATTTAATGTGGGGATTTTTTCACTTGCCCATAACGGTTGGTATATGATTAGTGCGGAACTTAAAAGAATTATCTTTTCGGTTTAGCACTTAGCCAAATATAATAATTTTGCTTGTATTTTTTTCTACAAACTAAATTTTATATTTGGCGTTGTTTGTAGAAAGCACAGCTCTTTGAATTAAGCACAAACCCCGCATTAATTATATACATTGTGTGTGCCCAGCATGGGCATCTTTTAACTACGGAAAGGTAGTTAATTAATCTAGAGGGTGCAAGTCCCTTATGTGCAGGAGTAACGTTCTGAAACATTAGTAAGTCGCAAGGGTGAAAACCGTGAGGTTTTATCTGAAGGAAGCGAGACTACAAAGCTCGGTACTGACGAACAGAAACCGTATACAGAGGTATAATTACTTGGGTAAGTAAACACATCATTGCAACGCCCAAAAGAATACTAAAAGGGTAGTTATGTAGATACGGCAGTGATTGAGTGAAAGAAGATGTCATTACCTGGGGAGGTCTCCAAAGCCAGGAGTTGGTTCTATGGAGAAGTCAGCAGACGTCATAGTACCTATGGGAAACGAGTTGAGGAAAGACCTCAGATGGTCTCACAAATAGGGAAGGACAGAACATTAAATTACGTTGAAATTCAATTAGGATGCCTAGCTAGCCTAGTTTTAAACCAACAGGAGTACCCGAATTATTTAACCTATGATTGACAAAGTACTAGAAGCTACCAACCTTTTTAAAGCAGCACGTCAAGTGAAGCGAAATAAAGGAGCTAGCGGAGTTGATGGTATGAAAGTAACGGAACTTTCAACTTATATAGTTGAAAACCGTTCAGACATACTAACAACGATCCGTAAGAATAGCTATGTTCCAAACTAAATCTTAGGAGTAAGCATTCCAAAAGGCAAGGGTAAAACCAGACTTTTAGGAATCCCAACAGTAGTAGATAGATGGCTACAGCAAGCGGTAAGCCAACAATTAATGGTTCAGTTCGAATTTGATTTTGAGCCACTTAGTTTTGGGTTATTCACAGCTTTTTATTTTAGGGAGTTCATGAGCTCCCGTTGGTCGGTTTAGACCACAAAAGAACATTCAAAAAGCAGTACTACAAGCTCAACAGTATATCAATAATGGTTACCAAGATATTGTAGATATTGACCTTAAAGGGTTCTTTGATGAAGTGGACCATTGTATCCTACTACAACTTATTTACCACAGGGTAAAATGTCCAACAACCATGCGTTTAATCCGAAAATGGCTTAGAGTTCCTATTTTAATAAATGGGAAACTTCAAAAGCGTAGAAAAGGAATCCCGCAAGGAAGCCCAATTAGTCCCTTACTATCTAACATAATGTTAGACGTCTTGGATAAAGAAATGAAAAGAATGGGTTTACGGTACGTCCGCTACGCAGATGATTTTAGCATTTACGCAAAGACCAAACGTGAGGCGAAACAAATAGGGAATACGTTGTTTGTCTTCTTAAAAGACAAATTAAAACTACCTATAAATAAAGCCAAAAGTGGCATTCGTAGACCCGTAAACTTTGAGTTACTAGGACATGGCTTTGTGCCAGTCTACAAAAAGGGAGTAAAAGGACAATATATACTAGTAGTAGCAAAGAAAAGTTGGGCAAAGTTTAAGCGTAACCTAAAGAGTATTACCAAGAAAACCAAACCAATGTCATTGTCGGAACGTTTAGAACGGCTTAATCAAGTCTGCCGAGGCTGGATGAATAATTACCGTTTAACCAACATCTATGCAAAAGTTAAAAAGCTAGATGAGTGGATAAGAAATCGGTTGCGATATTGTATTTGGCACGATTGGAAAAAACTCGAACGAAAACGTAAAAACCTAATCAGATTAGGAATAGAGAATGGACAAGCATACGCTTGGAGTAGAACCAGAATGGGAGGATGGGCAGTAGCCCAAAGTCCAATTTTAAAGACTACCATTACCAAATCTAGACTTGTACGAAAAGGGTATAAACCTTTGATAGATTACATTAATAATACGCAGACTTCAATTTTTTGAACCGCCGTATACGAGACCCGTACGTACGGTGGTGTGAGAGGCGCAGTGGCAACTATTCAGTTGTCACCCGTCTACTCGATTGGCAACTGGCTTTATTTCATTCTCATTTTTTCTTTTAATTTCAAATCACTATATGAAACAGATATCAGGTTTTCTTTGGGAATATTAAATAAATCAAGATAGTATTCACATTGTAATAATAATTTATCTTTTCCAATACTTCCATCTTTATCAATTGCTTCAATTTCTATAAAAGTTCCTAATTCTTTTACAGTATCAATATGAAATTTCACATTTTCAATAAAATATATTTCTCTTTCTTTATCAATTACTGTTAAAATTCCGTTTGCAACAGTCAATAATTCTTTTAAAGTAGAATTGGGCTCTGAATTAAAAAGAATTATTTTTGATTGTTTTGGTCCTTTTTTATTTTCTCTAATATAATGGATTAAGTTGTTTTCAATATTTCCTTCTCTTAATTTCAATCGTCCATTGTTAACATTAAAATACGTATCAATTTGGTGGTCAGTTCCTTTATATTTAGCATTTTTTGATTTCAGGATATTCCTAATTTCAGTTTGGTTGTCCGATTTTGCTTTTATTTCAATATTTAAAATTTCCATTTAGAATTCTTTGTTTTATATTTTATTGGATCTCTGTTTTGCTTGTTGCCAACGGTTAGTATAAGAAACGTAGGGCAATAAATAAGCACTTTAGTTTCGGTTTATTACTTAGCTAAATATA
The DNA here is from genome assembly GCA_965224465.1 of Flavobacteriaceae bacterium. Lineage (GTDB taxonomy): Bacteria > Bacteroidota > Bacteroidia > Flavobacteriales > Flavobacteriaceae. The sequence goes on along the minus strand of OZ245049.1, from coordinate 535,879 downwards.
AATATTTTGCTTTTATTTTTCTCCTAAATGCCAAATTTTATATTTAGCGGACTTTGTAAACAAGCACAGAACTTAGAGTTTAGCACAAACCGCCCTATGTTTTTTATACATTGTGTGTGCCCAGCATGGGCATCTTTTAACTACGGAAAGGTAGTTAATTAATCTAGAGGGTGCAAGTCCCTTATGTGCAGGAGTAACGTTCTGAAACATTAGTAAGTCGCAAGGGTGAAAACCGTGAGGTTTTATCTGAAGGAAGCGAGACTACAAAGCTCGGTACTGACGAACAGAAACCGTATACAGAGGTATAATTACTTGGGTAAGTAAACACATCATTGCAACGCCCAAAAGAATACTAAAAGGGTAGTTATGTAGATACGGCAGTGATTGAGTGAAAGAAGATGTCATTACCTGGGGAGGTCTCCAAAGCCAGGAGTTGGTTCTATGGAGAAGTCAGCAGACGTCATAGTACCTATGGGAAACGAGTTGAGGAAAGACCTCAGATGGTCTCACAAATAGGGAAGGACAGAACATTAAATTACGTTGAAATTCAATTAGGATGCCTAGCTAGCCTAGTTTTAAACCAACAGGAGTACCCGAATTATTTAACCTATGATTGACAAAGTACTAGAAGCTACCAACCTTTTTAAAGCAGCACGTCAAGTGAAGCGAAATAAAGGAGCTAGCGGAGTTGATGGTATGAAAGTAACGGAACTTTCAACTTATATAGTTGAAAACCGTTCAGACATACTAACAACGATCCGTAAGAATAGCTATGTTCCAAACTCAATCTTAGGAGTAAGCATTCCAAAAGGCAAGGGTAAAACCAGACTTTTAGGAATCCCAACAGTAGTAGATAGATGGCTACAGCAAGCGGTAAGCCAACAATTAATGGTTCAGTTCGAATTTGATTTTGAGCCACTTAGTTTTGGGTTATTCACAGCTTTTTATTTTAGGGAGTTCATGAGCTCCCGTTGGTCGGTTTAGACCACAAAAGAACATTCAAAAAGCAGTACTACAAGCTCAACAGTATATCAATAATGGTTACCAAGATATTGTAGATATTGACCTTAAAGGGTTCTTTGATGAAGTGGACCATTGTATCCTACTACAACTTATTTACCACAGGGTAAAATGTCCAACAACCATGCGTTTAATCCGAAAATGGCTTAGAGTTCCTATTTTAATAAATGGGAAACTTCAAAAGCGTAGAAAAGGAATCCCGCAAGGAAGCCCAATTAGTCCCTTACTATCTAACATAATGTTAGACGTCTTGGATAAAGAAATGAAAAGAATGGGTTTACGGTACGTCCGCTACGCAGATGATTTTAGCATTTACGCAAAGACCAAACGTGAGGCGAAACAAATAGGGAATACGTTGTTTGTCTTCTTAAAAGACAAATTAAAACTACCTATAAATAAAGCCAAAAGTGGCATTCGTAGACCCGTAAACTTTGAGTTACTAGGACATGGCTTTGTGCCAGTCTACAAAAAGGGAGTAAAAGGACAATATATACTAGTAGTAGCAAAGAAAAGTTGGGCAAAGTTTAAGCGTAACCTAAAGAGTATTACCAAGAAAACCAAACCAATGTCATTGTCGGAACGTTTAGAACGGCTTAATCAAGTCTGCCGAGGCTGGATGAATAATTACCGTTTAACCAACATCTATGCAAAAGTTAAAAAGCTAGATGAGTGGATAAGAAATCGGTTGCGATATTGTATTTGGCACGATTGGAAAAAACTCGAACGAAAACGTAAAAACCTAATCAGATTAGGAATAGAGAATGGACAAGCATACGCTTGGAGTAGAACCAGAATGGGAGGATGGGCAGTAGCCCAAAGTCCAATTTTAAAGACTACCATTACCAAATCTAGACTTGTACGAAAAGGGTATAAACCTTTGATAGATTACATTAATAATACGCAGACTTCAATTTTTTGAACCGCCGTATACGAGACCCGTACGTACGGTGGTGTGAGAGGCGCAGTGGCAACTATTCAGTTGTCACCCGTCTACTCGATTAGGTGTCTGGCTTTTTTCTTTCCGCAAACTTACTAGCGTTGGCGTGAAAGCTCTTTTAAATTTGTGAGGCACGAGCAAACTTTAAATGTGCTTGAACTTACGTTGGCTTTTCAAATGTCTAAAACAGTAATTAATTCTCCAACTATTTGTAATTTATTTATTTCATCTCCACTTAATATTATGTCTTTAAAACTAGAATCAAATGAGAGTGGTTTTAGAACAATTGATTTATGAGACCAACTTTCTTCAGAAATATTTTTTTCACTATGATATGATTTGACGGTATATCCAGCACCAAAATCAGAGTCCTGGATATCGTAATGTTTAGCCAAAACAATCTTACCTTCTCTGCTACCAACAGGCTTCTTACGAAATAAGCACCAAGAACCATTTTCTATTTTCTTATTCATAGATTCACCGATTATTTGGCAAACAAAATATCCTTCTTGAACTGAAATATTTTTTGGTAACTCAACCCAATCAAAGTCTTCATTTGAAATCTGCAATTCACTAAACTCACCTGCAGCTGCATAAATATCAACTAAAGGAACAGAGTTCACATAAGGTTTAACATCTTCAAAGGGTAAAATTCTTAATTTATTTTCTGGCTTATTAAGAGTGATGTAGTTCTCAAAATAGTCACGTAAATTTTTATCGCAAACATAAATAAATGTACCTCTAATGCCACGATACATCATTGTTTTATATATCTTAATTATGTATTTTAATAACTCATCTTCATTTCCTAAGGATTGTTTTCCTTTTGCATCATGATAGTTTCTTTTTATGACTTTAATTTTTTTCTCTTGCTTATCATATGTGATTTCCTCTCCAAATATTATTGCAGAATAATTCAAATCATAGCCTTGGACAGTATGAATACAGCCCATTTCCGTAACTTCTGTTGTAGAATTTATCCAATCTATTGTTTTTATGTTCCAAAACAAATCGACTCCATCAATGATGGCATCTGGTTTTTTAGAATTTGTTCTTGAAACCCAAGGCCACGAATTACCAGACATTGTGCGACATAAGCCAAATTTATTTTCCATTTCTTGCAAACGCTTCATCATAAAAGACATATCATCATATAATTCCAACTCATAATTTGGATTATGAAATTGGGTGGAATTATCATCTAGTTTTTCGTTTAACAATTTATCCACAAATGATATGTAATCATTTTTTCCTTTTGAACGCATTTGAGAAACAAGTGTCATTTGTAAAGCATCACTTTTTTCCTTAATTTTATCAAAGTCTTCCTTTCTTATATCTGCAGGCTTAATAGATTGTTCTGCATCATAAAATAATAATTGAAATTTACTAGATTTCGTAATCCAATCTAATTGTGTACCGTTTTTTTCTGCTGATTGTACTCTCTTACCGTTTATTATTTCACTATGATATAATCCTAATTTTTTATTAACATTATCAAATGCTCCATATCCTAGAATAGATTTTCTACGTGTCAAGCGATGAGATTCATCTATAATCAATAAATCATATTGTTTTTTTACCACATCATTAGGGCCAATTACCATATTTCCAGACAAACCGTGTATACTTTTAAATACCTTTTTCAAAGTGCTACGAAGTGAAGTCATGGGAACTACAAGAGCAAGGCTAAGTGTTTCGGGGTGCTTTAATTTAAATGCTTCTAATTCTAACAAAAGAGATTCATCTTCAATATCTAAATCATGTAGTTCGTATTGATATAATGTGGCTAGTAATTTAATTAAATAGATGGCTAAAATTGTTTTTCCTGTTCCCGCACTACCATCTACGAAAATTGTTTTTATTTTCCCACTTGAATAACTTTTTAATATTTCCAAGATGGAATTATATTGATCTGATGATAACGATTTATATGGTGAATATTTATATATATCAGAGTTTTCTAACTCTAATAAATCTTTCATTTTAATATTCTCAAATGATAATTTACTCCAAACTTCTTTAAAAATTTTGAAATACTCATTTTTTTGGTAGTAATTATGACTTGATACGCCACCGTTACCATTAAGTAGTTTAAAATTACCAGCTGCTGTCATATACTGAATGAGATTTGACTCAATATCTAGAGCAGCAGATTTATTAAATGATTCATCCGAAATTATATAAACCCATTTCAAGTTCTTCTTTTCAGGATGAACTAAATGATTACTCATCCTATTCATAGCATTTGTTGACTCACCAACATAAGCTATCATAGTTTCGGTATTGTATAAGATGTAAACAATAGGATATGAGTCACGAGCAAAATCATCATTATTGATTAACCCAATATCTATCTTATTAAAAGGGTAACTTTTTACATTAACAGAGTTACTAAACATTATAATTGATTGTATTTTTTAGCTGTTCCCTTAGCTTTTTCTATTGGGTACTTTTCTCCATTTTTTTTTATTTTTTCTAATATTATTTTTTTAACATTAAAATCATATTTATCAGCTAGTAAAAAGGCATAAGCAAAAACGTCTGCTAATTCTTCTTTAATTTTTTCAATTTTAGCTTCTTCTGGTTTTTTCCATAAAAATTCTTCCAATAATTCGCCAGCTTCAATATTTATTGCCAATGCCAAATCTTTGGGATTATGAAATTGTTCCCAATCTCTTTCGTTTCTAAATTTTAATAACTCAGTAGTTATTTCTTTTATATCTCCCATAATTTTAGAGTTTTAAAAATTTAGTAGCTAGTTTATATTCTTTATCGAAAGGCAATTGCAATTGTTTTAACATTTCTGGAATAGCTAATGCCCAACTAACATAATAATATGCTAAAGTTTTATAGCCAGAAAAACTACTGTTTTTTATTGAAGGTATTGAATAGTTTTTTTGGTTTGGGTCTATTCCTTGAGTTCCAATTGTAGCAATTTCAAAAGCAATTTTTTTAGTTTCTGCTAATGGAATTGCTTTAAAATGTTTTAGTGCATCACCCATAAACATGGCAACTGCCATGTTTATTTCCTCAGAAGAATTTTCTTCTAGGAATTTTTTCATTTTACGGTCGTGTGATGAATTTGAAGTATTCAGACCTAATGGGTCATTTTGAATTTCTTCAAGTACCGAATCTATAGTTTTTTTTCGGTAATCAGATTCAGGTACTAATTCGTAAAAATCATCCAATTTTAAATCTTCACCCCAATGTTTTACTAATTCGTATTCCTCTGCAGGTGCTTTATCAACTCTATATTCTTCAAATTCAGCATAAAGTTCAGTTGCTTGATTTAGTTCAAGTTTTGTTGCGTTAAATTGGTCTATTAAATCTAATTCAAATAGTTTTTTGAAATGTAAAGCATTGATTAGGTTGTAAATTTTTGATTTCGAAAGAACCGTTTTTGGAGTATTTTTTACAATTTCTTTATTTGTATTTGCCTGAATACCTTCCTGTAATATTGACAATAAAGAAAGAAATTGAATTGGTTTTAATTCTTCCCAATTGCTAAAAATTCTATCTTCAATAAATAAATCAATTGGTGTATTAAAAGTTTGACTGTTTAAACCATTGAAAAGGGCAGAAAAATAATTGGTAATATTTTCTTCTGAAACTCCATTTTTTTTAAGTTTTAAAGTGTCTTTTTCTAGCGAGTATATAAAATTGGTTTTGTTTGATTCATTACTTATAAAAAGCTCGTTTAAATCCTCTTTTCTAGCTTCTAACACTAGTTCTAAATGTGTTAATTCATGAAGTATTAAATGTTCAACACCAATATGATTTGATTTGTACTTTACTAAATGATATTCTCTATCATAATTTTCTGCAAATTCAATTTTTGCTGATGTTAGTATAGTATCGTCAATCTCAATTTTTATTTCTTTTTCTGATAAATAGGCGAGTTTTGCAGTAAAATCTTTGATTATTTTATCTGCATTTACAACTTCCTTTAGTTTATTTGCTGATTCTAAAGCTAAATGAAAGGAATTTGAATAAAGTTGTTGGTTTGATTTTTTATTTGTTTTTGATAATGCAACAAGTGATAATTCAAAAGCTTTTTTATAATCTTCATCACCATTTGCAACTAACGCAAGCCCGTAATATGTGTTAGGATAATTACTGTCTGATTTTAACGCTCTATTAAAATAAATTATTGCCTCTTTTTTATTATTGAGTTGCATTAAATTTGCACCAATATTATTTAAAGTAATGCAATCGTTTGGTTTTACAATCAATACTTGGTCGTAGTATTTCATTGCGGTATTAATATCGTTTTGATATTTCGCGAAAATATTACCCATCATTAGTAAAGCCCATTCATTTTTAGGATTCCATCTTAAAGAATATATTAATGAATTTATTGCTTCTCCTTGATTGCCTAATTCCGAATATATTTGTCCGTGAATTCTGTGATATTCTGAATTATTAGGATTTAATTCAATTAATTTGTCAGCTAAAATTTTGGCTTCTTCGAAATTTGCTGATTCACATAGTGAAATCAATTTTGAAAATTGTTTGTTTTCGGTTTCAATTTTAAGAAAGTCAATAGTTATTTTGACAAATTCTTTATTGAATTCAATGATAGGTTTAACATTTCCAACTGAATAGAATTCTGTTAGTGCAGTTTCAAGACTATCTTGGCTCTTTTCAATGTTTGGAAAAAGAGTATATATGAAATCATCTAATGGATGTAATATTGTCATTTTATTTTTTAGCTTCAATAATTAAATCTTTTACAGAAATATCCAGTATTTCCGCAATCTTGAATAAAATTTCTAATCTTGGTTGTTGTCTGTTTTGTACATAAGCATTTACCATATTATAGCTTTTCCCCAATTTCTCAGCAAGCCAAATTTGTTTAATGCCTTTTTCTTCCAAAACTTCTTTTATCCGATTCATTTTTAGATGTAATTTATTCAGCCACTAAAGTAAGTTATTTTTTCATTTTATCTCAAAAAGTTGTGAGTTTTATTCTTGTTTTCGTTTGAGTGGTGGTGGTGGGAAAGGGCAAGCTCTTTTTATTTTGTGAGGCACGAGCAAAATAAAATGTGCTTGAACGTGCGGTGGGATTTTTTTTTCAGCTTGCACCTAACGGTTTGTATATGAAACGTAGCGTATGAAAATACGATAAATTTCGGGTTTAGCACAGAGCCAGATTTTTATATTTTGTTTTTATCTTTTCTATTTTAAAAGCCAAATTAAAAATTTGGCGGAACTTAGTAAATAAGCACTGACCTTTGGGTTAAGCACTTATTAGCTATGTTTTATATACTTTGTGTGTGCCCAGCATGGGCATCTTTTAACTACGGAAAGGTAGTTAATTAATCTAGAGGGTGCAAGTCCCTTATGTGCAGGAGTAACGTTCTGAAACATTAGTAAGTCGCAAGGGTGAAAACCGTGAGGTTTTATCTGAAGGAAGCGAGACTACAAAGCTCGGTACTGACGAACAGAAACCGTATACAGAGGTATAATTACTTGGGTAAGTAAACACATCATTGCAACGCCCAAAAGAATACTAAAAGGGTAGTTATGTAGATACGGCAGTGATTGAGTGAAAGAAGATGTCATTACCTGGGGAGGTCTCCAAAGCCAGGAGTTGGTTCTATGGAGAAGTCAGCAGACGTCATAGTACCTATGGGAAACGAGTTGAGGAAAGACCTCAGATGGTCTCACAAATAGGGAAGGACAGAACATTAAATTACGTTGAAATTCAATTAGGATGCCTAGCTAGCCTAGTTTTAAACCAACAGGAGTACCCGAATTATTTAACCTATGATTGACAAAGTACTAGAAGCTACCAACCTTTTTAAAGCAGCACGTCAAGTGAAGCGAAATAAAGGAGCTAGCGGAGTTGATGGTATGAAAGTAACGGAACTTTCAACTTATATAGTTGAAAACCGTTCAGACATACTAACAACGATCCGTAAGAATAGCTATGTTCCAAACTCAATCTTAGGAGTAAGCATTCCAAAAGGCAAGGGTAAAACCAGACTTTTAGGAATCCCAACAGTAGTAGATAGATGGCTACAGCAAGCGGTAAGCCAACAATTAATGGTTCAGTTCGAATTTGATTTTGAGCCACTTAGTTTTGGGTTTAGACCACAAAAGAACATTCAAAAAGCAGTACTACAAGCTCAACAGTATATCAATAATGGTTACCAAGATATTGTAGATATTGACCTTAAAGGGTTCTTTGATGAAGTGGACCATTGTATCCTACTACAACTTATTTACCACAGGGTAAAATGTCCAACAACCATGCGTTTAATCCGAAAATGGCTTAGAGTTCCTATTTTAATAAATGGGAAACTTCAAAAGCGTAGAAAAGGAATCCCGCAAGGAAGCCCAATTAGTCCCTTACTATCTAACATAATGTTAGACGTCTTGGATAAAGAAATGAAAAGAATGGGTTTACGGTACGTCCGCTACGCAGATGATTTTAGCATTTACGCAAAGACCAAACGTGAGGCGAAACAAATAGGGAATACGTTGTTTGTCTTCTTAAAAGACAAATTAAAACTACCTATAAATAAAGCCAAAAGTGGCATTCGTAGACCCGTAAACTTTGAGTTACTAGGACATGGCTTTGTGCCAGTCTACAAAAAGGGAGTAAAAGGACAATATATACTAGTAGTAGCAAAGAAAAGTTGGGCAAAGTTTAAGCGTAACCTAAAGAGTATTACCAAGAAAACCAAACCAATGTCATTGTCGGAACGTTTAGAACGGCTTAATCAAGTCTGCCGAGGCTGGATGAATAATTACCGTTTAACCAACATCTATGCAAAAGTTAAAAAGCTAGATGAGTGGATAAGAAATCGGTTGCGATATTGTATTTGGCACGATTGGAAAAAACTCGAACGAAAACGTAAAAACCTAATCAGATTAGGAATAGAGAATGGACAAGCATACGCTTGGAGTAGAACCAGAATGGGAGGATGGGCAGTAGCCCAAAGTCCAATTTTAAAGACTACCATTACCAAATCTAGACTTGTACGAAAAGGGTATAAACCTTTGATAGATTACATTAATAATACGCAGACTTCAATTTTTTGAACCGCCGTATACGAGACCCGTACGTACGGTGGTGTGAGAGGCGCAGTGGCAACTATTCAGTTGTCACCCGTCTACTCGATTACAAAACGTTTTAGTGATTTATAATAATCTCTTGATGATGATAAATTATTGAGTCATTAACTTTATATGATACCAAAAAACAATCATTAATTCTATTTACCATAGTTTGCCTTTCTACAGAATCTATTCTAATTTCTGAAATGATATAGTTCAAAGAATCATTAATTACAAACAAAACCTTATCTTTTCTTAATTCATCGTATATTTCAGAATCTATTTTTATATAGACTCCATTAGAATTTACCTTTAAAAGATTATTTCTTTTTTTTCCATTTACGCTTAGACTTCTTAAGTTTTTAAACTCTTTTAAAGTAATTCTACTAAATATAGAATTTTCCAAACTACATTGTTTAACTTTCTCTTTACAACTCGAAAGTAGTATGATTAAAAAGAAATAAATAAGTTTTTTATTTACCTGCAACATATCCATAATAATTTGATCTGAATGACTCTGGGTTTATAATGATTTTCTCGATACGACCCCAAGTAAAGACTTTGAAATCATATTCATCCCAACTAATTGTTCCTCCAATAATTCCCTCGAATACGACCCAATGTTCAATTGTCGATAAAATTCCAGATTTCTTATTACTTATCATATTTGTATTAATAAATAAGCATATATTATATCCATCTAAATATAAATCTTGTAATTTCTTTAATTCTCTGGCGGATATTTCGCCAAAAGCTTGGCTATCTTTATTGAAAACGAGATTTGTGTCGTTTATAATTTTATTGAAACCTAAAACCTCTTTCATTAATTTTTCTATTTCGTGAGGCAATGTAGCTCCTGAAAATTCATCTAATGAAGATTGGCTCATTTTGCCATTATAACTTATGGGTAAATTATTTTCTAAGTCTCTAACGCAAGAAAAAGGAATCCAATCAATATATGGCATTTTTTTACCATATAACACGGGGTATAAATTATCTATAACAGGATCCATTTCTAATAAATGCTCACATTTAGAAACATCAACTTCATATGAATTACATTTAGCAATCCCAGTTTGATGTAAATCAAGTATAAAGTTTTGATAGTTATCAAAATCTTCTTTAGCTAATATATAAAATATTGAAGCCATTCCGCAAGTAGGAGTCATACTTTGATTTGCTAATTCAGGATTATTTTTCCTCTTATTTAGTTCATTTTTTATTATCTCCTTGTCAAAATATCTAAACCGATTATGGCAAAAGATATCTAAATTGCCTTCACTTTGCTTACATCCTAAATAAGCATAAATTGATATTTTTTTACCTAATATTTCAAGGTTATCAATTTTCAATTTAAAACTTTCTCCAGAAGATTCTTTTTGAGTTGTTATTGTTACACCCCCTTCATCATTTGCATAAGAGTATTCCCAAATAATCTCTTTAATCATTTCATCAGTAGGTGTATTATTTTTATAATACTTAGAAACTTTGAATTCATATTCTTTCCCGTAAATCATTCCTTTCTGTGTACTATTTGTGCCTAGATTGTCAGAACCATCTTCTAAATCTGTAATACATTCTATTGCATCAATAGCTACTACTTTAGGAAATTCAATTTTCATTCTTGTTTCAGGATAACCTTTTATTTCAATCCAAGCCATTTTTTAGGGTTTTAATTGGTTTTAATGTTTTGTAACACCCGTATATCATCAATAAACTTCCAAAACTTGACGTTATTTCCGTTATCTCTATAATAGTTTCGGGTTGTGTGTTGTTTTTTTGTTAAATGTATTCAAATTTTTTAAGTTTTCAAGCGGTCCTTTAATTTTTTTGTTATTTATTTCAATTGTTTTGGTGTAAATCTCGGTTGTTTTAGGAGAGGCATGGCCTAGCATATTCTGTACATGACGCATACTTACTTGGTTTATGATGCAATGTGTAGCAAATGAATGCCTTAAGGTGTGTACTGTTGCCCAGGGGTTTATGTTGGATTCTTCTACGGCACGTCTAAAAAAACTACGAATACTACTTTGGGTATATTTTCCGCCAGTTTGTCCTTCAAATAACCAATAGGAGGGACGGTATTTTTTATAATAACTTCTTAATAAAGGGAGTAAACGAGGAGATAAGATTGTTTTTCGGTCTCTATTTCCTTTGCTGTTTTTTATAAAAAGATAGCCGTCGTCCGAATTTATATCTGCAATTCTTAAATTTAATACTTCGCTTATTCGTAGGCCAGCACTATATATTGTCCATAATATAGCCTTATGTTTCAGGTTTTTAGGACTGTTAAGTAATGCTACTACTTCCTCTTCACTTAACACATTTGGTATGTTTATCGTTTTTTTGGGACGTTCTATATCGTAAAATTCTCTTGGTTTTTTTAAAACATGTTCATAATAGGCTTTAATGGCATTAATAATTTGGTTTTGCATGCTCTCCGAAATACCGTTTTTTTTAATCAACTCATATATAAAGGACTCTATTTCTTGTTTAGTGATTTGTACCAAATCTCTACTGGAAAATTTCATTAAAAATAAACTAAACATTCTTTTATACATGCGTATGGTCGATAAACCATAGCGTTTTAACACCAGTGTTTTTTCTAAGTTTAATAGCGCTTCTATCTGTCTCTGATTTAAAATTACTTCGGGTAGTGGAGTGGGGGACTTTTCCGCGCTAAGCAACGTGTCTTTTCCACAAATGGATTTTAACAGTTCAAAATTTTCTTCGGTATTTATAACCGACCATAATTTTTGATTGGGATGCCAAAAGGAACTGTTTATCTCTTTAATTTTTTGTCTTAGGACTGTCCTATGATACGGAATACTTACTTTTATACGTTTCGCATTTTTTACGGGTATGTAAATTTCTGTCCTTTTCATAAGTAGGCATTGTTTCTTTATTGCTATAAGATACGCTATTTGAGCAAATTATCGCTAGGAAAAAAATAGTTAAACGTTTTAACCGTTAAAAACGTTTAAAGTCGTAACTTTCATGAATACAAGAAGTTAAAACAAATATCTTTTTTGTTCAAGACAATAAAATTACTGGGGTTTCACGGATCCACATAATTTTAAGAGCTAGGTGTTATACCAATTAAAATCCAAAATAATCGATATAAACAGGTTGGTTTACGTTCTTGCCTTGTTAAAAAAACAGAACGATAGCTAAGGATATCCATTCGTTTTTTGTCTAGCTATCCGCTCAGTCGGAGAACAAATAAAAAATAATTCCATTTCTAAACCGTCAAAGGAGATTTAATTAGTGTTATAGAACTGTTTTGTTGTTTTCAAGATAATTTAGGAGTATTTAATTGTAATTAATCACTAGAAATAAGTCAATAACCTTGGGGTAAACCCATGAGGCATGAAAAAAAACCTTAATCATTTCGATGCAAGCATCGGGGATTAAACCCATTGGTGGGTTTAGAAACACTCCTTATAAAATGGCAACGAGATCGTTTTTTTTAAATTTAAATAATTATGAAGCTATGAAAACCTGTAAAATTTGTTCAACAGAAATTGTAGGTAGGACTAATAAAATATTTTGTTCCATCAAATGTAAGAATTATTACCATACAAATCTGCGGCGTGTTACCAAAGACATGTGTACAGATATTGATCGTATTTTACATAGGAATCGATCTATATTGTTGGAAGTGATGGGGAAGAATCTAAGCCAAAAAAAAATAACTCGTTTACGCTTAGATAAGAAAAAATTCAATTTTAAATACAGTACCCATTCATATATAAATTCCCAAGGTAAAACCTATCGTTATTTATATGATTTTGCTTGGATGGAATTTACAGATCAGGAAATAATAATAATCAGAGTGCGAATATAATACCAACTACTATCTGAAATGACCGATATAAACAGGTTGGTTTACGTACTAGCATTGTTGAAAAACAGAACGATTGTAAGACAGTAAAACTCAAAACCGTCTATCTGTTTAGCGGAAGAGGACCTCCTGCCTATTGGTTGCAACCAATAAAAGCATGTACTAATAACCGAAAATAAACAAACGTAGCCACGTAATGGAAAACGCATGCCTAAACGCTACTAACCAACAATAATCAGTATCAAAAAACAGTAAAAAACTATCCCCACAAAAGAGCGTGGGAGTAAATGCACTAAAACAGGTAGTATCTTATTAAGGTCCTTGTCGATAGCTTCTTAATAAACTTCGCGCAATCCCCATAGTATCATCTTTTGGGCCGGTATAGTCAACATTATGTTCATGCTGGGCGCTATGCACCGCACGAACACTTAGTTATTAGGCACTTTTAATTTTCATTATAGTTATAAATCTGTTATGGTTTTTTGTTAGTTTATTTTACCGTAACGATTTAAATAATTTACTAATTATGAATGATTTCTTATATTTAATGCTGAATTCAACTTATAAACGCAACTTTTTGGTTAAACAATAATTGATTCATTACAAATATAGGGTTTTGATATGAAAACCTTTTCCTAGGCCTTCTATTTAATTTTCCTTCCACCTGTTTTATCATCTGCTTAGTTAATATCGAAAAGTCACTTCCTTTAGGGAAATATTGCCGAATAAGCCCATTTAAATTTTCATTAGATCCTCTTTCCCATGAATGGTAAGGATGTGCAAAATAATAATCGATTCCTAAAAATTCAGCTACTTTTTTATGTCCTGCAAACTCTTTTCCGTTATCAGCTGTTATAGTGTTTATATACGGTATCCAATCTTCTAAAAGCTCATTAATAGCAGCTGTTACAACAGAAGATTCTTTAGATGCTATTTTTTTCATCTTTAGCATCCCAGAAGCCCTGTCATTGATTGTAAGAATGGCTTGATGATGATTTTTTCCAATTATTAAATCCACTTCTAAATCTCCAAAACGTTCTCTTTTCTCCACTATATCTGGTCGTTTTTCAATACTAATTCGATCTTTAATAATACCACGTGAGTCCTTGAATGCCCCTCGTTTCCTGTACTTCCTTCCTTGTCTTCTTAAATGAGTATAGAGTGTGCCTTTATGCTTCTTATCTTGCCAGATATGCTGATAAATACGTTCTACTGAAACAACTTCTTTTCCTTGCTTAGTAAGTATTCCAACCACTTGTTCTGGACTATAATCATCACGTAACAGCTTTTCAACCTCGCTTCTTATCTTCTCAGTAAACCTAATGTGCTTTCGCTTTTTCTTATGTCTATCCTTCCACTTTCTATGTGCTAATTCGTATTCATAGGAGCCGCTACGAGCATCGCAATTACGTTTGCATTCTCTACTTATAGTGCTTTTATGTTTCCCTATAGCCAAGGCTATTTTGGACTTAGAATACCCCTGTGATAACATACAGGTAATTGTGTATCTTTGTTCTTTGGTTAAATGTGCCATACTACTTCTTTTTCAGAGACTTGAGGGCGTAAGGTAACTATTCCATCAAAACATGAAGGAGAGGTGACTCTCTTTCTGTTTTGAAAAATAAACCTTAGAAACTCTCAAATCTAAGAAGTTGCATTTACTACTTGAATTTAAGAATCTAATACTATTATATTTCTTTTAATCATCAAATAAATTTTTTAATTGAAACTTAAGCCTTATTCTTTTTATGCTTTGTTTGAACTGTACTATGTTTATTAAATATTATTCATCGTAATTGATGTGCCTTTAGGTAAAAAACTAATTGCAGTTTTTAGCATAAATTGACTCATTATATTTATCCAATTCTCAATAATTGCTTTGTTTAAGTTATCTTTTGTTTCAATTTTCCCATCGTGTCTTATTGATTCTTCTTTACTTAAATGAAAACGATTAGTATTCATATCTAAGTTATGTACAATTAAATGTCTTCTCAAAAAAATTTCTTGAACTTGAGGTAGTAAATGTTTTATTTTTTCAGTACTTACATTAAATTTGTTGAAAACAGAAATGATATCATTTGTATTATTAAACGTTAGTCGATTTGCATATTCTTCACAAGATTTATTCATTATTTCTTCAATCGTGTAATTTTTAAAGTATTTAAGATCTTGAAAATTAAACTTTTCTTTTTTTCCGTCTGATTCAAATAGAGGAATCTTACCTAATAAATTTGAATGGTCGGAATTAGTGATGTGATAAAAATAAACATTTCTTAACAAATCTTCTGATGAGGCATGTAAATATACAACGCAAAGTCTCAAAATATCTTGATTTAAACTTTTAGTAAAATCATCTAATAATCTTGAAACTCTGGTAATATTCACGAAATTTCTATTAACAATTTGAGCAAATATTGGTGCTTCAGTACATGTGATTTTTATCATAAATTTGGTTATTGTGCCTAACACCCGTATATCTACTATAGAACTCTTAGAGTAGCTGTTATTTCTAACATAGCTAGAGTAGAATGAGTGATTATTTGTTTTTATCGTTAAAAGTATTCAAATTTTTTAAATTTTCAAGCGGTCCAACGATTTTTTTACTGTTAATTTTGATGGTCTTGGTGTATATCTCTGTGGTTTTTGGAGAAGCATGGCTTAATAAGAAAAAATTCAATTTTAAAAACTACCAAACCCAAATCTAGACTTGTACGAAAAGGATACAAACCATTAATAATACACAAACTTCAATTTTTTGAACCGTCGTATAGGTTCATGAGAATTAGAAGTGTTTTTATACTTATAATTAGAAATTACCGAGCGAAGTTTTCGTATCTATGGTAGTGCGAAAGGTGACTGATAGCTATTTTAGTTGGAGCCGTCTATTCAATTGAAAAATAATTTTCATCAACATTCTACTTTACCCGTTTTAAGATTAATGGTCTTTCCTCTACTATACTTAACTTGATCATTTTTAATATCCCATTCAATCTCTATGCTGTCATTGAATACTCTACAGTTTAGATTACTATTACTTTCTCCAATAATATTACCTCTTTTGTTTTTTAACACTATTTCAACTTCATAATTTCCACCATCACCAGGAGAGGTCGTTTTAAAAAGGTTAGACTTCTTTTTTATAATTAATGAATAATAACCATCTGGACTCGTATATGTTTTACTTTCCTTTCTAAAAAAGAATAAGTATGCTGTTAAAGAAATAACTAATATCGAGAATAATATATATATCATTTTTTTCATTTTTTAGAAAGTAGTTAAAGGTACGTCAAAAGTATCATTAGTATTTGTATAGTGAATATCGCTATATAAACGAAAATCTCCTCCCATCTGAAATTCACTCCTGTAATTTTGATAACTAGAATTTTCAATTAATCTATATCCAGAACCCAAAGAAAATTTAACTACTTTATTTTCCTGTATGTTCCAGTAGCCTAAATTTTGACTAGCCCATCCTGGATCAATAAAGTCAAAGGAGTCTCTTACATAAGTGGCAACTTTAATTATTTGAATAGTATAATTGTCTTTGTTTTTGGTTATCGTTCCTCCAGAAGACATTCTGAAAACGAAATTAGCCAAGGCAGCAGTGAGATCATCCAATGTGCTAAAAGATCCAGGAGCAAATGCACGTTCTTGATAGTGGTATTTATCAAATTTTGGAATCCTTTTATTTTTGTAATTAATTATAGTATTGTTAAATACCCCAAAACTAGAAGAACTACCTTCATTAATCGGGATGGTCACTTCATTATCTTTAATCATGCGTTTAATTTCTGATAGCAAGGCTCTTTTTCCTGCTGTATTTACCCAAATTTTCTGAGTAATCATAGAGCTAAGCAATGTTTTAGCACTTGTAAATCCTAATATCCAATTCATCGTTATGATAGATAAATTAGGATTGTTAGAGTCAGGGTTGCTACTTGCTTGTCTACTAAACCATTCTTCTTGTAGTTCTGCCCCTTTATTCCACCCTAAAGCTTTTAATACTCCAGGAACATAGCGTACTAAATGAACCTTTAAATACTCTTTTTTATTATTATTAAATTCTTTTTCATCTTGATCTTCTATTTGTAAAGTAAAATAGAAGTTTACCAGATCCTCTTCTCCTTTAACAAACATATTTGGAGTTAAATTAAAGGATAAAATTGCATCATTATTTTTAAGAGATAATTCATCTTCCCATATGAAATCATCATTCATAGGTCCGATATCGCTTTCATATACACGTAATGTTATAATTTTTTTAAATATATTTTTACTTTTTATCCTTATATAGGCTTTCTTGTTATAGTCTAAAACATTGATTTTAATTCCTTTTTCATCTGACCAATAAGCTTCTAATATTTCAGCCTTCTTGATAACTTTAGGAAGTTTAATTTTTATTTTTGTATTAGGGTAACCTTTAATTTGAATATAAGCCATTTTTTTTATGGTATTTGATTCTTTTCAAATGTTTTACAACCCCCACATATCATCAATAAACTTCCAAAACTTGACGTTATTTCCGTTATGTCTATAATACTTTCGGGGTATGTGTTGTTTTATCGTTAAAAGTATTCAAATTTTTTAAATTTTAAGCGGTTCAACGATTTTTTTACTGTTAATTTTGATGGTCTTGGTGTAAATTTCTTTAAATAGAACCTAAAATAAACACATTGTTCCCTGTAAATATTATGTAATCTAGAGGCAGATGCAATCAAAATACGGCTGTTATTTTAAAGAGCTTTAAATACGGCTATAAAACAGTGCTATTTGTCAGTTTATTTAGGGATGCTATTTGTATATTTGCTGCTTATTATTTTAAACAGAACAAATGAAAAGCCCCATAATGTTTGTAGGAACGGGTTCTGATGTAGGAAAGAGCATCATAGCTGCGGGGATGTGTAGGATTTTAAAACAAGACGGGTTTCATCCCGCTCCATTTAAAGCCCAAAACATGTCACTCAATAGTTTCGTAACTCCAGAAGGATTGGAAATAGGAAGGGCTCAGGCCGTACAAGCTGATGCTTGTGGCATACCGTGCATTACAGCGATGAATCCAGTGTTGTTAAAACCAACTTCGGACAAATCATCTCAGATAGTACTCCATGGAAAACCCGTAGGAAATCAATCTGCAAAAGATTATTTTTTAGGAAATGACAAAGAAAACCTTTTTAAAGAGGCGCAAAAAGCATTTTTATCCCTGTCTAAAATGTACCATCCTATTGTATTGGAAGGCGCAGGAAGTATTTCTGAGCTCAATCTAAAACACAGAGATATAGTTAATATGCGCATGGCAAAATTTGCCAAAGCCGATGTTTATCTTATCGCAGATATTGATAAAGGAGGTGTGTTTGCAAGTGTTTATGGATCTATTGCCTTGTTAGAACCATGGGAACGCGCCTTGATGAAAGGTATTATAATTAATAAGTTTAGAGGTGATATTACGCTGTTTGATGATGGGCGAAAAAAGATAGAAGAACTAACAGGTTTGCCTGTTATTGGAGTGGTGCCTTATGCATCGGATATTTATATAGAAGACGAAGATTCTGTGGCTTTACAGCAAAAGAAAATCACGAGTCTTTCTGGTAAAATTAATATCGTTGTTGTCTTACTGCCATACATGTCCAATTATACAGACTTTAATTTATTGGAACGTGATCCACGCGTACATTTGTATTATTCTAAAGATCCAAGCGAAATAGAACAAGCGGATATTGTACTGATACCAGGCACTAAAAACACCATTTCTGATTTGCATTTTCTGCGTAAAAAAGGAATTGCAAACGCCATTTTAAATGCTTTTGAAAACAATAAAAAAGTGATTGGAATTTGTGGTGGATATCAGATGATGGGAAAAGAAATAAGCGACCCTTATGGGGTAGAAGGAGCTATTGGTACCGTACCTGGATTAGGAATTATCCCTATGAAAACGATATTGTCTGATAAAAAAACAACCATTCAACGGAATTTTAAATTTAAAGATTATTCAGAAACCTGTACGGGGTATGAAATACACATGGGTGTTTCTAGCTCAGAAGTATCGGCAAGGTTAAATACCTTAGCAGAAGGAGAAGAAGGATATATGTTAAATGATGATTGTTGGGGAACCTATATGCATGGGATTTTTGACAACAAAGTGGTGATAGATGATTTGTTAGGAAGTATATCTACAAATGAGATGCAGTCTTATGAATACTTTAAAAACGAAAATTTTGACAAATTAGCGGATTTATTGAGAAGCTGTTTGGATCTTGATAAAATGTACACTAAATAGGAGGAAGGTATGATTGATGGACATGGAGATGATCTTCATAATTTTGAAGGAACAATACGCTATAATTTTAGTTCAAATGTGTACTATAAAGGTTGCGATGCTGCATTGTTGGAGTATCTAAAAAACAAGGTACATCTGATTCAAAATTATCCATCGCCAGTGGCAGGGGAATTGAATGTATTGGCAGCAAAACAATTTAATTTAAATGCCTCTGAATTTCTATTTGGGAATGGTGCTACAGAAATTTTTTACTTGATTGCTCAATGTTATAGAGATAAAAAAGCCTTGATTGTTGCACCTACTTTTGCAGAATATGAAGATGCATGTAAGATGCATCAGGTAGCTTTTGAATGTATCACAAGAGAGGCATTGTTTGAACAGGATATAAATGCTGCATTGGTTTTTATATGTAATCCCAACAATCCAGATGGTAAAGTGATGTCTGTGGAGACTCTTGAACATCTTTTTAAAAAATATCCAGCTACATTTTTTGTCATTGATGAGGCGTATAATGAATTTTCCAATGCTGTTGGCTCGGCAATGTCTTTGGTGGCGGAGTATAAAAATGTAGCAATTGTACGTTCACTCACCAAAACGTTTGCTATTCCTGGTTTGCGTTTGGGCTATATTGTGTCAAATACAGATTTTATAGGGGAGTTATTAAACTATAAATTACCGTGGACAGTAAATAGTTTGGCAATTGCTTCGGGAAGGTATATTTTTGAGAATTACAGCGAATTAAGTTTTGATGTGAATGTGTTATTAAGAGAAACACAAGAATTTAAAAAACAATTAAACAGTATCAAAGGTTTTGAGGTAGTTGCCGGTGAAACCACGTATTTTTTATTAAAAATAGCAAAAGGAACGGCTACAGAATTAAAAAATTACTTGGCCAACACCCATGGAATTTTGGTACGGGATGCAACTAATTTTACGGGACTTAAAGGAGCGCATATTCGTGTTTCATTACAAAACTTTGAGGCAAATAAGGCCTTAATAAAAGCATTGCAAACATGGAATTAACTTTTTTATACATCCTACTCGGTGGTTTTTTACTGGATTTACTTTTGGGAGATCCCAAGTGGCTTCCACATTTAATTGTAGCGTATGGCAATTTGATCGGAAAGGGCGAACAACTATTAAATAAGGGAAAATATCGATTTGCAAAAGGAATGTTTCTAAGTATCTTTTTGGTTAGTCTGAGTATTGCAATACCCTACGGGATACGCATTTATTTGAGAAGTGAATCTTGGTTGATTGATGAGATTATTCTTTCTACGATTGCTGTGTTTTATTGTTTGGCAAATAAAACCTTGGTAAAAGAAGGAAAGGCTGTCATTTACGAATTAAGTCATCATGGAATTGAAGCAGGAAGAATGCGTTTGTCATGGATTGTGGGGAGGGATACTTCTGCATTAAATGAACAACAAATAAAAAAAGCAACTTTTGAAACCATGTCGGAGAATTTAAGCGATGGGGTAATTGCTCCCTTGTTCTTTTTGGCTTGTTTTGGAGTGCCAGGGATAATGGCTTATAAAATGATCAATACCTTTGATTCTATGATTGGCTATAAAAACGAACGCTATGAGCAATTTGGTAAATTTGCTGCTATTTTGGATGATGTAGTGAATTATATCCCCGCGAGAATTACGGCTATTTTAATTCTGATTGTCAAAGGAAAAATAAAGGGAATTGCTTTTGTGTTTACAGAAGGGAAAAAGCACAGCAGTCCAAATGCTGGTTATCCAGAAGCTGCTTTGGCGTATGTATTGAATTGTCAGTTTGGTGGACCTAACTTATACGGAGGAACTTTGGTTGACAAACCTGTTATAGGAAAAAATAATAGAGATTTGTTAGATGATGAAATAAATGATGTGGCATGGATAAACTATGCTGGAAGTACGTTGTTTGTATTTATTATTTTGTTTTTTGCATACCAATGGTAAAGAGGTACATTATAACGGGAGCACCAGGCACAGGAAAATCTACGTTGATTAAAGCCTTACAGTCTAAAGGGATGTTATGTGCAGAGGAAGTGTCTAGAAGCATTATTCAAAAAGAACAGTTGTTGCAAAGTGATGGCATGCCTTGGAAGAATATGGAGCGTTTTACATCTTTGGTGTTTCAAGAAACCTTAAAGCGATTCAAATCAGAAAATAAGGTTCAGTTTTGCGATCGAAGTTTGTTGGATCTTAAGGGATATTTAGCACATAGTAATTTGGATATTTTAGAGGAATTAGCAAATTTCAATTTTCACAAATACTATCATAAAACGGTGTTTTTTGCATTGCCATGGAAAGAGATTTACTGTAAAGACCCACAACGACCACAAGATTTTAAATTTCAATTGGCATTATCAAAAAGCATCGAAAAAGTGTATTTGGATCATGGGTTTAAACTTTGTTACTTACCGAAAGCTTCTGTAGTAAAAAGAGTCTCCTTTGTGTTAGAACACTGCGTTTTTTGATCTTTATCTATTTTTTGTTTCCTGATTTTTATCATTTTACATAGCTATAGCATTGATTGTCATGCTATTAAAAAGTTAATATTTTCTTAGTTCAATATGATTTATTCATATACATTTGCCCTGCTATTGGTTTCTATTTTTAGTATTTAAGAATAGGATTAAAATGGGAATTTCGTGTAATTCGGAAACTGTACCCGCAGCTGTAAGCTCTAAAAAAAAGCTTTTAACACCTTTGTCACTGTCGTAAAAGATGGGAAGACGTTAAAAGTAGAGTAAGTCAGAAGACCTGCCTATAAGCAAACATTTTTTATAAAACTTTCGGGATTAAAAGTTTGAGTGTACAGCATCTTTTGTTTGTGTAAAGTTGTCTTGCTCTTTTATTTTTCCCCAAAAAAAACGAGTAAGAGTACAATGAAAAAATCAATTATTTTTTTAATGTTAATTGTGTTGCACGGGTATGTTGGAGCGCAAAACAAGGTGTCTATTAAAGTTGTAGACGCAAAAACTTCAGAAATTATCCCCTTTGTAAATATCTTGAACCTAGCGACTAAGCGCGGTACAAATGCGGATGAGAACGGAGTCTTTGAATTGACAGCCTACGGGAAACAACGCATTAAAATATCGAGTATTGGATATGTGACTAAAACCCTACGGTTTTCGAAATTAAAAGGACTAAAGAACATCTACTTGAGTCCAAAATCAAATTTATTATCTGCGGTACAAGTGCATGGGAATCAACGTAGGATTATTTCTATTGATAAAGTGGTGATGCGAAATTTAGAATCGCCTATTACTACCAATAGTTTAGATGCGAGATTGCTAACCCAAAGAAATGTATCTAGTTTAGGCGATGCTTTTAAAAGTGTTACAGGAGTAAGACCAATTAACCGTTATGGAGGTTTTCAAACCTTTAGAATTAGAGGGTTTAATAATTTTGTATTGTTAGTAGATGGTGTGCGAGATGAACGTCATAATTTATCGTCAAGTGCTCCTTCAACAAATCTTGCTAATATAGAAAGAATTGAAGTTTTAAAAGGTCCTGCAAGTGTATTGCTTGGGCATTCTGCTTTAGGAGGCGTGATTAATTTGGTGAAAAAGAAACCTACTTATGTGCAAAAAGCATCTTTTAAAACTACGTATGGTTCTTATAATACGGTAAATATGTCTGGAGGGATCGGAGGTCCTATTTCGGATAAGTTAAGATACCGTGTAGATTTTGGAACTACAAGAACCGATGGATGGAGAGATTTTGGTGAAAAAACCAATAATGGTTCTTTATCATTGGATTACGACTTGACAGACAAGGATTATTTTCAGTTTTCGTTTCAAGCGAACAACGATATTTATGATACAGACACGGGGATTCCTATGTTAGAAAATAGTACGGTGGCTCCTGGAATGGACATAAAAACCCGCTATAATGATCCTCAGGATTATTTAAAACACAAGCGTACAGATTTTCAATTGAGATATGTCCATACATTTAGTGATCGATTAAAATTAACAGAACATGTTTCTTGGTCAGATGATGATATTGATTATATGTCTACCGAGTTTTTAGAACTTAGTAAAGATTATAAAACCATTAAAAGAGCATTTCCGTTTTATTTCAATCACAAGACAGGAACATTTCAAAATCAATTAGATCTTTCTTATAATTTTGCTACAGGTACAGTAAAACACACTTCTGTATTTGGACATTCTTTAAGTATTTTGGATCGTAAAACCTATGGAGGATCTGTAAAAGGCCCTGGTACGTTTTCAACTATTGATGTTACAAACCCAATATTAAATCAAGGTCATATAGAGGCTGTTGATTCAAAAGTAAGCGCAAGAGAGGAATTAGTGAATGGTTTCTACGTTCAAGATTGGATGAACCTTTCTAAAAAAATCAAGGTTTTGATTGGATTGCGATACGATATATTTTCTGGTACGTATTATAAGAACAAATTAGATGCTGATAGAAATGTATTGGAATACGGTAAGAAAACTGATATCCCAACTACGGCATTAACCTACCGTGCTGGCGTGGTGTATGAAGCTTATGATAATTTAAGTGTTTTTGGTTCGTACTCAAATTATTTCAAACCTACACGTAGAATTACTCCAGACGGACATGTATTTGATCCAGAAAAAGGCTATCAATTAGAGGCAGGTGTGAAATTAGAAAAAGAACAACTTTACAATGTTACCTTCTCTGTATTTTATTTACAGAAAAATAACATCGTAGAAAGAAACAAAGTTAAAGAATACCATCAAATTGGAGAAGCAGATTCTAAAGGTGTAGAGTTAGATGTAGAATTTCAAATCCTAAATGGATTGTATTTCAAAGGTGGCTATGCGTATGTAGACGCTAAAGTACGCGAATTTGACAGTCCTACATTACAGGCTATAAAAGTTGGGAACAAACTTAGATTTGCGCCAGAACATTTGGCAAATGCATGGTTAAATTACGAGAAACAAGAAGGCTTGGCAAAAGGTTTAGGACTGGGTCTTGGATTTAATTATGTAAGTGAAAATTACACCAATTCTTCCAATACTTATTTGTTGCCTTCGTATGCAACAGTAGATGCAACGGTGTATCATCAATTTAAAAGTGTTAGACTCTCTTTAAATGTTGATAATATTACAGATAAATTATATTTTGCGGATGCGATATATGGGAATCAATTTTTCCCTGGGAAAGGAAGAAATTACAAGCTTAGTTTGGGCTATAAATTTTAATATTGTTTGATAATTGAAAACCACAGTCTATGATTGTTTATGTTGAACAATTGTACGCTGTGGTTTTTTTAAATTTATTATTTTGAAAAAATTATTAATTGAAATTCACCATTATTTAGGAACCTTTTTTTTCTTCTTATTCTTAATTTGGTTTTTATCTGGTTTTGTATTGATGTACAAGGGGTTTCCTCTATTGAAAAAATCGGATAAAATAGCACTGTTAAAGAAAAGAACAATGGATACGGAGGCATTTATCTCTCCGGGCATTGTTTTTAAAAACGATTCCATAGAAAGTATCCATAGTTTTAAAATCACCTATTTATTAAACCGTCCAGTATACAAGGTTTGTTCCAATAAGGGACGTATTGTTTCTAGATATGCTAAAGATGGTACTATAGTTCGTGTGGATGCACAATTGGCGAAGAAAATAGCGTTGGATGCAGTGGATATACAGGGTGATAATGTGACAGTATCTCGGTTGGATGTATTGGATCAATGGATTCCTAGAACATCATTCCTCAAACATTTACCCGTGTATAATGTAATGTTAAATGATGTGGATGTGACACGGATCTATGTATCTTCCTTAACAGGTGAACTCTTGAGCCTCACTACAAATTCTGACCGAATGTGGGCATGGCTTGGAGCGATTCCTCATTGGATATATTTTAGAGATATACGAGTACACACTGCTTTTTGGGTACAACTTATAATTTGGTTATCAGGGCTTGGATTTTTAATGGCGGTTACAGGAATTGTAACGGGATTGGTACGGGCTAAGAAGAAACCTAAGAAACCATTTAGAAGGTTTAAGAACAACTGGTATAATATTCATTATTATTTTGGTTTGATATTTGGTTTGTTTGTCTGCACATGGATTTTTAGTGGACTTATGAGTATGACGCCTTTTGATTGGACACCCTCTACACGTTTGTCTCGCATAGAAAATAACAGTTGGCAAGGTGGTGAGTTTACATGGAGAGATTTTAATACGGTGGATTGGAATTGCTTTAAAGAATCTGCAAATAATCTTAGGGTAAAAGAAGTCCATCTAAAAAAGTATGCTTCTAAATTGTATGTAGTGGGCGTGGAGGAGGCTAAAAAAACCTTGCAGTGTTATTCTGATAACTCAGCAGTTCCAACGCTGAATGATTATAAGCTACTGATTTCTAAATTTGATCCGATGGATACCATTGTGCATTCAGAGATTATGACAGGCTATGATCATTATTACTACAGTAAAACCAATAAAAAAACGTTGCCCGTGTTTAAAATTATAACACGTGCTGATAAAGCGTATTATATAGATCCTTCATCAACAGAAATGCTGTATAAATGCAGTACAAAAAACAGGGTTCAGCGTTGGTTATATCACGGTTTGCATAGCTTGGATTTTAATTTCCTTACTTCTAAAGGAGTATTATGGGATGTTATTATGTGGTTTTTGTTGCTCGGAGGGACAGTAATTTCTTTGACTGCTACTGGTTTAGGTATTAAATTTATCAATAGGAAAATCAAGAAACATGCGAAGAAAAAGTAATGCCAACTACACTCCAAAATGACTGCTATTAATAGTTTGTTTTACGTTCTAGCGTTGTTAAAAAATTAACGATAGCTATCCTTAGATTTATGTATACTTCGAGTGTTTGAAGTTTATAGAGGGCTTGGTATTATATTCGGATTTGTAAGTGTTTGTAAATAAAATGTTTAATTGAATTCTAAAAATCGTGTTTCAAACGGCTTTTTAATGTGACAATCGGAATCTAATTCCCATCCTATATATTGGATGTTTTCTTTACGGAAAGCATCCATTTTTTTTGTAGAAATGATTTTTTTGCTAGCCTCAAATTATTGTTTTTTATCATTTATATAAGAGATTTTGTCAGGCTAAGATTTTATGATGAGGGCTTGTCTATTGTAAATATGATAAATAACAGGTTGTAGAAATTTATTTTTTGTAGCGTATTGATTTACAGATTTTTAAAATAAGAAAACAACATGATTATTCCTTAGGTATTTGAGGGAATAATAAATATATTTGTCCTGCTATTGGTTTCTATTTCTAGCATATTAGAAAATGAATTAATAAGGGAATCTCGTGTAATTCGAGAACTGTACCCGCAGCTGTAAGCTCTATTAAAAAAAAGCTTTTAACACCTTTGTCACTGTCCGAATGGATGGGAAGACGTTAAAAGTAGAGTAAGTCAGAAGACCTGCCTTTAAGCATATTAAATATTTACTAAACTTTCGGGATAAAGGTTAGAGTCTTGTCTATTGCAATTTTTTGTGATGCCTTCTCTTTTCTGCTTCTCGAACCAAAAGAAACAAATGAAAAAAATCAATTTTTTACTGATTTTTGTTGCACTTCACGGGATGGTTGTAGCGCAAGAAAATCTGACAATTAAGGTAATCGATGCGACATCGTTTACAAGTATTCCTTATGTGGATGTGTACAATCAAACCTCAGGGGTTTTTACGAGTACCAACGAAAACGGAGTGTTTCATATAAAAGGTGCACTTACAGATGTTATTAAAATATCAAGTCTCGGCTATATCTCAGAAGTGTTTTTGTTGAAAAAAATTAAAGGAAAGAAGCAAATTAGTTTGACTTCTAGTAATGAGTATTTAAAAGAAATAACCATTCTAGCAAGTAGACGTCAAAATATTGGGGTACAGCATATTGATAAGTTGAGTTTAAAACTTCAACCTATAAATAATGCCCAAGATTTATTAAAAACGGTGAGCGGTTTGTTTATAGCTCAACACGCTGGAGGAGGAAAAGCAGAACAGATTTTTTTCCGTGGATTTGACAATGATCACGGAACAGATTTTGGTGTTTTTATGGATGGTATTCCTATCAATTTGTCAAGTCATGCACATGGTCAAGGATATGCAGATATGCATTTTATAATTCCAGAATTGATTCAGGATGCTGATTATTACAAAGGGCCTTACGAACTAAAAAACGGAAATTTTTCTGTGTCTGGAGCAGCGCGTTTTAAAACAAAAAACGAATTGGAAGGAAATATGGTAAAGTTAGAAGTTGGTCAGTACGGCTATCAAAGAGGACTGCTCTTATTTAATATGACACCTAACGAACGTTTGTTTTCTAAAGACAAGTACGAAAGTGCTTATTTTGCCTTAGAAGGCACCTTAAATAGAAGTTATTTTGATGCAGGACAGCACTTTAAAAAAATAAGTAGTTTGTTTAAATACAATGTAGAATTAGGAAACCAAACATCCTTGTCTTTTGTGAGTTCTTATTTTACGAGTTCTTGGGATGCTTCTGGACAAATTCCATTAAGAGCCTACGAAAATGGTAGTATTCCTTGGTTTGGAGCCATTGATAATACAGAAGGTGGTGAAACAGCAAGGTTGAATAGCTCTTTAAAAGTGACTTCAGTATTGGAAAATGACCAAACAATTACCAACCAACTATATTTTGTAAATAACAAATATCAATTGTTCTCCAATTTCACGTTTTTTCTAAACGATCCCGTAAATGGAGATATGATTGCGCAAAACGAAAGTAGAAATGTACTTGGATATATCTTTGAGTACGAACGAAAAGATGCTTTAAATAGCACAAAACTTAGCACTACTTTTTCTGCTGGATTTCGTTCTGATTGGATAAATTCTGCGTTGTGGTCTGCCGTTTCAAAAGAATATAAAGAAGTTAAAAATAAAAATGCTTTAAGTGAAACTAATTATTGGGGATATGTCAAAGAAAATTGGCAATTATCACCAAATCTTGTACTCCAATTTGGAACACGATTCGATTATTTTACTTTTAAAGTTGAAGATAAATTAGGAACCAATGTAAGTGGTTCTCAAAATGCTTTTAGATGGAGTCCAAAAATATCTGTTTTTTACAATCCTGTTCAAAATATTCAGTTGTTCATTAAGGGTGGATCTGGTTATCATTCCAATTATACGCAGGCTGCAGTGAAGGATAAAAACATCCACCCTTTACCAAAAGCCATAGCCATGGATGTGGGGAGCGAGTTTAGAATTGGAGATAAGTTAATTGCTTCTGTTGCAGCTTGGGCATTGAAAAGTAATTCTGAATATATTTTTGTTTCGGATACGGGAAGTTATGAAAATAATGGATCTTCCTTTAGAAAAGGGATTGATATTGCTGCAAAATTTAACCCAATAGATAATTTTTGGATCAATACATCTGCCAACTGGAGTAGAGGTATTTTATTGGATGTTCCAAATACGGAAAACAGCATTCCTTCGGCGCCTAGATTTACAAATACCTCGTCTATTGTGTATACGTATGCCAAACATAAAATGGAGTTTTATTTGGGCTCAAGATACATGGCTAAAAGACCCTTAAATGAAGATGAAAGTATCCTAGCAAAAGATTATTTTATATTAGATGCTAGTATCAATAAAATATTCCATAATTTTAAAATAGAAGTTTCTGCTCAAAACCTTTTTAATATAAAATGGAAAGAAGCTGTTTTTTATGATACTTCTAGATTAAAGAATGAGGTTTTAGCAGTAGATGATGTGCATTTTACTCCTGGAACACCGCGCTATATAAAAGCAGCGTTAAGTTATAACTTTTAAGTATGAATTAAAAAAATGAGACAAACCAAAGTTAAAAATATTGCCATTGTAGGCTTGGGCTGGCTAGGGAAATCCCTTGCCATTTCCCTTTGTAAAAAGGGCTATGTTATTTCGGGAAGTGCACGTTCCATTGTCAAGGCGAAGGCATTGGCAAAACTTCCTTTTTATACAGCAAGAATTGGGGTGACCGCTTTTGATATTCAAGGCGATTGGGAAGCGTTTGTTGAAGGTGTTGATTGTTTAATTATCAATATCCCACCAAAACGGGTTCAGGATATAGAACAGATATATCCAAACCAAATCAGCCAAATGATTGCGAGAACTTCAAAAAATGTAAAAGTAATTTTTGTGAGTTCTACAGCTGTGTATGGAATAGGTACTGTTCCTATGAGTGAAGATATGGATGCCATTCCTATCAAAGCTTCTGGTATTGCAGTATTGGCAGCAGAAAAATTGATTCAGTCTCATTTTAAGAACAATGCAACCATTGTTCGTTTCGGTGGTTTGATTGGTCCAGACCGTCATCCAGGTACGTTTTTAGCGGGCGAAAAGCTTCTTAAAAATCCAAAAGCAACCGTAAATCTGATTCATAGAGACGATTGTATAGGTTTGATCGAAGCTATTATTGAGCAAGATTGTTTTGGTGAAATTATCAATGGCTGTGCTAGTGAGCATCCTTTACGTGAGGTTTATTATAAAAAAGCTGCAAAGGCACTGGGTTTAAATACACCCGTTTTTTATGATGGTTTGGAGCATCAACCAACCAAGGTTATAGCGAATAACAAATCAAAAGAACTATTGAATTTCTGCTATAGTTATGATGATCCTTGTGACATTATTCAAGAAAAAAAAGAAGGGAACATCGCTATTATTGGTGCAGGGCCAGGGAATGTGAAATTATTGACATTACAAGCGTTTGAAGCATTGCAAAAAGCAGATGTTTTATTACATGATAACTTAATCAGCCAAGAAATTTTGGACCTGAATACATTGGCAGAACGTGTTTATGTAGGTAGGAAATATGGTGATGTTGAAAATCAAACCGATCGTCAAGAGACCATTAATAAGTTGTTAGTTGATTTTTATCAGCAAGGAAAAAATGTAGTTCGAATCAAATCTGGAGATCCATATATTTATGGAAGAGCAGGTGAAGAAGCACGGTATTTAATGGCGAAGCAAGTGCCGTTTACCGTAGTTCCTGGTATTTCTGCTGCATTGGCTGCGGCAAATACCTGTAATATCCCGATTACAGAACGTAAAAAATCCAATGCAGTGCTTATTTGTACCGCGCATACCGCCGATTATTCTTTTGAACAATTACAAGGAATTGGAGCGATGTTAAAAGCAGGGAATACCTTGGCTTTGTATATGGGCTTAAAAAGCCTGGATAAGTTAGTGCCAAAACTTATTGAAGCTACTGGAGATGCAAGCATTCCTATCAATGCTATTTCTAATGTCTCTCGTAAAAACCAGGTGTTATTAACAGCAACTTTAGGAACGATTGAAAAGGAAGTTAAAATTCATAATTTAGAAATGCCAGTGGTATTTCTTATAGGAGTAGAACCAATATAAGAGGATGAAGAAAGGAATATTATTATGTGGACACGGAAGCAGGACAAAAACAGGTACCGCTGCTTTTAAAAAAATGGTAAATACCTTAAAAAGTAGGTATTCCGAGTACGAGGTTGATTATGGATTCTTAGAATTCAACCACCCTTTGTATGAAGCGGCAGTGGAACGGATGTATCAAAAAGGAATTCGTGATATTATAGCATTGCCCGTTATTTTATTTGCGGGCTCTCATGCCAAAAATGATATTCCTTACGAATTGAATACCATACAATCTTACTATCCAGACCTACGCATTAGAATGGGGAAACACTTAGGTGTGAGTACTTTTTTACTGCAACTAGCTCAGCAATTACTAGAAGAGAAAGAACGTGAATTGCCTCCAATCCCTAGAAGAGAAACCTGTTTGGTAGTGGTGGGAAGAGGAACTACAGATCCAGATGCCAATTCTGATGTACATAAATTATGTAGCATGCTTAGCGAAGGAATGGGCTATGGTTTTGCTACTGTTGGCTATAGCGGCATGGCATATCCTAGCGTACCAGAAACCTTGAAATTAGTAGAAAAACTAAATTTTAAGCGTACCATGGTCATCCCTTTTTTCTTTTTTACAGGAGTTTTGTTAGAACGTATTTATGCTGCGGTGGAAGACTTTGAGCGTGGTTCTGAAAACCAATATCATTACACCAAACCATTTGGTTCTGACGAATTGGTACTCAAAGCATTTGACGAACGTCTAGAACAGGTAAAAGAAGGTACAGGAAATATGAACTGTCAGCTGTGTAAATACAGAAAACAGATTATTGGTTTCGAACAAGAACTGGGAAAAGATCAAATAGGGCATCACTTAAATGTAAAAGGAATCCTCTTTGAAGAAGACGATAAAGTAGGGAGTAAAAAAGGAATTATGAATAGTGTTAAAAACATACTTGGTATTTAATACAGGATATATATTATGAAGAATACAGGAAAAATATACGGGGTTTCTTTAGGTCCAGGAGATCCAGATTTAATTACCCTAAAAGGACTTAAGATATTAGAGAAAGCAGATAAAATTTATTTTCCAGGATCTCTTTATGCTGATGGTACGCAACTGAGTTACGCCATGAGTATTCTGGAGCATTACAAGTTAGATGCAAGTAAACTGGTGGGTTTTTATCTAGAAATGGATTTAGAACGTGTACAGGCAAAAAAGGTGTATGAAACCACGTATCAATTGTTGAAAAAAGACTATGAAAACGGATTGAATATAGCGGTAGTAAGTGAAG
This sequence comes from Flavobacteriaceae bacterium, assembly GCA_965224465.1. Classification (GTDB taxonomy): domain Bacteria; phylum Bacteroidota; class Bacteroidia; order Flavobacteriales; family Flavobacteriaceae. The sequence continues at coordinate 504,133 of OZ245049.1, read as the reverse complement.
GAGATTTGAATACATTCAGCTCGTTTTCTTATATTTTAGAAAAAATACTCCGCGATAAATTGTCAGTTGCTTTAGTGCCAGGTATTACTTCTTATGCCATGGGAGCCTCTGAAAGTATGAAGCCTTTATGTCTACAAAACGATCGCTTATTAATTATTCCAAGAGTTCAAACAGCGGCGCAATTAAACGAGGCTTTGGATAATTTTGACACCGTTGTATTGATGAAAATTAAATCGGTCATGTCCGTATTATCAGAAGTACTTTCTCAACGTAAATTTAGCATCACTTATAGTGAAAAATTAGGTACAACAGCACAATTCATTACTTCCAATTGGGAGGAAATAAAACAAAGAGAAATTCCATATTTCTCGTTAATAACCATACAAAAATGAAAATTACAGTAGCAGGATTAGGTCCAGGAGATAAAAATTATATGTTGCCCATCGTTAAATCTGCGTTGGCAGTTGCTGATGTTGTGATTGGATATGACTATTATTTTCAGTTTGGAAAAGAGTTTTTTAAAGATGATGCGGAGCTTATAGCCATGCCTTTAGGAATGGAAGAGGCACGTGCAGCAAAAGCAATTGAAAAAGCAAAAGAAGGAAAACATGTGGTTGTTATAGGTTCTGGTGATGCCAGTATTTATTCCATGGCAGCCATTGTTTATGAAATGGTGGCAAAGAAGGATATTGCTGATCTAGAATTAGAAACCCTTCCGGGTGTTTCTGCATTTTTAGCTTCTGGAAGTAAACTAGGAGCGCCATTAGGTCATGATTTTTGTTGTATTTCACTTTCTGATTTAATGACCCCGTGGAATGTGATTGAAAAACGTATCAAGGCAGCTGCAATGGGGGATTTTGTAACCAGTCTTTACAATCCTAAAAGTATTAAAAGACATTGGCAATTGGGGAGTCTTAAAAAGATATTTTTAACAGAAAGAGATCCTAAAACACCCGTAGCCATAGTAAAACAAGTAACCAGACCAGAGGAACATATTAAAATTACAACCTTGGGAGAATTTGATCCAGAAGATGTGGATATGTTTAGTTTGGTGATGATTGGGAACTCTCAAACATTCCGATTTAAAGATTATTTGGTGACTCCAAGAGGGTATTTGAATAGAAAACCTCATACAGGGAAAGAAATTCAACAAGAGAGTTTTAGAATTGTAACCGATTCTATGGCTGATTTGAACTATGCTCTAAATGATAAGTGGGCAATGACTCGTGTGATTCATACTACAGGAGTTTTAGAGGATCACTCGCATTATAAAGCTACCGAAAATGCCATTCAAAACATAAGCGATTACCTTAAAAATGGTGGAGCTATTATTAGCGATGTAACCATGGTGAAAGCTGGAATTACCCGTGCTTTTTCCGAAAAATATGGCAATCAAATTCATTGTTTCTTAAATGATGATGATGTGACGGATATGGCGATAAAAGAAAATATTACCCGTTCTCAAGCTGGGATCCGAAAAGCCATGGCACTGTATCCAAATGCCTTGTATGTGATAGGAAATGCACCAACAGCATTGATCGAAATCACAGAAACGTTGCGATTGAATCCCGATTTTAATCCCGTAGGAGTGATTGGAGCTCCCGTAGGTTTTGTAAATGTGATAGAATCAAAAGAGCAATTGGCACAAGTATCACGTACCGATTGGGTGATTATAGAAGGGAATAAAGGAGGAAGCAATGTAGCCGCTGCAATTGTAAATGCTGCATTTACTTTGGATGAGGCTGCTGAGTTTATTAATAACTAAGAATTAATAGGATGGCAAAAGAAACATTTATCATCGTAGGTATAGGAAATCATTCCATACCACAATTGACCGATGAAGTACGTGTACTGATTCGTAAAATGGAGGTTTTTTCTGGTGGAAAAAGGCATTATCTTTTGGTGCAATCAATCCTGCCTGAAAATCATACATGGATAGAAATTTCTGGAAGAATGGATGTGGTTTTACATGAATATGGACTGCACGACAAAACAATTTTAATTTTTGCCTCTGGAGATCCTTTCTTTTATGGTTTTGGAAATACCCTAAAATGTTTTCTTCCTGAAGCTAAGATTCAATCCTTCCCATATTTTAATAGTATCCAACGTTTGTGTCAGAAATCCCTGACTAATTACAGCGAATTGCATTCTGTTTCTGTACATGGCAGACCATGGGCTCCTTTAGATGTAGCCTTGATTAATGACGAACCTTTAATAGGTGTTCTGACTGATGGGAAGAAAACGCCTGCTGTAATTGCAAAACGGATGTTGCAATACGGGTTTTCTAATTATAACATGATTGTTGGTGAAGAATTGGATGGTGATTTGGAAACAATTTCAACCTATAGTCTATCCGAATGTGAGAAACAAGAACACCTTGCCTTAAACTGTGTGCTGTTAGTAAGAAAACATCACAAAAATGCATTATTTGGGCTTCCTGATGATCAATTTGTTTGTTTGCCAAATCGTGTAAAAATGATCACCAAACTATCTATTAGACTCAGTACCATTCATGCGCTAGACCTACGAAATGCCATTAGTTTTTGGGATATTGGTGCCTGTACTGGATCTGTTGCCATCGAAGCAAAACGACATTATCCACACTTATCCATCACAGCTTTTGAGATTAGAAAAGAATGTGGTGCGATTATTCAACAAAATAAAGAACGCTTTTCTACTCCAGGTATTGAAGTAGTAATTGATGATTTTTTTAATCTTGATTTAAAGAATTATCCAATGCCAAATGTTGTTTTTATAGGTGGACATGGCAATCGTTTAGAAGAAATGATTCAAAAAATACACGCCTTAAATCCTAAGATTCGAATGGTTATTAATGCGGTAAAAGAAACCACAAGTACCACGTTTAAATCAAGCCTTAAAACACTTGGTTTTACAATTGATACAACTACCATTCAAGTAAATACGCATAACAAAATTGCCATTCATAAGGCAGTGAAAAATTAATTGATTTTGATGGCTGTCCAAGCTGTCAAACTCATAAAAATTAAAGTTAAATGAACAAAATAAGTATTATAGCAATTACAGACAAAGGCATTGAACAGGCCTTAGTTTTACAAAAGCAATTTCCAAAATCCTTGGTAATCACCACCCGTAATTCTACCCATGAGAGTGTATCGGTTGTGGCTTCAATTTCAGAATATATCAATGCTAATTTTTCGAAATTAGAAGGCATCTGTTTTATAAGCGCATTGGGCATTTGTGTGCGAACCATTGCTCCTTGTTTAAGCGATAAACAACGGGATCCTGCTGTAATTTGTGTAGATGAAATGGGAATAAATGTACAGTCAGTTGTTAGTGGTCACCAAGGTGGTGCTAATGATTTTACATTAAAAGTAGCGCAGTTAATGGGGGCGACTCCTATTATTTCTACCGCCAGCGATGTACAAGATATTTGGGCATTGGATACCTTGGGAAAACAATTTGATTGGACCGTAGAAACAACGGGTTCTATGAACAAATTAATCGCGTTGTTTGTCAATAAAAAACCGACCGCTTTATTGCTAGATATAAAAGATAAAGGAACGGTGTATTTAGAAAAAACGTTGCCTGATTTTGTAACCGTATTTTTTAATGCAGATGCCATTGACCAAAGTAAGTTTGACTTAATTATTGCAGTGACTTATAAAGTACATCATTTTAATATTCCAATATTGAATTTTGTTCCAAAAGTACTTACCGTTGGTTCTGGCTGTTCTAAGAAAATTGACGATCAGATTTTTGATGCTGCATTTAAAGCTGCTTTTGAAGCGAAAGCGTTATTTTTCTCTGCAATTCAGCAGTTTGGATCGATCGATATAAAAGCTGAACAATCTGCATACCTAACATGGAGTAACACACATGGAATTCCTTTTCATACGTTTACAAGTGATGCGATTGATCAAGTTTCTGTTCCAAATCCTAGCCTTGTAGTGCAGGAAAAAATTGGGGTAGACGGCGTTTCTGAATCTACAGCAATGTTGATGGCTGCTACGAAAAGCTTATTGGTAGAAAAACAAAAAATAATTTTAGAGAATCAAGAACGTTTTACCTTTGCAGTTGCCTTAGACAGTACTGTTGAACGCAAAGCTCAAATAGCTATTATAGGTGCAGGTCCTGGTGATGAAGAATTGATTACTGTAAAAGGAAAACAGTATTTAGAGGAAGCAGATTGTGTATTGTACGCAGGAAGTTTGATTCCAGAGGAAATGACCAATTGGTGTAAAAAAGGTGCTGTAGTTCGCAACTCGGCAAGCATGACTTTGGAAGAGCAAGTTGCTTTGATGCAGGAACATTACCTCAAAGGAAATGCGATTGTGCGTTTGCAATGTGGAGATCCTTCTATTTATGGCGCCATTCAAGAACAAATGACCATTTTTGACGAACTAGGAATGGATTATTTTATTGTACCAGGCATTTCATCATTTAGCGCAGCTGCGGCAGCTCTTAAATCTGAATTTACCATTCCAGAAGTGGTGCAATCTATTATTTTAACCAGAGGTGAAGGAAAAACACCATTGCCAGAAACCGAAAAATTGGAGGAAATGGCGAAACATAAAGCGACGATGTGTCTGTTTTTAAGCGTTGGAATTGCGAAAAAAGTGCAAAACCAATTGTTAGTGCATTATGACCCGAGTACGCCTGTGGCAGTAATGTACCGATTGACCTGGAAGGATGAAGAAATTTACCAAGGGACTTTAGAGAATTTAGCGCAGATTGTAAAGGATAGTAAAAAATCGAGAACAGTGTTGATTATTGTTGGGGAAGCCATTGGTGCCCGTAAAAATAGATCTCATTTATACAGTCCTGAGTGGAAACATATTTTTAGAACCAATAAAAAGTTTGTTTTAAAAGAATAATTACGATTTATACCCATAATTTATGATACTTGTATTTGGAGGCACAACAGAAGGAAAAAAGGTGATATCGCTCTTAGAAGCGATGGAATTGCCTTATATCTATTCTACCAAAACGGAAATTACTGTTGCTTTAAAAAGCTTCGGTTCGTACCGTTTTGGGGCGTTTTCAGAGGTGGAATTGTCTGCGTTTATAGTGGACAATAAAATTGATTGTTGCATTCATGCTTCACATCCTTTTGCCACTGTTTTACATACAACAATTGCCACTGTTTTTGAAAAACACACACTTCCTGTCTTTCGATTGGAACGTGAATTCCCTGCTCATTCAAGCAATAAAAATGTATACTATGTAGCGTCTTATTCAGTAGCTATTGGTTTGTTAAAAGAATCATTTTCTAAACTTACTTTATTAGGGTTGACGGGTGTACAAACCATAGAAATACTAAAAGAGTACTGGAAGCACACTCCTTGTTATTTTAGGATCCTCGATAGACAATCGTCTGTGGATATTGCTCTAAAAAGTAATTTTCCTATGTCACAATTAATAGTAGGCTATCCAAACACACTACTGTCAGAAGAAATAGCCTTGTATAAAAATAAGAATATTGGGGTGGTTTTAACAAAAGAAAGTGGGATTAGCGGATCCTTAGATGTCAAAATAGCAGCGGCTAACGCGCTTGGTATTCCAATTATTATCATTAAAAAACCAAGCTTGCCTTCCTATTTTCACTTGTTAGCAAATACAACCGCTTTAAAATCAGTTTTAAATACATTTAGATTATGAGTTTAAAACCCATTCCAACAGGCCCTTTACGGGAAGGATTTACCACAGGAACTTCGGCAACTGCGGCTGTTAAAGCGGCGTTGATTTCTATTATTGAACAACAAGTACAAACGGTGGTTAAGGTACAATTGCCCATCGATCGAATTTTAGAAATTCCAATTCATTATAACGAGTTTTCTAAAAATTCAGCTTGTTGTAGTGTGATAAAAGATGCAGGAGATGATCCAGATGTGACCAATGGTGCAGAAATAGGCTGCGAGATAGCTCTGACCCAAAGTAAGGAAATTGTTTTTTTTGCTGGGGAAGGCGTTGGAACAGTGACATTGGCTGGTTTGGAATTGGAGGTTGGAGAGCCAGCAATCAATCCAGTACCAAGAAAAATGATGCAGAGTGCAGTACAAAAGTTGTTACACAATTTCGACTTAGAATGTGGGGTGCGGATAACAATATATGTTATGAATGGTCGTGTATTGGCAAAGCGAACATTAAATGAACGTGTGGGGATAATGAACGGGCTGTCCATTTTGGGGACTTCAGGGATTGTAAAACCGTATTCTTCATCCTCTTATATTGCGAGTATTGAACAAGGGATTGATGTTGCAGTAGCCAATGGAATTAGAGAAGTTGTGATTAATTCTGGGGCGCGTAGCGAAAAATACCTGCGTAGTTTATTTCCAAATTTAACAGAACAATCCTTTATTCATTTTGGAAATTGGATAGGGGAAACATTGACAAAAATTAATGCGTCAAAAATAGAAAATGTTACCATAGGAATTATGCTGGGAAAAGCAGTGAAGCTTGCTTTTGGTCGGACGGATACGCATAGCTGCGTTTCTAGTTGGAACAAAGAATTTATCAGAGATATTGCCTTAGAAGTTGGGGCAGATAAAGAAAAAGCAACTGCTATTTTAGCATTGAATATGGCGGGTAGGTTGACCGAGTTGTTTCCTTTCAATCAAGAGGAACCGTTTTTTCAAAGCCTTCTCGAAAAATGTTATAAACAAAGTAAAAAGAAAATTAAAAACACGCGCTTAAATCTTTATCTGATAGGGAAAGATGGGAGCTTTATAAAATATATAAAATAATGAGTATTATTAGTTTTGTAAGACCTTTAATGGCAGGAGTATTGCATTCTTTCGAACCAGATCATGTCACCGCTATTTCGGTGTTGGCTACAGAAAATGCCATTACTAAAGAACGAACATCGTTTAAAATGGTTTTAAAAGCTTCTCAATGGGCTTTAGGTCATTCTTTAACCTTATTGCTTTTTGGTGCAGTGGCATTGGCTTTTAAATCGTCAGCAGAACTTTTTATTCATGATATCTCCTATTGGGCAGAAATGGCAGTAGGTCCAATTATGATCTGGTTGGGGGTAACTGCGATTCGAAGAAATCATAAGATAAAAGAGATGATTGCCCTGCACAAGGAAATTCAAGAGCACGATCATTTGGAATCTAATCCCATTCATTTACACGGGAAAATGGGTGAAGAAATTGCGATGAATCCATTGAATAAATCCTTTTGGGTAGGAATGTTACACGGTTTGGCAGGAACGGGTGGCGCATTAACATCTGCCTTGGTATTGGGTGCTGATACAGTAATGGATGCGGTGATTGTTTTAATCATCGAATGTGTTGGGATTATTGTTGCCATGGGGATTTATAGCTATTCATTAATCGCTGTAATGAGCCGATTTATTGAAAAAAACTTATCAATCTTTAAATGGATGAACGGCGTGGCTGGTTTGTTATCAATATGTATTGGAGCCTTCTGGATCTATAAAACTGTAGGAACGTTATGATACAGGAAAAACTTCAGTTTCCTTTTTCTGCCATTGTAGGGCAAGAGGATTTTAAATTGGTATTGATGCTAAATGTCATAGATCCCTTACTCGGGGGCGTATTGGCTATTGGAGATAAAGGGACAGGGAAAACTACCTTGATCCGATCTTTAGCTGCATTGCTTGATATTGAAGGCGATTTTCCTTTTGTAAACCTTCCCATTGGTGTTTCTGAAGACAGGGTATTGGGGCATATAAATTTAGAAAAACTAATCAACGATAAAAAAGAAGTCCTCCAGTTAGGGTTGTTGGCTAAAGCAAATAACGGCTGTTTGTATATTGATGAAATTAATTTGTTAAATGATTATTTGATGGATATCTTATTGGATGCTGCCGCAGTGGGTTCTTATTATTTGGAACGTGAAGGGCTTTCTAAGAAAATTGAAAGTAGGTTTTTCTTGATTGGTTCCATGAATCCAGAGGAAGGTGATTTACGCCCACAATTAAAAGATAGGTTTGGATTGAGTGTTGCCATAAAAACGGAGATGAACCTTTCTGATCGAAGTCAAATTATTAAAAACAGGTTGAATTTTGATGATGATCCTATTTCTTTTGTAAAGGGATTTGTAGATAAAGAAGTCGCATTACAACAGCAATTGATCACTGCAAAAAAATGTTTAAAAACACTTCGTATAGAAGATGGTTTGATAGAAAAAGCAGCTGCCTTAGCGCTCTTTCATAAAGTAGAAGGCCATAGAGCAGATATTTTATTATTAAAAACGGCACGTGCGTACGCTGCATTTGTAGCTGCAAATAAGGTAACGGAAAGTCATTTAAAAAAGATAGCTCCCTTTGTATTATTACATCGTTCAAATAATATGGATTCTTCTCCTGACCAGCAAGAACAAGAGACAGCGCCTGAATCTGAACAGGAGTCTAAGCAAGAGGAGCAACCGTCTGAAGGTGCTGGAAATGAACACCAATTTAAGTCCATTCTTCCAGGGAATTCTCCGAAGCCATGGAAAGCATCCTCTAAGATTACCAAGCAGGGAGTCGCAATACACAGCCAGGAGAGTCAACAGCAAGTGGTGCCCAATCCTACGACACAAAAAACCATGGATGTTCGTAAGACAGTAGGACAGTATTTGGCAACAGATAGGTTTGAATTTAAACAAAAATTTACCCAAACAAATGCACAAGTACACTTGATGTTTATTGTGGATTCTAGTGGATCTATGCTCAAAGATCAGATGGTTTCTTATGCCAAAGGATTGGTGGAAAAATATTCGAATGCTGCTCCTGGGAAAAAACCACTTTTTTCACTTATTTCTCTGTTTAAAGGAGAAGCAGTGTTGTTGGAAGATGCTACGCATAATTTAGAACAACTTCAACGGTCTTTAGAACAGCTAAAAACAGGAGGGAAGACAAATATTGTAGCAGCTTTTAAATTGGTTAAAGGAATAAGTAGTCGACATCCATCTTCTAAGTTGGAATTGATTATTATAACGGATGCTAAATTTAATAGCAGTGAAAAAAATGCCTTTGAGGAGGCTGTTCTTGCCTGTCAAACATATTGTAAAGGCATTGAAAACATGACGGTTGTTGATGCCGAAAAAGGCAGGGTAAAATTGGGTTTAGCGGCTAAATTTGCTGCTAAAATTCATGCGAAATATGAACGTTTAGAAACGCCTAATCATGTCTAAAATTCCTCAATTTATTATTGCAGCACCTACCAGTAATTCTGGGAAAACAACGATTACTTTGGGGCTATTACGTGCCTTGGGAAATAGGGGTTTATTAACGCAACCATTTAAAGTAGGACCAGATTATATAGATCCTAAATTTCATAAAGTTGCCTGTGGTCAAGTGGGAGTTAATTTGGATTCTTATATGATGACGGAGGATGATATCCACCAAACGTATGCTGCATTTTCTAAGAATAAAGGTGCGGTTTGTATAGAAGGAGTCATGGGCTTGTTTGATGGTGCTCGGAAATCTGAAGGAAGTACGGCAGCCATGTCCAAATTATTAAAAATCCCTGTGATTTTAGTGGTTGACGCAAAATCTGTGGCATATTCAGTAGCGCCATTGCTGTATGGTTTTATCAATTTTGATCCAGAAGTAATTATAGCAGGTGTCATTTTTAATAGGGTAAATACAGAGAGTCATTATCAGTTTCTAAAAGAAGCTTGTGAGGATGTTGGTATTAGATCTTTTGGTTATGTGCCTTATATTGCTGATTGTGAGATTCCGTCAAGGCATTTGGGTTTGTCTATTGAAGAAATGGAACACTATGCTCCAATGATAGACACCATTGCGCAAGCCATGGAAAAGACAGTCGCTATTTCCGATCTGATAGCTTGTTGTTTGTTAACAACTCCTGAGTACTGTGTTCCTTCAAATTCAGTATCACAAAAAACAGTTGAAATTGCTGTTGCCAATGATGAGGCTTTTAATTTTAGTTATGTTCAAAATATAGTCGCTTTAAAGGAACTTGGAAACGTTACTTTTTTCAGTCCTTTACACGATCGTATTTTTCCGATATGTGACCTTTTGTATTTGCCTGGAGGATATCCAGAGTTTTATTTAAAAACGTTGTCTGCGAATAGCCGTATGCGTACAGCAATAAAATCCTTTGCCTTAGGGGGTGGTAAAATAATTGCAGAATGTGGAGGGATGATGTATTTAGGAAAAGAAATTAAGGATGAGAAAGGTGAAAAATACAAGATGTGTGGATTCTTTGATTTTTCAGCCACTATGAAAGATATGAAATTGTCTCTAGGCTACCGTACTATATGTATTGATACGAAGGTATTAAAGGGGCATGAGTTTCATTATTCTAAAATAATTAAAGATGCAGGGATGCCAACCAAAGGAACTGTAATCAATGCTAGGAAACAATCCTTGGAAACAAAAATTTACCGTTGTAATAATGTTTGGGCTTCCTATATCCACGTGTATTTTGGCACAAAGGAGCTCTTGGAAGTACTCCTAAACGAATTAGAACCAAGTGAGGGTTCCTTACTTAAAACAGCTAAAACCATATAATTATGTTGATCAATCAAGAAGAACGTGATGCCGTGTACAAAACAATATTTAACAGACGTGATGTACGTGGAGAATTCAAATCGGATCCTATTCCAGAAGAGGTGTTACAGCGTATTTTAAAGGCTGCACATCATGCGCCAAGCGTTGGTTTTATGCAGCCTTGGGATTTTATTGTGGTTAAAGATCAAGCGGTGAAGCAAAAGGTAAAAGATGGTTTTCAAATAGCGCATAAAGAAGCTGCTGAATTATTTAAAGGCGAACGTAAAACTACCTATAAACGTTTAAAACTTGAAGGGATTTTAGAAAGTCCTATTGGAATTTGTATCACCTGCGATCAACAACGTACAGGCCCCGTAGTAATTGGGAGGACAGAGAATAAAGAAATGGATTTATACAGTGCTGTATGTGCTGTGCAGAACTTATGGTTAGCCGCTAGGGCAGAGAATCTTGGAGTGGGATGGGTAAGTATTATCAACCATCAAACATTGCGTGATGCCTTAGGGATTCCTTCACATATCACGCCTATCGCATATTTATGTGTAGGATATGTCTCGCAGTTTCACGAAAAACCAGAACTAGAGAAAGTTGGCTGGTTGCCACGATTAAAGCTTGAAGATATTACTCATTATGATCAATGGTAATAAAATCGAAAAAAATTAAATACTACTAATAATAAACCCCACATAGTGGGATAAAACTAACGAATTATGAATATTTACACAAGAAAAGGAGATACTGGAAAAACAGGTGTCTTTGGAGGGAAAAGAGAATTTAAAGATTCTGCACGAATTAATTGTATTGGTACTTTGGATGAGGCAAACTCCACCATCGGATTGTTGCGCTCAAAATTGGGAAACGACCATGAATGGCAAGCTAATTTACAACGCATTCAAAAAGATATGATGAATATGATGTCTCATTTGGCGAGACCATCAGATTCAAAAAAAGAAAATCCAAACCCGAAACCTACAGATGGTCCCGTATTTTGTGAAGAATGGATCGATGCTTTAGAAGCTGCAATGTCTGCGCCTTCTGATTATTTTTTACTACCAGGAGGAAACGAAATTTCTGCTTTATGCCACGTGTGTAGAACACAAATCCGTAGAGGAGAACGTTCCATGGTTACCTTGATGCATGAAGATCCTGAATGTGTGCATGACTATATCTCTTCTTATATCAACAGACTTTCTGATCTGTTCTTTATTTTGGCGCGTGCTGAAATGGATAAATTTGGACTTGCTGAAGAAAAATGGAATTTATTTTTGTACAAACGCAAGAAAAAGCGTGTAGTTACTGGTGAATAATACCAAATACATTTCTAAGTGAAGGTTAAGAAATGGAATTATTTTTTGTTTTAGCTAGGCGGAAAATGGAAGGATAGCCATAGCTATCGTTCTGTTTTTTAACAACGCTAGAATGTAAAACGAACTATTTATATCAGTTATTTTGGATTGTAAATTGGTATCGTACCAAATACATTTTCAAGTGAAAATTTAGAAATGGAATAATTAATTCGGAGATAGGATGGTCTGCAAGAATTGGAATAAGAAAGTGCATTTCAAGGCAAAGTTGCACGTCTTGATTCTTGTGTTATAAAGATCTGTATCTATTTCGCTATCAACAAACAAACAACAACAACAAAAGATGAGAAAAATACCAATTACAATAATAACAGGATTTCTAGGAGTGGGGAAAACCACCTTAGTACATAATATGATAAAAAATGCCAATGGCAAGCGTATCGCTGTATTGGTAAACGAATTTGGAGAGGTAGGGATTGATGGAGATATCATCAAGTCAGGCTGTGGAGATGATAGCTGCAACTTGATTGAGTTGGCAAATGGCTGTATTTGCTGTACGGTACAAGAAGAGTTTTTACCAGCGATGTTGGATTTGATTTCTCGTAAAGAGGATATTGATCATATTGTAATAGAAACTTCTGGATTGGCAATGCCGAAACCACTAGTACGTGCTGTAAACTGGCCAGATTTAAAACCTCACATCACTATAGATGCCGTAATTACAGTGGTAGATGCAGTGGGAATGATTACGGGTGATTTATGCGATAGAGAAAAAGTGCAAGCCCAACGATTGGCAGATGATTCTTTGGATCATGAGACTCCTATTGAAGAATTATTCTTAGACCAATTGTCTTGTGCGGATTTGGTACTGGTGAGTAAGACAGATTTATTGGAGAATGCTGCTTCTTTGGAAGATGTAAAACAATTAATTATCAGTAAGGCTAGACCTAATATTAAAATTATTCCGATTGTAAATGGTCAGATTAATAATGAGTTGTTATTAGGGATTGAAGCTGCTACAGAAGAAGATTTGGACAACCGCCACTCTATTCATGAGCATCACCACAATCATGGACATGATCACGAACACGATGATTCTATTAAAACCATTGTGGAACTAAGTCAGGAAACACCTGATATAAAAGCATTGGTAAAATCTTTAAAAGCAAGGGTACAAACAGAGGAGATATACAGAATAAAAGGTTTTGTAAACATTCCAAACAAACCGATGCGTATGGTATTGCAAGGTGTAGGAGAACGTTTTGATTACTATTTTGATAGAGCGTGGAAAGAAGGGGAAGAACGCAAAACCAGTTTGGTGCTTATAGGTAGAAATCTTAAAGCGTCTAAAGTAACTATTTAATCATGCATAAAAACGTCAAAATTCTTTTATTAACTTCTATTCTAATTCATTCAGGAGCCAATTTATTAGCACCAATTTATGCTATTTTTATCAAGGATATTGGAGGTGATTTGATAGATGCTGGGATAGCAATCGGAATTTACGCTTTGTTAAAAGGAGTGTTCTATTTTATTTTCGGACGTATTAAAGAAGAATTATTTAGTAAGCGAATTATGATGTGTATTGGATATACTGTAATGGGCATTGGCTATTTAGCATATATGTTCGCAGATAAACCCTTGGATGTTTTTCTTATTCAAGGGATTATATCTTTAGGAGAAACGGTCATCAATCCTTCGTGGAGTGCTATTATTGCAACGTCACTTGAAAAAGGAAAAGAACGCCATTTATATGCTAATTTCTTTGGTTACAGGTCAATATTTGAAGGGATCGCTGCTATTTTAGGAGGACTTTTTGCAATGCGTTTTGGATTTAATGTGCTGTTTGGTGTAATGGCTAGTTTTGCGGTTGCTTCTGGATTATTGTCTTTATTAATCAGAGAAGAAAAGACAGGTGTTCTCTTAGGTGCAAAGGTAAGTAGCTAGACAAAAACAAGATATAATACCAATTCCATTTCCAAATTACGGATTAGAAATGGAATTGTTTTTTGTTTTAGCTAGGCAAAAAATATACGAATAGCCTTAGCTATCGTTCTGTTTTTTAACAACCGAGTGCTTTTCTAATTTTAAACGATTAGTTATTGGAATTAGAAGATAAAGTAGTGTCCGTATCTGTTGGTTTTTTCCATAAGTTAAGGCAAATTATACCAGATAGGACGGCAGAGGCAATAACTCCAATTAATAGTATGTTTCTGCCTTCTTCCATGAGGGAATTAAAGGTGTAGTTGTAAAACAGGAATAGCGCTCCAATAAATGCGATATCGATGGAAAGTTGTAATACCCAATAGTAGATTTTTCCTTTTTTTGTCAATTTACTTAAGAATAGTTTGTCTAACATATAAAATAGTTTTTCTGTAAATATAGAAGATTTTATAAGAGTTGTTTCATTCAATTGATAACTGTAAAGGAAAAAATGATATCTGTTGATAATACCATATGTATTTCCAAGTAATTGTTTGGGAATAGCATTGTTTTTACAAACTGTTTATACCGGTTATTTTGGATTTGGTATAAATCGTTGCATAGCTGTTGTAGATATAGCTTGATATTTAAAATAAATAAGAATAGAAATAACATTAATAATTTAAGTAATGCATTTAATTTCAACCATTCCTGGAGGATGGAACCCGAACGATGAAGGTGTTTTTTATATTCAGCAAACACCCGGAGATATTTTATTTTTATCTGCTGCTGATACCGATTTATTTCTTTTTAATAAGGTATATGGCACGTTGTGCAAAGAACATAAAGTGCTTCCTAGTTTGCGATTGGCAAATTTGAGCTATTTTAAACAAGAACTCACGGTTGATACTTATATAGAAGAAGTGGTTTCACATGCCAAAATAGTGGTTTTAAAATTACTCGGCGGGACTGCTTATTTTTCTTATTTATGTGAAGCAATTATAGATTATACGGAGGAAAATGATATTTGCTTGGTGATGATGCCAGGCGATGATAAACCGGATTTAGAATTGATGAATAAATCATCAATATCATTAATGAAGGTGGATATGATATGGAAATACTTGATGGCAGGTGGTTTTGAAAACACCAAACAAGCCTTACAGAATATTATGAAGATAGGGCTAGGAATCGCCTTTGAACCTTCTCCGAAAGTAGAAACTCCTGACTTATTTTTATACCATCCAAGCCTTGGAGAAATCACCGAGAAATTACCGAAGTCTGAAAAACCTCTAGCTATTATTTTTGGCTATAGAAGTTATTATTTAGCCGCTAATTTGGATCCGATAGATCGTCTGACAGCAGCTTTGGAAGAAGAAGGGCTGATGGCGGTTACTGTGATGGCATTGAGTTATAGAGATCCCGCGATTAAACAACGGATACTTGGATTGTTAGAAAGTTATCAATTAAATGTGCCTAGTGTGATTGTTAATACGACAGGGTTTTCTTTGCAATCCTTTCATGAAACTAAAGAAAAAGGCTTGTTTCAAGATTTTAATGTGCCCGTACTTCAAGCGATTATGGCGAGTTGCAATCAAGAGACATGGAAAGAGGGGAGTTTTGGATTACCACCAACAGATGTAGCAATGAATATAGCTTTGCCTGAGGTAGACGGAAAGATTATTACAACCGCTATTTCTTTTAAAGAAATCTTGGAAAAAGACCCACTTACAGATTCAGAAGTGATTCAATATATAGCTTTTGAAGAAGGTTGCATTGCCATTGCAGCACAGGCAGCAGGATGGATTCGACTGCGGGAATTGGAGAATAAAAATAAGAAAATAGCCATTGTTGTTCCTAATTATCCCAATAAAAATAGTCGTTTGGCGAATGGCGTTGGATTGGATACTCCGCAGAGTACAGTAGACTTTTTAAAAGAACTAGAAAATCAAGGGTATTCTTTAGGAGATGCAGTTCCTCATACCGTGGCTGCCTTGATAGATCGATTGACAGAAAACGTGACCAACGATCCCGAGTCCAGATACCATGCAAAGGTTGATATTACAATAACTACAAATGATTTTTATAGCTACTACAATCGTTTATCTTCGGAATTAAAAAAAACGATTGAATCACGTTGGGGACATCCAGAGGAATCACCAAATTATAGGAATGGACAGTTTATTATCCCAGGGATTTGTCTAGGCAATGTTTTTGTCAGTATTCAGCCGAGTAGGGGTTTCGATATAGATTTACAAGCAACGTATCACTCGCCAGATTTACCACCAACTTTTGCTTATTTAGCCTATTATGTATGGTTGCAACACTCTTTTAAAGCCGATGCAATTATCCACATGGGAAAACACGGGAATTTGGAATGGTTGCCAGGGAAAAGTGTTGCATTGAGTTCAGAGAGTTGTTTTCCTGCTGCTATTTTAGGATCAATTCCTCATTTTTACCCTTTTATTATCAACGATCCAGGAGAAGGAACGCAGGCAAAGAGAAGGACACATGCAGTGATTATCGATCATTTAATTCCTCCGATGACACGTGCAGAGAATTATGGTTATTTACTGCGTTTGGAATTATTGATAGACGAGTTCTATGAAGCAGCATTGTTAGATCCAAGGCGCGCTGATTTGATTAAATTGAAGATAGAAGAATTGGTGAATACAAGCCATTTAAAATCAGATTTAAACAATGATGCAAAGGATATTGATAGCTTATTAGAGGTGATTGATGGTTATTTATGTGAACTCAAAGAAGCCCAAATACGAGGAGGGTTACATATTTTAGGAAGCCATCCTACCAAGGAAAAACTCGTTGATTTGTTAGTGGCTTTACACCGATTGCCTACAGGGAATACCTTAGGGATTACACAAGCAATAGCCAAAGATTTAGGTTTGGAGATGGACCCAATCAATGTAGTATTTGAAGAGAAATTTACAGGAAGTATCTCTGGACAGGCGTGTAGAACCAAGGGGCAAGCGGTAGAATTGTTAGAATTAATAGCAAAGAACTATATAGACGATGTATTGCAAGGGCAGTTGGATTTTAAACGTCTAGGAACTGCTACATTCTCTGTAATGAAACAGTTAAAAGAAGTCACTTTTGAAAAAATTAAAATGACAAGTGACGAATTCACCAATCTATTAGCAGGATTGGAAGGGAAGTACGTACCAGCAGGAGGTTCTGGAGCACCTACAAGAGGGCGCTTGGATCTATTGCCAACGGGAAAGAATTTCTATTCGGTAGATGTGCGAACCATTCCTACAAATTCAGCCTACGAACTGGGAGTGAAAAGTGCCAATAATATCATAGATCGTTATGTTCAAGATCAAGGAGAATATCCTAGTTCTATAGGGATTTCTGTTTGGGGAACTTCTACGATGAGAACTGGAGGAGATGATATTGCCCAAGCATTTGCTTTGATGGGAGTGCGTCCTATTTGGTCGGGAATCAATAGAAGAGTGTCAGATTTTGAAGTGCTTTCCTTATTGGAATTAAAAAGACCGAGAGTAGACGTAATGCTTCGCATCTCAGGATTTTTTAGAGATGCTTTTCCTGATGTGATTTCATTATTCAATGCCGCTGTGGAAAAAATAGCGTCTTTGGACGAAGAATATGAATTGAATCCCATAAAACAACGCTTTGAAAGCGAAAGAGCCTCGTGGATGGCAGAAGGACTTTCTGATAAGCAAGCTACTGAAAAATCGTTGTATCGAGTTTTTGGATCAAAACCAGGTGCCTATGGAGCAGGTTTACAAGGGTTGATTGATGGAAAAAACTGGGAGACTCAGGAGGATTTAGCTCAAGTGTATATCAATTGGGGCGGCTATGCGTATCACGGAGCAAAAAATGAAGGAACATCTGCACATGAATGTTTTGAAAAGCGATTAGAAAACATTGATGTTGTGCTTCAAAATCAAGACAATAGAGAGCACGATATATTAGACTCTGACGATTATTACCAATTCCAAGGTGGGATGACTGCGGCAGTAACCAAGATGAAAGGAGTGGCACCAGAAACATTTTTTGGAGATCATTCAAGACCAGATAATCCAAAAATAAAAACCCTTAAGGAAGAGTTGCACAAGGTATATCGTTCTAGAGTGGTAAATCCAAAATGGATGCAGGGAATGCGAGACCATGGTTATAAAGGTGCTTTTGAAATGGCGGCGACCATGGATTATTTATTTGCCTATGATGCAACAACCAATTTGATAGAAGATTTTATGTATGAAGGCATTACGGAAGCGTATCTGTTAGATGATGAAAATAAAGCGTTTATAAAAGAACATAATAAATGGGCCTTAAAAGACATGTCTGAGCGTATGTTGGAAGCCATTCAACGTGGTTTATGGAAAGATCCATCCGCGGAAATTAAGGATGCATTGGAACAACTATATTTGGAGGCTGAGAGTTATTTGGAATAGAAAGGAGGATTGTTTGAGCTTGCTTTAATCCCACTAGTAGGTTTAATTTCCCGATGCTTGCATCGAAATGATTAAGATTTTTTTCTTTTTCATGCCTCGTGGACTTGCCCCGAGGTAATTGACTTACTACCAGCTACAATCCAAAACGTCTCTTGGAAATATAGGTTGGTATAACCGCCATCGCTAACGCACGATTTTATCGTGTGCCGTCAAGAAGTAAGCCACACAGCCATTAAGTGTAATGGTTCAGTAGATTTTTATAAAACATCAAAACCACAACAATCATGTTGTGGTTTTTTACATGTTGCCTACACATACATTTTCCTCCACCTTATCATTTCCAAAAAGGAAAGAAAACCTACGGCTTTAAAGACGGTACAAATACAGGGAACGCTTATTCTTATGACAAGAACGGAAATATGATCTCTGATGCCAACAATATGAATTACAATCTAAAATGATGATATAAATAGTTCCATTTCAAAACGTCTCTTGGAAATGGTTGGTATAAGTTAACTATACGCATAAAACTCAAATACAAAAAAGGGGAGGAGCTGCTGGCGAATTATCCAATCTATTCCTTTCAAAAAAGCAGCGCCTTTTAAACTAAGGTTAGCAAAAGTAATTAAGATGCCTCAGAGAGGCAATACCTTTGTAGATAATTATTCCAATCCATTAATAAGCACCCTAGGTGCGACACAATTAATATAAATGGCAAATACATACACACAAATAATAGTTCAAATAGTTTTTGCAGTGCAAGGAAGGCAAAACCTGATTTCTGAAAATAACAGAGAGCAGTTAGAAAAGTATATGTGTGGTATTGTATCTAATAAAAATTCTAAACCATTAGCCGTTTATTGCAATCCTGACCATACCCACATATTAATTGGTTTGCATCCTTCTGTTGCTATTTCGGATATGGCAAGAGATATAAAAGCAAATTCATCAAAATGGATAAATGAAGAAAAGTGGATAAATGGCAAATTTAAATGGCAAGAAGGTTTTGGAGCTTTCACCTATTCAAAATCTCAATTAGATGTTGTCGTAAAATATATTTTAAATCAAGCAGAGCATCATAAGAAAAAAACTTTTAAAGAGGAGTATCAAGAGTTTTTAGAGAAATTTGAAATTAATTATAATGAGAAATATGTATTTGACTACTATCAATAAAGGTGTCGCTCCGCTGGAGCTTAGCTTATTTCTGTGCTTTTCTTTTTACAAAGGTATTGCTCCTACGGAGCTGTATGCTTCTTTAAGCAGTAGTTATAACTATAAAAACCCTATGATAACTTTGATTATGAAGAGCAAAACCATTGTAGCAACTAATAAAGGTTTTAATAAAAGCACCGTAGCTGCAATACAAATTCTAAATTGATTGGTAATGATTAAAGCATTGACAATGGATAATAATGAACAATTGAAAGTTGATAATGGAAAGTTGAGAATGAAACAAACAGATGAAAAACACAAAAGTGAGTTAGAAGAAGCAATAGAAAAACTTGATAAAAAAAGGAATGAAAATACTTGAAAAAATACTAACCGATATTCTTGAATTGTATTTTAATGTTCCATCAAATGATAACCCCCACTGGCTCACAAATAACCGCCATCGCTAACGCACGATTTTATCGTGTGTCGTCAACAAGTAAGCCACACAGCCATTAAGTGTAATGGTTCAGCAGATTTTTATGGCTCAACTTGTAAATAGCGTATTTATTTCGTAACTTACTGAAAAACAGAATCATTATGGATAATTCAGCTATTTTAAAATATTTTGACTGTCTAGATGTAACTAAGCAGGATATTTTGCTTAAAGAATTTCAGTCTCTTTGCAAATCAGGAAGTTATGTAGATATTATTAAAATGAGAGGGAATGCTTTAGATGACAGAAGGGGTGAATGCCCTTACTGCAATGGCTATCACTATATAAAAGCAGGTGTAGATAAAAACAGCAGGCGTTATAAATGTAAAGATTGTAAACGTACTTTTACTGAATTTACCGGCAGTTGGCTAGCTGGGATACACAAAAAGCAACGCATACCAGCCTTTTTAAAAACACTTGAATTGAATTTAAGTTTGGTTAAAACAGGAAAGGATCTTTCCATAGATCCAGGGACGGCATTTAGATGGCGTCATCGTTTTTTATCTGCTATGTTCCAAGAAACCACAGGTCATTTCAAAGGAATCACCGAGAGTGATGAGACCTTTTATTTACACAGTCAAAAAGGTAAAAAGTGTGTACATAGACCTCCCAGAAGTAGATCCGAAAAGAAAGGGGCAGGTATAACAAAAGAATACGCAACGGTATTAACAACCCAAGATAGAGCAGAACTATGCGTTTCTAAATTTACAAATATGGGCAGAATTACCAAGAGTAATATAAAAAACACTATCGGAAGCATGGTAGATAATAGAACCGTATTTTGTTCTGATGGACACCGTAGTTTTACTGGGTTTAGTAAGGATTTACATTTAGAGCATCATGTTTTAAACAGTAGTAAAAACCAACGAGTCAAAGGGACTTATCATATTCAGCACATCAATAGTTTGCATAGTAGGTTAAAGACATTTTGTAACGTAAAATTAAAAGGAGTATCCACAAAATATCTTCAAAAATATTTAAATTGGCAAACAATTAAAGATTCATATCGTAAAGAATCAAATTGGGTAGTTACTGTCCTTAAGTACTCAATGAAACGTTCAAATGCAATTAAAATATATAACAATATCCAAACTGATTATGACAAAATTTTTATAACAACGCTAAATGCTAGTTGAGCCTTCTATTTCTAAAACGTCCCTAGTAAATTTAGGTTGGTATAAGTTAACTATACGCTTTAAACTCAAATACAAAAAGGGGAGGAGCTGTCCTATATTTTCTACAACGATTGCCAAACGTACCCTACAATAAAAACCCAATTCCTTCCCTGTATACCTCTAAAAACGCCGAAAAAATAATCTAAAGAAGCTAGTAAACACCTGAAAACTACTAAATACGCCTAAATGCTCCCCGTAAAAAGAACGTAACTCTCTACTATAAAAACTACACGTTTAGGATAAGAACAAGTACTCTTGTTGAGGTGCTGAAAAACAGAGGCTAATGGTTGGGGACTTTTATAAAAAACAATTAAAAGGTTAGTGTGCAAAAAGGATCTCTTTTGTATATTTGAAGGACGCTGTATGCCGCATATAGCAGGTTTATAAATTAATGGATAAACACACACTATTGTAGCTATTACGGAAATAACGTCAAGTTTTGGCTTGTTATTGTGGATATAGAGGTGTTGTATGCAAGCTAAAAAAAAACCACCGAACGGTCAAGCACATTTTATTTTGCTCGTGCCTCACAAAACAAAAAGAGCTTGCCTTTCCCTCCGCCACTCAAACGAAAACAAGAATAAATTCTACAATTTTATTGAACAAAACTGAAAAATTAACTTACATTAGTGCTTGGGAAATTGACTGCTAAAAACAGTTATTCCAAAACCAAAGTATAAGAACACATTGGGATGAAAATAGTGAAAAATGGTTTTTCTCTGTTCAAGATATTGTTCAATTGTTATCTGAGAGTAAAGATCTAAAACAATATATTAAAAAAATGCGAAGCCGTAACACAGCGCTTAGTGCCAACTGGGTACAATTTGTACCCTAGTAGCAATAACCGCTACAGATGGGGAAACAAAGAAAAATACAAGCAGCGGATACCGAAGGGGCTTTGCGAATTATCCAATCTATTCCTTCCAAAAAAGCAGCGCCTTTTAAACTATGGTTAGCAAAAGTAATTAAGATGCCTCAGAGAGGCAATACCTTTGTAGATAATTATTCCAATCCATTAATAAGCACCCTAGGTGCGACACAATTAACATAAATGGCAAATACATACACACAAATAATAGTTCAAATAGTTTTTGCTGTGCAAGGAAGGCAAAACCTGATTTCTGAAAATAACAGAGAGCAGTTAGAAAAGTATATGTGTGGTATTGTATCTAATAAAAATTCTAAACCATTAGCCGTTTATTGCAATCCTGACCATACCCACATATTAATTGGTTTGCATCCTTCTGTTGCTATTTCGGATATGGCAAGAGATATAAAAGCAAATTCATCAAAATGGATAAATGAAGAAAAGTGGATAAATGGCAAATTTAAATGGCAAGAAGGTTTTGGTGCTTTCACCTATTCAAAATCTCAATTAGATGTTGTCGTAAAATATATTTTAAATCAAGCAGAGCATCATAAGAAAAAAACTTTTAAAGAGGAGTATCAAGAGTTTTTAGAGAAATTTGAAATTAATTATAATGAGAAATATGTATTTGACTACTATCAATAAAGGTGTCGCTCCGCTGGAGCTTAGCTTATTTCTGTGCTTTTCTTTTTACAAAGGTATTGCTCCTACGGAGCTGTATGCTTCTTTAAGCAGTAGTTATAACTATAAAAACCCTATGATAACTTTGATTATGAAGAGCAAAACCATTGTAGCAACTAATAAAGGTTTTAATAAAAGCACCGTAGCTGCAATACAAATTCTAAATTGATTGGTAATGATTAAAGCATTGACAATGGATAATAATGAACAATTGAAAGTTGAAAATTTTGTCATCTTTAAAACAGCTACTGCTAAGGTAAATATAGCGGTGTATTTTAAAGACGATACGTTGTGGCTTACTCAAAAATTAATAAGTCAATTATTTGACAAAGGCAGAAGCACCATTACCGAACATTTGCAAGGTGTTTTCTCTGATGGAGAATTAGTAGAATAATCAGTATGTCGGGATTTCCGACACACTGCCGAAGATGGAAAAATATACAACACCAAATTTTATAATTTACGTGCCATTACGGCTGTTGGCTACCGTGTAAACTCACCCAGGGCCATAGAATTCCGAAAATGGGCAACCGAAATATTGCACTAGTATATTATTAACTCAAGTTTCGCACCCATCATTTACAGGTGTTTAAGTAAAAATAAATAGCATGAAAACCAAGGTAATCCCCTGGTTTTATTGTACTTTTAAGTACGAACAAGAAAGTACAAAACATGCTAGAACACGAAGATATCACAAAAACACAGGAGATAAAAGGAAAATTTAATAAGATTTGGCTTAGTTCAGAATACCTACAAGCACATCTAAATATTTTAGGATTCAATAAAATTAAAAACAAGTTTAGTTGGTGTAAGAAATCGGGGATTTCATTCGGTAATTTAATCTCTACACTTTTAATTTTACCTATTATCGGATTTGATTCTATTCATGGACTTACAAGTAGTAAAGACAAGGGATTAGGTCAGTCGGGTAAAGATTCATACTATCGAATCCTAGCAAATAAAAAGATAAATTGGAGGGTTTTTCTAGCTCAGTTTGTGAAGCAATATCTATTAAAAGAAGAGTTCTTTACTCCATCTCAAGACGCTACAAAGTGCTTGATCTTTGACGATACTGATCTTTCTAAAACAGGAAAGACAATTGAAGGTGTTTCAAAAATATACAACCATGTGTCAAAAACGTATTACCTAGGCTTTAAGCTACTTGTAGCTGGTTATTGGAATGGAAGTGTATTTATCCCTGTTGACTTTAGTTTGCATCGTGAAAGTAAAACATCAAAATTAAAATACGGTCTAACGGCGAAGCAACGTAGGCTTCAAAAGAAAACTCCAAGATGTAGTAAAACAATTGCAGCAAAGAGGTATCAGGAACTCAATAAAAAGAAAACAGACCTGCTAGTTCAAATGTTCTCAAGGCTTGTAAAACGTAAAATCCCCATAGATTACATCTTAATAGACACCTGGTTTACAAGTGTTAAATTACTTAGAAAGCTACGGAACATTAGTAGTTCAACTCATATTATTGGGATGTATAAATACAACAGTAAGATTGAAGTTCGATCAAAGATAAAAACGTTGTCACAACTCAAAAAACAGAAAATAAAACCAAAACGATGCCGTAAATTCAATTATTACTACCATCATTACATAACTGAAATTGATGGTCTTAAGGTTGCTGTATTTATTTCAAAACGTGGAAAGAATGGCAAATGGCACACGTTAATATCAACGGATACAACACTGAAATTTGTAAAGGCTATTGAAATATACAGTATCAGATGGTCCATAGAAGTGTTTTTTAAAGAAGCTAAGCAGTTGTTTGGTCTTGGAAAATGTCAGTCTACTAATTTCGATATTCAAATCGCACAAATAAGCATTATAATGGTTCAATATTTACTCACCAGTATTCGATATAGAATGGAAGCCTACGAAACTATAGGAGGCTTGTTTAAAGATTTAAAACAAGATTATATAGAGAATAAGCTAAACATCAGGATATTAGCAGTTATCAGCTTGGTGATTGACATTTTGGAAAAGATGATTGAATCTATTGATGTTGAAATGGTTACACGTAAAATAATAGCGAATATTGAAGATTTTGGATTCCTAGTGAATACCCACAAGCTTAACTATCAAGAGGTTGCGTAAATCTATCTAAGTGCGAAACTTGAGTTATTAAAGGCTTTGCAATGGATGACGAACGTCTTAAACAGGTAAAACATTTTAGGAAAGATTACTTTGATGAAATGCTGGAACGTATTAGAGAAATACGTTTAAGTGAAAGGCGTTTTTATCAAAAAATAACAGACATCTACGCACTTTCCGCCGATTATAGTATAGATGCTTTTACCACCAAAGATTTTTTTGCTTCTACACAAAACAAAATGCATTGGGCAATACAAGGCAAAACGGCTGCAGAAATTATTTACACCCAAGCAGATGCTGCTAAAATAGCGATGGGTTTAAAAACTTGGAAAAACATTTTACCTTGTGGTAAATAAGCTGTAGTAGGATGCAATGGTCCACTTCATCAAAGAACCCTTTAAGGTCAATATCTACAATATCTTGGTAACCATTATTGATATACTGCTGAGCTTGTAATACTGCTTTTTGGATGTTCTTTTGAGGTCTAAACCGACCAACGGGAGCTCATGAACTCCCTAAAATAAAAAGCTGTGAATAACCCAAAACTAAGTGGCTCAAAATCATATTCGAACTGAACCATTAATTGTTGATTTACTGCTTGTTGTAGCCATCTATCTACTACTGTTGGGATTCCTAAAAGTCTGGTTTTACCCTTGCCTTTTGGAATACTTACTCCTAAGATTGAGTTTGGATCATAGCTATTCTTACGGATCGTTGTTAGTATGTCTGAACGGTTTTCAACTATATAAGTTGAAAGTTCCGTTACTTTTATGTGACGGTTTTATTTATTTAAATCGGTCACATAGAGCATCCGAAGATAAATAGTCTTTCTTAGGAATATTTCTTCTCGGATGGTTCATCCCATCAACTCCGCTCGCACCTTTATTTCGCTTTACTTGACGTGCTGCTTTAAAAAGGTTGGTAGCTTCTAATACTTTGTCAATCATAGGTTAAATAATTCGGGTACTCCTGTTGGTTTAAAACTAGGCTAGCTAGGCATTCTAATTGAATTCCAACGTAATTTAATGTTCTGTCCTTCCCTATTTGTGAGACCTCTGAGGTCTTTCCTCAACTCGTTTCCTATAGGTACTAGACGTCTGCTGACTTCTCCATAGAACCAACTCGTGGCTTTGGAGACCTCCCCAGATAATGACATCTTCTATATTCACCTCCTTTTTATTTTTTAGAGGTGTTCTTGAGTTTCACTTCGCTACAGTTCACTCAATCACTGCCGTATCTACATAAAACCCTTTTCGTACAAGTCTAGATTTGGGTTTGGTAGTTTTTAAAATTGGACATTATTATTCACTCCCTTTTATTTTTTTAGAGGTGTTCATGATAGCTTCGCAGTTATTCACTCCCTTTTATTTTTTTAGAGGTGTTCATGATAGCTTCGCAGTTATTCACTCCCTTTTATTTTTTTAGAGGTGTTCATGAGGGCTACGCCGTTGGGCAACTGCCCATCCTCCCCTTATTCCCAGCTGGCGCACGAATATCCACCATCGCTAACGCACGATTTTATCGTGTGTCGTCAACAAGTAAGCCACACAGCCATTAAGTGTAATGGTTCAGCAGATTTTTATAAAACATCAAAACCAAAGCAATCATGTTGTGGTTTTTTACATGTTGCCTTCACATACATTTTTCTCCACTTTATCATTTCCAAAAAGGAAAGAAAACCTAGGGCTTTAAAGACGGTACAAATACAGGCAGCGCTTATTGCGAAACGGTTATGAGTAATTTAGAGCAGGAACTTAAAATGCAACCGCAATTCTTATCATTATGATTTAAAAGAAAGGACTGTAGATATCAATTATTATGTATGGATCTCAATTTACAAATTCAATAAATGCTATTGAATAAATTATTTAGGAAGAACCTGTTTGTCTCAACGAGTTGATTGATAACATAAATAAGGACTAGCGTATTAGATTTGAGTGCTTTAAATGCGTGGATCTTTACACCGTATCCTTCTTTTTTTCATTAGACCAAACTATGATGTCTAATTTCTATACCTATTATATATGCATATAGAAAGCATCTTTTGTTTACTTTGTTTTTCTTGAAGGTGATTATTCATTGTTTCACACACTCAAATAGGTATCATTTTTACATTAATTCATCTTTAGGAATTGCTTAACATAGGTTATGTGCACGAACACACATCTCGTTTTATGCATCATTTTATAAAAAAGCAAGAACGAATTACAGCGTGCGAAAACGTTATAGTTTGAATTTTTTTAAATCATTTTGAAGAAAAGAAATAGATCGTAATGATTTAGAATGGTTCTAAATAAAAAAGAACCTTCCATTTACATCGTTTTCGTAAGCACATAAAAAAAATAAATAATACGAAATCGTCTTAAATTTTATTTTACTAGTGTTTGCAAGGGGTTAGAGCTGTTTTTGCAGCTTAAATTTTCGTAAATTAGCAACAGGAAACAACAGATAAAACGTAAAAAGTATGAAACGTACAGATCAAAAAACGAAACGTAAAGATATGATTCGATATATAAATTTGCAATTAGCATCTATGGGGCAACCTGTATATGAAAATAGTGATGCAAATTCCAAACAAGGACTCGCTGATTCAAAGTTTATTGAATTGACAAGTAACTTGGTAAAGAATTACAAATCTATGACACGCTTGCTATCTGAGCATCTTTGTCCTGCGGATCAAAGAATTCAACATTTTATTGACACCTATCTAGCGGATCAGAATTTGGAAACTACCCCAAAACTACCTCGTACCTCTTTTATATTAGGTCAAGCTGAAATTGCTCGTGAATTGAGTTTACCGGTCGATAAAAACGAATATATCACTCCTTTTATTAAATCATATAGAATCAAACAAGGAGTATTGCACAATCCTAAACACGATAGAAGAACTACCAAAGGATCTTTTCATATTGTAGGAGGAGGATTGCCTATTCCAAACGAAAAAATAGAATTGCCTAAATATGCATGGGCAAAGTTTTTAGAAAAAGCATTTGCGCCTAGCGAAGACTTTTTAGAATTACCTTTTACGGCAGACCAAGAAGATAAAGCACGGTTATTTACCTCTTTGTATTTACGCCCTATTGTAAGTCCAGAGGTGAAAGGGATTTCCAAAGAAAAAAGAATGGAAATTCGATTTTTTGTTCCAGGTAGTTTTGTGAGTAATTTAGATTTTGTAGAGTCTATTTTTGGAAATGCAGGAGATCCAAATTTACCTATGAATGATGCAGGATTGGATGTTGCACATTGGACAGGGCATACGGGATGTGTGATATTGGCACCTCAATTATTGGAGTTGACCAAAAAAGAATTGGGTCTTCCTAAATATGAAGATGCTACAGAAAGAGAGCGTAGAGACGGTGTTTGCTGGAAAAACGAGGATGAGCTGTACAATGATGGAAATGCGTTTAAATTAACCTGTAGAGATGAGAGTGGTACAGTGATTACATTGATTGCTGATAATTACTTTGGGTATTCAAAGAAAGAAGTGAAAACACAAATCAGTTTTTCTGCCAATTTATTAGGTCTTTCGGAAGAAGAACACGCTGGTGGTGCGATTGCTTTCCCTCGTAAAAATTTAGGGGATCAGTTTGATGGGAAATTATTTATGAATAATATCCTAAAGCAACAGTTTAAATATACGGATGTTGTTGCTGAATATGGTGAATCTATGGATATACATCCAGAAGGTTATGCGATAGATAAAACTTTTGATACTATTTATTATATCAACGAATATTCTAAAATAAACTTATACAAAGGGAAAATTACGTGGATGCATGAAGGGGAAGAACAAAAATTAAACCTTACTCCAGGTAAATTTTACGTACATCCATCGGGAGTTAAAATTCACATGGAGAAACATCCTGAGACACCCTCTTGGAGATTGGTGAGTACGGCTGCGGAAGGAACTTTCTGTCACAAGCCTTGTACGGTTTCTGGTGGTGGTAAATCAGAAATCTCTAAGTCGCTTTTAAATGCTATTATCTATTCTTCTTTCTATGTGAGAGATATAGATGAAGATTTTAAAATGGCGGATGTTGTTATCAAATATAATTATACCAAACGATGGATCAATCACTCGGATCGCAGTGAATCTTCTAGACCTTTATTGGGCGCCAAACGTACCTTGGGTTCTGTTATTAAATTATTGACACCTTCTAAATATTATACAGAAGAATACAATAATTACTTGGCAGGTATTCCAGATCATGTGAAGGCATTGGTGTTTTATGTTAGACGTTTTTACCGTCCAGAAAGAACCAATGGAGACTGGAAAGATTATTTTTCTGTGGATGTTGTTAATGGTAAAAAAGGACACGAATTATTGTTTAACAATCGTAAAATTGTAGCCAGTTATTTACGTATTGGTTTCGCCAATGACAATTCATGGTATTTGCATAAATTACGTACCGATTTTATTGCCGCTGCAAAAATTCAGATGGAAGATGATATTACGGCTTCTATTGTATTACCAAAAGAGCGCTTTAGCAATTTGAATCCAGATTATAGCAATCACCGCAGTGTAAAAATTACTGCAAATTGTGAAAAACGTTTTTTCCAACGTCCTGACGAAGCTATTATTAGAGGTTATGACAAAGATGCAGAAGCAGATTTGTCTATGAGTAATAACTTTTGTTCTAATTACGAACCATTGAATCGGGAAGATGGAATAGAATTGCAAGCTGATGCTATCGGATTTGCAGAATATACTGCACCGATTCAAAAAATTATTAATGGAGGTGTAAAAGATACCAAAGGATTGTACTTTATTACTCCGTCTCACCCTAGAATTGTTAATGGTGAACCAACCAAAAATCCTAGGTATTTACAAATCAGACCAGATTTAGTAAACCCTGTAGATGATAGATTGGCAGAAATAGGTGTACGTTTGTCTCGTAAAGTGCCGAATGATGCAGCAGTACATCATCCTGTAAATGCTATCTTAGCAGGTAGACGTAACAATCCTGCGGATAAAGCTGCTGGTATTAGAGCTTTGAGTGTGTACAATCCGATACATTATCAAGAATTACCAGAATTGTTTATGGACTTTATCTGTAGTTTAACAGGAAAATCTCCATCAACTACAGGAGCAGGTTCTGAAGGAGCTTTGACCAAAGGGCCTTTTAATATGTTGAGTGCAACTTCTGATTTGAACAATGCTTTATTGTCTTATATATTAACAGATTATGAAGGATTTTCTTCTGCTGCTGGACATGTAGGATCTGACAACCGATTTGATCATGATATTTCGTTATTGATTCCTGAATTATGGTGTCGTTTAGAAGAAAAAGAACGCCAACCAAAACGTTTGATAGAAGAAGGATCTTTGGAGAAATTAGAAGATTTTGAATACAATGGTCAAACCATTCAAGCAAGTAGATTGGGATATCGAATTACAGAAGGTTTCTTGTTTAGAAATATGAATCGTATTTTTGATGAGCCACAAGCAGTGTTTAACGAAAAAATGTTGAAACCTGAGTTGCAAGATATTGAAGCTTATGCTGATGGTATCAACAATATAGTTGAAGCTCAAGAGAAAGTAGGACTGAACTATTTTGCAGATAAGAGTGTATCCGCAGCTATTCCTCCTTTAAAAATATTATTGCACATTATGGCTTATGGGCATTATGAAGGGAAAAACATCAACGATCCTGAATTGAGAAAGCAATTTAAAAGAGAAGTAGTGGTTAATTCTGCTTGGTATCAAGAGCGTTTGGAATTGAAACAACAAATAGATATAGATCGTTTAAAAGACGGAATTGATTATTTGGAAGGTTTCCTTTCTAACGATTTGAATAGCGAGGCATGTGTTGAATTAGATTTGAAAACTAGATTGTCTGATGCGCAGCAGGAATTAGGTTATGTAAGTACAAGTACGTATCTAAACAACCTTATCGGAACCATTGGTGCTGATGTATTGTATAGAAATTAAAACCTTATTAATATTTGTAAAAAAAAGACCTCGTTAGAGGTCTTTTTTTTGTCTATAAATATATGATTTTATCACGTTTTTAATAAGAAATCTACTTGATTAGTCAACCATTTCTATAGCCTTGTTCCAAAGGTTTTTACTTTTATCTTTTAGGTCTTTTCCTACTTCTTTTAATTTTTCGGTACTGGAATATGTATTTAAATTGACCATCAATTCATTAAAATTATCAATGGTTTTAAACATTTCTTCGGTATGTGGCACATTTTGTTCTTTCATTATTTGTTCCCAGTCTGTTTTAGCCAAGATAGAATAGATGTATTTAGTAGCAATTTTACTTAGAAAAAACTTATCGTAAATACCATTCAGTACTTTTCCGCTTTCCCTATTTTCCACATAAACAATTGCTTCTGTAACTCTTTTTTTATCGGATGAAGAAAGTAAGTGACTTGATTGCAATTTTTTTAAGGATGCTATTGATTTTTCTTGATCATCATTTTTTAAATATAAGTACGTTTCTATAGACCAAATAAGTTCGTTGTCCAAACCGATGGCTTTGGTGTCTTCTAAAAAGAGCTCAAAATCTTTTAATGCTCGTTCTTCATCGATTTTTCTGTCCATCATAAGCCTGTCAAATCCTCTAAATAAATGATTCATTCCATGAAATGCAACGTGGGTTTTCGCATTGTCGAGATTTCCCCATTTAAACAGAGTCCTTGTGTAGGGAAGTTCTATATTGTTATTGCTATTCAACCAGGTTATATTTCTTGATATTTCATCCTCTGATAAGTAGTACAGTCCTTTTTCAAAAAATAAAAATCCTCTAAAAAATTGTAATAGAGTTTTAATTTCACCATCAGGAAGCAATGCTGGTTTTGTTTTTGAGCATTCATATAGAGAAACCTCCTTGCCTAAATCTTTACTTAATATCACAATGGCACTTAAAATGGAATGCTCAATATTTTGAACATATTCTTTTTCTTTTCCCGTATAGAATTCTTGTTTTTTAGAAGTAGAATCTGCGTAGATTTCATGAAATGCATCAGAAAGTGTAGGGAAAATATCCTCGTCTGTTCTAGTTATAAAATCTTCCATTTTATTGTAATCTCGATAGATAGAAACATAGTCTAAAAGGGATAGACTTTCTGTGCTATCAAGGTTGTACTTAACTACTTTTTTAAAAATCCTATCAAGATCACTTTTAAAAGCGTTGAATTCTGGAGAGATACTATCCTTTGAAACAGAAGATCTGATTAATATTTTACCGAATTTATAGGTGCTTACCTTATAAGAAGTTAAGTTTTTATTCAATTCTTTCTGATCTCTTAATAATAACTCACGGTCTGTTTTATTTTCATCTGAACAGCTAATTAAGAGCGTCAAGAAAATAAGGATACATATTTTTTTCATGTTTTTTTTGATATAGTTTTTTTTGATATGAAAAAGCATTGGTTGTAGGGGGTGTTTTTTTAGTGATAAAAAAGGCTCCTAAAACAAGCTGATTGCATGCATATTTTGAACCAAAGATAGAATTATATATGGCAATAGCATCTTTTTAATTGATATATGCGTAAGAAAATTGATATCCGTAAATAAATGGTTGCTGAATTCAAGTCACAAACGCAACTTTTAGTTAAATAATAATTGTTCCATTACAAATATAGGGTTTTGATATTTATGTCTCTTCCTAGGTCTGTTATTTAATTTTGTTTCTACCTCTTTGATTCTTTGATCTGTTAGGTTTGTAAAGTCACTTCCTTTGGCAAAATATTGTCTAATCAAACCATTTAAATTTTCGTTAGATCCTCTTTCCCAAGAGTGATATGGATGCGCAAAAAAGTAATCAATACATAAATTTTCTGCAACCTGCTCATGGCCTGCAAATTCTTTTCCATTATCAGCTGTTATAGTATGTAGATAAGGCTTCCAGTCTTCTAATATTTCATTGATAGCTTTAGTGACAACAACTGCTTCTTTAGAGCTTACTTTTTTCATTTTAAGCATTCCAGAAGCTCTATCATTTACGGTAAGTATGGCTTGATTATGGTTTTTACCTATGATTAAATCGACCTCTAAATCTCCAAATCGATTTCTTTGTTCAACAACTTCAGGGCGTTGTTCTATACTAATACGATTCTTTATAACCCCTCTAGAATCCTTTGATGAGCCACGTTTTCTATATCTCCTTCCCTGTCTGCGAAGGTGTGTATGTAAATCACCATCATTCCTCTTGTCTTCCCTAATATGCTGATATATACGCTCAATAGACACCGTTTCTTTACCTTGTTTTTTTAGGACACCAACTACTTGCTCAGGACTATAATCGTCTCGCAATAACAACTCTATTGCTTGTTGAATATCTTCTGTAAAGCGTTTTCTTTTAGGCTTTTCTTTATGACGTTTAGCATACTTTTTTTGGGCTAATTCATGCTTGTAAACTCCATTTCTTTTGTCTGAATTACGCTTAATCTCTTTGCTAATAACAGACTTGTCTTTTCCTATAGCAGCTGCTATCTCAACCTGTTTATAACCTTGTTTTAACATGCAACAAATTGTGTATCTTTGCGCTTGGGTGATGTGTTTCATACAACTTCTTTTTTCGAGATTTGAGACCGTAAGATACATATCCATCAAGACAAGAAAGGTAGGTTTTCCTACTTTTCTGTTTTGAAAATATAACCATCATAGAATCAAATCGAAAAGTTGCGTTTATTAGTTGAATTTAAGCCTCTAAAAAAATAAAAGGGAGTGAATAACTGCGAAGCTATCATGAACACCTCTAAAAAAATAAAAGGGAGTGAATAATAATAATAAAGTCCAATTTTAAAGTCTACCAAACCCAAATCTAGACTTGTTCTAAAAAGGGTATATGCCTTTGTTATTAACCAATAATAATACGCAAACTTCAAATTTTTGAACCGTCGTATAGGTTTATGAGAACTAGAAGTGTTTTTAAACGTATAATTAGAAATGTCCGAGCGAAGCTCTCGTATGTATGGTGGTGTGAGAGGTGCCTGCCAGCAGCTAGTTGGTGTTGTCTATTCGATTGTAAATAGTGCGTGTTTCCCTTTGTGAATTTATCCTTTTCTGTATTTTCGCATGTAATCAAAGCTTGGAGCGAGTGGTTCAAGAAATAAGGCACTATTTTCATAAGTATGAGAAATATGCAAATATATATTTCTTAATTTTTTAATATTATCAATATCCTTTTTATAAGCTATTACAACTACTTCATCTAGTATTGTACCAGCCATAAAGGTTTTTGAAATATCTAAAATATCTCCCAGATTCTCTTGAATGGTCTCTTTTTTAGTGGTTTTTAAGGGAGTGTAATCATCTATGTCATTTTTATAGGAACGTATGAGTTTCCAGTTATTCTTAATTAATTCTTCTAATTCTGAGCTGTTTTCTATAAATAAATCACATTCTCTTAACAGTGCTTTTTTGTCTTTTTTAATCTGATAATAATATTCTTTAAATTGAGATTTACTGATGCTTTTATGCGTATATTCAGTTCCTTTATTATAATATTTTTCTACCATTTTTTTCCAGATGTTTTCAGCATTTTCTAATCTGTCAAATTTTAATAATTCTACAATATTACCGGTACTATTTTTTAATTGACTAAATAACTTTTTTTGAATACTCGATAAAAAACCATCATCGTTTGTATTGAAAAACTCTTCTAGTTTTTTTGTTTCAATTAGTGCCTTATTGTCATTCGATAATTTCGCCATTATTTGTAACGGAATAACGCTGTATGTGTTTGTTATGTTTTGTCGTTTTCCATACACTTCGTTTCTCAGAAAAAAGAGTTGAAACATCCTCTCTTTGTCTATAGTCTTTTTATTAAACCAACCTTCTAAAAGATAATGATATAAAATTCTATTAGAAGTTAAGGTATCAAATTTTTTGCGTTTTCCATCCCAAAGCAATACTTTTTCTTGTTTTATATTTTCTTCATAGCCACCTCCAATATCCGAATGTACTCCAGGCATTGTGATTGTTACTCCTTTCTTTCCTGCACTTGTAATGTCTATTAAACTAAAGTTTTCTCTTATTTCGTCTTGTGCTGTTAAGTGAACTACTTTATCGGCATAATATAATTTGTCTAATTTTAATTGAAATACATCATTCCAATGAATTATACCATAAGATGCTACGGTTTCATACAGACCTACAAAACGAATCTTAACTTCATAAACACTTATTTTTTGATCATACAAATATTGCCCCAAATAACCCCTTGTTGGATGGGGATCTATTGTAAATCCTGTAATAATATCAGCTTCTAATGTAAATTTATCTGTACGCATTACTTGATATATAAAATGACGAGCCGCAGCAGCCCCTCTACTAAAACCATAGATATCAAATTGTAATATATCTATGATTCTACTTTTAGGGGCATCGTAATTTAATATATTTAATTTTTCTACAATTTTTTTACAAGCTTTGCTTACTTTGTCACCAATACCTCTACTAAAAGCCCCTGTGGTTTTACTTAAAAACGCATCACCTTCAAAATTATCAGTACCAATACCTTCAACATATACTTTTAAGACTAGGGCATCATCTTTTTCATAAAACCGTTCTAAACGAGAAACGTTAGATTCGTCATTAAAATAGCTTACATCTTTTTCTTTATTAAAAGCACTTATCCCTAAATTTCTTTCGGAAGTTCCATCTTTATTTACAACAGTACTTAAAGAAGGATTGGCATCCGTTTCTTCTTCCAATGCAGTCTTACGAGCACGTGTATTTTTACGGTTATTTAATGTACCGTCAAAAAACACTCCTACCGTAACTACTTTTTCATATTCAGTTCTCTCTATACTAGGAACATATTCTCCAAAAATAATTCCCATAATTAAAATTTCAGTAATCTACGTTTAACAATATACGGAAGAAGTTCAATCTCTATTTTTTCAGTTTCACTTTTTAAAAACAGATTGATTTCTCTTACATTTATAAGAATATAGGGTTCTATATAAAAATCAGCTTTATTATCGTGTTTTTTTAAAAAATCACTCATTTTTGTATATTCACTTTCTTTTATGTTTAATACTGAAATATACTTGTATGCATCATTATCTTTCTCAATCCAGTTAATAATGATTTCTTTAGGTATGGGTAATTTATTGTAGTCTTCGTTTATATGATAGGCATTGTTTTCACCATAATAACGTTCTCCATTAAAAGAGTCATACACTAACCCATCTATTTTATATTTTGGAGGCATAGTAGTTTTTAAACTAAAATATTCTCGGTAATTTTCCCAACGGTCAAATGGAATTCCATTTGTTTTGTAATGAGCCAATGAATCTTTATCTACATCTTCTAACATTACAGCTACAAAATCTTTACGATTTTGATTTCCCATAGGTACAAAGTGTTTCCATGTCACTTCTGTTTTTTCTGCTTTAAAAAAGCCTACTTCTCGTTGAAAACCTCCTAAGCCTTTCATAAAAAGAGCTACTGTACCTCCTGGAGCTACGTTTACTACAAATTCAAAATTATGAAACCTTGTAATACCGTCTCTTACATCATTTAAAAAACCTTCCTCAAAAATTTGTTTAATTTTTTCTTGATTTAATAAGAAGTTTCCTTTGTAAAATTGATTTTCAATATAAGAAATCCATATTATATCTAGTCTTTTAGGTATCGTTTTTAGTCCTTCGCTAGAAGAACCTGACATACCCCAACCGCTATCTATAGTTCCATCTCTTCTCATTTCTACACCATCTAAAGATGCGTAGTATATAGTTGCAGGGAAATTTTTTGGAGCGTTTATAGAGACATTCCATTCGTATTCATTATTCATAGCATTTGTTTTTTTTGTTTTTTGGCACCCCATAATTAAAGTACTTATTAATGCTAATATTAGTATTTTTGTTTTCATGTTTTTTTGATGTGATGGTAGCATTATTT
The DNA here is from genome assembly GCA_965224465.1 of Flavobacteriaceae bacterium. Taxonomy (GTDB): domain Bacteria; phylum Bacteroidota; class Bacteroidia; order Flavobacteriales; family Flavobacteriaceae. Next base: position 467,673 of record OZ245049.1, on the reverse strand, counting down.
ACAACTGGTTCGTATATGAATAGTAAGGGCTTAAAATGTACTTACTTTCGAATTTAGCACTTAGCAAAAATCACAATTTTACCGTTATTTTCTTTTAGTCGTCAAGTTTTAAATTTGGCGGACTTTGTTAAAATACACCAACTTTTGGTTTAGCACTTAATCCTTATTATTTTTATACGTTGTGTGTACCCAGCACGGGTATCTTTTAATCCCATCAGTGGGTTTAATTCCCCGATGCTTGCATCGAAATGATTAAGTTTTTTCTTTTTCATGCCTCGTGGGCTTGCCCCGATCTTATTGACTTTCCGAAAGGTAGTTTATTAATATAGAGGGTGCAAGTCCTTTATATACAGGAGTATCGTTCTGAACTGCGTAGCTATCATGAGCACCTCTAAAAAAATAAAAGGGAGTGAATAACTGCGAAGCTATCAGGAGCTCCATAAAATTGGAAACTGTGAATACTTATTAGTAAATCGCTAGGGTATAATTCGTGCCGTTTTATCTGAAGATTATTTGCGATTGAGGCATAAGAATATACTTCTACAAATCTCGGTACTGACTCCGCATCAATTACGGGGCAGGCTAAACAAATTTAAGTAGAGCAACTTAGGAGTTTCTTTTGTGTTAAATAAATTAATGACGAGTAAGCGGTATACAGAGGCATAATTACTTGTGTAAGTACCCACATCATTGCAATCCCATAAGAAAATCAAAAGAGTTTACGTAGACACGAAATTAATTAATTGAGTGAACTGTAGTGAAGTGGAAGTCATGAACATCTCTAAAAAAATAAGAAGGAGGCGAAAATTAGATAACCGCCTTAGTGATAGTTCTGTTTCTCAACAACGTATAACGTAAAACAAACTATTTATATCGGTTATTTTGGATTGTGATTGGTATAAGATCACCCTTGGATCATCGGAGTCGAAACAATGAAGGAGTCAAAACGTTTCAATACGTGCAAATAGATAAAAAACGGAGGTATTTATCAAATATCAAATAGAACTATTCGAATATAAATTAGAAAGAATTAATCCTCATTAAAAACGTAGATTCGAGCATGATAGTATCACGTAAAAATTTGATTCTGGAGTGTTGGCGTGTGAAATATATTGCTTTTATCTAAGAAATACTCCCATGGCTAGAGCGCCTATTAGGAAAAAATATTCGTTAGATTGAAGTACATAGTTAAGTGCTAATACCAAATACATTTGATGCTAAAAATGCATTGCAATTAATGGAAATGATTTTCTATATTGGAAGTGCTTTTATAAAACGGAATAAAAACAGCTAATAGATAAAATGAGTACACAAATAATCACTGTAAAATTAAGGCGCTTAGGAAAAAAAAGGGTGCATGTTTACCCTATTGAAGTCCTGCAACAGCCAACAAATTTAAGAGAACTCCTTATGGAATGTGTACGTAGTGAAGTGCATCGGTTTAATACAAGAACAGAAAATAAGAACATGCTTTCTTTTTTAAGCACTACTGTAATTCAAGAAAAAGCTACTACGGGTAAAATAGGTGTGGGAGTACTTTTTAACACCAAAAAAGAAGTCTTAGAAACGGCAATTGAAAATGTCTTACTCGCTTTTAAAGATGGTGTTTTTGTTGTTTTTATAGATGCCATAGAAATTAAAGATATATTTGAAACGATACACTTGGATGAAAAGAGTGAAATTACCTTTATGCGTCTTACATTTTTAACAGGAACCTTCTGGTAAAATAATACAAATAATTATGATTCAAAAAGAAACAGCGCTGGCATTAATTGCGTCCAAAAAACAACAGAAAATAATAGAGAATGATTTTAGTAGTTTTAGTGAAAAATATAAGGTTTTAGGTAGTATTATTTGTGGTTTTATCCCTAAAATCGGTTATTATAGGGATGTTCATAAAGAGCTAAAACTCTACAAACAGCATTTTGGAGAGGATGCCATGTTGAATCCGTTTTTAGAAAAAGAGGGGAAACAATTGATACTTCTTATTTTCGGATCGGTTATCTCAGAATACATTCCCAACGTCTGGAATCTTTTAAATACATCGCCATATCAAATGGGATACGCACGTCGTTCTTTTCGTATCCAGCCTTCCGATGCCTATACAACAAACAAATTTAGTGTGCTTACCCAGATTTTTGAATCATTAGATAAAGGATTTAAGGGAATGGATATAAAAGAACTCATTCGATTTAATGTCTATTTTGAAGGCACTGGTTACGAATATATTTTTGCGGTTATTTTCTCAGAACGAGACCCTGAAATTAGAAACTTGGTGAAAGATATTCTACAATCTGAAGACGAAATAGGAGGGGTTTCTAGAAGTATTTTAAAAGGATTATTACTAAGCGATAAAGAAGAAAATTGGAAATTAGTTGCGGACTTATTAATTGCAGCTCAGCGCCAAGAAGGGCTTCGTCAAACTATTTTAGAAGTATTGGATGAAACCCATTTAGGGGCGCTACATTATTTTATAACCATTATTTTACAGCATGATTTAATGCGCTTTAGTAGTGTGATTCGTGCTGTGAACTGCTGGTTTGGTTTTGGATGGGAAGCTCCTAAAAAAACGACAGTAAAACGGGTGTTAGAAATAAGTGCTTCGTTTTTTGAAAATTCCTTGCTCGTGGCGCAAGCTTTAAAAAGCAACGACAATTTGGAAGTGTATATCGCTTTGTGGTATATCGGACTCACGGATGTAGATCAAGCAAATTTGCATGCAGTACATATTCTAGAAAAGGGATGCAAAGAAAAAAAATTACTAGCCTGTATGTTTATCAATACTACAGGTAGGTCTAGCACACATTTGTATGCCTACGTAGAAGCCAATTTTGGAGCAGATGTAGAAGTGGATTATTGGTTGCTTAAAAATGTGTTTTCTGTTAAAATAAAAGACGATTTGTTTTGTAAAATATACCGTACTGCAAAATCACTTCCTAGCAAAGGTACAGTACATAATGGGCAGGTGTTCTTATGGAGCTATTATAAAATTACACCCAATTTCTTTTATGATTTTACCATTGCAAATAGTCAAGCGGCACAGTTAGAATTATTGGCTCAAAATATTTCAGAATTGCCTTCCGAATCTAGAGAAAAATATATGCGAGTTGTGTTTCCAAATCATTTTAATTGGTCAGTAGGAGCGTCGTCAGATAAAATTACCCCCATAAAGCTTAGTGACACTTCTTGGGAAAAACAGGTAATGTATCAAGGTTTAAATGATCGTAATATTTCTGTACTAGCCACAAGTTTACGGGTGTTAAAGTCCATTAGGATAACACCTTTGGATATGCTGAAAATAGAGGGATTGCTTGCGAAAAAAAATAAAGAGATACGAACAAGCCTTATTTCCTTAGTGCTTGCGCAGGATGATTTAGAGATAAAGAGAATTGTAGAACATATAGTGGTATCAAAAAAAATAGACCAACGTTTGGCAGGTTTAGAAATTATTTCAAAATTAATAGACCATCCGTCATTTTTAGATTTCAATGCGTCCATCATTCAAGCGTATATGACAAGGGCTAAAATTATTAAAAATGAGCAGTTATTTATTGATAAATTTGAAGGGACTGTTAAGGAATATCATTTTAAAAATGGATTTGGACTCATCAATTACAAAAATATATCACCCTTATTAGATCCTAAATTATGCTTGGAATCAACAGTTAAAAAAGGATTTATAGAACGGGTGTTTGCTACTTCGAGTTCCTTGCTCTATCCTGCAGTAATAAATATCAAAAAACTTGTTACTGCCATCAATGACTTGGTTTTTCTCCTTGCTGAAAATAAAAACTACGAGTATCAATACCATGATTATTATGGTGCTATTGTAACTACAATTTTAGAGAAAGAAATTGAGTTTGTACGCAATGTTAAGGGAATAGATGCTCAAGAACGCCTACAGTATTTACCCCTTCCAGATGTTTGAAAAATGTGGTATGAGAAGCATAAATTGAATAGTTTTGAATTGATGACGGCTTTGCATTACGCCAATAATCCAGCACTCCCATATTCTGAATGTAAAACGCTTATTCCTTTTCTGAAATCCTATATCCCTGACTTAAAAGGACATCATTTAAAACCAAAAAGTAAGTATAGAAATCGGGATGAGAATGCCTATTTTATTTTGAATTGTTTTTTTAAGGCGTATGCGGATACTGACGTATTGTTACGTTATAAAATAGACGAATTAGAGGACATGATTGCACGTTTACCTACATCATTTAAAAAGAATGAAATACCGCTAGACGGAAGGGGATACGCTGTTGGAATAGGGTGGTACAATTTGATAGCTTGCATTGGCTTAGGTCCATGTTTATGCCAGTTTCAAACAGAAATGATTAACAATCCTCAGGCTTTAAAACGTTACTATGATTTAAGAATGTATATTGCTGCTTGTGCTGTCAATGCTCCGGAATTACCAAAATCAATAGATGTCTTGACAGCTACCCAATATCAAAAAGTGAATGCCCCATTGGATTTTATTAGCTACCATGCTTATAAAAATAAGCTTATTACGGAAGAAGATTTTCAATTTCAATTATTATTGAGTGATGATTTTATGAAATTACTAGATCAGACGGGGCAAAATAAGTATAAAGTAAGAGCGTTTAAAAACGAAGTATTGCCTTTTCATCTCTTCAAAAGTTTGAAAAATAGAATTATTGATATTGAGTTAGAAAGGGGAGATTTACCTACAGAAGTAACGCGGTATATTTGTAATATATCCAACGTATCGGGGATTGACTATCTGTTTAAATTGTTAGATCGCCTAGAAAAAGAGAATTTTACTAGAGGGTATTATTACGGGGATTCTAAGAAAGAGGTGTTTAGCTATTTAATAAAACATTGTCATCCTTTAGAAAGTGAAACGGTGGACGATTTTATAGAAAAAGCTGGAAAATCTAACATCAGTAAAAAAAGATGGATAGAAGTGGCGTGTTATGTTCCTCATTTAGTGCCATGGATAGGTCAGTTGCTTGGGATGCCTGCTTTAGAAAGTGCGGTCTGGTGGTTCCATGCCCATGCTTCCGACTATATGAGTAAAGAAAAAGAGGCTATAGTTGCACGGTATTCGTCCATTGATAAACAAGATTTTCAAGAAGGTGCTTTTGATGTTTATTGGTTTCAGGAAGTGTATACAGCTTTAGGTAAAGCAAATTGGAAAATAATTCACGAAGGGTCTAAATACATTTCAGACGGGCATGCGCATCGCCAAGTGAAATTGTATTCCAATGTAATGCTTGGAGAATTAAAAATCAGAGAAACCATATTAAAAATCAAGGAAAAACGAGATAAAATATATGTCAAAGCTTTGGGCTTGATTCCTTTGAGTAAAACAAATAGAGAGAAAGATGTATTGCAACGTTACAATGTGTTACAATGCTTTTTAAAAGAGCGTAAACAATTTGGTGCACAACGGCAAGAAAGTGAGAAGAAGGCAGTAGAAATTGGCTTAGACAACCTTTCTAGAAATGCAGGTTTTGAAGATAGGATTCGTTTTTCATGGGCAATGGAAGCGAAAGCAACCTTAGAGATCATGAAAAATGCCATTGTTGAAATAGATGTGTTTAAAGTTGAATTACGTATAGATACTTTTGGGAAAGCGGATTTAAACGTCCAGAAAAACGGAAAGTCATTAAAAAGTTTGCCTGTCAAATTAAAAAAAGAGAAGGCAATTATAGCATTGCAAGAGGGGAGAAGGTATTTAAAAAATCAATATACTAGAACTAGAAAATCGCTTGAGGATGCCATGATTCTTGAAGACGAGTTTAGCGTTCATGAACTAGCGATTATCATGGAACATCCTATTGTAAAAGTGCTGTTAGGAAAATTGGTATTGTTTAATAAGAAGACAAAGCAGTCTGGATTTTGGAAAATTGACGGAATCTATACTTTAGAAAATCATCAATTAATGGTTGAGGGAACAGACCGTTTTGTGATTGCGCATGCATCACATCTGTTTACGAGTAAGACGTTATCCATGTATCAAAAACATGCGTTTACCAAGCAGTTGACACAGCCTTTTAAACAAATTTTTAGAGAGTTGTATGTGGTTACCAAAAATGAAATTGAAACAGGAACACGTTCTCAAAGGTATCAAGGACATCAAATTCAACCTAGAAAAACGGTTTCGTTACTCCGATCAAGAGGTTGGACTGTAGATTATGATGAAGGATTGCAAAAGGTGTATCACAAAAAGGGATATGTTGTAAGTATGTATGCCATGGCAGATTGGTATTCGCCTTCTGATATTGAAGCACCTACGTTAGAATATGTTTGTTTTTACAGTGAAAAGGACTATAAACCAATCGCTTTAAAGGATGTAAATTCAGTTGTTTTTAGTGAGGTGATGCGTGATGTTGACTTGGTAGTTAGTGTGGCTCATGTGGGAGGAGTGGATCCTGAGGCGAGTTATTCTACCATGGAAATGCGGGCTGTTTTGTGCAGAGAATCAGCTGTTTTATTCCAACTCGATAATGTAGTTGTTAAAGAACGTCATATTCTTATCCATGGAAAATTAGGTGACTATACCATACATTTAGGAAGTGGGATTGTAAGTAAAAACGGAGTGAGTTTATCTATTATTCCTGTGCATAGTCAGCATCGTGGACGTTTGTTTTTGCCTTTTATTGATGACGATCCAAAATCTGCAGAAATTATTTCTAAAATGAAACTGCTATCAGAAGATGCTAAGATTCAAGACCCTACCATTTTAGCGCAATTATGTAGTTAAGAAGTATTATACCAATCTAAGTTTGTAAAACATTAAATTTAGAAAGTATTTAGGAAATAAAAAGAGGGCCAAGGTTGTTTATACCCGAAAGCTTGGATATACCACCAACGCGATAGCGCAGATTTTAAATCCGTGCCTAGAAAGAGAATCCCCTGATGCCGCACGAATATCCGCCATCACTACGGCACGAATCTTTAATGTAGCGTCAATGAGTAAAACCAGTAATTAAAATTATAAACCACAGCAGAAATGTTGTGGTTTTTTACATGCTGACTACACATACATTTTCCTCCACCTTGTTTTTTTAAAGTCGCATCATTATATGGAAGCGCCCATTTGAATCATCCGATTTCTTAATCTAGTAACATGTCTCCAGATTTTATACGGAAACAGCGCTCTTCCCCTAAATACAAAGGATCTCCGTATTTCTCAGACCAAAAACCATCTAGAATATCTTTGCTCAGACATCTGTACACAGCCACGCCTTTATATGTCATCTTGTCTTCTCCCGTATATTTGAAATTAAGAACTAGAATGTTGTTTTTAAAAAATCCTGTTCCTTTTTGTATTTGATCACCATTTATAAACCAATGCGCTTTAATTCTTCCATCTGGACTTAGTTTTAAGCTTAAAGTGCCTTCGTAAGATGCGCTGGTTTCGTCTTGATTGGTCCCTGAAATTGAAAATTGCCCTATGATATCTGTAACCTGCATTGTCTGTTTAATTTTAAATGCCTAAAGTTCGTTTATCTTTTGTTCATAGCCATCAATTTCTAAAGAACTGTTTAAAAACAGGTTCTTGGACCTGCTGATTCAATTCTGTAAGCAGTGCTTGTTTTTTATATACAAACGATGAATAGTCTTGTTTTTACCAGGCTTACGAATGTTGGTGGTGTAGTACGATGCGTTTGAAATTCTTTATTTCCTGAAGATCTATTCTAGTCTCTTTTTTAGAATACTATTTTATTAGTTTTAACGTTGTTTATGCGTTGTCTTCCGTAATATCCCAACAAAATCTGTATGGATATACTGTTCACTTAGTTCTATATACTTTCCCATATAATTGTATCATTTTCAATAGTTTTATACGTAAAAATATCTAATGAATACCTTAGCTAGAATTGTAAAGACCCGTAGAAAATCAATCCAATTAACACAGACCCAATTTGCTGAAAGGGCAGGGGAGGCCTTAACTGTGGTACGAAAAATTGAACACCAAAAAACCAATCTGAGTGTAGAAAAAGCATACTTGGTCTTGCGGGTGTTTGGGTATGAATTAGGGGTTTTAGATAGTCGTAATTTAAAATAATTTACATGAGAAAAGCAATTATTAAATACGGAGAGTTAACGACAGGTATATTGAAGGAACGTGATCAAGGTGATTATATATTAAGAACAATCCACAAGATTTTATCACATGTACCATGCCTGTTCAAAAGGAACCGTCTCTAAGTGAACGAATATTTCCTTTTTTTGAAGGCTTAATCCCAGAAGGTTGGTTGCTGAATATAGCCACAAAAAACTGGAAGTTAAATCCAAATGATCGCATGGGTTTTTTAGTGTTTAATGCAGGTGATTTATAATTCTCCTGCATCTCATTATTGATTAACAAAGTACTTGCATTTATGGAGTGCATTCAGTATTGAATAGTTTGCGGGTTATTACCTCTTAACTGAACAATTCTTCCAGGTCTTTTTTCGTTATTTTTTTTGCGAAACTTTCATCTGTAGCAATAATATCTTCGGAAAGTTTTCTTTTTCGTTCTTGTAGTATTAATATTTTTTCTTCGATGGTGTCTTTACAGATCATGCGATAGGCAGTCACGTTTTTATGTTGTCCTATGCGGTGTGTTCTATCAATTGCTTGGTTTTCTACGGCAGGGTTCCACCATGGATCTACAATATACACATAGTCTGCTGCGGTAAGATTGAGTCCTATTCCTCCAGCTTTTAAACTGATTAAAAACACACGAATTTTGGGGTCTGATTGAAATCGATCCACACGTTCTTGTCTGTTTTTTGTTTTTCCATCAAGATACTCATAAATAATTCCCTCTTTTTTTAATTGTTCTTCTATGAGTTGTAGCATTTTTACAAATTGAGAAAAAATAAGGATTTTATGATCGCCTGTTTTTTCTTTGATGCTCGTTAATAGTTCTTCAATTTTAACAGATTCTTCCTCGTCTTCTCCTACGAGTCTTGGGGAGTTACATAATTGGCGAAGTTTGGTTAAACCTGCTAAGACCTTTAGTTTGGATTTGTTTAAGCCTTCCTCTTCAACTTCCTCCATGATGGATTTTCTGATTTTGGCTAAATAAAATTGATATAGCTGCTCTTGCTTTTTCCCCATGGAACAGTATAAAATTTGTTCCACTTTTTCAGGAAGATCTTTGGCTACTTGCTTTTTTGTCCTGCGAAGCATAAAAGGATTGATCAATTGCCTTAATTCGTTTTGAATTACTTCAACGCCCTCTTTTTCTATGGGATTGATATAGTTTTCTTTAAAATCGGTTTGTGTATTTAAAAATCCTGGGTTGATAAAGTTAAACTGAGCATATAGATCCATCAAACTATTTTCTACAGGAGTTCCAGTGAGTACAAGTCTATTTCTCGCTTTTAATAATTTTACGGCTTTATAGCGTTGTGATGTAGGGTTTTTAATTGATTGTGATTCATCCAAAATTACATACTCAAAAGTATAAGATTTTAAGAAAGATATATCCCTAATTACCAAGCCATAGGTTGTGATTACAAGATCGTATTTCTGAAAAGAATCGGTGTTCTTTTCTCTTTTTATACCTGTGTGAATATGTATTTTTAAACTAGGACAAAACTTTTCAATTTCCGCAACCCAGTTATAGACTAAAGAGGTTGGAAGTACTACTAAATGTGCTTTATTTTTTTTCTTTTTTTCTTTTAAATGTTGTAAAAAAGCAATTACTTGAAGTGTTTTTCCTAGTCCCATGTCATCTGCTAGACAGCCTCCTATATTAAAATCATCCAAAAAATTCAACCAATTAAGTCCTGCCAACTGATAATCTCTGAGTGTAGCGGATATTTTTTTTGATACTTTTACGGGGCGAAGTGTATCAAAATTTGCTAAAAGATCTTGGATCTTTTCTTTGTATTCAAGGATGTCTTGTGTAGCATTGGTTTCGTTAAAGAGTAAGTCCAGGGCTGAGAACCGTAATTTTGAGATTTCTAATCCATTTTTTCCAATATGTGAAGCTCTTAATATTTTGGAGAATTTATCAAGCCATTCTTTTGGCAATATACCTTTGGTTCCATCGCTAAGTAAGACATATTCTTGCTGTTTCATCACAGCCTTTTTTAAAACTTTTAGCGGAACTAATTCATCATCAAATTTTACTTCCATCTGAACGTCAAACCAATCGGTTTGTGAGGAGATGCTATGGCTAACCGTAGGCATGCTTGTCCGGTAATTAAAGTTTTCCAAGGTGTTGAGCCCGAAAGTTTCAATGCCCTGCGTTTTCCACAGGTTGATCTGCTTTAAAAACCAATAGTCCTGTATGAATTCTGTAAAAGGTAAGGCGAAAATAGAAGCGACCGCTTTTTTTGTGAGGTTGGGGTTATTTTTATAGAACTTGGAAATAATTTTTTGTTCCTCTTTTAGATTCCTTTTATGAAAAGTATTTTCATTAAAAATGGAAGAAATTGGACTTAGTAAATCAAATTGCAAGTCTTTGGTGATGTATAGATTTGGACGTATTACCACGTGGTCTAAATATTGACTGATAAACATTTGAATTTTATGATGTTTATAGTCAATTTTAACGGTTTTACTAGTTTTTAAATGATAAGTGACTTCGACAATTTTTTCTAGGGGTTTAATTACCTGAATAAAAAAGTCTTCTTTAAATTTAGAAGAAATTTTAAAGGTTAAATTGTTTTTGTATTCTAGAAAAACATGATACTGTTCCAATGTTTCGAAACGATATAATACTTCATCTTGTAGTAATAGTGCATTGTTTAGACGGTAATCTTGGTTTAAATTAATAGTGTGGTCTGTTGTTTTAAGGGAAATTACAATGGTTAAGATTGATTCTTTTTCTTGAATATCGAAACGTACTATTAATGGGGTGATTTGTATTTCTAGAGGCTTCAAGTCGTGTCTAGAATAAGAGTCGCTTTGGGAATAACAGTCTTTATAGTAAGTTTTATTCGAAGCCATTGGTTCCCATATTTCTTGTAATATGTCAAAAGAGCAGCTGTCAATTTTATCATAATCTAAGATTTCTGAAAGTAGTATATATTGGCTTCCTAGTTCTTTGAGTTCTTTGGTAGTGCTCAGCTCTTTTACGAGTTCATGTTGTTTTATAGGTGTGATTTTTGAAGAAAACCGGGTGCCGTTTTTTAATAAATTACCTTTTAGGAATAACAATTCCAACCCTTCATGCTCTCTCCATGTAGGTTGAAAATCAAAAAGAAAAGCAAATCCAACACCTATTTTAGAACGGGCTCCTTTTTTTGCTTGAGGCAATAATTGTTTGTAGATATCCTCATTATCTATTGAGGGGTTCAAAGGGGTAAAACCATTGTTGTTTGCGATGGAAAATTTTTGTTGCTCAGGATTGTAATGCACAAATTTAGGTCCTTTAAAATTTATGTATAAGCCTTCGTCTGCGTTCCAAAATAAGCTAAAATTACCTTTTGATTTTTTATCCAGTCCATAATCTTCATTAACTTCAGAAAGAATAATAGCTATTTCTGGGTGCTTTGCTAATAACTGATTGTGCTCGGTTATTAAATATCTAATTCCAAATTTTAAATGACTACACTGACCTTGATTGTTCTTAATATCACAAGTACAACTTGCCTTTACAATAGATTTGTTCACACGTATTTTTACAATTCCTCTATTATAGCCAGGATAGGTATGTAAAGATATAGTAAAACCGTTTTTTTGTGTGGATATTTCGACAATTTGTGATACTTCAAAATTTCGGGAATAGGAATTATTATTATTATTATTTGGACTTATACTTTCAGCGGAATCTCCATGTCTAATAATACTAGCAGTATCGTATTCAATCCATATTTCTTTGTCTGAATTAGTGGAGTTTGTTGATTTTGAAAGGGTAGGTAAAGCTTTATTGGCATTAAAATCTTGCTCAAAATGAAGAATTAAGAGATTAAGAAAAGCAACTTCGTGCTTACAAATTCCTCCATGATTATAGGGGCAATTACAAGAACTGCTTATCGTATCAGGTATGATGTAGAAAACATGAACTGTGTAGATGTCGTTCTGTGATCCGATAACTTTTCCATTGGCACTCTTTAGGTCTTGAGAAACGTCATATTCACTTACAGATAAGTTTTTTCCACGCGCTCTTATAACGGAATTACTGTTTTCTTGAATATAGTCTTCTATTAACTGTGTGTACATGGAGTGAAATCTATTAAACGTGAAAATTAGTTTTTTTTAAAAGAATAAAAAAATTTTAAGTAAAAAACTAGATGCTTATTGTCTGAATTTTTAGAAGTAATACAGTTATACCAACTATTATTGAATAAGACAACTTTGAGATTACCACGTTGTTTCTCCCTACCGTTGACGTAATTTTACCCTATATGTTCATTTTTTACTCACCTATTTTATTTCAGGAGTGTTCGTGAGTTGCTTCGCAGTTACTTCTCCAAAAAACGAACCGAAAAAGGAGACTTTTATGAGGTATTTTTTAAGGCGGCTAAAAAGCCTTCTTAAAAACCATATCCAAAACTGCGCGTCGCTCCTAAGGTCGCTCCTGTTCTCGCAGCTTTTGAACATATATACTGCATAAAAGACATCCTCCGATGTAACATTATCAATACTACTAAAATTATTTTCAATACCTTTTTTAGAAGTAGCTACATGTTATCACCTTCACTGGTTTTTGTTTTTTTTAACTCTGTTTTGGTGATGATGGTACTCCATAATGAGTATCATTGCGAAGGGGATACGACAGTTGCAATCTTACAGTCACCTATTCACAATCATATAATTTTAAGCGTTTTATATGTATTTCCGTATAATATAATCATTCTAGAGTCTTTTATACGTATTTACATATAATTTACTATATTTGTGTTCGTTTATACGTAAAAACATATAATGAATACTTTAGCTAGCTTTGTAAAGGCACGTAGAAAATCAATCCAATTAACACAGACCGAATTTGCTGAAAGGGCAGGGGTGGCCTTAACTGTGGTACGAAAAATTGAACAAGGAAAAACCAATCTGAGTGTAGAAAAGGTAAATTTGGTCTTGCGAATGTTTGGGCATGAATTAGGGGTTGTAGATAGTCGTAATTTAAAATAATTTAGATGAGAAAAGCAATTATTAAATACGGAGAGTTAACAGCAGGTATATTGACGGAGCGTGATCAAGGGGAGTATATCTTTGAATATACATCAGATTATATTCAGAGCAATCCAGAAGATTTTATCACATTTACCATGCCTGTGCAAGAAGAACCATTTACAAGTGAGCGATTATTTCCTTTTTTTGAAGGATTGATCCCAGAAGGTTGGTTGCTCAATATAGCCACAAAAAACTGGAAGTTAAATCCAAATGATCGCATGGGTTTATTATTGGCATGTTGCCAAAATTGTATAGGAGCAGTTAGTGTTCACCAAATAATAGCATCTCATGAATAAGTGTTTGTATTGTTATCAGGAAGTTGAGTCTGTAGATTTTCATAAAAAATGTAGTCTACTGTTTTTCGGTACGAAAACACCTCCTGCTTTGGAGTATTCCTTGTCAGAAATGAATGCTCTAGCCAAAGAAGTGATAGAAAGAAGTATTGCGGTACCTGGAGTGCAACCAAAATTATCTATGACAGTTTTATCAGAAGCGCTCAGTCCTCAGCGATTGACGGTGGTAGGAGCATTGGGAGGAAATTATATTTTTAAACCACCAACGTTTGAATATATCGAAATGCCAGAAAATGAGCATTTTACCATGAGAGTTGCTGAGTTGTTTAAGATTAGAACGGTGCCTTCAACGTTAATTCGTTTACAATCTGGAGAGTTGGCATATATAACAAAACGTATTGATAGGAAGGATGATGACACAAAGATCCATATGCTGGATATGTTCCAGATTACCGAAGCCGTGGATAAGTACAAAAGCTCTATGGAGAAGGTGTCGAGAGCTTTAACAGCTTTTACAAGTAATATTGGGTATGATAAATTACAATTGTTTGAATGGACCTTATTTAGTTTTCTTTTTGGGAACAACGACATGCATTTAAAGAATTTTTCCATGATAAAATCAACAGATGGTTGGGAACTTGCTCCTGCTTATGATCTTTTAAATGTTTCAGTTTTAAATCCAAAAGATACAGAAGAACTTGCCTTGACAATGAACGGTAAAAAAAGTCGTTTAAAGAGGAAAGATTTTCAACAGTTCTCACAGCACCTTAACTTGACAAAAAAACAAGAAAACGCAGTGTACAAACGTTTTAGTACACAATTACCTAATGTGAAAGGCTTGTTAGCTATTTCTTTTTTGTCAGCGCCAATTAGAAAAGAATATTTAGCTGTTGTGCTAAAAAAATATCAGCAGTTAGACTTGAGATAATTGTATGATTTGTAGAGGGTATTGCTAGGGGTTTATGGCTTTTTTTATTGTGAGATGCAGGTGATTTATAATTCTCCTGCATCTTATTATTGTTTACAAAAAATGTTGCATTTAAGCCGGTATTCAGCAATACATTGGTTGCTGGTTTTTACCTCTTAACTGAACAATTCTTCCAGGTCTTTTTTCGTTATTTTTTTTGCAAAACTTTCATCTGTAGCAATAATATCTTCGGAAAGTTTTCTTTTCCGTTCTTGTAGTTTTAATATTTTTTCTTCGATGGTGTCTTTACAGATCATGCGATAGGCAGTCACGTTTTTATGTTGTCCTATGCGGTGTGTTCTATCAATTGCTTGGTTTTCTACGGCAGGATTCCACCATGGATCAACAATATACACATAGTCTGCTGCGGTAAGATTGAGTCCTGTTCCTCCAGCTTTTAAACTGATTAAAAATACACGAATTTTGGGGTCTGATTGAAATCTATCCACACGTTCTTGTCTGTTTTTTGTTTGTCCATCAAGATACTCATAAACAATTCCTTCTTTTTTAAGTTGTTCTTCTATGAGTTGTAGCATTTTTACAAATTGAGAAAAAATAAGGATTTTATGATCGCCTGTTTTTTCTTTGATGCTCGTTAATAGTTCTTCAATTTTAACAGATTCTTCCTCGTCTTCTCCTATGAGTCTTGGGGAGTTACATAATTGACGAAGTTTAGTTAACCCTGCTAAAACCTTTAGTTTAGATTTGTTTAAGCCTTCCTCTTCAACTTCCTCCATAATGGATTTTCTGATTTTGGCTAAATAAAATTGATATAGCTGCTCTTGCTTTTTTCCCATGGAACAGTATAAAATTTGTTCCACTTTTTCAGGGAGATCTTTGGCTACTTGCTTTTTTGTTCTGCGAAGCATAAAAGGGTTGATCAATTGCCTTAATTCGTTTTGAATTATTTCGACGCCCTCTTTTTCTATGGGCTTGATATAGTTGTCTTTAAAATCTGTTTGGGTGTTTAAAAATCCAGGGTTGATAAAATTAAACTGAGCATATAAATCCATCAAACTGTTTTCTACAGGAGTTCCAGTAAGTACAAGTCTATTTCTCGCTTTTAATAATTTTACGGCTTTATAGCGTTGTGATGTAGGGTTTTTAATAGATTGTGATTCATCCAAAATTACATATTCAAAAGTATAAGATTTTAAAAAAGAAATATCCCTAATTACCAAGCCATACGTTGTAATTACAAGATCGTATTGCTGAAAAGTATCGGTGTTTTTTTCTCTTTTTATCCCTGTGTGAATATGTATTTTTAAACTAGGACAAAATTTTTCTATTTCCGCAGTCCAGTTATAGACTAAAGACGTTGGAAGAACAACTAAATGTGCTTGGTTTTTTTTCTTTTTCTCTTTTAAATGTTGTAAAAAAGCAATTACTTGAAGCGTTTTTCCTAGCCCCATGTCATCTGCTAGGCAGCCCCCAATATTAAATGTGTCCAAAAAGTTTAACCAATTAAGTCCTGCTCGCTGATAATCTCTGAGTGTAGCGGATATTTTTTTTGATACTTTTACGGGGCGTAGCGAATCAAAATTAGCTAAAAGATCTAGAATTTTTTCTTTGTATTCTAATATTTCTTGTGTTGGATTGGTTTCTTCAAAGAGTAAATCTAGGGCTGAAAAACGCAATTTTGAAATTTCTAATCCATTTTTCCCAATATGTGAAGCTCTTAATATTTTGGAGAATTTATCAAGCCATTCTTTTGGTAATATACCTTTGGTCCCATCGCTGAGTAAGACATATTCTTGCTGTTTTATCACGGCCTTTTTTAAAACTTTTAAAGGAACTAATTCGTCATCAAATTTCACCTCCATCTGAACGTCAAACCAATCGGTTTTTGAGGAAACGCTATGGCTAACCGTTGGCATGCTTGTACGATAATTAAAGTTTTCCAGCGTGTTAAGTCCAAAAGTTTCAATGCCCTGAGTTTTCCATAGGTTGATCTGTTTTAAAAACCAATAGTCCTGTATAAACGCTGTAAAAGGTAAGGCGAAAATAGTAGCGACTGCTTTTTTTGTGAGGTCTGGATTGTTTTTATAAAACTTGGAGACAATTTTTTGTTCCTCCTTTAGACTTCTTTTGTGAAAAGTATTGTCATTAAAAATGGAAGAAATTGGACTTAGTAAATCAAATTCCAAGTCTTTGGTGATATATAGATTTGGACGAATTATCACGTGGTCTAAATATTGACTGATAAACATTTGAATTTTATGATGTTTATAGTCAATTTTAACGGTTTTACTAGTTTTTAAATGATAATTGACCTCGACAATCTTTTCTAGAGGTTTAATAATCTCAATAAAAAAGTCTTCTTTAAATTTAGAAGAAATTTTAAAGGTTAAATTGTTTGAGTATTCTATAAAAACATGATACTGCTCCAATGTTTCGAAACGATATAACATTTCGTTTTGTAGTAATAGAGCATTGTTTAGACGGTAATCTTGGTTTAAATTAATAGTCCGTCCAGCTGTTTTAAGGGAAATTACAATGGTTAAAATTGATTTTTTTTCTTGAATATCGAAACTTACTATTAATGGGGCAATTTGTATTTCTAGTGGCTTCAAGTCATGTCTAGAATAAGAGTCGCTTTGGGAAAAGCAGTCTTTATAGTAAGCTTTATTCAATGCCATTGGTTTCCATATTTCTTGTAATATGTCAAAAGAGCAGCTGTCAATTTCATCATAATCTAAGGTTTCTGAAAGTAGTATAAATTGACTTCCTAGTTCTTTGAGTTCTTTGGTAGCGCTCAGCTCTTTTACGAGTTCATGTTGTTTTATAGGTTCAATTTTTGAAGAAAACCGGGTGCCGTTTTTTAATAAATTACCTTTTAGGAATAACAATTTTAAACCTTCATACTCTCTCCATGTAGGATAAAAATCAAAAAGAAAGGCAAATCCAATAACTACTTTAGAACGGGTTACTTTTTTTGCTTGAGGCAATAATTGTTTGTAGATATCCTCACTATCTATAGAGGTATTCAAATGGGCAAAACCATTGTTGTTTGCGATGGAAAATTTTTGTTGCTCAGGATTGTAATGCACAAAATTAGCCTCTTTAAAATTGATGTATAAGCCTTCGTTTACGTTCCAAAATAAACTAAAATTATCTTTTGATTTTTTATCCAGTCCATAAATTTCATTAACTTCAGAAAGAATAATAGCTACTTCTGGGTGTGTTGCTAATAACTGATTGTGCTCGGTTATTAAATAGCTAATTCCAGTTTCTAAATGACTACACTGACCTTGATTGTTCTTAATATTACAAGTACAACTTGCTTTTACAATAGATTTGTTTACACGTATTTTTACAATTCCATTATTATAACTAGGATAGGTGCTTAGAGATATAGAAAAACCGTTTTTTTGTTTTGCTACTTGAACGATATCCGTTACTTCAAAATTTCGGGAATAGGAATTATTATTTGGACTTATACTTTCAGCGGAATATCCCTGTCTAATAATACTTGCAGTATCGTATTCAATCCATATTTCTTTGCCTGAATCAGCTGATTTTGTTGGTTTTGGAAGGGTAGGCAAACCACTATTGGTATTAAAATATTGATTATAATAACGAACTAAGAGATTAAGAACAGCAACTTCGTGCTTGCAAATTCCTTCATAACTATAGGGGCAATTGCAAGAACTGCTTATTGTACCCTGTAAGATGTTGTAAACATGAATAATGTAGATGTCGTTCTGTGATCCGATTACCTTTGCATTGGCACTATTTAGATCTAACGAAACGTCATAATCACTTACAAATATGTTTTTTCCACGTTCTCTTATAACGGAATTACTGTTTTCTTGAATATAGTCTTCTATTAATTGTGCGTACATGGAGTAAAATTGAATTAAGGCTGTAAATTAGTTTTTTTAAAAAGGACAAAAAAATTTTAAGTAAAAAACTAGTTGCTTATTATCTGATTTTTTATAAATAATACAGTTATACCAACTATTATTGAGTAAGACAACTTTGAGATCACCACGTCGTTCCTTCTGCCATTGACGTAATTTTATCCTGTATGTTCATTTTTTACTCACCCATTTTATTTCAGGAGTGTTCGTGAGTTGCTTCGCAGTTGCTTCTCCAAAAAACGAAACAAAAAAGGAGACTTTTATGAGGTGTTTTTTAAGGCGGCAAAAAAGCCTTCTTAAAAACCATATCCAAAACAGCGCATCGCTCCTAAGGTCGCTCCTGTTCTCGCAGCTTTTGAACATATATACTGCATAAAAGACATCCTCCGATGCAACATTATCAATACTACTAAAATTATTTTTCATTACCTTTTTTATAAGTAGCTACACGTTATTAGCTCCACTGGTTTTTTAAAAAATAAAACTCTCCTCTGGTGATGATGGTACTCCATAAAGAGCGTCATTGCGAGATGGTAGATTTTTTTTCAAAAAACAAGTGGTAATAATGACGTAACTTATGAGGAATCTACTGAATTGCAAAATGGTCGTTCATCTTATAGTGTTTTATACCTGTATGCGAGTGTGATTTTCAGAAAAAGAGTTAGTGAATTTGGTGCTCAAAATTTGATGCCCGTATGGTAGTCTTTCTAATCTAAAGTTTTCTGGAGGCAATTTAGTTTTTAAATTATCAATTATGAAAAAAATCAGAAGAAATGCAGCTGGGATTGATATTGGAGCAAAGGAGCTTTTTGTTGGTCTTGAAGGGGAGAGAGTAAAGGTATTTGATACTTTTACAAAAGACATGGAATTACTTTGTTTGTATCTTCAAAGTAATAATATTACAAGCGTAGCCATGGAAGCCACAGGGGTTTATTGGGTTATTTTATATGATATTTTAACATTAAATGGTTTAGATGTTTGGTTAGTTGATGGAAGAAGTACTAAGCAAGTTCCAGGGAGAAAAACTGATGTTAAGGATTGTCAATGGATTCAGCAACTGCATAGTTACGGTTTACTTAGTCGCTGTTTTGTTGCAGAAGATTTAGTGCAAGAACTTCGAATTTATCAGCGATTAAGAGAAGATCATATTAGAAGTAGTGCCATGCATATAAATCATATGCAAAAGTATTTGATCCTTATGAATATTAGGCTAAAAGAAGTTATAAGTCAAATACATGGTGCAAGCGGAATGCGAATTATTAGGGCTATACTTTCTGGCGAAAGAAACCCCAAAGTATTAACAGAAATGTGTCATATTTCCATACTCAAAACAAAAGAAGAGTTGGTTTTAAAATCCTTAGAAGGACATTATAATGAATCCTCTTTATTTGGTTTACAGCAAGCAGTTTCTTGTTATGATTTTTATCAAAAACAAATTGTGAAGTGTGATAAAAAATTAGGAGATGTTTTAAAAAAAATGAGCTTTGGAAAGACTAAAAAAAAAGCGGAAGGAAAAAGAAAACCGATTCGTCATCATAAGCCCAATATAAACAAGATGGATCAATACCTGTTAACAATATTTGAAGGTGTCGATGCCACGGTATTACCTGGGTTATCAGATTATAATTGGATACAATTGCTTTCAGAAATTGGAACTGATTTAAAAAAATGGAAAACTGAAAAGCATTTTACATCTTGGTTGGGCTTGGCTCCAAAACAACACAATTCAGGGAAAAGAAACAGGAATTATAAATCAAAAGGCACTCCAAAAGCAGGTTTAATCTTTAAACAAGCAGCGGTAGGGATATTAAATAGTAAGAAAATTGCCTTGGGTGTATTTGGTCGGAAAATAAGGTCAAGGAAAGGAGGATTAATAGCTGTCAAAGCAGTTGCCCGAAAACTAGCAGTATTATATTGGAAGTTGTTTGTGAAAGGTTTAAGCTATGTAGAAAAAGGAATAGAAAATTATGAACGGCAAATAATCAAAAATAAACAGCGAACTGTAACCAGAATGGCAAAAGAATTAGGAATGGTAGTATCTTTTTAATTAACTGAAAATCAGTTAATTAAAAATTACGTCAATGGTAAGGAGGCACGACTGCTGCAATCTCACAGTCAGTTACTCCAACTATTATTGAATAAGACAACTTTGAGATAACAAGGATTAAGACTTCCGTAAGTTTGCCGTTTGATCTGATGTAAACTCAATTCGAGTACATTATCCACTATAACAAGGATTAAGACTTAATTGCAATTATCTGAATAGCCTACATCGTCCGAATTCAAGTACATCATCCAATATAGCAAGGATTAAGACTATAGTGTTATTAATTCCCCGATGCTTACATCGAAATGATTAAGGTTTTTTTTATGCCTTGTGAGCTTGCTACGAGCTTATTGACTTAGCGGTGTATTTACTTTAAAACAAGAGCCTACTCCTTTGAAGGAACAAACAAGAGAGCAGTAAAAAAGCTAGGGACTAACGATTGTCTAGATAGTTGTGATATCAAAATAGCAAGATGAACTCCGTACTTTTAGAATTCAATTTTTGTTATTTACGATACTGTTGCGTTAGGGATAGCAGCGGTTACCCTGCAGTTTTTATAGAGTGCCTGCTTCTTAGCAGGTGCTCTGTAAAAGCGAAGCGTATGAGCGTATAGCCCGACCCTCTTGGGAAACGCCCAAAATAGATTGACTAAAATTTATGGATAGCCTACAAATTTGTGATTGATTCTAAAGAACAATTAAAAGCCTCAGTGCACTATATAAAAGAATACCTGTACTGCGGCTTTAAAATAATTTTAATAGGATACTTATGGTTATAAACCGTGGTTGGGGTAGTTCTACTTACTTTCCAATACAAAAATTAGCAAACAAATTCCCCAGAATATCTTTATCCACATCAAATTCTCCTGTAATAGCACCTAAATGTCTCAAGCACTCACGGATATCAATGGCAAACAAGTCGCTTGGCAAGCCATCTTCGACACCTGTTTGTACGGAAAGGATGCTTTCAAAGGCATTGTTCAGCGCTTCATAATGGCGGCTATTGGTGACAATGGTTTCGTTGGAACTCAGTTTTCCTGTATTTACAAGGCTTGTTAAGTGCAGGACGAGTTCGTGGATTCCTAGGTTGTTTTTGGCAGAAATAGGGAGGAGGTCTACAATTTTTTCTTGGAGAATTTCCAATTGTCCATCGGTCAACACATCTATTTTGTTAAGCACAATAAGCATGCGTTTTTGAGGGTACATTTCTTTGATAATGGCGAGTTCCTCTAAAACCTGTTGTGTTAAGTTTTGGGCAGCGTCTAGCCGATCATTTCCTACTTTGGAGCCGTCTATGATGTACAAGACCAATTGAGAGGATTCAATTTTCTCATGGGTTTTCTGAATACCTATGCGTTCTATCACATCGGTAGTTTTACGAATTCCTGCTGTATCTATAAAGCGGTAGGTGACCCCGTCTAGGGCTATTTCGTCTTCAATGGCATCTCGGGTTGTCCCTGGGATATCACTGACAATGGCTTTGTCTTCGTTTAATAAGGCATTTAGCAGGGTAGATTTCCCTACGTTTGGCTCTCCTACAATTGCTACTGGAATTCCATTTTTAAGGACATTTCCAAGGGCAAAAGAATCGATCAATCGTTTTAAGACGGTGATTATTTTGGCAACTAAGTTTTTAAATTGATCGCGATCTGCAAAATTAACGTCCTCTTCGGAGAAATCAAGTTCCAGTTCTATCAAGGAAGCAAAGTTTAATAATTGTGTGCGTAGGTCTTTGATTTCGTTGCTAAAACCACCTCGCATTTGTTGCAAGGCAACTTGGTGAGAAGCTGCAGAATTAGAAGCGATTAAATCGGCAACAGCTTCTGCCTGTGAGAGGTCCATTTTTCCGTTTAAGAAGGCACGTAAAGTGAATTCTCCTGGTTCGGCATGCCGTACTTTGTTGCGTAAAAACAACTGTACTATTTCTTGTTGAATGTACACAGAGCCATGGCAATTTATTTCCACCACATTTTCTCCCGTATAGGAGTTTGGGTTTTTAAATATGGAAACGAGCACTTCGTCTACCATGCGATCACCATCCACTAAATGTCCTAAATGCATGGTGTGAGACTTAACTTTTGTCAAGTCTTTTTTACTGAATTTAGAGGTGAAACAATGGTTTACAATAGCAATTGCATCAGGACCAGAAATCCGGATCACTGCAATGGCGCCAACGCCAGAAGCTGTGGCTAAGGCAATGATAGTATCGTTAGGTAGTGTAGTCATACTGCAAAAATAGTGAATCATTTTTAATTGCAATCAAAGAGATACAATCAATTTGTATTTGCTTAGAGGACAAAAGCGTAGGGGTAATGTAATAAATTAATTTAGAAGCCTCTAAGAAGTACTTAATTTTCGGGAATTCGGTAGGAAACTAACCGTTGTTTTTTAAGACAGCTCCTTTATGATATGGGTGTGGATATTGATTTTATAAGATTCGAATGCTATTGTAAAAAGACACTTTTAAAAGTGCGCACGAGAAGATTCGAACTTCCACATCCTTAACAGATACCAGCCCCTCAAGCTGGCGCGTCTACCAATTCCGCCACGTGCGCAGTATTTTAAATAAAAAAAGCTAAGCAATGCTTAACTTTTTGTGACCTGGCTGGGGCTCGAACCCAGGACCACCTCCTTAAAAGGGAGGTGCTCTACCAACTGAGCTACCAGGTCAATAACAATCTGTGATTGCGGTTGCAAATATACAATGAATAAGGAATATAACAAGGGTTTTTTAAGTTTTTTTATAGATATTTGTGCTGTTATTTTAGGACATGTCTTTTTGTGAAAGCTAAGGCTATGTGAACCAAGTAACTGCTATTGATAGCAAGGGTGTAATTAGTTGAATCAATTAAAATATAAAAATGAAATTAGTACTATTAGGATATATGGGCTGTGGGAAATCTACTATAGGAAAGCAATTAGCGGGTCTTTTAAAGCTTAGTTTTATGGATTTGGATGCCTTTATCGAATTAAAAGAGCAAGCATCTATTAAAAACATTTTTGAAAATAAAGGTGAAATTTATTTTCGAAAAATTGAAGCCCGTTATTTGATCGAATTATTAAACGATCCGCAATACGATGTTATTTCTGTAGGAGGAGGGACACCATGCTTTGGAGAAAATTTGGAAATGATCAACGCACACAGCACATCGGTGTATTTAAAAGCGAGTATTCCTACCTTGTATGATCGTTTAAAAAAGGAGCAAGACACGCGTCCATTGATAAAAACGATCGGTTTAGAAAAACTTAAGGAATTTATAGGGAAGCATTTATTTGAGCGTGGCTTCTTTTACAATAGAGCGCAAAAAACACTGACTGTAGATGGGAAATCGATTGATGAGATTGTTACAGAACTAAAAACGTATCTTAGTTTAAATACACAGTGGCAACATCGTTTTTAAAGACTACATTTATATGTTCTCTTAATGATGTAGATAATGAAATCCCTTTAAAATCTGCTTTTACAGGGTATTTCTTATGATTTCTATTGACCAATACGGCTGTTTTGAATTGTTTTAAGGGCACTTCTAGAAAATGCTTGATTCCATAAATAAGCGTTGTGCCAGAGTTTAAGACATCATCTATTAATACCAATGATTTATTTTGATAGCTGTCTGGATGTAGCGAAGTTGATATTTTTCCAATGGGATTTTTTTTATCGATAAAAACTTCACATAAATGTACTTTTAATGGAGAAATTTGAGCCAGTACTTCGGCTATTTTATGTGTAAAAATAAAACCATTTCCATTAATTCCTGCCAAAATAATTTCAGATTCCGTTACATTTTCTTCATAGATCTGATAAGCGATACGTTTAATCTTATGCTTAATTTGGGCATCATTCAGTATAATTGATCTTTCCATTGGAATCGTTATTTTTTTTCAAAGATACTAAACAATTCAGTATCGTTGCGTTGTTTTATTGAATTATAGCAACGTTCTAAGGTTCGAATATGGAACTTTTTAGAAAATAATTTCTGATATTCATTGATTGAACCTCCAAATGGTGGCCCTTCTTTTTTTAATTCAAAATCAAAAAACAAGCCTACTAATTTTCCTGTTGGTTTTAATAAGGAATGCATTTGCATCATGTAAGATTCACGCAAAAGAGGTGTAAGTGCACAGAAGAACGTTTGTTCTAAAATGATATCATAACAACCGTCGTGTTCAAAAAAATCAACATGTATTAGACGTTCTTTCGGAAACTCTGGATAGGTTGTTTTTAAATGGAGCAATGGTAGTTCTGAAATATCTACAACAGTCACATTTTTAAATCCTTGTTGATGTAAATACGCAACCTCATACCCCTTTCCAGCACCTGGCACCAGGATGGCAGCATTTTTGTTTTCTAGTTGGTCGATATATTTTTTTAAAGGAGGTGCTACGCTACCTAAATCCCAACCTGTTTGTTCTGATTGGTATAGGTTGTCCCAAAATGTTTGTGTGAAATTATTCTTCATGGGTAAAATCGTCTATTTCTCTACGGTCCTTTTTTGTAGGTCTCCCGGCTCCTTTTTTACGGTAATAATCTTTGGAATACTTTAAGAGCTCTTGTTTTTCAAATTCTTCTTTTGGGGTCAAATCTTTTCGATATAAATCTACCAATTTTGCGCCCACGCGATTTTTTGGGATGTCTAATACCTCTATTTTATAATTAATTTGGTTTTTTCGAACCAAAAGCAGCTCACTTCCAAAAAGTAATTTCGATGGTTTTTGATTATTTCCATCTATTTTAATATGTCCTTTTTTACACGCATCAGTAGCTAAACTACGAGTTTTGAACATTCTAATGCACCATAAATATTTATCAATTCTCATAAAAAGTTAAAATTTATTTTTTCTCTTTTAACAAAGGTATGAAAATACTATCTTGCGGCGTAATATACATGCAATAGAATTGCTTTAGGAGTCGTATTTAGGTTGCTGATTTGAAATTCGTTGGAAAAAACAAAATCGATAAAAATTAAAAGATGAAATTAAAAAATATAGCTGTATTGCTGGTAAGTGGAATAATTGCATTGTCGTGTAGTAAGGATAAAGACAGTGATAATTTTGATCCTGCCGCACAATCATTAACAGACGATAAAGCATTGTTGAAGTATTTTGAGTCTCATTATATTAATAATAAGGATGGTGAAATTTGGACTATTGGTGATGTTAAAGGAGCGGCTCCTACCGCAGAACAAACACCATTGACAGATTTAGTTAAAACTCAGAAAGTTACTTTTAAGGATATTTCCTATAAATTATATTATTTAAAAACAGCAAATGGAGTAGGAACTGCGCCTTCAAAGGTTGATTCTGTGTTAACTACCTATAGAGGAGCACTTTTAGACAGTACAATTTTTGATTCTCGGAGCCATGTTATTTGGTTTGATTTGTACAACGTTGTTCCAGGATGGTCAAATGGTTTTACAAATTTTAATGCTGGTAAAAAGGTGGTAAATGTAGATGAATCTTTTGATTTTAAAGATAATGGTAAAGGATGGATGTTTTTTCCTTCTGGATTGGGCTATAAGAATTTTTCCAAAAATAAAATTCCCAAAAATTCTCCATTGGTTTTTAAAATTGAATTGATGGCGGTTAACAAATCAGATCATGATGGTGATGGAATTGATTCTATAGATGAAGATTTGGATAAAAATGGAGATGTATTAAATGATGATACAGACGGAGACAAAAAACCAAATTTTGCTGACTCTGACGATGATGGAGATGGAATCCTTACAAAAGATGAAGATCCTGATAAGGATGGTAATGTTATGAATGATGATACGGACGGAGACGGAAAACCAAACTACCTTGACTCAGATGATGATGGAGATGGAATCCTTACAAAAGACGAAGATGCCAATAAAGATGGAAACTATAATAATGATGATAAAGACAAGGATGGAATTCCTAATTATTTAGATTCTGATAGTTAGATCTTAAAAAGTATACTCTAAAGCCAAACTCACCTGTTGAGTTTGGCTTTTTTTTATGATAAAAATCAGCAGTTCTGTTTGTCTTATTTTCTTATCTTTAAGCAATTTAACACTAACTAAAATATGGACAGACGCTTTTATTTAAAACATACGGTAACTTCAGAAGAAATTGATGCGCTAGGGCATGTGAATAATGTGTGCTATATTAAATGGGTACAACAAATTGCTGAAAAGCATTGGGCTGTCTTAAGTAGAAATCATGCATTCAATGCGTTTGTGTGGGTTGTAATTCGACACGAAATTGATTATTTAGCATCGGCGATGGAAGAAGATGAAATTACTATCCGTACATGGGTAGGTGATTGTTATGGTGTGAAATCGGATCGTTTTGTTGAAATATTAAAAGAGGGGAAAATACTTGCAAAAGCCAAAACAGTATGGTGTCTGTTAGACAAAAAGAGTATGAAAGTTGTTCGCATTCCGTCGGAAGTTTTGGATGTGTTAAATGGACTCATTGTGTAAATTTTCAAAGTGATTTTGTAATTTCAAATACATGTTCCATATAGGTTATTTAATCCTCTTTATTTATATATTTATAGATGAGTTCACTGTACAATTTTACTATAATTAGTATTTATCCATCCCAATTGTCATCCCCGTGTATGCGGCTTGTTATTCCCTTGAAAAAGAGTACAGGGTAAAACAAGTATGCACCATTGATATTTGTAGTATTAACAGCAACATTTTTTATAAACACAATGCATTTTCTTTTATACTTCCAATATCCTATTTTTGATTTGAATATTAATGTCCAAGGAGATACCAACCTTAATAAGGGGATATGTTTTGGTATTACACCAATAAAGCAATCCCCATTCCTGTTAAAATAGCCATAAATTTAAAGGCATTAAATTTGTGATTTTGAGAAGATTCAAACAGTATTGTAGTAGATATATGTAAGAATATTCCAATAATAATTGAGGTGATCTCGTTGCGATACTCATTTAGTATAGGCATGGTGTCGCCTAGAAAACTACCCAGTGGAGACATCAATGAAAAACCTAAAATAAATAAGAGCCCTTTGGTTTTATTAAAACTACTATTGAGTAAAAAAGAACTTAAAATTATAGCTACAGGTATTTTATGAATTACAATTGCCCATAATAAATTGTTGTGTTCATGCGTATATCCAGCATGGTTATGTGCTAAAGGAATTCCTTCCAGTAAAGCATGGATACTTAGGCTGATAAATAAGACCCAAGGGAATACATTTTTTTTATGAACATGGATATGGCCATGTTCTGCTCCTTGTGAGAAAAAATCGAGCACCAATTGCAATAAAATCCCAATTAATATAAAAATTCCAATATATTTAGAGTTGGATTTGTATACTTCTGGAAGGAGATGCAACAAGGTAATGGACAGCAAATAAGCACCACTAAATGCTAAGAATAATTGAATCCATTTTTCGTTGGGTTTAAGAATAAACACAATTAAAACCCCGATGAGTACGGAGGATATTAAGGCGATATATATCATGATACTACAAGTATTAATCGGTTAGAAGTTGTAACATCAAATGCAGACAAATCATAATCTCCAAATGCACTGTTGATGCTTAAACCAGCTTTTTGTAAGAACCCTTCAATTTTTTTATAATCCAAACATTTTACACGTTCGGTATATTGATGTTCTTTTTGATCTGCATTAAATAAAATTTCTTTGATAATAAAACCATTTTCAAAACGTCTTTTTATATGAAAATCAATGCCTCCTCTTGAAACTATTTCTTTGGGAACCAATTGTTGGATTACTTTGGATGCATTCATAAAGTCAATCACTGCTTTTCCATTTTTTTTCAAACCGTTTTTAATGTTTGTTAGGACTAAAATATCCTCTTTATCATCTTCAAAAAAACCAAAACTCGTAAAAAGATTGAAAATAGTATCAAATTTACTTCCAAAAGGATCACGCATGTCATGCTCAAAAAATTGCAAATGATCATTTTCAAACTGTTTGGCATGTTGAATGCTGTTACTAGACAAGTCTACACCTGTAACATCATATCCCAAAGAATTTAAATAAATAGAATGCCGTCCCTTACCGCAGCCTAGATCCAGTAGCTTGTCAGCTTGTTTAATATGTAAAAAAGAAGAAATGTTTTTAATAAAAAACTGCGCTTCTTTGTCGTTTCTGTTTTGATATAAAATGTGATAATACGAAGTATTAAACCAAGTTTTGAACCAATTTTTTGTTGTACTCATTTTTATAATTTACAGTACAAAAGTATAAATTTAATTGTTTTTGGAATCATTTAAAGATAAAAGAGTTTGAACGCCTATAATTATGTATTTTTGCCAAAAATAAAATCAGATGCAGAAAAATTTTAAAATGGTGGCTACCACCATGTTTGGATTGGAAGAAGTTCTTGCCGAAGAGTTGCGTAATTTAGGTGCTCAAGATGTAGTAGTAGGAGTAAGAAATGTTTCTTACATGGGAGATATGGGTTTTATGTACAAATCTAACTTGGCATTGAGAACTGCAATTAGGATATTAAAACCAATCAAAGTTTTTCGTGTTAATGATGAAAATGAGTTGTATAAAAAAATACAACAAATTAAATGGGAACGCTATTTAGATGTAGATGGTACGTTTTCTATAGGAGCGGTTGTAAATTCTAAACAGTTTACATCTAATTCACATTATATATCCTTAAAAACTAAGGATGCTATTGCGGATTATTTTCGTGATAAATACAGCAAACGCCCCGATGTAGATTTAAAACATCCCGATGTTAAAATACATGTACACATTCAGAGAGACACCTGTACTATTTCTTTGGATAGTTCTGGAGATTCTCTACATAAAAGAGGGTATAGAACGGCAACAAATATTGCTCCAATAAACGAAGTGTTAGCTGCGGGATTGGTATTGTTATCTGGTTTTAAAGGCGATTGTAATTTTATAGACCCTATGTGTGGTTCTGGTACAATCTTGATAGAAGCAGCCATGATTGCGTGTAATATCCCTGCAAATATCAACCGAAACGAATTCTGTTTTGAGAATTGGAAAGATTATGACGAGGATTTATTTTATGCCGTACATGATTCTTTACTGAAAAAAATTACAAGTTCGCATTTTAAAATTATGGGCTTTGACAAAGCGCCTTCTGCAGTGAGGAAAGCCAACGACAATATCAAAAACTCGAACTTAGATGATTTTGTAAAAGTACACCATGTAAATTTCTTTAATTCTATGAAGGAAGTGTTTGGAAAGACTATCATTTTGTTTAATCCTCCTTATGGTGAGCGTTTAGAAATTGATACTCAAGAATTTTACAAAAAAATTGGAGACACCTTAAAACATGGTTATCCAGACTCTACAGTATGGTTTATTACTTCGGATATGGAAGCTTTGAAATACGTAGGATTGAGAACATCACGTAGAATCCCTCTTAAAAATGGAGATTTAGATTGTCGTTTTGTTCGTTATGATATGTATGAAGGGAGTAGAAAAGCAAAGAAAAACGATTATATGAAAGATTTAAGTCAGGATAATTCTGAACCTTCAGAACCTTCTGAACCTTCAGAAGATTAAATCATTTTTAATACTCCATAAAAAAGCCACTCATTGAGTGGCTTTTTTTTTGGAGGAATCTACTTTTAAGAGCGTGACCTTCGGGAATTTGTATTTGCCGTTCTTTTGTTTGAATTGGAACGACTAGCAGCTCTTTTTTGTATTGTTCTTGGAGCTGTGCTTCTAGTTCTTGTATGTGTACTACGTGTTGTTTGAGAAGTTCTTTTTGGTGCTTGTCTATTTCTTGTTATGCTATTGCTAGACCTGCGACTATTTGGACGGATGCTTCTCGTATTCTTTTGAGGACTGCGCGTATTTGCAATGCTTCTTTTTGCCGCTCCGCTGTTGCGGTTAAATGTTCTATTAGAACGCTGTGTTGTTCTAGAAGTAGCAGTGCGTTTATGTGTTGCAGATCTATTGGATGCAGTTCTCCGAGGTGTGTTATTTGAATGTGTACTTCTTCTTTGTGAAGTACTGCTCGTGTTTCTCTTAGAACTGGTAATACTACGATCACCATAATTAGATCTTTTAGTAGATGTACTGCGTCTATTTACATCATATTGTTTACGTCTAGCATTGTTTGAAACGTATGTTTCATTTCGTTTATTCCCATAGTTATTATGATATACACGATTGGTTACAACTCTTCTTCTAGAATCGTATTGTCTCATATACCTATTGTGGTAATCATGTCTATTGTAATGGTTTCTATGATAATTGTAGCTATATCTATGGTGATTGTAATGTCTTCTGTAAGGATTGATACTCACAATTGCAAAGTCAAACAAGGGTCTTACAAAAAAGTTATGACATGCTTGGTATTCGTAATGCCTGTTATAATTATTGATGTAACCAGAATATCGGGTATAATGTCCATGTCTGTCATAATGTACACGCAAACCTCCAACACGTACAAGTCTTCTGTGGTTGTACCTAATAGCTACATCTCCAGCGTTACTAATTCTTCCGTAATTATCGTAATAAATGGGCACATCTTCTATTTGAATAATAGCTCCATAATCATCATATTGTACATAGGCATCATAATTATATCCTGAGTTAAAACTGATACTTCCCAGTTTTCCATGAATGCTGGTACGAAATCCTTGGTGACTGTCTAAATAAAAATCGAATTCACCATTTTGATAAACGGAAAATGTGATGCCGCGTTCCGTAAAAGTGAAGGATTCACCATTTGTATCATAATAGGAGTTATAAGCTGCCTGTGTGTTTGCTGTAGTGTTTGCGAAGACTCCAAATCCTATAAAGAAAAGAGCAATTAAAAGTGTATCTGTTTTTTTCATAATAATAAAGGTTAAGGTTCATACTTAAGGTAACTTGCCGAGTAACCCCTGCTTACTGAATTACAAACAGCGTGCCAAAAAAATATAAGACATGAAATTTGTATGCTGATAAAGGCTTATATTTGAACTTTATAAATCAATTTATGAAGCTGTATTTTATTAGTGTTGTATTGCCAATTCCTCTTTCTAAGCTATTTACCTATAGAATAACATCGGAAGAATCTGAATTCTTAAAAACAGGAATGCGGGTAGCAGTACCTTTTGGGAAAAACAGAATCACAACAGCTTTGGTATACGAAATTCACAATACGCCACCAGAAGGATATAAAGCAAAAGAGATATTTCAAATTTTAGATGATGCCCCAATAGTGAATCAATTACAGTTAAAGCACTGGGAATGGATGGCATCCTATTATATGTGTTCTTTAGGAGAAGTCTTTCGTGCTGCAATTCCATCTGCTTATTTATTGGAAAGTGAAACAAGTATTTCCTTAAATACCGATTTTAAAAACGAGAACGAATTAGCCGATCAAGAGTTTGCTATCTACGAAGCTTTGCAATTCCAAACAGAAATCACTATTCAGGAGGTAACTAAGATTTTAGATAAAAAAAATGTGTTGCCTGTGATTGCGACCATGTTGGAAAAAAAAGTGATACGTGTTAAAGAATATATTTATGAGCAATACACTCCTAAACTGATAACATATATTTGTTTGAATCCAGCTTGGACAGCAGCAGATAAATTATCTGAATTGTTGACATTGCTAGATCGAGCAAAGAAACAACGGGATGTTGTGATGTGTTATTTCCAATTAAATGCACAGAAAAAACCAATTCCTGTAAAAGAATTGATAGAGAAATCTAATGTTTCTTCATCTACCATAAAAGTATTGGTCACTAAAGGAATCTTAGATTATTATCACTTACAAGTGGATAGAGTCAGCTTTGAAGGGCAATCAAATGCCTTAAAAATACTGAATGAGTTTCAACAAAAAGCCTATGACGAAATCCTAACTTCTTTTGAAACCAAAAGCACAACATTGTTACAAGGGGTGACCAGTAGTGGAAAAACAGAAATCTACGCACATCTGATAAAAAAAACACTGGAAGAAGGAAAACAAGTGGTTTATCTACTTCCTGAAATCGCCTTAACAACTCAGTTAATACAAAGATTACAAGTTTATTTTGGAGATTATTTATCAGTTTTTCACTCCAAGTATTCTATGAACGAGCGGGTAGAAGTATGGCAAAATATGATGGAGCATAAAACCAAAGCCCAATTTATTATTGGAGCTAGGTCTGGATTGTTTTTGCCCTATACCAATATAGGTCTAATTATCATAGACGAAGAACACGAGCCATCCTTTAAACAACAAGATCCTGCACCAAGGTATCACGCAAGGGATGCAGCTGTGGTGTTGGCACATATACATAAGGCAAAGGTATTGATGGGGTCTGCAACACCGAGTATTGAAAGTTATTACAATGCAAAATCAGGAAAATATGGCTATGTTAAGTTGACAAAAAGATTTAACAATGTACAATTGCCATCTATAGAACTGATTGATATTAAAGAAAAACATCGTAAAAAACGCATGCAAGGTCATTTTTCGGACCGCCTATTGGAAATGATACAAGATACACTTAACGAAAAAGAACAGGTAATACTCTTTCAAAATAGACGTGGATTTGCACCCATTGTAGAATGTGAAACATGTGGGATATCTCCAGAATGTCCAAACTGTGATGTGAGCTTGACGTTTCATAAAAACAAAAGAGAAATAAAATGCCATTATTGTGGCTATCGCCAAGCCATGATGTATAATTGCAAAGCCTGTGGAAGTGAGAAATTAAATACCAAAGGTTTTGGAACAGAGCAAATAGAATTGGAATTGGAACAATTATTTCCCAATACCAATATCGGACGTATGGATTTTGACACGACCAAAGGAAAGCGTGGTTTTGAAAAAATTATAGGACGGTTTCAAGCGCAAGAAATAGACATTTTGGTAGGAACTCAAATGCTTTCAAAAGGCTTGGATTTTTCCAATGTATCCCTTGTGGGAATTATGAACTCGGATACCATGCTTAATTTCCCTGATTTTAGAGCTCATGAGCGTAGTTATCAGTTATTAGTACAAGTCTCAGGACGATCGGGAAGGTCAAAAAAACAAGGAAGGGTAGCCATACAAACTTTTAATCCACACCATAAAATACTGCAACAAGTTTCTACCAATTCTTATGATGAAATGTATAAGGAACAAGTGGACGAACGTTGGCAGTTTCAATACCCACCGTTTTTTAGAATTATTAAAATCACCTTAAAACACAAGGACGAAATTAGGATAGAAGAAGGGATGACCTGGCTGACAAAATCGTTGACCAATGTATTTGGAACCAAATTACTGGGGCCAACAGTACCTAGTGTAGGTAGAGTAAGAAATCAATACATCCGAAATTTCATCATTAAAATAGGTCCTAAAGATAATTTGGCGAATACAAAAAAGAATATAGACAGAGTACGAAATAGTTTTCATGCGATTGGCAGCTTTAGATCCATTCGTTTTAATATTGATGTGGATGCCGTTTAGTTCATAATTCGTAATTAATAATGGGTAATCCGTAATTATTTATTCATAATTGGGATCCGTAATTCATAATCTGTAATTGATAATTCATGATTAATAATTCGTGATTATTTTTATCAATAAATAGTGGCTATACAAGAATAAGATTGTATATTTGCAGGCTTAAAGTAAACAATAAAAATATTTTATTATGAATCATTACGAAACTGTTTTCATTTTGAATCCCGTTTTATCTGAAGTTCAGGTAAAGGAAACAGTAAAGAAGTTCGAGGACTACTTAGTTTCTAAAGGTGCCGAAATGATTTCAAAAGAAAATTGGGGCTTGAAAAAGTTAGCTTACCCAATTCAAAAGAAAAAAAGTGGATTTTACCACTTGTTCGATTTTAAAATGGACGGTCAAGAAGTTACCGCATTTGAATTAGAATTTAGACGTGACGACAGTATTATGCGTTATTTAACTGTAAGGTTAGACAAGCATGCTGAAGCATGGGCTGAAAAAAGAAGAGCTAGAAACAAATCTGCTAAAAAATCATAATCATGTCGATAGATCAACAAGCAAAAGGAGGAAAACAAGGTGAAGTACGTTACCTGACTCCATTAGATATTGATACAAAGCAAGTAAAAAAATACTGTCGTTTTAAAAAGAACGGTATTAAGTATATTGATTACAAGGATGCTGATTTCTTAATGTATTTGGTAAACGAACAAGGTAAAATTTTACCACGTCGTTTAACTGGAACGTCTTTAAAATTTCAACGTAAAGTTGCCGTGGCTATCAAAAGGTCTCGTCACTTGGCTTTAATGCCTTACGTTGGAGATATGTTAAAATAAAAACGAAGTAGGAACTATGGAACTTATATTAAAACAAGACGTTGAAAACGTTGGATTTAAAGATGATGTTGTATCTGTAAAAAATGGTTACGGTCGTAACTATTTGATTCCTTTAGGAATGGCAGTATTGGCTACTTCATCTGCAAAAAAAGTATTGGCAGAAACTTTAAAGCAACGTGCTTTTAAAGAGGAAAAATTAGTGAAAGATGCTAATGTAATTGCTGATGTTTTAAAAGCATTGGAACTTAAGATTTCAGCTAAAACAGCTGATTCTTCTAAATTATTTGGATCTGTAAATAATGCTGATATTGCTGACGCATTGGCTACAGAAGGTCAAAAAATTGATAAAAAATTCATTAAAGTAGATGGTGGTAGTATCAAACGTATTGGAAAATACATTGTTACTGTACGTTTACACCGTAGTGTAATTGTTGCTTTACCTGTTGAGATTATCGCAGAAGCAAAATAAATTTCGGTTAATAAATTATAAAAAGCTCACTATTTTAGTGGGCTTTTTTTTGTGCTCTGATTTTTTTAGAAGTCCCCATTTTTTACTGTGAAAACACTTTTTTATAAAATAGATATTCTAAGGAATATAAGGGTTTGTGTTTATCGTGCTGTACGAGGAATCAATTACGGGTTTTCGAAGTTGTTTTTGTGTTTTTTACCATAGATATAATTCAATTTCCAAATGACGGTTTAGAAATGGAATTATTCTTTGTTTTAACTAGGTTAAAAAGATAACCTTAGCTATCATTCTGTTTTTGAATGATGTTAGAACGTAAAATAAAATAAACTATTTATATCGGTCATGTTGGATTTTAATGGGTATCACAGAGAAGAAACGGTTCTTAGTGCTGTAAATTAGTTCAGTTATGAGTGTTTTTTTGTAGTAATCACCCAAAAAATGGATGCGAGTATTTGTATTTTATTTTTTAGAATCAATTGTTTTCTCTATTTTTATGTTTTAGCTGTCTAATTACAAACGTATTAACGCAAACATTAACATATCTATTATGAGAAAAAGTATTTTAATAAGCCTTTGCTTGGTAGTTTTTTTAAGTACAAATTCTGTGGCGCAGGTAACCACATCGGAATTGAGAGGAACTATTACAGACCATAGTAAAATGGAACTTCCAGGGGCAAACGTTATCGCAACACATGTACCTACGGGAACAAAATATGGAACAATGACTTTAGATAATGGGAAGTATTACCTAGCAAATCTAAGAGTAGGAGGACCCTACAAAGTAGTTGTGAGCTATATGGGGTATAAGACGTCAATTACACAGGGTATTTACTTACAATTGGGGGAGAAATTAAAGCTAAACATCAGCTTAGTTGATGCTGCATCTGTTTTAAGCGAAGTTGTAATTACGGGGTCAAGTAAAGGTGGAATCATACATAGTGATAGAACTGGAACTTCAACGAGAATTGGAAAAGAACAGATTAAAAACTTACCCACTATTTCTAGATCTATTAACGATTTTACTAGATTAACACCTTCTGCAGATGGTACTTCCTTTGGTGGAGGCAATAGCAAAATGAATAATTTGTCTTTAGATGGATCTATTTTTAACAATCCTTTCGGGCTCGATGGTGGAACGCCTGGCAGTCAAACAAACGCGCAACCCATTTCTTTGGACGCGATTGAACAAATTCAAATCGAATTAGCTCCCTACGATGTAACGCGTTCTGGTTTTACGGGCGCCTCTATTAATGCCGTTACAAAATCTGGAACTAATAAATTTCATGGGGCTCTTTTTGCGTTTTTTAGAAATGAGTCTATGACTGGAGATAAGGTTGGAAACACAAAAGTTTTTCAGGGCGATTTAAAACATATTCAGTCTGGATTTAGCATTGGTGGACCGATTGTAGAAAATAAATTATTCTTTTTTGCAAATGCAGAAGTAGAACGCAGGGAAGACTTGGTCAGTGGATTTAGAGCTAGACTTGATGGAGAGACAGCAGGAGATGGGATTTCTAGAGTCTTGGCTAGTGATTTAGCACTCGTTTCTAATGCATTGGCAACACATGGATATGACACAGGTGCTTATCAAAATATATTACATTCAACCAATAACGAAAAATTTATTATAAAGTTAGATTGGAATATAAATCAGAACCATTCGTTATCTGCCATATATAATTCTTTAGATGCTAGAAGAGAGAAACCAGCACATCCAACAGCATTTTTTAATAGAGGTCCCAATCAAACAACCCTACAATTCGAAAATTCAGCGTATGAAATTTCAAATAAATTACAATCTGGATTGATAGAGTTAAAATCAAGATTTGGCAATAAATTTGCGAATAACTTACAAGTAGGATATACCCATTTTGACGATTTTAGAACGCCATTGTCTGATCCAGCACCCATGATTACAATATTAAAAGATGGATCTCCATATATTATTGCTGGACACGAACCATTTTCTGTACACAATACATTGGATCAAAAAGTGATTCAAATCACTAATAATTTTAATATATATGCAGGGAATCATAAGATTACTATTGGAGCAGCTTTTGAAAAATTCGAATTTGACAATTCTTTTAATTTAGGAACTTATGGAGCAAAAGGATTGTTTTTTCCTACCGCTGGATCCATTGCAGAGTTTTTAAATTATGCGAACGATCCAAATGGCTTTGCTGCGGATTATCAAAAGGCGAAAGATGCATTTTCAGCAGGTAAGTGGAGCTTGGCTGAAACCAATGTAGGTCAGTTTTCGGTATATGCCCAAGATGAATTTTCTATTACGGATGATTTTGTTGTAACCTATGGCGTACGTGTAGATCGTCCTGAATTTTTTGATACTAAAGATAAAGTTCAAGAAAACATAGATCGTAATTTTGCGTACGACCCGAGTATTAAATATTTTGATTCGAGTGGGAAACCAACAACGTATAGTAGTTTAACATTACCCAAAGAAACACCGTTAGTTTCTCCAAGAATTGGATTCAATTGGGATGTTAATGGGGACAGAACGATGCAGTTTCGTGGAGGATTGGGTGTCTTTACGGGGCGTTTCCCGTTTGTATGGATTGGGAATCAAGTGCAAAATGTCAACTCGTTTTTCTATACAACATCAACACCAAATTTTAGATTTCCGCAAACGTTTAGGACAAATCTAGGCTTTGATAAGAAATTTAATAATGGTTGGACGGTTATAACCGATGTCTTAGTTTCAAAAAACATGCGTAATATATTTGCAATAAATATTGGATTGAGTACCCCTACAGGGAAATTACAAGGGCCAGGATCACGACCTATTTATAGCGGTACAGATATTACGAATCATGCATGGGCTGTTACAAATACGAGTTTAGGAAAAATATTTAATGCGTCTGTACAGTTGAAAAAACAATTTGAAAATGGTCTTTCTTTTAGCATTGCTTATGACTATTTAAATGCAGAAGATGCCA
Organism: Flavobacteriaceae bacterium; assembly: GCA_965224465.1. Classification (GTDB taxonomy): domain Bacteria; phylum Bacteroidota; class Bacteroidia; order Flavobacteriales; family Flavobacteriaceae. Next base: position 429,757 of record OZ245049.1, on the reverse strand, counting down.
TTTCTCCTACAGAAGAAATTACAAATGCTACTTTTTCTGCAAATCCAAATTATGGGAACGTAAATAGGGCAAAATTAAGTAATTCAAGATTTGGTCATAAAAACAGAATCGTTGGATCTGCGATGAAAAAGTTTGTTTATGGGAATGGAAAATGGGCGACATCTTTAGCTGCATTTTTTGAATATACAGAATCAGGAAGGTTTAGTTATGTATACGGAGGTGATATTAATGGTGATGGTGCTTCTCAAAACGATTTAATTTATATCCCTTTGAAAGGAGAAATTGGAAACATGAATTTTGTAGGTACAGTCCTTGAACAAACAGCACAAAAAGATGCGCTTGAGGCGTTTATTAGTCAAAGTGATTATTTAAACGGAAATAGGGGAGATTTTGCACAAAGAAATGCAATGTTAGCTCCTTGGTTCTCTAACTGGGATGTTCGAATAGCTCAAGATTATAATTTCGGAAAAAATTTAGGTAAAAAAATTCAGTTTACGATTGATATTTTAAATGTTGGAAATTTATTAAAATCTGACTGGGGTGTGAGGCAATTACCTGTAAATACGCAACCAATAGGGGTTTCATTAACGGGTAATGTTCCAACTTATTCTTTTGATACAACCCAAACATCATCATTTACAAACGATTTAAGCTTGCTGTCTCGATGGCAAATGCAATTTGGAATGCGTTATAGCTTTTAAAAAGCTAGCAATCAATTATTTAAATACGTAAATGTGTTTCGTATTTTTTATCAATACGGATATATTGCACTGCGTTATTGATATATAGTTAAGGAAACTATTTAAGGAGATTTCTTGGTGGTATTTTTGGTAAAAACTATCTTTGGCCACTCAATTAATTTTGAGTGGTTTTTTTAGGAGGATAACTTTCTAAGAAAATAACAAATACTAATTATAGTTATAATGAAATATAGACAATTATCAAAAGAACAATTTGAAGCATTGCATGAAGAGTTTTCAAAATTCTTGGCAACCCAACAAATTGATGTAGCAGAGTGGAATCGTATAAAAACGGATAACCCGAGCATGGCGGATGAGGAATTAGATATTTTTAGCGATACTGTTTGGGAGAATGTATTGGCAAAAATGGAGTATTTAGAACATTTTTCGGAGGATTCTATCAATCTATTTAAATGCAATCAAGATCAAATTCACCGTATTGTAGTGGAAGTGAAAAAAGAAGGCATTAATTTAATGGAACAGAAAGGTTTCCAATGGTTTTTCAACAATTCTAACGACGAATCTGTTTCTTATTTTAAAGCAAGTAAAACCTACGAAGGGGAACGGAATATTGAAGTTTTTGACTTGATAGAAAAAGGGGCATCTATTACCAACGGTGAACTGTTTGAGGCGATGTCAGAAATGTTAGCGGGTCAATAATTGTACCAACTCGGTCATTCCTTCTACAGCATTTTTTGGGATAATAGTTAGGTTTGGGTAGCTTTTTTTGTGGATGCTTGGTTTTGGGTCTATAAAATAAATAGGTGTACCTATTTTGATATAATCAATCAAACTAGCTGCTGGGTATACTTGCATTGAAGTACCAATAATCACCAATATATCAGCTGTTTCTGTGATGGAAGCAGCTGTTTCTAGTAAAGGAACATCTTCCCCAAACCATACAATATTTGGACGCAGTTGTGCATTGTCAGCTCCAACATCTCCTAAGACTAATTCGTTTTCCCAATGGTAAACTAAACTACTGTCTTCTGTACTTTGTACTTTTAAAAGCTCTCCATGTAAATGCAATACATTATTGCTTCCAGCACGTTCGTGTAAATTATCAACATTTTGAGTGATGATGTTGACCTTGAAATACTGTTCTAAATAGGCTAGGAATTTATGGGCAGAGTTAGGCTGTACTTCTTTTAATTGAGACCGGCGTTTGTTGTAAAAATCAAGAACCAATGCTTTGTTTTTGTCCCAACCTTTGGGAGATGCTACTTCCATAACATCATGTCCTTCCCATAGCCCATCAGCATCTCTAAATGTTTTAATTCCACTTTCTGCACTTATTCCTGCTCCCGTTAACACAACTAAATTTTTCATATAAATTTTCTTTTTTTTTATAAGCCTCAGTGTACACAATATCAGCTATGATACCAATTACAACCCAAAATGACAGATACAAATAGGTTATTTTACGTTCTAGCGTTGTTAAAAAATAGAACGATAGCTAAGGCTATCCTTATATTTTTCGCCTAGCTATAACAAAAAACAAATCCATTTCTAAACCGTCACTTGGAAATGTATTTGGTATTACTCAATTACATCCGCACCATGTGCCAGTTTTTTTAATTGTTTTACAAATACAATTAATACAATTCCAAAAAGTACGCAAAACAAGAAAACGCCTATAAATATAGTCATTTCTCCCGCCGTTTGCGCAGCTTTCCCAATGATTCCTGCTAATTTATTACCAATTCCTGTTACAAAAAAGTAGGCCCCCATCATTAAAGAGGCATATTTAAGCGGTGACATTTTTGTTATAAAGGAAAGTGCTACAGGAGCCACACATAATTCACCTATGACATGTAAAAAATAGGCACCAAACATCCAATATATGGACGCTTTTCCATCAATTGAGATTAAGGTTTGGTTTGCTGCACCAACCAAGACTAAAAAACCAAATCCCATAATAATTGTTCCCAATCCCATTTTTAATACAGAAGAGGATTCACGCCCTGCTTTTTTCCATCGCATCCAAAAATAAGCAATGGGTCCTCCTGTTAGAATTACAAATAATGCAGGTAGGGATTGTAAAAAACTAGCAGGTATTTCTACACCCAATAACACGCGGTTTATTTTTTCTTTGGCGTAGATATTCATCAAACCACCGGCTTGCTCATAGGCACCCCAAAAAACAATAACAATGATAAATGAAAGAATTAATAAAACAATTCTATCTTTTTCTATTTTTGTGAGAGGTACTTTTTTGTTTGTTCGTGCATCTATTTTATGTGGGACAAAATTCCCGATATGTCTTAAGTATTTTTGTCCCCATATATAAACCAACTGTCCTATAATCATCCCTATACCAGCCAATCCAAATCCGTAATGCCAACTGATGGTTTCACCTAAATATCCTACGAGAATTGGAGCTGTAAAAGCACCAATATTAATCCCTATATAAAAAATGGTAAAGGCAGATTCTCTTTTACTATCAGTTTTTGTGTATAGTCCACCTACCATAGAGGATACATTGGGTTTTAGGCCTCCCACACCAAGTACAATAAAAACAAGTCCTGTATAAAATGCCATAACGGTATCAAATGCCAAAATTAAATGCCCGATACACAATAAAAAACCTCCCAACATTACTGTTTTTTTTTGCCCTAAATATCGATCCGCTAAGATGCCTCCTGGTACTGCCATAACATAGACCATCATGGTGTACCATCCGTATAACTCAAGGGCATTTACTTTTTCCCATCCCATTCCTGGGTTATCGCCTGTTGTTTTTGCTACTAAATATAGGATTAAAATTGCACGCATGCCGTAAAATGAAAATCGCTCCCATAATTCGGTAAAAAATAAAATGTACAATCCCTTAGGATGTCCCCATAATGTTTCTTCTTGTTGCATATATTCATAGTTTTTAGATTTTAAAGATAGTTTTTATAATGGAATTAAAAAATTATTCCTTTTTGAGTAAAATATTTTATTTTTACACTTTATTTGAACTATGAAAACATACAATAGATACAATTTTTTTAAACATACATACTGCATATTTACAGGGGTAGATCTCTCTGAAATTGCCAATAAAAAAGCGAATTATATCAGTAAATCTGGAAGTTCTTATTTTTACGAGGATGCGGGAGTTTACCGATTGTCTAACCATTGGGGGCGTGCTGCCAATTGTAGATGGAGATTGGAAAAGAGTAGCCTTGAACGCAGCGAAGGAGCCAAACTTGGATTTGCTAAGTGGACGAGTTTTTATGCGGATACCAGCAACGCCGAATTGTATTTTATCAAGGTAGATTTTGATTCAAACACGGCGCAATATCACCATCTGTTATCAGAAAAAAATACACAAAACTCTCTTGTGAAAACATCGGGCTATACCTTAAAACGTATGCGAGAAATCAAAGAGATTTTTGAAAAGGATGGATGGCTGAAACATTTGGATGCGGAAGATCCACAGGAATTGAGAAAACAAATTGTCTTGCAATTGATCCAATCTGTTAAAACATTGCGAGAAATTAAATTAGCCTACCGCTAATTTTAAGATACGGACCACCAATTCTTTGTTTAATGCAGCACCATTTGCTTTTTCTCTAATAAAATCAAAAGTACAGGTGAAATCACATCCTTTGTTATGGTTGCTGCAACCATAGGCGGATTTTCCTTTAAGAATTGTTCCTTTGTTACATTTAGGACATAAAATAACGGAACTATCCTTAGGACTTTCTTTTTCTTTTTTTAGTTCTAATTTTAATTCGTAGGTATCGGTAAAGCGAACCAATCCATCCTGTTTACCTTCGCCAGTTTTAAATCCTTTTAAGTTTACAGTACAGCCTTTTTGAAGCAGTCTAATGTATTGATTTTCAGAAATATTTTTACCTAGAAATGTAAAAGGCAATTTTAGATCACAGCCGTTTTTGTAATTACTACATCCATACGCAGAAGTGCCTTTTAATAAGCTTCCTTGTTTGCATTTAGGACATTTTTCGGTGGCAATTCCCTTTTGTTTTTTAACTGTTTTTTTTGCGATTACAAGGGGTTCTGTAGTGTGGCTAATTTTGGCAGATCTTTGATTGGAACGCACTTCATACACCAATTGTTCTACCATCTGTTTCATATTATTGATAAACTGTGTCACGCTATATGTGCCTTGTTCGATGTCCTTTAATTGTTTTTCCCAACGTCCTGTAAGTTCCGCTGATTTTAACAATTCGTTTTGAATGGTAGCAATCAATTGGATTCCAGTTTCTGAAGGGATGAGTAATTTCTTTTTACGTGCTACGTATTTTCGTCGAAACAATGTTTCAATAATATTGGCGCGCGTAGAAGGTCTCCCAATTCCATTTTCTTTCATTAATTCACGCATTTCCTCGTCATCTACCTGTTTCCCCGCAGTTTCCATAGCTCTTAGTAAGGTGGCTTCTGTATAGTATTTAGGTGGATTTGTATCTTTTTCTAAAAATGAAGGTTGGTGAGGTCCTTTCTCTCCTTTTTCAAAAGTAGGCATGATTTTTTCTCCAATATCCTTCTTTTTAAGTACGGCATTCGGATCTTCAAAAACTACTCGCCATCCTTTTTCAATGATTTCTTTTCCGCTGGTTTTGAATTTTACATCGGCTACTTTTCCTTTTACAGCAGTATTTGAAATAATACTCTCATCATAAAAAACAGCTATAAATCGCTTGGTGATAATATCGTATACTTGTGCTTGGGCTCCATATAGTTGTCCTTCAATTCCTGTTGGAATAATGGCATGGTGATCCGTTACTTTTTTATCATTAAAAACCTTGGAAGATTTCTTGATTTTTTTGCCCAACAAGACCTCCGTTAAACGGCGATATTTTGTAAGTTTACTTAAAATTCCAGCTATTTTTGGGTAGACATCATTTGGTAAAAATGTGGTATCAACCCTTGGATAAGTAACCTGTTTTTGTTCGTATAATTTTTGAATAATCTTAAGGGTTTCATCCGCAGTAAAACCAAACTTTGTATTGCAATACACCTGTAGCCCCGTTAAGTCAAATAGCTTAGGTGCAAATTCTTTTCCTTTTTTCTTAACGATGGAAGTAATTTCAAAATCGTCTTCTTTTACCTTATTGGCAAATTCTTCTCCTTTTTCTTTGCTTGTAAACCTACCTTCTTCACAATTAAAAAGTGTGGATCTATAAGTAGTTTGTAATTCCCAATAGGTTACAGGTTTAAAATGTTGAATTTCCAAATGTCGATTTACTAACATTGCTAGGGTAGGTGTTTGAACTCTACCTACGGATAAAACTTGCTTGTATCCGCCATGTTTTACCGTGTACAATCTTGTAGCGTTCATTCCTAACAGCCAGTCTCCTATAGATCTAGAGAATCCTGCGTAGTATAAATTGTCATAATCAGATGCCGGTTTTAGGTTGGCAAAGCCTTCTGTAATCGCTTCTGTTGTAAGTGAGGAAATCCACAATCGTTGTACCTCACCTGTATACCCAGCTTGGTTAATTACCCAGCGTTGGATCAATTCCCCTTCCTGCCCAGCATCCCCGCAGTTGATAATAACTGTTGCTTTATCAAAAAGACTCTTAACAATACTAAACTGCTTTTGTATTCCTTCGTTGGCAACAACTTTTGTTTGGAATTTCTCTGGAAGCATGGGGAGGTTGTTTAAATCCCAGCTTTTCCAATGTGGTTTGTAATCTACGGGTTCAAATAATGTACATAAATGTCCAAAAGTATAGGTGACCGCATAGCCATTGCCTTCAAAATAGCCATCACGCTTTGTAGTTGCGCCTAATATTTGGGCAATTTCTCTTGCTACACTTGGTTTCTCGGCGATGCATACTTTCATTTTGTGCTTTTTAAATGACTTTAGATTGGATTACAAATAAACAATTTTGGATGAATCTGTTTAAAGTTGAATCTCTGAATTTTTCTGCAAATTACTACTAATTTTAATGTGTAAAAGTGATTATTTTTCATTTTTATCCACAAAAATAAACACAACGAATTTGAAAAGGTTCTCTTAGAGACATACCTTACCAATTACAATCCAAAATAACCGATATAAATAGTTTATTTTACGTGCTGGCGTTGTTGAAAAACAGAATGATAGCTATCCTTCCATTTTTCGCCTAACTAGAACAAAAAACAATTCCATTTCTAAACCGCCACTTGGAAATGTATTTGGTATTACTCGCTATTAAGCGTGATGTAAACTAGAATTTATCTCGTTCTTCACTGGTTAAAAAAGACCATGCAACTACACGTGTTACTTTGTTTCCCTGTACCATGGGTATAGTCTTTACTTCTGTCGCTCCTAGCTTTTTTAAAGAGCTATAGATACTTTTTAAATGATCTTTATTAGAAAGTAATGTTGTAAACCAACAGCAGTTTTCTTTAAAAAATGAACTTTCATATAAATAGGTATGTACAAATGCTTTTTCACCTCCTATGTACCACAATTCGTTTTTGTTTCCAGAAAAATTACGTTTATTAGGCTCGTTTTTAAGTCCAAGACCTTTTAGTTTTCTGTTATTAGCACCAGCAGCTTCTTCTGCCGATTTGTAAAAAGGAGGGTTACATACACTGGCTAAAAAACGATCTTCTTTTCTAATAATCCCTTTAAAAATATGGTTTTCATCTTCTTGAAATTGCAGTATTATGCGGTCTTCTAATTGGTTCTTTTGAATGATGTTTTCAGCAATATCTAAGGTTTCTTGGTCAATGTCTGTCGCAACAAAATTCCAATTATTAAGCGCTGTTCCCAATAGGGGATAGATGCATGTTGCTCCAGTTCCAATATCTAATATTGTCCCATTATCCGATGCTACTAAGTCCGATAAATAGTGTAAATAATCTACTCTGCCAGGAATAGGAGGGCAGAGGTTCTCGTCGGGAAACTCCCAGAAATTTATATTATAATCACTTTTTAACAAGGCACGATTGAATGTTTTTACCGCTTTTGAGTCCGCAAAATTAATGCTTAAATTTCCGAATTTATTTGGAGCTACAAACTCCTTAAGAGCGGGTAATACTTCCATAAGTTTTGGAAAATCATAGCCCAATAGATGCTTGTTCTGTGGATGTAATCCCTTTGATTCTTTCGCCTTCATTATTCTTCTGAGGATTTGTTTTCTACTTCTGTTTTTGTTTCTTTGTGCTTTTTTAACAAGTATTTTATCTTGTTTTTTGTCACATCCTTATTTTTACGAATCTTATTTATCTTACGATCCATTAACTTAGTGTGCTTCGCTTTATTTTTTGTATTTTTTTCTTTGCCTTGCTTTCCCATAGTTATTCGATTCCTGTTACATATACCCAATGTCCATTTTCTTTTTCGAACAAAGATTTTTCTTCAATAATTCCCATTCCGTCTGCATCAAAGTATGTTGCTTTAAATGTTACGGTTCCTGTAGTATCCGTTTCTAAACCATTTGTACTTGCCATTACTTCTAGTTTTACCCATGTAACAGCTTTTGCCCAAGCTACAATTTCTTTGATTTCAGAGGTGCTAGGAGCATGTTTTTTAGCCTGGCTTTTTAATAAGTATGCACCATTTGCCATACAAAAAGCGGTATATCTACTGCGCATTAACATTTCTGCTGTGCTTGCATTGGAGATGTCGGAATGTATGGGTTTACAACATAACTCGTAGGTTTGTTCACTTCCGCAATTACAGGTGCTCATTATTTAATAATTTAATTATACGGCAAAGATACTTGTTCATATTGATAATGATTAATGAAAAGGAAAATAGTTTTGACCTGCATTTACAGCAACTGCATTCCGATAGTGCTGTTTATAAATTTAGGGATGTCCTGTTTTTTATGTAGATGAACTCGGTGTAAAAATAAAAAGCCACCCATGACAATCCATGGATGACTTTTTGAAATATAACTAACCAATTATAAATATTTTTTTGATCCTTTAAAATAAAAGGTGCATTTATTTGTAGTAAACCAACAGTTAATACTGTTGTCATCCGTATTAAAAGCAAAAGAATGTTGTGTGTTTTTAAATGTATCTAGACTTATATCTTCTGTCCATTTACTTGCTGTTATGTATGGAGGTTCTCCTTTTTTAGAAAGCTGTTTGGAAGATGTATCGGGGAATTCAAATAAGAATGTACGACATGTTAAACATGTTTTTGATAAAGTATCATTTTTAATTAAATCTAACATTAGGGCGGGGGGCATTGTAGTATCAGTAAAAGTGATTTCTAATTTTTCACCACGTATGTAAACTGTAGCCATTGTTTCTTTACAATAAATGGTACTGTTATCGGATGTGTTACTTATCATAGTTCCGCTATAGTTACCTTCGATATCCGCTAGATTTTTTTCTTTAAAATCATAGCACGCTAATGGACCAATACCTATAAATAGTAACATTAGAAGCGATGCCGTTTTAACATGAATTGTTTTCATTTAGAGAGGGGATTTTTTTAAAATAAATTGGGAATTATGGAGTGATTAGTTCAAATAACTCCCAAAGTATTTATGGATTGCTATTAATTAATGACTGTGTCCATGGTGTGTGTCTACAGATTTTTTACTTACAGCTCCCATTTGCTGTTCTTTATCATATTGACAACATCCAGGTAGATTGTCATATGCATTCACGGAAGCAGTTATTTTTTCTGTATCATAACCAGATGCTGCTACAGATTTTTGAATGTGCATTGTATTGGTTTTTTCTGGGTCAAAAGAAACATCCATTTTTTTTGCTTCTTTATCCCATACGGCATTTATAACTCCATTTACTGTGTTTGCAGCTTTTTCTATGGTTCCTTTACACATGCCACAGTTACCACGTACTCCAAAGGTTGCTTTTGTTACTTTTTCTTGTGCTATGGCAGAGGAGATTCCTACTGTTACAAAAATTACAAGGGCTAAAATTACTTTTTTCATGTTTCTAATATATTTAATCCCACAAGTGGGTTTAATTCCCGATGCTTGCATCGAAATGATTGAGGTTTTTTCTTTTTCATGCCTCGTGGGCTTGCCCCGAGGTTATTGACTCATTATTAATTTATTGTTTGTTTTACATTGCCACATTTAAGCATCATTTCACCAAAATATGGATTGAAAATTTCTTCTTCTTTACTTAACCAATAGGCACCTTTATCATCATTAACCATTGGGCAAAACTGCATATAAACAGGTTCGTTAATTCCAAATGATTGAATTGCATTTGCCAATGCTTTAGAGAGGGTATAGAGTTGGTTTCGCTGCATATTAATATCTGTTGTTGTTGCTAATTGTGCCGCTAAATTATTTAAAATCGACATGTTTTCCATCCATATCATATGGCTTTTGGGGTCTTTTAATAGTTTCATATTAACCTTTGCCAATGCAGTTTTAAATAGGATAGATTTTTCAGAGGCTAATGCAGTATTATCTGTTACCAATGCATCTTTAATAGGCAAATAATGACTGTAAACAAGGGCTAATTGTTGTTGAAATTTTTTGGGTACAACACGTCTTTTTATGATTTTATCTTCGGGTTTTTTCTTTTTATCTAGCCGCGTATTCATCATACTACGCTTACTTTGTAATTGGGCAGCAGCATCTACAGTAAATGTACCATTGGTTACAATCTCATCATTGATTTCAAGTCCTTCTATAATTTCGTAAAGGTCACTAAAAGCATTTCCGAGTACTACTTCTCTCATTTCAAATATAGGTTCGTCAGTAGATTTTTTAATATATACCAAGGAGCGTTTTCCTGTCCACATCACAGCAGTTTTGGGAATCATTAAGAGTGCTTTTTTACTGTTTTTAGCTGTTTTTTTACTAAAAGTACCAGACACAAACATTCCTGGTTTCAAAACTCCTTTACTATTATTAAGTACCGCTCTTACAACAACTGTTCTTGTGCTAGTATTTAAAATAGGGTCTATAAAAGTTATTTTTGCTTCTATCTTTTTGTTTGGGTTAGCATTCGTAACAATACTGATTTTATCTCCCAGTTTAATGGACGATAATTGTTTTTCATACGCATCAAAGTCTGCCCAAACTGTGTTTAAATTTGCAATAGTTAGTAGTCCTTGTCCTTTTTTAACGTATTGCCCTTCTTCAATCATTTTTTTACTCACAATTCCTGAGACACTTGCATATATTGGGAAATTTGTAATAATTTTTTTTGAGGTTTCGATCCTATTAATTTGAGTCGCTGTCAATTTCCAAAGTTTTAATTTGTTTTTGACAGCATTGTATAAAAGAAAGTCACTGCTTTTACTTTTTACAGCGGTCAAAAATTCTTTTTGAGAAGTCACCAATTCGGGGGAATAAATTAAAGCTAATTTTTGTCCAAAACGTACTTTTTGCCCAGTGGTTTCTATGTATAATTTTTCGATACGTCCTCCAAAATGGGTTGTTTGTAAGGCGTTGTTATTTTCATTTTCTACAATTTTACCAGACAATACCATTCCTGCAATACTTCCTGTTTGTATTCCAATAACTGTTGTTTGAATGTTTGCCAAAGCCATGGCATTTTTTGTTAATTTGAATTCATTAATATCCAATCCGTCAGCGACAGATTCTGCAGGAATTAATTCCATTCCGCAGATGGGGCAATCTCCTGCTTCTGGTTGCAAAATTTGTGGATGCATGGAACAAGTCCATTGGGTATTGGTCGCCGCTTCTGTTTCACTGTGTGATGTATGACTGTCGTTTGAAGCGCTTCCAAAACCAAAACGTCCAATGGCTAAACCTAAGATGAATAGTCCGATATATATACTATATTTTTTCATGTTTAAGATGTTATATTTATTTTCAAGAACCATGGGTCCCTTAAAATATACGTGTTAATAATCTGAGGTTAAGAATTCTAAAGTTGCTTTTTGTATTGAATACTGTTTTTCAGAAATCACTTTTTTTAATTGAAATTTCAACTTTAATTGTTGGATTTCTAACAATTGCTCAAAATCAATTTTAGAGGTTTCATACGCAGCAAACAAGACTTCTTTTACACGGTCTGCTTCTTTGATATTCTTTACGTGTGTTTTAATGGCAACTTTTGCCTTAGAAATTCCTCGGGTCGCTTTGCTAAAAATACGGTGTAGCTGATTTAAAGTGTTTGTTTTACTGCTAGTCAATGCTTGTTGCTCTAGTATCAATTGTTTTTGTTTTGATTTGTATTTATTCGAAAACAACGGTATAGAAACAGTGATCATTGGCATGATAATATCTTTTCCGTTATCGATTAAATTTGTCAGGTCTCTTTTATCTACAATTACGTAATCCAATGCAAAACCTATTGTTGGGTTTCCTTCTTTTTTTACCGCCAAAGCAGCTTTTATCAACGCATTTTTTAAATTGTCTAATTGGATTAATTTAGGATTGCTTGTGATGTCTTCTTTTTTGAATACTTCATGTTTATTTATATGGATGCTTTCAATTATAGCTATTTTAAGAGTCTCATTGCGATTCAATAATAGATTAAATGCACTTGTTTTTGCTATGATATTTTCTTCTATGTTATGAAGCGTATTGTAAAGCTCATTTTTTTCCATTCTAATTTTTAACACAGCTACCATGCTCGAACGGTTGTTTTCCAATGCTGTCAATGCCAATGCTTCAAAAGTTTTTAAAATTTCGATATTTTTATTGACAATCATTTTGCTGGTTTTTAACTCAAACAATTCAAAATAGATCGTTTTTACATCTAAGAACAGTTTTCTTTTTATAAAATCCAATTCATTAGATTGTGCTTCTGCTTTAAAAGCAGCACTTTCTCTTTTTGCCTCCAATGTACCAAACCAAGGGATTTTTTGTCCGATAGCTATTTTTGCTCGCTGTGCCCCAACACGAGTTTCTGGTGTTTGTACAAAATATCCTATTCCGATGGTTGTGTTAGGAATGCTTCCTACTTCAACTATTTTTTCCAAGGCACTTTTATAGCTATATTGCATGGCTTTTAATGCTGGATTGTTTTTTTCTGCTTCTTTTAGGTAATCTTTTAAGTCTTGTGAACGAACACTTAACGTTGTAAAAAGTAAGATTACATACATGATTTTATTGCTCATTATTCAATTTTTTTAATGATAATTCTCTCTGCCAACTAAATAATACAGGCACTACAAATAAGGTAATTAAAGCGACGAGCATTCCTCCAAAACTTGGGATTGCCATCGGAATCATAATATCGGATCCTCTTCCTGTAGATGTTAATACGGGTAATAGTGCAAGCATGGTAGTGGCGGTCGTCATTAAACAAGGTCTAATACGTTTGACACCTGCTTCTACTACAGAAGCTCTTATTGCTTCCTTTGTTGTAGGCGTATTTTTATCAAATGTTTGGGTTAAATAGGTGGCCATTACAACGCCATCATCTGTTGCAATTCCAAACAGTGCAATAAATCCGACCCAAACAGCAACACTCAAGTTAACAGTTCTCATTTGGAATAAATCTCTCAAGTTTACGTCAAAAACATTGAAATTTAAGAACCAAGATTCTCCATAGAGCCATAGCATGATAAATCCCCCAGAAAAGGCGACTGTGATTCCAGAGAATACCATTAGTGAGGTCGCCACAGATCTAAATTGGAAATATAGAATTAAGAAAATAATTCCCAATGCTAGTGGTACTACAACAGCCAGTGTTTTTTCTGCTCTAATTTGGTTTTCATAGGTTCCCGTAAACGTATAATTAATTCCTTTTGGGACCATCAATTCTCCCCGCTCTATACTTCTTTTAATTACATCTTGTGCACGTTCTACAACGGTAACTTCTGCTTCACCATCTAATTTATCAAACAGTACATAACCTACTAAAAAAGTATCCTCGCTTTTAATAACTTGGGGGCCTTGTTCATATTTAATCGTTACTAATTCCGACAATGGAATTGGATTGCCGTTTGGGGTTGGTACGTAAATTTTATTAAAATCTTCTGGACTAGATCGTTGTTCTCTAGGATATCTAACACGAATTCCATAACGTTCACGTCCCTCTACAGTTTGGCTTATCATTTTACCACCTATGGATACTTCTAATATGTTTTGAACAGCGCTTACAGACAATCCGTAACGTGCTAGTTTCTTTCTATTTATATCTATTAGTAAATAGGGTTTTCCGACAATTCTATCTGCAAAAACAGCTTCTTTTTTAACACCAGGCACTTGTTTTAGAATGGTTTCTAATTTCAATCCAAATGCTTCAATTTGCCTTAAATCTGATCCTTTTACTTTGATTCCCATTGGGGCTCTCATTCCTGTTTGTAGCATCACCAAACGTGTTTCGATAGGCTGTAATTTAGGCGCAGAAGTAACACCTGGAAGTTTTGTAACCTTTACAATTTCCTTCCATATATCATCAGCAGATTTTATGTGTGTTCTCCAGTTTCTATAATAGTCTCCATCATCATCCTCTATTAATTGCCTCGTTTCTATCTTTGTTCCAGCGCTAATAAATTTTCCTGTTTTTGTTTCAAAAAGTCCATCATTATTTACCTTGAATTTTAAACGTTTGCGATGCGCATTCATTTTGTATTCAGATTTGTAATTGATAATGTTCTCGTACATGGATAGGGGAGCAGGATCCAAGGCGCTTTCTATACGTCCTGCTTTTCCAACTACGGTTCTCACCTCTGGAATGGTAGCGACTGCCATGTCCAATTGTTTTAATACACGTAAGTTTTCTGTAACACCCGCATGCGGCATTGAAGTAGGCATCAATAGAAAGGATCCCTCATTTAACGAAGGCATAAATTCTTTACCCGTGTTTCGCCAAACATTCAATCCTAATATTACAATCAGTACAGGGGCACTTAAAAATAGTATCTTGTTCTGCAATGCCCAATTTAAAATACGTACATAGAATTTTCTAAATAAAGTAAAAACACCTAAGATTCCAAAACAGATAACCGACACAAAAATTAGGTTGGTAAAAATAGAATGGTCTACACCTAAGGGTCTCCAAGTGGTACTTAACAAACCTAAAATAGCGACTATGGATATGGCAATATTTATATAATTGGCACGCTCTTCTGTAAGTAATTCTTTTACTTTTAAGAAACTTGAAATACCAAATCCAATAAGAATCAATGCAATATAATAGCCTTTAAATATACCGAAAATACCTGCAATTATCAATAAGATACTCAGGACGTATTTCCCCTTTTTTACGGGCGGCTTCCAAGCAAATAGCCACGCTGCAAAAGGAGGGATCAAGAACAATGCAACAATAAGAGAGGAGGTCAGAGCTGCTGTTTTTGTAAATGCGAGAGGTCGAAATAATTTCCCCTCAGAACCAATCATGGTAAATACAGGAACAAAGCTAATAATGGTTGTCATCACAGCAGTTATTATTGCTCCAGAAACTTCTGTTGTTGCCTTATAAACAATCTCATTTACAGGTGTTTTATGCCTGTCCTCTTCCATGTGACGAATGATGTTTTCGGAGAGTATCACTCCAACATCCACCATCGTTCCAATGGCAATGGCTATTCCGGAAAGGGCAACAATATTAGCATCAACATTGGCTATTTTCATAGCAATAAACACCATCAATACTGCAATTGGTAACAAGCCAGATATTAAGACAGAAGCACGTAAATTAAACACCATAACAATGATTACCAATATGGTAATTAGTATTTCTAGCGTCAAGGCTTCGTCCAAGGTTTCCAAAGTTTCGTTGATCAATTCCGATCTGTCATAAAAAGGAACGATTGTCAATTGAGATGTGCGTCCATCTTTTAATACTTTGGAGGGCAAGCCCGCACTAATCTGCGCAATCTGTTTTTTTACATTATTAATTACCTCCATTGGATTGGCGCCATATCTAGCAACAACAACACCTCCTACAACTTCGGCTCCTTCTTTATCCAATAATCCTCTTCGGATTGCGGGGCCTAAAGAAACTGTAGCGATATCACGAATTAAAATAGAAGTAAAATTTGTTGATTTCACAACAGCATTTTCAATGTCTTCTACCGATTTAACATAGCCCAAACCTCGAACCAAGTATTCTACTTGGTTGATTTCTGTAGTTTTTGCACCGATGTCCTTATTGCTGTTTTTTACAGCTGCGACTACTTCTTGTAAGGATATTTTGTACTCTTTTAATAAATCTGGATTGATGTCTATTTGGTATTCTTGTACAAAACCTCCAATAGAAGCAACTTCCGAAACTCCTGAAGCAGAGGACAGTCCATATTTTACATAAAAATCTTGAATGCTTCTTAGCTCATGTAAGTCCCACCCTCCTGTAACTTCACCGTTTTTATCGCGTCCTTCTAAGGTATACCAATATACTTGACCCAATCCTGTAGCATCGGGACCAAGTGCTGGTTTTACTTCGGATGGCAACAAGTTACTGGGTAAAGAATTTAATTTTTCTAAAATTCTGGACCGACTCCAATAAAATTCTATGTCTTCTTCAAATATGATATAAATACTTGAAAACCCAAACATGGAAGAACTTCGGATGGTTTTTACTCCTGGAATTCCAAGTAGGGACGTGGTTAAAGGGTAGGTGATTTGATCTTCAATATCTTGCGGAGATCGTCCTGCCCATTTTGTAAATACAATTTGTTGATTTTCTCCAATATCTGGAATGGCATCTACGCCAACAGGGTTGCGAGGGAAACTTCCTGTTTCCCAATCAAAAGGAGCATTGGAAACTCCCCAACCAATAAATAGTGCGACTAATAATACAGCGACTAATTTATTTTCAATTAAAAATTTAATGCTTTTATTGAGCATGTGAAAATGATTTTACTAAAAAATGAATGAAATAACATTTTTTTGCATAAAATGATGCAAAACAAAGATACCCTTTGCCAAATTAATTGGGAAGGGGGCTCTTAAATAGTACATAAAATCAAATTAAGAAAACACTGTCTACCACGTGTATGTCTTTGACAATGAGTGGTGCTGTGTAGTTTTTAAAAGGGATGGTGTTTTTCTCTAATCCTTGAAACAAATTAATGTACGTGAATACAAAAGAGGTAAGAAATACCTGTTGTTCAAAATTTAAAGAAGAAGCTAAGGGATTAAGTTCAGAACTGCCTTGAATAAACTCGGTGTGATTGGAACAACAATCTTTGGTTCCAATTTGACATCGATCAGAAGGAATGGCAGTTTTCATATCCATCATATCACAAGAATCAGCCGTAAAAAAATAAGAAGTATCCATTAATTGATCACCACAATAGTGCTCACTAATAGTAAATGACATCGTAGAAAATAATACGACGAATGTCATTAAAATGGATGTTATTTTTTTTGTACTTATGCTCATAATTCAAGCAAATTTACAAAATAATTTAAAATTATAATGCATAAATAGTTAAAATAAACGTTAATTATTGGTTAATAGATGTTTGAACATGTTTATTAAACGTGTTAAATTCAATTTGTTACCTCATTTATTGATAGTTAGCTCAATCTGTCATCTGCTTTAAAAGCTCCTCTATTGTGTAGTATCCATTGTGCTTCATCCAAAGGGTTAACTCCTATGTGTTTTCGTAATTTATCGGGACTCATTTCGCAAGGTTGATAGCCTCCGAATTTTAATTTTAAGCGGCCTTTTCCTCCCGTAAGCGTATTAAATACAATAGGGTATTCCAAGGATTTTGCAACGGTTACAGTCCCTTTTAAGTGAAAAATGTCCCCCTCAAAATAGGGTGCCCCAATTGTTGCTGTCATTTTCACCAAACTACTTTGTATAATTCCTAATAAGTCTTGAGTTGCTTTTATTTCAAAATTAAAATACGGTTCTAATAATTGGGTA
Organism: Flavobacteriaceae bacterium; assembly: GCA_965224465.1. Classification (GTDB taxonomy): domain Bacteria; phylum Bacteroidota; class Bacteroidia; order Flavobacteriales; family Flavobacteriaceae. Next base: position 412,331 of record OZ245049.1, on the reverse strand, counting down.
GCTGCTTTTTCTATTCCTCGAAGAATTCCCATAGGGGTCGCTAATAAAAAATCACCTGGATTGGAATGCACGGTATGGTCTTCTCCTTGTATCAATTCTATAATAATATCTGTGACTTCCCATCCTTTTACTCCTTGCTTTAAACCCCAAGGAATGGCTCTTTTTATTTCGTTTTGATATTTTTGACAAATGTCGTTTACGCCTACTGAGGAGGTGTAAACAACGCCAGAATTCAATGCTCCAGGGCTTATTTTAAAGGTCATGATTGCCCAACATGGTTTTGGCATCCAATAGCGAACATAGCCTTCTGCTGTAGTTTTGGGTGTTTCCTTATAAATAATTTTTGGCGGGTTTATGGTTACCTCTATTTTAAAACGATGTGTAAGGCTATCCTGTAATACTTCCGAGTGCATGGGGCCTAAAATAGCCACATAAAATTCTTTATCTATTTTGTTCCAAACAAAGTTTAATGCTGGATTTTCAATAGCTAATTGTTGCAATGCCTTTGCCAATGCTTGGTATTCATTTTTATTAACAGCATCAATCTGAACAGATAAAACTGATTTGTTTTTAGGAATGCTAGATCCTGTTTTCAATTCATTTCCAATCACATCTCCTGTTATAATAGCTTCGGAAACGGCAATTATGCCAATTTGGTTGCAAGTAATTTTAGGGATATTTTCCAATTTCCCTGTAGCACTTTGCATCAATTGATTCACTTTTAAAGTTTTGTCTAAGCGTTGAATATAAATGGAATCCTTTGCTTTTAAGCTGCCAGAATACATTTTAATATGCGCCAATTTTCCATGTTTTGGATGGTGTTCAATTTTAAAAATTTTAGCATTAATTACGTTGCTATCTAAAAGTGGGCGTGGTGTTATACGGCAAATAGAATTGGCTAAGTCTGTGATTCCAATTCCTTGTTTTGCGACTCCGAAATGAATAGCGACTAATTGTTGTGTATTTATAAAACGTTGTATTTTCTCTTCAATTTCTGGTGAATACGTCAATGTTTCTTCTAAAAACATCTCAAATATTTCATCGTCTAATTCCGCCAAATTTTCATAGCTTTTGGCGATGGATTCCTCACTAGAATTCATTTTTGAAAAAGGATATAAAGTGCTCGCATCCTTAGGGTAATTAATACAAAAACCTTTGATGTTTAATTCTTTTTCTAACTCGTTGAACACGCCTGACGGATCAGCTCCAGCCCTGTCAATTTTATTGATAAATATAACGACAGGGATTTTTAATTCGTTCAAACTCTCCCATAAATTTAAGGTGTTTGCTTGAATTCCATCCACTGCAGAAATAACCAATACAATGCCATCTAGTACCTCAATAACTTTGTCTACTTCACCAGAAAAATCGGCATGGCCTGGGGTGTCAATAATATTGATAAGATGGTTTTTCCACTCCATACTTACACAGGTATTTTGGATGGTAATTCCCCGTTGTTTTTCTAAATCTAGAGAATCTGTTACTGTAGATCCTTTGTCTACATTTCCAAGTGTTTTAATAGCGCCAGATTGAAACAATAATTGTTCTGTAATGGTTGTTTTTCCTGCATTAACATGCGCTAGAATGCCTATGTTGAGTGTTTTTTTGTTCATTTTAAAAGAGAGCACTATAGCTTGGGTTAAAAATAATAGAGATGATTACCAACCAATATATTTTGGTGGAATTATGTTTTTTAAATTTAAATACACAATCAGTTGTCCACGATGATGACTTACATGGTCTTCTAATAAATTTAGAATTTGTAATTTATTTTTTGCCCCAGCAAAAAAATCAATTTTTTCTGTGAACTCGTCTGAATTTGTTGCTTCAATCGCTTTTTTTACATGGTCAAAAGAGGTTTTTAAATAGGCAATTACTTCATTTTTATTCGCAGATGTACTGATGGGAATCATTTTTTCTGCTGTAAAATAGCTACTGGTCAACCAATCCATGTTTTTTGTGATATGAATAAGCTGTTCTTTAAATGTCATTTGACGTTCTGTTGGAGCGTAATCGTACGCTTTCTCTGGCATTGCTTCTGCAATTTGAATCAGATAGACCTTCGAATGCTCCCATTTTTCAAGAAAAGCGATTTTACTTGGATTGTTTTGAGCATTGGTCTGTGTATAAATAAGCAGAGAAAGGATGAGTATAAGTTTATGCATCTTTTTTTGTTTAAATGCTAAAATAGAATATTCAATGTTAATTAAAAAGTATCGACGTTAAAAATGATGCCAATAACAGGGTAGAAGTTACTTTGGTCGAAAATTTAATTTGAATGTTGCTCCGTATCGCTATTTTTGAAAAGATTAAAAAGACAGCTTATATTATGAAAACATTTTACAGTACTTTGATAGTGATGCTCTTACTGAATTTCTCCATGAAATCTCAACAAATAACACATGTGATTTCTCATCAGGGAGAGACCATTGTAACCAATCCATCCAAGGGCTTTAATAGTTATAAAAGAACGGTTCAGTTTCCTGCTAAAAACAAAGAGATTAGACGTATTATCTTAAACTTAACCTTTGAATGTCCTGATAAAATGCGATGTGCAGACTGGGATTATGTGGATCATATTAAGGCACAATCAGTCCATGGGGGTGAAGTGTATGAAATAGCGAGAATGCTAACGCCTTATGGTGGTAGGTTTCAAAATGATTGGATGTTTCAATGGAACGTTGATGTGACTGATTTTAGTCAGATTTTGAGAGATCAAGTTGTGATAGATTATATCCATACGGGCTATGAAGATAATAAGAAACGTGGGTGGAAAGTAACGGTGGATTTTGAAATTACATACGGAAATCCAGTAGCCGATCCTTTGGCGATTCATAAAGTGTATGATGGTAACTATGCGTATGGTGACGAAAAAGACCCGATAGAAAATTATTTAAAACCAATGTCTTTTACGGCTACAAGTAAAACAGTATTCTCAAAAATTAAAGTGTATCAAACCGGGCATGGTATGGATGCCAATGGCTGTGGTGAGTTTTGTAGTAAATACCGGGATATACTTTTTAATGGAAATATTGTAGCCCATAAAAGTGTTTGGAAAAGTTGTGGTGAGAATCCTTTGTATCCGCAAGCAGGAACTTGGATTTTTGACCGTGCGAATTGGTGCCCTGGATATTTGTTACAACCTGATGAAGTGCTGTTGGATACCAAAGGAGGGGACTTGTACTCGGTTGATTTGAATATGGAGCCCTATAAAACAGAGAAGCCAAGCGCAAAAGAACTATTAACAACATACGTGATCGAATACGGTGCTATAAATGCAAAAAATGATATCACACTAGTGGATATTCTGAATCCAACAACACGATTGATATATAGTAGAAACAATCCGACAGCAGGTTTTCCAATTATAAAAGTAAAAAACAACGGTAAAAAGCTTCTGAAAAAATTTAAAGTACGTTATGGACTGGAAGGTGAAAAACAAGAGTTGTTTGTTTGGAAAGGAAGTATTGCTTTTGGGGAATCAGCGTTCATTGAATTGCCAATACATATATTTTCGACGAAGAAAGAAGCGGAATTTCAAGTTAAGATTTATAGACCAAACGGTAAATTGGATGCTTTTAAAAATGATAACTACCTGTCATCAACGTATCTAAGACCTGCTATTTTACCCAAACAATTTGTGGTGTATTTTAAAACAAATGCAGAACCGCAACAAAATAGGTACACCATTAAAACGAGTGAAGGAAAGGTATTGTTTCAAAACGACTCTTTGGCTTTAAAACCAAATACAGTATATTTAGATACCATCACGTTAAAACAAGGGAGTTATGCATTTGAAATGATAGATCATGGAAATGATGGCCTTGAATTTTGGTACAATAAAAAAGCGGGAAGGGGCGAATTAAAAATAATAGATTTACAGGCCAAGGCAATCAAACATTTTTATTCTGACTTTGGGAGCGTTATTAAGTATCCTTTTTATGTACACCCAAATTTGGACTATGATTTAGACAACACACCTTCGATTGCTTTATATCCTTCACGTACTGATGGGCCCATTACACTTAGTTATTTTTCCAATACTCCTGCAACTGTAAAAGTAACTATTGTAGCTCAGGATGATGAAGTACTTATAGTCCAGACACATACGTATTATATGTTTAGCAAGGGAGATTTGAATTTTGATTTGTCCTATTTACCTAAGAAAAGATATTATGTAAAGGTGTATATCAACGATGTCGAAGTATTTAAAAATAGAGTGAGACTTAAAGAATAATAGTGTATTGTTCAACGCATAGTATTCAATAAAATAGAGGGCTTAAAAAACGCTGTATCGTTTGTTATAACGATACAGCGTTTTTATTGGGGATAGGACTTCTACCATTTAAAGCTTCTAATGATATGATTTTAGAATAAAGATGGATATAATTCTTTAAATCTTATACCCAATACATTTCCAAGTGACGGTTTAGAAATGTGATTATTTTTTGTAATAGTTAGGTAAAAAAATGGAAGGATAGATAGCTATTGCTCTGTTTTTTTAACAACGCTAGAATGTAAAACAACCTATTTATATATGTTATTTTGGATTGTAATTTATTAGACCATGCCTCTCCAGAAACCACAGAGATAGACACCAAGACCATTGAAATTAACAATAAAAAAAATCGCGAACCGCTTGAAAATTCATGAAATTTGAATACATTTAACAAAAAAACAACACATACCCCGAAACTATTATAGACATAACGGAAATAACGTCAAGTTTTGGAAGTTTATTGATGATATACGGGTGTTAGCTGTAATACCAAATCAACCTCCAAAAACGAAAGAATGTACTTATCATATATTAAAGTAGAAAATTACAAAGGAGTTGAAATTATAGAAACAGAGTTTGACCCTAATATCAATATAATTATTGGAGAAAATGGAAGTTGTAAATCTGCCATAATTGATGCAATAAGATTACTATACAATATTGGTGAACCGATAAGAGAAATATCAGTATCATCAGATGATTTTTACCAAAAAAAAGTGACAACTGACTCTGGAATCCATATTGAAAAAGCCACACTAATTACAATAACATATATTTTTAAAGGACTTACAATTTCGCAGAAAGGAGCTTTTTATGAATATATGGTAATCGACCCAGATGACACGGCAGAAGATTATGCTAAAATAACAATCAGTTATGAGGAGAAAGACGGAAAATATCCTCAATTTTCATACAATACGGGAGATATTGATGGTCAAAAAGCAGACTACAAAACATTTGAATTATTTCAACATTATTATTTAGGAGCTTTAAGAGATAGTACTCGTGATTTATTAAGTACTCGAGGAAATGTTTTGGGAAGAGTAATCAAAAGATTCGTGAAAAGAAATGAAACGGAAGCTAAGATTGAACAAATAATGAAAGATGCAAATTCTCAGCTACTTGAAAGAGATGAAGTCATAAGTACTAGAGATGGTGTAAACCAAAATTTAGAAGGGATTTTTAAGAAATTTCTAGACAACAAAATTGGTCTTAGAATAGAAGAATCAAAAACAGAATATATTGTCAATGCAATAAAACCTTTTTTACCTCATAACAGAGAAACTTTAAATGAAGAAGGATTCCATTTATGGCAAAATAGCTTAGGTTTAAATAATCTCATTTACATTGCAATAGTATTGGGTGATGTTAAAGAACAAATTGAAGATAACGAAATTCCTCATTACGCCCTTTTAATTGAAGAACCTGAAGCTCATTTGCATCCACAACTTCAGTTAAGTTTATATAACTTTCTTACAAGTGCTAACACTTCAGATAATAGTCAGTTATTCATAACTACCCATTCTCCTACTCTAACTTCAAAAGTACCCTTAAAAAATCTAATTTTATTAGATAATAAAAAAGCTTATAAACTAGAACATCAATTTCAAAATAGAATAGCTGAAAATATAATTCAAGATACAACTAAGAATATTCCATTAAGAGACATTGATTATCAATTAAGTCAAAAAAAACTTGAGCGTTATATTGACGTAACAAAGTCTCAACTTTTTTACGCAAAATCAGTATTGTTTGTAGAAGGAATTTCAGAAGAACTTTTACTTTCATCTTTTACAAGCTTAGACGATTATCAACTTGAAGATTATAGAGTTGAAGTCGTAAATGTAAAAGGTACGTCATTCTATCCTTTTTTATATCTATTCAACAACCAAGAAGAAAGCAAAAGAATTAACAAGCCCATTACAGTCCTAACAGATGACGACCGATTTACGGATTCTAAAAAATCAATCTATAGTTTTAATAAATTACTAGAAACAGATTATTCTATATTAGATGAATTAGACTATAACATTCAAAATGGAACTGCGGTAACAAGAATTGCTAATCTAAATTCTGTTGCAAATAATGCTGATAACATAAAGATATTACACTCTTATAAAACTTTAGAGTATGAATTGGCCATTCACAACATTAAGGATAATCGCACAGAACTACTTGACAACTTTCTTTTTAACTATGTCAATCAAAATTATTTAGATAAAATTGATAAAATCATTAAATACACTCAAAAATTTGATAATGATATTATGTCTGATTCTGAAAAACGTAAAGTAGGAATTTTGCTATGGAAAGCCCTGCCATCAAAAGCTGACTTTGCTCAAGATTTTTCAATACATATTCTTGAAAACTTAGAAAACGCAAAAGTATCTTTCGTAATCCCTCCGTACATACAAGAAGGATTAACTCATTTAAGACAAGGAATATGATTTATGACTTAAATGAAGAAAGAACGGCATATCTTCAAGCAAGAGGTAAAATCATATTAAACGCCTGTCCTGGAAGCGGTAAAACAACTACAATTGCACAAAAAATAATAGAATTACAGCAATTAAAAGAGGTCAATTCATATTCAGGTATTGCTTGTCTTTCTTTTACGAACTCAGCAAAGGATGAAATAAACGAATCTTATTCAAAACTGAGCGGGAAAATTTTAAGCTTTCCTAATCACGTTTCCACTATTGATAGTTTTATAAATAAATTTATTACACTTCCTTTTTATAATATATTAGATAGAAAGTTTAAAAGACCTAAAATCCTTGACCACACAAATATTCTAGATGAAATGTGGAAAATCAATTACATTGACAAAAATGGAAAAACAAAAGAAGGTTTAAAAAGACCTTTAAACTTTGATGCATATAAAGCAAAAAATAATAGAAGTATCTATCATTTATATCCACCTAGCGAAATTAGAATTGAACAAGATGGAAGTTATTCTGTGAAAGGTAATCAACCATCACCAGATAAAGTTGAACTAGATAAGTTTAAAAATTATTGCAAATTAATTAAGAATACACAATTTACTAAAGGCTTAATCTCAACAGGAGATTCTGCATATATAGCTCTCCATATTTTAAGGAAAAAACCGAAAATTTGTCAATGGTTATCTTTAAGGTTTCCTTTTATCATAATTGATGAGGCTCAAGATAATTCTTTAATTCAACACGCAATCTTTGAAGAATTGTCTAAGCAAGGATTAAAAAACATAGAATTAATTGGCGACCCTTATCAAAGCCTCTATCAATGGAGAGATGCAAATCCAAATGAATTTTTAAAAAAGTATAATGAAGACGATAGTTGGAATTCATTTGACCTAACAGACAACAGGCGGTCACCTCAAAATATTATTGACATTTTTTCTATACTAAGAAAAGCTAATGACGCAAAAATAAGTTCTGTTGGCAATCCTACAAAAGACAATTCAATTATTATTTATAAATATTCTGAGAACAATCTTCAATCAATTATTAAACACTATGAAGAACTTTGCTCGACCAACAATTTTGAAAAGAACAATATTGTAGTTAGAGGAAACTCATTAAAGAATAAATTATTAGGAAAAACAACAGAAGAAAGACCTTGGGGTATTGAGTTGCCAAAAGAAATTATTACGGCAAAAAATCGTTTTAAGGGTAATGATATCAAAAATTCCATAAACGAAATACGTACTATTTCTATAAAGTTATTAAATCCAGAAAGTGACTATCATCAGTTAAAGGAAATTGAAAGAAATTCAAAAGAAGACCATCTTTTTAATTCACTTTTATTTCAGATTCTAATTGAGCTACCAAGTTTTGAATTAACAGTTGCAGATTGGACAAATCAAACTCAAATTTTTATGAAAGAAAAATTGGGCTTACATTATGACGTGAATTTTAATCTAAGAAATAGAAAATCTAAATTTTTCAATAAAGATATAACACTAAATGAATCTGTTAACATTCATTTTAAAAAATCGTATTCGGAATCTAACATTCCAATTACTACTATTCACCAAGTGAAAGGTAAAACTTTAGATTCAGTATTAATTTTCTTTAACGATAGAAAACACGCTAGCAATATACTTTTTGAAGACATTTGTAATTCTGACAATACCTTTCCTAGTGAGAAGAAAAGATTAATTTATGTAGCAATGTCTAGACCTAAAAAAGTGTTAGCAATGGCATTTCCTGAAGCTGTAACTAAAAAGAATATTATTGCTAAATTCGCGGGGAATATTAGAATTGTAACTGAAGATGAATTGAATGAATAACAAGTACTACAGCTAATAACTAAGTGTTCGTGCGGTGCGTAGCGCCCAGCATGAACATCCTGTTGACTATACCGGCTCAAAAGATATTACTATAGGGATTCCGCGAATTAATTAAGAGACTCTCGACAAAAACCTTAATAGGTACCACCTGTTTTTAGGTCATTTACTCTCACGCTCTTTTGTGGGATATGTTTTTACTGTTTATAGACACTCCATAAGTATTGGTAAGCAGGGTTTTGGCATGCGTTTCCCCTTACGTTGCTACGTTTGTATTTTTTGTTTGCTTATTAGCACCTGCTTTTATTCGTTGTAACCAATAGGTAGGAGGTCCTCTTCCGCTAAATAGATAGACTATTTTGAGTTTCCCTATCTTACAATCGTTCTGTTTTTTAACAACGACAGCACGCAAAACAACCTATTTATATATGTTATTTTGGATTGTAATTGGTATTGTACGTAAACCTCCTTTTTTAAATCCCATCAGTGGGTTTAATTCTCCGATATTTGCATCTAAATGATTAAGGTTTTTTTCTTTTCTCGTGAACTTGCCCTAAGGTTATTGACTTAGCTCAGTAGTTTTAAACAAATGTGTGAATTGTGCTTTATTAAGTAGCGGTCGTAAATAATAATTACAATTGGATTTATAAAGTAAAAGGATTAAAATGCTATTTTTAATTCATATTTTATGTATTCATAACCGTTGCATAATAAGCGTATCAAACCATAACTGTGATTGTTTTGTTTGTTAGATTTTAAAAAGACGTATAGAAAATGAGTCGTAAATCTCCTGTAATAACAGTATAAACAGTACGATACATGTAATCAACAGCCTCTACTCAGGCATGCGAGGTACCCTCCGAAAGACTGTTTTGTATATCTAGGAAGAGCAAAGGGGAATTACCCCCTAAATGATGGATTTAATTATAAAAAACACACGGCGTATAACATTATTTTATATATTTGACCTACGTTTAAAAAAATAGGCACACCCTAACAATAAGCCCATCCTGTATTGTGAACTATATGGATATACCATCATGTTCGGGATTGCTATTGTGAGATTATGGGTGCTAGTTATGGATTTAAAAAAAGCTGTACCCAATTAAAAGATGAATCAAAAATTGAAAAACCATGAGTAGTTTTAAAGGCATCGCCATTATAGATGGAAAAGAAAGAACGTTATTAAGAGCAGAATACACCTTATACAAACTAAAAGATATTACGGGAAACCCTACGACCACAACGCGTAAAAGCCCATTCCATTTAATGTTTGAATCTACTGGGTTTGATAGCGATTTGTATCACTATATGTTTTCACCAAATGCTAGTTTTAGCGGTGAATTAATATTTTATGACAGAGATGAGTTTAAAACCTTGTACAAAGTAGAATTCCATAAAGCCTATATTGTAGGTCTTACAGAAGAATTTGACAATCAAGACAATTTACCCTTACACATTAATTTAGCGATAACGTGTGGAGCTGTTAAAATAAAAGATGTTAAAAAAATAGAAAATTGGGTGTTTGAGGATCCTTTTATAGAAGTTGAACCAACGGTGTTAGAAAATAGTGGAGAAGGAGCTGTCTTAGAAACCTATTTCCAAGACAGTCAAGGAGAAAGAGTGTCTAAGATACAAAAAGGTGTAAAAGTGTTTTTAATCCTAAAAACACAAGATATGACAGGTAAACAAACAGATATAGATTTAAGTTCAATTAATGCACCACTGGAACACCAAGGACAATTACTTGAAGACAATAAAATAAATGGTTTTAATATAACTTCAGATACTATGAAAATAGAATTAAACTCTAAAAAACAAAATAGTTAGTATGGGAACCATAACAGTAAGTGAAACAGGAAACCCTAGTAATTCATACACAGGAGAAGGCTTAGAATGGACAGAATTTATACCTCTAGTAGAATTAAGAGATACGACAGGATACAATATTGAAAAAGATAAACTCCCTTTAGAAAAGGATGAAAACGATAAACATGTTTTTGTAGACCTCTTAACCCAAACTAACGACAGTAAAAAAAACGAAACTATAACTACATTAGTAACCGCACTACAAAAACCAGTAATTCCTTTTCTAATTAAAAAAGGAGGTCCTGATGAACAATGGGAAGACGACGATGGGTATATAGAAATAGAAATATCTCAGGAAAAAGACAAATTTGTAGAAGTTAAAGGGGTTACAGCAAAAATTAAGCAAAAATCTGAAACAACGTTTAGTGATAAGATTTTAGCTAAATTTGGTTCTGAAATAGAAGTGGAAGTGGATATTACAACAGAAGAAAGTGTAGCATTCTATATTCGTTTTTTAGCTAATGATAATGAAGAGGGGTATTCAACAGGGGATTATGAAAACTTGTTTTGTGGGTGTATGAAAATAGTTTACGAAACCCCTAACGAATGGGAGTTTAGTAAAGAGAAAATTGAAGAAATTAAAGTGTACGCAAGAGCTAATTGTGCAAAATACAGCGGAGGCGGAGATGCAAATAGATATCATCATTGTACAGATACGCACAAGCATATAATTTATATGCTTTTAGATAGTCCTAGTGTTTTAAATTTTGGAAAAGACCAAAATCATTTGCCTTCTGCGAATAGAATGACACCAAATGATTTTGTTAAAGCAGGAGAATCTACAACTAACGGTGTAAGAAACAAAACAATAGCAGCAACTTACGCAGAACCATCAAAAACATTTACTGTTGTAGATATTTACAATAAGGAAGTTTTAACAAGTAGTGGGCAACCCGGAAATACTGATACTGCTTTAAAAGGCTTTAAAAACAGTCCAATTGATTATATGAAAAGCAAGTGTCCAGATAATGGCAATTATGTTTTTATTGGCGCTTATGACGATGATTTCCATTCTTTTACAGTTATTGTAAATAAAAAAGATGACACTTTTGAATTTCAATTTATTGACCAAATGGTAGGTGTTCAATATTATACAGGTGAAAAATTAGAAAATTTAAAATTTTTAATTAATATAGATGATTACGCTTCTAATTTCCCTATGAAATTAGAACTGTATCAATTAAGAAATAAAACGAAGTAAAATGAAAAGTTATTTTTTAGTATTATTTATCCTATTACTGACGTCTAGTTGTAAAGGAACCAAACCAAATAATAAAATTATATTTGATAAGAGTAATTCTAATACTTCTTTTAATAATTTAACTTTAGACTCTATAAAAGTTATAAAGAAAAAACACCTACAAACTGCAATAAATTTTAATAACTTATTATCTAATATTAAAAATGTTAAAAATGTTGGAAAAAAAAATAAGGATTGGATGTTTGATAGAGCACGTACTTTAGATTCTGTTTTTCTACTTAATAATCGAAAGTTTGTAATAAAAACAATCAGTTATGAATACAAAAATAACTTAAAATTTTATGTACATAATTTAAAACACATTAAAAACGACATAAGCATAAAGCCTTTTTTAGAAAACGCCTTTGGGAAAACTACACGAGGTTATACACAAAATCGTGTTCTAATTTTCGCTATGAAAAACGATAAAGAAGCAAATTTTATTGATATACCAGAAAAAATGAATCCTCTTAAATTAAGAAAAGAATTATTAGAAATCCTATATAAAAATATTGATAGTGATGTTATTGAGTGTAACAGAACAAAAAAATGTAAGTATAAAGATTTACGAAAAACTAAGTCTGAATAAAGTCCAGTTAATGTCTAAGATTCTGTGTTAACTTGAAGTAAATATTTTATCTGCAGATTGCTGTTGGTAGCTGTATTAATACCAAATACATTTTCAAGTGACGGTTTAGAAATGAAATTAATTTTTTGTTCTAGCTAGGCGTAAAATCTAAGGATAGCTATCGTTCTGTTTTTTAACAACGCTAGAACGTAAAATAAACTATTTATATCGGTTATTTTGGATTGTAATTGGTATTATACAAACTAAAAGATATTACGGGAAACCCTACGACCACAACGCGTAAAAGCCCATTCCATTTAATGTTTGAATCTACTGGGTTTGATAGCGATTTGTATCACTATATGTTTTCACCAAATGCTAGTTTTAGCGGTGAATTAATATTTTATGACAGAGATGAGTTTAAAACCTTGTACAAAGTAGAATTCCATAAAGCCTATATTGTAGGTCTTACAGAAGAATTTGACAATCAAGACAATTTGCCCTTACACATTAATTTAGCGATAACGTGTGGAGCTGTTAAAATAAAAGATGTTAAAAAAATAGAAAATTGGGTGTTTGAGGATCCTTTTATAGAAGTTGAACCAACGGTGTTAGAAAATAGTGGAGAAGGAGCTGTCTTAGAAACCTATTTCCAAGACAGTCAAGGAGAAAGAGTGTCTAAGATACAAAAAGGTGTAAAAGTGTTTTTAATCCTAAAAACACAAGATATGACAGGTAAACAAACAGATATAGATTTAAGTTCAATTAATGCACCACTGGAACACCAAGGACAATTACTTGAAGACAATAAAATAAATGGTTTTAATATAACTTCAGATACTATGAAAATAGAATTAAACTCTAAAAAACAAAATAGTTAGTATGGGAACCATAACAGTAAGTGAAACAGGAAACCCTAGTAATTCATACACAGGAGAAGGCTTAGAATGGACAGAATTTATACCTCTAGTAGAATTAAGAGATACGACAGGATACAATATTGAAAAAGATAAACTCCCTTTAGAAAAGGATGAAAACGATAAACATGTTTTTGTAGACCTCTTAACCCAAACTAACGACAGTAAAAAAAACGAAACTATAACTACATTACTAACCGCACTACAAAAACCAGTAATACCTTTTCTAATTAAAAAAGGAGGTCCTGATGAACAATGGGAAGACGACGATGGGTATATAGAAATAGAAATATCTCAGGAAAAAGACAAATTTGTAGAAGTTAAAGGGGTTACAGCAAAAATTAAGCAAAAATCTGAAACAACGTTTAGTGATAATATTTTAGCTAAATTTGGTTCTGAAATAGAAGTGGAAGTTGATATTACAACAGAAGAAAGTGTAGCATTCTATATTCGTTTTTTAGCTAATGATAATGAAGAGGGGTATTCAACTGGGGATTATGATAACTTGTTTTGTGGGTGTTTTAAGGTTGAGACTATTGTTATAAAATCAAAAATATATTTTTATAGTAATTCAGATGGAGAGTTTTTAGGAGAAGTAAATTCTGAATTTGAAAAGAACAGAACAATACTTGTATCAGACGGTGAGTATAAATCCCTTGAAAATAAAAAGTTTTTTAGTTTAAAATTAGAAAAAGAAAGATTAAAAGAAGAAAAAAACAAGTTTAATTGGAGTTTTAAAAATAAAGGAGGACTTCCAAGTTTAGGTGAATTAATACATAAATACCCTACCGATAAAGTTGGGGCTCACAGACAAGATGTAACTATTGATCATGATAAGTATTATAATCAATGTGCTATTCGTCTTTCTTATGGATTAACTAATTCTAATTTTAATTTGTTTTCTTACCCTAGTATAAACAAAACAAGAGATGGATTTGCCAGATCCTCCAAAGGTTTAGCTGATTGGTTACATAATAATGTTTTTATACCTGAAAAATTTAAAAACACTAGTGAATTCAATCCAAATTCTGCCAATGGGATTGTTTTTTTATGGGATAAAAGTGATGGAGGTGTTAGTCACATAGATGTTATTTACCACGGTCAGACAGGATCGGGTTACTATGGAGCTGATGAAATATGGTATTGGGAATTGAAATAAATAGATATGAAAAAAATATTTTTTATCATTTTACTTTGCTTTTCTTTAGTTTTTTGTAATTCAAAAAAAAAATCTAAAGACCAACAATTTAAAAAAGAATTAAACACAAAAACAAAACAAGACACTCTTAAAACCACCCGTTTTATGAGTTTGGACTCCTCCGATTTTGTTTATAATAAAAAATCAATAGACAATTCCTTTTGGATGCCTGTCGACTTTGTTTATAATTTAAATTTAAAAGGATTTGATGATACTTCAATTAGAAATAACGAAAGTTATCCATACGAATTTATTCATATTAGTAATTGGAAACAAAAAAAGATTTATGCTAATAGTTCAAAATTTGATTATAGAAAATTACGAGTAGTTGCGATTAATGACAGTACTTATTATCTAACCAAATTTAATACTCATCATTACCAGAATAAAGATTCTATTTTTTTAGTAAAGAGGAAAAATCAATTTAGTATTATTACAAGTAAAGATAGTATCCATTATTGTTCTAATTTAAAGAGTTTTATATTTAATGATCTTTTTTATTATCGATTGCAAAGAGATGTTTATTTTTTCAAAAAAACTTTTGATCTATATGACTCCTGTAACAATTTACTAGAATCTAAAATTTATTTTGACATCCTAGAAAAAAAAATCATTGGTTCTGATATTTTTAAAACGTACTCGAATACCAACTATAGCACATTAGCTAATCCAAAAAGTGAAAGTAACAAAAAGTATTTAATCAGGTTAAACGAAGAAGAATGGTACTTCTATATCAAAAACAACAATCTATTTCTCGAAAAAAAAGATTCTTTAAAATATGTTCTAAAAAGAATTTAGGGTTTTAGCATGAATAAAGTGTAGCATTCTATATTCGTTTTTTAGCTAATGATAATGAAGAGGGGTATTCAACTGGGGATTATGAAAACTTGTTTTGTGGGTGTATGAAAATAGTTTACGAAACCCTTAACGAATGGGAGTTTAGTAAAGAGAAAATTGAAGAAATTAATGTGTATGCAATAGCAAATTATAATAAACAGCGAAATGCTAATAAATACTCTGATTATCATCATTGTACGGATACACATAAACACATAATTTATAAACTTTTAGACAATCCTTCAAGTTTAATTTTAGGAAAAGACCAAATAGTAGGTAGAGACACTCCAAAAGACTATGAAAAAGCAGGAGAATCTACAACTAACGGTGTAAGAAACAAAACAATAGCAGCTACTTACGCAGAACCATCAAAAACATTTACTGTAGTAGATATTTACAATAAGGAAGTTTTAACAAGTAGTGGGCAACCCGGAAATACTGATACTGCTTTAAAAGGCTTTAAAGACAGTCCAATTGATTATATGAAAAGCAAGTGTCCAGATAATGGCAATTATGTTTTTATTGGTGCTTATAACGATGATTACCATTCTTTTACAGTTATTGTAAATAAAAAAGATGACACTTTTGAATTTCAATTTATTGACCAAATAGTTGGTGTAATACCAAGAACATGTAAGCAGCTTGAAAATTATTTTTTAGGAACAGTTTACGCTTGGAGAGATAAATACCCTATGAAATTAGAAATCTATCAACTTAGAAATAAAAAGAAATAATTATGAAAAACTATTTTATAATATTATTTATTATACCATTTTTAGTTTGTTTTAAAAAAACTATTAAAACAAATAAAGAAATTCCAATAATTAAAATTGTTGTTTCTGATAGTACACGTATAAAAAAAAAAGGATTACAAACCAAAATTGATTTTAAAAGCGTATTAAAATTATTAAAAGATGTAAAACATACAGGTACTAAATATTCCGATGAGTTAACTAATAGTAGTTCTAATTTTATAAGCTACATTTTTAATTTAAACGAAAAGGAATTATTAGTAAAGACAACAAGTTATACCTATAAAAAAAAATGTATTTTTTACGTACACAATATAAAGTGTACAAATGACAGCTTGTCCATTAAGCCGTTTTTAGAGAACGCTCAAGGAAATCGAACAAAAGGTTATTTAGGAATACGTGTTCTAATTTTCGCAATGAAAAATGACAAAGAAGCAAATTATATTGATATTCCAGCAAATTGGAATTTTTTCGAACTAAAAGAAGGCTTATTAGAAATTTTATATAAAAATATAAATAGTGATGTTATTGAGTGTTACAGAACAAAAAACTGTAAGTATAAAGATTTACGAAAAACTAAGTATGAATAAAGTCCAGTTAATATCTAAGATTCTGTGTTAACTTGAAGTAAATATTTTATCTACAGATTGCTGTTGGTAGCTGTATTAATACCAAATACATTTTCAAGTGACGGTTTAGAAATGAAATTAATTTTTTGTTCTAGCTAGGCGTAAAATCTAAGGATAGCTATCGTTCTGTTTTTTAACAACGCTAGAACGTAAAATAAACTATTTATATCGGTTATTTTGGATTGTAATTGGTATTATACAAACTAAAAGATATTACGGGAAACCCTACGACCACAACGCGTAAAAGCCCATTCCATTTAATGTTTGAATCTACTGGGTTTGATAGCGATTTGTATCACTATATGTTTTCACCAAATGCTAGTTTTAGCGGTGAATTAATATTTTATGACAGAGATGAGTTTAAAACCTTGTACAAAGTAGAATTCCATAAAGCCTATATTGTAGGTCTTACAGAAGAATTTGACAATCAAGACAATTTGCCCTTACACATTAATTTAACGATAACGTGTGGTGCTGTTAAAATAAAAGATGTTAAAAAAATAGAAAATTGGGTGTTTGAAGATCCTTTTATAGAAGTTGAACCAACGGTGTTAGAGAGAGATGATGAGAAAGAAATAATAAGGTATTATTTAACGAATTCCGATAATGAAGAAATTCAAGATTATAAAGATAATGATATTATACTATTAAATATAGAAACGAAAAACCGTAGAGGAGGTTTTATAACAATTAATTTAGATGATGCTAAGTATGATTTTGAGTACAATGGTAATTTGCTACCTAATGATACCCTTAGTAATATCGAAATAAGTAACGATTTAGAACAGATTGAGTTAAAAGTGATTAAACAAAAAGTGAAAAAGTAATGGGAACTCAAAAAATGAAAAAAACAGGTTTTAGAATAACATTTGAAGACGGAGAAACATTAACTAGATATTTACAGCCAATTGCTACTAAAAAACCTTTTAAAATCGAATTTATAGCAAGAAATAAAGATATTATGAGGGGCGTTTTCGGTTTTGATAGGATCCCTAAAGAAAAAATTGTTGTATCGGACTACGAAAAACTTAAAAAAGAATACAAGCCGCTCTCAGAAAAAATACGAGGAGAGCAATACATTCCTTCTTGGTTAAGTTTAAGAAAAGACCAAACAGTCGAATTGGAACTTGATTGGACGAAAAAAGGAAAAGCAGATGACTATGAAACTATAAGTTTTGAACCTCATGCCGATTTTACTTTTGAACCAAAGAACTTAAAAGATGCTAAAAAAGTAAAAATAACCTGTAAAAACAACAATGTAACTTCTGCTCAAATCTTAATAAAAGCGGATGATGAATTAATTGTTGGAGCAATTAATATCTTTTACCCTAAACCCAAAACTATTGACCTTGAATGGTGTTTTGTCGAAATTCAAGGAGATGAAAAAGATGAATTCGCTTTAGGTAAAGAAATCAACAAATTAGATTTAGAAAAAGACCTTAAAAAAGGTTTAAATCCTGCTTTAATTGATATCAATATCACTAATAATAATCCAACGATGGTCGATATTAGTGAACATTTAGAAAATTTTAAAAAACATGGTTTTCTAAAAAAAAATATTGACAATAGAATTGGAAACTATATTGAAAGGAGTAAAATAAGCACCATTTTATCTTATATTAATAATAAACACAATAAAGATACAAACAAATTAACTATTTATTTTATCAATCAAAAATGTATCAATGAAAAAGACATTCCAGAAGAGGGATCTTTTAAGGCTGCAGGAGGTATATCTCCTGCAGGTACTGGAATCGCCTATTTGGTATTAGACCCTGAAGGAAACATTAAATCAGAAAATATAATTCACGAAATAATGCACGCTTTAGGATTAAGGGATGCCTTTCAAAGTATACATAAATTTAAGGACGCAAAAACAGACAATTATATGGATTATAATAATCATAAAAAACACACCTACAAATGGCAGTGGGAAAAATTACAACAATATTCTAAATTAAAATAATATGAAATATTTATATATTTTATTGTTAAGTATTTGTTTTACTAATTGTTTCTCTGTTCCTAAAGAATATTTAGCAAATGATAATACATGTCATTACAACGAACCTATTTTTAAAATAACTAAAGAAGAATTAGTCCTTAATCCAAATATTTTAAAACAATCAAAAGACGAAAACGGGGATATTGTCATATCAGACAATGAGAATTATAAAAATCTATTTTCTGTTTTATCTAGTGGAAGTATTGCAAATTACCAAACAAGCAAACAATTAGGCATTGATAAATGGATTTTATATAGAAAAAACAGAACAATTAAAAGAGTAAGTTTTGTTTACATCAATGGCACAAAACCTATCTTCAAAGAAACCCATTACAATGAACAAGGAAAAATAACGAAAGTAATAGATTACGAAAAAGGCTATAAAATATGTTGGGCTGAAGCTATAGAAATAGTAAAGAGAATTGCTAAAAAAGACATTGAAAAGTATCAGGTTACAGGGTTTAATTTAACACACAATAATTTAAACGAATTCCCAAATGCAAAACCAGAATGGCAAGTTGTATTAGATGGAAATGAAAAATATAACCTTAAAGATATTAAAGTTTACAGAATAGATGGCGTAAATGGCAAGTTTTTAAGGACAACTAGAATAATAACAACTCACCACTAAGCCAGTAGTTAACGAGGCGCACCTACAAATGGCAGTGGGAAAAATTACAACAATATTCTAAATTAAAATAATATGAAATATTTATATATTTTATTGTTAAGTATTTGTTTTACTAATTGTTCCCCTGTTCCTAAAGGATATTTAATTAATAATAATACTTGCCATTATAATTACCCCATTTTTAAAATTAATAAAGAAGAATTAACACTTAATAACGAAATTCTTTATCAATTGAAAAAAAAGGAAGAAGATACTGTTACGACAGATAATAAATATTTTAAAAATGAATTTAGATATTCGAAAGATGAATACATAACAAATAAACAAACAAATAAACAAATAAACATAGCTAAATATATAAGATATGACCATCTAGGGAAAATAAAATGGGTTGAATTTAAATATTTGAATAGTTATATAAATATATTCAAAGAATTTGATTACAATGAACAAGGAAAAATAACGAAAGTAATAGACTACGAAAAAGGCTATAAAATATGTTGGGCTGAAGCTATAGAAATAGTAAAGAGAATTGCAAAAAAAGACATTGAAAAGTATCAGGTTACAGGGTTTAATTTAACACACAATAATTTAAACGAATTCCCAAATGCAAAACCAGAATGGCAAGTTGTATTAGATGGAAATGAAAAATATAACATTAAAGATATTAAAGTTTACAGAATAGATGGCATAAATGGCAAGTTTTTAAGGACAACTAGAATAATAACAACTCACCACTAAGCCAGTAGTTAACGAGGCGCACCTACAAATGGCAGTGGGAAAAATTACAACAATATTCTAAATTAAAATAATATGAAATATTTATATATTTTATTATTAAGTATTTTTTTTACTAATTGTTCCTCTGTTCCTAAAGGATATTTAATTAATAATAATACTTGCCATTATAATTATCCTGTTTTTAAAATTTCTAAAGAGGAGTTGGTACTTGATCAGAACATACAAAAGCAACTAAAAAATAAAGAAGGTGATTTAATTTTACTTGATAATGAAAATTATAAAAATGAATATTTGAATCTAGGTGATAATGATGTGACAAATGTCTATATAAACAAAAAAATAAATATTTCTAAATGGATAAGGTATAAAAACAATAAAATAAGATGGAGTTTATTTAAATATGAAAATGGTAATTCTAAAATAAATAAAGAAACTCATTACAATGAACAAGGAAAAATAACGAAAGTAATAGACTACGAAAAAGGCTATAAAATATGTTGGGCTGAAGCTATAGAAATAGTAAAGAGAATTGCAAAAAAAGACATTGAAAATTATCAGGTTACAGGGTTTAATTTAACACACAATAATTTAAACGAATTCCCAAATGCAAAACCAGAATGGCAAGTTGTATTAGATGGAAATGAAAAATATAACCTTAAAGACATTAAAGTTTACAGAATAGATGGCGTAAATGGCAAGTTTTTAAGGATAACTGGGACTGTAAACTCAACTCTGTCTGAATAAAAAAAAGTATTAACTTTATTCAAACAGAAAACATGACAAAAGACGAGTTAGCCAACATTGAAAAAAAGGCATTGGATCAATTATTATCAGGAAAAAGTTTATTCGGAAAAGAAGGTGCCTTTGCTCCTTTAATGAAACAATTTCTTGAGAAAGCATTGGAAGCAGAAATGGAATCACACCTTAGTGAAGAGGAACGTTCTAAAGGGAATAAACGTAATGGAAAGGGCAAAAAGACTGTTAAAACTAGTATTGGTAGTTTTGAAATAAGCACGCCAGCGGATAGAAATAGTAGTTTCGAGCCTGTTCTGATAAAAAAGCGTCAAACCATTTTAGCAGATAATTTATCAGATAAGATCATTGGATTATACGGCCTAGGAATGAGCTTACGCGATATTTCTGGTCATATAAAAGAGATGTATGATACAGATATATCACACACTGTTTTAAGTCAAATTACAGATAAGATCATACCAGATATAAAACAATGGCAAAGTCGTCCAATAGAACAGATGTACTGCATTGTTTGGCTTGACGCTATGCATTACAAGGTAAAAGTAGACGGTAAAATACAACACAAAGCACTTTACAATGTTTTAGGAGTAAATAAAGAAGGGATCAAAGAGGTTTTAGGAATGTATATTTCAGAAAGTGAAGGCGCAAATTTTTGGCTTCAAGTATTGACAGACCTTAATAACAGAGGGCTTAAGGATATCCTAATTGCCTGTACAGACAACTTAAAAGGGTTTTCAGAAGCTATCTTGAGTGTATTTCCTAAAACACAAATTCAAAAGTGTATTGTTCATCAAATTCGTAATTCTTTAAAGTATATAGCTTCCAAAGACCAAAAAGAATTTATTCGAGATTTAAAGCTTGTTTACAAGGCTGTTAATAAGGATATTGCTGAGTTGGAGTTATTGAAATTAGAAGAAAAATGGGGAGAAAAATACCCTGTAGTTTTAGAAAGTTGGAACCGTAATTGGGAAGAGTTATCTCAGTTTTTTCAGTATACAGAACCTATCAGAAAAATAATTTACACAACAAATGCAGTAGAAGGTTTTCATAGACAGGTAAGAAAAGTAACTAAAACAAAAGGGGCTTTTACCAGTGATATGGCACTATTAAAGCTTGTTTACTTAGCAACAAAAAATATCGAAAAAAAATGGACAAACCCTTTACATAATTGGTGCTTGACAATTCAACAATTATATATTAAATTTGAAGATCGAATAACGTTGGATTTACATAAAAACGGAAGCAATTCGTGACGCTAGCCGCTGGGGCTCATTTTAAAATAGTTCGATTTTTAAAGCAGCCTTATGAAGAGAAAATCGAACTATTTTAAAACGTAGAAAAAAACAAGCAGACAGAGTTTAAATTACACAACCTATAATTTATATGCTTTTAGATAGTCCTAGTGTTTTAAATTTCGGAAAAGACCAAAATCATTTGACTTCTGCAAATAAAATGACACCAAATGATTTTGTTAAAGCAGGAGAGTCTACAACGCACGGTGTAAGAAACAAAACAATAGCAGCAACTTACGCAGAACCATCAAAAACATTTACGGTTGTAGATATTTACAATAAGGAAGTTTTAACAAGTAGTGGGCAACCCGGAAATACTGATACTGCTTTAAAAGGCTTTAAAGACAGTCCTATTGATTATATGAAAAGTAACTGTCCCGATAATGGAAATTATGTTTTTATTGGTTCTTATGATAATGATTACCATTCTTTTACAGTTATTGTAAATAAAAAAGATGACACTTTTGAATTTCAATTTATTGACCAAATGGTTGGTGTATTACCAAGAATATGTAAGCAGCTTGAAAATTATTTTTTGGAACAGTTCACGCTTGGAGAGATAAATACCCTATGAAATTAGAAATCTATCAACTTAGAAATAAAAAGAAATAATTATGAAAAACTATTTTATAATATTATTTATTTTAACATTTATAGTTTGTTGTAAAAAGACTATTAAAATAGATAAAGAAACACCAATAACTAAAACTGTTGTTTTTGATAGCACAGTTACAAAAAATCTAAAAGCCAAAAAAAAAATACAAACCAAAATTGATTTTAAAAGCGTATTAAAATTATTAAAAGATGTAAAACATACAGGTACTAAATATTCTGATGAGTTAACTAATAGTAGTTCTAATTTTATAAGCTACATTTTTAATTTAAACGAAAAGGAATTATTAGTAAAGACAACAAGTTATACCTATAAAAATAAATGTATTTTTTACGTACACAATATAAAGTGTACCAATGACAGCTTGTCCATTAAGCCGTTTTTAGAGAATGCTCAAGGAAATCGAACAAAAGGTTATTTAGGAGCACGTGTTCTAATTTTCGCTATGAAAAACGACAAAGAAGCAAATTATATAGATTTACCAGAAAAAAGGAGCCCTTTTAAATTAAGAACAGAATTATTAGAAATCCTATATAAAAATATTGATAGTGATGTTATTGAGTGTAACAGAACAAAAAACTGTAAGTATAAAGATTTACGAAAAACTAAGTCTGAATAAAGTCCAGTTAATATCTAAGATTCTGTGTTAACTTGTAGTAAATATTTTCTCTACTGATTGCTGTTGATAGCTGTATTAATACCAAATACATTTTCAAGTGACGGTTTAGAAATAGAATTATTTTTTGTTCTAGCTAGGTAGATATTCCGATGATGTTGACCCCTCATTCCGGTGATGTTGACCCCTCTGTAGATTTTGGTCTTAAAAATGGGATACTGACAAAATTACAGTTTTTTTCTTAGACTTTTTCCTTTTAATTCTATTCGGTGAGAACGGTGTACTAATCGATCCAAAATGGCGTCTGCTATGGTTGCTTCTCCTATGATTTCATATCAGTTTTCCACGGGTAATTGACTCGCTATTATGGTGGATGATTTTCCGTATCGATCTTCAATTAGTTCCATTAAATCCATTTGTTGCTGGTTATTTAAATGAGTTATTCCAAAATCGTCGAGTATCAATAATCCAGATTTTGATATTTTCTCCAATAGCTTAAAAACACTTTCATCAATACGTGCCATTTTAATAATGGTGAGTAGTTTTTGAAGGTTATAGGATAACACCTTTACTCTTTGAGAACATGCTCTGTGTCCCAATGCCGATGCTGTAAAGCTTTTACCACATCCAGTGGAGCCTGTTATAAGTATTGACTCTCCGTTTTTAATGTAGTTTCCCGTTGCAAGCTCGGTACTTGTGATTTATTTAAGCCTCTAGAGGTTTCAAAGTTTAACTCCTCTATACTGTCACTATATCAAAACTTAGCACTTCGTTTTTAGCGTTCAAAACGCCTATTTTCACGATCTAACTGTTCAGCTTGTAGTAATATTTCTAAGCCCTCTGGTAGTGATAAATCATGATGCTGACGTGTTTCTTTTAAGGCCTCCCATTGGGGCTTTGTTGTGAAACTCATACAATTTGACTAGTCCACGCACATAGTTTCGTATGGTTTGATTTATTAGCCAGCAACGATTATTTGGTTTAAGATTTTTATTATCGGATTGAATTTTACATGCTATATTTTTATGGATTCACGTAAAGTTGGATGTTTTTAATTTTAAGTAAGGTATACGTGGTTCTAACAAACGAACTTTATGATTCAATATATAGTGTTGTTTTATAAAATTCCGATGCTCTGATCTTTAAAATCACTCTTAGGAAAAGTCAGTATCTACCACGCTTATTAAAACCAATAATTTTTAAGACTATTAAAACTGTTATCTATCCAAGGTTTATTGCTTACCTCTAGTTACACAAGGTATATATCACCCTTATTACACGCTAAATACGAGCGAGCCTCGCTATCAATAAATTGAATGATTAAAGCATTCGTATATCCTTATTTAGTGTATATTTACAAGGCTAAACAAAATTATATGACGCTGTTTAGAAATGTAAATTAATAATACCCCCAATACTGTAGACTAAATAGATATACCATTATGTTTTAGTTCTTATTATGGTTATATGAGTGTTGGCAAACATTAAATATAAATATGGATAAAAAAGTATTGTACACGTTAGGTTTAAAATTTAAAAGACATCATTTAATTTTCGATTATGACGAGAATTCTCAAACGCTAACAATTGGAAAAACTAAAAAAGTAATGATTAAGTATATAGTTGGGGCACTTATTATTCTGTTATCTTTTTTCTTTGCTGGTTTGATTAATAGATTGGATATACCTATGAGTCAGGTACTTAAAATTATTGTTTTACTTCTCGGTGGAAGTGGTTTTGTAATGATAGGGAATGCTTATAAATTATCAAAGAACAGCAAGTATAAAAAAGTATTTTCTCCAAATTCAATAGAGTTATTATCTAAAAATGAGTCGAAAAAATACGAAACACAAGATATTCAAGATTTGACCTACGAAATAAATAATTACAAAGACACCTTTAATGGTAAATTGTTCATTTTATTAGAAGACAATTCGAAAATTGAATTACTGACTCTAATCGAGAAAAATCGAACGCATTTGAAATCCGATTTTGAATACCTAATTGGAAGAATAAAAGAGCAAGTGAATATATAACGATTTGCCAACATGCGTTTTATATCATTACAATAAAATAAATATGAAAACCCCAATATTATTCTTAATCCTTGTGGTGTTACTATATTCTTGTGCTAAAAAAGAAAAGACTAAAGAAGAAATATTCTTTGATAAAATTTTTAAGTCAATACATTATAATTCCATCAAAAAAGATGAGTTAAATTGGACAAGCATTAATAATAACTTCTTAAATTCAACTAATAAACGCAACTTTTCGATTTGATTCTATGATGGTTATATTTTCAAAACAGAAAAGTAGGAAAACCTACCTTTCTTGTCTTGATGGATATGTATCTTACGGTCTCAAATCTCGAAAAAAGAAGTTGTATGAAACACATCACCCAAGCGCAAAGATACACAATTTGTTGCATGTTAAAACAAGGTTATAAACAGGTTGAGATAGCAGCTGCTATAGGAAAAGACAAGTCTGTTATTAGCAAAGAGATTAAGCGTAATTCAGACAAAAGAAATGGAGTTTACAAGCATGAATTAGCCCAAAAAAAGTATGCTAAACGTCATAAAGAAAAGCCTAAAAGAAAACGCTTTACAGAAGATATTCAACAAGCAATAGAGTTGTTATTGCGAGACGATTATAGTCCTGAGCAAGTAGTTGGTGTCCTAAAAAAACAAGGTAAAGAAACGGTGTCTATTGAGCGTATATATCAGCATATTAGGGAAGACAAGAGGAATGATGGTGATTTACATACACACCTTCGCAGACAGGGAAGGAGATATAGAAAACGTGGCTCATCAAAGGATTCTAGAGGGGTTATAAAGAATCGTATTAGTATAGAACAACGCCCTGAAGTTGTTGAACAAAGAAATCGATTTGGAGATTTAGAGGTCGATTTAATCATAGGTAAAAACCATAATCAAGCCATACTTACCGTAAATGATAGAGCTTCTGGAATGCTTAAAATGAAAAAAGTAAGCTCTAAAGAAGCAGTTGTTGTCACTAAAGCTATCAATGAAATATTAGAAGACTGGAAGCCTTATCTACATACTATAACAGCTGATAATGGAAAAGAATTTGCAGGCCATGAGCAGGTTGCAGAAAATTTATGTATTGATTACTTTTTTGCGCATCCATATCACTCTTGGGAAAGAGGATCTAACGAAAATTTAAATGGTTTGATTAGACAATATTTTGCCAAAGGAAGTGACTTTACAAACCTAACAGATCAAAGAATCAAAGAGGTAGAAACAAAATTAAATAACAGACCTAGGAAGAGACATAAATATCAAAACCCTATATTTGTAATGGAACAATTATTATTTAACTAAAAGTTGCGTTTGTGACTTGAATTCAGCATTATTTTAAAGGAAATTCAGGTTCGATTCAAAGCATTGATTTTGATAGTACATTGAAAAATAAAAATAAAAAAACAGCTGTCTTGATAAACTCTAAGACAGCAAGTCTGGGAGAATTTGTTACAATAGTTTTAAAATCTCAAGGAAACACTAAAATATTTGGTTCGGAATCTCAGGGAATGACAACTGGACTTAAAATAATTGGAATCAATTCAGATGGAACAGTATTATTTTTTAGTGACACATTTATATGTGACTCGGATAAAAATATAATTAAAGGTTCCATAATACCAGATGTAAAATGCGAACAAGAGGAGTCACTTACAAAGGCAATTGAATGGATTGAAAATGCCATATAATAACTAAGTGTTCATCCGGTCCGTAGCGCCCAGCATGAACATCCAGATGTTTTCTTCTGTGTTTTTCATGCTATTAAATTTTTAATGAATAACACAGAAGTTAAGGGGTCGCAACGTAAGCTACACCAGAGGTGTTTAGTGCAACAATATAAATAATAAAGGCTAAGTTCTAAACCCAAAAGTCTGTATCTATTAACAATTCTACAAAATTTACAATTCATCAATTTAAATGTGAAAAATTAAAACGAAAATTGTTAAATTTGGTGCTGTGATAAACCTAAAATTTATCGTATTTTTATATGCTACGTTTCATATACAGACCATTGGCTACCATTAAGTAAATATGTTAAAGGCGCTAAAATATATCCGAAAAAAATCAATCTTCCCATTATGTCTGATTTCCTTGCTACGTTACTAATTATGATTGGCATTGGTTTGTTGTTTCTTTTTCCTGCTGCTTATTTTGGTGGTACAATAGGAGTAACCACTTCCGCTATAATTCTAACGCTTATTACTTGTTATTTGTTTGTTTACGCAAATGCGCTAGGGAAGTCCTTTTCCAATAGCAATATTGCTATACGTCTAAATACGGATATGATTCTGAAGTTTCTCACTATTACTGCTTTTTATGCCTTTATAGCTTACGGCTCTTTTAGCTTTAGCCAAGTTGCTCATAGTGTAGAAGGCTATAAAATTAAATTATTAATATGGGGGATTATATTGTTAGGCTATCCGATGTATTTATCTATTAGTAGCGCTTATTACTTATATCAAACACAAAGAAAACATTATAGTAGTAATATTATAATAGCACATGACAAAGATTTTCCGATACTAATAGACTGTATAAAATTTATAGATTCTAAAAGAAAAAAAACGGCTTCTTTTTGCGCTAGGTTTCACGAAAATTATAGAAAAGTTTCTGAAATAGAAGGTTTCACCGAACCGTACGAATATATGTATAGTCAGCGGTATTATACGAATTCCACAGACACGTTAATTCCTATTGGTTTTGATACTTTTGAACTGTCATGGTATTCCGTTTTAGAAAATAAGTTTTATAAAGACCTCTTTCCCATTGACCAGAAGAAATTAAAAGTAGCTGAAAATTATGAAAAACAACTCATTATTAGTGATATGCTTATTCATATATTACCCAATGGACATGTAGACTTATTAAAGAAAGAATATACTGATTATACGCACTTAACCCCTTATTTTGATGTAGCTTTCAATACTGTAGAAGGGCAAACTCTGGATTCTATTTTTAAAACCCATTCTCAAATTGCGCCACTAGATAGTACTAGTATTGAAAATTTAAATCGGGATTTTAAAATTCTTGAAAAAGGAACGGTTACTAAATTAAGTCCTGAAGAAATCTTAAGTTTTAGAAGCCTATATCCTTTTGGAATTGCAATTAACCAAAAACCAAATGAAATTAACGAACTTAAAGATATTAAGATCATAGATTTTTATTTGAATCAATATAGTAGAAGTGCTGATTTTTTAAAAGAAATCATTACAAAACCACTACCGGTTTTAATTAGAATTAAAATATTAAATAACAAAGACGAAAGACGTTGGGTAGCTATTATGTTTGATAAGAAGTTATTATTTAACCAATATACTACTTTTATAGAAACACCAAAAGAAGAGGTGTATTTTGATATTAAAGTAAATATAGAGGATTTGACAAAAAGTAAAATCTGGCTGCAGTCCAAAAATAAAAAAATTGCTTTAGATAATTGGATGATATCAGACCAGTTTTGAGCTTACGCTTAAACGTTTCCGTATGCAATAACCACAATAAATTGTTAGGGTTTTACCTTCCTGAATGTAAACGTGGTTTCATTTTATCTATAAAAAAATAAAAATTAAACTAATAAAACTTTATGCAAATAACAACAAATATAGATGCTGGTAATATTATTGTAGTATCACAGCAAGAAAACACGATACAATTAAACATCCGTAAAGACACGAATTCTCATTATTTTCAATGGTTTAATTTTAAAATGACGAATGCTATTATAGGAGAAACCTATAATTTCTGTATTAATAACACAAGTGAAAGTGCCTTTGCTGATGGTTGGGAAAATTACAATACCAATGCTTCTTATGACGCTAAAAATTGGTTTCGTTTACAAAATACCGAATATAAAAATGGCAAACTTTATTTCAGTATCACACCTACGCAAACACAAGTGAGTTTTGCTTATTTCACGCCTTTTACCTATCAGCAACATCTTGATTTAATAGAAAAATCGAGTCAAAGTAAATTATGTACAACCACTGTTTTAGGGCAAACCATAAATAACAAACCGATTGAACTTTTACAATTTGGAAAACCGAGCGAGGATAAAAAAAACATCTGGATAATTGCACGTCAGCATCCAGGGGAAAGTATGGCAGAATGGTTTATGAAAGGAATTGTAGATCGTTTCATATCAAAAGATACTACGATGGATAGCTTATTAGAAACCTGTTGTTTTTACTTGATTCCGAACATGAATATTGATGGAAGTATTTCGGGGAACATACGGGTAAACACTTTGGGGATAAATTACAACCGAGTTTGGGAAAATCCTGACAAGGCTACCGAACCAGAGGTTTTTTATTGCAAACAAAAAATGCAAGAAACAGGTTTAGATTTTTTATTAGATGTACATGGTGACGAGGCGATACCTTATAATTTTGTAACCAGCTTACAAGGGATTCCAAGTATTACTCCTGAAATTTTAGCCGAAGAAACTCGGTTTAAAAATAAGTGGATATCGGTAACTCCTGAATTTCAAGATGTATATAAATATGAAGATAACCTTCCACAAAAGGCAAACTTAGCGATTTGTTCTAAACAGATTGGAGAACTTTTCAAAACACTTTCTTTTACTTTAGAAATGCCTTTTAAAGATAATAACAACCTTCCTGATGCAACAAAAGGATGGTCAGCAGAGCGTTCAGAAGCTTTAGGAGCTTCTTTTTTAACGACTTTAGAAGCTTTTTACAAATCAAAATAAGGCAAAAATAGCAAGGGGTAAAAAAACCATATTTTAGAATACCGTTCGGAAATACACTACAACTCTGTAAAAAATCAAATGGACTTAAAAAGGAAAAATACATCTTTTAATATGCTTGTTTTAATTATGTTAGACCAAAAACGTA
Source organism: Flavobacteriaceae bacterium (assembly GCA_965224465.1). Taxonomy (GTDB): domain Bacteria; phylum Bacteroidota; class Bacteroidia; order Flavobacteriales; family Flavobacteriaceae. The sequence goes on along the minus strand of OZ245049.1, from coordinate 382,229 downwards.
GTCTATAAGAAACACTATGGCTCCTGTAAATATGTTGGCATTCATAGAACTAAACCAACATAATTACGGGCCCCTTACACGTTTTCCATTCCCCTTTTTCGTTGATACCTCCGCTGGGAATAATACAATGAATATGTGGGTGATACTGCATTTTTTGATTCCATGTATGGAGAATGGTTATCAAACCGGGCTTGGCTTCCATCTTTTGTCGTTTGTCCAACGAAAACTCAAACAGCGTCTCTTTTACACACATAAACAATAGGTTATAAAGCAACTTCTTATTGAATCTAAAAAGTCCTCTTACACCAAATATATTTCCAAGTGACAGTTTAGAAATGAAATTATTTTTTGTTTTAGCTAGGCGAAAAATCTAAGGATAGCCTTAGTTATAGTTCTATTTTTCAACAACACTAGAACGTAAAATAAACTATTTATATCTGTCATTTTGGATTGTAATTGGTGTTAAGCCTGCTTCTCCAAAAACCACAGAGATATACACCAAGACCATCGAAATAAACAATAAAAAAATCGTTGGACCGCTTGAAAATTTAAAAAATTTGAATACTTTTAACAAAAAAACAACACACAACCCGAAACTATTATAGAGATAACGGAAATAACGTCAAGTTTTGGAAGTTTATTGATGATATACGGGTGTTGTGCGTAATTGAGAAAAACCGAATGGCAGACCTAAATAGAAGTGAAAAATTGAAATTAGAAAAGTTCTTTGAAATGGAAGGCGGTTATGTACTTGATTTTTCAAATAGGACTTTAAGTAATTTTGTCTTTGAAACATTGAATTTAGAATTCTATTCAGATAATTACTCTGATTTTGGAGATTCTAAAGCCAACAGACTAAGAGCAATTTGGCATAAAGAAAAAAACTATACAGTAGGGAAATTAACCTCTGAAATGCTCGATTATTGGAAGGACAAAAAACTTATGTCTTATGGAGAAATAACTCAACCAGAGCAAAATCTATTTGACGAGTGTCAAAAAATAGCAGGAAAATTATTAGAGGATACAATTATTGAAGAAATTGGTGTAATTAAGGAAGTTTCTGATGATAGAGACTTTAGTTTACTTGCCAAATCTATCCGAGAAAGTATAGATAAAAATGAACCTGAAGTTGCTTTAGATAGATTGCATACATATGTAATGAAATTTATCCGTCAATTATGTGAAAGTCATAAGATTGAAATTAAAAAAGCAGAATCACTAAATGCAATATTTGGTAAATATGTAAAGTTCATTGTGGCAAATGAGAAAATCGAATCTCAAATGACTGAAAGAATTTTAAAATATTCTATCCACGTCATAGAAGCATTTAATGACATTAGAAACAATAGAAGTTTTGCTCACGACAATCAAATTTTGAATTACTCTGAAAGTGTTTTAATATTTAATAATGTTACTAACTCGATAAAATTTATTGAAACCATTGAAAAGACAATAGAACAAGAAAATAAAAAAGAAGAAACAGAAACGGTAGATTGGGAAGATTTACCGTTCTAAAGATATTTAAGAGCCTATGTAACAAAGTAGAATTAGTAACCAGTTATCTATTTGACCTAAGTCAATTTCTATTCTTCGCATTAGCAATAGTGTTTGTAGAACTGATAAAATCTGTAATTATGGAAAAATTGAAAATGATTATTCGTGAAGCGACCCTCGTGTGAAGAATGGAGCCTTTGCTTTGGAATATTAGTAACTGACGAAAATTAAACTTTATTAGGACTGAGGGTTAAAGGGGTTCGAGTCCCCTGCTTCACACCATTTTAAAAACAACTATGCACAACAGTCGTTATACCAAATGTGCTTGCCGCAGGCGCAACACAAGCCCACTTGGCATAGCGCAAGCGTTGTGTGCCATAAAAAACAGCAATCATTATGACAAAGAAAACATCCGTAATTTTACTTTTTTTTATCTGCTTTAGCTTTACAAAAATTTACGCGGGTTGGTATGAATGTTATAATTTCAAAGGAACAATAGATAAATATCCAATTACTCTATCTATTCAAGTTAGACAAGGATATTTTGGAGAACAGGAAAAAAGAGATTTTAATGTTATTGGAGTTTACAAATATGATAAATACAATACTCCAATTAGACTTGAGGGGAAAATTAATTTTAAAAATAATAAAGCATTGTTATATGAAATCTCTAACAACAAATATTCTGCAATTTTTGAGTTTGACTTTTCGAAAAGTAAAATATCAGGAATCTGGAAAAATTTATCTACAAATAAGAGATTAATCTTACACTTAGATTTTGTTTCTCAACTAATAGACACAACAGACAAAAATGAATATTCAAACATAGAAATTCTACAAACAAATTCCTTATCTGACTTTTATTTTGTAGGGAACTATTCAAAATTAGAAGAAGACAGAAGAGCACAAATGAATTCCTTAAAAATAATTCAGAAGAGAGACAATAAAATTTTTCAAACAATTGACTTTTCTGAAATTGAAAGTCAAACAGGAAATGTCAAGACTATCATATACGACAATGTAGAAGTAGTAAATACAAAAACAAGAAAAATAATTATTTGGAATAATATTGGACGAGTGGGTGGATACATGATAGTTACTTATGATAAAAAAACTAATAAATTTAATTTAAATCCTGAACCAATAATTGATGGGCCAAATTAAAAACGGCACACAAACACCTAGCGATTAAAATAGTGGTATACTTTTGGGTTAATATAAACATACCGGTCTTTTGACCCTTTCCCTTTGTTAATTCTAATCCACATTTTCCCATCCTTTGTTTCAATATCATGTATCTTTAAATGCACTAGTTCAGATCTTCGAATACCACAGGAATACAACAAGCGAAATATCACCTTGTACTTATAATTAATACAGCTTTCAAACAACAATTTAACTCCTCCCGCCTAATAGTTAAGGGTGAAATTGGTTTTTCTTTGGAATAGGGAATTTTCTGTGCTAAAGATACATTTTCTAGTATTTCCTGATAGTAGTATCGCAATTCTGCAACATACAGCTTGATGCTACGCCAATTCAATTCCTTGGGGTCTTTATCGTGAAATTCATATAGTTTTACGAGCCCACGCACATAATTCCGAATAGTTTGATCTGATTTACTAGCAACTATCAACCTATTTTCATAAATACGAACCAAGTTTGCTACTTCTATTTTTACTACCTTTACTTCTGTTGCAATACGGCTGTTTTCTTCTGTGTTTTTCATGTTATTTAAATTTTAAATTAATAACACAGAAGTTAATGGTTCGCAACGAAAGCTACACCGTAGGTGTTTAGTGTAGCAAAGTGTATAGTTTATTGCTACTTCTTGCTAAACCAAAGATAAGTGATTTTTATGAAATTTGTACTTAACTGAAAATTTGTACATTTAAACACACAACAAACCATACACAAAACTTTGGGCACAACTAAGATAAAAAAGTCTGAGTGAAAAAACACTTTGAAGAAACAAAACCAAATTGAAACTTAATTTGTGTACAAAAATTGCAATTGAAAAATTTAAGTATTTAAAATATGGAAGAACAAAAAAATCAACGCGAGGAAATTAATTCCATAGTGATTGAACGACTTAAGATGGGAGAATCTATCGAAAGTATTCAATATGACTTAATGAGCCAAGGTATAAACCTAAATAAAATTGTAGAAGAAGAAAAAAAAGAGATAGAATCCAATACTATATCCCATAAGAAGATTGAAAAAATGATATTACAGCTAAAAGATAAAATGCTTGATGAAAAGTATCCGTCCGACGAAGTACGTATAGGAATTAAAAATACATAAAAAATCCTCGATTTTATTGATCGAGGTTTAAATTTTGTGGAAATAGCTCATTTAGCTTTCGAGCATTGTAATCAGGGATTATATCCAGTACTTTTTTCATCCATTTATAGGGGTTTACTTGGTGTTTTTTACAAGTCCCAAAAAAGGAGTAGAACATGGCAGCATTTTTTGCAGCATCATGGCTACCTGCAAATAAATAATTTTTACGTCCAATAGCTAATGTTCTGATAGATCCTTCTACCAGGTTATTATCTAGTTCTAAAGTACCGTCATACAGGTAGGCTTTTAAGTAGTCCCATCGTTTTAATGTATAAGTGATTGCTTTTCCTAAGGAACTTTTAGGTAAGCTTCCTTGGGTATTATGGATCAACCATTTTATAAATGTATCCATTATTGGTTGTGCTTTATCTAGGCGATAAGCATGCCGTTGCTCAGGAGTAAATTCCTGGTTTTTACAATGTCGTTCAATGGCATATAATTGTTGAATGAGTACCATCGCATGACTCGCTTTTACTTTGTCATAGTCTAGTGCTTTCTCAAAATAACGACGTGCATGTGCCATACACCCTACTAAAGTGACATCTTTTTTAAGTGCAAATTCATCATATACAGCGTAGCCATCTGTTTGTAAATACCCTTTAAAGTTTTTAAGCATTTCTCTAGGTCCATGTTTAGATCTAGAGTGACGATAATCAAACAATACCATTTTTTGTATGGGTGAATAGTACACCCAATGATATCCAGTATGAGTTTTTCCTTTTTTCTGTTTGTCTAGCACCGGAATAGTTGATTCATCGGCCTGTACATATCCTTGTGACAGCACCGTGTTTTTCATAGCCTGATACAGCGGCTTAAGTAAGTGTCCTAAGCTGTTTTGCCATCCATTTATTGTAGATGAACTTATAGAGATTCCTTCTCGTTTAAAACGTTCTATCTGTCGATAATACGGTAAGTGATCTAAGAATTTATCAATCAATAGCTGTGCTAGCAGGCTGTTTGATGCTACAGATTTTTCAATAGCAAAACTTGGTAAATCAGCCATAATAACGGTCTTAATACCTAAAGGGTTTCCATTGTCAATCAATGTGTCTTGTACTTTCTTTTTTAAGGCGTATTTTGGTCTGACATATCGTTTTATGTATAGCTTTGTGGGTACAAGTTCTAATTTATCTGTAATTTCTTCACCTATTTTTATTCGGTTCTCTATAGTCTCTTTAGGCTCTAAATTAATAATTTCAACAGGTAAATGACTGGGGAGATTTAAACTTCCAATCGTTCTTTTTTTAGCCTTTTTACGTTGATATGTAATGTTTACAGGAGCTTCTTCTTCCTGGGGCATCTCTTTTAAAACTTCGAAAGGGAGTTGCATTTGAAAAGGGTTATTAGCCATTATAAAACGCTCACGTTTTGTCCCAAAAATCATACGACGTAATTGCTCTAATTGAAATTGTCCATATCCGTATTTTGTCTCTAATTCTTTATATTGAGCTTCTAGGATAGCCTTTTGTAAAGTAACGTCTTTTGTCTTTATAGTAAGTAACTCATTCTTTGCGCTAAGAGAACTTGTCTTTGTATTAAGTAACTCATTCTTTGAGCTAAGAGAATTTGTCTTTTTGATAAGTAAATCTGACTTAGAATTAGCCTCCTGTAATAGGGCTATAAGTGCTTTTTTTGATAGCTGTTCTAAGTCTTTTTCCATACATTAAATATACGAAAAATATACATGAACAGCCTGGTTTTATTAGGTTTTTTACCTGTAAAAAGACATTAATAACGTTTCCTTTGTTGGATGTTTTTTATAGACAGTCCATCAAGAAGCATCACCATTTGGCTGTATTTCATTTGTATACTTCCTTTCAGATTATCATACACCGGAAGTTCAAAAGTACCTCGTTCCAATCGTTTATAATACAGTACAAATCCACCTGCTTGCCAATGCAATAGTTTTATTTTGTTTCGAGGTTTATTTATGAAGATAAAAACAGCTCCATTACTAGGATCCTCTTCTAAATTATTACGGATAACACCTGACAAACCATTAAATCCTTTACGCATATCTGTGGGTTCTAGGTACAGATGAAAATCAAGTTCACTTGAAATATTTAGCATATTACAAATGAATTAAATTTTGTAAATCGATAAGTGTAATCTCTTTGTTAATGACCAAATTTACACCTGTTGGATACTCGATTTTAAAACTATCTAAAATAGAATTTCTGCTGTTTTCAATAGGAGCATCAATAAGTTCAACCTTTGAAAATCCACTGGCATTTTTGGAGGTCAATTTCTTATTCCAGTACCTAAATTTACAAAGTGTAATTTTATGACTTTTACAATAATCTTCCAAGGTTAAATCACTCAACTTCCAATCGGAAACAACAGCTGTCATATAGGCTCGTTTTTCTTCGTTTTTTCTCATGCGTCAAAAATAGGAGCTATTTTTCTGCTAAAAAATATGGGGATGGTCGGACGGATACGATGAAAACGCTATTAAAAAAGAATTAAAAAGACTTTATGGATTAACAGAAAATGAATATAAAAACTATATAGGTAAGGAAAGGGATACGGGTAAGAAAATTCTAATAATTGGAATAATTGTTTTTATAATCGGTTTGATATATCTTTCAATGGGTATCAGTACAGGAAAAATCAATTTAACACAAGTAATACTTCCATCCGTAGGCTTTTTTACTGCTTTATCTGGTGTTTTTAAATTGTGGAATAAATAAGTTCAAATAGAAACGTAATAGTTTTTACATCAAAACAAAGGAGAAACTTTGCGGAATCGGAAACAGAGCAATTATGAGCTGTTAAACGAAACGGACGCAGTGCCCAACCTAAACGTCAATACGGTTCCTTGTTTATTTCCAAAGGTTCTTTTATATTTACAGAAAACCAAATCTATTGATTTGGTTTTCAAAGATTGAAAAATAAAAAAACAAACAATAGCTTTGCTCGTGCTTTATCGAAGGTCATTTCCCTTTTTAAATACCGTACTGCACTTAGCTAAAGCGTTGTGTGTAAACCAAAAACTGAATGCTAAATGCCAGAAATCGAACTTGAAACCAAAATAAATTCTAAAATAGAAATATGTTTTGACCTTTCAAGAAGTATTGATCTACACAAAATTTCAATCGCCAAATCGAATGAAAAAGCAATTGACGGAAAAATATCAAGACTAATCGGATTAGATGAATTCGTAACTTGGAAAGCCACTCATTTTGGAATTACTCAAAAACTAACATCAAAAATCACTCAATACAAAAGACCTTTTCATTTTAAAGATGAACAAACTAAAGGAATTTTTAAACTAATAAAACACGACCACTATTTTGAAGTTAAAAACAACATTGTAATAATGAAAGATATTTTTGAATTTCAATCACCTTTTGGAATTATCGGAAAACTTTTTAATTATATAATTTTAACAAAATATATGAAAAAATTATTAATCGTTAGGAATGAGACTATAAAAGATTTTGCTGAAACTGAAAAATGGAAAACTATACTGAATGAATAATATTTACAGCCCAGAATATGTGAAAAAGATTTTTAACCGTATGAGTAGTTCATATGAAAGAATGAATTATATAACATCATTTGGCTTTTCAATACGTTGGAGAAAAACTTTTTTAAAATCATTTAATAAAACAGGAAAGGAAGTTGAAATAATTGATTTACTCACAGGAATGGGAGAAACTTGGAAAGCAACAAAAAAAAGGTTTCCAAAAGCAAAAATATCTGCACTTGATTTTTCTGATGGAATGTTAAAATATGCTGAAACGAAAAATAATGATACGTTTAACGGTAAAGCAATTATTCTAAATCAAGATGTTTTGAATAATGAATTACAATCAAATCATAATGATTTTGTTACTTGTGCTTTTGGACTAAAGACATTTAATGAAAGTCAATTAAAAATATTAGCAAATGAGACTAACAGAATTTTAAAATCAAATGGAGAAATTTCATTCATAGAAGTTTCAGAACCAAAATATAAGATTTTGAAGTTTTTTTACCGATTTTATTTAAAGAATATTATACCAATTTTGGGGAAAGTATTTTTAGGGAACCCTATTGAATATAAAATGCTTTGGGAATATACTGATAAATTCAAAAATGCAGAAAAAGCAATGGAAATATTTAGAAAAGAAGGTTTTAAACTCAATTATAGTTCTTATTTCTATGGTTGTGCAACTGGATTTAGTGGAGTAAAAACAGAAAAGGCTACACACAATAACTAAATGTTCATCAATCCGGTGCGCCACGCCCAGCATGAACATCCTGTTGACTTTACCAGCTCAAAAGATGATACTATGGGGATTGCGAGATTTAATTAAGAGGCTATCGACAAATACCTTAATAGATATCACCTATTTTTAGGTCATTTGCTCCCAATCTCTTTCGTAGGAATTGGTTTGTACCGTTTTTAGATCCGGTTAAGTATTGGTCAGTAGTATGTTGGCACTATTTCCCATTACGTGACTACGTTTTTTTTGCTTATTAGTACCTGCTTTTATTCGTTGTAACCAATAGGCAGGAGGGGGCTCTTCCGCTAAATAGATAGACTGTTTTGAGTTTTCCTAGCTTACAATCGTTCTGTTTTTTCAACAACGCCAGCACATAAAACAACCTATTTATAGCTGTCATTTTGGATTGTAATTAAAAATGGAATTATTTTTTGTTCTAATTAGGCAAAAATTCTAAGGATACCCATAGCTATCCTTAGAATTTATAACAACGCCAGCACATAAAATAACCTATTTATATCGGTTATTTTGGACTGTAGTTGGTGTTTCCTGGCAATGCAACACGTTTACCCGTAGTTGTATTCGTGGGCATTTGAGCATCAACACTACGTAAATAATCCCCAAGCACCTTGGATAATTGGGAGACCATTTTAAGGTGTGTATTTGCTAGATTACGTGTTTCACCAATATCATTTTTAATGTCAAATAGCTCATAAGATTGATCTATATGGTAGTAAATCAATTTGTAATTCCCCAATCGTACTGCACTAAAAGCACCTATTCCTGGGCCTGTTGGTCCCCAGTTATTTGGATAATGCCAAAATAGAGGCCTATCAAAATTTAATGCTACGCCTTTTAAAATCGGAGTAAAACTTTTTCCATCTATTTTTTGAACTGTTTTATAATCGGATATCTGCGCCATTTCTAAAATTGTAGGAAAAAAATCTTCTATAATAATTCGGCTATCACTAACAGCATTTGCTGTGGTAACTCCAGGCCATTTTACCAACATAGGTTCGCGTATTCCTCCTTCATGAATAGAGCCTTTTCCGCTAGATAAGGGTTTGTTATGGCTGTGTTTTTGACCTCCTCTTGCCACAGCACTCAATCCACCATTGTCTGACATAAATAGAATAATGGTATTGTCTGCGATCCCTTTTTGATTCACAAAATCTAGGATGTCTCCCAAACTTTTGTCCATACCTTCTATCATAGATGCGTATTTTGCCTCTATAGTGTCTAGTCCTTTGTCTAGGTATTGCTGTTCAAAACGTGGATCGCCCATAATTGGAGTATGTACAGCATAATGAGACATGTATAAATAGAATGGCTTCTTATCTTTTAGAGCGATATCCATAGCGCTTATTGCTTCTAAAGTCAAGGCTTCGGTTAGAAAAATATCTTTTCCATAGTATTTCTCAAGGTTTGGAACATCCCAAATATTAGTTTCTCCTAAGACTTTTTTAAAGTTTTCTTTTCCGTAATAACTTCCTGGTGCACCCGCTGCATGTCCCGAAATATTGGTTTCAAAACCTAGATTAGATGGATTTGCACCTGGTGTTCCAAGGGCTCCGAAATGAGCTTTTCCAACATGAATCGTATGATAGCCATTGTCTTTTAGAATTTGAGGAAAAGGGGTGATATGTACAGAGAGTTCAATGCTATCTGTGGGTTGTGCTCCATTTAAATTCCATAGTGGCATTTTCAATCCTTTTGGAGGAGCTACCATGTATTCTCCTCTTTTTAAGGTCCAGTTAGTGACGCGATGTCTCGCAGCATTCATTCCAGAGATTAAGCTCACACGGGTAGGGGAGCAAATAGGAGTTGCGTAGGCTTGGGTAAGTTTGAGTCCTTGACTTGCCAAACGTTCCATATTTGGTGTGCGGTAGCGTTTATTAAAAGCTGTTTTTTTTGTCCAAAAAGGCACCGAAGTATCTTGCCAGCCCATATCATCTACCATAAATAAGATGATATTGGGCCTGGTTTGCACTGTGTTTGTTGCTGATTTATGACAGGAACTTAGTACGAAAACACAAAGAATAGCAATAAATTTAACTATATTTTTCATTGATGTTGTTTTTTAATATCCAATAACGGAACCTTTTAATAATTGTTTTTTTCCTTTGGGGCTTTTATACCAAGCAGCCAATTCACTTCCGCCACCACCTTGATGGTATTTAATCATAATAGGATGCCATCCTTTTTTAAGGGCAATCATTCCGTTTCTAAGGATTCCTGCATGATTTCCACCATTATCTACTACCAATTTGGCTCCAATATACAGCAAACTTCCATCGTCAGATTTTGTAGAAAACTCATATAACCCATCGTCTTCTGCTTTAAAAAAACCTTTAAACAAAAGAGCGATATGTTCTTTATTTTCGAATTCTGACAAATTAATTTCGGAAACCAACGTTGGAGTTAGTTCTGTATTAAAATTAATATGCGCTACAGATGTTACTTTTTGTGAATTTCCCCATCTCTTTAGACTTCCAGTAGTAGGTTGTACATTTTTAGCCCCGGTATAGTCCTGTTTTTCTATGGATGCAGCTTTTATTTCACTAAAAATAGATCCTTTATAGGCAATAGTTTGAATGTTGGTATTGGTTGTTATTTTTAAGGGGGTACTATATTTTGTAGATGTATTGGAGGGTCTGCTACCGTCAAGCGTATAATATATATCCATCCCTTTTATAAGGGCTTTTAATTTAATAATAGCGGTATCTATAAATACTATTTTATTAGCCAATCCTTCTACTGAAGGAATGTAATAATGGATGTTTAAGGCATCCATTCTTGGATAGTGTGCTTCTAATCGTTTAGAAAAATAATCAAAATTCTTGTTTGTCTTTGAGGTCCAAGCAGATTCTGCTAGTCCTTGTAGTCTTGGGAACGCTTGGTATTGCAATCGTTTGAAATTAGGGATGCGTTCCGACCATAAATTTGCTTGAATTCCAATAATGTGTGCTTCTTGTTGTGGAGTAAAATAACTAGGTACAGGTTCATAGTTATATACTTTTGAAAGCGGAGTAGACTCGTTAGTAAAATCAAAATAGTATTCGAAATCTGGAGTAATAATTAAATCTGATCCATTATTTACAGTGATATCTCTGGCTTTTGGAGCCCAATTACGCCACCACATAATAGTAGCATCATTAGATAAGCCACCTTCAGCGATCTCATCCCAACCAAGCAATCTCTTTCCTTTTGAATGTAAGAAATGGGCAATGTCTTTATTAAAGAATGATTGCAATTCGTGTTCGTTTTTTAAGTTATTTTTCTTGATGGAAGCTTGGCATTTAGCACATTCTTTCCAAGATTGAATGTTTACTTCGTCTCCTCCAATATGAATGTATTGAGAAGGGAATAAATCAGCAATCTCACTTAAAATATCTTTCGCAAAGTCATAAGAGGCTTGCTTACCTAAGCAAGCGGGTCTAGAAAATTTTTCTCCCCATCCTGCTTTATTTGTACAAGATAAATAGGGGTAATTGTCCAAAGCAGCTTTAAAATGACCTGGCATGTCTATTTCTGGAATTACTTCAATATGTAAGGCTCCTGCATAAGCAATAATTTCTTTAATTTGAACTTGAGTAAAGAATCCTCCATATTTTTTTACACCATCTTTTTCTTTAAAATGTTGTGGATCGATGATAAATAAAGGGTTTGTTTTTGCTTGTTCATTACAAAATGTATCATTGGCATTTTCAGTTCTCCAAGCACCTTTTTCTGTAAGCAACGGATATTTCTTAATTTCGATTCTCCATCCTTGGTCATCCGTCAAATGCATGTGAAACTTATTTAATTTATACAGTGCCATATCATCTAAAAACAATTTCACTTCTTCTAAACTAAAAAAGTGACGGCTAAAGTCCATGTGCATCCCACGCCACTTAAATCGTGGAGAATCTGTGATGTTTACACAAGGTATATCCCATGTAGTATGTGTCGTTTTTTCTTTTTCTATGCTATAAGGAAGGAGTTGACGTAGGGTTTGAATGGCATAGAAATAGCCTGCTCCATCATTGGCTTCAATTATAATTTGGGTAGGGGTAATGCTTAGTTTGTACCCTTCTTTCGGGATAGATTCTAAGACTTTAAACTGAATGTCAGCGTTTGTGTTATTTGATGTTTTTAAGGTGTATCCACTGCTTTTTTCTAACAGATTATTTAATAATAGAGCCGCATTCTCCTGTGATTTATCTGTAGTATATATAGTGGTGTTTTTATCTATTTTAAAGGATCCAGTACCTATTTCAAGTAAGTTAGGCAATGGAATAACAGTGATTTGCTCCTTTGTAAGCGTAGGTGTTTCCTTGTTGCAGGATACTAATAAAAGGATAGTGATAAGTGAATATACAATTCTCATTTTTAGGATATTGGTTTAATTATTGTTATTGTCTTTGTGAAATTTAATGTTACAGGCTGCCCAGTGCTTTTCTAATTGTTTTAAGGCAAGACTAAATTTCGTAAAATTTTTGTTCTTTGTTTTTGTCCATCCAACTTCTGCAAATGCGGCAATTCTTGGAAATGTTTGGCGTTCAACATCTGCATTGGTAGGTGTCCACTCGCTCCACATTTGACATCCCAGTCCATATACATTTTTATGATATACTGCTGCTAAATTAGGAGGGATTGGATCAAAATTATAAGCTTTTTTTAGAGAAATGGTTTTATAACTATAATCTAAATAGGTATTGCTGTGTAACGAATTTACAATGCCATAACCCTCTTTGGCTGCTTGAACCATTAAATCTACATTGCCTTTCCAAAAGTGGACAACCACGTTTTTTGCAAGTGTAGTTTCAGCGGCGAGATCTTCTTTTTTTTCTTTAAATCCTTTGTGAATATTAACTCCCATGATTTCGTTCCATCCCATCATTCTACGTCCATTATTCTCGATAAACTGAGAAATATTGTTGGTAAATTGAATTTGTAAATCCGCAGGAGTAGCAATATTGTTTTCTTGCATATATTGTTGCACTTTTTTACTATCTCTCCAAACTTTATACCCAACTTCGTCGCCTCCAATATGGATTACTTTAGAAGGGAATAATTCAAAAATTTCCTTTAAAACATCATGAATAAAAGTTATTACCTCTGGTTTTGTAACATCGTAATTATCAAAGAGTCTTCCAAATTTAACAGGAACTTCAAGATCTGTGCCCAATGTTCCAAGCCATGGATACGAAGCGATAGCAGCACTTGAATGTCCTGGCATTTCAAACTCTGGTACGATGGTTATATTTCTGTCAGCAGCGTAGGCTACAATATTTTTAATTTGTTTTTGCGTATAAAATCCTTCATGGGGTTCTCCTGAAAACTTTCCACTTCCCCAAGTTTCTATTTCCGAATCTCTCCTTTTTGAGCCGATGGTTGTCAATCGTGGATATTTTTTAATTTCAATCCGCCATCCAGCATCATCTACCAAATGCCAATGAAAGACATTCATTTTTAGCAATGCCATCTGGTCGAGTATTAATTTTACAAAATCTTCACCATGAAAATAGCGAGATTCATCCAACATATACGCTCTCCAAGAAAAACGAGGCTGATCCTTAATCAGTATTGCAGGGATTTCTAGTGATTTTTGAATTAATTGTCTCAAACTTTGAATGCCATAGAACCAACCCGCTTCTCCTGACGCAGTAATCGTTATTTTACGCGCAGTAGTTTCTAATGTATAGGATTCTTTGTCTAAGGTATTGTCTTGCTCAAACACAATGCTATAGTCCTTGTTTTTTTGTGTGCGTGCTATTTTTAGTTGAACGTCTGATTTTATAAACTCCTGTAACATTCTTGCCGGAACTTTTGTTGCCTGTGTGTAAACAATCTGTGTGTTAGAATTAAGAACAAAATCCCCCTGATTGGTAAAGACACAGCTATTTGGTTGCGGTATAATTCCACAATATTCCTGAGCAATACAGCTTAGTTGGAGCATTAATAAAAGAAATAAAGAAAAAAATGTTTTATTCATAGGATTGGTTTTAGATACAAATTTCAAGTGTTTTTTTGGTGTGGGCGTATACCAAATACATTTCCAAGTGACAGTTTAGAAATGAAATTATTCTTTGTTTTAGCTAGGTGGTAAATGGATGGATAGCCCAGCTATCATTCTGTTTTTTAACAACGCCAGCATGTAAAACAACCTATTTATAACAGTCACATTGTTCACTTCTTCTCCTTGTAAATTAAAATGTGCGATTGAACGTGCAATCGTGTTTGTAGGTGTATATTTTAAATCATAATAATTCCATGATTTGGTTCTGTGCTCATTAATTCTAAGAAATATAACATCATGTTTAATGTATAGGTACCGTGCTGTGGTACTATAAGTTACGGAGAAAGGTGTTATATGTTTAAGATGAAAAAGCACGTTTTATTTTTAAATGTATGTTTTACGGTTAAAGATACATACATATTTTTAGGTATACAATTTTTTTTAAAAATGAAGTAAAAATAAACAGACCTTCTCTGGTGCAAACAGGCATGAATTCATTTTTTTTTACATTTTGACCCTTTAACACCAATTAAATTTCCAAGTGACGGCTTAGAAATAGAATTAATTTCTGTTTTTCAATAATGCCAGCACATAAAACAACCTATTTATATCGGTGATTTTGGATTTTAGTTCGTATAATATGGGGTATATCCTCTGTGTTTTAATCCCTCCAGTGGGTTTAATTCCTCAGTGCTTTTCTAAATGATTAAGGTTTTTAGATGACTAATAGGCTTGCTCCGAGGTTATTGTCTGCCTTTAAATACGGATAGAAGTTACTATTTCATTCCCTTTTTAAATTTGGTTTGCATGAATTCTACTAAGAAAAATAGCGATTCATACAAACAGACAACGTAATAGAGGTTTTTTTTGTGAAGATATGCCCCATAAATAATTTCCGTCAGTTATACGTGGAGTCTAGGCAGAGGGTAGGAGCGGAGTCAATTTTATAGTGGTATCTATTGTTATCAGAGAGAACAATGCAATGCTTATTTATAGGGCTTCCGTAACAGAAAACGTGTATGTTAAAAAGCGTTCCTATTATTTGTGTAAGAAGTCCAAAGGGAATTTATTTAAACGTATTGACTCCTTATTTTTAAATTTAATTTTTATTCCTGTGGGAGCATAATTTTTTAATATTGGTAGCTCTAAGACGCATTTACAAAACCATTTTTTTAAACCCCTTGGAAACACAAAAAATAGTTCTTTTATACTCGTAATGTTTTCGGACCACTCCTTTAAGGTATACAGTTTATTTCTATTTATTCCCCAAGGCATTTTTGGAGTTATGTAGTTCTTGGTTTTTTGCCAACCCTTTTTTCTCATGGTCATATTTGAAATCCAAAGAGGGATGGTATCAAACATTAAATAACCTTCATTAAATGTTGACAGCATATCGTGAATTAAGGACTTTACTTCATTTTCTGAGAAATACATAAACAGACCTTGAGCTGTAATAAAAACAGGTTCGTTTTTTGGAACTAAGTCAAACCATTTCCTATCCAATGCAGATAATGGTACATGTATATGCCTTTGAGTTGGCTCTATAAAAAGCTCTCTAATGGCAATTCCTTCTGGCATATCTATACTCAACCACAAGGCATTATTCTCTTTAATTCTGAAACGTTGGGTTTCCAATCCTTCCCCGAGGTTAATAATGGTTCCTTCTGGGTTTTCTTTTAAAAATTGTTTGATTTCTTTATCAAACAATAAAGATCTTACTGCATGTGAAGGCTCTGGTTTTCCAAAATTCCTTTCGTAATCATAAGCTATCGATTTATAAATTTCTACACATTTTTCATCTGTAATAATGCCGTCTTTACGCATTGCTTCTTTGGCTCTATTATGCAAAGTCCAAAGCATTGTTTCTGGAATATCTTTTAAATTTGATTGTATGCGTTTGTTCATGTTTTTTTTATCAATAAAGAACACTGTTCAAATGTGTTCAAATTTTTTAACGATTTTTAAATAATTCCTTCCAACCAGCAGATCCAAATAAGACAAAGTCAGCCATAAACTTTTCTATTTTTTGATGTGATAATTCGTTATGAGATATTATCTCTCCTATTATTGTTAGCATCCAAGAACCTAAAGTATGTATTAAAAACGGTGAAATATTTGTGTTTATCTCTGGGTGCTTTATTTTCATTTTTTCTATATATTCCAATGTTACTTCGGTATATCGTTTTGCATATTCATCTCTGAAATTTCCTAGAGATGATCCATAAGAATGAAATAATAAAATCTTTAATTCTACACGGTAATTTTCAACTAAATCCACCATCATTTTAATACTTTGAGTTTGAATTTTTTCGGATTCCAAAGCTTCTAATGTTAAACACTCGTCTTTATTATGATCATCAAAAATTGTATTTATCACTTCTAATAATGGAGAGAGTACTTTTACAAAAATCGAATCTTTGTTTTCAAAATAATTATAAATATTACTTAAACCAACATCCGATTGTTTGGCAATAATACGCATAGTTGTGTTTTTATAACCACGCGTTAAAAATTCTTTTTTTGCTACGATAAGAATTGATTTGTAAATGTCTTCTTTCTTTTTTTGCATAAATGAACACTGTTCTTATTTGCAAATATATACTTTTTTTACTATTTAGATAGATTATAAATAGTGTTTTTGAATCTTTTATTTTTGCGCGTTAACAAACAAATTCTCAATGTATAGCGATAGAAGACTGATACCAATTAAATTTCCAAGTCAAGGTTTAGAAATGGAATTATTTTTGTTAGGCTAAAAAAGGATGGATAGCCTTCACGATCGTTCTGTTATGTAACAACGCTCGTGCATAGAATAAACTATTTATAGTGATCATTTTGGATTGTAATTGGTATGAGGCATCAATATCTGGATGTCTTTATTTTAGCAATGGATAAAACAGGAAGTATAATTAGGGCATCTAATCACCATTTGTTTTTACAAAGTTGTATGATGATAAGATGTAATAGGTATAACTCTTAAAACCAATCATCAGCCTGGACTGAGGGGAAGTGGGATACTTCCGAAAGACTCATTTATATGTTGAGTTAGCGCCTTGGAGGTCCAAATATTAGGGTAACGAGCTTAAACTAAACAAATAAAGCAACGATATATCGTTGCTTTATTTAATATTTTTGAAACTAAAATTTATTTCAAGAAGGATTCTTAATTGGTGAAAACCTATTTGTCCCATCTATTTTGAGCAGCATTGCCACCAAAAATAAGACTTACCAAATACGGATTGTCAATAAAGGGATTTCTATTTCCTTGCGTAGCTGCTATAAAGTCGTTTCGTTGTATTTCAATTTCTGATACAGGATCTTCGACGTTCCATCTTAAAAACAAGTCAATTCCCTCTGTACTAATATCTCCATCTAAAGACTCTTGATAGCGTAAGTTTACGTACAAAATCATGCGTGCTACATCACCTTTCCAAGCATCTCCAGGGTACCAAGCATTATTTTTAAGTTTATAAGTCCCTTTCCCATCTGTAAATGGCCAGTTATTTCTCTTACCATTGATGTTTCCATTGCAGGTTCTTAAATGGTGTAAATCTCCTTTTGCATGCCCGTCTCCTAATTTAGATTGAGGATATACATGTTCTGTATTAAAAGTTTGTGGTGAGTAGCTATTATTACCACTCATATATTCTTTCCAATACGTACTTACTCCTGAATATATCAACAGAACATTTTCACTGTTACTTGGATCTTTATCTGCTTTGTATAAATAGTTATGACGCTCACCATATTCCAACATATTTGTATGTTTGGCAATGGTTAAGGTAGCTAAATCATCATACAATGCAGTTTTTGTTTTTGTAAAATCCATGCTTTTATAGTACTCTTTCAATGCATTAGGAATTACAAAATCTCCAGTATTGCTCGTTTGTTTTTTTAATGTTTTAAACGAAAAATCAGTGCTATTTGTCCCTCCATTACCATCACTAGCAGTCACGTTTCCATTATAAGATGTAGCATCTTTTAGCCCTGCAAATGTATAGGAATTTGCATTTAAACTGGTACTAGTCACAGCACCTTGAGTTACTTTGTAAGTCACATTGTCACCATCAGGATCTATGGCATTGGTCCATGTTACAATAGCTTGGTCTACAGTGATGTTTTTTACATCTGCTGTAAAATTTCCTGGGTTTTTATTCTCAGGAACAGGTTTTGGACTTTCGGGACTGTCTCCATCACAAGCTACTAAAAGCATTGCAAAACATCCGATGATACACTTAATGTTCATAATTATTCTACTCTTTTTAGCAATGCCATATAAAAACCATCATAACCAGATGCTGCTGGAGAAACTTTATGGTCAGAAATTAATTCGAAATTAGTATTTTCGGATAAGAATTTCCCAATTTGTAATTCATTTTCAGAAGGTAAAATAGAGCAGGTTGCATAGACCATTTGCCCATCTACTTTCAACATTTTTGAATAGTTTTGTAAAATTTCAGCTTGTGTTTTTTTGATCTGATCTAAAAACTCAGGTTGTAATTTCCATTTAGAGTCTGGATTTCTTTTTAAAACTCCGATACCACTACAAGGAGCATCTATCAATACACGATCTGCTGAATTGTAGAATTTTTTAATGTCTTTGGTAGTATTAATGGCACGGGTAGTAATATTATGTGCTCCATTTCGTTTGGCACGTTTTTTTAACTGCCTCAATTTGTGCTCATAAATGTCCATGGCAATTATTTGCCCTTTATTTTCCATCAATGCTGCCAAATGCAATGTTTTTCCTCCGGCACCTGCACAGGTATCAATCACACGCATTCCCGGTTTTACATTCAGGTATGGAGCCACTAATTGTGAAGAAGCATCTTGCACTTCAAAGTATCCTTTTTTAAAGGCATCTGTTACAAAAACATTGGCGCGTTTGTCCAATTGTAACGCATGTGTATTTCCTGGGATATAACTGGTATGTATTTCTTGTAGCTCAAATTCTTTTTGCAAGGCGATTTTAGTCACCTTTAGAGAATTGGTACGTACAATTACACTTGCTTTTTGGTTCAAAGCAGTAATTTCTTTAGCCCATTTTTTCTCTCCTAATTCTTTGACACATATTTCATCCATCCAATCTGGAATAGACTCTTTAAATACACGGTCTTTTTGCAATTCGATGAATCTTCCTTTGATTCTACGTACTGGCGTTCCGTAAAAATGTTGCCATTCTGGTAATTCAACATCATGTAATACAGCCCAAACAGCTACCAATTTCCATAAGTTATCATTGGTAAAGTGATTCTTAGTTCCTGCTATTTCATTGTATAAACGCTTCCATCGAACGATGTCATAAATGGTTTCTGCAATGAATTTTCTATCACGTGCACCCCATTTTTTATTTATTTTTAACGCTTTTTCTACTACCTTCCCCGCATATTCCTCTTCGATAAATATCAACTTTAAGGAATTCACCACAGTAATAACTAAATTCTTATGTAATCGCATGTATTATTTTTTGAACTGCAAAGGTAGTAAAGAATTCCAAGCATTTACTATCTTCGTAACCTAATTATTACCAATGCCACAATATAACCTCAATACATCGATTGCGTACCTAACGGGTGTAGGTCCAGTACGTGCTAATTTACTTAAAAGTGAACTTGGTATCCGTACTTTTGGGGATCTAATTAGTTTTTTCCCAAATAGATACATCGATAAAACTCAGTTTTATAAAATCGCGAATTTACAGCAAAACTCGTCGGAAATTCAGTTGGTTGGTAAAATTATAGGTTTCAAAACAGTGAAACAAAAACGAGGTTCTAGGTTGGTAGCTGTCTTTACAGATGGTACGGGTTCGATAGAATTGGTCTGGTTTAGAGCTGCAAAATGGATTCAAGAGAATATAAAGATAAATATACCCTATGTGTTATTTGGTAAAACAACGCTTTATGGCACCAAATTCTCTATGGCGCATCCAGAAATGGAACTGTTATCAGTACATCAAAAAAGTGGGCAGATTACCATGCAACCTATCTATTCATCCACCGAAAAACTGAGTAATAGAGGTGTTACCAATCGCGTATTGGTAAAAATGATGCAGCAATTGTTTTTAGAAACTAAAGGTACGTTTAGAGAATCGTTGTCTGAACAAATAATTAATGAGAACGGATTACTGTCAAAATCAGATGCTTTATTTAATATTCATTTTCCAACATCTCAAGATTTATTAACCCGTGCACAACAGCGATTGGTTTTTGAGGAATTGTTTTATATTCAATTGCAACTCATTCGAAAAAAACTAGTCAGAAAGTCACGTGTCAAAGGCTATGTTTTTGATAAAATTGGCCCTCATTTTAATGATTTTTATACCCATGGTCTGCCTTTTGATTTGACCAATGCCCAGAAACGTGTATTAAAAGAAATTAGAAAAGACGTGGGCTCGAATGCTCAAATGAATCGGCTTTTACAGGGAGATGTGGGGTCTGGGAAAACCATTGTTGCCTTGCTCTGTATGTTAATGGCCATAGACAATGGCTTTCAAGCTGCATTGATGGCGCCAACAGAAATATTAGCCATTCAGCATTTCAATTCCATTGTAGAACAGTTGGGTGATTTGCCTATCACAGTTAAATTGCTAACGGGCTCTAGTAAAGTCAAACAACGCCGTTTGATCCACGAATCGTTAATGGATGGTTCTTTGGATATTTTGATTGGAACGCACGCCTTACTGGAAGATAAAGTGCAATTTAAAAACCTTGGGTTTGCCATTATTGATGAACAACACCGTTTTGGGGTGGAACAACGCTCCAAATTATGGAAGAAAAATGATTTACCACCACATATTTTAGTGATGACGGCAACGCCAATTCCTAGAACACTGGCAATGAGTATGTATGGCGATTTAGACATTTCTGTGATTGATGAATTGCCTCCAGGGAGAAAAGAAATAAAGACAGCACATAGATATGATAGCAATCGACTCAGTGTATTCAAGTTTATGAAAGAAGAGATTGCTAAAGGACGACAAGTATATGTTGTATATCCATTGATCAACGAATCGGAAGCCATGGATTATAAAGATTTGATGGATGGTTACGAAAGTATTGTCCGTGAATTTCCTTTGCCAAAATTCAATATTAGCATTGTTCATGGGAAAATGAAACCTGCGGACAAAGCATATGAAATGAATCGTTTTATTAAAGGTGAAACACAAATAATGGTTGCCACTACTGTGATAGAAGTGGGTGTAAATGTTCCCAATGCGTCTATTATGATTATTGAAAGTTCCGAACGTTTTGGTCTGTCTCAACTGCATCAACTGCGTGGAAGGGTGGGACGTGGAGCAGCTCAGAGTTTTTGTATTCTGATGAGTGGTTTTAAACTCTCCGCAGATTCTAAAGTTCGTTTGAAAACAATGGTAGATACTTCCGATGGCTTTAAAATTGCAGAAGTAGATCTCAAACTTCGTGGGCCAGGAAATCTTATGGGAAAACAACAAAGCGGTGTGCTCGATTTAAAAATAGCCGATATTGTAAAAGATGCCGATGTTCTTATACAGGTACGTGCAGAAGCCATTCATTTACTCAACGAAGATCCAAACCTAGTGAAGCCTGCGCATAAAATGATTGCTGCAACCTATCAACATTTGGCAAAAAACAGTACGCTTTGGAGTCATATTAGTTAGTTTTTTGAATTAAAATCAACAAGCTCAACTCAAAGGTACGAGGGATACTTCCGAAAGTCAGTTTTTTATCTCTAGACCATCACTTGGAAATGTATTTGATATTATAAAGGACATCTGAAATCCAAAGATATTGCTGTTTTAGCAGGGGCGCTAAAATAAACGTTACAGAACTCTTTGTTTCTTAAAAGTTTAGTACTTTTGATTTTAGCCTTTGCTATAGGCACGACGTTTTACATATAATAAATGACCTGTAATTTTAACAAAAAAAAAGGAATATATTTCTTCATCATTTTTAGTTTTCTAACTACGACTTGTAGGTATAATACCGTAGAAAAAATTGACAAAACCAATAAAAGACTGCCTAACGGTATCCTTTTAGTAGTTGAAAAAGTAAATAAAGAAACCACTTCAAGAGGTGCTCTAACAAATTACAATTACGGAACAACTCATAGTTTTACATATAAATTTGATATAAGTAAAGGTAGGATTCATTGGGATGGAGGAAGTGGAGAGCCTAAAAATATTGTCTTTTGTAGAGACAGCATCTATATTAGTTTTCTAAAAGAAAAAAGAATAAACACTTCCTATATTGATAGTATCAACGGAACTACTAAATATCACTACCACTACGAAATACGTGAGTTTTATCAAAAACACATAGATGAACGTTATTTTTTTAAGCTGTTAGGTGATGCTTATTGGGAAGATATTTCACCAGAGAGTTATGTAAAAATAAAGAGATCTTGCCTAGAATATAGCATACCTAATGATGCCGAATTAGTACTTAAATCAGAGATAAAAGTGGAGTCATAAGACAGGACAGTTATACGAAAGAATCGTTGGTTTTAAAAAAGAATACAGCAAATAATAGAACATTTTTTTAAATATAATACCACTATGAAAAAATTAGTTTTGGGAATAATTTCCATTGTAACAATCTGTAATTTTAGTATTGCACAAGAAGCAAAAAGTAGTTTAAAAGGAAACACGTCACTTCCTTCTTCTGAAGAAGCATTAAACCAATTGATATCACAGGAAACAGGGACTTTTAAATATTCTGTAGAAGATTATTTTAGAAAACCCAAACAGAGTTATTTTAAGTTTTCACCCAATGGGAAGTATTTATCTTATAGAGAAAAGGATGCAAAAAACAAGAGACATATTTATGTTAAGAATATAGAAACAGGTAAAAGTAAACGTGTAATTATAGAAGGTGATGACCTAGTTAAAGGCTATGGATGGGCAAATAATCATAGGCTTATTTATATAAAAGACAAGGGAGGAGATGAAAATGACCATTTATATGCAGTGGATTTAGACGGGAAAAACCAACTAGAATTAACGCCTTATAAAGATGTAAAAGTAGGTATTTTAAATTATTTAAAAGATCAAAAAGAGGCAATGATTATTCAACTGAATAAAGAAAATCCTCAAATTTTTGAACCTTATAAAATCAATATAAATACAGGAGCATTGGTTAAACTATATGAGAATAAAGACCCCAAAAACCCGATAAGTACTTATAACTTTGATAAAGACGGTTTTTTAAGAGCTTATACAAAACAACAAAACGGAACAGAATATGTAATGTACTACCGTTCTAAAAACGGAGGTGATTTTGAAAAAATAATTCAAACATCATGGAAAGACACCTTTTATATAATAGGTTTTGATTACACAACAAAAAATCCAAATGATGCCTTTGTTGTTTCAAATATTGACAGCAATACAGATCAGATAATTCGCTATGATTTTAAGGAAAAAAAGACTCTTGAAATCATGTATTCAAATAAAACTTTTGATGTAAAAGGATTGAGTCGTTCTCGAAAAAGAGGTTATGAAATTGATTTTTATTATTATACAGGAGAAAAATCGGTAATTATCCCCGTAAGTGATACCTACAAAGCATTGCATGCTAAGTTTGTTAAAGAGTTTATAGGTTATGATTTTGAGATTGTCAATAAAACAGACGATGAGGATAAATTTTTGATTTACGTCAGCAACGATAAGTTATATGGTATTTATTTTTTATATGATGCAGTAAAAGATATATTTAAAGAAGTATTCAATTTAATGCCTGCATTAAATCCTGTTGATATGGCAGCGATGAAACCCATTAAATTCACAACAAGAGATGGAATGACTATCTATGGATACCTAACAATTCCAAGTCATGCAAAATATACCAAAGTACCCTTAATAGTACACCCACATGGAGGTCCTTACGGAATTAGAGATTATTGGACATTTAATTCAGAAGTTCAATTATTTGCGAGTAGAGGCTATGCTACCTTACAAATTAATTATAGAGGTTCTGGAGGGTATGGGAAAAATTTCTTCCTTGCAGGAAACAAGCAAATTGGAAGAAAAATGTTAGACGATATTGAAGACGGAGTTGCTTTTATTAAAACACTAGAAATAATAGACGATGAGAAAATTGCAATCTATGGAGCAAGTTATGGTGGATTGGCAACTTTAGGAAGTCTCGTTAAAACACCAGAATTATATGTTTGTGGGGTAGATTACGTAGGAGTCTCAAATTTATTCACCTTTTTTAAATCCTTCCCTCCTTATTGGAAACCGTTTATGGGACAAGTTTATGAACAATGGTATGATGAAAATTCGATAGAAGATCAAAAAATAATGAAACAAGTATCACCTGCACTAAATGTTGATAAAATCACGAAGCCTTTGTTTGTTATTCAAGGTGCTAATGATCCTCGTGTAAATATAAATGAATCGGATCAAATTGTTGAAAATCTAAGAGCTAGAGGCTTTGAAGTTCCTTATATGGTAAAATACAACGAGGGACATGGTTTTAGACATGAAGATAATAGGATTGGACTCTACAAAACAATGATGGGATTTTTTGCGAAGCACTTAAAATAATAACCTATAAAATTCATAAATAATTCTTACTCAGCTATGTAAGAGTGTAATTCTATGGTTGTAGACTTAAATAAAAAGGGCAGAATTTACAATTTATAGGACTGTTTATTCTATGTTTAATATCCAAATTATTTACTGTAGGGGAAATATCCATAGAAGTTAGGAATAAAACCCACTTTTATACCTACATTTTATACGGTTATAATTATATTTGCAGCTGCATTTGATGTTAAATAGGCTTTCTTAGCTGTGATTTGAGATCATAAGTATCAAACAAAAGGATTAACAGCATAAGTATCAATGCTTATGCAACGTACAAACAAACAACAGTATACAGATGAAGATATCATATAATTGGTTGAAGCAGTTTTTAAAAGTGGATTGGGAAGCGGAGAAAACAGGTCAATTGTTAACCGATTTAGGATTAGAGGTGGAAGGAATTGAAACCGTTGAATCTATAAAAGGAAGCTTAAAAGGAATTGTAGTAGGGGAAGTATTGACATGTGTACAGCATGGAAATGCAGACAAATTAAAAATAACTACTGTAGATATAGGAGCAGAGACTCCAATTCAAATTGTTTGTGGAGCTCCGAACGTAGCTGTTGGACAAAAAGTTCCCGTTGCAACTATTGGTACAATTTTGTACGATGATAAAGGAGGGGAATTTAAAATAAAAAAAGGAAAAATAAGAGGCGAAGAAAGCTTTGGGATGATTTGTGCCGAAGATGAGTTAGGGCTTGGCTCTGGACATGACGGTATTATGGTATTGGATGAAGATTTGGTTGCAGGGATTCCTGTTGCCGAAGTTTTTAATATTGAAATAGACGAAGTTTTTGAAATAGGATTAACACCCAACCGCGCCGATGGTATGAGTCATTATGGTACCGCACGTGATTTACGTGCAGGATTAATGCACAAAGGAATTTCTTTGGAATTAATTTCTCCTTCGGTAAGTAACTTTAATGTAGATGATAGAACGCTAAAAATTGATGTAGATGTTCTCGATAATGCTAAGGCACCACGCTATGCAGGTGTAACTATTAGTGATATTACGGTAAAAGATTCTCCGGAATGGTTACAAAACAGATTAAAAAGCATTGGATTGTCTCCTATTAATAATATTGTGGACGTAACTAATTATGTATTGCACGAATTAGGACAGCCATTACACGCCTTTGAAATTAATAAGATTAAAGGAAATAAAATTCTTGTAAAAACATTGGAATCAGGTACTAAATTCACAACATTAGATGGTGTGGAACGTATCTTACATGAAGACGATTTAATGATTTGTAATGGGAATTCTGAACCATTATGTATTGCGGGTGTTTTTGGAGGATTGGATTCTGGAGTAACGGAAGATACAACAGCTATCTTTTTAGAAAGCGCCTATTTTAATCCAGTTGCCGTTCGTAAAACAGCCAAAAGGCATGCTTTAAATACAGATGCATCTTTTCGTTTTGAACGTGGAATAGATCCTGATTTTGTAAGATATGCACTAAAAAGAGCAGCCTTGTTAATTTTAGAAATTGCGGGAGGAAAAATCACCTCTGATATTTCGGATATTTACCCTGAAAAAATTGAGGATTTCCAAGTTTTCCTTTCCTATGAAAAAATGGATCGGTTGATTGGTGAAAAAATTAACAGAGAAACAGTAAAAAAGATCCTAGCATCATTAGATATTAGGTTGAATAGCGAAACTGAAGGAGGTTTAGGTCTTACTATTCCTGCGTTTCGTGTAGATGTTACAAGAGAAGCAGATGTGATTGAAGAAATTTTACGTGTATATGGATATAATAATATCCAATTCTCACATAAATTAAATTCATCCATTTCTTTTTCTGAATTTGATCCTACCAAACAAGAGAACAAATTAGCAGAACAATTAATTGCTCAAGGATTTAACGAATCTATGGCAAATTCTTTGACCAAACCAGCATATGTGAATTTGTCAGAACAACTGAATCCTGAACACGATGTACGTATTTTAAATCCTTTAAGCAACGATTTATGCGTGATGCGCCAATCGATGCTGTTTAGTGGTTTGGAATCGGTTTCTTATAATATCAACCGTAAAAATCCATCGCTTAAGTTTTTTGAATTTGGAAAAACATACCATAAATTTAATGATAACTATACAGAAACCAAGCATTTAACCTTGTTTGTAACAGGAAATAGAACTCAAGACAGCTGGCTGTCACCTTCTAAAGTGTCTGATTTCTTTTATTTGAAAGGAATTGTAAGTACGTTGTTAAACCGTTTGGGGATTCATAAATTGAAAACAAGCCCTACCAAAAACGATGTGTTTTCTGAAGGGATTACATTGAGTTTGGGAAAAATTAAATTGGTAGAACTCGGTGTAGTAAGAAAAGGAGTACTTAAAGAATTTGGAATTAAACAACAGGTATTGTTTGCAGATTTTGATTGGAAAAA
Source organism: Flavobacteriaceae bacterium (assembly GCA_965224465.1). Classification (GTDB taxonomy): domain Bacteria; phylum Bacteroidota; class Bacteroidia; order Flavobacteriales; family Flavobacteriaceae. The sequence goes on along the minus strand of OZ245049.1, from coordinate 355,225 downwards.
CTTGATGCAGGTTTCAAATAAGAAAAATATTACAATAGAAGCATTGCCTAAATTCCCTTCGGTAAAACGTGATTTGTCCTTATTAGTAGAAGATAAAATTACTTTTACAGAAATCTATAATGTAGCCAATCAATCAGAACGTAAATTATTGAAAAATATAGATTTATTTGATGTCTACCAAGGAGATAAGTTACCTGAGGGTAAAAAATCATATGCGGTGAGTTTTGTAATTCAAGATGAGAATAAAACATTAAATGATAAGCAAATCGATAAAATAATGCAAAAATTAATGCAATCTTTCGAAAAGAATTTGGGAGCAATCTTACGCTAAATCAACAGCCTCACCCCAAGGGTGCAAGGGATGCTTTCGAAAGACTCTATTTTTTATAGAGACAGAGTCTTGTGAAATGAAGCCCTTATTGAGGGGTTAAATCTTTTATAAGAATATTCAAAAGCCTTTGATTGTTATGTCAAAGGCTTTTTCTAATTTTGCCAAAACTAATATAAACATGTATAAAGTTATAATTCGTCCTTTTTTCTTTTTATTTGATCCAGAAAAAATTCATCATTTTACATTTGCAAGCATCCGTATCTTATGTAAGATCCCAGGTATTGCTTTTGTATTTAGAAAATTATTTCTAATAGAGGATCCAAAATTGGAACGAAAATTATTTGGATTGACCTTTAAAAATCCTGTAGGACTCGCTGCTGGCTTTGATAAAAACGGGGCTTTGTACAACGAATTAGCGAATTTTGGTTTTGGATTTGTCGAAATTGGTACAGTAACGCCCAAAGCACAAGAAGGAAACCCAAAGAATAGATTGTTTAGACTTACTGAAGATAGCGCATTAATTAACCGTATGGGATTTAATAATGAGGGGGTAACTGCTGCTGTTGAACAATTAAAAGCCAATAATAATAAGGTGCTAATAGGTGGGAATATCGGTAAAAACACCTCCAGTACATCAGATCAATATGCAACTGATTATACAACGTGCTTTAATACCTTGCATCCCTATGTCGATTATTTTGTGGTCAATGTAAGTTGTCCAAATGTGGGGAGCATGGCAAAATTACAAGACAAGGATTTTTTGTTAAATTTATTAAATAAGATTCAACAAGCCAACCAACTATTTGATACATATAGACCTGTATTGCTAAAAATTGCGCCAGATTTGAATACCAATCAATTGGATGAAATTATTGAATTGATTGCAGAAACTAAACTGGACGGTGTAATTGCTTCCAATACATCTATGGATAGAAGTCAGTTAAAAACCAGTGAAAGCCGTTTGGAAGAAATAGGTAATGGAGGCTTGAGCGGAAAACCTGTAAAAGATTTAAGCACGCAAACTATCAAATATTTAGCTGAAAAATCTAACAAAGCTTTTCCAATTATTGGAGTAGGGGGGATTCATTCAGAGAAGGATGCTCTCGAAAAAATTGCTGCAGGGGCAGACCTAATCCAAATTTTTACAGGATTTATTTATGAGGGTCCTGGACTGGTGAAACGAATTAACAAAGCAATTTTAAAATCTGAATGCAACTAGAGTTACTTCTTTCTTTTTTAGGCGCATCGGTTTTATTGACCATGATGCCTGGACCTGACATCGTTTTTGTTTTATTACAAAGCATTAGTTTTGGGAAAAAAGAAGGTATTTTAACGGCTTTGGGCTTGGTGTTGGGCATTTTGGTTCATACAAGTTTGGTTGCTTTTGGTGTGTCTGCTATCATTCAGCAAAGCGAACACTTATTTTTTCTAATCAAAATATTTGGAGCTTTGTACCTCTTGTATTTAGCTTACCAGATCTACATGTCTAAATCGGTACTTGTATTGGAGAATACAGGCGTTTTAGCATCCAAAAAAGGAACGTTTAGTTTGGTGAGAAAAGGATTTATAATGAATGTATTGAATCCTAAAGTAACATTGTTTTTTCTCGCATTTTTTCCAGGCTTTTTGTTTAGCAAGGACATGTCAACAGTCTTGCAGTTTTATATCTTAGGTGGAATATTTATGGTTCAAGCCATGTTTCTCTTTACTATAATTTCTGTTTTTGCAGGGAGATTTGCAGTGTTTTTTAAAGAAAATGATCAGTTTCAAAAACGAATAAAATGGATTCAGATTGTGGTATTTACAACCATGGCAATTTTCCTTATTTTCGAAGGGTAAATTGATTTCAAATTGTATCTTTGAGTTTCTATGAACACTGTAAAATTTATCGAATGCCCACGTGATGCTATGCAAGGAATTAGAAGTCATTTTATTCCAACTGCAGATAAGGTCCGTTATATTACATCCCTATTACGTGTAGGCTTTGATACCATAGATTTTGGAAGTTTTGTGTCTCCCAAAGCCATTCCGCAAATGCGTGATACAGCTGCTGTTCTCAACCAACTTGACTTAAGTACAACGCAGAGTAAACTACTTGCTATTGTTGCGAATGTTCGGGGAGCAAAGGATGCTTTACAGTTTGATGAAATAGATTATTTGGGCTATCCATTTTCTATTTCTGAAATTTTTCAAATGAGAAATACGCATAAAACAATTGCGGAGTCCATAAAATCTTTAGATGAAATATTAAATTTAGCGAGTCAGAAAAACAAAAAAGTAGTGGCTTACCTGTCTATGGGATTTGGAAATCCTTACGGAGATCCTTGGAATGTTGATATTGTGGCACATTGGACCGAAAAATTAATTGACATGGGCATACAAATTTTATCTTTGTCTGACACCATTGGTGTTGCTGAAGGAAAAACCATCTCGTATTTATTTTCAAATTTAATTCCGTTATATCCTCATATAGAATTTGGTGCACATTTACACACAACACCTACTACCTGGCACGAAAAAGTAGATGCCGCTTATAAGGCGGGTTGTCGCAGATTTGATGGAGCTATTAAAGGATATGGAGGCTGTCCAATGGCAAAAGATGATTTGACAGGAAACATGCCTACAGAGCAATTGATCTCTTATTTTAATCAACAACAAGTAGCGACTGATATTAGAGCCATGAGTTTTGAAAGTGCGTACAATGAAGCTGTTAAGATTTTTTCTTAACTAGTCAAGTGGGAGTGTAAAATAAAATGAAGCTCCTTTGTTAAGTTCGGATTCAAACCAGATTTTCCCCCCAAGTATTTCTACCAACCCTTTTGAAATACTCAAACCTAATCCATTTCCTTTTTTGTAGTCCGTATTGGTAGCTTGAGAAAAGGGATTGAATAATAAATGGTGCTTCTCTTTTGAAATCCCAATCCCCGTATCTTTCACCATAAATTCAACGAATTTTTTATTTTTTTCGCCTTTAATTTTATAGCTAATCACAATGCTTCCTTTCTTCGTGAATTTTTTTGCATTGCTTATCAAGTTATTCATAATTTGAATAAATCGTCCCTTATCTGTAATTAAATTTATGGGAGTCTTTATAACGGGTAAATCTAGTTTAAAATCTACAATGCAATTAGTAGCATGTGTTTCAAAAAGTTCTTTTAGAGCCTCGTCTAAAACAAATGGTTCTTTTAATACTTTTAATTGGTTGGATTCAATTTTAGAAACATCTAAAATATCGTTGATAATATTCATTAATTGCATGCCGGACACAGTGATAAGTGAAACATATTTAGTAACCTGATCTTTTGTGTTATCTGGAATGGTTAATAATTCTGAAAACCCAAGAATCGAATTCATTGGAGTTCTAATTTCATGACTCATATTTGCCAGGAATGTAGACTTTAAACGACTGTTTTCTTCTGCAATATCTCTTGATACAATCAGTTTTTTATTAGTATCTAACAGTTCTTTGGTTCTTTTGTTGATTGTTTTTTCTAATTGAAGGTTTTGTTCTGTTAATAAAACTTTTGATGCTTTGACTTCAAGAATATAATAATTGAGTGTGTTTTCTATTTTCTTATTGTATAAATAACCTATTAAAAAAGCTATTAGTATAAGAACAATGCAACAAAGGATGACCACTTTTCGATCTAAACGTGTCGTGTTATCAAATTCTTCCCTGTACAGATCATCATAATGATCAATTTCTTCTAAAAATACACCCGAACCTATAATCCAATTAAATTCTTTAAACAATCTAGAATACCCTATTTTTTTAGCAATAACACCGCTACCTACCTTTTTCCATTGGTAACTGTAAAACTGGGGAGGATCTGAGTAAATGGCATTCAATTCTTTCTCGTAAAAATAATTACCTATTTCATCTATTTCAAAGGTACTTATCGAATCTCCATCTTTTTTTTCACCATTTGGGCTATACACTTGTATTGCATAGTTTTTTCCTCCTTTATAATTAATTATTTCTTCCACCCAAATATAACCACCAATTTCATTTTCTAAATTTTTTAAATACTGCAAACTGTTCCTTTTAATCTTGGTTTGAAAAGTATTAGAATAAAATACTACACTATCAGTCGATTCTTTGTATAAAATATAATCCGATTTTAATTTACTTAGTTGTTGATCAATTTTTGCTTTTAATTTTTCCTTCTTATTTTTTAAAATATGCATTTTAAAAATTTTGGAGCCAATGGATTTTCTGTAATTTAGTTCGATAGACCGTAATAAAAGAGGTCCTATCCCAAGAAATATGATTACAACAAGCAACGATAGTAAATAAGGCCTACTGATACTTCTTGCTGTAAATGGTTTTGTCTGATCCATATTGATAATTAATATAAAATGAGTACTGTTAGTATTAGTGTAGCCTTCTAGGAATTCTAAAATAGAACGTACTTCCCACGTGTTCTTTTGAATGGAACCAAATGTCACCTTCCATCAATTCAATAATTCCTTTACAGATACTTAATCCAATGCCATTTCCTTGTCTATATTCGATTTCTCCTGCTTGTGAAAAATGCTTAAAAATTAAATGTTGCTTGTTTTCTGCAATTCCAATTCCAGTATCTTTTACAAAAAATAAAAGTGAATTATTTTTATTTTCTCGTTCCATGCTATACCCAAAAGTAATCGTTCCCTTAGAGGTGAACTTAAACGCATTACTTATCAGTTTATAAAAAAGTTGTTTAAAACGTATAGGATCTGTGTAACATAAAGTATCTTTTTCTGAATCAGGAAAGGAAAGCTGGAATTTAACATCGTGGTTTTTATATGTTTTAGAACAATCAGTATACATTTCTTGGAGCATCAAATACAACTTTACTTCCTGTTTTTCTAAGATCAATTGATTGGACTCTAAGCTAGATATATCTAGAATATCATTGATGGTTCCTAATAATTGTTCTCCAGATTTTCGGATAAATCCAACATAGCGTTTGATTTGCTCCGGCGTATTATCGATATCCGTTAATAAATCAGAAAATCCAAGAATAGAATTCATTGGAGTACGTACTTCATGACTCATATTTGCTAAAAAAGAAGATTTGAGTTTATTGCTCTCTTCTGCTATAATCATTGCCTTTTCTAAGGCAATATTTGTTTTTAATAAATCATTCGTCCTATGATTTACTTTCGTTTCTAATTGATTATTAAAATCAATTAATTTCACTTCTTTATCTTCTACTTTACGAATGTAATAAGTTATTAATTGTTGAATTTTTCTTTTTTGTAAAAAAGCAATCAAAGAAATAACTATAAATAAAATGAGCGCATAGAAAATAGTGGTTTTTTGATAAAAGGAAAAACGTTTATCAAACTCCGTTTGAGATTGTATTTTAAAATGCTCTATTTCATCTAGATGAATCCCAGAACCAAGGATCCAATGGTATGGTTTAAATAATTGTACATAAGAGATCTTTTCAGAAACGGTATCAGAATCTAATTCCTTCCACCAATAGCTAATAAATGAATTCTCATTTTCTTTTACTGCTACTAATATCATTTTATGTAAATATTGTCCTTTGGTATCCTGTTCATTAAAACTTAACTGATAACCATCTATATGAGGCCTTGTTGGATTGTACATTTGTTTTACAAAATAATCATTTGGACCATTTTTTAGAAGTTCATTCACCCAAACATAGCCGCCTTTTTTCAGGTAGATTTCTTTTATACGATTCAAAGCCTCCTGTTTTAAACTGTTTTGATATGCTAAGCTGTTAAAAAGTATACTATCAGTAGTGTTTTTATGAAAACTATAATCATCCTGTAGTTCCTTTATCCTTCTATCTATCGCCGTTTTAATATAGTCTTTTTTAGTCTTTAAGACATATTCAGCAAATACAGTTTGTGAAACTTGGGCACGTATTAAATTTTCTTTCTGCCTAAGAACAAACAGTCCGAAACCCATAAAAATAACTACCGAAATTAAAGCAATCATATATGGGCGGATTATACTTTCTGCAGTAAATCTTTTTGTAGAACTCATTTAAAAAAATATTTCAATAGCAATTTGAACATATAAGGTAGTAATAAATCATTATAAAAACAAATATTATTTAGAATGATTAAGAAGGGTGCTTTTTTTTTAGTGAAAAATACGCTTTAAGAAATACGGTGTTTAACCGTTTATTACAGGAAGAAATACCTTTATTATATGCGCAATAAAATCATGAAATATTAAAAAAAATCTAGAAAAAAACTGATATTTAGATGGCTACCTAAATTAATTTTTACAATGCTTGGTATTAATCCCACTAGAGGTTTAATTCCCCAATGCTTGCATCGAAATAATTAAGGGTTTTTTCTTTTACATGTTTCGTGGGGTTGCCCAGAGGTTATTGACTATTTTTTTTTAGAAAAGATAAATATCAATTTTTCTTATTTAGAACACAAGAGATGCTTTAAAAGCTTATTCTATACTTGAGATCGGCCCTGTGCAAACTAATTCCTCATTAAAAGATTCATATCCGAGAAAAATTTATTTAAATCGGTCATTTTAGATTGTAATTAGGACAAACAAACGGCTGTATCAATTACACTACATAAAAAAGGAAGCTATATTTTTCAAAAACAGAACAAATAATACCTGTAAAATTATGCTATAAATTAAGGCTAAAAAACAAATTTTTTCAGGACAAGAAAATTACTGACGCTTAATGATTTACGAAATTAGTTGTTCTTTCAAAGGCTAATAGTTAGAATTAAGTTGGTAGAATACTGTAATTTGATACATTAAAAAAGAGCCAATGAGTGAACAAAGGCTCTTTTAAAAGGATTGAAATCCTAATTACTACTAACTAACAAATACCTTTTAAGGTACGACAAAGGTATGACCACTTTAGGCTACGTACCATGATATATATCACTTCTTGCGTTTTTTTTTACTTTTTTTATTTTACCTGATTCTAGGATTACTTTAAAAATCCGATATGATATATATCATCTTTATTTAAAATTAGTCTAAATAAAGTTTTGTTAAAATAGAAAAGGATACTATATTTGCCCTCATTAAATCAAACTATTTTAAATAAATCTAAATAAAAGTAAATGAAAAAAATTATTTCATTAGTAGTAGCACTAAGTTTTGGAGCATTGGTAAATGCACAAGACGACGCTACCCAAGTATTATCAAAAAATTCAGCTGAAAAACTAACTGCAACATCTCTACCTAAAGGATTAGTAATTGGAGGGTATGGACAAATAGACTATAATGAGCCAGATGGTTCGGCAGTTGGAAAATTAGACATTCACCGTTTGGTAATGTTATTAGGATACAAATTCAATGATAAAGTAAGTTTCTTAACAGAAATAGAATACGAACATGTAAAAGAAGTATATGTAGAGCAAGCATTCTTGAAATACAGAGTAAATGACAACTTTAATGTACAAGCAGGTTTGATGTTAGTTCCAATGGGAATTGTGAACGAATATCATGAGCCTACTACATTTTATGGTGTAGAGCGTCCAAATGTTGACAAATACATCGTTCCAACTACTTGGAGAGAAGTAGGTGTTGGTGTAACTGGTAAAATTGATGCTGCATCTTTAAAATACCAAGCGTATATCTTTAACGGTTTTAAATCTTACGCAGGAGGAAATGGGTTTTTAAGAGGGACAGACGGATTGAGAAAAGGACGTCAAAAAGGAGCGAAATCACAAATTTCTTCTCCAAACCTTTCAGCCAAAGTAGATTATTATGGAATTGCTGGATTAAGACTAGGTCTTTCTGGTTATTTTGGTGATACTCAAACTGATGACACTGCAGAAAAAGCATCTACAATTGGTGTTGCAATGGTAGGTTTTGATGCACGTTATAAGTATAATAACTTAGAATTAAGAGGTCAATATATTGCTACAAAATTGTCAGGAACAAAAGCGTACAATACATTAACTGGTAAAGATTTAGGATCTAAAATGAATGGTTTCTATGTAGAGGCTGCTTATGGTTTTGACTTGAAAGGTGTAGAACGTTTAACTCCTTTTGTTCGTTACGAATCGTACAATACACATGCTGCAACGGAAGGTTTTGATGCAAACAAAGCATTTGATAGAACAGACATATTTGTTGGTTTAAACTACCGTGTTGCTAAAGGGGCTGCTTTTAAAGTAGATTATCAAATTTCTGATAATGCTGTTGATGGAGCAGATTCAAAGAAAACATTTAATGCTGGTGTTGCCGTTTGGTTTTAATAACCAATAAGACACTGCAATGTTCTTTTGTAAATAAGGGTTGTTTTCTTTGAGAAAACAACCCTTATTTTTTACGAACTAGTTAAAGATTACTAGTTGTACCAATTACAATCCAAAATGACAGATATAAATAGTTTATTTTATGCTCTAGCCTTGTTAAAACACAAAACGATAGTGAAGCATATCCATCCATTTTTCGCCTAGCTAAAACAAAAAATAATGCCATTTCTAAACTGTCACTTGTAAATGTATTGGGTATTATTTGTACCTGAACTATAAAAAATAAAGAGTGCCCTGATACATAAAATTGTAGTAGGGATCAAATTTTTAAAAATAAAGCTTAAATTTGTAACTATGAATTACAGAATTCTTTTAACATTAATTGTCACTTGTATTTTAGTGAGTTTTTCAATCCCTAAAAAAGTACACAAAAAAATTGACAAGCAAATTAGAGCTACGTTTGAAGTAGCTTCCTTTGAAAAAATAGGAGTCACGTTTCCCGACGAGATTCAGAGCCAATTGACTGCAAAACTACACGCTGATAATTTTTTTAGTATTGTGAGTAATGATAAAAAAATAGGCTATTTTTATTTTGGTCAAGGTTTCGGAAAAACAGATCATTTTGATTTCCTTGTGATATTGGATACCAATTTAATTATTGCTAAAACTAAAGTTTTGGTTTATAGAGAAGGTCATGGATCTGAAATAGGTAGCAAGAGATGGCTTCGCCAGTTTACTGGTAAAAAAGGTGGAGATAATATGCGCTATCAACATGATATTTCAGCTATTTCTGGAGCTACGCTATCTGCAGAATCTATGACAGATTCTATTAATGATTTATTGGCTTCTTTGGCTGTGCTTCATCAACAAAACGTATTGTAATATGCAATTTCACGGTTTAATTCATCAATTTCCTAAAGAGGTTAAAATACTTATTGGAGCATTTGTCTTGGTCTTGAGTATTGGATATTATACAGGGCTTGCCTTTGTGCATGAAACTACAGAAGGAACTCCTACAGGTATAGAAGAGCAATATCTAGGAAATGAAAATGATGAAGAGGCTACTATTATGAAATTCAAAAAAAAAAAACAAGCCATGATAACGATGATACATAACCATGTAATCTCTATGTCTATACTGTTTTTTGTGCTCTCATTATTAGTCTCTATGACTAGCTATAATAAAAAGATAAAAAAGTTTGTTATGATTGAACCATTTATATCTATTGTGGTGTCTTTTGGGGGGATTTATTTTATGTGGTTAGGGATAACCAGTCTAAAATATATTATAGTTTTATCGGGAATATTAATGACTCTAAGTTTTGTAATGGCGACTTCTATGATTCTTTGTTCTCTGTTTCGAAAAAAATAATGCTACATATATCCTGTTTAGGATCGCTAACAATATTGTATACAAATGTATTTGTGGAGTTTTTTACTAGTGGGTGCTACTAATTACAATCCAAAATAACCAATATAAATAGTTTAATTTACGTGCTGGCGTTGTTAAAAAACAGAACGACAGCTAAACTATCCTTCCATTTTTTTTCCTAGTTAAAACAAAAAATGATCCCATTACTAAACCGTCACTTGGAAATTTTATGAGTGTAAAAGGCATGTTCAATAATTCAAATTAACAATTTCTACGCACGGGGAGAGGCTGTTTGTTTTATTGTTTTTAGTAGTCTTAAAGAAGTTTATGATGCTTCTAATCGCTGCTGTTTATTCAGAGGGAATCCAATGCTTTTAGAAGATATACCGCTTAATACTGTGGGTTTTTAAACAATTCTTTCTATAATGTCTTCTCTAGTCTTTAAAAACGATAAAGTATGTCAAGTATTTGCTAAATACATCTGTAAAAACTAGAATTAAATATAACTATCACTTAAAGAGTATTTTACAAGTAACCCGTAACGACTATTCGCTAAAACATACCGTTACGTATTTTTTTATTAGTTAAAATAAAACTTATTCACAGTTTATAAACAAAATTTCTGTTTGTTTTATACCTTTTTTTTAGATAAGAACGAGTAAGCGTACGGTAAAGTACACCCTTGATTATTTATCAACAGGCTTCCAATTTTGAGGCAGTAACTCCGAAAGTTTATTAGCCTTATGTTCTGGTAATCTATTAAGGACATCACATAGCCACGTATGTGGGTTTACGTTATTCTTTTTGCAAGTAGCAAAAAAGCTATAAAATAGAGCTATGTTTTGTGCGGACTCATGACTGCCAGCAAAGAGATAATTTTTTCTGCCAATAGCTAAAGGTCTTATGGCATTTTCTATATTATTGTTGTCTATTTCAAACCTGCCATCATCGATGTATAGTTTTAGGTTTTGCCATATTTTAAGAGTATAAGCAATTGCTTTTCCTATGGCACTTTTAGGCAGTACGTTTTTTCGCTCTTTTGTAAGATAAATTTCTATTCCGTCTAAAACAGGTGATGCATGTTTTTCTCTATATGCTTTAGTTTGCTCAATAGTTAATTCTTGTTCTTTTATTTTACGTTCTATCTTGTATAGCTTTTGAATTTCCAACAAAACAACATCCGCTCTTTTAGGATCATTATCCAGCGCCTTCTCAAAATACCGCCTAGCATGAGCCATGCAACCTAAAAGAGTAATTTCTCCTTTTGTTGTTAAGTTTTGGTATGCAGCATACCCATCGGACTGTAGTGTCCCATTGAAATCTTTAAAAAACTCTTCTGGAACAACTTTTCCTCTCCCTTTATTGTATTCAAAAAGAACTAAATTTTTAACAGGATTTCGATACACCCACATATACCCTCTGTGTGTTGATTTTTTCTTGTCTTTATCTAAAACCTTTATAGGAGATTCGTCTGCTTGAATATAATTGGCATTTTCTAAAAACTGAGCCTTAAATGTATCGTATAAAGGAGCGATAAGCTCCGAACTTTTAGATACCCATCCTCCAATTGTTGATTTACTTACTTTTAAATCTTGTCGTTTAAAAATTTGAATTAATCTGTAAAGTGGTAAATGGTCTACAAATTTTGAAATAAGTATAAAGGCCAATAAACTTGCTGATGCATTTCCTTTAGGTATCGGTAAGCTTGGTAATTCTGCTATAACAACGCCTTTTTCTTCCGGAAGTGCATATTTAGGTCTTACAATTCGTCTTACAAAAACGGAAAGAGGCGTTATTTCTAAAAGTTCTGTAACTTCTTCTCCTATTTTTACAGCTCCTTCTTCTATGTGCTTAGGCTCTATAATCTCTTCTACTCGCGGAAAATGCGCAGGTATAGAAGAGCGAACAGGTTTTTTCTTTCCTTTCTTCTTTTGTTTTCTTTCGTAGATTACAATATGTTTTTTGTATGCCTCTTCTTTCTCAGCTATTATTTTTCCGAAAAGCGACAATTGATTTGTGTCAACAGGGATAAAACGTTCGCTTTTAGACCCGAAAACCATTCTTTTAAGCTGCTCGTATTGCTGCTTAATTTCAGCTAGTTCTTGAGCTGTTTTTTCAAGTTCAATCTTTAAAATTACCAGCTCTTTTTGTATGTCTATTGTATTGTTTTCCACACTATAAATATACAAAAAACAAGACTAAATAGCAGGTAAAACCTACAGTTTTATTGAATTATTTAGCCTCTAAATAACGTTCGTTTTTCTGAGTATTTATAATACTAATTCCGTCTAAAACCATAACCATTTGGGTATAACTCAAAACTACTAATCCATCTTCAATGTCGTATTTTGGAAGCTCAAAAATACCTCGTTCCAATCGTTTATAATACAGTACAAATCCTCCAGGTCGCCAATGAAGAAGTTTTAGTTTATTTTTTTGCTTATTGATAAATGCATAAACACTATTTCTATCTCGCTCTTGTTCCATGTGCTCACTAACTAATCCACTTAATCCATTAAATCCTTTTCGCATATCAACTGCAGATAAGTGATAATAATACGTGTGTTCTGTACCTAATCCTAACATTTATATTTTCGTTTTTGTTTAGATGCAAAAATTAGATTATTTTTAACTTCTTACAAGATGTAGTTCTCCGTACGCTTACAAGAACGATTGGTTTTTATCGTTATAAAACAACCGCTAAAAAACGAAATGAATTCTGTTTTTTAGCGGCTGTTTGGGTTCTTCTATCTACATCTAGTCTCAGCATTGGAAGGTAAACTTCTGTAAAAACAATTTATGATACAAGGCGAACCTAGAAAAATGTATCCCTTAAAAAAAGGATAAAAACTAGGGAAGTTCTTTTCCTTCAGAAGCGTTGTAAATTTCATACCATTGCTCTATTGACATGTCGATAGAAAGTGCACTTACTGCATTTTTAACGCGATTCAATTTACCTGTTCCTATTACTGGAAATATCATTGCAGGATGTTTTAGTAGCCATGCAAAAATGATACAATCAAGATGTTCTACTTCCAAAGCATCAGCTACTTTCTGAATACTTTTTAGGAGACGTATTCCTTTTTTATCTTTGGGGGTAAAAATATTTCCGCCAGATAAAGGAGACCATGCCATAGGTTTGATCTTGTTTTTTTGATAATACGCTAGACTATCATCGTGGAAAGTATCCAAACAATAAGGAGATATCTCTATTTGATTTGTCACCAAAGGATCTTCAACAGCCGCTTGTAACAAATCAAACTGAATGGGCGAAAAATTGGATACACCAAAATTCTTTACTTTTCCTTGTTTTTTTAATTCAGAAAATGCTTTCGCAACTTCATAAGGATCAAAAAGAGGAGCAGGGCGATGTAGTAATAAAACATCTAGATATTCTGTGTGTAAATTTCTAAGTGAGTTTTCTACGGACGTTATGATGTATTCTGAAGAATAATCATAACATTTTAAACGACGTTCTGGATACTTGTCTGAAACCAGTTTGATTCCACATTTACTAATCAATTGGATCTCTTGTCTAAGCTGTTTATCTAGCGCTAGGCTTTTTCCGAAAGCAGTTTCACATTGGTAATGCCCATATATATCCGCATGATCATAACTAGTAATTCCTAATTCGATGCTTTGTTTGGTATGACTGAGTAATTCCTGTGGAGTAAAATTCCATTCCATAAGCCGCCAATGACCTTGAATAATGCGTGAAAGGCCTAAATTGTCGATACTATTGGTAATTGCTTTCAATATCCTTATGCTTTAATTGTTAATTCTTTTACCATTGGTGTTCCTATTATCCTGCGTGCTTTAAGCAATGTGTTTAAGCGCTCTTTTGCAAAATTATCATCTTCGGGTCTCAAACTTTGAATTTTTATAGCCCCACTCGCATGTATAATTTGACCATCTCCTAAGTAGATAGCAACATGCCAAATACGTTCTTTCTTTTTAGCTGTTGCAGCGCTCCCAAAAAATAGTAAGTCTCCTTTTTTCAGATCCTTTAAATTAGCGTCTACTTTTACAGATACTCCTTGTTTAACCTGTTGGGAAGCGTCTCTAGCCAATTCTATTCCATTTGAAAAATACACCATTTTGGTAAAACCACTGCAATCCATTGCTTTTGAAGAGGTTCCTCCCCATAAATAAGGACGTCCCATAAATAACTTAGCAGTCTCTAAAATATGCTTTTCATCCAAATGTCGGCTGAGTATCCAATCTGTGTATTCCATGGCGTCAGTAGTGGAAACCCACCCTGTTCGTCCGTCGGGAAACTGTACTGTAAAACGATCTTTGTTTTTAGAAACAACTGCAAATTTATTTCCAAGTACGGCATCACTTACAATACCATTGGTATTCAAGTCATACACATAACCAAAATCTTTGGTGAATATAATTTTATCTAAAGCTTCCCAATTATTAAAATCAGCAGTTTTCATTTGCGTAAAACCACCAGCGTCTAACCATCCAAGATAATGGTCTGGAGTTTGAACATAATACCAGTTGTCTTGTTTTTTGTATATTTTAAGAGGCATTCCCATCAATGCTTGAGTAGCAAGTTCTGCGGAATGTTTTGGATTGGATCGAATGTTACCTACAGAAATATTTACGACACCAAAATTAGCATTACCGAGCTCCTTGCTTGGAAGTATAGTTACGCTATCGATAATAGATAGTTTTGGATCTAATTTTTCTTTAAAAAGAGCAAGTGCCTTAGGAAGATTTGTTTCTCCAAGTAGTTTGATTGTTCCACTGGCTGTTTTTTTTGCTTGAATATCAAAGATAGCAACTCTTTTATCAGGGGCAAATAATGTTTTTGCTGTTTGGATTTCATGTTCTAATACATTTGTTTCGCTGGATTTACAGGAAACGAGTATCACAATCATCAGTATATAATAAATACGGTACATATAATATATTTTTAGACAGTAAAGATAGGAATTGATTGTGGAATTTTCAATGATTTTGAAAAGAGGATTGTAAATAAGTATTATTTGTTTTTAACCAATCTTTATTGATAATTACATAATTAAAAAAGAATAATAACCGTAATATTGCAGAATACACAAAAAACCTAAACCTATATGAAGTTTACTAAGATTTCAGATTTACATAAGATAGTCCAGTCTCATTCGAATAAAAAAAAATTGGTTCTATGCGCTGCTGGTGATGAATATTCGCTTGGAGCAGTTCTCGAAGCATCAAAACAAGGTGTTATAATTCCTATCTTGGTAGGACTTAAAACAGAAATTGACCAAACAGTGGCTGAATTTAATTTTGACATCAGTCAAATAGAAATTTATTACGAGCGTGATTTAGCAAGTGTTGTTAAAAAATCGGTAAGTTTAGTCATTAGTGGAGAAGCAGATATTCTTATGAAAGGTCATATTTCTACCGCTCAATTGTTATCAGGTGTATTGAACAAAGAATACGGGCTAAAGACCAAACGATTTTATCACATCTTGCCATCTTTGATATTCCAGAATACCATAAGCCTTTGGCTATTACCGATGTTGCAATGAATATAAATCCGGATTTAAAACAAAAAGCGGCAATTATCAACAATGCCGTTAATTTCTTAGGTAAAATTGGGCTGGAAAACCCTAAAATTGCTGCTTTGGCTGCTGTAGAAAATGTAAATGATAAAATGCAAGCAACAATGGATGCAGCCTTGTTGTCTATCATGCAACGAAGAGGGCAGATCAAAAACTGTATTATTGATGGCCCCTTAGCATTTGACAATGCCATTAGTTTTGAAAGTAAAAAAGCAAAAGGACTGGAAGGTCCTGTAGTAGGTGATGCTGATATGCTATTGGTTCCAGATATTGAAGCTGGAAATATGTTGTACAAAGCATTTGTGTTTTTTGCCAATGCAGAAGTATGTGGTGTTGTACTTGGCGCTCCATTCCCTATTGTACTCACCTCTAGAGCAGATTCTGAACAAACAAAATATAATAGTATTTTATTAGCAGCCGCTTCAACATCTAAATTTTAATGAAAAAAACAGCACAACTTATCTTGGTTATAAACCCAGGATCTACTTCAACAAAAGTCGGAATTTTTAACGGAATCGAATTGGTTTTAGAACAAAACTTACACCATTCAAACGAGGAATTAGCTCCTTTTGATGCCATTATAGAACAAATAGCCTTCCGGACAGCACTGATTAAGAAATTTATCATAGACAATAAATATACCTTAACAGATTTTAGCGTAATTATGGCAAGAGGAGGGATGATTAAACCTTTAAAAGCAGGCATCTATCAAGTGAATGAAGTTATGATTCACGATTTAAAAACCACCTCAAAGCAACATGCTAGTAACTTGGCTGGACTTATTGCAAATGACTTGGTACAAGGCTTGGACATAAAGGCGTTTATAGCGGATCCTGTGGTTGTAGATGAATTGGCAGACGAGGCACGCTATACTGGTCACCCGCTATTTCCAAAAGCCTCCATATTTCATGCTTTAAATCAAAAATCTGTTGCAAAACGATTTGCGAAAGAAAAAGGGAAAAAGTATGAAGAATTAAACTTAATTGTTGCTCATTTAGGTGGAGGTGTTAGCGTTGGCGCCCATAAAAAAGGACGCGTAATTGATGTAAATCAGGCCTTAGATGGAGATGGTCCATTCTCTCCCGAACGCAGTGGGAATTTACCCATGGGCGATGTCATAAAATTGGCGTATTCAGGAACCTATTCCGAAAAAGAATTGCACAGTATGATTGTTGGTAAAGGAGGAGTTTCGGCTTATTTAAACACTAATGACATGCGCGTTGTAGAGGATTTAATTGCAAATGGTGATAAAAAAGCACTTGCTGTACTGACAGCAATGGCATATCAAATTGCCAAAGAAATTGGAGCTCTTAGCGTTGTCCTAGAAGGAGACGTTGATGGCATTGTATTAACAGGTGGAGTTGCCTATACTAAATACCTAACCAATTACATTGCGCATAAAACCAACTTTATTGCGGAAACAACGGTATATCCAGGTGAAGACGAATTGTTAGCGTTGGCTCAAAACGGCGTGGCTGTTTTAGAGGATGAACGTGTGAGTTTGGTCTACTAAATCAATAACCTCGGGCAATCCCACGAGGCATAAAAAAGAAAAAACCTTAATCATTTCGATGCAAGCATCGGGGAATTATGCCCACAGGGCGGATTAAAATGCATGCCCTCCATTAATCATTGATTTTTGGAGGTTTTTTTTATGAAATAACAATAATAATGGAGATTAAATAGGAGGACTACGACCTTATCTTTTTAAAAATGGTTCTACCACGAATGTTGTGGAATTAGTATCTTTACCTCAAAAAGATGTTTTCAACAAAACTGTTTGAGTTACTATCTCAAGTTTCGCACCCATCATTTACAGGTGTTTAAGTAAAAATAAATAGCATGAAAACCAAGGTAATCCCCTGGTTTTATTGTACTTTTAAGTACGAACAAGAAAGTACAAAACATGCTAGAACACGAAGATATCACAAAAACACAGGAGATAAAAGGAAAATTTAATAAGATTTGGCTTAGTTCAGAATACCTACAAGCACATCTAAATATTTTAGGATTCAATAAAATTAAAAACAAGTTTAGTTGGTGTAAGAAATCGGGGATTTCATTCGGTAATTTAATCTCTACACTTTTAATTTTACCTATTATCGGATTTGATTCTATTCATGGACTTACAAGTAGTAAAGACAAGGGATTAGGTCAGTCGGGTAAAGATTCATACTATCGAATCCTAGCAAATCAAAAGATAAATTGGAGGGTTTTTCTAGCTCAGTTTGTGAAGCAATATCTATTAAAAGAAGAGTTCTTTACTCCATCTCAAGACGCTACAAAGTGCTTGATCTTTGACGATACTGATCTTTCTAAAACAGGAAAGACAATTGAAGGTGTTTCAAAAATATACAACCATGTGTCAAAAACGTATTACCTAGGCTTTAAGCTACTTGTAGCTGGTTATTGGAATGGAAGTGTATTTATCCCTGTTGACTTTAGTTTGCATCGTGAAAGTAAAACATCAAAATTAAAATACGGTCTAACGGCGAAGCAACGTAGGCTTCAAAAGAAAACTCCAAGATGTAGTAAAACAATTGCAGCAAAGAGGTATCAGGAACTCAATAAAAAGAAAACAGACCTGCTAGTTCAAATGTTCTCAAGGCTTGTAAAACGTAAAATCCCCATAGATTACATCTTAATAGACACCTGGTTTACAAGTGTTAAATTACTTAGAAAGCTACGGAACATTAGTAGTTCAACTCATATTATTGGGATGTATAAATACAACAGTAAGATTGAAGTTCGATCAAAGATAAAAACGTTGTCACAACTCAAAAAACAGAAAATAAAACCAAAACGATGCCGTAAATTCAATTATTACTACCATCATTACATAACTGAAATTGATGGTCTTAAGGTTGCTGTATTTATTTCAAAACGTGGAAAGAATGGCAAATGGCACACGTTAATATCAACGGATACAACACTGAAATTTGTAAAGGCTATTGAAATATACAGTATCAGATGGTCCATAGAAGTGTTTTTTAAAGAAGCTAAGCAGTTGTTTGGTCTTGGAAAATGTCAGTCTACTAATTTCGATATTCAAATCGCACAAATAAGCATTATAATGGTTCAATATTTACTCACCAGTATTCGATATAGAATGGAAGCCTACGAAACTATAGGAGGCTTGTTTAAAGATTTAAAACAAGATTATATAGAGAATAAGCTAAACATCAGGATATTAGCAGTTATCAGCTTGGTGATTGACATTTTGGAAAAGATGATTGAATCTATTGATGTTGAAATGGTTACACGTAAAATAATAGCGAATATTGAAGATTTTGGATTCCTAGTGAATACCCACAAGCTTAACTATCAAGAGGTTGCGTAAATCTATCTAAGTGCGAAACTTGAGTTACTATTAAATTTAGGAACAGATTGGAAGGTTTGTGATGTAAAAGTTAATTATCTAGATTCAGAAATAGACATATTTATCGACTATATACCAACTAAAGCATCTTGTCCAGACACAGAAGAGTTGTGTAGTATTTATGATCATAGAAGCACTCGTAGATGGCGTCATTTAGACACCTTACAATTCAAAACCTACATTAATTGTAAAGTCCCAAGAGTTAAGTCAACTAAAGGCGTTAAAACGATAACGGTACCATGGGCTAGTAATTTTTATCGTCATACTTATCTATTTGAAAGGCTAACTATAGACTTATTGAAAGCAACAAAAAATCAAAGTCAAACGGCTAAACTATTACGTTGTGGCTTTAATATTGTAAACCGAATCATACATACTTCTGTAAAAAGAGGGCTTTCTAAGAGGTCAGAAAACCAAAAATTTTCTCATCTAAGTATAGATGAAAAAGCTTTCAAAAAGGGGCATAACTATGTGACTGTAGTTAGTGATCCGAGTACAGGAATTGTAATTGATGTTGCAGAAGGCAGGACTAAAAAAGAGACTAAAATTTTACTTAAAAAGATTGTAAATGAGATAAATAGAGATGAAGTAGAGACCGTTTCTATTGACATGTGGAAAGCCTATTTATCATCAGTAAAAGAAGTTTTTCCAAATGCGAAAGTTGTCCATGATCGATTTCACTTAGTAAAGTACTTAAATGATGCTATAGATAAAGTTCGCAGACGTGAAGTGAAAAAAGAAGAAGGTCTTAAAAATAGTAGATTTGTATTGCTTAAAAATAAAGAAAACTTAACGGATAAACAAAGAGTATTATTTGACAAAATACAAGAAGCAAATTATCAAGCAAGTAAAGCATGGTTAGCTAAAGAAAATTTTAAAAATATATTTAGAAGCCCATCTTTGAAAGTTGCTTTAGGTCTTTTTATCAAATGGGGAGCAAGTGTTTTGGAAACAAAAATTAAAGAAATTATAAAGGTTGCTAAGATGTTTAATAACCATATAGAAGGGGTGTGTAATGCAATGATTGAGACTGCTTCTAATGCAATGGCAGAAAGACTAAATGGTAAAATACAAGAAATAAAATCTATCGGTAAAGGTTACAGAACTTTCGCTAATTTTAGAAGTGCAATACTATTTTTTAATGGAGGTTTAGATTTGTACCCACACAAATCGTGGTAGAACCTTAAAAATAATAAAGAAACACATTTTGCAATTGCAGGATTCCTGTTTTTGTTCAAAATACCAATGTCCACTAATGGGCTTGCTACGTTTTATAACTGTTTATGTATTTTGAATCTCTTATCTCTAATACCAATTACAACCCACAATGACAGCTATAAATAGGTTGTTTTCCGTACTGGCGTTGTTTAGAAATGTAGTTGGTATAAGACAGTATCAAGTTTTTTCAATTCTATTTTTCTCTGCAATCCATTGCGAAAAATACTTGGTGCTTTTCATCGTGTGATGTTGTAGCATGGCGCCTATAAAGTTTTGCAGACGATGTTTTTCTCTACAATCGAAAAGATTTTCTAAAACCATGGAAAAATGAGGGTAAAATTCGTTTTTCTGAAACAAGGAATTTAAAATATGCAGTCCGTTTTTCTGCGCTAATTCCCAATAATGGTGTTCTTGATAGAATACAACTGCTTTTTCAGCAAATTCTTTGGGGCAGTCTACAATAGCACCATTCCAATCCAGTGTTCCATGCATTCCTTCTGCTCCAATTTTTGTTGTTATAGAAGGAGTTCCCATACGCATGGCATCAAATAATTTTCCCTTTAGACCTGCACCAAATTGTAAGGGCGCTAAACAAACTCTGGCGTTTTCATATGCTGTTTCACAATCAGGAACAAAACCTTCAATTAAGAAACCTTCTTTAGGATTGTGTAATTGTCTTGCTTTCGGTGTCACATACGAGCCATAAACATGAAGAATAGCTTTGGGTAGTTTTTCACGAATTAAAGGCCAAATTTCCTGTTTTAAATACAAAATAGATTGCCAATTTGGAGCATGTCTAAAGTTCCCAATAGTCATAAAATCGCTGCGTTGTTCAAAACTAAGAAATTGGTCAAACTTATTCTCTGCAATCCTATCTGTAAGAAAAGGCAAATAAAACAAAAGATTTGCATCAATTTTAAAGGTGTTTTTTAACAATTCCATTTCAGCTAATGAAATAATTAAACTTAAATCACAACGATAAATACTAGCTATTTCTCGTTTGGCATCCTCATTAAACAGGAGTTCATCCGTTAATTCAATTCCTTTTTTAAACGCTTTGTGCCTTGCCTTTCTAAGGAAATGTAAATCCTCTGTATCTAAAATACGGAGTGCATTGGGACAGTATTCGGAGATGCGCCAACCATATTGTTCTTCTATTAAAAAGCGATCGAATACTACGACAGAAGGCTTTAATTCTAGTACAAAATCATTGAAAGAATCCGCATTTAAAGCAATTTCTTTTTCGGCTACATTCAAGGTCTTTAAATCAACTGAATTATCGCTTTTTCCAGCAGCTGAAGCAAAAGTAATAGCGTAGTCTAGTTTCTTGAAAAAACAAATAATTTCCAACATTCTTAGCCCTGCAGCTGTGGTGTTAGGTTCAGGCCAAACCAAACCAATGATTAATAAAGATTTTGTACTGTTTTTCATGGTATGCTATTCAATATCTTCTAAGAAGTGGCTAAAATAAGAATTGTTCCTTTAAAAAAACAAGAATCTAATTATAGAAATGATTCATTGCGAACATTTACTCTGATCTGATACGTAAAATCTCGATTTTATCTATGAAATATGAGATAGACAAAAAATCTACGATTCAAAAAAGACCATTTCCAATAGATAAAGATGTATCTTTGCCGCATTAAAATTACAACATGTCAACATTTTTAGAATTAGGGGTAGATAAAAAATACATGGCAGCTTTAAAAGAGCTGAACATAAAATCACCTACTGAAATTCAGGAACTCACCATTCCAATATTATTAAAAAAAACCACAGATTTTGTTGGTTTAGCTCAAACAGGAACTGGAAAAACAGCGGCATTTGGTTTGCCTCTTTTACATAAAATAGACCCAAATCTTGCAGCGATACAAACCTTGGTATTGTCACCTACGAGAGAATTGGTACAACAAATAAAAAAACATTTGTTCCGATTTACGAAATATACAGAAGATAAAATTTTTATAGAAGCCGTGTATGGTGGAGAAAAGATTGATAAACAGATAGGGAAATTAAAACGAACAACTCACATTGTAGTCGCTACTCCCGGAAGGTTGATTGATTTAATAGAACGCGGAGATATCAACTTACGACAGGTGAGCACTGTAGTATTGGATGAAGCAGATGAGATGTTGAGTATGGGGTTTAAGCAAGACATAAATACCGTACTTAAATACTGTAGTAAATCGAGTAAAACATGGTTGTTTTCTGCTACAATGCCAGAAGAAATTAGAGCAATCATTAAAAAGTATATGACTTCAGATGCGGAGCGCATTGAAATCACCAAAAATAGATCGGTGAACGAAAACATTACACACCGATATATAAAAACTACCATCAAAGATAAATACAATGCTATTGTACGCTTTTTAGAAGAAGCAGATGATACACGAGGTATTATTTTTTGTAGAACCAAAGCAGGGACTAAAACATTGGCAAATCAATTGATTGAAGATGGTTTTTCCGTAGGTGCATTGGAAGGAGATATGCAGCAAAAAGAACGTGACAAAGTAATGCGTGCTTTTAAAAACCAGACCATTCAGATAATGATTTCTACCGATGTTTCTGCCAGAGGAATTGATGTTCAAAATCTTGGTTTTGTATTGCATCACCAGTTACCAGAAAAAATGGAGTATTATACACATCGTAGTGGTAGAACTGCTAGGGCAGGGAAAACTGGAGTTTCTATCGCCTTTATTATTCCAAATGAAACAGAGCGAATTAAAGAAATTCAAACAGCATTAGGTATCCATTTTAAAGAAATTAAATAAATTGAGTATGGGATTGACAAATAATGATATTTTCAAAAAACTTAGAGTTGCACACAAATTACGTGATACAGATATTGTTGAGATTTGTGGTTTGGTAGATTTTAAAGTTTCTAAAAGCGAATTGAATGCTTTTTTTAGAAATGAAAGTCATGCAAAATATGTAGAATGTGGAGATCAAATACTTCGTAATTTTCTGAATGGATTGGTCGTTCATTTAAGAGGTCCTATGCCTAAAAAAGGCGAGAAACCTCAAGAGAACAATCAAAACAAGTAGCATGCACATATCGTTAACCCTACTATGAGTTAACAAATAACAGTAAAAAATAGAGAAAACTATTTGATTTTCAATTTATAAGAATCAAATAGTTTTAAACGTAAAAAAAAGTTGTAATTTTATTAAAATTGCAACTATTGTAGCGTTAATATTATATTTTTGTAGACTTATAAAAACAAATTATGTCGGAGAAGGTACCAACTGGAGAATCTACTGAAAAAAAAACAGGAAAGGAATTATACGCCTATCAAAAAGGTGCGATTAATGAAATTTTTAAACGTTTCGAAGATGCACCGGATGATTATCATTTGTTATACCAACTTCCAACAGGAGGAGGGAAAACAGTTATTTTTTCAGAAATTGTTCGTCAGTATTTAAAACATCATAAAAGACGTGTTTTAGTGATGACTCACCGTATTGAATTGTGCAAGCAAACTTCAGGTATGCTAGACGGATTTGGGGTGGTTAATAAAGTTATTGACAGTAAAGCAAACCTTGATGATCAAGACAAATACAGTTGTTTTGTTGCCATGGTTGAAACACTGAATAACCGTTTAAATGATGGGAAATTAGATATTTCGGATATCGGATTGGTTATTATCGATGAAGCGCATTATAATTCATTTACAAAGCTTTTCAAATTTTTTGACAAATCGTTTATTTTAGGGGTAACAGCAACACCTTTAAGTTCAAATGTCAAATTACCGATGACCGATAATTATCAAGAATTATTGGTTGGAGAAACCATAGAATCTCTGATAGAAAGCGAGTTTTTAGCCAGGCCAGAAACATATTCTTACAATGTAGGGCTAACCTCTTTGGTTGTGGGGTCTAATGGTGATTATACGGTAAAATCATCGGAGGATTTATATACTAATAACGACATGCTTTCCAAATTAGTACAAGCATATCAAACACATTCTTTAGGGAAGAAAACATTGATCTTTAACAATGGTATTAACACTTCTATACATGTATTTAATACATTTAAAGAAGCTGGATACGAAATTGCACATCTAGACAATACTGCGTCCAAAGTAGAACGTAGAAGGATATTAGATTGGTTCAAAAACACACCTTCTGCTATATTGACTTCTGTGAGTATATTAACAACGGGATTTGACGAACCTACGATTAATACAATTATATTAAACAGAGCTACCAAATCCTTGTCTTTGTATTATCAAATGATAGGACGTGGATCTCGTATTTTAAAGAATAAATCTATTTTTAAAATACTTGATTTCGGGAATAATATCCAACGTTTTGGTCCTTGGGGGGCAGATTTGGATTGGGAAAAAATATTTAGATCTCCAAATTATTACTTAGAGCGTTTGGCAGATGATGAAGAAATTGAGAGTCATTTTTCTTATGAAATGCCAAAAGAATTACGTGCATTGTTTGCAAAATCAGAAGATGTATCTTTTGATATCAGAAAAGTGTATACTGCTGCAATTTCAAAAGGAGAATCTTCTAAAGTGGTACTAGAACGTTCCATCAAGCAACAAGCTAAAATTTGTATAGAAAACAGTGAAGATGTATATGACGCTATGGATTTAGCACGAAAATTAGGAGACGATATCGATTTTAGAATTGGACGTTACACCAAATGTATCAGTCGTTCTACTCATAATTTTGTGGATTGGTTGCGAGAAGATTATCGCACAAAATTACGTTTTTATTTACGAGATAATTTCGATAGAGATTTCGAAGAAATTTTCGGATATCCACCAGAGGAATAAGAGAATCTTATAGTTCTTAAATAGAATATAAAAGCTGACTTGTATTAAATACGGTCAGCTTTTTTGTTTTACCGTAGGTTAAAACATCCTATTATACCAACTATATTTCCAAGTGATGGTTTAGAAATGTAATTATTATTTGTTTTAGATAGAATAGAGAGTCTATCGTTCTATTTTTTAACAACGTCAGCACGTAAAATAAACTATTTATATTGGTCATTTTGAATTGTAATCGGTATTATAGCAATCTTAACATTTTTTGTAATACTGGATTTCTGTTTTCACTATTCCAGACAGCCGATAAAACAGTTCGTTGAGGCATTTTTTCCAGTTCTATAAATTGAATCTTCATAGCATAGCCTAATTGTAAAGATGTTGGAACTATAGAAATTCCAAAATTATTTTCCACCAATCTGTATATTGTACTCGCATTAACGGAGCTATGGGAAACAATAGGGCTAAAACCACTTTGTTCAAACAATTGCATTACTTTTTCAAAATAAGCAGGGCTATACGATTTTTCAAACAGGATAAAAGGCTCGTCCTTAAACTGAAATAATCCCTTAAAATTGGACGCATTAACCTTGTGATTATCAGGTAGTACTAAAGAAAACGTATCTTCAAAAACGGTTTTAGTTTTTAATCCTTTAGGAACATGATCGAGGCGTATAAATCCCAAATCAATATTATGTGCTATCAGGTTTTCTATTTGTTTTTGATTGTCTAATTCCGACAATTTAAAATGAATGGTAGGATGTAATTTTCTGAATTTGAGTAACAACGCGGGAATAAAATTTTGCATTGCAGACCCCACATAGCCCATTTTAAGGTTTCCTTCCAAACCTGCATCTATTAATTTGGTATGCCTGAGCATACGATCAAAGTGCTTTAAATATACGTGTGCTTCCTTTTTTAGATACTCTCCTGCATTTGTAAGTTGCACTTTTCTATTCGTACGTTCAAAGAGAACTGTATCCAAAGATGCTTCCAATTGCTTAATTTGTCTACTCAAGCCAGGTTGTGAGATAAATAGGCGTTCAGCCGCTTTTCTAAAGTGCAGCTCTTCAGCAACTGCCAAAAAGTATTTAAGGTGTCTTAGTTCTATTTGATTACTCATAGTTATTATTAATGCACAATATTGATATTGTTAAGTATCAAAAATAAGAATAACTTTACAAAAAATAACCATTTCTCATGTTTAAGTACGGAATAGATCAACTCACAGTTGCCAAAGTGATTAAAATCGCCTCAGGTGAATTAAAAACAACCATTAGCAGTATCACAATTCAAAAAGTAAACGCCTGCCGCTCCAAAGTAGAAAAAATGGCGCATGGAGATAAGGCTGTATACGGAATAAACACTGGATTTGGTCCTTTGTGTGATACTCAAATTTCAAAAGAAGAAACCAGTCAATTACAAGTCAATTTGTTAATTACGCATGCCGTTGGTGTTGGAGAATTGATTGATAAAAAATTATCAAAAATAATGATGATTTGTAAGGTTCACGCTTTATGTCAAGGTTTTTCTGGAGTTCGATTGTCTTTGATAGAGCGCATCTTGTTTTTTATAGAAAACGATTTATTACCTGTAGTCCCAGAACAAGGATCTGTTGGCGCCTCAGGAGATTTAGCTCCTTTATCTCACTTGTTTTTACCATTATTGGGTGAAGGTGATTTTTGGATCAATGATGAAATTGTTCCAGCAAAAGAAGTGCTTAAAAAATATAAGTTAGAACCGATAGAATTACTAGCTAAAGAAGGATTGGGTTTGATAAATGGTACACAATTTATTTTGGCACATACTGTAATTGGACTTCAAAAAATGGAATATCTATTAAACTTAGCAGATGTTGCAGGAGCTATGAGTTTGGAAGGATTTCAAGGGAGTGCCTCACCATTTAGAGAAGAACTACATCAAATTCGTCCTTTTAAAGGAACTGTATTGGTGGCAGAACGCATGCGTATGCTGTTAAAAGGATCCCCTAACTTGGAGTCTCATCAAGATTGTGACCGTGTTCAGGATCCGTATTCTTTACGCTGCATACCTCAAGTACATGGCGCCTCTCGTAATGCCTATTTTCATTTGTTAGAATTAGCAGAAGTTGAATTAAACTCTGTAACAGATAATCCTATTATTTTGAGTGAAACAGAGGCGATTTCTGGCGGGAATTTCCACGGACAGCCTTTAGCTATGGCTATCGATTATTGCTCATTAGCATCTTCTGAACTAGGAAATATTGCAGACAGACGTTGCTATTTATTATTAGAAGGCCTTTATGGATTGCCGCGATTACTAACAGCAAGCGGTGGATTAAATTCAGGTTATATGATTCCTCAATACACGACTGCAGCATTGGTTACCGAAAATAAATCACTTTGTTTTCCTCCTTCAGCAGATAGCGTCCCAACCTCTTTAGGTCAAGAAGATCACGTTTCTATGGGAAGTATATCTAGTCGTAAATTCAATCAAATTTTAGGGAATATTGAAAAAATACTTGCCATTGAATTAATGTATGGTGCGCAGGCATTAGAATTTAGAAAACCAAATAAATTTTCAGAGATTATAAATGCTAATTTTGCAATTATACGTGAAAAAGTAGATAAATTAGAAGAGGATAGAATATTAAAAGACGATATCAATGCCATGATTCTTATGGTAAAAGAACAAGCATTTATTGTAAACTAACATGAAGACTATGACATTCCAAGATCAAATTACACAAGGTATCCCCGTAGAGCTGCCTTCTATAAAATCCTTTGACAAGGCTATTAATAGAGCTCCAAAACGAAAAGATATTTTATCTGTTGAAGAAAAGGAATTAGCAATCAGAAATGCCTTGCGGTATTTTGATGCTAAACACCATGCGGTATTGGCGGTAGAATTTGCAAAGGAACTCAAAGATTATGGGCGTATTTACATGCATCGTTTTCATCCAGATTATGAATTAAAAGCGAGACCGATAGATCACTACCCAGGGAAATCACTCCAAGCCAAAGCTATCATGCTTATGATTCAGAACAATCTAAGTCATGCTGTAGCGCAACACCCATTGGAATTAATCACTTATGGTGGAAATGGGGGCGTTTTTTCTAACTGGGCGCAGTATTTATTGACCATGCAATATCTTTCTGAAATGACAGACGAACAGACATTGGTCATGTATTCTGGTCATCCTATGGGTTTATATCCATCTCATAAAGATGCGCCAAGAGTTGTTGTCACAAATGGAATGGTGATACCTAACTATTCTAAGCAGGACGATTACGAGAAATTCAACGCTTTAGGAGTGAGTCAATATGGTCAAATGACCGCTGGTTCATTCATGTATATTGGTCCTCAGGGAATCGTACATGGAACTACCATTACCTTACTTAATGCAGGAAGAAAAATTGCTAAAAATGGAGAAAGTTTGGCAGGTAAAGTTTTTCTAACGGCAGGTTTAGGCGGTATGAGTGGAGCACAGCCAAAAGCAGGTAATATTGCTGGTTGTATTACTGTTTGTGCCGAAGTAAATGCTAAAATAACAAAAATACGACATGAGCAAGGATGGATAGACGAAGTGATTTCGGACATCGATGCTTTGGTAGCTCGTGTAAAATTGGCAAAGAAGAAGAAAGAAGTTGTTTCTATAGGTTATTTAGGAAATGTAGTAGATGTTTGGGAAAAATTTGATACTGAGAATGTTTATGTCGATTTAGGTTCGGATCAAACTTCCTTACACAATCCGTGGGCTGGTGGATACTATCCACAAGGAATTTCTTTTGAAGAAGCAAATAACATGATGGCAAATGAGCCTGAATTATTTAAAGTAAAGGTTCAAGAAACATTACGTAAACATGCATCTTTTGTGAATAATCACACTGCTAAAGGAACGTATTTCTTTGATTATGGAAATGCTTTTTTATTGGAAGCCTCAAGAGCAGGAGCAGATGTAATGGCAGTAAACGGTATTGATTTTAAATATCCAAGTTATGTACAGGATATTATGGGACCAATGTGTTTTGATTATGGATTTGGTCCATTTAGATGGGTGTGTGCTTCAGGAAATCCTATAGATTTAGAAAAAACAGATACCATTGCAGCGGAAATTTTAGAGGAATTGATGAAAACTTCCCCCAAAGAAATTCAACAGCAAATGGCAGACAATATTCAATGGATAAAAGGTGCGCAAGCCAATAATCTTGTTGTAGGCTCACAGGCGAGAATTTTATATGCAGATGCAGAAGGAAGAATGCGTATTGCAGAAGCCTTTAACAAAGCCATTGCCAATAAAGAAATTGGTCCAATAGTACTTGGACGCGATCATCACGATGTATCTGGAACAGATTCTCCTTATAGAGAAACTTCCAATATTTATGATGGTTCTAAATTCACTGCAGATATGGCGATTCAAAATGTTATTGGAGACGCGTTTAGAGGTGCTACATGGGTAAGTATCCACAACGGTGGAGGTGTAGGATGGGGCGAAGTGATAAATGGTGGTTTTGGCCTGCTATTGGATGGAACTGAACAAGCAGACAAACGCTTAAAATCTATGTTGCATTGGGATGTAAACAATGGAATATCACGTCGTAGTTGGGCTAGAAATAAAGGTGCTATGTTTGCTATTAAACGAGCAATGGCAATTGAACCTAATTTAAAAGTGACACTCCCTAACATAGTAGCAGACGAACTGTTGGAGAATTTATTTTAAACAAATAGTATTTAGACGATAAAGAAGAATGAAAGTGATTATAGAAAACGCTAAAGCGTTGTATAAGCCTGCACAAAAACTGAATTGGGAGGGAAGAGCATCCAACCCAGATATGGGCAACCAATATTGGTATCAAGAAATAAAGTTAGTTGATTTAACAACACTTGACAAACAGGGCTTAAAAGAAAAAAAAATTGACATTGCACTTTTGGGCTATGTATGTGATGAAGGTGTTCGAAGAAATCGCGGTAGAATTGGTGCATCTCAAGGACCAAAAGCTCTTAGAGAACGCTTGGCGAAACATCCCGTACATTTCGAAAACAGGTGCGTAGCAGATGTTGGAGATATCAGTTGTGAAGAAGATGATATGGAAGGCTGCCAAGACGCATTTTCAAGTGTTATTAGTAACTTATTGCAAGAGCAGATTTTCCCTATAGCTGTCGGAGGTGGACACGACATGTCTTATGGACATTTTAAGGGAATTTGGAATGTGATCAAAAAAAGGGATAAAAAGAGAATTGGTATTATTAATTTTGATGCACATTTTGATTTACGCCCGGTTGAAGGACGTCCAAATTCAGGAACGCCTTTCAATCAAATTATCACAGAGCTGAAAAAAGAGGGGGAACATATAGATTATTTTGCTGTTGGAATTCAACAACAATCTAATACCCGAGAATTGTTTGACATTGCAAAAAAAGAGAATGTTCACTACGCTATTAATTACGATTGTGAATCGGCACGTCATGAAATGGATATTCTAAAAAGTAGGCTTTCTTCATTTATTTCGAATAATGATTATATTTATATTACTGTAGATATGGATGGATTTTCATCCGCCTATGCTCCAGGTGTAAGTGCACCATCTCCTTTAGGTTTTACGCCTTATTTTTTATTTAAAATGCTAGATTTTCTATTTGATAGTAATAAGGTAATTTCTTGTGATATCGCAGAATTAAATCCTTCTTTAGACAGAGATAATGTCACAGCCACATTAGTAGCCAAAATTGTCGATTACATGGTGTCTTCAGTAAAAATATAATGGAACAGTTTTTAATCCCTCGTTAAGGGGTTAATTTCACGAGGCGCAGGCGCGAAATAAAAAATAGTCTTTCGTAAGTAAATCTCGTAGCCTTGTGTCACTATTCTTGATTATCTAAAATCGTCTTATCTTCTGATAGGGCGATTTTGTGTATTAAATATATTTCCAAGTGCCGGTTTAGAAATGGAATTATTTTTCAACAACGCCAGCACGAAAAATAAACTATTATATAGGTCATTTTGAATTGTAATTGTATAAGATATATTTTAGCTACCTATGCAGGCTGTTTTAACGTAATGACACATATTTGTATTGCCCGGAATTGTTATCACCTTTAGAGGCGTGGAAACAGCATTGGAAGAGGACTTAGATCCAAACAGATTGTTTGGTAAATCATTTGAAGACAGCGTGGGTTACAAAGGAATTAAAGTGGTTTTAAAACCAGATTGTGATGCCAGTGATGAAATACTAGATAAATGGATAAAAGATGTAGTAAACTGTAGGAGATAATTTAAAAAACACAACTGATATATCAATTGAAGTAAAAAGGACGTTGTTTTTTAGGTTTTAGAGAATGCATAAAAATCAAATTTGTATTAAATGAGCTTTTTATTTCTTAATGCTGTTGGTTTAATTTTCAGCTAAATAAGCCATGTAGTTACAGCATCCAATGTGTTAAATAATTCGTAATTCATTTTTATTAGAAGAAAGGCGCGTACTAAAGATGGTCCTATTAATTTCAAAAAGGACATTCTACATTCCTAATTCTTAATTCCTATCTCGTAATTCGTAATCCCTATTTCATAATTCCCATAATTTTCTTATTTTCGCGCTCAAAATAGTTGAATATGATTTCAGTAGACCAATTGGGCGTAGAATTTAGTGGGCATACATTGTTTAAAGATGTTTCTTTTGTAATTAATGAGAATGATAAAATAGCCTTAATGGGGAAGAATGGTGCAGGAAAATCTACGATGATGAAAATCATGGCAGGGATTTCTAAACCTTCCAAAGGAGGCGTAAGACATCCTAAGGATACTGTGATAGCATATTTACCCCAGCATTTATTGATGGATGATGATTGTACCGTGATAGAGGAAGCATCGAAGGCTTTTGCCAGTATTTTTGCCATGCGTGATGAAATGGATGATTTGAACAAGCAATTAGAAACACGTACCGATTATGAATCGGACGATTATATGAAAATCATAGAAAGGGTTTCAGATTTAGGTGAAAAATTCTATGCTGTTGAAGAAATAAATTACGAAGGAGAAGTTGAAAAAGCACTCAAGGGACTGGGCTTTAAATCTATTGATTTTAACAGGCCAACTTCTGAGTTTAGTGGAGGATGGCGTATGCGTATAGAATTGGCGAAAATTTTATTGCAAAAACCAGACTTAATTCTACTAGATGAGCCTACCAATCACGTAGATATTGAATCTGTAATTTGGTTAGAAGATTTTTTACTAAACAAAGCAAAAGCCGTCGTTGTAATTTCTCATGACAAGGCGTTTATTGATAATATTACCAACCGTACTATAGAAGTAACGATGGGAACAATTCACGATTACAAAGCAAAGTATTCACATTATTTGGAATTGAGAAAGGAGCGGAGATCACATCAAATTAAAGCCTACCAAGAACAACAAAAAATAATTACCGATAACCAAGCATTTATTGATCGTTTTAAAGGCACGTTTTCTAAATCCAATCAAGTGGCGTCACGAGAGCGAATGCTTGAAAAACTGACACCTATTGAGATTGACGAGGTTGACACAAGTTCACTTAAATTGCGATTTCCACCATCACCTAGATCAGGAGATTATCCTGTTAAGGTAGAAGGAATGTCAAAAAAATATGGTGATTTGACCATTTTTAAAGACGCTAGTTTCTCTATAGCAAGAGGGGAGAAGGTTTCTTTTGTAGGAAGAAACGGAGAAGGAAAATCAACCATGATCAAAGCAATTATGGGGCAAATTGACTTTGAAGGGGAGTGTGGTTTAGGGCACAATGCTAAAGTGGGCTATTTTGCTCAAAACCAAGCATCATTATTAGACGAGGATTTAACTGTTTTTCAAACCGTAGATCTTGTAGCTAAAGGTGATATCCGAACCCAAATCAAGAATATTTTGGGGCAGTTTATGTTTGGAGGTGATGCTGTAGATAAAAAAGTAAAAATGCTTTCTGGAGGAGAAAGAACTCGTTTAGCGATGGTTAAACTTCTGCTCGACCCCGTGAATGTATTGATATTGGATGAGCCGACAAATCATTTAGATTTACGATCAAAAGAAGTGATTAAAGATGCATTATTGGCTTTTGATGGCACTTTAATATTGGTATCTCATGACAGGGATTTCTTAGGAGGATTGTCTGAAAAAGTTTTTGAATTTAAAGACCAACGTGTTATTGAACATTTTGAAACTATTGATGCTTTTTTAGAAAGAAACAGTATCAAGAATTTGAAAGAAATAGATTTATAAGATTTAAAATCTCTTTATTAACAATACATAAAGCATTCCAAATTAATTTAGTTTGGGATGTTCTTTGTTTTTAACAAATATGTATGTTTGTGTTGTTTTTTTTTGTCAACGACATCGTTTTTTTTTATCCGTTTAATTTTCTTAATATTGTCAATTCTTAGCCGTAAAACAGTTCCAATATGCCTAAAACTCAAAATAAATTTTTAATTATTTCCGCCTTCTTTGCTATCTATGTTATCTGGGGCTCAACGTATTTATTTAATAAAATTGCGGTTACAGAATTGCCTCCTTTTATGTTGGCATCCTTTAGATTTGTGACAGCAGGTTTGTTAATTTTTGGAATCTCAAAAGCAAGAGGAATCTCCTTGAAAATCACGAAAAAGCAATTAAAAAATACCATTATTATTGGTTTTTTGTTTTTGACCTTAGGAAATGGTGTTGTGGTATGGGCTTTAAAATATGTTGATAGTGGGTTTGCTGCCTTAGAAATTTCTGCGCAACCATTGGTTGTTATAATAATGATGCGCATTTTTGAAGGAAAGAAAATTAAATTCATGTCCATTATAGGTGTGGTTTTTGGAATTATAGGTATTTATTTATTAGTTGGTCAACAAGAAATGATAAGTTCCAAAGAAAGTGTAAAAGGCATGCTTATGATTTTTGTCTGTTTGATCAGTTGGTCTTATGGGAGTTTATTAGCAGCTAAATCAGATTTACCGAGTAATTATTTTGTCAATACGGGCTATCAAATGTTTTTTGGAGGATTAATGTTAGGCATCGGTAGTCTTGCCTTAGGAGAGCCGTGGAGCTTTCCAAGTACTTGGAGTAATGATGTTCAAATTTCTATGATTTTATTGATACTATTTGGAGGAATCGTTGCATTCACAGCTTTTAACTTCTTACTTAGAACCGTTTCCCCTGAAAAAGTAGCTACTTCTACCTATGTAAATCCCATTATCGCAATGATTTTAGGTTGGTATTTTTTAAAGGAACATGTCAGTCAGCAATCCATGGTAGCTGCAGTTGTTTTACTTACTGGAGTTTATTTTATCAATACAAAAAGAAAAATAAGTACGCGTTATTCTCGTTTTCGTAAATAGTTATTTAAAAAAGGAATGGATTAAAAGACAAGCCTAGCGTATGAAATAAATAGAAGTCATACCAAATACATTTTCTAGTGACGGTTTAGAAATGGAATTATTTTTTGTTTTAGCTAGGTAAAAAATCTAAGGATAGTCTATTTTTTAACAACGCTAGAACGTAAAACAAACTATTTATATCGGTTATTTTGGATGGTAATTAAATGATACAGTTCCAATTTATTTGAACCGTTAGATACCTATAATTTATTTACTATTTTCATCAATTTAGGTGTCAATATCAACCCTATAATTCCTGCAGATATTCCGGTTACAAGTAGGTTTCCATAATCACTAAACAAAAGACCATTCATACCTCTAATCATTACGATTAAAAAAGTGAGTCCGATTCCTATTTTCCAATATGTTACATCAACCTTTTTTGCCTTAGGAGCTACTTTTGGAAGTTTGTAAATTGTTAATAGTAGTATTAGAGCACCGACAAGAGTACTTGAATGTTGTACTAATTTAAAAAGAGGGATTTGCATTTCTAAAAAAACTATAGTTTCTCTTAAAACAGGTAAAAACACTACAAAATATCCGTTTTCGTGGGTAAAACCATCCCAAAACAAGTGCGAAAACACTCCAATTAAAAGGGAGGTTATAACAGTAAACCAATTTCTCTTAAAATAGGTATTCCAATCAAATGTTATTAGGTTAGTGCATTTTGAGTGTAAAATAGTCGGCAGATTTTCAATGAGTGGATTGCGAACAATAATGTGAAAAATAAATGCAAGTAGAATCCCCAATGGTAAATCAAACCAAAATACACCTTCTATTGTGTGACTATAATCACTTTTAATTTTCATTCGTATGAAATACTCAAAATCGGGAGTTATACTTCCAATAATAAGTCCTGTAAATGAAACCCACTTTTTAGGTAAATAAGCCAATGGTAACACAATTGCAGGATGAGAGAATGTAAATGGCATTTTTTTTCTAATGTATTTATGATGAAAATACAATTGCAAACAACCGATGCAAAATCAAGTATTTTGCTTGTTTTAATTTTAAAATAGAACGACAACTAGGTTAGCCAAACAATCTACGCTCAAGTTAAACAAAAAAAAGCACCTACTTCACTATATTGGATATCGATGTATAAACAGTTATTTGAAACTATAGTTGGTCTTACAAAAGTAACCTTTTTTAGGATAAAAAATAAAAGTTAACGATACTTCTAATTGAATATTTGTGTCTCAACAATCTACATGATTATCTCCCTAAGAAGTAATCGTATTTGCTGGGGGAACTTTATACGGATTTCCAATACACTACAAAAAACTTTTGCATGTTTCCATTGGGGAATTTAATCCAGTAAAGTGCCGCTCTTTTTTCTTGAGACTTCCCAAGTACTTTTTCACAAAAATCACCATACGATAACCAATCTACTTGCGTATTCACACTGAGTAACCAATCCATTTTTTCGGGGATATAAAATTTACAACCAGAAAATTGTGCTACATCTAAAAAATGAACATAAAAACCTTGTAGACAGTCTTTATTGAGTAAATCAAAATGTATGTTCGAATTATAAGGAACAAATAACTGCGCTTTAAAGCATACCCTTTGCATTAGCATTTCTGGTTTTAAACCTAGGTAATTTAAGTGCCCTTCTGCATATTTATTAAATAATAGTGGCAATTGCTTATTCTTTAATTTAGAGAGCTTTTTAAGTAAATTATCATTTCTATTGGGACCTATCCAATGTTCCAGTTCTGTAGTACCAACAGTTGCATCATACAAATAGAATTTGTACACAATTTCTAAGTGGATGGTTTGGCTTTTTATACACAAAATACAATCGAGTTCTCCAACCGTGATTTTTTGATTTTGTATCTGTAAATTTTGAGCAATAATACGGATGTCTTTGTATTGTTTTAAGCTAGCAATTACAAATTGTTCAACACGTTTCCCTAGTCTATTGTTCGGGTATGGGATGTCTGTAAGTTGATGACAAGGAATCAAAGGAAGTTCAAGTTGTTCTAAATTAGATACGCGATGTTGTTTCCACAATAAAGGAGTATTAAAGAAACCTTGGTATTGTAATTGTATTTTTTTACTAGATGAATCCATTCTTGCTAAGGTAGCTGTTTTTAACAAAATGTATCGTTATGTACATTTCGAAAAAAAACATTATATTTGACTCAAAATCAAACAACCCATGAAATCATTATTTTACGTGGCTATCATGCTACTTTTTATCAACGGGAAACCCGTAGATAAAACTAATTTTTCCAACGAAGCTTTAAATC
Organism: Flavobacteriaceae bacterium; assembly: GCA_965224465.1. Classification (GTDB taxonomy): domain Bacteria; phylum Bacteroidota; class Bacteroidia; order Flavobacteriales; family Flavobacteriaceae. The sequence continues at coordinate 318,763 of OZ245049.1, read as the reverse complement.
AACAAATAACAACTTTAGATGGTGACTCTATTGCATTTAAGGATGTAATAGCCAAATATAAAGGTAAAACTATCATACTTGATTTTTGGGCAAGTTGGTGTGCTGATTGCGTCAAAGCATTGCCATCAGTGAAAGAATTTGATTATAATATTGACCATAACGATTTTGTATTTATTACCTTATCAATGGACAGAAATAAAGATGCTTGGAAGAAATCCGTTGCTAAATTACAAATCCCTGGAGATGTACATTATTTTGTCCCTGGAGGGTTTAAATCTGCCATCGGACTCTCTGCAGAACTCAATTGGATTCCAAGATATTTAGTATTGGACACCAAAGGAAATATTCAGGTTTTTAATACAATTACGATCAATACGTTGTCACAAAGTTTATTTGATATTCGTTAATCTTAAACAATACTTATAAAAAAAGTCGCATTTTGCGGCTTTTTTTATTTTAAACCCACTAGTGGGTTTAATTCCCCGATGCTTGCATCGAAATGATTAAGGTTTTTTTCTTTTTCATGCCTCGTGGGCTTGCTCCGAGGTTATTGACTCAATATCTTATATTTAAAGGCAATAGGGGGCGTTACCGAAAGGTTGTCTTTAGTTTCGAGACCGAGCTTGAGGAAATATCCATTTTTTATTTACTGTTGTTACTAATACCAACTATATTTTTAAGTGACGGTTTAGAAATGGAATTATTTTACGTTCTAGCCTTGTTAAAAAACAGAAAGATAGCGAAGGCTATCCCTGAATTTTTCTCCTATATAAATTAAAAAAGAGTGTTATTTCTGAATACATATGCTATTCTAATTACTGTGATTTCTTAAAAAGAAAACAGGATTTAAAAGCAATCCCGCTTGTCTTTTATTCCACTGTATAGCGTTGCTCTGCAGTGGAAGATGCATTTAGTAGACGATTAAATGTAATGATGGTATTAAAATCTTGTGTAATTTCTTTTGAGACAGCTATTCCCGAAACGCCTGTTTTTAATAGGTCTTTTACATCCGCTGTCTTTATCTCTCCAACACCAATAATAGGTGTTTTGGTTTTTAAAGATTCTGTAATTACAGTATACCCTTTTAATCCTACAACTGTAGTTTTCTTATCTTTGATTTCTGCTGACTCAAAAGGGCCTAAAACAATATAATCAACCTCTTTAGCGATTAACAATTCACAGTCTTTTAAAGTGTTCGCAGTACCTCCAATAATTTGCCAATCGTATAAATGCTTTCTCGCTACAGTAGGGCAGTCCCCTGTTATTCCAAGATATACACCATCTGCTTTTATCTTTTTTGCTATTTTGTAATCATTGTTTATAATTAACCTGGTTTGATATTGAGCGGTGATGTCCTTCGCTGCTATGGCTAATTTTAAATGCTTTTTTTCTGAAATATTTTTTAAATGTAAATGCACTAATTCAGCACCCGATGAGCACGCGTTTTGAATATTTTCAAGATGCTCTTTTGGAGAGTTTCCTTGAGATATATAATGTAGTTTAGGTATCATCAGGTCTTAGTATTTGAAAGGGAATTAATAGTGCTATAAAATTAAAAATCAGTCCGTATCTTAATTTTTAACTATTTTGGAATGTTGCATAAAATAGGTCTGAAAACGTTTTAAATGTGGATACATTTTATCGGAATACATTACAAACTGGCATTTATTAACACTTTCCGTAATCGCCATCAAATCATTGTTCGCCGTTTTTTGAGATAAAAACTCGGCATCATCTATACTAAACATTTTAATTTGATTTGGATTTAAGCCTGCAGCTAGAAGTATCCTATTCAGTGTTTTGGGAGTTGCAATAAGAATGTCTATGCCTTCGAATATCTCTGACTTTAACATATCCATATGTAGCTTTTCGTCCGCCAAATATACACGTATATCTTTGTATCTAGTATAGGTAAAAAAAGCATCATACATTTCCGCTGCACGTTCTTTGTTTTCTACAAGTACTACTGCTCTAGGTGTTGTACCAGCCTCTTCAAATTTTAATGCATGTAAAGTTGTTAAAACAAGCGTCGTAGTTTTTCCGCTTTTTGCTGCTCCTGTACAAAACAAATTGGCACCACTTTTTATGATAGGAATGCATTTTTTCTGAAAAGGAGTTGGTGTTGTTATTTCTAGATGCGCTAGCATCTCTTTAATTTCGGAATTTAATTTTTTAAAAGGCATAGGAATTAATAAAATGACTGTTTATTGCGTATTATTCTTACTGTTTTTGGGCAAAGATACAACTAAAATGATGGTTATGTTTATTTATCAACCTTTCACTAGAAGTAATTGTAGCGTTGTTAATGTAGTAGTTGGAGGTATTGATTACCTATAACTTAACGCTATTAAAGAGCTATGGAATACTACTTTTAAAAGACTATTTTCTATTTCGAGTGCGATCTTTTTTGTATGAATCCTTAATCTGGGATCATTTTAAAATATATCCAAAGGATTGATATAATACCAAATACATTTCCAAGTGACGGTTTAGAGATGGAATTATTTTTTATTTTTGCTTGGAGAAAAACAAATTATTTATCTCTGTTATTTTGGATTTTAATTGGTATCCCTAGTTTCTAGTGAGTAAAATTGTGTTTTTTCTCGAAATTATCTTGTTACAAAACTGATTGTAGTCACTTGCTGTAATTATTAGTGTAGACAAACTATGAATGAGCGTATAGACACAAGGTTCTTTGAAAGTATGCTTGATCTATCTTAAAACGGATTGAAAACACAACACGCTTTGTTAATATTCTGTTAATATTGGCATAGTGCTTGTTAAAGCAATTCATATACATTTTATTAACCCCAAATATTACTACTATGAAACTACTATTTTCAACATTGTTTTTACTATTTTTTAGCAGCATTACGTATGCGCAAGAGCCTCCCGTTTTAAATGTTGGCGATAAGGCTTTAGACATCATCTCTTTAGATATAAAAGTGGATATAATTGGCAATATAGCCACCACTACCTACGATATGGTGTTCTACAACCCTAGTAATAACGAATTAGAAGGTCTGTTGGTTTTTCCCCTAGGAGAAGGGCATCATGTTTCTCGTTTTGCACTTGATATTCGAGGTAAACTTAGAGAAGCTGTTGTGGTAGATAAGGAACTCGGTAGAATTGCCTTTGAAAGTGTGGTTAGAAGGCGTGTAGACCCCGCGTTGCTAGAAAAAGGCACCGGAAACAATTATACAGCACGTATCTATCCAATTCCAGCAAATGGTTACAAAAGATTGTTACTTGCTTACGAGCAAGAATTGACACTCAATAATAACAATCACTATTACCAACTTCCATTACATTTTAATAAACCTATTGCTAAATTTACATTGGGGATTTCTGTATTTGATCAATTAGATACACCTGTGATTATTGAAGGTGAGATTACAGGAGACAGCTTCAAAAATTGGGAGCAGTATTACAAACTAAACCTGGTAAAAACGAATTTCACAGCAAATAAAAATATACTTATAAAAATCCCATTAACGGATGATATACAAAAACTACAAACCTATAAGACTTATTTTTATCTGTATAAAAAGTTAAAAAAACAAATTAGACTTAGAAATAAACCTAAGAATATAACGTTACTTTGGGATGCATCTCTGTCTTTAAAAAACAGAAACATAGAAAAAGAGATGGCATTGCTAGCTGCTTATTTCGACTATTTAAAAGATGTAAATGTTTGTTTTGTATCATTTAGTAATACCATTCAATCAGAACAATTTTTTACGATAAAAAATGGAGATTGGAAAGCAATAAAGCAATGGATCCAGCAAACTGTTTACGATGGAGGGACTTCCTTTAAATCCATTGAAACTAAATTGAATAAATCCGATATCTGTTTGTTGTTTTCTGATGGAATATCCAATTTAAGCGCAACGGAATTAAACAGTAAAAAACCTATTTTTGTGATTAATAGTAGCATTGTAGCAAATCATGCTGGGCTAAAACGTATTGCAGAAAACACACATGGTAGCTATATTAATCTTTCAAAAAGTAAACTTCCAACAGCATTATACAACCTTAAAAACGAAAGTTATACGTTTCTTGGAGTGAAATCTATTTCTAGAGGAATACAGGTGTATCCAAAGGCAGGGCTTATAGTAGAGAATGATTTTTCTTTATCAGGTAGGTATTTTAAATACGGAGAAACCATTACCTTGTTATTTGGATATGGAGGAAAGGTTTCTCAAAGAATCCGAGTCAAACTTCAACGTTCGAAAACCAATAAAAAAGAGGTCGCAAGGTATTGGGCACAGAAAAAATTAGATTTTTTACAGAATGATGCTGAAAAGCATAAAGAAGAAATCATTGCTACAGGACTCAAATATAAGCTAGTGTCAGATTATACATCGTTGATTGTATTGGATAATGTAGAGGACTATATTCGGTATAATATAACACCTCCAGACCAACTATTAGCCACATTTCAGAAAGCACAACATAAAAGAATAAAAAGTCCTCGTTTTAGAACTCCTCCTATGGCTCCAATTGACAGGACTTTAAACGCTACAAATCAAATTAAAGAACGTATTATTAGGGTTGTAAATGACAATCAAAATACTGAGGTAGTAGAAATGGACGAGGAAGAAGAAGAAGTTATAGAATACATTGAAGATGTCCCTTTTATTAGTATTGAAGAAACCCCTGTATTCCCTGGATGTGATGGATCGCTGCGGGAATTGAAAGCCTGTTTTTCTAAAAAATTTAATCAGCATATAGAAAAGAATTTTAATAAAGAGATTCTTACAAATCAAGAAACTACAAATAGGACTATAAGAGCTTATGTAAATTTCACAATAAATAGAGAAGGGAATATTGAAGATCTAAACATTCGAGCCTTGCTTCCCGAAATTAAAGAAGAAGTATTGCGGGTCTTGCAGTTATTACCAAAAATGAAACCAGGACGTCAACGCGGAAGACCTATTGATGTAAAGTGCTATTTTCCCGTTTTTTATGAAATCTTAAACAACAAAAAAGGACGAACACTCAAAAGATTTTACGTTCAGTTTCAAAGAAACAATCAAAACAATATAAACAAACCTTCTTATAAAAAGTATTCAGGTGCATTGGTACTAAAAGAAAGAACAATCACCGCTCCGTATGTACTGGAGCTAGATGCTGCTGATAATCAAGATGAAGCCTATGCTATATATCTTAAACAACGCGCGAATTACACCAATATTCCTTCGTATTTTGTAGATGTTTACAATTATTTTAAAAAGCGATTTAAAGAGCAACTATTGGCAGATAGAATAGTGTCTAATATTGCTGAAACGGATGTAGATAACTACGAGAAATTAAAGGTATTTGCCTATCAACTAGAAAAGCAGAATAAAGATGCTATGGCTTTGTATATTTATAAACAAATACTTAAACTAAGAACGGAAGATGCACAGTCTTACAGAGATTTAGCAATCGCAAGTGTAAATATAGGGAAACAAAAAGAAGCGTTAGCCTTGTACCGTCAAATTATTTCTAAGGAACTATATCAGGGTACAAAGAGACGCGTGTTTGCAGGAATTGAGAGCATCTGTAAAAACGAAGCAAAACGACTTCTCCAGAAAAACAGAAAATTAAGGCTAGAAATACTTTCAAATAAAGACGAAGCTCCTATTAATTATGACTTACGCGTAGTTGTAGATTGGAATCATAACGATACAGATATTGATTTACATATCATAGACCCAAATTTGGAAGAATGCTATTATTCTCATAATACAACTAGCATTGGCGGTCATATGTCTAAAGACATGACACAAGGCTTCGGACCAGAGGAGTTTACCTTAAAGAATGCAATTAAAGGAAGTTATTATATTAAAATTAACTACTATGGAGATCGTTACCAAAAAATAGAAAACCCAACCTTTATGAAAATTACAATTTTCAAGTATTATGGAACAAAGAAGGAGACGAAAACCATACAAATCATACGATTGACAAAAAAGGACAGCAAAGAGATTGTTGCAAAAGTAACATTCTAGTTCTTCTGTAGATTGCATTAAAAAATCCACTTTGTTTTTTTATCAATAAACAGAACGGATACTTTCTAAAAGGGCAAGCTTTTACAAGGTGCCCTTTTTAATTAATTTAACCATATAATCTCGCATTATATGGTTTCTTTAGTACAACCTCTTTGAATAAATTATTTTCTAAAAATTCACTTTTTTATTTGCCACAACATTTTTTATATTTCTTTCCACTTCCACACGGACAAGGTTCATTTCTTCCTGTTTTTTTGTCTTTTATTATAGTGGAGGTATTCAGGTTCGGTAAAAAATCGATTAACGGTACAGGATTGCCATCCGTTCCTATTTCTAAATGTCTCTTATTTAAAGGAATTGAATTGAAATCAATAATTCCTGCAATATGATATTGTAAATTTTTATCTCCTTTTATTCCAAGTTTTGCTGCTTTCTTAACTTTCGCTTTGTCAAATACAACAACAGGACAATTTGCACAAAAGCGGCTACCTGTTAGATTCGTCATAAATTCTCCTTTATCTGTGTCGGATTTAACTACTAATAAAATAGTACATAAATTATCTATTAATTCAGAATTACATTTAGGACAACGTATTGTCTCATCGTCAATACTATAATATCTATTTCTACGAATTGATAAATCAATTTTATTTTTTGTGAATTCAATGTCTTTTTTCATTGTCAATTTAAAGATTTCTTTTAGTTGTCTTGTTGTACTAAATATTAACAGTGTCGCTAACGTTGCAAACCATTAACTACTAATAACATAATAATATCTACAAATAATAGCCGTAGTACAACGAAGGTAAAGGTAGTAAGAAAATGAGCTAGAAAACGTGGTTCATATTTATAAAAATAGAGTGATAGTTGTAACATTTCCGATCAAACCATACGAAACTATGTACGTGGGCAAGTCAAATTGTATGTTTTCACGATAAAGGCTCCAAGGAATAAATTGGAGCTAGATAAAGTGATTGCTTTAATAGGAAACACAGGGAAACGGTTGTATTTAGTCCTTAAAGACAGCTTCGTGAATTTGAATCGCTTAAAAAACTAAACTACTCACTTACAATTCATTATATATAAAACCGCTTATCTAGTTAGAACATTTACTCTATTGTAAATAGTTGCTATTCATAATTATAAGTCACTTCGCTACTAAAAGATTGCACGCCATTATATGTCTTTTTTGTTGTTTTTTTAGTCGGGGAATTGTCAGAATCGTATTCAATTAAAGTGTCGTAAATGTAAATAGATTTATTTGATGAATTTAAGTAGCTTATTCCGTTCGGCGAATTATAAATCCATTTTCAATGTTACTAAATCCAATTTTAGGATAGTATTCCATTGCTAGTGGTGCAGATAGTAAAATTAATGCAGTTTGCTTTCCAATTTCTTTTTCAGTTATTTTTATTAGTTGCCTTCCAATTCCTTCTTTTTGGTACTCGTTTTTCACTGCTAAATCCGATAAATAACAGGCATAACAAAAATCAGTTATTGAGCGTGCTATTCCAATCAGTTTATTATTAAACCAAGCGGTTATAATTAGATTAGAATTTGCATACATTTTTGTTATTCGCTCTCTATCTTCTGTAGGTCTTTTTATTCTCGAACTATCATAAACCTCAATTATCTCTGCTATTTTGGGAACTATTCCTACTTTAAATTCTATATTTCTCATTTTATCCTGTTATTTTTTTGCATGACTATAGTACTAGAAATTACATCAATACTACTGAAGGGGAGATTGATAGCTATAATTGCCTAGCATGGGTATTATACAATTACAATTCAAAATGGCCGTTATAAATAGTTTGTTTTACGTTTTACCTTTGTTGAAAATCAAAATGATAGCTAAAGAGATCCTTAGATTTCTCGCCTAGCTAAAACAAATAATAATTACATTTCTAAAACCTTTCTTCAAAATGTAACCACCAATTCATACGAAACAGCGTGGATAATAAACAACATAAAATAGGAGGGAAGCTATCAATCTAAATTGTCGATAGCTTCTTAATTAATTACACGCAATCCCATAGCATTCTCTTTTAGTTGATGTCGGATACAGGATGTTTATGCTTGTGGCTTACCCACATCAATACACTTCGGTATTGGCAGGTATTATTAATTCCTCTTACTTTATACTTTTTAAAATATCGATTGTTGCATCAACATTTAAGTGGAAATCTGCAAATACAATATTATTATGTTTGTCTATTAAAATAAACCATGGCGTTCCTCCCGTTTGGTAGTTGTCCATAATTTTTGAACGCGACTTACCATCGTTTCCTGCATCATGCCCAAATGGAATTTTTAAATCATATTTTTTTTGTGTCTCTACCATTTTTTCATAGGTGTTTTCATCATGACCTTCAAAAACAGTCTGTATTGCAATAAAAACTATTTTATCATTCCCTTTTAACGCATTTACCATTTTTTGAAGATTGGGTAAACCTGCACTGTGACATCCAGGGCACCAACTTTGAAAACAGAACAGTACTTTAAATTTACCATTAAAGTCTGAGAGTTTTATCTGCGTTGTTTTATTTCCATTACTGTCTATCCAATCTTTTACATCAAATTCTGGTGCGCTAACTATTGGTGTATCCATTTTTCTTTGTTTTTAATCCCCCAAATGGGTTTAATTTCCCGATGCTTGCACCGAAATGATTAAGGTTTTTTCTTTTTCATGCCTCGTGGGCTTGCCCCGAGCTTATTGCCTAATATGTATTGGTACTCAGGTTTTTAAGAAAGATATCTGTTTCATCCATCTTTTTTAAAAATATAAATATCAAAAGACCCAAATTTTAAGTATCGCTCTTGATAGCTGTTTTTATTACACTAATAATATTCCAAAACTCTGAATTATTTTACAGAAATTAAATAAGGAAAAGTAGCTGTAAAATTAGCCGTGTTTACATCCGTGTAATTTGGGAATGGCTTTCCTACTAAAATTTCCAAGGCAGTGTCCATTGCATTATCTGAAAGTTTTCTTCCATTTATCACGGGGAGATTATAAGAAGCAGGTGTTCCTATAGTATAGGGTATAAAATCTGGCAATAGCATATCTGTCATTTTTTTAGCATACGCTTTAGGATTAGATTGCGACTTAGCAAGAGTCGTATATTTCTCTAACATTCTCATACAGTTTGCTCTTCTTTCCTTATCATCCAATATATTTCCTGCATTTTGTTTCTCTGAATCACTTACAGTTTCCATATATAGATGCGGTAATAACACATGACCAATCCTATTAATACGATGCCAATGCGCATGACCATGACCTTTTTCTGTCCCTTTTATTTTTGCTGAAGAAGAAGCGTGGTAATAAATCTTATCTCCTAACATTTCATTAGGTATATCTACCACTATAGTTACTATATTTTTACCCTTAAATAAATCATGTCCTTTCAGTGAAGAAAATGCTGTTTCGTCCCATTCTCCCTTTGCAACAGCAGGTTTCATTTTGGCATAAATACCTTCTCCATTTCCATTAAAAGGGTCTTTAACTATGCTAGTCCATACTTGCATTCCATTCTTTAAATAAATAGTTTCGTTTAATTTACCTTTTCCTATTCTTTTGCCTTTATTTCCTAATTCAGGGTTTGCACTTGGAGCTGCGTAAATTTTGATTTTATTACCAGAAAAACTAAAACCTAAAGAGATCCCTTTTTTCATGTTTTTATCATAACCAATATGCAGTTGACGGTGTCCTTTTTTGTTTCCGAAATTTTTATAAAATGTGGAGTCTGGAGAAGCTTGAGGATTAAAATTTAAGATAAATGTTGTCATTCCTTGATTTGAAGAAGGAAAGCAATAAATATCTGTCATGTCATACATTGGATATTCTTTTGCTAACTTTGTTTCAAAATGATGACCAGCTGTTAAGGCGATAAAGCCTATGAGTACCAATGGTAGGTACATTATTTTTTTTAGTTTCATACTGTTATTTTAATTTGATGTAAAGATATTATATGATATTTGTCTATTAAATAGCAATTCCTCCTTATTGTTTGGCTATTTTTTTTTTGTAATGAGAAGGTGCAATTCCTGTATTTGTTTTAAAAAACCGACTAAAAGTGTAAATATCTGTAAAACTCAATTCGTGGGCAATTTCTTTAATTGACTTTGAAGTGTTTTTTAGCATTCTTACGGCTTGCAATTGTCGCCTTTCTTTTATGATTTCGATTGGCGTTCGGTTATCATACTTTTTAATGATATTTGAAAGGGATTTTGGGGATGTATGTAGCATTTTAGCATATGCCTTTACTGTTGTACTTGTTTTATAATGCTTCTCTATTAAATAATGAAATTCTTTAATAATATCTACTTCAAAATTATTAGAAATAATTTCTATATTTTGGGTATTAAAAATTCTAGTAGAAACTGATATTACTAGATTTAAAGTACTTTGCAATACTTGCAATTTGTATTTATCTTGATGCTTTAATTCCTGAATAAACCAATTCCACATCCATTGGTAAAAATTGAGCATGTCTCCAATTATTGAGATTTTTGGAATATTAGACGAACCAAAAAATAACAAACCTTGGCAACCAAGATCTGTGTGGTTCTGGTTCGAGCAAAAAAAAGCATTATTAAAGTATATAATTCGCAATGAAGAGAATTTTATATGTTCTATTATATTTACTTCTGTAAGAAACAATACGCAATGTTGTTTAATACTAACTAATTCATTGTCTATTAATAGAATTGCTGGAGCTCCTGTATTCCAAACAATACTAAATTTCCCTGCGATTAACTCGCTAATTTCTTCTGTTTCTTTGGATTCAACTTCAATTAAAGTGAATACTTCGTTTATTTCTGTTTGATATTGAGTTGATATCATTCCTTAAAATTAAAATGTTTAATCCATAAGTTAGCGTATTCATTTATAGTTTAATATCTTTCTAAATGCGTGTACATTAACAACTGCCAATACCTAGAACTAATATCAGTAGGACTAAAGGGGAGCATTAATTTTAGTCTATGTTGAGTTAAAGTTAGGTTTTCCGCTCTTATTCTACATAAAATTGGAAATACCTTATCATATTACTAAAAAAAAAGGAACTATCCTAGAAAAAACATATAAAGGTATTCCTGCATTTAAATAATCCATGATTTTATACCACACAATTCAAAATGAACGATATAAATAGTTTGTTTTACGCTTATCTTTATTGAAACACAGAATGATAGCTATGGTTATCCATCCATTTCCCACCTAGCTAAAACAAAATGCAATTCCATTTCTAAAACGTTTCTTCTAAATGTAGTTGGTGTTTTTAAAACGGTTGGTCGCATGAATTAGCGTGGGAACGTAGACAATGCAGTCAATAATTACAGCAGGTATTTGGTGCATAAGAGAATTCGTTTTAACAACCAACTCAATGAATTGGATGAAGATCAAATGTTAGATTATGTATTGTTTTGATAAAACTAACATAACGTTTCGTGTAATAAATCACAGGATGGTTAAAAAAACTAATTTTATAGATCAACGCTTATCCAAATATCAAATCTTACTGTTAGTGGCCTTTATCCCTATAACAGTACTTTGGAGTTTAGAAGTCTGTCCGCTATTTTGTATGCGTTCTTGTGAGCTATTACTAGTTGTTTATAATCCGGCTTAATTGAATAGCCCCATTAAAAAGCCAAGTATTGGAAATACAAAAATGATTACAATAAGTGCTCCAAAAACAAGTAGCATCAGGTTAGTTTTAGGGCTTTCTATAATTGGTTTTCCATTTTTATAGAGGCTAAATACCATACCGTTTATTCCATATCCAGTTGTAAATTTATTAGGTACTCAAGTTTCGCACTTAGATAGATTTACGCAACCTCTTGATAGTTAAGCTTGTGGGTATTCACTAGGAATCCAAAATCTTCAATATTCGCTATTATTTTACGTGTAACCATTTCAACATCAATAGATTCAATCATCTTTTCCAAAATGTCAATCACCAAGCTGATAACTGCTAATATCCTGATGTTTAGCTTATTCTCTATATAATCTTGTTTTAAATCTTTAAACAAGCCTCCTATAGTTTCGTAGGCTTCCATTCTATATCGAATACTGGTGAGTAAATATTGAACCATTATAATGCTTATTTGTGCGATTTGAATATCGAAATTAGTAGACTGACATTTTCCAAGACCAAACAACTGCTTAGCTTCTTTAAAAAACACTTCTATGGACCATCTGATACTGTATATTTCAATAGCCTTTACAAATTTCAGTGTTGTATCCGTTGATATTAACGTGTGCCATTTGCCATTCTTTCCACGTTTTGAAATAAATACAGCAACCTTAAGACCATCAATTTCAGTTATGTAATGATGGTAGTAATAATTGAATTTACGGCATCGTTTTGGTTTTATTTTCTGTTTTTTGAGTTGTGACAACGTTTTTATCTTTGATCGAACTTCAATCTTACTGTTGTATTTATACATCCCAATAATATGAGTTGAACTACTAATGTTCCGTAGCTTTCTAAGTAATTTAACACTTGTAAACCAGGTGTCTATTAAGATGTAATCTATGGGGATTTTACGTTTTACAAGCCTTGAGAACATTTGAACTAGCAGGTCTGTTTTCTTTTTATTGAGTTCCTGATACCTCTTTGCTGCAATTGTTTTACTACATCTTGGAGTTTTCTTTTGAAGCCTACGTTGCTTCGCCGTTAGACCGTATTTTAATTTTGATGTTTTACTTTCACGATGCAAACTAAAGTCAACAGGGATAAATACACTTCCATTCCAATAACCAGCTACAAGTAGCTTAAAGCCTAGGTAATACGTTTTTGACACATGGTTGTATATTTTTGAAACACCTTCAATTGTCTTTCCTGTTTTAGAAAGATCAGTATCGTCAAAGATCAAGCACTTTGTAGCGTCTTGAGATGGAGTAAAGAACTCTTCTTTTAATAGATATTGCTTCACAAACTGAGCTAGAAAAACCCTCCAATTTATCTTTTGATTTGCTAGGATTCGATAGTATGAATCTTTACCCGACTGACCTAATCCCTTGTCTTTACTACTTGTAAGTCCATGAATAGAATCAAATCCGATAATAGGTAAAATTAAAAGTGTAGAGATTAAATTACCGAATGAAATCCCCGATTTCTTACACCAACTAAACTTGTTTTTAATTTTATTGAATCCTAAAATATTTAGATGTGCTTGTAGGTATTCTGAACTAAGCCAAATCTTATTAAATTTTCCTTTTATCTCCTGTGTTTTTGTGATATCTTCGTGTTCTAGCATGTTTTGTACTTTCTTGTTCGTACTTAAAAGTACAATAAAACCAGGGGATTACCTTGGTTTTCATGCTATTTATTTTTACTTAAACACCTGTAAATGATGGGTGCGAAACTTGAGTAAGTAACTCATTCTTTGCGCTAAGAGAACTTGTCTTTGTATTAAGTAACTCATTCTTTGAGCTAAGAGAATTTGTCTTTTTGATAAGTAAATCTGACTTAGAATTAGCCTCCTGTAATAGGGCTATAAGTGCTTTTTTTGATAGCTGTTCTAAGTCTTTTTCCATACATTAAATATACGAAAAATATACATGAACAGCCTGGTTTTATTAGGTTTTTTACCTGTAAAAAGACATTAATAACGTTTCCTTTGTTGGATGTTTTTTATAGACAGTCCATCAAGAAGCATCACCATTTGGCTGTATTTCATTTGTATACTTCCTTTCAGATTATCATACACCGGAAGTTCAAAAGTACCTCGTTCCAATCGTTTATAATACAGTACAAATCCACCTGCTTGCCAATGCAATAGTTTTATTTTGTTTCGAGGTTTATTTATGAAGATAAAAACAGCTCCATTACTAGGATCCTCTTCTAAATTATTACGGATAACACCTGACAAACCATTAAATCCTTTACGCATATCTGTGGGTTCTAGGTACAGATGAAAATCAAGTTCACTTGAAAGATTTAGCATATTACAAATGAATTAAATTTTGTAAATCGATAAGTGTAATCTCTTTGTTAATGACCAAATTTACACCTGTTGGATACTCGATTTTAAAACTATCTAAAATAGAATTTCTGCTGTTTTCAATAGGAGCATCAATAAGTTCAACCTTTGAAAATCCACTGGCATTTTTGGAGGTCAATTTCTTATTCCAGTACCTAAATTTACAAAGTGTAATTTTATGACTTTTACAATAATCTTCCAAGGTTAAATCACTCAACTTCCAATCGGAAACAACAGCTGTCATATAGGCTCGTTTTTCTTCGTTTTTTCTCATGCGTCAAAAATAGAAGCTATTTTTCCACTAAAAAATATGGGGATGGTCGGACGGATACAATTAAATTGGTTGTTATAAATAATGTGAGCGTTATAAAAATATATTTCATTTTTTGTTTCATTTAAAATTTAGAAATTATCGAATTGTTTTGCTTTAATTTTATAAATAAATGACATGTTAAATTGTGGTGTTCTCGCTTGCCATTCTATTTTTTAAATATGCCATTCCCATCTATTATAATCTATTATAAGTATAATAAATGGAGACTAAAGGGATTATATATGCATAAAATGGATTTTGAGCATACATATACCAAATACATTTCCTAGTAACGGTTTAGAAAAGGAATTATTTTTTGTTTTAGTTAGTCTAGGCTAACTAAGGAAAGCCTAGCTATCGTTCTGTTTTTTAACAAAGCTAGAACGTATAACAAACTATTTAAATCGGTTATTTTGGATTGTAATTGGTATTATCCTGTTCTGTATAAAATAGAGGATATATAGTACTCGTAAAAATGGGGTTGTTTTATTCTAGAATAGGTTTTTATTCTGTTATATAATCTATCGGATTTACTCTTTTACCGTTGTGTATCACCTCATAATGTAGATGAGAACTAGTAGAAAGTCCGGTAGTACCAACATAGCCAATTATAGCCCCTTTTTTAACGGTCTGATTTTCTTTAACATTAAAATCCTTTAAATGTGCGTACCAAGTTTGGTAACCATCAGAATGCGAGATGATAATTAAATTTCCCCAACCTCCTTTTATCGCTGCTTTAGAAATTGTTCCATTTGCAGTTGCAATAACAGGAGTTCCTGTACTCGCTTTGATGTCAATTCCTCCATGGATTAATTCTTTTTTATTTTTGTTATGTTTACTTTTTACTCCAAAAAATGAAGTAATATCTTCTTTTGTCATATTCTTTATGGGGAATAAAGAAGGCAAACTGCTACTTAAAACAAAGGAATTTATTTCACTTATTATTGGAATACCTTTTATTGTTGGTTTTGTAAATGCGACTAATAATAAAGCACAAACAGGTACTAAAATTAAGTATTTCAATTTTGCTAACTGTGTTGATTTGGTTTTTGTAATCATATCTATTCTTTTTTTTAAAATGTGGTAATTAAAATAACTATAAATGGTATTTGGATTTTTAATATCAAGGTTTTGCAATAACACTTGTAGGTATTGCGAGGTCTTAACCTGTTTCTTTAACACGCTATTATCCGCCTGAAATTCGTGGACAGATTTTAGTGCTTTTCTATATAAATATACAAAAGGATTGAACCAAAAGAATGCAATGAATACTTCTGCAAGTATAATATCAATAGAATGTTTTAACTTAATATGTGCCTTTTCGTGCTCAATAATAATAGTATCTGGTTGTTTTAATGGCACAAATACCCATTTAAAAAACGCAAATATTTGTGAGTTTTTAGTGATGATAAGTTTATATCCTTTCTTTTGACAAATTGTTGCCTTTTGTTTTTTCAAAACTAATCTTGCTATATTTAGAACTAATTTTGTCAAACTGAAAATTACTCCGAGCCAATATATAATTGATAATATTGCCCCATAATTTATTGTGAAATTCGATATTAAATTATCTTTAATCTTAAAATTATCGATAGCATTAAATCCGATACTTTCATACAAAGGAATATCAATTATCACTTGAGAAATTGAAGGAAACAATCTATTAATTAAAGGTAGTAAAAATGAAAGAGGAATTAATGACAACAAAAACCACCTATTTATTGTGTGGAATGTAAGCCTGCTCAACGCTATTCTATAAAATAGAAAAAACAACGAAAAAACCAATGTTACTTGAACTATATATGTTAAAAAGTTAGTCATTATTTTCTTTTAGTATTTCTATTTTATCCGCTATTAATTGCTTCATTTTTTCTAATTCAGTAAGGTTCAGGTCCTCATTTTCTGCAAAGAATAATGCTAGATTATTTGATGAGCCACTAAAAAATTTATTTACTACTTCCTTAATGTGACGGCTAAAATATTTTTCCTTTGAAATTGTCGCGTAATATTGTCTTATTTTTCCGAACGAATTGTATTTTAAAAACTCTTTTCGAACTAAAACTCTTACTACAGTGGATATTGTAGTATATGCAGGTTTTGGTTCTGGAAACTGTTCCACAATGTCTTTAAGGAAGGATTTTTCCAGCTTCCATATATATTGCATTACTTGTTCTTCTGCTTTTGTTAGGTTATTCATTCGACAAATATATAACTTTTTTTAGTTACGACTATGTTTATAGTCGTAAAACTATATATATAGTCATAAAATATAAGATCTTATACCAAAAACATTTTCAAGTGACGGTTTAGAAATGGAATTATTTTTTGATTTAGCTAGGCGTAAAATCTAAGATTACCTTGCTATCATAGTATTTATAACCGTTGTTTTGGATTGTTATGGTATAACAACCGTACAATAATCCGTACAAAAGTGTGTGATAATAAAACACCTAAAATAGGAGGGAAGCTGCCAAGGTCAATTGTCGACAGCCTCTAAATTACATGCAATCCCATAGTATTCTCTTTTAGTTGGCATCGGAAACAGCATATTTATGCGTGCTGCTATGTACTGCATAAAAACTTGGTATGGCAGTCCTTTACTTTTTTTGCTTTTTAAGAATTATTTTCAGGTTTTGATGTTGCAGTTCTTAGGTTATAATACTTCTGTTAATTAGGTTTCAAAAATAGTTGATTTGAGAAGTCTCTAAATTTCAGATATGGTATTCAATTAAAATGTGTAACCATTTTAAACGTAGGTTACTTAAACCTACGCTTTAATTTAGTTGGAGATACTTCTTGATTTTTTTATTACTTTGTCTCGAATAAAGCTTTATTTTTTGAAATGTATTACTCTTAATATTGTATGGAAAAGATTTGTTTTCTATAATATAGTCTAAGACATTTTCCTTTTCTTCTTCGGTGATTGTTCTTTTCTTTTTACCATTAATTATATTTCCTTCTTTAATAGAGAAGGTACTTTTCTCCAATTCCGTAATTTCTCTATTTGTTGTATGATAAGCTATAATAAAATTATTATAATC
The DNA here is from genome assembly GCA_965224465.1 of Flavobacteriaceae bacterium. GTDB lineage: Bacteria > Bacteroidota > Bacteroidia > Flavobacteriales > Flavobacteriaceae. The sequence continues at coordinate 301,421 of OZ245049.1, read as the reverse complement.
TTTTACCGTTTCCGTTTTTAGTACACTTTTTAAAACTATGTCAGATTTATTATGACGCTCTTTTTTAAGTCCTATATTCATAGATGACAGTTTTTTAATACCTATTTTAAAACTATCAGCACCTCGCCTTTCTCTTATCCTTCCTTGCTGTTGTTTTGGGTCACCAATAGCGTACCACTGCTTATTTAATTGAATTAATGGTTTGCTTCTAGCATTATAATTATAGTAACTAATTTGGATAGAATCTTTTAAATTTGGATCCTTTCTTCCATAAACTACATATGCTTGCTTCTGTTCTTCAGGAACTTTTAATGTTAGTTTTCCATTTTTTATATGGTATGCACCATAAGCAACTAGATCTAAGCTTCCAACACTTAAAGAATATAAAAATTGGTAGGTATCTAAAAAAACAATCGCACCTGCCATTTCAAAACCTCCCATATTATAAGATCCTTCAATTTTATCAGAACCTTTAGTAAAAGCGTGCATTCTATCTATTTCTACTAAATCTATATGCGTATTTTCTCTTAACCGTTCTCCGTTTTTATATAAACGTTGCTTCCTATTATTCATAACAGTACCATCATAAGGTTTTCCGTTTTTATACGTGGCTTCGGCTATCAAATTTTTATTGTAATCAAAAACAGCGTAAGCACCGTTTTTTTTACCTTTTTTAGCATGATAATAACCCATCGTCATATCTCTTGCCGCATTGTAGTATTTTTGTTTGCCTTCTTCAACCCCGTTTATTAGGTTTATTATAATTGGTATTTTAAACTGATTAGTGAATCGTCTTTCTTCAACAAAAGTACCCGTTTGTCTTTTTCCATTTAGATAAACGCCTTCTGCTATTTTCTTTCCCTTATTTATAACAAATTCCAGTCCATTTTTTCTTCCATTTTTATATTCTGAAATAAAAGTTAAACTTAATTTTGACAGCTCAAAAGTTCCATTCTGAGGCTGTGAATCTTTATAGTTACCTTTATATAATACATTCTTATTTAAATCATACCTAACAAATGGTCCGTTTAAGTGCCCATTCTTAAAAGTTTTAAAAGATTTTATGGATTTAACATAACCACAAATATCTGTTTTATAATATTCGATTTCCTTACCTTCTTTTAATTCTTGTTTCTTGTTTTCTTGTAGAATAGATCCATCTCTATTATAGTAGGTTTCTGTATTCCAATTGTAACAAACTTCTTTTGTACATTTACTAATGTACGCAGGTATATTCGTATTTTCATAGTAAAGAGTTTTTCCAATTCTCTTTCCATTTTTATAGTTGATAAAACAATCACTTACTCCTTCAAATGGAGATCCATTCTTATAACGAATTGTATTTAGTAATTCTCCTTTTTTGTTATATGATTTTGAATTCTCTATTTCATTGTTTACAATTTTTCTTTCTTTTTTAATTTCTCCATTTTCATAATAGTTGATTTCTGCTCCGTTCATTATACCATTCACATAGGTAATTTCTGTTTTCCTATTGCTATTTGCGTAAAACCAAACTACTTTCCCTATATAAAAATTGTCTAAATCAGTAGTTTTTGACCAGCCTTTAAACTGGAGGGTTCCATCTATGTAATAATCTTTAATAAAAGATTTCTCTCCAAATTGTTTCAATGGTAAAGGCCTGTAAAAAGTAGCTTTAGATTTTGAAGTTTCTTTCCATTTCTGATTATAAAAAATGGTATCATTTTGAGACTTCATTGTCTGATGAATAAAAAAAGTCAGGAAAAAACAAATTGCTATGTGTTTCATTTTAAGATATGTTATTTTTAATCCCACCAGTGGGTTTAATTCTCCGATGCTTGCATCGAAATGATTAAGATTTTTTTCTTTTTGATACCTCGTGGGCTTTCCCCGAGGTTATTATTTATAAGCCAACATCCTTATATCCAAAATAACAACCTTAAAGTTGAGGGTATATCCGTTATACCTATAAATTGGATGGGGGTAAATTGGTATTTTTGTTAAAGATATCTAATTTTTTTAAAATTTTAAGAGGTCCCGTATTTATTTCGATAGTTTTAGTGTAAATGGCTGTTGTCTGAGTAGAGGCATGTCCTAAGGTGTTTTTGACATACCATGCTTCTCTATGTAAACATCCTCCTTATTATTAAATCAGAAAAAGTAGGATCACACCTATCAAATACAAGAGAAACCAAGGTCTTAAAACAACTAAATGACTGTAATGAAACCCAAAATAACAGTCTCCAAGTTATTAAAAAGACAGAAGCCGCTATTTTAGTAGCTCTTGGTTGTAATCTCCTATCGTTCAGTGCGACAAGACGATAAAAACACTAGGCACATGCTTAACATTACGCATCGTACACAGCATCTTAGTTATTAGCAATATCATTTTGAATAATGGCTACTGCTTTCTCAATATATAATTTAGGATTATAATTAGTTGCACTTTCTATTATGTTATGATCTATACGTAGACCTTTCCTTTGCACACCTTCTCCATTTGGATAAAAAGCTCCCATACCTGTAAAATAAAACGCTTGTTTGTCAGGTAATATTACCGAGTGAATATTCATTACGGCACCCATTGTTTGCTCTCCTATAGTAATACAATTTGGCGATTGTTGTATTGCCATTCCATAATATTCAGACATACTCCCAGTGCGTCTATTTACTAATAAGACTATTTTTCCTTTATAATAATTAGAATTTTTCTTTCCAACTTTAAATGGGTTGGAGATAATTTTTAAAGGAGCCTCTGCATTATATTCCCCAAAGGAAGGATTTCCTTTTAAAGGGAGTAGTACTTTAATAAATTCTTTTTTTTCAGGATACAAAAACTTAGAAAAATCTTTCAAACCAAGGTTTCTAGGGTAATTTCTTAAATCTAATATAATTCCATTATCCTCTTTATTTCCCGATCGCGCGGATTTGAAATCCGTGCATCCCTCATACACAACAACTAACCCATAAATAATACACAAATATCTAATGTGTTTTTTAAGCTTTGCATGAGCAGCCTTATGTGATGCACTTTGTGGGCACGGATTTCAAATCCGAGCTATCAAATTGGTGGTATATCAGACTGTTCTCCTTTAAAGTAAGTTACATAAACATAACCTTTGCATAATATTCAATAGGTATATGAGCTACAAAAAAATCTCTTAATTTTTCTGTTTACCATGTTTTTCCTTTGTCTTCACTCCAAACATAATTATAGTATATTCCATCTTTACCCAGCGTTCAGTGCAACAAGACGATAAAATTAGTGGGATTCCTCGGGGAAACGTTATTTTAACCGCTAGGTGTTGTGCTAAATATCTTCGGTGTTGCTTATACCAACTACAATCCAAAATGATCGATATAAATAGTTTGTTTTATGTGCTGGCGTTGTTAAAAAACAGAATGATACTTCAGCAAAGGCTCAGTAAGCAAATTAATGGCTATCCTTCCATTTTTCACCTAGCTATAATACCAATATAAATAGTTTATTTTATGTCCACTTGGAGCCATCTACTCGATTAGGTGCTGTTATTTATCATCTAGTAGGTTATTATGTAATTCACAGTCAAATAAAAGACATCCAGGTTGTTCTGCCCATATATATTCACTTATATTTATCTCTGGTTTTGATTCTAAATCAGTATATAAACTTCTGTATACTTTTACCTTTTCAGTTAGCTCTTCTTTTTCTTTAGATTTTTCCTCGTTGGAATAATCTTCCCAGTCTTCGTGAGAATTATCAATTTCTTTGATATTGTTTAGACTAGTAGCTACTTCCTCATAGCTGAATTCAAGTCACAAACGCAACTTTTAGTTAAATAATAATTGTTCCATTACAAATATAGGGTTTTGATATTTATGTCTCTTCCTAGGTCTGTTATTTAATTTTGTTTCTACCTCTTTGATTCTTTGATCTGTTAGGTTTGTAAAGTCACTTCCTTTGGCAAAATATTGTCTAATCAAACCATTTAAATTTTCGTTAGATCCTCTTTCCCAAGAGTGATATGGATGCGCAAAAAAGTAATCAATACATAAATTTTCTGCAACCTGCTCATGGCCTGCAAATTCTTTTCCATTATCAGCTGTTATAGTATGTAGATAAGGCTTCCAGTCTTCTAATATTTCATTGATAGCTTTAGTGACAACAACTGCTTCTTTAGAGCTTACTTTTTTCATTTTAAGCATTCCAAAAGCTCTATCATTTACGGTAAGTATGGCTTGATTATGGTTTTTACCTATGATTAAATCGACCTCTAAATCTCCAAATCGATTTCTTTGTTCAACAACTTCAGGGCGTTGTTCTATACTAATACGATTCTTTATAACCCCTCTAGAATCCTTTGATGAGCCACGTTTTCTATATCTCCTTCCCTGTCTGCGAAGGTGTGTATGTAAATCACCATCATTCCTCTTGTCTTCCCTAATATGCTGATATATACGCTCAATAGACACCGTTTCTTTACCTTGTTTTTTTAGGACACCAACTACTTGCTCAGGACTATAATCGTCTCGCAATAACAACTCTATTGCTTGTTGAATATCTTCTGTAAAGCGTTTTCTTTTAGGCTTTTCTTTATGACGTTTAGCATACTTTTTTTGGGCTAATTCATGCTTGTAAACTCCATTTCTTTTGTCTGAATTACGCTTAATCTCTTTGCTAATAACAGACTTGTCTTTTCCTATAGCAGCTGCTATCTCAACCTGTTTATAACCTTGTTTTAACATGCAACAAATTGTGTATCTTTGCGCTTGGGTGATGTGTTTCATACAACTTCTTTTTTCGAGATTTGAGACCGTAAGATACATATCCATCAAGACAAGAAAGGTAGGTTTTCCTACTTTTCTGTTTTGAAAATATAACCATCATAGAATCAAATCGAAAAGTTGCGTTTATTAGTTGAATTTAAGATAGAAAATGATTTTGTCTGAGAAGAATCTAAATACCTTATAGCAATAGATGTTATTCTAGGTGTTCGTCCATCTTTAATATCATAAAAACTTTCACATGAATAATGAATTAATAGCGTATGAGAATTATTATCATAAAAACTATTTATTATCTCTTTAGCTTTTCTATGCGTATTTATTCTTCTTTTTGTTTGGCTCATTGATTATTGTTTGGGTTGTGGCCAACACCCATATATCATCAATAAACTTCCAAAACGTAACGTTATTTCCGTTATATTATAATAGTCTCGGGTTATGTGAGTTTTTTGTTAAAAGTATTCAAATTTTTTAAATTTTCAAGCGGTCCAACTATTTTTTTATTATTTATTTCGATGGTCTTGGTGTAAATCTTTGTGGTTTTTGGAAAAGCAGGTTTAACTCCTGGCTACCACGGTTCTATTTGTGCCACCAACTACAATTCAAAATGACCGATATAAATTGTTTGTACTACGTACTAGCATTGTTGAAAAAAGGAACGATAGCAAAGGCTATCCTCAAGTTTTCCGCCTAGCTATAACAAAAAATAATTCCATTTCTAAACCGTCACTTGGAAATGTATTTGGTATGACAGCATTCGTGAATTGATTGTGTATGTTTTCAAGTACCATTCTCAGAAAAGATGAACAAAGCCAATCGGCTTATAATGACACACTTACAACTATTAAAACAAAAAGATGATTTAGCTAGGTTCAATATAATTTAATAGTTCCAATCATACATCATTTAACAATAAAAACAAATTCATACAAGTTCCCAAAGAACCCTTATCTTTGCAGAAAAATAATATATATGTCACAACAATTTGCCGCTTTAGGAGTTTCCTCTTCTTTAGTTTTAGGCTTAGCCAAACTTAAGATTACCATACCTACAAGCATTCAGGAAAAATCAATTCCCGTTTTATTAAATCAAGAAGATGATTTTGTTGGATTGGCAAAAACAGGAACGGGGAAAACAGCTGCTTTTGGTGTGCCTTTACTGCAATTAATTGATCCAGAAAACCCAAAAATACAAGCAGTGATTCTTGCTCCAACACGCGAGTTGGGACAACAGATATATACAAATTTAGTTTCTTTTGCGAGTCAGCTTCCAGCAGTATCTATCGCATCCATTTGTGGAGGGGTTCCTATCAAGCCTCAAATTGAACGTCTTAAAGAAGCCACACATATAATTGTAGCCACTCCAGGGCGCTTAATAGATTTAATTCAACGAAATAACGTCAATCTTAAAAACACCAATTATTTGGTTTTGGACGAGGCTGATGAAATGGTTACTTCTTTAAAAGATGGCTTGGATAAAATTGTAGCGGTATTGCCAGAAAAATACCGTACGCTACTGTTTACGGCTACCATGCCAGGAAATATCAAGCAATTAATTCAAAATTACATGTCCAAGCATGTTACGCAAGTAAGTGCAGATATGGAAACTGTTGGTCATCAAGGAATAGACCATCAATATGTAGTTGTAGCACCTATAGAAAAATTGGATGTATTGATGCATTTCTTAACTTCGAGGGAAGGTGAACGCGGAATTATCTTTTGCAAAACCAAAGCTGCAGTGAATAAATTGGCAAAGAATTTAGCGATTAATAAATTCTCTTCTGGCGCTTTACATGGAAGTCTAAGCCAAGGGATTAGAGATCGTATTATGGGGCAGTTTAGAATGGGACAAATAAACATATTGGTCGCTACAGATTTAGCTGCTCGTGGTATTGATATAAAGGAAATTTCCTATGTTGTGAATTACCATTTACCAGAAGTTTACGAAACTTATGTTCACAGAAGTGGAAGAACGGCTAGGGCAGGAGCCAAAGGTTTCTCTCTGACTGTATTGCAAAAGGAAGAGGAAGAAGATATTAATGATTTTGAAAAAGCATTGGGCATTAAATTTTCTAAATTTAAAAAAGCCGATGCTCAAAGTATTGAAGAAAATAACGGTTTGTTATGGGCTAAGAAAATTTTTAAAATTAAGCCCAATAGAGAGGTAACAGCTCAGTTTAAAAAACAAATACACACGATATTTCATCATTTAACAAAAGAGGAATTGGTAGAAAAAGTACTGGCACATTACCTGGTAAATCAAACAGGTACTAGCGCTGTGGTCAGTGATAAATCAACAAAGAAAAAGAAGAAAAAATAAGATGGCAAATACAATAAAACATCAGCAAGAAATGCTTGATAAATTAAATATCAAGGAGTTGAATCCAATGCAGAATAAAGCACTGGAAGCCATAGAATCACATAGTAATGTCGTTATTTTATCGCCTACTGGAACAGGAAAAACCTTGGCGTTTTTACTCCCGCTAATCGATCGATTAGATCCAGCAAGTAAAGAGGTGCAGGCATTAATTTTAGTACCTTCTAGAGAGTTGGCTATTCAAATAGAGCAAGTAGTTAGAGAACTTGGCTCTGGGTATAAAGTAAATGCGGTATATGGAGGAAGAGCCATGTCTAAGGACAAAATAGAATTGAAACACACGCCCGCAATTTTAATAGGAACACCTGGACGTATTGCGGATCATTTTAGTCGTGAGCGTTTTTCTAGGGACTTTATTAAAACATTGGTTTTGGACGAGTTTGACAAGTCTTTAGAAGTTGGTTTTGAATATGAAATGCGTGGGATAATTCATGAATTACCAAGTATTGACAAACGGATTTTAACCTCTGCTACCCAAGAATTGGAAATTCCTGAATTTGCGAAATTAGGAAAGCATACAGTGGTGAATTTCTTAAAGAAACGCAGTTCCAACCTGACTCTTCAAACAGTGATGTCTCCCTCTAAAAATAAAATGCAGATTTTGGTTGATGTCTTAAATCATGTTGGGAATACGCCTGGTATTGTATTTTGTAATCTAAAAGACACAATAAGTGATGTCAGTCGTTATTTAGACGAGAAAGGCATCAAACACGGTTGTTTTTACGGAGGAATGGAGCAAAAGGACAGAGAACGTTCTTTGATAAAATTCAGAAATGGAACGCATCAAATAATTGTAGCTACAGATTTAGCGGCACGTGGGATAGACATTCCAGCTTTAAAGTTTATTATACATTATCAATTGCCTTTAAAAGAGGAAGAGTTTACCCATAGAAATGGGCGTACAGCACGTGTAGACGAGTCTGGGACAGCCTATGTTTTAAAACACAAAGATGATCGTTTACCCGATTTTATACACAATTCTAAAGTGATAAAATTATCGGAAAAAAGCACAAGAAAAGCACCAAAATGGGTGACTTTATTTATTTCTGGTGGTAGAAAAGACAAAATTTCTAAAGGAGATATTGCTGGATTGTTTTTTAAACAAGGCAACTTGACTAAAGATCAACTTGGAGTGATAGAACTGAAACAGGATTGTGCATTTGTAGCCGTTCCTAAAAAAATAGCAGATCAATTGGTAAGTAATCTAAACAATTCACGACTAAAGAAAAAGAAAGTACGCGTATCTATTGTGTAAAGCAATATTTATTAAGCGCGTAAGACATAAATAAGACCTTTATTTTGATGTGTTTTTAAAATAAAAAAAAGGATCTTTATCAATATTAATAAGGCTGAAGGCAAGATAATTGAAATACAAACAGTATCTTTGCCGCGCTGACCGAGGTTTTTAAGTGGAAAACACTTCCAATTTAGGTCTTCTTTAAGCAAAATATAAATCATATAAACTATAAATGGCAAAATCGCAACAAACTTTTAATAAAGCAGAAAAAGAAAAAAAACGCAAGAAAAAACGCGAGGAGAAACTTAAAAAGAAAGAAGCTCGTAGAATGGACGTGAAAGAAAATGGAACCGCAGGGATTCAGTTCGCTTATGTAGATCATTTAGGGAATCTAACCGATACTCCTCCGGATCCTGCATTAAAAGTTGCCGTAGATATAGAAAGTATTGAAATAGGAGTTCCTAAGAAAGAAGATATGGAAGAGGAAGATCCAATCAGAAAAGGAAAAGTTTCTTTCTTTGATACTTCAAAAGGATTCGGATTTATTATTGATGCCGAAAACAACGAAAAATATTTCTGCCATGTAAGTGGTTTGATAGATCAAATAGCCGAAAACGATAAAGTTTCTTACGAGTTAGAAAGAGGAATGAAAGGTTTAAACGCTGTTCGTGTAAAAAAAATATAAGTACAGCCGCATTGTAGTTTTATGATGTATGTACTGAATTAAAAGCTATAAAAATACGCATGTGTTTTTATAGCTTTTTTTTTGTAACTTTCTGAAAAAAGAAATGATCAAGATTTTAGCAGTTGGAGGTTGCATCATTACCATTAACGTAATTATACAAGCACTTGGTGTTGTTTTGTTAGTGCGTAGAACCAACCATCATTTTAATTTTAAAAAACAATCTCTTTCAAATAAAAATATTGCGAGAATATTAACGCTTTCCTTTTTATTTATTACCATGCTACATTTTCTTCAGACTATTATGTGGGCAATGTGCTATTATATGAACCCTGCTACAAGAGGTGATTTTGAGTTTTTTTCAGAAGCATTGTATTTTTCGTTGGTTACTTTTACTACCTTAGGTTATGGAGATATTACATTGAGTAGTCCTTGGCGTTTACTCTCTGGTATTGAGGCAATCAATGGGATTATGCTTATCGGCTGGTCTACGGCTATGATGTATTCTATCATTCAGAAAATAAATACAAACTTGTCGAATAATCTATCTTAAAGTACTGCCAATAATTTCATGTTAATTTAACGAGTTCATACACAATTTCTATCATATTTATAGTAATTTTAGGGGCGATTGGCAGTGCTTTATTTTCACTGTAATTGTTATAAATCGACCAGCAATGGTATAAAATAAAAATTTAATGGAATCATTACAAGGAAAAAAAGCATTGATTACAGGTGCTGGAAAAGGAATAGGTAAGGCATTGGCTTTGGCATTCGCCAAGGAAGGGATCGCTGTAGCATTAGTATCGCGTACAACAAGCGATTTAGAAAAAGTAGCTCAAGAAGTAAGAGCGATGGGAGTAAAGGCGATGGTAGTAGCTGCGGATGTATCTTCAGAAGCGTCCGTAAATAAAGCTGCTCAAGAAGTATTAGCTTCTTTTGGAAATATTGATATTCTTATCAATAATGCAGGTATTGGACGTTTTGGTAACTTTATGGATTTGACTTCGGAATCTTGGAGCGAAGTAATTCAAATTAATTTAATGGGAACTTACTTTGTTACACGTGCATTTTTACCTAGTATGATTGCTCAAAAAAGCGGTGATATTATCAATATATCTTCGACTGCTGGACTCAAAGGAAATGCCATGACAAGTGCTTATAGTGCTTCTAAATTTGCCGTAATTGGATTGACAGAATCTTTAATGGCAGAAGTTCGCAAACATAATATTCGTGTAAATGTATTGGTGCCAAGTACTGTGGCTACAGACATGGCTTTGGATTTAAAATTAACTGATGGAAATCCAGAAAAAGTAATGCAAGCAGAAGATATTGCCGAATTACTAATTAGCCAATTAAAATTACCTAGAAGGGTAATGGTGGTAAATTCAAGCATCTGGTCTACCAATCCATAAACAGACATAACGATTAAAAACAATCCTCTAAAAATTACCTTTAGAGGATTGTTTTGTATCCACCTATACTGTTTTTACTTTTTAGCCACGAACTAACAAAACAAGTCGTTATCTACTGTATAACAATAACTTACAGTAAAGACTAAGAAGTAATGCTTTAATACTGTTTTTTATATTACTAACAGTACATTGGTGAATAAGCCCCTTATTTGCAAATTCATAAAATGAGTGTAAAAATAAATATAAACTCGTTTTTAAAACTATAAATTAGTTCCTGTAATTCAAAAATAAATAGGACAGTAACCATTATTATAGGAAGTAGTATTATTGTAAGCGTACGGAGAACTACATCTTGTAAGAAGTTAAAAATAATCTAATTTTTGCATCTAAACAAAAACGAAAATATAAATGTTAGGATTAGGTACAGAACACACGTATTATTATCACTTATCTGCAGTTGATATGCGAAAAGGATTTAATGGATTAAGTGGATTAGTTAGTGAGCACATGGAACAAGAGCGAGATAGAAATAGTGTTTATGCATTTATCAATAAGCAAAAAAATAAACTAAAACTTCTTCATTGGCGACCTGGAGGATTTGTACTGTATTATAAACGATTGGAACGAGGTATTTTTGAGCTTCCAAAATACGACATTGAAGATGGATTAGTAGTTTTGAGTTATACCCAAATGGTTATGGTTTTAGACGGAATTAGTATTATAAATACTCAGAAAAACGAACGTTATTTAGAGGCTAAATAATTCAATAAAACTGTAGGTTTTACCTGCTATTTAGTCTTGTTTTTTGTATATTTATAGTGTGGAAAACAATACAATAGACATACAAAAAGAGCTGGTAATTTTAAAGATTGAACTTGAAAAAACAGCTCAAGAACTAGCTGAAATTAAGCAGCAATACGAGCAGCTTAAAAGAATGGTTTTCGGGTCTAAAAGCGAACGTTTTATCCCTGTTGACACAAATCAATTGTCGCTTTTCGGAAAAATAATAGCTGAGAAAGAAGAGGCATACAAAAAACATATTGTAATCTACGAAAGAAAACAAAAGAAGAAAGGAAAGAAAAAACCTGTTCGCTCTTCTATACCTGCGCATTTTCCGCGAGTAGAAGAGATTATAGAGCCTAAGCACATAGAAGAAGGAGCTGTAAAAATAGGAGAAGAAGTTACAGAACTTTTAGAAATAACGCCTCTTTCCGTTTTTGTAAGACGAATTGTAAGACCTAAATATGCACTTCCGGAAGAAAAAGGCGTTGTTATAGCAGAATTACCAAGCTTACCGATACCTAAAGGAAATGCATCAGCAAGTTTATTGGCCTTTATACTTATTTCAAAATTTGTAGACCATTTACCACTTTACAGATTAATTCAAATTTTTAAACGACAAGATTTAAAAGTAAGTAAATCAACAATTGGAGGATGGGTATCTAAAAGTTCGGAGCTTATCGCTCCTTTATACGATACATTTAAGGCTCAGTTTTTAGAAAATGCCAATTATATTCAAGCAGACGAATCTCCTATAAAGGTTTTAGATAAAGACAAGAAAAAATCAACACACAGAGGGTATATGTGGGTGTATCGAAATCCTGTTAAAAATTTAGTTCTTTTTGAATACAATAAAGGGAGAGGAAAAGTTGTTCCAGAAGAGTTTTTTAAAGATTTCAATGGGACACTACAGTCCGATGGGTATGCTGCATACCAAAACTTAACAACAAAAGGAGAAATTACTCTTTTAGGTTGCATGGCTCATGCTAGGCGGTATTTTGAGAAGGCGCTGGATAATGATCCTAAAAGAGCGGATGTTGTTTTGTTGGAAATTCAAAAGCTATACAAGATAGAACGTAAAATAAAAGAACAAGAATTAACTATTGAGCAAACTAAAGCATATAGAGAAAAACATGCATCACCTGTTTTAGACGGAATAGAAATTTATCTTACAAAAGAGCGAAAAAACGTACTGCCTAAAAGTGCCATAGGAAAAGCAATTGCTTATACTCTTAAAATATGGCAAAACCTAAAACTATACATCGATGATGGCAGGTTTGAAATAGACAACAATAATATAGAAAATGCCATAAGACCTTTAGCTATTGGCAGAAAAAATTATCTCTTTGCTGGCAGTCATGAGTCCGCACAAAACATAGCTCTATTTTATAGCTTTTTTGCTACTTGCAAAAAGAATAACGTAAACCCACATACGTGGCTATGTGATGTCCTTAATAGATTACCAGAACATAAGGCTAATAAACTTTCGGAGTTACTGCCTCAAAATTGGAAGCCTGTTGATAAATAATCAAGGGTGTACTTTACCGTACGCTTACGTATTATTGTATATCTAAGTATTCTTACATGGATGCTCCTTTTTTTTAAGAAACAAAATTTCTCTGGCAGTGATGTTACTGGAAAACCGATCGCAAAAGGGCTTCCCTTTTTTTATGGTCTTGCTATACTTATTGCACTCTATTTTAATGACCATAGCCAATAAGCTCGGGGCAAGCCCACGAGGCCTGAAAAAGAAAAAACCTTAATCATTTCGAAGCAAACATCTGGGAATTAAACCCACTGGTGGGATTAAATGCCTTTTTATATTCAAAAGTGACATGGACATGGATGAGAATACTATTTCTTATTCCAATTATAACTCCCGTTTTAGCGCTCCTAGAAATGCAATATAAGCTACTTAGATCTATGAGGAGACATTTTTTAAAACTAAAAAAACACCATTAGAAAGCGGAACAATAAGGGATACTTCTCTTGTTTTTCATGAAAATTATCCCCTAATTGATTCCAAAACCTTTTTTACAACTTATTTTATGTGAATCAGGATATCATTTAACTGTACTACATCGCCAGTAAACACCTTTTTACGAATACGTGTTTCTATGGTTTCATTTAATAACACTTCTTGATTCTGAATCAATATTTTTGCATGACCACCCGTCTGAGCAAGTGATAAATACTGTAACAAATTATTCAATTGAATATATTCCTTGCCGCTTTTTAATTCGAATGTTTGCTCTTTCATACATTTAATTTTAAGAATGCAAATATAAAATGAATTCTCGAATTAATGAACTAATACGAAACAGATTTCTAAATGTATCGTCCTCTTAATTTTTACTTGAATGTATGATTCCTCTATAAAATAATCATGGCATTCTTTATTGCCGTTGCTTTTATTCAAAAACATAGGTTTCTTCTACATACTCCGTCAATCTAAAATAACCAAAAACAATGCTAGAAGGGGATGTTTTATTGATACAATTCCCTTTTAATTTCGCAGGAATTGCACTATACGGGTCACCACCATTATTGTATTGTTCTAATAATAATTTCATGTAATTATAGTATTGTTCAGAAATACCATACAATTTAATTTGTACTTTATCTCCAGGGATAAACGCTTCTACATCTGCTTCTTCATCATCTATTTTTTCATAGAAGTTAAATAGTTCGTTTCCGCTTGTAAACTCATCAGAAAACTCTCTAAATACAGGGAAAAGATCACTTTCTTCTTGAAAAGAACACAAATAATTGTTAGAAACATCTGTAGGATCGTTAAAATAGAAAGTCACTTCTAGGGCTTCATCATCAAAACCACCATCTATTGTTTGTTCAATTCGACTAAATTCAGGCACGGCAATCAAGGTTTCCGTTGCGGAATAACTAATACCATCTACAAGAATTGTTAATTGATATGTATTGTTTATTACTGGTAAAAAATCAGCCACTGCGTACTGTCCGTTTTGTTGATCAATAAAATTATAAACAGCATTGGTACTGGTATTTGTAACGATTACAGACGCTCCAGTTACGGGAAACGAACTGGTATCAAAATAAGGGCGAGACCAACTAAGTTTTATTGTTTGTTGGTTTCCTGAAGTCCCTTTTTTCCAATCCAGAGAAGCTTCAATTACCAATGTAGGAGTCGCCTCTTTTAAATCTACATCTATAACTTCCGTACAAGAATTCAGGATACTTCCCAAAAAGATAATTGCAATTAGTTGTATTTTTAGAAAACGCATGATTTTAAAATTTAAAGTTATAAGTAATGGATGGAATGATTCCAAAAATAGAGGTACGAGTAGCTTCATTGATTCCCGTTTGCTGGTTTTGTGAAAAAGATACAGAGGCCGCATTTTTTCGATTGTACAGGTTATAGATTCCAAAAATCCATTCGCCCTTCCAATTTCTGTGCTTATTTTTAGAGGCAATATAGGTTGCAGAAATATCCAAGCGGTGATATGCAGACAATCGGTTTGTATTCCTATCCGAATAACTTGTGATAGAAATCCCCTCGTAATCGTATTGAGCATTAGGATACGTTACAGGTCTTCCTGTTTGATAAATAGCATTGGCACTAAAAGACCAAACCTCATTTTTTTTATAGCTCGCAGTTATCGATATATCATGTGTTCTATCATAAGAGGTACGGTACCATTTCCCCTCATTTATCCCTGGTCCACCGGCTTTTCCACCAAGTGTACGTTGTGATGCTTTTGATAAAGTGTAGGCAATCCAACCCCTAAAATTTCCCGTATTTTTACGTAACATTAGTTCCATACCATAGGCACGTGCTTCCCCATTTAAAATTTCGGTTTCGATCCTATTATTTCCAATTAAATCTGAACCATCTATATAATCAATTCTATTGTCCGTTGTTTTATAATACCCTTCCAATTCAAAGGTGTATTTCTGATTTAAAATTGTCTTATAATAACCAAGAGCAAATTGATCTGATTTCTGAGGTTTAATATACTTTCCACTTGTGGTCCAAACATCCAAAGGAGTTACGGTAGAAGTATTGGATAATAAATGTAAATATTGGACAGAACGAGTATAATTCCCTTTAAAAGAACTTGTTTCATTAAATTGATAAGAAAGCCCTAATCGTGGTTCAAAATTACCGAATTTTTTAATTGAGGATCCCTTTGAATAGCTTTTCCTACCTACAACGGTTCCTTTTTCATAGACACCTAAAAGAGTATTGTATACCACAGGGGCATCTGATGCGTACAATTTAACATCCTGTCCACCTAAGCGATTAAAATGACTGTATCTCAATCCGTATTGTGCGGTTAATCTATTGTTAATCTCATGTGCTACGCTAAGATACAAACCGCTTTCGAAAGCTCTTTTTTCGTCTAATTTTAAAGGGTTTATAGGGGAGTCAGCAGCTGTAGGACTTATCTGACCAGGATTCAAGTTGTATTTGATAATACTTGCGCCAGCATCTATTTTAAAATGATCATTCGCATAATAGCGTAGGTCATATTTAGCATTGTAGTTCTTAATATTTGAAATCCAATCTAGTTTTATAAAATCTAAAATAAACTGGTAATCATATTTACTATAAACGAGAGATAAATTTGAAAACAACTTATCATTAAAAATATGGTTCCACCTTAAATTTGCGGACACATTTCCATAATTATTTTCTAAGGTGTTGTTAATATTAAATTCATCACGCCCAAAATAGCCAGAAAGAAAGAATGTATTGCGATCATTTAGACGATAATTAGTTTTAAGGTTTACATCATAAAAGCTAATAATGTTATTCTTTAGTTTATCATTCATTCTCATAAAAATCTGAGCATACGTAGTTCTACCAGCAAGTAAGAACGAACCTTTCCCATTATACAGAGGCCCTTCTAAACTAAGCCTACTAGAAATAAGTCCAACACCTCCATTTACAGAAAACTTCTTTCTGTTTCCTTCTTTTTGTCTTACATCCAATACGGACGAAATTCTTCCTCCAAATTTTGCAGGAATGTCTCCTTTATACAATTTTACATCCTTGATAGCATCATTATTAAAGACAGAAAACAAACCAAAAAAGTGTGATGTATTGTAAATAATAGCTTCGTCTAAAAGAACTAAATTCTGATCTACCGCACCTCCTCGCACATTAAATCCCGAACTTCCTTCTCCGTTATTAGTAACGCCAGGTAACATTTGTATGGTCTTAATCACATCTATTTCTCCTAAAACTGCGGGGATTCGTTTGATGGTTGCTGCTTGAAGCTTTACCACGCTCATTTGTGGTTTTCTTATATTAATTTTCCCCGATCCTTCGGATGTAATTACAACTTCGTTCAATTGATTTTCGCCAGAGCTTATTTCCAAATCCAACCGTAGTTTTGCATTTAGTAGGATCTTTTTTTCCAATTCTTTAAATCCAATATAAGAGACAATTAATGTGTATTTTCCTTCTGGGGCAGCGATAGAATAAAAACCGTATTCGTTTGTGGTGGTACCAGAAGTACTTCCTTGAAAATAAACGGTAGCACCAAATAAAGCTTCGCCATTAGAAGCGTCGGTAATCGTACCGTGAATTGTGAATTCTTCTTGAGCAAATAGTGTTTGTATGCTCAGGAATACACAGCATATAAAAAAATGTTTCATGTTTTTAATATTTATTTATGGGGTTTTCTATCGGATATCACATAGAAAAACGAACGCGTTGTATTTAAAATTATAACAATAAATTAACTAAAATTAATGTTGGTTTTTTTGTTACATAACATTTAGAAACGTTCCTTCTAAGATTGCAATAATCCTTATTACTAAAATTTAAATATGAATACTAATACCAACATCTACTGTCAACCATTTCTAATGTGTTTTCTGTAAGCTGATATACAACACAATACCTATTAGTATCTTGTTTCTTACACTTAAAAAACACGGGAATTCAATCTATTTAGAAACAGTCATTAGGGAATATATTTGATATCGAAATGTAAACATAAGGATTTTAATTGGTTATAAGTACTTCGCCCCAAGATAGCGCCGGCTACTTCCATATTTTTTTTGGGACAGCTCAGTTGGGAAATCAAGCCATTTATAAGGACGCTACTCACAGGGAGGTTTAATTCCCATATGCTTACATCGAAATGATTAAGATTTTTTTCTTTTTGATGCCTCAGAGGCTTGCCCAGAGGATATTGACTTTGTAGAATAAGAGTAGGGTAGGAGTACAAAAAAAGCGCTGTCCAAATGGATAGCGCTTATAACAAAATCAGTATATTTAATCCCATCAGTGGGTTTAATTCCTGATACTTACATCGAAATGATTAAGGTTTTTTTCTTTTTGATGCCTCAGGGGCTTGCCCAGAGGTTATATATTTATGCTTTTTTCAAGAAAGGTTTTCCTGATTTTAGAATTTCTTTACCAGCCACATCATTTATAATGATTGATGCCATCATGTACCAAGCACCTAAGGCGCAAATAATAAGAGCATACGCAGCAATAGATTTTAATTCTGGATATCCAAAATGAGCCAAATCTAAAAAGACAAACCCAATGATTAACCAAGCAAAAGTAAAGGTCATTGCTTTGTGAATATACAAAGATGCTACTCCAAATATCAAGGTTAATAAGGTCCAAACTACGAGATATACACCTACATCTGTTCCAGAAGAAGTATACACACCAAAATGGTTACATATCCAAATAATTCCAAGACCAACCCAAAAAGAGCCATAACTTACAAATACAGCAAAGCCGAAATTATTAGCCATTTTTTGTTCCATAAATCCAGCAATCATTTGTGCCAAACCTCCAAATATAAAAGCCATTGCTACAACAGGACCTAGGCCTAAAAAGCCTAAATTATGTACTTGCAATAACAACGTTGTCAATCCAAAACCTGCCAGTCCAACAACCGCGGGGTTTGCTAATTTTATCGTACTCATTCACTAAAATTTTAAGGGGGAATAATTAATTTTAAATAAATAAAAGGCAATCAGTAGGATCAAATAACACTCAACAAAAAAATTATTTTAAAAAACCGATTACCTTTTGAATCAAAAAGTTTATATTTTATTTATCACCTAAACTCATACCAGTACCACGTGCAGTAGCAACTAAAGCACAATCTGGTTTTACAAAATTTTGATCTTTTACTGCTTCTAAGAAAGGTACAGGGACAATATTTGGATGTTGGTAAGCAACCATTTTTCCGAAATTACCTTCAATTGCCAATTCCATAGCTGATACACCAAACTGAGTAGCTAGAATACGGTCAAAAGCGGTAGGAATTCCACCACGTTGTAAATGACCAAGAACAGTTTCTCTCATGTCTACATCACAACCTGCAACTTTTAAATCATGCAATAGTTTATGTGCTACACCACCAAGTTTAAGATTTTCATTTCCTATTTCATCACTTACTTCTGATAAAGCACCACCACCTTGTTCAACAGCACCTTCTGCAACCACTATAATTACGTGACCACGACCTTTTTTAAATCTTGTTTTAATTTTTCGCATTACGATATCTAGATTGTAAGGAATCTCAGGAATCAGACAGATTTCTGCACCACCAGCAATAGCAGAGCTTAAAGCAATCCATCCAGCATCACGTCCCATAACTTCCAAGATAATTACACGGTTATGTGAAGCTGCTGTTGTAACCAATCTATCTACGGCTTCTGTTGCTACTTGAACAGCTGTTTGAAAACCAAAAGTATAATCTGTAGATAATAAATCGTTGTCTATCGTTTTGGGTACACCAATAATATTCAATCCTTGCTCATATAAACGATTCGAAATACGTTGTGAACCATCACCACCAATACTGATTACAGCTTCTACACCCATATCCTTTAATGTCTGAATCATTTCATCAGATCGGTCAACAAAATTCCAAACACCGTCTTCACCTTTAACAGGCCAAGCAAATGGACCTCCTTTGGTTGTAGTTCCAAGGATAGTTCCACCTTGATAATGAATTCCAGCAACATTATTATGATCTAATTTTACAATTTCTTGTGGATCGTGTAAAACACCATCAAAAGACTGGATACTTCCTATTACTTCCCAATCATCGGTTTGTTCTGCACGTTTTACAACTCCTCTAATTACTGCATTTAGCCCTGGGCAATCCCCACCACCTGTTAATATAAGTGCTTTTTTCTTCATGTCTTCCTGTCTTTTTTACTATATGATTGTCTATAATTTACTATTGTAAAGTTCACTTTTTCGCCTGACTCATAAACTGATATTTATCACTATTTTTTACTAGTTACGATAACGTTTTCGCTCTAACTATAAGGTTTATAGACTGTAATATAGAGTTTGTAGCGAGTAAAATAAAACAAGAAAACACCTTCGGAGGAAGGAGAATTACAGCGATTACAGCATTATTGGATTGCATTAAGTTTTGTTAAAATCAATACACTTGATACAAGGATATGAGAGATGCTTCCGAGAGGTTATTCTCTACTTTGAGGACAATCCAAGGAAAAAAAGACCTCCTTAAGCTCTTAAAGTTCCCTATCCTTATCAATAAAAGCACCCATTTTAAAGCAAATAACTGCGTTGGAATTTTACATCACATAAAAATAGGTGTTATTTCAAACTATTAAGTGCACCAACCATCTGAGAGGCTTCCATCACAATCATTTTTGCATTGGCATCGTAATTGGAGACTAAATTTTCTAGAGAATTCAGTCTGTTTTTTGGAACTACTACAAAAATAATGTCCTTAACCTCTTTTTGAGCCATATCTTTTCCGCGGACAGTAGTACCAGAAACCCCAATTTTTTGTTGAATCAAGCTGCCCAATGGAGCCAATTTCTTATAAGAAGAAATATGAACAATAATTTCGTTTGGTCGTCCTGTAAGTATTGTGTCGATCATTTTGGCAGCTGTAAAAATACTTATCATGCTCCATAATGCCAATTCTATACTATTAAATACTATTCCGGCAATTAGTACAACAATAATATCTAAAAACAAGATAACAGTGCTTGTTTTTAGACTTGTTTTTGACGTAACAATACGCGCAATAATTGTTCCTCCACCAGCAGATCCACCACCTTTAAAAATAAACCCAAGCCCTGCACCAATTACGACACCTCCATACAAAGTAGCGAGTAAAGGATCTGTACTCAACGCTTCTAAATGAATAATTTTGGACAATACATCTATAAAAAAACCAATCAATACAATCGCAATACCGGATTTAAGAGCAAAATATTTTCCTAAATATTTAATACTCACTAATAATAAGGGGACATTCATCAAGCCAAAAAGAAGTCCCATTGGAATATTGAATATAGAATGCAATATAATTGATAAACCCGCAATACCACCAGTGGCGATATTATTAGGACTTAAAAAACCAACGATACCTAGCGCCATTAAACCACAACCAAGGCTAATAAACAAATAATTAAGGGCTTCTTTTTTCATTTTTTTAAGGACAAATATATTAAGATAATTCTACAAGGCAAACTAAAATAAATAGACTTATTTTTGCAGTCAATGAATACGAAAAAAATATCCCAATTAGAATTTATCGCATTAATGGCATCCTTAATGGCAATGGTTGCCTTATCAATAGATGCATTGTTACCCGGACTCCAAGAAATAGGTGCCGACATTGGCATTCGCCATGTTAATGATGGACAATTACTAATTACAATGATTTTTTTTGGCTTAGGAGTTGGACAATTGTTTTTTGGGCCGTTATCGGATACGATTGGACGTAAAAAGGTTGTTTACATAGGGATTTTGGTATACATAATAGCTAGTTTAATATGTATCTTTTCTAAGAATCTAGAAATAATGATTGCGGGTCGTATCCTACAAGGAATCGGGCTTTCGGCTTCTAGAACCGTAAGTATTTCTATTATTAGAGATACTTATAAAGGGAATTATATGGCTAAAATAATGTCTTTTGTAACCGTTGTTTTTTTAATAATTCCTACCATAGCACCCGCATTAGGGAAATTTATTTTAGATGCCTTTTCCTGGCAAGCCATTTTTTATATACAATGTATTGCTGCAGTAATCATTGCTTTTTGGTTTTCAAAGCGACAACCAGAAACCCTTTTGGCAGCAAACAGAGTTCCGTTTACTCTAGGAGTTATTCTACAAGGAACTCGTGAAGTTTTTAAACACAGACAAACAGTCGCATTTACCTTTGTATCAGCATTAATAACGGGGGCATTTATGGTCTATTTAAGTGCCTCACAGCAGGTTTTTCAACAACAATACGGATTGGTAGATGCCTTTCCTTTTATATTTGCATGTCTTGCTATGACCGTAGGAAGTGCCACATTTATCAACGGAAAACTTGTTGTAAAATTAGGAATGGAAAAACTTTTGAGAACTGCATTGCTTGGTTTTTTTCTAATTTCTGTTCTCTATATCATTTTGTTTTATCAATCAGAAAATCCACCTGTGGTGATTCTTATCGTTTTTTTTGGACTTCAATTTTTTATGCTAGGATTTATTTTTGGAAATACACGTGCTCTAATGATGGAACCCATAGGACATATTGCTGGAATAGGGGCGGCGGTTACCGGTTTTATTGCTACAATGCTCGCTGTACCAATTAGCATACTTATAGGAAGTTTTATCCATACGACTGCATTGCCCATGTTTGTTGGGTTTTCTATATGTGGAGGACTGTCTTTATTAATATATCTATGGTATCGGGTTTTTAAATAGAATCACGCTTGTTTTTACTGTTTTGAGTGCGCTTTTAAATCCAACATTTCTTTAATTTTTACGAGTAATTGTTTGCATGATTGCTGTGTAGCTAATGCCTTTTCTAACATTTCTACATCTACCTTCACTATGTGGTCATTCAATTCGTGTAAAGTACCATCTAATTTGGATTTGACTGTTTTTAAGCGATTTTTCACTTCGCTATTTCTGTTGATTTGTTTTGGGGAAACCACACCAAACACATACAAACTATATAAAAAAAACCCAATAATTATACAGCTAGGAATAATGATTATGGCGGATAAAAACACAAGTAATTCGTTTTTTGTGTTTTCATCAAATACTTCACCTGAATCGCTGTAATACGCTTCGTGGCAATGATTAGGGCCGTCAATAGGGTAGAAGGTAACATCAATAATTTGTTCAAAAAAACGCCATTGCCAAGCCACCTGAGATTCGGTATAATTCCGACTGTTGTAATAGCCAACACGTGAGGAGATTGTATTGTCGGGATTTCCTCCTGCTAATACATTTCCCAATTGATCAATTGCTATAAAAAAACGACCTAAATATCTCATACTTGTAAATTAAATAATGGTTTTGTTCCTAAGTTAGTTTTTTTTGAATGATTCTTATTGTTATACTGTCAGAAAGCACCTAGGTATACCAATTTTAAACCAAAATCATGCGTGTTCAAGATGCTTATATAAAGGTTTTACAGTTGTAGTAGTTACATTTATTGAACATTGATTTGATTGTGTTTTTTTTAATTACTTGATCAGCTGTATAATATAGTTGATTCGTATAGAGGCTTCTTTAAAATAATGTATCTTTATGGTTAGATTATCATTTATTATGGAAGAACATCCCTTTTTTTGCCCTTATTGTAACGAACAAATAAGTATGCTTTTAGATCCTTCTATAAGGGAACAGGTTTATATAGAGGACTGTGAGGTTTGCTGTAATCCAATCCAGGTTTCTGTGCACTACCAAGAAGGTGAATGTACCTGTTTTCAAGTAGAAAGTATTGAGCAATAACTGCCACTCACTAAACTGTTAGTATGCGGGTTTTAATTTTGTTAATTGACATCCAATAGAAGAAATGCAGATAATGGCTAAATTCTTGTGCATTTTTGATCCACATAGTCAATAACTAATAAGTTATCAATTGATATAGACATTGGCGATTGTTGTATTAATCCCAAATAAATTTCCAACTGAGACGGTTTAGTGCTTAGTACTAGAATTATTTTTCACCAACACTAGAACGTACAAAAATAATTTATACTGATCATTTTAGTTTGTATTATACATCTATGAACTTAATTGCTTTCTTTATAGTTAATATAATTCTAAGATGTTGTAATCCGTAGGGATTATCTATTCGTTGTAACTATGTAAACGTAGACAGGATTTTATATATTGAATAACTATCGATCTGAGAATCTTATAGATTAATAAATACGCAGTGTGGTCCATAATATCTGATTCTCAAAAACACAGTATCCGTTTTCAAACGTTTAAGATTTCGAACAAAAGGATAGCATATGTTATGTAACTATTTCTATTTAACATAATGTAAATTATAGTACAAATCCATTTCATTAAAATTAGATAGCTATAATTCTATATTATGTTAAATATCCCAGAATGTTCTGTACACATAATAAACCGTATTACTTGGGTCATCAAATATTAGTGTTTTAATAGTACGTTTAAATCTAATATTCTGTACAATGGTTTTAAGTATTTTTAAATACGCGATTCTCAGAAACTTTCCGTTTATACATTTGTAGCTATAATTCGTCATTATGTAAAATTGCCGCTCGCAAACGCTCGATTGCTTTTTAAAAATAATTATGCTGTCGCAGTAATTTTTTTAAACACAATTATCCATCGCTTGCCAACGCCAAAAAAAGCAAAACCTTTTAGCTTCTAATTAAATTCAGGAATTGCATTGATCTTCTCGTTGTAAAAAAATCTCATTAACATTTAGTA
This sequence comes from Flavobacteriaceae bacterium, assembly GCA_965224465.1. Taxonomy (GTDB): domain Bacteria; phylum Bacteroidota; class Bacteroidia; order Flavobacteriales; family Flavobacteriaceae. The sequence continues at coordinate 277,491 of OZ245049.1, read as the reverse complement.
AACTTTACGCAACAGTATAAAATTTTCAACCGCATTATCTACGCTTTAAAATTTCTATACACTTGCTCGTTTCGTCTTTCAATTGAACTTTTTTAAATTGTAACTATTAATATTATGTAAAATAGAAATTCAACTTTTGAACTCTCAATCTTTTCATTCTTATCTTTTTTTCTTAATAAAAAAAGAAATAAAAAAATCAAGACTGCACAAAAACTTTGGAAACAATTACGGTTCGTTACGCTATATTTCAGGAAACATTGTAACAAACCAATACTATAAATAACTTGCTTTCATATTTAGAAAAACCAAAAATATTAGTTACTAAATCCCTAAAATATAGACGCTCCACTCTCCTATTGTTTAACCAAAGTTTTATGAGGTCGTTTTAAAAAACTACCTAAGAATTTTTAATTTATATCTTATTTATGAGGATGTTGACCTGGAGGTGGTCCTTTTGGAGCTTCTTCAATAAATTCACCTTTTAAACACCTACTCATATATGGATATTCATTCGTGACAAAATAAGAGTATTCTCCGTTCAATTCTATTCCATTGCATTCATCCAAATCGCCTAATCCGTTTACGTATTCCCAATCTGAAACAAAAGTTCCATCTGGTTTGGTGTCTTTTAAACTTTCATTTAGGGTTAATTTAGGGTTTTTGTAAGAACATATATCTCCAGTTCTTAAATCTTTAACCAATTGATAGCTTGGTTTATATTTTCCGCTTTTAGAATGATAAATTGGAAAGCCATCTTTTGCATATCCAATCAAAATAATATCTTTTCCTTTATCTAGTACTTTTATTAATTCAGTAGGAACTCCGTGATAATGATAAGCTCCTGTTGGTTGAACGTGTGCACGATTAAAATCAAGTCCAATATCTACTAATTCTTGAAAAGCTTCAATTTTGTATACTTCTCCTGTTTCACAAACAAATCTTTCAGCAGTTTCTGGTTCAAATTTAATACCATTTAGCGCAACACCTGGTTCTCTTGCCCATTTAGATTCTTTACTAAATTTAGGATTCACAGGAAATTTATACGTTAAATTTTGAGCCGAAATAGTATTAGGATTTCCTTCATTAGGGAAAATTCCAGTTTTATGATTTGGCAAACCATTGGTTTTCATAATTCTATTAGTAGCATTAACTGTAACATACGTTTCAGTTTTAAATTCTTTACTAATGATTTCGTAATTTTTAGTGAAATTTAATTCTGCGAGATTAGTTGTTTTTAATTCAGTTTTTGAACTTTTCTTACTCGTATGAGAATTACAACCTACTATCACTATGGTTATTGCTAAATATAGATAATTTTTCATTTTTTTGTTTTAAAAGTTAACATTTTCAGATGTTTTCATAATTGCACACATTCATAATCATAAAGTTACTGAAAATTATTTTCTCGTTTTATCTCATCATTAATTATTGTATTACCAAATTTGGTGTCGACTCTTTTCTTTTTCTATAAATAAAAAGCGAATAGACTCCTAAACAAATAACACCTACTATAAAAATCACATACAAATAATTAAATTTGCTTTTTGTTTTATTATCAATCAAGTTGAAACCTTGAACGCTATTATCAAAACTAATTAAAAAGCCGTTTTTATTATTCAATATTTTTCTAACTGATTTTTCACCATTCTGAAAACTAACCACTGTATTTTGATTTGAGTTTTCATTAAGAATATCAAAATTTGCTGTTACGCTTTTAAATTCATTTGGAAAATCAGGCAACAAAAGTTTTACATCTGTTTGATGACTTCCTAGTTTAATACCTCCTGAAGTTATTGCAATATGTTGACCATCGACATCTAAATCGAGATGCTCCTTTAAATAACTAATAAATTTTGTTTTGTATTCATTAGTTGATATCGTATTCCAATCAATATCTGTATAAGATTTAGTGAGTGCATTATGTACACCTGTTTGCGAAAACGACAATTGCATTACCCAAATTCCGTTAATTGGCTTTACATAAACTGATGCTGTTTCTGGATTATGAGCATTGGCATTGCAAACTGCAAATACCAATGCTACTATTAAAATTAATTTTTTCATCTTTTTTTATTGATACGTTAAAGAATCTTCTGCCGATACTCCTTTTAAACAAGTTGGGAAATTAGGAGCCGATGAATTAGAGGCATGATAATGATATACTCCTTCAGGATAATCTGCCGTAGGTGCAGTATGTCCTTGACACTCATCTAAATCTGATGGTAATGTTCCGTTTTCGTCCTTAGAAGCATACATAGGATATCCGTCCTTTGCAAAACCAACAAATGCTATTTCACTTTGTGTAAAATTTGTACAACTTACATCACTAATATCGTGTGCTTCTAATACATTATTCATTTCAGATGGAGCAAAATGCAAATGATAATAGCCAAATGGGTCTATATGTCCACCACAAGGATCAATAGATGGAATGTTACCTCCCGACATTCCTGGAGGTCCTCCCATTCCTGGAGGGCCATTTACAACTGATGGTGGATTTCCTGTCAAAGGAATACCATTATATGAGACACCTACATTTTCTACAACGTTAATTTGATCAACAGAAGTACCTGTTTTTGGTATAGCAGGAATCAAATACGTCAATTCTAAATTATTATTTGGAGTTGCCCCTAAACAACTTGGTCCAGATGGCATAACTCCACTTCCTGGGTCATTATAATTAATATTACCATTAGTATCTACAATATCATAACCATCGGCTTCCATAGCATTCCATAAGGTTGCCTTTAAAACTTGTAGTCCTGGATTTGTTGCTCCATCATAAATACCAATTCCACCAATATCATTAATAGTTTCTGGACAATATGGACCATCTTCTACTGGATTACTTTTGAATACTAATTTGTAGCATTGAGCAGTTGTTCCGTCTGTTAAAGTAGCATCTACCAATGTTACTGAACTTAACAGATTTGCGGAATTTAATAATTCGGCTTTAAAAATATGACTTGAGGTATCTACTTCTTCTGGAGAAGTTTCATCATCGCTTGAACACGATATAACTAATAGACCCATTAATAAAACTAATGTACCTATTGTTGTTTTTAAAATTGATTTTTTCATAATTAAGTATTTGTTTATTGTTTATGTAAACTATCTTGTTCTTTTAGGTTTTGGGGCTTTTTGAAATTCCTTTTTAGTAATAAACCCATCTTCATTGGAGTCAATTTTAGAAAAATTATTTTTTAAAGAACCTTTTATTTCTTTTTTTGAAAGTTTGTTGTCTTCGTTAGCATCCATTTGTTTTAATAGTTCGCTAAACCTTGGTGGCTTTTGTGGTTTCTGTCTGCTAGATTGTGCTTGCGAAATTGTAATTCCGAAGAAAAAGAAAATCACTACAATCATTCCTGTTTTAAATCTGTTTTGTCTCATAATAAAAGAATTTTGTTTCGTGTTTATGACCTCAAAGATGAGCAATAGATTAATGCCTATTTTGGGTTTTCAGTAAACGAAAAGAACTTTTAAGTGAATACCGTTTTATATTCGGTTGAGGGTAGATATTACTATTGTTTGAATCGCTGATTTTTGATTCCATTTGATTTTTTTTAACTTTATTTGTACTATGAACAGACAAAAACGCATTTTATTTCAAGTAGTTCTTTGGTTAATTTTTGCAATATTTATTGCAAATTCACAAGTAGGAAAAACTATATTTATACTAGAAACTATTTGTCTTTTTATAGTTCAATGCGTCTTTATCATTTTAATTATATGGTATTTAGCCCCAAAGTTGCTGTTTAAGAAGAAACATTTACAATTCATCCTATTAGGAATTATTTTAACTATAAGTTGTGCCTTCTTGATTACAGTTATTTTTCCGTTACCAGAAGTACCAATTTTAGTTGTTGAAAATGCAGTGCCACTTCCGCCACCACATAAACCTTCACGTTTTATAAATCACACCTTAATGCTAGGGTTTTCCTTTATTCTTGCAACTGTGATTGAAAGTGTCTATTATGCCATCGAAAAAGAGAAAGAAACGATACAAAATAAGAATGAACAATTACAAACGGAGTTAAAGTTATTGAAGTCGCAAATAAATCCACATTTTCTGTTTAATGCACTCAACAATATTTATAGTTTATCGGTAATAAATTCACCTAAAACACAAGAAAGTATTAGTTATTTATCAGAAATGTTACGTTATGTTTTATATGATTGTGTGCGAAATTTGGTAGCTATAGATAAGGAAGTGAACTATATTAATAATTATATAAGATTGTTTAACTTAAAAAGCAGCAAACCTTTTAATATTACAACTAATTTTAATGTTGAAAACAATGCTATTAAGTTGGCTCCAATGTTATTTATTCCTTTTATTGAAAATGCCTTTAAACACAGTTCTATTGGAAAACAAAAAGATAGTTTTATAACCATTGATTTAAAAGCAGATGCTTCCACAATTAATTTTTCGGTAAGAAACAGCATTCCCAAAACACCGAAAGAAAAAGATGCTGTTGGTGGCATAGGATTAGAGAATGTAAAAAAGAGATTGCGTATTTTGTATCCCGAAAAGCATCAGTTGCAAATAAGTGATAGTAATGAGGTGTTTGATGTGAGATTACAATTAAAACTTAATAACGATGCTTAAATGTGTAATTATAGACGATGAAGAATTAGCAAGAACATTGCTAAAAATGTATGTAGATAAAACTGGTTTTTTAGAGTTGGTTGGTTCATTTGAAAGCCCAATTAATGCAATGGAAATCCTCAATAGTGAAGTTGTTGATGTGGTTCTTTTAGACATACAAATGCCTGATTTAAAAGGTACGGACTTTGCTAAAATGATTCCCTCAAGTACTAAAATTATTTTTACAACTGCCTATTCTGAATATGCGTTAGATGGTTTTGAACTGAATGCGTTAGACTATCTTTTAAAGCCCATTACTTTTGAACGTTTTTTACAAGCAGTTAATAAAATAGAATCAAAAATCAAAGTTGGCGATAATGAATTCATTACTATTAAATCTGGTTATGATTTACATAAGATAAAATTTACTGATATTTTATATATACAAAGCGATAGTGAATATGTGGTTTTTTATATGAAAGGTAAAAAAATAATGAGTTATCAAACTTTAAAGTCTTTAGAAGAAAGTTTGCCACAATCATTGTTTATGAGAGTACATCGTTCTTATATTATTAATAAAAAGGCTGTCACTTCTTTAGTTGGTAAAGATTTAACTATTAATGATATTAAAATTCCTGTTAGCGCTCGTTATTTTGATGTTGTAAAAAAAGTGCTGTTTTTATAAATAATATATTGTCTATTGTTTCCATTTCACACACTTTACACTTCCCTCCTACGTCGTCGTGTAAAAAGTGTTCCATTAACATTGTAGAAGAAACTTTTGGTAAATATTTTTTTGAAGAAAATTATGATAAATAAACTTTGCTTTACCCAAGCAAAGTAACATAACGCAGAACATTATAGTACATTTAAAGTAATTTCTGTATAGCCGTTTTTCACGGCTATTTTACATAATATCAGATATAATGTCTTTAGACTTATATCGTCAGATATTATGTTAAAAGAAATCGACTTTAGGAGATTTATGAACTCCTTTTTAAAAAAAATAGCGTGAACTAAATTACGGCTTATTAATTTCTGTATAGCCGTTTTTTAGGCTATTTACACATAATATCAGATATAACGTCTTTAGACTTATATCGTCAGATATTATGTTAAAAGAAATTACGGCTTTAGGAGATTCATGAATTCCAATAAAATATAAACGCGTGAGCTAAATTACGGCTCATTAATTTCTGTATAGCCGTTTATCAGGCTATTTACACATAATATCAGATATAACGTCTTTAGACTTATATCGTCAGATATTATGTTAAAAGAATTACGGCTTTAGGAGATTCATGAACGTCTTAAAAAAACAAGAATAGCGTGAACTAAATTACGGCTTATGAACTTGTATCAGTATTTGATAGTTATAATTCTATAGTATTTAAAATAGCCGCTGCCAAACACTCGATTGTTTGCTTAAAACAAAATTGCTAATGCAATTATTTTTAAACCACAATTTCCAGCCGCTTGCCAACGCCAAAATAAAAGTTAACCTTTTTGCTCTTATTAAAAATCGCGTATTCGATAAAATGTACGTTATAAAAAAATTCACACCATTCTCGTGGATTACCACAAGAGTATAAAATTTCCCCAACTGCATAATCCTTGCTTAAAAGTGCTATACACTTGTTAACTTTAGTCTTTCAACTCGTCTTTTTTCCTTTTTTTATTATTGGTATTTCAAAGAAGTGATTCTCAATCAATTCTTTGAAAATACTCTGTATAATTGAAACTCTTAACGAATCGAATTACTAACTATTTGAAGTGCGCATTTTTATTTCTCCTATTGTTTTATCTAAAATTAAATGAGACTAAGTTTAGCCTCGGGATTCTATTTTACATAATATTATACCTTACGTCATATTTGTCTATGTAATCACTGAATTTTTTAATAAATGACTCATGAAGTTCCATTAGAGTATCTCTAAACCCTAATTCATTCATTAATGGTATTATTCTATTAATCAACTCAGTTAACTCATCTCCACTATAATTATAGCTATATATTCCATGAGCCCCATCTCTTCCTGTAAAGTCTTTCTCTATTTTAATAACTTCATTATCAATTATTTCATTCATTTTTGTAATGAATTCTGACAACTTGAAAAGTGCAATATTTACTAATCTAGAAAAATCAATTTCCAAATAGCCATTCAAATCAAGTTTACCACGAAATTCAGGATGGATCTCGCGTATTTTTGATAAAATTTCATGATAATTTGTCCAATCTCCATTCCCAATGCATTCTCTATTAAAAGAAAAACAATCTCCAAAATTTATTGATGAATTTTCTTTTATAATTTGAAAATAGATAGTCTCAAATACACAACCAGCCTGTAAACTAATTAGCGAATATGCTAATATTGAGTGATTTATAGGGATATCTTTAAAAGGTAAACTCGGAAGCATTTCTACGAAACCACTCCATTTAAATAAACCGTCATTAGCAACAGTTAAATTTAATAAGTTAACTTTTAGATTATTATGTGTTTCTATCTTTATAGTATCGACACATAAATGTCCCATTTCGTGCCATAAAATTCTTTTTATATCATCAGATACACTCATAATTATAGTGTTATGTTTTTATAATTACTCCATTTCTATTTAATTTAAAAAATAGATTATATCTTTTTTATTGGAAGATCAATATTAAAATATTCTTTCTGTCTCTGAGTTAAATCATTAGGAATTAATTCCAATTACTTTAACATCTCTAAATCAAATAATTATTAACAGTTTTCTATACTAATTTATTATGTTAATAGATTACTTTTATAATCTATACGTTGGCTTATATCAAACGCCCATCTTCTTGCATACGTGCTTCGACTTCTTTCATTATATCTGGTAATGATTTATTACTAGTTCCACTTTCTAGACCATTGATGAGTTTGGTTTTGAGCGAAATAAACTTGGCATTGTTTGCTTGGTCCTGATGTACAAGATTTCAAATATATTCGCTGTCATTTGTGCTTTTATCCATTTATCTTGCTGTTCGGTAAAAGTTATCGTTTTACATATTGTTGCCATATTAACTGTGTTTAAATAATCACACTATTGATGTAATATAATCAATATATTTGAAATAGTAATAATAATTTAACATCATTTGTATATTCCCATTCCACACACATTCCCACTCCGCTCCTATCGTTACTTCAAGCAAAGCGTATTTCTATACGTTTTACTCTATTTTACTTCATATTTAGAACCAATATTTAAGTTTATCAACCCTACTTTCTAATGAGTACTTTGCTTGCTAAGTATGGAATTGTATTGAGTATATGTTAACTAAAAACCATACCTCCTATTAACCGAAAAGTATACCACTTAACCATATCAATATAGTTTGCTATTAGTGATTAAATATGGTATCTCCAATCATAAAACACCCTGTTTTCTATCTCGTTTTAAAAAGAGGATCTTGGGTAGTACATGCTTTTGAACCTTACAATAATGTCCTTTCATCCCCAAGTAATTATACCTCTGTATACGATTTACTCTTCACTCATTTATTTGTTACATAAGGAACGCTGGATTTACTATGAATAATTGTGTTTAGCTACCTCACACTTGATTCGGGATCAGCACCTTGCTTTATATTAGAATTTTAGAATGACTAAATCACAACCAATCTTCAGATAGAATCTAACGGTTTTTACTCTTGCGGCTTACTAATGCCTATTCACAATTTTCCATTTTATGAAGTTCCTGATTCGATGCAATTCATAACGTAACTCTTTCATGTAAGAACTTGCTTCCTCTAGATTAATTAACTACCTTTCCGAAGTTATACTCTAGCTATGTAGAGTACATACAAAGTGTATAAATCACAAGGGGTTGTAGTAAATAAAAAAGTATATGCATCGCCAAAGAGCGCAACATATAAAGTTTGGCGTTTATGTAAAAAACAACCTATAGACCTAATTAATAAACTTAAAGACAATTACTTACAAGTACCCGTTGGCAGTAATAACTATTACTATGAATAATCAAAGAAAAGAGCTTCTCAAGAGACAAATAACCGATATAATTTCTCAAGCAGATAAGATTGAAAAGGGTGATTATTCTTCTATGAATTTCGAAAATTATTCTCGATATTCAAATGAATTGAAAAAATACATTAATCAGAATGTTACAGAAGAACATATTTTAAAACTGAACAATGAAATTCCTGTTATCAATTATGCAAGAAATGAATTAGAAATTTGGCATTTTATTTTATTTCCTATTATCTTATTAAACCTATATAAAAATTACTATGCTAAGGGAAAAACTATGAGTGAAATTAAGATATCTAAAAACAAATTCTCTAGTATTGAGTTTTTATCTCATTCTATTAAAACGAAAGAATCATAATTTACCGATAAAAACAATGACTACTTAATACCAACCTAAAATCCAAAATGACCGATATAAATAGGTTGTTTTACGTGCTGGCGTTGTTGAAAAACAGAACTCTAGCTAAGGCTATCCATCCATTTATCGCCTAGCTATAATTCAAAAGTCAATCTGAAACCAAACTCTTACTGTTATTACATGAACCGTTGTGGTGTAAAAATCCAATCTGAATTATAAAAATTATTTTAGAAGAAGGAAATAATACTGATGAATTTAATGCGATTGAACATTATGCTAAGGTAATTAAAATGTACAAAATTTTGATAAAAGCTTGATTAAACAGATCCGTAGCGCCAATCATCCGTATAATATAGACTAGTTCTGGCAGTTCATAGCTAAGGAACTAATTTTACCCCAAACATCATCAACCAAGTTCCCATCTGGCATGCTCAAAACATGTTAGGATTCACCTCTACTCAGACAACAGATATGTATTGTACTAAACCCATCGAAATAAACGATAAAAAAAATTGGACCTCTTGGAAAATTAAAAAATTTAGATATCTTTAACAAAAATACAACAGTCCCCTCACCCAAAAACAAGTATAACGGTTACAACAACAACACAAAACTTATCGCGCTGTATATGAGTAAATTACAAAAAATTTATTTCAAAACATAAATAATTAAACAAGCATAAAAAACAAGTACTCAAGCATTTTAGGTTGAGATACATTAATTAAGAAGATACAAAATGGAGAATTTTAATAAAATTGAATGGAATGTAATTTGGAACATTATTAAAGATATTATTCTACCTCACATAGGTACCTTAATTTTTAACATCATTATTTTTATACTTCTTGGCTTTATTATAGCAATCTTTTATAGCATCATTCTACATAAAAAAAAGATTTTAAAGAGAAAACCAAAATATTACAATTGGGCGGTAAAATTATATATCCCTATGCTTGTTGTTGGATTTATATTTATTTTTGGGCATATTGGTTTCATAACAGGTATATACAAGATTCTCGATAAAGAAAATAAGGCTATCGTATCTGGTATTTATAATAATGTTCTTAAACAATCTTTTGAATCTGAAAAAAGTAAAAATGAATTTATTCATAAATTACAGCAATCAGCGATAGAGGTAAAAGATGGTTCCTATGCTCTGGTAGCGTCTCTAAAAATAATAACAACGGAATATAATACAGGATATTCCGTTATCGATAACAATAAAAATAAAGTAGTGACCTTTCTTATTGATAAGTATGGAGATGATATTTACAAAACATCTGTCTATGCTATGCTTAATGTAGCTGGAGCAAGTGCTCATGTTAATATTAAAGAATCATTATCATTTAATGAGTTTAGTGCTGGAATGGATTTTTTATTGAAAGTAGGATTTAAAGATATTAAACAAGGAATAATTGATAAATTAATGATATGGTATGATTCGGTACTATACAATCAATATAAATCTTTGGTTTTGTCTCAGTTAATTTTATTACTCATTATTATCAGCCTACCGTTAATCGAATTTTTTATTTATAAAAGATGGGTAGCACCAAAATATTCTAATTAATTATAAAAACAGAGCTTTAAGGAAAAATATTTACTAATATAGCCACCACGGTTGTACCTGTTAACTGAAAATCTTAACATCCGTATACCCCCCCCGCTCTCGCGATTGTATCGTATGACCGTAGCAGCTTACGAATCCCTAATATGGAATCTTTTTACCTATTACAATACGATATGAAAAATAAATAACTGCATGGCTTACTGATAGACGCTACACGATACAATCGTGCCTAGCGATAGCGGCTACTAGTGCGGCAGGGGGGTATTGTCAAACCCTGCTTCTTGGCATTCTGTAGTTTCCACGTCCTTAAGATTGATAGTAATGGTTTTAGGCTTTTTTTTATTTCCTCCTACATATTCCAATATCGAAGTTGGATAATTATCCAAACATCCATCAGTATTTTGTTTTAAAAAAGGCTCTTCTAATCCTGTAATATTTATTTCTGTATAGCTACATTCTTCTTAGTGACCAAGGTAGCTTCTTTTATTTAAATTTACAGGTATACTTTTGGGATAATATAAACATGAGTTTATCTGGGTCTTTTTGGTTTTCGTGCTTTTTAAAATCAAATTTATTGTTTTAAAAAAAAAGCACAACACAATGTTAGGCTTTTTTTACTATCTTATGATCTCTAATGCTGTTTTACTAAACCCCATTTCATTTACACATTTAGTAGTATCTAAATTATTTGCCAGTATTGTAATTGTTTTTTTATTTTCCTTGTTCCCTGCAATAATTTCTATGATGGGTGTTGTGTCATTTATTTCTAAAGAACCATCTTCATTTTCGCATTCTTTTAAAATGATAACATCTTCTTCTCCTTCAATTTTAACCTCCAATGCTGTATAAAGGCATTCTTCATGTTTTTGAGTCACCAAGGTAGCTTCTTTTATTTCAGCTATTTGGGCGATCCATTCGGCTTCGTCTTGGTCTACGCTTCAGTCATCTTTATAATTTATTGTAAAATTAATATTATATTACTTTTGACTACCACATTATCAACTCCTTACTACCTTTAGGCATATATAAAAAAATGGCGTCACCATATTCATATTTCCTTGTAAACCCTTCCGTGTTGGTATGCGTTCCTTTTACATATAACATGGGGTTTAAATCTTTTTGCCATAATGCAACGATTTTACCCTCAGCATAAAATTGAATAATATAATTCTCTATTGGTAATACTTCTTTATTTTCTAATCTAGAGTCTACCATAGATAAAATAGTACTTTCAGATTTTTCTATTTCTTCTATAGTATTTTCATAAGTTGTGTTATAAACTATGATTGAAGAATGTATTTGACGTTTATTATAATCTATAACATCATTATTAATACACATTTCCCTAAGTTCATTGTATTTACTAACTATTTTTTTTTCTATGCTTTTTAATTTTTCTATATTAACTGCGTCCTCTAAATCTTGACTATAATCAAAAGGAACCTCTGCTTTAAAAGTGATTACACCCTCATAATAAGGTAGTTTTTGCTCTGCAATATCTTCTGGCAATTTAAAGGTAGCTATTTTTTGGTAGTCTTTTAATCTACTATCTTTGTCTGGCGCAAAATAAAGTGTTAAACCTACACGAGTATAACTGCTTAATACCTTTTCGCCTTCCTTTGGGTATATTTTTATTTTTAGTTCTTTTATCCCGCTATTTACCAGCATTGGGTTTAAAGGTAACTTAAATTCAACTAATAAACGCAACTTTTCGATTTGATTCTATGATGGTTATATTTTCAAAACAGAAAAGTAGGAAAACCTACCTTTCTTGTCTTGATGGATATGTATCTTACGGTCTCAAATCTCGAAAAAAGAAGTTGTATGAAACACATCACCCAAGCGCAAAGATACACAATTTGTTGCATGTTAAAACAAGGTTATAAACAGGTTGAGATAGCAGCTGCTATAGGAAAAGACAAGTCTGTTATTAGCAAAGAGATTAAGCGTAATTCAGACAAAAGAAATGGAGTTTACAAGCATGAATTAGCCCAAAAAAAGTATGCTAAACGTCATAAAGAAAAGCCTAAAAGAAAACGCTTTACAGAAGATATTCAACAAGCAATAGAGTTGTTATTGCGAGACGATTATAGTCCTGAGCAAGTAGTTGGTGTCCTAAAAAAACAAGGTAAAGAAACGGTGTCTATTGAGCGTATATATCAGCATATTAGGGAAGACAAGAGGAATGATGGTGATTTACATACACACCTTCGCAGACAGGGAAGGAGATATAGAAAACGTGGCTCATCAAAGGATTCTAGAGGGGTTATAAAGAATCGTATTAGTATAGAACAACGCCCTGAAGTTGTTGAACAAAGAAATCGATTTGGAGATTTAGAGGTCGATTTAATCATAGGTAAAAACCATAATCAAGCCATACTTACCGTAAATGATAGAGCTTCTGGAATGCTTAAAATGAAAAAAGTAAGCTCTAAAGAAGCAGTTGTTGTCACTAAAGCTATCAATGAAATATTAGAAGACTGGAAGCCTTATCTACATACTATAACAGCTGATAATGGAAAAGAATTTGCAGGCCATGAGCAGGTTGCAGAAAATTTATGTATTGATTACTTTTTTGCGCATCCATATCACTCTTGGGAAAGAGGATCTAACGAAAATTTAAATGGTTTGATTAGACAATATTTTGCCAAAGGAAGTGACTTTACAAACCTAACAGATCAAAGAATCAAAGAGGTAGAAACAAAATTAAATAACAGACCTAGGAAGAGACATAAATATCAAAACCCTATATTTGTAATGGAACAATTATTATTTAACTAAAAGTTGCGTTTGTGACTTGAATTCAGCTAATGTTTAATTTCTCTTTCTAAAATATTAGGTAAATTATCAAATGTTATTTCTTCCATTTTCTCATTCTTTTGTTGTCCACATGCCACGAACATATAGCTCATTAATATCATTCTAATTATTATTCTCATTTTTCATTAAAGTTAAAGGGTAAAACTTTTTGGTTTGGAATACATAAGGTTCCAATACTTGTTCTTGTAATTCTTCTGCCGTTTTGTCTGCTGTTTTTCCGTTTATTAATTTCTGTTTCTCTGTGCTATAGGAGAAGATATCATTGTTATTAAAACGTCCTTTCACCTCAAAACTCCCTTTCAATCCAGAGAAATAAATTTCTTGTTGCATATAAGGGCCTTGCTCATCGTAGCCATAAATAGAATTTGCACCTATATGGCCTCCCAGTGTTGCTTTTACACTTACTTCGGCTAGCGTATAGTTAATAATTTCTTTCCACCGTACTTTAAGCGATAATTTTCCTTTTCCAAATACATCCACAATTATTCGAACTCCGTTTTTACAAATCAGTTTATCGCTGAGTTTATCTGGGTCTTTTTGGTTTTCGTGCTTTTTAAAATCAAATGTATTGGTAAAAAAAGCCTAACAAACTGTTAGACTTTTTTTACTACCTTATGATCTCTAATGCTGTTTTTCCTTTAGGTATGTGGAGGTAATAGGTATCTCTATTAAATCCAGATTCCTCTCCTTTCTGTACAAATAAAGAATGAGCTCCATCTCCTTTATATTCACCAATTAAAACTTCCAAAATAACTAAACGGTTATTTCCATATAGTTTCATTGTATATGGTTCGGTTAATTCAAAACGTTTAGCATATTTTACATATCTTTTCATTTCATTAATCATAACGGCTAAATCTTCCTTGGAAGTATAATTTGAAATAGCTCTCTCCACTTGTTTTTTATGCATAGCATTAAAAAGAAAATCGATGTTTTTTTTCACTTCTTCGACACCCGTTTTTTTATAAAAACCAATTACTTTTTCTTTTAATTTATCTTGGTCTAACTTAGAAAGATTTTGACTTTCACTCCAACCTTTTACCTCATAAGGTACAGAAGCATTAAAAACCAATTCTTTTTCAAAATAAGGCAAACCTGCTCCTGAAAAATCCCCATCATCATCTGAAGGTAATACAAAACTTAAAATATTTTTTTCTTCGAATTGACTGGTCATATGATCTACCTCTACCAATCTAAAATACATATTGGCTTGTTTGCTGAGTATACTATCCTTTTCTGGCGGGAATATTTTTATGGTAATCCGTTGTTCTCCACTTTTCAATATAGCCTCGTTTATTGGAGTTCCTGTCAAATCTTTGAAACCTGAATAACTTTTATATACAGGGAGATCGTTTACCGAAATTTCATAATTACAATCCTGTGGAGACCCAGTATGCATCTTGTAATAAGGCTCTTTCTCAAAATGTTTTACATGTTTTTCTGTTTCTTCAACAAAATTATTAGCAGTTATCATATTTTTATCTCTTTCCATTTTATTATACGTTTGTCCACAAGCTTGCACCATAATACATAATAGTATGACTCTTATTAGTTGTTTCATTTTATATTTTTAATTATTTATTAAATCTAAAGGGTAAAACTTTGGGGTTTGCATTACATAAGGTTCTATTGCATTTTCTTCTAACTCCTTTTTTGTTTTATCACTTATTTCTCCGTTTTTTATTTTTTGATTATCTGAATTAAATGAAAATACATTTTTCTTCCCAATAATCATTTTCGCGGTAAAAGTACCTTTTAGCCCCGAAAAATAAAATTCTTGGTGCATATAAGGCCCTTTACTATCGTAGCCATAAATATTATTTACACCTACATGCCCCCCAACATTAACCTTTGCAGATACTGAGGCTTTTAAAAATGGCACCCATTTTACTTGGGCTTTCATTTCTCCTTTTCCGTACAAATCTACAATTATACGTGCACCATTTTTTATAACTACTTTATCGTCTGTTTTTTTCTCTTCTTTTTGGTTTTCATGGTCTTTTATAATGAATGTTTTAGTATTGCTATTAAACTTTACTTTAAGTTCGCTTACTATAGCTCCAATAGCTACAAAACCAAATTTAAGAGAGGCATCAATAGTTTTACCTTTTTTTATGTCATAAGTTTTAGGTTCTAAACCTTGCATCCATCGGTTTACATTTTTTATTACTTTTATTATTTGATCCGTATTCATTGCCGCATCAATATTAACAGCTAAAAAAGGATTTGCTTTTATTGCAAACTCATGTATCCTGTTTACTTTTCCATCAGGTTGTTTCTCGTAATAAGTACCATAATTTACACCTATTTTTGGTAAAATAATATCAATATTTATATCTATTTTTTTTCTCTTAGACATGCTATAGCTAGAAAAACCTTTTGCCTTATCTCCTTTAACATCCTCCCACTCATTATAATTAAGCTCTACTTCTTTATTTAATCCAATATCATCATAAGCTTTTCCTAATTCCTTATATTTTTCTTTTATTTTATTAAAAGTAGCAGGGTTGAAATTTTTTTTAGTAAAAGCTACTTTTGTTGCTTTTAATGCCTTTTTAGCTTTAAATATAGCTGTGCTTCCTCCAGAAAAAAACATAAGTAATATCTCTAAAATAAAAGAAACTGTCATCATTGCTAAAATCATACCTTCAAACACCTCTTGATATTCTTTTGTATAATCAATTTCTTTATTTTTGTTATCATATTGCAAAAGAAATCCAATAGCATTTTTTTGCGCTTCTGCTTTTAAAAACTCTATCAACTTATCTTTAATCCATTTTGTACCTGCAATTAATAAAGTATCTTCCTCTTCACCTCCAATAGAAGTTTTAGCCCAAGAAATCATTTTATTAAAAATTGTATCTTCATCTTTTTTATCTATCATTACTAAACCTTCTGATTCTGAAACATTAGATAATTCAATAATATATTCATCTAAATGTTCAGAAAACCTCTTCAGTAATTTATCTGCCCCCTTTAATAATTTATCATCATAGGAATCATCTTCTTGAAAAAAGTAACTTCCTCCTAAACCATTATAAATCAAATGAAACGTCCATAAATCGTCGGGGTAAATTTTAAAAAGTGGCGTACGTATATACCTACAGGTTTGTACAGGTATCAGAAAAGTATGTATGCCAGGGAGGCTGCTTATTAAAGTGTTATAACCTACCCCAGGCAGGTACTTTAATCCTTTTAATTTATGTGATGTATCATAACCATACATTGCATCGATAGTTAATGTTCCTGCGTCTTCATTTACCTTGTATGTTAGATTGGGGGCTACCTTAAAAATATTTTTATCTGTAGCTCCTCTTATAATATCGTTTAAGTAAAAAAGTTCATCCGTATTAAAAACATCCCCTGTATGCGCACCACTTTTGGTATCGGTATTACTAAACCCCATTTCATTTACACATTTAGTAGTATCTAAATTCTTTGCCAGTATTGTAATTGTTTTTTTATTTGCCTTATTCCCTGCAATAATTTCTATGATGGTTGTTGTGTCGTTTATATCTAAAGAACCATCTTCATTTTCGCATTCTTTTAAAATGATAACATCTTCTTCTCCTTCAATTTTAACCTCCAATGCTGTATAAAGGCATTCTTCATGTTTTTGAGTAACCAAGGGAGCTTCTTTTATTTCAGCTATTTGGGCTATCCATTCGGCTTCGTCTTGGTCTGTATTCCATTCGTCTTTATAATTTATTGTGAAATTTATTTCTTTTGTAATACTTTCAAAAGAATAATTCCCTTTAACATCTTTAGTTGAGCAAAGATCTAACTCCATCCGTATTACAAAGTTTTTTTGTGTACCTACTTCATGTTTAAGTAATGAAATCCATTGTGGCAATAAATTAATTTCTTCGATTGTTAAAACTCTACCTATTGTAGTTGGTCTGCTTATAAAGTGTTTTTCGCTGAATTCTTGAGTATGTAAAATAGTTTCTTTTCCTCCATCGGTATTTATGATACTTAAGGTAATAGGAAAGTTTTTATTTCTAGTGTGGATATGTATAAAAATATCTAGAATATCACCATAAACCAATTCTTTACTAATACTTGTTTCTATTGTATCTTTGGCAATTGTTTTTATTTTATTTTCTTTTATATCTCTTTTTTTTGCATAAAAACTGACGACTTTTGGGTTCTCAACACCTACAATTATAACTCCTTGCTCCTTTATCCATTCGGGTTTGTAATTAAATGCTTCTACCCAAAACCCTTTGCCAATATCTTCCGCGGTAAGTGTAAATGACGTTTTAATTTCTCGAAATGTGGTCTTACCATTAATGTTAGCAACTTCAAAATTTTGTAAATAATTTTTCCCTACCTTTTTTGTTCCTTTATCCGAAAGTTTATTGAATAAGTCAAGTGAAATTTGTTTTTTACTTAAATTATTTATTAGATCATGCAAATTTTCTTTATTGCTTACTCCGTCAAAAGGCATCCATTCATGCTTTCCAAAGTTTTTTAAGGATTGTTTCGCAAGAAAAACACGTGTTTGTGTTGCTATGGGGTTTATGGTTGTACTTACATCTGCAATTAATTTAAAAGAAATAGGTTGGCCTACTACAGCCTCAAAAACACGAAAATTCTCTAGTTTTTTTTGCAATAGAGCACCTTGCTCACTTAATAATGCCGCTTTAAAACTAGCGGTTCCTTCTGAAACTATTTTTTTTGAACTAGTTGTTACTATAATTTTTTCTGATGCCATGTTTTTAAATTTTAATATCTCTCCTGTGGTTCTTCTCCTTGTTCCGTACTACTAGCCAATGGATTTAGCATGTTTTGTACTTCGGGGTCGGCTTCCTCTTGATGCTGTTCTGTCATTTCTCCTTTTTGTCCATGAAAAGTAATAGAAATACAAGCAACTCCTGCAATGGGGCAGATGGCTTTGCTGTTTTCTAAAATGGGATTCCCTCCGTTGTCCAGTGTTACTTTATCGTAAAAATCCTCCCATTTTGTTATTTGTGGTTGGCATACTTTGTAACCACTTGGCGTAGGTTGTAATTTACAAGTCCCAAAGGTTTTTTTTTCAAAAGGTTGGCCGATATCCATCGTAGAAACGATCATTTTTTCTTCGCCTTCCACATCGTTTACATATTGCCGATGCTTACTTACAGATATTATTTTATCCGGCATATTACCGTGTTCACATTCGCATTCTGCTTTTTGACATACTAGTGCTTTTCCCATTTTTTTCTTTTTTATAGATATTTCCAAAGTTGGTACCATTTAGGTTCAGGTTCGTTGGGGTCGTTATAAATACCTAATGCTTTGTGTGCTTTTATGGTGCTTTCTTTGGTTTTATCAAGCGTTTTTTGTGCTATTATTTTAAAGGTGATTATTTTTTTATGTGCTCCCAATATATAAGTTGCTTCTCCATCAACTCTTAACAGTCCATAATCTTGGGCATCCAATTGATAGTGTATCTTTAAATCCCCTTCTTTCAGTTGATTTGTAGCTTGTAATGCTCCCTTGTAATAAATACTACACCGATTATTTTTAGCTACATGCGTTTCTATTCGCTGCTGCCCTTTAAATACCAATGTTTTATAGTTTGCAATAAAAGGTGTTTTTTTTACTAGCTCCACTTGGTATTCTTTTGTATAGGCAATGTATATATTAGAAAACAGCAAACTATAAACCATATCGTTTGCGAGACTTTTAGCCAAATTAGCGGCGCTACTTACAGCCTTGTCCATGGTTTTAAAATAACTTTCTACTATTTCCCCTTGGTGCGTTTTTGCTATCTTTTTACGATTTTCTTTCCATCGTTTTTCTATTTCTACTTGGTTTTCTATGCCTATGACTTCGCCATTATCGGCTACTTTTAACACTAATGGATACAAACAGCCAATACTTTTTTCGGCGAGTGTGTCCATAAACGAATGTACTTGTTCGCCATTTTTAAAAAACCGTTTTCTATGGAGCTCATAATACAAACAATCCCCAACCTTTTTAATGCATTTTACTTCCAACAAATAATCTATGGTTTTTCCATCCGTATATCCAATAGAAACTCCATAGGTGCGATGCGCATACCTAGCTTGGTTTTTTATTTTCCCGTTTTTATAAAAACGCAGCCTTTTAGGCCCTTCTTTTACCAAGGGTAGCGTTTGGTTCTGATTGGATGGTTGTTGTTGCATTTCTAATATTTTTTTAAATCTTCATAGACCACTCGCTGTCCATTTTCTCTTGGTTTCATAGGCTCTTGATAACGTATAATTTCATGTAACACACCTATATATTGCCACCAGCTAGTTGGTGTTGCATTGGTATAATCAAAAGAGACGTGTAAAAACTTATTACGCAGAGCTCGTAGTAATTGGTTATCACTTAATGCAGAATAATTAATCGTATCAAGAGGAACAGTATCTTTTGCTATCATTCGTTTATTTTGCACAACTCTTATTTTGTCAATTCTAGGAGCGTAGTTCCAAGCATTGTATAAGGGTTTTATAGGCTTATTATTTAAAGTCTTAAGCTGTATTTTCCACTTACTGGCTATTTCCTTTAATTCTCTTTGTTTTTCTGCTAATAGCTCCTTTTCATTTTCAACGGAATCAAATTTTAACAAATCAATACGTGTTGTTTTTTTAGTATATTTTGCTGAAAACTGTGCCTTTAAACGTTTTTCCACTTCTTTTAATAAAGCCCCTTCTGTTTTAAAATCATCTTCTAAAGCATCTATATCAATTTTAGCCTTGTACTCATCCGATAATTTCCCCATTAACTGCAATGGCAATACACTGTACTTATTGGTTATGTTTATTCTTCTCCCTATAATTTCATCTCTTATTTTACCATCTATTAAATCTATTTCATGTGCTTTGTACCATCCTTCTGCTATAAAATAGTTGTGTTTTTTTAAAGCTTCTTCGCCATCATCATTTAGATCCCATAACAACACTTTTTCTTCTTTTATATTTTGTAAATAGCCACCTCCAATATCAGAATGTACACCTGGAAAACTAATGGTAAGTCCTTTATATCCCGCACTCGTAATATCTGTCAAATCAAAATTATACCGTATTTCGTCTTGTGCTATTAAATGGATCGTTTTTTTAACATGGTGTAACTGATTTAAGGCTAACTGCTGATGGTCGTTTTTATGTATTATACCATAAGAGGACACCGTATCATACAATCCAGCAAAGCGTATTTCAATAGTATTTATGGTTATTTTAGCCTTTTTTAAGGCATATCCTAAGTACCCAAAGTCTGGAATATCCACAATATGTGTTTCTCCGTTCCTATCCTTATATTTGTTATAGCTCCCTTTGCTTTTAACCTGAGCTACAAAATGTCTCGCGGCGGCTGCTCCCCTACTAAACCCATACACATCAAAGATTACTTTTTCTATAAGCATGTTTCCTTTGGTGTCTTTAGATTTCGATTTTATTCCGTTTAATGTTTTTTTAGCTATTGTTTCACATGCATTTTTTACCCGTTTTATAATACCTGTATCACCTGTACCCAAAGCACTCCCAACACCAGAGTCACCTTTAAAACTCTCCGTACCGATACCTTCTACATATAAACTGAATATTTTTGTTTTATCCACAACATATAATGGTTGTAGGCGTGATACATTTGATTCGTCTGCCTCATAACTATTGTGACCATCATTTTTATCGGCATGTTTGTGGTAAGCATCTAGATATTTTTGCTTGTTTTCACCTGCATCAATTTTAATATCTTCACCTTTAAAAGCTTTAAAGGCACGTACATTTTTACGGTTATTTCCTGTACCATCAAAAAACACCCCTATAATAGCATCCGCCCCTCTTTCCATAGGTGTTTTACTCGGTTCGTAGTCTCCAAAAATAATTCCGCTCATAATTTATTTTTTTTATAATAATCAGGAAAATGACGCACCGTATTCTCCTCTAATTCTAATTCTTCCTTTTTAGTACCTGTAACTAAAAACAACCTTACTTTTTTTACGTTTTTAGCCATATAAGGTGTTATCACAAAATGTCCTTTGCTATTATTTTCTTTAAAAAGTCTTGTTAGTTTTTTAAAATCATTTTTCTTTATTTTTAATGATGCAGTAAACATCTCCTCCTTTGCAGGATCTTCCTCCCATTGCATTCCTAACTCTTTAGGTAAAGCTGCTTTTATTACATTATTATCAATATCTAAAAAAACATCTTTCAAGGTATATTGCTCTCCATTAAATGTTTCCGAATTTAAGAATATCACTCTTGAGCTTCTTTCAATAGAAACTTTCCATTCAAATTGCTGCCGGTAATTTTTCCATTTCTCATAAGGAATGCCTTCGTTTTGGTATTGCTCGAGTTGTTTTTTTGTTACACGTTTTTTTAGTCTATTTGACACATACAATGCTCTATCTTGCAATCCATTCGGAACAAATTCACTCCATACAACCGATGTTTTTTTTGCTTGGTAAAAGCCCACTTCCCGTTGAAAACCATATTGTCCCATTAACCAAATAGCCACGGTGCCTCCAGGAGCCACGTTTATTCTAAAAGTGAATTCATGATCCATTACAACTCCTTTGTCTGTGTTATTTTTATAGCCTTTTTCAAAAATAGCGGCTATTTTTTGATGATCCAATTCAAAATGTCCTTCATAAAACTGGTTTTCTACATAAGACATCCAGACCAAGTCCAATTGCTTAGGTAAGGGTCTCTTTTCGGATATAGACCCTGTCAAAGTCCCTCCTAAACCCCAACCATAACCCAAAACTCCTCCTCCTCTTATTCCTGTATCACCTAAATAACCATAATGAAAGGTTGCGGGAAAACCTTTTGCAGCATCCGCAGATACCATCCATATATAATCTTTCTCCATTTTATTACTTTTACAGTTTATTAATAGTAACACAAAGCATAACGTTACGCATATTGCTGTTTTTTTATTCATACCTTTATTGTACTAATGGCTCGTAGTCTCCAAAAAAAATTCCGCTCATAATCTATTTGTTTTTATAATAATCAGGAAAATGACGCACCGTATTCTCCTCTAATTCCAATTCTTCCTTTTTAGTACCTGTAACTAAAAACAACCTTACTTTTTTTACGTTTTTAGCCATATAAGGTGTTATCACAAAATGTCCTTTGGAATTATTTTCTTTAAAAAGTCTTGTTAGTTTTTTAAAATCATTTTCCTTTATTTTTAATGATGCAGTAAACATCTCCTCCTTTGCCGGATCTTCCTCCCATTGCATTCCTAACTCTTTGGGTAAAGCTGCTTTTATTACATTATTATCAATATCTAAAAAAACATCTTTCAAGGTATATTGCTCTCCATTAAATGTTTCCGAATTTAAGAATATCACTCTTGAGCTTCCTTCAATAGAAACTTTCCATTCAAATTGCTGCCGGTAATTTTTCCATTTCTCATAAGGAATACCTTCTGATTGGTATTTCTCAAGCTGTTTTTTTGTTAGTTCTTCTTCCAACGTTTCTTTTACATACAATGCTCTATCTTGTAATCCAGTCGGTACAAATTCCCTCCATACAACCGAAGTTTTTTTTGCTTGGTAAAAGCCCACTTCCCGTTGAAAACCATATTGTCCCATTAACCAAATAGCCACGGTGCCTCCAGGAGCCACGTTTATTCTAAAAGTGAATTCATGATCCATTACAACTCCTTTGTCTGTGTTATTTTTATAGCCTTTTTCAAAAATAGTGGCTATTTTTTTATGATCCAATTCAAAATGCCCTTCATAAAACTGGTTTTCTACATAGGACATCCAGACCAAGTCTAATTGCTTAGGTAAGGGTCTCTTTTCGGATATAGACCCTGTCAAAGTCCCTCCTAAACCCCAACCATAACCCAAAATACCTCCTCCTCTTATTCCTGTATCACCTAAATAACCATAATGAAAGGTTGCGGGAAAACCTTTTGCAGCATCCGCAGATACCATCCATATATATTCTTTCTCCATTTTATCACTTTTACAGTTTATTAATAGTAACACAAAGCATAACGTTACGCATATTGCTGTTTTTTTATTCATTATAATCATCTTATTTTCATGTATAAAAAAGACAATAATCGTTAGCAACAAAACCACCATCTGATAAACAATTTGAAAGATAAAATCCTTTCCTGACACCATTGAAAAACCAGCAGCATCACTACCAAAACCACTTGATTCCCCAGAAGAAAGATCCATTAAAAAATAGACCATCATTAACAGAATTTTAATTAGAATCCACCAATAAATAATTACATCCAGTTGTGGTTTCTTAGCATATGTTTGGAAAAGTATGTAAATAAAAATTTGAAACGTAATTTCAAATGATATAGGACTTATAAAATAGGCTAACAACAAAAGATACAGGTTCGTATTCATTTTAAATTTTAATGCCGCCTTAAAAACAAATACATATACAATAAACCCTAAAAAACACGTACTTACAACAATAAAAGTATCACTCATATTTAATGAATTAAGAAAACATTACTTATTATTAGCTTTAATATTTACCATTGTGGCTCCAGCTATTGTCATACTCTCCTTTGCAGACTCAATGGTAATAGTATCTGCTATTTTATTTAATTCCTTAGACATAATAACATATTTGTTATACGCTATTTTTTCAATATTTTTTGCTCTCTTTATAATGGCCATTTTAAAATAAATTAGATTTTTCTTTAGAATTAATAATTACTTTTTTTGCACTCAGCATATTTATTTCGTTTTTTAAACTTTGCACATTTATCACGTCTGAATACTCCTTAGATTCTTTAGATTGTATATTAAACTTATTGTCGGCTATTTGCTTAATATTATCTGCCTTCTCCTTTATATCTCCACTCGCATTTTGTAAAATATCCTTCCCTGCTCTAGAAGATATATTCCGTCCAGCCGTCTCATCAATATTCTCTCCCGCATTTACCACTATATTTTTACCTGCGCTGATATTTATATTTTCTCCCGCAGTAATATTAATATCCTTGAGTGCATTGATACTAATTGTTTCATTTTTGGTATCTATAATTATATGATTGCCTTTTTTATCCGTAATGGTAATACTTTCACTGCTTGGCGTATCATTAAACTCAATACGATGCCCACTTTTAGTAATGATGGATTTTATATTATTGTCTTGTTTTCCTCCTGCGCCATTTTCGTTGTGAAACATACTCCCCATCACAAAGGGTCTGTTGGGATCGTTGTATTCAAAACCTACCATTACCTGGTCGTTTACTTCGGGGATAAAAACATGTCCTCTATTTTTTGCATGGTTTTTACTGCTTCCAGCATCGGGTGTCATTACACGTATCCAGGAAGTTTTCATGGTGTGTATTTGCCAATTAAAACGTACTTGTACGCGTCCCATTTCTCTGGGGTCGGCATTAGACATAACCGTGGCTAGTTGGTTTGATGCCTTGGGAAAGGATACCTTGGGTTCTTCGAGTACTGCAATTCCAGACGGAATTGCCTCAAAGGTGTTGTAATATTCCGAACGTTCGGTAGCATGGTGGCTTATATTGGTAATCATATACTCCCCATAATTTTTAATGTCAAAGCTAGTTTCCTCGTCTACCTTGGCAGATCTCACCTTAATCACAGTTCCTACGGTTAAGCCCTGCTTGGTACTTTTTCCTTTCATTACATGCAATCCTGCACTTAATGTGGCTTGTTTACGTGCGACTAAATCGTCTATTTGAGATTTCATTTCAGTCTCAATATTGGTGAAACCATTTTTTGGATTTTTGTAGGTTTCCAAAGAGGTATAAAAGGCATGTGAGCCCAGTTCGTTTAATCCTGCTACTTGATCCTTGGACGAAGTGCTTATTAATCTGTTATTGGTAGCATTGTAAGAAAATTTTGTTTGTCCGTGATCCTTTATTTTTATTTCTAATTGTATTTCGGACAGGTCTCTGCCGTATTCGATTGCTACAGCTTCTTCTTGGGGTGGTTTCCCAAATATTAATTGTACGCCGTTATAATAAAACCATTCGTTGTATTGTTTTGCCAATCGCTGTAAAAAATCATAATTATTTTCGTTGTATTGTACTTGGTATTCTATGACTTCGTTAAATGTAGGTTTTATGAGCAACGGAACTCGTAAGTCTCCCATGGTTTGTCTTACAATACCTTCTAAGGTGTTTTCCCGCCAAGAACACAATTGTTTTCCTCCTTGTAAAAGTATGGTGGGCGAATATCCTTTTATGATTAAATTACCATTATGTCCATCCTTATTTTCAAGGTTTATGGAGCTTATATAACCTAAGAAATCGACGGTGCCAAAAGTTATAATTAATGATTTTCCTAGCCAATCCTTCGATTTATCTATGGTATGTCCTCCGGTTTCTTCTACCACATCATTGTCTAAAATAATTTCAAAAAAATGATGGTCATTTATTTTTTGAACTAAGTGTATTTTAGTAAAACTTGTAATGGTTTTCCCGTCTATACTTAGGCTGGTTTTTGGTGCACTCATATCTCTTTTTTTTTGCAATTATTTTTATTACTAAAGCTAGAAAAACTATGGGGATCCCTCTTGTATTTTGTTATTTAATACTGTGGAAAAGTGTGCGTTTTTATTCAAAAAGCAAATAATTCCCAATACAAAAAAAGGAGTAAAGCAACTGCTCACTCCTTTTTTGACTGTTTTTTAGGGTACTACTATGCTTTTGGCCAACGATTATCGATGGCTGCATTTCCGATGATAATTTCTTCAGCTGAAACTGTAAATCTAATTTTCATTGGAATGTCTCCGTTTACGTCTAAAGTTTCGGTAAAATGTACTAAGTAGGCATTTTTAAATTCTACTTCTTTCATTTTAGAATCTTCGTCTGTTTTTTTGTAGACTAATTTCCCTTCTATAGATTTAAATTGACTGTTTAACATGGCTTCAATTACTGAAGTATCCTCTGTTGATTCAATTTCTACTGTAACTCTTCCTCCGATTACATTGGAAGATACTTTTCCTTTTTTGTCTGTTGAACGACTGAATGTGTACTCTGAAAAAAGCACATCAAATTCCTTACCACCTAATTCTAGGTGAGCTCTAAATGATCCCATTAATTTTTTATTTAAATTAGCAATTCTTTTTTAAAATCAATCCACCTTTTTACTAGTATAAAAGTATTTTGATTTTATATGGTGCGTTTAGAACAAATTCTCGAACAAAAAAACTGAAATTTTTAAAGCTTTCGTAAAGAAAATACGGAGCATAGATATTATATAACAGTTTATTTTGGAAAGAAGAATAAGATTCTAAATCGCCATATCTATCACCAAATTAGTAGTTTAATTTCTTTTTACCAAATAAATTAATTAAAAAATACAGCGATATAAAACAAAAAGAGCGCCAGCATGAGTATTTACTAGATTGTTGTAGTATTATTTTTTTTATAAAATACCTCACATTCTCTTAAATCAAGTATTAAGTTAACTTACAATCACTTAGTTTTTACTCTCCCCGATATAAATAGGTTGCTTTTCCGTTCTAGTGTTGTTGATAAACAGAACGATAGCTATCTTTATAATTTCCGCCTAGCTAAAAAAAATAATTCCGCTCATAATCTATTTGTTTTTATAATAATCAGGAAAATGACGCACCGTATTCTCCTCTAATTCTAATTCTTCCTTTTTAGTACCTGTAACTAAAAACAACCTTACTTTTTTTACGTTTTTAGCCATATAAGGTGTTATCACAAAATGTCCTTTGCTATTATTTTCTTTAAAAAGTCTTGTTAGTTTTTTAAAATCATTTTCCTTTATTTTTAATGATGCAGTAAACATCTCCTCCTTTGTAGGGTCTTCCTCCCATTGCATTCCTAATCGTCTAGGAAGTGCAGATGTAATATACTCTTCGTTAATATTTTAAAAAAAACTTTTTAAAGTATATTGTTCTCCATTAAATAATATTGCCCTTAAGTTTATAAAACGTGTTTCTCCTTTCATAGAAACTTTCCATTCAAATTGCTGCCGGTAATTTTTCCATTTCTCATAAGGAATGCCTTCGTTTTGGTATTGCTCGAGTTGTTTTTTTGTTACACGTTTTTTTAGTCTATTTGACACATACAATACTCTATCTTGCAATCCATTCGGTACAAATTCCCTCCATACAACCGATGTTTTTTTTGCTTGGTAAAAGCCCACTTCCCGTTGAAAACCATATTGTCCCATTAACCAAATAGCCACGGTGCCTCCAGGAGCCACGTTTATTCTAAAAGTGAATTCATGATCCATTACAACTCCTTTGTCTGTGTTATTTTTATAGCCTTTTTCAAAAATAGCGGCTATTTTTTGATGATCCAATTCAAAATGTCCTTCATAAAACTGGTTTTCTACATAAGACATCCAGACCAAGTCCAATTGCTTAGGTAAGGGTCTCTTTTCGGATATAGACCCTGTCAAAGTCCCTCCTAAACCCCAACCATAACCCAAAACTCCTCCTCCTCTTATTCCTGTATCACCTAAATAACCATAATGAAAGGTTGCGGGAAAACCTTTTGCAGCATCCGCAGATACCATCCATATATAATCTTTCTCCATTTTATTACTTTTACAGTTTATTAATAGTAACACAAAGCATAACGTTACGCATATTGCTGTTTTTTTATTCATACCTTTATTGTACTAATGGCTCGTAGTCTCCAAAAAAAATTCCGCTCATAATCTATTTGTTTTTATAATAATCAGGAAAATGACGCACCGTATTCTCCTCTAATTCCAATTCTTCCTTTTTAGTACCTGTAACTAAAAACAACCTTACTTTTTTTACGTTTTTAGCCATATAAGGTGTTATCACAAAATGTCCTTTGGAATTATTTTCTTTAAAAAGTCTTGTTAGTTTTTTAAAATCATTTTCCTTTATTTTTAATGATGCAGTAAACATCTCCTCCTTTGCCGGATCTTCCTCCCATTGCATTCCTAACTCTTTGGGTAAAGCTGCTTTTATTACATTATTATCAATATCTAAAAAAACATCTTTCAAGGTATATTGCTCTCCATTAAATGTTTCCGAATTTAAGAATATCACTCTTGAGCTTCTTTCAATAGAAACTTTCCATTCAAATTGCTGTCGGTAATTTTTCCATTTCTCATAAGGAATGCCTTCGTTTTGGTATTGCTCGAGTTGTTTTTTTGTTACACGTTTTTTTAGTCTATTTGACACATACAATGCTCTATCTTGCAATCCATTCGGAACAAATTCCCTCCATACAACCGATGTTTTTTTTGCTTGGTAAAAGCCCACTTCCCGTTGAAAACCATATTGTCACATTAACCAAATAGCCACGGTGCCTCCAGGAGCCACGTTTATTCTAAAAGTGAATTCATGATCCATTACAACTCCTTTGTCGGTATCATTTTTATAGCCTTTTTCAAAAATAGCGGCTATTTTTTGATGATCCAATTCAAAATGTCCTTCATAAAACTGGTTTTCTACATAAGACATCCAGACCAGGTCCAATTGCTTAGGTAAGGGTCTCTTTTCGGATATAAACCCTGTCAAAGTCCCTCCTAAACCCCAACCATAACCCAAAACTCCTCCTCCTCTTATTCCTGTATCACCTAAATAACCATAATGAAAGGTTGCGGGAAAACCTTTTGCAGCATCCGCAGATACCATCCATATATAATCTTTCTCCATTTTATTACTTTTACAGTTTATTAATAGTAACACAAAGCATAACGTTACGCATATTGCTGTTTTTTTATTCATACCTTTATTGTACTAATGGCTCGTAGTCTCCAAAAATAATTCCGCTCATAATCTATTTGTTTTTATAATAATCAGGAAAATGACGCACCGTATTCTCCTCTAATTCTAATTCTTCCTTTTTAGTACCTGTAACTAAAAACAACCTTACTTTTTTTACGTTTTTAGCCATATAAGGTGTTATCACAAAATGTCCTTTGCTATTATTTTCTTTAAAAAGTCTTGTTAGTTTTTTAAAATCATTTTCCTTTATTTTTAATGATGCAGTAAACATCTCCTCCTTTGTAGGGTCTTCCTCCCATTGCATTCCTAATCGTCTAGGAAGTGCAGATGTAATATACTCTTCGTTAATATTTTAAAAAAAACTTTTTAAAGTATATTGTTCTCCATTAAATGTTTCCGAATTTAAGAATATCACTCTTGAGCTTCCTTCAATAGAAACTTTCCATTCAAATTGCTGCCGGTAATTTTTCCATTTCTCATAAGGAATACCTTCTGATTGGTATTTCTCAAGCTGTTTTTTTGTTAGTTCTTCTTCCAACGTTTCTTTTACATACAATGCTCTATCTTGTAATCCAGTCGGTACAAATTCCCTCCATACAACCGAAGTTTTTTTTGCTTGGTAAAAGCCCACTTCCCGTTGAAAACCATATTGTCCCATTAACCAAATAGCCACGGTGCCTCCAGGAGCCACGTTTATTCTAAAAGTGAATTCATGGTCCATTACAACTCCTTTGTCGGTATCATTTTTATAGCCTTTTTCAAAAATAGCGGCTATTTTTTGATGATCCAATTCAAAATGTCCTTCATAAAACTGGTTTTCTACATAAGACATCCAGACCAGGTCCAATTGCTTAGGTAAGGGTCTCTTTTCGGATATAAACCCTGTCAAAGTCCCTCCTAAACCCCAACCATAACCCAAAACTCCTCCTCCTCTTATTCCTGTATCACCTAAATAACCATAATGAAAGGTTGCGGGAAAACCTTTTGCAGCATCCGCAGATACCATCCATATATATTCTTTCTCCATTTTATTACTTTTACAGTTTATTAATAGTAACACAAAGCATAACGTTACGCATATTGCTGTTTTTTTATTCATACCTTTATTGTATTTCACATAATAATGTTTGTAGGAACATTTGGAAAGTAACTAATTGTATGGTTTTACATAAAAAAACTAAAAACATCCGAACTAATCTTATTTTAATTATTACCATTTATCTGGAATACCATGTTTACGAACATAAATACTATCTTCTTTACTCATATAATCCATCATAATTTCTTGATTTGTATACAAAGGACGTCCATATTTTATTTCAAACTCTACCTCATTTTTCACATTCGTTGCATTTAGTAAAAACTTTTGAGGAGTTAATGTAGTGTCTTCTTTTGCTCTAAAGCGTGCAATTTGAAATGCATCACTATACATATATCCATCACCATCCATAAAAACAACAACGCTACCATGTGGAGCAAAGCCTGTATAGATATATATACTTCTCCCTGCATTTAAAGCACTATCAATTTTTCTCTCAGGTAGTTTAAAAGCCCCTTTATAAAATTTACCTTCTGCTGCCGAAAACCAATGTACAAATAAACTATCTGGTACAGGTTTAAATTCACTTCCTACAGAGTAAACTCCACCAGGAAATCCCCAACCACTCCCTCCTGCAGTTCTTCCTGGAATGTTTAGACCTTTTCCATTTTTATACTGATAGTAATTTTGTAATATTTTTGCAGGATAGTGTTTAGGTGCACTTTCTGAAGGCGACCAATCGTATGTTTTTTCACATGAAAAAATGCTTAACAACACGATAACTAATACTGTTTTTTTCATAATTCTTTAATTCTCAAATTCACTACGTTCTTTAGTTGGGACATTAGGATACATCCCAAGTATAGGGTTGAAATTTGCTGATTGATGGATGTATTTACGGCGTAGTAATCTAAAATCATCATAGCTTATTTCTGGTGTTTGTTCTGTACGCACAATCGTTTTATATATTTCGTGTATTTTTTCTAAATCATCAGATACTTTATGCTCTTTTTTCACCCCCTTAAAAGGAACATTGCTATTTTTAGCCAATAAATGCATAATATGCAATGGGATAAAGGTATAGTCCTTAAACACTTTCTTAGTGCCTATTAACAAGTAACTATGTTTTATAGTAGTAATAAGAGTACCTTGTCGAACTTTTTTTCTAGTACTCACACTCTTATCTTCTACTGTTATTTCCCCTTCCAAATACCATCCCTCTTTAATCCATTGTAAACGTTCGTTTTCTAACCTTGTCTTATCGCTTGCTTTTGTACCATGGCCTAAAATTACTGTTTCAATTCCGGTATTATAACCGCCACCAATATCGGAGTGTACACCGTACATGCTAAAGGTATAGCCCGTATTTATGCTATTTAAAGAAAAGTTTTTACGATGCTCGTCTTGTGCTGTTAAATGGACTACACTACTTGCTGTGCGTTTAGTCCCGATACATCTAAATCTATACCATGATGTGAGGCATCATCGGTAAAAAAATCCCCCGCATCTATTTTTAGTACTGCTGCCACTGTATCGAACAAACCTATATACCTAACTCAAGTTTCGCACCCATCATTTACAGGTGTTTAAGTAAAAATAAATAGCATGAAAACCAAGGTAATCCCCTGGTTTTATTGTACTTTTAAGTACGAACAAGAAAGTACA
Organism: Flavobacteriaceae bacterium; assembly: GCA_965224465.1. Classification (GTDB taxonomy): domain Bacteria; phylum Bacteroidota; class Bacteroidia; order Flavobacteriales; family Flavobacteriaceae. The sequence continues at coordinate 245,773 of OZ245049.1, read as the reverse complement.
AAACATGCTAGAACACGAAGATATCACAAAAACACAGGAGATAAAAGGAAAATTTAATAAGATTTGGCTTAGTTCAGAATACCTACAAGCACATCTAAATATTTTAGGATTCAATAAAATTAAAAACAAGTTTAGTTGGTGTAAGAAATCGGGGATTTCATTCGGTAATTTAATCTCTACACTTTTAATTTTACCTATTATCGGATTTGATTCTATTCATGGACTTACAAGTAGTAAAGACAAGGGATTAGGTCAGTCGGGTAAAGATTCATACTATCGAATCCTAGCAAATCAAAAGATAAATTGGAGGGTTTTTCTAGCTCAGTTTGTGAAGCAATATCTATTAAAAGAAGAGTTCTTTACTCCATCTCAAGACGCTACAAAGTGCTTGATCTTTGACGATACTGATCTTTCTAAAACAGGAAAGACAATTGAAGGTGTTTCAAAAATATACAACCATGTGTCAAAAACGTATTACCTAGGCTTTAAGCTACTTGTAGCTGGTTATTGGAATGGAAGTGTATTTATCCCTGTTGACTTTAGTTTGCATCGTGAAAGTAAAACATCAAAATTAAAATACGGTCTAACGGCGAAGCAACGTAGGCTTCAAAAGAAAACTCCAAGATGTAGTAAAACAATTGCAGCAAAGAGGTATCAGGAACTCAATAAAAAGAAAACAGACCTGCTAGTTCAAATGTTCTCAAGGCTTGTAAAACGTAAAATCCCCATAGATTACATCTTAATAGACACCTGGTTTACAAGTGTTAAATTACTTAGAAAGCTACGGAACATTAGTAGTTCAACTCATATTATTGGGATGTATAAATACAACAGTAAGATTGAAGTTCGATCAAAGATAAAAACGTTGTCACAACTCAAAAAACAGAAAATAAAACCAAAACGATGCCGTAAATTCAATTATTACTACCATCATTACATAACTGAAATTGATGGTCTTAAGGTTGCTGTATTTATTTCAAAACGTGGAAAGAATGGCAAATGGCACACGTTAATATCAACGGATACAACACTGAAATTTGTAAAGGCTATTGAAATATACAGTATCAGATGGTCCATAGAAGTGTTTTTTAAAGAAGCTAAGCAGTTGTTTGGTCTTGGAAAATGTCAGTCTACTAATTTCGATATTCAAATCGCACAAATAAGCATTATAATGGTTCAATATTTACTCACCAGTATTCGATATAGAATGGAAGCCTACGAAACTATAGGAGGCTTGTTTAAAGATTTAAAACAAGATTATATAGAGAATAAGCTAAACATCAGGATATTAGCAGTTATCAGCTTGGTGATTGACATTTTGGAAAAGATGATTGAATCTATTGATGTTGAAATGGTTACACGTAAAATAATAGCGAATATTGAAGATTTTGGATTCCTAGTGAATACCCACAAGCTTAACTATCAAGAGGTTGCGTAAATCTATCTAAGTGCGAAACTTGAGTACCTAATATTAAATTGTGTCGGAATTTCGGTCACTTTTCCTTTTAAATTTTTATACAAACCTCCTCATTCATTACTTGTTTTAGTTTCTGTATAACTGCTGTCTTGTCATCCACCCATATTATAGTGTTTCTGTGTTTATTTAATCATGTTCTTTTCTCCATTTCTCTCTAATATCTGCTGATGTGTCAAACATAAAATTTCCCTGACTCTCCCAGTATGCTTCATCAGACTTTAGATATGATTTAATAGAAATTTCACTTCTTCCTAATCTAATATTATGTTTTACTCCTTTATAAAGCAATAAAACATCTCTTATATGCACCCTGTCCCAAGTACTTTCTTTTATTATTTCACAGTCCTTCTCATCAATCCCCTCTTCCTTTAACAATTCAAAAAAGTTAGACAACTCCATGGTGGTGGTTATTTTTTTATCATTCCATTTAGTAACCCCCCGATATATATATTATCGTCTTTTACGCTATACGAATAGATCAAATAAGCCTTGTGTTTTTCCACGATAACTCCCCAATCTTTTCGTTTATTTACACCTGAAATATTTGGAGGTAAATTGTAAATTGCATACTCATTTTCAGCTAAAACATCATTACTCATTTTATAAGGAGCCATTCTTTTAATGGTGTCAATATTAAAATGACTTTCCCCTACCAAATAAGGAACATGTGGGTACTTAGCACAGCTTAATAAAGTGCTCAGCAAAAATAGAATACATCGTTTTTTCATGTGTTTATTTAATTATGTTATCGTTTTATTTATTTTGAATATCTTTATCTTTTATATAATAAAACTTGCCATTCTGTCCAATTTCAGACGTATAGCGTATATATTTAGCTTTAGATAATTTAATTGGCCCTCTTAGGTTATAAAATTATTTAGCGGGTAATACTAAAGGAGAGTTACTGGAGTGTCTACATTTGTTGTGACGGTTTTATTAAGCCTATAAATTTATATATTTGAATTATGGGAAGAAAAAAGCATGATAATGAGTTCAAGGTAATGATAGTAGAACTATTAAAGTCCGGAATGAAATCAAAACAGATTAGTACAGATTACGAGTTGGATGTAAGTATGATATCTCGCTGGAAGCGAGAATACGAGATTAAATCGGGTGACTTTTCTAAAAAGAAAGAGTTAACCAATGAAGAAGTGGAGCTAAAGGCGTTAAAAAAGGAACTTCGTAACGTAACTATGGAGCGTGATATATTAAAAAAGGCGGTAGGCATCTTTTCCAAGAGCGACAGATAAGGTATAAATTCATTTTTAATAATGGAGTATCCTTCCCTGTTGAAAAGATGTGTAAATCCATGCGCGTTAGTAAAAACGCATATTATCACTGGGTAAACAATAACGGTTCCAGCGTACAGAATACTGCTAAAGTAGACTTGATGGATAGGATTACCTATCATTTTATCGAAAGTAAAGAGATCTATGGGAGTCATAGAATTCAAAAAGCATTGGAGCGAGAAGGAGTGTATTATTGCCGTTCTTACGTGGCGCTGTTGATGAAAGAGATGGGTCTGCGAAGTGTTCTGAAGAAGGCTTTTGTGGTAACTACAGACTCTAAACACGATTATCCTATTGCTAAAAATATATTAAACAGAGAGTTTACCAGTTTGAAAATAGGAGATAAATGGGTGTCAGACATCACCTATATACGCGTAAATGATGATTGGAATTACTTAACCACGATAATTGATTTAGCTGACAGAAAAGTGGTAGGATGGTCTTTAAGTGAGGACATGACCACCCAAAACACTATTGTAAAAGCGTGGATTGCGGCTAGAAGAACAAGAGCTATTAATCCAGGGTTTATCTTTCATTCAGACAGAGGAGTGCAATACGCATCTAATAAAATGACTGCTATTTTATATTTTAATCAGAAAATAACACAGAGCATGAGTAGAAAAGGTAATTGTTGGGATAATGCTGTTGCTGAGAGCTTTTTTAAATCCATAAAGTATGAGTGGCTCTATCGTTTCAAGTACATGTCATATCTGCAATTACACGAGTCGATAAATGAATATATCTCTTGGTACAATATCAAAAGATTACATTCAAGTTTAGGGTATTTATCACCGCTTGAAATGGAAATAAAACTAAAAAAGGAAATTAAGAAAGTGGCTTAGTAAAATAGTCACATATTTATTAGGAACTCCATACCAATAATTTGAAACACCCAACTTAATACTTTTGTAGTAAGACCAAACCCCTTCACTACCAGTAAAAAGCTCTATACCAACCCTATATAACCTAAGAAATCGACGGTGCCAAAAGTTATAATTAATGATTTCCCTAGCCAATCCTTCGATTTATCTATGGTATGTCCTCCGGTTTCTTCTACCACATCATTGTCTAAAATAATTTCAAAAAAATGATGGTCATTTATTTTTTGAACTAAGTGTATTTTAGTAAAACTTGTAATGGTTTTCCCGTCTATACTTAGGCTGGTTTTTGGTGCACTCATATCTCTTTTTTTTTGCAATTATTTTTATTACTAAAGCTAGAAAAACTATGGGGATCCCTCTTGTATTTTGTTATTTAACACTGTAGAAAAGTGTACGTTTTTATTCAAAAAGCAAACAATTCCCAATACAAAAAAAGGAGTAAAGCAACTGCTCACTCCTTTTTTGACTGTTTTTTAGTGTACCGATTACATTGGAAGATACTTTTTCTTTTTTGTCTGTTGAACGACTGAATGTGTACTCTGAAAAAAGCACGTCAAATTTGGTACCACCTAATTCTAGGTGAGCTCTAAATGATCCCATTAATTTTTTATTTAAATTAGCAATTCTTTTTTAAAATCAATCCACCTTTTTACTCCTATAAAAGTATTTTGATTTTATATGGTGCGTTTAGAACAAATTCTCGAACAAAAAAATTGAAATTTTTAAAGCTTTCGTAAAGAAAATACGGAGCATAGATATTATATAACAGTTTATTTTGGAAAGAAGAATAAGATTCTAAATCGCCATATCTATCACCAAATTAGTAGTTTAATTTCTTTTTACCAAATAAATTAATTAAAAAATACAGCGATATAAAACAAAAAGAGCGCCAGCATGAGTATGTACTAGATTGTTGTAGTACTATTTTTTTTATAAAATACCTCACATTCTCTTAAATCAAGTATTAAGTTAATTTACAATCACTTAGTTTTTACTCTCCCCGATATAAATAGGTTGCTTTCCGTGCTAGTGTTGTTGATAAACAGAACGATAGCTATGGCTATCTTTATAATTTCCGCCTAGCTAAAAAAAATAATTCCATTCTTAAACGTCCGAGGAAGTTCATATGAAGTCAATAACCTCGAGGCATGAAAAAGAAAAAACCTTAATTATTTCGACGCAAGCAACGGGGAATTAAACCCACTGGTGGGATTAAAAACACATAAAAAAACCTCGATTTATTAATCGAGGTTTAAATTGTTAAGCTTATAATCTAGGATTACCTGATGCTTTTTACAAGTTCCAAAAAAGAGGTGAAACATGGCCTCATTTTTTACAGCATTATGACTTTGTCAACTAAATAATTTTCGCGTCCAATGGCTATTGTTTTGATAGATCCTTCTGCTAGATACAATCACGTAAACCATTAATTTAATTAAAATTCAAAATGACCGATATAAATAGGTTGTTTTACGTGCTGACCTTGTTAAAAAACAAAAAAATTAATTCCATTTCTAGACCTACACTTGGAAATGTATTTGGTATAACAGCTTCCACCTTAAAAAAATCCGCCTATTTATTTAACCCAAATAGAATTAACTGCCCCAACACAATTATCTCTCTCTTCAATACGTATGTACTCATTTGAATTATATGTACCCTCGTATACGTTATATTGTGTATTACTGCTAGGTAAAGAACTTACCTTTACATTATTTACTAATACGTTAACGCTACCTGCCCAATAGTTTCTTCCATATAAAACTCGAACTTCATTAAATCTTATTGGTAATTTCTTTTTAATATAACTATTTGCCCATAGTAGTTTAAAGCTTAAGTATTCATTTAAATTATTTGTTGATGGATTTATCAGAATATTCGCATTAAAGGTGTACCCCGAATCAGACAGTTCCGTTTTGTTACTGATATTAACATTTCCCATTGCATTGGTGTATTCGGAAGAATTATTGTTATCAGAAAAACCATCTAATAGAGTCCAACCACCATTAATCATATCGCAATTACATTGTATTGGGTCTTCTCCTGTATTTAAACCATCGGGATCTATCCAGTAAACACCATTTCCTAGATTTGGAAATTCTGCCAACAAATCTTTACAACTAGGTGCTGCACCGTTATCTGTTACACCATCAAATTCAATAACAGACACATTAACTTGGCAACTATTTATACCGTTATCACTAGTAAGCGAAATAGAATAATCTCCAACGGTACCATTGCCATTGTACGAAATAGGAATGTTTATTGTTTGTGTTAAATTAGCTACAATAGATAGCGTTTGAGGATTAATAGTAAAACCATTGCCAGAAAATGCATTTAAAGTTACGTTTCCATTTACAATCCCTATAATTTGAACTTGCGCATACAAAGTCTCTCCTGTGTTTAAACTAAACGACCGTTCCAGTATTGCTGGGGTACTACAACCAAAGCTAAATGAAGCTGTAGATTCACATTTAAAATCTTTCCAATCTGTACCATCAAAATATTGGAATCCTTTACATGCACAATCGCTACAATATACAATCAGACCTTCAGTAGGATTCAAGATTAAATCCATTTGATTTTTGGTCATTCTAGGAAGTAAAAAGCCTTGCGAAGTAGAGCTTAATTCTAATATGGCTGAATTGTCAGGATTGGTTAACCCGACACCTACATTACCATTGTCAAAACCAATTGAAGTGTCCAAATGTGTTGCGTTATTTCCATTTATATTCTTCCAAACATTTCCGTTTTGAGTAATTTGTTCTAGACGTCCATCTGTTAGCCCTATATAAATAATATTGTCTGTGTCTTTATATAAATCTCCTTCTCCTGCGTCTGTAACATCGCTAGATTTCCCAACAATAATCGTTTGAGAAATACAAATAACTGGAATAAATATATATAAATAAAGTAAAAGTGTTTTCATAATTTTGATTCAGTCAGCGAATATAACTTTTACATTTGTAAAACCTCTGATTTCTAGCTATAAATGCATCCTTTATGTTAAAAATAAATGATTCATATAAAATATATGATTTTTGAATGTATGCATCTGTAAAATCTTAAATCTGAGAAGTCATTTCTCTGTATTATTCACTCCGACTACGCTCCTACCTGCGAACTCATAAAATGATTTTTGTTTAAACAAATACAATTTTACAAAAGTAAAAATACGTTGGTTTTTTTTCTAAGCGGACTCCTTTTTATTATACATGCTATTATTAAAAAAATAAATACATACGTTCTGTTTTAAGAGTGTATAAAAAAACCATAGAGGTTTCGTATAAGATCAAGCAACAAGAAATTTGGTTTTTTAGATGTAACAAATGTTAAGTACTTGAGATAATTTACCTGTTATTTTATGTATACACTCCCCTTTTACAGGTAGGAAGTTTAGGTAATAACCCTGCAATTTTATTACAGTACTCTAGGAATCCGAAAAATAATATAACTTAGACCTATAGGAGTACAATTACAAAAAAAACAGCATTCGATTCGAGCATTAACTATATTAAATTACACAAATTTTACATCATTAATACCTATGAATTTTAAGCTGTTATATATCATAAAAAGTATTCGTAATTTGAATTTTACGATCAAGAAAAAACATAAAAACCTTTGACACATTACTCACTCAAAGTTACGTTCTTTTTAAACTGTACTGTGCCAATCAAAACAGTGTAAATCATTAAAACAAATACTAAAACACTTACTAATAAAGAAATTACAACTAATTATTTGTTCCGTAAGAATCAATATAACTAAACTATAAAACTATGTTATCAAAAGAAAAATGTATTCATGCAATAATTAATTGGGGGAAAACAAAATCTAATTATACTAAAATAAAAAAAATGATTCTTCCAACTGCTACTTTTAATCTCAGTCAAAAAGATTGTATGTGGCTTAATGAAAACAATGATAATAGTAAATTCCACACCTATATTGGAGATCACAACAATCAACTTATCTTAATTGTTGTTCCTTTACATAAAAACGGAAAAGAAGTGGAGCTTTCTTCTTACCTTACTTCAACATTAAGCGTTTTAAGTACTGACTTAACACTTGTTGAAACAGAGGTGAAAACCACCACAAAAAGAACAACACTCTCTAAAGATTTAAAAGTAATTAACTATAGTGAGGAAATTACATTCCCAACATATAATGAACCTACTATTTTAGAAAGAGCCTCTGTAAACGATATTGAACAATGGAAAAATGATTGCTTAGATTGGTTTTACTTTGAGTGTAATTACCATAACGGGAAAAGAATTTTCAGCACTTTTATAGTCCCTTTTTCTGATTTAGTAAAAGAAAATCAAGAATACTATGAAGTCAACATATTTTTCGGTTTTAAAGAATCATCACTCTATCAAAGAACCATCCCTGTATTAATTTTTGTATCCACAGATTGCAATACAAATCATTCCGAAATTATACGTACAACAGGATTAGATACTGAACTGAGTACAAATACAAAAGACTGGTCGCAACCATGTCCTCCATTGTGTAAAGATATAGAAGATTTTAATTTATTAGGTTAAAATGACCTCCGCTATTTTTTTCTCTGTAATCTTGGCCAATGGGCTATTATTTATCGCTTTTATTTATGGAATCTATGCAAAACAATTACGGAACAATCAGCAAACACGGTGGTTCCTTATTTATTTAGGTTTCATATTAGTGATTGAGCTCATTACCAAGACTTTAATTTTTATATTTGACAGTAACAATACACAATCTATCTACCCTTTTTATGTGTCTGGGGAATTTTTTATTCTAGTAATGCTATTCCTTTCAGCATTAAAAATCACTAAAAAATGGTTTAAAAAAACATTAATCATTACGAGTTGTATTTTTATAGAAGGTTTTTTTTTATGGTTTCTGAATGGTGATGCATCGACAGGATATGGAAAACTTTTTTCGCATTTAACCATTGTTTGTTTAGCTGCATACCTTATGATTAAAAAAATAAGAGAATTAGAAACAGGGAATCCATTGCTTATAATATATGCCGCATTGTTTCTCTACTATGCGGTCTCTATATTTTTATTTTTACTGGTGAGTCAATTAACCAAAATAACGATTCCTATCTGGACCATAAACAACATGCTCTCTTCCGTCTTATATGCTAGTTCCATTTATACTTTTTACAGATTAAAAAAATCGCATTTCATATCACATATATAAATAGCATGGTAATATCATTAAATATCAAATATATAATTGTTATGCTTATTGTACTATCAATAATCATCGTATTTTCCTTTGTGGCATACAGAGCTTTTATGCAAAAAATATTGAATGAAAAACAGCAGCAACACCAACGAGAGCTAGCATATCAAAAAGAAGTATCTCTACAATACACGATCGTACAAGAAAACGAAAGAAAACGGATCGCTGAAACATTACACGACGAAGTTGGAAGCAAATTAAATTTACTCTCTCTTTGGATAAATAATGATGACACGTGGAATAATGAGCGAGCGAAAGAAATTGTTGTCCAACAAATTCCTGCGCTAATTAATGCTACCCGAAATGCATCTCATGCGCTATATCCCGTAAATTTAGAGTCATTAGGAATTATTCTTTTGCTTGAACAATTAATCGAACACATTGATTCCTCCCTTTTAGTTCAGTTAAATATACTCCATACCTATCATAAAAAACCCATTGCTATTGAACTTCAATTATTTCGGATTATTCAAGAGTTTCTGTGCAATGTTATTAAACATGCAAATGCAACAAAAATGAATATTCAAATACGAGATACCAAGCAATCCCTTTCTATTGTACTCTCTGATAATGGTATTGGATTTAATCGTACCATTCAAAGCCGTGGTATGGGACTTAAAAATATTGAAACTAGAATTGAATCAATCAATGCCTTATACAAATGGAAAAGTAAGAAAAATAAAGGCTGTACATTAATACTTTTACTCTTAAAAAATGAATAAAATAATAAAAATATCCATTGTAGATGATGAAACCCTATTTGTTGAAGGCCTATGTCTTTTACTTTCCCATGAAAAAAACATCACTATAGTATCTACAGCGTCTTCTGGATTAGAACTACTAGATACCCTCTCAAAGGCATCATCCATAAATTTCCCAACTCTTGTTTTAGTCGATATTCAAATGAAACCCATGAATGGATATGAATTGGTCGATATCCTAAAAGAAAAACATCCCGATTTAAAAATAATTGTAGTTTCCTCTCACTATAAAAAAAACATTGTAGGACATATGATTAAGCTTGGAGTATCCGCTTTTATCCCTAAAAACACCAACAAAAAAGCATTGATAGAAACCATTAAATCAGTTGCTCAATACGGTGTTTATTTCACACAACAAGATCAGAAAATGCTGATATCATACATGAATAGTACACCTAAAAGATCCTCTTTCAGTGCCATTGAAGAGTTAACATCTAGAGAAACTGAAATCTTAAAGTTAATTTGTCATGAACAAACCAATCAAGAAATAGCCAACAATCTGTTTCTAAGCAAGCGAACCATTGAAAGTCACAGGCAACGAATTTTAGATAAAGTTGGTGCTAAAAACACCGTAGGGTTAGTAGTATATGCTATTGTTAATAATATACATCCACTGCCAAATTATCCACATACCATATAAACTGTTACAACCTCACCCCCAAAATACAATGTACTTTCGAAAGCAAATGTCCTTTGTAAAATAGATATTATACAATTACAATCCAAAATAACCGATATAAATAGTTTGTTTTACGTTCTAGCGTTGTTAAAAAACAGAATGATAGCTAAGACGTCCCTTCGATTTTTCGCCAAGCTAAAAGTTTTAATCAGCTAACAAACAGATTCAAATAAGCGAAGTAAATCAAGTTTTTTTGTTAAGAATAGAGCATCGAAAATTGTTTCCTTCTAAAAACAGCAGGAAATAATTGTATTTTTAAAGATCCTTGTATTAGCGCTTTGGTATCTCAAAATGTTTTACAACAGCAACAATCCATTCTCTTTTAGTACCTGCATCGGTTTGGAAAACCAAAACAATTCAAAATCCTCAAAATTTATTTCAAAGTCTTTTTTTAATTGACCAAAAGTCATTTGTTTTTCCGCATGCACTGTAAGTAAAGGTAACATTTCTAAAAACCATTCCCCCATGTCTTTTTCTAGGGAGATTTTAAACGTGCTAGTGGTATCGTGAAAAGTGAGTACAAAACTAGTTCTAGTTTGCCCACGTTTTTTCTTATGTTTCTCCTCTATAAATGGAAAGCCACCAAGCCATAAAACTTTGGCCGTATTTTTTACTTTAAAACTCGGTACAATTTCCAAGCAATTTTCTATAAAATTTGATTTTATAGTAGTCGTTGGAACCTTAAAATCAAACCAATCTTGCAAAGGCATCTCAAAACCAATTCCATGCATATAATTAAATAAAGACTTTTTAAGACCAAAACTAAACTTGGCATGTTCAATACCAGTATCATCTTTAAAATCAATATCATTATCTGCAAAAGAAATATTTTTATACAAGGGAGTTATACCATATTCGCTAGGATTTTTTCCAATAGGACTATGTGTTGTTAAGGCAAATTGATGCCAAAACCCAGAGTGTACTATTCCTGCTTCAAATAATTGACGAACCATTTCTAAGCTATCTATTGTCTCTACGATTGTCTGGGTAGGGAAACCGTACATTAAATAGGAATGTACCATAATATCCGCTTTTGTAAAATTCCGTGTCACCTGAGCCACTTGAGCAACAGTAACTCCTTTGTCTATCAATTTTAACATGCGATCCGAAGCAACTTCCAAGCCTCCAGATACAGCAATACAACCTGCTGCTTTTAACAAACAACACAACTCTTGAGTAAAATTCTTTTCGAAACGAATGTTTGCCCACCAAGTAACAGTTAATTTGCGTTTGAGTATTTCTATAGATAAAGCACGCATGAGTGCAGGAGGCGCTGCTTCATCAACAAAATGAAACCCCGTATCTCCAGTTTGGGTACTAATCTGCTCCATCCTATCCACTAATAAAATTGCAGTAATAGGATCGTGTAATTTAATATAATCCAAAGACACATCACAAAAAGTACATTTAGCCCAATAACAACCATGTGCCATAGTGAGTTTATTCCAGCGTCCATCGCTCCATAAACTATGCATTGGATTGGCAATCTCTATCACTGAAATATAACGATTCAACAATAAATCGGAATAATCAGGGCAACCGACATCGCGCTGTTTATAATCCGGTTTCTCTGATAAATTATTGTAAAAAACAGTCTTATTTTCTAATACAAAAGTTCGTTTTAATATTTTATCACCACCTTTTAGTATATATGAAATCAATAATTCTAAGGGTAATTCTCCATCATCTAGGCTAATAAAATCAAAAAACTCAAATACCCGTACATCCGTTAAAGACCGTAATTCTGTATTTGGAAAACCACCACCCATCACAATTTTAATACTTGGATATTCCTTTTTTATATACTGAGCACATCTAAACGCACTGTATAAATTCCCAGGAAATGGCACCGAAAAACACACCATTTCTGGCTGTGTTTCCTTTAATTGATTCTTTAAAATAAATAGCGTAATCGCATCTATATAAGTAGGTTCGTAGGAAAGCAACTTATACAACTCATCAAAAGAATTGGCACTCTGTCCTAAGCGTTCGGCATAGCGACTAAAACCAAAATTCTCATCGATACACTCCACGATAAAATCGGATAAATCCTCTAAATACAAGGTTGCTAAATGTTTTGCTTTATCCTGCATTCCCATATTTCCAAAAGCCCAATCCATATCGTCCAATTGCTCAAAACGAGAAGACCGTGGTAAAAAATTTGGACTGCAAATCTGCCGTGCAAACGTATGATTTTTTCCTTGTAAAAATAAAATAACCGCATCTAAAGGCCCTAAATAAGCCTCTTTTAAAGCATAAATACGTTCACAATTTTCAGAAACAATGGTGTCATTTTCAAAAGCAAAGTCAAACATATACTCAAAAGAATGTTTACTAAATAGCTCCAGCATAACTTCTATTCCTAAATCCATCTGATAACTACCAATACCTTTTGTATTTAAAAACCCCTTTATATATGCCGTGGCTGGGTATGGCGTGTTTAACTGAGTAAATGGTGGCGTGATTAATAAAATATCTTTCAATGGATGGTATAGTTCGTTTGATTATAAAAAGCACAAAAAACAATAAATTAGTATAAATGTTCGTCGCTCGCATGCAAAGATAAATTAATATTTAAGCATACATACATAATACATAGCGATTCGTATCTTGGTACCTGTTTTCATAAAAATAACACCAAATACATTTCTAAGTAACAGTTTAGAAATAGAAGGCTATCCTAAGCTATCGTTCTGTTTTTTAATAATTTTAAAACGTAAAACAAGCTATTTATATATGTCTTGGATTGTAATTGGCATAACAGTGGGTAGCCCTTGCTAAATGTTTCTTTCATCTTTTCTTGTCAAGAATTACCAAAGAAGTATCTTCGCCGCCATGTGGATTTATTTAGGATTAATTGCGGCAGTATTTTTAGGATTACATAATTTAGTAAAAAAACACGCCGTACAAGGAAATGAAGTGTTCCCCGTACTATTCGGAACAATATCTGCAGGTTTTTTAACACTACTTCCCGTATATATTTTCTCGATTTTTTTTCCAGAAAAGGCACAAGAAATCAATTTTTACATTACAGAAATCCCTTGGAAAACACATGGGTTTATCAGTCTTAAATCTATGATTATGGCTGGTTCTTGGGTGCTGGCGTACCAAGCATTAAAGCATTTACCAATCACCATTGTTGCTCCCATTCGTTCTGCCGGTCCTTTTTTCACCTTTATAGGTGCTATTTTTATCTATCAAGAAAAACCAACTATTTGGCAATGGCTAGGTTTCTTTTTAATTATTTTTTCGGTATTGCTATATTCTCGCGTAGGAAAAAAAGAAGGAATCAATTTTAAACGGAACAAATGGATATTTGCCATTATAGGGGCTACATTTTTAGGCGCTTCCAGTGGTTTGTACGATAAGTTCCTAATTCAGAATTTAAGTTTAAACCCACAAACCCTACAGTTTTGGTTTTGTTGGTATACCCTATTAATTTTACTCGTTATTTTAGCTTTTACATGGATGCCATTCCCTAAAAAAAGACGTGATTTTAAGTTTCGATGGAGCATTCCCGCGGTAGGAATACTATTACAAGTCGCTGATTATTTTTATTTCAAAGCCTTACAAGACCCAGACGCATTGATTATGATTTTATCCGCCGTAAAAAGAAGTCAATTATTGATTACTGTTTTAATTGGAGGCATCCTATTTAAAGAAAAAAACAAACGAAAAAAATTACTTCCTTTAGCAGGTGTTATGTTGGGGGTTTTATTAATACTGTACGCAAACCGTTAGTTTTATCTTTTCTGAATAGTATTTAAATGATTCGCCAAAAATGCGCCCATACTAAAACATGCTTGTAGTAAATAGCCTCCAGTAGGTGCATTCCAATCCAACATTTCTCCTATGCAAAAGTGATTTGATTTGGTTTTTAACTCAAAATTAGGATCTATATAATTCAAATCTACACCTCCCATAGTGGAAATAGCTTCCTCTATTTTAGCTGCTGATTGCACAGTTAGTTCCAAGGATTTTATCTTTTTAGACAAGGTGTTTTTACACAAATAATCTTCTTTAGAAAGTTGGTTTTTTATCAGCTGAACTTGCGTATTGGAAAGTTTGAGGACATCTAACAATGTTTTGCTTGTATTTTTTCTGGAATTCGTTAATTTTTTTAAAATCTCTCCTTCAGAAAATTGAGGTTTAAGATCGATTGTAATAATTGCAAATCCATTATTTTCCAAGGCATCCTGAATTTCAAAACTCAATGCATAAATAGCGTTTCCTTCCAAACCAAAATCAGTCACAACCACTTCCCCTTTACATGTTTTATTCCCACAAGAAAGAGCAATATTTTTTAAAGGAGCTCCTGCATTTTCTTTAATAAAAGTTTTGTCCCAACAAATACCAAAAGCGCAGTTGGCAGATTTAAAAGGGATAATTCCTATCTCAGAATTTTTAAAAATTTTAGTCCAAGCCCCGTCAGAACCCGTTACTTTCCAACTGCCTCCTCCCATGGAAAAAACCACATAATCTGCCTTAACAATTAATCCAGAAGCAAAAGTCAATTGCTTATTTATGTCCCAGCCCGTCCAATATTGCTCATAATTAAATTGAACATTATTTAATTTTAATTGTTCCATTATTTTGTGAAGCACCTGCATTGGCTTGATACCTTGTATTGGATACACTCTTTTACTTGAGCCAATATATGTAGGAATACCAATAGATTTTAACCAATTTCGAAGGGCAGTATTATCAAAATAACGAAGTGCAGCATTCAAAAACCCCTCTGGTTGATAGCGCTCTACAAAAGCATCTATCGGCTCAGAATGTGTTAAATTAAAACCTCCTTTACCAGCAACTAATAATTTTCGCCCAGGTGTTTTTTTTCGCTCATAGATACTTACTTCGAATAAAGAAGCATCTAAAAAGACTGCTAATAAGAGTCCCGCAGAACCACCTCCAATAATAGCTACTGATTTTTTCATGCTGTAAATTTATATAATACCAATTACAATCCAAAATAACCGATATAAATAGTTTGTTTTACGTGCTGGCGTTGTTAAAATACAGAACCATCGCAAAGGCTATTCTTAGATTTTCCACCAAACTAAAACAAAAAATAATTCCATTTTTAAACCGTCACTTGGAAATGTATTTGATATAAAACACTATGAGTGTTTGATAAAAAAGCCATCAAAATTTGATGGCTTTAAATAGTTATTCAATTATTTTATTAAATATAAATTCAAATAGATTCGCACTGCCTTAATTACGCTCCCCATTTTTCACGAATAGATTACAGCGTTAAACAGGTGTGCTATACTCCTACCAATCGATAGGGAAATAATCTTTTAAGAATTTTCCACACCAGTGTTTCCCTGTATTGATTCCATCAAACAATGGATCCATAACTCTGGCAGCACCATCTACAATATCCAAAGGAGGTTGAAAATCGTGTACTTCTTGTTTCTTTTTAGCCATTTCTGCTGGATCTTCATCGGTAACCCAGCCAGTATCGACTGCATTCATGAAAATTCCGAACTTTGCCAATTCTCCAGAAGCGGTATGCGTTAACATATTTAAAGCTGCCTTAGCCATATTGGTATGTGGATGGCGAGACTCTTTAAAAAAACGATGGAATTTACCTTCCATGGCAGATACATTTATAATGTGTTTTTTTCCTGTATTGTCCTTTTTCATCACTTCCGACAAACGGTTACACAATACAAACGGAGCTACAGAATTTACAAGTTGAACTTCCACCATTTCTGTAGTTTCAATAGCGCCTAATTTCAAACGCCAACTGTTTGTTTTACGGAGATCTACCTGTTGTAAATCGGCATCCAACTCCCCTTCTGGAAAGACTTCTTGTGTCACCAAACTCGCATCAAAACTGTAAGGAATCTGTGATAGTTTAGCAGATGACCTTAAGCCAATTCCTGGTTCTGGACCATGCCAGCTCACAGGCATATTTTTATTAGAAGAGGCTCCTGATGTCAATACTTTTAATTCGTTCAAACAATTGTGATGTCCAGATAATAACTCTTGAGCAAACAACGGCAAGGAATCCAAAGGACTGTCCTCTTTCGCCATTAAATGAGAATAAAATCCAGCAGGACGACGCACTGTCTGCGCAGCATTGTTTATTAAAATATCTAGCTTCGGGTAATTCTGTTCAATAAAATTACAAAATATCTCTACACTTGGAATATGTCTTAAATCAAGACCGTGAATTTTTAAACGATCACCCCATTCTTTAAAATCTGGTTCTTTAGAAAAGCGCAATGCAGAATCTACAGGAAAACGTGTTGTAGCGATTACCGTAGCGCCTCCTCGTAATAACATCAATGTAATATGATATCCAATTTTTAAACGAGAACCCGTAATTACCGCCACTTGCCCTTTTACATCAGCCGTTTGAAAACGTTTGGCATAATTCAGATCCCCACAATCACAACACATGGTATCGTAAAAATGATGTAGTTTGGTAAATTTAGAATTACACACATAACAAGCTCTAGGTGTTTCTAATTCTTTCATTTCCTTATGAGACAAATCCGATTGAGAAAGTAATAAAGGAGCTTCAAAAACAGCAGATTCACGCGCATAACGAATCCCAGTTTCTTTACGAGCATGTTTATCTCTCGCCGCTTTTTTACGTTTGGCTGTTTTCTTTGCATCTTTTTTTCTGCGAGAAAACTCTTCCCTACTAGGTCTAGATAGTTTTCCTGCTACCATAATTAATGCGGTACGCCTATCCTTGGGTATTTCAAAAATTTGATCTGTATCTTCAATCAAACGCTCTAGTACAGTAATACACTGTTCTATCTCTTTTAACGACAACTCTTTCGAGTTTTCCGATATTGTTTTGTCCATTAATTCCGTTTCTATCATGCACCTAGCTCTTTACAAATTGTACAAACTATAAGTGAATCATTTTAAATCATCTGTCTGCAAAAATAGTTTTTATAATTGATTTTATAGGACTAAGTACCAAATAAGTCACCACGAATAAAGGAAGTAATGATTTAGCTAGGTTCCTCATTTTTTAAAAAAACCGAATCAACTATATGCCTCTTTAAATAACAATGAAACCACTTTATATTGTGTCTCAAAATCATCCTTAATTTCTTTATCGCATTTGTGCAATAGATATGACCTTCTATTTTTATTAATTTTTCAAAACCATCGTTAAAAAACCTCGCCCCTAGAGTACGAAATTTGCTTCCAAAAACCTGTTTTCTATTTAAAGGAGAATCCTCCCAAAATTAAACCTATCATTGGATTAAAAACCAACAACACTACTTTATGTCTTAATATCAGACTCTTGTAACTGTTTTACTGTTTGATTGATTTTCCGTATCATTGCAGAAAAAGAAATTGTTTCATGAAAAAATTACTATCACAACTAAGTGTATTGTCACTTTGCGCAATTGTTCTGTCCTGTTCACAATCTAAAAAACCCACAAATGGTTTTCATGTAAAAGGAATAACATCATTAAATACACAAACCGCTTATCTAAAAAATAACCACCATAAAATTATTGATTCTGCTACAGTCACTGGACATAAATTCAGTTTTTACGGAATTGTAGAAGCGCCTTCCTTTTATACCATTACACTCAAAAACCAGACGCAACAAGTAGAATTTATCTTAGAAAACTCCGATATTGAAATTAGCATTACACCAAACAATCATATCGCAATAGGAGGAAATTTACAAGAACGTTTTGCAACATATAAAAACAAAAAAAAGAGACTACAATTGGTTAAATTAAACTACTTGGAGCACAACATAATTAATCCCAGCAAACAATTACAACATAAAACAGACAGCATCAATATCTTGCTAGACAAACTGTTAATCCATTGCATAAAAGCAAATAAAGAGAATGACATTGCTACTTATATTTTTAAGAATGATATAAAAAAAACGGCAAGCACTCAATTACTTAGCACCTTAGAATCCATTTCTAAAACTTCTAAAAACACCGTTTTAATAGCGCTTATTGATGCCCAAATATTAGCAGTAACAAAGCTTGAAGAAAAGAAATCTATAGAAGCCGCTATAAAAAGAACTGCCGTCAAGAAAACAAAACGACGTTCAGCTCCTATGTTTTCTGGAGAAAACTTGCTAGGAGGAGATTTAAGTTTACAAACTGTCTTGAAAGGTAAGAAAGCTGTGCTTATAGATTTCTGGGCGAGTTGGTGTGGCCCCTGCCGTCAAATTACTCCAATAGTAAAAAACTTACACACAAAATATAAAAACAAAGGTTTTACAGTTCTTACGGTCTCTGAAGATAAAACACGTGATGCATGGAGAAATGGGATAGCCACTGATGGTATGTCCGAATGGAATCATATCTTTGATGATTATATGCGTATTGCTTATATGTTTAATGTTGGGTCGATACCTCACATGGTTCTTATAGATGGAAATGGTGGTATTGTAAAAAACAAAATATCTATAAACGATTTAGAACGCGAAATTCTAAAACTTATAAACTAAGAAAAATTGAACATTCCCCTAATTTTTGAAGATCAATACATGATCGCGGTCAATAAACCACACAATATACTTATTCATAAATCCCATTACGCTCGAAACATAAAGGGACCTACCTTACTAGATGTGTTGTTTGAACAAGAAGGTGCCGCATTTTACCCAATCCACCGTTTAGACTACAAAACATCTGGAATACTATTACTTTGTAAAAAAAAGGAATTCATTGTTAGGTTTCAGGAATTGTTTGATCAAAACTTAATTCAAAAGACATACCGCGCTATCGTACGTGGATACGCCCCTGAAAACAAAATAATTGATAGTCCCGTGAAAAATGCGGATACTTTAAAATACAAAGAAGCCTTGACTGAACTCAAATTATTAAATAAAGTAAGTTTAGACATCCCTGTACATCCTTATCCAGGCGCACGCTATAGTTTTGTAGAGTTATCTCCTAAAACTGGTCGCATGCATCAATTGAGAATTCACATGAACAAAATTAGTCATCCTATTGTAGGTGATTATAAATACGGAGATAGATTTCATAATCGTATGTTTGAAAATCAACTTGATTGTAAAAACATGTTTCTACATGCCTTTTCCATCGAATTCATGCATCCTTTTACTGATGAAAAATTATTTATACATGCCAAGTTCTCTCAAAACTGGATACGATTAATAGAGGAATTCAATTGGAAGTAACACTTGAACTAATAACAACTAAAACACTAGTAATAAGTACTATAACAAGTACATTAAGCGCAGTATGACAAAATGACACGTGCCTTAACTAAGAATAAAACCTAAAAAAACAAGCACACTAAAACAATATATCTAGTATAAACTCCCTAATACATCAATAGCGATTCAATAGCTCCCCTCAATCGTTTATTTGCTAAATAATCTTCCTCTAAGGCTTTGGCAAAAGGGATAGGTGTTTCCAAACCACCGACTCTTTTAATAGGAGCGTCTAAATATTCAAAACAATTTTCCGAGATAAGCGCAGAAATATCAGAAGCCAATCCTCCAAAAATACTATCTTCCTGTAAGATTAACACACGTCCTGTTTTCCGAACGGAAGCATAAATAGTCTCCGTATCCAAAGGCTGTAATGTCCTTAAGTCAATTAAGTCAACAGAGACACTCATAGATTCCAATTCTTTCAATGCCCAATGGACTCCCATTCCATACGTTACAATTGTTAGGCGATCGCCTTCCTTTAACAATACAGCTTGCCCAAAAGGGATCGTAAAATAATTAGAAGTCACTTCTTGATAAAACGAACGGTACAAAGCCTTATGCTCAAAAAACAATACTGGATTCGGGTCAGCAATTGCAGTAGCCATAAGCCCTTTGGCATCCTGAGGAAATGCGGGGAACACAACCTTTAAACCAGGTGTTTTTGTAAACCAAGCCTCATTGGTTTGACTGTGAAACGGCCCTGCTTCGATCCCTGCACCGCAAGGCATTCTCAACACTACATCAGACTGTTGCGCCCATCTATAAAACGACTTCGCCAATAAATTTACTACTGGATTAAAACCCGAAGTCACAAAATCAGAGAACTGTAATTCCACCACAGTTTTTATAGCATTGATAGACAATCCAAAACTCGCTTCTATGATTGAAGATTCACAAATAGGTGTATTTCTTATTCTGTCTTTTCCAAACACTTCCAAAAGTCCTTCTGTCGCTTTAAAAACACCTCCATACTCCGCAATATCCTGACCCATAATAATCAGATTATTATGCAGTTGTAGGTTCTCATGTAAAGAATCACGTACAGCATCAATCAAACGTATTTTTTTTGTTTTACCCGTAGGCTTTACCTCTATTAAAGTTGTTTTTTTATACACATCTGCCAATTCCAAAGCAATTGTAGAACTCGTTTTTTTCTCGTCAAAAGCCTTTTTAAGATGTGCATTTATTTCATGTACGATCTCTTTTTTTATGGCTACTTCATGAGTTTCTGTCAATACGCCATTTTCACGTAAAAAAGCTTGATAATTCTCCACTGGATCTTTTAAAGCCCAACGCTCCAACAAGCTGTGTGGCACATATTTCGTACCACTTGCTTCTTCATGACCCCGCATGCGAAACGTTTTAAACTCCAACAACACAGGGCGCGGTTTTTTTCGAATACTTTTCACTAGTTCAGACACCTTGCTATACACCTCTAAAATATTATTTCCATCAATAATATAACTATCCATTCCATACCCAATCCCTTTATCTGCAATATGCTCACAAACAAATTGCTCTGAAGAAGGCGTAGATAAGCCGTAACCATTATTCTCTACACAAAACAAGACAGGTAAATTCCATACAGCTGCCACATTCAATGCTTCATGAAAATCCCCTTCACTAGTACCTCCATCACCAGAAAACACAGCCGTAACCTTATTTGTTTTTTTTAATAATTCACCTAAGGCTATCCCATTAGCAACCCCTAACTGAGGTCCTAGATGAGAAATCATCCCAATAATATTGAATTCTTGAGAGCCAAAATGAAAAGACCGATCTCTTCCCTTGGTAAACCCATTCATCTTCCCTTGCCATTGAGAAAAGAGACGGTACAACGGAATATCACGCGTAGTAAACACACCTAAATTCCTATGCATTGGTAAAATAAACTCATTCTTATCCAATGCTGCGCAAACACCAACAGAAATAGCCTCTTGACCAATCCCTGAAAACCATTTAGAAATTCTTCCTTGCCGCAATAGAATCAACATTTTCTCCTCAATTAAACGAGGTTTTACAAGGCGCTTGTACAATTCTAACAACTGCTCTTTAGTAAAGTCTTTTGAGTTATACTCAATAGAAGTAGTACTACACATAGAAATACTCATAAAATAGATTCATTGATTCAGAAAACAAAAATAGACTAATTAATGTTTTATCCAAAAAAATGAGATTTAAAATTGATATATAATAATAGGGACTCCTATTCCTTACAAGAACAATATGAGGACAGCCTCTTTTTTGTATTCTGGTTATTTAAAAGTATAACTGTTACGACTATCTAATACCAACTACAATCCAACATGACACATATAAATAGGTTATATTACGTGCTAGCGTTGTTGAAAAACAGAACGATAAGGCTATCCTTCCATTTTCCGCCTAGCTATAATACCAATTAAAGCCCAAAATGACAGATATAAATAGGTTGTTTTATGTGCTGGCGTTGTTGAAAAATAGAACGATAAAGGCTATCCTTCCATTTTCCGCCTAGCTAGATCAAAAAATAATTCTATTTCTAAACCGACACTTGAAAATGTATTTGGTATAACTGTTATTTTTAATGACAAAAAAAAAGCCTTTAACTGTAACAGTCAAAGGCTTTCTAAAAATATTTTTTAAAAGAACACTACAAATCTCTAAATATTGAGTGCATTAAACGTTTTTTATCATTGATACTCTCCTCAAGAGAAATCATTGTTTCGGTTCTAGAAACACCTTCTATATCGTCTATCTCAAAAATAATTTCTTTTGCATGTGTGGTATCTTTTGCTCTAATTTTACAGAAAATATTATATTTTCCTGCAGTAATATAAGCAATTGTCACATTCGGTATCTTACGCAAACTTGCAATAACTTGTTTTGTTTTTGAGGTCTTATCCAAATATATTCCAATATGGGAAATAAACGAATAACCCATTTTTTCATAGTTCAACGTCAACGTTGAACCTTTGATGATTCCTTCGTCTTCCATCTTCTTTACACGAACATGGATAGTTCCAGCGGAAACAACTAATTTTTTTGCAATATCGGTAAACGGGGTACGTGCGTTTTCAATTAGGATATCCAAAATTTGATGATCAATCTCATCTAATATAAATTTTTTCATAATACACTTTCATTAATAATAACAAATGTCACTGCAAATTTAACTAAAAAAAGCGATTTCGACTAAAAAAACTTGCGAATTTGACAATTATTTACAAAATAAATGAAGTTCTCTTGCTATCTATCCATTTATGAGCAAAATACCCTGTCAAATCACCTGTTTTTTCCACTTTTCGGAAGCAAATTAGGACATCATTTTCTACCTTATAATGCAATTGTACAGCCACATCCGTAATTATAGTAGTTCCATTGAGTGTGTAGGACGCATTCTTATAGATAATATCAAAAAACAAGGTGTCGTTTTGAGGAATATCAAAATAAGGCTCATAATTATTGAATTTCTCTTCTATAGCGATCGTAAATAAACCTTCCAGCAACGCAATCGCATTAAATTTTCGAGTTTCTTCCCGATCATAGTCGTTTATATAATGTCCTGCCTCTATTAAAATAGTATTATGTCCCATTTTTTGGAAGTTATCACCTGTAGCCGTCGGATAAAACGCATCGGTATATAATCCTATTTGTCCCGGTATTACTTGTTGAAGACAATTATTCATTGCAACAATAACGCTCATCGTCTCTTTTCTACCTTTAGTTATAGTTCTTTCGATATCTTCCGAAGGTGCTAAAAACGATATCGTAGCTGGTTTATCACTGTCTTTTACATTAAAAATAGTACGTTGGTCATGTAAATTAAAACAAAAATGTGGATTAAAGTCTTGTAACACTTTCATTAACAACACACTTTCTGTTCCTTTTTGAGCAATCACATCCCTATTCAAATCTACTTGTTGATTGTTTACTCTTGTAAACATTCGTGCACCGTCTGGATTTAGCATAGGAATCACCCATATAGTACAGTTATTTAAAAGGTTTTTAACGTTTATATCCGTATCCTTTAAGTCTATTATGTAGTTTAAAACATCAAATAACGCCTTCGTCCCTGTACTTTCATTACCATGCATCTGTGTCCAAATTAGAATGCGCCGCTCCCCTTGCCCAAATTTAAGCAGTTTAATAGGTGTTTTAAGTGTTGATACGCCCAATGTTTCAACTGTAAACATCTCCTCAGGCAAAAGGTCTATTAAAGGCTTAATTTGGTCATATATGACACGTTTACCGGCTATTCCAGATGCTTTAAATCTAGGATAGTCTTTTAAGACTTGTTTTGGATTAATTCTGTTCATGTTACAAATGTAAACAACTAGGAGTTAACAAATGTAAACGCTCAAGAATACTAACTAAGTCACAATTGTAATCTATTAAATACTTGTGCCTTCTGTCCTTTACCTGCTTTATAGATTTTTATTATAGTATAAAAGACTTTATATGTAAACTATTGTAGTTCAGAGTCTTTTATATACTTATATAAACCTATTATTCACTAGTATTGTTGTAATAAACGACTCGTTTTAAGTATTTGTTCCCGTCTCAATAAAATTCATTACATTTGTAACCAAACTATTTGTTCACAATGATAAACAATCAAGAATTTAGCGAGCGTCTTCGTAAACTACTCTCTTATTACGACATCTCAGCTGCCAGCCTTGCAGAAATATTAGGGATCCAGCGTTCAACCATATCACATTTACTTTCTGGTCGAAACAAACCTAGTTTAGACTTTGTTTTAAAAATATTAAAGCACTACCCCGAAGTAGAATTATATTGGCTAATAAATGGACAAGGAGATTTTCCGAAAATTGATTCCATTATTAAAGAAGCTGCTCCTATTCCAAATATAGCAAAACAGCAAACAATTTCTTTTGAAACTGATACAGACGATCCTCAGCCTGTTGCCATTCCTGTAAAACAAACTAAAAACATCAAAATAATAGATCGCATTGTTATTTTTTATACAGACGGGACTTTTAGTCATTATAATAGCGACACTTAAAAATTGTTGATCAACATGAGTTTTAAATAAACTACAAATAAAAAACTACTGGTAGCTCGTGTAAAACAGCCTTTTGAGAACAATTTCATAAGAATTGAGACATAAGTCCAATTTGCATACATCATATTTATTAGGTACATTACATTATTACATCGCATATGATTAATAATTACGATGCTGTTTTAAACAATTCATTATAAAATAGTGTGCTATTGTTTTTAGCAAAAACCATTTCTCCGACAAATCCTTTTCTCAATTGGATTTGTTATACCTAAAAAATTGGATTATGAAATGGAAAAAACAGTTGTTAAGTCTATTATTGCTCATTACTTTAGCTTATTGTAATGCTCAGAATGTATCTATACCTGACAGTAACTTTAAAGCATATTTACTTTCAAACCCACTGATTAATACAAATGGAGATACAGAGATTTCACTCTCTGAAGCAACTTCCTTTACTGGAGAAATTAATTGTAAATCACTGAACATAAAAACCATGTCAGGACTGGCATCATTTACAAATCTAACACGTTTAATTTGCAATAACAATTCGCTTAACACACTAGACATCAGCGCTAACAACCAACTTTCTAAACTTGTTTGCAATACAAATAATATAAGCAACTTAAACCTAAGTAACAATCCTTTATTGACCTATTTAAAATGCAGCGAAAATAAACTTACTGAACTCAGTACCTTTAACAACCCATTAATATCTTCCTTGTATTGCTTTAAAAACAATATTTCTAATTTAGATATATCGTCGAGTATTCATTTAAAATACCTACAATGTCAAGAAAATATTTTAACAAGTATTGACATTTCTAACAACAGCCTTTTAGTCACCTTTTATTGCTATAAAAACGCTCTTACACTCCTAGACATTCATTCGAATACCAACTTAAAAACACTGCGCTGTTACGCTAACAATATCACCGTTTTAGACACGTATAATAACAGATTACTCGAAAATTTATATTGTTATCAAAACAATATTCAGCAATTAGATCTACAGCTAAATATTAATTTATCAAACCTAAGATGTTACAAAAATAAGATCACATTATTAGATGTAAGTAAGAACCTGAAACTAACAAAATTATATTGTCAAAATAACAAATTAACCTCTCTAAACATACAGCAAAACCTCCTTTTAGAAGATTTGCGTTGTAATGAAAATAACCTTAATTCATTAGACCTTACAAAAAATTCACAACTCCTTACTTTATATTGCAATACAAACAACCTAACCAATCTAAATATTTACTACAACGGGGCATTGAAAGAATTAAGATGTTACAAAAACGAATTGAATACCTTAGATATTCGACAAAACAAACAGTTAGAAAAATTACTTTGTAATGATAATTCTCTTACAAATTTGGACACCTATTCCAATACTTCCTTAAAGGATTTACGCTGTCATAACAACTCGCTTAAAAGTTTAAACCTGAGTCAAAATAGTGCGCTAACTACACTGTATTGCTATTCGAATAATTTAGATCAACTAGATATTAGTAACAATACTTTCCTGAAGGTACTACGCTGCCAATATAATTCTATAAAGAACTTAACAGTTCATAAAAACCCTTTGTTATCAATACTTTACTGCTACGACAATGTTCTGGACACCATTGACTTAGATAACAATCCTTTACTTAAAAGTTTAAGATGTCAAAACAATAATATCTCCTCTATAAATATCTCTAAAAATGTATTATTAGAAACATTGTACTGCTATAACAATCTCATTTCTTCTTTAGATTTAAGGCAACATTCATCATTAAAATATTTAAAATCAAGCACTAATAATCTCCAATCTTTATACCTACAAAACGGCTCAAACAACCTTCTTTCTATATTAGAAACAGGCAATAATCCTCTACTGAAATGCATATTGATTGACAATGCTATTATAGGCATCCATTCCAATTGGAAGAAAGACCTTACTACAATGTTTGTCGATTCTTTTTCTATAGATTTCGATACTCCTTCCCTCGCTATTATTTCCAAACAATGTGAAATCACAAAACTCACCCCTCCAACTGCTAGTAATAATTGTGGAAAATACACTCTAAAACACAATGCACAACTACCTATAACTTCTCAAGGAACTCATTTTATTACATGGACTTATATCTTAGAAGCTGGTTTTTCCTATCAACAAACCCAAGAACTTCGTGTCAACGATACCATTGCTCCTGTTCCTGATATGCCACAACTCCCTAGCATTACAGCAGCTTGCAGTATTTCTAATTTAACTGCGCCCACTGCTACCGATGCCTGTTCGGGAATAATTATAGGAACGCACAATGTCGTACTCCCTATAAACACACAAGGCACAACCAATATTATCTGGACTTTTGAAGATGACAACGGAAATAAAAAATTACAAATCCAAGAAATCAATCTTATTGATACCATTGCTCCTGTTCCTGACATGCCACAACTCCCTAACATTTCAGCAACTTGCAGTATTTCTAATTTAACTGCGCCCACTGCTACCGATACCTGTTCGGGAATAATCACAGGAACGCACAATGCCGTACTCCCTATAAACACACAAGGCACAACCAATATAGTGTGGACTTTTGAGGATGACAACGGAAATAAAAAATTACAAATCCAAGAAATCAATCTCATTGATACCATTCCTCCTGTTCCTCACATGCCACAACTCCCTAGCATTACAGCAACTTGTAGTATTTCTAATTTAACTGCGCCCACTGCTACCGATGCCTGTTCGGGAATAATTATAGGAACGTACAATGACGTACTCCCTATAAACACACAAGGCACAACCAATATTGTGTGGACTTTTGAGGATGACAACGGAAATAAAAAATTACAAATCCAAGAAATCAATCTCATTGATACCATTGCTCCTGTTCCTGATATGCCACAACTCCCTAGCATTTCAGCAACTTGTAGTATTTCTAATTTAACTGCGCCCACTGCTACCGATGCCTGTTCGGGAATAATCATCGGAACGCACAATGCCGTACTCCCTATAAACACACAAGGCACAACCAATATTGTGTGGACTTTTGAAGATGACAACGGAAATAAAAAATTACAAATCCAAGAAATCAATCTCATTGATACCATTCCTCCTGTTCCTGACATGCCACAACTCCCTAGCATTACAGCAACTTGCAGTATTTCTAATTTAACAGCGCCCACTGCTACCGATGCCTGTTCGGGAATAATTACCGGAACGCACAATGCCGTACTCCCAATAAACACACAAGGCACAACCAATATTATTTGGACTTTTGAGGATGACAACGGAAATAAAAAATTACAAATCCAAGAAATCAATCTAGCTGATACCATTCCTCCTGTTCCTGACATGCCACAACTCCCTAGCATTACAGCAACTTGTAGTATTTCTAATTTAACTGCGCCCACTGCTACCGATGCCTGTTCGGGAATAATTACCGGAACGCACAATGCCGTACTCCCTATAAACACACAAGGTACAACCAATATAGTGTGGACTTTTGAAGATGACAACGGAAATAAAAAATTACAAATCCAAGAAATCAATCTCATTGATACCATTCCTCCTGTTCCTGACATGCCACAACTCCCTAGCATTACAGCAACTTGTAGTATTTCTAATTTAACAGCGCCCACTGCCACCGATGCCTGTTCGGGAATAATTACCGGAACGCACAATGCCGTACTCCCTATAAACACACAAGGCACAACCTATATTATTTGGACTTTTGAGGATAACAACGGAAATAAAAAATTACAAATCCAAGAAATCAATCTCATTGATACCATTGCTCCTATTCCTGATATGCCACAACTCCCTAGCATTACAGCAACTTGTAGTATTTCTAATTTAACAGCGCCCACTGCCACCGATGCCTGTTCGGGAATAATTACCGGAACGCACAATGCCGTACTCCCTATAAACACACAAGGCACAACCAATATTGTGTGGACTTTTGAGGATGACAACGGAAATAAAAAATTACAAATCCAAGAAATCAATCTCATTGATACCATTGCTCCTGTTCCTGATATGCCACAACTCCCTAGCATTACAGCAGCTTGCAGTATTTCTAATTTAACTGCGCCCACTGCTACCGATGCCTGTTCGGGAATAATTACCGGAACGCACAATACCGTACTCCCAATAAACACACAAGGCACAACCAATATAATGTGGACTTTTGAAGATGACAACGGAAATAAAAAATTACAAATCCAAGAAATCAATCTTATTGATACCATTGCTCCTGTTCCTGACATGCCACAACTCCCTAGCATTACAGCAACTTGTAGTATTTCTAATTTAACTGCGCCCACTGCTACCGATACCTGTTCGGGAATAATCACAGGAACGCACAATGCCGTACTCCCTATAAACACACAAGGCACAACCAATATTGTGTGGACTTTTGAGGATGACAACGGAAATAAAAAATTACAAATCCAAGAAATCAATCTCATTGATACCATTCCTCCTGTTCCTGATGAACTATTTCTAGACATCCTAACTATTCCCATAAACACATCCATCCCCATTCCAACAGCTACGGACAATTGTAACGGAAATATAATAGGCATCAGTTCACATCCATCCGTGTTTTCAAAAGTAAACAGCTACGCAATTGAATGGAATTATATAGATTCACACGGCAATAGCAGTTCTCAAACACAAGAAATAATTGTGACAAATACACCAGCAGCACCCCTTAACAATTACATCACTCCAAATAATGATGGAGTAAATGATTATTGGATTGTTAACGGAATTCATGAATACACAAAAAACAGTCTCCGTATATTTTCAAGAACTGGAAAAATAGTTTACAAACAGATAAACATGAATAATCACTGGGATGGTTACAGTAATATAAAATCAAAAAAACGAGTTCTAAGAGGAGTCTATTTTTATATTTTAACTTTTTATCTAGAAAAAAAAGCACAAAAGGTAGGATGGATATATGTAGACTATTAATATCAATTACAATCCAAAATAACCGATGTAAAAAAATCAACTGAAAAGCTGTTTATTTCTCCATAAAAAAGGCCTCCATTCGGAAGCCTTTTTAAATTATTTAACTGCTACTTAAAGCAACCTAGCTAAGGCTAATTTAATAGTTTTCACAAGTTTCAACTTATTAGAATTATCACTTTTTTGCTGAATTTGAACCATTCTATTTAACATATTAATCGCCAATTTATCAAAATTAAATTGCTTGTATTTACTCCCTAATTCTACAAATTTATCTACAACAATTTGAATAGCTTCACTGTTATCACTTTCTGCAATCCACATAAAAGCCTCTCCGTATTTGGCTTGAACAGTAGGATCTTGATTTAAAAACATTCCTTCCAGTACATGTTTAGCAATAAAAGGCAATTTAGATTTGTCTTGTGCCATAATATACATATTGGTCAGCGGCTCTGCCAATTCGTTTTGCTGCTTTTCACTTAGTGCTGCCACTTTTTCCAAAGCAGTATCCTTATCAATACGATATAGTGCCACCAAAGATTTACCGGCAACAGCAAAAGAAATTCCATCAATCCCTCTTTTAAAAATAGGCGCATATATTGGGTTGATAAGTTTACCTAACACTTGAATTGCAGCAGCTTTTACTAAATTATTTTTAGACGTTGCTGCTAAAAGTTCGATTTTCTTAATGGCTTTCTTTTTATTGTGCTTATTAAACAAATCTATTTTATTCAATGCGAGAATCTGAATACTCGTATTGGGATCATTTAACGCTTTTACTATTGCATTAAACACTACTTTCTGATCTTGTTTGGCCGCTAAATATGTAATAGCCTCTAATTTATCAACAAAATTCTCAGCATGACTATACTGAAACAAGTAATTATCTAAACTCTTTTTACTTTTAATTTCTGCTAATAAATCGTGTGTTGCTCCAACTTGAATCAATTTAGGCAACTCATTGTAAGGGTACGTAAAAGAATGCTCTTTATCCTCTATCCACACATTATGACGTTCTTTACCGCGACTTGTGTACACATCTATTACCAGTGGGAATTTAAAGATACCTTCTTCTTGTTTCAACGTTATGGTCACTGTATTGTTTAATGTATTATAGTCATAATTTACTTTCAACTTAATATGACCATTTCCAAAATACCATTGATTAAAAAACCAGTTCAAGTCTTTTCCTGTTACTTTTTCAAAAGCCAAACGCAATTGATGAGCTTCAGCAGAGCCGTATTTATTATCCGTTAGGTATACATTTAAACTGGCAAAAAACGCATCATCTCCCACATAACGACGTAGCATATGTAATATAATACTCCCTTTATGATAACTAACTGGGTCAAACATTTTCTCTCTATGTGGATACTTAAAACGCACCAGGTTCAAATTATCTTTCCCACTAGACAGGTATGTTTGCATGGTTTCATACAAATGTTCGTCTGCCTTTTCTTTTCCATAAGCATGTTCTAACCATAGATACTCACCATAGGTAGCAAAAGATTCATTCACCGTTAGGTTTGACCAACTTTCAGCAGTCACCAAATCACCAAACCAGTGATGAAACAATTCGTGGGCAATTGTATTTTCCCATTCGTTTTTATCCACCAATTGTCCTTTTTTCTGCTGAGCATCTTCTGCATGAATCACCGCAGTGGTATTTTCCATTGCCCCACTTACATAATCACGCATTACTATTTGACTGTATTTATCCCATGGATATGGGATTCCTGTAATTTTTGAATAAAAATCAAGCATTTGGGGCGTTTTTCCAAAAATATCTCTTGCGACATCTTCATATTCCTTTTCTACATAATAGTTGACTTCTTTTCCATGCCAGGTATCTTTTATTTCACTAAATTCTCCTACTCCCATAAAAAACAGATACGGCGCGTGTTTTTGATCCATTTTCCAATAATCGGTACGTGTGCCATCTGCATTTTCTTTTTTACTAATTAATGTTCCATTGGACAACGTCATATATTTAGAAGGCACGGTCATATAAATTTCCTCGCTTGTTTTCTGATTTGGCGCATCGATTGTAGGAAACCAACAACTATTAGATTCTGTTTCTCCTTGGGTCCAAATCTGAGTTGGTTTTCCAGGATCTTCTTCTTTTGGGTCAATAAAATACAATCCTTTGGCACTTTTTATAGCTGCGCTTCCTTGTTGTTTTACCTTTTCTGGCTGAGCTGTATACTTCACATAAACCACATAACTTTCACCTTTAGAAAACATTCTTCCTAGATTTATAATTAACTGTTTATCAGTATTTGTAAACTCCCTTACCACATTATTTACTTTAACCTTATGAACGATAAATGATTTTGCGTCTAAAACTATTTTATCAGAAGGATAAAAATGAGGCGAAGCTGTAATCCATGCTTCCCCATTCATGGTACTATTTTCAAAATTAAAACTAACTTCCAACTTGGTATGCTCAAGATTAGTTAGTGTTTCTTTTGTTCCTCTATATGAATCCTTCTCTTGTCCTTGCATTATACAAGCAGAAAACAACAGGAATATCATGCCTATTTTTTTTACCATGGTAAAGTGTGATTTTTTTTCAAAAATATAATTTTTATTGCAGATCCTCGTTAATAGGACGTTAAAAAGCCACATATCTATTAAGGTATGTGGCTTTAAATTTATAGCGCTACTTATAGCAATTACATATAAGTGTACAACTATGAACTAACTTTTTAATAATTAATGTATTGATTTTAAAATACCTTTAAGCTGTTTAAAGCCTTCGTTATTATTATCAATTTTTACATTTTTTAACATTTTAAATATTTGAGCTGGATTCATTTTATCCCCCAAAATACGCATCACTACAAATCCTTTTTCTTTATCAGATCCGTATATCACAACTTCATCTATAGCATCCTCAGCTCCTAAAAACTTAACCATTACCTCTGTCTTTCCGCTATTCAATCGCACTAATTCTTGATAAGTCGTTTGTTTCAAAATTCCTTTAACTTTTGCTTTTTCTATTAAGAATTCGGCTTTAGTTTCTTCGGTCAACTGGAATCCCAAAAAATTAATCTTACGAATTGTTTTTACAATATCTTTAATTTCATCTGTAGCTTCATTTTCTTTCAATTGGATGATACTACTCGGAATATCTAATGATAGATAATGATCATTCTCTTTACTATCAATATAAAAACGCTGTAATGACACTTGATTATTACAAGAAAAAAGACTGAGAATTGCAATTAAAAACAATCCATAAATGGTGTACGTACTTTTCATATTATTGTTTCTTTTTTAATTGCCCCTCAGAACCAGAAATATGTGGTTCTATCAGACTAGAAATTTTATTGAGATCAATATTTCCTGTCAATGATAAAATTACGGCTTCTGGCATCATACCGTTGATATTTATATTTTTATCTCCGGCAACCTTAGAGATTCCATTCACAAACATTAATAATTCTTTTACGTGATCCTCGTCTTTTCCTTCTCTTACGTATATTTT
Source organism: Flavobacteriaceae bacterium (assembly GCA_965224465.1). Lineage (GTDB taxonomy): Bacteria > Bacteroidota > Bacteroidia > Flavobacteriales > Flavobacteriaceae. Next base: position 212,779 of record OZ245049.1, on the reverse strand, counting down.
AATATTTGACCCTTTATCTTTAACGCGCATTAGCTCCGTTAATTTAGAGCTTTTTAAATAGGCTTTAATGGTAGCCTTCATTTTTTTTATAACTATGGGGTCCTCTGTTGTAAATACTTTTAAAGACTCCAAATTCGCCAACATTTTTACTTCATCACTATCAGCACTAAATTTACCTAACATCCTAAAGGCACTTTTACTAACCACTATAGTGGCTACTTCTTCCATGTCTTCAAATTTATCAAAGACAGAGGTTTGCGCATAATTTGTATATGACACAAGGGTTATTGCTATTATAATTAATACTTTTTTCATCACTTTTCTATTTTGATTTTTTAAATATTCTATTTTTTGCATTTTCAAATTTCTCTAAATGTCCGATTGCAACGGTTCCTTTATTTAAATTTGTCGCCAACATTTTTAATGCGACTCGCGTTTCCGCATATAACTTTTCATTTTCTTTACGCTGTTCATTTTGATGATATCCACTATACACTCCTACCATTATAACAACGGCCGCTGCAACTGATACCCATTTCCATTTCTGTTGATTTCTGTTTAAACGGATGGTTTTAGTATACTGCTCGTTTTTTTCGGCTGCAAAAAAGGTGAATAACGCCTGATACTCTATTAAATGTGCGGCTATATTATTGCCTGTAAAATATGTTTGTAACACTTTTTCTTCAGCCAATGTTGTTGCTGCATTCAAATATTTTTCTAACAACTTTTCTATGTTAACTAATTCCATACGTGTGCTGTTTTATTAATTGTTCTTTAATCGTTTTCCTAGCTCTAGACAATGATACTCTTACTGCTGTAGGTTTCATTGCAAGCATCTTGCCAATTTCTTCAAATTCATATTCCTCTACATCTCTCAACTGTATTATTATTTTTTGCTGATCTGGTAAATCATCTATAAAACGATGTACCAAACTCACACTGTCCTTAAGTTCTATCAACTTCTGCAAAGAGGTGCCAGTCTCTTTATAATTACTATGAATCAAGGTTAAATTTGACGCTTGCTTTGATTTCAATCGATCAAAACAGTAATTCTTAGTCATGGTCATTGCAAAAGCTTCTACACTTTTGTACTTCGTAAGCTTTCCTTTATTCTTCCACAACTTAAAAAACAACTCTTGCGTTGCATCTTCGGCTTCTTCGGTACTCACCAAGAGACGTTTTGCAAGTCGAAAGACTTTATCTTTAAAGGGCATTACTTGATGTAAAAACTCCGATTGATTCATTATTAAAGTTTGATTAAAAGCGAACTGTTTTTGCTTTGTTACAATTATGACGACTCTATTTCGTTTTTGTAACAAGGGTACATAAAAAAAACTTAATTTTACAGTGACCAAAAATAATAAATATATACATAACCCATATGAAATTCGAAAAAAATATACTCGTAACACTACTTGCGTTCCTTTTATTTATAGGGGTCACAAGCTGTAATAATGATGAAAAAAGCGACGTCCCAAAAAATCTAGAAGTTCAGAATTTTGTTTGGAAAGGACTCAATCTGTACTATTTATGGCAACCAAAAGTAACGAATTTGCAAGATGATCGCTTTCCTACGCAAGCCGAATTAAATACGTATCTTGATGCCTATAAAAATCCAGCCGTACTTTTTGAAGATTTATTATTTGAACATGGTACAAAAAAGGAAGCAGGTGTTACCGATCGATTTTCTTGGTTTATTGAAGATTATATTGCCCAAGAAAACTCATTTCAGGGAATTAACAAAACAACAGGTATTAAATTAGGACTGGTAAGAATCGGATCTTCTAGCAATATATTTGGCTATATACGCTATGTAATTCCGAGATCAGATGCTGCGGATAAAAACATAAAACGTGGTAGCATTTTTACAGCAGTAAATGGTGTTACTCTTACGGATAAAAATTACGGTTCCTTACTTTTCGGAAAAAATGAAGACCTAACATTAAATTTTGCGGACTACAACAATGGAGCTCCTGTTCTAAATGGAACTTCCATAGCAGTTACAAAAACACTGATTGGAGAAAACCCCATATACGTAAAAACAGTACAAGAAATAGGCGGTAAAAAAATAGGATATCTTATGTATAACGGATTTACAAGTAAGTATGATCATGAACTAAACAATGTTTTTGAATACTTTAAATCCGAAAGTGTTGATGCGTTAGTTCTGGATTTGAGATACAACGGAGGAGGCTCGGTAAGAAGCGCCACTTATCTTGCTAGTATGATTACAGGTCAGTTTACAGGTGAGTTGTTCGCAAAAGAACGATGGAATAAAAAATGGATGAACTATTTCGAAAACAACCATCCAGAGTACATCCTAAATAATTTTGTGAATAAAATGAGAGATAACACCCCTATACAAAGTTTAAACCTTTCTTCTATTTATATTTTAACGTCAAGCAGATCCGCTTCTGCTAGCGAACTTATCATCAACGGACTGAATCCTTATATTGATGTAAAATTAATCGGAGAAACTACTTACGGGAAATATGTAGGCTCGGTAACAGTATATGACGCCCCTGATTACAGTCGAAAAAAAGCGAATCCTAATCATACATTTGCCATGCAACCTATCGTGCTAGAAATGGTAAATAAATTAGGGGAAAATAATAAAAACGGCTTTGATCCAAACGTGCCATTTTCAGAAAAATACGGAAACTTAGGAATGCTTGGTGATTTTTCAGAACCTATGCTGGCGAGAGCAATTCAATTGATAACAACAGGTGCTAAAAATGAATTCTCCAAACCAGCAAAAAATACTCCTACTCAAAAAACAATTAGCGATAGTAATGAACATACATTATTAGGAATGAATATGTTTATCGATAAAACACTACCACAACAATAAATCTCACTTAAAACTCGAACTAGAAAACCAACGCGTTCGAGTTTTTATCTCTAAGATATACGCTCCATGAAAAAACACTACCTATTGGTACTTTTCTTAAGTACTTTTCTTTGTGCTTGCCATAAACATTACACTCCTAGAACCAACATTACTGTAAAAATCACTACGTACGACAAGCCAAATACAAGCATTCGTGCAATAACTGTATTAACAGATTCCGCCATGATATACGCTGGATCTAAAGGGGATATTACACGTACAAGAAACCTTGGAAAAACGTGGACCACACAACAACTAAAAACAGACAGCATACGCCCTCATTTTAGAGCAATAGGATCAACTACAAAAGGATTTTACGCTTTAAGTATTGGAAATCCTGCTTTATTATACCAATCAAAAGGAGATGCCTACACTATTGTTTACAAAGAAATTCACGACAAGGTGTTTTACAACAGTATGGCTTTTTTTGATGATTTAAACGGAATTGCTATGGGAGATCCTACGGAAGATTGTTTGTCCATTATTATAACAAGGGACGGTGGAGAATCTTGGGGGAAAATTGATTGTAAGTTCTTACCTAAAATCTACCCGGGGGAAGCTGCTTTTGCAGCCAGTAACACAAACATAAGCATTGTAGGAGAGCACGCTTGGATTGTTACAGGAGGCACACATGCTCGTATTTTTCACACCAAAGACAAAGGCGTTAGCTGGGAAGTTTTTGAAACACCTCTAATACAAGGAAAACCCACTACAGGAATTTATACTGTTGCTTTTTACGACAAAAATAACGGAATTATCATGGGAGGTGACTACACTCAAAAAGATGCTATTATGACGAGTAAGGCACTTACTTCAGATGGCGGGAAAACGTGGGAAATTATACCACAAGAGCAACCAAGTTACATCAGTTGTGTCCAATACATACCAAATACAGAAGGAAAAGAATTACTAGCTACATCCACCAAAGGAGTATATTTTTCAAACAATAGAGGACGTTCCTGGACAAAAGTAAGCGATCAAGGATATTATACCCTCCGCATGATTAACAAAAACAGTGCTTGGTTAGCAGGGCATGAAAAAGTAGCACTCCTTAATATTTTATAATATGAAATTTAGATACATTGCCCTACTCCTATTGACTTGCATTTCATGTCAAAAAAAATCACCTTTAGAAGACTTATTAGCCTGTAATTCAATAGAAAAACCCTCGTTCAATAAAACAAGTATAGATTTTAATAAAAAATTCAGCATAAAGACTTCAAAGAATTGGAAAACAAACTTGTACTACGATGATTTTCAATCTTCAATAATGACAGCCGACACCACAAAATCACTAACGGAAACATTTATTTTTGAAGCAGCCATGTACAATGGAATGTTAGAATTTACAGGTATATTTAATGCAAAATTACATGCTGAAATAGACAGAAAAAACCTTGCCCTACTTCAGGAAAACTATTTTGACTGGCATGGATTCCCTGCGTACTATAACCTTGTAAAAGGAATAAAAAACAAACGTCCTTTTCAAGAGCTAAGCATCTATATCAACCATGATTCTGCCTCTTATATCCGCGTACAAACACAGGTATACGGAACTGACAATACACAAGAACGCCTTTGCAATAGCTTACACGTTTTTAACGGGTTAAAAATTAAATAAATATCGTAAAATAGTGATGAAAATCAATGGCGAATATGTACTTTTGAAAAAAAATAAATTAGTATGCAACATATCATAGATCGATTTGTAAAATACATTACTATCGACACACAATCAGACCCAAATAATCCTGCATTTCCAAGTACAGAAAAACAATGGAATTTAGGAAAATTACTCGCCGAGGAATTGAAAGAAATCGGTATGCAAGATGTAAGTATTGATGAGCATTGCTACATCATGGCTACATTACCATCAAATGTAGACCATAAAGTACCTACTATTGGCTTTATCGCACACATAGATACCAGTCCTGATTTTACTGGAACCAATGTAAAACCACAATTCCATGAAAATTACGATGGAAAAGACATCGTATTAAACAAAGAGAAAAATATTGTATTGTCACCAAGCTATTTTGATGATATGCTATTGTACGTGGGACAAACATTAATTACCACAGATGGAACTACCTTATTAGGAGCAGACGACAAAGCTGGAGTTACAGAAATTGTAAGTGCCATGGAATACTTAATCAAAAACCCTCAAATCAAACACGGTGAAATTAAAGTTGGTTTTACCCCTGACGAAGAAGTTGGTAAAGGAGCTCACCTATTTGATGTAGAAAAATTTGGTGCAGAATGGGCCTATACAATGGACGGAAGTCAAGTAGGAGAATTGGAATATGAGAACTTTAATGCTGCATCAGCAAAAGTAACAATCAATGGTAAAATTGTCCACCCAGGATACGCCAAAGGTAAATTGATCAATTCACAAACAATTGCTGCGGTCTTTATCAACGCAATGCCTGCAAAAGAAGTTCCTGAATCTACCGAAGGTTATGAAGGATTCTTTCACCTACACGGTATGAAAGGCGAAGTAGAAATCACAGAATTAGAATACATTATTCGAGATCACGACATGAAATTATTCCAAGAACGTAAGGTTCAAATGGAAAAATTAGTTGCAGATTTTAATACTACCTATGGTGCAGGTACTGTTGAAGTAGAGATTAAAGATCAATACTTTAACATGCGCGAAAAAGTATTACCTGTAATGCATATTGTAGACATTGCTGAAGAAGCCATGATACAACTTAACATCAAGCCACTTATCAAAGCAATAAGAGGTGGAACAGATGGTTCTCAATTATCTTACAAAGGCTTGCCTTGTCCTAATATATTTGCGGGCGGACACAATTTTCACGGTCGTTACGAATATGTAGCGGTTGAATCTATTGTAAAAGCAACTGATGTAGTCGTAAAAATTGCTGAATTAACAGCTCAAAAATACCAATAAGAATATATTTAAAAATAACAATATTTAACAACCTGTTAAATATTGTTATTTTTTAATCATTAATTTTCCTTTTCTTCTAATTCCTCCTATTTTCGTCCCTACAAATATCACATTATGAATACGCAATTATTATTAGATTTAGTGGCTGAACATAAAAGCCCTTTATATGTTTACGACGCAGATAAAATAAAATCTCAGTACAAAAAAATCACAAATTCTTTTTCTACCGTAAAAGATTTACGTATCAATTATGCCGTAAAAGCGTTGTCTAACCTAAGCGTTTTAAAATTATTTAAAAAATTAAACTCAGGATTGGATTGTGTTTCATACCAAGAGGTAGCACTAGGTTTACAAGCAGGTTTCGCACCTAAAGACATTATATTTACGCCCAACGGTGTTTCTCTTTCAGAAATTGAAGAGGTTGCTGCAAAAGGTGTACAAGTCAATATCGACAATCTTTCTATCTTAGAACAATTTGGAAATAAACATCCAAACACGCCTGTTTGTGTTCGTATAAACCCACATATTATGGCGGGAGGACACAGTAAAATATCCGTGGGTCATATCGATTCTAAATTCGGGATATCCGTTCACCAAGTTCCTCATATTATGCGAATTGCCAAAAACACAGGCATGCATATAAATGGAGTTCACATGCATACAGGTTCTGATATTTTAGACATTGAAGTTTTCTTACTGGCTACAGAAATCTTATTCCAAACAGCTGCTCAATTTAAACATTTAGATTTTATTGATTTTGGGAGTGGTTTTAAAGTAGCATATAAACCTGGAGATATTGGTACTGACATCAAGGAACTCGGAAAACAGTTAGGTATTAGATTCAACCAATTTTGTAAAGATTACGGAAAAGACATCGCTCTAATGTTCGAACCTGGTAAATTCTTGGTAAGTGAATCTGGTAAATTTTTAGCACATGTAAATGTTGTTAAACAAACAACCTCTACCATATTTGCTGGTATTGATACTGGTTTTAACCATCTAATTAGACCTATGATGTATGATGCCTATCATCATATAAATAACCTCTCCAACCCAACAGGCAAGGAACGCTATTACTCCGTAGTGGGCTATATCTGTGAATCCGATACATTTGCTAGCAATAGACGTATTCAAGAAATTAGAGAAGAGGACGTTTTATGTTTTGATAATGCAGGTGCTTATTGTTATTCAATGGCTAGCAATTACAACAGTCGCTACCGCCCTGCCGAAATATTGGTAAGTAAAGGAAAAGCACATTTAATTCGAAAGCGCGAAACAATGGAGGATCTATTGAAAAATCAAATTGAAGTGGATCTGTAATTGACAGTTTTTAAGGTAAAACACTAGAATACATGCTTAAACAAGTGTAAAATCCCTAGAACTCTTCCTTAGAAACTCCTGAAATCTACACCATTTATAAACGGGCTTGAGTTAATTATAACTTAAGCCCGTTTTTTTTACCCCTTCTTTTACACCAATTACAATCCAAAATGACCGATATAAAAAGTTTATTTTACGTTCTAGCATTGTTAAAAATAATTCCAAAAAACTTTGATTCAAAACAAGAACACCTCTTTAGCAAGCATTCCCTGTCCCCTAGCGGCTTATTGATTTTATTACCATCAAACAAAATACCTTAAAAAAAAACTTAAGTACTTCCTGTTTTATCTTTACAATCATACTCTTTTACACTTATATTTTTGTGTTATTAGGAAAACAATACCATCTCTAAACAGTTATTCCTAACTATTTAAACCTTCTTAGTTAACTAGACTATATCTTTCCTCTTAAAATAAGAGGCTAAAAAAAATAAGATTCTTTATTGATTTTTTTTAAAAAATTAAACTACAAAACAAACACTAAAACATTGACTTAAGATACGTTACGTTAAAAATTTTTAATCAATAGGATACTTATAAAAAATATTTCTAAATTTTCTTAACTATTACTAAGAAGTATTGGCATACTTGTTGAATACTACCAAAACCAATTCGAAAAGACCGCTATAAATAGCTCCCCGTTCTCTGTTTAAGAGGAATATATTTTCTGTTTTTAGAACATTAAAAAACAGCAGAACAACTATTTATAAAACTAGAATGTCTTTTGTATAATAAGTAAACATTAACAAAATGAATAAGCTATTAAGAATTACCATAGTGTATTTAACTACGGGTCTCTTATTATTAACTTCTTGTAAAGAAGAATACACAGACAGGTATCCTAGCTATGAAAAAGCTAAACAAGAGGGCTTATTTGACAAAGGATGGATACCTGTCGAATTAGCATTCAATGCTGTGACTGATACTTATCCACACACAAATTTAGATTTTAACACCTGTATTTTTAGCTGCAAATTACCTGCATCAAATGGTATAAAGCGAAATAAAACGTCACACATTATGGAAACAGTTAGCCTTAAGAAAAAACACATTGTAAATTTAGATGGATTGTCACTTGCAAATAGCGTACTGAGCAATGGTCAACAGACACTACCCTTTTCTAAAAGCCAGAAGCACTAAAACTGTTGCTCATACCTCTTTTAATTTAGTTAATAACCTCGGGGCAAGCCCACGAGGCATAAAAAGAAAAAACCTTAATTATTTCGATGCAAACATCGAGGAATTAAACCCACTGGTGGGATTAAAATAAACAAACAAAACCGTTGTAAACAGGTTATTACCTCTATCACCGTCCCCTTATTCACATTATGACACGAGGACAACCTCTTAACAACATTAAATAATAAACACCCTAATATTATGAAAAAATGCAATGTTTTTTTAGCGATTTTAATCATTTTACATCGCTAATAAATGGACAAACTATAGATTGGGAAACCTCTATGTTAAAAAACATCTATGGTTACAACACATACAACAATAGAGTTGTTGTTATTTACGGCGACAGCAATGGAACTAAAGTTGTTAAGTCAAAACGATATTTCCCTGGTATTGCAGGGCTAGATAAATTTACAGGCGAAAAATTATGGGAAATAAAAGACCCAATGTCAATGATGGGAGCTTCTAAGGCAGAAAAAAACCATAAATCTGTAACCGTCAAATTAAAACATGTAAATAACACAAATCTTATTCGAGTGGGACGAATGCTCATATTGGATGAAAACGGGAAGGTATTATTTAATCCAACCAAAGCAGGTCTTACACATATTTTATATTCAAAGGTGTTTCCTGAAGGTATTTTAGCAAATGCAACACTAAAAGGAGAAAATGTATTGCTATTTTTATCTTTCGATACTTGGAAAATTGAGTGGACAAAAACCAAAAGCGATAAGACGAATAAGACCCATAAGAAACTCAATAGTTTTATGATAAAAATGATGAGTAACGCTCCTAATGGTAAAGTACAATTGGAACAAACATTAGCTAATTCTCCTCTCTATAACGGATATTACACCGTAAACGGAAACTATATCTTTCAAGACAAAGAAAAAGGAGAAATAATTAGTATTCATCTTAAAACAGGGAAAGAAAATTGGAAATTCACCTCTAAAATTGTTCTTTCAAATTACCTAATAGCCAAAAACAAAAACACGGGCGATTTAATGATTTATTTGGTAGACAAAACGAGTCGCTTTGGTAATAAACATCAAATCCTTGCATTGGATGGTAGGTCTGGAAAGGTACTTTGGAAAAAAGAAAAAGGATACACAGAGGTATATTCTTTAAGCGTAATTGATGATCTAGCAACGGTTCTCGTATTGTCATCACCAAAAAAAATCGGAAAAAAATATTTCCAAATCTTTGATTCTAAAGGCACTGCAAAACTAGAAAACAACACCCTAAGGTCTTACGAAACAGAATTGGTAAGCACCACCTTAGATCATAATTTACTAACAATTGTTACAAAAAGTTCACAAGTTCATAACAGCTCTACTTTAACAATTGATTCAATCGATTTTGAAGTGGGTGAGGCAACAATTCCAGAATATGTAAATATAATAGATTTAGAAACAGGAAAATATTTACTTAAAAAAAGAATAAAAACAGCTCATAACATCCTATTCACAAAAATATATAACAATTCTAGGTTTCTAGTAATACAGCCAGATAGAGTTCAGTTATTTGATATCAAAACACGTAAAGAAATAGGTAGATCTATCAAGTCTAAAACTGAAATTGTTTATCTAGAAAATAATGAAGGCACCGTATATATAGCCTCGGATAAAGCGGGAAAACTATATACCATTGATACTAATGGGGAAATTAAAGGGCGTAGTTTAAAAAAAATGGGGTCAAAAATAAAACAAGTACACGAAATCATCTCCCTAGAAAACGGAAGTGTTTTACTCCAAGGAATCCTCAATAAAACCAAATTAGTTTCAACAAAAAAACAATTCAAAATAATTTTAACAAAAATAGGTACTAATGGTACTCTTGAATATGAGCATACATATAAAACACCCAACTATATAAAATCATGGAGGATGCCAATTATAGATGACAACATATACATCTATACATTTGACAAAGCAGGAACACATTCTGTAGGCGTTGTCAACATGGAAAGTGGCGTTACGGAAAAATATTTCTCGTATGCTATTGAGAACAATAAGAGAGACAATGATGGCTCGTATTATTTTTCTAAAAAAGACAGGGTTATATATCATACACCTATAGCTAGAAGTACATCTCCTTTAGATAAAAAATCACAACATTTTAATGCAAAAGGAATTCTAAAAGTTAGAAGTTTATAGACGCTTTAAAAGCTATGGTTAAAACACTATTATACATTATTTTAAAATTGAGAGAACCCAAAGTTCTCTCAATTTTAAATATAGGATAGACTCTAAAAACCAGTGAAGTCAATAACCTCGGAGCAAGCCCACGAGGCATAAAAAAGAAAAAAACCTTAATCATTTCGATGCAAGCATCGGGGAATTAAACCCATTAGAGGGATTAAAAAAAATTACTGGACGATTTGAGAAAGCGGAAAAGATTATTATTCCTCACATAAGAGTCCTTACTCACAGAAATCAATCGCCAAGCCACAAATCACGAGAAATACTCCCGAAAGACTATTCCTATTTAGAGGCATATCCTCTGGAAATGAACCCCTCAAAAAGGAATTATACCTGAAACTTGCTAATTGACTGCCACACATAAAGCTAGTGAAAACATCAAAAAAAGAAAAACAAGTCCACCAGACACCCATAACTAACTACGTCTTTTGTTCTTTCTTTTTAGCCGCAGGAAACAGTACATTATTTAAGATAAGGCGATACCCTGGAGAATTGGGATATAAATCCAACTCTGTTTTTGGATCCCCTACTAAATGCTGATAATCTTCTGGGTCATGCCCACCATAAAAAGTCCACATCCCCTTGCCTTTAGTACCATGGATATATCGGGCTTCATTATTTAGTTTGCTTTGCCCCATCACCAACACTGTGGATTTTATGCTTTTAGGATCAAAAGAAGTAGTTTGCCCCATAAAGCCTTTAACCAATAAGGTATGATTCTGACATAACATTGTTGGAATAGGATCCCATTTTGCAGAATATTCCATCAAGGAAAAATAATCCTCTGTTCTTTTAATTTTTCGTTTCCGGGTCATATCAATAGATGAGAACTCGTATTCCGTTGGGTTCCGAACCAATTTAAAGTCTGTAAAAGCCAAGGTTTTTGAAAAATCTATCTTGGATTGGTAATTTACTTCGGAAGGATCACCATCAAACATGGTTTCACAAATATCAACACCTTCTGCAGCCAATGCAATATCAAAACTATCGGTTGCTGAGCACATTGCAAACATAAAACCACCTGCTTTAACAAACTCTTTTATTTTTAAAGCGACTGCTAATTTGGCTTGAGCTACATTTTCAAAGCCCAATTCTTTCGCTGATTTCTCTGCTCTTAGCTTGTCTTGTACATACCAGTTTGCAGCTCTATAATTACCATAAAACTTACCAAACTGCCCTGTAAAATCCTCGTGATGAAGATGCAGCCATTCGTATATTTTTAAACTATCGTCTAGTATTTCTTTATCGTAAATAATATCAAAAGGAATTTCGGCATATTTCAAAACCATTGTCACTGCATCATCCCATGGCTTTTTACCTTTGGGAGAATAAACAGCAATTTTCGGCACCTTTTCTAATAATACGGCTTCCATATTTTTGGAAGGACTCGCTATTTCACGTAAAATCTGTTCCGCTTCCATATCAGAAAGTACGATATAGCTAACATTTCTAACCTGACACTCCTTACGTATAGCTTCCGAATCTTCCAATAGAAAGGCACCGCCTTTATAATTGAGTAACCATTGTGCCTTCTGCCCATTTTCTAGGGTCCAAAAGGTAATGCCATACGCTTTTAAATGGTTTGTTTGATTTTCTGCATCCATAGGCAACAAAATAAACGATGCCCAAGAACTAAGTATATTCAAAAAAAAGAAAACCAAAAACGTTCCCCATTTAAGTTTTAAAAAATTTGTAGTTTTAAAATGGTGTATCATTGCCTCCTATATCAAATGCTTGATCAGTAGTAGGCATTGTCCCTGCACTAACCTCGCTATTAAATTCTGTATTCATTTTAGACTCAAACTCGGTTCCTGTACCTTCTTCTAAATCAGAAAACAAGGCTAAGTGTCCTGTAAATTTCATTCTAATATTTTCTAAACCACCATTACGATGCTTTGCAATGATAAATTCAGCTTGCCCTTCACAAGGTGATCTTTCATCATCATCCCATTCCATAAGACCATAATATTCGGGTCTAAATATAAAAGATACAATATCTGCATCCTGCTCAATTGCACCAGATTCACGAAGATCCGAAAGTAACGGACGCTTGCTTCCTCCACGTGTCTCTACAGCACGGGATAACTGAGACAAGGCAATTACAGGAATGTTTAATTCTTTTGCCAATGCTTTTAGATTTCGAGAAATCAATGATATTTCTTGTTCACGATTCCCTCCAGTTCCACCAGCAGTCATTAACTGTAAATAATCGATCACAATACATTTTATTCCGTGTTGAGAAGCTAATCTTCTTGCTTTTGCACGTAAGTCAAAGATAGAAAGTGATGGTGTATCATCAATAAAAATAGGGGCATTTGAAAGGTTTTTTACCTTTACATTCAACTGTTCCCACTCATGCGGTTCCAAATTACCTTTTCTTAATTTACTCGATGAAATCCCTGTTTCGGAAGAAATCATACGTGTAATTAACTGTATTGATGACATCTCCAAAGAAAACACAGCACAAGGTTGATTAAATAAAATGGCCATGTTTTTTGCCATGGACAGTACAAATGCCGTTTTCCCCATACCGGGACGTGCTGCAATAATAATTAAATCCGAAGGTTGCCATCCAGAAGTTAGCGCATCTAACTTGGTAAACCCAGTGGCTACACCACTCATCCCTTCTTTATTAGAAATTTCTTCAATCTTTTTAATAGCTTCCGTTACTAAAGACTCTGCACTATCTGCCCCTTTTTTAAGATTTCCTTGTGTGATTTCGAATAATTTAGTCTCTGCACTGTCTAATAAATCAAATACATCTATAGCTTCGTCATAGGCTTCCTCAATAATATCAGCTGAAATACTAATTAAACTTCGTTGAATAGATTTCTGCAAAATAATCCGAGCATGAAACTCGATATGAGCAGAAGAAGCAACTTTCTGAGTCAAGGAAACTATATAATAATCACCTCCTGCTTTTTCTAAATTTCCTTCTTTTTTTAATTGATTGGCAACGGTTAATAAATCTGTGGGCTCAGAATTTTGAAATAGGGTGAAAATAGCACCATAAATAAGCTTATGTGCTTTTTTATAAAATGCTTCTGGAGACAATATATCAATAACATCATCTACCCCTTTCTTATCAATCATCATAGCGCCTAACACGGCTTCTTCAAGATCCAATGCCTGTGGAGGCACTTTTCCCTTCTCTAAATTAATGACTGGTTTTTTATTCTTCCAATTTCCTGATTCAGGTTGTTTATTCTCCATTGATAATCTACTTCTTTTTTATACTTAATTATACCAAATACATTTCCAGTGACGATTTAGAAATGGAATTATTTTTTGTTTTAGCTAGTCAAAAAACGGATAGAGAACCTTCACTATCGTTCTTTTTTATAACAACACTAGAACGTAAAACAACCTATTTATATCAGTCATTTTGGATTGTAATTGGTAGTACACTTGTAATTAATAAACTAACACCCAAGGTAAAATGCAATTATTTTTGTTTTCCTACAAACGAAAGTAGGGTAAATTATATGAACATATTTCTAAATGAGCATGTATTTTTTTACACAAGCATGTTCATAACAATTTCAATTTGTTAATAAATAATCTCCCATCACTTAGTTCGCTTTGTGAAGATTGGTCTTGATCAATATACATTTTTTTTTTAAGAATTAGGTAATTCTCTAATTCAAAACAAACCTATATCAAATTCTTCGGATTGCTACAAGCGCTTTTTACGCTGCTGCTACACAAACAATTTCTCTAAATAATGTTCTTCTATATGATAAGCTTCTTTGAGTGCTCTTATTTTTTCATCAAGTTTTACAGTATCTCCCTTTTTATTTGATTTGGTACCAACCAACATCACATTTTTACGTGTATGTTCATTACTTATAAATTCAAACACCATGGTTTGATAATTATGCTTTTCTAAAATTAAGGCTCTGATAGTATCCGTAATCATCTCAAACTGACGCTCTTTAAAAATACCGTGTTTTAACAATGGACTTTCCTGAGGAATTCCTTTTACCTGTTGACGCACTTGCTTATGACAACAAGGCGCACAGATAATTAATGCTGCTTTTGCTACGAGTCCTTTATATATAGCATCATCCGTTGCAGTATCACAGGCGTGTAAGGCGATTAAAATATCTATTTTATTATTGTCAAATTCTTGAATTTTTTGTGCTACAAAATTCAGGTTTTCAAACCCACACTTCTCAGCAATATCATTGCAATAATCCACCAAACTTTGACGCAATTCAATTCCAATAACAGCAGCAGAATATTTTTTTACATTCACCAGATAGTCGTACAAGGCAAAGGTTAAATAGCCTTTTCCTGAGCCCATATCCACAATTTTAATATGTTTTGGTAAATGAGCATTCTTTAACAAACCTTCAATAATCTCTAAGTACTTATTGATTTGACGGTATTTATCCGCCATTTTAGGGATGATATTATCATGAATATCTGTAATGCCTAAATACCTTAAATAGCTCCCTTTTTGGGCTCGTTTTTCTTTAGGATTGTCATGTGATTCTGGCAGCTTATTTTTAAAACTCGCTGCCGTAGAACGGTACGTGATTTTTTTCTTCTTTGATACAAATACTAATAAGTCTCCACTTAGCATAAACAAAGTAGCAGTCCTAAAGCTATCTGTCAATAAAATCTCTAATTCTTTACACGTAGCTTCATAGCTGTAATTTTTAACCTGATCATTGCTTGTATAATGATAGGTAAACTGAAACAATTCCTCTTCTTTAATACGAACCAAACGGATATACACATTTGGGAGTTCATCTCCTTTTTTTATCGGCTTGCTCAGGGTAAGTTTTACAAAATCTGAATTGCTCAAACTCTCTTTAATCGTAATAAATAATTGCTCTAATGATTCCATGCCGCGAAATTACGGATATATTATGGGATGTGCGAATGGTAATTTAGAATTTATTGATTCTTAATCACACAATAGAGAACAGCGTATCGCTAAAATATTCAAAAGTTCTTACAGTCCTTTCATGCGTTTCTCATATAAGTCTTTACTTTCCACAATTGTTTGATTTAATTCCTCCATAATTCCTGCTACTTGACTTTCTATATTTGTCAATCCTGCTTGAATATCAGAAATTTGCCCTAGCGCAACTGCCACCTCTAAGGCTTTTATAATTTCCAATGCATCCCCATGTAAATTATTTAACTTATCAATAGCCAAAGACGTCTTATGCAATACTTTAAAATAATCTATTCTTGTTTTATTCAATGCCCTAGATAATTCACTCTTCGTTTTTAGATCTTTCAAACTATTTGTCTGTGTTTTTAAAGCAGCAAATAGCGCTCGTGCATTCTCTTTGAGTTCTAAATACTCTTTATTAAGTTTTTGAGTGTTTTTATCAACCCGATGCCAATAGGTATAAATGCGTTTGAATTCTTTATCTACATCACTTGCATTTTTCAGTGCTTGTTCAAAAGCACTTAACTTTTTCACCCCAGTTTCTACTTTAGAATCGGTCCGTTCTTTTTGTTTTTCGAACTTCGCTATTTGATTTTTAAATGCTTTTTTTAATTGCGGTAAATTTTGTGTTCCTCTATATTTACAGGAAGTAACTAAAAGCACCGAAATCAAAAAGCTGTATAAAATATTTTTCATTTTTCTGTTTTTTAAAAACGAATGTAAGTAATTTGAATCAATATTTTATAAATCTGAAGCTTATTGTTTGAATTTCAGTGGATTTAACACCCTGTAAAAAAGATTGTTATCGATTTAAAACGAGTTTCAAATCATTAAAAAGAAAGAAGAATCACTGAGTATTGATAGCGATAATTCCATGGTGTCTAAAATTGCGAATTACATACCAACATCCTATCAAAAAAACAGGTATAAAAATACTTTTAAAGCATCTCCTTCTAATATTTCATAAAAAAATAGCAAAATAAGAACTGAATAGCCATCCTTATAGTATGCACCTAGCTAAAACAAAAATAATTCCATTTCTAAACCGTCACTTGGAAATGTATTTGGTATGAGCATGCAAAACAGACCTATTATAGTAAAGCAATTAATCAAATACCTATTTTGATAAAGGCTCAGAAAATGAAATGAACAGGGATTCCACCTAAACCTAACATGTTTCAATACAGACAGCTACAAAACCACAACTTAAAAGTTACTTATTTATCCATAAATCTAACATCTAAAACGTACGATTTAACACAAATAGCTAACACTAAAAATTAAAACAGTACATTTGCCGCAGAAATAAATTTATGACATTTAAAGAACTAGGAATTATCCAACCCATCCTAAAGGCATTAGAAGCCAAAGGATATACCCACCCTACCCCAATACAAGCAAAATCCATCCCTATCCTATTAAAAGGAGAAGATTTATTAGGTTGTGCACAAACTGGTACAGGAAAAACGGCAGCGTTTGGAATTCCGATATTACAACATATATATAATAATAGACGTCCAGAGCAAAAAGGACGTCGAAAAATAAAAGCACTCGTGGTAACACCTACCCGAGAGTTAGCCATTCAAATTGGTGAAAATTTC
The DNA here is from genome assembly GCA_965224465.1 of Flavobacteriaceae bacterium. Taxonomy (GTDB): domain Bacteria; phylum Bacteroidota; class Bacteroidia; order Flavobacteriales; family Flavobacteriaceae. Next base: position 195,703 of record OZ245049.1, on the reverse strand, counting down.
ACTGAGTATGGAGAATATGCAGATGTGAAAAATACTGTGATTTTTGGAGGTGTTAAACAAGCACAGCAAACACGTATTTTACGCCAAGGGGTAGATATTCTAGTGGCAACACCTGGGCGTTTGTTAGACTTGATTAATCAAGGTTTTATCAACTTACGCGACTTGGAATACTTTGTACTAGATGAAGCAGACCAAATGCTAGACATGGGGTTTATACATGATATTAAAAAGTTATTAAAGATATTACCTGCTAAAAGACAGTCATTATTTTTCTCTGCAACCATGCCACAATCCATTCGGGATTTGTCTGCGAAAATTCTTGGAAACCCTGGAAAGGTTACCATTACTCCAGAAAAAGCAACTGCAGACAAGATAGAGCAAGGTGTTTATTTTGTATCTAAAAAGAACAAAACTAAATTGCTTGTACATATCTTAGAAGAACGCCCTAAGCAATCTACCTTGGTATTTTCAAGAACCAAACACGGTGCAAATAAAGTAGTAAAGCAATTGGGACAAGCGGGTATTAAAGCAGAAGCCATTCACGGAAATAAATCGCAAGCAGCACGACAAAAAGCATTGGGGAAATTCAAATCTGGAGATCTTTTTGTGCTAGTAGCTACTGATATTGCAGCAAGGGGAATTGATGTTTCAAAACTAGCTTTGGTAATTAATTACGATTTACCAAACATTTCTGAAACCTATGTACATCGAATTGGGCGTACAGGTAGAGCTAAGGAAAGTGGAATTGCCTTATCCTTCTGTAATCAAGAAGAGAAAGCATATTTGAGAGACATTCAAAAATTAATCAATCAAAAAATACCTGTTATAACAGAACATCCTTTCGAAGGAGAGATTGATGAAGCACCTGTAAAATCAGAAAAGCCGAAACCAAAACCTAGAAAGAACTTTAGGAAGTCAACCTCTAATAAAGGAGAAGACTCGCAGCAATCGAGATCTGGAAATTTTAACAGAAACAAATCTCGAAATAAAAAAAGAACACCGTCACGAGCTAGAAATAACGACTCGTAACAAACATTTTAAAAGCACAATAAACTCATTTTATTGTGCTTTTTTTTTAATTATATTCTGTAAATTTGCATTTTTAAAAACAACCCTAACACACACATAATGATTCATTTCTTTGGGAACCCAAACAGTAAAATTTTTGCTGTGCAAACGTCAAAAGAACTTAGTTCAGATACTATTTCTAAATTAAACTGGCTTTTTGGTGATGTCACTAAAACCTTAGGCAATACTGTTGAAGGAATATTTGTAGGACCCCGTGCAGCCATGATTTCTCCATGGAGTACCAATGCTGTAGAAATCACTCAAAACATGGATATAGCAGGTATTATCCGTATTGAAGAGTATATTTCGAGTCCAAAGGAAGCGGAATTTGACCCCATGTTAAGTCAGCAATTCCAATCATTAAATCAAGAAATTTACACGGTTGATACGCAACCAGAACCTATATTAGACATTGATGATATCGCTCGTTACAATCAACAAGAAGGATTGGCTATGAGCGCTGATGAAGTGGACTATTTAAACAAACTATCGAAAAAGTTAAACAGAAAACTCACTGATTCCGAGGTTTTTGGATTCTCTCAGGTAAATTCAGAACACTGTCGTCATAAAATTTTCAATGGAACTTTTGTCATTGATGGAGAAGAAATGCCAACTTCCTTATTTAAACTGATCAAGGAAACAGCAAAACAAAACCCACAAAACATTGTCTCTGCTTATAAAGATAATGTTGCTTTTATTGACGGCCCAAGAGTGGAACAATTTGCGCCTAAATCGGCTGACAAACCCGACTTTTATGAGAAAAAAGATTTTAATTCGGTAATTTCAATAAAAGCAGAAACCCATAACTTCCCAACCACTGTAGAACCTTTTAACGGTGCTGCAACAGGTGCAGGAGGTGAAATTAGAGACAGATTGGCCGGAGGAAAAGGATCCTTACCATTGGCAGGAACAGCTGTATACATGACTTCTTATTCTCGATTAAAAGAAAATCGACCATGGGAACAAGCAATGGAAGAACGCCCATGGTTGTATCAAACTCCTATGGATATCTTAATCAAAGCATCCAATGGAGCTTCTGATTTTGGTAATAAATTTGGACAACCGTTAATTACAGGATCTGTACTTACTTTTGAACATGAAGAAAGTGATCGCAAACTAGGTTTCGACAAAGTAATCATGCAAGCAGGAGGAATTGGCTACGGTAAAAAAGAACAAGCATTAAAAGACACCCCTCAAAAAGGTGATAAAATAGTACTTCTAGGAGGCGATAATTACCGCATAGGAATGGGTGGAGCAGCTGTTTCATCCGCTGATACGGGTGTATTTAACTCTGGCATCGAATTAAATGCCATTCAACGTTCAAATCCAGAAATGCAAAAACGTGCTGCAAATGCGATTCGTGCAATGGTAGAAAGCGATATCAATCCTATTGTTTCTATTCATGACCACGGTGCAGGTGGACATTTAAACTGCCTTTCTGAATTGGTAGAAGAAACAGGAGGAAATATAGATCTAGACGCATTGCCTGTTGGAGATCCAACCCTATCTGCCAAAGAAATTATTGGAAACGAATCTCAAGAACGCATGGGATTGGTTATTTCTGACGAACATATTGGGACCTTAAAAACCATTTCAGAACGTGAACGCTCTCCTTTTTACCAAGTTGGAGTTGTTACAGACGATGATCGTTTTACCTTTGAAAGTAAGACCAATGGTGACAAGCCAATGGATTTAGCCTTGGAAGACATGTTTGGGAGTTCTCCTAAAACGGTAATGATAGACAAAACCATCACAAGAAACTACAAGGACGCTACCTATACTATTGATAAAATACATGAGTATACCACACAAGTATTACAGCTAGAATCTGTAGCTTGTAAAGACTGGTTGACAAATAAAGTTGACCGTTGTGTAGGTGGAAAAGTAGCCAAACAGCAATGTGCAGGCCCCTTACAATTACCACTAAACAATGTAGGTGTAATGGCATTGGATTACAACGGAAAAGAAGGTGTAGCCACCAGTATTGGGCACTCCCCTATTTCTGGTTTGGTAGATCCTATCGCAGGTTCTCGCAATTCCATTGCAGAAGCATTAACTAATATAATTTGGGCTCCTTTAAAAGAGAATTTACACTCTGTATCACTCTCTGCTAACTGGATGTGGCCTTGTAAAAATGAAGGTGAAGATGCCCGCTTATACAAAGCTGTAAAAGGAATTTCTGATTTTGCTATTGAATTAGGAATCAATGTCCCTACAGGGAAAGATTCCTTATCAATGAAACAAAAATATCCAAACGAGGACGTAATTTCTCCTGGAACTGTTATTATATCAGCTGCTGCTCATTGTTCTGACATTGGCAATGTAATTGAGCCTGTTTTTCAAAAAAACGGATTGAATCGCATTTACTATATCAACCTTAGTAAAGACAGTTATAAATTAGGAGGTTCTTCTTTTGCACAAACACAAAACAGCATTGGTAGTGAAGTCCCTACAATTAAAGATGCTGCCTATTTTAAAAAGACATTTAACGCAATTCAAGACCTTATCAAAGCAGGAAAAATTGCAGCTGGACACGATGTTTCTGCAGGTGGTTTATTAACAACCTTGTTAGAAATGAGTTTTTCGCAAGACATGGTGGGAGCTCAGGTAGATATAACTGCTTTAAATGAGTCGGATACCATAAAATTATTGTTCTCAGAAAATTCTGGAATTGTATTCCAATCTTGGGATCCAAACATAGAAGCTGATTTAAAAGCCGCTGGAATTGATGTTCTAAATATCGGAAAAGCCATGCGCGGTGAAGCTTTAGAAATTACCAATGGAGAAAACGCTTATAGTTTTGATATTTCCGCCATGCGTGATGCTTGGTACGAAACATCGTTCTTATTAGATCAAAAACAAACCGCTAATAATAAGGCGCAAGAGCGTTTTGATAACTATGCAGAACAACCGTTAAAATTTGTTTTCCCATCTACATTTGAAGGTAAATTACCTCAAACCAACGGAAAACGTATCAAAGCAGCCATCATCCGTGAAAAAGGATCTAATTCTGAAAGAGAAATGGCACATGCAATGTACTTAGCTGGTTTTGATGTAAAAGATGTACACATGACCGATCTTATTTCTGGTAGAGAAACACTAGAAGACATTCAGTTTATTGGTGCTGTTGGTGGTTTTTCCAATTCAGACGTTTTAGGTTCTGCCAAAGGATGGGCTGGCGCATTCAAATACAATCCAAAAGCAAAATCTGCCTTGGACAATTTCTTTAAAAGAAATAACACCTTATCGGTAGGTATTTGCAACGGATGCCAATTATTAATGGAATTGGAGTTGATTAATCCAGATCATAAAGAGCACGGAAAATTAAAACACAACGATTCTCAAAAGCATGAATCTAACTTTACTTCTGTAACAATACAAGAAAATAATTCTATTATGCTACAGAGCCTGGCAGGAACAACATTGGGGGTTTGGATTTCGCATGGTGAAGGTAAATTTAACCTTCCTTTGGAAGAATCAGCCTACAACATTGCTGCCAAATACACCTATAAAGACTATCCTCACAATCCAAATGGATCTGACTATAATGTAGCTATGATGCATTCAAAAGACGGACGACATCTAGTAATGATGCCTCATATTGAGCGCTCAATTTTCCAATGGAACTGGGCTCATTATCCTGCTCACCGTCAAGACGAAGTTTCTCCTTGGTTAGAAGCATTTACAAATGCTTATAATTGGTTGAATAAATAGGTAATAGTAGCTAAGAATACGTTCAAAAAAACCTTTACGAATAACATTTAAAAACACGAATTCCATTTTGGTCTTCGTGTTTTTTTATCATCCAGATTTTCTATCCATAAAGCAATACAACAAGATTCTAAACAAATTCGATCTGTTTTTTTTTGTATATTAGCCCGTATGAATACATCTTTTAAAAACATCATTTTTTGTTGCTTACTCTGCGTTACAATATTGGCGTGTAAACATTCAAACACAAGCTCGGAAGAACCAGAAATTGATGCAACAGCTATAGACGATGGTCCTTATGTATTTATCAACCCAAACAATCTAAACATCAAACAGATTGTAAAAGGCACCGTAATTACCGAAATAAAAGGTTTAGATGCTTATAGCACGCACTTTAGTCCCAGTATATCTGTCTATAAAAATATAGATACGATTGTGGCGTTGAGTGATATTCATGGCCAACATGATTTAGGAATTAGAATATTAAAAAACAACCATGTTATAGACCTAAATAACAACTGGAATTTAGGCAAAGGTCATTTTGTGATTTGTGGTGATATTTTTGATAGAGGACCTAAAGTCACAGAGTTTCTTTGGTTTATTTATGAATTGGAAAAGCAAGCTGAAAAAGCTGGAGGAAAAGTACATTTCTTACTTGGAAACCACGAATTTATGGTCTTGCATAACGACCGCAGGTATATCCATCCAAAATACAAAATAACCGAAAAACTATTGAATAAAAGATATGCTGAATTGTTTGGCAAAGAAACCGTTTTAGGAAGATGGATTCGTTCAAAGGCTACCCTTTTAAAAATAAACGACAACTTGTTTATGCATGGTGGAATTTCTGAAACGTTTTTAGAAGAAACTTTTGATATTGAATTCATAAATCAAGCATTTCGAAAGGCAATAGATCAGAAAAAATCAACGATGAAAGAAACACCTTTTTACAAAAGGTATTTAGGAAAGAAAGGACCTGTATGGTACAGAGGGTATTTTAAAAATAAATTATCAGAAAAACAAATCGATGGTATTTTGAATACACTGGATGTAAAACATGTTGTGGTGGGACATACCTCTCAAAAACAAGTCAAACAACTCTATAATCACAAAATTTACGCTGTAGATTCCAGTATAAAAAATGGAAAATACGGTGAAATTCTAATCATTGAAAACGGACATTATTCTCGTGGAACAATGGATGGAGAGCGCTTGGCGTTTGATTAAAAACGACGCGTTTTACCTTTTAAAATGTAAAGCGTTCCTTTTTAGACTTTTACTGAAGTCATAATTTTCCATGGTTGTTCTGAAAATAAATTTGACAACTTATTTTTATTACAGTTTCTAACGTTAATACGTCACCACCTTCACCACTACGCTTTTAGAACTTGGTGTTTTTGCAGTATGTGCGTAACTATCAATAGGCACCAATACATTTGCTTCTGGAAAATACGTAGCACAGCAATTTATGGGAATGCTGTAAGGCACAATTTTGAATCCGTCTGCAATGCGTTTTACCCCCTTGTATTCGGAGATAATCCTTACAACTTGTGCTTCCTTAAAACCTTGTTTTTTGATATTCTCTCGGTTCATAAAAATCACTCTACGCTCATTAAAAACACCGCGATACCTATCATCCAAGCCATAAATTGTAGTATTAAATTGGTCATGACTACGAATTGTCATCATCAGCAACTCATTTTCTTTTAAAACTCTTTCTGACATTTTATTAATCGAAAATTCTGCCTTTTTAGAAGCGGTTTGAAACTGACGAATTCTAGCACCATTCGGCAAATAGAATCCCGATGGATTTTTCAATTGTTCGTTGTAATTTTCAAAGCCTTTAATCAATGTTTCAATATCATCCCTAATCAAGGAGTAATCCTTCATATACGCTTTCCAGTCTATAGAAAAATGATCAGACAAACTAGCCGTTGCCAGCTGGCACACTATAGCTACTTCGCTTAGTAAATTATCGGAACAAGGTGTTAATATTCCCTTTGTAGAAGAGACAATTCCCATAGAGTTCTCCACACTTTGAATTTGTTCCCGCGTCCCTTGCATGTCTTTTTCCGACCTTCCTAAACAAGGTAAAATCAAAGCTTCTTTCCCCGTTACTAAATGAGACCTATTTAATTTTGTACTTATCTGTACTGTCAAATCACAGTTAGCCAATGCTTCTGCCGTGTAATTAGTATCCGGAGCAGCAGATAAAAAGTTACCTCCCATTCCTATAAATACAGAAGCCTTTTTTTTATGCATCGCCACAATGGCATCAATTACAGAATAACCATGATTAGCACTGGGTTTAAAACCGTATTTCCCTTCTAAGTTATCCAAAAAAGATTGTGGAGCTGCTTCCCAAATCCCCATGGTTCTATCTCCTTGAACATTGGAATGCCCACGAACAGGACAGGTCCCTGCTCCTTCCTTTCCTATACTTCCTTTTAATAACAGTAAATTGACCAATTCCCTAATATTATCTACCGCATTTTCATGCTGTGTTAAACCCATGGCCCAACAAATAATAATTTTCTCGTGCTTGATTACTTTTGATACAATTTGGAGTATCAAATCGTTTGAAACACCCGATTTTTCAACACAATCCTCGTAATTATATGTTTTTAAATCTGTTATAAAAGCATCGTAACCATCGGTATGCTCCTTAATAAAGAGTTGGTCAAAAACACCCCCTTCAGCATCTTCCTTTTCTAATAACTTAAGCAGTATCGCTTTAAATAAAGCCACGTCCCCATTAATAGTTACAGGCACAAACAAATCCGCAATAGCAGTACCTCCTGTAAGCATTTTATAAGGATTTTGTGGATTGGTGAATTTTATCAAGCCCACTTCTGGCAACGGGTTAATAGCAATAATTTCACCTCCATTTTTCTTGCATTTCTCCAGTGCGGACAACATTCTAGGGTGATTAGTTGCTGGATTTTGACCAATTACCATGATCAAATCTGCTTTGTAGAAATCATCTAAAGTAACCGACCCTTTTCCTATCCCCAACGTTTGAGACAATGCTTTACCACTAGCTTCGTGGCACATATTTGAACAATCCGGCAAATTTGAACTTCCAAATGCACGCACAAATAATTGATATAAAAATGCGGCCTCATTGCTTGTTCTTCCCGAAGTATAAAAAATAGCTTCGTCAGGATCTTTTAAACTTTTTAATGCTTTTCCTATTTTTAGAAAGGCATTTTCCCAAGAAATTTCTTCATAATGTGTTCCATCTTTTGATAAAAACATGGGCGCTGCTAACCTCCCCGATTTCCCAAGTTCAAAATCAGACCAACAAGACAACATATCCACACTGTATTTTTTGAAAAAATCTAGATCCACTAAACTGTTTTGGGCTTCTTCCGCCATGGCTTTCAATCCATTTTCGCAATATTCACCAAAAGCAGTACGATCATCATCAGGATCAGGCCAAGCACAGCCAGGGCAATCAAACCCTCCCTTTTGATTCATTGATTTCATTATTTTTACAGCAGTCCAAGGTTTCATATACTTAAACACTTGTTGAAAAACAGATTGTAAAGCTCCTAAACCTACACTGTTTTTAGGAGGCGTTGTAATTTGTAAATCTGTAAACCTGTTAGAAGTTGCTGCTTTTTCTTTGGCTGATAATCTCATGAAATGATCCTAGTTTTGATCAAATATAACAAGAAAAAAATTAGTCAAACCTAAGAAATTCAAAACCTATGGGAATTCCGCAAATTAAGTATCTATAAAAATTAAAAAAAACACAAACCAACAGGCTCAGTACAAGCGCACTAGACACACCCCAAAGAATAGTTTCTGTTTTTAGACAGTGCTACGGGGAAATACCCCCTAAATGCAGCATTTAAAAGTACAAACGTATGCTTGCATTTAATGCCCAAAAATCTGTATTATTCTGTACTAATTGTACCCTTTGTTTGTTGTTTGGACGATCGTATGCTAAGGCAAGATTGAATACTATAGGTTGTCCTTCAAAATCCGTAGCGTACCGTACGTTTCCTTGATATTTCACAAAGTTAGTGCGTAAATAATCACTCCTTGGATTTGCAATCCACGAAGTAAACAAATTGTTTTTAGCAGCATTTGGACGGTGTAAATAATCACTATTTTGATGGAAGATAACAGCTCCACTTGTGAACAGACTACGTCCTTTAATTTTAGTTAAAAAAGAGATGTTTGGACCATATTCATAACTAGAATTTTGTAATTTATAATTGTAATTCTTATCAAAATTATCCATAGCATCATAGCCCAAAAACAGCCCAATTGTATGTATAAATTTATCTTTAAAAACCAGCTCGTTTGATACATTCAGCCTCAAACGGTTTGTATTGTAATTTTGAACATAGCGACGTTGTTTTTCTTTCCATAATTTCCCTTTACCCACTGTAAAAAAACCATTTAAATTACTCCTTAGATATCCTTGATTAAAACGGTGTATAAACGTACCATGCAGTGTTTGTTTCGAATAGTTATATTGAGAAATACATTGATTTTTTAAGACGGATACGATGGTTTCGTCGATCCATTTTTCGGTACCAAAACCACTGTCAACATAAACAGAATAACTATTAGTTGTTGTGTTCTTAGTCCATTGTAATAAAGCACCTATTTCCGCTACCTCTGTAAGAAAACCAGCTGGAATATTTTTTATATAAGTTCCCAAACCTGCATTCAAATAGCGGTTGTACTCTAATCCTTGAGAAGCATGCTGATAGGAATTAGAAAGTTTGGATTTTGTTTTATTGCTACAGTATTTGACTCCTGCACTCCAGTCATTTTTTTGAGAAACAGAATACGTTCCAGACAGTGTACTTTCGATCCCCAAATTTGTTTGATTATTTCTCGTATCATTAGTTCTAAAAGCCATCAATACCTTGTATTTTACATGGAGTCCTATCGCTAATTTTTTATGGAACAATCGTTTGGTAGCCGTCACATCAAATTGGTAATTTTGCAAATTCCAATCTCCTGCCTTTTTCATAAATATATAATACGGAGACTCATTGCTATAAATATAATAGGAGAGGTTATTCATCACACTATCTACTCTTTTATTATGGTATTCAAAAGCTCCGTAAAACGTCCAGTCAGATGTATCTAGCTTCACAATGGAAGCAGTTTTCAGTTTTAAACCAGTTGCTTTCGAATACATTTGAGGATTTCTAAAATCACCTTTCTCTTTAAAATACGACAAAGATATATACGACCAATCCGTAGCATTCCAATGTGCTAACATGGAAGGCGTATCCTTATAAACCTGCTTATAATAACGCTCTTTTTCAGTTGTATTACAACTATTACACAACGCATCATTATTCACAATTTGTCCACTAATAGGCAATGTAAATAGGATAAATAACAAAGATGATTTTAGAATTCTCATACCATTAATACTTAAAAAGTAAGATTGTCATAACCACGTTGATTAGGACTTGAAATAGACTCAAAATCTACACTAGAATCATTGGTATCCTGTAACAGTACTCTCCCAAAACGAGCAGAACGTACTTTATCAATTTTGCGCTGCATACTCATACTAGAATAAAATGCACCACCATCAGGTTTTAAAAAATTAAAACCACTGTCTACAGAGCTAGGGATTCTTTTATAAGCAGCAGCAGAAGAATTTTCTAAGAATTCTGCACCATCTAAGATGTTGTCTACTGCAATTTTTGTTAAAAATATTTCAGAAGAAGTATCCGTTTTTTTGTAGCTTACAATATCACTTGCTGTAAACGCCTTATCTTGTCTAAATATCACAACACTTGTCCCGTATAAATCAAATAACCACAAGGCATTATTCATGTAGATATTTGTCATATTTGATACTGCAGGGTTTTCTAAATCAAAAAACGAACTTCCTGTTAATCCTTGATTTTCTCTCCACTCTACAGAATAGCGTTCCAAATCTGCACCTGTATTATCCATTGCAAATGCTGCTTTAGGGTTTCCTTCTTTAAAATTAACTGCGTTTAAAGCAATTACAATACTTTTCCCTGGTTGAACAGGATACTGTGTTCCATCTCCCGGAATTTGATCAATAAAATCTGCATATACGTAATTCGTAATATTTAACACCTCTGAAATTGGATGTTTACTACTTGCATTTCCTGTTTCTCCAAATAAATTAGCGATATACAAACCATCAGCAAAAATAACTTCCGAAGAATTGTTGAAAATCTCTATAAATTGATCCTTAAAAAGAGATACATAACCATCGGCTGCTCCGTTGTAATACACTTCTTTTATCACCAAACCAGCATTAGGCTCAACGGCTTCTAAAACCAATGTTTGAGTACTTACCTCTTGGCGAATTACATTAATACCTGTTACAGAACCACTCAGGGTATAGTTCTCTTCTTCTCTACGTTCCGAAACAGTTACATTGTAACTCCCTGCTGGTACATCTAAAAACACATATTTTCCTGTAGCATCAGACTGCCCTTCCAATTTTGTATTGTCTATTGTATTTAAAACTGTAATTGTCACATCTGCTATAGAGATATTCTTCAAACCTTCTTTTAATGCAACCTGAATTTCTAAGGTTCCAAGGTAATTTTCTTCATCCTTTGTACAAGAGGCCATAAATAATAGGGCCATTAAGACCACTAATTGTTGTTTAAAAAAGAATTTCTTTTTTGTCATAATTGAGTTGATTTTCATAATTGAGGTATTCATTAATTTTAGTTTATTTTAGTTTAAATATCATAGAAAAACCTACGGTAATATCACGGTTTAACGTTCTTCTATTCTTGTTGATTTCATAGCTAGGATTCTTCCACAAATAATTAGTAGCATAAAAGCTAAAGGAATGTCCCGACACCGTTTCTTTGCGAATTTGTATATTAAAATTTGTGTAAAAAGGAGGTTTTTCATAGACTGAAAAGGTTTTTTCTGCTAATTTCAAATCAGCATATTTCACACTTGATTGCTCACTCTCTTCAATAGGATTATACTTCCCCGTAGTATCGTAATAAGCGTATGGGTACAGACTCCCTTGCTCGTTTTCCTTATAATCAGAAAAAATTAAATCTCCAGAAAGCGTACATACCAACCCTAAACTCGGTAAATGTTGTATCATCGTAAGGCTTCCTTTACTTAAATAACTTGTAGTACTCCTATTCTCATAAACTCCATATCTTGCTTTCTGATCTGCAATCACATATTTAGAGATCATAAAACGGTAACTATTGTCAAATTCTTTTGTAGAAAGCTGAGCAAAACGAAAATTGAACTCTGTATTTGTCAACTCAATTTTTGGTGTTCTAATCGTTATTTCTATACCTTTTGTATGTGCTGAATAACTATTTATAGGCTTATATACCGTTCTCAATAAATGTACAATATCTCCTGGAATAGCTTGAACTAACGGCGGAGCATCAGTATATGTTTCGACCACTTCATAGCGTTGTTTTTTAAGAATCAATAATTGTGGACTTAAATAGATGCCATGATCCAACAGCTTATCATATATAGTTATATGTGCAGAAAATCTCCGTGTATTCCAGCTCATACTAAACTCTTTAAGTGCTACCTTGCTCGGTTGCAAATCATCGTTTACAGGTTGTATTACCTTGGTTGATACAATTGCCATTCGCTGAGCAGGATGCTCTGAGTAATAATTAAAATTTGTATAATCAAAATAACTAGGGCCAGGATACATTTGAATCAATGCAGGTGCTTTATAAGAAAGCCCCCAAGCAGCCGTCATCTTCAGATGTTTAAAAAAAGTACTAGACGCAGAAATCCTTGGAGAGACTAAATTAAATTGCTCATTCATATAGTCATAACGCAGTCCCAAACGAAGTTCTTGACGTGTGTTTTTGGAAGACCTTACTATTTGTGTTTGATGATAACAAGAAAAAGTGCTCGCAGCAGGAATGGAATTAAACCTAGCCGAACGACTCCCAACTATATTGCCTGTAAAAGAGATATCTCCAGAGGATACCCTTCCTTTCCCTGTATTTTTATCATATACAAATTGCAGTCCAGTATCAAAGGAGAATTCATATTTATTCTTTTGATATTGTTGCATTGCTTCTATACGTGCATTTATATTTATAGGGCTTCCATAAATATTTTTCACTTGCTCATAGGTCAACGGAGTATAGCTCGTAAAAAAGGTGCCGCTTGTCAAAGATTCAACAATAGGCAAAGGCCCATTTATCTGTAAACTATTAAAATATGAATGCTGCTTTTCTAAACTAGCAGCAAAATTATACGACAATTTTCCTAAAACATTCAAGTCTCCAGAAAGTGACCCACGGTATTTCAATGACTTTACATCGGCTTCATTTTTGTAAATTTCATCTGCTTCATGCCGATTCCCATCGTTGGAATAATAGAGTTGAAAGGCTGTTGTGTTTTTCCATTGATAGGATGATGCTCCTAAATTTGTCCATTTTAAACCTAAATTAATATTTTGATAAAAGGTCTTTTTAGCAATGGGACTGGCTGTTGCGTATATATATGAAAAATTAGTATTCAATACCCCCATATTGGAGGGGAGTAAATTCCCTTTAGAAAGACCTATTTGATATGTGGTTGGGGTAATATTTGAAGAAATATACAAAGGCTGCACGCCTGTTTTACTTTTTACAATGATAAGCCCTGAGGATAAATTCCCATACTTTGGAGAGGCAATTCCCGTAATAACCTCTACACTCTCTATGGCAGGAATAGCAATGCTACGTAAATCAACTCCTCTTCCAGCTGTTGCATTCCCTCCTCCTAGCGATGAAGCAGGATTTTTAGCTTGCATATTGGCATCATTACTAATTGCTACACCATCTATAATAACAGCCGTACCAAAAGAATTCGCAGTAGAAGAAGCGGCTGTTCTAATCGAGGCTTGCTGCACCCTATTTTGATTGCTTGCCTGATACTGATTCCCTGGAAGTAACGATAAAACATCCCCTAAACTAATGGCTTGAATTTGCTTTATAGCCTGTCCAGATATTCTGTAAACACTCGTCCCTTCTCTACTCTCTTTTTTTCTAGCTGTAACAATCACTTCTTGAAGACGTAAGGTTTCTTCTTGTAGATAAATATTAATTAAATTAGGTGTAAGATGTTCTAATAATTGTACTTTTTTTAAAACATATCCTAAGGAGACAACATACAATACATGGGTGTTTTCAGGGATTTCTAAGCTGAAAAAACCTTCCTGATCTGTTGTCGCATAATAGCGCTTATCAACAGTATAAACAGTAGCTAAAAATAAGCCCCTGCCTTCCATAGTTGTTACATTCCCTTCAATAACACGATTTTGTGACTGGACAAATCCTGTACAAAGGCTTAGTAGCATCCATGACAAACCAAAAATAAATTGCTTCATTATATAAGTTCTATGTTATTTAGAATCATTCTTTCTTTTAAAATCAGACGTATAAATACTGTCTTTCGAATAGAAAAACTTTGCGTTGGTTCTTTTGGTGAATACTTATTTGTTTACAGTTACTTCCAAAGGTTGAAAAACAATTTTGTACGAATACAACTCATTATTAAAAAAATCAATTACAAATTGTTGCAACTCTTTTTTTGTAATACTTTCTAGTATGTGTTCAAAATTAACAGGTGCATCCATATTATAATTTCTAGTGATATACGTATGCAATTGAGAATAGGAAAAATGGTTGAAGTTTTTACTATCAATCCGAGACTTTAGATCGCTTTTAATTGTTTTCTCTAGGTCGTGATTGGAAATAATTCCCTTTTTAATCTTATCAATCTCCCGATATACAATTTGAATAAGTTTTTCTGATTTACTAGGCTCACAATCAAAACTTACGGACAATTCTAAAAATTCGTTAGGCCTGTCATATACCCTACAAGAAACAGATGCGCCATAGGTACCTCCTTCTTCTTCTCTCAAAGTTGCTGTAAAACGCAATCGCAATACATCCGCTAAAATACTCGCAAGAATGGTATGCCTATTTGTGTATGGGAAATTTGCGTTTTTCCATTTCATGCGAACATCCGCTTTTGGGTTTTTCATGTCGATAAAAATATTTTTTTCAATCTGCTTAGATTTCCAATTTGTTTTTTGATCTACAAAATTTTCTTTAGCCCCTCCTTTTGTAGGAATCGCTGCTATAAACTGAGTCAATAAAGGTTTTAAAACATCCTTAGAAATATCACCGACAATAAAGAATTCAAAATCAGCAATCTCTTGAAAACGCTCCTTGTAAAATAAAACTACTTTATCCATAGAAATGGCATCTATATACGCTGCATCTCTGAGAAACATTCTCGGATTATCGTTCCCGTAAATAGCCACTTGTAGACTGTCCCGTTTAACAGAACGCATATTTTTATCTTTTGTTAACAATCGTTTTCTAAGATTTTCGATTTTTCGATTGAAGACCTTTCTCTCAAATCTAGGATGTGTAAATTTCAAATAAAATTGTTGAAACAAAACATCCGCATCTTTAGACAAAGCATAGCCCGTAAACGTTTCATTTGTTTCAGAAACGCCCATTCCAATCCTTGCGACCTTTCCTGTTAATATTTTTTGTAATTGACTATTGGTATGTACATACAATCCAGAACCACTTACAAGTGTATTAATAAAATTAACCGAAGGTAAATCTTCTGGTTTGTACAAGGAACTTCCTCCATCACTTTGCCCTGTAATATAAAAGTCTCCTTTATTTTTATTTGCAAATTTATAATGCACCTTACATCCATTTGAGAGAACAAAAGTATAAGCATCTATAGAACTGTGGTAAATTTCTTCTTTTATACTCCCTTTTATAAGTTGCAATCCATCTAATAAATTAGCAGATACAACATCTTCTTTATAAGGTGCTAACTCTTTTATTTGGATCTTTTCCAATAAGGCAATAATTTTGTTTTCTGACACATTGGATTCTCCTACAATTCCTGTAACCAACACCAGTCTATTATCCGAAGTAAATAAATGTTGAAGAGCCTGTTGCACCTTTATGGGATCTAAGTTTTTCAGTACCTTTGTTATCTCTATATATTCTGTAGCTAAATCAAGCATATTTTCTTTGTCTAAATATTGATGCTTGATCTTATTGAGTATATGGTCGTGGGATAATTCTGGTTCTTTTTCGATTCTTAATTTATATCCTAACTTTAAATTAGTGATTGCTCTTTTAATTTCACTTTCCAAGAAACCATATTTTTTAGCACGTTCAAACTCCGTCATCACAAATTCAAAGGCTGCTTCTTGCTTTCCTAATTTTGGGTATATTTGAATCCCAAATTGATTTGATAAACGCGCCAATGATCCAAAATAACTATAGGCCTTTAAAATTGGAACAGCTTCCTGTTGTCTTAGTTCTTCCAAACGACTGTTAACCATTGATAATGCTAACTCTCTGTAGATGTCCAGCGCAATATCTTTACGGGTTTTAGTTACTGATTTTTTAGAAAACCGAACTACATAACTAATGTTAGCAGTGGAAATTTCCTTATCCAATGCCAATTTATACACCAACTCTTTTGAATCTGGAATTGGAATGTTATATCTAGTTTTTCTGTTTTTAACTGGGGGTATTTTTGAGAACTGAGCTATTATTTTATCTTCTATATGCGTTACATCCACATCACCTATAACAACAATAGCTTGTAAATCTGTCCTGTACCAATGGTGGTAAAAATCTCGTAATGCATCGTAGGAAAAACCAGCTACAATATCCATATTACCAATGGGAGGTCTTCTTGCATACTTTGATTGGTTGTACAATGCTGGGAGCATCGTTTCATACACCCTATACCCTGCCGAATTTGTTGTTCTCCATTCTTCTTTTACAACACCGCGTTCTGCATCTATCTCTTTTGGAGCAAGCGTAAGACCATTTGCCCAATCTGCCAGTACCAATAGTGATGCATCAATCATCTTTTCTTCTTTGATAGGAATGCTACTCAGATTGTATACCGTTTCGTCAAAACTTGTATACGCATTAATATCTCTTCCAAATTCAATTCCCTGCTTTTCATAAAAATCCAATAAGGACTTTCCTTTAAAATGCTCTGTGCCATTAAAAGCCATGTGCTCTAAAAAATGTGCTAAACCTTGTTGATTTGGTGCTTCTAAAATGGAGCCGACATTCTGTATTAGAAAAAAACTAGCCGTATTTTGAACAACCTTACTAGGATAAATATAATAGGTGATGCCGTTTTTTAAGACACCCATCTTTAAGTTTTTATGCTGCTTTAAACTATTGTTTTGTGCCAATAACGAAGCTGAAATACTTAGAAGGATAACTAGAAGAATTAACTTAAATTTTAACATGGGGACTATTTTTTGAAGTTGCAAAACTATGAAAACTAACTCTAAATAACTACTTTATTTAGACTAATTAAAAATAATAAATATAAAACTGATGATTCTTCCTCAAAATAAGGTGTAAATTAGGAGGGTTGAAACTACTTCTTATAGCTAGGTAAAAAATGGATGAATATCCATACTATGGTTCTGTTTTTTAACAACGCCAGCACATAAAATAAACTATTTACATCTGTCATTTTGGATTGTATTAATATAAAACTATGCTTCTCCAAAACCACAGAGATGTACACCAAGACCATCGAAATAATAATAAAAAAATCGTTGGGCAACTTGAAAATTTAAGAAATTTGAATACTTTTAACAAAAAAACAAATAATCACTCATTCTACTCTAGCTATGTTAGAAATAACAGCTACTCTAAGAGTTCTATAGTCGATATACGGGTGTTATATGCAAGGCAAAAAAAACATTAGTATTTCAAAAAAATATGACAAAACCAGCACATTTTAAAGTTGACCCTAAGTTAGCAAAGTTATTAGGCGAAACATATCGTTCAGTCGAAGAAGCTACAAAAGAATTAATAGACAATGCATATGATGCTGACTCCGAAAACGTCACAATCATTCTCCCCGATGAATTAACGCCTGACCCTAAAATCATCATAGAAGATGATGGTTCTGGAATGAAAGAGATGGAAGTGCGAAATGAATATTTGAATATCGCAAATAGTAGAACTTCCCGAAAAGGAAATACCACTTTTACGAAAAAAAGAAAAGTCAAAGGACGTAAAGGGATTGGGAAATTTTCAGGTTTGATGGTTGCTAGCCAAATGACTATTGAAACATTTGTTAATGGAAAAATGACTTCTTTAACAATTAATAAAGATGATTTAGCAAAAGCTGGTTACGATTTAGAAAAAGTCCCACTTCCAATAAATACTTCTGACTGTGACAAAACCAAACACGGAACAAAAATTACACTTGAAGGAATAAATCAAAACTTCAATTTTCCAAACCCAGAGAGATTAAAAGAAATACTAATTCGTGATTATGGTCGAGAAATGGACTTTGATATTACGATAAATGGAGAAAGCATTGGTGTTTTAGATCTTCAAGGTAAATCATATTCGGAAAGAATAGAATTACCGAATGGCAAAATGGCAACGCTGAATTATACGATAACGGAAAAACCTATTAAACAATCTGGTATTGCTATTAGAGTAAACAATAAAATAATTGGTAGACCTCAGAATTTTCTTTCAAAAGATGAAATTATTCCTAAAAAATTACAAAATCGAGTATACGGAGAAATAGTTTGTGATGATTTAGAAGATGATTTAACAGCAGATTTTGGTGCTGTAATTGACAATAGTAAACTTTATAATTCACTTACAGTAAATACAACTGAACAGTTAAGAAAATCAGTTGATGAAGTTTTTGCTACAGATATGAAAATGGCAAAAGCTCGTTATCAAAGAAAGATTAACAAGGAACTTGAAAAGCTTCCAGAGCATAAACAACCTTTTGCAAAGAAAGCTTTGTATAAAGTTTTAGAAAAGTTTTATGGAGAAACTGAAGACAGAATAAATACAGTTATTTCTGTTATGGTTTCTGCAATGGAAAAAGATTATTATTGGGAAATCGTTCAAAATATTGAAGAAACTAGAACTGGAGATGTTGAAAAATTTGCAGAAGCACTTTCTCAATTCGGTTTTTTAGAAATGAGTATAATTACAAATCAAGCAATTAATCGATTAAGGTTTTTAGATGAACTTAATATTTTAATCGAAAATCCAAAAACTCTAGAATCAACAGTTCACAAAGCATTTGAAAAAAATACTTGGCTTTTTGGAGATGACTATTCTGTAATATTTTCAGACCAAGGTTTGAAAAGCTCAATTGAAAAAGTAATTAAGAAAACTCAAGTTTCGCACCCATCATTTACA
Organism: Flavobacteriaceae bacterium; assembly: GCA_965224465.1. Lineage (GTDB taxonomy): Bacteria > Bacteroidota > Bacteroidia > Flavobacteriales > Flavobacteriaceae. Next base: position 176,702 of record OZ245049.1, on the reverse strand, counting down.
GGTGTTTAAGTAAAAATAAATAGCATGAAAACCAAGGTAATCCCCTGGTTTTATTGTACTTTTAAGTACGAACAAGAAAGTACAAAACATGCTAGAACACGAAGATATCACAAAAACACAGGAGATAAAAGGAAAATTTAATAAGATTTGGCTTAGTTCAGAATACCTACAAGCACATCTAAATATTTTAGGATTCAATAAAATTAAAAACAAGTTTAGTTGGTGTAAGAAATCGGGGATTTCATTCGGTAATTTAATCTCTACACTTTTAATTTTACCTATTATCGGATTTGATTCTATTCATGGACTTACAAGTAGTAAAGACAAGGGATTAGGTCAGTCGGGTAAAGATTCATACTATCGAATCCTAGCAAATCAAAAGATAAATTGGAGGGTTTTTCTAGCTCAGTTTGTGAAGCAATATCTATTAAAAGAAGAGTTCTTTACTCCATCTCAAGACGCTACAAAGTGCTTGATCTTTGACGATACTGATCTTTCTAAAACAGGAAAGACAATTGAAGGTGTTTCAAAAATATACAACCATGTGTCAAAAACGTATTACCTAGGCTTTAAGCTACTTGTAGCTGGTTATTGGAATGGAAGTGTATTTATCCCTGTTGACTTTAGTTTGCATCGTGAAAGTAAAACATCAAAATTAAAATACGGTCTAACGGCGAAGCAACGTAGGCTTCAAAAGAAAACTCCAAGATGTAGTAAAACAATTGCAGCAAAGAGGTATCAGGAACTCAATAAAAAGAAAACAGACCTGCTAGTTCAAATGTTCTCAAGGCTTGTAAAACGTAAAATCCCCATAGATTACATCTTAATAGACACCTGGTTTACAAGTGTTAAATTACTTAGAAAGCTACGGAACATTAGTAGTTCAACTCATATTATTGGGATGTATAAATACAACAGTAAGATTGAAGTTCGATCAAAGATAAAAACGTTGTCACAACTCAAAAAACAGAAAATAAAACCAAAACGATGCCGTAAATTCAATTATTACTACCATCATTACATAACTGAAATTGATGGTCTTAAGGTTGCTGTATTTATTTCAAAACGTGGAAAGAATGGCAAATGGCACACGTTAATATCAACGGATACAACACTGAAATTTGTAAAGGCTATTGAAATATACAGTATCAGATGGTCCATAGAAGTGTTTTTTAAAGAAGCTAAGCAGTTGTTTGGTCTTGGAAAATGTCAGTCTACTAATTTCGATATTCAAATCGCACAAATAAGCATTATAATGGTTCAATATTTACTCACCAGTATTCGATATAGAATGGAAGCCTACGAAACTATAGGAGGCTTGTTTAAAGATTTAAAACAAGATTATATAGAGAATAAGCTAAACATCAGGATATTAGCAGTTATCAGCTTGGTGATTGACATTTTGGAAAAGATGATTGAATCTATTGATGTTGAAATGGTTACACGTAAAATAATAGCGAATATTGAAGATTTTGGATTCCTAGTGAATATCCACAAGCTTAACTATCAAGAGGTTGCGTAAATCTATCTAAGTGCGAAACTTGAGTTAAGAAAACTTATAAAGGAGATAAACCTGATGATAGACCGGACATTCTCTTTGGTAGAAATATTACAAGGTCTTTAATTTTAATAGAGTTTAAAAGACCAAGTTTTACTTTAAATAGAGATACAGAAGCACAAGCATTGAAATACCGTGATGAATTAAATGTATATTTTCATAGTCAGAAAATAGAAATTATACTTTTGGGAGGTAAAGTTAAAGGAATAATCAGTTCACATAACGAACGTGGAGATGTCCTCTATCGCACTTATGTTGATTTGATAAGTGTGGCTAGACAAAAACTGAATTGGCTCTTAGAGGAATTAAAAAGTGCGTAAGCCCTGCATATAATCGAGTAGACGGGTGACAACTGAATAGTTGCCACTGCGCCTCTCACACCACCGTACGTACGAGAGCTACGCTCGGTCATTTCTAATTATAAGTATAAAAACACTTCTAATTCTCATGAACCTATACGGCGGTTCAAAAAATTGAAGTTTGTGTATTATTAATGTAATCTATCAAAGGTTTATACCCTTTTCGTACAAGTCTAGATTTGGTAATGGTAGTCTTTAAAATTGGATTTTATTCACTCCCTTTTATTTTTTTAGAGGTGTTCATGATAGCTTCGCAGTTATTCACTCCCTTTTATTTTTTTAGAGGTGTTCCTGAGAGCTACGCAGTTCAGAACGTTACTCCTGTACATAAGGGACTGCACCCTCTAGAATAATTAACTACCTTTCCATAGTTAAAAGACGCCCATGCTGGGCACACACACCGTGTATAATTAATTGTTGGTTTTAGCCAATTTACGAAAGTCCTTGTGGAATTTCTATCTGTGATTTATTTACTAACTTTAGTACTTGAAACACGCAACTAATAATACACAACAACGTCATGCCCAATTAAAAAAAATCACTACTAAATTAAAATAATCCAATAAATTTTGTAAATTTGTCAAAAAATGACAAGTCTTATGAATACCACATTTGGAGAATACATCCGACTTTTACGAACAAAAAACAAATTGACTTTGACTCAACTTGCAGCTAAACTAAGTTTAGATTCTGCAAATTTGAGTAAAATCGAGAATGGGAAACGAGATTTTGATAAAAAACGCTTACCTAAACTTGCGGAAATTTTCAAACTCAATCTTAAAGAATTACAGAATGAATATGTTACTGATCAAATCGGAAAACAAATTTATGAAACGAACTGTACAAAACAACTTTTACAAGTTGCAGAAGAAAAAGCAGAATATCGTAGAATACTTAATAAATCACTTCAAACACAATTAAATATGAAAATTGCATCTTTTTTCGCAGGGGCAGGCGGACTTGATTTAGGTTTCCAAAAAGCAGGATTCAATGTTGTTTGGGCAAATGAATATGACAAAGAAATTTGGGAAACTTATGAAAAAAATCACCCTAATACAATTCTTGACAAAAGAAGTCTTGTAAATATCCCTGCAGATGAAGTTCCTGAATGTGACGGAATAATTGGAGGTCCTCCTTGTCAAAGTTGGAGTGAAGCTGGTTCTGCAAGAGGAATTAAAGACAAAAGAGGTCAATTGTTTTATGATTTTATACGAATTTTAGAAGCTAAACAACCAAAATTCTTTTTAGCCGAAAATGTGAGTGGAATGCTAATTTCAAAACATACAGAAGCTCTTGAAGGAATAAAAGAACTTTTCAGAAATGCAGGAGTTGGTTACGAACTTTCTTTTCAAATGCTTAACGCATCTGATTACAATGTACCTCAAGACCGAAAAAGAATATTTTTTATTGGAATTAGAAAAGACTTAAATTTTAAGTACCAATTTCCAACTGAAACATTTCCAAAAGTTACTCTTGAAACAGCTATTTCGGATTTAAAAGAAGGTGTTTTACCTGCTTTAGAGTATAATAATACAAATGGCGAAAATTGTATTCTTCCTAATCACGAATATATGATTGGAAGTTTTTCTTCAATGTTTATGTCAAGAAACCGTGTTAGAGATTGGGATGAACAATCTTATACTATCCAAGCAGGTGGACGACACGCTCCTATTCATCCACAAGCACCAAAAATGAAATTTATTGAAAAAAATGTTCGTGTTTTCGTTCCCGGAAAAGAACATTTATATAGACGCTTAAGTGTTCGAGAATGTGCAAGAATTCAAACATTTCCTAATGACTTTATTTTTCATTACAAAAAAATTGCAGCAGGTTACAAAATGATTGGAAATGCAGTTCCTGTTAATTTGGCTAAATTTCTTGCAAATAGTATAATGCAACAAATAAAGGCAAACGAAATCACAACGAAAAAAGCAAAACAAACTCAAAAAACTAAAGAAGCAGTTGCCCTATGACAAATATTTTAGAAGCAATTTATAATATCGTAAATCAAAAGAATTTTGAAATACGTGTAATGTATTCGGGCAGGAATCGAGCAAATGGAATGGGAGACTCACTTGAAAATTATATCAAGGATGCGTTTGCTGGAACATTGGGATTAACAAACGAAACAAAAAAAATGCAGACTTATAATCAAGAATTTTCTTGGTTAGGTTCCCAAAATAATCCACCTGATATTATGATAAAAGGAGGAGATGCTATTGAAGTTAAGAAAACTCAAAGTGCAAATTCAAGTTTGGCTTTAAATAGCAGTTATCCAAAAACTGATTTGAGACATACAAGTCCTATGATTACGAAAGAATGCAAGGAATGTGAAGATTGGACAGTTAAAGATTTAATTTACTGTGTTGGACACACTACAGATACGAGTCTGAAATCATTATGGATGGTTTATGGTAGTTCGTACGCAGCCAAACACGAAACATACCAAAGAATAAAAACGACTATTTCAGACGGCATAGAAACTATTCCAGATGTTGTTTTCGCAAATACTAAAGAATTAGGAAGAGTTAATCAAGTTGACCCTTTAGGAATAACAAACTTGAGAATTAGGGAAATGTGGCAAATTGAAAACCCTAGAAAAGTATTCAATTACTTACACAAACCAACCGACAAAGAATTTGAATTGGTTGGTATAATTCCAACAGATAAATACAATAGTTTTCCTAAAGAAAGTAGAACTAAACTTGAAGGAATAAAAGAAAGTGGTTTTAGTATTGAAAATAAGCAGATAAAAGACCCTAACAATCCAGCAAAATTAATGGATTGTAAACTGATAAAATTATGTATTTAATCAACGTGAAAAATAAAAAAAGGACATAATCGAATAGACGGCTCCAACTATCTTAGCCAGAGTACGCCTCTCACACCACCGTACATTCGAGAGCTACGCTCGGTCATTTCTAATTATAAGTATAAAAACACTTCTAATTCTCATGAACCTATACGGCGGTTCAAAAAATTGAAGTTTGCGTATTATTATTGGTTTCTATCAACCGTTTGTATCCTTTTCGTACAAGTCTACATTTGTGTTTGGTAGTCTTTAAAATTGATTTTTTTCTTATCTAAGCCATGCTTCTCCAAAACCCACAGAGATTTACACGAAGACCATCGAAATAAACAATAAAAAAATCGTTGGACCGCTTTAAAATTTAAAAAATTTGAATACTTTTAACAAAAAAACAACACATACCCCGAAACTATTATAGATATAACGGAAATAACGTCAAGTTTTGGAAGTTTATTGATGATATACGGGTGTTAGGCACAAGCAGAAAAAGATGAATGATTCAATACAAATAGCAGGATATAAAACAGTATTGGATTGGAAAAACCTAAGAAATAAATTACGAGCCAAACCTAATGATACTAGTCTTTGGAATGAGGCATATGAATTCTTTGATGAGAGGTTACAAACGAGATATTTTAAAGCAATTAAAGACATTAAGGATAATGATAAATTGAATGGAGAGGGTTTTTCAATCACAGCAATTCTTTGTTCATTGATTGAGTTTTTGGAATCAACTTATACAGGAGGAATTTATAGATATTGTAGAGATAATCAATTGCAACAATATGAATATAATAGAAGCAAAGATAAATTTATCTCTTTTTTCGAAAATAGAAAACCTTTTAATACAGTATTCACAAGTACAAATGGATTAGCAGTAGGTTTTTATGAAAATGTAAGATGCGGATTATTACACGAAGCTTCTACGAAATTAAATTGGATAATAAGAGTAGATAATAATTCGGAATTTTATGAATATAAAAATGCATATAATGTAATAGATAGGAATATACTTGAGAGCCGAATAAAAGAATATTTGGAATGCTACAACAAAGAATTAGTTTTACTTAAGGATTTACAAGAAGCCTTTATTCGTAAATTCAATAATATAGCTGGACTTCACATAAACTATTGAAATATGAAAATTACAATTTTAGCTTGGGGTAGTCTAATTTGGGACAAAAGGGAATTAAAAATAGCTTCAGATTGGAATAAAGGTGGAGTTAAACTTCCTATCGAATTCTCTCGCATATCAAAGGATGGTCGACTAACATTAGTAATTGATGAAAAACATGGAACATTAATTGAAACATATTGGGCGATTTCAGATGGCTCAGATATTGAAAAATCTATAGAGAATTTAAGACAACGAGAAGGAACAATAAATAAGAGAATTGGATTTATTAATTTGAAAGATAAAGAAAAGAATTCACACCTTTCAGATGTATTAATAGAAAGCATTGAACAATGGGCTAATGAGAATAATATCTCAGCTGTATTATGGACAGACTTACCCAGTAACTTCAAAGAAAAGCAAGGAATCGATTTTTCTATTGAGAATGCTATCAGATATTTAAAATCTTTAGACGCTGAAATCAAAGAAAAAGCAAATAGATATATTGAAAAATCTCCAAAACAGACAATGACAAGTTTGAAAAAAGAAATAAATAAAAAGCCAGATGCCTAATCAAGTAGACGGGTGACAACTGAATAGTTGCCACTGCGCCTCTCACACCACCGTACATTCGAGAGCTTCGCTCGGTCATTTCTAATTATAAGTATAAAAACACTTCTAATTCTCATGAACCTATACGGCGGTTCAAAAAATTGAAGTTTGCGTATTATTATTGGTTTCTATCAACTGTTTGTATCCTTTGCGTACAAGTCTAGATTTGTGTTTGGTAGTCTTTAAAATTGATTTTTTTCTTATCTAAGCCATGCTTCTCCAAAACCCACAGAGATTTACACGAAGACCATCGAAATAAACAATAAAAAAATCGTTGGACCGCTTTAAAATTTAAAAAATTTGAATACTTTTAACAAAAAAAACAAATAATCACTCATTCTACTCTAGCTATGTTAGAAATAACAACTACTCTAAGAGTTCTATAGTCGATATACGGGTGTTGTAAACAATGTGATTAACGAAAAATTATAAATTTAAAACATAGGAGATTTATTCTTGCATAAAAAAATATAATCCGTTACCAAAATATGAATTTCAAAAAACGCACCCCAATACCATTTTTAATAGTTTCTTTATTTCTTTTATATTCTTGTAATAATAAAACTGAAGAACAACAACTTCAAATTAATAATTTACAAAGACAATTAACAGCTAAAGATTCTATTATTAATGTTTTATCTGGAGATTTAGACAATTCAAACGATAAAATTAAAAATAACAAAACGGAAATTTCAACTTTAGAAAGTCAAATTAATGCAGAGACTCTAATTAGTTTTATTGATGAATCTACTCCAATTATAAATACTGAAAACTTTATAAAAGTTTCTTTTAAATCTCTTGATCTTGAGAATATAAATATAATGACAAGTTTATGGAGCAGTGGACAATTTATCAATAAAAAAAATCTTGGAAAATTAGATGCTATCCTAGATAAATTTTCTGTTGTTAATTATATCTGGAACAGTGTAGACAGGAGTCCAGAGAACTTAAAAAAACTAATTACTCCCAGAGAAAAACAAGTATTGTATTTATTATTTAAAAACAACACTTTATATGAAGACTCAGGTGTATCATCAATAGTAAAAGCCTTAATAATTGCTTATACTGAAGTAGAAAATAATGAACATATAAGATATAAAAACGATTTAACTAATAAAATGTATTCGCAAGATATAGATTCAGATAACTATTGGGATGTATATGAAGAAATAGACAATACGATTAGTGACTTTGCTAGCGAAAAGGTTAAAGATATTTTGTCAGATGAAAATTACTCATCTAAAAATGACCAAGGAAGTAAATTAAGTCATAGAATATTTTTTGTTTATTCATTTTGGATAAGAAGGTTTAAAGAAAAAAACCAAACACTAGTTTGTCAATTATTGAAGGACTTTCATCAAAATGTTTCTAAAGAAAATTCTAATTCTTTTTAAAACTTTTGTTCTTTCAATTATTTAAATAGTTAGTAATTTTTTCAATATTGAAAATGGATTAAATCCGAATATAGTTTTTAAGAATTGTGTTTTCTTAAACTTTGAAAACGATAAAAACAGCACTAATAACTAAGTGTTCGTGCGGTACCTACCTAGCGCCCAACATGAACATCCTGTTGACTATACCGGCTCAAAAGATAATACTATAGAGATTGCGTGCAATTAATTAAGAGGCTATCAACAAAGATCTTTATAGATATCACCTGTTTTTAGGTCATTTGCTCTCAAGCTCTTTCATAGGAATTGGTTTCTACCGTTTTTCGATACGGATAAGCATTGGTCAGCAGTATTTTGACATGCATTTCCCATTACGTGGGTTCGATTATTAGCACCTGCTTTTATTCGTTGTAACCAATAAGCAGGTGGACCACTTCCACTAAACAGATAGACTGTTATGAGTTTCTATATCTTACAGTCGTTCTGTTTTTCAACAACGCTAGAACATAGAACAAACAATTTATATCTGTCATTTTGGATTGTAATTGGTGTTAAGCTATGCTTTTCCAAAAACCTCAGAGATGTACATCAAGACCATCGAAATAACAATAAAAAATGGTTGGACCCCTTGAAAATTTAAAAAATTTTGAGTATATTTAACAAAAAAACAACACATACCCCGAAACTATTATAGATATAACGGAAATAACGTCAAGTTTTGGAAGTTTATTGATGATATATGAGTGTTAGGTGCAAGCTAAAAAAAAGCCAACCACACAAATTGCACATTTGGTTTTTGCCAACGCTCAAAGCCAAAACACAAAAAATCAAAAGAGTAATTTCTTGCCAACGCTCTACATTCCGTTAGCCAAAAAATATGTACTTTGTGAACTTAAAAAAATAGACTAAAATAAATGAGTGAAGACCAAAAAAAACAACTCGAACAACAACTGTGGAATATAGCCAATACGCTTAGAGGAAAAATGAATGCGGACGAGTTTCGAGATTACATTTTGGGTTTTATTTTCTACAAATATCTATCTGAAAAAATGAACTTGTATGCCAATACAATTCTAAAACCAGACGGAATCCTTTTTACCAACATAAAAGAAGATTCCGAAAACGGACAAGAATACATTAAAGCCATAAAAGAAGAAGCAGTTGAGAAACTAGGTTACTTCTTAAAACCTAGCGAATTGTTTAGCCAACTTGCTAAAAGAGGAAATTCTGATGTAGAAGGTATTTCTAACTTCATTTTAGAAGATTTACAAAAGATTCTGACCAATATCCAACTCAGTACAATGGGAACGGAAAGTGAAGAAGATTTTGACAATCTGTTTGAAGATATGGATTTGAACTCTACCAAATTAGGGAAATCTCCAGAAACAAGAAACGAAATTATTGCAAAAGTACTTTCTCATTTAGACAAGATAGACTTCAAAATTGAAAATACCGAAATTGATGTTTTAGGAGATGCTTACGAATACTTAATCGGGCAGTTTGCAAGTGGAGCAGGAAAAAAAGCAGGTGAATTTTACACACCACAAGAAGTAAGTATTGTGTTGGCTAAATTGGTAACCCAAGGAAAAACCAAACTAAAATCGGTTTACGACCCCACTTGTGGTTCGGGTTCTCTCCTACTGCGTGTTGCCAAAGAAGTAGAAAGCGTCACCAATTTTTACGGACAAGAACTAAACCGTACTACCTACAACTTGGCGAGAATGAATATGATTTTACACGATATTCATTACCGTAAATTCGACATAAAACAAGAAGACACTTTAGAACACCCACAACATTTAGAGGAACGTTTTGAAGCCATAGTTGCCAATCCTCCATTTTCGGCACATTGGTCTGCAAATTCTCTTTTTACAAGTGATGACCGTTTTAGCCAATACGGAAAACTAGCACCAAAGTCTAAAGCCGATTACGCCTTTGTACAACATATGATTCACCATTTGGCAGAAAACGGAACAATGGCAATTGTACTACCTCACGGAGCATTATTTAGAAGTGGAGCAGAACAACACATTCGTAAATACTTAATCGAAGACCGTAATTATTTAGATGCCGTTATTGGTTTACCTGCCAATCTGTTTTATGGCACCAGCATACCAACCTGTATTTTAGTATTTAAAAAATGTAGAGAAAACCCAGAAGATATATTGTTTATTGATAGCAGTAAACATTTTGAAAAAGTAAAAACACAGAATACCCTTTCTACAAAAAATATTGAAAGCCTTATTACTACGTATACAGAAAGAACCGCAAAGGATAAATACAGTTATGTTGCCGCTTTAACAGAAATAGCCGAAAACGATTACAACTTAAACATCCCAAGATATGTAAACACTTTTGAAGAGGAAGAACCAGTTGATATTGCCCAAGTTTCTAACACCTTAAAAACATTAGAAACCAGTATGCAAGAAACCGATAAAGAATTGATTGCATTATGTAAAGAACTGAATATTGACACACCTTTTTAAATATTTAAGATGAAAAACGAAATTAAAATATTTGAAGACAGTAGCGTAAGGACTATTTGGGACACAGAAAAAGAAGATTGGTTTATTTCTATTGTTGATGTAATTACGGTATTAACCGATAGTAAAGACCCAACTGCCTATTGGAGAAAATTAAAGCAAAGACTTAAAGCAGAAGGAAATGAAACCGTGACGAATTGTCACGGTTTGAAAATGTTGGCTAAAGATGGTAAAATGCGAAAAACAGATGTCGCTAATACCAAACAACTATTTAGACTCATACAATCTATACCATCACCAAAAGCAGAGCCATTTAAGCTTTGGTTGGCACAAATAGCATCTGAACGGCTAGACGAAATACAAGACCCTGAACTTAGTATTGATAGAGCTTTAAAACAATACTTAGAATTAGGGTATTCTGAAAATTGGATAAACCAACGTTTAAAAAGTATTGAAATACGTAAGGAACTGACAGATGAATGGAAAAAAACAGGCTTAAAAGAAGGAGTACAATTTGCTACTTTAACCAATATAATAACCCAAAGTTGGGCAGGTAAAACCACCAAAGAGTACAAAATTTTAAAAGGCTTAAAAAAAGAAAATCTAAGAGATAATATGACCAATACCGAGCTCATATTAAATATGCTAGCAGAAGCATCTACCAAAGATATATCGGAAGCAGTAAACCCAAAAAACTTTACAGAAAGCAAAACAGTAGCAAAACAAGGTGGCAATGTTGCCAAGGTTGCCAAGTTAGAACTAGAAGCAAGAACTGGTAAAAAAGTAGTAAGCCCTATAAATGCTAAAACCTTTTTAGAAAATACCAACAAAGAAGTAAACCCTAAAAAAAATAATGATGGATAAGCAAACAAATATTTTGGGCGTGCCCCAAGGGTCGGGCTATCCGTTATATCTTTTTTGCGAAAAAACAAAAAAGGATGCCACTACTATCCCTCACGCAACTAATTACGAATTTTAAATTATGAATTACGAATTAAACAAAATACCACAAGTTCGATTTCCTGAATTTAAAGAGGTTTGGGAAGTGAAAAGACTGGAACAAATTGGTCAAAGAATAACTAAAAAGAATACTGATTTTTCAGTTTCTTTAGTTCTTACCAATTCGGCAAAAAAAGGTATTATAAACCAAGAAGATTATTTTGATAAAAAAATAGCAAATAGTGTTAATTTAAACAATTATTATATTGCTGAAATTGACGATTTTATTTACAACCCAAGAATATCTAACAATGCTCCTGTTGGACCTTTAAAAAGAAACAATCTTGAACAAGGTGTTATGTCTCCTCTCTACACTGTTTTAAGATTTAATAATGGAAACCTCACATTTTTCGAACAATATTTTGAAACTACATTTTGGCATAAGTATTTAAAATCTATAGCAAATTATGGTGCAAGGTTTGATAGAATGAATATTACAAATGAAAGCTTACTTAAACTCCCTTTACCATTCCCAACCCTACCCGAACAACAAAAAATAGCCCATTTCTTTAGCATTGTAGACAAAAAAATAAGCCAACTACAAGACAAGAAAAACGCATTAGAAAGTTACAAAAAAGGAATGATGCAAAAGATTTTTGCCGTTGGCGAAAAATCAATTACGAATGAATCAATTACGAATTACGAATTGGGTAATGACGAATTAATAGAGGCTACAACTCGTAATTCATCAGTCGTAATTCCTAATTACATTCGGTTTAAAAATGAGAATGGAAAAGACTTTCCTGATTGGGAAGTGAAGAAGTTGGGGGAGCTATTAATCAATTTTAAATTAGGAGGTAATTATACAAACTCAGATACTATAACTAATAATCCTCTAATTAAAATGGGAAATTTAAGTAGAGGAGATATTTCTTTAAAAAAGATACAATACATTAATAATTCTGAAGTAATTGATGAAAAAGATTTAGTGAAATATGGAGATCTTTTCTTTAATACTCGTAACACATTGGAATTAGTCGGAAAAGTTTCTATTTGGAGAAATGAATTAGATAAGGCTTATTATAACTCCAATTTAATGAGAATAAAATTTGAAAATAATTTTTATATGAATTATTGGTTTAATTCAATAGTTGGTTTGCAAAAACTCAGACAATTAGCAACAGGAACAACAAGTGTTGCCGCAATTTACACTAAGGATTTGTTAAAAATAAAAGTATCACTCCCTTCAATCCAAGAACAAACCAAAATAGCCAATTTTCTAAGCAAAATAGATACTAAAATAAATGCCGTTAATCAGCAAATAGAACAAAGTAAAACCTACAAAAAAGGCTTGTTGCAAAAAATGTTTGTGTAATCAATTATGAATTTTTAATTACGAATTACGAATGAAAAAAGAGAATGTAGTACAAGAAAAAAGTTATGCTTTTGCAGTGAGAATTGTAAAAGTGTATCAATACTTGTGCACAGAAAAAAAGGAATTTGTATTGAGTAAACAATTATTACGTTCGGGAACTTCTATAGGTGCAAATATTGAAGAAGCCATTGGCGGACAAAGTAAAAAAGATTTTTTTGCCAAATTGACCATTGCATACAAAGAAGCCAGAGAAACCCATTATTGGATACGATTATTAACAGACACAGATTATATAAGCAAAGAACAAAGCGAAAGCCTTTTAAAAGATATAGACGAATTATTGAAAATTATTGGAAGTATCCAACGAACAATTCGTAATTCATAATTTCAAATTCGTAATTAACTATGAGCAAACAACCAGAACAAGTATTAGAAAATCAATTAGTGGCTCAATTGCAACAATTGAAGTACGAAAAAGTGCTTATTAAAGATGAAAACGCTTTAGTAGTCAATCTAAAAACACAATTAGAAAAGCACAATAACATTACGTTTTCAGACAAAGAATTTGAACGTGTTTTAAATATGCTCAGCAAAGGTTCTGTTTTTGAAAAAGCCAAAACCCTACGCGCCAAACAGCATATTGAGCGAGATAATGGCGATAACCTCTATTTTGAGTTTCTAAACACAGACTTTTGGTGTCAAAACCAGTTTCAAGTAACGCACCAAGTTACTATGGAAGGTAGTTACAAAAACCGTTATGATGTTACTTTACTAATCAATGGTTTGCCATTGGTACAAATAGAACTAAAGCGTAGAGGCTTGGAAATGAAAGAAGCCTTTAACCAAATAAATCGGTATCAACGGCATTCGTTTGGTGCAAAATCGGCTTTGTTTCAATATGTTCAAATATTCATAATTAGTAATGGTGTAAATACAAAGTATTATGCCAATAACAGAAATCAATCTTTTAAACAAACGTTCTTTTGGACAGATGCAGCCAATAAACGTCAAACCAATATTATAAACGGTTTTACAAGCGATTTTTTAGAGCCTTGTCATATTTCAAAAATGATAAGCAAGTACATTGTGCTAAACGAAACGCACAAAATATTAATGGTGCTTAGACCCTATCAATTTTATGCAGTAGAAACCTTAGTAAATCAAGTAGAAAACTCTAACAACAACGCATACATTTGGCATACCACAGGTTCGGGTAAAACCTTAACTTCTTTTAAGGCAAGCCAAATAATTATGAATATGCCACAAGTAAAAAAAGTGGTCTTTGTGGTAGATAGAAAAGATTTAGATTATCAAACCACCAAAGAGTTTAACAGTTTTAGCAAAGGATGTATTGATGGAACAGACAATACAAAATCGTTAGTCAAACAATTTGGTGACGATACAAAACTGATAGTAACCACCATTCAAAAATTAAATACAGCCATTAGCAAAGCCAAGTATTTGTCTAAAATGAAGGCTTTACAAGATGAGCGAATTGTATTTATTTTTGATGAGTGTCACCGTTCTCAATTTGGAGAAACCCACAACAGAATAAAAGCCTTTTTCCATAACAACCAGATGTTTGGTTTTACAGGAACGCCTATATTTAAAGACAATGCCGTTAAAAATGAATTAGGAAAACGTACTACCAAAGAACTATTTGGCGAGTGTTTGCATAAATACGTCATTACAGATGCCATAAAAGATGAAAATGTACTCAAATTTTCGGTAGAATATGTAGGTCGTTACAAACGAAAAGAATCTGCTACCGAAATTGACATTGAAGTAGAAGACATTGACACTAAAGAGTTAATGGATAGTGAAAAGCGTTTGGATAAAATTACCGATTATATTATTGCCAATCACAATCGTAAAACGCATCAAAAAGAGTTTACAGGAATGTTTTGTGTAAGTGGTGTTAAAAACTTAATAAAATACTACGATTTATTTCAGAAGAAAAAAGAAGAAGGCAAACACAACTTAAAAATTGCAACCATTTTTAGTTATGTAGCCAATGAAGAGGATGCAGATGCCAACGGATTTATTCCAGAAGAAGTTTCGGTTGTAGAAGAATCTCCTGCTTTGTATGGAATGAACGTGCATAGTAGAGAAAAATTAGACGAATATATTGGACATTACAACAAAATGTTTGGCACTAAGTTTTCTACCAAAGACAGTCAGTCGTTTTATAATTATTACAATGATATTTCTAAGAAAGTAAAAGAACGTAAAGTTGATATTTTATTAGTGGTAAATATGTTTTTAACAGGTTTTGACAGTCCACCGCTAAATACATTGTATGTAGATAAAAACTTAAAATATCACGGATTAATACAAGCCTATTCACGAACCAATAGAATACTAAACGAACAAAAATCGCAAGGAAATATTGTGGTTTTTAGAAACTTAAAAAAGGCTACAGATGAAGCCATAACATTGTTTAGTAATAAAGAAGCCATTGAAGTAATTATAATGGAACCTTATGTTGATTATGTAAACAAATTTAATGAAGCTTTTATCGAATTAATCAAGATTACTCCAACAGTAAACAGCGTTAACGCTTTAGTTTCAGAAGATGATGAGTTGGCATTTATTAAGGCGTTTCGTCAATTAATGCGTATTCGGAACATACTAAACTCTTTTTCAGATTTTAAATGGGAAGATTTGGCAATGACCGAACAACTTTTTGAAGATTACAAAAGCAAGTATTTGGATTTGTGGCAAAAAGTGAAAAGCGATAATGCTGTTGAGAAAGTTTCTATTTTAGAAGATGTAGATTTTGAATTGGAGTTAATTCACCGAGACGAAATAAATGTGAATTACATTATTCAGTTATTAATGAAACTAAAATCGGACACGCAAAAAGACGCAACCAAAACCGAACAGGAAATTTCTAACTTATTGAATACAGAAGTAAACCTAAGAAGTAAACGAGAGTTAATTCAGCAGTTTATAGAAGAAAATTTACCAACGATAGAAGATACAGACAACATTCCAGAAGCCTTTGAAGTATTTTGGAATGAGGAACAGCAGAAAGCATTTAAAAAGCTAACTACAGACGAAAATCTATCAGAAGAAAAAACACAGAAACTAATAGAAAACTATCTCTACGCAGAACGAGAACCTTTGCGAGATGAAGTGTTGGATTTAATAGAAGGCGAAAAACCGTCTGTTTTGAAACGAAAAAAATTAGGAGATAAAATATTAAAACAAATTGTTGAATTTGTGGAAACATTTATAAACGGAATAACAGGAAACTAAGTGAAATGAATTAGCCAACGCACAAAGCCATACACATTGCCAAGTCGCTAAAAAACCAACCGCTAAATCCAAAACTTGTCAAAGAGTATGTCTTCTGCCAACGCTAGCAAGTTTGCGGAAAGAAAAGCCAGACACCTAATCGAGTAGACGGGTGACAACTGAATAGTTGCCACTGCGCCTCTCACACCACCGTACGTACGAAAGCTTCGCTCGGTCATCTCTAATTATAAGTATAAAAATACTTCTAATTCTCATGAACCTATACGGCGGTTCAAAAAATTGAAGTCTGCGTATTATTAATGTAATCTATCAAAGGTTTATACCCTTTTCGTACAAGTCTAGATTTGGTAATGGTAGTCTTTAAAATTGGACTTTGGGCTACTGCCCATCCTCCCATTCTGGTTCTACTCCAAGCGTATGCTTGTCCATTCTCTATTCCTAATCTGATTAGGTTTTTACGTTTTCGTTCGAGTTTTTTCCAATCGTGCCAAATACAATATCGCAACCGATTTCTTATCCACTCATCTAGCTTTTTAACTTTTGCATAGATGTTGGTTAAACGGTAATTATTCATCCAGCCTCGGCAGACTTGATTAAGCCGTTCTAAACGTTCCGACAATGACATTGGTTTGGTTTTCTTGGTAATACTCTTTAGGTTACGCTTAAACTTTGCCCAACTTTTCTTTGCTACTACTAGTATATATTGTCCTTTTACTCCCTTTTTGTAGACTGGCACAAAGCCATGTCCTAGTAACTCAAAGTTTACGGGTCTACGAATGCCACTTTTGGCTTTATTTATAGGTAGTTTTAATTTGTCTTTTAAGAAGACAAACAACGTATTCCCTATTTGTTTCGCCTCACGTTTGGTCTTTGCGTAAATGCTAAAATCATCTGCGTAGCGGACGTACCGTAAACCCATTCTTTTCATTTCTTTATCCAAGACGTCTAACATTATGTTAGATAGTAAGGGACTAATTGGGCTTCCTTGCGGGATTCCTTTTCTACGCTTTTGAAGTTTCCCATTTATTAAAATAGGAACTCTAAGCCATTTTCGGATTAAACGCATGGTTGTTGGACATTTTACCCTGTGGTAAATAAGTTGTAGTAGGATACAATGGTCCACTTCATCAAAGAACCCTTTAAGGTCAATATCTACAATATCTTGGTAACCATTATTGATATACTGTTGAGCTTGTAGTACTGCTTTTTGAATGTTCTTTTGTGGTCTAAACCGACCAACGGGAGCTCATGAACTCCCTAAAATAAAAAGCTGTGAATAACCCAAAACTAAGTGGCTCAAAATCAAATTCGAACTGAACCATTAATTGTTGGCTTACCGCTTGCTGTAGCCATCTATCTACTACTGTTGGGATTCCTAAAAGTCTGGTTTTACCCTTGCCTTTTGGAATGCTTACTCCTAAGATTGAGTTTGGAACATAGCTATTCTTACGGATCGTTGTTAGTATGTCTGAACGGTTTTCAACTATATAAGTTGAAAGTTCCGTTACTTTTATGTGACGGTTTTATTTATTTAAATCGGTCACATAGAGCATCCGAAGATAAATAGTCTTTCTTAGGAATATTTCTTCTCGGATGGTTCATACCATCAACTCCGCTAGCTCCTTTATTTCGCTTCACTTGACGTGCTGCTTTAAAAAGGTTGGTAGCTTCTAGTACTTTGTCAATCATAGGTTAAATAATTCGGGTACTCCTGTTGGTTTAAAACTAGGCTAGCTAGGCATCCTAATTGAATTTCAACGTAATTTAATGTTCTGTCCTTCCCTATTTGTGAGACCATCTGAGGTCTTTCCTCAACTCGTTTCCCATAGGTACTATGACGTCTGCTGACTTCTCCATAGAACCAACTCCTGGCTTTGGAGACCTCCCCAGGTAATGACATCTTCTTTATTCACCTCCTTTTTATTTTTTAGAGGTGTTCTTGAGTTCCACTTCGCTACAGTTCACTCAATCACTGCCGTATCTACATAACTACCCTTTTAGTATTCTTTTGGGCGTTGCAATGATGTGTTTACTTACCCAAGTAATTATACCTCTGTATACGGTTTCTGTTCGTCAGTACCGAGCTTTGTAGGGTATTTACTCATTCCTCAATCGCAAATAATCTTCAGATAAAACCTCACGGTTTTCACCCTTGCGACTTACTAATGTTTCAGAACGTTACTCCTGCACATAAGGGACTTGCACCCTCTAGATTAATTAACTACCTTTCCGTAGTTAAAAGATGCCCATGCTGGGCACACACAATGTATAAAAAACATAGGGCGTTTGTGCTAAACTCGAAGGTCTGTGTGTATTAACAAAGTCCGCTAAATATAAAATTTGGCATTTAGGAGAAAAATAAAAGCAAAATATTTATATTTAGCTAAGTAATAAACCGAAACGATAGTGCTTATTTATTGCCCTACGTTTCTTATACTAGACGTTACCATACATTTGAAGAACTATGAAATTTGAATTAACCAATGAACAAAGAAAGTACTTAGGACTTGAAATAGTTCCTGAAAGTTGGGACAAATTTCAAATAACAGAAGAGGTATCGATTTACTTCGATGGTAATACAATTAGGAAAAAGATAAGTATAAATGATAACCTATACAGAGAAATCCAACTGGACGAAGAAACTGATAACCGTACAATGCTTTTACCAAAAACGAGCAGAGGAAAACCAAAAAAAGTGAATTACTCTTCATTAGATTCTAGAAACGGGATTGGAGCATATTTTAATTTTGATGTTAGCGGAGTTACTGTTGGGAATTATACGACAGAACAGACCTTCTACTCTACTTTTTTTGAAAACACCAAATTCAATAGTATAAACGATTTGCCTATTTGGATTGAGAGTTTTATAAGTAAAACAACACAGCAAGATTTGAAAGATTTGGAAGATTTGGAAGAGTTCGCCAATAAAAAAAGAAAAAGAATAAAACTAAAAGAAGGAGATTTCTTTACTTTCAAAGTTGACAGAAGAAACTATGGTTTTGGTCGCTTAATAGCCGATATCCGAAAAACAAGAAAAGAACCAAGTTTTAAAGAAAAGAAAAATTATGGTTTAGCTCAATTAATGACACAACCTTTGGTTATAAAAGTTTATCACATTATTGCAAACTCAAAAAAAGTAGAATTAGAGAAAATTAAGACTTTGAAGTATTTACCATCACAGTACATAATGGACAATGCACTTTTTTATGGAGATTATGAAGTAATTGGAAACTTACCTCTTGAAGATTGGGAAATTGAATTTCCAATTTCTTATGCTCGCAGTATCTCTCATATAGATATTAAAACAGTTTACTTGCAATATGGTCTAATTTACAAAGAAACCCATAGAGATAAGTTTTATAAGTACATTGAAATTCCAAATCCAGAATCAAAAAATGATTGGGATAGTTTAAAATTCAATCCACACAGAAACGAATCAATTGGAGCTGGTCTTAATTTTAATAAGTCGACTTTAGAAAAGGTAATTGCAGAAAACTCAAACCTACCATATTGGAATGACAAAATATATCAACGTGAAGATGATTTGAGAAATCCGAAAAACAAGTTGATTAAAAAGGAGGTTTTTGACTTTTTCGGACTTAATGCTGAAAAATCCTATTCGGTAAACATAGCGAAAGAAAACGCGTGATAACAGCACCTAAACTCAATACGGGTTTGTTTTCTAAGTCGAAGTTCAGTACTTTTAACGAAGACTGCCAACACAAAGTCTCACAGAAGGTAAATCTTTTGATTTGGCTTTATGATTAAAAAGTAAAAACAAAATAAAATGCTTTGGCTAATTGCCACAGGGAGGTTCGAAGATATTAAAACCGCACTGTGCTTAGCTAATCGTTACCTACAATTAGAAAAACCTATGTATAAAATAACATATATTATTACAATATTCTTTTTTAGTTTAAATTCGATGGCCCAAAACATTGAATTTCCTAAATATGGACATATTGGAACAGGTATAATTAATGATTCTGATGGATATGTTAATATCAGACAAAACAATAGTTCGTCAAGTCAAACAATTGGAAGAATAGAAAAAAATGAAGAATTTAAATTTCGTTTTCCACAAGAAAAAAACGATAAATGGTGGCTAATTAAAACTAATTTAGGTAAGGTTGGTTATATCTATTTTAATAGAATCTATGATTTAAGAAAAAATAATTGCTCAAAACAAATTGAATTAATTGACCAAAATTGGGATAACATATACGGTAGCTACGGTTCTAGGAAAATTGATTCTATAAGGCCAAACTTGAAAGAGACTAAACTAAAATTGAATTATAAAAACAGAGTGAAAATTGATGAAATGATATCTTGTGGAATAGCTAGTAGTGATTTGTTTGGTGAGAATATAGAAAGAACAATAAAATTTACACAAAAACATTATGTCAATAACGAAAACGTAAAACTTGTATTAAGTGAATATACAGATTCTAGTCATGAAATGCTAGGAACAGTCGTTTCGTTAATAGAAAATGGACAAATAGTAAGTTACTTATATAATGGGTTTTTAGAAACAATTTCAATTTATGCATTAAAAAAAGAAAATGGGAATTATAAATTATATGGGAATTTAATAGGTAGTCCAGGTGATTGTTATGGAGGTAATTTTACGTTAGAGTTTATAAATAATTGTTGGATTTATAAATTTAATTATTATGAATTCAATGGATAAAAACTATAGGCAATAACTAAGTGTTCGTGCGGTGCGTAGCGCCCAGCCATGAACATCCTGTTGACTATACAGGCTCAAAAGATAATACTATAGAGATTGCGTGTGTAATTAATTAAGAGGCTATCAACAAAGGTCTTTATAGATATCACCTGTTTTTAGGTCATTTGCTCTCAAGCTCTTTCATAGGAATTGGTTTCTACCGTTTTTAGATACGGATAAGCATTGGTCAGCAGTATTTTGACATGCATTTCCCATTACGTGGGTTCGATTATTAGCACCTGCTTTTATTCGTTGCAACCAATAGGAAGGAGGTTCTCTTCCTCTAAACAGGTAGACTTTTTTGAGTTCCCCTATATCTTTACAATCGTTCTGTTTTTCAACAACGCTAGAACATAGAACAAACAATTTACATCTGTCATTTTGGATTGTAGTTGGTATTATACCAAACACCTATCCAAGTGACGGTTTAAAAGTGGAATTGTTTTATCAAACATTAAGCATCCAATAATGACGCTGGAATTTTCTTGTAATTATCTTTACTACCACCACAGACGGCGCAACAATACGATTCTGGGAGTTTAGAAAATGCGATCAACTGGAAACTATCTGTAGCTGCTCCCCGATGTTCGTACAAGGTAAAACAGACCGAACACTGATGTAACAATTGCTCGGTATTTGTAGTGTTTTCTTTTGTTTTTTCTGGCAGTGAAATGCTGTGTTTTGTTTGAAATGCACGAATAATATCGAGTACATTTTTCTTGAGTTCCATAAAACTCAAACGACTGCTATGGCGGCGATAACGCCTATTATTTACCTGTAAGTCTTTCGGAATGTATATTTCAAAATAATCAATTCTTAAAAGCCTACTTACCAGAACAATTTTTATGGCTATCATTGGAAAAGCATCTTGTTTTCCATAAAAAAAACCAAGGGTAACCCCAGTACAACGTATTTTGTTTTTATAAAAATACTTAACTAATTTATCCTTGTAATATTGAAATTTAGGAATGGCTCCCTGCATGATCCAATTTAATTCATAATACGCATGCCCTGTTATGATATCATAGGTTCCTAAAAACCGATTCCAACTAGGTTTATTCACAGGAAGAATACTCCGAACAAGTAAGGATCCCCAAGTAGTGACATATATATTAGATATATCCTGTTCTTTACACAAGGTTGTTAGGTAATCTACAAGGGCTGTACTAAATTTATTCTCTTTACAGGTAAGTCCTAGCCAGTACTTTTCGCTGTATTTTGTAAAAACATCATAACAAGGCATTTCCTGTGTTGGCAATAGCGGTATTTTTGAAAACCCCTTATAATTATAACGCATCTTAGAATTGATAGTTTCTACCAATTCATCATTCAAAACAACACCTTCTTGCTTTTCATAATAAACTTCGATCTCTTTAATTAGCATTGCTATATATTTTGAATCGATCAATACAGGCCATAAAAACGGACTATCTTTGGAGTCGAAGCAGGTATATAAATACCAATAATCTACGGCATCTGAGGCTATAAAATTTAGTTGATTCATTAACACAGGCGTCAGGTGCTGTGTCGCATCAATAATACCTATCTTAAGAGGAGAATATTTTTTCATCTGCTTATAAATAGAGGTATATGTTCCTGTGTGTATCCATTTTTTTGACGAAAAAACATGAAGAGACGGCAAGGAAGTAATCACGTGATTTTCTACAGAACGATTCTTACGATGTACAGCATCAATTCCTTCATTTTTTAATTTTTCCTTCACCAAATTCACGAGATCCTTTCCTAAAGGGAGTATCAGTTCTTGACGATTCCCTACAAATACATCCTCAATGCCAACGTTAAAAGCAATGGCCATTATTCGCTTTAATTTACCTACGTTAAACCTTCCTGCAAAGGAAGGAATTCTAAGATACTCTATTTCCATTCTCTTGCTTTTTAATCATTAGTAATGCTATAATTTCTGGTTTACAACTTCCACATCCTGTTCCTGCACCCGTATGTTTCATCACTTGGTCAAGGGTACAATTTTTTGTCTTATTTATTATTTCTTCTATATTCAGATGACCTACATTGGCGCAAGAGCATATCAACTTCCCTTTTAAAGGTTCCTTTTTAAGACCATTAGGACGCAGTAAAGTATCACGGACATCATTGAGTTCAGCACTGTTTTCAATTAATTCTTTAAAGGATAAGAATTCGGTACGATCCCCTACTAAAACAGCACCTACTAGTTTATTTTTATAGACCACACATTTTTTATAATACTGTCTACTCAAATCTTCCATTTTTATAATTTGATAGTCTTTATCTTCTGGATCTGGAGGATCTACAAGTCCTATAGAACAGATATGCACATCCTTTGCTTTTAATATATTCATAAAAACACTGCCTTTGTAATAGGCATGCGGGTCTCCATAAATAACTTTAGACAACACTTTTGCCTGCTCCTCCGCAGCTGCTGTAATCCCCCAAAGCGTTCCGTTTAGTTCTGCTATTTCACCAATACAATAGATATCCTTATCACTACTTTGTAAATATTGATTTACCAATACACCTCTATTGCATTCAATATCTGCTGCTTTCAATAGTTCGATATTGGGTCTAGTTCCGATCGCTGTAATCACTAAATGACACTCTAATTTCTGTCCACTCCTCAAGGTTACAGAGGTGATTTCAGGAGCCCCATTAAAAGCCAATACCTCATCATTCATATATAAATGTATGCCTTTGGCTAGTATTTTTCGCTTCAATAATTTACTCGATTGCTTATCTAACTGAAGCCCCATCAAGCGTTCATCAATCTGAATTACATGCACTTGCATTCCAATAGAAAGGAGTGCATCAGCCATTTCAAGCCCTAAGAGTCCTCCACCAATAATTACAACATCATTATTGGGTTGAAGGCGCTCTTGAATCAACTCTATATTCCCTCGTTGTCGAATGGTGATAAAATTAGCTGCTTCCTTTGGGAAATTTGGAGGGACAAAAGCACGACTTCCAGTGGCAACGATTAAAGTATCATACAGATGTGTTTTCCCTGTAGAATCTATTACAAATTTCTTTTTTTTATCAATAAGATCAATAGATACACCTATATGAACGGTAATCCCCAATCGTTTAAAATCTTGCTCTCTTAACTTTTCTAAATCCTCCCATGTTTTCTCTCCTGTTAGGTAATGTGGTAATAACACACGATTGTAAAAGGGATGCATTTCTTTACTAAACACATCGATACTGCTAGAAGTATCCCCTAAAGCCCTATATGATTTTACAAATTGGGTAGCTCCTGCTCCTGCACCAATCACAATTATTCTTTTGGCTTTAGGGCGATGCTTAAACAACTGTACGGCGGCATATTTATAATCTGGCTGCTTCGATTCTCTATCCAATATAACAGAAGTCATATTATTTGCCCTTCCCAAATCGTTTTGAAATAATTTTCCCCAATGCATGGGAATAAAGAGCACTCCTTTTTTAATGGTATAACAAATACGTGCTTTCAATTTGACATTCCCTCTTTTTCCAATAACCTCTACTAAATCGTCTTCTTCAATCTCTAACACTTTGGCATCAGAAGGATGTATCTCTACAAATGGTTGAGGCGCATGCTTATTCAATGCACTTACTTTATTGGTACGCGTCATTGTATGCCATTGGTCACGTACGCGGCCTGTCAACAAAATAAAGGGATAATTTTCCGAAAGCGGCTCCGACTGTAATTGTGGGTCTACTCCGTAAACAGCTGCGTTGCCTGAATCCGTATAAAAGGTGTTGTTTTCAAACAAACGCTTCGTACTTTTCATTTTCTCCGAAGTATACGGCCATTGTACGCCTCCTTGCGTTCTTAAAACATCATAGCTAATCCCTGAAACGTCCATGTTAGTCCCATGGGTCATTTTTTTATACTCCTCATAAATTTCTTCATAGTTCTGATAAGGAAACTGTTTTTCCCAACCCATTTTTGCTGCAAATTTCCAAAGTATTTCGGCATCAGGAAGTGCATTCCCTGGGGGATCAATAATTTTTTGTACTAAGTTCACCCGTCTTTCCGAATTGGTCATTGTCCCTGTCTTCTCCATGTATCCAGCTGCGGGGAGTACCAAATCTGCATAATGCACTGTTGTAGAAGCATTAGAAATGTCTTGAACAATCACAAATTTAGCCTTTCTTAAAGCGGCCTCAATTTTTCTTGCATCGGGTAAACTCACTGTAGGGTTGGTACAAATAATCCATATTGCTTTTAATTTTCCTTCAAAAAGAGCGTCAAACATCTCTGTTGCCGTCAAGCCTTGTTTTGTAGAAAGTCCACTAACATTCCAAAAACGAGCTACTTCATCCACATGTATGGGATTTTCATAACTTTTATGAACCGCCAACATCGAACTCAATCCACCCACTTCCCTACCGCCCATCGCATTCGGTTGTCCGGTTAAGGAGAAAGGACCATTCCCTGGTTTCCCTATTTTCCCAGTGATAAGTGACAGGTTTATCAAGGCTACATTTTTATTGACTCCGATAGAACTCTGATTGAGTCCCATAGTCCACATAGAGATAAAGCCCGTAGCTTCACCAATCCAAGACGCTGCAAGCTGAATATCATCCTTGGAAACGCCACATATTTCAGCTATTTCTTCTACACTATATTGGAATACTTGTTTTTTTAACGCTTCAAATCCGTCTACATGATCCGTTATAAATGAGGCATCTATCTGATCTGTTTCTATCAAACATTTAGCAATTGCATTGTAGAGATACACATCTGTACCCGGATTAATTTGCAAATGTAAATCTGCAATACTCGCCGAAGCTGTTTCTCTTGGATCTACCACAACTATTTTAACGTCAGGATTGGACTGTTTATGTGCTTCCAAACGGCGGAATAATATCGGGTGACACCAGGCAGGGTTAGCACCCGCAATAAAAAAACAATCTGCCAATTCTATATCATCATAACAAATAGGCACACTGTCTTCTCCCAATGTTTTTTTATAAGCAACCACCGCAGAGCTCATACATAAACGCGAATTCGTATCTATATTATTGGTTTTAAGAAATCCTTTTACAAGCTTATTTACTATATAATATTCTTCCGTCAATAATTGACCCGACACATAAAAGCCAACAGCATCGGGGCCGTAATTATTTATCAGCCCTTTAAATACGCCTGCAGCACGTTCTAAAGCCGTATCCCAACTCACTTCTTCCAAAGGCGATTCCCGATTCCATCTCATTTGAGGCTGCAATAAACGATCGCTGGTATCCATCACCGTATGGTGGAGATTCCTCCCCTTAGAACAAAGCATGCCTTTATTTACAGGATGCGTAGTATCCCCAATTAAATCAATCTCATTGGTATGCTCATTGCTCTTGATCAGCACCCCGCAACCGACACCGCAATACGAACAAATTGATTTTGTATATGAATTCATAGCTTTTTTTCTTGTTTTTAAACCTTTATGGAATATAACAGTGGTTAAAAACACAGTTTTCCAATGATTTAAAGTATTTAAATATATTCATTTTTTATTAATTTAGACAACTATCTAAATCAATTCAATTGTAATTCTTTATGAATTTTACGGATTTTCACTAGCTCTTTCTCTGCATTCTCATCTTCCGAAGGACTGAATTTTATCAACAAAGAAAGAAAAGAGACCCCTAGTACGAGCACTCCTAAAGTCATGAAAGCATACGACCAACTAAAGCCCTCTATTTTAAACAAAAACAAGCCTAAAACGGCACCTGTATTCCCTCCTGCTCCAACAATTCCAGCAATAACACTTGTCAATTTTTTATTTACAAATGGCACAATAGAAAAGGTAGCACCTTCCGCCATTTGAACAAATAAGCTAAAGACGATGAGTATGGGAACCAACGCTGTAATGCTATGAAACTGAGCAAATACCAGCAGTACACATCCTTCCACAAACAAAGTGGTGAACAGCCATTTTACACGTCCATTTAAACCAGATTTTTTTCCGAATTTATCCCCGTAATAGCCTCCTAAAGTACGCGCAAAGAGATTCATTAAACCAAAAATGGAGGCAATACTCGCTGCTAATATCGGTGTGATGTTTATATCGTTGATCAAATACAAAGCGATGTTAGAATTCACAATAAGTTCAATTCCAAAACAAGCACCATAAATAATAAAAAGCAATACCACACGATAATCCTTCACTGCTATTAATAGCGGTTTTAGTGTAAACGTGTCCTTTTTATCTAATGGTTTGAAATTCCCTGTAGGAGTATCTTGCGTGTACTTATAATACAAGAACCCCATAATAACCATAAAAAAGCTGGGTACTGCCATCGCATAGCGCCATGCCAATTCTTCAGGCATAAAAAAGGCAAAACCAACCAATAATAATGGCATTATTTGCTGTGTGACACCACCTCCTAGATTTCCCCAACCTGCTGTGGTTGCATTTGCCGTCCCTACGATATTTGGAGCAAACATTAAAGACGTATGCACTTGTGTTAAGACAAAGGAAGCCCCAATCGCACCAACAAAGATTCGAACCACTAATAATTGCTCATAGTTTTGAATAAATGCTGATAAAAAAACAGGGATAGCTCCCAGTATTAGGAGCCAAGCATAGGTTCTTCGCGGTCCAAATTTATTCGCTAAGACACCTATTAACAAGCGCATGATAATGGTAGATCCGACAGCCCATTGAGAAGTAGTCACAAATTGACTGACAGTAATTCCTAAATCATCAATCACCCATTTAGACAGTGCAGGAAAGGAAAACCATCCGAAAAAACATAAAAAAAAGGCAAACCATGAGAAGTGAAAAGCCCTCATTTGAGGTGATTTAAAATCCCATAGCTTGATGGAAATTGCTGGTACTGTATTTTTTATTTTCATAGTTTTTTTTTATGATGAATGGTCATTGTTTATTGGTGATTAGTGAATGGTGACATCCACAACGTCAAGAAACCCAACGTCTTGATTCTTACACCTCAACAAAAACCATTTCGTTCTCAATTTTTATAGGATATGTTTTAAGTGTATAATCCTCTCCACTCAAGCAAGAACCATCCTCCAGAGAAAATGTTTTTTTATGAAAAGGACAGGCTACTTTAGGTCTGTTCTGATCACTCCCTATAAGTCCTCGAGACAACACCATTTCTTTTTTATGAGGACATAGATTCTGTGTTGCAAACCAGGCATTCTCCTTCGAGAAATTAAAAATTGCTATCTGTAAATCCGCTACCTTTACACAGGCTCCCCCGTTTTTAGGGATGTCACTTACTAATGCTACTTTAATCCAATTTTTCATCTATTATTTTTTTATATTATTGATACGTACTTCCAAAAGTACCTGACATGCTTTCGAGAGGCGACGCTGTTTATTCCAAGAACATCTACAAGTCATTTCTACTACAGCAATCATGATTCCCAAGGTTTTGGCATTTTCATATCCCGCATTGGAACAAATTCAATCGTACTATCTGCCTGACTGCTATTAACAAAATGCGCAAACTTATCACGCTTACTTGGTGTCTCTACCACGTCTTTCCATTCACAGATATAACTATCTACATGCTGTTGCATTTGAATTTCTAAATCGTCACAAATACCTAAAGAATCAGCTATTACCACTTCTTTTAAATACGCAATCCCCCCAGAAAGGGTGTGTATCCATTTGGAAGTTCTCATCAAAGGTTCCGCTGTTTTTATATAGAACATTAAAAAACGGTCTATATAACGTATGCATGTGGCTCTATCAAGATCTACGGCAAGTAAACTTCCGTGTTGAGGTTTTGCACCTCCGTTTCCACATACATAGAGATTCCATCCTTTTTCCGTTGCTATAATTCCAAAGTCTTTACATTGTGCCTCTGCACATTCTCTGACACATCCTGAGACGGCAGATTTTAATTTATGCGGAGAACGTATCCCTTTATAGCGATGTTCAATTTCTATCGCAAAACCAACAGCATCTTGGACTCCATACCTACACCAGCTAGATCCTACACAACTTTTTACGGTTCGCATAGATTTCCCATAGGCATGCCCACTTTCAAAACCAGCTGCTATTAATGCTTCCCATATCATTGGTAAATCGCTTAGAGTTGCACCAAACATATCTATCCGTTGCCCTCCAGTAATTTTTGTATACAAATCGTATTTTTTTGCTACCTGACCAATTACAATTAGTTTATCTGGGGTGATTTCTCCTCCCGGGATTCTAGGAACAACAGAATAAGTTCCACCGCGTTGAATATTGGCTAAAAACCGATCGTTGGTGTCTTGAGCAGTATCATTATTATTGTCTAGAATAAGATCATTCCAAATACTAGCAAGCAAAGAAACTACGAGAGGTTTACACGTTTCACATCCACTTCCTGTCCCTAGATTCTCTAAAACAATGTCATAAGACTTGTACGATTTTACCTGTATTAAAGAATACAGTTCTTGACGGGTATAGGTAAAATGTTCACAAATATATTTTTTAACATCCTTCCCTAAAGACTGTAAGGTGTCCTCTATTAAATCATTAATCATAGGAATACAACCACCACATCCCGTTCCTGCCTTTGTGCATTTTTTAATATCATTTAATGAAACTGCAGTTCCTTCTTTTATAGGATTGCAAATAGCCTCCTTTGTGATATTTTCACAAGAACAGATCAAGGCATCTCCAGGTAAGTCAGCTACACTCATGCCTGTACCACCTTCCGTTGTGGCAGGCGTAATTAGAGAAGAGGGGTTTTCTGGCAATTTCATTTTATTCAAAGTCATTTGCAAAAGCATCCCATAGGAAGATGTATCCCCTACAAGGACACCACCAAGCAGTATGTTCTCTTTTTTACAGATATTAATACGTTTGTAAATTCCCTTTAAGTTATCTTGATAAATAATTGGATAGCTCTCTCCTTGTTTTTCACTTAAAGCATCTCCAAAACTCCCTACTTCGGTCCCTATCAACTTTAATTTAGTAGACATATCAGGTGCGGTAAAAAACTGTTGCTTCTCCGACACTAAATTATGAGCCAATACTTCTGCCATATCATAACCTGGAGCAACTAATCCAAAAATCATATTATTGAACAATGCTACCTCGCCTATCGCAAAAACATCTTTCACTGAGGTTTCTAAGGTATTATCAACTACAATTCCTCCACGGTCACCAAGTGTTAAACCCATTGCTTTCCCTAACATATCGTTGGGACGTATGCCAGCAGAAACCACCAACATGTCCACTTCTAAAAACGTATCGTCCTTAAAAGACAAGCCTTCAATACATCCATTTCCACTAATTTCTTTGGTGCTTTTACCGAGGTGAATCTGAACACCACTCTCTTCAATTTTTTCTCGCAGGAGTGTGGCACCAGAATCATCTAATTGCCTAGGCATTAGACGTGGTGCAAATTCTACAACATGTGCTTCTAAATTCAAGTCTTTTATGGCTTTAGCAGCTTCCAGCCCCAAAAGTCCTCCTCCTAATACAGCAGCCGTTTTACATGTTTTACTATAGGTGATAATCGCATCCAAATCATCAATCGTTCGATACGCAAAAACCCCCTTCTTATCCATGCCTTTAATCGGAGGCATAAAGCAACTGGAACCTGTAGCTATAATGAGTTTGTCAAAGTCTCGAATAAGACCACTTTGTGAAGTAACTTGTTTTTTTGTACAATCAACTGCTATAATTTTATCGTTCAAGATTAATTCAACACCCTGATCTTGATACCAGTTTTTTGAAGATAAGGCAAGGGAATTAAAATCTGGATTTGTAAAATAACTAGAGAGATGCACTCTGTCATAAGCTCTTTTATTCTCTTCCCCAAAAACAGTTAAACGAAAAGATTGCAGCCCTCCTTTTTCTATAAATTTCTCGCAAAATTTATAACCAACCATTCCATTTCCTATCACTAAAATTTTCTCCATAGCTCCGTATTTTTACCTATTGCTAAACTAAGTAAAAATACGTAACTAATTACGTAAAAATAAACCCCTTAAAATCAAGTATTTACAAAAACACCGAAGTAATTTTACGATTCCTGTAAAAAACTAAAAATTACAGGAGTTTTCAGAAATTAAAATGAGTTCGTATCTAATTTAATTTGATCAAAACCTGCATTAAAATCTTTAAGAGACGGTGTATCAAACCCTAACATCACACAATAAGCCATGGCATTGTAAATAATTTTATTCCGAACATATATATTGTTCCCTTCCAATGCCTTTTTTACGGTATTAATTATGGTGCTTGCAGACGGAGGATCCAAAGTGATTTTTTCAGGAATTTCGATACCCAACTCCGCTGGACTTATGGTTTTTTCCAAAATAAGACCCTCTTGTATCAAGGCGTATTCTGTTGTCTTATCAAGAGACAATTGCGGAGAACCTTCTTCTCCTTTGATCACTAATGCTTTTTTTGTTTTGCCCTGTGCGTTCACTAATTTAGCCATGGTCATTTTATATTTCTTATGGGTATATCCAACAACCCCATAGGTCGCATCCGTCGCATGTATTGGATGGAGTATTTTTTCAAAAGTCGCGATAAAGGGGCGCTTTACCATCTGCTCTCGCAGGAAATTAAACGCATTAATTTCAGGGCTAAACTCCGTATTATTTACATAAGCCCAGCCCACTTCCTGTAGATATGCAACGGCTTCTGACAGAGAATTATCACTTGGATAGCCCAATGCTTTTAACAAGGTATAATTGGTAAATCCAAATTTTGGAGCTACACATACAGCTCCATGTAACACCGTCGGAAATCCCATGATTGCTAATAGTTGTGCTACAAAAACGGAATAATTTTGAACCCGTTGCCAACCATCATAATTATTACAAATATCAATAAGCACAGGAAAGTCCGTGCTTTGTCTTGTAGAATGTTCCCAAAAAGAGTTTAAAAACACGAGATTCTCTTGGAATGTTTCTCTTTTTAAACGCTGCGCTTCTAAAAAAACAGCCTTTAAATAGGCTGGAACCTCTTCCTCAAATAAATAGCTAACTCCATCATGCGCATCTTTTTTAGACAAATCTTCCCCTGCAATTACCTGTTGAATAATCCCTACAAACTCCTTATATTCCGTTGGATATAATATGTTTTGCAATTCCTTTGGCAGCTGCGATCTTCGTTCTTTAATCCTCGCTATCAATACCGCCTCCTCTGTATTCGCATCAAGCGTTAATAAAGCCGTAAGCATTGTAGCTTGGGTAATAATTTCTAAACTGCTGTCAAACAATAATTCTCTCAACAACATGGTTTGGCTCAAATCAAGGTGTTTACTTCCTGATGGCCCAATGCCTTTCTTACGTAATAATTCTTTTAAAATTTCATTTTTATGCATAAATACGTAGTTATATAAGTGTTTATTCGTATTTTTACTAAGTTTTATTTATATCTTATGTCAAAAACTTCATTTCTTAGGGCTTATTTTATTCTTGGAATCCTAGTTATCACTAGTTTCACGCTAAGCTTATGGCAATCTAAACAACTTAATAAGGAGATAAATATATCAAAATTATCCATACAAATTATTGAAGACCACTATTTTTTAATCCAAAGCACTGGATTCAACGACACACACACCATTAACAATCAGCAACTAAACAAAGGTTTCTCTTTTTTTTCTTATGCACAAAAAACAACAGCGCTCTTAGAAATTCAAATTACAGAACTCCAACTATCAAATACTGCGATTATCCCTACCTTGTTAGAGGCATTAAAAACCAATACAAAAGCATCCCTACGTAAAAACACATCCGCCCTTACAGAAAACACAGTAGCTTTACCTGTTATAAATCAGTATAAAATAAGGAGTGATGCCCTGCTAAAAGCATTGAAAGAACACCTTGTAAACAGCGAGAGAGAAGCACTTGCTTTAGACATCCTGACTCCCTTACTACTCTTGCTTCTTTTTAGTACTTCCTATTGGAAACTATTTAGTCCTTCACTTAAAAAAAACCAACAAATAGCCGTTGATTTAAACTCAAAAACTCAATTTTTAAAACAGAAAAACAGGGCTCTAAAACAAAAAAATAAAAGACAAGGCATCACATTAAATAATTACAGGTACCTACAAGATGCCTTTATAAACTTCACTTATATGGTACGGTTGGATACTTTAGGAATTATCACCTTGGCAAATTCAAACTTTTCCAAACTCACGGGCTATTCAAAAGATGCCTTTTTCGGAAAACGAATTGCAGATCTAGCAAGTGCAATCCATCCTTCATCATTTTTCAAAAACATGTGGGAAACCATGAGAGACGGAGAATTATGGCATGGTGAACTACAATTACAAACAAAGGAAGGGCAGTTAATATGGATGAATTTAAGCTTGATCCCTGTCTATAATACCGCGGATAAAACTTTGAGCTATATAGGAAGCTTTATAAATATCTCCCAACGATTTGAAGAAGAAATTGACAGCCAACGTAACGAATCTCAAGCTATTATTCACGGACAAGAAAACGAGCGAAAACGAATTGCTTTTGATCTTCACGATGGTTTAGGTCAACACTTAACCGGTTTAAAACTCACGATAGAAGCCTTAAAATTAGAGAATACCGATAAGCAACAGCAATTGTTAAGCACTATTAAAAAAAGCCTGAGAGATACCATTAATGAAACCCGAAGAATCTCCCATAATTTAATGCCTGCATCCATAGAAGAATTCGGACTACAAGCTGCCATCAAACAAATGGTATCAGAAATTAATGAACAAACGGAAGCAAGTATTATTTTTGAAGAAAAAAGCACTATTGAGCGTATGGATTCTCGCATAGAAATAGCCATTTACCGAGGCGTACAAGAATCCCTTAGCAATGCCCTTAAATATTCCAAAGCAAGTGTTATCAACGTTATTATTGATGCTACCTCCGCCTATTACCACATTCATATCAACGATAACGGAATTGGATTTGACCCTAGCATCACCGAAGAATCCACCAAGAGTTACGGTCTTCATACCATGAAAGAGCGGGCAAAAATGTTTCACGGAACATTTTACATCAGAAGTCAACCTTCCGAAGGCACCTATATCCACATGACCATCCCTAAACAAGGTTGACCTGTTTAGCCAATTCACTCATTTATCCAAGACCCCAATATTTAAATGCATTCACTCAAAGCACACCTTAACATGAAGAATAAAATACACATATTAATAGTAGATGATCACGCCATGATTAGACAAGGTCTCAAACTAAACATAGAAGAAGAAAGTGATTTGCATATTATCGGAGAAGCATCCAATGGACTGGAAGCTATAGCGTTTGTAAAAGCGCATCAAGGGATAGATATTATCCTTATGGACATTACCATGCCTATAATGAATGGACTAGATGCCTTGCAAACCATCGAAACCTTAGATTCACCTCCTTCCTGCTTGATTCTTTCTATGCACGATAATGAAGAATACATTACAAAAAGCCTATCCAATGGTGCTAAGGGGTATTTATTAAAGGATGGAAGCAGTGAAGAACTGATCAAAGCAATACGCGTAGTCCATGCAGGAAAGCGCTATTACAGTACCAAGGTATCGCAGATACTCGCCGAACAATATTTAAAAACACTGACAGGGAAAGGGAGTTCCAACGAAAACTCCTCAGAAAAAAAATCACCACTCTCAAAACGTGAAACTGAAATTTTAAAAATGATAGACAACGGCTTAAATAATAAAGAAATATCCATGCACCTTAACCTCAGTATTCGTACGGTAGAAGTGCATCGGTTTAATATGATGAAAAAACTAAAAGCCAAAAACGTTATAGAACTACTTAAAAAAGCACGGAATAATGGTTTTTTACTTTCCTAATATTTATTTGGCTTGCCTGACTCAAAAATTTAATAATTTATCTTTTTAAAAAGAAGCAACGGCTTGGAACCATAAAGACTATATTCTATTTCGAGGCAGCGCCACTGAAAATTAAACCATCACTAAGGATTAAAGGATCTATAATTAGAGCTCCAAGTTTACTGAGGGCTTCTTATACCCAACATCCAAAAAGGACAAACTTTCGCTTGTCCTTTTGTAACTAAAGTCAATAACCTCGGGGAAGCCTACGTTGCATGAAAAAGAAAAAAACCTTAATCATTTCGATGCAGCGCCTCGGGGAATTAAACCCACTGATGGGATTAAAATTATAGGGTTACCTATTTAAATCTCACTAATATTTTGTTTTTCTGAAAGGATTTTTTACTTTTAGAAAAAGAAAGCTATGAAAATATTAAAAGAATTATCTCGTAAAGAATTTCACACTAAGTTTGGAGAAGAGAGTTTATGTTTATCTTTTTTATCATCTGTAAAATGGGAAGAAGGTTTTTCCTGTTTTAAATGTAAAAACACAAAGTTTTTAAAAGGAAAAAGAGCGTATAATAGACGTTGTACAAAATGCGGATATGATGAGTCTCCAACTGCGAACACTCTATTTCATAAAGTTAAATTTGGTATTGTAGAAGCCTTTGAAATGACTTATGATATAGTTACCAGTAAGAAAGGAGCGAATAGTATTTGGTTAGCAGAAAGGCACGGTGTTAAACAGATGACAGCTTGGTTGTTTAGAAGAAAAGTACAAGAAGCAATGAAAAGTAGTGAGAAATATCCTTTAGAAAAAGAAGTTCATGTAGACGAGTTTGAAATAGGTACACCAAAAAAAGGAGAGCAAGGACGTAGTAAATCAGCTACTAAAATTAGAGTTGTAATTGCCATTGAAAATAGAAATGGTAAACCAGGCAGAGCATACGCAAAGGTGATAGAAGATTATAGTTGCAAATCATTAAAACCAATATTTGAGAAACATATAAAGTTTGATGCCAATATAGTTACAGATGGCTGGTCAGGATATAAACCTTTAAAAAAGAACTTCCCAAATTTAACACAAATATTATCTAATAATGGTGAGAATTTTAAGATGCTACATTTTCAGATAAGAAACTTTAAAAATTGGTTAAGAGGCGTTCATTCGTATTGTGAGAAAGAGTATATAAATCAATACATTCAAGAGTATTTCTATCGATTTAATCGACTCAATTTTAGAGAAAACATCTTAGAAAACCTACTAAAAAGAATGTGTAAAGAAAAACCAATAACCTATAAATCAATCAAATATATTGCGACTTAAGAGGGTAACCCTATAAAATTATAAATACTTAAAAATCTATCGCTACACCATCATAACAGGCTTGCATGATCGCTTTCATTTCTTTTAAATCTAATTTTCTTGGATTGAAAAGAGTACAAGGATCTTTCATGGCATTTTTTGCCATTCCTTCTAATTTTTCATCCCAATCTTTTGCGCTAATTCCGTATTCTTTGAAAGAAGCAACTACATCTACAGAAGCTCTTAGGTCAGAAACTGCTTGTGCAAATTCCTCTGAAGTAGTTTTCCCTACCAAAGCAGCCAAGTCTTCATACTTATCTGTTGCTTTTGAGTTAAAACGAATTACATTAGGCATTAAGATTGCATTTGCACAACCGTGAGGGATTGCAAAAGTACCACCTATTTGATGAGAAATAGAATGTACAATTCCTAACCAAACATTGTTAAATGCCATACCAGCCATACTTGAAGCATCGTGCATTACTTGTCTTACTTTTAAATTATCTGGATCCTCAAATACCGTAGGTAAATTTTTAAAAACTAAATCGATTGCTCCTTTTGCCAAAGAATCACTAAAGTTTTCAGCAATATTAGATACATAGGCTTCTACTCCATGGCTCAATACATCCAACCCTGTGTTTGCAGTTAATCCTTTCGGCATACTTGCGCTTAAATTTGCGTCAATAATAGCTACATCTGGAGTTAATTCATACGAAACAATTGGGTATTTAGTTCCTTTTTCTCTGTCGGTAATTACGGATAACCCTGTAATTTCTGTTCCTGTTCCACTCGTAGATGGGATTGCTACAAAAATTGCTTTCTTACGCAATTCTTTTACAGCGAATAATTCTACCAACTCTTCTAATTTAGAATCTGGATATTCATAGTAAATCCACATTGCTTTGGCAGCGTCAATTGATGAACAACCACCAAGACCAATAATAATGTCTGGATTCTCTTCTTGAAAAAATGCAGCTCCTTTTAGTACGGTTTCAATAGATGGATCTGCCTCAACTCCTGAAAATACAACATTTTCAATTCCTGCTTCTTTTAAATAGTTTTGAACTTTCGCTAAATAACCATTTTTTTGAACGGAACCTCCTCCAATTACGATTACTGCTTTATTTCCTTTTAATTCTGTTAATTTTTCCAAACTTCCTAAACCATGGTGCATGGTTTTTGGAACGATAAACTGTGCCATTTAATTATTTTTTTTAGAACTGCGATTTAGTATCGAAGCTCCTGATTAATTTCTTGGCAAAAGTACTACAGCAATGCACTTAAACACTTACGAAATTAGCTCAAAAGATTGTGAAAAAAGGTCAATAGACAATCGGGTAAAATAAAATACACTGTAAATATCTATACACTAGTTGTTTATGTGTTTTCAAGAATATCACGTGGACTGAATCCGAATTTAGATTTAAAAGCATTACTAAAGTTAGATAAGTTTGTATAACCCACTTCAAAATACACTTCAGAAGCGGATAAACCTTTGTCTATCATCATCTTTTTAGCACGATCCAGTCGTTTATCTTGAAGCCACTTTCCTGGATTCACTCCATATTCTTTTATAAAATGTCTTTTAAAAGTAGAAAGACTCATGTTACATAGAAACGCTATTTCTTCTAATTTTAAATTAGAAGAAACATTACTTTCTACACTATTTTTAAAAGGAGAACTATTTTTAGTCACTAAAGAAAGTAAATAATTTTCAAATCCACGGCCGTATTTACCAATCAAATACAAAAGTATTTCTTCAAATTTGACATGTAATAATTCTATTTTAACAGGAGCCTCTATGGAGTTAACAAAAGATAAGGAATTTAAATACCCCAAGATATAGGCATCGTTCTCTATGGTAAAATAGGGACAATCTTCACTCTTATTAGAAGGTACTATTCCATATTTCTGAATAAATGAAAGTAGTATTTTTTCTGAAAAGAAAAACAGTTTACAAATATACACGGAGTCGTTTTCTAATAATTCGGACCATAAGGAATTCCCATTCTTTATCAATAATGATTGTTTTTTATCAACAGTAACAGAAGCTTCTGAAAAATGAACGTGCTTTGTTCCTATTTGTAAAAAACTAAACATGTTCATGCTTAAATTCACCTTCGTTTTAACAACATCGTGAATCATTTTAAAATCATATACAAACAAATCAGGTGTACCCGTAGCACTTTTAAGGTATATTTCGGGAATCTTATCTATGGACATCTTTTATTCTTAGCTCCACAAGATACACTGATTTTTAATAAGGAATTTCATCAACGTGAAAAATAAAAAAACACACTCTAAAAATGAATACAGCTTATTTTATGCTTTCTAATTGCTCTCCATAAAAATACACCCTACAAAATAACTCGTTGCGAATTTTGTAACATTACCCTTTGCATTGCAGCGATACGACGCCTAAAAACTTCTAAAATTATACATAAGCACCTAAAGCTATCAAATAATTT
Organism: Flavobacteriaceae bacterium; assembly: GCA_965224465.1. Lineage (GTDB taxonomy): Bacteria > Bacteroidota > Bacteroidia > Flavobacteriales > Flavobacteriaceae. Next base: position 138,570 of record OZ245049.1, on the reverse strand, counting down.
CATTTGCATCAACACCTTAAATATAAAAAACACCAACATATTGATTTACAGATTAATACTGACTAAATAAATAGTTCGAAAAAACAAAAACACCCCCTATAATAATTATAATCTCTGCAAAAATGTATTCTTTATAATTCAATATAGGCGTTTTTAAGGACATTCTGCAAAAAACAAAAACCTATGTACGAACTCAATTTACGTTTTTTAAGTACATCTAGAAGCTATTTAATTTATTGTTAAAAAGACCGCATATATAGATATAATCATTAGATTGAGCAATAATCAAAATAAATCACGACAAAAGACCAGTATCACTACTGATAACGCAACAATGTTACCATATAGTTACATTAATATTAAATTTTATTATGAGACTTACGAAATTTTATTTAGATTGCAGGATATAATTTTTTACAATGCCAGAAAAAATAACAAGATTATTCGATTTCGCTTATTATCAGCAAAAAATGTACCCTCATGAAAAATGTTTCAATCACAAAGTAGATGGTGTTTGGAAGAGTGTTTCAACTGATGAATACATTAATAAAGCAAATGCAATAAGTAGGTTTCTCCTAAAACTAGGAGTAAAAAAAGAAGATAAAATTGTGGTGATTACCACAAATAACAGACCAGAATGGAGCATACTTGATTTAGCGATCCTCCAAATAGGTGCTATCAACGTTCCTTTATACCCGAACATTACTGTTAAAGATTATCAATATATAATCAATCATTCAGATGCCAAATATTGTTTTGTATCAGGTTTAGAATTATTTGAAAAAGTAAATGCAATCAAAGAAAACACGGATTTAAAGGGCATCTATTCCTTTGATAAAATTGAAGGAGTCACACATTGGGACACCTTGTTAGAATTGGGAGAAGATACCACGTTACAACCAGAAGTTGAGCTATTAAAAAAGGAGATAGATCCAAAACAAACAGCGACTATCATTTATACATCTGGAACTACAGGAACTCCAAAAGGTGTTATGTTGTCACACTTTAATTTGGTATCCAATACTTTTGATGGAAAGCACATGATGGATTTAGAAGTTGGGCGCAGTAGGGTTATGAGTTTCCTTCCTGTATGTCATATTTTTGAGCGTTTTGCCTTGTATTACTATCAATATATGGGATTTGAAATATACTTTGCAGAAAGCATCGAGAAACTAGGAGATAATATAAGAGAGGTACATCCACATTTTATGCCTGTAGTCCCTAGGTTGATAGAAAAGATTTACGATAAAATTGAAGGAACCGCAAGAGGCTTATCCATCCCCAAACGTATTGTATTTAATTGGGCAGTAAAAGTAGGAAAGAAGTACAGCCCTGAAAAGCTAAATAGTAGTTATTATAATTTTAAGCTAAACATTGCTAGGAAATTAGTATTTATCAAATGGAAAGAAGCAATGGGCGGAAGCATTAAGTTTATCCTTTCCGGAAGTGCTGCTATGCAACCCAATTTAATTAGAGTATTTATGGCTGCAGGAATCCCTGTTTTAGAAGGATATGGAATGACGGAAACTTCACCTGGAATCGCCTTAAACAGTTTAATAGATGGTAATAACAAAATAGGTTCCGTAGGAAAAGCATTAAACAATGTAATTATAAAATTCGCAAAAGACGGCGAAATCCTCGTTAAAGGTCCCAATGTAATGCAAGGCTATTACAAAGACGAGAAAAAGACAAAAGAAAGTGTGATTGATGGATTCTTACATACAGGTGATATTGGAAGAATGGATGATGAAGGATATTTGTATATTACAGATCGTAAAAAAGAAATATTCAAAACATCTGGAGGAAAATACATTGCACCAACACATATAGAAGGAGTATTTAAACAATCTGGTTTTATAGAGGAAATTATGGTGGTAGGTGAAGGAAAAAAAATGCCCGCTGCACTAATTTTAATCAACTTTCATTTTGTGAATAAATGGGCAAAATTGCATGATTTAAATATTAAAGAAAATTTAAAGGCGCTGAGCACCGATAGCCGTGTAATTGAACGTATTCAAAAAGAATTAGATCATTACAATCCACAATTTGGAAAGTGGGAACAAATCAAAAAGTTTGAATTAACACCTATCGATTGGACGATAGACAATGGCTTATTAACTCCAACATTAAAAATCAAGAGAAAACAAATAATGGAAAAATTCTTAAAATTATATACTAAAATTTATTCATAACTATGAAAAACACAAGCACTACAATTACGTCACTTTCCTCATTATTAGGTATTAAACACCCTATAATAATAGCACCCATGTTTTTAGTTTCAAATGTAAAAATGTTGATTGCCGGAATGGAACATGGTGTAGCTGCCTGTGTACCTGCATTAAACTACAGAACAATACCCGAACTCAAAGAAGCCATTAAGGAACTTAAAAACGCAAAAGTTGAAGGTGGTTCTTTTGGAATTAACCTTATTGTTAATAAATCAAACATAAAATACAAAGATCAATTGGCTGCTTGTTGTGAGCTCGGAGTAGATTTTATCATCACATCTCTGGGGAGTCCTAGACATACCATTGCACAATGCAAGCCAAAAGGGATTAAAGTTTTATGTGATGTAGTTGATGTAAAATACGCCAAAATAGTTGAAGAACTAGGCTGTGATGCCGTAATTGCTGTCAACAATAAAGCTGGCGGACATCGTGGAAACACTACTCCTGAGGCGTTAATCAAAGCACTCACAAAAGCTTGTACTATTCCAGTAATTTCGGCAGGAGGTGTTTCTAATAAAATAGATTTAGATAAAATGATGGAAGCTGGAGCTATTGGCGTCTCCATTGGAAGTCCATTTATTGCTTCTATAGAATCCGACATCTCTAAAGAATACAAACAAGCCTGTGTTGATTATGGAGCAAATGATATTGTAATGACAGAAAAAATATCAGGAACTCCTTGCACAGTCATCAACACCCCCTATGTTCAAAAATTAGGCACCAAACAAGGGTGGTTAGAAAGCCTTTTAAATAAAAATAAAAAACTAAAAAAGTGGGTGAAAATGTTGCGTTTTATGATTGGCACCAATATAATTTCTAAAGCAGCAACATCTGCAACCTACAAAACTGTTTGGGTTGCAGGTCCTACAATAGAAGAAACAAAAAAGATTGATTCGATTGAAAATATACTTCAACGATTTCTATAATTAACTCTTACAATTTCATCAGCCCAATTTTCTGTGCTGTAAAAAAATAAATTACTTAACTAAACTATATCACAATGTCTCAAAAAATAACACGTACTTTCGATTTTGCTTATCATCAAAAGGAAACGTATAACCTACCCAAAGCTTTTGTTACAAAATACAACGGGAAATGGGTGGCTACATCTAGTGAAGAATTTTTAGAAAAAGCAAATGCCATCAGCCGTGGGTTATTGAGACTCGGTGTAAAACCAAACGATAAAATAGCCGTTATTTCTAGTACAAATCGTACCGAATGGAATATCATGGATGTAGGAATCCTCCAAATTGGAGCTCAAAATGTTCCTATTTACCCTACCATATCTGCAAGTGATTATGAATATATATTTAACCATGCACAAGTAACACATTGTTTTCTTTCAGACAGTGAATTGTTTGAAAAAGCAAGCCTTACCAAGAAAAAAGCAAGTACCTTAAAAGAGATCTACTCCTTTGATAAGGTTGAGGGATGTAAAAATTGGGAAGAAATTTTAGAACTTGGAAAAGACAACAGCAATCAATCAGAAGTAGATGAGATTAGAAATAAGGTTTCAGAAAATGATCTCGCAACCATAATCTATACTTCTGGAACTACAGGAAGACCTAAGGGAGTGATGCTTTCTCATAAAAATATTGTGAGCAATGTAATTGATTGTACTAAAAAATTACCTGTAGAAACAGGAAAAACGATTGTTCTGAGCTTCTTACCCGTATGTCACGTTTTTGAACGTATGCTACTCTACCTCTATCAATACAACGGAATAAGCATTAATTTCGCAGAAGGAATTGATAAAATCGGTGATAATATGAAAGAGATTAAACCTCATTTAATGAGTGTTGTTCCTAGATTATTAGAAAAAGTATATGATGGAATTATCACAAAAGGAAGTGAGCTTACTGGAATTAAAAAAATAATTTTCTTTTGGGCTGTTGGTGTTGGTTTGCGCTATAAACCTTACGGTAAAAATGGTTGGTGGTACGAATTTAAACTACGCATTGCGGATACACTAATCTTTAGTAAATGGAGAGATGCACTGGGAGGAAACATGAGCACAATGGTCTCTGGTTCTGCGGCATTACAACCGCGTTTAGCAAGAGTATTTACAGCTGCAGGAATGCAAATTATGGAAGGTTATGGATTGACAGAAACATCTCCAGTAATTTCTGTAAATGAATATGCTAATAAAGGAATGAAAATTGGCTCTGTAGGTAAACCTATAGATAATGTATCGGTAAAAATAGCTAATGATGGAGAAATTTTAGTCAAAGGACCTAATATTATGATGCGTTATTATAAAGACCCCGAAAAAACAACATCGGTTATGACTGATGATTATTTCCATACAGGAGACAAAGGAGAAATAGATGAAAATGGATTTCTAACCATTACTGGACGTAAAAAAGAAATTTTCAAAACCTCGGGTGGTAAATATGTAGTCCCTGCTTTATTAGAAAACCGTGTAAAACAATCTCGTTTTATTGAGCAAGTAATGGTTGTAGGTGAAGGAGAAAAAATGGCAGCTGCCATTATCCAACCAAATTATGAGTTCTTAAGAGAATGGGCTAGGATTCATCATGAGCCTCTATCAAATAACAATGCAGATTTGATTTTAAACCCACATGTAATTACCCGTATCCAAAAAGAAGTAGATAAAGCAAACAAACGCTTCGCTAAATGGGAAACAATCAAACGTTTTGAATTAACACCTGATGTTTGGGGAATTGACAATGGATTGCTAACTCCTACTATGAAACCAAAAAGAGCTGAAATAAAAGCAAAATACATCGCTTTGTACAATAAAATATACGACAAAGAGTAATTGAACTCTATAGCTAAAGACCCTTTTAATACCAAATACATTTCCAAATTACGGTTTAGAAATGTATTTGTTTTTTGTTCTAGTTAGGCGAAAAATCTAAGGATAGCTATCGTTCTATTTTTCAACAACGCTAGCACATAAAATAAACTATTTATAGCTGTCATTTTGGATTGTAATTGGTATTATAGCTAGGCGAAAAATGGATGGATAGCCTTAGCTATCGTTCTGTTTTTCAACAACGCTAGCACATAAAATAAACTATTTATAGCTGTCATTTTGGATTGTAATTGGTATTATAGCTAGGCGAAAAATGGATGGATAGCCTTAGCTATCGTTCTGTTTTTCAACAACGCCAGCACATAAAATAAACTATTTATAGCTGTCATTTTGGATTGTAATTGGTGTTACACCAAATACATTTCCAAGTGATGGTTTAGAAATGGAATTATTTTTTGTTCTAGCTAGGCGAAAAACATAAGGATAGCCATAGCTATCGTTCTGTTTTTCAACAACGCCAGCACATAAAATAAACTATTTATAGCTGTCATTTTGGATTGTAATTGGTGTTACACCAAATACATTTCCAAGTGATGGTTTAGAAATGGAATTATTTTTTGTTCTAGCTAGGCGAAAAACATAAGGATAGCCATAGCTATCGTTCTGTTTTTCAACAACGCCAGCACATAAAATAAACTATTTATAGCTGTCATTTTGGATTGTAATTGGTGTTAAGCCATGCTTCTCCAAAAACCACAGAGTTTTACAACAAGACCATTGAAATTAACAATAAAAAAATCGTTGGATCGCTTGAATATTTAAAAAAATCGAATACTTTTTAACAAAGAAACAACACATACCCCGAAACTATCTATAGACATAACGGAAATAACGTCAAGTTTTGGAAGTTTATTGATGATATATGGGTGTTACCAAACATAAAATAAAAATGAACCTCCATTCAACAAAAAATCAAGTTGTAAAAATCATAAAACTTCATAAGTTATGGCTCAAGAATAAAAATGAAGGTAAAAAAGCATGTTTCGACAATATGGACCTCAGTGGTTTACCAATTAGCGATCTTGAATCATCAGAAATAAATTTAGATAAAGTAAGCTTTAAAAATGTAAAGATGATCGATAGTTATTTACCTCACCAAGAATTCACGAATTGTGATTTCACAGGAGCCAACCTTAAAGAGATATCTTTTACAAGAGGTAATCTATCCGGTTCAATTTTTACTAAAGTTAATCTAATGGATAGTAGTATGATGGAAGTAAATTTTTAAAAATCAGTTTTTCGTAATTCTATTTTGGAAAACATGTACGCTCCAAAGGCTTATTTAAATGACTGTATTATTGAAGATTCTAATCTAAACGATATAGACTTTAGTGATTGTAAAATGACAAATGTTACATTTATAAACGTAACATTAGAAAACGCTAATTTAACAAATGTCTTCATGGATAAGTGTACATTTGAAAATGTAGTTGTAAAAGAAACACATTTTGGATCTGCTATTTTAAAAAATTGTTCAATAAAAGATACTGACTTTGAAACTAGTTATAAGAAGCCTGAGTTTATCAATAGTTAAGAAAGGAGACCTAATATAATAAAGTTCAATAAAACTGCAGAGGAAAAACATATTGACTACTTCAACTAAAACTCGTGATAATAGAATTATTACTATTCTGAATAGTCTGCATTGAATAATATTACAAGATGAGATATCATTCAGGTCTTTATCAGGTTATTGTGGAAAAATTACTCAGACCTAATTAGAGCGGTTGTACGCGAATAAAAAACGTTTGGCAATAAACTATGATCAAACGTAAGCGTACGGTAAAGTACACCCTTGATTATTTATCAACAGGCTTCCAATTTTGAGGCAGTAACTCCGAAAGTTTATTAGCCTTATGTTCTGGTAATCTATTAAGGACATCACATAGCCACGTATGTGGGTTTACGTTATTCTTTTTGCAAGTAGCAAAAAAGCTATAAAATAGAGCTATGTTTTGTGCGGACTCATGACTGCCAGCAAAGAGATAATTTTTTCTGCCAATAGCTAAAGGTCTTATGGCATTTTCTATATTATTGTTGTCTATTTCAAACCTGCCATCATCGATGTATAGTTTTAGGTTTTGCCATATTTTAAGAGTATAAGCAATTGCTTTTCCTATGGCACTTTTAGGCAGTACGTTTTTTCGCTCTTTTGTAAGATAAATTTCTATTCCGTCTAAAACAGGTGATGCATGTTTTTCTCTATATGCTTTAGTTTGCTCAATAGTTAATTCTTGTTCTTTTATTTTACGTTCTATCTTGTATAGCTTTTGAATTTCCAACAAAACAACATCCGCTCTTTTAGGATCATTATCCAGCGCCTTCTCAAAATACCGCCTAGCATGAGCCATGCAACCTAAAAGAGTAATTTCTCCTTTTGTTGTTAAGTTTTGGTATGCAGCATACCCATCGGACTGTAGTGTCCCATTGAAATCTTTAAAAAACTCTTCTGGAACAACTTTTCCTCTCCCTTTATTGTATTCAAAAAGAACTAAATTTTTAACAGGATTTCGATACACCCACATATACCCTCTGTGTGTTGATTTTTTCTTGTCTTTATCTAAAACCTTTATAGGAGATTCGTCTGCTTGAATATAATTGGCATTTTCTAAAAACTGAGCCTTAAATGTATCGTATAAAGGAGCGATAAGCTCCGAACTTTTAGATACCCATCCTCCAATTGTTGATTTACTTACTTTTAAATCTTGTCGTTTAAAAATTTGAATTAATCTGTAAAGTGGTAAATGGTCTACAAATTTTGAAATAAGTATAAAGGCCAATAAACTTGCTGATGCATTTCCTTTAGGTATCGGTAAGCTTGGTAATTCTGCTATAACAACGCCTTTTTCTTCCGGAAGTGCATATTTAGGTCTTACAATTCGTCTTACAAAAACGGAAAGAGGCGTTATTTCTAAAAGTTCTGTAACTTCTTCTCCTATTTTTACAGCTCCTTCTTCTATGTGCTTAGGCTCTATAATCTCTTCTACTCGCGGAAAATGCGCAGGTATAGAAGAGCGAACAGGTTTTTTCTTTCCTTTCTTCTTTTGTTTTCTTTCGTAGATTACAATATGTTTTTTGTATGCCTCTTCTTTCTCAGCTATTATTTTTCCGAAAAGCGACAATTGATTTGTGTCAACAGGGATAAAACGTTCGCTTTTAGACCCGAAAACCATTCTTTTAAGCTGCTCGTATTGCTGCTTAATTTCAGCTAGTTCTTGAGCTGTTTTTTCAAGTTCAATCTTTAAAATTACCAGCTCTTTTTGTATGTCTATTGTATTGTTTTCCACACTATAAATATACAAAAAACAAGACTAAATAGCAGGTAAAACCTACAGTTTTATTGAATTATTTAGCCTCTAAATAACGTTCGTTTTCTGAGTATTTATAATACTAATTCCGTCTAAAACCATAACCATTTGGGTATAACTCAAAACTACTAATCCATCTTCAATGTCGTATTTTGGAAGCTCAAAAATACCTCGTTCCAATCGTTTATAATACAGTACAAATCCTCCAGGTCGCCAATGAAGAAGTTTTAGTTTATTTTTTTGCTTATTGATAAATGCATAAACACTATTTCTATCTCGCTCTTGTTCCATGTGCTCACTAACTAATCCACTTAATCCATTAAATCCTTTTCGCATATCAACTGCAGATAAGTGATAATAATACGTGTGTTCTGTACCTAATCCTAACATTTATATTTTCGTTTTTGTTTAGATGCAAAAATTAGATTATTTTTAACTTCTTACAAGATGTAGTTCTCCGTACGCTTACGATCAAACCCTTATAAATCTAAATATACTGTTGATTATGCCGATGTAGATAATATTCAATATACATCATATACAATAAATGGCGGTTATAATGGTTTAGAAACTAGAAGAGATAATACTCTTAAATCTAAAGAAGATAAGGCGTTTAAAGTTTACAAACATTATAAAGAAACTCATAAAAACGGAACAAAAGAACAAAAAAAAGAAGTAGAAAATATTTTATTAGAAATATCTAAAGACAATTTTAAAAAAGATAGTTCTACTAAAAAACAGGTTAATTTAAAAGACCCAAAAGCTGAGAATTTATTAAAGGAATTACGCAAACAAGAAGCTATTAAAACAAAACCAAAAGGCATAAACACAATCCTTTTTGAAATTACACCTAACTTAAAACTAAATTCATTACAATTCAAAACCGGTACTGATTCAAAATCAAAAAAGAAAATAAAAAATGAAAAATTTACGTAATTACATCCTTTGTTTTTTTTTAATTATTACAAATTTATCTTGTAGAAGTCAAATAAAAAACAGTATTGGTTCTAAACAAAAAAATCTTATTACAGCAATAAAAGACGCTGTTGTTTGTAAAGAAGGAAGGGATGTTTTTAAAATCACATATTCCTTACCAAAATTAAATTTAGATAATAAAAATACTCAAAAAACCCTAAACACTTTAATATATCAGCAAACGCAAGATAATACTGAGCTTTTTGAGCTTTTAGAAAATGACTCTCTAAAAACTACTACAGAAGATGCAGTAAAATTAATGTTCGAAAAAATTAGAGCAAATTGCTCTCCTTCGTATTATGGATTTGGAGAAATAAATGTATATTTCAATACATTGTACAATAAAAAAGAATTTGTTAGTATTGAATGTTATAGAGAATCATTTTTCGCGAACTATCAACAATCTATCTATCCAGTTAATATAAATTTAAAAACGATCAAATTATTAACAATTGATGACATTATAAACCTTGATAAAAAAAAATTTCTGATAAAAAAGAATGATTCCATAATACAAAAAATAATAACAGATGACTTGCGCTATTATAAAGAAAAACATTCCGAAAGTTATTTAGACGCAGTAAATAACATTAAAATGTATTACAACGGCTTTTCTTTAAATGATTTAAACTTTTTTATTTTAACATCAAAAAATAACATTGATGGTTTACTGTTTATTTATTCTTTAGGTTATGCTCAACCTTTTAAATCATTAGAGCCTTCCTTTGACTTGTTTTACTCTTTTGACGAATTAAAACCTTATCTAACGAAAGAATTTAAAGAACAATTGGATATACACTAACGTTTCCTAGCAACTAAGATTCGTGCACACAAATGGCAGTGGGAAAAATTACAACAATATTCTAAATTAAAATAATATGAAATATTTACATATTTTATTGTTAAGTGTTTTTTTTACTAATTGTTCCTCTGTACCTAAAGAGTACGTTGTAAATGATACTATTTGTCATTACAACGAACCTATTTTTAAAATAAATAAAGAAGAATTAGTCCTTAATCCAAATATTTTAAAACAATCAAAAGACGAAAACGGGGATATTGTCATATCAGACAATGAGAATTATAAAAATCTATTTTCTGTTTTATCTAGTGGAAGTATTGCAAATTACCAAACAAGCAAACAATTAGGCATTGATAAATGGATTTTATATAGAAAAAACAGAACAATTAAAAGAGTAAGTTTTGTTTACATCAACGGCACAAAACCTATCTTCAAAGAAACTCATTACAATGAACAAGGAAAAATAACGAAAGTAATAGATTACGAGAAAGGCTATAAAATATGTTGGGCAGAAGCCATAGAAATAGTGAAGAGAATTGCCAAAAAAGACATTGAAAAGTATCACGTTACGGAGTTTTACGCGGTACATAATAATTTAAACCAAGGTTCTGTTAATAAAAAACCCATTTGGTTTATTGGCTTTTTAAAAGGGAACGAAAAACATGAAGATAAAAGAAATAGAAAGGGAACCGTACGTTATCTAATTGATGGAGTTACAGGGGAATTATTAGATAAATATAGAATTAAAAGCGGGTTTTAACAATGGTTGGTTGCTAATAACTAAGATTATGTGTCCCTGTTGAAATTATTGAAACTCTATTTATAAACGAATAATTATGAGGAAAATACTTTTTTTACAAATAATATTTCTCTTTTTGGTATTGTCGTGTAATACAATAAAACAAGAAATTCAAATAAAACAATTTGAATCGAAAAAAGAAATTACACTTTGGTATAGTAAAAAAATGAAAACCATTTCAGTTATAAGTATACCTATTCAAACAGAAATAACAAACTTTTTTTCAAAAAAAATAACATTTTTAAATTATAAATATATCTATGGAAACAAGTTAAAAGGAAATCCAATGAAAATGTATTTAGTCAAAAACAATAAGCTGATTAAGCAAAGTATTTCAAGAAAAAAACCTATTAATGCAAAATCTTCCAAACAATTTTTAATCTATACAAAACATTTTGTTGACACAGTAAAATATTCTAGAAGTTACTTTAATCCTTATATAAAAAAAATGTTAAGAGAAAACAAAGACACTTTACATATTGGTACGGTAAGTGAGTTTAAACAAAAACACAGCAAATTATTTAAAAAACTAACTGAAAATGATAGTATTTCTATACAATTTTTAGACAATGATAAATTTGGAGAAAGAATAACAATACCTGTAAAATGGTAGCACTACAGCTAATTGAGTAGACTGCTTCAACTAGATATTTACAGCCAATTACTACTGGAAAACCTTTTAAAACCGAATTTATAGCAAGAAATAGAGATCTTAAGAGGAGAATTTTCGGTTTTGATAGGATCCCTAAAGAAAACATTGGTTCTACCAAGATTTGTGTGGGTACAAATCTAAATCTCCATTAAAAAACAGTATTATTCTATCGGCTATTTTGAATTGTAATTTGTATAATTCTTAGCACACAAAATAGATAGCAAATCCCAAAAAAAACATACCTTCTAAAAATAATTCATTTTTTAACTGTATAAACTACGTTTATCTGAATCGTAATTTATACCTTTACTCATATCTAATTTTTTTAACTTAAATTATATGAAGACCACACAAATAGGTACGGTTCTACTTATTGCCTTGTTTGCTTTTGCTTGTAAACCAGAGGTAAAAAAAGCACAAGAAAAAACCGCACAAAAAATAACGAAGCCTAACATTATTATTATTTATGCTGATGATTTAGGCTTTGGAGATGTTAGTAGTTATGGGGCTACCGAATTAAAAACAGTAAATATGGACAGAATTGGGGAACAAGGAATCCGATTTACAAATGGATATGCCACTTCCCCTACATGTACTCCGAGTAGATTTTCTATGTTATCAGGGATTTACCCTTTTAGAAGCAAGCGCGCTCAAATTTTACCCGGAAATGCCAGTTTACTTTTTGATACAAGCAAACAAACACTTCCTTCTATGTTGCAAAAAGCTGGATATACTACTGGAGTTGTTGGAAAATGGCACCTTGGACTGGGAGATAAAAACTTAGATTGGAATGGTAAAATTACCCCTGGCCCCCGAGAAATAGGGTTTGACTATTCATATATTATGGCATCAACAAACGACAGAGTTCCTTCTGTATACGTTAAAAATCACCATATAGACGGCTTGGACCCTTCAGATCCAATAGCAGTGAGCTACAAGAAAAATTTTGAAGGAGAACCTACAGGTAAAGACAATCCTGAATTATTAAAACTTTTCCCTAGTCATGGTCATGATATGAGCATTAACAATGGAATTTCTAGAATTGGATTTATGAAAGGTGGAAAATCAGCTCTTTTTACGGATGAAAATATGGGAGATGATTTTTTAAAAGAAACCTTAAAATTCATAAATATAAATAAAGAAACCCCTTTCTTTTTATTTTATAGTTTACACCAACCCCATGTTCCAAGAGTTCCTAACGAACGCTTTGCAGGAAAATCTGGTTTAGGACCAAGAGGAGATGTGATCCTTGAAGCCGACTGGGAAGTAGGACAAGTACTCGACGAATTAGACCGTCTAAAATTAACAGAAAACACTATTGTTATATTTTCAAGTGATAATGGCCCTGTTTTAGATGATGGATACAAGGATGATGCAGTAATTAAAATAGGAAAGCACACCCCTACAGGTGGTCTTAGAGGAGGTAAATACAGCTTGTTTGATGCAGGTACACATATTCCTTTTATGATAAAATGGCCCGCAAAAATAAAAGCCGGAACTACTTCTGATGCCTTAGTGTGTCAAATGGACTTCTTAGCCTCTTTTGCTGCCTTGACAGGGCAAAAAATCAACAGCTCTGACAGTGAGAACATTTTAGATGCACTGCTCGGTAAATCTGATACAGGAAGAGCACAACTAATTCTTGGACAAGGAAAAATAACCTCTTTTAGATCTGGAGACTACGTCTTAATCCCACCTCATAAAGGATCTAAAATGACCAATAAATTTGTCAATATAGAAACTGGACGATCTTTGGAAATGCAATTGTATAATCTACGCCTAGACAGAAAACAAACTAAAAACTTAGCAAAAACATCTCCTGAGTTAGTTGCTAAAATGTTAGAAGAAATTAAGCTAATTAAAGCCAAAAAACATTAATCCATAACAAAAACACACGTTATACCCCTGATTGATCGAGTATAAACCCGCTTCTAGTCGTCTTTTGACCTCTTAAGCGGGTTTTTATTTGAGTAGATAAACCTATAAATAGAGCTTGCTTTCTTCTAGTTCCTAAAAAAAATCTATCTAAAATTCAACAGCCTCAGCATAAGGGTACGAGTTTACACTTCCGAAAGAAGATTTTTAACTATCATTATAACAAGTCCTTCTAACCGTATGTTCAAATGAATCCTTCACAATAATAAGCCACCCAAACGCAAAAATCATATCATTAAAATAAATAAAGAAGATAATTATAGTAGAAATCACATCACTTTTGATATTTTTGTAAACTAAAACAGTTTTTAATGGAGCAATTTATAGTATCGGCGCGTAAATACCGTCCTCAAGTTTTTAGTGAAGTTATTGGGCAAAAAGCAATCACCAATACCCTAGAGAATGCTATTAAGAACAATCACCTTGCACAAGCCTTGTTATTTACTGGACCTAGAGGTGTTGGAAAAACAACCTGTGCTCGTATTTTAGCAAAAAAAATAAACGAAGCAAGTGTTGAAAATCCAGAAGATCACGATTTTGCTTTCAATATTTTTGAATTGGATGCCGCTTCTAATAACTCGGTAGATGATATTCGAAATTTAATAGAACAAGTTCGAATACCCCCACAAGTAGGAAAATACAAAGTCTATATTATAGATGAGGTACACATGTTATCTCAAGCAGCTTTTAATGCTTTTTTAAAGACATTAGAAGAGCCGCCTGCACATGCCATTTTTATATTAGCTACCACCGAAAAACACAAAATTATCCCAACGATTTTGTCTCGTTGTCAAATCTTTGACTTTAAACGAATTCAAGTAATAGATGCTAAAAATTATTTAAAAAAAATAGCCAAAGAAGAAGGGATAAATGCAGAAGATGATGCCTTGCATATTATTGCTCAAAAGGCAGATGGCGCAATGCGAGATGCACTTTCTATCTTTGACCGTGTTGTCAGTTTTTCTGGAAAAGAATTGACAAGACAAGCTGTTACCGAAAATTTAAACGTCCTAGACTATGACGTCTATTTTACAACGACAGATTTATTGTTAAAAAATGACATCCCAAATATATTGCTCCAATTCAATAGTATCTTATCTAAAGGGTTTGAAGGGCATCATTATATCAACGGGTTGGCATCTCATTTTAGAGACTTGTTGGTTGCCAAAGACAGTATTACCATTAATCTCTTGGAAGTTGGTGACAATGCAAAAAAAAGATATTTAGAGCAATCTCAAGCAACCAGTATAACGTTCCTATTACAAGCTATAGACAAAGCAAATAATTGTGATTTGCAATACAAATTAAGTAAAAACCAACGGCTACTCGTCGAATTATGTTTAATGCAGCTTGCCTCTATCAATTTTGATGGAGAAAAAAAAAAAGCTAGAAACTACATAATTCCAGCAACGTTTTTTAAAGACACAATAGAGCGGCTAGAAAATAAAACAGCAGAAAAAAAAGTCGCTCCTACTAGCAAAAATGCCCCTTCCCCTACTTCCGAACAAGAAGTGCCAAAAGTACAGGAACCAAAAAAGGAAATGGGAAGACGTAAACGCCCAACTGGCTTGACCATGAAAAGCGTTTTCGCAAAAAAAGTGGAGGTAGTAGACGAAGAAGAAAATATAGATCTTTCAAAATTACCGAAAGATGTTTTCGATACAGAAAAGCTAGCACTCGTTTGGAAACAATATATACAACTATTACTAAAACGTGGCGAAAAAAGTATCGCTTCTATTATCAATGCGGGAGTTCCTAGAGAAAATAACCAACATATTATTGTGGAGTTACCCAATACTTTAATGGAATCTCAATTAATGCGTCACCGTCATATATTACTAGGTTTTATCCGTAAAGCATTAAATAACTTTAGTTTAGACCTTAGAATTGAAGTGAATGAAACCGTTGCAAAACGATTTGCGTACACTCCTCAAGAAAAATTTAAAAAATTATTAGAAATGAATCCAGAAATGGGGCTCCTTAGAAATACATTTGATTTGGAATTGTAGGAAGTACAAGGTATTGCGTTCGCTTTTTTTGCGGAGATTCAGCAGTTACCCAACATTAAAATCATCAATATTTAACTGCTTTAGCGATAGCATCCTTAAAAATATTGATCTTTATCTCTATTGTATAAAACAAACCTCTATATATTTTATATATTAGCGGTGAACTAAATTAAGACCCTTGGACATAAATCAACTCATCATCTTTTTGGTAGGATTTGCCATCATTGCCATAGCCTCAAACCAAATAGCAAAAGTATTTCAAAAAATCAATTTTCCAATCATCACTGGACTCATCATCACAGGGATTGTTGCGGGCTCCTCCATCTTAAATTTCATTACTTTAGAGGCCTTAGAAAATTTAAATTTCCTCAACGAAATAGCGTTATCTATCATTGCATTTTCTGCAGGATCCGAATTGTATTTAAATGATTTGCGAAGCCGACTCAATAGCATCAAATGGATGACTATAGGTCAACTTGTAATAACATTTGTATTGAGCGCTGTAGTCATCTTTTTTATGGCAGATAACATTCCTTTTATGAAAGAGATGAACTCCGCTTCTAAAATAGCAGTTTCTATCCTCTTCGGAACTATATTTGTTGCAAGATCACCATCATCAGCCATAGCCGTAATAAACGAAATGCGTGCCAATGGTCCCTTTACAAAAACAGTAATGGGTGTTACAGTTGTAAAAGATGTTTTGGTCATTATCTTATTTGCCATCTGTTTTTCTATCTCAAAAGCATTTATAAATGGAGACGAAATTGGATTCTTGTTTTTAGGAATATTAAGTCTTGAAATAGCAGCATCTTTTGGTATTGGAATTATTGTAGGGAAAATATTACAACTTCCATTTGCTTTTAAGATGCATAGGCACCTACAATGGTTTATCATTGTTTCCATTGGATATGGAGTGTATTTATTTGCTCATTTTATAAAAATAGAGTCCTCTTTTATATTAGAACACGAATTTTTAATAGAACCGTTATTAATCTGTATCATCGCTAGTTTTGTGTTGACAAATTACAGCAAACATCGCATAGAATTCTCCAAATTATTACACGACATCAGTCCTTTAATTTTTATCGTATTCTTTACGCTTACTGGAGCGTCTTTATCACTACAAGTGTTAATGAGTGTTTTTGGAATAGCAATTGCGTTGTTTTTTTTAAGACTGATAACCATGGTTCTAGGAGGCGCCTTTGGAGTACTTGCAGCCAAGGACGATAAAAAATACATTCCCATTGCATGGATGCCCTTTTTAACACAAGCAGGAGTTGCTCTTGGACTAGCAACCATTATTGCAAAAGAATTCCCTACTTGGGGTCACGAATTTGAAACCATTGTTATTGCAATTATCGTTATCAATCAATTGGTTGGACCTCCATTATTTAAGTACGCCCTAAATTATGTTAAAGAAACACATTTACGCGCCAAAGTTCCTGATTTTGATGGCACGAGAGATGCTGTGATTTTTGGTATTGAAAATCAATCTATTGCCTTAGCAACACAATTAGAAAAACACAAATGGAACACTCGTATTGTTTGTTTAAAAGGTATGAAACCCGATGATAGCATACATGATATTATTCAAGTGGATACAATTTCTATTGATGTTTTTAAAGAATTACAATTAAAAAAAGCAGAAGCCATCGTATTGATGCTCTCTGATCAAGAAAACTACAAAATTGCAGAGCTATTATATGAGTATGTAGGAACCAAGGATATAATTGTACGATTAAATGAGCGAGAAAATTTTGATAAATTCCATCAATTAGGTGTGCTAATTATCGAACCGGCAACTGCAATGGTAAGTCTAATGGATCATTTTGTACGATCTCCCAATGCTACTTCCCTCCTACTGGGAATGGACGAAGGTCAAGATACCATGGACATAGAAATTAGAAATAGCGATATTCATGGACTCAATTTACGTGATTTACGCCTTCCTTCTGATGTAATCGTATTATCGGTAAAACGAAAAGGGCAAATGATTATTTCCCACGGTTATACTCGATTGCGCTTAGGAGATGAAATGACCTTGGTTGGTTCTGAAAATAGTTTAGAAGAAATAAAAATAAAGTTTGACTCATAATGTTAGGATTAAAATTTGAAACTGCCACTTCTTGGGCAGAAATAGCTAAAAGCGATTTACGAGAAATATTAACAGACCATGCGTATGCAGAGCAAAAGGCAGCCTCAAATGCCATCTCTATTATAATGAATTATTCCGAACAAACGGAATTGGTTAAAGAAATGGCACTAATTTCTATTGAAGAATTAGAGCATTTTAAAATGGTGCATGATTTGATGGTAAAACGTGGAATGACCCTAGGCCGTGCCTCTAAAAACGATTATGCCGCACACCTACAAAAATACTTTACTAAAACCAAAGACAGAGACGAAAGCCTCATCCAACGGTTACTAATTGCTGCTTTAATAGAAGCACGTAGTTGCGAACGATTTAAGGTTTTTTCAGAAAACATGGAAGATGAAGAATTGTCAAAATTCTATAAAGAATTAATGATCTCTGAAGCGGGACATTACACTACCTTTTTAGCCTTTGCTAGACAGTATCAAGATCGTAAAATAGTTGACGAAAAATGGGAAGCATTATTACAATACGAAGCTGATTTTATGAAACAACGAGGAACGAGCCCTACGGTGCATGGCTAACCAACGAGATAACTTAAGTACTATCCAGGCTTCTTAAAAACACTCCTATATCTAAACAGTAAACATCTTACCACCAATATGTTCAGTAGAGAAGAATCAGCAAGTATAAGAAAAGAATTCTGGACTAGTTTTGGAAAGTCATTTCCTCGAAAATGGATTTTATACAATACAAAAATAAAAGGGTTTAGTTTTAAATTTGTTGCGGATTATAAAACCGCAATGGTAGTTCTAGATATAACATCTAACAATGCTATAAAAAACAAACTGCTTTACGATCAAATAACAGCGCTACAAACTATTTTGAGAAATGAATTTATCCCTGGAATAGTTTTTGACAATTCCTATGTACTAGAAACAGGAAAACACATCTATCGAATCTATTGCCAACATTCTGTAAAATTTAATATTCACAATAAAAATACATGGCGTGACGCCTATGAGTTTTTTAATCTAACAATGGATAAATACGAACAATTCTACGTAGAATACGAAGATTTTATTAAGAGTGCCATTTAAAAACCCTCTGTTTTTTTACAATGGCAAAAAAGCCAAACCCCTATATAAATAATTTATTTTACATTCTAGCGTTGTTAAAAAAGAGAACCATAGCTAAGGATATCCTTAGTTTTTTTTGTCTAGCTAAAATAAAAAACAATTACATTTTTAAACCGTCACTTGGAAATGTATTTGGTATTATTGGTGTTGTTTTATAAAAAAGACATGCAGTACTTTTTTTTCTAAAAACACGCATCCCTACTAAAACCCCTATCTCTTACTCTGAAACGATAGAGAACACATAAAAAAATCGTACATTTATTGCCTGAAACACAGCTTATGCACAGCGATTTCGCAAGTGTTTAATATCCAGCCTAAAACAAACGTTTTGCATAAGACACTTATTTATTAGTACCGTTAAACATGAAAAATAAAAAAACCATCGTTATTGTAGGAGGAGGATTTGCAGGCCTAGAACTCATTAACAAATTAGACAATTGCAATACATATAATATTGTTCTAGTAGACACCAACAACTACAACTTTTTCCCTCCATTAATATACCAAGTAGCAGCAGGATTTATGGAGCCATCTGCCATTAGTTATCCGTTTAGAAAAATAGTTAGAAATAAAAAAAATGTACGTTTTTGGTTGGGGACCTTAGACAAAATTGTACCAACAGAACAAAAAATCATATTGAGTAACGGAGAATTAAAGTATGATATTTTAGTAATGGCTACTGGAGTAGAAACCAATTATTTCGGCAATAAAAACATAGAAAAATTAAGTCTTCCTATGAAGACAATAAGTGATGCGCTATCCTTAAGAAATGTGATTTTTACACGCTTAGAAAGGGCTACTCGTTTAAAAAGTACAGAACAACGTAAAAAATTATTGACCTACGTAATTGCTGGTGCTGGACCAACAGGGGTAGAACTTTCTGGAATTTTCGCGGAAATGCAACTCCATATAATACAAAAAGATTATCCAGAACTGAGTTCTGAAGACCTAGGACCAATCTATTTAATAGACGGTCAAGATACGGTGCTTGCACCCATGTCTAAAAAATCTCAAAGATATACGCACAAACAACTCACAGAACTCAATGTTAAAATCAAACTAAACACCTTAGTAAAAGACTTTAAGGATGAGATTGTATATTTGTCTGACGACAGTGAAATTCATACTAAAAATTTAATTTGGGCTGCAGGAATTACGGCGAGAACATTTGAAGGTTTTAGTACCGAATGTCAAGGACCTGGAAAAAGATTCAAAACCGATCTCTTTAACTTAATTGAAGGATATGACTCCATTTATGCCTTAGGAGATTGTGCTATTATCACAGGAGATGAAAACACGCCAAGAGGGCATCCACAAGTAGCACAAGTAGCGATACAACAAGCTCAAAATTTAGGAAGGAACCTACATTTAGAAAAGGAGTTTTGGAAACCTTTCCAATATACAGACAAAGGATCCTTAGCAATAATAGGACGAAACAAAGCGGTCTTGGACACGCCTAATCACAAACATCATATCAATGGTTTTTTTGCATGGTTTATATGGATTTTTGTCCACATTATGTCCTTGGTTAACTTTAGAAACAAATTAAGAGCTGTATATGACTGGACTGGATATTATATTTATAAAGACCAATCTTTTAGAATGATTATTAAACCTAGGGATCGCGAAAAATAGATCAAATACAATCAAGCGTATCAGTTCTATTTACAATCTATTCAAGCGCAATCACACCGATGCGTAGACGATTTCAACATCATTATTAAACACTAGAAAGATTCTAATTATTCTAGTGTTTAATAATTATTTAAGAACATATTGACAATCTATTTTACAATTGATTGTTATAAGTACAAGTATGATGTTGAAGACCAAAGCAGATGAATTATGAATGATAAAGAAGAAAAAAAGCTTTCTACAAGAGGAATTCGCCCGACAGCCATGCGAATTCTGATTCTCAAATACCTAACAAATTTGGGGCATACCACTTCCCTATTGGATTTGGAGGCTCATTTTTTACAATCTGATAGAAGTACGCTGTTCCGAACCCTAAAAACATTTGAAGAAAATGGAGTGATCCATAAAATAGAAGATGGAAGCGGAATCCTTAAATACGGCCTTTGTACAGCAACATGTGATTGCAGTTTAAAAGATCAACATTTTCATTTTTATTGTGAAAAATGCGATGAAACTTTTTGCTTAAACCACATGGAAATCCCAACATTAGAATTGCCCAAAAACTTTATCCTGAAACAATATAATTTAGTCCTTAAAGGCATCTGCTCAAATTGCAATTGAGTTGCAGTAATTATCTCTTAGCTTTGTACTATCAAAATAGAGATACTTATGAAACATATAACTTCACATAAAAGTAATTGTTGTTCTAGTGAACTATGCTCACCGAGTGCAGCACCAGAAGAACATGCACATAATCACGGAGTACATGCAAGTACTTTAGCCATTTTTAGTTTTGTAATGCTCCTTTCTGGGCTTGCAATTGAACATATTTTTAACGTGTCTTTTTTTAAGGGATGGATACGAATAACATGGTATTTAATAGCCTATCTACCCGTTGCATACCCTGTTTTGATGGAAGCTATAGAATCCATAAAAAAAGGAGCTTTTTTTACGGAATTCTTCCTAATGAGTATCGCTACCATTGGAGCTTTTTCCATCGGTGAATATTCAGAAGGTGTAGCAGTGATGCTCTTTTATGCTGTAGGAGAATTATTCCAAGAAAGCGCTGTAAACCGTGCAAAAAACAACATTACAGCCTTGCTAGATGTACGCTCAAAGATTGCTCACGTATACAGAGATAAAGCATATCAATCCATACATCCAGAACACGTTGACATAGGAGAGAAAATCCAAATTAAAGTAGGAGAACGCATTCCTTTAGATGGCATCTTACTCTCTGATAAAGCACGTTTAAATACCGCAGCACTCACTGGAGAAAGCAAGCCTAATACAGTACAAACAAACGAAAAAGTATTTGCTGGAGCTATAAATTTGGAAGGGGTAATAGAGATAAAAGTTTCTGCATTATTTAAAGACAGTGCCGTTTCTAAAATATTAGAATTGGTTAAAAATGCTACGAGTAAAAAAGCAAAAACAGAACTACTTATTCGAAAACTCGCAAAAATATACACACCAATAGTTGTTTATTTAGCCATTGCCATCACGTGTATCCCTTATTTTTTTGTAAGTGATTATCAGTTTGCAGATTGGCTGTACAGAGCCCTTATATTTTTAGTGATTTCATGTCCTTGCGCTTTAGTGATTTCAATTCCTCTAGGATATTTTGGAGGACTCGGAGCTGCATCCAAACATGGAATCTTATTTAAAGGAGCCACCTATATGGAGCTTATTACAAAGGTAACTACCGTAGTTATGGATAAAACGGGAACCGTAACAAAAGGCGTATTTGAAATCAAGGATATTGTACCGAATCGTACTATTTCCGAAAAGGAATTCATGCGAATTGTAATTTCTTTAGAAAAAAACTCTACGCATCCCATCTCCAAAGCATTGCAGCTTTATAAACTTGATGAAACATTATATCCATCTACAGAAGTTTCTGAAATTGGAGGAAAAGGACTCTCAGGAAAAATTAACGGAACGCATGTATTGGCAGGAAACAAAAAATTACTTGAACATTTTAACATCCAAATTCCAACATTTATAGATACCATTGTGGAAACGTGTGTACTCATTGCCATCGACCACGTCTATGTTGGTTATATAACTATTGCTGATACGCTAAAAGAAGATGCTCTAGAGAGCATTAATGGAATAAAATCATTAGGAATAAAAGAAATAATCATGCTGTCTGGAGACAAGGATTCCATTTGTCAAAAAGTAGCAGCATTACTTGGAATCAAAAATGCCCAAGGTGGTTTATTGCCCGAAGACAAATTACGCATTGTACAAGAAATTCAAACAGATACAACAAAAGTAGTTGCATTTATAGGCGATGGCATCAACGATGCTCCGGTACTAGCAGCAAGTCAATTAGGGATCGCAATGGGAGCTATGGGAAGTGATGTTGCGATAGAAACTGCAGATGTAATTTTCCAAACAGATGAACCTTCTAAATTTAATACTGCCATCCAAATAAGTAAATCTACCCAAAAGGTAATTTGGCAAAACATCTACCTTGCTTTTGGCGTAAAACTAATAGTGATTGTCTTAGGAGGGCTCGGTTTAGCAAACATGTGGGCTGCTGTTTTTGCAGATGTAGGTGTCGCCATGCTCGCCATATTAAATGCAGTAAGATTACAATATATGAAATGGGATTGATCTAAAAATAATAGGTGCTGAACAAAACAGCACCTATTCTACCAAATATGTTTCTACATAACTATTTAAAAACAGTATTATTTTTTTATTATCCTAGGAAGTAAATCTAAGAACGGCATAAACTCATAACCGTATAGGTACGTGCTACCATGCTACCCGATTTACTTTTTACAGTGTCTGTTGTATCCGTTGCACTAACAAATATAAAATCTGTATCTACTAATATCTCTTTCAGGTCATCACAATCATAGGTTCGAAATTTATCCCTCACAAAAGGCAAGGTCTTCATAAACTCTTTTTGCGCAAACGTTAGTACAAAAAGACCTCCAGGTTTTAGAACCCGATAAATTTCAGTTAAAAACAGTAAAGGATCCTCCCAAAAATACACTGTATTAACTGACATTATACGATCAAAACACTCCTCTTTAAATGGAAATTCCACCCCATTATAAATTAAAAAATCAATAGGATGTCTCTTTAGCAACTCCTTATTTAAAGAACGTGCTTCTTGTTGCATAGTTTCAGAAATCTCCAAACCTGTATATTGTAGGTTTTTAGCATTGGAAAGCAATACAGACAAATGTCCACAGTTTCCATGACCAATTTCCAAAACAGTATTATTCACCTCTAAACGGAGGGCTTTGATCGTTGTTTTTGTCATGCCCATATTACTTGTATTCATTTGCTGAGCAATCACAATTCCATCTTCCCCTTGAGGACAACGCAATTGGTTTTCTAATTTTTCTAGTTCTTCAATAGATACGATAGGTTTCATCGATATATAACTTTTAAAAACATAAATTAAAACAGCAATTTTACATGCATGCAGTTAGCTCCGCTTGAATCTAAATTTTACCACGTCTGTAATTCCATCTAGTAATGCACCTGTTGGACAGAGTAATCTGCACCAAATCATAGGATAAACCAAGGTAAGTCCTACTGTACATAATGCCACAACAAACCAAACACCTATCGTTGCCCAACCAAACAAATCAGGAAATAATTCAAAATTACTCCAGTTCCGAAGCCCTAACAATACCCCTGTTATTAAAACAATGGCAATAGTCATTCTAATTTTATAAATCCAAGCATTGGGGATAAAGAATTTCCTACGCGCATTTTTAGGTCCAAATTTCATAATTAGACGTTGAACATTTCCAAAAGGACAGACATATTTACAATATGTATTTCTCCCCCAAATAGCTCCTAGCAACACAAACAACGCATATAAACCAACAAAAGAAGAGACAGAAGTTCCTACAAAAGGATGTAAAAATGAAATGTACGTAAATGAATTGTTTAGGAAAAATCCAATATAAATAACTGATAGTACGTTTAAAATTAATACCGATTTTTTTGTCTTTTTAACCTTTCTCTGCATCGCAAATACAAACATTAGAAATATCACCAAAATATGAATGATCCAAGTATTGTTCAGCAAGGCTGCTAAACTAAAAGCATTCACTTGGTTGATGTCTGCATAATTTGATATAGGATACGGAATCCCTTGTGTTATTAACGCAGAAACAGTACTTGCCATTGCTTCTGAACTCAACGTAGCCCCAGAAACTGCATCCAATTTATGCGCCCCGTTTTTAATGTTAACATTTCCGAATTGCTCATAGAACCCCGTACGTTTTATAGTCGCTAAATAACTTTGGGTTTCTTTGGATGAAATATGTTCTACTGCAGTAATAGTTCCCTTATCGTTGATAAAAACTCCCATATTTATAGTCCCAGCGTAGCCTCTAATATTGTGGACAATATCAGTGCTTTCTAAATAAATACGCGTTGCTCCACTCAAAGTATCTACTATTTTTACATAATACATACTGGTTGAAGGATGCAATGTTACCGTTTCAGATGGCATACAAAATTGCAACGCATGCTCTAAGAGTTTCGTTCCCAATTCCAGTGATAAGCCTGGATTATTTTCTACATCCGCAATGAGTCCATAATATTTAGGGCGTTGATTTTTTAAGAAAAGTAATCCATAACCAAAACCAACTTCTTCCTGTAAATTTATGGTATGAAAAGTAGACAGGGTACTTTTGTTATCAACCCCATCAGCCCCAACCAAAACAGGCATAGAAAATTTTGTTTCAATAGTTTCAAGACTCAGTATTTCTACACCGCGCAACAAAGGACCATTGAGCCAAAAATAAAGAAAAATGACAGCAACAATTGTAGTTGCTATCATTTTATATTGTTCTTCTTTTGCAAAAAGTAAAACCTTATTCATACTATAATCCTTCTACTGTATTATTGGCAATATCAATCACCCATTTGTTTAGATTAGCATCTGGTAAAATAGCATCTTGTACATACAATACATTTCCTTTCATTTGATCCACTGCAGTTTGTATTATTTTTTCTTGAAAATAAGGATCATTCGCTACTAAAACAGGGATTACAATAACATTATCTTCCAATTTTTGTAACTGCTCAATTCCCTTCACTGTAGGTTCTGGAGAATAACCTACCAAATGACCACACCATGAATAAGCAATACTTTCATGTCCTGTCTTAATTTTTAAATACTTACCTATTTCATCCACCATTTCTTCCCATTGTTGGTTGTATTTAGCATCCCCATAAGCAACTAATAAAACTCCTTCATTTTCAGGGTTTTTACTCAATGCTTTTACGCGACGTTCTACATTCTTTTTAAGGATCGTAGAATAATCCAAAGGAGGTGTTATCGTTACTCTAGCTTTTGCTTTATAAACTTCAATTTTCTCTTTCCCTATCATATAGTCTTTGGCTTTAGGATCTGCACTTACACCTAAAATTACTGGAATATCATGACTGTAATGTGAACTTACTGTTAAAAATATTGGAATTACAACCACTTCATCATAGCCCTCTGCATCAAACTCCTTCATACGTGTAGCAATAGACGGCTCTGTGTATTCCATAAAAGCAGTCGAAACTTTACTTATCTTAGGATTTGACAACAATGTTTCTTTAACGTCATCTTCAACATCTAAGAGCATTTGCCTCCAAGATTTAGCAACCGATCCATGGTTTACCAAAAGAATACCTATTTTTTTTTCTGGGCTAGACGTATTTTTCTTTTCTCCCGTAGAGGTTCCACATGCCACAAATAAGGTAGCACATATTAATAATAAAGAGATTTTGAATGTTTTCATTTGATATAAAATTATAGTTATAAATATTTTTACAAATATATTATATTAAACCAATCTAAATTAAAATTAATGATATATTTGCACTGTAATTACCTTTATTTAGATTAATTATAAACTATGAGGCACCTATATACCCTATTGCTACTATTTACTGTCAACTTTTTGACAGCACAATCCAGTGAATCTAAAATTGAACCCACAAAAAAAGACAGTACAGATACTACAACATTAGAAGCTGTCGTAATAACAGCTACAAGAACAAATAGACAGGTGTCTTCACTTCCATTACCCGTATTACTAATAGGTAAAAAAGAAATAAAAAAAAGTCACACTACGCGTTTGAATAAACTATTGAATGAACAAACCGGACTGATTACCATTCCTGATTTTGGAGGAGGCGAAGGAATACAACTCCAAGGTATGGATGCTCAGTATACCTTAATCTTAATAGACGGTGTTCCACTAATTGGGCGCTCTGCGGGAACGCTAGACCTGAGTAGGATTGCTCTAGGAAACATCAAGCAAATTGAGGTCGTCAAAGGTGCATCCTCTAGCTTATACGGATCCGAAGCACTGGGTGGAGTGATTAATATTATTACAGCAACTCCTACAGAAGGAATTAAAGCCACTGCTAATTATAATTACGCCACAAACAATACGCAAGATGCCAATCTAAACATTGATTATAAAAAAGAGCAACTGAGCATTAGTGCTTTTGCAAATAGATATAGTACAGATGGTTATGACCTTATTCCAGAAAAAGAGTTAAAAACAGTAGACCCTTATAGCAATTATACCTTTAACACTAAAGTAGCATACAATTTTAGTAAAAACACAAGTCTGCTTGTTTCGGGTCGTTTTTTTAGACAAGACCAAGACTATATTGCGACAAAAACCATCGCTGGAACTGGAAAAATTAATGAATGGAATTCTCAGATAAAACTGAATCACACCTTTAGCCCTAACTGGAAAGGATATTTAGATGTCTATGGAACTAATTACAAGGCGACGGAACAATTAGACAATAGCGATGGTAGTTTATATTCTAAAAATAGTTACAACGAAACGCTCTTAAAACCCGCTTTTAGGCTTTTATACACCCCACAAAAAAATCAAACATTCATCGCTGGATTTGGAACAAATTACAGAACCCTCGAACGTACAGATTTCTCTAAAAACCCCCAATTTAATTCGCCTTATGTTTATGTTCAATGGGATGTAAACTACCATAAAAAATGGAATGTCATTTTAGGTTCAAGATATGATTATCACACCGAATACAAATCTCAATTTAGCCCCAAATTAGCTTTGAGATATAAAATAGTACCCCAGCTCTCTTTAAAAAGTTCTATCGGATACGGCTTTAAAGCACCTGATTTTAGACAATTGTATTTTGACTTTACCAATTCAACTGTAGGATATACTGTATTAGGTTACAATGCCGTAAAAAAACAAATTCCAATTATGCAAGCCTTAGGACTTATTGAATCCCTCAGAGTTCCTTTAGAAAACTTTAATGCTGCATTAAAACCTGAAAGTTCTGTAAGTATTAATATAGGCATGCATTACAAACCTTGTTCTGAGGTAGCTATAGAAGCCAACTTTTTTAGGAATAAAATTAAAGACCTAATAGACACCAAAGTAATCGCAACTAAAACCAATAGTCAAAATGTTTTTAGTTATCAGAATATAAATAGAGTTATTACAACAGGTCTCGAATTTAATGTCACGTTTAAACCCTACAATCAATTAAAAATTGCAGCTGGCTATCAATTGCTATACGCTAAAGATAGTGAAGCAGTAGAAAAATTTAAAGAAGGAAAAGTTTTTGGACGTAACCCAAATACCTTAGAATCATTTCCTCTTAAAAAAACAGATTATGTAGGCTTGTACAACAGGTCTAAGCACATGTTTAATTTTAAGGTGTTTTACGAATATCCCGCTTGGAATTTAGACACAAACATTCGAGTCTCCTTCAGAAGTAAATATGGGCTATACGGACAATACGACGATACTTCAGACAAACTAAACAATAATAATTCAAATAAATACTTAGACAAATATGATGATTTTATTGCGGGTTATAGCCTTTGTAATTGGGCTGTAAACAAAAAAATAGGACAGCATATAAACATTGGATTTGGTATAGATAACGTTTTTGATTTTACCAAACCTAAAGACATCAGTAATATTGCTGGACGTATCATTTATAGCATAATAAACATTCACTTATAACATAATAAACATACAGAAACTTATGAAAACAATTAAATTTTTAGCCCTCTTTGTCGCATTAATAGCTATGACATCATGTACAAAAAGTGACAAGTCAGAAGACGCCCTAAATGAAGGATCTTTCAGTAGAAATTTTGAAGTTGAAAACATTTCTCAGAGAGCTACTTATACAATATCACAAGACAAAATAACATACCATTTGAAAGGAGTATTTGCTAATACATCCTATGATATTATCAAAAAATACTACTCAGAATCTGACAAACGTTGGGTTGGATACCGCGAAAGCAATAATGCCTATTATGTATTGTTCTTCAAAGACTATTCAGAAAAGGAAGTTAATATTTACAAAAAACAAGTAGCCACACTAGAGGCTGGTAAAAAAGAGAAATTTCCTGCTGCAGATGACACAAAAAATTACGGGTGGAACCTTTATAAAAAAGACCTTCCTATAAGCGGAAAGATTAAAAACTTATATGCTAAACAATCTTCGGATTATACAACCAACCCTCCTAGTGTAACAGGAGAGTACATTAAATTTTCCTTTAAAAAAGGTGCAATTACAGAAGG
Source organism: Flavobacteriaceae bacterium (assembly GCA_965224465.1). GTDB lineage: Bacteria > Bacteroidota > Bacteroidia > Flavobacteriales > Flavobacteriaceae. The sequence continues at coordinate 109,575 of OZ245049.1, read as the reverse complement.
AAACGACTGGGACATTGCATTTAGAGGAACCAGTATATTAGTAAATGGCGGTAGTGCTACTTTAGAAGATCAACCTGCTAGATCTGGAAAATCGGGAGCATATATTACTACAGGAACCATGAATGAGATTACGAAGGTAGAAACTGGAAAATTGAAGCAAGATGATAAAAAAGACGGACTAGCTATTACTACTGGTTCAGGAAATGGATGGTACAATTACAACCCATCTAACCATGTTATTTCTCCAATCGCTGGAAAAATTATTGTTATAAAAACAGCTGATGGAAATTATGCAAAAATGGAAATCTTAAGTTATTATAAAAATAATATAGCTTCGGAAGGTTCACAATATTACACATTCAATTATGTATACCAACCTATCTCAGGAGAAACATCCTTCTAGTACCTAAAAAAACAATGAATACCTAATTATGGAAAATTATCAATTCATAGTTACAGAAAATTTTGATTATTTTTGTTAGTGTTAGTCCCTCGAATTTAATAGTATTAAATCGAGGGATTTTCTTTTAAATTCATTTTAGCTCCCCTATAATTATCCATTGACAAGGACTATATAAAATGATAAAAAGACAAGTCATACAATTACAATCCAAAATGACCTATATAAATAGTTTATTTCTAAACCGTCACTTGGAAATGTATTTGGTATAACTATCACTACTTACAAAGAAAACAAGAGTAATTTCACAATTAGCACGATACAAATACCTCATACCAATTTAAGCATCTAATGATGCGGCTTTAACAAAATTAAACGGGTATTAATTCAGTAATTACAAAGAGAATCAAACTGTTAGACTGGTTGAAATCAAATACGTATACAAACGATACAGTTATTCTAAAAATGATAAGGCTTCGAAAGATTCGTAATAGCAACTATATAATTAGGCTTCCCAAACTATCTCAGAAAAAACATCCATTAGATGCATCTCTTATTACGAGTATTTATTAGCTCTTAATTATGAGTAAATTTGAATGTTTTTTATTGATGTAATTCCCTCGAATATAATACTATTAAATCGAGGGAATTCCTTTAAAACACATTTTCTTTTCCCAAAACGAATTCCCCAACATTTATTTAATTCTAAAAAGGGACTTCACATAAAGTGAAATCCCTATCGTACTTGTTACGCATAAAAAAAGGACTTTTTATACGTATAATAATTGGTTAAATAATTACTCTGCAAATTTAAGACATTTTAAGAAGTAAGAGCAGGGGAAAAAGCCCCATTTGAAGTACCCATATAAACCATAAATACCTGTTTACAGGGGGAGATTGGTAATACCCCAAAAACAAAAAACATTTATTTATTTACTCTTTTCACAGTTTTTTAACTGTTAATTTAACATTAATTGCTAGTTTTACAACATGATAAAAAAATTATTAATATACTTCTTTTTGGTTCTTAGTTTTCAATCGTTTTCGCAAGAAATTACTCGGTTCCAACAAACTGTTTCTCTTAAAGGACAAATCATCAACTTTAAAACAAAAAAAGGACTAAAAGGGGCTAATTTATTTAATATAAACACTGTAGAAGGTGCTGTAAGTAATGAAAATGGTGTTTTTAGTTTCCCAGCCAAAGTAAATGACACCTTATATATATCATATTTAGGATTTCAATCTATCAAATTAAAAATCACCAACGATTTATTAAAAGGAAACGAACTAATAATTGCCTTGCATGAAAAGCGAGTGGAAATGAAAGAAGTTGTTGTTAGATCACATAAATTAGTGGGAGTTCTAGAAATAGATGCTAAAAACATCCCCGTAGACAAATTTGCAAGAATTCATATCAATGGACTCTCACAAACATATGAAGTTGGACTACCTACTCCATACAAATCGGCTATTTCTTCCCTGTTTAACCCTGTAGATTTTGTCTACAATATGTTCTCTAAAGATCCCAAACGTCTCAGAAAACTTAAAAAACTACGTGATCAAGATGATTTACGTACTATGATGGAAGGGAAATTTAATCGCGAATTAATGATGGAGTATTTAAATATGAACGCTCAAGAATTAAACGAGCTTTTAAACGAATGTAACTATTCCGATTATTTTATAAAATCTGCAAGTGATTTGCAATTAATAGAAGCAATCTTACTTTGTTATGAAAACCACAAAGCCATCAAAAAAGGAAGTACAATAAAGAAACCTAAAGTAGAGTAATTGTCTTGCCTAAAAATAGGTTAAAAAGGTAGTGATTATTAATATCACTACCTTTTTTTTATGCTATTCGCTATGATCGATAATTATTTTCCATTGACCTTCTATTTTTTTAAATACTAAGGTAAAAATCCCGTTAGCCTCCCCTACAGAACGCTCCAAATGATATTTTCCGATTACGCTATATACTCCAGGGGCCAACATATCTACATGAATTAAATCAAAAGTAAGTGTTCCTGTATGAGCACTCGTGGGATATCCTTTTTTATAATTATCCAGTGTTTGTTGCCATCCATAAGTAACGCCTCTACTCCCTATAAATTTAAGGTCAGGAGATTTCCAATAAGCATTCATATAACTCGCTAAATCTCCCTTGGTCCAATCTAATGCCGACTGGTTTAATACGTGTTTGATTTCTTTAATATCGGTATTGGAAGGACTGCTTCCCTTTTTTGTAGGTGCTGTACAACTTATTGCACTAAGAAATACAAAAAGAATACATGTGACGTTTTTCATAAATTAAATAATTTTTTTAAACATGGTATAATGCCAACCAATATACTCAATTTCAAAAGGACTTCCAACAATTTCAAAGCCTTGTTTTTTATAAAAGCCTAAGGCTTCCTTTCTCGCCTTACACCATAAGAAAGAAATTCCTTTTTCCTTTATTCGTTCAAGTCCCATAGCCAACATCATGGAACCAATTCCCTTTCCTTGACTCTTTTTTGAAATTGCCATTCCACGCAACTGATATTGTGTCCCTTCTATAAACGAAGATCTTGATTTCATAAAAGAACAAATCCCAACAATTTCCCCTTCTAAAAAAGCTCCTACATGAATTGTTGAATTGCTGTCATCTCCTTCAAAACTAGTAGAAAGAGGAATGTCTTGACGTAAAATAGATGTTCTTAAGGCCAATGTATCTACTGCTTCTATTTCTTTCACTTGAATGTTATTTATCGTATAAAAAACGGCTTCCCTCCCATCGTACATCCCCATTTTATTCAACGTCATTCCACATTTTTTCAATACGCGAATCGATGCTGTATTCTCAACATATACATTGGCGACTATCTGACTTAACCCAACTGTTTTAAACCCATAATCTATACACATTTGAGCTGCCATCGTAGCAAAACCCTTCCCCCAATACGCCCTATAGAATCGAAATCCAATATCAATACTTCCGGATGCTTGTGATTTATTAAGTCCACACCAGCCTATAAACTTATTATTCTCTTGTAAACAAACAGCCCATCTCCCATAGCCATCTCGCTTGTAATTTGGATACTTATAAAGGAATGATATTGCCGAATTCAAATCTAAAAAAGGAGTATCTCCAGTAAATGCTACTACTTTAGGATCCTTATTTAATTTAAAAAAACAAACGCCATCAGAAATCGCAAACTCTCTTAAGTAAATCAGGTCGTTCTCTATAATTTTTTTCATATCCGTATATCTTTGACTAAATTAATAAAAAATCAATCAACTCCTTATAATTCATTTAAAATCCAAAATAATCGATATAAATAGGTTGTTTTATGATCTAGCGTTGTTAAGAAACTGAACGATGGCTTAGGCTATTCATCCATTTTTTACCTAACTAAAACAAAAAATAATTCCATCTCTAAACTGTCACTTGGAAATTTAATTATTATAACACACCTTTCCTGTGATAAAATCATAGAACCTGACCATGTGCTAATAGATACTTCTAATAGAAACCAAGGGGTGGCTAAGGAATTGTTCGAATGGTTTTACCTATAAAAAAACAGAAGACAAGAAATAAACAAGTTAAACACCTATATACCAAACACAAAATAAAATTGTTTTTATGAGCGATAAAGAACTAAATAATTAGAACATCAATAACAGAAAAAAATATAGTTTTTTTAACTAAAACCCCTTGCCATACTGTAAAAGGATTGTATATTTGCACTCGGTAATGCGAAAGTAGCTCAGTTGGTAGAGCGTCAGCCTTCCAAGCTGAATGTCGCCGGTTCGAACCCGGTCTTTCGCTCTAAAAAACCTCAAACATTGTTTGAGGTTTTTTTATGCATAAAAATTCAATAATCTCTGAGCAAGCCCACGAGGCATGAAACAGAAAAAACCATAATTTTTTCGATGCAAGTATCGGGGAATAAAACCCACTGGTGGGATTAAATTACCCCTCTCTTTTTCATTTATTTAAATGCCTTCATTTATTTTCTAACAAACAATAAACGTATCGTTTTAAAACACAAACACTTATAAAAACAAACGAAAAAACTATTTCAAAAGGCTTGTTTTACTAAAAAACCATTGTATATTTGTACTCGTAATGCGAAAGTAGCTCAGTTGGTAGAGCGTCAGCCTTCCAAGCTGAATGTCGCCGGTTCGAACCCGGTCTTTCGCTCTAAGAAACCTCGATTTTATCGAGGTTTTTTTATGCTTAATATCTATAAGAAAAAAACCTATTATTTAAAAATTTCTTTAAAAACAGCTTGGTATAAAAAACAACCTCTCCTATTTGTTTATAAAAACTATTTCTTTATATTTTTCACTAAGACAAGGTATTGTTTTAAGCGACAAACACTTATAAAAACTACTAAAAAAAGTATTTCAAAAGACTTGTTTTTCTAAAAAACCATTGTATATTCGCACTCGGTAATGCGAAAGTAGCTCAGTTGGTAGAGCGTCAGCCTTCCAAGCTGAATGTCGCCGGTTCGAACCCGGTCTTTCGCTCTAAAAAAAACCTCAAACATTGTTTGAGGTTTTTTTATGTTTACTTTTATCAAATCAACAGCCTCGCCCCTAAAGTACGCGGATGCTTCCAAAAGACTTTTTTCTATCACGAGACAGAATCTCGGAAAATTACCCCCTCAATAAGGGGGGATACCAATTACAATCTAAAATGATCGATATAAATAGTTCTTTTGCGTTCTAGCGCTGTTAAAAAACAGAACGATAACTAAGGCTATCCAACCATTTCCCGCCTAGCTAGAACAAAAAATAATTCATTTCTCTAAACCCTCACTTGGAAATGTGTTTGGTATTAATCACGCTGTAATCTCTTTCCAAACAACAGTAACAATACTATAGGAACTCCAATAAGCAATACAATATTCATATTATTAGTAAATACGGACGGCTTTAAAAGCAAGGTCAATGCATAGCCTCCAATAGCACCGCCTAAATGTGCAGAGTGCCCAACATTCCCTAACTGTTTTTTCATTCCATAAATTGAATACAATAAATACCCCACACCAAACACATAAGAAGGCAAGGAAATTGGAATTGGAAATATCATAAGTTCCATACCTGGATGCAATAGAATGCTACTAAAAACAATTCCTGCAATGGCACCAGACGCACCTACAGCACTATAATACAATTCCTTTTGGTGGTATTTTAGAGTCAATAAATTTCCCGCAAATAAACTTCCAAAATAGATCATTAAAAATTTAAGTTCCCCCAATTCTCCTATAACTGCAGGCCCAAAAATATAAAGCACATACATATTCATTCCTAAATGCATATAATCTGCATGTAAAAAACCAGAAGTCAGCATGCGTATTTTTTGCCCTTGCATAATGCCCCCAATTTGAAATTTAAACTTTTCAAAAAAACCATAATCCTTCAACCCTTTTAGAGAAAAAAGCACGTTGGCTATTATTACAATTAGTAATACCTTATTTATATTCATTGTTCCAATTTTAAAATTCGAAAATACTACATTTTATGTATATTATGTTCTAATATTATGTTATAAATCAAATTTAATCCGATATTTGCAATATTATGCAATTACTCATTTACATCCTCGTCTACCCCTTAATTATGGGGGTATCTATCTTACCATTTCGAATACTATATATTTTTTCTGACCTTATTTTTTACTTATTGTACTATGTAATAGGCTATAGAAAAGAAGTAGTAATGAAAAACTTACACCTTTCTTTCCCAGAAAAGTCGGAGAAAGAATTACTCCACATTCAACGAAAATTTTACAAACATTTTGTAGATGTTTTTATGGAGATGGTCAAGACTTTTACCATGAGTAAAAAGGAAATTAAAAAACGATATAAATTTAAAAATTTCGAATTAGTAGAATCGTTAACCCATAAAAAGGGAGTTATTTTATTGGCTAGCCATTATGCAAACTGGGAATGGGTAGTTTCTTTTGCCATGTACTCCAACATTCCAACTTATGGTATTTTTACCCCTATTGGAAATAAATATTTTAATAATTTCATCACCAAATCAAGAGCGCGTTTTGGCGGATATTTAATCCCTGGAAAAGAATTAATACCCCAAATTATAAAGGATCAAAAAGAAGGAGTTAATGCCTTTTATGGACTGCTAAGTGACCAATCTCCTGAACTTCACAAAACATTCTATTGGGCACCATTTATGGGTGTAAAAGTACCTGTACATACAGGTGCAGAAATGCTTGCAAAAAGGTTTGACCTATCTACCGTCTTTTTTGATGTAAAAAAAGTAAAACGTGGCTATTACGAAGGTGAATTCAAATTGGTTTGCGAAGATACTCGTAAAATGAAACCCTTTGAAATGACGGATATTTTCCTACGAACCGTAGAAAATCAAATACGTAAAGCTCCTGAATATTATTTTTGGACACACAATCGTTTTAAACATAAAGATGCAAAACAAAAAGTAAAAAAAATAAGTGACTAATACAATTACAATCCAAAATAACCGATATAAATAGGTTGTTTTATGCGCTAACGTTGTTGAAAAACAGAACGATAACTAAGACTATCCATCCACTTTTCGCCTAGCTAGAACACCTATTAAAATCCAAAATGACCGATATAAATAAGTTGTTTTATGTGCTAACGTTGTTGAAAAATAGAACGATAGCTAAGGCTATCCATCCACTTTTCGCCTAGCTATAATACCAATTAAAACCCAAAATGACAGCTATAAATAGTTTATTTTATGTGCTAGCGTTGTTGAAAAACAGAACGATAGCTAAGGCTGTCCATCCATTTTTCGCCTATATAGAACACCAATTAAAACCCAAAATGACCGATACAAATAGGTTGTTTTACGTGCTAACGTTGTTGAAAAACAGAACGATAGCTAAGGCTATCCATCCATTTTCCGCCTAGCTATAATACCAATTAAAATCCAAAATGACCTATGTAAATAGGTTGTTTTACGTACTAACGTTGTTGAAAAACAGAACGATAGCTAAGGCTATCCATCCGCTTTTCGCCTAGCTATAATACCAATTAAAACCCAAAATGACAGCTATAAATAGGTTGTTTTATGTGCTAGCGTTGTTGAAAAATAGAACGATAGCTAAGGCTATCCTTAGATTTCCCGCCTAGCTATAATACCAATTAAAACCCAAAATGACAGCTATAAATAGTTTATTTTATGTGCTAGCGTTGTTGAAAAATAGAACGATAGCTAAGGCTATCCTTAGATTTTCCGCCTAGCTAGAACAAAAAATAATTCTATTTCTAAACTGTCACTTGGAAATTTAATTGGTATAACAAAAAATCATTCTATTTCTAAACCGTCACTTGGAAATTTAATTGGTATAACAAAAAATCATTCTATTTCTAAACCGTCGCTTGGAAATGTATTTGGTATAACCTCGTCCCAAAGAACGAGGTATATTTTCTGATAAAATAATTTCTAGTTCAAAGTCAAAACCTCTAAAAAACGCCCCTACAATAAGGATTAAAACAATTTAAAACGTGCTCCAAATAAAAAGCTACGCTCTACAAATGTAAAATGCTGTGATGCAGAATCGTCTGTACTATTGGTAGTTCTTATATTGTCCATATCTATATATCCTACTTTATAATTACCTTGAATAAAGAAATATTTAAAAACAGTAATATTAAGCCCTACATGTCCAGACGCTCCCCAACCAGCAACATTAAACTGATCATAGCGTTCTTTTCCTAAAATTTTTGTGTTTGACCTCGGATACATCAACCCTACACCAAGTCCTTCAGTCACAGCAATATCAATCCCTCTGACTTTAAAATTAAGAAACTTGTCTATATTATCAAATCTATCTACTTCTACATTTATATAATTCAAGCCATCAGTATGTTCAAAAGTTAAGAAATCTTCTGATACCAGTATTTTATCATTCTTATAAACACCATCATATTTTCCGCCCGTGTTAATAGTTCCAGTAATGGTTCCCATACGATTATTATACATCACGTATTTCATATGGTCTACTCCAATACTTACTGAATAATTTTCTTTAAAAAAATATCCAATACGCATGTTTGTTTGTGGAATGGTTATTTTTAAAGGATGGAAATAAGGATCTAAAGCAAAGGGCTTTACTTTTTCGCGTGCTGCAACATCACTTAAAGTAAACTCATAATCTTTTCCCTTAAAAGAAATATCCGATGTAGAATAATTCTCGCGATTCCAACCCCAATACGCGAAAAACTTGCCTTTATTCTTGTATTCTTGAAACTCAAAACTAGATTCCTGAGCAAAGGATCCTATACAACTTAACATTAAAAAACCTAATAGAATTTTTTTCATTTTAATAATTTAAAGAACTGTAAAATTATTAAAAATAAAATGCTATTAGGTAAAAATTATCACTTTATTTTAAAAGTAAATCCATACGATTTACCTATGTATTATATGATGGCTTTGATTTCTTCAATAACACGTTCTGCCAATGCATCTGCACTGGATTGTGTATCACTCTCTGTATAAACTCTAATAATTGGTTCTGTATTTGACTTTCGTAAATGCACCCATTCTGTAGCAAAATCTATTTTTACTCCGTCAATGGTACTTACATCCTCCTTGGCATATTTTTCTGCCATTTTCTCTAAAATTAAATCTACGTTAATCTCAGGAGTCAATTGAATTTTATTTTTACTCATAAAATAGCTAGGATAACTATCTCTTAAAGCTTTACACGATATTTTCAAATGTGCTAAGTGAGACAAAAATAAAGCAACTCCTACCAACGAGTCACGTCCGTAATGTGATTCTGGATAAATAATACCTCCATTGCCCTCTCCTCCAATTACGGCATCATTTTTTTTCATAAGCGTAACTACATTTACCTCACCAACAGCACTTGCTTGGTAGGTACCACCATGTTTTTGAGTGATGTCTCTTAAGGCTCTAGACGATGATAAATTAGAGACCGTATTTCCACCTTTTGTTCTTCCCAACACATAATCTGCACAGGCAACAAGTGTGTACTCTTCTCCAAACATGCTTCCATCTTCAGAAACAATTGCCAATCTATCTACATCTGGATCTACAACCACTCCTAAATCTGCTTTTTCTTTTACAACCAACTTAGAAATAACCCCTAAATGTTCTTTTAAAGGTTCTGGGTTATGAGGAAATTGACCATTTGGTTCACAGTATAATTCTACACATTCCACATGCAATGCTTTTAATAATGCAGGAATTGCAATGCCTCCTGTCGAATTAACCGCATCAACCACTACTTTAAAATTAGCTTTCTGAATGGCATCAACATCTACTAAGTCCAAATTCAATACTTCCCTTACATGCTTATCCATATAACCTGCAACCTTAACATAGGTTCCTAAATCATCCACTTCGGCAAATGTAGAAGCATCTGTATCAGCTATATCTAATATTTTTTGTCCTTCTGCTGCATCTAAGAATTCTCCTTTATTATTTAATAATTTTAAAGCATTCCATTGTTTTGGGTTATGACTAGCAGTTAAAATAATCCCTCCATCTGCATTTTCCATTGTAACTGCCACTTCTACTGTAGGCGTTGTAGACAAACCTAAATCCTTTACGTTAATCCCAATTCCAACAAGCGTATTGCAAACCAAACTACTCACCATCTTTCCCGAAATTCGAGCATCGCGCCCTACAATAACAGTTAATAGTTTGTTAGGATGTTGTGCTTTTAGCCATGTGCCGTAAGCGGCTGCAAACTTTACAGTATCAATAGGTGTTAAATTATTTCCTGTAGCACCTCCAATAGTACCGCGGATTCCCGATATAGATTTTATTAATGTCATTTTTTAATTTTGTTAGCTACAAATATACAGTTCTATTTGATGAGTAGTGTGGTGATTATTATAAAAAAAAGGGTACGAATTGACCAAAATTAGGGGAAAACACCTATTTATACCAAATACAATTCAAAATAACAGATATAAATAGGTTGTTTTACGTTCTAGTGTTGTTGAAAAATAGAACGATAGCTAAAGGCTATCCTTAGATTTCCCGCCTAGCTATAATACCAATTAAAATCCAAAACAACCGATACAAATAGGTTGCTTTACGTTTTAGTGTTGTTAAAAAACAGAACGACAGGTATGGCTATACATCCACTTTTCACCTAACTATCCGCCCAGTCGGAGAACAAGAAAAAAATAATTTTATTGCTAAACCGTCAATGGAAATAACGCTAGTATTACTAGTTTTCAAACAGTGATTCTCCATTTAAATCTGTTGTTAAAATACTACTCATCAAATCTAAAAATGGACGCATGGCTATAAATGTATCATTTACTTGCTTCAAAAAATCATTGCTCAACACTTCTTTATCTGTAAAATTACGCACCAAAATAAATTGCTTTTTACGGATTAGATCAATATTTTCATGATCCTTAGCAAAACCTCTTGGAGCAGATTTCACACCCTCTCCACGCAATTCTCCAAAAACAGCTTTAAAATGTGTATCTGCTAATATTTCACGAATTTCAAATCCATCCAGTTCAAATTCTTTTCGAATACGTAATAAATCTTCTTTATTAGGTCCCCAAAACCCACCAGCAGCAAACGATGCCTTAGGCTTTATTTCTAAATAGTACCCCCCTCTAAGACGACTCGTAGCGCGTACGAAATGCCCAGACATTTTATCTTTATACGGCGTTTTATTTTTAGAAAATCGAACATCTCTATAAATGCGAAACATTTTTAGTTTTTCGATACAATCGTGCTCATTTAATTTCCCTTCTAAAGCCGTATAAAACAACAGTAATTTTTGTTGTTCCTCTACATATCTCGGTTTATTTTCTGCAAACCATTCCCTATTATTGTTTTTCTCTATGTCCTTTAAAAAATTGAAGGTCGATTGTTCAATTAATACCATGTTATTGTTTTAAAAATTGAAAAATACGTCTATTTTTTAGTGATTTATAAAATTACAAGGTAAAATATTCCTTAGATCACATCTATCCTTATTTAGTTGATTCTTAAACATGAATAAATAAGGGTTAAGTAACCATTTTTAAACCCCATTAAATTTATTGATTCAATTCTACTAGCTAAAACACACCTATTTCTGTCTCCCTTCTAATACACTAATCACATCCTTAAATCTAAATCCTTTGGCTTGCAATAGAATTAAATAATGGAATAGTAAATCTGCACTTTCATTTAAGAATAAATCATCGTCATTATCCATGGCTTCAATCACAACTTCTACGGCTTCTTCTCCTACTTTTTGAGCAATTTTATTGATGCCTTTATCGAACAAACTAGCTACATACGATTTTTCACCATCTGCGGCAGTTCTACGTTGATCAATCACATCTTCTAAATGAGAAACAAAACCAAATTTAGTAGTGTTTTCTGTTCCCCAACAAGTATCTGTTCCCTTATGACACGTCGGGCCAACAGGGTTTACTTGAATAAGTAAAGTATCATTATCACAGTCGTTTTTAATACTGACAAGTTCTAAAAAATGACCACTTTCCTCTCCTTTAGTCCAAAGGCGTTGTTTGCTACGGCTAAAAAATGTCACTTTATTTTCTGCAACCGTTTTTGCATAAGCATCGGCATTCATATAGCCCAACATCAGTACATTATTACTTGCTGCATCTTGTATAATTGCAGGTACTAAACCCGTATTTGAATCGTATTTAATTTCCATTATATCTTATTTATTTACAGATTTTTACAACCTGACAGGAATTCCCTGGTTTTTTAATTCTTTTTTTAAATCCTTAATTTCAATTTCTTTAAAATGAAACACACTCGCTGCCAAGGCAGCATCCGCTTTCCCTTCTATAAAAGCATCTGCAAAATGTTGTATGGTTCCCGCTCCACCAGAAGCAATAATAGGGATATTTACCAAACCCGATAATTTAGCTAATGCCGCATTCGCAAATCCATTTTTTGTACCATCGTTATTCATGGAAGTGAATAATAGTTCTCCCGCACCTCGTTTTTCAACTTCTACAGCCCATTCGAATAAATCCAATTCGGTTGGTACTTTTCCGCCAACTAAATGCACCTTCCAACGTCCCTTTATCAATTTGGCATCAATCGCTACTACAATGCATTGATTCCCGAATTTCTGTGCCAACTCATTGATTAATTCGGGTCGTTTTATTGCTGCTGAATTCACTCCTACCTTGTCAGCTCCTGCCTTTAACAACACTGCTACATCAGCAACAGAACTAACGCCACCGCCAACTGTAAACGGAATATTGATCGCTTCCGCAACTCTTAACACCATATCTCTTAAGGTTTTCCTCCCTTCTTCAGTGGCAGAAATATCCAAAAAAACCAATTCATCTGCTCCGTTTTTACTGTATAACTTTGCGAGTTCCACAGGATCTCCAGCATCCCTTAAATTTTCGAAATTCACTCCCTTTACAGTGCGTCCATTTTTAATATCTAAGCAAGGAATAATTCGTTTTGCCAACTGCCCTTCGTTTTTTTGCTGCTTTCCAAAAGACGTATTTGTTCTAGTTTCTTTCATCTTATTCCGCTGACTCATTTCTAAATGTATCAGCGGAACCAACTGTTAGGATAAAATTTTCCAATTGTTTTAAACTGATTCTATTTTCATAAATAGCTTTACCAATAATGGTTCCTTCGCAGCCCATTTCCGCCAATTTTGGAAGTTCGTCAAAGGTAGAAATCCCACCACTTGCTATCAATTTAATGTGAGGACATTGTGCCAGAATTTTTTGATACAAATCAAATGATGGCCCTGTCAACATCCCATCCTTGGCAATATCTGTACAAATAACATATCGAATGCTTTTGTCCATATATTTTTTGATAAAATCCATTAAATCTAGGTCACTCTTTTCCATCCATCCATTAATGGCAATCTTTTCGTTGCTAGCATCGGCTCCTAAAATTATTTTTTTATTACCATATGTAGCAATCCAATCACTAAAAAGCGATTCGTTTTTCACTGCAATGCTCCCTCCTGTAATTTGCTGAGCACCACACTCAAAAGCAATTTTCAGAGATTCGTTATTTTTAATTCCACCACCAAAATCAATATTTAAACTCGTTTTAGTCGCTATTTGCTCCAATACTTTGTAGTTGACAATGGTACTTGATTTAGCACCGTCCAAATCTACTAAATGAAGGCTTGTAATTCCGTGTGCTTCAAATTGTTTAGCCACCTCTAAGGGAGATTCACTATATATTTTTTTTGTACTATAATCACCTTTTGACAATCGCACACATTTTCCTTCAATAATATCAATTGCTGGTATAATTCTCATATTTATCGCTTATAAGTTGATGAAATTCTTTAGTATTTGTTCCCCTGCCAATCCACTTTTTTCTGGATGAAACTGTAGCCCGTAAAAATTATTCTTTTGCAATGCTGCAGCATAACGGCCATCATAATTACATGTTGCTATTTGCTGCGTATTGGTTGGCACATAATAACTATGTACAAAATATTGATACTCCAATTCGCTGAGCCCCTTAAAAATAGGAGATTTCAAATTCGAAATTTGATTCCATCCAATTTGTGGTACTTTTACATTTTTAGAAAAACGGAGGACATCTATCTCAAAAATCCCCATACCCACCGTAGCACCTTCCTCAGAATACCTACACATTAGTTGCATGCCCAAACAAATACCTAAAACGGGTTGTTTTAAGCTTGGAATTAAACGGTTCAAGCCAGATGCTTTTAGTTTATCCATGGCAGTACTCGCTTCTCCTACACCAGGAAACACAACTTTATCTGCATTTTTTATACGCATTGGATCATCGGTTAAAACGGCTGTTATTCCCAATCTTTTAAAAGCAAACTGAATGCTTTTGATATTGCCAGCTCCATAATCTATTATCACTAAATTCATAGTCCTTATTTTTAAAGCACCCCTTTGGTACTTGGTAAAATCATTTTTTCAGGATCGCGTTTAACCGCTGCTTTTAACGCTTTTGCAAAGGACTTAAAAATAGCCTCTATTTTATGATGCTCGTTGGTTCCTTCTGCCTTAATATTTAGGTTTGCCGAAGCACCATCAGAAAAAGATTTAAAGAAATGAAAAAACATTTCTGTAGGTAATTTCCCAATCATTTCACGTTTAAACTCAGCGTCCCATACCAGCCAATTTCGCCCTCCAAAATCTATAGCTACTTGCGCCAAACAATCGTCCATCGGTAAGTAAAAACCATAGCGTTCTATGCCTAATTTACTTCCCAAAGCCTTTCTAAAAACTTCTCCTAAAGCAATGGCTGTATCCTCAATTGTATGATGCTCATCCACCTCTAAATCTCCAGAAACTTGAAGGTCCAAGTCCATTTGACCATGCCGAGCTATTTGATCTAACATATGATCAAAGAATGGCAATCCAGTACTGATATTTGCCTTGCCTGTCCCATCAATATTGAGAGTGATATTGATATCGGTTTCATTGGTTTTTCTAGAAATACTAGCGGTTCTATTTTCTAGTTTTAAAAACTCATAAATAGTTTTCCAATCTTTTGTTTCTAAGGCAATAAACGGTTCTAAATCCTCCCTATCAACAGATATTTCGTCTGCTCCTAAATAGGAATTATCATTGATAAAAATCCCTTGTGCATTTAGGTTTTTCGCCAATTGTATGTCCGTCAAACGGTCTCCTATTACAAACGAATTTGGCAAATCATAGTCTTCCGTAAAATAGTTCCCTAACAAGCCTGTATTGGGTTTTCTATTGGGAGAATTGTCCTTTGCAAAGGTTTTATCAATATACACATCTTTAAAAATAACCGCTTCGTTTTCAAAAGTTTGGATGATAAAATTATGTACAGGCCAAAACGTACTTTCTGGATACACTTCCGTTCCCAACCCATCCTGATTGGTAATCATTACCAATTCGTAATCCAACTCATTGGCAATTTTTGCCATATAATAAATGGCTTTTGGATAGAATTCTAATTTTTCGAAACTATCAATTTGCTCATCTGCTGGTTCCTTAATCAAGGTACCATCTCTGTCTATAAATAATATTTTTTTCATATTTGACTGCCCCTTTTCACGAGGAAAATTTTTACTTATTTGTATATTTTCATAAGAAGGATATTGCTACATAAAGAGAAATGCTCCACTCCTTACATACCCTACTAAAAACAATTCCTAAAACACTTTTTATTTCTTCTAATTACTGTTTTGAAACAGCACTACACCCCAATTACACCAATTAAATTTCCAAGTGATGATTTAGAAATTGAATTATTTTTTGTTTTAGCTAGGCGAAAAATGGATAGATACCCTAAGCTATCGTTCTATATTTTCAACAAGGCTAGAACGTAAAACAACCTATTTATATCGGTCATTATGGATTGTAACAGATATTACACCCTTGTTAAACAAGCCCCTCTAGAGCTGCTATTAATAATGTATTCTCTTTTTTCGTCCCTACAGTTAACCGCAAACAATTGTTACAATGCAGTTGGCCAGTCCTGTTGCGCACTACTATACCTTTGTCTAATAATTGTTGGTATCTCAAATCAGCATCATCAACTCTCAACAAGATAAAATTGGCATCCGTAGGGAATATTTTTTGTACGTACGGAATATTTTTTAATGCCGATAATAAATGCGTTCGATTGGTTAAAATTTGAATAACTTCTGTCTGAACATCATTATACAACATCAATCTTGACAAGGCCTTTTCCTGTGTTAAGGTATTTACATTATATGGCGGTTTTATTCGGTTTAATACGGTTATTATTTCCTTAGAAGCATAACAAATCCCGATGCGAATCCCTGCCATTCCATAAGCTTTTGATAAGGTTTGAATAATGATAACATTCGGATATTGCGCCAATTTTTTCAAGAAACTAGGTTTGGTAGAAAAATCGATATAGGCTTCATCTAAGACTACAATTCCTTTAAAACCCTCAATCAATGCTTCCATTTTCTCCTGTTCAAAAGCATTTCCAGAAGGATTATTAGGAGAACATATAAACAATAATTTATGCTGCTCATTTTGCGCTTTCAACACCTTAGCTACTTCTATTTCAAAATTACAAGTCAATGGAACTTCTGTAATGGCTACATCGTTTAAATTTGCCAATACTTGATACATACCATAGGTCGGAGGCATTGTAATAATAGCATCTTTACCAGGATTACAAAAAGCTCTAAATATTAAGTCCAATACTTCATCACTCCCATTTCCTATTAAAATATTTGCTGTTTTCACCCCTTTTTGCTGAGCTAATAATCCCTTTACTTTGTATTGATAAGGGTCTGGATACCGATTGAACCCCGTATCAAAAGGACTCTCATTCGCATCCAAAAACACCCATGCATTCGCATCGCCTTGAAACTCATCTCTTGCCGAAGAATAAGCCTTCATATTCTTTATATTTTCTCGTAGTAAGTTATGGAGTTGAAACATGTCTTAATTATTTATTTTTTAAACTATTTAGCCTTAAAGTCACTGCGTTTTTATGAGCAAACAAGCCCTCAGCATCTGCCATTATCTCTATAGAGGGTCCTATGTGTTGTATTCCTTTTTCAGATATTTTCTGAAAAGAAATAGTTTTTTGAAATGCGTTTAAATTCACACCAGAATAGGCTTTGGTATAGCCATTAGTTGGTAAGGTATGATTGGTTCCTGAAGCATAATCTCCAGCACTCTCAGGAGAGTAGTTTCCTAAGAATATTGATCCTGCATTTTCTATTCCTCTACAGAAAAAATTATTATTTGAAGTGCATAAAATTAAGTGCTCTGGTCCATACTCATTTATCAACTCCAAAGCGATGGCATCTGTATCAAGTAAAATAAATTTCGAATTTTTCATGGCTTTTGCAGCCACTTCCTTTCTTGGTAATTTTTCTAGCTGTACAAAAAGCTCTAAACGTATCGCTTCCAACACCTTCTCTGATGTACTTACACAAATAACCTGACTGTCTGCTCCGTGCTCTGCCTGACTTAATAAATCGGAAGCTACAAATGCAGGAATTGCACTGTGATCCGCAACTACCAGTAATTCACTCGGCCCAGCAGGCATATCTATAGCCACGCCATATTTTGTAGCCAATTGCTTTGCTACGGTTACAAACTGATTTCCTGGTCCAAAAATCTTAAACACTTTAGGGATAGATTCTGTACCAAACGTCATCCCAGCAATCGCTTGAATACCGCCTACTTTTAGCACCTTACTCACTCCACATAAATGTGCCGTATATAAAATAGCGGGGTGTATATCACCATTTTCATCGGGAGGCGTACACAATACAATGTTTTTACACCCCGCAATTTTAGCAGGACAAACTAACATTAACACTGTTGAAAATAACGGTGCCGACCCTCCTGGTATATACAAACCTACATCCGTAATAGGTCTTGTTTCTTGCCAACAAACCACACCTGTTGAAGTAGTGATACGCTTCGCATCGAATTCTTGAGCTCTGTGAAATTTTTCTATATTGGATTTTGCCAATTTAATAGCCTCTTTCAATTCCAAATCGACCGAATAGATACTATTCTCAAACTCTTTTTCTGTCACCAGCATAGAATCCAACAAAACATTGTCAAACTTTTTAGTGTACGCAAAAACAGCTGCATCTTTTCTGGTTTTAATATTATCAAACACATCAACTACCACATCTTCAATCTCTGAAACGGATTGTGTAGCACGCTTTAACATTAATTCCCAATCTCCTCTATTTGGATATTTTATAATTTCCATAATGCTCTTTTATAATACCATTTTTTCGATAGGAGCGACTAAAATACCCTCTGCTCCTTCTTTTTTTAATGCATCAATAACATCCCAAAATGTATCTTTTTCTATGACTGTATGAATAGAACTCCAACCCTCTTCTGCCAAAGGCAATACTGTAGGACTTCGCATTCCAGGTAAAAGTTTGATAATATTTTCGACCTTTGAATTCGGTGCGTTCATCAATATATACTTACTTTTCCTTCCTTTCAATACCGATTTTATTCGGAACTGTAGCGTATCTAATAGCTCCTGTTTTTCAGAAGAAATATTTTTTGAAACTGCCAATACAGCCTCACTTACTAGCATTTTTTCAACCTCTTTCAAATTGTTTTTAAACAAGGTACTACCACTAGAAACAATATCACAAATGGCATCTGCCAAACCTATATTTGGTGCGATTTCTACAGAACCACTGATCACATGTAAGTCCGCTTTCACTCCTTTTTCTGCCAAATACTTCTTCACGGTATTTGGATACGATGTTGCAATCCGTTTCCCTTCTAAATCCTTGATAGATGTATAAGTATCTCCTTTAGGAATTGCCAAACTCACTCTACACTTTGAAAATCCTAACTTTTCGACAATCGCAATATCCTCGCCTTTTTCTATCAATACATTTTCTCCTATAATGGCAATATCCACAACATTATCTCTTAAATACTGAGGAATATCTCCATTTCTTAAATAGAATACTTCCATAGGGAAATTACGGGTAGAGGCTTTTAATTGGTCTTTTCCATTATCAACAGAAATTCCACAATCCTTTAATAATTTTAACGAATCTTCATTCAATCGACCCGATTTTTGTACTGCAATTCTTAATTTTTCCATTTTTGTAATTGGTATAAAAAAAAAGTCCCTCCTGAAATATCAGGAAGGACTTGTATATATTATTTGTGTTTAATTCACTACATACCTAGCTCACCTGATGAGGATCAGAAAAAAAGCGATGCATATGATGTATTAATGTGTACATTTTTATTTAATTATAAAACAAATATATGTGAATTTATTTTTAACAAACAAATCATATTTGATTTTTTTTATTTTTTTTATCGATAATTAACAGAAACCTTCTAATATGTTATAAATATACAGAATCTATACGTGAAAATCGCAGATTCCAAGAAAAACCATAAAAAATATCTCTATGATCAATAATCAAAATAGCATCATGCCATTCATACTTATACCAATACATTTTCAAGTGACGGTTTAGAAATGGAACTATTTTTTTAAGCGAGTCGAAAAATGGATCGATGGATGGATAGTTATCGTTCTATTTTTTAACAACGCTAGAACGTAAAACAAACTATTTGTATTGGTTATTTTGAATTGTAAACTAGCGCTTTGATGCATCTAAAATACGCCTTGTTTCTAATTCCTTCCAGACTCCCCTGGATACAAGTCCATAACTAAATCACTTTGAAATACCTCTTTGCTATCAATATCCATGGCTGTTAATTTCCCAGAAAAAGCGGCTCCTGTATCAATATTCCAAAGATTCCCTCCTTGAATAGGTGTAATTTCACCATAACGCGTGGTTGCGGTATGTCCAATGTAAATTTCATGATACAATTTCAATCGTTGCGGGTATCTTTTATCGGTCATAGCTAAACTTGGATCAAGAGCATACGCAGTTTCCCACAAGGTACGATCCCAACAATAATTGGGTAGGTATGTCTCCATTTCTACCCCTTTAATCGCTGTGAATCCAGCATGCACAAATAGACGGTTCCTTGCATCTATATAATAATCTTCCAATGCCTCTATAAATGCTAAATGAAGGGCTATTTTTTCTTGAGATTCTTTCGCATAAGCAGCTTGAGTCGCCCCACCTCCATGCAGCAACCAATCCCCAATTACACGATTGTTTTGTAACCACTCATAACACTTCACGTCGTGATTTCCTCTTATAAACTTACAAGTATACCCTAATTTCAACTCCAATAAATAATCTATTACCTGTGGAGACTCACTCCATCCATCTACATAATCCCCCAAAAATATAAGCGTATCTCCTTTTTCTAAGTCCATTCTTTCTATAAGTTGAACCAAGGCTTTATAGGCACCGTGAATGTCTCCAATTACAAATGTTCTCATTGCTTGACTAATGCTGTTTAAACTCTTAAAAAAGAGCCATGAATAATGCATCAAAATTAACAAAAAAAATGACTATTTTTGCACTTATAAAAAAGTATCATTAATTCATATCCTTTTTACATTCCAAATTAGTCTTGCATGAACAACAAATTTGAATCACTTCCAACAAAGCAACATACGGTTGGTATTATTGGCGGAGGTATTGCAGGAGCAACCATCGCCATCCGTTTATCGGAATTAGGCATAAAGGTTGTGCTATTAGAAAAAGGAGACAGTTTGGTAAACGGCCCTCCTATTTGCCACCTGCATGCAGGAGGAAACTTATACCGTGAAATAAGTGACAACCAATGCTTAACACTACTCAAGGAATCTATAGATTTGATACAACTTTACCCTAGCGCTGTAGACTACCGCCCTACGCTTATTGCAATTCCAACAATAGACCCTGGGAATCCCAAAGATTTACATCCACGATTGGAAAAACTACAGACCGAATACCAACGCTTAATCCTAGAAGACCCTAAAAATAAAATCCTAGGAGATGCTGAAAACTACTATAAATATTACGACAGAAAAGAAGTCGAATACCTTGCGAGTACCCCCATCAATCATGCTCCAGAAAACTTAGATGAATGGATGGCATACGCTGCCAAAAAACTAGCATTAGACCAACTCAAATTTCCTTTACTGATGGTCCAAGAATACGGTTTAAACATCTTTAGATTGGCTGCTACAGCAAGTATTTCTTTAGATAAAAACAAGCACTGTACCGTTATTACAAAGGCAAAAGTAGATCGGATAACACCCCTAAAAAGTCCCCATGCAAATTGGACTATAAACTACGAAAAACAAGGAGTAAAAAATCAAATATCTGTTTCGTTTATAATAAATGCCTGTGGTTTTAAAACAGGTACTATAGATGATATGCTCGCCATAAAAAGGAATCGTATGGTAGAATTTAAAGCCGCTTACATCACTAAATGGCCCCTTTTTAAAGGCTATTTACCTGAAATTATTTTTCATGGAACTAGAGGTAGTAAACACGGAATGGGACAACTCACACCTTACCCTCAAGGCTATTTTCAAATTCATGGAATGACTCCAGAAATCACCTTATTTAAAAACGGATTAATCCCAACAAGCAAGCACAGTTCTCAACCAGAATTAGGAGACACATTTATCTCAAAACTAGACAATCGTTGGGAAGCAGAAGAAATAAGCGATAGAACTCAAAAATCCATTCAACATATCGCTCAATATATACCCGATTTTATAACTGCTGAACTGGGAGGAATCCCCCTATTTGGAGCACAACAAATCCCTGGAGAAGACCCAGAGTTAAGAACAGCAAATGTTACGTTCTCCATTCCTAATTACGCCTGTTGCGAAATTGTAAAAGCCTCTTCTACCCTAACGGCAGCCAATGCCATTCTAGAAAAACTAATAGAAGAGAAGCATATCAAAAATACAGATTATCCAAAAAAACACAATCCCATTACACAAAGTATTCGCGAAATCAACATTCACACAACTGCAGAAACACTCTGCACGCAACGTAATTACCCGATAGCAATGGCAAGCAGAATCAATCAAAAACTAATTTCCAAACAATGCGACTCCGTTTGCTAAAACACGGCTCTTCTAAGCTGTTTGTATCGGGGCATGTCCTATTTCTTATTTCCAAAAAATAAGAAAAGGTCGGGCTATCCATTATATCTTTTTTGTAAAAAAAATACAAAAAAGGATGCCATTGCTATCCCTCATGCACTAAGGTTCATATTTCAAACATAAGTACGTTACAAAAAAACGCTGTGAAGCCCAATTTTAAAGATCAACCACAATACCAATTACAACCTTCTCATGTTGTATTAAACGGTCTCTTTTTCACAACATATCTGTAAATAACAATTCCTCATAACAAAGGCTATACTACGCTGTTTTAACTTTTATCGTGTAAAAAATAACTCCGTATAATCATACAGCTTTTACAACATACATAGGTGTAAATCCTTCATAATTCAATTCTAAACCATCACTTGGAAATGTATTTGGTATTAAATTACAATCCAAAATAACCGATATAAATAGTTTGTTTTTCACAACCTATCTGTAAATAACAATTCCTCATAACAAAGGCTATACTACGCTGTTTTAACTTTTATCATGTAAAAAATAACTCCGTATAATCATACAGCTTTTACAACATACATAGGTGTAAATCCTTCATAAAAGAATAAAAAAGAGACCCGAAAACAACCTACTCCATCAACAAATCCTTAAAACCTAACAACTCTACTTCAAAACACGCCTCTTTCTCTGTCGCCAACATTCCATTAAAATTAGGATCAAACTCAAAAGATTTAAAATAATAGCGTTTCTCTTTATAAAAACCATGAGATTCAAATACCTGTAACTCTTTCAATGCATTCAAAGCACAGCCCGCAGCTTTCAATAACGCTTCTTTACGTACCCAATACCAATAAAAACGAGCTAGAGAATTTTCTGCATTTACAATTGATTGCCACTCTTGAACTGTAAATAGATATTCAAATAATTTTAAATCAATATTTTTCTTCATTTCGATATCAATTCCAACAGAAAATGCGGTACTGCACAAAAAAGAAACGTACCGATTGCTGTGAGAAATCGAAAAATTCAATCCATTAATCATCGGTTTTCCCTGTTTTGAATAGGAGATCTCCTCCAATAAAGAGCTTGGAAAACCATTTTCTAACAGGGCTTTTTTTAACAGCAACCTCCCGCCAATATAAGCCAAAGAACTAGCCGTACTCAAATAGCGATCCGCCCTTGAATGCAGGGCTTTAGGAAGTTTATTTAACAGTGATTCTTTTGTGAAAACCAGATCGTTTTCTTGAATTTCAAGAAGCCAAATTTTATGCATTCAATAGGTGTTAAGAAACATTTATGATAAAAACTCAAGGTGTTTCATTTATAATTCATTTCTTTGCGGTACTGGCGGTACGAAAATAGTACCACTGGAACAAAAGTAGTAAATAAATATGATTACAAAGGAATATATCATAGAGGTCACCACTCAATTATACTTAAAAAACGGCGTTAAGTCTGTCACTATTGCAGACATCACCAAGGAATTGAGCACCTCAAAACGAACTATTTACAATCATTTTATAGACAAAACAGATTTAATGCAAGCCTGTATTGAGCAATATTTGGCAAGTATTAGAAGCAACAACGACGAAATCATAAACAAATCGAGTTCCGCTATTGAAGCCATGGGAAAGATACAGCAACAGGTCTTAAAAAGAGCTGATTATAGCAATGCTACCTTTTACAAGGACATCTTAAAATATTACCCAAGTATCTTAAAGGACTCTTTTAAAAAAAATGCAAAATTTGCATTTAGAGAATTACTTTATCTTTCTAAATGGGGGATTAAAGAAGAATTGTTTCGCAAGGATTTGGATCCAGAAGTAACCATGTCTACGGTACAAACACTTCTGAAATTATGCAATAACACAAAAATATTTCCATCGGCACAATTTTCTAAATCAAGACTCACCGAAGGAATCATGGTAGCATACCTAAGAGGACTATGTACCGAAAAAGGACTCTTAGAAGTCGAAAAACAAAAAAACCTATTCTTAAATATAGATTAACATATATGGACCACTTTAACAGTTCACTTAAAAAAACACCTGTCGCCATTATTGGTATGTCTGCAATGTTTGCGGATGCAAGTAATGTAGCCGAGTTTTGGAATAATATTATCTCACAAAAAGATAGTATTATTGATGTACCAGCATCGCGTTGGAAAATAGAAGATTATTACGATGCCGACCCTAGAAAGGCAGATAAAACCTATTGTAAAAAAGGTGGTTTTATTCCAGATGTAGACTTCAACCCCATGGAATTTGGCTTGCCTCCAAATATTTTAGAGGTAACAGATGTTTCTCAATTACTGTCACTTGTAGGTGCTAGAGATGCTTTTGAAGATGCAGGTTATGGTAGAAAATCTGATAAATTTACCGCTTTATTAAAAGAAAAAACTGGTGTCATCTTAGGTGTTGGTGGTGGGCAAAAGCTAATCACTCCCCTTACCTCTAGATTGCAAACTCCTATTTGGGAACGCGCCTTAAAAAGCAGTGGAATTAGCGATGCTGATATTCCACATATCATCGAAAAAATGAAAAAAGCATATATTGGATGGAATGAAAATTCTTTCCCTGGTATGTTAGGAAATGTGATCTCTGGTCGTATTACCAATCGTTTTGATTTAGGAGGAATTAATTCTGTTGTGGATGCTGCCTGTGCTGCTTCACTTTCGGCTATTAAAATGGCTGTATCTGAATTGATCGAAGGAAGATGTGATATGATGTTAACTGGAGGTGTCGATACAGACAACTCTCCTTTTATGTATATGTCCTTCTCAAAAACTCCTGCTTTTTCACTAAAAGGAAGCATTCGTCCTTTTGACACCGATTCAGACGGAATGTTGATTGGAGAAGGAATTGGAATGTTGGTCTTAAAAAGATTGGAAGATGCAGAACGTGATGGAGACCGTATTTACGGTTTAATTACGGGTGTAGGTTCTTCAAGTGATGGCCGCTATAAATCTGTATACGCTCCGCGTCCTCACGGACAAGCCTTAGCCATGCAACGTGCTTATGACGAAGCTGGTTATGATGCCTCTACCGTTAAATTAATCGAAGGTCACGGTACGGCAACTGGTGCTGGAGATGCTGCTGAATTTGAATCAATGACCATGGTGTTTGGTAAAAATAACACCGAGAAAAACCATATTGGAATTGGTTCTGTAAAATCTCAAATTGGACATACAAAATCAGCCGCTGGTGCTGCTGGAATGATCAAAGCTGCCTTGGCATTGTATCATAAAGTATTGCCCGGAACTATTAATGTTACCAAACCTCATGAAAAATTTGGGATTGAAAAATCTCCTTTTTATGTAAACTCAGAAACCAGACCTTGGTTCAAAAATGGAACACCGCGTAGAGCTGGTGTATCTGCTTTTGGTTTTGGTGGAGTCAACGTGCACTTTGCCATGGAAGAGTATCAAAACAACACTTCGTTTACCGATAGAATGCACCAAGCCTTTCACAGCATTTACATAAAAGCTGCGAATGCTACTGAATTGCTAAAAAACATTAAAAATACGATTATAGCTTTAAATTCAAAAGAGCTAACTACTGCATTTTACAATTTAAAAGAAAGTTCTAAACAAGGTACCGCAAAACAACACGAAGCACGTGTAGGTTTTGTTGCTGAATCTTTAAGTGACTGTATTTCTAAATTGGAAATCACCGTAAAACAATTAGAAAACAACTCGAAAGAGTGGTCACATCCCAAAGGAATCTTCTTTAGACCTAACGGAATCTCTAAGACCCTAAAAGTGGCGTCTTTGTTCTCAGGTCAAGGTTCTCAATATGCGAACATGGCAAAAGAAGCAACGAGTAGTTTTGAAACTATCCAACAAACCATTGCTGCTTTTGATGCTAAAAAAGGCTTTGATTTAGCCAATAAAATATATCCAAAACCTGTTTTTAACGATACAGACAAAGCAACATTAGAAAAAAATATTACCAATACAGAATTTGCACAACCTGCAATAGGTGCCATTAGTTTAGGATACTATAAGGTATTTAAAAATGCTGGTTTTACAACCGACATGGTCGCTGGTCATAGTTTTGGTGAGCTTACCGCACTTTGTGCATCGGGCGTACTGAGCGAAAACGACTACATGACCTTAGCCATTGCTCGTGGTAAAGCCATGGCAAGTAAAAGTACAAGTGGAGACGCGGGTACGATGCTAGCCGTAAAAGCTGCTGCTAGTGAAATCCAACCTTTAATCAAAAGTATTACTGGGGTTTCTATTGCAAACATCAATTCGTCAAACCAAATCGTTTTAGGTGGAACCACAGAAGGCATCACAAAAGCAAAAGCACTTTTAGACAGTAAAAAATACCGCTCTGTTTTATTACCTGTCTCTGCCGCTTTCCATACCGATTGCGTGAGACATGCACAAAAGCCTTTTGAAAAAAATATAAAAGCAATACCATTTAAAAGTCCAACAATTCCTGTGTATTCAAATTCTACAGGAAAAGCATATCCTACCGAAACAAGTAGCATCAAAAATATCCTTTCACAACACATTTTAAACTCCGTGGATTTTAAAAGTGAAATTGAAAATATGTATGCTGCTGGAGCCAGAGTTTTTGTTGAATTTGGTCCCAAGTCTATTTTATCAAACTTGGTAAAAGATATCTTAGCAGACAAAGAACATTTTGTCATAGCTACCAATGCGAAAGCTGCTAAAAACAGTGATTTACAAATTAGAGAAGCTGCGCTACAATTGCAAGTTTTAGGATGTGAATTGGGAGCTATTGATACCAATGCTCGTAAAGAAGCTACTCCGCTAGCCCAACCTAAAATGGCAGTGAGAATTGCAGGAAACAATTATGTAAGTCCTGCTACGCAAAAAGCGTATCAAGACGTTTTAAATAACGGATTTAAAATAAGCACTGCTACAGAAATTATTAAAACGGTAGAAGTGATTAAGGAAGTAGAAGTGATCAAAGAAGTGATCAAGGAAGTTCCCACCTATATAAGTGAAATTAGTACTGAACAAGATACAGAAGACGATATGAGGGTAGATGTTATTAAAAGTGCCATCGATGGCATTAAAGAAAACCAATCCAAGACATTGGATATGTTCCAAACTATTTTAATGGAACAAAACAAGCAAACTGCTCAATTATTATCCCTGTTATCTGGTAATTTTACAGCGGATCAGAATATTTTAGAAGCTCCTGCTGCTCCTTTAGTTATTGAAACTCCAACAGTAGCGACACCGATAACAGAAACCATCGTAACTCCTATACCTGTTCAAACTACGGCTACAGTTACTCCGACAGCTCCAATTGCAACACCTGTTGTTAAAACCGCTGCTCCTACTACTGGAAACTCAGAAATGCTAGACTTAATGCTAAGCGTAGTTGCTGAGAAAACTGGTTATCCTGCAGAGATGTTAGAATTGAGCATGGATATGGAAGCTGATTTAGGAATCGACTCTATCAAACGTGTTGAGATCTTTGGTGCCATTACAGAGCAATCTGATAAATTAACGGACATCAATCCTAACGACCTTACTGAATTGAGAACCCTACAAGAAATTGTAGATTATATTTCTGCCAAAGCGGGGATTGCAACAACTGCAACCACTCCCACTCCAACAGCTGCGGCTCCTGTAGCAACACCTGTTGTTGAAACTGCTGCTCCTACTGCTGGAAACTCAGAAATGCTAGACTTAATGTTAAGCGTAGTTGCTGAGAAAACTGGTTATCCTGCGGAGATGTTAGAATTGAGCATGGATATGGAAGCTGATTTAGGAATCGACTCTATCAAACGTGTTGAGATATTTGGTGCCATCACAGAGCAATCTGATAAATTAACGGACATCAATCCTAACGATCTTACTGAATTGAGAACCTTACAAGAAATTGTAGATTATATTTCTGCCAAAGCGGGGATTGCAACAACTGCAACCACTCCCACTCCAACAGCTGCGGCTCCTGTAGCAACACCTGTTGTTGAAACTGCTGCTCCTACTGCTGGAAACTCAGAAATGCTAGACTTAATGTTAAGCGTAGTTGCTGAGAAAACTGGTTATCCTGCAGAGATGTTAGAATTGAGCATGGATATGGAAGCTGATTTAGGAATCGACTCTATCAAACGTGTTGAGATCTTTGGTGCCATTACAGAGCAATCTGATAAATTAACGGACATCAATCCTAACGATCTTACTGAATTGAGAACCTTACAAGAAATTGTAGATTATATTTCTGCCAAAGCGGGAATTGCAACAACTACAACCACTCCAACAGCTGCAGCTCCTGTAGCAACGCCTGTTGTTGAAACTGCTGCTCCTGCTGCTGGAAACTCAGAAATGCTAGACTTAATGTTAAGCGTAGTTGCTGAGAAAACTGGTTATCCTGCGGAGATGTTAGAATTGAGCATGGATATGGAAGCTGATTTAGGAATCGATTCTATCAAACGTGTTGAGATCTTTGGTGCCATTACAGAGCAATCTGATAAATTAACGGACATCAATCCTAACGATCTTACTGAATTGAGAACCCTACAAGAAATTGTAGATTATATTTCTGCAAAAGCGGGAATTGCAACAACTGCAACCACTCCAACAGCTGCGGCTCCTGTAGCAACACCTGTTGTTGAAACTGCTGCTCCTACTGCTGGAAACTCAGAAATGCTAGACTTAATGTTAAGCGTAGTTGCTGAGAAAACTGGTTATCCTGCGGAGATGTTAGAATTGAGCATGGATATGGAAGCTGATTTAGGAATCGATTCTATCAAACGTGTAGAGATCTTTGGTGCCATTACAGAGCAATCTGATAAATTAACGGACATCAATCCAAACGATCTTACAGAATTGAGAACCTTACAAGAAATTGTAGATTATATTTCTGAAAAGGCAGGAATTTCAAGTAAAAAAAAAAGTCCAAGCCTAGTCTAAGCTTAGCCCCAAACAATACAGTACGTGAGGAGAAGATACCGACACAGGACTTCTCCTTACCTACTAACTTTCACAAAGTACCCCGAAAATCTATCGCTATAAAATTTATTCCTAAAGTAGATTTCTTAGTACAACACATCCCTAGCCTACTACCTGTAGTTATTACCGATGAAGGAAGCGAATTAACAATCGCTGTAAAATCCAAATTGGAACGTGAAGGACATACAGTAATCGTACTACAATTCGATGGGTTTCAGAAAAACACTTCCTTACAAAATACGGTTGTTATTCCACAAATAAACGATCAAAACATCAAAACCGCTATAGATAGCATTCTCGCGAAACAAACAATTGGTGCTTTTATCTATTTGCATCCACATTTTACATTTACTGGTCATAATTTTACCCAACATTTTACGGAAGAACGCGCCTTATTAAAAGCGACTTTCTTATTGGCTAAGTATTTACAAGCTCCTTTAAATGCCAATAGCAAGACCCAACGTACTGCTTTTATGACGGTATCTCGTTTGGACGGGAAATTTGGAATGGGCAAACGCTCTGACATGTCTATTATTGCAGGTGGTTTGTCTGGATTGACAAAATGTATGAATTTAGAATGGTCTCCCGTATTTTGTAGAGCGGTAGATGTACAACCAGAATTGTCCGCAACAGCAATCGCAACTCATTTATTCTTAGAATTACACGATGCAGATCTGCGTTATGTAGATGTTGCTATCAACAAACAAGGTAGAAGCACCTACGATGTGCAACTGAATGAAGTTCCTACGGACCAAGCCTATCAACAAACCGTGACCGATAAAGATGTGTTTTTAGTCGCTGGTGGTGGTCGTGGTGTAACGGCAACTTGTATTAAGGAGCTGAACAAGGCATTCCATTCCAAATTTATTTTAGTAGGAAGGTCTTCCTTGGATTTTGAACTCCCAACATATGCTATAAATGAAAACGATCCTGCGAAACTTAAAGCTGCCATCATGCAAGCCATGAAATCCAGCGGAGAAAAAGTTTCTATCAAAGCATTGAACCGTACTTTTAGCAAATTCACTGCCAAAAAAGAAATTGAAGAAACCATTGCCATCATCAAAGAAAACGGTGGTGACGCTGTATATGTTGCGGGTGATGTTACCAACCTCAACATCAAACCTCAACTATTAAAAATAGAAAAACAATGGGGGAAAATTACCGGAATTATTCATGGTGCCGGTCGTTTAGCAGATAAATTAATTCAAGATAAAACAGAAGAGATCTTTGACAATGTAACGTCTGTAAAATTAGACGGTTTGTTACAGCTATTAAAAATGGTCAATATCAACGAATTGAAACACCTTATCATGTTCTCTTCAGTCGCTGGTTTTTACGGAAACGTTGGACAGTCCGATTATGCAATGGCAAATGAGATTTTAAGTACTGCAGCACATCTATTTAGTACCAACCATCCAAATACCAAGGTTACTGCCATCAATTGGGGTGCTTGGGAAGGCGGAATGGTAAGTCCAGCATTGCAAAAAATGTTTGAAGAAGCGGGTGTTTCCTTGGTAAATCATCCAGGAGGAGCGGCACGTTTTGTACAGGAATTGAATGGCGCATATCACAACCAACCACAAGTAATTATTGGAGGCACCTTGCCTGCAGGAATTTCAGATATTTCTGGAGAACCTAAAACACATACCATTCAACGACAATTAGCACTTGCCGATAATAATTTCTTACACCACCATGTGATTCAAGGAAACCCCGTATTGCCAATGGTAAATGCAACGGCATGGATGGCAGATTCTTGTGTCAAATTATTCCCTGATTACCAATTAGCAGGTATCGAAAATGTGAAATTGTTTAAAGGCATCGTTTTCGATGGAACAGAAAAAGAATACTATTTCACAGATGTAAAGGAAATCACTAAAACTGCGGATAGCATTGTTTGTGAAGTAACCATTTATAGCAAAGGCGCTAAACTGCCTTTAAATCATTATCGTGCAACGGTAACCTTAGATCGTAAGAGAGCGGAGAAACCAACATTTAAAGCCCCTCAATTAAGTGGAGAAAAAATAAAAGGTGCACAATACTACAAGGATGGTTCCTTATTTCACGGCGCTTTTTACCAAGGTATTGAAGAGGTCGTATTAATGAACCAACAAGAAATGGTATTAAAATGTAAAGCCCCTGAGGTTTCTTATAAAGACCAAGGGCAATTTCCAACCACCAGTTTAAATGCCTTTTTCTTAGACATACAATACCAAGGAATGGTGGTCTGGGTACAGAAATATCACCAAGGTGCCAACAGTTTGCCTTTACAAACATTAAAAGGATTGGTCTATGGAGATATTCCTGCCAACACCAGTTTTTATGTACATATCAAAATACAAGAAAATACAGTGTCAAAAATGTTCGCAGATTGTACTGTGTACGATACAAACGGACAGGTATTTTTATTCACACAAGGCGCAGGATTAACGGTATCACCTGGATTAAAATGGTAAGCCAATGTATAAAATAAGGGCGTATTGCAATACGCCCCAACCAAATCCAAATACCCCAACCGTCCAACCATTAAAAAAATGAAAGAAAAAATAGCAATCATCGGAATGTCATCCCTTTTCCCAGGATCTAAAACCTTGCAAGAGTTTTGGAACAACCTGATGAACAAAAAGGATTTGACAGGCATGGCAACCAAAGAAGATTTTGGTGCCGACCCAAACATATTTTACAAAAAAGACAAAGGAATTATAGACAGTTGTTATTCCCTTCGTGGCGGTTATATCCGCGATTATAAATTCGATCCGAAAGACTTTGGAAGAGATGACCTCGACAATTTAGACCAAATTTACCAATGGGGTTTACAAGTAACAAAGGACGCTTTACAAGACGGAGGTTATTGGAATAAATCCAAAGCCTTAGATTCTTGCGGTGTTATTTTCGGAAATTTATCTTTCCCTACAACTTCCTCGCATAAAATATTGGCGCCTGTTTATACAAAAACACTAGAAAAAGGATTAAAAATCCTTTTAAAAGACCCTGATTTTAAAATTCCAGCAACAGAATACGACATTCCAACAAACAATCCTTTACAGGGCGATGTCTCTCAGTTGGTAAAAAACACTTTAGGGCTAAAAGGAACTAATTTTGATTTAGATGCCGCTTGCGCCAGTTCATTATACGCTATAAAATTGGCTTGTGATGAATTATTGACAGGGAAATCAGACATGATGTTGGCAGGAGCAGTTTGTTCTTCCGACCAATTGTTTATCCACATGGGATTTTCTATTTTCCATGCCTATGCAGCACATGACAAGAAATACTCTCCCTTAGACAAGGAATCTTCTGGCTTGGTCTCTTCCGAAGGCGCAGGAATGATTTTATTAAAACGATTGTCTGATGCCGAAAGAGATGGAGATACTATTATCGGTGTGATTGCAGGTATTGGATTGTCCAATGATGGTGCTGGTAAATTTTTATTAAGCCCCAATCCAAAAGGACAAACCTTGGCGTATGAAAGAGCCTACAATGGAAGTCTCTCTAAAAAGGACACTTCTTATATCGAATGTCATGCTACTGGAACTCCCCTTGGCGATGTCACAGAGATCAATTCTTTAGAAAGTTTTTTTGGTGAAAACCCAGACAAAATCAGATTGGGTTCTGTAAAGTCAAATATGGGACACATGCTTACCGCAGCCGGTATGCCAAGTTTAATAAAGGTATTGCTTTCTATGGAGCACGATATGATTCCTCCTGGAATTAATATGGGCGAAGCCATTCAGTCAGAAAATGGTTGGTTTCAACGAGAGCAAATCATAGAAGAACCTTTAAAATGGGAAACAAACCATAAGCAAGCCGCGGTCAATTCGTTTGGCTTTGGTGGTACCAATGCGCATTTGGTCGTAGAAAGCCATAATAAAGATGCACATCGCCCTTTAAAAGCGACCCCTCTAAAAGAAATGGCAATTACCAGTATGGAAGTTCATTTTGGCGATTGCGATAATTTAGATCATTTTTACCAAACTATTTTTGAAGGAAAACAGCATTTTTCTGAGATGCCAAAGAATCGTTGGAAAGGATTTGAAGCCCAATCAGAAGTCATGGCTTCCTTTGGTTTAGATACAAAACAGGCACCGAAAGGAAATTACATTGCTGATTTTGACATGGATTTAATGCGTTATAAAATCCAACCCAACGAAATTGATACCATGGAACCTCAACAAGCCTTGATTTTAAAAGTGGCGGATCAAGCCATTCAAAAATCGAATCTTAAAAAGGGACAAAACGTAGCGGTATTAGTTGCCATGAATCCAGAATTGGCAATTCATCATTACTTAGCACGTTGGGACAGTCAATGGCAATTGGACAAAGCCTTAGCCATGGCAGGTATCGATTTAGACAAAACTCAAAAAACAACCCTTTTAGCAGAGTGTAGAAACATCCTATATCAAATAGGAAAGGTACAAGCGCCGAGTCAGCATACAAGTTTTGTAGGAAATATTATGTCGAGTCGTATTTCTGCCCTTTGGGATTTCAGTGGGCCTTCCTTTACCATTAGTAACGGAAATCAAGGAACCACCAGAGCCTTAGAAGTTGCACAAAACATGTTGTCCTTAGGCGAAGTAGATGCCGTAGTTGTAGGTGCTGTAGAATTCTCCGCAGGAATGGAAGCTGTACTCTTGAGAAATTTAGTCACTCAGGTAAACCAAAACAAACGCCCTAGCCTATCATTTAATGCAGACGACTACGGTTGGTTGATTGGTGAAGGAGCCGCAGCCATCGTTTTAAAAGCCAATGAAGATGTCTCTAAAGCAGATACTGTCTATGCAAAAATAGAAGCCATTGGTGATTTAGACATCCATCCCAATATCGCTTTGCAAGAATTAGTCGCTACAGGGTTTCACCAAGAAGACCAATTAGAGCAAGCACAATTAATACAAGCAAAACCCTTAAACAAGGTTGCCTTAGGATCGGTAAAAACAAACATTGGACATACCTTTGCCGCTTCTGGACTGGCAGCTATCGTAAAGACAGCACTTTGTGTATACCATCAATTTATCCCAGGCATTCCTAACTGGAAAGCTTTTAAAAATGAGGCACTCAAAAACAGTAATTATTATTTCCCTAGTCAATCAAGACCTTGGGTAAACGAAACAGCTGTTCCGAGACAGGCAATGGTGAATTTAGGATTGCAAGATCGCGTGCAATTGTCAGAAGTAATCAGAGAAGACAAAGCACCTATCAATAATTATTTGGGTACGCATATATTGGTTTTACAAGGAAACAATGCCAACGAGCTCAAAGCACAAATAGCAACCCTTCACAAAAACATTGCTACAACAAGCTTGAATGCCCTAGCCCAAGCACATTTTAACAAGGAAAAAACCCTTAAAAAAAGCCATCGAATTGTATTGATTGCTAAGGATAAAAACGCACTCTTACAAGACCTTAAATTCTTAGAAAAACAAGTAGACACTTCGTTTAAAACAGGGACAGACCTCAAATTACCAAGCGGTACGTTCTTTACACCAACACCCTCGGCAGCCAAGGGAGATTTAGCATTTGTATATCCAGGATCCGCCACCAGTTATGAAGGGCTAGGACAGGATTTATTTCAATTCTTCCCCCAGCTACTCCACGATTTTGAAACACGCATTCCAAACCTTAAGGAATTCTTTTCCTTAAATTATATTTTCCCTAAAAAACAATCCACCGCAGAACAGACTCCTCCCATACAAAAAGACGCCATTTCTATGATGTCGGCAGGTGTTTTATACGCCACGTTGTACACCCATATTTTAAGAAACTATTTTGGTATCAAACCAAAAGCTGCTATGGGATATAGCATGGGAGAATGCAGTTCTATGTGGTATGCTTTTGGTGTTTGGAATCCAAGTGAAGGTACCAAGGTGTTTCGCAACTCCCCTATCTTTAAAAATAAATTTTCTGGAAACTTA
Source organism: Flavobacteriaceae bacterium (assembly GCA_965224465.1). GTDB lineage: Bacteria > Bacteroidota > Bacteroidia > Flavobacteriales > Flavobacteriaceae. Next base: position 74,876 of record OZ245049.1, on the reverse strand, counting down.
GAAGTATTGGCAGATGCGTGGAATATAACTACAACCGAAGCAAAAGAAAGGTGGCAAAGCTGGATTTTATTAGCAAAAAAAGAAGACGTTGCAGCTGTAATTTCTAAATTTGACAAAGTCTCTATCACTTTTGTGAATTCGGACAAGGAATTGATTATTTCGGGTGATAAAAGCCAGTGTAAAGCCCTTATCTCCGAATTAAATTGTGGATCTATATTGGTTCCCTTTCAAAACATTATTCATAACGAATTCTGTAAAAAGGAATACGACGGACTTATTGAAATGCACAATTTCCCTTTGGAACAACGTCCTGACATCGAATTCTACTCTAGTTTAACAGGAAAAAAACTTCCGATGGACAGTTTAAAAATCGCCCAAAATTCGACAGAAGTATGTTATAAAACAGTAGATTTCCCTGCCTTTGCTCATCAAATGTCAAAAAATGGCTTTAGCACTTTTGTAGAGCTAGGCCCTAATAGTACCTGTAGCAATTGGATCAAAGGAACCTTGGATCAAAAAACCCATGCTAGCTGTGCCATCGATAAGAAAGGAAGCAGTTCCGTACAATCATTGTTCGAGTGCTTGGCACAATTAATTGCAAACGGCATTGAGGTAGACCTAGGACTGTTATATCCAAAACAACAAGAAACAATCCTTAAAAAAAGATTTAGCAAAAAAGTTAAAACAGGAGGAAGACGTATATACGATGTCTTATTATCCGAAGATATGAAACATCAATTTGCTCAAATTAAACACCTAAAGAAAGAAGCAAATACACCCCAAAAAACGGACTTAAAAATCCCAATTACTAGCACAAACACATTAGAGAAAAAAAGGTATATGATAGCTAACACAACACCTAAAACTGCAACAACAATCGCAGAAAACGGCTTAAAATTACAAGATTACACAGACCCAAATCATTTAAAAGGGAAAAACATTATTTTTAACAAAGAAGATTTAATCGAATTTTCCGAAGGTAAAATAAGCAATGTCTTTGGTGCGGAATACAATGTAATCGACCAATACAAACGCCGTGTGATGCTTCCTATGGATCCTTACCTATTGGTGAGTAGAGTCACAGGATTAAATGCCAAGCTAGGCGAATACAAACCGTCTACCATGCAAACGGAATACGACATTCCTTACAATTCAGGCTATGCCACCGATACACAAATCCCATGGGCAGTTTCGGTAGAATCAGGACAATGTGATTTGATGTTGATCTCTTATTTAGGCATCGACTTAGAAAACAAAGGAGACTATGTCTATCGCCTACTCGACTGTACGCTTACCTTTACGGACGACCTGCCTTTTGAAGGGCAAACCCTACGTTATGATATCTCTATCAATTCCTTTGTAAGAAATGGACGTAACCTATTGTTCTTCTTTAGCTACGAATGCTTTGTAGAAGACCGCCTTGTCTTAAAAATGACCAATGGAGTGGCTGGCTTCTTTACCGATGAAGAATTGAGTAAAGGAAATGGTGTTGTATATACCGAAGCTGAAAAGAAAATTTTAGCGGGCGTAGAAAAGAAAAAATTCATTCCCTTTTTAACTACTAAAAAGACCGCATTTGATATTCAGGATTTAAGACATCTTATCAACGGAGATGCACATACATGTTTTGACGATATCTCCTACTTCCCCAACGGTAAAAATAAATCCATCCGTTTAGCACCAGAAAAAATGCTGATGTTGGATCGCATTACCAAAGCAGACGTCCACGGAGGTCCTTATGGATTGGGAGAAATTATAGCAGAAAAAGACCTAAGTCCAGACGATTGGTATTTCCCTTGTCATTTTAGAGACGACCAAGTATTGGCAGGATCTTTACAAGCAGAAGGCGGCGGTAACTTACTCCGTTTCTTTATGATGATGCTAGGGCTACAACGCCTTAAAAAAGATGCACGTTTCCAACCTATCTACGGAGTTGCTCAAAAAGTACGTTGTAGAAAAGAAGTGACCCCTAATGATAAGAAATTAATGTATCGCTTGGTAATTAAAGACATCGGATTGTTGCCAGACCCTTATGTGATTGGCGATTTAGAAATTATTGTAGACGGTGTAATTACCGTTCATTTTGCCGATTTAGGATTGCAAATAAGAGAAAAAGACAATCCAAAATACCTAGAACAACCTAAAAAAATAACCGAGAACGTATTGCTCAACGAACAAGACATCGAAACCTTTGCCTTAGGCAGATTGGCAGATTGTTTTGGTCCAGAATACGCCGTGTATGACAACAGAGCCTTGTCCCGCCAACCAAATACCGACTTGCAAGTCGTAAGCCGTGTTATTAAAATAGACGGAGAACGATTTAACTTTAAAAAAGCAACAAATATTTGGACAGAATACGACGTGCCAGCCGATGCGTGGTATTACACACAAAACGCTTCCATGACCATGCCGTACGCCATTTTAATGGAAATAGCATTGCAACCCTGTGGATTGTTAGGCGCCTATTTAGGATCCACCCTACAATTCCCAGACAAAGATTTATACTTTAGAAACTTGGATGGAGATGGCGAAATGATCGACCTCCCCGCAGGTACCGACTTTAGAGGAAAAGTAATTCACAACAAAGCAACCTTAACCTCCTCAACGGCATTAGGCGGTTTTGTAATTCAGAAATACCTCTTCGAAGTCTCCGTAGACGGCTATGTGTTCTATAAAGGATTCTCCTCCTTCGGATTCTTCCCTAAAGAAGCCTTGGCACAACAAGTAGGCTTGGACAATGGGAAAGACGTACCCGCATGGTATGTACAAAACAAGTTGACCCCCAAGGATTATTTCCAAATCAAGCTCGACTCTTTATACGCAAAAATGAAATTGTATAAAGAAAATGATCCAACAAACACCTTCCGTTTATCAACAGATCAATTGAATTTACTAGACAGCGGATTGCTCGTAAAAGACGGCGGCGAATTTGGCAAAGGATACATCCATTGCTCCAAAGCCATCCATACCTACGACTGGTTCTTTACCTGTCATTTTTACTCAGACCCTGTAATGCCAGGATCCTTAGGCGTCGAAGCCATTTCACAAGCCATGCAGTTATTCGCCCTACAACAAGACTTAGGAAAAGACTTTAAAAAACCACGCTTTGTACAGGTCGCTAATAATAAAACCGAATGGAAATACCGCGGACAAATTAAAGTAAACGTGGAAAACATGCATTTAGAAGTGCATTTTAAAACCATCGAAAAACGAGAAGACACCTTGGTAATTATCGCCAATGCGTATCTGTGGAACGAAGGCACAAGAATCTATCAATTGACAGATTTAGCCATTGGAATTCAGGAAGCATAAAAAACAAGGGAGGAAGAAAATGCATAAAATCTTCCTCCTTAATTTTTAAAATAATGTGGGCATTCCCCTCCCAAAAAAGGTCGGGTCAGGCTTTCACTACTCGCTTTTTTTTGTAAAAAAACAAAAAAAGAGCTCAAACAGGCCGTTCTATCCTTAATGCGAAATACAACAGTCAATAAGCTCAGGACTACGAGGCATAAAAAAGAGAAAACAACCCTTAATCATTTCGATACAAGCATCGGAAAATTAAACCCACTGGTGGGATTAAAAAAAGATTTGAAAAACAATAAAGAGGCTTCTTTAAAAAAATTTTAGAAGCAAGGCAATAAACAACCGTCTTAAGCAGTCCATTAATAATAATACTTATTGAAAATTAAAGGACACAAGACTCAAAATATAGACACTAAAATGATCGATTTAAAATGGATAGGATCTCCCAGAGAGATCTCCTTTGACCACAAAGGAATGTCCGAAAAATTAAAAAACACTGCCATTCCATGCTATGTGGTAAAAGATTTATCAGGACGCATCGGAATTACCAATACAGGAACAATCCAATCTGAAGGAAATGGTTTGTTTTTAAAAGCAATTGTTCCCGCTTTTACAGCAAAAGACCTCGGAGACACATCTTTTAAAGAAGACTACAACCTCAGCTACGCCTATAAAGGAGGCGCCATGGCAAACGGAATTGCCTCTACCGATATGGTGATTTCTTTAGGAAGAAACGAACTGATGGGTTCCTTTGGAGCCGCCGGAATGATTCCTGCACGTGTAGAAGCAGCCATTGCCGAAATTCAAGCAGGCTTGCCTACACAAACCTACGCTTGCAACCTCATCCACAGTCCTATTGAAAAGGCATTGGAAGAAGGTGCTGTGAATTTATTTATCAAACACAAAGTAAAAGTCGTAGAAGCCTCGGCGTATATGAACTTATCCGAGCAAATTGTAAAATACAGAGCCGTTGGATTGAGCCGAGACGCACAAGGAGAAATAATCATCGGAAATAAAGTGATCGGGAAAATCTCTCGAAAAGAAGTGGCAGAACGTTTTATGTCTCCCGCACCTATTAAATTCTTAGACAACTTACTCGCCGCAGGGAAAATCACTCAAGAGCAACACACGCTTGCACAACAAGTACCCATGGCGGATGATATTACCGTAGAAGCAGATTCTGGAGGACATACGGACAACCGTCCCTTGGTAGTCTTGTTCCCCATCATCTTACAATTAAGAGACGAACTTCAACAAAAATACCAGTACAAAAAACAACTCCGTGTGGGTGCAGCCGGTGGTATCGGAACCCCTGCGGCGGCATTAGCTGCTTTTGCCATGGGTGCTGCCTATATCGTAACGGGTTCTATCAACCAAGCTTGTATAGAATCAGGTACTTCGGAGGGTGTAAAAGAATTATTGTCCAAAGTCGCTTCTACGGATGTGACCATGGCTCCCGCTTCCGATATGTTCGAATTGGGCGTGGAATTGCAAGTCTTAAAACGCGGTACCTTATTCGGTGCCAGAGCAAAAAAACTATACGATTATTACAACCGCTACGAGAGCATCGATGCAATCCCAGCAGACGAACGTATAAAATTAGAGAAACAGACTTTTAAAATGCCTTTAGAAAAGGTTTGGGAAGGTTGTGTGAGTTTCTTCGAAGAAAGAGATCCAGAACAAATAGCAAGAGCCAAGCAAAACCCAAAACGAAAAATGGCATTGATCTTCCGTTGGTACCTAGGCTTGTCTTCTAACTGGGCAAATGCTGGTACGCCAGACAGAATTATGGACTATCAAATTTGGTGTGGCCCTGCCATGGGTGCCTTTAACGAATGGACCAAAGATTCCTACCTAAGCGAAGCTAAAAACCGTAAAGTTGCGGATGTTGCTTTACAGTTGTTGGAAGGTGCTGCGTATTTGCATCGTATCAATACGATTAAGGACCAAGGGGTGGAATTACCGATTGGCTTGTTGCAATTGGAATTGGAACCTGAGGTGGAGCGTTTGGTTGTGGGGTAATCTAATGACTGAATATTTATTTAAAAAGCCAACGTTCCTTTTTTGGGAGTGTTGGCTTTTTTTTGTTGGTAATTCAGTTATTTCTTATTAATCGCTTTAATTATTCTATCCTCTTTAATCAATACGTCTTTCATCAAGAGTTGATAAGGAAATGCTTTGTGTTTTGAACATTTAAAAGCCTCTAATATTTTTAAAAGAGAAGAAGCTGTTATCAATGATAAATTTAATTCAAAGTCTATCTCACAATCACTTACAAATTCATCACTAAATCCCGGTGCAATCAGCAATGATTTCACAACATTATGTCCATTATCTTTCGCTAAATCTATATACGATTTCATTTGTCTGGTTACAGAACTGAATTTATTATAACCACTCTCTTTTACCGTTTTACATTCAATTATGATTAGACCTTGATCTCCTAAATTTAACACTAAATCAATTTTATTTTTCTTAGTATTAAGATTCTTTTTTAAATCCTCATCCACATTAAAACCTAATTTTTCAAATACTGATTTTGTAATGTCTTCAAATTTAACACCTAACTCTGCTTCTTTTATATTTATCCCATTCTCTTTCAGTGATCTTAAGTCTCTGAAACCAATGTTTTCGAAATTTTCTATAAATAGATTTTCAGCATCTTTATAACCATCAAGAATGTTTAAAATACTATTCCCTCGCTTTTTTAGATTATATTTATTGCAAAACTTCATTAAATCCTTTTGCTCAATCATATCCAGAATATCCCTAGGTTTTATATTGTAATCCCGCAAATACACATTGTTCAAAACAAATTCATTTTGAATTTCAAATTCTGATCGAATCAAATTATTTAGTAAAGGAAAGGTATCGTGTAAATCAGAAAGAAGTTGACCATAACCATCATTCGAGATTCCAACTTTATCATCTTGCTCTATTTCATCAAAATACCTTATTAAATTTTCAATTTTTTCTTCTAAGGTTATTCCCTTAAGAGGAACAGAGATTTCAAATCCTTTTTCCCAAATTTCTTTAACAAATTTCTTTTTTTCATTTAATGAAGTCCCTTCCTTATGTAATTCATTTACCAACAAATTTGAAAATGAAATCCCCTCATTAATGATGTTTTTTATTTTATGATCTAAAGATAATTTTATATCAATATTATGATTCCTACAGACTATATTTATTTGAGGTTCTCTTAATAATTTTAAAAAACGACGATAAAATTTATCCGCAACTTGTTTTTTACGAATTCCCCTTAAGACTCTTACAACCTCATCCGCAACATAAACTTGTCTGTTTTTCTTTGAATAAAATATAAGTCCAACCGATTTTAAATCATTAATTACTTTTTCAATTTGTAATTTGACAGGAGGAATTACGATATAATTTATTAGCTTAATTTCTTCTTGTGATAATTTAAGTTCATTAGATAGCGTTAACAGAATAGATAATTCATCACTTGTTATTTTCGTATCTCTATTACTCACGTTATCATTAAAATAGGCAGTCTCTACACATGATTTATAAATCAAATAATCTCTTTTTCGTTGATTCTCTATGTCTGATTTATTATTTTCTAGGTTTTGACTTAGGGCTTCCGTTTTACTTTTAAGACCACTAATTTCTTTTTCATAAAGTTTTACAAACCAATCCTCTTTAATCAAATTATGAGCATCTCGGATAATAATATCAATTAAAATATCAAGCTGTGAGGATGTATCTACAAATTCTTGCTTTATCACATTTGTAAATTCATCTGTAATAAGGTTAAAAACTTTAGCAATATTGATGTTATCTATGCCTTTAAGGTTAGTATTGTTTTCCGATAGTATCTTTTCAATTTCCTTATAATTCTTAGGCCTGTTTGAAATAATAGTATCTATAATTTTTAAAAAAGAATTCTTTTCTAGCGAATTTACTTTATCTAATATTTTTTCTAATTTCATTATATATATATTTTTTTGCTAATAATGTATCAATCTTACTATTTAATATTTCTATTTTCTTTTCAAGTTCGTCATTATTGTCACTTACCATAGCATCTACAAAAATTGAATTTACAAGTGACAAACCAAATATCCCTCCTGACATCACCACGAAAATAAAATATAAATACGTAAAGAACGACGCTATAGGTGATAGACCTTCAGTTATTAGTTCTGGAATTTCGTACCAACCTTCAATAGTGAAAATTTTAAATATAGAATAAAGTGCCATTAACGGATTTCCAAAAAATTCAGGTGAAACTTCTTTAAATAAGGAGAACGAAAATAATCCAATTATAAATATATAAATAAAAAAGCCTATTAATACAACAACTGATGCTTTTAATGCTCTACTAACACCTCTTACTAAATGATTAATTCCAGGTATGAATTTTAAAAATCGAAATGATTTAAACACACGCAAAATCCTAAATACTAGAAAGTAACTAAAACTAGTGAGTTCTACATCTCCAACAAACGCAATCAATGTTGGTACTGATAAGGAAATTAGAATAAAATCGAACCTTCTCCAATTAGATTTGAAATAATTTTTAATTCCAAACTCGTTAAACTTAACTATTAATTCAACAATAAATAAGCATGTTATCAAATGATCTGTAAGTGAAAAAAGAAACTTATTATTAATAGTTAAATCAAAGCCCGTAAAAAATATTATTATTGCATTTAGTAAAATTAATACTAGTATGAATTTATCGTTTAAAAAGAGTTTTTTGATCATTCTTAGTCATTGGGGATTACAAAATGTCAGGAATTAATAAATGCATTTAATCAATTTAATTTCATTATTTTATGGAACATAAAAACTTATTATAATCAATTTAATTTTCTCCATTGCATCTTTCAAAGATACAAAATATTTCTTCCCGCATACTATCTTTTTAACAATTCAACTCGGAAATTTTTAGCTATTAACTCTTGTTATTCATAAACTTAGTAAAACCTCTGATACAGCATGAATAACCACCATCGCTACTGCATTCTATTGTATCGTGTAGCGTCCACGAGTAAGCCATGCAGTTATTTAGTTTATCATGTATTATTCATGTAAATAGAGTCCAGCTGCTCAAAGTCTCCCGACTTTGAGCTTTGTTTTTATGTGTTAATTTCCTACATTCATTTTTATTCTTGATTCAATTTCTTAATCGTTGATTTTTTTAATAATCAATTACTGGATTGTCCACAAGTGACACTGGAAGTAACCCTACATTGCTTATATAATTTGTTGCACTTGAATACAAAACTCTAAGCTTTCTATAATTACATCTTTGTACTATTTCCTTGTAAACACATCTACCCAATCCACTACAGTAGCTGTAATTAAATGTATCTTTTCTTGATCTCTTATGATGTAACCTTCTTTTATTTTTAATTCATTTTTCTTTGCTAATATGAGCAATATGATGGCGCTAAGTCGGGAGACTTTGCGCAGCGAGACACTAATAGCAAAAACAGTCAGCTCACATCTCTCTTTTATATTTGAATTATATGATATTGCCTTTACGATCTTACTTACATTAACAATATCATACCCAAACCCCCTTTTATCACTAGATTTAATATAATATTTTATAAATAACTTAATATCCTTATATTTAGTTTGTTTAAGGTTTTTTAAATCTTCATTTTCTGTTTTCAACTGAATCACTAAAAACAAAATTCCTGATTTATGTTTATTATTACAATCTTTTAACCTCTTATATAAGTTTTTTAAAGTATTTTCAATATTCATTTTATTACACTTTTATTGTCTTTTTTTTTAAAAAAATAGTCTTAAATTACTGCGGTCACACGATACAATCGTGCGAGAGCTGAAAATTGTTTCAAATTGAAAAAGAATTGAATAAAGAAGGATTTGAAATCATTATTCAACCAATTAACAAAAAGGATCAATAAGATATTTCTCAAAACCCTTGATATATTTTTGTCCTATTTTAATGGCTGACTCTTTGTCAGAATCGATATTGTTTTCTAAATATTTATTTAACTCATCAATTATTTGGTCCCTAAATTTTTCATTAATTGGGTCAAATTTCAAAGCGTTATCACGTCTAGATTCCAAACCATTTATTGGTTCGCAAACTGAAGCATATTCCTTTCTGTATTTTTCAGAAACTGTTTTAAGTTTGTTTTCTAATGTTCCCATTGGTTTCTGTTTTTTTTATGTGTGGCAACCCCACTCCCGCACGATTTTATCGTGTAGCGTCAACGAGTAAGCCGTACAATTATTTATTTTTCATGTATTATTGTAATATGCAAAAATAGTTCATATTAAGTATTCTTAAAATTGCTACGATCACACTATACAATCGTACGAGAGCGGATTATCACATTATTATTATATTTCCACACTCCTGAAATACTGTATTCTAACATGATTTTATATTTTATTTAGTTCTTCTATTGTACTATCAATTAAGATTGGAACTATTCCATTCTTAATATCTGAATAATTTACTTCCTGAGCATTGAAAAGGTCAACAGCAACACAATAATCTGGGTTAACGTAAAAGTCTTTTGAGTAATTTTTATCCAAATATCGATAAAGTACATCAGTAAACATTCCCAACTCACTTTTCTTAAATCCTTTTAATTTTGCGACAAACCAAATCCCTCCAATTTCCTCACTACTGTTTTCGGAAAAGGTGTAAATGTGACAAGGTTTAGCTTCTATAGGAAGTCCATTAATATTCAATAAAGACACGGCTTTAGCTTGCTTTAAAAAAGTTAAGTCAGTATTAGGTTTTAGTTGTTTTAAATCATATTCTTTAAAGCTATCCACAATCTCAATGTTTCTTTGAAATTGGTCTTTTATCCTTTTTATTTCTGTTACGTCAATTTTATCTCTTAATAAATCTATTTTCTCATCCAATAAACTTTCATCATTAAGTCTAAACGAATTTCTAATTGCACTTAAACAACTTATCCAATAATCACCTCCAGAACTATCTTCAGACTTCTTTTTTTCTTTCTTAAGATTATGAACAAACGTAATTTTGGTTCGTTCATTTTTTCCTCGAAATTGAATTAGATTTTTTACTGTTACTTTTTTCATTCTAAGAGATTTATTTAAGTATCACATTTTTATTTAGGCTAAAAGCTGACTCAAACTACAGATAACTACCTCTACATCCACAACAGCAACCCTAAACTTGACGTTATTTACGTAATAGCTACAATAGTGGTGCATTTATTTATAAATCCGCTATATACAACATACAGCGTCCTTCAAATATACAAAAGATATCCTTTTCGCACACTAACCTTTTAATTACTTTTTTAAAAATTTTCAACCAATAACCTCTGTTTTTCAGAATCTCAACAAGAGTACTTGTTCTTATGGTAAACGTGGCGTTTTAACATTAGATAGTATCGTTGTTTTTACGGGGAGTACTTATGCGTATTTAGTAGCTTTCAGGTGTTTACTAGCTTGTTTAGAATGTTTTTTCGGCGTTTTTAGAGGTGTACGAGTGTTATTGGCGTTCGTTATTTATTTGATTGTAATACTTCTTGTTCAAAATTTTTAATTGCTATAAAAATATCTTCAATTTCACTACTCGTTGTTGAATGAGTTACATTAAATATGTTTTCATCAAACGAGTGATGTTCTTGATTTAAAAATTTCCAATTTAATTTGTCTTTAATTACTTTTAAATTATCACTTGACGAAAAAGAGGGAGTTATAATGTTATTGTAAACTTTAGTCAACGAAACCATTAATTGTGATGAATTACCTGTATTATCTTGCGAAAATTGACCAGTAATGGTTTTTTTTGCCATTTTACAGTAATTGAAACATATTGTCTCAAACCATATTCTTAAATAAACTAAAGCCTGTCTAATATCCGAATAACATAATGCTTCTTTAATCTTTTCTTCAAAAGAAATTTGATAAGGTACATAGATAATTCCTTGATTTTGATATTTAAAACAAGAGCTAATTGAAGATAGTTCTTTTCTATTTATTTTACTAGAATATATATTACAAAATCTCTCCCAGAATAATCTATCGTGAGTTGTAACAATTATTTGAATTTTCTTTAAAAATTTATTGTCAAACATCATGTCTATAATATTTGCTCTATGCTCAGAATCAATAGCATTTACAACATCATCAAAAATTATAAATGGAACATTAGATGATTCAGCTATGGATAAAATAATAGATAATCCTAACGATCTTAAATGCCCTTCACTTAAAATTACACCTGCATTTTTAAAACCATCACTTCTCTCTAAATCAATTGAATAAGTCTTATCTTTCTGCTGATTAAATTCTATTTCACTGATTATTTCATCATTTGAGTCTCCTTTGTTTATTTCATTATAATATCCTAAGATTCTTCCTTTAATTTGTAAGATTAATTCACTTTGTTCTTTTAATAAAAAGGAATCAATATGATCCATTAAGTCACCATAACTATTTATTAATTCATCAATAAACTCTGCAAATTTTCTCTCTTGTTGAATCTTTTTAAATAATAATTTAGTTTCCTTTTTATACAAAGATATATCGTTACTTAAATTCAACTAATAAACGCAACTTTTCGATTTGATTCTATGATGGTTATATTTTCAAAACAGAAAAGTAGGAAAACCTACCTTTCTTGTCTTGATGGATATGTATCTTACGGTCTCAAATCTCGAAAAAAGAAGTTGTATGAAACACATCACCCAAGCGCAAAGATACACAATTTGTTGCATGTTAAAACAAGGTTATAAACAGGTTGAGATAGCAGCTGCTATAGGAAAAGACAAGTCTGTTATTAGCAAAGAGATTAAGCGTAATTCAGACAAAAGAAATGGAGTTTACAAGCATGAATTAGCCCAAAAAAAGTATGCTAAACGTCATAAAGAAAAGCCTAAAAGAAAACGCTTTACAGAAGATATTCAACAAGCAATAGAGTTGTTATTGCGAGACGATTATAGTCCTGAGCAAGTAGTTGGTGTCCTAAAAAAACAAGGTAAAGAAACGGTGTCTATTGAGCGTATATATCAGCATATTAGGGAAGACAAGAGGAATGATGGTGATTTACATACACACCTTCGCAGACAGGGAAGGAGATATAGAAAACGTGGCTCATCAAAGGATTCTAGAGGGGTTATAAAGAATCGTATTAGTATAGAACAACGCCCTGAAGTTGTTGAACAAAGAAATCGATTTGGAGATTTAGAGGTCGATTTAATCATAGGTAAAAACCATAATCAAGCCATACTTACCGTAAATGATAGAGCTTCTGGAATGCTTAAAATGAAAAAAGTAAGCTCTAAAGAAGCAGTTGTTGTCACTAAAGCTATCAATGAAATATTAGAAGACTGGAAGCCTTATCTACATACTATAACAGCTGATAATGGAAAAGAATTTGCAGGCCATGAGCAGGTTGCAGAAAATTTATGTATTGATTACTTTTTTGCGCATCCATATCACTCTTGGGAAAGAGGATCTAACGAAAATTTAAATGGTTTGATTAGACAATATTTTGCCAAAGGAAGTGACTTTACAAACCTAACAGATCAAAGAATCAAAGAGGTAGAAACAAAATTAAATAACAGACCTAGGAAGAGACATAAATATCAAAACCCTATATTTGTAATGGAACAATTATTATTTAACTAAAAGTTGCGTTTGTGACTTGAATTCAGCCTCATTTTACTTTCTTCTTTTTTTTGTGAAACTTTCTTAATTTTTTCGGCCTCTTTCCCCGCTGCGCAAAGTCTCCCGACTTTGAGCTTTGTTTTTATATGTTAATTTCCTACATTCATTTTTATTCTTGATTTAATTTCTTAATCGATGCTTTTCTTAATACTTCAATTACTGGATTGTCCACAAGTGTCACTCGAAGTAATCCTTCATTGTTTATATAATTTGTTGCACTTGAATACAAAACTCTAAGCTTCTATAATTACATCTTTAACAGTAGCTGTAATAAAATGTATCTTTTCTTGATCTCTTATGATGTAACCTTCTTTTATTTTTTAATTCTTTTTCCTTTGCTAATGTGAGCAATATGGTGGCGCTAAGTCAGGAGACTTTGCGCAGCGAAACTTAGTTGTTTGTACGTTGCTATTTTTCAAAATTAGTGTATTCTTCAGTTTCTTTTATAAGTCTGTCATATTCACTAATAATCATTTCTAAAGATTTAATGTTAGGTTTTTCATTTCGCTGATAATTTTTCATCATTGGCTCAGTAACAACTAATTTCATTAATATCAATTGGTCATTTAATGAGATTGTCTTTTTGTCAATTTCTATTAGTTTCTGCTCGTAAATAGACATTTTATTCTTGTATGTTGATTCGAGAACCTTGATAACTTCAAGAGTTGATTCTTTAAGAACAGAATCTTGTATCTGATTTACATAACTATTTGCTGTTGTCCAATAATTAGTATTTGTTTGTGAAAATTTCGAGTAATTTAAAAGGCTATCATTTTTAGTTTCTAAAACGCCATTTATTTCATCATTAAGTTGATTGAGTTTTGAACTTTTCTCAAGAGCTTCATTATATAATTTTGAAATAATATCAGAACTGTATCTTTTGGAAATAGAGCTTAATTTGTAATCAGTATTTTGGTCAAGTACTTGAGGTGTTTCATTCTGAACTTCTTGCAATTCTACTTTATTTTCAGCTTTTTCACTACAACTAAGTAAGGCAATTAAACCCAATGTAATTCCAAGTATTTTTATTTTCATAGTCTTTTTTAGTTATATACAACGCCCAGTATAAAAAATCGTAGGGCAAGTTAAAAGTACTGATTTTCATTTATCAATTAGCCAAATGTATTACTTTTATGTTTATTTTTTTTCAAACATAAAAGTAATACATTTGGCGAACTACCCGCTGCGCAAAGTCTCCCGACTTTGAGCTTTGTTTTTATGTGTTAATTTCCTACATTCATTTTTATTCTTGATTCAATTTCTTAATCGTTGATGTTTTTAATAATCAATTACTGGATTGCCCACAAGTGTCACTGGAAGTAACCCTTCATTGTTTATATAATTTGTTGCACTTGAATACAAAACTCTAAGCTTTCTATAATTACATCTTTAACAGTAGCTGTAATAAAATGTATCTTTTCTTGATCTCTTACGATGTAATCTTCTTATATTTTTTCTTTGATAATGTGAGCAATATGGTGGCGCTAAGTCGGGAGACTTTGCGCAGCGGGTACAAGGTTCCATATTTTTGATATTATAGTTGCATCTGTCATTTTATTTATTTATTTCTATTGAGTACGCTAATTACTAATCGTTTTACTGTTTCCATTTCATCTGGTTTACTTGAAGCAATAAACAGCGTTAAAGTGGCTAGTGTATCATTACTAATTATTGGTTGTTGTTGGCTATTAAAAGTAAGCGTACGGTAAAGTACACCCTTGATTATTTATCAACAGGCTTCCAATTTTGAGGCAGTAACTCCGAAAGTTTATTAGCCTTATGTTCTGGTAATCTATTAAGGACATCACATAGCCACGTATGTGGGTTTACGTTATTCTTTTTGCAAGTAGCAAAAAAGCTATAAAATAGAGCTATGTTTTGTGCGGACTCATGACTGCCAGCAAAGAGATAATTTTTTCTGCCAATAGCTAAAGGTCTTATGGCATTTTCTATATTATTGTTGTCTATTTCAAACCTGCCATCATCGATGTATAGTTTTAGGTTTTGCCATATTTTAAGAGTATAAGCAATTGCTTTTCCTATGGCACTTTTAGGCAGTACGTTTTTTCGCTCTTTTGTAAGATAAATTTCTATTCCGTCTAAAACAGGTGATGCATGTTTTTCTCTATATGCTTTAGTTTGCTCAATAGTTAATTCTTGTTCTTTTATTTTACGTTCTATCTTGTATAGCTTTTGAATTTCCAACAAAACAACATCCGCTCTTTTAGGATCATTATCCAGCGCCTTCTCAAAATACCGCCTAGCATGAGCCATGCAACCTAAAAGAGTAATTTCTCCTTTTGTTGTTAAGTTTTGGTATGCAGCATACCCATCGGACTGTAGTGTCCCATTGAAATCTTTAAAAAACTCTTCTGGAACAACTTTTCCTCTCCCTTTATTGTATTCAAAAAGAACTAAATTTTTAACAGGATTTCGATACACCCACATATACCCTCTGTGTGTTGATTTTTTCTTGTCTTTATCTAAAACCTTTATAGGAGATTCGTCTGCTTGAATATAATTGGCATTTTCTAAAAACTGAGCCTTAAATGTATCGTATAAAGGAGCGATAAGCTCCGAACTTTTAGATACCCATCCTCCAATTGTTGATTTACTTACTTTTAAATCTTGTCGTTTAAAAATTTGAATTAATCTGTAAAGTGGTAAATGGTCTACAAATTTTGAAATAAGTATAAAGGCCAATAAACTTGCTGATGCATTTCCTTTAGGTATCGGTAAGCTTGGTAATTCTGCTATAACAACGCCTTTTTCTTCCGGAAGTGCATATTTAGGTCTTACAATTCGTCTTACAAAAACGGAAAGAGGCGTTATTTCTAAAAGTTCTGTAACTTCTTCTCCTATTTTTACAGCTCCTTCTTCTATGTGCTTAGGCTCTATAATCTCTTCTACTCGCGGAAAATGCGCAGGTATAGAAGAGCGAACAGGTTTTTTCTTTCCTTTCTTCTTTTGTTTTCTTTCGTAGATTACAATATGTTTTTTGTATGCCTCTTCTTTCTCAGCTATTATTTTTCCGAAAAGCGACAATTGATTTGTGTCAACAGGGATAAAACGTTCGCTTTTAGACCCGAAAACCATTCTTTTAAGCTGCTCGTATTGCTGCTTAATTTCAGCTAGTTCTTGAGCTGTTTTTTCAAGTTCAATCTTTAAAATTACCAGCTCTTTTTGTATGTCTATTGTATTGTTTTCCACACTATAAATATACAAAAAACAAGACTAAATAGCAGGTAAAACCTACAGTTTTATTGAATTATTTAGCCTCTAAATAACGTTCGTTTTTCTGAGTATTTATAATACTAATTCCGTCTAAAACCATAACCATTTGGGTATAACTCAAAACTACTAATCCATCTTCAATGTCGTATTTTGGAAGCTCAAAAATACCTCGTTCCAATCGTTTATAATACAGTACAAATCCTCCAGGTCGCCAATGAAGAAGTTTTAGTTTATTTTTTTGCTTATTGATAAATGCATAAACACTATTTCTATCTCGCTCTTGTTCCATGTGCTCACTAACTAATCCACTTAATCCATTAAATCCTTTTCGCATATCAACTGCAGATAAGTGATAATAATACGTGTGTTCTGTACCTAATCCTAACATTTATATTTTCGTTTTTGTTTAGATGCAAAAATTAGATTATTTTTAACTTCTTACAAGATGTAGTTCTCCGTACGCTTACTATTAAAAAGCATATTGTTTTGTTGTAAAAATTTCAGAAAACAAGCTGCTGCTATTCGTTTATTGCCATCTACAAACGAATGGTTTTTTACCACTAAATATAAAAGCATTGCTGCTTTTTCTTCCAATGAAGTATAAAAATCATTTGCTCCAAACCCTTTCGTTATTTGTGCTACAGAACTTTGAAAACTTTTGTCTTTTTCTTTTCCAAACACATCACTATCAAATTCTGCTAGCATTTGATTGATTATTTTTTGATAATCTTCTAAACTAGGGTAATTTGCTTCTGTTGTAGTTAATCCTTTAGCATCTAATTCTTCGTGGTCGTAATCATCTAATAAGCTTAGTCCTTTAGCGAAAATTGTTAACCATTCATTATTTTCTGTCTTTTCTTCAATAGCTCTACTTAAAATGGTGATACCATCTTTTAATATTTGTATTTCTTGTTCTTTTTGAGTCAATCTTTTTTCGTTAACACTATATCCTTTTACTAAAAAGTCTTTTAAAATACTACTTGCCCATATTCTAAATTGTGTACCTCTTTGTGATTTAACTCTATAACCTACAGATATTATTACATCTAGATTATAATGTGCTACTTCTCTAGTTACTTCTCTATCTCCTTCTTTCTGAACTGTCGCATATTTTGAGACAGTTGCTTCTTTACTTAATTCACCTTCTTTAAAAACATTAGTTATATGTTTACCAATAGTCTTTACATCTCTATCAAATAAAGTAGCAAGTTGATTCCTATTTAACCATACAGTTTCGTTATCAAATTGAACAGTAACTTCAACTTTATTGTCTTTAGCTTGGAATATTTTTATTTCACTCATTTTACTTTCTTCTTTTTTTGGTGAAACTTTCTTAACTTTTTCGGCCTCTTTCCCCGCTGCGCAAAGTCTCCCGACTTTGAGCTTTGTTTTTATGTGTTATTTTTCCTGCATTCGATTTTATTCTTGATTCAATTTCTTAATCGTGGATTTTTTAATAATCAATTACAGGATTGTCTACAAGTGTCACTGGAAGTAATCCTTCATTGTTTATATAATTTGTTTTCCTTTGCTAATGTGAGCAATATGGTGGCGCTAAGTCAGGAGACTTTGCGCAGCGGAACTTAGTTGTTTGTACGTTGCTATTTTTCAAAATTAGTGTATTCTTCAGTTTCTTTTATAAGTCTGTCATATTCACTAATAATCATTTCTAAAGATTTAATGTTAGGTTTTTCATTTCGCTGATAATTTTTCATCATTGGCTCAGTAACAACTAATTTCATTAATATCAATTGGTCATTTAATGAAATTGTCTTTTTGTCAATTTCTATTAGTTTCTGCTCGTAAATAGACATTTTATTCTTGTATGTTGATTCGAGAACCTTGATAACTTCAAGAGTTGATTCTTTAAGAACAGAATCTTGTATCTGATTTACATAACTATTTGCTGTTGTCCAATAATTAGTATTTGTTTGTGAAAATTTCGAGTAATTTAAAACGCTATCATTTTTAGTTTCTAAAACGCCATTTATTTCATCATTAAGTTGATTGAGTTTTGAACTTTTCTCAAGAGCTTCATTATATAATTTTGAAATAATATCAGAACTGTATCTTTTGGAAATAGAGCTTAATTTGTAATCAGTATTTTGGTCAAGTACTTGAGGTGTTTCATTCTGAACTTCTTGCAATTCTACTTTATTTTCATCTTTTTCACTACAACTAAGTAAGGCAATTAAACC
Organism: Flavobacteriaceae bacterium; assembly: GCA_965224465.1. Classification (GTDB taxonomy): domain Bacteria; phylum Bacteroidota; class Bacteroidia; order Flavobacteriales; family Flavobacteriaceae. Next base: position 56,475 of record OZ245049.1, on the reverse strand, counting down.
CAATGTAATTCCAAGTATTTTTATTTTCATAGTCTTTTTTAGTTATATACAACGCCCAGTATAAAAAATCGTAGGGCAAGTTAAAAGTACTGATTTTCATTTATCAATTAGCCAAATGTATTACTTTTATGTTTACTTTTTTTCAAACATAAAAGTAATACATTTGGCGAACTACCCGCTGCGCAAAGTCTCCCGACTTTGAGCGTTGTTTTTATGTGTTATTTTTCCTACATTCATTTTTATTCTTGATTCAATTTCTTAATCGATGCTTTTTTTAATACTTCAATTACTGAATTGTCCACAAGTGTCACTGGAAGTAATCCTTCATTGTTTATATAATTTGTTGCACTTGAATATATATAATGTTCCGTTTTTTCTACCACACCTGCCTTTACAGGGTTCAAATGAATATAATCCAGTTTTGACCACATAAACTTTACCGAATATATTTCTTCTGCATGGTTGCCATATTGCCAGAATTGATGATTTTTATTTCTATTATGCGTTTTAGTAGCCTTTTTAAAGCATTCTAGCATCCATTCTCTCCTGCTTTCTGGTTCGCTTTGTATTTTCTCTAAAATGCTTGATGCCGTAAATTTCTTAAAATCTCTCAATAAATCCGACAGTTTACCATTTTCTGATTGCACTATTAAATGAATATGATTGCTCATAATTACATAGCCATAAAGTATCATTCCCTTTTTTTGAATACAAAACTCCAAACTTTCTATAATTACATCTTTGTACGATTTCCTTGTAAACACATCTACCCAGTCCACTACCGTAGCTGTAATAAAATATATTTTTTCTTGATCTCTTATAATGTAACCTTCTTTCATTTTTTGTTATTCTTTTTCTTTGTTAACGTGAGTAATATGGTGGCGCTAAGTCGGGAGACTTTGCGCAGCGGCTTTGCGCAGCGGGAATTAGTGAGATCCCACGGACCCACATAATTTTAATCGCTAGGTATTGTAAGTCGTTTTTTATCTAAATTGTTTTGGCTTCATCTGTACACTTGCGTTTTCAACGATTTCCATAATTCTTTTATTTCTTGTTTCATCTCGTTTAGCTGAAACAACCCAATACAACAGCGACTTTTTAAACGATTTAGTTAGATTTTCAAAGTATTCCATTGCTCCTTTCTGACTTTTAAGTTCTTGTTCTAAATCTTTTGGTATCTCTAGGTTTTCAACTGCGTCTAAAAATACCCAAGAACCATTTTCTTTTGTGACCTTAATACTTTTATAACCAGCTTCTTTCATAAGTCTCTGATCGATTAAGTTTTTTACTTTGTCCTTATTCACTTTTGACCAATTACTTTTTGGCTTTCTTTTGCTGAAATATTGTTTGAATCGCTCGTTATCAACTGTCTTTTTTGTGCTATCAATCCAACCAAAACAAAGTGCTTCGTCAACAGATTCACTCCAGCTAAGGTTAAAGTTTGGAGAGCTTTTTTTATAAAAAACCAACCAGACAGCGTCCTTTTCTTTATGACTCAATTCAAGCCATTCTCTCCATTCTTGTTTGTTTTTTGGACAAATTTCTTCAGCTTCTTTCATTCGTGAATTTGGTTTCTATAATGGCTTACAACGGCCTTTCTAAGTTGCGTAGCGATTTAATTTGTTTGTATTTTTAAGCAAACCCATTTAATTGGCTTGCTGGTGTCTATTATTTGAACAAACTTTCAATTTGAGCATCAACGTCCCTAAATTTTAGCTTTTGATACTTGCTGGCCTATACCAACTAAAACCCAAAATAATCGATATAAATAGGTTGTTTTACGTTCTAGCGTTGTTAAAAAACAATTCCATTTCTAAACAGTCACTCGGAAATGTAGTGGGTATTATTCCAATTTATCAAAAGGTTCTGGCTGAATTCCGTCAATATCAGTGAAATTATATTCTTTTGCAAGTTCAGCCGCTACTAATATTTGTCCTGTTTTATTTATACAATTTTTATCAGAAGAAAGTGCTGCAATTGCTCTTCCAACAAATATAGATGTCTCTTTTTTAGGATTAGGTTTATTCTTACTTTTCTTGTCATCGATATATCCTGGATAAAGCGAAACACAAGTGATTTTATTTTTTTTCAATTCTTCTGACATATCCATTGTCATTTTATCAACTGCTGCTTTTGCAACGCCATAAATTACATTTCCATAATATTTCTGACTGGCATAAAAAGAGATATTCACAATTAATCCTTGCTTTTGTTTTAGCATCAATTTAGAAGCGTAGAAACTTGATACGTAATTTGAGCGAACTCCAACATTATTCATTTCGTTCCATAAATCTAATGGCTGTTCCCAAAAAGGAGCTTTCCATTTAAATCCTGAATATTCTTTTCTATTTCTTAGTCGATTATATCCTCCCCAAGCGTTATTAACAAGAATATCCAATTTACCTTCCATATTCTCGATGTGTTCAAATACGGCTTTAACTTCAGCATCGTTTTCGTGATTACAAATAACAGCAATTCCTTTCCCCCCTGCTTTTGTAATACCTTTGACATCATTTTCAGTAATACTTCTTCCTGTTACATAAACTGTAGCTCCTGCTTCTCCAAGTGCCAGAGCAATTCCTTTTCCGACATTTCGTGTTCCGCCTGTTACAAGTGCAATTTTATCTTTTAATACTTTCATTTCAGTTATCTTCTTTTTTAAATCTTCTATCGTTGACCTATAATTATCGCAGGTACTCTCTTCGCCTTGCAGGTAACGCTAGGCATAAAAATAGTAGCCGACTGCGGAACTCAAATCTTCCAATTCACGATGAAATTGAAGCGGGCTACAACCCTTGAATTTACTACTGTTTCGGCTATTATTTTTATACATTGGAGTGTGTTCTGCTTTGTTATTCACTCCATATACCATTTTTGAATAATTGAAACCATTTTTCAATTTCATCATCAGATTTTAATGCTGTTTTCTTAAAAATTTCAGTCGCAAATTCAATCGGGGCAATTCCATTAGCTGTAATAATATTTTTGTCGGTCACTGCTAATTTATTTTGGTAATTTTCTTGTCCACTATACTCTGGAACGACAGCTTTTAGATAATTCAAATCGTTGCTTGTGTGTTTCAGGTTGTCTAAAATCCCCAACTGTCCTAAATAAAAAGTTGCCCCACAAATTGCGGAAATTGTTTTCCCCTTTTCAAATAGTTCTGAAACCAAATTATTAATCGTTGTTATCTCTCTCTTCTCCCAAGCTACTCCTCCTGGAAGAATTAACATCTCGACTTCTTCAATTTTTATTTCATTGAGTGATGTCGTTGGAATCACTTGTAAGCCACCCATTGAGGTTACTTTATCTCCCGTTTCCGAGAAATAAATCAAATCAAAACGGTCATCTTTAGTAATCTCTGGACTTAGATAAGATATTTCCCAATCAGAATACCCATCAAATAGAAACACATATATTTTCTTCTTCATATTATTTTTTTTAAGTTTGTGTGCGGTCTTTTTTTAGTGACTAAACAAAGTTCCGACAGTAGTCTTATTGTTAATAGTATTTATCAATTCCCCCGAATCCCTTAATCAGGTTATTCTTTTTTGTCTTTTTAATAAAGTTATTCAATCGTTTGTCAAATTCATCAGGTCTTTTTCTTGCACTATCAATATATGCAATTCGAATCCGTTTGTATGGCTCAGAAAAGGCTTGATAATTTTCCCAAACAAGCTTATCTGACTCCAATTTCTTTATTATATCTTCTGGAAAAACGAATTTTAGTTGAATTATTTGTAGAACTTCATTATTAATTGAGCTATGAATCAAATTATTTTCAAAAAGCCAGTTCAGTCGTTCAATATTTGGCTGTGAGAATGTAGCGTTTTTTCTTCTCTTACAAAATCTTTGAATAGTAGTATCTTCGTTTCGTGATTTATTAATACTATCAATCCATCCAAAACAAAGGGCTTCTTCAACCGCATCATTATACAAGATTCGTTTTTTACCAGACCTCTTAACTGGATACTCCAACCAAACAGCATCTTCTGTCTCAAAATTAGTTTCGAGCCACTTTCTCCATTCTTTTCTATCCGTGAAATATTTGGTTGTTAATTCGTTCATTATATTATATCTTCTTTGAGCTTATCCACGGTCTTTTTTTTAGCTGACACACAACACCTCTATATCCACAATAACAAGCCGAAATTTGACGTTATTTCCGTAATAGCTACAATAGCGGTGTATTTATTTATAAATCCGTCATATACGGCATACAGCGTGCTTCAAATATACAAAAGACATCCTTTTTCGCACACTAACCTTTTAATTATTTTTTTAGAAAAGTTTTCAACTAGTAGCCACTGTTTTATAGAACCTCAACAAGAGTGTTTATTCTTATCCTAAACGTGGTGTTTTACTACTAGATCGTATCGTGGGTTTTACGTGAAGAATCTAAGAGTATATAGTAGCTTTCCGTTGTTTACTAGTTCCTTTGGATTATTTTTTTGGCGTTTTTAGAGGTGTACTCCCAATTAAAATCCAAAATGATCGATATAAATAGGTTGTTTTTAACGATAGCCTTTGTTTTTCTTACATAATTAGATTTAGATTTTTAATCTAAAGTCAACACTCCCAATATGCTTTCAGACATAAATGGTCCTCCTGGATAATTAGCCGTATAATCTAAATTTAGCCACACCTGGTCATATTGATCTATATGGTATTTTAATCTTTTATTGTTACTTTCATCGCTAAAGAGCTTCCTTTTCACCAAACGATTAATAGTCATAAAATCATTTTCTGTCCCTATTAATAATTCAGGATATAGGTGCCCATTCGTATGTATTAACCTTGTAGTTCCACCAATTGCCTTTATACAGGCAGCCATTAAGATTGAATAATCATCACAATCGCCAGAAAAGTGATCAATTGATTCACTCGCCTTTGCAAAATATTCGCGACTTATTGGATCACTTACATACTCCCATTTTCCCTTTATTTCTTTAAATATAGATAAACATTGAATAATTGTTCTGTATTCCTTATGATTTTTTATGTTTTTTGTGAAATTTTTAGAGGAAGAAACCGCAAAATTTCTAACAAGAGGTTTCTCAAAATCTATCGCCTTTTTAATAGCCGCCTTGTTTTGAAATGGTTTTAAGGTCGCAAGTACAATTCTTTCTGGATGTGGGTTTTTCAGCATTGTAAAAACCATCTTTTTATAATCTCGGTACACCTCAACAAATCCATAATCACCAACAAAACTTCCGTATACACCCCAAATCACAGAAACTACAAGTGCTCCAATTACAAGTACTCTAAACTTTTTTAATACAAATCGTAATACTACTATTATCAATATTCCTATAAGAAATCTATCTAAATTAAAAATCCAATCAGGGTTGGGAAGTAATTTGTGAGCAATTATAAAAACTGGAAGTACTACAAACCAACTCGTATAATTTATCAAGGTATCACTTAACGAACCTTTATCTTCTTTATTTTCGAATTCCGGGCTCTTTTTATCAGTATCGCAACGATCATCAAATTCAAGATTTTCTTTACATGAAGGGCAAACAAACTTAATGTGTTTTCCTTCTGGAACGTTCATTTTCCCTGAACATTTAGGACAATTAATTTCAATTTTATTGGTCATTTTGTAAATAATAATCTATTTAATTAGCTAATCTTAATCCCTTTTCAAAAACACCATCCACTCTCCATACAGCATCCTTCAAATATACAAAACACCCTTTTTACATACTTCTAATTTAATTATTTTATATAAAAGTTTTAAAGCGTTAACCCGTGTTACTAAAAACCTCAACAAGGCTACTAGTGCTTACCTTAAACGTGCTGTTTCAACATTAGATATTCTCGTAGTTTTTACAGGGATATTTTAGGGGATTGTAATATTCCCCAGGGGTTTACTAGCTTATTTAGAATGTGTTTTCGGCTTTTTTTGATGTATAAAGGAAAGGAATTGCGGGCTTATTTAGGGGACAGTTTGGCAATCGTTGTAGAAAATATAGGGTAACCTCTCCCTTTTATTGTTTTGATGTAGTTAATAATACTAGGAGAATTTGGACTTGTTTACTCAAAGAATCTGAATTATAGAAATTTCACTTTATACCCTAACTATATCATAGGATAAAAGTTCAGCCAATTCTTTCATTTCACGCCAATTTTTTTCATTAAAACTAGTACTACTTACGACAACAGGAATATCATAATCATTAATTTTCTTTTCTTTAAAATTATACTTTTCTTTCTCCAGAAATAATTCAGTCCCTTTCAATAGCATCAAAGGAAAGGCTGTAATATTATCACAACCGTTCCTTTGTATAAATTTGATGCTATCTTTAAAAGATTCAACTGTTTGAGATGGCAAACCATATATCAAACTAACTTCATAACTTATGCCTCTAGAATTCAGTTTATTCATCGCTGAAATTATTTTTTCTGGGCGATTCTTTCTCTTAATCAAAATACTCTCCTCCCTAGAAGCCGTTTGAAGACCAAACTCAAGGTGAATATTTAATTTTCCACATAAATCTAAAAACCGATCTCCATCGTCTCCGAAAATAGTTTCAAACCTAACTTGAATTGAAATTTCTGAATCCAAACCTATTCGGACCATTTCCTCAAGAAATTCTAAATATCCGTTACCAGCATTAAAAATAGGGTCTAAAATATTTATTTTCTGAACCTTTAGGTTTTTAAAAAGTAATAATTCATCGAAACACATACTTACTTCTCTTACTAAAACTTTTTTGTTTGTCAAATCTTTATGAGCACAAAAAGTACAATTATAAGGACAACCTCGTTTTGTCTCAATTCTAACCTTGGCCTGAAAAGGGTTTACGGTTATGATTTTAGACAGGTATGGAGAAGGAATAGAATTGTAGTCAATAACTGATTTTATAACACCTGATTTGTGTTTACCTATTAATATTTCGTAAACAGATTGTTCACCATAACCATCAATAAATAAATTACATAAAGGATATTCTAATTCAGGATTGTTAGAATATGATATTTGATAGCCACCTAAAACAAACTCCCCTGTAAAAGAATAATCCCTTTTTAATACAAACATTAAGTCATTCAAATACTTCTCACTCCATACATAGGCTGAAATTGCAATATATTGATAAGAACTATAATCAGTATATGGCATACTATTTAAAATATCACTTACGGACGTGTTTACATTTAAAGTATACATGTCAACAGTATGATGAAAAGCTTTAAATTTTAAACCGTAATCTTTTTTTGAGTGTAAATAAGCTAAAATAGAACCAATAGCTAAAGATGTTTTGGGGTCACTTTTTCTTAAGAAATCGAAAGAAATGAATAAGATGTTTTTCAATGGGATCGTTCTTTTTGTATTATTGCTAATACCTCCATAACTACAATACAGGGCTAAGTACTTATTTAGTATTCCGTTCACTATATACAGTAAACTGCTTTCTTCAAATATACAAAATAAATTGTTTTCGCATACTAACAATTAAATTTTTTTATGTAAAAAACACACCCCTTAACCTCTCTTTTCCAGAACCTCAACAAGCGTTATTGTTCTTATCCTAAACGTGCTACCTTAATAGTAGATGGTTTGGTAGTTTTTACGGGAAAATTTAGGTGTATTTAGTATTTCTCAGGTGTTTATAATGGTTTTTATATTGTTTATTCGGCGTTTTTAGACGTGTAAAGGGAAGGAATTAGAGTTTTATTGTAGGATACGTTTGGCAATCGTTGTAAAAAACACAGGGCAAACAAATATAAATATAAGAAATTCTATAAAAACAACTTATATTCACGTCGAATTTAGAAATAATATTATGAAAAAGCTATTCTATTTTTTAATCTTACTAATTTTCAATTTTTGTTTGTGTTGTTGTAAAACCGAAAAACCGAAAACACACAAAGAATCATCTGAAAAATCAGAAAAAGCACAAAAAACAGAAGATTATAAAGTCTATCTAGACAAACTATTTTATAAACAAATACAATTAGGAAATTATACTCATATACTAAAAATAACTCCTAATTTATCCAAACCCAGAAACAACATGGAATACACATTGCTGTTAATCAGGGATAAAAAAATGCGAGGAGAGGATTATGAAAAACTGAATGACACTTTGATTAATCTTCTAATCAACAAAAAAACAATTACAGATTTGTACAAAAAAAACAACAAAGACAGTATAAATCTTGATAATTTTCATTTATTAGCTACCAGACATACCTATAGTCGAGCATCTGAAATTCATTTTGAGATGCCTATGTACTCCATAAAAGATTCAGTGTTTTGTAATGCGACTTATCATTTTGATTATAATACTGGAATATATAGATTTTACATTTCTACAATAGAACAAACTAAAAAAGAGGCTTTTGAAAAATATAACAATCTTTAATGCCATTCGGTTTTTAGATTTTTTTTCAGTGTAATACCAATTAAATTTCCAAGTGACGGTTTAAAAATGGAATTATTTTTTAATTTATCTAGGCGAAAAATGGATGGATAGCCTTAGCTATTGTTCTGTTTTTTAACAACGCTACAACGTAATATAAACTATTTACATCAATCATTTTGGATTGTAATTGGTATTATCATCTTTTGAACTGGTATAGTCAACAGGATGTTCATGTTGAACGGTTCGCACCGCACAAACCTCAGTTATTGCAATAGTGTCTTATTTTTCACATTCTAATTCTTGTAGTTTTTACTTACGTTTATAATTCAAATTTGAAGTTTTTTTTTGATATATCAATTCTAAAATATTCATTTTTTCTTTTCAAAAGCACACTTAAATGAGGTATACCAAAACGTAGTTGAATTTAGTTGAATTGACTTCTTAAATTTTAGTCAGAGGGTAATTTTTCTGAACAATTTTAAAAGGGAAAAGAGGAAACTTTAAAATCAAATTGTTTTCGGTCAAATGAAAATTTTTAATTTATCTAATCCATTGAATTTATCTAAAATCAAGCATTCAAACCTAAAAACAAGTCGGTCATTTTTTATAGCTTTCAACAATTATGTATCGTTACTAGAACTATATCTCTATTTTAGTTATAAGTTAGTAAAACCGGTATAAACATTCGTATTGTATCTGTGTTTTAGCATTTATTGTAGGGCATAATTGAATTTATTACATGCGATTCTTATTATTTCACCGCAATAATCGGATAATACGACTGCTTATATCAATCATATATGTAATTCTAAACACTAAGCTATCATTAACTTTTTTCTTAATTCCTTTAAAGCAATATTTGTTAGGTTCTCAAGAGTTTTATTAACAAATGCAACTTGGTGATATGCATTCTGTAACTCTAAACTCAGGTTTTCATTCAAAGTAAGTTTTGGATTCATTTGAGTTTTACTTGGTTTTCTTTTGGGGATAACTGGATCTTGGGGTTCATTTTTAAATCGGTAAGCTGGTGCGTAATAACCTACTTGTTGTTCCAGTGAAAAGGTAGCTACCTGTGGAGTACGCTCACCTAACATAAGCAATTTAAAAAGCATTAATTCATGGGGTAAATCATCGTCTCCTTGTCTCAATCCAATTTGCGCAAACCCATTTTGTCCTACTGCTGCAATATTGGCTCCCTTAAGGTGAACTTGCGTGATATATGGATGCATAATTTCTAAGGCCTCAAGTGGCTGCTCACCCGTACTCAACATGTTACCAAAGTCAAATAACAAATTCACCCGAGGGCTTTTTACAGCTTCTATTATTTGTACTAACTCTACGGACTTAAGCACCTCATGAGGTTCTACAACAAAATACAAATCATGCTTTTCTGCTGTTCGTGCTACGTCTTTCATTCTTTTGATACATTTTTGAATAATGTCACTCAACTGCCCCTTATAACGATCGTATACTCTTATGTTTTTCGCACCTAGGCTATTCGCTAGATATACAGATCTACGAATTATTTTTTTTGAAGTGCTACTGGCTTCAATATTGATATTGAGATTATGTGATTCTAGATAGTTTCTTAGCTTCCGCAACTTCTTTGGACTATAATTAGAAATACTCTTATCGTTTCCTGCGTCTATATGAATATTTACTCCTTGCAGGTTGTTTTCTGATGCAAAGGCACAGAAATCAAAAATATCGAAGGTACCATGCTGCAAGTTGAGGTAAAATGCATAGGTATGCGCATGTAATTCTATGTGCTCAACACGCTCTATAAGTTTCAAAGCGTGAATAGTATCCTTGATATTGGGCTTTCCTTGTACTATCAAGGAAGGTACGTTTATCATCATTTTTTAAATTTTATATCTGACAGCAAACTTACTTATCTAATGTTATTTTAGTGTATATTTAATATTAAGATTGTATATTATTACGTGATGTTTACTCTCTGATTTAGGTATTTATTTAATTCTATGAATTCTATTTTACATCCATTACTTCCAATTCTGCCAATTCTGCCAATTCTGCCAATTCTGCCAATTCTCGGTGTATGGTTTCTTACGAGTTTAAAGATACAAATTTTTAAGTTAAATACTAACTTTATAAAAAATCAATTAGCTTCGATTTAGCAAGAAATAGCCATTAACTATAGACTTTGTATGTGTGTGTGTGACCAGCATGGACGTCTTTTAACTACGGAAAGGAAATTAATTAATCTAGAGGGCGCAAGTCCCTTATGCACAGGAGTAAGGTTCTGAACTGCGTAGCTCTCATGAACACCTCTAAAAAAATAAAAGGGAGTGAATAACGCCGTAGCTCTCATGAACTCCATAAAACGGAAAACTGTGAATACGCATTAGGAAGTCGCAAGGGTGTAAACCGTGCCGTTTTATCTGAAGATTATTTGCGATTGAGGAATGAGCAAAAACCCTGCAAATCTCGGTACTGACGAACAGAACTAAGCGTAGACACACAAGAACACAATAAAAACAGGATCTCATGAATAAATCGTATTCAGAGGCATAATTACTTGGGCAAGTAACCACATTATTGCAACGCCCGAAAGAATAGCGATGTTCCAAACTCTATCTTAGGAGTAAGCATTCCAAAAGAAAAGGGTAAAACCAGACTTTTAGGAATCCCAACAGTAGTAGATAGATGGTTACAGCAAGTGGTAAGCCAACAATTAATGGTTCCATTCGAATATAATTTTGAACCTTTGAGTTTTGGATTATTCACCGCTTTTTATTTTAGAGTGTTCATGTGCTCCCGTGGGTCGGTTTAGACCTCAAAAGAACATCCAAAAAACAATATTACAAGGGCAGCAGTATGTCAATAATGGTTACCAAGATATTATGGATATTGACCTAAAAGGGTTCTTTGATGAAGTGGACCATTGCATTCTACTACAACCTATACGCGATACACTTAGGATTTTGAGAGATTTGACACCTCTATTTTCTAACTCAATTGACCGATATTAAGCACCTTAGATTGACACATTACCTTAGGGATATCTAAAATAACAAAGTTTTAAAATAGAGGTTTTTATTCTAATAATTTATCACTATATTTGCAAAATATTTATCAGAAAAAATGAACTGACTAATTCTACCACTGAATTATAAATAGAGTTCGTTTCACACTTGTTTAAGAATATTAAAAAAAGAGTAACTACGCAGTCTACGCTAGTACTATTCTCTACTGTTAATTTGCTAAGTTCAACTGCAAATTACAGTATTAATATAAGTTTTTTAATTTAAAATTATTATTTTACATGAAGCAAATTCACAATTTGAATAACTCTGAATGCTCAGAAAAAATCACAACAGCACTTGTCCTTGCTGCAGGTACAGGGAGCCGTTTAAGTCCCTTAACCAACGACGCTCCAAAATGTTTGACCAGAGTTAATGAAATTGAAATTCTAGGACGGCTTATAGAAACTCTTCATCTCTACAATTTTAAACGCTTAGTTATTGTTATTGGTCCCTTTGAGCAACAAATTAGAGATTACCTTGAAAGTGTGTCCAAAAATATTATAATTGAGTATATCGTAAGTCCATTATATAAAACAACAAACAATATCTACTCATTATGGTTGGCAAGAGAAAAAATGAAGGAATCGTTCGTCTTAATTGAAAGTGATTTAATCTTTAAGCCTTCTCTACTCGAAGAAATGCTTTCACCAAATAAAATTGCTGTTTCTAAGATATTACCTTGGATGAACGGGACATCCATAAGTATTGACAAACAATCACCTAAGATTGTAACTACGTTTAATCTTGGTAAACACTCAACAAATGACACCAATTTTAAGACCGTTAATATTTATAGTTTTTCACCCGAATCTTGGAGCCAGATTAGCAAACGATTAGACACATGGATTTCGTTAGGTAAAGTAAATGATTATTATGAGGCCGTGTTTGCAGAGATGGTAACAGATGCTAGTCTAAATTTTGAATGTGTTTACTTTAATAATGATTTCTGGTACGAAATAGATACCATAGAAGATTTGCAGGAATGTGAAAAGAACATGTTACACACAAAGCGACCATTATTAACTATAGTATAAAAATAATATTTTGAATAAAATATATAAAAATATCCCAAACCTTGTATCAATCCTTGGCGTTTTACCCTTGGTGATACTATTTTCAGATAGTGGCTTCTTGTACATTATCCCTTTGATAATCTACAACAACATCATGGATGACCTTGATGGTATTCTAGCAATAAAACTAAATGCTAAAAGTGAATTTGGAGCCCGGATGGATAATGTTTGTGATGCAGTATCTCATACTATTATTGTTATGTTTATAGGATTTCACTATGGTATCATTTGTGGTATTATAGGTTTAATTGCTGTAGCTGCAATTTTGATACGATCAGTAGCTAGACTTGACCCAGCTATTTCAAAATCAGCAGGCTCACCTACTAATGAACTTATACGTCACACTTTATTTGCACTTCTATTAGCTAATTTATTTAGTTTTGATCCTACTTGGATGTTAATTATTATATTTGTAGCAAACACTATAACTATGTTTGTGCCCTATCCTATGCCTTATTTGATTAGAAGTATGACCAAAAGTGCTACAGCAATAGCGTTGGTTAACGTATCACTTATTTTGGCATGGTTGGTTCCATACACTGCTCCTGTAATTGCAGCTGGATTTATCTTTTCTTATATCTACTCTCTGATTAAAGTTACAATAGACTACAAAAAATAAATCCCTATGAGTGCAATCATTTCTTGACTTCTATTTGCGAATAGAAAGAAGTAAAACTATATAAATTTGTCTTTACATGGCAAAATAAAACGTGCATTTTGTGCGGTTGGTTGTTCTTTTTTAGCATAATTTATCTTCTGTAGTGCTTGCAGGTAACGGTGAAATATGACACGTGGTGTATAGTTTAAAGAAATAAACTCTAAATTTACTCTGAGTCAAACCGTTGATTTTGTTTTTATCTTTTTTTACTAACATCAAATCAACGGTTTTTCAGGGTCTATAAATTGGACGAAACATAAAACCAACGCTGTCCGCACTATGTAAGATATTTGGTGGTAGTTTCGGAGGATTTTACATTTTTGAGACACTCCCTTTACTTTGCTGAATTCAAGTCACAAACGCAACTTTTAGTTAAATAATAATTGTTCCATTACAAATATAGGGTTTTGATATTTATGTCTCTTCCTAGGTCTGTTATTTAATTTTGTTTCTACCTCTTTGATTCTTTGATCTGTTAGGTTTGTAAAGTCACTTCCTTTGGCAAAATATTGTCTAATCAAACCATTTAAATTTTCGTTAGATCCTCTTTCCCAAGAGTGATATGGATGCGCAAAAAAGTAATCAATACATAAATTTTCTGCAACCTGCTCATGGCCTGCAAATTCTTTTCCATTATCAGCTGTTATAGTATGTAGATAAGGCTTCCAGTCTTCTAATATTTCATTGATAGCTTTAGTGACAACAACTGCTTCTTTAGAGCTTACTTTTTTCATTTTAAGCATTCCAGAAGCTCTATCATTTACGGTAAGTATGGCTTGATTATGGTTTTTACCTATGATTAAATCGACCTCTAAATCTCCAAATCGATTTCTTTGTTCAACAACTTCAGGGCGTTGTTCTATACTAATACGATTCTTTATAACCCCTCTAGAATCCTTTGATGAGCCACGTTTTCTATATCTCCTTCCCTGTCTGCGAAGGTGTGTATGTAAATCACCATCATTCCTCTTGTCTTCCCTAATATGCTGATATATACGCTCAATAGACACCGTTTCTTTACCTTGTTTTTTTAGGACACCAACTACTTGCTCAGGACTATAATCGTCTCGCAATAACAACTCTATTGCTTGTTGAATATCTTCTGTAAAGCGTTTTCTTTTAGGCTTTTCTTTATGACGTTTAGCATACTTTTTTTGGGCTAATTCATGCTTGTAAACTCCATTTCTTTTGTCTGAATTACGCTTAATCTCTTTGCTAATAACAGACTTGTCTTTTCCTATAGCAGCTGCTATCTCAACCTGTTTATAACCTTGTTTTAACATGCAACAAATTGTGTATCTTTGCGCTTGGGTGATGTGTTTCATACAACTTCTTTTTTCGAGATTTGAGACCGTAAGATACATATCCATCAAGACAAGAAAGGTAGGTTTTCCTACTTTTCTGTTTTGAAAATATAACCATCATAGAATCAAATCGAAAAGTTGCGTTTATTAGTTGAATTTAAGGACTAAATAGATATACCATACGTTTTATACGATTATTTGAATAAAATGAAAGCTACAATTAACAACAAATAATAAGTATAATGAAAATAAAAAAATATATTTTTAAAACAATCCTATATGTCTTCGCATCTATTTCCGTTCTATCATGTAGTTCTGAAGATAGTCCCACAAAAGACGACCCAAAAACAGATGGAGGAGACACTCCTGCCACAGGAAAAGGAAAAGCTATTGTACTCGGATATTTCCCTTCGTGGTCAGAAACATGGGTGTCTAAGCCTACAGATGGATCAAAATTAAGAAATATCCCAAAGCATGTAACCCATGTTTTTCTAGCTTTTGCAAAGCCCAATTTACGATATGTAAAAGGTTCTTTTGACATTACAAAAACTGGTATTCAAACCCCTTACAAAGGAAAAATATTAAAAGAATCCATTGCTTATTTAAAAGCGAGAGGAACTAAAGTTGTTTTGTCTATAGGAGGAGAAACCTATTGGAATGATGCGAAATCATACGATATAAATTATCAACAAATAAAAGACCTTGTAGATGATTTAGGATTGGAAGGTATAGATTGGGATTTTGAGCCAGCAGGAAGTTTTGCAACCATTGGGAATGCTGAGAATGTACAACGCTTCATAAGCTTTTTTAAAGAATCTAGAAAAGTAATGCCTAAAGGAAAATATCTACTAGCTTGTGCTCCCGCTGGTGTTGGTGTATTAGGAGGTCTTAATAATGATGATAGTGCTTCTCCTTTTAGCTATGCAAAAAGAAATAAAGTAACTGGAGAATCTGACACCAATCTCTACAAATCTACCGTACCTAATAAAGCAATTAGTTTGTTTGGTTTTGCTACAACTGGACACATGATTCCCGTTCTTAAAGCAGTCGGTAAAGACATTGATTTAATCGCATATCAGGGGTATAACACAGGTGCAGCATCTAATAGAAAAATAATGTATGATGCCTACAAATATTATAGCGATATCTATGGATTTTCTATTGCTGCTGGAATTCATTTCCCAAATGAACCTTGGGGACCGTATTATACCTATACTTATAAAAACACAGCGGAACTTTCTAAACATATCGCATCTAAAAGTAAAAAAGACGGGGTGATGATTTGGCAATTGCTATTAAAAAATTCAACGTCTTCATCCTATTCTTTCCTAAACGTAGCAAGTAAAGTTTTAGGAGGTACTAAAACCAGTGAGGCTATAAAAGAAGCAGATGATTACAAACAATCCCGAACATCCTATTAGTATCATGTGATACCAATTAAATTCCAAAAACTCCATTTCTAGACTGTCACTTGGAAATGTATTTGGTATAAGTTCCCTTTTTAAGTGGATAAAACAGCTTCAATAGCTATCATAGAATTAACAATTTTAAGATAGCTATTGAAGCTTTTTATTTTAAGGGTATAATTTGTAAAACTATGAGTACTACTAGTACATTCAATACATATTAGTTAGGACATGTTCTTTTTTTTATTCACGATCAATTCCGTAATACAATCCCATAATTTTATTCTGTGAATCAAAGACTCTTTAGCAACTTGTAAAGTCTCTTCCCATTTCTTTGAATCTGACAAACATAATTCAGAAATCATTTGTAACGAAAGAGGGCCATGCTCATCACCATCAAGTTCTATATGCCTTTCTAAATAATACGTTAGTTTGTTATAGCGGATATTTTCAGAATCAGAATTTTTCAGAATTTCAATAAACATATCTGGTATCACGTCTTCTCTACCAAAAGTAAATGCTGATGCAATAAGATGTATTTTTTGAGTTTCGATAATTTTAAAAGAAAATTCAACAAAATCTACAACACGCTTATCAATATTTATTTGACTAAGTGCATAACTTACCTCAGTACCAGACTCAATCAAATCAATTAATAAATCAATAGCTTCTGTATCAGCATTCATCTGATTCATAGCCTCTAAATACATTTCAAAATGACTTTTAGGTTCGCCTATTTCATTAATGTCACTTTCTTCTGCATGTACTATTTCGTTTATAAACCTAGACAATACAGGTTTTTTTCTAGGAGTCCACGGCGTACTAGTATTCGTTAATTGTACCTGAATAGCTTTTAATAACGACATAAAATCCCACACTGCAAAAATGTGATTTTCCATAAATATTTTTATATCATCCATGTTTTTTAAATGCTGATATAATTTATGGTTTCGCAATTGTTTTCTCAATCCCGATAATTCATTTTCAATATGATTTAATCTATTCATGTACATTTTGTTTTGTAATAAGTTGACCCGTTTTGGTGATTTTAACAATTGACAAAGGTACGTGATTTTTGTTGTTTAACTTTTTGTGTACAAGAAAGCTACTCTCCTCTATATCAATCTTCGCAAATAAAACAGCCATCAATAAAGATTGTACCTCAACGCGTACTTCCCTTTTATTTTATTTGTTTTACAGCATTGAGCAATCAAAGTTAGTACACCAATTACAATCCAACATGACAGATATAAATAGTTTATTTTACGTTCAAGCGTTGTTGAAAAATAGAACGATAGCTTAACTACTATTTACTTCGTACAACTATCGTACACACATCAAAACAAATAAATTAGACAGCTAACAACAATTACTCCTATGAAACACTCCTTTGAAAAAATCCAAAAAAAACGAGTTCAAAATAATAAATATAAAATTTACTTTTTTGAACTCACCTATATAAAATCAATCGATACTCTTTATTTTAAAACCGTTAAATATTGTTTTTAAAACCGATTTTTAACTGGAATAATCTAAACCATCTCCTTTTCTTGAACCGCTGGTTTAAGATTTTTAATCATATCTTCCGTTAAAGACGTGATGTCGTATTTCGGCTTCCAATTCCAGTCTTTTCTTGCATCAGAATCATCGATACTCATAGGCCAAGAATCTGCAATGGCCTGTCTAAAGTCAGGTGCATAAGTAATTTCAAACTCTGGATATGTTTTTTTGATTTCTAAAGCCAATTCCGAAGGATTAAAACTCATTCCTGATAAATTGTATGAAGTACGAATGGTAATCGCCTCTTTAGGTGCATCCATTAGCGCAATGGTCGCTCTAATGGCATCTTCCATATAAATCATTGGCAAAGAAGTTTCTCCGTTTAAGAAACACTCATAATTCTCGTTGGCTACTGCCTTGTGAAAAATATCTACTGCATAATCTGTAGTACCACCGCCTGGTAACGATTGATATCCTATAACACCAGGATAGCGAATAGAGCGAATGTCCAATCCATAACGATTAAAATAATAATTCGCCCAATTTTCTCCAGCCACTTTACTCATTCCGTATACTGTAGAAGGTGTTAAATTAGTAGTTTGAGGTGTATTATTTCGTTGGATATTATCACCAAACACAGCGATAGAACTTGGAAAAAACACCTTATCTACCTTGTACAAACGAGAAACTTCAACAACATTAAAAAATGTCTGCATATTAATATCCCAAGTTTTTAAAGGAAATTTCTCTCCATTGGCTGACAATATAGCTGCCAAATGATAAATTTGAGTGACATTATTTTTCAAAACAATCGCAGTTAAAGCATCTAAATCCGTTACATCTAATAATTCGAATCTTCCGCTATAATTGTCTCTACTTCTTAAATCAGTAGCAATTACGTTCTCTAAACCAAATTTTTCTTGTAATTGTTCCGTCAATACCGTTCCTAATTGTCCGCTAGCTCCTGTTATTAATATGATTTCTCTGCTCATGATATACCTTTTATAAAAGAATAAATTTACATTAAATAAAATAAAAATCGTTAAAAAAACTTACAAACAGACCTAACTAAGTGATTTTACCTGTATATTAGCCAATATTAATACATATTTACTTTTTAAGACCTCACAAAAGTAAATAGCCAGTAAAATCATCTGCCCTTGGAAAAACTAGACGAAATAGACCTTAATATTTTACGCATCCTACAAAAGGATTCTAAGAAAACGACCAAAGAAGTGGCAGAAATACTCAACCTTAGCTCCTCTCCTATTTATGAACGTACAAGACGCTTGGAAAAAAGAGGGTTTATACAAAAATACGTCGCCTTACTAGACCGAAAAAAACTAAACATTCCTGTAACAGCCATTTGTATGGTATCGCTCCGCTATCACAACGAAGGTTTTATTGATACTTTTGAACGCCAAATAAAAGAATTAAAAGAAGTACAAGAATGTTACCACATGGCAGGAAAAGTAGATTTTTTTTTAAAAATCAACCTATCCAGTCTTGATGAATACCACCACTTTATACGAAAAAAACTTTCTAAAATTGAAAATATAGGTGTCTTAGAAAGCTACTTTGTATTAAAGGAAATTATGAGAACTACGGAGTATAATATTTAATTAGAAAGTCCAGAAGATCAACTAGGTGATCGCGAAAAGAAATAAGGGATGGGTGATGAATGATGAAGCAAGCTCTTAACTGTAAAATATGATTCTAGCTTGTAAATAAACATCAACTAGTAATCATAGCAACTAGGTAATAGTAAAAGGAATGAGTGATTGGTAATAAATTACGAGTCAGTCTCTTAACTATAAAATATGATTTCAGCTTATAAATAAACATCAATTAGTAATCATAGCTACTAGGTGATAGCGAAAAGGAATGAATAATGCTTTACAAACACTCTAGCCCTGAATTCATCCATTATATTTTCTACTTATAGAATTCAACATTAAGGCTTCTTATTTTACATTCACGATAAGTCCATACATCCCCTCTTAACACTAAATTATACCCATTAAAAAAAGCCACCAAAGGCAGCTTTTTTTTATATAGACTTAAAGATTCTTTAAAAAGAAATCCATAATACCTTCTTTAAAATCATAATTAAGTTTGTGAAAGGTTCTCATATCATCTTTTAAATGCAATTGTTTAGAATGATAATTAGTTACCGGTTCTACCACTACATTTACTTGTGCCAATTCACGTTTTTTCAAGCGAATTCTATGTCTAAGTTTACGAATTTCCTTCCTTTCAATAATGATTTTATTTTGAAATCGCTCCAAGGTTTTCAAGGTATCCTTTTCGAGATTTCTCATCACAATTGTTTCCAATTGTTCATCAAAATACTCCATTTCATTTTCTTGAAACTTTAACTCTCTTTTCCAAACATCTAAATTAAAATTCAGATCACTAAGGTACATAAACTGACTTTCCATATAATCTCTTTTTTGATTTTGTTGCTGCCTATTCGTTGCTAATCATCTCACTGCCTTACTGCCTTACTGCCTTACTGCCTTACTGCCTTACTGCCTTACTGCCTTACTGCCTTACTGCCTTACTGCCTTACTGCCTTACTGCCTTACTGCCTTACTGCCTTACTGCCTTACTGCCTTACTGCCTTACTGCCTTACTGAAACAATTCCTACACTAAAGATACAAAAAAAAACGCCTCAAATTGCTTTGAGACATTTTTAAAAATCAATTTATTTTAAAATCTAATTAGTCTTCGTCATCATCCTCTTTTTTCTTTGAGGTTTTATTCCAAATTTTAATTTCATCATCCATTGTGATACCTGATAGGATCTCAACGTTAATTCCGTCTGAGATCCCTAATTCTAGATCTCTTTTTTCAAATTTCTGATCACCTATTTTAACTTCTACGTAAGGTTTTTCTGTTCTTTTATGAAATTGTAGCAATGCTTCTTTTATAGATAACACGCTGTCCTTTTGCGCCAAGATAATATCTGCATTGGCACTATAATTGGCACGCACAAAATACTCATCATCCAAAGAGATATCAGCTTTAATTTTAAATTGCACAGCTCCATTTTCTTCCGTGCCTTTAGGAGCAATAAAATTCAGTTTTGCTTTGTATGTTTTATTTTCAATAGCACCAAGGGAGATTTCCAATATGGTTCCATTTTTAATACGTCCTACTTCTGCTTCATCCACTTTCCCTTCAAAAATCATTTTACTCATATCAGCAATGGTAGCAATAGTAGTACCTGCATTAAACGTATTAGATTCAATTACTTGATATCCTTTACGTACTGGTATTTCAAGAATAGTTCCAGAAATTTCTGCTTTTATATAGGTATTGGCAGAGCTCCCCATTCCAGCGGCAGAACCTTTTTTGATAATTTGATAATCGGATTGTGAATTTCTAAGGTTTTGTTTTGCACTATTAAGGTCCAATTCAGCTTTTTCAAAATCTTGGCGAGAAACCACTCCTTTTTCATACAAACCTTTAGATCTCTCAAAAGATATTTTTGAGTTTTCGTATTGCAACTGCACATTTTTAACACGCCCTCTAGCGGAGTTTAAAGATTGTACATTGGGTACTACGCGTACTGTGGCAATCAGATCACCAATCTTAACTACAGCCCCTTCTTCTACATATATTTTTTCTATAATTCCAGAAATCTTAGGTTTAATTTCCACTTCTTCAAGAGGTACAACCTTACCTGTAGCAACGGTTTTTTTTACAATAGTTGCTTTAAATGCTTTCTCTGTCTCATACGATATTGGAGAGGCGGTATTCTTTTTCCCAAACCACACCAATACAGTAATAAATAAAATTCCAATTATTGAAAACGCTATAATTTTTTTCATTTCTTTTATTTTTCTACTTTTATTAAATTTTATTCTTCTCTTAATGCATCAATTGGCTTAATACTCACCGCCGTATGGGCAGGAATCAATCCAATTAAAGTTCCTAAAACCACTAAGGTAGTTAAAGAAATAATCACCACTGGAATATCTACCGTTGGATTTGTGATGGTGCCCCCTTCTGCCTTACCTAGGGTTGCATCAATAATCATTAATACAAAACCTCCTAAAATAATTCCTAACACCCCTGCCAGACTTGTTAAAAAAACAGATTCCAATATAATTTGTCTTTTGATCTCCCATGGTTTCGCACCTAAAGCCCTTCTAATCCCTATTTCTTTTGTCCGTTCCTTTACGGTAATCAGCAAAATATTCCCAATAGCAAAAACACCTGCAATTAGTGTAGCTATACCTACAAACCAAGTTAAAAACTGCATACCCATTAAAAAACCTGTTACTTTTTTAAACTCTTTACCAAGGTTAAAACTTCCAAAAGCTCTTTCATCTTTGGGGTGTACCTTATGCAAATTCCTCAATAACAATTTAATATCCGCCTCTATCTGGGTAATACTAAACGCTGGTTTTCCAGTCACCATCATCCATCCTATTTCATTTCCACGATTATATACCTGCTGAAATGTAGTAAACGGTATATGTATCGCTCCTTTAGGTCCCCCTCCGCCAATTTTCTTATCTTTATAAAGACCCACAATCTTATAATTAATATCATTTATCTTCATATACTCGCCTATAACTACTTCATTTTTATCAAAAAGTTGTTTATAGATTTCGCTTTCAATAACACATATTTTACGTTTTTCACGAATATCAAGATCATTTATAAAACGACCTTCAACCATGTTCTTTTTTTGAACTAGATCTAGGGTAGGATAATCTCCAAAAATACCAAAAGAACCAGATTTAAAATCATGCACAGCCAAAGCAGTCGCCTGATGTCTGGGAACTACAAATTCTAGTCCCTCCACTTCTTTACGTATACTCTCTACATCGGTCATTTTAAGCCTCAACCTCTTGCCTTCTTGAAAGCCTTTAAAGGGTTTACTTGTTTGCTGCGCCCATATAAAAACACTATTGGTCGCAAAATCTCCAAATATTTTATTGAAATTATTTTCTACTCCACGGGCAGTTCCCAATAAAACAATCAATAAAAAAATCCCCCACATTACACCAATAACGGTAATAGCAGTACGTATTTTATTTTTACGAATGCTACTATAAATTTCCTGCCAGGTATCAATATCTAATATAAAATTCTTCATTTATGTATCGTTTAATGCTTCTATAGGTTTAATTCTAGCAGCTCTTTTTGCAGGAATATACCCTGCCAAAGTACCTGCAAGAATTAATATAATGGTAGCTCCTATTACAACCCCTGGTTTTACACTTGGGTTCAAAATAAAATATTTTTCCAAACTAGTGCCTAATAATTTTAATATAAACATCCCGAGAAGCAGTCCAAAATACCCAGACACAGCTGTAATAAAAATAGATTCGTGCATAATCATACCGATAATAGAACTCGGGGTAGCTCCTAATGCTTTTCTTATTCCTAATTCCTTGGTTCTCTCTTTTACGATATAGACCATAATATTAGAAATTCCTATAATACCAGCTATCAAAGTACCAATTCCAATAAATAGAATTATGACATTCAATACCATCATAAAATTCTGAACATCTCTCTTTCCTTCTGCGTAGTTCTGTACACGAATTGCTCTTTGATCTTTCGGTGCAATTCCGTGTTTAACTTTTAGCTTCTTGGTTAACAATCTTGTAAAAGAAAGTGCTTGATCTACACTTAAATTTGGGTTGTAAGTCAATCCATACTTATCTACGTGATCTGTACCTCCATACAAACGTTGTGCAGTCGTAAAAGGCGTATAAATATACCGTTCATCTTCATCCCCTCCAGGATCTGTAAAGACACCTACTACAAGATATGATATTCCATTTAAGGTTATATTTTTCCCTACAGCTCTAAAAGGTGCATATAAATCTTTCTCAACCATTCTACCAATAACTACCACTTTTTTAAACTCATGCAAATCAAACATGGATAAAAATCTCCCGCTCAATATTTCCGAAGATTCTAAGGGTTGATAGTCTGGATAAACCGCCCTAACTGTATAATTATTTTGTTCTCCTTTGTACACTGCTTGGACAGCATATCTCTCTATATTAGGACTAAAATATTGAATGCTATTTTCAAATTCATCTAAAATAAATTGAGTGTCATCATTTTTAAGTTGAATTCTCCTCCCACTTTGCAAACCTTTGTATGGTTTTGTTGTAAGTCCGGCTCTGATATAAACAGAATTTTGCGCATCTCCTTTAAATTCTTTTTGGAAGGTATTAAATAATCCATTTGCAATCCCAAACAATAAAGTAAACAACAAAATTGCAAAGGCAATGGTAAAACCAGACAAGGCTGTACGCAGTTTATTTTTTGTAATGTTTTGAAATATCTCTCGCCAACGATCTATGCTAAACATATATTACGAGGTTTTA
This sequence comes from Flavobacteriaceae bacterium, assembly GCA_965224465.1. Lineage (GTDB taxonomy): Bacteria > Bacteroidota > Bacteroidia > Flavobacteriales > Flavobacteriaceae. The sequence goes on along the minus strand of OZ245049.1, from coordinate 32,752 downwards.
ACAGTTACTTTTTTTACTAATTCATCGCTAATAATAACACCATCTTTTAAGCGTACTATACGATCTGTCTGTGCTGCAATATCCTCTTCGTGTGTAATTACAAAAACCGTCATCCCTTCGTCATTAATATCTTTTAACAATTTCATCACTGATTCTGAAGTAGTAGAATCCAAGGCGCCTGTAGGTTCATCTGCCAACACTACTTTAGGTTTTGCAACCAATGCTCTCGCGATGGCTACACGTTGTTTTTGACCTCCTGAAAGTTCGTTTGGTAAATGGTTAGCCCAATCCTTTAAGCCCACTTTATCTAAATACTCCATGGCAATTATCTGACGTTCTTTACGCCCTACCCCTTTGTAATACAATGGCAATGCTACATTCTCAAGTGCATTCTTATAGGCAATCAAATTAAAAGATTGAAATACAAAACCTAAAAATTTATTTCTAAGGATTGCGGCTTTCTTTTCATCTAACTTTTCAATTTTCTGTCCATTCAAGAAATAATCACCTTCATCATGTTCGTCCAGAAGTCCTACAATGTTTAACAAAGTAGATTTTCCTGAACCAGAAGAGCCCATAATAGAGACAAATTCTCCTTCTTTAATATGTAAATCAATGCCCTTAAGAACATGTAAGGAATCTTTCCCTATCGGGTATGACTTATGTAAGTTTTTAATTTTGATCATTATAGCGTATGGATTTGTTACGAATTTAAACAATGCGTTACACAGTATCTATTAATCTTTTGTTAAAAGACGACTTAAAAACAATATTGTAACTTTGAAACGTGAAAAAAAATAAAAATAATTATATTATTCTATTTGATGGGGTCTGTAACCTATGTAATTCCTCTGTTTTATTTATTTTAAAACATGATGCATCAGCCGTTTTTAGTTTTGCTTCTTTACAATCCGAAAAAGCTAAACAAGTCTTAAAAAAACACGGCATAACTGATCCTACAATCGATAGTATCATATACATTGAAAACGGCGTATTGTACAAACAATCTTCGGCTGCTTTACACATTTGCAAACACCTTTCTGGATGTTGGAAATATTGTTATTTTCTAATATATATCCCAAAAAAACTACGAGATTCCATTTACAGATACATCGCAAAGCATAGGTATCAATGGTTTGGAAAAAAAGAACAATGCGCACTTTTCACAAACAGACACCACGATCGATTTATCTAATTTTTAAGACGGATAATTATCGTCCCAATCTTTTACTTTTGGCGTTCCTAATTTATCAACAGATTTTGCAACAATCATAGTTACCGCTGCATCGCCTGTAACGTTTACTACCGTTCTACACATATCTAAAGGTCTGTCCACCGCAAAAATAAGTGCCAATCCTGCTTCTGGAATTCCCGCTTGGGCTAATACAATTACTAACATTACCATTCCTGCTCCAGGAACAGCTGCGGAGCCAATAGACGCTAAAGTCGCCGTGGCAATAATTCCTAATTGTACGCCTAAAGATAAATCCATACCAAAAGCCTGGGCAATAAACACAGCTGCTACGGCTTGATACAAACTAGTTCCATCCATATTAATAGTAGCTCCAATAGGCAACACAAAACTTGTGACTTCTCCCTCAACTCCTAAATGTTCTTCTACTCGCTCCATAGTAACAGGCAAGGTCGCTGCACTACTACTGGTAGAAAACGCCAACAATTGTGCTGGAGAAATTCCTCTTAAGAAAAACTGAGGGGATTTCTTGGTATACAAAAACACCAATAAAACATAGAACCCAATCATAATTAACAATCCAAACACCACACAAACAGCGTACATCCCTAAGGCTTTAAACAAAGCCAAACTCGGAGATTCTACAATCAATGATGCCAATAACGCAAATACTCCATAGGGAGCTGCCAACATTATTAAATCGATCATTTTTAAAATAACTTCATTAAAACTATCAAAAAATCGTTTTACTGGTTTTGCTTTTTTTTCTGGAATTAAAATCAATCCAATCCCAAAAAAGATTGCAAAAAAGATGACTTGCAGCATATTTCTATTACTAGAAGCCGCAGAAAATATATTGGAAGGAACTAAATCTTCAAGAGCTTGTAGAGGACCTGTTTCTTTTTGCTGATGTGCTGCTGAAATTTTACTCGCAGCCTTTTCCTTACTGCTTTCCATTAACTCTTTACGCGTTTGAGTATCTATATAACTCCCTGGTTTTACAATGTTCACAATAGCCAAACCTATACTTACCGCTAGAATTGTAGTCAAAATATACACCCCAATAGTACGACCTCCCATTTTAGAAAGTTTGGAAATATCCTTTAAATCCGATACCCCTTTTATTAATGATGCCAATATTAAAGGTACTGCTATCAGCTTTAATGACTTAATAAAAATACTTCCAAAAGGTTTGACCCAATCTATTACAAATTGTTTCCCAAAACTAAAGTTTAACATCAGCAGCGCAAATCCTACTCCTAATCCCATACCTAATAATATCTTCCAGTGTAACGCTAATTTCTTCATATTTTTATTTTAAAACTTGTGAAAGATAAAGAAATATACTCCAATTATAAGATTTTCATAAAGAAATAACAATTTAGAGAGGTTAAATGACATCATAACAAGCATTACGCACGCGTATTTTAACAATCCTTTTGTGAACGAATATTCACTTATACCAAATACTTTCCCAAATGACAGTTTAAAAATAGAATTATTTTTTGTTCTACCAATTAAATGTCCAAGTGATGGTTTAGAAATAGAATTATTTTTTTAATTGGTAGTATAGCTAGGCGGAAAATGGAAGGATAGCCTTAGCTATCGCTCTGTTTATCAACAACACTAGCACATAAAATAAACTATTTATATCGGTCATTTTGGATTTTAATTGGTAGTATAGCTCGGCGGAAAATGGAAGGATAGTCTTAGCTATCGTTCTGTTTATCAACAACACTAAAACGTAAAATAAACTATTTATATTGGTTATTTCGGATTATAATTCGTATTATATTCCATAGAAGTGACTTCTTTATTTTTTTTGTGTCCTTAATAATAGCGGTACTCAACAATTTCAGTACCTTTAAAAACAAACTTAAAAAAAATCAACAAAATGGCAGGAATTTTAGACTTATTAAATACTGACCTTGGAAAAACTTTAATCAGTGGAGCAAGTCAATATCTAGGACAAGGAAAAGAACAAACAGGATCAGCATTAAGCGCTGCTTTGCCACTTATACTAGGAGCAATGAAAAACAATGCTACTTCTTCTGATGGGGCAGCGGGTATCCTAGGTGCTTTATCTAAAGATAAACATAATGGAAGTATTTTAGACAATCTAGGAGACGTTATTGGAAGTAAAGATAGCATGAATGATGGTGCAAATATTTTAGGACATGTATTTGGAGGAAAAGAACAAAATGTAGCACAAGCTGTAAGTTCTAAAAGCGGTTTAGACATGAGCAAATCTATGGATTTACTTAAAATGGCAGCTCCTGTAATTATGGGTCTCTTAGGAAAACAATCGCGTCAAAATAATGTTTCAGATGGTGGAGGATTAGAAGATTTACTAGGCGGATTCCTTGGAGGAGGAAACCAAGCAAAAGAAGGTCAAAGCCTAATTACAAAAATTTTAGATGCAAACGGTGACGGAAGCATCATAGACGATGTTATGGGAATGGTTACTGGTAGTAAAAAAGGAGGACTTGGAGGCCTGCTAGGAGGACTCTTTGGAGGTAAATAAATCAACAATTTCATCCCAAGGGTGCGGAATATTACTTCCTAACTCAATATTTTCTATTTTGAGGTCTAGCCTCAGGAAATTAAAATACTGATAAATACACAAGACTCGCTAATAAGCGGGTCTTTTTTTTGATATATGAGATATAAGTGTATTTTTGCAAACATACAAAAACTACAAACTACACATGAGTACATTTAAAGAACGTTGGGCTATTACTTCTAATTTTCAAGTCATCATCATATTTATTGTTTTTTCAATAAACGGATCATTTGCTACCTACATAGCGCACCCTTTCACAGAGCTTATCGGTTTATCTAAAGCAACTACAAATCCATGGATTTTTTGGCCTATTCGCATATTTTTAGTCTTTTTTATCTATCAAATCACTCTTCCTATTGTAGGATGGTGTCTCGGACAATCCAATTTCTTCTGGCCTTTTACCAAAAAGATGCTAAGTAGATTTGGGATGAAACGCTTTTTTCAAGAAAAAAAATAATACCCATTAAATTTCCAAGTGACGTTTTAAAAATAGAATTATTTTTTGTTCTGTTTTTCAACAACGCTAGAACAAAAAACAACCTATTTATATCTATCATTTTAAATTGTAATTGGCATAAAAAGCACTCCCAAACAATTACACACACAAAAAGGCAACCTAACAAGGCTGCCTTTTTTGGTATGAGAACGTATCAAAGCAACAATCTCACTCTAAGAGAACAAAGGTAGCTTCGACTATTTTCTATTTAAAGTCCCAGTCCTAAAACATTATTCGGGAACACTTTTACGACGATTCTTCTTTATCAAAAACTTATAAATCCACGTCAGTGTAAAAGTTGGAATAATATCTAAGCCAGGCATTGCCTCCTCTATAAAGGTAATAACTCCTGCAATTTTCCCTTCTGTTCCAGGGTACATTTTGTAAATCAACAAGGTGGCAATAGGAGCCCAAATCACATCAAAAGATTCTCCAATAACGGGCACCATAAAAGAAAGCATTCCTATCCCATCAAAAAGGATGCTTAGAAATAGCAATACGTATTTGTTTTTCATTTAATTATTTATATTGATACATCAAATTGAATGCCAATTGACAAGTTGTCAGTCTTCTTTAAGTAATGTTTTAAAATAAGTTCTAAGTTTTTCTAACTTAGGATTAATTATAGCCACACAATAAGCCTGATTTTTATTGAGGTTATAATAATTTTGATGGTAATTTTCTGCAGGAAAAAACACATCATTCTCTTCAATTTTAGTCACAATTTCAGTTTCAAAAACACCCGCTTCAGAAAGTACTTCTATCATTTTAACCGTTAACTCTTTTTGCTTATTATTCTGATAAAACACGGCCGATCTATATTGTGTTCCTACATCATTCCCTTGCCTATTTAATGTGGTAGGATTGTGAGTCGCAAAAAACACATCTAGCAAATCTACAAATGAAATTTCGTCCGCATTATAGGTGATTTTTATAGCCTCAGCATGTCCTGTAGTTCCCGTACAAATCTCTTTATAACTAGGATTGGGAATAGTTCCTCCAATATAACCTGACGCCACACTTTGGACTCCTTTTAATTGTAAAAAAACAGCTTCTGTACACCAAAAGCAGCCATTGGCAAAAATTGCAGTTTCTAAATTTTTTATTTTCATTGATTTATTTTGTTGTCCATCTATAGTTCCTATTGATAGGGAAATGGCGATTATAAAGAATAGCGTTCGCATTATTTTTTTTATTAAATGGTCGATACATTTAAACAAGCCTTACATATTTTCCAATATATTTTGAACATAGATTAACATTTCTTTTGTAAAATTAAGATGAGTTACCATTCTCAACTTCCCTTCCCCCATAGAAATCATAAGAATTCCTTTCTCTTTTAGAGTATTTACAAATGCATCGTCTTTTACGTTTTTATGTGTATAAAAAATAACAATATTTGTTTCTATCTTTTCTACACTAGCTACTTTAGAACATCGCTCTAAAGATATGCCCAAGGCTTTTGCATGTATATGATCTTCTTCCAAACGTTGTACATTCGTATCTAAGGCATAAATCCCTGCTGCTGCTAAAAAACCTGCTTGACGCATACCTCCACCAAATAACTTACGGACTCTTAATGCTTTTTTCATTTCCTGAGCAGTCCCTAATAAAACAGAACCCACAGGAGCCCCCAACCCTTTAGATAAACAAATAGAAATAGTATCAAATACTTTTCCGTACTGTGCTGGAGTTTGATTCTTAGCCACTAATGCATTGTACAATCTAGCACCATCCAAATGAAATTTTAAATCCTGACGATCACAAACTTCTTTTATTTTTTTTAATTCATCAAAATCCCAACAAGCACCCCCTCCTTTATTTGTTGTATTCTCTACGGATACCAAAGATGTAATTGCCAAATGATAATTTTCGCGATCACTTACACGCTCCTCAACTTGTGAAGCGGTAAACATCCCTCTATCCCCATCTATCAAACTACAAGAAACGCCTGCATTAAAAGCAGCACCCCCACCTTCAAAATTAAAAATATGCGCCCATTTGTCACAAATCACTTGTTCTGCGGGTTGCGTATGTACTTTTATAGCCGTTTGGTTAGCCATAGTTCCCGAAGGAAAAAACAAGGCAGCTTCCATCCCAAATTCAGCTGCCATCTTCGCTTCCAAAGCATTTACCGTTGGATCCGTTTTAAACACATCGTCTCCTACTTTTGCTTGCATCATCGCTTTTAACATCCCTTCCGACGGTACTGTTACGGTATCACTTATTAAATTTATTTGCATTATATCGATTTGAAAAGTTACATTTGTCTTTTATACCTTAAAATGATAACAAACGACCATTTATTAAAATTAAAAGAACGTATTGGCAAGTTAAAAACTTACCTTGACATTGACAACAAATTGATTGAAATTAACAATCAAGAAGAAAAAATCTCCGACCCTACGTTCTGGAACACCCCAAAACAAGCCGAAATAGTAATGAAACAATTGCGTTTGGTAAAAAAATGGGTCATAGATTTTGACGATATAAATGTTAAATTTGAAGATGTTTCCGTGCTGCTAGAGTTTTTCGCCGAAGAAGAAGTCGAAGCTTCCGAAGTAGAAACTGCTTACAACCTGACCATCGAGCTCATAGAAAATTTAGAGTTTAAAAACATGCTTTCTGACGAAGGAGACAGTTTAAGCGCTGTACTTCAAATTACCGCTGGAGCTGGAGGTACAGAAAGTTGTGATTGGGCAGAAATGCTTTTACGTATGTATTTAATGTGGAGCGAAAAACAAGGTTACAAAACCAAAGAACTCAACTACCAAGCTGGTGATGTCACAGGTATAAAAACCGTCACTATAGAAATAGACGGTGAATTTTCCTTTGGTTATCTAAAAGGTGAAAATGGAGTGCATCGTTTGGTGCGTATCTCTCCTTTTGACAGCAACTCAAAAAGACATACTTCCTTTGCTTCCGTCTATGTATACCCATTGGCAGATGACAGCATCGAAATAGACATCGACCCTTCTGACATCACATGGGAAACTATGCGTTCTAGTGGCGCTGGAGGACAAGGAGTTAATAAAATTGAAACAGCTGTTCGATTGCGACACAAACCTTCTGGAATTATGATTGAAAATTCTGAAACCAGATCACAATTAGAGAATAAGACCAAAGCGATGCAATTGCTAAAATCTCAATTATATGAAATAGAATTAGCAAAACAACGGGCAGAACGTGAAAAAATAGAGGCTAGTAAAATGAAAATCGATTTTGGTTCTCAAATACGGAATTATGTAATGCATCCATACAAATTAGTAAAAGACGTGCGTACAGGTTTTGAAACTGGAAATATAGATGCGGTGATGAATGGAGAAATAGATGGTTTTATAAAATCATTTTTAATGGCAGCAGGTCAAAAAACAAACATCTAAAACACAATTTAAGACTAGATTGTATTTTTATTATAAAAAATCTGTAATTAACGAATAAAGTACTAAGAATAAGTGTAGTTTTACCTCAAATTGTAACTCTAACAACTAATATTATAACAATAATAATAGATTTTTTTATGAAATTTCTTAGTTTTTCTGCACTTCTATTCGTGTTTTTTACAAGTTTTTCTCAACAATCTTCTTTGGTTCAAATAGAAGGAATTGTTTTGGATTCCGAAACAAAAACTCCTTTAGAATATGCCACTATCACTTTTAAAGACAGTACAAATAAACGTATATTTTTAGGTGCATTGACAAACTCAAAAGGGAAATTTCTTGTTGAAATCAAAAAAGGAAATTATCAAATTACTATTGAATACCTTGGATTCCAACAGCAGACAAGTTCATTATCAGTTTCTATAAATAAATCTTTAGGTAAAATATATTTAAAACCTGCTAAAGAACAACTCCATGAAGTAGTAGTGACGAGTCAAAAATCAATACAAATACGCAACCGAAAAATAAGTCTCATTACTTCCAAAGACATCTCTTCCAAAGGCAACAATGCCTTAGAAATATTAAACAACATTCCAACTGTCCACACCAACAATACTGGAACAGTAACCGTAGATGGCTATAAAACAGCAACTATATTGATCAATGGTAAAAAAAGTGCGCTGAGTAAAAGTGATGTTTTAAAAACAATTAGTGCCGCTTCCATTAAAAAAATTGATGTTATCTCTCACCCCGGAGCTCAATACAATGCCAACGACCAAGCCATTATAAATATAATTTTAAAAAGAGGAAAAAACAATGGCTTACACGGTAGTGTAACTAGCACTATTGGCTATAAAAATTACTATGGAATATTGGTAAACATACATCATAAAACAAAAAAAATAAACTTTTACGCAAACATTTCAAGTGCTAGAAAAAAGAATTATTTAAACAGCGCTTACCAAAACGAATACTATAACAACCTTGGAGAATCACAGTCTTACTTACATCAAAAAATTCTTTATGACAATACTAAGGACACCTACTTTGCAAATGTAGGCGCAACATTTAATGTAAGTGATCGCACCCATGTAAATACGAACATTAATTTATATACAATCAAAAAAAATGCCTTCACTCAAACAAACACCCTATTTAATCAAGAAGGCAATCTACTTACAACATATAACAAATTAGACAAGACAAACAATTATAAGGATTATATTTTAGAAGCACAAATAGACATAGAGCATCAATTTTCAACTAATGGAACTTTTTTAGTCGCACTGAGTCAAACATTAGATAAGGAAAAATATCAAAATAGATTTTCCAATTCCAATAGCACATTAAAAATAGCCAATACACTAGACAAAAACTACTTAAAAAACACACAAATTTCCACTAAATTCACACAGGGCTTATCTAAAACATCTACCTTAACCTTTGGCTATGATGCTGAATTTGGAGCCGTTCCTTTTAATCATTACAGCAACACAAGAGATTGGGAATTAAAATATCAAGAAACAAATTACGCAGGCTTCTTTGAATTTGAATACGAAAAAGACAGTTGGTATATAGGTACAGGAATTCGCGCAGAATTTTTCAAGATTAAGACTAATTACATCACAGAAAATACCATTCAAAAACGCAACTACAACAATCTTTTCCCTGTTGTATACATTCAAAAAGAATTGACTGATTATTCCAATATAACCTTTGATTATAACACCAAAATTGGCAGACCATCATTCTACAAAATACAACCTTTTAATCAAGTTACAAGCGAAACGAGCTCCTTTAGAGGAAACCCCAAATTAGCACCTATTTTTATCTATAATTATGCCATTACATACACCTATTCAAAATCTAATTTCACCTTTAGACCAAGTCTTAAATATTCGTATTTCAAGGACATATGGCGTAATGTAACCTACGACAATGGTACATCTATAAACGGAGTTCCTATCCTAATTACCCAACCCTTTAATGTAGGGAGTACAAATTATTATGTTGCCAATATCACCGCCATGTACCGTGCGTCAAACAAATTAAACTTCACTTTCAATACCAATTTGATCCATTTAGTAAACCATGGTAAATTCAATATTACAAACACGGCAGACACTCCTATTACAATCGATTATAAGCATAAAAACAACAATGCAGATTTTAGCCTAATCACACGTTTTACAATTGCAAAAGGATTCAATCTACAAAACCAACTATACCACAGTCTTGATTCCAACGGCCCTGTTTCTAAACGGAAAAACTTTAGCTACGCCACCTTAAGTCTTTCAAAAGAAGTAATGAATACAAACGGAACCATAAGTTTTACTACAAATGATGTTTTTAATTCTAACCGTACCAGGCGTACCTATTTTAATAATTACTACACCTCTGTAGCCCGTATAAAAAACCAATACCCTACCTACTTAGTATCATTTACCTATAGATTCAATCAACTAAAAAATAAACAAAAAATCAATTTCACTAAAAAAGACCAAACCCCACAATTTTAACTCTTTTTTAATGTAATTTTGTCAGATATACGATTACCTATGAAAATATACCACAATAATAGATGTAGTAAAAGTCGTCAATGCTTGGCTTTTCTAGAAGAAACTAAACAAGACTTTGAAGTGATTAATTACCTCGAAACCCCACCTTCAAAAGAAGAATTGACAGCAATCATACACATGCTTGGAATTACACCTATACAACTTGTACGCAAAGGAGAAACTATCTGGAAAGAACAGTTTAAAGGAAAAAAAATGAGTGATGGTGAAATAATTACTGCCATGCTTAACAACCCTAAACTAATAGAACGTCCTATTGTAGTAACAAATGGAAAGGCAGCCATTGCAAGACCTTTAGAAAACGTAAAAAACATCCTTTAATACGAATCAACACAGCACGTTAAAGCACACATTATCAGATGTGTTTTTTTTTAAAAGCAAGTCTTTATCTAAATTGATTTAAGAAAATCAATAGATTTCGATAGCATTCCTCTATAAATTCTTCTTTATATTTATAGAGGAATTTCCACCCTTGACGTTTTTATAATTCTTCTACTCCTTTTTACAGCTCATAAAGCTTAGTACTACCCATTTAACTTTACAATGTCGCATTATATGATTTCTTTTTATCATCCTGTTTGTAAAAATTGATTGCCACAACAAAGGCTATGCTATTTTATCTTTTAAAAAATAATTTAATATAATGATGAGAATTTAAGAGCTTACACCAATTACAATCCAAAATGATCGATATAAATAGTTTATTTTACACGCTATCGCTATTGAAAAAACAGACTGATAGCTAAGACTATCCATCTATTTTCTACCTAGCTATACTACCAATTAATATCCAAAATGACCGATATAAATAGTTTATTTTATGTGCTAGCGTTGTTAAAAAATAGAACGATAGCTAAGGCTATCCTTAGATTTTCCGCCTAGCTAGAACAAAAAATAATTCTATTTCTAAACCGTCTCTTGGAAATTTAATTGGTAGAACAAAAAATAATTCCATTTCTAAACCATCACTTGGAAATATATTTGGTATTAGATGGATGTAAAATACAATTCCAAATGGGCTGTTTTCTGTTTTATACATAAAGACTAGTCGCATCACTGATTTTGTTGACTCCTACTTGCTCTCTCTTTTCCTAAACAATAGTCCTAGCATAAATATATGGACAAAATCACATCTATTCGTTACTGTTCCAACCCCTTATTAAATACTTAGAACACTGAGGATAAGCCTATAAAAACAAGCAATGGCTCAAAATAAATCCCTCGCAGCCTTATAGAAAGCTTATTGTTTGAATACCCATAAATAAATTTAAGTTATCTTTAACATTATACGTTTAAACCTTTGTTATTTCCGACAGTCTTTAGTAGAACAAAGACACCAATTAATCAACAGATGAAAAATATATTATTCGCAGCCATTTGCTGTTTTATTTCAATTTCAATGTTCTCACAAAGGCAATCAAAAAAGCCACCTACCTATACCGTAACAGGAAATGTGATAGATAATGATTCCAAACAAGCCTTGGAATACGCAACTGTAATTTTCACTCCTCTTAAAGGGAAAAGAATTACTGGAGGAATCACCGATATCCATGGGGATTTCAGCATAAACATTCAAAAAGGAACGTATAAAATTGCTATCGAATACATCTCTTTTAAAACTAAAATACTCGCGACGCACACCATCAATAGTTCCCTAAATCTTGGTGTAATTTCTTTACACGCCAATTCAGAAGTACTGGACGTTGTTGAAATTATAGCAGAAAAAAGCACCGTAGAAATACGGTTAGACAAAAAAATATACAATGTAGGAAAAGACATGACAGTAAAGGGAGGATCTGCTTCCGATGTCTTGGACAACGTACCATCTGTAACAGTAGATGTACAAGGTAAAGTAAGTTTGAGAGGAAACGAAAATGTCCGAATTTTGATCAACGGAAAACCCTCTGGACTCGTAGGATTGAGTGGTACAGATGCCTTGCGCCAACTCCCCGCAGATGCAATCCAGAAAGTAGAAGTTATAACCAGCCCTTCTGCCCGATACGCAGCCGAAGGTACTGCAGGAATTATCAATATCATTTTAAGAAAAGGAAAGGCATTAGGTTTTAATGGATCTACTAGTATAAGTGCAGGAAACCCTTACAAACTAAGCAATAATATAAACTTAAATTACAGATCTCGAAAAGTTAATTTCTTTTCAAACATAGGTTATAGTGATCAAAAAACTCCAGGGCACTCTAACAGCAATGTAACCTATTTAAAAAAAGGAATTCCCTCTAATTACAGAAACGAAGACAGAAAATACGACAGAGATCGCACTAAATTTTTTGCTAATGGAGGGATGGAAGTTTTTATATCTCGAAATAGTAACATTACATTATCTGGTATTTATAAAAAATCTAAGAATACTGATGTATCTACAAACTCAATTCTTGAATTAGATATAAATAAAGTGACAACCTCTAAAAAAGACAGGCTAGATTCAAAAAACAAAACAGATAAAACATACCAAGCATCTGTAAATTACACCAAAGATTTTAACGATAAAGGACACAAACTAACCCTAGATGCACAGTACAACAAAAGCAAAGAGAACGAAAAATCCACTATTTTTGAGCATTTATATTTCCCCATAGTAAGAAGCGATATTTCTGAACGAACCTCCACAGGTGAACTGTCAAAAGATTATTTATTAAAAGGAGATTACGTACTACCTATAGGTAAAAACTCACAATTTGAATTTGGTTTTAAAGGTGATTTTAATCGATTAAACTCAAACTACCTTGTAGAAGACTACGACCAAGACACTGGAACGTATTCAAACAATACCGATTTTTCAAATTCGCTTACATTTAACCAAGATATTTACGCTGTTTATTCACAATACGGAAGTACATTTAATAAATTCTCCTATCTATTTGGTCTCCGTGCAGAAATTACAAATAGATTGATAGAGGTCTCCAATAAAACGTACAAAAAAAAATATACTGAATTGTTCCCTACCCTAAATTTAGGCTACGAACTAAACGATACCGAAAATATTAACATTGGATACAGCCGCAGATTAAGAAGACCTAGACATTGGTTCTTAAACCCTTTTGAGTCACGTACCAGCGAAACATACATCTATACAGGAAACGTAGCTTTAGATCCCTCATATTCAAATTCTTTTGAAATAGGCTATTTAAAAAAATGGAATCTACTAAGCATGAACACCTCGGTATACTACAATCATTCTATTCATAACTACGAAATGGTGCAACGAGAAGAAATGAGAGACTTAGATAATAACGGAACTAATGAAACCTTGGTAATTATCAGAAAACCTATTAATTTAAGTTCACAGGATCGCATCGGTTTTGAATTTACAGCCAACTACCATCCATTTAAAACATTACGCTTATCATCTAGTTTTAACTTTTATCAATTCGAAACAAATGGAGTTGATATCTATACCAATCAAAATAACGAAGAAATAATAGTAGATTATACAACTAAAAATACCAGCTGGTTTACCCGATTAACCGCACGCGTTAAATTACCTGCAAACATAGAATGGCAAACACGAGCTATGTATAAAGCACCCAGAAAAACAGCGTTATCAAATAAAAAAGGGATGGCATCGGTAAGTATGGCATTTAGTAAAGATATCTTAAAGAATAATGGAACATTATCCATAAATATAAGTGATTTATTCAACACACGTAAAAGACAGTCTACAAACTATACGGCTACAACTATCACAAAAGGAGAATACCAATGGAGGGAACGTCAAATAACGGCAACATTCACCTATAGATTCAAACAAAAAAAGAAAAGAAAACGAAGTGGATCTACTGAAAGAAGTGATAACGAAGGAGGAATGCTATAAGAAATAGCAATTTTAAACAAAAAAAAAGGTCGCTGTGAAGCGACCTTTAAATTGAAACCTTTCCCCAAATTTTTCAATTACTCTAATAAGTATACTTTTAAGACACTAACTTTTTCGAATAGTCACAATTATATTTAAAAAAAAAGATACAACTATAACAATCAAGTAAAAAAAAGACTAAAAATCAAGTATTTAATCAAAAAAAAAGATTCGCTTTGCGAATCTTTTTTATGATTTATAGGTAACTGAATATTACTTTTTAGGTTCAGGAGCTCCTCCTTTTCTAAATTTCCATGCTTCTAGAAGATATCCTGCAATCCAATATGGAATAACAAACGTAGCAACAAAGAGCAACAACCAAAATCCCATGGTGAAAACACCTAAGAAAACTAAGAAACCTGAAAATTCTGAAATATTCATTTTAAATTATATTTTTATTAATCTGATGTCAAAAATAATAGTTTTTTTTAATTAAACAGATAAAAACAATGACTTATTTCATGTTTTTTTTGAAAAATCTAGAATTCCGTGTTTATTTTTTGAAAAATCCATAAAAAACATCTTTTATGGACGTAAAAAACAACTAAAAAACAATGTTTCTAAGAAGAGGATTTGTAAATTTGTTACTTGATTATAAGGATTCCAAAAGTGAAGGAATAAATATAAATTAATGTTTTTTTGTTCATAAAAATGAATACTCCCCCTAAAAAAACAGGGATAGATTGGTGTTTTTTTTATCGATACAATCAATAAACAATATAGAATTATGAAATATAGAATTGAAAAAGACACCATGGGAAATGTAGAAGTTCCTGCAGATAAATACTGGGGTGCTCAAACGGAACGTTCAAGAAACAATTTTAAAATTGGCCCATCGGCATCTATGCCATTGGAAATTGTTCATGGTTTTGCATACTTAAAAAAAGCAGCAGCACATGCCAATTGTGAATTGGGAGTTTTAGAAGCAGGAAAAAGAGACTTAATTTCTGCCGTATGTGACGAAATTCTAGACAATAAACACAATGATCAATTCCCTCTAGTAATATGGCAAACAGGTTCTGGTACACAAAGTAACATGAACTGTAACGAAGTGATTGCCAACAGAGCTCACGAGCTTGCAGGAAAGGTAATAGGAGAAGGAGACAAAACCATCCAACCAAACGATGATGTAAATAAATCTCAATCTAGTAATGACACCTTCCCTACAGGAATGCACATTGCAGCCTATAAAATGGTAATTGATACAACCATCCCAGGAATTGAAGCTTTAAGAGATACGCTACAAAATAAAGTAGAAGAATTTAAAGATGTAGTAAAAATTGGACGTACCCACCTTATGGATGCGACACCATTGACACTAGGTCAAGAATTTTCTGGATATGTATCTCAATTAAACCACGGTTTAAAAGCATTAAAAAACACCTTACCACATTTGGCTGAATTAGCATTAGGTGGAACTGCTGTAGGAACAGGATTAAATACACCTAAAGGATATGATGTATTAGTCGCTCAAAAAATAGCAGAATTCACTAAATTACCTTTTATAACTGCTGAAAATAAATTTGAAGCCTTAGCTGCACATGACGCTATTGTAGAGAGTCATGGTGCTTTAAAACAATTGGCAGTTTCTTTAAATAAAATAGCCAATGATATTCGATTGATGGCCTCTGGACCACGTTCTGGAATTGGAGAAATCATTATTCCTGCAAACGAACCAGGAAGCTCTATCATGCCAGGAAAAGTAAACCCTACACAAGCAGAAGCAATCACTATGGTTTGCGCACAAGTAATGGGGAACGATGTTACCATCACCGTTGGTGGTATGCAAGGACATTACGAACTAAATGTATTCAAACCAGTAATGGCGGTGAACTTCTTACAATCAGCACGTTTAATTGGTGATGCTTGTCTAAGTTTTAACATAAATTGTGCTGTTGGAATTGAAGCAAATAAAGAACGTATTACAGAATTAGTAAACAACTCTTTAATGCTAGTAACTGCTTTAAATACTAAAATTGGTTATTACAAAGCTGCCGAAATTGCAAACACTGCACACGCAAACGGAACTACTCTAAAAGTAGAAGCTGTTCGTTTGGGCTATGTAACAGAAGAAGAATATGACGCATGGGTAAAACCAGAAGAAATGACAGGTGGATTGAAATAATCACCTTTTAATTTTTATATAAAAAGTCACCTAAATCAAATTTTAGGTGACTTTTTTTTATAAAAAAAACAATAAAGCAGACTGTTTTTATATACCAATTACAATCCAAAATAACCTATATAACTAGTTAAAAAACGTAAACTAACTGATTACCTCCCTATTATTAATTGGCTCTAATTCCATAATTATATTCATAACCATCAACCTTCTCGTCCTCTATTTTTACCAATTTTAAACCTTTAATCTCTTGAAACACTTTATAACGTATTAATTTTCCATATTTATAAATTTCAAAAGCATCATCCCCTTTTCCTTTATCTTCAAAGATTACTAGGTATAAAACAGATTTCTTTTTATCAAAAAACCATTTCCCTTTTTCTTCTACATAATCTTCTTCCTCTTCATCAACTTCCCAGACTTCTGAACATTTTTTTTCTGTTTCACTCTTGTTTAGTATTTCTGCTGAATGCACAAACAAAAAATAAGCTTCACCATCACTATCTATTCTAAAATTAGAAGCACTAATCTTTTCTCTCCCATAAAAAGAATTTATAACCCCTCCTCCTTCACATTCCAATGTTATTTTTGTTTCCGAATACTGTGTATACGTATCTTTATAAAGAGATGTTTGTCCTCCAGCATAAATCTTATGATTATAATAAATATCCCAATCACCAGTTACTTTATGATCTCCTCCCCAAGCTGGAACTTCAATACAAAACTCTATAGGATCTGTCAAACCATCCACCGTTAAAAAATACAATACCACACAAAAATATTCCGCTTTAATCTTGTCTGAAAAGTGCACGTAATTGTACTTTTTAGAATCTATACCCATATCCATTACAAAAGCAGTATGTCCTTTGGATAATTCCCCGTTTTTAGATTTAATCTGAATATAGACCGCCATAGGAACAGCACTTCCTTTTTTAAAATCGATAGGAAAACCATTCTTTAAAAAACCATATTTTGGAACCATAAAATCAAATGAATTCGCAATTTTAGACATGCCCGTATTGACTCCAACTTCTTTAGAAATCACACTTCCCTCTATAATTAAATTTTCTAATATAAACTGAGCATTTACCTGCGCTCCTTCTGTACCACCTTCATCAACAGGAAGCTCCCCAGAATTAGCTAACACTTCATAAAACGTTGGATTGTTATTGTCACAAGAAAACAACAAAGCCGCAAAGAGCAGCACCATAAACGATCGTAATACATTCAATTTCATAACTTTATTATTAGTATTTATTTTTTCTTTTTTTCAAAAAAAAAAATATAAATGAATCCCCTACTTACTAAACAAGCTTTAAAGAACTAATTTAAAGACTTTTACAAGATGCTATTTAAATATGCATTCTAATCTCGATAGGATCCGATAGCAATTCATGAAATATTAACAGTAAGAAAATTTCAAATTAACCTTAAAAAAAACTTTGAGTTTTAGCATCAATCTACGTCTTGACTCCAAAAAGGTTTTGTATCATTTAGAAAAAAAAAAAAAGATTTCAAGCCCCTGTATCACAAAATTACATTGTTTAGAACCTACAACCTCGCCTTAAGGGTATCAGGTATACTTCCAAAAGACTATCTTCTATCTCGAGACAAAGCCTCGGGGAATAAAAGCCTCAATAAAGGATTAAATATTTTTTTTCATCTAGACGAACAACAAAAAGGTAGACATACTAAAAGACACGTCAATTTCCCGAAAACAACCACACTTTATAAAAGGTAATAAAGTATCATTTTTATTACAAATACAACCGTGACTATTCAATTAATACATATATATGATACTTATCAGGTAATTTACTATTAATAAAAGGTAATAATCAAACTATTCTATCTCAATTAGTACGCTAACTTTGCTGAAAAACATATCATATGGAATTTAAATGGGAAGGGGTAATGCCCGCAGTCACAACAAAATTTTTAGCAGATGACACCTTAGATTTAGCTAATTTTGAAATAAACATTCACGCACAATTAGACGCAGGGGTTCAAGGAATCATACTTGGAGGAACCTTAGGTGAAGCCAGTACATTATTGGAAGAAGAGAAACGTATTTTGGTCAGAAAAGCGGTAGCCATTGTAAACGGATCTGTACCAATAATTATCAATATTGCTGAGCAAACCACCAAAGCTGCGGTACAAGCAGCTGCAACAGCGAAGGAAGACGGAGCATCGGGTCTTATGATGTTACCTCCAATGCGCTATAAGGCAGACGATAGAGAAACTGTGGTCTATTTTAAAACCGTAGCAGAAAGCACAACGTTACCAATTATGATCTACAACAACCCTGTAGACTATGAGATTATGGTAAGCTTAGACATGTTTGCAGAACTAAGTGTTTGTAAAAACATTCAAGCAGTTAAGGAATCCACTAGGGATTTATCAAACATTACAAGAATGCGCAACAGGTTTGGAGATCGATTTAAAATATTATCCGGAGTAGACACCTTGGCCTTAGAAAGTATTTTTATGGGAGCTGATGGCTGGGTAGCAGGGTTGGTTTGTGCGTTCCCAAAAGAAACTGTAGCAATTTTTAACCTTGCCAAAGCAGGACGCACTAAGGAAGCACTGAATATTTATAGATGGTTCCTACCTATTTTAGAATTAGACATTCATTCTAAACTAGTCCAATATATAAAGTTAGCTGAAGTAGCTACTGGCATAGGAACAGAACATGTAAGAGCTCCTAGACTAAGTATCATAGGAGAGGAAAGAACACGAGTCTTAAAAATAATAGAAGAAGGGATTCAAAATAGACCGCATCTCCCAGAGTACAAAACACTCATGACTATAGCATAAACCACCATAAATATCATCAAATATTTAAAAAAGCAACGAAATAAGGCTTCCTAAAAAAGAGCGACTCATTTCTTAAAACACAAAGCATGATTACAGGAAAAAATTATATTGGGACTACATTATCCGCTGCAGGAAATCGTACTTTTAAAACGGTAAATCCCGTTTTAAACATAGAAAATACAACTCTTTTTCACGAAGCAACGCCCTCGGAAATTAATGATGCCCTTACGTTAGCAAGCCAAGCATACCGAAATTACAGGCAGGTCTCAGGAACTTCAAAAGCACAATTCCTAAGAGCGATTGCAACAGAAATAGAGTCCTTAGGAGATGAATTGATCAAAACATACATCACAGAATCGGGTTTACCACAAGGCAGAGCAATAGGAGAACGCGGGAGAACCATCGGACAGTTACTACAATTTGCAACACTTTTAGAAGAAGGCTCATGGGTAGAAGCATCCATAGATACAGCCCAAAAAAACAGAAGTCCAATCCCCAAAGTAGACTTACGAAAAATGCTGATAGCTACAGGGCCCGTTGTTGTTTTTGGTGCTAGTAATTTTCCTTTGGCATTTTCAACAGCAGGTGGAGACACTGCATCTGCCTTAGCTGCTGGATGCCCCGTTATTGTAAAATCTCATCCTATGCATGCTGGAACCTCAGAATTAGTTGCTTCCGCTATTATAAAAGCTGCCAAAAGCACGGGAATGCCAAATGGAGTATTCTCACATTTAAACGGAAAAGAAATAGCCGCGGGGAGTGCTTTGGTACAACATAGCTCCGTTAAATCGGTAGCGTTTACAGGAAGTTTTAAAGGAGGAAAAGCCTTATTTGACCTTGCAAACAAACGTCCAAATCCGATTCCTGTTTTTGCTGAAATGGGCTCATTAAACCCCGTTGTATTTCTTCCTGATTTATTAAAAGAAAAAGCAGAAGAACTCGGAAAGGAATACGCAAATTCCATTGTATTAGGAGCTGGGCAATTCTGCACAAACCCAGGACTACTCATAGGTCTAAAATCCAACGAATTGGATGTATTTATAAATAGTTTAGGCAGTGCCATTTCACAACAAGAACCCCAGTGTATGCTACATCCAGTAATTGCCAACAACTACAAAAAAATGAGCCATCAAATGCAACAAGAAATGCATATAAATACGGTAGGACAATACAACAAACCTATCACAGAAAATTATGGAAGAGCACAAATATCACGTATTTCTGCCAAGGAATTTATTTCAAATCCTACATTACATCAAGAAGTATTTGGTCCTTATTCACTGGTCGTTGAATGTAAAAACACCACAGAACTACAACAAGTAGCGAATGCACTAGAAGGACAACTAACTGCCACTATTATGGGAACTAATACTGAAATATCAAAATATAAAAACGTGATCGACAGCTTAACAGAAAAAGTGGGTCGTATTTTATTTAACGGTGTTCCTACAGGCGTGGAAGTATGCCCTTCCATGCAACACGG
The DNA here is from genome assembly GCA_965224465.1 of Flavobacteriaceae bacterium. Taxonomy (GTDB): domain Bacteria; phylum Bacteroidota; class Bacteroidia; order Flavobacteriales; family Flavobacteriaceae. The sequence continues at coordinate 12,255 of OZ245049.1, read as the reverse complement.
AGGTCCCTTCCCTGCCTCTACCGACGGGCGTTTCACCTCTGTTGGCACAGGAGCCATTAAACGTTTTGTACGTCCTGTATGTTTTCAAAACTGGCCTAACAGCTTACTTCCAATCGAATTACAAGACAAAAACAGCATTGGACTTTTTCGTTTAATCAACGGAAAATACAGCGCAGAAGACATTCGTATTATACCAACTTAAAATCCAAAATGGCCGATATAAATAGTTTATTTTATGTGCTGGCGTTGTTGAAAAATAGAACGACAGCAAGGCTATCCTTCCATTTCTAAACCTTCACTTGGAAATTTAACTGCTATCACATAGGCTTTACAAACTGTACATAACCAGCACAAACACCACTCCTTTATGAGTAAAAAAACATTTTTTTGTATTGATGCACATACCTGCGGAAACCCTGTTAGGCTTGTAACCAGTGGCGGCCCATTACTTAAAGGAGCAAATATGAGTGAAAAGAGGCAACACTTTTTAAAAGAATTCGATTGGATCCGAAAAGGACTTATGTTTGAACCACGAGGACATGATATAATGAGTGGAAGCATCTTGTATCCTCCACACGATCCTACGAATGACATTGCAGTATTGTTTATAGAAACATCTGGATGTCTTCCTATGTGCGGACACGGAACCATCGGCACCATTACTATAGGAATCGAAGAAGGATTCATAAGTCCTAAAACACCAGGCATCGTAAAAATGGAAACTCCTGCAGGACTGATACATATTAAATACCAACAAACAGGAAAAAAAGTGGATTGGGTACAACTCACCAATGTAAAATCCTATTTAGCCGCAGAAAATCTAGAAATTGTATGTGAGGATCTAGGACTTATTATTTTTGACGTTGCTTATGGCGGTAATTTTTATGCTATAATAGACCCACAAAAAAACTTCAAAGGCATAGAAAATCACACGGCAGGGCATTTGATTCAACTTTCTAGAGCGCTCAGAAAAAGCATCAACAAAAAATACCCGAACCAATTTATTCACCCAGAGAACAATACGATAAGAGACATCACACATCTTTTATGGACAGGAAGTCCTTTAGACACAAAATCATCGGGAAGAAATGCTGTCTTTTACGGAGACAAAGCAATAGACAGATCTCCTTGTGGCACCGGAACTTCTGCTCGAATGGCACAATTACATGCAAAAGGCTTATTAAAAAAACAAGAAGAATACATTCACGAAAGCTATATAGGATCTAAATTTATTGGACGCATAGAAACAGTCACAAACTTAGGAAAACACAGCGCCATAATCCCAAGCATACAGGGCTGGGCAAAAACCTATGGTTACAATACTATTATTATAGATGATGATGACCCTTATGCTCATGGCTTTAAAGTAATTTAACAAAAAACATACGAATAATGAAAAAAGTTGTAATTATTGGAGGGGGTATTATTGGCTTATGTAGCGCCTATTATTTACAAGAATCTGGTTGCTCTGTAACCGTAATTGAAAAATCTACAATCACTTCGGGAGCCTCTTTTGTAAATGCAGGATTTTTAACTCCGAGTCATTTTTTACCACTAGCAGCCCCTGGAATGATTCGAAAAGGAATGCAATGGATGTTAAATCCAAGCAGTCCTTTTTATGTAAAGCCACGTCTGGATCTCGATTTTTTAAAATGGTCTTGGCTATTTTACAAATCTTCTACAAAAGAGCATGTACAACAATCCATCACACCTATTAAAAATATCAACCTACTAAGCACAGAATTATACCAAGATTTGTTAAGAAACAAAGTGATGAACTTCCAACTAGAGAACAAGGGATTACTGATGTGTTTTAAAACACATGAAGCCGAGAATGAAGAACTAAAAATCTCTGAAATTGCATTAAAAGAAGGCTTAAACGTTCAGTATTTAAACAAAGAAGAGTTGCAAAAACTAGAACCCAAAGCCAATTACAATGTGGAAGGAGCTATACATTATTTATGTGATTCCCACATGACTCCAAGTAATTTTATGGAAACCTTAAAAAAGTATTTGATACATAAAGGCGTACTTATCAAAACCAACCAAGAAGTAATATCAATAGAAAGGAAAGGATCTCAAATCCAAAAAATAAAAACAGAGACACAGGTATTCGAAGCTGATGAATTTGTTTTAGCTGCTGGCTCATGGAGTCCTTATTTAGCAAAACACCTAGGCATTAATATCCCTGTGCAAGCAGGAAAAGGCTACTGCATAAACACCACACAAAAAACAGGCATCACCATACCAGCACTTTTAGTAGAAGCAAAAGTAGCCGTAAGTCCTATGGAAAACTTCACTAGATTTTCTGGCACTATGGAAATAGCAGGAATCAACCACCATATAAATCCTGTACGTGTACAAGCAATTGCAACAGCAGCTAGTGAATATTACAAAGGTCTAAAAATAACCACAGAGGAACAAAAAACAGCATCCTGTGGACTCAGGCCTGTTTCTCCAGATGGGCTCCCCTACATTGGAAAGTCGGCAGAAATAAAAAACTTGACTTTTGCTACAGGACATGCTATGATGGGGTGGAGTTTGGGACCCGCTACAGGGAAATTAGTAGAGGAAATAATTTCAGAAAAAAAACCCAGTACAAACATCCTTCCCTTCTCACCTGATCGTTTTTAAAGCTCTAAAACTAAAAAGCATTAACGCTGAATCAGCGTTAATGCTTTTTTATCCCATATTAAAGGGATAATCTCTCAAGGACTGGCTTCCATCCAAAAACTATTCTTTAGGAAGCAACCTCTGATAATTCTTTTAAAAAAAGGGCTATGCCAATAATTTAAACGATTGTTTTGCTATTTCTACTTCTTCGTTTGTAGGAACAATCAATATTTTTGTTGCAGAACCTTCTTTGTGAATTTCTGTAATTTTACGTGCACGAACATTGTTTTTTTCTAAATCTAATTCAATTCCAAAAAACTCCATATCTGTACATACCAATCTACGAATCACATCCGAATTTTCTCCAATTCCAGCAGTAAAAACAATAGCATCCAACCCATTCATGGCGGCTACATATCCTCCCAATGTTTTTTTAATCCTATAGGCGCTCATATCTAATGCCAGTTGACACTCTACATTCCCTTTTTCAGCTTCTGACTCTATATCACGTAGATCACTATACCCTGTTAAGCCAAACATACCACTTTCTTTTTGCAACATGTTATTCACATCTTCAAGTTTATAGTCCAAGGTATTTACCAAGTAAAAGATAATAGATTGATCTACATCTCCACTTCGAGTCCCCATCACCAAACCATTTACAGGACCAAATCCTAAGGTAGTATCAACACTTTTACCATCCTTAATAGCTGTCATACTACAACCATTCCCTAAGTGGATAGTGATAATATTTTTTGATTTCTCCCCTAAATATTCAATGGTTTTTTCAGAAACATATTTATGACTTGTTCCATGAAATCCATACACACGAATTTTATGTACATCTAAGAATTTATTAGGAATTGCATATTTATACGCCACTACAGGCATAGTCTGATGAAATGCGGTATCAAAAACAGCAATTTGAATTGCATTAGGGAAAATTGTTTCCGCTACTTCGATCCCTTCTAAATTGGGTGGATTGTGCTGAGGCGCCAAACTAAATAAAGAGCGAATAATATCCTTTACCTCTGTTGTCACAACTGTGGTTCGAGAAAACTCACTACCACCGTGTACAACTCTATGTCCAATTGCTTCAATTTCATCAGGCGAAGAAATAACGCCAGTTTTATCATTTAACAACAATGCAACTACTTTTTCTAAACCAATTTTATGTGTTGGAATCTCTAAAATTTCATCAATTTTATGAGTGTCAGACTTAAAATGGATTTCTGAATTTTCTAAGCCTATTCTCTCTACCATTCCAGAACAAATAACCTGTTCCTCTGGCATATTAAATAATTGATATTTTATGGATGAACTCCCTGAATTAATAACTAAAATTTTCAATATTATTTTCTTATTTTTATTAAATATCCATCCATTTCACAAACATTTGAAATGTCCTTAAAATGGATGGCGTATAATTGTTTACAAATACGTTACAAGCCTTGCGCTTGAATTGCTGTTAAAATGACTGTATTAGAAATATCTGCTACAGTACACCCTCTACTTAAATCATTTACAGGTTTATTTAAACCTTGCAACATTGGACCAATGGCCAATGCTCCTGTTTCTCGTTGGACTGCTTTATAAGTATTATTCCCTGTATTTAAATCAGGAAAAATTAATACGTTTGCTTGCCCAGCAACCTCTGAATCTGGCAATTTACTTTTACCAACCACTGGATCTACAGCGGCATCATATTGTATAGGCCCTTCTATCTTAATATCTGGACGTAATTCTTTAACAATTTCTGTAGCTCTACGCACTTTATCTACTTCCTCTCCTTTTCCAGAAGAACCAGAAGAATACGACAACATGGCTACTTTTGGATCTATCCCGAAAGCTTTGCTACTATCCGCAGATGATATTGCAATTTCCGCCAACTGTTCCGCTGTTGGGTTTGGATTGATAGCACAATCTCCAAATACAGAAATCCTGTCTTCTAAACACATAAAGAAAATAGAGGACACTACAGACACACCTGGTTTTGTTTTTACAAACTGCAATGCAGGTCTAATCGTATGTTGGGTTGTATGAGCTGCTCCAGAAACCATCCCGTCTGCCAATTCCTTGTACACCATCATGGTTCCAAAATAGGACACATCTCCCATAATATCTCTAGCCATGTCTATGGTCACATTTTTATGTTTTCTCAACTCATAAAATGTTTGTGAAAAATCTTCAAAATATTCAGATTCTATTGGATTTATGATCTTTACTTTACTAAGATCTAATTTTAATCCTAAACGAGCAATTTTACTTTCAATTTTTACAGCATCACCTAAAATTGTTAGATCTACAATATCCATTGCAATCAACTGAGCGGCTGCGGTAATCACACGATCGTCATTCCCTTCTGGAAGTACAATATGCTTTCTATGCTTAGAAGCACGTACTTGCAAATTGTATTGGAACATGCGTGGTGTCATACCATCATTTTCAAAATCACTTAATTTGGTGGATAGTTTTTCACTATCGATATACTGTTCAAAAATAGCAATGGATTTTGTAATCTTTTCTGTATTATTTGCGTAAATTTTTGACTTAACATTTCCGATTTTATTGCTCACTTCAAACGTTCCTTCTTTTACAGAAATAATTGGAACAATCGGCGACAAACCTTTTATTAATTTCAAAATAGATTCCGAAGGCAAAATCCCCCCTGTCAATACAATTCCAGAAACCGATGGATAATTAGAAGACATATTTGCTTGCAATGCTCCTAAAATAATATCAGCCCTATCTCCTGGAGTAATGGTCAAACTTTTCTCTTCTATAAAATTTAAATAATTTGGCAACTGCATGGCTCCTACTTTAAAGCAGCCAATTTCGTTATTCAATTTTTTTTCACCAAACAAAACTTCAGCACCAATAGCATCAACCACCTCTTGAATTGTAGGATTGTCTAACGACTCGATCAAAGGAATTACATTTACAGAAATATTTTTTGGTAGATTTGCTTCCAATCCTTCTTGAACCAAGGATACATTTTCTTTCTTTATTTTATTAGCAATTACACATAACACGTCCACATCCTTATCATTAAACTCATCACACGTTAAATGAATTCCTTCTACAAATTCGTCCATGGTTTTCCCAGCTCCTGTAGAAACTATAATGGCTGGTATCCCCAAGTTTTTGGCTATTAAAATATTAACATCCAATTCTATAACAGAACCTTCACCAGAAAAATCTGTCCCTTCGACAAGCATAAAGTCACATTTCTCTTCTAACTTTTTATACTTTTTAATGATGGTATCAATAATTTCTCCATCCTTGCCTGCATTCCGTTTTTTAATTAATTCTTTCCGTGTAAATGCAAACGAATCTTTAGGATCTAAATCCAATTCAAAATGAGAAATTATAGTATTGATATGATTATCTCCTCCATCATTTATTACTTCGTCAACAATAGGCCTAAAATATCCCACCTTAGCTGTTTTCCCTAATAACATGCGCATTAAACCTAATGCCACGATAGATTTACCACTGTTGGGTTCACTAGTGGCAATATAGATAGCTTTATTCATCAAATAAATTTTTTGCAAAAATAGTTCTTTTTGTCGTAATTTTGCCTGTAATTCAGGACTATTTATATTTAAAAAAAACAAATCTATTTCCTGATTTAAATCAGATTATTTGACTCTAAAATTTTGTAAACAGCATGACAACCATCATTATAAACATCAAAGAACTGCTTCAAACCTCCCCTACCCTAAACAGTTATGTATCGGGAATTGAAATGAAAACATTGCCCACTATAAAAAACGCATTTTTATTGATCAAAAATCAACTCATTATAGATTACGGCCCAATGGATGCTCTTCCTGAAGTAGTTACTGACAAAACCATAGACGCCAAAGGAAAAACAGTACTCCCTACTTGGTGTGACAGTCATACACATATTGTATTTGCAGGCAACCGTGAACAAGAATTTGTAGATAGGATTAACGGTCTTACCTATGAAGAAATTGCAGCTCGTGGTGGCGGCATCTTAAATTCCGCAAAAAAACTACAAGCTATCTCTGAGGATGCACTATATCAAGAATCTGCCAACCGATTGGAACAGGTTATGAAATTAGGAACAGGAGCCATCGAAATCAAATCTGGATACGGACTGACAAAGGAAGCAGAATTAAAAATGTTACGGGTTATCAAACGACTCGATAAAAACTACCCCATCACCATAAAGTCTACCTTTTTGGCAGCCCATGCTTTACCTACAGAATACAAAGGGAAAAAGGACCTGTACTTAAAAAATGTAATTGAAGAAATATTACCGATAGTTGCCAAAGAAAAACTTGCAGATTATATTGATATCTTCTGTGAAAAAGGATATTTTTCAGTCGCAGACACAGAACTCCTTTTAAAGGCCGCAACTTCTTACGGTCTAATTCCTAAAATACATGTCAATCAATTTAACGCCATCGGAGGTTTACAGGCAGGAATCAAATACAATGCCTTATCTGTTGACCATTTAGAAGAAATGCGCGAAGAAGATATTGCAGCATTAAAAAACAGTAAAACAATGCCCGTAGCACTGCCTTCGTGTTCTTATTTTTTAAGCATTCCTTACACACCTGCCAGGCGCATGATTGATGCAGGACTGCCATTGGCATTGGCAAGTGACTACAACCCTGGCTCTACACCTTCTGGAAACATGAATTTTGTAATTTCTACTGCTTGTATTAAAATGAAAATGACCCCAGAAGAAGCCATCAATGCAGCCACCATAAATGGAGCATACGCCATGGGAGTCTCTAACGAATTAGGAAGCATCAGTATTGGGAAAAAAGCAAATTTTATGATCACAAAACCTATTTCAAATTATAATTTCCTACCTTATGCTTTTGGAACAGACTGTATAGAACAGGTGTTTATTAACGGAGAACACATAAAATAATGGGGGCACTTGCATACGTAAAATTCTTAGCTAAATCTACAAATGAACATGGAGTACATTCTCCTTTTGTTTTTAATTTAGTAACCAAAGGACTGTATAATAAGTCTATGGAAATAAAAAACCACGCAAATCAACAATACAAAATCAACAAACCTACCCACATAAGTTTAAATGATCTAGAGTTACTAACACGGCTATCGAGTTACCTAAAACCAACTCAAATAATGCTAGCAGAATCCGCACCTGAAGCGGTTAAAACATGTTTAAAATACGGAAATAACAAGGTTCTTTTTGAAACAAAACAAAATTTTGAATTTGTTGCGAAGATGAATATTAGTCCGCTGTACGACTTTGCGTATTTTCACAGCCTTTTTGACAGACAAAATGCAACACGTATATTTTACGATTGCATGTCGTCAACACATTCCGATAGCATTATCTATTTCAACAATATAAGAGAAACAGAAGAAACCCTGCTGCTATGGGAAAGTTTTTGTCAACATCCAAAAGCCACCGTGAGTATCAATATGTACAACAAAGGAATCATCTGTTTCCGTCCAGAACAAAAAAAAGAACACTTTAACATCCGAATTTAACAACACCAATTCAAAAGCCAACATAAAACAAAACAGTGCGTTTATAGCCCACTGTTAAAAACAGCATCATAACAAATGAAAATATACACAAAAACAGGTGATAGCGGAAAAACATCTTTATTTGGTGGACAACGCGTCCCTAAATACCATTTACGCATAGAATCCTATGGAACCGTAGATGAACTCAACTCATACATGGGCCTTATAAGAGACCAACAAATAGACGATCATTTAAAAACAATACTTATCCAAATACAAAATGATTTGTTTACTCTAGGTGCAATGCTAGCCACCCCTCCTGAAAAAGAAAAACTCAAAAATGGTAAGGACAGATTAAATATTCCCATAGTCACAAGTGAATCTATCCAACAATTAGAAGACGAAATAGACAAAATGAACGAATCACTGACACCAATGACTTGTTTTATACTGCCTGGAGGGCATACAACTGTGTCATTTTGTCATATTGCACGCTGTGTATGCCGAAGAGCAGAAAGACTTTGCGCACAATTAAATGATTCAGAGCCACTTGACAAAAACATCCTTACTTATTTAAACCGCCTTTCAGATTATATTTTTGTATTGGCACGAAAATTGACCTTAAAAAATCAAGCGGAAGAAATACCGTGGAAACCAGTGAAAAACAAATAAGTTCTTTCAAATTAAAAAAAACAGCAAAAAACTTGACTTTCTCAAAAAATAATATATTTTTGCAAAAAAACAGTTATATATGTATTGGACATTAGAATTAGCGTCTTATTTAGCAGATGCACCATGGCCGGCAGTAAAAGACGAATTGATAGATTACGCAATTCGAACAGGAGCTCCATTAGAGGTTGTAGAAAACCTACAAGATATTGAAGATGAAGGTGAGATATATGACTCTATTGTTGAAATATGGCCAGATTACCCCACCGAAGAGGATTATCTTTGGAATGAAGATGAATATTAAAAAATATTTATAAAAATGCCACAAAAAGTCTCGAATGAGGCTTTTTTTTTGTTTAAATTTGAACCAATATTTAAAATCAGCGAATAAAAAGGTATTTCTATTGAATACTATCAAAAGGATACCCCATTAATAATAATATAAACACTTGTATAAAAAATGAATTTTTACACAGGTGTCCATTTAAAAAAATTAAGAATAACACATGAAACTTTTAAATACAGTATTAAAAATTTTTGTTGGAGATAAAAACAAAAAAGATTTAAAACTATTACAACCTATTGTAGCAGCAGTAATAGCTTTTGAAACCGAAATGAACGGCTTAACAAACGATCAGTTGAGGGAAAAAACAACAATGTTCAAGCAAAAAATAAGTGATGGCACTAAAGATATATATATTCAAATAGATACGTTGACTACAGAGGCTGTAGAAGCTACAATTGATCGTAAAGAAGAAATATATGCAGAAATAGACACCTTAAAAGATACCGCTTACGAAGCTTCAGAAAAAATATTACTGGAAATTCAAGCCGAAGCATTTGCTGTAATAAAAGAAACCGCCAAACGTTTTACAGAAAATAAAACAGTAGCAGTTACTGCTACCGCTTTTGACCGAGAATTATCAGGCAAATACAACCACGTCAATTTAGATAACAATACCGCTATCTGGGACAACTCATGGGATGCATCAGGGAAATTAGTTACTTGGGAAATGATCCATTACGACGTACAATTAATGGGTGGATCTGTATTACACAATGGTGATATTGCAGAAATGATGACAGGGGAAGGAAAAACATTAGTATCTACCTTACCTATTTATCTAAATGCCTTGACAGGAAATGGAGTACACGTTGTAACGGTAAATGATTATTTAGCAAAACGTGATGCTGCATGGATGGGCCCTATTTTTGAGTTTCATGGAATGAGTGTTGACTGTGTAGATCATCACACACCTAATTCAGATGAACGAAGAAAAGCCTATAATTCAGATATTACTTACGGAACAAATAACGAATTTGGTTTCGATTATTTACGTGATAATATGGCGCATTCAATTGACGACCTCGTACAACGACCACATAACTACGCCATTGTAGATGAAGTGGATTCTGTATTGGTAGATGATGCGCGTACTCCGTTAATTATTTCTGGAGCAACCCCTCAAGGAGATCGTCACGAATTTAACGAATTAAAACCTGAAGTAGATAAAATTGTAAGTATCCAACGTACAATGCTCACAAAAGTATTGTCCGAAGCAAAAAAATTACTAGCAGAAGGAGACACCAAAGAAGGTGGTTTCTTATTGTATCGTGTATATCGTGGTCTTCCAAAAAGCAAAGCATTGATTAAGTTTTTAAGTCAGGACGGAATCAAACAATTACTTCAAAAAACAGAAAACTTTTACATACAAGACAACAATCGTGAAATGCCAAATATAGACAGAGAGCTCTATTTTGTGATTGACGAAAAAAACAACTCTATCGAGTTAACAGATAAAGGGATTACTTATTTATCTGATGACCAAGGAGGCGATAATTTCTTTGTATTACCTGATCTAAGTGTTGAAATAGGAACCTTAGATAATTCAGGAAAAACACCAGAAGAAATTACAGAACTTAAAGAAGAACTGTTCCGTAATTTCAGCATTAAAAGTGAACGTATTCATACAATGAATCAACTATTAAAAGCCTACACCCTTTTTGAAAAAAATGTGGAGTATGTAATTATGGAGGATAAAATTAAAATTGTTGATGAGCAAACGGGGCGTATCATGGAAGGACGTCGCTATTCTGACGGATTACACCAGGCCATTGAAGCCAAAGAAAATGTAAAAATTGAGGACGCCACACAAACGTACGCTACGGTTACCTTACAAAACTACTTTAGAATGTATCGCAAATTATCTGGTATGACAGGTACAGCGATTACTGAAGCAGGAGAATTTTGGGAAATATACAAATTGGACGTTATTGAAATCCCTACCAACAAACCTTTAATTCGTTTAGATAGTCAAGATTTAATCTATAAAACTAAACGTGAAAAATACAATGCCGTTATTGATGAAGTTGCTAAATTAGTTGCAGATGGCAGACCCGTATTAGTAGGTACTACCTCTGTAGAGATTTCGGAATTACTCTCCAAAATGCTTGGAATACGAAAAATTAAACACAATGTTTTAAATGCAAAATTGCATAAAAAAGAAGCGGACATTGTAGAAGAAGCAGGACATGCTGGTATTGTAACCATTGCCACAAATATGGCGGGTCGTGGTACTGACATTAAATTATCTGACGAAGTAAAAGCCGCTGGAGGTTTAGCAATAATTGGTACAGAACGCCATGATTCTAGACGTGTAGACCGTCAGTTACGTGGTCGTGCAGGGAGACAAGGAGACCCCGGATCTTCACAATTCTATGTGTCTTTAGAAGATAATTTAATGCGTTTGTTTGGTTCGGAAAGAATCGCTAAAATGATGGACAGAATGGGATTGGAAGACGGAGAGGTTATCCAACATTCTATGATTACTAAGTCTATTGAACGCGCACAACAAAAAGTAGAAGAAAACAACTTTGGAGTTCGTAAACGCTTGTTAGAATACGATGATGTAATGAATTCTCAACGAGAAGTTGTATACAAAAAACGTCACCACGCATTGTATGGAGAACGCCTGCAAGTAGATATCGTAAATATGATTTATGATACATGTAGCGCCATTGTTTCAGATAATAAAGCAACAGAAAATTATCAGAATTTTGAATTTGAATTAATCAGTACTTTAGCGCTAAGTTCTCCTTTTAGTAAAGAAGACTTTATAAGTAGAAATGCACAAGACTTATTGGATGAATTGTATCAGACTGTATACAAAAATTACCAAGAAAAATTAGAACGAAATGCTGCAGCAGCATACCCCGTAATAAAAGATGTCTATGAAAATCAAGGAGATAAATACGAACGCATTGTAGTACCATTTACCGATGGAACCAAAAACTTGCAAGTGGTAACAAACTTAAAGGAAGCGTACGAAAGTGAGGGGAAAGTATTGGTGACAGATTTTGAAAAGAACATTTCTTTGGCAATGATAGATGATGCATGGAAAGATCATTTACGTCAAATGGACGAACTGAAACACTCTGTTCAAAATGCAACCTACGAGCAAAAAGATCCATTATTAATTTACAAATTTG